>NZ_CP165719.1:52500-4852500 GCF_041508025.1 Candidatus Uabimicrobium helgolandensis
AGCTTACTAGTCGAGCATTCCTGGGCCGAAAATTGAAGGGAATAAGCTTAACACCGAAGCTGCGGATTCAGCAATGAATGGTAGGAGAGCGTTCCATAATTAGGATTGAAGGCAGACCGTAAGGACTGCTGGACAATATGGAAGTGATTATGCCGGAACGAGTAACGATAAAATGAGTGAAAATCTCATTCGCCGAAAACCTAAGGTTTCCTGGGGAAGGCAAATCCGCCCAGGGTTAGTCGGTACCTAAGGCGAGGCCGAAAGGCGTAGTCGATGGATAACAGGTTAATATTCCTGTACCACTTATGTAGCAATGGGTTCGCCTGTGAGCAACGGGGGGACGAAGGAGGCTAGGTTAACCTCGTGGATGGTCGAGCGGGGCCAAGCAAGTAGGGAGAGATTCTAGGAAAATCCGGAATCTTGTTAATCCTGAGATGCGATGGGGGACAATAGTCTGTAGTAACCGATGCCATGCTTCCAAGAAAAGCCTCGTAAGCGAGTTATATAAGTGACCGTACTAAAACTGACACAGGTAGGTGAGGAGAGAATCCTAAGGCGCTCGAGATAACCTCTGTTAAGGAACTCGGCAAATTGACCCCGTAACTTTGGGAGAAGGGGTACCCCTGATGGTGAAAGATGTACATCTGGAGCTTTTGGGGGGCGCAGTGAAAAGGCCCGGGCGACTGTTTACTAAAAACACAGGTCTCTGCTAAGACTTAAAGTCGATGTATAGAGACTGACGCCTGCTCAGTGCCGGAAGGTTAAAGGGAGGGGTTAGCTTTTGCGAAGCTCTGAACTAAAGCCCCGGTTAACGGCGGCCGTAACTATGACGGTCCTAAGGTAGCGAAGTTCCTTGTCGGGTAAGTTCCGACCTGCACGAATGGCGTAACGACTTGGGCACTGTCTCAACAGAGGACTCGGTGAAACTGTAGTAGCGGTGAAGATGCCGCTTACCCGCAGCAAGACGGAAAGACCCCGTGAACCTTTACTGCAGCATGGTATTGGGTTTTGGTATAGCTTGTGTAGGATAGGTGGGAGGCTTTGAGATGGAGACGCAAGTCTTTGTGGAGCCGCAAGTGAAATACCACCCTTGTTATACTAGAATTCTAACTGGTGTCCGTAGATCCGGTACCAGAACAGTGCTTTGTGGGCAGTTTGGCTGGGGCGGTCTCCTCCTAAAAGGTAACGGAGGAGTTCAAAGCTACTCTCAATACGGTTGGCAATCGTATGTAGAGCGTAAAGGTAGAAGAGTAGTTGACTGCGAGACATATAAGTCGAGCAGGTGTGAAAGCAGGACTTAGTGATCCGGTGGTCCCGAGTGGAAGGGCCATCGCTCAACAGATAAAAGGTACTCCGGGGATAACAGGCTTATCGCCTCCAAGAGTTCATATCGACGAGGCGGTTTGGCACCTCGATGTCGGCTCATCGCATCCTGGGGCTGAAGAAGGTCCCAAGGGTTTGGCTGTTCGCCAATTAAAGCGGTACGCGAGCTGGGTTTAGACCGTCGTGAGACAGGTCGGTCCCTATCTGCTGTGGGTGTAGGAGATTTGAGAAGGTTTGCCCTTAGTACGAGAGGATTGGGGCGGACGAACCTATGGTGTTCCAGTTGTCACGCCAGTGGCATAGCTGGGTAGCTACGTTCGGAAAGGATAAGCGCTGAAAGCATATAAGCGCGAAGCCTTCTTCAAGACGAGATCTCCCCGAAGGGTCCAGGAAGACTACCTGGTTGATAGGCTGGATGTGTAAGTATAGCGATATACTCAGCTAACCAGTACTAATATCCCGTTCGACTTATCTCTCTATACTCCTCTTTGCTTCTTTGTTCCTCTTTTCTTTCTCCTCTCTTGATTTGTCAAGACATGTTAAAATTTTATATTCGGCGGTCATAGTGAAAAGGTCACACCCGTTCCCTTCCCGAACACGGCCGTTAAGCTTTTCACGCTGATGGTATTGCCTCACGGTGAGAGAGTAAGTCGCCGCCGGATTCGATTTACTAAAACCCTGATAGAGTTTATTCTCTGTTAGGGTTTTTTTTATGCACACTTCTATAATCCAAATCTCCTGTTTTATTCCTCGAATCCTCTAACTTTATCCTAAAAAAGCTAATATTTTGTTACGCTGCCACCAGAATTGAGTCTTCTGTGGAATTAGTATTTCGTATAACAACATATCTAATATAGATAGATGAAAATGGGTAGAAGTTAGTTCTATATCAAAAAAACTAACGCTTCATTAGCTATTGCTGACACGAGAATTGAGTCTGATCGAAAATTGAGTCTGACACCAAAAAAAACCGAAATTAAGGATCTGTTTTTTCAGAATTGAGTCCGACACGACAATTACACGAGAATTGAGTCTGAAAAAATGAAATTGGCAACGAGAATTGAGTCCGACATGAGAATTGGGTCCGGCATGAAGAATTCTGAGCCTGACACGAATTCTGAGCCTGACACGGATTCTGAGTCTGACACGAATTCTGAGTCTGACACGAATTCTGAGTCTGACACGAATTCTGAGCCTGACACGAATTCTGAGTCTTGAGTCTGACACGAATTCTGAACACGAATTCTGAGTCTGACACGAATTCTGAGGCTGACACGAATTCTGAGTCTGACACGAATTCTGAGGCTGACACGAATTCTGAGTCTGACACGAATTCTGAGGCTGACACGAATTCTGAGTCTGACACGAATTCTGAGTCTAACACGAATTCTGAGTCTGACACGAATTCTGAGTCTGACACGAATTCTGAGTCCGGTTTGATTTCCAATGTGCGAACTTTGTTCATCTCCTACAGCTCGAGCTAGTAACACTGAAGAATTCTGAGCCTGACACGAATTCTGAACACGAATTCTGAGTCTGACACTAATGCCATTCAGTTAAGCTAAGGTTTTTCAGTACTAATCCCTTGAATAATAAGGACTTTGTACTCGTTACGATGCTTAGTAAGTAAAGTAAATCTCTTCATTCGTTGTTTAATCCGACGAGGTTCTACACGCATAGTAGTACGGACAGGTAAAAGCTTTTTTGAAATATCCAAAATAAGTGCTTTAAACAAAAAGTTTTGCGCCGCGATAGAACTAGATCTCATCTGCTCAAGGAAAGAAAGAATTGAGTATTGAGAATGCCTAAAACTAACTAAATAAAGAATATGGTTGTGTGCAACAGCAGTATGAAAAACAACAAGACGGATAAGGTTGTAGGCTAAAACATAGGCATAGATTTCTTTATACAATATATCAGGCGTTTTGCCTTTTAGTTTTTCCATGCACATATTAGTTTTCAAAGTACGTAGATAAAGCTCTGCATTCCATCGAAGAAAGTACAACTGCGCAATATCTCCAAAAGTATATGCGTCAAAATCAAGTAGAGAAGTGACTATGATAAACTCTTTGGAACGAAAGCCAGGAGTATTAACTTTGTACTGAACAAGGCGAACTTCCATTGATTCAGGAATTAAATATGGCATTTCAACCCAATCAGGTAGTCTCTTAGGGCGATGCCATTTTTTTATTTCTTGTTTTTCAACAATATAAGTAGTATTTGCTAAGCGAGTATTGGCTTTACCTCTAACACGAAAAACAAAATGAATTGAGTCCGGCATGAAGAATTCTGAGCCTGACACGAATTCTGAGTCTGACACGAATTCTGAGTCTGACACGAATTCTGAGTCTGACACGAATTCTGATAATCCAAATCTCCTGTTTTATTCCTCGAATCCTCTAACTTTATCCCAAAAAAGCTAATATTTTGTTATGCTGCCACCAGAATTGAGTCTTCTGTCGAATTAGTATTTCGTATGACAACATATCTAATCTTAAGTCTATATTTTATATATAGATAGATGAAAATGGGTAGAAGTTAGTTCTATATCAAAAAAACTAATGCTTCATTAGCTATTGCTGACACGAGAATTGAGTCTGACACGAATTCAGAGTCTGACACGAATTCTGAGTCTGACACGAATTCAGAGTCTGACACGAATTCAGAGTCTGACACGAATTCTGAGTCTGACACGAATTCTGAGTCTGACACGAATTCAGAGTCTAACACGAATTCTGAGTCTGACACTAATTCTCTGGTTTAATTTCCAATGTGTGAACTTTGTTCATCTCCTACAGCTCGAGCTAGTAACACTAATTCTCTGGTTTAATTTCCAATGTGTGAACTTTGTTCATCTCCTACAGCTCGAGCTAGTAACACTAATTCTCTGGTTTGATTTCCAATGTGTGAACTTTGTTCATCTCCTACAGCTCGAGCTAGTAATACTTTTGCTGATGATCCAGGAAGAGAAACAACTACCCAGCGTTTATCTTGGACTTTCAAATTAACCAACCAAATTGCCAAATTGAGTCTTACACTAATTCTCTAATTCTGAGTCTCACTGAGACCGAAATGATGAAGCTTTTGTTTTAAGCTTCATCATTTCTTAATAAAGTTTATGCTGAAGCAAATTTTGATGATAAGAATTTCGTTTTCCGTGGTAGTGTCAAAAATACTGTTTTTCAAAAAGAGGCTGATGACCTCCGTTTTTTCCATCGACAAAAATATGTTAATAATTATTATAAAAGTATTATTAATTTCGAGGAAGGTGATGAAGTTTTACAAATTGGCCACATCAGTTTATTTGAGGGAGCTAAATATTTTTTGAAGAGAGCTTTATCTATCAATACTATAGAGCGTCAAATTCAGGATGCAATGGCTTTGGCAAATCTTTCTGATGCAAAGGGAAAATTTTAAAGTACTTATCGTTTTTACAATTTCTTATCTCAGTTGCAATTAAGACGACTTTTGAGCGTATTTTTATGTGAGTGCAAAAATGCATTACCAGTATGCACTGCGTAAAGAAGATTACTTCTCTAATCGTCGCGACCGAATATTTAAGTATTTCTTGAAAAAGAAATCGTAGTTGTTTGGCTATGATCGTTATTATGGCTAAGATCATGGGCATAGTTATGAATTTTTCAGCACTATTTTAATTGGTGGCAAGTTTTACAAAATAAAGAAGTGTTTGTTAAATTTTTGAGATGTTTGACAATTTCTCTTGTAATTCGAGATGTATTTCAGCAAAATATGGCTTTTACAGGAATTCCATATCCTAACTCCTACGGAGAAATCACAATGTTAGCAGAAAAAATTCTTGTTGTTGAAGATGAGGCAGATATTTTAGAGCTGATTACTTATAATTTAACAAAGAACGGTTTTGAAGTAAAGGCAGTTAACTCAGGTGAACAAGCTCTTAAAATTGCTCGTGATGGTTGGCCTGATCTTGTCGTTCTCGATTTAATGTTACCAGGAGTAGAAGGTTTGGATGTATGTCGCTTGATGAAGGGGGATTCTAAAACAAAGTCTATCCCCATTGTGATTGTTACTGCAAAAGCCGAAGAGACCGATATCGTGACTGGCTTAGAGTTAGGAGCTGACGATTACATTACAAAACCATTTAGTCCTCGTGTTCTTGTCGCTAGGGTAAAGACTGTTCTAAGGCGGCACCAGTCAGAAAATGAGAGAAAAAGTGAAGTGTTGATAGTCCAAGAAATTGCAATTCATCCTGGACGTTATGAAGTGTTTATTAATAACAAGTTAGTGGATTTAACTCTCACAGAATTTCGCATATTACACTTTTTGGCAAGTCATCCTGGTTGGGTATATACTCGTAATCAAATTTTAGATGCTGCGAAAGGAGAAGACTATATCGTTACTGATAGATCTGTCGACGTTCAAATTGCGAGTCTAAGAAAAAAGTTAGGTTCTGCAAGTAAATATATAGAGACTGTTCGTGGAATTGGTTATCGTTTAAAAGAGTTGTCATGAGGAGGCTCATTTGGCAAATATACCCCTCTTATTTATTCATCATCCTGTTGTCTATTTTTGGTGTTATGTCTTATATTTCGTATTCTTTTCATTGGTTTTATCAGAATAAATATGCTGAAGATTTAGCTACAAACGCAAAAATTATTCAACCACAAGTACGTACTTATTTGAAAGAACCGAAAACACTCCAAGCCATTTGCCGTGAATTGCGAGATAGTATACCAATTCGCATTACAATTATTGGCATTAATGGTAAAGTACTCGCTGATACAGAAGGAGATGTTGCTAATTTTGAAGATCATATAGATCGCGAAGAGATTAAAATAGCGCTGAAAACAAAAAAGAGTGGAACGGCAATACGGTATAGTCAAACATTGCAAAAAAAAATGATGTACACTGTTATTCCCGTATTTAAAGAAGGTAAAGTGGAGGCATTTATTCGTGCTTCGATTTCAACATCAGATGTAGATAACGTTCTTGGTACTTTATTTTTTAGAATTAGTGTGGCTGTGATGTTGTGCTCTTTTTTTGCGATTATTATTAGTATTATTGTCGCTAAAAGAATTAGTAAGCCACTTGAACAGCTCGAAGAGGGCGCAGAAAAACTTGCTGAAGGAAAGCTTTCTACACGATTACCTGTATCTAAGTTTAAGGAAATTGGTTCTTTAGCAAAAACAATGAACAAAATGGCAATGCAGCTGGAGCATAAAATTCAACAAGTTGTGGAACAAGGAAATGAGCATGAAGCTGTACTTGCAAGTATGGATGAAGGAGTTGTTGCTATTGATAATAATTTGTGCATTATAAATATGAATCGCACAGCACAAAAACTTTTACAATTAAAACAACGCCCAAAAAAGGGACAGAGTTTAGGTAAAATAGTACAATATGAAGAGCTAAAAGAATTGGTGAATCAAGTAACTACTGGTATTACAAATGTTGAGAAAGATATTGTTTTTAGTAGCAAAAATGGGAAAATTATACAGACTCGAGGAATTATTTTACAAAATCCAGTAAACGATATTATTGGCGTCCTTATTGTTATGAATGATGTTACTCGTTTACGAAAATTAGAGCAAATGCGCCGCGAATTTGTCGCTAATGTATCTCATGAGTTAAGGACACCTATTACTTCGATCAAGGGCTTTGTAGAAACACTGCTCGAAAATGAAATTGAAGACGAAGAGCAGGTTCAACATTTTTTAAAAATTATTGCGCGTCAGTCAGATAGGCTTCATTTTATTATAGAGGATATTTTAACTCTTTCGCGTATTGAGCAGGGAGTAGAAATAGAAGAAATAGCCCTGTTTTTATTTTCCATTGAAGAAGTACTAAAAAATGCGATTCAAATGTGCGAAGTAAGAGCAAAAGAAAAAAATATTAATATTGAACTACATAGTGTTGAAAACAAAATCGAAGCGAATATTAATCCTGAGTTATTAGAGCAAGCGATAGTGAATTTAATTGATAACGCTATCAAGTATAGTCCCAAAAACTGTGTTATCAAAATCTTTGCTCAAAAAAAAGAAAAGTATGTACTCATTCGGGTTGTCGACCAAGGACGAGGTATTCCCCCTGAACATATTCCACGGTTATTTGAACGTTTTTATCGCGTAGACAAAGCTCGTAGTAGAGAATTAGGTGGAACTGGACTGGGTTTGGCAATTGTAAAGCATATCGTTATTGCTCATAAAGGAGAAATCCAAGTAGAGAGTGAAATTGATCAAGGGAGCATTTTCTCAATAAAACTTTTTCGCAAATTAAAATAGGTTTATAAAAAGCTTAAACCTATTTGAGCACAGAATAAACCAAGTATAATTCCAACACAAATATCACTTGGATAATGAACACCAAGATACACACGTGAAAAGCCGATAGCACTTGCCCATAAAAAGCCAGGAATTAAAAAAATAGGGAACAAGTGGGAAAGAATACTCCAAACAAGAAAGGCAGAAGCCGTGTGTCCAGAGGGAAAGCTAAAACGATCTGGCGGAGCGACTAAAAATTTTATAGTTGTAATTTTTTCAAAAGGACGTAAACGCTTTACCAAAGATTTGATAGCTTTATAAACGGGCAATTCTATACAAAAAGCTATCAAACTAGCAGTAAAAAAAGCTTGTCCAACAACAGAATCAAATAACCAAAGGCTGATGGTCAAAAGAATATATAAAGGTCCATCACCACTTTTGCTAACTAAGGAAAAAAAGACATCACTAAACTCTTGTCCACGCAAAGTATACACTTGATTTACTACAATTGTGTCTATTTTAACTACATTATCAATTAGTGTTTTCACAATTGATCCTTACATTGAGGTAAAAAATTAGGAATATATTTTTGGTATTTCATTTCCTATTATGAGCTAAAATTATGCGAAACAATTAACATATGTATTACGTTTTTGTTAATTTTGTAATTTTTTCTAAGAGTTTGACATTCCACTCAGAATTGATTTTAACATTAGAATTAGCAATTGTTGTTTAGATTTTTTCATAAAGTTCGATATTCTCGCTTGAAGGTAAAATTATATTTTTTTTGAAATGGAACCCTAATTTATTTAACAATATAATAGATTTGTGGTTATGTTTCTTGGTAATTGCTTGTAGCGTTTTTATTTTGTGAATATTGATGGCGTATTCTATTACTGCAAATGCTGCTTCGTAAGCATATCCTTGTTTTCTAAATGAAGGAATAAAAGCGAAGCCTAAATCAGGTTGTTGTAAATAATTCCTTTTTAAGAGTCCGCAGATGCCTATTGGAATTTGTTGATCTTTGTGTAGTACTAAAAAATAGCCAAATTTGTGTTGCTCATAACTTTGAGTTCCCGCCTTTGTAATAAAATCTTTTGCGCATTGAAGTGTTTTTTTATTTGAACTAATGAATTTTTCCCACTCTGGATCATTCATCAATTGTAAGATAAAATCTGCGTTGCTCAATGTCATTTTTTTGAGTAATAAGCGTTTGCTTTCAATCATATATTCTTCCTTTAGTTCACTTTTTGCTATGTTTTAATGATATTAAAATCTAAATAGTAGGGCGTGTCATCATTCAAAATATTGTGTTTTTTCGAGCCCGAGCCCATTTCCGAAACTTTCACTAACAATTTATCAAAGAAGCAAAGTTTCTTTTTCCATCGCAAAAAACTAGTATTGAACCAATAAATCACTTTCTGTCGCTCTCAAAAAGTTTTCGGGCGCGGGCTCGGGCTCAATACTACTGGCGTATCATTAAATGAATCCGTTATATTTTTATCTGTATTGAATGATGACACGCCCTAATGTTTGATTATTTATACGCAAAAGTGTATTTAATTTTGTATTGAGTGCGTCGGTGTTATAGCTTTTATGTAGTGAGAGTTATTTTAGAGAGTAGCATGGTACTTTGAAAGTACAAAGTTGTACTTTGCAATTGAAAAGTAGCAAAGCTAATTTTTAAAATAACCAAATTCTGAGAAAGGCAAATGTTGAAGCTCTTTAATTTTAGAAAGTCTTGCGAATGGTTTATAAAAAACAAAATTTTGATTGCCTAGAATGTGATAGTGTATACAAAGGATGTGCTTTTTATTTAGAGTATGAAATAAAAGATCTCGAGAATAGTTTTTTTGATAATTGTACTTTTCGCAGTGAACAGGCAATATTTATTGATATATATAATTGTAAGTTTACTAATTGCAATTTTAATTTTGTGCGTTTGGATGGGCGTGTATACGATGTTGAATTTAATGGCGGACATATTGCTAAATTAGATTTGAGCGGAGCTTTTTCGATAGAGAGTCAATTTAAAGATATTGCTAAACTAGCTAAAATCGATACTTTGTTGCTAAGTAATGGTACTTTTGGTAATAGAGGGCTAGAACATATTGGTCCCCTTGATTCATTACAGTGTTTGGACCTTTCTTTTTCATCTGTTGACGACCAGGGGCTACCGCATATTTTACCTTTGGTTTATTTACGAAAACTGAATCTTGCTTATACAACAATAACGAATTTAGGGTTAAAAATTGTTGCACAAATGAAAAACCTTTATAGTCTTGATTTAGGAAAAACGCGTATTAATGATGCTGGAATAAAATATTTATCGTCTTTAGAGAATTTAGTTGAACTTGATTTACAAGAAACAAATATTAGCAATTTTGTTTGGGAACAATTACACTCATTTCGAAATTTAAGGCGTTTGTGTTTAAAAAAGACTCGCATAGATAGTTTGCAGTCTATAACTAACTTTCAGTATTTACAACATCTCGATTTAGAAGAGACAAACGTTGGTGATGATGAAATTCCCTATCTAGCAGAGCTACCTAATTTAAAAAGTATAAATTTAAATGGTACTTATATTTCTCACGACTGTTTACGTTGCCTGATTGCGAGTACTTTACCAGATTGTAAAATCAAAGCCTTTGCTACAGAGTTTTAATTATTTTACTGTAAATTCGACAGTAACAGGTGCCAATGAAATACCTTCCTCACTACTAAAGCCATTAGCGTTATAAGCGTTTAATGAGAATTGATATACTTTACCGCTTTCTAATTTTACTGGCATAGTAAATATTGTTTTTGTTTGGTTATTTAATCACGATATGAAAAGGAGAGGTTTTAGTGTTAAAAAAAGACGAAACCCAATCAATATGACCATGTTTATTAATCATTTGTTCTAAGTGCTTTATTCCTTGCGAATATAGTTGTTGGTGATATACGAGAATCTACTTTGATAATGTACCTATCTATTATTTGTAGCAAATTAGTTTAAGGAATAGCAAAACTATTTCATTGTTATTTATATAAATGCAATTTGATAATTTGAATTGCGAAACATACAAAGTTTTTAGGGCATGTCGATGTTCGTTTTCTTTGTAATTTAACCTTAAGAGTTAGTTTAGTTACTTTTCAATTGCAGAGCATAATTTTGTGTTCCAAAGTACCTTGCTTTCTAAAATAGCCTGATTATATAGAATTTATATGTCGACATGTGTTAGTTGAAAAGAGGTATATAATGTTGGATTTTACTCATTGGGAAAATGTTTTTTGTGAGTATTTACTAAAAAATATGTCAATGGATAGTGCTCACGACCTAGCGCATATTCGCCGTGTTGTAAATAATGCAAAAAGAATTGCTGACGAAGAGAAAGCGAATTTAGAAGTTATAATACCTGCGGCGTGGTTACATGATTGTGTTGTTGTGCCCAAAGATTCTCCAGATCGAAATAAAGCTTCGGTTATGGCTGCAAAAGAAGCTGGCCGTTTTCTAAAAGAAATAGAATATCCACATAGTGATTTATCTGTCATTGAACACGCGATAGCTGCCCATAGTTTTTCTGCAAATATCACAGCTGAAACACTTGAAGCGAAGATTGTACAAGACGCTGATCGAATTGATGCACTGGGGGCTATTGGAACTGTGAGATGTCTTGTTACAGGAGTAGCTTTACAATTAGATCTATATAGTTCTAATGATCCTTTTTGCCAAACAAGAGAAGCAAACGATCGTAAGTATACAATTGATCATTTTTATTGTAAGTTACTCAAACTGCATGAACAAATGAATACTGAGACTGGACGTAAGATGGCCAAAAAACGTAGTGACTTTATGAAGATTTTCTTAGCGCAGCTTGAAAGCGAGATTTGTGATTAGGCTTTAGCTCTAACAAGATTATATACCTTTCCCAGCAGTTAAATAAAAACTTATAGGATCGAAGTGTTAAACATAACATGGGTTTTAGTAGTCCCCTACTACTTTTCCCATGTGTACTCATTGTTAGCATCTTTTGTTAAGTGAGTCGCAAAAAGTTTTTGAGCACGTTTCAAGTCAGCGTAGAATTTGAGTGTCAGAGCAAGGAGAGCCTGAGAGACACATAACTGTATCTATCTAACCGAAGGCTCAACGCCGCTATGATACTCAAAGGCAAGCTGCGTGTTCTTAAAAACTTTTTGCGACTTGCTTAAAAGCGCGATTTTTAGAAATGAATTTTGGAGTTGGGATGAGTAGAAGAATAGTAAAAAGTATGTCATTAAAAGAAGTAGAGGCAAATACTAAATATATAGGATGTACGTTTTATTTAGATTGTGTTGATGGCGAAGATTTTGTAAGAACAGAGTTTGACAACTGTTCATTTCGCGGGTGGTTTAGTGATTGGGGACGAGATGAATATGGATTGTGGATGGCTTTTACTTATAAAAATGTACGACAAGTGATGCGTTGGATAAGGCCAGGAATATTCATGATGGGATCTCCAGAAACAGAAGAAAATCGACCTGAAAATGAAGTACAACACCAAGTGACACTAAGCGAAGGATTTTGGTTAGCAGAAACAGCATGTACTCAAGAATTGTGGGAAGCGGTGATGGGGAATAATCCAAGCGAATTTGAAGGAGATAAGAATCCTGTAGAGAAAGTAAGTTGGAATGATTGTAATACGTTTATTAAGAAACTAAATAAGGAGGTATTAGAATTGAAATTGTGTTTACCAACAGAGGCACAGTGGGAGTATGCATGTCGTGCAGGAACGACAACGCCATTTAGTTTTGGCGAAAGTATTACAACAAGCCAAGTGAATCATGGGCAAGAAGCGACAGTAGAAGTAAAGTCGTTTAGGTGTAATAGATGGGGGTTGTACGAGATGCATGGAAATGTGTTTGAATGGTGTAGTGATTGGTATGATCTTTCGATAACAGACTCCGTTAAAACAGGTACATTTAGAGTTGTACGCGGTGGTAATTTTAGGTTTAAGTCTCGCTTCGTTCGTTCTGCGTTTCGCTACAGATATAAACCTGACTTCTACTACGATGGCCTTGGTTTTCGTTTTTGCTTGAGGTCACAAAATAAAGTAGTGGAGTTGTTGGAATAGAATTAAAAGGAGATCAAGCACTATTTTAGAAATGAATTTTGGAGTTTGAGATGAGTAAAAGAATAGTAAAAAGTATGTCATTAAAAAAAGTAGAGACGAACACTAAATATATGGGATGCACGTTTTATCTAGATTGTGTTGATGGCGAAGATTTTAGAGAAGCAGAGTTTGATAATTGTTCATTTCGTGGGTGGTTTAGTGACTGGGGGCGAGATGAATATGGGTTGTGGATGGCGTTTACTTATAAAAATGTACGACAAGTGATGCGTTGGATAAAGCCAGGAACGTTTATGATGGGATCTCCAGAAACAGAAGAAAATCGATCTGAAGATGAAGTACAACATCAAGTGACAATAAGCAAAGGATTTTGGTTAGCAGAAACAGCATGTACTCAAGAATTGTGGAAAGCAGTGATGGAAAATAATCCAAGTAAGTTTAAAGGTGATAAGAATCCCGTGGAGAAGGTAAGTTGGAATGATTGCAATGTGTTCATTAATAAATTAAACAAGGAGGTACTCAAGTTGAAACTGTGCTTACCAACGGAGGCGCAGTGGGAGTATGCATGTCGTGCAGGAACGACGACGGCATTTAGTTTTGGTGAAAGTGTTACAACAAATCAAGTGAATTATTATCGAGAATCAACAGTAGAAGTAAAATCGTTTCAGTGTAATAATTGGGGATTGTATGATATGCACGGGAATGTATTGGAATGGTGTAGAGACTGGTATGATAAGTATGATGTTTCGATAACAACAGACCCTGTTAGAACAATTAGTCGCAAGGTTCGGGTCGCGCGTGGTGGTAATTTCAGGTACGATTCGTCTAGGCTCGTACGCTCTGCATATCGGGACAGATTCTTACCTGACATTGGTATCGAGAGCATTGGTTTTCGTTTTTGCTTGAAGTTATGAGTTCTTTCAACGATCTTCTGTACGATGTTTAAGAACAACAAGAGAATAATCAACATCTCTACTACGGGTATCAGAGCAAAAAAAAAGTGGTGTCAGAGCAAAAAAAAAGTGGTGTCAGAGCAAAAAAAAAGTGGTGTCAGAGCAAAAAAAAAGTGGTGTCAGAGCAAAAAAAAAGTGGTGTCAGAGCAAAAAAAAAGTGGTGTCAGAGCAAAAAAAAAGTGGTGTCAGAGCAAAAAAAAGTAGTGGTTTTATCTGCATGAAAAAATGAATATTTAAACTAGGCGCAAGGGGATAAAAAACGTAGTGGCTTTATGAATATTTTCTTAGCGCAGTTTGAAAGTGAGATTTGTGATTAGAGCCTCGGTTCTAAGAAGATTACGCACTAGAAGCTAAGTGAAAGCTTATAAGAAGTAAGCTAACATAGCATGGGTTTTGGTAGTTTCTACTACTTTTCCCATGTGCACTTATTGTTAGTATATTTGTTAAAATTTTGAACATACTTTTCGCGCACTTTTTTCTGTTCAGCACTAAAGCAAGCATGTGTAACTTGAAAATCATGCCAAATTATTCCTGTTTACAACTATCGATGATTTTAGAAATGAATTTGGAGTTGAGATGAGTAAAAAAATAGTAAAAAGTAAGTCGTTAAAAGAAGTAGAGGTGAACACGAAATACGTGAGATGCACGTTTTATTTAGATTGTGTTGATGGCGAAGATTTTACAGGGACAGAGTTTGATAATTGTTCGTTTCGCGGATGGTTTAGCGATTGGGGGCGAGATGAATATGGGTTATGGATGGCATTTACTTATGAAAACGTACGACAAGTGATGCGTTGGATAAGGCCAGGAACTTTTATGATGGGATCTCCGGAAACAGAAAAAAATCGATGTGGAAATGAAGTACAACACCAAGTAACAATTAGCAAAGGATTTTGGCTAGCAGAAACAGCATGTACTCAAGAATTGTGGCAAGTGGTAATGGAAAATAATCCGAGTAAGTTGAAAAGTGATAAGAATCCCGTGGAGAAGATAAGTTGGAATGATTGCAATGCGTTTATTAAGAAACTAAATGAGGATATTCTAGAATTGAAATTGAGTTTGCCAACAGAGGCACAGTGGGAATATGCATGTCGTTCAGGAACAACGACTGCGTTTAGTTTTGGTGAAAGCATTACAACAAACCAAGTGAATTATGCTGGAGGAGCGACGGTAGAAGTAAAATCGTTTCGGTGCAATAATTGGGGGTTGTATGAGATGCATGGGAATGTATTTGAATGGTGCAGAGATTGGTATGATAGATATAATATTTCGATAACGACAGATCCTGCCGGAGCTGCTAGTGGTATGAACCGGGTCATACGCGGTGGTGGTTTCAGGTTCAGGTTTATGAACGTGCGCTCTGCGTTTCGTCGTAGGAGTAGTCCTAACAATCGCTTTGACTACATTGGTTTTCGTTTTTGCCAAGAATAAAGCAGAGGATGTGAGGAAATGAAAAATAGGTGTCAGAGCAAAAGAAATAGGTATCGATTTTAAAGACCGATACCTATTTCTTTATCTGTTTTTTGAGTGTGCTATATGTGTTTTGCACAAAGCTCTGATACTAGTTTATTGCAAGCGTCTTCCTTTGGTGTTGTCATATTTTTGTTTTGCAAGATCTTCTTCCATCGTTTCTAGAACTTTATCCATAGTTTCCCAAAATTCTACTTTAATCTCATTTTCTTCCCACTTACTTCTAAGAGCTACTTCACTAATGTGTTCTTGGTACTTATTGATGATGTGTAGCACTTTGCTTTTTGCCAGTCTAAATTCTTTTTTCTTTAGTTTGGCTTGTTTTTTCAGTTCTTTATTCATCTCTTTTTTGAAATTTGACCAGACGCCGTTTATATTTTGTACTACTCTAGAGTTTGTTGACTCAATTAACTGTTTAATTGTTCCGTCGTCGATAACTCTTGGGTATTTTTTCTTTTTCCAAATTTTCCAACCAGCTATTGATGAAGAAGATATATTTATAGCTTTTTTCTTTACATAAACTTTCCAGATTTTTTTGATGTCTTTTAATTCTTTTTTGTAACCACTGTCTTTGTCTAGTTTCTCGAGGTCAACTTTTTTGATCGCATTTATGTAGTTAAGATTTTCAATAGCACGTTGGTCAATACAATATGCGCGAAAGGCTGAATAAATAGGATCTTTTTTACTTTTTGCAATCAATTTTTTCCAGGTCATTTTTTTCGGAACTTTGAAATCCTCATCGTCGTCATCGTCATAATCTTTGAGTTCTTTGGCTTGAACTTTTTTGAGATTATCTAAAGCTGGTCCTAAATTACTATTGAAGACAAAAAGATCATTAAAATCTCCGAATAAATTGAGAGTTGTTTTTTCTACCTCAGTGTATTCACCCTGAGTATTTTTGTACTCTTGTTCTGCTTTTTTTTTCGCATTTTGCCATTTTTTTCTGAACTCACTGTCTTTTGCATATGTAAGTGGTAGTGCAAATATCATTATTAATAGTATGAATTTTTTCATAATCCCAATCCTATCTTTTGTTTTATAATTTACGTTTTTTATAAGCCTATTTTACCGTTTTTCTTTATGCACTCTTTAGGCATTTTACTTTGCCAATTACATGTATAACAATACTTATTTTATTCTTCTTGGTATTTATATCTAGCCAAAAAAGTAATAGTGCTTTATTATTGGTAAAACCTAAGGCACATTTTATGCCAATGAATACATTTTTGGTTTTTTCTTATAGATTAAGCGGTCGTAGGCCTTATATATAAAGGCTAATAATTTTATTTTTTAAAAAAACACCCAAAACTTTAACTATGTGATTACTAGTAAAGTTGTTTCTTTTTTGATAAAGTTTATCAATTGTTGATAATATTTATCAATGGTAATTTCTGAGAGAGCATAATTAAATCAGTAAGGATTCTCTATTGAAAGTAAAAAGTAATAGAAAGAAAAAACTACAAAAATTATTTTTGATTGTAGGTGGATTTGTTATTGGTTTTGTATTTATGGAATTAATCTTACGTGTTTATCATCCGTTTGAGATGCGTTTGAAGGGAGAGAAGATAGTGCTCCCTATTTTGCGTAAATATAAAATTCATAATAAAACAATACCTAAGTTGAGTGAAAATATTACTCATAGCAAAAATATTCTTGGGTTTAGAGGCGATTCACCACCGAAAGATTTTAAAAAATATGAAAGTATTATTACTATTGGTGGTAGTACCACAGAGTGCTTTTATTTATCAGACAATGAAACATGGTCTGCATTGTTAGAGAAAAAATTAAAAAATGACTATAAAAATATTTGGCTGAATAATGCTGGTTTAGACGGCCATTCTACTTTTGGACATATTATTCTATTGCGAGATTATATTGCAAAAATGCGCCCCAAAATAGTTATATTTTTGGTAGGAGCAAATGATATTGGCCGTAGTGATCTTGCCTCTTATGATAAATCTATGCAAAAAAACTTAAACTCTTATTGGTTGATAGAAAGTAGTGAAGTGTTGTCGTTAGCATTGAATTTATATCGAGTTTGGCGTGCAAATAATTTTGGTGTAGCACATCAAAATGACGTTTTCGCAGAACGACCTAGATTAGAGCTTTCCACTTCTGTTGTTAATGCTTCAATAAAGAAACATGAACTATTGCTTGATGGTTACGCTAATAGATTACAAAAGATTGTTGATTTGTGTCGCGAATATGGAATCAAGCCTATTTTTGTTACCCAACCTACAGTGTGGGGAAATGAACAATTGCAAAATGTCCAAGTGTCGAAAAACGTGAATGGGCGCTTATGGCAGCGTATCGTAAGTCTTTATAATGCTCAAGTTCTTGAAGTTGCTAATAAGAATGATGTTAAATTGGTAGATTTAGCGCGGTTAATGAGAAAAGATTTAGACTATTTTTATGATACGTGGCATTTTTCCAAAAAGGGCGCTAGAGCTGTTGCTGATATTATTTATTCTCATATTGTTAGTGATGTAAAATAAGTGACCTAACAGTAGATCACTTATTTTAATAACGTTGAGCGGTTTTAGAAAAGTATAGTACTTAGTTGTCCTGAAAATTATGACCTTCTAGAGTAATTATATGATTTCTAATAACATCAGGTATTTGTGTTTTGCAGTTTTTAGTGTAGTTGTAATAAACAACTAAACCTGTTCCCTTTGCCGCTACTTTTTGAACTTTGTTACTAAATACTATGTACTCCATAGCAAAGCGATCTTTTTTCATTTGAGTAACGCGAGCACCTACAGAGATATTATCTGGATAAGTAAGTGGCATACGAAAGCGGCAATTGGTTTCTGCAAGTATAGGGCCTAGTTTTGTTTGCTGCATATGTTCGGTAATGGATGTTTTCTCGAAATAAGCGATTCTGGCATTTTCAAAATAGCGAAAATACATAATATTATTTACATGTTGAAATGCGTCCATATCTCCCCAGGCAATGGGAAAATCTATTACTACTGAGAAATTCTCCATATGTTGTTGTTTATTTGCCATAGTTTATATTCTTTCTATGATAGCAGCCATACCTTGTCCTACTCCTACGCACATTGTACATAGAGCGTATTTTTTTTGTGTTTGTTGCAACTCAAGCATTGCTGTTTGTACAAGTCTTGCTCCTGACATACCAAGTGGATGTCCTATGGCGATAGCACCACCATTAGGATTAACACGCGGGTCATCATCTTTGAGTCCTAATTCGCGTAAGCAAGCGATGCTTTGCACGGCAAAAGCTTCGTTGAGTTCGATGAGATCTATCTCTTCAAGAGTTAGGCCACTTTTCTTTAATACGGCTTGCACAGCGGTGACAGGACCAATTCCCATAAAACTTGGTTCCACACCAACGACAGCCGAAGCAACGAATTTGGCTTTAGCGCTTAAAGAGTATTTCTCTACTGCTTGCTGCGAGGCAATTAGTATTGAGCAGGCACCGTCATTAATTCCTGAAGCGTTACCAGCAGTTACCGAACCTTTACCATCTTTGCGAAATGCTGGACGTAGTTTCCCCAGTTTTTCAAGTGTGGTTTGCGGTTTGATAAATTCATCGCAATCAAATATAATCGGGTCGGCTTTTCTCTGTGGAATAGACACGGGAATAACTTCTTGTTGTAGTCGCTTTTTTTCTAAAGCAGTAGTTGCTTTCATTTGCGAATGGTGAGCAAAGGCATCTTGGTCTTCGCGCGATATAGAGTATTTTTCCGCTAGGTTCTCAGCGGTTTTTCCCATGCCTTCAACTCCATGCAGTTCTGCTAACTTAGGATTAGAAAAACGCCAACCAATGCTTGTATCGTACATTTCGCTTTGCCTTGCAAACGCTGTTGATGATTTTGCCAAGACAAATGGAGCGCGTGTCATATGCTCGGCACCACCAGCAATTATGAGATGTGCTTCTTGTAAACGAATTGCGCGCGAAGCTTGGACAACAGAGCTAAGGCCTGACGCGCAAAGTCTATTTACCGTTTCACCAGGCACTGTTACAGGTAAGCCAGCTAAAAGAAGAGCCATGCGCGCAATATTGCGGTTATCTTCTCCTGCTTGGTTTGCGCATCCAAAAATAACATCGTTTATTGCATCGAGGGGAACAGTTTTGTTGCGCTTAAGTAGTTCTTTAATTGTCAAAGCAGCTAAATCATCCACGCGAATAGTGGAGAGTGAACCACAATATTTACCAATAGGAGTGCGAATAGCATCTATGATATAGGCTTCATTCATGGTTGTCCCTTTAGTGTTGTTTTTTGGTTTTATATACTGTGCCTCTAAACAAGGCAACGACTTGTTCTTTTTGATTGCTTACTTCTACATTGTAAACGGCAATAGCCTTGTTATCGCTCTTTTGAATTGCTTTTGCAGTGAGTATGTCATCGATGTACACTGCGAAAGGGTATGATATACTATTGTCTATACTAACAGTAATGTTACCGTGGGTATTACTTGCAAATGCCAAGGCACTATCTGCAAAAGAATAAGTAATACCTCCATGGCAAGTACCAAAGCCATTTACCATATCACTACGTATTTGCATTTTGATTATAACACTGTTTGGCTTTACTTCAATAACTTCAATACCAAGCCACTGACTAAAAGCATCTTTTTCCATCATTTTTTGTACGATATCTTGCGGAGCTTTTTGAGTCATTTTTTACCAATCAAATGTGAATTTTGTGAAATTTAGCTATTTTATTGGCAGGTTGTTTATTTTGAGATACAATTATGTAGGAGTGTCTCTAAGTGGTCAATCAATAGTCTTTATTCGTTTTGATGTTGAAATTTTGCAGTAAGTCACTTACATGTACCTAAATCACAACGCTGCGCCAAGGATTTTAGCAAAACATATTAGTAGATACAATTTATAAATTTTGCTCGCGTATTTTAAGCTAGGGATGTCACAAAAATGGATATACATGGTATTTTATTTGTCGAGTTGAAGAAATATTTGAATGCCAAATTTGGTAGTGATACATGGGGAAATTTACTGCAAAACGTAAGCTTAGATTACGATACTTTTAAATCGCCACAGCTTTATCCATACGAGGATTTGTTGAGTATTATTCAGTCCGCTTGCGAAATGATTGGGCTTTCTCAAGAGTTTATTTTTGAAGATTTTGGAGAATATATTGGTCTAAAATTTGTCGATATATTTTGGTATGCGGTAAATCCAAATTGGAAAACTCTAGATACTCTCGAACACTCTTTAGAAATAGTTACGATAATCACTACGTGGAGCAATTATAATTTTGAAATGAATTGCGAACGAATTGCAGATAATGAGGTCTGTATTGCGTGCGAGGTTATTCCTGAGGTTCGCTCGATGTTAAAAGGAAGCATTAAAGGCATTGCTCGTTATTATCACGAACAAGTTGAAGTCGCGGTAAATTGTATTTCTGGAGAAAATTGGGCGTTTTCAGTTACCCTTATTTCGCAAATGTCGCTTGAATTTATAGAAAAACAGTCACTAATTTTAGATCAACTTATTGAAAGCGTAGACAATTCAACGGAAGAAATTTCGCTATCGCAGTTAGATTTTGACAGTGATTTGGTTACCGCCTATGACCCCGCGACAAAAGTGGCTACTGTTGTTGTTCCTAAAAAAAGTGTTTATTTCCCTGGATATGAAATTATCAAGGAAATAGGGGCTGGGGGGATGGGAGTTGTGTATAAAGCAAAACAACACAGTTTAGATCGCTTTGTGGCAATTAAAATGATCGTACCTTCTCTAAGTAGTGACGAAATATTTGTTAAGCGTTTGCAAACAGAAGCAAAGGTAATGGCGCAGCTACAGCATGCAAATATTGTTTCAGCGATTGATTTTGGCTTTCAAAATGATTCATATTACATTGTAATGGAGTATGTTGAGGGCCAGTCATTACAACAAAAAATCAAGCAAAATGGAGCGCTTTCGGAAAAGAAAGTTCTAAAGCTAGGTTTAGCGATTGCTAATGCACTTGAATGTTTAGACGAAAATGAACTTGTGCACCGCGATATTAATCCGAGCAATATTCTCATAGATAAAAATAATATTCCGAAATTAACTGATTTAGGTTTAGTGAAAAGCTCTGAATTTGAAGATGAACTAGGGGCGTCAAGTGATATGTGGGTAGGAACCCCTCAGTATATGTCTGCGGAACAGATTCAATCAGAGCAGGATCTTGATATACGTTCAGATGTATATTCTTTGGGGGCAAGTCTTTATTATGCCGCTACTGGAAAACATCGTTTTCGCGCAGCTTCCTCTATTGCTGTTGTTTATCATCAAATGTTACTTGAACCACCCCTTCTCGAACAAGATATGGCAACATTTTCTCCAAATCTAGGGGAAATTTTGTATAAAATGTTAGAACACAAACCCAAAAATCGTTATCAAAACCCTGAGGAACTTGTTAGTGATCTTAAGGCAGCGCTTAGTGGTACTACGAAGAAGATCAAAAAACGCACGCCAAAGAAATCAAAAAGAAATAGTGTCAAGCGCTTGTCTAAGATCCACTGTGTTCGTGGCAATGAATTTTTTCATCAGCGTAATATTGAAGAGGCCCTTGATTGTTATAGCCAAGCACTAGAAATAGACCCCGAATTAGCCGTTGCTTATCACAATCGTGGAAAAGTTTATCATCATTGTAACAAGATAACTGAAGCCATTGTTGACTACAGTGAAGCAATACACTGCAATCCCCGTTTAGCAAAAGCATATAAAAATAGAGCTGTTGCTTTTTTTCAAACCAAAAATTATCAAACAGCAGTCTCTGATTTCCGCAAATATCTAGAGTTAAAACCCAACGCTCTTGACATACAAAAAATCAAAAAATACTTACGTCAATGTTCTAAAGCTCTTAACCGCAGTTCCAAGAGACAAAAAATGGAATACGAGAGCCAAGATTAGGGACCGATAACTTTTGATTTTGTCGCGAAATTTTCTCTTTTGTAAAAAGCATATACATTTCTACTATCACTTCTTTGTTGTTCTGCGTTTTTTATTCCCTAATATACAACCCATTATTGTAAGGTTAATGAATGATAACCCAAGAAGAGCTTTTTCGAAAAGTAGGTGCGCGCTATACAATGTTTGTTCAGTTGCAAATAAACGAAAGCGATTTAGCGGTAATAGAGAGCTGTAATACTGTTGTTTCTGATGAATTGATATTTGATTTGCTTGTTGATGGTAGTTCATGGAGAGAACATTTGTTAGCACTTTTTTTTATTTGTAAGCGGAATATTAGTGTTTTTTATGAACCTTTATTTGACGGTTTGCGCAATCCTAGAGGAATTAGTATTGTTCCCATTTGTAGTGTAATTACTCTGTGTATAAAAGAAGCGGATTGTGCTTATGACGAAGCTTTAATTTCTGATTTGGATCGAAATGTTTTTGATGGTGCTATAAGGTTTGGATTGGATAAAATGAAATATCATATTGGACTTTCAAAAGAAGAGATAAAGGGTTGTGATCCAAATCATGGGCATAATTTTGAAGAATTTTACGAATTCTATAGAGATTTATATGTAAGGAATAATAATGATAATCGATGTTAAAGCTGTTGGAATAGAGTGTTTTGATTTACTTTTACCTTATATTCGCAAGCTCCTTGATGAACTAGGCGAGGAAGGAGACGAAATAGAAGAGTTCGATATTTCGCGCATTCGTAAAGCCTGGAAAGAATCGCAAGGGGCTGTTGCTTTTATTGCGTATACAGAGAATAACAAAATTGTCGGGATCATGACTGTTGTGCAAGCATTCGCTGTTTATGCTAATGGCAACTACGGAATAATTAACGAAATGTATGTTGAGTCTCAATATCGTTCGCACGGTGTGGGAAGAATGTTGATAGAATCTGTAATTGCTTGGGGTAAAAGTAAGGGATGGTCAAGGATTGATGTTACTGCTCCTGAATCTACTAAATGGAAAAGAACGCAGCAATTTTATGAACGCCAAGGTTTTGCTTTTAGTGGACCTAAGTTGAAGATAATCCTTTAGAGTGTAATTCTATAAGGTTTATAATAATGGACCAGAGCATTACTTCTTCTCAAGTAGTGTTATATCTAGGTGATGTTAATCCGCAAGATGAACTTAGTTTTGCGTATCATCTCAAAGCCAAGTATCCACTCAAGGCAAAACACCAAAGAGTACTGCTTATGAATACTACTCTCCTGATGTTCACGCTGAGTCACAACCTCAGCTAATTGAAGTAACTGATTAGCTAGCATATTGTTATTAATTTTATTTTAAAGAGCCTTAGTAAAATGAGAAGGCTCTTTTGTTGAATCACTTGTAATTCTGGCTACAGCATCGATTAAATCTAAAATTTGAGTTTCTCAACTGAGTTGAAGCGCTATATCAATAGCAAACAAATTTTTGTTAAGCGCGATATCTATTCAATTTCAATTCTCAGAAGGGTTTAATGATGAAACAACTATGTGCTTTTATCTTTGCAATATGTTTTCTGTGTGGATTTACAATACCAAATCATATTTTTTTAGCAAATTTAGTACTAGAGGATGCCAAAGATGGAAAAATATTCATTGGCGAAAATGCACCTCCTATTATTTTAGATAAACGCTTGGCTAAAGCTTTGCGTCAGTATCCTGATTTTTTTAGAGGAGGATCTATTGGCCCCGACGGCTTTCCCGATATTCTCGTTGGCCAACTTTACATCCATTCTGATTTATCAGATCCTACCAACGATACAACAAGTCGCGCATTTAAAAATGCTCAACGTTTTCTTCCACACAACAAAAGAGATCCAAGAGCATGGCGTTCTATTGATTGGGCAATGGAGCTTCTTGACTTAGCGTGGAAAGATGTAGAAAAACGAAACGCCGATAAAGAATCACTACAGGCATTAGCATTCTGCTATGGTTTTTTGTGTCACTATGCAGGAGACACAATGGCTCATCATTTTGTCAATTGGTATTCAAACGGTGAGTGGGACTTTTCCGACAACGACCCGTTTATTGAATTGCGTCACACAGGAATCGAAAAGTTCATAGAGCTTTCCATGCCTGTAAATTCAAAAAACTATAGCACTCGTATCGCTTGTCCTGAAAATTTTATCAGAAAAACATTACTTAATATGGGCAAAAATAGTAAGTTTGCAAAAGCGACAGGTAATATTTCTGTTGCTAAACAGTTGTATAAAATACAACACTACTGCAAAAGCCAAATTAGTAAGTATGTAAAAGAAGCAAACGATAGTACGGTACTCAAACCTTTTTATTCTCTATACGTAGATCAATTTCGTCACTGGCATCAAACAGCTAAAAACTATCGTTTAAACGTTTGGCTACGAACATCATCAACCATAGCGCAAAAACTAGCAAACGGAGAAGGTCTTTCTTCCGCAGTGAAAGAATACTATAAATTTTTGCATTCTTTTCTTCAAGAAATGAAAAAATTGGAGTTCATCGAGAAAATTAAACGCAAATTTCCAAAAGTAAAAATAGTAAAACGACTGCTACGCGAAATCCAACAAGTTTTAGACAATCGCATCATCAAACCAATAAAAAAAATGGTCTTAGAAACTATTGTCAGTGCGCTACTACGCAGTGCTGCCGGTACTGGAACTCTTGCCGAAGTTCCCAAAGTTGTCAACTCTATAAAAAACTGTAATGTAAATTTGTTTCGCAATTTACCTCGTACTTTACCTAAGGATTTAAGAGGTTTAGAGAATTATTTTAATACCATGATATCTGATGTGAAGGGTTTACTGGGAGACAAAGATCGCGTTCTCGATTTTGTATTTAGCATGAAAGTAAACTCCAGAGGAGATTTTATTTGTACGAGTAAGCCCTTTCGCAAACAGGTAAAAAAACAGTTGTATTCGCATATATTAGGAAATAAGCGTCAAATGCAACAAGTGGAAGATTTTGCTCCATTTTATAATGCGATAGTCATGACAAAACTAGGCCTACTGCGCAATAAACAGTTACAGCAATTGGGATTGTCAAGAGCAGGCTACAAAGTAGACAACATTTTTTGGGAATTTGGAAGTCGCTTAGATGGTTCTCTACAACTAGAAGCAATCAAGAGATTTTCTTTTCGTTTGTTGAAAAACGATAGAATAAAAACTTCTCGCGGCGACTTACTAAAGCAAGACAACGACGCATTATTTTGGAAATACTTTCGTCCAGATGGTAATCTCATTTTTCCAACACATGCTATAAACGCATTTCACTTAGTAAATGGTAAACATTTTAAAAGTGGTGTTATTGCCGGAAAACAAGCGCGATTATTTATTCCTATTACTGTTTACGGAGAAGGTCCTGTTACTGGATTACACGCTACGGTATTTCGTAAAGATGGACTCAAATTAAAAAAAATCTACCAAGCTGCGATAAAAGTAGCTTCACCAAAAATGCCACGCAACACTTCACCGTGGAAAAGTGAATTTTTTCAAAAAGATGTATTTGTTTTTCCGCCGACTCTTCCAGCAATAGGCCAAATTAGTGGTTATGAAACGGGAAATTACGTGTTTATGCCTCGGTTTACTGCAAAAAAGAAAAACGAATTGTTGATTATTGTTAGCCATGATAAAACACGTCGTACGCGTAGATTGGGTGCTAAGGTAGTTTCTCAATATCGTCTACCAGTGTTTTGCTCTTTGATTAAGTTTAACGGTAGAACAAGCAATGTGCGTATTTTACCATCAGAGATGGAAATTACTCCAAAGCAAATAATTACTGTTGTTGATAGAAAATTTTACAATAATAACGAAAGGCAATTTCGCGGCTTTATACGCAAAGAAAATGGTAGAGAAACTTGGCTATCACCACAGCAGGTGTATGGTAAATTGCAAGGACGTGCTATAGATGTATTTCATCGCAAAAAACAAGTGGTTGTTATCAGTGATAAAACAGTAGGAGGAAATAAACCGCTTCTACTAAAAAATTACAAAGTTTTCAGTTACTTAGCCTACTCTGTTGGCACCCAAGTTTTTCCAGGAAATCAAACTTATTGGCATTTTTCTTTAACAAATGGTTCGGGGCGAATTAATTTAGCAAAAGAAGTACAAAAATTCCAAGCATGGAAAAGTAGTGCAAAATTCGCAAACAAAAATTTACATAAATTGTATCATCCATGGCATAAAAAACGGAAATTAAAAATGCCGCAGAAGTTTTTCAAAAAATAAGAGTGTCGGCATCTAAAATTTGAAATCGATTCCGATCCCTACGATCCCTAGATCATGTACGTAAGTTAATTTGTGTACATGATCTACTTTAAAGACAAAATTTTTCTGGCCATAGCTCGGTATTTCCAATAGAAGGGATATCGAGCTATTTTTTTGAGTGTTTGTTTGTAGCCTTCTGGCTTTAATTGTTTACATTTTAATAGACAATACTCAATACTTTCGCTGCGATCAACTGATACTTGATCTAAGTAGTCGACAAAAATTCGCGAATTTTTTTGAGTGCAATACAATTGCCAAATAGCAAAAACTCTTAGTGACTCTTCTCGATGCATTATGTATCTTTTTAAAAGGATTATTTTACTATCTACAGGAATTTGTTTAAAAAAAGCGATGAGTTCTTCTGTAGAAATAGCTTGAAAATATTTAAAATCGCCGGATGAAAGAAACAGAGGTAATGACATCGCATCGCAATTTTTGTGATTCTCGTAGCAATTTTTCAAAACCATCATCAAATTCTTATTGTTGTAAGCGATGATGTTGCGAGAAAGATAGAGCATAGAACTTAGTGATAATTTTTGCGGTGCCTTAAGCATCTCATATAAGTACTGCGGATTTCCTAAATTTGCTAATGCTACAGCAATAATTATTTCATTGTTCTCATTTTTTTTTAATAGTTGCTCTAAGGGTGCTATTGCAGCTGTGATATTTAATTTTCCGCACAATTCACTAAAATAAGCTTTATCATGGTGTTTGTGTAAATAAAAAAGAACGACTTTTTTTATATCTATGGTTTGTAGATGAAGAGCTAAAATCGTATTGCCAACGCTTTTATATAAAACAGAATCACCAAGAAGATCGACAAGTACTTTATTTATTTGAGGAGAAGATACTTGCATATCGCAAACAAAACGAAGTAGATGTTTTACATATAAATTTTCGCTTATAGTTTTTTTTCGCAAGTACTCTGTTATCAAAGGTAGGACATGGTTGTCTTGTTTTTCTAAACGAATACTTGTCAACACCTCCGACCACCCAGGATTGTTATCCGATTTTTCAAACAAGTAATTTAAAAATAATTCTATATCTTGTGAACTAATAACAAATTCTGCAACAACATTAGGATAATTTTCTTTAAGTAATTCCAATTGACGAAAAGAAAGTGGATATTGCAAAGACGTTACTTGTAGTATTTCCAAAATAGTTTGCTGGGGGATGGCATTTTTTTTCAACTGTTTTAATAACAAATTGTTCAAGTTTTGTTGCACGCTGCAAATTGCTTGCGCAGAACTTTCTTTAAAGGATTTCTTGAGTAAAAAAGAAAATAATTGAGGTAGCAAAGTATTTTTATTGCCTGGTATGCGCCAAATCAATTCGAGGGTTATTTTTCGCGATTTTTTATGTTGTAAATATTTTTTTAAAATTGCGGTTGGAAAATTATCATTTATAGTCATTTTCTGCAAAACGTGCATTGCCGTTTTCGAAATCATAAAATAGTCGCGTAGTGTATATTCCAACATTTGTTCGAAAGATGGTCGCAATTTTAATAATGTACTCACCACATAGGGCTGAAATCTTTTATGAGATATATTTTCCATAATAGCCTCGATAAATACACTTTGATTTTGCTTACGCTCTCCTACAATTTTAAGTGCAACAAACCACACCCGCCAATCTTTGCTTTTTAAGCATTTCAACAATACATCATCGCCAATTTGTTGCACAAGCTGTTGTTGCTGATCGTTCCAATTCAAATTACGAGTATTAGCAATGGTTAATTCCTTCGCAATATTTTCGATAATAATCTTTTGATTTTTCTTAGAATATGAAAAAATTATTATAGCTAAAGCTACTGTTACGATGAAAGCTATTGCAAATCTTATATATGGCAATTTTCTGCGAGAAATTAATAACTTTTTTATATTATCGTAATCATTAGTTTTACAAGAAACAACAACAGGAGTTTTTCTATTCCAAAGAGACCCTTGATTTAAATGAGAAAGTAGTGTAAAAGGTACATTGTAGTTATCTCGAAGAACCTCAGCATCCTTTTCATGAAGAAATAAAGCCTTTGCACAAGATTTTTGCGCAATCATCCATTTATGATATAACGATTTTTTCTGTGTAAAATCATCATTGATTACTCTTTCGATCTTTAAATTTTTTAAACCATGATTTTGCTCATGCCACAAAAAAGAACACGAAAGAAGCACAAGCTTGGAAGGTTGTTGTTGTTTACAAGACGCCTTTTCTAATGCAATCGCACATGCGAGAGCATCAGAATAGCCACTATCGGCTATTGTATCAGGTCTCGTAGAAGGGTTTGGCATAGGAATGGGCGTAAATTCAAATTTATAGCGATTTTGAATATAAAGCGGAGCGCAATTAAAAACAAACTCGGCGCCCGATTTAGGGCGTAAACGCGAAGATAAGCCATTGGTGCAATAGTGTTTTTGCGATAGTCTAAGTTGCACCTCAACAAAAAACGTTTTTTCTATACAACCACCATCAACGGGAAAACCAATCTTGTAATTCATTTTGAGTTCTCTGCCTCATAACAAAAATCTATTAAACAAATTTCTTGCGCTTTTTCTGTTGTAATTTCCCACATACCACCAATCGCAATTTCTTTTCCTTCTAATAGCTGACAACTACCATCTATAAAAAATAATTTAATGATTATTTTCTCGCGCATTTGCAAAGTTCCACCGATTAAAAAAATATTAAATATATCACCATTACTTTCAAAGCATAAGTGTATTTCTGTTTCTTCAATGGTAATGATAATTTGGTCGGGAAATTTATCAGATGCGCCTGCTGCCGATGGATAAAGAACTTCGCGCATAGATATTTGTTCTACATTAATATCAATAACTGGTTGAAGTACAGGATGTAGTTTCTCCCAGAATAAACAAAAATAATACGCCTTAGGATCGTGTAGTTTGTTTTGCAAATCCAAGAATGTATATAAATGGATTCCTCGCGGTTCTAGCAAGAGTTTTACAAGATCAGGGTGAACTTTATCGCCAATAATATTACTACAATGAGGAAAACAGAAACTACAAGTAAGGAGATGATATAAACACAAGTAATACAAATCGTGATAGTCTTTTTGAATTATCGTGGAAAGTTTTTTGGTGAGGTATTGGTATTTCTTTTTGTTACTCCAACCTTCAAAAATAGTATAGAAAGATAATTTTTGTTGCCATTGAGAACAACCCAAACTAAAGATTCGTTCTAATTCATTTTTATTCATAGTAAATCCTTGATAAATTAGCGAGGATATCATCTATTAATCCTCGATAATCTTCGTCATCTGGTTGTTGATCTGTGTATTTCGATATAAAAGGATCAAGACAATTTTTAAATACATCTCTAATATCTAAATTGGCATCCTGGGCTTTAGCTTGTGAAGGAGAAGCAATAGGTAATATATCAATATCTTTCTTTTTTAAAGCACTATTTTTGGTGGTTGTCGCATATTCGTATAATATACTTTGAATAACAACCGATTGTGCTAAAAAAGATGTATTTTCTAGCTGGTAAATCTCTTCGCAGTGCTTACCTATTTGTATTTTTCCATTATAAAATTTTATTTGTAGGTATGCTGAAAATCCATACGTATTTTTTCCAATCACATCAAAATTTTCTTCTAAATACTTACTCAATAAAACCGGTGATTTTGCTGGAATAACTTGCAACATGTTATGCAAAAAATTATTTTTTTGTTTGGTATCGCTAAAAATAACTTTATCCTCCGCAACACGTCCTTTTAATTCTACGTGGTGCCCTTTAGTTGCTACCCAAAAAAAACCTTCTCCATCGAAAGCGGTAGATGTTTTAGAAAACTTTAATACAAACAACTGTTCTCGCGAAGATTTCAAATTAAATGTTAAACATTTCTTGTTGTCACAATATTCAACAAAAAAAGAAATACGCTCTTTTACACTCGATTCAGAAGGCCAAACGCAGGCAAAAATTCTAGTTGGATTTTGCGCAAAAGCACTTTTCCCTATGTATCCTAGAGAAAGAGAAGCATGGCGCAATTTTCTTATGTAATTACGTTTACGTGTACCCATATCACATCCTCGTTGAAACAGCGACCAGTAAGGTTACTTAATCTCAGTAATTTAGATACTTTAGCAATTATTTATCTATTTTTTTAGTAAATTTTAGAATCAGCTAAAAATATATGGTTTGCCAACTACTTATAAATCGCTCAACTCGGTTGAGGCCAGTTAATAGTAAAGGTAGTTTAGCTCATATTTATTGGGAGACATAGATGAGAATATTTGTATTTATTTTTGTTACGGCTTGTAGTGTTCAAGAAATCGCTGATGTTTTACCTCCTGAGGTTGGAAGCATTATTAAAGAAACAAATACTGATCAGCATATAGGAATCAAAATAGGAGGCAAAGAACTTGACTTACTAAAAGTAGATGAAGAAGCAAATCAACTTATTGAAGGATTTATCGGGTCTTTACTTGAAAAGCAAGACATGTGCATGGAAAAAACAGCTCAATATTTTCATTCTTCATTATTAAAAGGTAAATGCGTAAAACGGGATCTAGCTCAATACTCGCTGATGGTAACAAAGCACAAAATTCGCAATAGTTATTCCTCTGCCAATAGCTATAAAATCGATAGTATTTATAAAGTTGACAATAAGGATATTAATGAACCTGGCGCATTTTATAGTTACTATCTAAACAGTGAAAAAACAAGACGCGTACAAGTTTTTTTTCCAAAAAATAGCGCAAAGAAAATAAGTGACTTCCATTTTGTTCGTTAATTCCAAGGAGTAGAAATATGAAAATTAAGCTAATAATATCGCTTACTATCGTTTGTGTTAGTTGTGGATATAGTATCAGAGGGACAAACACCTACATCCAAAAAAAACCAGGAAAAGAAGAAATAATTGGTCAACAAAAAATTGAGTTAGATCCTAGTGGAAAAGGGTCTAAACAAGAAGTAACTCCTATCGATAAAGAAGTAAATGATAGTATAAGAGGTAAAAAGTCCAGCTCAAACGACGATGACTACAATATAGAAGAAGATAATGATGACTACAATATAGAAGAAGATAATGATGACTATAATATAGAAGAAGACAATGACGACTATCTAGAAGAAGATAATGATGATGACATGGAAGATCGTGAGGACTACAATATAGAAGAAGATAGTGATTTAGCGGAGTATGATTTGGAAAATAGTTAAAGCCTCCTAGGTTCTGTTGGTATTTTATCGTAACCTAATCCTGGAAACGTGCTCTGGGGAAATCTCTAAATGTCGACAAAACCTATGTGAAAATTTTATTTTTATTGCAACCTTCGTTTGTTATTGTAGATATATATTTCGCAATTAACAAACGAAAGTCGCAAAATAATGAGCCTATAACAGCTCTTAGCATTCCATCAGAAGGAGATTAAAGTGAAAAATAAATTCGTTTTTTTGTTGGTCTTTGTCATAAGCGCGCTTTACGCTGAAGATCTATCAAGTATGCAAAAACGTAATCTTAAAAACGCTATTTACTATTTAGAAAAAGCGGAGCAAGGTCCGTCGATGCAAAACACAAAAATGTACCTATCTTATGCTGAAAGGTATGCAAATAAATTATTTGCGGAAGTTCCAGAACATGAAGATGTAAAAAAACTACAAGCACGCGTTAATAAAGTCAAGAATTTGATTCAAGCTGAGGATATAAATTACAAATTAAAAAGACAAACTAGTTTTGCAGAACATGAAGTAACCAATGCTGAAAAAGGGCAGTATTATTCAAAAGAGCGTTTGCTTCAAAGACTCAAAGATATGCAGAAACAAGTAGCTATTTTAAAGAGTGTTGATAAAAACAAATACCAAAAGCAAATTGCGAAAAGCGAAGAAATGATTCAGCGCGCTTCGGTAGTGCTAGGGTTAGATAAAGTATCTCAAGAAGAAAAACTGGTCGCAGAAGCAAAAGCAAAACTTGAGTTACAAGCTGCTGCGAAAGCAAAATTGGAATTAGAAGCAAAGCTTGCTACAGAAGCAAAACAAAAGCTCGAACGAGAGGCAAAACTTGCTGCACAAGCGAAAGAGAAATTGAAGTTAGAAGCAAAACTAGCGGCAGAAGCGAAACAAAAACTCGAACAACAAGCAAAAGCGAAACTTGAATTAGAAGCAAAACAAAAACGCGAACAACAAGCAAAGCTCGTTAAGGAAGCGAAACAAAAAAATGAACAACTGAGCTATCGAGATAAAATGTCACTAAAAAGTGTGCAGTCATTTTTAACACAAGCTTCCAGAGTTACTTACCCAGATGTTATTGCGAAAAAAATTAAGTACGCCGAGGAATACCTACTTCCTTTACAAAAAAAATATTCTCAACATTCAGAAATCAAATCAGCCGCAGAATTATTGCAAAAACAAAAAGCAAGATTGTCGCAAATCACAACCAAGGAACCGACGGCAACCAATCCGCCGAAAGAAAATAACGTTGAGAGCAAGAAACTGTCATACCAGCAACGAAGCAGTTTAAAATATGCTAGCTCTCGTTTAACAACAGTAGAAAAAAACATTGAAACGCTTGAAACTAATTCAAAAAATCCACGCATGACAAAGCAGTATTTAGAAGACTATGCAGCGGTTGCTCGAAAAAATATTAGGTATGCAAATGAGGAATTACAAACATTAGAGAAAACGCACCCGACTCACTCTCAAGTAGTTGAACTACGTCAAAAAATTAAAAATTTTGAAAGCCAAATTGATGCAATTCTTGCGGTAAAAAACGCTGAAGAATCAGCGCATATGCAACAAGAAATTACAGAAGGGATGAAGGCAATAAATTTATTAAAGCAAGCTTGCCAAGCTAAGTTTGATGATAAAAAAATGGCTGAGCTAGCCGCTGAAAAATCAACTCTAGCAAACAATCGCCGGAATATAAGACGTAATCGTTATGGAAGCAGCGGTGGAGGAGATTTTGTACGTACCAAAGCAAAAGAAATTCAAAAAGTCATGTCAAGTGCATCTATCAAAAAAGGTTTTATAGAATTATGCAACAATGTGAATAATTTTTCAAAAGAACAGTTTGAATTAGCGCAAGCAGAGTTGGCAAATGAAGCAAAGCGCAACCAAGGACCGTTGGTGTTTATGCCTCCGTTTAAGAAATTTCTCGAATTACACAAGAAGCCGAAGTTTATTCTATTTACATTTGTAGGTAGAGTAAGGGACCCTTCTATTCAAAGCCACAGCGATGTATACAAGGCGTTTACCGAAAGAGCTGAACGATATGTTCAGTTTTTATACAAGTGTGATGGCATTCGCAATGCTAGAGAAAAAGAACTATCAGCTTTTCGCAAGGAAAGTATTGCCGAAGCCCAAAAAATGGTCCAAGGAGATGAAATTCTTCAAAGTTTCTTAGACTACTATGCTGTGTTTGGAGATAAATTCAATGCAGTAAAAAGCTCTCTACAGAAATTGAAACAAGAATTACTAGTGCGTGTTGAAGTTGCTTCCAAAAAAGCCGCAGATCAAGGATTTGCAAAATTTAAAAGCCAGTACCAACAGGTAAAAGCAGATCGCCAAGCTATGTTGAAATCGCCAGAAGAGTACCAAGGGAAAATCATTGCTAATGCAAAATTTCCTGTTGCTAGCTGGACTAAAAAAGGCTGGTTTTTACCTCACGGAAACGAAATGTTTTCTTATGTTTGGGACCCAATGATGTGGAAAAAATTTCGCGAAGTAGAACTAGGACAATTCAAAATCTTTCGTGATTTTAGACAACAAATTGTCGATAAGCATGGCTTAACTCTAAAAAATCAAATGGATTGGAGATACCCAGGTTTACTAGACCTTGAATTTGTAGCCATTATCGATGGTACAACTTCTTTTACCCCTGTCAAGGAAGTAAAAGATCGCTACGGAAAGGTCCTTTATACTGTGAAATTGCCAGCTATACAAGTTGTAAATGCTCGCGTTGTGGGCTTAAAAAGCCGCTATTTTACGTTGTGGCTTGGAGGAACAGACACAAATAAACATATAGATACATCAGGATTGCCGAAGTAATTGATAAACCAACGTTAGTTAAGGCGTGTCGACATTTAAAAGGTAAAGTTGCAAATAGTAATTTTACCTTTTAAATTTACAAATAAAATTTCGATAACAATTTAGGGCATTTCTTTCTCACAGCTCCGCTGCTTTATTTTGCGACCTTAGGCAAAACCGAAAACCAACGTAGTCAACACGGAGGCCCGGCACGTACCTGAAACGGTACGCCGAGCGTACGTCCCGAGGCAAATCGAACCAGCTACCGCCGCGTAAGACACGGAGAGAACCACTAATAGTTCCCGTAGGATCTGTTGTTATCGAAATATCATATTCATCATACCAATCACTGCACCATTCCCACACATTCCCGTGCATCTCATACAATCCCCAATTATTGCACCCAAACGATTTTACTCCGACCGTTTCTCTTACCGTTCTTTCTCCATAGTAATTCACTTGGCTCGTTGTAATACTTTCACCAAAACTAAACGCTGTCGTTGTTCCTGCGCGACATGCATATTCCCACAGTGCCTCTGTTGGCAAGCACAAGTCCAATTCTAACACCTCCTCGTTTAGTTTCTCCATAAACGCAGTACAATCAGCCCAATCTACACTGTCCACAGGTTTCTTATCACCTTTAAACTCACTTGGGTTATTTTCCATCACCGCTTCCCACAGTTCTTGAGTACACGCTGTTTCTGCCAGCCAAAATCCCTTGCTAATTGTCACTTGATGTTGTACTTCATCTTCTTCTCGATCTTCTTCTGTTTCCGGAGATCCTATCATAAACGTTCCTGGTCTTATCCAGCGCATTACTTGGCGCACGTTTTTATAAGTAAACGCCATCCACAACCCGTACTCATCTTGTCCCCAATCGCTAAACCATCCACGAAATGAGCAGTTGTCAAACTCTGTTCCTGTAAAATCTTCGCCATCAACATAGTCTAAATAAAACGTGCATCCCATATATTTGGTATTTGCCTCTACTTTTTTTAATGACTTCCCTTTTATTATTTTTTTACTCATTGAAATCTCCAAGATTCGTTTGTGAAATCGTACTTTTATATTAACCTTACTTTACCTCTATTTTCTCCCGAAACGTCTCCCTGACAGCTCTACCGTTCCTATACGTTTCTCTCAGCTCAACTGCTATTTTGCGATCTCACGCAAAACCGAAAACCAATGTTGCCGTAGCGAAAGCTGGGCGAGACCTTGACGCGGGACGCCGACCGTTCGTACCCAGGCGAAACGAACCACCAGCTACCGCCACGTAAGACACGGTTAGAACCACTAATAGCTCCAACAGGATCAGTTGTTATCGAAATATCATATTCATCATACCAATCACTACACCATTCGAACACATTTCCATGCATCTCATACAATCCCCAACTACTACACTGAAACGATTTTACTTCTACTGTTGTTTTTCCAGAATAATTCGCTTGGTCTCTTGTAATGCTTTCACCGAACTAAACGCCGTTGTCGTTCCCGCGCGACATGCATATTCCCACTGTGCCTCTGTTGACAAGCATAATTCCAATTCTAATATTTCCTCGCTTAGTTTTTTGATAAACGCATTACAATCATCCCAACTTACCTTCTCCACAGGCTTCTTATCACCTTTAAACGTACTTGGGTTATTTTCCATCACCGCTTCCCACAATTCTTGAGTGCACGTTGTCTCTGTCAACCAAAATCCCTCGCTAATTGCCACTTGGTGTTGCACTTCATTTTCAAATCGACCTTCCTCCGTTTCTGGAGATCCCATCATGAACATTCCTGGTCTTATCCAACGCATCACTTGACGCACGTTTTTATAAGTAAACGCCATCCACAACCCGTATTCATCTCGCCCCCAATCGCAAAACCATCCGCGAAATGAGCAGTTGTCGAACTCTGTTCCTCTAAAATCTTTGCCGTCAACACAGTCTAAATAAAACGTGCATCCCATATATTTCGTGTTTGCCTCTACTTTTTTTAATGACTTACTTTTTACTATTCTTTTACTCATTGAAGGCTCCAATATTCATTTGTAACATCGTACTTTTATATCAATATTACTTCCTTTAGTTCTATGCTTTTAAGAAATGTCTTTCCGCCGGCTCCGCCGTCTCCTATACATTTCTCTCTCACAGCTCCGCTGCTTTATTTTGTGACCTCAGGCAAAACCGAAAACCAATGTTGCCGTAGCGGTAGCCGGGCTCGCTCCTGTTACGGTACGCAGAGCGTACGAACCAAGGCGAATCGCTCCTCCAGCTACCGCCGCGTATGACACGGTAAGAACCACTAATAGCTCCAACAGGATCTGTTGTCATCGAAATATCATATTTATCATGCCAATCATTACACCATTCCCACACATTTCCGTGGATTTCATACAATCCCCAATTATTGCATGGAAACGACTTTACTTCTACTGTTGCTTTTCCACCATAATTCACTTGGTTTGTTGTAATACTTTCACCAAAACTAAACGCTGTTGTCGTTCCTGCACGACATGCATATTCCCACTGAGCCTCTGTTGGAAAGCACAATTCCAATTCTAACACCTCCTCGTTTAGTTTCTTAACAAACGCATTGCAATCATCCCAACTTACTCTGTCCACAGGCTTCTTATCACCTTTAAACTCACTTGGATTATTTTCCATCACCGCTTCCCACAGTTCTTGAGTACACGCTGTTTCTGCTAACCAAAACCCTTTGCTTATTGTCACTTGATGTTGCATTTCATCTTCATTTCGACCTTCCTCTGTTTCCGGAGATCCCATCATGAACGTTCCTGGTCTTATCCAACGCATCAGTTGTCGCACATTTTTATAAGTAAACGCCATCCACAATCCGTATTCATCTCGCCCCCAATCGCGAAACCATCCACGAAATGAACAATTGTCAAACTCTGTTCCTGTAAAATCTTCGCCATCAACACAATCTAAATAAAACGTGCATCCCATATATTTCGTGTTTGCCTCTACTTCTTTTAATGACTTACTTTTTACTATTCTTTTACTCATCTCAAGCTCCAAAATTCATTTGTAACATAGTACTTTTATATCAATATTACTTTCTTTCAAGAAATGTCTTCCCGACGGCTCCGCCGTCTCCTATACATTTCTCTCTCACAGCTCCGCTGCTTTATTTTGTGACCTCAGGCAAAACCGAAAACCAATGTTGTCGCCGTGGTAGTCGGGCACGAAACTGAAACGGTACGCAGAGCGCACGCTCCCAGACGAATCGAGCCCCCAGTAACCGCCGCGAAGGCCACGGTAAGAACCACTAATAGCTCCAACAGGATCTGTTGTCATCGAAATATCATATTTATCATACCAATCATTACACCATTCCCACACATTCCCGTGCATCTCATACAATCCCCAATTATTGCACCCAAACGATTTTACTTCTACCGTTGTTTCCCCATCATAATTCACTTGGTTTGTTGTAATACTTTCACCAAAACTAAACGCTGTTGTCGTTCCTGCACGACATGCATATTCCCACTGAGCCTCTGTTGGAAAGCACAATTCCAATTCTAACACCTCCTCGTTTAGTTTCTTAACAAACGCATTGCAATCATCCCAACTTACACTGTCCACAGGCTTCTTATCACCTTTAAACTCACTTGGATTATTTTCCATCACCGCTTCCCACAGTTCTTGAGTACACGTTGTTTCTGCTAACCAAAACCCTTTGCTTATTGTCACTTGATGTTGCACTTCATCTTCATTTCGACCTTCCTCTGTTTCCGGAGATCCCATCATAAACGTTCCTGGTCTTATCCAACGCATCAGTTGTCGCACATTTTTATAAGTAAACGCCATCCACAATCCGTATTCATCTCGCCCCCAATCGCGAAACCATCCACGAAATGAGCAGTTGTCGAACTCTGTTCCTGTAAAATTTTCGCCGTCAACACAATCTAAATAAAACGTGCATCCCATATATTTCGTGTTTGCCTCTACTTCTTTTAATGACTTACTTTTTACTATTCTTTTACTCATCTCAAGCTCCAAAATTCATTTGTAACATCGTATTTTTATATCAATATTACTTTCTTTCGTTCTATGCTTCCAAGAAATGTCTTCCCGACGACTCCGTCGTCTCCTATACATTTCTCTCTCACAGCTCCGCTGCTTTATTTTGTGACCTCAGGCAAAGCCGAAAACCAAAGAAGTCGCTGCGGTAGTCGGGCTCGACCCTGAAACGGTACGCAGAGCGCACGTACCCAGACGAATTGAGCCCCCAGTCACCGCCGCGAAGGACACGGAGAGAACCACTAATAGCTCCAACAGGATCTGTTGTCATCGAAATATCATATTTATCATGCCAATCATTACACCATTCCCACACATTCCCGTGCATCTCATACAATCCCCAATTATTGCACCCAAGCGATTTTACTTCTACCGTTGTTTCCCCATCATAATTCACTTGGTTTGTTGTAATACTTTCACCAAAACTAAACGCTGTTGTCGTTCCTGAGCGACATGCATATTCCCACTGAGCCTCTGTTGGCAAGCACAATTCCAATTCTAACACCTCCTCGTTTAGTTTCTTAACAAACGCATTGCAATCATCCCAACTTACTCTGTCCACAGGTTTCTTATCACCTTTAAACTCACTTGGATTATTTTCCATCACCGCTTCCCACAGTTCTTGAGTACACGTTGTTTCTGCTAACCAAAACCCTTTGCTTATTGTCACTTGATGTTGCACTTCATCTTCATTTCGACCTTCCTCTGTTTCCGGAGATCCCATCATAAACGTTCCTGGTCTTATCCAACGCATCAGTTGTCGCACATTTTTATAAGTAAACGCCATCCACAATCCGTATTCATCTCGCCCCCAATCGCGAAACCATCCACGAAATGAGCAGTTGTCGAACTCTGTTCCTGTAAAATTTTCGCCGTCAACACAATCTAAATAAAACGTGCATCCCATATATTTCGTGTTTGCCCCTACTTCTTTTAATGACTTACTTTTTACTATTCTTTTACTCATTGAAGACTCCAAAATTCATTTGTAACATCGTACTTTTATATCAATATTACTTTCTTTCAAGAAATGTCTTCCCGACGGCTCCGCCGTCTCCTATACATTTCTCTCTCACAGCTCCGCTGCTTTATTTTGTGACCTCAGGCAAACCCGAAAACCAATGACGTCGTCGCGGTAGGCGGGCCCGACCCTGTCACGGAACGCAGAGCGCACGTCCCCAGACGAAACGAGCCACCAGTTACCGCCGCGAATGACACGGTCAGAACCACTAATAGCTCCAACAGGATCTGTTGTCATCAAAATATCATATTTATCATACCAATCATTACACCATTCCCACACATTCCCGTGCATCTCATACAATCCCCAATTATTGCACCCAAACGATTTTACTTCTACCGTTGTTTCCCCATCATAATTCACTTGGTTTGTTGTAATACTTTCACCAAAACTAAACGCTGTTGTCGTTCCTGCACGACATGCATATTCCCACTGAGCCTCTGTTGGAAAGCACAATTCCAATTCTAACACCTCCTCGTTTAGTTTCTTAACAAACGCATTGCAATCATCCCAACTTACTCTGTCCACAGGCTTCTTATCACCTTTAAACTCACTTGGATTATTTTCCATCACCGCTTCCCACAGTTCTTGAGTACACGTTGTTTCTGCTAACCAAAACCCTTTGCTTATTGTCACTTGATGTTGCACTTCATCTTCATTTCGACCTTCCTCTGTTTCTGGAGATCCCATCATGAACGTTCCTGGTCTTATCCAACGCATCAGTTGTCGCACATTTTTATAAGTAAACGCCATCCACAATCCGTATTCATCTCGCCCCCAATCGCGAAACCATCCACGAAATGAACAGTTGTCGAACTCTGTTCCTGTAAAATCTTCGCCATCAACACAATCTAAATAAAACGTGCATCCCATATATTTCGTGTTTGCCTGTACTTCTTTTAATGACTTCCCTTTTACTATTCTTTTACTCATCTCAAGCTCCAAAATTCATTTATAACATCGTACTTTTATGTCAATATTACTTTCTTTCGTTCTATCCTTTCAAGAAATGTATAGGAGACGGCGGAGCCGTCGGGAAGACATTTCTCTCTCACAGCTCCGCTGCTTTATTTTGTGACATCAGGCAAAACCGAAAACCAATATCGTTGTCGCGGTCGTCGGGCTCGTACCAGTCGCGGCACGCAGAGCGCACAAACCCAGACGAATTGCCCCAGTAACCGCCGCGTACGACATAGCCAGAACAATGCCAATCCCAACACCATTCCATCACATTTCCGTGCATCTCATACAATCCCCAATTATTGCATCGAAACGATTTTACTTCTACTGTTGATTCTTCGCTATAATTCACTTGGTTCGTTGTAATACTTTCACTAAAACTAAACGCTGTCGTTGTTCCTGCACGACATGCATATTCCCACTGCGCCTCTGTTGGCAAATACAATTCCAATTCTAATATTTCCTCGTTTAGTTTCTCAATAAACGCATTACAATCATGCCAATTTACGCTGTCCACAGGATTCTTATCACCTTTAAACTCACTTGGATTATTTTCCATCACCGCTTTCCACAATTCTTGAGTGCATGTTGTCTCCGCCAACCAAAATCCCTTGCTAATTGTCACTTGGTGTTGTAATTCATCTTCATCTCGACCTTCTTCTGTTTCTGGAGATCCCATCATAAACGTTCCTGGTCTTATCCAACGCATCAGTTGTCGCACATTTTTATAAGTAAACGCCATCCACAATCCGTATTCATCTCGCCCCCAATCGCGAAACCATCCACGAAATGAGCAGTTGTCGAACTCTGTTCCTGTAAAATTTTCGCCGTCAACACAATCTAAATAAAACGTGCATCCCATATATTTCGTGTTTGCCTCTACTTCTTTTAATGACTTACTTTTTACTATTCTTTTACTCATCTCAAGTTCCAAAATTCATTTGTAACATCGTACTTTTATATCAATATTACTTTCTTTCGTTCTATGCTTCCAAGAAATGTCTTCCCGACGGCTCCGCCGTCTCCTATACATTTCTCTCTCACAGCTCCGCTGCTTTATTTTGTGACCTCAGGCAAAACCGAAAACCAATGACGTCGTCGCGGTCGTCGGGCCCGCTTCTGCCACGGGACGCAGAGCGCACGAACCCAGACGAATCGTACCACCAGGAACCGCCGCGTAAGACACGGAAAGAACCACTAATAGCTCCAGTAGGATCCGCTGTTATTGAAATATCATATTCATCTTCATGCCAATCACTACACCATTCCCACACATTCCCGTGCATCTCATACAATCCCCAATTATTGCACCCAAACGATTTTACTTCTACCGTTGTTTCCCCATCATAATTCACTTGGTTTGTTGTAATACTTTCACCAAAACTAAACGCTGTTGTCGTTCCTGCACGACATGCATATTCCCACTGTGCCTCTGTTGGTAAGTGCAATTCCAATTCTAACACCTCCTCATTTAGCTTTTCGATAAACGCGCTGCAATCATCCCAACTTACATTCTCCACAGGATTCTTATCACCTTTAAACTCACTTGGATTATTTTCCATCACCGCTTCCCACAGTTCTTGAGTACACGTTGTTTCTGCTAACCAAAACCCTTTGCTTATTGTCACTTGATGTTGCATTTCATCTTCATTTCGACCTTCCTCTGTTTCCGGAGATCCCATCATAAACGTTCCTGGTCTTATCCAACGCATCAGTTGTCGCACATTTTTATAAGTAAACGCCATCCACAATCCGTATTCATCTCGCCCCCAATCGCGAAACCATCCACGAAATGAACAGTTGTCGAACTCTGTTCCTGTAAAATCTTCGCCGTCAACGCAATCTAAATAAAACGTGCATCCCATATATTTCGTGTTTGCCTGTACTTCTTTTAATGACTTACTTTTTACTATTCTTTTGCTCATCTCAAGCTCCAAAATTCATTTGTAAAATTGTACTTTTATATCGATATTACTTTCTTTAGTTCTATCCTTTCAAGAAATGTCTTCCCGACGACTCCTATACATTCCTCTCTCACAGCTCCGCTGCTTTATTTTGTGACCTCAGGCAAGTGTGACCTCAGGCAAAACCGAAAACCAATGAGGGCACCGTGGTAGCCGGGAACGCGCCTGCTGCGGGACGCAGAGCGCACGAACCTAGGCGAATCGAACCAGTAACCGCCACGAATGACACGGAAAGAACCACTAATAGCTCCAACAGGATCTGTTGTTATCGAAATATCATATTCATCATACCAATCACTACACCATTCCGACACATTCCCGTGCATCTCATACAATCCCCAATTATTGCATCCAAACGATTTTACTTCTACTGTTGATTGTCCCATATAGTTCACTTGGTTCGTTGTAATACTTTCACCAAAGCTAAACGCTGTCGTTGTTCCTGCGCGACATGCATATTCCCACTGTGCCTCTGTTGGCAAGCACAAGTCCAATTCTAACACCTCCTCGTTTAGTTTCTTGACAAACGCATTGCAATCATCCCAGCTTACACTGTCCACAGGCTTCTTATCACCTTTAAACTCACTTGGTTTATTTTCCATCACCGCTTCCCACAGTTCTTGAGTACACGCTGTTTCTGCCAGCCAAAATCCCTTGTTAATTGTCACTTGATGTTGTACTTCATCTTCTTCTCGATTTTCTTCTGTTTCTGGAGATCCCATCATGAACGTTCCTGGTCTTATCCAGCGCATTACTTGGCGCACGTTTTTATAAGTAAACGCCATCCACAACCCGTATTCATCTCGCCCCCAATCGCTAAACCATCCCCGAAATGAACAATTGTCAAATTCTGTCCCTACAAAATCTTCGCCGTCAACACACTCTAAATAAAACGTACATCCCATATATTTCGTGTTTGCTCCTACTTCTTTTAATGACTTCCCTTTTACTATTCTTTTACTCATTACAAGCTCCAATATTCATTTATAACATCGTACTTTTATATCAATATTACTTTCTTTAGTTCTATCCTTTCAGGAAATGTCTTCCCGACGGCTCCGCCGTCTCCTATACATTTCTCTCTCACAGTCCGCTGCTTTATTTTGTGACCTCAAGCAAAACCGAAAACCAATGTAGTCGCTGCGGTGATCGAGCTCGTATCTGCTACGAAACGCCGACCGTACGTGCCTGGACGAAAAGTTCCTCCAGCTACCGCCACGTACGATACGGTACGAACCACTAATAGTTCCCATAGGATCCGTTGTTATCGAAATATCATATTCATCATACCAATCACTACACCATTCCCACACATTCCCGTGCATCTCATACAATCCCCAGTTATTGCATCCAAACGATTTTACTTCTACTGTTGCTCTCCCATCGTAATTCACTTGGTTCATTGTAATGCTTTCACCAAAGTTAAACGCTGTCGTTGTTCCTGCGCGACATGCATATTCCCACTGTGCTTCTGTTGGTAAACACAATTCTAATTCCAACACCTCCTTATTTAGTTTTTCGATAAACGCGCTGCAATCATCCCAACTTACCTTCTCCACAGGCTTCTTCTCACCTTCAAACTCACTTGGATTATTTTCCATCACTGCTTCCCACAATTCTTGAGTACACTCTGTCTCTGCCAACCAAAAACCCTTGCTAAGCGTCACTTGGTGTAGTACTTCATTTTCATATCGGTCTTCTGTTGCTGGAGATCCCATCATAAACGTTCCTGGTCTTATCCAACGCATCACTTGACGCACGTTTTTATAAGTAAACGCTATCCACAACCCATATTCATCTCGTCCCCAATCGCGAAACCATCCGCGAAATGAACAGTTGTCAAACTCTGTTCCTGTAAAATCTTCGCCGTCAACACAGTCTAAATAAAACGTGCACCCCATATATTTAGTACTTGCCTCTACTTCTTTTAATGACTTCCCTTTTACTATCTTTTTCATCTCAAACTCCAAAATTCATTTGTAAAATCGTACTTTTATATAGATATTACCTCAATTCTATTCTTCCATCAAATCTCTTCTCGACGACCGCCTCTTTCGTACAGCGACAAAAATATAAACGGTTAATCTTCTTTCTCGTTTTGCGAAGCTTGTTTCTTTGACTAATATTCCTCCTCTTTCTCTATCTAAAAAATTTACTTACTTTTTCTGAATATTCTTCTAATTCTATTTTTAGATTTGTTATGCTATTGGAACTCATTTTGCCCCCATATTTTTATGGTTAATTCCACTAGGAATATGTCAACATCCTTACCATTATCCCGAACTCATTTCTATGCAATACTTTAGCTTTAAATCTATACACACGAGTATGAGCATACCGCTACGAAATACTAAATATATTGAGAGAGATATGGATAACTTAAAAAAAGAAATTCAATTACAAAACATTGTTCCGTTTCTTGGAATTTACGATGCCTTTTCAGCAGCTTGGGAGAAATCGCAAGAAGCTGTGGCTTTTGTTGCATATACAGGGAATAAGTTGTAGGGATTATGACGGTTGTGCAAGCGTTTGCTGTGTATGCCAATGGTTATTACGGAATAATTAACGAAATGTATGTCGAACCCGAATATCGCTGGCATGGCATCGGAGCGAAGTTAATAGAAGCCGCAATTACCTGGGGCAAAGATAAAGGATGGCCAAGGGTTGATGTTACTGCTCCTGAGTCTTCTACATGGAAAAGAACACAGTTGTTTTACGAGCGCCAAGGTTTTGTTTTTAGTGGACCTAAGTTAAAAATTATGCTCTAAGAGAATTGAAAAAAGCAACATAGTCTTCTAAAAGCGCGTCGACACGTCCAAGTTCACGAAAGAAAGTTTTTATGAACAATATTTATGATATTATAAAAAACAATGCTAATTGCAATCCCAATTCTGAATGTATCTTAGACAAAGAAGGAAAAAAAATTCTCTACAAAGAGCTTTTGCAGCATATTGAAAGCAGTGTTGCGACCTTAAGATCGTGGGGAATTAACAGGAATGATCGCGTTGCAATTGTTTTGTCTAATGGGCCAGAGATGGCTGTGTCTTTTTTGACGATTTCTTGTGGAGCAACCAGCGCTCCTTTGAACCCTGGATATAGAGAAAAAGAGTACCATTTTTATCTGTCGGATTTACAAGCCAAAGCTATCATTGTAAAGAGAGGCGTTCCTTCACCGGCAAGAATGGTTGCTAAGGATCTCGAAATTCCCATTTTCGAGCTTGAAAGCGATTTGGAAAAACCAGGATTATTTCGTTTATATCGCGAACAGTCTGCGGAAAAAATAGCTGAAGTGAAGGAGGTAGACTTTTGTGAGCCGCAAGATGTTGCACTTGTTCTTCACACTTCTGGTACGACATCACGACCAAAAATTGTTCCTTTGTCTCAGGATAATATTTGTACTTCTGCGCGAAATATTTGCGAAACTTTACAACTACAAGCACAAGATCGTTGTTTAAATGTCATGCCTCTTTTTCATATTCATGGTTTGATGGGAGTACTACTTTCCTCTATTACTTCAGGAGCTAGTGTTTGTTGCACCACTGGTTTTGATATGAATCAGTTCTTTTCGTGGTTAAAAACGAATCGTCCTACTTGGTATAGCGCAGTTCCCACCATGCATCAGGCGGTACTTATGGCAGCAGACGATGATGAGCACATGGCAAAAAGTAGTTCACTTAGATTTATTCGTTCGTCGTCGTCTTCACTGCCTCCTATTGTCTTAGAGAAACTAGAAAAAACTTTTTCTGTTCCAGTTATAGAAGCCTACGGAATGACAGAAGCTTCTCATCAAATGACGAGTAATCCTTTACCACCAGCTAAGCGAAAAGCTGGCTCTGTTGGAGTGGCAGCTGGACTAGAAGTTGCGATTATGAATATTGAAGGAAACTTGTTGCCTTTGGAGACAGAGGGGGAAATTGTTATACGTGGACAAAATGTTACTTATGGTTATGAAAACAATCCCCAAGCAAATGAAAGTGCTTTTACAAATGGTTGGTTTCGCACCGGTGATATTGGTTTTTTTGACGAAGATAAATACTTGTATATCAAAGGGCGCGTAAAGGAAATTATTAATCGCGGTGGAGAAAAAATTTCTCCTCGTGAAGTCGACGAAGTACTATTGAAAATGCCAGAAATCCAGCAAGCTGTGACTTTCGCTGTTCCCCATTCTCGTTTAGGGGAAGATGTTGTTGCTGCAGTAATTTTACGCGAAGGACAAAGCCTTTCTCAGCAACAAATACGTGATTTTACTTTTGAAAATATAGCTGATTTTAAAGTGCCAAGTCAGATATTATTTGTTGACAAAATTCCTCTTGGACCAACAGGAAAGATGCAGCGCATTGGGCTTGCTAAGAAATTAGAACATCTTTTGAAAAGTACTCATGTGGTTGCTACCACCAAAAATGAAAAATCTATTCAGCAGATCTGGATAGACGTATTAGGAATACAAGATATAGGAATTGATGATAATTTTTTTATTTTAGGCGGCGATTCTTTACTTGGTGTACAAGTTATAAACAGTGTAAATGCTACTTTCAATATTGATCTTACTCCTAGTGTTTTATTTCGCGTGCCAACTGTTCAAGAGTTTTCCATTTTTGTCGAAAATTATAATGGAAAAAATAAAAAACAAATAGTTCCTATTTTAGATAAACAATTACCGCTATCTTTCTCTCAAGAAAGAATGTGGTATTTTAATCATCTTGATCCCAACTCCCCTATTTATAATCGTCCTAGTAATGTACGTTTAATTGGTTTGCTGGATGTGAACGCTCTAGAACAAAGTTTACATGAAGTTGTAAAATACCATGAGGTTTTACGAAGCTCTTTTGATGTAAAAAAAAATATCGCTTTTCAACAAACGCAGTCCGATTTCTCTTTACCAATGCCGATTGTAGATTTGGAAAAATTTTCACAAGAAACGCAGCAACAAAAAGTATTGGAAATTGCGATTGCTGAAGGGCAAAAAGTTTTCGATTTACAACAAGGTTTGAAAGTACGTGTGAAATTATTGCGATTTAGCAAAGAAAATCATTTATTGCTCACTACATTTCATCACGTTGCTTTTGATGCTGGATCAGAGGTGATTTTTTACCAATGTTTAGATGAGTTATACACTGCGTTTTCTACAAAGAAACAATCGCAGTTACCTTTGTTAGAAGCACAATATCGTGATTTTGCTTACTGGCAAAAACAACAAAACTTTTCGCAACAACTTGTTTACTGGGAACAAAAGCTTAAAGGACATCCACCTCTACTTGAAATATCTCCTTTCCAAAGACCAAAAGTACCTTCCTATCGCGGAAAAAAATGTTTTTTCGAATTTACTGAAGATACTTATAGTGAACTTCAGCAGCTAAGTAGTGAGTGTGGAGTTACTATTTTTATGACGATGTTTGCTGTTTATAGTGTTTTGATTTCTAAGTACAGTCGTCAAAAAGATATTGTTGTCGGTGTGCCGTTTTCTGAAAGAACTAGTAGTGAAGTCGAAGGGCTAATAGGGAATTTTATTAACACTTTACCATTTCGCGTCGATTTATTTGAAGACCAGTCTTTTGTGGGTTTTTTAAAACAAGTGAAAGAAACAACAGTAGAAGCCCTAGCCAATAATGCGCCTTTACAGGAGATTATACGCGTCGCAAATGTTCATCGCAGTACCAGTTACACTCCCCTATTCCAAACGTTGTTTATCTTTGAAAATTTCAGCGAAATGCCAGAGAAGATTAATAATATTGACTTACAAACTAGTAATGTTGACATTGGGAAATGTGCCACAGATTTGACATTTGAAATTATTGCTACGAAGAATGGTTTACAAGGACACGTTGAGTATGCTGTTGATCTTTTTCCTGAGAAAATGATTGAACGCTTTGCTAGTCATTATCTCTATTTAATTAGGCAAATCATTCGAGATCCAATGCAAAAACTGATGAGTTTAAATTTGGTATCTTGCAAAGAAAGTCAATTAAATAGCGAGCAACAAAATGCTCTGCCTTGTACAGAATTAACTATTCATGAGCTATTTGAAGAACAGGTGCGAAAAACTCCAGATTTTTCGGCTTTGATTTTTCGCAGTGAACATCAAACTTACCGCGAAGTAAACTCTCGCGCAAATCAATTAGCTAGGTTATTGCAGACAAAAAATGTCAATAGTGAAGAAATCATAGCGGTATTAGTTGAACGCTCTTTCGAAGTCATGATCGCATTTTTAGCAATAGCGAAAGTTGGCGGAGCCTATCTTCCAATAGAAGTTACATATCCACAGCAAAGAGTTGAGTATCTACTAAAAGACAGTGATGCAAGAATATTATTAACAACTTCAGAGTACAAAGACATTTTTAATATAGAGACCATTATCGACTTACGCGACGATAGTTTATTTTCAAAATACTTACCTAGTAATCTTGGCATAGAGGTAAGTGATAAAAATCTCGCTTATGTTATTTATACTTCGGGCTCGACAGGGAAACCTAAAGGTGTTCAGATAGAGCATCGACAACTGGTGAATTATGTAACAGCAATAGTAAAGCGCTTTAACCTCAGAGCTGAAATGACATACGGTATGATCCAATCGATTTCTTTTGATTCGGTTTTTACTCATGTAGCAGCTTTAATAACTGGAGGAGCGATTAATTTAATTCCTGAAGAGTATGCACTAAATGCCGAGAAATTTTCGCATTATGTGCAACAACAACCTTTGGACTTGCTCAAAATTACGCCGCAGTATTTTGCAGCATTGTATGAGCATTCTAAACAGGTAATGCCAAGAAAAGTTTTAATTCTCGGTGGAGAAAGCAGCGATTGGGAGTGGTCTCAGAATTTAGTGAATAAAGGTTGCAAAGTATTTAATCATTATGGTCCGACTGAGACGACAGTGGGAGTAACTACTTATTCTATAACCCCTTGTGATACTGAGTATACCACAGTACCTATTGGGAAATCTCTTGATAATACTCAAACGTATATTATGGATGAAAGCCTGCAACCAGTCCCAATAGGAGTTATTGGGGAGCTTTATATTTCTGGAAGTAATGTTGCGCGCGGCTATTTAGATCGCGCAGCTTTAACGGCAGAAAAGTTTGTTCCTTGTCCATATAAGAAAAATGCAGTGATGTACAAAACTGGTGATTATGCAAGACAGTTAGAAGATGGAAACATTCAATTCTTAGGTCGCATAGATAGCCAAATAAAAATGAGAGGTTTTCGTGTAGAGCTAGGTGAAATAGAAGCGGCGCTTCGAAAACACAAAAATGTTAAAGATGTTGTTGCGACAGTTACTGAAGTTTTAGAGAAAAAAGAAGTAGTCGCTTATATTGTTTTTAATAAACAGCAGTCTATTTCGCAATTAAAATCATGGCTAGCAGAGTATTTACCAGTGTATATGATACCGTCTCATTTTGTTTCTCTTACAGCGTTGCCTCTTAAAAGTAGTGGTAAAATAGATAGAAAAGCATTGCCTGTTCCTCGCGAATCGCAAAGCAAAGAAAACTATATTGCACCACAGAGTGAGATCGAAATAAAGTTAGTAATGATCTGGGAAGACGTTTTGCAAGTACAGCCTATTGGAATTGATGATAACTTTTTCGAATTAGGTGGGCATTCGTTGTTGGCTATCACGATTGTTAGTAGAATAAAACAAGAACTTTCCTTTGATTTACCACTACGTTTTTTATTTGAAATACCAACTGTGCGACAGATTGCTGAGCGTTCACAAAAAACGCAAAAATTCGCTACGGCGATAGCAAAATGCGAAAGAGAAGAATATCCCCTTTCTTCTGCGCAGAAGCGTTTATGGTTTTTATATATGTTAGAGCCTGATAGCGCTTTTTATAACATGTCGTTTAGTAAAGAATTGTGTGGAGATGTAAACAAAGAGTATTTACAAAAAGCGTGGAATAGTCTAGTTGAACGCCAAGGAGCGCTTCGAACATATTTATGTGTAGATCGCGGTGGAGATGTCGTGCAAAAGATATCATCAAGTGGCATCTCTATTGATTTTGTTGATGCTTGCTCGTATGAGCGCGCGGAAGAAATAATAGAGTTAACAGCAAAAAAGCCATTTGTACTTACAGAATTTCCACTCGTTCGCTGTCAGTTAATTTCTATAGGAAATAAACATTGTATCTTTAACATAACAATACATCACATAATAAGTGATTTTTGGTCGATGGGAATTCTGTGGGAAGAACTTAGCGAATTTTATAACAGTTATAAGGAAAATCGAGCAGCAGAACTTCCTGAATTGCAAGTGGAATATGGCGATTTTTGTGTATGGCAACAACAACAAAATATAGAAAAACAAAAACAATATTGGTTGCAACAGTTTGATAACTATCCCACATTGGACATTGTTACCGACAAACTTCGCGCAGTCCAACAATCTTTTTGCGGAGCAAACTACACTTTTGATATTGACGAAAATAGAACGAAGCAATTGCAAAAATTAGCAGAGGAAAATGATTGTAGTCTTTTTATCACTATCTTAAGTGTATTTAATATTTTATTGAGCCGTTATAGTGGAGAGCAAGACATTATTGTTGGATGTCCTATTGCAAATAGGCATTATGGGCAAATTGAAAATAATATTGGTTTTTTTCTCAATACTTTAGCATTGCGAACGCAAATTGATAATGAAAAGACTTTTTGTGAATTATTAGGAGAGGTAAAAGAAACATGCCTGCAAGCATACACTCATCAAGATTATCCTTTTGAACAACTTGTTGAAGATCTCAATCCTACGCGTGATATGAGCCGTAATCCACTATTTCAAATAATGCTCAATATGATTGAAAATGTTAGTGGCGAACATACTTTTGACGATATCGAAGTTATTGATTACAAACGCAAATCAGATGCCACCAAGTTTGATATTACTCTCTATGTACGACAACAAAAGAAATTGCAATTTACCTTTCGCTATAACACCGACTTGTTTTTCCCAGAAACTATAGAGCGTATGGCGGATCATTTTGTGGCTCTTTTACAAGAGATTATTCGTAGCCCTCAGCAAAAAATTACTCAACTTAAAATGAGAGAAAGCACACCTATAACTCATTTAAATAAAGGTCTTGCTCTTGTACCGGTCAATGAAAATTATATTGAATTTACACAAGAAGAAATTGAGCAATCTATATATAGTCGTTATGTAAAGCAAGTAGAGAAATTTCCTGAAAATCTAGCGGTTAATACTGATAATAAAGGTTTATCTTACAAAGAGTTGGCAAATGCAGCAAATGATCTAGCATATGTGTTAAAAAAAGAGCTAGGAGATGCGCCAGATCGCGTAGCTCTTTTGTGTTCCCATAATACCAATATGATTATTGCAATACTTGGGGTTCTGAGGGCTGGTAAAATATATATTCCTTTGGAAACTCACTACTTTAGTGAAAGACAAAAAGATATTGTAGCGGATGCCGATATCAGAGCTATTATTACGGAAGACTTTCATGTCGACAAAGCGCGAGAATTATATTCTACAACTGTTATTAATATTGATGAATTAGGGCAGCAAGTAAATATAGATGAACTAAGTAACAAAGACATTGTTTCCGCTGATACTACTTCGTATATTTTGTATACTTCTGGATCAACCGGAATTCCTAAAGGAGTGGTGCAGAACCATCGCAATGTACTGCATTTTATTCGCAATTATGTGAACAATCTTAAGATAACAAGTGATGATCGCTTGATGATGATAGCAGGTTACAATTTTGATGCTTCTATTATGGATATCTTCGGCGCTTTGTTAAGTGGTGCTTCGTTGTATTTATTTGATTTAAAAAACAAAGGGATTGAAAATCTTGGTTCGTGGATGGTAAAAAATAAAATCACTGTTTATCATTCTACACCAACTGTATACCGCCATTTTGTTGGTACTCTCCGAGATGAAGAATTTGCCGATTTACGTTTGGTTGTTCTTGGTGGAGAAGCTGTATACAAAAAAGATGTTGAACTCTATCAAAGACATTTTGGCAGAGAATGTTTATTTGTGAACGGTTTTGGGCCAACAGAATCAACGGTTACGCTACAAAATATTATTGATCATAATGTACAGATTATGGGAAATAGTGTTTCCGTTGGTTACCCAGTCGAGGATACCGAAATTACTTTGCTCAATGAACAAGGCAAACCTACAGAAATTTATGGTGAAATTGCTATTAAAAGTGAGCACCTTGCGCTTGAATATTGGCGCCAACCACAAATAACAAAGGAAGCATTTACAGATTTACAAAATAAAAAGGAGCGTTTATATCGTACTGGAGATATGGGATATTTACAGGCCGATGGTCGAATATTATTTACTGGACGTAAAGACTTTCAAGTAAAAATTCGCGGAATACGCGTTGAATTAGGAGAGATTGAGGCGGCGATCGAGCAGTATCCTTTGGTATTTGAAAATGCAGTTGTCTACAAAAATAAACAAGAAGAATCATTTTTGGTTGGCTACCTTGTCGTAAATAATAGTTGCGATATGAACGATCTTAATGATTTTTTACATCAAAAGCTACCTGGATATATGGTTCCAGCTCATTTTGTTATTTTGGAAAAACTACCACTGAATTCTAACGGCAAAGTAGACAAGAAAAAGCTAACTGCTCTTGATGTTGAAATTGTGACAAAAGAGTATGTGCCTCCGCAAACGGAGATGGAAAAAACGTTATGTCGTATTTGGCAAGAAGTACTAAAGGTCGAAAAAATAGGAATAACAGATGACTTTTTTGCTTTAGGTGGACATTCGTTACTTGTTATTACAGTGATGAGCAAGATTCGCGAATTTTTGCGACTAGACGAAGATGATTATAAGACTTTACCTCTCTATTTGATGTTAACAAATCCAACAGTTGCAAAACTTGCGCAAGCAATTGACAATATCAATGGAGGTATGGATATAAATAAAGATATTGTTATTTGTATGAATAATAAAACATCAAATAAACCAATTTTTCTCGTTCATTCAGCGCATGTTGATCCTATTAGTTATCATCATCTATGTAAATCTCTTGATGGTAAAGTAACGGCATATACAATTCGCACAGAAGAGTTAGATCCCTATTCTTCTATAGAGAAAACAGCGAGTTATCATATTAAAAATATTCGTAGCGTTCAGCCTGATGGACCATATGTCATAGGAGGAATGTGTATGGGAGGACTTGTAGCGTTTGAGGTCGCAAGACAGTTACAAGATGAAGGAGAAAACGTAAAATTTGTATTTATTATGGATTCTATTAATATTCCTGGAATGAAAAATTATAAATCTAGAGCGAAACATAAACAAAAAAAGCGTCAACGCAAAATTAAAAATTTGCGAAAGGTTGTGGAGTTTGTGAAGCATTTACTTTGCGGTGATTTTGAGTTTATTTCGCAAAAAATAAAGAAAATAAAAAGTAATATTAACAGGCAAACAAAAAAAATCTCCGATCCACGAATGCGGTTACGTAAAAAAATGCGCGATAGATTGCGTATTATTCGCGATGACTACCATCCACAAAATTATAATGGAACAATCATCTATATTCGTTCGGAAAAAGCAGAGGGCGAATTTTCTGAGGAACGTTTACGAGGGCTAGCAAAAGAAGTGATTTGCTACAAAGTGGAAGGAACCATCCACAAAGACGTTGCTCGCCCTATTTTTGCTGAAAAGACAAGTGAGATTGTTGAGGAGCATTTACTGGATTAGCGAATGTTGATTTGTTTTTACCTTTATTTACAGTAATGATGTTACTGACAATTATGACTAGAACACAGGTCCTAGCAAAGAAACAATGTACAAATTATTAGAGTTTTGATAATATCAGAAATCTTAAACTCTCGGCTTATTATAAGTAATCCAGAGTTGTTAACTGTTTATAGTACTTTTCTTGTAACGGATGAATAAAACTAATGACTAAAGAGAAAAGCTTTTTAGAAAAATTAGATGAAATTTCAACTCACGCTGACGATATTAAGCATTTAGGAAACCCAGAGCATAAAAAATACCAACAGTGCTGGCGCAATTTTTATTTCCGATACCACAATGCAATTCTTTCTTATATAAAGAAGCAAACAAGAGGACAACTACAAATTCATGATGTAGAAGATATTGCATCTAAGGTTTATGAAAGAGGGTTTCGTTGGAATTTTCAAAGACAACACGGAATACGTTTTCGCGTTTTGCTAAAACAAGTTGTTAAAGATGCTATTTGGCAGTTTTGGCAAGGTCACAACAAAAAAATAAAGTACGAGCAAAAAAATTTAGAGTTAGTTTCGGCAAATGAAGATATTGATTATTCAGAGAATTTATCCGCTGAAATTTTTTCTACACTTGTTAACAAGGTTTTACAAAAATTTCCTGAAAAACAACGCAAAGTTCTCCGTTGGATTTGGACAAATGGGAAATGGCCACCATCTGAGATTTTAGCAAATCTCATAGATGTGTCTTCTAATAATATTGAAAATGCAAGGGCAGCAGCAAGACAATGGAAAAAAAGAAATGTCAAAATATGGGAGCGATTCCAAAAACAAATTTGCAATGAGATAGAGCTTCTTGCTATTGGTGAAGAAAACCAACAACAAGAATTACAATATTTTACAAGTTTATCTGTTTAAAATAACAAACAGTTACCTAGAACGACGAATAATATTAATATCCCAAAAAAGCAAAAAGGCAACAGAGCTTACGGAAATTCCTATAAAAATACGCGCATAGCCCATTAATAAACAACTATACAATATTCCTAACCCAAAACAAATTACCCCTAGTTTTTTTCCACTGTAGGTAAGTTCCATTTGCGGATCTAAAATGGCTCCTTCTACATGATAAGAAATCATCCATACCGGTAAAGCAATACACAAAATTGTAATAAAAAATGTAGAAATAAAACAACACATTACAAGTAATACTAGCCAAAAATACTTAAAAAATATTTTTGCGTTCGTTATATTTTTATTCTGTTTTTTTGTAGTTGACTGACGATATATATTTTTGAGTTCTTGGTGAAATTGCGACATACAAATTCTTTTTTCTGGTTTTTTATGCATTGCTTTTTCTATAACATCGGACAAAAGCTCTAACCATTTTACTTCTTGAGATATAGCATCAGTTAATATCGGCAATTTTTTACTTTGTATATTAATCATTGTATTGATTTTACTACTTCCCTGAAAAGGAGAGTGGTCAAGCCAAATTATAAATTGGTACAAAGAAAGAGCTAGTGAAAAAACATCACTTTTTGTCGACCAGTCACCATTTATTTGTTCTGGACTTAAGTAGGAAGGGGTTCCAATCAGAGCACCTGCATCAGTAAGTGTCATATCAATGGCTTTTTGTTTTGCTAAACCAAAATCAACTAACTTTATAGATTTGGAGCGTAGATTCAAGATAATATTGCTTGGTTTGATGTCGCGATGACCTATATTAAGTTTGTGGATTTCCACTATAGAAGCGGATAAATCGATAAACATTTTTAATTGCTCTTGGCGTGTTATTCTATGATAGCGAGGATTGCGAATAAACTCCAGAAGTGATATTCCGCGAACATATTCCATAACAAGAAAAAAGCGATTTTCTATACAAAAGCGTTCATAGACTTTTACTATATTTGGGTGGTTGATTTTACAAAGACTTTCATATTCTCGATGAAAGCGCTGTATTGCTTGAGGTCCATTCAATTCTAATAGTTTTAGAGCTACGGGACGGTTTTCTTTTAAATCGTAAGCTTCGAAAACCTTGCCCATTCCTCCTCGTGCAATTACTCTTTTTAATTGGTAACGATCTTTAATTATTTTATTTTTTTCTCGCATTTTGCGTCACTTAGAAAAATAAAGTTTAATTTTAGCAAAAGCAGATAGATGAATTTCGCGTTGTTTTTGATCAACGTTGGAATCGAGAATTTCGATTGCTCTCTGTGCGCCGTCGCTAACATGAGTGTTGGCAAATGAAGTTAAATACCTCAATAATGGTAAAATAAAATCAGCATAGTACTTTTTGTTATCTGTAGGAAAGTATTTTATAACATATTCCAAAAAGTAAATACACTCCCAAGTCTCGCATTGGTCTAACCAAGAATAAAGGCTATCTTTTTCTTTCTCTTTTATCTCTAACAGCAAAATAGTTTCAATAATCGCTTTTTGAATTTTGCTATTATTTTTATTTTGTAGTTTTTGAATCAAAGCAGGCATCGCTTTTTGAAATCTTAGTTTACCTAAAGTTCGAATAACATATGCTTGTTTTGCAGCAGAGGGATGGTTGATTAATTCAAATACCAGGTGAGGATATTCTGCGCTCTGTAGGTTCCAATCAACAGTAGAAAACTGCCTAATAATTTCAATTCGCGAAGTCATTAGATTTAAACATTGGTTGAAAAATTCTGTAGTCCCTTTTAAATTTTTTAACTCATCGCGACGTTCGTAATCATTTGGAGTTGCCACAAGAAATAAATAAAATATTCCCAAATAAGCTAGGCTCATTAAAGCCAAATAACTGATAAACTTTAAGCTATTTTTTTGAAGGAGAGTTGCTTTCTTGGTAAATTTAGCAAAGTAGTAGCGAATGCTTCTTGCAAAGGCGAGTGATAACAAAAAAAATGTCGAAAAAAATGGATTTGCAATAATGCATAAAAATTTCCCTATTATGACTAGTTTGCTAATGCTTCTAGTTTTATCAAAAAAACGCACACCTATAAAAATAGTTATCCACGATAAAATAAACTTTACTCCTAAAAGATGGGTTTTAGAAGGGTTATAAAAATAGTTCAGTCCATGGATAAAAGATAGAATACTGAAAAAAAAGCAGAAAAAAGGCATCGTTGAACTGTGGTATTTTAACTCATTTAAGCGACTTCGTGATTTTCTTATTGTTTTTTTAGTTGTTTTTGTATCGAAAACCATTTCTTCTAGTTGTTGCGTTTCGTCATTTTCATAATCTAAAGTCTCAGACAATATCATATTTTCTTTTACTAGTGAATATACTTGGGCACAATTGTCGCAACGTATTTTTTTTCGTAAAATATTTGTATTTTTGTCAATAGAGCAATCTTGAGAACACGATGGGCAACGAAAGTTCCACACTTTGGATATTTCACTTTCTGGTACAAGTTGCAAAGGATTTTTTTTCAATTACTTAACTCCAAATTCTATTGCGATTTTAGATCATAAAACTTGTTTTACTTTAGGCTTTTTATTTGTTTGCGCATAAAGCGTTTCCAACTAGCCTCAAATTTCTCGATGTCTTGGTTTACTAATTTTTCAAAAGCTTTTACTGGTGGTACACCTTGCCATAAGTCATAGACATAATGATTTAATATATTTGATTTTTTGAGGTTGTACCTTGTTGCAATGTAATATGTAACCGCCCAAGATTGAATATAGCTTAAATTAGAACGTTCTAAATTATTTTTTGTTCGGACTAAGAACTCTGAAGCTCCTGCGGTAACGAGTGATTTGATAGAAATAGTTTCATTGTGCTCAATAAACTTTTTTAAGTATCGTATTCTATCTTTATTTTGTTTACCAATAACAAGGTCGTCAGTCAATAAAAGAGAATCCTCAAAAAGCTGGGCTAACCCTTCATTTAACCACCGAGGGGCCTCCAACGCTAATTTTTTTGTGAACATAAAATTATGTAGAAAAGCATGAAAGGCTTCGTGATAAATAGTTTCAATCATTGTTTCGATATAACCTAAAAAAATTTGCTTATTTTTATAGTTGTAAAGTTTTATTTTGTCTTCTAACGATTTAACTACTTTTTGGTTTTCGTATAATTTTTTTCGTTCTTCTTGAATTAAATCAAGTAATTTACGGTGCCTTTTTTTATATTCTTTTAATGTAATGTTTTTCTGTTGGAACATTTTTTCTAGTTTTCTGGAAGTATCTTGTCTTATTCCTGTGATTTCTTTTTTCGTAGATTTAATGTGTTTTCGATACTCTTTTATGTTTTTTAAAGTTTCTTCATTTTCGTTTTTTAATTTTTCTATTACTTTTTGGTAAGAATCTACGTTGCAACCAGCGGCGATATAGTTACTTTGCGGGAGAAAAAAAGCAGGGTTAGAAAAAGCATGATCAATTGATTTATAATATTCTTCCATGGAGTTGAACACATAAATTTTTACCTTTTCTTTCGTGTCGCTTTTGATGAAAAAGAATTTTTTATATGCTTTAAAAATCAAATCTACACGAAAGGCAACTTCTTGCGAAAAATCTAATGGTGTATTGCAAAAAAGTTGAAAGTACTCACCTTCATAAAACAATGCTTCACCTTCACCAAATTTCCAGTCACTTTTTTCGAAATTGATTTTTTTTCTAAAGTCATTTTTGGCCATTCGATCTAAATATCTAATTTTACGTGCGCGAGATTCTGGTGAAATTTTTCGAATAGATTTTATATTTTTTTTCATTACCAAACGTTTAGTGCTTTTTTCTTTGAGTTTTTCATCAAAAATTAGTAGAAACAACACATCGTCTTTCTCTTGTATGATTAAACCTTCTTTTGTTGTTCCATTTTTTAAAAAAACTTTATCGAGGTTTACTTGTAAGGATCGTCCTTTGATTATTTTTTTCTTTTTAAGACGAATGAGTTTTCGCTTTTGTTGAACTTGCCACTTGTTTAATTCTTGGATAAAACTCGCTGTTACTTGCTTATTTAATTGTTCTTGCGTTTTTATAGTTGAAAAATTTATATATCTAGATGAAGAAATCACATCGTTCCAAATACGCTTGCCATTTTCCCATTTATCGACAACGCAAAAAATACGGTATTTTTGTAGTTTTTGCCAATTGCCTGTTTTTACTTGTCTCATTTTTAGAGCAAGGTAATTTTGGCTTTTTTGTTTTAAAAACTGCACAATATAACCTTTTTCAGAGAAAGACTCTTCTATTTGTTTTTTGGCATTAACAAGTGTTACTCTCGAAAAGTTTTTACAAAGAACATGTATTTTCTGTTTTACGTCTAAAAAAGATTTCCAGTGTGTAATTATTTTTTCAGTATCAGAAGAATTGAGAACTCTCGCTTTTTGCAACACGCTTAAATACGATTTGCAAAAACTAGAACGATGATTTTTAGAAATGTTTTGTAGTAAAGACAATGCCAACTTGTCTACTTTGTACAGATTATTGGTCACTTCTTCGCGAAATTCTAATTGCTTAACAAGAGTATTTGATCTTATTTTTATAGATGATTCTCTATATTTCGCTATTATGTCTTTATAGGCATTTATAAATTCTGTGTGGTTGAAATTAGCCAGTTTATCAACGGCATTTTTTCTTTTATGTTTTGCTGAGAGTGGCTTACTTGATTGTTTCTTTTGTTGCTCGGGAATTGGATTTAATTTTCGCTGCCACTGGTTTTCTACAAGTTCATACTTTCTTTGGTACTCAATAAATATGTTGACCAGACAATGTATTGCTTCCTGACTAGTTTGCTTATCTTGAGAAGACAGCATTTCTTCAAGTTCATAACGCAAAGTGTTCATTTTTAATTCGCGAATAGCCTCGAAAAAAACACCGTTAGGTTTTTTGTTTGTACGTAACAACTCTTTAAAATAAGGCGTTAAAGTTGCTTTATCAAACCTTTGTAACATCTTCTTGGATCGACTTCGTATCTCTTCAAATTCGCTATCTAGGCCCATCATTAAGATAGGGGCGGCTCTTTTATCAATAGACTGTGATGCAATAAGAGCTTTTTTCTGCTGAGTGAGTACTGGAGACATCATCTTTGTTTTGAGATCTTTGATATCTGTTTTGGAAATATAACTGAAAAAAAAGGCACAACAAATAACAAAAGCACCAGCAGCGACAAAATATTTGGTGTTCTTTTTTTGGCTGTTTAATTTCTGGCGTCGGATATTTTTGTTTGGTTTTTGTACCTTTGGCACTTTGTAGCTTTTTTGAGCTTTATTTTCCTGACTAAGGACAAACAAATTATTACAATGTCGACATTTCGCTTTTTTCCCAAACGAAATCCTATCGTTTTGAAAACTAGACTCTAAATTACAATGATGGCATATAAAGTGAGTTCTTTCAGTCTGTAAGTCTTGCGATATTTCTGATTTGCTTTTTTCTTTGATGCGAGAAGAACGTAGAACTTTTCTATCAAATGTTACGCAACAATGCCCACATTTTACATGACTACTTATTTTTCCAAGAGGAATAATCGGAATAAAATATAAAGTAAAATATTTATGTACTCCAACAAGACTATATTTCTGATCTTTGCAACACGTTGGACATAGAAATAAACCTTTTTTAATTGTCTTTTCTATACATTTTGTACCATAGATGATCATGTCTGCTCCTAGCTTTAGAACACATTGATATTGACAAATATCATGTTCTCGTATATCGAAATTCTGCCGTTACATATCTATCACTAACAATAACGAAGAATGTGACATATTTTTTATTTTATCTTAAAAGCTTGGGGCCTGTCATCAATTAAAACATTATATTGGAGAATTCGTGTTGTAACCGAAAATATATAACGGCTACGATTACAATACTATCGGGCTAACAAAAAGTATACGCATCATCGTTTACTTCTTGTTTATATTTTTACTGTTTTGAGTGACATTTCTAATTTTTTGTTCTAAGTTAGGAGATAGAGTCTGCGAGTAATTGATTAATTGTTTTAATTCTTGCTCGGAGCAATTTTTAAGCATCTTCCGGTGCCTAAAGCCTTTTAAAAACTTATTGATAATACCTATTGCTTCTTCTTTTTTGAACTTATTACAGTGATCTATAAACAAAGGAACAGATAAACACTCAGGTCGACCAATACTCATACCACTTCGAAATTTTTTCATACTTCTTTCTGAAAAAGAATGACCTATAAAAGCACGAAAATTCTTGGCATCGGGATTGATCATTATTGTGTAGTAAAAACGTCCAATACCTTTCTCTACTTTTATGTGATGATCTTCAAATCGTTTACCATCAGTGGTGAATTGATATTCGTATGCTACTCCATCTATTATCTGAGTATTTTTGCGTATAGTAAATTCTAGTGGGGTTAGTCTTTTTAGTTTTACAGGGATAATATATGGACCTTCTCCTGGAGGAATAACGCCAATAAATTCTGTGGTTTTGTATTTTGCGAATTGAATAATAAAATGTACTTGTTTTCCTGGTTGAAAAGTGTCGCGAAATTTTACTTGAGCATTTGTTTTTACATTCATCACGCTATGTGCATCAACAAGGCAAGAGCATAAAAATAGTGCTTGTGGTCTGACAACAGAGAAAGCTATTTGCTTATTATTTTGTACATTAAAAATCTTTTGCGGGGAAACGTTACTATAAGAATAAGCAACCATTTCAAAAGATATTTGTCTTTTTTTTGCAATCAGAGTTGTTTTGATAACAAAGGGAGATGATGTTATCGGTTGTTGTTTGATTACTTGGGTTTTATATCCTGGTTGTGAAATTGTAATATCGTAGATTCCCGCAGCAATTGTATTTTTGCTTTGTAATTGTTTGGTTAGCGTTTTATTCGTTATACTCACAGTGTAAGGTGGTAGGTCTTTTGGTGGTAATACATCGTGAGTGATGTCTAGTTGTATTTCAATGTTGCTTTGTGCATTGCAAACAATTGAAAATACTAGAGTAAGAAAAAATATCATGCGCATTATAATTTACTCCTTTTAAATTTGTTGTCCTGTTTTTTCGATCTTGTTGTCGCCTACTTAGAATAGATATTCATAATTTTTTGTTCTAGATCGTTATCAGTGAGAGTTCGCAAGTAGTCGATTAATTGTTGTAGTTCCTGCTGAGAACAATTTTTTAGCATTTTACGGTTTCTAAAGCCTTTTAGAAATTTGTTGATAATGTTTACTGCTTGTTGTTTTTTGAACTTACTGCAGTGATCTATAAACAAAGGAACGGATAAATATTCCGGTCGGCCAATACTCATACCGCTTCGAAATTTTTTGAGGCTTCTTTCTAAAAAGGAGTGTCCTATGAAAGCGCGAAAAACCTTAGCATCAGGATCGATCATTATTGTGTAATAAAAACGTCCAATACCGTTCTCTACTTTTAAATGGTGATCTTCTAGTGGTTTACCGTCAGTAGTGAATTTGTATTGGTATGTAAGTCCATCTATTATTTGAGTGTTTTTGCGTATGGTAAATTCTAGAGGGTTTAATTTTTTCAGAGGCACAGGAATGATGTACGGCCCTTCGCCTGGAGGAATAACATCAACAATTTCGACAGTGTTGTATGTACTAAATCGAATAATAAAATGAACTTGTTCTCCTGAACAAAAAGTATCGCGAAATTCTACTTTGGCGCTTGTTTTTACGTTGATCACACTGTGCGCGTCAATACAAGCCATCGTATAGTTTTTAGGTTCAAAAGATATTTGTCTCTTTTTTGCAACAAGTGTTGCTTTGATAACGAAAGGAGATGTTGTTATCGATTGCTGTTTGATTACTTTCGTTTTGTATCCTGGTTGTGAAATTGTAATATCGTAGGTGCCCGCAGCAATTGTATCTTTGTTTTGTTTGGTTAATGTTTTACTAATTATACTCACAGTGTAAGGTGGTAAATTTTTTGGTGGTGATGCGTCGTGAGTGATGTCTAGTTGTATTTCAATGTTGCTTTGTGCATTGCAAACAATTGAAAATACTAGAGTAAGAAAAAATATCATGCGCATTATGATTTACTCCTTTTAAATTTGTTGTCCCTGTTTTTTCGATCTTACTATTGCCTACTTCGAATAGATATTCATAACTTTTTGTTCTAGATCGTTATCAGCTAGAGTTCGTAAGTAGTCGATTAATTTTTGTAGTTCCTGTTGAGAACAATTCCGTAGCTTTTTACGGTTTCTAAAGCCTTTTAGAAATTTATTGATAATGTCTACTGCTTGTTGTTTTTTGAACTTACTGCAGTGATCTATAAACAAAGGAACAGATAAATATTCAGGTCGGCCAATACTCATACCACTTCGAAATTTTTTGAGGCTTCTTTCTAAAAAGGAGTGTCCTATGAAAGCGCGAAAAACCTTAGCATCAGGATCGATCATTATTGTGTAGTAAAAACGTCCAATACCGTTCTCTACTTTTAAATGTATATCTTCTAGTGGTTTACCGTCAGTAGTGAATTTGTATTGGTATGTAAGTCCATCTATTATTTGAGTGTTTTTGCGTATGGTAAATTCTAATGGCTTTAGTTTTTTCAGAGGTACAGGAATGATGTACGGGCCTTCACCTGGAGGAACAACATCAATAATTTCGACGGTTTTGTATTTTATAAATTGTACAAGAAAGTGTACTTGTTCTCCTGGTTGAAAAGTATCGCGAAATTCTACTTTGGTGTTTGTTTTTACGTTGATCACACTGTGCACATCAACAAGATGACAAACGTATAAATACGGCTGTTGTGGTTTGGTAATAGAGAAAGAGATTTGTTTCTTATTCTTTACATCAAAAATTCTTGGGAAAACGTTACTATAATAAGGATTTATTTCAAATGATATTTGTCTCTTTTTTGCTATCAGAGTTGTTTTGATAACAAAAGGATATGTTGTTAGCAATTGTTGCTTGATTACTTGGATTTTATATCCTGGTTGTGAAATTGTAATGTCGTAGATTCCCGCAGCAACTGTATCTTTGTTTTGTAATTGTTTGGTTAATGTGTTACTGGTTATACTCACAGTGTAAGGTGGTAAATTTTTTGGTGGTAATACGTCGTGAGTGATGTCTAGTTGTATTTCAATGTTACTTTGTGCATTGCAGACAATTGAAAATACTAGAGTAAGAAAAAATATTGTGCGCATTATGTTTACTCCTTTTATGTCGTCCTATGAAAGCAGTTGTCATTAATTCATAGACTTCTTGTTAGTGTAGTGGATCAATGTCATATTCCATTACAACATCAACATAGATAGCTTTTCTTTTTAAGACACTCACGTCTAATGATTATTCATTTTCTATTTTAGGAGTTTTGCTAGAAATTGTCCGGTGTGTGATTTTTTTTGTTTTGCTATTTGTTCTGGCGTTCCTTTGGCCATTATTCTTCCTCCGTTTTCTCCTCCTTCAGGACCTAAGTCTATTATATAATCTGCGGTTTTGATGACGTCTAGGTTGTGCTCGATTACAATAACACTGTGACCTTTGTCGACAAAACCGCGTAAGCAGTCTAGTAATTTTTGGATGTCAGCAAAATGTAAACCTGTTGTTGGTTCGTCGAAGATGTATAGGTTGTGTTTGCCGCGCTTGCTTTTCGCCAGTTCTGCTGCTAATTTGACTCTTTGCGCTTCACCTCCTGATAGTATAGTTGCAGGATGACCGATTGTTAAATAACCTAGTCCTAGGTCGTTGAGAACGCTGAGTTTTTTGGCAATGAGTTTGTTGTCTTCAAAAAATGCTACCCCTTTTTCTATAGACATTTCTAGCACATCAAAAATGTTTTTGTCTTTGTAGGTGACACTTAGGGTGTCTTCGTTGTAGCGTTTTCCCTTGCAATTTGGGCATGTGGTCTCTACGTCGGGCATAAATGCTAGTTTTGTGGTTATCATTCCCTCGCCTTTGCATTCTTCGCATCGTCCGCCTTTGACATTAAAACTAAATTGTGACGCGCTATATCCTTTTTCTTTGGCAGTGTCTGTTGATGCAAATAGCTTGCGGATATTGTCGTAAAAGCCAATGTATGTTGCAGGGTTTGAGCGCGAGGTGCGTCCAATAGGAGACTGATCTATATGAATGACACTATCTACATGTTCGTGACCACTGAACTTTGTGTGTTTACCAGAAAGAACGCGGCTATCGTATTTCAGTGAATATAGTTTTTTGTACAGCGTTTCGTGAATAAGAGAACTTTTGCCTGATCCAGAAGCGCCGGTGATACATGTGAAATTTCCTAGGGGAATTTTTATATCGAGGTTATCGAGATTATTGTGTTGTGCTCCTTTAATTTCTAAGTGTTTTCCGTTGCCTTTGTTGCGCTTTTTGGGGTATGAAATTTGTTTTTTACCACTTAAAAATAGCCCGGTAATGGAATTGTTATCTTTAATCATTTTACTTACCGTGCCGCTCATTACAATTTCACCACCATGAACACCAGGCCCTGGTCCTACCTCTACAATATAATCGGCAGCGCGAATTGTGTCTTCATCGTGTTCAACAACAATAACAGTGTTACCTATATCTCTTAAATGGCGCAAAGTTTTGATCATTTTTGCATTGTCTTTAGCATGTAAACCAATGCTTGGTTCGTCTAAAACATATAACATGCCCATAAGCCCAGAACCTATTTGCGAAGACAATCTTATTCTTTGAGATTCGCCACCTGATAGTGTCGCAGAGCGACGATTTAAATTTAAATAATTGAGTCCGATATTGATTAAGGTATCTAAACGCCCTATAATTTCGCGCTGTATGGTTTGTAGTATTTGTAAGTGTTTATCTTCGGTTTTGATATTTTGAATAAAGGAGTGAAGTTCTTCAAGTGGCATTTCGCCGATTTGATAGATGTTTTTGTTGTCAATAGTAACAAGACATCTCTGCTTTTTTAAACGTGTTCCCTTACAATCAGGACAAGGTTGCTCGACCATAATTTTGCGATAGTATTCCTCGGACCAGTTGCTGGCTTCACCATATTTTCGGTACCAATTGTATTTGTGTTCTATATCAATTGCGATACCTCGGTAACTAACTTCTTTTCCTTCATGGTGTTGTCCTTGCGTTGCTCCTTGCGGTATTACAATGGGAAGTTTTTCGCCGTTGGTTCCGTAGAATAAAATGTTGACAACCGATTTTTTCAATTTTGCAAATGGTGTATCTAGACTGAACTTGTAGTGGCTTGCTAAGCTTTCAAGAATGCGTCCCCCCCAAGTATTCTTGTCGCAGTTAAGCGCTTCTTTCACGAAGGCTCCATTACGTAAAGATCTCGATGGATCGGGAACAAGAAGTGGAGTATGAACGCGCATAGAAGTTCCAAGTCCAGAGCAAGTATTACAGGCTCCGGCGGCGTCGTTAAATGTAAACCAGCCGTGATGCATTTCTGAAGATAAAATGAAATGCTGTTTGCAGCCACAAGCGCGGTAGAACTCATCGCGTTTATTTTTGGTAATTTTACTAATAATATGAAAACTAAACAAACCAGCGCCTATTTGATTGGCGTGTTCTAGTGAAGCAATTATTTGCTTGTCGATGTTTTTTTGTACAGTAAAAACATCAGCAATGACTTCAATAAAATAATTCTGGCTCTCGTCCAACTCAATTTCATTACCAATGTCTTGGAGTTTGCCATCAATGCGTATATTTCTGTAACCACTAGCGCGTATAGTTTCTAGTAGATAGGGATAGTCTTCATTGTAAATTTTTAATACGGGAACACGTGCTTCTACCTCTGTTCCCATGGGAAGGGAGAGTATATGTTCCATCATACGATATAAACTCCATACCTCGACAGGTTCTTCGCAAACAGGACACTTAGGAGTTCCTATACTTGCATATAACATCCGCAAGTAGTCTAAAATGTCAGTCATTGTTCCAACGGTAGAACGAGGGTTTTTGGTGATGGTTTTTTGATCGATACAAACAACAGGTGACAAACCGCTTACAAAATCTACTTGCGGTTTTTTTAGCTGTTGCACGAATCTTTTTGCCCACGAGGACATTGATTCTAGAAAACGTCGCTGTCCTTCTGCGTAAATAGTATCAAAAGCCAAAGATGATTTACCTGAACCACTTACTCCCGTAACGACAACGAGTTTGTCGCGTGGAATCTCGACATCAATGTTTTTTAAGTTGTTTTCTCGTGCCCCACGCACAGATAGTATTTTTTCCATTTTATCTCCACATTTTTACTTATTCACTTGGTACGCTGGTTCTTCTACATCGGTTATGCTTTTTTTAGTGATGCGAATCGGCAATGATATTTTTTCTAAAAAACCTTTGTTGCACAACCATTCGCAAACACAAACGATGTGCCATGGATAGATTTGGGTGTGGGCGAAAGAATCGCAGATTTGCGATAGTGGCACAATATGCGGTTTATTTTGGTAAAATTTTATGATAGGACGTAAATAGTGCTGATGATTTTGTTCTAGATATTCTCGCACAGCTTGTAAGGCTTTTTTTAGTTTAGTCATCGAGCGTTGTCGTCCTAATATTTCTTGGTAGACAGTTGCAAATAACTGCGGATTGTAATCTATTGCTTTGTAAATGGGCTGATGCTCGTATACTTCGCCGCGCAAAATAATTTCAATTGCCGCTAAACTGTGTGCAACTCCAAGAAGCTCTTGACGTGCTAATTCGATATCTTTTTTGGTGTGTATTAACTGATCGATATATTTTAATGGTTGGATTACCCATGTTGTTGCAATCATTAGTGAAGTTTCTTGGTCGGAAGTTGCTAGTTGGTGGGCTTGTTGAAACCAGCGATCAATAGAAGAATCTTTACTATGAACTAAGATGCGTTTTGCAAAGAAATTATGAGTAAAAGCCGTGCGCGAATTTCCTTCTACCATGAGTTTAAAACGCGTACGTGGAATGAGTTCAATGACTATGTTAATATCTTCTTCCGTGTAAGTACGGAAAAGGCGTTCATCTCCACCATCGCTTTTACGGCGTTTCGTTACCCCATCAACCTCAATAACCCACAAAAATAAATGTTCTTTAGACCAAATAGTTTGTGGTGAAATTTCTCCGATAAGGACCACTGCCTGAATCCATTTATCTTTCTCTACACGTTCTATAAAAATATCCAGCGCTTTTTGAAAGCGTTGGCATTTTTGTTCCATATTCTCTGACATTATTTTTCTCACTATGCATTTTACATAAGAAGTACATTACTATTTATATGGTACTGTTTATGTACGGTTTTTGCAAGCTAGTTTTAAGTAGTAAGATCACTTAGATAAACAATTTAGTGAGTTTTTTTTGTAAGTTTAAAGAGTAATGTCGTTCTTTTTGTTCACTTATTTGTTGTTGTTTTTCTGTAGCATCAAATTTTACATTATTGTTTTGTAAAGTTTTAGTGATGAGTTTGGATAATCGTATTTCTAAATCGAGTATAAGAAGAGGATCGCAGTTTTTTTTACGGCGATTAATTTCGTTAACTAATTCGTTGAGACTCCATTTTTGCGAAGAAAAGAATGTGTCGGCTTTACATAGAGCGCAAATCATTTTATGTAGTGTTTCGCGAGAATGAGAAATAACTTTATCTATATTTTCTTGCGTAGGTAATTGGTATTGCTTGCGGATATTGTCTTCGTGATCAAGAGGAATATGTTCGATGTTATCTATTTTGTGTTCTATTTCTAGTTTTACTATTAAACTGTGATAGTCGTGTAAAAAAGAGCAGTGTAAGTAGTTGATATCTTCTCGGCTGTATTTCATACAAAATACCAGCACAAAAAAATCTTTTATTGGTGTAAATACACTTAGTGGGTTTGGTATAAAGCTCAACAAGAAGTCTAGTATGGTTTTTTTTCCTGTTGCAAGCGTTTCCTTTCGATTAACAAAATCTAGATCTCTGCGCATTTGATCAAGGTGGTACCTTGCCTCAAGAACGAGGGTTAATACAATATCTCTTTGGTATTTATCTAGTTTTGTTATCTGCTTTTTTGTGGTGCTAGAGTTATAGAGCAATCGATATAGCAGTGCACGTGCTTTGTTGTAGTCACTCCACAGTTCCGATACTAAGATTGAAGGGTCTTTTGTTCTTCTTGCGGCCTTTTTCATTGTGTGGGCCATCTTCCAGGCGCGAAAAATTCCTTGAACATAACTACTAACGGTGTCAATGATCATATCTACAGCATTGGCAAATAACACAAAATACATTCCTATAGTTGCTTGCGATATTTTTAGTAGAACTTTGAATTTAGAGGTGAAACGTTCCACTGGTCCAGGAATTCCTGCATCTCCAGAGAGCCATTTTTGCCAACTTTTTTCGCGTTGTATAGTAATCTTACGCTTTTCTTTACGTTCAACTTTTAAAGCTTGTTGTCTTTTTTGAGTTTCCGTCTCCAATTTACTTGGTTTCTTTAGGGCTTTTTTTCTCAATCCTACTTTGGGTTTTGTTTCTGTGCTTTTATCTAAATCATAACTTTTTTTTGCATAATTACGGCGTTTTAAAGATGCAATTTCACGAAGATCGCTACGATCACATTCATCGACAATCTCAGAGTTCATTCCATCATCGTCATCGTCATCATCTTCTTCATAGTCTGCATCGTCTGATTTTACAGGTGCATACTCTATTTCATCGTCTAAATCGTAGCCAAGGTCAGCGGAGGTTAGCATATCATACATATCTTCGAGGTTACTTTGCTCAACATCATAGTGTTTTTTAATAGCTTGTGCGATAGATGTTGGAGTTGCAACGACCAGTTCTATATCACAAGCGAGTAAAAATCTTAGGTCCTCTAAGGTCTCTAAATCTGTTACATCTGAAAAGGCGACGTAGATTGCTCTAGCAGTCTTTTTTACTGGGATAATTTGCTTTTCTTCTACAATTTGTCTTGGAGCACACTCAATAACTTCTGGAGGGATATCTCCCGTTGAAAGATCAACATAGGGTAGGTTATTCTGTCGTGCAAGAGCTTGATATACTTGTATTTCCGTTGCATAATTAAGTAGAATTAAAGCTTCGCCTAAACGTACACTATATTCTTGTTGATAGGCGAGGGCATTTTTGAGTTGCGATCTATTGATAATATCTAGAGAAATAAGTATTGCGCCTAGTTTTCTATGACGTTTCTTAGATGATGGATTTTTAGGTTCAAAAATTTCTATACTTGGCGGAGTATTTGATTCACTTTGTTCTTGGGAGCTTTCAGGTTTGGAAGTATCGGAGCCTTTAGATTCAGCAATATCTATATTGGGTGGAGTGCTTAATTCGCTTTGTTCTTGGGAACTTTTAGTTTCGGAAGTATTTATGTTATTTGATTCGCTTTGTTGCGAAATGATTGCGTCTTGAGAGTTTTCAGGTTCGGAAATATTTATACTAGGTGGAGTATTTGATTCGCTTTGTTCTTGAGAGTTTTCAGGTTTGGAAATATTTATATTGGGTGGAGTATTTGATTCGCTTTGTTTCGAAAAAATTTCATCTTGAGAGCTTTCAGATTCCAAAGAAGTTATGTCTAAGCTTGTTATGGGGTTGAATTCCACATTATTGTCATGTGAATCAAAAAACTTTAGATTGTATAAAATATTTTGTTCAATAAATTTCTCTAATTGTTCTTTCGAAGTATCAGAGTTTTCTAAAAGTGTTTTGATCTTTGTGATACTTTGATAAAGTTTGGATGGATTTCTTAAACCGCGAAGAGTAATTTTGTGATAAATATCTAATAAATAATCTGTATCGTTTTTTTGAGTTGTGATAGTGTGAAATAGCTTTTTTTTGATAAGATGGGCATTGGATGTACTTTGATATGCTAGTGAGAGTAGTTGTACTAAGGTACGTTTGTCTTGGGCTGTTTTCACAGTTAATTGTTCCACTGTTTTGGTATTTATTTTTGGTGAGATACTGTCGCTGGTTACTAGCTTTTTCGCTGCTTTATCTAGTATGTTTGACAAATCTTCGAGAACTTGCTGTACGTTTTGGTAGCGCTGTTCTTTCTTTTTTTGTAGCATTTTGGTAATGATTGTTTGGAGTTGAGGGTTGATATCCGGCAAGTATTTTTGAATGGAGGTAGGTTCATTTTTTAGCATATGATTGAGATAAGATATACCTTGCTGTTGTCCAAAAGGGTACTGTTTGGTAAGGAGATAGTAAAATAAAACTCCTATAGAGAAAATATCAGATCTTTCGTCGAGTTGTTCTCCTTGGTAAAGTTCAGGAGACCAAAAATGGTATGCTTCGTTTTCGCTTATTTTATAATTTTTTTCAGACTGTTGATTAGATAACTGTGGCTCAAATCCTGTCATTCCCTTACTCAAATTAAGTCCATACATCATTATTTTTACATGACCATTTTTTTGTAAGAAAATATTCTTAGGATGAATAGCTTGGTGAATGATTCCGAGATTATGTCCGGCAAAGATTCCATCTAGCAATTGGTAAATAGTTGCTGTTGTTTGACTGATAGAGAGTGTTTGTTGTTGTAACCACCATGAAAGTGTGTTTCCCGAAACGGCTTCTAGTACTAAATAATAATTATTATCGTCTTGTTCTACAGAATAGATTTTTTGAAAATTGCGATGATTAATTTTTTGTAAAGTTTCTGCCATTTTAGTTAATTTTTGATGAGCATTTTGTGTTGAAGCTTTTGTTACATGTAATAAATTCATAATCACACTTTCATAGCTGTTTTACTCTTTTGATGGTTTTTGATTGTATAATAGTCTATTATAAAAAATAGTGATTTGCAATTTAGGAGAATTTATTATTAAGGATAATAATATGCGTTTGTTAATAGTTTTTTTGCTTATAGTATCCATTTTTGCTAACGAAGAAAAATTTACTTTAGAGGTTTCTAGTCAAATCCACGAAAGTAAATCTGTGTCGTTTATTGCGCATTCAGGTACGGGAGCTTTTGATAGTTATTTGATTCTTAATTTGCCGTACAAACATGTAAAGAAAGTTTATGATGATTTACAGGTAAAGTTGGAAAAAACTCTAAAAAATAGAGGCGAAGCGCACATTACCGTTATTACCCCTCCAGAATATTATAACCAGTTACGTAATTATATTTCTATAGAAGAGATTAACGAAATCGCTAAGGATATGAAAATTCAAAATGCGCGATTTGATATCATTTGTATTGGTAGAGGCGAAAAAAAAATCGATGGCAAGAAAGAGCATACTTATTATATCGTGGTCGAATCGCTAGATCTACGAAATATACGTAAAAAAATATGGGATTTGTACGTTGAAAGAGGTGGCGACCCGCAGAAGTTTAATGCCGAGCGATATTACCCACATATAACATTGGGGTTTACAAGGCGGGATTTGCATGAAAGCGATGGTATTATAAAAGATCGTAAATCTTTATTTGCATTTTTAGTCGAAGCAAAACAAGAAAAATAAGATGAAGTGCGTCTCAGGCATGACACCTGAGACGTAAATATTATAGATTATCTTTTAGTTCTTTTTCGGTAAAAGGACGACATACTGAATCGTGATGCTCATGTGCATGTCTCTCGTTTGTTACCGCTTCTTCGCTTTGTCCGTAGACGTAGCGATCAAAACGATCAAATAAACTTTTACCAGCTTTTTTCTCTACAAATGTTTTAAATAACTCTGTAGTGATATTGTTGTGGTGTTTATTTGCGTAGAACTCGCGTAATTGCTTTTTCATACCACCTTGAGCGCTAAGAATATAATCTAGCTCTGCAATAAATGTCATACCTGAGCTATAAGAAGCGTAAGGTGTATGACGGCGATACTCAGAATTACCTGCTAGATTTACAGGAGTACGATTTGCAGGACGCTTACTTGGGTAACCTTTGTCTCTCCAGCTTGCAATCGCTTCATCCATCCATCCAGAGTTACCGCTTGATGGCATAATTCCACGTGCAAACCACGAGTGAGTTAGTTCATGACCTAAAGCCCATAGAGAAGTGATTGTCGCTCCACAGTGTTCCATTCCACCACCACCTGGTGTCATGTATGCAATAAATTGTGGGTGACAAAAAGGGCCAAATGTTGTTTCTAGTTCTGCCATGTACTTTTTCAAATCGCGCATTCCATTGCTTGCTAAAGAAGAACTTTTTGCGTAAACAGTTAGCGGAATTGTTTTTTCCATACCTTTGTAATCAAATTCAATGATGGTCATTGCATTTGGATTTACAATGTGTAGGTAGAAAGAAGATGCAGTGAAGTACTGTGGGAATGAAATGGAATACTGGTTACTTCCCAATTTTTGAGTAGTACCATTAGCCATTACGCGGTGCTCATACTGAGCGTTCAATATTTTTAATTGTAGTTGAGTTGGATATTGATCAAACTCTAGGTTACCAGGCAAGTACTGTTCGATGAATGTACGTTTGCTTAGATCAGACATAAAAAAACCAAGTTTAACACCTTGCGATGTAAACTCAAGATTTTTAGTGAAAGAGTTTGTTATTTGAAGTTCGTGCATACCAGCAGCAAGTTGCGTGCGTACAACGCGAAAAGTAGTTGCGTTGTCAGGTGAGCTGATTGATGGGCATGAATCTGACGATAACTCTTGACCATCCACTTTCGCAGAACTTACTGAGGGAACTAGGTCAAATATTGGATACCCATCTTGTGGTTGAAAAAAAGAAATTGTGGTTGTTGCTGTTGCCTTGCGGTTTTTTACATCAAGAACTAAGTCAACACTTACTTGTTGAAAGTCAACAAAAACAGCCTGTGCATCAAATTTGTCAAAGTTCTTTGGCGCTTTATCTAAATCATTGGCCACTAGGCACACAGATAAAATAAGGCTTAATAAAAATATATTTTTCATAAAAAAAAATCCCTTCAATAAGATTTTTAGAGTGCGATTTGCGCACTCTAAGTGACCTGAGTTTCAACAGGTCACTTAAATTTACATTATCTTATTATATCAGGGATTTTTTTCTTAGTACAGTTTTATTTGCGGTACTTAGCCCAGCGGTATATTTGTTCGTAAATACTACCGCCTTTGTAATGTTTGTAACCACTAACAAAACCTTGTTTAAACGAATGGTGACAACTATCAGGTAAACGAAGTACATACGAACGAATAAAATTCGCCAGTTGGTTTTTGGTTACATTTCCCCAATAGAGGTTGTGCCCGTATATTTTTCCAAAATCACTAGCTGTGTGACATAGTAATTCTTGGAAAAGATATAAACCCGCTGCACCATAACCTTTGATAAAGCCACGTCTAAATTGTTCTAAATCACTTGCGTTTTTAGTAAAAACGTTGCCGTATATGAATTTTTGCGTTTGTTTTCGCGATACACGGCCGCTGCGCAGTGACCTTCCCCAATCAAGGCCTAAACTATATGTAGTATTTTTACGGCCAATCACTACTTCTGCAACAGATTCTACTCCTTGGTGTCTTGCAATAACTACGTAGTTACCAGGAGCTCTACCTGCTTGGAATGTACCACTTTGGTCAATTTTTCCTCCTGTGGCAGACCAAGATATTTGCGCAGGGTATCTTTGGCCATTGCTTAAATAGGCTGCGGCTGTAAATTTATAAAGTTCTCCAGGTTGTAATGCAATTTTTTTCGGTCGTAGATCTATTCGTTTGATGCGTTGTCCGTATTCACCTTCTACTTCAAGCACGATTTCGCGGGTAGCTTTACGGTGCGCTACTGTAAGAGTGTATGTACCTGGGCGCTTGGGAGCAATCCAAATATTACCATACTCGCCGACTAATACTCCGTCTGAAGCTTTGTATTTAAATTCCCAAGGCCATGTCCACTCTGTTTTATCATTTTTAAGTAGGGCAGGCTTAATAACTACATTTTCTCCAGGACGTACTTTTGTACTACTAGCTGAAATACGCAGTGAGTAGCCTATGTTATGTTGTTGCCTTTCTTCTATCACTATAGGTGCTTTAGCAAATAAGTGGCTTTCCATGTCAATAACAGTAACATAATATCGTCCAGCTTTGTTTCCCGCATAGTAAATACCATCTTTACTTATCGTACCGCCAATAGCAAACCACTTCGGAGTGATGACCACTTCATTTTCATTGTTATCAATTCCTATTGCTTTGAATTGTAGGCTTTCACCAGGAGCTAATTTGGTGCTTTCTGGAATTATTTTTAAACGTACACTGCTACTACTTAGAATTCTAATTTTAGCAGTGCTACTAAGACCGTTTGGAGTATTTGCGGTAACAGTGAAGTAACGCCCCTCTTTTTGACCCGCTGTAAATAGGCCTTCAGGTGTAATGTCACCTCCCGTAGCGCGCCAATTTACATCAACAGATGTTTCTTCGTTGTTTTGTCTAACTCCCATTGCTGTAAATTTGAATGTTTGGCCAGGTTGCATATTTTTATTTCCTGGAACAATTACAATTCGTTCTATTGGTTCCACAATAGAAATTGTTGCTTGTCCTTCCAAACCTCGTTCGCGATCAATAGCTTTTACTATATAATCACCGCTAATTGCACCTGCGGTGTAAGTTCCGTCACCTTCCATGACTCCGCCTTGGGCTTGCCACTGTAGATTAGCTGATAATTTATTGTTTTGGGCATCGTAAACTTCAGCAGTAAAATGGTGTTTTCTTAGAGGTTCTAAAGAAACGGTTTGCGGAGTAATTACAATACGACTTTTGTTATTGTTAGGAGTATAAACAACAACCTTTGTTCGTTTTACCCATTTTTTATAGCGAATCTTTACGCGGTAGGTTCCTGGTTCGTTTGGAGCAGTGTATAGTGTTTCGTGAAATGAGCCTTTTTCTGCAACACATTTAAATTCCCAAGGCCATGCCCATAGTTTTTCTTTACCTTTGTACATTGTTATTTTTAAACGAAGTTTTTCGCCCACTGGAATTTCGAGTTTCTTTGGCTCGACAAACATTTTCATTCTACCAATAACATTTATGGTTGTTTGGGCAGAGATGTCTGTTCCTGGGATTTGGGCGGTAATGGTTTGTGCTCCTGATTCACTTGCTAGGTATAAACCATTTTGCTTAATTTGTCCCCCAGAGCAACTCCATTCTAAAGGAAATGTGCGGCTGCCTTGTGGATCTGTGATTTCGGCCGCAAATTTTACTTTTGTTCCCTCTTTTACAGTTTTTTGTGCACTTTTTATTGTGAAAGATTGAATTTGTGGAGGTGTTACTGTTATTTTAAATTTTGCTTTTGCTTTCTTATGTACAGCTTCTAGCAGGTATTCGCCTGTTTTACTTGGCGCTGTATATACGCCATTCTCATACGTACCAGCAGAAACACTTGTCTTGTATTCCCATGGCCATGAAAATTGTTCAAAGGAACCTTGGCGTAGTTTGAAGCTGATTTTTTGCTGTGTACCTATTGGTAGTATAATTTCTTTTGGGTCAGACTCAATGCTGAATATGTCTGATTTTTTTTCGATAACGGTTATATTTATAGTTTTTGTAGCGCCTGATACAGGATCAGAAACTTCTATAGTATAATTCCCTGGCGTATTACCTGCCGTATAAGTTCCATTTGCATCTACTTTACCGCCATTTGCTCGCCATAAAAGAGATATTTGTTGTACACTACCATCTTCTGCTATTGCATTTGCAATGAAAGTATATTTACTAAAAGGTTGTAAGGTTAGACTGTCGCGATTAACTTGAATTTCTTTGATTTTTGAGTTTTCAAGTTCTGTTCCCACAATGACAATTACATTGGTTACAGCTTTTGGGTGGCGAATTTCGATGTTGTATGCACCAGGTTTTTGTGGAGCAGTATATACTGTATCGTTCATTTGTCCTTCGCTAGCAACAAATGTGTATTCCCAAGGCCATGACCAAATTTCTTTGTTACTTTTGTTAAGTGCAACTTGAAAACGTACTTGTTCTCCAGGTTTTACACGAGGTTCCACAGGAGAAACTTGTAATGTGTATTCATTGTTTGTGGCTATAACAACGCGCGCTGAAGCTTGTAAATCTTGTTTTGAAGACGCAACCTTAATACTATAATTTCCAACGGTATTGTTCGCTGTATATAAACCGCTGTTATCAATAGAACCACCTGTTGCAGTCCATGTTATATCTACAGCTATTTTATTGTTATTTTTATCATAAGCATTCGCTGAGAATTGTGCGCTTTCTCCTGGCTGAAGCGTTACATTTTTTGGAAGAATTTCTAAACGCGAAACTTCAGTAACTTCTTGCAGACCTCGAAAGACATAAATGCTAGCTTTTGTATGTGTATCACCGTTTGTAGCAACAACTACAAATTCTCCTACAGCGCTCCCTGCGGTAAAAAGTCCGCTGTTATCGATAGTACCTCCTGTAGCTTCCCATTTTATTCCCCCTGCAATATTTGTTGAGAATTGATATGTTTCTCCTGGTTGTAGAGAGATGCTTTCAGTGTTAATTTTTATACCGGCTTGTATTATTTCGTTTGTATTATCTGGTAGTTTAGGTTCTTCGATTTCGTTGTTTACAATTTCATTTTCTATGAGTTCGTCTTGTTGTTCGCGCGATGGGTTTTCTTGATCGTTATTCTGCTCGCGGTTTGTTAAATCTGCTTGATTATTCTCTTCTTTATTTGAAGAATCTTGTTGGTTATCTGTGGTTTGATCTTGGTCGCGATTTATTAATTCGTCTTCCTGTTCACGCGAGAACATTTCGGAAGCTGTATCTACGCCATCATCATTTGTTAGATCATCAGGGGTTTTCTCTGAGAATATTTCTACATGTTTATTTATATCGTTTTCATTTTCCTCAGGAAAATCACGCTCGAAATTTTCTGGTGTATTAGAAAGATACTCTTCTTTGCTGTTATTTTCGCTATTTTCAGATGTATCTTGAGTGTTTTCTACCAAATTTTCGTTTTGTTGTGGGTTGTCATCTGTATTTATGTTATCAGCAACAATATTTTTATTTGGAAGAATTTTAATGGCGATTTGTTGTTGTACATTACTTTGAGCATCTTTTACTTGGACGCTATATATTCCTGGTTCTTTTGCAGTAAAGTTTCCTTGTGCGTCTATGTTTCCGCCACTTGCATTCCACAATGGCTGGAAATTTATTTTATTACCGTATTGATCATAACCTTGACTTGTGATTTGCAATGTTGTGTTTGGATATATAGGTTCTTTGTTAGCTATAAGCTCTATTTTTTGTAGCTTTGCTGGAATTGCTTCTACTTCTATTTGTATAGAGGCTTCTACATTACCGTCAACCGAAGAGGCCTTAATTTTGTAGACACCTACTTTTTCAGCTTTAAAATTGTAACCTTGGCTATTTGGTTCTCCTGAAGTAGACTGCCATGAGTATTCACTCTCAATTATTTGACGGCGGTTGTTGTATGCTGTCGCTGTTAGTTGTAATGATTCACCTACGTATATTTTCTTTTTAGGAGTAGAAATGACTATTTCTTGAAGAACATCACGTTGTTCTTGAATGTTAACATTTGCGACTGCTTTTAAGCCGTTAGGACCAAGAGCAGTTACTTGGTATTTTCCAAGATTATTTCCCGCTGTAAATTTTCCATTTGAATCGATTTTTCCACCTTTTGCCATCCAAGCTACTTGGTAGAAAAGAGCATTTTTGGTTTTGCCGAGAGGAGTTGCTGTAAAGTTAACGGATTCTCCTGCTTGAAGATTAACTTCTTCTGGAGTAATTGCTATTTTAGCAACAGGTTCGCGACCAATAACGTTTACAATTGCTACGCTTTCTATGGTCTTATAGCGAATAAAAACCAGAAATGTTCCGGGGACAGGTGGAGCTTTATATACGTTTCCTGAAAAACTTCCTTTTTGTGCAGAAAATTTAAAATCCCAGGGAAGAACTTGTTGCACTTCTCCATCTTTAACAAGACCAACTATATAGGGAATTTGTTCTTGTGGAGCAACAGATACTTCGATAGGATTTACAGATATATATGTTTCTGCACTCAAAATAGGTATTAAAATTAATAAAACTATAAGCACATACTTTAACATCTATGGTCTCCGATTTCGAATTTAAGGGCGGGTGCAGAGGATTGTACCCTCTTTTTCGCAGCATCCCTAAGTTGTAAGGCGTGTGAAAATAAATATACCCAACCCTGAGCTGGAATTTTATTAGATATTTGCATGTTCAAAATGTCTATCTCTGTAAGTGAGAAATAACGACAGATAAAAAGTCAAGCAAAAGGAGTATATTATTTATTTCTATATGCCTAAAATCTATTTTGGGTAGGCTTTTATTCTAAGGGCTATAGAGATAAATTATTTTCTCTCACCCTAAAGTACCAACTATGACACTCTTAATTTCTATTTATTTTTTCTAATTCTACTATAAATTTTGCAATATTTTTATAAAAATGCATAATTATATATTAAAATTTTTTTACACTTGGGTATTATTTCACTTTCCTAGAAGGATTCTCTGTGAATGAACTAGCAATTGATTATTTAGACATATGCCTTCTTATAGTAGTGACTATTTTTAGCACAATTATTTCCTCTACTACTGGTTCAGGTGGTGGTGTGCTTCTCTTTTCGTTTATGACATTGTATCTACCTCTTTTTATTATAATACCTGTTCACGGCTTTGTTCAAATGTTTACAAATGGATTTAGAAGCTATTTATTACGCGATGTTATGCGCTTAAAATTATTTATTTTTTTTGCACTCAGTGCATCTGTTGGAGCAATTTGTGCTGGTGCCTTTCTGCCTAAAATTTCCAAAACAGTTCCGTATTTAATTATCACAACATTTATTTTTTACACAATTTTTAAGCCAAAAAATATTCCCGATATTGTTTTGGGAAATAGAGGATTTGCGATTGTTGGCTTTTTTGCAGGTATTTTGGGGATTCTAGTTGGGGCTATTGGACCGTTTTTAGCATTATTTTTTGTGCGTAAGGATTTAACAAAAGAAGAAATTGTTGCAAATAAATCAGCAATGCAAGGTTTTATTCATTCTACGAAATTGCCTATCTTTTTGTACCTTGGTTTTTCTTATTTTGAGTACTCATATCTTATTTTAGTTATTTTAGTTTCTGGTGTGATTGGTACGCGCATTGGTATATATGCATTAAAGTGGATTCCTCAAATTTATTTTTTCACACTTTTTAAGTGTGCATTGTTTTTTGCAGGTTTAAAGTTACTACACCAAGTATTTTTTTAGGATGTGACCGCATCCTTCTTAGGAAGAGATTTTATGAATATGTTTACAGTTAAAAATCCTTTTAATAATCGTTCTTTGGGAGAATTTCCGTTTTGTTCTGCTGAAGAGACAGATACAGCAATTGCTCGTTTATATGTAGGTAAGAAAAAATTGCGTGCGATTCCATATTTTCAAAGAGCAGTGATTCTTGAAAATTTAGGAAGATTATTAGCTGAAAATGCAGAAAAACTTGCGCAACTCATTACTTCTGAAACCGGAAAAACTATTAGTGATAGTCGCGTCGAGGTACGACGCTCTCAAAATACGGTGCTGTGTGCTGCTAGTGAAGCAAAGAATATAAAAGGTGAAGCTTTGCATTCTGACGCTTATCCACCACAAAGAAATCGCGTTGGGATTGTGCAGTTATTTCCTTTAGGAACTGTTTTGGCGATTACGCCATTTAATTTTCCTCTCAACATTGCCATGCATAAAATTGGACCGGCTTTTGCGGCAGGAAATGCTATTTTGTTTAAACCAAGTCCTCAAAATTATTTATCTGCCAAGGAAATTTTACGTTTATGTTATGAAGCGGGAATAAGCGAGGATGTTTTACAAATGTGCGTTCCTGACGTAGAGGTTATGAATAAAATTGTTGCTGATCCCCGGATTGATTGCATTAATTTTACTGGCGGTACAAAGGTAGCGAAAGCGATTGCTAAAAATGCAGGTTTTAAGAAATTATTGTTTGAACTTGGTGGTAATGACCCTCTTATTGTGATGGATGATGCCGATATTGATTTGGCAGTGAAGACTACTATCCAGCAACGCTTTGGAACAGCAGGCCAACGTTGTACAGCTTGCAAAAGAATTTATGTTCACAATGGTATTTACAATTCTTATAAAGAAAAGCTCGTGAGCGAAGCGCAGAAATTGCAAGTTGGCGATCCAAGCAAAGACGATACTTTTGTTGGACCTTTAGTGAACAAATTAGCTGCAGATGAAGTATTTTCACGTATTCAAAAAACAGTTGAGCTTGGAGCTTCTGTTTTACTTGGGAATAAGCGTGAAAACAATATTATCTTTCCTACTATACTAGAGAATGTTACTGCTAATTCTCCTGTAGTTGCTGAAGAGACATTTGGTCCTGTTATACCACTATTTAAATTTTCTAATCTAGATACAGTGATCACAAGTATTAATTCTTCAAACTACGGATTACAGTCAGGCGTATTTACTCAAAATATATCTGTAGCAAAAAAACTTTACGCAGAATTAGAAGTAGGTGCTTTAGCAGTAAATGACGGTCCTGGTTTTCGAGCAGAACACTTTCCATTTGGTGGAGTCAAAGATAGTGGTATTGGCCGTGAAGGTGTGTATTACGCTATTCGCGAAATGTCTTTTCATAAAACTTTAATTATGTAGAAATTCATTATGAAGGTTGTACAAGTAATTACTGAATTGCGCCCTGCTGGAGCGGAGCAAATTGTATTGGAGCTTAGCCGTGGTTTACAAAGCCTTAACCATGAAGTGACTGTTGTATCGTTATTGAAAGTACCTGAAAACTCTATTGTTGTCGAAAAACTCCAGGCACTTGGTATCCGCATTCTTAGTCTTAATTTAACAAAGTTAAGTATCTGGCGTATTTGGAAATTGCGACGTTTTCTTAGTGAAATTGAGCCGCAAATTGTTCACGCGCATCTTATTCATGCTAATGTCGTTTCTCGGCTAAATTCCTGGCGGAGAAAATATATTTTGGTTAACACCATACATATTGCGGAAAAACGCAAAGGAAAAAATTGGCATTTCATTTTAGATCGCCTTACTTTTCGCCTTTGCGATTGTATGACAGTGGTTTCAAAAGCAGTACAAGAATTTCATTCGCAAAAAATAGGTGTTACAAGTAAAGCTTTACCAGTTATATATAATGGTATTACAGACATTACTTGCCTATCTCCCGAAAAAATTTCTGATTTGAAGTGTATTTGGGGAATTGAGCATTGTACGAAAATTATTGGCTCTGTTGGAAGATTAAATCGCCAGAAAGGTTATGATGTTTTTTTTAATCTTTTGACCGAACTGAGTGCGCATATTCCAAAAGGGGAGCATTGGGCAGTTGTTATTCTGGGGGAGGGAGAAGAGCGCAGTAAGTTAGAGAGCTACTGCACTATTGATAATATCAAAGTGCGTTTACCAGGTTTTCGAAAGGATGCAGCCGATTGTATTGCTGCTTTTGATTTGTTTGTTATGCCTTCGCGTTATGAAGGTTTTGGGCTTGTTTTAGCTGAAGCTATGAGCCACGGAGTTCCTGTTGTGGCAAGTAATGTTGATTCCTTGCCTGAATTATTAGAATACTATACAAATGGTTGTGTTGCTGATTTTACGAGAAAAGATACGGTAGAAAAGATAATAAAGCAACTCTCCGTTTCAAAAAATACTCCCTGTAAAGAATTTACATTATCAAAAATGATATCTAGTTATATCGATTTATATAATAAATACGACAATAATTACAAATATCCAAGGTAATGAGTTGCTAAATTAAATGGCATCTTTTATAAGATGCTTAAACTAAGTGCGATGTAGGGATCGTCTCGTATCGTGTCGCTCTTGGTGGTATAAGACGGCCTCTACATCGTATTACTCGAATCGATATTTGCTGGGTTCTTTTGTCTATAAAACTTATATCGTTTAATACTTTAGTTTTCTTTTCCCAAAAGAAAATTTCGTTTAAAAATCCTTAGTATTGGTATTTTTTTATTAATCTACGAAAGCGCCTTAGGTAACGAACATTGTTAAGGTCTGGATCTTGTCTTATATGAGCAAAATCTCGATACCCTAACTCAAATGCACGTGCTAGGTAATCTAAAGCTAAGTCTTCGTGGTAAGTAATTGCTTCTACACAAGCTAAGTTATAAACCGCTATAATATTGCTTGGTTCTATTTGGGTTATTTTTGTGAGCAATTTTCGCGCAATATTGTACTTTCCTTTTTTCATCAATTTAATTGCTTTGTCCATTAATGCTTTTGTTGAAGGAGAATTATGTGGCGGAAAGCTTGAGCGTCTTACAGAAAAAGTGACCTCATTGCTGCGCAAAGTACCATAATTACGTGTTTTAACTACTCCGACGAGACGATGTTGACCTGGATTTAATGCGTATCTTCTGAGAGAATGATTTTTTTGAAAGAGCTCTATTTTTCCATATGCAGGCACTAATTCGCGTCCAAGAACTTGAGTAAACATCATATTTTTTGACCAGTGATAATTGTTATCCAAAATATAATCACCTCTCATGCCATTTGTAAACTTTAACCACACTGCCCGCGAAGAGTTATTGTGTACCGATATTTTGATACTCGGACTTTCATTTACTTCGTATTGGGGTTTATCTAACGCAACAACTATTTTTAGTTTTGGTTTAGGTTGAGAGAAATAGTAAGGATAAGGCCCGTACCAATAAGAACTTTGGGTTTGATTTTCTTGCAATTCAACCCAGTATCTATTACCTCTATTGCAGTAATAAGAAAATGCTTGGTATCCTGGATAAACATGACCATGGGAATATTTTACCACTACGTTTCCATAATCGGTCGTTTTATAATAAGTGGTTAATTCGAGTTGGTTTGGTTGCAGTGAAGGCGTTTGTTTTGTATGTGTACTATTAAATTGATTTTGAAAAAATGTACGATTATTGAATTGGTTTGAGTATTGATAAAAGCCATACCACAAATCTACGTTTAAAATAGATCCTTGTAAGCGATACCAATATCGTTTGTGTGGTTGACAATTGTAAACAGTAACTTTAATGTCAGGTGTTTCTTGTAGTATGATTTCAGTAACAGGTGCTCCCATGTGTGTCCATGTTTGTAATTTTTCAAGTCCTTGAGGTGAATTTGCGTGGGTAGCTTTTGTGTTGCTTGAGCCTTGTGATAAATTTTGTTGTCTTAGAAAATCTTCTATTTGTCCTTTTACTTTCTCATCGGCAAATAAGAAACAACTAACAGATAATAAAGCAATAATTAAATTTTTATACATGTTGAAAAATCCTTAAAATTTGAGATGTTCTATTTTTTGAGATAATTATGATTTTTTTTTTTTCATATACCAAGCATATTTTTATTTTTTCGTTGGAAGTTTGTAAGTGTGACACTATAATTTTTTTATAATACATGTTTAGGGAGATTATTTTGAACACAGCAGATATTTTTTTTCAAGCGTATAGCAATTTTGTGCTAGATATTCTTATTATCCTCATGTGGGGATGGGGAGTTATCTATACGCTATCCAAGATAACAAAATATAAAAAAATGTTACTTGGAGCTTTTGGTTGCTTGGGAATGTTTGCACTTCATATATATGAAGGAATTTCTAACGCACCAGATGCCCTCATTGTTGTTATGCCTAATTTTGAAAATGTAATAGAAATGAAGAGCAATATTATAAACACTTGGCAAAGTACTGGTATTGCAAACTATGAATTATCCTTGGTCCTTTTATTTCAGATTTGTATAGTATCTGCAATTGCGGGACGTTTTAAAATGGAAGATCGTTTAGACGAGAATAAAGAAGTTGCAACAGATAGCGTTGTTTCAGTTGTTGATAACGATCTTGACCACTCGAATGACAGTAATGACACTAATCGTTCATATGAATCAGAAGAAATAATATCAGAGGCTGATGATTCACAAGAATATGTCTCAGAAGAAATGACATCTGATGATTATGCGTCTGAAGAATATGTCTCAGAAGAATATGTCTCAGAAGAAATGACATCTTCTGACTATGTATCTGAGGAAGTGGTTTCTGCAGATTATCACGAAGAAAGCCAGGAAAAAGAGTATATAGAAGCCTACACGGAAAGTGAAGCAGATCAACAAGGAATAGCTGAAGATTATGTTGCTATAGAAGCGTATAGTGACTCGCAAAGTACTATCGCAGCAGAAGAAGTAGATGAGAGTTTCTTTGAAGAAGAAGATGACCCTTTGGCGATTGATGAAGAACGAGCAATTCCAGAAACCAAAATAACATCTGCTCCAGAACTTGAAGTTGATGACCTAACAGACCAAGGCTATGATTCTGAAGTTGCACGTGCGCAAACTATTACAAGTGATAATGATATTTCTATTCCTCTTGAACCGTCAACACAACGCGATTTTACAATGTCATCTCATATTTCAGAATTTACTGATAGTTCTGTAAGTATACCTAATGAACCGAATATTGATGATGATGTAGAACAGACGCTTGCTTGTGATATGGAAGAACTAGTAAAAGAAGCAGAAAGCTCTCCAATAGCAATACCAGCAGAGCCAGATCTTTATGATGATGTAGAAGCTACAATATCATGTGATATGAAGGAAATAGTTCAAGATCCAAGCTTTGATGATGATACATTTGCTGGTTTGGGTGACGAAGATTTTGAAGAAGAGGAAGAGGAAGATTCTACGGGTAATGAAGATAACCGTTCTTTATTGAGAAATCTTCTACCTCCTGGTAGCAGTAACAAACGTAAATCCTAATAAGTTGTTTTCGGATGTTGTTTGTTTTGGAGTTCTTATATATTGTGTTTAGATTAGTATCATTACTTTTAATTACAGAGCAATACGTACTTCTAAGTGCCCTGTTCTAATTGCATTAAACGCGCTTGAAAACTTTTTTGCAGCTCATGTTGAATTTCCTTAGAAAGAAGTGAAGTATGTCACAAAGAGAACTAACTATTTTAGGAACCTCGGGGCAAGTTCCTACACGTTATAGAAACCACAACGGTTACTTGTTAAAATGGGACAAACAGGGTTTTTTGTTTGATCCTGGAGAAGGTATACAGCGGCAAATGATATATGCCAACGTTTCTACTTCAGCAATAACCAAAATATTTATTACCCATTTTCATGGTGACCATTGTTTAGGACTTGCTGGCTTATCGCAAAGAATTTCTTTGGATAAAGTAGCACACCCTATTGAAATATACTATCCGGTTTCCGGCCAAGAATTTTATGAGCGCTTACGAAAATCGACAATATTTCACGATGTAGCACACATTGTCGATTGTCCTGTTTCGCAAGAAGGCGTTATTTTTGAAGATGAGCAATTTGTAATAACAGCAAAACAACTCAGCCATAGTGTCGATACTTTTGGGTATAGGATACAAGAAAAAGATGGAAGAACAATGTTGCCAAATAAACTTGCTGAGTATAACGTAAAAGGTCCTTCTATAGGTGCGTTGCAGCGAGATGGTTATCTTGAGGTAGATGGAAAACGTATTGCTGTTGAGGATGTAAGCGTTTTACGTAGAGGACAAAGCATGGCTTTTGTTATGGATACTAGAGTATGTCAAGCAGCAGCCGATTTAGCTGAAAATGTAGATCTTTTGGTATGCGAAGCGACATACTTAAAACAACATTCTGTAGAAGCAAAAGATCGGGGACACCTAACCGCTGAACAGGCAGCAACTATAGCAAAAAATGCAAATGTACGTAAAGTAGTGCTTAGTCACTTTTCACAACGTTATCCTCATACAGATTTAATTTTACAAGAGGCAAAATCTGTTTTTGATCACGTGCATGTTGCTAAAGATTGCGAAAAAATTCCGATGCCCAAACGCCAAAAGTAGAGATTCTAACCGCTGATTCACCTGGTTTTGAGCTAAAATTTTGCCTAATCACTGATAAGTACGAGGCAAGGTATTCTAGCGATAGAACAAAGACTAGGAGGGTGAAGCTTCTACTGAGCCAAAGCCTTTATTAGAATAAAGGCTTTATAGGAAAAAACTTATGAAAGTGAATATATGCGAAAATCTATTGTAGATTGGTCGTTTCCTGGAAATTTTTATTTGTAAAAATTTGGCTCAGCAGCTTCGCCTTCCTAAAACTATACTTGCTCCTACCAATCTTTGTCACCCACCAATTTAGTATTTGACATAATACATACAAACATAACTAGTGGAGCAAATGAAATAGCAATTATTGCTATTGCTATTTCACGCCAACTGTTAGGTTTTAAAAAGCAAATACGAAATAATGCCCGAAGTTGCAAAGCTGTTTCCCTAACATCTATTCTCACTTTATATCTTCCTTCTTTAGATAATGAGGTTTTGTAGTATTAGTAGGTTCGTGAGGAACTTCTTTTAACGGTACGTAGTTCGGAATAGGGTTTGGGTATGGAGGATTTGTCCATAAAGAACGAAAGATTATTGCACTTATAAAAACAACTAACCCTATCATTAAAACCCAACGAGAAAAAGCTGCTGTTTCTTCTTCTTTTTCCTTTTTGGTATCTTTATCGAGTTTTTTTGTTATTTCATCGTAAGTAACATCCATTTTGAAACCACAATGTGTGCAGTACATTTCAGTATCAGGAGTATCCTGTTTACATTTCAAACACTTCATACAATATCCTTTTACTTAATAGCATATTTACGGTATTTTTTGGCTAAGTCTTTTTTATGTGGATTACTTTTATACACATAATACAAGTTGTTCATTAAGATACGTTTGTAGGTTAGTGGACGTCCATCAATTATTACTTTTTTATCTGGTAAAGAAGACAGTATCTTGGCCAATTTTTCTGAAAAACTAGAAGCTTTACGTGAATAATTAGTAACAGCAGAGATATAAAAAAAGTTAGCTAAGAATACAGTATCATGCGGAACAAACTTTTCTTTTTCCAAAAGACTTCTAACACTTTTGCGATAAGCGGATAAAAATATATCTGAAAAGTTACTTTTTAAAGTCTTGTTTTTCCTCTTTTGATCAACAAGTAGCATTCGTGCATAGCGATCATTCGAAGGACTAAAGGCAATTTTGAATCGTCTAGCCAAGTTAAATCGACATTTTCCATAGTTTTTAGTATAGATATTAGAGATTGCTGTACCATTTTCAATATAGGCCTTGCTTTTCTCCAGAAACCATTCTTTCTTTGCTGTTTTGCTACTTTTGTATTCTGAGTACAAATGTTTAGAAAATGTTTTCGTTTCTTGTTGGTAGCTTGTTGCTCTTGTAAAAATTTGCTTGCGTTGTTTTGGAGTTAACCAAGGGAAACTCAAAATTCTATCACCTATAACACCTAAATTTACAACAATATGAGAATAGGTCTTATCACGGTAAAGAAATGCTATACGGTAGTGATCGAAAGCGCTTAGAAACTTATTATATATTTGTGTAGAGGCTGAACTATTTTCTTTGGGAGAGGGTGTTTCTTTTAAAAGTCGAGATGCTTCCCAAAAGTTTAGTTCTGCGACACCTGCGTAATACGATAAACTAGACATTACTGAAGGTGGATATTCGGTCATCTTGTCTTTTGCTTGGCCAAATTTCCGGCTAGCTAATTTCATATATGAAAGTTCTTTGTCCTTATCGTTATTACGACTGAAGAACCTTGATTGTAATAGATATAAATGCGCATGTAAGATGTAGAAATCTATCGATTCTGGGCTTTCAGAAGAGAGAACTTTTATTTTACTCTCTAGTGAACGATAGACAGAAGGATTTGTTTTTTTTGATTTACTGTTTTCGTGTAAATATAACTGACATACAGCATTGCCAATTTGTCCAGCAAAAGCGTCTTCTCCAAAGGCATATTCTTCTATTTTTTCGTATAATTCTTGGGCCTCTTTGTATTGTCCTTTTAGTAAGTGTATTTTAGCTAGAAGAGCTGTAGGACCTACTTCGCCGTCCTGAATTTTTAAAGCTTTAGATAAATGATATTGAGCTTGCCCGTAATTTTTAGAATGGAAGAAAATTAGTCCTTTAGAGATATTTTGATGATATTGCATTTCGCTATAACTACTGTTAAATTGGCTGATTCCTATCAACAGAAATATAAGCCCTAGTGCTAAAGTGCCTATTGAGTTAGGTGTAAATCGATGGTTACCTATTTCCATTTTATTTTACTTTCCTTTAAAGATATTAATCTCGCCCTAGAACACCCTTTATTACAAACATTGATATTGGGCCTAGATGACGACTGTCGCTCAGGAAGAAATACTTTCCGACAATGTTTCTTTTATCATTTAGTAAGTATACATGATCGCGAGGAATAAGAACTTCAGGAAGATTTTCATCGCTCAAATTTGGTTGAGGAATATACGATTGATCAACAAGGCTTCCATTACGAATTAATTTTCCGTCCTGTATACCTATTGTATCTCCGGGTAAACCAACAACTCTCGAAAAGAAGAGATTTTCTTTATCACTTTTTACGAAGACACTTTCGAACACGTAATAAACAACATCACCGTATTCTAACGAGTCAACATAGTCTAAATGTTGACCGGCACTTACTGAACTTGCTATATGAACTGCAAACTCTTCATAAGAAGGTGACATCTGCGAATGCTTTGCTGGGATACCAAGCCAATCGTAAGAGCTCCATAGTATAATAGCGGTGTTTGTTACAATAAAAACGACTGCTATTTGTACATAAAGCATTATTTCTTTTTTTCTTTGACCTTCTTTCATATATTTTACGAAGCGTTATTACTTATTTTCGCTTCGAACTCCCTTCTGAAAGTAGAAAATGTTTTACTGTTAGTTTATTAAAGCGTGCCGGTGTTGATCTCTCTTATAATTTGACTTTTTAGAAAGTGACTATGTTACTTTTCAATTGTGTTGCGAAACCTTGTTACTTCCTAAGATATCTTTTTTTACACAAAATGTTGGCCGCCTTAAGGTGTCTAGTGTATTGAGATTGTAGTACGAATCGTTTGGTGTAGTAACTTCCACCATGAAGTACTTCGATACATCATTGTTACAGCTTATTGTGATATTTTCAAGCGTTTGTTAAAAAATTAGCTTACTCAGTAATAAATAATGAGTTTTCTTTACTGAGTTGTAAAAATCCTGTATAATTTAAATATCTGTAAAAAAAACAAAAAATGAATTTTGTAGATTTTTTTATGATAGCAATTTTCAAATCGAAACAGTTTCTAGAAATAGAACGCCTTAGTTGGGAATTCTAAAACGTTGTTGAGCTAAAATTTTGTAGGTTACAGAGGAAAAGGTATGTCGATCAAATTTAAACTTGTTTATAGTTTTCTGTCTGTTGTTTTATTGCTATTGAGTATAGGCTATATAAATATCTACAACCAACAGCAGACAGCAATAAAATTTAAACAAATTGCAACAAAAACTTCAGCGCAGATGTCTGCTTTAAATCAAATAAATACCTATATATTTTCAGTAATAAAAGATACATTTAACATTGTTATTATAGAAGAAGCTATCAAAAAAAAAAACCAAGTTACAGTGAGCAGCGAGCATAAAAAACAACAGCAAAAAATAAATTCTATTTACAAAACAAATAAAAAATTTATCAAATGGTCGCAAAATTTACAAAATTTAGTGAGCAGTGATCAACAAAAAGATATTTGTTTAAAAATTTCCCAAGAAGGAGAAAAAATATTTGCAATATGTTTACAAATAATATCGGAACGTGGGAATTCCGCAAATTTTTTTCTTCTCCGCAACAATCTACAACTTCTAGAGAGTAATTTTCAAGTTTTAGTAAGTCAAGTAACAAAAGCAAATATAGACAGCTTTTTTAAAGGGAATACTGAGGCAGATAAGCGAGTTAACAAAAGTATTGTTTATAGTGCATTAGGATCTCTTTTAGCTATGGCTATTGCGTGTATACTCGCACTTTTTTTGTATAAAGGTATTATTAATCCAATTAATTTGCTTAAAAATGGTACGAAACAAGTGGCAAAAGAAAACTTTACTTGTGATATTAAAATTGAATCGTGGGATGAGTTTGCAGAACTGGTACAAGCATTTAATCATATGTCACGAATGTTAGAAAATCATCGTAAAAGAATTGATGATAATACTAAGGTTATACAATTAAAAAATAAAGATTTAGCTCATGCTCTTAAACACAAAAGCGAATTCCTTGCAAACATGAGCCACGAATTACGCACACCTTTGAACGCAATGATCGGGTATACAACTGTTACGCAAAAGGCACTAAAAAATAAAGTAGAAGAGCGTCATTTGCAAAACTTGCAATTTGCAACACAAGCTGCAAAAACACTTTTGCATTTAATTAATGATATACTTGATTTTTCTAAAATAGAAACAGGCAAAGTAAGAATTTCGCCTAAGATGATTAACCTTAGCGAAGTTATACAGGATTGTGCAATTACTGCTAAAAGTATGCTTACAAATAGGCCTGTTGAAGTAAAAACAGAGTTGTTTTCAAACATTCCTCAAGTAAAAAGTGATCGCGCTAAAGTAGAACAAATCCTACGGAATTTGTTGAATAATTCAGCAAAATTTACTACAGAAGGTGAAATAAGAATACGTGCTTCATTTATGAAAAGTAAAGAATCAGTATATATAGAAATAGAAGACACAGGTTGCGGTATTCCCAAGGAAAATATTACTAAGGTTTTCGAGGTATTTACACAAGGAGATAGTTCGACAAAGAAATCTTTTAGTGGTTCAGGGTTAGGATTGGCAATAGCTAAAAAGCTATGCGACATGTTAGGTATAGAGATTGGTGTTCATAGTGAAATTGACAAAGGAAGTACATTCTGGCTTATGGTACCTTTGCGGTTTTTTGGAGAAGAAGATAGTGTACTACTAACAACATCAACAACATCATCGCAGTTAGACATAAAGCCTTTTAAAGAGGTATTCGAAACCAAAAGTGACAATGCTCTTCAAGTTTTAAATGCAGAACAAGAAAACAGCCCTCCTTCGTCTCTTGTTAAAGATGCTAAAAGTACTGATAATGAAAAAAAACAAGTAAATAGTTCTACTTCGTCAATTATGAGAGATGCTACAAATATTTCTAACGAAAAAAAACAAGTAAATAGCTCTACTTCATCAATTATGATTAGAGATTCTACAAATATTTCTAATGAAAAAAAACAAGAATTGGCTATTAGTCAAAAAGATGTTATGATGCAAGATGTATGGATTGGTTGTATAACAAAACATGACACATTTAACACTTTAAAAGAGCTTCTTGATGACCTACCAATGATAATAAGAGAGATTAAAGATGTTGAAATGTTGTCAATGAAAACTAACACAAATAAGTTATGGGCTATTATTGTTGAACCAGACTATGTTGGTTTTGAGAACTTGATGTACATAAAAAATAATGACAATGTAAATAAATTTCCAGTAATTATGTGTAGTAGTAACAATAACTCTATCAAGAGTTGGGGAAAAGTAGATCACATATCAAAACCAATATCAGAAGAACAACTCATTAATATACTACTGCGTATTGGTAAAAATAACAGTGGTGAGATATTGATTGTTGACTGCGATGACAACTGTCATCAAGTATATAAAGATACACTAGAAAATTTAGGATACAAAGCCGTAATTGCCACAAGTGCTGTTGAAGCTCTTGATTATTTGGGTAGTAATCAAAATCCAGCGCTGTGCTTTTTAGATTTACTGTTGCCAGCAGAAAATAGCTTTAAATTATTTGATAGCTTGCGAAACACTGAAAAATGGCGAAGTATTCCTATTGTAATCGCAACAGACCAACACTTGTCTTCAGAACAACAAGAGCGTTTAAAAAAGGGCTCTTTTCTACTTTTGGAAAAAGGAAATGTTGAAGACCTAAAGAAAAATGTATACACAGCGGTTAACGATGTTGAAACTATCCATATAAATACTGCTCTTATTATTGATGATAATAGTATGAATCTGCATTTGGCTTCTGAAATATGTCAAGATGCTGGTTACACTGTTTATCAAGCTTCGTCTGCAAAGCAAGGTATCGAAATGTGCGAAAAATATCTTCCAGATTTCGTGGTAATGGACTTAGCAATGCCTGGTATGGATGGCTTTGAAGCTACTCGCGTTATTAAAAAATCTCCAAAAATTGCTCATATTCCGGTTATTGCTTGTAGTGCTTTTGCCATGGATGAATTTCGCAAGCGAGCCATCGAAGCTGGGTGCTGTGATTTTATTGTTAAACCGATCAGTACGGAAACATTTGCGACCCAAGTCAAAAAAAATATAATTATTAACCAAATAAAAAGGATGTACGATGAAAAAGATTTTGTTGGTAGATGACTCAGAGGATGTATTATTTCTTGTACCAGCAATACTTGAAGGTCTTTACGAAATACACACGGCAACAAATCTTAGTGATGTAAATCGTTGTATTACTTCCCAGGAAATAGATCTTATTCTGATGGATGTGAATATGCCTATTTTACGAGGAGATAAAATGACACAGATGTTGAAGATGTGTAAACAATCGGAAGAGATACCTGTGGTTCTTTTTTCTGCCATGGACGCAGAAGACCTAGAAGAAAAAGTAGAAAATGTCGGCGCTAACGGTTACATATGTAAAACTCTAGATGAAGAATTATTGACATTTAGGATCAAAAGGTTTTTTGAGGCACAGTAATATGATCCATCGAACATTTGATGATTTTACAATTTTAAAGTTACTTGGTGCTGGGAGTATGGGGCAGGTGTATTTAGCACAACAAAACTCTTTAGTTCGGCAAGTGGCAATTAAAGTTATGACAAAACATCCATCAAACTCAGGTGAGCAATTCGAGAGATTCATGCGCGAAGCGAGAATTGCTGCATCTCTACATCATCCAAATATTACAGCTGTTTATGCTGTAGGGTCCCAAAATAATTTTGCATACATTGCAATGGAGTATGTAGAGGGTACTTCTTTAGACCACTACATAAAAGAAAAAGGTATGATGCCTCAAGAGCTGGCTTTAAAAATTACCTTACAATTGTGTGAAGGTCTTAATACAGCGTTGAAAGGCAATATTATTCACAGGGATATTAAACCTGCAAATATACTTATTAATCTAAAAAATAATGTAAAAATTACTGACTTTGGTTTATCAAAACGGACTGATGGCAAAATGGATTTAACAAAGACAGGGATGATTTTAGGTTCACCGGGATATATGAGTCCAGAACAAGCTGTGGGAAAGCGCGTAGATTTTCGCGCTGATATATATTCGCTAGGAGCCTCTTTGTATCAAATGTTAACGCAACATATGCCTTTTGCTGCTGATACAATTGCCGATATGATTTATAAACACCGTTTTGAAAAAGTTGATTCACCGCGAAACTTTAATCCTGATATTGAAGACGAAGTATGTTTTATCATTGCAAAAATGCTGCGTAAAGAGCCAGAGAAACGCTACCAGAGTTACGAAGAAGTCATCGGAGATATCGAGGCCTTTTTTATTAGTAAAAATGTTATGTCTACAGGGAAACTAGATGCAAAAGAAATCTACAACAATTTTCGCCTGAAAAAACGTGGTTTTACAGGGATGTTTTCCTCTACGAGTTCTAAGCGTACGATTAGTAAGACCCAAAGGCGCATTTCTCCTGTAGCAAAAGATAATTCTGATCGTAGAACTCAAAGACGAGATAAACCTCCGGTGGTTGCAGAAAAATCGACAAAAAATAATCCAGCGCCGTTGTCTCCTAAAAGTAATTTGGTGACGAATTCGATAATGATTGAAACTTTTGCGACCAAAGACCAAGGTTTTTTAAAACATCTTGTTGACCAAGGAATGCTTACAACAGAACAAGCCGATCATGCAAAGTTACTACAAGCAACTCTCAACCGTAAAGTAGGACAAATTTGTATAGAGTTAGAGTTTCTTAATGATGAAGATGTCGATATCATCTTACAACTACAAAAAAGTAACGGCCGGTATTTTGGTGAAATTGCAATACGCGAAGGACTAATGAGTCACGAAGAGGTTGAAATTGTTTTGCAAAAACAATCAGATAGTTACGTTGATATGTATAAAGTGCTGCTTTATGATAATGTTTTGCCAGATGAAATACTACAACAACAGCAAAAATTATTTCTTGGAGATTTGTTCTAATAGTTGTTAAAAAATCGATATTAACTGCTTAAAAAGTACCTATAAGTTTTCGGTTACAGTTTGTGCTAATTCAAAATACGATTTCGATCTGGTTAATAGCAGGATCGATTTGGTGCAAATTATACAGATTTTTATATACGCTACAAATAAGTAGAAAACTTATGGTACTCCCATCCCAAAAACCTACTAGAGCCTTAAATATTGATATCTAAAAATACTTTAAACAAGTGTTTCAATATGTATTCTTGACAAATTCAAGATATTGTTTTATTTTTTTATGTAGACACTCTAGACAATTGTAATTTTTATCTAAATATAAAACTTAATGGGAAGAAACATTGTGAAATACTTATTTATTTTTTTCATTCTTTTTTTGTATGGCTGTGGTGGAACAAGAGAGTATCGCTTGCAAGAACCACAAAAAATTTCTGTTGAAAAAAAACTACCAGGAAATGTAAACTTGAAAGTCTTTTCTCCGCCTAAATACCAAGACAATTTAGGTCTATATAAATATAACATACATTTAAAAGATGCTATCACTAAACAGTACGAGTTTAGTTTACGAAATCTTTTTGAAAATGAGCTTCAAAAAGATCGCGCAGAAACAAATATACACGTTACAAGTTTGGATACTTCTATATTTCCTATATCAGGTTTAGTAATTGATATTCGCGTTTTTCTTAAAATTGAAATCTTTGATACAAAAATGAGAAAATTAAAGACTTTAAAGATCTATGGTTTCGGCTCAGCAGAAGATGGAAATAAAGCTTTACAAAAAGCGGTTGCTAATTCTTTTCATCAATTGATACCTGCTGTAGAAGAACTGTTTGTGCGCTCTTAAAAAGTAGTGATTACTATTCCATCATTTTGTCGCAACAATTTCATTGACTAAGGTATACTTTACCAACAATAAATTCTGTTTCATCTACAACATAAAATAAAAATACAGCATAATCGTAAAAATCGAATACACAATAGCACATTTTTTATTTGAGAGCTTAAGTATGTCAGAAAATAACGAAAGTCTTCAGGCTAAACTCTTAGGAGAATTGGGAAGCATAGGACTTGCAGAAATCTTTGAAACACTAGGAACAAAAAACAGATACGGTTGGCTAACACTAAAAGATCATAATAGTGAAGTAGTTCTATATTTTCAAGGCGATTTAGTTGGTTTAGTAACACTGCCACAAGAGAAATTAAGTTATATCCCAGAAAAATTATACTATTCAAGTAATATATCGGTAGAGCAGTACCAACTTATTATTGAAAGCGAAGATCCACTAGGTACTTTGGAAGAAATAGTAGATAGTGACACTATTTTGAATTTTTTAAACACTATTTACTATGATGAAATTTGTTATTTGTTTTCTTGGACAGAAGGTTATTTTGAATTTGTTGATCAAAAACCTGGTGACCAAGGAAGTCCTGTTGGAAAGCTATTTGAAGCAGAAACAATATTACTGGATGCAACAAGACGTTTAGATGAGAATAAAGAAATTGATTCTGTTATACCTGACAAACACGAAATTTTAGTTCATGCTGTTGAACAAGGTATTCCTGAGGAGATGTCGGCTATTAACGAGCCGCTAGGAAACATATGGCATCTTGCAAGTTATAAAAATTTTCAGGAAATTGTTGCTTTTTCGTATTTGTCCGAATTTGATTCAGCAAAAATACTCGCAACATTGTACCAAGAGAATAGTTTACGCTTTTTGAACAACGAGGAATTGCAGACATATGCGCAGGATCTAGAACAGCAAGACAATATAATGAACGCAGAGAAGTGTTATCGTTTATTACTAAGACGTGATCCATACAATAATGACGCTTGCGAAGCACTTATACATATAAATGAGTCAGCTGGAAATGTTAGTGTTTTAGAAGAGCTCTACGAACAAATTGCTAGTAATTTTATTTCATCTGACGATCCTAATTTTCGCATTCAGGGAGCTTTTTATTTAAAAAGATATAGCGATCTAAAAAAAGATGCTGTTGAAGGTGTAGAGGCCCGCTTTCATCTACTTGATATGGTTGTTAATTCTAATGTTGACCCAGAAATGATAGGGTATGCTCCTCTAGAAGATGGTCGAAACTTGTTTCAAATTTTTAGGATGCAACGCCAAGATCAAAAAGCGAAACAAGTTTTAGAAAATTTGACAAAACTATCCCCTGGGGATGTGTCTTTACATAGTGAGCTTATCAATATATATTTAGATTTGGGAGAAAAAGACGCTGCTCTCTTAGAATATGAAAAAGTAGTGCGTGTATACGAAGAAAACAATAATCCCATTGAGCTACAAGCAACATACCAAAAAATCCTTCGTTTAGACCCTAGGCGTAAAGATATACAGCAAAAATTTGATCGCTTAAATGTAAAGCAGAAGCGGCAAAAAAATAATATGGGGAAGTTGTTAATTATTTCTTTGTTTTTGGGGATATTAGTTGGTGGAGCATACTACGTAAACGATTTTTTGCAACAACAACAGCAAAGTAAAAGACAGCTTGATATGCAAATTAATGATTTGATTGCTAAAAACATGTTGAAAAATGCGCAAGGATTAGTTTCTAGTAGCAAAATATTTGATCAACTAGAAAAAGATGTGCTTTTGAAAAAGATTGAGAACAAAGAAGAAATACTTTTAAAGAAAATAGGTAAAGACTTTGAAAATGCCATTGTTGCAAAGCAAAGTGGTAATCTATTAGAAAGTCGCGAAATTTTATCTGGAATTCTCAAACTAAATGTTAATATACAACAAGATACAGCGAAGGCAGTTAGGGACTTAAGTAAAGATATAGCTGTTCGTTTAGCTGATTTTGATCGCGATATTAAGTTAGCGCAACAGTATGAGTCAGAGAATAAATACTCTGAGGCGATTGAGTTGTATCAAAAAATATGGACAAGACCAGATTATCAGCTTCATCCACAAAGAAATGCAATTAAGTACCCGATAAAATTAATTAATTTTGATTCTAAAATGGCTAAAGTTTGGGTAGATGGAAAATCGGTTAATGTTGAAAACAGCATCTTACTTATTTCCCCTCGTTTCCAAAAACTAAAGTTAGAAACAGAAGGTTATGCGCCTTACCTTTTTTATAATGCTTTTGATAGTCGTTCAAACGAATCCAAAAAAAGTAGCGAAGGGAAAGTATATCCTTTGCGTAAGTCAGAAATAAGAATTTCATTTAAAAAAGAAATTCTGTGGAAATACAGGATAAATGGTATAATCGAGGCAACACCGTGTTTTGGTAATGACAAGTTGTATATAGCAGCAAGAGATGATAATATCTATGTTCTTAAATCTCTGAACAAAACTCCAAGTGAAAGTTGGCAACCTTTTAAGCCAAATTCTTTAACTTCTTTTAGCTCTTCCCCTGCATTTTACAGCGGAGTCTTATACTTGGCTGGTAATAACTATAAATTGTACGCAATAAAGGATAAATATTTATTTGCTACATATTCTCTACCAAGTAATTCCCTCATTTCTGCTCCAGTAACTCTTGATAAAAAGAAAAAGTTAGCTTTTTTTAGCACTGAGAATGGAACGGTTTACGCGATGCCGCTAATTAAAAAACGAACAAATAATTGGAAGCCTAAATGGAAAAAAGTATTACAATCGTCGCGTAAATTATTTTCAGAAGTGGCAGGAGATAGCCTGTTCGTTCATGCTAAAAATAGTAATATTTATTCATTTAATACCACAAACGGCGCTGAGAAATGGCGAAAAAGAATAGATCAATCGTCCGATTCTATTCCTAGCGTGTATCGTTCGCGTTTATATCTAGGCGGTAGTAATGTTTTATTTGCAATAAACAAGAATACAGGAAAGAATGTATGGAACTCGAGAATTAAGGGCCGAGTTGCAGGTAAGCCAGTAGTCAATGCCCATGGTGTCTTTTTTGGAACATCAGCCTTTTATATTTACGGTGTATCACATAGAGGAAGAATGTTATGGCGCCCGATAAGAGCCAAAGATGAATTTGAACATTCTGCTGTATTAAATAAAAAAGGTGTTTTATACATCGCGTGCAAAAATGGGGTGATTTACGCTATTGACTCTAAAACCGGTTCTGAAATTTGGCAGTACTCTATTGAAACAACAGAAAGACTAGAACAAAAAATTACGTCGCCACTTACTCTTGCTAGAGATAAGCTATTTGTAGGTTCATATAAAACAATTTATGCTTTTTCGAATAATTAAGAACAGGGACATGTCTAGAAAGACAATATCAAAACAAAATTAACTTTACATTTTATCAGTAAGCAATGTATAATAGATCAGGCTAGATTTATTCTTGTAATTAACTTGTATACAAGTTTAGTAGGATGTGTCCCTAAACAAAAAAACCTACAGTCCTAAAATAACAGTGGAATGTAGCGAAATATTCTAACATAAGTCTGCTAGAAACATATCTATATGCTGTCGCAATTGCCTTATTTAAAAGGACTTCATATAAAAATATAGAGTATAATTATGTATTGTTGACACTCTCTATAATATTTGTTAGTATGGCGAAAAGAACATTTGGCAGTATTCGCAAAACATACAATTCTCATTAAATCTAAATTTATGTTTAAGGTTTTTTGTATTATGCAATTTTGGGGTTGGAAAAAAAGTTTAGAAGACACTGTAAAAGAATCTCCAACAGTTGAAAACTATTGTACATTAATCAGATCATTACAAACAAAAGGTGATGTAACAAAAGCGTGGGAGTATGTAGAGCAAGCGAAACAAAAATTTCCAAGGTCAAAAGAAGTTTCAGAACTCTATGTGACTATGGCAAAGAATAAATGGCGGCCAGAAATTGATCGTTTAAAAAAGCTAATATCTAAAGGATCAAATTCTGTAGCATTTGTGCAACTAGCAGAGATATATAAAGAATTAGGTGAAGAAGAAGAATCTCTTTCTTTGTGTTTAAAAGCTATTGAAACAAATGATAAAGATGATATTCCTCACTTTATAGTTGGCCAGATTCGTTTAGAAAGATTCTACAAAGATTTTTTTGAAAAAGATGGTGTTCTTGCTCGTGAGCATTTAGAAAAATCCGTCGAAATCAATCCTCAAAATTACAAGGCGTTAATAGTTTTAGCCAGGTTGTACATACAAATAGGTGCTTTAAAAAAAGCAGACCAAAAACTACGCGACATTTTAAGATTTGCTCCTGAAGATGAAAACATAAGAAATTTGACCTCTGTCATATCTACTCTAGAAAAACCTGGCATAGAAGATGTTGATCTTCTTCTTGCTACTGTAGAACAAGACAGAACTCTGTTTTGTTGCTTAGATGGCGGACGTAATCAAAAGAGAGAAATGATTCTCTCTCCTGATATATTTCAAAATGCTTTAGATTCACTGCATTCAGTTACCGATATACTCTGTCTTCTTGTTTGTGATGAAGAAGGTACTCTTATAGCCCATTACGCACGAGAAAATGTAGATTTTAGTATTTACTATGAAGTTTCTTCATGTATATATCAAAATGTACAAAACTCTACAAGACATATGGATATAGGTAAATTTCAACGAAGTGAAGTTTCAGGCCCGTTTGGATGTATTCAAATGATGACCGCAGATAACATAATGTATACTGCTTTTGGATCATCTGAAAGTCGAAGTAAAAGTGTGTACCAAGAATTACAAAAGTTTATATCTAAAATTCCAATACTTCATGGTAGTTAGTTGCATTTTGTTTGGTAAATTGAGGATAGTGTTTTATGATGCAAAAAATTTTGCAGCAACTCAATCAAGAAGTTGGTGTAAAGGGAAGTATGATTGTCGAACAAGATGGTTTACCTGCTGTTACCGAGCTAGGTAAAGAGTTAGATGGAGACATTGTTGCTGCTATGGCATCAAGTACTATCCGCTCCACCAAAAGAGCACTCCAACTACTAAATCAATCTAAGTTTGATCGTATTGTTTTAATGGCAGCACATGGAAGAATGGTTTTTGTTGATTTAGATCCAGCGCCTGCTATACTATTAGCAGTAACAGATAAAAATATCAACATAGATTTAACCATTCTAGCAATAGATGGAGCTGCTATAAGAATCAAAAATTTACTAATGAAAAAATGATATATGGGGGAAGGCTGGATATGGTCCAGTTTAATTTTTTCCGAAGAGAAGTAAACTGTAAAATTGTATATTATGGTCCTGGGTTGTCAGGGAAAACAACAAACCTGGAAGTAGTTCACCAAAAAACTCCTGGAAAAAGCAGAGGTGATCTTACTTGTATATCCACAGAGCAAGACCGTACTCTATTCTTTGACTTTATGCCTATTGAGTTAGGAAAAGTTGCAGGAATGAATACGAAACTACGCTTGTTTACTGTACCAGGGCAGCCATTTTATAACTCTACAAGAAAGTTAGTTCTTCAAGGAGCTGACGGTGTAATTTTTGTAGCTGACAGCCAAGAAAAGAAAATTCAAGAAAATATTGAATCTCTAAAGAATTTAGAGGAAAATTTAGCTGAGTATGGAATTGATATTCGAGAAATTCCTTTAGTTATACAGTGGAATAAACGCGATATGCCAAACGTATTGGAAATCGCTGACCTTGAACGTGAAGTGAATTACCTAGGTGTCCCAACTGTACCAGCAGTAGCTCCTACAGGAGAAGGGGTATTTCCAACTCTGAAAGCTTGTGCTACCATGGTGTTATCAGCTGTTAGTAAAAAAGTGGAAAAAGCAGGGCAACAAACTCTTACCTCAAGTCCTCCTCCACTTCAAAAACGGACAAATCCAACACCTATAGCTAAGACAGAAGAAAAGAAACCGATAGCTGGTTTTAACAACCAAAGTAAAAAGAAACCTATATTCAAAAAATTTGAAAAAAAATTCAAAAGTCCAAATTTTGATAAAAGGCCAGAATAGTTAGATGTTACTAAGTTGGGGTATGCTAAATGAGTGATAGCCAAAATCTAAAATTAAACAGATTAATTTTTTACAAAGAAGATGTCGATCTGATTGACAAAGTTCTTCAAATGTTTCTAAAACAATGCCAGGCTAAATGTTGCATTCTTATTGACAAAGAAGGACACTTGATTACTCATCATGGAGAAACTCAAGCATATGAACTAGACACTGTATGTACTCTACTTGCTGGTACATTTGCCGCAACAAGAGAATGGGCAAGATTACTGGGAGAAGAAGAGTTTTCTGTCCTTTTTCATAAAGGCAAGAAAGATAGTATACAAGTTAATCTTGTTGGAGATCGTACTCTTCTTGCAGTTATTTTTGATGACAGAACTCAGTTGGGTCTAGTAAAATTGATCAGTGAAAAAATATCCAAAAGACTTGAAAAAATATTTGCAGATTCAGAAAACCGTAAGGAAAGTCCAGACCAGGAAATGGTTGAAGGAATTTCTAAACTTGGTGACGCTGCAGATGAATTATTAGACAATATTTTTGGACCAGACTAGTCTTATCACGCCACTCTACTTTGTGGAGTGGTAAGACCAAATTAATGTAGTAATAATACGCTTATTTTGAGGGCATCGATAACATCGGCCCACTTGCAATAATTATTTTTAACAAAAATACTTGCAAAAAAAGACCAAAAAGGTGTTCCTTCCTGTAACTCTCCGCAAAAATTTTCAACACATGCTTTCTTATTTGGTGTACTTTCATATAGATATTTCCCCGTTTGTAAAAACAATAACACTGCTGCAAAACTCCATATATCTGTGCGAGTTGTCGTTTCTTTTTTTTCAATCATTTTTGGTGATTGAAAGCGTGTTATTAAATTGTCATGTGTAAACTTATTTGGTAATATTCCATGACCATAAATTAGTGGTTTTCCATCAACTCTAATATAAATAGAATTAAGAGTTATATTTTTATGAACACCCCACTTTTGAGATGAATATTCGAAAGCTTCTGCTATTTGAATAATTAACTTTGTTTTTTGTAAAGAACTTAGGTCATTAAACAACTTAACAGTCAAGAATTCTCCAGGAGTATATGGAATTTCTCCGTAAGTATAACTATCTGTTTTTAGGAAATGAGTCGGAGACATTACATTTTGTTGTAATAGATTATCTTGAGAATAGTTTTGCTTGTATATGTATAAGTATACTTTCTTTTGCTTTGATAAATCGATGGCGAGTACAAGTATACCGCAAAAATCTATTTGTATAGGGTAGCCGATTATTTGATAATTCTCAGCTAAAACTACTTTTATAAAATGAGTAAAGTCTTTGCAATTTTTGCAAGAGTTCCATACGCAGTATTCACCGATTGGAAAAGTATGTTCTTCGTTTTTACAAAAAATACAACTTGTAGATATCTCCAAATTCGTTTCTTCAATTATATCCAAATTAGTGATAGAAGTATTTGACTGATAATCAGTTGAAATTCTGTTATGAGGAGCAAGAAATTCTTCAACAAGAGCTTCGTCATTTTTTTGCGAAAAGCGTCGAGGTTTTAGTTTTTCTTGAGGGTCTGGTGAAAGAATTTTAAGGTTCAAGGTGCTATCACCAAGGTTTACGTTATCGCCATTCTGTAGAGTTTGTATGCCTTGCAATTGATTTTCGTTTACTAAAGTCCCAAAAGAGCTTCCCATATCAATAATCGATAAATCATTGTTTTGAACTTGTATTAAGCAGTGACTTTGCGATACTTTGTCATCATTAACAACTAGATGACATCCACGCAAGCGACCAATAACCACAGTATCGTTCTTTATAGTAAACCGCCATTCACGGCCTTGGTCTACTCCTTTAATGCATTTTATTAGTATCTTATACTGTAGCATAAATTTTTTCCGTAAAAATGGTATAAGGCTGCTGATTTATTCTTGTTAAAAAAATAGTCGTTAAAGGTGATACTCTTTTACTTTTTTTTATTTGCAAACGCTTTTGCCATCCAACAGACTCTCCTGAAAACCCTCGACATTTAACCATAATATTGTCGAGTTTTTCCTTGCGGATATACGATTTCACTTTCTTCTCACTGAATTTCATAATTGACTTTACTTTGTATGGTTGTAACCACGGGCTTTTTACTAAAATGTCTCCTGTCAAATAGGAAAGTCTTTTATCTAACAAATGTAAATTATGATTATGCGCTATAACTTGAACTAAACCTGCACGCAGTGCTGCTTTTTGAACTTCGTAAATGAATTCTCCAAGCGGTCGTACAGATGCATCTTGAGTATCAGAGTATTCAATAGATATATTCTCAGGTAGTAAAGTTGCTCGGCGTTTTGTTGTTGCAAAATCCCCGCACCATAACATTATCTCTTTACACTCTCCGTTTAATGAAATAACCTCTATTTCGCAAGGTATCTTTAGGTTTTGGTAATTTAACCCTGGAGAAACTTTGATCCCTAAAAAATTAGTTGCATTAAGCAGTTTTTTCATAGTATCAATACCAGGTTGGTAATCTTCAAGATGAAACCATCTTTGACCACTATGTCGACGAGAAGGGTCGATAAAGTAAGCATCAGCTTTAGGAAACCAACTAGTACAGTCCGCAGCAATAGCTGTGTGTTTTCTATTATATATTCTCAAATTATGAGCACACATCATTACTTTGTGCAAAAATTTGTCCATCACAATTAAATTGGCAACCTCGGAAAGATAAATCGCATCTCCACCAATACCACATGTTAAATCGCCAACAACATTAAAAGACTTGTAACGACTGCTTATATAGCGTGCGACAGTCTCAGATGTAGATTGCTCTAAACCTTCGCGATCAAATAGCATGTTAGAGTAGTGCCCAAACTTTACTTTAGCCTTGAAACGCAGCTCTGTTTGTAAGGACACAAGCGCTGATGAATCTGCATTTGTTATCTTACGTAAAGCCTGAAGCCTTGCGTTTATATTGGTGTATGATTGCGCTAGCTTTAATAATTTTTGCCCTTCATCGCTTTGCAAAAATTTGATTTCAGAAGTATGCATTTAGTAACTCATCTCTTTAAGCCACTTTGCTATTTTGTGAATGTTATTTTGAGCATCACCACTTCCTGCAGCAACAGCGATTACAAAATCAAATACCTTATCTTCTTGGAAGGTACCAAAATGAATGTTGTTCCAATTAAGTAATGTAATTGCCGTGGCTAAACCTGTTCTCTTGTTACCATCATGAAATACATGGTTTTTGATTATGTAAAACATATAAGCCGCGGCTTGAGAGAAAATATCAGGATAGATCTTTTGCCCAAATAAATTATTTGTATGTATATTCTCAATAAACCCTAAGGACATTCCTGCACGAATATTGTCTTCGTGGGCGGTTCCTCCTGCTAATTCTATTGATAGTTTATTAATGGCAATAACCATACGTTTATTAATATATTTTTTGGACATTAACTCCCCAATCGAATATAGAGATTCAAATTTTGTTTAATATGTTTTTCTGCTGATTTTAAGGCTAACAATTCACCGTTGTCTAACCAAATTCCTTGGCACTTGGTGCAAATATCTATGATTTCACCAGCAACTTCTCGCTTTTTCATTATCTCATTATCGGCTGGACAATAAAGTTGCTTATTTTTTTCATACTCACTAATTGTATCAATCTCTTGCTCTTTTAAACTTACTTTGCAGAAAAGTTCTACTAAATGAATGACAGATTCAAGTTCTCCGCTGTCAAAATAAATCCCCAAACATTTGTTACAGCGATCAACTGTTTGGCCATGAAAATCAATTTCATTTAACTCTATTTTACAAACAGGACAATGACGCATTTTATATCTCACTTAAAACATTAGCGAATCTTTCGCAATCCAACTCATTATTATAAATATAAGGAGAAATGCGAATTACATTACTGCGTATACTAACGTATACTTTTCGTTCAACCATTTTTTTTCCAAAATCTGCTGGTAAAGAATTTTCAAAACGAAGTCCAAGAATATGACTACAGCGTAAATTTTGTGGAAGAATTTCAAAGCCGTGTTTCTCTGGCAAGTCAAATTTCTCGACAAAGTGAATTATTCTATTAACCAACGACTCCACATTACTTTGTATATTTTCTATCCCCCATTTAAGTATTTGTTCCAAAGCAGCTATTGCCATGGGCAACAAAATAAAATTGCTACGTTCTCCCATATCAAATCGTTGCGCGCCGATAGCATATTCATTTGTATAATCCACGAGTTGCGCAAAATTTTCACTGCCCTTGCGATTCATCCAATTATTTTCAAGAGGCGAACAGTCGTGGTACTCAGGAGCTACATACATAAAAGCAAGACTATATGGACCTAAAAGCCATTTATAACCCGCTGCAATAACAAACGCAGGTTGTACATCTTTGATATTGATATCTAAGATACCAAGTGATTGGGTTGCGTCAATCACCAAAGGAATATTCTTGTCGCGACATACTTTGCCAATAATTTTTAAATCAATGATTGAACCGTCTGTCCAGTGGCAATGAGATAAAGCCACAACTGCTGTATCTTTATTAATCGTATCTAGAATCGCCTGCGTCCAGTCGTGGTTTTGTGGACGGGCTACAGTAATAACTTGTGCACTATTTTTTTTGGCAAGCTCTTTCCACGGATAAACGTTCGATGGAAATTGCTCTTCGAGAATAATAATGTTTTGTTGCATAGATACGCGAAGATTTTTAGCTGCAATTCCAATTCCGTAACTAACAGAAGGAATTATCGCAATATTCTGTGCCGAAGTGTTTGTCACCTTTGCAAAAAGTTGTTTTACTTCTTTACTTTGTTCAAAAAAATCGTGGGGTTTTATTTCCCAAGGTTGCGATTTGCGCATAATTCCTTTGACTCCCGCTTCTTTAACCGCTGAGAAAAGAGGAGATAAGTAGGAACAGTTTAAATAAATAATATCTTCAGGTATTTCGAAAAATTCTTTTTGGCAAGGCAAAGTCATTCTTTGTTTCCGATCTTTTTTAGTATAGATTTTGCTAAAGGTATATATTCTTTAAGTAAATCACCTTTCTTCAGGGCAATTTGCAAGCACTTTTTTGCCTTAGATATATGTTTCTGCATATAGTATATCTGACCAAGGTGAAAATTGACAAGTGTTTGATTTGGAGACAGTTTATTTGCTTTTTCTAAATCAATGACAGCTTGTTTATTGCTTTTTTTCTTGATGTATGCGACAGCGCGATTATAAAAAATAACCCAGTTTTTATTATTGAATGAAATAGCTTTTGTGTAACTAGCTATAGCTTTATCAAACTGGCTTACACTTGTGTAATAAAGGCCTTGTTTCTTATAACAAACTTCAAGGTATTTCTTGGTTTTGATAGATTGCTCCGGGTGCAAATCGAATGTTAGAGCTTTTTCTAAATCGATGAGCGCTTTTGCATAATTTTTTTTCTTTATGTACACTTTCGCACGATTATAAAATAACATCCATTTTTTATTATTGAGTGAAATAGCTTTTGTGTAACTAGCTATAGCTTTATCAAATTGCTGGTAGCTAGTATAAGTAATCGCTATATTATTATAAGAAATTACAAGAGTATTGTAACATTCAAGTACAATGTTTTTTCGTAGTTTTGACTGTAAACTTAAAGCTCTTTCGAGATCAACAATAGTTTTGCGATAATCTTTTTTCTTAAATAAAGAGATTCCGCGAATATGAAAAAGCTGTGCGTATTCACTATCTTGTTTTAAACCTTCACTACAGTTTTCAATTGCTTTATCAAACTGCCTCAACTTCATATAAGTAGCCGCTAAATTACTGTAGCACTTCATGAGATAATTATCAACTTTTACAGCTTTCGGTAAAAGTAGTTGTAAATTTGTGGCTTTTTTAAAACCAATGACCGCCTTTTCAAAGTCTTCTCTTTCAGCATATACTCTGGCACGATTGAAAAAGAATAAAGAGTTTTGTTTGTCTAAGGCAATAGCTTTCGTATAGTTTTTTATAGCGTTATTAAATTTTCCTAAGCGATAATAACCAAATCCTAAGTTATGATAAGCTTGTGAATATTGAGGATCTATCTCTATCGCTTTTTGATAGTCTTTAATGGCTTTAGGAATATTTCCCATAGTAGAAAAAAAAATCCCACGATTATAATAAATAATGGGATTATTAGGATTTAGTTCTATTAGTTTCTGATAAAGCTTTTCTGCTTCCTTATTTCTTTTTTGCTTTTTCATTAGATTTGCTAAGTTGCTATAACCACGAACATCTTTGGGACCCAACCTAATAGCAGTTTTAAAATCGTTTTCAGCTTTTAATAGCATGTTGTTATCGAGATAAATATTTCCTCTTGTATTATATAAAAAAGCATTGCTAGGATTATTTTTTATCTTTTTTTCTAGTAATTGTAAGCTTTTTTTTACATTTTGCTCTTTCGAACTAAAACCAGCAATGATCATGTATAAATCTGGATATTTTTTTTCTACAAAAGGAATTTGGTTTAGAGCATTTCGTAAAGGTTGTAAGAAGTGAGGATTTTTTTGAAAATATGTGTGCCTTTCAAAAACTTTATATAAAATTTTAACAGTAGCTTGGCTTACTTTATCTGCTTCATTCTTCAGTGCTAAAATTTTTTCAGCATAAAGCCTTGCGTTTTTTTCTTGTTGATCTGCCTTTTCAGCATACAATCTTGCTTTTTTTTCTTGTTGTATCAAATAAAAGCAAAAACTTACTAATAGAACAATAAGTCCGCTAACAAATGTAACCATAAATAGATTACGTTTAGCAAATGTTTTTGCTGCTTGAAAAACAGTATATTTTTTAGCCAATATTTTCTGATGAGATTGTGCGCTTTTTATGTCGCGTATCAATTGTTTTGCACTAACATAACGATTTTGCGGCTTTTTATGTAAGCACTTCAAGCAAATAGCTTCAATTTCAGATGACACTTGCGAATTTAAAATTGAAGGTGCCATTGGTTCCTTTGTCAGAATATCAACCATTATATTATAAGATTTCCCCTGAAAAGGAGGTTTACCACAAATCACTTCGTATAATGTTGCTCCAAAGGCGTAGATATCACTTTTGTAGCTAGGTTTTCCCGATATTTGTTCAGGAGCCATGTATTTTGGTGTTCCCATTGCCGGAATTTCTTTTTCTTTATCTCCAGACATACGTGGAGCTGCTCGAGAAATGCCAAAATCCATTAGTTTTAGTACATTATTTCGCGAAATCAAAACATTAGAAGGTTTTATATCTTGGTGAATAATGTTTTTCGCGTGTATAGTTTCGATTGCTGCGGCAAGTTGTAGTAAAATAGGAGCTAAATGTTTAATAGAATAATTGTTGTTTTGATGGAGCCATTGTCTTAAAGTGATACCTTCGACAAATTCCATTGCAAAATAAAAACAAGGCACAGTTCCCACATCGTAAATACGCACAATATTTGGATGATCTAGTAAAGCCATTGTCTGAGCTTCATCGGCTAATTTTTCAAAACTATCTTGGGTTTTATTGATGATTTTTAACGCAACGGTGCGCTTAAGCCTTTGGTCATAGGCGCGATATACAACACTCATGCCACCAGAACCGATAACTCCTTGGATTACATAATTTCCAACTCTGGTGTTAAGAGGAAGAATGCCGCTCAGCTCATCTATATTTGTGTTATCCATGTAAAATATCATCCTGAGTTGTAGAAAATATGATATACTTGAGTGTATCTTCAAACATATTTTGAACTTAAATAGTATGTTCTGCTTAAATTACCTAAATTTAATATACACCATAAATTATTCTAACACTTAGCGATAAGAGGCCCAAGATGAATTTGCAAGAAATTTTTGATTTTTTAACTATCGCAGAAGGCTTGAAAAAGCTAGAGCGTTATAAAGGATTTGTCTATTGGCGTGACTATCCATTTCCCCAAAGATATGAATCCGTCGCCGATCATAGTTGGCGCTTGGCACTGCTTGTAATTGTAGTAGAAAAAAAACTACACCAAAAGCTAAATATTGACAAAGCACTAAAAATGGCTCTTGTCCACGACATTCCTGAAATCATAGCAGGTGATGCTAGTCCTCTTGGCGAGTCAGGGACAGGTGATGATTCGCACTCTTTTAACGAAAAGATTGCCAAAGAACGTTTTAAGCGCGAATGCCAAGCCGCAGAAAAAATATTTCTTCCACTTGGAGAAGACGGGCAAGTATTTTACGATCTTTGGCTGGAATGTGAAGAAAAAAATTCTTTTGAAGCTAAAGTAGTGAAAGCTTTAGACAAAATAGAGGCACTATTACAAATCTTATCGTGGACAGATGGACGCATGTTTAAAAAGCATCTCGATTTTACGATTCTTTATTCTGAGCGTGCTTTAGGTATAGATCCTTTTATTGATAAACTCTGGAAATTACTCACAGATAAACTAAAAGATACCTTTAAAGAAATTGAAGAGACCGAAGGGGAGTAAGTAAAGTTTAAAAGGTGCTAAGAAATGAGAGTTATATTCCTACTGATGTATTTTACGGTTTTTGCTTTTAGTGATTCAGAAACGAGACCTTATTCCTATGATATAAAAAGTGAAAATAATAAATACCTTTTTGTGATGAGGTGCTCTGGGTTAAAAAATAGCAACTATACTGAATCTGATAAACACAAAATCTACCCATCGTCAGGTGCGTATAAAAATAATGGTTCTGTAAAACCACTATGGACAATAAATTGGTATGCCTCAGTGACAGGCATTTCTAATGACGGGCAATATATTATTAGGCTGGGGCCATGGGCAAGGTCTTTCGATGAGTTAGGAGTGGCATTTTATAAAAGAGGAATAGTAATAAAGGAATATTCTGTTAAGAGTTTAGTTTATGATGACAACAAAGTAGAATACTCAGCGGGTCACCTTGTATGGAGAGACTTAACATCATATGATAAAATGACTCAAATTTTAACAATAAAAACTCTTGGTGGGATTACTTATAAATTCTCTATTGATGGAAATATAATCAGTAAAACAAATCCTCGCTTATACTTAATACTTTTTGGAACTTCTTCTCGGCGATTTATTTCAATTATTGCGATAGTTTTTGTTGTACTTCTTCTTATTCAAAACCTAGTTGTTGTCATCACTCTCTCTCGGGACATTGAAGAACAATAGAGAAGGCCCCAGCTTTTAACAAAAGCCGGTGCCTAAATTAGAGTAAGAGTGCGGTCTCACTCTGTATCGTTGGGTTGATCATAATTGGTGTCAGACTCAGAATTATCAGTGATAACGTTGGCGTCAGATTGAGAATTATCAGTGATAACGTTGGCGTCAGATTGAGAATTATCAGAGATAATATTGGTGTCGGATTGATTAGTGTCAGGCTTAGATTTTATGAAATTAGTCATTACCTCCCAAGTCATTTTTACGACATGCTGACAATCAATAAGTAGCGATTGAATTGCAGGAACAAGAACTAGAGTTAAAAAAGTAGAAAACACTAACCCACCTGCAATTGCAGTTGCTAAGCCACTGTATAACTCAGAGCCCGGAGCGCCTTTTATGCACATCGGAATTAATCCAAAAACAGTGGTTATGGTGCTCATAAAAGCCGGGCGTAAACGCGTTCTTACACTTTCACTAATTGCCTGTTGAGGATCATAACCTTCATTGATAAAATTCAAGGCTTGATGGACTACCAAAATGGCGTTATTGACAACAATACCCCCGAGAATGAAAAATCCTAGCACTGTTAGTAAGTCAAAAGGAACCTGATTCCATATTACTGCAAAGATACCACCAGAAATAGCCAGAGGAACGGAGAACATGATAATAATAGGATAGAAAAATGATTCGAACAAGCTGCACAAGAGTAAATAAATAATGACAATTGATAGTATAAAGTTTGGTTTTAGGGCGTTTATTGTTCGTTCTAAATCAGAGGCGGAACCTGATACTTCAATATTGTATTCTCCTGGAAGTTCTTTAAGCATTGGATCAATAATTTTATTGCGTACTTCGAGAATAGCTTCTTGTAGAGGTTTTGTTTCATCGAGATTGATGCTGAGAGTAATTGCTCGGCTGCGTTCGCTGTGTAAAATTTGCGTTGGTCCGTTTGTTGTGTATATGTCAGTTACACTATCGAGGTTCGTTGATCCCACTCCTTCGACAAAAAATTGCGCAAACTTGAGTTGCTCTATATCGTCAATTATATAGCTAGGAACCTTAACAACTATATCAATTTCATCGGAACCATCGCGAAATTTTCCCGTTTTTTTCCCCGCAACAAATGTTTCAATAACACTTGCAACTTCAAAAGCTTTTAAGCCTATTTCAGAAGCTCGTTCACGGTCTATATTGATACGGATTTCAGGTAAACCAACTTCAAAATCACGTGTAACACGGCCATAGCCGGCACTTTTTCCCATCGTATCTATTTGTTTTTGGACTTTATCAGCAAGCTGTTGTAGTTTTTCAATTTCTGGTCCGCGCACTTCTACAGTAAAACCTTTACTTGCAAAGCGTCCGAATAACCCTGGACGAATAGCAAATGCATATTCTGTTCCTGGGGTTCCAAATGTCGACATGGTTAGTCGTGCAGCTAAATAATCCATTGATGAAAGAAATGGTTTTTGCGTCATTGGATTCATGGTCATTGGTAATTTTTCGACGGGAATACGCGCGTATTTATCTTTAAATACGGTGATCATAATATTAAATTGCGCAGATGTAATCGCCACTAATCTTTTAATAATAATGTTATCTTTGCTATAGCCTTTACTCGGATCAAAGAGAATATTCTCTATCTTTCTCTCCATTGCCGCTGAAATTTGCGATTTCTTCGCGGCATTGGTTCCTGGAGGAACTTTATATATAATAATAATCATGTTGCGATTACCAGTAGGTAAGTATTCAAGAGGAGGCACATACATCAAGGTGATAATAAAAATGGGGATTACAATAACAAGAACGAGAATGCTTTTGAAAGCTATTTGCGAAAAAACATTTCTTCCAAAAGGTATCTTATTTAAATATTGTCCTGTTACAACTTTTGCGCAAAATTCAAATATAAAGCCAATGGCACGGCCGATATAATCGCTTGGTAAAAAGAAGTAACGAGTTAATTTCATCGGTGAACTTTTTCTCATTAAACGTGCTGACATCATGACAACTAAGGTAAATGATAACAGCAGTGAAACGGCAACACTACATGAAATAGCTAGTGCAATGTCTTTAAAAAGTTCTCCTGCCTCTTCTTTTATATATAGTATTGGCAAAAATACAGCCATTGTTGTTAATGTTGATGCTAGAATCGCTCCCCAAACTTCTTGGATTCCTAGTAGACACGATTTGCGTAATGTTTTTCCCATTTCTAGGTGGCGGTAGATGTTTTCAATAACAACAATCGCATTGTCGAGAGTCATTCCAACAGCAAAGGCAATTCCTGCGAGTGAAATAATATTAATAGTGCGTCCAAGTAAACTAAGAAAAATAAAATTAGAAATAAAACACACGGGAATCATCACCGATACAATGAGCACGGAACGTAAACTTTTTAGAAAAAAAATCAAAACCGCTGCTGCTAGTATTGCGCCAGATAAAAGGTTTTGAGAAACAAAGCTCATCGATTCCCAAATATATTCAGATTCGTCATATGCTGGTTTTAAACCTAGGGAAGCGCTTTTTCCTTTATAGTTCATTGCGCTAAATCTTTGGTTTAGTTCGTCAATTTTAACCTTAATCCGATCGATTGTATCTACTACGTTTGCACCGATCTTACGCGAAATACCAATAGCAATTTCTGGGCGCATTCCAAGACCGCGCACGGTCGAATTTAATGGTTCAAAACCGTCTTCTACATAAGCGACATCACGCAAGTACACTGTTCCATTTTTAGAGCGAGATAACACAATATTTTCAATGTCAGATATCTTTGAAAATTGCCCGACAGTACGCAAGGTATAGCGCATTTTACCTTCATCGATAAAACCACCGCGAACATTGCGATTTTCAAGAGAAATAGAGTTGCGTATTTTATCAATAGTGATTCCGCGCGAAATCATTGATTTTGGATCTAAATTGACTGTGATTTCTCGTTCGCGACCACCAAATACACCTACATTACCAACACCATCTACTTTACCTAAAGCATCTTTAATTTCGTTTTTTGCAAATGTAGTGATCTCATCGACATTCAGTATATCGCTGGAAACCATTAACCACATAATACGATCTTCGTCTACAGAGGAAACTGCTGAAATCACTGGCTTTTCCGCTTCTTGTGGAAGCTCGCTAATCTGATTAACCTTTTCAATAACATCCAAAAAACGTGCATCGCGGTCTGTTCCCCAATCAAATTCCAAGGATATATTGGAGTTTGACTCAGCAGATGTAGAAGTTAATTTGGTTAAACCCTGAATTGAGTTTACTTTTTCTTCAAAAACATCGGTAATTTGTTGTTCTACTTCAACGGGCGCTGCACCTGGATACAAAGTTTGAATACGAATAATTGGTTTATCTACCGTTGGTTTCATTTGGATTGGCAAAGTAACTAACGCCACTCCACCGAAAAGTGCAATAAGTAGTACGCCTACAATTGTTGTTATTGGACGATCTACAGCGACTTGCGCTATTTTCATTTATTATTTTCCTAAAAGTTATAGTCCTTTGGTAATAATGACTTTGGCACCTGGGTATATATTGTTATTATTAGTAATAACGACCATATCATCATTTTTTAAAGGGCTAGAGCTTGAAACTATTTCAAACCATTCGCCTTCGCGAACTCCAAGAACTACCTCTACCATGTTAACTAAATGTTCTTTTGTGACTTGGGCAACAGTTATTTTTCCTTGCTGATGGATAAAAGAGTCGCGATGGACCATTAACACTCCTTTGTCTTCGCGGAGTATCCCTTCCACACGACAGAACATTCCCTCATAGATGTTCCCTTGAGGATTATCTATAACAAGATCTACTGGAAAATTACGCGCCAGTCCTTCTGTTCTTGGAATAATCGCTGAAACGGTTCCCCAAGTTTCAAATCCAGGAAATGCGTCTAGTTTAACTTTGGCTTTCATTTTAAGGCGAACAAGAGAAATATATTTTTCTGCTATTGATACTTGAACCCTTACTTTGGATAAGTCAACTAGATCTGCGATTGTTGCTCCAGCAGATAACCACTCACCTATTTCTACGTATTTTTTTGAAATTACTCCATCAAAGGGAGCAGTAATTGTGGTATTTTTAAAATTATCTTGCGCTTGTCTAAGTTGAGCTTGTACGGTTTTTAGATGAGCGGATGCTATCTTTACGTCTTCGAAGCGACTTCCGTTCTTCATTTTTTTTAGTTCTGCACGTGCCTGGCTCACTTGAGCGGCCATTGCATCGTAAGAAAAGCGCGTTTCGTCCCATTCAGAACGAGCAATACCGTTTTGATTTAATAAATCTTGTTTGCGATTTTTCTCAACCTCAAATTTTTTCAATGTTGCTTCTTTTTCACGGAGTACAGCTTCTGAACGATTGACATCTTCGACAATATAGCCATTTTTTAGCTTTTCGATTTCTGCTTCCCATCGCAAACACTCTGCTTTTTTTTCAGCAATTTTCGCTTGCCATGAATATGTATCTACTTGAAGGAGTGCCTGCCCTTTTTTAACTTTCATCCCTTCTTCTAAATGGATCTTTACTACCTTACCTGCAGTAGCATTAGAAAGAACAGCTTTGCGTAAGGCGACTGTTGTACCAACAATATCGACTTTAACTTCAAGATTCTTTTCTCTAATTTTACCTATTTCAACCTGAACTGGTGGCGGAGAGTACTGCTTTCGAGGCGATTTTTTCGCTGAAGAATTTTGAGTATCAGTACTTTCTGAACTATCGCACCCTAACATAGTAAACATAATAACAATCAAAATATAAAAAAAACGTTGCATTATAAGCTCCTAACTCTATTTTAAGAACAAAACCCAGCACAAAGCCGTATATTACCGTAAGTCGTTGTACTATGTTATTTTTATAATAAACGATGTGAGGGGTTTTGAGGAAGAGTGCACTTTTTATAGATGCACTCTTTGAAATTAAGTGAGTGACACAAATTTTTTGAGGTAAAACTTGTTTTTGAGCGTAAGGGATATGGCGAAAAATAATTTACGCCACCTCCCTAATTATGGCACTGAATACACATAATTGCACTCAAATTCTGGAATGTATTCAAAAACTTTTTGTAACTTACCTAAGATGATATAGATGCTTTGAGCATTTCTCTATTGAGACGTGCTATATTAGAAACACTTATTTCCTTTGGGCATTCAGCTTCACATTGGCCACTGTTTGTGCAGTTACCAAAACCTGCTTCTTCCATTACTGACAACATATTTGTGACGCGTTCAGTTCTTTCTGCTTGGCCTTGAGGCAATAAAGCATATTGAGATACTTTTGCAGAAACAAAAAGCATAGCGGAAGCATTTTTACAAGCAGCAACACATGCACCACAGCCAATGCAAGCTGCAGCATCCATTGCAAGTTCTGCATTTACTTTTGGAATAGGAATTGCATTTCCATCGGGAGCACCACCTGTTTTTACTGAAACGTAACCACCAGCCGTCATAATATGATCAAAAGCTGTACGATCAACAACAAGGTCTTTTAGTACAGGAAATGCTTTTGCACGCCATGGTTCAATCCAAATAGTGTCACCATCATTGAATTTGCGCATGTGAAGTTGGCAAGCAGTAATGCCTTTTTCTGGTCCATGAGCGCGACCGTTGATTACCATAGAGCATGACCCGCAAATTCCTTCGCGGCAATCGTGATCAAAAGCAATAGGTTCTTTTTCGTCTTTAATGAGAACATCATTAACTTCGTCCAACATCTCTAGAAATGACATGTGGGTCGAAATGTCTTTAGCTTCGTAACTTTGAAATTCCCCTTTGCTATCTTTATTTTTTTGTCGCCAAACTTTAATGGTGATATTGATAGTTTCACTCATTACTTATAGCTCCTCTGGGTTAATTTCACATTGTTAAATTTTAACTCTTCTTTGTGTAACTTTGGTTCTTTACCTACACCAGTAAATTCCCATGCGGCTACATAAGAATAGTCTTCATCATTACGCTTTGCTTCACCTTCTTCGGTTTGACTTTCATCACGGAAGTGACCGCCACAAGATTCTTTGCGATTAAGAGCATCTGTTGTTAGCGTTTCTGCGAATTCTAAAAAGTCAGCCACGCGACCAGCGTATTCTAGCGCAACATTTAAATCTTTCGCTGATCCTGGAATATTTACGTTTTTCCAGAAGTCTTCGCGGATTTGAGGTATCTTCTTTAAAGCTTCTTTTAGTCCTTTTTCATTGCGCGCCATACCGACGTAATCCCAAAGAACTTTACCTAATTCGCGATGAATTTCCATTGCTGTCTTTTTGTTTTTGCCTTTACCTTTGGTAGATAACATCTTGCTTATTTTCTCTTTTACTTCACTTTCAGCTTTTTTGAATTCTTCGTGATTTGTATCTGCTTCAGATAGTTTTGCCTGAGATAGATAGCCACCTATTGTATAAGGAATGACAAAATAGCCGTCAGCTAAACCTTGCATAAGAGCCGATGCCCCTAGTCTGTTTGCACCGTGATCAGAGAAGTTACATTCTCCAAGAGCAAACAAGCCTGGAATTGTGGTCATGAGATTATAATCAACCCACAAGCCACCCATTGTATAATGCACAGCAGGGAAAATACGCATTGGAGTTTCGTATGGATTTTCATCGGTAATTTTTTGATACATGTGAAAAAGGTTACCATATTTTTGGCGGATTGTTTCTTCACCATCACGCTTAATTGCTTCAGCGAAGTCTAAATAAACAGACATATTGGTGTCTCCGACTCCATTTCCTGCATCGCAAACTTCTTTAGCATTACGTGATGCGACGTCTCGTGGAACTAAGTTACCAAAACTTGGGTATTTACGTTCTAAGTAGTAATCTCTTTCATCTTCGGGAATTTCACTAGGTTTGCGATTGTCGCCCTTTTTCTTTGGAACCCAAACCCGACCATCATTACGCAAACTTTCACTCATTAAAGTCAATTTTGATTGACTTTCTCCTGTAACAGGTATACAAGTTGGGTGAATCTGTGTAAAACATGGATTTGCAAAATAAGCACCTTTTTTATGTGCGCGCCATGCTGCGGTAACGTTGCTAGCTTTTGCGTTTGTAGATAGATAGTATACGTTTCCGTAACCTCCCGTTCCTAGAACCACAGCATCAGCCATATGTCTTTCTAACTCACCTGTAATTAGGTTACGCACGATAATACCGCGGGCAGCACCATCAATGAGAACAATATCCTGCATATCGCGTCTTGTGAATAACTCTACTTTTCCCGTACTAACCATACGCATTAAAGCGCTGTATGCGCCTAGTAGAAGTTGTTGTCCAGTTTGTCCACGACAGTAGAACGTTCTCGAAACCTGAGCTCCACCAAAAGAACGGTTTGCTAACTGTCCGCCGTATTCTCTTGCAAAAGGAACTCCCTGAGCAACACATTGATCAATAATATGGTTACTAACTTGTGCTAAACGATAAACATTTGCTTCTCGAGAGCGATAGTCGCCACCTTTAACTGTATCATAAAATAAGCGCCAGACGGAGTCACCATCGTTAGGATAATTCTTCGCAGCATTGATACCTCCTTGAGCAGCAATACTGTGCGCACGCCGTGGGCTATCATGAATACAAAACGCTTTTACTTCATATCCCAATTCTGCTAATGATGCAGCGGCTGAACCTCCAGCTAGACCTGTACCAACAACAATTACTTTATATTTGCGCTTATTCGAAGGGTTGACAAGTTTCGTACTAAAGCGATACTTGTCCCAAATTTGCTCAATAGGAATATTATCTGGAACTTTTGAATCTAATTTCACGAGCTACTCCTTGCGACAAAGTCATTTATAAAGATCCAGAGTGGAATACTTGTATAACCCGCCCACATAACAAATGCGTAGACGTAGCTAGTTTTCTTAATTATAGGTGTGTATTTAGGATGGTTAATTCCTAAACTTTGAAAAGCACTTTGGAAACCATGCGAAAGGTGCGTACTTAAAATAGCTATAAAAGCCACATACACCCCAACCCAAAGTGGCTGAGTAAATGCGCTAAAAACGGTATTATATAGTGATCCATCTGGACGTTCTCCAAACTTAAATTGAATTAAGTGAAGAACTAAGAACCCAAGAATGAAAACTCCAGTGATAAACATCTTTGAAGATGCCCAGTCACCTGCCGCTTTCGATTTATAAACTGCATAGCCTACAGGACGAGCACTTTTGTTCTCTAAAGTTAGTTTTAGCGCTGCACCAATATGAAACAAAGCTAAAAGAATGAGAACGGCTTCTGCAGGATATACCAACATTGGTAGTTTTTCTAGTTGCCCAGCATACATATCAAACTGTTTTTGTCCTAAAAACAGAGTTAAGTTACCTGCTAGGTGCACGACTAAAAAAGCACAAAAACACTGTCCTGTAATAGCCATAGCTACTTTTTTACCAACGGATGTACTTAAAAATTTTTTATTGCCCATAGATTAATAACTAGTAAGCTATTTCGAGCTTACTACCCCTCTGTATAACTAAATATTTACCCATAGACGCTTACAAATATGGAATATTTTCGGTTAAGTTAAAACATATCTATTTAGATTTTGCGTAGTGTATTAGCATAATGAACACTAATGTGTAGTTAAATCTTTAATAAAATTACAATAACTGTATTTTCAAAGTCTACGCAAAAAATAAACGCTGAACAAGACTTGTTTAAATAAACACTGTAATAAAGTGCAGTGTTACTTTTTGTATAGATTTTAGTTTTTATACTAAATTATATTACCTTTATTTGCAACTGTTTTCTACTGAATTTGCTGTGAAATAACGATGGAATAGCGAAATAAAAGTTTCTTATTCTATGTGTAAACGCTATAATAAAAAAAATATAAATCTACTATTAAGGCTAAATTGTCATGGAAAGAAAATCAATATTTATTACAGGTGCTGCTTCAGGAATAGGTAAAGAAACTGCGTTGTTTTTTGCTGAACGAGATTGGTTCGTTGGTCTTTTTGATGTGAATGAAAATGGTTTAGTAGAGCTTGCCGAGAAAATAGGTGAAGAACAGTGCTGTTACAAAGTGGTTGATGTTAGTGACTTTCAAGAGATGGAACAAGCCGTAGCGTTCTTTGGTGAAAAAACAAATAACCAAATGAATGTTCTTTTTAATAATGCTGGTGTTATGCATATGGATTTTTTTGAAAATATTCCTCATGAGTCTCACGTTAAAGCTGTTCAAGTAAATATTATGGGAGTAGTAAATGGTGTTTATGCCTGTCTAGACATTTTAAAGAATACTCCTAAAGCGCACATTGTCAGTATGTGTTCAGCATCAGCTTTTTACGGTACACCAGAAGTCGCAACATATTCCGCAACAAAGTTTTTTGTCCGCGGATTTACAGAAGCCTTAAATATTGAACTAGAGAAAAAAGGTATTACCGTTACCGATTTAATGCCTTTGTTTGTCAATACTCATATGATTAAAAGCCAGGATCACCAGTGTAATAGTCTCAAAAAATTTGGTGCACAACTCTCGCCACAACAAATAGCTAAAATTGTTTGGAAAGCAGCTCACAAGAAAAAAGTTCACTGGGTTCCTACACTACAACTTAAATTTTTATCCTACATGGGTAATGCCTTTCCTTTTATGGGAAAAACATTAATGAAAATTTTTAGCTAACACACATAAGATTTGCCCTCATAACAAACAAAGGAAAAAAAGATGGAATTAAAAACAACTCCCTTAACAAAAATTCACGAGGAATTAGAAGCAAAAATTGTTCCTTTTGCTGGTTTTTCAATGCCTATTCGTTATGGAAATATAGCAGAAGAACATCACGGGGTTAGAAATGCGGCAGGATTATTCGATCTTTGCCATATGGGTCGGGTCACTATAAGTGGCGAGGAAGACTGTAAATACCTACAATACCTAGTGACAAATAATATTGAAAAAATGCAAGTAGGGCAAGCTCATTATGCCTTGATTCTCAATAACGAAGGTTATGTACTTGATGATATTATTGTTTACAAACGCCCAGAAAATTATATGGTGGTGTGCAATGGAGCAAATGTTGACAAGGTTTTGGAGTGGATGAAAAAACATCAAGTTTCATTTAAAGTAGATATTAAAGACGATAGTGAAAAAATAGGAATGATTGCAATTCAAGGTGCAACGTCTTTGGCTGTAGTCTCACAACTTCTTGATGTCGATATTTCATCAATGAAATATTATTCTTGCCTAGAATGTCAAATTATCGGTCACTCTGGCATGGTTGCAAGAACAGGTTACACAGGTGAAGATGGTTTTGAATTGTATCTTGCAAGTGAAAATGCACCAGAGTTGTGGCATAAATCACTTGAAATAGGAAAAGAACAAGGTCTTATTCCTGTAGGTTTAGCAGCTAGAGATACACTTCGGCTAGAAGCAGGAATGCCTCTTTACGGACATGAAATTGACGAAACTACAAACCCTCTTGAAGCGGGTCTTCGCTTTGGAGTAAAACTTAAAAAAGGCGACTTTGTAGGCCGCGATGCTCTACTTAAAATCAAAGAAGCTGGTCTAAAACGCAAGCTAGTATGCCTTGAAACAGAAGGCAAACGTATCGCACGCCAAGGGAGTAAAATTCTTTGCGGTGAAGAAGAAGTAGGTTATATAACAAGTGGAACGCTTTCTCCTACTTTGGGAAAAAGTATTGCAATGGGATATGTTCCTGCGGATAAAGCATTAGAAGGAAATATTTTCAATATCAAAATTGGTAAAAATAATTTTGAATTTAAAATCGTAAAATCTCCTTTTTATAAACGCAAAAAATAATTGAAAACAGGTGTTTGATGGAGACAATTAAAGAAAAACTTTTGCTTTTGAAAAAGTGCGATACGGATTTTGAAATATTTGGATCATGGGAACATCGTTACGAACTTAATGAACCTCTACCTGTTAAAGATTTTAGAGCAATAGAAAAGAAATATGATTGTACATTTCCAGAAGACTATAGAATATTTATTACTGAAATAGGTAATGGAGGTGCTGGACCAGGTTTGGGGCTTTTTCCCGTGGGTAAACAAGATGGTGATTTTAGAGAAGGTGAATTGATAGATTGTTGGGAGCGTGGGAGGCTTATTGGCGATTTATCAAAACTTTTTCAACATACAAAAGGTGTGGATGCCATCGACGATTTTTGGCGCAACTTGGAGAAAAAATTAAACATAAAAATTGAAGAACTTCCAGAAGAAGAAAACAAAGCGCTGTATCGAAAATACAGAAAAGACCTTTTTGCGTATGTTGATAGTGTATATGATCCTAGAGATTTGATGCAAGGAGCTATTCCCATTTGTCATATAGGATGTGCAAAGCGCCTTTGGTTAGTAATTAATGGACCTCAAAATGGCAATGTGTGGCTCGATTTGAGATGCAATGATATAGGTATCTTTCCTTATTTAAACAACGTAGAGGAACCAATGACATTTTATGATTGGTATCTCTATTGGTTAGTAGAATCGTTAGCAGAGATCGAGTCTATGCAGAAGTAAGTGTTTATATTACTTTCTTTTTGGGCACGTAGAGAGAAATATTCTTACTTGGAATAACTTCTGTTTTATATACAAACCATAAATTGACTTATAACTATTTACGTGATAGAATAAAAATTTGTTTGTACTAGTGTAAACAACTTTACTAAATTGAGAGTAAAGCTAAGTCACTTTGATATTACAGATGACTAAGAGGGTCGTACAGGCGAGTTTTAAATAGGGTACGCTCTAGACCGTGTAAATTTTAGAGAACTTGGTCGTGTAGTTTATTGAAAAATAATAACTTCCGCTCAATATTTATATTCCATTTGAGAATGTAGTTTCAGATAACAACAAAAACAATGCTGTTTTTTTTAGGATCACCACGCATGAAAGTCTTATTTATATTCCTTACCGCTTCCTTCATTTTTATTTCAGCGCAAGAAGTGCCCTCTTTAGAAAAATGTTTCTATTGGGCTTTACAAAACAATGTTGATATAGAGGTAACAAAATTTGGCCCTAAAATTGCGGAGCAGGATATATCGTTAGCGACAAGTCCTTTTCATGATATTTTCATTGGAGGAGGCGCTTCGTACAACAAACTAGATACTCGCTTAGTGCAAAGTGACGAAGCGAATTTTAATCTTTCTCTTGCAAAACGATTTTTACCTGGAACAGAAGTTTCTGTAGACTATCGTGTAGATTATATACGATCAACTAACTTTGAAATATTCGAAATTGTTGGATTGATATTAGGCGATGATGACATAATCATTGATAAATTAAATACTTCAGCACTCACATTTCAAGTAACGCAACCTTTATTAAAAAACTTTGGTATTGACGTAAATTCTGCATTTATTGATATTGCTAAAAAGCAAAAAGAAATTGCTAACGCAGAAATAGAAAGACAGATAAACGATACACTTACCCAAGTAGAGATTGCCTACTGGACGTGGATTTCGCTACTGAAAACAAAAGATGCGTTGCAAATATCTATCAATGAAGCTGAAAAGTACAAAAGCAAATACGTTGAACCTAAGGCTGGATTGACAGAAGGTGTTCTTCCTAGTGATGTTGACCAAGCAACAATTGATGTGCAGTTGCGTAAAGATCAATTAATTTCAGTTGAACGACAAATAAAAGAATGGGAAGACAAACTAAAAAGATTGATATTTCCACTCGATTCCAAAAAAGAATCTTTATCTAAAGAGCTTCCAATATGGCAAGATGGATTAACAAATTTTGTATTAACTGATTTTAATTTACCTGATTTTGAATATGATTCCGCTTTAAAATATCGTCCAGAAGTTAGACAGTTACAAGGAAAAGCTGATGCATTTCACATACTATCAAAACAAAAGAAAAACCAACTTTTACCAGAAGTAAATCTTGTCGGGCGTTATTCTTTTATAGGACAATCACAAGAAACAAATATTGCTATTGCTAATACCATAGATGGAAATCACTATCAATGGCATGTAGGTGTTGAATTTGAGTATACTCTTGGTACTCTTGGTGTACGTAGCGATTATAAGAAAGCTATTTTGCAGAAGCAACAAGCTCAAGCGCAGAAAAAACAAGTAGAATATGATATTTGTTTAGAAGTAAAACTTAGTAGGCATGCGGTAGAAGAAGCGATAAGAAAGTACCAAAATATAACAAATATATTGCAAAAATCGCAAGAACGTCTTACAGGAGTTGAAAGGCGTTACCAGCAACCTTTGCCATATGATTTCAACCTGATATTCTTTGTTCAAGATGCAGAAGTTCAACGCACGGAAGCACAAATAAACCAGTATAGAGCCATTTTGCAATATAAATTGGCTATGGCTCAGTTAAAACATGCTCAAGCGAAATATTTACAGAGTATTTATAAAAAGTATCAAATAAAATAAGGTATATCAATGGCTATTTCGCAAATTATCCCCACAAAAATAGAACGATCTGGCATTCAAACTATTGGAAGATTGATTGTAAAGTTAGGCTTTGTAAGCCCTAACGCTTACGAGCAATTAAATATGCTATATCTTCTAGAAGAAAAAAAATGGATTGTAGCAAAAAAAATATTAAGTGACTTACTATCCCAAGAAGAAATTACTCTTCTTGATCTTTGCTACCAGGAATATATGTTTGTGGAGTATGCACGTAAAAAAGCGATTATTTCGAAACAAAAAGCCAATGATTACATGCAAAAAAGATTTAATTCCACTAGAAACAAGCAACATACGAATATGCTTTTTGTACAAAAAGACATTGAAGATAAAGCATTTGCAGCGATCAAAAATGAATTAATTAAGCACCATTTATTAGAAAAATCTTCTACTGTTTCAAATTCTAGTCCAACTATTACTAGAAACCCAATTGCCAAATTGAAAACGATTAAACGTTTTAAAATGGGAGAAACTATTTTTTCTAGATACCAAATACTAGAAGAAATTGGGCAAGGGGGTATGGGACGAGTTTATAGAGTAAAAGATACAAAACAAGATAGAATATTAGCTCTAAAAATACTGACAAATCTTCAAGATCAACAAAACAATTACAAACGATTTATGCGTGAAGCAAAACTAATGCTTCAACTTCGTCATCCAAACATTGTCAGTGTTTACGATATTGAAGAGCATAATGGTCTTATTCTTTACACGATGGACCTCATAGGTGGCACAAATCTTAGCGATCTCATAGAAAAAAGGTCTATTACTATACAGCAAGCAGTAGATATTGTTAAAAAAATTGCTGAAGCAGCAGCATATGCTCATCAACATGGTATTATTCATCGTGACATTAAACCTTCGAATATAATGATGGATGAAAATGGTAAACCTCTACTGATGGATTTTGGTCTTGCTAAAGTCGTAGAAGCAAACGAAAAAATATCTCAAACAGGTGCTATTCTAGGAACTCCTGTTTATATGTCTCCTGAACAAGCAGCTGGACGTTTACATCTCGTTAATGAACAAAGTGACATTTATTCTATTGGTGCATTATTTTACGAAATACTAACGGGGGAAATGCCTTTTAAGGGATCTTCATCTTTAGCTGTTATTTTACAAGTTCTTAATGTAGATCCTATTCCTCCCAGAAAACTAAGTCCACAAATCCCGCAAGTGCTAGAAAATATTTGCATTAAAGCTATGAGTAAAAAGGCGGAGAATCGCTATATTAATGGCTATGCTTTAGCTCAAGATCTCAATAATTACACACATGGCAAACCTACACTTGCAAAAACACCAAGCATATTTTCTTTGTTAAAGAAAACGATTATGGCTCATCGCATTATCTCTTTCCCTCTTATATGTATTTTCGTGTTAAGCATTACATTTTTTGTTTATGCATCGTATAAAGAATATCGTTTGCTGTTTGATCTTCAGGAGTGTACAGGACTTATTCTTGATATACAGCAGATCACTCCTAAAGATACAGAAGAGCGTAATAAAATAGCAAATTCATATATCGCAACATTTACACAACATATAGATCACAATTCAAGTAATTCTGCTGCTTATCTCGGACGAGCAGTATGTCATATACTACAAGGGCACTATAAAGAAGCGCTAAAAGATTTAGATAAAACAATTGATCTTGCCGATAAATCACCTTTTCCTTTAGATATGCTTTATCTAGTGCGTGCTCAATGCTTTATCGATTACGGGAAATACCAACAAGCGATTGACGACTTAAGGCGTATTTCTCAAAAAGATAAGTGGGTATGGGTTGGGATAATATACAAAGATTTGGGCGACTATAAAACAGCTCTCAAAATATTCAATAATATTTTAAATCGCCAAGACTACTACGCAAAAGAAAGTACGCTTTTTGCTAATATTCATAAAGCAAAAATACTAATGGCGCAAAATAAACTTCTTGCCGCAAAAGCATATGCCAAAACAGCTATTGACATGATTCCTTATCTAGGTGGTTCAACAATGATAAGTTTCTATGCTGCATCCGCATACAATACACTCTCTGAAATTTGCATTTCTCAAAGTGAATTTGAAGAAGCACTTAACTATATTAAGGAAGCGTCAAAATGGTATCCATCTGACGAAACTTTATATCGCACCTTGGCGATGCTAGAGAGAAGAAGAGGGAATTTGCTACAGGCCAGTAGCATTTACAAAGAATTAACAAAATACCAAGGACAAATTCACTTCACATACTATTACTACGCTGCCTACCTAAGCGAACAAAAGCAAACCGACAAAGCTCTTGACTATTTAGATAAATCTTTTCTGCAAGGATTTAGAGACTTTACTAAACTTGAAATGGACTCAAGCTGGGAAGCAATACGTGAGAATAAGAAATATCAGGCATTGATAGAAGAATATAAGAAAAAAATCCCTGTACTTGATTTTACTATTAAGTAGAATTTCATTGATGTTCAAGTTGCCTAGTGGACTACACTCAATTATTGACTTAAAGCAAGTCGCAAAAAATTTTTAAGAGCACGAGCTTGCCTTTGAGTGTCATAGCGGCGTTGAGCCTTCGGTTACATAGCTACAGTTATGCGCCTCTCAGGCTGTCCTTCTTTGACACTCAAATTCTACGCTGACTTGAAACGTGCTCAAAAACTTTTTGCGACTCACTTAAGAAAAGTATTTCTGGTGTCACCCGTTGATATTGTAAGTATTTACGAGGTTTTTATAAAGCTAAAACAAGTAAAAGAAGGCATGTGTGGAATATTTCAGCGCGGTAAAAGCTTAGAAGAAGAAGAGCAAGAACAAACAGTTGAAAAGCTATAGTTCTATATTTACTCGTTCCGGCTTTACTTAAACCAATTTGATATATATAGTATAAGTAATTGTTAAATAAAATTTCAGGCAAGGAAAAGGTTACAAAATACCGTAAGCCTAGCTTGAGGAATTTAAGTTATTACAAAGATTTGCGAAAGACTGGCGGCACAAGACCGCCCCTACACCGCGCTGCGATAAAGAATATCTACAATATTGATGCCAAGTATTTCGAAAATACCACTAACGCATTTATTCACCGAAATTGACCAAAATGAGCAGGTGCTTTTCAGGCAAGGAAAAGGTTACAAAATACCGTAAGCCTAGCTTGAGGAATTTAAGGTATTACAAAGATTTGCGAAAGACTGGCGGCACAAGACCGCCCCTACACCGCGCTGCGATAAAGAATATCTACAATATTGATGCCAAGTATTTCGAAAATACCACTAACGCATTTATTCACCGAAATTGACCAAAATGAGCAGGTGCTTTTCAGGCAAGGAAAAGGTTACAAAATACCGTAAGCCTAGCTTGAGGAATTTAAGGTATTACAAAGATTTGCGAAAGACTGGCGGCACAAGACCGCCCCTACACCGCGCTGCGATAAAGAATATCTACAATATTGATGCCAAGTATTTCGAAAATACCACTAACGCATTTATTCACCGAAATTGACCAAAATGAGCAGGTGCTTTTCAGGCAAGGAAAAGGTTACAAAATACCGTAAGCCTAGCTTGAGGAATTTAAGGTATTACAAAGATTTGCGAAAGACTGGCGGCACAAGACCGCCCCTACACCGCGCTGCGATAAAGAATATCTACAATATTGATGCCAAGTATTTCGAAAATACCACTAACGCATTTATTCACCGAAATTGACCAAAATGAGCAGGTGCTTTTCAGGCAAGGAAAAGGTTACAAAATACCGCAAGCCTAGCTTGAGGAATTTAAGGTATTACAAAGATTTGCGAAAGACTGGCGGCACAAGACCGCCCCTACACCGCGCTGCGATAAAGAATATCTATATATGCACTTTCGGAAATGCCATTAGCGCATTTATTTACTCACCAAAATTGACGAAAATGAGCAGGTGCTTTTCAGGCAAGGAAAAGGTTACAAAATACCGCAAGCCTAGCTTAAGCTAGGCTGAGGACTATTTTGTAGCCTTTGACGCAGCATGGGAAGATGCCTGCTCATTTTGCGTTAGTGAGTTGATAGACAAAGTCGTGTATCTTGTGTCCTCTCTTCTCACCCCTCACCTCAAACTTTGTTTTTGGGCGTTTGTAAAGTTCTGGTGACAATTTTTTGAGACTTTCTATTTGTTCAATAACGTTAATCATGTGGTTTGCGTAGTTTTCCCAGTCTGTAGCAAGGTGAATAATTCCGCCATTTTTTAGTTTTGATATTATTAATTGAACAAAATCTACTTGAATTAATCGTCTTTTGTGGTGCCTCTTTTTTTGCCAAGGGTCTGGGAAAAAAATTTGGACTTTGCTTAAACTATGTTCTGGGATGAAGGGTAGTACTTCCATTACATCCTCGCGCATGACGCGAAGATTACGCAAATTATTTTGCGCTATACCTGCTAAACATGAACCCACTCCTGGCCCGTGTATTTCGATACCTAAAAAATTAACGTCTGGCTTTTCGGTCGCTTGAATGACAAGTGATGTTCCAGGGCCAAATCCAATTTCCAAAACAATATCATTGTCATTTTGATAAATACTGGAAAAATCAAAAGGGATTTGAGGGATCTTTAGTCCCCATTTGGGTATAAGTTCATCAAGCGCGCGTTGCTGTGCTTTTGTTAAACGACTTTCTCTCCGTACAAAACTGCGAACAGAACGTAATTTTTTTTCTTCCATTTTTAAACCTTTGCTTAAACTAATAACGACAATTGGCGAATAGCACAAAATTCCGAGCTATTCGCCAATTGTATGACCTAGATGATAATTAAATAATCTACTTCTTTTGTTTTTTGGTTAACATACTAAATAGTGTGCGGCCAAAAATCATTCCCAAAGCAAATGCTATAAGTAAAAAAGCAAACAATGGCATTGTTGGCGATGCGAAAATAAAGTCTACTTGTATATTTCCGCTGTTTTTAAAACAGATAACAGCGATTAAAGTAATGATCACCACATTTATAACTCCGCTAACTTTTTTCATAGCGTTATTCTCCTATATAATTTTGTATTTTTGTAAACTGCAAAAAGATTCTGTGTATGGCAATTGCTGCAATAATATCTAAACAAGCTAGTACAGGTACACGATAACGAATGGACCCCAGAAATATCATATGAATTAGGCTAACATATAGAATTGGTAACAGCAAATAAAAGCGATTCTTTTTTTGTAAAAATAATAAGCCGTAAAAGAAACAAATATACAATCCGCAGCTAAACAACATAATTGCGTAATTAACATAGCGTAGATTGCGCAACTTGAGGTCATTAAAACCAATATTCCATAAGCGAAAAAATTTAACTATTGCTAAATATAGAGGGCTAAATGGATTTTCTTTTAAAAATTCCCAGGTCTTTTTTCGTAAAAATTTATCTCTCTGTATTTCATTTAAACTACTGTATCCGCTGGGAAGTTTCATTATAAGCATTCTTGGACCACCAGTAGCATTTGGTCCCAAAGCTTCATATAAATTAACCCCAGTTTTAGTTGTTGTTGGCACAAAGTCGCCAAAAACAACCGCGTTGCGTATTATCCATGGAGTCATTATTATAAATGTTGATATCCAAAATACAATTACCAAGCGCCATTGACTTCTTTTGCTACACATCCAGAATATTCCTACGAAGGCAACGAAAGGTAATAGTACAGTTCTAAATAAACTGCCGATACCACAAAGGCACCCAAGGAGTACTGCATTTTTTGAATTACTACTTTCACGCGTTTCAAATAATAATAATAGAGAGCATAAAAACAAAAAGCAAAACCAAGTCTCGGTGAGAACTAAAGAACAAAAGGCTATTTGTAGTGGATCTACAGCGAATAAAAATGCTGCGATAAGGGCGGCATTAGAGTTGCGTAATAATTTTTTTGCTAAAATAAAAACTAGGAAAATGCTAAAACAACCAATAACAGTCTGCAAAATTTTTATTGTTAGTATATTTGTATTTAGTAAGTATATAAGTGCTAAAAATGAAGAATATAAAGGAGGACGAACAGCTTGTAGTGTTTGAGTTTGATGAAAACCTGTTCCCGATAGAATATTATGAGCGATTTGATTATAAGAAACTGAATCTGAAAAAACGAAGTGATCAGGAGAATAAAAAACTACAATTATTCTTAAAACAAAACCAAGAAGAATAATTGAAAAGAGAATTTTATGAATTCGCGACATAGACTATCCAAACCCCTAAACGCTTAAAAAAATTCGAACATCAAATTTTTGATGTTCGAATTTTAATAAAAGCAATTATTGTTTTTTACCAGCAGTATACTGAGAATACAACATTAAAATAGTTTTCTTTTGGGCATCATTCAAGGTATCATCCTCTTCAATGATTGCTGTAGTTTCTACTTTTTCGTCGCTTTCTACTGTTTCTTCTACCTTGGCTAAAGCATTTTCTTCTGCTTCTTTTAATTGACCTTGTAAAGATGTTATTTCTTGTGTTAATTCTTCTAATTTGTTTGTCTTTGTGGAAAGTTCTTCTTTAGTAGCGTTTAGCTCTTCTTCTATTTCGGCACTTACAGAAGATTCTTCTTTTTCCTCTTTTTCTTCTTTTTCTCGTAGTTCTGTAATTAAGTCTTCTTTTTCCTTTAATTGTTTCTCGAATTCGAGTAAGCGCATTGTCAGCTCTTCAGTACCACCTTCTTCCTCTAAGGAGAATACAACACTTTCTTCTCCTAATTCAACATCTTCAGGAATCGGTACACTATCAAGATCCTCGATAATACGCTTTATTTCGCGAATAGCTCTGGCACGAAGGCGAATATTTTGTTGATTGCTTTCTTTGGTTTTTTCAAGTTCTTCCAAAGTAGTTTTCTTCTCTTCTTCAACTGCCTGCAAATCGTCTTTAACTTTTTCGAGCTCTTTGATTTCTGAAGACAATTCTTCTATTTTTTGCGAAGTTTCCTCTTCTTTTTTATTGCTTTCCTCTGTGATAGAGTCGATTTGCTTTTGTTTCTCTTCTATTTCTTGCTTTTTTTCTTCCAAACTACTATTTAATTCTTCTAGTTGTTTGTCGCTAGCTTCTGTTTTTTCGTAAGCAACTTCTAGTTCAATTTCAAGTTCATTTACTTTTTCGGTAAGGCTATTAACTTCCTGGCCTTTTTCACCCAAGGATTCATTGGCAGAGCTTACTTGTTGCTCATATTTTTCTACTTGCTCAGTTCTTTCACGTAGCTGTTGTTTAAATTCTTCAATTTGAGCATTGTGCCCTTCTTCTTGGTCTTCTACTTTTTCTTCTAAGGAGCCGATTTTTTTATGTAAGTTAATTTTATCGCTATCAAGAAGCCTAATTCTTTCCGTTTTACCCAATATTTCACTACGCGCTTTTTCTAATTGCTCTTGTTTCGTCTTCGTTTGCTTTTTGGTTTGAGCACTTATTCCTAAGGCAGTAAGAATAGCTCCTACAACAATGCCGACAGCGCCAAATATTAAATCCATAAAACAGCCTTTCTAAAGGTAATTTTAGTTTGTTTTGTTGTTTGAACACGTCCTCGATTTTATTTGTTGTAGTCATTACAAATTTTTAATGCTGTTTGTACCTCATTCTGCAACATTCAGCAATACTTAGGAGCACAGTGGAAAACAATTCGCTTGCTTTACATAAGTAAATTATTTTTCACCACATCCTTTATACAAACGTGTCCTATAAAAAAAGATGTCATTTCACAAAGCATTAACTACTTTACGGAAATGACATCTATCATATAAAATTTTACAACTTGCGTCTAGAAATATAATTTATCTGTGTAAAAACCATCTACCCAGTCTTGAGCAACTTGTCGTAAAGAGGGAATTGTGACGGAGGTTCACCCGCAAGTAGCATTTCAACTTGGAAGTCGTCAACACTTATACTTTCGCCATCACATGAAACGCTTTTTACTTTTAGATCACTAGGTCCTGCGGTCACGAATGTTACTTGTACGCGTGCAGAAACTCGTGCGTTCATCGTTACATTTGCCCATAGTTGGCTGATACCATCTTTTGATTTGCGATAACCAAGGTTTAAACGACGAACTCCACGTTCAAAAGCAACTGAAAATTCTCGAGTGTTATCAGCATCCCAAGCATTGTGGTCTGGTTTTAGAATTGTTTCTACTAATTGACCTTCAACAATTTTACCGAAGCACCAAGAAAGTTTTCCAGCACTTTCTTCTTCTAAACTACTCTTAAAATTGAAGAATCGTCCAAGACCTTTTTGATGGAATTGAAGTACTTCACAAACCTTACTAATAGAAGAATTTTCACCGCTTACGTTTACCACGCGAGACTGTGGGACGCGATTAGCGTTCAAGTGTGAAGCAAAAATATCACGAAGATGTGGTATTTCAAAAACACGTCCACCTAAAAGAATGATGGTGTTTTCTGGACTTTCAGCAAAACCTTTAATTGCTAGGTCACCCAGTTTCTCAACTGCTTTTTGAAAATGTTCGCCAATAAGCTCATCAAAGTGCTTCTTGCCTTCGCTTGTTGACAGTTTACCCCAATCTTCAAGTACTTTACGACTCAAGGTACTTACTTTGTGAGCAGCAGTTGCACCAAAACGTCTTTCTTCTTCTTCTTCAAGAAAAGCGCAGCTGATGTGGTCGCCACCAAATCCGGTTTTACCAAGATAGTTTTGGTAAATATTTATGGTTTCACCTACGCGTTTAGCAGATGCTAGGTGCTCAATAGAGTCAACCTTTAGGCGTACAACGCGCGAATGAGTTGCTCCCATCGTGACGACAAGGAAATTAATCGGATCATCAGTGCGTGGTAAAAGACCATGACGCATCATTAGCTTTTTAATTTCTAATTCACTAGCTGCAAGCTTTGGTTCTACTTGGTCTGTTAACCAGTGAACTAGTGTTACCGCTGATTCTGGCAAACTAACAACTTTGTCTTGTAAACCAATCTCATGGTCACCACCTGCGTTCATAACAGGAGGAAAGAATTTTTCCCCTGCATTGATAAACCATTCGCGATATTTTTTGCTATCTTGTTCAGAAAAATGATCAGGCGTTTCAACAACAATATTACCTATTTGAAAGCGACGAATTTCTGAAAAGTACTCGTGCGCATTTTTCCACAAAAATTCATAATGAGCACGAATATAATTTTCAAAAACATCGTCATTACCTGGAGATTGATATTTTACCTTATTTCCATCGTATGTCGTGATGTAGTGTGGTAACTTTGTCAAATTTAACAAGAAACGATTTGGTTGTAAGAACAATGTGCAAGAAGGATCTCCACGATCGCTAACAAATTGTCCTAGTGCCTCTTCACCAATAGAAAGTTCTTGATTGGTATCACTTTGAACTTTTTCAGATCTGTACACTGAAAAATCAAGAGTGCGGTTTTCCATTTCTGGTTTCCAAGGTAACAAATCATTACCTAGTTGGCAAAAAAGTGCTCTTTTTGTATATGTAGTTCCAAGAGACAGACCAAAAACCAATGCTGGTAGAGACTGCCCTCTTGTTGGCAATTTTAAGTTAGGAACGCTAAGTGAACCGTCCTCTAACTCAGCTGCCGCTTTGGGGTTTTTAAATACTTTATCCCATACGCTCATATCGGCAATCTCCTTTATGTCAATGACGGAAGTTTTTCAAAAACTTCGTTCAACTTGTTGTACGATACAGTCACTGCTTCTGCTTCTTCTTTAGAGATATCATCACGGATATCAAAGGAAGAGGTTATTTTTGTTTTTTGTGACCATAAGTGTTTACGCAGGCGATTTTGATTCCATAAAGAAGCAAGAAGTTGGCATTCCATTACATTTTGTACACCTTCCTGGAAAGCTTTTCTTTCACTGGTGGTGTAAATGCCTTTTAACTCTTCTTCTAACGCAGCGATAGGCTCTGTTAAGTAGTTAATCACAGCTTCAACAGGCTTATTACCTTTGATAATTGGACGCCCTTTGTCTTCCATAAAACTTACAATTTGTCCAGTAACACGTTCGCGAATGTGTGCGAATGTATTTTTTTGGTATACTTCCCAATCTTCTTCTTCTTCTTCAGATAGTTGGACAACTTCGCGCACTTGTTCTAAAGTCATATAACCTTTATCGACTAGGATCTGGCCAATTTTTACTTTGCGTCCGGTATCGTCGAGAAGTTTTTGCTGCTCGTCAAGACCTTCTTGTACTTGTTTAGAAGTACAAAGTTTTCTTTGGATGCAGAATTCACCAAAACGTTCAGGCAAACGAAATTCCTCTGGTCGCCAATTTAGTTGTTTCAAATCTTTGAGTAGTTTTTCTAGGTACTCATCGATTTCTTTGTCCGTTGGCTTTTCTTCGATAACGCGTTTTGCACCAAGAATATTTAAGACATCTTTAGTATAAGGAAGAATGTGCTTTCCTAAACGTTCAAAACGAATTTCGCTACCTTCTTTACGCATAACGCGTTCAACAGTACGCCATGCGAAACGTACACCACCGTCTTCATTATCAAGTGCTGCGCGAACGTTTTTGCCTGCGTCGTACAAGTACTTGTTAAGTGTTGGACTGTCAGTACTGTTAAGTAAGAACTCTTGTTCCTTTTCACCGTCTATTTTAAACTTAGGGGCGCGGCACAAGAAAACATTGCGAAATCCAGATCCTAAACCACCGATTTTATCCATTACGTTGGTTTCAATCCAAATCTTCCAAGTGTTTTCTTCGTTAGGAATAAGCTCTCCATCGCGGCCTTTTTTGTAATCTTCTTTGTTTACCGCTTGGGTTACAGCTTTATCCAGTTTATTCATTAAAATGAATAAACGTTTGTCAAGAGCACCGTGTTTTGCGCATTCAGAAAACAGTTCTTGGAATTCAGTGTCCACTTGTTGCTCTTCCATTACCAAAATAAAGATAATGATGTCGACAGATGGAATTAAACGCTCGAAACCCCAGCGGTTTTTGAATGCTTGGATTTGAGAGTGTACTTTGATACTTGGATCTTTCGCTTCTGTTTCATCACCACCAACGCGAACCCCAGCAGTATCGTAGATGTCAATATCTTTTAATATCTCTTCTTCTACGAATAGGTCGGTAATCGCACCAGCAGTTCTCATGTTGTAGTAAGTATGTCCTTCTTCATCGGCTTCACCTTTAGAGCGCTTTAGCTTATTTTGAAGCATTTTAGAAAGTTTTTTACCGTCTTCGCCTTTGTCTAAGAACGACAAAATTAAGTTGCGTGGAATCGGGTTATAACGATCAAATGAAGTTGACTCAGGATTAAAGTGGTCGGCAATTTGTCCTAAAGTTTCAAAATATTTTGAATCATCTGTACGGTCTTCTGATTTTGCCCACATAAATGCTTCGCGAATCCATTCACGCGTTGCATCGTAAAGCTTCTTTTCCCATACTTCGTTGCGCACAGCATTTGGGTCGCGCTGGATTTTTGTAACACGGTCCCAGCTGTCACCTAACTGAGCGTCTTTTAAATAAGCACTTTTTACTGTTTGTAGTTTTGACATCAACTGTACTAAATCACGCGGCATCAAAAATGTTACTCGACCATGATCTTTTGGATCCATGTCTTCATTTGGATAACGCATGCGTACCAACATTGGTGTCGTATCGCGTGCAGTTGAACCTGCAAATTCTCTCAATTTTGGTAGAAAACTACCAAGAATTTCTGTCTTCCCAGCAGAACTTGTACCTAGCAGGATGGCGCAGGGGGGCCGTTTGGCCCGATCCACTGCGCTTAGTCCGTCATTGCCTATACAAGTCATCTCATCGAAAACTTCCTGGAGAATTTTATTGTTCTTGGGATCTATACTTGATTTGAAAGTTTGTAGTGGTAGTGAGTCTTTCACTACGTCAACTAAAACTTCCGTTAGATTTCCAAGATTACGACAATGTTCTTCGTAAGACGACATTTCATCTCCTATTCATTACTAATTATTTGTTCCCTAGTTGGTACAAGTTTTTTCTGCAAAATATACTTAGGAAAACCGCGACGACTCTTACCTTCTTTTGGAGAAACCTTCCATATAAGAGTTCTGGTTTGGCTCAAAGTAGGAGTAGATGGAATAGTTAATTGCGGGTGTTTGCCTTTGAACGCCTCTGGTGCATAAACATTTTCATATACAGTTGTAGTAATTACGTGAGATTCATCGTATTTGTACTGGAACATCTGCACATTGTTATTTTCCAAAGTATGCTTTTTGTCGTATATATCGGCCAACTCTTCTGTCCACTCAAATTTCTCTACAGATTTTAGTTGGGAGCTATTTTCAAATAGTTTGTTCAACAAATCAAACATACGACGCGATTGGATAGTACCGCCATCGTAAGCAGTACAAATATTTGCAAAATCATAGTATGGAAAGAATTGTTCTTCTGGAAGTTTTTCTTTCGAATCAAGATATACAAGTTCCATATCGTATTGTTCTTGTAGTACAGAAAAATTACGCGAACTTTCTTTTGGTTCTGGCTCTTCTTTCCAACTTAGCTCAATGGTTTCCTTGTTCTCAAAGACTTCGCTTGCTTGAATATCAAACGCATATGGAGATAGTACCGGACCATTGTCTACAGAGAAATTCCATTTCCAGTTTTTTGTACCACGCTTTACGTACATGCTAAGACCTTTGTTACGCATAACTTCGCGTAAACGATCAGGCGAAATTTGATAACCGCTTATTTCAAAAAGAATAACACTTTTTGGGTGTACGCGGAAATCGATTACTGGGGGACTAATGTCACCAGCACGAGCTATTTTCTTTTCACCAGTACGATCTTCGTAGAAGAGATCTAAACGAATACGCTTATCTGGTCCACCTTTAACTTCGGAAGAGGTATGGTCTTCATAAAAATTGGTAAATGCATCAACACCGGTAATACGTATAATTTTAGTGTCAGCATTACCTGCCCAGTTGTCACCATAGTTAAAAATTTCAACACTATAGTCTCGGCTAGGCCATGGATCAAGGCTCAGACCATTGCGCTTAAACAATTTGATCTTTTTCTCTTCTCCTGGAAGACCGTCTGCACGCGGGCGATAGGTTTTCATGTATACCCATTTTCCGCCAAAAGGACACTTATCTAATGTTTGGCGGTCGATGACAAATTCAAAGCTAGAGTACCAACTCTTTTTAGAAGTAAATTGCGGCATCATTGAACGTTCAACAAATTTCAGTAAACCTTCTTGTTCTTGTTTACTTAGTTTATCGCGATTTTTATCTCGTTCTTCTGGAGTGCGTACTTTACCATCTAGCTCAGGATCACCCCAGAAAACACGGCGAACTTCAACTGGACTTAGTAAGTAGGACTCGATGCTTTTTTGTAGCTCTAGAGCGATGTTGTTCATTTGTGGAATATTGATCTTGCCGTCAACATCAGTGAACTCTTTTGTTGTTCCTTGAACCGCGACCCAAAACTTAGATTTTGGTTTCACTGAGTTCTTTAAACGTTCTTCCCATAAAGAGTATTGTAGTAAGTTTTGGTATAGTTTTTCAGAAATCTGAATACCACTTCCTACTTTTTGTAATTTTTGCTCTGGGAAAGCATCGCTATGAGGGTAAAGATTTGCAAGGTAAGATTTTACACGTGGTACACTATCAAAATGAGTAGGAACACCGCGGTAATAACTTTCATTGAGTTCGTGAAGTTGTATTGCTGTTTTATCTAGCATTACTTTATCAAACGGTACTTTAATAGTAACGCTTTTAAAGCGTGTTGGTGAGTCAACGAGAATAGGAAAATCACGTGTTGGGTAGAACTCAACATTGAGATTATAAAGATCGTTGTCTATTTTTGTACCTGCCGCTAGACTTTCTTCTAAGTGGGTTAAGCCAAGAAAATCATTCATCAAATCTTCACTTTTACTACTCCATGCTAAGAATAGAGATTCGCGCATAAGTTGATAAGCTAATTTGATTGCAAATTCTTCTTTTTTACCCAAAGATGTGCCTAGTTCTTCGGCGAGCGTACCTAGTACTTCTGATGGTGGAGCACTTGGATCTTTTGTGCCTACTGATTGAAGTGCCCAAGCAATAATCTTTGACCAACGATCGTCATCACTATGAACTTTACCTTCTTCTTTGTGATAACCGCTGTGCATTAACTGAGTTGCAGCACATGTTAGTAAGAAACGGATTTCTTTAGCTAAGGTATCAGCATCTGCTGTTTCGTAGTTTTGCACTGAAATGTTGAAAGACTTGTTTTCTTGGTCAAATTTAACATCCCAAGCTATTTCATGTTCGGCTTTACGAGAAACATTTACCTCAATAGAAGCTTCCATGTCTTTTTCTGGTAAGTAAAAAGTTAATTTAGTTTTCTTATCTTTTTCACCAGCTTTGACACCACTACCAGCAACTGCGTAGTATCTTGCAACTTTACCAATAATATCTTGATCAGCTAAGAAATAGAGTTCTTTTGTGGCAACAGAGCCGATTTCTTTGTGGTCAAGTAATGTATAAGGAGGTCTCTTGTCTTTTGCGCGCTTTAAAAACTTCAATTGTACAGCAGGTTTGCCAAGTGATTTAATACCATCAATATTTGCCTGATTGTAAGTAAACCAGTCGCTATCAACGGTTTGATAAATCATGTTTAATAGAGATCTATCTTCTATTTTCAGGTACGCTTCATTAGAAACATCAGCGACAGCTTCATCGCCAGCAAATAAGATAACATTGTAGCGTAAACCGCCAAGAGGTCCGGCAATATTTACTACTTCTTGGTTTTTAGGGTCTTCTTGGTTTAACCAATCTTCTTTTTTGTATGTTTGGTTTGGAGCAAGTTGACGCCATGTTACAATTTTTAAAGCTTCTTCAGACTTAGCAGAAATTGGTAATTCGAGTTCTATGCGTTTGCTTCTCTTTAGAGTTAACATAGCGTTTTCTACATTTTTATCTGTAAGAACAACTACATAAAGCTGAGTAATCGCTTCTGCTGTTTGACGGCGGATAGTCACTGAGTTTAAATTGCCTTCAGTAGATTTAAACCATCCAGAATTATTTGCTTTGTAGTTTTTTTCATCGGCAGCAAAATAGAGAACGTTGTCTTTTACTGTGTAGTTTTCAATCGCATTTGTTTTACCATCTTTTGGATTGTAAAAATAAAGTGTACTATCTGATTGTATTTGAAAACCAATACCTAGCGCACCATAATTATCAAGCGGTTGTTTGCTTGCACCATCGTTTAGTTCATATGTGAAATCAGCTAAACGTACTGCTTCTAGCTTACGAGGATTACGGCTCCACAAACGCTTTTGGATTTCGATTGGATAACCTAAACCAGAAACTTGTGAACGAACGTGAACCATTTCGTTTTCTTTGAACAAAAATTCTTCTTTTGGATTAAATGTAATTGGAATTTCTGTTGTTTTATTAATCCCTGGAACTGCAATGTGTAGTGAACATTCAATGTCTTCACTTGGAAGTTGCTTATTCGCAATTTTTACAGTGGTAAACTCAGGTAGTTTAGCAAGAGAATAATACTTGTTACCATTTAGTTCAAAAACATCAGGATCACGACGACTTAAACGACCGCGACGTGGACGATCATCTTCTTCATCCTCATCGTCAAAATCTTCTTCCTCTTCTTCCTCTTCATCAAAATCGCGGTTTCTTTTTGTGCGAATTCGAATAGAGCGAGTAGTAGGAAGGCCACCGTTATAATAGGTTTCAGAAAAACTTACTGTTGCGACAACAGGTCCTTTAGGAGATTTTAAGAATTGGATCTCGATAGGCACTGTTGGCAAATCGGTGTTTTTGAATGTTACGCGGTAAAATGCACGATTGTTGATTTCTTGACTTTTTTCTTTCGAGTCTTTTGCTGGATTAGCAAATACGCGAAGTTCTTCAGCAACACCAGAAGCCTTTTCGTCTTGGGTTTGCTTAAAAGTCACAGATGTAGGTTGTGAACTTAGTGACCAACCTTCTTTCTCAACAATAACTTCTAAAGGCAAACTTTGTCCTTCTTTAGAAGTAGGTGCGAGATCAAATCTTTCTCGTCCCCATTTTTTTTGACTTTTAATGATAAAGCGTGAAGTAATTTTTTTACCGTTAACTTCAAATTCTTTTGTTGCCGCTTTTACCATATCTAGTTCATCGTATTTTAGCGCATCAAGTGCGATTGGCTTTTGTGCGTTTAGGCCGTAAACACGGTCAAGCGGTGTGCTAAGACCTAGTTTATCAAAAACAAAAAGGCCACCCATTTGTTCTAAGCGCAAAGGTGATTGATAAGTTCCAACCATTTCAACGACATCACTACTGGTGTCTTTTCGGTTGAGAACTATACGATAACTAGAAACTTCGTTGAATTTTTTCTTGTCTTGTTGATCTTTTTGTAGACGACTTACTACCTTCGATTTTCCAAGTTTCTCTTCTTTTTCTTCTTCTGTTTGATCTTCTGCTTTGACTTGTACATTACCTTCACTGTCATAGAATTCGTAGCTAACAGTTTGTAGTGCTGCCTTGTTCCACGGAGTTACCCCTGATAAGAACATAATTATAGAGAAAGCAACAAAGCCTATCAGTGTGTATGCCGCTGCATAAGCAGTACCAACAGCAATGCGTTCGAGAGTTGGAACATCTCTTGAAAGATGACGAAGAGCTGTAAAAACAGTTTTTAAATCGTTTGCTTTTAGTACACGGTTGAATAAACTAAAATCCCAGCGTTGGCGAATGAGGTCTTTGATTGCCATTAGACACAATTCTTCCGAAGAAGTATTTTCTTCGATACTGTCAGGGCAAATAGAGTGTATCGCAACGTTTAGTTTACGTTCGCCGCTTTCGTTGTCAGTGAGTACAAAGGCATCTTTACCTGGATAGATGTAAAAATCATCGTATTTAAAAAGTTTTTCTTCACGAAGAGTGCGAATTGCGCCAACAACATCGAGTAGTTCGCGAGCAAATTTCTTCATCTCAAGATAAGGATTACTCAAATCTTTGGTTAGGATTTGATCTAAAGGGTAACTTTGGTTTCCTTTTGGCAGATTAACGCGTATAGGAAGTGTCTGATTAGTTAAATCAGTATAGTTAGCTCCAGCATTAAATACCTGGACATCTTGAATTCGTTCTTCTACATTTTCCCAAATGGCTTTTTGTACTAGAACGCCTTCTTTTTTCTCAGGTGGAGCTTCGTAAAAGAGATCATTAAGTGCTTCGATCCCTTGCTTACAAATTTCAAAATTTCGAGGGATTGCCTTTAGTGCTTTTCTATCTACCCTACACTTTAGTGCTGTAGGAAAGGTAAAACTACCATCTTTTAGCTGAATCCCTTTTGAAGGATCGGTTGACATAGGTGTTTATATCTACCTTTCTAAATAGTTACAACTTGTTACAAGTTTTTACGTGTTTGGGGCGCTCTACCAATTTAAGTTTTCTTTTCTAAGTTTGTAGCAATCGAAAACTTGTTTTTGTTAGGTGTGTCTCTATCTAGGTTTTTGCAAAATTCTAAATAGAGATACGCCTAAGATGGTAACGCGCTTAGTTAGGACGTATCCTAGCAAATAATCACAACTTAAGATTATTTATTATTAAAGACAATCATTTTACTTTGTTATTCACCCACGCTTTAGAAGGCAAAAATAAAATTTGAGATAACCCATAATTTTTATATGAAGTGATTTCAAATTTTATTTTGGGACTCTGAAAGCTTCTGAGTGTAAAAATGTTGTACAATGAGATCTTTTCAAAAATATGCTGTATAATAGCCAAGTGTTTATAGTACACTGTTTAAACAAAAGGTATTGTGGTATTTAGAGAAGATGTGATATTTTTTTGCTACAGGATTGTAGCCTATTTCAGTAGTGTTTTCAAGATTTTTCTAAGCTTTTCAGCGAGTATAAAAAAATTTTCCTAAATACTGATATTTTTGTTATTTTAGCTAAGAGGTGTAGAACGAAATAATATATTATTTTGCGTAAAATTAGGTTACTGCACGCCTTAGGAATGTTCTTTCTTTCCACATATTTTATTTCACGTTTTTGCAAGAAAGGTAAAATCTTGGCACAAATCATAATTATTTCCGCTCCAGATGCTGAGATGGAAAATAAATGTTTCACGATTGTAGGCAAAGTGACTATTGGTAGAAGCCCTTCAAATACAATTGTTCTAAGTTCAGGAAGTATTTCTCCTTACCACGTTTCTTTAGAGATAACAAATAATGAATTTTGGATTGAGAACATTTCGCAAAATAAACAACTATTTGTAAACGATGTACAACAAAAAAAAATCCGTATACAACACGGAGATATAATTACTATCGGTAGTTGTATATTGTTATTTGATGACCAAGAAACATTAGAAAATACGCCTGCAGTGGTCGATGAGAAAATGCAGTCGCGAATAGAGTCGCGTCAAAAACATTATGATAGCGCACAACATGTTTTACAGAGTCTAGGCAACATTGATAAGTCTCACGGGCGCTTGGTTGTTTTGTATAAAGTATCAAATGCGATTAGTGGTATACTTGATTTAGACCAAGTGTTACAAAAGTTTTTGGATATTATTTTAGAAGAGTTTCCTGCTGATCGGGCATTTATTCTTCTATACGATGAGATGAAAAAAAACTTGCAACCTGTTGCAGTGCATAATAATAGTAAAAATAAAGAAGATACCAACGCCAAAATTAGCCAAAGTATTCTCAATGAAGTTTTACAAACGCGAGAATCTTTGTTATGTGAAAATATAATGAAGGATATTCGTTTTAAAGAAAAAGATAGCCTTGTAAATCAAAACGTTACATCTGCTATCTGTGTTCCTTTACTACGAAAAGAAGACATTTTGGGTATTATATATCTAGACTCAGATCGTGAAAATTTATTTATGCCAAGTGACCTAGATCTTCTTACTAAAATAGCTCTACAGGCTTCTGTTGTGATAGAGAATGCTCGCTTGTACAAAGCACATCAAAAATTTAATGAAGATCTCATTTCGTTGTCGCATGCTACGCAAAATTTATCGTCTTCTCTAGAAGAAAAAACTATTATTAACTATGCTGTAGAATATGCTTCGCAAATATTGAGTTGTGAAAAAAGCTTTTTGATACTACGCGAAGATGACGGATATCAATTGTGTTCTTCAATTGGAATTCCCTCTGAACTTCATGGGAAATTTGAGATACCTGGAGAGTTATACGGAGTTATCAATGAAAATAAGTCAATTATCACCAACAATATAAATGATGTTTATCCAGAGTTGCAGGCACTTCAACAAAAAAAACTTTTAGGTGATACTTTTATTATCGTTCCTGTGGTAAGTTCGCTACAAAATAATGTTCAAACAAAAACAATGGGACTCTTAGGGATTGGTAATAAAAAGAATAACGAATTATTCAAAAATGAAGATATGCAGATTTTGACAATTCTTGCTGGTTATACTGCTGTAGGACTTACCAATGCACAGCTGTATCAAGATCTTCAAAAGAAAGAAGAAGAAATCGCAAGGTGGAACCAAGAACTAGAAGAGCGTGTAGTGGAAAGAACCGAGCGTATAAAATCTATGCAAGACAAACTCATTCACTCCGAAAAAATGGCCGCAGTTGGTTTATTGGCGGCTGGTGTTTCCCATGAATTTAATAACATTATTGCTAGTATGTATGGATTTTCGCAAATAGCCAAAAAAAATGATAAATACAAAGATCGTTTAGTTGATATTGTCATTGAACAAAGTCAGCGAGCATGCGAGATAACAGAAAGTCTACTTTCTTTTTCTAAACAGCGCGGTGATGTAGAAGAACTTGTTAAAGTAGAAAGTACTATTGAAGCGCTTTTAAAGCTAATAAAACCTGCTCTTGAAAAAGAAGATATAAAGGTAATTAAAGACTTTCAAGACACCACAAAAACATACACTATTCCAGACAAACTAGAACAAGTTTTTCTGCATCTTATGATTAACGCTCGTGATGCAATAGAAGGCGATGGAGTTATTACAATTAAAACTTGGGAACAAGATGCAAAGATATACACGTCTATTACTGACAATGGTCGCGGTATAGAGTCAGAAAATTGCGCAAAAGTATTTGAACCTTTTTATACCACTAAAGGGAGTTTTGGTAGTGGAACACAGCCAGGTATGGGGACAGGTTTATCTGTTTGCTATAACATAGTCAAATCGTTAAAAGGAGATATTTCTCTGCAAAGTGAGTTGCAAAAAGGGACTACAGTTACGATGATTTTGCCTGTTAATAAAGAGCGCGGGCGCAATACAACAACCAGACGTATAAAGTATTATGTTGGACGTAGTGTTGTTGTTTTAGAAAGAGAAGATGAAACACGCGATTTGTTATCTACAATTATTGAAGAGCAGGGATTTAATGTTTTTTCAGTAACAGAAGGCAGAGAAACTTTAGAGTTGTGTGAAGAAAAAGCTATTGATATAGTATTCCTAGACATCAATATTTACAGTGAGTTAGCAAAAGAAAATTTTGATTTAGTGCAAAAAATTCGCGATATATCATCAAAAATTAAAATAATCTTTCTCTCGGGAAGAGCAGAGGATGCGAATGTTCTAGAATATGTGAAAAAAGCAGACGGCTATGTTCGTAAGCCGTTTGATATAAATGACATACATCGCATAATTAAATTCAAAGAATAGAACTGTCATGCTCAATAAAATATTTAAAAGTTACCAACTTGTGAAAAAAGATATTTTAAATGTTATCTGTGCACAATTTTGCCTAAACTTAATTAACACTTCATTTATTTTAATATTTAATATCTACCTTGCAAAAAGAGGATTATCAGATGCTGTTATTGCCGATATAACATCCTATCGTTTCCTCGGTGTCTTATGCTGTGCTTTTCCTCTTGGTTTTTATATAAAAGGGAAAGCACTCCGCCCTTTTTTTTTCTATGCCGCTTATGGTATGCCAGTTATTGCCTTTTTTACATTATATGCTGCTAAATATCAATATATACTCATGTTACAAACGACTTCTTTTCTTATGGGAATATGTTTTAGCTGTATACAAATTGTCGCTCTTCCTTTTATTGTAAGAAATACTGAACCTAGCCAACAACCCGAAGCCATTTCCTTACTTCATGCTACTTTTAGTTTTAGCATGGTAATTTGCAGTTTACTCATATTTGTATTTGGCAATATTCCAAACGTAAATGAACAAAACATTCTTGTTGCGTTTACCACAATGGGTTTTCTTAGTATATATTTCATTTCTCGTATAGATCAAAACGAATATATTCCAGAAGTAAAGGCTAATGGTAATACGCATACTGATTGGGCAGTCGTGTTTAAAGCTTTATTTCCGAGAATTGTCATTGCAATAGGTGCAGGACTGACCATTCCTTATATGAATTTGTTTTTTTATTCAGTTCATGGGTTAGATTATGACTCTTTTTCACTACTCAATTTTTTTACAGCAAGTTTTGTTGCTGTTGCCGTTGTTTATGTTCCTGAAGTTAGACGTAAATATGGCTTACATACTTCCATAATAAGTACACAAAGTGCAGCAGTTATGGCATTGACAGCCTTAGCACTGACAGATGTACTCAATATACCTTTTGCTATGTATGTTGCTTTTTTTTGTTTTGTAGTGCGCCAGCCTCTTATGAATATGGCTGGACCAATGACGGCGCATTTAACGATGGAATACGTGGGGGAGAAAAATCAAGAGATTACTAGCGCTTTAGCTGCTGCTACATGGTCAGGAAGTTGGTTTTTGAGCGGAAAAATGTTCAAATACTTGCGTACTTATGAACTTAGCTATGGCTACATATTTTTGATAACGGCGGCGCTTTATATTGTAGGAGTAATTAGTTATCACATTCTTATTTTGCATTTTGAAAAACGCACGTTGTCACTTTCACCTGCTGTGGCTACTTAAGATGTCAGAAAAAGGACTTGATTTTAATTAGGGCGCGTTGATATTTAAAATTTCAAATATTGACATGCCCTAAGTTTTTTAGTTTGACTGGTTGTCGTTACTTCGACATCTTATTCAAATCAGATTAGGGCGCTTCTGCGCCCTAATATACAAAAACCGCTGAATTTTTAGTTGTCGGAAACAATTACGGTTACTTGGTATTCAACAAAAGCATTGAGACTTTTCGCACTATAATTTGTTACAAAGACTTCTACTGATGAAAAATTAATACTCTCGCTAAATTTGACCTTTGAAACTTTGTGATTTTTTACTCTTTTGAATTCTTCTACTGATAAAATTTCTTTGCCAAAATTAACACCAAAATTACCAGTGCTGTTGATGCGAAACCTTTTGGTCATTTTATCAATTTTAATAGAAGGATCATGGACATAAGACAGGGTAACCTCTACATCTGTTTTTAATTTTGGGTTTGTGTTCTTCGTTTGTATAACAATCACTTTTTTGCCAAAATTCGTTCCGATTGTTACTTGTTTAACTTCGTCTTTTCCTTTAACAACTTTTGCCTCTAACTTGTTCGCTGTCATAAAATCAAACGGCAAAGGAGCAGTAAAAACGCCGAAAGATTGATTTTCTAGGGTAAAAGTTTTTTTATAAAGTTTTGCGTTTGAGGTGTGAAGATGCAAAATACCAGCTGCAACTGTTTCTGAAGAAGGTTTTTCGCTATAAGTAAACCGAATGGTCACTTTTTTGGCAGATAGTGACATAGGAAGAGGGTACACCTTACCTTTTTCCATTTGTTGCTTTAATACAGTTTTACGATCCAAAATAATGGTAGCTAATCCGTTTTCTAAAGAAGAAATTCCAACAACAGGATTTTGGCTTTTGGATGCTAAATTTTCTGGATTTACTACTGTTTGTTTTTTTGAAGTCTTAATAGTTTTAGGAATTATTTTTATGATGGAAAGCTGCGCTTCGTTTCCTTGTTTGGGCTGTTTTAGGCTTACATGCGTAACCGCGCTTAAATCAACATTTATATTTTGCAAGCCAAAATTTCGAGGGGACAAACACATACATAAATGTGTATTGTCTTTATTCTCTTTAATTTTTAAAAATAGAACATCGTCAATGATGAATGCGCTAAAAATACTATTACCTTGGTCATTTGTCCATTGGCTATTGGCACTTTTAAAATCTTCTACAGAAAAATTTCCCGATAACTTCCATAGGCTACTTAAAACAGAACCACTATCTCTATGAGAAAGTAAAACATCCTCATTTGTTGATAACTCATTTATTTTTGAATATACCGATTCTATTGATGTGTTTGCGAAAATACATCCAATAAATATTAAAAAACATAATAAACTCTTCATTATTTAAACTTTCTAATAAAAACATGTTTAAAGTAATAGACTGAATTAAAGCTAAATTAATACACCGCTTTATTGCCGCTCTCATATTCCTAGACTACCATAAATAAAAAAAGGAAATTTTTTTGTAAAAATAATCTTTGCTTTTGATTTTTTATTAGGGCCTGTCATCATTCAAGCTAATGAAGCCAAATAATGCAAGAAACTAAGTATACAGCCGCCAAAAGGCCACTCTCACCTTTCTAATCAACTCCAGCGTGCTGCTTTGTCGATTTCTTTAAATATAGCAGAAGGCGCTGGTGAATTTAGTTCTGCCGAGAAAGCTCGTTTTTATAGAATTGCTCGCCGATCTGCTACTGAATGTGCTTCTATTATTGATATCTGTCGATGTTTAAAAACGAACGAGAACTTCTTTTGCGAGTTGTAGCAATGCTTACTCGTTTGGTCAAAGTTCAAGTAAAAACGTAAGACTTAAATTGCTAGACGAGATCGGGCTCGCAAGCGGGCTCGGGCTCGAAAAAATAGACAATACTTTGAATGATGACAGGCCTATATTTTTGGATTTTAGTGGTAGTGTTTTTTTGGCAAAAACGATGATGAAGTTTTAGGCTTCTTTAATAGAGAGAAAGTTGCTAAAATAAAACTAATAACACAGTTTTTATAAAAATACATATCGGAGGTTAGATGTGAAACGTTTATTTCTAGTAATGATTTTTATTATTTCGACATTTGCTCAAGAACAGTGGCGCGGTATATGGGTAGATGCTTGGAATGAAGGTTTATACAATAAACAACAAATACAAGAAATGTTAAATATTGCGAAAGATTATGGATATAATTCTGTAGCTGTTCAAATTCGTTGTCGAGGTGATGCTCTTTATCATCCTAAATATCCTAACACTGAACCGCGAAGAAAAAATCTAGATCCTAATTTCGATCCTTTGCAAACTACTATCGATTTAGCACATGCAATGAATATAGAAGTGCATGCTTGGGCTACAACTTTTCTAGTAGCAAGTAGAACTCCTAGTTCTCCTGAACATGTTTATCATAAGCATAATGAATATCTAACACAGGATAATAGTGGTAACCAAAAAATTAGCGAAGGTTATTATCTTGATCCAGGTCACCCTGGAGCTTTAGAGTGGAATCGGAAAGTCGTTTTAGATATCGTAGAAAATTACGATATAGATGGTTATCACTTTGATTATATTAGATATCCTCAACAAAATGCAGGTTATAATCCTGTAGCAATTGAACGTTTTAATAAACAGTATAATAAAAGTGGACAACCTGCTGCAAATGACCCTCTTTTTAGCCAATGGCGACGTCAACAAATCACTAGCTGGTTGCGTAGTATGTATGCAGAAATAGTTAGTCGCAAACCAAGCATGAAGATAACGGCTGCGACATTTGCTAGTCGTTCAGATGCTTTTAACAATCGCTTTCAAGATTGGGCTACTTGGATGAAAGAGGGAATTATTGATGCTAATTTCCCAATGAATTATGCTCGTACTCATGATATTTTTGAATCGCGCACAGATGATATTGTTGCTCATAGTTACAATAGACATGTTTATATGGGAATAGGTAGCTATCTTATTTCTGTAGATTATTCTATACATCAACTTCTGTACGCACAACAAAAAAAGAGCCAAGGTGTTATACTTTTTAGTTATGCTAACAATGCCAAATCGGGAAAATCGACTGCTGGGTACAAAGCTATTTTTGATAAAGCTTTTAAGAGTAAAGCAAGTGTACCTGATATGCCATGGAAATCACAAAAAGATGTTGGACATATACTTGGTAGTGTAATTTCTGAAAAGCAGGTAGAAATATCAATACCTAGTTTAAGTTTAAAAACAACAACAGATGCAAATGGACGCTTTAGTTTTCTATATTTACCACAGGGTACTTACAAAATAAATTTTGGTACCCAAGAAGAACGAATTGATGTTCGCGGAGGACAAGTTGTTACTTGTAATAAAGTTGTATTAGACTAGGACAGTGTCCAAAATGAGTTACGATTTCTAGCGCACTATATCTATAATTACTTTTTGGCGGTAGACTTCTTGCAACAAATCCATTCGATACCTAGAAGATTGTAGGGACGGTGGGTGTCCGTGAAAGAAGAAGCAAACATTTGTTTTGTATTTTACGGGTTACTAGGAGCATCCTTTACGGATGTTCCTATATTTTTTCATTTTGGACATTCCTATCTCTGATCGAGGGCATTATGAAACAAATTAACATCGCACAAGCTCTGAGTGAGAATATTCCAATTGTAGATGTTCGTAGTGAAGGTGAATACTCAATTGCACATATTCCTAACGCTTCTAATATTCCGCTTATGAATAACCACGAAAGAAAATTAGTAGGTACTGAGTATCGAAAAAAAGGAAATTCTGCTGCTTTAAAACTTGGTCACTATCTCGTCGGTCCACGATTTTTAGATATAAAAAAGCATTTGAAATTAGTGAGTAAGAATAATCGACTTATCATCCATTGTTGGCGTGGTGGTAAAAGATCTGAGATTATTTATAAATTGGCAGAGGAAGCTAAGCTCGAACCGCTACGCATTGAGGGAGGATATCGTTCTTATCGCAATTGGTGTCGCGAAGTTCTTTGTATAAAACGAAATCTCTTTGTTTTATCTGGAAAGACGGGGGCTGGCAAAACGGACTTACTACAAATGTTGCGAAACTCAAGCATTCAGATTTTTGATTTAGAAAAACTTGCAAATCACAAAGGATCTGTTTTTGGTGGACTAGGCAAAGAATCTCAACCAACCCAAGAAATGTTTGAAAATCTTCTTGCTAATCATTGGCATAAACTTGAAAATCAGCCTGTTTTTGTTGAAAACGAAAGTCGAATGATCGGCAAGTTATTTATTCCAGAGCCTTTTTTTATACGATTAAAACAACACGATGTTCTTCATGTAGAACTCCCTCTAAAAGTCCGCAAAGAAAGGATTATTGAAGAATACGGAAGTTTTTCTAAATTAAATATACTTACATGTGCACTCAAATTAAAAAAAAGACTGGGAGGACTACGTCTAAAAAATATAGAAAAAAGTTTAGAGGTAGGGAGTTATGAGTGGGTTGATGTACTACTTGATTATTACGACAAAGGTTATGATTACCATAAAGAAAAATATAATCAGCGCATCATTCGCAATTTCCACGGTAATGATTTACAACAAATACATGATCAAATAATAGAGTGGCTTAACGAAAAAAATTACCCTAAATAACGCATTCCTAAAAGTGTTATATCATCATGTTGTTCTGCTTTACCTATAAAGCTTTGAACATCAACTAATATTGCTTCGATCATTTCTTTCATATCCATTTGATGATATTCTTCGACTTTTTCAATTAAGCGTTCTATTTTATACATTTCTTTTTTGGCATTATGTGCTTCTGTTGCTCCATCAGTGAAAAGAACAATAACATCATTTTTTTCTAATTGTAGTTCTTTCTCTTTTACCAAGCGCGAAAAGTTTTTAAAGTCAACTCCCAGGACAACACCCCCTGAGCGATATGCTTCGCATTTACCTGTTGCAACACGATAATGCAGAATATGTTCATGTCCAGCAGAAGAATAAGATAGTTTATTTCCATCCCAACACAATAGTAACATACTCACGAATTTTCCAGAACCTGCAATATCTTTTAATAGCAATTTAGCACTATTTAGAAGTATGTCCTTTGAGGATTCGTAAATCTCTACGAAAGCGCGTACAAAAGAACGTAATTCACTCATTATAAGACCTGCAGCTACTCCCTTGCCAGAAACATCTCCGATGCAGAAGTATAAATTGTTTTGCGCTTCAATAACATCAAAATAATCGCCGCCAATTTCTTTCGCGCTGCGTGTTATACCATAAATACTCATGTTTGTGGATTCAGGGAATTTCTTGGGTAACAAACTTTCTTGGATAGTTGAAGCGAGTTTTAGTTCGTGCTCAAGAGCTTGTTTTTTCTTAAGTTCTTGCTGTACGGTTTGATTTTCTATTGCAAAAGCAACATGGTGTGAAAAAACTTCTAGTAGTTCGGAGTGACGTATGCCTTGTTCCTCATTATCAAAAAAGATAACTCCCACTCTACGATCTTTTACCAAAAGTGGAGTAATAACTCCTTCTTTTAAACGCATTACTTTTTTATTTGCAAGAACATTTTGAAAGAAATGTTCTTGGTGATGATAATCTCTTTTACGGAACCCATCTATTGTCGCAAATTCACCTATTCCGCCAGAATAAACTAAGTCTTTATTTTTAACTAGTAATACAAATGCGTTTTTTGAATTGGTAATTGCACATAAGTGTTTCAAAACTTTGCTAGCAAGATGAACGGTATTTTGTTGTTGCAATAACTCTGGTGAAGCATCGAGAATTGTGCGTAATCCTTCGCGAATAAACTCATTTTTAATAAGAGCTTTTTCTTTTTCTCGGTGTAAAACAAATGAAGAAATTAGGTGTGCAATTAATTGTTCCATTTCTTGCATTCCATGGCGACTTTGGTAATATAACCATTCACTTGGCGATGAAAAAAGATCTTGCGGTCGTGTACTATCTTCTCCGTCTCGAACAGCAACAGCGCAAATGAGAGAGGGAAAGTATTCGCGCATTGAACGAATCAGGGGGCGTATTTCTACTTCGCTTGTATTCAAGTCAAAAAAAGCAACAGCAATTTCTCCGCCTTCGTTGAATATTCTATTTGCGATGTCATTAGCATCATCTTGACCAAACGCTAGGATAAGATTGTACTCAATGCTTGAAGTGTGAGAAACATTGAGGTGGCGTTTGCTGATATACAAACTCCCAAATCTTCTAGTTGATTGGCCTTGTATTTGGCTACTACGAAGTAAGTTGGAATAGCGCTTTAGAACTTCTTCTTCGTAATCAACACATAAAATAACTGTATAATTTTTATTCACTTTGCGTGCCCTAGACTTAAGTTTACGTTTTTTATATATTCTAATACATAGCCTAGTAAGTCACAATAAAAATTTACTTTAGAAATAGACGCATTAACATTTATCTTTCTTCCAGTAGGGCTATTTTAGAGAATATAACTTTGTGGTGGAGAAAAAAAAGGTAAAAACTTGCCTTTTTTTGATTTGTTTGTTCGTTTGAAGTGTAGAATATACATGGGTTTGCGGTTTTTAGTATGGATTAAGACTGATTACTCCCCCACAAACTCTGTGGGAGAGTATATTTTGAATCCGGAAATTTACTTAAGATATTCTAATCTGTAGTATGCTTGTTTAGCCGTCGCCACGTACTTTACGAATAAAGTTTATAAGATAATCCAGTTTTTGTTCTACAACAGCTAACCTTCTATCGATGGAATCTATTTGTAATGCTAAATCGCTTTTAGCATTAACTTTTCCTATTTGTTGCTCGACATAAATTTGTAGAGCCTTTAGCTCTCCTGTGTCTAACCATACTCCATGTAAAGAGCACTCATCAACAATAATAGGACATGAGCTACTATATGGTTTTTTTATCATCACTCCTTGGCATTGAGGGCATTTGATTTTTCCATCTTTATTAGCTGGTACTGCAAGATTTCCTTTAGATAAATCATGTAAAATCTTTTGCTTTTCATTTTCATCAAACTTATAGACTAATGTATGTAAAATACTATCTAGTTGATTAGTTGATAGCCAGTATCCCCAGCAAGATTGACAACATAATACATTTTTATTTTCATACTTTGTTGGTATCATTGCTAAGTTGCAACGTGGGCAATCCATATATGCCTCCGTGTAGAGTTTTAGTATAAGTGATTAGATATTTTTGAACGAATAGGAACTCTATTCTTCAGTGTCCGAGCTTTCTTCAGTGTCCGAGCTTTCTTCGGTCACTGCAGGTTTTTTACTTACAACAACTTTACTAGGCCGTAAAACGCGATCGTGATACGCATACCCTTTATCAAAAGCTTCAATGACGGTCATTTCTGGGCAGTCGGCTGACTCTATTTGCGATACCGCTTCATGAAAATTAGGATCAAACGGTTTTCCTTTAGCTTCAATTTCTTTTACATTGTTGTCTTGTAAGGTTTTTTCTAGTTCTTTTTGAACCAAACAAATACCTTCAAAGAAATTCTTATCTACTTCTACTTGTTTTCCTAAATCAATTGCTCTATGAAGATTATCTATAACATTTAATAATTGTTTTAAAATATCCTGGTTTGAATATTTCAAAAAATTTGCACGATCTCGCTCTTGACGTTTACGGTAATTTTCATAGTCAGCTTTTGTTCTTTGTAGTAATTCGATATAACTTGAAGATTCATTTGCTTTTTCAAATAGCTTTTGCAAATCTTCATCACTCATGTTTTCTATTTGCGAGCGATAGTCTACTTTTTCATCTTTCTGCGGCTCTTCGATCTTTTGTTCTTCTACACTATCGATATTGCCGTCTGTTTCTTCTGGCTTTTCTGAATGCTTATCTTCCATGCCCTTTACCTTTTCATAAAAACCGACTGTAAAGATTTCTAAATCTCTAGTGATTTGAACCACTCACTTGCTTTTTTCCAAAAAGATTTTTGCTGAGGATTGCTATTACTTTTTTCTTCTAAATTATCAAACTCTTGTAATAAGCGGCGTTGTTCTTTGCTCAGTTTTTTTGGAACTTCAACTAAAATAACAATTAATTGATCACCCTTTCCACGCCCGCGAACGCTAGGAAATCCTTTACCGCTTAATTTTAACACATCATTATTTTGAGAACCAGCAGGTATTGTTAGTTTACTCTTACCATAGATCGTAGGAATTTCAATATTTGCTCCCAATGCTGCCTGGGTAAAAGAAATTGGCAACTGAAGTATAACACTGTCTCCTTGTCTTTCAAAAAACGGATGAGGGCTAACACTTATTTCGCAATATAAATCGCCTCTTTCCCCACCCTGTTCTAGAGCTTCACCTTCTCCTGCGATGCGAATTTGCATACCATCTTCAACGCCGGCAGGTATTTTTACATCTAATTCTCTATCGACAGGGACGCTTCCTGTTCCAACGCACGGTTTACATTTTTTAGTAATAACACTACCTTGTCCGTTACAATAAGGACAACCTGTACGTAAGCTAAAAAAACCTTGCGATTGTTGTATGAATCCTCGGCCCTGACAGCGGTCGCAAACATTTCTTTTGGTACCAGGAGCGCAACCTGAACCTGTACATGTTTCACAACTTTCGCGTCTCTTTATTTTTATTGACTTTTCTTGGGTTTCTGCTGGTTCAGCAAAATCCATTTGAATAGTACAGTGTAAGTGGTTTCCTCGTCTGCGTCTACTGCGACCACCTCCACCTCCCATACCAAACAAATCTTCGAAAATACCGCCACCGCCAAAAATATCTCCGAATGCACTAAAAATATCTTCAGCGTTACTAAATCCGCCCTGGCCAGACATACCCGAGTGACCAAAACGATCGTAACGGCTTCTTTTTTCTGAATCAGATAAAATTTCATAAGCTTCAGCAGCTTCTTTAAAGTTTCTTTCTGCCTCTTCGTCACCTGGATTTTTATCAGGGTGATATTTTAAAGCCAATTTTCGATATTTCGACTTAATTTCGTCGGTAGAAGCATTTCTTTCTACTCCGAGAACTTCGTAATAATCTCTTTTTTCACTCATCGTTACCTATATTTTCGTAAAATAAAAAAAACTGCCAAAACGCAACAGATTTCAGTTATCAAAACTATGTGGTTTTGATAACTGACTGGTACGCTAGAACATTGCCATTTAACTAACGCTTCCATCGAATCAATGTTCCAGAGCACTAGTACAGGAAAAAGAAAAACAACTTATTGTTAGGTAAGGTTGTTTTTCCTGATCCACAAGAACGTTAATGGTCTTGCACTATTTATGAGAGTATTTTTAAATATTTCTTTGAAATATTTAAGAAATACTTCCAGAGATGTGATTTTCTTTGTCGCCAATATCAGTAATCATGGCTTCTGTTGTTAACATCATACCAGCAACACTCGCTGCGTTTTGTAGTGCTACACGAACGACTTTTGTAGGATCAATGATTCCTTCAGTCACCATGTCAACAAACTCTCCAGTGCGCGCGTTAAAGCCAATATTTACATCTTTCTCTTTTACATCAGAAACAATTACTGCACCGTCGTAACCAGCATTAGATGCAATTTTTTTCATTGGTGCACTTAATGCATTTTTTATGATTTGTACGCCAAATTTTTCTTCAGGACACGCTTCGATATTGTCAAGAACGTGTAGAGAACGAATATATGCAACTCCACCACCAGGAACGATTCCTTCTTCTGCCGCAGCCTTTGTAGCATGTAGTGCATCTTCAACGCGAGCTTTCTTTTCTTTCATTTCTGCTTCTGTTGCAGCACCTACTTCAATAACTGCAACTCCACCAGAAAGTTTTGCTAAACGCTCTTGAAGTTTTTCACGATCGTAGTCCGAAGATGTTTTTTCCATCTGGTTTTTTATTTGAGAAATGCGGCTAGCAATTTCATCCTTGCTGCCTGCGCCTTCAATTAGAGTTGTCTCATCTTTTGTAATGCTAATTCGTTTTGCATTTCCTAAATCTGTCAACTCTATATTCTCTAGTTTTAAACCAAGCTCTTCGCTAATTACCTTGCCACCTGTAAGTATAGCGATATCGTCAAGCATAGCCTTACGACGATCTCCAAAACCAGGTGCTTTTACTGCACAAACGTTAAGGATTCCTCTTAGTTTATTTACAATAAGAGCTGCTAAAGCTTCGCCTTCAATGTCTTCAGCAATAATAAATAGAGGCTTGCCACCGCGAGCTGTTTGTTCTAAAACAGGAATAAGTTCTTTTACGTTAGAAATTTTCTTGTCATACAGTAAAATGTACGCATCTTCTAACTCAGCACTTGTGTTTTCTACATCAGTAATAAAGTAAGGAGAAATATACCCTTTATCAAACTGCATTCCTTCAACGCAGCGCATCGAAGTTTCAATTCCCTTAGCTTCTTCAACTGTAATAACACCGTCGTTACCAACTTTTTCCATTGCATCAGCAAGTAAATTTCCGATTTTGGAATCGCTATTTGCGGAAATTGTTCCAACTTGTGCAATCTCTTCTTTGTCTTTTATTTCGCGCGATAGTTTTTTTATTTCAGCGACTATAGCACTAACAGCTTTGTCAATACCTCTTTTAATTTTAACAGCATTCACACCAGTACTTGCGTACTTCAAACCTTCGCCATAAATAGCTTGAGTCAGTAGTGTCGCTGTAGTAGTACCATCTCCTGCAACATCGGAAGTTTTAGAGGCCACTTCGTTAACCATTTTTGCGCCCATGTTTTCAAATGGGTCTTCTAATTCGACTTCTTTTGATACTGTAACACCGTCTTTTGTAATTGTAGGACTACCAAAACTTTTTTGGATAGCAACATTACGTCCTGTTGGACCCATTGTTACAGTTACAGTTTTCGCTAATTTATCTAAGCCATCTTTTAATTTCTTGCGCGCATCTTCACTATAGAAAAGCTGCTTAGCTCCCATGAAAATTCTCCTTTTTTATACAAACAAAAGCAACAACTCTTGTTTTTAGTGAGCTTAGGCATGTGGAAAGAAATATCCTGTTCAATTTTTGCACTGGAATTTTATTATCAGTTGGAATTTTGAATGGGGAAAATTCTATTTCTCTAAATTGAGAATAATGAAACTGATAGATAAAAGATCAAACAAATGGGTAGATCATTTTTTTCTACATGCCTTAAAACATAACTTTTACGGGAAGCGTGTGCTCCCCATTTCATTTGACTATCCAAGTTTCGCTAAGATGTCACCCTCTTTTAGTATCTTGTACTCAGCACCATCATATTTTACTTCAGTACCAGAATATTTGCCGAAAATTACGCGATCTCCCTCAGAGAGACTGCAAGCTGCACGTTCGCCACTGGCTAACAATTTACCTTTTCCCACAGCAATAATTTTTCCGCGTTGTGGTTTTTCTTTTGCTGCTTCAGGTAATACTATCCCACCTTGGGTTGTTGATTGTGCGGCTTCAATTTCTACAACTACTCGGTCATCTATTGGTTGAAGAGCCATTTTAAATCTCCTATCAAAAAAATTTGTTCTAATTACATCATGTCATCGCCGTAAGGTGCATCATCGTCATCTTTGGGAGCTTCTGCGATTAAGCAACCAGTTGTTAGTAGCAAAGAAGCTACGCTTGCAGCATTTTGTAATGCGCTACGTGTTACTTTAGCTGGATCAATAATACCTTTTTCGTACAAGTCTCCGAAAGCGTCTTCTCCTGCATCGTAGCCGTAAAATCCGTCTTTTGTCAAAACTTGTTTCGCAACTACAGCACCTTCGCCACCGGTATTTTCTACGATTTGTTTGATAGGCATACTAAGAGCAGCTTTGATAATAGCAACTCCATGATCTTCATCACCATCAAGTTTCATATCATTAAGCGCTTTAGCTGCGCGAATAAGAGCAACACCACCACCAGGAAGAGTTCCTTCTTCTATAGCAGCTCTTGTTGCGTGAATTGCATCATCTATGCGAGCTTTTGCTTCTTTTAACTCAACTTCAGAAGCAGCGCCAACGTTAATCTGAGCAACACCACCTGCTAATTTTGCTAAACGTTCTTGTAGTTTTTCGCGATCATAGTCAGAGTCGGTGTTTTCAATTTCTTTTTTGATTTGTGTGACGCGTGCATCGATATCTTCTTTTTTTCCTGCGCCTTCAATAATTGTTGTATTGTCAGAAGTGATGGTCACTTTTTTCGCAGTGCCTAGTTCTGAAAGTGCAACTTGTTCAAGATCAACACCTAGATCTTTAAATAAAACTTTGCCACTTGTGAGTATACCAAGATCTTCAAGCATTGCTTTACGACGATCGCCATAACCAGGAGCTTTTACTGCGCAACACTGAACAATACCGCGAATCTTGTTTACTACTAATGTTGCCAAAGCTTCTCCATCAACATCTTCAGCGATGATAAGCAAAGATCTTTTTGCTTGAGATATCGCTTCTAAAAGAGGAACAATTTTTTTGATGGCAGATACTTTGTCTTCGTAAATGAGGATGTAAGGGTTTTCAAGAACAACTTCCATCTCATCTTGGTTTGTAACAAAATGAGGAGAAATGTAGCCTCTATCAAACTGCATACCTTCAACCACTTCGACATCAGTTTCCATTCCTTTGCCTTCTTCGACAGTGATAACACCATCTTTTCCTACTTTTTTCATCGCATCGGAAATCATGTGCCCTACTTTGGCGTCGTTGTTAGAGGCAATCGTTGCAATTTGCTCTATTTCTTTGTCATCTTTAACTTCTTGGGCAAGTTTTTGTAATTCTCCAACAACCGCCGCTACTGCTTTGTCAACACCTCTACTTAATACTAGAGGATTTGCTCCCGCAGTTACGTATTTGTAACCTTCGAGAAAAATAGCTTCAGCAAGAACAGTTGCCGTAGTTGTTCCGTCACCTGCTACATCCGAAGTTTTTGATGCCACTTCTTTCACAAGTTGCGCACCCATGTTTTCGTAAGCGTTTTGTAGCTCCATTTCTTCAGCTACAGTTACACCATCTTTTGTGACATTGGGAGAACCCCATCCCTTGTCAATTACAACATTGCGTCCTTTTGGACCTAGGGTAACTTTAACAGCACGTGCTAGCTTTGTTACTCCTTCGCGAATAGCACTACGTGCTTCTTGGTCAAAGGCTAATTGTTTAGCCATACATCCTTCTCCTTACATTACATATTAACGGCATGTCTGTAAATTCGGATCTTCTGAGTAAATTTTGACTGATCTCTTCTCCTGAAGAACCCAAAATATTTCATTTTCTTTTTTACAGCAAAATACATACCTAACTCTTATATAAAATATATAAACCTCTATTTGTCTGATGTTTATAGAGATATTTTTTTTGTTTTATTTTATCGTTAAATAAAAGCGCTAGTGCAGTCTGTCATAGTGACAAACTATTGACAATCTATCCTAAGACATTTTGACATTAAATAAGAACTATTTTGTCAGGTCACTTAACTTTTCAAATTCTCTAACAATTTGGCTTTATTTTGTACTAAGGGATGTGGTGAAAATAAGCGAACATTTTATTTCAATTAGGACTGCTATCATTCAAAATGTTTTTTCAAGCCCGAGTTCATTTCCGAACTCGATTTCAAAGCTTTTAATCAAATAAAGAAGCATTTGTTACAACTCGCAAAAAACTCTGTTTTCTACTACTTTTAGAAAGTTTTTGGAAACGGGTTCGATACTACTCGCAGTATCATAATATAAGGCAATGATATTTTAACGATATCTGTTATTCTTTGGATGATGGCGCGCCCTATATCCCTTAATACAAACCTCAACAACAGGTGTTCTAGCAAACATTACTTGTTGCTAAAAGAATTTGCAATCCTTTCTCCATTACAGTATAGTAATATACAGACGTTATCTGTAATAGCTTATAATAGTTTACATCCAAACAAATTATTGGGGTGATTGTGGAACTGGATCGCAAAACAAATAAAGTTATCGAAACTTTGAAAAAGCATGCTATAAAAACGCAAAAAAAACTTCAGAATACATCCCCTAATCCTATCGAAGTTGAGGGTGAACAACCTATTTCTGGTTACTGCATGATTGATAAAGTAGGAAGTGGCGGAATGGGAACCGTATTTAAAGCGCAAAATACTGATACGGGAGAGTTTGCAGCACTGAAACTTCTTTATCCTGGACACAACAATGATCCAACCATTCTACAGCAATTTATCAATGAAGGTATGATGCTGATTAATCTCAAACATCCCAACATTCTAAAAGGCCTAGATTTTGGAATATCCAAAGGTTTTTATTTTTTGGCAATAGAGCTTGTTGAAGGAGAAAGTCTTATATCATTCATTGAAAAAGGTTTTTCTTTTACAGAGGAACATGCACTACGTGTTGCCTTACAAGTTTCTAGAGCTTTAGTATATTTAGAAAAAAAGCAAATTGTACATCGTGATATAAAGCCGGCAAATATACTTGTTGTCGGAGAAAAAGTGAAACTATGTGACTTGGCTTTGGCAGTTGAAATAAAAAACCTACAAAAAACAGAATCTACATGTGGCACAATAGAATATATCTCTCCAGAGCAAGCACGCGGGGAAAAAAATCTAGATGGTCGTAGTGATGTTTATTCATTGGGAATTACTTGTATTCAGATGATTTCAGGTAAACTTCCATTTGAAGGAGAAGATGCCACAGAAGTTATGCGACGCCATATCTATGAACCTATCAATCTCAACGCACTAGGAAATTTCTCTCCAGAAGTACGTAAATTATTATTCAATATGACAGAAAAAAAACAAGAAGATCGTCTGACTGCAACTAGACTAAAAGAACAAATAAAAATTATTTTACGCAAAAGAAAATAGCGCAAATAATAGATGCGCTCAAAGTAAATCTAGAGAGGTAAAGTTGTGTCTGATAAACATCTGAAGGGTCTAACTGACGCTGAAGTTATCGAAAGCAGAGAAAAAAACGGCGCGAATGTACTTACTCCACCACCACGAGATCCTTGGTGGAGATTGTTTTTAGAAAAATTTGAAGACCCTGTTATTCGTATTTTAATTATTGCTGCGGTTCTTTCTATAGCAATAGGTGTTATTCACGAGGATTACACAGAGGGTATTGCTATTGTTATAGCAATTATACTAGCAACTGGAATAGCATTTATTAATGAATACAGAGCAAATGCTGAGTTTGATATACTTAACCAAGTAAATAACGAAATTCCGATTGAAGTTATTCGTAATGGTAAGTTTATGTCTATTCCAATGAACGAAATTGTAGTAAACGATATCTTATTAGTAAACACTGGTCAAGAAATCCCTGCCGATACCGAAGTACTAAAAAGCGCTAATTTGCAAGTCTCTCAAGCAAAACTTACAGGAGAATCGCATCCTATTCATAAATGCATTAAGGCAGAAAGTCAAGTCTCAGAACCTTATCCTGACTATATGTTATACAAGGGTACGGTTGTTGTTGATGGACATGCTACTCTAAGAGTAACTGCGGTAGGAGACCATACTGAAATAGGAAAAACAGCTCGCGATGCTGCTGTTCTCTCAGGAAATACAACCCCTCTAAACAAACAACTTGCCAAACTTAGTCGCCTTATTGAGGTAGTTGCATTTAGTATTGCAGCTGCTATTTTTATTGCCCTCATTATCCAAGGAGTGAGTGATAAATCTTTAGTTCTGAACCAGGCACAGTGGATATTTACTGGATTATCTATGTCGGCTATTTTTGTCGCTTTAACAATGATGTGGGCTCCTGTTTTTTTTGATGCATGTGATATTTTTAAAATCCCTTCTTCCCCTCCAAAATGGTTAGAAAAAGGTGGTTTAAAACCATGGATCATAACTATTATTTTAGGAGTAGTAGTCTGGGGAGCGGGTATTTACCTTCTTATTCAAAATAAGTTTATTTCCTCTGTCCCTCAAGAGTGGATTACTGAAAAAATACTACTTGATCTCTTACAGTATTTTATGATTGCTGTTACGATTATCGTTGTTGCTGTACCAGAAGGTCTTGCCCTAAGTGTAACCTTGTGTCTTGCATATAGTATGAGAAAACTCATTGCAAATAATAACTTAGTGCGAAAAATGCATGCTTGCGAAACGATAGGCGCTGCTACTGTTATTTGTTCTGATAAAACAGGAACATTGACACAAAATAACATGCATGTTACAGAATTTAAAATTCCATACAAAAGCGATGACAAACTTAAAAAAGACGAATGGATTGTTAGGTCTATTGCAATTAACAGTACAGCAAATTTAGATTTCTCTAAATCGCAAACCAACCCTAATATCTTAGGAAATCCTACTGAAGGTGCATTGTTGCTGTGGCTACATGAAAATGATGTTGACTACCTTCCTTTGCGTAAAGCTCATGAACAATTAAAAGAATGGTCATTTAATACAGAACGTAAGTACATGGCAACTATTGCCAAGATTGATGGACTAAAAAACCCGGTACTTTTTGTAAAAGGTGCGCCTGAAATTGTTTTAGGTAAATGCTCTCTTGTTGAAACCGCTGATAAGTTGAAGTCTGTTACTTCCTACCAAAAAGAAGTAAATGAGCAATTAGTTACTTATCAAGATAAAGGCATGCGCACAATAGGATTTGCCTACAAAGAAATTCAAAATTACGGAAATGATATTAATATTGATAAGATTGTGAATGGAATGAATTGGTTAGGGTTTACGGCAATTAGTGATCCTATTCGTCCTGATGTTCCTGATGCTATTTCTGTATGTATGCGCGCTGGAGTTGATATCAAAATCGTAACAGGAGATAATGAAAAAACAGCTCGCGAAATTGCTAAACAAATAAATTTATGGGAAGACGAAGATAATAATCGCGAAAATATTTTAGTTAGCGGACATGATTTTGAAGAATGGGATGATGAAAAACTTCAAAAAAATGCTAAAAATATAAAAGTTCTTTATCGAGCGCGTCCAGCAAATAAACTACGCTTAGTAAAAAACTTGCAAGAGCAAAATGAAGTGGTTGCTGTTACTGGAGATGGTGTTAATGATGCACCAGCGCTAAATCACGCTGATGTAGGTTTAGCGATGGGGAAATGTGGTACATCGATAGCAAAAGAAGCAAGTGATATAGTTCTACTAGATGATTCCTTTACCAGTATAACTAAAGCAATTCTGTGGGGAAGATCTTTATTTCAAAATATACAGCGTTTCTTGATTTTCCAGCTAACGATAAATGTTGCCGCTTTGGGTATTGCCCTTCTTGGGCCATTTGTAGGAACTCAGTTTCCTTTAACCGTTATGCAAATGCTGTGGGTAAATCTTATAATGGATACTTTTGCAGCTCTAGCGCTCGCGACAGAGCCTCCAAATGAAAAATTAATGAATCGCTCACCAAGACATCCTGATGATTTTATTATAGATCGTACCATGACATGGTTAATCTTAGGTGGTGGGTTTGTCTTTATTTGTGTAATGTTAGTGTTCATGATTTTCTATCTTGACGGAGGAACACCAGGCTTAAAGTGGGAACTGCAATCTTTTGAGTACAAGTATCGTTTAACTATATTCTTCAACACATTTATATTTTTACAATTATGGAATATGTTAAATGCAAAAGCTTTTGGAACAGGAAAAAGCGTTTTTGCAACTTTATTCAAGAACAAGGCTTTTCTGGCAGTAGCAGCTATTATTATAGTGGGACAAATACTAATGGTTCAATTCGGAGGAACTCTTTTCCGCACAGTACCTCTACAGTCAGAAGATTGGCTAAAAATTATAGGCTATACTTCGATAGTTCTTTGGATTGGAGAAGGTATGCGCTTACTATTTGGACAAAAAAGTTGATTTTAGGTAAACACTGTAGTGAATTCACTACAGTGTTTACCTATAGTAAAACAAAAGCTAAAAATTTAGGCGTGTTACTTTTAATAAGAACAGTTGTGTTATGTATCTTTTTCTAATCCATTTTATGCTTATGAATATGTTCTATTTATCTGATCTTGCAACAATAAAATCACTCATACTGTTTGGAATCATAATAGTTGGAATTTGTTTATTTCCAGTGAGTTCTTTAACTCTATTAGATGCATAAGTATAGAGTTGTTGAATACTAATTTGCCCTTTATAACTAGCCTTGCCATCTAATCCTTCCAACAAACTTTTGGTGAAAACTCCATTGTTCCAATCTTTTCCTTCTAGTGCTACTTGATTTGCCGAAGCTGATGAAATAATCATGAGTTGGTTTTTATTTGACTCAAAGTTAGCAATTATATTATTAATGTTAACAGCTCCAGAACGACAAGTATCTAGTAACAATATAGTTTTTCCTTGGATTTTACTTATAACATTTTGAATCTCGCTAAACTCAACAGCTGTTTTACTAATACCTCTTTTTGGGTAAAAATCTGTTGGCAAAAAGTAGTAATCTCCGTAATTATCTTTTTCTCCGTGACCTGCTAGAAAAATCATAGCTATATCATTTTGCGTGCAATTTTCTTGAATAAAATCTAAACCGCGCAAAATTTCGACTTGAGTTGCTTTTTGATCGAGAATTATACGGCCACTTACTTTTTGGTAATGCTTTTGCTCTATCATTTTATCGTAAAAATTTTGCGCGTCTTTTGCTGCGTAATTGAGGTCAAGGGCAGATTCTCTATATTTGCTTATCCCAACAGATAGTATATAGAGGTTTTGTTTTTTTTGTTTTGTGTGTTTTGGGGTTGGAATGTTTATTTGGGGTAGACTTTTTTGTTCCAGTGGTTCTGAATCTATTTGCTGATTAACTGTATTATTGATAGCAAGTAAAGGTTGTTCCCCTGGTATTGTTTCTGTGCTTTTATTTCTAATTTCATGAGCGAGTAACTCACCTCCTGGAGAGGAAGTGTACTTATTGTTTTTCCATGCAATCCACGGTTTTTTACCTTTGTTATTATTATTGACAGTAAAAAATGTAAGTATCTTTTGCCCAGTGTTTAGATTGTACCAACAAATTGTTCCGTTTCCTATAGCAGCAACAAGCATTTTTTCATTACGAGATATATTTACGCGCCAAGCACTTGATGAGATAGAGTTTTTCCAAATAATATTATTGTTTTCATCGATTAGATATAAGTAGTGATCTGTACCAAGCGCAATTATTTTTTTATTTGATGCAATAGCAATACTTCTTGCAGTACTATCGCTTTGAAAAACGCGACCGTTTACTTGTATTTCTCGAGAGCTTTCCCAGTTATTTATTTGCAATGACTGACTTTTTTGAATTGCTGGTAAAAAAGCAATATAACGATTGTCTTTACTTTTTGGCTTGGATAAATGTAGTTTAGATGAGTCCATTGAAAAATAAGCAGTTTCTTTGTCATTGTAACTAAAATGTACGTGTTTGCCATCAGGGGAGAGAGCGAAGGTATATCCTTTGTTACGAAAATTAATTCTGTTAGCTGTTTTATGCATACGCAATTGATCGCCAGCAATAATACCAAAGGACGGTTCTGTTGAACAAAACGCGATGTCGCCATTTACTAAAGCGGCCATATGCTGGATTTCGCTGTTTGATTGTACTAGTATATCTTTTGGTGATTTATCTGGCGGAAAACGCCGAATCACTTCTTGTTTGTTCTGATTTTTACCCGAAACATATAGTGAGCCATCTTTTCCCCAACAAACATTTTTAAGTGTGCTTTTTAAAGTCTCGAGATTAGGAGAGTAACGAAAATCGAGTGTTGTATCGCTATAAACATCTACTTTTTCACTATCTGCAAAACCCACAGCAATCAAAATATCATCTGGTGAAAAACACAAGGAGTATGGGATTGAACCGCTTTGGGTTTTTATTTTGTTGATCATCGAAAAGTCTTGATCATACAATCTTAAATGACCATCGGCGGAAGCAGTAGCAAGATGATCTAAAGCATTAAAATCAGCAGAATAAACAGCACCGTCATAATAGCGGTCCTTGTATATTAGATTATAGTACAGTGTATCATAAACATATACTCCACCGCTCTCAAGACATGCAGCTAAACGGGTTCCCAGTTTAGAAAATGCTAAGTCATGCACGATATTTGGTAATCCCGAAATACGATAAATTAATTGGCCATTGTCAGCATCGAATAAATATATATTCGACATTCTTTGCCAGTTAAGACCTGTCCAGCCAGCAGCAGCTATTATTTTACCATTTGGCGAAATAGCAATAGCATATATTTTTCCTTCACTACCTTCTGCGGTAGGTACACGTAATATTTTATGTAAATCGCATTCATAGCGGTTTTTTTTGTATTTCCATATACGAATTGTTTTATCAAGTGAGCCTGTAACAATGTATTTTTCATCGTTATCGATGGCAATTTTACGAATAATATCCGTATGCATTTGGGTATTGGGAACTATATACGGAGATGCCGAAATCGCCTGCAAATCAGGTCTTGTTGATCCGAGAGAATATCGACTTGTTATATTTTTACAGCTCATAAAAATGAACAATGCTACTACTAGAAATATTATCTTATTCATATTTGGTCTGCGATCGTTAAAAATAATAATTTATGCCAAGGACTACTTTCGATGTAATCATATCGAAGTCTACAGTTGCTTTATTCTCATTACCTTCTATAATATCAAAGTCGGTATTTTGTGTAGAGTACGAATACTCTAATTTAATCGACCAAACATAATTAAAAAATACTTCTGTTCCAAGTCCAAACTCAAAACCATACACAAAATTATTTAATCCTTTAAGATTTAAATTTTGGTCATCTAAATCGTTATTTTCGTCATATATATTGTAACTTAAGCGAATACCTGTATATATGTATATATCCCAATAGGAGGAAATATCAAAGGAGAATAGATTTTCGGCAAGATTAAATAAACTGAGTTCTATATTTGGAATTATACTAAAGGAGTGCGCTGTAAAAAAACCAGTATCAACAAGTTCAAAATCAATTATGTCATTATCAAGAATTAATAGATTAACATTATCAATGTTGGCATAAATATAATCGAATTTTAGCCCTAGTGATATACCAGGAAATAGATAATTATCTAATCCGTAGCGAAAAGAGAATTGAATCCCTCCTTGCCCTTTATCTTCCACATCCTCTATCTGATTGATAGTGTCTGCGCCTGCATCAAACGACAATAAATCTTCGTGAAAGAAGCGACCAATGAAACCAACACCTACACTACGAACATCAACAGATTTTACGTTCAGATATTGAATTTCATCTAATGTAAATACATCTGAATCTGCATGGAGAGGTAATAGAAATATAAAAGATAAAACAAAGTAATATACTTTTAGCATTGTACTTTCCTATTTTGTGCAAAATAATCTATTATAGATCGGAAATGTCCTAGTTTTTAAAATACAAAGGATTGAGCAAAATATGATCACTTCTTTTACTGAATCCCTTTAAAGTATATTTACTTAACTAGAAGATGTCTATATTTGTTTTCTATAGTTTCCACGTTTAGCAAAAGAGCGTATTCTAGGTTTATTTTATTTATTGTAAACCTATTTTAATATGAGGAAAATCTTTCTCTTCTACTTTAATTATATTATTTGCTTCACCTAGAACTTCTTCATTTTCTATAGGAGTTATTTCTCCTGTAGTTAGTGACACTACAGCATCAAACCCTCTTGCTTTTGTAGATAACCATTGTTTGATTTCTCCGTTATCCAATTTTTGATCGCTATTAAAACAATATATCCAGTGTTCATTGTTTTCTTCATTTGGCTTAATAGCACCCTTTATAGTTTTTTTCCACTCAAATCCATGAGGAAGTAACTGTGTAACTTTGTTGTTATTTTCAGGAAATATTTGCGATACAGAAATTACTTTATCTGAAGAAATGGAGCAAATAAATATAGAAAAATATCGTTCTTGGAACATTTTAAACTGCAGATTTAATTGACTACTTTGTTTTAATTTCTGCTTGCGCTGAGGTTGAAAAGACTCTTCATTCGCGTTCTTACTCATTATCTCAAAGGAGAATGGAGTATGGAATATGTCGATATTTGCTTGGATATTTATATTCTTTAAATTGTCTTCGACATTATAAATTCTCCAAGTATAAGGTTTTAGTGCGCTACTATTTTCTGTTATTGGAATAGACTTTGCCAAATTGCGTATTTTACTTTTTGACAGTCCTAAGGGTTTATTACTTGTAATGATAAACCAGTCTGTATCCTTCGAAAAATCCTTCAATGATAAAAATTTTGTCGTATTTTCATCGTTACTAAAAGTATAGTCACCGAGTAATGTAACTTTATCTGCCTGGCGTTGCCAAGTGTAAGTATACACTCCTGTAGCAAAAGAAATTTCTACTGATTCTTCACTATCGTATTTCTTTTTTTCTTCGTCTATTTTCTCTCCGAGAACAACTATTTTTAAAGACGAATTTGTTGGGGTATTTCTACTTTGTACATCTTCTAAGGTATTTGTATCTTGTTTTTCAACACAGCTACATAATAAAAAAATAGCACAAATCAAAAAAGTACGCATTGCATTCCTTACTTATGATCAAAAGGTCCAATCACCTCTACAGAGTTAGTTTTTTTTCCTTTTATATATTCAAGGACATATTTTAATGGGTCTACTAGCTCTGTATTACTAAAAAGAAGATAAAAATATTCTTTACCACGTATGTTATCTAAACGAAAAGCGCTGCCTGGCGCAGGAATAAAAAATTCTCCTGGAGAAACAGGATTTACAAAAGAGAACTTAGTAATTTTTTTATTGGGGAACATTTTTTGAATTTTACCTGAACTATCACTTTGGAATCCGTAAACATAAAGTTGTGTTTTTGTAGTGACTCTAATTTGATAAAAAGACCCTGACCATAGTTCTGTTGTTGCTTTTTGCCAAGGAGAAATGTCATTTTTTTTCCAATAAATATCCATTGTTACAGGAGGATAATCTTTGCTAACTAGGTTCCATTTCAGTCGTTCTTCTTTTGTTTTTAATTGTTCGTTTAGTTGTGTAACCAACTGTTTTGCTTGAAGCCATTGTTTGTTATCAAGATAATATCCAAATTTCTTCATACTACGTTCAACTCTAATTTGGCGTTTTTTTTCTTCGATTTGTTGTTTGCAGATTGAAATTTTTTCTTCGATAAACGGTATTTTTATTGGAGGAGAATGTTTTTCATAAAAAAAACGTAGATCTGTTAAAGTATCTACAGCTTCAGACCATTTTTTAGCTTGCAACAAACGATTTACTTTTTCGAATTTTTGCGCGTAGTGTAGTGGTTCTTTGGCAACCTCAGTGTTTATTTTTTGTATCTTTTTTAAGTAAGAAATTGCTTTAGAGAATTTGCTTTTTTCCAAATTAGCATGTACTTCTTGTAAATAAAAGGTTAACTTTTGTTCTGTTTTTCGTTCGCTATATTGTGTTTGTCGTTCGTGCAAAAATTTAACTAACAAACGCGTGTCAATTTTATTTAACCAAGATTCCGATATTTTAGTCAGTGTTTTTTTGGCTTCATCAAATTGATTTTGTTTTGTTTGGCTATAAAAATTTTGTACATAACTTTTATTTATATTCACCTCTTTATTATAGATTAAAAATCCAGATAAGAATACCAAAACGGTAGCAATAATAGCAATAGCTATTTTGGTAAAAGTAACTTTGCGTACGTCCTTTAATTTGTATATGTTATCAATATCTTTAATGAACTGATCAGAGCTTAAATAACGTTTATCTCTCTCTTTTGTTAGAGCTTTGAGAATGATTTTTTCTACCGAAGAACTTATCTTATTATTTATTTCTTTTGGAGAAGTAGGGACACGGTCAGTGTGTCCAATAATGATATTCCAATAACTCCCTGAAAACGGTACGCTATTTGTTAGCATTTGGTACAAAATAATACCTGTAGAGTAAATATCTGTTCGATGATCGATATTTACTAAGTTTTTTGCTTGTTCGGGAGACATATAATATGGTGTTCCAACGGGCGCTTCCCCTGTAAGATTCATATCTTGCGGCGTATTGATTATTTTAGCTAATCCAAAATCCAAAACCAGGGCATGTTCTGTTTCCCGGTTTTCAATGATAATATTTTGAGGTTTTAAATCGCGATGGATAATGTTTTTAGAATGCGAAAATTTAAGAGCTAAAAGAATTTGACGTGTAATTCGCAGAGCTCTTTTTTCTGGTAAAATACCATCCCTTTTAATAATTTCGTATAAGGACAATCCTGACGAATAATCCATAGTAAAGTATTGACTTCCATCGCTATGTTCTCCAAAATCGCGAATTTGGATTGCGTGTTCATGAGTAAATTCCATCGCAACCATAACTTCTCGTAGAAAGCGATCTCTGAAGCTTTTTTTTTGCGATAGATGATTTTGTAGTATCTTTAAAGCGAATTGTTTACGATTGGGTAGTTTTTCATGTTCAACTTTAAAAACAATTCCAAGTCCGCCTCTACCAAGTTCACTAATAATTTTGTATTTGCCGTCAATGATATTGCCAACACCCAAACTCTTTGTTTTGTTTTGTTGGGGCTGAACATTCTTCTCTGAAGATGTCGTAATATTAAAAGGCAAAGGTGTTGCGTCAGGTGCATCAGAAGGCAGAGGTGTTACTTGAGTTGGACTGGAAGGCAATGGGGTCATTTGGGTCGCATTGGGCAGTTCAGCATTGTCCATTTGAGTTTTTGCTGATGCAAGGGATGGAAGCTTATTGTCTTCTCTTTGAAGATCTTGCTTTTTTTTTATTTCTGCCGAGTGGTTGTTCATTTTTTACCTAACATATTGACGATGTTTTCCTTAGTATTGTCAATTTGTTCTTCGTAGTGTTTTTCATAGAACAAGTTGAAGTCCTTGTTCTTCCGCAAAGACTCAATCTTATCTTCAAGGAGATAGTACAACTCATTTGTACTGTCATTTAAAATATAATCGACATCTTTATTTCCCGTTGATTCTCCCCTTAAAATGAATTTTTGAGCTTCTTTTACATTGAGGCAATCAACAAAATTTTGAGCAATACTCTCAGGTGTATTGACTTTCTCTATATTTGGAGTTTCGATGTGATTTTGGGGTACTTTCATTCGCGATCCTCGTTTTCTATTTCCAGTATTGTTTTAATAACAGAGGCAATTTTTTTAAAAATATTTGATATTTGCCGCAAACTAATACCTATTTTTTCAGCTATCTGTTTTTTATTGTGAGTAGTTTTCAGAGCTTCGAGAACCCGCTTTTCCGTTTTATTGAGATGAGGAAGTATCTTGCTCTCATTTTCTACAATGAGGTTTGCAAATTCCTTTTGCATTTTGTGCTTTTTCTTCTCAACGATTTGATCTATTTTTTTGTATTTAATGTTTTTGATTTCTTCAATAGACATTTGTGAAAGTTGATCCAAGTTTGTTTCTTTACGCCTATTTTTTTCTTTCATAAAATCAAGAACTAGGTTATTCATGGTTTTTTTCGTATATGCTTTTATCGCGGTAATATTTTTAGAACCGTTTTTTCTTAGTTGCTTATATATTCGAAGAACAGATTTTGATATTACATCTTCCGCATCATGAAAGGTTAAACGGCTGTATTTTTTTAGTAAAACGTGGAACTCATATTTTGCAATTTCAAAAATTTTTCGAATTACTTCGTCTGCTTTTTCTAAGTCTTCGTTTTGATCAGCAGAAACGTTAGTGCTTAGAGGTACATTTGTGGTTTCGTTTTTTGCGTCCATAAAGTTAAACTTTTCTTGTTTGAGTTATAGTGTTATAACACAAAAATACATGATGCTTTTAGAAAAGTCAACAGCAGAAAAATAGGTATACACTTTTGACTGTGATTTATGGAAAATGGAAATGAAAAAATTTTATTTCGCTGTTTTTAAAAGTTGAATGAGTTTATTTATAGCGCTTTCTTCAGCATAATCCATTGCTGTTTTTCCTAAGGAGTCTTCAATACCAACTTCTATAGTAGGATAACACTCGATGAGAATTTTTACCATTGGTACTTGTTGTTGTTTTACTGCTATAATTAGCGGTGTTGTTCCTTCTTTTGTTTTTATGTTGACGTTTGCACCTGCTTTGATTAATATTTTTACAGCAAGTAAGTTATTTTCAGAGACAGCAAAGACAAGAGCTGTTTCAGAGAATTTATCCTTGGCATCAATTTCTGCGCCTAATGAAATTAACGCTTTGATTATATTCTCATCGCCAAATAACGCTGCGAACATCAATGGAGTGCGGCCATCCTCTTTTTTAATGTTAACATCTGCTTTTGCACGTAAAAGGTTATGAACAACTTTCTTATGACCATTCCACACCGCGAAACTCAAGGCTGTTTCTCCTGAATTGTCTTGCGCATTTACATCAATACCAGCCTTAATTAGCATAGTGGTAATATCGTCATAACCTCCTTGAGCAGCAACCATAAGAGCTGTGTCTCCAGCATTACTTCTTATGCTAAGATTTGCTCCCGCTTTAATAACAACATCGACAATGTCTTTATGCCCTTCTCTCGCAGCTACAATTAGAGGTGTGTATCCTTCATCATTTTGAATATCAACATCAGCTCCTTGAAGTATCAATTGGTATACTGCATCTTCATCTCCATTTTTTGCGGCATCTATAAGTAAAATTCCATCGACTCCAGGATTTGTAGCCTCTTTATTTAAATTTGCTGTTTTAACAAATTTATTTTGAAAATCATTTTTAACAGTTGTTTTACATCCCATTGTTAGAACTAACAATGCCGCAATATAATAAATTTTCATAAAATACCTGAATAAAAGAGTTTTGTTGGCGATTAAGGTACACTACAGTAACGATTTTTTTTGTAAAAATCTAAAGTAATATTTAAAGTATCGATGTATAAAAATCAAAATGTCGATGCGCCTTAAGCAAGTCGCAAAAAGTTTTTAAGAGCACACAGCTTGCCTTTGAGTATCATAGCGGCGTTGAGCCTTCGGTTACATAGCTACAGTTATGTGCCTCTCAGGCTTTCCTTGCTCTGACACTCAAATTCTACGCTGACTTGAAACGTGCTCAAAAACTTTTTGCGACTCACTTAAAAGAAGAACATCAAATTTCTCTAACCAATATTCATTCAAACAAATTTTCCTTTGCATTACAAAAAAAGAATATGTAAGTTATAGTTCGGTTTGTGATCGTTTCATTATCTATGAGGTATATCGTGAGAAAAATATTGTTTTATCCCGAAATACAATTGCAAGACCTTGATGCAGGCACCGTTATTATATATCCCACACAAAAACGCAACTTGTATTACGTTGTTCCCAGCTTTTTGATCATTGGGGCTCAAAAATGTGGTACGCGTGAGCTGCATACGTGGTTATCTGAGCACCCTAATTTACGTACTTCAGAAAAGGAACTTCATTTTTTTAATGAAGTAATTGATATTGAAAAAGAATGGACTCGTTACATATTTCAACCGTGGTTTATGCATTCACGAGGGAAAAAACATTTTAACAAACGCAAATTCTACACTTTTGAAAAATCTCCGGCCTACTTTAATAGCTTAAATTATCAAACCCCTACAGCAGAAATTGTGGAGCAAATGATGCCTAGCGCAAAATTAGTTTTATTATTGCGCAATCCCACGGACAGAGCGTATTCTGCATATCAAATGGGAAAAAGAAATACTAGATTTCGTGAGGCTAATAAAAGTTCACAACAGAGTTTCGCAACTTTGATAAAACGCAAAATGGAATGTATAGAGGAAAAACCGAGTGATCTCATTGATCTTGGCCATTATTCTCTGTATTTACAGAGATGGCTAGATGTATTTCCTCGCGAAAATATATTTATCATTTTTCTGGAAGAATTTAAGCAGGAACCGGTTACAGTAATGAAAAACTTACTGTCTTTTTTAGAATTGCCTCCACTGGATTATACACCGTTTATTGAAAAAAACTTTCGCGGTTTGTGGGTAATAAAGAACAGATCTTCAAAAGGAAATCGCAAGCCTTACAAATCTATGTCGAAGGAAGCAAAAGAGATTTTGGATGAGCACTACTCTTCGTGGAATGAGAAATTGAAGAAATTATTACCTGATCGCAATATTCCGTGGAGTTAACTTAGAATCGTTTGGGATTATTTAAGTCATGCACAATAATATCTATTTTTTAGTTTTTTTGTCTGCTTTCATGCACGCACTATGGAATATTGCTGCGCGAAAAGTAAAAGGAGATATGGGCGTTTTATGGATAAGCATTGTCTTAGCAACAATGATTAGTCTTCCTTCATATTACTTTATTTCTATAGACACACCAACGTATTTAAAAGCATTGCCATATATACTGGCCACTGGATTTATTCACGCTTTTTATTTTATCTTTCTTGCTAAAGCTTACGAAGAAGGTCATATTTCATTTGTCTATCCTATTGCGCGAGGGACAGGTGTTGCTGGAACTGCAATTATTGCTCTTTTCTTTTTAAACGAAGAAATTTCGATGTTTGGTTTTCTTGCTATTGGCTGTGTTCTTGCTGGAATAGTAATTATGGCTCTAGGAAATTATACATCAGACAAAAGATCTGCACTGCTTGCTTTTGGGGTGGGAATTACTATTGCTCTTTACTCTATTATCGACAAACTTGGAGTGGAACAGATACATCCAATAATTTATATTTCGCAAATGTTTTTGTTTTCTATTTTTTTTACAGCTCCTTATATTGCTTTTAAGTACAAAGATTTGTGCCGCAACGCTTTGATTGATAAAAAGAAATATATTTTTATCGTTGGATGTGGAACAATATCGACATATGCATTAATATTATTTGCCTTTCGCTTGGGAAATGTGAGTTATATTGTTGCGCTCCGTGAATGCTCTGTTGTTTTAGGAGCACTTTTTGGTATTTTCTTTTTCAAAGAACGAGTGAACGCTTTAAAAATAGTAGCAATTGCAATGATTGTATTAGGTGGTGTGCTACTTAAGGTTAGCTAAGTTAGTTCTGAGCTTGTTCTACACTTTTAAATATAGAAAATATTTTGTGCAATTTCGTGACTTTGAAAACTTGATGCCAACGCATACAAGAGCGAAAGACATAGCAAAGAAATAGAGAATCATTAGCCAAAAAGCAAGCATAGTTATTTTTTAATCTTGATAAAATGATTGTTTTTTGAAAGAAATTCTTGTAAACCCAAATGGTGCTTTTCTTCTGCTGATAAGTGTAAAATAACGTTACTACTATATTCAGTGTTGGTAATATCTACACTTAGTTGTTGAAGTTCATATTGTATTTTATCGTTATGCTGATAGTCACATTCGATTGTGTAATCGAATGTTTTCACTTGTTTGATCAAATTTGCAGCAAGAATTGCTTCTTCGATAGCTCCTCCGTAAGCATCAATAAGACCACGCACTCCCAATTTAACTCCACCAAAATAACGCGTTACCACAGCAAAAACACCTACTAATTCATACTTGTGCAACATACGAAGTATAGGTTGGCCTGCTGATCCAGAAGGTTCGCCATCGTCAGAACAATGTGATTTTTCTCCGTTTTCTCCGATAATGTACGCCCAGCAGTGATGTCGCGCTTTGTTGTGTTTTTTACTGATCGATTTTATATGGGCTTTATTTTCTTCTGTAGTTGTAATTGGAATTAAATGTGCTATGAAACGCGAACGTTGTGTTTTTATTTCCGCTGAAGTTGTTTCCTCGATTATATTCATAAATATTACCTTTGTGTTAGATTTGATTATTGTTGATTTAAGCAAGTCGCAAAAATTTTTTGAGCGCGTTTCAAGTCAGCGTAGAATTTGAGTATTATAGCGGCGTGCTTTAAAAACTTTTTACGACTCACTTAAGAAGAATACTTCCGAACTGATGCAAAGACTAGGAGAGCGAAATTCGCTCTCCTAATTCTGAATCCAAAGTAACTAAATTAATCGCGATACTTTAATTTCATTTTCTTGCGAATCATTTTCGAGAGTTGCTTGTGGCGCTTTTTCTTGTCGCGTTTTGTTTTGTGATCGTCTGATTTTTCAAAGTACTGGACTTCGCGCTGTAGTTTATAATAACTTGCCAAACGTTTTTTGTCTAGTTGCCCTTGTTCAATGGCCTCTATTATAGCACACTGTGGCTCGTTTTGATGCGTGCAGTTTCTGAAAAAGCACTGTTTCGACAAAGATTCAATTTCGCCAAAAGATTGGTCGATTGATTCGCTAGAACTCCATAATTGTAATTCGCGTATTCCTGGTGTATCAATTAGAAGTCCGCCGTTTGGTAAAAGAAACATCTCTCTGTTTGTTGTTGTATGTTGACCTCGATCGCGAAATTTTCGTACTTGCTGCACTTTTTGTACATCTTCTTGAAGCAGAGCATTTACTAATGAAGATTTTCCAACACCTGAAGAGCCGACAAAAGCAACAGTTATGCCCTCTGATATATGTTGTTTTAATTCGGTGATTCCTTGATTTTCAGTTGCTGAAGTTGCGAGTATAGAAATATTCGGGTAGGTGTCGTGCAACCCTTCGATAACTTTTTGCGCATGAAGACAGACATCACTTTTATTCAATATAATAATTGGTTCGCAATCGCTTTCGTAAATCAAAGCAACAAATCGCTCTAAACGTCGGAGATTTAAATCATAGTCTAGACCCATTACTACAAACACTTTATCTAAATTTGCTGCAACGATTTGTTCTTTTATTTTTGAACCGGCAGCCTTACGCGAAAATTTATTCTTGCGCGGTAGTATGGAAGTTATTTGATAGTGACCATCTTGAATATTTGTGGTTACCCAGTCGCCTACGGCAGGAAAATTTCCTTCAAGTTCATAGAATAGTTTTCCAGAGAGTGTAGCTTGCACTGTTGCTTCTTCAACATAAATTGTGTAAGCATTTTTGTATTGTGCAGCAACTCTTGCGACATTGTTGTTGTCTAGAACTAGGTTTTGTTTTTTATGATGACTATGGAATTGGCACCATCCTAAATGTTTGATATTCAATGTTTTGATTCCTAAGAGAATTATTAGTGTAAGGATAAACTAAATGAATTAGGAAGCAAAGTGATGGTGAGAGTAAAAATTAAGGAAAAGATAATAAGTTATTGTCTTAAGATAAAATTTTCTTAAGTGAGTTTGGAGGGATTTTAAGCTGGCCTGAGGTTTGAGTATAACATTAAAAGAGCCTGAAAGTTATGTTTAACTACACAGGTTGATATATTCAAAGACAGGCAGGTATCCCAAAAAACTTTTGCGGCTTACTAAACTACCATCACCTTGCTTCCATTGAACGGTCTCTTTTTTGGCTTTCATAAAACTTCTCCTTTAAAAAGGTTTTTATTTGCGTATATATTTATTTTGATAAGTTGTTATTCCTGATGGATTTTTTTCACTACCGAATGATACAATGACAAATACAACTATGCAAGATTTTTTTATGAGGAAATAAAAATGAATATATCCATTGGCAAAACAGACGAAGCTGAAGATATTCAAATTCGCGATAAAACTTTTTTGCGCCATATGGTGTGTCTTGGTGCGTCGGGAAGTGGTAAAACTGTTGCATGCAAAGTAATATGTGAAGAATTTATTCGCAATCAAATACCAGTAATAGCGATTGATCCTCAGGGGGATATAGCGAGTCTACTTTACCCATCTCTTCTTGAAGATGTCGAAGATAAGGGGATTTCGCAGAAAATGATTGATGAATATAAAAAAAATGCGGAAGTTATCATTTGGACACCAGCAAGTTCTGTAGGGGTTCCGTTATCTTTAAATCCGATAGGCCTTATTCAGGATATTGTTGAGCAACAAAAAAGCTATGAAGAATGTTTGCGCTCAATCTCGTTGTCCGCTGACAGTATTATTGGTCTTATAGGCGAAGATATTGATAACGATAGTGGTCGTTTACTTTCTGCTATTTTAAATATTACTCTTACTTATGTGGTTGAACAACGTTTAGAAATCGAAAGCTTTTCTGATCTTGCAGATTTACTACTTGACTGTCCTGAAGCCCTCAAGAAAAAAATTGCAGCGATTGCTTCGGCAAAAGAATTATTGCGTTTATCCAAAAAAATACGCTTGTTAACTGTTGGTGCAAAAAAATTACTTTTCGATTTAGCAAAGCCTCTTAATGTCGAGGAGCTTCTCGGTTTATCTTCTCCCAGAAAGTCGAAAAAAACAAGACTGTCGGTTATTTATTTAAACACTTTGTCTTCGCAAGAAGAGAAAGAATTTTTTGTCGCGCGCATTACCAGTGCTTTATATGATTGGATGCTTGCTAATCCAAGTAATGAGTTACAAGCTCTATTTTACATAGACGAAGTAGCTCCTTTTATTCCTCCTGTGAGGAAACCAGTATGCAAAGATATACTGAAGATTTTGTTAAAGCAAGCACGAAAATATGGAGTAGGGTGTTTAATTGCAAGTCAAAATCCTGGGGACATTGATTACAAAGCTATTTCGCAGTGCTCAACCTGGAATTTAGGGCGACTTATTTCGCGCCAAGACATAAAAAAAGTAGAAAAAATATTAAGATCTATTTCTCCTGAAGATGCAGAAAATATAGTAAGTGAGCTCCCTACTCTTAATGCCGGACAGTTTTTACTTTTTGCGCCAGATGAATATACCTCTATGAAAAAATTCCAAGTGAGGTGGTTAATCACCGAACACAAAACTTTAGATGAAGAGCAAGTAAAAGAAGCTGTTGATGATGATTTGCGAAAAAAGTATCTTAATAAAAATACGCTTCCTAAAAAGGCAAAAAAACAAATTCAAGAAAACGCAGTTAGCAAATCTTATGACAATAGCGATAACAAAAACATTCAAGATTTGCAAGTTAGCGAGCGTATACTTGCGCTGCTCACAAAAGAGGCTTGTTGTTTAACATGCGCAGAAATAGCTGACAACCTAGAACTAAATGCTGCAACGATACGTAAATATCTAGGTAAACTGACGAGCAAAATAGCGCGCGCAAAACATGGACGCTCTTTTGTTTACTGGTTATCAGAGTATAAGTTTTTACCTCAGTATGGGTTAACACAACGCATAGAGGTTGCCAAACTACAAATTTTAGAGCAAGAAGCGGTGTCTCTCGCTCAAAAAAGGTTAAAAAAGCAATTGATTTTTTTCGATATTGAAGAAATCAGTAAAAGCCATTTAATTTATATTCCGCTATGGCAAGTCCATTTTACAGAAGAAATAGAATCTTCGTTTCTTATTTTTTCAAAAACGAGCAGTAAAGATGAAAATATATACTTTGATGCCTTTAATGGAAAAATAGCTCTCTATGATAGAGGGCAAGGTTTCTCATTTGTCGATACGCCAAAAGATAGCCCTTCTGTTCTTTGTGATTTGGATGATGTATGCACATTTCAAACGATTTTTCCAGGAGAGATGGACTTCAAATGGTCTCTATATAAAAAAATGCTTACTGAAAATCAAATTCAAAAACTGATTGCGCGCAAATTTCATATCAATGTACATCATACTCTAATTACATTCTTACCTGTATGGCAGTTTGAAATTGTGGTAAAAGATACGCAAAAGAAAAAGCGTTTATTGTTTCTCGATGGTGTTACAGGTATGCCTATCGAGGTTCAGTATGAGTAAAGTTGCTATTATGTCAGGAGGAACAACTCCACAAGAGGATCATTTTTTTAAATCGTTACTTCCAAACTACCAATTTTATGTAGCTGTTGATATGGGAATGGATGTTTTTCATCGTTTGGGTATTAAGCCAAATATTCTTGTAGGAGATTTGGACTCCATCTCTTCGGATATCGATATTGAAGGTATCGAACTACATAAATTTCCATGCGACAAAGACAAAACTGATACTGAATTAGCCGTAGATTATTGTAATAGCAGCGGTTTTTCGCATATAGATATTTTGGGTGGAATTGGAGATCGTTTAGACCACACTCTAGCAAATGCTTATCTTTTGGTGTATGCCAATAAACCAAATAACCGAGTTCGTTTACTAAACTCAATCAACACTATTTATTTGTTAACAGCGGCAAAAGCGGTCGAGATCAAAGGTAAAGAAAACGATATAGTGTCTTTGATTCCAATAACGGAAAATATAGAGGGATTAACTATTAGAGGATGTCGCTGGAATTTAGAGAAAGGTAGTATTTCTCAAGGAAGAACTCATGGTCTTAGTAATTATTTAAAAAATACCACAGCAAATTTATCTATTGCAAAAGGTATGACCTTTGTATTCCACATACAAAGCCGCTCTGAAAAAATTTAAAATTTTTTTAAAAAATATGAACTATCTAATAAAAAATACGTTTTCTTTATAAGAAAACAAAATATTTTGAGGTAAAACCCCTATAATAATTTATCTATTTGAGGTTTTTTATAAATAATGTTAAGCTGTAATTATCTCAAAATTTACAATTTATAAAATAAAAATTGATTCGTTGAAAGGCCATAATATGTCGGAATATCTTGAAGATGATGATTATGTTGAAGATGATTATGTCGAAGAAGATTTTAATGATTTTTGGCAAGAACAACTCCAAAGAACTCCATGGTGGATGATTTCTTTAGTTGTACACACTATTGCCGCTTTTATCGCCACACTCATTGTATTTGAAAAAGCTCCTGAAGCGCCAGAATACGAATATGTGGCAGAAATACAAGAAGCCAAAAAAGAAGAAGTAAAACCTGAACCTAAACGCGATGTTTTCAAAAAGACAAAGCCTGTAAAAGAAAACGAACCGACAGTTGAAGATCCTGTAGTAAAAGAAGCTAAAGTTTCCGATCATAATGAAAGTGATGATAACGAAGAAAACTTTACGATGAAAGGAAACGAAGACGCTGCCGCAGACAGTCCATTGCAGGGAAATTTTGATAGTAGTTTTATCGGAGCAGGGGGAGCAGCAGGAGGAAAATTTGGTACGCGTTTTGGTGGAAAAGCAAATTTAGTAAAAGAAGGTGGTGGAAGTGCTGCGACAGAAAGCGCTGTAAAAGCTGGCCTTGAATGGTTAAAACGTCACCAAAGCGATGATGGCGGTTGGGACGCAGATGGCTTTATTTCTAAATGTGGATCTGATCCTAAAAATCCTGGAGAATGCGACGGCGCAGGTTACAATTGGGTAGATCCAGGAGTAACAGGGCTTGCTCTATTATGTTTTCTAGGAGCGGGAAATACAGCAACTACTGGTGAGTTCAAAGAAGTTGTTCGCAAAGCCCAAAAATATCTAAAAGAAAATCAAGATGAAGAAGGATGCTTTGGAAAACGCCAAAGTCATTATATGTATAATCACTCTATCGCAGCTCTTGCGATGGCTGAAGCATATGCTCTATCGAATTATAATCCTTTATTGCGTTCCTCTGCACAAAAAGGTATTGATTTTTTAGTGAAATCACAAAACCCAGGAAAAGCTTGGCGTTATTCTTACCAATGCGGTGACAATGATACTTCTGTTACTGGTTGGGCGGTAATGGCACTTAAATCTGCAAAAGTTGCGGAGCTAGAAGTTCCAGAAACTAGCTTTACATCAGCATTAGTATGGGTCGACGAAGTGACAGATGAACACTATTATCGAACAGGTTATATCCAAAAGGGTGATACCGGTGCGCGACTTCAAGGGGTTGAAGGTTTCACAAAAGGTGAAGCAATGACAGCAGCGGCAATGACTTCTCGCGTTTTTGCGGGGACAGAAAGAAGCGATGCACGACTACACGGTGGCGGTGGATTACTTTCGAACTCTTTACCTGCTTGGGAACAAGATGCTCAAGGTCAAAGTCTAGTAGATTTTTACTACTGGTATTACGGAACACTTGCAATGTATCAAATGGGTGGTGATTTCTGGCAAACATGGAACGATAAAATGAAAGTAGCTTTAGTTGAGAACCAAAAGACTGCTCAATGTGTAAATGGTTCTTGGGACCCTGCGGACCCTTGGGGAAAAGCAGGTGGTCGCGTTTACTCAACAGCAATTAATGTTTTATCACTAGAAATTTATTACCGCTATGCTAAAGTATTTGGAGCAAAATAAGACAAGCTCTAAAATCATAATCATCACAAATATTTGATAATCAATTTTTGTTGAGCTGTTTTAAAACTATTTGCAGCTTGCTTGATGTAAGAAGTGTCCCAGAAAAAAATACCTTATTTTCTGGGACATTTTTATTTAGGGTCTGTTATTAATTAAATGGCCACTGCGATCCAGGCTATTTTGAAATCGGCGTGACGATTACGGTAATTTGTGGTAATTCATTAGAGTTTTGAAGTTTGATAGAACATAAGAATTTTTCTTATTTGATGACATGCCTTAAACAGACATAATTTTTAGGAAGTAGTATTGTGCCAATCTGTGGAGTGGTATTAAGTGGTGGTAAAAGTTTGCGTATGGGACATGACAAGGGACAACTTGTTTATTACAGTTCTCCGCAAGCAATTCACTGTTATAAAATGCTAGAAACTCTTTGCCCTACTATTATTTCGTGCCGTAAAGAACAGTCGAAAAACTACCACGGATGCAAAATTGTTACTGATAAATATGAAAATTGTGGCCCAATAGCAGGATTACTTTCTGTATATGAAGAAACGGCAAGTGCCCTTCTTGTCATCGCTTGTGATTTACCTTTTGTTACAGTGGAATCTATGTCACAATTATACCAAGAACGAGATAGAACTAAAGCAGCTACGATTTATAAAGATAAGAGTAATAAATTACAGCCACTTTGCGCTATCTGGGAGATTGCGGCTCTTGAAAAATTAAAACAAAAACTTCAGTGTGGTCAATACAGTTTAATGAAGACGCTACAGGAACTACCTTGTAAACACATTACAGTTACAAATCCAATGACATTTATCAACGTAAACGATAATACTGCACGCCAAAAAACTATTTCTGTTTTGCTTGAAGAGCGTGACCGTATTTAGGATTTTACCATAGTGTGTTTGCAACGAACTACAATCTATTTACTAGCGAATTTTGGGTTGTGTCTTTCAAAAGTGGCTCTAAAATTTGTAACTTATCTATTTTAGCGCATGTAAGTTTTGACTAAGAGTTTTAGCTAGTTTTGAAGCTTTTTGCCCTGAAACAGTAATATCAACTTCAGAATAAAAATCAGTAAGTTGTATTATCACTTCTTCTATTTTTTGTAAAGCTTCTTTACTACGATTTGAACGATTAGCAACTTTAATAAACTGCTTTATAAAAGTTTCTAGTCGTTTAAATTGATCACGCATACTTTGTTCAAAATTGTTAGACTGCTCTTGAGGAGTGTTTTGGCCTTCTGCTTCAATACAAGCTGTCAAAAAAATAAAAGCGTCACTGTACTGTTGGCGTTCCTCGGACAAAGATGCTAGGTGAGCATAGATATTTGCTTGTTCGGCATTATTTCCTGTTTTTTGGTATGCTTGTAAAGACTCTTGCAAATATTTTTTTCCTAGTTTTTCTCTTTTATTTTCAAACAAATACTGTGCATAATTTTGATACTGTTTACCTGCTGAATTGTGATTTCCATCACTCGTATCAACACGTGCTTGTTCAAGTTTATATTTCCAAAGATCTTTGACTATAGCACTACGTTCAATATTATTTTGAGCATTTTTTAGAGCTAAAGAACACACTTCAATTGCCCCAACAAAATTACCTATTTCTTCATAAGCTCTACCTGCATTTACGCGGTATTTATTCGCAAACAATTTGTTTTCTGTAAGCTCAGAAGCCTTAATATAACATTCAGCGGCCAATTCCCATTTGCGAGCATCTTCATAGTAAAGAGCTGCATAAGCCATCCATTCCTGCTGTTGTCTTTTGGTCTTTTTCTCTGATTCTATCAATTCACAAGCATAAACATAGCAGTCTGCTGCCATTAGTTTTTCACCCATTCTGGTGTAACAGTGAGCTATTCTTTCATAAGCTTTTGATGCAATGAGTGGTTTATCTTCATATTTTTCACTGATACCTGTGTAGTATTCAATTGCTTGTTCCCAGCTATCATTTTCTAATGCTTGCCCTTTTTCCCACAAATCATTAGCAAAAATAATAGTTGGTAGTAAAGTTAAAATAGTCATTATTGTAATAAATGTCCTACTTTTCATTTTTATTTTCCTCTACTATTAGTTTTGGTAAGTTCATTTGTTTCGCATAACTTTGATACACACGTTTTGGTAATTGAATAATCCGAGGTTCTTTTTTGGGATCTATCCAGGTAATAAGTTTTAGGATGTTCTTTTCGGTCATTGCTGTGCAGCCAGAAGTATCAGAGTCTGGAGATTGCCACAAATGGATGAATATACAACTACCATCTCCTTTAGTTACTGGTGTAAGATTGTGCTCAACGACAAGAACCCAACGATAAAGATGATCTTTGCGCCGCATATGCTCAAATGAATCCCAATCTTTGTCTACATTACGACTATCAATTACTTGGTTGTAATATTTACTTTTAGAATCATCAACACCTACCCAATCGCTAGAAAGAGGTGTATATTTTAATTTCGTGTTCTCAGGTGGCTTTTCAGCATAACCATATAACATATCTGTAATTTTAAAAATGCCAGCAGGAGATTTTCCATCTCCTTCTTTTTTAAAAACAATATCTTTTGATGGTAGAGTAAAATCACCCTTGCCCCACGCAAGTCCGTTGCGTCCAATAACTGCAGGCCAGGATTCTTTTTGTTGCCAACTATCTTCTTCTTTTTCTAATAAGTACAAAGTTGCTTTTGAGTCTTCCCATTTGTCATTCACAACAACAATTACTTGTTCTGTAGAGCTACTTATTTGGGAAAAAGTAAAGCTAAGTAATAAACTTAACGTTGTTAATATTTTTATCATTTTATATCTCAATTTAAAATTAACTTTGTTATTTAATCAATGCACAAGCCCGTTAATAACAATTTGCGCTACATCCTTTAAGGGAATTGGGTATTTTATTTCACCCACACACAAGCCACCCTTAATTAGGGCGTGTTAACATTTATTTTTCCAATAAATCGGTAATTTGAAAAACCTAAATGTCGACGCGCCCTACCAATAAATAATGCAACAAAATTCAAAGGAATTCTAAGAAATAAGTTCAAGTTTCGGAACCTGTCCTTTTTCTCCAGAGCGTAAATAAACGCTGAGAGAATCAAATGCAAACTCAACTCCAACTTCTTGTAGAGCTTTCATTATACCTAGATTAACTTTCTCGCGTATTTCCACAAACTCCATCCACACAAGTGTATCTGTGAAGTAATAAAGCATAACTTCTAGAGAACTGGCACCAAACCCAGTAAAGCTAACAGCGTAAAAATCTTGGTGCACACCTTTGGTATTTTTAAGAACATCTTTGATGGCAGCTAAGGCTTTTTCCATTTGTTCTGCTGTTGTTTCATAGGTAAAACCGAGTGTTGTAGATACACGACGACGATGCATACGTGAAAAGTTGTCGATAGTTGCATTTGCAACAACACTGTTGGGAATACTAACTTCCGTTTTGTGAAATGTTCTTATGCGTGTACTGCGAAAACCCACCGCTTCAACGATTCCTTCGTGACTATTGACCTTAATCCAATCTCCAACTTGAAATGGTTGATCACTGAATATAGTAACAGAGCCAAATAGGTTAGACAGAGTATCCTTTGCAGCCATAGCAAGCGCCAATCCCCCGATACCTAAACCAGCAAGAAGGCCAGAAATTGAATACCCTAGGTTTTGTACGATTAACGCAAAAGCAATTAGTACTATAAATATTTTTAATGATTTTGATATTAGAGGAACGAGTTGGTCGTCTAATTTACTTTCCGTAGCACTTGCGTGCTTTTTCATATAAACCATTAAAATATCGACAAATCTAATAAACATCCATGCTGCTGAAAAAGCGATTACCGTAGCAAAAAATGTAGAAATAAAGGCATTTATTTTGCCATTTTCATCTGAAAATGTTAAAAATTGGACTGCTATTCGCAAACCAATAAATAGAATAATATACCCTAGTGGTTTTTTAATTTTTCCTAATATTTTTGCGTCTAGATCTTCGCTCTTACTTCCCACCCAATTCATCAAGCGATGATAAACTACTGAGCAAATAATAAAACGCAAAACAATAGCAATAAATACTATAATAAATACTGTTAGGTATTGACCAAGAGTGTTTCCTAGATAAGGATCACGCCAATTTTGTAAAAGTTCTATAAATTCTTTCATTTTTATTCCTTACACAATGCGACAGCTTCTATTTCTATATTTACATCTTTAGGTAAACGGCTAACCTCTACACATGCGCGAGCAGGTTTACTTTCGCCAACATATTTTTCATAGATATCATTAAATTCTACAAAGTTATTCAAGTCTTTTAAGAAAACATTGACTTTGACTAAATTTGTCATAGAGCTACTACCTGCTTCGAGGACTGCCTTGAGATTTTCTAAGACCACTTTGCATTCTTCAGCAAAAGTAGTGTTTTTTAACTTACCACTTTTAGGGTCTAGCGCAATTTGTCCAGATAAAAACATTAATTCACCAACGCGAACAGCTTGCGAATAAGGGCCTATAGGTTTAGGGGCGTTTTCCGAAAATATCACTTTTTTATCCATGATTTCTCCATAAATATAATTTTATTAAAGCGTGTCCTTTAAATTTGGATTAAGGGATGTGGTAGAAAATGATTTACTATCACTGTATTTAATCGCTATATAATATTGTTTCTACTAGCTTTAGTAAAGCACAATCCGCCGCTTATTTTACAAACAAATTCGTTCTTTTATTTCGGAATGTTGGTATTTAAATTTTTACAAAATACGAGTTATTTTAGTTAGTAGCAAGGTACTTGGAGAGCGTAGAGTTGTGCTTTGTAATCAGAAAGTAATAACAAAAGTCTAAAATAACTTGTGTTTAAGCAAGATAAATGTTGACGCACCCTATAAAAATATCATTGACAATACATATTCAAATGTCTTATTATAATCAAACAATTTAAATCTTAATATTTGAACACAAAGATAATTTATTATTTTTTGGTATGGTGTTTGATTATATGTTTTTTATAAACACATCTAAATAATAACAAAATTATACGGGAGTAGAAAAGTCCTGGCGGGCTTCGCTGGCTTCAACCCAGTTGAAAGGTCGTTAAACATCTTTGGTGGGTTCGATTCCCATGTACTCCCGCCACACCCTATTTGGTACAGAAAGACTGTAGGTGTTATATGTCATCTGAAGACACATCGGAAAATAATGACTCCCTTCCTAGTGATGATGCAGTCGTTTTTTATTGGCGTAAGTTAATACTTGCAGGGATTTTAGTTTTATTTATTGCTACAAATATAGCACTAGTTAGAAGCTATCGTCGTGAAAAAAGCAAACGTATTGAACTAGATAACAAATACAAAAAATACCAAACTAATCTTGGTGCTATCGGACTTCAAGAGGCTGCGAATTGGCAAGCAGAATTGCAAACATGGCCTATCATTGAAGAAGGAGCGATGCTTATACAACAACAAAAGTATAAAGAAGCTCTAACAAGATTCGATATTATTGCTAATACTAATTTTGAGCATGTACCTATCGTATATTTTTTTCGAGGACAAGCGTTATACGAGTTAGGCGAATATAAACGTGCGATACACGATTTTAGCAAGTACTACGATATAATAGCTACCTCTCACTACACTCTTTTTCTCAGAGCAAAAAGCTACCTAAAAATCGGAGAAAAACAGCTAGCAACCGAAGATTTAGAACAAGCAATTCAACATGTTGGTACCTTTGAAGAAGCTGAAACATTGTTGAAGACATTAAAATAATCAGGGATAGATTAAGGCTAGACAAATGCTAGATACAATCATGATAGGTATGGTTCGTTTAAATAGTCGCGACAAGATGATTGGTTATATGCGTAGTGCAAAAAGCCAACCAGGAATTGAAGTGACGAGCTATTTTCGTATACCTATTCACGCTGTATTCGACAATGAGGGTTATAATACTTATAAAGACTATCTCAAAAAAGAAAATCCTGAATTCAAAACTTGGGTAAGTGACATAGTTATCCAAAGCCCTCCTCCTCTTCGAGAAGCTCGTTACTACGCTAAAGCAGGCAATGAAGCATTTCTTCAAGATTTATATGAAATGGAAAAAAAATCCATTCGCTTTCCTAAAAAACTCAAAGACGCAATTTATCAATCTATTGAAAAATACAATCGCGTAAAAAACGATAATGACTCTGATTCTGATGAATTTGAAAACGAGTATGAAGATCATATAGGTAAAGAACAAATTGTAGCTTCGCAGGAAGCAATAAAGCTATATGGTATGCTGCAAAGATCTCGTTTTGATGGCGGACGCCCAGGACAAAAAGGGGAGTTTCGTATTTTACCTTTTGTTCGAGTGAAGGGTGATAAAACAGCACGCGAACTTCTTCAACATTCAACAAATCTTGTCTGTGATTTTTTACTCGAAAATCCTCGTGTAAGTAAATATTCAGAAGCTGAAGGGGTCGGACTCAAGCGAAAACTAGGTAATCTATTTTTGGAGATTCTTTATAAAGAACAGATTGAATTCATGCGCCATCGTCTAAAGTCGATGACTTACTACTAAGTCCTACCTCTATTCAAACCTATTCAGGCGTATTCAAAGCAAATAATAAATTGTTTTTACAGATTCTTGCTATTTTCACAGTGCTTTTTTATCAAATGCTGCAATATATATTGTTTTACTTGTAGAACTATATTTTCAGAGGTGATTGGTTTTGTAATATAGCCGTGAAAGCCAGCATTGTAAGCCTTGTTTGTGTCTTCAACGCGAGCCATTGCACTGCAGGCGATTATTGTTATTTTGCGATCTAATTTTCGTTTTTGCAGATTTTTTAGTAATTCAAATCCTGTCATTTCAGGCATAGCTATGTCTGTTAGAATCACCGTTGGAACTCTTTCTTCTGCTATTTGTAAGCCTTTTTTTCCATCTACTGCGTTATAGATTTTGTATCCTGAGCGCTCAAAAATATTGTTTGCTAAATCAAGATTCATTGGAGCATCATCAATAATAAGTATGTCTTTAGCAATATTTTTAGCGGTTAATAAAGCATCAAGCGTTTTTTCTGATTCTAAAATATTTTCCAAAAAAAATTTGGTATGTGCCGTTTTTTTTCCAATGTGTATTATTGGTGCGCTAAAGGAGGATTTTTTGAAAAGGTTTGTGGATTTTGAACAGTTATTATCTATGAAAATAGCAAAAGCGTTTTGTGTTGCTATGTTATCAGTGATATAAAAAGGCAAGTTGCGCAAACTTTGTTTTATTTTTTTTTCTATATTCGTTCCTAAACATACTAAGACTGCCCGTTGTTGTTCTGCTCGTTCTTGATTTGATTGTTCTAGGGGAGAATTTTGTTGTAATTGCTTATTATGTAATGGAATTTCTATTGAAAATATGGACCCTTTCCTCAATTCACTTACAACTGAAATTTTAATTCCCAAAAGTATACACAGTTTTTTTGTAATTGTAAGCCCTAGACCTGTGCCACCGTATTTTTTCGCTATGGAATTGTCACCTTGGTGAAAAGATTCGAAGAGGGTGCTTATTTTATTGTCGTCTATTCCGCAACCGGTATCTTCGATATCAATTTTTATAGAAGTGTTAGTTTGAATTGCTTTTAATGTGATGTGCCCTTCACTTGTAAACTTTATTGCATTTCCTACCAAATTATTGAGTATTTGATGAATTTTTAAGCTATCACTTTGTATAGTTACTAGTTTTTGAGGAATTTCATAACGCAACTCAACATTCTTATTTAAAGTTAAACCTTCACTTGTCAAAATAACATTGTCAATGATTTCATTAATATCTACTGGACTAATTGAGACTTTCATTTTTCCAGCCTCTATTTTAGAAAAATCAAGAATATCGTTGATTAATTGCAGAAGGGTTCTTGCTGCTACTCTTGCATTGCTAAGGCTTTTAAAGTATTTTTCTGGTAAATGAGTTTTACATCCTTTTAAAACTAGAGAAACATAACCTATGACTGCATTTAAAGGAGTGCGAAGTTCATGACTCATATTGGCGAGAAACTCATCTTTGTAAACATTTGCCTGTTTTAATTCGCGATTTTTTTCCTCTAAAGCTTTTTGTTCTAATATCTGCTTTTGTTGCATTTCGATTTCTTGGTATTGTTTTTGTAAAGATAAATTTTTATTTTCTAGAGTGGAAACCAACTGCTTTACTTTTTCTGTTTTTATTGCGTTACTTATGGCTATTGCAATATTGGTGCTCATAGGTGTGATGTGCTGCATTATTTTTTTCGAATATGCTGAAATACTGCCAAGAACTAAAACTCCGAAAAGTTTTGTTTGGAAGAATATCGGAACTAGTAATATGTTTTTCGCTTTGATTTTGCCTAAACCAGTATCAATTTCTAGTTCGAATGGAGTCTCTTCTCCAATCAAGAGAGTTTCCCTGCTTTTTGCAACTTGTCCAACTAAACCTTTGCCTATGTCAAAAGATTGCTCCAATATATCTGAATTAACTAAGTTATAAGAAGCTTGAATAGATAAAGTTTTTTGGTCTTTTATGAAAAAAGCACCTACTTGGGAATTACTAAAATGTGAAATTTCTTGGAGAGATTTTTGCAAAAGAGAATCTAAATTAGGCGCATGATTAAGTGTTTCAAGGAGGCTATTATATGCTTTTAGAGGGGCAAATAACTTCATTTTATTTTGGGTAAAAATATTCTGGACAAGATTTTTTGCTTCTTCGCATATTGTGCTCAAAGCAATCTCTGTTTCTGTAGAAATCTGCACGTTTGCTAGGCCAATCAAACCCTGTATGGAAGAATCGGTTTTAAAAGGCAGAACGTCAGAGTAAAAATTCAATTTTGTATGATCGATTTCTTTGTTTATCTTCCAGTAATAATTATCGCCATCTTTTATGTTGCGTTGTGTTAAACTGTGAAAAGTTGAATGGATGTAAGATTTTACACTGTCTAAGGTTGAGCTCGATTTTTCAAAGGAACTAAGAAATGCGGTATATGATTTTTGACCATCGTCAATCATGATAAAATAAACACTTGCTGGAAAAGTTTTTTGTAAAAAAATCAGAGTTTGTTTCTGGAAATCTTTGATTTCTTTTATTTGAGAAAGGCATTGTGTAAAGTTAAATTTCAAACTAGATGCGAATAATTGCTGATAAAACAGTTTTAATATTCGTGATAAAACATCTTCTGTTGTGTTTCTTTTCTCTGCTACAGAGTGATTTTCAAGTAAAAACTGTATAATATTTTCTACCGTTTTTTCAAGATCAAAAGCTCCTGATGGTTTTATAAAATAAGCATCTGCTCCAAGAAGATAGCTCCAATGTTGTTGATTGTAACTGTCGTTGCCAGTTAAGATAATAATTGGAATATTGCGGAAATAATCATCTTCTTTTAGAATGCGACAGGTTTGAATACCATCAAACCTCGGCATTTCTAAGTCAAGAATAATTGCATCTGGAAGTTCAGAGTATGCTATTCTTATAGCATCAATACCATCTGTGGCAGTAACAACTTCCATTCTTTTGTTTTCTAATGCTTTTTTGGTCATTAACAATGATATTTGGCTGTCATCAGCTAATAAAATTTTCCAATGCATTTTTTTTCCTAGTTTTATTAAGGTGTCTTATTATTCATCTTTTTTTGTTTACAAGATGATACACCTATTCGACAATTTTATTGAGATCTATTTTTCATTACTTGTCAATTAGATTGCTCAAAATAACGGGAATCTCTTTTAGAGGAACTATATGCTGTGCAGCACCTATTTTAATCGCTTCTTGAGGCATTCCAAAAACAATACAACTTTCTTCGTTTTGGGCAATGGTTACTCCTCCTAGCAATTGCACTTTTTTTAAGCCAGAGGCTCCATCATCACCCATTCCAGTGAGTAGAACTGCTATTGTGTTTTTTTTGTAGTGTTGCGCAGCAGATTGAAAAGCCTTGCTTATGGAAGGGCAGTGCTCATTTTCTAACGAGCCTTTATTCGAATAAAAAGTGCCATCTTTACTTAATTGTAAATGATGCCCTTCTAGAGGAAAATATACATTTCCACTTTGTGGTTTTTCGCCTATTTTCATTGTTTTTATAGGTAGTTTGCATGAAGTAGAAAGCCAATCAATAAAGCCTTGTAAGAATCCTTTACTAATATGTTGAATGCAAATGATTGCTGCAGGAAAATTTTGCGGGAGTTGCGACAAAATACTTTTAATCGCGACAGGACCGCCAGTGGAAGCTCCAATAATGATAATTTTGTTATTGGGGGCATTTTGAATTGGTGATAACTGTCTAGTGGTAAGACGTTTTCTTATGGGGACTACTCCTGAAAGAATCTTTATCTTGCGTATTAGTTTTTGAACTAACTCAGTATTATTGGGATTTAATCCAGCTTTGGGTTTTGCGAAAAAATCTATAGCCCCGGCTTCTAACAGCCGAAATAAGTTTGTCTTATCTTCGTTTTGTACGGAAGAACTGATCACTAAAATGGGACGAGGATCACGTTCCATAATGATTTTTGTTAGTTCTTCTCCATTGATATTTTCCATATGTAGATCGGTGCAAATAACGTCAGGCTGGCATAAAGGAATTAATTCTAGAGCCTCTTGTCCACTTTGAGCTGTTCCCACCACTTCAATTTCTGGTGAATACGACAACATTTTTTTTAAGACAAATAACGCAACACGCGAATCGTCCACAAGTAATACTTTGTAAGCCATTATACTAGCCTTCTTAAGGTATTTATAAGTAATTCTTGCTCGAAGGTTCCTTTTGTTATGTATGCGTTCGCTCCTACTTCAGCACCATGTTTTCGATGTTCGATTGTTGCCAAACTTGTCACAAGAATAATCGGTAGGTTTTTGTATTTTTTCTGCTTGCGTAATTGCGCTGTTAGTTCAAAGCCATTAATATGGGGCATTTCAACATCCGAAACAATAGCGTCAACAGTTGTTGTTTTTAACTTTTTTAAAGCGTCTGCACCATCAACAGCAATAACGACTTCGTAATTTGCTGCTTCAATAATTCTCTTTTCCTGGGTTCTCGTTGTAATAGAATCTTCAACAAGTAGAACTTTTTTCTTTGCGCTTTTTTGCAAATACGTTTCTGTAGAAGATGAACATTTTTGTACCGATTTTATTAAATCTTTTGGGTTGAGTACTGTGCAAATTTGTCCTGAACTAAGTATCGTGAAACCTGATATATTTGGTACTCTCTTGAGTATATTGCTGTTCTGTTTTACAACGACTTCTTGTTCATCAATAAGCTCGTCGACAAAAATTCCTAGTAATTCATTATTTTGACGAATTACAATGCACTGATATTTGTTTAAACGCGTAGTTTCTTTGTTCAATATTTCCTCTAGGCTTATAACTGACAGAGGTTTACCTCCGAAATTGATTGTAGCGCGCGATTCTAAAAAATAAATATCACTACTGTTAACAATACATGAGCTGTGTATGTGTTCTATAGGCAATGCATATACCTGTTCTTTGATAGAGACAATCAATACTCTCGCTGTAGCTAAAGTAACAGGTAAGCGTATGATAAATGATGTTCCTTCTCCTAGCCGGGAGTGTACATTTATTGTTCCTTTTAATCGTTGTACATTTTTTTGCACAATATTTAAACCTAAACCGCGTCCAGATAGTTCTGTTAACGTAGTGGCCGTTGAAAATTCGGGTTCAAAAATAAGTGATTGAATTTGAGAATCGCTCATTTTTTCTAGTTCTTCAGTATTGTATATATTTTCAATTAAAGCGACTTTTTTTATGTTGTCAATATCAATACCTCTGCCATCGTCTTTTATCTCAATGGTAATGTTCGCTGTTGTTTGTGAAGCTGTAAGTTCGATAGTGCCTTGTGGTGCTTTGCCTTTTTTTTGGCGTTGATTTTCGTCTTCGATACCATGACAAAAGGCATTGCGAATAAGATGATTTAAAGGTGCTTTCATACTTTCAAGAATAAGTTTGTCTGCCTTTGTTTCTCCACCGTTAATCACAAGGTTTACGTTTTTATCTTGTTCATTCGCTAAATCACGAATCATACGTGGAAATAAACCAAATATTGTCGAGAGCGGCAGAAGGCGAATGTCGCAAATACCTTCTTCTATTTCGTGCGTTACAAAATCTAATTTTGCACTGTTTTCATGTGCCGTATTCAGTATTGTTTGTAGATTATTTCCCATATTATCTAAATAATCTTGTTCTTTTTTGTTCCATTGCTGTAATTGATGAGCAATATGAGGATGTTTTCTTTGTAGTTCGCGATAATAAAAACGTTTTTCGTAAGAATCTTTATTCCATTCTTCCCACAAAGTAATTAATTTGTCTATCTTGTCACTCCAACGCTCAATTTGCTTTTTTGTTACAACAAGTTCTCCTACTTGGACCATTAAACTATCTAACTTTTGCGGTTCAACACGAATAGTGTTTATATCATTGATTTGCGATGGTGGAATTTGTTCCTTAAGCTTATTTGAGCTGGTTATATCTATTTTTTGTTGTGTTTTTTGTTCTGCTTTGAGTTCTGCTTGATTTGCTGGAGGATGATTATCTTTACCTTCTAGTTTTGAAACTACCTTCGCGACATCAATAAAAACTTTTTGCGATGAAACAGTTCTAAAAACAAGTTGGCGTAAATCATCTAATCCGTGATAAAGACGATTTAGTGTTTCTGAGGATAGTGTTGATTGCCCTTGTTTAGCAGCTCCTAAAACACTTTCAAAGATATGAGCAACTGTCTCTACTTCTTCTGCTCCAACTAAACGTGCTGCTCCTTTTAGGTTATGAGCTTCGCGAAAAACTTCGTGTAAAATTGTGGTGTCGTGTATGTGTTTTTCTAAATGTAGTAGGCCGTTCTCTAGTTTTTGAATATGCTCTTCGCTTTCAATGCGAAATAAGTTACGCAATTCTTTATCTTCTATCATTGGCGCAAAACTTCCCCTCTTTAAACTTGCTCCTCAACAACTAAGTAGCTCAAAATATTCGTTATATCTAAAATGGTAAGTGTTTTGTCTTTGTAGTGGGTAACTCCTTTGTGGTATTGCTTATTCTCTAGTTGAGCGATAGGTGTGGAAGCAATGTTTTTTCTATCTAAGTTTGCAACAGCAAACACATTATCGACAGGAATACCAACGAAGAAATTATCCATATTAATAACAATAGCTTTTGCGTACTCTTTAAAACTTGTACTAAGTTGTAATACACTTCGTATGTCTACTAAGGTTAAAATTTCTCCACGTAGATTAATGTTACCTATGATATATTGCGGACAACAAGGAACAGGTGTTACCTTGGAGAGCGAATAGGTACAAAATTCGCGAACATAATTTACATCTACACCGTAGTATTCGTTGTTTAGTGAAAATACGGCAAGAGAAATTGTATCAGTGTTGTCTTCTTCTACAATAATAGGTTGTTTTAATATTTGCGCGCGTTTCGCAAAGATTTCTCGCTCTTGAATTGTAGCTTGAGGAGAAAAGTATTGTGTTTCTTTTGATAATTGTTCTGTTTCGCTTTCTTGTATATCTAGATCTTCTTTCTCTTCTATAGATACATCTGTTATGTGGTTTATGAGAAAAGAGTGATCTAGTAACATCGCTATGTCGTTTTCAATCCGGGCCATGTTTTTTACAAATAGCGATTGTTGACCCTCTCCGTAAGAAGGGGTCGAGGTTATATCTTCTTTCATTATATCGTAAACATCGCAAATCTCGTTGACAATAAGACCTATAAGTATATTCGAAAACTCCAGAATAACTATACTGTCTGTAGTTGCATATTTTATGGGAGAATATCCTAAACGGACATTCAAATCCATAATAGGTATTATTTTTTTACGAATATTTATAACTCCAACGATGTGTCTTGGAGTTTCAGTAACAGGAGTTACTTCTGGTAACCACAAATTTTCAACGACAACACTTGCATCAATCGCATAAAGGAAACCGTGCACTCGAAAAATAAGATATGTTTTTTTCATAGTTTAGACCATTGCTTTTAATTTCTTTGAGGCCTGATTGAGTTGCTGAACGCCTGTTCGCGTTTTCTTAATTCCAAGAGCTGTTTCTTGAGATCCAGATTCTAAATCATTCATAGATTCACCCACTTGTTTTATTGCAGTGGCTTGCTGTTGCATGTTTAGTGATATTTGCTGAGTATTTTCGTACAAACTGTTCATTGCAATTGTGACTCTTTGAAATGACTCTGCTGTTTTTTGAGCAAGAACAGTGCCTCCTTCTACACTTTTTGTTCCCTCTTCAGTAACCATTACTGTTGAATTCGTCGCTTTTTGGATGTCAGCAACAAGTGTATTTATTTTTTCGGCTGATTTTTTGCTTTGATCAGCAAGCTTACGAATTTCGGCAGAAACAACGGCAAAGCCTTTGCCGTACTCTCCTGCTCTCGCGGCTTCGACAGCGGCATTCAATGCTAACATGTTTGTTTGTCCAGCAATTTCAGTAACAAGATTTGTAATATTTCCTATTTGACTTGTTTGCTCACTTAGGCGTAGGATTCTGTCAGCAATGGCCCCTACTTTTTCTTTAAGGTTGGACATTTCCATTAACGTTTTTTCTACTGTTTTTGTGCCTTCTTCAGTTAAGACTAAGGTTTGATTTGCTCTTGCAGCAGCTTCTTCTGCTTGTTCTGCGGATTTTCGAGAAGATACCCTTAGTTCTTCCATGGTAACAGTAGTTTCACCGACGGAAGATGCTTGCTGAGCCGTTGTTTGCTCATGCTCATCGACAGTTGTTGATATTTCAAAAGCTACATCGCTAAGACGATTAGCAGCTTCATTGATTTGTTTTGTCATTCCCACAGATAAAACAATGGCAACAACTAAAGCGATAACAACAAGTGTTACCATCCAAATATTTGCCCACATTTTTGAAGTGGATAAACTTTGGAACCCTTCGTTCATCGCACCGTGAATTAAATCTTCGACTTCTTCTGTTATTTTGTTAAAACTCATGAAAATTTTATCAAAATTTTCATCTTGCTCACCACCTATTTTACTTACACCTTGGTTTTTTTGCCAAATACTATAACGATTACGTGCAACTTTTTTAAATTCATCTATTTGACCTAACAGTTTCTTTTTTGTTTGCGGTTGCATATTCCAATTTTGCACATTGCGTACAACAGTATCTATTTCGTCAAAAACAACTTTGATCGTTTCCGCTTCATCTCCACTTAAAATTTCTTCTAAGAAAAGGTGAGCATTCGCAATTAAGTATTTTACTTTACCAATTTCTCTAACGTCTTTGATATTTGTACTTTGTTTTGAAAATAGATCTAGATTATCTTGGATACTATGATATAGAACGTCAAAACGTTGGTCTGATTGACTTCCTGTTTTTACAGATTGTTGTATTCCAAAGCGTTTGTAGCGTTCTTGCGCGATTTTTATAAACTCGTTGAGTAGACCCTTTACTTGAATTATCTTTTTTTTGACTTCTTCGTTGTTACTTGGAATAAATACTTGTTTACTGTTTCTCCCACCTTTGATGATTACATCGCAGTACCAAGTGCAACTATTGAGTAATTTCCATATATCTTCTATATCTTCTTGTCCACCACCCATAATTTCTTCAAACCATAAGTGCGCTGTTGTTGCATTTAGTCTTATTTCCATTGCAGCACTTGCCAAAGGTACTAATTTTTCTCCAACGTCTTCACCTTTGTTACCAATAATATTAGCGAAATACATGTTACATAGTCCGATAAAAACACCTAGCAGCGCAACAAGCATAAAACTACGAAATAATTTGTTTTTCATCCTTTTCCCCAGCGATTATGAAAATATTTTTGGAATAGCGATTTGACATTCTATGATTAAATTCTAGTGGTAAGAGTCATGGTTTCATTCGATTTGTTTTTGTCAGGCCGCTTATTTGGATTGAGTCTCTTTTTTTATGTACGATATAAGTTCTTTTACTGTGTTTTTGCCCTCGATGACAAGATCATCAGGTAGCTTTTGTAAAAGTTCTAACATACTATAGCGTATTTTTATAAAATTTTCATTTTCTTTTTTTATTTTATATATTTCACTTAATTCAAGATATGCAGTTATTTGTCTTGGATCGAGATATATAATTTTTTTTAAAAAGACTTTTGCTTCTTCTAAATGTCCTTGTAATTCCGCTATTTGCGCAAGTAAGTAATAAGGCTGTATCATTAGATTATCTTGGGCGAGGACTTGTTTGCAAAGAGATATAGCAGTCTTATATTCTCCTGTATTTGCATAAGCTTGCGCAAGTAGAATATGTAGTGGTAGATTTTTACTATCATCTGCGTCGATATAATTCTTCGCTTTTTCAATAGCCTTATAATGCTCTCTTGCATCAAGTAATTTTTGAATATGTAGGAGGGAATTATTTTTATGGAGAACAGGTGTTGTTTGTGTAATTTTAGTGTGATTAGTTGTCAAAGATGCTTTTTCTCTTTGATAAACTATTGATTCGAGAAAAACCGTTGTTTTTAAGTTAGGTATTTTCAAGTAGCTAGGAATTTCGTTATGGCCTGTTATTAGGAAGCCATTGCTTGCTAGACATAACGCAAATTTTTTGGCGATAGTATTTACAACAGGACTAGAAAAATAAATAAAAACATTGCGGCAAATAATAAGATGGATATTTTGATACTGAAATTTATCGCGGTGTAAATTACAGTACCGGAAATTAGCCATTGTACGAATTTTATCTTTGAGTTGCCACTCGTTATTTTTTTTATAGAAGTATTTATCACGTATTTTAAATTCATCTAAACGAAAGGACCAGTCACTATAAGTAGCTTGTTGGGCTTCTTTTAAATATTTTTGATTTATGTCTGTTCCTAGAATAGAAATATTCCATTTGTGCCACTGAGGTAATAATTCATTTACTAGTATTGCCAACGAATATACTTCTTGTCCACTAGAACATCCTGCGCTCCATATGTGCAATGTTTTATCTTTGCGTTGTTGTGAAATTAGTTGCGGCAGGATAGTTTCGCGGAGTAACTTAAACTGTCCTGTATCTCGAAAAAAATAACTTTCACCAATGGTAAGAACATCAACTAGTTGTTCCCATTCTTTCTTGCTCTCAAGGCTATTAGTTTCTAAAAGATTACATAGTTGTTGTTCTGTACAAGTGTGCTCTTGTAAATAGCGTTGTATTTTTTGCTTTATGCTTTGGGAACCTTTGATTTGCATTCCCGTTTTTTCGGTGATAATTCGCATTAAATTTTGCAATAGATTTGTCCTAGACGTTTGATAATAAATTGGCTTATTTTTGTATGGAAAAAACCATGATAATCATTGGATGATACTCTAGGATGATGAAAATGAGGTAGTAAACTTAATCGATTTGATTCTGTTGCGATAATTCAATAACAAATTTTGTGAAATCAATTTGTTAAATATTTAACAAATTGATTTCACACAGTGCAACAAATTAGGTTTTCTTAAAAATCAGAATCATCGCTTGCTTCTTGTAAACTTATTTGTATTAGTTTGGTGTTTTCGCGTTCACTTGCACGAACATTGATGTTTAAACCTTCAGCTTCAGCTGTATCTGTAAGAAGTTCTGCTACTCCCCCTACATTTCTAGTTGGGTTAGAAATTTCATATTCAAAATGCGCAGACTCAGCAATCACTTTTTTGATACGAAAGTAATTTTCACTTTCGAGGTCTTTTAATACAGTTTTGAATATCTGAAGTTTTTCTGGTATTTCAATAACACCGCGAATACGAAAGCTACTTTTTATAATATCACCCAAGCGATTTTCTAGAGTAGTTTGAAGTTCGGAAGCGAGTTGCGGCAGGACTGTTTCGACAGCTCGTCTTTGTTTATCATCTAAACTTCCACTAGGGTAGTATTTTCGACCAGAACTTTTTACTATGTTTGCCAAGTTTTGTTTGCTAAACATGTCAACAACACGACACCCTAGGCGCGCCTCATAAAATCGTTTAGGCTGACCTCCTATATTTCCATCATACGGATTGACCTCGCACCATAAGTAAACACAGATGTCAGCAGCGCTGAATTTACGAAAAAGAATATCTTGATATGTAAGCATACCACTACCTGTCGTCGACATTACTTCATCTTTGATATCTTTATCAAGTTGGTGAGTGTCTATTATTGTAAAAGTACCACTTAATGCTTGTGTTACCTCAGCAAAAATCATTTCTTGTTGGACAAGTACTTTTTTTACATGATCTCCCGCAAGAATCACTGGGTATTCTTTTACTTTTCTTCTAAGCTCTTCTTGTTGCCAAGAATTCGAATCGTTATGTACAGGATCTGGAGTTGCATTGCCTCCGCCCATGTATGCAGGAGTTTGTTCTCCTGGATCATTGATTGGTCGTGTTACCGTAGTTTCTGCGCATGATAGTATAAAAAAAATCATGCTAATAAGAACAAGAGAAATATTTTTCATACTTTTTCCGTTTCATAAAATATAGCTTTTGCTAACAAAAATTGGTTTGAAGTGGTGTGAAGGATGTTTTGGTTGTTAGAGTGGGTTTGTTGATTGGTCAATCGGGTAAAAATTTAGTTTTTGTGTGTTTTCGATGGAGAATAGGGGATTCGAACCCCTGACCTCAACAATGCCATTGTTGCGCTCTCCCAACTGAGCTAATCCCCCTAGATTTGAAATGAAATCATAACGTAAATTATCGTTTTTTGTCAAGGAAAATATTAAGTTCGCTGCAAAAAAAATTAGAATATGTTTTGGGTTTTGTTATAACTGTGTGGATGATTAAGATCTTTTATTGTTTACGGTATAAATTACCGCCTTTTCTGTTTAATTGGTTTCCTGACATTCTAAATGTTACTTTTTCAGAGAGAGTTTTTTCGCGAACAATATTAATGCCATCGCGAATGGTGGTTTCTGATGTATACTTTACTAATATTTTTGCACTCTTTTGTTTCCAAAGAAAATCACGATAGTAAGTATATAAGTGTCCATTAAAATCTTTGTCTCTCGTTGCTGTGCCGCGCCCGCCTTTTTGAAAACTCATATGAAAATTTTTATCTGCCGCTTCCCAATTCCCTACAACGCTTTTTGTTCTTTTTTTATTTTTTCGAGTTCTTCTCGTATTTTTTTTCTTACGTTTTTTAGTGGGCTTTGTTGGTGTAGAAAGACTTGTGTTTTGAGATGAGTAGTTACTTGTGGAATTGATTGACGAGTTGTAACTTAGATCTACTGTCGATTCTGAAGTTTCTTCACTACTACTACATCCGTTTAATATGATAACTAATGCGAAAAAAAAGATTATTGTGTCTTTCATGATTTTCTAATGAACGAGAGTTTTCTCGGTCATCCTTTCAACTTAGTTCGGGCGTGTCGACACGCTCTAGGGAAGCTTCTTTATTCTGAGATTTTTTACGTATACTAGTGCTGGAACATTCTGTATTTCAGGGGCTAAACCAAATCCAACAATACCTGGATTGGCTGCTGGTATGCTAAAGCGTGTTAAACGATGATTTGTGTTATCTATCTGTATTAGTATTTTGTTATTTTGAGCAATGGCAGTTACGCTGTACCAACGATTTTTATGAGGAAATACGCGCATTTGTCCTAAAAAATATGGGAATTGCGCGGAAGATATAAAATTGCGCACAAAAATGCCTAGCTTTCCTTGTTTAATAAAAACATCTGCCTTGAATTCATAGTTTTTCCATTGGGGAAAATCGCTAATTTTCATGAGTCCAAATGAGGTAGTTACAGTACCTATCCACACTCCATTTTTCTGAGTCCATTTAGCATTATAAACAGACGATATATTACTAACTTTTTTGAACTGTCTATTTGAGTCACTAACTTTTTTTTGATTTTTGTTGGCATTTGTGTTCAGATTCTTGCTTTTGTTTTTATTCGTAGATGTGTCCATTTTTTTGGGTATTTTTGTGCTTGTTGTAATTTTAAGTTTTTCTTGTTGTGTCTCAGGAGAACTTAAAAATGGGTATATACAAACAAAAGCAATTATAATACCTATACTAAAAGAGAATAGTAAGTGAGTATAATTTCGAGAGTAAGTAGTCGTTGGGTTATTTTTGCGATGAGATGTTTTAATATTCGGTTTCGCGCGACGTTTAGATAGAGCTTTTTGAGGAACTACATTGTTAGTATTAATATTTTGCTTTGTCGAGGCCTCTAAGTTTAATGTTGCGTTGTTAGAGTTCAGTAGTTGAGAAATCTGTACAATATTTGTTAACAGTTCATTTATACTTTGGTAACGATTGGCGATGCCTTGGTCTAAGGTTCTATTTATAATTGATTGGCATTTTACTGAGATTTTTATGTCATAATCATTTATAGAGCGAAGATTATTTGTTGCGAGATTGTGAATAACCTCAATATCAGTGGAGGCATCAAAAGGGGCGCAACCTGTGAGTAGATGATAGAGTACTGCTCCTAATGAATAAATATCACTCCAAGGTCCTATTCTTTCGATATTTCCATTTGCTTGTTCTGGAGAAGTATAGTGTAAAGATCCACTGATTTCACGTAGTTGCGCGGATTTAAGCTCTGAGTGATGAATAGAAGAGCCACAACCGAGTAGGTAAACTTGTTTTTTTGTTAGAAAAATGTTTGTAGGAGAGAGACTACAGTGGAGGGTTTGTTTTTCGTGTATTTGTTTTACAATTAAGGAAAGATCTTCTATAATCTTGACAGCTTCTTGCTCTGAAAAACGTTGATTTTCCTTAATGTATTGGCTGAGCAGGGAACCTTCTAAGTATTCCATTACATAATAAGGGTTGCGATTGATTTTTCCGCAAGTAAGTATTTTTGGAATACCATTTATGTTAGAAAAAGCGTTTAAAAATTGTACTTCTCTTTCAAAGCGACGAAGGCGTGAAGGTGTCGAGCTTTGGTCTATGATTTTTAAAACGCGGTAATGGGCATTGTCGCGCACTTTGTAAATTTTAGTAGTTGCTTTAGAGTAAATTTCTTCAACCACAACATAACCAGAAATGTTCTGTATGTCTTTATAAAATTGGTTTGAAGCGGACATTGTGCCCTCCACTACTTTGAGAAATATGCAGGAATAAATTATGGAAAACATTTATCAAACATGTCAGCGCTGTAAACAAGGAAAGATAACGCATTATTCCACTAAAAACAAATGGATAAATATTGCGCTTGTGACTTTCTTCGTAATAATGGGTTACTTTTTTTTCACTACGGCAGCTTCTATTATTGCTGATAAATTAGTTGACAAAGAAATTCCACTCACAGATTCAAGACTTAAACAGTTACTAATAACAGCGATTCTTACAGCTGTTGTTGTTATCCCAGCACACTATTTTTACAATATCTTAAAACATCTGCGTTCATGGCTTACAAAAGAATGCCCGTATTGTGAACAAGGTTATATTATTGCACAACGCGCGTCTAATATTCAAGCAATTATTTACTTCTTCGATTTATTTCTTTTTCAGCAAATTTTGCTGCCGATGTTCAAAACGTTAACATTCCAATTTTTAAGAAAAACCCATAAAAAAGTATATCCTATTATTGCGTTTTTGAAATTTATTTTTTATCTGTCGTTATTTTTCGGAGCGATTCCATTTTTAGTATTTTTACTAGGCCGAGATCATCTACTTGGTTTGGTTGTTGCTATTTTTGTGATGGTGTATATTTTGGGGCTTATTTTCTTTGGAAGCGAAGAAAATCGCGTTTATCAAAAAGGCACTATTTTTCTTTCCATACCCTTGTATTATGTGTGTATGGTTGAAATATTTCGCTGGTCGTGGTTTTTATCGTCAAAAGATTTGTCGATAATTCCAGACCAATCTAGTTTTTTGTGGATGGGGATTGAAAACTTAATTCGTACACAACTATTTATGGATTTGTTTGAAGTCTACGATCTTGGCATTGCCACTATGAGTGCAACTACTTTTTTGACTCACAGTGCTATCTTTGCTACGAGATTAGTTATTGATATTGCTTTAATTGCGATGTTGATTCAGATGGCTATAGATAGTTTTCAACGCGCACGGCACTACAAGTTCACAGGAGAAAAAGTTGAGAATATAACCGAAGGTGAAGTTCTAACAGATTTAGAGAATTTGGTTCTGACAGGCAGCCCTAAGAATATCCACGATGTAAAAGAAAATTTAGAAACTGTTCTCGGAGTCGTTCAACAAGTAAAACCATATGTAAAAAGTGTACAGCAAGTGGCTTTTAACGAAGAAGATAAAAAAGCTGCTGAAGAATGTAGTTTGCAGATTGATCAATTGCAACCAGGTGAAAAAGAGGAAAAGCAACCCTACTCTATTCATTTCTTACAAAGAATTTTGGCGATTGTTTTTGTGTGTGCTTGGGCCTCTTCTTTTTCTTTAGGTATCAATACCTTTATCCGTAATGTTACGGCTCACGAGATATCTTTGCTGATGGCTGCTGCAGAAAGAGATCAATTTAAACTTGATCCTATTGCGCGACAAAATTTTTATTTAAAAGCGATTTCAAAAGATCTTACATATCATCCTGCCATTTGGAAATCCGCACAAACATATTTGAAAATGGCTGATGCGAATTTGAATTTGTTAGATACCGATGAGGCGCTAAACAATATTGAAGGATATTTCGAACAAGTCTCACTGTTGCGCGAAACTAAAGAGTATGAGAATTTATATCAAAGTAAAGTGACTGACTTGCAGCCTGAAGCTTACATGTTGCGGGGATTGGCATTTTTATTACAAGAGCGTACTGATCTAGCCATTGCAGAATTACGCCGTAGACAAACCCTTGTGAACAGACGTTTGATATTTAATATTATGCTGATGCAAACATCGCAAGGTCTATTTACAAAAAGCGCTGGCGATTTACTAGAGAGTGCTTACTCGGAACTTGGTTTTGATGCGGAGAATCCTTCTCTTGTTTATGGGCAACTTTTGGATTCTATTATAAATGGAAAAAATAACCGTTGGTATAAAGTAATTTATGATCTAGAACGAGTTTTAGAACAAAATAAAATTAAAAATTCTAATTTGAAACAAAAATTTTGTTTGTATCTAGCGCAAGCAGCGATGAGGCAAGGTAAAAAAAGCTACGATGTTGCTGAGAAATATTTTCGCGAAGTTTTGAAAATGCAACCTAATAATTTAGAGGTAGTACTTGGGTTGGCAAATTTATATCGCTTACAAAAAAAGTATCAGCAAATGTATGATATTTTACTCACTGCTCCCCAAGAAACGCGAAAAGTTTCTTACAATGCTTATTTACTATCAACTTATGTTTTGTTAGGAAAAAAAGATAAGGCCCTTGAGTTATTAGGCTATATTGATACTTATCCGGTGCGTAAACATCTTAAAGGATATGTGAAAAAGTACTTGTATGATAGTTTTCCTGAGGAAAGTCTTCTTGATGCTGCATTTTCATGGGATGTTGCTTTAGTTAAAAAACAACGAACTGTTGCTTATTTTTATTTAGCACTGCAAAATATACGCAAAAAATCATATGGAAAAGCTGCTGACTACCTGCGTCAAGTTATTTTACTTGGCCAAAGAGATTTAGTCGAATACCATCAAAGTAAAATCGAGTTCGAAAATATACAGATACTTCTAGAAAATAAAAACTATCAACCATATCTGTTTTTCGAAAAAGCATATTTTGAAAAATTAAATGATCTGGTAAAAACGGAATTACAAAATATTATTTCACCAGAAAAGAAGGCTATTGAAGGGTTAAAGCTCATAATGGAGAGCTCGTACCAAGAAAATAAAAGGCGTGGTATTCGTGCTTTAACTATTCGTCCGATTGTATCTGCAAAAAACTTTTTGCCGTTTTTGGTAACAGCTCTTCAGGAAAATGACGATGAGCTTAAGAAGGTAGCTCTAGAAGGACTTGTTGGGATAGGAAGCCTTAGTCTACCAGCAAAAGAATATGTCGAAAAAGAACTTGCACACTCACTAGAAGATATTCGTTTGCTTTGTGTGAAAGTTTTTGCTCAGTGGGGGAAAGAAGGGATCGAGTCTCTTGTTAAGGCGTTGGAAAATGATAGCGAGTATGTGCAACGTGATGCTGCGTATGCTTTAGCTCAATTAGGTGAAACGGCCAAATCAGCGGTAAAAGAGTTGCAAAAATTATTGAGTAATGAAAAAAGTATGGTGCGATTTGCGTCATTTACCGCACTAAGACAGATTGGTTCTCCGCATAACAAAGAAGCTCTTTTTGGAATTTCACTGAAACACAATGATCGCGATTTACGTTTAGCCGCAATGAGTGAAGTGGAAAAACATTATTCTGGTTTTTTTGATGAATATAAAAAAGATATTGTCCCATTTTTGATTGAAACATTACTGCACGATAAAGATGGACAAAACCGAAAATGGGCCGCTCTAAGATTACTTATTTACCAAGATAAGAAGATTTTAAATGATAAAAAAATCTTTTCCGAACTGGAACAAAAAACAAAATTGTCTTTATCATCATCGAATTTAGATGAAAAACTTAGAATGGCTATATGGCTACTTAATACTTACGATTTATGGAAACAAAAAAAAGAGCTTGCGCTTTCAGCAATAACAGAAAGGTGGAAGTTGGGCGATACTGAAGATCAACGTCGTGTTACTAAGCGTATTCTTTCTCAAGTAGTGAATAAAAATGTTCTTTTATTGCGCGCAGCATTTGAAGATAAAGATAAACATGTTAAAGATGCTGCACAATTTATGGTGGAACAAATGGTAGAAGCGCAAAATTTTTCGCAAACAGTTTCCGCTGTCATTGCTTTTTGTGCGGAGATAATGAAAGATAAAAATAATCATGTTAGAGCACTTAGTATGATTAAGTTTGCTTTGCAAAAAAAATTAAAAATATCAATGCCTGTTTGTTTGAAGTTTATACACCATGAGCAAAAACAAGTTCAAGAGCTATTCGTTAAGGCAATCGTTTCTGTCAAAAATGATTATCAGTGGACGATATCAGATATCAAAAATATTTTTACTGGTTTAAATAAAAAATATTCAGTGGTCTCATCTTGTAAAGTAGCGCACCATTTTCGTTTACAACATCCGCGGTTATTTTCTACGTACGCGCGGCTTCTTGAAAGCGAACAAAAAGAAGTTTTATTGTACTGTATTGATCTTGTTGCACTTTATTCGAATAAACAAGAGGTGAACAAACTATTTTCAAAATTGGCTAGTACTGTAGAAAATAAAGCAGATGTAGCGGACTATTTGTTTCGCAAGTGGTCCGCTATATCTACTTTTAAAGAATGTTACGATATGTCTCAGCAATATCCTTTCGCAGCTGGAAAATTCCCCTCTATTGTTTTGGAGCTACAAAGAAAACGCAATTTACAAGAAAATGAAATCACTGAATTCTTGTTTGCGTGGATGAAAGGGGCAAACAAAGATGCTGTGGTAAGCGCTACTGCTATACTTCCGCGTTTAAAAGTTTGGCCTGCCGAAGCAATGACAATTCTATTAGATTTGGTACAAACAAGTGATGAAGCTGTTAGTAGTGAGGCGCAGCGTGTTCTTTTGGAAATGACTTCAATATATGCTATTGAAGACTTGCGTACATGGTTGAAGGATGTGAGCCCAAGAATACGATCTGCAGCAGTAAAAGCAGTTGGTAAAATGGGCGTGCGTGCAGCAGAGCTTTTCCCTATTGTTCTTTCTCTGATAGATGATGAAAGCACACAAGTACAAGAGACTGTGGTTTCGGTGTTTTCTTCTATTGGAAACCCAGTAATACCATTTTTAGAGCAAGCATTAAGTAGTAGTGATCGTAAGAAAATCAATGCTATTGCATGTTTACATCAAATGGGTGAGCAGGACTCAGAAGTGGCGATAAAAACGTTAATTAAGTACATGAATTTAAAAGAAGATAATTTTACGCTTCTTAGTTTACGTGCACTTGAAAAACATACTTCAATTCGCTTCCAACCGATTGTTTTACCAGCACTACAGAAATTGAGTCTTCGTTCGGAAGAGTCGCAAATTATTTATTGGTATTTAATGTATGTTATTGGCGAAAAGCAGCAAGCTTTAAAAGAACTGACTAATCTTCTAGAAGTGTCGCAAAAAAATAGTCTAAAAATATTAGATCGTTTAATTAAAGTATCACCCAAGTATGTTGTTACTTATTTAAAAAAAGCCATGCAGCAGCGTTATAGCCGAATAGACGCTATACAGGCAATGGAAACACTTGCTAAGATAGAAAATGTTGCTGGTGTGACGATTATTTTGAATGAGATGAAAAAAGACGCAAATCCCGATGTACAACGTAAAGCACAAGAGGTTTTAGATTTATTATCCAAGTGATAAAGTTGTTTGTTTTTAGCTATAGATATAGGGCGTGTCATCATTCAAAATATTGTGTGTTTTTTCGAGCCCGAGCCCGTTTGCGAGCCCGTTTGCGAAACTTTCACTAACAATTTATCAAAGAAGCAAAGTTTCTTTTTCCATCGCAAAAAACTAGTATTGAACCAATAAATCACTTTCTGTCGCTCTCAAAAAGTTTTCGGGCGCGGGCTCGCAAACGGGCTCGGGCTCAATACTACTGGCGTGTCATCATTAAATGAATCCGTTATATTTTTATCTGTATTGAATGATGACACGCCCTAGCTAGTTCAATGATTGAGCCTATTTTTTTAAAGTAGGCTCAATCTAGTCACTTAAGTCATCGAGGATTTGTTGCAAAAGAATCAAAGTTCTGTGGAAAATGTCTTTAACATTTTGAAAAAGTTTTTCTAGGAGAGCAAACTCTGCTGTCTTAGCTTTCATTTCAATATCGCGGGCGTTGATGGATACTTCTTTCGCGCCTATATTTGCAGAAGATCCAGCAATTTTGTGAGCAGCGAGCATTATTTGTTGCCTGTTTTGGTTTTTGATTGCTTGTTCAAGGATGTTTATTGCTTTGGGTGTATCCTCTAAGTACAAGTTAAACATTTCTTTGACAAAATCTTCTCCATATAGTTTTAGGTCTGCAATTTGTTTTTGATCTAGTAAGATTTTGTTATTGATGGCTTTTTCTCCTAATTCTTGAACTGTAGATGTTGTTTTTGCTGTAGAGGAAAAGCATTCTTGTATAGTGTTTGATATATCACCTATTTTAATTGGTTTGCTTATATAACCGTTCATGCCAGCAGTAATACATTTTTCTTTGTCGCCCTGCATAGCATTTGCAGTCATTGCAACAATTTTTGGTCTATCATCACTATTCCATTTTTTTATAATGTGTGTAGTCGTTTGTAAACCATCCATTTCGGGCATTCTGATATCCATAAACACAAGATCGTATTTTTTTAGTTTTAGCGCTTCAATTACCTCTAGTCCATTTCCTACGGTATCAGGTAAGTACCCCAATCGCTTTAGGGCATGTTGGGCTATCAACTGATTTACAACATTGTCTTCTGCTATTAAAATTCGCAATGGAATTTTGGTAGACAAATGTAGGTTTCCTCTTACTTCTGAATTTTCCGAAGCAGATGTTGTTTGTTGAGAATAAATATTTATAAGACCGCTGTATAGAGAAAACTGCTTAATTGGTTTTGTGATTATCTCTACAATATTTATTGGTATTTTATCAATAAGAGTATCTTGGTCTGAAAGAAGAATAATAGGTGTAGTGCAAAATTCTAATGTTTTTAGTGCGAAATTTACTCCATCCATTTGAGGCATTTTCATATCAGCAATAATAATGTCAAAGAATTTTTGTGACAGTGTTGTTAAAGCTTTTGTTACCGATTGTTCAATTTCAACTTGCATTCCCCAGCTTTTACAAAGATCTTTAGTTATATTAAGACTTGATTCGTGGTGACTTATGATTAATATCTTTCGGTTTTTTAATAGCGTATTTGTGTACGAGCTATTTATTTTTTTGTTGGAAATAATTGATTTTCCGACAGTTATTGTAAAGTGGAATGTACAGCCTTGGGTTTGATTGTTTTCGCACCAAATTTTTCCTCCCATAATTTGAATAAGTCTGTGACAAATACTTAGGCCAAGACCTGTGCCTCCTTTTAAGTGTTCGTCTTGAAAGAAAGGACTAAAAATATTTTTTATCTTGTCTTTCGATATTCCTATACCAGTGTCTTTAACAGAAAATTTCAAGGAAATATTTGCCTCTGACTCCTCTTTTTTTTGCACTGAAATTTCTATTTCCCCTTTTTGGGAAAACTTTATAGCATTATTAACTAAGTTTATTAATATTTGGCGTAAACGTGTAACATCTCCGTATAACTGATATGGAATAGTCGGATCGATTTTGTATGTTAAGTTATTCTCTTTTATTGTTGCTTGTTGTGTTAGTAAATCGAGGAGATCTTCAATACATTTTACAAGTTCAAAATTTTGGTATTCTAACTGCATTTTTCCTGCTTCAATTTTAGAAAAATCTAGAATATCGTTAATTATAACTAATAAAGATTCTCCGCTTTTTCTTATGATATTGACAAACTCTATCTGTTTTTCTGAGAGTTCTGTTTCTAAAAGTATTCCTGCTATTCCAATTACTCCATTCATCGGAGTGCGAATTTCGTGGCTCATGTTGGCTAAAAATAAGCTTTTAAGATTATTAGCGGTTTCTGCTTCTTCTTTGGCTGTTTTCCATTCGTTTTCAAGTTTTTTGCGTTCAGTGATGTCCCTAAAAACAACAACCCCTCCTTTTAATTCTTTATTACTTTTAACAGGAGATGCTGTGGCAATTACATGAATCCCTTTAGGTAGAGATTGATTGCGAATTACCATTTCAGTAGGTTTAGGACTTATTCCTTTTATTGCTTGAAATAGGGGCAATTTATCAGAGGGAAAAGGAGTTATTTTGTCTGGAAAAAAAATACCGTACTGCTCTTGCCATTTTTTAGGGTTATTAGAATTAACTTCGCCACCTGTGAATTTTTTAGCCGCTTTATTAAATAATTTGATGTTGCCTTCGACATCTGCAAAAATAACGCCTTCTCCCATACTTTCAAGAACCAATTGTAGTAATTCTTGTTGTGTTGTTAGTTCTTTTTCTAGTTGTTTCTTGGCTGTAATGTCTGTGATAATAGCTAGGAAACCGAGTGGATTATTTTCTACATCTTTAATTAATAGTCCTACTGAATCGCTAACAAAAACTGTGTCATCTTTTTTTTTGTATTTGATTTGATAAGATGACGAACTTACCGTAGAGGATTTGTTGAATCTTTGTTTCCCTTGCTTTTGATAATCGTTTTTTGAAGTGTATAATATTTCGGTTTTTTTTGAATATACTTCTTGTTGTGAGTATCCAAATAAGTTGCTAAAAGCTGGATTTGTCAGTACAATTTCTCTCTCAAGGTTAGCCATCACAATTCCGTCAGGCATAGCATTAATAATACTTTGAAGTTGTGCCTTGGTTTCTTGTAGAATTTTTTTTTCTTTTACCCTCATAGCAATCTCTTGCTTGAGTTTTTTGTTTAAAGTGACTACTCCAGGTAGTTCTAGCGCTTTTGGAAGAATCTGAATAATTGAGATTGCTGCTGCCATTGAAATGAAGCCTGTGAAGATCTTTATCAAGCCAGAAAATCTATAAACAGGATAATAAAAAGTCCAAATTTCAAGAAAATGAGTAAAACCACAGCTGACAATAAATGCTGAAAATAAAAAAAATAGTGCAGGGAATGATTGCTCTCGTTTTTTTAAAAAAAACAAAATTATAGTAAAAGAAATTATCATGTACGCAATCCAAGTAAGTGCATCTGCTGTTATATGGAGCCAAACTAGCTCTGAATTCCAGCCTCCTCATGCGGTACGAGGCATAAAGCCTGTAGTGTCAAATAACTTACTAAAAAACTCTATCATTGTGATTGTCCTGAAGAAGAATTTTTATTTTCGTCCATACGACATGCAGCATTTAATATAAGAGGGGTAATTTCTAATTGTCTTTCATATTCTTCTGTTGATAGTACTTTCTTAAAAAAATGATATTCTCCTGATGTCCATGTTAGTATCTCGTGAATAATGTCCACGTATTCGTCAAATATTTTACCTTCGATTTCTGCTTTTACAAGAAGACCTTCTGATATGTTGAGACGACATATTTTTTTACCCTCAATTGTGTCTTTTAAAATGAACAACCCTGTTTTCTTATCATTTTCTAAAAATGTTAAGAAAGAGGCTATGCCTAGTTCGTCAACTAGACCATATATTTCAAATTGCTCTTGTTGTAGTTTGGAGTAAAAATATTCTTTTATTCTTTTGCTATAACCAATAGCTTTATTTACTCTAAATATCAATTCTTGTGTAGGAAAAGGTTTTTGCATAAAATCATCTGCGCCATTTCGAAATACGCAGGCTCGCGTATGAAGAGAGCTAAGAGATGTCATAAAGATAATAGGAATGAACATAAAGTCGGGTAGTTGGCGATAATTTTTAGTAAATTCCCACCCGTCCATTTCTGGCATTAGTATGTCTAATAAAATTACATCGGGGATAAAATTTTTAGCTTTTTCTAGTCCATCTTTGCCATCTTGTGCTTCAAGTACTTCAACATTTTGATTTTGAAGTACAGTTTTTACCATGTGGCAAATTATTCTGTCGTCGTCTACTACTAATACTTTACTCATAGCTCTTCCTTAAAAGTTGATTTTAAAGTTAAAAGTAGATTTATTGTTTACTAATTGCTTGTAGTAGTAAATCTGTAGGAGATAAATCAATGTTTTTTTCTGTTGTTGCTGATAAAAATTGAAATTCTCCTTTGTCAATATATAAAACGAAAGATAAAAGTTCCTCGATAGATTCTACCTCCAGAGTGGATGTGTAGTTTGTTATTCGTCCTTGTTCAAAACCAAAAGTATACTTTTGGCCTTTACTTTTTAATTTAAATGTTCCTGAAACTTCCGTTGATTCAAAAAAGCTAAGCAACGATGCCACTGATATTTCACATACTTCGCCTGAAAAAATTACTTTTTCTTTTAATTTTTTAAAGCGACCAGTTACATTTCTCTTAATTTTTCCCGATTGAGAAATAGCTTTTTCTACGCGGTAAATAAGTTCTTCTGCAGGAAAGGGCTTGTTGATAATGTCATCAGCACCAATGCTGAATACTTTTTTGCGTATATCTAGCGAGTCGGAGGCTGTCATCATAATTGTTGGAACAAAAATATATCTTTTACTTGAGCGAATTTTTTCTACGACTTTCCAACCACTCATTTTTGGCAAAGCGACATCGAGTAAAATTAAATCAACTTCTATTTTTTGTTTTAAAGCCGAGATGAGTTTTTCTCCTGAAGGATAAGATTTAGTATTTTCATACCCCTCTTGCCATAATATATTTTCGATAAAATTACAAATGAATTCATCATCGTCAGCAATAATTATTTTTTTGTCGTTGTTTTTATTTGGCTTACTATTCATTTTGTGGTCCTTGTATATAAGGTTGCTAACCCAAGGTGGAATTCTTAAATAAAATACCAATAGACATAGGTATACTATATCACTTGGGTATTTTCTAGTTTAAAACAGTTGGTGTGTTAAAGCTATAAGTATTTGGTTTATTTTGAAGATCTGTATGAAAAAATTTAGAGGTATTTAGATGAATTAAATAGAGTTGGTGTTCAACTCTATTTATTTAAATAATGAGGTCGTGTTACTAAACACTACAATTGATATTGTCGTAGTCCATTTCCCACTTGCGACGTCCATTATATATTAAACAGAACTGGTTTAATACTCTCCATTTACGTTTTTCACTATAATATTCTAAATAGGCAAGGTGTTTTTGTGCTTCTTCGTGTTTTTCCATTGCCGCAACAGATGAACCACCTTTGTTATCTGATTGAAAACCATAAATGCGGTTGACACTTTCGTAAGGTTTTATTGTTGGTTGCGCTGGAAAATTTCCGATGCCTATATCTTGAAGCAAAGAAACTTCTTTGTATTCATAGATCCAATCTAGTACTAGATCGTTTTCTCCAGGAACCACAACGCGGATTCTCATATCATTTACCGCACGGGTTACCGCACCGTTGTTTATAAAAGTAACTGGAAGCACCAATTTTACAAGACGAATATCTTTTGAGTTGAGTGGTTGAGCAACGTACATTTTTAGTGGTAAAGCTTTTAACCTACCTATTTTAAAGCGGCTATAGTATAAAGATACCAATGCTACAATTGATCCGAAGATTGATAACATAAAAGAAACATTGTCGCTAATTTCGAACGCTGATAGTACAAAAAATAAATGTTCCATTGAAGGCTCCTGACAACAAATAACGATACAATCCAAAATTTAAATGTTCTATGCCTATACAACATAAATCCTTCATAAAGTCAAGATACTGTTGCGATTATTTTCCTTACCCAAAAAATAGTCGCTGGTTATTAAGGATACTTTTGATTAAAATATACACCGCTTAACAACTTGAAAAATTAGCAAGGGGTTTGTATCTTGAAAAATTGGTTTGTAAAGTCGAACAACAGTGAGCAAGTTTTTGGGCCATACTCTCAAGAACTTTTACAACAGTACGTTAAAGAGGGTAAAATTCGAAACGGAGAGCATCTTGTCTCGACGGATCGCAATTCTTGGAATAGTATTGATGTTTTTTGGCAATCTACTGCTGAACTATCTACACAGATGATCGGAAAATATCGTGTTATAAAAGAACTTGGTCGCGGAGGAATGGGCGTTGTTTACCGTGTATTTGATACTGAGTTAAAACGAGACTGTGCTTTGAAAATGTTACTACCTGAGATTGCTAATGATTTGAAAGCAACAGAACGTTTTCAAAAAGAAACTCTCGCATTAGCAAAAATTCATCACTCGAATATTGTTCAAATCTATGAAGTACATCAAAAAAAGCCCTACTTTTTTGTAATGAATTATGTTGATGGGCAATCTTTTAGCGAGCATATTAAACAATTAAATATTTCGCAAAGATTACAGCTGTTTAGCAAAATATGTGGTTCTGTTGCTTTTGCACACAAACAAGGTATTTTACACCGCGATTTGAAGCCCGAGAACATTTTGGTTAAGGCAAACGGTGAGCCTGTTATTGTGGACTTTGGAATAGCTAAAAATATCGAATGTAGTGTAGATTTAACAAAAACAGGAGATCTCGTTGGTACGCCGAAGTACATGTCACCAGAAGTTGTGCTTGGAGAGATTGTTGATCATCGTAGCGATGTGTATTCTTTGGGAGTTATTTTATATCAAATACTCACAGATCGTTTACCTTTTATTGGAGGGCATGTGGTTGAAGTTATGCTGAGAATTACCTCAGAAGATCCGATAGCTCCTTCGCTTTTGAATGCATCTATTCCAAAGAATAGTGATTTAGAAATAGTATGTTTAAAAGCTTTAGAAAAGAAGCCGCAACAACGCATACCTAATGTTCTTTATCTTCAATCAGAAATAGATAATATTATTCACAAGCACCCAATAAAACTAAAGCCACCAACACTATGGCAGAATTTTAGTAAATGGCGAAAAAAAAATCCTTTACTATTAGTGACAGTAACAGCGATGTTTATTATTACTTGTTTAACTACTATTTCTATGTGGTTAGCACAGCGGCACAATAATTTTTTGCAAGAAGAAATCAAAATTTCTAGGGAAAAATTGCAAGAAGAAATTAAGACTTCTCAAAAAGAAATGGTCAGCGCTAAAAAAAGTGCTATGTACAATATACTTGAGACATTAAATTCTGGTATGGCAATACAAAATATATTTGTTGGTTATAAAAAAATAAAGCGTAGTTATCGTTATCTATACGAAATTATGGACAAGGTTCCTTTAGAAGAAGTGAAAAAGGATTATCGGCTCCTAAATATGCATTTACAATTTAATATTTTGAGTAAATTTCCTACCTTAACAGAAAAAAAAATGCCGGAGAGTTCATTTCCTTGTGTTTTTTCTCCTCAAGGAAAATACATTGCCAAAATGTATCGTGAAAATTCAAAAGCGATCTTATACATTTGGAAAAACAATAAAAAAAATTCATTGCTTAAAGATAACGCTTTCTTGAAAATCAAAAATGTAAACCATCCTAGAGTTTTATTTTCACCAAACAATAAATATATTGTTTATGAAGGTGTAAACAAGGAAAAAAGCAACACAAAGGGTGAAGAAATAAAAGAACTTTATGTTTTGCATTTGGAAAAACAAAAGAACGTTTTTTCGTGTAGAAATGGTTCTATTTTAAAGTCTACTTTTTCAAAAGACAGCCGTTACTATGCTTTTCGTTTACAACAAAAAAGAACTTGTTGTTTAGTTGATTTACACGATAAACGCAATTTTGTTGTTCGTACTTTTCCTGTAGGAAAATATACTGATATTTTGATTTCGCCCCAATCAAAATGGCTAATTGCCCAAAACAGGGCAAAAAATACACTGGTTATGCATAACATCCCAAAAAATATAACCAAAGAATATAAAGAAGAACTTTTTTCACGAACTTGCCGAATGTGCTTTTGCGAAGAGCATAAGATACTTATTGTTTCTTTCTCACGTATGCAAGTATTTGACCTTCGTAATCAAAAAATGTTTGAGTCATCCAGCTTATTAGGAGCCTGGCTACAATCCGCGCCCATACCTTTAGTAGGATCGTATTTTGCCATGGGAGAAAAAGATGGTCGCCTTATTTTAGTAAAACGAAATAATGACGATTCTATTTCTCAGGAAAGATTAGCTCACTATTCAGAGGTTCCTAATTCGAATTTGGTGTTTGAGCAGCCCATTTTTCTCGCAGCTAGCAAAGATAATGTTATTGAGCTTCGTAATATACGCGGAAAGAATACTATTTCTACTTTTGGTGAAGGTAGTAAAATACACCAATTGCAATTGACATCCGATAAAGAAGGGCTAAAAATTCTATTTTCTACAGAGCAAAACTACAAAGAATATAGACTCCCCTTCACAAGGTTAAGGATTTCAGATAAAGGTGTAAAACAAATTCTGCAGAAATTTACCGATATAACCAGTGATTTGAATCCTATACACTCTCTTGCTGTAGAAGATAATACTTTTATTTATGGTAGTAATGTAGGCTTTATTATTTGGAAAGATGATGCTGCGGTATGTTCACATACTTTTGATAATGTTCATTCGGTAAAATATAATAAAAAGCGTAACCAAGTTTTCATAAATACTATCGAAGGTAATGTTAAAATTTATGATGCAAAGAACGGTTCGTTCGTTAAAACATACAAAAAGCCTAAACTCAAAGGAATTTATGGCTTTGAGTTTTCTTTAGATCGAGACTATCTGTATTTTTTTTGTTCAAATCCTTCGGGAATACACAAACAAAATATACAAACAAAAACTACAAAATTTATTGCCCAAACCCAACGAATAGGAGCATTCTTAGAACTAAAGAATCAAAATTTGCTAGTGGGTCGTGGTGGTTGGTGGAAGAATGACAATAAGGTATATTTCATAACCCCTGGCAATAAAAAAAGCGAATACTAAAAGATGTAATGTTTAATCAAATAAATGCCTTAGCTACAAATAAACAACAAACGGTTTTTGCTGTAGGAGACATAACAGGTCAAGTTATTATATTTAAAGATATTTTCAATCCTAAACTGCAATATAAAATCAAAACAAGTAGTAAGATTACTAAACTATCTTTTTCTCCATATGGAAATTACCTTGCTGTATTCTCAAAAGATAATTGTTATGTCTACGATTTAGAAAATCCTAAAAATAGATTCAAAATGTATGAAGGATTCTACAAAGAAGATTGTACTACTTTTCATAATAATTGGTCAAAAGCGTATGTTTTAGATGGTGTTGGCGAAGTTATTGTTTTTGATCAGTCTTATATAGTTAATAAAAATAAGTTTCGTGAGAAAATTATCGATTGCGAAAAAATCATATCAAGCATCGATAGTGATTCTAGATCTCTTATACAATATATTGAAGATATTGAGAATATATTGAAATAAAACAAAGAAATATAATTTACAAAAATAAGGGACATTTATATGGTAAAAACGTGGTTTATTAAGTCTTCTAAAGATAGAAAAATTTTTGGACCATATTCGCAAGAAATCCTACAACAGTATATCCAACAAAATAAAATTGATTGTAGTGAATATGAAATATCAGATGATGGTAATACTTGGCGCGACTTTAGCACTACTCATATTTCTGTTCCTGTTCGTAAAAAAAGTCCAACGCAAATGTTAGGTAAGTATCGCATTATAAAAGAACTTGGGCGCGGAGGAATGGGAATTGTTTTTCAGGTAGAAGACACACAATTGCAACGTAAGTGTGCTGTTAAGATTCTGTTGCCGGAAATTCGCGAGAGTTTAGATGCTGTTCAACGCTTTCAAAGAGAAGCAAAAGCTGTTGCGCAGATTCAGCACCCAAGTATTATTCAAATTTACGATATATGCCAAACTCCGCAGCATTTTTTTGCGATGGCTTATGTTGAAGGAGTCAACTTGCAACGGTACATTGTTGGAAAAACTATGCAACAAAAGTTGCAGGTGTTTCGACAAATTTGTCATGCAATTGAGTTTGCCCATAATAAAAATATCATACACCGAGATTTAAAACCCGATAATATCATTGTTGACAGTAATGGAGTACCAGTTGTTTTAGATTTTGGTATTGCAAAATATATTGGTGAGTCTACTGACCTAACAAAAACCGGAAACATATTTGGAACTCCGAAATATATGTCTCCTGAAGCAGCAAAAGCGCAAAAAACAGATCATCGCAGCGATATCTATTCTTTGGGAGTAATTCTTTATGAAATATTGACGGGGACAGTTCCTTTTACAGGAGAAAATCCAATAGAGTTACTATTTCACTTAACCACAAGTGATCCCATTGCTCCTTCAAGACTCAATGTTTCAATCGCTAAAGATAGTGATTTAGAGGTTGTTTGTTTGAAAGCTCTCGCAAAAGATCCTCAAAAACGCATTGCCAATGCCAGTTTTTTCCATTCAGAAATAGATAGTATAATTCACAAACGTCCTATTCAGTTAAAACCACCAACATCGTGGCAAAAGTTTAGTAAATGGTGTAAAAGAAATCCTGTGCCGTTTGCGATTGCGATAATCGCTTTTGCTATGGCTGTTGCTATATTTGTAGTGCAAAAAGATGTAAAAAAAGCACAGACAGAAATTGCTAGAGTTAAAAAAAATGCTATTGATAGTACACTCGAAACTCTCAATGCTGGGTTGACAGCACAGAATATATTTACTAATTACCGGAAAATAAAATTGTGTTATAGCTACTTGAAGGAAATTTTAGAGGATATTGATGCCTCAAAAGCGAAGGAAACTTACCGAAAACTTAACATGCATTTGAAATTCAATATACTTTCTAAATTTCCCAAAATGCTTGAGAAAAAAATGCCTGAAAGTGATTACCCTGCCAGCTGCTCTCCTCAAAATAAATACATCGCAAAAATGTATAATAAAAACTCCACTTTGTATATTTGGAGGAATGACACCAAGCTTTCTTTTACAAAAAATAATGCTTTTCTAAAAATAGAGAAACTTCGCAATCATAAAATAGTGTTCTCTCCTGACAACAAATATCTTGTTTACGAGAGCCCTGGGCAAAATCGTATCGTATTTTTCGATATAATTGAGAAACAAGCCAAGTTTTCACATGTAAACAGCCGGGTTGATAATATACACTTTTCTTCTGATAGCCGTTATTGTGTTTTTCGTTCGTGGGTAGAGAAAGGTGGAGAAATTGAAAAAGTCTGTAATTTAGTAGATTTGCGAAATTTTAAAATACGTACTTTTATAACAAAAAAGTATTCTAGTATGGTTATCTCACCGCAAACAAAATGGTTAGTTATACAAGATAAAAAACAAAGCCGGTTGATTATCCACGATATTCCGCAAAATAAAACAGAGTATTACGGGGAAGAAATTTTTCGCCACGATTGCCCAATGTTTTTTACAAAAGAAAAAAATAAATTGTTCTTCATTTCTTTTTTTACAATAGGTGTATTTGATCTTGAAACACGTAAAATAACCTCTTCTCCTTCTATTTCTGTAGGTCATCAAAAGAATACTCCTTTAATAGAAACTTCATCCTCTTATATTGCGATAGGGCAAAAAAATGGAGGCGTTGTTTTGGCAAGACCAAAGAAGGATTTTATTGCTCAAGAAAGTATGTCTAACTACTCAGATATTCTGGTTTCTGAATTAGCTTTTGAGCGTGCTGCATTTCTTGCTGTTACTAAAAGAAAAACTATTGAATTGCGGGATATATACACAAAAAATATAACTTATATTTTTAGTGAGAATGAAAGAGTGCAGCAATTACAACTCCAGCTATTTTCAGAACAAGGTCTAAAAATTTCGTTTGTAAAGAAAAATTCTTATAAAGAATATATTTTGCCTTTTACAAAATTAAAAATAGCTGAAAGTATAAAAAATATATTAGAAAAAAGTAAAAAAATAACTTCTGACCTAGATATCACACATACAATGATATTAGATAAAAACCTTTTTGTGTATGGAGGGAAGCTTGGTTTTATTAAATGGATGGATGGAGTTTCTGAGCTTAAACATTTTTGGGTAGAGGTTACCGGCATTCATTACAATCGAAAGTTAAAACAAATTTTTTTGCGTTTTCAAAAAGGAAGCAAAGTTAAATTTTGCAATCTGTCTAATATACAAGATATTAGAAGATATGAACATGGATTTAAAGAGAAAGACATCAAGGATTTTGTTTTCTCTCAAGACAAGGAACATCTTTACTTTTTTGCCGAATCACCAGAGCGTTTAGTTAAGCAAAATTTACGAACTAAAAGGAGTGAACTAATAACTAAAACTGCGCATCCAATAAAAATTCTTTTGGAATTAGAGAATGATACTCTTGTGATTGTTAGCCAGGGAGGGGATATAAATACTTGTGAAGTGTATGTCGTAAAGCCAGGTAATCAAAAAATTCGCATACTAAAAAATAGTAATCTGGATCAGATAACTTCTCTTGCTACAGATAAAGCGCAAAACTTTTTTGCGGCAGGTGACAAAAATGGTAACATTGTTTTGTGGGAAGATATTTTTTCTCCGAAGTTGCTTAGAAAAATCAAAGTTAGTAGTGAAATAACTAATTTGTTTTTTTCTCCTAAAAATGATTATCTTGTTGTCGTTGCTAAAGACAATTCATATGTGTACGATTTAAAAGATCTCAATAATCGATTTGAGATTTATCGTGGATTTTACAAGAAAAAAGGTATTGTTCTTGCGGATGATTGGTCCAAGGTATATATTCCTGACGGAGCCGGTGAAATAATGATCTTTGACCAAACTTTTTGGGTTGACAAAGGAGCTTTGTATCAAAAAATATTAGAATGTGACGAGATAGTTCAAGCGATGACGGGACAAAAAAAAGGTTTACTTCAAGATATCAAAACGATTGAATCAGCACTTGTCAATGCCAAATAAGGAATAGTTATATGCCAAAAACATGGTTTGTTAAATCAAATAAGGATGGAAAAATTTTTGGACCATATTCCGAGGAGATACTACAGCAATATGTCCAGCAAGGCAAGATCAATCGCAGTGAATATGAAATATCAAGAGATAGTAAAATTTGGCATTACTTTAGTGCTTCTGATAGTCCAGTACAAAACTCAATACAAGAATTGGGTAAGTATCGTATTATAAAAGAACTTGGTCGTGGAGGGATGGGAATTGTTTTCCAGGCAGAAGATACACAATTACAGCGTAAATGTGCTCTTAAGGTTTTACTGCCAGAGCTTCGCGGGAGTTTAGAGGCTGTAGAGCGCTTTCAAAGAGAAGCGAGAGCTGTAGCTCAGATTCAACACCCAAATATTATCCCGATCTATGAAATATGTCAGACTCCACAGCATTTCTTTGCTATGGCCTATGTTGAAGGGGTAAATTTACAGAAATACATTTTTGATAAAACTATACAGCAAAAACTGCGTGTGTTTCGTCAAATCTGCGAGGCAATTAAATTTGCTCACGATAAAAATATTATACACCGTGACTTGAAACCAGACAATATACTTGTTGATAATGATGGCGTTCCTATTGTTTTAGACTTTGGTATAGCGAAGCGTATTGACGAGTCGACCGATTTGACAAAAACGGGAAATATATTTGGAACTCCTAAGTATATGTCTCCTGAAGCAGCGCGGTCGCAAAAAACAGATCATCGCAGTGATATATATTCACTAGGAGTAATCCTTTATGAAATGCTAACTGGAACTGTTCCTTTTACTGGCGAAAATCCAATTGAATTATTATTTCACTTAACAACAAGCGAGCCGACTCCTCCTTCAAGATTAAATGTTTCTGTGGCAAAAGATAGTGATTTAGAAATTGTGTGCTTGACAGCTCTTGCAAAAGATCCTGAGAAGCGTATTTCTAATGCTGCATTTTTCTACTCAGAAATAGACAATATTATTCACCGACGGCCTATTGAGTTAAAACCACCAACATCATGGCAAAGGTTTAGTAGGTGGCGTAAGAAAAATCCACTACCATTTGCGATAGGTATAGCAGCGATCATTATTCTCAGTTTAATGACTCTCGCTATATTTGTAGTGCAAAAAAAATATGAAAGTTCTACGCAAAAAGCGCAAGAAGAAATCACCAAAATAAAAAAAAATGCAATCAAGAATACTCTTGAATCAATTAATAATAATTTGGGTGCACAGCGCATATTTGAGAGTTACGAAAAGATCAAAGAATGTTATCAATATTTACGCGAGATTTTGCATGATATTCCCTCTACAAAAGCTAAAGAAATTTATCGTGAACTAAACACTAATTTAAAATTGAATATTTTGGCTAAATTTCCAATAATATTGGAAAAGAAATTACCTCCAAGTCCTTATCCATTAATCAGTTCACCTCAAGGTAAATATCTTGCTAAAATGTATGTCAAGGATTCAGTTAATACCCTGTATGTTTGGAAAAACGACAAACATTTATCTTTAACAGAAGAGAATACTTTTCTCAAGTTGGATGATGTTCACAGTCACAAAGTTGTATTTTCACCTAATAATAAATATCTTGTCTATAACGCTAGACGTGATTTAAGCATTGTTTTTTATGACTTAGTAGAAAAGCAACCAAAGTTTTTGTATTCGAATAGTGCTGTTGATAATGTACAGTTTTCTCTCAATAATGATTATTGTATTTTTCGTTCATGGACAACTAAACAAAAAGAAGAGCAATGTAACTTGATGAATTTACATGACTATGCTATTCGTTCTTTTTCATTGGAAAAATATTCAAGTACTCTTATCTCTTCTCATTCCAAATGGCTTGTCATCCAAGATAAACGGAAAAAAGGACTCCTTCTCCATAATATTCAAAAAAATAAAACTTTCTTTTATGAAGCTCCAATTTTTTTATTTAATTGCTTTATGTGTTTTAGTGAAAACGAAAATAAAGTTTTTGTTGTTTCTTCTACAAGAATGGGCATGTTATCTCTGGAAAAATGGAACAGCAAAGAAGGTATTCAGTTTTATACTTCAGCTTCTCTTGTGTTTGGTGACGAGCTGAGCTTTCCTCCTATACGAACAGCCCCATTTTATTTTGCTATGGGTAAGAAAGATGGAAGTATTCTTTTAGCGAAACAAAGTAACAATTCTATTTTTCAAGAACGATTATCTAGCTATTCAGATGTAAGTATTTCACTGCTTTCTTATCAACCAGATGTATTTCTTGCTGCTGTAAAAAACAATATGGTTGAGTTACGTGAAATTTACACAAAGAATATTATATCTTCTCTTAGAGAAGACGGAAAAATATATCAATTAGAATTGGCTTTGGCTAAACAAGGATTAAAAATCATGTTGGCGAAAGAGCAATCTTACAAGGAATATACACTACCGTTTACAAAATTGGAAATTAAGGACAAAAATATAAAGAAGATATTTCGTGGCTTCAAAGTTTTGAGTATGGATTCTAATATGACACATACAATGATTGCGAGTGGTCATACTTTTATATATGGTGGTAATATTGGCTTTATTGTGTGGAATAATAACGGTGTTAAGCATAAGCATATTTTAGCTGATATTGCTCAAATCAGGTATAATAAGAAATATAAGCAGCTTTTTTTGCGTCTAGAAACAGGAGAAATTGAGGTTTATGGTGAAGAAAATATAGAAAAAAGATTACAATATATTCACGGCATAGACAAAAGAGGAATCACAACCTTTGAATTTTCGCAAGACCAAGAACATATATATTTCTCAATAAACAATCCTTCGCGACTTATAAAACAAAACATAACAACGAAAAAAAATGAAACAATGTTATTAACAAGATATCCTGTTTTAAAAATTTTAGAGTTAGATAAAAATGTTTTTGTTCTTGGATGCCAAGGATGGTCTCCAGACTCTTGTGAGATATATTTAGTTGGGCCAAATAATTCAAAAACATTGCTATTAAAAAATACTGGTTTGGAGGAGATAAAAGCACTTGCAACAAATAAGTCGCACAATCTCTTTGCTGCCGGAGATAAAAATGGCAAAGTGGTGTTATGGAAAAATTTGCGATCGCCTAAAATATATAAAGAAATTATGGTTAACAGTGAAATAAAAGCACTCTCTTTTTCTTTTAAGAAAGACTATCTAGCGATAATATCTGTTGATAAAATATTTATATATGACTTACTAAATTTAAGCAAACGATATGAAATGTATCATGGTTTTTCTAAGATAAAGGGGGTTGTCTTAACTGATGATTGGTCAAAACTATATATTCCTAACAGTGTCGGAGAAATAATGATTTTTGACCAAGATTTTTTATTGAATAGAAAGGCTTTTTACAAAAAGATATTTGAATGTGATAGTGCAATTAAAAGAATGGGACAACAGGCAGAACGAAAAACAAAAAATTTATTAGAGTACATAAAAAGAATTGAATTAGAACTTGCCAAAACAGAATAGTGAAAAGACATGAAAAAAATAAAACAATTACAAGAGAAGGGTGTTATATTACCGCATCCACAGACTGTATCAATTGCAGAAGAAGTAAAAATAGAAAATATAGAACCAGGAGCTGTTCTTTATCCTGGAATTAAAATCGCAGGAGAAAAAACCTTAATAGGCTCTGGTAGCAAACTAGGAGCTGAGCACGGCGGTATTTATACTAACGTTCGCTGTGGACGTAATGTTACTCTTGGAAGTGGTAGTTATAGTAATAGTGTATTTTTGGATCATGTTGAAATACGATCTGGTGCTGAAATGCGTAAAGGAACGCTGTTTATGGAGCACGCTAGAGCTGCACATACTGTTGGATGTAAGATGACAATTGTTAGTATGTATGCAACTCTTGGAAGCTTGATTAATTTTTGCGATGTCTTTGTTAGCAGTGGAACAAATGCCCCTTATGCTTTTACTGAAATTGGCAGTGGGGCTATTCACTATAATTTTACTCCTGAGGGTTTGAAATTTGGTTCACTCATTGGCAGTGGAGTTTTGGGAGAAATGGGGTTGTCTCCACGGGTATTTGTTGGTGGACAAACGCAAATAGTGGCTCCATGTCGTATTGGAAGTGGTAGCCTTATTCCTGCAGGTGTTGCTATCCGTGGCTTTGTGCCCGAGAATACCATGGCGGTATCAACAAATTTAAAGCCTGGAATGAAACCTTATCATCCTGAATTACTAACTAATAGTAGGCAAAAATTTTTGGCCACTACAGAACTAATGATTCATTATGTACTTCTCGAAAAATATTTTAGAAAAGTACGTTGTGCACACGCTAAAAAGAACGATGATAACTTTCTCTACAGGTTGTATAGCTGTGCCGCAGATAATATAAATGATAATTTTTTAGAGAGAAAAAAGTGGTTGTTCAGTAAAGCTGAGAACAATTCCCCTATTCATTTTATAGCAAAATTACCAGAGTCATCAGATAGGCATGCAAAATTACAGAAAAAAAGTTGGAAGAACAAAGCTTTATTTCACGAAAAAAACATTAAAGAACATCAAACAATAATAAGTACAAAAGACCTTCTTGGCTCAAAAGTACAACAACTAGCAAATTTAGATTTGAGTATGCCAGATTTGTGTTTTGACAATACCTCTTTTGAAGAATGGATTTATAGCTTAAATGAAAACACCAAACAGCAAATTTCTAATATGTGGCAACAAACGATTGATGAGCAGCAATCGTTGTTTTCTAAGATATTCTCAGAAGAGGTAGAAAAGAATACAGAGCCTTATGATGATTATTTACATATTTTGCGCGATCAAAAACAGCTTATTGTCGATTTTGATCATGTTGACGAGGAACTTGGAATCGTTAATGATTGCAAGCGTCGCAGTAATGAAGAACTTACTGTTACACTTGGACGTGGTTATGGAGACATTATAAGGCACTTAGCATCTTTCGATTATCCTTTTGTTGTTGATTGGAACTTGCTACATAGTTTTTCAGCGCAAACAAAAGAATTGCAAAATTTTGTTAGTAAGTCACTGTTCCGACTCCACGGAACAGATGGAATCCGCGGAAATGTACACTATTCGAATAATTCTTTTGCCGATTCAGTGGCTCGTTACATAAGGTGTGGTGACTTAACACCACAATTGTGTAGTTTACTTGCATATTCTAGTATTCTTGCTTTTGAAAAAATATATGGAAAACCAGCTGTTGTTGGAGTTGCAAAAGATACTCGCGATTTGTATATCGATGATTCGCTTCGTAGTGACTGTTTGTATGAAGCTTTAAAGCAAGGAGTCGCAGCTACAGAACGCACTGTATATGATTTAGGGATAATGCCGATAGCTAACGCTCCTTATGTTCTAGCAAGCAGTGTTTTCAAAGAGAAACAACAAACAATTAATTTAATTCTTTACAAAAGTGCATCGCACAATCCAGCTTCCCAAGATGGCTTAAAAATATTTATTGAAGATGAACATGGCCGCTTTGTCAAGGCAATGTCTAAAATGGAAAATACAATTACCGCATTGATTTTTTATTATGCTGTAAATTTTAGATTGCCAGACAAGTATAACAATGTATGTTTATCGTCAATTGCAGAACATATATTTACTTCGGTGGTTAACAGTGGAGCTAATTTGCCTGGCACTACGGATAGAGATGTTGCTATTGTTTGTGATTTGTCTCACGGAGCTTTGTCTGCTCCCTCTTATAAGGATGCTCTTTCGTCTGCGATTAAAAAATGTGGTATCCAAAAAATTGAGTGGGTAGGTGATAAGCCAAACGGCACAAATATTAATAATAATAGTGGTGATGACCGAGTTGGTGCAGGCCATTTTGAAAATGTGGAAGAAATAAAACGAAATGATATTGAACTGGGTGGTAAATACAATGGTTTTCCGGCGCTCAAAAAGTTATTTGCTTATAAAGAAAAACCACAAACAATAGCTTTTGCTATTTTCATGGATGGAGATGGTGATCGTGGAATTACCGCTGTTTATAATCCGTTTACTGATATTGCTTATATTTTTGATGGCGACAAGTCTCTGTTTTTGCAGATTCGTTCTGCAGTAGATAAAAAAAGTTTAACAGTAGGAACAACCATTGCCTTTACAGTTGATTCTAGTATTCCATTTATGAATGCGATGCGAAGCTGCGTTGAGGAGCTTCACCCTACGGAACTGGTTATGGGACAAAATACTACAATCGACAAAGTCAATTTACAAATAACGCCTGTAGGTGATAAATATATACTAGAGCAACAATGTTTTGGTGGAGAAAAATCAGGACATATTATTCGTGGTAATCATATAAATGATTCGCAACAGGTATATGTTGGTAATGGTTTCTTGGCGAATATCCATACAGTGTTTTCTCTTTTAGATTTAATCAAGGCAAATAACAGTGATAGTTTTCAAGAAATAGCGCACTTATATCCTGTACCAAAAAGTATTAGTGTTTACGTATATTTTGTGAAGAAAGAACTTTGGTATTATGAAAGTTCTTTGTGGAAGAAAGTTGTTAGTTGTATACAAAAACATTTTTCAGATTATGTTTTAGAATGCACGAAATTTGCTCAAGAACCAGACACATTATTCTTTTGTAGTGGTAAAGATGATACTCTGCAATTTTCTATTGTTGCACGGCCATCGGGAACGGAAAACAAAATGGGGGTCAAGTTTTCTGGCACCTTGGACAATATCAATTCTTTTGCTGAAGTAAGCGAGGAAATATTCTTTCTTTTAGTGAATGAAATGAAAAATACTGATTTAAGTTCGACAAAGATGGAACACAAAATAATGAAAAATCTTGGAGATAAAAAACAAGATGTTTCTGATGTTAAATCTCAGTTAGTGCCGCAGGGGGATCCGATAATGGTTTCTCATTTCTTTACTGTAGTCGAGGCGCTTGCAAAGCAAAAATTGGTGGTTTACGATGGTGTCTCTATCTCGCCAACAGCAAGAAGTAGTAAATATTTAGGAGCAATATAATGCGCCGCGAAGCAGCACATGCCGGTTTTTTTTATCCCGAAACTAAAAAAGAGTGTGAACTTGTGTTTCAGCAGTTTTCAGAGAGAAGTAACGAAGTGGAGACGATTTTAGATATTTGCGCTGGTATTGCTCCTCATGCTGGTTGGAGTTTCTCTGGCTATACTGCGTATTTGGTATTTGAGGCGCTAAAAAAATCTAGACCGCAAATACAGACATTTATTGTATTTGGAGCAGTACATGTTGCAGGTGTTTATGCACCGTGTACTTGGGGGAAAGGCGTTTGGAATACTCCGCTAGGTGATATACATGTTGATGATGAGATTATAGAGGAGATCGTTGCCAACGATCTCGTCGAAATAAAGCCTCAGCTACATCTACGTGAGCACTCTATCGAAGTTCTCGTACCATTTATTCAACATTTTTTTCCGCAAGCAAAATTAGTTCCGATAATGATGCCAGTAACTGAGTCGGCAAGTGCGTTTGGCGATAAAATTGCGCAAATGGTTTCTGGAAATGATGGACGGAATTCTGTTGCGACAATTTGTTCTACAGATCTTACACACTACGGGACGCGTTTTCAGTTTGTTCCGGTCGGCATCGGGCAAAAAAGTATCCAGTGGGTAAAAAATAACAATGATAAAAGAATTATTGATTTGATGTTGGAACTTCAAGACGCTAAGATTGTAGAAGAAGTGCAACAAAATTACAATGCTTGTGGTGGCGGTGCAATCGCAGCTACTTTAGCTTTTGCAAAAGCTACGGGGAAATCTCGCGGGAAATTGTTGCACTATACCACAAGCTGGGATGTTGATCCTTGTGAAGTAGTTGATAACTTTGTTGGTTATTCAGGAATTGTAATCTAATGGCGACAGAAATAGAGATAAAAGTTCTAGACATTTGTAAAGAAAATTTAGAAGATAAAATACAAAAATTAGGAGCTTCCTTGGAAGGCGATTGGCTGATGGAAACACTTATTTTTGATTATCCAGACAGACGTCTTACTCAAAATAAGTCGTATGTGCGTATTCGCAGTGAAGGTAAAGACATAAAGTGCACTTATAAAACACCTCTTGGTCAACAACTTGAGCACAAAATTATGGAAGAGCACGAAGTTGTTATCGATAGTACCGCCAACATGAAAAGTATTCTCTGCGGATTAGGTCTAGAAGTTATTTTACATTTCGAAAAAAAACGTCAACACTATGTTTACCAAGAATTTGTTTTTGATATTGATACATTACCTAATATACCAACATTTTTAGAAATAGAAGCTCCTTCTAGCGAAAAGCTAGATGAAATTCTTTGCCAATTAGATATTCCTAAAGAAAAAGCGAACACTATGGGGCCAAAAGAAGTGCTAGCACATTATGGGCTAAACATAGACACAATTACAGAGATGAGATTTTAGGTGCAAAAATGCATAAAGATATTATCAAGGAAATTCATACTCTAAATGAAAAACTGCTACAAAAAAATATATTTAAAGGTGGTAAGGGCTTTTATCAGTTACTAGATGAAAGACCAAACGTAAATAAACGAAATGTATTTTTTTGCTTATCAATGGAAGAAGGTAAAAAATATATACTTGAGTTTGCACCGCCAAATTTAAACCATGTTGAGCTTCAAAAGTATTTACGTCGAGCTCTCTTTTTACTAATTCTTGACCCACGGCGCAATGTTGTTTCTGCAAGAGATTTTTCTATCGATCCAAACCAAGGGTTTGTGGTTCTTGATTGGGTTGCTGGCGTAGAGTTACATGCTATTTTGCGTAAGTCATCTTTGATCACAATAAATGAAGCTCTGTGGATATTGACAGATCTAACCAAAGCTCTGGAGCACTTAGCCGATTTTTCTTTTGTGCATCGTAATATTCATCCACGCAATATCATTATTCGCAAACAAAGTGCGGATGCGTATTTGTCTGGACTTGAATATCTTGCGCAGTCTGATTTTATGGAAACAAAGCTTGTCGATATAAATACAAATTATATATCTCCAGAGCTAATGCGTTCTTTGATATTTCCCGATACGAATATATATTTAACACCAAGTAGTGATGTATATAGTATTGGCGCTATATTTTTTCATATGCTTACAGGAGTACCTCCTTTTAGTACAAAGAGAAATTTGGAAAAATGGAGCTCTAAACGATATAAAGTTCCCAAATTAGAAGACGTACAGACAAGTCGAAAACAAAAGAAAATGTTGCAATTCCTTATTAAGAAGATGATGGAATTTGATCCTCATAAGAGATGGTCAACAATGGAAATTCGCGATTATGCATATGATTGTTTAGATGTTTCTGATCGCGATAAAGATATGCAGCGCTTTTTATAGGAGCATTTATGCAAGAAGTACGAGATCTTCCTAAGCTGTATCCTCGTCAAAAAGATGCGCACAAGGGAACGTGTGGCAAGGTCTTTATTATTGCTGGTTCACGGGGAATGATGGGGGCAGCGTATTTAGTGACGGAATCTACCTTGCGCTCAGGAGCAGGACTTGTAACACTCGGAACTCCTGCTAGCGAACAACGTGTCGCGGCAACAAAAGTTACTTGTGCTACAACTTATCCTCTTGAGGCAACTTCTACAGGTTCTGTATCTTTGGAGGCGAGTGACCAAGTTGTTGATATGACTCGCAAATGTAATGCAGTAGCAATAGGGCCAGGAATGTCTCAAGAAGCGCAAATGTTGGTTCGCGATGTACTTCCTCGCATTAAAGTACCTATAGTTATTGATGCTGATGCTCTTAACGCTATATGTGGTTATACTGATATTTTAAAAGAGCGAAATGCTCCGACAATTATTACTCCTCATCCCGGAGAATTTAGTCGTTTAATTGATCAACCAATTGATTATATTGTCGAAAATAGTGAGCAAGAAGCGTTAAAATTTGCAAAGGATTACAACTGCATTGTTGTTTTAAAAACAGCTCCGTGTAAGGTCGTAAGCCCACAAGGTGAATGTTTTAATAATATAACGGGCAATCCAGGCATGGCAACAGGTGGAAGTGGTGATGTTCTTACTGGTGTAATAACTGCTTTACTTTCTCAGGGGCTTTCTGCTTTTGCTGCAGCGCAGTTGGGGGTTTATCTTCATGGAGTTGCTGGTGATTTAAGTAAAGAATATATAGGTGAATATGGGATGATTGCCAGTGACATATTACAGTTTTTACCACATGCTTTTCAAATACATTTAAGTCAGGAATAAATAGTGGAGTATTATCTTTCGGATAAAGAGTTTATGCACGCAGCACTCCAAGGAAAATACCTCACTGCGGAGCAAATGGCCAAATGCAAACAATCACAAAAAAATGTTGCCAAACACAAAGATAAGATGTTGCACGAATTGGCTTTATATCACAACTTAATCACAGTAGAACAAATGGATTTACTGTACAAAGAGACTCGCAAGAAAAATAAATCTTTGGCTATCGGTAACTACGAGATTAAGTCTATCCTTGGTGAAGGGGGATTGGGAGTTGTATATCTCGCGAAGCAACTTTCGATGAAGCGCAATGTCGCACTTAAAGTACTTTATCGCAAATGGGTGCAAGACGAAGAATTTCGCAAAAGGTTTCTCCTTGAAGCACGTATTGTTGGTAAATTATCGCATACAAATTTAATACAAGTTTTTGATATTGGATATGACAAGGGACATTATTATTTTTCTATGGAGCATGTCCCTGGGCGTACTTTAGAACAAATGATAATGAAGGACGGTTATATTTCTTTAGAAAAAGCGATTGAAAATACTTTTCAGCTTTTGGATGCTCTCAACTACATTTGGAAAAAGAACTTGGTACATCGCGATATCAAACCAAGTAATATTATTGTGAATAAAGAACAGATTGCCAAGTTGGGAGATTTTGGATTTGTAAAGTCTAAGATGGATGAGCAACTTGTTCAAAATGAAGACTTTGTTTTGGGAACACCTGATTACATGTCCCCAGAGCAAGCAATGGGAAAAAGTGATCTTGACTATCGTAGTGATATTTATTCTTTAGGTGCTACGATGTATCACATGATTACCGGTTCAGCTCCCTACGATGGTTCGGAGTCGGTAATTATTAGGCAACATATCAAGGCCGCTATCCCTTCTCCATTAACTATTCGCTCGTCTATTCCTCCTGGTGTTTGCCAAATTATTGAAAAAATGATGGCGAAGGAGCCTCATGATCGTTACCAAAGTTATGAAAGTCTAAAACGCGACTTACTTTTAGTAAAAGAAGGAAATTCGCCAAAAGCAAAAAGACTGGACATTAACAAGTCAACGATAGCAAGGCAAGATTTTTTTGGGCTTCCAGCTCAGATGCACAAATTAGAACAAGAAATTAAAAGACTAAAATATCGGGAAGTATACTATCAAATTTTAATAGTTATACTTTGTTCAACACTAGTAATTATTCTACTGCTCGCTGGCTAAATTATATGAGTAAAACCTCTTTTGTTCACCAATTACAAACAAGTAACAAGCCTATATTTTTTTTGTTACGCCCCATTCTTAAAATCACTTCTGCGATTTACGGACTTATTACTCATGGAAGAAATGTAGCTTACAGATATAATATTTTAAAAAGCAAATCTTTGATTACTCCTGTTATCAGTGTTGGGAATATTATTGCTGGAGGAACGGGTAAGACGCCTACGGTTATTTGGTTAATTCAAAACTTTCCGCTAGATTTTCCAAAAGCAATATTGTTATCGCGTGGTTATGGAGGAGATGAACAACAAATTTTTGCAAAGACTCTTCCTGATGTTCCGCACTTTACAGGCAGTAAGCGTTTTGACGCAGCGCAACGTGCTTTGAAGGAATATGGAGAAAATATTGTTTTCGTACTTGACGATGGTTTTCAACACCAACAATTGCAGCGAGACCTTGATATTGTGTTGATTGATGCAACATGCCCTTTTGGTTATAAGCATATGTTGCCGCGAGGTTTTTTGCGCGAATATTTGAGCAACCTGAAGCGGGCAGATGCGTTTATAATAACTCGTAGTGATATGGTTACAGCACAACAATTAGAAAATATTCAGCGTAAATTAAAGTATATTGCAGGTGAAAAACCACAAGCTATTTCTCAGCATGTTCCTGCTTATTTTGTAGAGCATAGTTCTAAACGGATTTGCGATAAAAATTCTTTTGTAGGTAAAAGAGCGTTGTTGTTTTGTGGAATTGGTAACCCTCAAAGTTTTTACTATTTAGTCGAAAATCTTGGTATTGAAGTAGTAGAATTAAAAATCTTTGACGATCACTATCAATATAATGCTGAGGACATAGCTGATATTTGTTCTGCAGCAAGAGAAGTTGATATGATAATAACTACATCGAAAGATGCGGTTAAAATTCGCGAACATGATCTTGAGGGACCTCTTTGGATTTTAGAGATAACTATTGATGTTATTAAAGGTAAAGAGCAACTTATGAAGTTGGTTGAAGACAAAATAAAAGAAAGACAAGATACACAAGGTTAGGAAATAATTATGATTCTAGTACAGATGGTTGAGATAAAATGGGGAAAAGAATATCGCGGAGCGCCGAAAGCTGCCATTCGTAACAGCGTTTCTGAAGCTTATGAATTCTTACCTTTTCTTTCACGAGAAAAAAAATACGGCTACCAATCATTTTCCTGTTACGCATGGAGTGATTTCATAAAATCGCACATCGAAACAAAAGAGCAAGATGAAACTCCACAGCAAGAAACTCATATTGGATTTTTTTTACAAGAAAATGAATTAAAAACATACTATTTACCCAATTGTGACCAAGGTGAAAAATTCGCGTGGGAAAAAAGAAAGTTTGCTTTTAAACTTAAAGAAAATGAGTGGGGACAGATCAAGTTCAATGGGCGTTACGAAGTAGACGAAGAATGGATTTATACCAAAAATATATATAATATAGGTCGCTTTACAAATCCGCCGTCAAATGTGTTTATAAGCAGCAAAGCGGATTATCTTTACGAAGATATGAAAAATATATTATAATTAGGAAACAACTATGTTTTTACAGGAATTCACAAATAATTTAAAAACGGAAATTTGTCAAAATATCAATTGCGCTTTCAAAGATGCAGATGATGTATCTGTAGACCTGGTACATTTTAGTACTCCGCCAAATAGCGATATGGGAGACTATGCTATTGCATGCTTCCCCTTTGCCAAAAATCTTAAAAAATCTCCTGTAGCGATTGCTACAGAAATTGCTAAATGTTTTAGTTCATCTACTGTTATTAGCAAGATGGAAGCTGTTGGACCATATGTAAATATTTTTATTGATAAAAAATTGTTTACTGAAGTAGTATGTCGCACTGTTTGGAAAGATGGAGAGAACTTTGGACGGGGTGATGCCAAAAACAAAACAGTAATGATTGAGTACTCTTCTCCAAATACTAATAAACCTTTACATCTGGGTCACTTGCGTAACAATATCCTTGGCATGGCGATAGCCAATATACTAGAATTTTATGGGTATAAAGTAGTTAAGGTAAATCTGGTCAATGATCGCGGTATACATATCTGTAAATCAATGCTTGCATACAATAAATGGGGAGATGGAGAGACGCCAGAAAGTAAAAAACAAAAAGGCGATCACTTTGTTGGCCATTATTATGTTCTCTTTGATCAAAAGTTAGAGGAAGAAAAATGCAACTATGCTGAGAATAAAAATATTGATCTTAAAGAACTCAGTAGCGAGATAGCTAGCTTAAAACAACAAGTACGCACAGTTAAAGATGCAGCAGAAAAAAAACAATTGCGTAAACAACTAAAAGAGACAGAGCAAAAACAAGAGCAATTTAATGATGATTTTTTGGCAAACTCTGAACTCTACAATGAAGCTCTTGCAATGCTGCAAAAATGGGAAAATAACGATACTGAAGTTCGCGAACTATGGAAAACAATGAATTCATGGGTTATGGAAGGCTTTCATCAAACATATGACAAGTTGGGATGCAAGTTCGACGATTTTTATTTTGAAAGTAATACTTTTTCCCTTGGAAAGGCATGCGTTCAGCAAGGCGCTGAGGACGGCGTTTTTATAAAAAAAGAAGACGGTTCTATTTGGGTGAGTGGTGAAGCTTTAAAAAAACAAGATCCACAGACATTCAAAAAGTTTGTGCCAAAAGATAAGTTGTTGTTGCGCGCAGACGGTACCTCTGTATATATTACCCAAGATATAGGAACTACAATATTAAAAAACCAAGCCCAGGAAATAGATCAGTGCTTGTTTGTGGTTGGAGAAGAGCAAGAACTACATTTTAAAACATTATTTAGTATTTTAGGAATACTTGGCTACACGTGGTCAGAAAAATGCCGCCACATTTCTTATGGAATGGTTAATCTTCCAGAAGGCAAACTTAAAAGTCGTAAAGGAACAAGAGTAGATGCAGATGAACTTGTATCTGAGATGCAAGAACGAGTCACTAATATTATTACCTCAAATGAAAAAATTGATATTCCCGAAAGCGAAGTAAGTAGTGTTGCTGAGGATATTGCTCTTGCTGCACTCAAGTTATTTTTGTTAAATATTTCGCGAGAAAAAGCATTGTTATTTGATCCTCATAAAGCTATATCTAGTGATAGCGAAGACTCAGGGAAAAGTAATGCTATTGCATTTACAGGTGATACGGGTCCTTATATTCAGTATGGTTATGCACGTATTTGTGGAATATTTCGCAATGCTGATAAAGAAGCGACTACCGATATTGATTACTCTCTTTTGAATTCTTCACATGAACAAGCGCTTTTGTATAAAGTAGCGAACTTTCCGCAAGTAATTTTCAATGCTGCTGAAAATGATAGTCCGCATTTTATCACAATGTATCTTCTCGATTTAACCAAACTATTTTTCAAATTTTATGGCGCGCACAAAGTTATAGGTACAGAAGAAGAAGCCGCAAGATTACTACTGTGCAAGATTGTTGCCCAGGTAATTCACAATGGTATGAAACTTTTAGGGATGAATGTTCCCGAAAGGATGTAACATGGAGCTTAACCGTACGCTAAGTAAAGTGACCCCTTCTCTTACCTTGCAGTTAGTTGCTAAGGTAAGTGAATTAAAAAAAGAAGGAAAAGATATTGTCGGATTTACGGTTGGTGAACCCGATTTCTCTACGCCAGAGCATATAAAACAGCAAGGTATTGAAGCAATAAAAGACAACTTTACTCGTTATACTGCCGCTGTTGGAATAATTGAGTTAAAAGAAGCGATTGTCAATAAACTACAAAATGATAACGGTTTGACATACTTACCAGAGAATATCGCAGTTAACTGCGGTGCCAAGCATTCGGTTTCTAATGTACTAATGGCCCTTATCAACGCGGGAGATGAAATAATCATTCCCGCACCTTATTGGTTGAGTTACCCAGAAATGGTTACTTTGTGCCACGGCAATAGTGTTATTGTTCCGACCACCAAAGAGTCAGGATACAAGATGACCGCCGAACAGCTTAAGAAAGCTATTACACCAAAAACAAAGGCTGTTATTATTAATAGTCCAAATAACCCGAGTGGGGCTGTTTACAGTGAAAAAGAGTTGGAGAGTTTAGTCTCAGTTATTGCTGAAAGTGGAATATGGGTAATTAGTGATGAAATTTATGAAAAATTGATTTATGATGATAATAAACATTTTTCTTTGGCAAAATACCCGCAGATAAAATCGCAAGTAATTGTTGTTAACGGTGTTTCAAAAGCATATGCAATGACTGGATGGCGCATTGGCTATATTGCTGCACAAAAAGAAGTTATTCAGGCTGTTGCTAAAATTCAAAGTCAATTTACTTCTAGCCCTTGTTCTATTTCGCAGCGAGCTGCAATAGCAGCTATTTCGGGTTCCCAACAAGAGGTCGAAAAGATGAGAGGGGTTTTTGAAGAAAGACGTAACCTTGCCTGTGAATTGTTATCAAAGATACCGGGCTTAAGTGTTGATAAAGCGCCAGGAGCTTTTTATCTTTTTCCACAGTGTGATGGTTATGGCAAGGTAACTGCTGATGGAAAGGCGATTAATAACTCTCTTGATTTAGCTGACTATCTCCTTGAGAAGCATCACGTTGTCGTTGTTCCAGGGCAAGCTTTTGGTTGTGATTTGAACTTTCGCATATCATATGCTACTTCCCAAGAGCAAATTAAAAAAGGTATTGAGCGTATACACCAAGCTTTTATTGAGTTACGCCAAGCGTAAGGAGCTAATTTTATGTGGACAAGTGTACAAAACATTGAACAACCAGCAACTTTATTAGAAGCTAGTAAACTGAATAATAGTGAGCATTCTACTTTGTTTAGTGGAGGCACCTATCTAGTTGCACAGAAAAACAAGAGCATTCATACTATTATAGATATCAACCATTTAGTGGAAAATAAAATAGAAGAAAAAGAAGAAACTATATCAATTGGGGCAGGTGTTACTCTTCAACAAATAGCAGAGCATTTTGCAAAGAGTGTTATTGGACGTTGTGCACAACAATCTTGTTATTCAAAAAATATTCGCAATCAACGTACTATAGGTGGAGAAATTGCTCAGCAAAGTTCTACGTCCGACATTAATGTGTTGTTGCGTACCATAAATGTGAATCTAAAAGTTTTTGTGGAAGACCAATTAATCGATGTTTCCATATGTGAGTGGAATGGTAAGGGTATTATTAGTGAAATTACTTTTGCAAAAGATGCGAATATCGATCTTAAACGCTATGCGGTGATTCCTTCTGCTCCACCATTCGTGATTGTTGGATATAACTATACTACAAAAAATTGTATTGTTGGCGGAAGAACAGATAGATTTGCGACTTTTGTAGTAGACAAAAATGAACAAGTCGATAAAGCTTTGGAAGGCTGTTTCACAGATGATCATAATGGATCAATAAAATATAAAATACACGTAGTTAAAGTCGCGCTAAACGATTTTACCGAAGGTACACCTTAAGGAACGTGGCCAAAATAAATCAAAGTTTTTAATTTCGAATAGAGGTTGTTATGAAAATAGCATTTACGTTAAATGGACAAGAGACGAAAGCAGAGTTTACACCTGGGGAAACTTTGTTTCATTATCTACGCAGTGATGAAATTTATAGTGTAAAAAATGGTTGCGAACTAGGTGAATGCGGTGCTTGTACAGTTCTTGTTGATAATAAAGCTCAAAATTCCTGTCTTATTTTGATGCATACGTTAGAAGGAACTGTAGTAGAAACGATTGAGAATTTAGGTAGTAAAAGTAATTTGCATCACCTTCAACAAAAGTTCATTGATGAAGGAGCTGTTCAGTGTGGGTATTGTACACCAGGAATGATTTTAGCTTCAGAAGCACTGCTTCGCGAAAGTGAACAACCAACTTCAGAGCAAGTGAAAGATGCTTTAGCAGGTAATCTATGCCGTTGTACAGGATATGTTAAACCGATAAAGGCGGTGTGCAATGAATGATAAAAAAGAAGATAAAAAAGAAGATAATGCAGAAATGAAGTATGTTGGTAAAAAAACCGCACGAGTAGATGGTTTGGCTTTGGTGTCGGGACAGCCTGTATTCGCTGACGATATTAAGTTACGTAATATGTTGCATGCTAAAATTTTACATAGCCCTCATGCTCATGCACATATAAAAAGTATTGATACTAGCGTCGCAAAAAAAGTACCTGGTGTTAAGCTTGTTCTTACGCATGAGGATTTTGATTTACATTATTACACAACAGCAGGCCAAGGTTACCCGGAACCATCTTCGCGTGATACGCGCATTTTGGATTCTACGGTTCGTTTTGTGGGAGATCGTGTTGCTGTTGTCGCTGCGGATACTATTGCTGCTGCAGAAGAAGCAATAGAAAAAATTAAAGTCGAATACGAGGTCCTTGAAGCGATTTTTGATCCACGTGAGTCGATGACATCGAAAATTTTAGTTCACGAACAGTCCGATTTAACAATGGTTCACGATCATAAACGTAATTTAATTGCGGAGCTGAAAGCTGAACTTGGTGATGTCGAAACAGCGATGAAGGGTTGTGACCACGTTTTTGAAGAAGAATATTCTGTTCCTTATGCACAGCAGTCTCATATTGAGCCGCATATTGTTGTCACATGGTTTGATGAGCATAATCGCTTAATTATCCGGACAGCAACACAAGTACCGTTTCACGTACGACGTATTGTCGCTGAGGTTTTAAATTTTCCTGTTGGTAGAATACGGGTAATCAAGCCGCGTATTGGAGGTGGATTTGGTAGCAAACAAGAAATCCTCAATGAAGAATTATGCGCTGCAATTACCTTGAAAACAGGTCAGCCGGCAAGAATAGAGTATACACGTGAAGAAGAACTGTATGCTGCTCGTTCGCGACACCCTCAGATTTTGAAGGTGCGCATGGGAGTCAAAGATGACGGTTTTATCGAGGCGATTGATCTAAATATTCTAGAAAATGGTGGTGCTTATGGAACACATTCTTTAACAGTGATGTCAGTAACCGCAAACAAGGCTCTATCATTCTATGCTGCCCCGCACAAAAAACTTCTTGGACAAGCTGTCTATACTAATATGTCTGTACCTGGTGCTTATCGAGGTTATGGAGCTCCGCAAGGGTTTTTTGCTATGGAAGTAATGCTGGACGAAATTGCTGCAAAATTAAAGATTGATCCAACAGAGTTACGCCATAAGAACTATGTAAAAGAAGGTGATGATGTTCCAATTGCGAAGATTTTAGGTGAAGGTGGCGAAGGCTATCCGATGGTAATTTATACTAGTGGAATGGCGGATTGTATTGAAGAAGGCAAGAAGCTTATCGATTGGGATAAACTATACAGCGAAGAGAAAACAGGCCGCGTACGTCGCGGTGTGGGTATGATTGGTTGCGGACAGGGTTCTGGAATTCCTGGCATAGATATGGCTGCAGCTTTTATTAAGATGAACGAAGACGCGAGCTTTAACCTTCTAGCAGGAGCTACTGATATTGGAACGGGTTCTGATACAATGATTGCGCAAATTGCTGCCGAAGTTCTTGAAGTTCCTGTCGAAAAAATTATCGTTTATTCCTCAGACACTGATATGACGCCATTTGATACAGGGGCTTATGCTTCAAGTACTACATATATTTCCGGTGGAGCTGTGAAAAAAGCTGCCGAAAAAGTAAAGCAACAAATACTTGATATGGGAAAAAAGCTTCTTAAAGTGGAAGAAGCGAAGATTGAAAATGGTAATGTTATTGCCAATGATGGTCAGTCTGTTTCCTATGAAGAAATATGTACAAAAGCTTTTTACACACATGAACAACATCAAATTATGGCGAATGCTTCTCATATGAGTTATGATTCACCTCCACCGTTTAATACAACTTTTGCTGATATTGAGGTGGATACAGAAACTGGTATTGTTCGCGTTCATAAAATTGTATCGGTTTCCGACGCTGGGCAGATTATCAATCCACAGATGGCAGAAGGGCAAGTTGAAGGAGCTATTCCGCAATCTCTAGGTTATGCTCTCTCTGAGTTTATGGTTTTTGATGACAAAGGTGCGCCAATTAATACCAATTTTTTTGATTACCACATTCATACAACAATTGATATGCCTGAGATTGTTGTAAAATTTGTGCATACTGATGAGCCAACGGGTCCTTTCGGAGCGAAAGCAATTGCCGAAATTCCAATCAATGGACCTGCCCCAGCTATTGCCAATGCTATTTACAATGCTTGTGGTGTAAGAATTCGCGAATTGCCAATTACTCCAGAAAAAATCCTACAAGGACTAGGAAAAATTTAGGATGAAAAAGAAAATCTCCATTCTCTACACGGGTGGAACTATTGGTATGATTAAGGAGGGCGGGAACTATGTTCCTGCCCCTCCAGGGTATATTTCTGAAGCGCTTAATGGCATTCAGGAGCTTCATCGCAGTGATATGCCAGATTTTACGATTGAAGAATATACACCAGTTATGGATTCAGCGAATATGGTTCCAAAAGACTGGGTAGCAATAGGGGAGTACATAGCCAAAAATTATTCTTTCTTTGATGGATTTATTGTACTCCACGGAACAGATACTATGTCCTATACAGCATCAGCGCTTGCTTTTATGCTCAAAAACTTAAGCAAGCCTGTTATCTTAACAGGAGCACAGATTCCTCTTTCGGAATTGCGCAGTGATGGACGTGATAATATTATCGCGGCGGCTATTATAGCGCAGAAATTTGAAATTCCTGAGGTTTGTCTATATTTTGGCGAAAAATTATACCGAGGCTGTCGATCTATAAAAGTAAATGCTTCTGGATTTGGGGCATTTGCTTCTCCTAATTATGAACTGTTAGCGAACTCTGGCATTGAAATTAACGTTCGCAATGACTTACTTCTTCCTATGCCAAGTTCTGACAATGTTTTCGAGTTTATACCTTTTGCAACAGACATCATGATCACATCTATTCGTATATTTCCAGGAATTTCACCACAGCTCTTGCAAGAAATTGTAAGTTCTCCTATCCAAGGTCTTATAATCGAGGCTTACGGTATAGGCAATATTCCTGAATCACCGCAATTATTATCTATTTTTGAAGAAGCTGTAAAGCGCGATATACTCATCACTGTTTGTAGTCAGTGTTTGTTAGGCGAAATAAGTTTAGAGTACTATCGTGGTGGTTCGGCATTGCAAAAATGTGGAGTTGTTAATGGCGCTGATATGACTATTGAGGCTACTTTGGCGAAAATAATGTATCTTTTTACATTAAAAAATGATATAGCAAAAAAGCGATTATTAATGTCGAAAAATTTACGAGGTGAATTAAGTTGTGAATTATACAGCACTCTGATTTGAGGTCATTTATTTTTATTTGGAGAAACTATGCGTACTTTTATATTTACAATTATCCTTTCTCTTTTTATACCATTTGGTTTTGCTAGTACTAGTTACATCCAGTGTGTTGAGGGAGAAGCTAAGTTTATTGCTGAAATAACCGAAGAAAAAGGCCAACAATTTGTACTGGCAAGCCTTGAAATTAAAGGAGAATCAGTTACTGCTGCAAAAATTTGGCTAAATGATGTACCATTGAAACGCTTTTTGTCTCTTGAATTTAGCACAGAAAAACGCTCTTCAATGCAGTGCGACTTGCAAGTTTACAATGTTCACACAGATAAACTTGATTCACGTTTATTTGACATATTAGTCGCATATAAACAAAAAATTTATCGTTTTAATCATGTTGCGTCAATTCCTGTATTAACAGAAGACACTCTAGACAATGATCCAGACCCTGATCCACAACCCTCTACAGAACCAATAGATATTGCATTTGAAGATATTCGCGTGGAGTTAGGTGGTGGTATAAAGGTGATTCATGGAAAGATATACGACTTTACCCAAATGGAATACCACGGTATTGCGCGTATACGCGGCAAGACAAAAAAATACAATCCATTTTGTCTTTTTGGTGTAGGCTCTATAGATTTTAGTGGTAAAGCAAGTGTTTTGGTGTATCATCACAGTTTTAAAGGCAATAGGTATTTGGAAAGCACCGTAGAGGTTGACGGCTATTCTCCACTCATTTTTATCCATACAGGTGTTCGTTATCGTTTTGCAAAATACGCTTCCACAAAAACAAAGCGCATTTTAGTTAACAAATCCGCGGGACCAATTACTAACATTAAACTATCTCTTCGTTACGAAATAAAGGGTCAAAAACATAGTTTTATTAAAACGTTACCTAATTTTGAACCAGTAGTACTAGATTTGAACCCATACTATCAATTAAATCCTGTACTAGGTAGAATTACTCCTCCGATCCAAGAAACATTAACTAAATTCGAAGTAGAAATTCCCGACGGTCGCGAAGAGGAAAAACAAATCACCATTTTAAATACAAGTGGTGAAGAAGTGAGTAATTTAAAGATAGATGTTTCGTTTTCTTCAGGTAAAGGCCAGCAAAATAAGGAAGTGACTTTTGAGCTAACTGGAGAAGAAGAAGTTATTTTAGAATAGTATTCTGGGCCGTGTAAATAGAATTTTTCCTTGCAATTCAAGGGATCTCTTGAATTGCAAGATATTTGAAGTAAAACAATAAAATGAAAGAAGTTTAGCAAATTATTTTATTTCGCCCAATAAACACGAGTACTTCGGATGTTCGCATTAGAAAAGAAGTCGGATGATTAAATATATGGTCAAGGTCATTTAATTCTTTTTTTGTTGATTTTTCAAGAAATGCATAAGGTACTTATTTTGCTTGCTATAGAGCTAACAATAGCAAAAATCTTTTTTTGAAATTTAAGATAAATTGAAGACAAATAAAAAATCTCAATTATAAGCTGCTACCTTCGTAACATCGAAGAAAAAAATGAATGTAAATTATCAAGAAAAAAAGAATTAAATGACTGTGACCAAATATATTTATGTGGAGAATTATACGCACCAAGTGTTGGCTTTCAATTGGGAAATAAATTACAGAACAATATGAAAACTATAGCACTAGAGATTATCCTAAAATAACAGCAATGTTCCCCTACAATCACAGACCACATGGTACCAACCCAACTTGCTTTTTTCCAATAATGTCCTTACACAGTAAAAAGCCTCCCGCAAGGTCATAGAAAACATTAGCGAGTAATGATGCTTTTGGTATTAAACCAAGCAATAATAGGATTGGGAATCCAAACTATTGTGTATCCCAAGAAACTACTTTTTCCCGACAATTCTATTTTTTTAATGGAACTATTTTGATTGTCTATATCTGATATTGGTCGTTTTTTTAGATGATTCAAGTCGACAGTAAAAGATGGGTTGTCAATTTGAGAAAAATCTTTCACTTTTGTCATATTTTTTCCTCTTGGATTGGTGTTAAAAGTGGCTTGGGCATTTGGGAACGATTTATTGTTAAACACATACTTTCATTTGTTCACAGCAGTTTTTGGACGTTATGTGTTGCTGCGAACAAAAAAGTTTTTTTGCGTAATGGTAAGATGTTTGATAGACGGCATCTAGAGATTTAATTTCTTGGTTAGAAAGTTTTTGCAGTGGAGGTCGTAAATAAAAGTTAGCTATTTGTCTACATTTAGAATGATTGGCGATGCTATTGATTGTACAACTACGCGTAAGTAAGTCAGCAATAGAGGGGAATGATTTCTTTTTTGTACGAGATTTTAATATTTTCCATGGCGATGGAGTCTTGGCAAAATCACAGTCAAAAGGTTGGTAAGAACTAAGGTCGGAGATGATGATTGTACCGCGACAAAGTTCTTTTAATGTTAGCGCTGGAACGTTTTCAATCACTCCGCCATCAACTAATATTTGAGAATTATGAACTACTGGTGGCATTAGTCCTGGTATAGCACTAGAAGCTTTGACCGCTTTCCATAGCTTTCCACGACGATGAATAAAACGCTTAGCACTAGAGAGGTTTGTCGACACGCATACATAAGGAATCCATAAGTCTTCTATATGCAAATCGCAATAGAGATTTTTCAGAAAGGAATCGTGTTTTTTGCTACTAAATAAAGAAATCAATGGTAAGGTATATTGTTGTAAGTATTTCTCTTGGCGTTGGAAGGATGCGAGTAATCTATAAGGTGAAATGCCCATAGAAAAGCATGAACCAAAGCCAGCGCCACAACTCACACCAACAATCATATCTATTGGAAGTTGAGTTTCTTCCATCGCTTGCCATATACCTAAATGTCCAACTCCCATCGTTCCGCCGCCGCTCAAGGCAAGTCCAATTTCATTTCCTGTTAAAAAACGTGCAACGCGTGTAAAGTCTCTATCTTTATGCCAACGAACGTGATAGTGCTTTTCGAAAACTGGTAACCATACTCTAGTATTTTTTGGTAAAGTGTCATCTTTGTGAAGTAACACAAGAGTTTTTTTGCATTTAGGAAAAATAGATTGTAGTTCGGATAAATGAGGCTTTTGATTACCCCATGCAACTACAACCACAGATTTTTCAGAAAACTTTTCTTGATTGGATCGATCAATATCAATTTTTATAAAAGGTGTTAGTTGGAGTAGTTCTTTTTCTAAGCGTTGTTTGAACTGTAATAATGGCACATCGTTACCATATGAGCACATGGTAATCCATTCCCTATCCATAGTATACTTCCTTTGCATTTGCGTTTGTAAAAATCAATTTGACAAAAAACAAAGCAATTTGTGTGCCGTTAATAGTAGATGATCTGAAGTCTTTGTTTGGTTTAGGTTTAAGAGAAAAAGATAAAGGGAGAGAAGTAGTAATGCTAATAGAATTCCATAGAAAACGCCATTAGTGCTAATATCGTTTTCTATGAATGATTGGTATAAGTTTGTCGACACACCCTAAGTATATCATTTATAGTATTGATATGATGGAAGATAGATCGTATATGAGTTTCTAAGGCAGTCTGTAGTAAGACCATCTTCTTTGGCCTTCACGTACAAGGTTACCGGTTTTATGTAATTTCTTTAGCAAATAGGAAGCGTTATTGATATCAATTTCTAGCAAATCGCGACATTGGCGATTGTTAATTGTTCCTCTTTTCTCTACATACTGTAGAATAACTTGCTCTTTGCTTTGTACGCTCAATAAAGACGGAGCTTCTAGTTTTTCTTCTGTGTCTTCATCACTTTCGAAAAGTTGGAGATGTTCTGGGTGGATCGTTGCTCCGCAGCGAATTAAAGCGTTCTCTATGATATTTTTTAATTCTCGAATATTTCCAGGAAAATAATATTGCTCTAAAATAGCAACGACCTCACTAGATAACTGTGGTGGTTTGCGTCCCATTTCTTTTGCTAGAATTTCTATAAAGTGGGAAGTGAGTAAGTGGATATCATCACGGCGTTCTCGTAAAGGAGGAAGCTTCACGATAAATCGTGCAATGCGAAAGTACAAATCTTGGCGAAAACTACCTTCTTTGACTTGTTGAGTAATACTACTGTTTGTCGCGGCAATTATGCGTACATCTACCTTGATAGATCGATTGCTACCAACAGGTGTAACTTCGCCGTTTTCAATAGCACGCAATAATTTCGTTTGTAGATTTAAAGGCATGTCGCCGATCTCGTCGAGAAAGAGAGTTCCTTTGTCTGCGCATTCAAAAACACCTTTTTTGTTGCTTGTTGCTCCTGTAAAAGCACCAGCAATGTGTCCAAAGCACACGGATTCAAATAAGTCGCTGGGAATAGCACAACAGTTGAGTGCCATAAAAGCTCCCTTACGACGTCCACCAAAATGAATGGCGCGTGCAATGAGTTCTTTTCCAGTGCCACTTTCTCCTAAAACGAGAACATTTGTCGATTTGACATTTTGCACTTTGCGAATGTCACTTAAGATACGCTCCATTGTTTTGCTTTTGCTGACAAACCCAGAAATTCCCCATCTTTTCGCTTCTTCTTCAGAAAGAAGTGATAATTTACTATCCACTTTTCGCAACTGCTCTCGTGCTTGTTCGCGTTCTTCAATAGTTTTTTTCAAATCGTGGATGGTCTGCTGTAACTGATCGTTTTTCTCTTGTAGTTGAATTGTTAGGTTATGAATTTTGAGGTGAGTATGAATTCTCGCTAACACTTCTTCGGCATCGAATGGTTTTGTTATGTAATCAACTCCACCAATGGAGAATGCTTTTGTTTTGTCGAATGTTTCATTGAGAGCGCTAATAAAGATAATCGGTATATTGCACAAATCAGCATCTTTTTTGAATTTTTGGCAAACCGCGTAGCCATCCATTTGTGGCATGCAAATATCTAGTAATATAATGTGAGGAGCTTTTGCTTTTGCTGCCCGCAAAGCATTCTTGCCATTTGTGGCTGGACGAACACAAAAACCTTTTCCTTCTAATAGAGAAGATAGGTATTGTAAATTTTGCGGCACATCATCCACAATTAAAACTTCGATTAGGGAATTGTCCATTTTTTCCTCTACATTAGCAAATTTTCTCAATAGAACGGGTAAACGCCAATAGATTTCTTGGAGATTCTTAACTCTATGATCAAGTAAAAGAAGGGATTGCCGAAAGTTTTTTGTTTAAAACACATAAGGCACAAAATTTGATTATATGTACAGTATCAAAATATTATAACTTTATTTTTCTTGATTGCGAGGTCAAAAATGATCTACCCCAAAGCTAATATTGTTGTCGTTGACGATACGCGGGCAAATTTGCATCTACTCAACCAAATTTTGACTGAGGCTGGATACCAGATACGTCCTATTCCCGATGGAGAACGTGTATTAAAAGCCGTAGAAAAAAGTCCTCCAGACCTTATTTTGCTTGATATCATGATGCCTGGTTTAGATGGTTATAGCATTTGTGAAAAACTCCATGCAAATCAGAATACGCGTGATATTCCGATTATTTTTACCAGTGCCCTAAGCGATGCTTTGGATAAAGTAAAAGCATTTGAGGTCGGTGGTGTTGATTATATTACCAAACCTTTCCAAAAAGAAGAGATTCTAGCGCGGATTGAAAACCAACTTACGATCCAACGTCAAAAACACCTTTTAACAAGTATTTTAAATAGCTCTCTAAATGGAATTATGGCACTTGAAGCTATACGTGATAACGATGATAAAATTGTTGATTTTCGTTGGTTAATGGTCAACTCTGCGACAGCGAATATGTTTAAATTTTTATCACAAAATATCGTTGGAGAAAATTTAATAGCACATTTTCCTGGTGTACAGGAAAATGGTTTATTAGAGAGCTTCATCACTGTTGTCGAAGCAAACTCTGTTCTCAATAAAGAAATTTATTATGATTATATAAATTTTCGTGGTTGGTTACAAATTGTCGGAATGAAGTTGGGAGATGGTTTGGTTGTTACTTTTTGCGATATAACTTCACATAAAAAACTAGAACTCACTTTACAGGCACAGGCAAACATTGATGGTTTAACAGGAATCGCCAATCGACGTCTTTTTGATCATTATATCCAGCAAGAATGGCAACAGTGTTATAGGAAAAGCGAATCTATGTCTTTGATTTTATGCGATGTCGATTATTTTAAGTTGTATAATGATCATTATGGTCATCAAAAAGGAGATGAATGTTTAAAAAAAATAGCGAAGGAAATAGAAAAAAGCGTTTGTCGCCCTCGTGATCTTGCTGCACGTTATGGCGGCGAAGAATTTGTCATTGTGTTACCTACAACAAACAGCATGAATGCTCTACAAGTAGCAAATGCTATCAAAAAAAATATTCAGCGATTACAGATACGCCATGAAATATCTCCTACCAGCAATTATGTAACTATAAGCATGGGAGTAACTACTGTTACTCCAGCACAACAGCATGGTTACCAGGAATTAATCGCCAGTGCTGACCAAGCATTGTACAAAGCGAAAAAACGTGGACGTAATACCATTGAACAACAAACTATTGAGAGTAGAGCACATGTTAAAATTATCTAATATTTGGATTGTATTTGCTTTGTTATTGACCTCGACATCTTGGTGCGAATTAAATAGTTCTAGTTCTTTAGTTCTTGATTCTAATACAAAAGTAGATCAACGCTACTATTTGTACTCAGTTTTAGAAATTTTACCTGATCCAGAAAATAAATGGAAGATAGATGACATTCTAAAACAAGAACACAACTTTCGTCCTAATGATACTGCTCAAACAGGACTCTCTTCTCATATTTATTGGTTGCGGTTAACAATAAAAAATCGTTCTATGCAAACAAAGAAACTCATCTATTACCTATATCCCAATCACGAAATAGAACAATATTCATTTTCAAGTAGTGGAGAAAAATTATACCAGCGCACAGGCATTCTCGTGCCCATTCCTGGCCGTTCTCAAGTGTTAAATCATGACGAGTTTTCTGTTTTACCTCTTGTTATCGAAAGCAAAAGTACGCAGACATTTTACTTTCGTCTGGCTTGTGATTCTAAATTTTTGATGCGCTTTACCAATCAAAAAATTTACGGAGAAGCTTTTGACAATGATAGTTTTTCCAAAGCATTTTTTTACAAAACGTATTGGCGAGGAATTGTATGCGGCATTTGTCTTCAAATTGCTCTATATCATCTTATTTTTTTTGTTGTAGTTGGAGGACGAATATATTTATTTTTCAGCGTTTATATTTTTTCATTTGTGTTGGGGGATCTTTCTTTCTTCGGTTTTGCAACCAGAATTTTATGGCCAAATACCCCAGAGTGGAATTTTTATTTCTTATGGATAGTATCTGGAGTATGGACAGTTTTTTTTATCCACTTTAGTGTTGAATCTCTAGATATAAAAAAATATGCACCACGTTGTTATCAAATCACCAAGTTTTTAAAATCTATAACATGGTTGAGCATTGTTGTTTTTTGTGTTTTTCCTGGATGGATGTCTGGGCCTTTGGTGTTGTTTTTTACGATGAATTTTGCGTGGCTTTTTGCTATCGCTGGCTATTTGTTTTGGAAAAAATTTTCTCATGTTCGTTTGTATTTTTACGCTAATATTCTGTTTGTTTTGTCTTTGTCTTCAGCATCATTTTATATAACAATGGGTTTCTCTAGATCCCTTTATTATGTTGCGATTGCTGATTTAGGTGTCATTCTTCAAATGTCGTTGTTTTCAATTAGTATTGCGCAAAAGATCAATCAGATTCGCAAAGAAAAAGAAGTCGCTCAATTGGAAGCTCTACAAGCCGCGCGCAAAAATGAAACTTTGATTTATGAACAAAACTTAGTTCTTGAACAAAGAGTAGCCCATAGAACTATTGAGCTCAACAAAGCGAAAGAGAACGCTGAAGCATCTAGTCGAGCAAAAGGTTCTTTTCTTACCAATGTCAGTCATGAATTACGTACACCTCTGAATGCGATTCTTGGTTTTACTCAGTTACTCCATCAGAGCCAAAATCTACCAAAAAAGGAACGTGAACATCTGCAGATTGTACAGCAAAGCGGACAGCATCTTTTGAAGCTGATTAATGAGGTTCTTCATCTTTCTAAAATAGAAGCAGGTTACCTGTCAATAGAGGAAACGAGCTTTGATCTACATATTTTGCTCGAAGATTTAAAAAAGATGTTTCACATTAAAATGGAGAATAAAAACTTACAGTTTGTAACGGAATTTTCGCAAATCCCTCAGTACATCTACACTGATGAAGCAAAGTTACGCCAGATATTGATCAATTTATTGAGTAATGCTGTTAAGTTCACTTCTTGTGGGGAAGTTAGATTACAGGTAAAAGAAAAGCATACTATGTCCTCACAATCGCGAATGACTAGTTTGATTACTTTTGAAGTTGTTGATACTGGCCCAGGAATTTCTTCACGGGAAATAAAGAAATTATTTGATGCGTTTGTTCAAACAGAAACGGGACGTCTAACCAAAGAAGGTACAGGTCTTGGACTGAATATAAGTCAGAAATTCGCACATTTATTGGGGAGTGAAATCAAGGTAGATAGTTCTATCGGACAAGGAACGACCTTCACCTTTGATCTACAGGTGGGAATTTCTAAAGAAGTGGATGTAAAAAACTCTGATCCAAAAAATGTTATTGGATTATCACCAGGGCAAACCTCATATCGTATTCTTGTTGTAGATGACAATGCAAATAATCGCCAACTACTTGTCGAAATTTTACAACCACTTGGTTTCGAAATCAAAGAAGCCGCTGATGGCAAAGAAGCTGTATCTCTTTGTGAACAGTGGCAACCTCATCTAATTTGGATGGACATAAAGATGCCGATCATGGATGGCTATGAGGCAACAAGGTGCATTCGAAATATACCCATGGGGAAAAAGACTATAATTATAGCTCTTACTGCCAGTTCATTTGAAGAGGATCGCACAAAAATTCTAGCAGCAGGTTGTGACGCTTTTATTCGCAAACCGTATAACGAGCAAGAAATTTTTAAGTGTTTGCAACAACAGCTAGGAGTAGAGTATATTTTACACGACACTGCCGTTGAAACGAGCATAAATTTAAAAGCAGAGAGTTTAAGATTTGAGAGCATGGCACAGTTACCAAAAGAATGGTTGCTTAAGTTTGAAAGTGCCCTCACAGAGGCAAATGTTCGTAGTATGCGTAATCTAATCACTAAGATTCAGGATCAACATCAAGATACTGCTCGCGTATTGGAGAAATTACTCACAAATTTTCAGTATGATGAAATTACCCAATGGATAGATAATAATAAGTAAAGATTGGTTTTCGATACTTGAGGTTCGCAATCGTAAATGATGGCTTTTCGATAAAACAATCACGAACACATAAATCGAACTGCACATCGTTCAGTGGATATAGCTTTAAGTTTGAACTGAATGTGCTTGCAGATTTCAGAAACGGGGAACCTAACGATTTTTTATTTCGATGTGAATGTTATGTTTAGGAACTAGTGCACTTGAAAAACATTTTTCTACTTTTATCCCTTCTTGCAGTTTAAAATCAAATCGTTTTCCTAATTGAGCTAAAGCAATTTTTATCTCCATCATTGCAAAATGCTTTCCAATGCAAATTCTCGGTCCATTTCCAAAAGGAATGTATGCTTTTTTCTGATTCGGTGTGAGTTTTTTGGCAAATCGTTCAGGTATAAACTCTTGGGAGTTTTTCCAGTATTTTTTATTGTGATGTAGCATATAAGGTGAAAAAAGTATGATGGATTTTGCCTTGATTCTATGGCCATCTAGCATTTGTTTTTTAGGGATATAACGGGAAATTAGCCAGAAAGCAGGTGAATAGCGCATCGATTCGTTGATGATTTTTTCCATATAATCTAACTGGTGAAGTTTTGCTAAGGTTAAAGGTTCTTGTCCTACTACTTCATCAAGTTCATCATGAAATTTCTTTTTTATTTCGTTATTCGTGCACAAGTGATGTAATGTCCAGGATAGAGTGAGCGCCGTGGTTTCTATACCTGCCATAAAAAACAGTAGTATTTCACTAACGAGTTCTTGTTCATTCATGTACACTTTTTTATCCATATAGAAAGCCTGGGTAAGGTCGTAAATAAAAGAGTTTTTCTTTACTTTATGGCGAATGATATTTTTTACAATAGAGCGAAATTTCATCAGAGAGGCGTTTAACTCCCTATTCTGTTTAGATGGGATCCACAATGGTAGAAAAAAGCCCTTGCTGATTATTTTTTCTACTGTTACCACTAATAATTGGATATTTTCAAGAATTTCTTTACTATCTTTTTCGGTGAATGCCGTACCAAATACAGTGTGTGAGAGTGTTTTTAATGTGTAATGGAAAGACATAGAGCTTATATCTACTGTTTGTTGGTGGAATATTTTGCCAGTTTCCTGCTCAAAGCACGCACAGATATCATTAAAGTAGCTCTCTATTTTTTTTCGAAAAAACATTGGCGAAAGCGTCTTGTTCCTTGATTTCCAACGTTCCTCATCTATCTCGACAAGAGAACCTTTGATGATTTTTTTACCAATAGCATATATTGGCCCACCTTTTATATAATTCTCTCGTTGTTTAAGAACTTGCTCTATACCGCTTAGTGAAGATATATAATAACATCTCATTGGACCCAGTCTAAATTTAGCAACAGGTGATTTTTTTTCTAAATTAGCTAAAAAACTAACTGGATCTTGGTGAAAATTTTTCATCTTTTTCTCTTATTAAAGAAATATAAATATGTTAGCTTCTACCGAAAATAGGAACTAAAAATAACCTACTAAACGGATATACAGAGTAGAAGTCATCGTAATGTTCTTTGGTATAATGGTGATTACAGTGAGCCTGTGCAAGGCGATCAAATTCCGACGAGCAAAAGAAATAACGCAAATACCATGGACATATTTCGCGCCGTGATTGCACATCCATGTGATAGTAACGATGATTGATTTGGGTGAAGATGGCCAAAAACGAAGGTAATATGGCAAAAATGGCAGGATAACCCCATAGAAAATATATTACTAAGCATATGTAAGGATGCGGGGTTAGTACAAAGAGAGAGTAGTAATTGATCATACAACTGATATTGGCGATACTTAACCCGTGATTACTACACTTTAAAGCTCTGATAACCCACGGTTGATCGGAGAATCTTTTTTCCATTGTTTGTTTGAACTCTTGGGGAACAATACCTGTCGAAGTTAACTCTGATCGTGCGTCCCAGGCATGTTTATGATGAGCAATCAAGTGATGAACATAATGAGGATATAGCCACCACTGAAAAAATTTGCTGCGCACAAATCTCCACTTACCATGCCAGATATAGCGATGAATCATATAATCGGCAATAACAGCACATACATATCCGAGAAATAAACTAATGGTAATTTGTGTTGCTGTGTACCAAGAAGCGAATATGAGAGATAAAAAGAAAGAGAAAAGAAAAAATAAACCAAATATTATCATCGTTTAATCCCCCAAAGTTATTTTGCCATATCTGATGCGATGAAATATCGAATCACCAAAAAGAGCTACTTGCATTTTTGCTCGCTTCAAATAGAAGCCCAGATCTAACTCATCTGTCATTCCAATACCACCGTGCATTTGAATAGCTTCATTGCTAATGAGTTCTAATGTATCATTTGCTTTTGTTTTTACTAAACTGGCCAAAGTGGCAATATCCGATGAAGATTTACGTTTTTCTATTGTATCGATGGCTGCTAGTAAGGCTGCCTGACTCATTTCTAAAGAGCTGTACATCCGTGCACAGCGATGTTGCAACGCTTGAAAAGATCCAATGTTGACACCAAATTGTTTGCGAAGTTTCAAATACGATAATGTAGTTTCTAGTAGATGTTGTGCTGCTCCTAACATTTCAGAAGCTATTGCGATCCTCGCGCGATCCAAAATTTGCTCCAAGGCCTTTTGTAATACTATGCCTTCGCCTAATAGATTTTCTTTAGAGATTGTAGCATCCACAGAGAGATTGCCATAATTGCGATTGTCAATCATGGATAGAGGTGTTATAGAAACACCATCTTGCGTAGAGTTTATGATAACGATAAAGAGGTTTTTGTTGTCATCACGACATACGACAAATACAATATCTGCTCCGATAGCATCGATGACAAATGTCTTCTTGCCTTGTAGTCGATAGCTATTGTTCGTCCTACACAATCTTGTTGTTATGTCGCTTTTTAAGTGCCTTTCCGATTCTTCTATAGCAAAAGCGACTTTCAATTGCCCTTGGGCAATTCTAGGTAGCATAGTTCGTTTTTGTCTTTGTGTTCCCAATATATTGATCGCAGATACACCAAGTAATCCTGAACTAAGTAAGACGGTTGGTGAAAGATACCTTCCCATTTGTTGAGCTAGTAAACACAGTCCTTTAAAATAGGGACCTGTGCCACCATATTCTTCATCAATGTCAATGCCAATCCACCCCAATTTGGCTATTTCAGCTAGATGCTCGGGGGAATAACGTTTGGGATAGTGATCACCATCATCCCTAATTTCGCGAAAATGTTTGGCATCCATGTATTTGCCAAGATATTGTTGCGCACTGTCGAGTAACAATGTATCTTGCGTGTTTAATGTAAGTTCCATATGACCTCACTTTTTTGGCAGCTGTAGAATTTTCTGAGCAATAATATTTAACTGAATTTCGCTAGTTCCGCCCTCAATGCTATTTCCTCTCGATCGTAACCACTGTCTAGTAAATACTTGTTCTTTATTTCCCAAAGTAGGCTCGTTCCATCCTAGACCACTACAACCTAGTATTTTTAATAGTGTTTCATATCTGCGTTGTTGGATTTCTGAACCTAACAATTTAAATAACGAAGCTAGGGAGGTAAGATTTTTCTGTTGCACAGCTCTTAACATGGTGAGGTCAAAACATTGGATGTCCATCATTAACTTTACTAGCTCATCACGGCGTAGTGAAAGCGATTCCTTCTCTGTTTCATTACTTAAGTATTTCTTGACTACTTCGCGAATTTTGAACTTGTAAGGCTCATTTTCTAACAATTGAGCAACTTCAGCAACGGCTTGACGTTCATACTGCAAAAGATACATTGCTACTTCCCAACCATCATTCAATGAACCGATTAAATTGTCAACTGGTACCTTTACGTCGTCGAAGAACACAGCAGAGAATTGCGTGCTACCATCAATTAAAGTAATTGGCCTTATCGATACTCCAGGGCTTTCCATATCAATAAGAACCAAAGATAATCCAGCATGTTTTTTTACTGTTGTATCTGTTCTCACTAAACAAAAAATCCAATCACAGTGGTGGGCATTGGTCGTCCATATTTTGGCTCCGTTGACAATGAAATCATCACCTACAAGTTGCGCTTTGGTTTTCAAGCTAGCTAAGTCGGAACCCGCATCAGGTTCAGAGTATCCCTGGCACCAGCGTATTTTACCGCTTATAATAGGAGGTAAAAAACGTTGCTTCTGTTGTTCTGTTGCGAATTTGAGTAAAACAGGTCCAAGCATCCATAAACCAAAGCTAAACAATGGTGGACGTGCTTTTATCGCTTTCAATTCTTCTTGTAAAATTTGGTTTTCTTGTCCAGAGAGTCCCCCTCCTCCGTATTTTTTTGGCCAAGTCGCAGCAATCCAGTTTTGGTTGTGCATTGCTTCAAACCATTTTTTTGCATCTGGGTGAGGCCATGTTGTCGTTCTTCCTCCCCATGGCCACTGCTCATATGTAATGGGAGTACGCATTGTAGGAGGGCAGTTCTCTTGTAACCAATTTTTGACTTCGCACCTAAACTTTTGCAACTGCACTGATATTCCTTTCATTTAGCGAGGAGTGACTTGTATTCGTTAGACATTTTTTGTCGTTTATATTTTTGTCTTGTAAAACAATCCATTGCGGCAGCATGGGAGGATTCTTTCCTGCAAATTGCCATCCCCAAGAACCATGTTTGTTTAAAAATGGGATTTTGGTTTTTTCTTTAATCTTATGGAGATAGTAAGGATCATTTAATAAAAATATTGGCATGTATAATAGATATTTTGGCAACCACCTCCAGACTTTAGTTGAAGCACGCTTACTCCACTCTTGTGTTGTTAAATGATAGTCGAGAGTCACATCTTTTATTACTTTTGTACTATATTTATCGCTGTATTTAACTAGGCCATCTTTTTCTAGAGGGTACCATCCACCATTGGCTCGCTCAATAATATAAGAATTGAACCTTTCAGAGAGTGTAATCATGGGTCTTCGAAAGTGAATACAAGTAATCATTACTTTTGCTACAGGTGAGTTTTTATTTAATAGTAGATGAATTCGATCAAGGATATCTTGGTAGAGCTTTTTTGGGTTTTTCCGAGTGACTACAGTTGGCATGTGTTCCAGACAACCATTACAGATAACAAGATCATATTTGTTGTGAAAACTCTTGTCTAGTTGGAAAAAGTCTATATTGTGCACCTGAATATCCATATTTTGGCATAAAGTCATTTGTTCAGGAGAAAGCGTGATTCCTTCGCAAATACAACCAAAGTCTTTGATATACTTAAGTAAATCTCCATTACCGCAACCTATTTCTAACACTTGCATTCCTTTTTTGATATCTGTGTGATCAATGATCCATTGGTATTTTTCTTTTTGGGCTTGTTCAAGGCTTTTGCTCTTATCATTATTGTAAAATCCCTCGGTCAAAGCTTTGTTTTCTCCCATAGCAATTGGCCAAATCAAATCTAGAAAAGAATACATGTTGATCACTTTATTGGAGTGTGGGTCCAATACTATCATTCCTTTGTTATGAAAAATTTCGATAGTGATTTCAACTAAAAATGGTAATAAGAATACAGGCCATGACCAAGAATGGGTACACAGATAAAATATCGTAAAACAGATAATACTGTTTCTTATCAAGCAGTGAATAGATAAACCAGTTTTCATCATTCAACTTTCTGTTGGCAACTATTTTGGATGTTCTTTTAGACGTTGTTGTTGTCTATGAAAATAGTATGCCAAGGTGTGTTGGTTTTTTGAACTACTCGTTTGTGAGGGAAGTTTTTATTAGAGTTAAAGAAAGTTTCGTTTTTGTAACGTTTGGAAAGAGATTCTAATATTGCTAATAGACTCCAATAGGTAGCTAATAGACTCCAGTAGCAAAGTGGATTGAAAGGCATCAGAAATTAAGGCAGATTCTTTTGAGTTAACAGGAAAGGAAGTTCTTTTAGAATAGTATTCTGGGTCGTGTAAATAGAATGTTCCTTGCAATTCAAGGGATCCCTTGAATTGCAAGATATTTGAAGTATAAACAATATAAAATGAAAGAAGTTTAGCAAATTATTTTATTTCGCCTAATTAGAAAAGAAGTCGGGTGGTTAAATATATTTATGTGGAGGATTATACGCATTGAATATTCTTGAGTTGAGTTTTGTTCAATGGATTATACGGCTTTCAATTCCAAAGAATAGTTGTCGTTGGGAAATAAATTGCAGAGTAATATGAAAACTATAGCACTAGAGGCTAATCCTAAAAAAATAGGTTTTAAACCAAGAAATGTTAGCATTTCTTGTTGAGCTAAGATAACAGCAATACTCCCTACAATCACAGATCCCATAGCACCAGCCCAACTTGCTTTTTTCCAATAGTGTCCAACTATGTAAGGAAAAAAAGCGCCACCTGCTCGCAAAGTCATAGAAAACATTAGCAGAGTAATGATGCTTTTGGTATTAAACCAAGCAATAATTGATCCTAACAAACCAATCATTATCATACTCATTTGGGTCATTTTAAGTACTTCTTTATCAGAAGCTTGTTTGTTTATGTAGATTTTATATATGTCGTTTGCGAATATTGAGCCTGCTCCAAGCATATTTGAATCGGCGCTCGACATTGTTGCGGAGATAATACCAGCGAATAAAAATCCAGCTAAAATAGAGGGCATTGTTGCCATAGCTAGAGAAGGTAGAGCATATATTGCCCCTTGTTCCATGAGTTTAGCATCCATTTTACTCTCGGAAACCATGGCAAATGCAATTAGCCCTAAAATAACGGGGATAAAAGCAAAAATAACATACACGCCGCTCGCGATTAGCGATCCTTGGACAGCAGCTTTTTCATCTTTAGCGGCATAATATCTTTGTACTGCTTCTTGTCCTACCGCAAAAGAAGTAACGTAGATCACAACAAGAGAAATAATAGTGCCATATCCTATTCCCTCAGTGAAACTTAGCTTTTTAGCTGGCATGCTTGCTTTTACTACTTCCCAACCACCAACTGCATCTAGAGCATAAGGAACTGCGATAAACATACCACCTACAATTAAAAACATCTGTACAAAATCAGTTAGGGTAACGCTCCAGAGTCCCCCTAGTACAGCGTAAACAGTAACAACAATAGATACAATGAGTACGCAAGTGGTGTAATCCCACTGAGTCATTACCTGTAAAACTACAGCAGAAGCAATAAATTGAGCAGCTGTTAGGCCGATTAGTGGCAACATCATGATGAGAGCGGTGATAAATCCAGGAGCATTTCCATAACGTCTTCGAAAGTATTCCGGTACGGTTTTAACCATGGACTGTCTCAGTTTTGGCGCAAAAAATGAAAGAATAATAAAAGTAACAGCCATAGCTAAAACATACCATACAGCGCTGAGACCCCATTCTCCATATGCTTTTTCTACAACACCTAAAGAGCTTCCTCCACCTATTTCTGTTGCTGCCAATGTTCCGGCCATCATTACGGGTCCTAATCTACGACCAGCAACCATAAAATCATCATTGGATTCTATTTTCATCGAAGCATACCAACCAATGCCAATCATTCCCAATAGATAAAAAACAACGACTGTTATTACTATAGTGTTCATGTTTTCTCCTTGTAATTGACAATAAACATAATAAAGTTGATTCTAATCTAGTAAATATTATTGTGAAGGTGTTGCTTCGCTAAGATTTACTCTAACTCACATACTTACTTGTTTTTCGGATTATACGGTTTTGAATTGAAAATTTGCTACCCTCTACAAAATCGGTCAATTCCTTTTGGCTAAAAGAATTCCAATAACAGCTAAAAGATAGCTTTCCACAACAAATGGCATGGCAATCATGTGCGGAGGAAAAGGTATACCTAATAATAATTTTGTTAGGAAAAAAACGACCACAGCTGCGGTAGCGGAGGTTAGACCGACGATTAAAGCTATTTTTCGTTTGTAAGGTATGGTTATTCGAAAAAGCGCGATTAAAAACGATGAAGCATAAACACCTGTTATTGATGCTTCGGGACCATGATCTAGCGAGGCAATGAAAAATGCCATGGCAGTAACCGATGATATTTCGAGAAGCACAGAAAGAGTAAGCAGGGGTTTCATACGCGTATAGCCTTTTCTTAGAAGATATAATGCTACTAAGAAAAATCCAATTATCAGTATGCTACAAAGGAAAGATCTCATGTTATTTTGTGAAAGATATACTTCTACAGGAGGAGGAGGAAGAGTCAAAACGGCAATTTGTCGAAAAATGAAAGCAAAAACTATCAATTTTGATATTTTAATCAGTCTTTCTGAAATAGCATTACACTCCCTCGTTTCTGCTGCATTTTTTATTTGTTGTTGTAAATTGATAACAAGTTTGTCTTCTGGTGATAAAATATCAATTTGCGATTGCGCCAGCCCTAAATCGAGATTCTTAATTGCTGTTTGAGCATACTCTAACCGCGCGTTGTATGCACCTTCTTCTGCTTCTTTGTTCTCTTTCCACAATTCAACAGCTTGACAAAACCCAGCAATTGCTCCAGAGAAATAGTTGTAGATAACCCCATGTTCTCTATCCGAGAGATCTGCTTTTTTAATTTTCTTTCTTGCTGCCTCAAACATTTTCTGAGCGTTTTGCGAAACTATGATACTCTCTTTGTGTTGTATGTAACCTTCGATGTCTTTTTTTAGTTCGGATATACTTTTATAGCGATCTTTTGGCTTAAATGACATCGCCTTTAAGCATATTTGTTTCAGCTCCCGAGAAACATTATCGTTCCACTTTAACTCCTTGTGTTGCATTACAGAACTTAAAGTCATAGTAAACTCTTCTGCAAGATGAGGAGGTTTTCCCATTAAAATTTCGTAAAGAATTGCCCCTAATAAATATATGTCGGTCCATGGTCCTAGCTGTTCTCCGTCTCCGTTTGCCAATTCTGGAGCCATATAAGAAGGTGTTCCGAGAGGATTTTTTACTAATTGTTTAGAGGGAAAATTACTATTTGGTTCATCTCGAAAATCAACTGCAATTCCCCAATCCATAAGAACGACTTCTCCATACTCTCCAATCATTACATTATCAGGCTTTAAATCATTATGTACAATCCCCTTATCGTGGGCAAATGCAATCGCATTCATTAAATCGAGCATAACCTCTAAATTTTTTTCTAAGCTATATGTTTTATGGCTCATAATTTCGCGCCACGATTTTCCTTCTACCAGCTTCATCACTAAAACAAGTTCTGAGTCTTCGTTTGCTCCAAGATCATAAACTGGTATGATATTTGGATGATCTAAATAAGCGGTTATTTTTGATTCAGAAACAAATTGATATCTAGAACCTGTTTGTTGCGTATTCGCTATTATTTTTTTAATCGCTACTTTTCGCCCAAGGCTAGTTTGGTAACCTTTGTATATAATTCCCATACCTCCTCGCGCAATTTCTTCTTCAATTTCAAAATCGAGCCCTTTTTTATCAGGAGATGAAGGCGATTCTTGCGCTACTTGATAATCAATAGAAATTGTTTCTAGTTTTTTCTCTGCATCGTGGTTGAGATCATCTTCCCATTTATTAGAGTTGAAAGTGGCATCAGTAGTACCATCCCAATTATTTAAAATTTTTTTCCAATGTTCGTCAAAATTGTCCATAAATTTTACCTCGCTAAAAATTGCTTGTGCATGTTCGTTACTTAGGGCGTGTCATCATTCAATACAGATAAAAATATAACGGATTCATTTAATGATACGCCAGTAGTATTGAGCCCGAGCCCGTTTGCGAGCCCGCGCCCGAAAACTTTTTGAGAGCGACAGAAAGTGATTTATTGGTTCAATACTAGTTTTTTGCGATGGAAAAAGAAACTTTGCTTCTTTGATAAATTGTTAGTGAAAGTTTCGGAAACGGGTTCGCAAACGGGCTCGGGCTCGAAAAAACACACAATATTTTGAATGATGACACGCCCTAATTCAATTTCTATTATTTATTCTCTTTTGATTTCTACCTAGATATTTTATATATTTTGGCAAGCTTTCTAAAGCTTGAAAAGTGTATTTCTAGCATTCCGAACACAAATATTTGTAAATTTTGTTATTGTACACAGAACTTAGATAATATCCAGAAGCATATTATCCATAAAATATTCAGATTAGAAAAGCGATGAAGAATGTTTTGAAGTTGATTCAGGAGCGGTGTGTGAAAAATCTACTTGGCTAGAACAGCTATAAAATAACGAATACGGTCGCTCGCCTTGTCTTGTTTACTATTTTTGCTGCCCTTTGTGCTTGTTGTGCTCAGAAGTCTAGTAAATATAGTGCTTGAACGTTTTGGGTGAGGTGAACATTTGGTTTTGTTATTATATATACATAAATAAAAATCATACATTCTTAAAGGGAGCAAAAAATGAAATCATATCTAATAAAACTAGTTATCTGTTTACTAACACTTTGCTGTTGCCTATACTTTTCTAAAAACCAAATCACTTTTGATGTTGTTGCCATTTCTATTCTTTCTTGCCGTTATTTTGCAGTGTTTTGTGTTGAGTGTTTGTACACAAGATTGGAAAAGAAAGATATCTTAGCTGTATAACTATTCTACAAATCAATACTACACCTACCAAAAATATCAGTTCTTGCTAAAACTTTTTACAAAACCTATTGGTTGAATGGTATTCTACAAAATTCTTTTATGGAATTTATGTTTATAGAACATTTCCAAACTCACCGAGTGTTTAAAACCTAATAGTTTTATTCTGTTTGCTTGAATAGGATTAGGTTTAAAGTTCAGAAATCGATTCAGAGCATTAAAATTATTCACAAGTAATCTTCTCGTTCCTTCAAACTTCTCTTTATCGCAGATCATATCTTCAGCATATGTTTCCAAGCGAACCATCTGCTCTAGATAGTTCATCAACCATGCCTTCCCAGTAACTTCTAGGACTCATTGCTCCCATTCCTTTGGTCTGTCCACAGGTTTAAAATTATAAAACAACTTGAGCTTTTGCCTTTTTGATTTTATAATGTTTTTATTTTGAGGTTTATTTTGAACGGATTTAAAAGTGAATCATTAGAGTATGTTAACAGTAATACGAAATATAACGCTTGCTCTTTTTATCTAAACCAGTTGTACAATATTAAAAATTCTACTTTTGATAACTGTTCTTTTAGGAGCGATGCAGAGTTTGGGGATCTTGAACATTGTAAGTTTAACAACTGTGGATTTTCTAAAAATTTTAAACTTTCTCTGGCTTGTAAAAAGCTAGAAAAAATACCAACATATATATTCCAATTGGAAAATCTTTCAGAACTAAATCTGTCGAGCAATGAACTGAGCAGTGTGCCTTTTGAAATTACACAGTTAGAGAATCTTTCGAAATTAAATTTGTCTTCTAATAAACTTTGTAGCTTACCTCCTGGTTTTGGGCAGCTAAAAAACCTCTCGGAGTTAAATCTGTCGAGCAATGAACTGAGCAGTATGCCTTTTGAAATTACACAGTTAGAGAATCTTTTGAAATTAAATTTGGCTTCCAATAAACTTTGTAATCTACCTTTTGAATTTGGACAGCTAAAAAACCTCTTAGAGTTAAATCTAGCTTATCATCAATTAGAAACTCTACCTCCTGAATTTGGACAGCTAAAAAATCTCCTCAAATTAGATTTATCTTACGGCGAACTAAGTACTCTGCCTTCTGAATTTGGGCAGTTAAAAAATCTATCTGAATTAAATTTATATTCTAATAAACTACTAAGGACTCTGCCTTCTGAATTTAGACAATTAAAGAATCTTTCGAAGTTAGACCTAGAGCGTACGGAAATAAGTACAGAGTTACGAGGATTCATTCAGTGGTCTTTGCCTTACTGCACTGTTAAGGAATACTGTGACTTGTATTGAGTGGGTATGTGAAGTATTTAGTATTGCTTTGTAAAAAAAATAGGTCACGGTCATTTAATTCTTTTTTTCTTGATAGGGCGTGTCATCATTCAAAATATTGTGTGTTTTTTCGAGCCCGTTTCCGAAACTTTCACTAACAATTTATCAAAGAAGCAAAGTTTCTTTTTCCATCGCAAAAAACTAGTATTAAACCAATAAATCACTTTCTGTCGCTCTCAAAAAGTTTTCGGGCGCGGGCTCGCAAACGGGCTCGGGCTCAATACTACTGGCGTATCATTAAATGAATCCGTTATATTTTTATCTGTATTGAATGATGACACGCCCTAATTTACATTCATTTTTTTTCTTCGATGTTACGAAGGTAGCAGCTTATAATTGAAATTTTTTATTTGTCTTCAATTTATCTTAAATTTCAAAAAGAGATTTTTGCTATTATTAGCTCTATAGCAAGTAAAATAAGTACCTTATGCATTTCTTGAAAAATCAACAAAAAAAGAATTAAATGGCCTGACCAAAAAATAAAGTAGAGGAATACCAACGCTCTTGGTATAATTAAGTTGTGGCTTTTGTAGTTTATGTAGTAAAACACTGTTTCTTACAGAGCAGCGGATGCATGCCCCGCCAGAAGTCACTCACGCCTGTTCATTGTCTAATTCAATTTTCGCTTCTATTATTTCTTTTCCTTTGATTTTATCTCCCAGAAATTCCAAACATTGTTTTAAGCTTTTAAAGGTTTGGAAAAAATCTGCTTCTAGAATTCCTAGTATATCAAATATTTGTAAATGTTGTTGTTGTGCGCATAGCAAAAGAGTGATTTTTTTTCTTTTAGCTTTTTCTGATATTGTTATTAATAGCATTGTTCCTGCTGAGCTTAAATAGCATCCGTTGGTTAAGTCTATAATGATAAAAGAAGATCTTTTACATGCTGTTTCAAACGAGTTAAGAAGATTTTTATAGCAAATCCAATTTTCACTTGTTCTTTGTCCATCTACATAAACCATTTTGGTTTGGATGATAGTTAGGTTGCTCATTTTTAATCCTAAAAATGTTTTGAAATTGATGTTAAATGCTATTTTGAAAAAATGTTTTTGGCTGTAAGGCTATGTAAATTAGCTTACGTGGAGTATCATCGCGTCTTATTGACTTATTTTATTGACTTTGAGCCTTTTTGTCTTTTGAAATGTAGTAAATATAGTGCTTACGGGTTTTGGGTGATAAGAGTATGGCGTTTTGTTACTATGTATACATAAATAAAAATCATACTTATTAAAGGAAAAAAAATGAAATCATGTCTATTGAAACTAACTGTATGTTTACTAACACTTTGTTATTGTTTATATTCTTCTGAAAACCAAATTACTTTTGATGTTGTTGCAATATCTATGCTTTCTTGCCGTTATTTTGCAATTTTTTGTGTTGAGTGTCTATATACAAAACTAGAGAAGAAAGATATTTTAGCTGTATAGTAAAACAACTATAGTTCTCGAAAGTAAGAGCTTCGCTTTTGAGGTTCTTTAGAATTCCAACAAAAACTTAATTTTTCCAAGAAAATTTTTTCAAGCGAATACAACTGCTTTTTTTGTTCTTCACAAACACAATCTTTTGCTCCTACAAAGGTAATATTTATACCTTTACCAATAACATTACTAAATATTTGTTGAGCTCTTGCTATATGAAAATTAGAGGTGATCACAATAATATGTTTCCATTTGTAATTATCGATGAAATTTTTTTTAACAAAATAAGCATTGCCGATTGTTTCCATTGATTCGTCTTCCATGAATATATCTTTTTGTGGCACTTGTAGTATTTGCAAGTATTCTTTCATTGCCTGTGCTTCACTTTTCTTAGTAAGCCCTCCACCACTAACAACAACAGGACAACGATATTTATGGTAGTAATCCACAGCTAAAATCACTCGCGCTTGCGCTAATTGGTTTAGTTGGTCTTGTTCATCAAGCGCCATTCCTAAAACAACAATTGCTTCGTATTTTACATCCAAATTACATTCCTTAAATAAACTTTACTAAAAACAATGTTTTTAATGAATTGCTTGTTTCCTTTATTTTTCGCCAGCGCACATCTCTTTTATAGTAGTTATTTGTATTCTTTATAGGGCGTGTCATCATTCAATACAGATAAAAATATAACGGATTCATTTAATGATACGCCAGTAGTATTGAGCCCGAGCCCGTTTGCGAGCCCGCGCCCGAAAACTTTTTGAGAGCGACAGAAAGTGATTTATTGGTTCAATACTAGTTTTTTGCGATGGAAAAAGAAACTTTGCTTCTTTGATAAATTGTTAGTGAAAGTTTCGGAAACGGGCTCGCAAACGGGCTCGGGCTCGAAAAAATAGACAATATTTTGAATGATGACAGGTCCTACTTAATTCCTGATTTTTTATTAGTAGTTTTGAGATATTCGCGTAAAAACTCATATATCTTTTCAGCGGCGATTTGGTTTCCTTCTGCGTTGTAATGAGTATTTTGCTGTAGATATAATTCCTTATTATTACTTTCAAAATAAGGTAGAAGATCTAGGTACTGAATGTCGTTTTTTTGGCAGTAAACTGATAAGAATTTTTGTGGAAGTTTTAGTTGGTAGTCTTGCCACTTAATCTCGTATTTAGTTTGCAACTGTGATTGTAAAACTCTGTCACTTTGGAATTGATCTGGATGAATTACCATTATATATTTTGCTCGTATATTTTGTGTATGTTTGCGTATTTTGTCTATAATCGCAATCGTTTCACTCCATTTTATTTTTGGAGGAGGAAACGGGCGACAAATTTGTAATCGTTGGTATTCGATTGTTAGAAAGGTGTTTTTTTTGAACATTTTCTTATTGTTAATAACGTTTTTCCGAGTTTTGTAATAATTGCGGAGCCACTGTGACAATCCCCAATAGTGCGGACGAAATTTCATAATACCGCTGCGCTTACGAACACTAATTTCGGCAAACTGAGAAGTATTTGTGTCTGGATTAGCAAAATCATTACCTACAAAAAATCCATGTACAACAATATCAGGCTGGTATTTGGCGGCAAATTTTTGAAGAATATATAATTGATGTAGTGGCTCGTAGCCTCCTACAGAAAAATTAATGATCTCTACTTTTTTGTTTTCTTTTGCAAATAGGTTTTGGAGCAGATAGTGATAATTTTTGTGACCACCAGCGCGCCCAAATGAATCACATAGCCCTAATATTCTCAAGGTATTTTTAGGCTTGTTTGGTGAAATTTTTTGCGGCCACGAAGATGATATTTCTCGTTCAAACGATTTTTCGTTCTCCGGAATTTTAGAGGTCAATAGAAAAGTATTAAAAACAACTTCAGTTAAGGCAATACTTACAACTATAGTTGTAGCAGCTAAAGTGATTTTAGTAATAACTTTTCGTGGATGATGGCTTGCCAGAAAAACAAGAGCAAATATAACGAAAAATAGGAGAAGTATAGGTGCGGGTACGATCATTAGATCAATAAAACAATCGGTAACGAGCAGAAGAGCTGTAATGGTAATGGCGATTGGAATTACTTGGTAAGTAAGTAATCTTTGGTAAAATATCTGGTAACGCTTTTTATTGATAAATATCCAAGAAATAACAATTATATTGATCGCTTCTATACATAAAAGTGTGAAATAGTTATAGCTGTAACGCGAAAAAACTTGGGGTTCATGGCTCTTATGGAAGAATAGAACTAGGAGCACACATAGATTTATCGTAACAAATCCCCAGCGAATGATATTTGCAAGCATTTTTTTCCTCAGAGGTAGATTTATTCTATTTTATTATAGGACACGTTCTATATAGAGCGTGTCCTATATTTGTCTAATGCGGAATTTGTGCTTCTAAACTAATGATGGGGCTTGCGATTACTCGGTGCTCATTTTCAAAAGCACGTTTTATCGCATCTAAAGCTCTTAAATACTCGCGTAGAGTATTTTCTTCTACCCACCCTCCTAAGCGAAGTTCGTTGCGCAAATTACTTACAGCAGATTGCAGTTGGAATATTTCACTGTCAACATTTACGTTGATAATTTTATTTTGTAAGTATTTTGCTAGTTGCTTCTTTTTTGATAAAGACACTTCTTTGTTAATATTTTTACCACGGCTTTTAATAAATTCGAGGCTGTAATCAATCTCAGCTATTTGCTCTGGATATTCCTTAATTGTGCGCATACGTTTTTCTATTGTTGAGTGTATTATGCGACTTCCTCGTCCTTTTAAAGAGCTTACTATTTGCGAAGCAAGCGATTCGTATTGTACGAATATTTGGCCGATATCATCGTACCAATTTCCAGGAGAGCGTTGTAGCTGTTTTAAGCGATTTGCTTTTTGTTGTTGTGCTAGTAGTTTTTTCTCCATTTGTTGTTTTTGCTGTGGATTTTGCATTTTATTGATAATATTGCGCGAATTTTTTTCCAGTGTTTGTAGAGTTGATAAAACAGAAAGACCAGGGGATTCTTTTTGGCTGTATGGCTTTAACATCGTAACAACAGCGGCGAATTTTTTTTCCATCATTAAAATTTGCGCTTCTTGTAATAATTCGTTTATCTCTTCTATTTCCTGTTTACCAAAATCAACGTATTTTTCTGCACCAGAAAAGCCTACTGTTTCTTTTAAAACTTCAGGATAAATATTGCGCAAAGTGATTAGATCATTTTGAAGAGTTGGAATTGTTTTACGAAGGCCAGCACGTCTTTTTTCTAGTTCAACAATAAGTATTTGCGCTGTGTTTGTTCTTCCTTCACTTTGCTTTTGCAGTTTAGCCTGACTTAATTGATTATTTAAATCTGTTTGTAAGTCTTTAAGGTCTTGCGCAAAATTTGCTGGGCTTAGACGCTTACCTTCGTATTTTTCAAGTACTGTCAAAGCCTCTCTGTACATTTTTTGATTACTTAGTCTTTTACTTTCGCGTAGTTTTTTGCTGTAAAAACTATATACTCGCTTTGCAACAATTAATGTTTGTTTAGAAGAAATATCTATGTCTTTGTGCCCTTGACTTGTTGGAAATTCTTTTTTGAGACGCACCGCTTTTTTTTCTAGAGGCAGTAAGATACTTTTTAGTTTTGTTGTGTATTTTTGAATTTTATTTTCTATGTGAATTACGCGCTTAGCTAACTGAAACTGCTGTTTTTGTTGATCAATAACGGCAATAAATTGTTTGATCTCGCTTAGAGATTGAGTAATTTCACCAATACTTGTTTTTACTTTAGTTGTAAGAGATGTATTTGTAGAAACGAGCTTTAGAGCATCAGCAATTTTTTTATTTTGGAAGTTGTTTTGCGCGAGTTCTATTTTCTTTTGTACTTGTGTGTTTAGCTTTTTAAATGAAGAATATTTTTCTCGGTATTGTTTTAATTCTGTTATGAAAGCGTGATTTGAAGGAAGTACTTTGTCAAAGTTATCTATTTGCTTTGAGAAGTTTGTTAGCATTGTTTGCAGAGTATTTTGTTGTTTTTGTATGTAAACGATACGCTTCGAGTATTGTTTGGCGCGCTTACTATTTTCTACTTGTAATGCTTTTGCTGTTTGGCGAATTTCACGCATGATGTCTGATGCAGCGTTAAGATCTTTCATTATTTCTTCGTATTTGTTATTACTGTTTTCTAGTTTTTCTTTTGCATCAGCGGTATTGTTATTGTCTAGGTGTTCATTAGCTGTTGCTATTAAATCACGTAGGTACTTAGTATGATTTTTCGCTAGATCAATACTTGCAGCTATTTGCGTTGGTGGTTGTTGAATTCCCAAATTAGTTGGAATATTTTTTATTTCTTGCAATAGATTTTCCACACTAGGAGTAATCTTTTTAAGATCGTCGTATTGCTGTGATTTTTGGACGATGATTTGTAGTACTTCACCTTTATCACTTTTTTTCTGTCTTAAAACTTCTAGCCCTTGGATTTTTTGGTCTATATCTTCGTAAATATTTGTTAAACCTTTGATAATGTCCGATTGAAATTTACTGTACGGTGCAATGATCTCTTCTATTGTTTGAGAGGATTTTTCGTTACCGCTTAGTATTCTCTCGGCTATTTTGTGATCATTTTCTTCGACAATAGATTTTTCAGCTTTGCGTATGGTCTCTTCTAGGTTATCAACTTGCTTTTTGTAAATTCTCATCTTAGTTGCGATATTGATGTCCAAAGGAATTTTGTCTTTAAAATCTTCGTATTTTGTGTCTATGAGTAGTTGTTCTTCTTCAATGGTGTCAATAAGTTCTTGTGCGCTAAATGCATAGTTGCGTAGTTTACGAAGAACAGTAGTAATATTATCTTCTTGTAACCATTCGTTTTTTAGAGCGCGATTAATATAGCGCGTTGTTTTTAGGCTAGAAACTATACGGCGAATAATATCTAATTTTATTTGATAATGTTCATCGTGTTGGTCGTTATGAGGTTGCAATACTTTTAGAGCTTGTTCGTGTTGCCCCTTTTGAAGAAGCTCGTTACTTTTGACTATAGTTTTTTTAAATTGAGAGACAAAGCTTTTGCTTTTTACTATAAGTGGCTGTATACGTGGATGGGGATCGATGTATCCCAATGTTGCAGGGTATTTGTCGACAATTAACTGATAGAGTTTGTCAGCTTCTTGTGTGTACTCTTCTATATCACGTAACTCTTGCTTTACATGTGCTACTTCTAGATTCGCTTGTATTTTATTTTTTTGTTTACCAAGATAGTGACGAATAGCTGGGCCATAAAAATGCCAGGTTGTTCCACCAATAATGACAAGAGTAATAATAATTACTGAAAAGCGTTTTAATAAAGCAGAGCGCGTTAAAGGTAATCTTATTTTTCCTTTTGCTTCTCCTGATGGAGCAAAAGTAATTCCATATCTACGAAAAACAGCAAGGTCCTCAGGAGAGATTGTCATTCCTAGTTTACCGTTAATGGTATTTCTTTTCACTTGCTCACATAGAGTTTTATATTTGGTTTTTCCGCGATCAATATTAAATCCATAGCGAGTGAAAATAGCGCTATCATGTTCGCTAATTTCTATATCATCTTTTTTGTTTTCTTCTTCGAAAACCATGAGTAGCGGTTCTATGGGTTTTGAGTATTTGTCGACTACTTTTTTGACATCAGGTATATTTTTGTCATCACCAGTAATTGTTTTGGCGTAAGCATCATAAAGAAATTTCCTTGTGGTTTTTTTCTTTTCTATATTAATATTATGCCGTGACAATATTTCTGAATCTTCGCGACTTAGATTGACTTGCTGTTCCATAAAACGATGGCTATCTAGCCATATAATCATTTCATTCAATGAAACTTGATGACAAGTTACATTGTAATTTTTAGATTCATAGCGAAGCGGAGAGCTTACATGTTTTTCTTTATAAAATTTATTTTTATAGAAATAAATAACCCAATATTTTGATCCAAAAGGAAACAATATTGCGTGTTTGTTATCACCAGTAATGACTAAGACTTTACTTTCAAGACCGTACTTGGATATCAATTTTGATAAATTTGTCGCATTTTGATTCTCATAGACTGTGACTTGAGTAATTCCTTTTATAAAGTCGCGGCATTCACCATAAGTTAAGTTTTTCATAGTTATTCCTTTTTATGTTTGTTTCCAGCAAAATACATAAAATACAATAAACTTGCAGCGAAACACAAACTACAAAATACGGAAGTTACATAAGAGAAAAGTCTAAAGAAAGAAAGCATCGACATCTCTCCGTGCCAAAAGTTTTTATAGAGATTAATAGCAATAGTTCCAATGTAACCAACGGAGTCTGTTAAATAAATCATAAATACAGCAGTGGCGGTTACCCCAAAGGCGGCGATTAAGCGATCAAAGAGAACGCAGCCGTATGGCACATAAGCGAGGTAAAGCCCTAACCCCACTAAAATCATCCACACAGAACCATCTATGATTTGTGCATCAAAAAGAAGAGTGCTAATGCCTATAAGTAAAGTGCCTGCTAACATTATATAGTGTGTGACAAATAACCCTATACGATTATTCTTTACTAAATACAAAAGGGCAAGAAAAAACATTACCACAAATGGAATAGGAGCTTCTGCTTTTGTGAAAATGAGAGGTTCAGAACCGTATCCAAGACCAAGCCAAATTTCTGCAGCAAAATCATCACGTACGCCTCGGTAGGCTGTCAAAAAGAAATATAGAATTGTTAAAAATAGTAAGCCAGGAAAAAACATTTTGATAAATTCACGACGTTGACTACTATTCATTGGAACGCGTTTAGTCCTTGCTTCCTGATCTTTAGGGGTAGGATCAGGCATTAAACTTAGTGCCCATATAGAGAGTAAAAAAATAGGGAAAAAACAAGCGCCTGTAACAAAAGGCATCCAGAATTGTGAGATGCCATGATTTAGCCACAAAGCACCTACTGTTTTTACTGCTCCGCTTGCAATAATGTAAGAACAACTAAGGCCAGCTCCTAACAACTCTGATGTTTGCCGTCCTTCCAAAAATCCAAAAACTAAACCCCAGACCATTCCTAGTGGAATGCCATTTAAAAATATGGCTATCGTTCGGACTACAGGATCGTCAACAACAGCAAATAGTAATAATGCTGCTTCTGCCCAAGAGATCATTAGAATTAATCCCCACGCACGATACTTGGCTTTCATCTCGGACACAAATTTTACACCAAGACATTTTGATAGTGCGTAACCGATGAGTTGACTAATGATTAAAACAATTTTAAAGTCTATTCCCCAGAGACTAAGTCCCTCATATGTGGCAACAGTAAATGGTTTGCGAAATCCGTACATACAAAAATACGTCATAAAAGCAGCAATGATTGCATATGAGCAAAAGACAAATACTGAAGTATTTTCAAGACGTGTAGTGATGTTGCGATTTAGCTTTGTGATTATTTTCATATTTTTTCTCTTCTATGAATATGTTATGCTTGTTTTTCGTAGCATGTCTATGCTCCCTAAGTCGCCTAGAGAGCAAAAAAAATGTTTTAACACTCTTTCTCTCTGTATTAGTATTAGGTTAGATTATGGAAGAATATAAATATACTGTAGATGAAAAATCTTTGATGCAGGGTTTTTTAACGCAATTTGTGTGGAAACCTATTGTACAATGCTTACCAACGAAGCTCAAACCAAATACAATAACTATTTTTGGTTTTTTTTGTATGCTTCTTAGTGGTGTAAGCGTTTATTTAACTTTTTATGGGCACAATTGGGCTTTTTTGACTGCAACCTTATTATTGTTTATTTATACTGCTAGTGACAATATTGATGGTATGCATGCACGAAGTACAGGCCAATCTTCTCGGCTTGGAGAGTTTCTTGATCATTGGTTAGATTCTTTTAGTTGTATAGTTGTTAATATGGGAATGGCGATTGTGCTTGGTCTTCATGGATGGATTCTTGCTTTATATTGTATTTCTATTGGAATTGCATTTTTTTGTACAATATGGGAGCATCACTATACCGGCGTTTTTCATAGTGGTCGTTTAGGAACAAATGAAGGTTTGTTTATGGTGATGGGCGTTTATTTAGCCGCTTTTATTTTTCAAAGACCATCATGGTTACAATATGATGGAACAACAACTCATTTTGTAACTATTGCTATTATTTTTGCAATGATTATTAGTTTTTACACTGCGTTGAGGTGTATCTTGCGTGTACGAAAAAATCTTTGGGAGTGCATTCTTTTACTTTTTGCAATGTTCACAATTGCAGCAGCTAACTACTTGCTTTATATTCCTGATGTTTTGGCTGCAGTTTTAATTTTGGCATACAATACGATGTTTTGCGGAAAGCTCTTTGTTGAACATCTTGTTCAAAAAACATCTCCATATCGACACTCTATAACTCTTTTACTTACTTTATTAGCAATTATTGTTATGGTTTTCGGAATGAATATTTTTCCTTATGTTCTATACGGAGCGTTTGTTTTTGCAGGGATTGCATTACTTCTTGATGGCGCGAGGGGTATTTATTATTTGCGTTAAGAGTGATCCTGCGTTTTTTTGGTTGGAGTACTGCGATCGCAAATTGCAAACTTCAATCAGAATTACATTCCTAATATTTTTTTCGAATTTTAAGGTTTTTTCGAAAAGGATTTTGACCAGTTTTGGTTTTTTTAGGAGTGGATTTACTTTTTTTCTTGGCTAGAAGAGGTTTAGGTTTTGGCTTTAACTTTGGCTTAGCTTTTTTAGGTTTTGTAATGATAATGATTTTTTGCGGTGCTTTTTTTGAGAATCTGTGTGCTGTAAATATACCTGCCAAAAAACCAAAAAGATGGCTTTCCCAAGACACACCTGGTTCCCCTGGAAGCACTTGAAAAATCATACTTCCATAGATAAAAATTACCAAAATAGAGACTAAAACAAATACAAATTTTTTGCGAAAAAATCCAGCGGCTACAATGTAGCCAAAAACACCAAAAATAACACCACTAGCCCCAATATGATTTGCTTCCCGGGCAAAAATCCAAGTAGCAAACCCTCCTATTATCATTATGTTTATTAAAATAGAGAAAAACAAAGCAGGTTCGATAAGAGCTAAAATACAACCAAATATAAAAAAACTGGTGGTATTTGCCATTAAGTGGTATATATCACCATGAAGAAATGGTGCAGTAAATATACCAGCAATACCAACAGTTTCTCTAGGTATAATTCCATATTGGCGAATATCAGTAAAAATAGCAGATATAAGATGAACAATCCATAATACAACGATAATTTTTACAACGTTCACCAATTTATTCATAATTATTCTCGTAAGAGCTGTAAGATAAAGTTAGCAAACTCATCATCAGGAACTCGTTGTACAAGTCGTTCAAAAATAATCTGCGCTTGTTGTTTATGTCCTGTTGTCGCTAATATATATCCAAAAATGGATAGAACTTTTATATTCGTTGGTTGTTGTTTGACAATATCAGCTAGCTCTTTTAGGTGTTTTTTAAAAGTAGACGCTCGAGGATAATATTGAGGCCAATCTAAAACCGTTAGTTTTTTATCAATGACTGTTTTTTTGAGAAGTCCGTATGTGCCCTCATATTTTTTCATTGCAAAACTTGACATACATAGTAACCATAGAGCTTCTTTCCCATCGTTACTTGTAATTTGTCTGGTAAAGAATTGCGCTGCTTTTTGATATTTTTCCTGATAAAAAAGTTCTAGTCCTTCGCGAAGTGTAGGACGATATAATGAGAAATCTCTTTTAGAAGATTTCTTTACTCGTCGCGGTTGTTCTATACGTTTGCGAGGTTTTTTTTCGGTATCTATTTTTCGTGATGTTTCTTTGGGTGTTTTTGGTCCTTGAAGAAACTTTTCCCACAAAAAATCAATTTGTTGTGGATGATATTTTTGTTGGCGTAAGTGTTCAATTGCAATTTGTACGCGCTTTGTTTCTCCGCGCAAAAAAGATAAATAAGCCCATAGAAAAAGAAGATCTAAGTCCTCTGATTTTTGTTGAATTTGCTCTTCTAGTTTTGCAACAGTTTCCTCAAAGTAACGTACTTCTCCAAATTGCTTTTCCAAAGAAAATTGTTCGTCAAATGCTTGGGGAGCAAGCTGAAAAGCTTTGAGTAGAGATTTTACAGCGTGAGGGAATTTTTTAACTGCGGCGAAACTGTGTGTTAGATTATAGAGCGTTTGTGGGTTTTCAGGATATAACGCAAAAGCTGTTCCCCACTGCTCTACAGCATTTACAAATTGCCCTTGTCGTAGATAGCTATATCCAATTTGTTCTATTTGCTCGTAACTTAAATAAAAAGAATTGGCTTTTTCACCGCTTACCATTTCATAGAGTTTTTGAGCTTCCATATGGCTGTGGTTTTTAGCTAAAACTAGTTGATAAGCTGTTTGCGCTTTTTTACGATTTTCAGAAAATTGACACAAAAATCCAAACAATAAGTAAGTGTTTTCTGGACGATTGGTGGTTAATAGCCAACGTTCAAATTCGTCTCTTTTCCTTAAAAATTCAAAATTGTCGGGAAAAATAGCTAAGAAATTAAAACGCGCCTGTTGCCAGTGAGGATAAAGATTAATAGATCGGCGGAGGAGATCTCCGCCCAAAACATACTCTTTGTTTGCAAAACTACACAGGGATAGATAAAAAAAGGGAACAGGGTGGTCGGGGCTTTTCAAAGCAGCAGCAGCAAATTTAGAAGTAGCTTGCGAAAAGTTGCTGCTTTGAAAAAAATTTTCTCCAGCAGTAATATCTTGCTGAGAGTCTGTGATGTTTTGCTTTTTAGCATAACGATGCAAGTCATTAATATTACTTTGAGCTTGCAACGTTGTTATAAGTATGATAAAGGAAAAAAGTATATATTTTAGCATAAATCTAGAATGTTTCTGGTGAGAAATCTAAAGCGTCTGCTTCCTCTGTTTCCTGTTCTTTTTTGATTCCCGCTTGCGTAGGAGTCGCTGATCTTCTTGGTGCTTGTTCTTTATGTGTAACTGGTTGCCATGCTTGTCCACTGTATGTGTTAACCTGTCCGCTCATTACATCCATAATTTCATTATATAAACGAGCTTCCATAGCGGCGTTACTACCAACATTCACCCAATGATGATTTGGTTGATAATTTGAGTGTCCCCATGCCTTAGGCTCAGATACATCAAGTTGTTCTAGAACGCGAACAGAAGGGGCATAATAACCGTCTTCGTCCTGTACTATTCGTGTAACCACTTTTACGCGATTTTTGTTTGATGCAAAATCACCTTCTACGCGGCTTACAGCAATAAGTGTATCTTCTCTTGTTTTTGAAGGTTTAACTGCTAAACCGTGACGGTTCATTACGGTTTGCGAAGCAACCCAAGCACGATCATAGTCATCGTTGCTTATAAATATATTACGACCGCAACCTGTAACTAGCAGCATGGAAAATAAAACAATGGTTACTGCAAATAATCTCATATATATTCCTCGCTTAAGTTTAAGTTATTAGATAAGGATTTAATAGAATATAAATTCTATGTCACTGCGTATAAGTGACACAATAGCAAGTAATTATTCCTATAATAATAGTAGCACAAAATCTTTTTTTTGCAAATGTATTTTGTGATTAACGCACGTTATCTTTTTGCTCGAACATGTTGATAAATAATCCTAAGATAATTAACAAATGGCAATTAGCTTTGAGTTAAGTGGCTTATCACTTATTTCATGGTTGTGAGGGTTTCCTCTATTTTTATTTTTAACTCAGCGTAATTGTTGTAGCGGTTTTCTTTTTTTGGAGCCATGGCTTTCTTGGTAATTTCAATGAGCGCTTCTGGAATGTTGGCATTGAATTCTCTCATGGGCCTTAGTTTTTTATTTTTTATTGCGTGCATTATATCTACAACATCGGAAATATCATGAAAAGGTTTATGTTTTGTCGCCATGAAATACAAAGTCGCTCCTAGAGCATAAATATCCCCACGATGATCTAAATCTTTTTGGGTAAAGTATTCTACAGGCATAAAATGAGGTGTTCCAGCAATTACTCCGTCTAAGGTGAGTGCATGGTAATGGTTACCAAGGCTCTTAGCTAAACCAAAATCAACAAGCATTGGCATATTTCCTTGATCACGGTGCATAATGATGTTTTGCGGCTTTATGTCACGGTGGATGATCTTGAATTTTTCATAACCGTATTCTAAAGCAGAGGCTAGGCGATGTATAACAAGTAGTTGCATTGGGTAATCGTCGTATAGTTCATCAATCGCTTCATCTAGTGTCGGTCCTGGAATATAGTCCATGGACAAGTAAGGGTTACCAGAGATATTACCGCTACCTTTTACCTTTACTATATTATGATGATTGAGTTCTAAAAGAATCTGAGCTTCGCGAATAAAATAATTTACAAAACTTCGTGACATTTCCGATTTATTTTTTCCTTGGATATACTTTTTAAATTTAAGTAGTTTTAGTGCTATTTTTTCATTGCGATCAGGATCATACGCCAAATAAACTTTTGCAAAAGTCCCTTCTGATATTTTTTTTATTACTCGGTATTTACCAAGAAACATTGCTGACGTACCTTGTTTAAGAGGGGAATCATAAACTTTGCGCGTATGTAATTTATCCTCCGCACCAGGAAAAGTGAACATCACTTTTCCACATTTTCTACAGTTTATTTTTACAACGGAATTCTCAGTCACGTGAACTTCTATTTGGTTCTCACAGCAGCTAGTCTTATAGGTTTTCAAAAGTTTCTCCGTTTCGCTTTTGCCGAATAGATATTACTACGCAAATTTTTGCAACAATATAATTTTATAGTTCTTTAGAATTTAACTGTCGCGGATAAAAAAATCAAAAATATTTGAAAAAAAATCTCAAATAGGCCTGTTTTGTCGGAGCAGTCTTTATACTAGGTTTTATAAATATTAATATTTTATTGTGTGGATGATCTTTTCGATTTTAAAAGGAGAAACTTATGTTTAAAACAACATTTTTGATTTTTTTATGCGTAGTTACAAATATTTTTGGTGATGAACAAGATAACTTTGATCCAAGTCAATTTTTAGATACAGTAGTGAAGTTTCCGCATTTGTTAGAAAAAGAGCGTTTACTCTCTTCGCCTAAGTCTAAACAAAGAACAAATACGCGTCGAAGTTTTCGTACTAGAACTCGTTCTCTACCAAAACGTATTATTCGCAAAGGCATTACTGACCGAGATGTTATTGGCAATAGTGAAGTTGCAAATGATGTGTTTGTTATTGGCACTCATCTTGGAAAAGAAGTAACTAAATCTTTAAATAAAAGCTTTGCGAATACTTTTTCAAAAAAGCAAATCAATCAATTACAACAACAAATTACAAAAGCGGTAAAAAGTACTACACGAAGTTTCGATAATACAGCTTTTTTTATTGATAGTAAAAATGCAGAATTAAAAGCTTTTGTTCGTGCAGATGATTTTGCTGGTCGCTCAGGAAGGTCTTTTGAAAGATCTGATTTATTAGGTAAAACTGTTGCTGTTGGAAATGAAAACTTTACAGTAGTGGCGGCAAAAAACTTTTCTCCTATTGTTATTGATTTGGATTGTAATGGTAAACCAGATGTTGCTAAAAATGAGTGGCGTCCTCATGCTCCTAAATTTTTTGGCGAGCGTACAGCTTTATTTGATATCTCAGGAAATGGAAACTTGGAACTAATGGAATGGTTGGGTAAAAACGATGCTTTACTTGTACTTCCTGAAATCGATGGTAGTGTAGTCGATGGTCATAATTTATTTGGTACGGCAGGTGGATTTAAAGATGGTTATGCAAAGATGGCTATCATATTAGATGTTGATAAGAACGGTTGGGTTGAAAAAGAAGAACTAGAAGGACTTTATTTATGGCAGGATCGAAATTCGGATGCCTATGCGCAAAAACAAGAAATGATTGAAGTTGTTGACTATGGTATCGAAAAAATAAAAGTATCTCATAAAAACTTTGTTTCACATTGCTATATCAAGGGGAAAAAGGTAACTACATGGGATTGGTGGCCAGCAGCATTTGAATTGCAAAAAAACAATTAGGTAAATATATGAAATTTTTCGGATTTTTATTTTTATGTACTTGTTTATTTTTTTGGCAATTAGGAAGTGAATCTTCAATAACGAACAACCAACGATCTATTTTTTTGCGAGATATCGATGAAAGTAAAATTTTACATAAAAAATTTGATGTGGGTGGGTTTAAATCTAGTGACGAGATGGTAAAAAGTATTTGTGTTGCTCTTTTTACTGATAATCCTAGCCAAGAATTGTTTAATAGAGAGCTAAAAAAAATTTATTTCTACTCTTTAAAAAAACAACTATCTGCTGATTTACTTAATTTACAAGGGCGTCTCTTTTGGTATAAAGTACATTTGAACAATCAGGAAAAAATGTGCGCGGATTTCTGGTCTATTCGTTGGAAAGGTTGCGCAGCGCAATCTTGGAGAATGGCGAAACAAAGATACAGTAATGATTTCTCTAAATTTTGTTTGTATATTCAAGAATGGATGCCAGAAAAAGAGATGTTTACTATGGAAGAATATAAAAAATATATTTGTAATGAAAGCGCAAAAGATATGGTTTTTTTACTGCGTAGGGCTTTTGACGCGTCATCAATTGAATAGTCATTGTGACTTTTGGCCGTTAACGTAATCGTAGTGGTAGCCGATCAATTTTAAAGTGCAATTATTTTAATACCAGAAATAACTATAATCACTTATGAGGCTACCTTGGTTTAGACTATTTTGAAATGGATTAATTTCATAAGAATCATATGCAGTATAATAGTTCTTTGAGTCCTGTAGCAATATTTATTTGACGTTTTTTAGATATAAGATTAACAGCTTTGTCTACATCCATATTTTGGTATTTTATGAAATAGCCAGCAACAATACTAGGAGAACGACTACGTCCCGCATGGCAATACACTAACACAGGAGAATTGTTTTCTATAAAGTCGGCAAGCGTGTCAACTGCTCTTGTGAATAGCTGTATAGAGTTGCCATAACCATCAATGAAATTGAATACTTCGCTATCTTCTATATCGTTTATTTTTTTGCGCTTTTTTCCGTCGAGTCCAAGAATAGACTTCATATTGTGCTCTTGAAGTAATTTCTTGTTTTGAGCATCAATATGATTTCCTATTGCTATTTTATCTGTGATCCAATTCATGTTAAGTCTTCCTATTTTATAACAGAATAAATATCTTGAGGAACTTTAAAAATCAAAACGTTACCGTTAGTTGAGGGAATTGCTATTTTTGACCAATCGGAAAAAATATCTGCACTATGACCTTTGAAGTAACCATCATAAATTTTTCCGGAAAAATCATTGATTAAATCAAAAATCACAATATCTTTTCTTGAGAATACAGCAAAATATGTTGCATCACTGCTTGGTTTAAAAGACATTTTCTTTATATCTTGTGTAAATTCGATATCCTTCCACTTTGTCCATTTTGAGTTTTGGCGAAAGAAAGAGATTGTATTATTAGCATACACCACAGCAAAATATTTCTCCGAAGGATGCCATTTTATGGCTGTAATTTTCCCTTTATGCGTTCTAAAGTGAAAACCGTTATTGAGTTTTCCTTTTAAAAATTCTTTATCATATATTCTTATGTCACCTTTTTGTGTTCCGATGGCAAGTAAGTTTCCTTTTGGACTTGGGGCGGCATAGGAATTTTCTAAATCAATCGTTGTTCTGTTTCTTCTATCGATATTACAAACAAATATTTGTTTCCCACTACTTACAATGATATTTTTATCATCATGTGAAAACTCCAATGAATTTATTGTGTTATTGAGTTTAATTGTTTGTTGTATTTTCAAACTATCCATATTAAGTAAAACAATTTGTTTTTCTTGGGCATTTGCTAGTATTTTTTCATTATAGCTAAAGTGAAGAGTTCCTATATTTCTTGCTCTAAATTCGCGTAAAAGAAAGAATTTATCTTGTTTGTTCCATATAAAAGAACCTATTAAAAAAGGTTGTACAACAAAATTTCCTCTAGGGCTAACGATAAGTGGTTGAGAAAAAGTAGCGTTGATTTCGAAATTATGAGATTTTTTTGCATTAAAAAAGAGCTCTTGAAATTCTTGGTTTGCTAATAATTTTTTTGAAAAGTAGTTTGCAGTGTTCCATTTTTGGACAATAACGTCTTTTTTGTACAAAGAGTGAATCCATAGATTGTTGTTTTCAAAAAATAAAGAAAATGGAATATACTGCAATTCTATCATTGAGATAAGTCTCTTCGTAGTGTCCCATAACATAGCGCGTTTATCTTGGCCAATGCTAGCCATAATTCTACCATCATTACTGAGTTTAATGTCTTTTATATTATTAATATGCTGTCCAATGATTGTTTCTCTTTTTCTGGCAAGATCATATACAAATAACTGTCCAAATGAATCGCTTGCAGTTAAATATCGATTTTCATGACTAAAAGTTAAACTTGTGAATTTGTTTCTATTATAGCTAAGAGAATGTTTTTCTTTTTGTTTTTGTATATCCCAAATAGATATTCCACCACGCACACAAGCAGCAAGTAAGGAACTATCTTTACTAAAACAAATATTTCCTTGCGCATGTTCTATAATTGTCTGCCTATTATTTTTTTCGAAAGAGTGAATTTTTACTTTGCGACCTTCGGTAATTGCTAACCATTTATTATCAGGAGAACACGCAATTTCACTTATGTGACCTGTTACGGGAAAAAAAGTCAGTGCTTTTTTGAGTGAAAAGTCGTATGCGCTTATTGTGAAGTTTTTTACAAAATAGGCTCTTTGAGAATTATGAAACAAAACATATTCACTTTGGCATGGAGTGGTGAAAAAATTTTCATCGAAATGATAAGCGTTCTTGTTTGGAGAGAATTTACCACAAACAAATATAGGCTTGTCTTTATAGACGATGCCTGCAAAGTATTTCTTGTTTTGCGAAACAATTGCTTTTCTGAATTTTACAAAACGGTATTCTTTTTCTAACACTGGAGTATTAGGAAGTACTGTATGGAGATAGAAAGAAAGTTGTTGACTATAATCTTTTTGTGGTAGTTTTTGGATAATAACATGGGCGTTTTTTATATTGTTTAAAGCTTGAGGATAATTTTTTATTACGATATTTGCTTTGGCAGTTTCGAAATGAGCTTTAATTAAACTTGCTCGGCCGTTATCTAAGGCTTTTGCTAGCTCGTTTTTGGATAAGTTTTCATTGTATAGAAACAAAATAGTCAGTAGGGGAGTTACAAAAAAGAGAATAAAAAGTAGAGTTACTGGAAGAGGATGATGGTAGCACCACAAGCTAATCTTTTTTAATACATGAGGTGGGCGAGTTATGATTGTTTGGTTGTTGATAATACGTTCTATTTCCCGACGTAACAAACTAACTTTTTGGTATCGGGCCTGATTCTTTCTCTGTATACAGTGCATACAGACTACTTCTATATCTTTATTGATTTTAGGAGAAAAACTAGAAAGAGTAGGTGGTTCTGACGTTGAAATTAAATATAATAACTGTAAGGCACTTTCTTCTTCAAAAGGAGTTCTGCCGGTGAACATTTTATAAAGAATAACACCTAAAGCATATAAGTCACTGCGTTCATCAGCCTTAAATCCACTGAGTATTTCAGGAGCAATATAATGTGGTGTTCCTATAATTTCTCCTGTTTGGTAAAATGTATTTTGGGTATCAAGTTGTCTAGCAATACCAAAGTCCATAACTTTAATATTTGTGCCGTTAATCATAATATTCTCAGGTTTGAGGTCACGGTGCACAATTTTATTTTTATGAGCGAATTCTACAGCTAGGCATATTTGTTGGAATACTTTAAGTCGCTTTTTTATGGTTTGCTTTTTTTGCATCCACGTTTCTAAAGTTTCGCCATCAATAAGTTCCATAGCAAAAAAATGTTTTGGTGAAGTTCCTGTATCGTATATAGATACAATATGAGGATGATCAAGTTTTGCCATTGCTTTGGCTTCTTGAATGAATTGTTTTTGAGACTTTTCGTTTGCTTTTATCAAAATTTTAAGCGCACAATAACGATTCAAAGATGTATGGTGGGCTTTATAAACAACACCCATTGCTCCTCGGCCAAGTTCTTTGATAATGGTATAGTCACCGAACTGCTTTGATGCGAAAAAAGAATGCACTTCTTGCCAATTTTTTTGATCGCAAGATAAAAGATCATGACTTTGTAATAGGTGTTCTTGTATATATTTTTTTATTTGATGTATTGAAAAAGGTCCTTGGGCTGTAGTCGTTCCTTTTTTCTTAGTGTACCAATTTTCCATATGACATTCCAAACTGGTTTATTTGATGGTATTAACAGTGAGTTGCAAATGTGCGTTTTATGCCTACCATTTGAAAATTGTTGTGATTTTTGTTGAATTAAAAACTTTCGAACGTATTGTTTTTTCCAAAAGTACATCTTCGTAACACTACAATTACCAGATGTAAAAAAAATTGAAAAGACAACGATTTCTTATTTCTTTCGTCTTTCTTTTTTCTTAGGAAAAATACTAAAAATTCGTTTTCCAATTATTAGACGAAAACCAAGATCAGGAGCTCTGAACATATTTCCAGCAGAGCCAAAACGCTGTGTTTCTTTTTTCCCTAAAAAGCTGCTTCTGTGTATTTTTTTAAAAATCTTAGTCTTATCTTTGGGCCATTTTGATCCATAGATCCAATTTTCTAACCATTCTCCAACATTACCGTGAAAACTACATCCCCCCCAAGCGTTAGCAAATTTTTGGTAAGTATATATAGGAACAGGTTTGCCATAATTAATATTTGCTTGTTGGTGATAGAGTTTGTCGCCTACGTTGTATTTATAAGTAGAGCCTGCTAGACAAGCATATGCCCATTCTTTTTGGTGTGGAACTCTTATCGAAGAGTATTTTTTTGATTGTTGGTTGAGTTTGTTGCAAAATCGTTCTATTTCAATCCAGTTCATTAGTGATGCTGGTAGGTTATTTCCTCTAAACTTTGAATGGTTTGTCATTTTCATTTTTAACCATTGTTCTTGAGTAACTTCGTATTTCCCCATGAAAAAAGCTTGAGGAAAGGTTACTTTTTCAGTAACCTTTTTTGATTTTTCTTGAAATACGATACCTGGTGGAACTAAGAAAAATTTCATATTGAGTTTGCGAATCTCTTTTTTGATAGGCAAACCATATTCGTTTGCAAACCATATTTGGTATTTTTTTGCATAATCTTTTTGTTTCGAAAAAGGTAAGCTTTGCCACTTTGTTACTGTAAAATCAAATAGTCTTAGTTTTTTGTTCCATCCAGCTTCCCATACCGACTTTGTAAAAGCAATGTTTTCCAATTGCTTTTCTTGTTCGGGAGGAGTTTGTTTTTTGTTGTTTGATTGTTGCTCTTTGTTTGGTTGTGTTACTTTTTTTGCTCTAGATGGTGGATTTTCGTCGATGGACTTCCCTAGAAAAAAGGCAAATATTATCATAAAAGGTATTAAGGCGAATACTAAGGGTGTTTGATTTTTCTTTAAAATATTTACTATTTTGCGCATAGTTCCTGAAGATGCTTCTAGTTTTTCGCCACGAGAAAAACGTTGTAAGTCTCTTTTTAAGCTCGCTGCATTTTGGTAACGCTTTTCTTTCTTTTTTTCTAGGCACTTTATACATATATTTTCTAAGTCTTTTGGGATGCGAGGCTTTATTTTGCAAGGAGAGGTGGGATGTGTGTTTATGATTTGGTTTAGCATTTGTGCATAACTTCCTGTGGTAAAAGGAGGTTTACCAGTAAGAATTTCGTAAAAAATGGCTCCTAATCCATACACATCACTTCTAACATCTATGTCTCTTGTCCTCCCTCCGGCCTGTTCAGGTGGCATGTATTGCAAAGTTCCCATAATCATTCCTGTTCGGGATAATTTTTTACTAGCTTGAGATGTTTTTGCTAAACCAAAATCCATAACGATAGGTTCGTTTTTATCGTCGAACATTATATTTGCTGGTTTTAAGTCGCGATGAATAATACCTTTGCTGTGAGCGTGGTGTATAGCGTCGGCAATTTTCTCCATTAATTCTACAGATTGGCGTATTGATAAACTCTTGGTACGGTCTTTTAAGCAATCTCCTTCTACTAAGTCCATTGTAAAATAAGGATGTTTATCTTCGATACCAATGTCGTAAACGCGAATAATATTAGGGTGGTTAAAATTAGCTGTAGCACGTGCTTCTCTTTGGAATCTTTGAAAATCTATACTGTTTTCCCCTGCATCCAGTAACAACATTTTTAAAGCAACTTCTCTTTGTAGTTGTTGATCGTAAACTTTGTAGACTCTTCCCATGCCACCACGACCAAGTTCAGATATTATTTCGTAACGATTAAAAGATGGAACCGATTCTTTTTGTTTTATTTGTGATATCGGGCCAACGGTTTTTATGTCTATTTTAGTTTTTTGTTGTATTTGCGATGCTTCTCGCCAAAGATCATTGATTTGCTGTTGAGAAATATAACCTTCGCTATTTAAAATATTAAGTAGAGATGTTTTTTGTTGTTTCTGTATCGCGAGACATTTTTGTATCTGTTCTGTATTTAAAATACCTAATTGCAAAGCATGAGAGATTAAGTTTTTTTCATTTGTTGACATGCTACTACCTCTATTTGCGATTATTTTGTTTAAATTTAGTGTAGTTTATCTCTGTTTTTCTAAGTAGAGTTATTCGTTTTCATCGTCTTTTTTGCGAATATTGAGTTTTATGTTTGTTTTTTGCCCTAGACTAAAGGGAATTTTTTTCTGATCGGTTGATTTTTTTTCTGTTTTAGGTTTTGAAAAAATTGTTGGTATATGCGATTTTGCTTGCGAACTTTGCTCTGAGTCATTTTTGTGTAGCTGGAATGATTTTTCAGACGCATTATTTGCTTGTATACTAAACGGTTGGGCTTGTTGTTCTGGGCTATTTTGTTCAGAAAAAGTAGGTTCTGTCATTTCTTGAGTTGATTCTTGTGTTTGAGAATTGGAAGTGATGCGATGAAAACGCGAGCGAAAATTATGGAGCATCGCCTCATTTTCCTGCGGAGAGTCTTGCGGGTTAGGTTTTATTGTCTCTTTTTTAATATTGTGGATTTGGGATAAATCAGGTTCATCAGGTATAGCAAGAGTATTTTCATATTTAGTGTTTGACTGAGACTCATCGGGTATAGCTACCGTATCTTCATATTTAGTGTTTAGCTGAGGTTCATCAGGTATAGCGAGAGTATCTTCATATTTAGTGTTTGGCTGAGGTTCATCAGGTATAGCGAGAGTATCTTCATATTTAGCGTTTGTTTGAGGTTCATCAGGTATCGCTATTGTATTTTGCGGCTCAGAACTAGAGTTTTTATTTTCAAAAGTAGGACTTTGGTAAGGAATATTGTTAGCATTACGCTCTACGAAATTAATTGGATCTTGGGAAAGAGGAGGAACATTTGCAATTTGTTGATTTGGTTGTGGTTGAACTTGTGGGTTGTATTGTGGTTCTTCTATAGCTGCAGATTGTATTGGATCCGCTGGTTCCTCTGGAGGAAAAAAAGCATCTCTATGGGATAAGTTATCTATGCCTAACACAACGGATTGTTCTTGGTCATCATTTTCGTTTGAGGTATTATTTTCTAAGTGAAGCCCCATTTTTTCCATTTCCACGCGAAGTTCTTCTTTGTCATTTTTTCTCTCTAAATCAGGAATAGCAAAAGGAAAGGGATTTTTTTCGTTCATTAGTTTCATTTCAGTGTGGAGAAAAAGATCACATTGTGGAGTTGCTATTTCTTCCAAAATCTTCATTGCCTCGGGTGTTTCAAATTTATATATAGAGTGAAGAGCTGCGCGCCGAATGTCTTTCGATTCATTGGATAAATGTTGTTGTAGAAAAGGTAGTTTTTCTGTGAATTGTAATTGTCCATATGCGCTAACAATTGCCCACTCTAAAAAGAAGTCTTCTTCATGTTCTTGTAAAATAGAAATCGTTTGTGGTAGTTTGTAACTTGCAAGTATTTCAATTCCCAATAATTTAATCCACCATTCTACGTTTTCGCGCAAAATAGAGCCAATTCCCTCAGGTATACGTTCATCATTTAAATTCATTGAGATAATGAGGGCGTCTACTCGATGGTTAAGATCTTTGTCATGCAGTAGTAAAACGATAACTTCTGTTATTTCCTTTTCTATTGTTTGGAAAGATTTAAATATTTTTTTCTTTATGTCAAAACTGAGATTGCGCATGCGGTTTAATAAAAGAACCGTTGACTTGTGCAGGTCAGGTAAACTTGCAAAGAAAAGAGCGCTCGATTTGCGAATGCTTTGCTGATTGTCCATCAGGGCAGGGATAATTAAATCCACAATGTCGACATTCATTGCTAGAGCGATTTCCTTTAATGCTTCGATCAGGAGTCCTTGGTTATCCTTAGTTTCGCGCGACATAATTTCAAATATTACAGTAATGATTTTTATATCTTTTACTTTTGTTAATCTTTTAATAATACGACGACGAATACGTTCACTTTTATCCATAAGTAAAGGGCATAATAAAGTAAAAATTTCATTTTTTTGTATCGAGCGACTAAGTATGTGAACGCATAAGGATCGTACTTCTTCGTTGGCGTCTTTTAAGCTAATTGAATACATTGGAATGTAAGGTTCGATGTTACCCATGTTTTTTAATATTTTGAGAACTGTTATTTTTTGTTGAGGTTTTCCGAGTTTGATGTGTTGTTGTAAAAAAGAATCTAAGCCAGTTGGAGCTAAATTGGCGATAATCAAAGACATCTTCTCTATCATTTCATCATTTTTGCCTTCCATTTCACCCAGGAGAATTTTCATAGTCTCCTTGCTCTTGCTTTTTGAAAAAATAGCATAGCTAAAATCGCGATAGTTTTTGTCTTCTGTTGTTAACATCCATGCCGTATTTTGTAGTGTTGCTTGATTAGTTGCCTTTAGCTTGTCTAACAATTCTATTTTTTCTTGGGCATTATTGTACGAATGGGTTCGTAGATGTGTCAAAATACTTCCTACACTTTGTAAACTCATTTTAGGCCTCCTAGTATTTGTGCTTGAAAACTCGGAATTTTCTTTACAAACTTTTGCTTAATTATACAATACAATTCAAAAATCAAGCACTGAAAAAATCAAGTATATTTTTTTAAGGGGGGGCACATCGCCCTAGGTTTATGCTAATAAAAATTATTCTGATATCTGTCATTTTGTTGGTAGTTATTTATCTTTATTTAATGGATATTAAAAGTAGAAATAAAGAAGAAAAAAGTGTACCAGCAACAGACGTAACCCCAAAGAAACTGCGTAATATTCCCGCTGATGTCAAGGTTGAAATTCTCAATTTAGAGTTACCTGAAATAGTAGAGCAAGCTCAGAGAATGTGTGAGATTAGTTTCACTATAAAAAATAATAGCTCAGATGAGGTCTCTATTGAATCAGCAGATTTGTTGTTTAAGAATGACAAAGAAGATGTTTCTCACGAGTATATTGTTTTGCCAGATAACGAAAATGATTCTACGATTGCCGCTGATAGTAGTATTACTATAAAATTAGGTGTTGATGTTGGTTATAAAGCTTCTCTAGGAAAAGTAGAAGCGACCCCAGAAGTTTTTGTATCAAAAAATCAACAAACTTATAATGTGAGTAATAGTGGTAGTAAAAGCTGGCTTATCGAACCTCGTGGTAGAACTTTTGTTATTTCTTCAGAACATGACAATGAAGAAATAGCTGGTGAAGCTTTTAGTCTAGCTCTTCAAACAAATATTGACGGAGTAACGGATAGTTCGTACAAAGGAGTTCGTCGCATATACTTTACAACTTCTCAAGGAAGTTCTGATGTACATACGGCTGAAATTCCGGCCTATATGGATGTTGAGTTTTCTGATGGGTGTGCGCGCACGCAAAAATGTTTTCGCTTTTACAATATAATAGAAAAGCCAGTGATTACGGCAAGTGATACTAAGCCTGGTGGTGCACAAGGGTCTACGACAGGTGTACTTATCCGTCCTGCTGAAACAGGAAGTTTTCAGCTAGTTTTAACTTCGCCTCAAACTACGGGAGTTCCAGTTCAAGGTGAAAATAGTTTGTTAGCACTTGACGAATATAACAATCTTAAAATAGATTATCAAAGTGATACGGTTATTTACACTAATGCTAAAGACTGTAGGGTAAGTGGCCTTAGCGGTGGAAATGAAGATACGGTTAGTGGTACTAGTTTTGTCGATGGAAAAGCAGATTTGACCTCTTTGGGGCTTGTTTTTGACATACCAAAACTAGATGAACCTAACATGGTAAAGTTCATCGTCGCAGGCGATGAAAAAAGTGGCGAAAGTAATGAAATTCTCATTTTACCGAGTTCTCCAGCTCAAGCTTCTGTCGAAGAGCAACGTAAAACGCGCACAATTTTAAAGAAAATGATGAATTTTCGTAAGAAGCGCATTTTTGTCGCAAATTGCGAAGAAAATGTTTTTAATATGCTGCGCGAAAGTTTTGCTAATCTTTACGATTTACAACAAGTAAAGGTATCAGAGGACAATTTAAATGTACTTATTGATAAAAAACCAAATCTTCTGTTTTTAGATGCTGGAAATCCAGACTTAGATGGTTATAAGATTCTAAAGAAATTGCGTTTACAAGCAGAGCTAGAGAGTCTTCCTATTTTATTTTTAGGTTCACCATACGAATCAGAAGATAAAATTCTTTCGGTTTTGAAAAGCGGCTGTGGTTATGTAACAAAACCTCTTACAATTCCCGACTTAAAAGCACGAGCGATAGAACTTCTAGAAAAATCAGCTATTGTACAAGGAAAGCTTCCTGTTAGAGGTGGACGACTTCAAGGAAGTGACCACTTAGACTACCAAGTTGTTGGAAAAATTGGTGAAGGTGGAATGGGACATATCTATCAAGCTATTCGTTTGCGAGATAATGAGAAAGTTATTGTCAAATACTTACCACCATCTGATTACAAAAATCGTAAAGCGGTTATGCGCTTTATGCAAGAAGCTTTAACTGTTATCAATTTTGACCACGACAACCTAATACGTGGATATGACTTGATGATGGACCGCAACAAGTGTTTTTATGTAATGGAGTTTATTGATGGTGAGACTCTAGAAGAAGCGATACGTGGTGATGGAAAACTTGCTCCTTTAAAGGCTCTTGAGATTACAATGCAGGTTTCTAGAGCATTAGAGTCTTTGAACCAAGAGCATCATTTAGTTCATCGCGATATAAAACCAGCGAATATTTTACTCACTAAAGAAGGTGTTGTTAAGCTTGTTGATTTTGGAATTGCTAAGGTAACAGATCAGCACTGTTCAATGACTACGCGCGGTATTATTTTAGGAACGCCGTATTATCTTTCTCCAGAACAGATCTTAGGGAAAGACGTTACTATTCAAAGTGATATATATAGTCTTGGAGCAACATTTTATCATATGTTAGTTGGTGATGTTCCTTTTGAGGGAAATGACGTTCTTGATATTATTCATCAGCGCTTGAGTAAAGATCCTCGTGATCCTCGTGAGATATGTCCTGACATACCGTTGGCGATATCAAGAATTGTTATGAAGATGATGCAAAGACGTCCAAGTAAACGTTATGAAGACGCAGAAGAGTTGACAGATGAACTTAAAAAAGTTTTAGACTGCATAAAAACAGGGCGTTTAGAATCTCTAGAGCAAGAGTTATTAAAAGAAAAAGAAGAAGAGACACAAGAGTAATTTTCTTTGAATCGTTTCATGAAAAGCAGATATAATATTGTGCGTCTATAAGTAGAACTGGTTATGAAATTGGATATTGGTTCCTTGTGCATTACTAGTTGTAGACACACTCTATATCTGCTTTTTCGTTTATTAAGTGAAAAACAATGGAAAATATTAGAAATTTTAGCATTATTGCGCATATAGATCATGGTAAGTCCACTTTAGCAGACAGAATGCTACAAATCACCAAAGTGGTTGCTGATAATGATTTGCGTGAGCAAACCTTAGATACATTGGATATAGAACGCGAACGTGGAATTACGATTAAAAGTCAAACTGCGGCACTACCGTATGTTGCCAAAGATGGAAAAGAGTATTTACTTAATTTGGTAGATACGCCAGGACACGTAGACTTTTCATATGAAGTATCACGTGCTTTAGCATCGTGCGAAGGAGCTGTTTTACTTGTCGATGCCTCACAAGGTGTCGAAGCCCAAACCGTTGCTAACCTGTACTTGGCATTAGAAAATAACCTTGAAATCATTCCAATCATTAACAAAGTTGATTTACCTTCTGCTGATGTTGAAGGTGTACTGTTGCAAATTGAAAATGAATTAGGTCTTCCCGCGGACGAAGTGATTCTTGCTTCAGGAAAAACGGGAATAGGTGTTGAAGATATCCTAGAGGCAATTGTTGAACGTGTACCGCAGCCAGAAGGAAATGAAGAAGATAAGGTTTCGGCTCTTATTTTTGACGCGACTTATGATGCTTATCGCGGAGCGGTAATTCACATGCGTGTTTTTAATGGTGTGTTAAGGCCGGGTGATAAAGTGAAATTCATGTTTTCTGGTGAAAGTCACGATATTGAAGAATTGGGGTATTTTCGAATACATCGTGAAAAACGCGATTCACTCAAAGCAGGAGAAGTAGGCTATATTATTCCTGGGGTTAAACGAGTAAGTGATATTAAAAATGGTGATACGATTACTCTAAATAGTGACCCTTGCGAAGGACCACTTTCTGGATTTCGCGAAGTAAAACCGGTAGTATTTTCCTCTTTTTACCCTATTGTTTCCGATGATTATGAAGACCTTGCACAAGCAATGGAAAGATTACAACTAAACGATGCATCTCTTGTGTATGAGAAAGATACTTCCTCTGCTTTGGGTTCAGGGTTTCGTTGCGGTTTTTTAGGTTTGTTGCACTTAGAGATTATCCAACAACGTTTAGAACGAGAGTTCAATCAAAGTATTATTGTGACTGCTCCGTCAGTTCGCTATAAATTTTTGCTGTCCGACGGGTCAACAAAGTTTATAGACAACCCTGTTGAATATCCCGATTTAACTTTTATAAAAAAATCTGAAGAGATTTTTATTCGCGCAAATATTGTTTTGCCGGCAAAATACCTAGGTGCTATCATGCAGTTATGTATGGAACGTCGTGGAATCCAACAAAACATGAGCTATATAGATACAAAACGCGTCGAGCTTATTTTCGAGTTGCCTCTGGGTGAAGTAATGTTTGATTTTTATGATCAACTAAAGTCTATGTCTCGCGGTTACGCTTCTTTTGATTATGAAATTCTAGACTATCGAGAAAGTGATCTTTCTAAAGTAGATATTTTGGTGTCTAGCGAACGCGTAGATGCACTATCTATTATTGTTCACCGTTCGCGAGCTGAAAGCCGTGGTCGTCACATGTGCGAGCGCCTCAAGGAAACAATACCGCGACAAATGTTCAAAGTTCCGATTCAAGCAGCTATTTCTGGTAAAATCATTGCACGCGAAACTATTTCTGCGATGCGTAAAGATGTATTGGCAAAATGCTATGGTGGTGATGTCAGTCGTAAGCGTAAATTATTAGAAAAGCAGAAAAAAGGTAAGAAGCGTATGAAAATGGTAGGAAATGTCGAAATCCCACAAGAAGCCTTCCTTGCTGTTTTGAAAACAAAAGAAGATTAAAGCAACGATTCTAACTCACCACTATCCCTATATTTAAAACTAACCTAAAATTTATTCACTATTCTATTTGCAAATAGAATAGTGAATAACATATCTAAATAACAATACTACTTTTCCTATACTTACACATTGCCTATCTCCTACACCTGGATCCTTTTCCTTGATTGATTTAATTAATGACGCTTCTTACTAAGAATAATAATCCCTAGAACACTGAATACTTTTGTTTCAGTATCAGAGCAGCGAAAGACACCAAGTGCTTATAAATACTACATTTTTAAAATTTTGGATTTTATTTAGAATTCATAAGCTCAGATATTTTAAAAAGTATTAATTTCTGGGCAACTAGGAGTGGCATAGGTATCAATTGTCTTCAAACCCAGATAAAACTATTCGGTGTTCTAGGGCGTGTCATCATTCAATACAGATAAAAATATAACGGATTCATTTAATGATACGCCAGTAGTATTGAGCCCGCGCCCGAAAACTTTTTGAGAGCGACAGAAAGTGATTTATTGGTTCAATACTAGTTTTTTGCGATGGAAAAAGAAACTTTGCTTCTTTGATAAATTGTTAGTGAAAGTTTCGGAAACGGGCTCGCAAACGGGCTCGGCTCGAAAAAACACACAATATTTTGAATGATGACACGCCCTAATATATAAAAAATATTTACAAATGTTTAAAAACAGATATCATTGTATCTTTCATTTCCATTAATATAGAATCTTGATCGGAGTTTATTATGCGGGCGGTCATTTTTTGTACATGCGGAGAGGAACTCTCACTAAAAGCAGATAAATGCTTAGGTTGTGGTTCGCCAATATCTCCTCATGCACGACAACAGCTAGAATTTCTTAATCAAATGCTAGCCAACAATATACCTAATAACACAGAAGAGACCACAGCAACAGTAGTTGATGTCAAAGCTATAAAAGCTACACTTAGCACTAAAGATCAAATTAGCGAGGACGCTACAGGGGCGATAGTTGATAACATCAACACAGTTACCGATAATGTCAAAGATGTAAAAACTACACTTGGCACTAAAAATCAAATTAATGAGGACACTACAGCAACAATTGTTGATAGCACAAAATATGTCGAGACAAAAAATCAAACAATTGCTAAAGAAGCTATTGATAATTACCAAAATAGCACAGAAACAGGTGCAGATAATTTAAACGAAAAGATAATTTTAAGTAATGAAAATAATGAATCTGATGACGAGATAGAAAAACATCAGTTTGGTGGTTATACTTTAAAAAGAGAACTAGGTCGTGGTGGAATGGGAATTGTCTACGAAGCTATAGATAATAAACTCGAACGAACAGTTGCTCTAAAAGTACTAATTAATAAAGAAAATACCAATGAAACAGAAATAAAAAGGTTTATTCGCGAAGCTAGAACAGTCGCCAAATTAGATCATCCTAGTATTGTAAAACTATATAGCGTTGAAGAAACACCGCGTAATTTTTTTACAATGGAGTACGTTGACGGCAAATCACTGAAATGCGCTTTAAAACAAGGTAAAATTTCTTTTCGCGAAATTTCTATTTGGATAGAAAAAGTAGCAAGCGGTTTATATCAAGCTCATGAACAAGGAATTATTCACCGCGATATCAAACCGTCAAACATAATGATCGACAAGAACCACATGCCAAAATTAATGGACTTTGGTGTAGCAAAAGAAGTCAGTTCTGAAGATAGTTTATCAAAAACAGGAGATATACTAGGAACTTTGATGTATATGCCACCAGAACAGATAAATAATGAAGATGTAACACCAGCATCTGATGTCTATTCTTTAGGAGCTACTTTGTATGAGGTGATTACGAAAGTACCTCCTTTTACAGGAGATAGCTTTTTTAACATCATTAACAAAGTATGTCATCAAGATGCTATTGCACCAAGGCAGATTAATCTCTCCATTCCTGTGGATTTAGAATCAATATGTTTAAAATGTTTAGAAAAAAATCCTAAAGATCGCTACTCTTCTTGTTTAGAATTAGCAAAAGATCTACGTAAATTCCGGTTGAACCTACCAATTTCTGCACGTCGAAATACACGATGGCTGCGAACTCAAAAATTTGTAATGCGCAATAAATTAATGTGCACAATTGGTACTTTTATAGCATCTCTACTAATAGTAACAGGGTCTATGTTTTGGGTAAACTCTCAAGTATATGATTCTCTTTCGACGGCAGAAAGAGAAAAACTTAGTGCCCAAGAAAAAGCCAAACAAGAAATGTTGGCAAAAGAACAGGAGAGATTAGCAAAAGAGAAAGCTTATCAATCAGCGATAGATGCTGATACAATGAGGGGGAAAGCTGAGAAAAAAGCAGCTCTTGCAAAATCAAGAGAAGCTAAAGCTAGAGAAAAATTATTGCTCGAAAAAGAGCAAAAGCTCGGAGAAAAAGCCGAAAAGGAAAAGCTATTAGCTCAACTCAAAGAAGAATATTTGCGCCAAATACAAAAACAAAATTCTGATGTTCCACTGGAAGTACTAGAAGACAAATCTATACAAATAGCAGTGGGAGACAATTTTGATATTGACGAAGATACTAGTGGCAAATCATCACAAACCGATGAATTATTGTTAGCTGATCGTCTTTTTCCAATCAATGCGCCACCAAGCTCTATTCCTACTCCTCCTGATACTCAACCAACGCCGCCAGGAGACAATTCTCCACCAGAAGGTGAAGAAGCAAATATTATACCTGATGATGGTTCTCTTATTACACCAGCTGTCAATACAGAGGTTAATCCAATTCTCACACTCAATCCAAACAGAAAACTAGAAGAACAAGAAATCATTTCTTTTTCTTCCTCGCGATTTAATACCACTCGTCCTTTTGTTACGCAAGGAAGCATAAGCCCAACCACAGAAAATAATACTTCGGAAAATACAGAAAGTAACCAAGAAACACTATCAAATAATCAAATAGTTATTAATCAACAGTCGCTGCAAGAAAATAAAAACAACAGAATCAACAATGAGTCATTGTTACAAAATAACAATATTATAAAAACAGACTCGCCGCCAAATAATACATCTAATCAAAAAGCAGCGATACTTAACCTTGCTTTTTCTGCTGATGGAAAAATGGTAGCCAGCGGCCACATAGATGGAACAGTGACTGCTCACGATATTGGGTACGCACAAGATATTCAATTTACTATAGAAAGTGAAGTTGTTGCTGTAAAAATATCTCCCAATAATAAATACATTGCTGCAACAGGACGTAGTGGTACAGTGAAAATATGGGATTTTGATTATTTTGAAGGTATCCATTCCGTGTCACTGGACAACGAACATGTAAAAGACTCTTTCATAATCGACCCTCCTGAATTTCATGAACAATATAATACAATAATGGACTTTATAGTATATTCTCGAAAATTAGAGTCGATTATCTATGGTAATGAAAATCGTGTACTGGTAGAAAAGCTAGATTTTAATGATGGTCCTATTATCGTTGAAGGTGGAGGAAGTAGTGGAGATGAAGTAAAAAATGATCCAAAGGAATACAGAGGAATTAATCCAAGTAATATTCGTAGTCTCATAGAAAAAAAAGAAGAAAACTATGTTGTTGCGATGTCAATGTTTATTTCTAATCGCTACACTATTACCGTTGACATGGATGATCGTATAAAATTGTGGAAAATAACAAAGTCTCGCCAACCTATTTTTTTAACTGAAATAGAGCACAATACAAAAAATATTGTTAGTTGTGCTGTTTCTCGTGATGGAAGTGTTTTAATCACCGGTTTAGAAGATGGTTCCGTTAGATTTTGGAGCATTCCGCGGCGACAACAAATTTCAGTATTTGCAGGTGTGCATAGTAAATCAGTGCAAGCTGTTGCCTTTTCTCCAAAAGGTAATATTGCTGTTTCTGGTGGTCTCGACGGAGTTATGCGTTTTTGGTATTTTGAGAGGAAGAAATAATGAGTAGATTTATAATTTTAACTATCTTTTTCTCTACGACTGCACTTTGCTTTGCACAGCAGAGAATAGGACAGCTCTTACAGGAAAAGTTGGTTGCGGAAGATATCCAGCAATATGCACTTGTTGAGTTGCATCAGCACATTGATATAAATTCCCAGGCGCATCGAAAATCTATCAAAAATATGTGCACGATGCTAGAACAACAAGGCAACATCTCATCTTATTATTTTTTTGATATGGTGAATATACTAGCAGTAAAAGCAAATAAAGTCGCAATTGAAGAGCTAGCAAGCCATCCTGATATTCAAAGTATCACTTGGGACAAAAAATATAAATGGATAAACCTACCAGATGTAGAGCATTCTGCAACAAGTAACTGGGGGCTCAGTTATATGAAAGTAAAAGAAGCTCAGCATCTTAGTATTGGTAAAGATGTAACTATTGCTCTTTTGAGTACAGGAGTAGATTTAGATCATCCGCAGATCAAAGAGCAAATCATTTTGCAACGCGCGAAATCCTTTATTCCCGATACTACTCCTTTTGATGACCACGGGCATGGTACTTACTGCGCTGGTATTACTGTAGGTAAAAACTTCGGTGTTGCTCCTGGAGCAAATTTACTACCTGTAAAAGTTGTCGACCATAACGGTAATGCTCGTTTATCGCAAGTAATTCGTGGTATTGAATATGCCTGTAAACAAAAGGTCGATGTTCTACATTTGCCAATAGGGGCTAATCTAATTCATCATTCAATTATGGAAAGAGTTTTCTCCAAAGTTGAAAAATTAGAGATTGCTTGTGTAGTAGCTGCTGGAGACAACGGGCCACAATTATCAACTATCCAAAATCCAGGATCAATAAGTTCTGTTATTACTGTTGGAGCTATAGATGATAGACAACAACTCGCTCAATTTAGTAGTCGCGGGCCAACAGAACGCGGAGGAGAAAAACCGGAGATTGTAGCTCCTGGAGTTGGAATTCCTTCCATATGGCCAACAGAGTTTTTACAACAAAATAAAGTTATTCATGGTACGAGCGTTGCTTCTTCATTTGTTGCTGGCATCATTGCTTTAGCTCTAAACAAACAAAAAGTATCGACAGTAAAACTAAAAGAACTTTTTGTCACCAATACTTTTCACAATCAACAGCGCAATTCTTTTGGATATGGTGTTATAGACGCTCTTTCCACACTACAATCATTAAAAAAAAATAAGCCTATCTCTACAATATCAGATAATGAAGTGATTAATCAAATTCCGATTAAAGACAAGGACTTTAAACCAAAAGCAAACAATTTCAAACAACAAATTTATCATTATATTCAAACTTTGCTAGGAGAGGCAGGTCTATTTACAAGAGTAATTATCAAAAACTTTGTATTAGAAAACCGCATTGATCGCGACATTGCATTTTTTGATATGCGTTTTGTTCAAATGCGTTTTCCTCGTAGTATAAAAGATATTAAGGGTTTTTCTGTAAGTAGAAACAAAGAAACAAAAGAACTATATCTCCATTCACGTTTTGAGGACTCCCACATGGCACCATACTATTCTACGATAACACCTCAAACACTAACATTTTTAATCAACAATAGACGTAAAGAGTCGACTTCCCTTAGAAAAGGACTAGGACTTCCTCGATTAGAAAAACTAAACAAGAGCGATATGTTAACACTAGTTGCAAAACAAATGGCTGAAAATATAGAAGAAATCAACGAAATCAATTACTTCAATATTGGCCGTAGAGCTCAAGAGTCGGGATATAAAGGGCGAGTTGCTGTTAATGTATCATTCTTTAAAGAAGCGCAAACAGAAACCGAAAAAGACAACCAGGCTAAAGCTATTGGTTTTGGATGGATGAAAGATATTGAAACAAGGAAAAACTTGTTAGGAAATTATAACGAAATAGGAATAGCTATTATTGATAGCTCTCTTAAAAATGGGAAATGTGTTGTTATTATTCTCGGTAAGCAGGAATAAAGAGGTTTGTGGTTGTGACTTAATATTTTATGTAGACTACTAATTTTGAAAATATACAAATTATTTAGTAAAGTAGTTTTTACTTTGTATTCTTGTTTGATTTACTATTTAAAGGAGTTTTACTCCTTTAAATAGTAAATCAACAGCGCTAAATTGTATTGTCCTAAAATTATTATACTTTGTAGCTATTTTGCCCAATCTTGCGCTTGATAGTATTCTATCATTTCTGCGTATGGTGAACCTGGTTGTGGCTCGTGCATATACTCATAACGAACGCTTGGAGGAAGTGATGCCAAGATAGATTCTATTCTTCCATTGGTCTTCAAGCCGAAAATAGTACCGCGATCATAGATCAAATTAAATTCCACATAACGACCACGCCTGTATAATTGAAAATCGCGATCCTCTGTTGTGTATTCTTTTTCGAATGTACTTTCAAATATAGGTAGATAACAATCTATAAATCCTGTAGCAAGTGATTCTACCATTTGCCAATTTTGCTCTGTCACGTCTATGTAATCATAAAAAATACCACCGATGCCGCGCATTTCTTTGCGGTGAGGTATGTAGAAATAGCGATCACATTCTTCTTTCATTTTGGGGTAGTGATTGTTATCGAAAGCATCTAGTTTATTCTTCCAGAAGTTGTGAAAAAAAGTAAAATTTTTTGTGTCGGGAAGATATGGTGTTAAATCCGCTCCACCTCCAAACCACTGTTTCTCTCCTTGGCGAATATAACGAAAATTCATGTGCACTGTCGGCGCGTGAGGATTTCTCGGATGCATGATAAGTGATACACCTGCTGCTTCTAAGTAGCTATCGTCATTTTGTAATTTTTTGGCAAATTCGGGATTGATATGTCCTTTAATTACTGATGTATTGACAGCTCCTCCTTCGATATGTTTTCCACTTTTAAATATACGAGTGATTCCTCCACCTCCTGGGTTACCATAGTGGTCTTTACGTTGCCACTCGTCTCGTAGGAAATTATCTCCTGTAAGTTGTTGGAGTTTTGTACATATATTTTCGGCAACTTTGTGTATTATATTTGCCATTTTTTGCGTGTTTTCGTGCATTTTATTCGCCTTTTTTCATTGTCCATATTGTTAATTTGTCTAAGTTTTGTTGACTAGGCTTTTTGATCCATGATGTCGTGTACGCTGCAGCAACGAAAACTATATTGACTATTATTCCTGTCCAGTAACTGTCAACATCTATAACTAGCATCTCTGGTAAAAGCTGGCTGCCACTAAGTATCAAATATATATTTGCAACAATAGCAATTACTAAACCAATACTTGCGCTGGTATTATCTACGCGTGTTGTGAATAGACCTAACAAGAATAGGCCAACTAGGCAACCTCCTAGTGTTGAGTTGATAATCCATACTAAATCAACAACTGTGTTGTTGTATTTTGTTGCCAAAATAGCGCCGAATACCATTATTAGTGATGCTGTGATGATGATTGCCTTGGCAATGTTTAAATAAAATTTGTCAGAATGACCTTTGTGTGTGTATGGTTTAATAATATCAACTACGGTAACAGTTGATATTGCGTTTAGACTAGAATCCAGCGAAGACATTGCTGCTGCGAGTAAACCGGCAATTATAATACCTGCAATACCTGCTGGTATGTTATTGATAATGAAAAATGGCAGTATATTTTCTGGACGTCCAAGTTGTTTATCGAGATCGGCAACAGGGAACTGGGCATAGAAAGCAAATAGCGCTGTACCTAAAAATGCGAAAAATACCCAAATTGGTATGCTAAAACACGCACAGATAGCGGTGGCTTTACGCGCTTCTTTTGTGGATTTGGCTGCAAAATAACGTTGAACTACATTTTGGTCACTAGAGTACTCGCGTAACCAATGTACGAGCCCTGTAAACATAATGACCCAAAAAGTTTTACGACCTAAATCCCAGTCGAAGTCGCCTATGTGAAATTTATTGTTGTCAGTGGCAATTTCCATTATTTGTGTGAGGCCTCCTGGCATTTTGTACCAGATACAAGAAAAACATAGAACTCCACCTACGAGTAATACGATTGTTTGAATGACATCTGTCCATATAACAGTTTCTATTCCTCCAATAATCGTATAAAGAGCCACAAAAATTCCAACAACGGCAATTACATATTCTATAGAATAGCCAGTTAAAAATTGGATAGGAAGACAAAGAAGTAGGAGTACCATAACAACGCGAGCAAGTTGTAAAATAATGAAACTAAGAGTTCCATATAATCTTGGGACTACTCCATAACGTTCGTTAAGATATTCAAACGCAGATGTGCGTTTACTACTACGAAAAAAAGGAATAAACAGAACAATTGCGATAATGGTAACTATGGGGAGAAATAGGTTAGGAGCTATTTTTATCCACGAACTTTTATAGGTTTCTGCTGGTATACCAAGAAAAGAGTTTGAGCTAATGGAGGTTCCTACCATTGATAAACCTATGACCCAGCCAGGGAAGGATCTATTCCCCAAAAAATATTGTTCTGTAGAGTTGTTCTTTTTGGCAAAAAATAAGGCGATCGCTGCAATTCCTAACATATAAACTGCAATAGCCGTTATATCCAAAGGGCGTAAATTTACAATATTGACAATAAACATTATATACCTCGTTAAGGTGTTGTGTGGTGCATTATTTCCTTGACTTATGACATTTGAGTGTAAATAATAGCAAATAACCCCCCAAAAAAAAACATAATCATAATGTGGGGCACTGCGAAAGAGGAAAATTATGGAACATCTTGTTGATATTGAAAACTATTCACACTTGTTGTTTGGTGTTATTGCAATTCAAGAAGGATTAATCAATAACTTGCAGCTGTTAGAGGCATTAGAAGTACAGCGAGAAGATCCTGAAAAAAGAATAGGTGTTATTTTTAAAGATCTTGGTTACATGACGATGCGCCAAGTCTTACAGATTTTAAAAGAGCAAGGAAAATTTAGAGAAAAAGAACCGACTAAGTGGCCATACATACCGGATACAATGTTAAAAGGGCTTGTATACTTTTCTGATAAACCAGTATTGCAAAGTGTTACTATGAAAAGTTTATTAGAAGCGCAAAAACTATTTCGTCAGTACCGCGAGCAAAAAAGATTTAAATCATTAGCGAATATTCTTATTCAAGATATGCAGCTGACAACGTTACAAGAATTGAAAAAAATTCAAAGTAGTATGGTTTTTCACGCGAGAGCATGCGCTGAATGTTTGCGGTTATTTTCATTGTACAACTACGATCTAAGTGTTAAGGTTGAATGCCCAGTCTGTACAGGAAATGCTTTGGACTTAGATGTAAATTCTTGGAAAAAACGTAAAGAAGAAGAAGAGATTTCTCAATCTAAATTTTTTAGTGTATTAGATGGTTCTGAAGAGGAAGAAGTCGATGAAGTTTATAAACCTCGGGCAACAATGGCTTTGGCAAACTTTTATGAACTGTTAGAAAAAAATACTACAAATAAAGTAGAAGATAGTACTCCGAGCTCAAAAATAGAAATTGGCAAAACCCAAGCGATGCCAATGATGAGAAAACGCGGAGGAGTAGAAATTGGCAAAACCCAGGCGATGCCAATGATGAGAAAACGCGCAGGGGTTGCTCGCGAAAAAAAAGATTCAAAACAAGAATTAAAAGAGTTATATGAAAACCTAGAGGAAAAAGAAACTAAACGCGAGCAAAACAAAGTAGAGAAGTTATCTAAAGAGCATAAAAAATTAAAAATTCGCGAAGGCAAAGATACCGTTTTTATAGCAAAGAAACGTCAAGGCCGTAATTCAACTTTTAAAGTTGCAGCGGTAGTAATCATTGTTTTTTCTGTGTTTATTGGTTTACTTGCTTTTATTGGAAATACACCTTCAAAATCGAAGAAGCTTATTATTAGTGAATTAAAAGATGATGCTCCAATTACAATAAAAAAACATAATAAAAAAAAGAAATCACCTAACGATTTAGCTGAAAAAATAGTTTCGAAAGTAAGTAGAGAACTAGCTCGTGGAGGCATTCCTAATCAAAGTAATCTTAACAATTATCTAAAAATTTTGTATACCGAGAAGGATAAATATCAGCAAAGCGGAGATTTTTGGAATTTACTTGGAAGACTGTATATATATAAAATATTTTTAGATCGTTATGATAGGGGTTTGTTACCAGGACGCATTAATAAGATTAAAATAGCAGCCCAAGAAGCATTTATTTTAGCGCAAAAAAATTATGAACGTAAGCAAAAACGATCAATGCTGAATTTAACCATAACCAATTGGATGCCTGAAAAGCACTTCCAAATGACTAATAAAAATGTTGTGAATTATAAGTCTAGTCACAGAGCGGTACAAGATATCGCGATATTTGTATCGCGAATACCTTCTATTTTAGAATTGCGTAGTATAAAAAATAACTAAAACCTGCAATCGAGATAAAAAATGACAAAAATTAAATGCCTATTGTTTTTGATTTTCTTTACCGTAAGTGGTTTTGCAGAGTTGAATTTATTCAAAATTAAATCTGCTAAACTTTACACCAAAAACTATCCATGGTTGGATGAATTGCACCTTGAAATAGAAGGAACGGCTCGTCGCGGGTTGAATAATGCTTTACTCACAGTATCTATTTATCATGAAGATGAAAAAGTACGTTGGTTTGATATTATTGTGCGAGATTCCAATTTAAATTTTCAAGGAAAATGGGGACCTGTTAATACTGGGATTCAAGAAATTCAAAGAGGTATTTATACGGTGAAAGTTGAGTTAGCTTTAGAAAAACAGCGTACTGAAGTATTTAAACTCTTAACAAAAAAACTCAATGATAAAAAAATTAACCATTACCTAAAAAAATTTACTATTGGAAAAGCTTTACAACGTAAAATTCAACAACGACAAAATCAGTCTTTTTACTTACAAAGAATAAAAAATATCCATGGTATATTTGAAGAAATGATAAATAAACGTAATGGTGTATTTCGTCATATAATGAATGTTAATCAAAATTCCGTATCAATTAAACAGTGGCGAAAATGGTTTAATAATCGTTTTTCTACTCGTATAGCAAAAGAAAAACAACTTTTAGAAAAGCGGGAAAAACAATTTCTATCTTTACAATATAAAACAACACACAACAATATGAAATTGTATTGCAAATTTTTAAGAGAACTCACTGTAAGCTATACTAAATCTTTTTATTCTTATCGTAAAAATAGACAAAAGAAACGCTTTATTCCTCCTTACACTACGCGCGAATTTACAACACATCTGCGTTATATACGGCAATTACATATCGAAAGCCAAAAAGAGATGGGGATATATTTAGAAGAAAAACTGGGGTTTATGCCTCCGCAAACATCTTCTCATTAGGATAAAAATGGAAAAATTACAAGAACTTGAACTAACAGGTCAAGTTAGAACACATATCGAACAAATAGAAGAACCTCGCTTTGCAGCACATCCAAAGACGGTGAAAGCTTTTATGGCAATGCGTAAAGCTGCGGCTAAGGATAACATTATTCTTGAACCGTTTAGCTCTTTTCGCGATATAAAAACTCAAATACGCATTTGGAATAAAAAATTTTTAGGACAAAAACCTCTTTATGATGCTGAAGGAAATGTGCGCGATTACTCACTTTTAGACGATAATGGAATTATCGATGCGATACTTGGATGGTCGGCTTTGCCTGGAGCTTCTAGACATCATTGGGGAAGTGAAATCGATGTCATTGATCGTGCAGTGATACCACCAAATTATAAAGTGCAATTGTTACCAGCCGAAGTAAATGAAAATGGTATATTTGCACATCTTCACGATTGGTTAGATCGCAATATTCATCGTTTTGATTTTTTTCGCCCTTATAAAATTTATCAAGGTGGAATGTTTTCCGAGCCATGGCATTTAAGCCACGCACCTATTTCTAGCCAAGCTCAACAACACCTTTCTGTTGAAATGTTTGAAAGAGTTATTATTAATAACAATATCCACGGAAAACAGTTGTTACTTCGCAGGTTGCCGCAAATATTCACCGAACATATAACAAACATTTCACAATAAAACGAAAAAGCAAGTAAGTTGAGAACTGTATTTATCTTCTATAGTTTTTAACTGTTTCGTTTTTAAAACTGCAAATTGACAAGTAGTCTAACATCTGTATGACCTATTTTGGCTGTATGTCTTGTGATTTTGCCCATTTCCTATAGTTCGTAAAATTAGAAAAGTATTAACAAAATGCTAATCGCGAATTTTTTTGTGTCAAAAAACTATTTACTTGTTTCTCGTAGACCTAGCCGCTTACAAAACCCCCCAACAAAACCGGAAATAGAGGACACCCGCACAGCGCGGCAACCCGAAACACCGAAAGGAACTCCGCCGCCCGGACGGACCGCCCAGTTACCCAAGTATATCTGTTTACCACTACGGTTTAATATACTTACCGTTCCTATTAAAACTCAAAAATCTAAAAAGATCATCGAACAGTATTGTGATTGATTACCGCTGGAGAATTGCGCTCCAGAGGATAAGTAAGAGGACATATGCGTTTTTAAAAAGGCATATGCCGAGAGCAAAAAAGAAGCTCAACCTGTCGTTCCCTGTCAGAGACGGCGAATTTTAGAAAAGCTTTCCAAGGTTTCCAGACGTGACAATGTCTATCCACAGGCAGACATCGGGCGGTTCTGTGGGAAAGCGTTCCGAGAAATTTTGTGCACGGCGCGCAAGTACAAGGCTTGCCGCAAGATGTGTACTTATTCCAAAAAAATGAGCAAATTTATAGCGACCAATAAGGCTAGTAAAAGCTGGATTTACTTCGATAATTTCAACACCACTTCTCATAGCTTGGCTCTTGATGAGAGCAAATTTACTATAGGCAAAGGAGGAGATCATTCTTTTGTATTTTGTAGTTGATGAGCTCAAGTTACTTTTCTTTTTCGAAAAATCTAGTTTTTCGATAACAACAGGTTTTTGTTCTTCACAGCGAAAGAAATGATTTGCTTGCAGGATTCAGCGAGTGTTGCAGTTACTTGATGACAAGTACGATCCTGTATAAAAGTATATATTTTTTGATGACGAACAAGGTTACCATGTCTATTTGTTTCTGCAACTGCTATGTAAGAATGATTTAAGTCAACACCAATAGCTCCCCAGTTTTTATTGGTTATTACATCTACATTTTTATATTTTGTGGTTACAAATAGATACCAATTTTCTTTTTTACGTACAAAACGATAATTCATCGCTTGATTTTTTTGCAATACATATTTGATCACATCTTGTTTGTAACTGAATTTTACGGGAATATCAACATAACGCCCAAATTCTTTTTCTAGAGCTGGGATCACTCGCACCTTTAGTTTGTTTGCAATCAATTGGCAATTTTGGTTTCCAAATTTCTTTCGAGTAGGTTGAGTACTCCACTGACTTAGGCCAATGTTTGTTTTCTCTGTTATCCGCACAGTTTCCAGCAACAGTGCCACAGTATCTTGTCCATATCGATGTTGCATCTCAACCCCAATCAGTGAACTTCTGTAGGCTTGCTGTTAATTTCGCCTGATTAGTACGATGCTTCACCTTGAAGTAACCATTTTTGGTTTTGCCACAGTAGTGGACGAATCCCAAAAAGGTAAATTCCTTTGGTTTTGATCCTAATGTGTATGCGTTTTCTCTCGCAAATCTTCCGAATTCAATGCATTGTGTCTTCTCCATAGCTAGCTCTAGCCCAAATTTGTTTAGGCGTTCTTTTAGTAGCATCTGAAAGAATTCAGCTTCGTCGCGGTATTGAAAACAAGCCAGGAAATCATCTGCAAAACGAAAATAGTATGCTTTGCCCTTGCTTTGACTGCAAATGGTGTGTTTGAACCATAGATCTAGCACATAGTGTCCATATATATTTGAGAGTAAAGGCGATACTATTGAGCCTTATGCAAAGTAATCGACGAAGAAGCCTATAATAGCAAAAAATTCTTTTGATTTACTTTGCATAATATTCCAATCTAAGAAAGTAAATTTCATTTTCACTTTTAAAATTGGAATAAATAATGAAAAAAAACACTCAAAGAGTTGAATACGGGCCAGACTTTTTTTGTGATTTGTTGAATACGGGTCAGACCTTTTTTGTGATTTGTTAATACGGGCCAGACCTTTTTTGTGTTGAATACGGGCCAGACCTTTTTTGTGTTGAATACGGGCCAGACCTTTTTTGTGATTTGTTAATACGGGCCAGACCTTTTTTGTGATTTGTTGAATACGGGCCAGACCTTTGAATACGGGTCAGACCTTTTTTGTGTTGAATACGGGCCAGACCTTTTTTGTGATTTTTTTGTGATTTGTTGAATACGGGTCCGACCTTTTTGAATACGGGTCAGACCTTTTTTGTGTTGAATACGGGCCAGACCTTTTTTGTGATTTGTTGAATACGGGTCAGACCTTTTTTGTGTTGAATACGGGCCAGACCTTTTTTGTGATTTGTTGAATACGGGCCAGACCTTTTTTGTGATTTGTTGAATACGGGTCAGACCTTTTTTGTGAAAAACAACAGGAGTATTTTTTCGAAACCAATAAACCAATTAAGGCTTGATATGTACAAATGCTTACTAACAAACAGATAAATTAATGAATAATGTTGTAATGGAAGTGGGGAATTTAAAAAATGATTAATTATTTATTATGAGACGGACCTTTCCACTCGGATCTTATACATGTAATTAAAGATCTATTCTTGATCATGAATCTTATACATGTAATTAAAGATCTATTCTTGATCATGAATTCAATTACTATTTTGCACAAAATGATGGTGTTGATAGACTTTGAGCACGTTTTCGTAGGGATTTTACTTTGGAATTACAGAGAATCATTACTAACTCGTATCTCTATGAGTTTTTCTTAACGTATATATTTCCTTTTCTTTTGTTTTGTGATATTTACGTTTTTTATAGTATTTGTGATTGGCATATTTCTGAATAGTATTTTGTATAAATTGTTTTGAACCGTATATAATACCATAAGTAATTGGTTGTTGCTTTTTTAACAAGCCTTTTTCCTGCATTGCTGACTGCATTATTTGGCGGTATTTTTTTTGCCTTTGTTTAGGTGAAGAACCTAGCTGTAAATATTGATCGTGGTAATCTATTTGAAAAGTACCTTTTCCATATGCATGTTGTTTGTAGCTAGAGTATTTCCAATTTTTAGGGTGTTTTTTGGCACCGTTTCTTGTCATATTTAGTTCAACATAAAGCAGGCAATTCATGTAATATTCTTCTGAGTCTATAATGGTTGAATGATATCTTCCTGCCCAAAAATGCCCCGTTTTCCCGTATTTTTTATTGTATGCTTTTGCAAAATGGCTTTGAGCATACTGCATAAAAAGAGATAAATATTTGTTTTGTGGTGTACCCAAAATCAAATGAATGTGGTTATTCGTCGCGCAAAATCCGTGAATATTTACATTGTACTTATCTCGTGCTTTGTTTAGCATTGTTAAATAGAGATTAAAGTCTTCGTGGTTATTGAAAAAATGTTGGCGATTATTACATCGTGCAACAACATGGTATATCCCGCCAACATAGATTAATCTTGGAGCACGCATCTTGTTTCCTATTCTCTTTATCAGAAGTTTTCTTACTCTACCACTGTATTCTACAATTTTAGAAAAACTTTTTTAACATTTCAAAAAGCTGGATTATATTTATTGATGTATGCTACTGATACAAATTTTCTAAGGAAAGTGGACGGTTTTTGTTTTTGGGTAAGGAAAAAGAATAATTTGCGATATCGATCCCAAGGAAGGGCATTCTAAGCCACCATTTTCTTTCTTACCAATAATAAAACTTACTTTATATGAAGAAAATTGATTGTTTACTATCGTCATTTTTTTGGGAACAATCATATCTTTATTAGAGAATGTTTCCACTTTTCTATTTGGAATTTCGACGATAACTTGAGGAAGTTTAGTATATTTAGTGTTGTTATTTTTGGTATAAGGGATCCAAGTAACAGGACCAAGTATGGCTTTTTTAGCAATATAAAAAGAATTTGTATAACTACTGTAGTTATGATAACGATGTTTATACTTTGCTTGATCATATTTTGCATAAGAAATAAAATTGTCGATTGTGGTATTGCCACATAAGTTGATTTCTTTGGCAAAAGGAAATAATCCACCTTTATATGCTTGGTGTCTTTTAAAACCATTAATAAAAAGTGAATCTCTTGGGTCTATTTCGTTTAAAACTAATGCTCCCTGCTCTTCATTCGTGAAATTGTCGATTTTTATACGCCCATCTAATTCCAGTGTAAAAATTTCTTTTTCATCATACCATCTAACAATCACATGGTGCCATGTGTGAGCTTGCCAGTCTAAGTTAGAAATATTGGTTTTTATATGACGGCGAATAAATGTGCGTTTTAGATCTTTATCTTTAGGATTTATTGTTCCATATGAGACTATTTTTTTCGAATGGTCAAGTGTGAATACATAAGTGTAGTATGTACGCAAAAAGTGTATATAACCTAAGGGATCTATAAATAAAAACATTTGAACGCCTTCATGAAATCTACCATTTTGTAACTGTGTGTTTGAGTTATTTTTTTGTTTTATTCCTTGCTGTAATTTATTTTTTGTTGTAGATGAAAATAACGGAAAGTAAAGACCTGGCGTATTCTTATTTCCAATAGGTTGGTCTAATTTTATCCAAAATTCGATGCTCCCGTTGTAATTTGCAATATGACTGTCGTTTTGGGTATTTGTATTACGAAAGTTGTGTGATAGTGATTTACGAGAAAATGCATGGGTAACAAAGTAGTGGTTGTCTTTGTTGTTTTGATAAAAAGCTTGACGAGAAACAAAACCATCATGACCAATGTGATTTTGTAAATATGAAAAAGAGTTTATAATATTATTACTTGAGATTTTTGATTTATATGCAAATATCGTAGTGTCGTTGTTGTTGGGTGAACCAAAATAACTAATTTCTGTGTTTATTTTAGTATTGGGCTGTGGAAAATTAAATAAACCTTTTGGTGGTTTTTTAGCGGTAGGCTCGATGAAGTTGTTGTTTGCGAAGGTTATTTCTTTTGGAGCGCATAATGTATTTTCAAATTGTGCTGTAGGTTTAGTGAAGTCTTTTGTTTGTGAGTGACTAAGTGTTTCTCCCCAAACGACTAGTATTTTCAATTTTTTTGTAGAAACAATTTGCTGGTTTGCTGTGATGTAACTTGTTGAGATAACTGAAAAAGGTCCTGTTGAAAAAAAATGTAATTCCACTGTATGGCCAGGATAAAATATATGCTGTTTTTTAAAATACATGTGTTTTTTTGAAACGTTTGTGTGCATTGGTGTATTGGGATTATAGTTGTTGTTTATTTTGTGGCAATTGAAATTGCTTTTAAGAGTATCGCGCCATGTTTGTACCCATAGTTCTTTGTTAATATCTGGTGGGCAAATAGGAAAATAACGTGAAGGTAAATCATAATCTATAAACTTAGCAAATTGTGAAAAAGAGTAAAATGGTTGTCCAAAGGTGATACGCTTTTTTATATACTCTGCAATATTTTTAGCACTGGCATCGGCAAAGATAATAGTTTTTTGTACAAGATTTTTATTTGTGTAGTGCGAAAATTTTTTTGCTTTTTTTGTGTAGAAGTTAGCTGTTGCTTTTATGTTTGTAATGAGTGCATATAAAAGTTCTGTCGAGATGTGATTGATATCGATAGTTGAACGTAATTCATAGTACTTTGGTAATGGACCTTTGTAGTATATAGGGAAACTTTTTGTGTTATTTATTGTAGATAAATTCTCCATGAATTTTTGAGCTGCTGGTGTGGGAGGAATATATCTACGTAAAAAAGAGAAAAGATGCTCGTTGGATAAAAAGCGTTTATTGTTAGTTACAGGAAATTTACTAATGATTTTTGCAATAGTGTGTGGCTTTTTAAGTTTACATTCTTTTGCCAAACTAACAAGTATTGAATATAAGGTTTGATCTGAAAACTTTTGGTATTTTTTTGGGAAAGCAATGTAACTATTAACATTTAGTTTAGCTGTTTCATTGATTAATTTTATTGTGTATACATTGCTGTTAACTCCGTAATTGCCAATACGATTTTTACCTGAAATTTTTCCAGTGGCCCCGCTATAGCCAATAGAGTGGATAAAACTTTTTTGTAAGAAAAGACCGCTGTGCAAATCATTTTTTATTATCTTGCCACGCAGTAACTTCTGAAAAACACTTGCCAAAGCATGGTCTATTCCTGCATAGGCTGTTAGGTTTGCCGTTGTTTGTAAAAGAGTATTTTCACTTTCTAAACGCGAAGATATTGAAAATCGTATAAAAGAAAGTGCTAATAAAGAAAGTAAAGACAGGGCAATAAGTACTACAATGATAGCAAGTCCACGTTTCTTATGTAAAAAAGTCATTTTATGCTCCTAATGTGAGGAGGGTACAAGTGAAAATTTTTTAATTAACATTAATTTTCTAATGATTGTTTTTTATGATAGCAGACAATGTGACAAAACACTTAATTTCAGAAAAAAAATTTTTTGCGAATAAAATAACAAGTAGCTGAGTATATAGAGTAGAGTCTGTTAGTTTAGGTGCACGTCCTACTGAATAAACTAAGGCAGGTTAGGAATAGTATGTCTGAAGAACAAAATTATATTAAAAATTGCCAACGTGGTGATCGCGATAGCTTTGAGTTTATTTTTAATAGATACCGTCAAAAGGCATATCGTGCGGCTCTTTTTATTACCAAAAATCCTCAAGATGCCTTAGATGCTTTGCAGAACGCATTTATTCGTGCTTATCGTAATATTAATAGATACGATGTAGATAAAAGCTTTTATCCGTGGTTTTACAAAATATTACAGAATTGTTGTTATACACAATTGCGGCGAAATAAAAACAACTGTGAGATAAAAGAAATAAGTGATATGCAGTTAAATCCTGCATGGATTGTACAGCGTACAGAAAAGCATCAAAATATTATTACCGCTATCAATAGTTTATCGGCAGTGGACCGCGAAATACTGCAATTGAAGTATTTTCAAGAATTATCGTACAAAGAAATTGCAGAAGCGTTAAAAATACCTATTGGTACAGTTATGTCGCGTTTGTACAGTGCAAAAACGCGTTTACGAGAGTTATTAGACAAGGGAGAGTAATGGACTGTGAACAAGTAAAAATATTACTTATGGCTCAGGAAGATGGAGAAATTACTTCTTCACAGCAAGAAAAATTACATAAGCAGTTAGAAAACTGTAGTGATTGTTCGTGTTTGCAATACTGGCAAAGTTTTGCAGAAACGGAGGCTGAAATGCAAAAAATAAAGTTTGTTGAGCCACAGGAGCAGGCATGGAATATATATTGGGATGGCATATATAATCGGCTAGAAAGACGCCTAGGATTTATTTTTGTTAGTTTTGGGGCTGTGATACTAATTGCTTATACAATGTATGAACTTCTTAAAGAGTTGATGTGGAATGTTGAAACACCTGCACTTGTACGAGCAGGGTTAGCTATTTTTATTATTGGAATGATTATTCTTTTTGTTTCTGTGGTTCGCGAACGACTTGTCCTTAGAAAACATGACCCTTTTGAAAGGATCAACAAATGATGATTGTAACAACAGATCGGATCATTGGTAAGGAAGTAAGAAAAACATTGGGAGTTGCTAAAGGAAATACTATTCGTACGCGTCACATGGGGCGAGATATCATGGCCCTTTTTAAAAATATAGTTGGTGGTGAAGTACAAGAGTATACTCAACTTCTTGCTCAAGCTCGCGAACAAGCATTAGAACGTATGAAGACGGATGCGCAGAGTTTAGGAGCAAACGCCGTTATTCAAGTGCGTTTTACTACTAGTGTTCTGATGGGGGGAGCTGCTGAAATGTTAGCTTATGGGACAGCCGTTGTTGTTGAATAGGGTTATTTTTCACTTATTTTAGTTAGGAATTTTTGATGAAATTAGTTTATGTGTTCATTTTTTTGTTAAGTTGGTGCTGTGCTCAAAATAGCACTGGATCAAACTTAGCTGGAATGCCTGACCAAGCGATTTTTAAATTATACCAAAATCAAAGTGAGCTTGGCACAATTGATTATCATCTTGATGAAAAAGGTAATTACAATCGTACTTTTAAATTGGATTATGCAGGACAAACTTTAATTTACAAGCTAAGTATTGTTTGTGACGATAATGGATTATGGAACAAGGCCGAAATTGAGGTACCTATGTATCATTTTTCGGTTTTGCGAAAGAATAATAGTGCTCACTACTCAATTAATGGGGAACCAAAAACTACCAAATTAACCGATAAATATTTCTTTCATGAATCTTATGGACCTGCTTTAGAAAGCTTTGTTCTCAAGCAATATGATAAAGAAAAAGGTGGGAAACAGAGCTTTTCACGGTTTGCGATTCCTGCTGCATGCTTAGATGCAGATGTCGAATATAAAGGAAACGAAGTACGTAGAGTAAAAGGTAAAACTTGGACTTTTCAACGTTTTCACATGACAATTGCTAGTATTGGTATAGATGTGTGGGTAGGAGAGGACTTCAAAGTCTACATGATGAACGTTCCTATTCAATATGTTACATACATTCGCGATGGTTTCCAGGATTTAATGAAAGTAAATGATGAAGATCCACTACTTTCAAAGCCTACAAATGAAGTAAAAAAAGAAACCAAGATGATTGCAATGCGCGATGGTGTAAAGCTTGCTACTGATCTGTATTTTCCAAAAAATGTTTCAAAAGCTCCGGTAATTCTAGTACGCACTCCCTATAAAAAAGAATTAGGAGAGAATAAAGGTAATTTTTATGCGCGTCGCGGTTACATTGTTGCGATACAAGATTGCCGCGGTCGTTTTTCGTCAGAAGGTATTTGGGAACCGTTCATCAATGAAGAAAAAGATGGTTACGATGCTGTTGAGTGGTTGGCAGTACAGTCGTGGTCTACAGGAAAAGTCGGTATGATTGGTGCATCATATGTCGGATGGACACAGTTGTGGGCAGCAGTAGCAAAACCTCCACACTTAACGACAATTATTCCTAATGTCGCGCCACCAGATCCTTTTTTTAATATTCCTTACGAATATGGAGCGTTTTTTATTTTTGGTTCAATATGGTGGGCGCAAATACTTGAGCAAAATGCAACAGATGATCTATCAGGAAAAACAATTTCAGATATATCTGAGCGTGCTTATGATAAAGAACTACTTTCTTTACCAGTGATTGACTTAGATAAGAAATTATTAGGAAAAGAAAATTCGTACTGGCGTAAGTGGATTAAGAACAATAGCAATAACGAATACTGGCAAAAAAGTAATTTTATGAATAGACTTAGTCAATTAGAAATACCGGTTTTTTTACAATCTGGTTGGTTTGATGGTGATGGGATTGGTTCGAAATTGAACTATAGTTATTTGAAAAAATCTAAGAATAAAAATCAAAAGCTTGTCTTAGGGCCTTGGGGGCATACTGATCAATCTTCTCGATCTATCGGAAGCCTGGAGTTTGGTGAACAAGCAGGTTTGGATTTACAGACTCTTTATTTACGTTGGTTTGATTATTGGTTAAAAGGAATAGACAATAAGATTTGCGATGAACCTTTAGTTAAGATCTATCTAATGTTTTCCAACGAGTGGGTGACTGGTGACACTTACCCTCTTCTGCAAACAGTGCCTACTAAACTTTTTCTTTCTAGTGAAGGTAAAGCAAATACAACAAAAGGCGATGGGGCGCTTGTGTGGAGCAAGCAAAAAATAAAAGAAGTACCTGATTCTTACACTTATGACCCTGAAGATCCTACCCCCGCACCTGATTATGTGAACGAAGAAGAAAATAGCGAACTTTTTCGTAAGAAAACATTAGAAAATCGCAGTGATATTTTGGTATACGAAACTGCGCTGTTAGAATCAGATGTAAGCATTGCAGGACCGGTTTCGTCGGTACTCTATGCTTCTAGCTCTGCAAAAGATACTGATTGGTTTGTGACTCTTGTTGATATTGATGAAAAAGGGGAAGCTTTGTCATTAGTAAAAGGCGTTATTCGCGCTCGTTTCCGTCAATCAACAACTACGCCTGTGTTTTTAGAAAAAGATAAAGTTTATTCTTACAGTATTGATATGTGGCAAACTGGTATAACGTTTCGTAAAGGGCATCGCATTCGTATTGAGATTGCTTCGGCAATGTTTCCATTGTTTTCGCGAAATTTGAACACAGGTGGGCACAACGAAATGGATACAAATTTTGTTACTGCAAAACAAAAGATATATCATAGTTTAGAATACCCGTCACATGTAGTGCTTCCTGTTATTGAAAAACGATAATCACATTAGGAATCTGTCATCTATTTTTTAGAAAGACAGCTGTAGTATACATGTTTATTTGAAGCGCTTTGGTAAACCCAAAGCGTTTTTTTTTGTACTGATTACGGAAAGAAGATAAAACAAAGCATAAAAAAAAATTATAGCGACGCAATAGCTTTTCTTGGAGTGAATACAAGCATTCTGATTGATGTAACTCTTGATTTATAAGGTCTGAAGGATTACTTTGTTTTAAAAGGGTTAAAGGTCCACGCTGAAATGTGAGCTACAAAAATAGAAAAATGATTTAAAAATCACAAAATATAAATATTTTATTCTTGGAATAGAAAAATAATCATCTTATAATTTAAAACTTTCCGAAAACACAAAGTAATTCAGCAGAAAACAATAAACTTTTTGACCTAATCGAAGGATGGTTTATTTGTTGTATGCGCCTTTTCATTCACCGTTTAAAGGAACGTGCATGGACTACAATGAAGCCATGAAGATGCTGGAAGATATGGGAACTGCTCAGGGAGTGAAGATATACAAAAAGCACGGAGCAAAAAATAATCTCATATATGGCGTTAGCTTTGCTAATCTTAACAAGTTGAAGAAAAAAATAAAAACACACCACACACTAGCCCTCGAATTATGGAATTCACATAACTTAGATGCTCAAGTTCTTGCAACAATGATTGCAGACCCCCTACAATTTTCAATTCAAAACGCACAGAAATGGATAAAAAGTGTTCAATTCTATATGGTAGGTAGTTACCTCGCTGGCCTAGTTGCCAAGACTTCTTTTTTTAAGAAATTAATGCAGACGTGGATGAAAAGCGACAAAGAATATTATAGACAATGTGGTTATAATATTTTGAGCGATGCGTTGAAAAATGGACAAGATATTAGTAAAGAGGAGTGTAAAAAGTACTTAAAAACAATTGAAAACGAAATACATGAATCATTAAACCGTGCAGGATATGCAATGAACAATGCAGTTATTGCAATCGGCGTATATCAGTTAGAGGAAGAAGCGCTTAAAAGCGCAAGACGTATTGGCAAAGTAAAAGTTGATCATGGCGAAACAAGCTGCAAAACTCCCAATGCCATAGAACACATCAAGAAATCATTGAAAAAACTAAAGGAAAAATCTACAATGGCCAAAGCTAAAACAAGCAAAAAAACAGAAGAAAAAAATAAAAAAACAACAAAAAAAGCTGCTGCTAAGAAGGTAACTCCTAAAAAAGCTGCTGCTAAGAAGACAACAAAAAAAGCTACTGAAAAAGCAACTCCTAAAAAAGCTGCTGCTAAGAAAACAACAAAGAAAGCTGCTGAAAAAGCAACTCCTAAAAAAGCTGCTGCTAAGAAGACAACAAAGAAAGCTGCTGAGAAAGCAACTCCTAAAAAAGCTGCTGCTAAGAAAACAACAAAGAAAGCTGCTGAAAAAGCAACTCCTAAAAAAGCTGCTGCTAAGAAGACAACAAAGAAAGCTGCTGAAAAAGCAACTCCTAAAAAAGCTGCTGCTAAGAAGACAACAAAGAAAGCTGCTGAGAAAGCAACTCCTAAAAAAGCTGCTGCTAAGAAGACAACAAAGAAAGCTGCTGAGAAAGCAACTCCTAAAAAAGCTGCTGCTAAGAAGACAACAAAGAAAGCTGCTGAAAAAGCAACTCCTAAAAAAGCTGCTGCTAAGAAGACAACGAAGAAAGCTGCTGAAAAAGCAACTCCTAAAAAAGCTGCTAAGAAGACAACGAAGAAAGCTGCTGAAAAGGCAACTCCTAAGAAAGCTGCTGCTAAGAAGACAACGAAGAAAGCTGCTGCTAAAGCAACTCCTAAAAAAGCTGCTGCTAAGAAGACAACAAAGAAAGCTGCTGCTAAGGCAACTCCTAAAAAAGCTGCTGCTAAGAAGACAACAAAGAAAGCTGCTGAAAAAGCAACTCCTAAAAAAGCTGCTGCTAAAAAGACAACAAAGAAAGCTGCTGAAAAAGCAACTCCTAAAAAAGCTGCTGCTAAGAAGACAACAAAGAAAGCTGCTGAAAAAGCAACTCCTAAGAAAGCTGCTGCTAAGAAGACAACGAAGAAAGCTGCTAAGAAGACAAAAGCTAAAAAAAAGTAATATTCAAATAAAAAAACCGGCCTATAAAAGCCGGTTTTTTATGATCTATTTTGTGTGTGGGTTTGAGAATTTAGAAGCCCATGCCTGGCATACCACCCATGCCACCCATGCCACCCATGCCACCCATACCACCCATACCACCCATACCACCACCACCTGGCATTGCAGGTTTTTCTTCTTTAATTTCGCTAATTAAAGCATCAGTAGTTAGTAGTAAAGAGGATATGCTTGAAGCATGCTGTAAAGCACATCTTGTTACTTTTGTTGGATCAATGATCCCTGTTTTAACTAGATCACAGTATTCGTTAATATTCGCATTGTAACCATAGTTGTTATCATCAGATGCTAGTATGTTTTGGATAATTACAGAGCCATCTAGACCAGCATTTTCAACGATTTGTCTCAATGGTGCACTAAGTGCTCTCTGTACTATGTCAATACCTGTTTTTTCATCTCCTTGGCTTTTATCTTTTAATTCACCAAGAACTTTACGGCATCTTAGTAAAGTTGCACCGCCACCAGGAAGTATACCTTCTTCTACCGCTGCGCGCGTAGCATGTAGTGCATCTTCAACTCGTGCTTTTTTCTCTTTCATAGCAACTTCAACAGCAGCTCCAACGTATATTTCTGCAACTCCTCCTGAAAGCTTTGCTAATCTTTCTTGAAGTTTCTCCACGTCATAATCAGATGTTGAGTTTTCAATTTCGCGGCGTATTTGCTTGATGCGACCTTGTATATCTTCTGTCGTTCCTGCGCCTTCGATAATTGTAGTATTATCTTTGTTAATAATTACTTTTTTTGCGGATCCAAGATCTTCAACAGATATATTTTCAAGCTCTATACCAAGATCTTCAAATATAGCTTTGCCACCTGTTAGTATCGCAATATCTTCAAGCATTGCTTTACGACGATCTCCGAAACCTGGAGCTTTTACTGCACAACAGTTTATAATGCCACGCAATTTATTCACAACTAAAGTAGCAAGTGCTTCACCGTCAATATCTTCTGCTATGATTAAAAGTGGCTTGCCTGCTTGTGCTACTTTTTCAAGTATAGGAACTAGGTCTTTTACTGCTGAAATCTTTTTTTCATGCACTAAAATAAGCGGATTTTCAACAACAGCTTCCATGGAGTCTGCGTTTGTTACAAAATGAGGAGAAATATATCCCTTATCAAATTGCATTCCCTCAACAAGATTTACTGTTGTTTCCAAGCTTTTTCCTTCTTCAACAGTAATAACGCCATCTTTGCCTACTTTTTCCATGGCATCGGCAATAATATCTCCGATAAGCTTGTCGTTGTTAGAAGCAATTGTTCCAACTTGTGCGATTTCTGTTTTATCTTTGATAGGCGTACTATTTTTTTCTAGGAACTCAACGCATGTTTCGACAGCTTTTTCAATCCCTCTTTTTAGTGCCATAGGGTTTGCTCCCGCAACTACGTTTTTTAAGCCCTCTTCAAAAATAGCTTCCGCAAGTACAGTAGCTGTTGTAGTTCCATCTCCAGCTATGTCAGAAGTTTTTGAAGCAACTTCTTTTACCATTTGCGCGCCCATGTTTTGATACGAGTCTTCTAGTTCTACTTCTTTAGCAACTGTCACTCCATCTTTGGTTACAGTTGGAGCACCAAAGCTCTTTTCAATTACAACGTTGCGCCCTCTAGGTCCTAAAGTTACTTTGACTGCACGAGCTAGAGTTCTTACGCCTTGGCGTATAGCTTCTCTTGCTTCTGCGTCAAATGCAATTTTTTTCTTACCCATGGATTATCTCCTTGTTTGTTACTTCACAATTACTAAAATTTCATCTTCTGATAAAATAAGATATTCTTCACCATCGATTTTTACTTCGGTTCCTGCATAAGATGAGAAAATGACTCTATCACCTTTTTGTACTGTAAAAGGAGCCCTTTTTCCATCATCTAGAAGACGTCCACAACCAAGTTCAATTACTTCACCTTCTTTTGGTTTTTCTTTAGCTGCTTCTGGGAGAACAATGCCTCCTTTGGTTTTTGCTTCAGCTGCTAAACGCTTTAATAAAATCTTATCTCCGATAGGTGTAATGTTAGCCATCTACACTCTCTCCTTGATATCGAATATGTTGAAAAATAATGAGCAAGAGCAAACTATTTTTTCATATTCTGTAGGTCTATATTTACAAGAAAACTCTCATCAGAATTTTCTAAACACTTTACAAATTTCAAGTATCTTGTTTTCTTAATCCAACATAACTTTTCTATTTGCACGACAACTTAGGTATGGTACAATTCAGAAAACAAAACTTACTGTATATAATTTTGTCTACAAGACAAAGCAAAAAAAGTGCCTATCAAAACAGAAATATAAATATATTTTTAAAGTCTACAAAATAAAAGACTTACGAAAAAAAGCCATTTGAGCAAAATAGCATTCTTTATATGCCATGATGACATTTTGTTTTGACGATTGAGCCAATGTGACAAGTTGCGCAGATGTAAATGAGAGAAATATATGATATTTTGGAAAAAGCAAAGTAAAAAAAGCACTTCTGAAGAAATAAATCAAAAATTATTAGAATTACCGCAATCGCAAGATATACCGCAAAACTTTATTTTCTTGTTAGAAAATTATTCTCTTCAACAAACGACTTTAAGTTTAGAAAAAATCTTGAGTGGTTGGCCTATTGACACGATTCTCGATTTAGGTAAAAATCTTGCTACGCTTGAAGATAACAAATTATTTTATAAATTTATTCAACAGTTTTTTGTGTGCAAAGAAGAGCCTGAAACCGTTATTTTTTCGCTGCAAATACTAGCAAATGCAAAAAATGCAAAAATTAGTGATTGTTTATACGATAAATATTTGGAAATATTTAATGCTCAGAAAGTAAATGCAATATTTAGTATTGCTGTTAGAAAAGAACATCCTGATGCCGAAACAATTGCACTTATGTCAGGAACTTGTGCAATTCCTTTTTTGTGGCTGTGGCAAAAAACATTAAAAAATAGACAAAGTAAAATTCGCTTAGAAACAACAAAAATACTCGGACTTTTTCCATGGCAGCAAACTAAAATAGCTAGTTTGTTGGTTGTTTTACTCGAAGATAAAAAATCAGAGATATGTAAAGCTGCCGCTTTTTCATTGGCAAAACTTGGAAAATATTCGGTACCATCTCTTACTAAAGTTCTTGTAAAAAAGGATGCTCGTACTCGCACACTGGCTATTTGGAGTTTGGGGAAAATAGGGGAAGATGCGGCCAATGCAATTCCTTATTTAGTTTCTTCATTATCAGATGATGATCCTAAAGTTGTGCGTAATGCTAAATGGGCACTTGAAAACATCGGAGAAGGTGCGAGAGAAAGTATCCTTGAGTCTCTAGCAACAGTGGGTAATGTAAAACAACGAATTGCTTTACTTGCACTCATTTCCAACTTTCCTCCTGCAAACGATGTTGTTGATATTTTACTAAAGTTAATTGATGAACCTGACGATGATTTATGCGAAGCGGTGATTCGAACCTTAGGAAAAATGAAGGACAAGGCTTCTAAAGCAATTAAGAAGTTGAAAAAATTTTCCAAGTCGAAGATTCCTATGATTAAACTGGCAGCTATATTTGCTTTGTCGCAAATAGAAGAAAAGCATCAAGACTTACATCCAATGCTTTTTCAATTGTGTGCCGATGAATCTCCTAAAATTCGCCAGGAAGCTTTACAGCTTACAGTGAATATTGCAAAAAAATCTAGTAAAACACAGAGAATCGTGATGAAGTCGCTTGATGATAAAGATGACAATGTAAAAAAATCAGCTGTTGAATCTCTCGCCGAATTACCAGAAATCGATAAAAAAATTATGCCGAAGTTACGTTCGTATCTCTTAGAAGGAGATAGAGAACTTCGCGTAGCAATTATGAAAACGATGTTAGATTTAGAGGTGAAAGACTATGAATCAATAGGGCCGCTTATTCATATACTTCAGTCGAGTAGCGATAATGAGAGTAACGAATATGCGCTTTTGAATCTACAATCCATAGGAGAACGTAGTGTTATACCGCTGATGAAAGTTCTTAACAAAGATACAAAGTTACGTAAACAAATTAGTAATATTATTGCGGAAATTTCTGAACCAGCTGTTCCTAAGCTATTAGGACTTCTAAAAGGAAAAAACGCAAATATTCGCAAATCATCGATTAAAATACTCGAAAAAATAGGTCAGCCTGCGATACCTGGTTTAGTGAATGCTTTAAAAGAGGATAATTTTTGGATTAAAAAAGCTGCAACAATTGCTTTGATTAACATTAAGGAAAATGTACCAGAGCATTTAGTTGTATTACTTAAAAGCGATAATAAAGAATGGCGGCAAGCAGGGTTAGCTGTTTTGAAAGAAATTCATATTGATAATTTAGAACGTTAGAAATTAGGGGCGGTTGCAAAGCCGCCCAAGTACGATTACTAAATCAAATGTTTTTTGACGACTGATAAATCGTAATCACTTTCCTAAAACATCACCTCTTATTGTTTCTGCTACAGCTGCTACTTGCTGGATTAAATCATCAGCAATACCTAGACTTTTTAATGTATCTGCTAAATTTTCGACTACCGCATCAAAATGAGAGTCATTTAGACCTTTTTCTTTAACTAGTTTTTCGTGCGCTGCGCGCATATTGCGTCCATTGTAAGTTTTCATTCCACCAAAAGCATAAGTTAAGAATGCTTTTTGATGATTTCTTTGTTTTTTCATGTCGGTGTTTGTAAAAAAGTGATTAATGCGTTCATCTTTTAGTACACGATCGTAAAATTTATCTACTGTAGTTTCCACTGCAGGTTTACCACCTAATTTTTCAAATAGATTTTTATCGCCCATTGTTGCTCCATTCATCTATATAAAAATAATCGAGAGATTGTTTATTAATTTTAAACATGTATTTATTATGCATGTTTAAAATTACTTTACAATTGAAAAATTTTTTTATTTACTAAGACAAGCAAATTTTAGAGAAAAGCTATTTCATTTTTAGAAACTTTAGTATTTTGAAGTAGAGACGAGTTCGAAAAAAATGTTCAAGGGAATATTATGCAATTAACATCGTTTACTGATTATTCGTTGCGAGTACTTATTTTTTTAGCCGTACAAAAAAGAAGCTCTATTTCTGTGATTGCTAAAACTTATGGTATTTCGAGAAACCATATTGTAAAAGTAGTGCACAATCTAAGCAAAATTGGATATGTAAAAACTGTTCAAGGGCGAGGAGGTGGTATTTCTTTAGCTATGTCAGCTGAAAAAATCAATTTAAAAAATTTAGTGGTACAGACAGAAAATTTTTATATAGTAGAATGTTTTCAGCCACAAGGGAAATGCAAGATTACAAATGTTTGTAAACTTCAAAATATACTATATGAAGCTAAAAATAGTTTTTTAGATACTCTAGAAAAATATTCTCTTCAAGATATTGTGAATAATGAAAATGAAATAAAGCAAGCTTTTAAGTAGAGACTAGTCTCTAAAACCTTTTTGAATTTAGCAGGAGCTACCAGTGAGTTCTATTTCTACTATAATAGATAACTTACGTGAAAATCGTTGGTCTATTTCTCAAACCAACGCTACAGAACGCATAAAAAAGTTAAAAAATTTACGTAAGCATATTTTGGAAAATCGAGAAAAAATTTACCAAGCACTGCGCAATGACTTTCAGAAAAATGAAGTTGAAATAGAACTTACCGAAATTCAACCAGCAATAGCAGAAATTAATTTTTGTATTAAGCGTTTAAAAAAATGGATGAAGCCACAAAAAGTTAAAACACCTCTAAGATTAATGGGAACAAAAAGTCGACTGTTATACGAAGCAAAAGGTGTTGTTTTAATTATTTCTCCGTGGAATTATCCTTTTCATTTGGCAATTGTTCCTTTGATTTCAGCAGTTGCAGCAGGAAATTGTGTGGTGTTAAAACCTTCTGAAATAACTTGCGAAACAAGCAAGCTTTTACAAAGGCTTTTATCGCAAGTTTTTTTAGAAAATGAGGTTTCTGTTGTTGAAGGTGATGCTAGTGTTGCAAAAGAATTACTTACGTTTTCGTTTGATCATGTTTTTTTTACTGGAAGTTCAAATATTGGAAAACAAGTCTTAGCAGCGACAGCTAACAATTTAACTTCTGTTACCCTGGAATTAGGTGGGAAAAGTCCTGCGATTGTTGATAAAACAGCAAATATAAAAAAAGCAGCAGAGCGTATAGTGTGGGGAAAATTTTTGAATGCGGGGCAAACTTGTGTTGCCCCAGACTATGTTTTTGTCGATAGGAAAATCCAGCAGCAATTTTGTGAGGCTGTGATGAAAACACATGAAAAATTTTATGGCAGTGCAGAACGACCAAAAATAGGTAATATTGTAAATACAAAGCATTGGCAGCGTTTGCGCGGCATTTTGGATGAAGAGAAGCAAAGAGGTGCAAAAATCCTTTTAGGTGGGTTTAGCGATGAAACAGAACGCTATTTTTCTCCTACAGTTATTTGTGGTGTATCTTTAGACTCTCCGATTATGGAACAAGAGATCTTTGGCCCTATTTTACCTATTATTTTCTATGATAACATTGAAAATGTAAGTGACTTTATTCGTAAAAAAGATAAGCCTTTGGCTATATATCTTTTTTCGCAGTTACGAGCAAATATTCGACATATAATTACGAATACTACATGTGGAGGGACCTGCATTAATAATGTCGCTATCCATTTAGGTAATCCATATTTACCATTTGGAGGAGTAAATACAAGTGGAATAGGAGAATATCACGGCTTTTTTGGCTTTAAAACTTTTTCTCATGGCAGATCTGTTCTTTATCAAGGTAGATTTTCGGGTTTGTCGTTTATCTATCCTCCATACAACAAATGGACAGAGAAACTCGCGCGTAGTGTTACAAATATTTTTTCTTGAGGACTGAATGAAAATATTAAAAAATATGCTTCTTGTTTTGGGAATAGTAGTAATTATTGGCCTGGTGTATCAAATAGGCGCTCGAAACATATGGCAAGAAATTAGACAGTTAGGTGTTTACGCTCCTCTGTTTTTACTTCCGTATTTTGGAGTTTATTTACTTGATACACTTGGTTGGAAGTATTCTTTTAGTCGCAGTATTTCAGTGCCTTTTTCAACTCTTTTTTACGCTAGAGTCGCAGGAGAAGCAATTAATCACGTCACTCCCACAGCATATTTGGGGGGAGAGCCAGTAAAGGCCTATATTCTAAACAAAAAAAATAATGTTCCTCTTGCGCATGGATTTGCGTCGGTGATGGTTGCAAAGTTTTTGATGGTCGCTTCAGAAGTAATTTTTATTTTGATTGGAATTGAAATTGCGATGAATGTTTTAGGCGACCGGAGTAATCCTGTTATAGTAAACATTCAGTTGTCTATAGCAACTTTAGCCATTTTTCTCCTTGTTTTTCTTGCGCTTCAAGTTTATGGTTTTGGCAATTTTTTTAGTAAATGGGCTGCTAAAATGAAAATATTAGCGTCTTCTCTTACAAAATACAAGGAAGCGTTAACTAAATTTGACTCTGTTCTTCTAGATTATTATCGAAATGAAAAAGGTAGACTCATTACTTCTTTTTTTTATTATTTTCTAAGTTGGTGTTGTGGTGTATTTGAAGTGTATGCTTTTTTTGCTTTAACAGGGCAAACGGTGAGTTGGTCAACTATTTTTGCGATAGAAGCGATTGCAATGACAATTAAAGGAGCAGGTTTTTTTATTCCAGGCTCTATTGGTGTTCAAGAAGCTGGTCAGGTAATGTTATTCAAAATGTTTGGTTTCGATTCTAGCGTAGGTTTGGCTTTTTCGATACTAAGGAGATCTAGAGAAGTTTTGTGGATTGTTATCGGCCTGTTCTTACTTGGGAGAAATTGGGAAAAAAAATACTGTTAGGAATAGTGATGCTTAAGATATTCACATTTAGTAAAAAATTAAGAAAATCAACGCGCCGCTCTTGGGAAAAAAGAAAAAAATATCAAGCAAAACGGTTTGAAAAACTTATGTACGAAGCTAAAAAAATACCTTTTTGGAAGCAGCGTTTACAAGGATGTTCTTGTATTCAAGACCTGGATAAAATCCCTATTCTAACTAAAAAAGAGCTTATGGAAAATTTCGATTCCATTCTTGCCTATTGTGATGTTGATCGAAAATCAGTAATGAATTTTTTTTCTAATGCTGCAAGCGCACAACGAATGCCCTCTAAACATTTTGCCTTTCGCACAAGTGGCACAAGTGGTCAAATTACATGTTTAGTTATTGGTGAGGAGGATGCTGAACGTATGGTATCTTCTTCTATTGCTTTTGGAACAGTGCCAAGCTCTGTAAAAACAATGATGAATGCTTTGTTGGGAAAAAAAATGCGTATAGCTTCTATTATATTAGAAAGCGGCCATTTTCCTGGAACATTCTATTCTCATCTCATGCAAAAATTTGTGCGAGTAATGAACTTAGTTGCCTATTCTGAAATTGTGGACATAGGTCAGCCTATAGAAGAAATTATCGCGAAATTAAACGCAATAAAAGCTGAAGTATGGGTGAGTTACCCATCTATGTTGCGTGTGCTGGCACGTCAAGCATTCATTGGTAGTTTAAAGGTACAACCAAAACATATCATTTGTACAAGTGAACCACTAGATCCCTATACAATATCCGTTGCGAGAGAGCAATTCTCAGACGCAAAAATACATAATGTGTATGGAGCAGGAGAATGTCCTTTTATCGCGAGTTCATGTCACAATGGAATTCTTCATCTTCGTCCAGAAGTCTCTATTCTGGAGAATATAGATGAAAAAAATAAAAGAGTTTCTGATGGTGTTTCTGGTCATCGTGTCGTAGTCACAAACTTGAATAGCTATTCTTTTCCTATTATTCGATTTGTTCTTGATGATCGTATTACTCTTAGTAAGGAAAAATGTATTTGCGGAGATCTTTCCCCTACTATAAGTAATATAGATGGAAGAACTGATGATATATTTTGGTTACGAAATGAATCTAGGCAGCAAACACCAATCCATCCATGTGCTTTTGAACCACCTTTGATCAGTGATCCTCGTGTTGAAGAATATCAAATTATTCACGATCGTGATAACCATGTCCATATACGTATAGCTACAAAAGAGGATATTTCTGTTGAAATGAAAAATAAATTTTGTAAGCATCTTGAAAAACTTAATTTACATAATTATCTTGAATCCGATTTTGAATTTTGCACTGAAATTCCACGACAAATTTCAGGCAAATTTCGTCGTTTTGTTAGTAAAGTTCCCCAAGATTAGAGCATTTACTCACTTATTAATCTTGTTGATTTTTTGCGTGAGTTTTTATTTTTTGTAAGATAGCGCTAGGGACTTTATGCCATTGTGGGGGTCTTCCTATGCGTAGATTATTATTGCGAATTAATTCATGGCAATATCTACAATGGCGAAAATGTTTACCTAACAATTTTTCTTGAGAGGATAGGCTTTTTTGAGGACGATGACCTTTCTTTTGTTTTTTAAAGGTAAAATCAGGAGTTCCTTTAAAAAAACGCGGAACAAAAGGGAAATCTTCTGTTAGATAGTAGTGGTATGTCCCTTGTGGGTATTCAGGGGTAACGCCAAATTTACCGTTGCATTCATCTAAATCTCCTGTGTTAGCAGCATATATATAATCAGCAACAAAAGTCCCATCATAGTATCCTCTAGGACCACTCTTGCGCATTCCTTTTTTTATTTTGTAACTAGAACGCATTTTGCTAATTTCATTATTTTTGTAGCCGTAAAGAGCATATATTGGAAAACCATCCGCTGCATAACCGACCAATGTAACGTCAGGGGTTGTGACTTTCTTTGTTAGCCATTGCCACGGTATTCCATGATAATGGTACATGCCATTAGGTTGAACATGAGCATTGTTCATATCTAGCCCTAAATTAATTTTTCCAGAAAGAGCTTCATAACGCCATCCTGAATGACGATTTCGTTGCCAGAACTCTGCTGTTCCTGGATCAAATGGAATGCCATTTATCGCCACTCCGAATAAATAATGAGCTACAGGTACAGTATTCTTTGCAACTAAAGGTTTGCTCTTTACTTTATAAACGCGTTTAATTTTTGAAATTCGATTAGGGTTGTTTCTATTGGGAAAAGAACCATGTAAATGGTTTGGAATACTGTTTGTAAAGATATAGCGATAACCACGTTGATCATCTATGCGTACAAAGCTTTTCTTTTCTGGGGCAGATTGTAGCATCAAACAAAAAAATCCACATATTATTATTCTATAGCTCATAACTTCTCCTTGGTTTGACAAAATAAAAGATAATTTGTTTTTCTATTAGCATATTACGTGCCATTTGGATTTTTTGATTATTTGCTGTTTTCATTGATTACAGTTTAATTGTGTAGGTTTGTTTCTACTGGATTAGGGATTCCGTTGGTAATTGTTATGACTCATGGCCGTATAGTTTATGAATAGATAATAAGTGTCAATGTTGATAATAAGTATCAATGTTGATATAAAAAAATGCAACTCAAGCTTACTTACCCTTTTCAAACGACCATTTCTTCTCGTTTTGCGAAAGTTAGATTTATAGTGGCATATTATTTGCCATATTCCTAAGTAGATATTTTCGCAGTTCAGTTAGAAAAGGAATCGTTATGAAAAAAAATAACCCAAAAAATAATCAAAATAATGTAGCTAAGACTTTGCTTGATTTGCGTAGTACGAATCAAAATTGTCCAAGTACTCATCACACTATAATTGATGCGCGTGATGAAATTACTAAGCAGACAGTGTTTACGGAAGCTAATAAAAGTTCACAACGAACTATGCTGGAGGCAAGACCAACACAAAATTTTGCGGATACATTTACCAGTGAAAAAGAGCAGTCAGCTACGAGAGAGCAATCCCAGCAAACAAATTTACCTAATGTATTTGCCGATAAGTACAAAATCGTAGGTGTTTTAGGTTCTGGTGCTATGGGAAAGGTTTTTGAAGCCATTGAAATAGGAAAAGCTCGACGATATGCTATTAAAGTGATTCATAAAAATAAAGAAGGCTCTGAAGAAATAGTAAAGCGTTTCTATCGTGAATCAAAATTATTACAAAAACTAAATCATCCAAATATTATTAAGATTCACGAGCAAGGTGAATTTCAAGGACAACCATATTTTGTTATGGATCTTGTTAAGGGTTGTACTTTTACGGAAATTATTAAACGACCAAGTTATCCGTTTAGGCGCAAGTTAGTTATTCTCATTCAGGTATTAGAAGCTGTGCACAGCGCACATAGAGAAGGTATTATTCATCGTGATTTAAAACCTGATAATATAATGGTTACTAATGAGGGGAAAGCTTTGGTTATGGACTTTGGTATTGCGCGAGATCAAGGAGATAATCAATCTACGAAATTAACAAAAACAGGTATGTTGGTAGGAACACCTTTGTACATGTCTCCTGAACAGATTAATAGTGAAAAAACTACGGCAAAAAGTGATATATATACTTTAGGTGTTATTATGTACGAGGTTATTACAGGCAAAGTACCCTTTGATGGTAATTTAAGTAAAATCATGTGGCAAATAGCGCATAGTGATCCTGTTCATCCAAGAGAAATTTCTGATAGTGTACCCAAAAATCTTGCAACGATTTGCTTAAAAGCGATGATAAAGGAAAAAGAAGAGCGTTATACAACTGCTCGTACAATGGCAAATGACATTAAGCGCTATTTAAAAGGGCAAAAAATATCCGCAAAACATCCTGTTAATATTAAAAAGTGGTTCTTGAAGAATCGTTCATTTGTTATTTCTTTCACTATTTTATGTTTAGGAGTGTTTTGGAGTTTGGGTGGCGATGACAAAAATGTGAAAAACGATAACGATGAATTAAAGATAAATCAAAACAATATTGCGAATTTACCTGAGGAAGAAAATGATACAAAATTTAAAAATGACCTACCTTTAGAGAAAGAATTTAGCCATAAAAGTGAAAAAGAAGATAAGATACTAAGGCGAAACAATCAAAAAAATTCAGATAACTCGTCGGAGGGAATGCTTACTGAAAATCAAAAAGACAAAAATGATTTAGAAAGCGTGTATAACGAAGAACGACCTAGGAAAGAAATGAATAGCCGTAGTCATCGGCCAAGAAAGAGGCACCAAAATAGTAACGAAGATCGTTTTTCAGAGGAACAAGAAGAAGAAATGAATAGGCGCCAAAATAGTAAGGACGATCGTTTTTCAGAAGAACAAGAGGAAGAAATGAATAGCCGTAGTCATCGGCCAAGAAAAAAGCGCCAAAGCAGCAACGAAGATCGTTTTTCGGAAGAACAAGAAGAGGAAGAAATGAATAGCCGTAGTCATCGGCCAAGAAAAAGGCGCCAAAATAACAATGAAAATCGTTTTTCGGAAAAACAAGAAGAGGAAGAAATGAATAGCCGTAGTCATCGGCCAAGAAAAAAGCGCCAAAGCAGCAACGAAGATCGTTTTTCGGAAGAACAAGAAGAGGAAGAAATGAATAGCCGTAGTCATCGGCCAAGAAAAAAGCGCAAAAGCAGCAACGAAGATCGTTTTTCGGAAGAACAAGAAGAGGAAGAAATGAATAGCCGTAGTCATCGGCCAAGAAAAAGGCGCAAAAGCAGCAACGAAGATCGTTTTTCGGAAGAACAGGAAGAAATGAATAGTCGTAGTTATCGTCCAAGAAAGAGACGCCAAAATAGTAACGAAGATCGTTTTTCCAAAGAACGGTTTGAGGACGAAATGGGCACTAGTGGTCGCAGCATTAGAAATAAAGAAGGCTCTGACGATAATCGAATAATAGGCCAACATTTTCGATATTGTCAAGAATGCCATGATCTGATAAGAAGAAATCAAATAGACCTTGGTGGTCCACCACCGAATTGGTCGCGCGTTCCGCAGAAGATTTTAAAACAAATCAAGAAGCATGCACAAAATAAGTAGATTTTTATTGGATTTGACACAAAAAATCTCTTATTGTGATGTTTTATGAAGCTATCATTTTTTCTTTGAAAAATCGGAGTTATTAATTGAATTTTAGTGAAAATTACGATGCAAAAAAAACAATTGTTTCTGTTTTTATTATATTTTTTTTGTCCCTAGTATATCTTTACGGTGTTATTGCGATTGTTCGAGTGAATATTTTATTTGAGGTATTTATATCTTTACTTTTTCCCATTATGTGTATCGGATTTAAGGTAGATCAGAACTTTTTACCAAGAGTAAAGCAATTATTTTACATCGAATCAATATATAATATTTTGGTTATTTTAACTTTAGTTTTGGTTTTATCAGGGATGTCCTCTTTGTATATTGCCTTATCTTGGGGTTTTGTTGTTTTTTTTGTTATTCAGATTATTGGTTTTATAGTGATTCAAAAAAAAAGAAAGAGTTATCTAGGTATTTTACAAAGTTTAATGGGCATTTGTTTGATGTTTATTTGGTTTTTTCACAAAGAAAATACTATTTCTACTATCGATAACCAAGGTCGGTTTCTAATGTGGGGGGAAGATGCACCTTTATCAATACAGATTGTTTATACGCTATGGTTTTTAAATGTAATTTTTCTGGAAAGTGTTTTACTTCCTAAATTATCTCAAGCAATTGTTCAGTCGTCTTCGTTGTTGTTATGTTGGTGTTCTGGCGAATTTTTTCACGCACGTCTTCTTACTGCATGCCATTTATTTATGCTTGATGGATTGTTTGGTTACTCAAAACACGGTTGGTTAGGTAGTAAGTTTTGTAGTATACCTGAATCTTATTATGAGAAATTTAGTAGACTACGCCCTCTTCTAAAAATAATTATGTTTTGTGGAGTTTTAGCTACTTTTGTTCTTAGTTTTTTTTATGGGTTAGATTTAAAGGGTATTTTGGCCTAAGCCATACTAACATTAAGCCTTTATAGAAAAAAATTATGGAAATTATAGAAAAACAAGTTGTTTACGAAAGCAGAAAATTTTGCCATGGAGCTACAATCGTTGTGTGTGAAAACGAGTTGATTTGTGCTTGGTTTGCAGGAGAATATGAAGGCCACCGTGAAAGTTCCATTTATTTAGCTCGCGGAAAACAGTGGTCTTCTATTTCTAGAGTTATTTCATCGTTTGAAACCCAAGGAGTCGCTTGTTGGAATCCAGTACTTTTTAACCATGATAAGCGACTTATTTTGTTTTATAAAACAGGTATTATGCCGTCTAGATGGTGCGGTGTAAAAATTGAGTCAGAGGATTATGGTAAGAATTGGTCTGATCCACAAAAACTGCCGCAAGGAATTGTTGGACCTACGAAAAACAAGCCTCTAGCCTTGGCTGGTAATGAGTTTGTCTGTGGGTCTAGTAGAGAAAGTCCTTATTGGCAAATATATATGGAATATTGTGATGGAAAGTCTTGGATAAAAAGCCCGCCACTAAATGATAAATCATTATTTTTAATTCAACCGACAATTACAAGATGTCATTCTGGGAAAATATTAGCATTATTTCGCAGTTCCCATGATTTTATTTATCAAAGTTACTCTTCTGATGATGGTAAAAATTGGAGCCTACCACAACCAACAACTTTGCCAAACCCAAATAGCGGTATAGATATGGTGACGTTGAAAAGTGGTGACATTGCTGTTGCTTATAATCATTCCTCGAAAAATCGTTACCCTCTTAGTATTGCTATTAGTTCTAACGAAGGCTGTTCTTGGGAACATGTTATAGAGTTGGAAAGTGAACCGCACAAAGAAGGCTATTCTTATCCGTCTATAATCCAGGCTAGTGACGAGAAAATACATATAGTTTATTCATGGAAATGCCGCAAAATATACCACGTAGTCTTAGATCAAAGTCGATTTTGAGTAGATCATTTGTTATTGAATCTTATCAGAATTAGAGTACAATAATAATAGTATAATGAGACATCTAAAAAAAATAGCGAGTTAAGATAGCACGGTAACTTGTTCTTGCAACTCATTTTAAACTTCATCAGATATTCTCTTCACTAGATTACCCACTAAAAGAAGTTTGCTATTTAAATGATGTGTCCAATTTTTGGTAAATTTAAATGCGGATACATCTAGGTTGTTTACTGTAAAATAAAGGAATGAATATGAGTAATACCATTCTTCTTTTAGACGAAGATAATGAAAATCGCAAACGAGTAAAGTTGTTTTTAGAGGAATATAGCTGTACTGTCTATGAGGCAAGTGATGTTAAAATTGCAACAGAATTTTTTTTTACTCACGAAATAGATATGATTGTGTCTTCAGTCAAGTTAGGGTGGGACTTCTGTCCTATTGTAAGAGAATCAACTAGCACACGACCTATTATTATTTTAGCTAAAGAAAATAGTAATTATGAACGAGTCCATTCTAAAATATTGCGAGCAGACGCTTGTGTTTTATACCAAGAAAATCAACAATTTATAGAGCACTTAAGTGATGTAGCCGAATTTGTAGAAAAAAAAATGCATCGCGAAAAGCGCCAAATTTCGATGGCAGGTAACCTTGCAGATATCCCTTTTATTGAAAATTTACAAAATCTCCTCCATTACTCGAAAACAGGGTGCATTAAAATACAGAATGGTGCTCTTCACGGTAAAGTATTTTTTGAAGAAGGTAAATGCGTTCATGCGGAGATAGATCCGCACTACAGTGGGGTTCATGCGCTTTATAATATTTTGTATTGGCAAAATGGAAAGTTTCAGTTTTTGGAAGGCGAGTTATCATCTGAACAGACTATCAATCAAGATACTACAGGTATCTTACTTGAGTGGACACGTCTTGACGATGAAATAAACCGTTTATTTTTAAAATCAGGCGCTTTTACAAAAGAGCAGATATTTTTGATACGCGATTGTATTTTTTCAGGACGTGTTTCTGAAACAACAATGCACGAAGTTATAAAAGAGACAATCAAAGAAAACAAAACTTTTTTAGATATTTTACAAGAAATAGATGTTTTCTCTGCTGAAGAAATAAGCTTTTTTTGTAAAAGAGTTTCAACAATAAACCGTAAAAAAACTTTACGCGCAGTTGCCAAACATGACCACTTAGTAGAAAAACTTGTAAATGATTATTCTGAAGATGAATTACAGTTACAAGATTTTGTGTTGCAAAGGTTGATATCAAGTTTATCTCTTTTGTCAATGAAGCAAATAAATGAATGTATACGAGTTAAAAATGCCAATGAAAGAAAAAGTTTATGTGATGTTATTCTCGATAAAGGATATCTACGAGGAAGCACCATAAAAAAACTAGAGCATTTTCAAGACGAAGAAGGTGATAGTTTATTATTTGACTACAACATTTTGCAAAAAATTGGTGAAGGTGAAAAGTCTATTGTTTACAAAGCAAAAAGAAAAAGTGACGATAAAGATGTAGCCATTAAAATATTTATTCCTGGTATCGAAGAGAGTGGTCGCAATGTTTTACGTTTTATACAAGAAGCAAAAACATCGAGTCGTCTGAATCATAAGTATATTGTTCCAGCAATAGACTTTGGAATAATTTATGAACTGTATTATACCGTACAGGAGTATGCTATAGGAGACTCACTGAACCATACTTTTACTCAATCAGGAGCGCTACCAGAAAAAACATTGTTGTTGATTCTTCGGCAATTAAAGGAAGGTTTGAGATATTTATGGCAAGAACACAAAATTGTACATCGCGATTTAACTCCACGAAATATTATTTTCGATGGGAAAAATATAAAAATTTGCGATTTTGGTCTTGTGAAAAAAATAAATGATACTAAAAGCAAAGAATTATCTCCGCTAACAGGAACAGGAATGTTTATTGGAACGCCTGGTTACATGGCTCCTGAAATTCTTACCAGTAAAGATATTACATTTCGCGTTGATTTATATGCTTTAGGTATGACTTTATATGTATTGTCTACAGGTAAAGCACACGTTGCAAGTACTTTGGCACGAACACAGCGCATTAGTATGGCTCCTTATCAAACTTTTCAACTTGAACCTCCTAAGTCAAGGAGACCAGAACTATCTACTGCTTTTTCTCATTTTGTAATGAAACTTTTAGATCCTATTCCTCTTCGACGTTGTAAATCTTTAGATGAGTTTGAAAGTGATATCGATCGCGTACTTGTTGGTAAAAATCCGAAACGTTTGCCTCAAAGTAATCGCAAAAAAACAATAGCAATAGCGGTTATTTTTACTTTTTTAATAAGTATTATTATTTCGTTTTATATTGCTAACCAGAAAAAAATACAAAAAATTAAGTTAGATATTATTCTAGAAGAAAAAACAGCAAAAGAACATCTGACGAGTGGTAATTTAGCTAAAGCAAATCATCATCTACTGAAAATGATAAATTACTGCGTTCTACTTTCAGAAGAGCAAGCGTCAGAATGTCGTGAAAAAGTTTTCGAGCAGTGGCTGTCTCACGCAGATAAATATAACAAAGATGATAATGTAAAAAGTTGGGAAAATGCTAAAATTTGCTATGATTACGCAAATGTAATCCGTAGTACACCCACTGTTTTAAAAAGGCGAAAGGAAATTACCCAGAGAATTACTCGAAAATTAGAAAAAATAAGACAGGAACAAGCATTTGCAAAATTTTCTTTTTCAATTAATCGCATTTGGCTGAGTAGTGCGCAAAATAAAAAAAATACTACTTTTCTTACCGGGCAAAAAGTGTGGTTGTTTGCTGAAATAACGGTTGATAATTATTTACCAGAATATGAACTTTTTTTTCACTATGGGTTGTCTTCTCAGAAGCAAAATCGCATATTAAAGTTAAATATTCCAACGCGTAAAACTTTCGTGATAAAACAGATGTTACTTCAGTCTTCAGATCCTGTAAATGATAAAGTTTATGCAGAGTTAGCATGCGATAAACGCTTAAAAAAAATTGAGCCAATCATATTATCTATAAAGCATCCTGTTGCCAAAGGTACTGTTTGGGGAAAACCTCGTTCTTTATTTGCCAAGCACTATCAAAGTCGTCTAGCTAAATGGAAAAAAAATAGTGGTGTGTGGGCACCAGATGAGGAGAGCTTGGGGATTTTTGCCTTAGGCAGCGGAGAAATTACGCGGTCGATAAAGTACAAAAAAGCTTGGCGGATTTATGGGAAAATAAAGGGGAACAAAAAAAACAAGGAAATATGTATTCAGTTGAGTCTTTTGAATAGTAAAAAGGTAACGCTTAGTTTTCAGCCAATAGCAGGATCTTATCTCGTAATGGCTTTTGAACCTGTAGGGAAAAAACGTAAGGTATTTAAGTCGAAAATGATAAAAATGGCAGGTACTTTTGACTATGTTATTGAAAACTATATTCATTTTGTAAGAATAAAAGTACAAAATCAAAAACTATGTGATATTCCGGTTACTAATAAGATAAAACAACTTATGTTATGTGTGAAAAAATCGCAGTCTACTTATTTTGCAAAGTTGATATGGCAAGGTGCAAAGTAATGTCTTATCTTGAAAAAATAATAGGTATCTTGCAGAATAATTCTAGAATCTACTATATTCTAGAAGAAGTAGAAAAAATGGATCTGCCAAATTGGTATTTGGGCGGTGGCTGTATAACTCAAAGTATATGGAATAGTCTTTGCGATAACAATGACGACTACGGTATAAAAGATTATGATATAGTCTATTTTGATAAAGATGTTTCTTTTGAAAAAGAGACTGAATATATTTTAAAAATACGCGAAGCTTTACCAGGTATTGACACTGATGTCAAAAATCAAGCGCGCGTCCACTTGTGGTATCACGACGTTTTTGCTCAAAAAATAGATCCTTATTCTTCGGTTGAAGAGGCTATATCTTCGTGGCCAACAACTGTTGCATCTATCGGGGTACGTAAAGTAAACGAAGAGCTTATTGTATACGCACCGTTTGGCTTAGAAGATCTTTTTTCTCTTATTGTGCGGCCAAATAAAATACAAGTTACTCAAGATATTTATATTACAAAAACTAAACGATGGCTGGAAAAATGGCCGCAACTCAAAGTTGTTTCGTGGTAAACAACTATCTTTAGGAAAAATATATGAAAAAACTATTATTAATTCTTGTTGTATTCAGCGTTTGTGTTGCTGATGATTGGCCGTATTTTTTAGGCCAAGATTTGAATGGGATTTCTACAGAGACAAATATTAGTAAAAATTGGAATAAAAAGCCGCCAAAGAAAGTATGGGAAGTAAAAATTGGCGATGGATATTCTGGTATTACGGTTGTGGATGGTTTAGTTTACACCGCTTATGGTAAAAATCGCGAAGAGTATTGTGTTGCAATTAAAGATGGTAAAGTGGTGTGGAGTAAGGTTATTGGACCTTATTTTTATTCTAATATTGGTTCAGGACCAAGAGCAACACCGACAATTCACGATGGTCATTTATATATAGTAGGAGCATATGGAGATTTTCATTGTTTGGATGCTAAGACAGGCAAAACTATATGGAATTACAATATTTTACGTAAATTTAAAGCACAAAATCTGAAATGGGGAATGTGCAGTTCTCCTTTGATTTATAAAAATATGCTTTTGTATAATGTCGGTGGAACAAATGGAAACTCTATTGTTGCTGTCGACCAAAAAACCGGAGAGAAGATTTGGTCTTGTGGTAGTGACATTGCTTCTTATGCTTCTCCTACAATTGCTAATCTGTGTGGAGAAACGCAAGCTATATTTTTTACTGGAAAAGGTTTGTTTTCTGTAGAGCCAAATAGCGGTAAACAGCTGTGGCGTTTTGATTGGCCTGTGTATAAAAATGCGGCAACGCCTCTTTGCCGAGATAACTATGTCTTTTTGTCATCTAGTTATGGCGCAGGCGCTGGAGCATTGTTAAAAATAGGGAAGAAAAATAATCGCTACTCTGTAAAACTAGTATGGAAAAATCGTCGCTTTAAAAACCATTATACAACTTCTATACTATGGAAAGATCACATATACGGATTCCACAATCGTTTGTTTGCTTGTATTAGTTTTAATAACGGAAACAATGCGTGGACACAAAGAGGCTTTGAAAAAGGTCTTCTTGTGGCAACAAATGACGGTCATGCTTTTGTTTTGGGACAAAGAGGTAATTTAGCTTTGGTAAAATTAGATCCCAAAAAATATGTTGAATTAGGGAGTTTTAAGCCATTTGCAAAGACAACTAATTGTTTAGTTGTTCCTACTTTGTCTAATGGAATGTTGTATGTTCGCGATAATAAGCGCTTAGTATGTTTGGATATATCTAATTAAGATGTTACACGCGAAAGAATGTTTTGCAAGTAAGGATCTTGTAAATTTCTAACAAAAGTTTAACCAAGGTTGTTTATTAAGCTATCTCGTCGGAGGAATAATGAATCATCAAGAACAGCTTGTTTCTCGAATTATTTTTCAGCAAAAATGGATGAATGAACAACAAATTAGAACAGCTTATAATCATTTTTGCGCTAACAACCTTGGTATCTCTTTTTTAGAGTTTCTTGGACATCAAAAATTCATTACTTTGGAACAGAAAAAAGTAATTGTAAATATAATAAACTCTTCGCTGCGTAAAACTCAGAGAGTAAGCACGCCGAGTAAACCTGTAGTTACTCGCAATAATTTTGTTATAAAAGAAAATCAACGCTTTTTACAATATATAGTTGAAAAAAAAATTGGGCATGGTGGAATGGGGACAGTCTATAAGGCCCGTGATTTAAAACTAGAACGTGATGTTGCAATTAAAGTACTGTCTAAAACTAGTGCTGCAAATGTTGAACGGTTTGTTAAGGAGGCGCGAACTGTTGCGCGTTTGAATCATCCTTATGTTGTGAAAATATACGAAGTAGGTCAGTCTCCGGTAAATTACTTTACCATGGAGTATATAGAGGGAGCTACTTTAGAAGATTATATATACCAAAACAAAGTGTCTTTTAAAAATTGTGCTAAACTTTTTTATAAAATAGCTGTTGCTGTAGATTTTATTCACAAAAATGAAATTATTCATCGAGATATAAAACCTGCGAATATCATGATAGACAAAAACAGTGAACCACGGCTTATGGATTTTGGTTTGGCAAAAGTTGACGAAGGAAACTCACTACCTTCAGGATTTATTGGTACACCTTCGTATGCTTCGCCAGAGCAAATAAACTCTATGGAAGTAGATCACTATTGTGATATATATTCTTTGGGAGCAACGTTATACGAAAGTTTAACTAAGACAGTTATATTTCAAGGAGACATGGTTCATTTAGTTTTTCAAATTTTAAAAATAGATCCTGTACGCCCTAGAATTCTAAACCCATCTATTCCACGAGATTTGCAGGCCATTTGTCTTAAGTGTGTAGCTAAAAAGCCACTGTATCGTTATAAAACGGCTAGCGATCTAGCAAAAGATCTCAGCAATTTTATGCAAAACAAACCGGTAGTTGCAAAATCGCCATCTTACTTTGAAGTTTCAAGGAAATGGGTGGCACGCAATATGTTATTATCGCTATTTACACTTCTTCTTATAGTCAGTATCAGTTTAGCCTTAGTTATATTTGTTACTAAAAGTGAAGAATTATCGACAGCGAATGAACAATTATCGACAGCAAATGAACAATTGCAGCTTCAAAAAAAAGATGTTGAAGAAATGAATAAAGAACTTTCGCGAGAAAAATATAAAATGCAATTGCGTTTATACAAATCTTCGCTTCGTACAATGCAAAATTCTCTTGCAATTGATAACTTTATGTCTTTGCGCGAAAAGGTAAACTATCAAATACAAGAAGATCCATTTATTCAAAAAACTTATTTAAAATTATCTGCTCAAAAAGATTTTTCTAAAACTATGGAAATTAGGTTGTTGAATAATTTGTACTTTCAACCTAAAAAAATAGTGACGAAATATCACTTTTATACAAATTTTGCGATTAATCAGGCAAGTACTTATATTGCAGTTCATGACGTTGATGAGTTGAAGGTTATTGATTTATTAACAAAAAAAAGTAATGTTTTTAAATTTAAAAACACGTTATCGAGCTGTTGTTTTCACCCGTATAAAAATGAAATGTTTGTCGGCGGAAAAAGAGGATCTGTGTACAAAATTGATCTTTCCAGTGGGAAAATTGATACTTTTAGAGATCACCTTCAAACAAAATCTTGGATAAAAGCATGTTGTTTTTCGCCAGATGGAAACTTTGTTATTTATTCGATAATGAATCCTTATGGAGAAAGTTCGATTGTTTTTCGTGATTGGGACACACAGAAATACCAAAGAGTGCAACCGAAAATAGCAAGCCGCGGCGAAGAAGGCGTGCCTCGAAATATGGAATTAATTACCCGTATTGCGTGTACTAAAAAGAATAATGTTATTTTTTTATCTTTGAAAGAGAATGTCGGATTTTCTATACGTTATATTGCGAGTTCTTGGACACAAGAGAAAGTGTTGTTTTCAGCAGGTGGTTCTGCGATAACTGATTTTTCTTTACACGAAGATAATTTAGTTGTTAGTAAAGATAATGGTTCTATGACGATGCTTAAGATAAAGGAAAGCGCAACAAATATTAACTACAAAGAAGTCTTTGATTTTAAAGATAAAGGAAATTTGTCGCATGACAAAAAAATAAACTCAGTGCTGACAAATGATGATTTTGTTATTTCCTGTGGAGAAGATAAAAAAGTTAAGATGTGGAATTATCAAGGTGAACTGCAAAAAACTATTCCAGATATGCATCTAAAAAAAGCCTATTATACAAAAAAAAGCAGTAGTTTTATTGGTTTAGATCACAATCATGAAGTTGAATTGTGGTCTTTGCAACGAAAATCTCCTGTAGTAATAAAAGAAAAACAACCGTTTGGTGGTATTTTTGTTAGCCCTCAAGGCCGCTATCTTGGCACAAGTATCAAAACTCATGTTTCGGTTGTTTATTTATGGGATTTAAAAAAACGCCAACGTATAGGAATTTTCCCGAAAGAATTTAACAAAATTAACTTTAGACAAATAAAAGGAATATTTTTAAACGAAAAACAAATACTTACGCGCGGAAAAACAGTTGTAAGGTACTGGAATATTCATGGGCAAAATGATATTAACCAAATTCTAAAATACAAAGATCGACAATATACTCATCGTAGTAATGTTGTTGTAACAAATTATAGCAATGGTTATATTATCACTAGCTCTATAAATAAATTATGCCTATGGAACAGAAAAACAAAAAAACTCGCATTTGAATGGCAAACACCGTTGCACAAAAAGTCAGAATTACGAGCCCAAATTTATTTTGCTGACTTTTACGATAAAGAGACATTGATTGTAGGATGTTTAGTATTAGACCAGGGCTTTTTTGTTAAATTTATTGATATTAAAAATAATAAAACTAACAAAAGTGAATTTGTGTATACCAATAAATATGGTGAATACTTACCATTCAAAAATGTTGTACATCGCCACAAAATTCTGACCATTGACAACGAAAAATACATCTTCTTCACCGCAAAAAAGCCGCAACGCCCAAAAGAAGAACATTCTTTTATCTATATGTTTTCCTGTAATTCTACGTTGCAGAAACAAAAACAACTGGCCATTTTTTCAGGACATGATGGCCAAGTAAATAGTCTTGCATTCTCCAAAGATCTTGCACGTATGGTATCAGCAGGCAGTGATCGCACTTTAAAAATTTGGGATTTACAAAACATAAAACTCTACCCTACTCACAATACATATTTATTGTCTTTGCAAGAACATACGGCTTCGGTTACGGGTGTTGTTTTTAATAAAGATTGTAGCGAAATGGTCTCTGTAAGCGAAGATAAAACTATTCGCATTTGGTCGTTAAAACACTAAAACTGTGTGACTCAATAATTATACATAGCTTTTTTCTTTTATTGTACTATGTCAAATTTTTGTTATAATTTTGTTGAACTACATGTCTATTAATAAAATAGGTGTTCTTCTTCGAAGTTTGTTTTGTGCAATAATGTTCATTAGGGGCTCGATATGTCTGAGCATGAGGTCTTTTTACACGCAGCAATTGCTTTGAAAATAATCACTCGTCAGCAGGCGCAAAAACATTTTATTGATTTTAAGCAAACAAATGAAAAATTTTCTCAGTGGATATGTAGTAGAGGTTTATCAGTTGAACAAGTTTTGCAGATTGAACAATATATAAAAATGCACCAAACGCGCGTACAGCCTCAAACAAACCAAATGGAGCATTCCTTTTTTATTGAGTCCAATAATCCTGAACGTTTTCAAGAAACTATGGAAATCGAAACGCAACAGCTTAATCTGGTTCCAGGGACGCAGTTTAATCACTACACTATACAAAAAGAACTTGGTCAAGGTGGGATGGGAATTGTCTACCAAGCACTTGATAAAAAATTGCAGCGTGTTGTTGCGCTCAAAGTAATAAAAGCAAGTATTGAGTTAAATGATGAACAGATAAGACGTTTTGCTTCAGAAGCACGTGCAGTTGCAAAAATAAATCACTCTTCAATTGTTAAAATTTTTGAGATAGGCGATAGTCCTGAACACTATCTTGCAATGGAGTATATTCCAGGCAAAACATTAAAAGAGTGCCTTAAAAGTAAGAAATGGACACCAAAAGCTATAGCAAGGTTTATTCGTAGATGCGCTCTAGCTTTAGACTTTGTGCACAATAAAAACATTATCCACCGCGATTTAAAACCAAGTAACATTATGCTTGATCAGGCTGATAGCCCTAAAATCGCTGACTTTGGACTTGCAAAAGAAATTGATAGAAAAAAGAGTGCTAGTTCTGGATTTGTAGGAACTCCTTCTTACGCTTCTCCTGAGCAGGTGGGAGGAGCAAAAAATATCTCCTCTGCAACTGATATTTATTCTCTCGGAGCTGTTTTATACGAACTCTTGACAAAGCGTCCTCCATACCAAGGTGAATCAATACTTAATATCTTTTTCCAGATACTCAATCGAGATCTTGTTGCTCCCCGAACTTTAAATCCCGATATTCCGAGGGAACTTGAAGCGATTTGCTTAAAATCGATGAACAAATCCCCTAAAAGTCGTTATCGTAACATGCGAGAGTTTGCTCGGGACTTACAAAATTATGTTGAAGACAAACCTGTTATTGCTAAACCTCCTAGTTATGTTGAAAAAATGGCAAAGTTTGTTAAACGCAATAGATTAATTTCTTCCCTTATATTCTCTACATTTTTGGCATGTTTAGTGGTGATTATTTATCTTTTAGAAGTAGTGAAATTAAAAGAAAATATGCTTGATCTAGAAATAAACATCTCTAAGTTACAAACAAAAGAGAAAAATCTTATAAGCGAAGGACAAAGACTCAAAGACGAGGGACAAAGGCTCAAAGACGAGGGACAAAGGCTAAAAAAAGAAGAGAAAAAGCTTATAAGTAGTATTGCTCAGCAAAGGAGAGAAATAAAGAACCAAGAACATAAATTAAAGAAGCAAAAGAAAAGTTTTTACCAGCAAGAAATTGATTCTCTGCATAACAGTATTCAGCGCGATGGTAATAGTAAAGATATTGAAGATCGATTGGACAAAATACAATCCCTTGAAAATTGGGAGTGGCGGTGGTTGTATCATCAAAAAGATAAGTCATTACATACTTTTAATTACAATAAGGAAGGAGCTATTTATAGTCATTTTGAGCCAAATGGTTTAGTGAAATCCTTTTTTTCCCACCGTTCTTTTGTATGGAAACTTAAAGGTAAAAAGCAAGCTGAATATATAAAAAAAGCTAATATTATGTATAAGAAGGAAGCTCTTAAAAATATAAAACTTAGCCCTGATAAAAAAACGTATATTTGTATATATTCAAAAGGGGTTATTATTTTAGAAAATTATCTAACAAAAGAGAGAACTGTTATACAAAGGCCTAATAAAAATATAAATGAGATTGCGGATGTTAGTTTTCGCGAAGATAGTAGGAAAGCGCTTGTTTGGGGACTAGGAACTATTTATATTGTTGATTGCATTCAAGCAAAAATCGTGCTTACTATCGATATCTCAGGATTGGGGATAAATCAGTCGTATTCTTGCTATTTTATAAGTAAAGACACTTTGTTGTTTTGTTCAAAAACTCACGTATATAAAGTTAACTTAAGTAAAGTGAAGAAGAAAGTTTTAAACTTTACGGAAACTTTGCGTAGTAATAAGTCTATTATCGAAGCAATCAATTTTTCATATATTTCTACTATTGAAAAATTGATTCGTACGCCTAAGTTCTGGGTTATAGCAAATAATAGTACTTTGTATATTTATAATTTACAAAATAAACGTCTTTTGCCTTTATCTACGAACAATAGACTCGAAACAAAAGGAATGGCTTTGTCTCCTGACCAAAAATATCTAGTTTCATGGGATAATAATAATATACGCTTGTGGTCAGTTGATAATAAAAGAATGATAGGGTCTTTTTTCGGGCATGTTTTTAAAATTACCGCATGTAACTTTTCGAAGGATAACAAATATTTATTTTCCCATGATTTAACTGGAAATGTAAAGGTTTGGAATCTATTAACAAAAAATTCTCTTAACTATAAGAATACGTCTATTTTACATAGTAAGACAATCGATAATTTATTGATAAATGTTGGTACAGGCAAAGTAACTATTTGGAATTTGCAAAACAAAAAGCTACTGGGTAAGCATATAACTATGTTAGAGCATAACTCTGTTGATGCTATTAAAATCGCTCCTGGTCGCTATCTCATTATTGCGGGGCACTTAGCTAATAATGGACTTTCTGTATTTGTTTGGGATGGTAAAAATTTGCTCTTAGAAAAGTTTTATAGTAATATTCATCAAAAATTTTACAAAACCAAGAGGCCTTCTAACCGAGCAAAGAATAATATTCCAAATTGCTTTTTTGTCAAATACCAAGGAGAACAGCTTCTGGTAACAACATTTCTAAACAGTGTTTTTATTTGGGATAAACGTTTATGGAATGAAAATAACGCTTCTCCGAGACAAATATTTACTCTTGATAAACGGAATATTAGAGAAATTATCTATAACGAGTATTTACAATGTTTTTGTATTATCAACAATGTGAATATTTATTTGTGGAAACCGTTTACTCAAAAGTTTAAGACTCTTGATTCTCGTGTGATAAAGAAACAAACTCAGGTTGGTGACTATAAATCTGCTGTTTTGTTTGATCGTGGCCAAAAAATTATAATTGGCGATGAGAGAGGTCATATATTTTTGTTTAAGTTGAAAACTTTAAAAGTAGAGAAGCTTTTTCAAGGACATTTTGACATGGTGACAGTTTGCCAACTGAATAAAAAAGAAACTCGCTTGATTTCTACTGATGTTAAAGGAAATGTAAATTTTTGGGACATGACAGATGATCGTTTTAATCTAAGTCCGTTACTTAAAGTGAAGTTTTCTTCGCTTTACTCTTTCACTTCTATTAATCAGGTAATCATAGTAGAGGAGGGACCAAAAACTATTAAGAACCATATTTTGTTTACAAGTCGCGAAGCTACTCGTATTTTAGACGCCCCTTTCATAAAAATAAAAAAATAAAAAATTTTAATTGTACATTCAACTAATTAGCCGTTAGAATTTACGCAATGTCACGCAACATTTTCATATGAATAATTGGGAACAAACCATGGCACAAATACACAACTTTCAATGCAATAATTGTGGTGCAGCAATGAGAATGGCAATTAGGCCAAACAACGCCTTAATACATATCACTTGTCTACGTTGTCGACAGGTTGTTTTTAACAATCAAGGATCTGTAAATCAAAGCCCTGCCACAAATCAAAATCCCTCAACTTCAATAAAAAAACAACCAGCTGGAGCACAGCTTGGAAAATCTTTCGGCGATATCAAAGTACCACCAGCAATTCCTCAAAGTAAGCGTATCCGCATTAAAGACCAGTATACAATGAAAAAGCAGCTGGGAGAAGGGACGATGGGTCGCGTATTTCTTGCTCATGATGATAAAAATAATGAAGATGTTGCGGTGAAAATTTTGGTCAATACCAATGAAAAACTTCGTAAATACTTTCAGAGAGAAGCATTGGTACTAAACGATCTACAGCATCCTAATATAATAGGATTTAAAGATTGTGGTAACCATAATGGACGATTGTTTATTGTTATGGAGTACATAGAAGGACAAACCTTACTGGATCGATTAAAATCAGGTCCCATACTTCCACACCATGCAGCTCACTTAATGAGTTATGTTTTAAGCGCTTTGCACTATGCTTATCAACATAACATTGTCCATCGCGATATTAAACCAGCAAATATATTTATTACTAAAAATCGCGAAGTTAAAGTTATTGATTTAGGTTTGGGGAAGGTAATAACTGAATCTGTGGATTTAACAAAAACAGGGCAAATTATGGGTACGTGTTTTTATATGCCTTTAGAACAAATTCAAAGATCAAAAGCTGCTGATCATCCTGCTGATATATATGCTGTAGGAGCTACTCTTTATCATATTCTTACAGGCATGGCTCCCTTTGAGGAATGTGGGCGGACTCTTGATAAATTATTTTACGCGAAATTAAAAAATAACTATATTGGTTTAAAAAAACGCAAACCAGATTTACCTGATGAGATTATTGGTATTGTAGAGAAAGCAATGGGACACAAGCCCGAAGATCGTTATAAAACTGCAGAAGAAATGCGTTTAGAGTTACAAAATTTCTTGCAAAACCACAAAAAATAAAATACGCTGCGATAAAAGTTATTAATTAGAGCGTATATGAATATTAATACTAGTTTGCGATGCTTCTACATAGACTAAAGTCAATTACCTCCAATGAGTGACGAAGTAAAAGCTTTGTTGATTTACGATATTCCGCGTCGGCTAAAGGTGATTGTTCTTGAAGATTGCGTACACTAAAAACTGAATACAAAGGATATTTTAAAGTGTACGCTGATATAGTTCTTAAGGCTTAAAGAAATGCAAGTCCTCCCGTGGGAGGACAGTTGACTAGTTAGAGTAGTGTCGTAAACCAACATCTTTCCTATATGCTTTGAGTTATAATAAAAGCTAATCGAGAGTGCTAGTCTTTGAATGCTACAAAGCGCGCCCAACATGAGGCAAGTTCCATACCTTTTTGAATAAAACATCCAATAAAATAACGACCACTTTCCATTTGTGCAATTTGATTACCTATATTTTCTGCATGAATAATTCCCTTAGGGAATAAATTAAGGTGCATATCTTGGTAGTACTGATCTAAAGGATATACCTCGTCCCATTCCTTACCGTAAACCTCTTTTATCTTGGCGTTTGCTTCTTCGAATGTTTTAGGATGCCATAATCTTTGGATTGTATTCATAGGGTGTTCCATGGCAACGCAGTCTATCGCTAACCATTTTATTTCTTTTTCAATGCACCACTGAGCAAAATCAGGTGACGGACCTGGGTGACGAATCATATAACGAAATTCATTTGAATCAGGACTGTTCCATCCATACTTGTGATAGCCGGTTTTTATAAAAAGTATATCGCCCTTTTGTACATCCACTGCTTTTTCGATCATTTCAGGTGTATAAACGCTTGTATCACTCACATGTTCAGATATATCAGCAACAGACCCTGGCCCAAACCACTTGTCAAATTCAGTTTCGCCAATTGTTTTTCCGCCTGCATGGAAATGTTTTTCACCGTCCATGTGGGTTGCTAGGTGAAAGCTTGCCTTACAATGTGCATTATTACGACCAAGTCCGAAGTATTGTCCACCGACTCGTTTATGATAACGTACACTAAGAGGCTCATAGTTAGCCCACTGTGGTGTTTGCACACTAAAAGGTAGGGTTAGATCAAGCATGGTTGTTTCGTTCATTGCCGTAAAAAAATCTTGCTCATCCATATTCTCTGGTGCTTGAAGAGCAACAGCACGGCACCATGCAGATTCGACTTCCATAAAAGGAATAGGTTGGATCATTACCCAAGCGCGTTTGTTACTGAGTTCTTTAACTTGTCCTCCCAAAGACTCAGCAAATAGTAGACCTGCTTTAGGAATAGTAGTATGAGTTAGTTCATAATAAGCATCTGGAGGAAAACACTCATCCCAACTTTTGTCGTGGGTTTCTTTTAATTTAGCTTCAGCTTTTTCAAATTCCCGAGGATGAGCGTAACGCAGATTGGTATTCATAGGATGTTCAGCAGAACCGCAATCAACAGCAATCATCTTCAGTTTCATATCAATTGCCCACTGAAAAAACTCTGGCGAAGGGCCAGGATGTCTTAAAAAGTAGCCAAATTCTTTGTTTTCGACTCCACCTTGAGCATTATCGTTGTATATATCAGGTTGATCGTATCCATATTTATGGTAGCCAGTGTTGATAATTAAAATATCACCTGATTTTACTTTTGCTCTTTCGGTGATCATCTCTGGTGTGTATAGACTGTAATCCGACACAGCATCCGATATATCGACAACAATTCCTTCTCCACATAAATCGGTGAGAGGAATGTCGGCAATTGCTCTTGATCCTGAGTGAAAAGCCCGTGGACCGACAAGGTGAGTACCTGTGTTATTTGACCATTCAATTAATTGACCATTGGCCCCTTGTCCACCACCAAAAGCTCCTGTTAACCTCTTAAAAAAATGTACTTGAAGGGGCATCTCTCCTGGCCAAGGTGGTGTAAAAATACTTAATGATTGTGTTAAGTCGTACCATTTGGCATCGCTAAGTAAACGCATGGATTTTTGTTGATCCATATTTTTTTCCTTACTAAGTGTCTACTAATGTAAAGGGTATGTGGCGTACTGCTTGCACCCTAATGTAAAGCGTACAAAATAATTGTTTTGTTGCTTTTTGTCAAACACTGAATAACAAAATGCCCCAGGTTAATAAAGATAAAGAACCTAAATAATCGTAAAATCCATAAAATAAAAAAATATGACCTTGCTATTTTTTAACACAAAATTTACAATAAATATTGTATAAATATTCGTATATAATATGAAAGGGGTATGGTATGAAATATTTGATTCTTTTTCTTCTCATTCCTGCATTAGCTCTTGGTAGTTTATATGCAGATGATGAGAGTACAACTACAAATGCTGCCGCAGACAAACCAGAAAGTTTTATGGATAGTCCTGTAAAAAATAGTGAACTTCCTGCCGTTTTTGGTATCGAATTTCATGATGATTTACTACGGATTTTCCGTACTGGTAGTGGTTTCGGACCATTTTTAGAACAAAACCATGGTCAACTAGGATTAGGACATGTTCTTCAGTATCTAGCTGACTTAGGTGCACATCGCCATTTTGGAGATGCTGACAACATTAAAGGTGAAGAATTAGGAAACGGTCGTTTTAATTTTGGTAATACAGGCCACAATGAGTTTGGTTTTGTAGAAGGTGATTTTGAAACATTTACTTCTGCGATTTCAAATTTTGTCTCAAACTTTAATGCAAGCAGTGAAGTATTTAACTCTGTTATTATGCAAGGTGAAAGTACTTTTTTTAATTCTTTAGGGCAAGAAACAACAGAAACAGATCCTGCTTCTGTTTATGATGGTTCAGATGCAGGTGCAAATACTGTTTCTGTATATGCTGGAAGAAATACAGCAGCAGCTCCTAATAGTTCTAGTTATTATAATTATGGCTATTCTAGTGACGCTGGAGATTACACCAATGAAATAGCGCTTGCTACAGTTACAACTCCTGATGGTGTTTTTGAATTAAATGCTTTTGGGGTAACAACTCCTATTGTTTTAGACATGGATGGAGATAAGCGTTTACAAGCATCTGCAGGAAAGTGGTTGCCACACTTTTCTTTTGAAAAAGGTTTAAAAAGAGCTTTTGATATCAATGGCGATGGTTTTCCTGAAGTGATTGAATGGGTTGGTCCAAATGATGGTCTTTTAGTTCAATATACTGGTGGAGAAATTAACGGTAATAACCTTTTTGGTGATGCTGGTGGTTTTGACAACGGCTTTGAAAAACTTTCCCTACTTGACAAAAATAGCGATGGTGTTCTTAAAGGCGAAGAATTAGAGACTCTAAGTGTATGGCAAGATAAAAACAGCAATGCTAAAGTAGATAGCGGCGAAGTTCAGTCACTACAAGAACTGAATATTACTTCTATTGGTACAAAGCATCGTTTGTACACTTCTTCTTTCGAGCAAAATGGTGAAACTAAAATGTTGTGGGATTGGCATCCAGCAACATTCACTGTAAAAAAGATTAAGTAATTTTTATTACAAAAAAAACCGTAGTTTAAACTGCGGTTTTTTTTTTGCCTTTTTAGGAAGTAAAATATGCTATATAAAAAAATGATTATTGTTTTTGTTTTTTGCATTCAAGTGCTTTTTGCAGATAAATGGGATATCTCTCGTAAAGAGCTAGAAAAACAAGGAATAAACTATAAAACATTGATAAATTCTATTTTATCTGAACAACATCAATTTGTTTTAGCTTACAGCATTCTTAGTAAGGAAGATAAAGCTAAAGGCAATGTCTATGCTCTTCATAAATTTACTCTAGAAAAGGATGGAAAGATAGGAGTACATACAGTCAAGTTACCTATCTTCTTTTTTGGTGGTATTGCGTTAACAAATAAGGGGCGAAGTGCTATTGTTGTTGGTAATTACGGTACTAAAATTCTTCGCGTTAGCACGAAATCTTTGAAGTTTAAAACTATTTATGAGTATAAAAAAGGTGTTTCTGGTTATAAAGCAAATGTTTTTACGGTGGGTCATCGTGGTAAAGTTTTTCTGGACGGCTATTTCTACGATGAAAACCAATTTTCTCAAGGTGATTATATTGTTGAATTTATTGAAAAGCGCAAGAAAAAAACTGTTGATTTTGTCAAGAAAATTGATTTAAAAAAGCTTTACAACAAGCTTGGTGGGGTGCCAAAAGTTATGAATCTCCATACAGGAGATATTGCTTATATTTCTGTTCCAAATTATAAAGAAAGACAAACTTATCTTCATTATTATAATAAAGGGAAAACTGAAATTGTCGACAAGGGATTGTTAATTGGGGCGTTTGCAGGTGCACATCACCGTCTTTTTTATACAGTGCTTCGCGATAAAAAAACGAGAAGAAGTTATGTCAAAGATTTAAAAACTAAGAAAGTTTGGGAATTTGGCAAGCCGCAAGTACCTTATACTTATCCTTTTATATCAAAAGACGGCAAAGTTATTTTAGCTTGCACTGTTGATATAAAAGAACAGCGTATGACTGTATATGTCGCTCGCGAACAAGATGATTACAAGTTACATGTCTTATTAGATGATGTAAGCGTTGGTCCTTTTAAACTTTCAAATAGTGGTGATTATTACCTTTACTATAATAATAAAGGTATTGCTGTTGAGAAAATGAGTTCTAAAGAGTAGGTTTTTTAGCATAGCCATTTGCATAAAACCACATTACTGCTTCTTCTAAAGCTCTTTCGACTGAGGTGATGGCATAACCAAGTTCTTGTTGTGCTTTAGTGCTGTCAAAAAACATATACTTTTTTGCCATCTTCACCCCATCGAGAGGGATTGGCGGAGTTTTTCCGAGAAATGAAAAAAGTCCTTGGCTAATTGCTGCAGAAGTATAAGCGATAAAATAAGGCATTTTGACTTTTGGAGCAGGCAGAGAAGTTATTTTTTCAAGTGTCTGTAACATCTCGATAAGTGTTAAATCTTTCCCTCCTAAAATATAAGACTCTCCTACTTTTCCTTTCTTGAGTGCTAATATATGTCCTTGTGCTACATCTTTAACATTTACAAAATTCAATCCTGTATCTAAATACGCAGGCATTTTTCTTTGCAAAAAATCAACGATAATTTTTCCTGTAGGGGTAGGTTTGACGTCGTATGCACCTATTGGTGTACTTGGGCTGACAATTGTAACTGGGGCACCTTCTTTAGCGAGCTTTTTTACTTCTATCTCTGCGAGAAATTTAGATTTTTTGTACTCTCCTACCATATCAGCTACAGTTGCAATGCTTTGTTCATTAACAGCAGTTCGATCTTTGGCTAGTTTAAGAGTAGCTACAGAGCTTGTGTAGACTATTTTCTCAACATTATTTTCTACGGCAAGCTCAATTAACTTTTTGCTTCCGTCGACATTGATTTTATAGAAAATACTTGGGTCTTTTTCCCATAAAGTGTAGTGCGCTGCGACATGAAATAAATATTTACAGTCTTTTAGGGCATTTTTTAAAGACTTTTCATCTAATAGATCTCCCCGGCAAATCTCTACACCAAGATCTTTAACGTGTTGTTGAGGATCAGATCTAAGTAATAATTTTACGGGGATTTTTTCGCGAATAAGAGCTTTTGCAACACTATACCCTACAAACCCAGATGCTCCTGTTACTAATGCTTTCATAAAATAACTTTCTTTAGAAAGGATAATCAAGTCCGGCAAATATTGCACTTCCTTCGTCACCGTAACCAATATCCACAGCGGCAACAATTTGCGATCGAACTACAAAACGAACTCCAACACCAAATACAAAACGAATATCGTTAGGTGAAACAATTTCACTAATAGAGTTAGCTACCTGTCCTATATCTGTAAAAATAGCTGTTTCTATGTCGAGACTAATACCACTTATAAGCCAGCGATACATACGTATACGCTCTTCAATATTTAATAAAATTAAATGGTTGTCGTAGAAACGGCCATCACCGTAACCCCTGAGCGTATCTGAACCTCCAAGAGAACTCTGCTCGTAGAAAGGTAGATCTTCACCGTCTACGAATTGTACTAAACCGCGAACTACAGTTAGGTACTTGCGTTCATCATCGAACGCTAAATATGTTCTTCCTTCCATTCCATAACGACGAAAAGAAAAAGAACTAAGAATAGGCTCCTGACCTACTTCGAAAAATACGCGGCCATAAGAACCCATTGTTGGGGTAATTTGGTTGTCACGACTGTCGTATGACAAAGACCATTTAAGCGATGTTGTGTAGCTCCCATCAACTCCTTCTTCGTCGGGAAATAGGTCTTCTAAACTAGGAACATCGTCAACCACTCCATCACCTGGTTTTAATGCGCGAAAAGAAAGACCAATGCTGCCAAATATGTTTTCCCACAGTTCTTTGCGCAAATCAGCGAATGCTTCAAATTTTATTAAAGTAAAACTCGTTTCGTCGTCTTCTTCTGAGTCAGCTCCGATTCCATGAAAACGTTCTGTTGGACTTCTTTCAAATATAGTTTGACCTTTTAACTGCATATCATGGCAATAAAATTCATTGTGTTGATATTCAAATAGATATGTCCAAAAATTTTCTGTGGAATGAGAAAATAGTAAAACATACTGGATATTTTCGGTAGGAAAAGCAAAATAATTTACATCGAGAAAAACACCTGTAAATTCATTATAAACTAACAAAGGGGCCACAATACTATCAATGTGACCATTGGTTTCTGATATAACAGCAAGTAAAAAGCCATATGTATTTCCTAAGTTTGGATTAGATGAAAAAATGGGAAGTGGAACGGCAAATGATTCATCTTCTGCTGCTTGCAAAAGAGTATCAGATTCTTCTATAAAATTTTCGGAATCTTGCTCTATATCAAATTCAAAGGGATTTTCTTTAGGAACGAGAAGTTCAGGGTTTTGGCTAGTAAATTCTGGCAGGAGTTTGTTTTCTTCGCTCTGGTTTTGAGCATATAAAACAGAAAAGGCAAACAAAAATATAAGTATATATTTCATTAGGCGCACCATCTGGAAAGATCCAGGTATCATAAGGTTTGATTTTTTTATTGGAGTAGAGAGCATGTGCTCTCTACTTCAGTAACTTACTTAGGGCTTGGGAAATGTGCCATTTTTCTTTTATCCACTAGTGGTTATTTTTCAATTGCAGAGCTGTACTATGCTCATTTAAAATATCTAGCTGATGAATAAATTTTTGTGATACATTATTTTTCAAACCTCTTATTTGTTGATTTTTTCTTTACGTTGTTCTTTCGTCTCGTATGGTTCGATGGTGTCCTTTACTTTGCTCAAGTCTACTTTGTAGGCAACAGGACGGCGGCTTTCGTCGTAACATCTTTCCCACATTTGAATAAACTTCTCTGCTGAATTTTCAAGGTCGTTTGTCTTTACTCCCAAATTGTTTAAATCGCGAATAACATCACCAATTAAACCAATGTGGGCAAAACCTTTGGTATCAAAATCGCTGCCTACTCCATTTGCAAAACGATCACCTTGTAATTGCTGTTGATGTTTTGTTTCGAATTTAAAACCACTAGCAGAACAAGCATCTTTACCATCAAATCTAGGAAGTATTTGAGTAATGAAACCGTTCAAATCACTAGCAAAAGCTACTTGTAGGTTCAATTCACGAGAAGCGAATTGGTACATTTGTGCAAAAGAAACAGACGAACCATGGCAACAGTTTTTTACTGGCGATTTTTTGTAGCCTAGAGTTTCATCTTTACCTGTACGTAGTCCAAACATTCCTCCTGTAGAGGCAATGATGTGCGCGTACTCGATAGATGTAGATTTTTCTTCTTCGCCTTTTGCGCCAGCCATTATTTCGCGGATATGCCCATGTGAAACGAAAAGTGGATAGTGTTTATTGCTTTTTGAAAGGCCAAATGTTGTTGTAACAGCGCGCTGAGACATATGAGCAATATCTATGAGCATATTGCGCTTCATCATTTCATTTATCAGTGTACTTCCTTCTTCTGATAAACCAACTACATTCATACCATTTTCATCTTGTTTAAAGCCAAAATCGTTTTCACCGCGCATATGTTTTTGAGCAGCTTGGCGAACAGCTGGAGGTAATTCTTTCCAAGTACCAGCGCTGTAGATCGCGGCAAGATTTTCTTTTACGATATTTGTAAATTCGCTTTTATCTTTACCATCTAGCATATTGCGAATAGCTTGGAAAACATAGAAAATCGGATGGTGAGGTGCTGCACCAGAAAAACGATTGTTTAGTTGATGTACAGGTTGAAGAGAACGAATACCCATTTCGTAGTACTCATCAAGTTGTTTAACCAAATCGTTATCGCCGAAAGGATCTGAAGTTTCGATTGCTAGTACTACTGCCAATTTTCCTTCATGAATAATGCGGCGAGCATCAGCAGGAGACAATGCTATTTCATACCAGTCGTGCTCTTTGTCAAAACGCCAAGCAGCTTCGATTTGACGTTTAATAGCAGGAATATCAGAGCATCCCCACTCTTTAACGCGGTGTTTTTCGGGTATAACATGTGCCAAAGGTTCGAAGTTTACTGCAGACATCACAATAATGTTTAAGCCTTCTTCATGCGCTTTTTTTAACCAGTCAGCATGAACTTGTTGGTGACTAATTGAGTCCCAACGTGGCCATCCGTTAAATTTAGGATAACCACCTGTACGTTCTAAGTGAATACCTAAAAAACCTTCGCCTATAAGATAACCGTGGTCATTCATACCACTACAAGCGCACAAAGCTTCTTCTTGTGAACCAGTATGAGAACCATACAACCATCCACCACCAAAAGCATATTCTGTCATTTGGTGAATGTGAATATCTGCAAATCCAGTTACTGCTTTACCAGTGGTTGCTGTATTTTCGTCAGCAAACAAACAAAGGTTAAAAATAAGAGCAGCAATAATGAATTTTTTTGTAGATAACATAACTCTCCCCTAATAAATTGAGAAATCTTTATTTCGTGCCTTTCTTCTTGTAACTTAACTATTTTGGATAGAGTTACAATACGCTTTCAAAGTATCTGACTATTGCCTAGGCGTAGTTATATAGAAAATTGAAGTGGCACGCTCTAATAGTCTAAATAGTTGATTTATTTTAGGTTAGTTGTTATATTTTGTCAATGAATATATTCCTGTTTACAAGAGCTCTAGACAAACCACTTTTTTAAGATTTGCTTAACTGGTAAACCTATTACATTATGCAAATCGCCATCAATTTTGCGAATGTTTTGTATGTTTTCGATATCAATAGCTCCAGCACGTTCTAAAACATTATTAGTGTTTATATAATCTTGTATTTTTTGCTGCGACATAGGTTCCATTTCAATATCTGTAACAAAACAATCGCAACAGTATCCATTTGCTAAGGAGTAAATGCAAACTCCTGTAACCACTTGATGTTTACTACGAGATAAATTCCAGATCATTTCATATGCTTCATTATTGTTTTTTGGCTTACCTAGAATTTTATTGTTTAGAACAACAATTGTGTCAGCGGATAAAACCGCAAAAAATTTTCTTTGTTGCAATAAAATTTGATGTTGTTGTATTACATTTTCGGCCTTTTGCCGAGATAGTTCAATAACGGCTTGTTTAGGGGTCCAATTTTCATTAATATTTTCGGTGATGTTCGCTGGAATTACTGTAAAAGAAATCGCGAACTCCTCCAATAATCTCTTGCGTTGAGGTGAATTAGACGCTAGTATGATAGGGTGTTTTTTGTTGATTTTTTGCATTGTTTATTAATCCTGAGGATAAAATGCGCGGTTATGGAAAAATTATTTTGTTTGGGGAACATGCAGTTGTTTACGGCTATCCAGCGTTGGCAACAAGTATTGATGTTGGAGTGCGATGTAAAGTTACTTCGCACGAATATTATGAATTGTATGTGCCAAGTGAATCATTAATTATTACTAACGAAGACGATCATGTTCTTGGCCAAGTATTTAACAAAATTTTGTCTTATTTTCCACAAAAAAAAGATTATTGTCGCATAGAACTTTTTCCCGAAATTCCTTTGGGAGCTGGTTTAGGAAGTTCAGCGGCTACTTCTGTTTCTATTATTCGTGGGTTATTAGCTTTTCATGAGCTACATTGGGAAAATACCAAGGTAAACGAGGTTGCTTTTGCTGCCGAAACGATTTTTCATGGTACGCCGTCAGGAATTGACAATACCATTGCATGTTTTGGCGGGATGTGTTATTTACGAGAGGCAAATAAATTCCCACGACCACAAGAAAGTTATAAAGAAATACCTTTACAAAAATTAACCATCTCTTTGATGCCCTCTTTGCCACAACCTCTTTCTTTAATGATTGTTAATACTAAACGAGAACGCAATACTAAAAATATGGTTTCTAAAGTGCGTAGATTGCGTGAGAAAAACTTGAACTTTTATGATGATATAATGAAAAGAATCGGTAGTTTTCCTCAACAAGCTATAGAAGCTTTTGGCAATAATAATATGAACGTTGTCGGTGAATTACTCAATCAAAATCAAAGTTGTTTGCGTGAACTAGAAGTATCTTGCGAAGAAATTGATTTTGTGTGTGAAAAAGCCATTGAATATGGAGCCTTGGGAGCAAAGTTGACTGGCGCAGGTGGTGGTGGATGCGTAATTATTCTAATTTCTAATAGAAATGAATTAGAAAAATATTTAGTGGGTCATGGTTTTGAAGTTTTTTACGCTCTTTGTGGTTAACAAAGGAAATGATGTAATGGATCAAATAGAATTTCTTTATGCAAGTGTAGGTGTTTCTATTACTGATAATTCAGCTGGCTATGGAATAAAAAAGTTTTTAGAGTATAAAAATAACGACATGCCTGACAATGTGAAAAAAATGTTATGTTCTTTACAGGAACGTTGTCGAGAATATGAACATGTATTTAGCGTTTTGGCTCGTAAAACGCCGTATGTGGCTTTGGTTGCAAAACATAATGCTAAAGTGACACTTGTTATTCCTGCGCAAGTTGGGATCGAAAATAACAAATTTTGCATTGAGGGTAAAGTTGTACATGATTTGAATACTCTATTACAAGATCCTAAAGAAATTCAGTGGGAAATTCTGGTTGGGGATGATGTTGGCGAAGAGAAATTAGCGCGTCTGGGACAAGAACAAATACGAGTTATTTGCGATTGTTTGTATAGTGATACGGAGAAACAACGGACCTTCCTACTTTTTCGAAAGTGGTATGGTGTGGGTCCTACAAAATCGAAAAGCAGTTTTTTACTTGTTTGTTTGTTGACGATTGTGTTTTTAACTATAACTGTTTATTTACAACGTGATAAGATTTTAATTTTATCACAAAGTGAATTCCAGCAACGTTTGTATAAAGGAAACCTCTCTTTAGAGTTGCCAGGTAGTGTTAAAAAAGGCTTATTCTCGTTACAAAAAACTATAAAAAATATACGATTACACGTTGATTTATTGAATACAGAAAATCAAAAAAATCAAGAAATGTTGAATAACGAAGAAGAACAATTAAAAGACCATCAGTCATTGATTAATAAAGAACACGCAAACGAAGCACTTGCGCAATTCCAATTAGAAAAATTAGAAAAAGAGCGTAAGAAACAGAATTTTTTGAAAAAAATTATGACCGTTTTTTCGAAAAAAATTAAAAAGCAAAAGCAAAAAATCGCTGAAATAAGTAAAAAGATAGCTTCTCTAGAAGCGCAGCGCAAGGTAATGGTAACTAATATAAGTAGTTTACAGAAAAAAAAGCAATCTACAGAGTTAGAAAATGCTCTATTGCTATTTTGTATAAAAGTAGAACATTACTTCAGTAAAGAAGTACCAGAAATATATTCTTTGCAATTACCCATCCTAGAAGAAAATGAAAAACAAGTTAGCACCTTTGCTAGAAAAGAATGTAGTTACTCACTAAACAAAGAAGAACAGCAAAGTCTAGAAATACTTTTGCAATATGCACAGAAAATAGCTTTGAAAAAACGCGCTCTTAAATTCGGAAAACAAGCAGTAAAGAATGATTTCTTTTCACGTTTTTTACTTGGAATTTTTGATGAAAAAGCGTATGTACTAGAAAAAGAAATTCCACATATACAAAAAATGCTTCCTATAGAAGAACATAAAGATTTTCAAATTCTTGTCGATTTTTATATGAATGTCTGTTTACAAAACAAGTAGACCAGAGCATAGGATTCAAAATGCAAAAATTTATTTTCTTATTTTTATTGTTGTGCCTAGCGGTAGCAGAAAATTCCCTCACTATCGGTATAAAATCAGCGCCACCATTTGTTATTTTATCAGAAACAAAGCCGCAAGGATTTTCTATTGATTTAATTGAAGAAATAATAAAGAGTATTGATAAAGATATAAAGATTGCTTATCGCGTAGATCAAGGAATGTCTGACCATTTGACAGCAGTAGAAGAACAAAATGTTGATTTGGGAATTGCAGCTACAACTGTCACATTTGAGCGCGAAGCGCGTATGGAGTTTTCTCAACCGTTTTATTATAGTGGTTTAGGTGTGTTAGTTCGCGAAGAACGATCAGCAAAATGGAAATTGATTTTTTCACAAGAAACTTTCATTCTTCTGATTTCGTTAGGCATTTATGTTATTGTTATCGCGAATTTGATATGGTTCCTAGAACGAAAGGAAAAAACTTTTATTCCTACTTGGCTTTCAGGAATTGCTCAGGGAGCTTGGTGGACAATTGTAACCATGTCGACTGTTGGTTATGGTGACTTTTCTCCTAAAACACGAGCTGGCAGGTTTTTGGCTGTGTTTGTTATTTTTAGTGGGATTTGTTTATTTGGCCTTCTTATTGCTTCTTTTTCTTCGGCATTAACCGTGCGTAATATACATGGTGATATCAAAAATATTCACGACACAATGTCATTTCCTGTTGCTGTTGTCAAAGAAACAACAGCAGAAAAATATATGGCTAGAATACACACAAGCCTCTTACGCACCGAATCTCTGGATTCAGCTTTAGAAATGTTAGAATTGGGAAAAGTTAAAGTTGTGGTCCACGACATGCCTATTTTAAAATATTATATGAAAGAGAATACTCAACCGAATTTAAAATTGATTGAAGGAATTTTTTTTCCTTCCGCTTACGCAATATCTTTTCCAATTGCAAGCCCATTACGCAAAAAAGTCAATATCCGTCTTTTGGAGATTATGGAAAGTGAATTGTATAGCAAATTAATACTAAAATGGTTTGGAAAACGAGAATAAAATACCTAGGAAATATTTAGCTATAGAGGTAATAACATGTTTGTTTAGTATAAAAAATGATGTGCAATTTGATAGTGAGGTTCGTAGTTGCAGAGTGATGTTCCATATGCACCGCATTACCTTGCTTTATATTATGTGTCACAACTACGTCTGATGAGGTTTGAACTACGACGTGCTACGAGCATTAAATTTATAAGTAACTGGTTAAGTTAGCCTTATCTTGATGTGGGTTGTAAAAAAATATGAGTAATATAGTAGTGCCCTTTACTATTTGCCACTACCCCAATACCTGTTTTTATGAATTTTTTGTCAAGTAAGTTTAAACGATGGTCTTTACTTTCTAGCCAAGCTTGAATAACTTCATTTGCTACAAAATTTCCTTTGCTGATAAGTGCTAAGTTTTCTGCTGCTAATAGAAATTTAACTCCTGAAAGAGATAAACGGCGGCTTAATTTTCTGTTTTGCGGGTCGGTGTGAGAAAAAAAATCTTTTTCTGCCATATATTTACTATAATTTTCAGCGATCTTTCTTAGCTTTTCATCTGTAACAAGAACAGGAAGTTTGTATGTTTTTCGTACCTTATTGCTTTCTGCAAGAATGGATTCAGCAAGAGAATACATATTACTACTAGAATAAAAACTAGGGGTAAAAAAACTAGTACATGAGCAAAACGTAATTGCGACAAAAAAGAAAATGTAGTGCATTTTTACTCCTATGGGTGGGCAAAAATATCTGAATGAGATATATTTAAAACTACAGATTTTTTTTGAAACATTATTTGCTTATTTTGAATCCATTTTTTGAGTGCAAATTTATCTGTTGTTTCGTTAATGGCATGATACATGAATTCCAAAATATAGTGAACCATATTTTGATGAGAGTAGTTGATTACCCAATTACTATTACCAATATGAATATTATAACAAAATGTATTTAGCAATACATCCACTATTTTTTCTGTGCACTTTGCCCCCATTGCGCAACCAAAACTTTGCTGACGGATCATGTGCTCTTCATATAATTTTATGTATGTGTGATCTTCTGGAAGTTGTGGGGTAAAACTCATCGATTTGTAATTTAATGTAGTTAATAATGATGTTTTACTAAGTGATATTTTTTTGGCAAAATTTGTAAATTGTTCAAGAGAGAATAAGTCGAATACCGCATTGGCTGTAATTAGGTTTATGTTGTTAAAACTATTTATATCATGAACTGAATGTTGCTGAGTTTTTACATCACTGAAAGACTTTGAACGGCAAATTTCGAGTAAATTAGAGTCATTGTCCACAAGAGTCCACGAATCGTTTACAAATTTTTTGCGATAATATATGAAATTGTTGCCTGTTCCTGTTCCTATGTCCATAATATTAATTGGTGTAGAAAAATACTGTAGAGCGTTTTTTTCGATGCAGTTGTTACGCGCGTTATTGTCAAATGCTTCGCGCTCAGATAACCATCCTTCAGAAAACGACATTGCATTCCTTTTGTAAAATGTGTTTAAATTTTGCCGATGACTCTTCCCAGGAAGGCAGAGAACGACGCCTTTTTAATGATTTTTCCTGAAGAGAACTACGAATTTTAGACGATGTGATTACTTGTTGTAACGCTAGTGCTAACTGTTGTTGGTTATTTGGAGGGACAAGGAAAGCATTGTCACCTAGGACATGAGGAATTGCTCCTCCTGTCGTAGAAATGATAGGCAACCCATAGTTAACTGCTTCTGTTAAAGCCATTCCGTAACCTTCGTAGTGAGATGCTAGTACAAAAATATCTGCTTGGTAGTATTGTTTTTCTAGTTCTTTACTTTCTAATTCGCCTTTTAGAGTTACTTTTTCATTTAAGTTATATTGCTCGATCAATTTTTTTAGATTATGTACTGTCGTTAGATCGCGATTTAAACTGCCCACGCATGTCAAATGCCAAGGTAGATCTCGTATATCATTTAAAGCCTTAATCAGTATATCGTGACCTTTTCTTTGAGTAATAGTTGCAACACATAACAATTGAATTTTTTCTTGTTTTAAGGATAGAGGCACCAGGATTTTTTCTTCATTTCCTGGACAAACTACAGATATGTTTTCGGGTTTTATGTTGTATAGCTTGTCAAGCTCACAGCGTGTAAAATCGCTAGTCACAATAATGTGTTTTGCTTTGTGTAACATTGTTTTTTCTATAGAGAATAGATATTCCTTTTGCGCAAAGGTTAGCCCTTTTTCTTTACACAAAGGATGATGAATTAGTGCAAGATACGATTGCGATTGATAAGAAACAAATGCTGGTAATGCTAGACCATCAATCACTGTTAAGTCTGTCTCGAAAAGTTGTTGTGGGATGTACATCTCTTTATTTACAAAAGGGAAGTTTCCAGATAATTCTACGATGTCTACTTGACAGTTTAATTGCTTTAGACCACAAGTGATTTTTTTGTCATAGATATAACCACCTGTCAGTTGATGAATAGATCCTGGTATAACAAAAGAGATCGCCATCTAGACATTTCCACTGAAAGAGGCCCAAGCAGTATGTGATTCATTTAGCGTTACTTTTAAAGAAGTAACTAAAGAATCGTTTAATTTATCTCCGACCTGTTTGAAAATGTGTTGCGCCAAAAACTCCGTGGTTGTGTTTTTGCCTTTGAATTTTTCAATTTCATCTAAATTTTGGTAGTTTATCTCTTGCAAAACATCTTTCACTATTTGTCCTGCTATTCCCATATCAATTACAATGCCGTTTTCATCTAGTTTTTCCGCAATAAACTCTACATCGACAACATAAGTACATCCATGCATATTTTGCGCGGGGCCAAAAATATCCCCTTTTAATGAATGAGCAATCAATATATGCTCTCTGACACCAACACTAAACATATTATATTCCTTTACAAAATTGAGTCTGACACGAAAAATTGAGTCTGACACGAAAAATTGAGTCTGACACGAAAAATTGAGTCTGACACGAAAAATTGAGTCTGACACGAAAAATTGAGTCTGACACGAAAAATTGAGTCTGACACGAAAAATTGAACACGAAAAATTGAGTCTGACACGAAAAATTGAGTCTGACACGAAAAATTGAGTCTGACACGAAAAATTGAGTCTGACACGAAAAATTGAGTCTGACACGAAAAATTGAGTCTGACACGAAAAATTGAACACGAAAAATTGAGTCTGACACGAAAAATTGAGTCTGACACGAAAAATTGAGTCTGACACGAAAAATTGAGTCTGACACGAAAAATTGAGTCTGACACGAAAAATTGAGTCTGACACGAAAAATTGAGTCTGGCACGAAAAATTGAGTCTGATACGAAAAATTGAGTCTGACACGAAAAATTGAGTCTGACGCGAAACTTTACATGAGATCGATTCCAAAGCTTTTAGTTAGGTTTACATATTAGTCTATTTACTTGTATAGTCTACGAGATAGGCTAAATTATTTTGGGTATGATTTTCAATATCTTCAAATTGTTGTGCTAAATTTTCAAATGATATTTTTGTAGTAATATGGGAATCAAAAATTGGATTTTTCAATAATGAAAAAACTAGGTCTTTACGCTTTTTATAAGACCAGTTTTTTTGTTTTTTGCTTGGTATATTTGATACTTGGGAACAAATAATTCTTTTACGCATCGAGTGAAAAGTTGTTCCTAGGTTTACCGAAATATTTTTAGTCCCATACCAACTTAGTTCTATTACGCGTCCCTCAAAATTGACAGAATCAATAGCTGTTTGTAAGCCAGAACTTGAGGCACTGCAGTGAAAACTTATATCATAAACTTTTGGTTTATCTATGACTTGGAAACCTATTTGACGTGCTAATGCTTGTTTTTTCGGGCATATGTCGTAAACATCTACTGAAACTCCGGGTATTGAGCTTGCAACTCTGGCTATCAAAGAGCCAATGATACCAAATCCTACAATTAATATCTTATCACCAATTGCAACGTCTCCATCCCAAATAGCTGTTACTGCAGTTTCCATGTTACTTGCTAATGATGCGCGGCAGTCAGGAATATCTTTTGGTACTATGTGCAAATGTTCTGTAGCTATGTCGCAAATATTTTGATGAGGATGCAAGGCGTGAACTGTGGAGCCTAGTAAACACTCTGTACCTGAAATTACTTTTCCTACAATAGAGTAGCCGTATTTTACTGGAAAACTAAATTCGCCTTCCATGTATGGACAACGCATTTGTTTGTACATGGATATTGGAATTTGGCCGCCAAATACGGTTTTTTCTGTTCCTGGACTGATATTTGAATAGGTTGTTTGAACTCTACAAAAACCAGAAGGTAAATCAGGTAGTTTTTGTTGTTGTAGAGTTGCGCTTTTTGGTTTAGTGAACCACAATGCTTTGGCTATTGTCACTTGGGAACTCCAACAAACATTACTTCATTAGCCATTGAGAAAAATTTTCCATTAGTAAATCGCTGTGCGTCTTTGATGTTATCTATTGTTTCTGAGCTAGCCACTCGCATACCATTCCCGATTAACATCGGTGAAATGTGAATTTGCATAACATTGAGAAGGTTATTTTGTGCGAAAGAAGAGATAAGTTTTGCCCCTCCTTCTATATAAATTGAATGAATAGCAAAGTCATAATATAGTTTTTTTAGCAAGTGATTTAAAGAAATTTGCCCATTTATTTTGGTTAATTCTATTATATTCAAAATTGAATGGGCATACGGTTGTGTTGTGGCGTGGATAATTGTATTGGTGTCAGCATCTATTAAACTGGAAAAATCTAAATTTTTATCACCACCAACAATTACTCTAGTTGGGCAATTACCATCAACATGACGTACGTTTAGTTTTGGATGATCGTAGGTTACTGTATTTTTCCCTACGAGTACAGCATCGCACAATGCGCGCATACGATGTGCGTGAATTAAATTCTCGTTATTTCCAATCCATTTAGAGTGCCCTGAGTTAGTTGCGATACAACCATCTAAAGACTGAGCGGTGTGACTTGTTGTATACGGTATATTGTATTGTTTTGCATATATATTTGCAAAACAATAGGGAAGATACAGTGTTAAATAATTGGCAATATAGTTAGGAATATTATTTTTTGACCAAGTTAAATTTAACTTATTGTCTATAATAACTTCGTTTAAGGACGTTCCATTACTAGAGGAACCAATGTATACAGATACTTTGTATGTAGCATTTCCACATGCATCTTCGTTAATAAATATATTTTCACTACCTTGTTTACCAAAAAGTAAATGGCAAGTATGGACTTTATTGCTTGTTTCTTTTACTTTTTGGCGTAATAAAGAAAGACAAATCCAACAACTATTTATTATTTCATTTTTCATGCATTACAAATCCAAGAAATGCCCCATGCGATCTCGTTTGGTTTTTAGATAGTCGATGTTATCATTGTACGATTTTAAATTTAATGCTACTCGTTCAGTAACGGTAATAGGTGATTGAGTAAATTGTTCTAGTTTTTTTGGGTTGTTGGTGATTAGACGCATGTTTTTTATTTGTAGGTCACCTAAAATGTGTACGGCTATTTTATAATCACGTTCGTCAGATTGAAAGCCTAGTTTAATATTGGCCTCTATGGTATCAAGCCCGTCATCTTGGAGATTGTAAGCACGTAATTTGTTTACAAGGCCAATTCCTCTACCTTCTTGACGCAAATAAATGAGAACACCACTGCCTTCTTCTCCCATCATTTTTAAGGAAGCATGAAGTTGTTGGCCACAATCACATCGCCTTGATGTAAATAGATCACCGGTCAAACACTCAGAGTGAATGCGAACAATTGGATTTTGCGAAAAATGTTTTTCTCCTATAGAAAGTGCGAGGTGTTCTTTAGTAGATTCATCTTGATATAAATGGAGATTAAATTGACCATAGTCTGTTGGAATCCTTGTTGTTACAATTTTCGAAATCATAGTTCTGTTCCGCTCATTGATTTAGTATGTGATATGTTTCATATAAAATATTGTTTTTATTGAGAAAAGCAAGAAAAAATACATAAGGTACTAGGAAAAATGTTGTAATCAATTAAACTTTTGGTTAGAAACTAGGGTGTGCGACATTTATCTTCCTTGTAATTTGACTCTTTTGGAGGTTATCTTTGTTACTTTTCAATTGCAAAGCATGAATAGGCCCTTCAAAGTACCTTGCTATTCCCCAAAATATCACATATTATATAAAACCTAAATGTCGGCATACCTTAATGATTTTTATAAAAATTTCCTGCAAAATTTAGCGCAAGTACGTATATAATTAATCAAATCAATATTCAACATATCGAAATAGCATATATTCTTTACAAGAAAGGCAATAAAATGACAGACAGGAGACATAATCAAACTCCTCAATACCAACCAAGCCTAAAAGATATTTCCCCATTACTAACAGGCACAGGTATTGTTTTCGTATTACTTATTGGTTTTGCTTTGGCAATAGCATTTACGGGAATTACAATTGTAAAGCCTGGAGAAGTAGCGCTTATTATGAATAATATTACTGGAACAGCTACTCCAAAGGTTACTAACGGAACAATTGTACATCTTCCTTTTGGTATGACCAAAGTATACAAACTAGATAAAACACAGCAACCAATTCGTATGCAAGGACATGACGGCGTACAAATAAAAACCAATGATGGTTCTAACGTAACGATGAATGTTGAAGTACAGTATCAGGTTATACCTGCTGAAGTACAAAAAATAATCAAAATTATTGGGCGCGGAGATCGCTACAAACAAGGTTTGGTACGCGCTTATACACGTAGTATTATACGAGATACACTTGGAACGCTTTCTGTAACAGAAATTGCAAACCCGAGTAATCGCGATGGTAAATTGGATGAATCTAAAACGAAAATGAATGAGAGTCTTGTCAAGTACGGAATTACAGTTAGCTTGATTACTGCTACTAATCCCAAATTCAATTCTGATTATGAAATGATGATCAAAAAGCGTAAAGAAGCAGATCAGGAAGTGCGCAATCAGAGATCAGCACAGATTACTGCTCAGCAAGAGCAATACAAAAAAGTTGCAGAGGCAACTCGTATTAAAAAAGTAGCTATTCGTAAAGCAGAAGGAGAATTAGTCGCAAAAATTATCGTTGTCGTCGAAAAAGCTAAGCAAATGTTAGAAAAAGCAGAAGCTGAAGGTTACACTTTAGAAAAACAAGGTGAGCAGGCTCTTGTTGAAGGGAAAAATGAGTCGGAAGCTATCTTAATAGAAGGTCTGGCAAAAGCAGAAGCAATTAAGAAATTATCAGAAGCGTATGAAAAAGGTGGACAGGCTCTCGTACGGGAAGCACTTGCCGAAAAATTTCGTGGAGTTATTCTCGAAGGAAGACCGTATAGTTTGTCGACAAATATTGATCGCTTTAAAATGGAAAAAATAATAGGCGCACAGGAGAAAAAATAATGAAATACTTACCTACCATTGTAATATCTGCTTTTATCATTGTAATGCTATTCTTTATGATTTGCGTAGAAATTGTACCGCTTGACAAAGTCGGTGTGCGTAGTAATATGCTTGGCCAAGGGGTTGAGAAACTAGACTTAAAACCAGGAATGCGTATTATTATACCTGGTATTCACAAATTGGATATGCTAGATCCTACACTTCAAGAACTTACTTTTGCCTCTGAGCGAGGAGAAGGCCCTTTAAAATTGAGAACAAGTGATCAGTACACTACTCAAGTAGATCTCACTATTTTTTTTCGCATTCGTAAAGGAAAAGCATGGGAAGTACTGACTAAAATGGGGCCAGCATATGCTTTTACTCATCGTTTTGGTCAAATTGCTCGCGATGCAATTTGGCGGGTAATGGGAAAAATGAAAACAGAAGATTTTTATTCCTCGGCAAAGCGTATTGAGTATTCAAATCGAACAATTCTTTATATAAATAAAGAATTGGCAAAGATGACCGAAGACAAAAAAGGTATGTTGATGGCAGAAAATTTACTTATTCGTAAGGTTGTGTTTGATCCGCGTTTCGAAACGCAACTGATCAACAAACAGTTGTTAGATCAACGTACTTTACTTGCAAAAAGTGAGAAAAATCGCGAAGAAGAAAAAGAAAAAACTGAGCTAATTGAAAAGAAAACGGCTGCAGATGTACTCGCTATAAACGAAGGAATGCGCCAAGAAATTAAAACCAAAGTTTCTGAAAATGAAAGAAAAGTGGCAGAAATTGTTGCGGATGCGAGTTTAAAAGTAAAAACGCGACTTGCGATTGCAATGCGCTCAAAAAGAGAGTCCATTGCTAACGCTGAAAAAATGAAAGAAATTGCGCGAGCTACAGGACAGAAAGCGATCAATGAATCTTACCAAAGTTTTGGTGGTAAAATGTTGCTGAGTCGCAAATTTGTAGAAAATATTCGCATTGGTAAAATTGAAATCAATACTAATCAAGTAAATCCATTTGATACAGAACAATTTTTGAAGATGGTCGGTGCTGATTTTACAAAAGACAAAGAATAGTTATTGCCTCTATTGAATACGGAATAAAGCGTTATTCAAATTAAAGTATTATTCGATAGAGGCAAAGGCTAGGAAGTGAAGCTGAGCTTCGTCCTCCTAGTCTTTGTTTCTATTGAATAATACCTTATTTCGCATTTATTGTTAACGGTAAAAAATTTCTTAAGTCAACAGTTATCAAGCTTAGCCTCTATTGTAATTTCTGAATTCAACAGTTGGGTTTTGCATAGAATAGTTATATGCCTACTTACTTTGTAAGTACTGATATATAAAATTTGCTACAACAACATGCCCTAATGGTGTCCAGTGTTGGTCATAAGTAAAGTACATTTGTTCGCCAACTTTCACCTTCTTTTGTAAAATATTAGTCAAAGAAACAAATTCTATTTTGTTTTTATCGCAGAAATCTCTGATTAGTTGTTCTTTATACTTTAAACGTTGCAATACTTTTTCAAAAAAATCGTTGTCCGATAATTTTTTTCGCATTTTTCTTTTGTACAACATACAGAAGTCGTGAAAATCTGTTTTGGATATTTCTTTTTGCATCACTGGTAGCACTACATGAGGTTTTGTCGGAGCAAAAATAAGAATAAGACGTATGTTCTTTTTGTTACATAAATCCTGTATTTTGGTGAGTGCAGATTGTACGTTTTTCCATGCAGAAGAGTTTTGCAGTTTTTCGTATGGTACATAGTGTTGCATTATTCGTTTGACAGGAAATGAGTGGTAAACTTTGCTGTTTGCAGGGTACTCTAAAGGTAGCCAGTCTATGGCATTGCTACTAGTTTTCCCTGTGTTTGTTTCTGTGTATGCAATTAAGAAACTCTTAATATAGTTGCGGATAGGAGATGTTTTAAATATAAGTTTCATGCGTTTAGAGAGTGAAATTGTTTCTTTATGATCAGAAAAAATTTGAGTGCGGCGGAAATCATTGCCTTCATATATTGTGCATATGGCGATTTTAGGCTTTAGTTCCAAAGCATATTTTTCAAATGTAATTAGATAATTTAAAGGGTCGGATCCAGCCATTCCTAAGTTACATAATACTTTTCCTACTTTTTTTTCTAATAGTTTTCCCCAAACTTGATTATCAGAAACTTCAGGTCCTTCAGTGAATGAATCTCCAACAAGAACTATATCGCAATGTTTTAAATTATTGGAATTGCGAAAGCCTTTGTTGTCGATGGTCATTGTGTATGGAAACTCAGGATAACCTTTTTCTATACGTGAGTAGCTTTTTTTCTGTAACGGGATATCTTTGTAGATACCAGAATAAGTATAATTAGGCGGTCTATGGTAGTTTTGATTATTTCCAACATATCGTTTTGAGGATAAAAGTCTTAGTGAGAAGTCGAGAAGAACAATAGTTGGAATTAGTGCTAATAGAACAGCACATACACGAAAACAGCGCTTTTTAAACATTTTACGTGTATTTGCCCAAACAATATACAAGATAATAATAGAAACAGCGAAAATAGCAATATTTCCAGTAAGTCTTGCAACAGAGTAGTGACCGAGTAATACAGTTTTTTTTATTGCAATCATTCGTATAACATTACTGGGAATAATCCATACAAAAGTATTTATAATAAATAGTAGTATTGTTGTTGTTATAGCTATTTTTTTATTCATTTTCTTATCCGTCAATATTTTAATGTTGGTATTTAAAGAGCAGTTAGGAATTGGAAGTCAGAAAGTTATTAATGGTGTTTACAGCTTTTGCATTCGTCCAGATTTATCCATTATACTGTGCAGTTTTTCGTAGACTGTTGGATGAATACTCTCTGGTATATTTAGTTCTTTTATTGTATGGTCATTGAAAAATCTGCTGAGATTGTACGCTATGTTGTAGCCGGTAATTTCTTTTGTTGAAGTAGAAAAATTGATACTGCCATGTTGTTTGAATAGAGAAATAATTACTTTACGCAAATTGATTGGTTCTTGCTTTTGCAAAATATTTTGTATTTTTTGTAAAACTCGTATACAGTTAGGAAGATCTTTTTGTTTTGCGAGTTGCTGAGCTGACTTTGCTTTTTTGATTAAGAGTTTTAAGTTGTTTGGTATTTTGAGCTCTGAAAATGTGTTTTGTATGGCGCGATCAATAGTTTTCTGTTGGTAAGAGATGCTTTTTATTCTTTGTGCAATGTCTTGTGGGGAGACGCCGTATACTACCAAATTTGCACCTTGGTATTGTACATTCTGTAGTTGTACTAATAAACCTTCGTAACGTTTGATATATCTGCCTTCTTGAACTAAGATATTATTTGTTTGTATGTTTAGCTGTTCTTGTAGCTTGCGGCGAACAAGACTTGTTATTTTGTTTTGTAGCTTTGTAGGAACAAAATTTAAACTTGTTTTAAATTCGAGAAAAGTAAATTTTTTACTCGATAGAAAACTTTCGATTAAATGTTCTAAGGGTTGCGCTACATTCTTACACTGTGGTTGTTTTTTTAACTCACTTAGTGTTTTTTGTAAGTCTTCGAGATAGCGATCTCCATACAAAGCATTGATAATTCGTAAATTGATATCATTTGTGTATAGTATCTGGGGAAGTATCTGTCTAATGTTGGTTTCGCCAACTGTTCCAAAATATAAGTTGAGTATTTGTATTAATTGATGAGGAGTTTTTTCATATTCACGAACAATACATTTTATCTTATAGATAATTTGTAATTCTTCATATTTTGTAATAGTTGTTAATCTTTTTAAAGGATATTTACAAAGCAAACTTTTCAGACCTTGAAGGTGAGCTGTTTTTTCTATTTCGCGGCGAAAATTGTGGTGGTGATTTTGTATCACTTGCTCTATTTGTATTAGTAGATATTGATAAATTTGCTTATTAATTTTACGTTTATTGCTGATTTTGCTGAGTAGAAGCAGTATTTTATGGAAAGTTTTTTCTCCGTAGTTGATAATGTCAAGTGTCGTTTCTGGTTGTAGAAGCATTTTTTGGCGTATTAATAAACTATCTTTAAGTTGAGTTAATATTTCTCGCTGTGATTTTTCTAGTTTTGAAGAATTTAATATACCTTTGATTACTCGAATAAAATCTCCAGGGTTACACGTGCATAAACTTTTGCGTTTATGTTTATCAATAACAAATTTTATTTTTAAAAATTTGTGATTTAGAATAGCAGCGTAACCTAAATAAGGTTTTTTTTGAGGTATACGAATGTACACTTCTTGTTTATAAAAAACCCAATCCTGCCCTTTTTTGTATTGATGCCATGTCCACAAGGAAGTTTTAGTTATTTCAGGCTGAAAAAACTTACGTTTCTTTAACCATCCAAAACTTTGCGTTGAACCTTTTTTGAGCCAATTTTTCGTATTATTAGCATATTTTTTGTAGCGTTCGGTATTAGAGAGTACATTTCGTAATGTTTGTGCAAGGTTTGGCGATTTTTCTAGTTCAAATTCACAGGTTTCCAGAGTGTCTATTTCTTCATCTGGTTGACGAAGATCAAATGATATAAAGTCGTCTTGTTTTGATTGAACCTCTACATGAACAGGTTGTGCTATACTACTTTTATCTACCTGGAGTTCTATCGATACTTTTTTAATTAGTTGTGGAGATAAATCTTGCATAAAAGTTATGATTTGAGAGATGGAACTTTTTTCGTTTATGTCATGTTTTTGTGAAATAAGTCGAAGATTCTCCTGGAATTTTTTTATATTAGATGTGATATCTTGGCTATATATATAAAGAGCTAGAAAACGCAAAATGTTAGCGTTAATGGTATGTTTACTATCTAAATCGTAAAACAAACGTATAAAATCTTCTTCTGTTTGCACCCATTTTATTTGCTTTTCCGTTAACTGAGAAAATGCTTTCCATAAAGTAACTAGCTCAGTATTACATTTTTGATTTGCAAGTTTTTTCCAGTTCATTGTTTTTTATTTCTTAATTTATGGACTACTTTCTTGGCAACTTCATCAACAATTGTTGCGTCTTCTGATGAAATAGCAAAATTTGTTTGAATAGATGAAATTTTTTTGAAAAAATTTAAAGTTGTTATATCAGGACGCAATATTGAATCTATGGCTTTTTCTCCGGTGATAGAGGTGGACTTTTCTTGGGAGGGTAAAACATCATATAAACTAAGTACTTCGTATTCAAGATTTTTGTAAGGAGTTTGCCCTTTCTTATTTGTGAACTTATTTGCTTGTTTAAATACATATTCCATGTAGTTTTTGGTACGCAACCATGATACCTCTAAAGGCCTTTGGGAATAATAGGCGACATCGAGGTCTCCAGAGTCTAATTTATCAACGTCAAAATATCCTGACCCGTCGATAATGATAATTTTCGCTTTCATTCCTGGGTTTTTATCTAAAATAGATGTAAAAATTTGCATCAAACTTTCTACACCATAGTTGTCGTATATTCCTCCGTCAGAAATATTTAGAAATCTTGATTTTTGTGTATAATCGCGGAGAGTAACAGGGCCAAGTAAGTTGGGAACAGAGGCTGATGCAACTACTGCTTTTGATACGCGGTAGGGGCTAATATCAGAGTTTAGCGTTTCAAAACCAATCGTTTTAAAGGGGATGTGGCTTTCTGTTGTTGCATGTTTTATGAAGCCAGCTTCGCGAAGTGCTTTGAAATATTGGGAGCTGTTAAATTGCGAATCCTTAATAGTTGAAAAAACAAATTTGTGCCCACCACTGAGATCTGTACCATTTATAATAAGTTTAGGAGCTCCATTTTTCTCTGCTTGTAGTAGATCGCGAAATGTAGCATTTCCCCAAAAGTTATCTTCCCATATCCCTGCAAGTAAATCTCCTCTGTTGTAATAAGTTACCAAGTCGAGGACCCAAAATCCACATAGAATTCTTGCTAGAGCCTGTATTTGAAAATTACAGTGCATTGCCTTTTTAAATTTATCAAAAAATAAAGGATCGTTCTTGCTTTGTTTGTTATTGTAACGAGCCAAGCAGTAGTAAGCTGATGCTAGGCTGCCTCCCGAAACGCTTGAAATATAATCAATTTCATCAACAATGGACTTTTTGGAAGCAAGCTTTATTTTGTGGAGTTCTTTTATTATACTTGCGAAAAAATAAGCAGAACGACTTCCACCACCTGAGACAGCAACGCCTACGAGTACATCGCCGTATTTTTTTTCAATCTGTATCTCTTTATAAGGAGTTTGCCAGTTATTGTCGTATTTATATGCTCCCCAAAAAACATACTCTTTCAAAGGGTAAGTGACTATATTTCTTGCTGCATCTACAGTTGTACCTATAATAACTCCGCATCCTAGTAATAAAGAGCAAAATAAAAGGCATAATGCTTTGCAAAAAAAAGATTTTGTGTTTCGAAAAAGAAAAAACATATTGTTCGTCCTTATAAAAAGGAGAGATTGTTTTTGATTTGAAAGGTGATGTTTAAAGATGAATCTTAGGTACGTTAATTGTTGATGCTGTTTGGTTAAGTTGTATCTCCGAAATAGTGAATACAACCGTTTGTGATTTTATGTCGATACTCTCCTTTTAGGAGAGCAATCTATGTATATTAAAAATGCTTGGTTAGGCAAAAAATTATTACTGATCTTAATGATAAAAACTCAATGTTATAAAGTTTCGATTATCATTATGCTTAGGGCCTGTCATCATTCAAAATGTTTTTTCGATCCCGAGCCCATTTCGAAGTTTTTTTGGGATCGGGATCGTAGTCTCTATTTTTACTAGCTAAGTTATATTGTTAATGTTGAGACATCAAATAGCATATTAGTACGTCTTAGCTTTTTGATAAAATTATTGCATTTTTTCACGACTTAGTTTTTCAATAATATCAATCTTTGGGGAAGACTTTTTGAGAAAGAAAAATGAAGTTATAAGGAGTATAAATCCAATAGCAATGTGGCCCCAAACCTTTTGATCTGCGGGAATATAATCGTGTAAGAAGTTGAGTTGTTTTGATGAATGAGACAGTAGTGCTACAAAGCTAAGAATAAAAGTAACTAATACAGCATAGTAGTTTTTGATTTTAAATGGCGTTTTTATAAAAGAAGAGGTTTGACCTTTGTATAATGTTTCTACCCATCCAGGAATATCACCGCTTGTAGAAGGAGTGATCCAGAATTCAGCGCTTAGGTTTTCTTTTGAAAGATCTAGACTTACTCTTTCAGGTACTACTTGGCAACCAGGAAAGCGTGGTACGAGCACAATATTGGTGTTTTTTAATTTTGTTAGAAATTCTTTGCTACCATCTACTACATCAATTTTAGATACTTGTAAAGTTAAAGGAAATGTTTGATTTTTCTTCATTTGATTATAATATTCAACTACTGTGTACCACTGTAGTGTTTTTTCGATAGGTTTTTGTACTACACGTGGTTGGCGTGAAGATGGTCGTACTCGCTCTAAGCTTGTGGGAGTAACTCCTCCAGACATAAATGCTGATTGCGATGGTGGTAAACTTTGTTCAACTTTTGGAGTTTCTTGGATAGCACTTTTTGAGTTGTCGTCTGAAAAAACTTTTTGAATAAGAGATAAAGAGACTTCTTCGTCTTTTTTCGGAGTTTGAACGTTTGAATATTGTATGTCACTTTCTTGGACATTACTTTCTTGGACATCACTCTCTTGAACATCACTCTCTTGAACGTCCTCTTGAACATCACTCTCCTGAACATCACTCTCTTGAGCGTCACTCTTCTGAACGTCACTTTCCTGAACGTCAGCTTCCTGAACATTACTTTCCTGAGCGTCACTTTCTTGAATATTCTTTTTTGTAGAAGAACTATGTTCAAGAACAGAGTTCTGGGAAGATCTGTTTACTTGAACTTCAGATTTTTGTGGTTCTAAGCCTTCAATGTTTAATATAGATGATATCCCGTCGTCAGTTATTTTATCTGCAAGATCCGATAAACTACCTGTTAGTTCAAAATTTGGGTCGTCTTCTAGCTCTACGGGTTTTTCAGGTTCGTAAAGGTCAGGTTTTTCCTTTTCTTCTTTTTCTTCTTTTTCTTCTTCTTTTTCTTTTACTGGAGATTCTGTTCCTGTAAATTTTAAAGTGTTACCTTGTTTTTCGGCAAGATTTTTCTTTAAATTAGGCAAGGTTTTTTTATTTAGAAGAGATACTGCATCTGATTTACTATCATCTTCATCATCTTCATTTATTTCTTCTAATAAAGGAGCAGCACTTGGCTGTTGTGTTGTTTCATTAACGGTTGTGTTTGACTCTGATTCCTGTGGTTCTTCATCTTCTTGTAGTTCTTCATCCTCTTCGTGCTCGTTTTCTATAGTATCACCCGATTTTAGTTGTAGTTCACCTGAACCAAAAGAGCGAAGGGCAACATCGCGGTTTTCATAAATGGGCAAGGAAGAATCTAAACCCAACATATCAAACAGTACTCTGAATTTTTCGGCCACATTTACTAGGCGAATTCCACCACCAACAACATTTACTTTATGAGCTATATTGATGAGTAGACCTAACCCTGAACTATTCAGGTATTTAGTATTTGACAAATCTAAAACAAAACGGCATATATCGTTTTTAAACAACTCTTGGATTTCAGCTTCAAAGATAGGAACGCTTTTTTGGTCAATTGGTCCACAAAGTTGTAGCAAGGCAATTTCGCCTACACCATCTTGTTTATAATATTCTGTATCAATGGTGAATTCCATGGTATTATTCCTCTATAGTAAGGCAAGTTATAAGCGCTAGTGGTTATTGAATTTTGCATTAGGGTGCGTCTACATTTACCTTTTTTATAATGCGGGTTATTTGAAGTATTAGCTTTGTTACTTTTCAGTTGTAGATGTAATTCTGCGTTTTCAAGATGCCTTACTTTGTCGTTGCATTATACAAAAACCTAAGTGTGGATGTACTCTAATGTTTGTGCACACATTTTAGTATATCAAAGCCAAAGCTGCACAAGCAAATGTATTTTTTTCACAATAGTTTACCTAAAATGGCAATGACTTCTTTACATTCTTCCTTGAGTAAAGATCTTGGAGCAATATACAAAGTATCATTCTTTATTACTGTAAATAAGGCTGGATCGTTCAATCTTAGTTTTTGTGCTACTTTTGCTAAGGATCTACTACTCGTACGGATGGCTACTGCAAATGACTCTATTTGTGTTGCTGGTAGTGCACCACTTCCTGTGTATGATGGAAAATTTTCAACAGTTATATGGTAGTGCGATTTTTTTTGTAATGTTGCACTGATATTTTGGGACATTTTCTGAGTTTGAAGTGGAGTTCTTGTTAACATTTCAAGTATAGGATTTGTTGTTAAGGAGCTTTGTTGATTATTTTGTAGAGTTTGTTGCAAAATAAGTGTAGTAAATTTATCTACGCGTAATGCGCGCATAAGTGGATTGTTACGTATACGAGTTATAAACTTTTCTTTTCCAACAATAATTCCTGCTTGGCAACCTCCTAAAAGCTTATCGCCAGAAAAAGTAACTATGTCTACTCCACTAGTAATACTTTTTTTGATAATTGGTTCACTTGCTAAAAGAGGTATGTCAAAGTCGTTAATAAGTCCTGAGCCTGCGTCTTCGATGAGAGGCAAATTATGTTTTTTCGCTAGCTGAGCAAGTTCATATGTGTTTGGTGTAGAAGAAAAGCCAACTATTTTATAATTACTAGTATGTACATATAAAATAGCTGCTGTGTTCTCGTTGATGGCCGCTTCGTAGTCACACAGATGTGTTTTATTCGTACATCCTACGATTCTTAGTTTGGCTCCACTTTGCTCTATAACTTCAGGTATTCGAAAACTTCCGCCTATTTCGACAAGCTGTCCACAACTAACAATAATTTCTTTGCCTTTGGCTATTGCTGAAATAGTAATTAAGACCGCTGCAGCATTATTGTTTACGACAGTCGCATCTTCTGCGCCTGTTAGACTAGTCAGTATTGTTTTTGTGTGCTCATCGCGATGGGATCTTTTTCCACTATTGCAATCAATTTCTAGGTTAATGTAGCTGGCAAGATTTTGTTGAACTTTTGCAAGTATATGAGGGGAAATAGGGGCGCGACCTAGCCCTGTATGCAGTATTACTCCGGTTGCATTTATACACCTACGCAAACTATTTATTTGTGTGGTAATCGTATTCTTGATGTTTTCTACAATATCAGAATAAATAACAGTTCGCGTAGAAATATTACTGCGAATTTCTTGTAAGTGCTCTCTTATTACTTTTAATTTAACATTCTGAGGAGCCTGGATACTTTGAATACAGTTATCTTCTAATAAACGACTCACAGAAGGAATTTGCTTATATTTGTTTTTATTCATTTTTTGAATTTTCGATAGCAGCTACAGCTAATTGGTCAGCTTTTTCATTTCCAGGAATGCCTGCGTGCCCTGCAACTTTTTTCATTTGCAAATACTTGAAGTTTTTCATTATTTCCTGAATAGATTTAATAAGTTCTTTGTTTTTTTTTGCTTTGTAGGCACCGTTTAGAACAGAAAGAGCATACTGAGAGTCCGTAAATATTGTTACAGGGTGTTGGTTATTTTTTAATGATTCCAGAGCTTTTTTGATCGCCTTTAATTCTGCAATATTGTTTGTCGCATGTCCTATATATTCACTAATTTCTTTTTTATGCGCTCCGTAACTAAAAAACACACCAATTCCTGCTGGACCAGGGTTTCCCGTACAAGCTCCGTCTGTATAAATCTCTATTTGTTGTGTGACAGATCCCGGAGTTGTTGGTTGGTCTTTGTTGTTAGAACTATCTTTCTTTTGAGAATACTCTGTTTTGTTCTGTTCTGTTTTGTTCTGTTCTGTTTTGTTCTGTTCTGTTTTGTTCTGTTCTGTTTTATTTTGTTCTGTTTTGTTTTCTTCTGGTATATCTTGTATATCATCTAGTCGAGCATTATAAACTTTGTCATCTTCAACATTTCGATATTTTATTTGCGCAAGGTTGTTTTCAATAACTATTTGACCTTGCGCATCAACAAGCGTGTACACTTTACATTTTTTAAATTTTTTACGCACCCACGGCATTTTTTATTCCAAAAATTAGCTTGAACTTAAGTTTTGTAAAATTTCTTCTGCTTCTTGTAATTCTTTCTCCATACCTAAATTTTGATAAATTTGGATAGCTTCGTTGATGCTTTTTTCCGAAGCTTCTTTTTGATCGCTTTGCGCCTGAACTATTGATATTGCAATTAACGTCGAAGCTAATTCTACTTTTTCATCTAGCTGTGTTAGCATTTCTACATTGGCTAAATAACATTCAATTGCATTCTCAAATTCACCTTGCATTGTGTAAACGCGTGCTAGGTTACCATGAGTTCGTATTAGATTCATAACGTCGCCAAGTGCTACGAATATTTCAACAGAACGTGAAAAATATTCTTCAGCAAGACCACATTCCTTGCGACAGGTATTTATATAACCAAGGTTGTTGTATATCGCAGCAAGGTGCTGCCAATCGCCCATTTTTTCATAACTCTCTAGAGCACCTTCGTAATATTTTACTGAATTGTCATAATTCTCTAATTTTGCACAAATATGCCCTAGGTTACAATTAACAAAAACAGAAGATAAAACGTCTTTTTGAATTTGGTAGATTCCATGAGATGTTTTATAGTGTTCGTACGCACGTTCATAATCTAGGGCACTCATAGATATAAGCCCTAGGTGTTGGTGTACTTCTTCTAAAGAAGAGTGGCAATAATACTCATTACCTATACGTAGTGCTTCTTGTAGGTTTTTAGTTGCTTGCTCCCAGTCTTGATTTTTAATTAGGGATGCACTTAAATTTAGAAGCGTTTGTACCATTTCACTGTATTGGTTTTTTATTTTTTTAGCTTCAAGACTTTCGTTATAGTATCTTTGGGCTAATTCGTAATCTTCATCTATATCACAAATTCTAGCTAGTTTATCTGTTACTGAAGATATTCCACTTATGTTTTCTAGCATATTGTAGATGGAGAGAGCTTCACCATAATGTTGTACTGCGCGGTCGGTTGCGCCAGCGTTCCAGTAGGTGTCTGCTAAAAGAACATTTTCTCTAGCGAGTTGTTGTTCGTTGTTAGAACGGCTCCACAAGGAAATTGCTTCGTTGTGATTGTGTATAGATTTTTCTAAGTGGCCCTGCTCAAAGTATATTGCTCCTTTAAGACGGTGTACTCTAGCTAATCCTCCACTGTTCATTTCGCTTTGGTAACTACTCATCGCATAATCAAGTGTTTGTAGAGAATGTGAACGGCTAATCACTTGGTTAAGTAGTGCACCCGAAAATTCAAGTAAGTCAGCATCTGTATTTTTGGCTTCTAACCACTTGTTTAAAGGAGAGAGATCTAAATCAGCTACTGCTTCATTGACGTGTTGTAAATCAAAAACTTCTGCTAAAATATCAGGGCTATAAGGAATTAAATGTACGTTTCCTAATTTTTCGAGATGATCTAGAGCTATATTTTTTTCCGTATACATCCAAAAAATTGGCTTTTCGGGATACTTTTTAGCTAGCTGAACAGCAAATCCATAGGTCTTTTTCCAGCAAAAATCGTTTGGATGTAACCCCATTAACAATACGGCTTTTGCTTTATCATTCTTGGTTATAAAATGATAAAATTTTTCTAGATTTGGCGATGCGCCTATAAGCCTATGGCTTTCGTTGTCTAAAGTTTGTCTCAGCGAATCTTCGTTGTCTATGCATCCGTTTAAATAAGAAATATAAGGAATGTTGGTGTCGGCATGCTGCTCAAAAGGAATGTCAGTGTACTCTTCTTTTAATGCAAGTGACAATCTATTGTCAATGTCTATAGTACCAAGTGCTAGAAGTTTTTTGCTGGCTACAATTTGTGCAATGGTTTCGTAGAATGGATCTGCCTCTGTGTATTTAAAACTTTGTAGAGGCAAAAACACATCGTCGGTAAAATATTCATAAAATACTCGATAAAACGCTTCTGTTGTTAAGTTTCTATCTTTTACCTCTGAAAGATAAAGTTCTAAAATATCCCAGCTATTTTGGAGAGTAGATAAAAATTTTTGTATGAAATTTGTATGAGAAGAAGGTTGCTTTATACTAGAACCCACTAGTAATACTAACTCTTTATTTTGGGAAAACTCTTTTAATTGTTTTATATGTCTAGCCATAGTAATAACTTCATTCCAATAGTTGTAAACATCAAAAAAACTAGCGCTTAACAAAGCAACATATTTCGTGTTATTTTAGGTGTGTTGACATTTAGGTTTTTATATAATATGAGATATTTTAGGAAGTAGCAAGGCACTTTGAGAGCGCAAAAGTTGAGCTCTGCAACCGAAAAGTAACGAAGCTACTCTCTAAAAGAACCAAATTATAAGGAAGATAAATGTCGACACGCACTAAGGAGTTTGGAAAAATTATGCTATTTTACTAGCTCTTTTATCCATCAGCGTTGTTATTTTTAATTACAGAACCATACTATGCACATTCAAAATATGTAGCTGATGAATAAAATTCCTGCGCAAAATTTGGTACATCGTTTTTTCCAAACCCCTTTGTACTTTGGTATTTTGTTACTTTGCGTTACAAGAGGGCGCTTTTGCCGTACCTGCCGTATTCAAGTGGCAGTATCTATTGTTGTAAATTATAGCAATTGCATAGAATCTTTCAAAGGAAAAAGCAAAGGCTCGATTTTTTTTTTGACAACAAACATCACCTTTGTTAGAGTTGCTAAAAACCAAATTTATAAACTATGCCCAAGTTATGTAGTTTTGGCTATTAATTTGAGTAAACTATTGTTTAGAGAGTTTTATGGGAATGAGTAATCAAAGTGTGCTTTATTGCGAAGGATTCTTTCCATCGGAGAATAGATGGCTATTCTATAGATATTGGCAGCAAAATTCCGATGCTAAGGGTGATATTATCGGTATTCACGGTGCTCTAGATCACAGTGGACGCTACAAAAAAATTGGTAAATCTCTTGCAGAAAAAGGCTATAACTTTTATGTTTTTGATTTGGCTGGTTATGGTCGTTCGGAAGGAAAAAGAGGTTTTGTGAATCAATTAGAGGATTACCTTGTCGATGTAGGGAATTTTTATGCTTTTCTTCGTGAATTTAAAGATATGAAAAATCCTTTTATTCTCGGGCATAATATGGGAGCTCTTCTTGCTATACTCTTTACACAATTAGGCCAATGTTTTGTCAAAGGTAATATTCTTTGTAGTCCTCTTTTTCATATGAAAAATCAACCTTCTATATGGAAAAAAGTGATGGCTAAGTTTTCTAACATCGCTCTGCCAAAATTTGCTGTCGACTATAAAATAGATGTAGAAAATTTAAGTAATGATCCAAACGTTGGTCATGAATATTCTTTGGATCCTTTTATCCACGAAAAAGTTACTGCAAGATGGCTTTGTGAATTGTATAAAACAATGAAACAAGTACAATCCAAAAAGTATATGATACAAACCCCAACATTAATAATGCAAGGGGATGGTGATACTACTTCAGACGTCGCAGCAACAAAAAGTTTTTTCGCTGGCCTACGTTGCAAAAAAGAATTTTTTCTTATTCGTCATGCAAAACATGAAATTTTAAATGAAATAGCAAATGATAAAATTATAGGAAAAATGCTAGCCTGGACCGAAGATAACTTATAGAGAGTTATGTACCCCTAAATCTGGAATTTCTGAGCGTGTATCAATTTCTCTAAGGCCAGGAAAAACTTGTTCTAATGTATTTGCTAGTCTATAAATTTTGACACGTTCCATTAAAGGAGCTGTACAAATATCGTAAAGCTCAAATAATATTTCTATAAAAAAATCTCTAATTTCCACATCTGATCGACTACGACTCATTAATTCTATTTTCTTCATTAGTAGTTTTGCCGCCATAAATCTCCCAGAGGAAAACATATCTTCTTTTCTTTTCTTTTTTGTTGTTAGCGATTTGCTAAATTCTCTTGTTGGTAAAGAGCCAAGTAAAGAGCGAATATGTTGAATGTCGATTGTTTGTTTTTGCAACACATCATTATTTTGATAGAGGCGGTTCATATAACGCTGACACCAATGTTTATATTTTCTCAATATGTTTTTTTCGTTAAATAAATGCTTTATTTTTAAAAAAACATCTGGTGTTGAGAAAGTGTCGATCGAAGACATTGAGAATAAATTTCGCCCCGTTAAACAACGCATTAAAATAAGGCCCAAACCCCAAACATCTGTTTTTTGACATACCTTACTTAAATTATAATACACGTATGGTTTATCATACTCATCTGTACGAATAGAAATGAGTTCTGGTGGTAACCAAATTGGCGTTCCATGTAGGCGCCCTAATATTCTTTCTATTTCAACTTCATTGATTTCACTGTTACTACGAGCAGTTCCGTAGTCTGTGATAATAGGAGTTTCGCCGTAGAACATTATATTTTCGGGCTTTATGTCATTGTGTACAATATGATTAGAGGTGATGTGTTTTAGTCCTAAGGTGATTAAATAGAAAAGTTTTAGGGCGTTTACAGGATCTACTGGTTCATTATTTAGAAACTCTGGAAATATATGATATATGGGTTTGTATATATGAGTTAAGTAGCAAGGTATTTGCTCTTGTCCCCAGAAAAAATAAAATGGAATAATTTTGGGGATATATTTCGAACCGATTCTCTGTAAGGTATTGAGTTTTTGAATTTCATTATTGATATAGTTTCTTGTAATTTCAAGAGGGTCTCTAGGAATTTTTAAGGCTAGATATTGAGTAGGTTGATTGATGTAACAAACTTTATATACTTCTCCATAGCCCCCTTTTCCCAATAATTTTTCTATGCGAATAGTTTGGTTTGAACCATCACTTGAATTTGCCAAGATACGATTTTGATTAATATATTTACCTTGTAAAATATGTTCAAAATGCTCTCTCGCCTGGATATTAGATTGGCATCTTTTATTTGTTATATTTATAGATCTGTTTTGTAGTTGCGTCATGGTTTCTAATCTTAGGGATAAATTTGAAATTGGGAGGCCAGCTGAAAATATTTATCTAACATCTATTAGAACAAGTGATTTTATAAAGAAGATGAATGTGTGTTTGATTACTTAAAAATTAAGTAATAGCCCACTAAGGCGTTTAATTATACATACTTTGTTTTTTTTTTCAAATAAAAACAATAGTCTTCTTTGAGTATATTTCTGAATGAATAAATTACCTTTGTTAAGTTATTTAGGGGGTGGCGACGTTTATTTAAGGTTATGTAAAAGCCTAAATGCGCCCCCCCTACAATTGAATTGTTAACAAAAATTACTGAATATCAGAAGGAATACCTAAATTCTTAAAGTAGTTTTTATCATTACGCGCTTCTTTCCAGTTGTTTTTAATGATAAGCCAAAAAATATACAAACCGGTAATTACAATGATACTGTTTACGAGTATAGATGCGTTGCCTATAGTAATGCAAAAATAATTGAAAGAACCGTGTACAAGAGCCGCAAGTATATATCCTTTAACGAAGTCGCCTAGATCAGGAACTCCTTTGGCTTGCTTTGCTTTTGCTAATACCAGTGCGATTATTGTCGTGAATACGGCATGACCTAAAGCACATAGTGATGCTCGTATTGCCACCATGGTAATTACATTACCAAGTAATTGATTTGCTTTACCAGTAGCTTGTGTAAACTGATAATAATAAAATAAATTTTCTACAGCAGCAAACCCAAGACCAACGGCAAAACCATAAACAATAGCATCTAGAGTGTCGTGGTATTCAGGGTGTTTAGAAAGGCGAAAGAGCCCGATGCCCTTGGCTAATTCTTCGGTAACTCCAGCAAGGCAAATTGAGATAGCCATCGTAAATATTCCTGCGGTAAATTGATTTAGGTACAAGGCAATTACAGTGGATATTGCGCCCCACATAAATGCGCCTGCAACATATAATTTTGGTTCTGGTTCGTATTTATCTAGTAGGTAAACAATCACTAAATATACTAGTGGACATCCAAAAGCTACAAATAAAAATGATGGTTTTTTTGATGTTAACTCAAGTGCACTAGGCAAAAAATAGGCTGCTGCAAAAAAAGCCACTAGTACAAACGCAATTTTAAAAGCAAATCCCTCAAGGATCTCGTATGGTGGAGCTTGCTCTTTGTTTTCTATAGGTAAAGATAGTATCTTTTTGCGATATTTTTTTGTTGTTTTTGTGTACTCTTCGTTATCAATTAAGTTTTTTTGTTTTGCTAAATTGAGAAGTTGTAAAGTTCTTACTAATTTAGAGCGTAGTAAGCGCATTTTTTCTTTTGTCATTGTGAAATGGCGAGATTACTGGTTTCCCGCATCTCCTTTCTGGAATAAAGTATTCTGTGCATCCCGAAAAAGGAGCACTTACATAAATTGAAGTGACCCGCCAAAGTCTTTATCGATTCAAGCTCTGTTCTTTTTAGTTTCTAGTTTTATTGCTCCTTAGTTAGGCAGCCTTTATCGCGTTACACTAGAAAATAAATACTCTGCGCTGGGCGAGTAACTACTTTTGTTAGGTCACTTACAATAAAAATTTTTAGGTATATTAGAGCTTTGTACTTAGAAGCATTACATAAAAATTAAATATAGATACTCTAAAATATTGATTTGATAGGTAGGTTGGAGGATGTGGGTTAGTAATTTAGTGGTAATATTTCTGATGAATAAGTTAATTTTAGAGAAAACTTTTAGGAATAAACTATTGTAAGCATTATTCCTAAAAGTTATTGAATGTGCACAATTTATAAAGTACCTTTGATATACTCAATAGCTTTCTCTTCATTTCCTACGATTGGTAACCGATCAGAAAGCCCAATCGTTTCTATTAAGTTTTTAAACTTATCCGCATTTATAAGACAAGCACATCCACTCGCCATACTAATTTGAGATGTAATATTGATGAGAACACCAATACCTGTACTATTAATATTAAGGGTTTGTCCAAAATCAAAAATATAAAATTTTATGTTTTTGGTATAGCATTCACTAATACTTGCTTCAATAATCTGCATACTTTTTTGGTCTACAGAACCAATGAAGCTTAAAATAGCTACATCCCCGATTGTGTCATAATTTTTTAATTCTGAAGTAATTTGGAATTCCATAGGTTTGCCAAACCTTAAGATAAAAGGTCACTGTGTCTTGAGTATTATATTTTAGTATAATTACTATCTGTACTCTTGTCAATTACATATTTCCAGTATTGTCACATCCTTGCTTTTCTAATTCTGTCTTTTAACTGTTACGATACTAGTTATTTGATCAGTTATCAAGATTTATTTGTTATTTGTAGCAAATAGATAGCGCTAAAACAGCATAAGCTGTAACAAGTCTTGGATCTGCTTCCCACCATCTATCTTCTTCATTTACCCATGAACCATCTTCTTTTTGACTATTAAGAAGAATCGTAGCTAGATCTTCGCGCCAGTTATGATCTACATTTTTATCGTCAGTGATAACATTTTGATTGTAGACGCTCATCGTTTTGGCGAATGTGTGGTAATAGTAAAAAAGACCTTGTTTTCCAGCCCCTGGATTTTCGCTGAGATCATAATTACGAGAAATCCATTTGTAAGCAGATTGCACACGTGGGTCATTTTTATCAACGCTAGCATATATGTAACTCTTTATTCCGGCATATGTCATACTACCATAAGAACGATATTTTTTTCCAGTTTGTGTTGCATCTGCACCTGCAGGGCTGTTAGCAGGATAATATACGAAACCACCGTCATTTGCAACCCAGCCTTTTTGGTCGTTACTTTCTGTGCGATTTTGACAACGCTGTAAAAAAATTAAAGCTTTTTTGTATACTTGATGGTCTTTTGATAAACCTGAGTCATGTAGAGCTTCTAAGGCATATTGTGTGTTTGATAAGTCGGGGCGCTCATCTCCGCCATAACCAATACCTCCGTACAAAGGGTCTTTTGTTGGATCGTAGCCTTCACCTTCGTCACACTGTAAATCCACTAAAAATTTTTGTGCTTTCTCAATAACTTTTTCGTGCTGCTTCGCTACATCTGGATTTCCTGTAAGCGCCATTAAGGATATTGATGTTGTATAGTTTGCTAGTTGATTCGTGTATATTCCGCCGTTTTCTTTTTGTAAGTTTATTATGTACTCAATTGGTTTTCGTACCCAAGGACCGTCTTCTGGACCGTATTTACGAGGGCTTAAGAAAAATGAATATAGAATAAGTGCGGTAATACCAGGGTGTCCCCAGTGTCCTTCTTTGTTTTGTGAGTATCGCAGAAAGCGTACACCGCGATCAATTGCTGATTTAACTTTGCTTTTTGTTTGTTTTGAAAGTTTGATAGAGTGATCTAAATTTTTACTATCGGCAAGTGCAATACTTGGTAATAGCATGCCTATAAATAAAACTACAGTTAAGTATTTCAAACCAAATCTCCTCAGTTAAAAGTTAATTTTTATTAGGACGTGTCATCAATTAAAACTTACAATTTGAAAATACATGACCTTGATCGTGACCCTTACCGTAGCCGTAGTCGTAATCGAAATAATCAATAGTATGTTTTTGAAAAACTTATTAAATGCTCGGTCACAGTCACGGTGAAGGTCACGACTACGGCTACGATTACGATAATTACTAACATCTAATTGATGACACGCCTTAGTAAGTATTTGTTTTAGGAATACGCCTAGTGATTTTTCTACATATCTAAACGTAGTTTAAATAAAAAAGTTCTTTAGAATTTAGGGAGTCAAACTATCTTGTGCACCGATCTAAGATAAATACACTCTATTATTATGCATTATTTCAATAACAAGTTTTCCCAAAACTTAATAAATTCTTTGTGTATTTTTTTTTGGCGTTTTTGTAACACAAGTTCATACAAAAGCTTTTTAGCTTGGCCTTTACGCGAAGTTTCATAAAGAAAATTAATAAATGAATCTTTGTACCTGCTGTTTAAGAAGAAGTGTATCCAGGTATAACTAAGAGAACGGTGTATTTCAAAATTAATACCATAAAAACTCTCGTCATTGAGAATTATGTGTAAATTTTCTTGATGGCTACGAATATGTTCTATGGTTTTTAAATAGTGATATAAAGAAAATTTAGGATAATGTGCTAAGTAAATAAGCAAACCTTCCTGTAACCAGTTAGGAAAATCTTGTTGCGCTATTAATTGTCGTAAAGATGCTTTATGTAGTTCAGAAGTAAAAATATCATTGTGAGTATCACTGGAGCCAACTATTTTGTTTTGTAAAGGCATGAATATAACATTACTACGTCTTGGAAAAATAAATAAATGATGGTCTAAATAACTTTGAGGAGTTTGTTGTGATGAAGATATTTCAACGGTAACTGTTTGCGAAGATTTCGCTTTTTTCATTATTTTATTGAGTTTGTCATATGATTCTTGAAGATAATCGCTGACGATTTCATTTTTTTCAGTCAGTAAATAATGTTTAAAAACGTAAGGAGATTCGTTTTTTTTCACTGTTGAGAAAATTTGTTTTGCTTCCTCATTACTTTTATCTTGTCCGAGGTATGTTTTTAAAATTTCTTGCCCTTTTTTGATATCATTGTTCTGTAAATACCAATTACACAACATGTAATTAGGAAGAAGTTCTTCTGGAGCTAGTGTTTGTGCTTGAAGGTAATCTTGTAGAGCATCTTTGCGTTGTTGTAAGAAATTACGTGCAATACCTCTAACTATATAAGCGGTGTACAGTTCTTCGTCGTTGTTATCTTTTAAGATTTGTATAACATCACTACTATCTTTTATTGCAGCAATATAGTTTTTCATTTCGTTGTGTATTCTTGCTCGCGTTAGAAGAACAAATGGGTTTTGCGGGTATGCCGCTAATATTTCATCTATCAACTTTCTACTTGAAATTAAGTTACCACTGACAAAAAGTTTATAGCAATTGATTAAAGAAGACCGTGTTGTACTGTCTAGTTTAATGTAGTGGTTAGATAAGGATTTTGCAATACCATTTATCCATATGTTTTTGTCTTCGCTTTTCTCTAACTGCTTTGTTTTTTCAGCAATTACTTGTTCTTGAAACCAATTTTCATCAATTTGTCCAAGAATAACTATGTCGTCAAATCGCACTCGTGAATCAAAAGTTCCAAAACTAATGCCACCTTTTTCATATGTTGTATTTTCGCGCGCGTTTAATAATCTACCGCCACTTAAATCTAAAGAAAGTTTTCCTTTGTGTGCGTTTATATTTATACGGTAATTTTTTCCACTGGGAATAGTTGGTGATTTTGCAAGGTCAATAATTTCGAATCGGCCATCTTCATAACTTTGAATAACGTTTTGGCTGTTCTTATCTTGTAAATTTTTTTTCCAGTTAAGAGCAAATAAATAGCCACCACTATCACGCGGATTTTCATGGTAAATTTTAGTATATAAATTATATTTACTACGTGGTGCTATTTGTCCTTTGTATTTTACTTGAAGCCTTCCTATAAACGGTATCGCTAAGTGGGCGAAAGCAGGAGATGTATCGTCTGCTGTAACTTCTAAATATTCGTTAATGATGGCTCCAGGGGAAGATGTTTTTCCTCTGGTGACATTTTCCCAGGCCCCTAGTTTCATAGAAGATGAAAAATTATACGCCAATCTCCATCGTTTTCCTGTACGTTGAGGCGTACCACCGAAAATTTCTTGTGCTATTTTTTGTTCGTTTATATTTTGCTGAGACGGTTTTTTATAGTCTAAAATAGAAAAATCAATGACTGTTTTGTTTTGGTGAACAACAATGCCGTAGTAGCGCGCTTGTAAGTATGACATTGTTTGCTGTGCAAAATTCAATTTTTGAGTGATATTTTCTTGCGGAAAGTACCAACGTTCGTTTATATAGTTAAAGCCTAAGTAGTGTCTCGCACCACGGTGATTTGGTGCTTGAGTTAGAACCAATTCAAATTGTATTTGAGCTGGCAATTTCAAGTTCTGATCTTTGCACCATAAACCAAGTTCATATTGTGCATGAATATCGTTTACCGGTATTTTCTTTGCGAGCAACCAGTACGATTCCCAAGGTGCAGGAAAGCTTTTTTTATCGCGCACTAGTGTCTGAGATAAATATCTAATACCTTGTTTTGTACGCAATGTATATAATTTTGAGTCTGTATTTTGAGATATGTAACCGGTTAATAACTCTTTACGATAGGTTACTTGGGTCCATTTTCCTAAACTACTTTGCAAATGCCACTCATCGTTAAACCATACAAAGTTGCGGCGCATTTTCTCGTAAACTTCGTTTTCTTTTTTTACGGTGCTTGGTGAAGTCCACCTTTTGTTGTAAAAAACATAGCCTTGTTCTTTTACTTCTTTTATATATCGAGATCGGCGTATACGTAGTGATTCTTTTTGTCTGTTTTCCCATACTTGTAAAGGAGAAACTTCTTTTTTAGGTATACTTTGTTCTATTTGTTCTTTTGCTCTTTTTTTCTCTTTTGCGATTAGATTTTTTTGGATTTTTTCATGTTGTTTGTGAGAAATAATTTCACCTTTGTATACTACATATCCTCCTTCAGGTATAGGAATACTTGTTTTATTAGACATTAATTGCCAAACTAAGTTTTTCTGATGAGGGTTTCTTTCTACAAATGAAATAAGTAGTTTTTTAGCATACGATGGCAGGTTGTATTCATAGCAAAAAAGAGCTGTTTCCCACGGATATTTTTGGGTTATTAAGTAGGTTGATAATAGATTGTATAATTCTAAGGGAGTTATATTTTCACGAGGTATCTTATAGCCCTCTTGCTCACTTTTCACAAGGAAATGTTCAGGAGTTATATTTTCGATATATACACTTTTGTTTGCTAGAATGATTACTTTTTTTTCAATATTAATAATATCATTGAGAGAAGATATCAGTTTATTAAGAGAGTGAAATTCTCCTGCACGCATAGATAGTTTTTTGTTTTGCTTTTCATCATTGTTTTGAGAAATTATTTTTAGATAGGTTGAATGAACTTTTAAAAATTGGTATTTGTTGATTGCTGCGCGAGAGATTTTATATAGTTGTTCTATAGATTGTTTTTTAGGTTTGATTTTGTTTTGACTTGTATTGTTTGTATTTTTTTTGCTTTCATTTTCACTAGGCTTTTGTTGGTATGCAATAAATATTCCAACAAAAATAAAAAACACAACTGCGGCAATAGAAAAAATAGTTTTTTTTATTGCTTGGTCAGCTTTTTGGTAGTGTCCAATGATAGTGTTTATTGTTTTTACTTCTACAGGACTAGCGCGTTTTAGACGTGCGCGTAAGTTTTGGATTTCGTTTTGTAGGGCTTTTTTCTGTATTGTTTGCGATGTACGAAATGTTTCATCTAGTTCTTTAGCAAATTCCTCTGTTTCCTCAAATTCTTGAGGATCTGCTTCTTCTTTCGCTGGTAATTTGATAGGAGCTTGAACTGTTCCGTCCAAGTCTTTGTCATTTTCCGCAATTTCACGTACTAGTTTGATTCTTTGAGAGTTAGCCCATTTTTTTGCAATAGATTCTCTCTTTAGATTTCCCTTGAGCATTAGTATGTCTGGTAAAGGTAAGTCAATTCCAAATTTGGCAAACTGCTGTTTGATTTCTTTTCCTTCTTCAACAACACTCTCTTTTAGTTGGTTTTCTTTCTGCATTAGATCAAAAAACTCTTGTTCTTTGTCACTTAAACGTACAAGATGAAAACGCAAACCATATTCGATTCCTGATACTTTTTTTAAAAAAGAAGCTATTTTCTGGCAATCAGCTATAGATAAAAAACCTAGATAAAAACAAACTTCTAAGTACTTTAAACTAAGACGTGGAATTTCGAGAGTATTTTCCCATTTTTGGAGAGCGTCGCTTGATTCACTAGTGGTCATTCTGTTATTGATAATAGCAATCTGGTTGATTAGAATTGCTATACTTTTTTTTACCGTTTTACTTGTGAAATCTTTGGCTATATTTAGTTCACTAATTTTACTTGTGGCATCTGAAATGATCTCTTTTATTGGATTTGAGAGGAGCTTTTTATGGAACAAGATATTGAGCAGTGGTGTTTTTATGCCAGCGTTTTCTAATTTTTTTTGAATATCAATACATAAATTGAATTCTTCTATACCTATTGCAAATTTTTTTTTGAATTCTTCTGCTGAATTTTCATTTTCTTGCAATGGTATTTTTTCTTTTGCGCCAACGGCATTATATAGAATTTCATCATCGGCAAAAGTAAACTCACAAACTCGGTAGTTGCGTACTTTTTTTATTTGTTGAGAACGAATCATGGAATAATAAACAGCAAAAATTTGCTCCGTAGAAAGTAACCCTCGCTCGTACATAACTTGCGAAACGTATCTTTTTATACCAAGAACTCTTGATGTGCTTACTTCTACAACGCACATTTTTATATCTTCGCGGCTGACAAACTTATATGTGGCAGCAGTTCTTCCAAATAAAACATCACTGTTTTTTACCATGATACGTATCCTTTACTTTACTTTAAAAGCAAGTATGGTGATATCATCTGCATCCTCTGTCATGCCCTTTGAAAATTGAGCAACATCGTCTTTTACAATTTGAATCATTTCTTCCAAATCAGATGCATTCGACAATTCAATGACTTCACATAATTTCTCAAAACCATACTCTTCGCCAGCTTTCGATTTTGCCTCAGTAATACCATCAGTATACTGTATAATCATATCTCCTGATTGCAGTTGAATCTTAGCTTCTTCGCATTTTAGCGCCCAAGGAACTCCGATAATAGTACCTTTTGGTAGATATGTTGTAAGTCGCGGATCACGCTCTTTGTTGTAAAGAATTATAGGGTTGTGTCCTGCGCGGGCAAAAGAAAATACTTTATTTGTTAAATCAAGAACCCCGTAACCTACAGTGGTAAAGGTAGTGGTGTCCATATCAGGATGAAGCTCTTGATTCGCATACTCTAGTACTTCGGTTGGAGAATCTAAGTTTTTAGACATCAATTTAACTATAGATTTTACCATTCCCATAACAACAGCAGCTTCGACACCGTGCCCTGTAACATCACCAATAACAACACCCATTTTATTATTATCAAGTTTGACAAAATCATAAAAATCGCCACCTATTTCTTCCATAGGTTCAAAAGTAACATGGAATTCGTAGCCTGGAACTTCTGGTGTTTTTGGAAACATAGCGCGAATGCGTTTTTGGGCGATAGATAGTTGCTGTGTTTCTGTATACACTTTTATATCTTGAAGAATTTCTTCTGCTTTTTGATATCTTTTTGTTGGTGACGGCTCTAAGCATTTCATCACAATATCGCTTAATGGTTGTGGAACAGATGGTTTAACTTTATTTGGAGCTAGTTTGGGTTTGTATTTCAAAGCTTTACCATATTTATTTGGATCTTTTAGTATTTCTTCACTGTATGGTAAACACCCACACAAACACTGGTAAAAAATAACCCCTAGAGAATATAAGTCTGTGCGGTAGTCAACATCTGCAGCACTTTTGAACTGTTCTGGAGATATATATCCTTCTGTCCCCATTGATTGTCCTTTGGCGGTCAAGTAAAGTTGTTCTTCGTTAGGGTCAACTATTTTTGATAATGCCAAACCAATAAGCTTTAGATATTTGTCATTCGTAATCATTATGTTTGATGGATTTACATCGCGGTGGATAATATTTTGGCGATGAGCAAAAGACAGTGCACTTGCTAACTGACACATAATTTCACAAGTAGCTTCCATATCTAAGTTTCCTTTATCTCTTAGCATCGAAGCGAGAGTTTCGCCTTCTACATATTCCATGACTACGTAGTTCATGCGGAAATCTTGACTAATTCCCGTATCGTAGATTTGAACGATATAAGGGTGATTTAAACGCCAAGCAAGATTTGCCATATTCATGAATCTTTTGACAAGAGTTGGGTCGTTTAAGTGTTGCGGTGCAACAGTTTTAATGGCAACAGGACGTTTCAGTGATTTTTGAATGGCTTTGTAGACGATTCCCATATTTCCATAGTCGAGAATTTCTTCAAAATAGTAACCATCTATCTCGTGGCCAACAGGGTTGCTATGATCTTCGATTTCTTTTTTTTGTTCTTTTTTTGTTACAGGAACTTTAATTACGATGGGTAATCTAGAAAATTTGGTTGAGCGAAATAACTCACGACCTGAGAGTTCATATGTTTTGATGTTTAGTAAAATATCTTTGGTGAGATAAATAACATCTCCACTTTGTATTTGTTTACTGTCTTGTACATGTTCAACATTTACATGGATCCCATCATCTAAATGGCTATCTACCCAAATATCACCATCTTTATTTTTGATCACACATGAGTAGCTATCATCGATATTGTCAGGCGTATTGAGATCTTCTACTTCTTGAAGAATAATACCGAAAGAATCGCCCATAGGAACATATTTAGAATATCTTCTTTGCTGATTTTTAATTTTATCTATTGCAGTAATAGTTATTTTTACAGTCATAACAGTCCCATATCCATAAGCCATGAAATGTTTAAAATATACATTTATATTTAAGAAAAATTTATTTTATGATAGCCGCACTTTACAATGATGTCAAGTATCTTATGCGATTTCGTTGGAAAGTTTCTAGTGAATTATTATTGTTTTTTTACAACCTCTCGATAATTGAAGCGTGTATACAAAATAAATAGATTTTGTATAGGATGTGTGGAAAGAGCGAATGTATAGAAAATTGGCGTGTTTGTTAGGGGCTTTGAATAAGATTTTGCCGCTGTAGCTGCTTTTGTCAGGTCGTTTAGTATAATGTTTATAACTTGTGCTAGTTGTACTTGTGCAAGCTAAAAATAGTTCTTGGTTGTTTTCTTTTCTTGGATTATTTAACTAGAAAGAAAATATGAAAAATTTTCTACGTTCTTTATCCCCGAATGAAAAACCTCGCGAAAAAGTAGTTGCTCATGGTATTTCTATTCTTTCAGATCGCGAACTTTTTGCTCTAATTTTTCGCAGTGGGACTCGTAACCACGATGTGCTTGATGTATCAAGAAAAATGTTAGAAGAGTTTCCAAGTCTACGTGTTCTTTCGACAGCAAGTATTGCTGAATTGCAAAAGTTACCAGGGATTGGTTTAACGAAAGCGATACAGGTCCAAGCTTGCTTGGAAATAGCGCGTAGGTTTTGCCAGAAAGTAGCAGAAACAGGTGAAGTTTTATCGAGTAGTAAACAAGTGTATCAACATTTTCAATGTATGCTTCGCGACGAAAAAAAAGAAAAGTTTTTTTGTGTCCACTTAGGTAGTAAAAATCAAGTTTTAAAGAAAGAACTTATTTCTATTGGTTCTCTTAATGCCTCAATTGTGCATCCGCGTGAAGTATTTTCTTCTGCAATAAAAGAAAGTAGCAATTCTCTTTTACTGGTTCACAACCATCCTTCGGGAGATCCGACACCGAGTAAAGAAGATATAAGTACAACAAAAAGGTTAATCGAGGTGGGAAGTATAGTTGGGATAAAAATTATAGATCATATAATTATTGGTGAAGGTTGCTATGTAAGTTTTGCGGAACAAAATATCGTGCATTTCTGATGATTTTTTGCTAGTCTAGAGCAGGTCTTAGTTACAAAAATTGGGTTATGTATTTAGACATGATGCATATAATGCCTTACGCTTTGTACACAAGGTATAATATCTTAAATTTGGGAGAATAAAATTGAAAGAGTTTATTTGTGTTGTATTGCTGTTTCTTGTTTCTTTTGGTTGGGCACAAACATTTGCTCCTAAAAACTTAACATTGAAAGAAAAGCAGCAAATCATTGATCAATTTTCAAGCGAAGGTGATAGTTGGGAAATTGTTTGGGGAAAATATCTTGCGTCTAAAAAGAATTTTCGTTTTAGTCCGCCAAAGGGAATGTTCATTGCGCCAGCAGAATTTGAAAAAAGCGAAGGTGTTTGTTTATCGTGGATTGGCTATAGCCGTTTGCTTCCGTAGCATTGCAAAAGAAGTGGCGTTAACTGATAAAGTCTATATCTCTACAAGTTCTCCTGAGTATGTAAAATCTATTCTTGAACAAGATCAGTGCAATATGGAAAACATTATTTTTATTCGCGAAGGACTTAATAGTGTTTGGATGCGCGATTATGGTCCCTGGTTCATTTATACCAAAGATGGAAAAAGAGGAATTATAGATCTTGTGTATAATCGTCCACGACCACGAGATGATAAATTCCCAAAAACCCTAGGTGATAAATTCGGATGGGAAACATTTCAGTGTCCACTTATTTTACCAGGTGGAAATCTTATCTTAGATGGTAAAAAAACAGCAATTATGACAGACGTTGTTTTTGATCCAAAACAAGGAGGAGATCCAAATCTATCTGAAGAGCAACTTAAAGGTTATATGAAAGACTATTTCAGTTGCGACCAAATCTATATTGTTCCTGATATGGAAAATGACGGAACAGGTCATATTGACATGTTTTGTAAGTTACTTGACAACCGCAATATAATCGTTGGAGAGTATAAAACGCCAATGGACGGTTTTGGTAATAACTTTTATATATTGAATGATATAGCGAAGAAACTTGCTGAGATGAAAAATAGCGATGGAGAAAACTTTATTGTTCATCGTATTCCTATGCCGGCTTACCATTGGGGAACGAGTTATACGCATACGAATTCTTTGATCGTCAATAAAACGATTTTAGTTCCAGTTTATGGTCGCGGTACAGATGAAGTAGCCTTGAATGTATATAAAAAACTTATGCCGAATCATCGTATTGTTGGTTTAGATTGTAATGAAATTATTGGCGCAAATGGTGCTATTCACTGTATTACTAAGCTTGTTATGGCTAAAAAATAAATAGGATGGCAGGTCACTTAGAATAGATTTTCTTTATGACTGCGTGTTGTGGGGGTGGTCTTGTGCTAGCACAAGATCACCCTACATACACTTAGTTTAAGTAGATCTAGAAGTTACAATTGTTGTAACTGTTTATAAACCAAAGACATCCATAAGAAGTCGTACATCTTTATGGAAGTGTTTTCTTAACGAGGACTGTCTTTTACACAACGAAAACCAATAAATGGTGCTGTGGCGTTTGGCTCTTCTCCTACCTCGAAGTATCCTTGTAAACGATAACGTGTACTATTGAAAGAGCCACCTTTTATGGTTTTTTTGTTATTGTTTCTCTTGTAAGAACTAGAACACCATTCTGAGACATTTCCACATAAATCGGATACACCTTCCTGGCTTAAATCGTCTTTAAAATGTCCAACAGGCGCACTGTATGGAAATTTGTCTTTATACATGCCTATTTGTCTAAAGTTTGTGCGGAAATGTTTGCCGTCGCGTGGTGGCTTATCGCCCCAAGGATACAATCTTCCATCTATAAAACGCGCTGCACGTTCCCATTCACTTGCTGTAGGTAATCTTTTTCCGCGCCACTTTGCATATGCTTCAGCTTCGTAATACGTAACATTAATCATTGGTAGATTTACTTCGCTTGCATTTGGGTTTTTCCAATTTCGTGGTTTATTGCGTTTATTTCGCCAACCTTTGCCTTCTTTACTCCAAAACTCATCTTTTGCATAAGCTTTACTCACAAAATCAGCAAATTCGCCACGGGTTACTTCGTAGCGATCCATGAAGAATGAAGGAATTCTTTGTTTACGGTATGGAACTTCAAAATCATTTTGTTTTCCGAAAATTGCTAATTTTTTGGGTATGTATACCATGTTATTTGGGGTATTGAGTTCAACCCAATTATCGTTCCAGAAATTTTTTGCAATAGCCATATTTGCATCGTATTTGAAGCACATATTAATAAAACTATTTGCTAGTTCTATTCTATTGTTTTTGAAAAATACAACGCTGGTGTTATAACAAAGTTCGGCTAAATCTTTGCGATGGTCTTGGTATATTTTGGTAACTAGACCACTCTTATCTTGTTGAGCTTGTTTTGCAATATTTTGCGTTTGTTTAATTCGCTCTAACATTTTATCATTTTGTTGCTTTTGTATTTGAATTATTTCTTTTTTGAATTTTTCGCGTTCTTTGCGGAGTTTTTCCAGCTCTTCTTTTGCTATTTTAGCATTTTGGATTGGTTTAGGGTTTTGATTTTTGTTTATGTTTCGATTTGGTTTCTTTTCTTCTACTTTTTTATGGATTTCTTTTTCTGGAGGAATTGGTCCAATAAACATGCCTTTTTCAAATAGTTGCAACATTTTTTGACCGACTTCTAACATATTGTGACGCATTTGTGTAGCAGCTATACGAAAGTCTGTTTCTAAACGACTGCGTTTTTGCTCAACATTTTTTATATCAGATTCTAGTGTTTCCATCTTTTTTTGCAAATGAGAACGGACGTTTCGCAAGTAACTTTCTAAGCCTTTGATTTCTGCGGCATTTTTATCTGTATTTTCTGCAATGTCTTTTACTTCCGATTGCTGTGCCGAAAATAATTTTTTGCGGATGTTTTCCGATTCTCCACGCAGAATGTTTGCGGTTTCTTTTAAGGATTTATCCATAGAAGAGTCTTTATTTTGCAGTAGTCTAATATTTTTATTTAGATTTTGAATATCTTCTTTTTGGCGAGTAACTGCTGTGAGCATTTCGCGTGCTTGTTGTTTAGAGCTTTGATGTTTCTGTGCTTGCGAAGAAAGAATTGTTTGTATACTAGATATCGTTCCGAGAGTATCCGTGTCATTTTTTTGTAGTATTTCAATGTGTTTATTAATCTCTTTGGTCTTTTTTTCCATCTGGCCAGAAATAGCATCTAGTTTTGCAATTTCTTTGTCTTGATTGTCGTCGCGGCTTGAAATGTTTTTTATCGTTGATTGTATCTTGCTGTCTTCTTTTGCAAGTAGTTCATCTTGCTTTTTTAAAAGAGGTAGTTGTTGTTCAATAGCAATGTCTTTTTGTTGTAAAAAATTTAGGTCTGTCTGGATTTTTTTGGTGGTCAATCTTACTTCTTCAAAACCTGACTTCAATGTTAACATGCTCTGGACATAATTGTTGTTACCTGGTAATGGTGGGCATAGACTATTGAGCTTTTTGACTTGTTTCTCTAATTCGAATGTGTCTTTATTTAGTTCATCAATTTGTGCAAATTTAGTTTGCCACTTTTTTGTTTTAGTGTTTAGATCTTTTTCTTGAGATGTTAACCAGCGTTTTTGCTCGTTTTTGAACGTTTGAATCGTACTTTTTACTTGTGTATTTACACTGGAATTTAGACCTTCAATATTATTCTTCATGTTGCTAGTCAATGTTTGTTGTTCAGTCAATTGTTGTTGAATGTTATCTATTTTTTTACTAAGTACGCTTGCTTTTTGTAATTTTTGTAATTGTTTTTTAAGGTCTTTATTTTCGTTTGTAACTAGATCGTAGTCTTTTTTTAAATCTGCAATTTCTTGAGAATTCATGACCACTAGCTTTGTCAAATCTTTTATTTTATTTGTGCTGTATTGTTGTTGATTTTGCCATTTACTCATGGTTTGTTCTATTTGTTGTTTTTGCTGATTTTCTAAAGCAAGTAGTTTGCTATTCATTGTCGTGACAAGCTTTTGCAGTTCTTGTTGTTTGTCTTTTTGTAGATTATCCATAACAACACGCATGTCTTTATCAAACTTTTTTACACTTTTCTGCATTTTTTTTTGCTTACGCCCTAAATCACGTATACTAGATGCATTGCGATTTACTTGGCTGACGCTAGCGAATGATTTAATTTCCTTTTGTATAGAAACTAAACGTTGTTCTAGTGCATCTCCAGATACAGAATATCTTACTAGCTGGATTCCTGTGTTATTTTCCTCTATGTCATCGAACCAAGGATAATCACCTATTTTGTGCTGTTTTTGTGCGAGTTTCCACATGTTTTCACTAGGGACAACCCAACCTTGGTTTGTTGCATAGGCGCGTGCTTCTGCTTTTGTTATACCCTGTACAGCTTGATATTCTTTTCCTGCTGGAGGACTCACCTCTTTCCAAGTTCTTGGAGCTTGATCACCGTTTTCTATTTTAAATTTTTGAGAGAAATTTTCGAGTGCATTTGCATCCCACAGATGTTTTTTGTTGTAGCCATCTTCTTCAATGAACAAGAAGAACTCTTGATTACTAATTTCTTTTTTGGCAAGATAAAAAGATCCAATATAGATCCCGTCAACTTCTCCGCTCTTAACAAAGAGTACTTCTTCTGCATATAGTACCGAAAAGAAAATACTTAGAGCGCATATGTATTTTTTCATCAATTTGTGACGAGGATACCCCGACTTCTATAAGTTAGGGAGGAATCGTCACTCGAACGCGAATGTGATAAACATGAGCCCGATACCTTTTTCAACCTCGCATCTCCTTTCTGGAAGTAAAAATATCCATCAACTCTTTGTATTAGTTTACAACAGCGATGGGGAATTCCTTGTACTGTAGAATAATTCGTTTTGATATTGAAATATCCGCTAGATCTTACTGCGATGCGACTATAAATACGGTGTAATCCATCCTTCGTTTTGTTATGCGATTGTTAAACCTCGGCCATCCCTTATAAATAAAAATAGGGTAGAGATTTTTAAATCTCTACCCTATTTATTGTATATATTTTGTTGAGGCGTGTCTACATTCATCTTTTGTGTAGATCACATCTTATTTTTTTTCGTCCATGATAGTGATATCTTGGTTGTCTTTTAATTTTAAAGTATTGTCAGCAACTATTTTTTCGTTTGCATATAAGTTACTTACACTTATGTAATTATTTTCTCTTGTTTCTCCAAGTTGCACATCTCGACGGAGTACCTTATTTTGACCTTCCAAAATTACAAAAACGTAATTTTTGTTGTTTTCGGAGAATACCGCATTTTGTGGAATGGCCATTACTTCGTGTTTTTTATCATACTTTAAAGAAGCTTGTTGACCTAGTTCTATTTGAGCGTTTTTGTTACCGACTCTAAGATGCAGCCACAATGTTGTAGGTTGTGTGGAGGTATCTTCGTTGACATTTTCGATAATAGCAGCATAGGTTTTTTCTGCAATAGTAACATCTACAGTATCATCTTTACTCCACTCTCCCGCTTCACCTTTTGGAATTCGAAAGCTACATAAAACTTGATCTACCTCACCTAGAGTATATATTTTATCTCCAGAACTTACTTTGCTATTGTTATTTGCATGTACCTGAGTTATAAAACCACTAGCGGAAGCTTTTATCTGTTGCTTGCCACCCATTTGTTTTTTTAATTTAGTGAGCTCAGATTGCCATGCTTTACTTTTCTTGCGGTACTCTAGCATTGTATAGTAAATCTTGGCAGCTCTTTTGGTTTTACTGTCAAGAGTAGATCTTTTGTTTCTTGGAGTTTTTACATACTTTGTATAGTATTTTTTTAAAGTGTTACGTGATTTGGCATATCTACTATAGGTTTTTTTACCTTTTGCATAACGCCCTTTTAAACTGTTGTATCTGGCTTCTACTTTTGGGTCGCCGCTTGAACCCACGACTGCAATTGTTTGGCCTTTTTTTACTTGATTGTTTGTTGTAAGTAAGTCAGAAATAGTACCACTAATGCTTGCAACAACACTAGATTCACGAATAGGTTTAACTTCGCTTTCATAGTTATATGTAGTGTCAGAAGAAATATTTTGGACTACATAAGTTGTCACTTGTGGCTTACTTTGTGTTACCTCAGGTGGGAAAAAGAAAAAAAGTGCTACTACTGCAAATGTAAGTAAACCAACGCTCACACCTGCCATCGTTCGAACTTTTTGCCTACGTTGCATTTCCACCGATGAATAGTGAATGTTACTTTTAGGGGTAGAGGTACTGACAATTTCTTCATCAGAACTATCTACGAAATCTATTGCTGCTTTTACGGAAGCTTCATCAATATCATCATAATCGTCAGAGATACCCATTTCCGATTCAGTGAAAAGCTCTGCTTCTTCGCGGTCGCGCGGTAAAACTTGATTGACAGAATCGAACAATAATTCACCTGTTTCTAATAGATCTTCACCACTGCTCTGCTCGAAAATCAACTCTTCTGTATCTTCTTTAACACCTTGAATACGAGGTTTTTTCATTTCGCTGGAAATGTTGAGTATTGGTTGATTGTCATCTTGCGATTCTTCCATTGACAATAAAGGACCACTATCATCAATATTTACAAATGCGCTACTTTCATCTGCTAACTCTGCGTGTAGTGCCATTGATGATCCGACCTCTTCTATGGCACTTATAGCTCCACTATCTACCTCATCTACAAGCAATACTTCTTCACTACTCTCACCGTGGCCACTTGGAACCATTATTGTCCCAGCATCCATTTTATTACTGCGTATATTTTCAATTTCACTCTTGGCGAATTTTATATTTTGTCCGTCATTAATTGCATTTACTTCTCCTTCGGATACAAGCCTTTTTAACTCAGATTCCTCCATCTGTAGTTCACGCAAGACATCCTGAAAAGAGTAATATTTTTCAGCCATGAAGTTCCCCTAAATTTGCTTAGGCACGTTTATTTGCCTTAATTGCCAATAACGTCATGAGGTTTATATTTTGCGAAAATTATAGCAAACTATCTATAGCAAATCGAGAAAAATTTATGAAAACCACATATTCTAGCGTGTCCTTAGGGACTGTCACCAGTTAGATGATGAGCGTAATTTTGACCGCGAGCCTAGCCGTCATCGTAGTTGTAGCCGTAATGGCGCCTAGATAAAAAAAGTACAGCTTCTTTTTGAGAGAACAAAAAACGGTAACTGTCATGCTTATGTTGACGGTGATAGCAACGATTGTGAAATGTTGTATCACTTATAAAATGTAGAATATAAATAAAAGTGTGCTTTTTTTCTAGTGAATGGGAAACTATGGATTGACAAAAATTGTCATTGTGATTTTGGGGGTGACAAAAATTGTCACATAATAAAGCATGTGGAAGGCACTGGAGAAAAGTTATATCTTTATAAAGTATCTTTTTTTATAAAGAAGTATGTTTCGATTTACAATCCATATTATTTATGACTAGCGGAAGGTTTATTGAGAGTATTTGTCTATCTTGTATTAAGGCATTTTCAAGAAAAAAAATGTTTGGGCATGGTTGTTGCATCGACAAAACAACAAAGAATGTTTGTTTGTTTGAAGTATGTTTTTTACTTTAAAATAAAAATAGTATTTAAAATTTGTATTTCAGACTGATAAAATAGAAATATATAGAGATTATTTTTATGTGGGAGTAATCTCTTAAGTAAATTAAGTTTCCTAGATTATGGAGATATCTAAATGCTTAACAAGAAAAAAAAAGGTTTTACCCTTATTGAGCTAATGATCGTTGTTGCGATTATCGCGATTATTGCTGCGATTGCTATTCCTGCTTTCCTAAGAGCAAGAATTACAGCTAACGAGGGTGGTGCAATTGCTACTCTAAAAAGTATCTTTACCTCTGAAGGTTTATTCCAAAGTGGTAACATTCTTGATCAAAATCTAAACGGTTCTGGTGAATATGGTACGCTTGGTGAACTCACTGGTTCATATACTCGTCTTGCGGGTGCGGGTGGTGCAGCTGGAGTAGCAACAGGTCCAGGACAAGTACAAGCATTCATTACCGCTTCTCTTCAACCAAACCAACCTGTTACTGCTGCTACTGCTGGTGGCGCTGGAAGCAAGTCTGGATATTTATATCAAGTAACTTTACCAGGTGCTGTTATCGTAACAGATACTGACAATACTACCGCTAGCGTTGCTCCTAACAACGGAGATGCTATCTTCCAAGAATCTCGTTTTAGAGCATACGCATGGCCAAATGTTTTTAACAACACAGGGATTCGTTGTTTTGCAGTTAATGAAACAGGCGAAGTTTTAACAGCTTCTAACGCAAACGCTGGTGTGGCAGTGTACCAAGGTCTTGCTGCTGGTCCTTTATCAAGTGCTGCAACAAGTACAGTTGCACCGGCTCCTGCTGACAACACTTTTTTTGCTGGTCTTTTTAAGTCAGGCGATGCAGGTGTTGATCTACAAGTTTGGGTTGCTGCTGGTAACTAATTGCAATTTCTCTAATAAAAATAAAGTGGGAATTTCCCACTTTATTTTTTTGCCAGATCGCGACCTTAAATTACTTAAAAAAAGCAAATTAATGATATAGAGACTATTCATGTTATCTACAAGAAAAAAACAAGGTTTCACACTTATTGAGTTGATGATTGTTGTGGCGATTATAGCCATTATCGCTGCGATTGCTATTCCTGCTTTTTTACGTTCTAAAATAAACGCTAACGAAGGAGCAGCAATTGCTTCCTTAAAAGGAATACATACTTTTCAAGTACTATTTCAGAGTGCCTCGACTATTGATTTTAACGCTAATGGCACAGGTGAGTATGGAACAATGGGGGAAGTTTCAGGAGCTTATTTACGCACTTTAACAAGTCCAGGTGCTCAAGGGATCACTCAGCCATTTTGTCCTGCTTCTTTACAACCTCAAACGGACGGTATTAGCCGTAAAACTGGTTATTCTTTTGTAGTATTTTTGCCTACAAGCGGAGCAAATCCTATAACTGACGCTTCAGATACAGCGGCTAGCGACACTGGAAATATTACAGATGCAATACTACAGGAAACGCGTTTTCGTTCTTATGCGTGGCCAACTGTTTTTAATAATAGTGGACTTCGCTGTTTTGCTGTAAATCACAATGGAGAGATCCTGATTGCTGCAAATACGCTTGCTGGAGGTTTACCTCGCTACACTGATACCGTTGTTCCTAACTTTGATGCTGCAGTTTCTACTGCTGCAAGCGCGCCGGCTGAGGTAGATGCATCGCTTTCTGGAGCTTTTATTTCGGGAACAGTCGCTGTTGATACACAGACTTGGACAACAGCAGGTGGATAGGTTATGTATCTCATTTCAATAAAAAACTCGTAATCACTGCACTAAGTAACTACGAGTTTTGATTATTATTTGGTAGTATTTTGTTTATTTTAAAGTTTTCGAAATTTGCCATTCCCTTCATTCACAAGCTTTGTGAAACCTTTTTTCTTAAGGTTTTTATCTGTCATCATATGTTTCTTGCCAACTGAAAAACCAAATGGCTGAATTATCTTTTTAATTTCGGCACTACATTTTGGGCATTCAGTTAGAGCCTCGTCTTTAATTGACTGCATTATTTCAAATTCTTCTGTGCAGTATTCACACCCTTTTTCTGTTTCTTTCGCTTGGTATACATATATAGGCATAAGGTTATTCCTTTATGAAAGATGTGGTTATATAGCGAATAGTCGGACTATTTTTGGTAAAGTCAATCAATCCTTTTTCCCCATCGCGACCACTATGCTCAATAATAATATCTGCTGTTGCATTTTTTGTTCGCGTAACTAAACGCACATCAGGATCATCAAAATCTATGCGTCGCGCATAATCGCAATAAAAATAACGCGCGCTTTTGTGGGCAAATTGTAAATTCGCAGGGAGTTCATACTCTCCATATGGAGTTCCTCGTCGAGGTGGAGAAGAGCGTTCTAATAGTTCAAATATTTTTACTGAATTTTTGTCAACAATAATACATATATTTTTTCCCGTACTTAACGCTAGTTTTTGTGCACTTTGAAAAGCGTTTCCTGTGTTAGCACATGCTTCTTCAAGTTTACTTGCTAGACCTTGTTCTTCTGCAAATAATTCTTTATCAGAAAGAAGTGGTTTTTGGGTAAGTTTTTTTGAAGGGGCGACGGTTTGTATACATCCGCAAAATATAAACCCAATAAAAAATATATATTTATTCATTGTTTTTCCACCATTTTTTCCACGTATTATAATTAGCAGGATATTTTTGTTTCGTTTTACGTAGAAGATTTTTATGAGCCGTTTTCGTAATATCACGTTCCCAGTGTTGTAATAGTTGCACTAAATACTCAACTTCTGCGATTTTATTTATTGTTGTTGCTGCTCTACGATATAAAAGATTATTTCGATCGAAGGCTATTTTGATTAAAAGAGGAAGTGAGTTTTTAGTCCCTATTTTTGCTAGTGAAATAATTACTTGTTCGCGAACTCGTATATGTATTTTATCGTTTTGAATACATTTTAACAGGACATTTTCACTTGGCAAATTTAATTTTTCGATGATTTGAATAACACTTTTTTTTGCTGTGTAATTAATTTTCTCGTGTAAAGCAGCGTACAAATATGGTTGTGATACTTGCCCTATCTTTACTAAATTATTGTATGAATTTTTGTCGTTATTTTCTAGTGAAGATATCCATTTTGTTATTTGCTGTGCTAGTAGTGGATGGGCATTATTTGTGGTTGAAATGAGTTTTTCGGGTTGGGTATAGCAAAGAGATAAAAGCAAAAAAAATATGAATTTTTGGCGTATGTCCATTGAGATTTCTCCTATTTGAGAATCTTTACAAGATAAAATGATGAGTGATTATCACTCATCATTTTGTGCAATAATTAAGCTTGCATTGCAATCATACCAAATACCATTGCAAATACAGCAAAACTTTCTGTTACACCAACAGGAATCCAGCACTTTCCGTATACAGTTTTATCTTCAACTGTCGCACGGATAGCAGCGGCACAACAACGCCCTTGCATGATACTTGAGATCATAATAGCAAGACCGCACATAAGACCAATAGCTAAGAACTGCGCGCCACTACCTTTTGCACCTTGTAGTGTCATCATAAGTACAAGACCATATATCGTTTGTGAAGATGGTGCTGCAGACATTGCGATAAGGCCACCATGAGATTCTTTTGTGCGTGGCAAAGCGCCTGCTAAACCTGTTCCAGCAATCATACATCCAATTGCCGATCCAACAGCGCCCAAAGCCATTGGGCTAATAATACCAAACCACTTGATAATTTCTTCCATAATTCTGTTGCTGCGTAATCAGCAGCCCTCCATTTTAAACCTGAGCTTTTTTGGCAAAAGGCTTATAATCGTAGCCTGTACCTTCAAAGCAATATCTGTAAAATTCCAAAAAGTTTAGGCGCAATCCATGGATAAATCCACCCATGATTGCTAGAACAATATTGATGGTATGCCCCATAAATATAACTAAAACCATCAAAATGGGCCCAATTGATGGAGAAACTTCTCGCACTTGCATACCTAGATCATTAAATATTTTAGCCATTACTGTACTTGCAAGCCCTAGAGCGAAAAGTCGCAAGTAACTAAGTATATCAGCAAAATTTTGAGTAATTCCTAATAAATCTAAGAGGCCGAGTGCAAATCGCATGAAGATATTACGATGCTTACTGGCAAATAAAACAGCAAGCACTGCACCAAAAGCTAGAGCTGATAACCCTGCATCATTTTTCCACAGAATTTTTGCGATTGCCCCCCACATCATGATGAGCCAACCAACTTGATTGATCCATAATGTGCTAGGAAAAACGCGAATAATCTGTATTATACGTGCTAAGGATAAGTGAACTGCCCCAACATATACAGATAGCATCATCATATTGTTGAGATTTTGTTCTTCGTTGTCACTAGTACCTAGTATCTGAAACTGTTTTAAGGGGTTGTCGGCAGACATTTGTATGGCAAACCAGTTTCCACTAATGGCACCAAAAATAATACAGCCAACACTCAAAGTGATCATTAGGCGGTATATTCTTTGCCCAGCTTCGGAACTTTTCAATTTACCGCTAAGTCCAAGCATAAGAGCAAGTAAAATACATCCGTATCCTGCATCACCAACAATCATTGCGAAGAAAACGGTGAAGGCAAGATAAATAGCAGAGGAACTGTCCCACTCTTTATAACCAGGAGAGGCGTATAATTTAACTAAATCTACAACAGACTGCACCCACTTAGGATTTTGAATGAGTGTTGGTGGTTCATCTTCTTCGTCTATCTCTTCTATAACTAAAGCGGCAGAAATTCCTTGCATTTCTTTTTGTAGAGCTTCTATTTGTTGTTCTGGAATGAAGCCCTTTAAAGCAAATACATCTTGCTCACATAATAGTTGATCCTCAGTAGTTTTGAAAACTTGTTCATTCTCTAAGTTTTGTTGCTGCTTTTTTAAAAGAGACAAATAAGTTGTTGCTTGTTGCAGTTTATTGTTTAGCTCTTGTTGTTTTTGTTGTACGACTTGTTGTTGTTTCTTTAGTTCTATGGTACCTTTCGGTATCACAATTTTTTGAGCACAATCAGGTAATTCATATTGATCTTTATGTGAAATAATGGCCGCAAAAATATCTTTGCCTATTTGTTTTTTGTAAGCAATATTTTCTGCTTTTAATTGAGATATTTGCTTTGCCGTTATTTTAATAAATTGCAAATATACACCATGTTCTTGTAGTTTTTGCAATTCATCTGTGGAAAATTCACCCCACATAGATAGTGACTCAATACGTTTTGTTAGGTCGTTACTTTCTTCTTTGTATTTTTGAACGCCGTTGTGCCAAGTAATAATGTTTTCTACTAGGTGATCAGGAACAGATTCGCTGTTTTCTTTTTCTTGCGACAAAGAATCCAAAATAGAAATAGCACGCGTTACTTGTTCTTGGTGTTCTAGAACACCTAAGTGCGATTTTGTTTCATTTACATTCGCAGAAACAACGTGAACAACTCCTATTTCCTGTAATTTTTCCAATATTGCTTTACGGTTTTTAGTTGTTCCTAAAACCAGTAGCCTTTTCATCGAAACAATCACTGGGTACCCCCTTTAGGCTGCATTTTTTGCTTAGCCATCTTGGAACGTCCAACAGCTGCTGCCTGTAAATCGCCAAGTTGAATGCGAATCATTCGAATATTTTCTTTGCATTCAGGAATAAGTTTTTCTTTAAACAGGTTAATGCGCTGAGTTGTTTTGCGCAATTCCTGTAGGATCACTTTTTCTTTGTTTTGCAGAGATTTTTCTCGCTCTTGAAAAAAGATGATATCCTTGATAACTTCAATTCCTTTTTCTAGCCATGGTGAGGTTAGATAAAGATCGTATTCTTCTATTGCAAAAGTCACGTTTTTTACTTCAGTAACAGAAATTCCTGCAATATTTACTTCTCGCGTTTCTAAGTTTTCTATACGCACTAAGTTTTGTACTGCTTTGGGATAGTTTTCGCAAAATAAATTTTGCCACGACTTTATATCTTGGCGAAACTTAGTTATTTTTTCGCGAAACTCTGCCATTTCTTTTACAACTTTTCTACGTTCGAGTTCGAGTTGTAATTTTTTAAGCTCCAAAGTAGGTAAAAAACGTGCAAATCTTTTGAGCGATTCTTTTTGCGCTTTTAACTCATTACGGGTTAATTTTATTTTAGCCATGTTGGTTACTCGCCAGAACGCCAATACTTTTCTATTAGTTTACTAGATATCCCTATTTCTTGAGGCTCAAAAATACTACTCAATATTTTCCAGCAACCGTCAAGTGCTTCTTCTAATGTTAAATTGACAGCAAGGGACATCATTTCTTTTTCAAAACGCTCACCGTAAAGAAGAAGTTTTTCATCCCACGAGGACATCATAAAACCCATTGACTGTTTTTCGCGACTTTCTTTACATTTCGCGTATAATTGTATACAAGCAGTCATAATATCACGATGATCGTCGCGCGATTTCCCATTTACCATCTGTTTCAAACGGCTAAGGGAACCAAATGGTTCAATCCATCCGTTACGCAAGTAAAATTGCCCTTCGGTGATATATCCGGTGTTATCTGGTACAGGGTGAGTTACGTCATCCCCGGGCATTGTTGTTACTGCTAAGGTTGTTAGTGAACCACTGCCTTCGAAGTCAACAGCTTTTTCATAGCGCATAGCTAATTGAGAATATAAATCTCCAGGATATCCACGGTTACTTGGTATCTGTTCCATGGTGATCGCAATTTCTTTTAATGCATCGGAAAAAGCGGTCATATCGGTAAGAAGTACAAGAACACGCTTGTTTTGTTTTACCGCGAAATTTTCAGCAACAGCAAGAGCCATATCTGCTACCATTAGGCATTCTACTAGTGGATCGGCAGCAGTGTGGACAAAAAGGATTGAGCGGTGAAGTACTCCACCTTCTTCAAAGGTATTACGGAAATTCAGATAGTCATCGTGCTTTAGTCCCATACCACCAAAAACAATTACGTCTGCTTCTGCTTGCAAAGCAATACGCGCTAGCAGTTCGTTGTATGGTTCTCCTGGAATAGAGAATATCGGGAGCTTTTGTGATTCAACTAAAGTATTGAATACATCAATCATCGGAATACCCGTGCGAATCATATTTTCAGGTATTTTTCTTTTTGATGGGTTTACGCTAGGACCACCGATCTCGATCATATTATCTTGTAAATCGCTTTTGCCATCGCGTGGTTTACCACTTCCAGTGAAAACTCTTCCTAACAAATTGTCAGAAAAAGAAACCTGCATAGGGTGACCTAAAAAACGAACTTTGTCACCAGTGGAAACCCCTTTGGTTCCTTGAAATACCTGTAAAGAAACTTCTTCGTGGTTTAATTTAACTACCTGTGCAAGAGAAGAACCATGATCACTTTCCACAATCGCTAAATCTTCGTAACTTACGTTGCTGGCATTTAGAGTAACTACGTTTCCCGCGATGCTGTTGATTTTTGTGTAAACTTTTCTCATAGTAGTTCCTTCACCTTCGTTTCTTGGTCTTTAAAAGCCTGTGACTCCCACTCGGTCAAGTTCCAGTTTAGGAATGCTTCTTGTAGTTGGAAAAAGCTACTTCGCGCTTCGTCTTTTGATGAATAACTAAATGAATGGTTAAGTACATCGAGTAGAATGCCGAAAGTATGTTTTTGCCTATCTAAAGAACATGCTGCGTCAATATCATGAAAAGCATTTTGTTGTAAATACACGCGGTCAAGAAGCTCTGCTTTTAGAAAAAGAATAAAGTCGTCGATGCTGACTCCCTCTTCACCAACTACGGTCATCATCTGTCCTACTTCATTACCGTTACGTAGTATTTTTTTAGCAAAAGCAACTGTTTCTTCGTCAATACCACCTTTGTATTTACTCCACGATTCAATCGGATCCATTGATGGGAAGCGTCTTGCATCTGCACGCGCACGAGAAAGTCCATGAAAAGCACCCACAACTTTAAGCGTTGCTTGTGTTACTGGTTCTTCGAAGTTTCCGCCCGCAGGACTTACAGTTCCACCTACAGTAATCGATCCTTTTTCGCCGTTAGTTAGTTCTACAAGACCAGCGCGTTCGTAAAAACCTGCAATCACAGATTCTAGATATGCTGGAAATGCTTCTTCTCCAGGAATTTCTTCTAATCGTCCACTCATTTCGCGTAGCGCTTGCGCCCAGCGTGATGTGGAGTCAGCAAGAAGAAGAACATCAAGCCCCATTAATCGGTAATATTCAGCAAGGGTAACCCCGGTGTATACAGATGCTTCGCGTGCAGCAACAGGCATAGAACTTGTATTACAAATAATAATAGTTCTTTCCATTAAAGGACGCCCAGTTTTTGGGTCAGTTAGCTCAGGAAATTCTCGTAAGGTTTCCACCACTTCTCCAGCGCGCTCACCACATGCAGCAATAATTACCACGTCTACTTCTGCATGGCGACTAGTGATTTGTTGCATTACGGTTTTTCCTGCGCCAAAAGGACCTGGAATACAATATGTTCCACCTTTACAGACGGGAAAAAACGAATCAATAATACGTTGTTTTGTAATGAGTGGTTCTGTAGGGAGCAATCTGTCTTTGTAGCCCTTCATTGGAAGTTTGACTGGCCACTGGTAGCTCATTCCTAACTCGTGGGTGTTACCATTGTCACTTTTTAAAGTAACAATTTTTTCTTTTATGGTGTATTCACCTTCTTTGGCGATTTTCTCGATTTTGAGTTTGCCCGAGAATGATGGAGGAACAATAATGTGGTGTGTGAATATTCCTTCAGGAACACTACCCAAATAATCTCCTGCTTCGACTGTGTCGCCAGCTTTTTTAGTTGGAGTGAATTTCCATTTCATTTTTGTATCAAGAGGCTCTTTATATATCCCTGATTGTAGAAAAAATCCACATTCCTCTGCTAGTTGCGGTAGAGGATTTTGTAGACCGTCATATATTTGTCCTAGGAGTCCAGGGCCTACAGTTACAGATAATAGTCCAGAAGTGATTTCCACTTCGTCTCCTACCTGTAAACCTCGTGTCGATTCAAAAACCTGCATATCAATAAATTGATTACGTAGGCGAATAATTTCTGCTTTTAGCTTTACGCCATCCCGACTACGACAACAGTATGCTACAGCATTTTGTCTTACGCTGTCTGTAACTTCTGCTGTTACTAAGTTTCCGTAGATAGCAACTATTTTTCCTTTAGTATCAGCCATTGGCCACCTTTTCAAAAATATCTATTTGCGATTGAGAAATAGCCCACCATCGCTCTAAAATGAGTAATTTAATAGCGTATACCACAATTTCATCGTCTGAAAAAGAATAAGGCACAGCAAGTGAATCCGCAAATTTCCAGCGTTCTTGGTCTAAGAGTTTTTCACTTTCAAGAGGAGAACTTTGTTTATTGTAATCGGCAGTTATTTTTTGGTAATCGTAGAAAGAATCATTTTCCAATGCTTTTACCAATAAGTTTCCCGAAAGTGATTGTCCTAAAGATTCTGAACGTGTATTTGCTATATGTTTACGTAAGCCTACTTCCCACTCTAACCACTCTTTCGCACAGCTATTGTATTTGCTTGCTAGTTCTTTTTGGTAGTTAAGTAGTGTTAGCCAGATACGAGATTGCCATTTTTCAAAAGACAAGTTTTGCCAAATATTTTGTGGTAGATCATCGCGTAAAACTGTGGTGTCATTTTTGGCTTTTTGAATTTTGTCTAAAGGAATAGTACCGCAAAATGTCGGATTGTATCCGTTGGCAATTTTTTCCATATTGGCAATATCTTGCTGAAGCAAGATACTTTGCACAAGTTCTGAAATACTTGCATTTTCACTAAGAACTCCGTGCCAAAATTTTTGTATGGAAACAGCTGGTTGTTCACTATATACAAAAGATAGAGGAGGAAGAGACGCTAAAAGATAGTATTTTTTCAAGTTATTTCTCCTGAGTGAGAATACCCTTTACCATATCACTTAAATGAGGAGATAGGGCATCTTGTACAGAGTCATTCGTAACTTCAATGCACCCACCATCAGGATCATGAACAAGAAAACCGGCTATGTTGTCATTTTTTTTGCAAGTAGCTTTTACCTCTGATGTCAACCACGCTTCCAAATCAGAGGACAATTTTTGAGGCACTTCTACAGTCATGCTATGTCCACTATTTTGCGTATATTGTGAGATGAGATTTTGGAGTAAATCTTTTACTACATCGGTTTTTGCAAGGTTTTCTTTGACTTGTTTGTTTAAGAGGTTGTTAAAAATTTGTTCCACATCTTTTTTTAGTTGCAAAGTTACATCGCGAGCAGCGAGTTGTAAGTTTTGTTTACCGCTTTCGAGGAGTTTATCAGCTTCCTGTTGGGCTTTAGCTACGGTAGCTTGTTTTTCTTCCTCTGCTTCTTTGTGGATTTTGGCGGCTTGTTCTTGGGCAGATGCAATAATTTTCTGTGCTTCTTCTTTTCCCTGATCTACACCTTCTTGTTGCAATTTTTTTGCAAGTTCTTGTATATCCATAAAATCAATCCATAAAATTAAACCATAGATCAAGAAATATTGCCTCTGACCTATGGCGATTCCAATTTATTCAGTGGAAAACATACTACAGTTTTTTTTCTTTAAATATAACGTGCTTTCGAACAATTGGATCGTATTTTCTAAGTTCCAATTTTCCTGGTGTTTTACGTCTATTTTTTTCTGTAGTATAGAAATAGCCAGATTCACTACTGACCATTTTTACGTGTAAACGAACGTCTTCTTTTTTTCGTGCCATTTTAAATTTTACCTTTCATTATTTTTGATTTGAAAGAAAGGAGAGGTTACAATCGCTATTTTTGGGGAGAAAATAAAAAATATCCCTTGGATGCGGTATTGTAACAAAGATTTTCCTTGAGGAGAGCTTTGAACATAGGCGTGTATTCTCGGCTATGTTGTTATGTATAAATAACAACAAATACTGCTCAAAAAAACAGTTAAAAGCAAATTGTGAGAAAACTATAAAAAAAATACACTACCAAATAATTGTCCATACAAAACAAAATTACATTGTTTTTGGTGTAAATTTTCTTAAAATCTTAGTATGTAGTACACCATAACTTGTATTGAATTTTTGATGAGATTGAGGCAACTTATCAACTAAAGTTATTAAATTGATAATGCTCTTTCCGTGGAGCATATCAAATTTACTTAAAAAGTCAACTTTTTTTCTAGGAGCTTGTTATAAAATTGACTTTTGTCCAATTTTGTAACGAGTTTTAAATAGGGGAGAATAATGATAAAATTTTTATTGCTGCTCATCGTTTTGTGTGGAGCACTTTGCCTACAAAGTGCAGAAATTTATATCCACTACGATGCTAAATGGGGGAATCATGTTTCCATTCGTGGTGATGCTGCTTCTTTAAGTTGGGAAAGAGGCGTCAAGGCCGAAGCGGTTTCTGCAAACATGTGGAAATTTACGACTTCAGAACAAAATTTCTCCTTTAAACCGCTTATTAATGATGAAGTCTGGTCGATAGGTGCAAATTACTCTGTAGAAGACGGTGAAGAGATTCATATTTATCCATTTTTTTACAAAAAAATGGGAACATTGGAAAATATTACTGGTTTTTCTTCTAGTATTTTGAACAATAATCGTACGTTAAGAGTTTATCTTCCCCCGAGTTATCACGAAAATACCGAAAAAAAATATCCTGTTATATACATGCATGATGGTCAAAATTTATTTGATGCATCTACAGCTTTTGGTGGGGTTGAGTGGCAAGTGGATGAAACAATGAATCTTCTTGTTGTTCAAGGAAAAATAAAAGAAGCTATTATTATTGGGATGGACAATACTGGCGCTAGCCGTATTAGTGAATACACTCCTAGTGTAGATGCTAAATATGGTGGAGGCAATGGTGATAAGTATTTAGATTTTATTTCTACAGAAGTTGTTCCGTTTATCAATAGTAAATATCGCACCATGCACGGTAAGAATAATTGTATGTTAATGGGTTCTTCGTTAGGTGGCTTAATTAGTTTTTATGCTGGTTGGACCCGCAGTGAAATTTTTGGAAGTGTTGGGTGCCTATCTAGTAGTTTTTGGTGGAATAATGAAGACCAAACGTCGCAGGTAAAAAATTCTAACCATGCACGTTTATTAAACATATACATTGATAGTGGTGGTGATTCCGACGGACGACAACAAACGCTACGTATGTATGAGGCTTTAAAAGAGCAAGGTTACAAAGACAAGAAAAATTTATATTATTTTGTCGATAAAAATGGTCAGCACAGTGAAAAATATTGGGCGCAAAGGCTTTATATCCCTTTGGTGTTTTTATTAGGAAAGTAGAATGCACAAAGTTCCTCTAGTTGTTGCTCATGGTGGAGGGCGAGGATATGGTCCTCCAAATACGCTTGCAGCAATCGAAAAATCATTGCAAATAGGCGTAGATATGGTTGAAATAGATGTTCACTTATCTAAAGACAATGTACCTGTTGTTGTTCATGACCATGATTTACGGGAGTGTAGTGATGCGGAAGAAAAATTTCCACGCCGTAAATCTTTTTTTGTAAGTAATTTTACTTTAAAAGAATTACAAACGCTTAATGTTGGAAAATGGTATGTTGATGAGTTACAGAAACCAACAAGTGAACGCGTTGATTTTTTACAATTGTTAACAACGAGCGAGAAAAAGAAATATTTTAGTAAAAAAGATATAGAATGTTATGCAAATGAAATCACAATTCCTACCTTGGAAGAAGTGATTGTAAAGGTAAAAGAATACAAAAGTTTACTCAACATTGAAATCAAACAACTACCTCGTAATTATACTAATATCACTAAGAAAGTGATTGCAGTAGTTGATAAATTTAAAATGGCGTCGCAAGTTGTTATTTCTTGCTTTGACCACCATGAGTTGGTTATTGCTAAAAATTTAAATCCGCAAATAACTACAGCTGCTCTTGTACGTGAGAAATTGTATGATCCACATTTGTATTGTCAGAGTATTGGAGCAGAAGCTTATAATATATCATGCTTGGGAGTTTTAGATGCAATAGGAATTAACTCTGAATACTATCATAAAAATAAAAAAATTCCTAAACATCAGTATATACAACAGCTGCAAGAAGAAGATATCGCACTTAATGTTTGGACAGTGAATGATGTAGAACATATGCGCGCTTTAAAAGAGGCTGGAGTAAGTGCAATTATCACTGATTACCCCCATCGGCTGCAAAAAATATTGCCAAAACCATATATCTCTGTTGCTAAACTTGCGAAATACGATGTCTGGAGTAGTATGGAAGGAGAAACGACTGTTGGGAAATTTTTCTTGCGTTTTCGTACACCTATTCTCCACCAAACTGAAATTGGAAATTATCAATACCACTGGAATATATTTTGGGAATATGCAGAAGAAGGTTCAGGGGCATTACCAAGTAAAAAAGAACAAGCAAAACTGGACAAGTTCGAGAAAAAAATACGCAAAATGTGGGAAGATGATGGACTGGCCATTTTGACCGCTGTTCAGATTTTTGACGGTGGTTGTCAGTGGGTGTTTTATACCTATAATTTTGAAGAATGCGCACAGCGCTATACTGAGAAAGATATAGAAGACTATCCTGCTGAACTAACGGCTGAAAAGGATAGTCGTTGGACCTATTTGCGTGAAGAAATTCTATCGACGACTGACTGGAAAGAGCGTCAGAAAGAATGGCAAACACAATTTCGCAAATGGAAAAAGTGAGATAGAAAATTTCTCATTATCGCAAATACAGATAAAGTATTAGGGCGTGCCGGCATTTAAAAAAATAACAAAATAATCGAGCTTAGTGAGCTAGCATATGGACTTTCGATCCCGAACCCGTTCAGAAATGGGATCAGGATCAAACCTTGCAATTTTTATAAGATTTAAGTGTCGACACGCTTTATATATAATAGATATAAATTGGAAGATTGAGTATTGGCTGACGCTAAAACGTATAAAATAACTTAAGTTGCGACCTAAAAATAACAAGAAAAAGTGAAAGCGAGAACAAAAAGGACAACTTTTAACTCAAATCCATAAGAGGTAAAAATCAATGTTCCAGAGTGCTAGCGTCTTGGATATCGATTTACAATTAACTCTGTAGCATCGAAGTATATTAGTAATTGTTTCTCTCACATGGGTTAAACAAACTTTACAACATCTCAATTTACAAATTTTTTGCCCAAACTTTTGACCAACGATTAATCGCATCGCGAAAAGATTTTAGGGTTTTTTTACGAGCGCTGCTTACAAATATTCCTGTTGGTTCATACCAATAACCTTCTAGCTTATAAAACCGCCAACAATAAACGTTGTAATAACCTTGTTTTTTGTCTTTGTAGTATCTATAAAAGCTACGAAATGTTTTCAGTCGCTTTTTGTCTCCTGTTGATTCAATGATTTTTTGCGACACTGATTCAACGACGAGAACATTGTTTGGATCATGTCCGATGTAGGCATTTAATTGCATCTTTATTTTGCCAGTCTCGCTTTTGTCTAAGTTGGTATAAGGCATCGTAATGGCATCAATTTTTACGATTTTGCCATTGCGTTTTATGGTGAAGTAATCTTTTGTTATTGTCCATTTTTTTGTTGCCGATTGATCTTCAAACCACTTTTTCAGATGTTTAATTAATCCTGGAAAACCACTACCTTTTAGTGCTGAAACCTTGCATGTTGTAATTAATGTACCTTGATAGTGAGAATCGGCATATTTTGACTTTTCTGCCCAATATGGTTCTGTGGTAAATTCGGCTGAAAATTTATCCGTTTTCCACTGTTGTGCTTGCAATAGCATCATAAGAACAAAAATGAGTAAAAACACTTTCTTCATGGAGCAACTCCTTATTTTGAATTTCCTAAAAGCCACTTAAGTAACATGGTGCTAAATTTAGACGACAACAACTTGCGAACGGTACGAATACGTAAGAATACATATTTTTCGCGTTTACTTGCTTGTAACTCTAACAATTGAGAGAGCTGTTCTAAGTCATCTGTTGTTTTCATTAGTTCATTAATCATAGCCAAAAAAGAACTGTTGGCTTTTGTTATTTTTTTATGAGTAATCGCAAAACCTAGTTTTGCTTGCGGTTTATTGTCTATAAATAAATAGTAGGTGTTCATACTTTCGTGAGAAATTTTTTCAATAAGAGCGTCAATATATTTTTTCTCTAACTCTTGAATAAAGTAACACTTTCCAAGATTATAAAGACCTCTTTTGATAAAATCACTTGCAAAAGCATCGCGTATCATTGTTTTTAAGTAGAACCCCAAGGTTAAATATGAATTTGCGCTTTTTTTAAATTCCTGTAATTTTTTTTCAAGAGTCCATGATCTTGGAAATGAATCAACATCTTTACGAAAAGAGTCAATGATAATTTTTTGATTCTTTATTTTGATTCTGATAGCTATGTCGCCAAGGTCAGACTGGACGAGAATTCCGATGTTTTTGTCGGGGATAATTTGCAATAATTCCCGGCAAACCCCCATGTGTTTGTTCATCCAAATGAATGCTTTACTTAGGATAGCAAAATGACAATAAAAGCGCATTGTTTTAGGAGAGAATTCTCCAAGCTTTTGCGTTAAATTGAATATTTGTTTACTTTTATCTTCGGGAAATTGTCGTTCAACAACGCTGTATTCGTAGCGCAATATTTGCACAATCGTTTGTAAGATTTCAGGAAAAAGTTCAGGTATAAACTGCTTTTTGCCACTTTTCCCGACAATAGATGGTATGTTGTTCCATATTTCTTGAAAGAAAATGTACAAACTTTGTATATCGATGTGCATTTTGGGTAAATCAAGAATTTGTATATGGATGTACTTATTTACTTTTTCCACTGATTGCATATATTTGGATAATTCTTCTGCTATTTGAGTTGCGTTATCGTACACAGGAAGTAGTACATTTTTTGTATATTCATCATATGTATGACTGGTTTCAAAATTATGCCAATCATTTTTTTGGTGCCAGTCTAAAATAGGGATGATTGTATTTTCTATGTTGTTGTCTGGAGCCCATCCTAATGTATTTTTTAAACGTTTACTTGTTATCACTGATAAACTTAACATGTAATCAGCAATGTTCTCATTCAAAGCGCTTTTTTTTTGTGGAAAACGCAACTGATTTATAAAATCGTTGCTGTATTCAAAAAAGTGAGATAAGTATTTAAAGGTAGTTTGCGAAACGGGAATTTGTCCTTGGTAGCCAAAGCCCAAAATATTTGCTAGTTTACAATCAATTCCCAATAGTTTTGTTTTTGGCAAGTTTCGATCTAAAAGTCTTAGAAAAGTATGTAAAGAAACAGAGTTATCTGAAATGTTAAATATTTGATACCCTGGTTTGGGAGCTATCATAATTAAAAAGGCGGCCGTGATGACATCTGTGGCATGGACTGTTGGTATATTGTCAATATTATCTATTGTTCCTAAAATGTAACCACTGGCAAATAAATATACTAATTGCATTAAACCATCATTTACACAGATCCCATATACTGGAGCAACTCGCAAACAGTAAATTTCTAGCTCTTGCGGTTTATGATATGAAATGGACACTTGTTCCATTTCTTCAAAACTTTTTGCTAAAGGAATTATTGGTTTTGTTGCGTTATCTTCTAGTGTTGCTCCCTTAGAGTAAACACTACTGTCAGAAAAAAGAATAAGTCGACATGAGGGTAAGGATGAAAGTGTTTGGCATATTTTTTCAACTTGCAGGACGTTTTTTGTGTAGAGTGTAATAAAATCGGATTCACGTATATCGCGCGCATAATCACTGTAAAAAACAGTTTGGGGAGTGTAATCAATTAATAGATTTTTGATCTGGTGAATGTCCATAATTTTAATAAAGATAATGGACTTATAACGCTGGTCTTCTAAAAAATTTGGAATTGAAAATCCGATAAAAACAATAGATGTATTATGTTGATATTCAGTAAAGAAATGGAGTAAATAGTGTGTTAGCCAATTATCGTTACCAACAATAATGATGGGACGTTCTTGCTCATGCCAAAAAGCAGAGTTTTTTATATATTCGAGTTCGCTGCTGATCTCTTTAAGTTTATAATCTACACCTTGTAATTGGCTATCTTTTAATTTGTTTTTTGTAAAAATAGTCATTAAACTACCTAAAATTTAGAAGGATTACAATTTTATCTGAATTGTAGGGAAGATAAATGGTGGTAGCTAAACCTCATCATTCTCTTTTTCTACCTGGTCTTTTTGTTGTAGTGATAGGCCGTCATTCTCGTTAATATCAGATATCGAAACTTCTTTTGCTGTTGGTGCAATAGATCTTTTGGCTTCTTCTTGGGGAGTAAGGATTTCTGCCTCTTCGGCACTAAAGCTTTTTCCTTGGTATTTTTGTTGCACAGAGCTCCAATTTTCTTCCAAAGCATCTTTAAATAACTGGTTGTTTATCAAATAAGGGTATATATCCACGTCGCCATTGGCAAAATTTAAACGTTGATAGCGAAGAAAGAAAAATTTTGAAATAGACTTTGTCGTTCGCAGATGACGTAGTGGATATGCTTTTTTTTTGCCTACAAATAATGTATCATTGTGTAAGCACAATGGTTTTGGCTGCCAAGGAAACCACAAAATAGTGAATACTGGGATAAAGCAGAATAAAAATGCAATAAATGGATAACTCAGTAAGACGATGGCAGGAATAAGCATAATAGCACCTACAAAAATGGAAATCCAGGTATCTTCAGCAATGTTTTCTTTTTTGTCGTTTACTTTTTTTCTACGATAAATAAAATACACTACAGGAATTATTAATAATAGAAATGACATAAATAAGGAATAAGCGGTACAAAAAACGGTTGCAGTTAAGTAACGGAGAAAACGCAGGGTTACTTTGGGGTATTGGTACCAAGTAGACGTAGATAAGGGAATTTTTTTCTTTTCTACCATTTCAGAAACTTCTTCAAATCCTTTATAAGTCGAATTCAAATTAATAGATTTGGTATTTGCCCTGTGTAGATAAATGCCCTTGTAACGTAGAGGTGTAAAAGGAATACCTATAGGTCCCCACTTACTATAGGAATGGAACTCTTTCCAAGAAATATTTTCGTTTCCATAACTAATTCCTGACGTTTCTCCCACAAGATTTAGAGCCATTGGTTTACGCATAAACCATCTGACTTCTGCCATTAAACAACCAATAGTAAAAAGAATAGGTATTAAGCTGTAAAACTGTGAGATATAAAGTAAGATAATAATAGAAAAAATTACAAGAGTACCATTAAAAAAGAATTTCATGGTAAGCGGGTTATATCCTATACGAATGCTTAAGGATTCTTCTGTCACAGTAATACCTCCGTTGGTTGTGCCCTAAGGGATGGCCAAAATAAATCACCCCACTTACTCTTTTGTAATGTTAATAGAACTACAGCTATGCCACATTTAATGCCTAGCTAAATACAAAATTTTAGTGTAACCGAGACATTTTATTTTGGCCGCATCCCTAAATTTATTTCAAAGGGAGTTAAAAAGACATTGCTATGGCGATTATTTGTTGTAAAATTTTAACAGGAGACACAACCAATTTAGTTGTATCTCTTGTTAAAATTTTATACCAAAATATCAAATTTAAACAAGTTAAATTTATGGTAATTAATATGAATACTTCTCTACTTCACCAAGAAATACACGGTTATTTTGTTGATCGTATTGAAAAACAAGATGACGAAGGAACTACATACTACGGCTTTGATGTTGATGATAGTTATCCTGTGGCAATAAAAGTAATGAAATTTATTTCAAAGGAACACTTTGATCGCCTTTCAAAACTGAAAAATCTTAAACATAACAACTTAGCAAACGTACATGAAGTAGAACAATGGGATAATGATAGTTTACTGATTATACGTGACTGGGTAGATAGCACAAGTTTATATAAAGGGGTACAAGAAAAAAAGTATAATTTAATAGAATGTGTTAATTTTCTTAAAAACTGTCTGTTAGGTATTAGTTATTTACATAAACAAAATTTGTTTCATCAAAATCTTACATTGAGTAATATTTTCGAATGGGAATCTGGTGGTATATTACTAACTGATTTTTCTATTCATTGCTCTAAAAATTATAAAATTCAAGACGATATAGGATTGCTACATAAACTTTTTTACTCATTGATTACGGGAATTGTAGACACAACTAATATAGATGAACTCAAATTTGAAAATAAACTTTCAGAACATATTCCGTTAGAAAAAGCAGAAGCTCGTGTTCTGGTTATGAAATATTATGAAAAACTAGAGCGTGGAACATTTACAGACATGCGTGGTGCCCTGATTGATTTGCAACCAGTGATAGGTTGTATATATGATTTGCAAGAAAATGATGGCGCTCCTAATAAAATTGACACTGGAAAAGTTCGTCGAACTCGAGTTTTGCGAAAAGCGGATAGTCAAGATCGCAAACGTAAAGACTATGGTTTGCAGAGAGTAAAAACGGATAAAAAAGCGTTGTTCGATAGTGACACAAGCGATTCAGAGTTTAGCAAGAAAAAAACTGTTTCGTTAAAACCAGACAGCGAAGAGTCTGAGTGGAATAACTTGGTTGTAGAAAAGGCTGAAGATGATTTTCCTGATTTTCGCTTATCAACAGAAGTAGGAACGTCTTTAAATATAGACAATGCCGTAAAATCTGTTGTGCCAGAAGGAGATCTGTCTGAGTCTAGTTTAGTAAGTTCTATTACTCCCGAAATATCACAGGAGCCTGAAAAAAAGATTTTTGAAGATAATTTTCCGGAGTTTCGCCTTTCTACAGAAACTGATAGTGCTCCTGCACTACCAGTAGTACTTGATAATCCGGTTGATGTTCCATTACTTTCTCCTAAAAAAGAAACAGGAATACCTCCAACTTCTGGTGATGTTGTTTTTGAAAACGCACCTGATAATAAAGATATAAGTTTTAAACATATCAATCTTAATAAAGGCGAACGTGAACAAACAAAAAAAAGTATAAAGAATTACATCCCTTCTACTGAAAACACAAGTCAATTACCCCAGCAGCAGGAACACACACATGTTCGGGCTGTTCGCCTAGATGAGAAAGCTAAAAATGAAATTTTGCGACAACATACAGCTAATTTATTAAATGAGGTAAAAGGCACAGGAACCTACGTGATGCCGAAACCTCTAAAAAAACAATACCAACGCAAACAGCTAAGATATGTCTGGTTTTCGGTGATTGCAATTCTCATTATGGCTTTTACTTATATTAAATTACAAACCGATTTTGATATACACACTACATTCAAGAGTTTTTTTGAAAAAACAGGTGAGAATAAGCAAAGGAATGTAGACCCTAGTCGGCGCGGTTGGTTTGGAGAAGAGATGCCAAAGGGTATGTCTAAAAGTAAGAAACTTGGTGAATATGTTTGGCTTTTTGACAATAGCATTATGATTTATGTTCCTGCTGGAAATTTTTGGCGAGGGACAAGTGCTGGAAAAAAGAACGAACAGCCTCAGCGCACAATTTTTGTTTCCGATTATTACATTGATAAATATGAATTATCTAATGTTCTATATCGAAAATTTGTGGCGCAGAACAAAGAAAGATCAACGAAGTTTCTCAAGCACAAAAAGTTGGGTGAAGACGAGCGTCCTGTTGTAGCATTAAGTTGGTATAATGCTAAAGCATATGCAAAGTGGACAAAAAAACGTTTACCAACAGAAGCACAGTGGGAAAAAGCTGCAAGAGGTGGTATTGATGTGCTTCGCGTTGAAGGTGGACGTTTACGTAAGATGCCGAATAAGTATCCAAAGAGACAGTACCCTTGGGGAGAAAAAATTCATAGTGATTATGCAAATATCGGACACAAAAAAGGAAAGCCTTATTTTGTGAGTTCTTTTTTAAAAGGACGTTCTCCTTATGGATGTCATAATATGCTAGGAAATGTATGGGAGTGGTGTGAAGATTACTATAAGACAAACTATTACAGTACATCGCCTATAAAAAATCCTAAAGGACCTACAAAGAAAATGAAATATCGCGTTTGCCGAGGAGGAGCGTGGAGTTCGGAAAAAGTATACATTTATAGTCGACGAGGCCTAGAACCAGAACAAAATAAAGTCTATATTGGTGCTCGTTTTGTTGTATTGGGACTCAAAAATGAATAATTATTATCACCACACAAAAAACTTACGTCAAGAGTTAAAAGTTTTTTTGGATGTAGATGTTTTAAAAAATTTACATCGTAAAGTGTGGTGGAAGCATTTTCTTATTTGTTTTAAACAGATTTTGGTATTGGGATTGTGTTGTCTTTTTATTTTTTTGTATAATTCTGTTTATGTATGGTTACCTTGTTCTATTGTAATCGGTTTTATTACTTTTGCATGGAATCCTTTACTGCATGAAGTTATTCATGGCGGTATTTTTCAAAAAAAACAACCATTTATAGAAAATATTATTGGATATTTTTATGCTAACATGGGGGGTTTGTGTAAAACCCAATTTACGCGCTGGCATTTGCAGCATCATAGCGAACTCGGATCTTTTGAAAATGACCCCAAGCGAGCGTATTTGACACCTAAAATTGTTAAACGGTGGTATAAATGTCTTTACTTAACTCCCATGTTATTCTTAATTTATTTTCGTGCAGCTAACAAAGAAACACGTAGCTATCCGCAAGAGGTACAAAGGCAAATTAAGTTTGAAAAATTGCTTTTGTTTATGTTTCATGGTGGACTCTTTTTTATGATAACTAAGTATTTGGGAATTTTTTATGCGCTTAAAATGCATATTATTCCTTACTTCTTGGTATTTCCTATCGCGTTTACTATAAATCGACTAGGACAACATTATGCGATTGACCCTGAAGATTCTGCTCATTGGACAACTCTTATCTCTTCAGGTTTGGTAGTGAATACTATTTTTTTGTATTCAAATTTACATTTAGAGCATCATTATTTTCCACGAATTCCTTGTTACAATTTGCCTAAGTTACAGCACTACTTATTACCATTTTACAAAAGCCGTGGAATACAGCCTCGTAAATATCGATGGTTGATATATCACTGGTTTATTTTGAACCAACGACCTCACGAAAACTGGCATAAAGCATCTCTTGATTGCTAAGGATAAAACTAGCAATTAGAGTAACGCATATAAAAAAAAGTTGAAAAACACCTAAATATGAATTATCTTAAACGGTTCATATTTTAGCATATTCTAATTTAGCTGTTTTGGTAGAATGACCAGAAGCGGCCAACCAATCCCTTGTTGGGCAGTCACAAATAAAGCTAGGATAAAATAGCTCAAGGAGAAATTTATGAGTTTAGAACAAGATCTAAAACGTTTACGCGATGAACGGCAACAAAAATTTAATGAAGAAGATTGGGAAGGTGCTCTTCAGATACATGATAGAATTTTAGAATTAAGCCCATCGCCCCTACGTTATGCGAATAGAGGTTCCATTCTTTATAGATTAGGACGAATAGAGGAAGCTATTGCAGCATATCGCGAAGCCTTAGATTTAGATCCTAGCTTAAGGCGTGCCAAGGCAGATCTTGAGAGATTAGAAGGGCAATTAGAAGAACAACAGCAGCAACAGGAACAACAACCAGAACAAAAAGAAACTAATTTACCACTTCCTGACCAAAATGCGAATATTCCTGAGTCACAGCAGGAAAAACTCAATCAATTGCGCGATGACAGACAAGCATGTTTACAGAATGAGGATTGGGAAGGTGCTTTAGCAAAGCATGATCAAATTTTAGAGATAGAGCCAACGGCTTTGCGCTATGCTAATAAAGGTTCAATACTCTACAGACTTGGGCATTTTTCTAAGGCTTCTGAAAGTTATCGTAAAGCTTTAGAGCTAGATCCAACTATGGAACCAGCTAAAAGAGATCTTGAAAGACTAGAAGCACAGATGGAAGAAGAAGGACTGCTTCGCGGTGGTAAGCAAGATGAAAAAGAAATATACGAAAAAATAGAGCTTCTTAGAAAACAACGACAAGAAAAAGTAGAGCAAGGATTGTGGGAGGAAGCGCTTTCTATTCATGATCAAGTTTTAGCGTTAGAACCTACTGCACTTCGTCATGCTAATCGCGGGGCTTTACTATATCGTTTAGGTAAACATCGAGAAGCAATTGCAAGTTATCAAACAGCTCTTGGTCTCGATAGTTCTCTCGAACAAGCAAAAGAAGCAGTAACACATTTAGAAGGGCTTCTTGAAGAAGAATCGCTCCTTGCCGGTTCGGAACAAGAGGATGGTTCCCAAGAAGAGCTTGCGCGTCAGATAACGCAGTACCGAGATGAACGTCAGGTTTTTATCAAAGAAAAAAATTGGGAGCAAGCTCTCGCAATGCACGATAGAATAATTGAGCTAGAACCAACGGCATTGCGTTACGTTAATCGGGGTGCAATGTTATATCGTATGAAAAGATTACAGGAGGCCATTGATGCTCATAAAAAAGCTTTAGAAATGGATCCGTCTCTTGATAATGCCAAAAAAGACATTGTGCGTATGGAAAAAGAGCTACAAAAGAAACGTGCTGCACAAGAAGAGCTTATTACACCTCTTGTTGATGAACCAACTGAAAAAGAGATCGAAGAAAAACTTGAGAGTTTAAAATCACAGCGTCAAGAACAAATCGAGCTCAATAATTGGGAAAAGGCTTTAGAATACCAAAATGAAATTATCGATTTAGAACCAAATGCATTACGTTACACAAATAAAGGCTCTATGCTTTATCGTTTAGGTAAAGTAAACGAAGCTATTCTTTGCTATCGTAAAGCTCTAGAACTTGATCCTGAATTGGAAAGAGCCACAAGCGATTTGGAAAGACTCAAAGAAAACGAAATGGATCGTTTGCGTGAAGAACGTCAAGAGCAAATGGAAGAAGAAAATTGGGGTCAGGCACTTTATTTACATGATATTATTTTAGCCCTTGAAACAACTGCACTCCGCATGGCAAATCGTGGATCTATTCTTTATCGAATGAATAGATTTCAAGAAGCTATGTCAAGTTATCGCAAAGCGCTTGAACTAGATCCTGATTTAGAAAAAGCAAAAGAAGATATTGAACGATTACAAGAAGAAATAAATCAACCTCAAGAGTTATCGGCAATTCCTGAAGAATTTGAAGAAGACGATGAAGAATTTTTTGATGCTGTGCCTGTTGATGAAGCAGAAGAAATGGAGTCTGCTAACGAATTATCTGCTGTGGAAGAAATAGTAAATAGTTTGCCAACAGATGTTTTCGAAGGTCATAAAGGCGAGGTTACCGATATACAGATTGTTGCAAATACTTCAACACTTATTTCAACGAGCAAAGATAAAACTATTAGAGTTTGGGATATAGAGAGTAAAGAATGTTTACGGATTTTGGAAGGGCATGATGATTGGATTCGCTTTTTGACTTTAAGTCCTGATGGAACAAGATTGTTCTCTTGTAGTGATGATTGGAATGTGCGTGCGTGGAATTTTGATTCAGGACAATGTGAGTATATATTAGAAGGTCACACGATGCCTGTTCTTCATGTCTCAACTTCTCCAAGCCATCGTTTCTTATTCTCAACAAGTCGTGATCGAACTATTAAAATTTGGGATTATCAAAACGGTAAGTTACTTTCTACTTTGGAAGGCCATGAGGATTGGGTTAATCATTTTATACCTACACCTGATGGTAATAAAGCCATTTCTTCTAGTTTAGATGGTGATATTCGCATTTGGAATGTGTTGGGGTGGCGTTGTACAAATACTTTAAAAGGGCATGAAGGTTGGATTGAGTTTTTATATTTGATACAAGATGGCCGCAAAATTATTTCTGGAAGTAGTGATAATACAATTAAAGTTTGGAATTTTGCAGAAGGCACAGAAGAAAAATCCATTTCTACAAACACAGCTCTTACAGATATGATTTTGACTAAAGACGAAACGAAGGTCATTGCTGCAACAAAAGATAATACAATTCGCGTTTGGGATTTGAATTCAGGTGAATGCTTGAAAATCATTAGAGGGCAAAACTCTATTACTGCTAAATTGGCTCTTATTCATAATGATGAGTATATACTTTCTTCATCGTTAAAGGGTGAAGTAAATGTTTGGTGCATTTCTACTGGGACAAAAATTGCAAAATTTAACGAAAACAATGTTGTAAATAAATTTATAGTACTAGATGATAAAAATTTAGTGATAGGTGCTTGCCGCGACAATACAATTAAAATGTGGAATACGGAAAAATGTCGTTCTTAGGCACTTAAAATAATACCATTTTACTTGTCCGAAATTTTATTCATTATTGTCATTACGTCGCTTGCAGAAATAGACATTTACATGTCCAAAACATTTGGCTGATGAATAAAATTCCAGCACAAAAGAGCTTGTTACACGATAAACAAAGTTTTAAGAAAATATATTACTTGGGAGATTCCATGCGCACTGTTCTATGTTTAGTATTCTTGTTGTTAGTTGGTTGTTCCGATGCACTGGAACAAAAAGCAAAAGAGTCAGTAACAGCTAAAAAATACCATAAAGCATTTTTACTCTACAAACAAGCAATTACAAATAAGCCAACAAAAGATATTCTTTATAAAGAGTTACAAAAAACGGTTTCATTTATTCTTCACCAAGGTATAGATGAAATAAAAATTAAAGACTATCAAAAAGCTGTAAATACGTTGTCTCTTGTTGCTAAAGACAAAGATTATCCATCTGTAGATGCAAAAGTGGCTTTGGGGATTGCTTATCTAAATAGTTATAAGCTGTCCTCTAAAAATATTTTTTATGGCTTATCTTTGTTCACCGAAGCATTAAACCAATCAAAAATGCGTATGTTGACTAAAGGTATTCATAAAGATATTCTCGCATGGGTAGTTGACAAAGGAATGTCTCGAAAGGACATTCTATATAAAAATTTTCAAAAACTTTATGATATCGGCACTGTATACCGACAATTTTTGTTTTATGATATTATTAAAAATATAACTCAAGAGCAGAATATTCCTCGTCCAAAATATTTGGCAGAGGAGAAAGATAAGCGCATTTTAGATATTCATTCTCTTTTGGTGTGGTGCCTTCATAATTTAAAAATCATTTCTTCTGAAAGTAAATTTAATGCACCTGCAAGCACCGCTTGGAGTATTCTTCGGGGTTATGGTACGCTAGAGGAGATCAATGTATGTTTTGTTTTTTTATGCAGACAGTTAGGTCTTCCTTGTTATCTTGTACAAAAAGATAAGTCGCTTTTTCCCGTTGTAAAAGTAGATAGCGATTGGATATTTGTTGATTTTTTAGATCAAAATTTTGTTGTTGATAATGGTAATTTTAAATTTACTTTGCCAAAAGGCTTAAAGCATATAGATGCTCTTCGTTCAGGTAAAATTTTACTAGTTTTTCCTCCACGTAGTATTGTGCCGCGAATGTCTACAATTGAAAATCTTTATAAGTTGTATCACATTGATTCTCCTGTGTTTTACTATGATATTAATGAAAACGCTAGTACCGTTTACAAAGGCTTAGGGATGGAGTTTGCTTTGTCAAACCCTACGCTTCTTATTACTGACAGCGAGAAGTTGAGTGTGCAAATATATAGTAAATGCATTGAAGTATGGGGAAAATACAATCACAATAAAGATGAAAAGTTGATTGAAAAGTGGCAGAAAAAAATGCCTATCGATATTCCAACTAGACAAATGGTTTTGCACTCTCTTTTGAAAGAAAAAAAATACGTTGAAGAATCAGTTGACAAAATTGAAAATCCAGAAGAATTCTTGGTGTATTATCGTGCATGGTCTTTAAAAAATATTGGTGAGTTTGAGCAGTCTAAAAGTGCTTTTTTAGCGTATATTGATAAATATAGCAAGGGCTTTTGGTATGAGATGGCCAAAGTACATCTAGGACAAATTTCTTTTTGGCAAGGTAAGAAAGATCATAATTATTATCAAAATACATTTCTCAAAAATAGTTATTTTGCGAAATAACCATGTCGCATTTTTTCATTGAAAAACAGCCTGCAGATGGTTTGTTAACTATTGACGGAAGCGAAGCAAATCACATTATAAATGCGCGGCGCGCACAAATTGGTGAAGAGATAAAGCTTTTTGATAAGAATGCAAAGTGCTACAATGCTTTGATCGTTTCGCTGTCAAAAAGAAAAGTAAATGTCGAAATTGTTTCCGAATATGTGTACGAAAATACTTTTCCTGTGCAGCTTAATTTAGTACAAGCACTTGTGAAAAGTAAAAAATGGGATTTGATATTACAAACTTCTATGGAGTTAGGTTTGCAAACTCTTACTCCTATGACTTGCGATTATGTTGCTGCTGGTATTAATACTGCTGGTCGAAAAGAAAGATGGTCTAAAGTTCTATTAGCAGCAGCGAAGCAAAGTGAAAGACCATATTTACTCAATGTACAAGAAACTCAGACATTTACGAATGTTTTAGAGCAAAAAAATTCGCAAATACTCATTGCTCACACTGCGCCAAATATACCTTCTATGCATAGCGTACTTAAAGAGTTAGCTTTAGATAAACCACTTGTTGTTGTGATTGGTCCAGAGGGAGGATTTAGCGAGAAAGAAGTAGAGAAAGCCCGACAACAAAATATAAAGTTTTTTTCTCTGGGAAAACAAATTTTAAGGGCAGAAACTGCTACGGCGGCTATTATTGCAAATGTTCACTTTTATTTTTCGTAGGTATACATGTTAGAAAAATTTCATAATAATTTAACTTTATATACTTTGGCCTTCCGTTGTAAAATGTCGCTAGACCGTTTTCCTTTTTTGTATACAAATGCACTTAAATTTCATCGTCGTAATGACAAAGAGGCTTATCAAGATGTTGTTACTAATTTGACTGAGATAGTTATTGATGGTTACCCACGCTCGGCAAATAGTTTTGCACTTGCTGCTTTCAAATCAGCTCAAAAAAAAAATTATAGTATTGCTACTCATGTCCACACTTCTTCGCAAATAGTGATGGCTTGCCGTTATAAGGTACCAACACTTGTTCTTATTCGCAAACCTAGTGATGCTGTTGTATCGCACAAAAGTCTGTCTCTTGAAATCAACGATGGTGACAAATCTCTTCGTAAAATACCTCTCTCTTTGTATCTTAAAGCATATATTCAGTTTTACTCTTTGATTTATCCATATAGAGATAGATTTGTTTTGGGAAAATTTGAGCAAGTAACAACTGATTTTAGCTCTGTAATTCGCGAGATCAATAGTAGGTTTTCTACTAGTTTTACTGTTTTTGAACATATTTCGGATAATGTTCAACATATATTTGATAATAGTGGATTTCACCTGAGCCCTTCACGTAAAAGAAATTCTTATAAAAAAGAAGTTTATGAGGAACTCAGTGATTTTCCTGAACTACTTTCCAGAGCTGAGCAAGTTTATCAACGATTTTTATAATAAAATTCTAGATCATCATTCAAGCTAAGAGCCGATAAATTTTTGTAACAGGCCCTAATGAAGCCAAATAATGTTTTCTTTACTTCCAATTGCAATTTAAGAAATAATTGCTTCAATTGTTTGCGAAAGATTACATGCATACTTCTCCCAGGTGAAATCTTGAACGCTGTGATATGCATTTTGCCCAAGAGAAAATAGTTTTTCTTTGTTATGGTAACAATACAGTATTTGTTTTTTTAATGCTTGTAAATCCCCACTTGGTACAATAAAGCCATTTTGCCCTTCTATTACCAAATCCTTGCTTCCCACATTATCACTGATAAGTACTGGCGTACCACATGCCATTGCCTCTGTGACCACCATTCCCCAACTATCAAGATACGAAGGCAAGACAAAGAGGTCTGCTTTTTGATAGTATTTTACAAGATCTTTATGAGATAGAAAAGGAATATGGGTGTACAAACTGCGATCATATGAGCGCAGTATATTATTATGATCACTTGCTCCTATTATTGTGAAATCTATATTTGGCAATTGTAATTCACTTAATGCTTGTAGTAATAAATGAATGCCTTTTCTTTTGATAACAGAGCCTACAAACAACAACGAAAATGTTTTTGACTTTTTGTATTTTTTAGGGTGAAAAATAGATAGATCAGCGCCTAAGTTAATTAAATGTATTTTTTCTTTTGGAATTCCATTATTAATGAGTGATTGATAAGCTAGAGTTGAAATACAAAATATATAGTCGCTATGATCATATTCTATTTGTTTTCTTTGATTTATGCGTTGTGTGAGAGTAGTGTTAAAATCGTTGCCGTCAAAAATTTCTTCAAGAGGTGTACAGTATTTATAATGAACATTTGCTAGATCAAGAATCGTTGTTATTCCCATTTTTTTAGCAACATAGAAAGATTTCGCGCAGGAAATTTCATAACCAATAAGAATATTAGGACGAAGTTTTTTCATTCTTTTAGCAACTATTTTGTCGTGTGTGTATTGTTGCCAATCGACAAGATGCTTGTTAAAACGATTGTTACTAAGTTGATTTATTAAAACCCGAGATACTTCTCTTAATGGATGTTGTTCTACAAAATGAGGGTCTATTTTCTCATGACAACGTTTTTTACAAAATGCTTCGGCTTTGTTAAACAAAAAGGACGGAAGGTATTTGAAATGAGTATACGGGAATTGCTGGGGTTTATGCCAAGAAGAACAAATGAATTTCTGCAAAAAATCTTTTTGTTGTAGTGCGTAAACTTGGTGATGGGAGTGTAATCTAATAGGATTAGAAACAACAATGCTTGGCTTCTTCATTTTTTATTCACTAAAATTTTGTAGAAAAGGGTATAGGAAATTTTCCATACCTTTGTATGGTGGATTCTTTAAGGGAATAAGCCCTTTTTTATAACCTTGTTTGTAGAAAGGTTCTAGTAGTTTTGGGTTACGGCTTATTATATGAATAGGTACAGCCCAAGATGGTTTTTTACCAGTTATTGTTCCATGAGGTTGGTGGTCGCCTAATATAATTATGAGACTGTCATCGTTGATTTTTTGCACCAAATAATCCTCTATAGATTTAAGTACGTAACTTATAGAGCGTACATATCCCTCTGTGGCATTTGAGAGGTTAGGCCAGACAATAGGATAAGTGATTTTAGGTTTGTTATTGTATATTGAACCATCTTGGAGATCATTCCAGTTTTCAATGTAAGGTGGTTGTATGTGAAAAGGAGCGTGACTTGAAATAAGAACATACTCGACAAAAAGAGGTTTTTTGGCATTATTGATTTCTTGGCGATGAATATAATCAATGACGTATTGGTCTGTCATTGTACACCATCCATACTTTGGTCCTTGGTAGTTGAGATTCCAAGAGTAATACTTTTTGTCAAAACCAAAAAATTTACCCGCAGGCCACGGCTTCGTTGTTCCAGGCATTACCGAAATTGTTCGATAACCTACTCTATTAAAATAACGTGCCATAGTTGCTACATCAGAATCTAAAAGCATATCGAAAATAATTTGATTAAATGTTTTTACTCCACAAGACAAAGCTCCATGAGCTAACCATGAATTTCCTCCAAAAGTAGGAGAAATAATAAAATTTGAACATACATTGTATTTGTGTTTATCAAGTATTGCTTGAAAACTGTTTAATTGCGGTTGTATTAGTTTGAAATGTCTACTCTTGCTAAAAATTGTTTCTCCGTATGATTCTACTATGAACAATAGCACATTATTCTTGTGGAGTTTTTGCAGATTGTAAGATGCATTTGTCGATTTGTTTACAGCATCTTGAAGTAGAAATTGATATTGTTGTTGGTAATGTTTTTTTTGATAAATGAATGTGATTTGTTTTTTTATTTCTTTTGCACAACTTGGGTGAAAAAGGTGTAGGCCACATAAGTGCGTGATAAATAATATTAAGAATATGATGTAGGCTTCTTTGCAGTAGTTTGTTGTTTGCGTTGTGCATGTTCGAAAACTTATATAAAGTAGCCAATAAAAAAGCCCTATTAAGCATAGTGCTGCAATAGAAACAATAGTAAATTTCCAAAGTGGAATAGAGTTATAAACAAAGTGAAGGAGATTGGGAATATAAGCAAAGTCGATGTAAAAATTAAAAGATCTGTGGAAAAATTTAGGTACTGCGTAAAAACTAATTTTAGACAATGAAATAAAAATGATGATTGTACTAGCAAAAAAATATAAAAAAGTATTTTTGTGGGGAAATATTTTATCGGTTATTGTAAGAGTAAGCAAAATAACAATAAACTCTGGAGCTAAATAAATTCCAGATAAAATGCTAGTATCTTCCCAAATGTTTGCAATATTGACGATGAGATTGATAAAGAAAAATGCAGCTAAAAAAAATAAATATTTTTTCATAATAAAGCTCGCTCTAATATGTTTGTCATTTTAGGTATAATTTCATCTATATCAAGTTCTAGAAGCATTTGTTTTTCTTGAGGAATACCTGATAACAACGCACTTACTAATCCAAATATTTGATTTTCATTTTGAGGTATTTTAAAGCTTTGTTGCGGAAGCTCTGTCAATAGGCTTTTAACACATAACTTTAAACGTTCGTAATCTCCTGGAAAATAAGGATTTTCTGTATCGATCCATTCAATTTCTACGCGAATATGTGGCTGTTCTTGTAAGAGTTTCTTTATATAGAACCTTCGCTGGCCTCGCGCAAAAATAAATATTTTATTATTTTCTAAAGAGCGCAAAGAGATAATTTGTGCGGAAGTTCCTGTTTTATGAGGAATAGCAGGTGGACCAACCTCTGTTCCATCGTTAATTAAGCATATACCAAAAGGTTTTGAATTATCAAAGCACTTAGAAATCATATTCAAATAGCGCGTTTCAAAAACTTGTATTGGTATTACTTGGTAAGGAAATAACACAGAGTTTAGTGGAAAAAGGTCTATCGTTGTATTCATAAATACTAACCTAACTGCAAATTCTATACATTGTGTCTAGCTGTTTTTCATTGCCAACAACAATTAATATGTCTCCGCCAATAATGCGATCTTCTGCTAGAGGATTAAAAATAAAGTCACCGTTTTTCTTGATTCCAATTATAATAACTCCAGCAGTTTGTCTTACTTTTGATTCTTTTATCGTTAAACCAGCGATTGATGAACCGCTTTCAACGATGATTTCTTCAATAGTAAAATTGGTTTTTTCGTCTGGAGTTATGATGTCCATAAACTCGACAATATTTGGACGAATTGCTGCAAGAGCCATTTTTTTTCCTCCAATTAAGTCAGGAGAAATAACGCGATTTGCTCCAGCGCGTCTAAGTTTTTTTTGTGAAGACGGAGATTCAGCGCGAACCACAACAAAAATATTAGGGTTGAGTTCTTTAGCGGTAAGAGTTATAAACACATTATCAGCATCAGACCCCACTGCCCCTACTAAGCCTTTTGCGTTTTGTATTTTGGCTTTGTTCATCGCATCGTCTGCAGCAGCATCGTCGTGAATCGCGTAGAAGCCATCGTGAAGAGCGTGGTCAGCCATAGTCCTATCTGATTCAATTACAATCGTTTCAATACCTCTGTGTCTCAATTCTTCACAAACTTGACGTCCAACTTTACCGTAACCACAAACAATATAGTGATTATTGAGATTTTTTATATCTTTTTTCATTTTTCTGAGTCCGAAAGTTTTGCGAATTTCTCCCTCTACTATGTATTGAGTAAAGGTACCTAAAAAATAACCCATCACTCCTACGCCAGTTACAATAACAACGGAGGTAAACATTCTTCCATATGCTGATAGCGAATGAATTTCTCCGTAGCCGATCGTGGTTACGGTAATTAGCGTCATATAAAAAGAATCTAGCGTATTCCAACCTTCAATGTAGCTGTATCCAAAAGTTCCTCCAATAATAACGAGTATAAGCAATAAAGAGACAAAGAAAAGTCTTTTTTCATGGTTAACTGATTGCCGGAGGCGAAACTGTTTTCCTATCATTTTTTACTAAATTCTCTATAGATTTTGTTGTAGTTATGCCATGTTCATCTTGATATATTATGCTAAAAATCTATTTGTGCAAGGATATCCTAAAAAAAAATTTGTCTATTTCGCGAAAAAAGCCTAAAATAATGATGTAAATTATAATCTACAAGATATAACTCAAGTTTTGTATTAGTGATAAATCTAAGGATAAAATATGACAAGTAAAATTATGCTTTGTCGCGCTCATCTTATGGTTTTATGTGCGATATTTGTTCTAACCTCTTTTTCTTTCGCTGATGAGAAAACAGAGTGGCCAACAGATATTTCTTCGAAAGAACGCCAGCATGTATACCAAAAGATAAAGCCGACATTAAAAAAAATGCGCCGGCAAAAAGAAAAAGTAAGCATCGGAGTTTTTCGCGGTAAATTGTTTCGCGGAGATGTGATAAAAGTAGGAAAGACTAAATTTACAATAGTTGACTACAAAGGAAAATCACATACTATAAAGTACAAAGAAATCAAAGCCTCTTATCTAAGTAAGATAATACCAAGTAAAGAGCAAGATGGAGAAGTTTTACACTGCTTAGGGCTTATTTCTTTACATGAAGGCAAGAAAAAGAACGCAAAAGCTTACCTTGATCGTGCAGTAAAGGCAAAGCACAGTAAATCAAAGGAATATTTAAGTAGTGTGGAAAGCGGTCTTGACGAAGACCAAGGAGAATTATTAGCAGCAAAAGAAGAAAAGAAGAGAAGAAAAGAACAAGCTCTTGCAGAAGCTAAGGCTAAAAAAGAGAGAATTAAAGAAGAAAAAGCTCGTTCAAAAATAGCAAATATTGCTTCTCTTGGTTCAGGAGAATTGGACGTGAAAGCGAATTCTTTTCCTGGAAAGTACACCATTTTTAAATTTGGTGCCCCTTGGTGAGGCGCTTGCCGACGATTAGAGCCTCAGGTTGAGGCCATGGTGAAGAAAAATAGTAGTGTTGTTGCACTTCGTAAAGTAAATATTGAAACGTGGAAATCTCCTGTTGCCAAGCAATTTTCTTTAAGAGGAATTCCATATTTTGTTATTACTGATAGTAGTGGAAAAATTGTTGATAAAGGCAATCAATCTCTATTACAAAAATATGGTAGAATGTTTGCAAAGTAAGATTTTAGTTTACTCCGTGTTATCACGGAGTAAGTTAAGATCGAAATTATTTACTGTAGCAACGTGTAGAATATATTTGCCCAGGAGAGTACACAGGATTTGAACTTTTTCCCGGATCATGAGATCCATACCCACCAGATTTAGCGCCTGTTAGTAGCACAAAGTGGCCTCCCACATATGCAATTACATGGTAGCTCGAAAACAAAGAGCTAGACAAAGACTTCTTGCCTGCATAAGATAAATAAGGTACTTTTGTCCATATAATAAGATTGTTTTGGTACCCACCGTTACCTTTAAGTCTGCTGTTTAGATCGCGTGGAGTCCAATTGATTATATTTGCCGCAGAACTCATCGCACAACCATCTTTACCTATTGTTGTACCACCGTACTGTCCCATCTTGTCATATTTCCACTTTGAATCGAACTGCTTGTAGTTGGTATACCAACGGCTTTTTTCATCACTGAATTTTTGCACAAATTGAATTTGCGGATTTTCATTTGCGATATTTTTTCTCGAAAGAATAGCTGATTCACATTGGGATGTAGCTAAAAGATCATTGCTATTTGATTTGTAAATTTCAACAGTAACGCGCAAAGTTTTGGATGCCCAATTTTGAGCAGAAAGTTCGATTTGTTGAGGAAGCATGCCAAGAACTTGGCGCTCAGTAGAATTACCGTTTAAGGTAATATAATAGCGATTGTTATCTATAGTGTAGTACATATAAGTATCCCACACTTTGCCATCTAAACTCTCTGGCAATTTTACTTCAATGGCAATGTTACCATTATCTTTTGTTGCACTATTTAATTGAAGACTGTCGCAATAAATGCAACTAGTAAGTATAAGAAAAAAAATAATGTATTTCATAAATTAACTCCCCTGTATAAAAAATGTGTTTAGGATGCCTTGCGTTATTGTATAAGAAAATATCGAAAATGGTAGTAAATAAGTTGTTTTAGTAAGGGAAAAACTCTATCATGTGCAGAAACTCCATATCACCTCGAAAAAGTTGATCTAGCACTTTTATAGAAGGAAGTGCTTTGTCTAAATGATGTTTTCTAGAGAGACTGGAGCGAATATAGAGTTCTTCTAGAGTCTTTATTTTTGATAACTCAGATATCATATTTTGACTAACTTTCATTTGGTAGCCTGTCAAACAAAGTTTACGGAGTTTTTGTAAACCGATAAATTTTGCATTGGATAGTTCGCAGCTTTTTAGACTAAGTATTTCTACTGTTTTGATATTACCTAATGTTTTTCCCTGTATGTTAGTGAACGCCAAATGAATTTCGCGAAGTTGATTCATTCGAGATAGAAATTTCAGACCTTTATCAGAAACATTCGTATGTGAAAGATTTAGATATTGGGTATTGGTCAAATGAGACAAATATTTTAAGCCTGCGTCTGATATTTTTGTATATGAAAGATCAATAACATTAAGTTTGTTTAGGTTAGATAAATATTGTAACCCTTTGTTTGATATTTTTGTAAATGAAAGATCGAAAGTACAAAGATTGGTCAAATGAGACAAATATTTTAAGCCTGCGTCTGATATTTTTGTACATTGGAAACTAATAAATTGTATGTTCGATAAACAGGATAAGTGCTTTAAATCTTTATTTGATATATTTGTTCCTGCAAGGTTAAGAGATGTTAAATTTTTGAGAGCCAACAAGTATTGCCAATTACCACTTTTTACTTGTAAACCATTTAAGTAAAGTTTCTTTAGCTTTGGTAGCCCTAACATAAATTTACAGGTTAAAATTTGCTTATTGTATAGATGTAATTCAATCAAATTATCTAGCTGTAACTGTTCTAAACCTTCATCATTTACATTTTTCAATTTATCAGAACAGTCTAGTTTGCGAATATGTGGTAAACTGTTGAGATATACCATATCCCTGTTGTAAAATTGATATCTTGTTTCCCACAAAGCAAAATCCCACATACACACAGTTGATTTAACAGAAGATTCCATATGGATATAAAAAGTCATAATATGATCTAAGGAAAATCCTAAAGTCACGTTTCTGTATTTGTGGTGTGGCAAAGCGTCGACAATTTCTGCTTTTACCTTCAAAAATAGACCTACTATACAAGTCAGAATCAAGGAGATAACAACAAAGGTAATCAATATAACTTTGGCGATTGTATTTTTTATTTTTTTCATTGAATTCAATTTCTAGTACTTTGACTCACTGTAGCGCATAAAAAATTCACTCAACAATGCGCACTTTTCCCATATTTCATCATAATGTTCAGCGGCACAATCTATGTTATCTAAAACATTTTCATGGTTTGGGCCGTCTGCACCTTGATCTTCAAATGAATCAATGTCTGAGAATATCCAAGTTATGTGATCATTATGACTTATACCAAAAGGAAAATGGTCGTACCAAATAATGCCTTTAGTCCCTATATTTTTGCTATAGATTTTTAGCTTTTGTTTTTTGGCATATGGCGTGGATTTTGATAATAGTTGGGTGATGGTTATTGTGTTTAGCTTTGTTAAGTTTAAATAATTTCGATATTTTTTGTAAAGTCCCTTCTGCAAAGCAGAAGCTATATTCTCTTGCTCTTTTATAATGCGCTCAACCCTTTTTTCTACCTTTGTAATGTTGTTGTGTTGAACGTATTTCCATAGTTCTTGCTCTGATAACTCAACACTTAAGATCAAAAGGTAAATACGAGCTAGTAAATGAGGTAGGCTGTCTGTTGGGAATTTTTTTACTAGTTGATTTAGCTCTTTTAAATTTTTTACATTTTTCCAATTGGTTCGTTTATCTTTATAAAACCACTCGAAGACATCCTTACAATCAAGACTTCCTGCGACAGGATGAAGTATATTCCACGGTTTGTATGGTCTTTTTATATGATTATGTAAGTTTTTCCATACCATTGGAACTGATGCAATTGCTCGTAATTCTAGTAGGATGAGAGGCACGGGATTGAAAATGCGAATGGTATTAAAAAAGCGTTTAATAGGATACACATCTGGGTCAATTGGGTGTCCAACCGTTTCGTGAATTAATACACCGTGGATGTTAAAATAGCGCAAATCATCTTTGTAAATGTAGACATAGCCAAAAGTAGGATTAAAAAAAGATGTCTCTCCTGAATTAGATAGACGAATTTGTTCGAAATCAAAGCTAGGAGACATGGCTAAGGCACTGTAAAGGCGAACATTACTATGGATAGCTTTACGCAATTTTGGGGTAATTTTTTTACGACCAAAATATTTGCTTATAATTTGGTCGTTTTTTTGTATGGTACTTCGTATTTTATCGGAAGAGCTTTCTTGCAAGAGCTTAATGTCTTTGAGTGACGTATTCCACGAACAACTACTTACTATTATAAATAAACAGCATAGTGGAATACGAAAAATTTGTCGATTCATTGCTCTATTTTCATTTTTTAAGCAGCCCTAAGCCTTTGGGATGTAACTACGCGCCAACGCGACCGGCAGCGACTACTTTCGTCGCTTTCTTCAAAAAATACTGTTCTTGCTCGGTGGATGTAGACCCCAACAGAATTTACTTTAATGTCCATGATTTCTGCTATTTCCTTGTATTTATAGCCTAATACATCGTGTAACACGAATGCTTTTTTTTCACGCGTTGGTATTTTAGCTATTTTTTCTTGAAAATCGTATAGTTCAGCAGACATTTTGTTATTCTCCTAATTTAATTACATGGACTAATTCTGTTGTTAACATAGGGCGTGTTCCTATTCATATATCCCATAATTCGGTACTTTGAAACACTAGCTTTGTTACTTTTCAAGCGCATAGTAGAACTATTCACTTTCAAAGCCTTGCTACTGCTTAAAATAACTCGAATTTTGCAGAAATCTAAATAGGGACACGCCCTACATACTCAGACGTAAAAAAAAAAAAAATGTTGGAATTTTTATCGTCCGACGTATTGTCCATTCGTTAATTCAGAGAGTGTATGTAGATATTTATAAATATCAGCATACTGCGTTTTTTCTTTTTTGCCATCTTCTGTTGGTGGATAACCTATGGCAATTGTGATAATACGAGTTTTACTACCTGAACCTTGTTTTTTTCGTATATAGTCGAGAATTTGTTTTTGTAAGTCAGAAGATGATTGTTTGGGAGCATAAGGCAATCCGTCTGTTAGCAAAAAAATTGCATCGAGGTTTCCGTAATCTTCGTAAGCTATTCTTAATGCCTCATGCACATAAGTAGACCCACCAAAACGCAATTTTCTTTTGAGCCAATGTACAGCATTGTTTTTGTTTTGTTCATCTCCTGCTGCCATTAGGCCTTTACTCTTGGGATAAAATTTCATATTAGAAGAAAAAGCAACAACTGCGAATTCGTCTACTTCACAATGCTGTAAAACTTCTTCACAAGTATCAATGATTACTTTTTTCCAGTGATTAGAAATAATGCTTCCCGATTTATCGAGAAGAAAAACAATACGCTTGTATTTTAATTTGATACCAAAAAGTGATTTGTCGCCCTTTTTCTTTAGTGTTTCTTCAAGTGTTTCTATTGCATCTTCTTTTTGTTCAATTTCTTGTTCACGCTGTTTTATTTGCGCTTCGATGTCTTTTAATTGTTGCTCTTTTGACTCTAAACGACTTATGAGAGTTTTATTTTGATCGGCTATTTTTTGCGAGGCGCTGTTTATTTCGTCTAATTGTTGCTGCGCTATTTGTTTTTGTTGTCGCGAGTCAGACACTCTTTCTTGAAGCGATTTGTTTTGCGAAGCCACTTCTGTGGCATTTTCTCTCAATTCTTTGCGGGCTTTTTGTGAAACATCGTACAATTGTTGAAGTTTCTTGTACTGAGCCATTAGATTTTGCAATTCTTTATTACTAATCTCTTTTTGTTGAGTTATCGCTTCTAAGGCTTGATTTTTTTCTTTTAATAATTGATTTTTCTTTTGCAAGTCTTGGTTTACAATTTCACTGCGGATTTGGGTTTTACGTAATTTTTGCGTAGCTACTTGAGCTTGATTTTGCGCTGTTTTCGCCTGTTGTATTGCTTGTTGCGCTGCATGAGCTTTTTCTAAAGCCTCTTTGCTGGCTTTTTCTGCTAAATATTTGCTACGCAAAGCGTCTTTTTCTGCAGATTCCGCAATGTCGCGCGTTTGATTTGCCAAATCTCGGGCTTTTTGAGCTTCTTCGCGAGATTTTCTTGCGAGATTGCGCTCTTGTTTTGCTTCAGCCGCTTTTTGCCTGTATTTTTCAACAGAACTTTTAACAGTATTATTTAAATGTTGACTGTTAATCACAAAAATTAAAATCATTGCACCTAAAGCACAGCAAAAAACATCAATAAATGAAATACTAAATACGCTTATTTCTCGTTGTTTTTTCATTTTTTCTCGCCTAGACTTAGGTTAATAATAAATTTTTCTTGGCAAAACAAATCAACAGAGTTAAGTAAGTCTTCTTCTTTGCGTTGTGTACTATATAAAAAGTACATGAGGACCATGCTTTCTACTAAAGCAATTAAGGTAGTATCAAAAGCTGTTCCTAGAGGCTTTGTTACCAAAGTAATGTCTTGAGCGATAAAATCAACATTCGAAAGAGCAGCTCCAATTCCCATAACAGTACCTATAAACCCTAGAGATGGGATTGCCCACGCAATATAGCGTAAGATGTTGTAAGACGACTCGATGTGTTTTTCTAGTGTATCTAGTCTTTTTGTGAATATCCCTAAAACTTTTTTTGATGTTTCTGTAACAAGACAATGATCAACGAGAAAAAGTAGCGTTTGCACCACCATCGAATTACGTATTTTTTGCGCTTGACTACCACTATGAAGAATTCTATTGCGTAAATTGTCGACTTCGCTTCTTTGACTAATGATCCGGCAACTGTCTAAGTTCTTCTCTAAAGTTGTTAAAGCGTTTCTCTCAGAGTTAATTAATATATTTTTGTTAATAATACTAATTACACCCCAAAAAAATAAAATATATAAAGATGCATAGATAAACATTACAAATGCATGATCGTTTATGGGACCTAACATTCTTCCCAGAGATACATTTAAGAATTTATCAGAGAAAAAAAGTACTGCATAAAAAAACACACCGCTGATTAATCCCATAAAAAAGCAAGCTGACGTATTGGGAACAAGAAAAGTTTTTTTTGTACTCACCGCATTAATTCCTCAAGTATTTTGCCATGAATTCCGTATACCAAGTTCTTTTTCCCGTCGGAAAAAGACACAATACCTACAATATTCCCTTTTTTATCAATAATTGGGCCGCCCGATGAGCCGTTGGTTTGATTAACATCTAATTCGACAAAGTCAGGTGCTTGGGACTCACTAGAAACCCTACCTTCGCAAACAACTGGCTTTGCAACTCCGTTTTTATTCAGTAGCCTTCCTCCGCCCAACGAATATCCTAAAACAATTACCTCTTCGCCAACATTTAGTTGTGGTTTTTCGACAATATGCCACTCATTATAGTTGTAGTCTTTATCTTTATCGTTAAGGACTATTTTAAGAATAGCTAGATCACCATTGCTATTTTTTTTATGCATTTGATAATCATCTATTTTTTCATATTCATCTTCTGCAACTTTGTGAATTTTTAGAGAACCAATCCCCTTGTCTCCTGGAAAATTATTGAAACTATTTTCTAAAACGTAGGTTGAGTGTTCTGGATCTAGGACCTGGCTATTATAAGGCCAAAGAGCTATGTACTGTTCTCCTACTAAAATGCCTTTTTCATCGAGTACTTTGCCATCTTTTTGTTGATGTTTTTCGAACTTCCATGACTCTATAACATGTTTGCACGTTACAATGTAGTAGATATTTTTTTCTTGGGCATCTTTTTGAGTAATGAGAAAACCGGTTCCCGATGCAATAGATTGGTTACTATTTTTATCAAAAGTAGCTATGTAGTAAATATTCTTTTGATATAGTTGCATTGTATTGGGAGGATTAATTATATTTTGTAATGAAGGAGAGTATTTTTTGATGGCGAATACTGTCCCAAGAATAACGATTGTTATAACTAGTGTTGTTATAAAGCCTGTTAAAAGAGCTTTCATCCCTAAAGATTTTTTTAAGGCAGGTAATGAACGGTGATTATTGCGAATTTCCCAGTAGTCTCCTACACTGAGTATCTGGTTAACACCAAAACGACTGCCATTGCGAGGATCTGTTTCTACAATTTTTCCATCTATAGATATTGTAATGTCTAAACCACCTATCTTACGAATAGAAAAATAGTCACCTTCTAAAGGCACTTCAATTTCTGCTAGTAAAAATGGTGCATTTGGGTCGTCAATAATGAATGTTGCTTCGTCATTCTTACCTATTGTATAGACATTTCCTCTTTCTGGTGATGGTATAAAATCAGACATTAAGCATTTTTGTGCACTACGTGGAACATGAAATTTATTTACGTCATGTAACAATGTAAATGAATTTCCCACTTGTAGACATTTTTGATAACTTAAAATTCTATTTTCGTTTTTATGAACTTCGCTACCATCAATACTTACCGATACATCGCAACTGTCATCTTTATTAAGGACAATGTGATTGCCTTCTATAGGAACTTCTATACGAACAATTGCGCCGGAAATTGAAGGATCTTCAATATGAATATTGTGTTGTTCATTACCACCAAGAACATATTCTTTACCTCGCTGCAAAGAGTCTACAATGTCAGACAAGCGCTTATGAACTTTGTGAACTTCTTCTTGTCCTTCGATATAAAAACGTATTTTAGGAGCGTTTGTAGCAACACCTAATTTAATAACACTACCAGAGTGTAATTTGCTGTCATTTGCTACTTTTTTACTGTCAATAAAAATAGGGTTATCTTTTGCTAGGCACCTGATAACATAGCTCTCATCTTCTATGGAGTAGGCAATTGAAGCCTGTTCTTCTGCAACATACTTATCTTTATAAGTAATGCGGTAATCACATTGTACACTTCTACCAATGAGAAAATATGGTTTAGTTGTAATAATTTCGCAAATTTTGGGAGCTGCGCTAGGTGAGTCCAAGCTGAGTAAATTAAACTCAGCAATAACTACTCCATGTAATTCCATTGATGATTGTAAACCAAGATCATCTTCGTTGGAACTTTCTTCGTTTTCGTTTTCGTTTTGTTGGTTATTGAGCTCTTCTTTGTCAAAGATAACATCCTCTTGCGGTTCGTCCATCTGTTTCCTCTTTCATTATGAAATTAGCATGTGCTCAGCTCAAGAATATCTAAAGTAGTTTGTTACGGCGAAATTTCATAGCTTTCATCGGCAAATTTACCGACTTCGTATAGCACTTCCCTCATGGTTTTGTAGCGTTTATCTTTATCTTTCTCTAACATACGCAGAATAATAATTTCTAACTTGTGTGGAATACTTTTATTAAATTGGCGTATTTTGGGAATACTTCCTTTCATTTGTTTTTGCAGAATGGCTTTCTCATTTTTACCTTGGATATGAGGTGTGCCAGCAAAAACTTCAAAGAAAGTTGCTCCTAAGGAATAAATATCGCACCTAGGATCAAGATTTTCTTTACGTACTTGCTCTGGAGACATATATAAAGGTGTTCCTTCGCGTTTTTTAGGAAGTAACTTAGAAAAAAAGTTGGTTTTCTCTGCTATAGAAAAGTCAATTAAGCGCGCTTCGCCGTCTTTATTTACTAATATGTTTTCAGGTTTAACATCTTTGTGGATAATGTTGTTTTCGTGTAAATAATGTAAAGCTTTTGCCATTTGAATAAAGGATTTTACTCCTCTTTTCATTGACAATGGATTTTTATTTAGAATCCAAGCTTTGAGCGTTTCACTTTCAAAATATTCTAAAGCTATCGCTGGGCGTTTCGACTCTTTTATTACGCAATCCAACTTGATAATGTTTGGATGTTTTAAAGATTCTACTAATTTAGCTTCGCGTTGAAATAATTTACGTATCCGTGAATTTTTACAACCAGCTTCGTTTAGAACCTTGATGGCAAGATACTTTTTATCTTTTATGCGTAGAGCATAATACACTTCTGCAAACCCACCGCTTTTAATGGGCTTTTCTATTTTATATCCTGAAACAATATAAGACATGGTTTACTCTCTTGATATACTGAACGAAATAAACAATAGCAAGGTTTCCGCTACTTAAAATTATAACATGCTCTCTATCATTAGGCAATTTCGTTTGTGCATAGTTAGAAGTTATCGCAAATTAGATTGTGAGCATGTATTTTGTTGTAACCCTATTTGTAGTAGTCATTGTGGCTGTAATCAATTTAGAATAAAGATGAAATTTATAGCCATATTTTTGCAAATAAAGATATAATGGGCTATGGTAATAGTGTGCGATCAGGACACTGATTACAATAGTTTGCTTTACATAAAAAAATTAGCTTGACATATAAAAAATTTTTTTTACAATTACGACTTTATAAGTCGTATTTTGAAAGAACGCAAATGCTAAAAATCTCTCGCAAAGTAGAATATGGGATTATAGCCTTAAAATATCTACACTCACAAGACTCTTTATGTAAATCAAAAGAAATTTCTAAAAAGTTTGGCATTCCCACTGAAATTATGGCAAAAATTCTACAAGGACTTGCTAAAGCGCGGTTTATCCAGAGTATTCAAGGAGCAAAAGGTGGGTACAAATTAGTGCGCAGTCCTGCAGAAATTAATATGAAAGATGTCATAGAAGTAATTGATGGCCCAATACAAATAGTTGATTGTGTATTGGGAAAACGCCATTGTCCTCAAGCAGGCGTGTGTAATATTCAAGGTCCTCTTGCTAATGTACAAGAGAAACTTTGCGAATTCTTTAGTGACATTACTCTCGTGGATCTTGTAAAATGAAAGAAAGGTGAAGTATGGGTATACCTATTTCGCAAATGTGGACAGTCTCGTCATATGTCTTCAAACAAAAATTTATCAAAAGAAACAAACATTACCCGTTGGTGTTGATGTTGGAACCATTATTTCGCTGTAATTTAAGTTGTGCTGGATGTGGAAAAATTCAGTACCCAGGGCACATCTTAAAAAGACAACTCTCTACTGAAGACTGTGTTAAAGCCGTTGAAGAATGCGGTGCACCTATTGTGAGCATTCCTGGAGGAGAACCTCTTTTACACCCAGAGATGCCACAAATTGTGGAAGAGCTTGTTAAACGAAAAAAGTATATTTATTTGTGTACAAATGCTATTTTATTAGAAAAGAAAATAGAAGAATATAAGCCTAGTAAATATCTTACTTTTTCGATTCACATGGATGGTTTGGAAGAAGAGCATGATGAAGCAGTTTGCCGTGATGGTATTTACAAAAAGGCTATTGCTGGTATAAAAGTAGCGCTAGACAAAGGTTTTCGAGTAACAACAAATACTACGCTCTTTTTAGGAGCAAAACCTGAAAGAACAAGACTGTTCTTTGATGAAATGACAAAGCTTGGTGTAGAGGGAATGATGTTATCTCCTGGATATAGTTATTCAAAAGCACCAGACCAAGAAAGCTTTCTTGAAAGAGAAGAAACTTACAAACTATTCCAAGAAATATTTTATGGAATGAAAAAAGGCTGGACGTTTAATCACTCGCCTTTGTTTTTAGAATTCTTAGCAGGCCATAGACATTACGAATGCACTCCATGGGGAAATCCAACATATAATATTTTTGGTTGGCAAAAACCATGTTATCTGTTACAAAAAGGGTACACAAAAACCTTCAAACAGTTGATAGATGAAACAAAATGGGATGAATACGGACAAAAAAGTGATAACCCTGAATGTGCGAATTGTATGGTGCATAGTGGTCATGAAGCAACTGCAGTTGATCATACATTTGGAACACTGGGTGGCTTTTTAGGAACTGTTCGTGCAACGTTGTTAGGACCTCGAATTCCTAAACCAAAAAGCCAAAAAGTACCAAGTGCCAGTGGAGGTAAGTAACCTGTGGATGTCAAACAAGGATTAGTCGTTGAAAAAAGCGACTTTATTAGTAGCTCTCTAACTGAAATTGTTGATTACCGAGGAGATGTTACACTCTTTCTCGATGACAATTCTTCGACAGAGGGTTATGTTTTTGATGTAGTTGGTGACCACTTTCACTTTTATCCATCTGTTGGGGACAAGCAAGAAATACCAATTGCAAGTGTTGTAAAAATAGAAGTAACAGGTAAAGACACTGCGGAAGGGAAAAGCTGGGAAGCTTGGGTTGCAAAAAAGGCCGAAGAGCAAAATAAATAATATGGTTGCTATGTAAATAAAAATACATTATACATGGAATAAAGTATAGAGGTAGTGCGGAGATTCTGCACTACCTTTATCTTTCTATAGGGACAAACTCCTGAACTTGGATTTGAAAGAAACAATATGATTGATAGCATGAAAATAAGGGAAGAGTTTCCCATTTTGCATCAAGAGATTAATGGTAAACCTCTGGTTTACTTAGATAATGCTGCAACTTCACAGAAACCAAAGTTTGTTGTTGAGGCGATGAAGGATTATTATTATAACTACAATGCAAATGTTCATCGCGGTCTGTATAGGTTAAGTGCTCGAGCAACAGAAGCTTATGATCTAGCACGAGAAAAAGTAGCTCGGTTTATTGGAGCTACTCATAATCACGAAGTTATTTTTACTAGTGGAACTACTGCTGCCATTAATTTGGTTGCCTCTTCGTGGGCCCAAGAAAATCTAAAAGAAAATGATGTGATTCTGTTAAGCGAAATGGAGCATCATAGTAATATCGTTCCGTGGCATTTTTTACAAAAACGTATAGGGGTTGAGCTGCGTTTTTTGAAAGTAGATGAGAATGGTGTTTTGTGCTTAGATAACTTAGATGAACTGCTTCAAAACGTGAAGTTAGTGGGCCTGACACATGTTTCAAACACACTTGGAACAATAAATCCCATAAAAAAAATTGCAGAAGCTGCTCACAATGTCGGCGCTAAGGTCTTAATTGATGGGGCGCAAGCTGTTCCACATATGGAAGTAAACGTACAGGATTTAGGGTGCGATTTTTATGCTTTTTCAGGTCATAAGATGTGTGGACCGACAGGAGTTGGAGTTTTGTGGGGCAAAGAAGAAATACTAGACAGTATGCCTCCTTTCTTAGGTGGAGGTGATATGATAGATGAAGTTTACCTCGAGTATTCCACATATGCTTCTCTTCCAAATAAATTTGAAGCTGGAACAATGAATATTGCTCAAGTAGTTGGACTGGGAGCAGCAGTCGATTATCTTTTACAAATAGGCTTGAGTAATATATTAGCACATGAAGAACAAATGGTCGAAGTAGCGTTAAAAAAGTTAAGTGCTTTAGATGTGCGTTTTATTGGCAATGCGGAAAATCGTGCAGGAGTGATTTCTTTTGTTATGGATAAAGCTCACCCTCATGATATTGCAACTATTCTCGACTACGAAGGAATAGCTGTTCGCGCAGGTCACCACTGTACGCAGCCACTGATGAAGAAATTTTCGGTTCCAGCAACTGCTCGCGTGAGCTTTTATTTTTACAATACGCTAGATGAAATTGACCGATTGGTTTACGGTTTAGAGAAAGTTAAGGAGATATTTCAGCGTGTCTCTTAGAGAATTATATCAAGAAATAGTTATGGATCATTATAGTGATCCTCGAAATTTCGGAAAGCTTGACAAAGCTGATTACACTGTTCATGTAAATAATCCATCTTGTGGAGATGAGATAGACCTTGAAATTATCGTTGATAACGGCAAAATAGAACAGGTTAAATTTCATGGGCAAGGGTGTGTTCTTAGTCAGGCCTCTGCTTCAATGATGACCGAAATGATCCAGGGTAAGAGCATAACAGAAATTATGAATATTGCAGATAATTTTCGTTACTTTATTACTGGAAAAGGTGAAGTTAATATAGATTTAGAAGATCTAGAGATATTTGAGGGAGTAAAGCAGTTTCCTCTCAGAGTGAAGTGCGCTTGTCTTGCTTGGAGTGCCTTGCGGGAAATTTTACAAAAAATATAGGACATATCTATAGATACATCCTAGGCGCTATTTTAAATTTTACATAACCTTTATTTAGAGAATTTATATGGAAGTAAAGTTAAAAAAAACGATAGAAAAAAGTGTGATTGCTGTTTCTTTAACCAAAGAAGAACACTCTTACTTAGAAAAAAACAACAATGTTTCAACACTTAAAATTGGTATTGGCAAAAATAAAATAAACCGTCGTCAATTCTTTGTCATCGTACGTAAAATAATAAAAAGTGCTCGCGAGTACAATTTTAAAAAAATAGCAATTGAGTTAGATGATTTAAAATTTAATCATCTCAAAATGCAGCCTCTAGAACTGTTAGAGATAGTTACTTCAAATCTACACATGGCGAATTTTGAATTTGTAGAACATCGTACACCACCAAAGTCTGGCTGGAATTTTGTCAAAGAGGTTCACTTAGTGAGTAGTAGCATCACAAAAGCGATGCGCGACGGAGTTAAAAGTGGAACCATTATCGGTGAAGAAGTTAACGCATGTAGGGTTATGGTCAATACCCCAAGTAATTTTTTGCGTCCAGATTCAATGGCTGCTCAAGTTGTAGAAAAATTTAAAGGAACTAAGATAAAAGTAAAAGTTCTTGGGAAAAAAGAAATTGCTAAACAAAAAATGGGTGGCATACTTGAAGTTGCGAGTGGTTCAGAACAACATCCGCAGTTAATGGTACTTGAGTATAACGGTGGTGGAAAAGAAGCACCAGTTGCTCTTGTAGGAAAAGCGGTAACTTTCGACTCCGGAGGTTTATGTTTAAAGCCAACACCTGCTCTTATTGAAATGCATATGGATATGGCGGGTGGTGCTGCTATGATCCACGCGATAGCGCTTGCGGAAAGAATGAAATTAAAGAAAAACATTGTTGCAATTATTCCGTCGGTAGAAAACTTGATTTCTATGACAAATTATCGCCCAAATGACATCATTACAAGCATGTCAGGAACAACCATTGAAATTCTCAATACCGATGCAGAAGGACGTTTGATTTTAGCAGATGGTTTAACATATGCTCAGAAATACTATAAGCCTAAATGTATTATTGATGCTGCAACTTTGACTGGCGGAGCAAGAGTCGCTCTAGGTTTGAGAGCCACAGCACTTTTTACTAATGATGATAAACTGGAAAAAATATTTCGCGATTTAGGTGAAAAAACTGGGGAGTATGTGTGGCGATTACCATTATGGGATGAGTATAAAAAAGAGCTTAAAGGAAATTACTCTGACATAGCCAACATTCCAACGACGTCAAATCCTCGTTATGGAAGTCCGATAACTGCAGCATGTTTTCTAAGTTACTTCATTGAAAATGACTGTCCGTGGGTGCATTTAGATATTGCTCCGCGTATGACAACAGTACCTGATGAAAATTTAGCAAGAGGTGCTTCTGGTGAACCAGTAAAATTACTACTTAAAGTTCTAGAAGCTCTTTAGGTTTAGATATCTACTAAAAAATCCAGGTATAACCTGGATTTTTACTGCTAACTATTTTTAAAAGTAACTATCTTTTTACTAGAGAATAGTTATCTTGCAAGTATTTGAATTGATTGTATAGATGTGTTTTTGTAGGAAGATTAGCTAGTGAAATTATGACCATTATCACAGCGGGCGTTAAATTAGCCCAATAAATACTATTATTGCCCATGACTCCATTGAAAACAGCCAACAGACAAGTCACACCTCCAAGAAGTGCTCCTCCCTCAAGAATAACTATTTGCAAAATCCTTGTTGCTCTAAATTGAGCCATAAAACTTTGTACAGGTTTATTACTTTCAAAAATACCTTTGAGTGTATCATTTTTATAGCGTAATTTAGGTATCATTATAAAAAACATGATTGAAGAGAACGCAAGTATACCTGTGATGATAGATAGCAGATTGATTAGTTCTGCACTTTCAGGGTTTGCAGGTTCTTGCTTTTGGGTAAAAAATAATAAAAATATTACTGCGCTAAAAAACACAACCCCCATTGTTAAAGCTAACTGCAAAATTATGATGCCGGTAGCATCTTGTTGATTTAATTCTTTTTTAAAGTCTTCAAGTTCCATTTTATTTCCAACAAAAATAATTATCAAAAAAATTGTAGTTAGAGCCTGTATAAAATTAAAGGAATGTCATCAATTAAAACATTATACTAAAAATTTGTGACTGTGACTCTTATCGTAATTGTGATTGTAGCTCAGGGTCACAACTACCGCTATGATAGTTATTAATATCTAATTGATGACATTCCCTAGTTGAAGATAATAATTTTGTAACAGGCTCTTTCTCTAGTACTTTGCAAAATTATTTTGATTGTAATCGTTGTTGTACTAATTAACACAACAACGATTATTACTGTTTATGAGTATTCGCGTTAATTTAAATATAGAATGTGAGCTCTTTACTTAAAAGTAACACGTACTTGAGATTTACCCTTCGTAGGAGCTACTTTTACTTTAAGAGTATTCTTCTCCATAAACCAACCTTGTGTAGCTTTTGCAAATGATTCTTTATCTGTAAATTGAGGTAAAACTAGTGCGTTATTGTCTATTTGTTTGATGGCATTTTTTTGCGATAGACGTACTATCCAAGTATAGCGTCTAGATTCAGTACTTTGCGCTTGAAAATCAATAGATGATTTGTCTTGCATTGTACTGCGTATAACAGTGCCATCATAAAGAGTAAATTCAGAGTTTTGTTTTGGAAAAGCCATAACAACTAAGTGATCGCGCTTTTGTTCCCAAGTAACAATTCCTGGTTCTGTTGCGGTTGTAAGAGTATCAAGTGTTGGATCAGCCATTGGAATTAGACTGCCATCTTTTACAAAAAGTGGGAGAGTATCAAGAGGAGCGTGGACGTGAATTTTTGCTGGTCCGTTATGTTTTTTTCCAGTCCAGTAATCAACCCAAACTCCTTCAGGTAAATACACTTCTCGATCAGTATTGTCTTGATATATAGGCGCTACAAGGAAGTTTTCACCGAATAAATACTGAAAACGAGCCTTGCATGCTTCTTCGTCGTTAGGATATTCTAAAAATAACGGACGCATAATTGGAAGACCTTTTTCACTAGCAATTTTTGCATAGGTATAAAGGTAAGGAAATAAATCCATGTGCAAGCGCGCGTATTTCTTGTAAATATCTAAAGTTTCGCGATCAAATTGTTTGAAGTCCCATGGTAAGTGATTTCCGCCACCACCAAGTTGCATTACTGGTGAGAATGCTCCAAACTGCGCCCAGCGAATTAAAGAGTTTTTGGTTGGTGTTCCTTTGCGGAATCCTCCAATATCAGGACCATAATATGGAAACCCTGACATACTTGTGCTAATTCCACCGACAATACCTGCTGGTAAACCACCAACAACACCTTTGCCGTTAAAGCTAAAGTCGTTGTCTAAATCACCAGGCCAAATACAAGGGGCATTGACTTGGTCACCAAAAGCTCCTGTGCGGCATATAAGAAAACCATCACTGTTATACTTCTTTAGCATTTCATTGAAAGTACGGTGATAATTAAGCCTGTATTCTCCTACATCTACCATTCTTTTTGTGCCGTTATAAAAACGGATTCCAAGAGATGACGCGGTAATACCATCTTCTATTTCACCATAATCTAGTTTCCAGCCAGAAACACCCATTGACATGCATTCATCTATTTTTTTCTGCCACCATTTGCGCGCTTCGGGATTGACGAAGTTTACTGGAGCTCCCCAGCCATTTGCCCAAGGCATAACAAAAGGAGTCTGATGTTTGTCCATGCCCAGAAGATAACCATTTGCCATTGCTTCGCCAAATTCGCTTGCTTCGCTATTCAAGAATTCACTTGACCACAAGGCAGCTCTGTAACCTTTGCTACGCATGTTTTTAATTAAGTTTTGAATTTTTGGAAACTGTTCTTTATTGAATTTGAAATTGTTGTATTCTGTTTGCCAAGGGTTATCAATCCAAATAACACTTCCTGGAATATCAAAGCCACGCATTTTTTCCATGTCCTCATACACTTCATCCTCATGGTTGTGAACATTACGCCACTGATGAGGAGCAAACACCCACTTAGGATAGAGAGGCGGCATTCCCACTATTTGCATGTAAGAGGTCATGGTTTTTTTAGGATCTTGATTTGCAATGAAATAGAATTCAAGAGTATTGGTATCAAAAGTGAAGCGCGCTAAGTCAGCAAATGAAGCGCCCATATCAAAGTACCCGCGGCGTCTAATTGGTGCAAACACACCGTAGCCTTTATTACTGATGTAAAAAGGAACGAGTAAGTGAGTTTTACTGTGCTCGGATTTACTTCCTGGAGCGTACTCTGGTTGCATTCCTCTTACATAGCCTTTAGAATCGGAAGCATTAAAATGCTCACCTAGACCAAAATAATGCTCATTTTCGTGTGAAGTGAAGGTTTCACTAAAATTCCATACTGCTTTGGTTTTAGATAGTGTTGCTTTAAATTGAAAAATGTTATCGGAAGTAAAAGTGATGAGTACTTTCATAGAAACAATACTAGGGTCATCAACTTCCGATGTAGTACAGTTAATTTCAATGCCGTTCTCCACGCTTTGCCAATTAATAATATTTTGAACGTGGAAGGCCTCTCCTTCATTGATATTAGTCCCTAAAGCTTCAATGCGCTTATCGCGATATACTCTATATACTAAGGGACCAAAAGTGTGTTCGTCGCTATAGTAACCTAAAGGCGTATCAGGAGGTTCAGGTAGAGATCCGCCTTTGCGTATGTCTCCTTCTTCTGCGAGAGTGTCACCATTACTATTTGCTACACGTAAATGCCAAGGATTTTTGGCAATAGAAATTTTTATGGACGAAGTTTGAATAATTAACTCATTGTTGTTGTCATTGATGTCAACGTCTGTTGCTAATAAAGGAAGTAGCAAGAACAAAAATATAAATATATAACGCATAATAGTCTCTTTCTAAATAAAACTCTGACATTATATAAAGCTGGATGGTACATCTAGTGAGGATAAAAAGTTTTGAGAGTGACTTACTCTTGTCTAAATATGTCGGTATGCTCTGTAGTTTAAGATAATCAAAGAAGGTGACTCTACATAGTTTATGATAACATAATTTATAGGTTGGAGGAAAAATTTTTTATGTTTGCGACAAACTACTTGATAATTTTGGTGAATAGTGTTTAGTTATGGGGTGAGAGTGCTCACTCCATTTTATAAAGATCAATATAAATAGCAGCGCTCGCGTTAAATGTGTTTATACTCGAAATAGGAACAACAAACTATGCTGTACTCTTCTGTTATTCGTATATTTGCAACTACTCTAGAAGTCGATTATGACAATCCTTGGCAGTCTGACACGCCATCAAGTGGTACTGGGTCGGGGGTTGTTGTTGGGTCTGGTAAAATTCTTACAGGTGCTCATGTCGTTGCTAATTCGACTTTTTTGCAAGTTCAAAAAGCTTCTGATCCAAATAAATTTACTGCTCAAATTTTGAGTATTTGTCACGATTCCGATTTGGCTATTCTCGAAGTAAAAGAGCCTAATTTTATGGAAGGTATTTGCATCGCTGAAATAGGAGATTTACCTTCGTTGCAAGATCGTGTTACTGTTGTTGGATACCCTATTGGTGGGCGCGAAATATCTGTGACAGAGGGCGTTGTTTCTCGTATCGAGGTTCAGCGCTATAGCCATTCAAGGCGACATTTATTGGCCGTAACAGTTGATGCTGCCATTAATGAAGGAAATAGCGGAGGACCTGTCTTTAAAGAAGATAAAGTAATTGGTATTGCCTTTCAAACTTTAAAAGCGGCTGAAAATATAGGGGAACTGGTACCTTCGAATCTTATTCATCGATTTATCAAGAAATCACAAGATGTTTCTATCGTAAAAGTTCCACATCTTGGTATAAGGACACAAAATATGGAAAATCCTATGTTGCGTTCTTATAAAAAGTTATCATCAACAGATAGCGGTATTTTACTAACAACTGTTCAGTATGGTGGTTCTGCTTGGAAAACATTAATGCCTGAAGATGTGCTTGTTGAAATTGATGGATATAAAATAGCTAATAATGGTACGATTAAATATCGCGATCAATATCGCACCATGTATGAAGTTGTGATGGGCGACCACTTTGTTGATGATGAAATTTCCTTAAAGGTTATTCGACAAGGAAATTATCTGGATGTAAACGTAGTTTTAAAAGAATGTGCACCACTTATTCCTTTTTGGAGCTATGATAATAATCCGACTTATTTTATTTATGGTGGTCTTGTTTTTCAAAAACTTTGTTTGGATTATATTGCAACTTGGAATAAATGGTGGGATAAAGCTCCGGTAGAGTTTTTAGATCTTTTTTATTCTGGTGTGCGTACAGAAGAAAGACAAGAAGTTGTTATTCTTGCACAGGTACTTTCAGATGAAGTAAATGTGGGTTATCAGAATATATCTAACGAAGTAGTTGCATTCGTGAATGATACTAGACCAAAGAATATGATAGATTTTGTAACGATTATGACTAACGCGAAAGATACTATTACTGTTAAAACATCGGGTGGTCGAATTATTATATGTGACGCAAAACAAGTTTCACAAGCAAATAAACGCATAGTGCAAAATTATCATATTAATGGGGACCGTTCTTTAGACTTAATTGATATTTAAGAATAGATTCTAAGTGAAAACTTATAGCTTGTTATAAAATAACTTTGTAACAGGCTCCTAACTTTGATAGAAAATCGCAGGTTATTTACTAAAACATTATTTTCAGGGTAGCAATATGATCGGTAAAAATTTTAAAGGTTTCGAAATTATAAAACTATTGGGAAAAGGTGGAACAGGAGATGTTTATTTGGCTAGACAACAACCTCTGGGCCGCTTAGTGGCTTTAAAAATTACCCCTAAATCTCACCCCACACTTGTATTGGATTCTGCTAAACCGTTGGGAGAAGCTAAAATTTTGGCAACTTTACAGCATCCAAATATAGTCAGTATTTATGATGTTGGCCAGGAAGATGATTTTCATTATATTGCTATTGAATATGTTCAAAAGGGTTCATTAAAACAAGAAATCGAGCGTAGCGTTTTACCTGAGATGCAGGCCTGGACAATTGCTTTGCAAATTTGCCAGGGGCTTCAGGTTGCATTACAAGAAGGAATTGTTCATAACGATATAAAACCTGAAAATATTCTAATGACGCGTAACGACTTTATTAAACTAACCGATTTTGGTATTTCAGAGGTTCTTGCTCATAAACGTGAGAGTGAGGTTATTTTAGGAACACCAGGTTATATTAGTCCTGAAAAATATCATGGAGATGGTGGTGATTTTCGCTCAGACATATACTCCTTAGGTAACACTGTATACTACATTCTTACAGGGAAGTATGTGTTTGTAGGCCAAAGCCCTGAGGATATACAACAAAAACACGAAGAGTCGTTAATTAAACCTCCTGCTATGCACAATAATTCTGTTGGTTATACAAGCAGTATTATTTTAAGTAAGATGTTGCAAAAAGACCCTGATAAACGCTATCAGTCTTATGGAGACTTAATGGTTGATATTCGCTCTTTGTTAGAAATGAAGCCTGCTAAATTTGCAACAAAACAAGATGCTAATGTTATTTATACTGATGTAAAAAATTACGTTAGTAATAAAAAAATGAAAATATCGCAAAAGCTAAGAGTTTTTACAGAAACAATGTTGCACCAACTTGACCTAGAAGAAGATACTGATATTGTTATTCTCGGTGAATGGCCTATTGATCATATACGTAAAACTTTTTATCATTTTTCTCGCGTGCACTTTATGGGAAGTATTGCTGAACTAAATTTATATCTCAAAAAACGCAAAGCTGTTGTTGTTTTAGACTGCGATTACTTAGAACACAAAACAATAGAGTTTTGCTCTATCATGGCAAATTCTCATAAAGAAAACTATTTGTTGCTACTGATGAAAAACATACCGGAGAAATTAAATGAAGATAGTAGAACTGTGTCTTATGAAGATTTTACGGAGAATTTGAATCAGTTACTAACAACAAAAGCACTTCCAGATGCAACTCAAATAGACATTAATCTCGTTTTGAGTTTGGCACAAGGAAAATACTGGACATTTGCGATTGAAATTTTTAATGACGTACTTTCTGCAAAAGTACTTGTTGAAAATGGGCATATTGCTAAAATTAAAACCGCAAATAACGAAACTATTGCCATGGATACTTTAACTGCGAAAGGTAATTCGTGGAAATTATGTGGTAACCTTCTCTAAAAATTATAATAAGTAACCACCGAAAATATTTACCCATTGGCATTTTGTTCTTTTAATTTTTAGCTTTGTTACTCCTTCGTTACGCAGCTACAGCTGGCATCCTTGTTGCGCCGCACTAGAAAATAAAAGCCATGCATTGAGCAGGTAACTACTTTTATCAGATCACTTAGAACAGGAAAATATATGACAATCCACTATCGTACTTGTAATCTTTGTGAAGCAATGTGTGGAATAGAAATTCATACGCAAAATAACAAAATTTGTAGTATTCGCGGTGATAAACAAGACCCTTTTAGTAAAGGTTATATTTGCCCTAAAGCGGTTGCACTTCAAGATGTATACGAAGATTGTGATCGATTGCGCCAACCGATGAAACGTACATCTGAGGGGTGGGAAAAAATATCTTGGAAAGAAGCGTTTGATGATGTCGCTAAAAATTTGAAGCAGATTCAGAAAGATCATGGCAAAGATGCTGTTGCGTTGTATTTAGGTAATCCTGTTGTACATAATTATGGATCTATTTTTGGATTGCTTTTAGCGAAAAATTTACAAACAAAAAATCGTTACTCTGCTTCAACTGTTGATCAAATACCACATCATTTGGTTGGTCTTAAAATGTTTGGCAATGCTATGCTTCTTCCAGTGCCAGACGTAGATCGTAGTGATTTTTTTCTAATCATTGGAGCAAATCCTGCGGTATCTAACGGTAGCCTGATGTCTGCTCCAAATATATCTAAACGTATTAAGGATATTCAAAAGCGCGGAGGTAAGGTAACTGTTGTCGATCCTATTTATACGCGCACTGCAAAACTTGCCGATAGGCACTGCTTCATTAAGCCTGGCAGTGATGTTTTTTTATTGTTAGCGATGTTAAATGTGATATTTACCAAAAATTGGGATTGTTGTGATTCGTTACCTTCGTATTATAAAAATAAAAACGAGCTTTTTGAGTTGTTTGTTGAGTATTCTCCTGAGAAAGTAGAAAAGGTTACAGGTATACCTTCTCAGAAGATTTACGAGCTTACCAAAGATTTTTGCGAAGCAAAATCGGCGGTTTGTTATGGAAGACTAGGGGTGTCTATTCAAGAATTTGGAACAGTCACGCAGTGGCTAATTACTTTGTTGAATATTGTATCTGGAAATTTTGATCGCGCAGGCGGGGCAATGTTTAGTAAACCTGCACTTGATATTGTAGGGCTTACTCAAAAGTCAGGAGATGGGCAATTTGCTTCTTGGAAAAGTCGCGTGCATAACTTACCAGAGTTTAATGGTGAGACTCCTGTTGCTACAATGGCTGATGAAATGTTAACTCCTGGAGAAGGTCAAATTAAAGCATTGATAACTGTGGCAGGAAATCCTGTATTATCAACGCCAAATGGTAATAAACTAAATGAGGCAATAAGTAGTCTTGACTATGTGGTTGCTGTTGATTTTTACATCAACGAAACAACACGCCACTCAAATATTATTTTACCTCCAACCCACACTTTAGAGCACGACCATTATGATTTTATATTTTTGGCTCTTGCTGTTCGCAATTTTGTGAAATATTCTCCTGCTCTGTTCTCTCGCCCTAAAGATATGCGACATGACTGGCAAATTTTTCGCGAATTGCATGTTCGATTGGAGAATAACAAACTACGATCTTTTTTTTGGCGATTATTATATGCTATCGTGACTCCTCTAAACTTAATTGCTTTAGGATTTCGTCTTGGTCCTTATGGTAAATTGTTTGGCGGCTTGACGCTAAGAAAAATAAGAAAATCAGTGCATGGTATTGATCTTGGAGCCTTGAAACCATGTCTTCCGCAGCGCTTAACAACAAAAGATAAAAAAGTAGATCTTGTTCCCTTAGTTTTTAAACAGGATTTACAGCGGGCAGCAACAAAACTAAGCCAAGTAGAAAAACATAGGTTTGTACTTATAGGAAGACGCAATTTACGTAGCAATAATTCTTGGATGCATAACTGCAGGCGCCTAGTTAAAGGTCCAAATAGATGCACTATGTGGATACATAGTAGTGACGCATCAGCGTTAAGTATACAAAATGGAAGTAATGTTAAAGTTACTTCACGGGTTGGGGAAATAGAAATTGAAGCCGAAATTTATGATGATATTATGCCTGGGGTAGTGAGTATTCCTCATGGCTGGGGGCATGGTCGCGTTGGGGTTAAAATGAAAACAGCACAACAGCATGCTGGAGTGAGTGTTAACGATCTTACTGATGACGAATATCTTGACGAGCTTAGTGGTAATGCCGCTTTGAATGGTGTGCCGGTAGAGATTCATCTGCAAAAAATTGAATAACAAAAATTTATTGGTATTAGGGAGAGAGAATGAAGTACTTAGACATTGAAAATTGGGCTAGAAAAGATCAGTATTTCTTTTTCAAGGAGTATGAAAATCCATTTTTTAATATTTGCACAACCTTAGATATAAAAAATTTAATCGTATACACAAAAGCAAACAAGATTTCACTGTCTCATGCTTATTTATACTTATCGCAAAAAGCTGTTAATGAAACCCCTGAAATGCGTTATCGAATACAAGGTAATAATGTTGTTGTGTATGATAGAATTGATGCAGGATGGATAATGATGAAAAATGATGGTAGTATAAATTTCTGCTATTTAAAACATACAGAAGGATTTTCTGCATTCCACCAGCAAATGCAAAAAGTGAGTTCCAAGTTGGAAACAATGCCTTTTGACACTAACGAAGATCGAGATGATTTAGTTTATTACTCTGTTTTGCCGTGGATCCACTTTCGAAGTTTGTCCCATGCTCATCGTATGCCAAGAACAGATTCTGTGCCGCGAATAGTTTTTGGTAAGTGCGAAGAGCAAAATGACAAAGTAAATATGCCAATCTCAATTGAAGTGAACCATGCTTTAATGGATGGTTTTCACGTGGCGCAGTTTTTGGACAAGTTTCAGTATTTTTTAGATAATAGTAAAGAAATACTTGAATTTTAACTGTGTTGAGATTTTTTTACCTTCCCTCTATCATCAAGGATTTATTGTCAATTAGATCATAAGCGTAGCCCCCTTACGGTAATTGTTTTTCTAATTGATAGCACACCTAAATTTTTTTCAAAAAGTTTTTAACCTTTATTTAATCCCTGCATCTATATAAGTACAGCTTTAAGATTTTCTTTTCTCTTATTAAGATGGCAAGAATGAATGATACGCAACTTATTTTACAATTTAAACAGGGAAACACTCGTGTGTTCAATGCTATTGTTGAGCGTCATAAAAAACGTATATATTTTTTTGCTTTAAAGTTATCTCAAGATCACCAAAAAGCAGAAGATATATCGCAGGAAACTTTTTTACGCGCTTATAATAAATTACATACCTTAAAAGAGGAATCGAGTTTTGTTCCTTGGTTGTATAGAATAGCAAGTAACTACTATCGTAGCATAATACGTCGTCCTATGTTGAAAGTTGTGAGTGATGTTGATCTGAATTCTTTAGCAATAGATAGACAAGAAGAAGATGATAATGAAATGGAAAAAGCAATGAAATGTGCAATTGCTCAGTTGCCTAAAAAACAAAAAGTTGCTTTAGTATTACGATGCTTTGAAGGGCTTAGTTATAAAGAAATCTCTCAGATTATGGGGATTTCTAATAGCGCCGCAAAAGCGCATGTTAGCTATGCCCGTAATAAGCTTCGCGATTTAATGGAACGGACAAACGATGAAATGTAACCAAGCAAAAAACTATATGTCATCAAAATTAGATAGTGAGTTATCTAGAAAAAAGAGTAGGTTACTCGATTTGCACTTAAAGAGCTGCGAAAATTGCGCGAGTAGGTGGAAAGATTTACAAAAACAGGAAGCCTTGTTTTCTGAGATATCTTTTGGTGATCCAGGTGAAAAATATTGGAAGAATTATTCAAACGAATTTGTCTTTAAGAAGCGTTTTCCTATTTATCGCTATGTCACCGCTGCAGCTTTACTATTGACTATTTTAGGCATGTATTTTTTAAACATTTTTTATCAAGATGATTACAAAATCTATGATTTAGCTTTAGCAAATGATCAACAAGCACAACGAGTTATATTACTAAAAGAAAAAGAGTTGGGCACAGTTGATAAACGTTACTTTTTACGCGATGAGCGATTTCTTAAAGTAGAAAAATTCGTTTTAAAGTTACTAACTTTACGAAAAATGTCCGATTCATTTAACAATTTAGAGCAACTATATGCGCGTGGTAGAGAAAAACATCTTTCTTTGTATCATTTATGGCAAACAGACAAAAAACGATCTTTGCCGATAGTTGTAAAGGCCTTAGATCACGATAATTTTTATCTCTTGGCTCTATCGTTAATAAAAGAATCGGAGCGAGATGCATATCGTTATTTTGCTACATTAAATAAAGCTGTTATGTGGCGTGTTTTGGGAGATTTACGTGGATATTACAGTCTCATGATGCTCAAAAGATCTGCTTTATCAGGCAACAAAGAAGCAATAAGAGCTTTGGGCAAGAGAAGTAGTATTAAAGCAGCAAGAGTACTATTTACTTGCATGAATCGTTACCAAATAAGAGGAGATGCTGTTCGAGCACTGCATTGTTTGCGGCCATTTAGTATTGATTTAATTCATGAAAAGATCAGACAAGATGATCCTGTCGGAATTGAATTGTCAACACAGATTTTCGATGATCGAACAGCTGGCGTTCTACTTGAAATGACAGCTAGAACGCGTAATTTTTCTAAGATAGTTAACAGTTTATCTAAGTTTAAAAGCGCACAAAACGTTGATTTTTTTATGAATTTAGTGCCGTATAAAAAATATCGTTCGTTAGCTCTGTCTGTTCTTGCAACTACAAAAGATAGTCCTCGCGTTAATCGATTCATGATCAGAGGTTTGCAACATGGACATTTGCACAATGAATTTTTGAAAGCGATAGGAAATAATGTTTCACCAGAAATGATCGAGCCTATTGTAAATGTTGCATATAAAAAAGGACTTAGTTTGATTGCAACAAAGGCACTACTTCATATGCCAAAGAAAAAAATTATTCCTTATTTAGTTGTAATGTTACGGAGTTCTCGCTTAAGAAAATCTGCAAGTGTTATTTTAGAAAAACTAACGAATGAAGATTTTGGCACAAACGAATATTTATGGATAAATTGGTTAAAAAGGAGCGAAATATGAGAGCAATTATTTTTGCGATAATAGTTTTGTCAAGCGTTTACAGTGAAGATTATGTGTATAAAAAGTATAACGCTAGTATTATTAGAGAGGCAATAAAATTACCAAATCCTCAAGATGAAGCTGAAGGTGTTATTTTACAAGAAGAAGGTGTTATTTTACAAGAAGAAGGTGAATACGATAATACCATACTTGATTTTATTCGTCGTTTTGTGGCACCAAAAACGTGGAGTAAATCTGAGTCGCTTATTGATATTGACGATAAATTTTTGCATGTTGTTCAAACAAAAGGTGTTCATCGCGAATTGCAGGTGCTTTTTGAGCAAATTAAAATGCGGTTTTTGAGATCTATTTCTATGGATTTGCAAGTAGTGCGCGTTCCTGTTAAAGAATTCCCCGATTTTAAAAATAGTGAGGTTGTACATGAACAATTTGTAACGCTTAATTGTGGTCAAAAACAGACAGTTTCTCTCTCAACAACGCATACTTTTATTTCTGACTATGATGTGGAAGTAGCAGAAGGCAGTGAGTGTTCTGATCCAGTAATTAATATGTTGAAAGAAGGCTTTAGTTTAGAAGTGGTGCCTTTTGTTTCTTTTGATAATAAACATATTCATCTCTTTGGTGGTGTTAGCCAACTCGATTTAGACGGAATAGATACTCAAGCCACAAAAAGTGTACCAGGAATAGACCTTCCTCGTTATAGACATGAAGGATCTTATGGCAGTTTCAGAGTTGCTGTGGGAAAAAGATCTTTGCTCACATATTATACAGCAAATGGTAATGTTTATGCTATTTACGCAACGCTATCATTGAAAAAACAACAAGATTTTACAATGAAACTCTATGATGGTGGCTTATTATATTATCTTTCTTATCCTTTTGATTACGAGAATAACGAAAGTCCATCGCCTGACTATGGAGCAGTGGGTGTCTTATTTGAGGAAAATAAAAGTAAGGGGGTTTTATTTGAAGAAGCAGATGATGAAGATATTAATGATCGATTTGGTAAGTACTTGTTAAAAGATGATCTGGTGTTTGGAAGATTTATTACCAATGTCTCCAAAACAGACATGAGCGCTAAATTAAAAGAACTTGAGGATATGTGGAGTAATTATTACAGTATTCGCGTTTGTAAGTATAAAGTACCAAAAAACAAATATAGTGAGCTAGTACAAAAGACTAACTATATCAAAAAGGAAAAGCAATTGTTTTTCAGCGAATATGCCTCTGATTATCTACATCTTAGTGGAGTTAATTCTCAAAGGTCTCGAAATTTTAATTATCAAGTCTTTAATATAGTATATGATTATGATGTAGAAGTGGCAACAAGGGCATCAATAGGAGATCCTATTGTTAGCACAATGAGGCACGGGCTTGAATTTTCCGTTTTGGCCGAGCGAAATGATATAACAAACGAAATTTTTTGTGATATTGATATTAAAAATTCTAAGTTGTTATTACCTATTCCTTTAAGAAAAACGCCACATGGCCCAATACATTCACCTGTTATTTTAAGTAGCGATACTCAACAGAAGTTATACTTGGCTACAAACCGCGAATGGATTATAAAAAAGTTTGTTTCCGAAGACATTGTTACTGTTTTCACATTATCTATAGAATAATTTAAGGAATAAATTAGCCATTAACTAAATGGTATTAATGACAGGACCTTTATAATTTATCAAATTTATATAAATATTGAGGACGGAAATATTCGTCCTCTTTTTTATTTGGTGGTTAAATCTACAGGTTGCTATTTTTGAAAATGTATTTTTCCATTTTTTTGTAGTTTGAAAACTACCATGCATCTTGGACACCTGTATGTGCCTACTTTTGGGCGAGCTCCTAAATTAATTTTACTACTGCAACTTTGGCAACGGATAATATACGTTTTGCGTTTAGCTCCACTGCGCGGTTTTGTAGCCGCTTGTTTTGGAGGTGCAGATCTAGAAACTGTTCTTCGAGGTTGCGACACAGCGGGTTGTGGTTTTGGAGCTACTGGTTTTGGTTGGACAGATGCTTGCTGAGCTGATCCAGAACCTTGGCTTCTATTTTTATAGAATGTTTGTACCGCTTCTTCTTCTGATTTTGATAATTTAATCAACGATAACAAACCTAGCATATTAAATAATGCAATGAGTTTGTCAGGTACATCAATTAAGCTGATATCTCCACCACTCTCTTGAAATTTATCAGCGATTTTAACAAGAACACCCATACCAGTACTATTAATGTAGTTCACTTGCGAAAAAACAATGATCAAATGTTGTACACCTTGGCCTAGAAAGCCTAGAAGTTTTTCCTCAAATTGCCTTACTGTAGAGCCATCAATAGAGCCTAATATCCTGGATACGATTACAGGAGCGCCATCTGGTAATTGAATTTGTCGATTTTGAAATTGTATCATGAAAATCTCACAAATCATAAACTAATAAGACCCAAGAAATTTGTTTTTTATAGGTTTTACTAAGTGTTGGAAGTTTTTAAATGTAGTTATCTAGTATTCGTTGGGTACTTGAAAATAACCTATTTATGCTACCCTATATAGCATAAACTGACATATTTTGCAAATAAATTATTTTATTGAAACTAATGAATATTTATTTATATAATTTGTTTTACCTTTCTTTCTTTTCAGTCATCAATTTATGTTCCGAGGAGCTTTAAAATGCAACAACCTCAAAATAATACTCATGAAAATTATGCAGAGTTTATCGAAAAAACGATAGCTAGTCGTTATCAAATTAAAATGTTTATTGGTAGCGGAGGAATGGGTATTGTTTTTAAAGGTTTTGACGCAAAACTAAACCGAGTTGTTGCAATCAAAGTTGTTAATTTAAAGTCTTTTAACGAAGGAAAGAAACAAAGACTAATTAATGAAGCTCATGCTATTGCTCAGTTGAATCATACCTATATCATACAAGTTTATGATATTGTCGAAGAAGAAGGGCGTGGTTATATTGTTATGCAATATGTCGATGGGTTGAATTTTGAAGAACTCTTAAAAAGTAATACTTTTACTTGGAAACAGATTGCTACAATTGTTAAAAATATTGCTTTGGCAATGTTTTATGCACACAAAAAAGGTTTGGTTCATCGCGATATTAAAACTTCAAATATACTCATATCAGCAAAAGAAAATCGTTGTTATTTGATGGATTTTGGTTTAGTTGCAAATATACAAAACGATACGCGTTTAACACCAGAGGGCGCTATTATTGGAACTCCTGATTTTATGTCTCCTGAGCAAGCCCAAGGCCAAGGAATTGATAACCGTTCCGATATATATTCTTTAGGGGTTGTGATGTATGAAGCTTTAACTAAAAAGCGTTGTGTTAATGCTTCTAATAGTTTTGCCGCCATTATGCAAATTGTCCAAGAACATCCAGAGAAACCAAGAGAAATTAACAGTGAAATTCCTGAAATGCTTGAGGAAATTTGTTTAAAAGCAATGAAAAAGAACCGCGAAGAACGATATCAAACTGCTATGGACATGGTTAAGCACCTTGAAGGCTTTTTACTTCAGCAAAAAAAAGAAAGTGAAGAAGGATTAGAGGCGCACGAAATTCAAGAGAAGAAAACGCAAATTATTGATTTGAGTAAAACCAAAAAGAATAAAGCTCTGTCTCGAAATAAAAACACAGGACGTATACGTAAATCGAAAAAATATGCACGAAAACATCGCAAGAGCCAAAGCCAGTATGCTGGAATTTGGATCGTGATCATATGTTTATTTATCATTATTTTGATTATTTCTAATCTCACGTAAGGTAACAGATGGCTAAGAAACGTAAGTCTAAAAAAAACAATAATAAATTATTAAATAGTAATTTACAATTTCATGGAGCGTGGATTAATCCAGATTGGCAATCGTCTGGGAACGCATCGATTTTATTTGCTCGCAAACTTCCAAGTGGTCTTTTGTCATTTGTTCATTTTGGGATTCTTGTTTCTGTTAGCAAATGTGATGATTCGTTTCTTGTGAGCCGTATTACCGAAGAAAAATTTCGAAATGAGTTTTTAGCGGATCGGAAATTGCTTAAGATAGATGAAAGTGCAGTGAAGGATATTTTACGAGGCGTAGTACGCGCGAATAAAGAAGATGGCTACGAGGTTCCTAAAGAGTTTTACAATGCTGTAAAGCTAGTAGGTAATATCGATTGGAAAGTAGAAAAGAAAAAAGAAGAGTTTACAGGTAGTGTTTTGCGTTATGCTATGGTTAAAGATCGCGATGATGTCGAAGTAGAAGTTCGCCAAACCTCTGTATTTAGAGAGTCAGACGAATCAACAGACGGTGCGCGAGAATTTTTGTGGATAGAAGCACGTAAAAAAGGTGTTTTTGCAAAGAAAAAATTAAAAACCGTTGGACGTGTGAAGTTTACAGATGATGAATTAATTATCGAAGTTTCTGAAGACGAAGATAAAGAGTTCTTAGATCACAAAATATTTCAGTATTTAGGTGCGTGTATTGAGTAGTTTGATATTTATGTGCTAAAACTCTAGGTAGTACACACCAATATTTATCCTTTTGATTAAGGCCATCATTTAATGTCTTACCTCTTTTTCGAATCTGAGCCTGCTTGTGAATCTGAACTCGTCTGTGAACTTGAGTTTAAAGTTTTTACTTGAACTTTAACTAAACTTCTAAGCTTTTCTCTCCCTAATTAAAGGGAGAGAAACCAGTACTTACTAGTTAGGGATTACATGTTGTAAATGTAGTCTTTGTTTACGTGGGGATGCGCCTTGAATACGAAAAGACACTTCTGTGCCCTCTTTTGCGTAAGATTCTCTATCTACTTTTGTGGAAAATTCCTGAAATAGACCTGGGAAAAAAACTAATACGCGATTGTTGTCAAATGCTTTAGATACGTATCCTTTGTAAATCTTGCCTTTTTGCTGTTTCAGATACTTGTAAAACCAAAATAAATAACGCTCGTTTTCTGATATTTTGATTTTTTTCTCTCCTTTTTCGATAGAAGATATTTTTCTTCTAACTTCATCTGAAGAGTAGCACATTTTGTTTGTATTCATAAATTGAAAAAATTGACGATGAATTATTAGGTCACCGTAACGGCGAATGGGTGATGTTCCTTGTGTGTAAGCATCTAAACCAAGAGTTGCGTGCTTTCCTGGTGTTAAAGATAAAGTTGCACCTCCTAAACATCTACGAAGTTGTATAGGGTAAACGGGGTTGTCTTTTACCAAACTATCTACAGGATTGTTTATTGATTGTATTCTATAAAAAGCAGGGATGCCCTTTTTGGCCATTGTTTGAGCAAGAATATGATTGAAGTAAATCATGAATTCAGATACTACTGTGTGCGCTGGAGTAGTTGCTGAGGTTAATTTGAACTTAATGTCATTTTCGTCTTCGATATTAATACTCGTGTCAGGAAAATTCGTTATGATGGCACCTTTTTCGCAGCGTAATTCGCGAATTTTTTGTGCTATTTCGTGCAGTTTACAAAAATGATCATCTTTTCCTAATTCGCCGAGGCTATCTTCGTATGTTGCTCTTTTTCGCAAACTAAGGACGGTTTTTTCGAATTTACTTTTTTGTAAAGTTCCGTCATAATCAAAATGAAAAAAGCCAGAAATTGTGGCTCTTGGGGAATCTTCTGCTAGTGTTAGACGCTTTTTAACAAGTTCCATTGGAAATAGTGGTACTTTTCCATCAAGAAAATAAACTGTGGCAAATCGATCTTCTGCCATAGAATCAAGAGCGCTATCTTTTTTTATTACTGATTCAACATCAGCAATATGAACGCCTACTACGGATAGACCATCTTCTTCATGGAGTGAAATGGCATCATCAACTTCTTCTGTTTGCTTATCATCAATCGCAATGTTCCATATATCACTTACTACACGACGACCTTCCCAGGTAACTTCTTCTTTAATAATTTCTTCCACTTCTGACATGACTTGTGGAGAAAATTTAGTTTGTAATCCTTGGCGATAAACGACTTGATTAATATTTTTGCTGATGACTTCTTTATTTTCTAAAAGAAGTAGCATTTCGTCGGGTGTTTTTCCTAATAGGCTACCTACTTTTTTTACTTCTGAACTTGATAGATCACCATAAAGAGCATATGTTTTTGCCTTTTCGAGAAGGGAAACAAACTCTTCTGGAATGTCTTTGTTGCCGTGGTAAGAGAGAAACCACTTTATAAACAAATCTTCTTGTTGTTGGCGCATTTTTTCATTGTGAATTCTTTGGAGATTTGCTTCTACATTTTGCTGAGAATTTTTTTCAAATTTGCCATTATTTAGTTTGAAGTATAGTGGATTTTTTCCAAGAGCTACAAATAGAGAACCGGCGTCAGTATTTGTGTAATCAGTGAAATATACTTGTAAAAGATTTTCTAGAGTATATATTTCGCCTTCATCTAATAATTCCCATAACGTTGGAATATCAATTTGTTGTTGGGCATATTCATCAATTAGCTCTGCAATTTTTAATCTCATACTTTTTTCATTATCGGCTTTGATTTGGCTGTTGAAATTCCATAGTATTTTTTTTTCAGCAATACTAATTTTTTCTCTATCTTGGGTATATACTTCGATTTTTTTGCCGCTATTGTTATTTTTTAAAATAATAGCAAGAAGTAAAAGCCCTCTTCTCTCTACTCCTACAACAACATAACTATTCAAAATGATACCTTTCCAATACTTAAGTGGGTTTCCTCGTTCATTTTTTTCATATTATAGTTGAGTATTGGTAGTAGTGCTAGTTGAAAATTTTTTAGAATATGTTTACTAATAATCATGAAAATTTTAAAAATGACATGGCTAGAGTGTATAAGTGTTTAGGTTTTTATGCAGCGTTATCAATTAAATAGCCATTGTACCTGTTGCCATAATCGTAGCGGCTTCGACAGAACATAAGAATTGTTTTTAATGTGAATTATTTTAGAGAGTAGAAGGTCCTTTGAAGTGCAAAGTTATACTCTATAACAAAGAAGACAAATGTTGAGTAACTATTGCACTTTTTTTTGTTTAAGAGTGCTTTCTTTTTAAGATTCGCAAACCGAAATATAGTGAACGATTAAAGAAATGTTCTGTTGCTGTGTCTTCTCCGCCCCATATAGGCATTAGTATACCGAACTTTCCTACTGAGTCGTATAGGATGAATGTGGCAACATTATTGTTGTTTGATGCACTATAAATCATTTGAGCTGGATATGCTAAGTTACCAATAACAGGGATAGCTCCGATAAAAAGCGCAACCCATGGTCTTTTTTGACTGCGAGTATAGCTTTGAATTAAACGAAATATTGTGTAAAGGCTACGAGCTACAGGCCCGGAAACGAGTATAAGAAAAATAGACCATTTGAGAGTGACCACCCCAGATACTAACAAGGAAGGGATGACTACGTATTCAAATGTTTTAACGAATGGTTTAATGGCTATGTGTACGCCAAAGTCAGTAATAAAAGCACTTGTGTCATTTTTATTGATTTCTTTTTCTAATATACTGACGGTTTTTTGTTCTAGTTGCTTTCGCTGTTGCCAGCGATGAATACTTTTGCGTACATAGTTACGCGCCTTTTCTTCGCGGTAGCGCTGAGATATGGCGAACTTTATTGCTTTGAGAAATTTTTGTAAGAAAGGAAAGTTAGTTATAAAACGTATAGATTTTTGAGGAATACTAAAAAATAAAATACTAAGTAGCAGCCAAAAAACGCGCGCAATTTCTCGTCCGTACCACAGTATTGAAAAACGTTTAAAAAATTGTAGTTGTTCGGCGCTTATCCTGTTCTTTTTATGCGAGTAAGTTAAACTGCGTTCAATTCTTTTAGTTGTTCGCCAGGCGTGTTGGTGTTTTTGTAGTTGATCAATTTCTTGTTGCAAGTTAGCGAATTCTTGTTTTGACAAAAAACTAGAAAGTTTTTCATTATTACTATCGATATAATTTTGTAGTTGTGAGATATCGACGTCATCGAATAGAGCACGGCGGTGGCGAAAACTTTTTGGGATATAAAATGTAAATAGTGGAATAGGATTTAGTGGAATAAGAGCAGGAACACCAGATTCAAGATCTATCCATACCCAGCTAGTTCCTGTGTATAAAAAATTGTTAGCCGCAACTGGGTTGCCCATACCTGCTTGCCAAACCAGACCATCGAAGCCACTTTCTTTGAGTTTTTTTTGTAAAGGAGACATTATTTCTCGGGCAAGATAGTCAAAATCTAGCGGGCTTTTTTGTGTTTCATGAAGCGAATGTTTTAATATTGCCGTTTGGCCGTTTATGAGTTCTGCTTGCAATTCATATGCTTGGTATTCTTCGTTCCAGTGGACGGCAAATGCTTCCGAGACATCAAGTGTACCACTAAACCAAAAACGAGTGAGTTTTTTAAGAATATTTCGCCGTAGATAAGCGCATTCTATGGCATTTTCGTCCCAGGTGTAGGCATTAGGAGCTCCAAAAAAAATGTAGTGAACTGCGTTAGCTAATTTACTTCCGATAAAAATTTTATGAACTTTTGTTTTATTTTCATCCATAAAAACAATTCCGGAACGTCCCTGACCTAATTTTTTCATGTCAACGTGGCGAGGATATTCCCTAAAACGTTAGGGAGGAAGGAGAACTTTAGTACGATTTACTATACGAACCACAAGCTATTTGCCTCGCACTTCCTTTCTATGTAGATTGTTGTATAAATGGTATACCTGTTTTAATAGAGGTATTGTTTTGCTATATTCATTTGCAAAACTGCTTGTTTGATGTTATTACTAAAACATAAAACACATTTTATTGCTAGTTCATTTCTTTTATAGGTTGCGTAATGTGAATTTTCCTTTACTTTCCTTTGTCAAAGAAACTACTTGGGATGAAATTATTCAAACTTGGAAACAAGATGAAATTGACCAGGTTTTTTGGCAAAAAATATACAAACAATATTCTTCTTGGGAAAAATGGCGCGAGCATTGTTTGCAGGAATTTAATCTTCCTAAAAATGGATGGAGGGTCTATCGTATTGATGACCCCGAACTATTTGCAACAAAAGCTTATTGTGGCCCTTTTAATACGTGGTTTAAACACTATGCTAAGGATGATTTTCCCACAAAAGAAGAGCGCGATTTATCCTCGTTTGGTTATATAGTACCGCGAAGTGTTCTAAGTCGTAATCCGAAGATCGCGAGTATTATGGAAAACTTTCCTGACTGTAGTCAAGTGCTTGGAGTAACAGATGGTGAAAAGTTTATGTTGTACGAAGGTCATCATCGTATGTGCGCATTGACACTAGCTAAAGAACAGGGGATTAAAATTTCAACAGAATTATACATAGCAGTACATCAGTTTTCAACAGTGGATTTTTACAAACACTTTTATCCGCAAAGGACTTGTAATGAATGATAAAAAAGACATGCAGAGCGCACTATGGCAAATATTAGAAAAAAGTAATGGACCGGTAAGTGATGAAGAATTAGCGAAGATGAGCGAGTTGAAAATAAGTCGCGTTCGCGCTACATTGGGAAAAATGGTAAAAGAAAGACTTGTTCGTCGCGCAGGAGGCGGAAAATTTTGCTTGGTGAGTAAAAATTCTAAAAGAAAATAGGACTCTTTTATTCGTTAATTGTCATTCCCATGAAAATGAATCCAGGCATATCAAAGCTTGGATTAGTTATGCTGGATTACTGCCTTCACGGTAATGACATGCTCTTAAACTTTGTATATAGAAGTTATGACGATCTTAATTTTCTATACCTTTGTTAAAGGAGTGTTTGATTTCGTACTTTTTTAGAATTTGAGATTGTTTCTTAAATAGTTTTAAAAATTCTTTTTCAGAAACTTCTTGAGGATCTCCACTTTGGGTGATGTAGACAACTTTATTAAAGTATGACAAAAAAGACAAGTCGTAAACAACAATAGTTTCGAAATTATCTAGTTGTTCTATTTCTTCGCAATTGTGATATAAGTATTTGTAGTCTGTTTGGAATTTCAGAGAGTTATTTCCAGAAAGGAAAACTTTCTGGCGGTTTTGCGGAGCAATGAAAGGCATTAGAGTGGCAATAATTTTTTGGTCGTATAAATCCTGTAGTTTGTTTGGATATTTAAAATCATTATTGGCGTAGTATGCTTCAAAACCACTACGAATTTCATAAAGATTTCCCCAGGTAATCTCTAAGTATTTTGCATGAACTAATGGAAATATAACAGCAAAAATGACAATTAAAACAGCGGCTGATCTAATAATAATTGGTACAAATGCTTTCTTTGATTCCTTTATAGCAAATAGTAAATCAAGCCCTGGTAATGCGGCCACAAATCCCCAACCTTTGCTTTTTGAAAAGCCTAACCTACACAACCATGTTGTTGCGATTAAAAAAACAATTCCAAGTAAAATACATATCAATGTATAGTTTGTAATCATGGTTTTACTACCTTAAGAAAAATTTTTACGGCTTAAGCCTTCAATGACGATTGTGTCATTTTACTTTTTGACAATATACATCAAAACACAACTGTAACTTTATAATTGCGAATTGCAAAGTAAAAACATAGAACAAACCGAAATAAGAAAGGCTTTTAGTTGGGCGTTGGTATTTGTGTCTAAGACGTAGATATCGAAAAAGTGTTGGCCATTGAGGACAATGATAGCTATAGCAGGGTTGTAAAATTTTTTCTTGTTGCGCGCAAAAAACATATTATAATGAGCCAAAGAAAAAATTTAAGGTGGTGTGTATACAAGTACTTATGTTCCATATAAGTTTTTAATCTTAAAATATTTATATAAAAAAATTGTAAATACTTTTTGCATCACATTTAAACTATTGTTTAGCATAATAAAATTTTTTAGAAAGCGTAATCCCATGCCTTATATTCACAGTGTTAGCTGTGCATTTCCTCCTAATTATTACGACCAAGATACTCTAATAGATGCTTTAAAGTCTAAGTGGTCAGAAAAGTTTTTTAACCCAGAGCGCCTAGAGACTTTTCATCGGAATGTTCTTGTAGGAGGTCGTCACTTAGCCCTTCCTATTGAAGAATACGATACATTAGAAGGCTTTGGTGGACATAATGATGCTTGGATTCGAGTAGGGGTTGATGTTGCTGAGCGAGCAACTAATAATCTCTTAGAGCAAGCTAATATCTCTGCTGAGGATATTCAGTTATTGGTAAGTAATACTGTTACTGGTGTTTCTGTACCAAGTTTAGAAGCGCGCCTGATGAATAAAATACCTTTTTCACCTTATACAAAACGTTTGCCTATTTTAGGCTTAGGATGTTTAGCTGGAGTGGCAGGAATTAATCGCGTATGCGATTACTTAAAAGGGCATCCTAAAGAAGCTGCGATCTTTATCAGTGTTGAACTATGTTCTTTAACACTACAACGACAAGACCTTAGTATTCCGAATATTATATCTTCTGGATTATTTGGCGACGGTGGAGCTGCAGTGCTTCTTGTTGGAGATGAACATCCTTTAGCTCAAAATTCTCCATTTGAAGTATGTTCGTGGCGTTCTGTCTTTTTTCCAAATACAGAACGAATTATGGGTTGGGATATGGTTGATAGCGGTTTTAAGATTGTACTAAGTAGTAAGGTGCCTAATATCGTCTCAGATGAAATGCCGCAAGCGGTTGCTGATTTTTTAGAGAGTAGTAAAGCCAAAAGAGATGACATTGTTTTTTATGTGGCTCATCCTGGAGGACCTAAAGTTCTCAAAGCAATGGAAAAAGCACTAAATTTGAAACCTGACGATTTAAAGAGCAGTTGGGATTGTTTAGCAAAACACGGAAATATGAGTTCTGTATCTGTACTCTTTGTTTTGCAAGCGCTTCTCGATGATCTTCCACAAAAGAATTCGCTGGGATTGATGACGGCGATGGGGCCAGCATTCTGCTCTGAATTGGGGTTAATTAGATGTTGTTTACCGCAGTAAATTTATATATTGCACTGGTTATTATGGTCGCAATACAAAGACTATGGGAAATGCGCATTTCAGCGCGAAATGAAAAAAAATTAAAAGAAGAATACCGTGCAGTAGAAAAGTTTCCTAGGCATTTTATTTTTATGAAACTAGTTCATGCTTTATGGTTAGTTAGCTGTGTAGGTGAAGCTTTTTATCGTCAGATGCCACCGCAATGGTGGTGGATTGCTGTAGGGCTTATTTTGCTATTAGCAGGACAAATTCTGCGTATAGTTGCGATTCGAACATTAGATGGTCGCTGGACAGTTAAAATTATCGTAATTCCGGAATCTGTGCCAGTTGCAGGTGGAATATATCGTTATATTCGTCATCCAAATTATTTGGGCGTTATCATTGAAATAGTAGCTTTACCTGTGATTTTTGGGTGCTGGATCACTGCTATAGTGTTTAGTATAAGTAATGCTTTGGTTTTACTTATTCGTATTCGCGCGGAAGAGCAAGCCCTACAATCAGTGAGCGAATACAAAGAATCATTACCTGATCATCGTTTTATACCTGGTGAGTAATATGAAAATAGATATTTATAATGAAATTGTGCGCATTCTACAAGAACAGTGCGAAATAGAAACAACAAACATTGATAAAAATTTGGATTTGCAAAAAGATTTAGGCTTAGATAGTGTTGGTTTGCTTACCTTGGCAACAGAAATTGAGAACCATTGGGAACTATATTTAAATGAGACCCCTGAAGATCCTCCGCAAACAATTGAGGATCTTGTGAATTTAATTGATGTTCGATTGCAAGAAAAAATGGCTACGGAGTAATAAAATGGACGAGACGAAAATGGACAGTGTGACTCTAGATCAACTTTTTTCGCGAGCCGCAGATGCTCCAGAAGTCAAGGTACACTTTTGGAAAAATAAGAATAGTATTTCTTCTTTTAGCTATAAAGAGTTACAAGATAAAGCTCTCCTTGTTACAGGGAAATTACAAAAGCTTGGCGTTAAAAAAGGGGATCGTGTGGCGATTGTTTTACCAACAGATCCTACTTTTTACCATGCTTTTTTTGGAGTTATTTTTTCTGGTGCAATAGCTGCTGCGTTGTATCCACCGGTGCGTCTTGGACGTATGGATGAATGGAAAGAACGCACTGCCGCGATGTTAAAGTCCATTGGTTGTAAAGCAGTGATTACCGACAAAAAAATATTCAATCTTTTGGGAGAGCCTGTACGAGAAGCAAGTCCTGAATTGGGATGTTTTACGGTTGATGAATTGCAGAAAGATAACATTTCTGGAAACATGGCGAAGATGAGTTCGCGAGATCTGTGTATTATTCAGTTTAGTTCAGGGACAACTGGTTCACCTAAACCAGTTGCTTTATCACATCACAATATTATTCGTAATACTCATTCTATTTTAAGCACTTTGCCTGGAGATATTACGGAACACAGTGCAGTGAGTTGGCTGCCTTTATATCATGATATGGGTCTTGTGGGATGCTTATTTAGTACAATGATGGCCAAACGCGATCTGACGCTAATTCGTCCAGAACAGTTTATTGCGCGTCCTAAAATGTGGCTTGAAGCTCTAACAAAGCAAAAAGCTACTGTTTCTGTCGCTCCAAATTTTGCATTTGGTTTGTGTAATAGTCGCGTATCTGAAAAAGATATGGCAGAATTAGATCTTTCTCGTTGGAAAATTGCTTTGTGTGGTGCGGAAGCTGTACATCCAAATACACTCAAAAATTTTTCCAAAAAATTTGCAAGTGTTGGTTTTAAAGAGACTTCTCTTTCTCCTGTTTATGGGTTGGCAGAGGCAACACTTGCGGTTACCTTTTCTTCCTTAGAAGAAACTCCTATCTCTACAGTTTTTGATCGCGAACAGCTAGAAATTCATGACAAAGCGGTTCTTGCAGATGAAGGAATTACCTTAGCATCTGTTGGTCGCGCATTACCTGATACCGAGATAGAAATACGAAGTAGCTCTAATAAAAAAATAGATGACAATGCTATTGGTCGTGTGTGGGTGAAGAGCGATGGTATTATGGAAGAGTATTATTTAAATCCAGAAGCGACAGCAGAAATTATTCAAGATGGTTGGTTAGATACGGGAGACCAAGGTTTTATTCATGAAGATAATTTATATCTTTGCGGACGTTACAAAGATGCGATTATTATCCGCGGACGTAATTATAGCGCTGCTGACATTGAGCATGCCTTAGAAGAATTGCCCGGAGTACGCCAAGGATGTGCTGCTGCATTTAGCGATTATATCAAAGAAGAAGATGATAGCGAGAGCTTAGTTGTTCTTGTAGAATATCGTAAACAACAAGTTAACAATATGGATGAGTTGAAAAAGCAGATTGGTGAACGAATTCAATTGCAATGTAATTTAAAAGCGGCGGATATTGTACTTTTAGAACCAGGGACACTGCCAAGAACTTCATCGGGCAAAATAAGGCGAAATGCTGCGAAGATACAGTGGCGTCGAAACGAATTGTATAGTCCTGGTAAAGGTGGTTTAAAAACAGTTCTTAAAGAAAGTATTCAAGGAGTATGGCAGCATCGACAAGCGCAGCGCGAAAGAAAAGTTAAGAATGTCTAGAGTTCTTATTGTTGGTGGTGGTCCTGCTGGCTTGAGTGTTGCTATCACTTTAGCCCAAAAAAATGTAGCTTGTGTTGTTGTTGAAAAAAGTTGCTGGCCTCGAGATAAAGTTTGTGGTGAAGGATTAATGCCAACAGGCGTTCATTTTTTACAAAAATATAATATTGATAAGAACTTACCTGAAGATGGGTATTATCCTTTTGCTGGTATTCGTTACTTAGATGGTAATATTATTGCTCAGGCGCATTTTAAAAGCGGAGACGGATTTGGAATACGGCGTTTGCATTTGAGTAATGCTTTACTACAAACAGCGAGGGGTTTTTCGTGTGTTGAGATTCGCGAAAAAACTCAATTACAAAGTTTTTCTAGGGATGAGATAGGGATAGATGCTGTTTTATCTTGCGCTGGAAATTCGTTAAATGAAAGATTTTCGGTGATTATAGGAGCTGATGGGCTACGCTCGAAGGTGAAAAAAATTGCTGGTTTAGAAGGCCGTGCTCCAGGAAAACAAAAGAGGTGGGGAGGAAGGCAACATTTCGCTGTAACTCCTTGGTCTCCTTATGTTGAGATTCGTTGGAGAAAGGGTATTGAAGCTTACGTAACACCTTCAGGTGAAAATCGCGTAGAAATAGCCTTTTTATGGGAACGAGAAAAACTTAAACCTCGTAAGAAAGATTGGTTTGGTAGTTTGTTAGAGCTTTTTCCTGATCTTTACGAGAAAGTACGCGATTGTAAAGAGTTGAGTAAAGCACAAGGAATTGGACCACTTGCTGTAGGTTGTAGTTCGGCTGTAGATGATCGCATTATTCTAATTGGAGATGCGCAAGTATATCTCGATGGAATCACTGGCGAAGGAATTTCTATGGCTTTTGAGCAAGCGGAAATTGTAAGCGAAGAATTGCCACAATTACTTATAGATGACCGTTTACAAAAAAAAGACTTACAAGTTTTAGCGAAAAAATTTAAGAAACCAGTACGCCGTTATGTTTTACTAACACGCCTAGCACTGCTCTTAACAAGGTATCCTGTACTTCGACGCGGAGCAATGCGTTCTCTCTCTCGTTCTTCTACTTGTTTTCAACATTTTTTAGAAAGTAACATGGGCGCCAAGCCTTTGTGGTATTTTCCGTTGTTTTCTAGCTGGCAGCTATTATGGGGTCTTCTCGTTCCTAAACGCATTACAGATGTGTCCTCAAGTTTTATCAATGAAAAACGTGATTTGATAGGCCCAAATTATAAAGAAGATAAATGTCGACACACTTTAACGGATTCTAAAGCAATTTAGAGTAGTATAAGTGGATATATTTCGAAAGAAAAACAGACACAGTGAAATTTTATTGAATTTTGCAACATATTTTCGTATGATTATTTAGGATGTATCTCTGTTCAAATTTTTGATGAATTTTGAACAGGGATGCATTCTATAGAGAATCTGCTATTACCATTAGAAAGGTGGTTTTCATGACTGAGAAGAAAAAAGGTGCTCAGGTACCTGGTTTAAAACAAAAAGGCACAAACGACCTAAATGTTCATAAAAACGTAAGCGGACATGGAAAGGCTCCTGGACAAGTAGGACTTGCTGCTCCGCATAGCCTTGATGGAATTCGCAAACCAAGAGCTGAACAACGCGTAGACACAGGTAAGCGCGACTTTGGTGGTGTATCTGCTCCTAAAGTATCAGATCAAACTTATGATCTATACAATACGAAGAAAAAAGATAAGTAACAGCACGCTTAAATTGCCATGCTCAAGAGTATGGCAATTTTATTTGGAAAGAGCATTAAATGACTTCGGTATTTGGTAAAAAAATTCGCGAAGCTCGTAAGGGTCTGAAGTTGACTCTTGATGATGTGGCAAAAAAAATAAAAACCTCAAAAGGTTATCTCTCTGATATCGAAAATGGAAAAACAAATCCTCCCTCAGATAAATTAATTCGCAAACTATGCAAAGTTCTTAAAATGGATCGCAAAGTTTTGCTACGTTTATCACATATCGATAAAATTCCCGAAGATATAAAACAAGAATTACACATTTCTAAAATCATTACCCCTTCAAAATATTTGAAAGAAAAAGGCAATGAATTGTCCTCTATTCTCGAAGAAGAATACACCAAGCGAAAATCTATGCCCGAAGATTACATTCCTCTTATTCACAACTATGAAAAAATAGAGCAAGATTTTGAAGAGCATATTAAAAATGTTCAGGATTATGTTAGGTTCAAAATCTACAAAATATCTATTGTTTTTGCTTTGCATATATTTGACGAAATGATGGAACGAAAAGCATTGCCGTCTTTTTGTAAAGGAAATGTTGTTTTCTTTTCTGAAATAGAACATATTCATAAAAATGATTTTGTGTTTGTGATTCATCAAAATCAATCAGGTATGCAAAAAACATTTAGACAAGTTACTGAATCAAATAGAGGAAAAATATATCTGAAGGCATTAAATCCACGCTTTCGCAAAGAAACAATCATCTCGCGTAAAAATATAATCGGTATTTGGCGCGCTGTTGGGCGTTTGGAGTTATTTTGAATAAGTTATACAAGCGACTTAAGAAAAATAGGATGCGGATATTTGTGTACTTCCATTTTTTCATCGTGTATTATTTGATTATTTGTGCACATCAAAGTATATATGGACGCTTCTTTCATCTTCCTCAGTATTTGAATATATTTTTTGAACTATTTATTTTTGCGGAAAAAGTTTTTTTTACAATATGCGTTTTTAGTGTGCCTCTCTTCATTCTTCCGCCTTTTCTTTTTTGTGATGTAAAACAAACGATTTACGGATTTATTGCTCATGTTGTCTTAGTTGTTGTTCAGTTACGCGCTTTGGAAATTTTGCTTTGAACAAATAATAATGCCTGTAAAGATGTAGTGACATTCCAGAGGCTACTTGCGTGTAACAATAAAATTTCCGATGGCAATGACATCCATTTTCGTACGCAAGAAACAATCTAAAGCCTGCTGTGGTGTATTTACAATAGGTTCGTTTTCATTAAAAGAAGTATTGAGAACTAGTGGAACGCCTGTTTTTGTACGGAATTTATCAATGAGTTCGTAATATAAGGGATTTTCGTCTCTTGTCACGGTTTGAAGCCTTCCGCTTCCATCAATATGAGTAACAGCAGGAATTTGTTCGCGTTTGTCTTTTTTGATTTCAAAAACCATCATCATAAACGGAACTTCGTGGTCTTTTTCAAAATATTCTGCAACAAATTCGCGTAAAATAGAGGGAGCGAAGGGACGGAAAGATTCGCGGCGTTTAATTTTTGCATTGAGAATTTCTTGCATGTCACTGCGCCGTGGGTCTACGATAATACTGCGATTACCCAGGGCTCTTGGCCCCCATTCCATTTTTCCTTGAAACCAACCAATTACCTTGCCGTCAACGATATATCCTGCTACTTTTGATGTTAGTTCATCTGTGTTTTCGAGATGCAAACATGTAAATAATCCATCTTTGATTCCTTGCTGCAAATTTTGACTACCATTTATTGTTTGCTGAATTTGTTTTTCATTGTAACCTGGGCCAAGGCATGCACGGTTTTGTTTTGCAATACGTTTATTGTTCAACATTTTGTTATTTACATAATACGCTGCTCCAATTGCTCCTCCAGCATCGCCTGCCGCCGAGGGTATGTAAACGTTTTGGAAATTAGTTTGTGCGTGTATTTTTCCATTGGCAACGCTGTTCATTGCACACCCTCCAGCAAAAGCTAGATTTGTAAGTTGTGTGTTTTTTTGCAGGGTATTTAGTAAATGAAACAATGCTTCTTCGTACATTTTTTGCATGGAAGCTGCTATATTTTGATGATGTTTTGTAATGGATTCATTTTTCGTTCGAGGAGGACCAAGTAGTTTGGCTAATGACGGTGAATAAACTTTTTCAATAGTAGGTTCGCCGCCATCCCAAGACATTTTTCCACCACCTGAATGATGACAAAAATATTTTAAGTTTAGAGAAAATAACCCATTTTTTTGTAAACGAACTATTTTGCGCATTTCGGAAAGTAGGCTATCGTCTCCGTAGGAAGAAAGCCCCATAACTTTATATTCATCGCCGTATTTATTAAAACCGAGATATTGAGTGATCGCCAAATAAAAGAGTCCAAGAGAGTGTGGAAAAAAAACTTCACTGTGTATATTTATTTTGTTTTGGTGGGCTGTTCCAGTCATGGTGCTTGCAAAGTCGCCGAATCCATCAACGCTGCAAATGGCTGCTTCTGCCATTCCCGATAGAAAAAAGCTACTTGCCACATGAGCAAGATGGTGGTGTACATAGATAACTTTTGCGCGGCAATTTGGCCAGTGAGATAACAACACTTGATGGATATTACTTACTTTTTTTCTATTTTTTAAGCGATCAAGTACCAATGATGGTTTTGGTCGTTTCTTCATTGTAAATAGCACTTTGCGCCAAACATTTGCCTTCGGGTCGCGATTTATGGCGATGTAATCGACGTCTTTCATTTCGATATTACATTCCTGTAATGCAAACTCTATGGCTTTTAGCGGAAAACCGGCCCAGTGCTTTATACGAGAGAATCTTTCTTCTTCCACTGCTGCAATTAAACGACCGTCTTTTACAATACACGCTGCCGAATCTCCGTGATATGCATTGATACCCAAAATAAACATGTTAAAGTTCCTTACCACTTTGTTTGATTTCGTAAATTTTGGCATCGATCAAGAACCGATACCAAAATCCTTGTAAAAAATGAAAAATGAGTCCTGGCTTTCCATCTAAAAAACCTAAACGCACAAAATAGCGATATAAAAAATAGAACAATGGTCGTAAGAATAATGGAAATTTTCCATAGAATTTGCGTAGAAAACGCCGTTTTTCGATAGGATTTCCTGTTATTTTAGCAGCAATTTGTTTAGTATTTATTGCTGACAATTGTTCCTTTGCCTCAAGTGTGGCCCACTTATTGTGTCTTTCAATAAATTTGTGTAGAGAATCAGTAATAATATCGATCATATCTCCAGATACTTTGAGAGTCTTACCTTCTATAATAAAGTGTTGATCATAAAGGCGTTCCTCGCATTTTCCTTTGTGGCGACGAAAAATGATGGCGTGGTATACTGGATAATGCCCTCCGTGTTTGATCCATTTTCCCATAAAAATAGTGCGTCTACTAACTAAAAAACCTTGGATATCGTTAGCGATACCTTTTGCAAAGAAATGTACCATATTTTTTCTTAATTCAGGTGTTGCTCGGTGATCAGCATCTAAATTGATAATCCACTCTGTGGAAATAGGAAGATTATGAAAAGCCCAATTGCGTTGTTGTGAGTAATTATCAAAAGGATTTTGTACTATATTTTCAGTATAGTGTTTTGCAATACTAAGAGTGTTATCTGTAGAATATGAATCTACTACAAAAATATCCTCTACCCACTCAATTACACTTTCAATACAATCTTTTATGTTTTTTTCTTCGTTGTATGTCAGAATAATTGCGGAAATAGGTAATCTATTTTCTTTCACAAAGAATCTTTCTATATTGTTGTTCCATCAAGCTGGAAATTGCAGGCGCAGAATAAGAATTATTAACAAGATTGCGTCCTCTAGTTGCCGTTTGCGATGCTAGCTCTTTGTTATTCCACAAAACTTTTAGTTGTTGGAGAACGCTTGGCGAATTGATATCGCATATAAAACCTGCGTTATGTTGTTGTATATCAAGGTAAATTCCAACGCGATTAGAAATAATTATTGGTGTATTACACGCTAAAGCCTCGATTGCTACCATTCCAAAATTTTCAGAATAGGAAGGTAAGACAAAGCACAAAGCTTGTTGGTAGGCAGCAAGTTTTTTTTCTCCGGTGATTAGTCCTGTGAAAATAACTTGTTTCTCTATATTATGTTTGTCGAGAAGTTCATGTAAGTACTGCACGTAGTTGTTTTCATCTGGACCAGCTATAACTAAGAATATTTGCGAATGCTCTTTACAAAACTCTGCGTAGGCTGGCAATAATAAATCCAAGCCTTTTTTCCAGTTTATACGGCTTAAAAATAATATATATTTTGCCGATGAATCTCCAAGATAATTTAAAGAAAAATCGTAATTTGTGGTTGTAAAGTCTTTGAGGTCAATTCCATTTGCAATAACAAAATTTTTGGCTTTTAAACGTAAAAAATGCTGAACTTTTTGTTGCTCGTCTTGGGTTGTGAAGTGTAAAGCAGCACTTTTATTTAAACATGATTTTGCAATAAGGTGATAGTAAAGTTTTTTTATGTATCTTGATTTTTTTAGAAGAGTTTGCGCATATATTGTTCCACGTGGAGAAATCACATAAGGAACATTATGTACTCTACATGCAATACTTGCTGCGACAACAGGAAAATTCCAGACGGCGGTAATATGAATTAAATCGTAGTTTTTAACCATGCGCAGTAAATGATAAAACATACGCGGTGAAAATGTAAAGTGATGATAACCGTAATATTTACAGTACATTACTCGAACATTATCGATATTTTGCCATTTATATAAGGTAATGTCTTGATCTTTAAGCCCTGCATTTGAAGTGATTACATCGACATGAACACCTAGTTTTACTAAGTTTTTATTCAGTAAATGTACAGAGTGGATCGGACCACCGTATGAAAATGCGGGGTAATATGAAGGGCTTACATGTAGTATTCGCAACGATTTTTTTTTCATTATATTTTTTATTTACTAAAGGTATTTGTAATATATTTTGGCGATGTTTTTTCTCTTGTCATGGTTATCAAGCTAAAATCTCGCTTGCTGTACAAGTTTATATTCTTTTCTACAGTAAGTGATTGACAATTTAAGCAGTAGTAAACTGATAAGATACACATAAATGAAGTGCGATGTAGGGGCGGTCTCGTGCCGCCCGGCCTTCGCAAACAATTTAAAATTATTTAAGATTGTATTGATAGGCACAAAAAATGGCAATACGGGTGGCACAAAATTACCCTACATCGCACTGTTATAAATAAAACCTATTCTACAAATTCTTTTACTTAGTAAATACAGCATCAAATTAAATAAAGTATGTTTATTCCATTCCATATTTATCAAAAAGATAAATCAAGCTGGTAATAGTAGCACTACCTAGTTCTAATTCGCGCTTATTCACCGCTTCAAAAACATCTGTTTCGGCATGGTGATAATCGAAATATCTTTGTGAGTCTGGCTTAAAACCTACAAGAGTAGCGCGACCATCTTTTAAAACCCCTACATCTGCTGCCGATCGCCCAGGAAAAAAAGCATAGACATTATACTTGGCAAACAAAGGCTGCCACTGCAACATTTTTTCCATACGCGGCCAAGAAGTATCGATGCTAAAACCTCGTGGAGTGAATCCTCCAGAGTCACTTTCTACGGCCGCAACATGTAATTCTTTTTTTTCTTTAGCTACTTTCGCATACTCTGTGGCTCCGCGTAATCCATTTTCTTCATTCATAAACATAACTACACGTAAAGTTCTTTTTGGCTTTATTTTTAATACATTAAAAATGTGCATTACTTCTATTGCTTGAACACAGCCAGCTCCGTCGTCGTGTGCTCCTTCTGCCATATCCCATGAATCAAGGTGGCCACCGACAGCAATGATTTCATTGGGGAATTCACTTCCTTTGATTTCGCCAATAACATTGTAAGATTTGGCATCTGGAAAGGTTTTGCAGTGCATAGCATAATTTACAACGACACTTTCATGTTGTTTTAATAGTTTGCTTATAGTTTCAGCATCGTTTGTGCTTATTGCTGCCGATGGTATTTTGGTGATACCATCTTGGTAACGCATTGTTCCTGTGTGAGGATAATCGTCTAAGCGCAAGTTCATTGAGCGTACAAGGACTCCTACAGCTCCATATTTAGCTGCTTCTACTGCACCTCTGGTTCTTTGCCCTACCGCTTGAGAATAGGAAAGAAAAGCATTGATATTTGTTGCTTTCATTGGACGATTGAAAAACACAATTTTTCCGGTTATTTTATCTTTTCCAAGTTTAGCAAGGTCTTCGAATTGATGGACTTCTATGACTTCTGCCTGTATGCCATCTTTTCCAGTGGCAATGCTTCCTCCTAGAGCACATATGCGCAGGGGTTGATTTTTTATCTTACCTTGTTCGACAATATAAGCGGTCTCTTTTTCTCCGCGTTCCCAGTGAGGAACCATTACTTCTTGTAAGGTAACTTGCATCCCTAGTTTTTCAAGAACTTCTTTGGCCCATACGACTGCTTTTTCTGCTTGCATTGAACCACTAAGACGCGGTCCTATATTTTTACATAAGAAACGTAAATTTTCATAACACTGACCGTTTTCTAAGGCACCTTGGTATATTTTAGCGAACATTTTTTCGTCAGCAGATGGTTCGCTGTTTTTTGCATTTTGGGCAAATAAGGTACTTATTGAAAAAAAAATTACTACAAAAATTTTATACATATGATTCTTCCTATAAGAATTAAGATAGGGCGTATTTGAGCTTAGGACGCGTTGACACGCCCTACTTCAATAATGCGTACAATTAAGCTCGAAATAAATTTTCAATCACAACTACGCTGTGATATTATATTGATATCTATCTATATTTTCTACTGATCTTTTTTGCGAGTGCATTTAAAAATGTCAAATAGTTCTTTTATTCAAACTCCATTCTTAAAAATAGCAACAAAAATATACAATAGAGACCAACAGAAAAAACTTTTGGCTATTCATGGTTGGATGGATAATGCTGCCAGTTTTGATCGCTTATTACCTTTACTTGATGATTATCATAGTGTTGCTATCGATTTACCTGGACACGGACGATCTCAATATCGTTGTCTTGATGGTAATTACTCTTTTATTCATTGGCCAATAGATGTTGCTCACTGTATCGAAACACTTGGTTGGGAAGATCTTACTCTTGTTGGGCATTCCTTAGGAGCATCTATTGCTTGTTTTGTTGCTGCTCTTGTGCCATCTAAAGTCAAGCGTTTGTTCCTTATTGAAGGTATTGGTCCTTTGACCAAAGGTAGCGATGATCCTATTACTTCACTACAAAAACATATGCAAGATAATAGCAAATATCGCATAAAAAAAACCCCTACTTACAATAACTTGGAAATGCTAATTGAGAAAAGACGGAGTGTTGGGAATCTTCGTTATGAGGATGCTAAAATTTTAATAGAGGGGTCTTTGCGTCCAGTAGAGGGAGGTTATCAGTTGTCCACTGATGAACGTTTACGTACAGCTTCTCCTATTCGTCTTACAGAAGAACAAGTTCTCTCTGTCCTTTCAAAAATTAGGTGCCCTGTTGTCTTATTTAAAGCACAAAACGGACTTTCTTACAACGAAGAGCAAGTTGCTAAACGTTGTGAGATGATTGAGAACTTAGAAATCGTCGAAATACCTGGAAGTCACCACATGCATATGGAGTATCCACAAAAAATAGCAATATATATTTAGGTGAAATTTAGATGAAACGCAATATTAAAATTATTGTAGAATACGACGGTAGTGATTACTGTGGTTGGCAAGTACAACCACAAGTGTCCACAGTCCAAGACGAATTGAAGAAAGCTATTTTTAATATAACAAAAGAAAGTGTTACCCTTATTGGTTCAGGGCGTACAGATACAGGTGTTCATGCTAAAAATCAAGTGGCTCATTTCCACACAGAAAGTTCAATAAAAGCAGAAATTTTTGCCAAAGCAATTAATTCTCAATTGCCGCGCGACATCGTTGTAAAAAAATCAGAATCTGTCGCTCTTGATTTTCATTCACAGTATCAAGCAAGAGCAAAAGCATATAGCTACACTATATTTACGTCGAAACACCGCCCTGTTCTCCGCCGAAATTACGTGTACTGGTCAAGGCGCAATCTTGATATTGATTTAATGAGAGAAGGAGCATCTTATATTGTCGGAACATATGATTTCTCCTCTTTTGAAGCGGCAAAATCTCCACGTAATTCAAGTATAAGGACTATAAATAAAGTTGACATCGAAAAAGAAAATTGCTATATTACAACACTCTTAGAAGCAAATGGTTTCTTATATAAGATGGTTCGTAACATTATGGGAACCTTAATTGAAGTAGGCTATAAAAAATACAGCCCTTCAAAAATAAAAGATATATTAAGAGCTAAAAATCGTGACTTTGCGGGAGTAACAGCACCTTCCCATGGTCTATGTTTGGAATATGTTTTGTATTAAGGGGTTCGACATTTATCTTCCTTGTAATATGATTCTTTTAGGGAGTAGTTTTGTTACTTTTCAGTTGAATAGCATAACTATACACTTTCAAAATACCTTGCTACACCCTAAAACACATCGCATTATACAAAACCTAAATGTCAACACGCCCTAATTTGGAGATGGCAAATTATCTTCTAACACATACATAACTTTAGAAGATTTGTCAAGTTTACCATGAATAAAAGGATAGCCTTGATTTCAGATATCCATGGAAACTTAGAAGGATTTAACGCTGTACTTGAGGATATTAGTCGCCATAATGTCGACATGATTTATTGCCTCGGAGACGTTATCGGCTACGGACCTAATCCAGTTGAGTGTCTTGAAAAGGCTATTCAGTGCAGTGAATTTATACTAATGGGGAATCATGAGGAAGCCGTTTTAACAGGAGCTTTTGGATTTAATCCAACAGCAAAAGAAGCTGTTGATTGGACGCGGAGTCAACTAAAACCTTCGTGGCTCAGCCTAAAAAAGACAAAAAAACGTTGGGAAGTACTAAAGAATTTATCTTTATCTTACAGTGAAGATGATTATTTGTTCGTCCATGGATCTCCCCGAGACCCTACCATGGAATATATTTTAAAATCAGATACAGAAGATTTATTTGGGGAAGTCCCCGAAAAAATTCGCGAAATATTTGGACAGTTTAACAAAGCTTGTTTTGTTGGTCATACGCATACGCCTGGTATTATTACTGAAGATAGTAAGTGGTATAATATTGAGGATTTTGATGGAGTGTGGGAATGTAAACCAGGTGAGCGAGTTGTCTGTAATATCGGTTCCGTTGGACAGCCAAGAGATAAGGATAATCGTTCTTGTTATGTTGTCTTTGATGGAAAAGAAATTTGTTATCATCGCATTCCATATGATTTTAGAAAAACTCAAGAAAAAATCTTGAGAATAAAGCAGTTGGACAATCGCAATGCCGAAAGATTGGAATTTGGTAGTTAACGAGATTGTTTACCGTTGGACATCTAGAAAGGTAGTTATATTTTGAACAGTAATATAACAGTTAGAAACGGCGAAGTGAGCCAAGAAACCAAAGAATACATTCAAGATAAAATTCAAAAACTTGGTAAATATTCTGTACGTAGAGTAGAAACCATTGCTGAATTCGAAGGTACTAAAGACGTTCAAAGTCAGTATAAAATTGAAATTGTTGCTTCCCCTGAAAGAGGAGGTACAGTGGTTGGTACTGCAAGAGCAAGTGAATGGTTCGGCGCGGTTGATCAGGCTTTAGATAAAGCTGAAAGGCAATTGCGAAAAGCGAAAGAAAAAAGCAAAAGTCATCGTGTTAAAAGATATACTCCTGAGCCTCAGGATGATGGTGACGATGATATGATCATGCATTATTAATTGACTTTTTGAGTTCTTTTGTAGTTATGGATATAACGTGCAAGTTAATAGTTCCTTGGGAATATGGAGTCCATATTCGTCCTGCAACAAAAATAGTAAAACTATTGAAAAAATTTGACTCTGAAACATATTTTTCAATACACAACAAGAAATATAATGCAAAAAAAATGATGGAACTTCTTACAATGGAAGCTCACTGCGGACAAAAAATAGAATTTTTGGCTGTGGGTAGCGACGCAGAGGAAGTTGTTGAAAAATTAAAAGTGTTGTTTAATGAATATGATGAAGAAGAAAGTCAATTAGGTGCCTACTAGACGAAAAATGGAAATCCAAGGAGGAGTCGCAGTTACTCCTGGCATTACCGTGGGTAAAGCATTTATTTTAGATCGAGAACAACCGATAATAAAACAACAGTTTATACGCCAAGATAAAAAGTCTATCGAAAACGAAAAACAAAGATACTTAAAAGCGCAAGAAAAAGCTATAAAAGAACTCAAAAAAATTGAAAAACAAACTGCAGATACAAAAGATATATCTATCATTTTTTGTGGGCATCGTCTTATTTTAGAAGAAAGTCAACAAGAAATACTTCATAAAATAGAACACCATTTTTTCAAGGCAGAATATGCCGTCCACCACCTAATGCAAACATACCAGGATCATTTATCTTCTCGCGAAGGTGAGTTGTACTCAAGACGCCTTAGCGATTTAAAAGATATTGAAAATCGCTTATTAAAACACCTCACTTGTAGCAAGAATTATTCATATAAGTTATTGCGCAAGCCTATTGTTATAATTGCTAAAGAGTTAACTCCGTCGCAAACCGCTTTGTTGCCTTTAAACAAAATAGTTGGTATTATAACCAATACTGGAGGACAAACATCTCACACCGCAATTGTCGCTAGAACAAGAGGTATAAATGCTATTGTTGGGCTTGGTGAGGGAACTAATAGTATATTTGCTGATGACACTGTTATTTTGGATGGTTTTACTGGTAATGTCATAATAAGACCGACTCAGAAGACACTTGCTAAATATAAAAAATTACAGCAGAAACAAAAAAAAAGCGTTGCGTCGTTACAGAAAATTAAAGCTTTTGATACTGAAACAAAAGATAAGGAAAGCATTCACTTATTAGCCAATATTGAAAATCCTTCTGAAGTAGAAACTGCTCTAGCACAAGGAGCTAAAGGTGTTGGTTTGTATCGGACGGAATTTATTTATGTAAACCATAGTCATCCAAATGAAGAAACTCATTATAATGCTTATACTCAAGCCCTTCGCAAATTAGCTAATCGAACTCTTATAATTCGGACTCTCGATCTTGGTGCTGACAAAGATTTTGGTTTATTTCGTACGATAGAAGATAATCCTTTTTTGGGGTGTCGTTCTATTCGTTTGTGTTTCAAGTATGAGCATGTGTTTCGAGTGCAATTACGCGCTATTTTAAGAGCGTCCGTCCATGGTAATCTCTCTATTATGTTTCCGATGATTTCTTCTGTTGAGGATTTAAGAAAAGCATTTGATGTTTTACAAAGTGTAAAGAATGATTTACGTAAAGAAAATATAGATTTTGCACAAAATATTCCTGTTGGTATTATGATTGAAATACCATCGGCAGCTCTCACTTGCGATTTATTTGTTTCGGATGTCGATTTTTTTTGCATTGGTACTAATGACTTAGTTCAGTACACTTTAGCTGTTGACCGATGTAACGAAAATGTAGCTAGTTACTACAAATTCGCTCATCCAGCTGTGTTGAGATTAGTAAACCATGTAATTCAGACAGGGAATAAACATAGTGTTAAGGTAAGTATTTGCGGTGAAATATCAAAAGAAATGATTCTCGCGTTTATAGGTATGGGATTGAAGGAGTTTAGTTTATCTCCTTATTCCATACTAGAAGTTAAAAAAATGATTTGCGGAATGACTTTACAACAAGCACAAAGAATAGCTAAAAGGGTTTTACAATATACAAATCATGAAGATACTGTTAAATATTTGTGCAAAAAAGTTAAAGGCATAGAGAAAAACCAGGTTTTATTGTAAGGTTATTTTAGCGTGTAGCAACTATTTTAGAATAGTGCTAATTTTAGATATGTTTGTCTAATAGCCTTCTACTGAATCATCTGCAGGAACAGCAATAACAACTTGGCCGCCTTCACTCGGCTGAGGCACTATAATAATCACTTGGCAACTTGGACAGCGGACTTTTTGCCCAGCCATAGAATCAGGTAAGCTATATGTTTTACTTCCACAAGTGCACATAAAATGTACCGTCATATTTATTATTCCTCGAACTTTCAATCTTTTTAGTTAGATATCTCATTAAAATTAAAAAATTTTAGTGAGAGAATATTTAAAATACACCCCTATTTAAAGTTTACTGTATGTAATTCCCACTTAAATTGCACACACAAATAAATTTTTAATAGGGATGTTTTAGAGTGTGTCATCGGTTTGAAGAGTGTTGGAATTTAGAAAGAATCTAAAATTTGTACACCTTTTCGTTGTTTCAATTAGTTGAAAATAACGTTCCACTATACCGGCGACATCACTTATTAGTATATATTATTTTTATTAAAATAACGAGATAAATTTTATTTATCCCGTTATTCTTACGAAATTAGTAATTTATGTTCAAGCCAAAAGTTCCGACTATGTCAAATTCTTCGCCTTCACCTTCGCCGTTATTGTTATTATCACCTTCAAGGTTTTTGTCTTCTGCTGCGTTTCCTAGGAAATAAACGTCAACTCCTGCACTAACGTTCCAATCACCAAAGCGCTTAGGGATAAAAGTTAATGGCACAACTGCTTTCGCACCAACACTTACATAACCAAATGTTTCGCCATCGTTTTCGTCATCAACGTATGCATTGTTGTTTGCACCAAAACCAACGGTTACAGGAAGAGATAGTAACAAGTTAGAACCTTCTGCTATTTCTATAGCGATAGTAGGCTCAATACCTGTTAATATAAATGCACTTTCATCACCTTCGTTGTCAGCATTTGGATTACCATCTTGTAGTTCATATGCAAATAACATCCATGGATTGATTGAAAAATTTCCACCTAGTATTGCACCGTCGTTTATGCGAACTTCTACAGAAATTTCATGACGATCATCTACGCGATCTTGGTTTATACCAGCGTCAGAGTCGTTTGGAAATGTGTAGACTGTGTAACGAGTAGTAACTGTCAATAGATCATATAAATCTAAAGCCATTCCACCAATAAGTCTTAATTCATTAAGTCCTTCAGGGTCGTTTGCTACTTGGTTAGTGATGTCTTCACCGTGGATACTTGCCCAAACACCACCAAATAAAGTAACTTCAACATCACAACCGCTTACGACGTGAAAATTAATCTGTGCGTATGGTTGAATAATGTATCCATCATCTTCTACAAGAATACCGCGGAAAAAATACTTTGTAACATAGTCAACGCCTGCATCTACGGAAATATCACCTTGATTGTATACAATTTCAGAAGAAACCTCTTCTGCACAGATGAAAGTAGATAGCATTAGAATCAAAACTAAAGAAAATGTCGCTACTTTTTTCATGATAATACTTTCTAAAATATACAAACCTTAATAGTCTGTAGTAAAATAATTTTTTATAAAACATTATCCCTTATTCTTATTTCACTACATCTTTAAGATGTTTTTATACGAATTTTTTACTAAGATGTTAAACATCTTTTACAATTTAATTCAATTTTGTAGCTCTAAACGCGTATCATTCATTGAGTATTTAGATGGTTTTGAGCTTTAGTGTGTTTGCCACATAAAATACTAAAACACAAAATTAACTACCTACTGCAAAGACAATAAATGAAACGCTGAAAATACGGTGTAGATTTTTACACTTGTGTTACTTGGAGTTATTGTAGCTAATCACTAGTTATTGTTCAAGTGACTTCCATAAAAATTATTATTTAGTTCTTAGAGCCTGCTACGATACGAAATTAACATTGTCTGTAGATTTACAGACTTGCGGCATGCCTTAATTTTTTGAAAAAAGAATTAGTTCTTGCTCTAACAAGTCGCGTTTGATCATTTTCTCGCGTAGTAATACTTCATAAAAATCAATATGATGTCTGTCTTGTTTAGATAAAATTTCCAATACCTGTTCTTTGCGTAAGAAGCCCATTTGTACGGCAAGTTGCCCAAAAGATTTTTTAATACGACGTTGTACCTTTAAAATCTTTGCCACTTGGTCAGGAAGTAACCATCCTTCACTAATAGCTAACTCTCCAAATTTAGAGTTAACTGTTAGATATATTTCAAGAGCTGATTTAATTTGACCGCTTGTTAAAACTCCCTTTTGAACAAGATATTCGCTAAAAGATTTTTTAATTTTTTGTTCTAAGAACTCAATATTTTTCTGCAATAAATTATTTGCCGAATTTTTGCGCGCAGTTTTTCTACGTCGTATAGCTGTTTGCTCACTTGTTATTTCTCTTGCACGCCTACGTGTTTTTTGTAAAGACTCTTTTCTCCACCCTATAGTTTCTTTTATTTTACTGGATTCCGATGTTTCATCGCGGTTTATAATATTTTGTACGTTGCCTACTATTCGCTGTGTGAGCCGCGATGTTTTTGAAAATACCTTTTTTTCGATAGGCTTATCTAAATATATTCTCTCAGCACTTTTTTCATCGGCGTATATTAACGGCTTTTCATCTAAGAGACAGTGAATGTCACATAGAATTTCGTCATAACTTTGATAACGATTAAGAGGATCTTTTTGGATCATTTTTGCGATAATAAAAGAACTTTTGTACGAAAGGCTGGGAACGCATTCTATCGGATCAACCGTTTTTTCATATTTATGCTTATAAAGAACATCAATTACAGTATTTGCAGTGAATAGTAAATTACCGGTGATCGTTTTGTAGAGAGTCGCTCCTAGAGAATAAATATCTGAACGATGATCAACAATTCCTCCTGAGGCTTGTTCAATGCTCATATAACTTGGAGTTCCAAGTATGAGTCCTGCTTGAGTTATTTCGTGATCGTCTTGCCTCTTTGAAAGACCAAAGTCAGTGACCTTGGCTTGATTTTCCGTAATGAGTATATTCGCTGGTTTTATATCTCTGTGGATAATATCTTTTACTAAGGCTGACTTTAAAGCATCAGCTATTTGTAAAGCAATTAACCAGGTATCTTCTTCAGCAAAAGGTTCTCTTTCGATTATATCTTCTAAAGGATGTCCTGAAACATACTCCATAGCAATATAGCAAAAAGCCTCTTTATTACCTATGGCGTAGATATTGACTATATTTGGATGTTGTATAGAAGCTGCAATTCTCGCTTCACGCAAAAAACGCCCTATAGAATCATCTGCTTCTAAACTATTTGATCGACGAAGAATTTTTAGTGCAACATCTCTTTGCAGAGAATTTTGCCTGGCAAGATAAACTTCGGCCATATTTCCTCTACCAATCAATTCGGTTACAGTATAATCATCGAAGGTACTGCCTACGATAGATGTTTTCACTGCACATTCCTTTTTTTTGTAAATAGACTTCATAAATGACCTATTTTATTTGAAAAAATTGAATCAAACTTGCAAGAGCTTGGGCATCATTGTTGATCTTATTCGAAGTAATCTTTAACTCACTAATTACACTTAGATTATGTTGTGTAAATGCATCCATTTCAACAACAGTAGTTGAAATTTGTTTGATTGTTTGTGCCAATTCTTTACTTGAAGAAGCAATTTCTGTTATGTTTTCAATTACACTAGTGATTGCTTCTACTCCTTGGTGAATTTGTTGAATATTATCATGAATGGACTTGCTTACTTCATTAGACTGCATTTCTGTTCGTTTAGATAGTAGTCTCATTTCATCAGCTACAACTTCAAAACCTTTTCCTACATCACCTACGTGTGCGGATTCTATCGCGGCATTTATCGCTAGTAGATTTGTTTCAAAAGCGATGTCATCAATAATTTTTAATACCTCTGACATTTTGTTACTTGTTTGTGAAAGTTCATCCATTGTTTTTTTTATACTTTGCACTTGTGTCTCTACTTTTTGGGTTGTTGCAGTGGCTTCATCTAGCATCTTGCTTGTGGTAGAGATTTTTTGCCGAAATTGATTTACAGTAGTCGCTTCTTTTTCGGCATGTGTGAAAATATTTTCACCTTCTATATGTGCTTTTTGTACTGATTTTTGTAAATTGTTGCAAATAAGATCGCTTTTTTCTGCAAAATTATATAGGTTATCAACGAATTTATTGATTGTATTACCTAATTTTCCGACTTCGCCTTTCGTAGAAATGGGAATTTTACTTTTTAAGTCTCCCTGTGATAAGCGCGTCACTGTTTCATTCACATGATATAAAGAAACTGTGGATTCTGCCGCAAAAATATAAGTGATAATAATGACAAGTATACATAAACCAAAACAAATTGCTGCTGCTGAGAAGTTGGTGTTTTTTTCTGAGATAAGCATTTCATTTTCGGAAATCGCGACAACTATTTTCCACGAATTTAATGATTCGTAGAACATATATGTCAGTAGATTTGTTTCCGGATCTACTAACTTTACATTACCATTTGCTTCTTTTATTATTTTCTCTAACGAAGGCCTTTTATTTTGTTTTGCGTAGGAGGCTATTGTTTGCGATTGTTCAACTAAATTTGCGTTGGGGTGAACGATATAGCGATTTTTATTGTCTACGAGAAATGTATATCCTGCATCATATTCGTTAGCTTCTTCGACTACATTGGCAAGTAGATCAAAAGATATATCGATGCCAATAATTCCTATGAAATTATCGTCTTTTACCATCGGTACAATTAAGGAAACGAGCGACGCATTTCTTTGTACGACCGAATATGCCATTTGGAATTTCTTTGTTATCTTACTCTTGCGATACCAATCACTTTTGTGTATGTCGTTTGGCTTATCTAATTTGATGTTGTTGTCAGCAAGTCGATTCCAGTAGTAAGTGGTTGGTTTATCTTCTTTAGAAAACTCAAAGCAACAAAAAACAGCTGATAAATGAATATTTTCTCTTAGAAGTTCTTCGATAATATTGTTTATTTTTTCGCGGCTATCACTATGGTGGTGCTTCATAAAGGTCGCAAATCCATGAACCAATGTGTTATTTTTTTCTAAAAAAGTTGATATTTTTTGTGCATAGCGTTTTGCTATTTGTCCTCCACTGTGTAGTGCTGTTTGTCTTTGTTGGTTAGTAACTTGCGAAACTATTAGTAGTGTAGCAATTACTATACTACTGATGATAAAAACATTCATGAGTAATAATTTTTTAAATTGTCTCATAGCAAAGCCTTTGTGAACAGTTTTGTCACTAAAAAATACAAAATTAGGTTTGATGTGTCGAGCCTAAATGTTAACACTTTTTGTCAGATTATCTTGCAAGTTCTGACAATTCATTTTGGTTTGCTCCGATATCTTCAGGAGATCCTTTACCTTTATCTAAATACTCAGAGCATAAATCAGCATAGCATTTACGCTTTGCACCATCAGCACATCTAGCTTGCAACAAGTATTTCTTGGCACTTTCTAGAAAACCTTGGTTTTGTAAATGATCTAGCTCTTGTTGTGTAGTACCTATTTCTTCAGGAGATAAACTGTAGTTTGTTAAAGTAGTACGGCATAAATTTGCAAAATATTGGCGATTTGTGCAGCTGTTGTCGCGGCATTTCTGTAAGTATTCTTGACAAATTTGCACTGGGTTCTTGCTTTTGATACGAGCTGCTCTACGGCGACGCCTAACTATTTTTCGCGATAACTGTGTCAACTCTTCATGATTTGTGCCTATGTCCAAAGGAGAAGCAGCGCATTTTGCCAAACAAACTTTTGTCAAATTTGCAAAATAGTTTCTAGTACTTCCTGAAGCATTTCTAGCTTTTTCCAGATATTTTTTTGCTAATTCAAGATACACGTTTTATTCCTCAAAAGTTTTTTTACGCTGTGTAAATATACTTTTGCCAACTATCATCAAATCAACCTGTCCTTCAGGCACAAGAATTGGCATTATGAGGGCCTCTCTTCCCTTTGGCAAAGTTATATATTCTTCGTCTACTTTTTTGATTTTAGGCGGTTTCATTTCAAATTTTATATTATGGTTGTCTAACTTACTAAGGGCGTTACCGCAAACGATGTTTACAAATTCTCCTGCAACTTCTAAAAGTGTGTTGTCGTCTATTTGTTCTTCTTCTTCGATCTCTATCATTGATTCAGCAATTGCTATGGCAACTTCGCGGCTAATGTTTAACATATACATCCAGTTGAAATCACCTGAGAAAGATAACTCGACAATAATACCATTAGACTGGATTTTTTCGTTATCGAAATTCCAATCGCCTTCTAAAACAAAAAATTCTGCAAGGCGCATTAATAATTTTAATGTTTGCTCTGTAAAAACTTCAAAAACTAAACCATTTTCTAAATTTTCTTTGATCCAGTTTAATCCATAAACACCTTGATCATCTTGATCAAGAGATCTAAACAATTTTAATTCAGCATCTAATTTTTCTTTTAAAATAATTTTTTCTTGGGCCATAATTTCTTCCAAATGAATATAGTGCTTTTTTTGAATGTGCAGCAAATTTTGTATTTGACTGTGAGTTAAAATTCTCATTTGCATAGTTAACTGACCAAAATATTTGTTTATGCGTTTTTGTACTTTTAGAATTTTAGTCACCTGTTCGGGTATCATTACACCTTCTTCTACAGCAATTTCACCTATTTTTCTATTGATCGAATTTTGAACTTCCAAACAATGTAGTAGTTTGTCTTTTGAAATAACCCCTTTTTGAAGTAAGTATTGTCCAAAAGAGCTTCCTATGACTTGGTAATCATCGTCTTCTTCCGATTCGTATTCTATAATAGGTGCTTTACTACCGAGAATTTTAGCAAGTGTTTTTAGCAGTGTGTATGTTTCGAATGGCTTCGTTATATAGTTTTTTACACCTATACGAAGCGCCTCTATGAGTTTTTTCTTACTTCCGATAGATGTCACCATAACAATCCGAGCTTGAGGATCATATTTCAAGATTTGCCTTGCGCTGTCAACGCCTTTTAATTTAGGCATATTGTAATCCATGAGCACTATATCTGGCGACACTTCTTTATAGTCTTGAACTGCAGCTAGTCCGTTGGGACTTTCGCAAACGACATCATATCCGCTATCTGTCAGAATTTCACGTAGTACCCTTCTCATAAAGCTAGAATCATCCGCTATGAGTACTCTGACCATTTTTTACCTTTCTAAGAAACTATCTAGCTTTTGATGTTTTTTAAGTTGACAATATCATGAACGATTACCAACTCTTCGCTAGTGAGTACCTTTTCAATATTAAGTAGTATCTTTATCCCTTTGATATCTTTGGCAATTGCCTCAATAAATTCGGTTTTTACTGCAGAACCAAACTGTGGAGTTTCTTCTTTTGACTCTTTTTGAATGTCCGCTACTTCGTAAACAGCATCAACAATAACACCCATTTCGCTTTGCTTAATATAAACAATAGCAATACAAGTATTGCGATCATACTCTTTATCAGGTAAGTCGAATTTTTTTCTCAAACTGATAATGGGAATTACTTTTCCTCGAACATTTACCATCCCTGCAACAAAATCTGGTGTTTGTGGAATAGGTGTAATATCTTTAATCGCTATGATTTCAGAAACGTTTGTTATTTGAATCCCGTAAGTTTGGTTATCTAAACCAAAAGTTAAGTATTTATTTGAAACATTGGCGGATGACATTTGCATTTCCTTAATTTACGACATGGCACGCTCGACAGATTGCATTTCCAAGTATTTTTCGGTAATATTGTTTAAGTCGAGAATATACGCTATACTACCATCGCTTAAAATAGTAGTGCCTGATATTCCGATAAGTTGTGAAAAACTTTTACTTAAGCTTTTTATTACCACTTGTTGCTGTTGTTTTACTTCATCAATTACTAAACAGTAAGGTTGTTTATTTTTATTGACGATTACCCCAATTTTTTGATGGAAATTACGCGATAAGCACGATGTATCAATGATTTCTTCGGTGTAAATAATGGGTATACTGTTGTCTTTGTGAACAACAACTTCCGCGCCATCAATTAATGATGATATCGAGTTTGGTGACAATTGAATAAACTCTTTGATGTCCTTTGAATTTAAAATATAGTTATTATTATTGATCTTGGTGATAATTCCGTCTAACATTGCGAGTGTAAGTGGTAAAGTAATGGTAAACTTAGAACCTTTACCTTGTTGAGAATGTATAGTAATTTCGCCTTCAAGAGCTTGTATTTTCTGTTTTACTATACCTAGCCCCATACCACGCCCTGAAATTTCTGACAGGTTTTCTTTGGTGGAAAATCCGGTGTGAAAAATAAAATTTGCCCAATCGATATTAGGATCGCGTAAATTTTTAATCAAGCCCAACTTTAGTGCTTTTTCTTGTATTTTCGGGATTTGTATTCCGCAACCATCATCTTCAATTTCAACAATGATATTTCCAGCACTGTGGTAGGCGCGTAAAAAAATATTTGCCACTGCGGGCTTCTCTATTTTTTTTCTTGTTTGAGCATCTTCTACTCCGTGATCTACAGCATTACGCACTAAATGCATAAACGGATCGTGAATCGCTTCCACAACTGTGCGGTCTAGCTCCGTATTTTCTCCAAAGGTGTGTATAACTATCTCTTTATTTAGTTTTTTTGCTAGATTGCGGCCCAAGCGTTTCATACGTTGAAAAATAGGTTGAATAGGTGTCATTCTTGCGCGAAGTGCTACTTTCTGTAGTTGTTTTACTAATTTTGTGCATGATGATATTTTCTTTTGAGTTGCAATGCTTTTTACTTGGGAGATATTTTCATCGTTTTCAACCATGGAGTAGGAAATAATGAGTTCCCCTACTGTATCGATTAAGTCATCAAGATCAGATGTTTTTATTTTGGTGATAGCCTGTAATTCAAGGTTTTCGACAATATCTTGTGTTTTCTGTGCTGAGTACTCGTGCATATCACTATACGGTATAGTGATTGTCTCTTCTACTTGTTTGGAAATTGATTGGGTTCGCGTAATTGTTTCTAAATTTAAAGGATCAATCATTTTCTCGGTTTTAACGCGAACTTCGTCAGAAAAAACCTGTTGATTTTTAAGAGGTGCTGCTTGAGATGCTTGTTCTAATTCAATTAGATACTCCTGAAATTCTTCGACAAGCATGTTTGGGTTCGTGATAGCTGTGAATTGACGATTATCAAGATAACTTTTTAAAGATAGATCCATTTCTTTAAAACAATCAATTGCTCCAAATAGAAGGTTAGCGGCTTCTGGAGTTAGCGCTGATATTTTTTCAAGAAGGGTTTCTGCAATGTGCGCTACTTTTACCATGTCGTGCATTTGTAATATTCCAGCGTTGCCTTTTATTGTGTGGAATACACTTAGTAAATCTTGTAATTTATCTTGGTTATCAGGCGAGTTTTCTAACGCAAGGATTGCCGATTCTGCTGTATCAAATAGATCATTCATGTCACTTAGAAAAGCTACTATATGATCAGGGTTAATCTCTTGCTCTGGTATGGAAAATAAAATTTTACTTTCTGAATTATTGTAGTCTTGCGCATCTTGTTTGTTTTTAGCGAAACTCTCTTCAGAGTTTTCGATATCTTCAGTAGGTCGAGGCTCTTCTTTTTCGATGTTATCTGTGTTCTCTATATCATCGATTTCTTCTTCTAAATCCTCTATTTCTAATCCTAGTCCCTCTGGGATGTCTACAGCCATAGGGTCATCTTCGTTTATAATTTCTCGGACCATACATTGCAAGGTCGAACAGGATTCTATTACTGTACCTAAGTCATACTCAACATCTTCTGATTCCTGTAAAACTATACTCATTGCAATCTCTGCTGCTTTTTGTCCGATTTTAGATAAAAAGGAATATTCAGTTTCCGCAAGAGGAGCAACGATCTCCATTAATTCGTCGTGGATATTTATAATAGTAGAAAGATCGGATTCATCCGCTTCTACAGCATTTATTACTAGCTGATCTATTTGCTCAATGATTTCATCCCATGTTAAGTCTGACATGGTGTTCTCCTACACGCCCTAAAATCAAAAATCACTGTACTCTATCTCTTTTAAAGGAACCAAATTTCTATCCTGTGTTGTGATATTTTTTTGTAGTAAAGTTGCTTCTGTATCTTCTCTTTGCATGAGAGAATTATGTAAATGTGGTATTGTTGTTTCTGTCTTTCGGTATGATAAAAATGTAAGTAAGTTACGCAAATTACTTGCTGTAGTTTGTTGTTCTATAGCTTGGATTGTACAATTTTCCTCCATTTTCTTTAGAAAATTTTGCGTGTTTTGTAGTGGTATTTTTTGTTCTTGGCACCACTGTTTGACGCGAATAAGTAGTTGTAAACGATTTCGCATTATTTCAATAATTTCTTTTGCTAGTTGCTGCCTATTTGTTAATTGGTTTAGTGTATGAAAATTATTAGCGCTATCTACGACTTGTCTTGTTGTTTCTTGGAGAAAAAATTGAATGCTCGAAGCTACACTTTGGTATTCTTTTGCTAATATTGAAAAAGCTTCATGTTCTGACGAGTTAGATGCCTCTATTGATGTGTTTAAGGACAGTATACTAGATGTAAAAGATAATCCTTGTGCTTTGTTGATTGTAATCGAAATATTATGTTGGTATTTTGTAAGCTGATTGACTAAATCTGAGACTTTGTCAATATTTTTTATGTTTTCTTGTAAGGTCTTTATTAATTTTGCAAATATTTTTTCTACGTCTCCTAACATCACTTCAAGGTCTTGATTTGCAGTAATAAATGTCTGTAGTTGAGTATTTGCACTATGGCATGTCGAACGTAAATCTTCTGCCTCTTGGGAACGTTGAATGATATTATGTTCTATTTTTTTTAAGTTTGTCGCCATATCATTCCACTGGTGTTGGTTTAATTGTGATTCTTGGTAGAGTTGGTAAAACTGTGGAGCTAGGTTGTAATAGCAAATAGCGACTGTTACTAATACTATAACAGCAAAAATAAAGTATAATGCTAACTCTTTGGAACCAGAAAGTTTGTTAAGAGTAATAATACTATCTTGCTGTAGTATTCTAACTGGAATTGCATTTGTAGATGCGGCAGGTAAAAGATTTTTCCTACCTATAAATAACTTAAATTCCATGTTTTTTGTATTGATAGAAACATTTTTGTGAATTTTATTCATGGATGTTTCTATTACAATATACAAAGGGAAATGCTGTTCTAAAACAACTTTATTTGCTAAGTACACACTACCTAAATCCTGGTTTTGTTTGTCAACAACCATTGCAAAAGATTTTTTTTGTAAATGAATTTTTAAGAAGTCGGTAATTTTTTCTTGGAATAGATTATTTGTCGTGAGAAGGGTTTGCATTGTTTTTGAAAAAAATACGTGTACATTACACTGTTCATTTTTATGAAAAAAATGCATAAGTGATTGTAAGTCATTATAGAAAATATTTTGTAATTGGGATTCTATATACAGTGTCCAAGGTGTGTTTTCAATTTGGCTAAAAGATCCTACTACGAATCTTTGACTTAAATCACGATATATTGACGATGCTACTGTATTTTTTGACCATACTTTAGAAAGAAAGACTTGCGTTTGACTATGAAGTGATTTAGTACGTAACTTTTTATCTTGTCCAACAATAAATATATCAGAAATTTGCTGAGAAATACCTTCGTAGAGTATTGGTTCGATGGTCTGTGTTGTTTTCATTTGGAATATAGTAACCACTTCTTTTGTTGGCGAAGCAACAAAAAACGTTTTTTGTTTTGCATCTATATCCGAAACAAAGGTATTTTTTTTTCCTGCAGAGAAGGCCTTCGCTATGGCTAATTTTTTATAATTTTTGCTCGCTAAATTTTTACGAAATAAGGAACTTGATGCTTTGTTTGTACTCCAAACTACTTCACCACTCATAGAAACCATATAAATGTGTTCTATTTTTTTGGCGCGCGCAAAAGCTTCTACTTTATTTGTATAACGATTATATTTTTTCCAAACATCGAGTTTTTTTTGTACATATCCTCGATAAAGGTTTTCAATCATTTTTGAGAAAAAAGGATTATCGTTGAAGACCTCTATTTCTTTTTTAATATGTGTATAATATTGCTTTACAGCGCGTTTTTTTTGCCTCACAGTGTCTCTTTGTTGTTTAGCAGAATCTTGGTAAGATTTTTTTGCGTAAGATGCCATATAATCAAGGTTTTCTTTTTTTTGTTGAAAATATTCAGTAAAGAAACGCTTGATTTTGTGTTGATTTAGATTCTGATATTGACGCTTTGACTTGTCATAAAAATAAAAATGAAAAATAAAACTTATTATGGTTACTGCAAGAACTGTTGCAACAATAATAGTAAATACTTTATTTTTAAGATCATGTATTTTTGCTGGCAACATGCTTTTTCTTTCTTTTAACTTACGAATAAACGAGTCATTTTGAAAATATACTTACGACATTAAGTCACTTACAGTAATATCGTAAATAATAATTTTACTATTAAAGCCCTAAAATGATAGCTTTTAATATACAAAATTTACTTTTATTTTTATACAAAATACTTGGAAAAATTTGCGAGCATTTAAGCAAATATATTTTTTACATTACTATAAATTAGGTAAGTGTGTAGTACTTTAGCTGAATTTTTCATTTTTTACGCTATTGAAACTTAGGGACATGGTGGGAAATAATTTACGATTTTAGATGTTCTTTTACTTATTGACGATTATTTTTTATTTACAGAAATCGATTATGAGTATTCAAAATATCGCGCCGATAAAATAAAATTTCTGGTAGTTCTCACAAATAATGATTCAAAATGTATAAAAAATAGCGTTTTTTGACTCTATGTTACTATTTATGATAACCTTAGCAAGCTTCTATGCAGAATGAGCCGATTATATTCCGCGACATACCTATTTTTTTACTTATAAGTTCTAGGGCGTGTCATCATTCAAAATATTGTGTGTTTTTTCGAGCCCGAGCCCGTTTGCGAGCCCGTTTCCGAAACTTTCACTAACAATTTATCAAAGAAGCAAAGTTTCTTTTTCCATCGCAAAAAACTAGTATTGAACCAATAAATCACTTTCTGTCGCTCTCAAAAAGTTTTCGGGCGCGGGCTCGCAAACGGGCTCGGGCTCAATACTACTGGCGTATCATTAAATGAATCCGTACAACTGTAGTACTAGTACTCGCCTATTTTTGTTTAACAAAGGAGTTCTTTATGAAATGGTTAGTTTTTTTGTTTTTTTTTTCTATAAGTTGTTATGCGCAAGCAGGGGAAGAAGCTTTTGTACAAGCAGTAAAAGAATATTATGAAAATCATAATTATCAAGAATCTTGGCAAATAAATGAAAAAGCTATTCAAATGCGAAAAGATTCTCGGTACTTAGCACACAAAGCTAAAATGCTTTTTATGGGACATGGCACAGATAAAAAGATCACATTGGCAAAAGAGATGGTTCGGAGTATATCGCAAGAAATAAGTAAAAATAAAGATGCTTTTTCTTTATATATGTGTGGATGGTTTTCGTTTATCCCTGTTGGAGAGAAGAAAGATAGAGCTAAGTCTTTTCATTTTTTCAAGCAAGCTAGTGAGCTTGGTTTTAGCCCAGCAATGAACCATATAGGGGTAATGTATCGTTACGGTCTTGGTGTAGAAAAGAACCTAGATACTGCTATGATTTGGTATCAAAAAGCCGCCAATTTAAATTCAGCTTATGCTATGAATAATATTGCAACAATGTATTACTATGGTGCAGGGGTTAAAAAAGATATAAAACAAGCTGGAGATTGGTTCAAAAAAGCTGCTGATTTACGTTTTCCAGAAGGAATGTATAGATATGGACTTATGAACTATTATGGCGAAGAAATGGATATCAATCAGGAAAAGGCCGCTGAGCTATTTACTTTGGCAGCAGAAAAAAAACATTTTCTTTCGATGTATAACTTGGGTGTAATTTATTTCTATGGTACAGGGGCTGATTTTGATTTTTCTATTGCGCGCAAGTGGTTCTTACAAGCAAGTAAATATAAACATTCCGAATCCATGGCGTTTATCGGTGAGATGTACGAAAAAGGCTTTGGAGTAGCGAAAGACAAACAAAAAGCACTTGAGTGGTATCAGAAAAGCGCTGCTCTTGGGAATGAAAGAGCACTGAAAAAACTTCAAAAATAGTGTTTGCATTTTTATTTAGTGCTTGTTGCTGTTGTAGTGAAGGTTGTAAGCCGCAAGGAAAAAACAAAGTATTATCCCTAAAAGAACTAATTGTGGTTTGTTTGCTATTCCAAAAAAATTGTTATTGTACGGAGCTAACCATGAATTATAGGCGTCACTTAGAGAAGACAGAGGTAGTAAAGAGCATAACATGAGTATTCCAACAACATAGTGGGTATTCTTTGTGTTTGAGAAGGTGCTAAACACCATTGCAACAAATTGAAATGATATAAATACAAATAAAGTACACAAGAAATAATACCCCCAGATATACGAAAATGCTGTGAGGTAAGAAGAATAGTCTTTGTAGCTCGGAATGCTGTAGCGTGGAATCGCTAAGGATAGAATGAGTGCGATTGATATAGTACTTTTTGTCATACATAGCGTTTTTTGCCATATAATATTGGAAATACCAATTGGCGTGGTCAAAAGAATGTGCCATCTTTGCTTTTGTTTTTCTTTGTAGAACAATAAAGTATTACTTGTGATAATTACTAGCATTGTAAGTAGTAGAGTTGAGAAAGATGATAAATGTTGAAAATTCCATGTTTGTAAAGAATAGCGCCTGAAACATATGATCGCTGTGAAAATAATGATATGTATCGTATATTTAGGACGATTGATACGAGTTTGTAACCACCAAATAGGAAAACGTAAACTTACATCTGATTGCTTTATTGAATAAAGCATTGCAAATAGTAGTGCAACTAAGAAAACAATAGCAAAAATAGTAATTTGGTGACCGTTGATGATATTTTTGTAGCGGCCAACTAAGATAATAACAATAGTTACCATTGCAAACACAGCAGTAATGCAGTAACAAAAAAGCAAAATATAATCGTTAAATTTGGTTGGCATGTTGTAATGAAGAGATTTTTTGAAGTACTTATTTTTTGACTTACTTGTTTTTTCTATTGAGAGATGTTTACTGCTAAAAATGGTTTGTAAAGGTATCAATTGGGCAGCAAAAATTATAGTTATGATGCTAAAAATCCAATTTATACTAGTGCCCCAGTATAGGTGCATTAATTGATGTTTATCTTTTGCAAACAACAAGATATGTGATAAGAGATAGATCGGTGGGGTTCGAAAAAATATGCGTGGTAATAGAATGTATAAGCTAAATACGGACAAATAAGATGCAATGATGGCAGTGGTTGTACTTGTAAAATAACAGGAACAAAAAGCTCCTATCGCTGTAATTTGAAACATTGTAAGTATTAGTGAATACAAAGATAATACCAAATCAGAGGACGTAACTCCACCCAGTAGGTAACTGAGATAAATAAGAGGAAAAGACATTGCAATTAATAACAAAGAAGTAAATAAAATACTTAAATATTTTTCAAATAATATTTGTGTTGTTCGCAATGGACTAACTAAAAGTAGATCTAACGTTTGTTGCTCTTTTTCACGAACAATAGTTTGCGCACAAATATTTGGTAAAATTAACAATATTGCAATAGTGTTAGTGTAGGATATTACTTCTAAAAGGCGTTTTCCTTTGCCAAGTAGTGTAAAACGACTCAAACGAGTGATGTCAGACCAAATGGTGAGAAAAATCGAATATAATACTATTCCATAAATAATTCTCATAACATAAGTTTGTTTGTTATGTGCGTGATTGATCAACTCTTTTTGTAGCAAGGGAAATTTAGAAAGCATTGTTGTCCGCCTAAAAGTTGTTTAATTTAAGCAAATCGCAAAAAGTTTTTAAGAGCACGCAGCTTGCCTTTGAGTGTCATAGCGGCGTTGAGCCTTCGGTTACATAGCTACAGTTATGCGCCTCTCAGGCTCTCCTTGCTCTGACACTTTTTGCGACTCACTTAACATATATACTATATTTTATAGCAAAATCAAAAAAAAGATTTTATAATAGTCTAAGTCTTTGTATAGTAAAAAGTTACAGTGACGGTTTTTGTACGGTTTATTGGTGATAAATATATTGAGGATACAAACTACAGGAGTTTACAATGGATTACCAAACAATTACAGTTAAAGAAGCGGCTAAACGCAAAAAAACGTCTATTCCGACAATTATGAATTGGATTGGAAGTAAGATTATCGCTGAAAAAAATCCGCGTTGGACTATTCTTGTAGATGACTGTTTTCAGCAAGCTAAAAAAGGTAAATCTTTGGGTAAAGACTTGCAAGAAAAAGTAGATTTTGTGTCGCAAAAAATAAATCAAGGCAAAAACATGCTTGATGTACTTACAGCGTATGAAAAAAAAGCGCCTAAAAAGAAAAATTCTCAAAAAGTAGTGAAAAATATAGCTAAAGATAATTCTAAACCATGGGACTTAGGACAAGATGTACTTTGGTGTGACGCTAAAAAGAAATCTAATCGTATGGGAATTATTCGCGATGTAAAAAAACGCGTGCAAGTAGAGTTTCGAAATGGCCAAAAAAGCTGGGTAGCAAAATCGAGTTTACGTGCTATCAACCAACCAACAAATTTTTATTCTACAACTACAGCAAAAAAAGATGTATTGTCTATAACAAAACCAAGTTATTTAGAAAAAAAAGCTTTTGAGTTTGAGCAGCAAATTCTTGCTTTAAAAGAAGAAATAGAGTGTGCTATTGCTGAACGCGATAAAGCGCGGGCATATCGTATTGATTTAGAAAATAAAAAAAATGAAATGCACTCACAAATTAGCGAACTACAAGAGGCGCTTAGTGAAAAACAAGAGGTAGTAGACATGCAAAAATCTCAAATTGATGAGCTTAAAGAACGCTTGTATGAACAACACAGTCGAGCAAATCGCAGTGAGTTTGAAAATGAGAAATTAAATAAAACACTCGAGGAATATAAAAATAACTTAACTTCTACCAAGAAAGAGTTAGAACATACAACAGCATTAAAAAATTACAATCAATCTGAAAAGATGTCTTTGCAAGATCAAATAGTTGAAAAAGTAAAAGATGTTGTATGTATCCCGGCTAATTCAAATATTGCAAAAAGAAGACAAGAGGATATTGAAGCAGGAAGACCTGTTTCAGATAATATTCAAGTTATTGATGTTGATGCACTACAAGCGCGGCTCATTCGCGAAGCAAAAGAAAAATATAAAAACCATGCTTTTGTGAAAGTAATGAATGAAACGGCGCGAAAAAAAGCAGAGAACGACAAAAAGAAAAATATATCCTAATTTACTGTAAGCCTACATTACTAAAGCCACCATCAACGCAAATACTTGTTCCTGTAACATAAGAGGAAGCAGGCATTGCTAAAAAAGCGATGGTTCTTGCTACTTCTTCCGGTTCTGCAATTCTTGCTAAAGGTGTACGCTCTAATATTTTTTGTAAACGTTTGGGGTTGTCGAGGACTGGTTTGGCAAGTGGAGTACGTGTGTACCATGGTAAAACGCTGTTTACTCGTATATTATCTTTAGCCCACTCTACAGATAAATATCTTGTAAGTTGATCAAGAGCTGCCTTTGTCATTGAGTATACTATACCTGATCCGATATACTTTAAACTTGCAACAGAGCTGACATTGATGATGGAAGATGAAGAAGATTGTTTTAGGTGTGGATGAAGTGAACGTAGCAAATCCCAAATAGAGGTAAGGTTGGTTTCTTGAATATGTTGGTATTCTTCGTCACTATAACTACAAGTATCTTTTCGTATGTTAGTCGCGACATTATTGATTAGTATATCTAAGTGAGTCCATAAGTTCTGAATTTCTTTTTTTATTTTATCCCGCTCACATTTCAAAGAAATATCAGCGCAGATTCCATGGACACAGATACCTTTTTGTTTCCAAAAAGATATCTGTTGTTGTAAACTTTCTTCGCTTCGAGCTACTACACACACTTGCGCTTGCAACTCGATAAATTCTTTGACTGTTGCCAGACCAATCCCTTTTGTGCCTCCAGTGATTAAAGCTGTCTTGTTTTTTAAAGTCCAGTGGCTACTCATTTTTAGCTTTCATCGAGGATTCGAAGTCCTTCTAGCAATAGTCGCTGTAAATTTTCTTGCATTGTTTCTTTTAACGGTAATTTTTCTTTATGAAATTGGAATTGTCCTTTTTCCCATTTCATAATACTAAAAAAAGCATTTTCACCAACAGCACCAGAAGATATTTGCGTATTAATAACGCTACCTTCTTTAAAATATATATCACCTACAAGTTCACTGTTTTGAATCGTTAAACAACCTGTCTGATTGTCACCACTAAGCATTTGTAAAACGCTAAAAAGAGGGATTGTCTCTATATTTCCCTGCAAACTTGAACGTAAGTGTTTTATTTCTTCAACAGATGGAACTCTAAATACATTTTGCCCCATATCTGTTTTTAGTGTTTTGTTGTGTTGATATTCGCTTTTCTTTTCCGACTCTCTGTAAGTGATTAATTGGTTTCCAATTAATATTTTATCACCAGCTTGTAATTTGTGCTGCGTTTCAATAATCTCATCGTTGACAAATGTTCCATTACTACTTCCTAGGTCCTCAATAATAAAACCATTATCTCCCCATTTTATTACTGCATGATAACGCGAAACATTATCAAGTGAAAGAACTAAACGGTTATACACTCCGCGACCTATTGTAAATTCTTCTTCTTTTTGAAGTTGCGCTAAAGGGTAAGGTGGACATTCAACATAAGCAACAATGTTATTGTTATTATTTTCTTGAGTCATTTGCATTCCCAAATGAATAGGATATTTGTTACGAGATATTTGTAAGTGACCTGACAAAAGTAATATCCAACAAATAATTACTTTTGGCAGGTCACTTGCCTATTATTTTAATGAAATTATGTGGTTTAGTCAAGCCACGAAAATAGTGTAATACTATTTTTTCCAGTTTAATGGAGGAGAAGCTGTAATATTACGCCAAAAAAAAGTGGCGTTATATTTTTTTGAGTTGTGTGGCTCGTGTAGAAAATACATATCCCAAGGTATATACTTAGAGTATACGGTGCCTATTGGAGAAAAATGATGTATTTTGGGTATCTCAGTTAACATGACCCACGCTTTTGTATTATAACTACGCATATGTATAGATAGAATATCTTTTTGGGAAAATATACTAAATTTTGAAGAAAAAAGAGCGTTTGCCATCGGTTTGGATTTTTGTTGTGTACTTTTTTCTAAAAGAGCATGAGCGTTTCCTGCAAGTAGAATGATTTTATCAAGTTTTTTGGCCTGAAAAACTTTGGTAATGTTTTTTGCCATACCTATATCTCTATTGTTCCAATCTTCAGGATCATAACAAATGATTGGAATTTCTTTTAAAGCGGCTTTTTTTATAAGCAAAGCTATCGCCGTGCTTGACCTTCCATCTTGAAACTTTGTTGGGTAGTTAAAAGGAATTGATTGTTTTAGTTGTTCAAAATTATTTGTTTGGAAAAAAGTATCTATAGTCTTCTGAAAAGTTTCTGACATCTCTAGTCCAACAGCTACTTTTTCCTTTTTACTGTGGATGAGTTGCGATAACTTGTAAATGAGTTCAGGACCTTCATTTGTTCCGTGGAGTTCTCCTAAAATGATTACACGGTATGGTTTTATAATTTTGTAAATTTTAGCAGGAAGTTCATTTTGGACGCGAATCGCATTTTTCTCGATAAACTCTTGCGTTGTTTGTGCTGAAAGCAAAATAATCGTTGTAGCTAGTAATAATAGTTTTTTCATTGAAATATTTTCTATCCGTCAGAGAGGTATTCTAAGGCTTCTTGCACTTTTGCTTTTAGCTCTTCGTCTTGGGAAGCTGATAAAATTGAAATTTCTGAAACATAATTGCTGCTGTTTCCAGCGGTATTGGAAATAAGTGCATCAAGCGCTTCTAGACGTATTCCTGTACTATATTGTGAGTCTATAGCAATACGAACAAAAAACTCGCTTTGAGAATCAATATTCATGCCACTTAAAGCGTTAATAATTTTTTGTTTGATGCTCTCACTATTTACTTCGTAAAACTTAGCAATCATAGATTGTTGTACATCATAATTCTCAGGCGCAATTTTTGCTAAGGAGTAAGCCGCTGCTTCCAAAACGCTTTTGTCTTGTTCTCGTCTAAATGTGTCGAGAATAGATCCTTGTGCACGGGCATCGCCTGTCTTTTCTAAAGCATTGAGTGCTGCCTTACGGTTTTCGGCTTGTTGTGAAGCAATAAGAACACTTTCTAACCATTCTCTTGCCTCCGAGGAGCTAATACTTCCCATTGCCCATATACAGAGTTTTTTTACCTTTTTATCTTGGTGTTGATTGTATAACTCTTTGATGTAATCAACATCTTCTTTGTCTAAAATACCTCTTTGTGACATACTGCGAAGTGCTTTACTAACTTTTGAAGGATTTCCTTCATTACCATACAGATAATCTCGTAAACGAGGTGTTTTTTGGGCCGTATTGTTTTTCGTCGGATTCTTCTTTACTACAGGATTTTGTTTTTGCGGCGGATTATTCTTTACTATTTTTTCTTTCGGCTCGTCTATTTTAGTTTGCTCAAAATCTTCATCTGTAAAATCGTCGTCTATTGATCTTGTTTTATTAGGGATTTTTTTGTTGTTTTTTTTGTTTTGAGAAACATCGTTTTGTTTTTCATCAGTTGTTGCTTTTAAGTATGGTTGTACAAAAAGATATACAAGGCCACTAGTAAACAAAACAAGTAGTAGTGGAACAGTAAGTTTTGCTAATAACGAACTTTCTTTTTCTTTGTAGCCTTCTACATATTCTAAGGCGGTGGGTATTGCACTATGTAATTTTGGCTGACTGATTGAAATAGTACGACGTAGTTGAGGATTATTACGCGTTCCTGGGTTTTGTTCTGCTTTTTGTAATTGTTGTGGTTGCGTTTGCGGTTGCGGTTGTTCTATTTCTTCCATTTCAAGTAGCGGATCGTAGTCACTTCCTGTATCGCGACTAAACTTGTCGTATAATTGTTCGATGTCCGTGTTTTCATCAATGTCGTCAAATGATTGCAAAAAAGAATCAACTTCGGTGCTAATATCCATAATATCTGGTTCTAAAGGAGTGAATTCTCCTGAATCGCCAATTTCATCTAAATGAGTAGGCATTTGGTCGCCACTTTTAAAATCAACATAGTATTCTTCAAAATTTTCCTCTTCAAATTCATTTTTGATTTTTTCTTTTTCTTGGGCGCGTTTTATGGCGAATTCTTTGTTGCCAGAGCTTTGGTCTGTTTCAATCTCTGTTAAAATCTCATCGTATATGTCGACCTCTGCTTTTTTAGCTTTTGCTTCTTGTGGACGATCTATACGCTTTGCAATTTGTTCAAAAACATTTGTTCTTTTTCCAACAATTTCTCGTTGGGTTGGCAAACCCTTTTCTTTTGCATCAATGTTTGCCATTACATAACCATATATAGTCTCAGAGTATTGTTGGTAATTTACTACTGGTTTACGAGATGCCAATTTTGCTTGTTTTGGGGCTGATGTTTGCTCTTGTGTTTGTGCTTTTTTTCGCGCGCGTTTTTGTAGGCTCATTGTAATTGTTTTGCTAAATTTTTGTAGTATTGCTGTTGCTTTTTTGTTTCCCGAAATTTGTTGCTTATCTTCTTCTGATATAGGAATTGCTGGCAAGGATAGCGTTTGTCGCAACCTATGCTTTAAAGAGTCTGTCGTATTGCCTTGTGCTGCCTCCATTTCAATAAGACTATCTCCTGTTAAAGGAACAGCAGAAATCATTTCGTCGTGATTTTCATTTTTTTCAGGTGTAAGTGTTTCAGAGGCACGATGAGTTTCGTTAAATTGTTCCTTTTGCGACATATTTTCAATGATATGTTGTGGGGTGTCAATATCGAGATGCGTATATATACTGCTAATTGCTACAGCTAACTCTTGCTCTTTTAAATCGAAATCAGGTATATATTTTCCACGTTTACGGAAGAATAAAAATGTGGAATGATCGACCAATCCATCGGGTATTATAACTGGTTTTGCTAAGTCAATTCGTAGTGACTGCATAACCGTTTCGTATTTTAATTTGACTTGTTCTAATGAATTACAATTTACCGCTTTTGACGATATATTAGGCGATGATGTTAGATAGAACTTTTCATCGCCACAAAGAACATAATTTCCCAAACCTTTTAGGATATCGTACACTTGTAGTTCGTTAAGCAAATACATATGCAACATAACTTCAGGAAGTTGTAATTGCTTGTTTTGCTGAAAAGCACGGTGCTGTACTTTTAGTGCATCTTTCACTTGTTGTGATGTTATTTTGTAGTACTTAATTGCTAAATCTTCAAACATTTTTTGTTGTAGCAACCACAGTAATTCGCGAAGATTTTTGTTGTATCCCAAGAATACTTGTTTTACTAATTCGAGATTTTTTTGTTTTTCTGTTTGTGCTTGCTCTTGACTTAAGGAATTAATATGTGTTTCATTGGCCATAACAGGTGTTGCTATCCAGTGCTTAAAAGTAGCAATGACATTGTGAAATTCATTATCTAGTTCGTCTACTTTCATCAATGAATGTGTTTCCGTGTTGAGAAAAACAAATAGATCATGACTTTCTTTTGTTTTTTCGGGTACTTGTCTTGGCCACGAATAGTCTATACGTAAGAAACGCAGTAGCTGTTCGCGTGAAACCTCATTTGCTTTTTTGGGTTGAAGGTTTTTTCCGTGGCGTATACGTTCTTCTTCTGTAGAAAACAAAGCTTTATAGCACTGGTTAGTGTGTGGTTCGTATAGAATTTCTTCGCCAAGAATGCCACATAATGTATAAATTTTTTCTTCATCTAAAAGATACATTTGTAGCAGTATTTCGCCTATGTGGATTTGTTTCCCTGCACTAAAAGCACGTTTTTGTGTTTTGATCGCTTGCTCAAGTTGATTTTCGTTTAAATATTGAAGTTGCAAGCACATCTTGTAGAAAAGTTTTTGTTTAAGCAGCCATATATACTCATGGCAATAATGGGCATACCCAAAAAATAACTGCGCTAAATTATTTTTTTCGTTAGATGTTTCATCAAAAAAATTATTTTTCATAACTTTGTTTTCCAACAATGTACATCCCAGATTCCTAAAATAGAGAAATAGTCGTATATTTCCTTAACTTTAACAAACAGCAGGAGAACTTAGGTCTAGAAAAACTAGAACTAAGGATCTCCTACTAAATTAATTACATGTTGCGTCGATATTGTCCGCCAACATCGTATAGCGCATTTGATATTTGTCCTAGAGAACAGCATTTTGCTGCTTCCATTAGTGAAGCAAATATGTTTTCTTGATTGAGCGCTGTTGCTTGCATTTCTTGTAAGGATTGTTTACCTTTTTCGGCCGAACGTTTTTTTGTTGCAGCTACGTTTTTTATCTGTTTTTCTTTTTCTTCGCTTGTTGAACGAATTACTTCTTGCGGAATAATTGTTGGCGATCCTTGCGAATCTAAAAACATATTTACTCCTACAATTGGATATTCGCCTGTGTGTTTTAAGTGTTCGTAATGCATCGACTCTTCTTGAATTTTGCTACGCTGATACATTTTTTCCATAGCGCCTAGAACCCCGCCGCGCTCTGAAATTCGTCTAAATTCTGTAATCACTGCTTCTTCAACTAAATCCGTAAGCTCTTCGATGATAAAGGCTCCTTGTAAAGGATTTTCGTTTTTAGCTAGTCCTAATTCTCTATTTATAATAAGTTGTATTGCCATTGCGCGGCGTACTGACTCTTCTGTTGGAGTTGTTATTGCCTCATCGTAAGCATTTGTGTGAAGCGAGTTGCAGTTATCATAAATAGCATATAGCGCTTGTAAGGTTGTTCGTATATCGTTAAAGCCTATTTCTTGGGCATGAAGTGAGCGTCCAGAAGTTTGAATGTGGTACTTGAGCATTTGTGATCTCTTATTACCATTATACTTCATTTTGATAGTTTTTGCCCAGATTCTTCTTGCTACTCTACCAATTACCGAATACTCCGGATCAATTCCATTGCTAAAAAAGAAAGAAAAGTTTGGAGCAAAGTCATTGATGTTCATGCCACGACTTAGGTAATATTCAACAAAAGTAAATCCGTTGGAGAGAGTAAAAGCTAATTGAGTAATAGGATTAGCTCCTGCTTCTGCTATATGATAGCCTGAAATTGACACCGAATAAAAATTGCGGACTTTGTTGTTGATAAAATATTCTTGAACATCGCCCATGAGTCTCAATGCAAATTCAGTAGAGAAAATACAGGTGTTTTGTGCCTGATCTTCTTTTAAGATATCAGCTTGCACGGTTCCGCGAACACTGTTAAGCGCTTGTGCTTTTAGTTGTTGGTAAATGTCAGAAGGAAGTACCTCATCACCTGTTACTCCTAATAACATTAAGCCAAGTCCGTCGTTGCCTTCCGGTAAATCACCACTGTATTGTGGAATAGACATATTTTTTTGCTCGTAGATTGAGGCAATTTTTTGTTGTACTTCTTCTTGTAGACCATTTTCAAGTATATACTTCTCACACATTTGATCAATAGCAGCGTTGAGGAAAAAAGATAACAATATAGGAGCAGGACCATTAATGGTCATTGATACCGATGTTTTTGGAGAGCAAAGGTCAAAGCCAGAGTATAGTTTTTTTGCATCGTTAAGTGTTGCGATACTCACGCCTGAGTTTCCAATTTTACCGTAAATATCAGGGCGATGAGCTGGGTCTTCGCCGTAAAGAGTAACAGAATCGAAAGCAGTACTCAAGCGTGCAGCAGGCATTCCTTTACTCAGATAATGAAAACGTCTATTTGTTCTCTCTGGCCCACCTTCTCCAGCGAACATTCGTGTCGGATCTTCGCCTTTGCGTTTGAACGGAAAAACACCTGCCGTAAATGGAAACTCACCAGGGAAATTTTCTTGTGCTGTCCAAGTAACAATATCACGCCAGTCTTGAAAACGCGGAACAGCGATTTTGGGAATAGGTAAATTGCTTAGCGAAGTTGTGTAATTCTCGACTTTAATTTCTTTGTTGCGCACTGTGTAAGAGAAGTACTGTTCTCGATATTTTTGTTTTTTCGTTTCCCAATGCTCAATGGCGCTTTTGACTTCTGGAGATAGTAGTAGCTCTTTTTTATTGATTTCTTCATCTAGAGCAGTGCTATTTTCGCCAAGTATTTTTTTAGCGCCACTTAGCTTATAAAGATCACATGCTATTTCTGCTTGTTTTTGAGTATTTGAGTTATAACGATCAACTTCATCGCATATTTCAGCAAGATAGCGATTTCTTTCAGGAGGAATAATATAGACTTTTTTACTTGTTTCTGATTCTGAAGTATATTTTGATTGCCAGCGAACGCCAGTTCTTTCAATGAGAAGTTCAATAATTGATCGATATAATTGATTCATCCCTGGATCATTAAACTGCGATGCAATTGTACCAAAAACAGGCATATTATCAGGAGACTCTGTAAATAAATTATGAGCACGTTGGTATTGCTTTTTTACGTCGCGAAGAGCATCAAGAGCACCGCGCTTATCAAATTTGTTGAGCGCAACTACATTGGCATAGTCAATCATGTCTATTTTTTCTAGTTGTGTTGCTGCTCCATACTCTGGAGTCATCACATATAGAGATGCATCGACAAATTCTGTTATTGCAGAATCACTTTGGCCAATTCCTGCCGTTTCTAAAATAATAAGATCAAATTTTGCGGCTTTATAAAGATCAATAACAGGCCCGACGTTTTCATTAAGAGCTAAGTGAGCTTGACGTGTTGCCATAGAACGCATAAAAACGCGTGGAGTGTCAATGGCGTTCATGCGAATACGGTCACCTAACAATGCACCGCCTGTTTTTCTTTTTGAAGGATCAACACAAATAATGGCGATATTTTTATCGCTAAAATCGTTTAAAAAACGTCGCACAAATTCGTCAACAACAGAAGATTTTCCTGCTCCTCCTGTCCCAGTGACTCCCAATATTGGTACTTTACTTTGGCGAACACTTTCTTCTATTTCTTCGAATATTTTCTCGGTAGTATCGTTTTTGTTTTCTATCGCGCTGATGATATTACCAAGTGCTAGAGAGTTTCTTTTATAAAGTTCGTTTGTTTCGCCTTGAAGTAAACGTCCTGTTGGAAAATCACATTTCTCTAGTACATCGTTAATCATTCCTTGCAAACCCATGGCCCGGCCATCATCGGGAGAATAGATACGACAAACGCCGTGCTTGTGTAGTTCTTCTATTTCGCTAGGAAGTATTGTGCCACCACCACCAGCAAATATTTTAATGTGCCCGGCTTTGTTTTGTTTAAGTAAATCATACATGTACTTTAAATATTCAACGTGCCCACCCTGGTAACTTGTAATCGCTATTCCTTGGACACCTTCTTGTATGGCGCAGTTGACAATTTCCCCTACACTGCGATTATGGCCCAAATGAATAATCTCAGCACCAGAAGCTTGCAACATTCTGCGCATAATATTAATACTAACATCATGGCCGTCGAACAAAGATGCTGCTGTCACCATGCGAATTTTGTTTTGAGGTTGGTATATCTTAGGCTTTTCAGGTATAACATTATTATGTGTTTTTTCGACCTGTGTTTGCATAATATACAGCCTTTCTATCAGAATAGTTGTAAGTTATGAATGGAAAAGAAATTTGGGTAGGCTATCGGCCATACTTTATCATTTTTAGTAAAAATTTTCTATTAAAAAGTGCTCGGGAGTAACATTTTGCCAAAAATAAACGAAATGATCTTTCCTATATTTGAAATATTTAGTTTTTTGTTTTTAAGCGTACTTCAAATCAGCATCTTGTTGCTTATTATGAAACGCAAAAACCGTCAGCACAATGAGACAATTTTCGGTTTTTTTACATTTACGGCTTTTGTGTGGAATTTTAGCGTGTTTATTTCGCATATATCTTTGTATTTGTATACACAAGCAAATGTAGTCGAACAGATTTTTAATATAACTGCGATTGTCGGCTTTACGATGTTGCACCCTCTTGCTGTACATACCTTGATTAATTTTATTGAAACGCGTTATTTGAAACTAAAGCCTTATATCCGTTATACAGCGTTTGTTAGTTTGTATATACCAACAATATACTTCTTTGTTTACCCTCTTGTGGGTAAGATGACTATGCTGGAAAATAGTCCGCGAGAAAATTTGCTAGCGCAGTTTTCTGTATGGTCTTCTGTTTTGCTAGTTATTTCGTGGCTAATTGTTGTTAAGCTTTGCCGCTCTTTAGAGAATGAAGAAGAAAAGAATTTTCTTAGTATCTTTGACTGGCTTGTTACTTCAGTTTTGGTTATTTACCTCACTACCTTTATTTTAAACGTTCGCTCCGTACCGCACGTTGGCGACTATTTGAATTTGCTTAGTAATATTCTTGTGTCATTGCTTCCTTCCTTGTTTTGTTACTACCTCTATCGCTATAGTTACATCGAATATGTTTTCAAACGCGGTTTGATTTATACTCTTTTAGGATTTTCAATCATTGTTTTCTATCTTTCGGCAATTTCTCCTTTTGGTAAAGCAATGGAAAAGCATCTGAGTATTAATTTTCGTATTCTTCAAGGTATACTTATTATGGTAATGGTATTCTTTTTTGATACTTTGAAGAAAAAGCTACTAGAATTGTTTAATCGCATTTTTTTTCGCGAAAATCTTTATTTTCAAACCATTATCAGTAACCTATCAAAGACAATTAATCAAGTTCATATGGATATCGATGATTTACTCGATTATACCGCATTTAGCATTAGTCGTGCTTTGAAAATACGTGCTGTTTCTATTGTTATTTTCCGCGAGCAGATAGATAAAAGTTTAACAATTACTGGAAGTACTCTTGATATTATGGCTGAAGATATTACCGAAATTATTAACTATCTCAAAGTGCATAAACCGCGTGTTCTCAGCCGTTATCATCTTCGCGAAGAAGACGTTGAAATTTTCCGTCAGATGAAAAATATCAAGGCTTTTAATATTATACCAATTTACCAAGAGAGCGAACTTGTCGGACTATTAAATATTGGTAAGCGCCCTGTACGCAACCACTTAATACCAGAAGAAGAAGAAATGTTCTTAATGCTCGTTAACCAAATTATTACGACTATCGAAAATACGAAACTTGCAAGGGAGAAGTTTGCTCTTGGACGTAAGATGTATGAATCAGAAAAGCTTTCGTCGTTAGGAAGATTGTCAGCAAGTATCGCTCACGAAGTAAAGAATCCGTTGTCATCTATAAAAGCCATTACCCAAGTAATGAAAGAGGATTTACCTAGCGATGACTCTAACCAAGAAGGATTAGGTATTATCATTCAAGAAATTGATCGTTTATCTCGCGTAGTGAATCAACTTTTACACTTTGCGCGACCTAGATCTTATAACGAAGAATGGGTAGATATTGGCGAAGTAATATCTAATGTTACGATGTTGATAAAACATAATGCGAGGCGGAATAATGTTGAGATAGTAACAAATATAAAACCAATAAAATTATATTGCGATCAAGATGCTCTGATGGAAATCTTTCTTAATTTAACTACTAATGCTATCCAGTGTATGCCTGATGGAGGCAAAGTTGAAATTTCAAGTTATGAAAAGAAAAGTAAACGCCATTTACTAAGTTACTGCGTTGTTGATGTAAGCGACAATGGTCCAGGAATCTCTGGAGAAGATCGTGATAAAGTATTTGAACCGTTTTACACGACAAAACAAACTGGTACTGGTCTAGGACTTGCTATTGTGAAAAGGCGTTTGGAGAGAATAAAAGGAGACATTCGTTTTGCAGACAACAATCCGGGAACCAAGTTTTCGGTGAGAATACCATTGATTTCGCCGGAAGAAAGAGATCAAATAGAGATTGATGCTGATGAAAAGAATAATTGATACTTGGTTAATAGAGCTGAATAAAAATCACATGGAATGAACTGTCAGCTAGTAAAATGAATAAATAGATGATTGTCTAACCAAGACTCAAATTCACTCGGAAAGCAAATTCTTAAGTCTGACACTTTTTAAAGTGCATGCTCTACTTTCCGAAATATATATTACAATTTGGTAGAAGACAACGTATATAATTTTGTTGTCTCTTAGAAATCGGATTTCCTTCAAGATCTAGTTCTCTCAATTTTGAAAGTCGACCAATTTCTTTTGGAAGTTTACTTATTTTATTCCATCTTAAGTACAGCGAAGTTAAATTTTCAATTTTACTAATAGATTTTGGAATAGTTTTTATTCTATTTCCACATAGATTTATATGATCAAGAGAAACTAAGTTTGTTATTACATTTGGAAAATGAAAAATCTCATTCCTAAGTAAGACTAGTTGATAGAGATTTTTCATTTTCGCAATTGAAGAAGATAAACATGTAATTTTATTTTCATATAGATGTAGAACATTAATAAAATTTAGTTCAAATACATATTCTGGAATTTTTTCCAATAATTGTGCGCTTAAATCCATAACTACTTTTGAAAATTTACAATTTACAAAAGAACATCTTTCTAAACTTGAAAAATGTATTTCTTTTTTAAAATTACAATTAATGAAATATGAATTTTCTAAATAGTATTTTACCTCTTTATCTGCTAGATGGAAATTACAGTTATCATAAGACATATTACTCTTAACTTCGCTCAATATTTTATTTTGTATAGTATACAAAACTATATCCCACGGCTTTTTTTACTTGAAGAATAATGTTGAGAGTTTTCTTTTATAAATTTGCTTAATCTTTCTAGATTTACCATTAACCGCAACTGTTTTGGCAGCGCATCTCAAATCTGCGAAATAATAATTATTGGGCCTGAGTTATTGGCACTTTGCACACAACAAGAACGTGATCTCCTTCGATTGAAAGATCAAAAGTTGCATTTGTTTCGTAACGAATGCGAGAAAAACCAAGGCGACTGATATTAGGGTTTTGGGCTACACGCGCTAGGTTTTTTAAGTATGCTTCTTGTGGTGGTAGAGAATTGACATCGTCTAATTCTTGTCGCAAAATTTTGCTATTCTTTTCCTCGCTGTAGTTGCTAACGCTAATATTAACATTGTTATCGTTGGGAGCAATTTCCATTTTGAAACTAACATCTTCTTTATAGCTGTATTTAACGGCATTTTCTAAGAGCTCACTTGCTACAATCATAATTTTATCTGATATATCATTTGGAAGTTGACTATTGACACAAAAATTCTTAACAAAATCCCTTATATTTTGGACATAAGCCCAACGGGGAGAATAACTAATCTTCACATAACTACTTAAAATTTCGGACATAGTATTTTCCTTACTTAACAATTACAACGTCGGGAGCCATTAATGATAATACGTTGATGCTTGATCGCTGCCATGTGTGCTCTTGGTTTGTAACTAGAATAACTTTGTACTGTTCATCTTTATTAGAGGCTTTTATTTTCAAAATCCAATTAACAATACTTTTTATTCCATTTGAGTTTAAAAACTCTAGCTGTTTGAGATGACATTCTGCTTGTTTAATGTTCTCTTCGATAGCTTTTTTGTGTATTTGTGCAAAGTAAGGATCTAAACTTTTATCTGGATTTTGAGTGTCAATTTTTCCTACAAATGCTAAAACAGCACTATCTTCTTTGAATTGACATTGTAATTGAAAACGTTCTTCATTGAGTTCCATCATTATTTTAATACCTCGTAGTTAAAGATTTCGGCATACATTTAGAACGCGTTAGCGCGTCCTATTTAAAACCTAATTTTGTTTTTATTTTTACAAGTAAAATTGTTTGATTTATATACGAAACAAGTTGTTCTATATCTATTGGCTTTGTAATATAAGACTGACAGCCTATTTTAAAAGCTCTTTTTCTAAAATCTTTATCAACAAAAGCGCTACAAGCAGCAATAGGGAAATTTAAATTGCGTTTTTTAAATTGGACTATTGTTTCAAAACCATCCATCTCTGGCATTCCGAGATCCATTAGCACTAATTTGGGTTTTATAGTTTGTGCTATTTCAATTGCTTTTTGTCCAGAATCTGCAACATGAGTAATAAAAATAGAATTTTCTAAGGTCTGTTCTATTAAAGTTAGATTGTTTTTATTATCGTCAACAACGAGTACATTTTGTTTTTTTTGTGAGCAAAAAACAGAAAGCCAAGTGTTCACTAAGTTTTGCTGAGTACTGGGCCATGATAGCGATCGTACATTTTTTGGCAATTCTCTGGTTTGATGTCCTGTGCACACAATAAGAGTTGCATGTGGATAGTTTTTATAAATATCCGAGAACGATGTCAAAAAAAATGCTACTACTGGTTGTTCTACCTTATCTATTTCAACTATCGATTTCTCCGAAAAAAAGCGTATTTCAAAAGAAAAATAAGAAAGCCAGGTACTGATAGAATCGTATAATTCTTCTGAAACAACAATGATTGGTGGTTTATTTTTCCAGGGAGAAAGCACAAAGCTATTACTTTTACGTATATGAGATGAAGATTTACGATTTTGGTTGTTAGAAGCGTACTTTAAGGGAATATCCAAAGAAAATACTGTTCCGCATTGTTCCCCAGAACGTACTTGGATTGAAATTCCCATTAAATCGCAAATTCTTTTGCTAATAGTTAGTCCTAAGCCTGTACCACCAAATTGCTTTTTGGTAGAATCATCTGCTTGATGAAATGATTCGTAAATTAACTGTATTTTTTCTTCTGGTATTCCACAACCTGTATCTTCTACCTCGACAACAATGGAATCTGCAGCTTCTTCATATTTAGCACGAACGGTTACGCTTCCATTTGCCGTGAATTTTGTTGCATTACTCATTAGGTTTTTAATAACTTGTTTCACTAACATAAAGTCAGTTTCCACTTTTGGCATATTTTCCTGAAGAGAATGCTTGATTTTTACATCTTTTTCTACTATTAAGCCCTCTGCTTGTGCACAACACTCTAAAAGCAGAGTTTGCAAAGAGAATGTTTCAGCATAAACACTCATTTTTCCAGCTTCTATTTTAGAAAGATCGAGAATATTGTTTATGAGGGACAGTAGATCCTTAGCTGATTGTTGAGCGCGCCGTAATAATTCGTAAGGCTTTGATTGCTGTTCGAGAAATTTTTTCAATACAAGAGATACATATCCAATAACAGAATTGAGTGGAGTTCGTAGCTCATGACTCATATTTGCTAAGAATTGACTTTTAGCTTTGTATGCATCTTCTGCTATTTCTTTTGAACGTTGTAATTCTTTACGTATTTGCTCTCCTTCTATGATTTTTTGTTGTAATTCTTGGTTCGTTGTTTCTAGCTCTTGGGTTCTTTGTTGTACTCTTCTTTCCAATTCGTGATTAACCTCTATAAGCTGATCTGCTTGACGCCAACGGTCAATTGCTAAAGCCATATGAATTGTAAAAGTGACGGCCATTTCTAAATCGGCGATTTCGAAATGATCAGTCTTTCTGGCGGCAAAAATGATTGCACCAATCGTTTTCCCACTTACTTGTAGAGGTAAAGACAATATGGAATTTAAACCACTTGACCCCGAAGCGATGATTTCGGTTTCATTTGGTTGCCAGTTACCAGATAAATACATTTGTTGATTTTTGATTACCCAACCACAAAGACCTACCTCAAGTGATATATTCTTTTCATAGGAGACAGAGTCTTTATCTATATTAAATAGTAATTGTAAATCGTAATTTTTGTAGTTTTCACTAATAAGCCCTAACCAGCAACAATCAAATTTAAAAACTTGGTAGATCTTGCTAACAGCTTCAGAAAGCAGTGTTTTTAAATCTTTAGCACGAGATACAGCGAGAATGATTTCTGACAACCGTGCATAACGTGTTGCTTCTTCTTGAATGGACGGTTCCTCCATAATTAAGTAACCTTTTTCTTTAACGATTGTAATATTTTGTCTATTGTTTCAACGCATATACGAATTTCATCATTATTTGTATATTTTCCAAAACTAAAGCGCAAACTTTTTTGCGCTTGCGTTGTTGGAATCGCCATAGCAAGAAGTACTGGCGAAGGCTCTTGTGCATGAGCATTACAAGCTGAACCGCGAGACACTATTATTCCTTTTTCATTGAGCATTATCATTAGTGTGTCGCCATCAATATCCGCAAAATAAATGTTGAGTGTTGAGGGAAAAGATAGATTGAGATTATGATTTAATGATGAGTTTATATTTTTTTGCGACAGTAATTTTAGAAATTCTTTACGAATAGTATGTAGGTGACAATTATTCTTGTCTATTTCGCGCTGTGCGATTTGACATGCTTCTCCCATCCCTATAATACCAACAACGTTTTCTGTACCACCACGTAAATTATATTCTTGTTTTCCACCACACAATAAAGGGGAACTATCATTGGGATTTTTAATATACAAAGCGCCTATTCCCTTTGGCCCATATATTTTGTGAGCAGAAACAGAAAGGAAATCAATAGGTATTTTCTTCGTAGATATTGGAACTTTTCCTAACGCTTGGACAGCGTCAATATGAAGCTTTGCAGATGATTTGTTTACAATATCTGCAATTTTTTCTATAGGTTGAATCGTTCCTACTTCATTATTGATGTACGAGAGCGTTACTAACAAGCAGTCGTCATTTACTAATTTCTCTAATACTTCAAGAGAAACAATTCCATCAATTATTGGTAGATATTCAATATCAAAGCCCCAATTTTTCAAAAAATCACATGTTTTTAATGTTGCACTATGCTCGGTTTTTGCGGTGATAATTTTATGGCGTTTATTTTCTTGGTTGAAAAAGCGCTTTCGATTCGTAGCACTTAAAAGTGCATGATTTATGCTTTCCGTTCCTCCGGAGGTAAAAATTAACTGTTGTGGATCGCAATCAAGTATGGCAGCAACTTGTTGTCGTGCTTTTTTTATACAATTTTGAACTTGCTGCCCCATCGAATGTGCACTAGATGGATTACCATATAAATCTTGAAGAAATGGCATCATTTTTTGTACAACTCTCGGATCTACGGGGGTTGTTGCGTTGTAATCTAGGTATATATGAGCGTTTTCACTGCTTTGTTGTGCAATTTCTAAATCGCAATCGAATTGTTGCTCCAATTCTTGCCAATTCTCATTTTTATATGATACACTGAATTGATAACCGTCTACTATCCCTTGAATTAAAAACTGATGCGGTATGTTTACTTTGTAAGTTTTTAATAAAGGAAGTATTACAATTTCGCCGTATTTTTCAAAACGCGTAATCGCTTGTGTAGACATTGGGATTGTAGAATAATATTTTACAACGCGACGTTTCATGCAATCTACTTGTACAACTTTGCGAAACACTTTATTCTCCGTAAATTTTGTTGTATCGTGAAGGTGTTTTTGGGTTTAAACTTGATTTAGTCGAAATTAAGGTTGTTGAAAGAGTTATGTTTGTGTGCAAATTCTTACATGAAATTGGGTAGTCTCAAAACTTTGGTTGTTAATCAATGCTATGTTTCGTTTTGATTGAAGGTTTCTTTGCAAATCTTTCTTTGTAACCCTGTGGTTTGTTTTGGTTATCTTTGACGAGCAACTTTTTTTCTTTACGTTTTACGAATTACCATAAGAGACATATCATCTTGAGGATCAGAAGTATACTCGTTAACATCTTTTATAATTATATTTCGTAGATCTTTTACTGCTAATTGCGAATTTTTTTCGATCAAAGCAATTAGCCGATCAAAATCATAGATATTTCCTTGTTCATTCTGAACTTCGATAATACCATCGGTGATTAAGATAAGAATGTCATTCTCGTTAAGCTGAAAACTTTTTTCGCATGTTGTCTTACCAAGGTCAGGAATAATGCCAAGCCACACACCTTCTGTCTGCATCAGTTCGCATTTTTTTTGTTGATAGCGGTAGATAATTAGATCTAAGTGTGCTCCGACATAATGAAAATTACCGTCTTTGTTGCTAACCAGAAGTGAGAGTGTCATGTAGTGACTTTTTTTCATTCTTTCGCGAATGTTAGTATAAAGAACACGATTGAGTTTACTATACATTTCCTTGGGAGATATATCTGGAGAAAGAATAGTTGTTGTCATAATCGCGACTTGCGCCATCATCATAATTAATCCCGAAGTAAGTCCGTGTCCACTAACATCACCAATCGTAAACCAGTAACGGTCATTTTTAGAAAAAATAAAATCATAGTAGTCTCCTCCTACTTCGTCAGAAGGAATCATTTGCGCACTAATGTCAAAGTGTTCCTTTGCGTCAGCTAATACACTCTCTGGTGGTAGAAGAGTCATTTGAATTCTTTTCGCTATCTCTACTTCTTTTTGCATTGCTTCTATGCGAAATTTTTCTGCTTCTCTTTCTTTTGTTATATCATGTAGCAAAAATGCAACGCCAATAAACTCGTCTTGTGCAGTGAATATGGGAGAGTATGTAATTTGTAGTACGACGTTATTATTTTCGATTTTACAGCGACACGACGCATCAGGGGTTGTTGAAAAACTCTCAATGTCATTGTAAATCCTTGGATATGAATCAGGTGGAAAACATATCTTGATACTTTGGCCAACAATTGCCTCGCGAGACATCACAACACCATGCGCTGTCCGCAAATCTAAGAGCTCCATTGCTTTTTTATTGATCATGGTGATTTCTTGTTCTAAACTACATATGATTACACCATCACCGAGGTAGGTTAAAATAGTCTCTAGTTTAGTTTTTTGCTGATGCATGTGATCTAGGAGTTCAGCCTTTTCGGTTACATCCTCTAAAGTGCAAACTCGATAATCTTTTTCTTGGTAAATATTAAACCAAATTTTGATTTCTTTTGGCTCACCATCTTTAGGTACTATTTGTATTTCATGAGTAAAACTGACACTTCCAGAACAGTTTTTTTTATTGTGAAATAAGAATAAACGCTTCTTGTCTTGTTTGTAAAATAATGACTCTATGCTTTTTTCTCTTACTTCTTCTAAGCTATAACCAGTGATACTACTAAATCGATTGTTAATATGAATGATTTTCCCTTTTGCATCAGTTATAAACTGAGCAAGGCTATGGTACTTAAATACTAAGTCATAGCGAATTTGTTCCATAAAAGACATACAGCAACTTTCTAGAAATGTACTTAAAATTTTTCTACCACAAATTCACAGTAAGGATCACCTTTCGCAATACATTTGCTTTCCCAAGAGTGGTATTTTCCAAACTTGTCTTCTAAAGTTCCTGAACTATAAATTAACTCCATTAAGCCAGCACTTACACCTGTGAGCATATAGCAACGAGGAACTTCTGATTTACCAAACATTTTGCGATAACCTAAAGCTTCGTAACCATTATAGGAACGCAGTACCAATTTTTTCATTGGTTGTAACTCGGTAACAGCCCAATTTCCCCATCCAAAAGCATTAGTAATAGCAATCAATGAGAAGATGCTGTCTTCGCGATTTTTTAACATAGGAGAAACTAAACTTTCCCATTCTTGAGATGCCATAATACCATGAAATGTATGCAACCCACAAACTTCTCCTCCAAACACCAATAAAGAGCGTGCACTTTCTTCTGTATCTTTTCCTTCTTTTGCCATTTCTAATTCGTAAAGGTAAGATATTTGATTGTAATAATCTGCTGGAACATTTGTTGCGTATATTCCAAACATTGGTATAAGCCCTTGTTCATCTCCATAGACCGGAATACTTGCAATAGCTTCAATAATTGCCTTTTCATTAACATTACTACTATTAATAATATCAGGGTCATTGAGAAAAGGAGTAAAATTTATGTCTTTATTAGTTTCATGAACTATTTGAGTTTCGTCAGAGGAAGTAATTTCAAATACACATTCGTCATTCCCCATTGCCATACACTTTGTTTCACTAATTTGGACTTTTTGCGAAGTGATAAGCTCATAGGCTCTTTCTAAAAAGCCACAAGTTAAAGAGCAACGCGCCTGATTTGATACACCAAACTTAGCTTTCCATCCTTCTGCAAAATGCGAAGAACAAGAATTAATTTTTCCTTCTTCTAAGTTTTGCCAGTCAAATGTTCCAAAGCCATGCGTTTTATATATTTTACGTGCCAAATCCCATTTTTTTTCTGCGGAATCAAGCTCAAGCTTGTTTTTACTTATATAGTGTTCAAGTTCTTTGCCAAATACATCTTTCGCTACGTCTTTTAGAAGACGTGGGCCGTCAATAAATTGACTAGATTCAATACAACTTTGTAACTGACAGTTGTAATGATGACAATGAACCACAACTTCGGTTGATTCTAGCAAACGGCGATTATGCTGCGAATCAAAAGTAATTTTTAGATTTTCCACTTTTACCTCAATACAATAACCAATAATGTGTAGACCAAAAACAGGTGAGACTATCTTCTTTAGAATTTGGCTCTTTTAGAAATTAGCTTCGTTACTTTTCAATTGTGGAGTGTAGCTATTCGCTTTCAAGGATTTTACTACTTCTTCTTAAAATAACTCACATTATAAAAATCTAAATGTAGACACACCGTATTTAAGACATGATAAATACTTTAAAAATTTGATATAATTATTATATTAGATAAAAGTTAAAATCTCAAACGACTTTTGTTATTTGATTTATAATAATTAGCTTTGTGGTGATTAGCTTTTTCGGCAAAGAACAAAATAGGGCCTGTTATCAATTAAAACATTATACTAAAACTAGTGACTGCGATCGCGACGCCGTAATCATAACCGAACAGCTGCGATTTTTTTCAAGAAATACTTAAACTATTCGGTCACAACCACGGACCATGGTCATGACATCACGACTACCGCTACCGTAGTTATTAATATCTAATGATACGCCCTAATCTATTTTTATAGAAGATTGTGCATGCAATATAAGAAAGTAAATAATATACAACTACATGTTGTTGAAAAAGGAACAAAAAACGACGAAGTTGTCATTCTGCTACACGGTTTTCCTGATTTTTGGTATGGATGGAGCCATCAGATTTCATTTTTAGCTACACAAGGATATCGTGTAATTGTTCCCGATCAAAGAGGATATAATCTAAGTGACAAACCTCGCGGTGTTCGCAACTACCATCTAGATATATTAGCTGCAGACATCATCGCATTAATAGATTCACTGCGAGTTGAAAAAGTAAACATAATAGGACACGATTGGGGAGGAGGTGTTGCATGGTGGTTGGCAACTAAATATCCACAACGAATAAGAAAATTAATTATACTCAATATGCCACATTTAGCAGTTCTACACAAATATCTACTTTCTAATATACGTCAAATGTTACGCAGTTGGTATATGTTCGCTTTTCAAATACCATTTTTGCCAGAAAAGTATTTATATTATTTTAATTCGATTTTAAAAAATGCTTTGATTAACACCCCAAATAATGCCTTTTCTAAAAAGGACATTACCCTATATGAAAAATCTTGGTCAAATCCACATTCTTTTTCTGCTATGATTAATTGGTATCGTGCTGGAATACGCTACCGAAAAACAACGTTTGCTAACAAGGAACTTTCAAATGAAAAGATAAAAGTTCCCACTGCCATTATTTGGGGTGCAAATGATTTTTATCTTTCGCGAAATATGGTAGAACAAAGTGCTAAAATGTGCGAACAGTGCAACGTTTTTTATATTGAAGAAGCAACTCACTGGGTGCACCGGGAATATCCGCAACAGGTAAATGAGCTTATAAAAAACTTTTTATGTAAGGTTGTTAATTTATAAAAGAATTAGAGCGTGTTACTATTTAGAGAATAACAGATGTTGTTACAATATTATTTGTATTATGATATTGCGAATAGTTTTCAAGCCTACCTAGATAACAGTTTAATTTTGCCTAGATTCAAAAAGTTGTAAGTTTATTGTGAGTTACTTAACGAAACTATCAATATTAGGTAGGTCAGGCAAAAATCTTCTTAAAAATGGCTTAGTGATTTTTTGGGAAATTTTCTCTACTCGATAAGAATTGACGTGTTTTACTTCTTCATTTTCTGTTTCAATTAAAGCATGTAGAAATTCTTTTGCTTTTTCTTTTTGGTTAGTAATCCAGTAAGTTTTTACTAGCCAGATACTTTGAGAGACATCAGTAGGATTTTGCAAATGGAGCTTCCAAAAAATTTCTTTTGCTTTGTTATGCATTCCTAATTTTAAGTAGTGTTGTGCTGTTTTGTGTATGGTTATTTTGTTATTTGTATACATTAAAATTTTTGATAATGTCGACTTCACTTTCCGTTTGTCTGAAGGCTCTTTTGAAGGTGAAAAATGCGCAAAAGATAGTAAATATCTCGGATTATTTTTGTGTAGGCTAATTGCTTGTTCTATATCTAACTTTGCTGAAGAATATTTTTTTTGCGCTTTGAAAAAAAGTGCTCTATCGTAATAATAACGCGCAACATTAGGATTTAAAATAATCGCACGAGAAAGGCTTTCTTCTAGCATATTTTTTTCACTTATCGATAGAGTAGGTAGTATTTTTTCAATACGTTCATAGTATAACTCATTAAAATTTTCTAGAGAGTTCATACGTTCGGTAAAATTAGGCATGTCGCGACGAATATAGAAATAAAATACATTATAAAAACCAGAGGCGGCAGCCTTACGAACTATTTGGTCTACAGAATTAAAGGCTTTCCTAAATATTAAGGTGCGCTCAGGTCTAGACATTATTACCCAGGCAGCCCAAGCATGATGTTTTATTTCCGGTGATGAATTATCAAGGTATTTTTTTACCCACTTTATTTTACTACTATGATTTAGCTGTTTTATTAATGTTTTTCTTTTAACACTTGCAGATCTCAAGCTATACATAATATTTCGTTGCACAAGTTTTGATTCATTTTGAAAAAATTGAGTAAAGTCATAAGTTATACGATAACTAAAAGTGGTTGCTAAGTAAGCATAGTGTATAGCGCGCATGTTCTCATCTTCATATGTAGCGATATTTTGGCTATTTTTATATAAATAATTTACTAATGTAATAATGTAATGTTCTTGAAAGTAAGTAAATGTGTAAATCATTATGTGCCGCGATAGAATGCGTAGCAATAGTGATTTTTCGGGATTATCTACTATATTTTGAACCAAACTACTGTCAAGACAACCAAGAGCATATGCCAAATTAAGACTGCGTTTTCCAATTTCATTGTTACTCAAATACTTTTGCGTGTAAGAAGCCAATGGATTTTTATCAAAAATACGACAAAGTCTTAAAACAATGATATTGATACCTTCATCATTGTGATCGAGCCCTTTGAGGTAAATAGATTTGCTTCCATGTTCAATACTATAGAGAGATTTCCAGAAATAATAATGAGCGTAACGACTTAAAACAATATCTTTGCTGTCCATGTTCTGAAGTAAGATATTTTTTGCTTCTATTTTTAGATTCTCTGAAATATTTTCTTGGTTGAAAATATTTCCAGCTGCGCTAAGTTTTAATTTTTTGTTATTACTTGTCATCCATATTTTTAACTGTTTGGTATTTAATTTTTTGACATTTTGTGCGAGTAGAGTTTGCAATGTGATATTGTTTTCATTTTCTATTGCGTGAACTAATAGCGGGGAAACTTTTATAGGGATGCCTTGAGCATGCAAAGCGCATAAACTGATGATAGCTATTTTACTATTTTTGTTTTGGGTACATTCGAAAATACGGTGAAAATCGTGTGTGTGTAACAAGGCACGCGCTGCTAAATAACGATAAACAATATTATCACTTTTGAAGAATATTTTTTTTACTGTTGTCAAAGATATTTTTTCAATCGTTTCAGTTGTACCTTCAACAGCATTTTGTAATTGTTTTTGGATATATAAATCTTGTAAATTTGCAAAACGATAATAATAAATATCTTCTATTTGAGAAGTGATTTTATCAAACAATCCATTGCGCCAATAAAAATAACTTACATAGTGTTCTCTATTTATTTCGTCTCGTACGTTTTGAAATATATCAGGTGCCGGAAAACGTGCTAGAGCATAATTGACAACAATAGCATGATAATGAGCAAAGTGTTGCAAGTGTGGATATTTTACCGCCTCTTTGTATAAACTTGCAAAAGCTTTAAAATTTAAAGTATTTAACTCAAGTGCACGTAAATAACTCTTTTGGGCAAGGTCATTCTTATTTTGTAAAGAAAGGATTTTTCCCATATAGTAATGTATGTTGCTATTATAAGGTTGTAATCTCGCACTTTTTTGTAAATTGTGTAGGGCATTAACTAAATCGCCTTTTTCCATATAATAGCGTCCTAAGTACTCATATACTTTGGGTTCTTTGGGCAATCCTTTTTTGGCTTTTTCCAAAAATGCCAGAATTTCTTTATCTACCTTTTTACCTTGTCGCTGTTCAATTAGACAAATTGCCATATACAAACTAAGCATATCAAGATAATATGTTTCGTGTTCATTTTGTTTTTTTTTCGAAATAGAAAATATATTATTCAATAATTTTTCTGCTTTTTTGTATTTTTCATCAGCGATCATCTTGGTAATATTTGAAAAAAAAACGCGTTCTATGGTCTTGTTTACTTGTACATTTTCTGCTTTGTTTGCTTTACTATAGAAAACAGCAAACACACATACAAATAACAATAATACTGTTATTTGCCACAATTTGTGAATGTGGTGTTTTAAAAAGAATGACTTACCTTTTAAGAACCATCTAAGGTCTTTCGCCATATCATTTGCAGTAGAGTAACGCTTTTTTTTGTCTTTAGCTACTGCTTTAAGACAAATACTATCCATAATCTTGGGTAATTTATTATTGATTTTACTAGGTGGTAAAGGTTTTTTGTTAAGGACAGTATAAATAATTTTACTGATTTTCATCGGCGGAAAAAGTGTAACCCCTGTGACAACTTCGTATAAAGTTGCCCCCAGCGAATACACATCAGTACGAGCATCTAGTTCGCGTAATTGACCTTGTGCTTGTTCAGGAGACACATAATTTGGTGTTCCCATGAATGAACCTGTTTTTGTCAATGATTTTTCATCATTGTCATTAATTTTTGCAATACCGAAATCCGTTAAATAAGGGATGCCTGTGTCACTAACTATAATATTTTCTGGTTTTATATCGCGGTGTAAAATATTATAGCTATGTGCATAGTGAACAGCCTCAATAATCATTACCATTATTTCTAGCTTTTGTTCTAATGATGGATTTTTTTGTTGTATATATTGTTGGAGTTGTATTCCCGGAATGTATTGCATTACAATGCACAACGATTCATCTTCGACAAAAAAATTGTAAAACTTAACGATATTCGGATGATTTAAACATGCAGTGGTTTTTGCTTCACGTACAAATCGTTTTTTAAAATGTACACCTTTGTGTAATAAGACCTTTAAAGCTAGTTCTCGATTGAGAGTCGTATCATAAACTTTATAAACAGCCCCCATCCCACCCTCACCTATTTTTTCTAGAACTTGGTAGTGCGCATATTTTTTTTTGCCATGTATTTTATTCAAAATGTGTAGTGAATTTTTGGGTGGCTGTTGATCCATATTTTCCTCATAATAATTATAGAACTCAGATAATACATAAATTCCAAAACAATATGCTCAAAATGCGAAACATACCTACTTATTGGTGAAACTATCAATATTTGGCAATTCAGGTAAAAATAATTTTAAATACCCTAGAGGAATTCTTCTTCGCATTTTCTTGACTCGATAAGAATTTATATGCCTTAAATACTGATTTTCTATTTCAATTACAGCACGTAGGAATTCTTTTGCTTTTTCTTTTTGGTTGGTTGCCCAGAATATTTTTACTAACCAAATGCTCTGTAGCACATCAGTAGGATCTTGTAAATGAATCTTCCAAAAAATTTCTTTTGCTTTATTGTACATACCAATTTTAAAATATTGTGTACCTACTTTATGTCTAATTGTCTTGTTATTTGCTAGAGCTAGTACTTTTGATAATATAGATTCTATTTTTAATTTGTCAGGAGATTTTTTTGAAGACAAAAATTGTGCACGAGTGAGTAAATATCTTGGAGTCTCTTTTTGTAGAATAGCTTGCTCTATGTCTTTTCTTGCCAAAGAATCTTTTTTTTGCATTTTAAAAAAAAGTGCTCTATCATGGTAGTAATGCGAAACTTTAGGATCTAAACGGATTGCGTAAGTCAGATTTTTTTCTAACTTTTTTTGTATTTTCGATGACAGAGACGGTACAATTCTCTCAACGTGCTCGTAATATAGTTCATTAAAATTTTGTAGAGAAGTCATACGTTCATTAAATTCAGGCATAATCCTACGGATATAAAAATAAAAAATATTATAAAAACCAGAGGCCACTCCTTGACGAATCATTGGATCTTTGGAATCGAAAGCTTTTTTAAATATTTCTGTGCGCTCGGATTCAGACATAATCACCCACGCAGCCCAAGCGTGATGTCTTATCTGATCTGATGGATTATTGAGATGCTTTTTAACCCATTTTATTTTATTACTATGATGTATTTGTTTCGCCACTGTTTTTCTTCTAACGCTGGCGCATTTCAAACTATACATAATATTTTGTTGCACAAACTTTGACTCGCCTTCAAAAAACTGAGTAAAATCATAAGTTATATTATAACTGACTGTCGTGGCTAAATAAGCATAGTGGATGGAGCGCATATTCTCATTTTTATATTTAGGAGCTTCTTGGCTGTTTTTCTCCAAGTACGGTCGTAATTTGAAAATTGGATGTTTTTGAAAATAAGAAAGTGTATAGATCATTATGTGTTGTGATAGAATGCGTAGTAGTAAAGGTTTTTTGGGATCATCTATTATTTTTTGAACCAAACCACTCTCAATACAACCAAGAGCGTAGACTAAGTTGAGGTTGCGTTTTCCTATTTGGCCATCACTCAAGTATTTGTTTGTATAAGAAGATAATGACTTTTTATTGAATATACGACAAAGTCTTAAAACTATAGCATTGATATCGTGATCTTTGTGGTCTAAACCTTTCTTATAAATAGCTTCGTTTCCATACTCCTTACTATAAATAGATTTCCAAAAGTGATAATGAGCATAGCGACTAGTGGCAATGTCAGCGTTGTCCATATTTTTTATTAGTATTTTTTGGGTTTTATTTTGTAAATCTTTAGAGATGTTTTCTTGGTTGAATATATTTGCTGCCGCACAAAGTTGCAATTTTTGATTACTACTTGCCATCCATATTTCAAGCTGTTTGATATCTAATTTTTTGATATTTTGCGCCAGTAGAGTTTGTAATGTGATATCATTTTCGGTTTCTATTGCGGAAAGTAACTCAAAAGGAACCTTGATTGGGATTCCTTGAGAATGCAAAGCACATAAACTAATAATTGCCTTTTTGTAATCCTTGCTTTGCATACATTTGAATATATGATGAGAGTCATGAGTATGTAACAAAGCGCAAGCCGCTAAATAACGATAAAAAACATTATCGTTGTTGATAAATATGTTTTTTATTGTTGTCGAAGAGATTCTTTTCGTTTTTTCTTGAACATTCGTAACGGCATTTTGAAGTTGTTTTTGAATGTGTAAGTTTTGCAAATTTGCAAAATGATAGTAATAAACCTCACTTTTTTGAGAAGTTACCTCGTCAAATAATTCATTGCTCCAATAAAAGTAGCTCTCATAGTTTTGTCTACTTATTTCATTGAGTTTGTTTTGGAATATATTAGGTGCAGGAAATTTTGTGAAAGCGTAATTTATTGCAATAGCGTGATAATGAGCAAAGTTTTGTAGGTGCGGATATTTCACCGCTTCTTTGTATAAACTTGCAAAAGCTTTAAAATTCAAAGTATTTAGTCTAAGTGCTCGTAAATATTTTTTTATAGTGTTTTTGTTTTCTTTATTTTGTTCTCTTTGGGTTAAGGATTGTACCTTTCCAATATAGTAGTGGGTATCGCTATCGTAAGGTTGTAAATCTGCACTTGTCTGTAAATTTGATAGAGCGTTAACTAAATCACCTTTTTTCATGTAGTAAAGGCCTAGGTATTTGTATACCTTAGGTTCTTTTGGTAATCCTTTTTTAGCTTTTTCTAAGTATACTAGCGCTTCTTTCATTTTATCGTAGTTTTGTTGTTTAATTATGCATATTCCGATGTATAGGTTAAGCATATTGAGGTAGTATGATGTTTGCTGTGTTATGGCGTTTTTTGACGAGACAGCAAAAATACTTGTTATTGTTTTCTCTGCGTCGCTATATTTTTCACTCGCAATCATTTTTATTATGTCTGGAAAATAAACGCGTTCGATTGTACTTGTTTGGGTTTTTTCTATTTTTTGATTGTTGTATAAAGCAAAAAAAGCACATACAAGTAATAAAAGAGGGATAACTTGTCGCAGCTTGTAAAGATAATGCCTAAGAATAATTGACTCACCTTTTAGGAAGAACTTTAGATCTTTAGCCATATTGTTTGCTGTGGAATAGCGCTTTCTTTTATTTTTAGCGATTGCTTTCAGGCAAATGTGATCAATGGCCTTGGGTAGTTCGTCATTAATTGCAGTAGGAGGCAAGGGTTTTTTGTAAAGGATTGTGTAAATAGCTTCGCTGATATTCATCGCAGGAAAAGGTGTTGATCCTGTGACCACTTCGTACAAACTCGCCCCTAACGAATATACATCTGCTCGCGCATCTAGTTCGCGAAATGCGCCTCGTGCTTGTTCCGGGGACATATAATCAGGTGTTCCCATGAATGTGCCTGTTTTGGTCAATGATTTTTCCGAAGTTTCAGTAACCTTGGCAATACCAAAATCGGTTAAGTAAGGAATACCGGCATCGTTAACTATGATATTTTCGGGTTTTATATCTCGATGCAAAATATTGTATTTATGAGAGTAGTCAACCGCTTCAATGATTGTCGCCATTATCTGTAGTTTTTGTTTGAAAGTAGGGTTTTTTTGCCGTATATATTGTTGAAGTTGCATCCCTGGAATATACTGCATTACGATACACAATGAATCATCTTCGGTAAATAAATTATAAAACTTAACAATGTTTGGATGGTCTAGGCGTGCAGTGGCTTTTGCTTCGCGTACAAATCGTTTTTTAAAGTGTATGTCTTCATGCAATAAAACTTTTAGGGCAAGTTCTCGATTGAGAACAGTATCATAAACTTTGTAAACAACTCCCATACCACCTTCGCCAATTTTCTCCAAAACTTGATAGTGCCCATATTTCTTTTTACTCTGTTTTTTATTTGGAATTTGTAGTGGATGTTGCTGATTTACTTGATCGATAAAAGAATCAGAGAGTATTTTTTTAGGCGTCTGTTCTTGGTCCATTTATTTCCTCATCGAAAATGACTATAGAATCTGTGTGACGTATAACCCGCAAAATAGCAATAAACACAAAAAAGCATGAAATGAAACGATAGCACAAAAAAACAGCACTTGTTTCGCTGATGATGAGAAAATCCATCCGAAAGAAGTAATTGCCATACAAATTACGTAGTAGTAATTTTCATATATTGTGTATTCAAATAAAGAAAAGCACAGTTTAGTAATTATGTGAAATTGGCCACCACCCATTAGCAGCTCAAAGTACTTCGGTGTATAGAATTCGCGAATTCCCATGAAAACAAACGAAGATGATAGTGCTAAGACATAAACGATCCAAAGAAGTACACATTGAAGTTTTTTCTCACTATCTACTTCCACCAAGGACTCGTCATTACTTTTTTTCCTTCTTCTTGCGAATAAAAGCGGTGCATTTTGTCAAAAGTAAAATAATGCCAAAAATGTTTTTTTAATTTTTTTTCTTTTATTTGAAAGTTATCGTGCTTTTCGCTGTCTTTTAAAAACGCGTGATATGCATCTAAAGGTTCTGGCCCCATTTGTTGAAAAATAACACGACCACCATACTTTTGATACATAGAATTATTCATTTTCCAACTACGAATAAAAGAAGAAACAATCCACTCAGAGACCTTCATATTCTGTGTTTCTATTTCATACTCTATATTTTCTATTTTAAATTGAATATCTTTTTTTTCTTTGTCTTTTGCGATTTCAAGTTTTTTTAGTAGTTGTTGCTTTTTTTGCTCATATTCTTTTTTCAACCGTTGTTGGCGAGCTTTATTATCAACATAAAACGCTTTAATATCTGCTTTTGTTGGTGTAAGATTGTTGTCTTTTACATATTTACTAAATAAACTACCAATAATCTTTGGGCTTAAGTTTTGAGCGCGACTTTCCCACAACCAATTCTCGTAGCCTTGCGAATCATTTGTAAAATACTCTTTTTTAGATTGCTGTTTTTCTTCTTCAGAGACATCAATATCTTTCATGTAGATATTTTTTTGTAACAATGTAGCGACTATTGTTTCTTGTGAAGACAGGAAAACCGTGATTGATAAAATAAAAAACCAATATCGCATGACAAAACTTCCTTATAAAGACTAATGAATTTGGTACATTGTTTTTTTCCAAACCCCTTAGTTATGTTAGAATCAAATAGAATATCAAAACAATTTGGCACTAACTAATTATAACATATATCGTATAAATTATTAAATTGTTATTGGGAGCAAACATTATGAATAAAGCTATTTTTCTCATTATGACTCTTTTTACTTGTGGTTGCACATTAATTATTCCCACAAGTGGTGTAAGTGTAAGTAGAGGAGGATCTCCCTCTTCTATGGACAGTGAATTACGTGAATACCGAGCAGTATTTCACTGCCACTCACATCTTTCCCATGATTCCGAAGGGGAAATTGATTACATTGCACAATCAGCAAGAGAACAAGGATTTAATATTGTTTTTATGAATGACCATTACGCAAATGGAATACTCGCTGATTCACCACGCGGGGATCATGGAGGTGTACTCTTTATTCCTGGAGTAGAAACGCGATTTCCTAAAGCAGAAGGTCAACGTCGTAAGGCCTCTGTTTTAGGAAACGGTTTTTTAAAAGACTATGAGAAAAATATGCCCTACGAAGAGCGCGTAGATCAATTTATTGAACAGGATGGATTTCTAACTGCTGGGCATGTAGAGCGGCTCTCTCCGACTCAAGATCTGGCAAAATTTAGAGGATTTGAAGCCTATAACTTGCATGCTGAATTTACAGGAGCCAATCGCTTTATGTTGCTATGGCGTTTTTTATTTTATCCCTTAGATTGCTTCTTAGAATCAACGATAAGCACTCCAGAAATGCAATTAGCTAGGTGGGACAAAGAGCTAATATCAGGAAAACAAATGACTCCTTTTGCTGGACATGATGCCCACGCCAACCTGACTATATTGTGGCGTACACTCAATGACTATCCACCTCTTTTTCGTTTGTTTTCTACGCGAATTTTAGCCAAACGATTAGACCAAGACTCTATTTTTGATGCTCTAGAACGCGGAAGAACTTTTATTACTTTTGATTATCTTGGTGAAAGCAAAGGGTTTTCTATGCGTTATGGTATGCTTGATAATTGGGCAATTATTGGTGATAATGTTCCCTATAACAAACAAGCAAATCTCGAAATCCATCTCCCAGCGACAGCGACTATTCGCATACTACGCAACGGTAAAGAAATTGCTAAAAAAACTGGAAGTCACTTCTCTTCGGAGCTTCCAGGCAAGGGAGTATACCGTACCGAAGTTTACAAAGATGGCAGTTTGTGGATTTTGTCAGGACCAATGTATTTGAAATAGCATCTTTAAGAAACGCCTATTTTATAATACAAGCAGCGGCGTGAAATACCAAGGAGTCCAGCAGCTTTGCTTTTGTTACCGCGAACGATTTTTAACGTTTGTTCAATATAACGATTTTCAAATTCAACAACAGCTTGTTTTAAAGTTCGATATTGTGGAGAATTTTTTCCGATAATTTCATAAGAAAGATCATCTGCATCGATAATATTTCCAGATTTTTTGAGAGCAATGGCCAAGGAAAATTCGTGGCATAATTGGCGAATATTTCCTGGCCAACTATAATTAATAAATATATTTTGCGCTTCACGACTAATACCAGTTATTTTTCGTCGTTTTACAAGTGGATTATTTTGTAAAAAGTGTTGTAATAACAAAGGAATATCTTCTTTGCGTTCTCGCAGCGGTACAAGACGAAGTTCAATTCCTCGTAAACGATAAAGTAAATCTTCGCGAAATAATTTTTGTTCTACAAGTTCAGGCAATGATTTATTTGTTGCACAAATTAAACGGAAATCAGTTCTTTCCCAAGAAGAACTACCAATTCTACGCACAGCTTTTTTTTCTAAGGCACATAGTAGTTTTGCTTGCATCGCCAAAGGCATATCGCCTACTTCATCGAGAAATAAAGTGCCGTTGTTAGCCGCTTGAAGGAGTCCATTTTTTTGAACATTCGCTCCTGTAAAAGCACCTTTGTTATAACCAAATAGTTCACTTTCAAGAAGCGTTTCAGTAAACGCTGCGCAGTTTTCCGAAACAAATTCTCCATCAACACTACTCATCAAATGGATTTCTTCGGCAAGAACACTTTTTCCCGTACCACTTTCCCCAGTAATCAGGATAGGTATATTAGATTGCGAAGCTTGTATTGCCAAATCGAAAATTTTATGCATTTCGCTATTACGCGAAATAATATTCCCCATACGTTGTATTTTTTTCATATCTGTCATTGCGGTCTCCTGAAAAATAATTCACATTTTTACCTGATGTATGCAATATATCACACACTTCGACAAAACAGTGATTTTCAGGGGGAAAATAAACTGGTAGTTTTCTTTTTGGTACCGAAAAGAAGATGTCATAAATTTACAGATTATGGCATCATTTCAATTGAAAACACAATACCTGAAATAGGAAACCAAAAGCATGAGTATAAGAAATGATAGGTTCTCTAAGGAGTGTGAGGTACCAGCTCAGGGCAGGTATAAAGCCGCCCTGAGATTTAGCCTTGAAGAAACAATCTAATACAAACTACATATATTTAGAACTAACATATACAGGGAATTTATCCTTGTGTCGTTTTCTAAATTTATTAGTTAGTATCAGAATCCTCAAAATTACTGCTGATTCGGATATTTTTCATACACAGCAAGCACACGTTTGTGGGCGTCGCGTTCTAATAAACTATCTGCATATTTATTTACTTTTTCATCACCGATAGGGACCTGAAATTTTCTTGCCCAAGAAACGGTGTGAACGATCATGATATCTATCATTGAAAATTGATTTCCTACCATGTAGTTGTTGTCTCCCAAGCCTTCTGCGAGAATTTTGAGTTGGTTATCAAATTCCCACAATGCTAATTCCATCACCTGCGGTATTCTTTTATTTTCAGGATAGATAAACTTGTGTCTTCCCATAGTCCAAAGAGGTTGTTCTAGTTCGCTAATTACGAATGCAATCCACTGCCCGTACAATGCTCTTTCTTTTGTACCTGCTTTAGGAACAAGGTTTTTTTCAGGAAATTTATCAGCAAGGTAAGTTACTGTTGCTGCTGATTCGGCTAAGGCAAAACCGTTATCAATTAATACCGGAACTTTTCCTCCAGGATTTTTAGCCAAAAACTCAGGAGACTTATGTTCCCCTTTCATAAAATTTAAATTTGTATATTGATATTCAACTCCCAGTTCTTCCAAAGCCCATAATGTGCGATGAGAACGCGACTCGTTAAATCCATATAGTTCTAACATGAATATCTCCGAATAAAAGTGTTGTAATAATTTCGTAAAATCATAGACGAGAAGTTCTTTTTTTTTCATATTTGTATGCTAGCATAAAAATATATTTTACAATTTTCGTTGCTATTAAGGAAATAAATTGCTATTTACAAATTTTAAAAAAAACCTAAATTTATTTTTGCTTCTAACCATTATAAATATCTTTGTATTCACGTTACTTCGTTTATGTTTTTGTATTTATAATTATGAAAATAATTGTTCTTTAGGCGATCTGTTATACGCTTTCTACATAGGCTTTAAATTTGATCTACGTTTAGCATTGTGCTTGAACCTCCCCGTTTTCATTTTTAGTTTGTTGCATAAAAATTTAGATTCCTTTAGTCAAAAATACGCTCGATGGTGGTGGTTGTTGTACCTTGTTGTGGTGAATTTTGCTGTTGTTATTATCTTTATTATTGATTTTGGTTTTTATGATTACTTGGGAAATAGATTGACAATAGTTGTCGCGCGATTTTTTTATAATCCTGAAATTTCACTAGGAATGATGGCTAGTAGTTACCCTACGTTGCTGATTGTATCGGGGATACTTTTTGTTATTCTACCATTGTTTTTTGGGTATAAAATTTTAATAAATAAAATTTCTAAAAGCCAAGTTGCATCTATTTCTTTGAAAAAAACGATCATTGTATTTACGACAGTTTTGTTATTTTGCGCTTTGGGTTTATATGGAAAAATGGCTCGTTATCCACTTTTTTGGAGTGACGCCTATTTTTCATCTAATTCTTTTGTTTCAAATACAGCTCTTAATCCGGTTTTACTTTTTGTTGAGTCTTGTTTTCGTGAAGAGCCAGATTTTGACATAAAAAAAATAGAAGAAAACTATTCTTTAATGAGTGATTACCTAGGAGTTGAAGACAAAAATGATATGAATTTTGTGCGGCATGTAAAAGCCAAACACCAAAATCGTCGTCCAAATATAGTTATTGTTTTCATGGAGTCATTTGCTTTCCATTTGATGGGACTGTCAAACAACCCTTTACAACCAACACCAAATTTCGACAAACTAACGAAAGAGTCTATTTATTTCTCGCGTTTTTATACACCGCATCGCAATACGGCACGTTCTATTTTTACCGCGATTACTGGTTTGCCAGATATCGGAGCAGTGCGTTCGACCTCTCGAAATCCGATGCTTGTCAAACAGCAAACTATTGTCAATTCTTTTGATGACTATAACAAATACTATTTTTTGGGTGGTAGTGCGAGTTGGGGAAACATCCGCGGAATACTTTCTAATAACATAAAGAATCTGCAGCTTTACGAAGAACATATGTATACTTCTCCCAAATTTGATGTGTGGGGAATTAGTGATTTACATCTCTTTGAAGAATTTATCAAAACAGTAAAGCAAAAGTCTAGAGATAAACCATTTATAACTTTTATTCAAACAGCTGGAAACCATAGTCCTTTCTTAATTCCAAAAGATCATCGTGGTTTTGTCACGAAGAATATCTCTAAAAAACAGGCAAAACAAGGAGGCTTTAAACACAAGGAGGCGTACAATTCTATGCGTTTTCTGGATCATAGTTTGGGTGTCTTCTTACAGCAAATTCGCGATCCTTTTTTCGACAATACTATCTTTTGTTTTTTTGGTGATCATGGAAAAAGAGTTCCTAGCGCTGGTGCAGCGCATATGCCCAAATCGCAACATCTTTTGAATCTAACTCATTTTCATGTACCAATGGTAATTTATGCTCCTAAGATCGTGAAACCACACGTTTATGATACTGTCGCTAGCGAAGTTGATATCTTGCCAACACTTGCAAGTTTTACTTCTATATCATATATCAATAAGGGGCTCGGGCGTAATTTGTTCGATAAACGCTTTGCCAACACGCGTTATGCTTTCACGTTAAATTACAATACCCACGAAATAGGTTTAATCGGCAAGGAGTTTTATTTTGTAGCATCTATAAATCGCGAAAAAGAATGTTTGTACGATATAAATAGTTCTGATCCTTTACAAAATATACAAGGTTCTTTCCCTGAGGACTTCACAAAATTTCAACGATATTGTTTTGGTCTTTATGAATTGACGAAATACCTACGAGTCACTAAGTAAGGTGTGCTAGCCTAAATGTCAATACCTCAATTAAATATGGGAAAAATCAATGCAAAATATTCAAAAACTCTGGCACGATCTTTATGGACATAATGAGCAAGAAACGCTAAAAGAATTGCTACATTATATTGGGCAACAAAAAACACAAGATTTTCAGCGATACAACGATAAATATTGGTATCAGAAGGCAGTCGTTTATTCATTATATGTGCAATTTTTTGATGATACTATTGAAGGATTACAACAACGATTGCCCTATTTGAAAGATTTGGGGATTAACTGTTTATGGTTATTACCTATTCTAGATTCTCCAATGATTGACACTGGTTATGATGTATCTGATTATATGTCTATTCGTTCTGATCTTGTTGCTGACAAGAATAAAACCAAAGTACAGCGCCTTGAAGTTTTTAAAAACTTTGTCGACAAAGCTCATGAATTTGGTATTCGTGTTGTGATTGACATTGTTTTGAATCATTCATCTAATGAGCATGAATTCTTTCAACAAGCAAGTACATCTCGCGATTCACCGTATCATGACTATTATGTATGGAGTGATGACCAAAATAAATATAATGACACGCGCGTCATATTCGAAGATACATGCACTAGTAATTGGAAGTACAATTCTCAGGTAGATCGTTATTATTTACATCGTTTTTACCCACAACAACCTGATTGGAATTATCGCAATCCGCAAGTACTTTTATATATTATACGTGTTTTTGTTTTCTGGAAACAGTTCGCTATTGATGGGTTTCGTTTGGATGCAACACCGTTCTTGTGGAAACAAGAAGGAACAAATTGCGAAAGCCTACCACAATGCCACACTATACTTAAAATAATACGCGCAACTCTCGACGCGATACAACCAGGAACATTGTTATTAGCAGAGGCTTGCCAACCAACATCGCAAACTGTAGAGTATTTCGCTAGCGGGGATGAATGTCACGCAGCCTATCATTTTCCATTAATGCCGAAAATATTCTTATCACTTGCAAAGCAAGACCCTCGTTATATTACCAATATTTGGCAACAGACGCAGCAAATTCCATCAACATGTCAGTGGTTTGTCTTTTTACGTTGTCATGACGAACTTACTCTCGAAATGAGTGATGACAAGGAACGAAAAATACTTTACGAGCATTATTGTAAGAGCCCCCAGTGGAGCTTTCGCAATAAAAATGGTATTTCGGCGCGATTGAGTGACTTACTAGACAACAATACTCTTAAAATTAATTTAGCATTTTCTATACTTCTAACTTTGCCTGGAACCCCTGTTCTTTATTATGGTGATGAAATTGCCATGCGGAATGATAAAGAATTCTATGAAGAAGTTATTGCACGTACAGGATTTAAAGATACAAGGAATCTATGTCGTAGTCGTATGAATTGGGAACAGAAAACGTTAAAAGATACTAGTGTTGAAGTGCATTCTCACGTGAAGAATATACTAAAACTGCGTTCACTGTCGGATTGTTTTTATTCACACAATATAGAATTTGTAGATCTTTCACACATCAGCAAAAATCTACTTGCCTATTGCCGCCAAGGTAGTAAAGAAAGTTTGAATATTGTGCATAATCTCAGTGGGAATGAAATCAATTTTGTATGTGAAGATATGATTACTGAAAATTCGCTACAAATGTTAAAACCATACCAAACGGTGTTATATATGTAGGCATGTTTCTAAGTGACCCACCAAAAGTATTCAACGGGGAACTACTTTTGTCAAGTCACTTACTTTTGTCAGATCACTTACTTATGGTTTTTCTTGGATAAGCATTTTTTCAATTGTCTTAGGTTTTATTTTCATCAATATAAATGAAACTCGCTTGGAAGTTTCGGGAAAAGCTTGTTTTGCATAAAAATAAGCTTCCTTTTTCTTTTTTTGTAAAGCGTACATTGTCGCTACTACGTTTTTATGTCGTTTGTCTTGAGAAAAAGCAAGTCTTTGTATATTTTTTTCATTGAATGTCTTTTCATCAATATAAGCTGTCCATAGTTCCTCACTCCATTTTTCATAGCGCAGATGTTCATAACTTTCTATATGATCAACTAACATTGCTCCTGCTGAAAAACGCATGATGAGAACAATTATAAATATCAACCAACAAAAAGAGAGTATGTATTCACTAGCCTGTGCAGCATAATGCTCTTTTTTATTTTTTACAGAATGTTGAGGATAAGAACGTAGCATTATTTTAAAGATGATAAATGGTGCTCCACCAGCGACGATTTCAGATAAAATACATAATGGCGAGTTGCCATAAAAAACTAACAATATTAGTGTTATGATCATTGCAATAATGTCGTCTTTAAAAATAGTATGTGGATCAATACCTTTTTTTAAGTACCAAGCATCAATAATGAATTTTATTACTAAAAACCAGATAGCAGATGTGTAGGATAGAGCAAAATACAGTATAATAAGGTCAAGTAAGGGAACTGCGTAATTAGACTGCTCAAAATAGGCATTAATACACGATATCAATGCGACTACCAAAGTAGAAAATAGTAAAGAGAAACATTTTTTCCATGAAAAGCCAAAAAATAGATCACTATCTAAACAATGCTCTTCACAATAAAACCAAAACAACGAGCGAATTACATAACAAAATAGAAAATACATAAACAACATGATAAGAATACTATCGTATACTGATTTTCCTATAGAAAGCTGCATGTTGATGCGAAAAGTAATTGTTTTTTCACTTGGATAAAACATCCAAAAAGCTTGTTCAGCGAGAGAAGAAAAAGTTGTTGTGTATTTCTCTTCTAAACTTGCTAAATCCTGATCTCCAACAGCAAACGTATTTACGTCATTCCAAAAATTTTTGTGTAGATGTATCTCAAAATAATTACTACTCATGCCGATTAAATCGGCAAGAACCATTGCTAAAATAATGAATCCACAAAATCCAAGGACAAAATGAAACATCCGCCGATACATCTTTACTAGCCAAAAAAATGCTTTTAACATAAATAAACCTTTGCTTTAGAGCGTAAGTGTTTCAGAACGTAAGCGTTTCGATATTTAAAAGAATAACTAGGATAATACGGTTAGCTAACTAAGCTGTAAGTAAAATAATTAAGATTTAAGCGCCTTGTAATTTTAGGATATTAAATGCTAGAAACAAAAAACAAAGAGAGAATGCATTCCTTACTTTTTAAAAAAGTAACTGAGCTAAAAGAACTACTGTTGAGTATGCCGCAAAAATACATCGAAAATTTTTCTATAGAAGAGTTTCTCAATAGCCATTTACACAAATGCGATAATTTTTTAGGACCTCTTTACCCAGTAAACATTGAAATTCCGCAAGATAAATGGCAAGGTATTGAAAGATCACCAGATGCATTGTGTTATATGCAAATTATTTTGGAAATAGAACAAAAAATACATTACGGTTGTCCTATTGGAGCACTGATCGATTATATATTAGCGGAAATTGCACAGAAAATCCCGAATATTAGTAATATTAGCGTGTGGTCTATAGCCAGTTCAAAAGAACTTGTTGTTCGCGGTTCTATTCAAAGTTTATCACATTCTTCAAAACTAAATTTTCCATTTCGGCGTTTTGTTTTGCAAAAAATGTTTGCAAATGAAAATCATGTAGCCTGGTCTTATAAAAAAAATAAAATGAAATATTGTCTTCCTATTAAGAAAGAACAAGCTATTATCGGAGCTATTTACTGCGAAATATTGCGTAATAAATCTGAACCTTACATAATGTGTTTGTTGCACATTGTTGCAAGTTTAGTTACAGATATATTTTTCACTCCAAAAAAACATGTTACGCCTTTACCCAAAGTAGAAAAAAGTAAAGAATTAGAAACATTAGAAATGCCAGAAATACCACAGGGCACCAAAGAAGAATTTCAACAAGTCATTACAACCTACAAGTTTCCCGAACCAAAATCTCTAGAAGAAAAAGTAGTTGAGATACCAGCCAAGAAAAAGAAAAAAGAACGAAAAACAAAATTGATAATCCCAAATAGACAACTTATAAATAATGCTATTAAAAATAAGAGCGCTACTTTAGCTGAAGATGCAAAAGGAGATTATGGTGATATGTCTGTCTCCATAGTTAATCAACAGATAGAATCTACTATTTCTGCTCCTATTATGGAGAAAGATGGAGATTTACAAGGATTAATATATCTAGAAAATTTCAATAGAAGATTCAAAGAAGATGATCTAGCCTTGGTAACAGCCGTAGCCTCTCAATTGGCTACGTTTCTTAAAAATGTATACGACAAAAAAGCGTTAGAGAATAAAGCTGATGACGAAAAAAATCAATTAATTAAAGAGATGGCAGTATATTTACTAGAACGCGTCGATAAATCGAGCTCTTTTGAAAAAAATTTACAAAAAATAGCTAATGAAATTGAACAACAAAACTTTGAATGTACCTATTTTGAAACCATTTATAAAATTTCTTGCTTTTTAGTAGCATCCACAAAAAATCCACAAAAGATATTAGAAAATTTTACCAAGCAATCAACACTATCATTCCCATCTTTTGAAAAATGGTTAAGTGATGATGCAATGCGCCCTGGTCCAATAGAGAGACTAGTTGCACAATCAAGGAAATTAAAACGCTGGATACAGGTAACTATTGGCTTGAAATTTATAGCAGTTGCTAATGCTTTTGATACTTTAATAGAGTTTTTTACTAGTATAATAAAAACTGTTTTTAATTCTTGGAAATTTGCCAAAAGTGTACAACGTCGGGTGCAACGTCAAAAATCAGGACAGCTAGTAGAAGAAATAGCATATGAATGGCAACAAAATCGGGTATTACTTTCGCGTTTCTTTCGTTTTTCTGGCTATATTGAGGAAAAAAATCAGCCAACATTTGCTTTAGAGTTAGCTCTCGATATACGAAAAAACTTGGATGAATTTAAGCAGGATCTTGCACTGTTGACAACTTCACAAATAACGCAGGCCACAAAAAAATCAATCAAAGACTTTTTGGTTGGTTTGATTCCGAATCCTTTAGATGTTTTATTGTCTTGGAAAGACTTAATAGTGGTAGTTTTTTTCATGAAATACAATCGCGGCGAAATAGAACAGATGTATTTAAACATGACAGATAGCACTGTGCAGGTTATTGAGTTTCTTTGCGAACAAGAACAAAAAAAGGTACCTACAGAATTACAAGATTATGAACAAGAATTAAAATGGCGTGGAGAAAAACTTAGAACTTATAAAGATTTAGAAACGTGTATTAACAGTAATCGCAACCATTTACAAAGATTAATACAAGTGATTGCCAACTCTTCAAAACTAATTACTCCAAGACTCTGGTCAACAGCAGATATTATACGTGAGATAAAAATTAGTCGTTATACAAATAAGTCAAATTTCTTGTGTGATATTGAGTTAGAAAGACGTTTAATAAGAAAAATTAAAAATACGATAAAAAGTGACAACGATGAATTGCAAAAACAATTGCAAGATAATATGATTCACCGAAAACGTTATAAACTTGCCAAGAAATTAGCAGATGATTTTTTATAATGTTTTACCAAGCAGATCATGTATTTATATTTTAAAGGAAAATAATGGCACTACTCATTATTATGGATGGCCCGCAATCAGGCAAGACTTTCAATTTAAAAGAAATTAATATTATTGGTAAAGCTAAAACTTGCGATATTGTTATTAGTGATCTAAGTACTTGTAATTTTGAATTTGAAATTGAGAGAAAAAACGAACGATATTTTGTCTTTCCTGTAGAAACAAATATTTTAGTTAATGGACATTCGATTACAAAAAAAACAAAACTGATCCATGGAGATATGATCACAGTAGCAGATATTCTGTTTCTGTTTGGGGAAGAGGATGCTTGTGTTCCGCCGCACTCTAATCATCCAAGTGAAATGAATGCTACTCCTATAATTGCAAGTACCCAAGCGGTGAATAGTACTCTCGAAGAAATTTTATCAACAATAGAAAACACAAAAACACCGGACAAATACAAAGCTATCATTTATGAAGTTGAAAAAATACTAGAATATCATCTGGAGCAAAGATCAGTTGATGTAGGAAAAGCTCTGAAAGAAGTATTAGAAGTATTAATAGATAACGATCTTGGTGAACATGGTTTGATTTTTTTAAAAGATAAGACAAGTAATAAACTATGGCCAATGGCATCTCTTTAATTTTTAGGCGTTCTATATGAGTAAGGTTAAGTTACGACCTATAAAAATCTAGGTTTTCACAAATGATGTATCTAATCCGATATTTGTGGGGTGAATGTTGGTTCGAAAGAAGTTCTAAGTGACTTGACAAAAGTAGTTACCCGTTGAATACAGGGCTTTATTTTTATAGCGCGGCGCGACGAAGGCGCGCAGCCGTAGCTGCGTAACAGAGGAGCAACAAAGCTAGAAAATTAAAGAACAAAATGCCAATGGGTAAATACTTTTGGCAGGTCACTTATTTTCACCTTTCGCGAAATTCGAATATAGAAGTATCATTTTTGTTAAACTACCTGATCTAACAGCATTCTGGGAACTGTTATTAAAGGAGCTCTTTTTGTCCGAGAAAAGTAAACTAGTAAAGATAATAGTCTATTTGGGAATTATTATTCTACTATATCAGGGTTACTACTATTTTGCGGTATTACATACAATAGCGATAAGCTTTGTTTTTAGAAGTTATCAAAGCACTTACTCTCAACTTAGTAAACAAATAGATAAAAATAACTTTTTAGAAAAACAGCATGATAGGTTATATGAAAAAGCTCCTGATATGTATATTTCGATAAACAGAGTAACCAAAAAAATTACTAGGTGTAATGAAAAATTTCGTAGTAAAACTGGATATGATGTCAGTGAACTAGTTGGAGAAGAGTATGATGCCTTTATTTTTGGCTCTGATAAACTTGTCGATATAAAATTTGAACTACGACAAACGGGCTGTTTAGAGAATGGCGAGCTCATAATTCGTCGCAAAAATGGTGAAAATCTCTATGTTTTAGTTGAAGCTAACATTGAAAACGAAGAAGATGAAGCGATTAGCCGTTTAGCTTGCCGAGATATCACGAAAAGCAAAAATATTGAATCTGTACAACAACGTTTACTACAAATTATCGGTAGTACAAGTGATATTGTTAGTACAGCGACTCCAGATGGCAAAGTTATGTATATTAATCACGCTGGCCGCAAAATTTTAGGATGGGAAGGAGATTTGTCGCAAAAAAAAATCTCCGATGCCCACCCCAAGCATGTTTTACAACATATGAAAAAAGAGATTTTGCCTGTTGCTATAGAACGCGGAATTTGGCGCGGGGAAAACTTGATGTCCACAAAAGACGGAGAAGAATTGCCCGTTTCGCAAATCTTGATGTCACATAAATCAACTAATGGACAGCTAGAATATTTATCGACTATTATGCGCGATACCACGCAACAAAAAAATATTGAAATACAATTAAAAAAAGCAATAGTTGCTGCTGAAATGGCGAATAAGGCAAAAAGCGAATTTTTAGCAAATATGAGTCATGAAATACGAACTCCGATGAATGCCATACTCGGATTTACGGTAATTCTAAGTGAATTGATCACGGATGAAAAGCAAAAAGAGTATCTACAGTCCATTCAAACTAGCGGTAAGTCTCTTCTTAGTCTTATTAATGACATACTTGATTTATCAAAAGTTGAAGCGGGAAAATTGAAATTAGAATACACTACTGTTGATATTCGTCAACTATGTAATGAAATGAAACAAATTTTTATAACAAAAATAGAGAACAAAGGACTTAATTTTTATATAGATATTGATGAAAATATTTCAGATGGATTTATTCTCGACGAAGTTCGCTTACGTCAAGTTTTAGTTAATATTATTGGTAATGCTGTAAAGTTTACAGATAAAGGGTACATAAAAATATTAGTAAAAGTAACTGCATTAAAGGAGGAGTATGTTTCTTGTACAATCGCTGTTGAAGATACTGGTATTGGTGTGCCTCAAGAACAGAAAGAAATTATTTTTAACGCTTTTGAACAGCAACAAGGGCAGAGTCATGCTGTATTTGGAGGAACGGGATTAGGTCTTGCCATAACAAAAAGGCTTGTTGAAATGATGGAGGGAAATATTTATATCGAAGATAATATAACTCATGGAAGCCGATTTATCATACACTTACCAAGTGTAAAAATGGCGCCTCTTTCTAGCTTAGAAGAGAAAATTCAATTAGATATTAGTCAAATCTCTTTTCACGCGGCAGTAATTTTGATTGCGGATGATATAGATATAAACCGTGACTTGGTAAAACTATTTCTAGGTAATTATGACTTTACGTTTATAGAAGCAAAAAATGGTGAAGAGGCGATCAATATGACAAAGGAACATCTTCCCGATTTAGTTTTTATGGACATTAAAATGCCAGTAATAAATGGGTATGAAGCAACGCGTCAGTTAAAAATATTTGAAACGACAAAAACTATTCCTATTGTGGCTCTAACGGCTTCTGCTATGAAGCAAGACGAAGAACAACTTAAAAAAATATGCGATGGTTTTCTCAGTAAACCGGTTGCTAAAAATAGACTTATTGAAGAAATGACAAAATTTTTACCACACACTATGGATAGCGGTATAGTACAATTAGTATCCACAGAAAACAAGTCTAATGATAATAAACATAATTTTGGCGAGCTAGACATACAGACGATTTTAAATATTCTATCTCAAAAAAAACAACAATGCGTAGAACTCATAGAAACATTAGATATCAATGGTATTGAACAATTTGGTTGCGAAATGGAAGTTTTAGGAAGTGAGCACAACTACCAACCTTTAATTCTTTGGGGAAAAGACTTACAAAACCAGGCGAGTATGTTCGATTTGGAAAATCTTATGCAAACCTTAAAAAAATACGAAACTATTATTCAAGAGTTAGAGGGTTAACGCTTTAATTAATATTTCACATTAGGGAGTTATTTATGAGCCGTATTTTGATTGTCGATGATACAGTTAAAAATATACAAGTATTAGGAACCATTTTAAAAAACGAAGGCTACCAGATTAATATCGCACAAAATGGTATCCAAGCGCTCAAAATAGCCCAAAAAATAGATATTGATTTAATTTTACTTGATATTATGATGCCAGAAATCGATGGATTTGAGACTTGCAAAAGACTAAAAAATTCTCTTCACAGTAAAGATATTCCCGTTATTTTTCTTACAGCAAAAGTAGACTCTGAAGATATAGTGAAAGGTTTCAAACTCGGCGCTGTAGATTACGTGACTAAACCTTTCAATTCAACAGAGCTACTTGTACGTGTCAATTTACATTTGACTATGCGCTATTTGCAAAAAGAACTAGCAAGGCGCAATCGCACTCTGACTCAAAAACTGCGAGTAACGCAGGAATTGTTTAAAGAAGCAAGTAGTCGCTTGGATGGTTCTCTTCTTGGTGAAAGTGAATCTATACGAAAAATTCGCGATGCGATATTTGTCCACGGAAAAAAAGATGATCACTTGTTACTTGTCGGGTTGCCAGGTAGTGGCGACGAGGCGATTGCTCGCGCTGTTCACAATTTATCTCCGCGTGCAAAACAACCATTTATCTATATAAATTGTATTCAAGTGCAAATGGAAGATGTAGGTGTTTTCTCGCTTGATAATCCCGATGGTTCTTTTATTAGCAAATTCCATCTTGCCGATGGTGGAACTTTATATCTAGATGGCGTTCACGAACTTCCTTTTGCTATGCAATCAAAAATGCTTGATTCATTAGAAAAACTGGCCGATCCATCATCAAATTTAGAGATAAGGCCTGATGTACGTTTGATTACTTACAGTCCGGTAAAGTTATCACTACATCCTGAAAAGTTCAATTTTAATCCGCGATTACTAAACTTTCTTGAGAAAAATGTTTTACAGATACCCTCTTTGGTGGAAAGAAGTATTGATATCCCTGTTTTAGTAAAGTACTTTGCTAAATTGTACGCACAACAACTAGGAAAATCATTCGAAACAATCTCTGAAAAAACAATTGAGCGTTTAGAGAAATATTCATGGCCAGGAAATATTCGTGAATTACAAAGTGTATTAGAGCGCAATGTAATTTTAAACGAAGGCGATATTTTTGAAATAGGTGAAGAATTTCTACAAGAAGGAAAAACAGTTGACCGTTATCATTTAATTGAGAAAATCGGCGAAGGGGCTATGGGAGAAGTTTGGCGCGCTAAACATCAATTGCTAGCGCGGCCAGCAGCCATAAAATTGATTCGTACAGATGTACTAGGAGACAGTAAGAAAAAAGAAAGTGCCTTGAAGCGTTTTCAGTTGGAAGCGAAAGCCACAGCAAACTTACTTTCACCAAATACTGTAAAACTATACGACTACGGTATCACTGAAAAAGGCGCTCTGTACTATGTAATGCAGTTACTACGAGGACTTGATTTATATAGCTTGGCTTTGCGTTTTGGACCAATAAAACCATCGCGCTTGATCATGCTATTGAAACAAGCATGTCGTTCGCTCATGGAAGCACACGACTCCGGTCTCGTTCACCGCGATATCAAACCTCAAAACTTATTTGTATGTAAACTAGGGATTGAGTACGATTTTTTGAAAATACTCGATTTTGGCATTGCTAAAAAAATAAGTAACGAAGATTATGGTAATGTGACAAGTAGTTCTGAATTTTTAGGAACGCCATTATATACCGCACCAGAAGCCCTTTCAAGAAAAGAGAAAATTACCGACCGCAGTGATATTTACTCGTTAGGCTGCGTTGCTTATTGGGCTTTAACAGGTTGTAATGTTATAAAATCAAAGAAAATAATGCAAATTCTCCTAGACCATGTCAAACTACAACCGGAACCTCCATCAGTAGTATGCAATTTCGAAATCTCACCACAAATGGACACAATGATTATGAAATGCTTAGAAAAAGATCCACAAAAGCGTTTTAGTGCAAGAGAACTATGGGATTTTTTAGATAAAATGCAATTGGAAGATGCATGGAACGAGAGAGATGCTGAAAAATGGTGGCATGAAAACTTACCCGAATTGACGAAACGCAGCAATTTATTCGAAAATGACTTATAGTGTCAGAGCAAAAAATTGGTGTCAGAGAAAATTGATGTCAGAGCAAAATTGATAGTGTCAGAGCAAAAAATTGGTGTCAGAGCAAAAAATTGGTGTCAGAGCAAAAAATTGGTGTCAGAGCAAAAAATTGGTGTCAGAGCAAAAAATTGGTGTCAGAGCAAAAAATTGGTGTCAGAGCAAAAAATTGGTGTCAGAGCAAAAAATTGGTGTCAGAGCAAAAAATTGAAAAATTGGTGTCAGAGCAAAAAATTGGTGTCAGAGCAAAAAATTGGTGTCAGAGCAAAAAATTGGTGTCAGAGCAAAAAATTGGTGTCAGAGCAAAAAATTGGTGTCAGAGCAAAATTGGTGTCAGAGCAAAATTGATAGTGTCAGAGCAAAAAATTGGTGTCAGAGCAAAATTGGTGTCAGAGAAAAATCAGTTTTTAGCTTGGGCACAATTTGTGCCCAAACTAAAACTGACAAATCAATATAAACCTACAAGTCGATATCAGTTAGATATTTTTCGGTCATCTCCTCTAGCGATTTAATAATATAAGGTCGTAGATTCTTTGCTGAAATAATATCGTGAATCGATCCCACTGCTTGCGCTCGTTTCACAGAGTGGACACTGTCGAATTCTTGGGCTAGATCATTTTGTTTTTCTGTGTATACTTTTTGAAAAATCTGCTTGAATTCGTTTTGTGAAATCTTTCCAGCAACTAAATCTTTTTGAGCGTTAATTACTGTTAAGTCACTGTAGGTATCTTTTTGTACTTTTTTCGGAAATACTACCGCTGCTGCTGGTGCACCGCCAATTACTGATGCATATGTTCCTTCAATTGCAGCTACGCGTAAGTATGGATTCAGTGATCTTGAGAATACCACGTATGCGCCGCCATGGTAACGTGCGGTGACGACAAAAATAATAGGACCTTTGAAGTTGACAACTGCGCGGCCGATTTCAGCACCGTATTCTAGTTGACAGTTACGCAAAGATTCAGGAGATCCGTCGAAACCCGATAGATTCGCTAGAATAACTAGTGGCATACAATCACTGTAGGAATTGATCGCGCGTGCAATTTTTTGCGATGATTTAGGGAATAAAGTTCCGCCATTCCACGTTTCAGGACCATCATTTGCTAGAGGACCTATTCTTGTAAGAGGGCGACTTTCAATACCGATTAGCCCAACAGAGTAGCCTCCTATTCTCGTTTCCCAAACAACAGCTATTTCGGCGTTCTTCATTAGTTGCCAGCGTTCTACGTGGCCAAAATCACGGTCAACTACAGCTTCCATTATTTGACGCATATCAAATGGTTTTTTGCGCTCGCGATTACATTCTATACTAAAGATGTCGCCTACTTTTGTAAAACCTTGTCCTAGAGAATCTTGGTAAGGCGCTTCGCTAACACTACGTGTTTTTGGGTCTTTAGTTTCGCGTTTCATTGGAAATACTGATCCTGGAGCGCGATAAGTAACATCATAGTGGCGAAATAAAACCTGATAAGCTTCTGTCAAATTTTCTACCCAAATTTGTGCTTGACCGTTTGGAGCCATAATGCGCTCCGCGCCACCGATTCCTAAGTTATTTCCTGCTGAAACACTTCCTGAGAAGTCCAATGCTTTTTTTCCTGTCAGTAACATCGAAGCGTCACTGGTCATAATCAGTAGACCAGCAGTATGCATTAGCATTGTTGCTTCAGCGTTCCAATATGATTGTGCACCAACATTGGTTCCGGCGACGATCATATTGATTTCACCACCTTGCTGAGTGAATTCGATGATCTTACGCAAGGTGCTTGCTGTCCAGTCAAGATTTTCGGTACCACTTTGCATATCAATTCTTGCTCCTGAGGAGATAGGAATCCACTCAACAGGTAAATTTCGTTCCTGAGCAAAGTCAATAGCAGCATTGATACGACGACATTCATCTTCAGCAAGTGATCCCATATCTCCGCTCGGATCGCCTAAAATCAAAACACGCTTTAAACCATATGGATGATTTTTAGAGAAGTTGATAATTGTACCAAAGATAATGTTGCTTTTGTTTTTTCCATAAGGACGATCAGCTACAGAAAGAAGACGATGTTGATCGCTTTTTTCATCATACTGTAGATCAAGTTCTTTAAAAACACCGCGCGGTAAGTTTTCTGCATTCGAATGCCCTGGCCGCGTAAGCATTTTTATGAGTTCGTACGGATAAACAATTCCACGACGACGACAGCGTACGTTCTTCGCTACGTAGTAGTCCATAGGCTCTAATGGCGCATTTGATATCTGGCGTCCACGTATGGAAAAATGTAATCCTGAAATATTCTCAAATAAGAATTCCATTTCTTTGTCGGGTTTTTCGCGGTCAGTATGTGCATAAATAACAGTTTTCTCTAGACCTAAACCGTAAAAGCGCGGCGCCAATTTTTTGGCATATTTTTCTATCAATTTAAGTTTTATGTCTAGAGGAGAACGAATATGCATAATAATGCGATTCCAATACAACCTTGTTCCGTATGCTGCTTGATAAGTGCGAATTACATAGATTGCTTCTGTGATACTATGTTCTAATGTTGGAATTGCAGTGATAGAATGATCTTCGTCGTATTGAGGTACTGTATCTGTTACATTACATAGTACAAATATACGCTGATCTTTTTTATTATCTTTAGCAGTGGCACGTAGTAAGTACACTGTTTTGGTTCTGTAAAGTAATTCTAAATGAAAATTACACAGACGTGCGACACGTAATTCGTTATAAATAAGAGGACTAAAATAACGACGGTGTTCATTTTCAGTCCACATCCAATCACTATCTTGTTCTAGAGTACGATAAGTGAATTGTAGGTCTTTATAGAAAAATCCCAAATAGAAAAGATCTATTTGTTGCGAACATTTTTCTAGTTTTGCAATGAAATCTTCTTCTTTTTTCTCATCTTTATTCCCTGGAGAAGATACAAAAAGCATTACTTCTGGAGAGTCTACTTTACTTTTTTCTATGTATTCATAAAAATCGCTGATGCGATTTTGATATTTAATCGTGGAAATAACTCCAAGAATAAAATGCACTGTTTTACGCTTTTCTGTATATTTTAAGTGATAGAAATAGCTATTGTTTTGTTGAACTACTTTACCACTGTGGAATTTTCGATAACGATTAAAGCGTTTCGCCAATAATTCTAAAGCTAGCTTCTTTTTATCAGTGTCTTTATCAAAAGTTAGGTTGATGAGATCAAAGTTAATGTAATTTCCAGAGTTGATAATTTTTTGCTCGTAATTTTCAGGATCACTCGTTTCGTTATCAAGAAGAATGTCAAACGTTTCCAGTAGTTCTTGTCGGTTTTCCGAGCGAATTTCTCCGAGCTTTGGACCATCGACTAAGTGATAACGAGCGTGAAAAGCGCCATCAACTAAACTTGGATAAGTCAACTGCGTTTCGCGGATAAGCCTATCTAAAATATTTCCAAGGTCATCGTGATCGTAGCGTTCTTTTTGGAAAAAAGAAATGTCTTTTAGTGAGAATAGTACTGTTTGGAGTACTGACGCTTTAGCAGCGGAGTTAGCATAGGACTTGTATATACGAAAAATAGCACGATTTGTTGTTTCATAGTGATTAAGACTACGATATGTATACAAGTGGATTGCTTTTTCTAAACGTTGTATAAATGCTTCGGGAAGGCCTTTTTCGCGGTCTTCTGTTCTTTTGAAGAAATGTGCTAGAAGTTCTTGGCAGTTAAGAGCTTGGGCAGAGCTTTCTGTACTAAAACGTTTAGAAGAAAATAAACTTTCAATAGAGATAAAAATTTCAATAGCTTTGGTGAGTGTTTTGTACAATTTTTTCTGATAAGAGGGGTTTTCATGAACAAAAGCTTGTAGATTTCCCCACATTGCCGTTTGTTTTATAGCATCGTAGCCTAAGAAAATCGCTAAAAATTCTCTCTCCAGTATTTCCCATTTTCTCTCGCTTTTGTTTTTGTACTTTTTTCCTTTAGTGAGAGATTTAAAATCTACACGTTTACTCTTAGGAGTGGCAGCTGCATTATCTTGTTCTTTGGAATCTACAGCAACAAGTGGCTGACCTGCAGCGACTTGCTCACCTTTTTGTACATAAAAAGACTTGATTACACCACTTTCAGAAGCAAAAATTGCCGTTTCCATTTTCATTGCTTCGAGAGTGAGAATAACATCACCTTTTTGAACAGTATCTCCTTCTTTTTTTACTACATCAATAACCATCGCTGGGGCTGCAGATTTGATAACCCCTTGAGAATCCATTTCAATTGGATGGGGAACTCCATCTACTTCACAGATAATTGTGTCACCGCGTTCGATGTTTTGAATGACAAAACGCTTTCCTTCGTAGATCAAAATACGTTGCTCATCTTTTGGTAGGTATGAGACAACAACTAAAGTTTTGTCAATATTAATATGAAAAACGTTTCCACCTACTGATTTAACAAAGAATACATAGTCGTTTCCTTGCAGTTGCAGTTCAATTTCTTTACCTGTAGGAGAAGGTACATTGTGTAAGTATCCACTCTTAGAGAATTGCTGTTGAAAGTTTTGCAACTCTTCGCGATATTCACGTAAATAACTTTCTATAGCACAAGAAACAAGAGCAATATGCCAAGATTTTCCTTGCTCGCGTTTTTTATGTAAAAAACGTTCGATAAATTTAGTGTCTGCAATACCATTAACAACTTCTTTTGAATTTAGAAGCTCTAGTAAAAAAGCGCGATTTGTGATACCACCTTCTATTTTTATGTGCATTTCTTGTAGTGCGCGTTTTAGTTTTGCCATTGCCATTTCGCGCGTTGGTGCGTAACTGATAATTTTTGCGATCATTGAATCGAAGTCTGTTGGAATTTCACTGTGTTGTTCAACGCCCGAATCAACGCGAATTCCGGAGCCTGCTGGCATTTTTAAAACGGAAATAAGCCCAGGAGCTGGTATAAAATCGTTTTCTGGATCCTCAGCATTTAGTCTGACTTCTACAGAGTGACCGCGAGGTGCGCAGTCAAATTTGACTTCTTTTCCAAAAGCTACATCTAGCTGTGCTTGTACTAAATCTACTTGATAAATCTGTTCGCTAATAGGATGTTCTACCTGCAAGCGCGTATTTACTTCCATAAAGTAATACTCTTTACGCGGAACATCATAGATGAATTCAACGGTTCCTGCGCTACGATATTTGGCTACTTTAAGTAGTTTAGCAGCATCTTTTTGAATTTTCTCCATGAGTTTAGGTGAAAAATTCGGTGGCGGAGTTTCTTCGATCACTTTTTGGTTACGGCGTTGTACAGAACAATCGCGAACTCCGAAAGTATTTACGTTGCCGTGGGAATCAACAACCGTTTGCACTTCGAGGTGGCGACTTTTTTCAACCATACGCTCCATAAAGATATGATCGTTATTGGTAATGCGTATAGTTTCATCGCGAGCAGAGATGAACTGTTTTTTTAGTTCCGAGGCATTTTTAACCATGCGTATTCCGCGTCCTCCGCCAGCGTTTGCCGCCTTGAGGATAACAGGATAACCTATTTTTTCTGCAAACTTTTGTGCTTCTTCCACAGATTTAATCGCCTTTTTACTCCATGGTAAAATAGGTACTTTTGCTTTCTCTGCTATTTTTTTTGCTTCAATTTTATCTCCAAGTGCTGCCATTGCTTTTGCCGATGGCCCTAGAAATAAAATTTCTTTTTCTTCCAACAGAGAAACAAAATTATCGTCTTCTGCGACAAAACCCCATCCTGGCCACACAGCATCACATTTAGTTTTTTTGAGAGCATTGAGTAGTAGGTTATAGTTGAGATAGGGGCTTCCTGTGCTTGCTTTTTTCTCAAAATCTTTGAGATTATAAGCTTCGCTAGCACGTTTTACAAATAATGAATTTTCTTCGTTTGGTATGTAAAAAGCAATAGTGCTGAGTTTGGTGTTATGCAAAAAATTGTAATCGTTGACAGCACGAATAAAGCGAATAGCCGCTTCGCCGCGATTAATAATCGCAATGCGTGCGTTCTTTTTTAATATTCCTTTTTGTTTATTCATAACATTCCTGTATATAATATTGTTACTGCTTGGCTTAAGGACCTCCTACCAAACTTCATAAACTATGATCTTAAGCCATACAGCGTAGAAATTACAGTTTGAGGCAAATTGTAACAATAATGCTACTTTTGACAAGGTATATTTTACAAATAAGCGAGATTTTTACATGAAATTACTACTCTTTAGTGACTTACATTCCAACAATATAGCAGCAAGATCATTAGTGGATATGGCAGGAAATGTCGATATTGTAATAGGAGCCGGAGATTTTTGTAACGCCCATCGTGGCTTAAACAATATTTTAAATACTCTAAAAAATATTTCTGTGCCAATGATTTTTGTTCCAGGAAATAATGAAACAAATAACGCGTTGCGTCAGGAATGTAAAGGCTTTGAGAACGTCTATGTTTTACATGGAAATGGTTGTGAGGTGCAAAATGTAGAATTCTTTGGTGTTGGTGGAGGAATTCCCATGACACCATTTGGCCCGTGGAGCTTTGATTTTGATGAAATACAAGCGCAAGAGTTGTTTAGGCAATGCCCTCGAAATGCGGTGATCATAAGCCATTCACCACCCAAAGGAATTGTAGATGTTTCTTCGCGAGGCAAAAGCCTAGGAAGTTCAACAGTGCGTAGTGTTATCGAAGAAAAAAATCCGCAATTGCTTGTTTGTGGTCATATTCATGGTAGTGAAGGACAAATAGAACAATTTGAGAATAGTTATATTATTAATGCTGGGCCGCATGGTATTTTTTGGGATTTAGGGAGCAACTGTGTCGTGGCTACGAATTAGTTTTACAAGACTTTTGAGTACAGATAACAGACATATCCTGAAGTAGGACCTGTCCTCATTCAATGAAGTAAGATAACACAAGAAGCTAGGTAAATAGCCCCTGAAAAGTTCTGAGCAGTTTTATCATATCGTGTAAGGTATTATTTAAATTTCTGGAAAAAGTTTTCTATCAAATGCCTGGCTCTATAGAGATGCTTGTCGTACTCACGAGGCTGTTTAATATTAACCCAAGTTGCGACCTATAAAAGTTATCGTACAGTCTGGTATAATTACTCTTACAAATTCGATGTGCGCAGTTCGAATCTCGTGAGATGCAGTCGTGGCACATGGCACGAAGTAAGGGTAATGCAATGAATTTTAATCATGAAAGATTAGATGTATATCAAGTATCACTAGAATATACAAAAGAAACATTTAATGTGATGGAGAAAATGCCATCAGGTTACAGTTAATATAGCAGAAGGCAATGCCAAATTTAGCAAAAAAGAGAAAGTAAGGTTTTTCTCTATGGCAAGAGCATCAGCAAATGAATGTAGTGCAGTATTCGATGTTGCTAAGATAGCCCAAATAATAGACTCAAAAGAAAAAGAGAAAATCAAAAAACTACTCTATAGAATAATTTGTATGCTTTCAAAGTTAATAGTCTAATTTTCGCACATGGAATATCGATCCACGACCACGAACCTCAAAAATCGAATTGCACACATCGTTTTTTTATACTGTTATAACGACTCTTCTCTTAAAGTAGGAAAAACAAGAAGGAGAAAGTCATTGAAAAAGAAATTATAATTGTTTTCTGTATATGTGATGAGATAACACAAGCACTCAAGATTGTAGAAGATCCTCAAGTTAAAATGACTAATTCAGAAATTATAACAACAGCATTAGTTTCTATGCTCTACTTTTCTGGCAACTTTGAAAAAGGACGAAACTTTTTAGCTGAACATGGCTACATCAAAAAAATGCTAAGTAAAAGTCGTTTCAATCGCCGCATACGTGCTATTGGTGAAAGTGTATGGCTTTCTCTTTTTCATTTGTTTGCTGAAATTAGTAAGCGAAACAATCTGCGAGATTATATCATAGATAGTTTCCCTATTCCGGTCTGTGACAATATTCGCATTAGTCGTTGCAAAATATACAATACACAAGATCATCGGAGTTATATTGCAAGCAAACGTCGTTATTTTTTCGGTTTGCGGGTTCATATGCTCGTCACCAAAACTGGTTTACCAGTTGAGTTTTTGCTTGCTCCTGGCGGCTGCAATGATTGTCGTGTTCTCAAACAATTTCAATTAGATATCCCTGAAAACTCTTTTGTTTTTGCTGATAAATCTTACAATGATTACTCTTTCGAAGATATTGTTTCTGAAGCTCTTAATGCCTCTATCTTACCTCAGAGAAAGAAAAATTCTAAAAGGGCTTTTTCCGGAGCTACTGAGTTTATTCAAAAGGTTACCCGTAAAAGGATTAAAACTACTTTTAGTCAGATCACTTCTTTTTTTCCAAAGAAAATTCATGCTGTTACCTCTTATGGATTTGAGTTAAAAGTTGTCCTTTTTGTTCTCGCTTTCACTTTTTCTTGTTATTTTTAGGTCGCAACTTAAGTTAATATTAGATCTAGTAGGAATAACAGGAGTAATTTTTCTCCCATCTATTACAATATAATATTGTCCTACTGCCATATTATCTTGCAATTGTATAGCTGAGCTATTTTTTTCTCTTTTAATCGTATTTTATCTGGTTGTATTTTCTCGGAAGTATTTTTATCTTTGACATGAATGTTTAGTTTTCGATGATTATTTGGTAGCTGTTGTCCATATGTTGTTACGTAAAATATTGAGACAACATTATTACGAATTTTATTCAATTGTGATCTATATTTTAAAGAAGTAGGCTCTAGTCGTATTTTTTAACTTGGTGAATAATTCATTTACACAAAACAATAAAAATTGCTATAATTATTTAGAATGTACCTACGGATAGACATTGAATTTTAAGTTGTTCGATATTTAAGTATCGCGTTTAATTTGTAAGGAATATACGGCAGTATGGAATTAATTAAAGATCGTAAAATGGCAGAGTTAGCCCATAGTCTTCATTTATTTGATTTAGATGAAATATTAGATGTTGCAATAGAACAAATTCCGCAAATTGTTCATTCTCACCGCGTATCTATTTATTTACTTGATTCAACAGAACAGCATTTTGAGTCTAAACGCCATAGTTCAAAAAGGTTGCAAGAGCATCTAGAAGAAAAAGTGGCTATTTCAAGTAAGCACTCTCTTATACCACAAGTGTTTATCAAGAAAAAATCTTTGTTAATTACTAATGTTGCAGAGTATATACTCAAAAATAATCTTCCTATCAAATTAAGCCGTAGACAAAGATATACTTCTGGTTCATGTATGCTGGTTCCAGTGATGGTTCGCATGAAAAACCAAGATAAAATAATTGGCGCGATTAATTTTTCTGAAAAGGCTGATTTTACTCCTTTTTCAAAAATCGATTTAGAGGCAGCGACCCAAATAGGACAAATTTTAGGAACTGCTGTTCATAATTGCTCTGTTGTTGAAAAAAAACTGGGTGGTCAACAGAAAGAGCTAATGCAAGAATTAGAACAAGTTAAAGAGGCTTACAAACAGAAAGAAATTAACTTAGACGAAGCCAAAAAACGTCAATCACAAATGCAGTCTGAAGTGCCAAAAATTGAAGGATATGATCTTAACGTTTTGTACTCTCCTATGGAAACGATTGGCGGCGATTTTTATGATTTTATAGAATTAAACGATCATGAAGTTGGCATTGTCGTCGGCGATGTCTCAGGGCATGGTATCGAAGCAGCGCTTGTGATGTCTATGGCTAAACAAATCTTGAGTATTTATATAAAACTACATCGCTCTTTAGTTGATACTCTGTGTCAGGCAAATGAAGAAATATGCACAAATCTAAAAGGAGAGGCTTTTGTTGCTGTTTTTTTAGGGATTCTAAATACTAAAAATAATACTTTACGTTTTGTAAGAGCAGGGCAGGCATATCCTCTAGTATATAATCCTGCGCGTAATGAAAATCCATTTGAACTTCAATCCCGAGGAATGGTTCTTGGAACTGTAAGAGGCGAAATGTTTCGCGGTAGAATGGAAGAAAAAGAATTCCAGCTAATGGAAAAAGATGTGGTGCTTATTTACTCTGATGGTATTACAGAAGCTTCTGATGAAACAGGAGAAGAACTTGGTGTGGAAGGTGTTTCTGCTCTTGTGAAAAGTAATATAGAAAAAGATACACAGCAACTAAATGAACTTCTTTTTGAAGAAGCTACTCGTTACACAAGCGGAGAAAAGCAAGACGATATTACTGTTTTAACCATCAAGGCGAATGAACTGCGCATTTATGAAGAAGAAAATGAAGGAATCGTTATCAGTGAGGATTTTGAGCAGTCTGAAGTATTCATGGTTACGACAGATTATTCTTTTGATGAGGACGCAAGTCGCCAAATTTTTGCTTTAGAAGAAAAAATTCGAGATTTAGAAAATCAGTTATTAGTTACTGAGGAAAAAAATTCTGAACTTGCTGATCGTAATAACAAACTAATACGCCAAATTGAATTGCAAGAAAATGACCCTGAAGGTTTGACAAAAATGCTACGCGATCAACTTGAAATTGCTTTGGAGCTTCCAAAAGACTTAATTCAAGATAACAAACAGCTAAATGAAACAATAAAAAATCAGCAGGATGAATTGCGGAAGTTAGAAGTTGAGTTTAATGAATTAAGTGCTCACATGGACTATGTAAATAGTGAGAAAAATTCATTGGAAGAAGAGTCTAATCTCGTTGAAAATATGGTAACATTTCTTGCTGATAAAATTAAAAATTCGCGAGAAGCGATACAAGAAGATATTATGAACGCAGATTTAAAGCTAGATCGACATACATACGAAAAAATTATGGATGCGAATTATAAAGGATTGTTATATCATTTTGAAAATAAATTCAAGAAGGCTTTAGAAGAAAGTGATTTGACAAAAGTTACAGTACTTCAAAAACAGTTATTTACTGTTATGGATATTTTACATGGACATTTAGATGCTATTATCACTGTTTTTGATATAGAGCCTGTTAGTTAATTAGTAATAAGAAAGTTCTTTTAGTATTCTTTCTGCTTGCGTCGAGAATTTCTTTGCCCATTCATACATTTTCGATTTTTTAATGACTTCTTTGCGTAAAAATTTGATATATAGTTTTCGAAAATTAGTGTTTACTTTTGATCTTTCAGCAAGTAACCACAATAAGTTTTCTTTTACTTCTTTGTTAACAAAATACAAATTCATAATAGGTTTTCCTGTGATTACATCAGTAACGGTTTTATCATCTAAAATAGCTGGAAGAACAGCTAACCGATGCTTTTCTATCATCAGATCCCTTTTCATGCCTGGTTTTTTATCACCTTTGTTATCTACGATATAAATAGCTCTGTTTGTTACAGTTACCCAAATAGCTTGACAAGTTTGCATTATTGTTTTTGGTTTATCAATAGGTTTTACCGAAACCCACTTTGTCTGCGCTGATTTTTTAAAAATGGGTAAGTCAGCAGAACTATCTAAAAATTCGTTATCCTCCCATTTGTTTGTTTCACCAACTGGTTTTTTATTTTGACTTTTAGTCTCTATTTCTTTTTGTTTTTTTATACTCAGCATTTTTATTTTATTGTTGAGTTTGTTTAACGTATCTATAGTGGTATCTAAACCTTCACCTAGCTCATTTAACTCCATTGGGTTTAAGGTTTTTATTTCTGACCATGTACTGATCCATGATTGTTTACGTGCGTTTCCTGCATCTTTTGGTTGCATAAACGCATTGTGGATCATTGATATCGCTTTATGGATTTTGGAAGATACATTTGTTTTCATAAAAATACAGCAAATAAAATTTGCTACTCCTCTACAACAAATAAAAATTACTCGTGGGTGTTTGGTGGGATTGTTGTAGCATTATTAACCTACTTGATTAAATAATGCTACAACAATGTGAATAAATATTATTTATTTATTTTTTTGCTTTGCTTTTTTTGCTTTATCTTTTTCTTTTGCTCTAGCTTTTTGTTTTTTCTCTTTTTCTTTTTTCTTTTTCTCTTCTTGCTTACGGCGTTCTTTTTCTTGGTTTAGTTCTTCCGCCGTTTTTTCTCTTTCACTTTCTTCTGGTAGCTCTTCTACAAGTTTCAAAACAGCTTGACGAGCATTGTCACCAAGGCGTGTTTTATCTAAATGTAGAACTTGAGTGTAGCCACCTGCTCTTCCCGCATACTGAGGAGCTATATCATAAAAAAGTCTTTGAACTAGTTTGCGGTCTCTGAGAATAGAAAATGCTTTTTTGAAATAAAAAGCTCTTAGTGCATTCACTTGTTGTTCTGTATTTTCTTGTTCACTGTCCTCTAGCTTTTCAGCCAACTCTTTTGCTTTTACTTCCGCGCGTTTAGCTATAGTAATTAGCTTATCCGCGTGAGGAGCATATTCTTTTGCTTTCGCAAGTGTAGTGACAATTGTCCCATGTTCTAATAAGCTTCTCAGCAAGTTTCTAGCAAGAGCTTTACGATGAGAACTAGAGCGTCCCAGTGTACGTCCTTTTTTGCGGTGCCTCATGTTTCTTTTCCTCGGTTAAAAGATTAATACTTGTGAATAGCTAGATAGAAAAAACCCTAACTAGCTAAAATTTCCTCAACTTGCATACCTAGCGAAAGGCTGGACTCTATTAGTTTTTCTTTTATTTCTTTTAGCGAAGTTTTTCCAAAATTGCGAATTTTCATCATGTCCGTTTCTTGTCTTTTCACTAAATCTTTGATAGTACGTATACCTTCGGCTGCAAGACAATTTGACGCTCGAACACTCAATTCTAATACTTCGATAGGCTGCAATAACTTTTCTTTTATTTTTTGTAGATTTTCATCGGCTTCGGAAATTAATTCTTCTTGAGGGCCTTCCTGAAGTTCTTGACCTAATTCAAAGTATTGAACAAAAGGATTTAAGTGTTTGCGTAGTATTTTTGCTGCTTCAACGAGAACCATCTCAGGAGCAAGAGTTCCATCAGTAGTAATTTTTAAAATCAGTCGGTCGTAATTGGTCATTTTTCCAACGCGAGTGTTTTCAATTTGATACTCTACATGTTGAACAGGAGAATAGATAGAATCAACAGGTATGACACCTATTTCTTGAGGTTCTTTCATATTTTCTGATGCTTCAACATAACCTCTTCCTCGTTTTACCTGGAGTTCAATTTCGAGATCGGAGTCCAATTTTTCTGTAATATGAGCTATTACTAAGTCTTTATTATGAACTTCTAGGCTTTCATCGTCAGATTGAATGTCACCTGCTGTTACAGGCCCCACTTCGCTTTTCTTTATGTAAACGATTGCATCATCTTCAACAGATAAACGAATTCTTTTGACGTTTAAAATAATATCTGCAACATCTTCTAACACACCAGGAATTGTGGAAAACTCATGGTCAATGTCTTTGATTTTAACAGATGCAACTGCACATCCCTCAATAGCAGACAATAAGATACGTCTTAATGAATTTCCTACGCTGCGGCCAAATCCTCTTTCAAAAGGTTCTACGATAAATTCTCCATATACAGGTGTAAGAGTTTCTTTCACACAGACTACTCTGGTGGGTAATTCAAGATCTCGCCACCTAATTCTCATATGAAGTCCTTTCTTGAAAAGAAATATTTGTGAATAATTTTATATCACAATGTAGGTAAAGGGTATTCTTTTTCAGAACACCCTATATGTAAACAACTTCTAATAGCTCATAACCTATTACAAAATAATTCAAATGTAACAAAAAATTTACTACCAGAAAATTGTTGTAGATAAATGATTAACGTGAGCAGAACTCGACGATCATTTGATCATGAATTTCAATTTGTATTTCTTCGCGATTTGGCTGTTGAACAACTTTCATTGAAGGCGCTTCTTTATCTAGTTCAAGCCAGGAAGGAACTCCCGCAGGTACTGGATTTTCAATATTTTTTATAATTATATTTTTAGAAGACTCTTTCTTTTTTACTTCAATAACATCGCCAACTTTAACGAGGTAAGATGGAATGTCTACTTTTTTACCATTTACAAGCAAATGTCCATGATTAATAAGTTGTCGTGCATTTGCTCTTGAGTGTGTAAACTGGCCTCTACAAATGACGTTGTCTAAACGACGTTCTAGTAGAATAAGTAGGTTTTCACCTGTGTTACCTTTTTGTTTAGATGCTTGGTTAAAATAGTTTTTGAACTGTCTTTCGTAAATCCCGTAGTAGCGCTTTACTTTTTGTTTTTCGCGTAAACGTTTACCGAATTCCGATAGTTTACCTTTGCGCCAGTTGTGCATACCAGGAGGGGATTCAATGTTGCATTTTGAATAGCAACGCTGACCTTTTAAATATAACTGTGTTCCTTCTCTACGGCATAATCGGCATACTGGTCCTGTATAACGTCCCATAATCTAAACCCTTCTTTTCTTTCTTGGTCTACAACCATTGTGAGGTAAAGGAGTTACATCTTCGATTTCTTTGATATCTAAACCTGAGGCTTGCAACGCTCGAACCGCTGATTCTCTTCCGGCCCCTGGACCCTTAACCTTCACATCTACTTCTCTTACACCAAATTTCATAGCTTTTTCTGCGCATCTCTCTGCTGCTTTTTGAGCTGCAAAAGGAGTACTTTTTCGTGAACCTTTGTAACCAATAGTTCCAGCGGTATCCCAGCACAGAGAATCACCGTTTAAATCAGTGATTGTAATAATTGTATTATTGAATGTTGCTTTGATATGTGCAATTGCTTTAGCTACATTGCGTCTTATCTTTTTCTTTTTTGCTCGAGCCATTTAGCTTTTTCTCCATTGTAAATTTATATCTCGAGTGTGGATACTGGTTTCAAGCAGTTTATTTTCCGACACGCTTTTTACCTGCTATAGTTTTTCTTGGACCTTTTCTTGTACGGGCATTAGATTGAGTTTGCTGACCTCTAACAGGTAGTCCCCGACGATGCCTGAAACCACGATAACAAGCGATTTCTTTTAAACGCTGAATGTTACCGCGAATTTGCCTACTAAGTTGTCCCTCTACTACATAATTACTTTCAATTTCGTTTGCAAGAGTAGAAAGTTGTTCTTCTGTTAGGTCTTTTGTTTTTTTCCTGTGATCGATACCTAATTTATTTAATATTTTTCCAGCACTATCTTTTCCAATACCATAAATGTATGTTAAAGAAATTACTACGTGCTTATCATTAGGTATGTCTACACCCAGAATACGGGCCATTGATTACCTTTCTATAAACTATCTTCCTTGTCGTTGTTTGTGACGGGGGTTTTCACAAATTACTCTAATAACCCCTTTTCGTCTAACAAGTTTACATTTTTCGCATATTCTTCTTACGGATGTACGAACTTTCATGAGAAAAATTCCTATAATTAGAGACTTTAAAGAATGTTGTAAGTTTTACACACTCTCTTATCTAAAAAGCCAAAAAACAATTACCAATAAAAGATACTTAGTAAGATAACTTTATTTAAAGCTATTTATTAAATTAGAGTAAATTTAAAACTATTCAATCAACAGATAATAAACCAAATATCAAGTTCTGTTTGGTATATATTATACTCTTAATAAAATTATCATTGGTAATTGTTTTAGCTTTTTTTAAATGACAGCTCTGTATTATAACGACCATAAAAATAAATTTCGATATTTTTTTTTATAAATCCGAAAATTTAATCATCTATTTTTGTTAAAATAAAGGGACCGTCTTCTAAAATAGCTACACTATGTTCAAAATGAGCAGAAAGACTGTTGTCTTTAGTCAAAACAACTTCCCACCCTTTTCGGCGTTTTACCTTGGTTTTATGTGTACCTATATTTAACATTGGTTCAATAGCTATACAGAAACCTTTTTTTAAACGCGTATCATCATGTGATCGCCAACTGTCATCAACATAATTCGGTATTTGTGGATCTTCATGTAATTCTGTGCCAATGCCGTGACCAGTATATTCACGAACAATACCATAACCGTACTTTTCTGCGTGTTTTTGCACCGCTGCTGATATTACAGATACCTTATTTCCTGGAATTGCTGCTTCAATCCCACAATACAATGACTCTTCACATATTTTTAGCAATTGTTGCGCTTCTTTGGATATTTGCCCTACTGGATAAGTCCAAGCAGAATCTCCGACATATCCTCGATATTTTACCCCAATATCAACAGATAAAATATCTCCTTCTTTAAGTTTTCTCTTGTCAGGTATGCCGTGGACGATTTCTTCGTTTAAAGAAGCGCATATTGTACTAGGAAATCCGCGATATCCTTTAAATAGAGGAACACCATCGTTTTTACGAATAAAATTCTCGGCTTCTTGATCAAGAATTTCCATAGCAATACCTGGTTCGATTAATGATTTTATAAGCGCATGAGTTTCGGCTACTAATCTACCAGATTTTTTCATTATTTCAATTTCGCGCTTGCTTTTTATCGTAATCATTATTTTTTATTGTAACAAACTTATTGTTGTTGCAAATACCTCTTCTTTAGAACGGTTAGCATCGATTTCTTTTAAAATATTTTTTTGTTTATAAAAATCGACAAGTGGCAATGTTTTTTGTTTATATTCTTCTAAACGTTTTGCAGTTACATTTGGATCTTGATCTTCTGGACGTCCATCTTCTCTACCCATAATACGTTGTTTTACAATTTCATCGGGAACAGAGAAAAACAACACAATATCAAGTGGCATATTTTGCTTTGTTAAGTGCTCATCTAAAGCATGTGCTTGGCTAAGATTTCTAGGATAACCATCGAGAATAAAACTTTTTTCGAGTCCATTTTCTGGTGATAAGCACTGTAAAATTACTTTGGTCACAACTTCATCAGGTACTAATGCACCTTTTGACATAAAACTTTCAGCTTGTTTACCTACTTCGTCGCCACGTTTGACCGCTTGACGTAGCATGTCACCCATTGTTAGCAGAGGAAATTGTTTTTCTTCGTGTACTAAAGTAGCTTGTGTACCTTTTCCCGCACCTGGAGGGCCTAAAAATAATATTTTCATATTTAACCAATCTAATAAAATGCCCATTAATTTATGTAGGGGCTTCTACTATTAAAGTATAGCCCCTACATGACAAGATATTTTATAGTTATTTTTTAGAAGCGTCTATTTCCAGAGCCTCGTTTTCCTTTAGTGAAACCTTCATAATGACGCATTAGTAGATGAGATTCTAGTTTTTGAACTAAGTCAAGAACTACACCTACGATAATTAGAATGCTCGTTCCACCCATATTATAAGCAAAGCCAATTTGAGCGGAGCTTTGTAGTCCAAGTGCCATAGTGACAAACACAGGAGTAAGTGCTACAAGTGCCAAGAAGGCAGCACCAACAAATGTTACGTGAGTCATCACTTTTTCTAAATACTCAGATGTTTTTTTACCTGGGCGAATTCCTGGTATAAAACTACCATTTTCTTTTAAATTGTTCGCCATCTCTGTCGGCTGAAACATCAAGCTTGTCCAGAAGTAACTAAAGAAATAGATAAGCACTATATAAGATGCTATATAAGAGAAAGTCCCACTAGAAAACCAACTATCTAGACTACTTCCTTCACCGCCACTAAAAAAGCTAAAGAGCACTTGCGGGAAGATAAGAAGGCTACTTGCAAAAATTACCGGCATTACACCTGCTTGGTTTACTTTCAGAGGTAAAAAGTGTCTTTGTCCACCGTAGACTTTGTGTCCTTTTACGTGTTTTGCTTGTTGCACTGCAATTTTTCTTTGCCCAAAGGATATATAGACAATCGCAAATACAATGACTACAAACAAACCTAAAAGAACAGCTAGAATTTTGGCTTCACTACCGTCACCTGATCCTTGAAGCATTGTTGATACTTGATAAGGAATACTTGCGACAATTCCAGCCATGATGAGTAAACTAATACCATTTCCTACACCATACTCTGTAATTTGTTCACCAAGCCACATCAGGAATATTCCTCCTGCTGTTAAGGCAATTACTGAACTAAGATCAAATAGAAAGCCAGCATCCGGTGCAACAAGATATACTTGTTGGCCACTTATTGGCATCGGAGACTTGAATACTTTCATAATCATGACCGCTTGCACGATACATAAAGGAACAGTTGCGTATCTTGTGTATTCGTTGATTTTTTTTTGGCCTGCAGGTCCTTCTTTAGAAAGAGCTTCAAGAGAAGGAACAACTTTAGCTAGCAAGCTAAAAATAATAGATGCACTAATGTAGGGCATAATTCCTAGTGAAAATATGGCGCAATTTGCTAGTGAACCACCAGTTAATGCTGAGAAAAATGTCAATAAACCACCCAGTCCTCCTCCAGGGAGTTGGCCGTCACCTCTCATTTGTTGAAGAACGTCTAGTTGTATACCTGGAATAGGTATGTGCGACCCTAGACGAAAGATGACTAAAAAGAATGCTGTGTAGAGTATTTTTGTTCTCAGCTCTGGTATTTTAAATAAATTGCGGAAAGATTCGAAAATCATATGCACTCTCCGTGGCGATTACGTTATTTTTTTTTGTTTGTGTTTGCTGAAGTTAGTGGAACTAGTTTTACTGTTCCTTGATTATTTTCAATTTTTTCTTTAGCAGACTTACTAATTTTATGAACTTTTACTTTTAACTTTTGAACTTTTAATTCTCCGTTGCCAAGGATTTTTACGTATTTCACATCCTTGCTAGCCTTTACGATCCCTGCTTTATCTAGATCTGCTAGAGTAACGGTTTGTCCATCTGATAGAGCATTGAGTTCTTCTACATTTACAATAACGTATTTATCACTAAATCTTTCGTTATTGAAGCCTCTTTTAGGGAGGCGACGATAGAGAGGCATTGTTCCACCTTCAAAGGCACGTGATCGGCTAGTACCAGATCGAGCATTTTGCCCTTTGTGACCTTTTCCAGATGTTTTTCCCTGTCCACTACCTATACCACGTCCTATACGCTTAGCTTTTTTGCGCGAAATAGGAACTTGTTTTATATCGTTAAGATCCATAACAATATTAAAGACAACTAGTGTCTTCCTCCTTATTAATCTATTTTTACGCCTCTTAGCATTTCAACTTCTTCTTTTCTACGCATTTTTGCAAGACCATCAAGGGCTGCTTTTGTTACGTTAATTGGATTTGTTGAGCCGTAAACTTTTGTCAATATGTTTTTTACACCAGCAGCTTCAACCACCGCGCGAACAGAAGAACCAGCAATTACACCTGTACCAGGCATAGCAGGCTTCATAAATACTTTTGTTGCACCATATCGACCAATAATTTCGTGAGGAATAGTATCTCCTTTAAGGGAGACTTTTTTCATAAGTTTTTGTGCGTCTTTAGAAGCTTTTTGAACTGAAGGTGGTACTTCATTTGCTTTACCAAAACCAATTCCAACTTTTCCGTTTTTATTCCCAACTACAACGAGAGCACTAAAACTAAATCTTCTACCCCCTTTTACAACAGTCGAGCAGCGGTTGATTTTTACAACGTATTCTGTCCACTCTTCTTGTTGATAATCATCATGTCTTCTCTGGTCATGTCTTTTCGGAGATGCCATGTACATGCCTTTCTTAAACTAATAATCAACAAAAGTTTTTTGCAATGAATGCAAAAAACTTTTGTATATGATTTAAAACTTCAATCCACCTTCTCGAGCTGCATCAGCAAGAGCTTTTACTCTTCCATGATATTTATAACCAGCTCTGTCAAATGTTACGGTTTCAATGCTTTTATCTTTTGCTATTTTGGCTATTTCTTTTCCTACGACAGTCGCCGCGTCTTTATTACCACCAGAGTTTACTTCTTTTTTTATTGAAGGAGTCAGTGTAGAGCAACCAGCAATTACTTTCCCTGATCGGTATCCACTTTTATCAACATAAGTATCATCTATTAATTGGCAATAAATGTGCTTCGAACTTCGATAGACACATAGCCTTGGTTTTTCTGGAGTGCCGATAAGCTTCTTGCGAATACGCATATGGCGACGCCATCTACCAACTGTTTTTTTGTGTTCCGATTTCATGTTAGTTCACTTAACCACTACCAAAACTCTTACCCGCTTTACGTATTATTACTTCATCTTCGTAACGAATCCCTTTACCTTTGTAAGGCTCAGGCGGACGAATCTTACGAACGTTCGCTGCAAATTGTCCGACTTGTTGTTTATTGCAGCCTTTGATTGCTATTTTCGTGGGAGATGGTACTTCTACTTGAATGCCTTCAGGAATGGCGACTTGTTTAGGTAAACAAAAACCTATTTGTAGCTCTAGTATGTTGCCTTTCAGTTTGGCATTGTAACCGGTACCAACGATATCCAATTTTTTTTCAAAACCTTGTGATACCCCGTGAACAGCATTTGCTAACAAAGATCGAAATAGACCATGTAATGCTTTATTTTCTTTACTGTCGTCTGGTCGATTTACTGTTAGTTCGTTCTTTTCTTGATCCATATCCACAGTCATGTTTGGGTGAATGTTTTCGACCACTTTACCTTTCGAACTACTCACTTCAACACAGCCAGGTTTCATAATAACCTTGACACCTTGTGGGATAGAAATCACTTTTTTTCCAATACGAGACATTACATTATTCCTGTTATTATATTGAGTTTACCATACAACACAAAGAACTTCACCACCAACTTTTTGCTCACGGCATTGTTTATCAGTTAGTATACCTTTAGATGTAGATACAATGTTTATTCCTTGCCCACCAAGTACTTTTTTCATATCCGTAACTCCGCGATATATTTTTCTACTTGGCTTGCTTACACGAGCAATCTTACGTATAACATGTTCTCCATCAGGGCCATACTTCAAGATAATTTCCATTTTGTCCTGTGGTTGTTCTTCAATTACTTCGTATTCTTTAATGAATCCAGTTTCTTTTAGTTTGAGCACAACACCTTCTTTTATTCTTGAGTGTGGTACTACTACTTTTTTGTGATATATGGCATTTGCGTTACGTATCATTGTAAGCATATCAGCAATTGGATCAGTCCTCATACAGTTACATCCTATATTTTATATATTTGTATGTTTTGAATAATTTTACCAGCTTGCCTTTTTCATACCAGGTATTTCACCTTTGTGGGCAAGTTTGCGTAGGCAAATTCTACAGATACCAAATTTGCGGTAATATGCTCGTGATCTACCGCATAAAGAACACCTATTGTATGAACGTGTTTTGTATTTGGGTTTTTCTTTTAATCTTTGGCATTGAATAATTTGAGAGGTTTTTGCCATAGCTAATCCTTTTTTATTAGTTTTTCTTTTCTTCGCGTTTGAACGGAAATCCAAAAAGTTTCAAGAGCTCAAGAGATATTTTTTTATTAGAGTTCTTGATAACAAATGTGATATTCATCCCTTGATAGAAATCAAGTTTATCTAAATCTATCTCTGGGAAAAAACTTTGTTCTTGAAGACCTAAAGTATAGCTTCCACCTTGATCAAAAGCTGTTTTTGAAAAACCTCTAAAGTCTCGAATACGCGGAATAATGACCGTAATCAACCTATCTAGAAACTCGTACATCATGTTTCCTCTAAGAGTGGCTTTACAGCCAATTCCAACATCTTCTCTTAGTTTGAAACCTGCAATCGATTTTCTAGCTTTAGTAACAACAGGTTTTTGTCCTGTTATTAGGCCGAGGTCTTGTACCGCAGACTCTAAACGCTTTTTGTTCTCAATAGCTTTTCCAACACCCATATTTATTACAATTTTTTCGAGTTTTGGACAAGCCATTTTATTTTTGATACCTTCGGATTCCATCACAGCGGACATAATTTCCGAATAATATTTTTCTTTTAGCCTAGCCACAATGTGCTCCTCGTTACTATTCTGACTCTTTCATTTCGTATGTACTTCTTGAACGAGTTGTTTTTTGGTAATGTACGCTGTATAACATAACATTTGAGACGTGTATTGCAGCTTCTTTTTCTATACGTCCACCTTGTGGATTTTGTTGGCTTTTCTTCAAATGTTTATGAACGTAATTGAGGCCTTCAACAACTACTTTATCTTTATGCGAGAATGTTCTTAGAACTTTTCCTCTTTTTCCAACATCTTTCCCGGCTATTACTTGAACGTAATCACCTTGTTTAATTTTCATGTTATACTACCTCTGTTGCTAACGATATGATTTTCATAAAGTTTTTTTGTCTTAACTCGCGTGCGACTGCGCCAAAAATTCTTGTGCCTTTTGGGTTATTGTCGCCATCAATGATGACCATTGCGTTACGATCAAAGCGGACGTAAGATCCGTCTGCTCTTTTGATCGATTTGCGTGTACGAACAATAACACCTCTAACAACAGTTCCAGCTTTTAAGTCGACACCAGGAAGTGATTTTTTTACAGATGCAACAATAATATCGCCAACTCCAGCGTATTTTCTTTTTGTACCACCAAGCACTTTAATGCACATTGCTTGCTTTGCGCCAGTGTTGTCTGCTACATCTAAAATAGATTGCATCTGAATCATGCAGCACCCCCACGCTCTAGTATTTTCACTAAGCGCCATGACTTGGTTTTGGATAGAGGACGCGTTTCCATAATTTCTACGCGGTCACCTATTCGTGCTTCGTTGTTTTCGTCATGAGCTTTGAATTTACTAAACTTTTTAATGTACTTACCGTACTTAGGGTGTTTTACTAATCGCTTTATTTCGACAGAGACAGTTTTGTCCATTTTGTCACTAATAACAATACCTATCTTTTTCTTGCGATTTCCTCTTATTTCGCTCATCTTTGCCTCTTTTTCAAAATTGTTAACTTGGTACTCTTTCGTGGAGTATCGTTTTGATTCGAGCAATTTTTCTTCTAGTTTTGCGAATTACGCTTGTGTCGTTCATTTCGTCTACCACTTTTTGAAAGCGTAGCTTTAACAAACCTTCACGAGCTTCATCGAGTTCTTTTTTTAATTCCTCTTCGGAAAGTTTGCGTAGATCACTAGATTTTACGTTTTTCACTACTGCTCTCTCCTCTCTACAAATTTGCATCGTACTGGCATTTTATGTGCTATACGGTTCATCACTTGCTTAGCAATTGATTTTGGTACACCACCTATTTCGTAAAGAATGCTTCCAGGTTTTACGCATGCCACGTAATACTCTGGTTCCCCTTTACCTTTACCCATACGAGTTTCTTGTGGAGTTGCTGTCACTGTTTTATGAGGAAATATACGTATATGAACTTTTCCATCACCTTTAAGAAAGTGAGCTGAAGTAATACGACCAGCTTCAATTTGGCGAGAGTTAATCCAACCAGCTTGAGTAGATTGTAAACCATATTCACCAAAAGCGACAGCGTTACCTTTGTTAGCTTTTCCTTTTATTTTTCCGCGCTGACTTTTGCGGTATTTTTGTCTTTTCGGCATGAGAGCCATGGAATACTACCTCCTTGCCATAACGTCCTAGATATATCCAAACTTTAACACCAATGGTACCATAGGTGGTATATGCTTCAGCAAATCCGTAACTTACATTTTCATTTAGCGATTGTAATGGAACTTTACCTTGACCAGTACGTTCTGTACGTGCCATTTCTGCTCCACCTAATCTACCAGAAACTTGTAATTTTATGCCTAGTACGCCTTTGTCCATTGCAATATCCATAGCTTTTTTCATAGTGCGACGAAAATTAGCTCTTTTAACTAATTGATCTGCAACGTTTTCAGCTACAAGTTGAGCATTTACCTCTGCTACCTTAATCTCGCGAATTTCAATATTTACTTCGCGATCTTTTTGTTGATTAGCACTATCTTTTTTCTTACTAGAAATAAAAGTACCAAGCTCTTCTCTTAACTTATCAACGTTAGCGCCTTTGCGTCCGATGATTAGTCCTGGTCTAGCTGTGTGTAAGATAATATTTACTCTTTTTTGTGTACGTTCTATTTCTATTTTTGGAATATTACTAAAACCATAGTTCTTTTTGATATGCTTACGCAATTTTTGATCTTCGAGTAAGTATTTCGAAAAATCTTGCTTTTTGTTTGCATACCAACGGCTACGCCAGTTTTCAGTAATTCCAATGCGAAATCCTGTTGGATTTACTTTTTGACCCATATTATCGGCCTTTCAATCTCGAAACATAATCAATTATTTGATTTCGTTTGCCATAACAAACGTTATATTAATCTTCTTGTTGTGCTTCTGCTAATGATATGGTGATATGAGATGTTCGCTTGCGAATTCTCATTGCGCGTCCCATTGGTCCCGGACGAAAGCGTTTTAATGTTGGACCACCATCGATACGGGCACTTTCAATAACAAGATTGCTAACATTTCCTAAAGATTGGTTTGCATTAGCAACAGCTGAATTCAAAACTTTTCTTATCATTGGTGCCGCACGTCGACTAGATGCTTGAAGTATACGCAATGCTTCATTGACAGATTTCCCACGTATCATATCCATAACATATCTACTTTTACGCGGTGCAATACGAGCATATTTATGTGTGGCCGTATAATTTTTCATCTCTTGCCTTTCTCTTTCTTTATGTGTCCTCTAAAAGTACGAGTTAAGGCGAACTCTCCTAGCTTGTGGCCAACCATTTCTTCGCGAACGGCTACTTTTTGAAAATGTTTGCCGTTGTGAACTAGAAAAACATGTTCAACAAATTCAGGTAATATGGTTGTTGATCGTGACCATGTTTTTATTGGTTCTATGCGAGACGCTTCTTTTTGCTTAAGAACTTTCTTAAGAAGTTTTTCGCAGAAAAAAGGACCTTTCTTACTCGATCTACTCACTTCTTCCTCCTACGGATTATGTGTTTATTACTAGGCTTTCTTTTTTGTCTAGTTTTTCCACCCTTAGAAAGTACTGCTGTAGGAGAACAAGGATGACGTCCACCACCAGCTCGACCTTCCCCACCACCCATTGGGTGACTTACAGGGTTTTGTGCTACACCGCGGACGTGAGGACGACGACCTCTCCAACGATTTCTACCAGCTTTACCAATAGAAATGTTTTGATGGTCCATGTTTCCTAGCTGTCCGATAGTAGCGCGGCACTTTAATGAAATTCGTCTGGTTTCTCCAGAAGGTAAAACAATAATTGCGTGCTCACCTTCTTTAGCGGATAATTGTGCACTAGCTCCTGCAGATCTTGCGAGCTGGCCACCTTTCCCAGGATACATTTCAATATTGTGAACAGTCAAACCTACAGGGATATTTGCTAGAGGCATAGAGTTACCTGTTTTAGGTTCTACTTTGTCTCCTGCAACAATCTGTTCACCAACTTGTATTCCGTTAGGAGCCAGAATATATCGTTTTTCACCATCAGCATAAACTACAAGGGCTATACGTACGCTGCGATTTGGATCATACTCAATAGTTTTTATTTTACCAGGAATATTAAGTTTACTGCGTTTAAAATCTATAACCCGGTATTGTCTTTTATGCCCACCACCGCGAAATCGACTCGTCGTAACTCCATGGTTATTTCTTCCCCCTGTTTTCTTTAGTGGGCGAATTAGACTTTTCTCTGGTTTATCAGTTGTTATTTCTGAAAAGTCTGGCAATACCACAAAACGAGTCCCTGGTGTTCTAGGCTTCAGCTTGCGGACCATAATATATACCTCTTCTATTTATGATTAAAATAGTTCCAATTTATATTCAGGGTCTAAAAAAACAATTGCTTTTTTCCAAGATTTTGTTTTGCCCTTGCGAAAACGAAAGCGACGGCCTTTTGTTTTCTTATTCATTACACGAACTTTTTTTACTTTTACGCCTTTATGGGCATAAATTTTTTCGATAGCTCCACGGATATCAATTTTATTAGTTCCTGAAGCTACTTCAAAATGATACGCATTTCTTTCTGCAGTATCAGCTTCGCCCTTTTCTGTAATTAAAGGGCGACGAATAATATCGTAAGGATTTTTTTCCATAATATTTCTCTACTTTATTTTTTATTATATAGAGATTCTCGCTTTAGTGATTTGACTTCACCATTACGATCGCTAATTAATTCGTTAAATGCTTTTTTTGTAAGCAATATTTTATTGTTATACAACAATGAATATGCGTTTAAACGCGAAACAACTTCTACCGAAGTTCTTGGAATATTGCGCGCTGATTTTAATAAAATATCATCGCGTTCTTTCGAAGTTCCGATAAGTGTTTTGCTTTTTACTACTCCTAAAGTGCTTAAAACCTCGTGAACTGCAGATGTCTTTGGGGCTTCAAGTGCAAAATCTTCGATAACAATAACTTCGCGATCTTGGAATTTTGCTAGCCATGCACTTTCTGTAGCTTTACGTTTGGCTTTCTTAGGAATAGAATAACTATAATCTCTTGGATGAGGGCCGAATACAGTTCCCCCGCCTTTCCAATGTGGAGCTCTTGCTGGGCCAACGCGTGCTCTACCTGTTCCTTTTTGACGCCACAGTTTTCTACCGCTCCCTGCGCAATCAGAACGTGTTTTAGTAGAGTGAGTACCTTGTCTTTTACGCGCTTCGTACATCAAAACAGCTTCTTTTAATAGAGCTTTCTTTACTTCTTCACCGAAAATCTTTTCGTCAAACTCTAATATTTCGTCTGTTCGATTTCCATCTTTGTCATAAACCGGCAATCTCATTTGCTAGTGTCCTAAAATCAAAACTAAATGTAAAAAAAAATAGTTGCTAGCGAATTACGGTTTAGAGCATGTTATAAAATCAACATTAGCTACAAACCTATGTGTATCTTGTGATCTGTCAAAAGTTTCAAACACCTTCGATTTAGTTATTACTAACTATGAGGATTTGCCACTTTTTCCTAGGTTCAAAAGCACCTACAAATTTTCGCTTTAATACAATTTTGTAACAGGCTCTTAAAATATGTGAAAATATTAAAATTGAATATCTATTTTAAATATAACACCATATTTTTTTGAGGTGTTCCTCAAGGAACGAAACCTACGCCCTTTTAGTACATTTCAATGCTATTTAAACATTTCCAGTTTTAGCTGGTGTGCGTACTTACACATTTGTTTTACTGCTCGATCACGCCTTTATTCTGATTTCAACTCCAGCAGGCATAATTAACTCAGTAAGTTTTTCTACTGCATCTTGCGTAGCATCAGCTATATATATTAAACGCTTATGAGTTCTTATTTCAAATTGTTCTCTCGATTTTTTATCGATATGAGGTGAACGAAGAACAGTATAGCGTTCTATTCTTGTTGGAAGAGGTACTGGACCAGAAACCCTTGCGCCCGTTCTTGTTACAGCTTCAACTATTTCCAAGGCATATTTGTCTAATATTTCGTGATCATACGCTTCCATGCGAATCTTCATTGTTTGGTTATTGTTCATCCAGTTAATACTGCCTTTCTTACGTACCATATTTCTTTGGCAAAAACTTTTTTTGTTTCCAAATAAATTATCGCCAATAAAACTTTGCATGTAAAATATAAACACATATAGATCTATAACCTATATGAAGGAACCTAAGTTCCCGGAAGGAGTCTGAAACCTCCAATAAATATAGCTAGCAACAGCTAATTTGTGTTATGGAAGCCCATAGAAGATGAGTCAGAGGTTTTATCTCTAGAAATTTCAGTTTAAATAAAAATATTTACTTAAAATTTATGAGAATAAAAATTAGGAAGTATTTTTGATTTTGATAATTCTTTGACTCAGTGAATTCACAGGGGGTATATGAAATCACATATAAAAACTTTTGTCAAGAAAAATAAGATTAAAAGTAAAACATTTTTTCTTGTACTTCCTTTGGCACAGGTGCATATTTTAGTGGTTGCATACTGTAAGTTGCTCTACCTTGGCTAAGACCCCTTAATGTATCAGCATAGCCAAACATTTCTGAAATAGGCACTTGGGCAATAATTGTGCGAAAATCACCATCTACTTGCATATCCCCTACTTCTGCACGCTTAGAGCCTAAATGAGCAATAATATCACCCATATAACTAACCGGAGTTTTTATTTGTAAACTCATTATTGGTTCAAGAAGAAGGGAGCTTGCTTTTTGAATAGCGTTTTTTGTCGCAGAAAAAGCAGCGGCATTAAATGCACTGTCAGACGAATCTACATTATGCTTTACACTTTCTATTGTTACGCGAAGATTGATAATTGGATATCCTCCAACATCTCCGCTTGTTGCAGCGCTCTGAATACCTTCTTCTATAGCAATGTAAAATTCTTCAGGTATGCTATTTTTGCGTACTTGGCTCTTGATTTCTACACTGTCTTTCTCAACAGGTTCCACTTTTACTTTCACATGCGCAAAATGATTTTTTCCTGCAAATTGCTTTTCGAATGTAAAACTTGCATGCGCTACACCTGCAACAGTTTCGCGGTAAGATACGCGAGGTTTTCCTACATTCGCACTAATTTTATGTTCATTGAGTATACGACTACAAATAATTTCCAAATGAAGTTCACCCATACCCGACATAATAACTTGTCCACTTTCTTCATCACTTTTATAAGAAAATGTAGGGTCATCTTTGCTAATGATCATTAGTACTTCGGCTAAACGATCTTTATCTGCCGTAGCTTTTGGCTCTACAGATTTAGAGATAACTGTTTCGGGAAAATCCATTTTTTCTAACTCGATAAGAGCATTCTTTTTGCAAAGAGTATTACCTGTCGTTGTATGTTTCAATCCGATAACGGCAACAATCTCTCCTGGTAAGGCTTTTTGGCACTTCTCTCGAGTATTTGCATGCATATACCATAATCTATTAATTCTTTCGGTTTTATTGGTATTAGCATTGTATACCTGTTGGCCTTCTTCTAACTCACCTGTATAAATACGTAAATAAGTTAAATCACCGTGTTTATCGAAAGCGGTTTTAAAAGCAAATGCACATAAATCTTTGTCTTTGCTTGGATGTCTTGTTGCTTTTTTCTCTGTTTTCGGGTGAATACCATCAATTGGAGGAACATCAAGTGGCGAAGGAAGATAATTAATCGTAGCGTCAAGAACTAGTTGAACCCCTTTGTTTTTTAATGAGCTTCCTACTAAAACAGGGACTATTTTTTGAGCAAGAGTTGCTTTGCGCAAACAACTTGTGATATCTTCGATGACTAATGTTTCTTCCATGTATTTTTCGATAATAGAATCATCTATATCTGCGAGAGCATTGATAAGAACTTCTCTTTGTTCTTTTGCCTCTTCAAGATAATCCTCAGCAATCTCTTGTTCTACAACACTGCGTCCGTCGGTTTCTTCAGAAAAAGTAAAGCATTTCATATTTACAAGATCAATTACTCCCTGAAAATCGCTTTCTACTCCCCAAGGAATTGCAATAGGGACAGCATTTGCACCCAACTTACTTTGTATAGCTTGTACTACATTGTAGAAGTTTGCCCCTACGCGGTCGACTTTATTTACATATGCAATACGCGGAACTTTGTATCTATCAGCTTGGCTCCATACTGTTTCAGACTGAGCTTCTACACCTCCGACAGCGCAAAAAACTCCTATAGCACCATCTAATACACGTAAACTTCTTTCTACTTCAGCTGTAAAATCAACATGTCCTGGCGTATCAATAATGTTTATTTGATGATCTTTCCAACTGCATGTTGTTGCAGCGCTGGTAATTGTAATACCTTTTTCACGCTCTTCGGGCATCCAGTCTGTTGTTGCAGTACCATCATGGACTTCGCCCATTTTGTGTTCTTTGCCTGTATAGAAAAGAATTCTTTCCGTTGTTGTTGTTTTTCCAGCATCAATGTGGGCTATGATACCAATATTACGTACTTTTTTTACATCGGACATTTTTTTACCTTTGCCAATTATTTCGTAGATGTTTTTATTTACTATATTTTGCGCTACTAAATAGCTTTATTCATAACTAATTGCTCCTTGCTCAACTAGAAGCAAAGAGTCAAAAGCTATAAATTACAAATTTAATAAAGTATACGCAGTGATAAACCTTAACTTAACATCATTATTCTTTTATTAAGGTTTATAAACAAATAGCCATAGATTACGTATAATGTATCTATGGCTATTTAAATTTGCTGAGTAACAGCGCAAATATTTATATGCATTTTGGTTTGCAGAAAATCAGTCTACTTAGGACATATCCTAGCGTAGGAAAATTATGATGCAAAGTGTGCAAAAGCTTTGTTTGCTTCTGCCATTTTGTGGACGTTTTCACGTTTTGTAATCGATTTTCCTTGTTTTTTATAAGCATCTGATAATTCATCTGCTAAACATCGCGTCATGGATTTGCCTTTTTTTCCTCGAGCTTCTGCTAAAATCCAACGTAAGGCAAGAGTTATCTGTCTTTTCTTTTCTACTTCCATCGGAACTTGATAAGTTGCACCACCGATTCTCTTAGATCTTACTTCAATTAGAGGTTTTACATTTTGTACCGCTGCGCGAAAAACCTTTAATTCATATTGCGCCTCTTTACCACTTTTGTCTTGGGATTTTTTGGCAATTTCATCAGAAGCATATTTCTTTTTAATGATTTCCATAGCACCATAAAAAATTCTTTGCGCGACGGTTTTTTTTCCATCAAGCATGATGTAATTGATAAACTGACTAACTAATTTGTCATGATATATCGGATCAGGCTGTAAATACACTCTGGTGGATTTAAATTTCTTCCCCATTTAAAAAATCTCCTTCGATTATGCTTTAGGTTTTTTAGCACCGTATTTTGAGCGACCGCGTTTTCTATTAGCAACACCCATTGCGTCTTGAGTTCCGCGAACAATGTGGTAACGAACACCAGGTAAGTCACGTACTCTCCCACCGCGTATTAATACGATGTGGTGCTCTTGAAGATTGTGTCCAACTCCTGGAATGTAAGCTGTGATTTCTTTTCCATTAGAAAGGCGAACTCTCGCAATTTTTCTTAGAGCAGAGTTAGGCTTTTTTGGAGTAGCTGTTTTTACTTGCAGACATACACCTTTTTTATGTGGACAAGATTCTAATACTGGGGATTTTCTTTTCTTTACAACTTTTTTCCTACCTTTGCGTATTAGCTGATTGATTGTAGGCATAAATTTCTCTTTCTAAGAGTCTGTATTTACAATTAGCGTAAAACTAGAGTTACTCGCTGTATGCGAAAAATATAAAATCTAAAGTTATATACCGATTTTTCATTGAAAACCGTATAGTGTTAGCAACAAAAAAAACCTAAAGGAATTTCTTGTTGTAGTAAACTATTTAGCCAAAGATACCTATATTAAAGTAAGCCTGGTATCGCATATGTACTGTTATTCCATGAGGCGAAACGTTTGGTGATTAACTTTAGATTTTGGCTTTTCGTTAGAACGGTGTATCCCTATAGATATTTACTGCAAATAATTGCAGAACATGATATTCTACAGAAAAAATTTATTTTGGCAATAATTTTTTTCATGTTCTGCAATCATTATTGATATTTATTTTATAATTTTATAGTAGGCTTTCGGAAGTTTCTTTTGAACCTTCTTCATCGACTACTTTAATATCGGTTTGATGATGCGCCTTAAAACCTGTTCCCGCAGGAACCATATGTCCTAATATCACGTTTTCTTTCAAACCGAGAAGATCGTCTTTTTTACCAGCAAGTGCAGCTTCCGTTAATACTTTAGTTGTTTCTTGGAAAGATGCAGCACTAATAAAAGATTCTGATTGCAATGATGCTTTTGTTATTCCAAGAAGTAGTGGTTTGTATGTTGCCATTTTTTTACCACTTTCTCGCATTTTGCGGTTTACTTCGTGGAACTGGAATTTATCCACAATTGCTCCAGGTAGAAAATCAGTATCACCAGATTTTTCTACGCGTACTTTACGCATCATTTGACGAATGATGATTTCAATGTGCTTGTCATCGATTTTTACATTCTGCGCCCAGTATACTTTTTGAATCTCCTGAAGTAAGTATTGTTGTAGCATAGCTACTCCACAACAACGAAGTATGTCATGAGGTACTTTTGGACCATCAACAAGAGCATCTCCTGCTTTTACTTGATCTCCACGACGTACTTTTAGTGGTTTACCATGCGGAACTAAATGTTCACGTGAAATCTCTTTTTCACCTTCAGTATTTTTCACAATGATAGTTCTTTTACCACGACGTTTTTCCCCTAATTCTACGACACCAGTGATTTCACTAATCACTGTCGCATTTTTCGGACGCCGCGCTTCAAGAATTTCGGTTACACGTGGTAAACCCCCTGTAATATCCTGGGTACCTGTTACCTCGCGAGGTGTTTTAGCTAGCAAAGCACCAGCAGTAACCTTTTCACCATCTTCTACTTCAATGTGTGCTTTTTCAGGAACAGAATAAATCGCAATATTTTTGCCTGTTTTATCTTTTAAGACAATAGCAGGTTGTTTTTCACCCTTATGTTCAATAATAACTTTACCATTTTCATCTTCGCGCATAGTAACATCGCGAATGATGTCATCGTAATGTACAACTCCACTAGTTTCTGAAAAGATTGGTATGTTGTGTGGGTCCCAATTTGCGAGTATGTTATCTCCCTTTTCAAGGGTTGAAGTTTCAAGAATCATACCGTCGTAAACAATTGGTTTTCCACCTTCTACTTTGTGAAGTTCTGCTCCAAGAGGAATATGCACTTCTTCTTCAAAAGAAATTACAACATTACAACCTTTACGGCTTGTGACTTTGTTTTGTTCATTGACATTCTTTTTGTCTTTGATTTCAGCAACACCACCCATTTTCGCCTTAAGTTCAGTACGTCCTTTTTTGGCAATTACTTGTGAAGCTGTATTTAGTACTACTTGTTGATTGTCCATAACTTCTAAAGTAGAACCATAAGGAATATGAATTAATTCTTCGTGTTGCATCACTACACTTGCCCCACGAGAAATAACAACATAAACTTTGTTGCGGTTTTGTACATGTTGTAAATTTTTAAAGATAAACTTAATACGATCACCACGTTTTGGTATTTTTACTTCCGCTTCTTGGCGCATTTTTACCGCGACCCCACCAATGTGGAAAGTACGCATTGTAAGTTGTGTTCCAGGCTCACCAATAGACTGTGCAGCAATGATTCCCACTGCTAAACCTTCTTCCGCTCTTTTGCCTCGTGCGAGGTCCATACCATAACACATAGCGCAAACACCAAGAGGAGTTTTACAAGTAAGAGGACTACGAATGCGAATTTTTTCATACCCAAGAGCTTCTATCTTCTTAGCAATTTCCCCGGTAATCATTTCATTTTCGCGAACAATAGTTTCACCGCTTTGCTTGTTTTTTATGGTATTACGAGCATAACGACCGCGGATATTTCGGTTTAGTGGTACAACAATCTTGTCACCTTGCTTTTCTGCACCTTTAGTTACTCCGTCAGGAGTACCACAGTCGATTTCATTGATAACAACATTTTGGGCAACATCTGCCAGTTTACGTGTTAAGTAACCAGAGTCAGCTGTTTTCAAAGCTGTATCAGCAAGACCTTTACGCGCACCGTGAGTTGAACTAAAGTACTCAAGCACTTTTAATCCTTCGCGGAAATTTGCAATAATTGGCGTCTCAATAATCGCCCCACTTGGTTTTGCCATCAAACCACGCATACCTGCAAGCTGTCTAATCTGTTCTAAACTACCACGTGCACCACTTGAAGCCATCAAATAAAGTGGATTGAATGTAATATCTTCATCACCAGTGTTGTTTTCTAAACACTTCATCATTACTTGACCTACTTGGTCGCGCGCAAAAGTCCAACAGTCAACAATACTGTTGTGGCTTTCTTTTTCTGTGATAGCACCGTCCTTGAAGTTCTTTTGTATTTTTTCTACTTTTTTGCGTGCACTCTCTATAATTTCCGCTTTTTCTTCTGGGATAATTAGGTAATTCTTAGCAAAACTAATTCCTCCTGTAGTGGAGGCGTGAAAACCTAACTGCTTTAAATCATCTAAGAGTTTCAAAGTAGGTCTACGACCTAACAAGTTATGGCACTCTGAAATTGTTCCCGTGATTGCTTTTTTGTGCAGCGCGTAGTTATAAAATGGCATACCCTTCGGAAGAATTCGATTAAAAAATACCCGACCAACGGTTGTTTTTATTATGTTTTGTCCACGTATCTGATCTTCTGTTGGTGGTGGTATGATTTCTTGGTCTTCTGGAAGCTTTACCCATACAGTGCTATGAATGCCCACTGTCTTGTGTTCATATGCAAGAAACACTTCTTTGAATGATGACATCAAAGGTGCCTGTTTCTTTTCGCGAGGGTCTTCTATTGTATAGTAATAAACCCCAAGAACAATATCTTGACTTGGTGCAATAATTGGCTCGCCATTCGCTGGAGAAAAGATATTGTTTGTCGATAGCATCAATGTACTTGCTTCTACCTGTGCTTCTATTGAAAGAGGTAAATGGACAGCCATTTGGTCTCCATCAAAATCCGCGTTGAATCCCGAACACACAAGAGGGTGAATTTTTATCGCATTTCCCTCTGTTAGTATTGGTTCAAACGCTTGAATACCTACACGGTGAAGTGTTGGTGCACGGTTTAAAAGAACAGGGTGTTCACGAATTACATCTTCAAGAATATCCCAAACTTCTTTGTCTTTTCTTTCGAGCATTTTCTTTGCACTTTTTATTGTATCAGCGTGTCCAAGTTCTTTTAGTTTTCTTATGATAAATGGCTGAAACAATTCTAAGGCTATTTTTTTAGGCAAACCACATTGGTGTAGTTTTAGATCAGGCCCCACAACAATTACTGAACGTGCGGAGTAATCGACGCGTTTTCCCAAAAGGTTTTCGCGAAAGCGACCTTGTTTACCTTTGATCATATCTGTAAGACTCTTCATTGGTCTATTGCCTGTTCCAACAACTGGTCTTCTACATCTTGAATTGTCGAATAAAGCATCTACAGATTGTTGTAACATACGCTTTTCGTTACGAATAATAACATCAGGCGCATTCATCTCTAGCAATTTTTTTAAACGATTGTTGCGATTGATTAAACGGCGGTACAAATCGTTTAAGTCACTTGTTGCAAAGTTTCCAGAGTCTAAAAGAACAAGAGGTCTAAGGTCCGGTGGAATTACAGGTATAACTTCTAGAATCATCCACTCAGATTTATTACCAGACTCACGAATCATTTTTACAAGTTCAAGTCTTTTAATAATTTCTTTTTGGCGTTGTTTTGCCCCGGTATTTTCGTAATCTTTTTGAAGTTCTTCGACAAGTGCTTCTAAATCAAGAGTTGAAAGCAATTTCTGAACCGCTTCAGCTCCCATACCTACTTCAAACGTGTCGCCATATTGAGCTTGAGCATCTCGTAATTTTTCTTCAGACAAAAGATCGAATTTTTTTAGTTTGGTTTCACCTGGATCTATAACAATGTAATCTTGGAAATAAATAACTCTTTCTAGATGAGCATTTTTTATACCAAGTAGAGTGCTTAGACGACTAGGCATTGCTTTAAAAAACCAAATATGAGCTACAGGAGAGGCTAGATTTATATGCCCCATTCGTTTACGCCGAACTTTAGAATGCGCTACTTTTACACCACAACGATCACATACAATGCCTTTATACTTTATACCCTTATACTTTCCGCAATAGCACTCCCAGTCGCGTTCTGGACCAAAGATCCGTTCACAAAACAAACCATCTTTTTCTGCTCTGTACGTGCGATAATTTATTGTTTCTGGTTTTTTTACTTCTCCAAAAGACCAACTTCTGATGTCTTCAGGTGATGCTAATTTTATGGTCACTGAACCATAATCATTTATTTTATCGTAGAAAGTTTCTACCATTTTGCGAAACTCCTTTTAGATATTTCGCCAAGTGTGCGGAATAACCATTCTTACTGCTAGTGTGATTAACAGCAATACAAAACAATGTGTTTCAAAAAATAATCAGTAAAGATACAATTAATGTACCTTTACTGATTATAAAAATTTAACTTGTTGTGTTTTTTCCAGGAATCTGTTTACTTACTTTTTTTTTATGTAGTTGCATATCAAGAGCAAGACCTTTGATTTCGTTGGTAAGAACTTCAAAGGAAATTGGAGTTCCTGGTTCAAGAGTATTTTCACCTTTTACCATCGATTCATAAATCTTAGTACGCCCCTCTACATCGTCAGATTTTACAGTTAACAATTCTTGTAAGATATTCGCAACACCGTAAGCTTCGAGTGCCCATACTTCCATTTCTCCAAAACGCTGTCCACCAAAACGCGCTTTACCTCCTAGAGGTTGCTGTGTTATGAGAGAGTATGGACCTGTTGCTCGCGCGTGAACTTTATCGTCAACAAGGTGGTGTAGTTTCATCATATAGATATAACCTACCGTTGTTTTTTGTTCAAATCGTTCACCTGTTCGACCATCATAAAGATAACATGTACCATTGTTTGGTAACTTAGCTTCTTCAAGAGCTTCTTCCACTTGTTTTTCAGAACAACCATCAAAAACAGGTGTTATTGCTTGAAAATTTAGCTTTTTAGCTGCCCACCCTAAGTGTGTTTCTAATATTTGTCCAACGTTCATACGCGAAGGTACGCCCAGAGGATTTAGTATAATTTCGACGGGAGTTCCGTCTTCAAGAAACGGCATGTCTTCTTCTGGCAATATTTTTGATATTACCCCTTTGTTTCCGTGGCGACCAGCCATTTTATCACCTACAGATAAAATACGCTTGGTAGCGATATATACTTTAACAAGTTCTAGAACACCTGGAGGAAGTTCATCACCAGATTGTAATAAGGTACTTTTCTTATTTTTCTGGTCTTCTGACTCCATTATGATGTCCATGTGTTTTTTGATTATTTGCGCTGCTTCTACTCGTTTTTCACGACTAGATAATTTTAAGCGGTTTATATTCAGTTTTTCTTTTACATCTTTTAAGCTTTTAAGGCTTGGATTTTTTGGCCACGCTATTTTTTCCGCTAAAACATTTTCACCGAAAATTTTTGCTAACTCGTCTGATAAACTTCTTAGAGTATTTTCAAAAGTTTCTAAATGAAGTTGTTCAATTTCATCTAATTCTGCTTTATTTTTGGAAGCTTCAGATGCATCTTTGGGTTTTAATTTGCGAGCAAATTTTTGAGTATGTATAACAATGCCTTCAACACCTGAAGGTACTTCAAGACTATCGTTTTTTACATCCTCACCAGCGCGACCAAAAATCGCGTGCAATAGTTTTTCTTCTGGAGACAATTCAGATTTATTTTTTGGAGCAACCTTACCTACTAAGATATCCCCTTGGCGAACTATTGTTCCTACTTTTACGATACCATTATCATCGAGATTAAGGAGAGCTCTTTCTGAAACATTTGGTATGTCTCTTGTAAACTCTTCTTTTCCTAGTTTTGTTTCGCGTATTTCTGCCTCAAATTCATCTATGTGAAGAGAGGTATAGTAATCTTCTTTTACTAATTTTTCAGAAACAATGATTGCATCTTCAAAGTTATATCCATCCCAAGGCATAAACGCTACAAGAACATTTCTTCCTAAGGCTAGTTGACCATTATCTGTAGCTGCACCATCAGCAATAACTTGATTTTTCTTGACCTTGTCTCCTGTACGAACAATTGGTTTTTGATTGAGACAAGTTCTTTCGTTGAGTCCAACAAATTTGCGTAAAGTGTATTCTATTTCTTCTTTTTTACTTTCAACAATTATGCGCTCGGCGGTAGCAGATTTTATTTTACCATCTATATCACTACAAATAACCATACTAGAGTTTTGAGCAACAGCTTTTTCCATTCCCGTAGAAACAATAGGTGCTTCTGTTACAAGCAAAGGAACAGCTTGCCTCTGCATGTTTGATCCCATCAGAGCGCGGTTAGCGTCATTATGCTCTAAGAAAGGAATTAAAGACGCAGATACCCCGACCATTTGTTTTGGCGATATATCACAGTAATCTACCTTTTTGTTTGATAACTGTTGGTAATCACCGTTTACACGTGCAATAACAAAACGATTATAAAAATTTCCTTTAGCATCAATGATATCAGCAGGTGCAATTACTTTGTTGTGCTCTTCATCTGCGCGGAGATACTTAATTTCTTGGGTAACTTTACCGTTTTTTGCCACAAGATACGGAGAAACTAAAAAGCCGTATTCATCGATAGTTGTATAGATCGCTAAACTAGAAATCAAACCAATATTTGTACCTTCAGGTGTCTCAATAGGACAAATACGTCCGTAGTGCGAAATATGTACATCACGTACTTCAAATCCCGCTCTTTTTCTATTAAGTCCACCAGGCCCAAGTGCTGACAAACGTCTTTCATGTGTCAATTGCGCTAAAGGATTTGTTTGGTCTACTACTTGCGAAAGTTCACCTCTACCAAAAAAGTAATCTACCGCAGATGAAATGGTTTTCGAGTTTATTAAATTTTTTGGTGATAGTGTTTCTTCGGCTTCTATGTTCATACGTTCTTTAATTGTACGATTCAATTTTAGAAACCCTTTGTAGAACTCGTCTCCAGCCAATTCAACGATTGTACGTACACGACGATTTCCTAAGTGATCAATGTCATCCACTTCACCTTCATTTTTTCGCAGCTTCAAGATGTAATTTACAGAATTAAAAATGTCTTCTGGAGTTAAAACCATTTCTTGAGGATTTACTTTTTGACCAAACTTACGATTTAAGCGAAAACGTCCGACAGGACCTAATCTGTAGCGTGTTGGATCGTGAAATTTTTCAAAGAATAGGTTTTTTGCTCTTTCTAAATTAAAAGGCGTTCCTGGGCGCAAACGAGCAAAAATACGTGCCAAAGCAGCAACATATCCTTCTGGTTCTTTTTCTTTGTTGCGTTTAAGATCACTAGTTGGATCTTCTTCAAGAGTTTTTAAAATAAGATTATCTATACGATTTTTCTTTTCTTTAAGGACAGTTACTGATTTCAAATCACTATCGCATATTTTCTTTATAAGGTCGTCTGTTAAAGAAGTCCCAGCAGGAACTTGAAGTACTTTATCTTGTTCGACAGCGTCTTTTATTTGTATCGAAGAAGCTAAAATTCTTTGGCCAAGTTCTTTAGATGCTTTACTACTTCTAAGCGAGATCGTTTGTGTTTCATAGAAAAGTTTAATGATAGATTCATCTGTAGAATATTCTGGCCCCATTGCTCGAATGAATATCGTAATGGGGATTTTCCCACTTTGATCGATGCGTATTACAAGAGTTTCTTTTTTGGTTACATTGATTTCAATCCAACTACCCCGTTCAGGTATAATCCAACAAGTTTGCAAGTGTTTTTCACCTGAGTGTTTTTCTTCAGCGAAATCAATACCTGGAGATCTGTGTAATTGACTAACAATGACACGCTCTGCACCGTTAATAATGAATTCTCCACCACCAATCATAATAGGAACTTCACCTAGATAAACATCGTCTTCGATAGGTTCACGTCCTTCGATATTAAGTCGAACACGTATTGTGAAGGGGGCTCCGTAAGTTAGTTTTAGTTTACGGCATTCATCAGGATTGTAGCGCGGTTTTCCTAGTTCGTAGTACAAGTACTCTAAAGACATTTTTCCGTCGTAACTTTTTATAGGAAAAACTTTACGAATAATAGATTCTAACCCTTTGTCATCGCGATCAATAAAAGGGGCTTCCATTTGTAAAAAGTCTTCGTATGCTCGAAGTTGTAGTTCTATTAGATTCGGAACCTCGATAACTTCTTGGTACTTGCCATAATGTTTTTTTTTCGGAGAAACTTTCATATATGTTTTAGCTCCATAAAAGGGCTTTATAGGGGCGTGTCAACATTCATCTTCTTTTTATAATTTGACTTTTTTAGAAAATAGTTTCGTTATTTTTTTAAAATATAGCATAACTATGCACTTTAAAATCCTAAAATACCTCACATTATATAAAACCTAAATGCTGACAGGTCCTAAATCACAAAAATGTTTTTTCTACAAAATAAAAGTAACAGATTACAATTTATACCTAAATTTTAGGGTTTCCCCTTAACTATAAATTATAACCTGTTACTTGTTTTTTTGTGAATAAAGAGACACTGAGACCTAAGTCTCTTTTCCGAAAATATATTAGCTAACGCCTTTTACTTCCACTGAAGCGCCTGCTGCTTCTAATTCACCTTTTATCTTATCAGCTTCATCTTTCGAAACTTTTTCTTTTACTGCTTGAGGTGCTTTATCAACTAGCTCTTTTGCTTCTTTTAAACCCAAAGATGTAATTGCGCGAACAGCTTTAATAACACCGATTTTCTTATCGCCAGCAGAAGTAAGAACTACGTTAAATTCTGTTGGTTCATCAGCACCACCGCCACCATCACCAGCTGCACCTGGCATCATCATCATGCCACCCATTGGTGCTGACGCTTCAACACCAAAAGTATCACAGAAAGCATCTTTGAAATCTTTAAGTTCTAGAACGTTGTATGTTTTGAAAACTTCCAAAAGTAGATTATTTTTATCTTCTGCAGATAGTTTTTGGATATCTTCAACTAACTTTGCCACATCAGACATATTTTATCTCCAAATTAATATTAACCTAGGTTTTTTAATTGTTTTTTATGAGGATTAGGGAATGTCCCCTATTCGTATTTCTCATAATTCGGTACTTTTAACCACTAGCTTTGTTACTTTTCAAGCACATAACAATATTACGCACTTTTAAGTGCTTTGCTATTGTTTAAAATAACTCGAATTTTACAAAAATCTAAATAGAGACACGCCTAACTTGCGGCGTCCCCGACGCTTTCTATATTATTTTCTTCCATTTTGGAAGTTAAGTTATTAAATATATTTGATATATTTCGAGATGGGCCATCCAGAATATTTGCAATTTGCTGTGTTGGAGCTTGGAAAAGACCAGCAAGCATAGACAATAGTTCTTCGCGAGAAGGAACTTTTGAAAGTGCTTCTACATCGTCAGCATTTAGAATTTTTCCAGGGATGTAACCACCCTTAATAACTAGCTTTTTATTTTCTTTGCGAAAATCCACAAGAATTTTAGCCACAGAAGCAATACTGTCACCACCAAATGCCATGGCAGTTGGTCCTTTGAAAAGAGTTTTCATCTCTTCAGGATAATCTTCGGATAAAGCAAGTTTAGCCATTGTATTTTTTACTACTTTGACTGTAACTTCTTTTTCGAAGGAAGTACTTCTTAAACTATGGACTTGTTCAGCTTTTAGACCTGTATAATCATACAGTAGAAAACTACCTATTGATTCTACTTCGTTAGCTAGCTCTTTAGCCATTCGCTTTTTTAATAGTTTGGACATTGTAAACTCCGCCTATCTAATTATTTGCCAGTCTCGATCATTAGACCTGGTCCCATAGAGGACGAAATACATACTTTCTGCATGTACGTACCTTTTGCAGTCGAAGGTTTTATATTGCTAATGTGCTCAATAAAAGCTGTTGCATTGACAATTAAATCTTCAGGCGCAAAGCTCATTCTTCCTAAAGGTGCAAGAACATTACCGCCGCCATCAGAACGAAACTCTACTTTTCCAGCTTTAAATTCTTTTACTGCTTGTGCAACATTTGGAGTTACAGTTCCAGATTTTGGTGATGGCATTTTTCCTTTTGGTCCAAGAATTTTCCCTAGTTTACCAACATGGCGCATCATCGCAGGGTGTGCGATAACAAGGTCAAAATCCAACCAACCTTCTTTTTGAATTTTATCTGCATATTCAGAGCTACCAACATAATCTGCACCAGCTTCTTTTGCTTGTGCGGCTGGATCGCCTTCTGCAAATACTAATATTTTAATTGTTTTGCCTGTTCCTTTTGGAAGAGAAACAGAACCTCTAACTAGTTGGTCTGATTTACGTGGATCGATACCAAGCTTCATTGAAACTTCTACTGTTTCATCGAATTTTGTTCTTTTGCAACTTTGTAAGATTTTAATAGCTTCGTCTACCGAATACCTTTTCTTCTCGTCCACCTTGGTTAGATTTTCAGCATGGCGTTTGGAAGAAGATCTTCTTCTCGCTGGCCCTGGGCGCCTTCTTTTCTTTTCTTCCTTAGGAGCCTCAGCTTGTGTTTCAGCTTTTTGTTCTGCCTTTTTTTTTGCCATTTTTCATACCGATCTATATTGCTAAAAATGTAATCAACTGATTGTTATATTTGAGTAGCTTGATAGTTATCTATCTGTTTACTCTTCCTCAACAGTTATTCCCATACTTCTTGCGGTTCCTGCAACAGTAAACATTGCTTGCTCGATGTTATGAGAATTCATATATTTTGTTTTTTGTTCTGCTATTTCACGAATTTGAGCAGTTGTAACTTTGCCCACTTTTTCGCGGTTTGGAACACCTGATCCCTTTGCTACACCAGCTGCTTGTTTTAGCAAAAATGAAGTTGGAGATCCTTTTAATTCAATGTCGAATTTTCGATCTTCGTATACATGAAGAACCATCGAAATAGGTATACCCATTTGTTCACGGGTCATGTCGTTAAATTTTTTAACAAATTCGCCGGGATTTAAACCATGCTGACCCAAAGCTGGTCCTACAGGTGGTGCAGGTGTTGCTTGTCCACCAGGACATTTTAGTTTTATTAAGGCGACAACTTTTTTCTTTTTCTTGGCCATGATTTCCTCTACTTTACTTTTCTTTCGCGATATTGACTGCTATGCTTGGTGTTATAAACTCTCTACTTGCCAATATTCTAACTCTACTTGAGTATAGCGACCGAATATACCAACAATTACTTTAACTATACCTTTTTGCTCATTGACTTCATCTACAATGCCGTCGAAGTTTTCAAATGGCCCTTCTTTTATCTTTATGTTCTGGCCTTTTTTGAAAGAAACTTTTGGCTTTGGTTTGTCTTTCGATTGCGAACAGTTTGCCAACATTCTTTCTACTTCTTCGTCTGACATTGGTATTGGTTTCGAAGGCGGTCCTACAAAATCCCCTACACCTGGAGTTCCCTTGACAATAAAATGAGTCTCATCGTTAAGTTCCATCTCCACCATCACATAACCAGGGTACAGCTTTCTTTCTACAACACGCTTTGATCCTTTTTTTATTTCTGATACTAGTTCACTTGGAACTACGATATCGGAAATTACATGTTGCATATTTTCTGCAATAACTCTTTTTTGAAGGTTTGTTTTTACTCGATCTTCTTTGTTACTTTGTACACGCAAAATGTACCATTTTTTATCTAGTTCATCTGCAATTTCGTTGTTGACCACCTTAGCAGATTCTTCTTCTGAAGTTTCTAGGTCATTTTCTTCTTCTGTTTCTGAATTTTCTGGTAAACTCATGTTATACCTAACTAAAAAACACGTTGAAAGATAGAGTCAAATCCTATGTCAACAACAAATAAGTAGAGTGCCAGTATTACAATTGCGATGATAACTACAGTAGATGATTTCACGACTTCTTTCATTGTTGGCCAGGAAACTTTTCTCATTTCACTTTCGGTATCAATTAGGAAGTCCGAAGTTCGTTGGCTCAAAAAACATAAATATGCAGAAATGAAAATTAGGAAAAAACCAATTCCTAGTGAAGTTAGTAATTTTGGTGTAACTTCAGGCATTTCATAATCTATGAGGGGAATAACGATACCTTCAACATAAACTATTCTTGTCCAATCCCATTCAGGAAAGCTATGAAAACATTTATATGTTGCAAATAACCATAGAGCAACAAAAGTTAGAAATGCTGTCCAGCGGACAACTTGGCCTTGCTTTTTTTTGTACATTGGGAGTAAAGGCATTTTGCCACTCCTTTTTTTGAAATGATGATTTGTTTTATAGTTGTATGTAATAATGCTGCTCTGAAGAAACAAACAAAGGCTGTTCTGTCAAAAGTCAACGCTGCAAATTTATATTTGCAGCGTTGTTGTATTACTTTGTCGTACAATAAATATTACTATTCGATGATTTCGATAATTACACCAGCACCTACAGTTTTTCCACCTTCGCGGATTGCAAAGCGCAATTCTTTTTCAAGAGCAATAGGTGTAATTAGTTCTACTTCTAACGTAACATTATCACCAGGCATAACCATTTCAGCATTTAACACTTCTGCTTTTCCAGTTACATCTGTTGTACGGAAATAAAACTGCGGACGATATCCAGAAAAGAAAGGTTTATGACGTCCACCTTCATCTTTTGTTAAGATATAAACTTCCGCTTTAAATTTAGTATGAGGATTGATAGATCCAGGCTTAGCAAGTACTTGGCCTCTTTCTACGTTGTCCTTATCGATACCTCTTAGAAGGATACCAACGTTATCGCCAGCCATACCTTCGTCTAACAATTTGCGAAACATTTCAACACCAGTACATGTAGTCTTTTGTGTATCATTAACACCTACAATGTCCATGTTATCACCAAGTTTGATGACTCCACGCTCTACACGTCCAGTCGCAACAGTACCACGACCTTTAATAGAGAAAACATCTTCGATAGGCATCAAAAATGGTTTATCAACTGCACGCTCTGGATCAGGAATATAAGAATCTACTGCGTCCATCAAATTCATAACACCTTGTGCAGCTTCATCGTTAGCATCCTCTGCTTGTCCAGCAAGTAATGCAGAACCTTGAATAATTGGAATGTCGTCGCCAGGGAACTCGTACTTATCTAAAAGTTCTCTTAGTTCCATTTCAACTAGTTCTATAAGTTCAGGTTCGTCTTTCATCATGTCGCATTTATTCATAAATACAACCATAGCAGGAACATTTACCTGACGAGCTAACAGAATATGCTCTCTTGTTTGAGGCATTGGACCGTCGGTCGCAGCAACTACAAGTATCGCACCATCCATCTGTGCAGCACCTGTAATCATATTTTTGATGTAGTCTGCGTGTCCTGGGCAGTCTACGTGCGCGTAGTGACGCTTTTCTGTTTCGTACTCAATGTGACATACAGAGATTGTGATACCACGTTGTCTTTCTTCAGGAGCTTTGTCGATATCTTCGAACTTCATTTTTTCAGCAAAGCCTTTAAGTGCTAAAACGTGAGAAATCGCTGCAGTTAGGGTTGTTTTACCATGGTCAATGTGACCAATAGTGCCCACGTTCACGTGAGGTTTGTTCCGTTCAAACTTTTCCTTCGCCATGGGGATACATCCTTCAATAATTTAAACTATTAATATGGAATCCATAAATGTCAATTACTTATGAAAGATTTTTGATGCTTTAGGGGGATAGGTCAGGCAATCGACATTTTTGATATGATAAAAAGAAATAAGGAAGTTTCCTAAGCTGCCGATGGGGATTGAACCCATGGCCTCGTCCTTACCAAGGACGTGCTCTACCACTGAGCTACGGCAGCATTGAGGATAAAGAAGAGCGGGTGATGGGAATCGAACCCACATATCCAGCTTGGAAGGCTGGTGCTTTAGCCGTTAAGCCACACCCGCATTTCATTTAATGGTGGCGGAAGGATTCGAACCTTCGAAGACGTCCGTCAGTAGATTTACAGTCTACCCCCTTTGGCCACTTGGGTACACCACCGTTTAAAAGCTAGTGGTCGGATTTGAACCGACAACCCCTCGCTTACAAGGCGAGAGCTCTACCGTTGAGCTACACTAGCAATGTGAAGGGTATTATATATACTGAATTTTTAATTGCAAGCAAAAAAAAAAAAAAAAGATTAAATTTCGAACATTAGAGAGGAAATTAATTTGTTTTCCCACGAAGGCTTCTTATGGAAGGCTTGATTTTTAAGGCTTTTTTCCAATTGTCGATTGCTGATTGTTTTTGTTGACTTTTTGCAAAAATATCTCCAAGATGTTTATATGCTTGCCAATTTGTTCTTGGTGCAAGGTTGATAGATTTTTTAGCAAATGTAATTGCTTCTTCTGTTTTTCCCAACATAAAATAGTATTGGCTTACAACAAAAAGAGACTGAGGTGTGCCAGCGACCACCGCTTTATTTAGGTTAATTTCTGCAGACTCTTTTTTCCCTAATTTTTGATAAACTAAGGCTAAATTGCCATACAACTGTGTTTTCTCTGAATCTTTTTTTAATGCAATATTGAAGTCATTCAACGCCTTAGTGTACTGCTTTGTAAGAAAGAACAATTGCCCGCGCTTTTCGAAATAAACACTTTGGCCTGGATCATGTTCTATTGCTTCGTTGAAATTCTTTAGTGCAAATTTTGCTTTTTTGAACTCTAGGTAAATAAGCCCCATATAAAAATGAGCCTGTGCTTTAAGTTCACTACTTAGGGTTACAACTTTTTTGAAGTCTTGAAATGCTTCAGAAAATTTACCGATTTCGTAATAAATTTGTCCGCGCTCAAGATATAAAAAGGCATTTGGTTTTTCAGAAATAAGTTGAGAATAAAAAGGCAATGCTTTTTGCCAATTCTTTTCTTTTAGATAAAATTTACCTTGAATTTTTAGGAGGTTAGGAGAGTTTTTATTGAATTTTTTTAGTTCACTACATGCTTTTTCGAATTCATCTACACCAATAAGCTCGTTTTGTACATTTAGCTGTAGTTTTTTGAGCAAAACTAGATATCTAGGGAAACCTAAATCAATCACTTTATCATAGGTTTTGAGTATAACAATTGGCTCTTCATTTCGATGAGAAAGCACTTGTGCAAAAAAGAACATGTACTCAGGGTTTTGCGGATGTAGTTTCGTTAATTTTCGCAAAATATTTTCGGCTAAGGTATGTTGATTTTTTTTGCTGTAGCATTTTGCTAAAAGAAATTGATCATTAGGGCTTTTGGCATTTTTTGATAGTAATTTTATTACTAGATCATACTGTTTAGCTTCGTAGTAAAAAGAAGCAAAGGACTTTGATTTTTTTTGTAATAAGCTTTCTTTAAGCCTTGCTTTTTCTTGCTTTAATGTTTCTATTTGCTCTGCGAATGACGGCTTGCTGTTAGATTTTTCTAAATTTATCCAAAGGTAAAGACTAGTAGATACGGTAATAAGGAAAATGGTTATCACAAAAAGAGCAAATATATTTTTTTTCGGAGGAGTTATTCCTTCAGGAATTTGGAAAACCTGACTTTCGCGCATTTCTCGTATCAAATTTGTTAAATTTGTTGTTTTTTCATCTAAGCCATCAATTTGTTCTAAAATAGATGAAGGAAATGCATCTTCCATTTCGCGATTTTTAGCGTGGAATGGTTGGTCTACAACAGTGTTCCCGTATGAGTCAAAATCATTAGCTTCTTGAATAGTTTTGGCAGAGGCATCAATATCAACATTTTTTTCACTGTGTAAAAGCTCATTCACATCTTTCGAATTCATGTCCAAAGTTGCTTCAATATCCTTATGACTTTCCTTTACTGTTGCAACTCGATCTTCTCTGTCGACTAAAAGACTTTCAGTGGATTGCTCTAGCAAGGTTTCTGAAGAGGCATCGCAAGATTCGTTTGTACTTATAGCTTGAACGACCTCTACAGGGAGATTTCCATCTTGGTTTTCAGTATCTAAAGGCAAAAAACTTGGCGCTTCACTGTCTAATGTTTGTTCTGCTGCTTCGTTGTTCACAGGTGTTTGTACTTGATCTAGTGTTTTTTCTTCGTCAAGTGCCTTCATATACTCCGAAAATGTTATATCGCTTGCTATCGTTTTTGCCGTATCAATATTTTCGTTTTTATTTTCAGATTTACTTGAGAAGTAAGATGAAGTTTCTGCTAAAGGACTTTGATGGAGTTGCGCAGAAGTTTTTGGATCATTAATTGTTATCGAAGACGGATCATTTTCAAAATATGAATTGTTTTCACTTTTTATAGGTGATTGAACTGAATCTACTGTCATTGCTGATAGATCGTTATGGTTATCTATGTTACTATCAAAGTAGGATTGCTTTAAATCAGTTATTGGAGGCTCAACGGTATCGATTGTCATAGCCGACGCGTCATTTTCCTCATATAATTTTTGCGATAAATTTTCTTGCGCAATAATAGGAGATTCTGCAGCATCAATTGTCATGGCAGATGCGTCGTTCTTCTCGTATAAATTATTTTGTGATAAATCTCCTTGTATAACAATAGGAGATTCGACAGCATCGATTGTCATCGCCGACGCATCATTTTCCTCATATAAATTATTTTGCGATAGATTTTCTTGCGTGGTAATAGGGGATTCGACAGCATCGATTGTCATAGCTGACGCATCATTTTCCTCATATAATTTTTGCGATAGATTTTCTTGCGCAGCAATAGGAGATTCGACGGCATCAATTGTCATCGCCGACGCATCGTCAGAAAAATAAGAATTATTTGGTGATATGCGAATGGGTGAACTATTGGCTGTTGATTCATGGGGAGATGGTGATTTTTGCGTAGGAGGTTCAACCATGTCTAAAGTTTGATTAGATACGTCATGTGTATTATTCTGATTAAAAAAATCAGGATTCACTGTTTTTTCTGAAACATCAGGAGTCGATTTTTTAAGAGACGATTCAATAGAATCTAGTGTTTTTTCTACAAACTCCATTTCTGAAGTGTCAAAATCACGAGAAGTGTTTGGAGAATGTTCTTGTAAAAGCTCATTAAACATCTCAATGTAGTTATCAACAGATAATATGCTTGAAATAATAAGTAGTTCTCGAAATGAAATAGCTTGATTTTTACACTTGCCCAGAAAAACATTTACCTGGTCGTCTGTTAAAAATTGAGTTTTTTTAATATGAGCGATGAATTTTTTGTCCCAGTACTCGGAGATATCTGATTTGTTTAGTTCTAGTTCTTTTAGGATAGAGAGGGTTGCAGTGTAATATTCTATTTGTAGTTGACTTTCTAGTAAAAGCGCTTCGCGAACACACACGCTTGGGTATTTGTCTTTTACGAAGTTAACTGTTTCTTTAGAGATGATTCCTTGAGTGATTACGTGGTTACAAAAAGCCTCATCTAAGGACTGTGCCATAAAAAATTCCTTAATTTTAAGTCGAAATATTTGATGTCATGAGATGTAGTATGCCATTTTTGCCGCAGAGAGCCTTATTTTATTAGGAGTGTATTCTTCATTTTTTTTAGTTGAATTATTTAAGAAACTACTTTTAAAACACCTGCTTAAAACATTTAATTTTTAGAAAAATCTAAACAACAAGCAGCCCTTTAAAAGGAAAAATTATCAGGGCGCGTTTTTGTTTAGATGCTTGCAAAATCAGGCGTTTTCGACACGTATAAAATGTTATTATTTATGAAAATAATAACGCTAGTGTCAAAGACATCGAAATATAAAATATTACCTCTCCTAAGCTTCGACGAAAAATTCTACGGCTTTCTCTATGTAGTATTCCAAATCTTCGTCAGGCATATCCATAAATCGTTGTTCTTTGTCTTTGACATATGCCATGAATTTTCCAAAACAAAACATCGAATATGTTGATTGATTCTTTTGATCTAGCAATATATAGCTGTGCTTAAATATATGGATAATGGAGTTTTTATCCACAGGAGTTTCACAAGCCCATGATGTTGTTTCTACAAAAATTTCAGGACTTCCATATTGCGCTAATGTTTTTAGTGTATGGATAACTTCTTGAAATAGACTTTCACTCTCAAGTTTTTCACAAAGTTTTATAAAATTAACATAGGCTTTGTGCGTCCCTAAGTATTTTGTTATAAAATACGTTGTTTGTAATGTTGAAAGAAGAAGATCTTGTTGATGTTGAATTTTTTGAAAGAAGTGAATGTACTTTTTGCACAAAGATAGATTTATAGCTAGACTGTTAAAAATTCCGATTACAGAAGTTTCGATATCTCCTGTGTTAGTGAAGGTTCTTAGTGTATTTTGAATAAGTTCTTTACTATCATCATTTGTGTATATTGCAAAAGTATTTTTCAAGGTACCTTGTACAACCTCAACATCTTGTTCTGTGATCGTATCTTCGTGGATTTCTCGCAAAATTTGTTCTGCAAAACTATCGCCGTAGATTTCTAAAATTTGTCGAAAATTATTGGTTTTAAGACAATCAAGGAAATCTCTATAAACCATTCTATTTTTTTCACTGAGACAGTAAATAGATACCGAAAAACTAACTGCGACTTCTAATGTTTTTGGGTAGTTCTCAAGAAGAGTGCGTATTTTATTTTCAGAAAAATCTTTACTAATGTTTGATCTCATCAAATACAAAAACATTGGGCGATATATTTTTTTTAGTACGGAAGGAACTTTCAACCGTACAATCGTCTTTCTACTTGAAACAATGCTTTTTAACCTATCCTGGTAGCCCATAGTTATTTATTCTTTCTGAAATGTTACGGTTGTGTCGGTAGTTATTAAAATGACCTCGGTATTACTAAAGTAACACAGTTTTTACTGAAAAATAGTTTTGTCAAACTCATTCAGGCTTGGTTTTTTATGTTTGCGTTTTGGCCTATTGTAATGTGAATGAGGTATACTTTGTTTAGAAGTACCTGTAGTTACTCAAAATTATTCAAATAATACTCTGAAATTACATTACAAAATAAAGTATAAATCTTGAGCGTAGTTTTATTCAAAGAAAACAATTGCGATCACAATTGATTTTGTAAAACATGTTAATATTTATCTTCATTTGAAGTGTTAATTTCGTTACCTTTGTTTTGAAAGCACAACTGTTTATTTAAAAGTACTGCGCTGTTCCTTAAGATGTGTCAATATTATACAACATATAAACATTGACACATCCTATAAATATAATAAATATATGTACATTAGTTACAACAATCATTACAATTTGTAGATGGCTATGATACTTTTCAATATTTTAGAATTTATTCTAATGAATTACAATAAACTTCTCAAGTAAAAAAAATGTCTAAAGGCATAGCAAATGGGGAAAAAATTTTTGGACGATGATACTCTTCTTGTAACAAAATCTAAACAAGGCGACAAAAGTGCGTTTGATGTTCTCGTTATTAAATACCAAGATCGCGTTTTTAATGTTGTCTTCCGGTTGACTAGTGATGAAAGTCTAGCTTACGATTTAGTTCAGGACACTTTTATAAATGCATACCGCGGATTGAAAAATTTTAAAGGACATTCTACTTTTTTTACGTGGTTATTTCGCATTGCTATAAACACAGCGACAAACAGTCGCCGCAAACGTATGAGAAATAAAACGATTTCTATATCTAAATTCGAAGGAAAAAATGACGAAGGCTGGTTTGACCCTGCTTCCAACGATAAAGGCCCTAGTCAAAAGGCAGAAGAAGTTGAGCAAACAGTTATTGTGCAACAAGCAATTAACTCTCTAGAGGAACCGTACAAAACAGCTATTATACTACGCGATATAGAGGGAATGAGTTATGAAGAGATGCAGGAAATACTAGAATGCCCCATTGGAACTGTTCGTTCGCGCATTCACCGTGCGCGAAACCTAGTTAAAGAAAAATTAGAAGCTACCCTTAATAATTTTGGGTAAAAATATCATTTTTTTGGGAACTTAACTAAGACAAGTAACGACTAAGAGTATATTATAAAATTGAATAGTAAAACTTTGTGCTTCTCTGTTCTTTCGAACACCAAGTGAGCTCAGTACACCTGCATCAACGCAATTTTATAACTAGCTCTAGGATTGTCTTCTTCTATGGTTTTGTAAAATTCGAGTACTTTTGGCAAAAACCACAATCAAAGTACACAGTATGTTATGACTTTCATTGTGGCAAGTTAAGTCTGAGCATCGAGTTGTGAAAACATTAAGTACGGATATGTCCTGAGAAAAACATAATAAAATGATTGTCATGTTAGGGAAAATATATGAAATGTGATAAGGCTGTGCTGTGGCTGTCTGATTACATTGATGAGCTTCTAACACCAGAAAATAAAAAGCAATTAGAAGAGCATATTCACCAATGTAATAGTTGTGCGAGTGAGTTACGGCAATTGCAAAAAACAATTGACTTGATCAAAAAATTGCCCAAGACGCCGGCGCCAAAAGATCTGCGAGAAGGAATTTCGCGTGCCATAGAGCCTGTGCCATGGTTACGCGTTTATCGGAATTTATCTCTAGCAGCAGGTTTGTTGTTTTCGTTTGTACTAGGTATATGGTTTATTATTTACCAAGACCGAATTGCTTTAACTACAGAATCTGCCGTTGCGAAAAGCGATGTTTTGTCTTCCGATAGAGATGACAAAAAACAAAATGAGCAACCTGTTCCGCAACAAACAATAATAAAAAATAGTAAGTTTGAAACAAAGACAAAGATAAAGACAAATACCAACGCAAGACAAGGTAAAATTTTACGCAAAAAATTAGAAAAAATTCCTAAGAAAAAGAACAATTATGAGCGCGCCAAAAAACAAGAATTCAAGGTGCGAAATGAAATTTCAGACGAGTCTTTTGGAAACAAGTTTAATGCAATTGAAAACGAGAAAAGATTTCAAAAAACAAAAAGTGGCAAAAAAATAGAGAAAAGAGTTCTTCACGATAGTCCTTTGGACCATATAGCGAGAGAGTCTTTTGATGATGACAATATTGCCGGTTCGTTTCATGGAGAGGATTCCTCTAACAAAGGCGCGCAAGATGCTGAGGCTGAAAGTACTAGAAGATCATTTAATGAAGAGTTTTCATCTGATGGTGAAGGTCCAGAGGTTGGAGATGCTGTAGACGTTGAGGCTGGCGAGGCTGGAGATACTGCAGATTCATTTGACGAAGATGACTCATCTAGCGAAGGCATGCAGGTTGGGGATGTTGAAGCTGAAGATACTGCAGATTCATTTGATGAAGATGATCAATCTTTTGGACAAACAGTAAAATCTAATGACACGGTTGAAGAATATATTGACCAATTTCTTAGTGCTACTCAAAAGAAAAAAGTCGAACCAGCGTTGCCTAAAAAAGACAAAACGAAAGAAAAAGAAACGGAAGAAAAAAAAGAAAAAAGCGCCCTTGCTAGTGGTGCACCATATGAAACAAGAGGAGCGCAGTTTGAGAATGAAGTATACAAAAAAGATTCGATGGGATTAAACCGCGATATTTTAATAGAACCTCTCTTGAATAAAAATAAGCACAAAACGGAGTCTTGTAATCGTTGTCACGTTGACAATATCGATTTGATGCACAAACATCTTGCAAAAAAAATCTCACTCACTAATCTCTATCAGCAATTTATAAACTGTAACGATTGCCACACTATTCTAGACAAAAAATTAATAAGAAGTGGTCATCCAATACCTAAAAATAATATATCTTCCCTTTTTAGTAGTGAAGATAGCAAAATAGCAGAACAAATTTTTGTTGTACAAAAGATGGTGCAGTTAGAACTAAGTCTACGTGGTTTATCAACGGCAAAAAGGGAAGGAAAATTTGCGTCATACATGCGGCAAACGATATCCGTTGTTTATGCACAACTAAAAGCAAACACATATTTACATAACAAAAAATATGTGAGTACAGTGCTAAAAAAGCTACAATCTACAGAGTTACGGATTGGCAACTCTTTGCAGTTACTAAACTTAGCTAGGTACATCAAACAAAAATTACCAGCGTCATCGTTCTTACCTGTAGAAAGACAACTTCAGGTACAAGAACAACATATGCAACCAGAGTTGTTAGAAGAATCAGATGAAAATAGGGACGAAAATTCTGATCAATAAACAAAGTTTAGTTGATGACAATCATTTTAAACTGTTATTGATGTTTTCGCGATTATTCTTAACATTATTAGGGTGCGTCGACATTTAAAGACAATTTTGGAAAAATAGAAGGTCCTTATGTTTTCAAAGACGAAAAGGGAACGATCTAAAATTTTAAATGTCGACAGGCCTTAGTTTGGGCGCAATTATAACATTACCAAACTAGCTAATAATATTTATTACTTTCTAATTTTATAAGTACTTTTGTATTTCAATTTTAGTTTTTTTGCTATTTTATTCCAGGATGTGGCTGTAATAGAAAAGTTTGGAGGTAATGGAGTTGTATGGCAAAGAAACAAACCACCTTCGATTTGCGGGTGTATTGAGTATGGAGTTATGTCTAAACCATCGGTTGAAGTTACTTTGCGAATATGAAAGTCTGTTATAAAACGGTTAGTTACGCGGTCAAAAACGCAAAAAGAACTGTGTCTCTGTAAGGAGACAATAATATAACCTTCTTCGTCAGAAATTTTGTAAAGAGCAATTCCCTCTAAACTTACTGATTCATTTTTTGTTGGCGGAGCAATCATTTTTTTTTGCAGTGGCTTTTCAAGGTCTGTTGAAAAAGCCCAAATTCCTGCTTTCTCCTGACAAACGTAGATAACACCTCTTTCGTCATCAGCAACTGCACCTTCACATTTTCCAGGAGAATCCCAATCTCTAACTTTTTTGAACGTAACTTGTTTTTTCTTATTATCTAAAATTTCAAATTGCTCTATTTTTTCATTGTCATCTTCGTCCGTTTTTATAAAGTAAAATTTATTGTTCTGTCGATTGTGAAATAAAGTCCCTCCAAAAGATTTTCGTCCATACCGCCTATTTTGATTTATCTCACCACTACCATCATCTATACGTTGTAAAAAATTTTCTCTATCTATTTTAAACACTAATATTCGGTTTTGTGTACCTCTTGTTGTTGTGGTTACGATATCAATTTTTTCACCGTTTAAAGAAAAATTGTATCGCAGATCTATATTTCCAGGTTTTGAATATTCTAAACTTTGTAATAGTTTACCTGTTGTGGTATAGACAAAAAGTTGATTTGCTACTTTGTCAGCTGTAATTACAAGACTTTTCTGAGGTTGTAGAGGGTGAACCCATATACACATGTCATCTTGATCTTTAGCTTGAGGATTACCATATTTGGCGTCACGGCTAAATTTCAAACCACGTTGTTTAAAAATTTCTGGTTTTCGCGGATAAAACAATATTACTAAACCAATAACAGAAAAAACTATTGGTATTAAAAATTTTTTGTTACTCATATTTTACTCACAAATAAACTGTTGTATAAAGTCTTGGTAAGCTTGTTGCCTCGGCAATTTGGTAATAGCTTCGAGAGAACGACGTTTTGTTGTGACAGTTTTTTTCGTAATAGGATTGTAACCTTCTCTCATTATATTTTTCCAAACAACGGCGATTCCGTATCTTTGCCATTTAGGAATTTCTTTGTAATTGATATCGTAGGAGCGAAGTAAAATATACTTTTGCTCTACAGGCATTTTTTCTAAAACGCTTGTTGCTTGGCGTTCTGTTTTTCCATTCTTACGTAAAGTCCAGTAACAATAAGCGTTTAAAGAGTTACGAGCGCTATCAGCTTGTCGCCAACGAAAATAGTCAAAAATAATTTCTGTATCTGGAAATGGGCAAATTCGCGCATCAAAAACTCCAGGATATCCTAAATGGTGAGTAAAGGCAGCACTTGCTTCACCAGCTAAAGTACTTAACCACTTGCGTATTTTTCTTCTAAAAGTATTGTCATTTTGCGAAAACAAAATTGATATTTCATCGCTTTCCACGTACGCATAAATAGCTTGAAATCCTGCCTGCATAACATGTTTAGTTGTGGCAATCATCGCATCGCGAAATTTTATATCAAAAGGTTTTTCTAGTTCTAAATTTTGAGTCAAAGTTGAAAATGATCTACCGTCTAAGCGTACTACTGGCCAAATTTTAGGAGGAATATGTTGGTCTAAAGCTTCTTCATATTGCCTCATAATAAGATCAAGATTTTGGAATTTCATTTATTTTCTCTTTTAGGTTGTTGGGCTTCTTCCGAAGCATAAATCTGTACTTTGTGTTTTGTGTATAATTGTTCCATGAAGCTTTTCATAATCGCTTGGTATTTTCTTTGGTAGATTTGTGGTCTTATTTGTTCTTGAACTTCTTCAAACGTTTTCTTTTTCTGTGCTTCGACTTGGTGAACCCACAAACGAATAATTTGTTCTCCTACTTTATGTATTTCTTGAGGTTTTTCTTGTGTAAAAATTAAGCTAATTATTTTACTGATATCTCCAAATGGCTCTAAGGTCGTTGTTTGTGATGTCACAGTTATTGCTTGCTCCATTTCTTTATCATCGAGAGAAGCGACTTGGGCTGATTCTTCATCAGCAAAACTCTTCAAGGTAATTTTAGCAAAAGCTGGTTCGTTAAATTTATCTGTATTTTGTTGGAAAAATGCTCGTATTTCTTCTGGTAAAACAACGATTTGCTTTTTAATTTCGCGTTGAAGCACTTCATCAACAAGCATTTTTTTCGCGATAGATTTTATTTTTTTGTGGTGCAGTGCTTGTTCGTGTAGTTCATCTTCTAAAGCTTTTCTCCACAAAACTTCTTGAAATAAGTATTCTTGCAAAGCTCTTTGCTTTCCTTTAGGAGTGTCGTATTGCTTGTGCATTTCTTTAAAAAAATTATTATTTTGATGTGCCATTTCAGGAAAAGCTAGCCTCATTAGATTGGTTTTTAATGCTATTTGTTCCTCGATAATTTTTTGTAAATCATCTTCTGTTATTTCCAGTTTACCAATTTGTGCCAAAACTTTTATTGATTGTTTTTTATGCCCAAATTCAACTTGTTCTTTTAATACATTTTCCATTGCTTGAAAACGTTTTATTTGTTGTAGTGATTCACTCATACTTTGGGCTATTTGCCGCTTTTTCTCGGAACCTAGTTTTTGCGCTGTAACAAAATGAGAGATTGCGTCAATATGGTTATTATCATTTTGAAGAAGTTTTGCAATTCGTAAATGTAAGGCTGCGAGTTTCGTGTTAGAAAGATCGCATACTTGTAAATATTTCAACCATACTTGCGATGCTGCTTTTCGCAAGCCCATTTCCTCTAATTTTAGCGCTGTTTTCTGTATATATTCGTAAGAATGTTCTTTGGTAGTAGTTTTTGTTTTTGGTAATAGAAGCAAGGAAAGAATAGCTATTTGTAAAATAACAACAGCAAATAACCCTTTATTTATTTTTTTCTTACTTTTTTTACTAGGGTGCTCAGGAAGTGTAAGTTGCGAAGAACTCATGTTGGTAAACCTCCATTTATATAATATAAAAATTACTAAATTATTTAGAGCGTGTTAGCACGCTTTATACGTTTATTTTTGTCAATTTAAAAAGAATTACGATTTTGTACTAGTTGAGATAAAAATACGATTCCGAACCTAATTTCGCTTGTGTTTCCAGAAATTCGACTAACTAGGGCCTGCCATCAATTAAAACATTCGTGACTGTGACCCTAGCCCCTAGTCGTAATCATAACCAAACAGCTGTGATTTCTTTTTCAAAATAAGAATTACAATATTTATTTTGGACTATTATCTCCATTACCACGGACCCCCACAAGAGGTGTCCTATACCTTTGTAAAAGCGCATTTCTGTATCTTTGCGAATTAGAAAACTCAATTGATGTTTACCTATGTTACTCTTATTTTTTGCGACCGGTAGCACGTTTACGAAATAATTGGTGGATGTTTTTTAGATAATCTTCATTGGTGGATACAGACAATTCATCCATGCTAATTCGTTTAAAAAGTGCTTCGCGTTCTTTTTTAATTTTCGTTGTGCGTTGTGAAAAGATTTCTTTTAGCAGAGGAGATTGACCATCAACAATGATGCGTTCGCCCGTTTCTGCATCTTCTAATTCGACAATTCCAATTTCTGGAAAAGAAAATTCTCCTGGATCATTGGAGGTAATTGCTATTACATCGTATTTCGACTGAGCTTGTTTTATACTTTTTTCGTAAGAGGTGCTAATAAAGTCTGATATCAGAAAAACAACGGCTTTACGACGTTGGACTCGTCCCAAATATTCCAAAGCCATAGCAACGTCCGTACCTGTTCCCTTAGCTGTTGTCGATAGCATTTCGCGAATGATTCTCATGACTGCGTGGCGACCTTTACGTGGGGGAAGAAATTTTTCTACGGTATCAGAAAATAAGATCAAGCCAATTTTGTCATTATTCTTGATAGCTGCGAAAGATAAGATTGCTGCTATCTCTACAGCTAACTGTGCCTTTGTTCTATTTTTTGTTCCAAATCCCTGCGAGGGACTAATATCAACTAAAAAATATATAGTAAGTTCGCGTTCTTCGCTAAACCTTTTGACATAAGGGGTACCTGTTCTGGCAGTTACATTCCAATCAATATTACGAATGTCATCACCTACTTGGTATTCTCGCACCTCATCAAACTCCATACCTTTACCTTTAAAAGCGCTGTGATACTCGCCTGCAAGGATTTCATTTACCATGCGATTGGTAATAATTTGAATACGGTGTACTTTTTTTATTAGTTCTTTGGCTTCCATAACATTTACCTTAAGGAACTGGTACTTCGCGAAGTAAAATATTAACCAAATCGTTGGCTGTAATTTCGTTGGCTTCAGCTTCGTATGTAACAAGAATTCTATGCCCAAGAATATTGTTCGCAATATTTTTAACATCTTGCGGTGTCACATACCCGCGACCTTCTAAAAACGCCACAGCTTTGGCAGCTAGTGTCAAGTATATAGTTGCTCTTGGAGATGCACCATTTTCTATTAAATCGCCAAAAGGGATATCAACAGCACTACTATCAAAAGCTTTCAGTTCGCTTGCAGGATAAACTAAACCGTTTTGTAGGAATTTTTGCGGTTCTCTTGTTGCAAAAACTAGATCGACAATGTAATCTTTTACTTTATCATCAATATATATTTTTTTTATGGTACTGCGCATTGCAAATAAGTCTTCTTTTGTTAGAACTGGTTTTAGAGAGAAGCTGTTTTCTTCTGTGAAGCGATCCATTATTTTGCGCTCTTCTTCACGATTGGGATAGCCAACCTGTACTTTTAACATAAAACGATCTACTTGCGCTTCTGGTAGAGGATAAGTCCCTTCTTGTTCAATTGGGTTTTGGGTCGCCATTACCAAAAAAGGCTCATCCAACTGAAAGGTTTCTTCGCCAATACTTATTTGGTGCTCTTGCATTGCCTCTAGTAATGCTGATTGTACTTTAGCAGGAGCGCGATTAATTTCATCTGCGAGTACGATATTTGAAAAAATAGGACCTTGCTTTACCGAAAAATTTCCATCTTTGGGATTGTAAATTTGCGTTCCTATTAAATCAGCGGGAAGTAAGTCAGGGGTAAATTGGATACGCTGAAATTTTGTGTTCAAACAATCACTCAATGTTTTGATTGCCGTTGTTTTTGCTAAACCAGGTAATCCTTCAAGAAGGATATGTCCGCCTGTAAGCAGTGCCACAAGTATTCGTGAGTACAACTGTTTTTGTCCAATCAAAACTTTATATACTTCATTTTCTAATTGTTGTAATAAATCAGAGTACTGTCGTATTTCTTCTTTAATCTGGTTTACATCTGGGCGCATTGTTCGTTACCTCTATATAAATAAAATATGTAAGTGACTTGATCTGTCACTTAATTAATCGAATTTTTCTGCTTACAACATTAAATACCACACTGTATTTGTTTGTATTCTTGTTGTTTTTACGTTATAACAATGCTATGGTAATTTTTTAGTAATTACCAAGTTCATTTTGAATGATTGTAAATATTTTTTATTGTTTGTCAACCTTGGATATCACTATGTTTGAGTATAATACAATTCCTATTTTGAAATTACGTAGAACCAAAATAGTAGCTACTATAGGACTTTCTAGCTGTACAGAAAAAACTTTGAAAGACTTGGTCTTGCAAGGTGTTAATGTCTGCCGTCTCAATTTTTCTCACGGAACGCACGAAAGTCATTTAAATATTATTAATAATATACGAAAAGTTAAAAAAGAAACAGGTAAAGACGTTGCTATTCTAGGAGATTTATGTGGTCCGAAAATTCGCGTAGGGCAATTTGTTCCTAATAAATTCGGAAAACAAGAAGTTTTTCTTGAGGCAGATGAAGAGGTACTTGTTGTTACTGATAATGTTATGGGTGGGAAAGGCGTTATTCCATCGCAGTATTCATTATTAATTCAAGATATAAAAATCGGCCAGTACATTCTTCTCGATGACGGAAACTTAGAGTTGCAAGTTATCGCAATAAATTCAGATACTTGTGCCACTTGCCGTGTTGTTAGAGGTGGTATTCTTAAAAACAACAAAGGAATGAATATTCCTGGCTCAGCGCTATCTGTACCAGCATTAACGGCAAAAGATATTCGCGACCTTAAATTCTGTATCAAACAAGAAGTTGATTATATTGCTCTGTCTTTTGTACGCCGCGCAGATGAAATAATTGACTTGCGAAACAAGATTGTTACTTTTTCTCAAGAAATATTCAGCGGAGAAGAATTAAAACGCTCTTTAGAACACCCTATTCACATTATTGCAAAAATAGAAAAGCCAGAAGCTCTTGATGATATGAAGCAAATTGTCGAGGCCACAGATGGAGTAATGGTTGCTCGGGGTGATTTAGGGGTCGAACTAGTGCCACAAAAAGTTCCTATTGTGCAAAAAGAACTTATCGAATTAGCTAATGAAAAAAATAAACCGGTTATTGTGGCAACGCAAATGTTGGAAAGTATGATTACCAATGCTCGACCAACGCGCGCAGAAGTGAGCGATGTTGCTAATGCAGCTTTTGACAATGCTGATGCCGTTATGTTGTCGGGTGAAACAGCTGCAGGACGTTATCCACTAGAATCAGTAAAAGTTATGGATGCAGTGCTTCGTGAAGTAGAGTATTACAAATGGTCTCATAAACAACTAGGTCGTTTAGAGCTAGACGAAAAAATCTACGAACTTCCCGATGCTCTTTCTCGTGCTTGTACTCTTTTATCTCAAGATTTATTGGCCATTCGTGCGCTCAATGTCTTTACGTTGTCTGCATACGGTCCCCGCCTCTTGTCAAGTTTACGTCCAAATGCGCCAATATTTGCTTACTGTACAGACAAACGCGTTGTTAATCAAATGTCTTTGTACTGGGGAGTAAAACCTATTCTTCTCGAAAACGTTGTTAATGTTAGCGAGTTTATTGAAATTTCTATAGAAACAGTAAAAAGAGCCAAAGTTGCTAAAGAAGGTGAACAAATTATTGTTGTTTCTCCGGTTTCTGATAGTGGTAATAAAAATTATCACTCTATTAGTGTTTGTGATGTAAAATAATTTTCCCTTTTGTTTTTAAGTAAAAATAAGGGGTAGCGATGATCTTTCGAAAAAAAATATAAAAAAAAGCCAACAAATTTGCATTTGGTCCGTTTTATATATTAAACGAAGTAAAATTTAAAAAGAGGAGTTTCGCCTTAAGGAGGACCAAGTCATCGCTACCGAATTTATTTTGGAAACATATTTGAAAGACATCAACCGTATTAAACTTCTTTCTGCAGAAAGAGAACTAGAACTTGCTGTTTTGGTTCAAAAGGGAGACGATAAAGCACGGGAAGAGATGATCAGCGCTAACCTAAGGTTAGTAGTTAACATTGCGAAAAAATATGTTAATTGCGGTCTTCCTCTTCACGATTTGATAGAAGAAGGTAATATCGGTTTGTTAAAAGCCGTCGAACGTTTCGATCCTGAACGCGGTTGTCGTTTTTCTACTTACGCCACGTGGTGGATTAAGCAAGCTATAAGAAGAGCACTTACCGACAGTAGCAAAGTTGTACGGATACCGTCATACATGAGAGAGTTGATGGCCAAAGCCGATGCAATTGCGCAGAGGTTAACACTGGAGAATGGCTCAGCACCAGGAATGGATGAAGTTGTTGCTATACTCGAAGTAAAACCAGAAAAAAGAAAATACATCGAAAACATTTTGAGATCTACTGTAAATCTATCACAAATACAAAGTTTAGATAAAATATGCGCGCAAAAAGACATCATCGAAGATAAAAACAGAGAAGAACAAGTATTTCAAGAAGATATCGAACGTTTAGAAGTACTTATGAAAACTTTAGATCCGAAATGCCGCGATATTTTACGAAAACGTTTTGGGCTTGATAACAAAGGCCCAATGACTCTACAAGAAATTAGCAATCATGTAAATCTGTCTAGAGAGCGTGTAAGACAGATTATAAAAGAATCACTAGAAAAGCTTCGTAACACTATAAAAAAGCATAATTACATATAACCTAAAATCAAGTCATAAATGCATATATAGGTGGGTTTATTAATTATTAGCAGCTTAGACGAGGGATTTTATCCCTCGTTATTTTTTTGTAGGTATTTAAAAGGAAGTTTCTTTGAAAAATAATATATCTTGTCTTATTTTAGCCGCTGGACTTTCTAGTCGTATGGGGAAATGCAAATCTTCTTTAAAATGGGATTCACAGCGTAGTTTTTTACAGAAAATAATCGAAGATTATATTTCGTTTGGTTGTGAAGATATTATTGTTGTTGGAAACAGTACAATAACTCCTTTTAGACAAGCTAAATTCATCACAAACCCTCATCCAGAAAAAGAACGATTTTTTTCTATAAAAATGGGAATGCAACAAGTGAAATCGCCTTACTGTTTTTTGCAGCCTATTGACCAACCTTTTACAACTCAAAGTCTTTTAAAAAAATTATCATGTAATATTGAGACATATGACTATGTTGTGCCTTGCTTTGAAAAACGCGGAGGGCATCCTATTTTTTTAGGGCAAAAAGTAATCAATACTATTAGTAATTCTTCCGATGATAGCAACTTGCGAATAATTTTGCGTTCTTTTTTACGCAAAAACATTGCAGTTAATAATGATTTTGTTCTACGGAATATTGACACTCCCCAACAATACCAACAATATTTTCCTGACTTTAAACAACCCAAATAAATATTTTCAACTAGCTTATTCAGCTTACATAAATCTATTCTTTATTACGATCGATGCCTTAACGGATCTTCATCACGGTCTTTGCGATTTAGCTGACTAATAGCTCCAAATCCTTGTGCCATCCCAACAATAAAAAAGATTTTCATTACTAAACCACCTGTAGAAGGACTATTTCCTGATTCTGCGGCCATCATAACCGATAAAACTGTGTCAGCCACAACAAATAATATCGCTAAACTTAACGCTACTCGCGATCTTTTACTTGTAAAATAGCCTAAAATAGCTAAGAAAAATCCGACAACAACAAGTGGCGCTCCGAAACCTAAACGCAGTAAAAAATCAACTTGCCCTAATTCTGCAATAAGACCAATGACTAGATTGAGACCACCCAAAAAGTAGATAATTCCTGTGGCTGTCTTTAGTTGGTCAGCAGGATGTGTTCCAGAACCAGGTATATTTTCTCCATTTACTAGCACCTGAAGCTGCGCTCCCATAAATTTATTTATAAGTTGTATGCTTAGCTTTGAGTCATCACCAAGGTCAAAATCCTTACCTTTTTTTAGCTCTTTCATGTTGGCTATAGTTCCTATTTCTTGCGAGTCTAGCTTAATGGAAATATTTTTCCAAACACCTTTCCAAGATATTTCAAGCCTTTGCGGTTCACCATCTGCAAGAGAAAACTTTTTTGAAGGCATTTCATTTACTCCCTGTATTGTTTGTTAACGGAAACTTACCGATTTTTAATATTTCATTATATTTTCAATAGGGCCTATCGTCATTCAAGCTAATGAAGCCAAATAATGCAAGAAACTAGTTAAGTACTCCTTTTAAAAAAAAGGAATTTATGAATTTAAAAATTAGAAAAAGAGAATATTCATTGTTATTATGAAAAGAAAAATAATAAATGTGAAAATAAATATCCTGAATACTACAAGAAAAGAGCGTAAATTACCAAAGGAAATCTATAAGAAAGGTATTGTTCAATATCTTACGGAATCCAAATAATTGAAGAGCTATTTGGTAAAACCTCGAGACGTTCAGAAATGATAAAGCGTGTAAACATAGAGCTTTCTATTGGATTTTTTTTAGATGATAATTTTTGTGAATCTTGATAATTTCCATCAAAATAATTTGACTGAAGGTATAAGTTAAAAACGTGAATCTGCCGAAAAAAAAGGCTTAGGTTCCGTTTAGTTTATTTGGCACGCTATTAGCATAAGACAAATTTATATTATGCTAATAGCGTGTTTTGCTGAAATTGGACAAATATTTATTGATGTAAGTTAGGGCATTGCATTTTTTGAGGAGACATAAGTGAAGAACTGGTTCATAGGTGGTAAATGGATTTGGCTCAGCCTTCTTATTACTACAGCTATTTGGGGTGGTGTTAATATAGGCAAATTAAAAATTGATAGTTCCATAGAAGTGTGGTTTTTAAAAGATAGTCCTAGCTTAATTAATTACCAAGAATTCAAAGAAGATTATGGTAATGATGAAATTGTTGTGGCTTGGATAAAACCTTCTCAAAAATCTATTTACAAGATTGATTTTGTAAAAAAGCTACAAGAAATTTCGCAAAATCTTAAAAGTCACGATTTAGTGGAACGCGTTTTTAGTTTAACTTCTTCCTCTTATATTGGAGATGATGATGGAGATCTTGTTGTTGAGAATATTGTCCCTTCTGATGCTAGTTTTTCAGAAAAAGAAATAGAAGAGCGTTTTTTATCGAATCCTATGTGGGCGCAACTGCTAAGAAATAAAGATTCTACAGCAACTATTTTACTTATCGAACCTGTTACCACACCCAATATGGATGCAAAGCGTGGAGAGGTACTTGATTTTATTCATACAACATTAAGCGGAACTAACTACAAATTGACAGGAGGAGGTGTAATATACGAAGAGCTTAATCGATTGGGAATGAAAGACTTTTCTACTTTTGCCGCTTTGTCGTATATTATTTTAATTGTATCTCTTTTTGTGCTGCTAAAAAGTTTCCGCGTTCTACTGACAGCCTCTATCACGATTGTAATTTCTATATGCATATTTTTGGGTATTTTTGTGGCAGTTGGTCAAAAATTAGATTCTATTTCAATTATGTTACCAACTCTTATTATTATCATTTGTATTGCCGATATTGTGCATATATTCACTTATTATCAAAAGCTTGATATAGCAAATCACAACGAAAGATTACAAAGCACGTTTTCACATGTAACTTTACCTTGTTTTCTTACGACAGCAACGACAGTACTGGGATTTCTGTCTTTTTTTTCTAGTCCTATGGCTATTCTTAAAAATTTTGGCATATTTGCTGCGATTGGAGTTACAATTGCTTTTGTTGTTTCTTTTGTTATTTCAGTTATTACTTTAAGCCTTTTCCCTGCAAAAGCAAAGCCTAAATCATCTTGGTTTGAACGCCCACTACATAAACTCACACAGTTCAATTATGCTTACCGTAAAAAAATCATTGCTTTAGGTAGTGTGTTAGTAGCAATAATGACTCTCGGCATATTTTATTTAAATGCTGACACTTACAGCTTGAATTTTTTGTTAGATAGCAATCAAGTTAAAAAAGATGCATATTTTATAGAAAATAACTATGGTCATTATCTACCGTTGGAATTTCGTATTCTAGCAAAAGAAGGCTCGTCTATTAAAAATCCTGAGTTCTTAAAAAAAATAGAGGCTGTATACCAAGAATTAAGCACCGTGGATTATCTACAAAAACCAACCTCTCTAGTGGATATTATCAAACAACTAAATAAAGTTTTAACAGATAATCAGTCAGAATCGTACGTGATTGCCAAAACAAAACAAGCAGTAGCACAAGAGCTTTTCTTTTATGAAATGGATGTAGATAATCAAATGTCTTATTTCACAAATTTTGAGCGTAGTGAGTTACGATTTACTGTTCGTATCAAAATGGAAAGCAGTCGCACAATTCAGAAGCACTTAACGCAAACAAAAAATATTATGTTGAAGTACTTTTCTGCAGAACAAATTGTCGCCTGTGGGTATGCGCCTTTGTATGTGACAATGATGGACTACATTGTTTCTAGTCAAACCTCTAGTTTTTTGATCGCATTTGCAGTTATTTTAATTGTTTTAGGGGTGTTGTATCGTTCTTTAGCAATGACCTTGATCGCGATCGTTCCTAATATTTTACCAATATTACTTACCTTAGGTTTTATGGGATGGACTGGAATCCCTCTTGATGTTGCGACTGTAACAATAGCATCTATTGTTATTAGTATATCTGTAGACGATACTATTCATTTTATGTTTGTCTATCGTAGCAGTATGCAAAAATTCTCGTCTAAGGAATCTATTGAGCAAACAATGCGTGTCGCTGGAGAGGCAATTACTGTTACTAGCATATTGCTTGTGGTTGGTTACATTGTTTTTTGTTTAGCGAGCATGAAATCAGTTATTCTTTTTGGTTTACTCGTTGCTGTATCGATGATATTTGCTTTGTTGTGTGATCTAATTTTATTACCCGCTCTTATCTTAACTGTATGGAAAGATAATGAAAATGAAAGCTAAAAGTCTTGCAGAAAAAGTTTTTAATAACGAAACTTTTCAGCCTAGTAAAACAGCACTTATTTATCAAGAAAATCCTAAAGATATCAATAGAAGAAAAGAATTAGCAATTACTTATGGTGAATTAGAAATGGGTTCTGCTCGTTGCGCATCTTTTTTAAAAAAAATAGGTTTTCAAAAAGGTGATCGCGCCATTGTTTTTGTTTCTTTAAGTGCCGAACTTTATGAAATAATCTTTGCGATCAGTCGTTTAGGAGGTGTATTAGTATTCTTAGATGCATGGACAGGGATCGAACAGTTTGACCAAGTTTGTCAGTTGTCGCAACCAAAAGTATTTTTTGGTACAACGAAAGCCCATAGTTTGCGACTAATGAGTCGCGCGTGTTCGAAAATACCTCACAAAGTGATCGTTGGTAAAAAATATTTCCCAGGATATTCATATAAAAAAGAAATGGCCAAAAGTAAACCATTTCTGGAATTTGTAGAACTTCAAAACGACGATGCTGAAATGATTGCCTTTACCACTGGATCTTCAGGTGTGCCTAAAGGTTGTGTTCGTACGCCAGAAGTTTTTCAAGCTACTTGTAATGCTATCGAAACCATTGAAGATACTCATATGCTAGCTTGGCCAGGTGTTATATTAGGATCATTACTTTGGGGAAAAAAAGTGATTGTCCCTGCCTTTGAGCAAGGAAAGATAAGGGAATGCGATCATGAATATACGCTTGATTTGATCAACAAGCATAAAGTTGAATTGATTGTTGCTCCACCTATTTTTTACGAAGGTTTGCTCGGGTCATTAAAGGGAAGTTCTTGCACCAAAAGCATAAAAAAAATCTATAGCGGTGGGGCACCTATCTCAGACAATACATTGCGTATGTTAACAGAGAAATTTCCTCACAGCGACGTAAGCGTTATTTATGGCAGCACCGAGTGCGAACCGATATGTCTCTTGGAAAAAGAACAATATTTAAATAAAAAAAATATAAAAAATTATGGTTTCTGCGTAGGTCCTGTTCATGAAAGTTTGCAGTGTAAGGTATTACCTACTTCTTACAACAAAATGCATGTAGAAGACCTAGGAAATGATTTACCTATTGGAGAAATAGGAGAAATAGTGGTTGCTGGACCACAAGTAACTAGCTCTTATTGGAATAACGAAAAAGCTTTCTCTACAAATAAAATACAAGATAAAGGCTTTGTGTGGCATCGTCTAGGAGACATTGGATTTTTCGATGAACAAAAGAATTTATGGTTAGTTGGTCGACATCATAACATTGTTCGCAAAGAAAATCATTTTCTATACCCAGCAGCCGTAGAACCGATATTTGAAAAAATTCCTGGTGTCACTCGTGCAGGACTTACATCTTATGAGAGTGAAGGAAAAACAAAAGCAACTATTGTTCTTGAGTGCTCACCTGATGAAGATTATGAAAAATGTATTCAAAAGGCAGAAGAGTGTAAACAGCAAACTCAGATTGATCAAGTGTTAGTAAAATATCAGTTGCCTAAAGATCCTCGTCACAATACTAAAATAGATGCACGTAAACTCAAACAATCTGTGGTTTGGCATAACAAAATGAAGCGAGAAGGATCTCTTATTTCTACAACAGCTCTAACAAGCAAGGATTCTTTCGTTAAAAGATTTGTTGCTTATTTAAATGAAAGATTTGATCCAAAAGAATATTTAGTAATGATTACAATGATGGTTATTGCATTTGCGCAAGTTTTTCGCTTTGCATTTGAAATACCTTTAACAACTACTTTGGCAGTCTCTGTTCTTGCAACAATTACAATGAAATTTTGCTTTTATCTATTGATGCGTGTCTTTGATGAACATAAAGATTGGGAGGATGATCATGTTGCTTTTCCTGAAAGAATTTTGTCTTTAAATATTATTACACTCCATCATTTAAAATTAGTGGGACTTGTATGTTTGTTTATTATTTATGGTGTCAGTGCATTTCTTGGAAAAAATACATTAATTGTTACAACGGTTGTTGTAATCTATGCACTTCTAATGCTAAAAGAATTTTTTGTGAAAGAGTGGCTTAAGAAACATCTTTTTTGGTATGGAGTATCACATAATCTCATCGTTTTCTTAACCATACATTGGTGCTTCACAATCTTTGCAGAGGTAATTCAAATAGAAAGTTATTGGACAAATACATCTCTAAGCATTTTTGCTATTGCTATTAACTTTTTGTTATTTTCATTAGAAGTAGCGCGGAAAATTCGTTTACCTGAATTTGAAAGAAAAGAAGTTGATACTTATTCTAAAGTTATAGGACACTCTAATGCTGCTTTTCTAGCGCTTACTTTACAAGCAGTAGGGCTAGCGTTGATTTATTCTAGTTTAACATTTCTAAGTGTATGGCATTGGAGTGCAATTCTTGCAACATACACTTTATTATTTGTGATTGTCGTTAGATTTGTTCAAAAACCAACAGAAAAAGTCGCAGAAAAGTTAATGAAGCCTTGTTCTCTCGTTATGATGGTAGTACTTATTGCGATTATTTGTAATGGGTAACCAAATGATAAAGATAATCCAAATAATGTGTATATTTATAAGTATAACATGTTTATATTGCCAAGAAGATATAGACTTGCCTTCGGACTTAGAGGACCCTGTATTAGAAGAAGATATAGACTTGCCTTCTGACCTAGAGGATCCTGTATTGGAAGACAATATAGACTTGCCTTCTGACCTAGAGGAACCTGTATTGGATGACAATATAGACTTACCTTCTGACCTAGAGGATCCTGTATTGGAAGACAATATAGATTTACCCTCGGACCTAGAGGATCCTGTATTGGAAGACAATATAGACTTACCTTCTGACTTAGAGGGGCCTGTAAGTTTACCTTCTGATTTAGAAAGTATTCCAAATTTTTCTGATTTAGAAGATTCGAGGCAAGCGCACGCGGAAGAAAATAAACGTGAACAAACTTTTCGCGATTGGTTAGACACCTTCCCTTTTGAGATAAGCGGATTTGTGGAAGGAATTTTTGGGATAAGGCCTCAAAACGATCCTTTGCTTTCAAGAGATGTTAATGTGGGAGAAATTAGGTTTCAATTGTCGATTGCAAAGTATTACGACAACGTATCTTTTCATATTAAAAGTGATTTTTATTACGATGGATATGAGGAAAAACCATTTGTTGATTTGAGAGAAGCAAAAATTGTTTTTCATCCACTAGACTCATTATATATAAGCGTGGGGCGCCAAATATTGTCTTGGGGAGTGAGTGAAGGAATTTTTATTAATGATTTATTCCCAAAAGATTTTCCTTCTTCGTTTATAGGAAGAGATGATGTGTATTTTAAAGCGCCATCAAATGCCATACGCGTTGACTGGAATGCCGAATTTGCGCAGCTTTCGTTTGTTTATAGTCCACTAAATGATGAAGATCGTTATATAAGAGGAAAACGTATTTCATTTGTAGATCCTTTAGGAATAGGAAGAGGAGAAGATGAGAGACTTCCTACAGATGAACCTAATCGTTGGTTTCGCGATAATGAATTTGCTTGGCGTATTTTAAAAAATATAGACGGCTACGAACTAGCATTTTATGGATACTACGGATACTACAAATCGCCAGCGGGCTTTGATCTTAATAAAAATAAATTTAACTTTCCACGCCTTTTTGTCCATGGTACGAGTTTACGCGGTCAAATATTTGACGGTATTGCTTCTTTTGAATTTGGTTATTATTATTCTCGCGAAGATACAAACGGAGATGATCCACTAATAACAAATAGCCAACTGAGATTTCTCGTGGGATATGAGTACGAGTTGTTATCAAACTTTGTTATCAACATTCAATATTATGTGAACTTTACACTACAATATGATGCGCTAGAGGATAATTTTATAGCTGGGCAAGTAGAACCAGAAGAGGCCCTTGATTTTATCATTGTAAGCGCAAATAAAAGCTTTCTTCGAGATAAATATAATTTAAACATGTTTGCTTATTATTCACCTGTAGAAAGTGATGCATACTTACAACCTGTTTTCACTTACAAACCTGATGACAATTGGCGCTTGGAAATAGGGGCTAATATTTTCTTTGGTAAAGAAAATGACACTACTTTTGGACAACTAGAAAGAAACAGCAATATTTTTGCAAGTATCCGTTGGACATTCTAAGAGCCCGTTACAAAATTAGTTTAGGGTAGAAAATTAGGGCATTTCAGCTTCTGATGAGGCATTTTTTTGGCGCAAAGTTGTAATTTTGTAACGCAAAAATAACGAAATTAGAGGCTAAAAGGATCAATTTTATACCTTTAAATGATTTTATAACAGGCTCTAAGGGCAAAACGAAAATGTCTAGTGGAAGAAGAATTTTTAGCAAAATATAAAGATATGATGATTAGGACGCAGAATGCGCACTAAACCAAAAGGGATGGAGGAATATAATGAATTTTACTGAAAAATTTATACAAAACTGTAAACAGTTTCCCAGGCGAAAAGTATTTGCTTGGTGGGATGAAAATGGTGAAAAAATAATAGACATTAATGCAGAAGAGTTGTTGAAGAAATCCAGTAAAATAGCTTGCTTTATACGTTCAGATTTAAAAATGCAACCGGGAGATAGAGCTATTTTAGTATATCCACCTTCTATGGAATTTGTATATGCATTTTTGGGTTGTATTTTAACAGGAGTAATTCCAGTACCTGTATATCCTCCACGACCACATAAATTTGAAAGTGATTTAGAAAAGTGTTCTCAAGTTGTCGAAGATTGTAAGACGGAGGTCGCCTTGACCACAAGTATGTACAAGTGGGTGAAAAGACTTCACTCTTTAAAAGGTTTGTTTAGCAAGAAAAAAAGCTCATGGCAAAATCTAAAATGGCATGTCACCGATAAAATTTCAAATAACGGTGACCCTATTATTTACCAACCTAATTCCGAAGATATAGCGTTCTTACAATATACTTCAGGTTCTACCTCTATACCTAAAGGGGTTATGATTAGCCATAAAAATATTATACATCAATTAGAGTATAACCAACAATCACTGCAGCTTTCAAAGGATACTGTTGCCGTTTCATGGTTACCACAGTATCACGACTTTGGATTAATAAGTTGTATACTAAGTGCCGCTTATGGTAATGGATATATACATATGATGTCGCCACTCACTTTTATCCAAAGGCCTTTTTTATGGATGGAAATTATATCGCGTGTAAAAGCCACTCATACTGCCGCTCCCAATTTTGCATATGAATTAATTGTCCGCAAAAGTACGGAAAAACAACGTTCTTCTTTAAATTTGAGCTCTCTATCTACTGTTATGAGTGCTGCCGAACCCATTAGACATAAGACAATACAAAAATTTCAAAACGCTTTTGCTGTTAGCGGATTACGTCCAGAGTCTTATTCTCCAGCTTATGGTATGGCAGAACACACTGTGGGAGTGAGTGTAAATGGCAAGGCTGTGGTAGATTTTGATAAAAGACAATTAGAAAAACGTAAAGTAATTGTTGTTGACTCAAATCATCAAAATGCTGTGAAAATTGTGGGATGCGGTAAGTTTTCATCAGACATAGATGTCCAAATAGTTGATCCAGAAAAATGTACGCTTGCTGAAGGTATCGGAGAAATATGGGTAAATTCTGATAGTAAAGCTAGTGGTTATTACGGTATGGAAGAGCTTACTCAAAAACAATTTCGTGCACAAATACAAAGTAGCACAAATACAACAGAGTATTTACGTACCGGAGATTTAGGGTTTATCTATGAAGATGAAATTTTTGTTGTTGGACGTTGTAAAGAATTGATGATTTTTCAAGGGCGTAATGTATACCCTCAAGATATTGAAGAAGCTGCTCGATATGCACATGAATCTATTCGCCCAGGAGGTTTATCGGCTTTTGCTACAGATAATAATGAACAAGAAGAGCTTGTTGTCTTTGTAGAAATACGCGAAGCAAAAATAGATAAAGAACAAGCAGAAAAAATCGCAAATCAGGTAAAAATTGGAATACAGTCTAATTGCCAATTAGTCTGTCATACAGTGGTAATTGGAAAAGTCGGCTTAGTGCTAAAAACAACTAGTGGTAAAGTTCGCCGTGGAGCTTGCCAGATCGCATTTTTAGAGGAAAATTTTTCTTCTAATAAAAATATACTATTTGTTGTACGCAATACTGCTCAAAAACTAGCAAGTGATGATAGTAAACAGATCGAAGACCTTGATTCTGCAGTTAAAAGTTTAGAGAATGTAATTCTTTCTCTTTACAAACGAGAACAATCACAAGGAGTTTTGTTACTTGAGGAGGCTCTACAAAAATATGTGAGCGCTTTAATTGGACAAAGCAATATTGATATCAACAAAAATTTACTTGAATATGGCATTGATTCTTTAGCTCTCGCTGAATTTACAACAACAATAGAAAAAGCCACCAAAAAGAAATTCATGATACAAAATTTACTACAGCACGCAAATATTCATGCGCTTGCTATTTATATCTATGATGAATTTTTCGCATCTTTACGCAAATTTATTTACAACTCGTGGTGTTATCCTGAAGAGTTTATAAACACTGTTCGTATGAAACCCTTAGTTGCTGAGGTTAAAAATATCCAAAAACATAAAAATTCAGCGATTAAAACACGCATGCTTATTAACCGTAATTTTGATACTACAAAGGTTAAAAAATTCCTACGTAAGACAAACACAACTGAAGTAGAAAAAAGAGGAGTAGTTTCAAAAGTATCGAAAAAAATAGTTGGGCTTTCTTCTGGACAAAGAAGGGTGCTTGCGATACAGCAACAAAGTGGTAAAAGTATTAATTACCATGCATTTCAAACTACAAAAATCTCTGGTCCTTTTAACATTGAAATATATAAAAAATCGCTGGAGATTGTTATGCAAAGGCATGATTCTTTGCGTATTATTTTTCAACCTGTTATGAGTAAGTATTTACAAAAGCTAAATGAAGATTTAGAAGTTCCATTTACTTTTTTAGATTTACAAAATGAACCTCAGGGGCAAGAAAAAGCAATGAAGTACCTCGTCGATTTAGAGGATAAATCTTTTGACTTATTTGGAGAAAATGCATTGTGGCGCGCTGTTGTGATTCGTTTAGCAACAGATGAGTATTGGGTAAGTTTTGTTTTTCATCATTTAATCGCAGATGGTTGGTCTCTGGAAATACTACAACAAGAACTCCAAGATATTTACAATACTCTAGACCGCAATGAAGAATACACTGCCCTTGCAGCTGATCATAACTTTTTTGATTATAGTGTTGCCCAAAGCAGGTTTTTGCAAAAAGATCTGACCAATACGCGTTTAGAATTTTGGAAAAATAATCTAGCGGAGAATATTTCTGCTATAGAAAAGAAAGACCCTTGTACAAACAATGTTGCTTGTGATGGTGTTCGCCACAATTTATATCTCGATAAAAATTTGCTAGAAGAATTTACTAATATTACTCAAGCAGCAGGTGTAATGCCTTTTCTTCCTTATTTAGCAAGTTTTTACCTCGCTTTTCACGAAAGCTTTGATGATCAACCAAATCTAATTGGATGTTACACAGCAAATCGCGAATATGAAGAAATTAAAAATACAGTGGGTTATTTTACAAATATTCTATTACTAAAATTAAAAAATAGCGAATCACTTACATTTGTAGAATTTATAAAATATATACAGGACATCTATCTTAAAGCACATCAAAATAGTTTACCTATTTCTTTTTTGATTAAAAAACTTTTACCTAGTATTTATCCTTATAGGATTATGCCTTGTTCTGTGGCGTTCAATATTATTCCGTTTGTCAATTTGCAGTGGCATATAAATCAATGTGAAGCAACTTTTTACCCGTTAGAAGTCAAATCTACATTTAAGCATTTTGACTTAATACAAACGGTTGCATTTATGGAAAATGAAATACTGCTTCATACTTGGCACAACAAGAATGTCTTTGACCCAATAAAAGTTCAACAAATGTTGAAAATATTTAAGTCTTTTTTGGAAAGCATTGTCGAAAATCCAAGTGTGAAAATTATCGATATTTGCCAAAAAAGCCAGGACCTTGCCGAACAAAGGAGCTAGGAGTCATCAATTTAATCGTTACTGTGACTTTGCCCCTACCATAATCGATTCTAAATTACAATTTTTTTGAATGTATTTTATAGTTAAATCGAGGGCTACTAGAACTCAGACTATGTTGAAATCGATCAAGGTCACGATAATTTGTCGTAGCTCTTTATAATTTTGAACTTTGACAGAATATAAGAATATTTCTTAGTTGATGATGCGTCTTAATTGGTATACAGAAAAAGTTTAAATAAAATTTGATGGAGGAATTTCAATGGATTTATCGATTTTACGTTACTCAAATGTGTGGGAAGATTTAGAACTACTGTATGGTGGTCTTCAAATAGAGGATACCGATAATATATTATCAATCACTTCTTCGGGAGACAATGTTTTAGGCTTACTGCTTAAAAAGCCAAATTCAATTACAGCGATTGATCTTAGCCCAACACAAAATCATCTTTTAGAGTTAAAAATAGCAGCGATTAAAGAACTTGAGCATGAAGAATTTTTAAATATTTTAGGGATAAACGATTGTTCTGATCGCATGAAGTTATTTTCTAAAATAGAATCTTCTTTATCACCAGAAGCTTGTTCTTTTTGGAGAGAGAATTTTACGCTAATTGAGCTTGGTATAGTTTTTCAAGGAAAGCTAGAAAAACATTTTTTTAAACTAGTAGAAGAAATAAAAAGGCAAAATTGGGATGCCAAAATCGAAAAGTTTTTACATTTGTCAGATATAAAAGAGCAAGAGCAAGAATTTAAGCGAGTTTTCAATGAAGACTTTGCCAAATTTTTTGAAAATCTTTTCTGTGCGGAAAGTTTATCAAAGGGACGTGATGAAGAAAAGTACAAGTACGTTACTATAGATGATACTGGCAAACAATTTTTTCAACGTTTTAGAAATTGCTGTTGTAGTTGTCCAGCTCAAGAAAATTTTTATCTCCACTGGCTTCTGCTTAGGAAATATATTCACGATTTACCTCATTACCTTAGACAAGAGAATTTCGATATATTGAAAAAACAAATTCATAAAGTAAAAGTTGTAACAGCTGAATTAAATGAATTTCTGAAAAAACAATCAAAAAACAGTATCTCTAAAGCTAATTTATCTAATCTTTTTGAGTACTTGTCGTTAGAACAAACTAATGATATTTTTATGGAGTTATCAAGAGTGATGTCGCCAGGAGGTATCAGTGCACATTGGAATTTATTTGTAGAGCGTACTTTTCCTAAAGATCTCACTTTATTCAAAAGAATGCCAAAATCAAAAGAGCTCTTTGAAAAAGATCGTATTGGGTGGGCTTATGGCGATTTTCATCTGGTTGAATATTTAAGTTAAAGTTTTACGTTAGAAGCGTCTGAACCCAATATACTATTTTTCAAGGAATATCAAAATATGAGTTACATATACAATAAAAACTCAAGACCACAGCTGGTTTCAAAATATGCTGGTGGTAAAGGCTACAATTTATTTCTACTCTCTAATCAAAACATAAATGTTCCAGATTTTCAATTGATCAGTAGCCAAGCTTTTTTAGATTTTATTGAAGCTCACAATTTAGAAGCGCAAATTGAAGCATTTGCAACAGAAGCTAAAGAAAATATGAGTATCAAAGAGGCGGATACAATTCACAAAAATATTGAAGAGCTTTTTTTAAAATACGATTTGCCAGAACAAATAGATATAGAGATAACAAAGGCTTTTGAACGTTTAGGAGATTCTATTTCTGTTCGCTCTTCAGCAGCAGGAGAAGACTCAGCTGCTCATTCTTTCGCAGGTCAACTTTCTAGCTTTTTATACTTAAGTAAAGATACAGATATCAAAATCGCTGTCAAGAAATGCTGGGCTTCAGGATTTACTGGACGTAGCTTAGCTTATCGTCTCAGTAAAAAACTTAGTATTTTAGATACTCAGGTTGCTATTGTTATGCAAAACATGATCAATCCCGATATTTCTGGAGTTATTTTTACCCAAAATTTAATTGAAAGTAATCCTGAAGAAATCATTATAAGCTCTGTTTATGGCGTAGGTGAAGGAATTGTCTCGGGAGCTTTGGATGCGGATACGTTTTATTTTCATCGTAAAACAAAAGAAGTGCGTCAAGAAATTGCAGCAAAAGAGCACAAATTTATCGCTGACCCAGATGCACCAGGTTCATGTATTGAAGTAGAATTAAGTGCTGATATGATAGAACAGTCTACTCTCTCAAGTGAACAAATCAACAAGCTTGCGCAAATTTCTTTAGATGTTGAAAAATACTACTTATTTCCTCAGGATATTGAATTTGCAATCTTAAAAGATGTTGTGTATATACTTCAAAGTCGTCCAATCACCACAACGCAAGGCGAAGCTTACTTACAAGAAGGCCAAATCATTGTCTGGGATAATTCTAATATTATAGAGAGCTATCCAGGAGTTACGACACCACTAACATTTAGTTTTGCTTCCCACGTATACAAAACAGCTTACTATGAAATGATGAAAATTGTAGGTGTTAACAATAAAATATTAGAAGAGCACACTGATACTTTCCGCAATATGCTTGGTATTATAAACGGACGAATCTATTATAACCTTGTTAACTGGTACAAATTGTTATCTTCGGCACCTGGCTTCGACAAAAACAAGTCTTCAATGGAAACAATGTTGGGTGTTAGTGAAAAAATGCCGCAAGAAGTCATAGAAGCTTTGATACCAAATGTCAAAAAACCTACTTTGAAGTCGCGCTTATCTAAATTTAAAGGGTTGCTTAGCGGCTTATTTGTTCATTTTACCATCAATAAAAGAGTAGAAGGGTTCTTTGATAAATTTTGGAAAACATACAATATCTACAGTGAAATTGATTATAAGGCAATGACCACCGACAAAATTGTTCAGCATTATTTAAAGTATCGAGATAGGATACTAAAAAACTGGCAGGAACCTTTAATGAATGATTTTTTACTGATGGTACATTTTGGCATATTAAAAAAACTAACAGGTAAATGGTGCAGTGAATTAGACAGTAATTTACAAAATGATTTGTTAAGTGGAGAAGGTGGCTTAGAAAGTGCTGAACCAACTTTGCGTATTGTAGAGCTGTGTTCTCATGTGGTCAAAAACCCACAGTTACAGAAAATATTTGAAACTCAGTCTCCTGAGCATATTTTTGAAGTAATAGGCCAAGATCAATCATTTTCCAATTTCAATGATCTTGTTCATCAATATATAAAGCGCTTTGGGTTTCGCTGTATGGGAGAATTAAAGCTAGAGGAAAAAGATCTCAACAGTAATCCTAGTTATTTATTCTCTATGATAAAAAATTATTTACGAACTGGAAATACAGACCCCGATGAGTTTGTTAAAAATGAAAAAAAATTGCGTAATGAAGCTGAAGCGAAGGTGAACGGTCATCTTAAAGGTATAAAGAAAAAAGTATACTATTGGTCACTGAAAAATACACGTAATGCTGTAAAAAATCGAGAAAATACTCGATTTGCACGTACGCGATTTTTTGGAATTGTACGTAATATGTTTCAAGCGATAGGTCTTGACTTATTTAGGAAGTCCATTCTTAATCATCCTGATGATGTTTTTTATCTTACCGTTGAAGAGATTATTGGCTACAGTGAAGGAAGGTCCGTTACACAAAATTTAGCCCAATTAGCAGAAAATCGCAAACAAGAATATGCTAAATATGCTTCAGAAGAAGATCCTGCAGAACGTTTTTACACCAAAGGAACAGTTTACGTCGGAAACAACTGGAGCGAAGGTGATGCGGTTATTGAAGACGACCTTCCAGAAAATATGCTCAAAGGTTTACCATGTTCTCCCGGTGTAGTCAAAAACAAAGTAAAGATTATTTTATCTCCAAATGATGATCTAAATTTAAATGGCGAAATTTTAGTAACAGCGCGAACCGATCCAGGATGGGTACCTATTTATCCTTCTATTTCTGGTTTGGCAATAGAAAGAGGTTCTCTATTATCGCATTCAGCAATAGTAGCAAGAGAACTTAGTATTCCTACGGTTATCAAAGTAAAAAAAATCTTGGAAAAAATAAATTCAGGTGACACTATTTCTTTAGATGGTTCGAAAGGAACAATTGAAGTTTTGGAGTCGGTGGAATCACAAAAATAAGGAGAACAAAATGAAGTATTTTTATATTCTTACGTTATTTATCTGCTGCTGTTATGCTCAAAAAGCTAAATTAACAGCAGATACGATTGTTCAACGAAGTATCGATGCTGCTTTTTATTCTGGGGAAGATAGAAAAGCAATAACCAAGCTATTTATATATGATAAGAAAGGGAATGTGCGCGAACGTTTTTTTACTGTATTACGAACGAATTTATCGAAAAAAGAACAAAATTATTATATGCATTTTGTGCGCCCTACTGATGTTCGCAACAGCACTTTTTTAACAATTAAAAAACAAGATAAAGATGATCAGCGTTGGTTGTATTTTCCAGCACTAGATTTTGTAAAGAGAATAGCTCCCTCCAAAAAAAGAACTAGTTTTGTTGGAAGTCATTTTTATTACGAAGATACGACTGGACGTAAAATAGAGGATGATAAACATCAACTAGCAAAAATAACTGACGATTATTACTTAATCAAAAGCACACCCATAAAAAAAGACGTGGAGTTTAGTTACTATATAAGTTGGATTAATCGTAAACATTTTTTGCCAGTAAAGATTGTTTATTACAACAAGAAAAAGCAGAAATACAGAATACTAAGTTCTCTTAAGATAGAGTTAATTCAAAATTATCCAACAATCACAAAACAGCAAGTTGAAGATCTTAATCGCAAAGGTAAAACGATACTTATTAGTGAAAAAGTAGAATACAATATTGGCCTAACAAAAAGTATTTTTAATGAAACAAGCTTACGCAATCCTCCTATAAAATGGCTGAAATAAGAGAATAAAGATGTCTATTAATTTTAATAAACTTTCTCAGTTAAAGTCGGTTTTGTGTGCAGAAGATTATGAATGTGTTGTCGATTTTGCATCGAAACTACATTGGGTACAATTGCCTAAGAATACTTATCTTTTTCACCAAGGAGAGGAAGGAAACAGCTTTTATATTGTGGTAAGTGGTCTTTTGCAAGTTGTTTTAGAGTCAAAATTAGGAAGTAAACCACTACAACAAATAAGTAGTGGAGAATATATTGGCGAATTTGCAATGTTTACCGATCAACCTCGATCGGCAGGCATTGTTGCGCTACGTGAAAGCTATTTGATTAAATTTCCTAAAGAAATATTTACGGATGTTATTACACAACACCCAAAGGTATCGAAAAAAATTATTTGTGAAATTATTAATAGAGTACAAAAAAAGAATCAGGCTACTCACAAAAAGTGCCAAATCTTTGCGATAATACCTTTGGAAAACTCGATGGATATTTCTTCTTTTGTTGAAAAATTACAACAAAATCTAAAAAAATTTGGAAAATGTTCTCACATTGATGAACAAAAAGCTTGCGATTTGATGGAAATAAAACGCCAAAAAGGTCGTATTCCTGACTCTATTGTACTGTCAAAAAGTTTAGAAAAACAAGAAACCAAAAATAACTTTTTACTGTACGAAGCAAATCCTCAATACGATTTTTGGACAAAGAAATGTATTGAACATTGCGATCAAGTTATTCTTATTGCTCCGGCTAAAAGCCATACAAAATTAAGAGATATAGAGAAAAAACTGCAACGAGAAAATAAAGCTGTACATGCTTTGATTTTGATGTATGAGAATAATGAAAAGCCTAATAAAACAATAGATTGGTTAAACAAGCGCTCTGTTAAAATCCACCACCATTGCCGTTGGAACAATCAAAAACACTTTGAAAAATTAGCGCGTTTTTTCAGTGGTAATACTATTGGTTTAGTACTTGGAGGAGGTGGAGTAAGAGGCCTAGCGCATTTAGGAGTAATAAAAGCACTAAACGAAGCGCAAATTCCTATTGATATTATTGGAGGGACAAGTGCAGGCGGATTATGTGCAATTTCTCATGGAATAGGAATGGATCCCGATCAAATATTAGAACACAACAGAGCTGGTTTTTTAGAACAAAAAATTTTTCAAGAATACGATATTCCATTTATTTCTCTTATCAGAGGACGTAAGTACACAAAAGCTGTACAAGTAATGTTTCGTAATTTACACCTAGAAGATCTATGGACACAGACATTTACTGTTTCTTGTAATCTTACTACAGGTAAAGAACATATACATAGGGAAGGAGTATGCTGGAAAGCAGGTCTCGCGTCAGGAGCAGTACCTGGTATATTACCACCAATTGTAGAAAAAAATGAAATATTAGTTGATGGTGGAATAATAAATAATCTCCCATCGAATATATTAAAAGAAATATTCCAAAGTAATGTTATTCTAGTAAGTGTTAGTAAAGAAGACTACTGGAATCTACATTTTTCTCAAAAACCACCGTCTTTGTGGCAAATAATAAGTAATTTTTTCAGAAAAAAAAAGAGAACTTACCCTAATATTCTAGACTTGCTTATGCGTTCTGCATTAGTAAATTCAATTAATCAAGAGCGAGAAGCGGTTGAAAATGCAGATGTTTTTTTACAACCTCCTGTCACAGAATATGGCATGCTTGAATTTGAAAAAATGCATGAAGTAGTCAAGGTTTCCTACCAATACACTCAGCAACAAATATCTGATATTCGCAAACAATTAGCTCATTGCAGGATTTAAAAAGAGCTATTTCCTGTTATCACTTGAAAATCAAATGATAAAATTTAGCAAATTTGATAAATTTTAACAATCCAATACATACCTTGAATACATAAAAAATTAATCAACACTGTAAAACAAGGGAAAGAGAAGAATAAACCCCTTTTTTATATTTTGGCATACTATTTGTTAATTACAAGAAAAGACAACAGATAGTCTTAGGAAACCAATCGCATATCGTTGCACAACAGCTTTAGCAAAATGAAGCTGAACGGCATTTTATGAAATAGAAATTAGGAGGAAGATATGCAAGAAGATATAGAATACTTATACCATATTGATCTTAACGATCAGGTTATTGGATGTATCGAAAGGAAAAAAGCACACAAAGAAGGGCTCTTACATCGAGGAGGAGTCGTTTTCGTCTTCAATTCTAAACAGCAAGTTTTCCTAACGATGAGAAGTAAAGAAAAGACAATTTTTCCTGACCATGTTGATTGTGCGTGTAGTTTTCACGTCCAATATGGGCAAACATATAAACAAGCAGCTATTGCTGAATTACAGGAGGAGACTGGACTTTGTCAAGTACCTGTTTTTTTAGGTAAGTTTGTTTTAGATAAAGCCCCTGATCATCTAATTATCAATGTTTACAAAATAGTATCAGATGCAGAAATCACTTTAGATCCAGCGGAAGCGTCTAGTGGAAAATTTTATGACGTTAGGGAAGCTGAAAAACTCATCTCCGAAAATAAAACAACTAGTTGGTTACCTCAATCTTGGAAGATTGTAAAAGAAAACTATTTACAAGCAGTGCACAAAAATTCTCGTAATAAAAACCGATTTACAAAATAACAATGAAAAATATAAGGTTTTAGAATTTCGCGAATCAAAACCACATTATGTGCAGAAGGAGTTAGTATGAGTGATCTAAACGTAGAAAAATCAAATTTAGTAAAAGTGATAATGTGGAGTAGTGTATATTTTATTTTTTTATTATCTGTTAATGAAATACTGCGCAGGTCTGTTTCTGTAGGCTGGATAATATTTGTTTTTTTTCCATAATTACCCCATTTCTCTTTAGAGAACATCTAAATAAAAATCGTATCTTTTTTTGGATAAAGACCTACTCAGTTGTTGCAGGTGCGATTACAATAATTGTTACAAAACAATTTTTTAGCGTACAGCCATATGAAGTTTGGCCTATTATTTTAATTACTCTTTTTGTCCTAAATATTGTAGAGGCAGCTATTTCAGATTTCTTACGCAAAAAGTATGTAAATGTAGTCGTTGCGATTGCTTTACTTGTTACCGTTCCCAGTGTGGATGGTATGTCTATAGCAGATAATGCAACCCAAGATGTCCTCTATAGAGGACCATTCTTATGGTTTGTTTTTTTTACCATTTGGAATTTTACTTTTATATGTAACCGAAGATATGCACTTGCAGCAATACACGCTCCTATATTACTGAGCTCTATTCTTTTGGAAGCTTTTCAATAAGGAATTTGGGGACAAACACGTGCTTTTGTTCTTGGTTTTCATCAAATATTTCACTTGTACCTTCATAAATATTTTGATAGTCGAATTTATATAAAAGACAGAGACGAACAGTTTATCAAATTTGGTAAACTTTTAGAGGTCATTTCTTTAGGATATGCAATTTTCTACATGATGTGGGTTTTTTATTTTTAATTCTTTTATGATTTTAGTAAAAGCCATCTTCCTCAAGAGCAATTTTGCTATTTTTCTATAGGAAAAATGTGCGATTACTGTTGAGTTTTGTACAACCACAAATTTCACATCGTACATGTAACTTGTTGTAAACCTCTGTCATTTTTCTTTATTGAATGATGGCATTAACATCGGACTACTATTCACTATTATAAAATTGATAAAATTGCCCGAAATTTTCTCAAATCAATTTATTTAGTTGCCTCAGTTATTATTCTTCTTCATTAAATGGTGACTCTAGCTTTGTTGTTTATTCAACTCTGTTCACGATCGTGTTGCCATGACAAACCAACAAAATCTTAGAAAATATTTTTTCCATTTTAAGATTTTGCAAGTTTTTTGTATGCTGTTAATCTTAGCCGCTGGTTAACCAAACTTTGTTTATAAAGATTATGGTTGATATTTATATCTCTTTTGTGGCACTTCTAAGCAGAACAATTACTTGTAAAAGGTTAGTTATGTTAAAAACAAATTTATTCATTGTTTTTATTTCGATTACTTTATGTTGGTCGCAAACATCTCCAACATCAGGCATTCGCAATAAAACACCGCAAATAATTGCTATTACTAATGCAAATATTATAGTGAGCCCATCTAAGAGAATAGAAAAAGCCACTATTGTTATACGTAATGGTTTTATTGAAGATGTGGGGCAAAACGTTCACATTCCTCAAGAAGCTGAAATTGTCGATGCACAAGAATCGACAATCTATCCAGGTTTTATAGAAGCTTTTAGCGATTATGGCTTACCAACAAAATCTAATAATAATTCAAATGCAGATTGGCGTCCATCTTCTGGTAATAAGGAAGTCGTTAATGGAGGAAGGCATTGGAATGACGCTGTACATTCAGAAAGAAAAGCAGCGCAAGCATTTTCTTCTGATGTAAAAAAAGCAAAAGATTTTCGTTCACAAGGGTTTACTGTTGTTCAAACATCTTCTCTTGATGGTATCTTTCGCGGACAAAGTGCTGTTGCTTTGCTCGGAAGTAAAACGGCAAATAATACGCTTCTTAAACACAACCATGCTCAGTTTGTTTCGTTTCGTAAGGGAAGTTCAAAGAGCAGTTACCCTGGATCTCTAATGGGAAGCATTGCCCTTATTCGTCAAGTATTAATGGATAGCCAGTGGTATCAACAAGCTTATAGCGCTTACCAATTGAACAAAAGCCAAAAAAAACCAGAGTTGAATTATAGTTTGGAAGCTTTAAAAAATGTAATTAATGGTAAGCAAACCATTGTGTTTAGCGTAAATGACGACCTTTCACTACTGCGTGCTTCACAGATAGCTAAAGAATTTGATTTGCGATTTATTTACAAAGGGAGTGGTTACGAATATCGTCGTTTAGCAGCGATTAAAAATTTACAGTCGACTCTCATTATTCCAGTTAATTTTCCAGGTGTTCCAGATGTAACGACACCTGAAAGACAGTTTGATGTTTCGTTGGGAAAATTAAAACATTGGAATGCAGCAAAAGAAAACCCAGCATACTTAGAAAAATCAGATATTACATTTGCTTTTACTAGCAACGGCTTAAAAAGTGTATCGCAATTTTTACAAAATGTGCGCCAAGCAGTAGAACGAGGATTATCAAAGAAAAAAGCTCTTGAGGCTCTTACGGTTATTCCTGCTGATATTTGCGGTGTTTCCGATATTGTTGGAACGATAGAAAAAGGTAAACAAGCTAACTTTATTATAAGTAGCGGTGACATTTTTGAAAAAGAAACACAATTGTATTCAGTGTGGGTTTCAGGTGAAAAATTTATTTTAAAAGAACGCAAAAAATTTGATTTTGATGGTAAATGGGAAATCAAAACAGAGAAAAGTCAATTTGAAATTCACATTGAAAACAACAGTAAAATAGAACTTCATAACCTTAAAGGTGCGCACGCCGAAGATCTAGCAATTCACGACAATAAAATTCATTTTCAAGTAATTACTAGTGAAGGTGTTAATCGTTTTTCTGGACGTTTGTGGAAACAACAGCTTTCAGGCGTGGTTGTTTTGGCTAACAATGAAAGTCATTCTTGGCAAGCATCTCACAAAGTAGAAGAAACAACTAAAAAAACTTCTGAGAAAAAAGAAAAAAGTGCATCAGACGAGAATGTACCAGACAAAACTTTATTTGAGCTAGTGTACCCCAATAAGGCTTTTGGGCGTAGATCGATGCCTCAACAACCATATACTGTATTTATAAATAATGCTACAATATGGACAAGTACAGTAAATACAGGTAAAATTGAAAATGGCGACATGATTGTACGCGAAGGAAAAATAGTAAAAGTAGGTAAAGATTTGCTTTCTCCTCCAGAAGCGGTAGTTATTGAAGGAAAAGGAATTCATGTCACTCCAGGTATTATTGATGAACACTCTCATATAGCTATTTCTCGCGGAGTAAACGAAGCAACAGAGGCCGTTACCGCAGAAGTGCGCATAGGTGATGTTGTAAATAGTGATGATATAAATATTTATCGCCAGTTAGCCGGAGGAGTTACTAGTACTCATTTACTGCATGGTTCTGCTAATCCTATTGGTGGCCAATCGCAAGTAATTAAATTACGCTGGGGAAGCTTACCTGAAGATATGAAGTTTAAAAATATCTCAAAAGGAATTAAGTTTGCTTTGGGAGAAAATGTAAAACAAAGTAACTGGGGAGAAAAATATACCACACGTTATCCTCAAACGCGTATGGGAGTTCGCGAAATTTTCTATGATGTTTTTCAAACAGCACTCGAATATAAAAAACAACATGAAAATTATAAAATGTTAAGTGAGGAAGATAAGAGTCGTACAATAGCACCGCGCACGGATATTGAACTAGATGCTATTAATGAAATACTCGACAAAAAAATGTTTATACATTGCCACTCTTATGTGCAAAGTGAAATTCTTGCTCTAGCACGACTCGCTAACGAATTCGGCTTTTCTGTCGGAACATTTACTCACGTGCTTGAGGGTTACAAAGTTGCTGAAGAAATTAAGCAGACAGGAGCGATGGCTTCTTGTTTTTCTGATTGGTGGGCTTACAAATTTGAAGTTTATGATGCAATTCCTTACAATGCTGCGGTGATGCATCGTCAGGGAGTTGTGGTATCTCTCAATTCCGATGATGCAGAAATGGCAAGAAGATTGAACCAAGAAGCAGCAAAAACTATCAAATATGGTGCACTTAGTGAAGAAGACGCTCTGAGACTTATTACTATTAATGCTGCAAAGCAATTGTATATTGATAAGAGAGTTGGTAGTCTTGAAAATGGTAAAGATGCTGACTTTGTAGTGTGGAATCACAATCCTCTGTCATCATATGCACGCGTTTTACAAACTTGGGTAGATGGTCGTAAATATTTTGATGTTGAAGATGATCGCAAAATGCGCCGCGAAATTCAAAGACAAAAAGCTGCTCTTATCCAACTTGCATTAAATAAAAAAGCAAAAGGTGAAAAAGTAGATACTTCTGCCGTTAAAAAAGAAAAACATTATCATTGCGACGATTTTGATGATGCAGTAAGAGGGAGAGATTAAAGTGAAATTTATACTATTTATTTTGTGTTTTTGTTTACTGCATGCTTCGGATATTGTACCGGGAACAGCGCAGCAAAAAATTATAGCCATTGTCAATGGTACAGTGCATACTGTTTCAGGAGATGTTATTGATAATGGCATTGTTGTTTTTGACAAGGGTGTGATTACCGCAGTGGGAGCTCAAAAGCAAGTTCAAATTCCCAAAGGCTGTGAAATCGTAGATGCCAAAGGACAACATGTCTATCCTGGACTTATCGTTCCATACACAACATTGGGACTCGTTGAAATTGGTGCTGTGCGAGCATCTGACGATACCAATGAAGTGGGTAGTGTTAATCCCAATGCGCAAGCCTATACAGCATACAATATGGACTCAGAGGTGATTCCGACTGTGCGTTCTAATGGCATATTAACAGCACATGTTGTTCCGCAAGGTAGTTTATTTGCAGGAACTTCATCTATTATTATGCTTGATGGATGGACTGTTGAGGATGCAGCACTTGTAAAGAATGCAGGAGCTTATTTATCATGGCCATCAATGACTGTTTACGAAAATTGGTGGATAAAAACATCCGCAGATGAACAGCGCAAAAATATTAAAAAAAATATTGCAAAAATAAATAAGGTATTGCAAGATGTGCGCAAGTATCAAAAAGCGAAAAAAGCTAACGATTCGATAAAGAAAGATATTAGGTGGGAAGCTTTACTACCGGTGATAGAGAAAAAAATACCACTTTATATTTCTGCTTCTGAATACAAGCAAATAGAAGCGGCAGTTGCCTTTGCAAAAAGTAATGATATTCGTATCGTTATCGTTGGAGGAGCAGATTCTTGGAAACTAACTCGCGTTTTAAAAGAAAATGATATTCCTGTTATTTTACAAGCTGTTAATTCTTTACCTCGCCGCGGCGAAGAAGATTACGATTTAGCTTTTCGTTTACCACAAATGTTAGAACAAGAAGAAGTTAAATTTTGTATATCAGGTGGGACGGATTGGGATAATTATTGGAATATACGTAATCTACCATTTCAGGCAGGTACAGCTATTGCGTACGGATTAAGTAAGAAAGCTGCTTTGCGAGCAATTACTCTTTCACCAGCAGAGATTCTTGGTATCGATGATCGCGTTGGTTCTATTGAGATCGGGAAAGATGCAACGATCGTCGTTTCTAAAGGTGATATCCTCGATATTCGTAGTAGCCATATTGAGTACGCTTTCATCCAAGGACGCAAAGTTAATCTAGATGATCGTCATAAACGTTTGTGGCGAAAATACCAACAAAAGTATAAAGATAAAAAATAATATTAGTGTATGTCCTGTTTTTATGTTTTCGCCTGCCTTCGTAAGGCTTAAAAGCCTTGCGAAGTGCGCGAGGGGAAAGCATAAGCATAAAGATAGATCCTAAATCTCGATTTTCAAAAGAATTAGAGAATTACTATGTATGATTTTAAAAATTTTCACCAGCACTGTCTCTCTCTATCACAAGAACAATTTTGTAAAAAATTTCCTAAGCCAATACTTGTCATTGGTAAACGACCTAAGCCACAGTATGAAAAAAAAGTTGATTTGATGCGTACGCAAGCGATTACAACATATAACTCTCCTCTTGTTTTCAGAGGTTTTCGTTTAGGATATCCTCCTAAGTACAAATGTTTAGTTTACTGTTTTGACCAGAGAAAAACGGTGACAATTGGCCGCACAAATAACAATGATATCACTTTACGCGACGACTCTGTTTCTAAAGCACATGCTTATTTTAAAAGTAGAAGTACTTTTACCGGATTTTTTTTACAAAAAAACAAAGAAACTTGGAATGTAGTGGATATGGGTTCTGAAAATGGCACTTTTGTGAATGGAGAATTTCTTGAAGAAAATGACTCTCACATTGTAGAAGATAAAACCAATATTGTTTTTGGAGCTTATTACTTTGCAACTTTTTTTATGCCAAAAAGTTGTTATGAGTATATTCGCTCTTTATCGTAGGGATCATATCTTTGTTTGCTATCATTATAACTTTCGTGGGACACATTCTCATTGTTGGAAGTGCTTTACTTTATACTTCAGGTAGTATATTTATCACTTCTACAGAGCAAACGTTACTTTGGTACATCGTTGGTAGCATTGTTTCTTTTGCTGGGCTTACATGGTGTTACTTTCGAAAAATAAAATATAAAAACGCTTGGTGGTTGTGCTGTGTTTGTAGCTTTGCTTATATTTTTATGCCACCAAATTTATCTGATGATATTTATCGTTATATGTGGGATGGAAAAGTTTGCGCAAGTGGACTATCTCCTTACGAATCTAAACCACAAGATTTAAAAATAGATGCGGTTTTGTACCCGCTTCTTAACTCCCCTAAATACTACTCTATTTACCCTCCTTTTTCACAAATAATGTTCTGGGTTCCTGCAAAGTTATCTCAGGACAATAACTACGTATTATTTTATATTTATAAATTACTTTGTTTTGTATTTTTTATAACGATGATTTTTTGGATTGATAAATTATTGTGTTTTGACGCAGGATATCTTCGCGCTCTCATTCTTGTCGGATGCAATCCCGTTATACTTTCGGAGCTTATTGGCCAAGGACATACCGAAATTTTTATGATTGCAACGCTTGTTGGCTGTTTTTACTTTTTTGAATCGCGTCCAAAGTGGTCAATGTTTTGCTTATCACTCGCTGCTTTAACAAAATTATATCCAGTCGTTTTATTTCCTTTTTTAGTTTTCCATAAAAAATATATAAAACATTTATGGATTCCGATTACAACTTGCTTATTATTATGTTCGGTATTTTACACTGATATGATGTTTCACAATATGAGACAATCTTTAGAGTTATACACCCAAAAATTTTCATTCAATTCTGCCCTTTTAGTTATTTGGGAAAAAGGATTGTACTTTGCCGGAGTTAATCTCAATTATAAATGGGCACTGAAAGCTTGTTGGGGAATTTTTACTGTTTCTTATTTGTGCACTCTTGTTCTCTATATACGCCAAAAGTGCCCTGTTAACAAAAAGTTGTTTATTAATATTACTTATTTGGTTTTGTTTTTGTATGTAGTGTGTAGTCCAACGGTTCATCCTTGGTATATTGTACCTCTTCTCGTAGTAGCCGCTATTTGCGAAAAAAAAACATATTTACTTTTTGGATGGTCTTTACTCATTATTCCCACATATCTCTTCTACTTATCAGAAAATCTTCTGTGGCGTAATATTTATGTTTTTATTGAATACCCTGTTGTTATTGCTGCTTTTTTCCCTTGGTTTCTAGACAATACAATGAAGTTTTTGGCTTACCGGAAATTTGGTATTTGCAAAGATTTTATTTATGGAGAAAGTGTTCTTGACAATGGTTGTGCTGAAGGTTATTTGGGACAGCACATTCATGAAAAGCTAAAAATAAAAGTTCAGAATTTAGATGTGTTACCATTGAATAAAAGTACTATTCCTTATACAATGTATGATGGTAAAAAAATACCGCTTGCTGACAATTCCGTTGATACAGTAATTTGCGCACTTATGTTGCATCACTGTGAAGATCCAGAGTTGGTTTTAAGAGAGGTCATTCGTGTAGCCAAAAAGCGAATTATTATTTTGGAATCTACATTTGAAAATAAGTTCGATTTAAATATTCTTAACTTTTTTGATCGTTGCGCAAATTTTGTACGCAGTCGTGGGAAAATGGGAAAAGAGGAATTGCACTTTAAAACAGTTGATCAATGGCAGAAAATATTCTTAGATAAAAAAGTTAGTATAAATAAGGTGTTTTGGGCAAATCGTTTTATTCATAAGCATGTAGTTTTTATTTTAGACAAGGAATAAAGAATGAATTTGATGTCATTAGAAGAGATGAACGCACAGCTTCTACTAAAATTTGGCAACAAAGAAAACATTACTGAGGTTTGCCTTACAAGTGAAGAAGCATTGCGCACTGCCAAAGAAATACTAGGTAGTGTATCACGGCATATGACCTCTGAACAAAAACAAGTTCTTGTAGAAAGCATTCTAAGATCAAATACTCGAAGAATGATAGACGAATCTTACTAGGTAGACAGGAAAATAGCATGAACAAAAAATGGGTGGGGAGAAACGTACCGCGAAAAGAAGGTGTTGAAAAAGTAACGGGGAAAAGTAAATATGTAGATGATCTTACTTTTCCTGACATGATATATGGAATTACTGTTCGTAGCAAAGTTCCCCGAGGTAAAATACAGAAAATTCATTTTGCAAAACACATAAATTGGGACGAGTTTACAATTGTTACCGCGAAGGACGTACCAGGAGAGAATGTTGTTGCTTTGATAGAAAGTGACCAACCTTTTTTGGTAGACGAAGAAATTCGCCACCCACAAGAACCCATTCTCTTGTTAGCTCACCCAGATAAATCTTTATTAGAAGAAGCTCGACGTAGCATTCAAATAGAGGTAGAGCCGTTAGCGCCTGTACTTAGTATAGAGGACTCTTTAAATAAAAAGCAGATTATTTATGGTGAAGATAATGTTATAAAAGAGTATCTTATTTCTAAAGGAAATACAGATGAAGTATGGACACAAGCTCATAAAATTATCTGTGAAAAGTATCAAACAGGAGCACAAGAGCAACTATACATAGAAAATAACGGTATGATTGCAATTGCAAATGAAGAAGAAGTGACAATATGGGGATCGATGCAATGTCCTTACTATATCCATAAGGCGCTTATTCCTCTTTTTAATTTACCAGCAGAAAAAATTCGCATTGTGCAAACAGCAACAGGCGGTGGTTTTGGCGGAAAAGAAGAGTACCCTTCTATCATAGCAGGGCATGCCGCTTTATTAGCTCGTAAAGCAAAGAAACCTGTCAAGTTAATGTATGACCGCGCTGAAGATATGGTGGCGACAACAAAACGTCATCCTTCTCACACGACACACAAAATAGCTGTAGATGAAAATGGTAAGCTCTTAGCGATTGATATTGATTTTATTCTCGATGGAGGTGCATACGCGACACTTTCTGCTGTTGTTTTATCAAGAGGAGCTCTTCACGCAGTAGGACCATATGAATGCGATAATATACGCGTTCGCGCGCGTGCAGTTGCAACTAATAGACCACCCCAAGGGGCGTTTCGTGGATTTGGCGCACCACAAAGCATTTTTGCTTTAGAGCGTAACTTAGACTTAGTGGCAAAAGAAATGAATATGTGCCCTGTTGAGTTGCGCAAACGTAACTTTTTAAAACGCGGAGTTGAAAATGCCACTGGCCAGATGATGGAAGAAGATATTCGCATTGATAAAGTTCTCGATATGGCTTTAGAAAAATCTGATTATTTTGCCAAAAAAAAACAATTTGCTATTCATAACTCACAAAACAACAAAACTTTCAAAGGTATTGGTCTTGCAACATTCTATCACGGCGCTGGTTTCACTGGCTCAGGCGAAGTGCATTTAGCGTCAATCGTTGGAGCGAGATTAACCGCACAAGGAAAAGTAAAAATTCTCGCTGCGAGTACTGAAATCGGGCAAGGGACCAATACTATTTTTTCGCAAATAGCTGCCGATGCTCTAGGAGTTAGTTACGATCTAATTGAAATAGAAAATCCAGACACTGCAAAAGTTCCCAATAGCGGACCAACCGTAGCTTCAAGAACTTGTATGATTGTTGGTAAATTGGTGGAATCGGCTGTTTGGGGTATCCGCGATACACTTCAAAAAAGTAATCTATTACAGGAAAATTATAGCGAAGAGCAATTTATTAGTGCTAGTAAAAAATACTTAGAAGAGTTTGGCGAGCTCAAGATGTTCGTCAAATATAAACCTCCTGCAGGAATCAAGTGGGACGACAAAAACTACCGTGGAGCAGCTTACAGCGCCTATGCTTGGGCAGCTTACGTAGCAGAAGTAACAATTGACAAATATACTTGTGAAGTTTCTCTCGACGATTTTGTTGCGGTGCAAGAAGTGGGAGAAGTGGTTCATCCAATTCTTGCAGAAGGACAGATCGAAGGAGGTGTTGCGCAAGGAATAGGCTACGCCTTATATGAAAATATTGTATGGCGTGATGGACAAATGGCGAATAACCAAATGACAAATTACATTATGCCAACTACTTTGGACGCACCTAGTATACGCGTGTTTTTTACAGAACCTTTTACCCCAGGAAGCGTTCGTAAAGGTATAGGAGAACTTCCACTTGATGGAACTGCCCCAGCAATTATCTCTGCAGTAGAAAATGCAACAGGGCAACATATTTGCCATGCTCCACTTATGCCCGAAGATTTAATGGATTGTATAGAAAAGGGAACGAAATGAATGAAATATCATTTAAAGTAAATGGTAAATCTGAAACAGTAAATGTTCATCCATTTTCACGTTTATTAGACGTTTTACGCAATGATTTACAGTTAACGGGAACGAAAGAAGGATGCGGTGAAGGTGAGTGCGGCGCATGCAGTGTTTTTATCGATGGTGTTTTAACAAATAGTTGTTTAATTCCTATAGCACAAGTACAAAATTGCGAAGTGGAAACTATTGAAGGGGTTGCTGAAGGAGAAAAAATACATAAAGTGCAGCGAGCCTTTATTGATATGGGTGGAGCACAATGTGGAATTTGTACACCAGGAATGATAATGGCAACTCTTAATATTTTACGCGACCAACCACATCCAAATGATGATGCGATTCGCGAAGGGCTAGCTGGAAACTTTTGCCGTTGTACAGGATATACGAAAATTATAGATGCTGTCAAAAAGAGTATAGAGGAGAGAGAAGATGAGAGCATATCTTCCTAAATACAACTTAACAAGTGCCACTAGTTTAGATCACGCACTACAATTATTAGATAATGGTAACCGGCCTATTGCTGGGGGAACAGATTTAATGGTTCTTTTTGATACCGGTAACCTTCCCGAAGGAAATTATGTAAGTATTCATTCTCTAAATGAATTAAAGGGGATTTGTATAAGTGATGAGTATGTAAAAATAGGGGCTTTAACTACTTATAGTGAATTGCGTCAAAATGAAGTTATCCGAGACGAATTTCCTTGTATTTATGAAGCGGCAAAAGTCACTGGCGGAATTGCAATTCAAAATAGAGGGACTATTGGTGGGAACATTGCCAATGCTTCACCAGCAGCAGACACTCCGCCGGCTCTTTTGGTTTACAACGCTAGTCTAAAAATTATTTCGAGTACAGATGAAAAAAATATAGAATATAAAAATTTTCATAAAGACTATAAACAAACGCAATTAGCGGCTAATGAGCTCATTAAAGAAATTATTCTACCACGACAAAACAAACACAAATTGCATTATTATCGTAAAGTTGGTACACGCAAAGCGCAAGCGATATCCAAAATATGTATAGCAGCGCTTGCAAACTTTACAAAAGAAAAAATAGAAAATGTAAAAATTTCCGTCGCCAGTGTTGCACCTACAGTTGTTCGTTGTACAAAAACTGAAGATTATTTTTGCGGAAAACAATATTCGCAAATTGACATTCATGAAGCACAACAAGTCTTACAAACGGAAATATCTGCAATAGATGATATTCGTTCAACAAAAAATTACCGTGTCCGAGTTACTTGCAATCTAATACAAGAATTTTTTGACTTGATAACAGAGGAAAATAATGAGTGACCTACCAACTTTATCACAAGAAGAAGCCAAAGAAAAATTAAAAAATGGCGAAAGACTTCATCAGGTATACGTAGAACGCCTTTCTATGTGTAAATTAGAAATTGAAACTCCTGTTGAAATAACCGAATGTAAGATCGGTATACTAGATTTCAATAAAAATGAGTTTAAACAAGAGTTTATATTACGTCAGTGTGAGGTAGAAACTCTTGTATTAGCAGAAACGATCTTCCACGCAAAATGTACTCTTAAAAAAACCAAGTTTGGTCGTGCCAAAATACAGCGTGCTCAGTTTAAAGGTAATATAAACGCCGAATCTGCAAAATTTTCTTATACATCTTTTTACGAATGCATTTTTGAACAAAATGTAAATTTTGGCTACGCTTCGTTCTATGGAGATGCAACATTCCAAGGGGCAGAGTTACGCAAAGGAGGCCGCTTTAACAGTTTGCGTATTACAAATGGAAGCGCCACATTCATCGGAACGTTTTGGGGAGGAAAAGCAGACTTTCGCCAAATAAACGTAGAAAAAGATTTTAATATCTCAGGAAGTCGGATCGAAGATGAGCTACTGCTTATTGGCTCTGTTATTGGTTTAAATACTAGTCTTGACAATTGTATTCTTCATGCAAAAACCGACTTGAGTAATGTAATGAGTGGACGCAATATTTCGATAATTAACGCCACTCTAGGTGAAAACCAAAGTTTTCGTTTTGTAGACACTACAACACCAGGGCTCAATATCGAACGATCTGTTGTCGAAGGCCATGTATTTCCTGAGAATACTGGAAATTATCAAATGGCCGCAAAAGAATATGCTTTCCTTAGAACGGCATTTCAAGCGATGAATCGCTTCGACGAAGAAGACTGGGCGTACTATCAATTTAAAAAAATGCAGCGCAAAAGTCAGCCTATACCTCTAAGTCCAATCAAAGGAGGAAAACGCTTGTTTGAGTATTTATTTCTAGACCTAGGATGTGGATACGGAACAATGCCTTTTCGGACACTTGGTGCCGTGGGACTTCTAATATTTTTGTTCGGCGCGTGCTATTCGATGTTGGGAGCTGCGGGAAATATTAGTTTTGGCTTAGAAAATGCTAAACTTAACAATTTTTTAAATGCAATAAACACTAGTTTAGTTGTTTTTAGTGGTGGTTATGGCGACCTTCAAGTCACTGGTATTGCAAGACTACTCGCGATGGTTGAGTATTTGATAGGCGTAGTTTTTATGGGACTGTTTGTGGTATCCTTTAGTCGCAAAATAATTCGCTAACCAATTAACAGGTTCTAAACAAATACAACGTTGATTTTTTACTCTAAAAGAAATGGCACGAATAGCTACAAAAGCTGTTCGTGCCATTTCTTTTATCTCTAAGTTGGAATTTTTAGTTACTTCGCTTTTTGTAAATTTATATTATCGTTTTCAGGAAACTCTTCCATATTTAAATTACTTTGAATTTCAACAAACGGTGTTGCCAACCAATCAGAAGCCACTAATCCTACGAAACCTTCCGGTTCTACGTGTTCATTCTCTATTATGTATGAACTGTTGGCCCCTCCACAGGAAAAATTAAGTTTTCCATCCTCAGCTTGATATTGTAACCATAGCTCATATTTTTCGCGGTGAGTAGAGAACGAGTCCTCTGACGTATGGATTAGTTTTTGCTTTCCTTTGTTTACAATATACAAACGATTACGGCGATCTTGCATGTTAAATAAAAACAAATAATATGGTTTGTTAGGTCTATAAAAAAGAACAGCTCCAAAAGCTTTTCCCATGTCGTTTGGTACATTTGCAACTACGTTCTTGAACTCTCTTTTCATTTTATTATTTTCAGGGTTAACTAAATATGCTTTGAGGTGAAAATAATTTGGTTTTAGTGGGTACTTCCATAGTACCACTTCTTTTTTGTTGAGTAGAATAAATTTGGGAGAATACATCTTTAGTTTTAAAGGCTTGAATTTTTTAGCATACCTGAACAAGAACCAATCTTTTTCCATGTTCTCTGGTTTTCTATTCTTGGGGCGATAAAATGGATAATTAATTTCTAACCAATTTCCCTCGAATTTTTTGACTTGTCCAGCAACTATCTCCTTTTGTTGTGGGTTATCTTGTTCTTCGAAATTTTGACAAAGTTCTTCAATAGCAATAGCTATTTCTTCATCTTCTGGAAATTGTTCCTGTAGTCTCTCGTAGTATATTTTTGTTTGCTCAGGGCCATGATCTTTTAATACTTTTTTGGCAGCGCTTTCAATAGTATCTATAATTTTTCCATCTACAGCGGCAAACTCTAATTCATCTAAAGATTTATATTTGTTTAAAGATTCATATGTTTGGTTTACTTGCCAGTATTTTGCTTGCTCTATTAGTTTCAACATGTGTAGAGTAAGATTATTGAACGTTGTTTTCGCCATTTCGCGATGTTGATTTTGCACTTTGTCACCAATAAAACCTTTACCTTCATCGATTATATAGTTCATTTGTAGTAAGTACTGACAACGATCCAATTCTTTTACAAAATTTGAGTTTAGAGCTAGATATTGAGATAAATTATTAGATATGATTTTTTTCCAATTTTGTTGGTGAGAGTTTGGTAACTCGTCAATAGTTTTTGTATACAAACAACTAACATGTTCAATACTTTTTATCATCATCTTAGGTTTATCTATACGCTGCATTTTGTTGTATATACTATTGTTGATAGTTTGAAACACATCTATTGTTTTATCGTGTATAGAGTGTTTCGAATTTAATAATTCTGTTATATGTGAATAAAAACTCACAGCATCTAAAAACTGTTCTATGGTAGGTTTGATGTTCATTACATTAATATTTATATTTGCCACTTTGTTCATTTTATGATCAAATTTTTTCTCTATAAAAGCAATAACATGATTTTTGATTTTGTGATTTTGTTGACTAAAATCTTTTAGAAGGTTTCCTGCTTGTTGATAGTTTTTATTTGTTACGAGCGTTTGTACACGTTTTATATCCTCTTGCCAATCAAATTCGTCGCTAGGAATATTTTCTGAGCTTAATTTTGTGATTTCTTTTTTTACTATACTATCTACAGTTTCAGAAAAATTTTGTTCAAGTAGATTCTGTAAAACAGAAATAACTTGCTCTTTGTTTTTATTGTTGCGCGAAATATAGATAATCTGTGCAACCATCATTTCCCATAGAGTGTTTTCCTGGTCTATAAAAGATTCTCCCCACTTCGTTGCAATATTGTTATTCTTTATTTTTAGTAAAGCTTCTTGTAGTTTATATATATCACTGATTTTAATAGAATCGACAACATCTTTTTCTAGATCTAAACGCAAACGATTTTGGGCAGCTTTTTGCGCATAGATTTTTTGTTGTTTGCGCTGTTGCACTTGCTTTATTAAATTGGTAACTCTATTTACATACCAAGATGGTCCTTCAATACCATTGTCAATCAAATGCGTAAATGCACTGTCATTTTTTTCGTCTTGGCTTTTTTCTTTCAGAGACAAATAATTACTAAGATAGTTTTTTGTTTCTTTAATTTGTGGAGAAATATCACTATGGATCTCCGATAATTCGTAAGCTTTTTCAAGATTATTTACATCTATTTTTTGCGATATCTGTTTTTGAATTTCTTGCGGGCTGACACCTACGGAGTTTAGTAAAATAAAGAAGAATATTACGGCAGCAGCACTACTAGCCCATAGTTTCCAGTGGGATTTCTGTGGAGGAGGAGAAACCCTCGATGAACGCATGCGAGAAGTACGTGTCAATTTTGTTACAGGTGTTTTTGTATTTACAATTTTATTTGTTGGGCGGACAGTAAGGGTGTTTATATTTTTTAAAGCTTTAATTAAGTCACTATAATTTTGAAAACGGTCACTTTTACTTTTGGCTGACATCTTGAGGATAAGAGGATATAGATTGTCTGGCAAGTTTTTATTAAATTTTTTGGGGTTTGGCAATTTTGTTGAAATATGTTTAAGACAAATAGCGGCAGCGTGCGGAGCATCGAAAGGTTTTTCGCCTGTTACCATGTGAAATAGTGTAATCCCCAAACTATAGATATCACTGCGTTTATCAATGCCACTTTCTCCTCGGCATTGTTCAGGCGACATATAGTGAGGAGTGCCCATAATTCGGCCACTCACTGTCATTGTTGATGCGTTGGTACACCTAGCTAACCCTAAATCACACAATTTAGCATGACTATCTTCTGTACGAATCATTATATTTTCGGGTTTTATATCGCGGTGTATAATATTATGTTGACGATCAGCGTATTCTAAAGCTTCGGAGACCTGGGTTACAATTTCTAAGGCTTTATTCACCGGAAGTGGATCACTATCAATAAGTTGTGCAACATTCTTTCCCGCGATATATTCCATTACAAAATAATGAAAATCATCATTTGTACCAGCATCGATACCGGTAATAATATGTTTGTGGTTTAATTTTGCGACCGAATGTGCTTCTCGTTGAAATCTTGCTACATAATCTTTTGTTTGGCGCTGCTTTGAGAGAACTTTAATCGCCACTGTGCGTTCCATTGATAGTTGTAACGCCTGATATACTGCTCCCATGCCACCTTGTCCTAGTTTTTTTATAACATTATATCCCGCTATTTCCATTGTATTCTCCTTTTGTCTTGTGGGAGATTTTTGCGATACATGTTGAAATTTTTCTAGTATGGAATTACTAATTTCATTGTTTTTCAGTTTGTATCTCGGCATTTTTCCTATTCCCTTTTCTCCGTAGCAAAGCTTGGCACAATTTTTTAATTTACGGTCAAACTCATTTGTCACGATTGTTCTCCTATGCATTTCTTTAGCTCATTGTGTAAAATCTGAAGAGATTTATTGACTTGATAGCGGCTAATCCCTAAATCTTTAGCTATACACGAAGCATTCTGATTATCGCGATACTTTAACAAAAATATATCTTTTATATAAGGATCAGGCATCTCCTCTATAATTTCGCGAATTAATAAACTTTCGAATACTTCAGAAGCTCTTTGATCATTTACAAAGACTTGTTCAGCAAATACTTCGTGCTCGCTTTTATTTTGAACGATAGCTCGCTTTTTCGATTTTTGGGTGCGCCAAAAGTTGCCAATTTCCCCTTTGATTATTTTAATAGCTAAATAGTTGAAAGCCTGAGGGTGTTGAATTTCTTTTACTTTTACAGATAATGTAAGAAGAACTTTATTGGTAAGTTCTAAACTATCGTGATAATTACCAACACTTAAGCGAATAAAATTAAAAACCACATCCTGATAACGGTGTAAAAATTCATTCATATGATCTACCGTATGTGGATTTTCTTTGATATATTCTATTAGTTTTACCGTTAGTTCAGAGCAATTTTTATATAGTTTCATTTTTTCACCAGCTAAAATTTTTGCTATTTTGATATGGCTTACATAAGGCGTAAATGCGAACTCTATATGTAAAGTGTAAACAGATCACATGTTTTGAAAAAAAATTTAAAAAAAATAGGATAAAAACTATGATTTATATTTTTGACTTATTTGGAATCTTTGTTTTTGCTGTTAGTGGTGCCCTTAGTGCTGGAAAAAAATCTTTAGATTTTTTTGGCGTTGCGGTGATTTCTGTTGCTACAGCACTCGGTGGAGGCACTCTACGAGACTTAATTCTTGGAAATACTCCTGTTGCGTGGGTTCAAGACCATAATTATATTCTTGTTGCTGTTAGTGGTGCGTGTCTCACTATTTTTTTGAGAAAACGTTGCACTATTAACAATATAGTATTAGTATACGCAGATGCTTTTGGTTTAGCGCTCTTTACAGTAATTGGAACACAGGTCGCTATAGCAGCAAGTGTTTCTCCTGTTATTGCTATTATTATGGGAGTTATGACTGGAACTTTTGGTGGACTACTTCGCGATGTAATGACCAATGAAATTCCATTTGTACTAAGAAAAGAAATATATGCAACAGCGTCATTTGTAGGAAGCATTTCTTATCTGATTGTAGAAAATTTTGCGAGCACGAATATTAGCATAATTATTGCGATGACAGTTACTTTGATATTGCGTATCATTGCTATTCGTCGTAATCTTTCTCTGCCACTTTTTGAAATATCCTAATTTCTTATACTTTTAGGGCGTGTCATCATTCAAAATATTGTGTGTTTTTTCGAGCCCGAGCCCGTTTCTGAAACTTTCACTAACAATTTATCAAAGAAGCAAAGTTTCTTTTTCCATCGCAAAAAACTAGTATTGAACCAATAAATCACTTTCTGTCGCTCAAAAAGTTTTCGGGCGCGGGCTCGCAAACGGGCTCGGGCTCAATACTACTGGCGTATCATTAAATGAATCCGTTATATTTTTATCTGTATTGAATGATGACAGGCCCTAATTAAAACATTTTCAAATGAGTGAAAATTTATGAAAACTATAATTAAAATATCCGCTTTACTCGCATCTGTGATACACATCTTGTTTTTTTGCCTAGAAAGCTTACTATGGACTAACCCTAAGGTACAAAAGATCTTTGGACAAAGTGCTGAAACGATAAGTGCTACCAAGTTACTAGCTTTTAATCAAGGTTTTTACAATTTGTTTTTTGCCTTGGGAATAATCGCTGCTCTTCTTGTAATGAAGAAAAATCAAACAATTGGTTTTACTCTTTTAGCTTATATCGGTTCTTGTATGTTAGGGGCAGCTCTTGTTCTGCTGTATTCTTCTCCAACTATGATTACGGGTGTCTTAGCTCAAGGAGTTCCTCCTATGGTAATGTTACTAGGTATTTCTGTGTATTGTAACAAAAATTGCTAAGGCGTGTTTATGCACAATGTAATAAAAAAAATATTGAAGAATATTGAAAGTGACACGGTGTATAGTGGTTGCACGTTTTATTTAGATGAGAACGTCGTTTACAATATTAAAAATTCGCATTTCGAAAACTGTAGTTTTCGCAGTTCCGTTTGCTTTGGAAATTTAGAAATGTGTGGTTTTTCTAGTTGCGGTTTTTCTAATAAAGTGATGGTTCAAATTATTAAAAATGATGTACAAGATCATGTTTTTTCGTTATCGTTTCTGACACATTTGATCTTGTACTCGCCGCAAAATTGCGAGCGCATAAATTCTAAATTGAGAACTATAAATTTGAATAGTAATGATTTTATTCTTGGACCAATGAACAAACTCTCTTCTTTAATAAGCCTTAATTTAAGTGGAAATAATATCAAGCAGATGCCTGAAACTATTAAGGAACTTCGTAATTTAGAAGAGTTGGATGTTTCGTTGAATAAACTAGCTGCGTTCCCTCTTTACAAAAATCTACCATTAAAACATCTAAATATTTCGCATAATTATTTGAAAAAATTTCCCAATACACTTCTTCGATATTTTCGCCTAGAAAGTTTGGATATTTCTAACAATCAAATTCGTTCTATCCCTTCTCAAATCTTAGAACTAAAAAATTTGCGGCAGTTAAATTTGTCAAACAATAAGCTCACAACCCTTCCTTTTGAATTGAAAGCTCTACCTTGTCTTCGCAATGTATACTTGTGCGATAACCTATTTGATAAAAACTATCAAAATTATTTATGTAAAGAGTTACCCCACTGCAACATCATATTTACATCTAGCACAACACCGTTATTTTTGTTATGATTCGTAAGGTGTTTCTCTGTTTTCTAGTTGTTCGATGTGGTGCCAGCCAAAAGGTTTAGCGAAGATAAAGAGAATTTATATGTACGGCAAAACAAAAAAAATAAAAAAAATTCCACGACGTAGCAAAGGCTTAATCGATCAAATAGTCATTGGCCAAAATGAAAATAAAATTTCAAAACGTATTTTACCTGGAAGCTACTTAGAATGTTTTCCTTTTCCGCGATCAAGACTAAGCAAAAAAAGAGATTTTTCTATTGGGCGTAGTGAAGGAAATGAACTACGATTATCGGACTCAGAGGTCTCACGAAAGCATGCTATTGTCAAGTGGGTACCAGAAAAAAAGGCTTATGTTATTTACGATTTACAAAGTCAAAATGGTGTTTATGTTAACGGAATGTCTTGTAAGGAATACTCTTTAAAGGACAAAGATGTTATTTTAATAGCTGAACATAGTATTTGTTATTACGAAGTAACTGAGTTAGTCGGTTCCAAAGAAACTCCGCCAGAATTAAAAGGTGCTGAAACAACGATCATGAAAAATAAAAGTGAAGTTGTTGAGCGCTTACGAAAATCATTGAAAGGTGACCTTGGAGTTTTAGATATCGGAACCGTTTTGCAAATGATCGCTGGCGAAAGGAAAACGGGTTATATTAAAATTGAAGGGCGTGATGATAAGGGATATATACATTTTCAAGATGGTTATATTGTCCATAGTGAGGTAAATGAGTTAAAAGGGGAAGATGCTTTTTTTTGTATTGCAAGATGGGATTATGGAAAATTTGAATTTATTGCTGATATAAAACCTACAGAACTCAGTATGGATGAAGATGTTGCATACCTACTTTTAGAAATTGCACGTATGGATGATGAACAGTCTCAAAAGTCTGAATAATGTTTTGGCTCCTAGCTCGCCAATCAATAACTAAGAGCCAGGAGCTGTATCATTTTGTAAGTGAAAACAATCTACTTTTTTGCATGTATAGAGAAATAGACTTCTGATAATGGGATTGTTATTTGATTTGTAAACTCGGCAATACATACTTGGTCTTTAATTTCGGTAATGACCCCATCGGCTATTTTTTTATCGTTATTCTTCCTATATAATGACACAAAACTTTTTTTATTAATATGGGTACTTTTTCCTGTTTCTAGGATATACTGAGTTCCCATTTGCGGAAGATCTACTTGTTCTTCATTCCACGTAATTTTTCTTTCCACCTTTGCAATTACACGTCCACTTAACAAACCAGTGGGTTTATTCTTACTTAAATCAATATTTATGTATAAAATATTTACTTCTTGCTTTTGATTAGGTCCAACAACAATACGGATAGTCGTTGGAGTTTTAAAAGCTAATATTAACATTTGTTTGCTCTTGTACAATTGTGGACTATGAATAGGGCCGCGCTGCGTTTTAATTTTTTTTATTGGTTTTAGGTAATCAGCGGCAGTTAAATGTAAATGTAGATGATGTTCTTTATTTTTTTTTGGTATAGGAAGCAAGTAAAGATCAAATTTTCTCTCTAGTTTTTTTAACTGTGGAATTGTTATCATTTTTTCTTCACCAGCAACCTTTGCATATTGATAACCACTGATATAATGAAGCTTCTGTTTACTAGCCATTTCTAATTTGTTAATAAAAAGATCATTGATTGAAATTGTAGGCGAAGACATTACTTTATAGTGGTTTTCCTTGTGTATTTCGATTTCGTTTTTGGCTTGCTTGGGTGTGACAGAATCTACTAATATATGAACATTGGGGTATTGCCAATCTTCTTTTTTTTTCAAAAGCCACTCTATTTTATCTAATGGTATAGCGCGTACCATTTGAATTTGAACTGAAAAAGAACGATTTACCTTCATTTGGTTTAGGAAAGTTTCTATTTTATTGTTTACTTGTAATGTTGCTACACAAACAATGTCTGATTTTATGATTTCAATGCTGTGCAGTTGTTTCTCTAAATTATTGGCTTGTAAATGTACGCGAATAGCTTTAAATAATAATTCTTCTACCACTCTTTCCATTTTTGAAATAGAACCATTGTCATCTAAACGAATATTACCTGCTTTTGACAAAAACTTTTTAATGTCAAAGTGACGAACTTCTACAGCATGAAGATCTTGAGCATAACAAATAGAAAAGCTAAGTAAACAAATAGCGCTAAATAATTTAATCATTATATTCTCCTAAATCGTAATAATAATGTACAACTTGATGATTATTTTCTGATATATATGTTGTATGTGACTCAATGTGAATTATTTTAATTGAATTTTGAGGTTGCTTACTACTGGTAAGCATGAAAAATCCAAGACATGCGAATAATAAACTTGCCGCTGCGTACCAGTAGATTTTGCTTTTAGATTTAGTGACTATCGCGTCTTTTTGACATAACTCATACAACCAAAATGCAAAGTCTATATTTTTTAGGCAATCACATGAAAATAGATGCTGCCGGATTTCTATTTGTTGTTCCTTAGATAATTCTCCATTGAGATAATTCTGCCAAAGATATTCAGCCTGTTGACAATTCAATGTGTTCTCCTATCAAAAAAAATTTGCAATTGCTTAGAACTACGACTTAAGCTACTTTTCACAGTACCAACTGGTATCTCCAATATCGATGAAATTTCTTTTGTTGAATATGATTCATAGTGGTATAGTAAAAATATAATACGCGCAGTAGAATTTAACAACGACAGCGGCTTGCGTATTTCATCCTGTAGCTCACAATTACTCATTGTAGATTTTCCAGGTATATCAATAGCTAGATGTTCCCACCAACGGCGTTTTCGTTTGTAGTTAATAGCAACATTAGTTGTTACCTTTAATATCCACGAATAAAAAGGATAATTAAAATCGTAAAGTGATATTTTCTTATACAAACGTATCCACACTTCTTGAGATATATCCTCTATTTCCCAACGATCTTGAGTAAAACGTTGCAGTAAAGCGAATATTTTTTTATCATAATGATCAATGATTTTTTGCCAGGCTTGTTCGTTGCCCTCCACTGCTAGTTTTATATACGCAATATCTAGTGACATGTGTTCTCATTTCAAAATACAATTTACAGTCTGACACTTACTTTAATCGTGACCACTACTGCTATATACACTTCTTTTTGACAAATGGTTGCATAAAAATTTTTTGCATTGAAACGAGAGTGCCCACAATCAAAAAGAAGGAAATTATCTTCGGTACACTGATTCAAAATTGTTTACATACCTAACTTGTATTTTTTCGTACAGTACCATCAAAGTACCTAGTTGAACATTCAAAATTATCTACATTATAATGCGCGAAAATTTACGAATCAATATACTTAGTTTGCCGAAAAAACAAACTGCTCTCTAAGGCGCAAGCGTATAATATATATAAAAAACAGCGTATTTCACCGGTGATAAATTTGCTTGACATCAAATATTACTATGATATCATTAGGCAACTGTGCGTTTCTAATCTATACAGCGGAAATAAGGCCAAAAATATTTAAACCGTTTTGATATGAAAAAATAAAAGGCATCTTGACCGCCCTAATCATTTATATTAAGGATAAACAATGTCTGAACAAAATACTTTAAAGGTTGGAGATCTTGCGCCTGATTTCACTTTAAAAAGTCATGATCTACAGGATGTAGCTTTAAGTTCTTTTAAAGGAAAAAATGTTGTACTATTGTTCTTTCCTTTTGTTAATACTGGTGTTTGCGAAAAAGAGCTCTGTTATGCTCGCGATAACATGGGGAAATATGAAGAGTTAAATGCTCAAGTATTGGCAATTAGTGTCGATAGTCCATTTTCTCAAAAGCTTTGGGTTGAGAAACATAAGTTTTCTTTTCCTCTTTTGAGTGACTTTAACAAAAAAGTTTCTGCATTATACGGAAGCCTTTTTGCAAGTTTTGTCCCTGAAAAATTTGATTTTCATGGCGTATCAAAAAGAGCTGCGTTTGTTGTTGATGCTGAAGGAAAATTAAAATATTGCGAAGTACTGGAAAGCCCAGGAGAAGAACCTAATTACGATGCTATTCAGCAAGCTTTAGTTTAAAAAAACAATTTAGGATGTAGCCCTCATCCTAAACTCTACGGGTCATTTACTTGGGGTTTTCCCCAAGTAGAAACTATCCAAATAACAAAACTCAATCGTTTTGTCACTCCAAATATACCTATATTTGAGTTAAAAAAACAATTCTTTAGAGATAGGAAATACAATGGAAAATAGAGAGCAATTAAATAAAAATTTGGCGCAAATGCTTAAAGGCGGCGTTATTATGGATGTTGTAAATGCTGAACAAGCCAAAATTGCAGAAGATGCAGGTGCTGTGGCAGTAATGGCCCTAGAGAGAGTTCCCTCAGATATACGTAAGGATGGTGGTGTAGCAAGAATGTCAGATCCTTCCTTGATTATCGAAATCAAAGAAGCCGTCTCTATCCCCGTAATGGCCAAAGCACGTATAGGCCACTTTGTTGAAGCGCAGATACTAGAGGCGCTAAAAATAGATTATATTGATGAATCAGAGGTTTTAACTCCAGCAGATGAAAAGCACCATATAAACAAAAAGAATTTTTCTATTCCTTTTGTTTGTGGCGCAACTAACTTAGCAGAAGCATTACGCCGTATTGCAGAAGGTGCAGCAATGATAAGAACTAAGGGAGAAGCTGGTACGGGAAATGTTGTTGAGGCTGTTAGGCACATGCGTACTATTAAAGATGGTGTTAGAACTATTTCACGTATGGACCATGAAGAACTTATTGTGTGGGCAAAAGAAAACGGAGCACCTTATGAATTAGTATGCCAAGTAGCTAAAGATGGAAAGTTACCTGTCGTAAATTTTTCTGCAGGAGGAATAGCGACACCAGCTGATGCAGCTTTAATGATGCAGTTAGGTGCTGAAGGTGTATTTGTCGGTTCGGGTATTTTTAAATCTGAAAATCCAAGTAAAACCGGTGCTGCTATTGTCAAAGCGACTAGCGATTATAAAAATGCGCAGCTCTTAGCTGAAGTTTCTAGAGACTTAGGAAATGCGATGGCTGGCTTAGAGATATCGCAGATACCAGAGGAAAAAAAATTGGCGAAGCGAGGCTGGTAATGAAAAATATAGGTGTTTTGGCCTTCCAAGGTAGTGTAATTGAGCACGATAAAAAATTACGCGCTGCAGGAGCTACTACACAAGAGGTGCGCTACCCACAAGATTTAAATGGTATTGATGCTATTATTCTTCCTGGCGGTGAAAGTACTTGTATCCACAAAATGTTAAATGCGTTTAAGCTTATGGAACCTTTAGCAAAAAAAATACAGCAAGGTTTACCAGTATGGGGAACTTGTGCGGGAGCCATACTTCTTTCTCGTAGCATTGACGGGAAAAAAAATACAACTTCTCTAGGAATACTCGATATAGAAATAGAGCGTAATTCTTACGGAGGTCAACTAGACAGCTTTCAATATCAAACGACATTGCCTTTTATTGATAATAGCGATGTAAGCTTGATTTTTATTAGAGCACCTCGTATTGTATCTATAGGTGCTTGTGAAAAGTTATTGTGCGTTGAACAAAATCAACAACAAGAGATTGTTGCTATTAAAAAAAATAATATACTCGTAACTACTTTTCATCCTGAGTTAGATACAGGTTGTGCATTTCACCGTTATTTTATCAATGAATATGTCAAAGCTTCTTAAATAATATATTTGCAAAACTATATTTTAATAAATCCGGGATTAAGGAATTTAATATTGTTGAACAAAGGTTTTGAAGTAGAAATGTACACTGGTACATACGAAGCGGAAATCATTGGGTTGTCTGACAAAATTAGTAGAGATCTTGAAGGATTTGAAAGAGAACCTGATACCCGAAATGTAGAATATATCACTTCACCAACGCGCGATTACAAAGAGTCTCTTTGTAAGCTTATACAGCCGCGGGTGATGCTAAGAGAATATCTCAAAAGTCGTAACTATACTATTATTCCTGGTAGTGCTTTGTCATTGGGAGATACAAAACACTTTGATCGTTCTTACCCTGATAATCCATACCATGATTTTATAGAACAAACTTACGGAACAAATGTTGTTACGGCAAGTATACACATCAACCTAGGAATTGGTGATCCAGAAGTATTGATGCGTGTTTGCCGTGTTATACGCATGGAAGGTTGTATGTATTTAGCCATGAGTGCTTCGTCACCTTTTATGGATAATGAAGTAACGGGTTATCACTCAACAAGATGGAAAAGATTTCCTAAAACTCCAAAAATAGTGCCACTATTTTCTAACCATCGGCATTATATCGACTGGATGGAAGAACAGATTCGTTTAAAAAATATGCAAAATGTTAGGCATTTATGGAGTAGTGTAAGGCCGAATGGCAATAAACGTCCTTACGAACTTAATAGACTTGAACTGCGTATATGCGATTTGGTTTCTGATCCAATGGAAATAGTAACTCTTACAGCTCTTTTAGAGGCACGTGTTATTCAGATAATGAATGATGAAACTATTGACCCACTTACAAAAGATTTTAGCAATGAAGAGTTGCGGATTATTGCCGATGATAATGACGAAAAAGCAGCTGAAAAAAGCTTAGAAGCACAAGTTATGAATTGGGAAACTGGGCAAACAGTTACCATGAAGAGCTGGATTGAGGATATATATTCACAAACAAAAGACATAGCCAAAAAGCATAATTTCGGATGTTGTATAGATAAAATTCCGCGTATGCTTGACCAAGGTAGTATGTCACAGCAGTGGTTAAAGCTTTTTAATGATGGACATTCTATCCAAAACATCTTGAAATCAGCTATACAGTCAAATATTCTTCGCGAAAAAGAAATATTTGCTGAAGTTTGTTCTAATAAGAAAAATTAAATTTTGGTTAGGGCGTTTATAATACGCCCTAATTGATTGGTTTTCAATAAAACGATTACGAATCACAAATATTGGATCGTTCCAAGTTTTGACTTTCCGCCTTAAGTAAATGAGATTTATTCAAGTTTATTGCCAAGAATACCACTGTCGTACAATTCTTGAACTTCCTCACTTCCACCTATAAATTCGCCATTTACATATAGTTGAGGAAGAGAAGGCCAATCACTAAATACTTTAACACCTTCGCGTATAGCAAAATCATTGAGAATATCAATGTTTTTAAAGTCGTGAAGACCATGTTCTTTCAACATCATAACAATATTAGCGCTCAAACGACACATTGGCGAAGAAGGTGTTCCTTTCATAAAAAGAACAACCTTGCTTTCATCAATTATTTTTTTTATTTCGCGTTGAATGTCTCTACTCATGATTAGCTAATTTTTGAAATTCAGCAATAGTCAGAGTTTTTAAAGCCAAGGCATGTATTGCTCCATCCATCGCATCTCCCAAAGACTTGTATACCATTTGGTGTCTTTTTACTCGACTAATTCCTTCAAAACTATTGCTCATAACAATAACTTCAAAATGATCACCACCTCCAGTATAGTCATTCACACGAATTTCAGCATCGGGGATCGAAGCTTTTATATTTTCACTAAGCTGTTCAGGAGTCATATTTGTTGTCCTTTAAAGTAGGGGGTGACACACCCTAATTTTTGTTGAAGAATGTGGCTATATTTTTTGTTACACCCTAAATTAACTAGAGTGTCCAAATTTCTCACAGTTTAGACTGGAATTTTTTATTTGTCAACTAATTTTACCAAGGAAACCAAACTATGAACATCATAGATATTGTATTATTTTTTGCTATATATTTCTGTAGTATGTCTTTAGCCTTGCGTATTATGCAACATCGATTGCAATGGAAAAACCTATTATTTATGTCGGTCGTTTTAACATGTGTACCGCTAGTTTCTAAGAGCCTAGTTACTTTTATAGATAAAATCGAGTTAATTAGAAACCCGATGCAGTTTCTTGTTGCCTTATTGTCTATAATAGTATTTGCGGTACTGACAAAAAAAATAATAAAATGCTCTGCTAAGGAAAATGCACAGCTAACAATATGCTGGTTTTTTGTATTTTTTTTGATGCAACTTATGGCTCGTTATGCTATTTAGATTGATAAAAGTGCAGAAATGCACTTGCGCCAAGATGCGAGACTTTGTGTAAGTGACTTGTACGACGGTAGTCCATATCATGTAGTGATTAGGTGTTGTTGATGAATTGCTGTTATTAAGATAAAGTGTATCTTCCAAAGAGTATATTGAGGGAGATATAGAAATGTCCAAGGCAAAAGCGAAAAGAAATACAAGAAGAAGTAAGCTGGTACTAAGTGACCCGCCAAAAGTAATTACCCATTGGCATTTTGCTCTTTTATTTCCTAGCTTTGTTGCTCCTTAGTTACGCAGCTATAGCTGCGCGCCTTCGTCTCGCCGCGCTAGAAAATAAAATCCCTGCATTCAATGGGTAACTACTTTTGTCAGGCCACTTAACAGAACAGACATGAAAAGAAATGGAGTATAAGTGAGTAATCTGTAGGTTCAAGAAATCTTAATTCTTAATTCTTAATCCTAATCCTTTAAGGGGCGCGGCCTTTGGAAGTTCTTTTGATCAAAAGAACCAGCATTGAGACAATTGACCGCAGCACATTTTTTCCCAAATTAATTTGCTCTTTAGGGTAGTATTCTTTGGTAATTATTATATCTAAAGCGCCAGCACTTTCAAGCGCAGATCCTCTAGCAATATCAAAGTAGCGATCTTTAGGTGTATATTTTCCGTTTCCTTCTGCAATATTTAAAACAATCGAGGTTGATGCTCTATCCAACTGATAGAGCGCAGCCAATTTTCTTGGTAACTTTTTTAGTATAGGATTGCACCATTTTATGAATTCTATTGCTTGTTGGTATACTTTCAGTTTCTCGTGGTCAAAATATGCTTCCATTTCAACGCTCCAGATTAAGATTAAGAATTAGAATTATGATTAAGATCCTTCTATTCTAAATCACAGAGCGACAAAACTTCCAAAGGCTTTATATTCTTTTATAGCATTAATTCGTCAGCAGTACCTGGTTCTGTAGTAAAGAATTATAATGGTGAATGAATAACCAAAGAGCGTCAATATGGTTTTCGATTTTTTTGGAAAAAGAAAGAGCTTTACGGACGAGTCGAGAAACTCTTTGCCGAAGGGTATTGTTAAAACGTTCAATGTAAGCTGTTTTACCAGTATGTTTGCCAACAGCTTTGTGACGTTTAGAAGGAAAAACCTCAGAATAAGAATCCCAAAAATCAGTATAAGATAAAGCGCATTGCCTGTATACCGCTGGTAAAGAATTCCAAAGACCTTGCGCTCCTTCTTTATCACGTTTTGCAATGTGAGCTCCGACAATTTCTTTAGTGTTGGTATCTATAGCTAACCAAATCTTATTGCTTTTATTGCTTTTTTTACTTCTACCCTAGGTGATGCTGTCGCGTATTTTTTGTTCACATATTTTTGTAACCAAAACTCCGATATTCCTGTAACTCTGGATATTCCTGCAATCGGACTTTTTTCTAATAGCAGTTTATCCACCAAGTTCCATTCTTCTTTTGAAATCGTTTTCTTTGTTCGATTTATTATGTATTGTCCACATTCTTTACATTTCTGCTTTGCTTTTCCGTACACGCTTCCATTTTTTATAGACTTCTTCGAGCCACATTTCGGACATTTCATTCATATCTCCTTTTCTGATAACTACTTTTTTGTTTTAAATTGTATCAAAAAAGAAGTTTTTAGAAAACATCACTACATGATATGGACTACCTCAATATCTTTAATCAACATTCTTTCATTTGATTACTGCGACTTTTGTGCACAATTTTAATTTTTTGCGCAAAATTTTAAAAAACTTGGTGTTATAGATAGTAAGACATTAATAATTTGTTACTTACAAAAGGATAGATATGGATGAATGGTTAATTAAGCGTGCACGTAGCGGAGATCAAGAAGCCTTTTCTATGCTTGTTCTAAGACATCAAATGTTTGTTGTAAACATTTGTTATCAGTTTTTACGAGTACGAGAAGATGCTGAAGACACTACCCAAGAAGTATTTATAAAACTGTATAGAAATAGTTCTCAATACCAGGCTCAAGGTAAATTTCGTTCGTATCTTGCAAAAATTGCAACCAATGAGTGTTTAAATCGATTGCGACGGGAAAAAAAAATGAAAACAGTACGTTTAGAAGAATATACTCATGCAAATGTGCCGCCAACAAAAGAAGAAAATATTTCTCCTAAATTACAAGAGGCCCTTGATCAACTTCCAACAAGGCAAAGATTAGCATTTCTAATGAAAATTCATGGTAAAGCTTGTTATGAAAGCATTGCTTCAGAATTAGAATGTCCAGTGTCAGCTGTTGGTAGTCTTATTTTTAGAGCAAGGCAAACGCTTCAAAGAAAATTAAAAAGTTCCTCCGAGGAACAGGAGGCTTCTCAATGAGTTGCGAATTATACCAACAACAACTTTCCTTACTTTTGGATAATGAGTTAAATATTCAAGATTTTCCTGATCTTAATAAGCACTTGGAACAATGTTCATTGTGTACAAAAATGTATAATGATTTCCAGGATATAGACGAAGAATATCAAAAATGTTCTTATCCTTTTCCTGCACCCGATATAACAGGGCAGCTAGTCAAGTGTGTAGCCGTTTCTCATTCAAAAAGAAATATGTTACCGCTCATAGCAGCGATTTTTTTAGCTTTTGTATTTGGCGTTTTGTTGACCATTGCTTATGGAAAGGTTAATAGCGATACAATATACGTTGTGCAACCTTCTGATTTGGAGCCAAATATCGATATTATTGATCAGTTGGTTTTATATCAGCAACAGAAAAAATGGCAGAAGGCCAAACCACTACTCAAAACTTTGATTCGCGAAAATGAAGATAGCCAAATCCTAGCGATAGCTTCCTTTTATCTAGCCCAGGTATATGTACAAGAAAAAAAATTTTCACATGCAATCAAAGTCTTAAGCGATTTTTCTAAGTTTACTGAATTAAACATGATTGATCAGGTTGACTACAATAGTTTTGTCTCTGAACATTCTGATTCAACTATTTTTATCAAAGATGCTTTAACTCTAGCAAAAAAGCTGCAAAGCCTTGTGAAATATGCAGAGGACAAAAAGCTTATTAAAGAGCAAATAAAACTTTTAGAATTACTTTCCAAAGGGAAAATATTTTAAGGAAAAAAAATGAAAAAACTATTATGCCTATTTTTTATAATAACTTTGCAAGTAATTGCTCAAACTGAAACTGTTGCAAGTTTACGTATGAGAAAGGAATTATATAAAGCAATTGAAGAAATTTATCCAAGAGCTAAAAATTTGCCTAATTTTTCTGATGTTCAGCAACAATTAAGTAATGAAGATATAAATGAAAAATTGCGCGCTGTTATTCGTTTAAAAGACTTTGATGACAATCATAATATTGTTATTCCTCTTTTAATAAAATTTTTAAAAGACCCCAACAAAGAAATACGAGAAGAAGCTGCTTGGGGTTTAAGTTTTTTAAATAAACATGCGTACGATGCGATCCCTTTCTTAGTAAAAAACCTAGGAGACAAAGAATGGGGGCCAAAACGATCAGCGGCTTATGCTCTAGCAGTTATCGGCGTGCAAAAAATTATTCCGCAACTTATTCTTAGTGAAAATATAGAAGTGCGCGCAACAACAGCAAGAATTCTATACTATATGGAAGATGAAGTTCTGCCCTTTACTGAGGCAGTGAAAGAACTTTTAGAGGATAAAGAAGAAAAAGTTAAGAATGCTGCTTTACTAGCCTGGGAAAATATTGAAAAATATTCTGGAGAGAAAGAAATCATAAAAGCTATTGCTAATTCAGCATCAAGTAAAGATTCATTGAAACGCAAAGCCACCTTGAAATATTTAAAATCGTTAACGCTAAAAGATATGAGAATTTCAACATTAGGGATCTTAGTTAAATTGTGCAAAGATTCGAATTTCGAAATAAAAGAGGCTGCGTGCGACATTTTACTAAATTTAGAGGAAGCGAAAGGACCTTTTGTTGATAAGAATATTCCAAAAATTCAGATTGAAAGAATAAGTCGTTGGTCTGTACGTCGTAGAACGAAAAGGGCTTTACAACAGCTAGATATTAACTATATTACAACCGCGTTTCCTCGATTAATGAAAGAAATAAAAAGCTTTGATTGGAAAACTCGAAGGAGAGCTTTAGATAGACTTGGCGAAATTGGCAAAGTTAATCCTGATATTATTATTCCTGCTATCACCAAATGCCTTTTTGATGAAAATGAAGAAGTGCAGTTAGCTGCTGCTTTTGCTTTGGGAAATTTAGGTACCTTAGCAAGTAAAACTGCACCAGATTTAATAAAAATATTGTCAACAGATTATTGGCGTTTACGCCGAGGTGCGGCAATGGCTTTAGCCGAAATAGGTGCCATAAAAGAGATTTTACAATTAGCAGAACATAAAAATCCAAATATGCGTCAAATGGCGGCGCGCGCTTTATATGATTTGGAAGAGAAAGCACTAGATTATACAGATACAATACAAAAACTACTTCAAGACCCAGATAAAGACGTTCGAGAAGAGGCCCAACATTCTTGGAAAAATGTTCAAGAGTATAAGAAATTTTTTGAAGAGGTTGAAGAAGGGTTACAACTTACTGTTAGTGAATCTGTTAAAGATCGTATTCAAGCAATAAAATTTCTTTCTTCAACAGGTATTCTTGCTGTTCCTACCTTCTTGAAGTTTTTACAAGACCCTGATACTCGAGTTCGACAACAAGCAAGGAAAATTCTTTTAGGAATCCAAAATATGGAAGCAATTAAATCGCAAGATATAATAAAAAGATTAACAAAACAAAAAAGACTTAGAGAAAAAAAATAACGCATGCTGAATATAGAAGCGTGGACACTTATTACGCTCTTCAATTGAAGTAACACTTTGATTTTATAGATATTACTAGGTCTATCATTATTCAAGATGTTTTTTCAAGCCCGCTTGCGAGCCCGATTGCAAAGCTTTTGATCAAATAAACAGGCATTTCACCTTTAGAAAGTTTCGGAAGCGAGTTCGATACTACTTACAGTATCATAACTTAAGTTGTGACCTAAAAATAACAAGAAAAAGTGAAAGCGAGAACAAAAAGGACAACTTTTAACTCAAATCCATAAGAGGTAACAGCATGAATTTTCTTTGGAAAAAAAGAAGTGATCTGACTAAAAGTATTTTCAATCCTTTTACGGGTAACCTTTTGAATAAACTCAGTAGCTCGGGAAAAAGCCCTTTTAGAATTTTTCTTTCTCTGAGGTAAGATAGAGACATTAAGAGCTTCGGAAACAATATCTTCGAAAGAGTAGTCGTTGTAAGATTTATCAGCAAAAACAAAAGAGTTTTCAGGGATATCTAATTGAAATTGTTTGAGAACACGACAATCATTGCAGCCGCCAGGAGCAAGCAAAAACTCAACTGGTAAACCAGTTTTGGTGACGAGCATATGAACCCGCAAACCGAAAAAATAACGACGTTTGCTTGCAACACAACTCCGATGATCTTGTGTATTGTATATTTTGCAACGACTAATGCGAATATTGTCACAGACCGGAATAGGGAAACTATCTATGATATAATCTCGCAGATTGTTTCGCTTACTAATTTCAGCAAACAAATGAAAAAGAGAAAGCCATACACTTTCACCAATAGCACGTATGCGGCGATTGAAACGACTTTTACTTAGCATTTTTTTGATGTAGCCATGCTCAGCTAAAAAATTTCGTCCTTTTTCAAAGTTGCCAGAAAAGTAGAGCATAGAAACTAATGCTGTTGTCATAATTTCTGAATTAGTCATTTTAACTTGAGGATCTTCTACAATCTTGAGTGCTTGTGTTATCTCATCACATATACAGAAAATAATTATAATTTCTTTTTCCATGACTTTCTCCTTCTTGTTTTTCTTACTTTAAGAGAAGAGTCGTTATAACAGTATAAAAAAACGATGTGTGCAATTCGATTTTTGAGGTTCGTGGTCGTGGATCGATATTCCATGTGCGAAAATTAGACTATTAACTTTGAAAGCATACAAATTATTCTATAGAGTAGTTTTTTCTTTTGAGTCTATTATTTGGGCTATCTTAGCAACATTGAATACTGCACTACATTCATTTGCTGATGCTCTTGCTATAGAGAAAAACCTTGCTTTCTCTTTTTTGCTAAATTTGGCATTGCCTTCTGCTATATTAAGAGGGACTCAAGGCGATGCTCTTTTTAGCTGATCCTTTAAATAGCTGTAACCTGATGGCATTTTCTCCATCGCATTAAATGTTTCTTTTGTATATTCTAGTGATACTTGATATACATCTAATTTTTCATGATTAAAATTCATTGCATTACCCTTACTTCGTGCCATGTGCCACGACTGCGTCTCACGAGATTCGAACCGCGCACATCGAATTTGTAAGAGTAATTATACCAGACTGTACGATAACTTTTATAGGTCGCAACTTGGGTTAATATAAACAATGATATTTTAACGATATCTGTTACGATAACACGCCTTACAACAGAGTGGTTATCACTAATTTAATTGATGACAGTAAAAGAATAAATACACTTAGTTCAATATCAACATTGTAGTAATTGGTCATAATTTCGAGGGAACTATGGAATATCTATATCAAGTCAATATTCAAGATGAGGTTCTTGGACGTATTGAAAGAACCGAAGCTCACCAAAAAGGTATTTTACATCGTGCAGGAGTGGTTTGGATTTTTAATTCTAAGCAACAGGTTTTCTTAAGCAAGTCGCAAAAAGTTTTTAAAAGCACGCAGCTTGCCTTTGAGTGTCATAGCGGCGTTGAGCCTTCGGTTACATAGCTACAGTTATGTGCCTCTCAGGCTCTCCTTGCTCTGACACTCAAATTCTACGCTGACTTGAAACGTGCTCAAAACTTTTTGCGACTCACTTAACTACAAGAAGCGAATCCAAGAGCATTTTTCCCAATTGTGTAGATTGTGCCTGCAGTTTCCATGTGAAATACGGACAAACATATCAACAAGCAGCGACCGTAGAATTACAAGAAGAAACAAACCTCTGTGAAAAACCTAATTTTTTAGGTAAATTTGTTGTTAATGAAGAACCTGATCGTATGATTGTGGCAGTTTACAATATCATTTCTGATAAGAAAATTACTTTAGATCCAACAGAAGCGTATAATGGAAATTATTACAGTTTAGACGAAGCAGAACGACATATAAGAGTAAATAACACTACCCACTGGCTTCCACAGTCTTGGGAAATAGTAAAAAATACTTTTGCCCATTAAACTAAATCAAATTCAAAATAGAGAATTCTTGTCCTTCGCGATAAATATCAATAGAAACAAAGATTATGAATTCCTTAATTCAACAAGGAGAGCAAAGCTCCTGCTGTTGAATGCAATATTAATCAACTATACGATTTATTCTTGGGTTAATATATTCAATACTTTCAGCGTCATTGTAAATCCCTTATAATGACAACCTGGGCTGCCCCTAATTCTACTCTGTGTCCCACAAATATACTTGTCCATCATTGCTCATTGATACTAGTGCTCTACCATTAGGCGAAAAACAACAGTGATGCACGGAGGCTTCGTGCTTGCGTAAAGACAGAAGTTCTTGGGCGTTCCATTTTTCTTTTTTATTAGGAGTTAAATTGAAGTCCCATATTCTTATGGTTCTATCTCTACCTGAAGAAATAATGCGATTACCTTCTTTATTAAAAGTGCAAGAAGTGATATTAGATTTTTGCCCTAAGATACGACCTAATGGTTTATGATTCTCTAAATCCCACAAGGCAAAACTAATATCTTGTTCTTCACCTGACAAGTAATAATCTGCGGTTAGTAAAAAGGGTTTATTCGGATGAAAAGCGGCAAATGTAGCTTTGTATACTCCTTCCCGAAATTGATGTATTTCTTTTTTTTTGTCAATATCCCAAAGTGTAATTTCAAAAGATGTTGTAATAAAGTGATTACTATTTTTAGGAGAAAAACCACACCAGCGCATCCCTTTTTTGTGGCGATTGGGAAGTTCAAATTCGCGATTGTTCTTAAAATCAAAAATCTTTATTGATCTTCCTACAGAAGCAAGATAACGCCCATCATTACTAAATGAGCAAAATCGTATTGCATCATTATGAGTACTAATAATCGTTGAAGTCTCTTTTTCAATATCCCACAAAACAACTTCATATTTTTTTTTCTTCGAAGACATCAGACGTGTTAGATCGGGAGCTTTATCACATGTTGCTACTTGGTTTTTAAGTGGGTGAAATGCGCATGAGTAAAATTGACGATGCTTGCCAAAAGTTTTATAAAGTTTTTTCTCATGCCAATTCCAGATTTGTAAACCATCGTTACCTGCTATAGCAAGTAATTGTTCTTTTGTTTTCGCAAAATCTCCTCTTCTTTCGGCAGTCCCTGTTTTTCTTGGTAATAATTCAGCAGGGCGTAAATTTTTGTCTATCGACCATAATTTTACACTGTCAGCAGTAGAGATAAAACTCTTTCCGTCTTTTAAAAAGTCGCAACTCATTATTTTACGAGAGTGCCCATAGTATTTATTAGTAAAAACGATGTCCCCTTTGTTGTGAACTTTCCATAAAACAATAGTCATGTCATCTCCGCAAGTTAACATTCTTTTGCCGCTTTTAGAAAAACAACACCAAGAGATGCCTAGGTTATGAGCTTTTTCAAGAGATCTAATAAAGCGAAGTTTGCCATTATCAATCATCCATAGGTCAACATAACCGTATTTTGTTCCAACAATAATAATATTTTGTTGCGCATTAAACGTAGAGTTGCTAATATTCCCAACTCTGCGTTTAATGTCCATTGAATAAGATAATTCGTTTACTTTTTGATAACGATTGCCTACTTTTTTCCATAGCATCAAAATGTCTTTACGACTAGCGATAATATATTGTCCATCTTTATTAAAGACACAACTAGAAATCTCGAAATCTTTGATAGAGCGAAAAGAATCCGTCCCCATACCACTTTGCAGAGCAGCCTCTTTCATTTTTTTGAGAAGATCTATTTCTTGTACAGGCGTCGTTTGCCTTTTTCTTGTACTCCAAATTTTAATGATACCGTCATCGCCAGCAGACACAATGTATTTCCCATCTGCACTAAAAGAACTTTGTTTCACCTCGTAAGCATGGCCTTCATAATTGTGAATAATTTTTCCGGTAGATGCATTTACAAGATATAGGTTTTTTACTGGCAAGCCAAAAAGTCTATTGCGATTTTTATGGTTGCGATTTGTGGATACAAGAACTAATTTTCCGTTGGGACTAAAATTGCAATTGACAATATCTCCTTTAAATGGTGATGATGTCCATATAGGTTTTTGCGAGTTGCCAATATCCCATAACTCTAGTAAAGAATTCCTTGCAGCGATAAATGTCTTATTTTTAGGGTGAAAATCGCAAAAGCGATATGGCGATTTTCCAAAAGAAATATGTTTGATTTTTAATGTTTTGTTAAGCCACTTCCACTCCCAATTATCACGAAAAATTTGAGAGCATTTGTTTAATGAATTCTTTGCTCCTCCAATATTGGCATCTTCTATACGTAAAGCCGTGAGCGCAATATTTGCTTTATAAACGTTTTTCTTAAGATCATTTAGAGCTTGATTTTTTTGTTTTAAAGCTTTACTTTTTTGCTTTAGAGCTTCACTTTTTTGTCTTAAAGCTATTCCTCGTTCATTGTTACTTTTGCTTAGTTCTTTGTTGGTATTTTCTAGTTTTTTCCTAGCTTGGATTTGCTGATAAAAATATATCGTAGTAAAAGTTAAGATTAGTGTTGCAATAATAGCAATAAGTATACTTTTTTCTTTATTGCGAATAATCGACTTTTTTAAATAAGTAAATTGAGTAGGAGGAGATGCCGTTATTGGACGATTATCAAGATAATTTTCCAAGTCTTTAGCTAGAGAATTAGCGCTTTTGTAACGCCGCGAAATCTTTTTTTCCATACATTTTAAAGTAATTGCTTCTAGTTCTCTTGGGATATCAGGGTTTAATTCTCTTAGAGGAACAGGATCTTTTTGCATGATCTGTACGATAATGTTTAGTGCTGAAGACCCGCTAAAAGGAGGAACACCACTCAGAGCTTGGTATAAAGTTGCTCCTAGAGAGTATACATCGCTACCAGGTACTGCTACTTTGCCGTGCGCTTGTTCTGGAGACATGTACGTTGGAGTTCCCAGAATATCTCCTTCATGAGAAAGGTCACTTTCAGCATCCTTGACCAAACCAAAGTCCATAAGCCGCGGTTCTTTATTAATATCAAGCATAATATTTGAAGGTTTTATATCGCGATGAATGAGATTTTGGCGATGAGCGTTATGCAGTGCTAAAGCAACTTTGTTGATAATTTTAGCAGTAGTTCTGAAAGTAAGTGATTTTTTAGAGATGTACTCAGAGAGCGTCTTTCCTTCTATGTACTCCATCGTAAAGTATTTTTGCGGGGCTTCGCCTATATCAAAAATACGAATAGTGTTCGGGTGGTCTAGTTTTGCAACGACTTGTGCTTCTTTTAAAAAGCGCTGAATTTGTACTGATTTTGCTTGTTTTGCCAATATCAATTTTAATGCTATACTTCTTCCAAGATCGTTATCATAGGCTTTATACACAACTCCCATTCCACCACGCCCTAACTCTGATTCTATGCGATACCGTCCAGCAAAAATATCTGAAATATTTACGGAGCCAGAATGTTTTTGAGTAGTCGAGTGCTCTTTTTTATTTGTCGAAATTTGTTGCAATGAATCAGTTGAATTTCTGGGATTACCTTGAGTGATTACACTTATATTTTGTTTTACTTCGGGCATGTCGTTCGCCACTAGCGTCTCATTTGGAGAGTAATAATCAGAATCTTGGTGAGTATTTATCAAAGATGAAGCTATCTTTTCAAATATCTGAATTTCAATTTTTGTCAAAATCTGCTGTTCTGCTAATCTTGCGATTAACTTTTGATAAAAAGTTATAGGTACAATTTTTTGATATATAGAAAACAAAGTAGGGTTTTGCTGTTGTGTAACTGCTTTATTCCATAGTATACTTTTTTGCTGCTGATTAATAAGGTTTTGAGCAAGCGCACCGTTGAGCAAACAACTTTTTAAATACAAAAAATATAGCTGATAACACTGTTTTTGAGAAAAACTTTTTTGTAAAAATATATCTATATTTGAAATAGGTGGTATTTCTTTTCCCAAATATCCTAGGCTTTGAGCTTGGTATATTAAGGATTTTTCGCGATAATTCATCGAAATCCTCCAGATTCTTTGGTCTTATTTATGCATTTCTAAAAACACATCGATAATTTTTTCGACGCGTTTTGGGTGTTTTACATTTTCTAAGGTAATAATGTAAATGGTATTCATTACTTTGCGTCCTTTGCAAATCTGCGATAATTGCTTTTGTTGATTTTGCAGACAATGTTTTGGAATAATAGTAATTCCCATACCTGATGCGACCATATCAAGTGCACCATGAAGATGATTGATCATACCAGTTACTTTAAGTCTTGAAAAAGCTGGATACGATTTTTTCTGGCTCTCGCACCATTTTTTATACAAAACTTCCATTCCTGGATAGATAATCATTTCTTGTTCTACAATTTCTGACGCAGAAAGTCTTTCTAAAGACTTTTCTTTTGCTATCCATATGTACTGTTCTTCGCAAAAAGGAATAAAATCAATGGACTGAATTTCTTTTTTTTTTGTAATAAACCCAAAGTCAATTTCGCAACTAAGAACTTTGTCATAGATAATTTCGGAGGTGCAAATTTCTACTTGTAAATGTAGCTGTGGAAAGTGATTTTGTCTATAATTTAGAAGTTTTGTAAAGTGTGATGAAAGTAAACAGCTTTCAGGTAGAGCATAACGTATTTTCCCAGAAAGAGCTATTGCAGATTGTTTAATATCGCGTATAAGTGTATCTACATTATCGAGATAATTTTCTATAAAAAAACGTAGCTTTTTTCCAGCTGGCGTTAAATAAATATTTTTTTGTGCACGTACAAATAATTGTGTTTCCATTTGAGTTTCTAGTTTTTTGATTTGTTGTGTTACCGCAGATTGCGTAACATGAATTATTTGTGCTGTTTTGGTAAAATTTAAAGTTTCTGAAGCCACCCAAAAAACTTCAAAATATTTAGAGTCTATTTGATCAAAGTTTTTCATAAATACCATAACTATTAATTTTACTAATGGAAAGTATTAAAATATTTAATTTTACTAATGGATGAAACTATGGCAAGATAATTTTAAATAAATTTTATATAAAATATCCTTAAGGAGAATATTGTGAAATTCTTGCTAATTGTAGCTTTATGTCTTACGTGTCTTTGCGCTGAGAAAAGCAAAATACTTGTTGTTGTTTCTAGTTCTGATTATATTACCCTTGCCGACGGTACCAAACACAAAACTGGTTTTTTCTTGTCTGAGTTAACTATTCCAGTTATGGCCTTGTTGAAAGCAAATTACGAAATTGTTTTTGCAAATCCAAAAGGTAACACACCAACCATGGACGCGGTAGGAGATAATATTCAGTATTTTTCATCCAAAGAAGAGCATCAACAAGCAAAAGAGTTGATTAAAATACAAAGTTTTATCAACCCTCGTAAACTCTCTGATATAACAGAGAAAGAACTTGAAGGATTTAAAGGTGTGTTTTTTCCTGGTGGACATGCGCCGATGGAAGATTTATGCCGCGATATAAATGTAGGTCGCGTGTTGAAACACTTTCATAAATACCAAAAACCTACAGCGCTAATTTGCCATGGCCCAATAGCATTGTTATCAGCCCAAAATGAAAATGGATGGATATACAAAGATTACAAAATGACTATTTTTTCCGATGATGAAGAAAAATTTGCTCAAGAAAATATTCTTCATGGAAAAATGAAAGTGCTTCCTTCACAAGCGCTTAAAAATGCAGGTGGAGAATTAAGTCATGCTAAATCGTGGACAAGTCACGCTGTACGCGATCGCGAATTAATCACTGGGCAAAATCCTAATTCTGATCACGAGTTAACACATCTTTTTTTAGAAGCTCTTGTTAAGCAAAAAATTTCTGGAAAAAAAATAACAGCCTGGGATAAAACAACTCGAATGCAAGTAGACACTCTCTATAACGCGTCGACTGGAAACCCTAATTGGCAGGGAGATGGCCATATAGTAATTTACATTGGCTGTAAGAAAGATGACTCTTCAAAAAACTTTATAAAGCAATTGCAAGCTCATGTAAATATGGCGAGAAAGTCTTTTAAAGAAAATGGGTGCGAAGGTTATGTAGTATATGCTACACAAGATATCGAAATTGCTTACTTGTGGTGGACAGATCTACAAACAATGAAAGATTTTTTTGGCTCCGAATTAGGGCAAGCGTGTATGAATGATGCTAAATCTTTTATGGATGATGTTCTTTTTACGGCGGTTAGTGAGAAACCCGTATGGTTAAACGAAAAATAGGAAGATAATAATTAGCGCTCTATATGCAAAACTTTTCCCGCGAGATAGTGTAATCGAACGTATACCTATGCTCCCGCACCTATATTGATATTTCTTGGTATGCAATCCCTTTATGCTAGCTATGCCGATGTAAAGGGATCGTATACCATTATATTTTTAGCGTTTTAGCTTTGTCAAAAATTAATAGCTAGGTCACTTATTTAGATGTTTTATTATCCTTTATTTGACTCATTAGAGCTTTTGTCAGAGCAATTTGATCGTCGCTTGTAGATTTGCTATTGGTGAATACGATAATTGATCCTTTGCCTTTTGCTGCATCGCGAATAGCGTCTCTTTCGTCAATACCAGCAAAATATTCGAGTATTACTTGGTCGTTAACTCCTTGTAAACCGTCGCGAATTTCTCCCATCGCATCACCAATACCTTCAGCAATGGTTTTACGCTGTTCAACATATGCTTGTGCAGTGAGTTTGAGACTTTCTGCATTAGCTCTCGCTTCACCTACCTTACGAATTTTAAGTGCTTCAGCCTCTGCAATTGCAGCCTCTTGTTCGCGTTTAGCCGCAATAACTCGATTAAAAGCATCCGCCACCTCTTTACTTGGTTCCGGTTCATCAACTAACACTGTAACAATTTCATAACCAAAAGATTCTAGTTTGCCTTTCAAATCGTGTTCTACCGCGACAGCAATATCATCTCTTGATGTGTATAGGTCCGCCATTGTCATGCCAGCAGCTTTCGAACGAATAATGTTAAGTACAAAGGATTGGATTTGCTGAATAGGACGATCTAGCTCATAAAAAGCTGCTTGGACCTTGTCTTCAATAACTTTAAACTGCACTGCAACAGGAAAACGAATAAAGGCATTGTCCGAAGTTTTTACTCCAACCTCATCTTTAACTTCTTGGATTTTTAAATTAATAGTTCCTACCGATAAAGCAATTGGCCACGGCATTTTAAACTGCAAACCTGCAGACCTAGTAGAATCAAATTTTCCAAAAACTTCGATTACCTGCGCTGTCTTTTGTCTAACAACAATCACACATGTAGAAAACACCACAACAGCAACAACAGCGAAAGCAATGTAGTAAATTTCCATGAATTTTTCCTTTATTAAAGTGAAGTTAATTACATTTTGGAATATATACGTACTTACACCACTAAAGTGTTGATAATTTTTATTTTTATATTTTTTGTATGATGTCTGGGCTAGGCATTACCTCAAACTGCACAACATTTATTTTTTTTTTGCCGAAAATAAATGCTTTTGCCAAACGATGTACTCCATCCATTACTACTCCATCTACACTTAAAATAATAGGATAAGATAAATCTGCCTCATAAATTCTTTTTACATGCGAAGCTACTTCTCTTACCGTTGGTTGTTTCCTTTCAAAAAACCAGCAATTCTCATCTAGAGTTTGAATACTTTCTATATCTGTAAGAGTCGAACTTAATTCTTTTGCTAGGCTCCAAAGTCTTTCTACATTCCAAATGTGCTTTTCGCCAGCGACAACAGTTGCGTAAATATGCTTAAATTTCATATGAATTTCCTAAGGAATTTTTGATTGAAAGAAAACTATAGGTTTAGGTTTGTAGAATGATTGTGATTTCTCATAAGGAAAATTTATATAATAGATGATTTTTCTGTGGTGTTTGTAGAATGTGATTTAAACCTGACCAAATACATTTCGTATTTGTGTCAGATTTATATTTTACAAGTATTCTTTGTATAGAATGATGTGCGTAGGCTTAAACAATTTTTAGCTGTTCTACAAGTTAAGCAAGTCGCAAAAAGTTTTTAAGAGCACGCAGCTTGCCTTTGAGTATCATAGCGGCGTTGAGCCTTCGGTTACATAGCTACAGTTATGTGCCTCTCAGGCTCTCCTTGCTCTGACACTCAAATTCTACGCTGACTTGAAACGTGCTCAAAAATTTTTTGCGACTCACTTAAGAAAGAAGATTTAAAAAAGAACGGTGCGAAGCAAACATTTTTTGTTTTAGAGCGTCATTTATTTTGACGAAGCTTGCTTCGATAACTTCTGAATGTTGAACAGTGATTTCCGAGTTACAACCTTCTACATGTAAGTGATACACAGAAGTTTCTATCCAGGCATTATCAGTATTTCGCGGATCATCGACATAGCCTTCGTAAATTTTCTTTGCAGTGGACATGTCTAATTCGATACCTGTTTCTTCTTTTAATTCTCTCTGCGCTGTTTGTAAACTTGTTTCTCCTTCATCGATCATACCACCAGGAACAGCAAGTTCTTCTGTATCTTTTCTTTTAACAAGCAAAACTTCTAAGTCTTTACTATTACGTGTAATAATAGCATCTGCGCCAAAATTAGCTCCCCACTTAGCTAGAATACCTCGACCAGTCATTCCTGTTCTACCAACAGGATTTTGAGGGTAACCGCTCTCTATTTTTACTTCTCCTGCATGACTTTTGAAGTTGAGTTTTTGCACCTCTTCTAAACTTTCGGGATCAGCATAACTCCGAGAATTGTTATCTGTGTGATTAAAATATACTGGATTATAAGGGTCTTCAATCGAAGATCTTTTTGGATACTCGGGATAGTTTTCCAAGCATTTTTCATTACGAACGTTCATTATTATTCCTTTTCAGTATTTTCTGTTTGTTGTTTGTCTTCTATTATCTTTTCTTCTTCTTGTGGTTTAGCTTGTTTATCTTCTGCTATCTTTTCTTCTTGTGGTTTAGCTTTACGTATACACACGGCTGGTACACCACCCCAAACTTCGCCATCGGGAATGACAGTGTTTGGCATAACAAAAGAATTAGCTAAAATCTTTGCTTTTACGCCTATATTAACTCCTCCCATAATCGTGGCTTTCAAACCAATAACAGCTCCTTTTCCTATTCGTACAGGATTAATGACCAGATAGCCTGCTTGTCCGTAGTGAGCAATTATTGTCGCTGAACCACCAATAGTGACTTTTTCTTCTAGAGTGATTAAGGACGGATCAGAAATGTTGGTTGTGTTAAGTTGTGTTCCTCTACCTATTTTCATTCCCATAAGTTTATAAAACATCATGCTAAAAGGTGTTGGAGTTATCATAAATAAGAAAGTATAACGAGCTATATAAGTGAAACCGTTATGTACATACCAAGGGACAGCTTCGAGAGAATAGTATATTCCACGCCAAGGTTTCAACTTTAGTCGCAAAATAAAATTTGCAAAAGGTAGAACAATTAAAATAAGAGTGAAACCATAAATAAAATAACCAGCAGCAATAGAAGTTGCAAATGCTGCATAATGATACAAGTGAAACCAAGTATGAGTAGCGCTGTAAATATACGTTACAAAATAGATACTAGGGACTAATGCTAATCCTATAAGAATAGATGCTAAAACATATAGCAATAACAATACAGAACAATGTACTATACTGCGGAATTTACGTAAACCTGTTTCCATCATGCCAGCGAATCCACCTCGCGTAGAAACTTTTGAATCTATATCTACTCTTTTAGACTTTTTTTCTTCTTCCATAATGACAACTTTCAATTAATGTAGGGGGCGTCTAGTGACCCGCTAAGAGTATTTTACTTAGCTAAGTTTGTTCTTTTATTTTTTAGCTTTGCTAGATCTCAGGTACACAGCTACAGCTGTGTGCTCTTGTCGCGCCGCGCTAGAAAATAGAACTCTTGCATTCGGTTGGGCAATTATTTTGTCAGGCCACTTAGTTTTGATAATTCTACTGAATATTTTACAAAATAGCAAGTTTAACAACAAGTTACTTTTCTCAGCTTACGACTATTGTGCAGCATTCTAAAATACTAACGTATAAGATAATTTAAAGTTAATTTTTTAAGCGAACTTTTAAGTCATTTAAACAAGAACACTTCCAAAATGACAACATCAAAATTTTGATTGATGACATGCTTTGACAATTAAAGTATTATAAAGGTTAACTTTAAACTAAGTGACCTCACAAAAATAATTACCCATTGAATACAGAGCTTTTATTTTCTAGTGCAGCGCGACAAGGGCACGCAACTGTAGTTGCGTAACTAAGGAGCAACAAAACTAGAAATTAAAAGAACAAAATACCAACGGGTAACTACTTTTGGCGGGTTACTTACTACATTGATTCATAAATTTTTACGCATTGTAACGCAGTTAATTTTGAGTGTTCAGCTAGGCACTTTGAAGGCGCAAAGCCATAGTTTTATAACTGAAAAGTAACGACGCTGACGCTCAAAAGTACAAGTTAGAATGTGTAAATAATTTTGAATCAATGTACTTACGATCAGATCTTAAATTTCGTTTAAATATAGGGGAGGACTCATGGAACGCGTAGCATTGTATGCAGGTAGCTTTAATCCACCAACAAAAGGACATCTAGATATCATTAGTCGCGCTTGTAATGTTTGTGATCGTTTGATTGTCGGAGTAGGAATTAATATGCGTAAAAAAGCTGTAATTAAACCAGAAGAACGCGTACAATTATTGGAAAAAGCAACAACGCAGTTTAATAATGTTACAGTGGGTACTTACGAAGGTTTAACTGTTAATTATGCAAATAGTATTGATGCAAATGTTCTTATTCGCGGACTGAGAAATCCGACTGATTTTCATATGGAATTTCAGATGGCTGTTACTAACAAAACCTTGTCACCCAACTTAGAAACTTTATTTTTAATGAGCACACCTAACTTTGCTTTTGTCAACAGTTATTTGGTCCGCGAAGTTGCGGCTTCTGGCGGAGATATAAATGCTTTTCTTCCAGAAGAAATCATCGCCGACGTAAAACAAATATTTGAGAAGAGAATGGATTTATTGAAAGAGTTATTCTAAGAGCCTGTTATAAAATTATTTTAAGGCGCCAAATTGCTTCTTTTAACTTCTAATTTCGTTATTTTTTTGTTACAAAACTACTACTTTGCGTCAAAAAAATGTCTCATTAGAAGCTAAAATGCCCTAATTTTTCGCCCTCAACTAATTTTGTAACAGGCTCTAAACCAAGTTGTTTATTTTCTGATTATTTACATCGTTTTTACCAAACACCTTGAAAGGATACGAAAACATCATTCGTATAAATTGCAATGAAAATAACAATAACGCATATTTTTTTATTTGTATTAGGATGGACTTCGGTTTTTACTCATAGCCATGAATTACAATGGCTAGAAGGAGATTGGTCTAGAAAAAGTGACAATGGAACTATTGTTGAATCCTGGAAAAAAGTGAATGATCATATGCTAAAAGGCACATCTATTTTAAAAGTAAATGGTCAAAAAACGCTTATAGAGGAGTTGTATTTAATTAAAATGAAATCAGGCTGGTTTTATATTGCTAAGCCTGTACAAAACGAATTCCCAACGCCTTTTAAACAGCAAAAAATTAAAGAAAACCAAGCTCATTTTGAAAATAAAAATTATGACTTTCCACAAAAAATAGAATATCAAAGACAGGGTAGTGAGTTGCATATAATGATAGAGGGCACTATTAAAAAACAAAAAAAGTCATTCACTTTTATTTATGAGAAACAGTAATGAATAAAAGTTTACAATTTGGGCGTTATAAAATTCTCGCAAAATTAGGCCAGGGTGGAATGGGAGAAGTCTTTAAAGCCATTGATCCTGTTTTAGGGCGAGAAGTGGCTTTAAAAATTATTACCTCAAATGATGCCAAAGAGATTCAAATAGAACGTTTCTTTACAGAAGCAAAGGCAACAGCAACAATACGCCATCCCAACGTGATCACTTTATTTGATATTGGACAAGAAAGTGGCCGACCTTTTTATGCGATGGAAATTGTTACAGGGCAACGTTTAGACATGTTTATGAAACAAAGTACTTCTATTAATGACTTTGTTCGACTGATGAGTAAAATCGCGAAAGCCATTGCGTGTATTCACGACCATGGAATTATCCACCGCGATTTAAAACCATCGAATATTATGATGGAAAAAAATGGTGAACCTAAAATTATGGATTTTGGCTTAGCAAAATTTTATGAAAAATCTGGGCAGAATTTGACTTCTGAAGGGGTGATGGTTGGCACATTGAATTATATGTCTCCAGAACAAGCTAATGGCATAAAAGAGGAAATTGACAAACAAACAGATATTTATTCTTTAGGGGTGATCCTTTATCAAATGCTTTCAGGAGAACTACCTTTAGAGAGTGACACTGCTTTGGGACTTTTGCGAAAAATCTTTGATCATAAACCTCGACCATTAACAGAGCTAAGAAGTGATATTTCTCCTGCATTAGAAAAAATTTGTTTACAAGCTTTAGAGAAAGATAAAAATAAGCGCCAGCAAGATGCAAAACAACTAGCGGAACAGTTAGATAACTATCTTGCGCATGCTAAAGCTGGTACTTTAAACATTCTTTGCGAACAAAAAGCTACTGTTTCAACTGCGACTAAAAAAAATACAGCACCAAGAACTCGATCGGCATCAAGATCCAAAAGTATTCGTACACAAAGAAACCGCGGAAAAGTAACTAAAGCAAAAAATAACACATCTCAGAAATTGTATCTAATTTTAGTATGTGTATTTGTATGTGGATTATTTATTTTTATTTTTAGCGGTAAGTCTTCGGAGAATTCACAACATCTTAAAAAATTGCAAACTCAGCATGTGGATGATGACAAAGAACAAGCTACCAGTTTATTAACAGAGAAAAAAACACAAGAAAAAGCAAAGCTGCTAACAGCGCAAGAAAAAATTAATCGTTTAGCAGAAAAAAAAGCACAACAGCGTATAGAAGAAATGGCACGTAAGCAAGCCGAGATGCAAGAAGAAATGGCGCGATTGAAACGCGAAAATGAGCTTGCAAAAAAGAAAATTGAATATCCAGAAAAAGATGCTGTGGATCCTTTGCAAAAACAACCAACGCATAAACAGCAAACTCAAGAACAACAAATTGTAAAAAGAGTAACAGAAGATAAAAAGGATTTTCCTCAGATAGATGGTTTTTCTTTCCTACATAAAAAAAACTATACTTGCGCTAATTTAGCATACGAAGTTTATGAGTATAGGCATCTAAAAACAAATATCATTTTTACTTTAATTCCTGGTGGGTCCTTTGTTCTCGGAACTAAAATAGGTAATAAAATAGATGAACAACCGCATAAAATCACTCTTTCTCCTTTTTTGATATCTAAGTTTGAAGTAACGAATCAAGAGTGGCAAACAGTTATGAGTATGCCCAAATTTAAAAAGAAGAAAAAGCATCCAGTTGTAAATGTTACATGGGAAAATGCAGTTTCTTTTTGCCAAAAAACAGGCCTGAATTTGCCTTCAGAGGCCCAATGGGAATATGCTTATTTTTCTGGAAGCGATAGTAAAAGTAAATTTTATTGGGGAGATGATTTTAGCGATGAGTATTTATGGCAATATGGAAAACTAGGGCAAATAGGTACTAAAAAACCAAATGCCTTTGGTTTACATGACATGGCAGGTAATGCATATGAATGGTGTTTGGATGCTTTTTTACCGTATCGTTCTCAGCCAAATATTGACCCTGTTGTAAACAAAGGTCACCGAAAAATAGTTCGCGGTGGTGGTGCACGAAGAGATACGTATGGAGCGAGACGTAATAAGAGGAAGGCGAACAGTTCTGCATCTTTCATTGGATTTCGCTGTGTTAAAAATCTTTCTACCAAAGAGATTACAATCGTAAATAGGTATTTATTTAAAAAAATTAAAATAGAGCAAGATCTTCCGCAAGAACTACCAAGTCATTTATCTCGTAATTGGCAGACTCTTGATGACGAAATTAATCTCTGGCAACAAGAAGTAAAAGATAGTCAGAATCTAATGAAAAGAAAATTCGATTCATTAAAAAAACTTAAAGATAAGGATTTTGTTGTTTCGAAAGAAGTATTTACTTCACCAACGCTTTCTCTACATGGAACTAAAGTTAACGGTGAAATTCTAAAAATACTTTCGAGTATGAATCATGTCAAAGTGTTGGACCTAGGACACACACGTGTTGAAGACAAATATTTGGCAAATATAAAGAATTTTGCCAATATTGAATATCTCGATTTATCGGAAACAAAAATCACTGAAAAAGCCTTGAATTATTTACCAAATTTAAAAAAATTACGTATTCTCATTCTAAGTAAAAACAAAATGCGCAATTTTCCTTTTCACTTCCTAAGAAAATTTCCAGCGCTTGAAATGTTAGAATTGAAAGAATGCGATATCAAAGAGAAGGACATCAAGCGCATTCCTACTTTCGATAAAATAATGATTCTTGATATTTCGGAAAATGAGATAATCGGCGATTTGCGAGGAATACATAGATCAATGCCTAATTTGAAAGAATTGCGATTGTCTAAGAATAAACAATTAGATACTGGAAATAAATGGTTTTTAAATTCCATTGTTAAGATGAATCTTGCGGCTTTATATTTAAATAAAATACAATTCAAACACCCAAGTCATTGTCAAATATTTACGCAAATGAAATATTTAAGAGTATTAAAACTCGATGAAACGAATATTGACAATTCGTGTGTTGAATATATTTCAAAAATAAAATTGTTAAAAACTCTCGATATTTCTGAAACAAATATTGACAGCGAAGCGACAAGGTATATTTCGCAAATAACAACTCTAAAAAACCTGGATCTTTCTGATGTAAAAATTAACAATCAAGCAATAAAATGGTTAGTCCAAGCAAAAGCATTAAGGAATTTAGATCTTTCTGAAATAAAAATAGATGATCATTGTGTCAACGATTTGATACGAATGACGCAACTCAAAAAATTAAATATAGGAAAAACGAATATAAGTAGGGATGGTATTGACAAAGTCAGAAAAGCTCTAAAAAGATGTCTGGTAAAATATTAGGAGATAGTAAACGTGCGTAAATTTTCGATTTTTAATATAGTTGCTACTTGTCTTTTGTTTGTAAGTGGTTGTTATACGAAGATTCATGGAATACTTCCACCACCTAAAACATCTTCTAAACAAGAACAATTTGCTATAGGTGCTAGTAAAGTTGACATTACACCGCTACCAGGTATTGCAATGGGAGGGTATTCTATTGTTGGCACAACTGGACGTGGTTATTGGACAAGACTGTATGCTAAAAGTTTATATTTTTGCGACTCAAAAGGGCAAAGTTTTGTTATGGTTTCGTGTGATTTGTGGTCGGTAAGTGGAGGGCTCGCTGACCGTGTTGCTGAGCTGGTCGCATTGCAAGGCAAGCATTTGAGCCGCGAGCAAATTGTTCTTGCTGCAACACATACACATCACAGCCCAGGAAATTTTTCTACTTCTCCAATGTACAACGAGTTTGCTTCCTACCGTAAAGGTTTTGATCAAAGCTTATTTGATTTTTTTGCCCAAAAAATAGCAGATTCTATTGTCTTAGCTATTGATAATAGCCAGCCTGCGACAGTGGAATTCTCAGTTAAAAAGGTAGCAAAAGTTGTGCGCAATCGAAGCTTACAAGCTTTTTTATTAAATGTCGATAGTCATGAAATACTTCAAGAAAATGCAGAATTACCATTAGAAAAAGTACTTGATTTTGACGATGATGCTTATCGTGCGGTCGACCCCAATCTCACAATGGTGCATTTTCGAAATGCTAAGACCAAAAATACTATCGCAGTATCGGGTTTTTTCGCAGTACATCCAACGGTAATGGGAGCTAAAACCGAGGTATATCACGCAGATTTATACGGCGTGGCGACGACTCTTACAGAGCAATATTTACAAAAACAAGGTGTAAAAACGCCCATTGTAGCTCTTTTTAATGGTGCTGAAGGTGACATCTCTCCTAACTGGAGTGCACGCGATCGTCGTAACACAATGTATTTAGGAAAAAAACTCGCAAAGGAAATGATTTCGGCCTTACAACAACCCCAACAACAAATGAAATATATTGAATTAAGTTACCGATTTGAAAATATAAATCTTGCGAAGCGTTGCTTCGAACTCAAAAATATTGAACGTTGCACAGCCGAAAGACCTAGTGTGGGAGTTGCAACAGTCGGAGGAGCTACTGATGGCCGTAGCCGCTTACATAGTTTTTTGTGGCGTGAGCAGGTAAAAGGAACGCGAAGTAGCGAACAAGGAACAAAACAACCACCAAATAATCCACTTCGTATGGAATTACCTTTTTTAGCGCGTTTTGTACTTGATTCTCTTATGGGGCAAATAGTTCCTCCCAAAAATTGTCCTCTTGGTATTTATCGCTTGGGAAGCTTGACTTTTGTAACAATGCCAGGAGAATTTACTACTACCCTTGGACGCAGAATACGAAACGAAATTGCAAATATAATTCCAGGAGAGACGATCTCTATTGGTTTAGCCAACGAGTATATTTCGTATTTCACCACTCCTGAGGAATATGAAATTCAGTTCTATGAAGGTGCATCAACTCTATACGGTCCATTTTCAGGGGCTTTCATTCGAAAAGAATTAGTAAATATAGCGAAGAAAATGTCAATGGATAATGTACGTACAAAAAATAAACCATACTCTTATTATCCTGGGCCTAAACGCATTTTTTCATTGGAAGATATAGGCAGTGAACCTTATTTATTAGATGATGGTCTTTCAAATCTAGTACAAGATCTCGAAACTGGAAAACCAGTGCGCTCCTACCCTCATTTTGTATGGCACGATTCTATTTCTCAATTAGATCCAAGTTTAGAGCATAATATTCCACATATAAGTTTACAAATTAAAAAGAACGATTCTTGGCAAAACTTTGAGTACCAAGGTGTTGCTGAAAATGACCGCGGATTGAATTTTGTAACAGTATTGCTCAGAGTTACAGATAACAAAAGTAAGTGGGGAACAATTTGGCTACAACCTTCCAAGATAGAAGAGGAATTAATATTGCGTTTTTGCATACAAAAATTAGGAAAAGAAGTTATTTATTCCCCCATTTTCAAGAGCAACTGATGCTTTTGACTTCGATACATTTGAGAAGAGCTACAAGTCACTAGTTAACAAAAACGAGAAGTAATCTGAATATTTCCGCTACTTATTTAACGAAAAAGTCTTCTGGTTTCATGGCGTGCTTTGCGAAATGCAGTAACAACTTCTTGCGACATTTCTCTTGTATCTTGCGTGGTAAAACCTGGCTCAAACAAGGCTGAACCAATAGCAAAACCTGTAGCTCCTGCTTTCATCCACGATTTAATGTTTCCTGGATGAATACCACCTACTGCAAAGACAGACACATCAGAAGGTAAAACGACTCTTATTGACCGTAAGTATTTAGGTCCATAAAATTCTGCGGGAAATAGTTTAAGGTGCTTTGCGCCAGAGTTTATCGCATGAAAAGCTTCTGTTGGTGTTGTGAATCCTGGTATTGGAATAATATTTTTTTCTAAAATATGCGAAATAATTTTAGGGCAAGTGTTAGGAGCCACGGCAATTTCAGCATTGATTTGTTTTATATTTTCTACATCTTTAGTGGTAACAACAGTCCCTGCACCACAAACTATGTGATGAGAAAAATTTTCTTGCAAAATTTTGATGCTTTTTAAAGCATCAGGGCAATTGAGTGGAATTTCAATAATACGAATTCCTGCCAAAACAAGTTCAGTCGCAATATCGATCACCTGACTAGGTTCAATATTACGTAAAATAGCAATAATCGGCATGCTGTCAAAAATCTTTTTTTGTTTACTATTCATTTTTTTATAACGAGATTATCTCTTCTATCATTTATCAAAATAACCTCGAACCTCCTTTGCGACAGAAAATTTTACTTATAACTCTACTTTAGGACAGAAAATAATTTATAAAATAGCAAATTATTTTCCGCCTTAGTTTGATTGTATGTGCTTATCACTTGCCTAAACTAGGTAAGCGAAGATTAGGGATGCTTTTGATAGCAAAGGTATCAGATACACGTGAATGATATAAATACTGTGTAATACGAAGAGGCTCGTTGTCCATTGCGTAATCTAATGCTCTTTCAGGAATACTATTTCGAAATAATAGCTCGTGAGACTTTCTTGGAATTTGTTCATCTTTTTGAGATACAATTTTCAAAATCCATTCGGGCGTTTTTATCTGTCGATTGCTAACAGGCAGAGTTTGCCACAGACGAATTGTTTTGTCAAGAGATGCTGTTAACAAAACACCATTATAATGGTCTATACTCAAAACCGCTTTGCGATGTTGGGCAACAGTACTTACTTTTTTTGAAGTAATGAGGTCCCACCATACAACACTATTATCTTTGGAAGAAGAAAATAAAGCATGGTACTTACTATCATAAATAAGCTGTGTGATTTGCGCGCGATGCCCTTCAAAAGTTTGGACTTCTTCACGTTTTTTCAAATCCCATACATGTATTACCCCGGCTTTTTTTGAAAAAATTAATTGATCTCCGCGTATATATACAAGTGTTTGAACTAAATGTTCTAATTCACATAACGTATATGAATAATCAGCAACTTTTAAATTCCACAACTGTATGCTTTTAGAGCCAGTAACAAGCCAATTACCATCATAACTATAATCTAAAACACTTAATTTTTCTTTGTATTTAAGCTGGTAGGTTACCTGCCCACTTTTCAAATTTTGAATGATGATTTCATTTTTGTTTTTGTAAGCTAAATTGTCTTTGTATGTAGTAAAAACCTTTTCACCAGGAATACTGCGCACAAATGAGTAGTCTTTGCTACTCCAAATATAAAGTTCGTTATTATTGCTAGCACCGACAATGTAATTCTTTATGTATTTTACACGTACAACCTTGTGATTATGCCCATCTAAATTAGCCACAACTTTTTTGTTACTCACATTCCAAACTTTGACCGTTTTATCATCTGAAGATGACACGAAATGTTGTGCATTTGGACTATAACTAACCGAGTTTACTTTACTAGAATGGTCGCCAAAAAAAGCGACGTGTTTATTATGTGGAGCACGCCATAAACGCACAATACTGTTTGTGGCGCTTGCAACAAATTTTCCATCTTTGCTGTAAGTAATTCCGCGCGTGCTTTTATTTTCTCTATCAATATAAGCAAGAGGAACCTCTGTACCTAAATTGAGCAATACTGCTGGTTTTGTTTTATAAGCAATGCCAATTGTGTTGCCATCAGGACTAAAACAAATATCATTTACCAAAGCTTGGTCTTCTTTAAAAGTACGTATTTCTTGGCCTGTCACAATATTCCATAAGCGAGTTGTTCTATCTTGTGATGCAGAAACAATACTGCGTCCTTGCGGATGAAACTTCACAAAGGTTACAGGTTCTTTATGTCCAAAAAGTACGAAAATAGCTTTATTTTTTCCCATATTCCAAATACGAATAGTTTTGTCACTAGAGCCAGAAGCAATAAATTGACCTTGTGGACTTATAGCAACTTTTAAAATAGAAGAGTTATGTCCAGCAAGAACAGTGACTACTTTCCTGGTTTTTAAACTCCACAGGCGAATAGTTTTATCATCTGAACCTGAGATAAGCCACTTACCATCGTTACTAATTACTATGCTATTTACTGGAGAAGTATGTCCAGTATAATTGATGTAGCTAGGTTTTTGAGTTGTAGTGTTCCATGCAATTGTCTCTTTACGCGAAATAGAGACAATACTATTTTGGATTTGACGTACACTCAAGACTTGGTCGTTGTGCCCTTCTAAAGTAGCAACATTTCTTTTGGAACGAACGCTCCACAATTTAACCGTTTTATCTGAAGAAGAAGATATTAAATACTTATTGTCAGTACTAAAGGCAATGTCTTTTACCCATGATTTATGACCAGTAAGTTGCGCTAGTTTTTGCCCGCTTTGCGCATCCCACAAGTATACATTTTTACCAGCAATTGAAGCAAGTAGAGTTTCATCTTTGGAAAAGGCCATCGCTGTAACTTCTGTACTATGTTTGTCGAATGAGCGTACAAGTTTTCCTGAACGCAAATTCCACAATCGCAAAGAACGATCAGAAGAAATCGAGTAAATATAATCTTGCTTACGACTATAATGTATGTTGGTGATTTGTGCTGAGTGTTTTTTTAAAGTATATTTTGGCTGACTATTTGTTAAGGTCCAAACCAGAATTTTCTTATTTTTATCTCCTGAACAAATAAAATTACTTGTGCGATCAAAAGTTAAACAAGTGATGTCTTTTTTGTGTCCGTTGTATTTTCGTATAGGTTTGCCTGTTTTTGCATTCCATAGATACACTGATTTACGAGAACTCCCCGCTAATTTTTTACCGTCAGGACTACAGCTGAGTTTGTAGATAGACTCATTTGTTTTTAACGTTTGCTTCACGCGTCCTGTATTGGTGTCCCATATACGAATTGTGCGATCTTCTGCTGTTGAAATAATTCCTGAGGAGTCTGGCAAAAACGCAATATCGTTAATTTCGGCACTGTGTCCTTTGAGAGATCGTATTAGTTCTCCCTTTGTGTCCCATAAACACACAGTATTATCTTTTGCCACAGTCGCATATAATTGCTGGTTAGGAGCTATTTGTAACATGGTGATTTCGCCATCATGCGCGACCATTTTTTGGGCTTTTTGTTTTCTTGTGTTCCATAAGAAAATACTATTGTCTTTGTTTGCAGTGGCGATAAAAGAGGAATTTGGATGATACGCTATATCGCGAATTTTGGATGCACTTTTCCATTCACCAATGTATTTGCCATGTTGATCTAGCAGTTGCAATAAGTTATCTGAAGAAATAGCAATTGTTTTCATGTCTGGTCCATAACGCAAACACTTGATATTTTTTGGGCGATGAAAAATCGCACGTTTTTGTTCTCTACTTTTGGAAAATGGATAAACATATACTTGATTATTTATGCCTACAATTGCTTGTAAATGATCATTATAATGCGCTTCATGTATCTGTGAAGTAAACGATTTTTTTGCTATCAGTTTTAACGAACTAGCCTCAAATAATGTTGCCTGTTTCGAAGAAAAAACGATTAAATTATTACCATCTGCAGAATACGAAAGAGATAATGCTTTTGTAGGCAAATCGATGTTTTTTAAAGAACTAAAATCTTTAGTAGAAAGCATTTGTAGTTTATTTTTGGAGTCGATTACTGTTATTTGTTGTTTATTCGGATGTAAAGTAATTGCTCTGTAGCTCTCTTTCGATAGATAAATTCTTTTTTTACTGGCTAAGTCCCAAACAATTATACGATTATTTGTGCTAAGATATACTAGTTTCGAATCTTCGAGGTGAACATCAAATGAGCTACGCGGAATTTCTTTACAAGCCATTGTCGAAATCAGTTCTTGTTTTTGGGTATTCCAAATGCGAATGGTTTTATCTTTACTTATAGAAACGAGCTTATAGCCTTCATCGAGGTAGATTGTTGCGACTATTTCTCGCTGATGGCCACGAAGTATTCTTTCGTCACTATTTTCATCTATAGACCAAATGTGTATACTATTATGATTTTGCGACACGGCAGCAATTTCTTTGTTATACGGATGAAAAACACAAAAAGTAAACTGCGCTGACAGTTGTTGAAAAATATTATTTAAGCGACCAGTACTCGTGTCCCACAAATGTACATTGCTATCTGTTGTTACACTTGCAAGCATTTTGCCATCTTGACTGGAGGTAATATGAGAAACAGGAGTGCTGTAATGAGGAGTTGTTTCCCAAACTAAACCCTCTTTCATTAGTGCTAGCTTTACAAATTTCTTGTTCTTATTGCGAATCTCATCCACTTCATCTGGTGGTAAATTTTTTGTGAGCTCTAAACTAGCACTTGAAAATAAAAGACTATCTTTCCATTGCTGATTATCAAACGCTTCGCTAGCCTTTTGTAATGAAATTTTAGCCAATGTTTTTTTTGCAGCTTTGGCTTCAGCAAAACGAATGCGCTCTTCGCGTTTTGCTTTCATCCTTTCAAATTCGGCTCGTCGTGCTGCTTCTTCAGCTATTTTTTTTTGCTTTTCAACTTTTTCAGTTTCGCGCTTAGCAATATCTCGTTGTTCCTGGGCTTCTTTCGAGTTAACTTTTGCAATGGCCTCTTGTTTTTTCGCTTGTGTGGCATTTTTTTCTGCAAGCAAATGTTCTTGGCGTATAAAATACAAACTAACACTCAATACTAAAAACGTAAGAAGTACTGAACCCAATAACAATAATCGTACTCGTTGCGAAGACTTTTCTGCTTTTATTTTTTGTTGTTTTGCCTGTTGAATTTGTTGTCGTACTTGTTGAACTTGTGGATCATCGCGGTCTAATTCATCAATCTGAGCTTCACTTAAACCTAAATCATCGTTTCTTAAAGCTATCGTTGAATAGGCAATACGTGCAGCATATCTTCCTTCTTTAGCAATTGTATTTCCTGTCCACAGTTTTAACGATTGCTCGAAACAACTAACTGCTTTCGAAAACTCAGCATAAAGGTGGTTTCTTTGTTTTCCTTTGAGTTTTTTATCTTGAGCTTGTTGGTTTTCTTCTAATATTTTTTGACCTTCTCCAGAGATAATTAAGCTCTCGCGGTGTTTTAAGAAATAGGCTATAGCTTTTTTGAAATCATCAACATCTTGGAAACGATCTTCTGGAAGTTTTGATAGGGATTTACTGCATATATCTTTTAACTCATGTGGAATATGATCTTCAATGAATAAATCATCGCGTTTTTGATCAAAACTTGGCTTGTCAGAAGCAATGGCTTTCATTAATGATTTCCATATATTCTCATCGTAATGTGGTGGTTTGCCGGTGATAATTTCGTGCAGAATCGCTCCGAGAAGATATGTGTCTGTCCACGGACCTATTTCTTTTCCACAGCCTTCAGCTAATTCAGGACTCATATAATGAGGTGTTCCCATTGGGCTTGTAACCATTGATTTATGAAGCGTACGTAACTCCGGTGAAATTTCATCTCTAGAAACTGCAAGTCCCCAGTCCATCACTAAAACTTCCCCAAATTCACCTATCATAATATTTTCTGGCTTTAAATCATTATGAACAATACCTTTGTTGTGCGCAAAAGCCATTGCATCACATACGTCGAGTAAAATGCGTAAATGTGCTTCTAAGTCGTACTGTTTAAAACGCTCGTTTTCTGCCGTTTTGTTTAATATCTTTTTCCATTCCACCCCTTTTACTAATTTCATTGTAAGGAATACATTGCCGTTTATATTTTGACCTAGCTCATAAACAGGAACAATATTTGGATGGTCAAGGTATGCAGTAACAAGAGCTTCAGAAATAAATTTTTGCTGACTCACATTGTTAATACTTCCAGGAATGATTCTCTTTATTGCAATTTCACGTTTAAGACTTTTTTGTTCACCTTTGTTGATAATTCCCATACCACCACGAGCTATTTCAGTTCCAATTACAAAATTTTCTGAGCGCGAGTCAAGTTTACTTTTAATGCCATCATGTAGGGTATCTTTCATACTGTGAGTTGTTGTGGCTCTTAAAGGATTTTGTGGCGTTTTTTGTTGCGGTTGATCATCATCACAAATAGTTTTTGAATCTTCTAGGCATTCATTTTGCACTGCGTCATTGTCTTGTGCGCCAATGATTGTATTTGCTGCACTCATGCTTTTTTCATCGATGATGTTATCAAAAAGAGTTTGTGCTCCTTTTTCTAAGTCAGATATTTCAGAAGGTAATTCTTCAGAGCTACCATCTAAAGTTTGATTGCCACTTGCACAATCGGGCAAACTTTTTATCAAATCATCTTTGCTATCAAAATTCGCATCCAAAGTTTGGTCACCTTGTAAGTCATTATTTACAGGGCTATTATCGTTATCTAAAATTTCAGTGGCTATCGTTTGGTCGTCTAAAGTTTGGTCACCCTGCAAGTCGTTGTTTACAGGGCTGTTATCGTTATCTAAGGTTTCAGTGGCTATCGTTTGATCGTCTAAAGTTTGGTCGCCCTGCAAGTCATTGTTTACAGGGCTGTTATCGTTATCTAAGGTTTCAGTGGCTATCGTTTGATCGTCTAAAGTTTGGTCGCCCTGCAAGTCATTGTTTACAGGGCTGTTATCGTTATCTAAAGTTTCAGTGGCTATCGTTTGATCGTCTAAAGTTTGGTCGCCCTGCAAGTCATTGTTTACAGAGCTGTTATCGTTATCTAAAGTTTGGTCACCTTGTAAACCATTATTTACAGGACTATTGTTATCAACAGCTGTTTCTTGAACTTGTACAGGAGTTCCAGTAGCTGTTTCATTAATTGTTTCGTCTCCCTCGGAGATCACTGATCCTTTTGGAGTAATTACTTCAATACTCGTATCGTTTTTGTTGAGCAAAGTCATGAGTGGTAAATATACATTTTTGCTTGCAAGAGATTCAGCACCTTTATATGTAGTTCCACCACCACCACGCTCTAATTGCTCAGCTCCAATTGTTTTTGACCAAAGTTCGTGAATTGTTTTTTCATCCATGTATATTACCCTCTCATTTCAACTATTTTTGTTGTAAGGCTGCATCAAGAAAATGTTGTGCTTCAATATTATCAGCATTGATTTTTAAAGCTTTACGTAAATATAGTTCTGCTCTTTTAGGGCGATCTTTTTTTAGGTAAGATCGTCCTAATAGTGTATATGCCTTATCATCACCACCTAATTTGACAGCCTTTTTACACATTGCAATAGCTTTATCCACATCTCCACCTGCAATAGGAGGATTGTAGTAATACATTTTTGCTTTTGCAACATGCGCAAATGCGTTACTTTTATCAGTACTCAGAGATTTATTGAGGTCGTTTAATGCTTGCGGACCTTTTGTCATCCCCGATAAAAAGCCAACGATTGCATGAGAAAGTAGTTCTCCGCGAATTCTGTACAAGTCTGCCCAATTCGGCCTACTTTTAAATAACGGGCTGAGGATTTTTATACCTTTTTCTGCTGCTTTCGCTGTTCCTGGGCGAGTAATATTTTTGCCTTCTGTATTGGGCAATTCTCGGCGAAAAAATCTTTCGACATTGCAATAAGCTAAACAAACTCTTGCAAACCAGTACCGAGCATTGTCATTGTTTGAGTTTTGCGCAATCCAATTTTCTAAATCTTGTTGTATTTTTGATAGATTTTTTAACGAGTAGGTTTTTTCTACTTGTTCTGCTTGTTTTATAAGCTCAGGAGATGCAGTAACGCTTATTAAAAACAATAAAATAAAACATACTTTTTTCATGATAAACTCCTTGGTTTTTGTTTGCAGTGGTATTGCAGAGATTTATCTGCACCTCAATAGAAAAGGTACTTTTAGATAAAATTGTAACATAAAAAATATAGAAATTCACTCTTATTTACATTGCTTTAACAAAAGTAAGAACACAAAAAGCTACTTTCAATTTCAAGTGGGTTTTGTATAATTTTGTCGTAGTGGAAATAAGTATAATTTAGCAATTTAATGATCTCCAAAAGTATTCAACAGATAATTACTTTTGTTAGTCACTTAGCTACTCATTTCTTAGTGCTTTCTTACAGGTATAACATTGTTTGTTGTAAAATGTACTGACACATTCTAATTTTTTATAAGGGATGTGACAAAAAAAATGTAGTAAATTTTTTATCACATTCCCAGATCTAATTTAACGGAATAATATATGATATGGAATTTTTTTAAACGCGTCTTTGGTTTCAAAAAAACAGTTACTTTACCTAAAAATAAATATGATTTTGTCGCTATTGATTTTGAAACCGCAAATAATCGTAAAACAAGTATTTGCTCCTGCGGCATAATTACCATAAAAGATGGACAAATAATTGAAAAAAAACATTTCCTCATTCGTCCAAAGGTACTTGAGTTTTATAAACGCAACACTCAAATTCACGGTATTACCAAAGATGATGTTAAAGACCAACCAACATTTGATAAAATTTGGCCCGAAATTAAAACTTATATAAATAACGAACTTGTAGTTGCTCATAATGCTAGTTTTGATTTAGGGGTTCTTAAGGCTGTTCTTGACCAGTATCATTTAGACTATCCAAATATTGAGTACTTATGCACTGTTCAGCTAGCGAGAAAAACAATAAAGGATAGTGATAATCATAAGCTAAATACTTTAGCAGAATATTTTGGTATTGATTTAAAACACCACGACGCCTTATCTGACGCCCAAGCATGTGCACTTCTTGTTTGCAAAATTTGCGAAAAGCAAAATCAAACTATTCGCGAGGTTGTTTTGCAAAACCATATTAAATTTAAAAAATTAACGTCGAAATTATAAGTGTGCGAAAGCGCTCATTTTCTATGAGCAAAAGCGCGCAGTTATTGTGCTACTGTATTTGCTAATAAGCTAATCTGTTTATGTTACTTAGATTTTTATTGTGCTCTTTACCTTTAACTAAAAAGGAAAGGGCGTTTTCTTGGCAAAAAAAATACTACTCTGGCACGCACTTTGCTTTACTACAATAGCAAAAGAAACAATAATCTTGTTAAGGAGTAGTGTATGTGGCAGCAAAAAATATCGCATCTATTTAATATCCTAGGACAACTTTCTCCCTACTCTCAGGTGACAATCGAAAGTTTAGCAAAAGAATATAAAAAAGCCCCAAGAGCGATCAAAAAAGATTTAGAAATTTTAATGTCAGCAAATCTCGGCGTTTTTATCGAAGAGGATAAAATCCGTATCTCCAAACATGGATATAAACGTATTCGTAGTTGGGTTTTAAGCTAAATTTAATGAGTCTCCCAAATGAGTTTTCGCAACCTGCAAGATAAAAATCCACTTTGGCAAAAGATGTAGGACGCCCCTTGTGGGTGTCCAAGGGAGTCGATAGAACAGAAACGTTCTATGCAAGTTTTATATTATAACCATACACGAAATACCAAATAATACCTACACATCCTAAGATCCTTCATTTTCTTAGAAATTTATAATGATTACTCACAATCACAACGTTTAGTAATATCTTGTTCTGCACAAAGTTCATGAACCCATTTGCGTAATTGCTTTTCGTTGTATTGTGTTAAGTCTTTTAGCGTTTGCCAGTCATTTTCTTTTCCAGACAATTTCATTAAGCCTCGGTATATGCGCGATGCACTTTTATAATATGGGTCATCGCTGGGAAGACGTCCGTACCACGCCCAGTAAACCATTGTAAAAATTCCTTCGAAACTAGCGTCTAAACGTTCCATAACTTGAAACAAATAAAAATCGATATATTTTGTGTGCCGTACACCAAATAATTCCGCTACATGTTCAAATCGCGTTTGGATATTGTTAGGAGAGAATCCCTGTTTCCAGAGCAAGCCTAAGTGTCTACCAATATTGTTTTGAATTGGCATATAACAAGGTAGGTCATTTATATGACCTAATTCATGATTATGAACAGTATCAAGGCGTCTTTCTAGAATTAAATTAAAAAAGGTATCCCACTTTTCATTTTCCGTTTTTGGTAATTTTTTTACTTGTTTTCTTAAAGCGCGTTTCAAGAAAATATCAGCTATAGATTTTGAGTAAGGCAAGTAATCTTTATCTGCCATGGAAAATTTTTCAGGAAATTTTACTGGTTGAGTAATGCGTTTGTATAAGTCTTGTAGAGTAACTATGTGAGGACGCAGAGTATCTACTGCAACATAAAATCCGTTATTTGATAAAAATGCACGCCCTGCTATGGTTGGAGCTCCGGAAAAATAACCACTGTAAGAATCGATAAATGTTTCATCACATGTTATTGCTTGGTAAGTTCTTGGTTTTCCCCATATTTCGCGTTGGTATGTACGGTGACACAAGCGGTTCATTAAACGTATTTCAATTTGCCCATAGTTATTACCCATATCGAAAAATTTATTGTAGCGAGCAAAATAAGAGCATAGAGTTTGTGCTTTAGGATTAAAGGGATTTGCTTCGCGAACAACCCAAAAATAATTTTGAAATTCACGACTGGGTGACGCCGGAAGATCAATACTAAACGTCGCGGCTATACGGCGAATGTCACTTAGCATGGTTACAATATCGCGGCGTGTAGTTTGGTAATATTTAGCCACATATTTCCGCAAAGCTTTTAAAAATTGTATGTGATTTTGTAATTTTTGTTTTTCTTCATCGAACCCTGTTACTTGATCATAAACAATAACCGCTTCTTCTTCCCACCCTACAAAAGTAAGTGAGCGAGCTAGCTCTAATAAAGACTCATTATTATTTTCTTGGACGCTTTTTATCGCTTTTTGCAAACGAAGATAGCGCAAGCGAACTTTATTGTCCTCGTGGAAAACTAAACGCTGCGGAACAATTCTTAGCCAAATATTATAGGCGGTGGCATATTGCTTATTTTGTAGTAAAAATCTTCGGTACAGTTTAACAGTACGTAAAGAATATGGGTTTTCGATGATCGCCTTTTCCAATAGTAATTTCCCCGTTTGTATTGCGCCTTTTTCGAGAGAGAAATGGCCTTTCATTGTTAGCAAAAAATTTTGTCGAGGAAAATATTTTAGAGCCTCATCTAATAGTAAATCTCCACTTTCTGGTAGTTCTTTTTCGTAAAGAGTTAGCAATTCTCGCCAATAAGAAGTTAACAGTCCAAGATTTTCATCATTGTTAAATTCATAATTCGGATGTAGTATTTTTACTTTGTGTATTTCTTTTGCAGCAGATAAAAATTGTCCGTATAGTAAATAATTCGCCGCTTCAAAAAAATAAGGTTTGATAAGAGAAGAATCTAATGAATGTGCTGTACGTGCCGCATCTAAAGCATCTTGCCATTTTAATTGACCAAGCAAAATAAATGCGCGCAGCTCGTAAAAATTTGGCGCGCTTACGTCATGTTCAATTGCGGCATCAATAAGAATTAGTGCTTCATCAAGATTTTTCTCATCATATTTTTTTTGCGCTTGTGTAAACTCATTTTGCGCAGTACTTTTATCTACAGGATTCAATTCGAGAAAAGAACAACTACTTGTTATAGTTATCATAAAAATCAAAAATATTTTCATATTTTTTCCACGACAAAACTAGCCCCTTGTCCACCACCAACGCATAAAGTTGCCAAACCAACTGATTTGTCTTGTCGTTCGAGTTCGTTGACAAGGTTCATTACGATTCTTACAGCAGATGCTCCTACAGGATGGCCAAGAGCAATTGCTCCACCATTTACATTGACAATTGTTTCATCTAGTTCTCCTAAAGCTGGACGTTTCAAATATTTTTCACTTAGTTTATTGCAAGAAAAAATGCGGAGGTTAGCTAAAACTTGGACAGCAAATGCTTCATTGATTTCGACAAGGTCCACATCTTTCATTGTCATTTTGGCTTTATCAAGAGCGAGTGGCGTGGCGTAAGCTGGTCCAAGCCCCATGTAGGAAGGGTCGAGTCCGGCGAATGCAAACGAGCGTATTCGCGCAACAGGTTTGTATCCCATTTTTTTGGCATGTTCTTCTTCCATAACTAGTAACATCGCAGCGCCATCGGTAATTTGACTAGCATTTCCCGCGGTAACAGTTCCACTTTCTTTTTTGAATACTGTTTTTAATTTTGCTAATTTGTCGGTGTTTTCAAGTTCGCGAACACCATTGTCTTGAGAAATATAACTATCTTCATCATCTTCATCAACGAGATAGGGCATAATTTCCGAAGTAAATTTGCCATCGTCGATCGCTTTTTTTGCGCGTTGGTGACTACGTAAAGAAAAAAGGTCTTGTTCCTCGCGAGAAATCGAAAAATCATGAGCAAGTATTTCAGCAGTGTGTCCCATTTCTAGACCACATGAACGATCAGATAGTATCAATTTTAAACCAATCACTGGGCGATAATAATTCATTTTAAACTTTGCTAGCATTCGATATTGTTGCCATTTTCCTCGACAACGCATAAATTTTTGTAGCCAATTTCGTGCTCCGGCATTCCACATTAGAGGAATTTGTGACATATTTTCTGCCCCACCGACAATAAAGGTGTTACCCATATCGGCTTGAATTTTTTGGTAAGCATAAGCAATGGCTTCCATACCGCTGGCGCAGTTTCTTTGCACTGTTACTGCAGGAATACGATGAGGTAAATCAGCAAGGAGTGCTATATGGCGCGCTAGATTAGCCGCTTCTGGAGGTTGGGCCACATTGCCTATAATAACTTCGTCGATATTTTGTGTATCTAGCTCACTTCGTTTTACCAGTTCTTTTACAACTGTCGCCCCCAAGTCATATGCTGGGATATTCTTAAATTCACTATTTATTTTTAAAAACGGTGTACGCAAACTTCTGACAATTACAACATTTTTCATATAAATTTTCCTAAAAACTACTTGCACATAACGATGATAACTTTTACGATGGGGGGAAATTTGCCTTGGGCGCATCGACTTTAAGTTTTCATATAATATTTGATATTATACAACGAAGACAAATGTCGACTCACCCTCTACGAATAAGCCCACGATTCTTTCTCATTTTAATGGATACTTTGATGAAAAAAAAGCAATATTATTATCTACTAATCACACTTTTGTGTTTAGGATGCAGTTCTTCTCAACCCCAAAAAAATGATAACCCTAAATACATTTACGATTTAAGTGGTTATGTAGAAGCAAATAAAGAGAAGTATAACATAGGTGAAGATATTGAAGTTAAATATGTTATTCAAAATAATCGTGGTAAATTACACCAAGAACCTGTGACTAATGGTAGTAAAAAAATAAGTGAAGCTTTTCAATCCTACGGATTTAATGCTGCTTCTAGTAAAGATCAGCTTGTTCATTTAGAAGTAAAAGACTTTGGAAAGCCGATTAATGGAGCTATCTCTTTAAAGCCCAAGGGTAAAAAAGTATTTGTAAAAAATATTTTTTCTAGTTCACAGCCAGGAAAATATCGATTGACATTTAATTTAAACTGGAAAGAAAATAAACAAATACTTTTTAAACCGATTGTCATTGAAGTTGTCGATAATCAAAAGCCTCAAGATAATTCCACTTCTGAAAGTATAGATCCACAAATAAGAACTTCTGTTCGCAATTTAGTAGATCCAGAAACACGCGAAGAAGCGGAAAAGGAAATAGTAAGTTATGAAGCCAAAGGACTTATTGCTGTTGTTGAAGCAATGGGTGACAATAATAGTGAACTTCGCTCGGAAGCAATGTTCTTTTTGATACGAATAAAAGATGACTATGAAATAGATCCTATTCGCGCTTTAGAGTGGGGAGCTTTACACGAAAACCCAGAGATTCGAATGCGTTCTATCCATGTTGCAGGACAAATAGCACCCGATGAAATCATTCAAATTATCAAAGACCGATTGGTGAATGACCCAGATAAAAATGTTCGTCTGACATGTCTACGCACTGCAAAACCGCTAACAGACATTATTGCTGTTCAGTTAATGGTTTTTGCTCTTAATGATCGCGAAGTTGAAATACGTCGAGAAGTAATTAAAGAATTAAAAGAACGTACAAATGAAAACTTTGGTTTTGATCCAGAAGCAAGTGAAGAAGAACGTAAATCTGCTTTACAAAAGTGGCGCGAATGGGCTGTTTCTAAATACCGCGGAAAATAATCCATGCTAGAAGATAATGAACTTATAGAATTGTTCCAACAAGGTGAAATACAAGTGTTTGAAATACTTGTTGAACGCTATAGCTCGCGTATTATTAATTTTTTATATCGTCTTTGCTGGCATAGAGAGTTAGCAGAGGATCTAGCACAAGAATCGTTTATAAAACTATATCGTAGTTTGAATCGCTATGAAACAGAAGGTAATTTTAAGGCTTATATGTTTACTATTGCTAAAAACGTTTGGATTGATTTTCTACGTAGTAAAAAAGGAAAAACAGAACTAAAAAAACAAGCAGGCGATAGTGAAATTATATTTGAAAATTTAAAATCTACAGAACCTTCTGTCGAAGACATGGTTTATTATAAAGAAAAATTAGAACTATTAGAAACGACAGTAAATCAGTTATCAGAAGAACAAAAAATGGTTTTTATGTTGTACCACGATGATATGAAGTATGCTGAAATTGCAGAGATTCTATCCATTCCAGAAGGAACGGTGAAATCGCGATTGCACCATGCATTTAACAAGATCAAAAAAGTATTGTTTGAGGAATAGAGTGTATAAAAAAGGAATATTATTAGATCGCGATGGAGTTATTATTGAAAATCGCGAAGATTATGTAAAAAATACAAGTGAAGTCAAAATTCTTCCAGGAGTTAGGGAAGCAATTACTTCTTTGTGGATGGAAAATTACATAGTATGTATTATCACTAATCAATCTGGTGTTAGCAAAGGTTTGTACAGTGAAAAAGACGTGAAAGATATTCATCGATTTATTGAAAAGGAACTTTGTCACGAGATATCTGGTCCTATTTTTTGGTACTACTGTCCACACCAAGATAAAGATAAATGTACATGCCGAAAACCAAATTCGGGTTTACTTGAAAAAGCTATTAGTGATCACAATTTTTGCAGTGAAAATACGTGGATGGTTGGCGACAATATTCGAGATATTGAGGCCGGTCGTAAAGCACAATGCCAAACATGCTTGGTACTTACTGGGCTTGGAAAAAGCTTTAACAAGCCTAAAATGAGTTTAGTTCCACACAAGGTTTGCCACGATTTATACGAGTTTGTCGAACAAATTTTAACAGAAGAAGAGGAGAGTCTATAAGAAACTCTTATAGCAATACTGAAATATGGCAAAGAAAATGCGAAATGCTATCGCTCCTACAAGAGTAGAGGATTACCCTGAATGGTATCAGCAAGTCATAAAAGCTGCTGATTTAGCTGAAAATTCAGAAGTTCGTGGTTGTATGGTGATTAAACCGTGGGGATATAGCCTTTGGGAGAATATTCAGCGCTGTTTAGATAAAATGTTTCGAGACACAGGACATCGCAATGCCTATTTTCCGCTATTTATTCCTTTGAGTTATATGGAAAAAGAAGCAGAACATGTTGAAGGGTTCGCCAAAGAATGCGCTGTCGTAACTCATCACCGCTTAGAACCAGGAGAAGACGGAGGTCTAGTTCCTGCAGGTAAACTAGAAGAACCTCTTGTTATACGTCCGACTTCAGAAACTATTATTGGTGCAGCATTTTCGCGTTGGGTACAATCGTATCGCGACTTACCACTTCTCATTAATCAGTGGGCAAACGTAGTACGTTGGGAATTGCGCACGCGGTTATTTTTACGTACTGCAGAATTTTTGTGGCAAGAAGGACATACCGTGCACGCCACAAAACAAGAAGCGGTAGATGAAACACTACAAATGCTAGATGTCTATGCTGACTTTTGTGAAAACTTTATGGCAGTACCAGTAATAAAAGGATGTAAAACAGCTAGCGAAAGATTTCCTGGCGCAGTGGATACATATTGTATTGAAGCGATGATGCAGGACAATAAAGCTTTACAAGCAGGAACATCGCATTTTCTAGGGCAAAATTTTTCACGCGCATCAAATATAAAATTTCAAGACAAGAATGGTGAAGAAAGTTTTGCATGGACAACTTCTTGGGGAGTTTCAACGCGTTTGGTAGGTGCACTTATTATGGCTCATGGTGACGATGATGGATTAGTTATGCCTCCGCGTATCGCTGCAGCCCATGTTGTTATCGTACCAATGCTTAACAAAGCTGAAACTAGAGACCAAGTACTAGAATACTGCGACGACTTAGTACAGCAGTTGAAAAAAATCAACTACTACGGAACAGAATTGCGTATTGAATATGATAAACGCGATATTGGCACTGGGCAAAAAACCTGGGAATGGATCAAAAAAGGTGTACCAATTCGCATAGAAGTAGGTGGCAGAGAACTACAAGAAGGAAATGTCTTTATGGGCAGAAGAGACAAAGGACCAAAAGAGAAAGAAGCAATGCCTAAAAGTGATTTTATTGCAAAAGTAACTGACATTCTAGACGATATTCACAATAATCTTTACACCCGCGCCGCAAAATTTCGCGACGAAGCGACGAAGAAGATAGATAGCAAAGAAGAGTTCTACGAATTCTTTACTCCAAAAAATAAAAAGAAACCTGAACTTCACGGTGGTTTTGCTCTATGCCACTGGAGCGGAGAAGCAGAAGTAGAAGAACAAGTAAAGAAAGATTTAAAAGTAACTATTCGCTGTATACCTCTAAATGGTGAAAAAGAAGAAGGTAAATGTATTATCAGCGGAAAACCAAGTAAACAGCGTGTTGTTTTTGGAAAAGCATACTAGAAATTAAAGTGTTAGAGCGCAATTTGCGCTCTAACACTTTAATGATTAAGAAAACGTTTATCATCATCTGAATTGATTGAAAATTCATGAATAAAGCCAGCTTTACTTCGTGGATTCCTGGTCAAGCCAGGAATGACAGTGAAGTTGAGTTTAAGCGCTATATCGAAGGCTTGTACAAGAAGAGTTGTAAGTTTTTTAATTTTAGACTTTTCGAACACACCCAAATCAATCGTCTTCGCTCGACCATCATCTCAACCTTCCATTCCAAACTCGACCATAATCCTCAACCTTCTCCGTCATTCCAAACTTGACCATAATCCTCAACCCCGTCATTCCAAACTCGACCATAATCCTCAACCTTCTCCGTCATTCCAAACTTGACCATAATCCTCAACCCCGTCATTCCAAACTCGACCATAATCCTCAACCCCGTCATTCCAAACTTGACCATAATCCTCAACCCCGTCATTCCTGGCTTGACCAGGAATTCACGATCACAAGAAAACCGTCTATAATAAAAAAAGATCATTCCAATCAGGATTATTTCGTTTAATAAGATCTATTTTCCATTGCCGCTTCCATTTTTTCAGCTGTTTTTCACGATAAATAGCGTCATAGACTTCTGTAAACATTTCTATATACACAAGTTTATTAACACTATATTTTTGTGTAAACCCGCGCGTAAATTTCGACTTATGTTCATACATTCTTCTTTCTATATCATTGGTCACACCAACGTATAAAGTGCCATTTTTTCGGCTAGCAAGAATATACACAAAATAATCTTTCATAAAACTCCTCCGAAATAGTATTGTATAGATTTTATAATACCTTTAGTTGCGACAAGTTGGCTTTTCTCGCGAAGAATTGGCACAACTATTCATCTTAGATTTATAAACAAAACACTAGTACAATACTCTTTGGAGATTACAAAAATGAAATTACAACAAATTGTTAAAACACCATACTTGGCATCGCGTATTGCTTACGGATGTATGGGAATTGGTGGTTCTTGGGATCATAATTCTTTAAATATAAACGAACAGAGAAATGCCACCATAGCAATTGAAACAGCATTTGAAACTGGCATTAATATTTTTGATCACGCAGACATATACTGCTTCGGTAAATCGGAACATGCTTTTGCTCAGTTTATTATTGATAAACCCCACTTACGCGACAAAATTATTTTACAGAGTAAGTGTGGCATTCGCATTGCAACAGATAATCATATAGGTCATTACGATTTTAGTTATGATCATATTATTAATTCTGTTGAGCAGAGTTTAAAACGTCTGCAGACTTCTTATTTGGATATTTTGCTTTTACATCGCCCAGATGTTCTTGTAGAAGGAGAAGAAGTTGCGAAAGCTTTTTCAGAGCTCCATCAAAGTGGTAAGGTACGTTTTTTTGGTGTCAGTAATCATACTGTTATGCAGATAATGTATTTACAAAAATACATACAACAACCTCTTGTTATTAATCAAGTGCAGCTCAACGTTATTGACAATGATTTGTTCAATTCTGGAATTGTTGGAGGTGGAGGAAATTCGTTAGATAGTGTTGGTTTAGTAGAATATTGTCGCATCAATGATATTACAATTCAAGCATGGGGACCATTAGCATCAGGAAAGATATTTGTGGAACAGCCTCAAAACCATCGAGTTGCTGCGGTACAGAAAGTACTTCATAAACTGGCAGAGAAGTATTGTACAAATACTATGGCTATTGCTCTAGCATGGATACTCCTTCATCCTGCCCAAATACAACCTGTCATTGGTAGTTCTAATCCTTCACGTATTCGCAATGCTTGTGAGGCCATTAATGTTGATCTTACGCGTTCAGAGTGGTATGAACTTTTCGTTGCGGGGCGAGGAGCAAATTTACCCTAATCAAATACCACTTCGCAATTTGGTAACCATTTGCGTATTTTGTCTTGCTCGGTTAGAGAAATGTTATTATCTATTAGATAAATTTGCGAAAGCTTCGGTAAATTTTTGATTGTTTGTGGAAGAAATTGTAGCTTGTTGTTATCTAAATGCAAAACTTTTAAAGACGATAGATTACCAAATTCTAGGGGAAGTACTTGTAGTTGGTTGCTACTTAAATCTAAAAACGCTAAATTGGTGAGAGAGCCAAATTCAGATGGTAAGCTTTTAAGCTCATTGCTTGATAGATTTAGTCTATACAGACTTTTTAATTGTCCAAACTCTAACGGTAAAGTGGTTAAATAGTTACTTGATAAATCTGCCTTATACAAGCTATGTAAATTCCCAAAATGTGATGGTAAAGTATACAATTTGTTTTTACATATTTCTAGTTTGCGTAAATTATGTAAGTTCCCAAAGTCTTTTGGTAACGACGTTAGGCTATTTTCTGTTAAATCCAAATCCGTCAATTTAGTCATGCCACTCAAATTTTTTGGCAAGGCGGTTAGTTCATTTCCTTGGAGATTAATACTTATAATATTTTGTAGCTGACTTATGTTTATAGGTAGTTTTTGTAGTTGGTTATCTTTTATCGTCAATCTTTCTAAATTTGAGAGTTGCGAAAAACCCTCAGGTAAAAATTGTAAATTATTATTAGTTAAAACCAAGCGCTCTAACTTTTCTAACTTTCCTAGATAATCAGGAAGAGCAACAAATAAATTGTTTTGCAAATTAAGGTATTGCAATTTTTTCTGAGTGTATAAACTTTGTGGTAGAGTTTGCAGTTTATTATATGAAAGGTCTAGTGTTTCTATATTCGATAAATAAAAATTTGGGCATAGTGAAGAAATTTGGTTGCCTGATAAATCGAGTGTTTGCAATTCTCGCAACTGATTTATTTGCTGAGGAACAGTTACAATTTTATTGTTAGATAAATCTAATACTGACAGCTTTTCTATACAACCAATTACCGTTGGAATTTGTGAAATATTGCGCCAGCGTAGAGAAATAATCGTATTTTTGGGAGCTTGATGAAAATAAGCTAGATCTTTCGTTGTTATTTGTGAAATCCTCCAATCACTTGCTCTCCAAACAGCTAGTTCGTAGCTTCCTCGTCCAATCACAATGTAAATAGAAAAGTAGTTTTGAAAAGAAAAAGAGCAGATTTTGTAGTTATTGCCATAAGCTTTTTGTAATTCACTTCGCGCTCTAAAGTATACTACCGTTAACGTTGCAATAGCTACATTGGATAGAATAAAAATGATGATCAAAGACTTGACAATCCAGCCTGTTTTTTTGTGTTTAGTATTTTTAGAATTCATACAAAAAAAGACCTTATAAATTTTCAAAATCAATAGAGGTATAGTGAGTTGGTGAAATAACACCGCTACCAACTTCTACGATATTATATTTTAAATAGTCTTACCATAAGCTGTTTTTTTCTGAATAAGCCAATTTTTATGTTCGAATTTACAAAAAAATAGATGCCAAAACTATTCTAAACCATTATAATTTAAGCAAGTCGCAAAAAGTTTTTAAGAGCACGCAGCTTGCCTTTGAGTATCATAGTGGCGTTGAGCCTTCGGTTACATAGTTACAGTTATGTGCCTCTCAGGCTTTCCTTCTTTGACACTCAAATTCTACGCTGACTTGAAACGTGCTCAAAAACTTTTTGCGACTCACTTAAAAACGAGTGATTACTTTCAAGTCGAAAATATTGAGGGAAATATGATGAAGATAGTCATTTTTATATGTATATTATTTGCAAGTTGTTCACATAAATTTTACAAACCATATGTAGGCCCATATGCCGAAAATCCAGAATTTGTAGAATCTGTAACATTCCAAACGGAAGATAATCACCAATTGAAAGGTTTTTTACTAAAATCTCAAAAACCATCCAAAGGTATTGTTATCCACTTTCATGGTAACACAGGAAATGCACAAACATACTTTATTTTTGTTGAATGGCTAATTGCTAGAGGTTACGACGTTTTTACATTTGACTATCGTGGTTATGGAGAATCACAAGGATCTCCAAGTCGTTCAGGATTAGTGAAGGACAGTCGCGCAGCCATTAAGTACATAACTGACCAAAGAAAATGGGATAATATCTATCTTTTTGGCCAAAGTTTGGGTGGAAACCAAGCTATCGCCGTAGTCGATGATAGTAATCGTCACTTTATCGATGGCATGATTATAGATAGTACTTTTTATTCTTACGCTTCGGTTGCGAATTACCATGTAGGAGATTCATCTCTTTTTTATCCTTTTACTTGGATGCTAGTAGGTGGTAACAGTTATAGCGCTGCTGATTATGTCAAATCTCTACATGTACCGATCATGTTTATACATGGTGATAAAGACGAAATGGTTCCGATTTCTCATAGTTATCAACTATTCCAAGAATCAAGTTTTCCTAAATCATTCATAGGTGCAGTAAATTGTGGGCATGTTGAAGCTTTAGCACGAGAACCAATCAGAGATGCCATTGTACAATTTTTAGAATCAAATTCTTTAGAATTTCAGTACATTAGAGAATCAACTGATCCCGAATATAAAAAACCTCCGAGCGAAAATCAAAATTAAAAGAGGTTACAACGTACAACAAAAATGTTCTAAGTATTTTTTTTGTTGCTCTTGGGATAGAGTATGCCAACAGTCGCTTAACCAACTCAACAAATATAAACATGCTATAGTAATAAATTCATTGAGCATACGATGTTCTTGTTTTGAAATAGGGGCGATTTTTTGATAGTTTTCAAGGTAATTTTTGGCTTTGTGTGGACATAAACAATGCATTTTCCAGCAACTGCAGAAATAAAAAATAGCAAGTGCAATGTCAAAGATACGATAGGTGTAAAAAATCCAATCGAAATCTAAAATCGCTACCGCTTTTTGTTGGTGAAACATAATGTTTTCTAAGTGGTAGTCACCGTGAATCATTACTTTTGGTAAGTTTGTAATTTGGGGAATAAAAGCAATACTCTTGTTGATGTTTTTCTCGATACATTGGTTATAAGAACCAAAAATTTGCTGTTGGTTGTTTTTTGCACGCAAGTTTTCCAGAAATGCTTTTATTGATATATTTTTTTGATGTGGTGGTTGCCAAGAGAAGATTGCACGATGATATGAAGCTTGTAGTTGCGCTGCACTTTGTAAATAAATGGTATCACAGTTTGCGTCCCAATCGCCTACTATTTCATAGTCTAAAAAACCAAAAAGTGCACCATAGCGTTCACTATAGTGCACATATGTTTTTTTGGTTTTCGTGAAAAGTAACTGTGGTGAAGTTTTGAACCTCTGTTTTTGTAAATAGCAAAGCAAATCGTGCTCGATAAGGATATCTTGTTCGCAATTATTCTTATATAAACGAAAAAAGTAGCGGTTATTATTTATAGTTACAATGTAACTATCATTTACCATTCCACCTAAACAGACACTTATATTGTTGATTTTACCTAGCGAATAGTGGCCTTCGATAAGCTCGATAATTTTGCGTTTGTTAGTCACTTATTAATTATTTGCCTTAAAATTGATCTAATGAATAGTCATCGTCAATTGGATTTTCATCCAGATTATATTTACCAATTACGTTGAATTTTAGTTGCGGTACTTTGCGACGGTTGATCGAAGAAGCGATTTCCGACAATAGTATATTCATATTAAGCTGTAAGCGTTCTAAAATTTCAGCGGATGATGATGGTAAAGAGTTTGGCATAACAGTTACTAATAAACGTGAACTATTTGGTGAAGGGATCACCGAGTCTACATATAAATCACGTAAAATATCATCATCACACTCTCCAGCAAGTGCATAATTGAGAGCTTTTGCTATTTGGCCACATAGGCGCAAATCCTTGTAACTTTTTCCTGTGCTGCGGCGCCTCGGTTTTTTACGACTCATGTTTAATTTCCTTATTTAACGAATGCAGTATATTTCAACTACACTCCAAATAACCGACGCAAAGTTTCTCAAATTTTTGCTCGGTCACCTACTTAAATTATAATAATGAAGCATTATATCTCCTGCTTCCCTTGTTGATCTTCCAAAGCTAATAATGCCATCTTCGTGTCCTCCCATAGAAAATATTTTTAATTTAGCCACATCTGTACGATTAAATAATCTTTTTACTTCATTTGCCATAGCCACTGTACCGTAAGGAATATCGGGGTTAGTAACTGGTATTCCTAAAGCTTTGGCATTTTTCCAGATCTCTGGACTATGAGTGTGAAAAACATAGCGAATATTGGTATCGGCATCGTAGATCGCTCCATGCGTGAGTGATTCAGATGATGGCTTTACAGGACCTTCTGCAACTATAAGGTTTTCTTTGATATTATATTCTAATACGGTTGTGTAGTCATGTGTAGTTAATTGTCGTTTTAAACCTGTTTGTGTTCCGGTAATAAAAAAACTTCTTTTTCCACACGGCTGAAAAAAAGGCGGACAACGTTTACTAACATTTCCAAAACCAGCACCATCATAACGCAGAGGATCTTGACCTATAATTTTATATGTATATAGTATATCGCGCCATTTGTCTAAACACTCAATATTTTTTTGATGAACTGCTGGATAAGGAAAAAAGCGCAGTTGAAATTTTATGACACCCTCTTGTTCCATATCTTTAATCCACCTTAAAATAATTATGAACACCTTGTTGTAGTAGCTGCATATCGCCAGGAATCGTAAAGAAATAATACCCGTGTTTTTGTTTTTGTAAAGCCGTTTCTAGATTGGCCGCATAGCTTCCAAGAGGAATGTTGTATTTGCGCGCAGTGGTTTCTATTTTTTGTATAGCTGCTTTTAATTCAGGAGAGTCGATAACAACTCCCATTGAAACTGATAAATCGAAAGGACCTACATGCCACAAGTCTACTCCAGGCACTTGCGCTATTTGCTCTAAATTTTCTACAGCTTCAGGTGTTTCGATCATTAGTATTGTTAGTACAACATTATTTGCTTCAGCGAAATACTCTCTAAACTTACCTAAATAACGATTTCCTCTTTCAGCACCAACAGGCCTTTTCCCAATAGGAGGGTATTTTGTGGCATCGACAGCTTTTTTAGCATCGTCAGCGTTTTTTATACTAGGAATAATAATTCCTTTTGCTCCAGTGCCAATATATTTTTTTATGTGCGAAATATCATTTGTCGGAATTCGTACAATGGGTACCGTTTTTTCATTTTCAGCTACACGCACGAGGTTTTGTACATCTTTTACGCTCATTTCAGTGTGCTCTGCTTCGATCCAAAAGAAATCAAGTTGATTTCCCATTGCCATATTTTCAATTATTTTAGCGTCGGCAATAGTTACAAATCCACCAAACGTAGGTTTTTTTAACAGACTAATTTTTTCTTTTACTTTATTGTTCATCGTTGTTGATTTTAGCTCTTTTACAATACAACGTGTGATACGTGGATATTGTTCTCCTGTTTCAACGATAACAAAATTTTGCTCTGCTTTAAATTTCATTTCTTCATTATCTTTTGTGGTACCTTGCCATTCCAATTTTACTTGCACAACATAATTACCATCGCGATCAATTTCGACTTTTACACTTTCGATATTGTGCGTCGCTTTTTTTATTTGTGATGCTACTAGTGAGTGCCATTTTTGAAAATCAAACACTGAATACAAATTTACATCTGGAAATTGCATGTATAAACTTGTTTGTGATAATAACGGTAGAAAGTTTTTTAAATCGGCGTTATTGTCTAATAGTGAAAACCAGTGATAAATAAAACTAATGATTTGATTTTTATTGCGTAGTTCTGGACTTATAGGTATTTTGAAAATTCGGTACGGATTTGTGGGACTGCTGCCTAAATGTATTTGTGCTGTAGTAAAATAAAGTTGTCCATTACTTATAGAAAAACTATCGGGCCAAGAGATACTTTCGTGTTGTACCAAGTATTGCACTCGTAAACCAGGTGTTAAGCGCAAAATAGCGTTGTTTTCCAAGCTTGAAATATATAAATTACCATGAGGGTCGAAAATCAAACCATCAGCGGCACCCGTTTTTCCTAAGACTTGTACGTTTTTATGTATAGTTTCTTGTGCAATATTTTGGTCGCGTAAAACCTGTGTACGTATGCGGTATAGACTTTTTGCCGTTAAAGCTTGGTAATATAAATACTCATTGTTCGGACTTAGGGCAATGCCATCTGAGTGAACCTGTGGCGCTTTACCACCGCGCAGCCATTTCTTACCTTCGATTTCTAATACCACGTCTTCAGCATTTGTAGAAGCGTGGTTATCTAGTAATCTACGCGAAATTCCCGTTTTTAAATCGAGAACAACAATTGCACCATCACCCGAGTCTGTCATATAAGCAAATTGGTTAATCGTGTCCACACGCACGTCATTTAAGTAGCTATTTTTTAAAACAATACTTTCGTTGAAAGTATATATTTTCAGTATTTCATTGCTACTCAGATCTATTTTGAGGAGCTTGGGTCCACCTTTTATTACACCAGAAAATTTTGGATTTGCAGGATCAAGTACCCACAAAAAATTCTGATTATCTATATACACACTTTGGACACAGACAAAGCGATTTCGCGGAGATAAATCAAGAGTCCACCCATTCCAGTTTTTATTAGGAAAAGGTATGACACGTCCATTTTTTTGCAGTTCTCCAACAGAAATAGGTGTACGTGCTCCCCATCTTGGGTAATTAACAAATGTGCGACCACTTTGTGAAACAGCGATTCCCGTCCACTGTCTTTTGGAGTTAGCCACTTCTTCGAGAATTTTTTCTTGGGCAACACAAGCGATAAACAGTAATACAAATATAAATTTTTTCATAGAGTATTCCTTAATTTTTACGAGCAATAAAAATCATTTTTTGACTAGTATGTTCGAATGGTCTTTCATCGTACCAACCAAAAACATTTTCCACTGTGAAATTTGCTTGCTCTAATAATAGCTCCATCTCATAGCGATGCACATAACGCAATATTTCGGTATACGGATAACGTTTTACTTCGCCGTCACAGCAAAGTTCTATGATATTGTTAGCAATAAGAACTTGTCGTGCGCTATCATAGCGTCCACTGCACCAATGGTTCAATGTTGTATTTTCTTTGTAGTTTTCAATACACATAAGCAAAGATAGTTGCCCTTGGCACTGGGGTTGTTTTAGCAAATAAAATGGATGGAATACATCAATAACAAGTTTTGCGCCGGAAGTAAGATGCTTTGATATGTTTTGCAAACATATTTTTTGATGGGTAATAGAGGGGAGTAGTAAAAAAGAATTTGCTGCAATAAAAACACCCGATATTTTTCGAGGCAAGTTAAATTTTGTCATGTCGTCTTTTTGCCATTGTATGTATTTTTGTAAATTTAAAGGGCATTTCTCTTGTCCCTTATCCAACATTGCCTGACTGATATCTAGAGCAATCATATGATGTTTTTTGGCAGCAAGTTCAATCGCTAAACGTCCCGTACCAGTGGCAAGCTCCAATAATGGATCTTCACTAGGAGTAAATACCCTTTCGTACAGAGGGAGATCATGAAGAAAACTAACGCAGACATCGTAGAAATCAACTTCATTATGACTGGGAGCACCCAAAATAGACCTTTCTTTATTCTGTTATGTTTCAATGGCGTAATCTTAAATTATGTAAAAAATATGATCTTTATATTTGTAGGGCGTGTCATCATTCAAAATATTGTGTGTTTTTTCGAGCCCGAGCCCGTTTGCGAAACTTTCACTAACAATTTATCAAAGAAGCAAAGTTTCTTTTTCCATCGCAAAAAACTAGTATTGAACCAATAAATCACTTTCTGTCGCTCTCAAAAAGTTTTCGGACGCGGGCTCGCAAACGGGCTCAATACTACTGGCGTATCATTAAATGAATCCGTTATATTTTTATCTGTATTGAATGATGACAGGCCCTAAATGTTTGCGATGTAACAAAATAACTTTTTTAGTTGGGGTAACCTCATAATTACACAATTATGAGATCGTACCCATTTAGATAAACTACGCCATATAAATAGTAAGACCAATAGAAACAAATACAGAGCTAACTAAACCAACAACTGCCATAACACTTGAAGAGTTTAATTTTCTTTGTGTGCTTCTCTCTAAGTTTTCGCATACTTGTGGAAGAATTTTGTAATTTTGATACAAAATAATGGGGGATATCACAAAGGAAAGTCCGTAAACCAGAGACATATAGCCTAATTTGTAATTTTTTTCGGCTACCGCTTTAATAGAGTCATAGTCGCGCAGTAAATCTTCGTCTTTTATTTGCTTGCCGTTACTTTCTTTTAAGAGATTAGTGTATCTTTTGTAAACAGAGCATTCTTTGCCTTCATACACTAATTGTAAACAAATAGGACACTCTTTTTCTGTTATTTCTTGTTTTTCCAGCTCTATTGCTTCAAGCGAAGGATCAGCTTCTGGCAAAGGTAAAGCAGTTAGTTTCGTAGGCTGAGGAACTCCAAGAGTTAATGTAGCTAGGCACCTTGGACATTTGATTTTTTTCCCATAAAAATTATCAGGGACACTCTTTCTGTAAGAGCAGAATGGACAATCAAAAGGAATAGACATTGCGATTACCTTTATATTCATTTAAATTTTTTATACATAAGGCATGCAAAAGAAATCTCTTTTTACATGCTTAAAACGATAAAAATAGAGTCTAGGCTCCATTGCGAATGTTATAAAATGCTAGGTAAACAGTTCATCTTGTTCGCCAGCTAATTTTCTTTTTACTGTCGACCAACTATGCCGAATATAATCAGGAAGAGGTGGTTTGCTTTGACATAGTTTTTGAATAAATTTTTGGGTTTTGGCGTCGGAAGGATAACCAGAACCAAAATCTCCAAATTTTTTGCGTAGTTTTTCTATTTCATCGTCTCTTTTTACTTTTGCGAGAATACTAGCTGCAGCAACAACAGGATAATTATCATCTGCATGATTTTCAGCAACAATACATATTTGACGTTCGTTTAGTAATTTCTCAAGTTGTTCTTTAAATTTATGACCTCCTCTTCCAGGAGCATCAATGTAAACAACATCAGGATACCTTCTTTTTATAAGTTCTACAGCGACTTCTGCTTCTAAAACATTTAAACGTTTTTTTAAACAGTACTCATCTATTTTAGGAGGGGGAACTACGATAATTTCTGTTCCAAGTGCTATATCTTTAATTTCATCTACCAAAGCTTCGCGCTTTTTTTGAGTAAGCTTTTTGGAATCTTTGACACCGCATTTTAAAAGTTTATCCCAACTTTTTTGTGTAACCATTACTGCGGCCAGTACCATGGGACCTATAACACACCCGCGGCCAGCTTCATCTATACCTAAAATTTTCATTGTAATATGGCGAGGATGTTCCCGAAGGGAATGCCAATATGTTCTTCATCGTAAATGTTTGCCCCGCACTTCCTTTCTGCATCTTAGAACTTTTGATTGACAAAACATCACTTTTTGCGTCGATACGTCCTAATAAGTATATAAAAAAGTTTCTTAGTATTCAACATGGTTTCCCACTGTTGCTCACAACTTCAGTATCACAGGCTTAAAACGAGAAACTAGATTTGTAATTATTTATCGTTTTATCGAAAATTAACTATCGTTCCGACGATTTTACTTTGTAATTTGTTACTAGACATACCGTTTTAGATCTTTTTCATAATTATTCATCTTCAGAATTTCCGATGCGAATGCCGTAGCTTTGAAGCACAGATATAATACTCGCTATAATTCCTGGCAAAGAGGATCCATTTCCATCTCCGCTAATATTGACACTATGTTTTGGATGCGGAAGGGATTTGGCAATATCCGGCATCATTGCTATCGCTTGTGATTGAATTTGTTGTTGAGAAAGCATGTTCGCCGTTTTTTGCCTTTTTTCATCGAAATCGAGCTCTATATTCGTTTGTTTGTTATTTAAGTCATTTCTCTTCTGTTTACATTGCAATTCTGTTTCGAGTGCAAGGTCTTCGAAATGCGCTTCTAGTTCTTGCTTTCGCTTACGAAGTTTTGCGTCGCTTTCCATTTCAAGTTCTTGTATTTGACGCTTGGCTTTGATTTTATCTTCTTTTAGCTGATATGAATGAATTTCTAATTCCATATTTTGTTGGCGTTGAGCAAACTCTTTTTCCAATTCGATTGTTTTTATTTTGTGATTCAATTGCAATTGTTTTTCGCGAATAACTTGTTGTGCATCTTGTTGTGTTTGTTCTTCTTCAAGCTCTCTTTTATTCACCGTTGATTGGTTTTCAATTTCTGCTAAGCGCGCGGCAGCCATTTGGCTTGAACGAAATGGTTTCTGTAAATTTTGCCATAAATTTGCCGATGATACGATGGCTTCTTTTATTTGCACTGTGATAATCTTAATTCCCAAACCACTGTCATCACCGAAACCTTCAGCCACTTCTTTCAAACGTTTTGTCAATTCTTTGATAATCGGTTGTTTGTCGGATAAAACTTCGTTAATCGACATAGTAGCGACTTTGTCTTTAATAGCCGCTTCTGCTTGCTCTCGTAACTGTAAGGTTACAACGCGCATCGGATCTTCAGCATCAGAAAAATCGAGACGACGATAGGCCGTTTCTACATCATCAATAATCCACTGAACATAGGCTTGAATTAAAATACCTTGTAATTCTTTGCAAATGGTATTTGCACTGATAAGAATTGTTTGCATTGAGCTAGGAACAACTAAAAAAGAATCGCTGCGCGGATTATAGCGAAACGACATTCCGAGACCTATGTGTAAAGGTTTTTCATGCCCTCTACGTGTATGAATAACGTACATGTTGGGAGGTACAACTACAGATTTAAACAATCGCCCTGTTACTTTTACTCCGAGAGAACTAACTATTTCTTTTTCTTCTTCTTCTATTATTTTGGTGTTGTTATCTTTGCGCGGAGCAGCGGGTTTCGATTTTTTGTGCTTGCGGTTTACACGTAATTGTTTCTCCAGATTATCTACCTCGGCTATAGCTTGCTGCATATAAATATTACCTTTGGCGTCCATAGATTCCTCCTGATTTTGTGGATTGTTTTCAAAATTTGTAATACGAACAGGTATAACATTACTTGGTTTATTTGTCATGTTTATTTCGTTTGAAAAATTCCCTCCAGATTCATCGTTTGAATCGTCAATATCACTGTCGCAATCGTTAATACCACTATCGGAATCGTTGACATCACTGTCGGAATCGTCAAAGCTGCTGTCAAAATCGTCGTCGTTTAAGTTGCTTGCGTTTTTCTTAACAATAAAACAATCTTGTTCCTCATCAAATATGCTGGCGCTAGGTAAATCGCTAAATATATCTTCTGCAGGCATATTACTTTGAGGTACAATGTCTAGAAAAGGGGCATCTTGTTCTTGTTCTTCTTCGTCGCTAAATATGTCAGGCTCTTCATTTTCAAACAAATTTTGGGGCGACATACGTTGTTGTCTTCTTCTCAAAACATGTCCTTTATCGTTTACGTTACTATATAGAGTATAGCACTACATTGATTCTTGCAGTACGGTTGACTTGGAATCGTCGGTGTTTTTTATTGCAAGATAATATATATTATGTTATGTTCACCAATTATGAAAACAAAAAAACAATACACTGTGTTATGTAAAATTATATGTGTAATTTCTTGTTATGCAATCGCATTTTTTATAACCGATCCAACTCTTTCGAAGTGGAACAATCAACAAGTTATTACAACGACAAACCACGAAACAGAGCAACCCGCATTTTCTACGACATATATCGCTCCTGAATTTCCACATGAAAAAAATCATGTATCTTCTATTACTCCGTTAGATGAAAATCGCATAATGTGTGTGTGGTATGCAGGATCAAAAGAAGGAGCTCCTGATGTTTCTATTTATGCGGCTATTCGTGAAAAAAACAAATGGTCTTCTCCACAACGCCTTGTCGATTTAAATATTAGTTCAAAAGAACTAAATCGTTACGTTCGCAAGGTAGGCAATGCAGTTGTTTTTAAAGACGCAGAAGATACTTTATGGCTTTTCTATTGTAGTGTTAGTCTTGGTGGTTGGGCAATGGCAAGAACTAATTACCGTTACTCGCGCGATAACGGAAAAACTTGGAGTCGAAGTAAGGAACTCTTTTTAAATCCATTTTTGAGTTTAAGCAATAATGTAAAAAATAAGCCTCTTGTATTTAAAAACGGTAGCTTTTTATTACCTCTCTACCAAGAATTTATTAATAAATATGGCATTGCGTTATGGGGAAAATGGGAAGACAATGAACTCAAATACATAGTAAAGCGTATTGGAAATCATCAGCGAACTTTACAACCAACACTTGTTCGTAGTGAAGATGCTGGTCTAATAGCTTTTTTTCGTAATCGTGATAAAGGTTCGATGTTGCAATCAAAAAGTATAAATTCTGGTATAAATTGGTCACCAGTAAAAAAGGCAAATTTACCCAATCCTAATTCTGGTTTTGATATGTTGCATATTCGCGAAAAGGAATTTATTGGTGTTATTAACTATTCTCCTACAGAGCGCGATAATCTTGTGCTTGTTTATACCAATAATAGCGGTAAAAAATGGCATATTTTACACTATCTGGAAACAGCTATCCCTGTCGAACAAGATGAGCGCTTTAAGCTTATCGGCAAAAAATCACATTACTATCAATATCCAAGCATAATAAAACACAATGGAAACTATCATCTCTCTTATACTTGCTTCGAAAAAATAAAACATACTACGTTTAATGAGGTATGGTTACGTGAAAAAATAAAAAAGGTGAACAAATGATGCATGGATTAATAGAGTACGCAACTATCTTTCTATTTGTGTTGTGGATAAGTAATAAGATTTTTACAAATTTGTTTATTGCAATTTTAATTGGTGCTTGTAGCCTGTATATTCCCCTAGGAGAACTTACTCTAGCGCAATATATATTGTCATATCATCCAAGCTTTTCTTTTTCCAGCTGTGCACTATGTGGCCTTTTAGTATATCACCAATCTTTGGATGAACTACTCCTTACAAAAAAAGATATGAAGTACTTTTTGTGGGGAAATGTTGTACTTGGAACAACTTTATATTTGAGTTCTTTTGCAATCATACCTTTTGATATTTATTTTTATGGGTTTTTCTTCTCTGAGTGGTTTGTCGTTTTTCTTGTTATAAATTTATTTTGCATTTTACTTAAATATAATACTATTTTTTACATTTTGTTGGGCTGTATATTCTCTTTTCTTATGCACTTTGGTTATTCTCCCAACTATTTTGACTATCTCATAGATCCTCTATTATTTTTGTGTTGTACAGGAATTTTAATAAAAAACAATGTTGTCGAGTGGTTTCGTAAAAAAAATCGATCCACTTCTAGTTAGAAAGTTTAGTCATGTTTCGCGAAAAAAACTCGTGGATTGAATACCTTGTAGTATTTACAGTATTTACATTCGTTATTATCGGAATTTTCTTATCTATTTATAATTTAGATTACTACCGCAATTCTTACGCAGTAGAAGATGGACTCATTGAATGGCTTACAGTTGTTTCATTGTTATTTGCTAGCATGATTTGTGTAGTAAGAGCATTCAAAATCAGACTAAAGCGCGGTTCTCTTTTTCTTGCGTGTTTATGTTTCTCGAGTTTAGTATTTATTTTTGGTGCAGGAGAAGAAATTTCTTGGGGGCAAAGAATATTCGATATCCAAAGCTCTGAATTTTTTCAACAGCACAATGCACAAAAAGAAACAAATTTTCACAATTTAAAAATTGGCGGAGTTAAAATTAATAAACTACTCTTTGGAACTATCCTATCTATTGTCGTTGTTATATACTTAACATTGTTCCCTATAGCTTATAGACGCACTGATTGGGGAAAGAAAATAATAGATATGTTTGCTATTCCTCTTCCCAAACTACTCTATATAATGAGTTATGCAGCTTTGTTCTTGATACTTCTCACCATACCTACAAAAAACCGCGGTGAATTGTTAGAGTTTGGAGGAGCAACACTGTTTGCTTTTATTGTATTATTTCCAGCGAACAAAGAATTGTTTGAAAGTACCTAATTAGTTTCGGAGTGTAGGGCGTGTCATCATTCAATACAGATAAAAATATAACGGATTCATTTAATGATACGCCAGTAGTATTGAGCCCGAGCCCGTTTGCGAGCCCGCGCCCGAAAACTTTTTGAGAGCGACAGAAAGTGATTTATTGGTTCAATACTAGTTTTTTGCGATGGAAAAAGAAACTTTGCTTCTTTGATAAATTGTTAGTGAAAGTTTCGGAAACGGACTCACAAATGGGCTCGGGCTCGAAAAAACACACAATATTTTGAATGATGACACGCCCTGGTTAAAAATAATTTACTGATTTTATCTGTCGCGACTATGTACGTCCAGATAACCAGTTCATTAGTAAAATTTCTATGTAAAATTTGGTGTATTGTTTTTCGCTACACTCTCAATACATACTCTATATAAAATCTTTAACGTTCTAAGTGGTTACTTTTAACTTCTTTAAAATATTTTTCAAAAAAAATAGCGTTTTAAAATATTGATACAAAACGTCTTAGGTAAAACTTTCTTATTTTTTATTTTTTTGTATTGATTTTTAAATTACTTCATCTATAATTACGGGCCGGGGTGTAGCTCAGCTTGGCTAGAGTACTTGGTTTGGGACCAAGGGGTCGCTGGTTCGAATCCAGTCACCCCGATACTATAATGAAACATTTCTATAAAAACACAAAAAACTTCCGCAAAAACACAGAAGCATTATCCTCATACATTATACATCAACGTTGGTATCGAGGGAAATCACAATCCAACCACAACATTTCTATCGATGATGTTATTGAAATTGCAAATGAACAATATATTTTTATTGTAACGGCAAACAATTCTATAAAACATAAATACATTCTTTTTCTAATTCTCTCTGAACAAAAACAACAAAATTCTATGTTTAATTTATATATAGATAATAAACAATTATTTGTTTATGATGGATGTCAAAATGAGGAATATTGTAATAATCTGTGGAACATAATACAATTTCCAGATACATATCGTAATTTGAGTAGCTTTATTATTCATCAAAATTTAGATCTCTCAATTAACAACTCAAAACTGCAAGATATTGAGCAGAGCAATACGAACATCATCTATGATGATCGCTTGTTACTCAAAATATTTAGGCAACCTCAACCTGGCACCAATCCTGATTTAGAAATAAATGTCTTTTTAAGCGAACAAGGTTTTTGTCACGTACCAAAAACAGTCGCTGCTATTCGTTATACATCAGACAGTGGTAAAATTTTCGATATTGCTATTGTCCAAGAATTAGTGAAAAACGCTAAAGATTGCTGGGAGCATACCGTCGATTTAGCAAGTAAGTTTTTAGTCCAAAATCGCGAAGAAAATTTAGCACAACGTTCGATTTTTAGCAGTTTAAAAACAATACCAAGCACAATGGAGTTATCCGCTAATTTTGCCAAATTACTAGGGCAACGAACAGCCGAACTTCACCTAGCACTTACTAATACTAATGACAATGCTGATTTCACGCCATCAAAAATCGATAATCTTTATTTACTAAATCTATATAAAGGTTTTTGTGGTATATTGCAAGAGGTTGTCGATACATTAGAGAATAGTGATATGAGGACTAATCACAATGTCATTAAATTTCTTGAGGCAAAGAATTATCTACAAACGCACTTTGAATCGTTGACAACGATAAAAACAGAGGGATTCCGTATTCGCTGCCATGGAGACTATCATCTTGGACAAATTTTAAAGTTAGAAACAGACATTGTTATTCTAGACTTTGAAGGCGAACCACTTCGTCCCATAGAAGAAAGGCGCCAAAAACAATCTCCTTTTAAAGATGTAGCAGGAATGATTCGTTCTTTTAACTATGCTGGATTTAAAGCCGCCATGGATTTAGGAACTACAGATATCTCTCGTGCAAACTATTGGGGGAATATTGTTTCCACAACATTTTTAAGTGAATACCTGAAAGTCGCTGAAAGTGGAAAGTTTTTATCGCAGAATAAACAACAACAAAGAGTTCTACTACAATTATTCTTGTTTGATAAAGCTCTTTATGAATTGAAATATGAATTGAACAATCGCCCTGACTGGGTTCATATACCACTATCTGGTATAATCTCATTATTAAATGATGTCATCGAAAAATAATTAGTTTTACCTAGCTCAACAAACAATTGAGTTCTCAGAAGCTTTACTTCAAGTATTCGTATATTAAAGACCTCGACTTCAGTACCTAAATACATTCAGTGGTACAATTTTTGGTTGAATGCCCTTAAATTAGGGCGTGTCATCATTCAATACAGATAAAAATATAACGGATTCATTTAATGATACGCCAGTAGTATTGAGCCCGAGCCCGTTTGCGAGCCCGCGCCCGAAAACTTTTTGAGAGCGACAGAAAGTGATTTATTGGTTCAATACTAGTTTTTTGCGATGGAAAAAGAAACTTTGCTTCTTTGATAAATTGTTAGTGAAAGTTTCGGAAACGGGCTCGCAAATGGGCTCGGGCTCGAAAACACACAATATTTTGAATGATGACACGCCCTAAGTAAAATTGACAAATTGCATAAAACTTTTACTACTCGCTTCCGTGATAGAGCTTTACTATAGTCTATTGCAAAGGTTACATTCATTATTTGAACGGCTGAATGCATTCTACTTCTCTCCTCTAAAATTGTACAAAAGAATTTTAGTTCTTTTAAAGGCATTATCTTTGGAATCTTTCCAGTATTATAAAGGATGAATGTCTTTACTTCTTTGGATTTTTTAGTTTGAAAGAGTGGTGAATTCGCACTATTTTCCTATGTAAGTTATCAATAAACTTGACGACTAATAACAAAAATTGATTTACTTACAATGTTTTGTCAAATAAAGTACGCATTTTCCTTTTCTTATTATTCAATTTTATGAGTACGTTTTGAGAAAGCGCTGCTTACAAAGATCCAAGTAAAACTCCTGAAATCATTCAGAAAGGATTTTCTTATGAAGATACTATGGTTGTGCATTATCTTACTACTACCGTGCTTACAAGCGCAATTTGATATGCCAGATCCTGTAGATGCAGAACTTATTTCGCAACAACAAACCGTTGAGCCTGGCTCCTCGTTTTGGGTTGCTGTTAATTTGAAAATAGAAGACCACTGGCATACCTACTGGCGAAATCCTGGGTCTTCAGGTTTGCCTACAACTATTAAGTGGACACTACCAAAAGGAGTGACAGCGAGTGATATTCATTGGGCAACACCACAGTGGATAAAATCAAGTGGTTTAGTCTCTCTTGCTTACGAACACGAAGTAGCGCATCTTGTCAAGATATCAGTGGCAAAAAACTTTGCCGAGAAAACCCTTAAACTTAGTGCGGCAGTAGATTGGTTAGTTTGTTCAGATGTCGGCAAACTTGCTGGTTGTTATCCTGGCGATGCTAAATTGACAACATCTGTTGCAATAGGTAAGTCGCAAGAAAGCGATAAAAACAAAAAGTTTTTTAGTAAAGCCCATGCGCAATTACCAAAAACAAATGACAAGTGGCAAGTTTTAGCTAGTCGTGACAATAAGACTGTACGAATATTTCTTGTTGATGGTAGCAGTGCACAACAAAAATATGAAAATATGACGTTTTTTCCTCACCAAGAGTTCTTTAAACTAGAATCACCACAAAAATTTTCTTATGAAAATGGGGTGTATGTTATTGAAACTGAACTTGCAAGTACTGCTCCCAAAAAACTAAAAGAGGCTTTTGGAGAGATAAAGCTTGCAAATGGAAATTTACTGATATCAGTGGGAGTTATCAACCAAAAACTAGATTCGCAACAAGTAAAAGACTTAGTGAAAAACGGTGGTATTGACAATCTTTCAACTACAGAGAGCTCTGATATTCTCGCAATATTATTTAATGTGTTTTTCGCATTTTTAGGCGGAATTATACTTAATGCAATGCCTTGTGTCCTTCCGGTAATCTCATTGAAGATTTTTGGATTCATTGAAGATGCCGGAGGAGACAAAAGTAAAATTTGGAAAAGTGGTCTTGCTTTTACAGCAGGTGTTTTGGTGTCTTTTTGGATATTAGTTGGACTTTTATTTGCAATACGTGATTTTGGTCTTTTTGGTATAGAAGGTGCTGGATGGGGATATCAATTACAATCTCCTACTTTTGTTATTGCTTTAGTTATGGGCATAGTTTTGTTTTCATTGAACTTATTCGGCGTATTTGAAATTGGAACTTCACTAACAAGTGTTGGAAGCCAAACTAAGAAATCAGGGCTACTTTCATCGTTTTTGACAGGTGTGTTTACTACTATTATTGCGACACCATGTAGTGCTCCATTTATGGCAGCAGCGGTTGGTTTTGCAATGGCTCAAACTACAATAATTGGATTTTCTATTTTTACATCTCTTGCTTTAGGATTGGCATTCCCTTATCTAATGTTGTCTTTTTTTCCAAGTTGGTTAAGTGTACTACCGAAACCTGGGCGCTGGATGGAATCTCTTAAGAAATCTTTAGCGTTTCCTTTATTGGGAGCAGCAGTATGGCTATTTTCTATTTTTGTGGTACTGATGGCCGAAAACGTTGCACAAGCAGAATATGTTGTATTCTACGGCTTAGCAGGTGCCTTTTTTCTAACACTTGCCGCTTGGATTTATGGTCGTTGGGGAATGGTCGGTAGCAAAAAACGTCCTCAAGGAATTGCTTACACTTTGATATGTGCTGCCGTAACAATTTATTGTTGTTATGCTTCTTTAAATCCACCATTTGAAACTTGGGTAAAGTTTTCACCGCAAAAAGTTGAACAACTGTTAGAAGAAGATAAACCAGTGTTTATTGACTTTACAGCTTCGTGGTGCATTACTTGCCAAGCAAATAAAAAAAATGCCTTACGTACAGATAAAGTAACTGAGCAATTTGCAAAATATGGCGTGGTAACAGTGACAGCTGACTGGACAAAGCGCGATAAAGTGATTGGCGATTACTTGCAAAAATTTGGAAGAAACAGTGTTCCTTTATATCTGCTTTATCATGGCAAGAGCGGTGAATATACAATATTACCACAATTACTTACCACAAGTATTGTTATTGAGGCTCTTGAGAAAAATCTAATTTTGCCACAAAAAGAAAAGCCAGAGGAGTTGAAAAAATAAAAATGAGCATTGAACAAAATTCCTACACAGTACCAGGAAGATATTGGACAATGCTAGACAACGGCAAAGTTCGCTGCGATCTTTGCCCACGTTATTGTAAATTACAAGAAAACCAGCGCGGACTATGTTTTGTCCGCGCTCGCAAGAACGATCAAGTGGTCTTGACGACATATGGTCGTTCAAGTGGTTTTTGCGTTGACCCTATTGAAAAAAAGCCACTCAATCATTTTCTTCCTGGCACTCCTATTCTTTCATTTGGTACAGCAGGTTGCAATCTCACATGTAAATTTTGCCAAAATTGGGATATTAGTAAATCGCGACAAATAGATACTCTTGCTGATAGCGCTTCGCCACAGCTCATTGCTAAAGCAGCACAGGAACTGGGATGTTCAAGTGTTGCTTTTACTTATAATGACCCTGTTATCTTTTTAGAATACGCGGTAGATGTCGCCAAAGAATGTCGTAAATTGGGTATCAAAACTGTTGCGGTAACCGCAGGAGAGATATGCGAAGAACCCCGCCGTGAATTCTTTGATCACATTGATGCTGCTAATGTTGATTTAAAAGCTTTTACACAAAAATTTTACAAGGAAATTTGTACAGGAGATTTGCAAACAGTTCTTGATACACTAGTTTATTTAAAGCATAATACCAATGTATGGTTTGAAACAACAACCTTGCTAATTCCAGGAGAAAATGATTCTTCGCAAGAAATCGACGCTATGACATCTTGGGTCGTTGATAATCTCGGTCCTGAAATTCCCATGCATTTTACTGCTTTTCATCCTGATTGGAAAATGTTAGATAAACCGCGTACACCTCCAGAAACACTATCTATGGCTCGCGAAATTGCCATAAAAAATGGCGTTCGTTATGCTTACACTGGTAATGTTCATGATAAGAAAGGTGGTAGTACGATTTGTCACCATTGTGGGGAATCACTTATTGTCCGAGATTGGTATGTGCTCCACAAGTGGAATTTGCAGCAAGATGGGCTTTGTAAAAACTGTAAAGTGAAGTGTGCAGGTGTTTTTGAAGAAAAACCTGGGAACTGGGGAACTAAGCGTTTACCTGTACGTCTAAAAGATTTTGTTGTCTAAAATCTTAGAAATATTATGTTGAAAAAGATTACCATTTTTACTGTTCCTTAGCCCGAACAAGGAGAAGTGTATGTCCACAAATCAAAATCGACACAAGGAAAAGCAAAAAAGTCAAACAGTAGAAACGTTATTTACTACTTCACAAAACCTTGTAGATTCAGAAGAAAATCAAGAATTAGCAACACAACATACGATGATTGATAATTCTCAATTGCACACGCCACCAGCGAAAACAGAGCATACGATTGTTGAAAATAAGACAGCGCAAACGCAGCAAACAGTTCTATTCAATTCTCAGGAACGAATTGATTGCGAAGAACGAACGCGACAAACAATAGTTCAAAAAGATTCACTACAAACAAAATTGCCTGCTGTTTTTGCAGAAAAATACGAAGTATTAGGTATTTTAGGTTCTGGAGCAATGGGAAAAGTATTTAAAGCTCTAGATAAAACTTCTAATCAACAAGTGGCCATTAAAGTAATCCACAAAAGTCAGGAAGATTCTCAGGATATAGTGAAGCGGTTTTATCGCGAATCAAAATTACTAGAGAAGTTAAATCATCCTCATATTATTAAGATTTATGAACAAGGAGAATATGAAGGACAACCTTATTTTGTCATGGACCTTGTACAGGGAACAACTTTAACAGCTGTATTGAAACAAAAAAATTATCCACTAAGACGCAAATTATCTTTATTAATCCAAGTGCTTGAGGCAGTTGATTGTGCTCATAACGAAGGTGTCATTCACCGTGATTTAAAACCAGACAACATAATGGTGACTCCAAAAGCAAAAGCCCTTGTTATGGATTTTGGTATCGCACGCGATCAAGATGATCAAAACGCAACTAAATTAACAAAAACTGGCATGTTAGTAGGAACACCTCTTTATATGTCTCCAGAACAAATTAACGGAGAGAAAGTAACAGATGCCAGCGATATTTATACCTTGGGTGTTATTATGTATGAAATCATTACTGGAAAAGTCCCTTTTTGCGGAAATCTTAGCAAGATTATGTGGCAAGTAGCTCACAGTGATCCTACCCATCCTCGCGAAGTGTCCAACAATATAGCTAAAGATTTATCAAAAATATGTTTGAAAGCTATGGCAAAAGAACAAGAGGAACGTTATACAACAGCAAAGGCTATGGCAGACGATATCAGGTGTTATTTAAAGGGGCAAAAAATATCTGCTAAATCTTCTTTTGGTGTAAAAAAATGGGTCTCTAAAAATCGTAATTCTTTACTGTTACCATGTGTGGTTTTGATTGTAGGACTTATATTTTTAAGTCAAAACAAAGACAAAATAACAGGCGAAAATAATGTGGTAGAAAATGATGGGCAAAATTTAGAAAACTCTGTAACAAAACGAAATGATACTGTTAACGATAAGCATCCAAAAGATAAGTTTGGTAGACCACACGACGACGGACCACATGGTCAAAATAAACACCCACACAACGACAGACCACACCACGACAGACCACACGATAACGGACCACATGATAAAAATAAACATCCACACGACGACAGACTACATGATCAAGAGCCAAATGACGAAGACAAACATTCAGAAGATGGGAGACTGCATAAAGAACCGCACCATAAAAATAAACGCCCAGGTAGATCACATGACAAAGAACTACACGACGAAGATAAACAGCCCAGAAATAATTTTGGCAGACATCATGGCAAAAATAAACGCTCAGAAAATAGTAGATTGCATGATAGAGATAAACGCCGTAATAAACTTGACAAGCCAATAGATGAAGAGTTTTTCGATGAAGAACTCGAAGATAATTTTGGCGAAGATAGACCACGTCGCCGTAGATTTGAAGATATAGAAGAGCGTGTAGATAAAAGATTTGAACGCGGTAATCGAAATGTAGATAAAAGATTCGAAAACGGTGAACACCCAAATCGACGTAATAGGCTTGGATCAATAGATAGAAAAAAAATATCTCGCAGCGAAATGCATAAATTAAATAAGCACTTTCGTTTTTGTAAAGAGTGTCACCATCTTTTGCGTAAAAACCGTATCAAACCAAGTCGTCCTCCGCGGTTAGCAAAATTACCAAAAGAAATCTTCTTAAAAATTAAAGCGCATGCTGAAAAAGAGTAAGATGCTACATGAAAATTGAAATAGCGATGTTTTTTACATTTGATAATGGAATTAAGAGACTTAGCTTTCCTTTCCCACTGGAGCTACGGAAAGGAAAGCTAAATCTTTTATCAAAAAATAATTGTGAGTTACGAATTTAGCGAGAATACATCGTTTTTTACGATGTTCTCTTCACAATTAATGACGTATGTAGTAAAAATAATCTACTTGCGGCATAAAACTTTCTCCTGCCTTAATTGTTTTTTTCCATTTCACAGTGGTGCTATTGTTTACGGCAGAACTACCACGGTAATTATTCCAATCTCTACTATTGTAAGCGTGTAGAGTTACGTTGCCATCATCTGAAGCTTGTGTTGCTTTACCACCAAAAGCAAAAATAATTTCAATATCAATTGCTCCACGTTTATTATTGCAAACATCTAATTTTGCTTGGTTGTTTACTTTTACATAGTGATATCCATCCCACTTCAAATCACGTGGTTGGCGTTTAGTTTCTTTTTCGTTAACAGTCCCCTGAATATCCACAGCGATAGTTACTGGTACGCGAACTTTACTTCCAGAAGATGTATATGTAAGAAGTTCTTGGGCTAGAGGTTGTTGACCTTGCATAATCATTGCTGCTCCGGTTGTCCACGGAAGTTCCGTATTGTTTAGCAATTCAATTTCATGCCAAATTTTATTCTCTGAAAACTCTAACTGCGTTCTATTTTTACTAGAGTAACTTAAATTATGCTTGATAGCAGCTTTCCACGTGTAAATATCGCGGTACTTAACCTTCGCGGTAAAGATATGAACTGCTGCACGTCCACCTTTTCGAATAGTGAGTTTCGGTAATTTGTAAACAAATAAATCCTGCGAACCTTTTGCTGTAAGTTCTGAAGGCAAAGTAACATTTCCACTTTGTTGCGAACGTTGAGGAGCGCTATATGCATTTATTTGTTGCAAACTAACTGCAGCATTGGAAAAAGAGTTTGTTCGATTTTGACGTTGAGAATTGCGTAATACATTGCGTAAAGTATTTTCTAAACTCAGAGGACTTACCGTATCGCGAAAACGAAAATTGGGAACACCTACCACTATATCCATTGGAACATCTAATAAATCTTCATTTTCATTGATAATTTCCGCTTGTAGTGAAATTGCGGCGATATTTTTGGGTTGCAAGTCAATGCGGTAAGAAGGAATCCAACGCATTCCAGGAGTAAAATACATTAGAGTAATGTTGTGTTTTTTATTTGCTTGTGCAAAATGAAAAGTCAGTTGTTTACGGCGCTCTTTGGTTTCGATCTTACGTTTTATTGTCGTTATCATATTGCGAACAAATAAACTACGAATTTGCGATACTGGTAGTAGCATGTCTCCTGTTTCGGTACGCAACACAAAATAAGAGCCTGAAATGCTTGAAATGGTTGCTTGTGAATTTTGCGTATTAAATACATTCTGTGACAAATTACTCACTGACTTACTTAGTAAAACACGATGAATTCTTCCTTCGTATTTTGTTTTATCATTCATGACTATTTTGCATTTTTTGCCTTTGTTTACTTCTAGAATTTCAACATACTCAGTACAAGTAAAATCTTTTTCTTCGGTTTTTGTAACTTCGCGCCACTCAGCATTTAAACTGGTAATATCGGCCTCTTTTGCTGTTGCCCATAGCGAACCAAGAACAGCTGATTGCGGGACGTCATAGCTTATGATTTCACCTTTATCATTAGAAGTTGCACTTCCTTTTTTCACAACGAGACAATAACCATCTTTAAAAACAATGACCCTTTGTGTTTTAAATTTAATATCAACTGCGCCAACAAAAATAAACGAGAATGAAACAACTGCAAGCAATGTATATTTATACATAATAGCGTCCTTAAGTAATCTTGTTGTAAGAAAAGTAACATCACGTACAATATACCATAGTATCAGAGTTTCTTTTGTAACAGGTTTGTAAAAGAAGATGTTAGTTTATGTGAGTTAAAGAAATCACAAGTGCATGACATAAAACGATGCACTTGTGGATACTACTTTATTTCATATTGAGAATTTCTTGTTCTTCTTCTTCTAATTTTTTCCATCGTTGTAGGGAAGATCTTCTATTTTGAAAATGAAAAATGACCCCAATAAACAAGTATATAAAAATGTGATAGTAGTGGAGAGGAATTTCATAGATCAAATAATTATAGTAAGTAGTTTTCAAATCCGCAACAGGAGCTAGGCTTAGTCCAAAACATAAGCTAGGTGATAAATATTGAAGATTAGCTAGGTTTGCACCAAAATAATTTTCTGCCTCCATGTAGAACAAAGCATAAAGAGGTAAAAGCACAACTAAAAATAATGAGATACAAAAAAGAATGGCGCGGCGAAAACCTGCTTGTTTAATTCGAAAAGATAAGAATGTTGAAAGCATACAAAAAAAGTAGGTAAAGCTAAAAACGACTAATCCTGAAATGGCTAGTTGCTCGATATAGCTATGAGTATATTTTTTAAAAAAACGATTATTTTTTATACCAAGTGATTCCACTAAAAACATAGTACCTACTAAGAAGATTAGCATCCACAAGATACTCATTGTACAGACAAAACGCCCTCCTCGGTAAGATCCGGGTCCTAAAAGGGTGATGAATAATTTCCAATTAAATATTTTCCGTATACGACCAGCTTTCAAATACTCCGATAAACGCTTCATAACAAATTTTTCTGGTACGGCATTTTCTCCTGCAAAGCCAATTGCCCCAATTAAGGAAAGTAGGCCTACTACCCCAAAGCAAAAACCACTGCTGACAATAATCATCTCATAATCTAGTTTTTGCCCTACAGAGAATATCGTGTTTATATAGTAGGTAAGAAAAATAGCAAGCAAACTTGTTCCGAATATTACAAAGTACGCCCTAAGAGCTGTGGAACGATTGTTTGCATAGGTACGTAGAGAATTTTTTGCAACTAGATAAGGAGCAAAGATGAGCGAAAAAAATAGAAAAGGTGGCATAATATAAATTGTAAGAAAAACGTTTAGGCTTCCATAACCACCAATACTGATAAAAAAGCGGCTAATTTCGGAGAAATACAAATAATCTACAAGTAAATAAAATAATACTGGTGAGACAAAACTGTTTAATACAATAATAACAACATAACTTGCAATAATAGCACGCGTTATAGTCTTATATATACTTGAAATAGCAAGACATAACATCACAATAAGAGCAGAATATGCAAACAAAACACCATATGTTATTGCAAGAAGATCAGGGGTTATTCCACCAAAAAGAAAAGCCATCATCACTACAGGCAGTGAAGAAATTAAAAACATTGCGCAGTGAGTAAATGCTGAAAGAAATTTTCCCCAAACGATATCAGAGGGAGATAAATTTGCTGTAACTAACAAATCGTATGTTTTGCCTTCTTTTTCCGAAATAATAGCGGTGCAACTAAAAGCTGGAAATACTAGACTAACAACAATGTATTGCATAATACTAAAAATCATAAATAAACTTTTACCTATACTTGCTGTTGCCATGCGTTCCATTGACATAAAGAAAAATCCCAGTAGCATAGCGCCGATCATAAGTAATATTGTAAGATTAAAAGTATAAAGAAAGCGTTTCGTGCGTAAGTGGGACCGCAACCCAAGTAAATGAATAGGGTTTATATATTTATCAAAGAATTCCATTAGCTAACCTCTCCTTGGGTTACCCTCATAAAAATATCTTCTAAATTACTTTGTGAAGATGTCACCTCTGTAATAGGAATATCGGCATTAACCAAGTTTTTTATTACTAAATACAAGTTTTCTGTTTGTCCAGAATATTCAATTAAAATAGAATCATTTTCGTTGTGAACATTTATAATTTCATCGGTATTTTCTAATACGTTAAGCGCTGTTTCTATTTTCTCTTTGCTATGAATTTTGATGCGTACTTCTGTGTGATTTTTGCTAGAGAGTTGTGAAATCGTTTGTAGATTTCCACTTACAACTAAACCTCCTTTTTCAACAATTGCAACTGAATCAACAATATCCGAAAGTTCTGTTAGTATGTGACTTGAGATAAAGACAGTTTTGTTCATATTGCGTAGTTCTCTAAGAAGTGAGCGAAATTCAATACGAGCTCGCGGATCTAAACCAGCAGCAGGTTCGTCTAATATCAAAACATTTGGGTTGTGTAATAAAGTCTTTGCAAGACAAAGTCTTTGCTTCATTCCTTTTGATAGAGAAGAAACAAGCTTTGATTCTAGTTTTTGCAAGTCTGTCAATTCCATACAACCTTTTATTGTACCTGTACGGTTTTTTGGTGGAATACGATAGGAACGAGCAAAAAAATCTAGAAATTCAAAAATAGTTACATTATCGTATGTACCAAAATAGTCTGGCATGTATCCCATCGCCATACGAACTTTTTCTGGATCAGTATAGACACAGTGTCCATCAATCCAAGCGTTACCGCTATCTGGCTGCAATAAAGTAGCCAACATTTTTATGGTAGTTGTTTTTCCAGCACCGTTGGGACCGATAAATCCAAATATCTCGCCAGAAGGTACTTCAAATGACAAATTGTCCACGGCTAAAAAATTACCAAAAATTTTTGTTAGGTTCTTCAACAAAATCATCTTAATTTTTCCTAGGTATGGGCATAAATAAAGCGCTTATTTTTTCAGTTATATTTATGCTTGGTTCTGTTTTTATGGGAGTCCAGTTTTCACGAAAAAGTAATATCACAAAATCGCGATTGTCACACTTTAAATAGTTTGTTATCTCTGTGTTGATAACTTTTGCCAAATGCGAAGAAATATTATCATCTAAAAGGTCTGTATTGTATCCATAATTGTTGAGCGTACGTAGTTTTTTATTGTAATGAAAAGTGGTTTTATTTGTACTGTTATTAGACAAATTATAGATTTCTCTAGTTTTGTATTTAACATAAAAACTCTTGATAATTTCAATATTGTTCTCACCTTTATCAATTACAATATCATTGCCTTGTTTGTTGAGAACAATAGCACTGCTATTGAACACTGTGTCTATACGAAAAAACTTTGTCTCCCATAAGTTAATAGGATAATTGTGTATAAAGAGTCCTTTATCTTGTTTATACTTAAGATTTTCGCTTCCTTCACTAAATATTTTAGTAACAATAGATTTTTCTTTCCCTTGAATTCGATAGAGGTTTTTAGCTCCTGATGAAATAGCTAAGAATTCTTTACTATAATATTTATTATTTTCTAATGGATAATAAATTGAAATTTGCTTCCCTATATTGGAAACACCTTTGGAAAAAAAACCATAAAATAACACAACAGCGCAAAATACTAAAGCAATTGCAGGTATGCTAAAAATCAGATACAAGGTTTTGTTTCTTTTTCTTAGAAATGTAAAGTTAATAGGACCGATGAATAAAAAATATAAAATCATCATTATGATAATTAAACTAAGTATAGGTGCACGTTCTTTTGTAAACATTGCTTGATCAATATAACTGTTTTCACTCCCCAGTTTAAAAATTTTTTCATGCACTGAAGGTGTTTTTTGTTTAGGTAAACATTGCAACCAAAAATTACTGGTAGACTCTGAACGAGCGTAGGTTTTTAGATCAACTCCAACATATGTTATTGAGCCATAATTGTAGTCTAATTTCCAAAACAAGTCTTTGATAATCGCTCGTTGTTGCGGATGAGCAAAACGATATTGGGTTTTGGAAAAAACTAAATTTTCAAACGCCTTAGAAGTATGTGATTCAGTTGTAATTTCGTCCAGTTGAAAAAGGTGTTGCATAAATTTATTCTTTGATAGCCACAAATTACTGGCGCAACTGACGACTAAATGACCACCCATTTTTAACCAATTGAGTAGTGCTTGAGCCTTGTCGTTATTTACATCACCGAACTCTAAAAAAGGACGATCGCTATTTATAATAATGACATCAATATTCGAGTATTCTAACCAGTGCGATGGCAAGTCTTGTACCCCTATTTGTTCTATTTCTACAGTACGATACTGCTTTAAATCGCGACGCATCATCGGAGCAAGAAAGGAGGCATCGAAATGCTTTGGAGGGCAGATATACAAAATCCTTAGCGCATTGTAACCCGAACGAGGTTGAACACTTGAGCGTATGATTTTTCGACTATTAGCAAATACAAAAAATTTAATTTCATAAGTATTGGAACTAACCTCGCCATACAATCGAAAATAACGTCTACTACTTGGTAAAATTTCAATATCTTTGTCGATCGTTGTTTTTTTTCTCCAACTAGTAGAATGAGCTTGTAGAGAAATTGTTTGTTTTTTCCATGAACTGTTAGTTACTAATACACCAGATATGGTTATATATCCTCTTTCTGATGACGAGAAATTGGTTATGGCTTTGAGGTTTTCAATCTTTAAATTGTTTTTTGAAGATGTCAAATTTTCATACGACATGCTTTGGCTACAACAAAAAGAAAGAAATAAGTAATTTAATAATAATATTGTTCTCATTAGAACTTTCCCAAAAATATTACGTTTGAGTTATAAGGGACGCTCCCATAGAATGGAGACACCATTGTTTTATTCAAGTAAAACTACATTTCATTTTGTAATGTAGTTTCAGAGAACTGTACTCCTTAAACAAAGTATTCATATTTCGAAATAAAAAATAACAGTACAAAAGAATATTGCATTCTAAACAGCTAGAAATTATAATCAAAAATCCACCGACTGCTAACTTTATTTTAGAAAGGCAACAGATGATTCGAAAATTTATTGTATGTGTTTTTGCCATTTGCAGCTTAAACATTTACGCGAACGATGGGGTTATAAATGGTCGCGACGATGTTGAATTCGCAAAGGCCTTAGCTCGTAGTGGATATTATGATTTAGCAGAAGATATCCGCCAGCTTATCCAACAAAAAGGTTCTAGGCAACAACGTAAAGAAACAGAATTACTGAGATGTTTATTTATTAAAGAAAAAGCTCAGCGTGAACCTGACCCACAAAAAAAGAAAAACACATATAGCGAAGCTATACAATGTTACGAAAGTCGCCTCGGATCTGTTGGCGGAATTGAAAATGCAAAGTTAAAATTAGAGCTTGCCGATTTAATGGTAACACAAGCACAAGAAATTATTGAAGAAAGTCGTCAAAAAAACGAACAGATCTCAGGAGTAAATGAAATACTTGCTGGTGCAGGAAAACGTTTTCGCGAAGTTAAAAGTGAATATGACGATGCAGGAACAAATCTCGAAGCAAAATCAGCAACTGTTCGCGACAAAGCAAACCTTCGTTATCATTCGTGGTATGGTTTGTGCCGCGTTTACTATTTTCAAGGACTAGCCGGTGGCCAAGGCAAGCTAGATATGTGTAGCAGTGAACTAGAAAACTACATGGGTGATTATGAAGGGCTTATTGGTTCTTACTACGCAATGCTACTTAACGGACTCGTTTTGCACGAGAAAGGTTCTTACGGTGACGCTATTATATTCTACGATGGAGTTTTACGCCCTCTTATGAATGTTGATCACCCCAAAGCTATAGAACTAAGTATTCAATCGTGCTACTATCAAATACAAACTTACAATAAATGGAAAAGATTTTCTAAATCTGCACAACTTGCCGGTGACTTTGAAAAACATATGAATGACAAGTTGGCAGTGAAGTTGGAACGCGAAAGCTATGGACAAGCACTCTTATTAGAATTAGGTAGAGCTTATGTTGGTCAAGGTGAATATGGAAAAGCTCTTAAAATAGCCGAAAAAATAGCTGGTCTGCAAACTTACTGGTCAATAGTTGCTAAAAGATTACTACTTGAGTGGGGAAAGTTAAGTCCGACGGCCTTACAAAATGCTAAAAATGCTCATTTAGTGGCGAGTGGACTTGCCAGTAAAGAAGAATATCACGAAGCTATTCTTGCTTATCTTAAGGTGATTAAGTATTCTAAGAAAAAGTCTGACATTGCTAAGTATGCTATTGATTCTTGGGAAAAGATGGGGCAACTTTATTGGCACCTTGGTTTATATCAAGAATCGGCAATGTGTTATGAAACATGTGCTACAAGTAAAAAATATCGCCTTAAAAAAGTAGTGGAAAAAAAGATAAATGGTAAAATTGTTGAACAAAAAATTAGTATTACCGCAAAATCCGCTTACTGGGCGTATCGCGGCTTCAAAGAAGCCTACAAGCAAACCAAAGATGGCTACTTAAAAAATAAATCAGATAAAATGCGTAATTATCTGGTTAAAAAATATAGTAATTCTCCTTATGCGAAAAACCTTTCCTATAGTGCGGCAGACGACAAAGAACGCATTGCTCGCTCCACAAAGAATTATGTTGCTTCTGCTAAGGCATACGAAAAAGCTGCTAATGCTTATCGTAGTGTTTCACCACAAGCAGATGCTTACGAACGTTCACTTGTGAATATTGGTAAGTGCTACTACAATGCAGCGAAGAAATATGAGCAAAAAAGTAAAACCTCAACAAAGAAGCCTGGCTCATTTCGTATGAATAATAAATCCGAAAGCCTATACAAACGCGCAGTTTCGGAACTTAAAAATTATCATACCTACACAAAACAAAATCGTTTATCTGATTTAGAACTTGATAAAAAATCTCGCCGTAAAGAAGCAATGGCAGAGTCCTTTTATTTCTTGGGACGTTCTTATTTAAGATTAAAAGATGTTGCTAGAGGAAGTAAGTATTTAGAGACACTATGTGAAAGATATCCAGAACAGTCTGACATGTTAGCACAAGCAACTTATCTACTTGTTAAATCAAACCTCAATGCTAATAATTTAAAAAAAGCAGAGAGCTTTATTAAACGTACAGAAAAAATATATGGCGCAAAAGGTGGTTCTTCCGCAAGCGCTATCTATCGCAGTGCTGCTTACAACCTGGCTGGAAGAAAATATTATTCTCTTGCTGCAAATGCTGACGAAAAATATGACGCTCTAAAAAAGAAAGACACTCTAGATCAAAAAGAACTAAAAAAAGCTTTGGATCTCAGAGTTGATTATTACACAAAAAGCGCTGATTATTTGAATAAATGGTATTTGTATCGCAGCAGCTTAAAAGTAAATTCATTGGACTGGATTGCTAGTACACAAGTGATCACTGCTAAATTGCTTAAAGAAACTGGACAAACACAAAAAGCAAATACAATGTTCAGTAGTGCACTTAAAGTATTTCGCAAGTGCCTTTCTCGTAATAAAGACCCTAAAAAAGAAAAAGAACTCCAAGAAAAAACAGCAGAATGTGCAATAGAAACAGGAAATTGGGAACAAGCAATTTATGTTTTTTATCCTATTTTTGCTCAAGACCGTATAGAACGCAAAGAGAAAAATGATTCTCAAACAGAAGATGCACTATACCTTGATTATTTATCGCGTATACTAGCAGGATTAGCGCAACAAGTGTCCTACAAAGACGCAGATAAACTACACAGTTTTTTGCAGACTTACCTCAGCAAGGAATTAGTAAGCGATATAAGTAAACATATTCCAACAAAAGTATCAGAAACAGTATTTTATAACGAATACATTCGCGCACAAATTATTATTGCCAAAGTAAATGACTCGGCTCTAAGTGATGGTGAGCGTAAAGAATTGTCTGATGAATTTAATAAGCAAAAAGATGAACTAAATCAAATCACAGAGGAAGAACGTCTTGATCGAGGTATTAAAACACTACAAGTGACATATCGCGACAAAGCTCTTAATCTCATTGAGGAAAAATTACCACAAAATTCAAAAGAAGCGCATGGAGATGCTGGACAACGTATCAAAAATATGTGTCTTTACTTATCATATGACTACACATCTAAGCTTCTCGATCGCCTATCTCCATATCAAAATCCACAAGTTCGCTTTGGAAATTACGATAACCCACAGTGGTGGGAAACAAAATATCGTCAGTTTCTCATTTTGCAGTTACGTGGAGAAGGAGCAAGAGTCAAAGGGCTTATTAAAGCACTACGCCTCAATCAACGCAAAATGGGTGGACCTGTTTATCAAAGGAAATTTCAAGAACTGTCAGAACGTTCTTAGACAAAGAAAAGGAGGCTACATAAGTGGTAACTCTCAGGATAAATATGACAAGATTAGTTCAATGTCTGATCTTTATGTTAATTGCGATCCATATTGTATCGGCAGATACAATATATTTCAAAAATGGTACGTCGCGTACAGACGTAAAGATCATCAAGGATAGCTACGCAAAAATTGCTTACGAATTGCGAAAGCGTACTGTGTCTGTGCAAACAGAAAGAGTAGATTGGATAGAATATTCCGATAGTCCTCAAGAACTTATCGCAGGTAGAGGAGCTTTAAACAAGGGTGATTACGAAGGAGCTGTTTCATTGATAAATAGCGCTGCAGAAGCTGCTAGTTTACCGCCGGCTGCAGGACCTTGGTTTTTTGTTTATAGTAACTATCTTTTAGGTAAAGCGTATCAAGGTTGGGCAGATAGTGATCCTCAACAATCTGATTTGTATAAAACTGCTATTAAGCATTACCAAGACGCTGCATCTAAACCCGAAAGTCGTTACCTACATGAAAGTTATTTTGGTATTGCACAGTGTTACATTAATTTAAAAGAGTATAGCAAAGCTAGTCAATCTCTAAGTAAACTAGAAGCTGATGCTGGAAGAAATAGTTCTGACTACTGGAAAATACAAGCAACATTATGGCAAGGCCACAAATCTCTTGCCCAAAAAAGTTTTACTTCTGCCGTTAGCAAATATCAACGTGCGCAATCCTTAGCAAGTAAAAAAGAGTTGACCAAATTGGAACGCGAAGCAGCAATTGCCATTGGTAATTGTTACATCCAAGATAAAAAGTTTTCTCGCGCCAAAAGCCATTTTGAAAGCTTAAAAGACGCAGCAGAAAAAAATGATTACGAGCTTCTTGCTGCCGTTGAAAACGGCCTTGCTATGAGCCTTCTAGAAGAAGGAAAAATAACTTCGGCAAGGCGAAAAGCACTTAATGTTATTCTTGACTATTTTGAGGCAGAAGAAGAGCGCCCGCAAGCTCTGTTTATTGCTGGTTTGTGTAATGAAAAAGCTACAAAAGAGAAGAATCACTTAAAAAGAGCACAAGCATGCTACCGATTTCTAACCCAAGGTTATCCAGGTAATCCTTGGACAACAAAAGCACTGCGCCGGTTACAAAAAATTACGCAACAAGAATAAAATCATTGCAGTGTTATTGTCGTACTGATACAATAGAAAAACATGTACTTTTTTGGTCGCTGCCCAAAAAATAAGTGACTTAATAAAAAAATTATGTAGGGATATCTCTCTTGTACAATAGATACTTTTTTAAGTCACTTAATACTTTTGCTAGGTAGTTTTATCAGGTAATTCTGTAAAGAAATTTTTACAGAAAGTTCATTTATATAGAAAGGCAGTCATGAGTAGCAAAAAACTGCTGTGGACAACATTATTATTGATAATGTCTCTATTTTGTGCAACCACTTTTTTAGGTGCACAAGACGACGCGGGTCTCGGAGAAGAATTCCAAGACGATTATACTCTATGGGGTCTTATAAAAGTTTCAGGTCCTATTGGATGGTTAATTATTCTTCTATCTGTTGCGACCTTAGCACTTGCAATTGAGCACTTAGTATCTCTACGCCGCGATAAGCTCATTCCTCCTGATCTTTTGCAAGAAATTGAAGATCTATTTGAAGAAGAGGCTTATGAAGAAGTCATGGAGACATGTGCTGCTGAACCAGGCTATTTCACAAATGTAATCGGTGCAGCATTACCACGAGTTAACTCTGGTTATGATTCTATGATGGAAGCTGTACAGAGCATAAGTGAAGAAGAGTCTGTAAAATTACAGCAGAAAATCTCGTGGATGCAATTGATTTCAGCTGTAGCTCCGATGCTTGGACTACTTGGTACTGTAACTGGTATGATTGGGGCTTTTAGCCAAATCGCAACCATGTCTGGTGCACCGAAACCAAAAGACCTTGCGAAAGGTATTTACCAAGCGTTAGTTACTACATGTCTTGGACTCATCGTAGCGATTCCTGCTATTGCCTGTTATTTTTATTTCCGTAATAAAGTAGTTCGTATTAGTATGGAAATTAATGGTATATCTGAAGAATTGCTAGAACGTTTTAGACAAGATGCTTAAAATGAAAAGGTAAAAAAATATGAAACGTCGCAAGTCTAAAGATATGGAAGATATCGAAATGGACATGACTCCCATGATCGACGTCGTCTTTAACTTAATCATATTTTTCATGTTAGTAACACAAATGGTAACTATTGAACGTGCAGAGTTAGAGTTACCAAGAGCAAGTAACGCAGAAGAAGAGGAAGTCGAAGACAAAAATCAATTTATTGTTAATATCCATCAAAAACCAGATGAAGAAGGTCGTTGGATTGAAACAAGTCTTGGTAAACACTCGTGGGCAGAATTGTCTCAACTTCTTTACGAAGAAGCGCAAGCCAAATTTAATGAAAACGAAAATATCTCAGATCGCCAGGTATTAATACGTGCAGACATTTTTACACCTTATCGTATGGTTCAACGTGTCATGATTGAGTGCTCAAAACAAAAAATTTACAAAGTTTCCTTTGCAACCAAAATACAATCTGAGTGATTAAGGAGTTTTTCACATGGCTGTTTCTCGATCTTTAGAAAAAATAGCAAACGAAAAAGCAGATATGGACATGACACCAATGATTGATGTCACGTTCTTACTGTTAATTTTCTTTATGTGTACTTTGCATTTTAAAGTTCTAGAAGGAATACTGCAAGCGCATTTACCCAAAGATCAAGGAATGCAGAACACATCAGCAGAAAAAGATCCTGAAGAACCTATCACCGTAAAAATATTAACATCTTCTAGAGATGTTACGGTTGTATGGGTTGGGAGCGAGCAATTTGAAGGTCAAAGAAAATTTACGCGTTTGTTTAACAAAATACGTAGCATTGTACAAGCAAGTCCCAATTCTAATCCACCAGTCGTTATTGATCCCGACATTGATGTTCCTTTTCAAGATATAATTTCAACGCTGAATGCCTGTCGTAGAGTAGATGAGACCCGAGAAGGGAAAAAACCTCTACAAGTTAAATTTGCGGCTAAAGCGCTCGATGACTTGGAAGATGAAAATTAAGAACTTTATATACAAAGTAGGGTGTCTCTGTTAAGGCGTGTGACACGCCCTGGTATTTGATATATGTTTATTATATATCAGTGCAACCAGGGACTCCTAATTTGGTAAAGTATTGTGTTTAGTCATTTTGATCTAACAATACTTTAAAATGTGTAATTGACAAAAGGAATAATGATTAGAGAAGTTTTAAATGAGTGGAAAAAATAGGACATGCTCTGGAAAGTCTTAAAATTATCAAATTTGGAAAAAGCAACTGTGTTGATTATTCTTTTCCGCTCATCTACTCAATTTTCCTAAAAATTTTCAGGCCACTTTAAATCGAATTTCCAGGAACAGTTTGCAAATGTATTTTACATTGACCTACTGTTTTTGCTTTGTGGTCGCAAACCTAAATCCCACCAAAATAACAAGTATTCCAATAACAATGAGGAAAATTTATGTCGCAAAATAAAACATCTATTGCATCGCGAAAAGAGTGGGTTTCCTTAGGCATTCTTTTCTTTATGGCCTGTGCGATAGGTACTTATATTGTATCTAATATCGAAAATGATATTAAAAAAATAAAAGACAGTTCTTCAAACGACTACGAAGACTTTGAGTTAGAATATGACAAAGAGAAACAACAACAAATAAAGCCAACAAAATTTGTGGAAAAAAAGTTTACAGAAGAAAATATTCTAGACTCAAAATATATAACGACTGAAGCCTATTATTATTTTGTTCACAAGCTTCTTTTTACGACTAATAAACAAATTGAAGAACAAACAGATCCTAATCTTGGATGGCGCAATTTAATAAAAATTAAAGAACGCGATCAATTGCGTGGAAAATTTATGCGCATTAAGGGAGAGCTAGTAAAACTAGACAAAGAAGTCTTAAAAGGAAAATACGCAGACAAGCGAAATATTAAAGGCCTAGTGGTGTGGCGCGGCGTTATTTTCTCTTCCGATGGTCGCCTGTATTTATTTACTATTACTGATCCGCCAGAAGGTATCAAGAAAGGACAAGCTGTTGAACTGTACGCGATGTTTTTCAAAATATGGATTTATGAAACAACGTCCGGTGGTGAAGCAAAAAACCCATACTTTTTGGGAAAAAATGTTAAATTAATACCACAAGTTCAAACACATCAACAAAAGAAAATAACTGTAGTTTTTCTCCTCATATTTGCAATTACTTGTATTTTACTAGGGTATGGAATTGTTGTAGAACGACAACAAGCGAAAAAATTTAGCAATGCTTATGCTGAACGAAAATTAAAGCGTCTGAAAGAAAAGCGCGAAAAGCGTGAGAAAAAAGTTGGTGAGAAAGACGAAAACGAGAAAGACGAAAACGAGAAAGATGAAGATAAAGATATCTCGTAGAATTCTCTTTAACAGCCGTGTATAGGGCTACTGTTAAGAAATATAGGACTCATTCCCTGCTCTCGCAGGGAGTAATATGTTATTGTAAGTTCTCAGCGCGTTTTTTCAAAGCGTTCATTGAATCGACTAAGCTGACGTTCTTTAATGTGTTCATTATTTTTTTAGGAACCCATAGCCCTAACTCTATTTCGAAATTACAAGTTGCTGATGTTGTTTGGTCGTTTACTTTAGCAAAGACGTAACTACCTTCAATGTTTTTGAGATCACCACCAACATAGCCCCAAGTTAGAGTGTGTTTTTCTTCGTCGTACTCGTAGCGCAGGGTATAGTTTAATTTTTTTACAAGTATTTTTACATCGTACTCTACAATAATAGGACGATTTTTTGTATCTCTTTCTAAAACAGATATGTTTTTGATTGTGTCTTGCCACTGTGGGTATGTTTCAAAATCGCAGATAGTTTTGTAGCATTTTTCGATATCTGTATTTATCATTATTGTTTTTTGTTGTTTTTCCATCTTTTCCTCAGGAGTTACCTATGAAATGGCTATATTGTGTTTTTCTTATTTGCGTGCCAATATTTAGTCAGCAGCAAAGATCGGATACTATTGTAGCTATTGTAAACAAAGATATAATAACATATGGAGATGTACTCAAAAAAGTAAAAAGTATCATTCAGAGTATTGAAGCTTCCGGCTTGCCAAGAAAGCAAAAAGAATTACGTAAAGCAGCAAGTATGCAAGCAAAATTACGTGATATGGTCGATACACTACTTATGCAGCAAGAAGCTAAAAAATATAAGCTAGAGCTGCCTAATCGCGAAAATATTAAGAAGCAAGTTGAAAAACAGCTAAAGAAACAAAAAGAAACACGTGGGCTAGATGAATTTGCTCTAGAAGACGTTTTTTATTCGCGAGAATTATTACGCAACTTGCTACAAGCTCGTTCTGCATACTCTCAAGGGGGTGAACGGCGTGCTGATATTGATACTTTTGTACAACCCGCTGAAATTTGCCAGTACTATAAAGATAACCTTGGTAAATATACCAAACCTCCTAAGATAAAAACGCGTATTATAACTTTGTTTTACAGTAAAAATGATGGCCGTGAACAAACACGCGCCAAAGCAGAATCAATTGTTCGCGAACTTCGTAACGAAGCTGATTTTGCAGAAATAGCAAAACTATACTCTAATGACCCTTATGCTGAAAGCGGTGGAGATTGGCCGCGAAAATTAAAAGATAATAAAGAAGTATGGGATTTTATCGGTAAAGGGGAATTGCCAAAAGAAGTAGATGATATTGCTTTTAGTATGAGCAAAGGAGAAATAAGCGAACCTATCATGCTCGATGGTGAATCCTACTGTCAAATTGTGAAAATAGAAGATATGGTAGAAGGAGGAGCCGTTCCTTTTACAGAAGTACAGCCTGAAATACGCCGTCGATTGCAAAATGAAAAAATAGTAAGCGCTTTGAAAGGTATGCTTACTCAACTTCGTCGTCGATCTTTTTTATGGCCAGAGAACATTTTTCGTAATCCAAACGAATTAGAGTAAGAGGTATAGTGATGAAATGGTTATGTGTGGTAATGAGTTTGACCTTTACTTTTGCACAAATACAAAATGAAGAAGTATTACAATTACTAGGTGAACAAAACAGTGAACAATTTCACAAGCCTTATCCACTTGCCATACTATATCAACTTGTTGATATGCCTTATCACCAGGTTTATGAAAGAGTACTTCGCGCTCAATTTGAAGATAGATTATCAAATAACTATGAAAATTTTTACAATGCAAAATATTACCACACTGCATTAACAAAAAGAATTATTGAAGCTTCTTCAGTGAAAGATATACCGAAAAAAATGTTAAGTACTCTCAAACAAGAGCATTTTTTAGCTATTGAAATTCATGGATACGATCGTTATTTTGTTATGAGAGCTTTTTGCCCAAAAACCAGAACATTTAGTCCTATAGTGCGTCGTTCTTTTAACTCAAATGAAACCCTTGCCAAAGATATTTGTAGTATTATTCCACAGATATTTGGTATTGAAGGTATTGTTGTAAAAAAAGAAGAAGAACACTATTTGTTTTTGCGCGGGAATAACACGACTATGCGTAGTATACTAAAGAGTGGAGGACATACTTTTTATTTGTATCGACAAAACGCACGTATTGTCAATACCTATGCTCAAATAGGTGAGTTGCTTTCAGTTGGTACTTTTGTGTATAGTAAGATTGATGTACTAGGCGATTACAAATTGCGTGGTTTTGAAACAGCTCAGAAAATTTATTTTACAGGTGGTTTTCAAAAAATAAAATTAATAAATCACGAAGAGCAGTCGCAAGAAGCCTTTTCTATCTTTACCAGTTACGAGGGGTTTTCTGATAATTCCAAGAACTATCGCGGAACTACAGACATTTCAGGCAGTTTTAAAATCGAAGATACTGAAAAAGCGCCTATATTTTTGATGATCATGAAAAATATGAATAATGTTAATTTTCCTATTGTACGTAGGCATATTATTGTCGAAAACAATAGTGCTACTCTCAAACTCGTAGCGCAAACGTTAGAAGAAGTAGAAGCAATTTCAAAACGAAAGCTTTCACAAAGACAACTCTTACAAATAAAAAACGAAGTGGTTCAGAGAATACTACAAGCGAAGAATTATATGAAGTTGAACGACTTTGAGAAAGCAATTATTTCTTTGGAATATGCAAAAAAATTAACCCAAAAAATGAATAAAGAACCCTCATTGCAGAACGCTCTTACAAAATTAGAAAACGTCTATCAGCAAGCTTTGAAACAAAAGAAAATGAATCGCAACAAGAAAGAAGCGATTGCGCTTTTGAAAAAAACAGACAAAAAAGTAAGTAATTTTTTCTATAAAGAAGCTTTAGAACTTGCAAAAAAAGCACAACGCCTCTGGCCGTTTGCCAACGATGAAAACAAAGGGTACCAAGAAATTCTTAAACGATTAAAAAAAATTGAGATTTTGCTTCTTCAAGAAAACACTAGTTTCGGTGAAGCACGACTACTACTATCAAAAACTCTATTTTCTTTTAATTCAGACAACATAACCATTAGAAATATCGAAACAATTCACGGTGCTGTTAAGATATTAAATACTCCACAAAAACACCAAGAAATTTATAATGACCGCTATATTTTAACAGCAGCAAGATCTTTTTTAGACAAGCTCGCAAGTGATCTTATCACAATTGCAAACTTTCATTTGGAAAAATACAAAAATAATGAAAACACCAATGAAAGGCGTGAAGCTTATAAGAATTATGAAAAATATTACAACAGTAGTAAGAAGATTGACGTGATTTTAAGTGAACTCCAAAAAATATAAAATCGCTGTTGAAATATTATAGAATATAGAATACAATCATGAAAATAATTTTGAGCATGCTCCTAAAACAGCTGCTCCATAGTATCATAAACAAACCTCGTGTAAAATTTGAGAAAGGCTCAGTCAAATGCAAGACCAAGATCCTAAAGAGTTATTAGTACAATACGGGCACATCCTTGCTTTTGTTGTTTGCATCGCATTCAACGGTTTTTGGTATATGGGAGCAGGGGATGCAAGAGCGGACGCTTTGATCACCAAAGTAGAAAGATCGCAAAAAAAGATCGCAAAGATGAAAAGAGCAAGTAAAACACCACCTGACGAGAATATGGACTATAGCAAGACAGTAGAGGCTAACTGGAACAACACCACGGCTTTGTCACCTTCTCCAGGATTCAAATCTATTTACCCTTCGGCAAACATCACATTTGAACGCGAAGTTCCTCCTGAAGATCAGTGGATTAGTAAGCCTACAGGACTTCAGGTTAGTGTTGGTAAAGAAAAACTTTCTTTGCAGTGGCGTGCTCCGTTTCCATTAAGAGACAAAACTGGCAAACAACGACAAATGACAAAAGTAGCCGGCTACGAATTAGTAAAACTTTGGAGAAATCCTAAAGGCAAATCCAAGAGAAAGCGCTATACTTTTGGTAGTGGTACTACTAGCTTTGTCGATGAAAAAGTAGAAACCAAAACTCTATATTCTTATAAAGTACGTGCCTATAGCTTTAACACCGCAGCAAAAGGTGGTGGCGAAGGCGAAGTAAAGGGAAAGAAAGCTGTATTAAGTGATTTTAGCGGCACCAAAAAAGGTAAAATTAAATCTTTGTATGAGATTGAGCTTTTAGGTGTAGCGGGAGAAAGTGCTTTTATTAAATTACGTCGTTACTACAAAGGGCAAAATCGCGAAACCACCTGCACCATAAAAAAAGGTGCGGACATTGAAGCCAAAAACGTTAAGGTTTCTGGTTTAGATAAGCGTATGGATTTTGTTCCTGGTTGGAAGCTTCTTCACTTAACTACTCGTGCAGAACGCACAAGAAAAATCACAAAAAAGGTTTTTGTTCGTATCAACCCTGATACAGGTAAGGGCGAATACAAAGATGTAACTACTGAGCAAAAATATGAAACCGCTGCGATTATTTTTAAAGATGAGAAAAATAAACAAGTAAAGAGATTTAAAACAAAAAAGTAACCCACTTGCACCAAAAGAGTAAGTATAGATTGGAAAAGATCCCCTCCACGATTAGAAGGTGAATTTCGATGGTACAAACAAATTTCTTCCAAAAAGAAATCAGCTTAAAATTTATTTATTATGGTCGAGACAGTGTAGGTAAAAAAACTACGCTTCATAGCCTACATAAGCATCTTGAGTCAAAACAAAAAACTAAAATACAAGATGAAAATTTTGATGATGTGATTGTCCATCATTTTATCCACATTCCGAGAAAAGCACTTGCTGGAATGAAAATTAAATGTGGAATATACTGCATACCAGAGGAAGGACTTCACTCTAAAAAAGTACTGTCTTTACTCGAAAGCGTTGATGGGATCATTTTTGCTGCTGACCTAAATTCTACTACAGAAGAAGCTGCAGAAAGTTATAAAAAACTGGAAGCGGCTTTCAAAAAAATAGACGAAAAACTGATGTTTCGTTCTATGGTTATGCAGTATACCAAAAAAGATCTTGTTGATAACGTTGATGAAAAAGTAGAAGCTTTCAACACTTCTTTTAACAAGCTAAAGAAAAAACATTTTGCTAGCGGAGAAGGTTCAGCTCAAGAAATTCTTGATACATGGGAATGTGTATATTCCCAAGTAATGATCGAAGTTAGAGCAAAACTTGACTCAACGACAAAGAGCATGCCTAAAACAAAATTGAAGTTTAATTTTAACCGCAAAAAAGAGGTAGAAGAAACGGAAGAAGACGACAAAGGTTTAAAAATACCCAAAAAATTTGCTAAAAAAGATGAAGAACCCGACGAATATAACGACACTAGAATTGATTTGCATGTTTCAGAAGATGAAAGTAAGAAAGCTAGCGAAATAGAAGTAATCGCAAATGAAGATAATAAAACCAGCGAAACGGAAGTAATCGCGGATGAACGCAAGAAAGCTAGCGAAACCGAAACAATCGCAGAACATAATCAACATCTTATAAAAAAGCAAATGCCTATAGACAGTTTCTTCGAAGAAAGTTCTGAAGAAGGGTTAACCAGCGCAAAAACGGAATCTTTTTCTGTTGATGAAAAAGAAATGGATTCTATTAACAGACTAAAAGTGACAAACCAACTACTTTCAGAATTAGATACCTCTTTACGTGAACAACGCGCGCCTGAAACTCTATTTTTTGAATCTACCTCCGACGAAGAAAAAACTCGCCTAGATGAAAACTTATATTCGGAAACTTTGAGTTTAAAAAGTTCTCCTCTTGTCAAAGAGATGGAAGATAAGTCTTCAGAGCAAGCACTTGAAAAAATAAAAAATGGAGAAATATTACAAAACGCCAAATTAGATTTATTGGATCTTCGCAATTATAATTTTGTTGATCCTATTCGTATTTCTAAATGTCAAATTGGTTCTATTCTTTGTGATGGTTCCGATTTTAATGGCCCATTTATTATTGAAGATACTAAGATTAGTCAACACTTTAGTCTTTCCAGTAATATTGGAAGTTTATTTCGCGATTCTATCAAACTAAAAAGAGTTGAGGTTGATGGCGAAATTGTATGGGACGGAGTCGTTGCATCTAAAGAAGTGACTATTCTCGATTCTACTTGGAACAGCAATGCTCAAATCCAACGATGTGCTTTTGAAAAAGAAGTATTTATCGCCAATAGCAATATTCTCAGTTTCAACTGTAAAGAATCTAATTTTCGCGGTGAATTTACAATGACAGGATGTCGCTTTGAAGATAATGCCGAATTTCAAGGAAGTAATATAGAAGACCGTTTATACATTTCGAGTAGTTATTTTCAAAAAGCGTATTTTTGCAATACGCACTGCAAATCAAATGTCGAGGTAATTAATTCCACATTTGATAAAATTGGTAGTTTCAAAAAAATGCATATTGCAAAAGGCTTTTGTTTAGAAGGATGTGTTTTCAACGGACGGGCAGACTTTTCAGAGGCACGTATCAACGGAGAATTTGAAGTTCGGCGTACAGAATTTTTCGAGGATACATTTTTTCATAAAGTATTGGCGACAGCAAATCAGTGTTTTGAAAATGTGACTTTTTCAGCAATGACAGATTTCTCTAAGGCTTCTTTGAATCAAGCAGATTTTATCCAAAGTTATTTCAAAGGAATTACTCACTTTCATGAAGCAATTTTTTCTGAAGATGCCTCTTTTTTAGAGAGTACCTTTGAAAATACCACAAATTTTTCACGAGCGATTTTTTATAAAAAAGTTGACTTTACCGAATGCGCATTTAATGGACGCATGTCTTTTCGCGGTATGATTGGTGATTATGTTGTTATTCACCGCGATCAAGTAGAGAAAAAGCTGGTTTGCGATAGTGAAAAGAATCAAGAAATGATACGCCAAGAATATCTTACTCTTAAACGCATTATGGATAAGCAAAGGCGCCTCCAAGATAAAGACTGGGCTCACTATCACGCTAAACGTGCTGAAAGACGTTCTAAGAAAATCAATTGGTTCAATCCAATGAGCATAGGTGAAAGATTTGTAAATTGGTTATTTCTGGATATTGGTAGTCGCTATGGAACACGTCCGCAAAATATAATCATACTTGGTGTTCTACTTTGTACTTTTTTTGCTAGCATATACGCTTTTGTTTTTCCAGAACATCTACAACCAACAGATCTACTTATTAGTGAAAAGCTTGGTTTAGACTCGTATAGCTTTTTTGAGCAAAACCAAAGAATATTCGCTGGTTTAGAGTTAAGTTTAAAAGCGATAATACCAGGAACTGCAATGAGTACATCTTTGCAGAGCAGTTTATGGATGTGGGCAATAGTAATGTTAGAAAGTTGTCTTGGTATTATTTTAGCATTTATGTTATCTATTCTTCTAGTCCGCAAACTATTGCAAAGTTAGCTTTTCTTCTGTTAAAGCCTATATTAATGCGATGCGTCTTTGGTAAAGCTTAAGAGCTTCGCATTTCTCCTCCAACAGGAAGGAATATAGATTCTCAAAGGCAATACATGGGGTATTCACAACCATTTTGTTTTTACAAAAGAGATGCATAGGTCCTGTGGAGAGGAAAGCTTGCGAAGTAAAAGGGCATCGCAAAAAAATGACATGCCTAAAATTATAAGATTGTCTAATTAAACATAGTTACCGCATAACAATGAGAGCTCATTTGGACACACCCAACTTAAAAACGCTGGGTCCACGAAAATAAATCAAATCATAATTAAGTTTAGCAAACAAATTCTTGAATGCTTCAACTACAACCACAACCTTGACTTTCACAACTATCTTTTTTGGAATTCTACATGAGTAAGCATATTTTTATTGTCGCTGGTGAAGCGTCTGGAGACATTTATGGTGCACAGCTCATCACCCACTTAAGAAACATAGATCCTGATATAGAGGTTTCTTGTTTGGGAGGTGATTGTATGAAAGAAAAAGGCGTTAATTTTTTATACAACTTAGTTAAAGAATTTTCAGTAATGGGTTTTATTCCGGTTATTCTTGGAATACCGAAAGTAATGCGCTTTCTAGAAATTTCTCTTAATTCTTTTGCAGAAAAGCGTCCTGATCTTATTGTACTGATTGATTATCCTGGTTTTAATATGTATTTGTCAACACACGCCTACAAAAGAAAAATACCATGTATTTATTTCATCACACCGCAAATATGGGCATGGGCACCTTGGCGTATCAAAAAAATAAAAAAATTCATGAGTAAAATGCTTGTTATTTTTCCTTTTGAAGTTCCTTTTTATGAAAAAGCAAATGTCCCGGTCAACTATGTTGGACACCCGATACTGGATAAGCTAGAGAAATTTCACCCAGACAAAGACTTTTTGCAAAACCAAAAAATAGACACACAAGAAAAAATTCTCGCTGTACTTCCTGGAAGCCGCCAAAGAGAAATAGAGGGTAATTTAAGTACAATGTTATGGGTTGCGGAAAGTTTAGAAGGGGTTGATCACGTAATTATTGCCTTAGGTTCAAATAAATACATTGATTTGGTTAATGAAATTGCTGCCAAGTACCCTAGTATTCCACTGCGTATTATTATTAAAGATACTCATAACGTTCTTATCAATGCTCATCTTACTTTAGTAACTTCGGGAACAGCCACTTTGGAAACAGCTCTTTTAAAAGGGCCACTGGTTATTTTTTATAGGTTACCAAAACTTCACTACTTTGTATTCAAGCGCCTCCCTTTTATCACATGTGACTTCATAGGCTTACCTAATATTATTAGTGGTAGAGAGATTGTTCCAGAACATGTTTTTCAAGAAGAAAAGGATGTAAAGATACTTGAAAATGCCAAAAACTTATGGGAAGAAGGAGAAATACGCGAACAATCGATAAAAGATATTGAAGAAATGCGAACTAAAATGGGTTCTCCTGGTGCTAGTAAAAGAGCTGCAAAAGAAATTATGGACTTTTTGGCGATGGAATCATAAAACCATTTAAGACTGAATTGTTGTAGTCTTTTATAGATATCCACGAAAAGAAGAATCTGTTTATTTTGAGTCATCGATTGCACTTACATCTTTATAGGTTGCAACAACTCATTTTAGACGCACCCAAATCAACGATATCGAGTCGCGTGCTTAGGCACGCGAAGAGATCTTACTTTATTAACCACTATAACTATATGGAACTCTAATGAGCGAAATAATAGAAGACAAAATTCCTATTGATAAACAAGAATTAATAGAAAATTTAGCAAACTCTCTACCTGCAAACCAACAACAAGATTTTCGATATTTTGCAAAATTATTAAATACATTTTGTAAAGATAAATTTTCTATTAGTTTAGAAAAACTAAAAACTCATTATCGTCCTTTCAACCCAGATACAGAGTCACCTGTATATTTAAATGATACAGAAGAACAGTATTATGCGAAAGACCTTGCGGAAAAATTTCACGTTTTTCTACAACAACAAAACTATCAAAAAATAAATGATCATGATATCTTGGATATTCTTGAACAATATAGACTACGAGGAGTAAAAATAGCTATCCCTCGTAACCAATATCGCGATTTAGTTGTTTATTTTAGAGATGAATCAACCGAGTACCGTAGTTATAGAAAGTGGTATACGTTATGGCTACGCAAATACCATAGTAAAAATTCTTCTTATAAGAAATTAGCTGTTCTCTTTCGCCCATATCATGAGAATTTCACTAGTTCTTTTGCGTTTCGTTTGCGTAAGAAATTAAAAAAAATAGAAAGCCCACGTAGTTTTATTTTGCCACAACCAATTACTTTAAAACTTTTTAAAAACATTAGTGAAGAAAGTTTACCAGTATTATTTCCTGGAATATCCGTAGAGATGGGTATTTTTAGTAGAGTGTGGGTGTCACTACTGAGTTGTGCGGTTGCGGTTAGTCTAGCTCTTATGTTTTTTTATACCTGGACATGCCTCATTATTATTTTTGCGTCGGGATGTTTTATTACGCGCGAATTGTTTGTATTTCTTAGTAAGAGCACCAAGTACAACTCAAAATTACTGGATAACTTTTATCATAATAGTCTCAATAATAACTCCGGTGTGATTAGTCATTTAATTCAACACGCTGAAGAAGATGTATACAAGCAAATACTTCTCATTACTTATGCTTTCTGGGTTAAAGAACGTTGGGCATTTTATCCAATACATACCAATTCTATAAAAAATTACGTTGAGGATTTAGCGCTACAACGTTTTGGGGTCAAAATAGAAGTTGATGTTGAACGTATTGCTTATCAGTTACTTAGCAATTCTGGTGGAGATAAATGGCTCGAGATGCCTAAACTCATAGACGCCATTTATCCGAATAAAGCTTACATCAAAAACGATTGTAGCGAAAACGACGATTATATAAAAATAGATGAAGCAGAAGAACCACTACCACATTCAGGTAAAATTATTGTGTCACCTGGTACTGAAAATGAAGAATACGCTGCTTTTTCGCGAAAAGAATTTCGGTTGTATATTGATAAAGAAAAAAGTAATCATAAAACAACTCAATATTCGCATGCTCCTGGTGCTTCTGTACGTTGGATACCAGAACAACCAATTATCACAAAGCTAGCAAGTGTATGTAAAGAGGGTAGCGATACTCTAAATATATTTTCGGGTGACTTAGACAATATACCTCTTCGAGGTATTGGCAAAATTGGTAACAATGGAGATGTTTGTGAATTTCGCTATGTGCGAATAAAAAACAAGAGTGAGTTATATTTGACAACAGCTCTTCGATATAGACATGCGCCTCACACTAATGCTCCGGTAATGGTAAGACTTGTTCCTCCTAGTTTTAAAACAGAAACTGTTATTAGCGAAGGTACCCGAGAAATAGCTCTACCTGAAAAAATAAGTTTTCCTGAAACCGGCTTTGTGCTTGTGTCCACCTCAGAAAAATCTAAATATATTGAGTATCAACTTCATAAAAACAACTTACTTTTGGAAGAGCCTGTACAAATAGATATTGCTATTGGTACAGAAATACGTCTTGTTCAGCCACAAGCAGTTACCAAGCAAAAATTAAAAAGAGGGAATTATTTGATACCAGTTCCCAATAGCAAATTGTTTCGAATACGCGGTGTTTTGATTATTGGCGCAAATACCAAAAATGAAGAACGAGTTCCTTACCAAAGACCTGTCATCAAACTTGAATTGGAAAAACCTCTACAATTTAGACACTCTAAGGGGGCGATGATTCAAATTGAAAGCCATAAACTAAGATTATTGCGCGATTTTTCAGCAGGAGCCAAGTATATATTGGCGCATGGTTCTATTGAAAGCATAAAAAAAGGACAAGCTATTATTAGCCCGGGGGAAAACAATCGCGAGACTTTTCATTTTGAATTGAGCCAACAATATTTACATTTACTCAAACCATTAAGTGGCGCGCATGAACCAGAAACAACAGTAGAAGAAAATATTTTTGAGAGTACCTTGAAGTACGAGGCGACGCAAGGAAGTTACTTTATTACTTTAGAAGATGCTTCTTCATTTTCTTTATCTGGATCAGCGGAAATCAATTTTACAGGCAAATTTGGCATAAAAGAAAAATGGCCTTTCCGCAGAGAAAAAGGCAGCAATACTCTCATATTAACAAAGAAAATGGATAAGAGTTTTGCTTCGGGAACATCTATCAGTATTATCGGAGTTGAAGCAACAACCACAACTAAAATTCCATATCATCATTCATTTTTAGATATTGATTTCTCTTCTGTTCCTCGTTTTCCACAACAAGGTAAAATTATCATTGAACCAGGAAGTCAATCTAAAGAAGAAATTGAATTTAACCGTTATCCAAATAGATTAAACCTTGCAGATCCACTGCGTCATTCTCATAAAAAAGGTGCCGTAATTGAATTTTGCCGTGCGCCAGAGTTTGTTACCTCAGAACCGATAACATCGCAGAATAAAAAAATTCTAGTTGAAAATGCACATCTATTGCCTGATAGAGGCAAAATAGTTGTCCAAGACGAAGTAGTCAAATACTATAAAACACCTGCTCGCGTGCTTTTGATGCAACCATGTCGTTACTATCATGTTCGAGGAAGTCTTGTTCAGTTGCCTGAGATATCGCAGAATATTAAATTAGCGGAGTATGCAGAAAAAGGGAGCAAGGAAATAAAAGTCGTCAATGCTCAAGAACTACCGAAAAAAGGAACAATAGAAATACATGGTTTTTTTGCACATGCAGTTTGCACTTTCTCGCGAGAAGGTGATACACTTTACTTAAACGAACCACTCACTAAAAGCTTCTCTACGCGAGCAAAACTAAAATTACCTGATTTATACTTGAGAACACATCTTTCGCCAGGAATGGAATATTTGGAAATAAGTGACCCATCTTGCCTACCAGGCTCAGGCATATTTTTAATCACAACTTCTCACACTGGTAGACGTAAAAAACGCAAAGATGAAGTGCTTCACTTCAGATACTGCCCAGAAACATTGTGGCTTGATACGCCATTAAAGAAAAGTTATTCCGCAAATATCACTGTCGAGACGTATGATTACAACATTGGCGAATGCGGCTCGTTGCAAGCTAACAATATGAAAACGGCAACTGAAAAGCTCAAATCATTCTTACATTCAAAATTGTTGGAGTAATTTTGTGAATTACATGCAATTTGAAAGAGAAGTTAAAAAAAAGATAGCTAATTTTTATATTTTTTATGGTAAAGAGAAATTTTTAAAAGAAGAAGGCATTGCTATGGTTAAAGAGAAATTAGCTGATGCTTTTTATACAGAGTACGATGTTGATAATCAATTTAGTGTCCAAGAGCTAATTTCTAATTTGAGTTCGGATGTACTTTTTAATGACACAAATCTCATTATATTAAAAAACGCTGATATAATGACAGCTGAATTGTTAGAGCCGTTAAAAACTTACCACAAAGCACCAAACCCTAACTCGGTGCTGATAATGGAACTGACAAAACTAGATAATCGTTCCAAATTTGCAAAAGCAGTAAAAAATTTAGCAACTTGTGTTGAATGTTCACCTTTGTATGATAGACCAAAGCCTTGGTTGCGGTTACCTCCTTGGGAAAGTGATTTGGCAAAATGGGTATGTTCAAGAGTAAGAAAATACAAAAAGACATTAGCACCAGAAGCAGCATTTTTTCTAACCGAGTATGTTGGAAATGATCTCAAAAGTTTAGACTCACAATTGCAAAAAATTGCTTTATTTTTACAGGACAAGAAAGATATAACTTTAGAGGATATTGAAAAACTTGTTGGTAAAAGTAAAAAAATAAATATATTTGATTTGCTAGATGCTATATCTCATAAAAAACTAGACACCTCTTTAAACTTAATGCGCCAGGTTTTTGCGAATGGTTTACAAGAACAAGATGGTAGTAGCACTCATGATCCAATGCATATTGGTTTGAAAATTTTGCGATTACTTCATTATAGATTTAAACAGATTTGGCAACTTGGAATTAGTGGAGACTCTTCTAGTATTGGAGAGTATGCCAAGCGTCAAGTGTCCGGTTTTACAAAAAACTTTACTAAAAAACAACTTATATCGATTTGGCAATTTCTTCTCGAAACAGAACTACGTATGAAAACTTCTCGGGTAAGCCCCATTGTATCTATCGAACAAGTTATTATTCATATAACCAGTGGTCAATTATAACTATAGGATCGTAGACATGATACTCAAAGATACATATAAAATCGTAAAAAAAATAGGTGAAGGAGCGATGGCAAAGGTTTATCTTGCCCAAGATTTAAAATACAATCGCGCTGTTGCTGTGAAACAAATTAGCCCTCCTCCAGAAATGTTTGATATTCATACAGCAATAAAAAGGTTTGAACGCGAATATCAATTTTTATCTGCCATTAATCATCCAAACATAATACGTGCGTATGATTTTTTTGAGCACGAAACTATTAACTTCATGGTTTTGGAATATGTACAAGGAATTACGCTTGAAGATGTTTTAAATAAATACCCTCGGCCAGATTTAAAAAGACTTGTCAATTTAGCTTTGCATATCGCTTACGGCGTCGAAGTAATCAACTTGGCGGGAATCTTACACCGCGATTTAAAACCTAGTAATATTATGATCAACAAACGCGGAATTAAAATACTCGATCTTGGTATCGGTAAGCATATGAATATTGATGTTACACAACTAAGTGAACATGGGTCTTTTATTGGAACAATAGAATACGCAAGTCCTGATCAATTTAGCGGAGAAGTTAATGCAAATAGTGATGTATTTTCTTTGGGAGTAATTTTATACCAGTTATTCACATGGCAACAACGCTCCCCTTTTTTAGAACATGATATTCCAAGTACTTTAACTAAGATTGTAAGTGAAAATATACCGAACTTAGTCAAAGTAATTCCTCAAAATATTTACCAAGAAAACGTTCCTTTTTTTAATGATTTTTCGCAGCTCATAGATCACGCACTCCAAAAACACACAGATGATCGCATTGCAAGTGCAATGGAGTTTGTTGCTAAGTTAGAAACAATCACCAAAGGCCACATATATCACCAAATTCCGCCACAAGAAGTTTATCAAACCTTATCTGCTCAAGCCAGAGATGAATTAAAGCAAATAGGTGATCGTCACGGACGAACGCTTCCAGAGGAAAGGCCAAAAACTACATCTAGAGCTAAAAGTTCTGTTAGAAAAAGACGTATCGCAAAAAAGAAAAGCAGTAAACTAAAATGGTTTGCGGTAGCGTTGACTTTGGTAGCGGTAATCACTGGTATTTTGTATTCTTTTAGATAAATTTGTAATTATGAATAAAACTATGAAACTTTACGGTACACCACTTTCGCATTTTTCTAGAAAAATACGTATTTTATTGCAGGAATTATCTGTCCCCTTTGAGTTTTGTGATATCGGGAATGTGGGAGAAAATTCTGATATTTTTTGTAATAATCCGCTAATGAAAGTCCCAGTGTTAAAGGACAGTGAGCACACAGTCTTTGACTCTGACAACATTGCTCGTTACATAGTGAATAAATATAACAGTAGAGATCGTTTCGCTGTAAATTGCAAAACACCTAGTTATACAAACGCACTTGTTATTACCTCTGGAGTAATGGAAGCAGAAGTTAAAATTATTTTAGCGCAGCGCGCAGGAATGGAAGATATATATCGCTATTTGGTTTTTCAAAAAGCGCGAAAAACTATTGAGAATGGCTTGAAGTGGCTTAATGGGCAAGAACAATTATTTGATAGCAAAGACTTTACTTATTTAGATATAAGTGTTGTTTGTATGTGGGATCATTTACAACATTATAAATTATTCGATCTAGACTATCCTATGTTGAAAACTCTTTCATTAAATTTAAATCGAATGCAGAGTTTTTCTCGCTCGAAACCGACTTGATATAAAACGATATTCCCAACAACCACCGCGCACTATATCTAATTCAATATCTTCTGGTTTTTCGGCAGCATCAGCGGCTATGTACTCTCCATAAAAATTTAGAATCCATTCGAGTACATTACCTGCCGCATTAGTTATTCCATTACTAAAGATTTGCAACTTGTATTCCAGGTTTTATTTTCTTACAAAGACATCGTTTTGATATACGGTGATAAATTTGTGAATGATTTCTAAAAATTTCTCGGTTTGCCAGATATTTTCGATATTGGATATTTGTAATATCTCGTCTAGCATTTTTTTCTGCTTTTTACCTACTGATAAAGCTTCTTTGTAAGGTAAATGAGAAAAAGTTACCATTGAATAAAGAGGAATGTATTTTCCTGGATATAAATTTTGAATACGCGCTTCTATTCTTTTGCGAAGTAAAAAGCTTGGGTCGCCTACTAAATCACGCATTTCAATAAAATTCTGCAGTGCTAGTGCAGCGATCGCATCACCGTTTTCTTGGCGCGCGTTTGTGTATTTTTGAAGAATAGATTGATTGGGAAATTCATCGAGTAGGTCATTTAAAATACGCACATCTTCAAAGCCTGACACCATTCCTTGCCCGTAGAATGGAACAATTGCATGAGCAGCGTCGCCAATAAGAGCTATTTTTTCTTGGTATTGCCACGGCGAACAAGAGATAGTAACTAATCCAGAAGTTGGATTTGCAAAGAACTCATCTAAAAGGTTGGGAGCTAAAGGTATAATATCAGGAAAAGATTCTTCGAAGAATTTAGATACTTGCTGCGGTGTTTGCAAGTTTTCAAATGATTTTTCTCCGCGAAATGCTAAGAATAATGTACAAGTAAAACTACCATCTGTGTTTGGTAAAGCAATAAGCATGTATTGTTTGCGTGGCCAAATGTGCAAAAAGTTTTTTTCTAATGCCCATTCTCCATCAGTAGTTGGTGGAATAGTTAGTTCCTTGTAACCGTGTTCGATATATTGTTGTTGGTAATTAAAGCGAAGTTTCTTACGCATTGTTTCTCGTACAGCAGAAAAAGCGCCATCGGCTCCGAAAATGATATCTGATGTACAGGATGTTTGCTGCTTTGTTTGTTCGTTTTGAAAAGTTACTGTTGCATTTTCGAGGTCGAGGTCTATGCATTTATGATCGAAATGTATTTTGGAATTTTTTTCTACTTCATCTAATAAAATCTTATTTAGGTGTGCACGAGAAATAGAGTAAATAGCTTCGCCTTCTTTGCCATAAGGCTGAAATGTTAAATCTCCTGATATAGAGTGCATCATACGTCCGTGCATTGCAATCGCCGCTTCTTTAACTTCTTCTTCTAACCCTACACCATTAAGAGCTTTCCACCCGCGAGTAGAACATGCTAAATTGATAGAACGTCCAGCATCAACTTGCTCTTTACGCATATCTCCGCGACGTTCATATAGATCAACTTTTATACCTCGTTTTCCAAGATAAGTTGCCAATAACGAACCAACTAGTCCAGCACCAATAATCGTAACTTTTCTCATGCTTTTTTATCCTTCAATAAAGTTTCTAAAGTTTCGACAAATAACCACACATCAAGAAAATTGTTATATAATGGCACGGGGGCAACGCGAATACTATTTGGTTCACGCCAATCACAGATTACACCGTTTTCTAATAATGCTTTGTGTATTTCTTTACCACCTTTTTTGAGGTGTAGTGATAACTGCGCTCCGCGTTTATTTGTATCTTTTGGAGTAATAACCTCTACTTCGTTGCTTAATTTTTCCTGTAATAAAAATTCGAAGTAGCTTGTTAGCTTCAAGCTCTTGGTACGTAGTTTATCCATTCCTACTTCTGCGAATATTTCGAGTGAAGGAATGAGTGCTGCCATAGAAAGAACAGGCGCATTACTGAGCTGCCACCCTTCTGCCCCAGACATAACTTCAAAATTATCTGGCATAGCAAAGCGCGTAGATTTTTCGTGTCCCCACCATCCGCAAAATCTTGGAAGTGAGCTATCTTCAGCGTAGCGCTCGTGCACAAAACTTCCACCAACACCACCGGGCCCGCCATTTAGGTATTTATAAGTACACCATACTGCAAAATCAACTTGCCACTTGTGGAGTTCTAGTGGAATGTTGCCAATAGCATGAGCTAAATCAAAGCCAACAACGCAATTTTGTTCGTGTCCCCACTTGGTAATTTTTTCCATAGGAAACAATTGTCCAGTGTAGTAATTGACTCCTCCTAACAAAATGAGAGCAATATTTTTTCCTTCGCGTGCGATACATTCTGCGAAAGCTTCATCACTAATTTCGTATTCTCCTTGTGGAGGAGAGATTTCAATAAGGCACTCTTTTGGGTCATAGCCATGAAAGCGAATTTGAGATTCTACAGCATAGCGATCTGACGGAAATGCACTTTTTTCGATAAGAATTTTATTTTTTTGTGGCGTCGGCCTGTAAAAAGAAACCATGAGTAGATGTAAGTTTGTGGTTAGTGAATTCATTGCCACAACTTCAATTGGTTTTCCGCCAACTAAATTTGCCATATTTGTGGTTAAGAATTCATGATAATCCATCCACGGACGTTCACCTGTAAAATGCCCCTCAACAGCAGCTTGCTGCCATTTTTTTATTTCGCATTGTACATACTCTTCAGTTTTTTGTGGTTGTAAACCAAGGGAGTTACCACAAAAGTATAGATACGGTTTTCCATTTGTTTCAGGAAAATAAAACTGACGGCGGTATTTTTGTAATTCGTCGGCGCGGTCAAAATCTTCGGCGCATTTTCTTTCAACTGTATAGCACATAACATCCTGTCCTATTTTTTTTAGGGCGTGTCGATATTTATCTTTCCAACAAATTCGGTAATTTTAAAAAGCCTAAATGTCGACACGTCCTAGATCTTATCATTACATCTCTAGGGACACGTCCTAAAATCATTCTTGCTTTTTACACTGTAATTTTATACCATACACCATAGTAAGTAACCAGTCAAAATTATTTAAATATGCCAGTCCTTTTTATAATGATAAAAGTAAAAACTTATGTTGAAAATAGATATTCATGCCCACATATTACCTGAGTATATGCCGAACGAGGCTAAAAAATTTGACTATGGTAATTTCATTGAGTTGATCCATGAAAACTCGCGTTGTGCAAACATGATGATGGGAGATAAGTTTTTAGGAAAGTAGATGTAAATTGCTGGTCATCAGAAAAACGAATCGCTGAATGCGATGAACGTAAATTACCAAGTTCTTTCTACAATTTATAGGACGTATAGAACACGGCTTTGATGTAAGACCAGATTTATGTGCTGTTAAAAATCAAGTAAATCCAAGAGAATATCTAGGTAAATTTTATGTCGATTCTTTAGTTCACGATGCAAACACTTTAAAATATTTAGTCGATCTTATAGGGGCAGATAAAGTTGCTCAAGGATCAGATCATCCCTTTCCTCTAGGAGAACACGTTCCAGGAAATCTAATCATCAACAGTGATTTTTCCGAAAAAGTGAAAAAACAATTGTTAGCTGGCACTGCCATCGAATTTCTTGGATTGCAAAATATTTCTTTCTAAGGGAAGTGGCCGAAAATAATTTATTATCTTACATTCTTTTTTATCCATCGATATTGTTATTTTTCACTATAGAACTACGGCTATACGTGTTCAAAATGCCTAATTGATGAATAAAATTTCTATGTAAAATTTGGTATATTATTTTCAACTACCTCTCTAAAATCCATAAACGGAGGATCACGTGAAACATATTATCATAGTTTTATGCGCCCTGCTTTGTAGTTGTCAAATGATACAACGTCCTACTAAAGCAAAGATCCGCGCAATTCCGACCGATCCATTACAAAAAAGTATTTATTACATTGAAAACAACGAAGCAGAAAAAGCTTTGCAAGAACTCGAGCCACTGCTTGTTAATAATGAAAACCCTGAAATATATTACTTAACAGCACGATCATATGCTGCAATTGCAGAACTTGATAATGCGATTATTTACTATCAAAAATGCTTGCAACTACAAAGCGATTATCATCCTGCATACAACTTACTTAAAGAAATTCACCGTTATAGACAAATTACTTTACAAAGGCAAATTGATAATTTAAAAGAACAGCAAGTTACTTTTAGTAGCAGTGGCCGCGGTGATATTAATGCTGTTATGCGCGAGTTAAATCAATCATATAATCGCCAAACTCAAATATATCTTGCACAAGGTACAGCTTTTTTATTGTATAACAACCCACCTAGTAATATTGCTGATTTTGCAGAGTTAGAAGCACAGTTGCGCGATGTCCAAGATTTTATACGTGAACGTAAGCAAGGTTATGTTAGTAGTCTTAAAAAACAATCGTTTACTGATCCGTTATATTTAAAAGTTCTCAATATGCGAAGTGATGTAACGAAAAAGCACATTCAAAATCTTGTTACTCAGAGCCGCTTAGAACTAGAACAAAACAATATAGCAAATGCAATTGATCTTCTAAGAGAAGCAAATACTCAAACAAGTAGATTTTATGAAGATAAAGACAGTAATATACAGTCGCTTGTAAAAGATGATCAAATTGAAAGTTTATCCCGAGATATTGCCAAACAGTTAATAAACACTTATAACAAAAGTATTGATGTTTATGTCGCAAATCGCAGTAAATATGAGGCATTGCAACAGTGGCAAGATATTGCTGATCAAAATCGTAAAATTGAAGAAAATATGGAGAATTTAATCCAAACGCAAGTTGTGCAACTTATGCGTTTTGAAAAAGTGTCTCCAGAAAAAGTACAAAGGCATCCATCTTTAATTCCGCTATATCAAAAATTGCTAAAAGCTCTCCCAGACTCAGATAAAAAAGGTGAATATCACTTACAATTGGCAAAATGTTTTGCCGAACAAAAGAATTATGAGATAGCTTTAAAACATGCTGCAATAGCGAAAAAAGATTTAGGTAGTTACCGTGTTGACGATTTAATAGAGAAACTCGTCGAGCAAATCAAGCGATCTGGAAAGTAGTAAAAAATGGCCATTACATTAAAAGCAAAAGATTTGACAACCGAAGAAGTTGTTAAAGTTGCCCGTCATAACGAACCACTAGAAGTTCATTCTGAATGTTGGCAAGAAATAAAAAAATGTCGTGCAATGTTGGAAGAAAAAATCCAAGCCAAAGAAATTATGTACGGCGTAAATACAGGGATAGGTGAGTTTTCTGAAATAGTTCTTGATGATGAACAAATAAAAAAGTTTCAGAAATATCTCATTTACAATCATTCTGCTGGAATAGGTGAACCATTTCCAATTGAATTTGTTCGCGCAGCAATGACGACGCGCATCAATGTTCATGCTCATGGACACTCAGGTTGTCGTCCGCAAATTACTGAAACGCTAATAGCTCTTCTTAACAAGGGAGTCACTCCTGTTGTTTGTGAAAAAGGAAGTGTTGCAGCTTGCGGTGATCTCGCTCCAATGAGTCAAGTGGCGATGCTTTTAATGGGAGAAGGTGAAGCTTTTTATCAAGGGAAAAGACTCCCGGCGCGAGAAGCGATGGAGCACGCAAAAATTCCTATTCCTGGACTAGAAGCGCGCGATGGACTTTCGACAATCAATGGTTCGAATTTTGTAGCAGGAATTAGTTGTATACTCCTACACGATATCGAAAGACTGATGAAACACATCGATATCGCTGCGGCAATGTCGCTTGAAGCACTGATGGCAAATATGAAGCCGTATGATAATCGTTTACATGAGTTGCGTGGTTTTAACGGAGCTGTTACTTGCGCTGAAAATTTACGGCAAGTGATAAAGGGTTCTGATCTTCTAACAGGAAATCATAAAACACGCGTACAAGATGCCTATTCTATGCGCTCAACTCCGCAAGTTGTCGGTGCTGCACGCGATGCCATTCGTTACCTCCACAGCCAAGTATCTATTGAAATTAACGGCGTAGGGGATAACCCCATTTTCTTGCCAGATAGCAATACTGTTTTAACTGGAGCAAATTTTCAAGGAACGCCAATCGCCTTACCTCTAGACATGGTTGCTGTTGCGGTGAACATGGTGTGCATTTTGGCTGAAAGACGTATGAATCGCCTTTTAAATCCAGCACTAAGTACAGGTTTACCTGCCTTCTTGACAAAAGGTGCTGGTATGTTCTCTGGTATGATGTTATCCCAATACACTTCTGATATGCTAATTGTAGAACAAAGAATACTTTCTCATCCTGCAAGTAACCAATCTATTCCCGCTGCTGCAGACCAAGAAGATTTTGTTAGTATGGGAATGAATGGTATTATTAAAATGCGCCAGATACTCGATAATGCTTATGGTATTGTAGGTATTGAAATGATGGCTGCTGCGCAAGCACTTGACTTTAGAGATTTTAAACCGGGAATAGGAACTTCAGCAGCGCACAAAGCTATTCGTGAAGTGGTTGATCATTTAGGTGAAGATAGACCTCTCTATCCAGATCACAACAATATGAAATCATTGGTTCAAAGTAATAAAATTGTGGAAGCAGTAGAGAGTGCAACTGGAAATTTACGCGGCTCTTTCGATGTGTAAGTAAAGTTCAATCGAAAACTTTATTTGTATTAGCAATGATAATGCTCTGGAACAATCAATGTTCTGGAGCATTTTTTTTTACAAACTACGATCTATGCCTATTTAACGTGAGGATGCCGTGAATATTCAAAACAAATACAAACTTATCAAAGAGCTAGGGCGCGGTGGCATGGGCGTTGTCTATCATGTTTTGGATATACAACTAAATAGGGAATGTGCATTAAAAATATTACATAATGCCACTGAAAAATCTTGGCAACGATTTACTACTGAAGCTCGGTCTATTGCAAAACTAAATCATGATAACATTATAAAGATGTATGAAATTGATACTTTTACCGATAACAAGGGCAATAAACAGCCGTATTTTACCATGGAGTATATTCCGGGTATTTCTTTAGAAGAGTGGATCAATAAAGAGCACGGAAATTTAAAGCTGTGTTTAACTATGTTTCATAAAATTTGCAGTGCAATTGCATATGCGCATAACTTTAAAATAATACATCGTGATTTAAAGCCTCATAATATCTTGGTTACAAGTGATAATACGCCAATAGTTTTAGATTTTGGTCTTGCAAAAAATATCGATGATGAAGTCGGAGTAACAAAAACAGGTGAAATCTTTGGAACACCAAAATATTTAGCGCCGGAAATTCCAGAAGGAGTACTTCGCTCAAATCTAGGTTTTTCACGGACGATAAAATAAAAAAAATGATTTTTTCGCCAAAAGCCAAACAGCTTGCTGTAATAACAAAACGCTCTTTATATTTTATTGACCTGCAAAATAAAATCTCTAAACCACAAGTTTTTGAAAATCGTTTTTTTAATGGCAATGTCGGCGCTACTTTTTTCGATAACGATGAGCATTTGTTTTTCTATTTGCGTAACTCAATTTCGCAAATTTATGTTTACAAATTAAGCAATAACAAATGGGAACAACGTTTGCATGCTGACGCTCTTTCTCCAAAAACAGAATCTTATGCGAAACGCAATTCAATTAAGACAATGAATAATAATTGGGTAGTATTTGCACAGAGTAAAAACCTTCTTTTTTCAGATGTGAAAGAAATCACAAATGCAAAAGAAATCACAGATACTTCTACTAGAACTAAGTCTGCGGAACCTGCATTTGTCAGACCAACAGAATACTATGTGACAAGACATCCTAGCCCTATCAAAAAAATAAAAGTTCTAAATCAGTTTTTAATTAGTGATAGCAAAAATATCGTTAAAATCTCTAAAATGTTTTCAGATAAGACCATTTCATTAGCTCAATTTGGGCATTTTCACAGTTTTGAAGGCAATAATGTAAATTTACTTTCCATCAAACAACATAAAAAAAAATATACCTACACACTACGTACAATAGAATTAGATTCTTTCGTTGAAACAAAACTTAGATCAGGAAATAAACAAATAAAAATGTTAGAGAACATTGGCAGTATTTTGAAGAGTTTCGATAACCACTCGCTCAGAGCATTTGCCACTATAAATCTTGACCATCTTTTTTTTATATCTCCTTGGGGAATCGCCATTTGGAAGAAGAAACAAAAAGGTTACAATGATAGGATAGACATAGTTGCACCATTTTTTTCCATTAGAAATCATGCCTTCAGTGAAGATGAAAAATGGTTGGGAGTAATTTTGAAAGATAACGTTTCTAGTCAGTTCTCAAAACTGAGATTATATGCAATAAATGACTCTATTTTGGGAGAAAATTTCAAAGAGATAAATATTATTTCAAACAAAACGCTTTTTGCTCGCGCTATGAACTTTTCATCAAACAGTAAGTATAGTAAGGTTTAACATAAATCAATATCAAATATTATCAAAAAATATCAAATTGTTCTTGTCGAAAAGAAAAACTAAAGTATAATAAAGTAATGAAACTATCAGAATATGCAAAAAAGAATTCAATAACTTATTTAACAGCTTATCGTCATTGGCAAAAAGGCTATATAAAAGGAAAACAACTCCCGTCAGGAACAATAGTTGTTTTCGACGAAAAGGAAAAAAAAGCTAAGGAAGAAAAGCCAAGCGTGATCATTTATGCACGAGTATCATCATCAGAAAATAAAAAAAATCTAGAGTCTCAGTGCAACCGCCTAAGAGATTATGCAAGTGCTAGAGGCTATCAAATAGCAAAAGAAGTCAAAGAAATAGGATCTGGATTAAATGATAAGAGAGCAAAATTAAAGAAAATTTTAGAATCAGATGATTGGGAAATTTTAATAGTAGAGCACAAAGATCGTTTGGCAAGATTTGGATTAAATTACATTGAAATATTATTAGCAAAAGAAAATAAAAAAATAGAAGTAATAAACAAAACAAGTGGTGATAAAGAGGACTTGATGCAAGATTTCGTAAATATAATTACTTCTTTTTGTGCTAGATTATATGGGTTGAGAAGAAACAAGAGGCGAACAGAGAAAATTATAAAAGAGTTAGAAGAAGAAATGAGTAAAACTGAAAAATAAGTGAGTTTAAGCAAAATTATGAAGCTCGTAGAAAAACATAATATAACAAAAAATAATAAAAAATACTCTGAACTGGACGACTTAAGTTTCCGTTCAAAAAATCTATATAATGCTGGATTGTATGTAGTGCGTCAAAATTTTTTCGCAGGAAAAGGTTTTATAGGTTACGAAAATCTTCAAAAAGAGCTACAACAAAGTAAGCAGCCAGACTATTACGCACTACCAACAAAAGTAAGTCAGCAGATATTAAGAGTATTGTGCAAAAACTTCGAATCATTTTTTAGAGGGTTAGAAGGATACAAGATCAATCCAAATAAATTCAAGGCAAAACCAAAATTGCCAAAGTATAAACATAAGAGTAACGGGCGGAATATAGTTTTATACCCAATAGATGCAATAAACAAAAAAGAATTAACAAAGAACAAAATCAAGCTATCAATGTGTAACATAACATTGTCATGTCAACAAAAACACATCAAACAGGTAAGAATAGTTCCTCGATATGGAATGTACAAAATAGAGATTGTTTATGAGAAATCAGTGTATCTACTCAAAGAAAAAGATATCACGTCGGAATTTCTCTTAGAACTACAAAAAGACACACCAATATCATTGTATTTGAGAAAAAAGTGTTCAAAAATATTGCAAGAAAAAATAGAAAACTACAAATGCGATAAACCAGCAAAGTTATTAAAAAAAGCAATAGCAGATAAATTGAATTCTTTGATTAAAACAAAAATTTATAACAAAGATATTTTTGATTCTGTAACACTATCAAAAGTAACAAAACAAATATTAAGTCAAAAGCCAAAAGAAGAAAAGTTACTTGAGTTCAATAGATTATTATTAGAAGATTGTTACAAACAATTAGGAAAACATAAAGTTCTTAATCCTAACCTTGATAAAAACAAAATCGCTGGAATAGACATTGGGTTAAACAACTTAGCGGCTATAACTTCAAATCAAAAAGACTTCACTCCTGTCTTGATTAACGGTAGACCTCTAAAATCGATTAACCAATTTTTTAACAAAAAGCGTTCTTGTTTAATGTCTTATATCGGTAACAAAGGAACTAGTAGAAGAATTGAAAAACTTACATACAAAAGAAATTGCGTTGTTAGCAACTACCTTCATCAATCTAGTCGCTATATCATTAAATTGCTAGTTGAGAAAAGTATTGGAACATTAGTTATTGGCAAAAACGATGATTGGAAGCAACAGATTAACATTGGCAAAAGGAATAATCAAAATTTTGTTTCTATTCCCCATTCTCAGTTTGTTAACCAACTTACCTACAAAGCCCAACTTGCTGGTATTGAAGTTCTTATTCAAGAAGAAAGTTACACTTCTAAATGTTCTTTCTTAGACAGTGAACCGATTAAGAAACATCAAAATTATTTGGGACGCCGTGTTAAACGAGGTCTATTTAGGTCTAAACAAAATATTTTGCTTAATGCTGATATCAACGGGGCAGCAAACATTATTCGAAAAGCAATCCCGAATGCTTTTGCTAACGGGATAGAGGGCATAGTAGTATTCCCCAAAAGGATCACTCCTTTTTAAATGAAAATTCATTAAATGTAATATTTGATAATGTTTTCGTGAACTATGTGTACATTGCTGATAATCATAATATTTGGAAGAGTTTTTTAGCAGAGTTAAAAAATAGAAAACAAATTAAATTAGAAAACTTAGAGTTAATTGCCGAGCTAGATAACCGTATATATGGTTTTGAGGTAAAGCGCGATCTAATTGCTGTGGGACAAGTATTTAATAAAATATCTTTACTCGAAAACAAACAATTATTATATAGCTCAAAAAACGAGAAAGAAGGCGAAATTAAAGTTTTAGCTTGGGCTAACTTACAGAATCTACTAGTTTTCGTTCGCGATAATCAATTGATCACCTTACAAAAGAACGAAGGAAAATGGCAAGAAAAGCCATTACTCAAAAAAAGCTATGAATTTGGAGTTATCACTGATATTCAGTTCCATCCACAAGACAAATATCTTGCTATATTTAATGAAGAAGAGTTCTTTATTTACGATTTTCAAACAAAATATCTTTGTCCTTCTAGTATTGGATTTTTGAATAGTGTTGGAGCTTATTACACAAAGGATTGGTCGAAACTAGTGTGCCCAGCAAATACAGAATTAGTGATTTTTGATATGTCGCGACAAAAGTTTTCTTATTTCCCTGAATACTTTCAAGATGACAAAAGGCCTGGTCAGTATTGGCCTATACAAACGAAAAAAAATTAAAGGCACTTATTAAAAAATAGACAATAACTTGTGCAAGTTACAACTTGTACTAACAAAGCTAATTTCTAACATCCAAGATAAATGTTCAATTATCTTGGTTAAATTCACACTACGCCTACTTGTTTCGTTAATGGAATTTCCAGAAACGGGATCGTATTTTTATTTCAATTAGCAAACAAGTCGTACGGTAAAACTAGTAGTCCATATGATGTAGTGATATTTTCTGATAACTTCTTTTTTGATACAACTTGGGACAAAAAAAGTAGTTATCAGAAAAGGAAATAGGAGTGAAATGTCCGAAATGTGGCTTTTTGTTCCATCAAAAAATAAAGAATCGCTTCTCTTAGTTTTGTTCTGTAAGCAGAAGTTTTCATATAACCTCCGTTGAATTCAACAAGATAAGTTTTTTTATAAATGGTAGGTTCTTACTTAAGAGATTCGTTACATAGTTCACGAAAACATTATCAAATATTACATTTAATGAATTTTCATTTAAAAAGGAGTGATCCTTTTGGGGAATACTACTATGCCCTCTATCCCGTTAGCAAAAGCATTCGGAATTGCTTTTCGAATAATGTTTGCTGCCCCGTTGATATCAGCATTAAGCAAAATATTTTGTTTAGACCTAAATAGACCTCGTTTAACACGGCGTCCTAAATAATTTTGATGTTTCTTGATCGGTTCACTGTCTAAGAAAGAACATTTAGAAGTGTAACTTTCTTCTTGAATAAGATCTAGATGAAAATCACTTGCAGTCCGTCAAATCACCATCTACTTTTTTTAGGGAAAAGCATTTTTGATCGTCGGCAATTGACAGAATAAACTTTTTTCGTTGGGATGATTGTAGGTGTAATTTTTGCGCGAGATGTTCTGCTTTTTTTAAGGCTAAAGGTTGTTTACGCAGTAATATTTTTGATAGAAAACTAGCATCAATTTCCAAAGATTTAGCAAAGGCTCTTAATGAGTAATTACAGTTGTTGTCAATGCGTCTTTGTAGCTCATTTTCCAAATATAGAATATAAAAAGGTTTTTGCTTTCCCATTGTTTTCCTCTGAGGATTTATTTTTCCACGCTTTTTGATAAACATTTTGCAATTTCCACGCTCGCTAATATATATTAAGACACGTTTACATTCAATGTTTATTTGCAACAGATACCGCTACGGAAGGATATATCTATGAAAAAGCTCGTTGTTATTACAGGTGCTAGCTCTGGTATTGGAGCAGCGACAGCAAGACTATTTTCGGAAAAAGGGCACCCTTTACTACTTATTGCACGAAGAATAGAAAAACTAAATGCATTGCAATTGCCACAAACTATTTGTAAACAAGTTGATGTTACTAATCGCGAACAAGTACAACAAGCAATAAATGAAGCACAAGAAAAATATGGATCTACAGATTGCCTAGTTAATAATGCCGGAGTTATGTTGCTTGGTCTTGTAAATAACCAAGACGCAAAAGAATGGCAAAAAATGTTTGATGTGAATGTCGTTGGAGTATTAAACGGAATTCAATCTGTATTGCAAAAAATGATCGATGCAAACAATGGAACGATAGTTAATGTTAGTTCTATCGCTGGCCGAAAAACATTTCCTACTCATGCTGCTTACTGCGGAACTAAATTTGCGGTGCATGCTATATCTGAAAATATTCGCGAGGAAGTAGCAGCTCACAACGTTCGAGTAACAACGATTGCGCCAGGAGCAGTAGAGACAGAACTACTTGGACATACCACATCAAATGAAATAAAAGATGGTTATGAAGATTGGAAAAAATCTATGGGAGGAGCAATTTCGAGTGAAGATGTGGCCAATGCAATTTATTACGCTTATTGCCAGCCGCAAAATGTTTGCATTCGCGAAATAGTATTAGCTGCAACGAAACAACAGCCCTAGAGTAACTTACTTTTAGTTAGGTAAAATATGTGGCACTATTAAAGTGCCACATACTAGAAATTACTAAAACCTACGTATCGTCCATATCGACGAAATGAGTGATCAAACGCGACTCTAATTTAGAAAAATTAACTCCAGAAAAAACAGCCTCAAAAGCCTCTTTCTCACTCTTTTTGTTTTTTAGTTCTGCTAGATATTTAGCAATTAGGTTACGATTCTTTCCATTATCTCCATGAATAAGAAAGTGAATCATTGCCCAAGATTGGTTATAATGCATATTCGCTTTTCCTGCAGCCATAAACTGTTTCGAAGTATGCTTCATTAGTTGCTTATATGGTGTATATCTCGATCGCAACATCGCACGTAGCCTTAGAACATAAAAAGGTTCTACAACACCTATTCGCAGCCTACCCTTTACCACTTTGCTTTTACCAAAGTAAGTTGCCATTCCTTCATTAAACCAAATAGGAGTGTCATCAATGATTAAATCCAAGAACTGGTGAAATCCTTCGTGATATAATGTGTCTATTGTTTCTTTTTTACTATAATCATCAAAAAGAACTAATTCTTTGGTAATAGGAGAAAAATAACCAGCAGCACTTTCCATTGTATCAGAAATAGTGATATAAGAATATTCATTAAATTCTGTTCTTGAGTCAAAAATTAACACACGTGATTTTTTCTTAGCGGTCAAGTTTTTTTCACCAAACAAACGTGAATATTCTTTAAAAGCCAGTTCTAAACGAGCTGCCATTTCATTACAATATTTCTGACTAATATCTGTCATAACGTGGTAATGTATAGTTTTCTTTTCATATTTTCTCACCCAATTTGGGCCATTTAAAGCTATCTTCAACGATTTTACAAGGCGTTTGGCCTCGCCTTTCTGAGGTTTAATACTGCTTACACGTTGGATAATTTCGCGAACTTTTGTGGTATCATTATTACCAATATGCAAGCGCGCTAAAGATTGGTACGCTCGAAAATACTGCGAGTTAATACTTATTGCTTTTTCAAAATCTTTAATTGCTTTAGAAAAATCATTATTTCTTTGATGGAGACTTCCTCTGGTAACATAAGCCTCAGCATAAGTAGGCTTCAAAGAAATGGCTTTATTCGTGTCTATAAATGCCTTATCAAAGTTGCTAATCATTGTATACACATAGCCACGTTCGAGATAACTCAGCGCAAAGTTTCGATCTAAGGCTATAGCTCGATTAAAGCCTTGAATTGCAAGTTCATATTGCTTGTTATTAGCTTGTCTGATAGCAGCATTGATATACTGAAGCATTTTAGAATTAGGATGCGCCATGAGCATTTTTGTTCTTTCAATACTTTGCTGTGAAACGCTACTGCCCATCGCTTGATTACTTATTAACGCTTTTGCACGCATATTCGCTTCAATACTTTTTACCATCTTGCTGTGCCATCTAGATTCTGGTGCGCCAGTAATTTTTATTTTCTTAAATTGAACTCGCGAGTTAAGTGCCCCAAATCCAAGAAGTCCAGAACGAAACTTGCTATGCTTTTTATGTAAGGCTCTCTTACCATTGATATATGCAGACAAATACGAACCAGAAACGCGAATAATAAACTTATACCACTGTCCAGGCGCAATTTTTGGCTTTGTTTTTCGTTGTATTAAACGATCGTTTTTTCCGTCAACAACATGAATAACATTAAAAACAGCAGGAGAATCATCATATTCAGGTATAGAAAAAACAAAACTATAGCCATCTTCTCCTAAATTTTCTTCGTTGTTATAAAGGCGTATCCATATATTTTTTCTAAAACTAGGATGTATTCGCGCTTCAAATTCAATATGGAGATTACCTCTAAGTACAGGAGGAAAATATAGCATTTGATCGGGAACGTCTAGAATACTATCACGAATATCTATAGTTCCACCATTAACATCAGATAAACCTTTTTTCATCATTTGAATATATTTGCGATCACTAAAATCATAAGTGATTTCAACTTTATTACCTGATAGTTGTTTCGCGTTTCCTCTATATGTTTTGTCTAAAAACCCTTTAGAATTTCTTTGCTCTTCAATTTTTTCTACAGCAAGAGCATCTTGCTTCGTCCATTTTCCTTCGTGATAAACATAACCATTTGTTCTGGCCTGTTCTTTTGATATCCATCGCCCATCAAGATAGACCATATCAGAATGTTTTTTTATTTGTTCCTCTGTTAGCCACTCGTTTTTGTATCTTGTATAGCCTAATTTTTCACGCGCTTGCTCATGATTTGGATCGTAAAATATAGTTCTCAATAACTGCTTATCAGTAAAATACGATAGTGAATTTTCTTCACACCGCAGGCTAAGTTCATAATGTTCACGAGCATTTTCCCGTGTGCGCTCAAGTTGCTCAAAATAAGATGCGATAGGTGATATGATTTTTTTTTGGTATTCTACATTGTCTAAAGCAAATTTTCTTTTTTGACCATTGATATCTAGAAAATGATAATATTTCTTTTGTTTCTTTAGATATCCTTCGTAATTTTTCCCTTTTGCAACAATTACGTGCCACTGGCCAATGTCTTGCTCTTCATGCCACACGCCGCCTAGTAGTACGTCACCTTTTTTCCAGCGTGCGGTAATCGATTTATGATAATCTAAAGCTTTCTTTTCAATCCAAATACCATCATAAGCAACAAAACCTTTGTTTTCCATATTTACGATATAGTCTTTTTTTTCGTCGCTGTCTTCTTCTTCGATAGTATCATCAATATCTTCTAAAACGATATCAGCATCGGTGTCGGGATCGGCATCGGCATTATTTTTTATTTCACCACCAGCAACTTCTTTTTTGAGATTCTCGTTACTTTTTTGTTCTTCATATTCAACCTTCTTTGGAAAAGGTTGTCTCTGGTAATTTCTTTTACTATTGTTAACATTACCTTCGTTATGTGGAACATCATAAAATGATCTCTTCGCTAGCGTTTTTTTATCTGATTTTTCTTCGCTTTTGGTCTGTCCTTGCGCAACGTTATTCTTTTCAGTATCATCAACATTTTGCTGGTTATTTGAATTGCGAACAGATTGATTTCTCAATCTAATCACATTACCATTGGAAGAAAAAAGAAAATTGAGGCCAATAGCAACAATGACAGTTACAACAACCGAACCGACGATAATTGCAATGGTATTGTTATCAGATTTTTTAGTATACCCACCTTCAGTAACGCGCCTTTTGGTTTTTATCTCCGCCCGGGATTTTCGCCGTTCTGTTTTTAAAGCATTTCTGGATGCTCGTTTATTAGAGTCTAGTTTTTCTTTTGGTCTTCGAGAAGAAGTTTCTTTTGAGGTACGAGAACTTTTTTTGGGGGCTTCTTTTGAAAGGCGAGAATTTTTTCTAGAAGAAGTTTCTTTTGTATTTTGCCTTCGAGTGCGTAGTTTTTTTCGATCGCGTTTCATGCTAAATCCTTCCTATTTATTGATTTGTGTAAGTGGATTTACAGTTTAGAAGTATCTAAAACAAGACCAATTTTTTTTAGCTTTAGTGGCTCAACAAATTCCATTTGTATTTTGATCGTTAAATCAATAATAACACATATAACGACAAAACATAATCTTAGACAATAATCTATACGCGAATATTCATCTCACCGGCATAAAAATCTTATTTATTTATATAATTTATATGCTTTTTGAAAATTTTTATACTCTAAGTTGGAGGTATCGACATTTCAAAGAATGATTTAGAGATAAAATATAGACTATCATCCCAACTCTGATCTCGAAAAGTTTTAAGTGAGTCGCAAAAAGTTTCTGAGCACGTTTCAAGTCAGCGTAGAATTTGAGTATCAGAGCAAGGAAAGCCTGAGAGGCACATAACTGTATCTATGTAACCGAAGGCTCAACGCCGCTATGATACTCAAAGGCTAGCTGCGTGCTCTTAAAAACTTTTTGCGACTTGCTTAAATCATTTTGATAATTACAGAACTAAAAAAGAGTTATCATGAAAAAGAGAGCGTTGGTTTTGAAGAGTGGACAAATATTAAAATCAAAAATGTTGGCGCGCTCTAACTAAATTTAATTATTACAAACCTAAGAAATTTTGTAAAATAATATTGAACTATTCTTGTAAGTAATTTAAAAATGTGACTTAGACAAATTTACAATTTTTGGGAAAAAAATGGCAAAACAATATAGATCATTAAAATCAGAAGAAATACTAAAAACAGTTGCTCAACTTTACCAAAGAGTTGAGGAACGTTTTCCAAATTCGGGATTAGTAAATGTTACTAATGAAGTGAAGAATATTGCATCAGAAGCAAAAGATTTATCAATAAAAATAAACCGTCCCCATAAATTATATAGAACGCTATCGATAGTACTTATTTGTGGTATCGTAGTTCTTTTTCTATGGATTCTAACACAGTTAGGCGAGGTAAAAAAACTTCCAAGTACATTGGAGTTTTTGAGTTTTTTAGAAGCGGGAATCAGTTCGATAGTGTTTATAGGGGCTGCTATTTTTTTCTTAGGGTCCTTGGAAACTCGCTACAAACGACATCTAATTATTAAGGCCATTCACGAGTTACGATCATTAGCGCATGTTGTTGACATGCATCAACTAACCAAAGATCCAGAGTCGTTGTTGCTACAAAAGAACAAGACTAAATCTTCTCCTGAAAGAAAACTAACACCTTATCAAATTCATCGCTATCTTGATTATTGTACAGAACTACTTTCTATCGTTAGTAAAATCGCTTCACTTTATGTTGATGAATTTACAGATCAGGCTTCGTTAAATGCAGTAGACGGTTTGCAAACATTAACGAATGGACTCTCTCGAAAAATCTGGCAAAAGCTAAATATTTTAACCCAAAGTTTTTTACACCAAAAGCAGTTTACAATCCAAAATCCATCGACAGAAAATCCACCGCAAAATAATAGTACAGACACTGATCATTCGTAAGAGTAAAGAGTTAGCCATTTGTTTGGCTAACTTTACTTATATTATCGCCAAAAGTAGAAAATGCATAGTATCATAAGCAAATACACAGCTGCTACAACATACCACTGCAAATACTCTACGTCTGGTTTTTTTTCTATATTTATAGTCACATTATCATCTACAAACGATTTAAGAGTAACTTGTGTAGTGGGAAATTTAGTATAGAGTTGCTGTTTTGGAGTAGCCCATTTTATAAGATTTTTTATAAAAATAGGAAAGGATGGAAGAAAGTGAATGTTGGAATGATGAAGAGAAAAACCAATATAAACAAATGGAATATTTTGGTATTTACTCTGCCATATAGCAGCACCACTAGGATGCATGAGCAAGTTTTTTTTGTTATGAGTATAAAGATCAATATACTCAGTAGTTAATAGTGAAAAGTCGACATTATGCATTAGTTTTTCATTTAATGCGCCGCGAAAGTTGTTGTTTTCTTTTACTTGAATAGAACGATAAGGTAAAAAATTCCCCTTTGTATTCCATAGCACTAACTTTTTAAAATTAGGGTTTTTTGGTATTTGCCATTTGTCTAAATGTACAAAAGCAATATCAAAAAATTTATTGTCAGTCGTTTGGTTTTGAAAAGAACTGTTTGTAAGATCTATAAAATCTTGGTATACACCTAAAGCAGCTACAAGCTTCGGAACATCTTTATCTGATAATACTAATACTTTACATTTTTTTTGTTCGTGAATGTATTGAAAAATGCGGTTATCTTCTTCGAGAGCTTCAACAATTTCTAAACGAAAGTCCCACTTTCCAGAAGTTACACTTAACTCTACATCAAGACCTTTGTTGGGTATCAACGACACTTTCTTCTGATAATATTTTGTCTGTAGTTCTTCTGAATCAACCTTTCCCCACAATAAGCGTATTTGTTGCTTTTTAGAATAATCGTGGTATATATGCACAATAGCTTTATTGTTATCTATCTTCTTTAAATAAAGGCCTGCATTTTCTTGATAATTGCCGATAGTCTTCACAATTAGATTTTTGTTGTATTTGGTACGTAGATATTTTAAAACGCGTGGCCAATCTTTATTTGCGCCATCTGTAAAAACGATAAAATAACCTTTATTATAGAAGTTTTCAACAAACGATACTGATTTCTGCAAGTTAGACTCTTCAACTTCTAAAAAACCTATCTCTTCTGTGGTTATAACTTTTGGCACTTTGTGAGTTGTAAAAATCACTTTATTTTTTAATGGCATTTTAGATAACAAAGACTGTACTTGTTGTAATCGACTTTGAAACTTTTCTTGCGTTTTCATGCTAACAGAAGTATCAACAAGAACAATATGTTCAGGATTTTTGTTGTTTAGCTCTCCATAATAAGGTTCTGTTAGAGACAGATTTGCAGCAATAAATAACAACAACATTGGCAATATGTATAATAACTCTCGAACACTGAATTTCCACGTTGAGTGTTTAATGACTTCGTTTTCTTGTAACCAGAACTGCAAATGAGGTACGGCAAGATTCTCATATTTTTTTTTGCGCAGTTTTAAAATAATAGGAAGAACGAGAATAGCTGAAAACCATAAGTAGTGAGTATAAAGAAAATTCATCGAATAAATCCTGCTAGTTGTAAAATATTTAATACGAGTGTTAGGTCATAGTTTTTTGTGAGTAGGTAATTAATTTTATGTTGTAAACAATGACTTTTTACTTGCGACAAATGATTATTGAGGTTTTTTTGATAGATTTCTAATCTCTTTTTATCAACGAACAAAGAATGTTGAATTTTATTTTCAACATCTTTTAAACAGACACTCCCATTCATTTGTGGATAGAATTCCTCTTTACTCACTATTTGTACTGCTGTACAAACGCCGCGAAATAAACGCAAAGACCTAAAATATTCTTTGGTATAAAAATCACTAATCACAACTGTATTTATATTTGCAGAGTTAAGTAATCTCAACTGACTAAAACATTCTTCAAACGACACTAAAGTTTCCTTGGAAGAAATATTTTGTAAACGATGAAAAAATTGTAATATGTTATGGTTTGTGGAAAATGATTGTAAAGGTGTGTTTTTTTCATAAGGAAAGCAAAAAAAGCTTACTTTGTCTATTAGAGCTGTTCCTATGTAAGTAAGTGCTGCAACGACGGCTTTTGCAAATGCAAGTTTATTAAAGCTATCCATAGATGCAGAAACATCAAGAGCGATGACTAGATGTTTTGGAGGATCTATTTCATATTCCTTGACAACAATTTCTTGTAGACGTTGGAAAATATTCCAATCTACCCGTCTCAAATCATCGCCAGGGTTATACTTCCTATACTCTTCGAATTCAAACGTTTCTTTTCCTTGCCAATTAATTGGCAATTTTTGTTGTTTTTTGCGTTTTTTTGCTTTCAAACACAAAATATTCAGTTGCTTTGCAAATTCAGGAGAATCTAGCTGATAAGGTTTAGGGTTAACCATCTTGCTACCATAAAAAGAATGCATGTAAAGACAATAATAATCACAATTACAGAAGAACGATCGAGAGACTCTAGCTTTTTATTGATACTTATAGTTTTTGGTACTTCTTTGTGAGCCGGTTTCTTTTTTACTGCGGCAGAAGCCTCTCTAATTCCTTTTTGTAAAACTGATTCGGAAGAACGACGAGGTTCTATTTCTTTGTGAGAGACTGCCTTAGAAATTTTTTTCGGTGGTGAGGAAGCCAACGATGATTTTACGCTAGCAAGGTCTTTTGTCACATCGGGATCATCTTCCTCTGAAAAAACAAAAACAGTGTTCCCTATTTTTATGCGGTCACCAGAAAGTAGTTGCTGCGTTTTTTGTAATTTTTCCCCGTTAACAACTGTACCATTACGACTTTTTAAATCTCTAATATAATAGAGACCTTCTTTTACAAAAACTAAACTATTCTGACGAGAAGATTTTGTATCATTGATAGCAATTGTATTATTAGCAAGACGCCCAATGACTGTTTTTGGTTTGACTTCATAACTTTTATTCTGATCATTTCCAGAAATAATATCTAGTTTTGCCATTATTATCGTCCGTGAAGTGTTGTTGTGGATAAGAGATGAAGTATAGAAAATACAATGGTTTGTGATCCCCTCACATCGGCTTAGCCATGAGGGGATCAAACTGAAGACGAAATTTTATATTTTAGTTCTTCATTAACTGACGTTTCAAGAGCTAATCTTTAATCGAGAACCTATAGCGTGACGTACATAGTATTATTAAGTAACTCACCAAAGTATTTACCCATTGGTATTTTGCTCTTTTAATTTCTAGCTTTGTTGCACCTTAGTTACGCAGCTACAGCTGCACGCCCTCGTCGCGCCGCACTAGAAAATAAAAGCCCTGTATTCAACGGGTAACTACTTTTATCAGGTCACTTAGTTACTAACGTCTTCTTTAGCAACAGAAATACCAAGTATTACATCGACATTTGTTAGAGAATCAACAATAGCCATATCTTCTTCGGAAATAACTCCAAGTATTGTACAGCGTTGTAAACCGCGAAAATATGGATATTTTTTCACAATAGACAAGCGGCTACAAACCTCTCCAAAATTATCACCTATCTGCTCTAGAATAACTAGGCCTCTCTGAACATACGCATCTTGATATTCAGCTTGTACTTTCCCTACTTCGCTAAGGCCATTACTTAAAGAACATCCTCCAGAGATTGTTTCTGGGGAATTTTTATAAAAAGACAAGCCGCTATAGAAATCACTGTTTACAAGTGACAGAAAATTCTTTATTGCTTTCTCATTTTTATCAAATAAGCTAATAGTAAATTTTCCTTTACTAGAAACAACTTCTACTTTTTCTTTGCTATGTGAACTAAAATCTTCAAGGTTTTCGATTGTAGAACTAGCTTGTTCTTTAAGCCAAAGATTATCTTTATCTGCAGCTAACATATCTCTTTCAGCTTCTGCACTTAAAAAATGATTAGGGTAGCGATCTATCACTTTTTGGTACCACTTAGCAGCCTCAGCAAGACTACCTTCTTGGAAAGATACATTTCCTAACCAGTAGTATAAAAATGGAGCAGCAGACGTATTTTTTGATTTTTTGATTTCGTCTTGTAATGCAACCTTATAATGTAGAATAAGTACTGTGCGTCTTAAATCTTCTGGTAATTTACGCACATGAAGATCGTCAATACTTGTAGCATCATTACGAAAAAATTCAGGAATAGATTCTAAACTTCCTAATTTTTGTTGCACTAGTTTGTGTGCGTCAATGCTCAAATCTTCTACTTTTAAATTTGTATCTGAAACTTGTGCATTACTCATTGCAGAAGAAACAGAACCAACTAGCGCCCACGCTCGTTGCGATTTTTGTTTAAGGTTATTTGTGTACCAAAAAGAAATAAGTACAACTGCAATAATTACTCCACCGAGTACCATGTATGTAGAGCGATTTTCGTTAATTTTTTGTGCCCAACTCTGAGTGTTTTCTGGGGCATCCTGGGTCTCTGTTACATCTTTTTTTGCCATAAGACTTTTATTCCGATCTATAAATTTAATTTGTACGAGAGTATGCTACAAATTGCTTTGTAGTCGCAAGGAATAACATACCCAACTTAGGAATATCGCAAAAAACAATAAACTATTTTTTGTCGCATTCCTTAATAGTGCTTCACCCCTTGTTGTTCTTCAAGATCTTTCAACAACTCAAGTAGCTGATCTGAGTTTAGCATTCCTTGTTCTAACATAATAATTCCAAGTAGCTTATGTTCTTCGCCATCTTCATCCATTTTTCTCTGAATGGTCAAAGCTTTCTCAACATCTTCAAGCGTCGCAAAATTTTTGCTGCGTACAATGTCTCCGAATAATACGCGTTTACCTTCTTGTTCATGAACTACTGTGTGTATTTGTTTTGCAATAGTTAACACACTTTCAAGTTGAGAAATTGGTAATATACTTGCGCTATCACTTGGCGAGCTAGATGGATCAGGATGTACTTCTAAAAAGAGTCCATGACAGCCAGCGGCAACTGCAGCGCGAACAAGAGGTAAAATCATATGTCTTTGCCCACTTGTTTGTCCATTTCCTCCGCCAGGTAATTGCACACTGTGAGTACCGTCAAAAACAACGGGACAGCCAAATTCTTTCATTACTGGAAATGTTCTCATATCAACAACTAAGTTATTATAACCAAAACATGCACCTCTTTCTGTCACCATAACTTTATTGCTTGTAGAAGAAACTTTACTCACAGCGTGTTTCATATCCCAGGGAGACATAAACTGTCCTTTTTTTATGTTAACAGCACAACCACTACTAGCTGCTCCTTCCAAAAGGGAGGTTTGCCGACATAAAAATGCTGGTATCTGTAAAATATCTAGCACTTCACTTGCTTGTTTAATTTCTTCTACCTCATGAATATCTGAGAGTACGGGAACTCCAAACTCTTTTTTTACTCTAAGTAGTCTTTTGAGACCTTTTTCTATGCCAACGCCTCGATAAGAATTTGCAGATGTTCTGTTAGCTTTTGTATAAGAAGCTTTAAATATAAACGGAATATCTAAACGTTCGCTAATTTTTTGCACTTGCTCAACTATTTTCAGCTCAACTTCGCAATTTTCTTCTAAAACGCAAGGTCCGGCGATTAGAAATAATTTATCTTTACTAAGATTTATTTTATCAATTTCGAAAAATTTTGACATATCCGAATCTCTTTTACTGTTGTTAGAGCGCGTAACGCCCTATTGCAATTTATTTATTTTAATATGCCCAGACATTTTATATTTAAAAAATTGTTGTAGTATTGCTTGGGCTGTATCTTTTGATACTTTTTTCGCGACAGTTACCGCAGAATGTTTTTGAGTAATAGCAGCAACCTTCTCCACCTTCATTTGTAATAACTTAGAAATGGTCTTATTAGCAAGAGTGACATTACCACGAGGATTAATATTGATAATCACATCATACACTCCTGGTTGAATTACTAAAGACGAAGGTTGCGGTGGACGCTCTTTCTTTTTTTCATTACTCATAAAAAGCTGAGTAAAACTTTCTTCACTTTTCAAAGGTTCTGGTTCGTTTGACATCACAGGCTCAGCTATTTTTTCTAGTTCTGCTGATATTGATTCTATATCATCATCAAGAGCTGATTCAGCAAAATTACCAAAATCAGAATGATCTAACTTTTCAATATTATCTTCTGATATCTTTTCAAATTCTGCCGAAATCCCCTCTATTTCCTCAAGCTCTGCTGATAAACTACCGATATCTTCCATGTCTTCCATGCAAATTCGTTCAAACTCTGCTGAAACACCTTCTATTTCTTCAAACTCTGCTGAAATTCCTTCTATCTCTTCGATGCGCGATGCATGGTGTGGAGATAATTTTTCATTATTGCTTAATTCTTCTAATTCCTCAGCTAAGTCGCCAATTTTTTCCAATTCTTCGGAAAAGCTCCCCATTTCTTCTAATTCTTGTGATACACTTCCAATTTCTTCTATTTCCTCGATTTCTTCTATTGCGGAATCATCATCCATTTGAACGATGCTTTCTAATTCTGCAGACAAGCCTTCAATTTCTTCGAATTCTGCCGAAATAGCGCCTTCGATAGGAGCTGGTGGTTTACTATGAATAGGTTTTTCCTGTGATACACTGTGTGGTAAAAATGTGTTGCTGTTTAGTAAAATAAACGTATCACCACACGACGGACAAGCAGCAATAGGAGGTGTATGAGTTAACTTCCAGTTTGTAGTACTTAATCGTGAGCATTTTTCAGGTGTTATTGTTATTTCAATGCCTATTTTAGTTAGAAAAATAACTGCATTTTGCATACGACTTACATCTCTCACTGACAAGCCTTCAAACAAAACAATTGGGCTTTGATTCACAACCTTTAAAACTTCTTCAAGTTTTATATTAAAAGTACTAGATATAATGTGTGCAACATCCTGAGGTTTATTTTTCAAGCTTTTTCCTACAGATGCAAAAACTATTTTATAATTTGCGAGATCACTCATAAAGATCACTTCCTAAAATTCGGGGATACGCCCTATATACCGACACAATTTGTTAAAAATATCATATCATTTATTAATTGTCAAGCGAACTTTAACCATAACAGTATCAAGCGTTTCCGCTACTTACAATAGATGTGCCATAATAAATTCTTTTAGCTCTAGTCACTATTGTAACCGTAACTTTTGCCATATTTTTCGATTGTAATTAGGATACGCCCTATAGTTATAACCTCGAAAATAATCAGATTTTTATTACAACAAAATTACTTAATTCCTGGTAATACGGGTGGTTCATTCCAATTATCTGACATTGCTTCTAAGTTCGACTTTATTTTGTCTTCACTCACCCATCCCAAACCAGCATTTTTTAGTTGTCGCAATAAATCATCAAAATCTTCCTGTTGCCAAACAGGTTTACCTTTTCTTACAAGAAACAAAGGATTATTCGGATCTTCGGATTCTAAAGGCGTATGAAGGGAAAGAAAAGACTGCAACCACATTCGTACACTATCATCCCACTTACTTTTCGATTTCGCTGTAAGTTCCCAATCAAGATTCCACACAATAACCGATTTTCCCCAACCGCCAGCTAAAGCAAATTGAGCATTTGTTGATAAAGCCACACATCTGAGTTTACTCATGTGACCTTCAAGAACGCACAAACATTTCCCTGTAAGAATGTCCCACATACGTAAAGTTTTATCCCAACTTACGGAAACTAATATTTGACCATCTTGAGACATGGCAATATCTTCAACTCTGTCTTTATGGCCCTTAAAAGTATTTAAGCAATTTCCCGTTGAAATATCCCACAATTTTATTGTGTTATCGTAACTACCAGATATTGCCATGCGTCCATCTGTTGTTACAACGACACTGCGAACACTATCTTCATGGCCTCGTAAAATTTTAATGCATTTTGCTGAGTGAATATCCCACACGCGTATTGTTTTATCATATCCACCAGACACGGCCATACGTCCATCATTAGTAATAGCAACGCATTCAACCCAATGCTCATGGCCTATTAAATCAAATAAAAACTTACCTTCCTTGATATTCCACACCGATAAATTTTTGTAACTGGCAGTTATACCTAAATAACCGTTTGTCATAACAGCAAAATCGCGAACACTATATTTGTGATGTTCTAAGCGATGGCGGCACTCTCCCGTACTCAAATCCCAAATACGCAAAGTTTTGTCATCTCCGCATGAGATTAATATATTCTTACTTTCAACAAAAACTATTTTTTTAACTTTGGTAGAATGTCCTTCTAATTCCATTGAACATTCGTTATTCTTCAAATCCCACATGTGTATTTTGTTGTAATTAGTGGAGAAACATTTACTGCCATCACTACTTATAGCTAACGATTCTATACAATAACGATGCTGTTTGAGATTGTTCTCTTGCCATGCTCCTTTTAAACCACCGCGAATTGTATAATAAGAAAGCTTTTTCCATAAATCTAAACACTCGGGATAACGCTCATAACCTCGTTTTTGTCTAGCAGTGTTGAGTAAGTTCGTTGCGGCTTCCCACTTTTCGTTATCCAAAGCTTTTTTCGCTTCTACTAAAAGTATGGCCACTAAATTTTGATTAGCGCGATTATCGGCATTTTCTTTTGAACGAACAACAGTAAAAGGTGCTTCTTGAACCTCATTTGCTAGTTTCCACACCTGAAGAGATTGGTCGGCACTTGCTGAAATCATAATTTGTGCAAGGTCTGACATTGTAACACTGTATACCTTATCATCGTGTCCTTCAATTGTTCGTAAGCAACGTCCGTTATATACATCCCAAACTTTGAGGGTTCCGTCCCAACTCGATGTCAAGATCCTTTGTGCATTTTTTGTTAAATATACCCCACTAACTTTATCGGTGTGTCCCCTCATTGTGCGCAAACATTCGCCTGTCCAGATATCCCATATTTTGACAGAGTGATCCCATCCTACAGATACAGCCATATCACCGTCGCTAGTGATGGCCACATCCCATACTTGTCCATCATGACCTTTGAGAACTCTTAAACATTCGCCACTGTTAATGTCCCAAACGCGCACAGTTCCATCACTACTACCTGAAATTACAATATCTACTTCTGATGAGAAACCAACACTATTTACGTTATCACTATGTCCTTTTAGTATCTTTTTACACAAACCTGTCGCAGTTTCCCAAACGCGCAAAGTTTGATCCCAACTAGCAGAAATAGCTATTTTTCCATCGTGAGAAATAGCCACATCATTCACATAATGTTCGTGTCCGCGAATTACATTTATACATTCGCGCTTTTCCACATTCCAAATACGTACAGATTTATCCCAACTAGCAGAAACGAGAGTTAAACCATCGGGAGTCAAAGAGACTCCGTTAACATAACCTGTATGACCGCTTAAAACAGATTGACATTCACCTAAACGAACATCCCAAATGCGAATAGTATTATCTGAACCTGATGAAATAGCAATATTGGAATCATCAGAAACACACACACTTCCAACACTGTCTTCATGTCCAATTAAAGTTCGTTGCAATACGTAACTGTCTTTCATTCGATCCATTGTTTGCGAAATAAGATTTTTCGCCACCATATTATTTTCAGCAAGATCTTCAGAAGTGCGTAAACAGGAATATGCTTGCTCCTTGTCTCCCCGTTCTATGTGTACCCATCCTAGTAGATGATATGTTTTCCATTTTTTCTTTTCAACAGGTAAAACAACATTAAGTTTTTGAATAAGTTCTTGGTCAGTTATATTTCCTTGTCGCCACTGGAGAAGACCATAATTGTATACCGCATTTAAATGATAATTGTCTACGACAAGTGCCTTTTCTAATAACTCGTTAGCTATATCAAAACGTTCGATGTCAGTAAAAAAAACAGCGCGATTATTTAGTGCGTCAGCTAAATTTGCTGATGCATCAACGAGTTGCCTTGGATAATCAATTTCGAGGCAAGAATAGTATGTTTTTCGCAATTCCTCAGTAATTTTTTCAAAACTCGGTGGTTCTTCTGAAAAACATTTTTCGAGTAATTGCTTTACTTCATCAGGCATAACAGGTACATGATGAGGAATGTCTTGATCACCATACATTTCTAATACTTTTTTGGCATTATTACCATCATTCCAATAACTCACACCAGCAAACATATGAAGTATGCATAGCCCCCAAGACCAAATGTCGCCGTATTCTCCCTCTTTTGTGGATGAATAAACTTGGGTATAATTATCTAAATTGCACACACTGCGCACACCAAAATCGCTAATTTTTACTGTACCATCGTTAGCAATAATAATGTTATTTGGCTTTACATCTCCGTGAATTACATTTTTTTCATGAGCATAGGAAAATGCCCATGAGGATTGTATACTAACATCCAAAACGCGCTTTAAGCTACTATAACTATCTTCTTTGTAAAGAGAGTCTAGACCAGAATGACCTTCGCGTAGTAAGAAAGACAAATCATTACCGTTAACATACTCCATGAATATTCGCGATATACCTTTTATACTACGTGTGTAATAATAATTTAAAATATTAAGGTGACCGTTTAATTGCCCCCATGAATCAAGTATTTCTTCAAATGTTTCTTTCATATCAAACACAATATCAATATTTTTTACTGCTATATTAATACCTAGTTGTTTGTGATATATTTTGTAAACTTTACCTTTTTCTCCAGTGCCTATTTCTTCTGTGACACTGTATATTCCCATAATGACATCACCAATATTCCAGTCATTTTCTTTTTCTTCAACCCAGTGATCTTCCGTCTCTGTTTCAGCATCAATGATAGCCATAGAAGCTGTTTTTTCTAGTTCTTCATCCATTCCAAAACCACTGTCGAAAGGAAATCGTTGGTGGGTAGGAACAGGAATAGATATTTCACTAGGAGTTAAAATGCTGTCTTCAGGCATCATTATTTCACTGGGAATAAGTTCATCTTGACTATTGATTTGTAAAAAGCTATCTTCTGAATTTAAAGCGGCGTCAGAATCAGCCTCGATAGCTGCCATGTTATGACTACTTTCACTTTCTCTACTAGGTTCTTCGATAATCTCTTCTTCTGCTTGATCTTCTAAACCAATAATACTATCATCTATAATAATTCCCTCTGCTGTGTTACGCAAATCGAGGTTATCGTAATCATAATCATCATAATCTTCCTCTTCTTCCTCTTGTTCCTCTTCATCGAGGAAGTCATCGATAATAATTTCTTCAGCTGTATCGCGAAGATTTACTCCAAGTAAATCTATATCTTCATCTTCGTATTCTTCATCTTCGTATTCTTCATTTTCATTTTCGTGTTCGTGTTCATGTTCATCTTCATCTTCGTGTTCATGTTCTTCCATATTACTGATTTGACGTGCGATTTCTTGTTGTGTATTTTCATTCTGTGGATTGAGTGTCTCTCCTGAGGCAAAATTCATTTCTTCGTCAGATATTTTTTTCGAAGGCATCTTTGTCGTACGAACAGGCTGTTCCATGTTGTTGATTTGACGTGCGATTTCTTCTTGCATGATTTCATTTTGAGGGTCTAACGTTTCCGCAGTTGCGAATTCTAATGCTTTATCTGACATTTCTTTAGGAGGCATCTTTGCTGTATATACAGGGCTTTCCATGTTGTCAATTTGGCGCGATATTTCATCTTGCACTTCTTTATTTTGAGGGTTTAGTGTTTCTGCTGTTGCTCGTTCTAATTCTTTACTAGAAGCTTTTTTCAAAGGCATTTTCGCTGTTTGAACAGGATTTTCCATCTCCTGAATTTGTCGTGCTATTTCTTTTTGCATTACTTCATTTTGCGGATTTAGAGTTTCTGCTGTTGCAAATTCTAATGCTTTGTCGGACATTTTTTTAGGAGCTGTCCTGGATGTGCGTACAGGCTTTCCTGAATCTCTTACTGGAGGCTGAGATCTTGGCTGTTTTTTTCGTTGCTTTGATCGCGCTTTAAGATTTACTTTTCTTACAGGTATTTGCGTGTTTTGCGTATTTTTTGTCGTTAGATTTTGCGCTATTTTATTTGGAAGTATTGGAAAAGTCTGCCCTGCAGGATCAAAACGTCCAACCGTTGGAGATGAATCGACTACATCATAATCCTCTTTCGGTTCCGTCATAGCAACAACATCAAATTGAGTGTGGCAAACTTTACATTGAATTGTTTTACCAAACAACTTTTTATTCACTATGCGATAGCGCTTTTCACATCCGGGACAACGTGCTTTTATTTGCTCTTGGCTATCAAAATTTGTAACTTTGAAATTATGATCACATCTACGGCATGAAAACTTTTTTCCAAGCATATCGTCTGATACTTTGTATAATTTACTGCACTTAGTGCAAATTGTAGAAATCCAAACGTCTTCTTTCTTTTTTGGGGCAACAAAAATATAATCACACGATTGGCAACGAATTTCACTACCGCCCATACGGTCGATGATGCTGTATTTTTTCTTGCATGCAGGGCATGTTACTTTTATCACAGTTTACCTTCTCCTGATTTTCCGCAAAACGACCAAACGACCTAACAAAAGTTTTACCCAATTTTGATACCGCAAATAACGACTTCTGATTTGAGTCAGAAATCTGACAGTCATAAATCTGACAGTCATAAATAAAGTACCAGATGTACGTTTTTAAAGTGACCCTAATCTTGGGCAAGCAAAATATTTTCAAATTCTACAGCGTCTGAATAAAGTACCAGATGTACGTTTTTAAAGTGACCCTAATCTTGGGCAAGCAAAATATTTTCAAATTCTACAGCCTCTGAATAAAGTACCAGATGTACGTTTTTAAAGTGACCCTAATCTTGGGCAAGCAAAATATTTTCAAATTCTACAGCCTCTGAGCTAAATACTTTTATCTTTACACTCTTTCGGGGAACAATATTTTTATGAGTAAAAGAAAATGATTTGTTATTTACTTGCCATTGAATTATTCCATTATTTATGTACATAGAAAACACAAACCACTTATTGATAGGAGCAGAAAAATTGAGTGTCCTTCCTGTTCCATCATCGCGATTCACTATACATTTTATTTTACTACGTCCATCAATCTCTAATTCGTAAGCTCCAAAAGAAACATTTACTTTACTTTCAATATCTTTAAACAAAATAAGTCCACTTACAACTTTCGCATTTTGTAACGGAATAGTAATGTTTCCCCTAGCTTGCAAAAGACCGTTGACTAACTTCGTCTTATTCATTTTCCAGTTTGATATTTGAGATGAAGAATCAAAGTCCAAAAATGTTATATTTTTTGTAGAACTTTTGTATTGCAAGGTACGAGCAAAGATTTTCTCAAGATCGGTATTGTATTTCTGACGTAAGATTTTCGAAATGATAACATTGTTCTTAATAAATAAAAGATTTTTTAAAGCTTTATTTGCTGAATATTTAGGCATTTTTGTTAAGGCTTTTAACTTGCTCACTTCATCAAGGGCTTTACTTTTTAGTTTAATATCTTGCTCTTCTTGATAAAATTCGGCCTCAACATTTACTCCACGCACACTGGCTTCTAGCAAACTATAAAAAAGCAACATATCTTCAACTTCTTTTGCCAAAAAGCTTAAGCTTAGTAAATCTTGTGCTGAAATATTAGGGGCTAAGGACACCTTCTTAATTAGTTTTTGCAGTAAAAAACTTGGTGTATCTTTCCAAAGAATATTTTTATTTCCGTTAAGGACGATAAACTTACTAGAAATTGTTTGTAGTGTATATGATTGTCCTTTATATAAAACCCGCACGTTAGCAGGAGGACTTTTATACTTGGAGATCAAAATATTTTTTGCTTTTGCTAAATGTGTAAGTATTTTTTTCATTTTTTTCAAAATACTTATGTCTACTATAGAAACTGTCTTCTGAGTACTATTACACAATGCAATTGATTTATTAAAATTAAAGTATTTTCGTTCAGTAATGATTTTATTATTGATACGACTAACTTGATTTTCAAGTTCACTATCTGATTTTTGTTTGAGAAAATTTTTGTAGTTTTGGTGCTTTTGACCTACTTCACTTATATCATTATTAAATTTATCAATGATTTTTTGAATATCGTCATGTATTACTTCAATGCCTTCGCTAAACTGACTATTCGTTTTTTTCATTTTTTTCATTACGGCGGTATACTCTTTATCTATAGCAGAAGGATTAAAATCCATAGCTACAGCATTTTTATATTTCTTTAGTAAAGAATCACGGATAACGTTTGTTGCTTTATAAACGTTGTTCGCGTTCTCAACAACCTCTTCACGTAAACCAGCTAATTTTTGTTGTATGTCTATGGCGACTTCATTTTCAACACTATTTACCAATACTTTAGGTATACGATTGATTCGTCCAATACACGCGGCAAATTTGTTTTCTTCTTGTAAAGAATTGATTTCATCGCGAAGAGTGTCTACCTCTTTATAGAGATGTTGCTTCCAATTATATTTTAATTCATTCAGGTGAGAATATACGTTATCAACATAAAAACTTTGCTCTTTGTAACGAGAAGTAAAGTCCAAAAGTTTTTCTTTCATTTGTGGCCAAGAATTAGGATCTTTACCAACTTTATCATACTCTGCTTTTATTATTTTATAAGCATTGATTGCTATTTCTTCCCGTTGATTTTTTTGAACGTAATCATATACAAAATACCCAATAGCAAGGGAAACAATAAGAATGACAATTACGTTGCGCATGCCAGACGGACGTTTTTGGCGGCGACTTGCTAGTCTTTTCTTACGCAAACGCCCTTCTAGCTCTTTACTATCAATAATTTTTTGTTGTTCGCGATCAGCAGCAGCTATAGCTTCTTGCTTTTTTGCATGACTAATCATTTCCGTTGGTTGCTCAAAAATTTCTTCTTCTATTTCTGTCAGAGCAACATTGCGATGTACTCGCTCAGGATTTTGTAAATGCCACAATATTTCTTTATAACTCTGATAACGATTTGTTGGTAGCGGCGCTAATAACTTCGAAAGTATAGCTATAATATCATCACTTATTTCAGGATTTATCTTTTTTAATTCAGAAAAATCGGCACTATTCCCATGCTTGATAATTTCATATGGTGATACACCAAAGAAAAGAGAGTTTTGTGAAAGCAAATTATAAAATACTAGTCCTAAAGCATACATGTCTGTACGAAAATCAAACTTTTTTTGCGGTCCGACATGTTCAGGTGCAATAAAAAAAGCTGCCTCTTGGTGCTGATCTACAAGATACAAGCAATTTTCTAGTACTTTTCTTTGTAAACCAATATTAAGAAGTATAGGTTTATTATTTTTCTTAGATATAACAATATTTGAAGGGCACACATTATAGTGAGTGATTCCTTGCTCACTTGCATATCGCAATATTTTAACAAGTCGCGCAACAATTTTTACCGATTCATCAACCGAAATAGCTTTTTTCTTACTAAGTATCTTGCGTAAACTATCACCTTCAATATATTCCCAAACGATAAAACTAGTGTCTTTATAAAACTCAAGACCTTTGCAAACAGGAGTATTTGGGATATCAGACTTCATATAAATTTCAAGTACTTCGGAAATAGTAGTCATATATTCTTTGTCATTTAGAATATCTTTTTCTAAAACAACAACAATATAATGCTCTCCGTCTTTAGAAGCTTTGTAAGTTTTTCCATAAATATTACTTCCCAGTAGACGTTTAATTTCATAACCAGGAATATCAACAACATTACTCACTTCTACAACATCTGCAGAGTGCTCTTGGCTTTGAACAGGAAAAACCTCTTGAATTTCAGCAGTGTCAAATGTGGTAGGAGCCGCTGTAGACAGAATAGTTCCGCACATTCCACATCGTAAACGTCTTTTTCCAGACTTGATAAGGCCCTCATTAAATGAATGGTTGCAATTTTTGCACTGAATAAAAGAACCTTTAATCAGTATTTTGACAACTTTATCAATCTCTTTTAAAATATCATCCCTTTGAAATCTAGATAGATAACCATTGTCAACTAAAACATCAACTAGTTTACATGAATCAGCTTGTTCTTCGTAAATACTAACACATTCATTTAATTCTTGTTCGGTGACTAATTCTTTTTTTAAAATGGCCTTGGCAACAAGTTCATCTTCACTTTTGAGCATTTCGTTCTCCTGTTCTGAAGCAGATAACGGTATAGAAAAAATAATCTACCAAATGTTATATAATACTCTATACCACTAGTTATGAAATTTACTTGAAAACATAGTTATTACTAGGCGACCATTTTATAAATTTATATATAGGAATAGTCGCTACCAACAATTGCTTCAGTTTTTCTATAAGTAATTGTTCTTCTATACAGCTATCTTCTCGTGACACACGATAATCAAGATGAAGCCAGTGCTCACCTGGAGAATAGTATTTTAAAAACATATTCAATTCATCAAGTGTAATTTTGTTACAGTGATATATTTTTTTAAAGTCATGTATTCTCAGTTCGAAGAGATCTGCCGTGCGCAAAAGATCACGTAACTCTTGACGAAATTGAGATTTCTTACACTTGTTTTTTATATTTTGGCCATCCCACCAAGCTTTTACATGTGTTTTAAGAGAGACATAAAGTCCATCATAGTCCATCCCAATTAATAATACTGTATGGTTATAACCGGACTTAAGTTCATCAAAAAAGTCTTTGCCAAAAATTTCTTTTACATTTTTTAAATCTTCTTTGCACGGAACAAAATACACCCATTGCGATACAACTTTATACTGATTGTATAGAAAAGGATGATGAAGACTTGTTTTTATTTCGAAATAACAGTCGAGATTTTCGAGAAACGGTTTTATCGTTTTTCCAATAGTTTGCAACTTACGTCTTATTTCTAAACGCTTTTTGTTATACAATGCGTTTTTACTTTTACTAGAATGGAAACAGTTAAAATCTTTTTCGCTAAAATACCCCATGATAATCTTTCGTGAAACACAATAAATGAAAATAAAGAGTGCAATAAATTATATATTCTCTTAAGTAAAAATCAAAGAAAACATCTGCGAAATTCACATCATAGAGCAAAACATTTTCATAAACTTACGACTTGTGTGAATACAACCCTCTACCCTTTTACGTTCTCAATCCCAAAATAGAAAGGTCTTCAGTCTTCTTGATAGTAACAATACGATAATAGTACACGCGTCGAGATATTGATCATTAATAGATAAAGCGTTAGAGACATCAAGAACTATTTTTTCTTCAAACTCACCGAGAAATGATTACACAAATTATAAAGAACTACTATAATAGCAGGAATGTGCCACAGCGCGCTCTAGTTAAGGCTGAAATAAAAACAGTGTTTAAATGAACTACAAACAGGACAATCTTCAATATGAAAAACAAAATAAGAGTTTGTTTTATTTCGCACTCTTCACAAAAACTAGGTGCAGAAAGATCTTTACTCGAAACAATCACTCTTTTGCGTAAAAATATTATACCATTTGTTATTTTACCTAAAAAAGGTCCATTGTGTGTAGAACTTGAAAAAAAGAATATTTGTTATGTTATTATTCCCTATAGTTGGTGGGTAACCTCTAAAATAAGTTTGTGGAAAACGGTCATTAAATTCTTTTTAAACATTTCTATGACTTTTTATATTGTTTTTCAAATAAAAAAATGGCGCTGCGATTTAGTATACTCAAACACAATTGCAACATGCGTAGGAGCACTTGCTGCCAAGTTAAGTTCTCGTCCGCATATATGGCATATTCGCGAATATGGATTCGAAGATCACGGGCTCATATTTGAATGGGGAAAACAAAGATCTACAAAACTAATATATCAACTTTCATCTCACTGTATATTTAATTCAAAAGCTGTAAGAAAAAAATATTTAAAATACTTTCCTCAAAATGTATCCAAAAAACATTCAGTGTTTTATCAACCAGTGATGCTACACTTTGGTAAGACAATTTCACTTTCAAAAGTAAGAAAGAACTGCATGATTTTAGGCGCTATTCGGGAAAGCAAAGGTCAAGCAGAAGCTATTGAAGCAATACGAATACTTAAAGAACAATACAATTGTCATATAAATTTATATATCCTAGGTGATGGAATACAAAAATACGTAGATTTGCTAAAAAGTAAAGTTATCCAATATGATTTGGAAGCAAACATATTTTTTATTGGGCATGTTGATTTCCCCGCTTCGTGGCTATCTCAAGCAGATATCACCTTGGTTTGTTCTCATAATGAAGCTTTTGGACGAGTCGCTGTTGAATCCTTTTTATTAAAAAAACCTACTATTGGCACAAGTAGTGGAGGAACTTTAGAACTAATCTCTTCACAGAATGGTTTACTCTATTCTCCAGGAAATACATCTGAACTTGCTGAAAAAATACATACTTTGCTTGTTGACAATCAATTATGTAAAACAATTGCAAATAATGGTCACAACTGGGTCAAACAAAATATTTCTCAAGAAATATATGTGCAAAAGCTGTTAAACATTATGTGTACTAAGAGTTCTTCCAAATCACATTGCAAAATGAAATACAAATATTAAGCGTAAGTGAATTTTGCACTGAAAGAATAAATTTAAACACATTCTAGATTTTTGGTTATAAATATGCTAATTTATTTCTACGCAAACTTATCAGGGTGTGCTAAATGACCTGCAGGTTGTTTAGTTTCGGAATAGTTTTTCGTCTTTTCTACAACACAATAACAAGAAATATTAAGAACACGCCCTAACAAATTATAGGAAAATGCTCTCCAAACTCAAACTACAAATACAGTAGAGAGAGTAATGTGAAAGATTATTTTGTTCTTGGAAAGGAGATACGAGGAGGAGACCAAGATCTCTCGATAATAATTATTTTATCCTCGTAATAGCTTGATGAATAACGTATGCAACATTTTAGATACAATCGGTAACACCCCGATGGTAAAGCTAGAAAAAATCTGTCCGCAACCACATGTAAAGATTTATGCGAAACTAGAGTATTTCAATCCTGGGCTCAGTATAAAAGATCGTATTGTAAAACATATTATCGAAGAAGCAGAAAAAAATGGTGAGCTTAAATCAGGTGGCACAATTATTGAAAATACATCTGGTAACACAGGTGCAGCTGTTGCTATGCTTGCTGCTATAAAAGGCTATAAAGCAATACTTACAATGCCTGACAAGGTAAGTATTGAAAAACAAAATACTTTAAGAGCATTAGGGGCAGAAGTCGTTATTTGTCCAACAGCAGCGCTTCCTGGAGCACCAGATCATTATGTACAAAAAGCACGTGATCTTGCAGCAGGTACTCCTAACAGTTTTATGATAAATCAATATGACAATCTTAAAAATCGTGAAGCACACTACCTAACAACAGGTCCAGAAATTTGGCAACAGTCTTCTGGAAGTGTCGATTATTTTGTAGCTGGCGGGAGTACAGGGGGAACGGTCTCAGGAACAGGAAAGTATTTAAAAGAACAAAATCCAGATGTCAAGGTTGTTGTTCCTGATCCAATAGGATCTATATTTTTCAAATATTTTAACACAAAAGAAATTGATGAAAATGAGATTGGTTCGTATTTTGTAGAAGGTGTTGGCGAAGACCACCTAACAAAATGTATGGATTTCGATATTGTCGATGAGATGATGCAATACAATGACAAAGATGCTTTCGCTGTTTGTAGACAACTAGCAGAAAAAGAAGGTATTCTAGTAGGTGGAAGTGCTGGTGGAAATATGTGGGTGTGTTTAGAACTTGCCAAACGCATTACTTCTCCGTGTACAATAGTTACTGTTTTCCCTGATAGCGGGATTAAATACTTGTCAAAAATATTTGATAACGAGTGGTTAAAGTCAAAGAGTTTATTATAAAGGTCTCTCGAAATGCCAGATAAATTTGGATTCTCAACAAAAGCATTACATATTGGTCAACCAGTAGAAAAAGAATTTAATAGTGTTGTTCCTCCTATTTATATGACAACCACATACAAACAAGATTCCCCTGGAGAACCAAAATCATACGACTACACAAGAGCTGGAAACCCAAACTTTGGTTTTTTAGAAGAGACTCTTGCTAGTTTGGAACAAGCAAATTACGCCACAATTTTTAATTCTGGTCTGTCAGCAGCAACAAGTATTCTTAGTAAATTACAACCTGGTGAACGAGTAATATCAATAGATGATGTTTATGGTGGAACTTTTCGTTTAATGAAGAATACCTTCATTGGACACCACGTTGAATCTGTGTTTGGCGACATAAATAACGAAGAATGGCTGAAAAATGAACTAGAAAAGGGAGCACGACTTGTATGGATTGAGTCTCCTACAAATCCACTTTTAACTCTTGCTGATATACAAAAAATAGCAGAGCTAGCTCATGCACACAACGCAGAATTAGTTGTAGATAACACATTCGCATCTCCGTATTTTCAGAATCCACTACTACTTGGTGCTGATTTGGTTCTACATTCTAGTACCAAATATATTGGTGGACATAGTGATATTGTTGGCGGATGTGCAGCAACCAATAGTAAAGAATGGAAAGAGCATTTAGATTATGCAAGAAAAGCTATTGGTTTTAATCCTTCTCCATTCGATGCTTGGCTTCTAAGTCGCAGTATCAAGACTCTTGCTGTTCGTATGAATAAACACCAAGAAAATGCTCTAGAGTTAGCAAAAAGATTAGATAGTCATCCAAAAGTAAAAACAACCATATACCCTGGTCTCGAATCTCATCCGCAACATCAGTTAGCGCAAAAACAAATGAGTGGATATTCCGGTATTGTTTCTGTTCTTTTTGATCTTGATTTAGAACAAACAAAAAAACTAATTTCTTCTTTTAAATTAATCAAGCTAGCAGAAAGTCTAGGGGCTGTCGAATCACTAGTTTGCCACCCTGCTTCTATGACTCACGCTTCTATACCAAGAGAACTTAGAATAGCTCATGGTCTCGAAGATGGCTTAATTCGAATATCAGTAGGTTTAGAAGATGTCGAAGACCTATGGATCGATATTACTTCGGTTTTAGGGACTGTGGAAAAATAAATTAGATGATTTTAATTTTATTCATTAGCTAGGCATTTTGAATACGCGAGACTAGTATTTTGTAAGCTAACGCTAATGAATAAAAGAATTAGAGTATGTTGGCATTTAGGTTTTATATAATGACTTGTTTTAGAGTAGTGATTAAAAAGTAATGAAACCAATCTCTAAAATTACAAGAAAGATGAATGTCGACGCGCTTAAGTAAAACATATAAATTATTTGTTTACATCCCCTTAGATGAAAAAGGACGCTAATATGCCTTCTCCTCTTATCCTAGTTGTGGATAAGGACAAAACTCTTCATAACTTATTACAAACGCAACTTGCAGAAAAGTATGAAGTTACCTGTACCGATAACTATGACAAAATAATAGAACTAGTACAACAATTTCAACCGCGATACATTATTATCGATGTCGGTCAAGACAATTTATCGCAGATTGATACGATAAAAGAAGTGTACAATAATCCGATTATTGCTATGTCAGAGTGCAATGAAGAAAGTTTTGTTGTAGAACTTATCAAAAGAGATGTGTTCGCATTTGTCCGCAAACCCATATTTGTAGATAGTTTATCTGGTTACTTGAAAGACGGTTTAGATTTCGACAATTTTAAGTGGAGTATTCTTTCAGGTTTCGAGAGATGGTTAGAAATAGAAATTCCTTCTAACTCAAACTATATCAATGCTTATTGTAGCTTCATCGTACATCTAATGCCAGAATTTAAATACAAACAAATGATGATGTACGCTGTAAGAGAACTAATTCAAAACGGAATAGAACACGGAAATAAGTATTGTAAAGACTCATGTGTGAATATTTGCTTTATCAAAACACAAACTCTTATTATGTTTATGATAAAAGACCAAGGAACCGGTTTCAACATGGAATTATTACCTCATGCGGTAATTGGTCCTCAGAAAAAAAATCCCATGGATGTATTACAGTATCGAAAATCCATGGGAATGCGACCTGGTGGTTTAGGTATTCACAGTGTTAGCCGTATCGCTGATGAATTAATCTACAATGAAAAAGGCAATTCTGTAACAATGATAAAAAATATTGCTAATTTGTAAGAGGATCAAACACAAGATTAAAAGCTATTTCGTCTATAAAATTGTTTTGCGTTTCAGCATGAAGGTCTAACATTAAAAAGTTAGTACTATTACCATGGTTGTGTTTATTAGTAATGCTTTCATCCGGTTGATTTATATCATCTGCAACCATTGGAGTTGGAACTATATTATTTGAAAGAGTGAAAAAGCCAGGATATATGTTTTGATTTGTATTTTTACGCCCAGCATAACTACAAGCGTTATCTTCATCTCCAACAACTAATTCATCAATAAGTTCTCCACTGTTCTCATCTGGTGTAGAAGGACACAAAAAAAGATTCGATTCAACAATAAGTCCTTGTTTATACAGAGAAACAACAAACTCGCTTCCGTCGAACTCTGGGTAGAGAACTTGTTTGCCTAAGTCTATTTGGAAAACTTTATATAATCTTCCCATTTGTAATAAATTATTTATACAGCTGCTGCGCATAGCTCTTTCTTTTACTATTGCTAAGTTTGGAATAAGTATTGCTGACAAAATTCCAATAATCGCAATAACTACTAGTAATTCAATTAAAGTAAAACCTTTTTTCATCATATTCCCTTCCAGTTCCCTACCATCTACATAACCAACTTACACTGATCATTTTATTTTGTTGTCGATTGTATTATACAACCGATACTATATGCACTAAAACAGTAAATAATCAAGTAATCAAATATCTCGGAGTAATATCTAAGAAAGTTCTGTTTAAAATGAATCCGTGTATCATTGTTTGTAGAATATCTAAACTACAAAGATAAATTTATTTAGAGATTGTTAATAACAATTTTAAATTGTACGCCCCAGCTAGAGTATGTTAAAGCACTCTATTTAAAATTTGTTTGAACCTTTAATATGTTTTGCAGAGGAGGTTGAACAAGCAATGATCAAAACATTTTGTAGATTATAATCAAGATTCAAAATTTAAAAACTAGTATTAGGCAGTGTTTCACATTCAGTTTTAATATCTAAAATATTGCAAGATACTTTGAAAATGCACGATTGTTTTATAACCAAATCAGAATTTTTTTGAATTATAAAGAAGATGGATGTGAATACACTCTAAAGCCTAACAAAAATAATTATCCAACTAGTAAGTTTTTAGTTAATCACTCTGGATATTACCTTTGAACTATTTAAATTATAACATTATAATAAATTTTTACACAAAAATTTATAGTTAGAGAGATTTTTTTATGTTTCATAAAGAAAAAATTTTATTTTTTTGTTTCTTGGTATACAGCAGTACTTTTTATGCGCAAATATCACGAAGAACTGCAATTGTTGATGTTGCAGAGCAGGTGAGTCCTTGTATTGTCAATATAAGTACGGAAAGAATTGTTCGCCGTACATCACCTTTTGACGATGTCTTTGAAGAATTTTTTGGCCGCTTTGAGCCACGTGTCCAAAAAACAAAAAGTTTAGGATCAGGTGTTCTTGTAGATGAAAGTGGATTTATAGTTACTAACGCTCATGTAATACAACGTGCTTCTCAGATAACTGTTGCGCTCAGCAATAAACAAAATTTCATAGCGACCTTAATTGCTGCTGATGCAAAAAACGATCTTGCTTTACTAAAAATAGATCCGCCTCAAGTTTCAAAATTCATTTCGTGGGCAGACTCCAAAGATGTCATGATCGGAGAAACGGCAATTGCATTAGGAAACCCTTTTGGATTAGAAAGTAGTGTAACTACAGGTGTTGTAAGTGCTAAAAATAGACCTTTAGCTCTTCAAGGCAAAGTTGATTTCAATGACTTTGTTCAAACTGATGCGGCGATTAATCCTGGTAACTCGGGTGGAGCGTTAGTAAATGTTCATGGAGAACTAATTGGAATCAACACTGCTATTTATGCTCAAGGGCAAGGACTTGGTTTTGCAATACCTTCTGATAGAGTTAGAAAAGTAATAAGTAAACTACTCGACTACGAAAAACTGAAACAACAGACGCTTGGTTTAAAGCTGGGACAAAATACTCAAAAAAAATGGTACACTTATGTTAAGTCAGTAATCCCCGGTTCGCCAGCTGCAAAAGCAGGAATCGAAGCGAATAGTCGCATTATTAGTTTAGATGGTAAGAAAATACGCTCAATATTTGACTTCAATAAAATAGTGTATGTGAAAAATATTGGAGAACAAGTTCGTGCTCGTTTTCAAAAAAACGGACAAGTAAGAACAACCTATTTAACAATTTCTCAACGAAAACAACTTGTTTCCAATAATATTCTGTGGAAGCGTTTAGGTCTTGACGCTAAAAAGAGTGGTAATAGAATTATTGTGAAAAAAATACGTCGTAACGGTCCTGCAAACAGAATCAGCGTGTTGCCAGGTGATACGATTGTCAGTTTAGGCCAATTTCGTATTCGTAGTATAGCTGATATCATCGCTTTTTTAAAATATACTGACTATGGAGAAGTGATATCTATTATACTTATTCGTAATAATAACCATTTAGGTGGAAAGTTAGTAGTGGAATAAATACATGGATATTTTTAATGTTATTATTGGTACAGCTGGGCACATAGATCACGGAAAATCGAGTATTGTTAAAAAATTAACTGGTATTAATCCCGATAGACTAAAAGAAGAAAAAGAGCGTGGGCTAACAATCGACTTAGGCTTTGCTCCGTTAACTTTACCAAATCAAAAAAAAGTAGGTCTTGTTGATGTTCCTGGGCACGAAAAATTTATCAAAAACATGGTAGCAGGGGCCACAGGTATAGATTATGTAGTTCTTGTAATAGCAGCTGATGATGGTGTTATGCCTCAAACAGAAGAACATTTAGAAATAATGAAACTACTTGGTATTAAAAAAGGATTAATCGTAATCTCAAAAATTGATTTAGTCGACGAAGAATTACTAATGCTTGTCGAAGAAGATATACGCGAGTTCCTCGAAGGATCGTTTTTAGAAAATGCATCTTTATGTAAAGTTTCGTCAATGACAGGAGAAGGTTGGGAACCTTTTTGCGAAACGTTATTTCGTGAAATACAAGATCTAAAGCCAAGATCTCTAGATGGTATCTTTCGCATGCCAATACAAAGAGTTTTTACTAGTCACGGACATGGAACAATTGCCACTGGAATACCAATAGCAGGAACTATAAAGTTAGGTGATGAAGTAGAAATACTACCTCAAGGGATTTCTGCGAAAATAAAAAAAATCCATGCGTATGGACAAGATATTGAGAGCGCGCGAGCTGGACATAGTACAGCGCTCAATCTAAAAGATGTTAACTATCAACAAATAAAACGTGGAAATGTTATTTCTATACCAGGATATTTAAAATCAGTACCATTCGTCGAAGGTGAGTTTCTATATTTAAAAATTCACAAGCGCAACTTACAACATATGACTCCAATACGTTTTCATTGCGGTACTACAGAAACAATGGGTCATGTCTCTATTCTTGGTAAAGAATATTTATCTCCTGGCGAAACAGGCTTTATTCAGGTACGTTTAGAAGAAGAAATCGTTGTGGCTCCTGGGGATCCTTTTATTATACGTCTATCTTCACCAATGATAACAATCGGTGGCGGAGTTATTCTTGATGCAGGGCACAAAAAGATTAAGCAATTTCGCGCCAGTATTGACAGCCTAAAAAGTAAAAGCTCTTCTATTCAGAACGATCGCACTCTAGTTGAAATGCGTTTCAAAGAAGCGCAAATTTCTCGTATCGACGATGTCCAAAAGAAATGTCTTCTAGATAGTGGAACATTCCAAAATATTATTGACCAACTTCATCAAGAAAAGATATTGGTACAAGTAAGTTCTAATCCTCCGCGATACATCCACGCCGAAATTTTAAACCAAAAATGCGCAATGGTAGAAGACACAATACGTCATTACCTAAAAAATCTAAAATATAAACTCTATATTTCCATTTTAGATTTGCGTAACTTAACTAAAGCTAACGCTTTAGAGCTTGATTTTTATCTTAAACATCTTCCACAAGCCAAAGTAGAAAAAGGTAAAGTGCGCCTAAAAAATCACCAAGTAAAACTAAAGCCAGCAGAAGAAAAATTTTTAAACGACACAGAAGAAAAATTTACGCAAAGCTTATTTTCACCACCATCAAAAAAAGACATACTGCAATCTAACGATCTAAAAAATAAAGAACAAATTCTCAATTTTTTACTAGAAAAAGATATACTTGTTGCGATTAACCAAGATATTTATTTTCACACGTCTGCAATCGCTCAAGCAGAAAAATTTATTCGCGATACGATCACAGAACAAGGAGAGTTAATTTCGGCTGAATTCAGAGACAAAATACAAACTTCGAGAAAATTTGCAATTCCACTATTAGACTATTTTGATAAAATCGGTCTAACAGTACGCAAAGATAATAGCCGCGTGTTGAAAAAATGAATGTACTAGTCATAGGTGGAAGTGGTTTTATTGGTAACGAAGTAACAAAGATATTACAATCGAAATGCAAGCTTACAAATATATATCGCAACAAAAATAATAATTTACAAAACAACATAAATAATATTTTTTTAAACCGCAAGGACATTGCGAATTTTCGCAAACATTTTCAGAAAAAAAGTTTTGATGCAATTATAGATTTTTCTGCATTTACTGCTAAAGATATTGAATTAACATCTAGTATTGTAAGTACCAGTCACTATATATTAATCTCCTCTTCAGCAGTCTATGGGAAAAAAAACAGTTGCTTTGTTAATGAAAAAGCGCAACTATCTCATGCTGAAAATCACAAATACGCCTACAATAAAATACAAACAGAAAATTTCTTACAACAAACACATCTAACTTATTCCATTATAAGGCCTGCGATAGTTTACGGAAAAAACGATTCAAATCCAACACGTGGAAAATATTTTTTTGAGCAAATTCACGCCAACAAAATAATAATACCTGGTATGTTGGATGTTAAAAATAATTATATCCATGTATATGACCTTGCCGACTTAATTGTAAAATGTCTATTTTCAAAACACAAAAACAATATAATTAATGCCGGAGGACCAATTTTTAATTGGCAAACATATCTACAAAATATAGCGGAGATTAATAAAGTATCCTTACCAGAAATAGCTTGTTTAAATTTATCGCTACCTAACTATCGTGTATACGCAAAAAAAAATAAATTCCATTTTCCTCATAATGCTTTTCACAATTTTGTAGTAAATAGTGACTACGCAAAAACACTGTATAACTGGCAACCGCAAATGTCACTCTACAAGGGGTTAAGTAACATAAAAAACTGGGCTATTTCTTAATTTAAATTATTTAGAATATTCTATCAAACGACCAAAATTATAAAAGTGGAAATGACTAACCCAACAGCGAAAACAATTATTTTAGATAAAGAAGATTACAAACAATTTTACATCCATAGTTTAAGGAAAACACAATGCTAAACAAAAAACAATATTTTGTTCGCGAACACATAGGAATGTTTAAGTTATCAGGTGTATATGACATTCTTGATCCAGAAACACAGGAACAATTAGGAGTTGCAAAAGAAGAAATCAGTGGCGGTTTACATTTTTTGCGTTTTCTCATTAATAAACAGTTACTGCCTACCACAGTAAACGTTTACGAGGGAACAGAGTCTAGACCAGACAAATTACAGTTCTCTATCAAAAAAGGAATAATGTTATTTAGATCGCGAGTAGAAGTTGTTGGACGCGATGGTCAAATCTTGGGGTCATTCAAGAGCAAAGTATTTTCATTAGGAGGAGCATTTCGTGTTTTTGATGATATGGGAGAAGAAATAGCTCTGATTAAAGGCGACTGGAAAGGCTGGAACTTTAAATTTTTGTTTGGAGACGAGGAGCTAGGTAGCGTTACTAAAAAATGGACAGGTATTGGAAAAGAACTATTTACTTCTGCTGACAACTACATTATCACGCTCAACGGAGATATTAATGAAGCGCAAGCTATTTTACTTCTAGCTGCCGGTCTTGCAGTTGATATCGTGTATAAAGAGCGCTAAACAAGATAAATCATACATTTTTATAAAATATTTACAAAAAGTTAGAGATAAATTTACTGGTTTGATATTGAAGCCTAGAAATAAATTGTAGTTATTGAAAGGAAAATATTGGAAAAGATAAAAGGCAAAGTGTTGCAAACAGTAAATAGTAATACAATTTACGCAGGTTGCTCTTTTTACTTAAAATGGGCAATGTTTAACACCCAAAATTCAATCTTTGATAACTGCTCTTTTAGAACCAATGTCATATTTGTTAATATTAAAGATTGTAAATTCTATAACTGTGGGTTTTCTGGAAAATTCACTTTAGATTTGAAAGAAATCCCCAGTGATATATCCCAACTACAAAATGTCTCAAACTTAGTACTATCTCACAACGAAATGAAGAGTGTTCCTCCTGAACTATTACAACTTACTTCATTGGAGAGTTTGCGTCTGGATTCAAACCAAATCTGTCAGTTACCACCCGAGATAGGTAACCTCACTTTATTAAAAGAACTTTACTTGGATACAAACGAGCTCAGTCAATTGCCATCTGAAATCAGTAACCTTCTCTCACTAAAAATATTATCTCTGAACGGAAATCAACTCAATCAATTACCACCTGAAATAGGCAACCTCACTTTATTAGAAGAGCTTCAGCTAGGATCCAATCAGCTTAGTGAACTACCAATTGAAATAGGAAAACTCTCTTCATTAAAAACATTATCCTTGGCCCAAAACCAACTTTGCGAGTTACCATCCGAAATAGGAAAGCTCTCTTCATTAAAAACATTATCCTTGGCCCAAAACCAACTCTGCGAGTTACCATCTGAAATAGGCAACATCTCTTCATTAGAAAAGCTTTGCTTAAACATAAACCAACTCAGTAAGTTACCATCCGAAATAGGCAAACTCTTTTCATTAAAAACATTAGATTTGGCACAAAACCAACTCAGTAAGTTACCATCCGAAATAGGCAACCTCTTTTCATTAAAAACATTAGATTTGGCACAAAACCAACTCCGTCAGTTACCATCTGAAATAGGCAACATTTTTTCATTAGAAAAGCTTTACTTAGACATAAACCAACTCAGTAAGTTACCGTCTGAAATAGGAAAACTCTCTGCATTAAAAATATTGTCTTTGAGTGTAAACCAATTTCGCCAATTGCCACCTGAAATAGGTAACTTCTCTTCGTTAGAAGAGTTAAATCTGCATACAAATCAGCTTGATAAATTACCACCTGAAATAGGAAAGATGATCTCCTTACACCTACTATCTTTAAGTAATAATCAGTTAATACAATTACCAAAAGAGATAGGACAACTAACTAAACTTATAGATCTTCATTTAGATGAAAACCAACTAACTTCCATTCCAAAAGAAATGCTAAATCTAAAAAGGTTAGATTTTAATGCTGCCCCCTATTTTTCACTACGGCTCTATGAGAATAACTTTGATGTTCCTGATAAGGAATATATATTTGAAGAAACAAACCCTAAGGAAATAATCAAATACATTATTCATCATCAAAAACAGGCTTAAATTCAATTATTTTTGCATTTAGACTTTATAATCTATAGCTCTTAACAATATTCAACATAGTGATTTCAAATAACATTGGTGTATAACTCAATAACAAAATTGCTTTTCAAATTAACCACAATTTGCTTGACGTAATTTGGCAAGTTTCTGCAATAAATCTTCCATAAAAGAGTCTAATGGTATATCATGCTCTTTCATATAAATTATGGCCTTATAACAACTATGGCAATACTCTAATGATTCACTAAACTCTTTACATATTTCATGCAAATTTCCAATAATATAGTAATTCAGAGCAACATTTGTTGCTGCCTCTATATCTCGAGGGCAGAGTTTGCGTAATATTTTATTCCAATAAAGTTGTTCTTTATAACACTCTATTGCTTTAGAGTGCTCTTGGTGTTTTTCTCGTAGAAGAGCTAATTTGTGATAAACGGTTATAATATCTTTAATATGCTGTGCACTTTCACTATTTTTTTGATGTAAATCTTTACGTAGATTTAGACATTTTTCGTAATAGGCAATCGCGCTATCTATAACTCCTATTTCTTGGTATGAGTCACCTAAATTACAATAGCATACAGATAAATCCCTACTATAATATGTATTTTCTGGAGCTATTTGCGTTAATTTTTTTCCGTACTCCAAAGCTTTTTCATAATAAACGAATGCTTGTGAAACAGCCGTCGCTTTAATACTTAGATCTCCTAAATTATTGTAAGTTACAAATATGTCGCGCTTGTATTCTATGTTGTCAGGAAATTCTTGCTCTATTTTCAATGCGTATTCTAAATTTTTTTTGTATAGCTCACTTGCTTGCTCTAACTTTCCCTGTTTTTGATACACGGCTGCTATTTTACTGTAATTAACACATGTATCTCGTAAAACGGTAGGTGACTGATTTTCTACGCGTATTTTAAGGGCTTCGTTATAGAAATTAAGAGCGTCCTCAAGTTTACCTTGACTTAATTGAAAATCTCCCAGGCGATTGTAATTAACAGATATATCACGCGCATAGTCAACATTGTCTGGATATTGCACCTGCAAATTTTGACTCAAATACAATGAATTCAAATAGCATTCTTGAGCATCCTCTAAGCGACCAGCTTCATTATAGAGATCAGCAAGTTTGTAAAGCACAACTCCTAAGTCTCTAGCGTACTGCGCTTGAGAATCTTTTTCCCATAACTCTTGGCGTATATCAAGAGCATTTCGATAATAACGACGAGCACGGCGCATATCACCCATGGTAAAAAATACGCCTGCTAAATTTTCAAAATTAACAGCTAAATCGCGCGAAATGGTATCTAAGTCAGGATATTGTTGGTATAAGTGTTGAGCTACGTTAAGTGCCGCTAAAAAATAGTCACATGCTTGTTGCAATTCTCCTCGCGATCTAAGTATAACCGCTTGCTTCTCTAAGGACATAGCGACACTTCGTCCGCGTTCAATACATTGTGGCCGCTCCTCATACAAACGTTGCAATATATTATGCGTATCTTTTAAGACATTAAATTGAACAGTTGTCGACGAAATTTCAGTGAGTATATTAAAAACACTATCCTGAAAACGCTCGCATAAAATTTGTAATTCAACATCACTCAATTCTTGGCGTAAAATATCATTCATTATCTTGTCATTCTCTGACAATAGCTCTGCTATGATAGCGCTTGCGCTTTGTAATTCCTCCGATTTTTTTATATGAATAAAATACAAGATCGCTTGGCGATATTTTTGCTGTTGAAGATTAAATACAAATTGTTCCCTAGTCACAATTATTACCTCACAAATTAGATTTGTAGCTTAGTATTCCTAGTCGATAATTTCGCGCGGATTATAACTAATTTTGTAAAATATTACAATAGCACCAATATGTATTCACGATCATCGCCTTAACATTGTTGGGATTCAGCATATCCAAACAACTGTGGTTGAAGTCTAAAGGTTATAGATGTGTCTGTTAAACATTTTTTTGAATGTTTCGCGTTTTAATCCTCGTCCAATAAATACTAGTTTACCTTCTCTATGATCCAATGATTCCCAAGGTGTACCATCAGTAACTATAAAGATACTTCTGGCAGATTGCAAGATCACACGATTGGGATAATTCGGTATTGCAATAAATCCTTTAACGCGATAAACCTGATTTCTGTAGAGGCGTACAATCCGGTTAAGATCAATTTGTAGGTGATTTAAATCAAGAGGGTGTGGAAAAGAAATCGCGAAACTTGTGATTTTGTGGTTGTTGCTTTCTCCTTTTGTATCTTTAGAAAAATTCTTATGTGTATGAGTAATTTTTTCTACTGAAATTGGCTTTGTTGTACCTGTTTTAAGAATATCATCAATAGGGAATATTCCTTGTTTTCCGCTATATATTACAGCGTGCGGATTCACTCCTTCCAACATATATTTTACTCTTTTGAGATCACTTGGAGAGATAGTATCTATTTTATTTATTAATAACACATCTGTAAGTGCAATCTGCCTTAGTGCCTCTTCTGTCTCCTTTAGCCAACTTTCTATTTGTTGAGCATCAACAAGACAAATAACTTGCTCCAATTTAAAAAATTTTTCTACAGTTGTATTATCAAGAAAGGCCTGAATTATTGAGCTTGGGTCAGCTATTCCTGTTGTTTCTATTACCATTCGATCATACTCATCAATTCTTTTGCTAACTTCTTTTAATATGCTAAACAGATCGTCGGCTAATGAGCAGCAAAGGCATCCTGCAGTTAGTTCTACAACTTTTTCGACACTGTCTACAATTAATGCTCCATCAACATTAATTGTGCCACATTCATTTTCTATAACAAAAATGCGTTCTGGTAATCTTTCTCTAATAAAGTGATTTAGGAAGGTTGTTTTTCCACTACCTAAAAAACCTGTTATAATATGAACAGGAATTCGTTTCACGTATCGATCCTCACATAGCTAGAGTTTTAGTAGTTGTCGATATATATTTTGATTAGAGCGTGTCATCATTTAGAGAATAACAAATGTCGTTAAAATCGTTATCTTATACTGCGAGAATCGAGGCCGTTTTCGAAACTTTCTAGTTGTAACAAATGCTTCTTTATTTGGGGACTGTCATCAATTAAAACATTATAACTGTGGCTATGATTGCGATAGTTATTAATATCTAATTAATGACGCGCCCTGATCAAAAGTTTTAAAATCGGGCTCGGGATCGAAAAAAAAATTGAATGATGGCAGGCTTTAAGCATGTGTAATTTCTATCAATATGCTACGAGGAGTTTCTAATTGAGATGAATCTCTGCGAAATAGAAAATAATAATATTAGGGCGTGTCATCATTCAAAATATTGTGTGTTTTTTCGAGCCCGAGCCCGTTTCCAAAACTTTCACTAACAATTTATCAAAGAAGCAAAGTTTCTTTTTCCATCGCAAAAAACTAGTATTGAACCAATAAATCACTTTCTGTCGCTCTCAAAAAGTTTTCGGGCGCGGGCTCAATACTACTGGCGTATCATTAAATGAATCCGTTATATTTTTATCTGTATTGATGATGACACGCCCTAATTTGTATTGCTAATAGATCTTACAAAGCTAATCATATAACTATACGGATAAAAAAATTATTGATAAAAAATTATTGGTAATTTTTTTGTATAATTTTTACATCGAAAATATATAGGTTATTATTTTGAATAAAGTAGATATGCAGAAAAAATGGAAACATGAACAGCGGTTAGCTAAACCGATTGAAGAACTTGGTGGAATTGTTCATTTTTGTTTTGAAGGAAAAATTAAGGGCGTTAGTTTCCGTCCAGGAGCAATAAAGACAAGTTTAGCGGCGGCAGGGAATACTCACACTCCGGCCCTCAGGGTTTTGCATAAAAAAGGTTATACTATAACAGAAGAGGAGTTCTCTCCGTGTATTCTGCACTATATCGCATGCAAAGATAAGCGGATTTTTCATGCGAGTTCTCCAGTTGAATTGTTAGGGATAGTTTCTTTATGGGAATACACTCAAGATAGTTGGCAAGAAGCTTTTAGTGATTTGGCATATGAAGATATTGTGTGTGAGGTGGGGGATAAGAGGCGTTCTGTTGAAGAAGATTTACTTCACCGAAAGCAAGATGAAATTTTTAACGATGAGAAATTAATAAGTGTGATTTCTCATTTAAAAACGTTTCCTGAGTTGACTGTTTTAGATTTTGCGGATTCGAATATCACTGATAAAGGTGTTGAGCTACTTTCTTCTTTTGTGAAACTTGAAGAACTTTGTCTTAGTTCTACTAGGATAACCGATAAGTCGTTAAAAACGTTAGGCCAATTTACTAATTTGCGCGAGCTCTACCTTGATAACGTCGGTATTTCAGGTGCTGGTTTGAAATTTTTGCGGAATTGTTTGCAGTTGCGTTATCTTTCTTTGAATAAAAATGGTATGTCTTTTTTTGATTTGATGGAATTAAAAGAGATTGAACATTTATTTCAAATTTCGGTTGTTGGTAGTAAAATTTGTGAGAAACAAATAGAAGAATTAAAGAAAGAATTTTTAAATTTGAAATACGTTGAATTAGAATATGAAAGTTATGATTAGTTGTTGTTGGTAAAGATGTAGGAAACACCTTATAAAGGTGTAGAGACGCTCTTTGTGGTGTCCGTGGTAATCAATATAACCTAAAACAAACGCTTTGCTTGTTTTTTTACGAACCCGTAAGAATGTCTCTATAATCTTTATCGTTTTATTACAAATTGTTCAATATTATTAGCTCTTTTAGTTTCCTATGTGTTTTCAGTGGTTAAATAGGAAAATAATTTAACTAGGGCGTGTCATCATTCAATACAGATAAAAATATAACGGATTGATTTAATGATACGCCAGTAGTATTGAGCCCGAGCCCGTTTGCGAGCCCGCGCCCGAAAACTTTTTGAGAGCGACAGAAAGTGATTTATTGGTTCAATACTAGTTTTTTGCGATGGAAAAAGAAACTTTGCTTCTTTGATAAATTGTTAGTGAAAGTTTCGGAAACGGGCTCGAAAAAACACAATATTTTGAATGATGACACGCCCTACTTATTTGCTGCTAGTTCTTTGTTTAGAGTAAGCATTTTTGTGACGTTGTCTTTTAGTTTGCGCGATAAGTGGTGTAGGTTTTCTGCTAATTGTGCATTTTCTTCCGAGAATTCTTCGTTCTTTTTCATGGAAGTTGCAATGAGTCCTACGGTATTACCAAACATTTCAAAACTATTCTTTTGTTTTTTGAAATAGTCATCCATTTTATCTATTTTTTGTTCGAGGTTTTGAATTTTAAAATTCATGTCACTTAGGTATAGCAAAATATTTTCGGTTAAATTTGTTCCTTGACGGCTTCTTTCTTGTGAGTTTAAGATCTGGCTGCTCGTTTCTTCAAGAGCTTCTGCACTACGAATTGCTAGACTACTAACTTCTTGAGCAACTAGACCAAATACTTCATTGTCTGATTTTGCTGCTTCTATTGTTGCATTTAGGCCGACTATTTTACTTTGTTTTGCAATTTCTTGGATATTTTGCAAGATGGTTGAAGCTTCATAACTCGCCGCTTCCATTTCTTTAATCGCCAAAATCATCTTGTGTGAGTGATTAACACTGTCGCGAATAGCAGCATTTGTCGTTTCTGTAATTTCTTTTGCTTTATTACACTCTAACCAGTGTGTTTGCGCGGTTTGTGTCATTTCGTGAAGTAAAATATTAGTGTTTTGTATGGCTGAGTTTTGTTGTTTACCATTGTTTGTTAACCATTCACTTGTTTTTTTGATTTTGTTAGATGCGTCGCTTAAATTTGCCACTGCATGGTATAAATCAAGAGAAATTTTATTTAGAGGTTCTACTACACGTGTTTTTGCGAGCCAATTATATAGCAAAAGTGACAAAGTTATAAGAAGAAGAATAACAATTATGGTAAGTACTCGTTTGTAGTAAGAAAATAAATTTAGCTGTTCTTTATGATATTTTTTATACAGTTCAAAAAAGTAGTCTATGTTCTTGGTTATAGGTATTTGTAAAATCTTTGCAATCATTTTGTCGAGTTCTAGTCTTTGCTGGTTTAATTTCTTTAGAATTATTGCAATTGACTGATTTTGATTTTGATTTTGATTTATGTAAGCAGTGATTTTCTCTATATGAGCTTTTGTGCTTTCACTATTTGTAAAACCGTGAACAAAAGATTGTAAAAGCAAAAAATATAGCTCATTGCTTTTATCTGGTGAGGTATTTTTTTGTAATTGTTTGTGCACTTTTTCAGGAAATGTTTCGAGCGAGTGGTATAAACCAGCATGAGCACTCTTAAAATTTTCTATTGATTGCACTTTGCTTTGAATAATGTTTTCTAGCTGAATAAAATTTTGTTGAAAAGTAATTTTACTTTGTAAAAATCTCTGAATATTACTTCTTTTCATTCTATTTGGTAGCTCAGATATATCAGAAGCAATCTTTGTCAAATGATTATAGTTGTCACGTCTAAAATAGCGCGTTTCTAACATTTCTTCATTGAGCATGTTATTTGTTCTTTGTAGATCGCTTACTAATTCAATTACTGCTCCGCTACTAAGTAAATCTATTTTTTGTATTTGCCAAAAAACATAAACAGAAAATAGCGAAAGGGTGAAGATCGCTAAATGATATCTAATATTCCATATACTACTCATACATTTTTACCTTTTTGCTTACAGTTATCTCATACGCTGTGGCTTAGGACGTGTTGACATTTAGGCTTTTACTATAATGTAAGCTATTTTAGGAGCAGAGAGAAGTACTTTGAAAGCGCAAAGCAATGCTTTGCAATTGAAAGTAACGGAGTTAACCTCTAAAATAACCAAATTATAAGGAAGATAAATGTCGATGTGCCCTAAACGACTGCCACCTCTTTACCATAATTTTTTGTTGCTTTGTGGTGATATATCATTTAATCTAGGAAACTGTTATAAAATTGTGCGAAAGTTTGCAACATGTGACTAAAATGACACAGCAAACATATTAATTATTGAACACATTTCTTGGAATTTTGTTATGAAAAGTACTAGCGTTTCCATTTCACGCTCCGATAATCACAAAAAAAATCTGGTAATTATTCCGGGAATATCAACCCTTTTATATCCTACTATTTGGAAACTACTTTCTCCATCATATTTTTCTTATTATGCAAAGTACTTTACTGTAAACATAGTTACGTTCAACAATCTACCGCAGAATTGCGATATGCAATTTATTGTTGATCAGTATAACAAACGTTTAGAACAATTGGCTCCTTATGCTGTTATTGCGATAGAAGAGGGTGCTTTTATTGCTCAACATGTTGCTATTCAAAATCCACAACTATTTAAGAAACTTGTTTTGGTATCGACAACTGCTAAACTGTGCAAAAAAACAAAAGAAATTTTTGACCACTGGATTCTTTGCGCTCAACAAGATCGTTGGCAATCTTTACATAAAAGTATGTCTATGTTGTTTAGTAATAAAAAATCGCCGATTAAATATACATTCTTTAAAACTCCTCCTAATCCCCAAAAACTTATTTTACTATTACAAGTTTTTAAAGATCATGATAGTCGGAGTTTATTAAAAAATATAAACTCTGAAACTTTAGTTATTGGTGGTGATCAAAATTCTCTTATCTCTCAAATAGAATACTTGGAACTGATGAAGCTTATTCCCAGAGCAGAGATATTAAATGTAGATGATGGATGCCATCACGTATATCACCAAAAAAAACATACACTAGAGAACAATATACTCCATTTCATACTTCGTTAGCAAATCACCTTTACACTCCTGCTTTTCTTACCGTTGCGAAATAAATTGCGAAATAACCAACATCTACTTGCAAAAAATAACAGTATTCATATATAATTACTAGGCGAGGGTATTCCCTTAGGGCGTATTGGCATTTAGATTCCGCATAGTGCTAGTTATTTTAGGAATGGCAAGGTGCTTTGAAGCTGTGCTTTGCAAAAGAAAAGTAAGGATGGAAATCTCTAAAAGAGCCACTATAAGAAAGGTAAATGTTGACGCACTAATAATATTTAGAAAGAAGGATCCACCAATGGAACAAACTACACTACAACAAATGGAAGCCCGATTTAGTGAGCTAGAAGACTTAATTCAAAAACCAGAAATAATGAAGAATGGCCAACTATACACTAAATATTTAAAAGAACATGGTGCTTTATCCAAAATTGTTAATAAATACCGAGAACTTCAAACAATAAAAAAAGAACGAGAAGAAGCCAAGCAAATACTTTCAGAAGAAAAAGACTCTGATATGCGTGCGATGGTCACAGAAGAAATTGAAGAACTTGAAGAACGAGAAATTAAAGTTGGCAAAGAAATCGAAAATTATCTCATTACTGATGAAGAACAAGATAATCGTAATGTTATCGTTGAAATTCGTGCTGGTACAGGTGGTGATGAAGCATGTCTTTTTGCCCAAGAACTATTTGCTTTGTATGTGAAATACGCGGAACGTCAATACCTACGACTAGAAGTTCTTGATAATACATCTACAGAGTTAGGTGGTATAAAGGAAGTTTCTTTTTCACTAAAAGGTAAAGAAGCATATAAAAAAATGAAATATGAAGGTGGTGGGCACCGCGTCCAAAGAATTCCAAGTACTGAAAGCGGTGGAAGAATTCATACCTCGGCTTGTACTATAGCGGTTCTTCCTGAAGTTGATGATGTTGAAGTTGAAATTAATGACACAGATCTAAGAATTGATTATATGCGCGCTTCTGGACCTGGAGGGCAAAATGTAAACAAGACTAGTTCGGCAGTTCGTATTACTCATATCCCAAGTGGAATAGTCGTTTCGTGTCAAGAAACACCAGAGCAACATAAAAATAGAATGAAAGCAATGAAAGTTTTGCGCGCGCGTTTGTATAGTCATATGGTAGAAGAACAACAAAAAGAAAGAAATGCCCTTCGCAAAGATCAAAGTGGTTCTGGAGATCGCAACGAAAGAATTCGTACATATAATTTTCCGCAGAACCGAGTTACCGATCATCGTATAAATCATAGTATTTACAATTTGGAAAGTATTTTGCAAGGTAACATTGATGAATTTGTTGAGATGCTACAAGTTCAAGAAAGAGAAGATAAACTCAAAAAACTAGGTTCCATTATTCAATAAGGTGACCAAATATGGATAAGCTAGAAAAACTGCTGCAGTACTATATAAAAGAAGAATTGTATGAGAAAGCCTTAGAAATTCAAGAACTAATTACCCAACAAAATTTGACTAAACCCACCGAACAATGCGAAGTCAAATAATGATAGAGACAGTTTGTTGTAGTTTTTTCAACTGCAATGAACTGTCGTATATAAAGACTTCGTCCTAAGAACAACTTAGTACATCAACTACAAACAGACTGGAGAATTTTAATGAAAATATTTTTAAGTCTCTGTATCTTTTTTGCGCTCTGTTTTGTTCATGCCCAAGATCTCGAAATTGATATATTTAGTGGCTATGGCAATACATTACCTCATGATGCGAGTTTAGAACCTGTATTGGTTGTTTTAAATAATAAGGGAAAGGGACTCATCAAAGGTAAACTAGTAATAACCCAGGTCGACTATTTACCCACTTCGAATGGACGTTTTTATACTCAAGAAGTTATCCTACCAGGTAATTCAAATAAAATTGTAAAGTACTATGTACTTTTAAGTAATTCGCACGCTAGCATCTCCGTTTCTCTCAAAACAGAAAATAAAACGTTTAAGAAAAAAAAAGATTTTAAAGTAAGGCCGAATGATAAGCCTATTTGGATTAACTGGCAAAAAGGTATTAAAAAAAATAAAAATTACAAAGAAAAATATTATAATATTGCTAGCACACCTATCCAAGCTTTTCCAAAAATTCTTTTAGCGCTAAATCATGTGTCTGTTATGTTTGTTGATAACCCACAGAATTTTGTTATAGACGAAGAACAAACTGAAGTTTTACGACTGTGGCTTGCTCGCGGAGGCAGTCTCATATTTGCATCTACCTTAGGACTAGAAACTGTTGTTTCGCGAAAAATTTCTTTTTGCAAAGTCGGTTTTCCAACCAAAAAAACTTCGTTTGCAACTACTAATTTTAACCTAGGGCGCATTATCTGTTTTCGCCAAGATAAAGAACATCCCTTTTTCAAAAATATGTATACAAATCACAATTTTGTTAATAAAACTTTACGATATAGTCACTCTGTGTACAAAGAGTATTATACTTCTTCTTTACAAAAATCTATGAGCGAGAGTTTAAGTGGTGAAGTGAAGTTTACATGGATGATTTTATTGTTAATTGCTTATCTTGCTTTTATTGGACCTATAGATTACTGGTTGACAAAAAAATTCAAAAATCGCATGTTGACTTGGTGGATTTATATTGCTTCTATTATTATTTTCTCCTTTCTTGCATATTTAAAAGGTTATATTCTTAAATCAGGCCCAATGAAAATGAATTGTTTGAATTACATTGATATGTATGATGACGGACAGATTTTCGGTAAAACAGTTTTTGGTATATATTCTACACGTAATAGTAATTATACAATGACAAATACAACTCAAAATGGCTTACTTTTACCGCTTAACAGCGATGTTGCTTTAGATAATGAATTTTTTGACACTAGTAGCTTATTTACTCGTATTCCTATTTATTCTTCAAAAAACTATTTAAGTACGTGGAATAGTAATATCCCTATCCAAAAGCAAAGTATTCGTATAAAAAAAGATAAAAAAATAACGATTAGTGTTCCAAAAAATATCGAAATAACAGATGGATATCTTATTGCAAAGAAGAAATTAAATAGAATAATTGTCCTTGGAGAAACTTGGTATTTAGATTCACTTGACTATCGTTTCCCTGGTAAAGAAAAAAAACTGCTTTTGAGTTATTCCTCCTCACACAACAATTATTCTTGGGAACAAACAACTGTTAAAGATGTAGAGAAACTTCTTGATGCAACTCGAAATTTGGCCCACGCCCAAATAATTATTTTATTCTGTGATCTGAAAAATTATGTGCAAGTTGTAGGCGAAAATCCTATTCGTAAGGAAACTAGTGTATTACGGTACGTTGTACCTGTAGATTGAGGTGAAAAATGTCTGATAATGAAAAGCCAATGGCAATTGAAGTCAAGAATTTACGAAAAGCGTTTGGTAGTAAAATAGCGGTCAATAACCTTAGTTTTCAAGTGCCTGAAGGATCAATCACTGGATTTATTGGTCCAAATGGAGCAGGAAAAACAACAACCTTACGTATGTTGTGTACTCTTTTAAAACCCGATGCAGGTACTGTAAAAGTTTTTGGTCTTGATACTCGGGACTCTGCAGAAAAAATTCGTCATCAATTAGGATTTATGCCTGATTACTTTGGTCTTTACGATGATATGGAAGTGTATGAGTATCTCAATTTTTTTGCAGCAGCGTATCATATAGGAGCACATCGTAGAAAGAATTTAGTTGAAGATATATTACAGTTACTTGATCTAACTGCGAAAAAACACTCACTAATAAACGAGCTCTCTCGCGGGATGCAACAACGACTTTCCTTGGGGCGAGCACTTGTACATGATCCCAAACTACTTTTGTTAGATGAACCAGCTTCTGGTTTAGACCCGCGTGCTCGAATGGAGCTCATGGAGCTTTTGCGCGAACTTAGACGTATGGGAAAAACGGTTTTTATCTCTTCTCATATTTTAGCGGAGCTAAAAAATCTATGTGATTTTGTTGTTATCATTGAAAATGGGAGAAAAGTTTATAATGGAACTGTTGCTGATGCCGCAACTACGGTAGAAGGAGATCTTAGTCGTTTACAAATCACTTCTAGCGAAGATGCTCAAGTTATTGTAGATACAATCGCAAGCTGGAAAAGCGATCTAAAAACGACAATTAAAGAGGAGAAAGTAACTGTTGTTGAATATCATAGCGAAGAACTAAAAAGCAGCGAAATCATATCTCATTTAATTAAAAATGATCTACATATAGAAGAAGCCAAAAAGCTATTGGCAAATCTCGAAGATGTTTTTATGAGTCTTACCAAAGGAGGGATTTCTTAGTGCCTGCAATATTTGTGATTTTTCAACGTGATCTAAGAAGAATTACTTTTGAAAAAAAGTTCTATTTACATAGAGTTTTTTTTGTAGGTAGTATCTTTATTCTTTTCCTCTTATTTGCGCTTAATAGCCAAAATACAGGTTCAAATACAGCAATAGGATATTATCTGCTAAGTTTTGTTTCTTGGACAACTGGTGCACTACTTGTGCTTACAGCATCAGGGACAGCGGCTAGAGGGATAAGCCAAGAAATAGAAAACAAAACTTTGGAACTTTTGGTGATTACACGATTATCCTACCGCTATGTCGTCTTTGGAAAATTTATACAACAATTGTTTATTACTTGCCTTAATGCTATTGCTCCCTTACCTATTTTTTTATTTTGTGTGAGCTTGGGTGGTGTTTCTGCAACTCAAGTACTTTTTATTTTACTTAGCCTTTTTAGTTTACTTCTTATTACGACATCTATTGGTATTTTTTGTTCTGTCTGTTTTACAAGTAAACAGTGCGAATCTATGGCGAGTTTTTTCGTGATTATTTACTGCATTGTGACTCTATTTGCTCCTATTTCGATGTCTTGTGGCTATTCTCTATACTACGTATTACAGGGATTTAGTTTTAACTACTGTATCGAAAATTTTTTGTGGCAATGCTTGTTCTCTATGTTGCTACTTTTTCTCTCTATATATATCCTACCTTATATGTATTTAGCCCGCAATAAAGTAGGTCTTGGCGCGAAAGTAAACAAAGTTGTTGATAAGGTAACAATGATCCCAAGGAAAAAAGTTAAAGGCAAGGTTGTAGGTAAAGAGATTACTGGTAATCCAGTTGCGTGGCGTGATTATTACATGATGTACAGAGGAAGAGGTGCATTTCAAACTATTTTTACTCTTGTTATTGGAGGGTTTGTTGCATTTAACGTTGTAGTAGAAAGGCACAATCACTCATCGGAAGTACTCGTATCATTATCAGCGATATGTTTACTACTGTTTGCATTGTCACTTATTAACAACTCAACAGCTACATTTGCAAAAGCAATGGAGCATAAAAGTTGGCGTATACTTTTAATGACAAAATTATCGAATAAAGAAATTGTTGTTGGTAAAGCCCAAGCAGCTATTCGACATTCGGCTCTTTTCTTTATTCTATCTGCGGTAAGTTTTGGATTTTTTCTTATCATGAATAAGAAATCAGGGGATATGAAAGATCTATTGGTACTTCTTTCTTTTGCGTTTTGGTTTACAGCCTATGTTACTAATTTGTTTTGTTGTGGTTTGTTTTGCTCTTTTTACTATAAGAAATATCGCCGTGCAAGCAATTATTTTGTTCTTTATGTTCTACTTTGGCATATATTAAGTGGGTTTATTTTTACATCAGGACAAAGTGGTATGTTGTGGAAAGGTGCTACTGGTTTTACTGTGAATTGTATTTTTGCAATTCTTCATTTTGCGATCGCCAAGGCTTTTTTTGACTATATTGTTCGCAATTTACGTCTGCGAATTGACTTTGCTGATTAAAGAAAATAAGATCCAATCCTAAATTTATCGGTAGCTTTTGCCAGATGAAAGAATGTATATGCGAGAAACAGATAGATTTTATTTTTTGGGAAACATTTAGATGCGATTTTGGATCCAGAGAATTGGCAAGGTTTAAATTTACTTGGAGAAGTTTTAATGTCTGTTAGGTCTGCACTTCTGCTTACAGCGAATACAAATACAACAAGCTGTTGAGAAGGTATCTTATGATTATTTTAAGAAAAGATTTACGCTTTTTTAGTCATGATCGTTATTTTTATTTTAAAAGAACTTTTTTTGTCGTTGTTATTTCTTTGCTCTTCATCTTTTATGGATTTTCTACTGAGCATTATCATAAATTATCAAATAATATATTGAACCAATTTTCTCTGTTTAGCTTTGTTTGTTTTTTAGTAAGTATTCCAACCATTGCTACAGACAGTATTCTAAAAGAACAGCAGCAGCAAACGTTGGCTCTTCTTAACCTTTCGAATATAAGTTATCACCAAATTATCTATGAAAAATTTTATGCTTTACTAGTAACATTTTTTTCATATTATCTGGGGATCGTTCCTGTTTTGTTTATTTGCTATTCTTTTGGTGGTATTTCTGCTGCGCAAGTTATACAGCTTGTTGTTGTGCAACTTAGCTTTATTTCTGTTGTAGCCGCTTTGGGTCTCTTAGTTGCTTCATTTCATTTCTCTTCTCAAACACAAGTGTTGGCATTTTTAGCTACTCTATTATGGCTAGCACTGTCTATGTTTATAGCTATTATTCCTAATATTATATCACTTTCGTCTCTTGCAAGTATGGTTTGTCAGGCTTTTTCACCTTTTTTAGTTGCAGAAAAAATTCTCACCGAAATATCATGGTTTCTGACTTTGGGTAACCTTAGTATTGGAGTTATTGTTACACTGTTATCTTTATATTTTGCAACTAAGTTACTGAACAATCACGCTTTAACATTTGGCGAAGTCACAATGACAAAGAATAAAAATACTCACAAAATTAATGATAATCCAATATTTTGGCGCGACTACTATAAAATTTATGGAGGATATCGTTCATTTTGTTTTAAATTTGTTGTTACTCTTTTGGTAATACCAATTTGTACTTATGTTGCTCATTATTTATTTATGTATTTGTACGCACGTCCTGTTCCATTTAATTTATTATCTGTTACAGTAACTGGTCTTATTATTGCGATTCCTTGCGCTATTTTTACTTTTTTCTCAGGTTGTACGCGATCATTTGTGCGAGAAACAAAACGCGGTAGTTTTGATTTTTTGTTGTTAACATCTCTGTCTAGTCGCGAAATTATTAATGGTAAAAGCCGGGCTATTTTGTACTATAGTGCGCCATTTATCATCATTACTATTTTGTTTACGATTATACTTGTTGCTTTTTTTCCAAAGTATACTGCGGGGAAGTGGCTGTATATATCAATGTCGATTGCCAATTTACTTGCTATTTTTAGCTGTGCTTTTTTTCTTTCCTTACAAGTAAAAACATCTGGCACCGCAGCTATTTATACTTATGTGTTATTTACAATTCTTCATGGGGCAACATCTTTAGTTTCTAATTTAATTGCAAATTCGCGTGTTGCTAATGTAAAAATAATGTCTACGTACTATACATTAGTTACAATTGGTTATATAATAATAGCAATTATATTTTTCATATGGACAAATAAAAAACTACGCACATAATTAATACAGGACCGTGAAACCTATAAAAATCTATAAAGAGATAAAGTAACACCCATCAGAGGGGGGAAGTTCTTGAAGATTTACGTATTTTTAATGTTATTTTCTATGCTATTTTTATTATCGCAAACAAATGATACGTCTGTCACTATTGCAGAAAAAATAGCGCGTAGAGATGCAATCGACAAATTAGATTTACAAATAGTAAATCTACCTTTGTCTTCCCATAATAGCATTAAAACATTTCTTTATCAGTATAGATTACAAAAGGATTTTCGAATTATATACGAAAAAAAAATTGAGCAAATAGGGGTTTATGTTGATGCACGCCAAAAAGCTTACAAAATAACAATTGCTATCACTTTAAAAAGTATTATTGACTGTCTAGAAAAATTAACAAAAGAAAATGATATCAAAAATTATAATAGCGCGAATCTTCGTCAATATTCGCAAAAGATTTTCTATGCAACAGGTACAATTCCGATTGGTAGTTACATCCAAGAAGCATCACCAGCAAGCCAAAAAGCAAGAGAGTTTGCTATTCACTGTGCGAAAATAAATGCATACAAACATCTCAGTGATATCATTAAAAATATGCGGATTTCAAATGATTTGAAAGTAAGCGATTTTATTGCCGAAAATCACAGTGTACAAAATGAATTTACTTTATTTATTCGCAAAACAGAAACACAAACGCGTCTGCAACACCAAAATTTGGGGGTAGTCGAAGTTGCTATTGAAGTAAAAGTACGCGATATTGAAGAAGTTTTATCACACATTTGTACAACATCTTACAAGGGAGAGTTGTGGTTGCCTAAAGACTTTAAAAACTTACATTTACATGTAAGATCTCAAAGTATCATTGCTAAGGGCAAAGGAATGATTCCTTCGCAAAAGGGCCACCAGCGATTACGTAAAACGATATATATTCCGCAGTGGGCAAACAAAACGTTAGTTGTCACAGGTGAAAGTTTTGTACCACAGACAGTAAACACATCGAAAGCAAAAAAAATTGGTTTAGAAAGGGCTCGCGCTGATGGCTATCATAAGCTCATACTCTATATTATGGATTTGCCACTACATGACAATGTTGGCCTTAAAAAGCTAATGGAAAAAAATTACACTATTCGCAATAATATAAGCTCTGCATTAAAAAGAGCAACTGTTGTTGATATTGTTTATGGTGAAAAAATTATTAGGATAAAACTAGAGCTATATCTTGCAGAAATTTGGCGAGTAGTTGCACATCTATATCGCCGATAAAAATGAGAAAGTTAACACGCCGACTTAATTTATAACAAGTTAAAATTTCTATCTCTTATCAATTCCCAAAGTATGAATAATCTTTTTGCGTAAGCGGTGCGCTAATTTGCGTGCATAGTCTTCTTTTATTCCTATCTTACGAGCGCTCTCTGCTAAACTTTCGTTGCTATTTTTTGTTCTATGTACTAGTAAATTGTATTCATTTGCATTCAATTTGCAGCACAAACTAGAAAGAAATTCTAATTCGCGAGATGTTAGGTTACATTTTATATTTTCCATAATACTCTGGCCTCTAACAAAATAAATAGGTTACAAGGATATCAGGACTCGAACCTGAAACCGTCAAGATCAAAACTTGATGCTCTGCCAATTGAGCTATATCCCTATTTGGTGGGAAGTGGTGGAATTGAACCACCGCACCGAGATTTTCAGTCTCATACTCTACCACTGAGTTAACCTCCCAAAGTTTAGTTATTGTAAAACGAGCTACAAGGATATCAGGACTCGAACCTGAAACCGTCAAGATCAAAACTTGATGCTCTGCCAATTGAGCTATATCCCTATTTGGTGGGAAGTGGTGGAATTGAACCACCGCATCGAGATTTTCAGTCTCATACTCTACCACTGAGTTAACCTCCCAAAGTTTAGTTATTGTAAAACGAGCTACAAGGATATCAGGACTCGAACCTGAAACCGTCAAGATCAAAACTTGATGCTCTGCCAATTGAGCTATATCCCTATTTGGTGGGAAGTGGTGGAATTGAACCACCGCACCGAGATTTTCAGTCTCATACTCTACCACTGAGTTAACCTCCCAAAGTTTAGGGCGTGTCATCATTCAAAATATTGTGTGTTTTTTTGAGCCCGAGCCCGTTTGCGAGCCCGTTTCCGAAACTTTCACTAACAATTTATCAAAGAAGCAAAGTTTCTTTTTCCATCGCAAAAAACTAGTATTGAACCAATAAATCACTTTCTGTCGCTCTCAAAAAGTTTTCGGGCGCGGGCTCGCAAACGGGCTCGGGCTCAATACTACTGGCGTATCATTAAATGAATCTGTTATATTTTTATCTGTATTGAATGATGACACGCCCTAGTTATATGTCCATAAAAAAAGGCCCCATAAGGGGCCAAGTATTACTGATTTTCAAACACAACATACATTGACCACTTTCACCCAAAAAAGGTAAATTGAAAGAAAAACTGCTGTTGTATTTGGAAATTAGTAATAGTCATTTTTTCGCTCCGTAAAATTTAGTGATAGTTGTTTTGTAACTACAAAAATAATACGTGTACTTGTAAGATATTACAAGGGAAAAACTCACAAAAAAAAAGCTGTGAATTGAGACTTGTCACGATTATTAATCGAAGTGCTGTTTCTTGTGAAGTTTTTCAATAATAATTGTCACGGTGGCAAGTACCTGTGACAAAAAAAAATTAAACTGTGACCTGCTTATCGTATTATTTTTTCCCATATACCCCTTTTTGGCCTTCAACAAGATTGGCGACAAGGTAAGGAGTTAGTGTTTCGTATTGTTTTCATGCTTTCGAAAATGATTCTCTAATCTATTTGCTTCTTGTTCATGTTAATCGACAACGATTACGGTCGCGGTGTCAAGGTTACGGTCACGTCTTTTTATTTGAATGAGGACACGCCCCAAATAAATTAAAGTTGAAAGAAAAAATTAAAGAAAATCCCTATAAATAATACCATAAACAAAATCATACATATAAATGCAATAATGATAATTTCTGGTCGCCGATCTTGTTCCCATTTATCATAGTGGTGTTGCACTGTTTGCGTTTGTTTTTGTGTTGTTTTCTCTAAGTTGATTGTTTTTAGTGAAATCTCTTGTGTACCACCAATACTTGAAATGGCTTCTTCATCGAAAAATATGAATTGGTACTCTCCTATTTGTATTTTGTCTTTGTGGCGGAGAGGAGAGGTGCTCTGGTGTACTAATTTTTCATTTACTTTCGAACCGTGGGTACTTTCATCGCATAGAACCCAGTTTCCTTTACGGCAACGAATAATTGCGTGGTTACTTGAAACGCTTTCGTTTACTAGGTTAATCGTTATATTTTTGGCTTTGGGAGAGGTTCCTCTACCAATTTTGTTATCGGAAGTGAATTCCAACTCAAATTTCAAACCTTTTTTTTCATCGTAAAGACATGGTTTTATTCTATCCACTTACCGCACCTTTCTCTGTATGAGAATAACCAAAACATTGTGAAGTTTTACATTGCAACATTTGACAATTGCATAAATGTTCCCGTTGAGTGCCCAACAAGATTGTCGTTACCATCAAACAGGGACATTTCAGCGATACTTTGCCGTTTTCCTAATTTTATTATTTTTCCAATAGCCACAAGTTCGGTTTGCTTCGCAGGTAGTAAAAAATGAATCGACATTTCTGTTGTAGCGATCCAAAAGTTATTATTCTCATTGTGTCCAGCGACTGTAAACCATCCAGCATTATCTAACATCGTGGCGTATATACCACCATGAACCAGCCCTAGGGCGTGGTCGAGATTGGGATTATATGGTAAATGAATACGCGCGTTTTTTTGGTCATCGAAAGATAATTTCATTCCAAATAATTGAGCGATCGGAGCCTTTTCATTAAATAATTCTAGTAATTTTTTTGTATCACCCATCATTATTCTCTTTCATACGAAACCACTTCATCCAGTCTTCAACTGATTCTTCATCCAAAAGAGTTTCTTCTTCAGGACAAGATTCTTCTTCGTGGAAATCAGGAATTTGTGGTAATTCTTCATCTAGTTTTTTAGGTATTTCAATTTCATCAGCCATTCCAAATTCTTGTAACCACTCATCAACGTTATTGGATGGCATTGCAATTTGTTTTTGCGATTCTTTTCTATTGGCTTTAAGTAATTTTTGCGTAAATTGTTGGGGAGTAATTATGTCGCTACGGTTTCTTTTTGAGTATTTTACGACGCGTCTATCAGCAGTAACAACAACAACATTATTTAGCTCTCCGCTTAACGCAATTATTTTTTCGTCGGCTTTCCCTTGGCAAATAGCATAGATAATTTCGACACCGTTTTGTTGAGTTTGTTTTTTATATGGACCAATGCCAGCGCAGCCATCAAAAACAATGATTATTCTTCGTACGCGCATTTTTTTCTTAAAAGAAATAACAAAAGAAATCAATTTTTGGCGACTATTCTCTAGTACTTCATCATGATAAGGCCAACAATCATGAAATAGTAAATTATAACCATCAATAATAATAATCATGATTCTTGCACCTGTATCTTTAAACCATCATAAGCTAGATACATGTTTGGCGGAAGGTTTTCTTCTACTTCTTTGTGTAGTCCCATTTGATGACTCATATGTATAAAATATGCCTTTTCGGGTTGGTATTTCTCAATAACTTTTATAGAGTCTTGTAAATGTAAATGCGTCGGATGAGGAGTTTGACGTAGAGCATCAAGAACAATTACTTTAGATCCGTATATTTTTTCATCTTCGCTTTCGGGGATAGAACTTGTATCTGTTAGATAGGTAAAATCACCTATGCGAAAGCCAAGAATGGGAAGCTGACCATGATGTACGTTAATTGGTGTTATTTTAAGACCTTTGACCTGGAATATTTGGTTTTTGATTCTTGTCATATGTACTTGGGGTGCTCCAGGATATTTTAAAGACGCAAAAATATATGAAAATACCTGACGAAGTCTTTTTTCTACACTTTTACTTGCGTATATTGCCATTGATCTTTTATATTTAAAGTTGAAGCAACGTACATCATCAAGTCCTGAAATATGATCGTGATGGCCATGAGTAAACAGGATACCATCTATTTGGGTAATCTTTTCCCGTAGTAATTGCTGTCTAAAATCAGGACCAGTATCAATAACTATATTTACATTTTTGTGCTCAACATAAACAGAAGTACGCAGTCTTTGATCGCGAAAATCGTTTGATGTACAAACCTTGCAGTCGCACATCGGAACAGGTACTCCTTGAGATGTACCTGTTCCTAAAAAAGTAACGTTCAAAATTTTCCCCTATCTCACAGGCTGCAATATCTTTGTTAACATGTCGGCAGAATTTGGTACGCGTTCTAAACGTAAATATTTTGCCCCACCATCATACTTCAGGCTTAATATTTTGTATGTATAACGTTGAAAAACAAGAAGCTCTATTTTGTTGGTGACAATGCTGTTAGCAATAGCACTTTCGAGGTTCGATACTGTAAATTTTTGTCCGTTAATCCCTGTTACTTGCATGCCTGGTGCGATTCCTGATAAATCCCCAACCATACCAGGGATTATTTTTCGTATTTGTCCATCGTAGCCAAATAAAATGCCTAGTGAATCTGAAGCATCAATGTACTTACGTCTGCTTTGAAGTTCTTGTAAATATTTGGAAGCTTTATTGGTATAAATCATTCGATAACCGCACAAATTAACGAGGTTTAAAGGGAGTTGTTCTTTTGGTTCTTTTATACGGCCTTCAATAAAATTTTTCCAATCGTACTGAACAATATCGTCTAAGATTTGATAAACCTCAAGTAGGTCAAATGCGAGTATTTGTTGAGAGTTACTTTTTCCAAAAAATTTGATGCAAAAATCATTTAGCGATTTTTCACCAAAAGTACGATGACGAATCATAGTGTCTATCTCTAACCATAAGAGAAGACCCTCGTCATAATAGTCTTGGCCACGGCGCCACACACCCCAGCTTTTACTTCGTTGTCTTAGCGTATATGAGCATATACATGTGTCTTCTAGTGGGCGCCAACTACGTCCAACTTGTTTGGTTAGGTAGTTGAGTTTACGTGTGAAACGTGGAATGTATTCTTCTGGTGTTAAAAAACCACTACGTACAGCAAGCACTTCTCCTAGATATGTGGTTAAACCTTCATAGATCCATAAAAGCCGGGTATCTTTGTTGCTATGGTAGTCAGGGGTATGCATACCGACAGGACGACGATACTTTCCACACCACGAGTGGACATATTCATGAGGAAGAAGACTACCAACCCAACCTTTTAGATTCCAGCTATTAAAAAAATCTTTTTCTCCTATACCGTTTAAACTGGAGGAGAGATGTTCTAATCCTGTAGAAGGGAGACGATTACTCATAAAAACTAAAAAATGATATTCGCGGAAGTGTGCTTTTGCGAATATTTTTTGAGCTTGCTGTATGCATTTACGGTATTTTTGTACAAGCCCTTCTGGAATATTTAAGTCGCGACTTGATTCTGCTACAAGGTGTAAGTAATGTGGAGGAAAATTATCAACTTTTAAATCGATGGTACGCAAGTGCTGTCCACAGATGAGAGGACTATCGATTAATTCTTGCAGTGTTGTTTCTGCAAAAGTAATTTCTTGTTTTTCTTGGCCTTTAGTTTGTAGAGCACTAGCATGTTTCCAGCCAGCAGGAAGTGTTAATTTTGTGCGTACTTTAAGTTGGTTGTTTTTCCAGGCGGGATACAGCAAAACGGTATTCCAATTGATTACTCCCATTTGCGAATTACCGTAGCTATCTATTCCAGTGGAGTTACCGTTAGGCTGATTGCATATATACCGCAATTTAATTCGTACTTTTTTTGTATCCTGATCTAACTTGCAAACAAAACGAAATGGTTCATGAGAATTTCGTTGCCACTTCAATTCTTTGCCTTTTTCAGAGTAAAAGTACACTCCTCCTATATTTTCAACAGGGTTTCGTGGACCATGAATTCCAGGAATCCACTTTGGATACCACATTACAATTTCTGTATCACTAGTATATATTTCCATTTCAGCTGTTAAAAGACCTCTCGTTAGATCTGTGGCATCAACATGGAGAGTCATATAGTCTTCTGCTTGAGATAGAGAGCACAAGAAACAAAAGAAAAGAGTGATTATTATTTTCATTGTGTGTCCTTTATAATTTAAATGTTTTTGAGTGTTTCTCTACGAGGCTTTCAACATAAGCAGAAGGTTTAACTTGAGGAATGCGGGGCCAATTTTCAGTTGTGATTGTTTCAAGTAAAAGTGTGGTACTTGAACTTAAACCTTCCAAAGAATAACCACCTTCCAAAGTATAAAAAAAAGGAATTTTTTGCTCTAGTACGTAGTGCATAATGACAGTGTACATTTGACAAAAACCTAAGCTTGTTACTTCCATATTTGCTAAAGGATCTAGTTTGTGAGAGTCGAAACCTGCGGAAAAAATTATAAGCTGTGGTTGAAAGTTTTTTATTATACCAAGAATTGCATTTTGTGCCAAATATATATATGTATCATCGCCTTCTCCACTGCGAAGGGGGAAATTTAAGTTGTAACCTAAACCAGCGCCTTCTCCCGTTTCACTCACAGCACCTGTTCCTGGATAATGAGGGTATTGGTGTATCGAAGTATAAAAAACATCACGACGTTTATAAAAAATTTCTTGTGAACCATTTCCATGGTGAACATCTGGATCAAAAATGAGTACTCTCTGCAAGTTCTTATGTTTAATCGCATAAGCAGCAGCGACTGCAGCACTATTGAATAAACAAAATCCCATAGCGCGATTACTCTCTGCGTGGTGTCCAGGAGGACGAACAGCGCAAAAAGTGGTAGTTGCGGGATTTTGTAAAACTAAATCTACTGATTCAATACATGCACCAGCGGCATACAAAGCTGCGTCAACGCTACTCTCATTGGTTTTAGTGTCGGCATCAAAACTAGTACTTTTTCCACTAGTATCGAGCACTCTTTTTACGTGCTCATCACTATGAGCCAGAGTAAGGTGTTCACTACAAGCTTTATAAGGAACTCGCTTTTCAAGGGAAATATTTTGTTGACGAATGCTATCATATATAGATTGTAAACGCTGCGGACGTTCTGGATGTTGCAAACCAGCATTGTGCTTTAAGCAACTATCGTGAGTAAAAAAATAAGTTTTCATTTTCTTTTAGCCTTTAGATGATAACGTAAACCTTTTTCGTATGAAAATAGATTAAAGTATACATAGCGTGCAACCATAATCGATACTAACAGAGAAATAAAACTTGAGTAGTAAGATAGAGGAGTCGGTTGTTCTTTATTTTTTCCAAAAATAGTGTCTATCATAATTTTCAAATAAAAATCAGTTATACATACTGGTAACAAGCACAAGATACGACGGCCTAGTTCGACAATAGAATCATAGAAGTTATTTGGATTACCAAAAACTTTGTCCCTGATATTACTTTTTTGCAATAGTTTTTGTGCAAGTGTGTCGTGGTTTTCATTGGCAAAATTGTGTACATGCCCATGAGTAAGAAAAGCGTCTTGGGAGATTTTCTTTTTTCTCTGTTTTTCAATCAGCGCACGCAGTTGATCATACCCAAAAACATAGTCGTAGATTTTTATCACTTCATTGTTTTTTAATTCAATATTTAAATAACGAGATTCTTTACCAAAAAATTCTCCGCGGCTTTCTCGTATTTTTTGAATTTCATCAAAGCCAACAAAGGGAGCACTGTACCAAGAACCTTTGCGCTCAAATCCTTTACTATCTAAAACAAAATATGAATATTTACGACGAAAATATATCGAAATAAATACAGCAAATATAACAAGGAGTGTATAGAGTACAATAGAAGGTGTTTTGTGAATACTACTTGCTTGGTTTACTGTTGAAGAAAACCAAAAACCCGTGATTAGAGTCACAATAATTGAGATGATGACTGTGGAAAAAAATTCGGGTATAAATACGCGATTATAACTAAAATTGTTTCTCATAAAAATCCTTAGTGTACGGCATAGATTGTGCCATCGAAACTACCAAAAAACAGAGTTCCTTGTTCAATAACGGGACTAGAAAATTTACAACTAAGTTGTTGTTGCCACTGTGTTTTTCCATTGTAAGAATTAGCACTATACAACATTCCTGATAAAGAGCTATAGTAAATTGCATCGCCGAAAATACAAGGAGACATAACAACAGGAGCCTTTACAAAGGTTTTCCATTTTAACGTACCTTTATTTTTACCTAAAGCATAAAAGTAACCATCGTTACTTCCAATATAAACAAAGTCTTTGATCGCTGCAGAACAGTGAATTTCTGCACCTGTTTTGAATTTCCATATCTCTTGCCCTTTGACACTTAGAGCATATACAAAGCCATCAAAACTACCAAAGTAAATAGTATTGTTACTTATTGCTGGCGTTGATTTAATTACGCCGCGCGTTGCAAATTTCCATGACAATTGCCCTGAGTTAGTATTGATGGCATATAAAAACCCATCATTACTTCCTACATATAGTTTTTCATGTAAAATAGCAGGTGAAGATAGAATCTTGTCTCCGGTTTTGTAATACCAGATTTGTTTTCCTGTGGTAGCATTTACAGCATAAATCTTTCCATCGTGACAACCAAAATACACAACATTGTTTTTCACAATAGGTGATGACAAAATACTATCAGGTGTACGGAATTTCCAGATTTGTTTTCCACTGCGTTTATCTAAAGCGTACATATTTCCATCGTGGCTGCCAATATAAACAATATTGCCATCTATTGTAGGGCTTGAGTAAATATAACCTTGTGTAGTAAATTGCCAAATAATTTTACCGTTTTTTGTATCAAAAGCGTAAAAATTACGATTGTAACTTCCAAAATAAAGTATACCATTATCAACAAGAGGAGAACTTTTTATACGCTCTCTTGTAGGAAACGACCACTTAATGTTCGAAATTTTTGCCAAAGGTTTCATTTCGTAAAAACCTGAGCGAGACAAATCCCCGCGATACACTAAGGAGATATCTTTACTTGATACAGGTGTTTTTTCTTCGATACGCACCACATTTTTTGGCTTTTTCTCAGCGCCTACAGATTTTGAGAAAAGAAGAAACAAGGAGATTATGGCAACAATAGATATTAATCCGTAAAGCGTTTTGGACGATTTAGCTGTAGCATGAACATTTTTTTTCTTATCGACAAAATTTTGCAAATCCTGAATAAACATTTCTGTTGTTTGATAACGTTTGGGTAATTTTTTCTCTAAAGATTTCATGCAAATATCGCTAAGCTGTTTGGGAATTTTAGTTTTTATAGTGTGTGGCGCTGCAAAAGAAGAATTCATTTTCTTAACTGCTTCAACAAAGGATTTTGCTACAAATGGTGTACGATTTACGAGAAGTTCATATAGCGTGACTCCTGTTGAGTATATGTCTGTTGTAAAACTAATTTTTTTAGTTTCTGCAAGCATTTGCTCTGGTGACATGTAGTGAACAGTTCCTATAGCATTACCCGTTTTTGATATTTTTATTTTTTCTTCTACTATTTTCGCAAGGCCAAAATCCATAACCTTTACATGTTTCCCTGCAATCATTATATTATCAGGCTTAATATCACGATGGATAATTCCTTTACTATGAGCATGCTGCAGAGCTTTTAGTACCTGTATTACAATTCGAACAGCTTGTCGTAAACCGATATTTTGCGACATTAAATGACGTAGATCACGACCTTTTACATATTCCATAGTAAAATAATGAAAATCTTTTTCCATTCCAATATCAAATATTTCGACAATGTTAGGATGTTTGAGTTTGCCCATCGCCTTTGCTTCGCGCATGAAACGCGCGGACATTTTATGGTTACCGTCAAAGTTACGAAGAATTTTAATCGCAATGTTGCGTTCAAAAACTTCATCCCACGCATGATAAACTATTCCCATACCACCACGTCCTAATTCTTTGATAACTTGATAACGATTAGCTATTTTCAAAGGAACATTGGTATTCACTGTTTGAGTATTGTGCTCTTCTCCAGTTGTTGTTTTTTGTAATACGTGGATTTGCGATTCTGAAATAAAATTTTTGTGACGTAAAATGTCTAAAAGAGAATAATATTTACCATTATTACTAAAGTGTGCCTGAATTTTTAGGCAAGAAGATAGCTGCTGAGAACTTATCATTCCAATAGACACGGCAAATTGCCCGATATAAATATCATGTTCTTTAGACATTGCTTCTCCTGTATTTTCGATGGTAAGAGGCATTCATGTAGCGTATTCTTTCATTGTAATTTTATACAAGTTGTATGCAAGAAAATTTTGCAATGAAATAAGCTTTAAATTGTTTATTCATTTATTGTATAATGTAAATCTTAATATTAGGGCGTGTCGAGATGCTCTAGTAAGGATTGATTTTGTTAGAGTTCTCTAATTCCAAAACTTTAATTATTAGCTCGCTTGGTTTTAGTTTTGGAGAACGAACACTTGCAATTGTTTTATTACAGGATTATCAAAAGGCTTTAGGAGGTAGAACGTGGGGCAAACTACGACATCTTTGAAGTATGCAAGTTCGGATTTTAGATTACGCCGTGCTTTAATAAATACTAAATTTATGAATATGAATGAGATCGACGATTTTCTTAGTAAAGCAAAGGAAAATAAAGTTACTCTTGCTGAACTTTTAATAGAAGAAGATGTTTTATCAGAAGATCGTCTTATCAACTTAATCGCTATTGATGGACACATGACTCCTGTTGACTTAACTAAAGTTAAACACATCGATGAACCTGTGTTAAACCTCCTATCTGCTAAGGATGCTCGAAAATATCAAGCAATTCCTTTATCCCTCCTAGGTGATAATCTAACAGTGGCTGTTAACGATCCATTCAGCAGCGAGATAAAAGAAACACTTGAGATTTGCACGAAAAAAAAGATCACTTTTGTGCTCGCGAAACTGCAAGATATTCACGACAAGATGAAAGAGGTTTACAAGACAGCACCAAAAACAGAAACTTCTGATACCAAGCGCAATACGCTAGAAAAAATGAATGTTCTTTCTGGCGAAGATTTTGATTTTATGGTACGCGAAGCGTCCGTAAAAGCGAAAGACAAAGAAGAAGAAAAAGAAGGTGATGTTCAAGAGACAGTTGACGGAGGAATCATTCGCTTAACAAACCGCATTATTGTCGACGCTTTTAATGAAGGTGCTTCTGATATTCACATTGAACCATATCGGGGTAAAGAAGAAACACTAATTCGCTTTCGCGTTGATGGACAGTGCCGCGAATACAGACGTATTCCCAACGAGCTTAAAAGAGCCCTTGTCACGCGTATCAAAATCATGTGCGATTTAGATATCGCTGAACGTCGTTTGCCCCAAGATGGCAAAATCCCATTTCGAAATTTTGGTCCGCTTGATATAGAACTTCGTGTAGCAACAATTCCAACCGTAAATGGTAACGAAGATGCGGTAATGCGTATTCTTGCTGCAAGTAAACCAATACCAATTGAAAACATGGGTTTTCAGACGCGAAATTTAGATGAGTTTAAAAAATTAGTGCAAATACCATATGGTTTAGTTCTTGTTGTAGGACCAACAGGTTCTGGTAAAACAACAACCTTACACTCTGCTCTTGGATTTATTAATAAACCAGATCGCAAGATTTGGACAGCAGAAGATCCTGTCGAGATCACTCAAAAAGGACTACGCCAAGTACAAGTACTTCCTAAAATTGGTTTTACTTTTGCTGCTGCGATGCGCTCGTTTCTTCGTGCTGACCCCGATGTTATTATGATTGGAGAGATGCGTGACCATGAAACTGCATCAATGGGGATTGAAGCTTCGCTTACAGGACACTTAGTGTTTAGTACACTGCACACCAACAGTGCGCCGGAAACAATTACCCGCCTTATTGATATGGGGCTTGACCCCTTCAACTTTGCCGACGCTCTTTTGGGTGTTATGGCACAACGCTTAACACGTCGTGTGTGTGAGAAGTGCCTGAGTAGTACGCCGATGGAAGAAGATATGTACCAATCGATACGCAAAGAATTTGGCGAAAAGCAATTTGATCAACTTTTGGAATCGGGAAGTGGTTTAATTCCAGCCCAAGAAGAAGCAATATATCATATAGGTGAGGGCTGTTCAAAGTGTCACAATACAGGATGTCGTGGCCGTATTGGTATTCATGAGCTTTTGACAGGTACAGATGAAGTTAAACAACTTATTCAAGAAAAAAGCAAAGCAGCTGTAATACGAGAAAAAGCGATTGAACAAGGAATGACGACTTTGAAACAGGATGGTTTTATCAAAGCATTTGCCGGGTTTACAAGCTTTCCTCAAGTACGATCTGTATGTATTAAATAAGGATTTTTTCGTATGAATAAAAATAATAAATGTGGTTTTACGCTAATTGAAATTATGGTAGTTGTGGTAATAATGGGTTTGATGATGGGACTGGTGACAATGAATCTCGATTCGATGACTCCCTCATCGCGACTAGAAGCATCAACGCGTAGCATTTCTTCTATTGTGAATTTGGGTATGAGCCATGCTGTTATGAGCGGGAAACCTACCAAATTGCGTTACAATATAAGTAAAGGTTATTATGAATTATATATCACTAACGAAAAAGACAAGTTTGAATCAATGGAGAAAAAATTTGTCTCTCGCGGTGTTTCCTATAAAGATGTTGATGTTGCTGGAGATCGTAAGTATCGAGAAGGATGGGTAGAGATCGAGATATCCCCTTTGGGAATTTTAGCTGGACATGTAATTCATCTTAACAATGATCAAAATGAAGAAACGACTATAGAAGTAAATCCGTTGTCTGGAGTTGTTACCATAAAACAAGGCTATTATAAAATGGATTTTGTCGAGAAATTGTAGGCTAACTTTATTACTTTGAAGACACATGACGTTGTGGTCTTCAAAGTACTGCACTATACCCAAAATAATTCGAATTTTATAAAAATCCAAATAGGGATACACCCTAAACCCCTACAATATTGATGGTTAAACCTTTTATGCAAGCGTATTTATCTGTAAAAAAAGATAGTGGGAATGTCAAATTTTCTTTAGATGCGAAAACTAAAACATCTATGGGCCGTTTGAATGATTGTACGATACAACTACAAGATAGTAAAATTTCTTCTCATCATTGTTGTATTGAAGTATTCGGTAACTATTTTTATATCATTGATTTAAATAGCACTAATGGAACATATGTTAATAACACAAGAGTGCGAAGTCGGCAATTGTATAACGGAGATGAGATACAGGTTGGCGATGTAAAATTATTTTTCGAATACGAAATAGAAGAAGACTCAGAGCAAGACATTACTTGGGCAGAGATGGAAGCAATCCATGAGGAACCTAAAAAAGAAGAGCATACTGATAAGGATATTATTGGAAACTATCGCATCATTGAAAAAATAGGGCAAGGAGGTATTGGAGAAGTGTATAAAGCAGCTCCTCTCCATAAACCTCATGAAATTGTTGCTATCAAGATCCTCAATCAAAAATCGAATCTGCGCGAAACTTTAGTTGAACGATTTCTACGAGAAGCACGGGCACTAATTGCTCTTGATCACCCTCGTATAATCAAAGTTTTTGAACTAGGAGAACATAAAGGGCGTCATTATTTCTCTATGGAATGTATTGAGGGACATGCTCTTAATAAGTGGGTTTCCAAAAATGGTAAAGTTCATTATAAAAATGCACTTAAAATAGCAGGACATATCGCTCATGGTTTGGCGTATGCACACAAAAACAACATTATACATCGCGATTTGAAGCCAGCAAATGTTATAGTAGAAGAAGGAACGCACCAAGTGAAGTTAATCGATCTTGGTTTAGCAAAAATGTTAGAAGAAACAGATCTAACAATGGAACGCAATGTTATTGGGACACCGCGTTATATGGCCCCAGAACAAATTCGCGATTCTAAAGGTGTGGATGTTCGCGCAGATGTATATTCCCTAGGTGCGACACTGTATCACATGTTGACTGGAATACCACCATATGCAGAAGTGGCCACCACTAAAAAAAGTGTTTTACTTAAACACATATATAAAAATCCTCCTGTTCCGATCACAAGTATAGTTACTGATATTCCTCCTGTTGTAATCAAAGTTGTACGTAAAGCTATGGCTAAAAATAAAGAAAATAGGTTTCGCTCTGCGCAACATATGTACAAAGCGATCTACCAAGTATTATCTCGTTTAAAGAAAGAATAGCCCATGCAGGGAAAACTCATCTTAAAAAACAACGATCAAGAAATGGTGTTGACGTTTAAAGAAAACGAAAAGATTATTGTAGGGCGAAATAAGCGTTGCAATTTAATTGTGAATGACAGCAAAATTTCTAGCATGCATTGCCAAATCGATGTTTCTGCAGAAGGTTGTCGCTTTGTTGATTTAGGTAGTACCAATGGCAGCCATGTAAATGGTTCAAAAATAAGTGCGACCGATTTAAATAGTGGTGATGTAATTCGCTTAGGTAATGCTGAAATAGTTATCGAGTTTTCAATAGATAAAAGCAAGGCTTCTCCTAAAAAAAAGCAAAACTACGAAATTACAGAAACCTGGAGTGAAAATGATCTTCCTGTGGAAGAAGTTGAGTATATTCAGGAATATCGTTTGTTAAAAAAAATCGACGACTTTGGAGCTGGTGAAAACTATCAGGCAGAACACAAAACAAAACATGATATTGTCGCGCTGCGGAAATTACCTGTTAACAGTTCTACAAGCGCTTTAGATAAGTTCGTCGAACAAGTTAGTTTTTACAAAACACTCGAAAGTGCAAGAATCATCAATTTTTTTGACATTATCGAAGACAATGGAGTGCCAATTTTTGTAACAGAATATATTCAAGGGTGCACTCTTGAAATGTGGCTGATAAAAAAGGACCGTTTATCGTTATCGCGGTCTTTAAAGATCGCTGCATACATCGCTAGCGGTATTGAGTATTTACATCGTTTAAATATTCATGGTATTTGTTTATGCCCTCATCATATTGTTGTAGAAGAGTTGACAAAAAGAACAAAAATATTTGATATATCCTCTGCTTACTTCTTACAACAAAGTGGTTATGATACCCATGTCGTCGATCCTGAAATAAAAAAATATTACAACCGACCAATAAAAGAAAAAAGTGATGATATGTATGTTTTAGGAACATTACTTTTTTTTCTTTTAACAGGAAAATCACCGCTTAAATATCTTTCCGCGCAAGAATATTTAGAAGAAAATCGCAAAGTTCCTCCCGAAATTATGAAACTAATTGTTGATTACTTAGAGTATCCTGAAGACCAACAAGTTAAACGTTTTTATCAAACAGTTACTCAGACATTTCATAATCTAAAAAGAAAAGATCGTCAATGATTGCCAAGATTTTCATCACCGCAGGTTCTATGGCAGGAATCAGTATCGCACTACCTAACAGCCTTACTATCGGTAAAGGAAAAGGGTGTAATTTACAATTAGATGACGATGGAATTGCTGAACTTCACTGCCAAATATACAAAAATGACCAAGGATTTTTTGTAAAAAATCTTACCAATGAAAATCAAACATTTGTCAACGACTCTATAGTAGAAAAATATTTTCTTAAGGCAAAAGATCGTATTCGCATTGGATCTGTTTACTTAGAGTTTTGTCCAGAGAAAGAGCAGGATGAGTCACCTATAAAAACGCAGTTCGAAGATAGAGAGGATGATTTCGATGTTCCAGAAGTTTTCGAAGATGATCCGCGCAAAATAGGAGATTATATTATTGTAGAGCATATCGGTTCTGGGGCAACAGGAGATGTGTTTAAAGCGGAAAATTTTATAACTCACGAACCCGTGGCGCTTAAAATTCTTCATGCGCAAGATATAGACAAACACATTTTAGAGCGTTTTGTTCAAGAGGTACAAACATGCAGTAAATTTGATCACCCAAAAATTGTCAAAGTACATGAATTTGGGATGTTTAAGGGACGACCACTTATTGCAATGGAGTATATAAAAGGTATATCTTTAGAAGAGTATATAAAAAAATATGGACCTCTTACTGCCGCAGAAACGTTAAGAACAGCAGGACAAATTGCACAAGCTTTACATTATACACATCAGCAAGGTGTTATTCATCGCGATTTAAAACCAAGTAACATCTTACTTGAGAATGAAGAAAATATAAAAATTATAGACTTTGGTGTAGTAAAAGTTTGCGGTAATAGTATTACTTTTGCAAACCAGATGATTGGAACTGTGCGTTATATCCCTCCAGAACAAATTGATGATGCTGCTTCCGTTGATGAGCGTGCTGATATATATTCATTAGGAGCAGTAATGTATTTTTTAGTAAGTGGCAAAACTCCTTATTTTGAAATAGAGGGATTAGAATCACTTATTCTCAATATTAATACGCGTAAATTAACTTCTATCAAAAAATTAGTATCAGATATTCCACCAGTATTTGAAGCTATCGTTCGCAAAGCAATGCATCAAAACATTGAAAAACGTTATCCAAATATAACCGCGATGTTTCGCGATATTATAGATGCTTTACAAATTTTATGATAGGGTCTGTCATCATTCAGCATGAAATACTTTGAGCCGTTTGCGAGTCCCAGCTCTGCAAAAATTTTGCGCTAAAAATCAAAATCTCTACGTTATAAGACTAATTTTATGAATTGATGTATTTAGGGAGTTGTAATTTTCTATGAAAATTAATACACAAGAAATAGAACACAATGTGAAATTAATTACCCTAAAAGGTATTATTAATGAAGATTCCATAGATTTAGTACAGGGAACTTTTAGTAGTGTATTTAATTTGGGTAGTTACAAAATTGTTTGCGATATGGAAAATGTCGAACATATATCAGCCCCTGTTATTAAATCTTTTCTAGAAAATATTGCCACTACTCAATACCACGGAGGAGACCTTAAATTACTCAATGTTCATTCTTCTATTCAGGCAATATTTCGTTATGCTGGCTTCACAAATGAAGAGGTCTTTTCTTCTGATCTTCGAGTTTCTTTGCAACATTTTGAACATATTTCTACGCCATCGCAATTGAGTAATGGAGAAAGAGTTGATCCTTTTGCCGAAACGATAATGCCGATCAACAAATTATCTCGGCCTTTACAAGATCACATCCAAAGTCTTGATTCTTCTCATATAGAAAAGCTAACAAGCAACGAACAATCTTTAGCCAAACATTCTTCCGATTACGATTCTTATGGCGAGACGTTATTAAATATTCAAGATTATATGAAAGACCAAGCAGTATCAGATAAAACAACAGAGCAAACTTTGCGTATGATAGATCCACCATCGAAAAACAATGAATTCAACGCTCATGGTGAAACATTAACCAATGAATTTGACGTACGCGACTATGTATCTCCTAAGAGTGTTGCTCGACCAATAAAAAGGAATACCTTTCAAGAAAAAATTAGCAAAACACATGTAGTGCAAAAAAAAACAATTAAAAAAGAAGAGTCTACTGATAAGATTAGACCAAAAAGCAAAAAACCTGTAGCACACAAACCTTTGTTATCAAAAAAGCAAGAGTCTGTGATTGATAAAGCTATACCAAAAAAGCAAGAACTTGTGATTGAGAAAGCTACACCAAAAAAGCAAGAACCTGTGATTGAGAAAGCTATACCAAAAAAGCAAGAACTTGTGATTGAGAAAGCTACACCAAAAAAGCAAGAACCTGTGACTGAGAAAGCTATACCAAAAAAGCAAGAATCTGCGGTTCAAAAAACTACACCAAAAAAGCAAGAATCTGTGGTTCAAAAAACTACGCCGAAAAAACGAAAAGCTGTGGCTCAAAAAACTACGCCAAAAAAACGAGAAATCGCAGTTCAAAAAATTGCATCGAAAAAGCAACCCACTCTTCGTAAGTCTACTACGAATCAAAAAGAGGGCAAGAGTGTTGCTAAGCCAATCCAGAAACAAGTAACAAAAAAAGATAACACATCTAAAAAAAATAATGCGCAAAAACCAATGAAAAATGCAGTTCCCAAAGCAACGAAGAATAAAATAATACGCACATCAGCAATTCCAAATAAAAAAACATCTCACAAATCAAAGTTCATAAACGCTATTAATGAATGGAATAATTGCGTTCCAGCTTGGCATAAGATTCCAATTAATTTTGATATTTCCGATCCTAAACAAGTGGTTACTTTTATAAAAAACGCTTCTGCTGTGCGCAGTAATGTTGTATCAAGTGTTGGTTGTGGAAAAGGAGATAAGTCTCATGTTCTATTATTTAGTAATTGCTGGGTAAAATGGAAAGCATGCTTGGAAGGTGAGGGGTTCACTATTTATCCCGATATAGGTGGCTATTTACGAAAAGCAGTTGGAAAAGTAATCTACTGTCATTCGCAACGTGCAAAAGTACAAAAAGTAATCTTAGTTGTACCAGGAGTAAAAAAAGACGATAAAGAGTATATATCTCCAGTATCAACAGTAATTCTGCCGACAACCGTTTCTTTTCCTAACAATCATCCAGCGCGATCTCTTCCTCTTCACTGGCGTAGCATTCTCGGAGAACTTGAACTCTTATCTATACATGCGCGCATCCAACCTAAAGCAAAGTGTACTATCGAAAATTTAACGCAAAAATCTCCGATGCTTCTGCATAGCAATCGCAATGTAGTAGTGAGTGAGATAAAAAAACGTAAACAAACATTTGAACGTTTACTCTTATCAAAAACAAGTGATTATAAAATAGCCACTTATTACTCACCGCTAGAAGAATGTTTTTGGAGTTTATACCACGATGATCGGCCTATTGGACATTCTTTTCTCGACAAAATACGTAAGCGTGTACAAGAGTGGCATAGTTTTATAAAACGTAAGCATAGAATTACGGTAAAACACTTTGTTGCGAAAAAAGATTTAGCAAAGAGTATTGAACCATACGTTGAAAAAACAATAATACAAAAACATCCTGATGTCGCTAAAGGTAAAGTGGTAAGACAACTTTGTCCAGCTCTTATTGTCAAAGTTAATAACAGTAATCGCATTTTAAAGGGTCGAATTATTTCGACATAATAATTTGCAAAATTAGAGACTGGCGAATGTTTTTGATGTTTGTTCGCCAAACCCCTATTCTTATCTCTGTGACAGAGAAAGTATGCCTTTTAAAAAAATTTCCAAATAATTTTGACGAACCACAAAGGAAAACAAAATGATTACATCCGTTGAAAAAATTATAGAGAAATATTCGGTACTGCTACTTGACGCTTACGGAGTAATTGTCGATCAAACTTCTGCTTTGCCTGGCGCAAAAGAATTTATTTCTCGTTTGAATAGACTACAAAAACCTTATTTTATTGTGACTAACGATTCTTCAAAACAACCACAAACACTAAAAGACAAATATAAAAATGTAGAACTTGATATTCCCTCAGAACGAATTATTACTTCTGGAAGCCTTATTAAGCGATATTTTAAAGATCATAATCTCAGTGGATCAAGATGCTTATTTCTGGGGAGTGACGATGCTCGCGGTTACGTAGAAGAGTGCGGTGGAAATATCGTGCCGTTACAAAGTAAAGATACCATCGTTGATGTTGCCATTATTTGCGATGGTGGAAATTATTCGGTAATCGATACACTTGATCTATTATTATCAGTGTTGTTTCACCACTTCGATTGTGGTAAGTCTCTGCATTTAGTTCTTGCAAATCCTGACTTTATCTATCCTAAAACACAGGGGTATTTTGGGATTACCAGTGGTAGTCTTGCCCTTATTTTAGAAAATGCTTTAAAGTTGCGTTACCCTAAAGAAAATATAACTTTCGCGCGCCTAGGTAAGCCTCATCGCTATATTTTCGAAGAAGCTTTTGCTCGTTGTGGAACAAAAGATGCTGTGATGGTAGGAGATCAATTGGTTACAGATATTAAAGGTGCTGTTGATTTTGGAATTGATTCGGTTCTTATTGGGACTGGGGTTACAAATCTCAACCAAGAATTTGATTTTTTAGATTACAAACCGACCTATATTCTACATAACCTAAAAACGGAATAAAATGTGAGGTTTACGACTTGCGCTAGTAGAAAGTTCGCGTACAGAACAGGAATATCATGATAGGTCATAAGTCAAAAGAAATGCTTGTTTTTTATAACAAAAGGCAACAAGTGGAGGAAAATGTAGGTTATTCTCCGAGCGCTAGAAAATCGAAATTGGTTGTGCATGGGTGGAAACAACTAGGGTATCCAGTTATTATTAAGAAGATACGTGCTCTGTCTCAAGAAGAAATCGCAGTTGCCCACGATCGAGATTATGTAAGAGGAATTTTAAGTGGTAAGATAAAAAATGGTTTTGGTAACAAGTCATTAAACGTTGCTAAAAGTCTGCAATGGACGACAGGTAGTTTTGTGTGTGCAGCAATACATGCTCACTTACACAAAAACAATACTTTTTCTCCAACCTCTGGTTTTCATCATGCTGGCTACAATTATGCGAATGGATTTTGTACCTTTTGTGGTTTAACAATAGCAGCCATTCTTTTGCATAAACAACACAAAGCACAACAGGTTGGAATCCTTGATTTAGATTCTCACGTGGGGGATGGCACTGCAAATACTGTTCGTAAAACAAAGAGTCAAAACTTTATCAATCATTACTCCTTAGGTTATTATGACATACAAAAACACAATAACTCTCAATGGTTAGAAGATTTACCTAGCCTTATAAAACAAAATTTTTCTCATTGTGATATTCTGTTTTATCAAGCAGGTGTAGATTGCCATGAAGATGATCCAGAAGTAAGCTCAGGGCACTTTAATTCTGAACAGATCTATTTACGTGATAAAATTGTTTATTCTGTTTGTCGCGAATTAAGAATTCCCGTAGTTACAAATCTTGCTGGAGGTTATCAAAAACCGATACAGAAAGTTATAGATTTGCATAACTTAACAGCCAAAGCTTTTCAAGATGCTTACGAATAAAATATATATGAGAATCCGTTTAAATTCTAATTTTTAGAGAGCTTGTTATAAAATTGTTTTAAGGAGTGTTTATTGAGTGAGGAAAATCAAAAATTTTATAAACTATCCAATAAAATAGGTTTTTCGTGGATTCTAGCGATGATTGTTGGGCTTGTAATTTCGATATTTATGAGTTTGGTTTATGGCTATGTAAGGTTTGAAATACAGTATGTTTACTACTAACAAAAAAAGACAGAGATGAAATCCATAATTATCTTATCGATTTGCTAGAAGAGGATAAAGGCAAAATTGCGAATTAGAATATTGGCCTTTGCGAATTACTTTTAAGAGAGGTGGTTGAATAGAAGTTTTATTGATCAACTAGGCATTTTGAGCGCGCATAGCCGTAGCTCTGTAAATGAAAAATAACGACGTTGATGGATAAAAGAGCATGTGAAATGGTAAATTGTTTTCCGCCACTTCTCTAAGAGAATTGAAAAATTCTATTTGATGCGAAGTTTATCGCTGCCATTATCATTTTACAATATCTATTATTTTAACCCAAGTTGCGACCTATAAAAGTTATCGTACAGTCTGGTATAATTACTCTTACAAATTCGATGTGCGCGGTTCGAATCTCGTGAGACGCAATCGTGGCACATGGCACGAAGTAAGGGTAATGCAATGAATTTTAATCATGAAAAATTAGATGTATATCAAGTATCACTAAAATATACAAAAGAAACATTTAATGTGATGGAGAAAATGCCATCAGGTTACAGCTAATATAGCAGAAGGCAATGCCAAATTTAGCAAAAAAGAGAAAGCACGGTTTTTCTCTATAGCAAGAGCATCAGCAAATGAATGTAGTGCAGTATTCGATGTTGCTAAGATAGCCCAAATAATAGACTCAAAAGAAAAAGAGAAAATCAAAAAACTACTCTATAGAATAATTTGTATGCTTTCAAAGTTAATAGTCTAATTTTCGCACATGGAATATCGATCCACGACCACGAACCTCAAAAATCGAATTGCACACATCGTTTTTTATACTGTTATAACGACTCTTCTCTTAAAGTAGGAAAAACAAGAAGGAGAAAGTCATGGAAAAAGAAATTATAATTGTTTTCTGTATATGTGATGAGATAACACAAGTACTCAAGATTGTAGAAGATCCTCAAGTTAAAATGACTAGGGCGTGTCATCATTCAATACAGATAAAAATATAACGGATTCATTTAATGATACGCCAGTAGTATTGAGCCCGAGCCCGTTTGCGAGCCGCGCCCGAAAACTTTTTGAGAGCGACAGAAAGTGATTTATTGGTTCAATACTAGTTTTTTGCGATGGAAAAAGAAACTTTGCTTCTTTGATAAATTGTTAGTGAAAGTTTCGGAAACGGGCTCGCAAACGGGCTCGGGCTCGAAAAAACACACAATATTTTGAATGATGACACGTCCTAACTAATTCAGAAATTATGACAACAGCATTAGTTTCTATGCTCTACTTTTCTGGCAACTTTGAAAAAGGACGAAACTTTTTAGCTGAACATGGCTACATCAAAAAAATGCTAAGTAAAAGTCGTTTCAATCGCCGCATACGTGCTATTGGTGAAAGTGTATGGCTTTCTCTTTTTCATTTGTTTGCTGAAATTAGTAAGCGAAACAATCTGCGAGATTATATCATAGATAGTTTCCCTATTCCGGTCTGTGACAATATTCGCATTAGTCGTTGCAAAATATACACAAGATCATCGGAGTTGTGTTGCAAGCAAACGTTGTTATTTTTTCGGTTTGCGGGTTCATATGCTCGTCACCAAAACTGGTTTACCAGTTGAGTTTTTGCTTGCTCCTGGTGGCTGCAATGATTGTCGTGTTCTCAAACAATTTCAATTAGATATCCCTGAAAACTCTTTTGTTTTTGCTGATCAATCTTACAATGATTACTCTTTCGAAGATATTGTTTCTGATGCTCTTAATGTCTCTATCTTACCTCAGAGAAAGAAAAATTCTAAAAGGGCTTTTTCCGGAGCTACTGAGTTTATTCAAAAGGTTACCCGTAAAAGGATTGAAATTACTTTTAGTCAGATCACTTCTTTTTTTCCAAAGAAAATTCATGCTGTTACCTCTTATGGATTCGAGTTAAAAGTTGTCCTTTTTGTTCTCGCTTTCACTTTTTCTTGTTATTTTTAGGTCGCAACTTAAGTTATTTTATTATAATAGAGCGATAAAGCCGCCAAACGAATTCCAACCAAAGCTCTTCGTTTTGATAAAGGAAAACGAAATGTCAGATAATTCGCAAAATCCTAAAAAACCCCAACCTAAAAAACCCCAACCTAAAAAACCCCAACCTAAAAAAGTTATCCCCGTTGACTCGAATGATGTAACAGACAAGACCGTTGTTTATCAACAACCTCCAACTCAGCCTTCCGACGAGACCGTTGTGTATGAAATGAATCAGAGAGAAGTGAATTCGGACACAAATATAATGGTAAATACTGAGCATTTAAGCCGTTCATTTGATGCTTCGACAAATCAGCTTTTTGGGCATTATCGCATTATTGAAAAACTTGGACAAGGAGGCATGGGAGTTGTATACAAAGTTGAAGATACGCGTTTAAAAAGAATTGTGGCTTTAAAACTGATTTCTAAAGGTATTCTGGAAGAAAAAGAGGTTCAGCGTTTTATTACAGAAGCGCAGGCCAATGCGCAGTTGCAACATCCTGGTATTGTTCGTTTGTTAGATGTTGGGCAAAACCCCCAAAATTATTTAACTATGGAGTATGTTCCAGGCTATACACTAAAGCAGATCATACACTATCGCAAAATAAATTTATCACAGAGCATTCAAGTTCTTATTTCCTGCGCTGAAGCGTTGCAGTACGCACATGATATGGGGATAATTCACCGCGATATCAAACCAGAAAATATTATGGTAACCGGACAAGCGCAGCCGAAAATTATGGACTTTGGTTTGGCAAAAATAGTGGATGGTAATGCGCAACTTTCGCAAACAGGTGACATTATGGGAACCCCTGCATATATGTCTCCTGAGCAAGTGAATGGCAATAATGTCACGGAAAAAACAGATATTTATTCTCTTGGAGCGACATTATATGAGATTCTAACATCACGTCCTCCTTTTGAGGGCAAAAACCGCGTTAACCTATGGTACAACATTTTAAAAGAAGATCCTATTTGGCCGCGACAACTCAATCCCGATATCCCTTCTGATATAGAAGCTATATGCATTAAGTGTTTACAGAAATCTCCTGAAAAACGTTATAAATCAATGAGTGAATTTGCAAATGATTTACGCAACTTCCAAGAGAACAAACCGATACTAGCCAAACCACCAAGTGTTTTAACCTATGCACACAAGTTTATTGTGCGGCACCTAGCAGCTAGTTTAGCGGTAATTATTATTCTTTTGAGTATAGTTGTGGGAGGAGTTTTCTCGTACTATCAATGGCAAGTAGCTAAAGAACAAAGAGAAATTGCCGAACAAGGGAAAAAGCAAAATGCTAAAGAGGTACGAAAATCTAAAACGCGTTTAGCCAAAATTGCTTTAACTAAATGTGTTGAGGCTTACAAGAATGGAGAATGGGCTCAAAGTGGAGCATTTGCGGGAGCATCTTTAGATTTTATCAAGAATTTTACAGGTAAAGATGTTGATCTTATTCGCGAACAGGCTCGGGCATGGTTAAAGCAGTCTATTGAAAAAAATAGTGTTTTATGGATGAATTTCAAAAACGCAAAATCAATACTCAGTTGTCGTTACAGTGGAGATGGACGTTATATTATTACTTGCTCGGCTGATCATTATGTACGTATTTGGAATAGTTACTCAGGAGCTATGGTAAGCGAGCACAATACCGAAACTCAAGTATTCAGTGCCTGTTTTAATAGTAATTATAAGAAAATTGCATGGTGCTCTAAAAATAAAGTTGTTGTTATGGATTTCAAGTTAAAAGTAAAGCTTTACGAACGAAAACAAAAGAATCTAAAATTTTTGCATTTTCATCCAACGAGTAATAAAATTATCGTTGCCACAAATCGCCGCGTTATTTTAGTAACACTAAATAACAAAAAAAACACTGTTATTGCCGAAGGCTATGAGTGGGTCAATGCCGTAGAATTTAGCCGTAGTGGTAAACTTTTAGCTATTGCTTCTAACCAAGGTATTTTCGTATTTGGATTGATGGAAGGTATACAACAAAAATTTTCTTTACTTCGAAATAATATTACGAATTTTTCTTTTAGTCATGATGAGAAGAGTGTTTTTGTTATTTACAATCAGAATCTAGTAAAACGATGGGATATGAAGAACGATTTACATCAAAAGTTATTTTCAATAGAAGAAGCGGCTAAAGTTATAGCAAGACAAAATAATACGTCGATTATTGTTGCGTACCAAAATAAACTTGCTGTATGGAGTGATATCACTAAAACATTTATACGAACGCTTGCTAGTCACACTGATAACATAAATGATTTTGCGATGCATCCACAAGGGCACAGTATTGTTTCTGTTGGACAGGATGGTTTTATTTGTAATTGGCAGTTGTCGCGCGAGAAATATATGCATCAAGCGAGTCACATAGCATTTGCCTATTTAAAGTTTAACAGTGTGGGAGATAAAATGGCCGCGCACATACCTGAAAATGGAGTAATTAGTGTGTGGAATGTGCGAAATCGCAAACTTTTACACTCGTGGAAAACAAAAGATGTAAAGGCTATGTGGGAATTTATTTCACCATTAAAAATAGCAATTGTTTATGGACAAAAAATTCATATTTATAATATAAAAAACGGTAAAAAAATACGCGAAGGATTTTCAAATAAACTTGGGCATGCGATACAACATATGTTGTTCCACAGAAAAAAACAGCAGTTAATGACTGTTACTCAGCAGCGTTATGTCCACGTGTGGGATTTTAAAACCGGGGCGAAACTTAATGAGTATAAATTAAAAAATTCGATGATCAGTTGTTCTTTAAGTGACGATGGTAACCTTTTGGCTTACTCATTGGTAGAAGATGTTGAAATTCTAAATTTGCATACTCGCGAAAAGAAAGTTTTTCGAGGACATAAAAGTTGGGCACAAGCGATTGCTATTAGTGAAGATAATAAACTCCTTGCTTCAGGTTCTATTGATAAAACGGTAAAAATTTGGAGTATTGAGAATCAAAAATGCATAGCAACTATTCCTCAAGAGGTGTTTAGTTATCAATTACGGTTTTTAGAAAGAAACAGACTTTTGTCAACAGGCATTAAAGGGAAATTGACCATTTGGAATTTAAAGTTTATGACACCAATATTATTGATTCCTGCTGCAAGTTCCTGTTTAAGTTTAGACGAACGTCGTGTCGCTTTGATACAGAATAATAATCTACTGGTAGTTGATCTTAAAAGTAATCAAAAAACTCATGGTCGACATTTTCCTAAATGGAGTAAAGCTTTTGCGAAAAAAAATAACTATGTTGTAAAAGAGAAAAAAAGTTTTTTTGATTTTCGTCGCGATTTGCCAGGCAGTATTGTTGAGCAAGGGTTGGCTAATCAACCTCTTGTGATATGCAAATTTCTTTTTAGACAACAAGTTACAGAAGAACTTTCTACAGCATTTTGGAATAAAAACTATGAGTAAAAACTTGGCGATAATTGTAGTACTTGTACTATGTTGTTCTTGTAGTGATCGTGCGCTAGTAGAGAACAGTAATGATAGATTAGAGAATATGCGCACGACATTTCGTACCCTGGTGTTGAGTAATATTGATTTTTATCAAAAAATGAGTTTGTGGAATAACTTTCTCATTGCTTTTAAAGATGATATCGATGGTGAAGAAGATGATCAAATACGGCAAAGAGTATTACAGCGAATTAAAGTTATGCGTAATAAGTTACGGCGCAAACGAGAAAGTAGTAAAATTGTAATACAGTCGGACTTAAAAAAGAGCAATTCATTGCAAAATGGGCAGAAAGTTTGGGTCAAAAAACATGACGAAAAATATAAGGCTAACTATCAAGTAAAAAGTAATTGGCAACTACAACATTTTTCCAATACCAATGATGAGCAAGCGTATCGCTATATACTCAATAGCCACCAGTATATAGTTTTTAATTTTTATGATTATGGGCCTACTCTTGGATTAAATCAGATTATTCTCCAAGCACAAGATCGTATTTTTTCAAATGGATATAGCGATTATACAATTACAAGAACGCAAAACATGGATTTAAATGGTATTTTAGGACGATATATTGCATACCGCTTGGTTGATAAGAAAGGAAATAATTATTTAGCAAAGGTTTTCTATCGTTTTTACCAAGGAAAAGTATATTTATGCTACTCTGTGAGTCCTTATTCCTCGAAAAGGCATCTTGCAGAGATAAATAAATCAACTACATCCTTAACTATACAAAAAGACCTAGTTATACCACATGGTAAAAAGTGGAAATATATTCACTTTCCTCTTTTAAGATATGCTTACAAAATTCCAAATAGTTGGAAATCGCTGTCGGTTATGAGCGATAGTAATGCAAATATTAGCATGTATTATCCGGGAAAAATGGGAATTATTTATGTTAGTTTACTAAAGCGTAAAATTAGTAATTGGCAAAAAGTTTTGAAGCCTTCTTTGAAGTGGATTGAACCTTACGAACTCATTTCTCAACAACGAAAAAATATTAATGGTATACCTGCGAGGAAAAATATATATAAAACGCGTATACCATCGTTACCATTTGCACCTCATTTAATGGAGGCGCTTTATGGAAGTAAAGGTAACCATAGCTTTTTAATCTATGTAGGTTACCCATCTATGCAGGATAAAAAAGAAACAACCTACTTACACTCTACAATGGCCAGTATAAATATTTTACCGCCGCGCACAGCTATAAAAAAATTTAAAACAATATATGAAGAAAAATTTCCTATTAGTTATAGTATTCCCGATAGATTTAAAAAGCATAGCGAAGAGGATTCCTTGGATGTAGTTCACAACATTTATGAAAGTGATGATATCCAAATGTCATTCTATTTTTCTCGTATACATAAAAATCTATCTTTAGAGAGTATTATTGGTTCAGTAGAAAAATCTTTGAGTTTATTACCTAATTTGACGAAAAAACACGAAAAAAAAGTTATGAGAGGCAAAAAGAAGTTTTATTCTTGTTTTACAAAAGAAGAGGGCAAATACAAGGCTAAATATCTGTTTGTAACGAACAAAAATTTTAGTTGTGTGATTGGTTATTGGACGCGTTTAAATAGATTTCCTGGTCTTTTCAAGAAAATTTGTGATTCAATTGAATTTAAATTAGGTGATAAAGAAAAGCAAAAACATTATGCTGAAGTATTGAAAAATAATAAAAGCTCTGTTGCTTTTTATAACATGTCTTCTATCCCTGGCAATAAAACTCTGAAACTTTTATCTAAGGCGATTAAAAGAAATTTTATATTTCCTGAAGCATTTCTTGCCAAAGCAAATGTTCTACGAAGTCATAAAAAACATAAAAGAGCTGCGCAAGATTATCAGATTTTTCTTCTACAAAAACGTTATACTTCGCAAAATGTAGTCATACCAAAAGATATAAATTTGTATGTAAAAGAACATTTACCGCAAATACCAAATACAACTCCTCTTTTTGAAGTTTACGATGCTATTTCTAAGAACCAGTGGCGTTTTAATATTTGCAAATTAAAAAAACTTCGCCAAAAATTTATAACGACAAAAAAATGGAAAATGCTAGATGTTACATACCAATATATATCTAAAGATAATCAAGAGAATGGTCAAGATCGTCGTATTTTTTTTGCAGATAATAGTAATAAGGTGCATGAGATAGAATCATCTGGTTTATCGCTAGAAAATAAAATTGATATGACTAACACGAATAAATTTTATTTAAAAAAAGCGATTCGCAATTATTACAACAACATAGGACCATACTCTGAATCCTACACAATGAACAAAATAGATAAAATACGTATGAAAGAATTGACTGTTCAAGAGTTAGATATTAAATGGACATATATCCCAGCGAAAAGCAATCACTTTGATGATGTGCAAGCGTTAGATAGGTTTGTTGTTGTTCCTCTTTTAAAAAAATGTTATGTCTTTAAAATAAAAAGAAACTATTAGCGCCACGATAAATACGAAGTTAGGGAAAAGGTTATAAAATGTTAAAAAATTCTGATCACTATTTTTTTGTAAAAAAAAAATTAAACTAGGACCTTTTACTATAAAACAACTCCGCTTTCTCATCCGTCTAGGTGTAGTAAACGAAGAAGATTTAATATGGTCAAGAGAGAACAAAAAATTTGTTGCGGCTAAAACAATACCTTATCTTGGGTTTACAGAACCTTCTATAGTTCCATTGTTTTTGAGAAAAAAAATCTTTGATAACTTGGAAGAGGTGAATGATCTTTTGGCATTAGAACGTAATGGATTGAATATTTTAGAACAATGGATTACACTTTTTTATTCTCCAAACATCCTGAAAAAATTAGAAAATAATCCTTTTAATATCATTGAATTGCTTCCTCTTTGGAAAAAGAAAATTCAGTTCTTAGAAATGCTTTCGCATGATTCCGCTCTCGAAACTCCGACTATAAAAATTGTTTATTGGGGATTTCCATTTTGTGGGAAATTGACAAATGTGGAGGTGATTTATAATATCTTACAAAAAGCACAAATAGAAACGGGGGAGATAAGTGTTGTTAAGTTAAAAGGAGATCTTTTTTTATATTTAAATTTTTCCCTAAAGCCCAAAGATATAAAGAATGAAATGAAAAAATATTTAGAAGCTCCTCTTATACGTGTGCATCTTGCTTTGGAGCGCGGACCCTCTTATTACGAATCTGTTCGTCATTACACTTTACAAGATGCAAACGGCGTTGTTTTTGTTGTTGATTCTTTAGATTCTAGATTGGAATCGAATCAAGAATATTTTCAGCTCCTAGATAAAACTTTTTTAGAATGCGGTATGGATCCTACAAGTGTTCCTGTCGTTCTTCAGTATAACAAGCGCGATTTTCCCAATGCGATGCCTGTAGAGTTAATGAACAACGAGTTCAATAAACAAGGTTTACCATTTTTTGAATCTATTGCTGCTACAGGAGAAGGAGTTGTTCCAACTCTAAAAAAAATAATACAGTTGGTTCTCCAAAAGCAACAAATTAGAGAAATATTTCGCCTTGCCAACAACTAAAATGTACAAAATTTTTGATTGGTGGTGTTCAGTTTATGGTTGTTTAACTATTTTGCGGTAGTTGACTCTTTTCATAGTCACCTCTTTTAATATTGTCGCTATCTCAGCTGGATTAACCTTTACTTTTTTTATATTATTTACCTTTTCGTTTACGCATGATGTCAAATATCGAGAATTTTTTCTATGCCTCTTTGTGCTGCCCCACATTTAGAGTCCATTTCTAAAGCAATTTTATAATCGCTTAGTGCTTTATTACTATGGCCCATTAAATGATAAATGCTTGCGCGACCACAATATCTTTTGGGACTAATTTCTTCTTCTATTAAACGATCGCATAGATCGAGAAGCGTTTTCCAGTCTTTTTGAGATATTAATCTTCTTCTTTTTTTTTGGTATTCTTCTTCCAATTTAGTCCGTTTCATTTTGTGTCCTTTAAGGTGATTCATCGTTTACTATCATAAAAAACCACAGAACTAATTTTATTGTTCTGTGATTTTGTGAAGAATAACTTACTTTAAATGTACAGTGGAAACTGAGTATTGATATTTCGATCATTCTTTAGGAACATTTATATTTATAATACTCTAGATGAATGAATTTGGTTGCCTTGTGTAAAACAATGCGAAACCCATAAGCTCTTAGATAGAATAACTTCAAATTCGTTTAAGTAGTCGGAATAATTTGTGCCTTTTGCGCGCTGTTTCTTCGCGCTTTACGAATACTCTATAAAAATAATTAAACCAGACAACAGTGTAATTACATACATCATTGGGTGAAGTTCATCGCTCTTACCCAGTGTTATTTTAAGTGTTGTGTAGGAAATAAAACTCCACACAATTCCTTGAGTAATAGAATAAGTAAGTGGAATAAGGATAATGGCTAGAAAAGCAGGAATTGCGTCTTCATAATTTTCAAAATCAATATATCTTAGTTGTCCGCACATAAAAATTCCAACAATAACTAAAGCGGGGGCTGTTGCATAGCTAGGAACTACAGTTGCAAGGTTTCCCAAAAACAAAAACGGTAAAAACAGAATTCCAGTGACAACAGCAGTCAGCCCTGTTCGTCCTCCTGATTCGATACCAGAAACACTTTCTATGTAGGTAGTTCCAGCGCTACTGCCAAATATCCCTGCGCCAGTGGTGGCAATTGCATCTACAAATAGAGCCTTACTTATATTTTTGGGTTGTTCTTCGTCATCTAGTAAATTTGCAGCTTGCGCGACACCTAAAAAAGTGGCAATAGAGTCAAATAAATCGGTCATTAACATTGAAAATATCGGAGCCACCATTGATAAAGTGAGCGCTTCTTTAATGGCAAATTGTCCAAAAAGACTAAAATCTGGGGCAACAATTATTGTTTCTGGTAAAGATATATTACCACTAACAATTCCAAGTAGTGTACCGACTAGAATACCAACAAGTAAAGCTATTTTGAATTTATGAACCACAAGAAAGATAGTAATTGCTAAACTAATAAAAAATATAATTACCGAGGGGGACCACTTACCATGAGTAACTAGCGTTGCAGGATGTGAAACAATAACACCCGCATTCTTTAGGCCTATAAAGGCAATAAATAAACCTATGCCTGCAGCAATGGAAAAGCGTAAAACTTTGGGGATGGCAATCACGATCAAGGTACGTACATTGAGTATCGTTAATAAAATAAAGATAATACCAGAAATAAACGTAGCGCCTAAGGCTACTTGCCAAGATATTCCTTGGGTAATTACTAAAGTGTATGTAAAAAAGGCATTGATTCCCATACCGGGCGCAAGCGCGTAAGGAAGATTTGCGATAACCCCCATGAGGACGGAACTAAGTGCTGCTACGAGAACAGTCGCAACAAGAGCAGCATTCGCGGGCATTCCGGTTTCTTTTAAAATACTTGGATTTACAAATATAATGTAACTCATTGTTAAAAAAGTTGTTAATCCAGCAAGCGCTTCGGTTTTCAAAGTAGTTTCGTTTTCTGATAATTTAAAATATCGCATTTAAAATTCCTTAATGACTTCTGCTGCTAGATAATCTATTTCTTTTACATTCATCATTGTTGCTACTCTTTGCAAAGTAGAAAGAATTAAATTTTGTTCCCAAACTTGAAGTTTTCGAAATTTGTGAACAAATTGTTCTTCTAGTAGTGAGGGAGCTCCGCTTAATATATCGCGGCCTAAATCTGTTAACCGTACAAATGTTTTACGTCGATCTTGTTGACTTCTCTCTTTTAATAACATTTGTTTGTGTTGTAGTCTATCTAAAATACCTGTTACTGTTGCATTACTCAAATTTAGAATCTTTGCTAAATTCCCAACAAGTATTTCATCGTGTTTTGCCAGTTCTTTTAATACAGACAATTGTGGTCCTGTTAGTCCACATTTTTGGACTAGGTTTTTCGATCGCAAATCCACTGCTCTAATCATTTGACGAATTGCAATTAAAACGTTGTCTTCTATGCTATTATGGTTTTCCATAGACTCATCCTCTCTTTCACCAAACGACCCTAACTTTAAGTTAGCTAATCAAAATGTATCACAGCAAGGTAAGTGCTGTCAATAGCTTGCTCAGAATGGAATTTATTTTTTTGAATTTTCTAACAATTCCCCCTATTTTTTATAAATCACACAAATTGTTATATGACTAGCTATGAAATTACGCTATATATATTTTGTGCACGAAATATATTTTTGCTAAGACCTTTGGTCAACTAGATCGCGAGCGCATATTACCATGACCCAAGTTACAATTGTGTTTAAAGAAAAAATTTGTAATTTCTTTTAAAGATAACCGAAAACGATCATCGTGACGATGACAATTAGAGAATATTATATTGTATTACAAAATGCAGAAATAGGATATGTGCTTTTGTTTTAGGGGGGGGGAGCTCGGTTTCTTTTTGGAAGGCATGGCGATTTTGAGTTAGGAAAATATTAATTTAAATGAATTGATTAAAAGCAAACTTTGTTGTTTTTGAATCAATGTTGGTTTTTCATTAAAAATGATATAAGCCGTTTTAAAAACAATTTTTTGGGATATAATATTTTCTATACGAATTAATTTATGATAAGATGAGTTGCTATATTTAAAATTAACGCATCAAACTATACAAAAAATATTCTTCAAAAATAGAGGTTTCTATGAGTAACAAAGACGGAAAAAAATCCACCACGAACACAAACCCCCCCTCAGATAAAAACCCTAAAAAACAACTAGAAGGAGAGTCATATATTGGTGATTTTCCTATTGTTTTTCTGGTTTCTTTGGTTTTCTGTAGTGTTATTGCTATTTGGGGAGCGATTCGCCCGCATCAAATGACAAGCGTTGCATTGTCTGCTACCAGTTTTATGCTGCAAAATTTAGACTGGTTTTTTCTATCAATGAGTACGTTTCTCGTGGCTCTTTGTTTGTATCTCGCTTTTGGGAAATATGCGCATATTAAGCTTGGCGGACCAGATGAAAAACCAGAGTTTTCGACTATTTCATGGTTGTCAATGCTCTTTTCGGCAGGTATGGGATGCGGTCTTTTGTTTTGGGGAGTGGCGGAACCAATGTTTCATTTTATGTCACCCCCAACTATAGCAGCTAAAACATCTGAAGCTGCGCGAGCAGCGATGGTTATTACCAATTTTCATTGGGGACTTCATGCATGGGGAATTTATGCAATTAGTGCTTTAATACTTGCTTATTTTGGTTTTCGTAAGAAAAAACCTTATCTTTGTTCCACTCCTATTAAAGAAGCTTTTTCTGGAAAGTATGTTGAGCACGTTTGTCATACTACTGATGTTATTGCGGTGTTGTCTGTTGTTTTTGGTGTTGCCGGGTCATTGGCAATGGGTGTGTTGCAGCTTTCCTCTGGGTTAAATACTTCGTTTCATATAGCGACAGATTCCACGTTTTTTTATCTGGGAATTCTTGTATTTATTACTATTTGCTTTATGATTTCAGCAAGTACTAGTCTAGACAAGGGAATAAAGATACTTAGTAATTTAAACATGTCTGTAGCCGGATTTGTATTGCTATTTGTTATTTTTGCTGGACCTGCGCGATTTATACTTGAAATATTTGTGAATACTCTCGGTGATTACGCAACGAACATTGTGCGTATGTCATTTCACTTATATCCGTATGAAGGATTGCAGGACTGGAGTTCTTCTTGGACATTGACGTATTTAATTTGGTGGATTGCATGGGGTCCTTTTGTTGGGATTTTTATTGCTCGAATCAGTAAAGGAAGAACCATCCGCCAGTTTATTATTGGCGTTCTTTTCCTACCAACATTATTCTCTATTCTATGGTTTTCTGCTTTTGGCGGTGCAGGTTTTTTCATTGAAATTTTTGGATCTGGAGGATTAGGAGAACTTGTTCAAGAAGATGTAACGAAGGCTCTTTTTGCTCTTTTTGATTATTATCCTCTTACTTTAACTTTGAAGATATTAGCGCTGTTTTCGATATTTGTTTTCTTGGTTACTAGTGCTGATTCAGCTACTTTTGTAATAGGAATGATGACCAGTCATGGAAATTTGAATCCATCTACAAAGCATAAATTAACGTGGGGTTTAGTTATTGCTGTGCTCTCTGCTTCTAGTTTACTTGTTGGAGGAATTGAGGTTTCGAAAGCAATTGCAATTAGTGGAGCTATTCCATTTAGTATGATCTTGTTATTACAAATAGTCGCGTTTTTTCGAATTCTTAGAACCGAGAAGGAGAGTTCATAATGCAAAAGTTGTGGATATCTTTTATTATCTTTTTTGTCATAGGTTGTCAAGAGCCTTTAAAAATAGGATCAAAACCGTTTAGCGAGCAATTAATTTTAGGTGAAGTTATCGCGCAGTTGGCGGAGCATGAAGGTGTCGCTGTTAAACGAATGATTCCTTACGGAGAAACACGTGATTGTATTCAAGGCCTTACTTCTGGGCAATTAGATGTATATGTTGAGTACACAGGAACTGGTTTGATGATTCTTGGGCAACCATCACTTCACGACAAAGAAAAAGCGTTTACTATTGTTCAAAAACAATTCGCAGAAATAGACGTTCATTGGCAAAAAAGACTTGGTTTTGCAAATAATTATGTGCTTGTTATTAGACGTAGCCAAGCGGTTTCTGATGGAATTGAAAATATTGCAAATCTTGCCAATTTATCAAGCTTACGAATTTCTTGCGACCTTGACTTTACTAAGCGTCCACTCGATGGTTTAGCAGCGATGTTACGCCGTTATGGTCTGAAAACAGACAATGTGATAATCGAAGATGATAAGTCAGCAATGTATCGCGCACTGCTAAACGGTGAAGTAGATGTTGCTATTGGTTATTCGACTGATGGACAAATCGATGCTTTTGATTTTAAAGTTGTTGAGGATAATTTGCATTTTTTCCCTGTATATGAAGCGGTACCTGTCGTGAATAAATCAGCCTTGACAAAGTACCCAAAATTGCAAAGTACTCTTGAAAAACTAGAGAACTTGATAGATGAAAAAACAATGCGTTCAATGAATCGTCAAGTGGAATTAGAAGGTGTTCATTATCGGGATGTAGCAAGACAGTTTTTGCGCGAAAACAAGCTTATTCCGAATGACAAAAAAGGTGCTAAAAATAAATACAAAAACTTAGTGTTTGCCGTCGAGAATTTAGATGAATTAAGCGGAGCTGCTGGAAAAGCACAACAAGTTATTCATAAAGTATTCCGTGGACGGCACTTAAAATTAGAACGTTGCGCTTCACCAAGAAAAGCGCTTATTGATGGCAAGGCTCGTATTGCTTTGATGGGAGCGGAAAGTTTTTTTGACATAAATAAGGTAGTTCAAAATCGAAAAAAAGGGATCGAGGCTGTCGCTGCTGTGGGATATAAGATGTGCCATGTCGTCATGCGTAAAGATCACTCATTCCAAAGTTTTTCTGATATTAAGTCTATTGCAACGGACGAAAAAGGAACTGGTTCATATACAATGGCCCAAGTTTTATTAAAGGCTTTTCAATTAGAAGACAAAGTAAAAATTACAACAGGCGAACTTGATGAATCGTTTCAGAAACTACAACAGAAAGAAATTGATTGTGTTGTGTTGTTGTTACCACAAAAACATGCACGTCTTACAAAGCTATTAGAAAAAGACCTTTATAAGCTTTTTTCCTTGGATGAGTGGAAGAAACTAAATTTTCAGTTTCGATTTCCGTTTTTGAGATTATCGCGTATACCAAAAGATACATATTTAGGTCAAAATATACCAATAGAAACTTTGAGCAGTCAAATTGTTTTGGCTGGTCCTGCAAAGAAAAAAGAGTTTCTTGGAGATGCTGGCCCTGCAACTGCTATATACAATAAAGCGCAGCCACTTTCAAACCTTAGTATTCTTACGTTGAATAAGCAGTTACAAAATGAAGAACTCGATCCTATTTTACCAGTAGCTAAAATACTACAATCGCAAACCAAAAAACGAGTGACTTCTATTAGTTCCTACGAAAGTTCTTTGGCGAATATGTTGGTAATTATAGCGATTATCTATTTGATTTTCTTGTTTTTGAAAGAAGAGTCTATCGACGAAGCTAATGAAGCTAGCTAATCTATTGACTCGTAGCCATCTTGTTTTTACAAAAAAGATGTATGAATCCTATAACATTGTCAGACACCCAAAAAATAGATTTTCTTTATGACAGCGGTTAAGGGCGGTCTTGTGCCGCCCGGCCTTCGCAAACAAATGTAAAAGCTTATTTAAGGTGGTTCTATAAATATGACAATGGCAAACATTATCTCTCCGCACTTGTAATACGAGACCACCTCTACATTACACTTTATTTAAATATTTTCTTAATTTAATGACGTTTAAAAAGTTTAACAACTATGGTTTTGACGACATTTCTTAAAACAAAGAGAAAGTAATTATGAGATTAAAGAATAGAGCACAAAGTAGTTTTTTTACTTTGGCTATATTGACGAGTATTTTGCATCTTATTGTTATTGTATATGATTTTAGAAATGGTATTTATATAACAAAACCGCTTGTTTTAGTTTTGTTAATTCAGGTGTGGAATTATGAAAAAGATAGTACTGCAAATTACGGAGTAAAACATTGGTTTGTTTTGGGGCTGTTGTTTTCGCTAGTTGGTGATATAGTACTTATGACGCCGAAGATGTTTGTTTATGGTATTTTATTTTTTTTAGGTGCACAATGTAGTTATATTATTGCGTTTTTGCAGCTTTCATTTTGGAAAAGAAAAGATCTGTTATACTTAGTTCCAGCCGTGATTTATATGTTAATTTTGCTTTCGTTTTTATTACCGCACGTTGGAACTATTCTTCTTCCGATAATTATATATGCTTTTATTATTTCGTTAATGTTATGGAGAGCACTATGTCTACTTACAATAAAAAGTACTCATTCATATCTTCTTGTTGTAGGAAGTGTATTGTTTGTGCTTTCTGATTCGTGTATTGCGATTAACAAATTTGTTACTGAAATTCCACAAGCGCGGTTTATTATCATGAGCACTTATTTTGCGGCGCAAATACTTTTGTGCTATTCGACTATTTGTTTAACGCGTATTCATAAACGATAACCTTAGACATTTAAAATTATTACAAATTGTTTTTATAAGTGTATAATCGATCCCAAATCGTGCATTTATTAACAAAGTGAGTTTTGTAAAAGAAAAATCTATGTCGCGGCGAGTTTTTTAATAACGCGCCAAGTGGTGTTTCTTTTAATCAATAGCTCATGCACATCAGAAATATCTCTTGTGGCTTCCAAGTTAGAAATATCACCATGTTGTATATTTATACGACTAATTGTTTCGTCTTCTTGTATTTCTAGTTCGAAGCTCCAAGATTTTTCCTTAGCAAGTTTTATAATTACTGAAAGATCTATTTCTTCAATTTTAGGTAAATTTTTGCTTTGCCCTGCTCGCAAAATCAAATTGTTGTAAGTACAAAAGTATTTTTGCTTTTCTTCGTCGACATTTATTTTTTCGTCTGTTGCTAGAAGGACACTTGTCTGCCCGAATTTTTCTCGTAGTTTGGTAAAAACATCTATCGATTTCTCTGCTAAATAATCGAGATCTATAACCACTACGTTTATCTGGTCTTTATAGGTCTGGATAAAAAACTCTAGCTCAGTAAAGCTCTCGATAAAATGGGCAGTACGATCATGAAGGTTTTCTTCGCGCAATTCATTATTCCACATTCCAATAATGGCAATATTGTCTACCGCTCCAGTAGTATAAGCTATTTTCATAAGTCTTTTGGTAATAGAAAGTCTTTTAGTTTTGCTAGAAAAAAGGCGTATCTGTTCTTTGTGGTATATTCTTTCAGCATCTTTCAATGATGCAAAAGTAGGCTTTTTCTTATGTAGAATATTGTCTATATCGACTACTAGATCACCATAACTATCATAGCGGTTTTCGACTTTTTTTTGCAACATTTTTGCAATAATTAAATTAGCGTCAGGATTTAATAACGAGTTATGAACAACAGGAGCGTTAACTTTCTCGTTAACATGATTGTAGAGAATTTGTAATATATTCCCACCTTCAAAAATTACTTTTTTTGTTAAACAGTAATATATTGTTACTCCTAAAGAATATATGTCTGATTTAAAATTATTCACTCCTAACTGTGCTGTTTCAGGACTAATAAAGCTAGGTGTTCCAAGTATTGTTCCTTCTTTGGTAATACTTGTTGTTGACTCAGCCATTTTAGAAATTCCAAAATCTCCAACCTTAGCACACTTATGACCACTTTGCCTGGAAAGTAAAATATTTGCCGGTTTGATATCGCGGTGAATAATTCCTTCAGATAAAGCCGCTTGAAGTCCATGGCAGACTTGTCGAGCAATTCTCCAAACGTCTTGTTCCCGTACTTTTTTACTTTTGATGATCTCTTCTTCTAATGAGCCATGATCAACATACTCAATTACCATATAAAAAAACGTTTCTTCTTCACCTACATCATAAATAGAAACTATATTTGGATGATGAAGTTTAGCAAGTATACGTGCTTCCATTAAACCTCGTTGAACAAGATCTTTGCTAAACTCTCGCGATTTCTTAATCACTTTGATGGCCACTAGACGGTTAAGGTTGACTTGTTTGGCTAAGTAAACGCTACCTGCACCTCCTGCACCAATTAGCTTTATAATCTCGAAATTTTGTAACTCAATATCTGGTAAAGACTCAGTCATATATACCTCCTATACTTAGAGCAAACATAGTCAATTGTTGATACAATACTGAATGTGATAATTCATTATACAATATTATTTGTTGATTTTTATATATAAAATAAATAATTTAAATAATTTATATTTGTTAAGTTTGCCAAATGGAATCTTGTAGCATAATGAATTTGACGCGCTCTTTAATTGAAGACATTTTGATTTTATAGATATAACTAAGACCTATCGTTATTTAACATGTTTTTCAAGCCTGATAGTTCACGAAAACATTATCAAATATTACATTTAATGAATTTTCATTTAAAAAGGAGTGATCCTTTTGGGGAATACTACTATGCCCTCTATCCCGTTAGCAAAAGCATTCGGGATTGCTTTTCGAATAATGTTTGCTGCCCCGTTGATATCAGCATTAAGCAAAATATTTTGTTTAGACCTAAATAGACCTCGTTTAACACGGCGTCCCAAATAATTTTGATGTTTCTTAATCGGTTCACTGTCTAAGAAAGAACATTTAGAAGTGTAACTTTCTTCTTGAATAAGAACTTCAATACCAGCAAGTTGGGCTTTGTAGGTAAGTTGGTTAACAAACTGAGAATGGGGAATAGAAACAAAATTTTGATTATTCCTTTTGCCAATGTTAATCTGTTGCTTCCAATCATCGTTTTTGCCAATAACTAATGTTCCAATACTTTTCTCAACTAGCAATTTAATGATATAGCGACTAGATTGATGAAGGTAGTTGCTAACAACGCAATTTCTTTTGTATGTAAGTTTTTCAATTCTTCTACTAGTTCCTTTGTTACTGATATAAGACATTAAACAAGAACGCTTTTTGTTAAAAAATTGGTTAATCGATTTTAGAGGTCTACCGTTAATCAAGACAGGAGTGAAGTCTTTTTGATTTGAAGTTATAGCCGCTAAGTTGTTTAACCCAATGTCTATTCCAGCGATTTTGTTTTTATCAAGGTTAGGATTAAGAACTTTATGTTTTCCTAATTGTTTGTAACAATCTTCTAATAATAATCTATTGAACTCAAGTAACTTTTCTTCTTTTGGCTTTTGACTTAATATTTGTTTTGTTACTTTTGATAGTGTTACAGAATCAAAAATATCTTTGTTATAAATTTTTGTTTTGATCAAAGAATTCAATTTATCTGCTATTGCTTTTTTTAATAACTTTGCTGGTTTATCGCATTTGTAGTTTTCTATTTTTTCTTGCAATATTTTTGAACACTTTTTTCTCAAATACAATGATATTGGTGTATCTTTTTGTAGTTCTAAGAGAAATTCCGACGTGATATCTTTTTCTTTGAGTAGATACACTGATTTCTCGTAAACAATCTCTATTTTGTACATTCCATATCGAGGAACTATTCTTACCTGTTTGATGTGTTTTTGTTGACATGACAATGTTATGTTACACATTGATAGCTTGATTTTGTTCTTTGTTAATTCTTTTTTGTTTATTGCATCTATTGGGTATAAAACTATATTCCGTCCGTTACTCTTATGTTTATACTTTGGCAATTTTGGTTTTGCCTTGAATTTATTTGGATTGATCTTGTATCCTTCTAACCCTCTAAAAAATGATTCGAAGTTTTTGCACAATACTCTTAATATCTGCTGACTTACTTTTGTTGGTAGTGCGTAATAGTCTGGCTGCTTACTTTGTTGTAGCTCTTTTTGAAGATTTTCGTAACCTATAAAACCTTTTCCTGCGAAAAAATTTTGACGCACTACATACAATCCAGCATTATATAGATTTTTTGAACGGAAACTTAAGTCGTCCAGTTCAGAGTATTTTTTATTATTTTTTGTTATATTATGTTTTTCTACGAGCTTCATAATTTTGCTTAAACTCACTTATTTTTCAGTTTTACTCATTTCTTCTTCTAACTCTTTTATAATTTTCTCTGTTCGCCTCTTGTTTCTTCTCAACCCATATAATCTAGCACAAAAAGAAGTAATTATACTTACGAAATCTTGCATCAAGTCCTCTTTATCACCACTTGTTTTGTTTATTACTTCTATTTTTTTATTTTCTTTTGCTAATAATATTTCAATGTAATTTAATCCAAATCTTGCCAAACGATCTTTGTGCTCTACTATTAAAATTTCCCAATCATCTGATTCTAAAATTTTCTTTAATTTTGCTCTCTTATCATTTAATCCAGATCCTATTTCTTTGACTTCTTTTGCTATTTGATAGCCTCTAGCACTTGCATAATCTCTTAGGCGGTTGCACTGAGACTCTAGATTTTTTTTATTTTCTGATGATGATACTCGTGCATAAATGATCACGCTTGGCTTTTCTTTTAGCTTTTTTTTCCTTTTCGTCGAAAACAACTATCGTTCCTGACGGGAGTTGTTTTCCTTTTATATAGCCTTTTTGCCAATGACGATAAGCTGTTAAATAAGTTATTGAATTCTTTTTTGCATATTCTGATAGTTTCATTACTTTATTATACTTTAGTTTTTCTTTTCGACAAGAACAATTTGATGTTTTTTGATAATATTTGATATTGATTTATGTTAAGCTTTACTGTACTTTTTATCTGACCTTGTCCATGAAACACACAATCTACAAAAATACATTCCCTTAGAAAAATTTTGTTTTGTAATTGAAAACTACAATTTTGGTATTCTGTATTTTGTTTTATGTTTTTGAGTAGTTTGTTTGCGATTTTTTCGTTTGGTTTAGGTATATGTGGAAGTTCGCCACCAATACGTTCTCTTACTGGCAATGTAGCAATTTGTAATGTGGGCCATATGCCTTCTTCAGAACCAAGAGTAGAAATACTTAGACAGGTAGGAATACCAAAGTATGTAAGAGCTTGTTGCGAATGTTGAAAGGATTTTGTTAAGTCACATTTATTTATTTGAATGGCAGTAACAACATCAAACATGTCTATTCCCATGCTGTTTAGATTTTGTCCTAACCGCTCTAGGTATATTATATTTTCACCTATCCTGTTTTTATCGCTATCAACTACAACAACAATACCGTCTGCGTCTTGCAAAAGAAATTCTCGCACTCGACGACAATCATTGCTTGGCATTGCCCAAAATTCTATTCGTTGATTTAATCCCGCAATATAGGGCAATTCAGGAGGATAACTATAAAAAAACATGATAGATTTTTGGTTTATGTGCAAAAATTCTATTTCGCTACTCCAGCGATACATATTTTTCTGTAAAAAGCGTAAATTTGTTTTTTTTCCAGAGAATGGCGGACCGCAATACACCATTTTTATAGTGAGTTCATTTTGTAAGTAATTAACTTTCATAATTGATGCTCAAGATTGCTCTGGAAAATATGATGTTTTTGTTATTTGTTTAAAATTGTTACAGCAGCGATTAAATCTTTTGTCATTTCTTGTACGTCTTGGTATTTTGCAGACATTGATTTTTTTATAATATTTAAAATTGCGGAAAGTAATTTATCATCTTCTAATTCGATAGAGGAAAAATCATATTCTTTGGTGTTTATTATTTTTCCGCCGCAACCGAGAAATAAAAATGTGGCGATTATACAAATCTCTGCTTTAGCAGAACAAGGGTCTTCCTGTTGTAGAGCTTTTAGACAACTAAAATAAGAAATTTGATAAGGAATATGAGATGAAGGGTACATTCTATCGTATTTAGCACCAAAAAAATTTTCTCGGTGATCAATCCAACAGCTTGCTAGCCCGAAATTTTTAATAAAGGCAGAACCATCTTTTTTTATGTATGTGTTGTGGAGAACCCAGTGGGTAAAATACCAAAAATGATTGTTTTGATTTGTTAAAAATATTTTTCCTATATTTGATTTTAAAAGAAACGCCAAAAATTTACTAAATTGTATTGCTATCACCAGCAATTGCCTAATTTTTTGTATTTTATTGTTGGGAAAAATATTTTGAAGTGGTTGTTTTTCTGTTGTGTTTGGTTTTACAATCCATAACGTACTCGAATCATTGCTTGAATAGCCTACTCCTTGTATGGACTTGTGTGGAAAGGACTCACTCCAATAATCAATAACTACTTCACTTATGTCTAATTTATTTAAAAAAGGAATTAACTTTACGCATTTCTTCATGTCGAAAGTTGTGTTACTCCAACCGATTTTAAGAATAAATTGTGCACCACTATCAACTTTTTCAATTAAGCAGTGATCTCTTGTGTCATCAAGAGATTGTAGCTTTTTTACTAATTTGTAGCCTTCTAGTTTTTTCTTGGTGGCATATGATATTTGTATAGGTAGAGTTTGTAAAATACTTTCCACTATTTTCCTTTTACTAAATTACCTAGTTTATTTAAAGTTTGTGCGAAACCAATCTAACGCCCACGCTAGTACTAAAAAAGCTCCCATAAGACTTATTATCATCTGTCCCGGAGGATAATTGTAGTAATTTGCAATAATAAGACCACTGACAACACTGATGATTGCAACAAGTGGAGAAACAATAAACATGAGTGAAACGCGTTTGCATAGTGTTTTTGCGATTTGCGCTGGGAGAACTAAACAACCAAAAGTGTAAATCATTCCTGAGGAACACATGGCCATTCCAATAGATAAACCAAGGAAAACTGAAATATACCAGTTCCATAATATAATTGGTATACCAATTGCTGCTGCCATAATTGGGTCGATAATGAATAAGCGCAGTTTATCATGAACAACAAAATAGGTAATCATTACAATGAGAGAAATAACGGCAAAAACTATAACTTCAAACATTCCACTACCAATAATACTCGATGCAATAAGTGATTGAATTTGTTTTACACCTTGAGGATGATTAGCGAGAAGTAGCACTGATAAGCTTGCTGAAACCAGAAACACCCACGCGCTAAATTCTTCGCGATTGCTTCCGCCTCGTTTGTCTTTCATTCCCGATATAACTGCTGCAATTATCGAAAAAGTAACGGCAGCGATCATTGGTTGTTGTAAACCTATTATTATATCAACAGCTATTCCAAGTGTTGCGGCTTGCGAAATGGCTGCGGTTAAGAATATTTGCTCTCTATTTACTACAAGAATCCCAAGCATACTTAAGAAGATAGCCATAAATAGCGCTGATAAATAGGTTTCGAAAAATAAAGGAAAAGAGATCATGAATTCTTGTAGCATTGTTCTTATTCCTCATTGCTAGGTTGACGGAAAGGAAAATTAACGGCAATACCAAAGGTTTTTTCTAAATTTTCATTATTAAAAACCTGCTGTTTTGCCCCTGCTATTACGTTTTTATCGTGGAACATTGCTACATGTGTGGCTAAATCTTGACAGATATTTAGATCGTGGGTCACAAAAATAACTGTGATTTTTTTTTCGCGATTTAAGTCAGTGATTGTTTTTAGTAGTTCGTGAGCAGCACGAAAATCAAGGCCAGATGTAGGCTCATCAACAATCATAAGTAGTGGATCGCGAACCAAAGCGCGAGCAATCATTGCTCTTTGACGTTGTCCACCGGACACGTTCCAAATACTACTATTTTTGATGTGCTTAATTCCCATAATTTCCATTACTTTTAGGGTACGTTTTTGGCGTACACTTTTCTTAAAAGTAATTCCAGCAAGACCACATGAAACGAATTCTTCTAATGTTGTTGATACTGACTTGTTTAGTTCACTTTCTTGAGGTACGAATCCTATCCGCGTGCGCCGTGCAAAATCTTTGCGTAAAAAAACAATCCCTTTTAAAGTTCTTATTGCTCCGAGAATAGATTTGATCAAGCTTGTTTTTCCACTACCATTCGAACCGATAAAACACCAAAAATCACCAGAATGAATTTCCATATTTACATCTTTGAGAATGGCTTTTTTACCGTAACCTATAGTTGCTTTTTCAGCAACGATAATCGGGGTTTGTTCAGGTATTTGCTCTTTTTCCAATCGCACTCTCCTTTATTGATTAAGTAACCTGATAAAAACAATTATCTAATTGAATATGAAGCTTCATCTTCTAATGTAGTACAACAAGAGTAATAGAGGAGCAACAAAGTTAGAAAATAAAAAGCAAATTTCAATGAGTAATTATTTTGGAGGGTTATTAGTTTCTTTTTTGTTGATTAAGCTATCAATTAAATTTTGATTCACTTCGACTTTTACTTCACTTTCTTCTGTTGACTTAGGCTGTTCTTTTTTTATTAAGTCTTCAACCTTTACTTCTGGAGCAGGTTCTTCTTTTACTTTAGGTTGTTCTTTTTCTACTGGTTTAGCAACAAGTTGTTCCAGTACATCTTTAGGTTGTTGATCTTTTTGGACTTCAGCAACGAATTCTTTAAGTTCGCGTTTAGTTTTTTGTTGTTCCATTTGCTCTTCACGAGCTTTTTCTATTTGCTGTAAGAAAAAAGATTCAAGGCGTTGTTTTTTGTTTCCTAGTTGATAAACCTCAACTCCTTCTTTGGCAAACCAGTGGGCAAGTCTTTTTTGGCGATCAGGATCAAGACCTTTACTGGTTACTTGCATGACATCTTCATTTTCTAGAAGTGTATCAATATCGCCTTCACAGATTTTGTGTCCGTTATATAAAATACAAAAACGATCGCAAACATCTTCTACATCTGAAAGGAGGTGACTACAAAGCAAGATTGTTTTACCGTGTTTTTTTAGCTCAAGTATGAGGTCTTTAATTTCTCTCGTACCTATAGGGTCTAAGCCAGAAGTAGGCTCGTCGAGAATAATAAACTCTGGATCATTAATAAGAGCTTGGGCAATTCCAATGCGTCGTGCCATTCCTTTTGAATATTCTTTGATAAAGCGTTTACGTGCTCTATCTAAACCTACCATCTCAATCAAATCATTGACTCTTTTTTTACGTACTTTGGCTGGTAAATTGAATAATTTTGCATAAAAATTGAGTGCTTCTTCCGCATTTTGATAAGGGTAAAGGTAGCTTTCTTCTGGAAGAAAACCCAAGCGATTTTTGCTAAAAATACTCCGTGGAGATTGATTGAAAATTGTTACTTTACCATGACTTGGAAATAATAAACCCAGTAGCAGTTTTATAGTAGTAGTTTTTCCTGCACCGTTTGGTCCTAATAATCCAAATATCTCACCTTGACGAACATCAAAATTTAGGTTGGTAACAGCCTTAACTTTTTCCCTGCCCCAAAAGTCTTTATAAACTTTGTGAAGCTTCATTACTTCAACAATTTTTCTTGTATCACTCATTACTATCTCCTAGTAGTTTCGAGTTACTAACCTTACATAAAGATGAATTAACTAAAAGTGTCGTTATTGTCATGGCTACGACAATAACGACGCCCTGTAAATTTATTATATTAGTTCTTCACCAAATCTAACTAAACGCGCACTGTTGAATATAATTACTAATGCGCCAATATTATGTAAAATAGCTCCCCAAATAGGTGTCAGTAACCCAAAACCGGAGAGAGTAAGACCAACGATAATGAAAAATATACCGAAAAATAGGTTTTCGTTAATAATCAGTTTGGTTTTGCGTGCTAGCTTAATCAAAAATGGCAAGCGATCTAAGCGATCGTTTAACAATGCTATTGAAGCACTATTGATGGCTATGTCGTTTTCAGCAGCGGCCATGGCGATTCCAATATTTCCAGCGGCAAGAGCTGGAGCATCGTTAACACCATCTCCAACTACAGCAACACGGTAACCATCTTTTTTGATTTTTTCAACGATTTGTTGCTTAGTTTCAGGAAGGCATTCAGCGTGAACATTGGTACATCCTAGTTCTTTACCAACCTTACGTGCTACTGACCATCTATCTCCTGTTAGCATTGAAATTTCTTTGCAGCCTAAGGCTTTAAGATCGTTTGTGGCTGCAAGAGCTTCTTCTCTAGTGGTGTCTTCAAGACCAATCCAACCAATACACTCTTTGTTTTGCGCAATATAAAGAACACTGTATTCAGCATTTTCCATATCTTCAGGAAGTAATTTAGAAAAATCGCATCCTTCTTCACGTAACCAAGTTTCGCGGCCGATTAAGATAAGTTTTTGCTCAATATAACCGCTCATCCCTTTTCCTGCTGTTTCGTGCACTTCAGGGAGCTCAACGAGATCAATGTTGGCTTTTTTTGCCATGGCAACAACTGCGCGCGCTACGGGGTGATTACTGTATTGTTCAAGAGAACCTGCTACGGATAACAGATGGGATGCTTCTATGTTGGGAGCAGGAGATAATCTTGTTACCGCTAAATTTCCTGTTGTTAATGTACCTGTTTTATCAAAAACGATACTATTTAAATGAGCAGCTTCTTCTAAGTATTTGACATCTTTGATGAGAATACCCAGACGAGCAGCGCAGGATATTGATGCAACAAGAGCTGTAGGAGTTGCAAGAACTAACGCTGATGGACATGTAACGACAAGGGCGGTGATTGCACGTTCTATTTCTTGCGAAAAATACAAAATCATTGTTGCTAACATAATGATTGTTGGTGTATACCAACTGACATGCTTATCGATAATTTGCATAATCGGTGTTTTGGTCTTCTCTGCTTCGAGAATAAGTTGCTTCACACGGCCAAGTGTTGTATCTTCTCCAACTTTGGTTACTTTAATTTCTAGCATACCAGTGGAGTTAGTTGTACCTGCAAAAACTTCGCTGTCAATTGCTTTGTCTACAGGAAGAGATTCCCCAGTGATTTTTGCTTGTTCAACAACGCTTTGTCCTTTGACAACAATCCCGTCCGCAGGTATGTTTTCTCCTGGACGAACACGAACAATGTCGCCTTTTTGCAACTTAGTAACGGCAACGCGCTCTTCACTTCCTGAAGAAATGAGTGTTGCGTCATTGGGAGAAAGACGAATTAAACTTTCAATAGCATCTCGCGCGCCTAGAGCTGTTCTTGTTTGTAAAGCGTCGGCTACTAACATAAAGAAAGCAACTATTCCCGCTGTTTGATACATCTCTAGAGCTATAGATGATAAAATCGCAATCGAAGCTAGCTCTGTTACTTTCATTTGTCCTGTGGTAATAGAACGAATGGATTGAAGAATAACAGGAGCACCTAACATGATAGCTCCTAAAAATGCAGAAAGAGTTGCTATTTCTTTTGGGGTTCCAAATATCATTTCTAAAAAGAAGGAGTTTATGATTAGAGCTCCTCCCAAAAAAGTAGCAAACAATCTCAGCATTACACGTCGTTGTTGTTGTTGGGCAACAGCCATATTAGTTTTCCTCCTTTTCAAGGATATCAGGTTCCTGGCCTTCTGGCGCTTTGAATTTTTTTAATTCAGGATCGCGATTTATTCGTAGGCGCAATTCGCGGTTATTTGAAGAGCTTGATAGTATAAATAGTTCGTAAATTTCAGAACTAATCTCTTCTAGGACTTTGTTGTACTGCATTTCTTGATATACTTCGGGAGTATTTTTAAAGCGTTCTTTTATCGCTTGTAAATATTTGGCATCACTTTGCGCTCTCTGCACAATATTTGATTTAAAAGTTTCGGCATCTCTAATGATCTTAGCTGCAGCAGATTTAACTTCATTTTCAACTTTCATTGCGTAGCCAATGGCCATCTCTAAGTCTTTGAGTTTCTTTACTTCTGCTTTGATAACAGAGTCAAATGCATCTTGTACACTTAGTGGTGGTATAATACGAAATGATAACCAAGTAATTTCTAAGCCTGAGCGAAGTCTGTCTAAACGTTTTTGAGCATTTATTGTTACAAAATCGATCATTTCATCTGATTTTTTACGCGTATCGTTGACTGAAAAAGAGGCAACTGCTTTTATCGTTGCGCCTAAAACAATATTGTGTAGTAATTGCTTAGGATTTTCATTAAACATTACATAATTATAAGCGCTTTTTACTTTGTAACGTATTTGTAATTTCTCTACATGAACGATGTTGGCATCGTTAGTTAAAACATAGCCATCTTTTTCCGGATCGAGATTGTCCTTTGCTCGCCTACGACGCATTTTATCGTTAACATCTGGATCTTCATAATACCAAAAATCGTCAAGTATCAAAGTGCGGTCACGCTTGTCTACACGAGTTACTTTACTAATTGGAAATGGAAATGTCCAATGAGGACCAGGCTTCTTTTCTCTATCTACTTTTGTTCCAACAATGTCACCAAAACGCATGACAAGTGCAACTTCGTGCTGGTCAACAATGAACACTCCTGAGCCAATGAATACACAAATGAGAAGTAGCATAATTCCTTTGAGTATTTTAAAGCTAAGCTTTAAAGCTTCTTCAAGAGATTTATCAGCTAGTTCATTTACATGACTGAGTTCTTCAGAGTTATTGTTTTGTTCTTCAACCATTACTTATTTTCCTCCGCTTGATCTTGTTTCAGCTCAGAATTTTCATTGTCTGGTTGTTCAGATTTTTTGACTTCTTCAGAGTTTTTTTTGTTGTCATCTACGTTATCTGTATTTTCGTTCTCTGTTTTTTTGTTATTACTATCTTCTACAGAATTCTGATTTTCATCGGTATTTTTTTGCTCACTTGCATTTTCTTGACTATTTTCCGTTTTGTTGTCAGTAGCGTGTGTTGCTTGGTCGGTTTTATTGTCAGTAGCATGTGTTGCTTGGTTGGTTTTATTGTCGGTAGCATGTGTTGCTTGGTCGGTTTTATTGTCAGTTGAATTTTCTTGTTTTTTTGTTTGTTTGTCCGACTCAGAAAAAACACCTTGGATGTTTGAATTTTGTAATAAATCAAACGGTTTTGTTGAAGGATCAAGAAGTAAAGTACTACGGTTTGCTTTTAAAATATTGCGTAGAGATTCTAGTTTACGCAGCCAGATCGCTAGTTTTTTATCTTGAGCAAAAATTTTATACTCATCGGCAATCTCAGCGAAAGCTTCACCTTCTATTTCTTTGGCACGCGCTTCGGCCATAATTATCTTTTCTTCGCGAGCTGCATCTGCTTTGTTGCGCTCTATCTTGGAATCTCTTGTTCCTTCTGAAAGATATCTTTGGGCTAAACGATTGCGTTCTTCTTTCATTCTGTTTGCAACTTCTTTTGTTGTACTTTCCGGAAGAACTAAACGTCTAAACCCAAACTCAGTAACAATAAAGCCAAAATTCACAGCGTCTTTGTTGGTTTCTTTTTTAACTGCTTCTTCTATCTTTTCTAAAAAAGATTTTCCTTTTTGAAAAGATAGGACTTGGTTAAATGTATATTTTGCAACAATGTTGTATGTATGTCCACGAATAGAGGATTCTAAATGAATTTTTGCGTCCCATTCATTACCAGTACTTGTCAAAAATACTGCAGGATCATCTACTTGCCACCCAGTATAAGTCTGCAAAATAATACTCTTACCATCAGAAGTAAATATCTGTTCGAGTGTTCCCGTAAAAATTCGCGTGCGTGCGTCAAAGATGTCGACATTTTGAAAAGGATAAGGCCATTTCCAATAAAGGCCTGGTTGCGAGCCATTACTTGGATCTATCATCGTTGTTGGTTTACCAAAGGTCGTGATGACGGCTTTTTCGGTAATACGCACTTGAAAAGTAAAGTAATAAAAAAGTACAGTAGCTGCAATAATAATGGCTACGATCAAGGTAACAATATTTGGTCTTGTTTTTGTTTTGTTTTCATTTTTATTTTCAGTGGTCATTTTCTATACCTCAATTTCCCTCTATACTGTTGTTTTCATCTTCATCGGTAACAGGTATGTCATAGTCCACTATTTTCATGCCCGAATCTTCTAAGTTTAGACTATCCACATGGTGTTCGACGTTTTGAATATTAGTAATGATTAAGCGGCGGTTTTTTAAATTTTCTTCCAAGGCACTTAGATATTGTCTTATTAAGAAAATTTCTGGATCTTGTTTGTACGCTTTAAGTGTATTTTCAAAGACATGAGCTTTGGCTACAGTTGATTTTACTTTTCTTAGCTGTTTTATTCGGGCTTGTAGTATTATTTCTTTTATATAAGCTTCTGTCTTTTTCTCTACTTTTTCTTTGTAGGTTTTTCCAGCTTCGATTTTTGTTTCTTTGGTTTCTAAGGCTGAAATTACGTTTTCAAAATCTAAAGCGACATACGAAGGAGGATGAGCTTCTAACAAATTACAGGATAAAATTGAGATTCCTAGTTGTTTTTTCATACATTCGTTTTGGATTTCTTTTTTCAAAAACTCAGAGGTTTTTTGGCGATCTTTACCGATTAAATCATCTAGTTTTGCAGATGCAAAATAGCGCGTCATTACCTTATTTGCCAGACTATCTATAAGTAGTTCTGGATTTTGGTGTTTATAAATATAGGATTTTAAGTCTTCAATAGAATATGAAATGGCGGCTCTTGCAACCACTAAACTGATACTCAAATTTTCATCTTGTTGTTTGCCAATTATTAAAAATACATCTTCGTCAGCGTGGTGTTTTTTAGCGAAGATGCGCGCAGGAATAATCTCATCTCCATACTCATCGAATTTTTTGATTTCTTCGTTGTACATTTCTCCAAATTGGCCAACAATAATACTATGAGTTTTTTGCATGTCAACATGCACGGATCTTTCTACTGGCCATGGCCATTTGGTGTGGAAACCTGGAGCATAAATGCGATTAGGTGTTCCAAACCGTTCAATAATGACTTTCTCACTTGGATTTACAAAGACAATACAGTTAAGGATATATAGTGAAAAGATTTGAAATAAAAGAAGCGGGGCAATCGCTTGTTCCATAAATTGATAAAACCACGTTTCTGAAACTTTAAATCCAAACTGATAGTCAAACATTTGGGCAATTGTTTTAAGAACACCTTTAGAACCAGAGGACACTTCAAGTATGCGACTGTCAAAAGGAACGCGTGTTTCTTGATCGGAGATTCGTGGCCTATAAAAATCAAGTAATAGATTAAATAATATTTCAATACCGATTAATGACATGATAGTCAAAATACCGTAGGCTACGTACATATCTAAGTTATTAAAGCCAGTGTGAGAAAGTGCTACCGCCAAACAACATAAAAAAGATGTTGCTGCATTGACGTATAGAAAACTACCCCCTGAACGAAGAATACGTAAGTTTTTTCGTTGTGCCATTCCCAGTGCATATTTTGCAATTAGTAGAGAAAAGAATGCAAATCCACCTAAAAATGCGGCGCTTAAAGGTGCTTGTTCTACAATCTCAACAGATCCGTTGTTAATTTTAAATAAATTATATACAGCAATAGTAATAAAGCTTATAGCTAGTAAAAGCGAAGCGATAGGGATAATCCAATCGCGAAAAGTTTTTAGACGGTTTCTTGCTGATAAAGGATCGAGTTGATCAGCTTCATCAAAAATGGAATTTTTATTGTCTGTAACATATTCTTTCTCTGCTTGCTCTTCTTCTTCAGCTAATCTCTCTTGGCGTAGAGATAGATAGCTTAAAAACCATACAACAATTCCCATCATATAAAAAAGGCTTTGTGTACGAATAGAAAGAGAATTCCAATACGATATAGAAAAAGTTAAGAGAAAAAATAAGAACTGCAAAAAACAGGCAAAAAATGCAATGTTTTCTGCTTTTTTCATCGCAACGTTATCATTCATGTTTATTTCCCAGTTGAATTGTTTAGATAATGGTTTTCGCTCGCAAAAGCCGAACTCTTTACTACTCAGTTTTAGCAATTTAGAGTCAAAGTAGACTTTGCAAATACTAGTGCGTCATTAAATTAATTAGGATGGTGTTGCGTCCTGTTCATCAGGTTTAAATATAGAAACCATGCTTGGCACATGCCTTTTATACTCTCTATCGGTTTACGTATATCAAAAAGAATTGAAAAAATGCAATTTTACTTTAGAGTGCTAAAGTATATTTTATGTGCACTATATATTTTTTTCAGATATAAGAAAAATACACGAATTCTCTAGTGGAAAATAACCTCATAAGAGTATTACATGTTAAAGAGTTCCTAAATTTCAAGTTGACTTTAAAATTAATATTAAATTGTACTAGTTTATCCAAAGAGTGAGATAGAAGTGGTGTTTTAGGGTTAGGTTGAAAATTTGCAAAAGAAAATTTTGTTTTAGGAGTTGCGAACATAATTGTCGCTTTACCTAATGTTTGATTATAATAAGTTAATATTGCATGAAAATTATATACAACAACTGTTGTATAAAATATATATAGCCTAAACCACAAAGTGTATTTTGATGCACAATTAAAAACAGTCACTTTTTTTCCTTGAATAATGCTAAAATAGAAAAGTAATATTCCAACCAAAATAAGAAAATGAATAGATATTGTCAATGTTTTTTAAGGTTTTGCATCAGTTTTTTTGCTTTACAAAAGATAAATATTGCAATTATAATATCAAGATTGATAGTACAAAAAGGCACATTATTGAGCAAAATGAATCGCATACCACAAAAACTTGTAGTTGTTGTGATCATATATCGAATATTGATGGATATAAATTTTTGAAATATTCTTATTGTGAAGTCACCATTTATCGCGATTCAAACGGAGCTTGAAGAACAAATTCTTTGAGCATTGGGAGATAGCCCCTAGTTACTAGTAGTGCATCAAATAAATATCTATATAATTAAACTAGGTTATTTTGAGAATTCAACAAGGCGTTTCGAGGGTGCAAAGTATTTATTTTGCCACTAAAAACAGCGAAATTGAATCCAAAGAACTAATTAAATACATAGGATTTGTCTGATACTCTACTGGACGTGTCTACAATTAGTTATTTTAGAGATTAGTTTTATTACTTTGTCAATTACAGATTGTAGTTTGTGGGTTTCAAAGTATTTCGTCCTAAAATAATTCACATTATACAAAAATTAAATGTCGACACGCCCTAACTTTGTAACTTGTATTTGTTGACATTTGTTAACAATAATCTATCGGTAAGTAAAAGGAAACAATATGAGGTTTCAAGGTAAAACTTGTTTTATATTTATTTCAGTGGCTTTGTTACTCGCTTCTTGCAGTGAACCGCCTAGACCATCAAAAAAAGGGAAACGTTATATCCCTGTAGAGGTGACAACTGTTAAAGAATATAGTCTAGCGCGAAAAGCTCGATTAACAGGAACAATGTTACCATGGAAAACGGAAGAGCTGCGCTTCCAAGTTTCTGGGCGTCTTGCTAAATTGCATGTTAAAAGTCCTGGAAAAATGGTTCTGGGAGAGTTAAAAGATGAAAATGGGGTCTTAATTCGTCGCGGAGAAATTATAGCGGAATTAGATAAGGAACCGTATTTACTGGCTTTAGAAGAAACAGAAAATCAAAGGGACGCAGCAGAAACGAAACTTAACGCTGCGCGTCAATCTCTCATTGTATCAAATGAAACAATTAAAGCTGCCCAGGCACGGGTCGAAGCGACAAAAACAGACATAGAAAAAATATTTCCTCTCGATCTCAAAATTGTTCGAGAGCAAAGAAAATTGGCAGAAGAAGAATATAAACTTACAGAAAAAGCATATTCGAAACAAGATACGACAAATTCTCGTATCTTACAATCACGAACTCAGATGCTTGTGGCACAGACACAGGAACAAAAATTACTTCTTGCTGGAACACTAAAAGAAAAAGAGTTGAGAACACACCAAGGTGACTTGTCAAAAGCTAGGGTAGAAAAAGATCTACGTTTAGCTGAAATTAAAATACACGAAGCTGAATTTTTACACGCAAAAGCGGCTGTGAAAAGAGCAAAGAGGTCATTGTATAAGTGCGATTTGCGTGCGCCTTTTGATGGAGTTATCGCAGATATTAATGTTAATCCTGGTGTTTTGATTTCTGCAGCAACATCTGTTTTTGTTTTGGCAATGATGGATCCAATGCGTATAGATGTATCTGTTTCTTTCAAAAAACTTCGTGACTTTCACGTTGGAGAAGAGGTCTCTATATACACTTTAGAAAATCTTAATCCCTTTAATAAGCCAGAAAAAGGAATTCTATACTACTTGAATACTGCCGCTGATCCATCAACTAGAACTTTTTTAGCGATTTTTGCAGCAAGAAACTATCGTAAAGACCAAGTGGAGTCAGCAAAAAATTACAGACATTTTGATCAATTTAGTAGCTTGATATATAAAAACCCTAAAGGTGGTGGGAATCTATATGTGGATACAAGATGTCTACTGAAGGATAAAAAAGGTTTTTATGTATGGAAGGTCGAAGGAGAAAAATCTCTTGCTACAACAAAAAAAGTATATGTCAAAATAGGTAAAGATGTTGCTAATGTTATTACCTGGATATTTCGTGAGTTAGTAAATAGCAGTGGATTGAAAGAAAATGATGTATTGTTGGTGGCAAATCAAGAGGATTTGGATAAATTAAAAGATGGCGATTCTATTATTCGTCAGAGAAGTGACTGGGTATTTCGCCCGCGTCAACTTGTTGCTATAGAATATGCAAGCGAACTTCCTGAAGGTTTGTACCTTCCTGCTGATGCGATTATTAAATCTCAAGGAGAACCTACTCAATCGTTTTATGTTTTTGTTATTGAAAATGAAATAACAAAAAATGGCAAAACTACAGGAGAAGCTGTGCGCCGCGATGTGATCAAAACCAAAGTAGAAGATTTATGGAAAATAGAAGATGGTTTAAAGTCGGGAGAAAAAGTGGTTATCTACGGTGGGTATCGTATTAATAATCGTTATAGACCTTTAAACAAAAATATTCCGGTGCACATCAATAAGGAAATTGATATCAATAATTTGGTGGAAGGTTATGCGTTAAAAGGATCGGTGCGATGAATATACCACGCTTTGCATTACAAAATAAAACAATTACTCTGACCGCCACTTTTTTTGCGCTGTTGTGGGGACTTACAGTTTACGATACGATACCTCGCAATGAGAATCCCGTTATTGTTATACGTACTTGCTTGGTTACTGTTCCATGGCCAGGGGCAAGTGCAGAAAAAGTAGAGCAGCACATCACGAAGCCTATTGAAAGAGCTGTGAGTAAAATAAACTCTGTTTCGCGTATTTATTCAGAATCGCGGATAGGAGTTGCTGTGATTTACGTAGATGTAGATGAACGAATAAAGGACCCGCAACCTATATTTTCTAAAGTGGCAAAAAGTATTGAAGAAATTACTCATCTCTTGCCAAGGGATGCATTTCCGCCAGTAGTAAAATCTGACTTTACAGAGTTGTCTGTAATGCTCTTTGCTCTTTATTCTACAAGCCCAGGAAAAGCAAATAATTACCAGCGCCTGCGTAAACACGCTAAAGAAATAGAACGATATCTTAGTGATATACCAATGATAGGTAAATTTACCACAACTGGTATACAAAACGAAGTTATTAATTTAGAAGTTTCTTCTGGTGAATGGAGCAAAATGGATATCAGTGCTGAGGAACTTTCTTTGGCACTAAATCAAAAGAATATTGTTGCTCCAGGGGGAAGCTTAGATACAGGACAACAGCGTTACATTGTTGGACTGAGTGGAGAATTCGAAACAACGAAGCAAATAGAACAGGTAGTTGTACGTACTGTACAAGATAAAGCGCCTACTTATCTTCCTGACTTGGGAATTCAAGTAAGCCGAAATTTTACTGATCCAAAAAGTTTATACTGCCGTTTTACAAAAGACAGTTTTATTGGTGAAGAATGTCTTATTATTGGTTTTAATATGAAAAAAGGAGGAAATATCGTTGTTCTTGGACAAAAAGTTCGCGAAAAAATCAAAGAATTTTTAGACAAAGATATTCTTCCTGAAGATATTAAACTTACCATCGCATCTGATCAGCCCATTCACGTTGAAGAAGCACTGGATAGCTTTACTTCTAGTTTAGTACAAGGTATCGTTGTTGTTGTTATTGTTGGCTTCTTGATGATTGGTTTTCGGATTGCTCTTGTTATGGCAATGTCAATACCAATAGTGATGATTATATCGATTGGTATCTTTCGGCTTTTTGGAGTAGAGCTGGAAGACGTTTCTGTAGCAGCGCTTATTGTTTCTCTTGGTCTTCTGGTTGATAATGCTATTGAAGTTTCAGAAAATATTCATAGGTTTTTATCAGAAGGAAAAAGTCGTTTTGAGTCTGCGTGGCGCGGAGCAAGCGAAATGTCTATACCTGTACTTGCCGCAACTCTTACTACTGTTGCTGCATTTTTACCGATGTTAACAATACCTGGAAATGAGGGAGAGTATGTTTACGGATTACCAGTTGTTATAAGTACGACTCTTTTAATAAGTTGGCTTGTTGCGATGACCGTAACTACAATTCTGGGTTACTGGATTTTACGTCCAGCTGTAGTTCAAGGTGGTATTTTAGCATTTTTTGTGCGTTGCTGGATTTCATTTATAGCAATTACTACACGTATTCGTACAAAACAAGGACAGCTTTTTTCCTTTATTAAACGATTATTTGGATGGATTATTGGTCGCAATACAATGACTGGTGATGTGAATCATAGTCACGATCACGACCAAGAAGGAGTTGTGAAAACAAGATATACTAAAGTACTACGTTTTTGCTTGAACCATCGTTTTATTACTTTGGGTTTTGGTTTTGGAATGTGTGTTGTCAGTATTACTTTAATGTCAATGGTTGGAAGTCAATTTTTTCCAATGGCACTTCGCGATCAATTTGTTGTAGATATTACTGTTCCTGAAGGCGGATCTACTGATAGAACACATCGAGCATGTGAAAAAGTGGAAAATATTATTAAAAGCCTTTCGCATACAAATGTTGGTGGTGAAAAGGTAAAGCGCCTTAAAAATATGATTAGTTTTATTGGTGGTAGTGCTCCGCGGTTTTATTTGATGTTCGAACCTGGTCCAGAACTACACAATGTTGCGCAAATATTAGTGAATACAACAGAAGCAGAATACACAGATACTTATGCTGCTGAAATACGTGAGTTGGTTGATGAACAGATTAGCGATGCGCGCATTATCGTACGTAAATTAAATATGGGAACAAGCGCTGGTGCTCCTGTTGCTATGCGTTTAATAGGAGAAGATCCTCAAAAAATTTACGCTTACGAAAAAGAAGTATCAGCTTTGTTATTTGCTCACCCGCACATCACTCTTCTATATAATGATTGGGGAAATCCGGTATATCAAGTAAACGTAAACGTAAATACAGAACTCGCTAATATGTCAGGTGTAACTAATCAAAATGTTGCTGAGACCATGAATACATTTCTCGATGGTCAGTATCTAACAACTTTTCGCGAAGGGGACACTAATCTTCCTGTATTTCTTCGTTTACCTGCGAAAGAAAGGCAAAAATTACGTTCCATTAACGATTTTTATATACGAGGTAATAATGGTGTTGTTCCCGTTGAAGGGATCTCGCAAAGTAAAGTTACATGGGAAACAAGTACAATTGTTCACTTTCATCAAAAACGTACTCTAACAATTTATGCTTTCGTTCGCGCTCGAACACTTCCTAATGGAATTGTTATGGATATAATGCCACAACTGAATGAAATAAATGAGCGTATGAAAAAAGATGGATGTCTTCTTAAAATAGGAGGCGAATGGGAAGAAACTCTCAAAAGTGAAGAGAATTTCAATATCGCATTTAGTATATCCTTTATACTCATAATCTTTATTTTAGTATGCCAATATAGTGGTTTTGCAAAAACTTTTATGATTTTGCTCACCTTGCCAATGGCTTTTGCTGGGAGCATGGTTGGTTTAATAGTTACTGGTTGGCCTCTAAATTTTATGTCACAACTAGGCATGATTTCTCTAGCAGGAATGGTTCTTAACGATGCGATTGTTCTAATTGATTTTATTGATCGCCAGCTAAAAGAATCTGATTTGCCTGTAAAAGAAGCTTTAGTAAAAGCTGGTCGTATGCGTATGATTCCGATTTTACTAACGACTTTTACTACTGCAGGAGGTTTGTTACCACTGTCTTTTTGGGGAGGCCCGTTGTGGACTCCGATGGCAAATGTTGTGATTTTTGGATTAGTAACAGCTACGGTTCTTACTTTATTACTGATTCCAACAGTTTATCTTGTTCTTCATCAAGATTTTAAAATAAAAATGATAAAATAGTATTTTAGAGTGGCTATGATATTTTCCTGGTTAAAGAAAATTGCTTTAACAAAGCTTTATTGTTTGGCGTTTTCTTTAATCCTTTGATTAAATATTCCATAGCTTCTCTACTTTTCATGTCGTTTAGTATACGGCGCAATGCCCATATTTCTTGGATATTTTCTTTACCTAACAACAACTCTTCCCCTCTTGTTCCACTCTTTAACAAATCAATGGCTGGAAATATTTTGCGATCTGCAAGCTTACGGCTTAAATATAGTTCCATATTCCCGGTGCCTTTAAACTCTTCAAATATAACGTCATCCATGCGACTTCCAGTTTCAATTAAAGCTGTTGCTATAATTGTAAGACTTCCACCATCTTCGATATTACGTGCAGCTCCGAAAAGTTTTTTAGGTTTTTGAATTGCGTTAGCATCCATTCCACCACTTAATGTTCTTCCACTTGGAGTACTTTCTGAATTATAAGCTCGTCCGAGTCTTGTAAGTGAATCAAGAAGTACCACAACATCTTTACCTTCTTCTACTATTCTTTTCGCTTTTTCTAGCACAATTTCAGCTACCTGAATATGATTATTTGCTGACTCGTCAAATGTACAGCTAATGACTTCGCCTTCTATACACCTGCGCATATCTGTAACTTCTTCTGGACGTTCATCAATAAGAAGAACAATTAGGGCAATTTCGGGATGATTAATTGAAATACTTTTAGCAAGACTTTTTAAAAGTACTGTTTTTCCAACGCGCGGTGGAGCAACAACTAATCCTCGTTGTCCTTTACCAAAAGGAATGAGCATATCGATAACTCGTGGAGTAACATCATCGTTTCCTTCTAATTCCAGATTGATTTGTTCGTCAGGATAAATAGGTGTGAGAGTATCAAAAGTTTGTAGTTTGGTGAATGTTTGGGTTGGACCTCCGTTTACCGATTCGACCTTAGCTAGTGCTCGGTATTTTTCGCTTCCTTTTGCTGCACGTACTTGCCCGCAAACCATTACCCCTGTTCGGAGTCTAAATTTTGAAATTTGTGCAGGAGAAACATAGATATCTTCTTTTGAAGGAAGGTAATTGTGTTTTTGTGAACGCAAAAAACCAAATCCATCAGGTAAAATTTCAAGAACTCCTTCCCCTTTGATTGTGGGTCTATTATTTTTCTTTTTATTTGTATAATTTCGTTTATTATTTTGCATTTTTTTCCCCTAGATTGAAAATATAGCAGAATGATCAATACATTATATAGGTAGTATTGTTTGATGGATTAAAGATAGATTTTTGGTGAAAATGAAATGATAATTTAGGTATGCATTTCTGGACGGATAAATCTCGTACTTTGTGATTATAAGATCTATTGTTTAAATGTCAATATTTTTCTAAAGAGGCCCAATAAAATATTTATAGTACGATTTTATTTTAATAGGGCAGTGAAGTAAAAAGTAAATGTTCCGAGTGATTGTTTTGAGTGTTTTTTTATTAGATTTTTAAAGTATATTACTACACCTAAAACAACTGTGGAGGTACTAAAAGTATCAAATCAGTTTAAAAAAAAATTGTTTACCTAATACATAGGTAAACAATGCAGGAATGAATACTACATAATAAGGGATTGTATTAAGAGTATTTTTGAAAGTCTAGATAAGGAGATAACATAAATGAATTTTTCATTCAATTAAGTTATTCTTAATATTAGATTAATATTAACACATTTTTTGAGTATACACAAATAAAAAAAAGATTTTTTTGACATTTTTTTGCTTTTTTTGATTTTTTTAAAATAAACAAGATAATTTATTCGAAGTGTTTAGCTTTAAGCCTGTATTTCTTAAAACAAGCTAAAAAAGATTTGTGTACTTTTTTATTACAACTTGCAACTATTTCACCGGTATGCCCCATAGGGTTTATATTTTTGCCTTGAAAATCAGTTACGCATCCTCCCATGTTACGAATCATAGCTATTCCTGCGCATAAATCCCAGGGTTTTATTGGTTTGTCACTTGTGGTTACAAAACAAGTATGAGATCCTTTGGCTACACAAGCTAACGAATAAGCGATAGATCCGCCTTGGGTAATGAGTTTTGCAATGCGATTGTCATTCCAAATTTCAATTAAAGGATAAATAAGCTTTCTTTGAGAACGTGGAATGTGGTAATTGATTACAGCGTGGTTTAATAGTTGGTAATTTGTGAAAGGCAAATGGCGGCGATTTAAAGCAGAAGTTTTTCCAATAGAGGTTTGATACATGGCTTTAGTGAATGGGTTGTATATTGTTGCAGCAATACATTCGTTTTTTTCCAGTAGAGCCAGTTGTATACACATTGTGACTTCTTGATTAACATATGACCAGGTGCCATCAATTGGATCAAGAACCCATAAAAATTGACTTTTCGTTTGAAAATTAATCTTGCCAAATTCTTCGCTTAGTATTTTGTGTTTGGGAAAGTTTTCTCGAATAGCGTCTACTATTATTTTTTCAGCCATCTTATCACCAGCAGTAACTGGAGAATCATCGCTTTTAAAAGAAGTAGAAAAACCTTTCTCGCGTTGGAGTTTCAATATTTCTTTAGCGGCAATGCGTACCGCATCACGGCTAATCTTGAGTGCCTTGCGTACTAAATCTGAATTTATCAAACGTAAATTTCCTAGCTAAAAAATAAAACAGGGCATGTTAGCATTATATAAAACTTAACTGCCAACACACCCTGTCTAAGAGTATAAAAATGTTTGGGTATTATTTGCTTGTAGTTGTCGCCATTTCTTCCATTGTTTCAATTTCTTGAGCATCTCTAGAATAAGAGTGCTTTTTTGTACAAGAAATAGAATAGTTTTTGCTATCTCCAACCCAGTGTAAATCACCCGTTTTTTCACGAAGATGTGTTTGTATTTCTACTTTAATATTTTTATTGTATCCTGGATTTCTTGGTATTTTTAAAACCACATCTTTGTAGTATTTTACTTTTCCTTGCCAATAAGATGAGCCGTTTTCAGGTAAGTATGTGTATAAAATACGAGAATTTACATCTTCTAAGTTGTCAATAGTTTCTTTGTTTGGAAGCTGTGTTCCTGAAAAAGATCTCAGAGCTGATTGAATTATTGAGATTGTTGGTCGTGTAAAATTAGCGAAATCAACGTTTGTACTATGAGCACTGCCGTGATGATTTACTTTGAGGGCACAAAAATGAAAAGATTTGTCTTCTGGCCACGTTTTAAAGTAGTTCATTAACAAAGATTCTATATCTAAATAAGCAGGAGCTTTTCCGCCAAGATCACCACTTGTAAAATATTTAAAGCCTTCAAACTGCATTAGAAAACCATATGAATAGTCGTTTTCAGAATGCGCTTGCGCTTCGTAATCAATGTAGTATTTTGATCCGTACGACTTGTAAACTTTTACATTACTTGCAACACAAGTCATTTTCATTTTAGTTTTCACTTTTTTAGTGAGTTGAAATAGATCAACGCCAAGATCTATGTTTTTACGTGGAAATTCTGAAGCTTTTTTTAGAAAATCATCTAACGAAGCACCACGAAATGCAAATTCATCCACAGGATCATTATCAAAATAAGGATCACCGATAGTACTATCGTAACAACAGTCATGGATAATAAATGGAGCAACTCCATGTGTCTTTTTACCTTTGTCAATAACTATTCCTACTTTCCAGTTTTGTTCTTGAAAAGCGGTTAAAAGTTCGGTTGCGCCTCCGTAGTGATCAGAATGAAGATGAGACACAACAAGGCAATCTAATCGTTTATATTTACTACCAAGTAACTCTTGCATACGTCGAAAAATGGCACGGCCTTTACCACTACTGTTCCCAGCATCCACAAGTATTGTAGTGTATTGTCCATCAGCATGTTTCGCAATAATAAGTGTTCCATCTCCCTGACCAATTCCGAAGTGATGGATTTCTAAACTTTCGCCGTGTACAAAAGCAAAAGCAACTATAATAAAAAACACAGCCGTGTATTTCTTCATATAAAAACCTTCCACAAATAGTGAAAATAATTACACATTTATATAATAATATTGAATGTTGTTGCACATTTATATTTATTATAGGTTATTGTCCATGATATGTAAAATGTTATTCAACATTTGTTAGGAAAAGTTAGGAAAAGTTTTTATGGAAAATTCACCAAGAAAAGTAGGTGTTGTTGGATTTGGTAGTTTAGGAAAATATCTTGTAGAAAATATTGATGAATCAGTTGAACTAGCTTTTGTTTATAATCGCAATCCCGAAAAAATAATAGGTGTTGCTGAAAATAAAATCTTAAAAGATTTAGACGATTTTGCAAGTTACGATGTCGATTTGATTGTTGAGGTCGCACACCCTGAGATTAGCAAAAAATATGCAACACGCTTTTTACAGCACGCAGACTACATGCCTGGCTCTCCTACAGCTTTTGCTGATAAAGATTTAGAGAATTCAGTGCGTAGTTTTGTTGATAACGAAAATTCGCACGCTATGTATGTTCCGCGAGGGGCAATGTGGTATTTAGATTGTATTTTGCAACTTGTGGAAAATAAAAAACTGCATAGAATGAATATTGCCATGAAAAAGCACCCGATGAGTATACATTACTATGGTCCACTCGAAACTCCTCTTGCCGAAATTAACGAAGAGACCACTATATACTCTGGAAGTGTGCGCAAAGTGTGCACTTATGCTCCTAATAATGTGAACACAATGGCTGTCGCAGCTTTAGCGTCTGGGCTTAACATGGATGATGTTACTGCGCAACTCATTGTCAATCCAGCCCTAGAATCGCATATTATTGAAATTGAATTGTATGGAGTGGGAGAAGGGCAACAGTGCTATGTTGAAAAAGCGCAGCGTTTTAATCCTGCAAAAAAAGGTGCTGTGACTGGTAGCGCTACATATCTTTCGTTTCTCAACAGTATGAAACGAGCGTATGGACACAAAAACGGGATGCATTTTTGTTAGAAAATCGCGAGTTACATGATAAAGTTTTGGAAGTTTAGATGTTTTATCTTAAGCAAGTCACAAAAAGTTTGGGTGGTATCTCAAAAGTGATGTAATAGTTGATGAAGAAAATATTTGAAGTGGAGTCACAATACTGCTATTTTGCAGCTTATAAGTGACCCGCCAAAAGTATTTACCCATTGGCATTTTGTTCTTTTATTTACTAGTTTTGTTGCTCCTCGTTTACGCAGCTACAGCTGCGCGCTCTCGTCGCGCCGCGCTAGAAAATAAAAGCCCTGCACTGAGTGGGTAACTATTTTTGTCAGGTCACTTAGTAAAAGGAAAATTATGAATATTGAAGTAAGAAAAGCGAATATCATAGATGAAGAAGTCGATATCCTTATTTCCACTGCCAACCCATCTTTGAATATGTCAGGTGGAATAAATGGAGCAATCTTGCAACGCGGAGGTATGGGTGTTCAACAAGAACTACGCGATTACCTACAAAAGCAAAATCGCCATTGGGTGAAAGAAGGAACTATTGTAGTAACGAGTCCTGGCCCGCTGAAGGTAAAACGCATATTTCACGCTGTTGCTATTAATGGTTTTTATGAATCTAGTTGTCAACTAGTTAGCGAATTATTGAGATCTCTGTGGAAAAAATGTGAAGAATACCACGGGAAAACTGTTGCTGTTCCTGCTCTGGCTACAGGATATGGTCCTCTTAGTATCCAAGAATTCGCGGAGGCGCTATGCAATTCGCTCAGCGAAAGTATTCGCATTGAAAAATTGAATGTTGTACTCCATAAACAAGAATATGTAGAAATCGTCAATGAAATGTTGAAAAGTCGTAATAAATTGCTTTAGTTCGTTTGATGTTTTAGGTGGCGACTTGAGTTATTTTTCATTGCAATCAAAAAAAAACCGTATCTTTTCCGTATTTTGTTCTGCAAAAGCCCAAAAATCTCTGTATACTAAAAACACACACGGTACTCCCTGGTAAGGAAGAGTATTCCGTAGGAAGTTTATGCTGGTTAATTAGGCATTAGTTTACAGTTTATTGATTGAGCTGATCTCACTGCACAGTGAAATAAGTGGGCCTTGTAGTTAAGAGGATGAATTCTAAAAACAAAAACTGGTTATTGCTATTTTGAAATTGAGGCGGTCCTAGCTTCAATCGAGTAGTGATTATCATTTGCTGTATTAGAATTAATTTTAACTCCGTTTGCTTATTCTTGATCAGCTCTTTTATTTTAAGGGATTTTTATGTTTAAAAGTCAGAAGATTCAAATACTTGAATATGAAAAAGGCTTGCTGTATAAAAAGGGGCGCTTTGACAAATTACTTGATAGTGGTTGCTACACAATAAAACCTTGGCAATCGTTATCAATAAAAAAAGTTGATATGCGTGAACATTCGCATGTAACAAATACCAAAAATTTTATGACAAAAAATCGCGAAGAAATATCTCTCAATTTAATCTTGCGTTACAAAATAAATGATCCAAGTTTATCTTTGCATCGTGTAGAAGACTATAAAAAGCAAATACTACAAGATTTACAAATGGTTTCTCAAAAATGTATTAGTCAGCAGAGTTTGGAAGAAATACTTGTTGATTCAGAAGATCTTATAGAAAAAATACGCAGAGGGATACAAACAAAAACAAAAGAGTATGGTCTCTTTGTTACTGATTTGCAAATCGATGATCTCAATTCTCCCGGAATTTCATCTAAGATGATTAATATTTGGGAATATGAAAAAGGGTTATTATATCGCAAAGGTAAATTTGAAAAACTTGTTGATAGTGGCCGGTATACCCTCCACTCGTGGGAACATTGCAATATCATAAAAATAGATACGCGCGAAACAACAATAACCATTCCAACAAGAGAAATCCATACCAAAAATAATTTAAAAGTAGATATTGAGTTGATAGTACACTACAAAATTGTTGAGCCGCAAAAAATATGTAATGTGAAAGACTATGAATCGCAGATTTTTCAAGATATCAGTAATACTTTACAGCAAAGTATGCTGGATTATACTGTAGAAGAAGCTTTAGGAGAGCATACTCTTATAAAAATATTGCAGAAAAATGTTGTAGAAAAAACGCAAGAGTATGGGGTTCAAGTTCTCAATGTAAAAATAGAACATATTTGTGTTCCTCGCAAACAAGATCAAATTGTTGATATATGGGAATATGAAAAAGGACTTCTATACCGAGAAGGGAAGTTTGAAAAACTTCTTGATAGTGGTCGCCATTCTATTCGTTCTTGGGAGCCTTTATCGATTGTTAAACTTGATCTTCGCGAAGTAAGCACTACGATCCAGGCACAAGAAATTCTGACAAAAGACAAAATTGGAGTTCGTGTTACTCTGATTGCTCAATACCAAATTATCAATCCTACAGCTGCTATTCACAATGTCGACAATTACCAAGAGCAATTATACCAAGATTTACAACTGACATTGCGTGAAAATATAACAGGACGATCTACAGAGGAGATATTAGAGGATCGTGATGTACTTTCTGCACAACTATTAGATGAAATAGCTCCACGAGTGGAGAAGTATGGAGTATTACTTCACCGCGTTGGTGTTAAAGATATTATTTTACCAGGTGTTGTTCGCAATGTTTTCTTACAAGAGGTTGAAGCTGATCGCCGTGGTCGTGCAGAGAGAATATCCGCTCGCTATGCTGTTTCGATTGCGCGTAGCAAAGCCAATACCGCTAAAATTTTACAAGAAAATCCTCATGTGATGCGTTTGAAAGAATTGGAAACTTTGGCAGAAATGGCGTCGAAAGAAGGGAATGTTGTTATTATTCCTGGGCTGAGTAACCTATGCGGTACAAATGTCGATTCTTACGCGAAAGAGTCTGAAAATGGCAAAGCATAGTTGGCAAAAAATCCTAGATCGTTTGGTTCCACAAAGTAAGTTGAATAACAATGTAAATGAAAGTAAAAGTAACCTTTATTTACTCGCTGAGCATTTGGATATTTCTCAGGAAAAGTTGTTGCATTTCAAAAACAATATAGGTAGCCATTATCATATTTTTAAAGTGGACAAAAAAAGTAGTGAACGGCGTGAAATTTATGCACCTTCGCCGTCTTTAAAAGACTTGCAATACAAAATATTAGAGTATCTACAATCTTTTCCTACTCATTCTGCTGTGACAGGGTTTAAAAGTGGAGGGTCAATTATTGTAAATGCTTGCGCGCATCTAAATCAATTGACATTTTTAATTACGGATATCAAAGATTTTTTTGGGAGTACTTGTGCAAGTCGTGTTCGTGAGTTTTTTGCGCAGCAGGGATGGGAACGCGAGAGCCTGGATACTTTGGTAAGTTTATGTACTTTTAATGGAGGTTTACCACAAGGTGCCCCGTCAAGTCCTTGTTTGAGCAACATACTCAACAATGAACTTGATGAAATAATATATCAATTGGCTGCAAATTATAGCGCTACCTATACTCGTTATGGAGATGACCTCGCTTTTTCTTGGCCTGTAAGCTTTATACACAACCGTTTCCAGGTAGATATTACCCAAGTCTTACTAAAATTTGGTTATGAAATTTCTGCTCAAAAAGGCTGGAAAACTTTTCGAGCAGAAGATGAGCCTGAAATTACAGGCATCATCTTAACAAGAGACGGTAAATTACGTGTTCCACAGAGAATTCACGATAAGTTAAGTCAGTTGTATTTACAGGATACAACAAACTACCATACACAAATGCAAATCAAAGGTTACAACAGTTATATTAAAGGAATTGAGTTGGATCAATATGATTACTTGTATGAAAACAATCAGGACTTTGATAGCTCTTATAACCTACCATTTTAAAATATTGAGAACTGCTGTTTTAGTATTTCTTTTGCGTTTTCAACGACTAAACTTGCGTGAGAAAAAACGATTTTTTCGAAATCCCATTTTTGAATTTTGGCGACAGAATTGCGAACCATTTGTTTGTTTGTCATCGTTAAACGTAGTTCTCTTGGAACAGCTTTCTTTTTGTACACGCCTAAAAATTTAGCTATTAATTTTGGTAAAAAACGATGATCTTCGTGTTCTTGAATAATATCAGTTAATATTAATGTTTTACTCTGTTTGTGAAAAAACACCACTTCCTTTAGAAAAAAACTCCCGCGAAATATCATTTGATCAATCTCTGATTGCCAGCACTTGTCAGGAATATCACCTAGTTCACTTTCGAAATTAAGATCTTTTCTTTTTCTTACTAGTCCTGGAGAGGCATATAATTTTACTTGTGGAAAAGCTAGATAATCTGCCATGAATAAGTGATGTAATTTATTTGGAGAAACAATGTATTTCACTGTTCCTAATTTTTTAAGTTCCTTGAATAATTCATCTGTCAATTTTACAGGAGAGTGCAAGAATAGTTCTCCGTTGTTTAGCCTGATAACCGTCATTCTTGTGCCAATTTCGAGGCCAACAAATTTTAGTGGAGTTTTTACGATCCAGATGTTTTTGCCAAATGATTCGAGCATTGTTTTCCTTTACTATGTATTTTTTAAGGCCGCTTCTATGCCAGAGAGTGCTTCTAAGGCACCACAATTAATTGCAATATGCGGAGTAGAGATTTGTGGTTCTCGGGGATTAATACGAATAACAGTAACGTTTGTATCTCTATTTCCTCTTCGTTCGCTATCGTGGCGAATAGAAGGAATGGCGGTTCCTGCGCCAATTTCAAGGACAACGGTATTTTTTCTTGATTGATATTGTTCAAAATCATCGAGTCGATGTTGTTGTTTGTCTGATCGATCAGAAATCCATTCCCAATCACCAAACATGAGTATGTTGGGTCTAGAAACTTTTTTGCAGTGTATACATTTTGGAATTTGTTTGCTACGCATTGTTTTAAAATCGATATCAAAAGTCTCATTATTTTTCCAAATAGCGCGACGACAAGAGCTTAAACATTGTAAATGATGGATTGACCCATGAATTTCATAAATTCGATCTTCAGCAAAGCCAGCTTTTTGAAATTGCCCATCGACGTTTGAAGTAATAATAAAATACGACAAATTATATTCGCTAATGAATTTTTGCATTAAATGAAAACCTTGATGGGGAATTGTGTCTCGATATAGTTGAGTACGATGACCATAAAACCCCCAAGCAAAATGCGGATCTTTTTTGAAATGTTGAGGATTTGCTGCATCTATGAAATTGATTCCAAGATGTTTATACATCGGATAGCTGTTCCAAAACCCCTTATCCCCTCGATAATCAGGTAGACCTGAATCAACACCAATGCCTGCACCAGCATTGATATACATAATGTCACTATTTTTGATTATCTGTGCACATTTTTGATATATTTGTTTCATACCAGGGTCCTTTCTTACGCTATTAATGATTAGCAATGACAATGCCAGGAACAATTAACAGTGCGCTAAAAAAATGTATGCTACCAATGCTCTCTTGCAAAAAAATATATGCCAAAAAACCACTGAATAGAGGTAATGTGTAGTAAATCATTCCTGCTTTTGATGGCCCAATAGTAGCGATTGCTTTGTTCCAAAATATAAAAGCCAATAGAGAAGCAAAAATACCAACATAAAAAATAGAAGATATGATTTTGATATCAAATTCGACAGCTGAGGTTGTTGCATATTCCCAAATAAAAAACGGTAATAGAAAAATGAGCCCCAAAATAAATGTGCTAAGTTGAAGAGTTGAAATGCTTATTTGTGGAGGTTTACACTTTAATAAAACGCTATAAGCTGCGAAAATAATAGCGGCTATAAGCATCCACATATCACCGATTGTAAAAGATATGTGGCGTATGTGTGAAATATCACCTGCGGTTAGTAGTAATAATACACCTATTATAACTAAGAGAATGCCAATTAATTTACTTTTAGTTATCGATTCGCCCATAAAGATACGAGTTATAATAATAATGAATATCGGAAAAGTAATGGAAATTAATGATAAATTCATTGCGGTTGTGGTTTGTCCAGCTAGATAAATTAAGGTGTTAAATGTAGTAATTCCCAGTAACGATGTAATCGATAAGTAAATGATATTGGATTGAAGTGCATTTCTTTGTTCATAAAAAGATTTCCATGCAAAAGGGAAAAACACAACAACAGCAACTATCCACCTATAGAAAGCGAGACTAATTGGTGGAATGTTTTCACTAAGACCACGTGCAATAATAAAGTTACCTGACCATAGAATTGTGGCGCTGATGGCAAAGAAGTAACCTATTTGCGTATTTTGTAGCTTGTTAGTCAATTTGAAATTCTTTCTGTTTATTTGTATGATTAATTACTCGAAAGTTTTTAATTGGTAAGACCTATTTTTAAACAGGCCTAATTGTCCTACTCTCCGATTTTTATCTTTACTTATATCCTATTTTAAAAAACGTTGGTATTGTTCAACCAACTGTTTTTTACTGGCATATGAAAATTCCGTTGTTTGAGTATCAACCGCAAATAAACTATCTGCGAATGAAAGAGGGCATTGGGGGGCTGTACTTGGAGAAATGCCGAGTATGCCTGCAATACTATTGTAGGTTAATTTTAAAGTACGTTCATAACCAACGTTTGTTAAGGATGTTGACTTTGTTAGAGGTACTCGAAATAACTTTTCGATGGAGAATATGGCTACTTTCGGTATAGCAAAGGTATATTTTTGTCCTTTTTCGATTGTGCCAATTGCTTGATTTGTCAGAAGTAAAATACCAAGGCTATTTGGAGCATTTACAATAGATGAGTATTCTTTCTTGATTTGTTGTGCAGTGGCTTTTGCGTTCCAACGATCATGATAATTCTTTTTTAAATCGCGGATCATTTTTTGACCTTTGGCGGTTTTTTGTAGTAAATTTTGCAGAAGTTCTAAATCTCCTGATGAATCTTGCTCTAAGTTATAAACAGCACGATACGCTTCGACTTTGTTTTTACCAACGATACGATAAAGTTGTTGTAAACTTTGTTGTATTTTTTTGCGTTGTTCAGGTATAAAAAGATGCTTATTAAAAGCATAAGATTTCGGTATCATTTTTACTTGTATTTTAAATTTTTGTTGGATATCAAGTCGCAATTTATTTAATAAATGCTCTGGCAATTTTCCTGCGACAAGTATGTATAATATTTGTGAATTGGCTTGTGGAATAGTGATTTGTTTTGGAGTCATTGTTGCTATTTTTTGTTGGGCATGTTGTTGCCATTTATTGTTGTTTATTACCAAAGCTTCTATATGCGCGTATGCTGCATCTTGATTATTGCTTTCTAGCAAAAATGAAGCATACTGTTCTTGTAAATCCCAGTTGCGTGGATTTTTGCGTAGAGCTTGTTCTAGCCAATATGCGTATTTTTTTTGATTACCATGTAGTTTGTATTTTTGGGCTAAAGCTGTAAATAAATGTGTTTTGTCTATTTTTTGGAAAGGTGTGCTGCTAAGTAGCGATTGTAATTGTCCAAGTTGTTGTAGTTTTATATATTGTTCTGCGGCTATATTAAATTGCTTAGCGAGCATGGCATATTCCCAATACCAAATACGACGTATACGATCGCGCGTATATACCTTTAGGTATGGCACAAATACTTGTTGTATGTCTCTCCATACTTCTTTTTGAGTGTAGTAATAGTCGTCTGGTAACAGCTCGCGATGGGCATCAAGTATAATAAATCGTAGAGGAGAATATGGAGCAGCTTGTTTTAAGATGGTCCTTGCGAAACGCAACATAGTTTCTTTGTTTCCGTACCAACGAGGTGTCAGATAGTGAAACTTTTGAGAATACGCTTCTCTAGGAGCACTGTAGGTTGTTGCTTTTTGAAACCACAGATCTAAATTATTTTGCGGTTCTTTAAGCGCGGTGATTATTTTTATCATGTATGTTGGGGCTTGCCATCTATAAATATTTGTCTTATATGCTGCTTGTAAAAAATTTTTCGCTTTGAGCATTTTTTCGCGAAATAGATTTTTACCGTTTGCCTGTGGTAAAATTTTCCACGCGTGATTTATATAATAATTGGCGGCAATAGTATTGTACCAATAGAGATCTTGTATAGTTCCTTGGCAATACAAAAGCACAAGACGTTGTACTTCCCATTCGTCTTCTTGGGTAAGTATTTGCATGATATTCTTATAGATTTGTGGGTTTTGAGTATCTTGCTTTAGCAAATATAGGTATATGTTTAAGGCTTTTATATTCTGTTTTTCTTTGAGATAAAAATTTGCAAGTACTTCGTTTAAGTAGGTATGAAGATTGTTTTTTTGGCGTACACGAAGTAGATGCCAAATGGGAGCAAGGTGATCAGGAGAATAACTATATGCATAGTGCGCTGCAATAAAAGGCGATTGCTGATTTTTTTGGGCTAATTTTTTCCACGAATAAAGTTCTGTTGTGAACCGCGAGGCAAAATAAACTGGATATATGTCTGCTATTTTTTCTATGTCGTTGTCTGAAATTTTTTGATTGGTCTTTTGAGGCGGTGTAGTTTTTGTATATTCGTGTATTTTGCTTGCAACCCACTGCGGAATTTCACTCATATTGTGAAAAAACTTTTGTTGTTGTCGTGGAGGAAATTCACCGCGAAAAGAAATACTCAAATTATAACCACTAGCTTTTCTGGTGAGTTTTCCAGTTAAGGTATTCTTAATAGAATATTGCTGTTGTGCGTTTTGAATAGTTTGTGTTTTTAACAGTTGATTGTCTAGTAGCCAATTGTGTTCATAAAAAAAGTTTTCAATATTTTTGAAAGGTAGGTTCATTGTTTTTTTCGGTGTATATGTGGCATAAAACATCGACATAATTGACAATAGACTTCCTCGTTGTGTTGTCTTGTTGTTGGTTGTAAATGGTAAAATTAAAACTCCTGGAGGCATTTTCTTTGATACTGAGTGTAGATTATTTCTTACATACTTAGACATATCTCCACTAAATGCCCTTTGATTATTTGCAAGTAAACGATATATATGAATTATTTTATTACCGAGGCCAATAAAATAATTCCAATTGTTACTATGAGCAGTATTGTAGAAAAAAGCTTCACTGAGTATTGTCTGAATTTTTTTTTCTTTTATACTATATATATAAGCGTTACCACCACTATAGACTAAAATCTTGCGCGCGCTTTTGGCGAAAGATATTTGGCGAATTGGTTTTGAGAGTGTAAATGTGGTCGCTAATTTGGTATTTCTCCAAACTTTTACTTGACGATTTGTAGTCGCTGTTGCAATATAATCTTTATATACATCTATACTTACAATATTTTTTCCTGCCGAAAATTCTTTGGTTAAGGTTCCGTCTACTTGGTATAGATATACTGAACCTTTTTGATCAGCAACAACAATTTGGTTATCATCTCTAATTTTTAGGTGTTTGATTTTTTGTTTAAGTTTTGCAATTAAAGAATACTTTTTGGTTTTTAGGTCTATGGTAAATATTTGTCTGTTACTGTCAACGGCAATTAAAAAATTATTACTAACAGCAAGTTTAGTCACTGGTGAATTATGAATAAAAGAATATAATTGTTGGCCAGTTTCGTAATTCCACAATCGAATGGTTCCGTCTTCGCTACTACTTACCAATTGTTTTTTTTGCGTAAAATGTAATCCTGTTATTTTTTGCTGATGCCTTGCAATAGTTGTTTTCTTTATACCATACTTCAAGGACCAAAGTTGAATTATTCCATCCCAGTCTCCGGAAGCTAAAATTTTAGAATCGTTGCTAACAGAACATTCTTCAATAATATTATTGTGTCCAGTAAGTTTGTATTCTAAAGAAGCAAAGTATTTTGCGTTTTGACTGTAGATACATAGGAGTAAAAAATAAAATAACCATAGATGTTTCAACTTATATCTCCTCTAGTAATGTGAGAACTTACGCTTGTGCGTGTTCTAAAATTGTTTCGTTCTTTCCCGTTCCTGACAATGAGAACAAGTGAGGCGTGTTTACGAGTAAATGAAATTACTTTGATTTTCATTTCTCAAACAATAAAACGTATATATGAATATACTCTAACTTAATTAATGACACATAATAATTTTACTGTTAAAATATCTTATGAACAAGAATATTCAGATCATGTTATGAAATTGCGCTTTGCAGAAATTTATAATGTGCTTTTGTAAGGAAAAAATGATGCAAAAAATGAGTCCCTGGACAAAAAAAATAGTTTTATTGATGGTGGCGAGCTTTATCTTTGGTGGATGTAAAGTTGCTGGCGAGTTGGCTGGTAGTTTGGGAGGAAATCTAACCAATTTTGGAGACTCTCAAGGAGTAGGATCATCCCTTACTAGCGGGGGAGGGAGTGATGATTTTGGTATAGAAGATGATTTCTCTGATACAGACACAAGCGAGCAGTACGTGGCTCTTAATAAAAATTTTAATAAAGTTGAAGCCCTTGAAAATTCGCAAAGTAAAATACCCTCTAGTGTTGCATATTCGTATTTTCAGATTTTAAAATCTTTTCGCGGAAATATCCAAAGCGGAAATGTCAATAACCGTGATGAGACAGGTAAAACCCCTTTAGTTGCAGCTATTGAAAAAAATGACGCGGCTATGGTACAGTTTTTAGTTGACCAAGGAGCGAATGTAGATGAGCAAGCAATTGCTGCGGCGCAAAAAACATCAAATTCATTCATTTTACAAGCATTAAGAAAATAAGGGATAGACATGAGATTAGTTATTTTATTGCTGTTAATTTTTGTAGGATGTGAAAGTACATCGCCAAACAGTACTGTCGACTCTCCTCAAACGACAAGTGACGAGAAGTCCAATTCTAAAGAATTTCAAAACACTCAGTCATCGCAAGTAGCTGTAGAAAGTTCAGGTAGTAGTTCTGTAGAAAATTTAGGTAGTTCTGTAGAAAAAGAATTTTCTACGACTTCAGAAACAAGCCAAGTGTTAAGTGAAACAACGCAGCCAGTAAAAACGCAGCCAGTAAAAACGCAGCCAGTAAAAACGCAGCCAGCAAAAACGCAGCCAGTAAAAACGCAGCCAGCAAAAACGCAGCCAGTAAAAACACAACCAGTAAAAACACAACCAAGTGTTAAAAATAATAGTGCGCAAATAGCAAAAGAGGCTGATACTATACGTAAAAATTCTCGTAGTTTGACAAGCGGTTTTCATCCGACAGTTGTAATTCAAAACTTTCATTTTAAAGAACATCTTGGATTTTTAGTACGTTCCAATGCCCGCGATGACCGCGATTATAATATGTTGATGCTTGCTTGCGAGTTCGGTTATTTGTATATAGTACAAGATATTTTGCAACAAAATGCTCAAAGTTCTTTTATCAACCACCAATCTTCCGATGGTGGTAAAACCGCTTTAATGATTGCTGCTGACCTTGGTTATGTTGATATAGTACAATTGTTAATGATCAATGCAGCAAATGCTCAGTTGACAAGAGACAATGGTAAAAGTGCTGTAGATTTTGCACAATATCGCTATCAAAATTCAACAGGTCAAGAAAAAGAAAAATATAAACGTATATTAAATAGTCTTCAAGGTACACAAGGATATTAATTCATGACTGGTGGTATAGAAAAAAAATATAGCGAAGTGCTTAGTGCAGCATCTAGGTATGAGTGGCAAGAAGCATACAATGCTCTTAGTGAAATATCGCAACAATCGCCGGAAAACCCATCTATTGTTATGGCAAGAAAGTGTCTTGTTAATTTACAGGAGCAACAATATGAGCTTGCCGGTTCTATACTTGAGAATGCTTTGTTAGAGGATCAAAATAATCCTCTGCTTCTGGAATTACACACAATATACCAAAAACTCATTGATGAAACGAGTAAAGTAAATACCGACAAAAAAAGCCTAGCTAAAAAAGATGGTATGGTGGTGTATCAATCTAATAGTGATATGACAATTAGTGAGTGTGCAAATGTTTCTGAAGATGCGACGATTAGCGAAGTAGGTGATAAAACAAATGTTGGCGGTATTTCAACAACAGCAGATACAAATAAATACTTAAAAAGCGAAACTTTACCTAGTGAAAATACACCTACTCCAGGTGTGCCTAGCGAAGCCACTTTAGTTGATTCAAATATCGAAAACCCTTGGGACTTAGAGAGTAGTGCTGCTACTATGGTAATGTCTGAGGGAGAAAAACCTGACAATTCTTTTATTGATGCTTCGACAATTACCAAAGCGCATAAGATCGGTCCATATCACGATTTAGTTGAGATCGGGCGCGGAGGAATGGGAATTGTTTATAAAGCTTTTGATACAGAAAATAACCGCTATGTAGCTTTGAAAACTATTCGCGAAGAGGATGTGCCAGAAGAAATTAGAAAACGTTTTACGCGAGAAATGGACATTGTTTCTAAGTTAGATCATCCTAATATCATTCGCATATTTGATAAGTTTTTTTACAACAATCGTATGTTTTTCTCTATGGAATTTATCGAAGGCAAAACTTTGAAAGAGCTTCAAGAGCAAGGGCGCCCCTTTCCATTAGAAGAAACAATTGAAATTGTAGTTAAGATATGCGATGCGCTTGAACATGCCCACGCAAAAAGTATTATTCACCGAGATTTAAAACCTTCTAATATCATGCTTGACATTAATAATCATGTTAAGGTTGTCGATTTTGGCATAGCTAAAAAAATGGATGAGGAAAAATATACGCGTACAGGACAAGTCGTTGGTAGTATTCAGTATATGCCTCCTGAGCAAATGAATGGTAGTGTTCATGATATTGATGAACGCAGCGATGTTTATACCATTGGCACTATTCTCTATGAACTTGTTATGAAAGTTCCACCATTTCCTTTACCTAAAATAAAAGATGAGATGCCAAAAAGGCTCAAGGCTATATGCCTAAAATGTTTGCATGAGTCTAAGGAAGGTCGTTATCAAAATGTTACTCAGCTTAAAAATGATTTACAGCAATTTTCCAAATCATTTCAAGAAACAAAAGCAGAAAGAACTTATGCTTTTGTTAAGCGCATTGCTGTTTTTCTAACCATTGTTGCTTTGTCTACTTATAGTTGGTTTTTATATGGTGATGGTGATAAATTACGCGAAAAAATTACCCAAAACAATGCTGAAATTTCTCATTTGCAAGATGAACTGTCTCTTCGTAAATTAGAAATCAAAAAGCTTAGCGGTGACATACTTTTTCGCGATGGTAAGTTCTTAAAAGCTATTGATCTTTATAATGATGTTCTTGAAAAAACTTCACAAGCTACGGCTATAATTATAGCAAAAGGACTATGTTATTCTGCGCTGGGTGATTATGAGAAAGCGATTGAGCTTTTTTCAAAGGCGATAGAAAAACAGCGCGAAGATCCAGAGCTTTATTATCATCGCGGGTTTGCTTATCATCAACTTCGTGATTACCCACGAGCTATTCCTGATTACAAAAAAACATTGTTATTTAAAAATGAACATCTGAAAGCTCTTTGGGAACTTTCTAAGATATACCATCGTAAACAAAATTGGAAAGAATTACACTCATACTTGCAACAAATTATCGACTTGCATGATAAAAAAAGTATAAATACTTCTCAAGCAAAAGCATACTTATTGATGTCGGATATGTACCTACAAAAAAATGACCGGGTGAGAGCAATTCGTCATTTACTTTTTGCATATTTTATAGACCAAGAAATTTCTTTTAGTGAGCAGCAAAAAATAGCATTTGACCTTGCAATGAATAACGATCCTTTTTTTACTCGTTGTTTGCAACTCTTTGAACAAGTGTATCCTAAGGTGGCGCTCATGTGGTTAAAGGAACATGCTAGTTATACTAAGCCTGTGTTATATAGTGCTGCAGGTTTTCTCCACGAAAATAACAAAGAATATGGTGAAGCAAAAATACTATACGAAAAAGGAATGGAGTATTCCAATGCCCATGCTGTATCACGATTATCACATTTGTACAATAAAGGCTGGGGAGTGGATCAAGATCCTAAAAAAAGCGTTGATTTATTGAAAAACGCTATCGAAAAAAACTTATACAATGGTGATGTTTTTTTTAGTTTAGCGCATGCTTACAACAAAGGATATGGTGTTATTCAAAATACAGCGAAGAGTCGCGAGCTTTACCAAAAAGCAGCAACAAGTAGTAATTATAATGCAATGTATGAGTTAGGTATTCTTTCATATAAACGTAGAAAATATAAAGAAGCTTACACTTGGATTCAAAAAGCAGTTGAACATCATAGTACAAAAGGAATGCATGGCTTAGCAAAGTTTTATCGCCGAGGAACATACGTAATGAAAAATGACAAAAAAGCGGAAGAGCTAATTTCACAGGCAAAAGCAATAGAAGACTACTACAAGTAAAGGATTAATGAACATGGGATTGCAAGAACGCAAAGCAATAGAAAATTTTCAACAAAATGAATATAAAAAGCTTAAGAAATCGCTAGATGAAACCGCCGGTTTTTCTCTTACAATAGATATTGACTGGGATAGTATTGCCAAGGAAGGTTATCCTGAAAATTATGCAAACGATTTTTCTAAGCTATATTTTCTTCCGCTTTTGGAAGCTTTAAAAGCTATTTGTTGCGATGAGTTAGGTAAAAAAGCATTACAAAACAATTTAGAAAATATTATTGTTTGCAATCATTCGGAAACTTATGGTAGATCAGCTATTTCTTTTACAAATAGAGTTCTGAAAATAGACCACCGTTTAACAAATGTTGATTATGTTGAAGAGCGAACGGAGGCAATTAAGGAGGTGCTCGGAAATGCACTTACTGGAGATAAAGAGCCTCCTAAAATTCGCGATTTAGTGCAAAAAATGCCCGCGCGGCCTATTCGCGATATTTTATGTGAATTGCAATATTTAAAAAATCGTTTGCAAAATCAAAGTGATGGCAATGTAGTTAGTGTTACGTTCACTTTTAGTCATGGTGGATGTGTTACTGGTAAAGTAATAGAAATTAAAACAGATAGCAAACCTGGTTTAGTGTTACTTGCTGTAGAGAGTAATTACCAGAGACATGATTTGATTTATTTTAGTACTGATAGTATTCAAATGATACGCATTCATAATGTTGATGAATTTTTGCCTTCGTTCTCTAGTGGAAAAGTAGATCCTTTACATATGAAACCATCTCCAGGAAAATTGACGATTGAGCGCAATTTGCTTACAGTTAGTGATTCCTTACAAGAAGCTTTGGGGAAGAAATTAACTTTCTCTATCGATTGGGAAAGCTTTAACACAGATAGTTTTTTACAAATGGGATCGATTAGTGAACTTCTCGAAAATTTTGAAGCGAGTGTAAAGAGTAAGACTGACGATAAAGATTTTATAACGGAATTTAATAAGAAATTCGGTTCCGTTCACATAAGTGGAACTTCGGAAAAGGCAATTTCGTATGAAGATAATTGCTTGCAAATAAAATATCCTGGCGAAGGTAAAAAATACGAGAGATTATCACAACAAGATATTATTGATGGCATAAACGCAGTTCTGTGATGAATAATATTGTTATTGCGTCAAGAGTAGAAGCGCAAAAGCTTTTAGAGCAAAACCCGTTCTTTTATAATGCGATTTCAATATCAAGTCCTCTTGATCCGATATCAAATTTGAAAAAAACTAAAGAAGTGTTGTATTTGCGTTTTGATGACATAGTCAAAGCATCTGATAACTTAAACAAGTTATCTATTAAACTGACACTACCTACGCGCAATGACTGTGAAAAATCCTTAGATTTTTTTCAAAGAAGTGGTGACTTTTTAATTCACTGTTTTCATGGAAAAAGTCGTTCAACAGCAGTTGCGTTAGGTTGTTTTTTAGACGCCTACAAAGATTATGAAGTCGCTGTAGATAAACTACTTCAAATAAGACCTTGGGCAACACCTAATGAGCTTATTGTTGAATTTATGTGTGAATTATTGGGTACAGATTTCGTAGAAGTGCTTGAATATTTTCATAAAAAGCGAAAGTATTATTTATTAGAGCATTACAAACGTAGAGATTGATGTTTTAAAACTGAACAACGAAATTTTGTGATTTGAACTAAGTGTGATGTAGGAGTTGTTTTGTACCGGTTTTATACCATCTCTATATACCTGCCCAAAAGAAAATCTATTCTGCAAGTTCTTGTATTATAAGATGTAGAGGTATAATTTATAAAGGTTTGCGATGCCCTGCTGGCTATGCCAGCTGTCCTCCCACGGGAAGGACCTACGTATGTTTCTTTGAATGTGAAGAAACGACATGTCAGTGCACAACTTTGAAAATATCTATATTAAGTGCTTCAAACGGAGGTTGCGTTTTTTCAGTACTTTTTGATATACGTAAACTCCCCCTTGGGGGAGTAATCGGCTTTAGCTGATGTGAGGGGCTCGCAAATCAGTAAAATTTCTACGTTTGAGTTTTGGTTAATGATGAATGTAACAGAGTACTAGCCATCGTTTTTATGAGTTAATCATCCAAATACTCATTACTAAACACTTCGTTTATTTTCACGGTTTTTTTATCTAGCATTTTGGCTTCGTGCATTTGTTGTAGTAATGTTTCCCACCGTTTTTCTTCCATAATTCCCAATGTCTCATGTTTTTCTAGTTTATCGAAAACAAGAGGACGAAGAGATTCTACTCCGTATTTTAGTATATCTAGACTCATCTCTTTGTTGATTGAATGAATGTATTCGTTGGTTTTTTGCGGAGACTCTAAGTATTTCAGCCATCCCTTACGGCTTGCTATTGCTATTTTTTTTACAATTTTGCTATGTTTTTTGGCGTAATCTTGCGAAGTAACTAACACACTTGTGTATGGATTGAAGTCAAGAGCGTCGGCGACTAAGATATTTTTTATTTCTACACCTTTGTTTTTTGCAACAAACGGTTCGCTAAATATGTAAGCTTGTTGTGCACTATTTTTGTTTAAGAGAAAGTGAGTTATATTACCTGTATAAGGTACTATGGTCACTCCTTTTAGCGGCAGCTTATATTTGACATAATGTGAAAAAGATGCAGAGGCCGACATTATTAAGGTCATATTGCTAATTTCTTCGAGAGTTGTGATGGAGGTGCTTTTGTGGAACATTATACAGCGCGGGCTTTTACGAATAGGTGCCATGACAGCTGTTATTTTTGCTTCTTGCGAGTGCGCAAGAAGCACACGATCGGCATTTGACACACCGAATTGTTTACCTCCGCGAGCAATTTGTTGTAGAACAGGCATTCCAGGACCACCAGGAATGATTTTTACATCTAGACCTTGTTCTTTGTAATACCCAAGAATTAGTGCTGTGTAAAATCCACCATGTTCTGCTTCAGGAAACCAGTTAAGTTGAAGGTAAATAGTATTGGCTTTTTTTTGTGATTGTTGTTTTTCACAGCTACATAAAGCTATGAAAAACAACAATATTAGAAATGTAATTTTATTCATATTATCGCACTAGTTATATTGTTCTTCAACAATACGTTTTCTTTCCTCGAATAGTTCTTCTATTTTTGTGGTAATCTCTTCGTAGTTTATTTTTATTTGACGTAATTGATCTCCGTATGAATCATCGACGCTCGGAGGGTTTGGGCCTAAAGGATTTCCTGCACTGTAGTTTTCATTACGAGTACTTTCCAAAGCTTCATAGCGTTTTTTCAAATTGGAATGCGCTTTCGCGGCATCTTCTATAGCATTTTGTAAGTTGACTATTTTTTTTCGCTCTTCTTTTAACGCTGTTTCTTGTCGTGAGATGCGTTCGTATTTTTCTTCGCTAGAACTACACCCTACAAAAAAGAAAATGAGCGTGCATATAAAAACAGTTTTTAAGTTATGCATATTGTTATACCTTTCTGAATTACAGTTTAGTTTAAACTCGCTAAAATATATTATATGTTGCTTATTTCTTCAATACAAATAATTTCAATTTGTATTTCAGAATCACACTAGAAATTTTCGTTGACGCTAAAGTTTAATTTTGCTACACTCCGTAGCTTCAAGAGGTCTGAAAACCTCGTTATACATTGATATACCCTACTCAAAGTTTATTTTCTAGGACATATATAGAAAGGCAGTGGCTTCTTTATGAAGTTCAACCCAAAAAACATTGTGCTTTTAATTGCGATGTTCTTGTTAGTCTTCAACGTCGCCATAAACGCACAAAATGACGATAATCAGGTTGATGATCAAACGAATGAAGAACAACCTAAAAACGACGAAAAAAACCCACCACAAGATGGTGAAAAATCTGAAGATGAAGGTGACGAATCTGAAGATGACGTTGAAAAGTCTGAAGATGATAGTGAAAAACAACCCAGTAATGAGTTGGAAAAACTAGCTTCAGATGATGGAAAAATAGTAGCAGCAACACTAGATCAGTTAAGCGCTGATCTTTCTAAATCACTTGATACTCTAATAAGTGGGTTAAATCATAGCAATGTAAAGGTTCGCGAACATTGTGTAGATTTGCTTCTCACGGCTACAGACCACAAAGATAAAGTAATTGAAATTTTTGTGAGCGCTCTAAAAAGCGAAGACGATGTAAACGTCATGAAAAAAATGATGGGTGCCTTAATTACCTGGGAAGCTCTTGTTGCAGAAGCTGAATTTCTTAAGCTTTTAAATCATGAAATTCCTGCTGTGCGTATGGAAGCTATTAATGGGCTTGTGACTCTCAAAAAAGAGAAAGCTCTTGATACTTTATTTGCAGCACTACAAACGGAAAATTATCCCGACGTTAAAGCAACTATTTACGAAAAAATTAGCAAACAAGGCAGTGATGAGCAACTAGCAAAACTTTTACTTCAGGCAGAAAAATTAGATTTTTCCCAAGAAAAAGACAAAGTGCTAAACGAAATAATTGCCTGCGCAGCAAAATACCAGAAACAAATTGGTACAGATATTTTAGTCCGCATTGCGCAAAACTCCCAAAGTAGTTCGGTGCGTTTGCAAGCTCTAAAAAAAGTTTTACCACTTGTCAACCGCGATAACATTGGTATCCTCGTTTCTTTCTTGTGGGACGAAGATTTAGATGTTCGTCAGACAGCGTTTGATAAACTATCAGAGGCAACTGGTCAAACTTTTGGATACAATTCACAAGCTGATTTGGCTTCGCGTGTACCAAGCATTGGTGAGTGGCAAAAGTGGAAAAATATAGATGAACTTGTATACTGGTTAAATTCAGAAGAAACAGAAGATGCCGAAGATGCATACAATAAAATACTAGAGTATGGTATATCTAGCAGTTCAGTATTAATTAAAAGTTATGATAAAGCTAGCGATGCTGGTAAAGAAAGAATTATCAGACTTCTTGGTAACTATCCAACCCCAGAAGCTCTAAAAGTAGTTGCAAAAGGTTTAAATAGTAACAATACAGAAATCAAGAAAGCTAGTATTGCAAATACTTTTAAAGCTTGGAAAAAGTTGCAAGATTCTCAAGTTCTTGTTCCATTGCAAAAATTATTTGATGCTTCAGCAGAAAAAGATTTATCTCTTGCATTTAAACTTGCAGATGCTAAACACAAGAGTGCTGTTGATTTTGTACAGAAAACACTCAAAGATGCTTCCTCTGTAGAAAAAGCAATTCACTACACCACACCAGATTTTTATGAGGCATTAGCTAGTCACGTAGCGCAAAAAAATGCTATCTCAAAAAAGATTGTGGAGTATCTACTACAAGAAGATAATTCGCAAGCTTCGAGCGCGCTTGTTGGTCATTTTTCTGCTCTCGAAGTTGCAGATAAAATAACTCTTCTTTATCAAGTACAATCTCAAAAATTTACCGACTTAGTTGCTGCTTTTTCAGCGGAAAAAAGCAATGAAGTACTTATTGCTTTTTGTGATAAGCTACCGAAAAATCACTTAGCTAGCTATGTTGATGGTTTAGTTAAAAAATATTCCGAAGTGACGGACGAAAATACTAAAAAATCTTTACTTAACACGGTTGCTAAAGCAAACAACAATACTGTTAAAAGTTTTTTAGTGAAAACTTCGCAAGAAGAAAAAAATAATGAGTTACAGCTTTTAGCGCTAAATCAGTATTTGAATCTTCTGGGAGATAAAAAAGCTTCTTATGCTACAGAGCGTTTGGCAAAAGAAGAAAATGCAGCTGTTCGTGCAAAACTATACGAGGTAAACGGTGACTTTACAAAGCTAAAAGAAGCATTGTCAAAAGAAAAAGATGTTGCTGTTAAAAAAGCAATTCTTGGTTGTTTACACAGACTTAATGCAAGCGACAGTCAAAAACTATTATTAGATATTCTTTCGCAAGAAGGAAGCGCTGAGTTAAAAAAATTAGCATTATCTCTAATAGACGAAAAAGGTGAAAAAGTATCAGAAAAGCTTGTGAATGCCTATTCTAAAGCTAAAGATGCTTCTGTTGAAAATGCAATATTGAAAAAATTAAGTGTTGTTGAACAAGCAAAGGCTGCTGAACTTGCTCAGAAGCGTTTAGCTAAAGGAGTGGATGTAGAAGCATTTTCTATTTTAGTTAAAACAAACGCCGAAGAAGCGAAAAAGCAATTTCCAGCACTTTTGGAAAAAAGCACTACTGAGCAAAAAATTGCAATCGTTAATGCTAGTTCTGCTGTTATGGGAAAAGAACACGTAGCGATTTTATTACCTTTTATTATAAATGACGAGTCCCAAGAGTTATTCAATGCAGCGAAAAGTGCTCTTGATAAAATTATGGGTTCGGAAATCAAAGCAGAAGAGTTATCTGCTTGGAATGAAAATTACCAAAGAGTTGTAAAAAACTTGAATACAGCACTAACCTCAGACAAAAAAGAGGATGTCGCTGCAGCAAAGAAAGCTCTTGCAAATCATAAAGAAATTACGACCAAAGAAATTGTAGAAAGTCATTCTGCAAATTTAAAAGCGGTTAAAATTCTTGGCGAATGGCAGACTCCTGAAACAGCTAGATTTTTTGAGGGCTTAACTGGTAATAATGATTCTGCTCTACGAAAAGCCTCATATAAATTCTTGGCAAATGATCCATCTTTTGCAAAAGATGCAACAACACTTTATCTACTTGAATTAAATCCAAGTGCTAAAACTGAATTATTGAAGATTTTACTGAAAGCATATCCAAATGCTTATCGTAGCGATTTGAAAAAACATATTCAGAATGTAGAAAACAAAGATGCTATTTCTACTCTTATAAAAGAGCATGCTGATAGCAAATTAGTTGCTGAGCTTTTTAAAGATGCGAACAAGAATCTTCAAGTAGCTTTATTGTCTATTATTGCAGAAAATACAAATGCCCACAATCTTCGTACATTGGCAGAGAAAATTGTTGATGGTAATGAAGAAGAAGCTAAACCTTTTCTTGCAGTGTTGAAAAACTACAGCGTTGTAGTTGAAAAGGCAAAATCTTCTCGCAAAGAATTTGTTGCTTGGTGGTTAGACTATAAAAAAGAGTTAACTGACCAAGAAAATATTTATACTGTTCTTGAGAAATTAGCTTCTAGCGATATTTTAGAGCAAAAAAATGCGCGTAAAGAACTTGAATCTTTGAAAATAAAAGATAGTGATCTTGAAAAATATCTAAGCGATAAAGAAGTTTCAAATGACGGTAAAAAAGGCTTGTTATCATTTTTATCTCAGTCGCCATCAGAAGAACAAATTAGTTTGTTCTCTCGATATCTTGAGGACGAAAATGAGTCATTGAAGCTTATTGCTGTAGACGCAATTACCAAAATTGGATACAGCAAAGCACCAAATGTAATTAGTAAATTAGCGAAAAGTGATAGTGCTAAAGTTCGTTTTGCAGCTATCCAAGCTATAGGAAAAAGTAGCAAAGAAGATGCAGCTGATGTTTTAAGAGCGAATCTAGGAGATGTTGATTTCAGAGTTCGTGAAGAAGCTTACTACTGGTTGCTTGAACGTCAAGAAGCTTTAAAAGAAACTTCTTTAGAAATGTTTGCCTCAAATCAGCCTCTAAATATTCAAAACATGGCAATAGACCATTTGAAATCATTAGGTGAAGACTCGATTATCCCGAAATTGATTACACACTTGAATAATCCTTTTGAAGAAATGCGTACAAGTGCTTACAGTGCTCTTGTGTCTCTTTCTGGAAAAGATTTCACTTTTGATGCAAAAGCTGATGAACGTCAAGAAGCGATTGACACTTGGAATTCTTGGTGGGTAGAACACAAAAAACAGCAAGAAATTTCAAAACTAGTTACAAGTTTAAGTGACCCACAAGCAAACATTAGCGAAGTAAAAAAACGCATTGTTAGTTTTGGTCCTGAAGCAGCAAAATTAGTTGAACAAGAGCTTCAATCTCCAATAGGAATTGTTCGTAGATATGCTGTTGAAATTTTTAGCGAAATGAAACGCCGCGATATGTCGATAGAAATTGCAAAATTGTTATCGGACTCTGATATCAATGTGCGAATTGCTGCTAAAAATGCTGTTGAGTCGTTGTCCGGAAATGAGATCAAAGATCTTTCTATTGATACCAAGAACGAAGGTGAATGGCAAAAATCAGTAGCGACAATTAACAAGTGGTGGTCAGAACAACAGCAAAAATTGCAAGAAAAACAACAAGGTGATTTACAAGCAACAAAGAAAAAAGTAGATGAGTTACTTGTTAGTCTTACTAATGAAAAAACTGATCGCGCTAAAGTGATTAAAGAAATTGTTGCTCTAGGATCTAGCGCTACTTCTTTTGTAGAAAAACAACTTGCAAATGATAATAACCAAATTGTTATTGGGGCTATTGAAACTTTAGCTCTTTCTGATGCAAAACAATCTGTTGAGCAAATTATTTTGCTACTACAAAAAGAAACAACTCGCAAGTCTGCAGAAGCGGCTCTAAAGAAATTAGTTGGTGACTTACCAATTGAATCTGTTGAATCTATTCAACGTGAGCAGCAAGTAAAAAATCTACAAGGTTGGTGGGAAGCTAAACGCGAGCAGTTGAAGGACAATATCTCTGATGTTATTGACAAAGTTACAGAAGAGTTAGAAGCAAATAGTGATATAGAAGCAGGAGCCAAGAAGCTTGTTGCTTTAAAAGATCACAGTGTTATAGAAGATTATCTTGCTGATAAACGTTTAGTTGTAAAACAAGCAATTATTACAGCTCTTATTGAGTTTGGAAGCAAAGATAGTGTTAAAGCATTGCAGCCATACCTTTCTGGAACAGATGAAAGTGAAAGAAAACTTGTTATTAGTGCTATTCGCGCAATCACAGGGGAAGCTTTTGCACCACAAGTTCCTAAAGATGAAAAGGAATGGGATCAAGTAAATGCAAAAGTTGAAGATTGGGTAAAGAACTGGAACATTCAAAAACAGGAATCTTTACGAAGTGTAGAAGCAGATCTTAAAAAATCTGTTGCTGATAACAAGGTAGCTGAGACAGTAAAAAAATTGCAAGAACTTGGCAAAGATGCTGCAAGTAGTGCAAAATCTCTTCTTTCATCGAAAGATAGTAAAGAGCAACTCGCTGTTTTAGATCTTATTATTGCTGTTTCATCGCAGGATAACATGTCGGAAGTTATTGCACTTGTTGGTGATGAGAATAAAGAAGTACGTACTAAAGCTACTTCAGCATTAGAAATTGTTAGCGGTGAAAAGCTTCCTCAGCTTCCTGATCAGGAACAAGTATGGGGAATACAAATCGCTAAATTGCAAAGTTTTTGGAAGCAAAAGCAACAAGAAAGTATTGATACTACAGCTCTTATGGGTACGCTCAAAGAAGTTGCTAGTGATATATCTGACGATGATGCTAAAAATGCTTTAAAGAAATACGGCAATAATGTTATTAGTGCTATTTCTCCTCTATTAGTTCATGAACAAGATCATGTTCGCTTAGGTGCAGTCAAAGCTTTAGCTCTTATTGGCGATTTTAATCAAGGTATCTCTGTTGCTACTACTTTATCTGATAGTCATTTAAAAGTACGCGAAGAAGGGTACAATCTACTAAGCCGCTGGGCAGAAAGTAAGCCACAAGTTGTCTTTTCTCCACAAGGAGAAGATAAATGGCAGACAAAAGTAGATGATTGGTTTGCAAAATGGCAAGAAAATGAGCAAAAAGCACAATCAGAGAGTCTTGGCAAGTCTTTAGATGCAGATGCTGCAAAAATTAAAGACCTAAGTAATCTTTGGACTCAGGAGCAAGTAGATCAGACGCGCAAAGTTGTTGAATACTTACAAAGTCCTATTAAACAAATCCGTGACAAAGCTGCAGATATTATTAATGACGGTCCTGCACAAGAAGCGGCAAAAGACGAAAGCGTTCAGTACAATGATGAAGCTGCTTCTAAAGAGGAAATTGATGATAATTATCGCGAGTATGCTGAGTGGTTAGATAAAGCAGAAAAAAATCTAAGTACTTTGCAAGAGGAAGTTCAAGAACTGTTAGATGATTTAGATAAGCAAAAAGAAGATCTAAGCGGAGCTATCAATTCTTTAGACGACTATGAAGATGTTCGTGATATCATTGGTGAAATGTCAGATAAAACTAATCCAAAAGTATTAAAGAAATATAGTGAGCTTTTGGAAAAATATGGTTGTGATATTTCTAAATTTGATCCTTATGCTGGTGAAGAACAACGTCTTGATCAACTATACGAAATTGAAAAATCGATATACCCTCTAAAGAGAGAATTAGAGAATCAAGCAGACACAAGTGAAGAAGTTCTTGAGCAAATAGAAGATAAGCTAGATGTGAAAGAAGCAAATACTTTGGAAAGTCTGTCAAAAATAGAATCTTTAGTTTTAGCATTAGGAAAAGATATTGATTACGATTTACGTAAAAATATTGCTGAAGCTTTAAAGCGAGCAACTGATGATTTACAAGGTTATAATGCTTCTGCGAGCAAAGAAGAGCGAAACACCGCACTTCAGTCGTGGAATGAATGGCTTGTTGAGCGTAAACAGTCTATCGAAGAACAACAAAAAAAGTTGGCTAAAAAGATTGAAGACGCTGCTAAAAGTTTAGAAGAGAAAAAACAAGTTACTACAATTGAAGAAATCGCTACTGCGCAACTTCTTGTTGATGCCTTGAGTGGTGCACAAAGTAAAATAGCTTTGGATGCATTAAAAGTTGCTAATGATGGTAAAGAAGCGAGCGACTGGAATCAGTGGTTAGTAGCGAAGAAAAAAGTTGTTGAAGATAACAAAAATCTGCAAAATGCTATTTCTTCTGTAAGTAATATGGCAAATGCTGCAGGGAATTCCACTGAAGCAGCAGCAATTAATTTTCTAGTACAAAACTTGAGTAATTCTAGTGAAGAAGTTCGCATCTCAGCATTTAAAGCTTTGGAAGCGTATAGCACAAAGTATGCTCAAAATCAAGTGCGTGAAGGTTTTGGTTATGATCCAAAAGCACCTGTTGATAAGCTAGAAAAACCAATTGCTGATTGGAAAAAGTGGTACTCCGAGAATGTAGAAGTTCTTCTTCACAGCGAAGAAGAAAAACTCCGTAGTGCTTTACAACTTGGTAAAACATTGCTCAACAATGATTTTGCAAATGCACGCGGTCTAAGCGCTGCAACCGAACTTGTTGACGGATTACGCAGTGATTCTTTAACGATTCGCGAAGCATCAATTGCAGCTCTACAGGGCTATACAAAAAACAATTATGGTTATGATGCGACTGCTCCTGAAAAACAAAGCAATGCTTTAAAACTTTGGGATTCGTGGTTAGCTTATAACAAAACAAATCTATTGGAAAAATTGTACAGTCGCTATTTAGAAACAAATCTTTCAAGTCGTCAAGCTCGTACACGTGCACTTGAAATGATCGCGATTTTGAAAGGCAAAAAACCGGCACCGGAATTAAGTAACATTGCTATTTCTTGGTTACGTCGCGAAACGAGTAAAGATCTCGTTTGGAGTGATAATATTGAAGAACGCACTAAAACACTTAATGAAATTGATGCTTGGTTTAAAAAACAAGAGCCTTTATATCGCATAGATAGTATTGCTAGTGGTTTAAAAGGTGGAGTAACTACAATTCTTGACTTGCAAAACGCAAAACTTTTGATCGATTATTTAGATTCTGCAGAAGAGAGCACTAGAGCAAAAGCTATTAGTGAACTCAATAAAGTGACCAACAATATTTTTGATTGGAATGCAAAAGCGGAAAAAGATAAACGTGATCTTGCGAAGAAAGATATTGATGCGTGGTTGGCAGAACAAGAAGTTGTTGTGCCTCTTAGAGATCAAGCTGCTGTTTTAAAGAGCAAAGAAGATGTAAATAGAGACAATATCAAAGGTTTGATAGAAGCTTTAAGCAATTCTTACAGTTCTGCACGAAAAATAGCTGCTGACGCTTTAAGTCCATACTTCCCTGAGAATGTGAACTATAAGTATGATTCTTCAGAAAAAGATAGAGAAAAAGCTTTAGAGGAAATTACCTCTTGGTACGAAGAGCTCGAATAATTATTTTGAGTTTATTATAAATAAGCGCAACTACTATTTTGTAGTTGCGCTTTTTTTTTGAATGGAGAAACAAATGCAAAAACGCATATTGGTTATAGTTACGATGTTACTATTTACTTGCTTACTTATGGCTCAGAAAACAGTTGAAATAGGAAGTCATAAACTAGACAATAATATTCACATGCTCACTGGACCAGGAGGAAACATTGCTGTTTCTGTTGGACAAGATGGTGTTTTTATTGTGGATGATTTGTACGCACACCATTATACTAAAGTAACAGAAGCTATTAATAAAATTACTCCACAAAAAGTTCGTTTTGTGATTAATACTCATTGGCATGCCGATCATTCCGGTGGAAATGAACTATTTGCTGTAAAACAAAAAAGTACAATTCTAGCACATGATAATGTTCGCAAGACAATGTCCGAACCACAAATGATTCAGTATTTTAAAAGTTTAAAGCCTGCGTCACCTCCTAAAGCTTTACCAGTGGTTACGTATTCAAAGACAATGACACTACATTTTAATGGTGACAATGTCGTTCTTTTCCATGTTCCAAATGCACATACTGACGGTGACTCCATTGTTCATTTTCAAAAATCAAATATTATGCATATGGGGGATACTTTTTTTAAAGGACGTTACCCTTTTATTGATCAAGATCACGGTGGTTCTATAAAGGGTATTATAAATGCTGCCAATGTAGTTTTAAAAATAGCAAATGAAGAAACAAAAATTATTCCAGGTCACGGTAGTGTTGCCAATACTAAAGACCTTACTTCTTATCGCGATATGTTAATTAAAGTTGAAAAGACAGTAAGTGCACTTATCAAAGAAAATTTAACTTTAAAAGAAATTATAGCAAAAGATCCTTTGGCAGATCTAAATCCTATATGGGGACAAGGTTTTATGAAGGCAGATCTTTTTTTAACTATTTTGTTTGATGATTTGCGCGAAGAATAGAAGGTGAGATATTATGCGTTTATATTTATTTCTACTAATAATCAGTGTTGTGTTTGCTGATGAAAGTGGTCTACAATCAAGAAATGTGGAAGTTCGTGCTAGAGCAATTGCTGCGATAGGTTCAGCACAGGGAAAAGAAAATTTTCTCATCTTATACAAACACTCTCGTAAGATGAATACCATCGAAAAGATTGCGTACATGAAAGTTCTTGGTCGGTGGCAGGGAAAAGAATGCACTAAAGCAACAAATATTTTGATAAATACTCTTCTTTCGCGAAGAGAATCGCGACAAGTCAAAATCGAAGCTGCTAATTCGTTGGCAACTGTGGTGAATAGAGATCAAACTCTAGAAGATGGAAAAGCGAAGAGTCGAGTAAAGAAAGCGGTAGGCGCTTTAAAGAAAGGCTTAGTAAATACTCGAAATTCTTATCAAGTACGCGAGAGTATTATCGGCGCTTTTACAACAATTGGTGGACTAGATCATATAAAAGTAATTTCCTTAGGTTTAAAAGATAAATACCAAATGGTACGCATTCGTTCGATACAAGCATTTCGTAGTCTAAATGCTGTAGACCATGTAAAGCTACTGATAAAATCTTGTTTACGAGAGAAACATTCAACAATTCAGAAAGAGTATGTTGAGACTATTTACGAATTGAATAAGGAAAAGGGTTTTCCTTTTTTTGTGAAAATACTTAACAATCGCAAAAATGCAAATCATCTTCGTATTAGGTTAATAGAAATGATCGCTAGTTATCACAGTGAAGAGTTTCGCAATTTTCATAGTAAAGCTGTAAAAGCCATTGCTAAGTGTTATCCTAACGAAACTGATTTAAGTACCAAGAAAGCCGTTATTCGTGCTTTAGGTAATTTCAACGTCAATGAGCCAAGTATCCGTCGCATATATGCAATGACGCAAAAAGAGCGCGATTCACTTAAAGAATTAGGGGCACAATTTCTTAAGTAACGCAACTGATTTAAAACAGAGAATTTTTGTCGTTCGCGATAAATACGAAAGACAAAAATTTTCTATTTTAAATTTGGTCTGAGATACTTATTTATAAATAAGTATCTCAGACCAAAGCTCTCCTAGTTCTAAATGCAATAGTGATTTAACAACTATGTGACTTCTGTTTGGGCTAATATATTCAATATTTTTAGCGCTATTATGAATTCCTTAAGGCAGTTATCTATACTTCCTAGCCACTACACATTTGCAAAATAGGTAAGTAGCCGCTGCCTGTACTTCCGGTAATGACATTATTGGAATTCATGCATATTAAGTCAATATTTTGCGGCCAATGTGCAATAATTTTGCCGTTTTTTCTATCGATAATATCAGTACGTAAATTACTAGAAGATGCGAGGTAAGAAGTACTTTCGTCGAAAACATGGTCGATATGTATTTTTCCGTGCATTTCTTTTATACATTTTAAAGTTTTTACATCCCAAATTTTAACCATTCCATCCCAACCCCAGGTTACAATAGAACTACCATCTTGGCAAAAACGAACACTTTGAATATTACGCCTGTGCCCATAAATATTGTGCAAGCATTTTCCCGTTGTACTGTCCCAAATACAAATGCGGCAATCTCCAGAAACAGAAACGATGTATTTACCATCAGGGCTGTAGTCAATATCTCGTACCCACTTTTTATGTTCGCGTAGAGCAAATAGACATTCGCCACTGTCTACTGACCAAATTCGTATTGTGGTGTCTTTACTACAAGAAGCTATTTGAGAATTATTTGGATGAAAAAGTGCTTTTTGTACCCAGTCTTCGTGACCAGAATATCTTTGTAACCGCTCTCCACTATCTAGGTCCCATAGATGAATAAATTTATCACGGCTACTCGAAATAAGATATTTTTTGTTTTTACTCAAAGAAAGAGAAGTAATACCACTTTTGTGCTTAGAATGAATAATTTTTGTATTGTTTGAATTCCAAATATAAATATTGCGGTCGTTTCCAGCTGCGATTATTTTCTCAGAGTCTTTATCATAAATTAAACTGTTAACGCGACCACTATCGACTTTAAAAGTCTTAGCTAACTCTCCATTTTCTTTCCACATTTTAACTGTACTATCCCAAGATGCTGAGAGAAAATAATGAGGTTTTTGCCAATTAATTTCAGATATCTTATCTTGATGCTCATCATTTTGTTTTAAAGTAGCTTTTTTCTTTAAATTCCATAAGCATACTGATTTATCTTTGGAGCACGAAGCGAGGTATTTGCCCTTTGGAGAAAAACTTACACCGTGTAAACGCGCTTGGTGGCCGTGAAGTACACTAATACATTCTCCACTGTGGAAATTCCACACGCGTATATGTTTGTCTTCTCCTCCAGATGCAAGGTAATTTCCACATGGTGAAATGTCAATGTCGTTTACACCTCCAACTGTATGACCAAGTAAGGTTTTTTCGCAAATATTGTCATCTAAATTCCAAATACGAATAGATTTGTCTCGCGAACTTGAAATGACTTTATTTTCAGTAGGATGAAACACAACACTCCATACCTCCGCGTCATGTGTAAATTGAGCTATTTCTTCATTGCTCTCTAGATTCCATATGCGTACTGTTTTATCTCTCGATCCTGAGACTAGAAGTTTTTTCGTTGGATGGAATGCAACGCTTTTTACCCAGTCTTCGTGTCCGTATAAACTTTTTATTTTGTTGCGAGATTCAATTGAGAAAATGGAAATGGCATTATCCTCGCGACCGGCGCAGACCCACAATTTTTCGTTAACATCCAAACATTCTATTTTATTGGGACTTTGGTCTATCGTTTCATAACACTCTCCACTTTTTGCGTCCCATATTTTTATTAATCCATCTCGACCTGAAGATATGATTTGTTTTCCATTGAAGGTATACCTTGCCTTGCTTACAGCTGCCTGATGCCCTGCTAGTATTTGAAAACATTCGCCACTAGCAACATCCCAAACGCGTAATTTCATATCGTAGAGGCCGCCCGTTGAAACCATCGTTTCTCCGTCAGGAGAAAAGGCTATATCATTGATTCGACCAAAATGAAACCGCAAGTTTTTTTCGAGAGGAGAATGAAGGAGATTTTGCGGAGGTTTTAAACTACGAATCCAAATGTGTTTTTCTTGCTCTTTTTTTTGCCGCCATGCTTCTACAAATAAATGAATAGAGCTGTTTTTTTCTGTCCAGTATCCAAGGTTCCAAGCGGTTTGAAATAGCGTTTGTGGATTTCTACGTAAAAAAGGTAAGTATAGTTGTACAATGCGATATAAATCGGAAATTAGAGTTAGGTCTGAGTTAAACAGAAAACAATTTTTTACTTTTAATTCTCGAGGGACTGGTACTGACTTTTCAAAAAGAATTCTCTGAAAATCTTGCGCAAGATCTTCCATCATATTTGCTTTGTGCTCAAGAAAATTTACATTACTTAGAAGCTCTACTAGAGAAGAATATCGTTCTCCCCACTGTAATTGATAAGGTAATTCGTATTGTGTTCTCTCGTATTCGAAACCTTTACTTTGTAAATATTTAGCTAGAAATTGATGATAGTGACGAAGTTTTACTTTTCCTAAACGCATTTTTACAGTGCGTTCAAATTCAGGATGAAAAAAAGTAAAAAGATGATTGCGACGTGTGATAAAATTTGCTAAGGATTTTTGGATGATCAGCGTAAGGTCTCCGCTTACTGATTGTTGTGAACTTTCATAGAATAAGACTTCTTCTAATTCACTTTCAGATAATCCTGAACGACTAGCAGCAATTGATCCAAGGTATTTTTCAATAAGGTCTTGCCCATATTTATTTTCGAGGCGCTCTAATACTTGTTCAAATAACTTATCTACACTTTGAGCTAATTGTCCTACCGCCATACCCGAAGAAAGCATTTCATCGAAAGCAACTTTTAAAAATAAAGGACTCCCAGCAGCGCGTTTTTTTAAAACTAGTTTATCGGCATGGTCGAGTTCGCAATTATGGTTGTCCTGGTAGTAATCAATTAGAGATTCGATTTCGTTTTCTTCTAGAGGAGGGAGTTCTGTTGTTTTTAAGTTGGAAATTTGGGAAATTTTTGGCCATGGATTTACTGGGCGCGTTGTTAAAACCACACGTATATTTTTAGGTAGATTGCGTGGAAGCCAGTGTAGTTCAAGTGCTTTACCTTGTGCCTCATCAAGACCATCAATGCAGACAATGATTTTGTTTTTTGATTTTTCTAAAGCATTGGTTATTGAGCCGCGTAAATCGTTTTCATCTATGTCGTGATTTAAGATCTGCAACTCTTGAAGTTGCTCTGCTAAACTTTCGAGAATTTTATTGGTTTGTGCAGTATTTGTTCCACCCATACTCATATAGTGCCATATAACAGGAATATTCTTTTGTCGTAATTCTTGGATAAAGTAAGCCAATAAAGCAGATTTCCCAGTTCCTGCAACAGCACGTACGCACATATAGTTTTGCTTTGTTTCGTTTTGGCTAAAAGTACGTAATTCTTTTAGATATTGCTCGCGCCCAACAAAACCTTTGACTTTTTCGTTGATAATGTCTTCGCGAGATTCAGACATTGAAGAAACTTGAAAGTTCATTTTTTGAGGGTAATCACGCTCTAATCGTTTTTCTAATTCATTTTCTATAGTTTCTAAAATAGTTTTACTAGATTCGTATGAAAAAACTTGTTCGTTTTGATCACGTAGTGTTTGTTTTAGTTTTTTTATCGATTGTAAATCCTCTGCACTCTCATTGACATCATCTCGCTCTTGGTTTTCTAACAAGTAGAATCGCTTGTTTTCATCGATTGTATTTTGAGAATGATGTATTTCCATTGCCGTGATGGAAAGGCGTTGCGTATTTACTTTTCCTTGGGCTTCTTTTTGTGGACGCCAACCGTAACGATGGCCCAGTATGCCGACAAAATACTGACACTCATCTATTTTTTCTAAACACCAATTAACAAGATCTTCTTCTTTATGTTTTTGTCGCCAACGTAGATCGTAAGGAACAATAGCTATTTTTCTATCATAGAATTTCTGTTGTAGATTGCGAAAAATTTCCGCTAGTCTATCTCTTTCCAATTCTAGATCTTTAAAAGTAGAACTGATAAAAATTTTGACAGTTTTCCATACGTACATTTATTCAACTCCTCTGAATAGAGCATGCGATCAACCATGCCTTGATTGTTCGCGATGGTCAAGGATCACGCCGCTACGGTTACGATAGTTATTAAATCTAATTGATGACACTCCTCATTACATAAAACCATTTGACTAAAAATTATATCGAGAATACTTTCTATTCTAATATATTATCGTCAATGTTGCTTTTTAAAGTTGTTTTTTTTATGAATGTACCTTTGTTGTTCTAACGAGGCTGTTTGCAAGCGCGCTCGAAGAAAGAACTTGCGAAAAATGCTTTTAGAATCTATAATAAAAAAAACTCGCAATGAATTTTATAACCGATAAATACAGGAATACAACCATGGTCAATGAATTAAAAACTGCCCAAAAAGCAATAGAGATTGGTTTAATTTCAAAAAGTCAATTAGACGAATGTTTAAAAATACAAAAAGACATTGGTTCTTTGGGAATGGACCAGAAAACATTAGGTGAAATTCTTATTTCTAAAGAGTATATTTCTCAAGAAGATTGGCAGGAAGCAGCCAATGACGTCATGGATTTTGATGGAAGTTTTTTTAATGATTCAACGCACAAAACTATAAAAATTAATGATACAGACAAGACAATTCCAACATTAGAAAAAGATCTTCTTCCACAAAAAAATGTTCCTGTAATTGATGGCTACGATATTATTGAAGAGATTGGTAAAGGAGCTATGGGAAGTGTATACAGAGGTGTTCAGGTATCAATGGAACGTCCTGTTGCTATTAAAGTCCTAGATAAAAAGCTTAGCAAAGATAAAAATTTAGTAGATCGCTTTACTCTTGAAGCGCGGACAACTGCAAGATTGAGCCATGATAATATTATTGGTGGTATAGATGCAGGAAAAACAAAGGATGACATTCATTATTTTGTGATGGAGTTTATCGAAGGACAGTCTATTGGCGATCTTCTTGATGAACAACAAAAACTCGAAGTTGAGGAAGCTGCTAATATGCTAATGCAGGTAGCAGATGCCTTGGATTATGCACATGAAGAAGGTATTATTCATCGCGATATAAAACCAGATAATATAATTCTTACTGAAGAAGGTATTCCTAAACTTTGCGATTTGGGGCTAGTGCGCGATTTTGGTAATGATAGCCGCTTGACAATGGAAGGACATGCTCTTGGAACTCCACACTATATCTCTCCAGAACAAGCACGAGGGCTTCGTGATGAAATAGACCATCGCTCAGATATATATTCTTTAGGGGCGAGTTTTTACCATATGATAACTGGTTCACCTCCTTTTCCACAAAAAAACCCTGCTGTTGTCTGCGCAATGCATGCGACAAAGCCATTTCCTCATCCACACTCTATTGACTCAAGTATTCCAAAACAAGTTTGCAAAATTATAGAGCGTTGTACGCAAAAAAAACCAAATAAGCGCTACCAGTCGTGCCAAGAAATTGTTCGAGATTTGCGTAAATTTTTGGATAACTATACTCCTTTCCAAGATGATGATGAAGTCGAAAATGAATATGAGAATGATGAAGGATACGATGATTACGACTACGATGAAGGGGAAAAGCCTTTAGAGTTTATTGAAGATAAGCCTCAGCCACGTCGTAATGCACGTCGAAGACGTGCTGCTACTTATCGTGCTGTTCCTGTCCAACAAGTAGCTACAAAAAATTATTCTACTTCGTCAGTAATTGTCGCTATACTCTCTGTGCTAATTTTATTTGCCGGTTCAGGATACTTTGTTTACGCCTTTTTTATTGTTGATAAAAAACCTATTGGTAAAGATCCTATAGATTCGCAACCTATTTCTCAAGAAGATGATTTTGAAAAAATAAAAGAAGGCATTGTTGTTTTTTTACCAAATACGAGTGTTCTTGATTTGGATAACCGCGATATTATCAATGAAGAGTACAACAAGTATTCCACTCTGAAAAAAGAATATAAAGGTAGAATAGAGAAAGATGAGAAACTGAAGTCTTTTGAAAAGAAAATTTTTGCTTTTATTGATGAAGAGCAACAAAAATTTGATAAAAATCTAAAGATTGAAGCTCAAAAACGTTACGATAAAATTATAGCAGAGGTTTCTAAAGCGGAAAAACGTTGGAAAAACAAAGACGAAGATGCGCCATCTATAGATTTGAAAACAGCTCATGACCTTTTAGATTCATTTCCTAGGGGTTTGGAAACGACCGGAAAAGGCAAAGAGATTCTACAAAAAAAAGAGACTATCCTCTATCTTTTGAATGACGAAATTAGTAGAGGAGAAAAAAAGGCTGTTATACTTCGCAAGAATAAAAAATATCCAGAAGCACTGAAGATCTATGAAAAGCTATTACTTTTTGCTTTGGACGCTGACAAACTAAAATTTGAGAGAGCAATAAGGAAGACGAAAAAAGAATATAAAGGACATGAAAAAAAGATTCTTTTAACAGAAGGGCCAAAGTTTCGCGAAGGTATTGATCGACCTCTTTTAAAAGGAATTGATTTTTACGGTGAAGCTGAAGAACATGTGAAAAGTTATCAAGAAAGAACGGGTTTTGAGGGAATTGTAGCGCAAGAGTTAAAAAAGCTACGTTATTATACTGCAATTTCAAAACAACTAATCAACAAAAAATTATTGAAAGAAATAAAAACGGCAAGTCCGAAAAGTACCTTACGTAAAATGCGAATTAGAGCAAATGATGAAAGTCTATGGGCATTAGGGGTTGCGATTATTCCCCAAGATTACATTCGCAAATCTTATGAGATACTAAAAAACAATCCTTTTGACAATAAAATTTATCTTCAATATCTAACGAGAAAAATAGCAAATGATGATGCCAAAATTCTTTACAAAAAAACAGCAAAGTCGGCAAGAAGTAATGTAAAGAAAGCATATTCCCTTGTAAGTGAATTAATGGGAAGAAAATATAGAAAGACTCAGTATTTTGTGGAAAATACGAATAACATTCGCAAATTAAAAAATACAATTGAGTCGAATTATCTTAAAAAATATGCGCTTGAGTTGTATTTTGAAAATTCGTTTAGTGAGCTAGATTATAAAACTTTGGCGTTTTCTATAGATTATAGTTTAGAAAGTGGAAAACACCTAAAAGACTTTTTTGGAACAACTCAAAGTCAATTTTGTAGTATAAAAGAGTTAAAATTACATTGCTACACAACTCGTATAAAAGATGTTTTTGAGATTTACTGGAAAGGAAAAATAAGAGGTAACTTGTATACGGAAGTGCTTGTTACTCCTGATGATGATAACACTACCAATTTAGGGCTGTGTTTTTTCAAGAAATCCGAACAATTAGATAGTTTAGATAAACATTTGTTTTTGATTAACTACTCAACCCGAGATCTAGTTTTACATGAAATAAACAACAAGGTAGACAATGCTATTTCTTATAAATCGCAAATAGCAAAAATCGACAAGGAAAAGGATGTTGCTGTTTTAGGATATGTAGATGGTAAAGCAACCTATTTGAGATTCGAGCAAAAATATAATCAAATACCAATAAAAAAATTGCCATTAAACAAAGTAGTGAGTCAAAAAGAGATATTTTTATCTATCGATGTTAGTGGTAATCGCATTGAAGCAAAAGCAGCAAAACTAAAAACTAAAACTGATAAAATACGCAGCACAAAAGGATATGTTGGTTTTTATTCTAACTCTAGGGCCATTTTTTCCCGTTTGAAAATAAAAGGGACATTTGATGAAGGTTGGGTAAAAGATACTGTTCGCTACGTACAAAAAAACCGCAAAAAATATCTCGAAATTGCTCGTAAAAGAAAATAGCAATAAACTATAAAATGAAACGCGGTGTAGGGGTCTTGCTAACCTTACACCGCGCTGCTATAAGAAAATTATTTCAAAGATTTGCATGCTGTATTACTTGAGCCACTCAACAACAACCTTTTCTTTACTGGTTGTTAGAGTATCGCTAACCTTTCGTTGAAAGATTTCAGCTGTTGTTTTCCTTGGGCGCGATTCTAAAAGTTCCTCAATTCGTTGTCCGTGTATAAGATCTGTGCGATAACTAAATTTAGAATATTGCTTTGAATCTTGCGATTTTGTATGGTTTATTGAACTAACGTATTTTTGCGATTTATCAGACCAATTTTTTCCCAAAGACCATAATTGCAATTTACCTTCACAATAAGTCAATAAAAAATCATTATTTATAGAAACAGAAACTGCAGATAAAGATAATTTTTGATGAAACTGTAGTTTGAGGTCGCTGTTTTCTTTTGAGGAAACAATTTGTTTGTTTCTCGAAATACGTTGTTGTTGCATCATCGGACTATAAGTCGTTTGTTGTTGCTGCATCTGCATATTAATTGGTAAGCGCTCTTTTTCGGTAATTTTCCAAATGTAAATATTCTTTGCATCGTAAATAACGAGAGTTTTATCATGAAGAATAATTTGTGCTTTGTCAGAGTCTATTTGCGAGGGGATTTGGGCGAGTTCTAAATAACTTTTATCTTTGAAAAAATGTACCATTAATTTTCCATTTTTCGATAGTGTTGCCAATAAATCGCTAGAGTAAAAATACTGTTTATTACTATTTCTTCCGCTTGTGAATTTCTTTCCTGTAAAATCTTTATTTATAAGAGAAAAGTCTTTACAGTGTTCACTGTAATTGACACGTAGAGTATCCTCGTTTAAAAAGCTTAGGGTAAGTGAATCGCAGAATGATTTAAATACTTTCTTTCCTTTGTACTTTCTTTTTTTTTCGCGTATAGAAAATGAATGTACATGTTCTCCAGAAGATTGCCAAATTTGTATAGTATTGTTATTGTGTGCTGCAACAAACTTACCTTCCTCACTCACTACGATTTCCGACATAGCAAAGTTATAAGAAAATTGCCTGTGTATTTTTTTTGCCATGCAATCCCATATAACGATTTCTTTTTGCCTGGCAATTGCAATATAGTTTCCAGTTATTGGAGAAAAATGTGCTTCTTTGTTAAATTTGCCAATGTTGTGCGTTGATACATTACTATTTGTATAGAGATTGTTGTATTTTATAGTGCCATCTTCAGAAAAAATGATGACTTCCTCTTTGTAAACATTAAAATGTAGTGAAGATAGCTTTTTTTCCCAAATTAAGCCATAGTTTATTATTGATTCGTGGATAAGATTTTTTAGTTCTTTTTGCAATTTGGGATCGCGCATTTTTTGGTCAACAGTAAATTCCAAGCCCGCTCCAGCGAGAGCAGCAATATCACCCCACAAAACACTATTTTTAGTTGTAGTAGCTGTATTTTTGAGTTCTAATGCTTTGGCTTGGGCAATTTTTGCTAAGTGTAAATTGGCATTTTTACGTTCGCTATCGGCTTTTTGTTTCGCTCTTTGTGCGTTTTTACTTTGCTTCTCTGCGTATTGTCTTTGCTGTTCGCTATTTTTCCACTGAATGTATGAAAAAATACCTGAAGCAGAAATAATGAAAAATACAGCTGCCAGAGACAACACCAAGACTTTATTGCGTAATATAAATTTCTTGGCATTAGTAAAAGCATTTGGTGGCGTAGCGCTAATAGGACGGTGGTGTAAATAATTTTGTAGATCTGTAGCAAGAAGTGCGGCATCTTGATAACGCTTTTGCGGATTTCTTTCTAAACACTTTAGACAAATTGCTTCTAACTCTCTGGGGATGTCAGGATTTAGTTGTGAGGGAGAGATAATCTCACTGTGAAAAATTTGATGAAGAACATTAATATGAGATTCTCCATCAAAAGGTGGACGTTTACATAGTAGTTCGTATATTGTGGCACCCAGAGAATAAACATCACTACGGCGATCAACAGTGCGACCCTCTGCTTGCTCAGCAGGCATGTAAGCTAATGTTCCGAGTATAGATCCAGGGCTTGAAAGGCTTTGCTGAACGTCCAACATTTTTGCTAAGCCGAAGTCCATAATCTTTGGCTCGTTGTCTGAGGTTAGCATTATGTTCGAAGGTTTTATATCGCGATGAATAATATCTTTTTCATGAGCAAAGTGAAGTGCGCTGGCTATTTCACTTCCCAATCTGGCGACAAGTTGGTAAGACATCGAATATCTTCGCGAAAGAGTATCTCCATCTATATATTCCATCACTAAATGATACTGTGGAGTCTCTCCTGAAGAAAATAACTTTACAATACTTGAGTGTTCTAACTTTGCTGTCGCTTGCGCTTCTTGGACAAATCTTTGTAATTGTACTTCACTAAGATTTTGCGAAAGGATAAGTTTTAAAGCCACAAACCTTTGTAATTTTGTATCAAAAGCTTTATACACAACCCCCATTCCACCACGACCAAGTAACGATTCAATACGATAGTGTCCAAACATCTCTCCTTGTTGTAAAATAGAAGCGGGTTTTTTTGCAGAATTGTTTGTTGATAAACTAATGACTGTTGGATTTTCTGCGGTGTCTTTCTCATCTATAATCGTTTGTTCGTGTGAAATACTATCTTTACCATTATCATTATCTAAGTCGCATAACGTTTTATTGTCCATGCTTTTCCTTTCAGAAAAAATACCTCTGTAAAAAAGAAAAGCCCTCATTACGAGGGCTTTTCTTTTAGTATAGAAATACAAACATAGTTTACACTAAAGATCTTACAAAGTTAGGCATATACTATTTTTGGACATTGTACTTCCATAGTTCTATGTCATCTAAACTAGAAGAAATAATTGTATTCTCGTCTTGGGAAAATGATATACTCACAATTGAACTATTGTGTTTGACAAGGGCCGCGGCTTTGGATGTTCCATTTTGAAGTAGAACAATCTTACCATCTTCGTTTCCCATTGCTATCATACTGCTACGAGAACAAATAGCTATACAAGAAACAATATTATGGGTATTGATTTTTATGTTGTCTTCAATTTCTATTGCTTCTGCTTGTAAAGAGCTACGCCAAAGTGTAATATTTCCATCCAAATAAGTGACTACTGTAAATTGCTGTGCAGCGAAATCAAACTCGTGATTCATAAACTGGTATTCGCTATACTCACTAATATTTTTCTTAGCAAGAACAGGATTCATCACAAATGTGTTTTCTAATAAATCTCCCGTTTCTACACTCCAAGTAAGTAGAGATTTACTTTCACTACCAGTATAAAATACATTTTTTTCCGGATCGAAAGCAACATAGACAATTGGATCAAAATGCGCATTTAGCGTAAAAATAGGGGTAATTGCTAACGCCGTTACTTTTCCTGGCTTTTGCTTTATTTTGATTTTTGAAATATCCCATAGTTTTACAGTACCATCTTCAGCGCCTGTAAGCACAAATTCGCCTTTTATTGCTAAGCCTAATACTTTGCTACCATGGCGTAGGGTATTTCTTTTTGTTGTTGCTGTATCGCCGATGACAAAATTTCCATCATTGTAGCCTAGTAAAAAACGTTCGCCGTTTTGCGAAAGTGCGCTGCTTGTCAATTGTGCTTTGATTGGAAAATTGTTTTTACCACTTGTCGGTAAAGTATTTTTCAATTGTCCATTGTTGACAAGAAGTGGATTTTTAGGCTTTTTTGGTGTTGGATCTGGAGATGGATTTGGCGATGGATCTTGCGGTTCACTAGGATTTCCGCTGTTACCATTATTTGGTTGTTTTGATGATGGTGTTTTACGTTTTTTTGTAGTGTTATTCTTTTTTGTAGTGTTGTTCTTCGCAATAGCATTTTCATTTTTTACTTTTACAGATTTTTCTGTTTTTGTAGAAGCATCTGCTACATCAAATGCATTACGCTTTTTTTTCTTATTTACAACAACTTGTTCTTGCTCTTGTTGATTTTGTAATTTTGCAATTTTAATCAATTCATTTTTTAATTTAATTTGATTGATCAAATCAGTATTTAATTTGCGAATAAGTATTTGAGGTTTATTCTGTAGTTTTGCTTTTTTCAATGTCTTTTGCAAATGAACAATTTTTTGTTGTTGTTGTTTTATTTGCCCGCTCAATAAAGAATGACTTTTTACAATCTTTTTCATCTCATGGTTTTTAGCCACAAGCTTATCATTTACTGATTGTAATTTCTCGATTTGCTGTGTTTGTGCTTGTTCCCCATTTTCCAGTGGGTGGTTCGTACTATACCATACAGCTGCAAAAGCGAATAGAATACATGCTACACCCGCCATAACACCGCAAAAAGCTCTATTGCGTTGTATAAATTTTGTCATAGCAGATATTCTTGTTGGCGGTTTTGCAATTATTGGACGATTGTGTAAGTAATTGTCCAAATCTTTGATCAGCTCACTCATATAACGATAGCGCTTCTCTGGGTTTTTTTCTAAACACTTAAGTGCAATTGCTGAAAGTTCTATAGGTACATTTGGGTTGATATTTCTTGGGCATTCTGGATCTTGGTGTAAGATTTGATAGAACACACTCATATGAGAATCACCTTCGAAAGGCGCTTTTCCTACAAGAAGTTCATAGAATGTTGCTCCCAAAGAATATACATCGGTACGAAAATCAATCGCCTCGTTTTGCGCTTGTTCTGGAGACATATAGAGAAGTGTACCTAATAAATCACCTGTTTTTGATATATCATCGGCGCGATTTATAAGTTTTGCGATTCCAAAATCGAGAATTTTTACTTCACCATTTTTATCTATAATGATGTTTGATGGTTTTATATCGCGGTGAATGACACCTTGTTTGTGTGCTTCATCGATAGCGATAGCTATTTTTTTAATTAGTTCAGTAGCTTTTTTAGGAAAAAGTCTTCGTTCGCGACTAAGATCTTTTAAGGTGACACCATCTACATATTCCATAGCAAAGTAGTGTTGTGGTTTATCACCAATATCGTACAATTGCACGATATTAGGATGATTTAATTTAGCAATTGCTTTCGCTTCTTGGCGAAAACGTCTAATTTCTTTGCTGTGTGCATTTGGTATATGTGATAAAACCTTTAACGCAACTTCGCGGTCGAGTTTTTCATCAACAGCTTTGTAGACCAGTCCCATTCCACCGGCACCGATTTTTTCAGTGACAGTGTAGTGAGCGAATTTTTGCTTTTCTTGCAAGCCTTGATGAATCAATTGTTGTTGATCTGTAACTTGATCTCTAGGTGCTACAGGAACAAAACTTCCGAGTGTTTCCCAATTGACAGTATCTTCGTCAAGTTTTGAAATCTCAAAAAGGCTACTCACCCCGTTTAGTTCCGCTGACGAAACACTCATCGCGTTTTCTTGTTGTTCATTATCTTTTACACAATCAACATCGAAAAAACTATCCATGTCAATAGAATCTAGTGAATCTAAATCTTGCTTAGGTTTATGTTTATCTTCCATAAATCCTCCCCTTAGTAAACCATTGTGATTATTGTCACTTTGGCTATATTATATATACACTGTAAGTATACCATCTCAGGGGGTGTTTGCAATGAATTTTTACATAAATTTAAGTTATTTTAGTAGGTGGAGAAACGCTCTAAAAGCGCCTGACAAAAATACTTGTCATTACTCGGATTTTTTTGCTATTGTCATAAATTATGCTTACAATAATTAGGATTTAACTCTCTCTGTATTCAAAGTAACTCTATTCTCACAAATCTAAGTGTTTGCACTAAGTTATGGAAGATAGAAGTTTGAAAACGTTTTACAATATAGCGAAAGAGAAGCATTTGCTAGAATACTTGCAGTCGCAGTACATTTCCAATAAATATAAATAAAATATAGGTTTTACGAACCATTTTTGCGCGTAGCGGTTATAGTTGTATAGTTTGCTTCGATTATTTATAATAATGAACGAATTAGTTATTTACAAATTTGCATAAAGGAAATCAAAATGAGTGAAGTACGCGATAAAATTAGCGAAGACTTAAAACAAGCAATGCGTGATAAGGATCAAGATAAGTTGGGAACATTGCGCATGATCAAAACTGAAATTGTAAAAAAAGAAACTTCAGACAAAGCAAATGAATTAGATGAAAATGGACTTTTAAAGCTGCTTAATACAATGAAAAAACAGCGCGTAGAGGCTATCGAGCAATATGAAAAAGCAGGACGCCAAGAATTAGCGGACCAAGAAAAACGCGAGATAACCATCATTGAGTCCTATTTACCAAAGGCTTTGTCTTCTGAGGAAATTGCTAGCATTGTAAAACAGGCTATTGAAGAAGTAGGGGCAACAGAAATGAAGCAAATGGGACAAGTAATGAAAAATGCTGTTGCCAAAGCTGCTGGTCGCGCTGATGGTAAGTTGATCAGTTCCGAAGTACGTAAACAATTGCAATAAATATTAAACAGTGTCTTAGCTATTTATATGCTAGGACACTTTCTTAATAATAAGTTCGGTAAAGGAAAAATCAATGGACGATCCACACCTCTGGTTAGAAAATATTGAAGATCATCAAGCATTGCAGTGGGCAAAACAACAAAATGAGATAACCACATCTCATATGCAAAAGCAGCCATATTTTAATGAGATATATGATAAAAATTTGGAAATACTCAACTCCGATGATCGCATCGCCTATCCCACGATACGCAGGGACTATTTGTATAACTTTTGGCAAGACGCTAAGAATGAACGCGGAATATGGCGTCGTGCGAAATACGATGATTATTTCAATGGCGGTGAATGGGAAGAGCTATTAGATTTGGATAAGTTATCAAAACAAGAAAACGAGTCTTGGGTATTTAAAGGCGCAGAAGGATTATATCCCGATTATGAAAAGTATATGATAAAACTATCACGAGGTGGTGGAGATGCAACTGTTGTTCGCGAGTATGATATCACTACAAAATCTTTTGTGGAAAATGGGTTTGAATTGCCTGAAGCAAAATCATTTTTAGCATGGTATGACAAAGATACATTGTGGGTAGCGAGCGACTTTGGAAAAGATAGTTTAACTAATTCTGGATATCCAATGAGCGTACGTGAGTGGAAGAGAGGGACAGAATTAATCGAATCCAACATTGTATTTAGAGGTGAAAAACAAGATATTGGTAGTTATAGTTTTGTGATACATACTGATAAGCATAAGTACAAATTAATCATACGTGCAAAAACATTTTATAGCGCAGAATATCATGTTTTTTACAAAGACAATTTGCAGCTACTTGATGTTCCCGATGATTGTAAGCTCACTGGTTTTTTACAGGAATACATGATTATCCAGTTAAAATCTGATTGGACTTTACCGCAAAATAATTACAAGGCTGGTAGTATACTTGTTATTTCATTTGAAGAATTTATGAATGGTTCGCGTAATTTTGATGTAGTAGTTGTGCCAGAAGATGATGAAACTGTAACATCTATACAACTTACTAAAAACTACATTGTTATCAATAAATTAAAAAATGTGCGTAGTCAATTATATCATTACAATATATATTCTAAAAAGCTAAACCAAGTACCAACGTCAGAATATGGAAGTATTCATTTAATCACTAGCGATGACAATAGCGATAGTTTTTTCTACACTTATAGCGATTTTTTAACTCCACCAACATTGCATTTTTTTCAAAATGATCAAATAAAAAAAATACGGCAATTACCCCATTTTTTTAGTAGCGATAACTTCCAAGTACAGCAATTTATGGCAAATTCCACAGATGAAGCGAAAATTCCTTATTTTGTTGTTTCGAGTAAAGATACTCAACTTAATGGCAAAAATCCTACGTTGATTAAAGCTTATGGTGGTTTTGAAGTTTCTTTATACCCTCATTACTTAGGTACAATAGGAACTTCTTGGTTGCAACGCGGAGGAGTTTATATAGTGGCAAATATAAGAGGTGGGGGAGAGTTTGGTCCTAAGTGGCACAGATGTGCTTTGAAAGAAAATAGACAACGTTGTTTTGATGATCTTGCGGCTGTTGCTAAAGATATTAGTCATCGAAAAATTTCTTCTGCAAAATATACAGGTATTATCGGAGGAAGTAATGGTGGACTTCTTGTAGGAGCAGCGTTTACACAAAAACCAGAACTTTACGGAGCCGTAGTTTGCCAAGTGCCTCTTTTAGATATGCAAAGATATCATAAACTCTTAGCAGGTGCAAGCTGGGTCGCAGAATATGGAAATCCCGATATCGAAGAAGAGTGGGAATATATAAAGAAGTATTCTCCGTATCATAACTTGTCGCCCGACAAAGAGTACCCTGTAGTTTTTATTTACACGTCGACTAAAGACGACCGTGTTCACCCTGGACATGCACGTAAGATGGTAGCTAGGATGCAAGAAATGGATCACAAAGTGTACTACTATGAGAATTTGGAAGGTGGACATGCTGGAGCGACAACACATCATCAGCAAGCCTTTGCAAGTGCGTTATCATACTGTTATCTTTGGGAGCAGTTGGAGTAATAGGTTGTCTTTATTTCAAGTACGCTGAATCAACGAATAAGACAATCTCATAATTGCGTAAAATAAAAGAACTTGTAGAATAGATTTTCTTTAAAGCAGCGCGGTGTAGGGGTTTTGTGCCGCCCGTATTACAAGCACAAAAGAATAGCGTTTGCGATTGTTTGTATCTATAGGGCTTTAAAATTTTACAATAGTTTGGAAAAGCCGGGCGGTATAAGACCGCCTTACACCGCACTTAGTGTATCTTACAAGGTTACAGTACTACGTTAATAATGATATTTTTCTTAACTTCATGCATGACATTACCCGCAGGACGGATTTAATTTCATATCGATTTACGCTTTATTTTTTCGACTTCATAACATAACCTTGAAGGGGTATCTTCAACTGCTGCTGTTTTTCGTCTGATGTTTCAATGATAATTGCATCGCGTATTTCACCAGCTTTCATTTGCTTTGAAGGTTTGCATACTACAATAATTTTGTAGTACTGATTCGGAATCATCACTTCTTTTGTTATCAACAATTCTTTCCATGGTGAATGAATCGCTTTAATGTCAAAAGAACCTCCATTGCGATGATATACAAATGCGTGTCTTGTTTTCGATTTACTTCCGCGTAGTAAACCAAACGAAATTGTGTCAGGGCGCACTCCAATGTCTCCAGCAACTCGTGCTAGAATAGAAACGACAATTTTTTCATAGCCAGGGATATTCGTTTCAATAGTTAATTCACCATCAATACGGCCATAGGGAATGTCTTTTTTTGTGATGAGAGTGATGCACTTTGCTGGACGCTTTCCTGGATAAAATCCATCGTAGATGTCGTCTTTTACTTCTATATCAAAACATTCTTGCTGTTGATCAAATATATTTTGCTGTATTTTTGTTATTTTGAACTTTTGTTCATTTTCTGGAGATATCCACAGTCGTTTTTGTTGGACGTTTTCGCGGCGAAATTCGCCAAAACTCAAGAATTTATGTGACACAGTACCTGTTTGTACAACATCTGCTTCAAAATTAGCATATAGTATTGGTGAATGCACTGAATTGGTAAATACTTTTATTTGCCAAGACGAATGACCTTTTTTTCCTCTAGGATCTAAGTGTACTTTTATTTGAGAAGTACCACCGGGATTAAGAAAAGAGGGATCTGGTTTTGCAGAAGAGCATCCGCAAGATGTCTCTACTTTTTCAATAGTAATCGCTGAATTTCCTATATTTTTTACCTCAAAAGCCATATCTACTTTTTTAGTGTCGGGAATTTTTCCTAGCGGTATTGTTTGTGGAGAAATAGAAAGATCGTTTTGAGCACATAATAATGATACCCAAATAAATACTAAGAGACATCTAAGCATGGAATACTCTCCTATTTTTCGCGCCAATGGCGAATTTTTTTCATATATTCACCATAAGCAAAATGTGGACTATGATCTTTATCATGGCAAGATATACAAGTATCTTCACCGTTTGTTCGTCCATAACCAGGTTTAGGATTAAAAGCGTGTTCTGCTCCTGGTCCATGACAGTTTTCGCAACCGACATTGATTAAATAGTCACTCTCTTCAAAATTGCGATAGCCTTCTGCAAATTCGTAACCAACAACGTGGCATTTTACACATTCTGGATCATGGTGGTAGTTTTGTTTTTGAAGTGTTGCAAAAGCGTGGGCATGATCTTGTTTACTGATCCACTCGCGATATTCTTTAGTGTGGCAGGACATGCACATATCGGTGCCAACATAACCAATAGGAGAACTTCTTTTGACAACAAAATCAATTAAATGCGACTGCTTTACTTGTTTTTTGTATTTTTCTAAAATTTTAACGACCTCTTTTTGAGGAGGATATTCGCTACTAATAGCAATGTGCTCTCGTTGCCATTTAAATTTACCGTTTTCCCAATTAATTTTTAAAACACCTGCATAACGTCCGCGATCTCCTGCACTTAGCACTATTGTTTTTTCTTTTGGTGTTAGTGGTGTTATCGGATTATCTGCATCGTTAACTAAAAAAATGCGCCAATATTTTCCTTCTGGAAAATTTGTATGTACTTGTGCAGAAGTTTTGCCTTTTGCCATCACAAAAACCAAATCAACATTGTTGTCTTTCAAAAAAGACTTAGCTCTTTGTAAATCTTTGTCGGTTTCATAGCGCAAAACAACAAATAGTTTATCGCGAAAGCGTCCTATATACGGTTTTGCTTCTTCGCGGCCGCTGTCCACTTCTTTTTGAGTAATGGAGGAAAAATGGTAATTCATTGCTTTTATCATTTTATGGTATGTTTCAAACTTAATCTGTTGTTGACGATCGTTTTTTTTGCTGGCAAAACCGCCATCAATTAACAACCATTTTTTATCTTTATTAAGATAATTAATCCAGCCACTTCTTTGTGCGACTCCACCTGTTTTCATACCGGTGCAACCGCACGGCTCTAATTCTCCTGAAGCCTCTCCTGTGTAGAAGACGTTTAGTGAATTAGATATATTTTCTTTACGCGCAAAACTCCATAGCAGCAAGGAGAGTGCGCATACATAAATAATCAAAAGCTTTTTCATACAAAACCTCAAAAAGCGCGGAATAGTATATTGGTAAACGTTGTGATAGGAACTTGCTCGCGCGCATCTTCAACAGAATCAGAAAAGCTTTTTATTAACTGACGGATTTCAGTGTACAGTGCATCATCAGCCATTAGCTTGCCAATAGTTCCTTCTCCTTTTTCAAGGCGCGTAGCTACTTTTTGTAAACTAGCAATGGTATTCTTTAAGTCACTTGCCATTTGCTCGTCGCTTATGAGCATTCCCAAAGTACCTTTGCCATTATTAATACCATTAATTGTACTATTGACATTGCCTACCATAGAACGCGCTTCTCTTAGTGTTTTTTCTACTTCTAAGTAAAGAGTGTCGTCCATAAATAGTTTTCCAATAGTTCCTTCACCTTGGTTGATTCGCGTAGTAAGCTTATGTATATCTTGCGATATTTTATCGGCATTTTTCATAGTATTTTTTAAATTTTGATATAACTTATCATCGCGGAGCAAGCGGCCAAGAGTTCCCTTGCCTTGACGAACACGACCGGTAATAGCAACAACATCTTTTGATATTCGGTCTAAACGCTTGTACAATTTGTCATCGTTTAACAAGTGCCCAAGAGTTCCTTGTGCGTTTTTTAAACTATCTGTGATCTCGCGTAAATTCTTCACCGCTATCGCAATATCGTCATAGATTTTGCGTTCTCTGATAAGAAGGCCAATTGTTCCATCGCTTTTCAAGCTTTTGGCTACTTCTTTCATTTCAGAAATTAACTCATCCATTTCTGGGTTGTCAAGAATAGAGTGTTTTGCTTTTCCCTCTAGCTTTTTAACCTTATCTGATTTAGCAGCAATAGCTGGGAATTGAATAACTGGTTGCGGATTCTCTTCTTCAGAGTCCCCAACATGAATATCAATAAGTTTGCCACCTAAAGCGCTAGCGTCTTTTACTTTGATATTGTAGCCTTCGTATAAGTTAAGAGGTTCAACAAGATTGATATCAACTTTTACCCGTCCATCGTTTTGCAATTTTAAGTCAGACACTGTTCCCACTTCCATACCTGAGGCAAGAACCTTGTGGCCAATTTCAAGACCATCAACACGGTCAAAGACAATCGCCATTTTTGCGCTACGCCCTTGTAAAATAGTAAAGTCTTTAATTATGATGGTGAATAATGCAATAACAACGAAACCGACAAAAAATACAATACCAACGATAAAATCGCGTTTATTTGTTTCCATTTTTCCCCCTAAAAAAACACTTAAGGTAAGTGTGGTGTAGGGGCGGTTTGCGCCGCCCGGTTCCAGATTTACTTAAAAAGCACTGCTAGCGGAATCTCAGCCAAGGCAATTGGGTTTGTTAACCCAAAATTAACAATAACCTGCGGATGTATTTCTCCAAGAACAATATTTCCATTTTTTGTCTCGACTTCTGCGCAACGACCTTCAATAAAACTTGGATGAGTACTTACTTTATAGCTGCCTTCCCACCCTAGCTCTGCTAGTATCCCGTCAACATAAGAACGAATCTCGGCATAACTAGCCTTTGGCCCTGTAATTGCAAAACACAAACGTCTTTCTTCCCAACTTTTAGTGTCATGGTTATCATTGCCAACGTGGACAACGTTACCTAATTCAAAAAACTTTTGTGGCATTGGTTTACGTTTATTTTTTGCAAAGCTTTCTAAAATGCCAGTCATTAAATGGCAGCGAACTATATTGTGCTCTACTAGTTTTGGGTTTTGAATCACTGCGTGATCATCGCCTGGTGTTAGTTGTAACTTGGTAAAGTGGTTTGCTTCTGTTGTTAGCATCAAGGACATGATTTCATTACAATCTAGCCCTACCATTACTTGTCTTGCCGTTTCGCTTAGAAGTTCTTCTGGTCTTGCCTGGGCAACGGTCATTGTTTCTACCATTTTTGGCTTAATGTTATGGTAGCCATAAGCGATACCTAGGTCTTCAAAGATGTCTACTTCGTGTTTTATATCAGTGCGGAATGCTGGATAGTAGATTTCATAGTTGGGAAAACGACCATCTACACGAAAACGCATTTTTTCGAGAAGCTCTTTGAACTGTGGAATGGTAAAGTTGATGCCTAACCATTTACGCGCCCGTTCGGCGTTGATTTTGATTCTGCGTAAAGCTAAATCTGGAGTTATGGTTTTTTTGTCGCCATTTACCATTTTTACTAGTTCAACACTACCACCTAGTTCCACCAAAGAGCTCACTAAAGTGTTCAAACTTTTGTGGACATCAGTTTTTGTTAGCCCAGTTACATCGATGAATAAATTTTTACTACCCTCTTTCACTCTTGTTTCTTCGCTATTGATGATAGGAGGAAGTGAAAGCACTTGATCTTTACTATCTATTAACAACGGATATTTTGTACTTTTTTCTAGTAAATGAGCATAAGCTTTGCCCTTAGTGTGTTCTGTTAATATTTGCTTTGGAGTCATTTTTTCATTGGCATTTCCCAAAGGACAAAATGATAATTCTTCAGGCGCAACAGCTTTATAAGTAATAGGTCCACTGATCGTGTCTAAATCATAAATTCCAATAGAAGCTAACTTGCGATCACGGCCAATGCCCCAGTGTAAGTTTTCTTGAAGTTTCATTATTGTACGCAGTAGCTTTGAATCGATTTCAGGCATATGTACTATGGCGCAGGCTATGTGTGGACGATAGTTGTCTGGCTTTTGCAATTCTTCTGAGACAAAAACTTCTAGTTGCGCGGGAGCAAGAGAAAATTCTGCTAGCCCTTTTTCTATCCCCAAATAACCTTTGAGCGTGCGAGCAAGTCCGCCAGCATCAAATAGATCTGGTCTTGCCGGTAAGAGATCTAAACGAATAGTCTCTTCTTCGTCAACGGAATTAAACGGCTTTTCCTCTTCGTAGTCGCATTGTGTACAGCGTTTTGGCGCTTCTTCGTGCTCTTGTTTTTCTATAAATAAACTACATTTAGGGCATTGATAAATAATTGTTTTACCCATGCCATCTACATCACATCCCAAATACTCTAGTGTATCGGATAAATTTTCTGATGTGATTGGTTGCCCTAACAAGTCTGATAATTGTTTTACTGATATCCCTATTACTGGCACAACTTAGCCTCCTGTAACCAATCCAAATCTGATCCGTAAAGAGTACGAATATCAGATATACCGTAACGTAACATTGCCAATCTCTCTAGACCTAGGCCCCAAGCCATTACTGGAACATTACATCCCAAAGGAACGGTCACTTCTGGCCGGAAAATTCCTGAGCCACCTAATTCAATCCAGCAACTCTTTTGTTCCATCCACACAAATACTTCTGCTGATGGTTCAGTATATGGGAAAAAAGAAGGTTTGAACTTAACTTTCTCGAATCCCATTTTACGATAAAATGCTTGCAATGTACCTAAAAGAGAGCAAAGAGAAGCATTTTTATCTGCTACAATTCCGTCTACTTGATGAAATTCTGGTAAGTGCTTAAAACTAATGGTTTCATTACGAAATACGCGCCCTACACAAAAAACTTTGCTTGGGGGGTTCGGGTTTTCTGATAAATAGCGAATAGAGGAAGCAGTTGTGTGAGTACGAAGGACCATGCGTTTTGCTTCTTCACTATCCCACTTGTAACCCCAACCGCTTGAGCCCGTTTCTCCACCATCTTCATGTGTTTTGCTAATGCGTTCAACTAATTCTTTATTGGGTAAGTCACCAAATTGCGGTTTTTTCATGTAGAATGTGTCTTGCATATCGCGTGATGGATGATCTTGTGGTTGAAATAGAGCGTCAAAATCCCACAATCCTGTATCTAAATGCGGTGAAACTGTCTCAAGAAAACCCATTTCTAGAAATGTACGCCTGGTCTCTTGAATAATCTTTTGAAGTGGGTGACACTTGACAGGAACCTTTATATCTGCTTTTTCGGTAATATCATATGGGCGAAGTTTTATTTCTCGAAAGCGGCCACTTGCAATGTCTTCTGGCGTCAATAAGTTTACTTGCTCTTCTTCTACTTTTAAACTAGGCAATGCTGCTTTACCAGCTTCAGTCATTGTTATATAACGCACAGTACGTTCTTTTAGTTTTGCTAACTCTCCACGACGACGTAATAGTTTTTCTACATAGCCCGAGTCAATTCCATCTAGTTCATCAAGAAAAACACTACCTTTGACGATAGCAATTTTAAGTGCTTTTTCATCATGGGCATCTTCTGATATTGCTTTGCTACCTTCCTCTGTTAAGTCAAGACTTTGAGCATTTTTTTTAAACCACCCACGCAACATTCCCCATTTCATAATGTCACCCATAGAGAGATTATTTTGTTTTGCGTGTTTTGCTACATCTTGCATTGTTAAACTGTTATTATTTTGTTGAAGAACAGTTAGAAATTTTCTTTCTGCTAATCCTTTTTCTACTAATTCTTGGGCTTCAGATGTTGGTAGAAGTTCTTGTCTTTTAAATTCTTCTATTTCCACCCAGCCTTCACTTTGCGCGAAGGTCATTGTCCCCATAACCATAGGCTGTTCCACATTTGTTTTCTCACAAAGTTGCTTGATACTTATTTTATTTGTATCAGCAACTATTGTGAATAGCTGATATTGCTCTTTTGTGATTTGTGTAGACATTTTCTCATTCCAATATTGAAATTTATCATTGATAGGATGTGTCATGTGGTAAAAAAAATGATGACACGCTCAACTTTAGAGGTTGTATTTCGCGATGTATAATAAGAGAATTGCATTTTACTGTCAAGAACAGTAATGAGATTTTGGTGTTTATAAAAGGATTATAAGATCTGTTGTAAATAGAAAAGAATGTTGTGTGATTCCAATTATAACTAAGATTACTACAAGTTGCGACCTATAAAAGTTGTCGTATAGTCTGGTATAATTACTCTTACAAATTCGATGTGCGCGGTTCGAATCTCGTGAGACGCAGTCGTGGCACATGGCACGAAGTAAGGGTAATGCAATGAATTTTAATCATGAAAAATTAGATGTATATCAAGTATCACTAGAATATACAAAAGAAACATTTAATGTGATGGAGAAAATGCCATCAGGTTACAGCTATTTAAAGGATCAGCTAAAAAGAGCATCGCCTTGAGTCCCTCTTAATATAGCAGAAGGCAATGCCAAATTTAGCAAAAAAGAGAAAGCAAGGTTTTTTTCTATAGCAAGAGCATCAGCAAATGAATGTAGTGCAGTATTCGATGTTGCTAAGATAGCCCAAATAATAGATTCAAAAGAAAAAGAGAAAATCAAAAAACTACTCTATAGAATAATTTGTATGCTTTCAAAGTTAATAGTTTAATTTTCGCACATGGAATATCGATCCACGACCACGAACCTCAAAAATCGAATTGCACACATCGTTTTTTTATACTGTTATAACGACTCTTCTCTTAAAGTAGGAAAAACAAGAAGGAGAAAGTCATGGAAAAAGAAATTATAATTGTTTTCTGTATATGTGATGAGATAAAACAAGCACTCAAGATTGTAGAAGATCCTCAAGTTAAAATGACTAATTCAGAAATTATGACAACAGCATTGATTACTCTTTCGAATATATTGTTTCTGAAGCTCTTAATGTCTCTATCTTACCTCAGAGAAAGAAAAATTCTAAAAGGCTTTTTCCGGAGCTACTGAGCTTATTCAAAAGGTTACCCGTAAAAGGATTGAAACTACTTTTAGTCAGATCACTTCTTTTTTTCCAAAGAAAATTCATGCTGTTACCTCTTATGGATTTGAGTTAAAAGTTGTCCTTTTGTTCTCGCTTTCACTTTTTCTTGTTATTTTTAGGTCGCAATTATAACTAAGATTACTACAAGGAAGGATTATTTGTAATGAAGAAAATGTCGCGAAAATTTTTGATTTTAAGTGGTGTTCTAGTTTTTTTAGCGCTACTTGCCGTACATGTCTTACAGATCAATCTTTGCCATGCGAGGATATTCGCTCTAAATTTTGGCGTTGCAAATTTTTTCGGCGGCTTTTGTGCGAACTTTTTTATCTTTATCAAAAAGAACTGCTTTTTGAAGAACTTCTTAGTCGCAAACTTTTTTTATTATTCCAAAACGCACAATATTGTTTTATGTTCAATAACAATTTTGTTGATTAGACCTTGATCTGTTATTTTTTCGCTGCGGCTAAACGCACTGAGGAATCTTTGTCTTCTACAGCAAATTTCCTCAAAGTATTCTGATCGAAAGTTTCTAATACGAAACGCAAGCGATTTGATTTATCTAAATCACTCGTTAAATTTACTAACTTTCTACTAGCAAACATGCTAAAAGGCTAGAACTAGCCTTTTAGCAAAATTTTATACAACTACTCAGGTTTTACAGTGTAAATGTTACCTTTGCGGAATGCTTCAGCTATTGCTTTTGGAACTTCAGCTTGTGCAAGAACAACAAGTGCGCGATTTTCTTTTACTTTTGCCTTCATTTCTTGTTCTTGTGCAATCGCCATAGCTCTTTTTTCTTCTGCTTTTGCTTGTGCTACACGTTTATCAGCTTCAGCTTGGTCCGCTTGGAGCTGTGCACCGATGTTGTCTCCAACATCTACGTCTGCGATATCGATAGAAAGTATTTCGAAAGCAGTTCCAGAGTCGAGACCTTTTCCAAGTACATATTGAGAAATCATATCAGGATTTTCAAGTACTTTTTTGTGTGTCTCTGCAGAACCAATAGCAGAAACAATTCCTTCACCTACACGAGCAATAATCGTTTCTTCTTTTGCCCCACCAACTAAACGATCAATGTTTGCTCTTACGGTTACACGCGCTTTTGCTTTTAACTGAATTCCATCTTTTGCTACCGCAGCAATGGTTGTGCGTCCGTCTTCACTTGGACAATCAATCACTTTTGGGTTTACGGATGTTTGTACAGCTTCAAGTACATCGCGTCCGGCAAGATCAATTGCCGCTGCTTTTGGAAACGATAGTGGTATGTTTGCTCTGTTTGCAGCAATAAGAGCACGTATCACGTTTGGCACATTTCCTCGGGCAAGATAGTGTGTCTCTAGGTCTTTTATGCTTATCTCTTCTAGTTCCGATTGCACCGACATAATTCGTGCATCTACCATGACCTTAGGGTTAACTTTTCTTAACCACATTCCCACTAAACTACGTATGGATACCGGAGCACCAGAAGAAGCTGCTTGAATCCACAGCATTCCAAAATTTAGTAGAATCAGGGCCAATACTAAAATAACAACCGCAGCCACGACAAAACCTATTGTAACGAGTATTTCGTCATTAGCTTTTAGTAAAAAGTGTATCATCATAATTCCTCACTCAAATATCCTGGACATCCCTCAACGATTTGGGTTTGCCAAAAATTTCCGATAAAACAAATGCTCGCTGCAAATCGTTTAACTGTTTATTTTGTAGAATAAGCTCATCTATTCCGATCTTCTTATCAGGGCTAGATGTTTTTGTGCTAGTTACTTGGTGCATTGAAGATTGTAAAGTCGTGATGTGCTCATTAACATGTTGTGTTACATCGTGTTCTACTGCTTGAGATACTCTGTCAAAGTTATTACTTTGTTGTTGTTCCGATATAGAGGCAAAGCGGTTTTCGTCTTTTCCACTGATAGAGGAAAAACGATTATCGCTTTGTGCAGACTCTAACTTTGGTTCTTCGTATAGAGCAGCTTCTTCGCTTATAATACCTTGACGTTCTTGTAGAGCACGCATTCTCTCTAAATATCTTTTCACTTCATCTCGAGAGCGATTTTTTCTAGGAGCAGCACGTTTACCTTGCTGTTGCCCTTCAAAAAGCTTACGTAAAGCTGGACCGATAAAAAAAATCAAGACTATCAGAAAAGTTAAAAAATCATCCATGAGTTGGTCCTTCTATGAAAGGATTACTATATTTTGAAACCACTGTTAGATTCGCCAGCTAAAGCATTACGCATACTAGAGTCAGCCATAACATTACGTAGTTTGTAGTAGTCCATAAGTCCAACCTTGCCTTGACGAAATGCGTCGGCGATTGCTTCGGGAATTTCAGCTTCTGCCATAATAACTTTCGCTTGGTTTTCTTGGATTTGTGCAATTTTTTCTTGTTCATGCGCCACAGCCATTGCACGTCTTTTTTCAGCTTTTGCTTGTGCAACACGCTTATCCGCTTCGGCTTGATCAGCCTGAAGTTTTGCACCAATGTTGTCGCCTACATCTACGTCCGCGATATCGATAGACAGAATGTCAAAAGCAGTACCAGAATCCAAGCCTTTTTCCAATACTTTTTTGGAAATCATATCAGGATTTTCAAGTACTTTTGTGTACTGCTCAACGGAACCGATAGTAGTTACGATACCTTCACCTACGCGAGCTATAATTGTTTCTTCTGTAGCTCCCCCAACAAGTCGGTCAAGATTTGCTCTTACAGTAACTCTTGCTCTTGCCTTTAATTGAATACCATCTTTAGCTACAGCATCAACTGTTTTTTTCTTCGCTGTTTTTTCAGGGCAATCAATTACTTTTGGGTTTACAGATGTTTGCACCGCGTCAAGTACATCGCGTCCAGCAAGATCTATCGCAGCTGCTTTTGAAAATATAAGAGGGATATTTGCTTTATTTGCAGCAATAAGGGCTCTTATCACATTTGGTACATTCCCGCCTGCTAGGTAGTGCGATTCTAAATCCTTCGCAGCGACATTTAAGCCTGCTTTTACTACCATAATACGGCTTTCGATAATTACATTAGGATTTATCTTTCGAAACCACATCCCAATAAGAGAAATCCAGGAAACTCTTGCGCCTGATGCAAAAGCTTGGATCCACAAGAAGCCAAACTTAAATAATATAATAAAAAAGGCAAGACCAAGTAGACCAATAGCTGGCCACACAAAATATTGTATTTCCGATCCCATTTAAATATTCCTTAAAAATATTTTTGTTATTTCGCCTTGATAGGGCGCACAAAGATCTGGTTTGCTTCTACTTTTACAACTTTTACAGGGGTATTTTTTTCAACAACACTACCTTCAGACATCACATCGTAGCGCTTTTTTTCAATAATTGCGAAACCTGAAGGACGTAGCACGCTGTCTGTCACACCTTGTTTGTGGAGAAGTTCTTCGATACTATCCTGCGACGAAATATAACCAGTTTCTACCGATTGTTGATCGTCGAGAACAGTCCGCTTAAGCCCCCAGGATATAATCACTGGGATAACAATAATAGACGCAACTATTAGAGAAAATCCATAGATCGGACTATCAAGTTCTGTAAAAGCGAAATAAATACTGCTGACAATAATGATACTACCTATGAAACAGAATATTGCATCTCCGACCCCACTTAAATATTCCTTAAAATATTTTTGTTATTTCGCCTTGATAGGCCGCACAAAAATTTGATTTGCTTCTACTTTTACAACTTTTACAGGAGTATCTTTTTCAACAACACTACCTTCAGACATTACATCATAACGTTTCTTTTCGATAATTGCGATACCTGAAGGACGTAACATGCTGTTAGTAACACCTTCTTTGTGGAGAAGCTCTTCGATACCATCTTGCGATGAAATGTAACCAGCCTCTACCGATTGTTGATCGTCGAGAACAGCCCGTTTGAGCCCCCAGGATATAATCATTGGTATAACAATAATAGACACAATGATCAGAGAAAATCCATAAATTGGACTATCAAGATCTGTAAAAGCGAAATAAATACTACTTACAATAATAATACTACCTATGACACCTACAATTCCGCCAGGAACAAAAACTTCAGTAAATAAAATAACGAGCCCGGCTATGTAGATAAGGCATATGATTTCAAATTGCATTTCACGATTCCTCTGTTTTTTCTGTATTCTCTGCTTTTTCTTCTGTATTTTCGCTAGCTTCGGAAACCGCTTCAGTTTTTTCAACAATGATACGATTTCCTTCTACAAACAAAACAGACACAGTTTCACCAGCACTAATCATGCCTCCCTGAGTAACAACATCATAAAACTCTTCGTCAATTTCTACTCTACCAGAAGGTCTTAATGTCGCAATTACTTTACCTGTTTTTCCAACAAGCTCTTGGTTTTTTGCAAGATTTTCGTTGTGTGCTTTAGATATTTGTCCTGTTTCTAAAGAAAGAGGTCCAAGGGGTTTTTTCTTAGGAAATAGATTTGATATAGAAAAGAACATTCCTATATTTGCACCAATACTCATCGTAATTGCCATTACATTTCCCATAAACAAACTCATTTCGCGCTCGGTAGAAGGATACACGAAACTTTGCATAGAAAAAAGTACTCCACAGAAGCACATAACAGCTCCAGCAACTCCAATAACAATCATTCCTGGCATAGCAAAAACTTCAAGCCCAATGAAGCCAAGACCTAGAACGAACAATACAATCTCCCAAGATTCTACTAACCCTGCATATGTTCCGCCAATAAAGAACAAGAACAAAAAGGCCATTCCCCCTAAAATAGGGACACCAATACCAGGAGATAAAAATTCTATGAGAATACCAAGGAAACCAAGAGTTAAAAATAAAATACGCATCCATTTATGAGTTAAAATTTGCGTTAAAGTATCAGAGCTAACATTAGATACTTTTTCTACATTGTACTCTGTCAAGTTTAGCGCAGCAAGTAGTTTTGTTTTTGTCTCGTATACTTCGCGGCAGATACCATATTTTTTACACTCTGTTGCAGTGAAAATAGCCACGGCTCCCCTCTTTACAATAACCCCTTTGTCGTGAATTTCTTTATTGGGTTTTGAAGGATCGCTGCGCATTTCGTTTAACTCTTCAGTTGTTTTGAACAACGGTTGTGCTCGGTAGCTGATTTGACGCACTTCCATACTTGGATCTACCATAGCTTGCATGAGTGCAACAGGGTACATGTGTAATTTTGCACACTCACCAAAGTATTCTTTTGCAACCTTGATAGCTTCCTTATCGATACTTCCAAAAGTAGTCTTTAGAACTACATTCCCGAGAGTTGCACCTGGTTGCATATATATTTTTTCACATGCAACAGCTAATAAGGCAGAAGCACCCTGTGCTTGTGTTACGTATGCATAAGTAGGGACGCCGTTTTCTGCAAGAAAATCTAGTTCGCGGCAAATAGAGTTAGCTGCTTCTACTTTTCCTCCAGACGAATTGATTTCCAAAATAATTACTTTTGCATGTTCTTTATCTACAGCTTTTAGCTTATTAATAATTACTTTTGTTAAATTATTAGATAAAGGCTCTTCAACCTTTAAATTGTAAACAGTGTGCGCATCGTTTTGAGCGAAAACAAGCACTGTGAGTAGCAAAACTAAAAAAAGGTTTTTCATGTCATTTTTCCATTACTTTTGGAACATTTTCATAATATTGTTAAAATCTAGTCCGCCTGTTAGCTGACTCATTTCCGTTTGTAAAAGTGCTTTTGATTTTTCAAGTGCTTGGTTTACTGCGGCAACAGTCATATCTTCTAGAAAGTCCGCATCTTCTCCAGAACTTAAAAGTTCAGGATCAATATGAATTTTAACTATTTGTTGACATCCGTTAGCTGTGGCGATCACTTTACCACCTCCAACACTAGCCTCTACTGTTTTATTTTTTAATTCATTTTGAATTTTAGCCATATCTTGCTGAGCTTTTTGCATTTGTTCGAACATATTACCAAACATTCACTTTCCTTACTATTTTCTAATCGCTTCTACTTTTATTACTCTTGCAGAAAAAAGTTCCAGACATAAAGACACGATTGGATCGTTTTCGGCAATAGCTTTTTGCTTTTCTTGGTTCTTACGCGGTTGATTCTCTCCTTCGTACTCCAGCTTTACTTGGGTATTTCCTCCGTAAGCTTTTTTAGCGGCTTGAATTACAATAGGATTATTTTTTTTATTTTTCAGCATATCTATTGTAATTTTATGGCTTATATCCATCTTGATAATTAAAGTGTTGTTTTCCTTAGTTATTTTTGCGTCGTCGCGCAGAATATTTGCCATGCGCCCAATGTTTTGTCTTAGTATATCAAGAAAAGCTTCTTTTGGTTCTTGTGTTTTTGTTGTAGTTATATTCGGTTGCTTTGTTACATTGGACGTTTTTGTTGGAGAAAATGTTTGTGCCGAAATCGCTATATCATTTTTTTTTTGATTTCGTGGTTGTTGAAAAAAATCTAAAGGGCTATTTTTTCCTTTTAAGTTACCCTTTGGAGGGAGTGGATTTGGTGGCAATGATTGCTGTGTTTGTGTATTTCGAGCTAATGGATTTTGAGCTGATTGCGATGTAAAAATTTTATTTTTTTTTTCCAAATTATTAAGACAATTAATCATTTCATCTAATGGTAATAACGATTCGATGTTCATGATTTTAAGTAATAGCGTTTCAAGTAAAATACGCCCCAAAAGACCTCTTTGAAAATGAACTTTACAAGTTACTATGTGTTGTATCGCTTGAAAAATGTAATTTTGATCAAAACACCCGTGTAATTTTTTTAATTGTTCTATGTAAAAATCAGTTCCGCTAATAAACTTTTCGCCAGACACCGAAAAAACGAGTAAATCTCGTAACTGTTGTGCTAATTGATCTATAAAATTTGAAAAATCTCCGCCTTCTTCACTAAACAACTCTACCACCTCAAGTAACTTAACTGCATTTTTGTCTGCTAGAGCTTGGAGTGCTGTAAATATATAGTCACTATCGTTACCCAATACTTTTTCTAGATCTTTGATATCTATTTTATTACCACTGTACGAGTATATTTGATCTAGTAAAACAACTGAATTGCGAAGAGCTCCTTTTGCTATTTGCGCAATTTGCAACAAGGCTTCTTTACTAATCTCAATATTTTCTTTTTTTGCCACCGTTTTTAAAAGTTCTACAGCATCCTCGATTTTAATTTGTCGAAAATCAAATCGTTGGCAACGAGAAAGTATTGTATCTGGAATAGAGTAAACCTGAGTTGTTGCGAAAATAAACTTTACGTGAGAAGGTGGTTCTTCAAGAGTTTTGAGTAGCGCATTAAAAGCAGCTTGGGTTAACATATGAACTTCGTCAATAATAAAAATTTTGTATTTTCCTTGTGATGGTAAATACTTTACATCATTTTTTATATTGCGAATTTCTTCTATACCACGATTAGATGCACCATCAACTTCTAATACATCCATATCCTCACCAATGGCAACTCTTTGACATACAACACATTTATTACAAGAAATACCATCCTGTGTTTCAGGGCAATTAAGAGCTTTAGCAAAAATACGCGCTGTGGAAGTTTTGCCAACGCCGCGGGAACCACAAAATAGATAAGCATGATGGACACGGTTATTCACTATAGCATTTTTGAGTGTTGTTGCTATATGCTGTTGCCCAATAACTTCATCAAAATTCTGCGGGCGATATTTTCTTGAAAATGCAAGATAATCCATGTGGAGATTCCGAGGAAGGTTGAGTGAGAGAGTCGTGCACCTTTACTTGATTTCCGGTTTATAAGTTTTATTGGCAGTTAATTAATATCTGGAATTCCTAGAACACCTTAGGGACCTCACTATGGCTGCTGGTTTCACCCTCTGACCAGGTTCGGAGGTATAAGATTTCTAGGCGCCAGATACTTCAAGCACCACTTACCACTAAAGGTCCTATAAACACTTGAAAACCTCGTAAAGGCATCAACCCCTATATAGCGGATTTAGGGTACAGGACACCGCTACTTTCCCATTTAGCACGACAAAATTTTAATTACGGAGGAGGAGGGATTTGAACCCTCGAAACAGTTTCCCGTTAACACGCTTTCCAAGCGTGCGCCATAGGCCGCTAGGCGACACCTCCCACATTATTTATTTTTCTTGCGTTTTTCACGAAAGAAATTTTGAATCAAAGATAATGATTCATCGTAACAAACTCCAGCGACCACTTCAATAGCATGGTTTAATTTGGGTTCGTTTGTCACGTTAAACACAGTTCCGCAAGCCCCTCCTTTAGAATCTCGAAGGGAAAAAACAACTGTGGATATACGACTGAGCACTAAAGCTCCTGCGCACATTGCACATGGTTCCATTGTTACATAAACAGAGCAACCATTCAGTCGCCACGCTCCTAAATACTGCGCAGCATCATTAACAGCTAAGATTTCAGCATGAGCTGTTGGAGATTGTAGGGTCTCTCTTTGGTTATGACCGCGACCAATAACCTCACCGTCTTTTACAACTACGGCTCCAACAGGCACTTCATCTTTTTTTAATGCTGTTTTTGCTTCTTCTAACGCTAACAACATATATTTTTTGTGAATGTCATCAGATGTAGCATTGTAGATTTGCATATAACAAAAGTCAATAGAAATTTTTTATAATCTTTAAAAATATAAAGTAAGGGGAGTATAAATTTAAATTTATACTCCCCTACTAACAAACATCACATTAAAGCAACATTAGAATTTTTGGCGAATTTCCAAACGAATACCGTGAAGGTCTTCTTGTTCTGGTAAAATAGCATACATAGCATCTACTCTAAAAATAGTTGCATTCCATGTTGTTCCCCAGTTTACAGGAAGTTGAAAACGCATTTGGAAAGCGTATTGTTCACCTTCAAATTGTATTCCGCCTACTGCTGCTCGATCTGCACCTTCTAATTCTTGCACAGTTGCAAATTCGAAAACAAGTTGCTTATCAAGTGCAAATAAATATTCAATACCTAAAGCAAAGCCATATGTATCTTGACCTGTATCATCTAGTTTAGGAAAACCTGTTAAGCCATCTGTTTCAAAGTTGATACCAGTTTGAAATAGGTTTCCATTGTTATTAGCTAAGGATTGAGCTCTGTCAAAACCAGCAAATAAGTTGAAGTAAGGTACAAGCGTAGAAGGAAGAGGTGAAATAATTGAGTTCTCGATAAGAATTAGAACTCCATCAGCTGTGTCAGTATCTTCGTCTTGACCAAAGTTCCAGATAACACGTATACTGTTAGAAAGAATACCAGCGTAACGCTTTGAGAATGATACAATTACGTTGTGGTAGTCTGCAAAATTTCCAGTATTATTAATACCATTTTCGCTACTATCACGAGTATAACCGTAACCAATCTCCCAGTAACCTTTCCAGGCTTCAATAAAAATGTTTACACCAAAAATATCAGCATCTTCATCAGCAGCGATTGCAAATGTATCAATACGATCAAAGCCAGCAAAAAAGGTAATATCCATGTTCGAGATATCAAGTGCTGGGACGTTAAGAGCTGGTATTGTGAGTGCTGCTCCAGTAAATGCTTCGTTAAACCATACACCATTGTGGAATAAAAGGTTGATTAGACCAATACCAATTGGCATACTAAAGCCTGTTTCATTACCTGTCCAACCTTGAAGCATAACACCAAGGTCACCTTCAAAAAACAAGTTTTCAACATTGAAGTCTATTCGTTCTTCAAAAGCGTGATTTTCACCACCAAAATCAAAACGTGTAAAATCGCCACCTTGTTGTAGAGGTTGCATGAAAATGTGTATACGCTCAGTAGAAGTAAGTTGAATATCAATATTCAAGTTCAACTGCCAGGCAATTACACCTTGTTCATTATCTCCGTTGGTATTGTAAGCGATTGCAGTTTTAAAATCACCAAAAACAAGAACGTGAAACATACTAGGGTTTTTTGCACCCCAAATATATGACATTGCTTGATCAAGTGTTGGCCAACCTTCTCCATCCCATACACCAGTTTTAGGAAAAGATCCATATGGATACAAAGGACGGTTAAGTTCTAGTAGAGGACGAGGCTCTCTGAAAGGAGTCTTTCCCCCATATATAAAAAGTTGTTTATCCGCGCTATAAGGTTTGTCTTCATAAGTTGGATCTGGTCGGAAAGCTTTGTTACTGTGTTTTACTTTTGTTGCGTCTTTGGGACGATAGGGATCAATCTCTCCGCCGTCGGCAAATAATGGAGAAGACACTATAATTAGTGATAAAACTCCAAGTAAGAGATATATTATTTTTTTGTTACCCAACATTACTATTCCTATTCAGTTATTAGCAGCTTGTATAAAATTGAACGCGATTTTTATGTTAGGGATGTGGGCAAAATAAATTATCCCACTACTTGCTTTTTTGCATTATAACATTGTTATTATAAATTAACAAAACTGTGGTTATGTTAGATCTATAATGTCTGAATAAAATACAAAATTTCTAGTATAATTGAGACATTTTATTTTGCCCACACCCCTTAGAAAATAACATGAATAAACATCTACGAAAAAATCGCAGATGTTTACTTTTACTTACTCAACTTCAAATTCAACTGAGTAAGGATGAATGTCGAGCATCCATTCGTTCATTGCTTGTTCCATTTCTGGAGTTGCATCACAGAACTTCATGAAGTATATAGGTTCCGCGCGGCTACGCATACGAGAAGCCAAACGATAAGTTCCTTTTTTCTTCATTAATTCAGCTGGAACTTTGTACTCTGCGTAACGGTAACCCAAAGGAGGTAAACTACGACCTTCCATTCTTACGAATGGTGGGTGGTTCATTAGCGAGTTCAAAAAGTTATTTGGTCTAATAATTGGTCTTTGGTCTGCGTCTAAGTTAACTGGTAAATACATTTCGCGATCAGTACCTTTGACATTTGTTGTTAAGAACTTACTTTGCAGGTTAAATAGTTGCTCATCGTGCTTAATTGTTCCATTACGCACGTCTGCAGAGTGAAGATCACACATGTCTCCAACACTATCCATGTATCCAGTTTCCCAAACGTTTACACCATCAGGGTCAATCAACGCAACGTTAAACCACAATTCTGGTTGTGCACCAAGAGAACCCGAAGGTAAGTTGTGACCTAAGTCAATGTTGGTGATTTTATAACTGAAATTAAAAGACTGTCCAGCTTTAGGTTTTGATTCGAAGAATGGTCCATCGATACGACTTCCATTTTCCATAACTTGAAGACGAAGTTCTCTTTTCTTTTCAAGTTCTGCAAGGTTGTCAGTAACAATGTCGCGTGCATCAAAACGATCGTCAACTTCTTGCCATTCTGCAGGAAATTCGATATTTTTTAGCTCGCCATTTTCAAGCTTCTCTTCAAATTCTTCTGTTCCCCAACCAGCACGATAATCAAACTTTAACCAAGTTTGCATGTCGAATCTTTCCCCTTCTTTATGGTGAGGAAAGACACCTGGGTGAGTAATAGGATAACCTGGTCCATAGAACGCATGGTTTGCATGGATTCCATCTGGTTCAATAGGAACGCCATTTACTACAGCAACTGGTCCTTTAGCAAAACCTTTTGGCTCTCCAGGGACTCTACCCATGTGACACTCTTGGCAAGTGATGCCTTTTTTACGTGCCGGAGAACTTAGGTATTGTTCGTATACAACCTCTAACTTAATACCAGCGTAAATTGCTACTTGGTGACAAGAAGCACAGTACTCTGATTTGTTAAGTTGCTCGAATTTGATACCTTTAAGGTGGATTGCAGGTCCAGTTTCTTTATCATTGGTAGCCACTTTGAACTGGGTTTTGTTTTTTACAACATGTTCAACACCTTCTCCAGTACGAGTACCGTAGATAGGTTTATGAATATCACCAGGAACAAGTCGACGCATACCATTAAAACCACGGGTATATTGCTCTGTAACGCGGTGGCATGTAATACATGTTACACCTTCACGCGAAACTTGAGAACGTTTCCACAGTGGCATATCGCGAGGCTCACCTAAGGTGGTTCCAACGCTCATATGACAACGTACGCAGAAAGCACCTTTTGTTGGAGCTAAACTGTGAAGTTTTTGCTCAAACTTGTGAAACATTGGTGAAATAGCTGCGTATGCGTGGTTAGAAGATCGCCACTCATCATAAATTTGTTCGTGGCAAGGAGCACATTTGGCTGCACTAGGATATTGATCAGTGTCATATACAGCAGTGTGAGGATCAACACCTGTAAGCTTTTCTTGCAAAGGTGTTGGTGTAGGAACTGAGTCTTCTGTTAAAGCTGTCTCAGAATAACATCCCACAAGAGCTGAACTGACGAGAAGGCAAATCCCGAGCATCCAGATTTTTTTCAATATTTTATTTTCTCTCATAGATTAGGAGAACTATATCTAAATGATATAATTCCTTCCTCCTTCCTGGGCATAACTCAAGAAAGGCATAGTCATATGTATAAACTACGTCTGTAGCGATGCAGAAATCTGTTTGATGTGTTTAAGTATATCCGGTTTATATGTAATGTATAGAGATGTAAAATGATGATAACATGATTACATATCGGAATTTAAATAAAACACTTGACAATGCCGATAAAAAAACGCAAATAGTTCTTTAGATTTATTATCATTAAACATAAACCGAATTCACTAGATGAAGATACGTTATAGTATAAAAGATGTCAAGTATTTTTTTGTTTATAACATTAAGTTAATGTTGTAATTTCGCATATTTTTTGCAAATAGTTCTGTAAAAATTTGCGAATACAACTATAAACAGGTATGTTTGTAACTAATTTTAGCGGCGAAGAAATGATAAATATATTTATGTTTTACCTATCCTTCTAAAAAAAAAAAATTTAAAATTTATGAGTTTTTAATAGTGATTATTTTAAAATACGTTTGTATGTGCTGGACATGTTATCAATTAGAAAAAAGCATACTTTTATTGTATTTTACAATGAATAATTATTTTATTACCAACCGAGAGCTTGATTGTTACTCTGACCACAGCCGTTTTTGCGTTTCTTAAAACGCAATTGCTACTAGGATCAAAGTTCTATTTATACTCCAACCAACAACAACTTTGAATAAACACTCAATTTAGAATGAAAGATGTTGAATTGAGCATGTTGTTGAGAACAGCTTTAGGAATGATTTAAAACTTGTATAAGTCACAATGGTAACAAATCTTTTAAGTTACGATTTATACAATCATTAAAGTCTTACATATTAGAATAAAAAGTCTTGCAAAACCAAACTTACTCCATTATATTCTCTGTTGCACATGCGTATTTTATAAATATAGGACGCATTGATATTTAGGTTTTAAAGCGTTTTGTATTGTCAACATGTCTTCGCAAGATCTAACACAATTTACTTCTGAACATTTGAAGTTAAAGGATAACTAAAGTGAAAAATAAACAGCTTCCAAAGAGTATAGATTTTCTTTCATCACATGGACTAACGGTTATTTCTTTACTTTTTTTAATGGTAATTACCATAATTGGAACGATAGATCAAAAATTTATTGGTTTATACCAATCGCAAAAAATTTATTTCGAATCTATTTACTTTACAATAAAATTATTCAAAGCTAACGGCTACGTTTTTTTTCTTCCTCTTCCAGGAGGTTATACAATTCTCGCCGTTTTATTTGTCAACTTAATTCTTGCCTTTGTATTTAAATTTCGTTGGCGTTTACGAACATTTGGAATTATTGTATGCCATATTGGTTTATTACTTTTACTTATTGGTTCTTATTTAACATATGCATATTCTGTACATGGACATATGACATTTGCGGAAAAAGAACAAAGGGGATATTTTGTCAGTTATACTGACAATGAAATTACAATAACCGAATTCTCCGAGCAAGGTGAAGAAACAAAATCCTTCGCGAACAACTATTTATACAAAAATTCAAATTTACTTGCTCCTTCTAAAAACATCCACTTGCAAGTAACGCACTTTTTTCAAAACTGTGACGCAATTCGCAATACAGATAATCTTTTTACTAATCAAGAGTATGTTTTGCGAAAACTCCAACCAGCATTAGAAGCAGAAATGAATACTGTTGGTCTTTATACTTCTGTTTACAGTGGAAAAAAATTAATCGGGCGTTATTATCTATATCAAAGTGTACCTGTAGTTTTTAACTACCAAGAGAAACGATATAGTATCCATATTCAAAGGCGTAAATATCCTGTTCCTTTTTCGCTGAAACTGCTAAAGTTTACTCGAGAATTATATCCAGGGACACAAACACCAAAGCACTATGAAAGTAAAGTAACACTAAAAGAAAAAAATCATACTGGCGAGCAAACAGAGCGCGAAATACTCATTAGCATGAATCGTCCACTAAGACATCGAGGGTATACATTTTACCAAAGTTCTTTCAATCAAGAGCAAGATCAGATGGGTAACACTGTAAAGTACTACTCCACACTGGCTGTAATGAAGAACCCAGCAGAAGAGTGGCCTTATTTTTCGTGTCTACTTGTTGTTTTAGGCATGATTATTCACTTTATTCCCAAACTACTTCGTTTTGCACAGCGACAAGGAAAAAAATAAGTATGTCTTGTTGTATTTAAACAATACTAGGTATTTTGAAATGTATCGTAATTGTGCTTCAATTTATTTAAAAGCACCAAGTAACGGGAATATAAAGAGAGACACACTTTAATTTTATATAAAGCGTGTTTTAGTAATAAGTGACTCACCAAAAGTATTTATCCATTGGCATTTTGTTCTTTTAATTTCTAGTTTTGTTGCTCCTGAATTACACAGCTACAGTTGTGTCCTCGTAGCGCCGCACTAGGAAATAAAAGCCTGTATTCAACGGGTAACTACTTTTGGTCAGGTTACTTACAACAAATGATTATTGGAGCTGCACTATGAAAGAAACAAAAAGCCTTATTCGTATTTGCTTGCTTTTAGGTTTATCTGTAGTAGTTACAGTGGCTTTTTCTACTACACTGCAAAATAGTCAAAACTCAAATCAAGCACTAGCTAAAAATCAAGGAATCAATTGGGAAAAGATAAAAACTCTTCCGATTCAAAAAGGTGGGCGAGTTATGCCGCTAGATTCCTTCGCTCGCGTAATACTAACTCAAATCTCAGGAAAGTCGTCTATAAAAGTTGGTGGAAAAAAAGTACTTGCTGTTGAATGGTTAGTCAAAACAGTATTTGAAAATTCAACAGACGATCACGCTATTTTTCTTATCGAAAATCCACGTGTTATGGAGGCTCTGCAGCTCAAGTATAAAAGTGATCGCGATCGCTATTCTTATAATGTGCTTAAAGAAAAAGGAAATTTGATTAATCAGTATGCGGGGGAAGCTGCTCGTATAGAACAAGAAGAGCGTAGTATTTTTCAAAACCAAATTATTCATTTGAGTAACAATGTTTTTTATTATGAATCTTTGCAAAAATCACTTCGTTTTTGGAAACGCGAAAAAAACTTATCTGGAGTAGGTACTTTTTATAATGAAATATTGCCAGAATTAAATACTATTCGCGTAGAAAATCCAAATATGAAAGCTTCTTTTAGAAATATGGTTCATGAACTTTTAACATTTTCATATGAAAAAGAAAAAGGGATAGCAATATCTCGGTATATGTATCACTTATATCTAACAGGCGAAATCTGTAGTAAATTTGGTAAAATGGCGCTTGTGCAAAAAATTTCTAGTATATTTAATAGCTTAAATAATAAAGATATTCCGCAAATGCGTAGCGAAATTTTTTCAGTAGTACCTCCACCGCAAAGACTCGTCCACTTTCTTGAAACCGTAAAAGAAATGGATGGTAAGAAAGACTTACCAGCAGAAATGGAAAAAGAATTCAAGCATTACATTCTCCATTATCTCGAAGGAAAAGTGATAAAAAAGGTAGAGGAACATAAATTTAAGCTAACAGAACAAGGTAAAGAAGTACTGAAAAATGTTGACCAAGAATGGAAATCTCCTTCATTTGTTTTTTATTCAACCTTTAACGATCCAGATGATTTACGAAGAGATAGTTTGGAAGCATTAAACCTTATTTACTATGGTTTTTCAAAAAATAATATTGATGATATTAACAATGGTCTACAGAAAATAAAGAAATTTAATTCTTCAATGCTGAGTGATAGTACAACAAGTAAAATTGACTTAGAAGTCTCTTACAACCGTTACGATTTATTTTACAAAAGTTTATTTTTATATTTGTTTAGTACTATATTTTGTTTAGTTTCATGGTTAGGTTGGGGAAAGAAACCACTATTCTGGGTATCTGTGGCTTTTCTTGTAGGGGCTTATATTTGTCATTCTTGGGGTATAACGCTGCGAATGATGATAAAAGATCGTCCACCTGTCTCAACACTTTATGAGTCTATTGTTTTTGCTGCGTGGGTTGGTGTTACTATCGCAATGATAATGGAATATTTTTCAAAAGCGAGCAGAAGTATAAGTTTGTTTACTGGAGCAATAAGTGGTTGTATATTGATGGCAATTGCAGGTAAATACGCAATGGACGGTGATAATATGGCCGTTTTGGTAGCTGTACTTGATTCCAATTTCTGGCTATCAACACATGTTACAAGTATGATTATTGGTTATTCCGCATGCTTAGTTGCTGGGGCTATAGGACATCTATATATCCTCATGCACTTATTCCCGAATTATAGTAAAGAACAAGCGAAGGAAGTGGGTAAACTAGTATATGGAACCTTATGCTTTGGAACTATTGTCGCATTTTTAGGAACAATTCTTGGTGGTTTGTGGGCCGATCAATCCTGGGGACGATTTTGGGGGTGGGATCCTAAAGAAAATGGAGCAATGCTCATCGTATTGTGGAGTGTTATATTACTGCATTCGCGTTTAGGAGGTTATATCCGCGATTGGGGACTTGCTCTAGGAGCAGTATTTGGTAATATAGTTGTTGCTGCTGCATGGTGGGGTGTAAACCTTCTAAGCGTTGGTCTCCATAACTATGGATTTACCCAAGGATTATTTAATAAATTAGCTTTATTTACTGTCATAGAGCTAGCTTTTATTGGTTTTGGAATATTTTTATGGTACAAAAAAAATAAAACACCAAAAGCCCAAAAAATAGCGACTTCATAACGAAGTAAAATTTTATCAAAGAGAAGAAAGGTAACATAAGTTACCTTTCTTTTTATATAAATCTGTAACAAATCATACCTACAACTTCACTACAATATAAACTCTAAACAAATCACTTCGAAAGATAATACCAAGTAAGCTCTATTAATTTTATCACATTGCTGGCGAGTTTGTCACCGAATGTGAAAATTTTTATGATTAAAGCTAGGGCGTGTCATCATTCAATACAGATAAAAATATAACGGATTCATTTAATGATACGCCAGTAGTATTGAGCCCGAGCCCGAGCCCGTTTGCGAGCGACAGAAAGTGATTTATTGGTTTGGAAAAAGAAACTTTGCTTCATGGTAACCTAACAATAAAAAAAATTGCACGTTCTAACAAAACAGATAGTTGATGACGCGCTCTAGTCTGAATTATTCTCAGAAGATTTCAGTTTAATCGTATATTTCAGTATTGTTTTTTTATCCCAAATTCTTTTCTTTATGCAAATAGGGCGTGAAATTCGCTGATGCTGATCGTTAAAAATATCGATATTTAAAAAAGTATTTGCTGCTGAAGTTACTGGAATGATCGAAAAATACACTTTCGAACAGTTGTCGTCCAAATAAAAAAAGGGAGGTTGAACAATACAACTCTTTACATGAGGCACCACTTGATATTTGTTACCACAATTATTTGCTATTTTTATTTCAATGACAGATTCTTTTTTTATATGCAAAATGTCGGGATATGTAATTTCTAGAATGGTTGTTAGTGACTCAGGTTTGAGTTGTGAATTTTTAGCTTTTGGAACCTCTTCGCTTGTCTTATCTAGCCGTTCAATTTTTTGAAGGTAGTGTTCAATAGAGTTTTTTAACTTGCCTGATTTTTGTAAGTCAATAAAAGTATCTTTTATTGTGTCAAAAATAGCAAAACAAGAAGTCATACCTAACATTTCGAATAAATGATATATTTTTGCTGAAACCATACACATCTTTAAATCAACATTCGCATCTTCGCATTGTTGTTGTAAATTAGCGAGGAAACCAATACCAGTACTATCAATATAATGAACATCAGTAAGAGACAAAATAATGATAGTGTCTTCTTTTTTTAAAGATTGATAAAATTTTTGGATTTGTATTGTCGTGTATTTGTTTATAGCGCCTAACATCGCTATAAAAACAATGTTGTTTTTTTGGGAAAGTGGGAATGTTTGTGTGATAAAATCTATTTTTTTCATATAGTGCCTATTTTCCAAGCTTTGACATTTTTACTCTAACCGCTTAGTCTTATCTCTTAAAAATTGAACCACAGAGGGCGTAGAGAAAAAAACTAATCAAGAACAAACATGTGGAAAACAAGAGCTAAAGCAGTAGCATAAACTTTGATAAAAACGTGTCTAAAGCAATCTTCAGCGATTGAGATCAGGTAATTTCTATTTTGTAAAATCAAAATAAGGTATGTTCTAAAAAACTTCCTAAAATACAATAATTTTTATTTTAGGAAGTTTTTCGTATTACTTTTTCTTTTTTGTCATTTTGAGTAATTGTCCTCTTGTTGGAAGAGGAAATACTTCTAAACGATCAACTTTTCTTGCAATTGCAGGAAGCCGGGCATCTTTAGGACCATTTTGTACCAAGAAAGGATTTAATGATTTTAAACCAATAACCATTTCGTTAGCATCTGCTACAGCAAGAACGTGAAAGTTTTCCTTTGCTTGTGGATTACTTTTTTCTGCTGTAATGTTGATCGCATTTTCTAATGCCTCTTTTACTTCTTCGCAAAAAACATTTGAGTAGCCTACTTGTTGTGCTAAACAATGAATTGCAAGTATTACCGGATTTCGATAAATAGCGTTACTAGGGTATGTCATATCAATAACATATGAATTGATTTTTGCATGAACTGTTTGCTGACCAAATTCATTCATTGTAATATAACTGTTACAAGGACATTTATAATTACCTTTAGCAGCAAATTCAAGACTTCTTTGGCATACAGAACAAGGCGCAACATGAGGAAAGCGAACCGCCTGTTTTGGAGGGGTTGCTACTCCTGATATTCCCTGGTCACTACCAAATGATAAATCAATACTACCGCCCATTCCCATTCCCATTCCCATTCCCATTTGTTGATTAGGAGGTGGGGACATCGCTGGTGGCGGAGTTGGAGCCTGTCGCGACACAGGTGGAGCTGGAGGAGGTGGTGGACTAGGCTGTGCAAGCGGCGGCGGTGGTGGTGGCGGCGGCGGTGCTGCTGCTTGAGGGTTTCCTGCCATAGGGGAGCTCATAGACTCTGCAGTAATAGATTGAATAGCGTCTTTGTCTGTTTCGTATATTTTGAAAAGAGACAATAACCCTAGCATGTCGAAAAGAGCGATTACTTTTTCAGGAACTCCCACAAGTTTGATGTCCCCGCCACCTTCCTGAAATTTATCAGCTAGTTTTACAAGGAGTCCCATTCCAGTACTATTTATATATTTTACTTCTGAGAAGACCAAAATTAAATTCTTAACGCCTTGATTAAAAAAACCAATGAGCTTATCTTCGAACTGACGAACAGTTGTTCCATCGATAGCTCCAAGGATTTTAGTAATGATGATAGGTGAACCATCAGGCAATTTTTCTTGTTTTGATTGGAAGAGTAGTTCGGGCATTGGTTCTCCTAAACTCTTTCAAAGATATTTGTATGCAACTAAAAAAACTATATTACACTGGGGTGATTGAAGTGAATGCAAAATTTATAGATTTAACTTGAATTTATTCTTATAAAGAATATAAAATATGTTAAACTTTAAGAGCTAAGTATATTGCACAAAAAAGAAATGTCAAGAAAAAATTTTGAAAGGTAAAAAATGCAAAATCCACCATCTATTCCTAGGCCAGTTGCAGAAGAAGAATGGACTTTTGTGAAACAAATACAAAACTGCGAGCACCATTTTATTCTTTTATCAAGAAAAGCAACTTTGCCGCAAACTGTTCCAGCAGAAAAATTTCATCCAGTTGAATTTTTTCTTAAACCCTAAATCATACTTTCCTACCTAACATTCTCTACAAACTGATTTTGGCGCTTTTGTTCACGCTCACGTTCATCGCAAACGTTTATAGTGCAAATAATGTACATAAATCATTTTGTAAGCGTGAGCTTTTTTATTTGGTCGTCTATACATTCTGTTTTAGTGCTCTTGGAGAAAAAAATGCAAAAAAAAAATCATATTATTGGTTTTTTTGTTGGTTGTTTAGCGGTCTGCTCTTTGTGGTTTACACTAAACTTGCAAGAATACAATTTTTCTATTGCAATATTAATTTCTGTTATATGCTATTCTATAGGTCATCTTAGTGGTTGCTATGTTTTTGAAGTTATTCCTCAAACCACTCTTATCTGTTCATTTTTGCTATTTGTATTTTTTACAACCTATTTTATTCCTCCTATAAACAAATACCGTAAGGAACTTAATCCGAACAAAGAGGAATTTTTAAAAACCGCGCCTCCTGAACTTGTATTAACAACAACAGCTCTCGGAGGTCTACGTGGTTTTTTAATTGATATGTTGTGGTTGCGCGCCAACAAATTGCGCGATGAAGGTAAACATTACGAAATCATACAATTGTATGACTTAATCGGAAAACTTGAACCTCGTCTACCATCGATATGGGAATTTACGGCTTGGGAAATGTCTTACAATATCGCTGCAAGTACACCAAAAAAAGAAGAAAAGTGGCGGTGGATATTGAAGGGAATAGAGCAACTCCGCAATTATGGTATTCGTTATAACCCTGGTTCGTATAAGTTGTACTGGCAACTAGCTTTTATTTTTTTTCATAAAGCAGGTGTTAACAACAAAGAGCAATATGGAAGTTATTTTCAACAACAAATCATAAAAACAAGTAATGATGTTCTTGGCACTCGCCCAAATCTACAAGCACTTGTGGATGCTCCTCGGTCTTATGGGTTGTTACTCAAACATCAAGATATAAAGCCTTTATTGGAAAAAAGAGATTACATTGAGAAGATCAATAACAGATTATCACAAGAAATCTCGCTATCATCTGTAAACAAAGTAATATATGAAGAAATAAAAAATCATAAAATTGGTCTTGATGAAGATCAGCAAAAAAAATTACTTAAAGCTTATGCGTTGTTACAAAAACACTGGATGGTAAAAAATCTACATCAAAAATTTGGAATGTCGCCCAAGAAGATGCTTGCGATAGAAAAAAAATATTTAAAAATTGATTGGCGCCTTGCAGCTGCGCATAGCCTATATTGGGCGCAAGAAGGTGTTGATATTCAAAGTCGAAAACCGGATTCATGGATGGAAATAGAGCAGAATAAAGTAAAAGTTCAAAATATGAATCGTTTGCGTTTTAATGCCTTAAGAGAAATTTTTGAATACGGTTTTCCTGTTGATTTTTCTGATGACAAACTGATTTGTATACCAAATTTTCACGTAATTGAACCTCTGAATGAACTGTTTACAGAATTACAAGAAATTTGGGGAGAAAATGGGATTGTTAGTCATGAAGAATTTTTACGTGATGTAGTAAAGACTACTTATGTTTATGGTCGCAAGGATATAGCTAATAAATATTACAAACGCATGCGCAAACTTTTTAAAAACCCTGAGTACAAGAAGAGCTTGCAAGACTATGTGATTTTTGAAATTGCTAGAAAAATAGATTTTTGGGGACGCTCTAGCGAACTAGAAGCATATATCATTGGTTTTTTAAAACGAGGTTATCTTGATTTGTTCAAAAATTTCGTAGATGAAGAAGGTAAGAAGCGTGCTTTAGAATTTCAATATTTCGCTAAACTAGTTCATGCTCAATATGTGAAGCGTCATGGAGAAGTAAAGCATTTAGCGAAACCATATCGTCATTTTGTAGAAACAGCTCAAAAATCGATAAAAAACACTCTTGCTTCGCAAAATGGAAAACAACGAGGACAAAAAATTTGGGAAAATATCCGAGCGGCTTATCCCGAACTTATTATTGTTAAGTGAGTCGCAAAAGTTTTTGAGCACGTTTCAAGTCAGCGTAGAATTTGAGTGTCAAAGAAGGAGAGCCTGAGAGGCACATAACTGTAGCTATGTAACCGAAGGCTCAACGCCGCTATGATACTCAAAGGCAAGCTGCGTGCTCTTAAAAACTTTTTGCGACTTGCTTAAATGAAGCTCTTGAAACAAGATTACAAAACGAGATGCGGATATTGGACATGATATTAGGGGCGTTAACATACCCCTAGTATTTGATAAATTTATGAACAGTAATTGCTTTCCATTTTGCGATTGTAGGGCGGTATAAAACCGCCCAGCTTTCGCAAATAACTGTAAAACTTACTGGAAATACAAAAAAATCACAAATGTTATTCCTGCCGCATTTGTAGTAGAGATACAAGAACACCCTACATCGCTTCCATAAAGCTACTCTAAACTAGAGTTGTAATCATTCTAGTCCATAAACCTATCTTTATCTATCTTTTGACTTGTCTTTCTAGGTTTTCTCTTAATAAGAGGAATCGCCATTGTACTAGAGTCAGCTTCCTTTTTATCGACCTTACGCCCACTAGAACTAGCTTCGCTCTCGTCTTTTTTGGAATCGTCTTTAGTCTCATCTTTTTTGGAATCATCTTTAGGATCATCTTTTTTGAGATCATCTTTAGATTCCTCCTTTTTGGGCTCATCCTTTTTTAGTTCGTCTTTAGACTCATCTTTTTTAAGATCGTCTTTTTTGGAATTGTCTTTAGTCTCGTCTTTTTTAAGATCGTCTTTTTTTGAATCGCCTTTAGACTCATCTTTTTTGAGATCATCTTTTTTGGAGTCGCCTTTAGACTCATCTTTTTTGAGATCGTCTTTTTTGGAATCGCCTTTAGGCTCATCTTTTTTGAGATCGTCTTTTTTGGAATTGTCTTTAGGCTCATCTTTTTTGGAATTGTCTTTAGATTCATCTTTTTTAGATTCATCTTTTTTAGAATCGTCTTTAGAATCGTCTTTAGACTCATCTTTTTTAAGATCCTTTTGAGATTTGTCTTTTTTAGAATCGTCTTTAGACGCATCTTTTTTGGAATTATCTTTAGGCTCGTCTTTTTTGAGATCGTTCTTTTTAGACTCATCTTTTTTGAGATCGCCTTTTTTCAACTCATCTTTTTTCGTTTCAGCTTTCGGCCCATCTTTGTTAACGTCTGTTGCTTTTGGATCTTTTTTATCATTAATTTTTGTATCATCTTTTTTAGATTCGCTATCTTTATCCCTTGTTGTACTGTTCGAATCTGTTTTTAAAGAGTTGGTTTTTACGTCTTTTGGTTTGTTTTTCTCAGTACTACTAGAACTCTCATTTTTATTATTTACAGTGTTAGGAATCGATTCAGAGTCTTTATTTTCGGAGGCTCCATTTTCTAAATCTTCATTTTCCAAAGGAGGGGTACTATCTTCAAAATCATCTTCCCAAACTTCGTCAAAATCTGTTGCATCGATTTCTTTGCGCATTAAAAAATATATCAATGTACTAGATGCAAATACGTATGTTAGTAAATAACCGTATACAAAGTATTGGGTCGCGTAGTAAAAAATCATTAGAAAGACGCCAATACACGTCCAAAATTTATCTAGGTGCCAAAAATTAATTAGACGCATAGAGCGTACACGAGGTTGTACTTCGTTGCTGCTTTTTTCCCAAAGATAGGAATGGGTAGCGACACCTTGAATGTAAGCCCATATATCACTAACACTAGCGCTATACATTTGAACATTATTTAGATGCTCTTGCAGTTGTTGTTTACCTTCTTCGCTTTTTTCATTTTCTAATTCAGATAATAAATTACTTCTAACTTCGTTGTAGGCTTCTTGGCTTAAATAATAAGTGGTTCCTGACTCTTCAAGAGAGTTATTCACTTTTTTTCTTTTAACAACTTCAACAGTTTTCCAGTTCTCGTCAAATATGTAAGTTGAAATTTTTTCGCTATTTCCAACAAGTGAGGTGTTAAATGTAACGTGAACAAAAATACCACCTACCCACAATAAGAAAGCACATGACACAGCAACGAAACCATGATATATCATATAAGACCAAGGGCGTGAATATATATATTGTAGAGTGGTAATTACACCTTCTACTCCTTCGCAGCCTTCGGTACAAATAGAAGAGGAGATTAAGTTAAATCCAAAAATTAAACCTATTCCTAAAACAACAATAAAAATCGACGATAGTATTACTAAAAAAAATAGAGCCACAAAAAGAATAGGCCCGATTAGTGGAAATTTTAGTGTTAACCATCCAGCAACGTAATTACAACCACAGAAAAATGCAATAACTAGAGCTAGCATTATTGGAGTAAAAAATAAAGATAGTTTGTGTTTCCACGCAAACTTAAACGCCGCAGAAATTGACATAGCTTCTTGCTTTGATATGTGGTAAGCAATCATGCGATTAATTGCTCCACCAAAAAAAGTCCATACAAGTAAAAACCATGTAAATAAATTGGCCATCACTCCATAAGAAGGTGTTTGTATAACTTTTTCAAAAGCTAATTTACTTCCGGGTAAAAGAGAGTAAAGCCCCTGGAACATGCTTACGCCATTATCTCCTAAGCATGAAAAAAAGAAGTAAGTACTTCTAGCTATTAAATTTTCTTCGTCACTAAATAACTCGATTACATATACACCTGCTACTAGCATCAAAATGGCTAAAAAGCCTATAAATATAGCACTTAAGTTTATCGGTACGCGTTGCCCAGCAAATGGTCCTGACCAACTTCGACTCGCTTCGTTCATGTTCTTGAATTCCTTTCGATAAAATCTATAGCTGAAGTATTTTTAGTGTCAAATTTTGCGGCAACCAATACTACAAAAGTAAGACGATTTTCAAATACTGTTATATATATAAAATTAACATCTAAAAATATGTTTGCAAACTAATTTTTGACTTAAAATACAGGTTGATGCTTGAACTAGATATTTACAACTGATACAATAACTCAAAAATATTTTTGGGCTATTATGATGTGCAATGCTAAGGGGGTCTTTTATGGCCATAAAAATTGGGCAGACTGTAGATAATTATTTGATTGTCGAAAAAATAGGTAGTGGTGGTAATGGTGTTGTTTATAAAGCAAAGTATCAAGAAGATTTTGTGGCTGTAAAATTTCCAATAAGTAACAACATCGCATATGATACACATCTTATTGAAAGCTTCAAAAATGAAATATCCGCAATTACTCGCCTTGAACATCCTTACATTGCTCGACCTCTAAATGCAGGGGTCTACAAAATCAACGATGAACAGATGATTCCATATCTAGCAATGGAGTATGTGGAAGGAACACCTCTGTCAGAAATAAGAAATCTCCCTACACGCGATGCGGTCATTTTGATGTCGAAAGTAGCAGAGTGTATTACCTATGCACATAAAAAAAGAGTTATTCACAAAGATTTAAAGCCTTCAAATATTATTGTTGACGTCGAAGGTAACCCGAAAATACTTGATTTTGGGATTGCAAAATTGATGGATCAATTCTCAACAAACTCAAAGTTGTTTGAAGGTTCTCCAAACTACGCAGCTCCAGAACAATTTTCAGGAGAAGGCTGCGATGAGCGTACTGATATTTGGACAATGGGTGTTATTTTATATGAATTATTAACGACTAAATTACCTTTTCTCGTCGAAAATTTTGAAGAATTATCTGATTCGCGAGTACAGATTTTTGCTGTTCAAGAAAAAGTCATTAACGATAAACTTCTCAAACCCTCCAAGATCCATGAAGATATTGATAATATTCTCGACGAAATTTGCCTAAAATCTATGGCTAAAGCTCCTGAAAATCGTTATCAGAGCGTCGATGAAGTGGCCACTCGTTTAAAGCAGTGGGGGCGTGAAAACAGAGATCGTGAATTTAAAAAAGCACAAAAAATGTTTTTGGGCGCCAAGTTTGTACCAGGAAAAGTGCGTAATAATCTAATTAATAAAACTTTAGAACAGATACATGTGGCTTTATCCTATGATTTATTAACTCCTTCGATAAAAGATTTAATAAAGCGTTGTTACTACATCTTGCATTCTCCGCAAATCTCTATTGTGGAAATGCCTTTACCAAAACTAGATGAAAATACTTGGGAACAACTTCACCATCGCATAGAAAAAATCATGCTTTTAGAACATAATTTTCTTGTGCCAATAAAAGATGTAGTTCTTGGCATTGGAAAAAATGCGATCATTCCGCATCAGGTTGTTCTCGTTTATGAGCAACCAAAAGGTAAAAGTATATTGAATGTTGAAGCAACTCCTGAATCGGTCACTAAATTTATACGAGAAACTATTACTATACTTAACTACACTCAAAATATGGATCTCAAGCCTTCCCTTCCTTCGCCGAACCAGATTTTTATAGAACCAACAGAAATTATGACAATGGATTGGTTGTGGGAAAACAATAAAAAAGGTGTCAATGCTTGTGATTTAATGGCTCTGGCATACAATATTTTTCTAAAAACACCTTTTGATCCCGATATGCCTAATTGGCAAAGAATACCTGAAATTTTTCGTGGTGAACTAAAAGAAACATTTATTGGAAATACCATAAAAACACCGCAGCAACTTTTAGATGCCTTAGAGAAAAAACTCGAAACGATGAAAATAATAGAAAAAGGTATTTTAGATCGACCATTTTCTTTTCCGCCGGGAGAGTATACTTTTTCAAAGTCTTTGAAAATAGAATCAAAAGGTAAATTAGAACTCACCGGAAAAACAACTTTGGTTTTTGAAAAAAATACTGGGATTTCTTGCCATGGGCAAATTGACTTTCAAGGCGAATGGAATCCTGATTCGGATTATGGTAGTATTACCTTGAAACCACTATCTTCACGAGAAGGCTGGCAAGGGATTCAGATACTTGCTAATCATGAAAATATAAATATTATCAAAGGATGTAATATCGAAAGTGCTCATGGCGTTTTAGAAGAAAAAAGCCTAGTTTGTGGTGGAGCAATTCACATACAAGGGGGTAACTTTCGTATTCAACAGTGCAGATTTTCAGATAACAAAGTTGATGGTAGCGGTGGCGTGATACACGTATCAAACAAAAACAATAAAAAAGCAAATCTTGAAGTCAAAGAATGTCGTTTTATTAACAACAAATCAAATTTACATGGTGGAGCGATCAGCAACTATACTTTCGGTAAAATGAATATAGTTGATTGCCATTTTGAAAATAACCGCGCTTTAGAAGAGGGAGGCTCGGTTTATATTCGTGGTCTTGACAGTACTAATCAACTAAAGACAACAATTGCTTCTTGTCATTTTATAGAAAATAGATCCAATATGTCAGGAGGAGCAACTTATTGTGGCTTCTTTACGCACACCTTAATCAAAAATTCATACTACGACAGTAACATTAGTGAAGACAGTGGTGGTGCTATTGCGACTATTGGCAATAAAAATATAAGTGAAATTATAATCGACAAAAGTAAATTTGTGAGCAACCGTTGCCAAAATCGCGGCGGAGCTATTCTGGCGAAAAAGAATACAAAATTGACAATAAAAGATAGTCGCTTTGATGGTAATACCTCTATTCGCGATAGCGCAGGGGCGATAGCAATTGATGGCAAAGGAAGTAATAATTATAGTGTAGTTGAACTTACGAAGGTTGCATTCGTCGAAAATAGATGTCACATTGATGGTGGAGCTATTAATGCAAATTTACTTTCTAAAGTAATTTGTCACGACTGTCGTTTTGAAGGAAATTATACTGAGAATAATAGTGGTGGAGCCGTTGTTCTTGTCGGTAACAGTGGTGAGCTTTTTAGCGAAGGTGAATTTCATAACACTGTATTTATACGTAACCGTTGTAAACAAGATGGTGGAGCAGTTAACGCAAACCTATATACTAAGACATTGTTTGAGTCTTGCCGTTTCAAAAACAATAGTTGCGATGATAGCGGAGGAGCTGTTGAAATTGTCGGTGAAGAAGGCGATAATTTTTCCGAGGCACTATTTAAAGAAGTGATGTTTCTTAATAATCGTTGTCGCATTACAGGAGGTGCTGTTAATGCCGTTGATTATACTCGCATACATTTTGAAGGGTGCCAATTTGAAAACAATAGAGCTGATGAAGACGCAGGGGCGGTATATGTGCGTGGTGCTGATGTCGGGAAATATAGTGAAATCACTTTTCGCAAAACCCAATTTATAGAAAATCGCAGTAAGTTTTCGGCAGGAGCCGTTTATTTGAATACGTTAACGCGTTCCAAGTTTGAAGAGTGTTTATTTAATTCTAATTGTGCTGATAGCAAACATGCAGGGGCTCTTCTTATTACAGGGAAACGTGGAAAACATTGTACAGAAGTTAGTTGCAACAAAGTACACTTTATTGAAAACCAGTGCAAGGCAAATGGTGGAGCAATTCATTTAGGGTTTTATTCACTGTGTATTCTTGGAGATATACGTTTTGAACGCAACAACAGTGAAGGCAGTGGTGGCGCAATAGAAGTAATAGGTAAAGACGATAGTGGACCTACAAAATTAACGTTAAAAAAAGGAATACTCGCTGAAAATTCATGTGGTAACGATGGTGGTGCTATTGCTGCAAATGCGCATACTCAAATGGTTGTAAGCGACTGTAGTTTTCGCGCCAATAGTGCAAAAGGTAACTGCGGAGCTATTGGTATTGTTGGCAAAGTAGATAGTCAACCGAGTAAAGCCAAATTTGAAAAAGTGTCTTTCATCGAAAATCACAGTAAAGGAGATGGTGGGGCCATTGCTGCTGGTGTACGTAGTCGCTTAATCTTTCAAAGTTGCAACTTTGAAGGTAATGCTGCAGAAGGATCTTGTGGGGCTCTTGGAATAGCAGGGAAAGACAATAAAAATTTAAGTGACGCTACGTTTAAAGATGTTGAATTTATAGATAATCGCGCAAATATTGACGGCGGTGCTATGGTAATTGGTAAATTTAGTCGTATAAAATGTACGAAGTCATCTTTTTTTAAGAATTTTGCTGAAACAAAAACAGGTGGAGCAATACTTGTTTTAGGTGCCCATCCGTTATTTCCGACGATATGTAATTTTAGTGAAGTTAAATTTGTCAAAAACCATTGTGCTATAGACGGTGGAGCTATCAACGCTAACATTTATACACGTAATACTTTTGAAAATTGTTTATTTGAAGAAAATTTGGCGCAAGAAAAGAATGGTGGAGCTGTTGTTTTGTTAGGAAAAGACAGTAGTTGTTATACAGAAGCCTCTTTTCGCAAAGTACATTTTGTTAAAAATTCTTGTGGTGTTTCTGGTGGAGCAGTAAATTCAAACGACTTTACTCGCAGTTTGTTTGTAAATTGTATATTTGAGCGAAATCGCGCTCTGAGTAAAAACGGAGGTGCTGTTTTAATTCTTGGAGATAATAGCCAAGAACCAAGTGACGCTAAGTTCAGCAAAGTACAATTTATTAATAACTATGCTGCAGGTTCAGGAGGAGGAGTGAATGCTCATGTTTACACAATTACTAATTTTGAAGATTGTTTTTTTAAACGAAATATAGCAGATGAAAATGGCGGAGGAGTATTTATCCGCGGTTTACGACGCGTTCCAAATAAATCTTATATAACAGGAAGTCATTTTGTTGGAAATGTTGCTGAAAATATTGGTCCTGACGTTGCTCTTCATGCTGTAAAGGGTGTAACAGAAGCTTCTTTAATTGAAGAAAACACAATAGAAATAGACGAAGAAGAGATTTAACGGTATGCAAAAGTTTTTGAGAGGCATTGAGAACAACATTCCTCTTTACAAGAACTGCAATTCATATTAGAATAACTATATTAACAACAACCACCCTTAAAGAATACAAAGGTGAATTTGTATGTTTGGAAATATAAAACAACATTTAGAAAAAGAACTGCAAGGTATTAAAGATTCAGGTGTATGGAAAGAAGAAAGAGTTATCACCGAATTAAAACGAACAAACCTCAAAGTTGGTCAAGGTCGATATGTAATTAATTTTTGTGCAAATAATTATCTAGGGCTTGGCGATGATAGTAGATTAATAGATGCTGCTAAAGAGGGTTTAGATTCTTGGGGTTACGGATTATCCTCTGTTCGCTTTATTTGTGGTACGCAACTCATTCATAAAGAGTTGGAAACAAAAATAGCTTCTTTTTTGGGAGTAGATGACTGCATTCTATATGCTTCGTGTTTTGATGCTAATGGCGGTTTATTTGAAACGCTTCTTAGCAAAGAAGATGCGATTATCAGCGATTCTTTAAATCACGCTTCCATTATTGATGGAATTCGTTTGTGTAAAGCGCAACGTTATGTGTTTAAACATGCTGACATGAGTGATTTAGAAGAGCAATTACAGAAAGCACAACAGCAAAGATTTCGCCTTATAGTCACTGATGGTGTATTTTCCATGGATGGAGATATCGCTAAATTAGATGAAATATGTGAATTAGCACAAAAGTATGATGCACTTGTGATGATAGATGACTGTCACTCTACAGGTTTTCTTGGCTCGAAAGGCAAAGGAACACACGAATATAAGAATGTCGAAGGTAAAGTAGATATCATAACTGGAACGTTGGGGAAAGCTCTGGGTGGTGCTTCTGGGGGATTTACTGCTGCACGCAAAGAAATAGTTAGTTTGCTACGCCAAAAATCTCGCCCTTATCTTTTTAGTAACTCTGTACCTCCGCCTATTGTTTACTCAGCAATTAAAGTTCTAGATCTTATTTCTTCTTCAACAGAATTACGCGATCGTTTAGAAGAAAACACGAAATATTTTCGCAATAAAATTACAGAAGCAGGTTTTAACATTAAATCAGGAGAGCACCCAATTATACCTATTATGTTGGGAGATGCACGTTTAGCCAATCAAATGGCAGATGACCTTTTACAAGAAGGTATTTATGTTATTGGTTTTTCATATCCTGTGGTTCCAAAAAATGAAGCTCGTATTCGCGTGCAAATATCAGCAGCGCACACAAGGGAAGAGTTAGACAAAGCAATAAACGCTTTTAGTAAAATAGGCAAAAAATTAAATGTTATATAGGGTGTATTGGTATTTAGACTTGTTTTCTGTGTGGTTATTAAATTACTTACATGTAGAACAAATTTAAATTAAGGCCCTAGATCACTAGAGTTTTACTTGGTTTGGAATTGTCATGGAAATACGTAAACAAGAGCCACCTGAGTACGGTGAGAGAGTTTTGTATCAAGAATTAGAAAGTAATCTTGCCTTAAAGAATCCATTGATAAATGACATTATCTCTGTTCTCGACGAAAAAGGTTTTCTAGATGAAGATGATAAAATTTGGGCGAGATTATGCTTAGATGAAGTCATTGTCAACGCGATAAAACATGGTAATAAAGAATGTAAAAATAAAAAATTTACTACGGCTTTATACGCTACTGATAAAGAATGGGCAGTACGTGTAGAAGATGAAGGGGAAGGCTTTTCTCCTGACGAAGTTCCTGATGTTGAAGATGAAGAAACTTTAGGCTATGATCATGGACGTGGTATTTTGTTAATGAAAAACTATATGGATGAAATATGGTATTTCAATAATGGAGCCAGCGTACAATTGATGAGATATAAAAGAAGTAAATTCAGAAAACTACTGGATAAAATATTAGTTTTTTTTAAAATTAAATAGGAGCTAAAAATGTCTCAAGGGACACTTAAAATAGAAGAAGAAAAAAACTTTACTATAGTAAGCTTTTTCGACACTGTTATGTTAGATGAAACTAATATCACCACATTCGCAGAAGAACTGGTATCCGTTATCAAAAGTCGACAAAAAATTAATCTAGTTATTGATTTTGCAAATATCGAATTTCTTTCTAGTGCGGTGCTTGGTAAACTAGTAAAAATTAGAAAAATAGTAAAGAAACAAGGAGGCAAGCTAAAACTTTGTGGTTTGCGTACCAATCTAATGCAAATATTCAAAGTTACTAAACTTCATAAAGTATTTGATATTGTAGCTGATAGAAAAGCTGCGACAAAAAGTTCTGGTTTTGGTTTGTTTGGCTAGGATTAAAAAATGCAGCATTTATTTATTACAGACCCATTTGAAGTTTTGATACCTAACCACGATTCGACGTTAGCCTTAATGAGAAGCGCTCTAGAACATGAGCATCAAGTGCTGCAGTGTCAGATGAATGACCTGTATTGGAATGGTTGCGAAGTTACTGCACGAGCAAAGACTATTGAAAAAAAACAAGAGTCTTTGGTTGTAGTAAACGCAGAAGTAAAAGAAATCAACCTCAGTACAAGTTCTTTACCTATTGTTTGGATGCGTAAAGATCCGCCAGTCGACAATACTTATATTAAGGTTTGTCAACTACTTCGCCTTGCAAAATGTACTGTTCTTAATAATCCTAATTCGCTTATGGCTTGCGATGAAAAGTTGTTTGCTTTAGAGTTTCCCGAATTAATTCCCAAAACATATATTGTTCAACAAAAAAAACATATTGTTGAATTAGTAAAGGAACAAAAACGGTTAATAGCAAAACCGATAGGTGCAAAAGGCGGAGAAGGCATTTTTATGTTCTCTCATGATGATAAGAATCTTGGATCTCTTATCGAAGTAATGACTCAAAACGGAAAAAGTACTATTATTCTCCAAGAGTACTTACCTCAGATAAAAGAAGGTGACAAACGTATATTTTTGTTAAATGGCGATCCCTTAGGAGCTGTTTTACGTTTACCACAAGAACACGATCATCGTGCAAATATGGCCGCTGGAGGAACAACCGTAAAAACTACAATAACTCCAGAAGAGTATCGCATTTGCGAGATAATAAAACCAAGAATGTTGGAACTTGGAATGCATATTGTTGGGATTGATACGATTGGTAATAAACTCACTGAAATTAATATAACAAGCCCTACTTGCCTAGAAGAAATAAATAATTTTGATGCAACAGATCCTTGCGGCAAAATCATAAGATGGGCGGAGCAGTTTGCGTCCTAAACAAGTCGCAAAAAGTTTTTAAGAGCATGCAGCTTGCCTTTGAGTATCGTAGTGGCGTCGAGCCTTCGATTATGTGCTTCTCAGGCTGTTTTTCTTTGACACTTAAATTGTACGTTGACTTGAAACGTGCTCAAAACTTTTTGCGACTCACTTAAGAAATAAAGTAGCATTAAAGCGTACAAATTATTTGTATGCTTTGAAAGTTTACTTTGACTTTAATTTAAGTATGGAGAATATTTTTAAGTTTTAGTTTATCGCTATCAAACTTAGAAATGTATTGTTAAATTATTTATCAGAGATTATTTCTTGCCACATTCCTTATGTTTTCTTTTTGTTTACTTTTGTTCCAAAAATTGCAAGTAGAAGACATGTGACTATTAGTAGAATTATGAAAGAAATAAGCATCAAAAAAGCACTAAGAATTGTCAGGCACATAAACGCTGCCCATACAAAAACAACATATGTTTCTCGCAAATCAATTTCTTCATCCCCAACAAGCCTTTTCATCAAATAAGAAAAAGATATGATTATTCCTAGTCCTATCACGACTTCTAATGCTATATTCATAAGCAATCCCTAATGGAAAAATGTGTTTATTCCTCTTTCGAAAATACAAACATAATTTTGCTATAGCGGCATTTATTTCAATTCGATATTTTCTAAATCCTTGGCATCAGTAAATAATATCCACTTAGCTTTTACTTCAGAAAAAATATTTTCGTAATTAGCCAAAGAATCACCCGTTTTCCCCACGTCGCGTATGCATATGGCAATTATTTGCTCTTTGTATTTCTTCGCTATGTGTGCGTAGACAACAGCGTCCATTTCTCCCGTGTCACCCACAAGTATATATTTTCGCTTAGGAAATTTATCTATGATATTTTCAATGATAGCGGCTTTGTATTTAAACTGGTTTGATTTTAGAAATTTAATAATAGAGGAATCTTTTATGCGAAATTTTTTAAGATGAAAACTACCAAGAGGGTAATTTTTGGCAATAAAGAAATTGCGCAATTCGGGATATAGCTGCCAAGGGCTACCCGAAACATAATGAAATCTAGCTCCTTGTGATTTCCATTTTTGATATATTTCAGGCATGTGAGGTACTTCTTTAAATGGTCGTAGAAGCGTATTGCGTACGAGTTCTTTTTTATTTAGGACATTACTAATTTTAATTGTATCGTCAATATCGGAAATAACAGAGATACCTTCTTGTTCAATAATATGTATTTCACCGTAAAATTTTCTATCATCACCCTTTCGTTCTGGCAGTTGATATGGTAGAATACCGCTCTTAATATGCTTTTGCATTTGCTCTTTATTCCACTTCATAGATAAAGAAAAGTGGCCATTTGCTTTTGACTTAGGCAAAGTTAAAGAACCTCCTCCTACGTGGATGGTTATTTTCTTGCCTCTTTCATTATCGACTAAAAAATAGCGCATGCGTTTCTTGAAAAGTGGATTGTTGCGCATTTCTTTATCAGAAAGTTGAATTGTCTTTATAAACATATTGCGAAAAATAGAACTATCTTCTAGTTCGTATATCCACCCGTGGATATCAACGACTAGTTTTTCGTCTTTGTAGTAACCATATGTTGGAAAAAAAGTAACTGTTTCATCTTTTTTTACGTATCCTGATACAAACAAAAAACTAAATCCTAAAAGTAGAGTTGCGATAATTGAATATCTAATATATTTCATATTACCTCCATATTTTATATGTTTTGGAATTGTTAAAGTTTAATAAAAAACTGTCTTCTAGTCAATAAAGGAAGTCATAGTGGAAAAAAATATTTATCACACCGATGTATTTGCCAATCGTCATATTGGACCAAATGAAGTGGAAACAAAAGAAATGCTTGATGCTATAGGAGTAAAAAATCTAGAGCAACTCATTGCAGAAACTATTCCACAAAAAATTCGCAGTAGTAAAGAACTCAATATCTCAGAAGCACTTTCAGAGTATCAGTTGGCTGGAAAACTTAAGAAATTTGCCCAAAAAAATAAGGTGTATAAATCATTTATTGGACTTGGCTATCACCAGTGTATCACACCTGCTGTTATCTTGCGAAATGTATTCGAAAATCCAAATTGGTATACACAGTATACGCCGTACCAATCAGAAATAGCGCAAGGGCGTCTAGAAGCTTTACTAAATTTTCAAACAGTGGTATGCGACTTGACGGGAATGGGAATAGCGAATTCATCTTTACTTGATGAAGCAACAGCGACGGCTGAAGCAATGACAATGTTTTATCGCCAACGCGATAAAAAAATGAAAAAAAATGACGCCGATGTATTCTTTGTGTCACACGAATGTTTCCCACAGACAATAGACGTTTTAAAAACGCGTGCAACACCTTTGGGAATCAAATTGGAAATAGGTGATTTTCAGAACTTTGTTTTTCACGAAAAATGTTTTGGAGCACTCGTACAATATCCCACAACCAATGGTCAAATACACGACTACAAACCCTTTATTGAAAAAGCCCACGAAAATAAAAGTCTTGTCGCCGTTGCTGTTGACTTGCTTAGTTTAGCTATTCTAACTCCTCCAGGTGAAATAGGCGCTGATGCAGTAGTTGGAAACTCTCAAGTATTTGGTGTTCCGATGGGATATGGTGGACCGCATGCTGCTTTTTTTGCAACACACGAGAAATTTCAACGTAGTGTACCTGGAAGAATTGTCGGAATTTCGAAAGATAGGTTTGGAAATAAGGCGTATCGTCTTGCTCTGCAAACAAGAGAACAACATATTCGCCGCGAAAAAGCAACTTCGAACATTTGTACTGCGCAGGTTCTTCTTGCTATAATTGCCAGTATGTACGCTGTTTATCACGGCTCAGAAGGGTTAAAGAGAATAGCAAATAAAGTACATACTCTTACGAAAATACTAGATACGGAGTTAAAAAAATTAGGGTATAATTTGGCCAATAGCCATTATTTCAATACCTTAACAATTGAAGTATCGCAAGAGCAAAACGCAGCAATAAAAAGTAGTGCTTTAAAATGCGAAATGAATTTTCGTCATCTACCAAACCAAATTACCATTGCGATTGATGAAACAACAACTTGCGAGCACATAGAAACCATATGTGAAATATTCGCGACTCATAATAAACTCAGTGCAGCGAACATCGATTTTGTTAACTATCAAACAACTGATGTTCTTGGTGCATTTAGTAGAAGTAGTAAATTTTTAGATCATCCTTGTTTTCATGAACATAGATCAGAAACAGCAATGATGCGTTATACAAAATCTTTAGAAAACCGCGATTTATCACTTACAACTTCGATGATCCCACTTGGTTCATGTACAATGAAACTTAATGCTGCTATGGAAATGATTCCTGTTTCATGGCCTGAATTTTCTCAATTGCATCCTTTCGCACCACAAGACCAAACGTTAGGGTACCAAGAATTATTTGAAGAACTTGAGGCTGACTTAGCTGAAATTACGGGTTTTTACGCCACATCATTGCAACCAAATTCTGGCGCCCAAGGTGAATATGCCGGTCTTATGGTGATAAGAGCATATCATATTGGTCAAGGACAACCACAGAGAAATATAGCGCTTATACCTTCTTCTGCACATGGGACGAACCCAGCAAGCGCAGTTATGGCGGGAATGAAAGTTGTGGTAGTAAAGTGCGACGAACAAGGAAATATCGATGTTGACGATTTACAACAAAAGGCGTTAAAACACCAAGATAATCTTTCAAGTTTGATGATCACTTATCCATCTACACATGGTGTATTTGAAGAAGAAATACAAAAGATTTGCCAAATTATTCACGAAAATGGTGGACAAGTTTACATGGATGGCGCAAATATGAATGCACAAGTTGGTCTGACAAGTCCTGGTATTATTGGTGCAGACGTTTGCCATCTCAATCTTCATAAAACTTTTAGTATTCCTCATGGTGGTGGCGGACCAGGTATGGGGCCTATATGCGTTCAAAAACATTTAGCACCTTATTTACCAGGACATTCATTAGTGTCTATAGGTGATAATAAAGCTATTTCTGCGGTTTCAGCGGCACCTTGGGGAAGCTCAAGTATACTGCTAATATCTTATGCTTATATTAAAATGATGGGGAAAAGTGGACTGAAATGCGCTTCGCAATATGCTATTCTCAATACCAACTATTTAAAGAAAAGATTAGAGCGCGATTTCAAGTTGTTATATAGTGGTAAAAACGGTAGAGTAGCGCATGAAATGATCATAGATGTTCGAGAGTTTAAGAGTATTACTCATGTTACAGTTGAAGACATAGCTAAGAGATTAATGGATTATAATTATCATGCACCAACAGTATCCTTTCCTGTACCAGAGACTATGATGATAGAATCAACAGAAAGCGAAAATAAAAAAGAATTAGATCAATTCGCTGATGCTTTGCTCAGTATACGTCAGGAAATAAGAGAAATTGAACAAAAACAAGCCGATGTCGAAGATAATGTTCTCAAAAATGCCCCACACACTGTTTGGGAAGTGACAGCAAGTGAGTGGAAACACTCTTATAACAGAGAGAAGGCTTGTTTTCCACTCGATTATATTAAAAACAACAAATTTTGGGCTTATGTTTCGCGTATAAACAATGTGCAAGGAGATCGCAATTTGATTTGTACCTGTCCAAGTATTGAAGAATACGAAGAGTAGGGACAGATTCGAGGAAAAAAATATGAAAACAGTAAATGGATTTCGTTGTATAAAGTGCACGAAAGAATGGCTACTAACACAAGCTAAATACGTGTGTCCTTCTTGTGGTAATAATCTAGATATCGTATACGATTATTCTGAGATATCGAAAAAAATATCAAGAAAAGATTTACAACATAATACCAGTTACAACATGTGGCGCTATCAACATTTTTATCCTGTTGATAACCTGTGTGATAAACCTGCGCTACATATAGGTTGGACACCTTTGTATAAAAGTTCGCATACAAGTAACTTATATATCAAAGATGATGGACGTAATCCTAGCGCATCTTTTAAAGACCGTGCTAGTGCAATTGCTTTATTAGATGCGATATATAAAAAGTCACCTTGTATTATAGGGGCTTCCACTGGTAATGCTGGATCATCTATTGCTTGTTTAGGCGCAAGTGTAAAAATGCCGATTACAATTCTTGTTCCTAATAGTGCTCCGCAGGCTAAACTAGCACAACTACTGATTTTTGGCGCTACAGTAGTACCTATAGATGGTAATTACGACCAAGCTTTTGACCTTTGCCAAGAAATTGCAGTAAAAAATAATTGGTATAATCGTAATACTGGCTACAATCCTTATACTCGGGAAGGTAAAAAATCTTGCGCTTTTGAAATATGTGAACAACTCAACTGGCAAGTACCAGACTGGGTTTTTGTTTCTGTTGGTGATGGTAATATTATAAGCGGTATTTGGAAAGGCTTTTATGATCTATATCATTGTAAATTTATAGATCGCTTACCTCGTTTAGTTGCTGTACAAAGTTCACAAAGTAACGCAATTTTTCAAGCGTTTACGCACTATAATAAAACAAAGGAGCTCTCTGTAAAGGAAACACGTGCAACGACTCTTGCAGATAGTATCTCGGTTGACATCCCTCGCGACGGACTCGCAGCTTTGAAAGCAATTATTGACTCTCAAGGTACAAGTGTTGAAGTAAGTGACCAGGAAATTTTGCAAGAAATTCAAGGTATTGCTAAAGAATTTGCGGTGTTTGCTGAACCTGCTGGAGCAACTAGTGTTGCTGGCTTTAAAAAACTCACGGCACAAAATATGATAAAAGAAAATGAAAAGTGCGTTTGTGTTGTTACAGGAAATGGTCTCAAAGATGTATCTTCTGCACTATCTGTTGTTAACCGTCCTCAACCAATTGCTCCTGATATAAGCAAAATCGAAGAATACATACATAGGAGAATTTAATTTGCACACCATAAAAATTACTTACGGAAAAGAACGTATAAAAAATGATGTACTTATTGTTGATTATTTTGAAGATCAACCTATCGATTATGGAGAGCGTTTTGCAGATAACGATCCATTTTACGAAATTGCGAAACCAGCTTTTGAAAGTAAAGATTTTGCTGGAAAATGGAAGCAAACTATTATTTTATATGCATCAGGGAAGTTGCCAGAGAAAAGAGTTATGCTCATTGGTTTAGGTGAGCGTAGTGATGTATATCCTTTTAAAATAAAAGTTTCTTTGGCTCATGCTTTAAAGAAAATGAATTCCTTTCACGAATTAAAAACGGTGTCAGTTTTCATTAACAAAGAATACGATTCAGACAAAGTGAAAGAGATCGCTACCTTTCTTGTAGAAGCAGCCTACATGAGTCAATATCAGGCTAAAAACTACAAAAAAGATCAAAAACTTTTTTCTCCTATAGAGCATCTTCATCTTGTTATATCAGACAATGCTGACGAAAAAGATATAGAAGAAGCTATTCACCAAGGAAAGATTATAGGCCAAGGAATTAACGAAGTTCGTGACTTAATTAATAAACCAAGCAGTGAAGTAACCCCTAGTTATTTAGCAAATTATACTTTAGACCTAGCTTCGAAAAATGAGCAAATTGAATGCAAGATTTTTCACCGAGATCAGCTAAAGCAAATGGGAATGAATGGTATTGTTAGTGTTGGTCAAGGTTCTAATGAAGAACCCAAATTAATAATGTGTACATATACGCCTGAAGTAGAAGCCCAATATTCTATAGCTCTCGTTGGAAAAGGAGTCACTTTTGATTCTGGAGGTATATCATTAAAACCATCTAATAACATGTACCTCATGAAAATAGATATGGCTGGTGCTGCTCTTGTTATTGTCCTTATGAAAGTTATTGCTCTACTAAAATTACCAGTTAAAGTTTACGGTCTTGTTCCTACCTGTGAGAATATGCCTGATGGAAATGCTCTAAAGCCAGGAGATATTATTACCGCTTACGACGGAACTTCCGTTGAAGTAATAGATACTGATGCTGAAGGACGCCTTATTTTAATGGATGCTCTGGGGTATGCTGTTACTCAAAAACCAAATATGATCGTAGATATTGCAACGCTAACAGGAGCATGTACCGTCGCTTTGGGAAGATATGTTATCGGTGGTATGAGTAACCACGACCCAATAATGGACATTATGCGCGCGAGTGGGGATTATATGTATGAGCGGGTATGGGAACTTCCTCTTATGGAAGAATATAAACTGATGCTACAAAGTAATTTTGCTGATATTAAAAATTTCGGAGGCAAAGAAGCTGGAGCTATTACAGCAGGAGCTTTCTTGAGCCATTTTGTAGATGAAGTACCGTGGATACATTTAGATATTGCAGGAGTAAGTTGGTTTAATACAGAAACTTCTCTTATGCCTCATGGTGCAACAGGTATTGGTATTCGCTTAATCACAGACTTCATGAGAAGAATTCTCAAAGAAGATGGAAAGATTTGGGAAAATAAAACCGTAGATATTCGCCAAACACTTTATAAAGAAAATGAAGTTCCTAAATACGATGATTAAATATTTGATTTTTTTGGTTATTTTAAAATAAATTTTAGATCGATTCAGGTGTAGAAAAGAAGAATCTATCCCTTTACTTGGCTTTTTTATCTATCAGTTCTAACTGACAATGAAAACCTGGCGCAGGATTGAGATGGTTACTTCTTTTCATATGCCTAAGTTACAAAAAAATGATAACATTGCATTAAAAAAGTAAAATTTTGCCTTTAAAATTGTTTAAAAACTTTTATGAGGGTAGGGTGTAGCAAAAAATAATATCCTTAAGATCGCATTGGTCAAGAAGACTCTTTTGACATTTTACTTTTTTTCTGTTATCGTTAAGTAACAACAAAAGCCTTCGGGAATGATTACAAACAATCTCAAACCAAGTGAGCTGACTTTTGATCACTTAGAGAGGTGGCAGAAAATAAGTACCATTTTACATAATCTTTGATTCATCAGCTTCGTTATTTCTCGCTTATAGAACAATGCTATGCGCGCTCCAAATGCCTAGCTGATAAATAAAATCTCTATATAAAATTTGGTGTATTTTCCCTGCCCGCATCTCTTATTATAAAAAATTATCTAAAAGGATTCGACATGTCTGAGGTAGTCAAAGTAATTTTAAAAGATAAAATTGCGAATAAATTAGTTGCTTTAAAATTAAAGCAGCAAAACAAAATAGGCAGAGCTATTCTCGTTCTCAAAAAAAAATATGAGCACCTAAAAGATTTAGAATTAGCACTGTATTATAAGAACGAAGAACTAGATCTAAACATGAACGTACAACAATTTATCACCGACTACAACTATACGGAAAAAAAACGTATTGAAATACGTCAAGTCACAGCAGCTGTCGAAATAGAATCAAATAATGATTTTGCAGCTCCGCCTATAGCAGAACCAGCGCCTATTGCTCCAGAAAAACAAGCAAATGACTATATTTCAATGATGAGTCAAGGTAAAGAAAGCTTTTCGAGAGCTATACTTGAACTTCTTGCTTCTGCCGGAATGATTAATAGTGACATTAACGATATACTCATAAAAGTAAATCAACTCAACAAATCGGTATCACAAGTACTTGTTGATGGCAAATACATTTCTGAACAAGACTACTTAACTACAATCGGCGATAAACTTGACATTCAAACTATAAATGTCAACCATTTAGATATCCCAAATGATATTCTAAACAAAATAAACAAAGATGTTGCTGAACATTGTTGTGCACTACCAATAAAAGAAGAAGGTGGTGTTTTGTTTGTTGCAGTTCCTAACCCTTTTGATGTTTCAACATTACAAGAAATTCGTTCGCTAGCTAAACAACAAATAGAAACAATACTTTCAACAGAAAAGAGTATTCAGCAACGCATCGAAAAACTCTATAGTAAAAAAGAAGAAAAAATCATTATTGAAAACGGTAGAAGGGTGTCTAGTGAAGAACTATCTATGGATAAATGTGATGCTCCTACAGTTTGGCAAGATAAAGATGACCTTTTTGCTGATGATGAGCCACAAAAACCAGAAGGACAAATATGGGATGCTCCAACTCTTGTTGCTCGCTCTGGAGAAGAAGCTAGCCCTGGTTTAGTTGAAGAAGAGCCTTTTGATTTGCATGAAGAAGCAGCTTTTAGTGGTATGGATGAGTTACTCAAATCTGCAAATGAGGAAGAGGGCTTAGAAATAAGTGCAGCAGAACCAGTAACTATAGATAACAGTGAGTTTTCTCTTGGTGAAAACATTTCTGCAAGTGTGGATATTGAAGAGAATGCGCTTGGTGGTTTTGTTAGTGGCTCTGATGACGGCATTGCTATTAGTGGTGATATCGAAAATGAAAACATAAGTAGTGGTATTTCCATCGATAGCTCTGAAGATTTAAACAGTGGCATTTCCCTCGACAATAATGATTTTGCAGATTTAAGTGAAAACAACCCAGAAAGTGGTTTGTCTGATTTAAATAGCGATTCTGCTGATAGCCTAGAGGGGGACTTTGCAAATTTAAGTGATAGCATTCCAGTTAATCGCGATTCAGAAAGTAATTTGGCCGAGGCTTCCAGCGAACTAAACAATTTTGGCGATGGTTCTGAAAATTTAGGTGAAGGTTTTTCTATTGATTCTGAGGATTCGGACGCAGATATAGAAGATTCTTCTAGTTCTAATGTCGTTGATGAAAATAACATTTCAAATTCCGATTCAGACAACGAATTTTCGATTGATAGCTTTGATACTAACAACGAAGCGGAAGCAGAAGCAGAGGCAGAAGCAGAGGCAGAAGCAGAAGCAGAAGCAGAAGTGGAAGTGGAAACAGCTTTAGAGAATGAAAACGAGAGTGGAGATGATTCCGATACAGAGCAACCTTCGGCAGAAGAAAACGAAGGTGATAACCTAAGTATAGGGGAAGAAATACCTCTTTATGGAGGAATCAATCCTGAAGAACTAGAGCAAGATTCAAAAGAAGAAATCGCTATCAAATCAGAAGCTAATATCGAAGTAACTGAAGCAGAAGCAGAGACAGAGACTCCAGCAAAACCTGAAGACCCAGAAATGAATCTAACTCACGAGGAAGAAGAATTAGAACAAAGCATACGCAGTGAGTTTTTAGAATCAAGACAAGCGGAAAGCGTTGAAGATGAAGATCGCTCAGCTTTGGAAGCAGATGAACCTGTTCAGGAACAACAAAACGAACAGCATGTAATTCATAGTGAAGATTCTGGACTTCCAAAGGCACAGACAATAGAACCACAGGAAATCGAAGCCGCACCATCACAACCAGTAATGAAAAAAGTATCTGCGCCGAAGAAAACAACAACGATTAAGCGCAATATACATATAAGTCATTACAAAAAAGTTTCTCTTATGAATACGTATCCAATTAATGTTGTATTTTCAAAAGAGAAAATCACGAAAGAGATTGCTAAAAATGTTCAGCAATTACAAGGTAAAATTAGTATTTCAGCAAACAATCCTATCGTAAAGATTGTCCCTCATATTCCAGGATGTATTGTTTCAGCACAAGAGATATACGTTGATTTAAGTGGTAAAGTAAAAGCGCAAGTATGGATTACTCCAATATCTGTAGGAAAAATCCAAGATGCGTATGTACAGTTTTGGCATGAAAATAAGTGTATATCACAAATGAATCTTGACTTTAAAGTCGTAAAGCAATCAACGGCAAAATTTTCTGTAGCTTGTGCCTTTATCTTTCCTGTTTTATCTTTTATTTATTCCATTTTCGGTCAACAAATATTAGAAAAATCTCCGGGAGTGATGCGTTTTGCTTTACAAAAAATAGATGAATTTGCACAACAAACAAACGGCATCTTTAACCTCGGATTGATTGTGGGACTGTCGTTTCTTGGTCTCTCCAGCTTGTTTTATCTGATTAATAGACATAAGCGAGCTCTACCAGTAAACGAAAAACTTGAGCTGACTTACTAAGATAGAAAGAAATAATTTACCTAGTGGAAAGTTGGGTAAATTATTTTTTCCGTCCAAGTTTATAAACAAAAAGGAACACAAAAAATATCGTAAGAAAGATTGTCCATCAAATTAAAATCTAGGAATTTGCTGATGAATCACGAATTAATTGGTTCATATCTCGGAAAATACAAAATTATTTCAATCTCTGAAACCAATAATTCCAGCATTACTTTTCATGCTTTTGATACCGAATCAGATGTTAAGAAATTGGTAGTTATTTTTAAAGAGAGTTATGCACAAACAGAAAAGCAAAAGCAAAAACTGTATAAAATACTCTTAGATACTACAAAATGGTCACACCCTAATATTATAACGCCTGAAGAGATTAGCTATGAAAAAAATACTTTCTACGCTGGTTTTCCATTTTACGAACAATCTTTAGCGGATATTTGTCAAAAATCTGGTGTAATTACCACGATGAGAGCTTTAGGAATTGCAAAACAAATTGGGCAAGCTCTTTCTTATGCTCATGAGAAAAATGTTCTCCATACAAATATAAATCCTTTTTCTATATTTGCAGCTCCAAATGGTAGTGTCAAAATATTAGGTTTTGGCTTTATTCCCGAAATAGATTTCTGGATCCACAGTGATATTATCGACTGCCCTTTCTATAGCGCACCTGAATTAGTTATTGAAAATAAGATATCGCCAGCTAGTGATTTGTATTCGTTAGGAACAACTCTTTTTCATCTACTTAGCGGTCTTATGCCTTTTGAAGGTGAAACAACGGAAGCTATTTTTCAGCAAATAGCTTTTTCTTCAACACCTTCTATACAAAAACACCGTCCAAATATTTCATCTTCTATTAATAATTTGATACTTCGGTTAATGGCTAAAAAACCAAAAGATCGTTTTTCTTCTGTAAATGAATTTTTAAGAGCTTTGCATGATGTATCGACAGAAAATAAAAAAACAGGTAATAAAAAAGTTGAAGATGTATTTCTTTCGATGATAAAAAAAAGTAAAGTTCCTATAGAACAAGTTGTCAATATTCTAGAAACAATATCAAATCAAAGAAATGTTAAGTCTCAGGCTAAATCGCTAATGGAAAGAATTGCGATTCAAGAATTATCAGAAAAACTAAATTGCAATCCAAAAATTATAGAAGCGATAAAAAATAATAAAACAATAATCGATAATCCAAAAGAGTGGTTGCAAAGTAATATAGGTGAAGAGCAGGCACTACAAGAAACAGTAAATAATAAAGCACCTTCAAAGCCAGCTCAAGAAAAACGTATTATAAAATCAGGGAGAAGCAGTGAGTATTTGAATTTATTTACAAATACCAGTAAATCTTCTACACCAATTAACACTCATCGTAATAAAATGAAAGCTACAAGTACGCGAGTTATGGATTTTGAAGCATTTAAAGAGGCAAGACAAACTCCCATAAGAAACACACAACCTCTTATAAGAAACACGCAGCCTCCGAAAACACCTATTTCACAAAATATCAATAGAAAATCTATGCAGCAAAAACCTTCTACGGAAACACATAAAGTTCCAGAAGTTAAAAAACGCTCACTAACAGAAATATTAATGCAAATTTTAAAACTAGGTTCCTTAGCACTTTTTGGCATAATAATTGTGGCAGGCATTTATATATTTCTATCTCCTTACTTACAACAAGAATTAAAAAATTGGTTTTTAAAATAATTGGGTAAGCTATGCAAAACGTAAAAGGGTTTCAAATATTAGGGAAAATAGGACAAGGTGCTACAAGCATTGTCTTTAAGGCTGTACAGACGAGTATGCAAAGAAATGTAGCCGTGAAAATACTTCGTCCTGAGTTAGCAAAAAACGTTGATATACAACAGCGTTTTATTTCGGAAGCTAAATCTGTAGCAAAGCTATCACATCGCAACATAATAAAAGGCATTAATGTTGGACGTACTCAAAATAATTTGATTTATTTTGTGATGGAGTATGTGGATGGTCTTACAGGTTTGCAGATGATTCAAAAAAATAAAAAACTGTCGGAACAAGAAGTTATCTCTATTACAAGACAAATGGGATTAGCTTTAGAGCATGCTCACAAACACCAAATGATACATAAAGATATAAAACCAGAAAATATAATGGTTACTAAAACAGGTTGCGCTAAACTCTGCGATTTAGGGTTGGCAACAGCACAATTAAATAGCTCTCAAATTACAGGAACTCCTTATTATATATCGCCAGAACAAGCTCGCGGCGAACAAAATATTGATATTAGAAGTGATATTTACTCTCTAGGGATTACTGCCTACCATTTTGCCACGGGTAAGGTACCTTTTGGAGGTACACCCACTGTTGTAATGTCAAAGCATCTAACGCAGCCCGTTCGCCACCCCAAGCAAATTATACCGGAATTATCAGATGCTTTTTGTAATGTTATTATGAAAATGATACAAAAAGATCCTGATGAGCGTTACGAGTCTCCCACGCAACTTGTTACAGCATTAACTAAATTACAGTAAGGAACTCTCATGCAACAAATATTTACTCCTATTTCTTTTGGTCGTTTACAACTTCGTAATCGCATTGTTATGGCTCCTATGACAAGACGTAAAGCAAAAAAAGATGGTATTCCAACTCCTGAAATTGTCGAGTATTACAAACGTCGTGCTCAAGGAGAAGTAGGTCTTATTATAAGTGAGGGAACGGGTATTGATAGTTTTCATGCTTATGATACGCTTACTGTTCCGCGTTTTGAAAATGACGACCAGTTAGCTGGTTGGGAACAAGTTGTAAATGCTATTCACGCAGAAGGTAGTGCTTTTGCACCGCAACTATGGCATACTGGTCGATTTGCCGATAATCCTATCGGACCAAGTGCGTGTAAAATGCCTGAGAGAGGTGATGGTACGCTGCGGCCAGAAGTACAAGAAATGAGCGAGCATCATTTTGCACAAGTTTTAGAAGCATATATAAATGCAGCAAAAAATGCGGAGGATATTGGTTGTGATGCTATCGAGATACACGGTGCGCATGGTTATTTACTTGATTCCTTTCTTAGTCCTGTAACTAATCAACGTCAAGATCAATATGGTGGTTCTTTAGAAAATCGTTTGCGCTTTCCCATCGAAGTAGTAAAAGCAATTCGTAGTGCAGTGGCAAAAGATTTTCCTATAATCTACCGTTTTAGTCAATGGCAACTAGATGATTACAATCAGCTTAAGTTTCAAAACCCACAAGAATTACAAGTATGGACCGATGCTTTGAAGAATGCAGGTGTTGATATATTACATGTTAGTACATATGATGCAACTGCTCCTGGTTTTCCAAGTGTTAATGACAAAACTCTATGCGGCTGGACAAAAGAATTATCGGGACTGTCTTGTATTGCTGTAGGGAAAGTTGCTGTTAGTTTAACTTTTAATAATGCTTACGGCGAAGAACAAGATGAAATTTCTTCTCCACAGCCGGCTTTTGATTTAGTGAAAAATGGTGAAGCCGATCTCATTGCTGTAGGACGTTCTCTTATTGCGAATCCCGATTGGGTAAAGATAGTAAAGCGTGGTGACTGGAAACAATTGCGTTCTTTTAATAAAGACTTACTCAAAGATTTAATATAAGGAATTTTCTATGTGGATGATTTATGGTGCAAATGGATATTCAGGGCATTTAATTGTGCGTATGGCAGTAGACCAAGGAATGAAACCTATTATAGCTGGACGTAATCAAGAACAAATAAGTGAGATAGCAAGTAATTTTTCTTTAGAAAAACGCATTTTTTCACTAGACAATCCAGATGATATAAGTAAAAACTTAGAAGACATTGATGTTGTTCTTCATTGTGCTGGCCCTTTTTCTCGTACGGCTTTACCTATGGTAAATGCCTGTCTTAAAAGTAAAACTCACTACCTAGATATTACTGGTGAAATGGGTGTATTCGCAAGTATACAAAAGTTGGATTCTTCTGCGAAAGATAAGGAAGTTATGCTTATGCCAGGTGTTGGTTTTGATGTTGTCCCTACTGATTGTTTGGCTGCGCACTTAAAAAGTCGTTTGCCAAGTGCCACACAACTATCTCTTGCTTTCCAAGGAGCAGGAGGTATCTCGCATGGAACAGCAACAACGATGGTTGAAAATGCTGGCGGTGGTGGATGTATTCGCCGCGATGGTAATCTCGTTAAAGTAAAATCAGCGTGGAGAACTCGAAGTATTGATTTTGGTTACGGTAAAACCAAAGCTATTACTATTCCGTGGGGAGATGTTTTTACAGCTTATTATAGTACAAATATTCCGAACATAGAAGTATATATGGCTGCCCCTTTTGCAATGCGCTTTGGTGCAAAAGTAACAAGACGTTTGGGCTTTCTTCTCGGTAGTTCTCCTGTACAAAATTATCTTAAAAAACGCATCAAGTCGAAACCAGCAGGGCCTAGTGATGAACAACGTATGCGTGGAAAGAGCTTAGTGTGGGGTGAAGTCAAAGATGGAAATGAAATAAGAACTTCTATTTTGGAAGGGCCAGAAGGATACACCTTCACTGCAATCGCGTCACTCAAAATAGTTGAAAAAGTTTTAAATAACGACATAAAAGTCGGTTTTCAGACACCTTCACTTACTTATGGCAGCGATTTGGTAAAAAGTTGCGAAGGCGTTTCCATAAAGGACCTCTAATGGTTGACTACACTCAGAATTTCAAAAATCAAAATAACAATCTCGAAAAAGAACAGCAAAGTTCAATCAAAGAAAAAAATCTAGTAAATGAAAACACAAATGAAGAATATGAACAAATTATAAGAGAACATGAGATTGAGTGGAAAATCAAAAGTAAAATTTGGTTTTATTTTGAACTACTTCTGTTTCGCATTCCTTATCTAGCAGCGTATCTTTGTATTGTCGTTTTCATGGGAGCTTTTCTTGACTGTTATGAACTTATTTTTATTATAGCACTGACCCTTGTTGTTACTGCAAATATGCGATTACTAACCTACATGATGAATAATCACACAATTTTAGATTCTATACCTTTGATTGGACATTCATTAAAAATTCTACGCAAACTTTATATTTTTTATTACGCTCATAAACCTCCGGTATTCTTATACTACATGTTTTTTATTCCCTTTGGTTTTATTGCCACTATTTTTTCATTTCGCGCTCGAGAAGAATTCAAATTATATTGCCAAATGGTATACAGTTTCGCGGTATTATTTATTTTAAAAGTTGTTATTTTCTATTTTGCTATTTTCCCTCCTTATTTATCGGGAGAGGATGCTTTTACTTTTGTTTTTGTACAAATTTTTATGACAACGTTGGTAATTTTTGCTTTTGCTTCTCCGGTGATATCCACCGCCTTTGTTCTACACTTTACAAAGCACCGTGGTATTTTAAAATTCATTAATGGTGGACTTCTTATTCTTCTCATAATACTTACTATGGCAGCTCTTGATTTGGCAGATGAAGAATATAGCGCTTCCTTTTTGGCAGAACAAACGCTTAAAATGCGTTTAGAAAAATCTCAATTTTGCAAAGATTTAACTCAAAAAACCCAAGGCTTTTTTCGCAGCGATTTACCAAAAACAGATGCAATAGGTCTAATGTTCACTGATTTGAAGTTGACAAAATTATATAGAGAAGCGATTAAAGGAATGTTAGCCACTAACGAGGACCGCGCTTTTTCTACTATCTTGATAGGCGAAGAAGAAAACATATGGATTTTGATATGTTGCAGATTGGAAAGTAAAGCATACTTGTTGTATGCATGTAACAATGAAAGAAATATATATACTTCTTGGAAGTTACTCCCTGAAAATATTCGAAAAAAATTCTCTCTTAATAGAATAAATAATTCCCCATCATTTCCATCGGAAATATCCCATTTTTCATTGATGGCGGAGTCGCCTTTGCGAAAAGACTAAAAATTAATAATAAACTCCTTGCGAGCTTTTTCTAAAATTTTTATTAATCTTTGGCGTTTTCTCCAAGGCTTTATTTTTCCTGGGAGTCGACTAAGCCAGTGTTTATTAGGTCCATAAGATGCTCCTCTAATCTTGGAAAGTTGCATAGATGTTGGCATATTCTTTTGAGAAATAACTTCTAAAAAATGATCAACTTCATTAACAGAAGAAAAAAATAGCTCTATTTCTGCTATTTCGACAATAAGAACTGCAAATCCTTTTCCTGCTACAGGCTTTGGCAGTGGTGGTTCATATTTTGAATTGCCAATAGCTTTATGTACCCAATAAGTTAGAGGACTTCCAGTATATTTTTCCTGAAACTGTATAGACCACTTTTTCACAAAACCCTCCCCTTAAGATATCACTGCAATTGAAGTTTTTGCTTTAAAACAAGAGTCTTCTCGCTAGCGAAAATTGCGATTTGTTTGTGGATAGTTAAATAGCCTTCTTTTTTAATAATAAGAGAATAGTTTCCTGGCTTAACTTTGAAGTTTCCATGTACGAACTCGTCGTTTAAAGTTATTTTAGCTGTAGTAAAATTGTCAAACTCATCCGTAACATTTATGATAACATTGCGCTGTAACGAAATCAAGCAATGTTTAACCACATAAGGACGTTCACGTGGCATCACGAGCATGCGATCTGCGATTATTTTATAACCGAGACTTTCAATAGTGTATAAATAGCTTTCTGGTACAATCTTGTATCCACTTCTCAAACAAAGAGTCATTATTGACATTTCGCTTTTTAATCTAAAGATGTAATGAAAATCGTCTTCTGGTGGTACATCGTAGGATAATTTTAATTGCAACTCTATGAGCTTAGGATATAAAGTACAAGTTATTTCATAAGGTTCATGTGAAGGTGCTATTTCAATAGTTTTATTAATTGGTACATAACCACTACGTTGTATTCTTAGTTTGTATTTTCCTGGTTTAAAACTCTGTCCATTGACCTTTTCTCCATCAAGAGTACACAAGTCTGGATGAATACGCATTTTCGGAAAAGAAGCGCGAATTTTAGTTAAAACCTTTCTTCGCGAAGAAGTCAGAGTTCTTCTATAAACATAAGGTTTACTAGAAATAGGAATTGCAATATACTCAAACATTGGTTTATATCCGCGTTTTTTAACAACAACGCGGTATTCTCCCGCTCGTATTTTTTCACCATTTTTCACAGGATTACTATTGAGTAAAAGCTCATCAAGAGCGATTGTTTTTTGGGAATTATAATCGCTAGTAAAATACAGTTCGATTTTACGTAGTTGACCATCAGCAAAAACGCAAATATACAAAAAGATAAAACACAAATAGTTTTTTACCATAGCATACTCCTATCTTATCTACAAAGCTTGTAATGCAAACCATTTTTATTGTAGACAAAATAAAATGCTTGTTATTCATATTGAGATATAACGTAGTTACTTTGAAGTGGCTAAATTCGTTTAATAAAAACAATGAAAAGCTGTTAAACAAATAATTTATTTTTTGCGAGGCGCGCGCTAGTAACGAGAATTATGTACAAAACAAAAAATAGTGATAAGCCAACTCCTCCTATTCTCAAAGAGAGTTCGATATAATCATTATTAGTAAACATTTGACCAAAATAATCGCAAAGGAAAGCGATTGTTACAAGGAATGTTACTGTAAAAACTCCGAAAAGAAAATTGCCTTGTTTAGAAAGAGGGAGGTTGGCGATAAAAAGAGTAATAGCATTTAATTTTTGTGGCCCTAATATAGAACCAATGCTGAAAATTCCTCCGATTGTTAATACTAATACGCAAATATCAATAGCACGCGGAGAATTTTCGATGAAAATCAAAGAAATCGTTGCACTAACCATTAATAAAACACTAGCATAAAAAATATGAATACGCATAATGATTTCCTTTTAAAAGTAAGTTTTTGCTGCTAAAAATTTATTTTGTAAATTTATTCTAAGTGACCCGCCAAAAGTATTTACCCATTGGCATTTTGTTCTTTTATTTACTAGTTTTGTTGCTCCTTGTTTACGCAGCTACAGCTGCGCGCTCTCGTCGCGCCGCGCTAGAAAATAAAAGCCCTGCATTCAATGGGGAACTATTTTTGTCAGGTCACTTACATTAGCAAAGTTGATATAAAACTCAAGAAATAAATAAGTTGTTGGCAGTTCTGTCTTTCCAGATTGGGTACCCGTATTTTTTATTTAGGTAATTTTAGAATGAAACTTCGGGTTATTACTTTTTAAGAAAGACAAATAGGTTGAAAATTTCTCGGTCAGAAGTTTGTATGCCATCAGAAATACCTTGCGATTACTTATAGGTGACTGTCTATCTTTGGTTCAGTTATATTGACATAGAGAGAATATCTCTGTATAATTATAGCAATTATTATTGTCAGTTTGTATAGGGGAGAAATATGAAAAAAATTTTATTTTTTATTGTGATTTTAGGTGTGTTAGCTGCGGATTATTCAACAAAACAACTGAAACAAAAGCATGAACAGATGATACATTTTTTTGGTGATAGTCTATTACTTGAAGGAACGCATTCTTTTTTAATGCAGACCAATAAGAAAGCGCAAAAATATTCTGTTTATCGTAAAGGGAATGTTCTTTCGCGTTTTTGGAAGGAAAGTGATTGGGAGCTTTATCACAGTGTTTCTGTTATGGTCGAAAATAACAGTACAACAGTTCAAAACACCTACAAACTTACTCAAAATTTCCAAACACAAACGCTACAGTATTATACTTTTTTTGAAAAGCAGAAAAATGCCATTGTTTCAAAAGTCGTTATTGATCACAATGCTTCTACTTTTGAAAAAAAGCACTACGATACGATTTTAAAATGTACTACTCGGCAGGGACTAGCACTTGTACCAAAAATTATGGAATGTCCAGCGACAAATAAGATTAATTGCATTCTCGATGTTGTCCAAGGACAAGCTTCAGATCAAGTTGTTTCATGTATATTAAAAACTAACAGTACGGCACAAACAAGTGGAGTATATTGGCGTATTTTTTTAAAACCCCAAGGTATGGGATTTATGTCAGCGAAGCCTTTTGGAGCAAAAGATGAATGTACTACTAAAACAGGGTGCGTGCAATTTGTTATTCCTAGTGGATATAAAATTACTATAAAAGCAGCTGCTGCTCCTGGACATAAATTTGAATATTGGCAATATAAAGGAAATTTATTGAGTTTAGATGCAGAGTATTCTTTTGTTCCAAGCGCTGGAGGTGATTTAGTTGCTCATTTTAACAAAGAATAGATATTTACTAAATAATCGAAGTTAAATGGTCGGAGTCTGAGTAGAACAATTCCATAAAGGGGAGCAGTATGTTTCAAAAATTTGTATTGTTTATCGTTGTAATTAATTTTGTTGTTTCTCAAGTAAATATTTCTCCTTCTATTGATGTAATGGGCGTAGAAAACAAAAAGCATTTGTCTAAGGAAGAGCAACCAGTAATTAAGTCGTTCAATATGCCTGTTTTTGAGGGTTACCCCAAAAAAGCGGTAGGTGTCTCGGTCGAAGGCGGAATTGTTTGCAATATGGATGAAGATAGTTCATTAGAAATTATATACAATGTCGGAAACGGTATTTATGTTTGGAATTCAGACGGATCAGAAGTTAGTGGTTGGCCTCATATTTTTGATGATCCGATTGAGATTGCTCATGCAGCACCGGCTTTAGGAGATATAGATGGTGATGGAGAAGATGAAATTGTCGTTGCAACTATCTATGGCAAACTTGGCTCTCAAAACTCTAACATCTATGCTTTCGAAAAAGATGGTACTGTAATAGATAATTTTCCCATCGACAACCGCGGTCTTTCAATGCGTACGCCTGTACTTGGCGATGTAGATAATGATGGTGCGCTTGATATTATTGTCAATAAGAGATTGCGTTCCGTAGGAGAAATATGGGTATACAAAGGAAATGGTTCTGTGTGCAGCGGATGGCCGCAAGCCATGGGAAGTGTACCAGCTTCTAGTGCAACATGTGGTGATATTGACGGGGATGGCAAAAACGAAGTGGTTGTAGAGTCTTATCGTTCTTTATATGTATGGAAAGGAACAGGGAAATTGCTACCTAATTTTCCGTTTCGTTTGCGGGCAGGGATTACTAATTCATATTCTTCAGCGGTTTTGGCTGATTTAGATAATGATGGTAAGAAAGAGATTATTTTTGGTACTCATGAAACTGTTGGCGAACATGCTGGCTATGTCTATGTTGTAAGAAGCAACGGCTCTTTGTTTCCTAACTGGCCACAAAAAACTGCAATGTGGATTTTTAGTGCGCCTGCGATTGCAGATATCGATGGAGATGGACAGCTGGATATTGCGGTGGGTGATTTGGTTATGAGTTCTACTCCTGTGAATCAAGTATATGCCTGGGGAACAAACGGTAAAATGTTATCTGGTTTTCCTGTAGGTCCAACGAATGCCGTCCACAGTCAAATAATGATTGGAGATATTGATAACGACCAAAAAATGGAACTAGTTATTGATGATAATAGCACAGGTCTATATCACGCCTATAATCATGATGGATCTCCTGTAAAAGGTTGGCCAATCACTGCAGGAACAGGTCAAACATTTTTTCATACCCCAAGTCTTGTCGATATAGACCAGAATGGTACTTTGGATATTGTTGGGGCCGCAACAAACCACACGATCAATCCTCCGATAACAGAGATTTATATTTGGGATACACAAGTTCCTGTAGGGAAAACCGCAGTGTCGATGTTTCAATATAACACCAAACACAACGGAGTTATTCCTGACGCACCATAATGAAAAGCTTACAAGGTTATTATGGCGTATATAAAGTATGAGGCATTTAAAATTTGCCTAAATAGAAAAACAAATAGGCAAATTTTTTGCGCTATAATTTTCATCGCAAATACACGCATTTATAAATGTAGTGTTGCGATCTGTTTTTTGTCCAGCTTGATGGACATGTCCAAATATATGATATTTTGGACGAATTAACTGAACCCTTTTTAATAAATCTTTACATCCATCGTTTTTTTGGCTATTTTTGTCAAAATCTAAAATACCATAAGGCGGCATGTGAGTAATAAGAACATCTGTGTCCGTAGGAATTTTCATCCATTTTTCAACCAACAAATTTTTGTGTGTATGATAAGCCCAGTGGCAAGGGGTCCAAGGAGTACCATAAAATTTTATTCCTTCAATTGTAATGCTTTCGTCTAGTAAATAGACCGAGTTGTTGAAGAAGTCACCTAGTTGGTTGTGGTATTTTTCATAGCAAGGGTCATGGTTGCCAGCAATAACAATTTTATACTTGTGGGGAGCAGCATTCATGAATACGCTAAATTTTTCTAATTCATGTAGTCGACCAATACCTGTTGCGTCTCCTGCATGAATAAGCATATCCCCTTCAGGTAGTGTTATCTCATCGTGTTTGTTGTGAGTGTCAGACAAAGCTATAATTTTCATCACAATCCTATCTTTGTTTGATGGTCAATAAATAAAAGATAACCTGTAATCTGCAAAATTAGGTTTTTATCTTAAATGGCTCAATAGGCATGTAAATCCCCAGGTATTACCTTGAATATTCGCATACTAGAGAAGACCTTAAATTTCTATAAGTTGAGCTAAATACATTCAGTGGTCCACTAAATGTTCTTGAATAGGGCTTTACTTTACTAGTTGTATGACAATTGCGAAAGATTGCTGGTTATTTTTTTACGAAAGCCTAAATGTCGATATGAAAGTATAAGTTTTGAAAAGATGTTTTCGCAAGTGCGAAAACCGAGTATTTTTTACTGGACTTTAAAGCATCGAGAAATAAATGAATTACCGTGAACAATGTTTGCAAAACTGCGCACAGGCTTTAGGTTACATTGACAATAGCGAAATATTAAACATATCTTCTTCTAATGCCAATATTCAAGAGTATTTTCGAAACCAAAAACTTCTTTCACAGTCGCAGTTAAATTATCTGAAGTTATTTTTTATAAAATATGTTTTTTTGTCGGAAGCAAAAAATTTATGCGCTTTTCAACAATTTCAAATTGATACGATTTTAAGTAATGACATTCAAAATATAAGAAATAATCAACACCCGCAATTTGGATCCTTTGAAAAAAAAATCACGCAGCATCCTTCTTTTTCTCAAGTAATTCCCAAATTACAACAAACTCTAACCACTGAGGAAGTGAAAATTTTGAAGTTCATGCTTGGGAAACTTCAAGGTGCACCTCAGCAATCAGTTTCTTCTAGTGACACACAGAAGGGAAGATCTACAAGTAGTGAACCGGCGTCGCAAAAAATAGAAGGTATTCCTGCGATCTTAGGAGATTACAGAATACTAGAGACTATTGGTGTTGGAGGAATGGGAAAGGTCTTTAAAGCGTATCATCAAAATTTGGAAAGAGCTGTTGCTATCAAGGTTATGTTGAACCAAACTGAAACGGCCCGCAAGCGCTTCTTAGTAGAAGCAAAACTCACTGCGAAAATGCAACACCCAAATATTATTCCTATTCACGATATTAAAAGTGAAGGGCAGCTTGATTACATTGTAATGGATTTTATACAGGGGAAAACTTTGTCCGCTGTATTGGAACAAGAAAATTTATCGTTTGCAAAAACAATTGAAATTATAAAACCTATTATTTCTGCTGTAGCTTATGCTCATCGCTATCAAGTAATTCATCGCGATTTAAAACCAGCAAATATACTTTTAGAAGAAGAAACGTTTCGCCCAATTGTCATGGATTTTGGTTTAGCAAAACAACTAGAAGAAAAAGTAGACGATCAACTTACAACAGCAGGACAGATTCTCGGAAGTCCGCGCTATATGGCTCCTGAGCAAGCAGAAGCAGAAGAAGTAGATCACCGCGCAGATATTTATGCTTTGGGAACCATTTTTTATGAGATGCTAACAGGCAAAAGTGCTATTGAAGGTGGTAGTTTAGCCCAAGTTATATATAAAATTACTCAGAAAAAATATTTGCCACCAAGAAAAATCAATCCCGAAATTTCGATAGAAATAGAGAAAATATGCCTAAAATCGATGGCTTTGGATCGAGAAAAACGTTATCAAAGCGCAGATGAATTTTTAAAAGCAGTAGAGTTATTTGTGGATCACGGAAAGTCAACAATTCCATCTTCAGTTGACAATGAAAATAAAAAATTAGCAAAAAGAAAGAGACGCCCTTTACAAAGTACTGTTAGCAGATCTCGCGAAAGCGTTATTTCCAATCGAAAAACAGCTTCTACGCGCATAACACAGCATCAGAAAAAAACACAGAAAAACAGCGCAATGATTGTAATTTTAACATGCACGACAATACTTTTACTCACCACCTTATTTTTCTCTCAAAGTAGACAATCGACAGGTGAATCTAAATTACAAATAGAAAAAGAGCTAGCCCAAAAGAGACTCAAAGAAGAAAAACAAAAGTTTGAACAAGAATTACAAAAACAAAAAGAAAAAGCAGAAAAAGAAAAGCAAAAACTGAAGGAAGAATTGACAAAAAAAGAACAGCGACAACGCAAACCTGAAAGCCTTGAAGATCTAGTAGAATACAACGATAAAGGAGATTATCTAAAAGTAATAGTAAAAAAAATCTCACCTGCTTTACAAAATCTTCGCGGAAAAAAAAGACTAATTTTTTTAAGTTTCCGCAATACACGTGTTCGAGATGAAGACTTGCGTTATATACAGAACATTTCGCAAATAATAGCACTAGACTTACAAGAGACTAGCGTTGGAAATACGGCAATAAAATATGCTGCTACTCTAAAAAGGTTACAACATCTAGATTTAGAAGGCACTAATATAACAGGACAGTGTTTGAAGTATCTAACTAACTTCCAACTAAGAACAATAGATTTAGACGAGACCGAAATAGGTGACGATGGTATTTCTCATTTCAAAAATATCAAAAGTAAATTAAAGCAAATTAGTTTAGAAGGAACCAATATTTCTGATAGAAGTATACCTGTATTATCGTCTTTGACATCTTTAGCAAAATTAAAAATTGGACGGACGAAAATTACGCGATCAGGTTTTTTAAAATTGAAACGTTTGATGCCAAGATGCCAGGTGGTATATCGGTAACTTATGTGATTGTGAAATATTGTAGTATATCATCATCCCACAATCACAAATCCAGTGCGCTCCTTTGTCGATTTCTTTAAATAGCAGAAGGAACTCAGATTCGCAAGTAAAATCTGGCTTGAAACAATAGGTAGTGCTTTGAATGATGGCAGGCCCTAGTTAAAAAAATACACTTTCACTTTTATTCTATATCTAAAATTGGAGAGGCAGTTACTTGACAACAATTATTGTTATTTATTTAGTATTTTTGTTTGTTATCGTTTCATATACAAAAAAATACACAAAAACAAGCGAAGACTTTTTTCTGGCAGGAAGAAATTTAAATTGGTTGGTTGCAGGTGGTAGTATTGTTGCTACAGGTATTGGTGGCACTGCAATATTAGGATATGCTGGAGCGTATTACCACTATGGTATAGTATGGCATACTATGTTCAGTACGGCATTTATCAGTGCTTTATTCTTCGCTTTTTTCGTAGCGGAAAGAGTTAGGTCGATTGGAGCACAAACTCTTCCTGAAATATTAGGCAAATTCTATGGTGGGAAAACTTCATTGATTGGAGCGATTATGATTATCGCTTCTGATACTATCATTATAGCTCTTCAAATTAAAGCTATGTCTCATCTATTTGTCGCATTTTTAGATATACCAGAAGTATGGTCAACAATATTGTGCGCCATATTATTCACTTCTATATCTCTTATTGGTGGATTTTTAGGGGTCGCCATTACTGATGCGATAGGTACGTTATTTATTACAATAGGTATATTATGGGTTGCGGTAGTAAGTATGAATCTTGCAGGAGGTTTTCAAGTAGAAAAATACTTACAAAATTTCTCTGCTATATCATGGCAAAAAATGCTAGGTAATAATCTCTCTCTTTTCGGTTTACTCTTTGCTAGTCAGTCTATCATTTTTCAACGTTTGCATTCTGTAAGTACACCAAAAGACGCCAAGAAATCTTTATTTGTTTGGGCAGTTGGTCTTGTTTTAATAATGGGAATTTCTGTACCTCTTATCGGTTTTTCAGCTAGAGAAATTCTAGGAGAAAATCTAAAACCAGATCAAGTGATTCCAACTATGATTAAACAAGTGTTATCTCCACAATCAGGTGCTATTTTAGTTGCGGTGTTAATTGGAGCAATCATGACTTCCGCAAATTCCATGCTTTTAAGCGTATCTATGAATATAACTAAGGATATAGCAGAAACTGGATTTAATAAAAAATATGATGATAAGACTGTACTAAAAATGGGGAGAGTTTTTACTGTGATTCTCGGTTTTATTACTTATATTATCGCAACTTATATTACAAGTTTAATTGGAACTATTATTTTTGTATATACTGCAATTTCTGCCTTAGTTATTCCTCTTTATTCTGGAATTTTTGGGTTATCAAAACCATTGGGAGGATTCTTAAGTCTTCTATTTGGAATTGTCAGTGGTATTGGATGGTATTTGATTGGTCAACCGTGGGAAATTCACCCTGTAGTAGCATGTTACGTGTGCGGGTTGATTGGATTAATTATCGGAAATACTTTTGATTCAAAATAGCTAAACCATTGTTTTTGGGAGCCCCCGTGAAATAGTTAATTTAGTTGACATGGGGGCATCGCAAACCATAGAATTTCTAAATTGCACAGCGCTGAATGCATTTATTGATCTTTATAGAAATTTCTTTTTTGAGGATCTTCAGAGAGATATTCTACAAATTCATATTCGTTACCTGATGGATCATTATAATATATTCGCGTACGATACTTTTCTTCTGTTCTTGGATAACTAGATTGGTAGCCTTTTCCTTCCAACCTTTCTTGTACACTGTTCACATCTTGTACCACAAAGCCAATGTGATTAATACCTATTCCATTATAAGCATTACTAGTAGCTTTGCCATATGCTGCATTTAAGGCAATATAAGTTTTGTCGGTACCAATATGCAGCCATCTTTCATTTCCTGTTCCTCCTCCACCCCGCACTTGAAAATTAGGAAATGCTGTTTGCAAAAAAATAATTGCTTGGTCAATGTCTTCCACTGTTATATTTGCGTGTTCTAAATACATTTTTTTCTCTTTAAAAAGGATTATTGTGAGCACTTAAATTAGCGTAATAAGTTGTCTTTTCTTTAATCAAAAAATGTGCCAAATGTGTAAAAGAATCTCTTTGACTTGTAAAATAAGGAGTTTATTTATTTCTCTTAATTTAATTGTTACAATATGAATTGTTGCAAATTTGCAACAGAATGTCGTTGTTTTGTCTTGGTTATTGATTTTATTAACTATTTTATTGTTGCATAAAAGAAACAGGTGTTACAAGTATGAAACAGCAGCTTATTGAAAGTATACAAACTAAGAATAGTCTTGAAGATATTTTTGAGTGTATCTACGAAAGATTACAATCCGTAGTTCCTCATAGCCGTTTAGGTTTGGCTTTGTTTGATGATAAAACAGGAAAATTGGTACAAGTAAAAACGCGCTCTCGTTGTGGTATTTACCTTGACGACGGTTACGCTGCCGATATTTCTGGCTCTACGTTAGAAAAAATATTATATTCAGGTGAAGTACGCATTATTGGTGATTTAGAAAAGCATTTTGTTAAGCGTCCAAGTCACTGGACAGGGCTAATTCTAAAAGAAAGTTTAAATTCAAGTTTGACATTACCTTTAAAGCTAAATGACAGACCTATTGGAATTATTTTTTTTACCCACAAACGCAAAAATGCGTTTACTGAAAAACACATTGAATTTTTGACCGAGATTGTCGGGCAACTTGCTATTGCTATTGAAAAAGGAAAATGGATTAGTGATTTAGCTGAAAGCCAAGAACGCTATCGTCTTTTATTTGAAATGTCACACGATGGTATTTTTATCTGCGCTAGCATTGATAATGAATTTTTATCGTTTAATAATAATTTTCGTCAATGGCTCGGTTATGAATACGAAGAATTATTTTCGATGAGTTTACAGAGTCTTACTGATTGCAATTTACAAAAAGTACTATTCAATTCAACGTCTAATTTAGAGTTAAAAAACAAAAGCAGTGGTATTATCTATTTGGAAGTATACTTCACCAAAATAAAATATAAAGGTAGAGATTTAATTCAAGGTGTGGCTAAAAACGTCACCGAAGTTATTACCCTACAAAAACAGCTACAACAAAGAGATAATTTTTTCAATATTATCGGCAAAAACTACCAAATGCAGCAAATTTTTCAAACAATCGATCAGCTGCGGAATATGTCAACAACTGTACTTATAGGTGGAGAAAATGGGACAGGAAAAGAATTGGTCGCAAAGGCAATTCATGCCAGCAGTGGGCGTAATAAAAGCGCTTTTGTCGCAATAAACTGTGGTGCTATCTCAGAAAATTTAATAGAAAGTGAACTGTTTGGTCATGTAAAAGGAGCGTTTACTGGAGCAACACACCTACGCCAGGGACGATTTGAAATTGCTGATGGAGGGACTTTGTTTCTAGATGAAGTAGGTGAATTAGCACTAAATTTGCAAGTCAAATTACTAAGAGTTTTACAAGAAGGCGAGTTTCAAAAGTTGGGTAGTTCACAAACCCAAAAAGTAGATGTGCGTTTAATCGCTGCTACGAATCAAAACTTAGAAGAGTTGATTTCTGTAGGAAAGTTTCGCCAAGACTTGTATTATCGTCTAAATGTTATCGGCGTTTATGTTCCTCCTTTGCGCGAAAGAAGAGATGATATCCCTCTATTAGTTAAACACTTTATTAACAAATATCGCCAAAAAACGGGTAAAGATATTATATCGATAACAACAGAAGCTTTAAATATGCTTTTAGATTACCATTTTCCGGGAAATATTCGCGAGCTAGAAAATATTATAGAACATGCATTTGTAAAATGCAGCGCTGATAGTATTGAGCGCCATCACCTACCTAGTTACTTATTGAGTGTAGAAATGGATATTATTACTACTGCACTTCGAGATGATGCGCCACTTCAAAGGCTAGAAAAAGAACTTATTCAACATCTCATGGCAAAATACAATGGCAAAACATCTATAGTTGCAAAAAAGCTAGGAGTGAGTCGTACGACTTTGTGGCGAAAACTCAATAAATAAAACATTTTTTGAAACGAAATTTGCAAAGTCTATTTAGCTAGTTCTACTTTTAAAGATATGGAACTCGAGCGTGATCACTTAGCTATTATCTTTTATCCAAATATTTTTGGACAATCTGACTTGTCTTTTGCGCAAAGTGGGGACGACTTACATCACTATGTATTGTTCCTGTTAGTTTGTAACACTTTACTTTTTGTGCAAGTTCTCGAAATCGTTTTTCGGCATCATTTCCTTTTTCTTTTTCGGAACGAATATAAATAATCTCCCCTTCGTAGTTTTGTGGATCGTACTTGTCGCGAATAATGCGCATTTGATTGCGCATTTTTTTACGTAAAACCCTATTTGGATCTATTAACTTTTTAATTTTACGTTTAAGACTCATCGAGTGTTGCATTTTTTTGAGTTTGCGTATCACAAATACAGTATCTAAAGAAATCAAACGTTTTAAGAAGACAATACTCTTTTGTATTCGTTTTTTAGGAGTACGTTTTTTAGCTTCGTGCTGCTGGCGTGATTTGTAATTTTTCATACCTGGAATATTAATAGAATCCATAATAAAAACTAGCTGTACTTGTTCTCCATTTTGCTTAATTTGTCTTGCGAGTTCATATGCGACAAGGCCTCCCATACACATACCCCCTATAATATATGGACCATTTGCCTGGACACTTTTAATCTTGCTGTAGTGATAATAAGCTGTTTGTTCGATACTTGTCTCTGAAGATAATTCATCTGTACGAATAGTGTACACAGTTCTCTTGCCTTCAAAATACTTGGCCAAATAATTATAACAAATAGGATCGGCCTTCGCAGCGTGAACCATAAAAATTGGATTCCCCGAAACCTCAGTGTTCATAGGAATGACTTGCTGTTGTAAAGAAAAATCGACAGATATTATCGCTTTAGTAAGCTGCGCAATTGTTGGATGTGTTAGTAAAACGGAAAGTGGTAAATCTTGATGGCTTTTATTCCTTACACGTTCAAGATTACGAATTTTTTCCATCAGAGTAATAGCTAATAACGAATGACCACCAATATTGAAAAAATTATCATTTACAGACACGCTTTTTAGTTGTAAAACTTCGCACCAGATTGTTGCCAATTGTTTTTCTAGTAATGAAGACGGCGCGACAAACTGTGAATTGGTCATTAACTCTTTTATATAATACCCAGTGATGTCAGGTCTCTTTGATACAATTACTTGCGGATGATTGAGCTGAGGCAGCGTGAATATAGCTTTGATACCTTGCTCATTAGAAATTCCATTCTTCGCGTCGCGACAAATAAGCTCGACAATGTCTTGCGTTATATTATTTGCAATAGGAGTAGGTAATTCTCGCCAGACATCCCAGTTAATCGAGGTTACACACAAATTATTTGTAGAGTATTTGCAAGAAACTGTGTCAAGGTAGGCATTTGTGGCAGCATAACCAGCTTGACAATAACGACCTAAAATAGAACTTAGTGAAGAAAACAAGAAAACGAAAGAAGGTGTTCTTGTCTGAAAAATATCAATAAGAAGTTGAGAACTTTCCGTTTTAAAGATACTGATGTCTTCGATAATATTTTTCGAATTTAGTAAATTAAAACGTTGTCTAGTCCCCGCACAGTGCATAACACCGTGAATATCACCTAATTGACGTTCGATTTTTTCTATAGTTTCTTGTACTTGCTCCGGTTCGCTGAGAGAAGTTTCAAAAATAGCAACTTGGGCTCCGAGTTGTTTTATTTTGTCAAATGTTTGCTGAGTTTGTTCGGAGATATTATTTTTAGATCTTGTGGTGATGGCAATTTTGACTTTAGCTTTTTTGGCTAGAGAAAGTGCAAGATGAGAACCAATGTTACCAGAACCACCAGTGATGAGATAAACTTGATCATCTTTTATGGAAATCTCATTAGCTGGTAGATGTTGATACACACAAATGTAACGCTGATTATCAATATAGGTAACATTTGTCTCTGGTAAATTATGCTGCAGCTCGCGCAAAATATTTTCACAAAATGCTTTGTCTTGGAGATCAATACAAGCATAGCGTACTCCTGGATATTCGTGTGGTAAAACGCGAGAAGCTCCCACAATAAGTGCATTTTCGGGTACTAAATTTTTTCTGTCATTTGCAGGAAAAACGTTGCGACAAAGAATGGCTATTTGCATTGTTGGTAAGTACGTTTCAAAGGCTTTAACAAATTTTGCAAAAAATTCAAAACTTTGATGTCCATAGATAATGTTCTTAAAATCAAATTGTTCTTTTTCAAGATAACTAATCAGTTTTTGATAGTGGTCGTGAGAGTCAAAGTCTATAGAAATATTATTTTTATTGATAGAAAAATCTGTAGCTTCGCGAACTATAATAATCGAAGGTTTTTTTAAAACCGTGTTATTGTCAGCAAAAAGTAAGTATGTGCTATTATTATTTAGTGGAGCTAGTTTTTCAGAGACTTTCCATTTTGGTATATAAAGAAAACGCTGGTCTTTGTCTAGCTCTTCAAGAGCAAGGTAATCTATTTTTCCGCTATTTGTCGTTGGCAGTTTCGAGATGGTGAATGTTTTTTGAGGAATCATATATTCAGGCAACAAAGGCTGCAAATGTTCTAGAATATTTTCGTGCTCAAGATTAGTATCACTAACAAGATATGCTTTGAGCATATCATCTAAAAAGATAACCGCAGCATCGCAAACTTGTGGATGCTTGCGCAAAGCAGTTTCGATTTCGAGTGTATCGACGCGATAACCGCGAATTTTAACAACTGCATCTGCCCGCGAAACTATTTCAAGTTGTTGTTCACTATTATAGCGCCCGCGATCTCCTGCTTTGTATAAATTTCCTCTGTTAAATGGATTCGGAACAAACTTTAAAGCCGTATTTATTGGGTCCATATAGTAGTTACGAGCGATTTCTGGGCTTTCAATATATATGTCACCAACAACTCCCTGAGGAACAGGTTGCAAATAAACATCAAGAACATATATTTTACTTGCTCCTACCGCGCGTCCCACAGGAATGCTTTGAGGATAACCATCAATTTGTGGAGGCACTTCATATAATGTAACTCCAGCAGTGGTTTCCGTTTGGCCATAAATATTCAAAAACCGTACTCGCGGTATCAATTCTCGCCAAGTTTTGACCGTGTCTAAGGAAAGTTTTTCTCCGGAAGTAGCAATTTGACGAATATTGCGAAAGTTATATTTACTAGTAGATGAAAGTAAAACTTGTGCACATGTTTTACAATACGAAGGTACAAGATCTACTACGGATACTTTGTGCTTGGCAATTTCGTCGAATAAAACCAAAGGATCACCCATTGTGCTTGTCTCAACAACTAATAGTTTTGCACCTTGAATTAGAGGTGTAAATATTTGCCGCAAAGCAGCAATAAATGAAAAAGAAGCTGTTAGTATACAAACATCTTTACTCGTAATGCAGAGTGATGCTGCTGTCGTTTGCACTTTCGATGCAATATTACGGTGAGTAATAACAACGCCATTCGCCGCGCCTGTTGAACCAGAGGTGTAAATGATAAATGCTGCTTGAGTATTTTGTATTTGCCGCTTCTGCATTTTAGTTTCTTGATAATTGATACAATCTTGAATTGCTATAGTTTGTTTATGATTAAATTGTTGCCGAATTTTTTTATTGCAAAGAATAACTTGGGCTTGTTCAATAACTTTTTGGGCTTTTTCTGTAAGAAAATCTGGATTGAGGGGTATACATGTTCCGCCACTTCTCAATATACCATACATCGCAACAATCGTATCAACAGAGTAGTCATTTAGAATAACTACAAGACTTTCACTCTCTACTCCTATATTTTGTAGCGCTGAGCATACATTACTAGATAATACATCTAGCTGCGAGTAGGTGTATTGTTTGTTTTTACTTGAAAGTGCTATTTTTTTGGGTACTTTTGACACGACTTTTTGTAACAAGGTATTGATATTTTCCTGCTTGTATTGCAAATTTTTAAAAATGTTAGGAGAAATAAGTTCATTTTCTTCTAACATTTTTAGCCGCCGCACTTTTTGACGAGGGTTAACTATAATTGTTTTTAACAACTGTATAAAGTGTTTGGTCATACGCTCAATAGTTGCTTTACTAAATAAATCTGTACTGTAATCAAAGCGAAAATGCATTTTTTCTTGTAAGTGTACGTACAGACTTATGTCAAATTTAGTGGTGTCTTCATTTTGTGGTAGTCTTGTGGTGACTAAATCGCAAAATTGCTCTTCATTGTTGGTGGTATTATGATTTTCAACTAAGTTAAACATAGTTTGGAAAATTGGGTGACGACTCATATCGCGCATAGGGTTCACTTCTTCGACTAGCTTTTCAAAAGGATAATCTTGGTGGGCGTATGCTTCAAGACACTTTTGTTTTACTTCTTGTAGAAATTCAATCCATGACATAGATGATACTTGAATACGTACAGGCAAAATATTAACAAAAAAACCAATGAGGTTTTCTGTTTGCAACTGCGAACGATTTGATATGGGAATACCAATTACTATATGTTGTTGATTACTATAACGATGGAGTAAAATGCTATATGCTGCGAATAGCAACATAAAAAGCGTAGTGTTTTGCTCTAGAGCTAAGGACTTTAGTTGACTAGTTATCTGCGTAGTAACAGTGACTTTATAACTAGCTCCGCAGTGGTTTTGGTATTTGGGGCGTCTGTAGTCTGTAGTTAACTGCAAAGGCGGAGGGCATGTAGAAAACTGGCGGCTCCAATATTCTTTCTGAGGTTGCATATCTTGTTGCCGTTGCCACAAACAAAAGTCTCCATACTGGATCTTTAACGGTAAAAGGCCGTGCGGCTTCTGATGTTTATAACTGTTGTATAGTTTAGCCAATTCTTGCCATAGAACAATCTTTGACCAGTGGTCACTAATAATGTGGTGCATAGCTAAACAAAATATAAATTTTTCTTGAGCGATGCGTATTAACTTGATGCGTACTAAAGGAAACTCGGTGAGGATGAAAGGCGTTTTTAAAGTTTTATTCATTTCCTGAGCTAGCTGCGCTTTATTCTCTGCATTAATCTCAACAAATACCAAAGGAATAGTTTTGTCTTTTATCTTTTGATAAATATTTCCGCTAATGTCTTTATCCAAATAGATGCGCAGCGCCGACTGCCTCTTAATCAGTGAGGCCACTGCTTTCTCAAAACAGTGAATATCTAAATTGCCGCATATGTCGATAACAAAAGATGTATTGTAAAATAAACTTTGCGGCTCTAAACAGTGTAAAAACCATAAGCGTTGTTGAGAACATGATAGAGGATATATTGTTTTGTTTGCTGCAATGATGGGTGACAAACGCGTGTGGTGTTCGTTAATATATCCAGCAAAACCTTTTAAGGTTGGTGCTTCAAAAATACTGCGTACAGAAATATCAAGACCCAGTATTTCTTTTATTTGGCTGATGATGCGTAACGCGAGTAACGAATTTCCCCCTAATAAAAAGAAATCATCTTCCCTCATTACATTTTCGATAACTAGAACTTTTTGCCAAATATCAGCAATAATTTCTTCTAATTTTCCTAATGGTTTTGTTGTATCTTGAGGAGAGTTTTTGACTTCAGGGAGTGCGCGGCGATTTATTTTCCCATTCGATGCTAAAGGAATTTCAACTAACTTAACAAAAAAATTGGGAATCATCACTATTGGAATTTTGTCACTGAGATAATCGCGAATTGCTTGCATGGTTCCTTCAAAAACAACATAGGCAACTAAATACGTTTTGAGTTGTTGCTTTTTAGCAATAACAACACAATCTTTTACTTTGGGATACAAGCGAATAGCATTCGCGACATATGTCGTCGATACTTTTTGCCCAAGAATTTTAACAATGCTATCTTTGCGTCCTATTGAATAGAGACAACCATCTTTATCAAAATAACCGTGGTCTCCTGTATAATAGATTCTCTGGTTTCCCTTAACAACAAAACATTTGTCTGTTAATTTTGAATTTTGCCAATATCCCATCGACATAGATTTATTGACAACGGCAATTTCTCCCTCAACACCTGGCGCAACAGGCTGGCGATTTTCATCGACGATTTGTATGGAAACCCCTCGTAATGGAAATCCTAAAGGCTGTTGATAATTGTGAAAAGAACTTTCTTCTTTAGCAAAGAAAAATGCCATTCCTGGCGTTTCTGTAGCGCTATATGAAATAATAAACTGACTTTGCGGTGTAAAATGTTTTTTGTATGCGGTAAAGTGGTGAAAGTGTACACCTTCTCCACCAAGACGCACCAAACGAATTTTGTTAAAAATCTTATTTGTTGTTAGCGACTGCGTAAAATGCAAAAATACCGTAGGAACACAGTGTAAAATAGTAATCTGTTGTTGCTCTAGCCAACCATTGAGTTCTTCTAAGCTACGATTTGCAATATCAAAAAGATGAACGCTAGCACCATTGAGTAGAAAAACCAAACTATTAGTTATTCCCGACGCATATGAAAAGTGCGAAAAAACTGTTCCGCGATCCTGTCCTGTTATCTTCATGGTGTCGCCGTATTTTTTTATGTGGTATAGAATATTGGCGTGGCTGTCAACAACACCTTTGGCATTCCCTGTTGAACCAGATGTGTATGTGATATAACAACAATCGGCTTCTTTTATTTTTACTTTAAGAACTTCAGAACAATTTGTATTCGCCAATTCTACGTCAATAAAGTCAATATTTTTTTCTAAAAAGTAGTTGTTGTATTTACTTTGCGTCAAGATGATTTTTATGTTTGTAGAATGTAAAATTTTTCGATGTTTTTGTTCTTTATCACTAGGATTTAAAACAACGCATGCTTTGCCACTTTTAAAAATAGCGATGACAGCAACAAGGCTATAAACGCAGTGATCAAGATAAGTGGCAACAAACGAACCACTTGTTTTACATAGTTCGTGAGCAATACTATTTGCTAAACTATTTACTTGGGTATAAGTCAAGTTGAGTTTCGCATCTTGAACAGCTATTTTTTGCGGATATTTTTGAACTTGCTCTTCAAAAAGTGCGACAAGATTCTTGGATTCTTTAACAAAATTCATATTTTCGTTCGTTTCTTGCAGTATCAATATATCTCAAAGTTGAGTAGGGCTCCATCAATATTCGTTCCATGTGAATTATTTTATTTAATAAAAAAAAATTTGCTATATAATATTTTTTTTATAGCTTGTAAAGGAGTCAAAATTGCAATTACACACATCTAAAAAAACGGTAGACCTTAATTTTCCACTACTAGTAAAAACATTACAACCAGCAGCACACGCACCATACGCACCACCACACGTGTTTCCAATGTCTGCTCCTACATTTTCCAAAGCAGTACAAGCACCAAGGCCAAAAATATTGGGTTTAACAGGTGTCTATATCCACATACCTTTTTGTCGGTATGCCTGCAATTTTTGTTTTTACGTGAAGCAAATTGGTGCCACTCGTGCAAAGATGGAAAACTATGTTCAGGCTCTAAAACGAGAAATCGAAGATCACCTGCCAATAGACACTCTACTAAACCAAGTTTTTATTGGAGGAGGAACACCAACAGCTCTCCCTCCTGATTTACTAGATGAAGTTTTAACTGCTATTTTTTCGCGCACCGATCGCAGCCAAGAGTCTTCTCACACTGTAGAGTGTTCTCCTGAAACTCTTACTGATGAACATATCAATATTTTCAAAAAACATGGCATTCATCGCGTCAGTATGGGAATTCAAACTTTTCAAGACAAAGTTCTTGATAATGTTCATCGTCGCCACAGTGGTGAACAAGCATTGTTAGCATGTAAAAAATTAACAAGTAGTGGCCTTATGGTTAACATAGACTTGATTTATGGTTTACCAGGACAAACTCATGAAGATTTTCGTAATGACTTTGAGTTACTTGCACAATTAAAAGTGAATTGTGTAAATGCATATAGCTTAAGAGTCAACGAATCGACACCTGTATTGGCAGTTTTAGAACAACAAGAACGACTAGAATTAGAGCAACTTCTCAAATGGCGCGCATTTGTAGAACGCACGGCGGTAGAGCTTGGCTATGAACAGCGCCATTGGCAACGCTTTATGTTACCATCTACAAATTTTGAGCTTAACCTTACTAGTAACAATTTAATTGGTTTTGGAGCTAGTGCTCGTTCTTTTATTGATAATACTGTATACCGTAATCATCCACAAATAAAAGAGTACATGTCTCGCGCTGAGAATCATATTAGTGCCGTAGAAGAAATTTTTGAGTTAGGTGTTGAACATCAAAAAACATATTTTATTACACGTAGCCTTGGAGCAGGTAAACCTCTAAACTATAAAGAATACCACCAGAGTTTTGACAGAATATTCAAAGAAGACTACGAAGATGTTTGTCAGAGGCTCCTAAAAGCAGACTTAATTTTCGAAAATAACAATACACTTGAAATGACAGATGCAGGAAAATTAGTTTATGATCTCGTCACTTTGGCATTTTATCCACCGCAATTGCAAAAGTGGTTGGAACAAAAACACGCAGAAGCACTTGTTCGCCGCCAGCCTATTAATAAAAAATAATACTAAATAGTAAAGGATCTATAGTGATAAGAAGAACAATTGATCGATTATTTACTCCTATTGCTAGACAACTAGAGCACGAACCTAAGAAACCTGGAAAAATGTCAAAACTAGGTATTAACAACACCATGCGTTTGGCAAAATGGTACAACACTAGATTATATGGAAAATACCTAAAGCATCGTCGAAAACAATATCAACACAACTTCATGGAACTTCTAAATGAAAATGGAAAAATAAAAGAGCCTGCTCTAAAAATGAACGATGGATGGGTTATTGACACATCGTTATCTCTACCTTATTTGCAAGATCTACTAGACGAAGCAGATAAAATTATTAAAGAGCGTGGACGTAAAATAGAACGCAATAATAGTTACCGTGCTTTTTTTCGTAATATTATTAGTGTCGAGGATCTATCAACATACCCTTCATTTTTAAATTTTATTCTGTCGTCGCAAGTGTTAGCTACGGCGTGTAATTATCTAGGTTTTATTCCATGTATGCCAAAAGATCGCCCTATTGGCGTCCGTTTTGCCGCTTCGAGCACATCGTTCGACGAATCGGCACATCTTCCTCCACGTGATAGTCAATTATTTCACATCGATCCTTATTGCACGCGAGAAGTCTATGTTATCGTACTTTTACACGATATTCGCGCAGACCAAGGACCATTTTGCTTTTTTCCCGAAAGCTTATCGCAAAAAGCAGCGAAAAAATTAGGTTACTGGACACGAAGACTTCCTTACCGTTTGAGCGATGAATTAGTATATTCTATTCTTGATAAAAAAGATCGCCAGGATTTTGTATATCCTAAGGGAAGTGTATTGTTCATTGATCCAAGTAAGTGTTTTCACTACGGTAGTCGCAATACTCAAGAGACTCGTTACCAACTTATGTATGCTTTGGCAAATCCTTGCCGCACTGATTTTAGCGAAACAGTAGGCCCCAAAGATTTTGATTTTCCAATAAAAGATAGCGATTCGCGTCTGAGAAAAATGGTTTTAGATAAAAATTTTATGATCTAGGAGTATTATTTTGCAACCACAGCGTTTTTCACAAAGTATCTACACCGATAATAAATCTCCTGAAAATTATTCAATAGGTGTTTTAAAAGGCGAAGGTGTCGGTTCTCATATTATCGATTGTTCATTAAAGTTGCTTTTGTATTTACCGCAAAATTTTGATATTAGTTATGGTGGAGCAATTGGCAAACTTTCTGAAAAAGAATGTGGAGAATCACTAACCAAAGAGGTTATTGATTTTTGCCAGAATGTATTCTCCAAGGAAGGTGCAATTCTCGCAGGTCCAGGAGGAAGTCGATTTGTTTATGAACTGCGACGCGAATTTGATTTATTTTGTAAAGTCGTTCCGCTAAAGTTTTACCCTGAAATATACCATGCCAATCGCTTAAAAGAAAATTTTGCAGCAGGAACATCAATTACTTTATTGCGCGAAAATGCTTCGGGAATCTATCAAGGACAAGAAAGCTTAGATCGATCTAAAAAAGACGAAGTCTGGCAAATGACTTTTTCTTACAAAAAAAGCGAAGTGGAGAAAATTTTAACCGTTGCAGCTAAAATTGCCCAGAATTCACGCAAAAAAATGCTAGTTATTGTTAAAGATGGTGGACTATGCGAGTTTAGCAAATTTTGGCGAAAAATAGCACAACAAACTGCGGAAGAATACCACGTCGAATGCGAATTTGCCAATATAGACTATGCCACATACTACATGATTCACTATGCTCAAAGCTTAGATGTGATTGTTGCTTCCAATTTATTTGGAGATATTCTTGCTGATTTAGGCAGTGTAATTATGGGCGGACGAGGAATTTCATTTTCGGGAAACTTTTCGCAACACAAAGCAGCTGTTTATCAAACAAATCATGGGTCTGCATATGACTTACAAGGGCAAAATAAAGCCAACCCTGTAGGACAGTTTTATTCACTTGCAATGTTACTACGCGAAAGTTTTCATTTAGATAAAGAAGCTTTCTTTATAGAGGAAGCAGTTCGTCGTTCTTGGGAACAAGGTACTTGGACTTTTGATGTTGCCCCGCATGATAGTTCTTTTGTTACCACAGATAAAATGACTGAAAGTGTATCTAGGAATCTACAAAAAATTGTAGAGGAACATAAATGAATGTAGCGCTATGTATTATTGATATGCAGCACGATTTTTTGCATAACACTTTCCCTCACAAACAACAAATAGTCGATAATATAGAAAACCTATTAAAATTATTTCGTGACACTTCGCATCCAATTATTCACGTAAGAACATCTGTTTCGCGAGATAAAGATCAACGCATGCCACATTGGAAAGAACAACAAAAATGGATGTGCGAAATAGAAACCCCAGGACACACATTCGCTATTTCTACAAGGCCGCAAGAACAGGTTGTCGACAAAGTTTTTTTTAGCGCTTTTAGTGCGCCATTGTTTTGCGATAAACTAAAAATTTATGACACAGTTGTCATCGCTGGTGTTCACACGCACAGCTGCATTCGCGCAACAGCTATCGAAGCCTATGAACGTGGCTATAATACTTATATTGCCGAAGAGGCCATCGCGAGCTACGACCCTGTCCATGCCGCAATTACTCATGAATATTTAAATACGAGATCCATGCGTTTTGTTTCGCACCAAGAAATAGCAAGTATTTTGCAAAAAAATTCCAATGTAAACCACAATACAGATCATGTGCCTGTCGCTTACATTGGACAACAAAAAATAGAGTGCGAAACACATACCAAGTACATTCATTACTCTCCTACAGAAAGCGATCAAAAACTTTACGCTGTACCTATTGCGATTAATGAGGTCAAACTTGCAACTCAACAATGCAAAGATGCACAATATTCATGGAGAACTAATCGTTTGAGGGTAGAAGCTTTGCGCAACTTTGTCGATTTATATACTAAAGAGATCGATACTCTAACGCGAATGATGGTTGACGATGTAGGCAAGCCTATTTCTTCGGCAAAAGTTGAGGCGAAGCGAAGTGTAGACCTGATGCTTGCTGCTCTAGAAAACGACACATCATATAAAGAGTGTAGTAATAGAACCAAGATCCGCTATTGCCCACTTGGAACAGTGGCAATTATCACTCCGTGGAATAATCCGGTGGGAATTCCTCTAGGCAAAATTATACCTGCTCTTTTCTACGGAAATACTGTCGTGTGGAAACCATCTCCTCAAGGAACACGTATTGCTTATCACATTATGGATATTTTTCGCCGTAGTAAGATTCCTAACAATGTTATTAATATAATCTCAGGTGACCACACAACTTCGCGCGAAATTATATTAGATGAAAATATTGATGCACTAACGATTTCAGGATCTGTTGCTACAGGTCATACAGTACGTGCACTTTGCGCAATGCGTGGTATTCCTCTGCAAGCAGAACTCGGGGGCAATAACGCTACAATTGTATGGCAAGACTCATGCAACGAAGAAATTGCGGCGAAAATCGTCGCCGCAGCTTTTGATTTTGCTGGGCAACGATGTACTGCAACAAGTCGCGTTATTGTTTTGGAAAACAACTATGAGCACTTTTATTCTTTATTGAAATCGCAAACGAAAAAATTAAATTTCGGTTTACCACATCAACAAAATACACAAATCGGACCAATGATTTCGCAAAAAGCGCAAAAAGCAATTGAGAGTGTTATTAAAAGAGCAGAAACTAAGGAAATATGGCAACTACCTTACAACAAACAACAACTAAAAAGTGGTGCCTACTTCCCACCAACAATCGTATGTTGCGAAAATTCTCAATGTGAAATTGTACAACAAGAAAATTTTGCTCCAGTACTTGTTGTACAAAAAGCCCAAGATTGGAAACATGCGATTCAGTTGTGTAACGAGGTACCACAAGGGCTTGCCGCCGCTCTATTTTGTTCGCAACAAAACTTGCAACAACAATTTTTAGAATCTGTTCAAGCAGGCATGCTAAAAATAAATTGTCCGACGACAGATGTTGAGTGCCATACACCATTCGCTGGTTGGAAAAGCTCGGCAATTGGTCCTCCTGAACATGGAGAAGGCAATCGCGAGTTTTATACTAAACGCCAATCCATTTATTATTGAATAGTTTTCTGGAAAGATTCAACTTATTTAAAATTGAGTTGAATCTTTCCTTCTTGTGTTATCAAATAAATTTTCTTCTCTTTCTTCAATAACATCGTCTTCAATGAAAGTGCGTTTTTTTGTTGACGTTTTTTCGGTACTTATTTCGCTAAAAAAATATCCAACTGATACCAATGTAAAAACAATCATGTAAGGCAAACTATAACCAATCGAAATTTTTCCGAGAAGAAGTAATAACGAGAGAGCCATAACAATAACAATATATTTTTTTTGGTCTTTTTGCGATTTTTCTTTGTAATTTGCAATAGCACTTTTTCTTCTACTATTTTTCACTTTGTTTCTTTCTTAAAATAAATTGTTTGCCACACCCTTGTTCATTTCACCTTCCTAAGAAGGCCCAGCTCCAGGGCAAATATCTTTCACTAATACCGTTCCTTCGGCAGTACCATCACTTTTGTACAATTCCCAACCTAGTTTTTTTGTCCAAGCTTTAAATAAAAGCGTTCCGCCAACATTAAACATATTTTTTGGATTTGAATTATTGAATTGTCCTTCAAATATATCTTTGAGAAAAATAGTCCCTTGTTTTGTTCCTGAGCTTTTATGAATTTCTGATCCGTGTATGCCGTCATTTGCGCGAAAAAACACATCGCCATTTACATTTGTAAGTGAATAAGGTCGTGCGCTTTCTATGCCTGGATAGATATCTTTGACCATCCTTGTTCCTTTGGCTGTTCCATCTGTGCGATACAATTCCGTACCATGAACACCGTCGCGCGCGGTAAAATACAATGTATTTCCAATTAGTTTAAAATAATTAGGATAGGAATTTTTACTTCCAGGATAAATATCAACAACAGTATATGTGCCTTGCGCTGTTCCATCGCTAGTATAGAGCTCTGCACCGCTAATGAGATCATTGGCGCGAAAGAATAGTTTACCGTTCATATTCGTCAATTGATCAGGATATACATCCCAGTTATTCCCAGGAGTAATATCTTTGACCATCACTGTTCCTTCAGCAGTGCCATCACTTTTATACAATTCTCTTCCACGAATACCATCTCGCGCTGTAAAATAAAGCGTACCATTCACATTAGTAAGTGATCTCGGTTCCGCGTGATCTTGTCCAGTAAAAATATCTTTCACCAAAACCGTTCCTTCCGCAGTTCCATCACTTTTAAAAAGTTCTGTACCGTGTAAACCATCTTGGGCGCGAAAAAACAGCGTACCATTGACATTTGTTAGCATAGAAGGAGAAGCATGTCCACTGTGAAAGATATCTTTCACTATATAAGTGCCTTCTGTTGTTCCATCGCTACGGTATAATTCAGTGCCATATTCACCATCAGCCGAAAAATACAAAAGGCCATTAACGCTGGCAAAAGAACGTGGAAGAGATCTCTTTTCACCAGGGAAAATATCTTTCACCATATAAGTGCCTTCTGTTGTTCCGTCGCTACGATATAATTCATAGCCATGAATTCCATCGTCGGCTCGAAAAAACAAAATGTCCTTTATGTTGATAAAAAGTTCTGGTTTTGAGCTAGTGCCTTCGCCAATATTTTTTACAAGTACAGTTCCTTCTGTGGTTCCGTCACTTTTATACAGCTCATAACCATGAACTCCATCGTTCGCTGAAAAATACAATGTACTGCCAATAGTCGCTCCATAAAATTGTTCGTAACCGCGCTCATTTTCTTGAGATGTAGCAAAAGAAAGAATGAGTAAAAAAAAACATAGTCTCATAGTAGCCTCAAATCGTTTGGTATTTACAATTGTTATAGAACCTGTTCATCTTTCCGATAATTCAGTGCTTTTAAAACTATACTTTTTGCGATGAAAAATCAAGTGGTTTTGTTGGATAAATCTTCCACAGCGGAATCAAAGTCAGTGACACAAGAAGCATCACAACTGCAAACACTGAAAGCATTTCTTGTGGTTTAAAATACAACAAGAAAAATGACCCTGCGGCATAACCCATATAACCAAATCCATCGAGGACACCTGCTGTTGTAGCCGGAGCTTTGTTTCCTGCAATGTCAATAGCGGCAACTCCACCGAGTATGGAATACGCGGCGTACATCAAAAATCCGCTGATAATGAGGAAGCCTTGTAACAGCATCAACGAATTCAGGAAAAAACTACTTGCAAATAATACAAATGCTAAAATAAGTGACGGCACCACTAAAACAGGCCCGCGGTTCCCGTTCATCTTGTCGGAAGCCCAACCAGCGATAAATGTACCGACCATTCCAGCAATAGGAAAAAGTGTTGAAAGATATCCCGCTTCTTCTTTGGCTAATCCTTGGTCAGAAAGAAGTTGTGGGCCATAACTTTGGAAAAATCCACGCACCATCGTTAAAGCAAATCCTCCGCACAACATTAATAAAAATGCTTTGCTGGAAAAAAGAGTACGCAAAATGGCTTTTGTTGTAGGAGCTTCTTGGGTTGTCGAGCGATTTGCTGGTTGTTCTTTTAGAAAAACAAATACAATTAGTGCAGCAACAGCTAGTAATGCCGCTGGCACAAAAAAGAGTCCTTCCCAAATAAGAAGAGAAAATGAAGCGAGGAGTGTTGTAATTGTTTTTGCAACAGCATCTCCCATTTGGTAACTAAAAGACATAATTCCCATAATGGTCCCGCGTTGATTATGCCCTCCGTACCAATGCGAACAAATTTTAATTAAGCCACTCCATCCCATAGATAGAAAATAAAAGTTGCAACACCACCACCCTAAAAACCACGCATAGGTCTCTCCTGTGGCAAACATACAAGTTGAGAATGTCGAACCAATCATTCCAAGGACAAAAATGCTTTTGCCGCCTATTTTATCAGCAATAATACCGTTAACAAATTTTCCTACAGCATAAAATACAATTCCCCAGCTAGTGATTGCAGCAAGGTTTTTTGCAGTTAATACCGTAGCATCCATGCTAAGACTAGCAATAGACATGTTTCCGCGCGTTAAGTAGTAAGCGCAGTAACCGAAAAATAGTAAGAAAAATGTCAAAAAACCACCAGAAACTTTTTGTTCTGAATTGTTGAGATCAACTATTCCCTCATCTTCGGCAACGTTAAAACTTCTTACTTTGAAGTATATTCCGATAGACATCAGGCTTGTTAGCCATAAAAATCCGAAGATTTCAAGGCCGTAGTTGTAAGCTGCGGCCATGGCAATTCCACCGATAAAAAACAATCCCGCCGGAATAAATAGCCAGCGTTTTATATCGAGAGCCATATTGGCAATACCAATACCAATGAGAAGAGAAGCAACACCAATCATACGAAATGGTGGCAAACCTAATAAGTGATTTATAACACCTGCTAAAAGGCAAGCAATACCAACAACTATCCACATACCAATGATGTCTTCAGATACCAAACTACGAATGGAAACATCACGTGATTGATAGTAGGTAATAATTGCAAGAACCATTGGAATCATGGTCCAAATAGGAAGAACCATCCAGTAAGAAAAGTCGGGTTTGCGTAGAATTGATCCTGTTAAAAAGAATCCCAGGGCACCAAGAATAGCGGCAAATAAAAAAACCGTTCCTAAAGGCGCTGCAACTTCTTCCCAATCGTGAGAACGCACTGTTTCGCGCAAGTGAACAAGCTCTTCTTTTTGGTCTTTTAAATATTTTTGTAATGTGGCAATTTTTTGGTGATACTCGGGTATTTCGCGCCGCGACATCAAATATTGTGCAAATTTCAAATCTTCTGCTTCTAGAGCATACTGCAACATCAAGCGATTTTCTTCGATTAGTCCTGAATATGCTTCTTCTGCATCTGGCCAAATTTTAAGCGCTTGTTCTAAAGCAAATACAATTTCGCCATCAAAGTGGTGTATTTCTCGTTCAAGAACATCTTTTTCCACTTTACCAGCGCGCGCAAATCGTTCAACATTTTTTTTGAGTTTACGGAGCTTTAGTAATCCTTCTTTTATAAGAATCCCTGCTTGTTCATGTTCAAGGTATTCTTCTATGAGATGTTGAAATTTTTGTACAGAATCTAAGCGATATTGTGGATCACGCGCCATAGAACGGTTACATATAGTTGCCAATGCTCGCGGAGCGCTATTAGGATAAAAATACGGTTGCGAAGAGATAGCACTTTCTAAAGCTTTACGTATATTTTCTGCGTGGTGACGTGGTTTTTTTAATAGAATGTGATGTAGGCATGCTCCAAGTAAATATACATCCGTCCATGGGCCTTGCTTTTCACCTTCACCGTTCGCTAATTCGGGGGCCATGTATACGGGAGTTCCTGCTGGCGATTGCACTTGCGATGTGTGCATTATGTGATCGTGTTTATTTTCGCCAAAGTTAACTGCAAGCCCCCAATCCATAACAAAGATTTCCCCAAACTCTCCGATCATGATATTTTCAAGTTTCAAATCTCGGTGAATAATTTTGTTTTTATGTGCATACGCTACAGCATTACAAACAGCAAGTAATATGCGTAGGTGTTCTTTTAAAGAACGGTTTTCTTGTTCGAGAATTTCTAACCACGATTTTCCCTTGACTAGCCTCATTGCTAGATGAGGTACTCCATTTTCAGTACAACCAAAATGATGTATAGGAACAATATTACTGTGCTGTAATCCTCCAGTAATACGCGCTTCGGAAGAAAAAAGTCCCATTTGATTAGCACCACCGTGGAGAATCTTAATAGCAACATCACGACCAAGGCAACGCTGTTCACCTTTAAAAATACTACCCATTCCTCCTTCGCCGATAACTTCACCAAGGATAAAGTCGTTATTTAGACGATTTTCCAATTTGCGAAATCGTCCAGTAACAGATTTTTTATGTAAATCATCATCTGGCTTATGGTTAGTATGCAAATTGATGGTTTCATCTGCTGGAAGAACATTATTTTCTATATCGGTGTTTGCCTTACCAACAACAGTAAAGTCTTTAAGATCTTTACCTCCGACACTGCTAACAGGTAAATCAATGTCACTGGTAAATTGAAATGAATCTGATGATCGAAAACTGTAATTTAGAGCTTTATTTCCCATTTTTCCTTCGTTTTCAAAAAGCTCTTTCCAAATTTTATCACGCTCCATATCATTTCCTAAAAAAGCTATCGTTTTTTGGTTACCAACAACATGCACTGTATCCATACTAAAATTTATATATATATAAAGTAAAAAATATTTTAAAATAGTGCAAGATTTTTACTAGCGAGATCTTATGGCCTGCTATAAGGTATTCTGTTGTCTACCCACTTATCAATACCGTTTAGAAATTACTTCAACTTTAAAAAATAAATTACATTTTATTTTTTAGAGTTGTCTTTTTTGAGCTTCGCTTCCTTAGACAGAAAAATGAAATGCCTTATGTTCTTTCTCCTCGTGTATCTTCTTTCTCTTCATGTGCATCATCATCTTCTTCTCCCTCATGTGCATTGATATATATATGTGAAGCATCCATTTGTATTGCATCGAAAATAATACGAAGTAAAAGTCGTGCAATTCCCCCGTCTATATCCTGTATGTCTTCCATGTCTTCTACATTTTTTATGTTGAAATTCTTACACACTTCTATAATTGCATTTTCTTGTTGTTGACTTGATATAACAAGTTTTAGTTTTATTGATAGATTCTTGGATAAGGATGCTTCTCCTTCTAGAGGTGCTTTTTTCCAATAGTATATATTTGCCTTAGTTTTTAGAAGCGATATTATCGGGTTATGAAGGTCATGAGGAATATCATTATATACAATGGTATCTTTCTTAACTTTAAATAAAATACGTGTTTCTTTCATTTGTACCTCGGAAAGTAGCAAGTTATAATGTAACTGTTGAAGAGTATTTTACTAAATACTTGCTGGCGAATGTTTCGAATAATTACTTTTTTTCTATTTTATAACAGCTTTTAAAAGAACATCGAAAATTGGAAAAAAGAAAAATACGATTTATAACTTTATTACGAAACTTGTTGATAAGTTATCGATCAATATAAAAGTTTTTCTACTGTGCATTCAATAGGAGAGAGTTCGATGAAATTACTGGTTCTTACATTGCTAAGCTTGGTTATTGTTATAGCACAACAAAATCAACAGGACGCCCTACAAGAACTTAGGCGCGCAAAAAAAGAAATCGCAAGATTAAAAATACAAAATCAGCTGCTTAAGCAAAATCGTTTTAAAATTGGATTTGTAAATATTACAAAGGTTTTTAAAAAATACACGAAAGCGCAACAGCAAATAAGTAAGATTAAAACTCTATACCAAGAAAAAACGCTAAAAATTAAAGAACTAATAGATAGAGCAAACGAAATAAAAACAAGAGTTTTATTACGCCCTAGAGGAAGAAGAATAAGGCAAGAGCAGGAGCTTGCTCAAGTTGCTTATGAATCAAAAATACAGTATGAAAAAGCCAAACACTTTTTGAAATTGGAACTATTTGAAGTAATGAAGAGTGTACATAGAGATATTTCAAAAGTGACAAACAAATATGGAAAAGATAATGATTTTTCTGCAATTTTTAAGAGAGAGTCCGTTGATTTTTCTAAAATAGACAGCTTCGATCAATTACAAGAAAAAATGGCAAGTGTTCTTTTTTGGGAAAATTCACTTGATATAACAGATGCTATAGTAGAACTACTAAACAGTAATGAATAATATAAGTCCATTGTTTTACTGTTGCAAGTTGAAATGGGCTTCGTTGTTACTACTGTTGAATTAATAAATTAAAATCTGCCCTGAAGTTATTGTGGAATAAGGGCACACTGCAGTAACGATTTAACTTGTAAAAATCTAAAGTAAGCAGCCATGCAAAAGTTTTCGGATATCATCCGAAAAAGTAATAGAATAGGTAGAGACGGTATTCTTTATCATAAGTTTTATTTTTATACCCGAAAATTTATACTGAGTACTTAGTAATGCTGAAAACCTGACTTACGGAAAACATACTTTTTTTTATTTGAACTTTGTTTTATTATACGTTATAATAGTGTAAAACAAATAAAATTACTGTGTCAGGAAGAAATAAAATGACATGGATAAGTATTGGGAAAGTAGCAGAGTTTTTTGGTGTAACAACACAGTCAATTCGCGATTGGACAAAACAGGGGAGATTAGAAGCAATACGGACATTAGGTGGACATAGAAGATACAACCTGGAAGGCATAGAAAAAAAGCTTGGTTTTGAAAACGAAAATAAAAAAACAATACTATATTCAAGAGTAAGTGCGCATGATCAAAAAGAAGACTTAGTGAGGCAAAAACAAGAGCTAAAGAATTATAGTGAAAAACACAAAACATCAAATGTAGTAGAAATATCAGAAATAGGATCTGGATTAAATTATGAAAAACGAGGTCTAAAAAAGTTACTAAGTTTAATACTAAATGATAATGTAAAGCAAGTGGTGGTATCTTATAAAGATAGGTTAATGCGCTTTGCAACACAAATATTAGAACAAGTTTGTACAGCGAAAAATGTAGAACTAGTAGTGCTAAATGAAAGACCAGAGAAAAAATTTGAAGAAGTAGTTGTAGAAGATGTTTTGTCAGTGTTAACGGTATATTGCGCAAAAATCTATGGACGGCGTTCGCATGAGCGAAGAAAAAAAAGACAAAATAAAAAACGGACAAGTACTGGCGTTTCCAATTCCAATAAAGAATAAGGAAGTAGCCGAAAAATTACGCGAAACATTGGCTTATGTACAAGAAAAAGCGAATGAGTACTTGGAGTTTGCGCACAAAAACAAGTTGTATAGTGTATTTGATGGAAATAACAGCAAGTATTCATACAAGGTGTTAGAGCCGATATTTGTAAAGTTATACAAAAAAAGTAAAATGCCAAGTCGAATCAATCGTGGGGTGCTGGAGATTGTTGGTCGAACGATGCGCCAAGTACGAGATCGCATGCGAGTATTTAATCTGCTGATGAAGGAAACAAATGATCCGAAGAAGTGGACAAACAAACTACTCATTAAAAACGAAATATTCGAAAAAGCACATTATGTCAAAAACATCAGAGAGCAAGTAATCAATTATAAACGTAAACATCGAAATATTCCTGAAGATTTTTACGCTTTACAGAAACCGCCGAAAGTAAAGAAGAAAATACTGACTTATGCGCCTGATGATGGACAAGCGATAAAACTAACTAAAAACGAAGACAAAATAAAACTCAGTTTCAAAGTGATAGATCGCTGTGGTAAACAAATAAAATGGCGTTGGTTAGAAACAAATATAAAACTTCCCTCTTTTCTCGAAGACAAACAAATAACATCTCCCGATCTTCGCTTTGATTGTGTTCATGGTGATTATTTGCCAATTCTTGACTTTAAAATCACTGTCGAAAAACCTAAAAAACAAAAAAGCGAAAATTTTATTACCATTGATTGGGGAGTACGTAAACTTCTTACTCTTTGTGTTTTTAATAACAAAGGCGAACAACTTTCGCAGCCATATTTTGCTAATTTTTGTGGGATACAAAGTAAATTACAACGAATTTACAAAGATATTGATCACTGGAAAAGCAAGCGCGATAAGCTTCTCCACAAAGATTCGTTATTCAAAAAATGTAATAGAGAAATTGCCAAAAGATGGAATAAAATTTCATTGATTAACAAAGAAATCTCACACACAGCCGCGAACATCATTGTCTTTTTTGCCAAACACTACAATTGCTCAAAAATCTATTATGAAAACCTAAAATCACTTAAATCTCGTGGTTACTCTCGTAATAAAAATCATCAAATAAACACCACTGTCCGCCAAAAAATTATTGCTCTGACTGATTATAAAGTCAGTCTGTGTGGTTATTCTTTACAAAAGCCTATTCATCCAGCAGGTACCAGCTCCATTTGCCCAAAATGTTCGCACAAAGGGCAACACTTTTCATCTTCTGATAACCACAAAAAACAACACAAATCTCTTCCTTGGTTTTATTGTCCAAATTGCACATTCTCCGCTGATCGTGATTATGTCGCGTGCTTGAATATTACTCGGAAAGCCATTTTTAAAAAGAATCTCAAAAAATGTACAAAAACAGTCGTCTATAAGAAGACTCGTTTGCCTGATTCACTGTTCCGTCAGGACGCCTTTGCTACAACCCATTGCAAAGGTCACATTTATTGTTTGTTGGGCTGGATACATTCTGTTTCCCTCTCTTCCAAAGTCGTACAAAAGAGTTTTAATTCTTTTAAAGGTACTATCTTTGGAATCCTTCGCGTATGAATGTTATCCACTACTTTGGATTTTTTAGTTTAAAGAGGAACGGTTGTGAGGGAATTAAAGTAATATGAATTTTGCGGAAAATATTTTTATGAACGGCTTTAGTAGGTCAGCAGTTGTACGTTTAACAACCGTAGGTGTTAACCTACGGTTATTGATGTTAACTCTCTTTGGAGTTAGGTCTTTAGAATAGACCAATCTTCATAAATTGAAAATTTAATATTTGCTTCGATCGAAATTCATCGATAAAATTTCGCGATAATGAATGATGCTGTAGGAAAGGTATTATTTTTCTTGAAATACCCTGATTTCATTTTGCTTATCGTCTAGATAAATAATTGCTGCAGAGTAAGACATTTTCTTTTTTGTGGGAAATTTATCTTGAGAATATTTTTTTTCTTTTGCAGTTACTTTTTGTTGGTGAATTACTTTGAGTAGTTTCCAGCCGGGACTAAAGTCTATCCTTTTTTGTTGCATATAGAGATTTTTGGCTTCAATTTGCGTTCCTTGACGGATATTACACACCGTTTCGATGTATTTTCCGTTATGATATTTCTTGAGCTTAATCATTGCAAAATCGTCAGAAACACCTATAAGTTCTAGTTTGTATGGAGAAATAATGCGTATAGGTCGGCTGCTTGCAAAAGGACTAACCATAACTCTTTTAGACTTGATCACACTTTCTACACCACCAGTAACATTAAGATCGTAACTAAATGCTCTTACTTTGTAAGAATAGTAAATATTTTTTTGGATTTTATTGTCAACAAACTTTTTTTGATATTTTCCAATATATATTGTTTTTTGTTGTTTTTTGCCGCTTTTATTTTTCCATTGTTTAACGAGCTCATATCCACTTACATAGCTTTCGCCCATCTTTTTCAATGTTCTCCAACTTACAACAACACCTTGGTCAGTTTTTTTTGCAACACATTTGCGGGTTTGTTTAATTGATACACGAAAAACTAACTTTTTCATAATTTTTTTAATATCAGATATATACAGAGGATAAATATCTTTGTCAGTTGGGGCTGGAGAAACTTTCGTTGTTGGATTCCAATTTTTTTGGACTTTTAGAGATAGTATATCTTCTGTTTTCTTATCAATTGGAGTTTTACGGCTGAGGATTTTCGTTAAACAACGTTCAACAGAATGTTCTACTTTCTCTACAAAATCGTGTGATACTTCATTGTGATTGTTTAAATACCAAGAAATGTTAAAAATAATACAAAAACTAAACGCTAGAAGATGTCCGTATACAGATAGAATTTGTTTATAGTTATTTTTTTCCATAAATAGCGCTCCCAAAAGAGATTATTAGAATGTTATTACAAATAACGAAAAGATATCTAAGAATACAAATATTTTGAATAAGAAAATTAACCACAGTAGAGATTAAAGAATTAACATAAAACGGTCACTATTTGGTATATACGAAAATTTGTTAAAAAAGTTCTCAAAAAAATATACGACAATGTGGTAAAGAAGTGTTCAGAAGTTCTTTTGTTGCTCTGTCTAACTTGTTTTTAGTTACATTTAGTTCGCGAAGCAGTGGATTGGTAGAGTCAGACATAACGGTTCTCTATAAAGTTTTATTTATCAATGTAAGAAAAAGAAGCGTTTGTAGCAATGACGTTTCCATCGACTTCGCAGTAAGGATAGATAAAATAATTGAGAGCTTTTTGTTGTTGTTTGGGGGATAAATTGAGGTCTCGACCAACAGTGAATTGAATTCTGTTGACACAAAGATTGCCAAAGTAATAATCAGTTAAATGCTCTTTATTTTTTAAATGCTTGCTTTTCCAAGCTTCGCTTATATCAACTGGAAACCATTGTTTTAACTGCGAATTCCATGAAAAAGCCCAACAATGATATCCTACTTTTCCTTGAGGTTTATCCGCGTGGAGCCATGCGCCAATTTCAAATCGCGAAGGAATATTGATAGCGCGTAATAGAGAAATATAGTAAGAATGAAAATCCGTACAATTTCCAAAACACTTGTTCATCGCCCACTTAGTGGAACCATCTCCCCAACCAGTTCCTAAGCCGTTTCCTTTATGTTCTAAAGGTTTTGAATATTTCATTTGGCCAAGAACTTCGTTATACACTGCGTGTAATTTTTGTAAATCACTTTGCTTTTCCATTGTTAACTCAGCGGCTAGTTTTTTTATATTGTTATCAATAACGAGTAAATTTGTAGGTGTAAGAAAACAAGGATTGAGATGAGATACATTATTATCAAAATTATCGCGTGCATTTTGGTAACGAGTGCAATCTAGTTTGACGGTAATTGTAATAGTTTTGCGAGGATCTATTATTTCGAAATAAGCTATTTTATTGCCATAAATTTTGTCATGGTGAAAAGAGAAAGGGAGATTACCGGAGGAGTGAACAACGACATTTGTAACATCTTGATAAGCGTTAGTTTGCGGAATAGGTAACCAAATTTTTTGCACTTCACTTTTATTTTTGGGAGCACTAATGTTAGCAGTGTAGACAAAATGAAAACTACGTTTTTTGCTAGTGTGGTTAAAATTGCTTTCACTGTAGAGTACGGTGAAAAACAAAGTGCATATAATAGTTATTTTAGCTTTTAGCATTTAGAATATCCTTAGTTCTGTAGAAATTTTCTATTCACGAAACTAAGTTATAAAACAATTGTAGTTCGCTAAGTTTTGTGTAAGAAAATTATCTGTCTCTGTTTATAACAAAACCGCCTGGTTTTTGATGGTGGATTTCAATAAAGAAATGAAATGATCATGATAACTCCTAGCCGTTTCTTTTATACATATAAAGCCTGTAAATATCGATTTACAGAGTATAATATACATAAAAGTTGATAATAGTGCAAAAAACATAATTGTATGCATCGGGTTCGGAATCTATTAATTTTTATTACTGTAGGATGTTTTCAAAATGAAAGAAAGAGTACAGGTATTAACAAGTAAACAGAAAATACTACGGTTGTTGCTTTGTATTGTATTATTTACAGTTGTCACTAGTTTTGTTCCTGCTTGGTGGTGTGGTATTGGTGCGCACAACTGGTTTGATGGTAGTAAAGAGATGCAAACTGCTTTCGCACGATCAATAGAAGATCATATTCAAGTTAAATTATCAATGGACGACTTTGGTACAGGTGACGAATTGTTTGACAGGGAGTGGTTATTTTGTACTTATATTTTAAGCGCAAGCGGTTTTGCGCAAATGGCAAAACAACATCCTCAACGACAAGATCACTACATCAAGCAAATGGAAATTTGTATAGAAAAATTATTAAGTGATGAACTGCAAGAATTTGATGAGGAACAATGGAATAGTAAGGCAATGGAAACGCTTGATAGCGATGCTTTACATCATGGGGCATATTTGGCATATTTAAACTTTGTGCTGAGTTTACATCGCACATTAAAGTTAAAATCTCCGTATGCAAAAACTAACGATCTCATCACCAAAGCGTTGGTTCGCCGTATACGAAAAAATAAAATCAAACTCATAGAAACATATCCAAATGAAGTCTATCCTCCTGATAATTGTTTAGCATTTGCTTCTATTGGTTTGCATGCCCAGGCAACGCAAAAAAAACAGCCGCTTCTAAAAGAATTTTTAGTTAATTTTCATCAACGGTATATAGATCCGAAGTCAGGACTTATTTTTCAGGCCGTTGACTCTTCCAGTGGTTTACCTATAGATGAACCGCGCGGCTCGGGAACAACTTTTGGCTTGTATTTTTTAAGTTTTATTGATTTAAAACTTTCAAAACAGCTTTATCAGGCAACGAAAGATAAACTAGCGGAGTCTATTTTGGGATTTGGAGTGGTGCGTGAATATCTAGCTTCTACCTATGAAGCTACAGGCGATGTAGATTCGGGTCCTGTGGTCGTGGGTTATGGTGTTTCTGCTACAGGTTTTATGATGGCAGGAGCTCGAATTCATGGTGACCGAGATTATTTTAACAAAATATATCGCACCTCTGTGCTTTTTGGCACATCTTTATCTTCTGGAGGAAAGTGGCAATATGTTACCGGAGGACCTCTTGGGAATGCGATCATGTTCGCGATGATCACAGCAATTTCAGAGAAAGTAAAAAAATGAATGATCACAAACAAAAGAATAGGTGGTATCTAATACTAGCGGTATTTGTGATAGTTTATACAACACTGCTATATTGGTTGAATGGCAGTAGTGTATTTGCTGTATTGACTGCTTCTGGCCAAAATACTCCTTACTCTATTTTGCTAGTAGCAATCATCTTTATTGGTTTAAGATTGTTTTTATACTTAATTGTTCCTGGTATAGTGGTAGCAAAAATTAGTTATGTTAGTTTCAACTGGTATATAAAAACAAAATACAAAAACTAGCGTGTTGTTCCGTATAAGTAAGTAAAGTGATATTCGGGCCTGTCATCATTCAAAGTATTATTTGTTTTTTCGGGCCCGAACCCGATATCGCTTAGGAGCTTGAATCTTAAGTTTTTACTTGATTTGTAAACGGACATAGCGAGAATTTCTTTGGCAAAGAGTGCCTGATCGATCGGAATCGATTTTAATATTTTCAAGTGTTAGATACGATTTTAATGTATGGAGCCAGCATACAATTTTAAATACCCTCCACCACGCTTATTTTTTACAGCTAGTATCTCTGAAATAATAGCGACGGCAATTTCTTCGGGGGTTTCACTACCAATATCGAGGCCAATAGGGCCAAAAATATTTTTTTCATTTACTTGCTGGTGTGTTTGTTCCTCTATCTCATTGAGAATTCTCTTTGTTCTACTTTTTGGACCTAACATACCAATATATGCTACCATTACTTTTTGTAGCTGTTTAACCACTTCTAGATCGTTGTAGTAGTTATGAGTCATAACTATTACAAAATGATGTGGTTTTAATTCGAAGCTAATTTTCTTGGGGTGGGTAATAATTCGTAAATCTGCTTGTGGAAATCGTTCCTCTGTCAAATAAGTTTCGCGAGGATCGCAAACAATCACTTTCCATCCTAAATTTTTGCAGAAATTAACGACCGGCACGGCATCAAAACCTGCACCGAAAATAACAATGGTTGTCGGAAAGATATTTTCGACGAGAATTTTGCATTCATATTGTTCTATTTCCATTTCAACAACTCGATTTTTGTTATTTTGTAAAACATTTGGATTGGCTCGCGCAATTTGGTCCCAAATATCACCGTTTTTCTCTCCGCAATATTTTTTACCAACGAGCTGTTCATTTTTTGATTCGAATATTGTAGCAATAAAACCGTTCTTTTCTTCGATATAACAATTCTCAGCAAATTGCAATTCTTTTGGAATTTCTCCTGCAATTACAGGCTCTAACAATACTTGGATGATACCATTACATCCTAGACCAAGCCCCCAGACGATATCGTCATCGGACATCATGTCATAAGTGACAAGTCTTTTTTTATTGTGTTGCAAAATAGTTGTTGATTTTTCTCGAACGTCTTCTTCAAGGCAACCGCCGCTGATTGCTCCAACTAATTCCCCTGACTCGGTAATCAACATACGTGCGCCTGGTCTACGATATGTTGATCCCTTAATATGCACAACAGTCGCTAATACCGCACGTTCTTTTGTTTTTCGCATTTTTTCGATAATATCTTGGATTTCTTTCATGTATTTTTTCTTTCAACTAACAAGTGTGCGAATTTTTCAAGGCTAGAAATATCGTGTACTGAGGAAAGTATTTTAATATACGGTTTTGCTATTTTCATACATCGCGAGGTTGGTTCGAAACCCGATGTCGCGCTCCATGGATTTAACCATATAATACCTTTACTGTAATAGTCGATTTGTTGTAATGCATTTTCAATAGTATTGATATTACCTCGATCCCAACCATCACTTACTATAATAACATATGTTGATTTGTTGATTAAATGTAAATATTTTTGTAAAAACTCAGCCAGCGATTCGCCGATGCGTGTTCCGCTCTGGGGAGTTAATCTCGAAAAAGTGTGGTAAGAATTGTCTATTTGCGCATTTATTTGATAGAGCTTGGTGTTGAATAAAAATGGCGTTATATGTGGATAGTACTTTGCGAATGCAAAAATAAACTGTAAAAAAAAGTTGTTATAGTTTTTCATCGAGTAACTAGTGTCACAAAGAATTACTAATTTTAATCGTTGTTTCTTTTTATCACGAAAATATAATCGCAGTATATCAGGATGATATTTACGGTTTTTGTATATGGTGTTTCGCATGTTAATGCGATTCTTCTTGGCGCGTTTATAATTGCGATTTAAACTTTGTGCTAGCTGTCTTGCTATTTCATCAATTGTATCTTTTAATCTTTGACTAATTTTTGAAACAAATTGTTGTTGTTTGTTTTGATGAAGAGGACTATATGTAAACATTGCCTGTAGAGAAGATGATTTATTTCCTTGTGAATTTACGCTTGGGAGGTTTTGCATTTTTTTGCTATTATTTTTTTTATTTTCCTCACAACTATTCGCATCTTGATTAGCTTTTTGTTTAATAACACCTGCATACCAATATTCATAAAAAGCACGATGAAAAATTTGTTGTTGAGAGCGAGTTTTTGCTAAACATGTTTGTAGAGCAAAATAAAAGGATGGGCGGTCGAGAATATCAATGTGCATTATCGCTTGTGTAGCACAAATTTCTTCGGCAATTGAGATAATTAGGCCTTGTGCTTTTATATAGGCGTAGAATTGCGTTAGATGCTCACTGAAACTAGGACTTGTCACTATTTGCCTTCCTTTGTTATATTAAATCTACTCATAAACACCTATTGTAATAAGGTTTTTAAGTCGTTGCAGAGGTTCTTTGTGTTCTCTTGTTTTTGCAATTTCTTCTACGAATTTAGGTAATAGAGTTTTTATTTGCTTTATATCACGTTCATTTTTGAAAACAACTCCCAATAAAATTTCAATGGTATCTATTTTAAGGTGAGCGGCATTAAGTAGGGCTAAAGATAAGGCCCAATCAATTGTTTCTGCGATACCTGGCTTTTTATTTAAAGTTAAATTTCGTGCTAGGTGCACAAATCCGCAAATTTCAGCACTTAGTTGTTGATCTATTTGTGGTACATGAGCTTGTAATATAGTAAGTTCTTTTTCGAAGGAAGGGTAGTCTATCCATAAATACAAGCATCTTCTTCGCAAAGCTTGGGATAGTGGACGTTTACGATTACTAGTTAAGATTGTGTAAGGAATGTTTTTCGCTGCTATTGTTCCTATTTCAGGGACAGAAATTTGCCAATCGGATAAAATTTCAAGTAGAAAGCTTTCAAATTCTTCATCGGCGCGATCAACTTCGTCTATAAGTAAAACAGCTTTTTTAGAACTAGTGATTGCTTCTAAGAGGGGTCTTTTAAGCAGAAATTTTTCACTAAAAATATGGCGCTCTTTGGTATCTAAATTTTCATTTTCATTCGCTTTTAAATACAGAAGCTGTTTTTGATAGTTCCAGTCATAAAGAGCAGAATGGCTATCTAAACCTTCGTAGCATTGTAAACGTATTAGTTCACAACTATGAATTTTAGCGAGTATCTTTGCAATCTCAGTTTTACCTACTCCTGGAGGTCCTTCAATAAGGAGAGGTTTTTCGAGTTTCTGCGCCAAAAATAGAGACATATAGATATTGGAATCACCAATGTATCCATTTTGTTCAAACTGTTGCTGAATTTCTACTTTCATGAATTTCTCATACAAATGACTCTACTATCAACATTGATAAATGTAGTGTTGTTTATGGTGCCGTAAAAATTTTTGAAACTGTGATGTCCAAAAACATGGAAACGCACCCCTGAATTAATCACAAGTTCGCGCAAATCAAAATCACCAGAAGATTTGTTTGTAATCTCTGGTATCTCTGGTATTTCATGTGTAATAAGCCACTGCGGTGAACTAGCAACTACGCGGTGTAAAGTGTCGATGTAGTTTTGTTTTGGTATGCGGTGCAAAAGTTTTTTACGCGATATAATACCATCAACTCCTGCAATCGTACCAAAGGAGTCTATTGACTGTACACGATTGTGTAAATGACAATTGCTTTTATCAGCGTTGCGTTTTCCTTGTAGTATAGAGGATGTCTGGTCGTGATTTCCATTGACAAAAAATACTTTTTTAAAATAGGAGCTAGCTTTTTCTATCGCCATAGTGGGGTCACCATTACTACCAATAATACCTGTCCCTGCCATGTCTCCAGCACTTATAAAAATAAATTCGCGCGGAGTTTGTACTTTTTCAGCAATTAGATCCATCAGTTCGAGAGCGTTGTGGTGTAAATCGCTAGTTAAAATTACCGGAGCAGCTATATCGGTGATAACCTCTACATATTCAATTGAGTCTTTACCTTTTATGGGATCCATTTGTGCATTTAGAACGCAAGGAACTTTAATTTTTTCGCGTTTTTCTATGTGAAACTTCATTTAAACCCTCTAAGTAGTTATTAAGTTTTTTTATTTCTTGTGGCGATGGTCTTTCCAAGGTGGATAAATATTTAATGTAATGTGCTAGTTTTTGTGCTTTTCCAAATTGTTGCTGCTCTATATATTTTCCCAGTAGTATATTTCCTTGGTTAACATACAAAGCATTTACAGGAGATTTTCTTTCAAGCTTGCTTTCTATTTCTTGATGACGAGTTAATCGTTGTGCGTTAGCAATATAGTAAATATTGTTGTTATACGACAATACTTCTCTTGCTTTTTTATACACTTTTTTATTGATAAGGCGCAACACTAAATTATAAACTTCAAGATAAAACAACACTCCGTGTTTTTTACTAGGGTTGTTTTCATTATAAGTTTTTAATAAATCAGCGCAATGTAGTAAATTCTTTTTAGTTGAGAATTCTGTACGGCGTATAAGTAGGATGCACTTGAGTAGAGGAAAATGATTTTTTTCAGTTAGAAGTTGACTACATGTGTCAAATTGTTGGACCATGATCATATGACGAAACACATTTTCTTCTATGTTAGGAACTGCCTGATATTGTCTCAAAATATTTCTGTAATCGCTTTGCGTTGCTTTTTTATTTCTGAGTAATAACTGTAATAGTGCATTGTACTCAGTATTATACAGTCTTTCTCTCTGCAACAATGAAATTAATCTTTGCTGTTGGTTTTGTAACTGATTTAGAAATTTAATATATCTGACACCAGGCTGAGACTTATAAAAATCCAACATATGTATAAACCACTTAAGCTCAAAAACAACACTCAATTTTTCTTGGGTTTTTAGGTATTTCCACAAAAATTCTATTTTGTTGCGCCTGCGAGCGTACACACTATGATCAATTTGTACTCCTCGTAAAAATGACATTATTGAATCAAAAAGACGTTTGTTTTGTTGCTCAGCGTCAGATTTATAAATGTGACTAAAATGCCAATTAGGAATATATGAAACCAAACTATCTGCGCACTTTTGGAATTTTTTTATGTTTTGTTGCTGGGAGTATGCAAGAATACATTGGTAAAGAGTGCCTTTTATTTCGTCTAGGGTTCCGCGATCGCGAGAAATACTTTGAAAATCGTTCGGGGAAAATTCGCCTATTGCTATTTTAGATGGCAAAAAATCTGGATATTTATCTATAAAAGGTTGTAATTTTTCTCTTACACCTGAAAAGTTTTTCTGTAATTCAATTTGTAAAGTGTAAAGTCGGTGATTTATACTGTGCATTTTTTCATAGCCGGGGACAGAAAATGCACTTTTTTGTACACTGGGCCACCTTCTGGGATTTTTTGCATTGTCATAAAAGTCTGTTTTAATGAAGTGAAATAAAGCGGAGAAAAAAGAATTTCTTATTGCCTGTGGAAGTTTATAGTCGCTCCATTTATTTGGGCTGTTTGTTCCTGTATAAAGTTTTAACAGAATGATATCGAGAAAAAATTGGCAACAATGTTTTTCATAAATAAGTTGCGGTGCTGTTTTCCATTCCTGTAATAATTCGAACGCCTCAAAATGTCGGTGAGTAAATATGCATAGCGCTGGATGTTTTGCTGTTTTAAAAAACACTGGATATTTGTTATATAATACGCCGCTATACCATGTTGCTAACGTGTATTCACCCTTTAACACAAATAAACGCACATTAAAGAACAAGCTTAATGCACTGTGATGATCGCGTAAAATTTTTGCTCCCAAATCCAAAGTATCTTGCGTCCGATTTCGCAAGTAAAATTCTTGTATAAATTTTTCTTTGTTATTTTTAGCTTGGTGTGCGTGAAAAAATTCGCCGCGCTTATTATCAAGCTTTGCAATTATATGGTGCATTTGTTTATAGTTTTGTTGTTTATCTAGTTGTTGTAAGTGTGTTAACAAAGAAGAAAACGTTTCCTTTGAGGCTACGCTGTTTGGCAAAAATTTCCATAAACCAATGAATAAAATAAAGGTTGCTATAAGCAAAATAGGATACAGAGTAGAATGTTTACTAACTTTTCTGTTATTCTTATAACGATTTGTGCGGCGAGGAATTTGCTCTATGTTGGGGAATTTTTCTTTTATTTCTTTCAAAGCAACTAACGATTTACTATCTAGTTGGCTGGAGGGTTTCCAAGCGCTTTTTCCACTTCCACGTATTTTCAAATATGCTTTATTTAGAGCTTGCGCTAAATCGCAACAACTTTTTGTTCGTTTTAGTGAATCTTTTTCTACAGCTTGTTTAAGTATTTTATAAATTTCTTTATAAATTCCCATTTCATGGCGTTTTATCTCTTCCTTTGGAAAAGGAGGAAGTTTTTTCTTGGCAACATTATTCATCGTATGTAGGATACCATCGCAAGCAAATACCGACTCTTGTTCCCAACGAAATAGTTGATATAAAGTAATTCCAACAGAAAAGACATCACTGTTATCATACAGTTTGCCGTTCATTTGCTCAGGACTCATATAATCAACAGTCCCAACAACAGCACCCGTTTTTGTTAACTTACGACTTTCTTGAAAATTATCAAGATGTTTGCCCATTCCCAAATCGAGAATTTTTATAATATGATTCTTGTTATCAACCATTATGTTACCTGGTTTGATATCGCGATGGATAATGCCTGTAGAATTTACTACTTCTACAGCTCTGGAAATTTGGATAGCAATAGCTAGTAACGCCTTTGTTGAAAGCTTAGAATTTTGCCTTATAAACTCTCCTAACGAGAGGCCTTCTACATACTCCATCACCATAAACCATTTATCATTCATAGAGAAAAAATCATATGCTTTTACTATGTTTGGGTGATCTATTGCAGATAGCAAATTGTATTCGCGACGAAACCGTAAATTTCCTTCGTCGTTGTACACTTCTTTTATAGCGTAAAGTTTCTGATTTTGTTGATGTTGAGCTAAGAAAACGCGTCCAACTCCACCTTGCCCAATAGTTTTGAGTAGTTTATACTTGCCAAGTAGCATGTGTGACACCTATTTTTGTTTTTCTAGAAACTCTAGTGATTGCTTTATACCATTCTCTTCTTGGGAATGATAGTGAAATAGAGGATATATGAAACGTGCAATTTCAAAATCTCGTTGCATTTTATCGTGTTGATTTATTTGTAAATATTGCGTCGCTCGTTTAAGGTAAGATCTAGTTTTTTCCAAATCGGGTTGTAGTTTTAAATCAAAAGTTGCCTTCTCTCTAAGAACATAGAGATTATGTAAGTGATTATGTACATATGTAAACCACATGTTTTTTAGTATTTGGGCTTTAGGTTGTTGAAATTCAAGGAGATGATTTTTTTTATAGTATGTAATGAGGGGATTTATATATTCAAGTAAAAATAGTCCATGATTGCGCCATTTACTTTTTTGTAGCTGGGTTTTAGAAAATAAGTTCTCTATCGTTTGTAGCTGTACTAAGTTGCTGTGCTCTTTTTTAGCGATTGAATGTTTATAATATAATCGCTCTGTTTGATAAACAGCTTTATAAAAATAATACTCCTCTGCTGAATGTTGTTTTATTTTTTTTAAAACTTTTTCTAAGGCTTTCCAATTTTGAGACAATAACAAGGAGTAAAACATTTTTGTTTTTTCGGTGCTCTTTAATTTTTTAGTCAATATAGACTGTAGTTCCTCTATTTTTTCTATTCTAACAGACAAGCTACTATTTATTATTGATGCTGTACGTTGGTGAATAACTTTTATTCTTTCTAAATTCCAGTATAGAGAACGAATATTTCGGGGTTTTGCTTTTTCTATGTGGTTTATAAAATATTTTTTATGCTGGCTGTGGAAATTACCGAGATTTGAGTTGAGAAATCCATAAAGTATTTTTAGTGATATAGACGAACGTGTAAGTTTCAATGTATAGCCTTGTAGTGCTTCAGGATAGTACTGAATTAGACTATCAATTTTATCATAGTGATTATATTTTATTACAGCGCAACATAACGCTCTTTTAAGCATTTCTGAATTGGCATTTAATTTATATTTATCAGTACTTACATTTTTGATGTTTGTCTTAAGTAGTAAATCTATTGGATAAAAACCTTTGTAATGAGGTATTTTTTTGCGTATAGCGAGTTGATCATTCTGATTATTAGATATTAGTAATAGATTGTAAAAAGGATAGTGTAAGTTAGGTAATTTTTGCGCGATATGCTTTAATTTTTGGTAACGCTCATTGAAAGGAATTTCAAGATGTCTGCTACTATAATATAAAAAATCACATATGTGTTTGAAAGATTCTTCCGTTATTCTTTTTCGTATTTCTTTCCAATCAATTTTTTTTGGTAGAGAGCTTAAAAAAGCTAAAATCATATATTGTTTATAAAGGCTTTTTTCTGGCTTTGGTCCTTCCCATATTTTCCATTTATTGTAAGCTTCAATAGAACTTAAAGAAAGGTCTATTGCTGGATTTTTTATTTCGTTATAAAAATCAGAATAGTTTTCAACGAAAACTCCACTATACCACTTAGCTAAGGACATATCTCCGTTTAAGGCAAATGTCTGGATACTTAAATACAAACCCAATCCATGATAATCGTTTTTTAACGTCTCTCGAGTATGTTTATGAGCTTGTGAATAGTTCTTACTATAAAGTGCTACAATGAGATGTGTAAGAGGGTCAGAAGTTGATGAATCGTATTTTTGTGGAGACTTTTCTTGTATATTTGATAAAAGCTTTAGTACATTTGTGTAACGATGGTCCTTGGTTAAGCTAACAAGTTTTTTTACATCGTCATCTATAAAATAACTTGGATTTTTTTTTACCTTTTCTATTTTCTCAGGGCTATCCACTTTTGTTGAACTTAAGTTGAATCTATAGAAAAAGACTGACGCAGAAATAATTAATCCAACAAATATTAACGAATAAATTATCTTTGCCTGTTGCTTTTCTTTTTGCGAGAGAGCTTTTTGTTTCGCTATTCTTTGGGTAGAGGTTATTTTAGCTGATAAACGTCTATTGGCATTTATTCTTGCTGTATTTGGTCTATGTTGATTTACAGGCACTTTCGGTTTAGTTGTTTGTTTTCTTTTACGTATGCCTTGATCTTCACCATATTTTTCGCGCAGATTTTTTAGTTTTTCTCTTTCCTGATTGCTGAGAGCTTGCCCTGGTTCCCAGGTATGCCCGTGAACTCCTGATGCTAGCATTCTTAGCATGTTATATTTCTCAAGTGCTTCTTGGATTTGCTTAGCAAAATTACTAATGCCTATTCTTTGCTCAGGATCTTTTATTAAACCAAGAGACAGTGTTTCTCCTAAAAGAAGATAGATTTGTCTTTCTTCGTTGTTTGTTGTATGAATAACTTCATTTAGAGGAGGTAATTTTTCGTTGGCAATGGCGTTTAAAGTTGCGAGTAAATTTTTACGTTCAAAAGGTGATTGTTCTGACCATGAAAAAAATTGATAAAGAGTAATTGCACATGAAAATACATCTGTATTTTCATATATCTCCGACTTTATTTGTTCAGGACTCATGTAAGAGGGCGTACCAACAACTGTTCCTGCTTTTGTAACTCTTGCGTTTTCTTCTTCTGAATTGAGCTTTTTTCCTGTTCCTAAGTCTAAGATTTTTACTAAACGATTTACTGAGTCAAGCATTATATTAGGAGGTTTTATATCACGATGAACAATTCCTAAGGTATTAATAACTTCTACTGAACGAGCTAACTGAATGGCAACAACCAATCGATCATAAAATGACAAAGAATGTTTGTACTTTTCAATTAGCTCTTCTAAAGTACATCCTTTAATGTACTCTGTGATCATAAAAAAGCAATCTTTTTCAATAAAGTAGTCATAGGCGCACAATATATTGGGGTGGCGAATTTGAGACAAAAGAGAATATTCTCTTTGTAGTCTCATTAATATGACTTCTTTATTGTCTCTTAAGATTATTTTCTTTATAGCTACAGGTCGCTGAGAAACTGTATCACGTGCTAAGAATACTTCACTAGAAGCTCCTGCTCCTAGCTTCTGAATAATCTCATATCTATCTTTTATTAACATACTTCATTTACGCCCACGAATTGAAAAAGGCAAAACCTTTTCTTATTTAAAGATAAAAATGTGTCCCTTTGCCGATGCGACAAACAAATAGCCATTACTAATAGTAGGCGACGCATAAAGAATTACTTGTGGTTTATTTTTTCGAACATCAAGGTACTTGAATTTTTTTAGATTGTTTGTATTTAAAATTAAAATTTTTCCATCATTTGTAGTGCAGTAGACAATCTTGTTTTTAGTATAAATTGGTGAACTGTAGATTCTGTCTTTTGTACGTATAAAATGTATTCTCTTGCCAGACCTTGTATTTACAATATGTAAACCATTAAAACTACCACAAAATAGTAAGTCATCTACTATTGTTGGCGAAGCAAATAAAATAGGATTCTTACCATCATAAGTCCACTCTGTTATGCCTGTTTTTGTTTGTTTTGCATAGATAGTTCCGCTATTATTTGTAAAATAAACACGGTTGGCTATAACAGTTGGTGTCGACATTATTTTTCCAGAGGCTTTATCTTTCCAAATTTGATGACCAAATTTAGCATCGATAGCATAAAAATAAGATTTTAAGTCTCCAAAATAAATTACTTCATCTTGGTATGCTGGAGAGCAAAAAATAGAACCTTGAGCTACAAAAGACCAAATTAATTCACCGCTAAATCTATTCAAACAATACAGTTTACTATCACTACTACCAAAATAACAAAGATGTTCATTTACAAGAGGTGAAGAACTAATAAAACCTCCGGTTGAAAATTTCCAAATTTCTTCGCCGGTATTTTTATCTAACGCGTAAAAATTGCCATTTTCACTACCAAAATATAAAAATTTACCTGCGATTGTTGGAGAGGAGTAAATATTGAGTTTGTTTTTATTATTTTTAGATACTTTAGTTTTTTCTACTTGAAATGACCATAATTTTGTTCGGTTGATATAATTATAGGCATGCACAGCTCCTTGAGCTGTTGCAATATACAGTACGCCATTTTCTTCGATTGGTGCAGCCCACACCCCATAAGGAATTTTAAATTGAGAATGTACTTTAAATTCGCGGTCATAGGAAATTTCTTTTTTTATGGCACCTGTTCGTTGTAAATCATTACGAAACATTACCACTTGTTTCTTGATAGGAATATCTAAAGGTTTGATAGTAAAAGACAAAACTTTTTCTTTTTGCAATTTACCAATGCTTATCTTTGATACAAGTTGGTACTGCCCTGGTGTTTCTAGTAAAAGTTTTACATTTGTAAGTAGCTCGTTTATAGATTGTTGTTGTGTATAATTTGATTGATAAGATTCGAGTTTTTTACCGTAGAATTCAAGATAAACTTTATTTTTTTGTATTTGTTTTTTTGAATTCCAGTTGATCATCAAATAGATATTTTCTCCGACCGAAAATGTATTTTGTTTTGATTTTTTGCTATTTACAAGAGAAAATTTAATATCTTGTGAGGTAAGGTTTTTTTGCTTACTTCGCAAAACAGAAATAGTCAAAAATATACATATTGTAAATAACGTAATAAAAGAAGCGATATATTTTATTTTTCGACTACGCAAGCTTTTTTTGGTACTGCGAATAATTTTTGGCCAAAAAGGACTTTTGATATTGATTTTTTGGCCACGTGAAAAAGAAGTAAGGTCTGCTGCTAAGTCTTCAGCTGATTGATAACGATCTTCCTTTTCCTTTTCGATTGCTTTTAAACATATTTTTTCAAGGTCTCGAGGAACTCTTTTTGCTACTTTTGAAGGCGGAGGTGGATCTTGATATAAAATTTGATCAATGACTTCAGAGAATGAAGATCCAGTAAAAGGAGTACGGTGAGTAATGAGTTCGTAGAGTATTGCGCCAAGTGCATAAGTATCACTTCGTTCATCGAGCTCTTTTACTAAACCATCTGCTTGCTCAGGTGGCATGTAGTGTACAGTACCTATGATCATACCACTCTTCGAGAGTTTGCTATCTTCATTTACAATTTTTGCCAAACCAAAATCCATGACCATTGGCTCTTTATTTTTGTCAAGTATAATGTTCTCAGGTTTTAAGTCACGGTGTATTATTTTTTTACCATGAGCATGAGCAACAGCTTGGGTAACTTTAATCATTAGTTCGACAAGTTGTCTTCTTGTTAAACTACGCTCTTTGATCAATTGATCAAGAGTTCGTCCTTCGATAAAATCCATAGTAAAGAATATATTGCCGTCTTCGTTGCCAATATCGTGAACAGCGACAATGTTAGGATGATCAAATTTTGAGGAAAGAAAAGCTTCTCTGAGAAAGCGGCCCATTTTTTCAGTTTCTCGTTCTCCTGTAGAAAGGAGAACTTTTAATGCAATGATTTTTTCTGTTGTTGGATCATAAACTTTGTAAACTTTTCCCATTCCACCTCGACCAATTTCGCCAATAATATCATAGCGACCTAATTTTTTTCCCGGTTTTATAGTCGAAGATATTGTTTCTGAAGCAAATTCAGCGTGCACAAGTTCAGCCTGCGCTTCATCAATATTATTGTTGGAGCCAGCTACCTGAGTTGCTGGAACCATATTTTTTGGCAAAGAAAAAGGGTTATCAAAAAAATGGTCATGTTGAACTTTAGGCATACTAGGATCGTTATCATACAATGTTTGTGGAATATTTTGTAAAGGCGCATTTCCTTCAAAAAGTGTCTGTGGAATATTTTCCTGTAAAGGAGAATTGCCTTCAAAAAGTGTCTGTGGAATATTTTGTAAAGGCGCATTTCCTTCAAAAAGTGTCTGTGGAATATTTCCCTTAGATATGCCTTCTCCTGTATTCGGAGCATTTCCTTCAAAAAATGTGTGCGGAATATCTTTTTGTAAAGGAGAATTTCCTTCGAAAAGTGTCTGTGGAATATTTCCCTTAGATATGCCTTCTCCTGTATTCGGAGCATTTCCTTCAAAAAATGTGTGCGGAATATCTTTTTGTAAAGGAGAATTTCCTTCGAAAAGTGTATGCGGAATATTTCCTTTAGATATATTTTCGTTACTGTTAGGAGCGTTACCCTCAAAAAGCGTTTGTGGAATATCTGGTAAATTATTATTTACCTTTGTTTCAGGTATTTTTTGATTTTTTGTATCGGTATTTTCGAATAGTCTTTGCTGTGAAATGCTTTCATCATCGTAAACCGTACTTACCACAGAAGGTATCTCCCCAAAATCTACATCATTTATTACTTGCATTCTATCTTTGCTTGGTGCGTAATATTCTTCATCTTCAAGAGCAGACTTTATTTGTTGATCAAGATCACTTCCAAAATCAGAAGTATCAGACAAGCTCGCTTTATTAATGATTTGATGCTCTATAGTTGCTACTTGAGCCAAGGACAAAAATTTATTTTGAACCAACCATTGTGCAAACGAGAGAGTTTTTTGGTAGTAATTCTGTTTTTCGTATTGTTTCCATAAATTTTGGAGAAGTGGTTGTTTTATAAAACCAAGTGTTATTGTTACCCTTGCAAATTCTTTATCCTTTGCGGTAGCCATAATTTTTCCCACATAATTATTGTTCAAAAGGCAGTAAAAAAATGATTTTGCGAGGCTTGGTCTTCAAAATGGTGGATGGTTATTTTTGAAGTTGCCAATTAAACGACCTGATAAAAAGTAGGCGTGTCCTTCGATTTTTACAAAATTCGAATTACTTTGGACAATAGCGCGGCATTTTGGAGGTGCATAATACTGTTACGTGCCTGAAAAGTAACAAGCTTTTTATTCACTTAGGTCGTTTAAGTGTAAGAATCTTAGATTTTAGCAAATTTTAGTTTTTTTGTAAATGGAAAACCGATTACTGTGCAAAAAATTTATTGCACATTCTCTATTTTATTTCATAATAAGACATGTTCGCACTGGGTTCACTATTTATTTCTACATCTAAGATATAAAGAGGCCAAAAAATGAAAAAGAACTGGTTGCTTTTTTTGATAGTTATAACCAATATATTTTGCCAAAATGAGCTTGATAAACACGTTCGCAAGCTGATATCGCAATTGAAATCACCAGATAGTGCAGTAAAAATATCGGCCTTACATTCACTGAGTCACTTAGGAAAAAAAGCATCTCCTGCAATTCCGATGATGATTAGTTTGCTTAAGGAACCACAAAGTAAAGTAGCCTTAAAAACGTTAGAAGCTTTCATTCAATTGGGCGATGTAGCGCAGCCAACTTGCTACGAGTTGATTAAACTATTGTCTGTAAAAAATAAAAAAACGGTTATACTAACACGCAAAGCTTTTATTGCAATGAAAGACAAGGCTCTTCCTGAACTGTTAAAAAACATAAACCACTTTTCATTTGTTGTACGTAGTCACATTTTGTATATCTTAGGTGAAATAAAGTCACCTGACTCTCGTACTTTTGTAATCGGCAAACTCGATGATGAAAGTTGGCAAGTACGCTATGCTGCTATAGAAGCTCTTGTGAAAATAGGGGTAAAAAGTGCATCATCACAACTTTCCCAAAGGTTGTTTGATAGCAATCTTCAAGTTCAAGTTTTAGCTGTCAAAGCTTGTGGCAAAATTCAACCAGCAAACAGAACATTCTTGGAGCCAATGGCAAAAGTTTTTCGTGAAAAGAACTCATTAGTACTTCGTAGAGCTGTTTTACAGAGTTTGATCAATATGAAAGTAACTTCTCGCGAGATAGATAAACTGTTAGCGAAAAGTTTACGTATAAAAAAATTACAAAAACTAGCAATAACTGCCATTGGTAAAATGGAAGATATGCGAATGGTAAAGAAAACGATTCCATTTTTGCAAAGTGACGATTCTGATTTGAAAATAGCAACTATTGACAGCATTGGCAACTTAGAAGAAAGAGCAACCCCTTTTATTAATAAGTTAATTGTTATGACCACTGATGGAAACAAGAAAGTAAGAATGCATACGGCGAATGCTATAGGAAAAATAGGTCCGCAAATAGCTGCATTTGCAATGCCAAGTTTACTATCTTTACTAGAGGACACTGAAAGTGAAGTGCAAACATATGCAGCTATTGCTCTGGGGAAAATGGGGAAAAATGTCATCGTCATTTTAGAGGACATAGTAGTGAAAAAACCTCGTTTGCGGTCTCATGCTTCTTATGCCTTAGCGCAGATAGGAAAAAATAGTATTCCAGCACTTATTCGTTTGCTTGAGAAACATGACAAGTCTGTAAAGTTTTACGCAGCAGAAGCCCTAGGACGCATTGAAGATAATAGTGTAGAACTTGCGATTCCTGCTTTAATAAAAGCGTTACAACAGCAAAAAAACAAAAAGCAATTTGTAGATGTTTTGGGAAAAATAGGAGGTAATGCCACAAAAGAACTGATTCCTCTTCTTGCGCATAAAAAATGGCAAGTCCGTAAGGCCGCAGCAGATGCACTTGTCTTGATTGGCCCAGCTGTGATTCCTCTTCTGTCTCAAACAATTAATCATTCAAATAAATACATCGCTCTCTATTCCATTTCGATTGTCGGGCGATTAGAAGAAGACGCGAAGTCGTTAGTGCCTGTTTTAGCAAATGCATATGAAAATACTGATATAGAAATAAAAAAAAATGTAGTCATTGCATTAGGACAAATTCAAGACTCTCGCGGAATGATCGTTATTAACGATGCACTTTCGCGGCCAAATTTATGTAAGGAAGCCTTGCTATCTGCAGAGAAAATGGCTGATAAGGCAACAGAAAAAACAATTGATCATTTGAATACGATTGTTAAAACACAGGACTTATACATGCGTAAAATTGCGGCGCGTACTTTAAGCAAAATAGGAAAAAATGCTGTCGAGACACTTATCGAAACATTAAAAACAGGAGATCGAGCAGCTAAGGCATTTGCAGTAATTGCTTTGGGTAATATTGGTCACCATGCAGAGCAAGCAGCGACTCCATTACTAAATGTATTAAATACAACAAAAGATATTGCATTGAAAGAAAATATAATGCATGCCCTTGTAAGTATTAAAGCGCAGATCAAATTAACGATGATGACTTTACAAACGTTTCTAACTGCAAAAGAACCAAGACTCAAACGCACTGCGATAGTTGCGATAGGAAAAATGGGGGAAGTTGGTGCTGTGTATATCCCCAAATTTCTTTACGAAGCAGAGCAATCGCCTAAAGAGTTGCGTAACACGGTAATAATAGCAATAGCGGAAATGGGAGAGAAAGCATTGCCGTATATTATTCCATTTCTAAAAAATAAAAAAATGTTTCATCGCGAAGTTATCGCCGCTGCAATAGGTAATATGGGAGAAGAAGCTTATAAGGCTTTGCCTTTTCTTGTTTCAGCACTTGAAAAAAGTACAGGAGGGGCTCAAAAAGAAATCATTCGTGCTATTAAAAATATTGGCAAAAAAGGAGCTTTTACCATACCGACATTGTCTGTTTTTTTAAGACATAAAGACTGGCAAGTACGTGAACTATCAGCTGAAGCTATAGGAGTAATGGGAAAAAATGCAGAAATAGCAATACCAGTATTGCTACCTCTTCTTGGAGATGTATCCTGGCCAGTAAGAAATATGGTAAGTGAAACCCTGGCTAAAATAGGAGGACAAACAACTGTATTTGGTTTGATAACTACCTTGAAGAAACCTTTTACGGAGATGCGTGTCCACGCTCTTATTACTTTAAAAGATTTAGGAAAAGAAGCTCATAGCGCTGTTGACGAGATACTCGAAGTGTTACAGAATGATACTTCTATACGTGTGCGTAGCAATGCGATATATGCGTTAGGTGAAATAGCGCCTAGAGAAACTAAAGTAAGGCAAGTTTTAGTCAAATTACTTAATGATAAAAACTGGCAAGTTCGTCAAGCGATTTCCTTTGTATTAAAAAAAGAAAGAGATTGATTGTGTTACAAGAATTCTTAGTACAGTTAAAAAAACAGTTAACTTCAGAACTGCCTGGCGTAGAAGCTCATCGTAAAATGGCATCATATTTAAGAATTACAGCCGAACAAGCTTTAAATCGCAAAAAAAATGTTCGCTTAAGTGCAGTACTACTTTTGCTCTATGCGAAAAAAGAAAGTATTCACACTTTGTTAATTCAACGTCCAACATACAAAGGTGTCCACAGCGCCCAAATGGCTTTTCCTGGCGGAAGAAAAGAGCCAGAAGATAAAAATTTACAGCAAACGGCTCTAAGAGAAACAGAAGAAGAGCTAGGAATTTCTCGCAATAAAATAAACATTGTGGGACAAATGACAAAAGTATACATTCCACCAAGTCGTTATATCGTTGCTCCATATATTGGTTATATGGACGAACCACCTACATTAATCCCTGACCCTAAAGAAGTTGCGGAAGTTGTGAGTGTGTCACTAAATGAACTACTAGCCCCTGAAACTATAAAAAAAGCGAAAGTAGCGGTTGGTAAATATAAGATGAAATTAAAAGTTCCTTGTTTTGATGTGCAACAAAGAATTGTATGGGGAGCAACTGCGATGATGATTAGTGAATTTCGCGATATTGTTTATCACAATGATTTAATATATAAAAATTTGGATATATGTTAGGGCCTGTCATCATTCAAAGTATTGTCTATTTTTTCGAGCCCGAGCCCGCTTGCGAGCCCGATCTCGTCTAGCAATTTAAGTCTTACGTTTTTACTTGAACTTTGACCAAACGAGTAAGCATTGCTACAACTCGCAAAAGAAGTTCTCGTCCGTTGGCCAGAAGATTTTGTTTTACTAGATTTTAGAGTAATCCACACCTACCGGTGGGCAAAAAACGGAGTATGGGCAAAAATATTCAAAGCATTATCAGAAGATTCGGATAACGAGCATGCGATGATTGATTCAACTGTAATCAGGGCACATCAACATAGTGCAGGTGCAATAAAAAAAAAGATCAAAGCCAAGCAATAGGAAAAAGTAGCGGAGGATTTAGCACAAAAATACATGCTATATGTGATGCGTTAGGGAACCCTACAGATTTCTCTTTGACGGCAGGGCAAGTACATGATTTAGTGGGAGCAGATATTATTACCTTCTATCAAAGCTAAAGCGCTACTTGCTGACAAAGCTTACTATGTAGAAGAACGCGTTATTCAAAAATTAGAACAAAGAGATATTATTGTTGTGATTCCTCCGAAATCTAATATTAAAAAGCCAAAAGAATGCGATAGCCACCTTTATAAATCTCGCCATCTGATAGAAAATCTATTCTGCAAACTCAAGCAATATCGAGCTATTGCTACGCGGTACGACAAAACTGCTCAGAATTTTTTAGCGGCTGTATACTTAGTTTCTTGCATTATTTGGCTTCATTAGCTTGAATGATGACAGGCCCTAATGTAATTTAAGTTTAAATAGTTGATTTTCGCCAATGAAATATAACAGAAAAAATCCCCCAAAGTAAACATATAATACCTAAAGTAAGAGTTGAGTTGTAATGACTAGCAAGATGTGTCATGCTTTCATAATTCATAAAAGCAGTAAACCACGCTTCATCGCGGTAGTAAATTAATTTACGTAGAGCAAGTGCAGAAGCAAAAGTAATTGTTGTGCCAATGAAAATTGTGACCCAACTGATAAGCTTACTAGTAAAACTTACCTTGAAGACGATTTTCATTTGCGAATTACACTGGCGTATTTCTGTCCATGAACTACGCCAGGTTTTCGCAAAAATGAGAATTGCAAAAAAAGCGATAACAACCGATAGCAATCCACATAAAAAAGCAGCAATGTAATGTATCTTTTGATCGCGCATTAAATGAGCGCTATCCATTTCTTCCACTAGGCGTTCTAGTGAAAATTCTTCCTGAAAGCTATTTATTGTTTTTTGAACCTGCTGTTGAAGTATTTCAAATTCTTGTGGATCAGCGTTTTTAAATTCGTTGTTTGCTAATTTACCCACTTTTGTATAAGCAAGATTAAAACTACTTTGCGCAATTAAAAAAATCCCAAATTGTAGTAAATTAAAAGCTAAAAAAATTCCAAGAATTGTTGGACGTACTACATATTTAGTATTTTTTTTACGTGCAAACATGCTTAGTTGCGTTTCTTGAAAAACCTGCGTGGGTGATGAATTTCATTTAAAGATTCGCGAATTGCTGGAATAATAGAACTGCGAATACTTTGACGTTTAATACGAAATTGGCGTAGATGAAAACCAAAAGCACTACGAAAACGAATAACTCCTCCACCAGCAGCGATTATTGCTGCGCACTTTGTGGCCAAGCGATAAGATAAGTACTGTGGTAACCCTAATCCCGTTCGTTTGTTAAATTTAAAAAATAAAAAGCTATATGCGCTATTAAAGTCGCCGTCAGCTGTACTTCCTCCGCTAGCAACTTTAGTGGCAAATCGCATTGCGAACAAAAACAATTTTTTATTTGTTATGTCTTGAAAGCGATTGGTCGCAGACCTTGGCCTTTTTGGATTTCTATCTCTATCAAGGCGTATAATAGTGAAAAATGTGCGATGAAATACATCAAAAGCACGATCTCCACCTACGGCAGCAATGTTTTTATATTTGTTTGCTAAATCTCGCGCTTGACTTCTAGAAAACCCTGCTTTTTGCGCTTTACGAAAAATAAAACTAAATAGTAAATTGAGGCCACCACGATTAGCAAATTTATTTACCGGAAAAAAATGTTGTTTGTGGTACAGTTCATCGATAAAATCTTCAAATTCGACAAATTTTTTAATGTTATAGCGAATTTCTGCTGGTAGAAGTCCAAATTGAAGGCGTTCTTTTTCTTCTCTTATTTTTCTTTTTTCTTCCAATTGTTTTTGCAGAACTTCTTGTTTTAAACGCTGCTCTTCAGCAAGTTTTTTTTCTTTTTGTTCTCTCTTTTGTCTTTCCTGTTCGCGGATTTTTTCGCGCTCTTCATCAATAGTAAGTAGGTGTAGTATTTCGTTTTTTGCGTCCTCATGTGCAGGATCTGCTTGTACTGATTTATCTAAAATAAGCAGAAGATCTTCACGTGGCAAGCGTTGTTTTTTTGCCCATAGGTATAAATTAAACCATCCTTCTGCATCTTCTTCTGTTAAATTTGATTTTCGTTCTTCAAAAATTTCTAAAACGGTTTTGCTATTTTCAATATCACTGATTTGATCTTTGGGTATTTCTAAATAACCGTTTGGAGTTTCTAGTATAATGCTGTCTGTTTTATTTACCACATTACCTTCAAGTGATCGGCCATTTTTCAAATACACGATATCAGCATAGCAATAATTAACACAAAAAATAATCATTAACAATTTTATTTTATTCATAGTAACTCCCAACAAATAATAAGCGTTGCATGAATTACAAGTATACAGTGTTACTAAAAAAAACGCTACCTAAAAGTAAGCGGAGCAAGAATTACTTGTCCCTTTGTAGAAGGAAGCGCAAGCCATTTCCAATCTTTAGACATAGATGCTAATCCTCCTTTATAATATCCTGGAAGGAGCTCTACGCGAAATAGGTTTTTGAGGTTGTAAATATATAAGCGATTTGTTTCAAATATCGCTAAATCTTTGTTATCGTTTGAAAACTGAGCAAAGCGTATTTTCGTAGCCACCGGTATTTTTTTTTCTAATACATAGCTATCCCTCATCAATAAAAATACAAATGCATATTGTTCATCTTCAACACAAACAAATATTTTTCGATTATCAGACCAAGAAATATATCTAATAGCATTGTTTATTTTTGTATCGATAGTAACTCTTGGTTTCTTGGACAAATTGCCTTGAGAAAAAATATGAATACGCCCCCGCATATCGCCAACAGCAAGATCTCCTTGTGTATTAAATTCAGCGTAATTCGCTTTTCCTTCAAAAGGAGAAATTTGCAACACCTTTTTTTGCGTATTACTATATTTTAGTATACGAAAATCGCGGTCTTGCAATTTGACTAAAAAAAATAAATCCCCATTAGCTGCAAATGTAAGGAAACCATCTTGGTAGAATCTATTTTTTCTTCCTGTTGTTTTTTTGTCGACAAGAACTTCCATATCTTTTGTAGAAAGAATAATCAATCGCCCATTACTGTATAAAATGGCAAGTCTTTTCGAGTCAGAGCTAAATCTATATCTACAAATTTCAGAATGTAACCAGTTTTCGTCCACTAAAAATATGTGATGCGAACTTTGCTCAATATTCCACATTGAAATAGCACTACGGTACACAAACGCAACGTACTTACTATTAGGACTAATAAGCACAGGATTATAAAATAGAGCGCCTGAGTCGACTCCTACAGTCTTTAGTACCGACTGTATCGTTGTTTTGCGATCCCTTAATTGCAAGCTTTTTATTCCTCTTTCCACATTCCAATATTCAGAAGTGGCCTGATCGTTTTTTCTCGATACAACAGCCAAATACTGATTTTTTCCAAAATGCAAGTGTTCAATAGGAGTAGAAATTTTATGCGCTTTGATGGGCTTTTGGGACAATGCATCCCATATTACAAAATAACCATTGTTATCTGCAGATGCGAACAAACGTCCATCTTCATTAAAAACAATATCTGTAATCATCGCGCTATGTTTGCGAAAAACAGAAGTAATCTTTTCTTGCATATCGATCATATGAATATTACCGCTACGATCACCATATACAACTTGATTTCCCGCCGGAGAAACCTCGTATGCTGCTACATGCTTTCCTAAGAAAGAAAAGCTTGCATGAAGCTGCCATTTTTTATTGTTTACAAGCCGCCATACACCAATAGAACTCTCTATTCCAGCGGCAAGGTATTTTCCGTTATTAAAAAATTGCGGAGGTACCTGGATAGAAATACTTCTTTCGCTATTAAATAATTGTTTTTTCTTGTTATTTAAATTAAACAAAATTAGTTGTTCTTTTCTTTGCATTGCAATCCACTCACCAAAATATGCAATAGAAGAGAAATGCGCTTTACTTGCGAAAGAAAATCGTTTTGTTTTTTTTGTACGTAAATCAGTAATAGAAACTTCTTTGCCATTATAGTAAACAAAATTATGGTCTTTTAATGTACAGAGTTGATGTTGAATTTTAAAGATAATATTGTTAGCACTTAGGTTGATGTAGTCCTTTTTTTTCCATACATAAACTCCTCCACTATGAGTCATGCAAATGTAATCTTTCGTGTATTTATAATTAGCAAAAACATTTTTTATTTTTGGGAAGGTATGTGATTTTTCTTTGCTCATTATTAGTGGCTTTATTGAATATTTTGTAAAATATTCAACGTATTTATCTAGTGGTAAAATACTGCTTTTTTGAATAGCTTTAGCTTTTTGTAATTCATTGTACGCGTTTTTCATATTTCGCTGGTAGTATTGGTATTGCGCCATCTTGACATGAGCATTCATTAATTGCTGTTGTGATTTTACTAAAGCGTCTTCTTTGGCTTTTTGTTGCAGTATTAGTTGCGAATTTAGTTTTTGGAGTTGTTTACTGGTGTGCCATTTTTCGTAAGAAAAAAAGCTAATCGTTGCTAACAAAAATACAAAAAAAATTGCCGAAAGACTTAAAATCTTATGGCGATAGCACCATTTTTTAAATCGATATAATCGTTCTGATTTAATTGATATTGGCTTGTGCTGTAGATAGTTCTCTAGGTCTGATAATAAACTTTCGATATTTGGGTAACGTCTAAAAGGCGATTTTTCTAAGCATTTAAGACATATTAGTTCTAGATCAGAAGGGATCTCATTATTTAACAAGCGAGGAGCAATAGGATCATTATTTACGACGTTATAAGCTACTTGCACATACAGCTTGCCCAAAAAAGGAGGACGTGCTGTTAGCATTTCGTACAATGTAGCACCTAAGGAATATATATCTGTGCGTGCATCGGTGTTTGCGCTGAGTGCTTGTTCTGGTGACATATAAAAGGGCGTACCTATAATATCTCCCTGTTGTGATAGACTATTGAAGTCCATCATGTGTTTTGCTAACCCAAAATCCATAAGTTTTGGTTCATTTTCAGCAGTAAGCATTATATTATCAGGTTTAATGTCGCGATGGATAATTTTTCTGTGGTGCATTTGCTGTAGTGCATAACAAATTTTTATAAAAATAAGCGCAAGTTCTTCGAATTGGAATTGCAATGTCTTTATTTTATCTCGTAAAGGTAATCCGTCAATATATTCCATAGTAAAATAGATCTGAGGGCTTGTTCCACTTTCGTAGAGTTGTACAATGTTAGGGTGTTGTAAGGCGGCGACAGTTTTAATTTCACGTAAAAAACGTTTTACAGCATCGTTTTTAATGTTGCTTTCATGAATAACTTTGAGTGCAACAAAACGCTGAAGGTTTTGATCAAAAGCTTTGTATACAACCCCCATACCACCACGACCTAACTCGCTAATGATTTTATACTGCGTGAAAGCATTTACTGTTTTTATAGACGACATAGACTAAGTGACCTGCCAAGTATTTACCATTAAAATTGTTTTTATTTTCTAGCTTTGTTGCCCTCAGTTGCTTAGCTTAGCTGTGCGCTAGAAAATAAAATTTCTGCATTCAACTGGGTAACTACTTTTGTTAGATCAATTAATCTTTACCAAAAACTTCTTTGAAAAAAGAAATAATTGTTTTTTTATTACCAGCGTTTCGATAATAGATGTAATTTTGCAATCCTAAAGCATCCATTTTTTGTTTTAGCAATATACCAAACTGAGGATGGTGAATAGAAGTATCCATTGGTGTGTTTTTTGGCAAAGGAGTTGAGGTTAAATTTCCATGATAATACATAATAACAAGAGGATCATCCATACTTACAAAATTGATAGGTGATGATTCATAGGCTATTTGGCGAATTTCAGGTTTGTACAGTTCATCAAAAGATTTTACATTGTAGAAATGGAAAAGCGATGGATATACTCGTTCGTCTCCTCCAATGTTTTGCAAAATCCAGATGGGGTCCGTAGAAGTTGGTGCTTGCTTTGGCACGACAATCTGCACGCGTGTTGATTCTCGTAAGATAGGATCTTTGCTCATTGGCTCACACATTTCATTTTTTAAACCTAACCACAACCCCATAAGCGCTCCGGCTGAATATCCGAGTAAAGCTACTTTTTGCTTATTGATATTCCATTTTTTTGCATTGTGTCTGACGAATTGTAAAGCTCTTTTTCCATCGAGCATAGGAGCTGGGTAAGGATCTGTTGTTACAAAACGATAATTAATAGAAATAACCGCTATATTGTTCTCTAAACATTTACGTAAAATAGGATCTGTGCGTACATATTTTTTATCCCCCTTAATAAACCCACCACCATGCATATAAATAAGTACAGGTGTTGGTGTTGGAGAATCTACTCGCCATACATCCATTACATTTCTTTGGTGTACCCCGTAAGAAATATTTTCGAGTGTAGGGGGATATTTTTCTGCAATTAGGAAAGATAAACAACAAAGCAGTAGTAAATATTTTTTATTTTTCATTTTTAACCTCATTTATCCATATATGTAGCACCACGGCATTTTATTACGAAGAGATTCAATTCCTTCGGGTGACATTTTCGAAGAATAAACATTTAAAGTTTTCAAATTAAGCATTTGAGTAAAAAAATTAATACTCTCGTCACAAAGATTTGTATGTGGCATTTCTAATTTTTGTAGTTGAGAACATTCTTGTAATTTTTCAACGCCAGAGCTGCTTATTGATGTGTAGCCTAAATATAAATGTGTTAGTTTAGACATATTTGCCGCAAAATCTAAATCGTGATTGTAAATATTTGTATAGCCTAAATTTAGCTCTTGTAAACTATTTAGATCAACTAGGCACTGCCACTCTGATGATAGAAAAGAATTATAACTCAGGTTAAGTTTAGCTAAGTTTTTAATCTTATGCAAAGGATCTATTTTTTTAATTCCTGTTGCACTTAAATTTAAATCATAGAGATTTGGAAACTCTATTAAATCATTAATGTTGCTTAAATTCAAAAGATGTGCGCTCAAATCTAAAATCTGTACGTCTGAAATTTTATCTAAATTTCGCGAGTCAATATCACAAACTGCTAGGCGTAATTTCTTTGCTTGAGTTTTTTTAGTTATGCTGTGTAGGGAGCCTTGGCAAAGAATTAGATTTTCCATACACCCACCTTCGATTTGTAAACCTTGACAGTAATAGAATTCTACGCTATGGAAGTTACATTGTGAAAAAATACAATTGTTACAGCGGATTATTTCTATTTCTCGTTCGCGAAAACTACAATTGTAAAAAGAGCTGTTGTCTACAGAGCTGAACTTGGAAATGTAAACGGCACAGCAATCATATACTGTATTGCTTTTAACGCTTTGAATATTTTGACGTTTTATTCGCTCCATCTTATGAAACAACTTGCTTATGCGAAACAGAAATATTTATTTGGGCGTTATTTTGTGTTGCGATATAACCAAGATTTTGCCATATATCAAAGAACAAGGTTGCCTTGAACTTGGTCAATTCTTTATAACCTTGTTTAGTGTATGCATATAGTTTTTTTTCACTAAATAGTCTATTTAAAATTTCATAGCCTATTTTTTCGCGTCTTCCTATTTGCGATGCTTGGCGGAGAGCTTGTTCAAGCGAACAATTTTTAATAGGTAAACCTTTAAAAAAATTAATAATACGCGTGGTAACAAACAACGTATATATATCTTCTCTTTGAAAATCTTCTGTTTCTATTGCCATTGCTGTCAACCGCGAAGTAAACATTTGCTTTTCAGATAATGGCGGAAAGTTTTTCGCAATTGGAGAGTTGGGAGTGAGATAAAACATTGAAGCCCCCAGTAATATGGGAAGTCTAGCGCCAAAACTCAATGTTTGAATCATGGAGGCTAAGGTTTCAGAAGGTAGTCCAAGTATTTGATAGGAAACAATTTGAAACCCTAACGAGGTCGATTCTTTGACAACTTCAAGATACTTTTCCACTGTGTGGGGTCTTTTTGTAGTTTCGCGAACTGTCTTATCTGAGCTAACAAGTGCTAAATTCAAATGAGAAAAACCTGCTCGCTTCATTAATTGTAATAGTTCAGAATCCAAACTGAGATACGAGATTCCATTCATTGCGAGAAACTGAACATCTTTTTCAGGAAATGCACTAATGAGCTCATTACAGAGTACTTTCATTTCTTTGATGTAAAATGTTAAATTGTCATCTTCAAAATCAAAAACGCGGTACCCTTCGGCGTAACGCTTCTTTATTTCGCTAACAACATTATGAGGACATCTACGGCGATAACGATTACCAAAAGTTAAATGTACGGAACAGAATGTACATTTGTGGGGGCAACTACGGGAAGTAATAACAAAGGATAAAGGTCGCTTTTCAAACAAATACTTGTCGTTTTGTAAATCTTCTAAATCAGGAAGAGGTAAATCATCAATATCATAGTTTGTCCCTACGGAATTTAAGTACATTTTTCCATCTATCTTATACCCTAGTCCGCCCACCTGCTCATAATTCTTGTTCTCTTGCCAGGCTTTCAATAAATCGACAATTCCCTTTTCACCTTCACCACAAATAACAAAATCGACATTGTGGTCCTGTAAAATAGATCGCGGAACAGCAGATACGTGTGATCCACCTACTACTACAGGACAGCCAACTTGTTCTTTTGCGATTTGCGCAACTTTAAGTACTTCGCGATAATAAGGAGTAAACAACGAAGATATACCAACAAAATCAGGAGAGTAGTCTTTTATTTCTTGTGCAATTTGTGCGAAAGAAGCCCCAAAATGGTAGTAATGATAAAATGAGCAAAATGGGCTTTTATCTGGCCAAGGATAGTATTCACGTAGATAGCTGAGCTCTTTTGGAATAGGAAGAGTCTTTCGTCCCCATCCTTGATGGAAATCACGCACTACAACTTCTATATTAGGGAAATGCTTTTTTATCGTTGCTTTAAGATAACAAAGGCCAATAGGTTGTAGGCGAATATCGGTGTCATAAAAATCTTGTATGGGTGGTTGTATGAGTAGTAATTTCATTTTTCGATAGGTAGTTTATTGTTAGCCCATTCGTTCATTCCACCATTCATATGATATATTGTGGAAAAACCAAGTTCTTTCATTTTATTTATTGCAAAAGTACTGCGTCCACCACTTTTACAATGAAGTACGTATGTTGTACTCTTGTCGAGATTTTGAATTTTGTCCATAAAATCTGATGATTGGCAATTTATGTTGATTGCATTTTTAATATGTCCATCTCTAAATTCATTTTCCGTTCTTACATCAAGTACAACTACCGAGCTCTCATCAATTATAGCTTGAGCTTTTTTGGCTGAAACGTTTTCCAAAATATTTTTCCTTCCGTTATCTGCACAAGATAATAAAAAAATACACCCAATCACGTACAATATTTGTTTCATAAAAAAATTCGCCTTTCAGTATATAAGGAAATCTCTTTATTTTCCATAGTAGTACTCATAAATTCCTCCTGCGTCCGTTGCATCTTTTGATTTATGATTAAAAATAACTCCCTGTAGAGACATTTGTAATACTTCAAAGCGTTTGAGAACAGATTGTAGTAGCTTTTTCTTACATTTATTAATTGTTACTACGAGAAATATTTTAACTCCACAATTAGCCAGTAACATTACATCTGAAATAAGTCCAGCAGGTGGCGTATCAAATATTATGTAATCGAACTGATTTTCTAAGCTACTTATCATGTGTTTTAATGGACTATTGTATATAGTTTGATGTGGATCTTGGGGTAGATTTCCAGCAGGCATGCACCATAAATTGTCATTCAGTTTTACAGTTGCACTTTCAAGATCAGCTTTATTTAGAATGAAATCCGAAAAGCCTATTTCATGTGTTATATTCAAGCTGCTGGCGACTCTAGGTTTATAAAGGTCGGCATCTATAAGTAAAACTTTTTTTCCCGATTTTGCAATGGTTTGACACATATTGGTTGCGATCACCGTTTTTCCATCGCCAGCCCACGGACTTGTGATCGCAAATGTCTTTTGCTGATTTTCTAACAAAAGAACGCTTAATGATAATGAACGAAATGCTTCAGCAACGGGAGATTTTGCGTGATTGGTTACCGCAAATTCAATATCTTTTCCATAGTGCCGTTTAGAAATAAAAGGTATTTGGCCAAAAACAGCAACATCAACTAATTCGCGAATATCTTTTTCGTTTTGTATAGTGTCATCTAGACTTTCAAGAGCAAGTACTGACATTATTCCAAAGAAAATACCCAAAAGCCCGCTCATTATGTAATTTAATAGTGGACGTGGCCTGTAAATATCCTGTGAATTGGGAGGCAGTGCTTCATGAACACGCCTGATGTTGTTTACTTGATATTCACTAATAGCTTTTATTTCACCAACTTTATCCATGAAACTATTGTAAGTTTTTAATTGTAGACTATATTCACGTTTTGCGTGTTGGTAATCGATGTATATTTGTCTTTCTTTTAAAATTTTGTTTTTTTCTATTTTAAGTAGCTTTTCTAGTTGCTGTTTCTTAAAAACAAGCCCTAGATACTCTTGTTCTTCGCGATGTATAAATAATTTTGCTTCTTGCTCTATTTTGGAACGCGTATTTTCAATACTTTTTTTCAACCATACCATTTTGCGATGTTCAGGTTGATAGCGAAGACTGTTTTCTTCGTATTGCTGACGCAATTCAAATTCACGTTGACGCAAATCGCTTAGCAAATCACTTTCGCGAAAGAATTCTAAACGAAGAATCGCTTTTACTGTACCTTTTTCCCTGGCAAGGGCGCACTTATCATAATGATTCTTTTTAGTTAGGAGCTGGACATTCACATCTTGAATTTTGTCTACGAGTTTTTCAACTTGTGTTGTATTAAAATTATTATCGCTGTTAGTGAAAAATAGTACGTTTCTATTGCGTTCTTCAAAATCTTTGATACGCTCTTCCGCTTCTGTAAGTTTCTTTTTTCTTTGTGGAAGACCCCTGCTTAAAAAACCTAACAATTGGTTCTGTGATGATTTTTCATTGTGATTGTATTCTTCTATGAATATATCAATAAGAAGATTAGCTACAAGAGCGCAATTTTTAGGTTGTTTACCAATAACCCCGACTTCAAAAATATAGGTATTACGCCTATGAGTTACAGTAATTTGCTTTAGAACGCTTTTAATGGAGACTTGTTCTTTTGATTTACCAAAAAACTCTTTACATACATCATTATCCAAGCGTTTGACAAGTGAACGTGCGGTTCCTTCTCCTTGCAAAATTTGTTTTTGAGTGTTGACAAAATATTGCATATGAGAGCTGATTTTTTCTTGAATCTCTATACCTCCAATACTACGGTCTTGAGGAGGTGTTATAGACAAAACAGCGCTTGTCTTATAAAATTTACTTTGCTTAGATGTATAAAGTACACCACCTATAACAAATAGTACAAAAATAATTGCAATGAACCATTTTCTTCTATAAAAAAGCTCTAGGTAGTAGCGAAGATTAAAATTTAGATTTTCCATTTTTATAAAGTTTATCCTAATTACTAGTCTTATCCCTTGAAAGCAGAAGCTTTCTACTAGCCTCTACTTTACCATAAACCGTAGTCACAATAAACTACATCGCCTGATTCCATCTCTATATCTTGAGTACTATCTCCAGAAGTAATTGCATCAAAATCAATCGAAAACTTTTTAGTTTTGCCATTCTCAAAATAGCGAAATACACGTATAGAATGCGAAGCGTACTGCGTTAAGCCACCAGCATTAGCTATAACAGTTGATAAACGAACAGAGCGACCAACAATTCTTACAGTACCTGGTTTTTCTACTTCTCCATATACAGTCACAATGTTCTCGTTTTGAGATGGTACAACAATTATATCGTCTGGCTCTAATGAAATCATTTCGCTTTGCGTTGAAGAAGAAACGACGATAACCTTATGACCGTTTTCTTCTTGGCGTATGATTTTTATATTGTCGACATCAGCATCTTCAGTGGTTCCTTCAGCTAATGATAGAGCGTACAATAGATTCATTTTTTGATTTTTTTGCAGAGGAAATGATCCCGGAGATCTCACATTTCCTTGTACATGAATTTTCGGCGCTTCTTTTACAAGAATGAGATCGTTAGGCTGTAGTACAACGTCTTTTCTTATGTCGTATTTTTCTAAAAGTTCTTGGAGTGGAATTGCGATTATTTTTTGTTTGCCATTCACTCTTCTTGTTAGTGAGATGCGATTAAAATCAGCTCTCTTAGGAGATACCCCTGCTGAAATGAGAAGTTGACTAGCTGTCATTCCTTTTGTAGGTGTTAACAGAACACTATTTTTGCCTTCATCAACCCCATAAAGGTAGACACGTCTTTCTGCCCAATTCAAAACCGAAATATTTATCACTGGACGTTTATAGTATTTTTTGAGTTTACGAACAAGTTCATCTTCAAGTTCAGAAACAGTTCTATCTACTACTTCTATTTTTTCCACGTATGGATATGAAATAACACCTTTATTCGAAATAGTAAATTCGCGAACCATCTCGTCTTCTTCTGATAACTCAATTTTAATTTTGTCTCCTGGAATGAACCTTGCTTCGACATTTAAATTAAGATCTGGTATGCGCATAGCTCTGATTGGTTCTGAGATCTTATCAGTATTTTCTGTAGGTTCCTGTTGTTTTTTTTTCGCTTTTGCTAGTCTCTCAGCTTCTTGTCTCTCAGCTTCTAGCCTCTCTTTTTCTCGTCTCTCAGCTTCTAGCCTCTTAACTTCTTCTTCTTTCTTTTGTTCTGCAATCTTTTGGAGAGTTGATTTGTCAGCAACAATTGTAGAATTTTCACATCCATTTGTTAAAAAAATTAGCAAACAAAACAACAAACATAGTTTACTGTTAAAAAACAACATTGATACCTCCTCCGGTTTTTAGCCATGTAAAGTCAGCATTACTATCATCTTTCACCGCTAAATTGCAAAAAGCTTCGAATTCTACACCATCAAATAAACGGTATACAAAAATTACTCCTGCATCATAACGAGGACTAGTAGCTCCATTTTCAGGATTTCCGTGTAAAATACTAAAGTTGGTTTTGATAACAATATTTTCGGAAAGTAGATATTCTGATCCCAAACCAAAAACAGTGATCAATTGGAAATCCCCAGCAAAAGTAGGCAGTGTTTGACGTAAGGCTGAAATAGTAAAACGTAGATTTTCAGTCGGTTGCCAAACAAAAAATGCCTTTAATCCTACGTAATTAAAAGAAGTTCTATGGTCAAGACCCGCTTGCAGTAACAAATACAAACTTTTTGTAAAAGCAATTTCTACACCGGGTAATATTTTTACACCTAAAGTATCACTTTGTGGATCTCCAGCAACTATTTGTGCTTCTCGATAGTTGATGAAATCCCAGTCCACCTCAAAAATAAAGGTTACATTTTGGCGAGCCATATACTTCATGGTGTATGCTTGACCATAGTTTTCGTAATCTCCCTCAATATCCTCAAAATCTAAATAAGAGTGGAAAGTTGAAACTTCAAAAGTCAACTGTTTATATTGAAAACCCATTATCATATCTGCGCGATTTTGAAGCCATGGTGAACGATCATTTAAGTCGACGGTATTGGGTGTAGTGTTACGAGAAATACTATCTTTAAAAGAAAAGTAAAACGATTTTCCTTTGTAAGTAAAATCGACAGAGGCCTGAGGCAAAAATTGATCTAGAGAATTTTCATCGTAGTAATCTTCATAACGAAATACGCCAGTTAGACCTAGTTGCCAATTTTCTTGAACATAACGTACATCAGATTGGAGCTGTACTGCCGACACAAAATCGTCTTGGCGATCAGCACCGTCATTTAGAAATATATTACTATCGTAATAAAAGCTGGTAGATACTTTATTTGTCCATTGTAATGCCTGGGTTTTTGGAGTTAGGTCAAAACCGCGGTTTGCATAAAACAAATCAATTCCAGTAGGTCCTTGTGCTTGTTTTTGTTCTTCCTCTGGTACTGATTGCTCCTGCTCTTGTTCAGAGTTATTATTTTCTAATTCTTGCCCTACAATAAAGCTTAAAAAAAAGAATATTAGGCATATGTATTTCATCATTTTATTTTCCATTAAACTTCAGATTCATAACATTGTTCGAAAATATATGTTATTTATTACAAAAAAACATTTGAATGTTATTCGTAGTCTTCCTTTTCCTTTTTGCCTTCCTTTTTAAGGTGAGCAATTAATGAGTTTATTTCAAAATCATTGTTGTTAGTTTGTTGTGCTTTTTTAGCCCAATACAAAGATTTTTTATTTAACTTATAACGATAAAAAGAATAGGAAATGCGCTTGTACAAAGGAAAGGGATTTGCATAGTAAGGAGCATATTTTTTTGCTTTTTCTTCTGCGTCTGTCCACATTTTCCTTTTGTATAAAGATTGCAATAAATACATTAGATAATCAAAATTTTTGCGTTCGTATTCTACAGCTTTTTCAGCATATGTAATATGCTCATTTAACTGTTGCTTTCTTTCTGAAATAACTGCTCGCAAGTAAAAAAAATCGGCATTTTTGCCGTATTTTGTACCACATTGAACTAAAAATTGCTCGATTTTAAGTAATGGTATATTTGTATCTAGGCTTTTCTTTACCATAGCTAAACATAAGGAAAGATTTTCTAATTTGCTTAATTTTGCAATACTAACAGCCTCATTCCAATGTTTTTTCGTTATAAGAATCTGAGTAATTTCTTGAACAGATTGTTCATCTATATCAACTTTAGAATAGTTATCAAGAGCTATTGATAACTGATTTTTATGAACAGCAATGTGCCCTTGGAGTAAAGATTTCGTGGAAAAATCATCTTTTATGTGTTTTACCATTTGTTCGGCTATATTAACTTTATTGTTGTTTAGAAAATATTTAGCTGCGCGGATAGCGAAGTCGTTTTTTTTGGGAAAAATAACGCCATACCAACGCTCTTCTTTACTATAATGCTGTGCTACTTTACTCCAGGCTTTGAGTATACGTTCTAATTTTTCGGGATCTTTTCTTGAAAGTGCTAAAAATCGATCAGCAATTAGATTTATGTACAACTTTTCTTTTGTTTGTTGCCAACGTTTTAGCCAGTATTTGGCTATTTCAGAAGCATATCCTTTGTAGTATGGAGCGAGAAAAACGGCAGTAATCATCGACTTGTCGGCATCTTCATAACGTTTTTGTTCAAAGTAAATTTTTGCTAAATATATATGTACTTTGTAGTTACTAGGCATTGTTTTTCGCGTTTTTTGCAAGTAAATTTCAGCTTGTTTTAAAAGTTCGATTTTTTTTGCAAAATGTAAACGCGAAGCCTCGTAGTATAAAAAACCTATTTTATAGCAAAGATGAGGGTCTTGTTTATTCCACTCGTGGGCTATTTTTAATTGCTCAACTGTGTGGAGCATCCACTTACGTTGTTTAATAACACTAAGCTTTCGGTTTTCGTAGAAAGTATCAAATACTTTTGGAGGTTGTAGATATTCACCGCATACAAAAGTAAAGCATTGTATTGATACGAATACTGTGCATAAAGCAAAGAGTACCAGTATTAGGTAAGAGCTTTTGGTCGCTGCTTCAAAAACAACTTTTTTTCGAGTGATTAGTAAACCCATAACGGCAGCAAGTAGCAAACGATGACTATTTATTTGAAAGCTAAAGTCGACTACCGCGTGACAAAAAAGCACAACGCAACTAGCCATAGCACCTGCCCATAGGCTACGGGATAAAACACATTCGTCGCGAATAGCCCATGCATACTTTAACCACACCATTACAATTATTAAAAACAATAACACTCCTACAAAACCATACTCCACAAGAAATTGTAAGTAATCATTATGTGGATAATGATAATGATTCAAGTAGGGTTTACTATAGACAGGGAGTATATAATAAAAATTATTTCCACCTACTCCCAAAGGATAGTCCAAAGAAATATTAGCACTTACTTCCCACAACTGAGAACGAACGTCTCCTTTTTCTGCAAACAGTGAAAAACGTTCGTATATGTTATGAAAAGTTGACAGATACAAATATAAAAGAAATATTAAAATTAAAGGAATAAATATCTTTGCACTGTATATTATCTGTTTTCGAGTTATTTTTTGTAGATGAAGATAAAGTAAAAAAAAGCAAAGACTTGCGACCAGAAAGCTGAGAACTACTCCTTTTGACACACTAAGAAATATAGAAAGTGTGATAGTCATTGTTGATATAAAAAGTATTGAAATTTTGTGGAAATTTCGACTTTGCCAAATACAAATAACTATATTTTTTTTATTTGATTTTTTTACAGTTTGGACTACTAGTTTTGTTAACCACGCAGTAGAAATTACTCCAATCATGGAAATAAAGCAGGCATATGTATTGCGATTAATAAATGTTCCGTGTACACGTCCTTCAATACTAGGAAGGTATGTTATAGGATCTATCCCTAAAAATTGTACAATTCCTAAACAAGCCTGAATAAATCCTATCGCTATAATCGCAGCTAAAAAAAAGTGAGTTTGTTTTTTTGTATAAGTAATTTGTGGTATTAAAAAAAACATAAGTATTGGCAAAAGCCAATTGTAGATAGCAAGATGCATTTCATATTGATTTGTTGTTGTACTTGAAATATCCCATGGTAAAGGTATGTCTTGCATAACAAAAGGTATTTTTAAAACTTGTTCTTGTAATAAAAATGATTGCAAAATCATATAAGAAAACATCATTAGTACAACAATGAGTAGCCACTTAGGTATTTGCAATATATTTTGTTTTGTATTTTTAAATAATACAAAAAACCAACATATTACAATCGTAGCTAACAAACTATTCCACACTACAATATCCACACCGCCATAGAATAGCGATGCTACAAATAAAATGCTTACTACAATAAACAATAAAAATCTATCAACTACCTGACTTATGTTTTTTAGAATCACTTTCACTTACTTTCTATCTTGAATTTAATTTCCAGATTCCTTAGAATCACCCACTTGACCATTCGTATCGTTTTCACTTGCTCCATCGCCTATATCATCGAAAACATCAGAAGGGCTACTACCACCGCCTCCAGCATCGCCACCGCCATCGCCTCCAGCATCGCCACCGCCATCGCCTCCAGCATCGCCACCGCCATCGCCACCAGCATCACCATCGCCTCCAGCATCGCCATCGCCTCCAGCATCGCCATCGCCACCAGCATCGCCATCGCCTCCAGCATCGCCATCGCCTTCACCGTCGCCTCCAGCATCGCCATCACCTTCACCGTCGCCTCCAGTATCGCCGTCACCTTCGCCTTCAGCATCACCTTCGCCGTCGCCTTCAGAATCACCTTCACCGTCGCCTTCGGAATCACCTTCGCCGTCGTCTTCAGAGTCGCCTTCGCCGTCGTCTTCAGAGTCGCCTTCGTCGTCACCTTCGTCGTCGCCTTCGTCGTCACCTTCGTCGTCACCTTCGTCGTCACCTTCGTCGTCACCTTCACCATCGTCCTCAGAATCGCCACCATCATCGTCACCACCGTCATCGTCACCACCCGAAGATTCTTCAGCTAAACTATCTTGGTTGGTGCTATCGCTAGCAGTTTGATCGATCATATCGCCCATAGCATCAGCAAATTCTGGGTTTTCATCAGCAAGGTTAATCATTGTACCTACTCCACTTTGTTCTAAATTCTCAGGAGTTGATTCTGGTACGCTTGCTACAACTTCAAAACTACCTTCAGAATCGACGTTTCCTTCAGTAATAGCAACACTACCTTTGTTTACAATGTTTTGTGGTTCTTGCCCAATTTCCTGCCCAGCAACAGCACTTACTTCAGAATTTGGATTATCTTCCATAACGGCAGCATCCGACTGGAAACTATTGGTAGCGCCGCTTTCTCCTGATGTAGCAAGACTATTATCACTTGATTGTTCTATGACACTGTCTGGTGCGGTACCTTCAAGGGGTTTTCCATCTAATTCGTCATAAGTACCTTCTTCAAAAGCCATGTAAGACTCGTGTTTTTGGGAGCTTACATTAGTTAATTCTGTCACAGAGCTTGAGGCCTCAGAACTTGGATTTAAAGCCAAAGAATCTACAGAAGAATTGATAGCTCCTTGAATGTTGTTAAAACTTTGTTGTTGAAAAGCAGAACTATAACTACCATAAACGCTACTAGACATTGCAGAAGCTTCGCCAGGATTCATTACTTGAGCATTTGAATAACTTCCTGCTATATCGGTATTTCCTTGAAGAGTTGTTACTCCTGACTGGTTACTTTGCGCATCAAAAGCGGTTTCTACTACTGTACCGCGAAGTCCACATACCATATTTGGGGTTTGTAGAAAGTTTTTAACTTTCGATTTCTTACCACTTTTAAACCAAAGTTTTCCAGTAAAGCAAGTGATACGACGCTCTTTGCCTTTTCCTGAAGATTTTTTCTTTTGTTGAACAAGTGTACTGGTAAAAGGACGTACTTTTAAAAGTCCACCATCAGCAAATTTAATTTGCGCTTTGCCGCGTTTGGTTTGTACATGGTCTCCAGCATAAAGTATTCTTCCTGGTCTTTTCACGCGTTGAATCTTGCGCCCAGAACGAACAATCACAAAACCCTTTACTTTTGTTATACGACCAAGTTGTGGTTTTGTCGGTACTGCGGCAATTTCAACAACTGTTCCACGAAGTCCACATACCATATTTGGTGTTTGTACATAGTTTTTGATTTTTTTGTTAAAACCACTCTTCATCCACAGTTTACCAGAAAAACAAGTAACGCGACGTTTGGTTTTGCCTTGCTTTTTTTTCTGTTGTATACGAATGCGCGAAAATGGTCTAACTTTGATGACAGCACCGTCATTTAGGGTGATAACTGCCTTACCGCGTCTTGTTTGAACACGGTCATCAGCGTAAACCAAAACACCTTTTTTACGTATCCGTAGTATTTTTTTCCCCGATTGTAGTATTACTCTACCTTTTACGGCAGTAATTCTACCAATTTCTTTTTTCTTTGGGAAAGCACCTATTTCAACTTCTGTACCGCGAAGTCCACATACCATGTTTGGTGTTTGTAGGAAGTTTTTAATTTTTGATTTTTTACCACTTTTAAACCATAACTTTCCTGCGAAACACGTAACTCTGCGTGTCTTTTTTCCGTTTTCCATTTTACTACCAATACGCGTACTGGAAAATGGACGAACAGTCATACGAGCACCATCGTTAAATAAAATTTTAGCGTGTCCTCTTTTTGCTTGTATGAAGTCTCCATTTTTTAATGGATACCCCTTTTTTTTAACTCGCAAGATCTTTCTACCACTTTTTATGATCACATATCCCTTATAATACTCGACTTTAGCTATGGATTCAGCAAAACTAAATGGAATTATTAAGGTAATAGAGAAAAGTATAATGAGGTTGCGTAACATATTTTCTCCTATCTAGATTTCATATTAATTTAGGGCGTTAATGTGTATCGATGCCCTACAAAAAAACTGAAAGTTTTAATTTTAATACATAGTATTTCAGTAAAACGGCATGAATAAATTTAATATTGAGAATAAATATTTGAGATGTAGTGATGTTACAACTATATTACTAACACCACTACATTTCAAATGGAAATTTATTTAGATGCTAAGCGGAACACTCCATCCCATTCTTCGCCTTCGGCTACAGGAGGGTTTTCCTTGTAAATTTTACAACGTTCGATAAAAACTTCAGAAGGAGTTGTTTTTCCATCAGGAACACGTTCTTGTTCGAGAGCTTCCTCAAACTTTGCAAGAGCTTTATCCCATTTCATGTCTTGGTAAAGTTTCATCGCTTCATCGAATAAAGGCAGCAGCAATTTTTCGCGAGGTGATAAATCTCCTTTTAAAGAAATTACTTCGTAAACTTTTATTGGTTCCGATTTACCAACTACGGTAATTTTATCGATAAAACGCAATTCAATCATCTCATCCATGCGTACTTTGCGTTGTAAGGACTCGCTTTCATATTCATGTTCAGCAGTAAAGTGGCTAACTAAAGTGTATACGCCGTACTGTTTTGCACCAGACTCTAATCGCGCTGCCAAGTTAACTGGGTCACCCATCATTGTATAGTTCATACGAGTTTTTGATCCCATATTTCCAACAACAATTTCACCAACGTTAATTCCAATACGCATGCGCATTTCGTGAACAATTATAGGCCACTTGTCTCCTGGTACCCACTCTCCATCAGGAAGACCTTTTACATTACGATTTTCTTCGGTACGCTCTTGTCGCCACTTTGCTTTTAAATCTTCGAGTTTGTCTTGCATACGTATAGACGCTCTACAAGCATAAAATACGTGTTCTGCTGTTTTTAGAGGTGCGCCAAAGAAAGCAATAATCGCATCACCTTCATACTTGTCTAAAGTACCTTGTTCTTCTAGAAGTATGTCGGTCATTGCGGTTAAGTACTCGTTGAGAAGCTCTACTACCTGGGTTGCAGTTAGCTTTTCGGAAAATGTTGAGAAGCCTTGAATATCAGTGAAGTAAGCTGTAAATATACCACTTTCTCCTCCCAACTGCGGCTGGACTTTTGAATCGTACATGATCTCTATGAGCTCAGGAGAAATATATTGAGAAAATGTGTTTTGCAAAAATTTACGATTTCTCTCCTCTGTCAACAATCGTAGTGATACAATCCCTGAAAACAATAGAGTGTTTACCGTAATGAGAGGCATAACGTTTATGCATAGATTGTCGTTGGAAAAAATATGATAACCCACATACGCAGAACCCAAAGAAGCAATAACAAACAATCCCAAACAGTAACTTATGTTTGACCATCTATAAACCAGAGCCAAAACAAATGCGAAAATGAAAAATACAATGCTCTGTCTTGTTTGCGAAACATTTATAAGTTGGTTACCAGTCGCAATAGTATTAAAAGCATTCGCCATAATACCTATTCCAAACATATCACCAAAAGGCGTTGTCTTCACATCATCGGCCATTCCTGTAGAATATGCACCTACAAATAGATATTTTCCGTAATAATTGAATGTTCCTTCAGCATATATATCATAAAGGGCGTCAACTAACTGTCTTTTTGACATGAGAGGGATTTGTTCTTTTGGTAATCCCATTTGCTCAGCCCAGTTTCTGTAGTACTGTGAATATTCGCGAAAACTTAAACTTTCATTTGCTTCTGTTTGTTCTGCCATTTGTTCGAAAAACAAACCATAAAAAAAGTAGTATCCGAATGCTTGATTCTCTTCAAAGATGTATGTTTGAAACTCCTCTTCTCCACCTTCAGGGTATGATTCTGTAAATTCTGTCATAACTTCTTGGCGTTTTTGGTGACAGTGATTAATGAACCAATCGGTTGTTTCTTGAGGAATTTTTTGTCCTTTACCTGGAAAATCAGGAACAAAGCCTATCTTATAACCATCTAAAAAACTCTTCGTCGGAATTGTCTTGTATTTTATCCCTTCTCCGGTATCTTCATCGATGAAAGATTTTTCGAGCTTAGCAGGATAATTGATTGGCGATAAATAGTTCTGAAATTCTGTTGATGGCGTATGAATAACTAAATCTTGTTTTTTGTAAAAAACGCAGAAAATTTTCTTAGATTTTGCTGCAATAGCAGCATCGTAAACCTCTCTGCCATCTATCAAGTGATAATTTTCACCTTCTTGCAGCAAGTGCACAGGATATGTAGGAGCTCCATCTTCGTCTATTTGCTTGACTTTCGTTTCATAGAATAAGTAGTTGAAAACATTTTTATTGTATGATTTTTTTTCTTCAGAAAGCTTTATTTTTTCTTTTAGCTCAGCAAAATCGCGTTTTTCTGGTTCTGTAGTGTTACTAATTGCAATATGTGCGTCTTTTAGTGTAACTTTCTCTTCGCTAACAACAACATTCTCTCGTGCCACGCGATAACGAGTAAGAAGCATGTTTAAAACACTAGAGTAAAAATAAAATTTTTCACCTTTGTCATTTTCGTATACGTGGACAATTGGAAATCGTCGCACAATTTGATCTCTGTCGGGTACCGTATTGACAGAAGAAAGCATCGAAGTGGTTGCAAATTTATCTAGAACAGGTTCTAGCGAACGGTAATTAGGATTTTCTTCTGGCGGTGCTTTTTGCGAATAATCTTGAACTATTTTTTCTGTGGCTTTTATATTTTTAAGATATGAAATGTCTGGACGCGGCTGCGCAACGAGAAATAAGTCAGTGTACACATTGTCGTATTTGGATAGCACTTTGGCAAACTTATCATCGCTTTTGTTAAAGATAGTACTTACTTTGTCTAAAAGCTCTGGATCATTTTGCAATTCGTTAACTACAGTCCTTGGCACCTGCTCAGGTAAAACAAAAGTTATATCAATCTGCATTTGTTTTGGTCCGAACTTATTGACAGCATCAACATACTGTCCATATACATCGCGATACCAAGGCCACTTTCCAACAGCTCCAAGCGATTGATCATCCATGGTAATGATCATCGTGTCTTTGTCTGTATACGGGTTTAATTCCTCATCATTGTCAACATACTTGCTCAAACTACTGGAACGCATCGAAAAATAAAAATCTCGCAAAAGGTTTTCAGCCCGATCTAGGAGGGTAAAATCGATGAGTACATAATGTAGGCCAGTAATGACAAAACTAATAAAAAGCACATAAATGACTTTTTTATTCACAACATTCTCCATAAAATAATTTGGTAGTTAGAACGCATTCGTATTCAAGTTTTTTAATATGATGTGGTGTACATTTGGTCAATAATGAAGTACTTTGAAAGTGCGCGATGCCGTTTTGCAATTGAAAAATAATGTAGTTTAGTGTCTGGTACTTGGAAAATGCAGAGGCTTCTGTAATCTTTAAAACAACTAAAAATGCGAATAGAAACGTATCTAAATGTAAAAATGCGAAAATTATGTACAATTTTCGCATTTTTGTTGCTTTTTTACCAGTATAAAATTAATCGTTGTGTTAAGAGTGTTTAACGGCGCTTACGTTTACGCTTTTTGGCCATTTTTTTGTCGTGCTCAGGAACTCCTTTGTTGTATTTGTATTTTTTACGCCCCATATCAATATATTGCGCAGTATCAAACATTTCAAAAGGTAAGAATGGACGCTCAGCCATGCGTTCGTGAAGTACTTGGTCTGAACTTTTTAAGCCCGTATCGACAAAAACACTGTCGCGTTTAAAATCAGACTCACTACGTTTTTCAATATTTTTGACATCAAAGCCTTGTAATTTACTTTGCTTATGCAGCTTTTTGTCGGATAAAAAAGCTTTTTCTAAGTGTGCATCGAGAAATAATTCATTGCGCTTTGAAATAGAAACTCTTGAACTATGATAAAGTTTATTCAAAGAAGTGGCTAATTTCACTTCAGAAAGAAATGCATCAGGATTCCAAAAGCCAGGTAAGCAATTCACTACTCGTGCGTCTTTGGTCATAAAAAACATTTGAACGTTATGATGACCAGAACAGTTAGTAACAGTTACTGCCTCGTAAGAAGGAAGGTGTTTATTTGAAGTTCCTGCGTATGTTGTTTTATTTGCAATATTGCGTAAACCACATACAAAGTTTTTTTTCATAAATCTCATTACGCGTTTATCAGAGAGCGTCACGGCTCTCAAAGAATGGCCCGCGCTTCACAAACCACCGTCGAGTTCACCAACAACTTGCAACCAAAAAATCATTTTGTTTTTTTGTTGAGCTTGTTTTTGTAGATCTTCAAAGGAATCACTCCAATTGTAAACCTTCATTACTTTGGCAACGTTTTTTTCAACTTGGTTAGCTGAAATAGTTTGTTTTAGAGTGTCAGCGTATAAAGCGCTTAAAACAAATAATAATATCAATATTTTGTTCATAAAATCTCCTCTAGAAGAGGACTAGCACTGCAAAATTGACAGAGGCTAGTCTGATTGTTTTTTTAGCCACGATTTCCACTGGCCTTCTTCAGAAAATGGCAAATTAGTTATTGCTGATAGAGTAGTGAAAATTTTGTTTCGGATTCTATCATTTTTTATTGGCAATATTTTAATTAAATCTTTTATAGCATGTTTCGCTTTTGTAGTAGAAAGAGCAGTAAGTATAGCTAGGCACTGCACCTCATTGCGACGATCCAGTTTTTTGACTAAATATTTAGTAACGGTTTGACTTTGCAATTGAGCGAATGACTGCACAATTTTTTGTTGTAGAGAAATCAATTTTTTTTGTTGTTTACTCTGTATTTCTAACTTTTTTTTGGATAGTTCAAAAAAACGTTGGTGTTTTTCCAGTTCTTCTTCAGAAAGTTTTTTATTTTTATTAGCTAGCTTAAATAGTTTATCAATACGTTTTTTTAAGAACACAATATTTTTTTCTAATTCTTCATCTAACTCTTGTGTGTAATCAACTAGCTGTAGCATAACCTGTGCAGCATGTTGTGACGGAATATTTGCAAGTTGAGAAAGCATAGGCTGTAAATTATCAGGTGAAATACTTGGAAAAGCATAGTTTTCAAGTACTTTGATTAATTTTTTCTTGAGAAGCTCTACATCGTACTCTTGTACCTCTGCTGATTTTTCCCGTTTTGCACGTTTTGGAATTTCTGGTTTAACTACCTTCGAAATTTGGGTATCTTTTTTAGGCGCTTTTTCTTGCTTTTTTGCTTTCGAGGAAGAGTCTTCTTTTTGAGGTTGATCATTTGCTTGGGACTGTTTCTTGTTAGCCAAATTATCTAAATTATCAAGTAAGCGATCTCTTTGTTTACGAACTAAGCGTAATTGTTCTTGAGTAAGTTGAAGTAAATTATTTTTTTTATCAATAGTTTTTTTTTGGTTCTCTAAACGAATTTTTGATTTTTTTAGGAGATCTTCATGTTCTTGTAGAACAGAATTGGTTTTTTCTAGGTTTCTTATTTTTTTTGCAGATGTTGTAAGTTCTTTCTCTGAGGATTCTAATTTACTTTTTAAATCCTCAGAGATTTGTTGATAATCTTCACTAAAGAAGAGTATAACCGAACAAATAGCCGCAATTGCCGCGACACTCCACGGAAGTATTGAGGAACTTTGTTCTTTTTGCTCAACGGCAGATAAAATATCTGGTGGAGTTTCAACAAGATTCGCATGTGAGCTTTCATCTGAGGATAATGCTTTTTTAGATGGGTTTATGTCTGCGTACATTAAACGCCAGTGTTCTCCAAGTATAATCTCGTCTCCGTCTTTGAGTGTTTGTCCGCATGCTTTTTCTTTACCAACAAAAGTACCGTTACGCGAAGAAAAATCATATATACAAACGTTACTCTCAGCATCGCGAATAAGAATACAATGTGCTTTAGAAACATTCGCATCGTTTATTTGTATCTCATTAGAAGACGAACGTCCTATACGCGTTAGTCCGTAAGATATAACTTTATCTTCGCGTTCAGGATTACTGACAAATACAATTAGCGGAGCGTGTTTTTCCATTTCCATTTTTTTCTCAGCTTAAATTATTTTTGGCTAGGGGCCTGTTATAAAATTAACGTTGGCTACAAAATTGGATGCATCTTCAGATTCGTCGTAAAAAGCATAAAAATCCTCTTAACTTAACTACTGCTAGGTTTACGAGAATTTTGATACTTTTTCCTACTCAAAAGCGCCTACAATTTTTCGCTTCAACGCAATTTTGTAACAGGCTCTTAGGCGTGTTAGTACGCCATGGTCACTATTATAGTGTAGGTTTACCGGAAAAATCAGTGATTTTATTTTACTCCAACGGTTAAAGCATCTACTCTTCTAGGATCTGAAGCACCAAAAAAGAATTTACTACTACGCATAATACTTTGCGTACTACCCATCACACTTTTCTGTATAACACGGTGTCCTTTTTTACGTAATAAACGAATAGTGTCGATACTAAGCCCTTTTTCTATTCTTATCTCGTCAGGATACCACTGATGATGAATTCTTGGTAAACTGCTTGCCTCTGCGATATTGAGGTTATGATCAATTACATTGAGAATAATTTGCAAAGTAGTTGTTATAATTCTACTTCCACCTGGACTGCCTGTCACTAAAAATGGTTTATCATCTTTAATAACAATTGTTGGGGTCATTGAACTAAGCATTCTTTTTTGTGGTTCTATAGCATTTGCTTTTCCACCTAAAAGACCAAAAGCATTTGGAACACCTGGTTTGGCAACAAAATCATCCATTTCATTGTTTAGCAAAATGCCTGTACCTGGTACAGTAATTCCTGAACCGTAACTAAAGTTTAATGTATATGTATTTGATACGGCATTCCCATACTGGTCCATGACTGAGAAATGGGTTGTGTCATTGCTTTCGTGCTTCCATGGATCATCAGCAAATATTTTCTCACTCGGTGTAGTATTTCCTAGTTTAATTTTCGATAATAGATGTTTTGCATACGATTTCGAAATAATTCCATCGATAGGTACCTTTACAAAATCAGGGTCCCCTAGGTGCTTGGCTCGATCTGCATAGGCAAGTTTCATCGCTTCCGCCATAACATGCAAAGTTTGTGCGCTGTTTTGCCCCCAATTGCCAAGAGGATAGTGTTCTAATATATTCAACATTTGTACAAGATGAACTCCTCCAGAACTTGGTGGGGGCATAGAGTAAATATCATATCCACGGTATTTACCATGAATAGGAGTTCGTAGACTCGGACGGTAAAGTTTTAAGTCTTCTAAAGTAATGAGTCCGCCATTCTTGTGCATTTCGCTGGCAATTTTTTTCGCGATTTGTCCTTCGTAAAAAGCCTTCACTCCTTGTACGGCAATCTCTTTTAAAGACGTGGCCAGATCTTTTTGTTTTATAATATCGCCAGGCTCGTAGTTTTTGTCGCCTTTGAAAAATATTTTGGCGCTTGCAGGGCTCTTGGTAAAACGCCCTCTCAATGCTTTCAATGAGTCAGCCAGACCTGGACTAACTTTAAATCCCTTTTCAGCGTAGTGAATTGCTGGTTGTAGTGCTTTTTCTAATGAATAAGTTCCATATTTTTGTAGTGCTAACGCTAATCCAGCGACTGTTCCTGGAACTCCAGAAGATAAGAGACTAAAGCGTGCTTTCTCATTATCTACATTACCTTTTTTGTCTAAAAACATATCTGCGGTTGCTTTGACAGGAGCTTTTTCTCGGTAATCAATAGTAATTGCTTTTTGGGTTTTGGCGTCATAAACAACCATAAAACCACCGCCTCCAATATTGCCTGCTCGTGGAAGTGTAACCGCTAAAACAAAGCCAACTGTCACCGCTGCATCAATAGCATTTCCTCCATCTGCTAGAACTTTAGCCCCTGCTAAAGTAGCCAGAGATTCTTGAGAAGCCACCATTCCTTTCTTCCCATACACAGGATGAAAAATATCATTGCCGCTAAAGATAGGAGCATCTTGCGATAAGATAGTTATACTTGAAATAGACACACACAAAAACGCTAAGATAAGTTTGCTCCGAAAATACATTTTTTTCTCACTTTCGCAAAGAGTTGCTCTAAAACAGAGGAAACGACTGTTGTATAAAACCGTACAAATAATGGATGTGGAAATAAATAATATATCCAATTTTGCTGTCGGAATTTTATTCGTCAGCTAGACATTTCGATACGGAATGAATTTGCAAAGATGGCGATTTCTGTTATATAATAAAAACTAAACATATATGCCCTAAAAGCGCAAACACATCCTAGTACCTTATAAAATTAGTTTGATTGATAATTACTTTATAGGGTAGTGTTTAATTCGAGGAGATTCTTTTGTCCCATATAAAATATATCATAAAAAGGGATGGCTCAAAAGAAAGTTTTGAACCTAAAAAAATAATCGATGCTATTGAGAAAGCAACAGAGTCTGTTGGAAGAGATGGAGAGGGAATTGCCAATAAAGTGCAAGAGCAGGTTATTAAGGAAATTGAAAAAATATTTGATTGCAATATACCTAAAGTCGAAAAAATCCAAGATCTTATCGAAAATACTTTGATTCAGATGCAGTACGCAGATATTGCAAAAGCTTACATAATATATCGACATGAAAGAGAAAAAGAGCGCGAACAAAATTTTTTCACCGTGTATAGAGAAAACTTATTAAAGAATATAAAAAAGCGCGATGGACAAGTAACAACTTTTGAAGCGAACAAGATATACCAAGCAATAGAAAGTGCAGCAGAAGTTGTTTGTGCTGTTGATTCCGTGGTAATTACAAAATTGACAAATCAAGTTATTTGGTCTTTGAATGAACGTTTTCCTCCTTGGGGAATACCTGAAGTAGAAGATATACAAGATATTGTAGAAAAAGTACTCATGAAAAATGATTTAGATAAAGTTGCAAAAGCATATATCCTTTATCGTAACAATCGCGCAGACAAAAGAAAACACTAGAGTATAAGTTATATGTCTTACTTCAACTGTTGATTGAAATTACAAAACAAATACAACAAAAATTTAGTGAAAATACCACTTAGTTGTTCGCGATTAAAATTTTGTTGTATTTGTTTTTTTACATGGTAAAATTACGGATAACTACGCTTTAAAAGTAATCTACTGGCTATTTGATTTATATACACCTAAAAACAGTCTTGTTGACAAGCAGATGTGTACGTTGTACAATAAGACTTAGAGCTTATTATTAGTGGGTAATCTTGAGATGTTTTATCAAACATCTATAAATTTAAAATAACACTAGGGTTTACAGTCAGTTTTGCGATAGGCTTTCAAAAAGCAAATAGTACATATCGTTCTTTTCACTGTTATTGATAAGTTAAAACTTGAGCTTAATAACCAAGTTACCATTCTCTAACAAGTAATACATTCTAAATAATCTTAAAACGAGATAAATATGTCTATTGAGGAAAAACGCCCCTTTTCTCCAGATGAAATAATCGACGAAGAAGTAAGTGGTTATAAAATAGTTCAGCGTATTGAGGATAGTTTAGTATATTTAGCTTTTTGCAAAGATATAAAAAAGCAAGTGGCTATCAAGATTTTTTACCCTAATCCCTATGCTGACAACCAACAACTTGTCGTGGATCGCCTTAACACAATATGTCAATTAAATCACCCAAATATTGTAAAAACATACGAAGTAGGTGAAATACGAGGAGCTGTTTATTGTGTTATGGAGTATATTCCTGGGGAAAATCTATACGACCTCATGAAGAGAAACCCGAGACTTCATTGGGGAGCTGCGGCTGAAATTGGACGCGAATTAACCCAAGGTTTGGTTGCCGCTCACAAACTAAATATATTACATCTAAGCTTACATCCCGATAGAGTACTTTTAGGTAAAGATGGACAAATCAAGGTGAACTTCTGTAACGAAGGCTTGATTACACCAAGCAATGAAATAGTCCATTATGTAGCTCCGGAATTATTTCTTGGGCAAGATATTCAAAAAAGTAGTGATATATATTCGCTCGGAGCTGTTATTTATCATATTGTAACAGGTAATCCGCCTCTTGCAGGTAAAGAACCAAAAGAAATTGCTTTGATTCACAGACAGTTGTCGCCTGTAATCCCATCTTATGGAGTTGCTGATGTTCCGCACCCTCTTTCTCTCCTTTTAGAAAGAACGATGACTAAAAAATTAGAACAACGATACAACAACTCTTTTGAGCTTCTTGGTGCCCTCAACAACTTTTTACTTAACGAAGCTTGTGTTCACTATTACGATCACAAAGGAAGAAAGCTAAAGATAACGCCTAAAAGATATCATTTAGGCTCATACAAAGATCTTGTTACTCAGGTCGTTAAAGCTGATCGTGATGAGTCGTTTGTAGAAGAAATGCGCCGTTTAGAAAATGAATCGATAAAAAACAGAGTACCTAACGTTCAAGATCTATTTAATGATTCAATGATGAATGATGATAACCAGGCAAAACCATTACTTTCAAGTAAAGATACTTCTATTGTACAAAAAGCAACTCATTATTTGAGAATACGGTTAGGAAAAAAATATACACATGTTTTATTTTCTTGTTTTTGTAGTTTTGCTTTGAGTATATTTTTGATGTTTGTTTTTATGTTCATTTAGGTTTAATTAGCATTGTTGCAAGTCTTTCTCTTTTGCTAAAATTCACCTAAGCCAAGATAACTATCAGATTTGGAGTGTTGTAGTACAGAGTATTGGCATTCCATTTCTGCATATCCTAGAATTTATTGTTCCTTACCGTTTTATTTCATTTAAAGTTTCTAACGGATACCCTAATGCAAGATAAAAAATTCTGGAGTGTTTCTGCGGGAATTGTTTTTGTTCTGTTTATTAGTTGGAATTTTATTATTTCACCAACACAACAGCAAATTAAACAATACAAAAAAAAATGTAAAAATCTTCATAGTTTAACAAACAAAATTCACTCACAAGAATACCCTCCATACGATCATGTACTCTCATATATAAATAACCATAAAGCAACATTTCAAAAAAATATTCAACGTTTAAATAGCAAAGTAACGATCAAACCTTCTTCATCTGACATATTGGAGCCGACTAACTTTAGGAAAATCCTGGGAGAGAAGCTGTCTTCTATACAAGATAAAACAAATCGTTTGGGAATAAAATTTGATAGTAAACTGGGGTTTTCTCAAGAAATTAAGCAAGTATATCAAAGGCACTATACTCATTTAAAAATCGTTCATTATGCATTGTTGAAGCTTACTGAGGTTGTAGAACAAAAATCAGAAGAGTTAGAAATTGAAAATATTGAACATTTGACATTAGGTAATTCGAAACCGCAGCTCATTAATAGATACACTTTAAAAATAACTATAAATGCTGAATTGCACACTATTATGAAGTGGCTTCATACATTATCTCAACCAATACAAGAGCAAGAAATTTTTTTTCATATAGATAATGTTTCTTTTAAGAACCATAAGCAAAAATTAGTGGGTGCTAGTATTTTTATATCAGCAATACACGTTGATCTAGAAAAGAAAGATATTTCGCCGGATAAGCAGCAAGAAGATAAAAACACCTCTGATCCATTGTGGGAAAGGTACAGATAAATATGCATAAAATAAATAAACAACAGTTACTATTCTTATGTAGTACAACAGTTGGATTTTTTTTGTTTTATTCTTCTTATACTTCAAAGCAAATACAATCATTTATAACTCAGACAGCATCTAATAATTTTTCTCGAAAAAGTATTTCTGTGGTTTCGCCATTTCCAGAGAAAAATTTTTATAGTTATTGGTCTGGAGAAAAACGCGATATTTTTCGTAAAGTTGATAATTACAAAAAACTTCCTCCAGGAAGTATGAACTTTCCTAAAGTTGAAATATCAGAGAATTTTTACTTACCGCCTTTACCAATAACTAATACAATTAAGATAATAGACAAAGAGTCTTTTTCTGCTATATCTGAACAAACAATTGTTCCTGAAATATCAAAACCAAAAACACTAAGACCTAAATATGGGCGTCTAGCAAAAATACTTCAAAGAAAAGTTCTAAGCGAAGATTTGATACTCATGAATAATGGTAAGAAGTTTTCGGGAAAGATTATCAACCAAAACAATAAAGAATTTATTATTCATGTTATCAAAAACAAAAAAGCAACGAATTATAATCTTCCTAAAAAGCAAATCCAAAAAATTTATCGAAAAATTGATGTCGAAAACGTGTGTAAGCGCGAAGTGAAAAAAGCAGATTCTTTATCATTGGAACGACGAATTTTATTGGCCGAAGCCTGTGCACAGTTACAGCAACATTCTTTAGCAAAAAAGTTATTTGAAGATACTATTCGCAAGTTTTCAAATAACAAAAAACCTATACTAAGTTTTGTTGATTATTGGCTTGATAATTTGGAATACAATAATGCATCTTATTGGATACAAAAAGCGTATTCTTTTGTTGTGAAAGATATAGAAGTAGAACGAAAATATGCTCATTTACTTATGACATTAGACCTAAACATAGATTTTCTTACTACTTTTCAAAAATCGCAAAACCCTCAGGATGTGCTAGAAAAAATTGCATTTGCTGTTAAAAATAAAAAATATAAATATGCACAGCAACAATTACAAATAATTTCGAGTGAAACTTCATCGAAGTATGCGGAAGGTTATTTTTATTGGAAAGCATATTTCGAATATATAGATGGCCAGTTTGAGTTAGCTCTTAAAACCATAGAAAACATAAAAGAGTCTTCGCTGTGGCAAGAAAAAATTTCAGGTATTCACGGTGCTATTCTTTATTTACAAGGTAATCTGCCTGCTGCAAGAGAAGCACTTCTTAAAAGTTCTACACCAACAACACTTTACAACCTAGCGTTGGTTTATATTGCGAGTAATGCAAAAGAAGATGCACAAAAAATATTGGATAATTTAGAAAAAGAAAGTATTGCCCTTACCCATGAAATTGCATGTGCTAAAGCTTATCTGTCTTACATAAATGGTGATAGTAGTGCTGCTTTAGATCTTTTAGAAAAAACGTTGAAAGAAAATCCTGACAGTTTTTTGAGCCACTACGTAGCGGCAGAAATTTTTTATAAACAAAAAAATATATCTAAGGCTTATGAACATTACTCGACAGCACTAAATTTTCGTTTCAGTTATACCCCTATATTAGTTCGATTAGCGGAAATCACTTATCGTAGCAATAATTTTCATGATAGTTTTGTTTACATAAAAGAATTGCTAAAACGTAAAGACGCTTTATTCACTCAAGATACTATTCGTATATATAACCTATTATCGCAAATTTACATACAGCAAAAAAAATATACGCAAGCTAAAGAAGTGCTTTTGAAATCGATACGAATATCAGCGACTAACATTGATACACTAAAACTCTTTGCAATTTTGGCGAACCAGAGTGGTGATTACAATGCAGCAGTCGCATATTTAAAGAAAGTAGTGCAAGTAAACCCTAAAGATGCATATGCAAGAAAGTATGCTTACGAAATATTGTTAAATCAAAAAAGTGTATATTGGGAAGATACTTTTAGCCGTAAAGACAATAGCGATATTCGGCGTGGATGGTTTGAGGAAGAAAATAATGGTATTGTAATACAGCTTCGTGGTAGCCAGGTATTTTTTTCAGGAACTCAAAGAAACAACAATGTTACTCAAATTTCGAGAAAAATACCAGCAAAGCACTTTTTAGCTATTTCAGGTGAGATAACAACTATTGCAAAAGCATATATTGGAATTGTTATTTCAAGTGGTCGCTCTAGGTTCTTTTTTGGAAAAGATCCTGATGGTAACATTGGCTACGGTTTACAAAAATCAGAAACTGTATGGGAATGGAAAAAAGTAGAGAATCAAATATGGCCAAAAGATCCAGTTGTAAAGATAGAACTAAAGAGATTTCCAGGAACTAGAACTAAGGATAACTACGAACTCTATATAAATGATATTCTTGTAAAAAAATTACAAATGAAATTAAGCCGAGATTTACAAACAGGTTTTTTTGGTAAAGCAGAGTTTGGAATCCCTTGGAGCATGCATGCCGATAATGCTCGGATAGTAGAAATAAAAGAGTGAAGTCCTTTATTCGAAAAATAGTAAAGCGCAAAAATACAGTGTTATTTTTGCGCTTTACTATTTTATGTTTACTTATTTTCCCTGCAAAATTATATACAGCAATTTACTCTTCGCAAGAAATTGTTGTGTGTCTTGATTTTTCTAGAAGTAATGAATGGCTACACGCACAAAAAAAGATATCTCTTCAAGATCTCTATATTGACAAAATCCAAAAAATAATGGACACCCTTTCTTCTCGTGATAGATTGGGAATAATTGGTTTTGCGACAGAATGTTACGTTATTAAGAAACTTAACGATGATCGAATTTTTACACTACCTCGTTATACAGGGAATATAGATTCTTCCCAGATAAATTTAGCATTAGCAAAAGCAATAACGATGTTTAGTTCTCATCAAACACACAAAACAATTGCTGTATATAGTGATGGCTTATTTGATGATATAAACCCTAATTTTGGTAAACAGCTCGCCAACAAAAGCATTTCGATGAAGTTTGAATATTTAGAGACGCCCACCATAAAAAACTTGCAAGACATTGCAATTGAAAGTATGCGTTTGCCATACTTTGCGAAACAAGGACAAACTATTCATGGAGAACTCGTTGTTAGGACATCGCACAAAACAGATGCAATTCTTCAAATCCAAAGTGGTGAAAAAATAATAGAAAAGCGTCGCGTTTTTTTTAGCGAAAAAGGAAAATATTCTCTTTATTTCTTTTTAAACATTCTTGAGCAGAAAAATGTAAATATCTCTGTAAAGATTCGCACATCAGAATTTATAGAAAAATGTTTAGAAAATAACACCTATCAACAAGAAATCAAAGTTAATCAAAAAATAAAAATTTTAGAATTCGGTAAACAATTACAGCAAATGAACTTACCTTTTTTTATCGTCGATTCATTTCAAATACCTCCTCAAGATCTTGATCTTGAACAGTATGATATTATTGTTGTAAGCGATGTACACATTGACAAAATCAAGCACTTAGATAAATTTATCTCTAAACATACAGGAAATGGTCGTGGGCTTATGATGATAGCGAGCCCAAAAACATTTGCCTCAGGAGGATATTATTCAAGTGATATAGAAAAAGCATTACCAGTGTGGACAGCTCCTCGCCAAAAAAATAATATGACTATTATGATTCTTCTCGATATTTCTGGCAGTATGAATGAAAAATATGGTAACACTATAAAAATTGAAGCCGCCAAAAAAGCAATATTAAAAATTAGCAAGTATTTAGATGGTGACTCTTTGGAGTTAGTTGCTTTTAATAGCCGTGTTGAGGACATTTTTAAAACAGGAGACTTTTACGAAAAAATTTCGCAGATAAAAGCAAATGGTGAAACAAAAATAGTTCCTGCAATACAATATGTTTTGCAAAAAAAGTCGAATAAAAAACATATAATTGTAATATCTGATGGCGAGATACAGAAAAATGTACCTGGCCAATTAGGAATTCTTCCAAAGAAAACGTCATTGTCAGTTATTAGTACAGGGAAAAACAATAATAGTTTGCGAGAAATTTCAGCGTGGGGAAAAGGTAGTTTTTATGAAGTGCAAAATCAAAATTTACACGAAATTATTGAGCATGATTTGCTAAAAACAAAAGGAAAACTATTTATAAGTAAAACAACAAAAACGGTAAAAAAGTCAAAGCTGTTGTGGGATGGACAAGACTATGAAAATAAGTATATAAACAAGTATGTTCTCACTAAAAAGAAACCTCTTGCAAAAAATCTTTTACAAACGGAAACAGGAGATGCTCTATTAAGTGTACAGGATTATAAACTGGGAAAAAGCGCTGCACTAATGACAAATAGAGAATGGACATCAAACCTACCCGTAGAGAATTTAGTATCAGAAACATTGTTGTGGTTGGCACCTAATTACAATAATTTATCTAATTTATTTATTAGCTATCGTGGTAATCAGCTGCAAATACGCAAAGATTATCCAAAGCACAATCAAAAGTTTGTAATTCATCCTTTGTGGTTGAATAAACGTTTTACAATGCAAGAGCAACAAAGTGGGGTTTACACTTTAGATTTATTTGGGCAAAAATCGCCATTTTATTTGAAATTAGAGCACCAAAAAAATCCATTAGAACAATCTTTAGTAAAATTCCAATTACCGTATTCTCCAGAATACGCAAACTTAACGCAAATTATGCCATACACAAAAAATTCAAATAAAAATTCAAATACCCAAAAAAATATGGATAATATACTTATGAGTATTGCTATTATATGCTTTTTAATTGAAAGATTTATTACAAAGGGAATGTGAAATGGATTTTGATGTTGAAGATTATCAAAGAAGACAAGAGGTTCGTCGTAAAAAAGATGTAGCGATTAGGCGCAAAAAAACGCGCAATCAAATAATTGGTGCATCTATTATTTTTACGATTTTAGCACTTATTTTATCTGTGACGGAAATGGGCTGTGATTTTCTACAAAATTATATAGACGACCAAGTAAAACCTTATATTGAACAGGCAAAAAAAATTGATAGCCTTCCTCAAGGAAGTATTTTTTATCCAGAAGATAGCAAGACATTCAATGGTCTGATGGAGAAAAATTTTAAAGGTTCATGGTTAATCGGTATACAAGACTATGTTTGCGATATGAATTTATTTTGGTCTAGATCATACAAAGCATACCGGTCATACAATAAATATCGTATTTACTTTGGTACTTTTTTTCCAGAAAAAATACCAGAATTTATGTTTACAGAAATATCAATGTCAAAAGATTCTGGACAGTTTAAGACTTGTGGAGAATTGATTGAATATTTTTACTACAAATATGGAAATAAACTCAAAGAAGTTGAACCATGGTCAACTAAAATACAGGATGTTGAAGTTCACTGGAAACAGATAAATGCCTCTAAGCGCCTAACAAATGAATTTGTCTACTAGGGATAAAAATATGTTTCTATATTTTGTAAAATTCGAATAACGATGCGCTTTGAAAATAGATGATGTTGTGTTTAGAAAATGACAAAACTAATTCTTAAGCAAGCCGCAAAAAGTTTTTAAAAGCAGCTTGCCTTTGAGTATCATAGCGGCATCAGGCCTTCGGTTGCATAGTTACAACTATGTACCTCTTAGGCTGTCTTTGCTCTGACACTCAAATTCTACACTCAAATTCTCAGACTTGTGGAGAATTGATTACACTCAAATTCTCAAATTCTACACTGATTTGAAATGTGCTCAAAAAATTTTTGCGACTCGCTTAAAAGAACTGAATTATGGAAATATAAATAAAGACACGTCCAAACCAGAACTTTCGTTAGAAGTTATTCTTTATAATTTACTAAGTCACTTAGTCTTCAGGAACAGAAAATGGATTTACTTTTACTTACTCTTGGCCTCATTATTTCACTTTACATACTTATAAAATCTTCAGACGTGTTCATTGGATCAGCTGAAGAACTGGGGAAATGGCTATCGATACCTCCATTTGTTATTGGTGTCACCATTGTTGCGTTAGGCACAAGTCTACCAGAGCTCATTACTTCGCTTATTGCGGTATACCAAAATTCTTCAGAAATTGTGTTGGGAGGAGTTATTGGTTCTAATATTGCCAATATATTATTGATATTAGGAGTTGCTTCTTTATTTACAAACAACATGAATATTAGTTGGAATATTTTTTACAGTGATCTTCCTATTTTTTTTGTGTCAGGTGGTATGCTGTGTTTTGTTGTTATTGCTGGAAATTCTACAGGAGCCTCTTATGTAACGGTTGGTGAGTCACTACTACTTCTATGTGGTTATGCTATTTATTTATGGTTTTTTATCACTGATCGCCAAACTACAGGTGGCGAAAATCCAACAGAAGGCAAAGGCAAAAAGAAAAAAGGAAAAGCGTCTTTGTCACCAAAGGTACCTATATTTTTAGGTGTTGGCTGTCTTGGAATATTTTTAGGGGCGAAGTATACTGTCGAATGTGTAATCAAAATATCAGAAATTTTAGAAATAGCTAAAGATATTATTGCAAGTAGCGCCGTTGCTATTGGAACAAGTTTACCTGAATTGATGGTTTCTATTGCAGCTGTTCGTAAAAAACAATTCGATATTGCTTTTGGTAATGTAGCAGGTTCCAATGTTTTTAACATATTTGCAGTTATTGGTATACCAGGACTTTTCGCCGGAGGTAAACTAATTGTTCCAGCATCTGTTCTTGCTCTTGGTCTACCATATTTGATATTTTCTTACATTTTGTTTTTAGTTATTATGATGGATAATAAAATAACGCGAATGGAAGGTGCTGTTTTACTACTTTGTTATGCACTTTTTATGGGGAAGTTATTTAATGTCATGTAGAGGGGTAAAGCGTGCCAAATAAAAAATTAAGCCAACCAATTATATTGATATGTCTGTTTGTCTTTATAGCTATTACCATATATATTAGTATCGCAGGTATGCGTTCTTTGCTAAAGGAGCAGTCTTTTAATCAATTAATTACGATAAGAGATTTGCAAAATACACGGTTGGAAAGCGCTATAAAAACAATGCGTGGACAAGTACAGAATTTAGCCGATACACCTTTTGCAATTAAGGCAATGAAGGACTTCTCTCAAAATTTTTACAATGTAAAAAAGCAAAATGATATTAAAAACATTGATAATTCGCGTACTGTGTCTCAAAATTTTTATCAAAATATTTTTGCGCCATTATTCAAAAAAACAACATTGTATTCCCCAAGTAAAAACACATTATCTCAGTTGGTTAATCTTCCAGAGAATAGCTTGTTATTGCAAAAATACTACATAATGGAAAACCCAAATCCTACGGATGAAAAATCTAAATTATCTTTTGCAAAGGATAATTCTAATTGGTCTAAATCGCATGAAAAGTATCACCGTTTATTTAAGAACTACTTAGAAAGAAATAGTATTGATGATTTACTTTTAGTAGATTTAAAAAAGCAAAACGTTGTGTATAGTGTTGCAAAACAAGTTGATTTTGCAACATCATTGGCTATAGGACCTTTTCAAAATTCACCTTTAGCATATGCTTACGAAGATGCGAGATCTTCTTTGGAACCTAGTTTTACAAAAATGACAGATCTCACCGCGTATTTTCCCGCTTTTGGGAAACCAACAAGTTTTATTTCGTGCCCAATTTATGAAGATGATAAAAAAATAGGGGTAATTATCGCTAAAATATATCATCACAACATCAATAAAATAATGGCTGATGAAAAACTATGGAAAAGACTAGGGTGGGGCGAAACAACAGAGACATATGTTATTGGACGTGATAACAAGATGCGTAGTGATTCGCGAATGTTTGTTGAAAAGCAGCAAAACTACGTTTCTTTGTTGGAAAGAGAAAAAAGCACTTTGCCTAGTATACTCGCTAGTAATACAACAGTACTTCTTCAAAATACTGATTATTATTTCGCAGAAAAAACTGGCTGTGAGATAAGCACAAATTATTTTGGGAAAAGAGCAATTGTTGCGCATGCAAGTGTTTCTGACCTAGATTTACAGTGGATTGTCATAGCCGAGCAAAATTTAGATGAAAGTTTTTTACTTCTAAACGAATTAGAAAATGCTTTGATGATTCTCTTTGGTATGATTTTAATATTACTAATTGTATTTACTTATATAACAAAACAGAATAAACAACAAGATATCTTAAATGCTACTCAAAAAATTACTAATGAATTAAGTTCTATACATCAAAATATCAATCAAGTAGGAAAAAGAGGTAACAAGCTTCTTAAAAAATGCGAAACGAATATTGAACTAACTACGAACTTTCATTACAAAGTACAATCTTTTGGCAAAGATTTTAATCAAGATGAAGAGCAAATACAATCCATCAAGAGCTCTTTTTCTGATATAAATCAAAAGCTCAATGATAGTCGACAACAAATGCAAAATTTTAATAAGAATCTAAGTAACATTGACAATGCACTAAAACAAATAAAGAATATGATTCTTATTATGGAAAATGTTGCGAAAGAAACACATATTGTATCCCTTAATGCGTCTATTCGGGCAGCAAGAGAAGGTAATTCTTCTTTTTCGTCTGTGGCAGATGAAATTCGAAAATTGGCATTAAAAAATGCGCGCGTCTTAGAAAAAACAAGTACAAAAATTGATACTGCGCAGAAAGTAGTGCAAAAAAACGATAATGACTTTCAATACATTGAAAAAAATACACAAACTATTGATCAACAATTACAAAAAGCCAGCGAAATTTTGCAAAAGATATCAGATTTAAAGCAAAGACTATCTATTTACTTAGAAAGTCTGACTAATCAAACACAAGACGCAAAATTTTCTTGTGCTTATTTACAACAAGACTTAAGACAAATAGCATCTGAAAGTTCTAACTTAACTAATCAAATAGAGGATGTTACTTATAATTTAAGAAACATGGGGAGTGCTCCTTAGAGCTTGAAAATTTTGTTCCAAAATAATTTTATAATAACTCTTGGAGTACACTTGCATAATATTTATTTTACTGGGAGAGAAACATGAATTATATACCAAAAACAAAAGAATTTATGGATAAAAAAATATTTACTCTCGATCCGGATATGGATGTATATAACGCTATTGATGTTCTTATTGCTAGAGGAGTGAATAGTGCTGCGGTGATTGATAAGAAAGGTACTCTTGTAGGTATTCTATCTGAAAAAGACTGTTTATTAACTCTAATTGGCGAAGTTTATGACAATCTTCCTGGCAGTACAGTGAAAGCATATATGACTGAAAATGTAAAAACAATATCTCCAGAAACAGATATATTTGTTGCAGCAGACATCTTTCTAAAAAATAGTTTTCGTCGTTTATTAGTTGTAGATCAAGAGCAACTTGTTGGACAGATTACTCGAAAAGATTTATTACGTGCTATTAGTAAACTTAAAAGCCGGAAAGTTTACAATCCTATTCGTGGGGGCTATGAAGAAGAAGGTGGCATTCACTTACTGTAGAATGAATTGTTCCGTGGATGCACCTCTTAAGCAACAGTAGTGGAGTTTCACCGACTACCGTTGACTTAATGAATTCATAATAGTACCGAATGTAGATGTTAACCCAAAGGCAAATCGCATAGTTGTTAATTCTAAATATAATCGTAATCTAACAACTATGCGATTTCTTGTACTATTGTAAATCTTGAATTCAACAGTACATTTATGTTATTTTTCTTTGGTATCAGCAATTAAACCTTGTTGCTTTTTGAATTCAGGGTAGATTTTATCGTGAATATTTTTTAGGTAACTTTCTTCATTTTTTGGATGATCGCTGATTTTATCGCGATATACAGAACTAAGTAAATTAATTTTATTTATAAGTACTCTGTCTTGATCAATTGCAACTACTGCTTTTACTGAACTATCTACCCAAATAAGTTTTGATAAATCACTTACAGAATGGGAACGAACCGAAAAAAGTTTCAATTCTTTTGGTGACAAAATTCCTCCTAGAAAACGATGTAAGGCCTGCGATTTATGTTGGTCCGACATTTGAGGGTGTGCAGTTATATAGCGCAGGTAACTACGGCAAATTTGCTCTATCTCTGAACGAAATTCTTTTGTCTCTAAACGAATTTGTAATTTCTCTTTTTCTTTGTGGTAAAAACAGTATTTATCTTTGTATAAAACGCCTGCAAAAATAAGTAGAGCAATTATAGAAACAATCATTCCCCATACCGAGCCGATTTGAGCTACTTTCTGTTTTCCTTGAATTTGCCAGCGACAAATAGTTGTGATAAACGTTGTTAATAAACCTACTGTAATAACAAACGCCATCAAGGACATAAAAATTTGAGATGTTAAAAATGTTTGCAATTGCTCAATAGATAAACCTCGTATTTGATAGAGTGAATATCCAACAAAAACAGCAAGATTAAGAGCAATAATTCCTGAAAACAAAATTAATTCCTCTTTTTTCTTAATGCTCTTGATCATTGAGAACGGTGCCCAAATTGGATATAAAATGTAAGCGATTGTTGGTAGAGGTTTTTTATTGAAATATAGTGATTTTAGTTTTAAACAGACATTATTAATAAAGGAAAACAATGGAATATATGTAAATATAGAAGAAGATAGAATGTCATCGTAGTAAGCATGTAGTAATAGACAGCTTATAATACCAGCCATGACAACAACGATCCATGCTTCTGCAGTAATAATCGCTACCATTGTCAATACTAAAGGAACAGTAATTACGGCGATTAACTGAATGTTATATTCTATAAAAGATTTAAATTTATCCATACCACTTTCAAAAGTATTCCAGTGAGGATTATCTACTTCTTCTCGATAAGTATATTTGTTTATTTTCTCTAAACTACTATCACTTATACCTTCTTTACGTATACCCATTACGATCCATGGTAAAATAAATAGATCAATAATAACGCCTACAAAAAAGAATCCAAAGGTTAAACTATATAAAATAGCAGAACGATCTTTTCGCAAATAGTAACGGTGTATTCCTAAAAAACCTAAGAAAATTAGCAGCAAATACGCTGTTGTCATTTTAACTTCTGTACTTTCCGCTAGAACTGCTTGTGGAATTTCTTCTTGAACTTGTGGTTCTGGTTGTTTTGGTTTTTGCGGAGGTTTGACTACTGGTTTCAAAGGTCCTTTGGGTTCCGTTGATATTTGCTTTTCTTGATTCACAGCAAAAAGAGATGTTGGTTTACTTTTTTTAGGCGTTGCTTCTGGTTTTGGCGCCTCTACATTATTTGTTACTTCGGCAATTTCCTGACGAATTGTAAATTTTTTGCTTTTTTTCGCTCCAGACAATGCTGCGGGTGCAATTCTCGGACGATCCATCTCTTCTATGTCAACTTTTCCTTCGGATGTAAATACAGGAGTTGTATCTCGTACCGAACTACTTTCTAACGCTCTTATGAAACTATCTAGTTTTGAAGCAGGTAAAATATCCAATTTTTTTAAGGTATCAGTAAGGGAAACTTGTGCGCCTCTTTGTTTTAAATGTCTTTCTTGATAGCTTTTGCACGCCTCCGCTTCTTCTGGTTCAATTACGCCTTCCTTCAGTAAAACTTTTAATAGTTTGTCATCATCTATCTTTGCCATCTCATACCTTTCTATCAGAATTCTTGTCCACAGGAAAGTCAGAAAAAACTTTCATACTCCAAATACAAAAAAAATAAAGTGCAACAGCGCCTAATACAGTAATAATTATATCTACGCTGTGCCACATCCCAAGGTTTTCTATGTTTACTTCCCTCTGAATATAAACAAAAATTCCCATAATACCAGTCGCCAAAATAACTTTTATGAAAAATAACTTGTCAGGAATAATAGAAAATTGTAATTTCACTTTCAAATAATAAAAAGACGAAAGGAGGGCAACTGCTGCGCTTATTACAGTTGCAATCGCTAATCCTAACTCAGAAAAAGAATGGACTAATAAAAAATTTAATACTACATTTACTGTGACCGAAATACAAGAAATTTTCATAGGAGTTTTAGTATCTCTTATCGAGTAAAAAACTTTATTTAAAATCTGTTGTGTACAAAAAATCCAGACAGCTAGACTATAGATGCAAAGTACCTGCGCTATACGAAGAACATCTTTTGTTGCAAAAGAGCCATAAAAAAGAGCCATAAGTTCCGGGGAAAGTAAAAAAAGTCCTACAGTTGCAGGAAAAGAAAATAGTAATGTTATTGACAGAGTTTTTGATATTAAACGTTGCAGGCCTTGCATGTTTCCATTGATAATTTCCTTTGAAAAGTTTGGAAAGGCAACGGTCGCTATAGAAATACCAATGAGTGCTAATGGAAATTGAACAAAGCGATTTGCCATGTAAAGTACTGTTACAGCTCCTGCTTCAGTGATAAAAAACCAAGCAATGACACGATCAAGTAACACATTTATTTGAACGATCATTATTCCAACACTACCTTCAGAAAAACTTTTCAAAAATGGCTGCATATTTTTTTTGTTATAACGACAAGTAAATGTAGGTAGAACATTTAGGTACTTCATTATAGGGATATATGGAATAACTTGTAAAATACCAGCAAGTACTACGCAAACAGAGACTATATATACCCCCAAATAAATGTTTGTTTCGCAGTACACTAAAAGCGCTAAAACGGTAACCCATACAATGTTAAGGATGATTGGCGATAGAGCAGGTATAATGAAATGGTTAACTGCGTGTAAAATAGAAGAGAAAAAAGCGATACTACAAATAAATATTGAATATGGCAACATTATAGATGTTAGTGAAAGAACTAATTTATTTTCGTCGGATACAAAAAACATACACGCTAAACAAAAAAGTATTCCTAGCAAGCAGTATAAAATAACTAAAAATAGTAAATAACAAAAAATTTCACCTGAAAATTTCTGTGCTTCACCATTGTTAGATTTGATTTCTTTACTTTGAAATATTGGTGTAAATATAGCAGAGAAAAGCCCTTCTCCCAAAAGCCGCCGTAAAAAATTAGGAATGGTAAAACCCAAGACAAAAGCATCTAGAACAAAGCTCGCTCCAAATACAGTCGCTAACAAAATATCGCGTAATAGCCCTAAAATACGAGATATCAAGGTAAGTACACTGACAAAACTTGCATTTTTGACTTCGGTGTTTTTATTATGCTTTTCGCGGTGTTTTTTCATAAATTTTTTTGGTCTGAACAATGCTTTGTGAATTGTTTCTCTGTTATCGACTCTTGAGATATAAAATTTGGCATTGGCAGAATTAACTTGAGTTGCTTTATTTTGGTTTTGAGTAAAGTGTAGAGCACGTCGACATGCCCAAACATTGTAAAACTTTTCAAAGAATAAATGATATTACAAAAAAAGATAAAGAATATTATCGAAGATTTCATTGAAAAAATCAATGAAGTAACAGTAGCATTTATTAGAAATGCTTGAAGAAAGAAGTTTGCTGAGCATAGACATAACGTTTTAACATATGGTTTATAGCATATACGAAAGTACATAAAAAACTTTGGCTGAAGAACCTTGTTCTTGACCCAAATAACTTAAATTTTGTAAAAATCTGAATGGAGATAGCCCCTTGTTTGTAAAGGTTTTTATATAGAAAAATTCCCTTATTGTCCGAACTTAAGTGTTGACAGCAAAAGGCGAATTCTATATCATACAATAAATTTATTTTTCTAATTATTTTGTTATAAACAACTGAAAAATAAACTGCAAATTATAAAATGCAAATTTTGTCATTTGCTATTTATTTTTGAGGGGTTATTGTAAAATCTAAAAATCGTTTTATATATAGTGAGTGATTCATGAAGAATCTCCTTCTGTTGATAACTTTAAGTGTGTCTATAATTGTTGGTTGTAAATCAAAACCAAAAAATACACAACCCAAAATAGTCTATAAAAAGGTAGAAAAAGGACCTAAAGTTTCTTCCGAGAATCTAATGCGTATAGCTTTTGAACGTCCAGTGATTGCTGTTGATGAAATAAGAGCAAAAAAATTAGATGATCCCTTTGCTGTAGATCAAGAAAAAATTATCAAAGAGTATGCAAAAAATTCAACAAACGACATATCGATAACATTTATGTCTTCTAATGGCGAAGAACGCGTAATTCATGGTACTATAAAAGTACTTGATTACGATGCAAGCAAGCCTGAACTTAACGAACGAGGAAAAACTATCCTAATTAGCCCTCAAGAAGACCTAGTCTACGAAGAAATATGGGCGAATGGTTATGGGCGAATTGTTGCCTCGGAAATTCCAAACGAAGATAGTGAAGAACCAGGAGCTGAATTAGTTCATCTTGTATTGGGAAGTAGAAAAAAAAAAAGTAATGGAGTAGAATTTCATTTTCGCGAAGGAAGTATCTCTAGCGTAAATGATAAGTACACTCCTTTCAATCTTACCTTTCCTGAAAATAGCAAACAAAATATTACTTTATCTCTAGATGAAGGCCTTGTGAATGTACAAGGGCAACTTGAAATATTTAAAAGCACTGAATACACGAATCTGGCTCCTGTATGGGTGGATTTAGACAACAATACCCAAGAGATTCTAAAGAGGAATGGCGGACAAGCAAACATAGCCATTAGTGTTCCTGATGAAAAGCACCTAGGAAAACGTAATGTAATTGTTCCTATCCAAACAGAACAGGATCCTATTACAGAAGGAAGCAAATTTGGTACAGTTATTGCTGTACTAAAATTAAAGCAATCCTCTGATAATTAGAGTCGACTTTAAATTTTGTGTAATGTGTTATTTTAGGGAGTAGTGATACTTTGCAAGAAGTAATAAAGCTAATCCCTGAAATAGCGAAGTTCTAATAAATGTCGACGTGCTCTAAGGTGCATCCAGTAAAGTGTGAGTTATTTTGGGCAAAGGCAAAATACTAAAAAAATTCAACCGAATTCTACTGTTGAAAAGTAAAAACTAATGTCCAAAACAAATACGGAAGTGGACATGCCTGAAGATGTTATAAGTGACCTGGCTGGTCACTTACTCCAGTACAACGTGTTGTTTACGTTGTAGATACCTATTCTCAAATAGAATTACTTTACTAAAATAATAAAGTATTCATTCATGAGGAGTAAATATGAATAAACTTGCCATATTCCTCGTTTTATTTGCAATTATAATTTCTGGTTGTAATCAACAACAAGCCGAGATTTCTGTTCTTCCTGAAAGGGTTGAGGGCTCAGAAGAGTTTGTTGAAAATGGTGGTCCTGGTATTACAGAAGCGACCTATACCGATGAACAAGGCAAAGCGTGGAACATAGCTTCAAACAAAGTAAGTGTTCCTATTCAGGAAGATTGCGAGGAACCTGATGTCGCTTTAGAACAAGATGTACCACTGTTACTACCACAAGAAAATTTGGTAGCAACAACTGTAGCAGTAACTACTTATCAAAATCAATTGTTTGTCGCTACAACAGAAAAACCAGATGTACGTTTTAAAACCGAAGTATTTATCCCTAAAAATCCTCCTAAAATTCGTTTAGAAAAATCAACGGATCAGGATGTTCTTTGTTGTAATGATCAACTTACCTTCCGTATAAAATACATTAACGAAGGTGGTGATGATGCTTACAACATTAAGATAACAGATTTAGTGCCAAGTAACGTAGAGTACTTAGAAGATTCTGTAGGTACAGAGCCGTTTATTGGTGATATCTATATTGATCGTGATTTTGAAGATCGAGCAAAGAAAATTACATGGCTTATCGAAGGACCTGTACCTCCTGGAGGTGAAGGTGAAGTTCACTTTACAGTTACTTGTAAACGTAAACGTCCAAAGCTTACATGTGTGGTTTGCTTAGATCCTGAAACTATAGTTGTTGGTGATGAAGCCTTTGTGGTTTGTAACATACTAAACCAAGGTGATGGAGTTGCGACAGGAGCAAAATTAATTCTTTCGCTACCACCTGAGTTTGAATATGTAGAAAATCCAGCTCAAAGAGAATTAGAGTTTGATCTTGGCGACATAGGCCCTCAAGAAACTGCCACAAAACAATTCAAAGTAAAAATGATTAGTGACGGTAAGTTGGAAGAAATCATTTCAACTGTAGTTATTGATAATGGTGAAGGATGTCAATGCGCATTACCACCAACAGCTTCTCTAACTATACAAAAAACAGGTCCTTATCAACTAACTAATAGTAAACCAATGGAACACACCATTGTTGTAAGAAACACAAGTTCTACTGTTTCAGCAACAGAGTGTATTTTAGTTGATACTTTACCGCAAGGTATAAAGTTTGAAGAAGCAAGTAATAACGGGCAATATGATGCTACGAGTAATACTGTTACTTGGAACTTAGGTACTTTAGCTCCAGGAACCGCAGAAACTCGTACAGTTACTGTTATTCCACTTCGTTCAGGAAATTTTACTGACAATGCTCAGGTGAGTTGTGCAGAAGGCATTACCGTTAAAGATGATGCTACCACTATCGTAAAAGGTCACGCGGCGATGCACATCTCTAAATACGACTCTGACGATCCTGTTGCTGTTGGCGAAACTACCACTTATACTATAGAAGTACGCAACGAGGGTTTTGAGGATGCAACAGGTATTATTCTTGAAAACGAGATACCTGAGCTTACAGAATTTGTAAGCGCAAGTGCAGAAGATCCGTACAACAAACAAGAAATTCCTTACAACATTGAAGGTCAAAAAGTTATATTTAACAAGTTGCCTTTATTATCTTCAGGTGACAAAGTTATTTTTAATGTAACAGTGCGTGTTTCAACAAAAGGTCAGTTACTAAATCGCACAAGTTTACGTTATGATCAATTTGACAGAACTCTTATCGTTGAAGAACCAACCTCAACTTACGAATAATATAGTTTGATGGAGAATTTTCTCCATCAAATTTCAAGGTCTTCGACATCTTAGATTTGCTACTTTGTTTGTCGTTTCTAAACATAGTTTAGAATAAAAACTCCATTGAGAGAAAGGAGTAGGGCTGTTTTAGCCTAAAACTATTATGAAAGCCAGTCTTGCTGAAATAAAAGAAATTGCTCAGCGCTTGGATACCGCTGCAGTACAGTGGATGAACGCTGGTCCTCCTGAAAGTATTCAAAGCAAGTTGAATGAAGCAAGAGAATCGCTTAAAAGGGGAGAAGAATTAGCTGATGCTCCTTTGCGTATTGCGGTTGTAGGAGAATTTAACAGTGGGAAAACATTGTTACTTAACTCCTTACTAGATGCCACTGATTTATTTCCTTGTTTGTTAAAACCAACGACAGGAAATGTATTAGAAGCTCGCGTTCACTTAATTCGCGAAGAAAGAGCACCATCTATTCGCAGTGCATCTGTGAATTTCTTCAATCAATTTGAAATAGAAAAAGTACTTAATTACTTTGTCAAAAACCTGCGATCTCATAGTTTAGAAGGTGTCCCTGCTGAAGTCACCATGCGCAACTTAGATGAGCTTGAACAATTTATTTTGCGAAAATACGGAGAAGTTCGTTCTGTGACTCCAAAATATGCAATGATATCTGCACTTGAATTTATTGTTGCAGTAAAATCATGGCGCGAAATTGTTGATCGCGAAGAACGCATGAATGTAAATCTGCCAATGGATTTGATCAACAAAGTTTTGACTTTAGATTCTCGACCTGATTTAAACAAGGGAATTCAAGCTATTCATCAAGAACTAAAGCAAAGTCAAGAAAAAGCTAAAGGTGGCGGAGGCATTGATAAAATTACTTCTACTAATGTTAGAGCAGTATTTCCAGTAATACGTCGTGTAGAAGTAGACGTTGACGCATGGTGTGCTCCTTTTGGCGTATCAAACCCTGAAGACCACAATACCATTGCTTTCCTAGACTTCCCAGGTTTAGGAGCTGAAAGCAGTAATGCTCGTGATGAATATCTTTGTGTATCAGAAATTGAACACGCGCACGCTGTACTTTTGGTATTCAACGGTTCTAACCCTGGTACTTCTGGTGCTTCTGTTATGGCGACTCTTTTTCAGAGAGTTGGAAAACTAACTAGTGAAAGAACTCTTATTGCTGTGAATCGTTTTGATGAGTTCCATCCACTTCCAACAGGAAAAACAGCCTCTGAGTACTATTCAGCCGCCGAACAAGGAACAACAGTGGGTTTTCAAAGTGTTTTAATGCCTGCTAAAAACGCATTGAGTACCGCAGGGGGTAAACCAAATCTTTATGTTTGCTCAGCACTTTGTTATTTGTTTGATGAAAAATCAAAAAGACCAAGTTGGAATTTTGGTACTAGCAAATGGTTTAATGATAATAAACGTCAAGCAGCATATACATTATACAAAAGGTCACAAGAAGACTTTAACACTATTATTGGTCAAGTAAACAAATCGAGAAGTAATACCAATGACATGAATATCATGAAAGCTGGTTTAGAGCGTTATCTTGACGGTGCTGGTGTACCATCTCTAAGAAGCGATTTAGTTAAATTCACTATGGATCGTGGAGAAAAATTAATAAGAGAAGATGCAATGCGCGAAATCCGTGCTGCGCAAAAAATTCTTGATGAAATTGCTCCGTCTGGCTCTGGTACAGATAAAGGTGTTAATGCAGAAGTAAGTTTTTCAGCGCAAGAATTTTATCGTGTGCTTGAACTTGCTGTAGCTGATACTCTACCAAGTGGTCCGAGTGACTATAAAAAATTAAAAATGCGTGTAAAAGAAGAAGATGTAACTCTTTGGGATTTAATTGAGTCAGAAATAGCGGCAAGTGTAACTTGTTGGCCAGAATGGTTTGCTATTTTAAATCAAAGTTCTGCAAATAAGCCGAATAGATCTTCTAAACCTCAGAGAAGTTTTGGACGTTATAAACACTTAAAGAAAAGTGGTGCAGAAGTTCCAACAGAGTTTAGTGCTTTCGACGAACGTTTCCAAAACACTGCAGAAGAACTAACCAATTATACTCTTGAGTGTATAGATGAAGCCATTCGTTATAGCTTGCAAAGATTTGAAAACCATCCTGACTACAGAGCAGCAATTGACCACTTACAAGGAATGGTAGATTGTTCGCGTCTTCCACAAATGGAAGAAGCACTTCCACTTCTTGATGTGTGGAATCCTTCAGAATTAGCAGAAGGAGAAGATGGGCTTATTTCATTGACTCGCGAGAGAATAGAAGATGAGGTAGAAGCTTTAAGAACGATGTCATATCCTTACGATGGTAGTAAACCATGTCATTGGAATTTAGCTTTGATTATTCGTATTCAAGTACAGTTGATGAAGACATATCGCGACAGACTTTCAAGACTTGTCGCTGCTTCAGAGAATAACTTTCAAGACTTCTTCTGTAATGAAGTTCTACGTGCTGAAATCTTACCATTGGTACGCAGCAGCTTAAACAATCCAGATTTCTTAGGAGACGTGGCCACAATGGAACCAGGAAGTACTTGGGAAAATGTTGGTCAAGTTGTAAGAAGCGCAGTGGATGATTATAAAACTAAGCACTCTGCTCCTGTTAAAGGTTTTGTTCCTGCAAAACAACAAGACATTCCTGATGAGCCACCTGGCGAATCTAGATCAGGCACAACAGCGGCAGCAGCAACCGTTGCAACAGCAGCGGCGGCAACAGCAGCAGCAGCAACAATGGATGAACCACAAGATGAGCCTCTAGAAGATACAGCAATGGAAGAACCAACGCAAGACGCGGGTGAAATCATTGATGAGGAAGAATTCGAAGAGTGGTAAAATACTTTTCTCTTTAATACATTCATAGAATAAGGCTTCCAAAAGGAAGCCTTATTTTGTTAGGTATAAAAATGTCCAAACAAATTACATTTCACCCTCTTCAAGAATATGTCGCGATAGATCCGCTTAAGCATGAGGGATATCTTAGGTATGTTCTACTATCACCTGAACATATCAAGAAAAGTGAAATAACTATTAAATTTGCTTTCCCTAGTAGTTGGCACCGCGAAACGCCTCACATAAGGCACATAGCTAAAGACGTACTTATCCAGGTTCTTGATATAGCTAATTTTGATATTGAGTACAAAGATAATCATCTGGAAATAGTTGTACCAATCCGTCGATTAAAAAATGACTCTGTCCTACAGGGGTACAATCCTTTTGAAATCCAATTAGCTGTAAAAATCCAAAGAGCAAACGAAACTCATAGTTTTCAAATAAAAGCAAGGCAAGTACTTATTTTAGAAGTACTGCCTGATGATTTACAATTAGAAAACAGTAACAATTTTCTCGTAGAAGAAGATTTTTCTGACGATCCTTTTTATAGTGGATTAGAAGAAGAAAGCCCAGAAATTAAAGAAAATATACCTTATTCGGGAATAATTTCTGTTGATTTTGGAACAACAAACTCTGTTATCGTAGTACGAGATCCTCATTTTGCAGCAGAAGAAATAGGCAAGGATTTAAGCCGTGATCAATGGTCAGCACTTAGTAAATGGGTGAACAATTGGCTAATCGAGCATCTTTCGATGATCACACCAAGTGAAACAGATTTATTTTTAGAAAAGCTTTCACAACAAACAGCAAATATGGAGCTTCCTCCTTGCGGAAGTTTATCAATTGATATATGGGAAGAGCTAGAAAAAACAAATCTTGAAACCTACCAAGAATATATAAGCAATGTGATTATTGAACTAGCAAATTGCGATATTGATTCGCAACTTTTACAAAATGCGTCTTATGAATTACTATGTGGCTTAGAGAAGGTTATTTATTCGAAAACTTTACAGTCGCAGCGTTATTTTATTCTTGAATTGGACGCAAATGCTGGTGCAAAACCGATTCCAAGTACAATACAAATTATTTCTGCTCCACAAAACCCAGACAAAATTAATAGTGATACAGAAATTGAAATGGGTGTGCGTGTTAGTTTACTTATGCGTAGTGCTACACTAGGAGACGCTGATATACGTCAGTTTGCTCTATCAGTGAAAAGATATTTTGGGCGAGATGAATACATTGATCTTTTTCCAAGCGAAGCTGCTTCTACGGCAACAAGTTTTAATGCTGACACACTCTGCCTTTTAGCCTATAGAAAGTTACTAGAAAGAGCAATAAACGATATTCAAAAAAAATCCCAAAAAAATCAATTTTCTCACGCAGATATACCCCACACTATAGTTGCAACTTTTCCAACAACATACCCTGCTTCATTGCGGCGTAAGTTAAGAGATTTATTGTACGAGCTAGATATTCACGATGTTGATACCCGTTTCGATGAAGGCTCTGCTTCACTTCTCTACTATATCTGGCACGAAGTTTGTGCAGATCCAGTTTGTGGGATGGAAGGACTTATGTCACGGTGCCGTGTAGATAGGCACAACCGTCCTTACCAAAATATTTTACTGTATGATCTTGGAGGCGGTACAACAGATATTGCTCTTATTCAGTTGATATATGAAGAATTACCTATTTTTGAGCCTATGGATAAGACGGCTACTAGTGGCGGAAGCTATTTTCGGATAACTCCAAGGCTACTTGGTTCTACCGGGCATTCGTTTATTGGCGGTGATTTGATAACACTATGGTTATTTCGACTACTGAAAACAAAAGTAGCGGATAAGGTCTTGTCGGTAATAACAGATAAAAAAATTGACCCTCCTCCTGGCACAAAAATGTCGTCGTTGCTCGCCGATTTAGATGAACGTTTTCTAGAAGAAGATGATCGCAATCTTTATCGTAAAGAAAGTTTACTCGAATGGACATATGCACCTCAGGAGAATATAAAACAGTACGAGGTTCTTAACGATACAATTATTGATGTTGTGGTTCCTACGCGTTACAAAAGTGAACCAGAAAAAACATCTACGTTTTTTACTTTATGGCATATGACAGAGGAAGCAAAAAAGAATTTAGGAATGCCAAGTTCTACTCATCCAGGAAGTAGTTTAGGGCATGAATGGCCGCAAAAAATAATGTTAGATAGTTTACAGTTATATAACATGGTTATATTTCTCCATCCGTGGCTTGAAAATTGTGATGTAGAAGCTAGCGATTTTAATTTAGAAGTAACACAGGAAGAATTATGCAAATTTGCAAAAGGTCCAGTAAGTGACTCTTTACATTTAGCAATGAATTTAGCAAAGGCGCGTTTAAAAGTTGAAAATATAAACGATAAAGTCGATCGTTTAATTCTTTCGGGATTGTCGTGTAACCTAAAAATAGTTCAAGAAGAAACAAAGAGCATTTTTAGACAATCAGAAGGCGTATTTAACTTTAATATTGCTAATGTTTTTTTTGACCAGGAATTAGCAAAAACTTCTGTGGCGATGGGTGCTTGTGTTGGTCGCTATCTTGAATCTATGCGTTTGGATCCTACAAGTGAAAAAACAAGACAAATGTTGCGTTCGGGATATGATCAAATAGAGTTGGTTGTTGAAAATTTATTTACGCATCTTGCGTGTCGTCTTGTTTATGATTCCCTTGTAGCAATGGTTGTTATGTTTGATTATGGTCAAGAGCTTAACAAACGTTCTTATATTGATAACAAACCCGTTGCACGGACAGATATGGATAGTTTACGTCCTGTCCAAGAAAAACTTTGGATATACCGTGTTGATTTTGATGGTGCTAATCCTTTATTTTTGGGTTTGATTAACGCTGAAGCAATTGCAATGAATCACGACTTCTCCGATTTTCGCAAATTTCGCGAGCACTATCTCGTTGGTTTCGAAGCAGATGCAGAATTATTCGTACGTGGTTTTTTTATCCCTCGTGGACCAAAAAACATTGTTGCGCAAAATTATATTGTTCCTGAACCAGAGAGCAAAGAGACAAGTAGAATCATAGCTATTGACAATAACGCAACTATCCATTTAACACACAGCGTTAGCAGCCAAGAGTTATTTAAACGCAAAGCAGTCCTTGAAAAAGGACAAAAAATGATAGATACTATAGAATATCCAAACGGTGAAAAGAAGAAATGCGTAATTAGCAAACCACTTGCCGTTCGCGAAATGTATGATTTTTATATAGAAGGCTTGGATCTAGAAAATAAAGAACCACAATTAATGGCACATTTTCATCTACCAAATCGCGATGTAGATGAAGTACACCTTTGTTGTGATGAAACAGGGAGAGTTATACTGCTCTATTCGTTTAAATACGATATACGAATTTGGGGAGACATCGATTATGTTCCGCAAAAAATAGATTCTCAGTATGATCCTTTTTGTGGGCAACACTAGAACGTGTCCTGTAGGTAATTCGTTTTGTTAGGAACTGTTAGCAAAGTAGCCACAGCTACTGGCATTCACTTTGAGGAGTTATCCGTGACATCTAAATCATCTTTACAAAATCTTTTGAACATATTAGTCAATACTCCTGAGGCTGAAAAAGGAGCCTTGGTATACGCAATATTAAAGTCTTTAAGGGAAGCATGTAACATGTTTGATCAAAGTGCTCTGAAAGAAAAGCAGGCCGCGAAGGAGCTGCGTGATGGGCTTGATAAAATGTTATCTGCTAATGCGTCTTTGGACGCTGATGAAGAATGGGAAGAAGAATTTGCCGATAGCAGCATGGATGTAAATCTCGATGATGAAAAATCTACTACTTTTGTTTCATCTGAGTCAAAAATATCAATACCTGAAGAAGATTTAGACACTCCACGAGGAAAAATTCGCGCAAATATTAATAACTGGAATAGAACAAATGCTGCTTGGCTAAAATTACCAAATATTGATCCTAATAAGTCTGATCAAGTTGTACATTTTGTTAAGGCAGTGGCAGCAATACGCGCTAACATAAAATGTAATCCTGGCGATAGCACAGAGTATATTGAAAAACTCGATAATTTTTGGTCGACAGCGAAAGATTTATTTGCGCAAATAGATTACTTTATCACATCTGAGTTTGGAACTATTTCAGATCCAATAGGTGAAATAATCTACACCTGTCGCAATCGCATAACAGAGAGAACCGCAGAATTGTTATGCCCAGGTATCGATTACAAAGGAGAAACATTACTAAAACCAACATGTTTGTGCATTTTACCTGTCGACGCTGAATATCCAATGGGACACGTAAACCAAGACTTGGCTAGTCATTGGCGAGGTATTTTTGGTGAAATTGATTTGTTAATAAAGCATGTACAAATGCAGCGCGATGTTTCCGCCGCAATTGAAGGTGTTAATAAAAATAAGGTTGAAAGTATTCGTGATTCTCGAAGTGCTGTCCTTGCAGAGTTAAAAAGACGAGCAGATGTTCTACGCGCAACTATAAACAAGAAAGATGAAACTATCTACCGATTAGCTACTGACTATTGGCGAGTAGAGGAATGTTTTTGGTCTATTTTCCACGATGATGATCGCCCAAGTGGCTATTCTTATTTTGATCGATTACGTAATCGCATTCAGGCATGGAGGACAACTTTACGCCGCATAGTGAAGTTTAATATACGTGATTTTTCTTGTGGAAGTGATACTTTAGCATCAGTAAACAAGTACATTGGTAATATGATTCTTTCACCTCAAAAAAACATAGCTCCAGGAACAGTAATTAGAGAATTGCGTCCAGCAATTATCGTGAACGTTCAGTCAACTTCACGTATGTTAAAAGGTAGAGTCATTGCAACATAGATTGTATAAATGTAATAAAGCAGGAGTGAAAAATTGTTAAAAGTAGCTGTAATTGGCGTTGGACATCTTGGCAAAGCGCACGCGCGAATCTATCATGAGTTGCCAGAAGTTGAATTAATTGCTGTAGTGGATACGAATGAAGAAAACCGTACGGCAATTGCTAAAAAATATAATACGCAAGCGTTTGAGAATTACCATGATATACTTGGCAAAGTAGATGCTGTTTCTGTTGTTACACCAACAACTTCTCATTATGACGTTTGTCGTAGTTTTTTAGAAAACAACGTCCACGTTTTAGTTGAAAAACCAATAACTACAGATATAGATAAAGCAGAAAAGCTAGTTGAACTGTCTTGCGAAAAAAATATTAAATTACAGGTAGGTCACATCGAGAGATTTAACCCTATAGTAATGGAAATTGCAAAGAGAAAATTAAAACCTATTTACATTGAAACAGTTCGTTCTAGCCCTTTTCGATTTCGTTCTGGAGACATAGGAGTTACTCTTGATCTCATGATACATGATATCGATATTATTCGTTCTTTAGTTGATGCGAAAGTAAAAAAAGTAGATGCTGTTGGTATAAATTTGTTAGGTGAAAAAGAAGATATCGCCAATGCAAGAATTCAATTTGAAAATGGCTGTGTTGCTAATATAAATGTTAGTAGAGCGTCTTTCAAGCCTATGCGAAAAATGCAGATGTTTTGCTCTGATAGTTATGTATCTATAGACTATCAGTTAATGAAAGGAACTATTTATCGCAAACCAAAAGAAGTAGATTTAGTAAAGCTAAACTATCAACAAACACCACCAAAAGATTTCTTAGGAGTTCCTTTTGAAGAATTCTTTTTTGATAAGGTATTACAAACAGAACAAGTTTCTACAACAAAACATGAACCATTGTATAAAGAGTTAGAAAGTTTTGTTGAGTGTATACGCGAAAACAAAAAACCACAAGTTAGTGGTGAAGATGGGGTTGAAGCTTTACGGATAGCTAAAATAGTGTGCGATGATATCAACGAAAATTTACAGTTAATACGAGAGAATTTGAATAAGGAGTGTGGCGAAAAATAATTTACCATCTTATGTATGAATTTGGTATATTTTTTACGGCACTCTCATTAAGGAAAGTAGAATTTCTACTTTAGTAGCCTATGCAATTAATAGAAAAAACTAAGATAATGAACGATGTTGAAATTAACCAGGTACTCAATAGACTGGCAGCAGAAATAATAGAACAGTCTCAACAAGATATAATACTTGTTGGAATTCATCGTAGAGGAGTTCCCTTAGCCGCGCGTCTTTTGCAAAAAATACAAAACCTTGGCGGTACAAGCACGCAAATGGCAACTATCGACATTTCTTTTTACCAAGACGATCTAACTCAAGTAGCAGAACAACCTATATTTAAAGAATTTCAAGGCCCCGAATTTAGCAATAAAGATATTGTTTTAATTGACGATGTTATTTATTCTGGTAGAACAGTTTTAACTGCTATTAATGAAATAATGAACAAAGGATTACCCAATAAAATTAGGTTAGCAGTCCTGGTGGATCGCGGACATCATCGCTTCCCAATACAAGCAGATTATGCGGGAAAGTTAGTTCCTACGAGAAAAAGTGAACATATAAAAGTTATGTTAAAGGAAATTGATGGTGAAGATAAAGTCCTTATTATGGAAGTGGAAAACGATGAATAAAGTTACTGTGTGCGTTGTATGTTCAGGTAATATTTGTAGATCTCCTTTTGTAGAATACGTTCTTAGAAAAGAAGTCGGTAATAGTTATGCTATCTTTTCTGCAGGTTTACTTGGAATTTATGATCAACCAGCATATGAAGTTTGTGTTGCCCTTGCGCCTAGATTTGGTATACATTTAGAATCTCACAAATCGCAAGGTGTTACTGGGGAAAATACACAGAAGTGTGACTATATAATTGCAATGACCAAAATGCATCTAAAGGGATTAAGCGTTTATTTACCAAAAAGAAGACCATATTTACTAAGTGAATTTTTGGATGCAGATAAAACTTACGATCTTGGAAGTTTAGGTAAGGTGAGACAAGGAGATGATATTCCTGATCCAATGGGGCAAAATGCAGCAGTAGTTGAGCCTGTTCTCAAATTATTAAAAGAAGCGACTACGAGGTTTATTGAGCAACTACAAAATGATACACTACCCGAATAAAAATTAGCTCAGCAGGAACTTCACCCTCCTAATTCTAAATACAATTCCTTAAGTCAAATTCAAAATAGAGAATTATTGTCGTTCGCGATAAATACGAAGCAAGGTATTCTATCGATAGAAATAAAGACTAGGAGGGCTCAGGCTCAGCCCTCCTAATTCTAAATACAGTAGTAATTTAACAACTATGCGATTTCTCTTTGGGCTAGTATATTTAATACTTTTAGCGCTATTATGAATTTTTTAAGCCAATAGTAGTTGAACTTCGCCCTCCTTGTTGAACTTTAAGGTTAGATATAAAGTTGCGAAACATTTACTTTCTCTAGTAACTTTTTAGGATTGACAATTCCATACCCGTAAAATCTATCGCGACCAACAACGCCAGCGTCATCAGCAGTACGAAGTAAGTGCTCACGAATACGATCTGGAGTATCAATAGGTGTGTTGTTACTATCGCTATTTTTGTGTTTAGAAATGAGCAAAGCAAGTACGCCTGTAATAAAAGGTGTTGCCATACTTGTTCCTGAAAGAATAGCATACTGATTGTTTAAGTGGGTGGAGTAAATATCTTGTCCTGGTGCTGCAATATCTAGTTCATCTCCATCAGATGAAAACCAACTTCTTTCAAGGTGCTTATCAATAGCACCTACACAAATCACCTCTTCATACCGCCCAGGATAATCAATGTCATTATCATCATAGGTGTCGCCATCGTTACCGGCAGCAGCAACAATGGTGATATTTTTAGCGTGTGCCTTTTTTATAGCATCATGAAGTACTGGACTATCGTAATTACTTCCCAAAGACATAGAAATAATGTCCATTTCATTTTCAATTGCCCAGTCAATTCCTTTCGCGATCATTTCGTAGCTACCTGATCCATTATCACCTAATACTTTTACAGCATAAACACTTGCTTTAGGTGCTACGCCGACGACTCCGTAAGCATTGTCTGTTGCAGCAACAATTCCAGCAACATGTGTTCCATGTCCGGCACGGTCCTCATAATCACCTTCATCATCTGAAGTAAAATTTGCACCGCCTTTTAAATTTTCGGTTAAATCGGGATGCTTTATACAACCGGTGTCTAAAATGGCAACTTTAACACCTTCTCCTTTAGTTTCTTTCCAGACATCGTAAACGTTTAGAGTTTTTAAACCCCAGTCGATTACTTGTTCTTTCTTATCTCCAGACCATTTTACTTCATTTACTTTTAATTTTAATGTTGTCATTTTATACCTTCCTGCTTAAGAAGAAGCACCCATAGATTATTGGATGCAATATTAGCCACATTATTTGTTGATTCTCAGAGTGTCCCTAAGGTTTTATGGCTTTAAAAGTCTATTAAAATTCGCGAAATCGTATGAAATTCTTGTTTCTATTAGTAAGTGAGGGTAATTTGCGAATAAAGGATTTTGGGATAGGTTGTTCAAAACTTGATGAGGGTTTCGTAGTCGAAACTCCTCATCAATTTTAAGTGACTATTTACGCACAATAGTCTGTATTTTTTTCTCTACACGATTGATAAAAGGTACGTTTTCCAAGCGTATAGTTGGTGCATTTGGAACAGAGAATGTAAGTGTTCCAGATAGCAGCAGTGCATATTCAAAAATATCATCAATGGACTTTTGTACTTGTAAGTCAATTACAGGATATTCTCTTACATCACCAAATAAACCGTGTTTATGATAAATACGGCTGGATTCTATTACCCAACGATTCCACAAGAAATTTGCTAATATTCCCATAACAACCATTAGAAAAAGAATTGCTGATATCATGCAATAGAACATTGTTGATGCATTTACCTTGTCAAAAAGGACATCAAAGAAATCCTTCATTGGCGCAATGATTCCCCATTTACTATTTGCCCATAAGAGACCAAATATCGTTGCGATAATTACCATCGCTAGTGCCATCGCTTTTACCCCAGGAAAATCAAAGGCAATAATAAGGATGTTTACTAGAAATACAATTATAAACATTGTACCAGCAACTTTATTAGGATCACTACCGTTAGAGGCTTCCATAATTGCGCATATAATACACACAATCATTAGTGGGTAGAAAAAAACAATTTTAGGTAAGGGAACTACTGTATGACGTAATTTTCGTGCCGGTGTTGAACCAGCACTGCCTTTTGTGTCAGCCATATTCCTTATCACCTTTCTAATATATAGATAAAGATTAATCGTTAAAACTTCAAAATATTTTTAAAAATAAATATCTTCACTTTTAAAAACACTCTGAGCAAATGTTTAGTATTCTATTATTTTTTGCTACTAATGTCAATTTTTGTTCATTTTATACATTTTATACTGGAAGTTTTGTCTAAAATTTCGTACAAAATCCGTATGAAAGTACTAGGCCGTATATAAAACCGTAGTGGAGTGCATAAAATGCAAGAAAACATAGAAATTACAGGTGCTAGAGAACATAATTTACAAAATGTAAGCGTTTCATTTCCACGATATACAATGACCGTTGTTACAGGTGTTTCTGGCTCAGGAAAATCATCTTTAGTTCACGATACTTTATTCAAAGAAGGGCAGCGGCGGTTTATTGAGTCACTTTCGCCGTATGCAAGGCAATTTTTAGGGCAAATGCAAAAACCGAAAGTTGACCAAATAGAAGGACTTTCACCAACTATCTGTATCGACCAAAAGCGTCGTGGACGAAGTGCACGTTCTACGGTTGGAACCATTACTGAAATATACGATCATTTGCGATTATTGTTTGCTCGTTTAGGAATTCCTCATTGTCCTTCTTGTAATTCTAAGATCGTTACGCAAACGCCAGATCAGATAGCTCGCTACCTCTTAGCTAATTTCTCTGAAAAAAAGATAAATGTTCTTGCGCCAATGTTTATTGATCGTAAGGGAGAATATCGCAAAGAATTAGAAAAATGGCGCATCGACGGATTTGTTCGTATCCGTATAGATGGAAAAATATTTCGACTAGACGAAGAAATTCAATTGCAACGTTATGAAAAACATACATTGGAATTGGTGATTGATCGTTTGAAAGTAGAAGAAAAAGAACGTGGTCGAATTCATGAAAGCATTGAACAAGCAATCAATATAACTGGTGGTTTAGTCGCTGTCGATAGTGAAGATGAAGTATACCAAATGCATTCTGTACATCTTTCTTGTCCGAGTTGTGGTATTAGTATTCCCGAGATGGAGCCACGTTTATTTTCTTTTAATAACGCTCAGGGGGCTTGCTCCGATTGCAATGGAAAAGGAATTAAGGAATCTTTTGAATTAAATCTTCTTGTTCCAGATGAAGATCTTTCCATTGAAGATGGGGCTATTAAATGTATAAAAAAAGATGGACAAATATTGTTTTCTAATTATGGTTTAGATGAAATAAAAACTCTTGCCAAAATTCGTAAAATTTCTTTGAAGAAAAAATGGAAAAAACTTCCTAAAAATTTTATAGAAGAGCTACTTTACGGAGTACGTATTAAAAAGAAATTACATTTCCCTGGCATTATTCCTATATTACAAAAAATCTACAGTAAATGGAATCTTTATCAATTGCGTCGTTTTATAAGCGCAAAGACTTGTGAAGATTGTTCAGGAAGTCGCTTGCGCAAAGAAGCGCTATCTATTTTCTTTCGCGATAGAAATATTTTTGATTTAGTGACAATGACAGTTAATGACTTACAAAGTTTTTTACAAGGTATAAAACTTCGAAAGGCGGAAACTCTCATTGGCAAGGAAATCTTTAAAGAACTCAAACTTCGTCTAGCTTTTTTAAATCAAGTAGGTTTAGGTTACTTAACTTTGCAGCGTACGGCAAATACTCTCTCTGGTGGAGAAATGCAGAGAATAAGGCTTGCGCGTCAATTAGGCTCTGGTCTTCAAGGTGTCTTGTATATATTAGATGAACCATCTATTGGTCTTCATCCTCGCGATAATGTTCAACTACTGCAAGCCTTAAAGCAACTTCGAAATGCAGGAAATTCGCTTGTGGTGATAGAGCACGATGAAGAGACAATGAATTATAGTGATCATATAATTGATATAGGCCCTGGCGCAGGTAGTGAAGGTGGAAGGTTAGTAGCGCAAGGACGTGTAAAAGATATAAAAGCAAATAAAGAGTCGATTACGGGCCAATATTTAACAAAAGCACAGTGTATCCCTGTTCCAAAAAAGCGAAGAGCAACAACTGAAAAATGGCTAAAAATAATTGGGGCAACGGAGCATAATCTAAAAAATATCGATGTCGAAATTCCTTTGGAAATTTTAGCTATTGTAACAGGTGTTTCTGGGAGTGGTAAATCAACATTGATTGACGATATTCTTAAAAAATCTCTCTCTTATCATCTAAACGGTAGTAGTAAAGCTCCAGGAAAACATAAAAAAATCGAAGGTATTGAGCACATTGACAAGGTGATTGAAGTAGATCAGTCGCCTATTGGTAGAACTCCGCGTAGTAATCCAGCAACATACACCAAAGTATTTGATGAAATTCGCAACCTATTTAGTATGCTTCCTGAATCCAAGACACGCGGATATCAGTCAGGGCGTTTTTCATTTAATGTTAGTGGCGGGAGATGCGAAGAATGTAAAGGAGCTGGTGTTAAAGAGATCGAAATGCAATTTTTGTCTAATGTTTTCATAGAATGCGAATTTTGTGAAGGTCGTCGTTTTAATACTGAAACTTTGCAAGTAAAGTATAGAGAAAAAAATATATATGAAGTTTTAGAAATGCCTATATCCACAGCGGCAGATTTTTTTGCTAACCAACCTAAAATTTCGAAAACACTCAATATTTTGCGTGATGTTGGTCTTGGTTATCTCAAATTAGGACAGCCCTCACCAACGTTATCGGGAGGGGAAGCTCAACGTATAAAACTGGTACGCGAATTACGCCGGACTGACACTGGAAAAACTCTATATATTCTCGATGAACCAACAACAGGGCTACATTTTTTTGATATCGAAAATCTTCTATCTGCTATACAAAAATTGGTAGATAAGGGAAATTCAGTGGTAGTCATTGAACATAACCTTGATATTATTAAAGTTGCTGATTATATCATTGATTTAGGACCTGAAGGAGGTGAAGGAGGAGGTGAAGTTGTATGTTGCGGAACGCCTGAAAAAATAATGCGAAGTAAAAAATCGTATACAGGACAAGCTCTTAAAGGATTTCTCCAGCCACAACCACAAAAACAAAAACCGCGCACAAAAGTAAAACCTCGCGATATAAAAATATTTGGCGCTATGAAAAATAACTTAAAAAATATTGATGTGTGTTTTCCTAAAGATAAAATGACGGTTGTTACCGGTGTTTCTGGAAGTGGCAAAACATCTTTAGTTTTTGATACGTTGTTTGCAGAAGGGCAACGAGCTTTTTTAGAATCACTATCTACATACGCAAGACGCTTTTTAGGTCGCCTTGATCACGGGTTTGTCGACTCTATTGAAGGTTTAGCTCCTGCTATTGCCATTGATCAAAAAAATGCTTCGCGTAACCCACGATCTACAGTCGCGACGATGACGGAGATCTACGATTATTTGCGAATTCTTTATTCGCGAGTGGGAATAGCTCATTGTCCCGAATGCGATACAAAACTTGAATCATATACTTCTAGTACTGGCGCCGCGCATGTGGTCAAAAATTGGTTGAACCACAAAGGAATGATACTTGCTCCTTTATATATACCCAGTGCAAATAAATACTATAAACTCAGCAGCCCTGCTCATTTGAAAAACTACAAAAAAAATCTTATTGAGAAAGGCTTTTCTCGTATTGTTATCGGTGGAAAAATTTATCGCTTAGATGAAAAATTTCCTGCAAATAAACGCACGCCTATCCATTTAGTTATAGATCGCGTTCACGTAAAGAAAAATGCGCAAAATCGTATTGCTGAAGCAATGGAGACAGCATTTGATATTGGTGAAAGTGTTGCTTTTTTCTATAGCGAAGATGAGTCGTTACAAGCTTACAGTACAATGCCAGCTTGTATTTCATGTGATTATTATCAACTCGATGAACTACATCCTCGCTATTTCTCGTTTAATCATTATCTTGGAGGATGTGCAGAGTGCGATGGATTAGGCTATTACGATAGTATTGAAGAAGAATGTGTGGAATGCGACGGTAAGAGACTCAGTCCGCGTAGTTTAGCTGTTTATGTTGATAAAAAATCAATATATGATTTTTGCGAACTTAAAATATCAGAAGCCCAACAATTTATTCGCAACATAAATCTCAATAAAACGCAGTTGGTTATTGCAAGGGATGTACTAAAAGAAATTCAAAATCGCTTAAAATTTCTCATTGACGTTGGTTTAGAATACTTAAATCTTAGTCGTAGAGCAAATACGCTGTCTGGTGGTGAAGCCCAAAGAATAAGACTTGCGTCGCAAATTGGTAATTCTCTAGTAGGGGTTCTTTACATACTAGACGAACCAACGATAGGTTTACATCCAAGAGACACAGCAAGACTACTCTCCACTCTGAAAAAAATAGTTACTTTGGGAAATACTGTTGTGATGGTTGAACATGACAAACAATGTATGCAAAGCGCTAACCATATTATTGATATGGGGCCTGGAGCTGGTCATCTTGGTGGCGAAGTTGTGGCAACTGGAACTGTCAAAAAATTAATGAATAATAGTGACTCTCTAACAGGTAAATATTTACAAAATGCCATTACAATAGAATCACAAAAACGCAAGAAGCCGAAAAAGCACATCAATATAAAGAAAGCTTGTTTGCATAATCTGAAAAACATTGATGTCAAGTTACCAGTAGAGAGATTTTCAGTTATCACTGGTGTTTCTGGAAGCGGTAAATCAACTTTAGTGATTGATCTATTACAAAAAGCTTTACAAAAAGATTGGACCCAGGATACTGTCAAAGGCGGAAAAAACAAAGGGTTTACATCAATATCTGGTTTGAAAGATATTGATGCGCTTACTGTAATTGATCAGTCCCCTATTGGACGTTCTCCGAAGTCGAACCCAGCGACATATTCTGGTATATTTAACCATATACGAAAATTTTATGCACAATTAGCAGGATCAAAAACCAGAGGATTTACTCCTTCGCGTTTTTCTTTTAATCGCCCCGGAGGAAGATGTGAGGCTTGCGAAGGTAAGGGATCTATTCTGATACATATGCATTTCTTGTCTGATGTGTGGATTACTTGTGAATCCTGCAAAGGACAACGTTATACGGAAGAAACTCTTAGTGTTCTCTACCAAGGAAAAAATATCTCTCAAGTTTTAGAGATGGATGTTAAACTTGCTCTCGATTTTTTTAAAGCGCATCGCCTTATTGCAAAAAAATTACAAGTTTTGTATGATGTAGGCTTGGGGTATATGAAACTGGGACAACCAGTAACGACTCTTTCTGGTGGGGAAGCACAAAGAATGAAGCTTGCTGCTGAGTTATCTACCAGTAGCAAAATGCGTACCCTGTATTTACTAGATGAGCCAACAACAGGACTACACTTTGCCGATGTTGAAAAATTAATAGGCGTATTACAAAATCTTGTAGATGTTGGTAACACTGTTGTTGTTATTGAGCATAATTTGGACGTAATTGCCGCTGCTGATTGGATTGTAGATTTAGGTCCAGAAGGTGGAGAACACGGTGGTGAAATAGTTTTTAGCGGTTTACCTACAGATATTGTAAAGCAAAAAAACAGTCATACCGGTCGGTGTTTGAAAGAGCATTTGCAAAACCTTACAAAATAAAGGATCAAAAATGTCGAGTGAAATGTTGACTTTTCAGTGTACGAATTGCCCTAACAGAGTGCATGTGAAAAAAAGCGCTAATCCAATAGGAAAGGCGCTGAAATGTAAACAATGTAAGAATGTAATACATCTTCGTAGGGATAATCTTTGCACTAAAGTGTCAATATTACAGTTCATTTGTCCTAAATGCAAGCGCACAATACCGGTTCGCGGTGGTAAGGAAGTTTATGGAAAAAAACTTCCTTGTCGCGGTTGTAATCATGTTTTTGTTTTAAGAGATCCTAATCGTAAGGAACTTCCTAAGGAACCAAAAGCAAAGACCCAAAAATTGCAACGTCAACAAAAAAAAGACAAAAAAAGCTTCGGCCCTTATGCACATCTTGAATTTGTGGGACGTGGCGGAATGGGTGAAGTGTATAAAGTTCGCGAACCAGAGTTAGGCACTGATGTGGCATTAAAAATTCTTCCTAAAGCTTTTGATGATATGGAAGAAAAACAACAACGTTTTCTACGTGAAGCTCACCTGGCGATGAAACTAAAACATCCAAACATAGTACAAGTCCATAAAGTAGGCAATATAGAAGACCAACATTATTTCACTATGGAGTTTATTGATGGTGCAGAATTAAATACGGTTATAAAAGACAAAAAGATTGCCTTAGCCACAATGTTACAAATTTTTATAAAAGTATGTTACGCTATCGAACATGCTCACGAACAAAATTTGATACACCGTGATTTAAAATCTGAGAATATAATGTTAACAAAGCAGGGTGAGCCAAAAGTAATGGACTTCGGCTTAGCAAAACCAACTGAAGATAATCAACGCTTGACGGCGGCAGGAGTTATCCTCGGGACAATTACTCACATGTCACCAGAGCAAGCAATGGGTCGTACAGATGAATTAGACCGTCGTACCGATGTTTATTCATTAGGGGTAATTTTATACAATATTTTAGCCGGACAACTCCCTTTTCAACCAGGTCCAATCTATAAGATGTTGGAACAGATAATGAAAATCCCTCCTATTGCTCCTCACGAAATTAACCCTGAAATTTCAAAAAAGCTTTCTGGGGTTTGCTTGAAAGCATTAGAGAAAGAAAAAGAACAGCGTTTTCAAAAGGCAGAAGAGCTAGGTAAAGCTGTAGAAAAAATTACTTTGTAGGTGGTTTGGGAATTTCATCTAAATTGTAATTTGGATAATTTAGGTTGTTGTTAAGTGAGAGGATTTTCATGTTAAATTACTTAGCCGATAGTGTTCTTTGTGGTTTCAAAAAATGCCAACTTTCTGACAGTACTAAGTTTATTTCTACTATATCAGGGAAGATAAGAGTATATGACACAGAGTCACCTAAGAAAGTTATTATTATTGTTCCTGATGGTCCTTGCGTTGTCGAGCACTATTTTGAATTAATCGAATTGCTAAAGCCTTATTTTCGAGTAGTTTGTTTTGATATGCCTGGCTTTGGTTTTTCATACCCATCTTGGAAATATAATTTTAGTTTTGCAAAGACAACGAAAGTTTTAGCTTCTTTATTTGATGCTTTACGCATCGAAAAAGCAAGCTTAGCTTTTTCTTGTGCGAACGGTTTCTTTGCTATGGATTTTGCAGAAAAATACCCTAAGAAGGTGTCTCACTTGATTTTAAGTCAGACACCTTCGTTAAGTGCGATGGGACATTGGACTCAAAGAATTATACCGCGCTCCATTCAAACACCTATAGTCGGGCAAATGATTTTAGCTGCAAAAACGAAAAAAATTGCTCAGCGCTGGTTTGACATAGCTCTTCCTCGTGAAAATGTCGATAAAGCTTTTTTTGTTGATCGAGCAAACAAAGCCTTTACTAAAGGAGCTTGTTTTTGTTTAGCTAGCATTGTTCAAGGATTAAATAAAGAAAAAGGTAATATTTTCAATATAGAGATACCAAGTATTGCATTTTATGGAACAAAAGACTTTTCCCATAAGCACACAGATTTTACTTCTATTCGTCAGCATATTCCTTCGTGCGAATTAATTTCCGTAGAATGTGGGCATTTTCCAGATTTGGAAAAACCTGACTTTTTTGGTGAACATATTCTTGAGTTTGTGAATAAATCAGGTATATAACTTGACATTGTTAATGTTGGCACGCCCTATAGAAAATAATACTCTTAACGATTTTTGAGTTCTTTAATTGTCTTGAAAAAGTCAACTTTACATTTTTGTAATGAGTTCTCGGAAATCAAGTTACCATTTACCATTGTTGCGAAAATAGCACTAACATCACAAGAGTATATAATGGTTGATAATAAACGTTCTTTTGATGTAGGTGCTATTAATGGATGAGAACTATCGATAATCACTGCATCTAGAGGTTGCCCAATGGCAAAAAAATCTTTTACGTCGTTACCCATTGCTTTGCGTCCACTGATAATACTTTCTTTAAAAGCTAGTTCTCCACTATCCTCACCTTCTTTATTACACAAAATATTGCGTTTTTGCCAGTGCAATCGTTGTCCGTAGTCAAGTATACGCAGCTCTTCCATTGGATTTAAACCAATATGACTATCGGTGCCAATACTCCAGCGCCCACCTTGTTTCCAAAAGTCGCGGAGTGAAAATAAACCATCACCAAGATTACCTTCTGTAGAAGGACACAAGACTACTTGGGCCTTCGATTTACAAATACCGGAGATTTCTTGCGAATTTAAATGCGTTGCGTGAACAAGGTGATAGTTTTCGTTTATATCGGTGTTGTTTAACAGCCACTCTACTGGTCGTTGGCCGAAATAGGCTATACACGAATCCACTTCTTTTTGTTGCTCGGAGACGTGAATATGTCGAGGAATATTTTTGGGTATTTGCGATAACATTGAGATAATATCTTTATCGCAAACAGCACGCAAAGAATGAATACCTGCACCAATGTTTGCTCCGCAGTAAGACTTACATGCTTCTTGGCTTTTTTCATAGAGAGCGAGATAATCTTCTACCGTTTTTGATAAAAAGCGGCGCTGACGCTTGCTAGCTGGTTTTCCAAAATCTCCCATTTGATAAAAAATAGGCACCAATGTTATTTTTATTCCTACCTCTTTGGCTGCTGTTATTAACTGTGTACCCATCTCGGCAAGATTAGTATATGGTTCACCATTTGTATCATGGTGGACATAATGAAACTCTGTTACCGAAGTATAACCATGTCGTAGCATTTCGCTATACAACATAGTAGCAATGGCACGAACGTTCTCAGGGGTCACATTCAAAGCCAAATTATACATTGCCTCGCGCCAACTCCAGAAATCATCAGTCAGTGCCCCTTTTGGTAGATGTTCTGCTGTGCCAGCCATTGCATATTGAAAAGCATGTGAGTGGGCATTTTGGTATCCTGGAAGTGCTATACCTTTAATTGTGTGAAATTCACCTTGATGTTGAGAATCAATGCTTTTTATTACTCCATTGTTGTCAACAGAGACAAAAGCGGGTGTTATCCAAGTGTTGTTCTGTAACAGTGCATCAAATTTCCACGTTTTCATGAGGACACCATTTCTATTAAAGTACTAAACATTTTTTGTAATAGACCACGCATATTATTGGCTCGTTGTTCATCGTAGTTGATTTCAGCATCATCCATATAGTTTACCTTGGTCATTTCTAACTGCAAAGCGTGGACGCCATTCTTTGGGTCTCCAAAACTTCGTGTAAGCGCTCCTCCTTTAAAAGGACTATTGTGTTGCACTGTGTAATTGGAACTCTGTAAAACGTTTAGCGTAGCGGCTATAAAACGCGCATCTGCGGTTTTACCATCTTGGTTACCAAGTATAAGGTCAGGGAATGCATCTTTACGAATAGTTGGAACTAGACGGCGAATGGAATGTGCATCGAAAAAAATGACATTGTGTTGCTGTTGACGTAATTCACCTAAAAGTTGGCGAATTTTGTTGTGATATGGCAAGTAATATTGATGTAGACGTCGTTCGATTTCTTGGTGATCAGGGCCACTACCAGTGTACAATTTCTCTCCAAGAAAATTCTTGGTTGGTGTTAGTTCGGTGATAATACGACCATCATTGTAGAGAGCTGTATTTTTAGGATCGCGATTGAGATCAATAACCCAACGACTATATTTTGCACATATCATGGTAATTCCGATTTGTGGAGCAAAATCATAGAGTTTGTCTACAAACCAGTCTGTATCATCAAGAAGCTGTAATTGTTTCGGAACATAGAGACCTCGCAGCTCATCTGGTATTGAAGTTCCGCTATGGGGAACACTAACAACAATTGGAACAGGTTTTACTTTGGGTTTTATGATGATAAAAGGCTCCATAGAGACTCCTGGGTAATTGAAATTTGAGTAGAGTGAAAGCTAAAGGTTGCGATTAATTAGATTAATATCTTTATACAGAATTGCTAAAAGCTCTAAACATCGTAGCAATTCTGTATAAAGATGTCAATCATCACTGCGGCAAACTATTCCTCTGCAACGATAGTAATTATAATGGCTACATACTACGAGATTTTCTATTCTCATTTCCATTAACTCTGACATAATCACTTCTATGGCAAGCTCTGTTTTATCAACTATCTTGTCTATGTTTTGTGGAATTTCAGTCAAGACATCCCATATTTGCTGTTGTGTTTTATTTAACTGTACTTCTTTTGTTTTATTATTGATTTGTAACTGTGGCAACTCTTCTATAACGTCGTTGATACAAGTCACAAGTTTTGCTCCGTTTTGGATAAGTTTGTGCCCTCCTAAGTGATTTGATTCATCTATATTCCCAGGAACAACAAATATATCGCGGCCATTGTCTAAACCTATGTGCGCAGTAATGAGAGATCCACTTTTTTCAGGAGCCTCAATAACAATGATTCCCGCTACTAAACCTGCAACAATACGGTTGCGTTGGGGGAAATGGTGTGCTAATCCTGGCATTTGGGGAGCATATTCCGAAATGCATGCACCATTTTGACCAATTAGTTCTGCTAATCGTTGGTGACAACTAGGATAAATTCTATCGAGGCCACTACCAAGTACTGCAATCGTGCGACCTCCTGCAGTAAGCGCACCTTGATGTGCTGCTGCATCAATACCTTTTGCAAGGCCCGAAACGACAGTGATATCGCGAATAGCTAACTCTTCTGCAAGTAAACGCGCTTGTTTTTGACCATATCTTGAAGCCTTTCGCGTACCCACAATCGCAACTGCGTTGCTGTCTTTTTCATTTATTTGTCCACGAGTGTATAGCAGTAGTGGCGGATTAAATGTTTTGCGCAATCGCTGTGGATAGTCTTTGTCATTTAATGTTGTAATGCGATAGGAAGAGTTGTGGTAAATTTCGTTGAAATATCCCCAGTTTAGTTGTCTAATTGCAGCAATTTGTTCATCGTTTACTATTGTTTTTAATATGCGGTTATCCAGAGATGTGAGTTGCTTAATATTCTTTGCTAAGCGTTGTAAACGCATAATTTTTTTAGCCCCAATTCCGCGAATACTCGACAAACCCATAATCATAATAGCATTCATAGCTGCCTCCTTAAAATATTCTTGCGAAAAACCTTCTGACCACTTATCATACAATAACAAACGACAAAACGCGTTAGGAGGTGTTAATATTTAGGTTTTATAATATGGAGTTTTAACAAGTAGCGCGTTTTTCATAAAACTTGTTTTGCATTGGGGAGGTAAACATGGCAAAACTATTTACAATTTTTTGTGTTGTCTTGATGGCAGCACAAACGATAAGTGCAGATAATTTTGAAGTTGGTGTAGGCATACATGATGTTACAGGTCCTGCAGCCGAAGTAGGCATGATGGGATACGCCAACGTAGATCAACAAACAAGTGGTATTCATCATCGTTTATGGGCAAGAGCATTTGTTATTAAAGATGTTAATGGTAAACGGGTTGTATTTGTTAATGTCGACGTTGCCATGATCATGCAAGCGGTGAAAATGAAAGTTGTGGAAAGATTGCAGAAAACTTATGGAGATACTTACACAAATGATAATGTTATGTTGGTGGCAACGCATACTCATAGTGGACCCGGAGGCTTTTCTCACTACGCACTTTTTAATATTACTATTCTTGGTTTTTCAAAAAAGAATTTCGATTCTGTAGTCCACGGTATATGTGAAGCGATAATAAAAGCCCATGACAATGTGGCACCAGCCAAAATTAAAATTGCGCGCGGTCAATTGGAAAACACTGTAATTAACCGGTCTCTAGAAGCATACAATGCAAATATTGATGCTAATCTACATGAACCGTATGACAAGTCAATGACACTACTGCGTTTCGAACGTTCTAATGGCGAAGAAATTGGTTTACTTAGTTGGTTTGCTGTTCATGCAACTTCCATGGGGAATCAAAACAAGTTAATCAATGGTGATAATAAAGGGTGGGCGCAAAGAAAATTTGATACTCAGAAAAATAGTGACTATCGTGCGAAAGAAACCTTTGTTTCTGTTTTTGCCAATTCAACTTTGGGAGATGTTAGTCCTAACATTTATGGAGGAGAAAATGGTGGTGGAATTAACGATTTTGCCAGCACAAATATCTCTGGCGAAAAGCAGTTTAAAGCAGCTTGGAATCTTTATCACAATGCTACAGAAGAGTTAGCACCCAATACTCTTACGTATAGTCACACATTCGCCAATTTTTCCAAGATGAAAATAGACCCAGAATTTACAAATGGTAAACAACAAAAAACTGGTTATGCCGCTTTAGGTATTGCTTTTGCAGCAGGCGCAGAAGATGGCCCGAGTAATATTCCTTATATCAAAGAAGGAGATATGAAAGGTCATTATGATAAGGTTCATGGTTTAAAACCAATTTTCTTGGAAACAGGGAAAATGAAACCATACCCTTGGACTCCTGAGGTTTTACCTGTACAAATGTTTGTCGTGGGTAAAATAGCTATTCTAGCCGTTCCAGGAGAATTCACTACTCACGCTGGTCGTCGCGTTCGCGAAACAGTGCAACCGCTCTTAGAACAAATTGGCGTAGAGCATGTTATTTTAACGGGACCAGCCAATACTTATGCTGGTTACGTAACTACTCGTGAAGAGTATAACGAACAACACTACGAAGGTGCATCTACGCACTTTGGGCAATGGACTTTAGCTGCTTTTCGTCAACAATTTAAAATACTTAGTGAAGCTATTATTTCTGGTAAAAAAGCTCCAAAAGGACCTTCTCCACGAGATTTATCTGGAAAGCAAACCGAAATTCAGCCAGGGGTTGTTTTTGATACGCCGCCTCTTTTTGGTGAATTTGGTGATGTAAAAGAAGATGCGCCTGAAGAAGTAGAGCGTTTGTCTATTTTAAAGGTACAGTTTTGGGGAGCACATCCCAAAAACGCTCCGCAAGATTTTCCAACATTTTTAACGATCCAAAGAAAATCAGAAGATAGTTGGAAAGATGTGCGTTATGACTACGATCTTGACACTGCTTTTATATGGAAAAGATCGGGTATTTCTGCTTCAGAGATAACCGTGATGTGGGATATTCCTGGAGACGTACCACAAGGTACTTACCGCATTATCCACAATGGTTATTACAAAAATGGTATTAGTGGTAAAATTAAAAAATACTCAGGACAAAGCAGTGAATTTGAAGTTATTGCCAATACTAAATTGCGTATTAGTAATTGTAAAGTAACTGGTACAAACGTCGCTTTTCAAATGCAATACCCACCAGCAACAGAAGATGATTTACATCATCGTCAAAAATTTGTTCATAGCGGCCAAATTAAATTTGCAGTAAATGGTGCGAAAAAACTTTATATTGCCGAAGCTGTAAAAGGGCAAAGTGGTGTATTTCGCGCAACAGTTAACGAGAAGATCAAAGCTCTTACTGTTGATACGAGAATGGCAACGGACTCATTTGGTAATGGTAATCAAAGATTTCAGTGGAGTAAGTAATTATTATGACTCAAAAAGTATGGGATTTGTGTGAAAAAAACTTCCAAGATATTGTTAATGTTCGCCGCCAAATTCATATGTACCCTGAAATAGAATTTGATTTGCCGCAAACGGCAAAAACAATTTTTAATGAGTTAAAAAATCTACCTCTTGAAATACGCACGAATGTAGCAAAACATGGTATTGTTGCCGATCTAAAAGTGGACGGCGCCAAACACTGTGTTGCGCTACGCGCAGATATGGACGCTTTACCGATGCAAGAAACGAGCGATGTGCCTTACAAATCAAAAATAGATGGTAAAGCACATATGTGTGGTCACGATGTACACTCGGCGATACTTGTAGGAGCGGCGCGTATTTTATGCGAAATGCGCGAACACCTGCAAACCAATGTTCGGTTTATTTTTCAACCTTGCGAAGAAAAGTATCCTGGTGGGGCACAACAAATGATTGCAGAAGGGGCGATTGAAGATGTAGATGAAATATACGGACTTCATGTTTGGCCTCTTGTTGAAGTTGGTTCTATTGCGATAACTCCTGGCGTTTTTATGGGGCAACCCGATAGTTTTTCTATTGAAATTTGCGGAACAGGTAGCCACGCGGCTATGCCGCATTATTCAATAGACCCGGTAATGATCGCTTGCCAATATGTGACAATGTTACAATCTATTGTTTCGCGTAATATCAATCCCTTTGATTGTGCTGTGTTAAGTGTCACGCAAATTTCAGCGGGAACAGCAACCAATGTTATTCCGCAAAGTGCTACCATTAAAGGTACAGTTCGCACACTAGATAAGAAAGTGCAACAAACAATTCGCACTCAAATAGAAAAAATACTGCGCGGCATCACCGAATCGCATGGGGCAACTTACAAGTTTAGCTATGAAGAGGGATATCCACTTACTTATAATAGTGAACAGTGCGTTGAAAAAGCTTTGCAGGCATCTCAAAGTATAATCGATAAGGATAAAATTGTCTACCCATACACAGCGTTCCTTGGCGGAGAGGATTTTTCTTATTATGCGCAAAAAATACCAGGTTGCTTTGTTGCGCTCGGTTCAGCAAATACCGATAAAAAAATTGGCCTAAAAATGTGCCATCATCCTCAATTTGATATAGATGAGGAATGTATCAAGTACGGCATGGCTTTACATGCTAATTTAGCTTTAAACTTCAAAGGTTAGGAATTTTTATGAAGATTTTGGTGTTTATTCTCAGTTTTTTTATATTATCGTGTTGTTCATCTCACAAAACAAACGAAGTTTTAAAACAGCAAGTCGATGATGTTCAGTCAGAGGATGTTCCGTCGAAGGATGTTGCCCAAAATGATACCCAGAGTACAATTAGCAACAACCAACAAACAAGTGTAAATAACGAGCAACATAAAGATCTTTCTTCTAATAAAACAACTGATAATAACACCACTTCATTAAACAATTCTACTAGCTCAGAAACTTCGCATCGCGATTTTCAAAAAGACCAAAGCTCTATTGCTGATAGCTCTAGTAGTACTACTCAAGCAAAAGAGCACGAATTTTCTACTGATCCCGAGAAAAATACCGAGAATAATCCTGTAGACGACACAAATAACGAACACACGAACAATACTGAAAGTAAATTAGAGGCTAATAACGAAGTCAAAAGTAACAATCAAAATGAGCAACAAGTCGATAATATTATTGATGATGTTGATGATAATATTATTGATGATGTTGATGATAATATTATTGATGATGTTGATGATAATATTGTTGATGATGATGTTGATATTGATGATGTTGATGATGTTGATGATGAAGTTGATATTGATGATGATATAGATGAAGTTGAAAATGACTTTGATATTGATAACTCTAAACCAGAGCAAAACGATTTTACTAACTCAAAAGAGCGGGAAAACAATGATACTCAGCCAGAAAATAGCAATTCAGATGTTGCTCAAAAAGAAAAAGTAGAAGATGTTCCGCAAGATCCTCCTCTTTTAAAGTGGAATAAAAAATACGCTTCATTATTAAAAGAAAATGTCAAAAGCGGTTCAGTACAAGGTATTTCGACAACGCTAGTAGATTACAAAAATATAAGTACTCTTCCTATTTTGGAAGAGTTAAAAGAACAACTAGTAACATTAGACTTCTCTCAAGAAGATAAAAAAACACAACTAGCGATGTGGATCAATGCCTACAACTTTTTGACTATTTACCGCGTATCAAAAAACTTGCCCCTGCAAACATTTAACGACCTGCAACAAGGTTCAAAAAATGTATGGCAACAGCCAGCAGGTACTATTTTTAATAAATCTTACACCTTAGATGAAATTGAGCACCAAGTAATTCGCAAACAATTTTCAGAACCTCGCATTCACTTTGCTCTTGTTTGCGCTGCCGTAGGATGTCCAGACTTGCGCGATGAGCCTTTCAATGCCGAAAATTTAGATTCACAATTACAACAACAACTTCGTGCATATTTGCAAAATGAGAAAAAAGGTATGCGTGTTGAGAATAATAAACTCTATCTTTCTCAAATCTTCTCGTGGTTCAAAGAAGATTTTTCAGGTAATGCTCAAAACTGGTTACAACGACAAGGGTTTCTAAAGAGAAAATACCAAGAAGAATCTATTCATTATAACTGGTCACTCAATAACAGTTTATTTGGTGACAACTACGTCAAGAATTACAAATTAAATGATAAAAAATCCTTGTTATCTATCGTCACTCACAAAGCAGGTGTTGCTGCAAGCTTAGCTCATGATCACATGATATACGCGACTTCATTTTCTACAGAACTAAGTGCCAATCCCAATTTCGCCAAAAGTGTACAGTTTTCTACTTCAATTCCTACTAAAAAATTGTACAACGATCTTTACAGTCTACAGAAAATGTGGTATCCACGTTTAAAGAAATTGCAAATCCAAACATCCGCTTTCTCGCAAGTCTCGGAATCTGACCGTAAAAAAATACGCGATAATATGTTATCGAGTTATCAATTGGACGCTGATAATTTTCCCAACATAGCCGCCAAACTCCACCAAACAATCCTAAAAGAAAACATTCTAGGAGAAGTAAAATTTCCTTTCCTAGCAACGGTATCGGTAACCATAAAAGGAAAAACTATTACTAGTGACATTCCTGCAAATGTTTATTTTGAAAAAGATATCTTACGCATAGAAGCAGTTGGTCAATTTAAGTTTACTCAATTTGGTATTACTCCTTATTCTGCATTTCTAGGGGCAATTAAAAATAGCGATGATTTTTATTTATATGTAAATGTTCGTAGTCAATAACAACCACATGAAGAGAATTTCTAAAATAGCTGAGCCGTCAACAAGATAATACTTTGGACGGAGTAAATGGCAACTAACCTAACATTAGACAAACAAAATACTGAATTGTGAAAAATTTCCTGAGTATGCTGTTGAGTTGGGATTAAAAAAGTAAGTGAACGAAATGAAAACAGTAAAAAACAAATCGCTACAAGACATACAAGAAAATACAACTTATGCATACTGTGCTTTTTATCTAGACGAAGAAAGTTACTACTCTGTCGAAAATTGTAATTTTATCGATTGTAGTTTTCGGTCTAGTGTTCTACTTAATAAAGTAGAAGGCTGTAAGTTTCAAAATTGTGGGTTTTCTAGTAAATTAGTGATCTCTTTAAACAATAATTGGCTAAGAGAGATACCAAGAGACATTGGACAACTTCAAAATCTCACTCACCTCAATTTAGGTTATAATCAGCTAACAGAGATATCAAAAGAGATAGGACAACTTCAAAATCTTACTTACATCGATTTAAACAATAATTGGCTAACAGAGATATCAAAAGAGATAGGACAACTTCAAAATCTTACTCACCTCGATTTAAACAATAACCGACTAATAGAGATATCAAAAGACATTGGACAACTTCAAAATCTTACTCACTTCAATTTGTGGAATAACGAGCTAACAGAGATACCAAAAGACATTGGACAACTTCAAAATCTCACTCACCTCAATTTAGGTTACAATCAGCTAACAAAGATACCAAAAGAGATAGGACAACTTCAAAATCTTACTCACCTCGATTTACAGGAAAATAAACTGACAGAGATACCAAAGGACATTGGACAACTACAAAATCTTACTTACCTCATTTTAAACAATAATCGACTAAGAGAGATACCAAAAGAGATGGGACAACTTCAAAATTTGACTTACCTCAATTTGTGGAGTAACAAGTTAACAGAGATACCAAAAAACATAGGACAACTTCAAAATCTTACTGAACTCTATTTGCGTGAAAATGATTTTTCAGGTCGTTACAAGTCAGAATTGTTAAAATTATTGCCAAATTGTAAAATTGACTTCTAGAGATGTTATCTATATAACATTTCAAAGGAGGTGTTGGTAAAATAGTGCCACAGTAGTACTTCGTAGGGATCAGGTATTTCTTCAGTATTAGCAAATATTTACCTTCATGAATTCGACATATATATGAGGAAAAACTCGAGAATTTAATAAAGGCAAACAAAGAAAATCTAATCCAGAATATAAACGTGTGTTAATTTTTCTCTTCTTATGAAAACCGCGATGATATATTCCTGCAAATATTTGATAAAATATTAAAGTGGATAGATTTCTATCCAGATTTTCCCGCAGAACTACTTACACTTGTCGCACTTCTGCAAATAAGTGTTATTTACTATGAATTTCCTAATAACACTTGCGTGTCTAATTTCTACGCGCGTAAAAAAAGTTTATGGATGAATCACGCTATCAATAGTTCCTTTAATTAAGGACAAAAAAATCGTTTTACAAAATAAACTCTTGTTAAGAAATGTACACATAGACGATTTATATATATTCTTTGAGCAGCAATTGGATCCTAAAGCAAGATGGATGTGTGCTTTTGGTAATGACCCTGATAAGAAAGACCTGTTTGTTACCAAATGGAAAAAAATGCTAGTTGACCCAACAGTTCTCATCAAAACGATTATCTTAAATGACGAAATAATTGGTAATATAATGAGCTATAAAAGTGAAATTAGCTACTGGATTGGCAAAGAATTTTGGGGAAAAGGCCTTGCAACAAAAGCTGTTGTGTATTTTTTAACTAATGTAGAAAAAAAACGCCCAATTTATGCTCGTGTTGCCGAGGACAACTTAGGCTCACGTCGCGTTTTAACTAAGTGCAATTTTGAGGTGGTTGGTGAAGAAAAAGGATTTTCTAGTACGCGAGTTTGTGAACTATCAGAACTAGTTTTTATGAGAAATAGCTAATCCATAAATCTTTAATCAATACATTTGGAATTCTGTAAATGATACAAGTGATACAATTTTTTGTAGGTATAATCGCTTTTTTGAAAGCTCTTTTTTGGTCGTATGCTGCTTCTGCTGCCTTGGCGCAACTTTGGGCTGATTATTTAGGTTTGCAAAATGAAGTGCGCATTGCTTTTTTTATAGTTTTTGGCTGTATCGTCGTATTTTGTTTGTATGGTTTTTTTGAAAGAGACTTTCGATTTTCAAAAATATGCACATTTGGTACGATCGCAATTACCGGAAGCTGCATAGGAGCTTTTTTTTACTTTAACCAACCGATCGAATTGACTATTTCGACGAGTATACATGGCGCTGGCTTATTTCTTTCAATCTATTTATTTGTAAAAAAAATAGATTACCTACACCGCTACATCGTATTGTTCCTCTCTATGTGTTTCGGGGCTGCTATTGGAAGTAGTTTGTACTATTTTTTCAATCTCTTCGGGTTTATTTTTATTGGCGGTGGTATGGGTTTTGTCGTAGCAGTCGTTTACTTCTTTGAAGAAGAAGATTAATTTTGTTGGATTCAATAGCTGTTATTTTTAGACTTCTTGAGTAGAGGAAACTTGTTTTCCACATAATAGATTTTTTTGTAGTTAATAGAAGGGCGCGCTTAACGCCCTAAAAGAAATTAGCAGCAGTTCATCTCATTTAATGAATTAGTACTCTCTGAGAAACAATCGAAAGATCCGTAGTGAATTGAAAAATCACCTTCTATACGAAAGTGTTTACTAAACCTCGTTTGCTGCAGCATATTTGCTGTATTTCCGCAAATAGGATAAGGCAAACCTGTTTTAAATAGATGATGGTCGTCTAGCATATAATAATGACGCGCTTGCGGAATAGTTCCTTGGTAATAAGCGACATGTCCATAATTTTCGCACATATCTTCTAAATTCACTTTAAAAGCTCTCACAGTTTTCGAAGTAAAGTCAATCATACCTATTTTTTTCTCCAGTTCGGTATTGTTAACTTTAAATTCGCTACTCTTTACAACTCTATAATCTAGCCAACCTGACTTTTGCATAATTCTACGAAAATCTTCTGTATATAAAGCACCTGACAAACACTCGCCAGATAGTACCGGATCGCTCTGTAATTTTTTAGGGATACGTCGATTAGCGAAAACATCTGAAAAATAAAGTTCTCCTCCTGGTTTCAAAACACGAAATATTTCAGAAAATACACTCTCTTTTTGTGGTGATAAGTTAATTACGCAGTTTGAAATGACTATATCAACAGAGTTGTCTTCGATACCACTTGCTTTTAAGTCTTCGATGTATCCTTTGCGAAAATCGACATTTGGCTTAGCATAATTATACAGTTGAGTGTGATAATCTATATGTTTGCGTGCCACTTCGAGTTGTTCATCTGTCATATCTATACCAATGACGTTTCCGCTTTCTCCAACAAGTTTAGAGAACAAGTAACTATCTCGGCCAGAACCAGATCCTAAGTCTAAAACGGTACAGCTTTCCAAATTTAGAGGGATCGGCGAACCACAACCATAAAATTTGTCTTGTACTTGCGGATGAATATTACGTACTAGTGGACGTAAATATTCAGGCATAACATCAGCTGTACAACATGCGTTTGTCTTTAAATCGTCTTTGGTATTTAATATTTGACCGTAATATTGTTGAATATTGTTTAATATCTCATTTGACATGTTTAAATTCCTTTATTTATCTAAACTACCACTACAAGAGCTCCCAGCACCAGCTGTGCAGCCATAGCAGTGATCAGCTATCGCGATAGATTTTTGTTTAAATTGCTTGAAATCGCTAACATCCCAAATGGTAGCTTTCTTTCCACCAACTGGAATTTCGAGCATTTGGTTAAAATCGCAATCGAAAATTTCACCATCCCAACTAACTGACACAAGGTGACGACACATAACGCTTGCAGCAGCTTGGATGTTGAAACTATTAACTAGGAGTTCCATATAATCAGCGAGTTGACCTTCTCGCTCTAAAAAGTGTAGATAGCGCTTAATAGGCATATTTGTTATGGTAAATAGATGGTTAAAAGTGATTCCTAAATCTTGCCATAGACGTTTTTTATAGTCTCGTTCTAGTTGTGCTTGGTCAGGAGGAAGGTGAGCTTCAACAGGATTATAAACTAGATTGAGTACTAAATCAGAATCATCACGTCCATATCCTAGTTTATTTAAAAGGTGAAGTGCCTTTATTGATTGATTAAAAGCACCTTTGCCTCTTTGCTCATCAACATTGTCCTGTGAGTAACAAGGTAGTGACGCTGTAATTTGAACACCATGATCTGCCAAAAATTGTGCTGTTTGTTCTTGCCCTTCAACAAACAATACCGTCAAATTACAACGATCCATTACTTGTCGATTCATACTTCGTATTTTGCTAACAAAATATTTGAAATGTGGGTTTAGTTCGGGAGCTCCTCCGGTTATATCCACTAATTTTATAGTAGGAGTTTTTTCAATTAATTTTAAAAGTTGATCAACAGTTCTTAGCTCCATTATCTCTGTTCGCTTTGGTCCTGCTTCGACATGGCAGTGCAAACAAGCCATATTACAATATTTGCCTATGTTGACTTGCAAAGTTGTTATGTCCTCGCGCTCTAAAGCAATTTTATTCTTTGCAAGCATTTCAGAAAACGGTTGAGAAGCTATCTTCATAAGTTTTATTCCTAGTATAATTTGACATTAATTAATAGCATTAGTCGTTAAAATAAAGTAGTCCATACAAATATTTTGACGGAAAATTTCATATGGCGATTTATGGAAGTAGGGAACAGGAGGTATTATATTTAATAAATGTAAACTTAATCTAAATACTTTTATCTTGAGAATGAATTTAGGATAAAAAGTTAGATTAAAATTTGAACTGACGATGAGTTGTATATCGAGGCAAGACTTGCAATGTTTTGAGTAGCCCTACAAATATTTTGTGGGTTATTGCAATAGGGCTACCGATTTTTCTAGTGGCTATATGTTTGGCTTGTACTGTTATTTGATCTAAAGGTTCTAATTATGCGTGTCTGCAGAAAAAGCAATGGCAGTTTTTTTCTTAGTTTTCCAGTCGCTAATGTTTTTAATACCTTTTCCAGTCGATGGTATTAAGGATATGTTATCGGTTTCGTTATTTAAAACAATAAACATTCCACCCCCAAAAGCAATGTTACTTGGATCTGAAGCATAAAAGTCGCTCATGAATTTTGGATTATTAATATTATTTGGATAAATAAAAACGGTGTGTTGTTCATGAGCACACTCTACAGCAAAGATACCATCGCCAAATGTTGCATTGTTTGGAAAGTTCATCTGATCACTAGGTTCACTTATTTGATAATTAGAAGGATTTTTTGTGTCTATTAAAGTGACATTATTGCTCCAATAGTTCGCTACTAAAAATTGTCCATTGCCATAGCCTACTCCTATGGGTCTCTGCGCTCTACCGTCTTCAATAACAATTTCATTTTCAATATCGTCAGGCTTAAAGAGAACTACCCGACCTGAATGATTTGAACTACCTTGATATAGAACAGCGAAATATCCACCGCCAAATATAACATCACTAGGTATTCCATGTCCATTAAGGACCTCTGTTTGTTCTTTGGGTTTATTGATATCAATTAACACAATATTTTCATAATCAAAATTAGTAATTGCAAAAAGACCTGCTCCATAAGCAACATGGCTACGAGCATCTATTTTGCTTTTGTCAGGAAGTTGCACAGTTGTTATTTTTTGCGGACTATCTGAGCGAAAAAAAGATAAGTTATTCCCTTGATTACTAACCACGAAGTAACCTCCGCCAAAAAATATAGGACCTGGGTCACCGCCGTTTTCATTTATAGTAGTCACTACTTTTTGTGGATCTTGAGGATCAATAAGAACAATATGGTTATTGAATAAACTAACTACGCCGAATTTTCCGCCTCCATAAGCAATTCGGTGCGGGTAATTGAAGTTTTCATTTTTTATGGTAATGTGCTTGTTAGCATTTTTCGTATCAATAATGGTAACATCGTTACTCTTTGCATTTACTATCGCAAAAAAAGAATTGTCATCTGCTAGTAAAGGCAAAAGCAGGAAAACACATACAAGTACTTTTTTCATTGGATTTCCTTAGATTATGCAGGTTATAAAACTTATAATTCAACAAAGATTACAAATCAGAACTACTCAATGCGTTCTAACGTCACAACAATCGATTTAGAAGCGGGAGTATTGCTACCATCAGCTTTGTGATGTAAAGGTACGAGAACGTTCGCTTCCGGAAAGTAAGTGGCAACGCACTGTTCAGGAATATTGTATTCAATAACCATAAATTTGAGTGCCACGCGCTTTTCATTTTCAAAATGACTTGTTATGTTTACAAACGCTTTTTGAGACAAATCCATTTTTTGCATATCTTTTTTATTCATCAAAATAACACGCCGTACGTTATGAATTCCACGATAACGATCAGAGAGACCATAAATTGTTGTATTGTATTGGTCGTGACTGCGTATGGTCATCATCAAAAATTGATCTTGTTGCAATGAGCTTTTTGGTACAGGGTGAATAGTAAAATGAGCTTTGCCACTTGTCGTAGCAAAATTGCATTTGTCGCGCACAGGGTTAGGTAAATAGAAACCTTGGTGAACGCGTTTGTTGTACTCATCAAAACCAGGTATTGTTTTCTCAATACAATCGCGAATAGTGTTGTAGTTATTCATTGTTGCCCAATCGAATTTATCGGGGAACATTTTTTGGGCAAGTGAAGTCATGATCCAAACTTCGCTTCGTAGAAATTTGGATGCAGGTGTTAACAACCCTTGGGTTTTGTGAACAATTCCCATCGAGTTTTCAACACTACAGAATTGCAATTTGTCGTTTTGTTTATCTTGCTCCGTGCGACCTAGGCACGGCAAAATAATCGATTCTTTACCCGTAACTAAGTGAGCACGATTTAGTTTAGTCGAAACATGAACGGTAAGTTCGCAATTACTAAGCGCGGTAGCTGTGTAATTAGTGTCGGGAGTGGCTGAGAGGAAATTTCCTCCCATAGAGAAAAACAATTTTATCTTTTTTGCATGCATTGCTTCTATTGCATCAACAGTATCGTAGCCTTTTTCCTGCGGCGATGAAAAGTTGAAAACTTTTGTAAGATTATCTAAGAATTTAGGCGCAGGATTACTGGTAATACCAACGGTGCGGTCTCCTTGAACATTACTGTGTCCTCTTACAGGACAAGCGCCTGCGCCTTCGCGACCAAAGTGTCCTCCCATTAGTAGTAGGTTAACAACTTGTTGGATATTGGCAATGGCATTTTTGTGCTGTGTAAGTCCCATTGCCCAACAACAAATCATTTTTTTCGCGCGCGCGATAATTTCCGTTGCTTGTTCTATCTTCTCTTGAGATATTCCACTTTCTTTGACGATTGTGTCCCATGATTCACTGTCAATATCACTACGGAATTCATCAAATCCTTTTGTGTATTTTTCTATAAAATCGTAAGCTATAAGCTCATTATTATTTTGCTTATCAAGAGCAAACCACGCTTTTAGAATACCTTTGAAAAGAGCTACATCGCCATTTATTTTTACTTGTAAAAAAAGCGAAGTTAATGGTGTAGCACTTACTCCAGCAAGACCTCCTACTTCTTGTGGATGTGCAAAACGATTGTTGCCTACTTCAGAGAGTGGATTGATAGTAATAATTTGGCACCCGCCGCGCGCAGCTTTTTGTAAAGCTGTTAACATACGAGGGTGATTAGTTCCAGGATTTTGGCCTACAACAACAATACAGTCTGCATGCGAAAAATCTTCAAGAGTAACAGTACCTTTACCAATACCTATTACCTGCTTGAGACCCATACCACTTGACTCATGGCACATATTCGAGCAATCTGGTAAATTATTAGTACCAAGTATTCGCGCAAAAAGTTGTAATAAAAAAGCTGCCTCATTGCTTGTACGTCCAGAGGTGTAAAAAGCAGCTTCGTTTGCGTTTTCGAGGTTATGGAGTTTAGAGGCAATTTTTTCAAAGGCGTCATTCCAAGATATTTGCTCATAATAATCAGCGCCCGCTGCTAAATACATAGGATGAATAATACGCCCTTGCTTTCCCAGCCAGTAGTCGCTTTGCTGCGACATTTTTTCTATAGTCCATTTTTGAAAAAATTTTGGAGTAACACGTTTTAATGTTGCTTCTTCGGCAACAGCTTTTGCACCATTTTCACAGAATTCGGCCGCGCTGCGTTTATCTTCTGGATCAGGCCACGCGCATCCAGGACAATCAAATCCATTTTTTTGATTTACCTTCATCAACGTTTTGATCGCGCGTCCAGCTCCCATTTCTTTCCAAGCATGTTGGGTACTCGACAATACAGCTTTGCTACCACCAGCAACGCTAGGAATTTTTTTAATTTTTACATCTTTAAAATCTTCAATGGGAGTTTCTGCTTCTACATTTTTTCTTTTCATAAAAACCTCAAATAGCAATCTAAGCATCTTACAAATCTATTATATTATAATATCTATTATATAATTATATTGATATTGGTCAATGGCAAGTACTTTGAATGCGTACAATCTTGGTTTGTAATTGAAAAATAGTGTAGGTGTTTTTGTGGTAGAGTTTATAAAGAAGATGAATGCAACCTAGATTTGTTTTGATAGTTTAAGATGATATTTTATGAAAAAGGAAGATCTCTATCTGTGATTTTTGTTACGAGGAATTTGAAGTAGAACAAAACCAACAATATTGTTGGTTTTGAACTTTGGAAATCGCTAATTTAGAAGTCAACGCCGCCAGAGTCAGTTTGACCACCGTCACCATTGTCATCGCCAGTATCGCCACCGGTGTCTCCGCCAGTATCGCCACCAGTGTCACCACCGCAGCTGGTTCCACAACAACCTGTATTATAGCTTTGTGTGTAACCACCGCATGAACGACGTCTACGCCTAGTTCTACGACGTCCACCGCAACCACCAACAACTTCGTCTAAACTAATTTCTGCGATCTCTAAATAAGTAATTTTTTAATTTATTTAAAAAATTACTTATTTAGTATCGCCTTATGCTTTTTTTTTATATTAGTACTTTCCAAACATCTTCGAAAGTAGTATCCAAAAATATAGCGGCTGTGGCTTTTTATTTCAAGAACATTAGGAGTGTTAACAGTAGAAAGCATACCTTGTTAGAAGGTAGTCGAATTTTTTAAAATTATTTGATTCTTTGTTAGCACTTGAAAATTCTTCTTTGCATCAAAAAATATGCAACAGATTGCGAATACATTAAGTTTTAAGGGATATGATGTTAGTTCGCGAACAGTAAATAGGTTATTGAAACGTATAGGGTATAAAGTTTGCCGAAAACAGCAAAATTTTGCTGAGCAGTGTGACTATTTAAACAAAAAAATCGAAAGTGCAAAACAAAGCCAAACTCCGATTGTTTATATATCTTTTATGAAAAAAACGAAAAATCGAACGACTACTTCCTCAGAGTTGCGCTCAAATACCAAAAGGTTACTATTAAACACTATTCTGTCAACCAAATTAAAACAGCATTTAATGATTAATAGTCTTTTTATTTGGAAAAAGCATTTTGCAAATAGTTTGTCAGAAGCAAATAATATTCTTATACTTACAGAATATTTAGAACCCAAAAACGCACAGTTTTGGTTACAAGCACTGTTGCATTTTTCGAAGAAATATAATGTAAACATTTCTGTATATCATATTCCACAAGGTATTACAAAATGGGTTTTGCCAATGAATAAATTTTCTGTTATCTATCCTTATAAAAACTCTCAAAATAAGAGAGAAACTTACGAAGTTAATGTTTGTTTTAATACAAAAACTTCAGATACAGCAAAAAAAACCATAATAAATAATACACCTCTTGTTGAATTTGAGCTACCGAAAGTAACAGTAAAAAGACAGCGTTTTTTAGGTGATTTTAATTATCAAATAAAAGATTGCGAATCAAAGCATTTGCAGTTACCTTAAAACTAAATATTTAAATTTCTCAGTTCTAAAAATGAGGGAGGCTGATATGAAATATTTTTTATTGTTGGGTTTTTTGTTGGCTCTTTGTAGTTGTGGTAGTCAAAATCAAGAGACGAAAAAAGAACAAATATCAGGGGTTGATATTAGTTATTATCAGGGGCAAGTAGAACCCAAAATCACTGATTATCCTAAAGGAACACCTCTTGTCGCTGAATACATAAATGCTCAATTTCCAGAAAGCACTTACTGCGATGAAGAACTTGCTTTATTATTTGTCGCGAATACAAATGGTCCAGCTATGCAAAAAGATGGAAATGGTTGGATAAGCAAGATGTCTTTAACAGAGTTGCCAAAGAAAATGACTCCGTGGGTGACAGGACTAAACGCTCCAAAAAGTATGTGTTCGTTCAAGAGTACTCTGTGGGTAACAGATATTGACGCTGTTGTGGCCATCGATATAAACTCAGGAAAAATCATTAACAGAATAGAACTTGACGATAGTGGTTTACTTAGTGGCATTGCTATTGATTCTCAAGGAATATTATATGTTTCTGATACTCTGAAAAGTCGCATATGGAAAATAGCAAATGGCGAAGCAGTTATTTGGGATGAAGGAGAGCATTTAGAATCTCCTAATGGTTTAATTATAGACAATGATAAACTAGTTGTCGCTGCTTTTGGTTATCGAGAAAATTTAGAAATAATGGATGTGTCAGGGAGCTTATATTCTCTAGAATTAGAGACAAAAACAAAAAAGTTAATTACCACAAAATCTTTTGGTAATCTAAATGGTTTAATAAAATACGATGAAGAGCATTATATTTTTTCTGAGTGGTCGTTAGGTAGAATTTACGCGGTTAATCGCAATGGCGATAGCAAAGTCGTTGCTTATGGTATTCTAGGTGCAGGAGGTATTGCTTTTTATCCGCAAGAAAAGTGGTTAACAATATCGCGTACAGGAGAAGATATTGTTACCATTCTGCAAATAGAGTCTCTAGAAAAGCTTGATACTCAAGAAAAACAACAAGTAAAAGTAATGTCAATATGGAATGAAGGGCGCGTCCGTTCTTCTGCGTGTAATGCTTGCCATGGTCGTGAAGGGGAGAGCAGTAATAAATTGTGGCCTAATTTGCGTAATCAACACCAAAATTATTTATCAAAAGCTATGCGTGATTTTAAAAATGGTGACCGTACACATCCGCTTATGACACCTATTGCTAAAAAACTACAAGATGATGATATTCTTTATTTATCTTTTTATTATTCCGCTTATCAAGACAAACCAAGTGGTGTACTCTCAACAGACAAAAAATGGCAAAAAGGTAAGGAAAGAGCTCAGGTTTGTTTTACTTGTCACGGGAGAAATGGTACCAGTCCAGCTTCTATGTGGCCTAGTTTGATAAAACAAAAGCAGGCTTACATGGTAAAAGCAATGAAAGATTTTCGCGATAAAAAAAGGGATGACCCGCAAATGAATTATGTTCTAAAAGGTTTTAACGATGAAGATATTGAAAATATGGCCTATTATTTTAATGATCAGTAGACACAAAAAAGAGTACTTTAATTATTCCAGTACTCTTTATTTGGCTTAACTTAGGCGCGAGCATTTAGATTACAAACTCTGGTTAAGACACTAACTATCTCGAATGTAATTTTGTTGCGGTTTCGTATAATTTGAAAAAGAGTAGGACTGCGTGATTTTGGTAGCGTATAGTTTCATACAGCCAGTATAGCTCATGAGAATTAGTATTCTCTTTTTTCGTTAAATAAAAAGCATATAGGTTTTCTAAGTCTTGTAGTGTTTCGTTAAGGTTTGTTCCAAAATTTGTTGCAATGTTACCTAAAAAAAGTTTTAACCAAATTTCGTTGAAGCCTTTTTGATATTCCTGAAATAAATTGCGTATTTCAGAAGGAACTTGGTACCCATTTAGAATAAGACCTTTTTCTACATGATCTTTAAATGAAAGATTTAATATATAAAAATTACTGATATCTGCAAGAATGTTAAGTTGTGTTTGGATGTGTTTAGTGTCCTCTTTATTCAGAGGATTTTGTTTTAAACGCACTAGTAAATCATAAATGACTTCTTTAAAACTTTCAAAACGGCGTTGTAACAACATTGAATTGGTCATTCTTTGTCCATTTACACCATCAGTAAGAAGCTCTAAACTATAATCCGCTAAACGTTTTGTCATGTCTTTTAAACGTGAGATTTGCTTATCTACCTCTCGAAAAGCGTGTTGCGGATGACGCGCAAGCATACGCCTTACTCTTGTGGGTAACAATGATTGTGACTCTTTGTCATAGGATTCACTTGGAATTAGGTAAAACAAAAATTTTACAACTAAAGTTGAAAAACATCCCCAAAAAATAACATTAATAACATTAAAAATGGTATGTACTGCTGCAAGATGAAGCAAGGGAGCGTTTTCTACATTTCCTGGAACAACAGCATCGACAAAAAGTAAAAATGAAGAAAAGAATGATAGCGTAAAACACACACCAATTATTTTGATTACAATATGAGAAACAGCTAAACGTTTAACATTCCGGCTGTACTCTAAGGAAGCGATAAACGGTGTTATTGTTGTACCAATATTTGCGCCTAGAATAATCGCTGCTCCCATGGGGTAGTTAATAAAGCCTTGTCTTGAGAGTTCTAAAACCAAAAAGATAATAGTACTACTTGATTGTACTAACATTGTCGTAAAACATCCAATGCCAACAACTGTAAGTAGCGAAGAGATAGAAGAATTTTGTGCGTATTCTTTTAATAGTGCTTGGATCCACTGCTGTTTTACTATAGGTTCTAGGCCTTGGTATAAAAAATGCAAAGCTAAGAACGCAAGGCCTATTGCGAGAAGTGCTTCTATTAACTCGCGTGCGACTGGGCGACGTACAATAATAAGAGTTATACTGCTAAAGCCGACAATTGCTAAACCGTATTCGTGAATAGCAACAGCAAAAAACCAACTCTTGATGGTTGTTCCGACGGTTGCACCTAACATAACTAAAAAACTTTGTTCTAAAGTGATAAGAGATGTTCCAAGTAATCCCATGGAAGCGATGATAGTAATGCTACTTGCCTGAACAAAAATAGTTGATGTACAGCCAATAACAATAGAAAAAAAACGATTTGACAACACTTTTTTTAACAGTGGTTTGATAGAATTTGCAATAGAAGTTTCTAGTATTCTATTTAGCAAACGAAGCGAAAGCAAAAACAAACCAAATCCACCAACAATCTGCATCCAATCAGTATTCACTTTGTGTCTCCTGGTAGTTCATCTCGCCGCGCGGAATTACTTCTTCTACTCGCAAGATTCCTTTTTTGTTCAGTACAATGCGGATACGCTCTAACTCTATATTGCGCTTAAATTTTACTTGTTTGGCTTTTTTCTCGCATACAGCATAACGAAATACAACATTGATATGATAAACTTTAGGGGCTTCAATAGAAACAATACCTTTGTTGCGATCAAAGTAACTCAAAGATTTGCTTGGATTGTCTAGTTTTGATAGAAATTTGCTAAAGTTGAAGCGCACCACATCTTTAATAGAAGGAACATCTTCTAAATTTTTACGCTGTAATTTTAGATTTTTGCAATAATGAATGATCATTTCGTTGCGTTGCGGTTCTATTTCGCTGTCGTGTCCCATTTCTCTGACATACAAGACATCTGGAGAAACGGCTTTTTTTTTCAAGTAACGCATATACTCAGTAGACGTTCCGAGAAAATACTGTTGCTTTTCGCCATTTTTATCATAGCGTGTATAAAACATATGACGGTCAAAATCTGGTAGGCGGTGCTTTAACTGCTCGTTGAAATAATTTTTACTCCAATCTTTGATACGATCTTTAAAAACGTAGGCAATAACACCAATAATAATAATGGTTATCAATTGAAAATTTGCCATTTGTCCTATCTGTCCTGCTTGCGCTGCTTGCCAATAGTGGACATTGGCTAAACTCGCCCACAATGCCGCTAGAGCAGCACCCACTCCAGCAACAATATTGCGGTATTTTTTATCGTTTTTTACGTGCTGAACTTTTAAATACAAAACAGAAGACACGTATTTTTTTAACAATCCCATGCGATAATGGTAATACTCACGTACTGCGTTATCTCCTGTGTCTATGTTTGTTATATTTACAGAGCTACGATAATCAATTTCATTGCGCAAAATTTTTTCGATCGTATTTTTTACTTCAGCGAAATGTTGGGTATGAGGTTGGATAAGACGAAATACACTAATAAGAGTTGTCTCTAATCGATATGAGTTGTACTCATCTACTAGAAGTAGAGCCTGTTTTACTTCTGGGTCAACGACCACCATTTGTTTACGACATTTTTCTACGTATTTTTCTCGATATGCTTGTAACATGGTTTGAAAACCGAGTAATAACCTTAATAAAACATTAGCTCGCGCAACATCTCCGATAAACTCATATGATTTTTTGTTGAATACTTGAAATAGTCCATAGTGCAAGTTTTTAAGTTTGCTATTAAATGAGCAACTAAAAAGTTTAATATCTTGTATTACAAGTGGTATTAGATTTTGACGCTTACGTGTCGTTAAATGTACCGCGAAATATTTTTTTAAATTAGGGAGGAGATTATCAATATCATTTTGCACTTCGGAGCCAGATATGCGTAGGTAGTTTACTATGTCACTATAAAAATCTTCGCGGCTATATGTATCACTATTTATACCTATACTTTTTGGAATAAAAAAATAAATGTCAACTTCATAATGTTTTTCAGTATTCGCTTCGCTATTGAGCTCGTAATTGAACTTTGATTCAAACTGATAACGATCATGAACAGTACTTAGGCTGCTAATGTCACTTAAAGTAAGATCAAAATCTTCAATTAAATCTTCATATATAAATTGTTGGTGGTCATTGTAATGCTCGTTCATGAATCTCTTTTGCACTAAGAAAGGTATTAGATAAGGATTCCTACTCCTATAGATTTTGTGGTGGCCATAAAGTCACGTAGATCAGGAGATAGGTATAAGAATATAGGTATGTCTAAATGAGTTTTGTAGTTCGCAAAGAACAGAATGTTTCGTAATCGATGCAATAGCCCAAAACAAACGTTTCACTTGCTATTTTTACGGACCTATGAAGGTAAATGTTACTGACTTAATTGTGTTATTTAAATAGCAGTGTACTATAGATAGATAAAAAATTGCCCCAAATGGGGCAATTTTTAGTTTTCGCGAAATGTCAAAACTTCTTGAGGTTTGTTTTTCGTGAAGTATAAAGATTTTTTGGAGCTGGTAAAACGTATATTAACTATGTTGATTGGAGTATGTATTGTGTCAGCTTCGAAAGTCGCTGATTCAAAAAAAATTTGATTGCTAATAATCAAATTTTTAACTTTTTCTTTTACTGGCACTTCAAAAAATAACCACATTTGACTACCGGATATTTCTTTGCCTATCCATACAACAGGACATAATTTTCCTTTGGGAGTTTTTACAACAAACCTCTTTTTTACATAAGAATAAATCAAATTATCTATATCTTTTGTTTTATCGAGATTTACTTTTTTGCGGTAAATTTTAGAAAGTATATTTTCTAATTCAAAGGAATCTACACGCAGTCCAACTTCAAAACATTTATTTTTAGAGTTCCACTCAACTTCAGAAATTGTAAAGTGGTATCTATGAGCAAAGGTGAATGTCGTCGCGCACATTAATAAAATCATGGCTACGGTTTTTTTCATTCATCACCTTCTTTTTTGGAATCTTTTTTCTTTTTTTCTTCTTCTTGCTTTTTGACTTGCATTGGATTTTTTGGTTTTTTTCTCTTGAAGAGTTTAAAACGCGATTCACGAATTTTACGTGGGTAATGATTATTATGCAAATCGGTATCTGCTGTTTCTAGATGCGGATCAAGAACTAAATTTGCAATTTTTTTCTCAGTGATGATCATTTTCATAACTGATTTACTATTGTAACGCCAAATTTCAGCAGGGATTCTTAACTCATCACTAGAACCATCATCATAATTGATTTGAAGAATCACTGGCATAACTAGTCCGCCAACGTTTTTAAAACTAACCGAATAAAAATTGTATTTAGTTTCGATAAGTTTACGTTCTTCTTCTGTCAAACCACCAAAGAATTTTTCAAAGCTCTTGAGTTCGCCAGAGGTTACATCCAGACGATCATAAGTGTTATAAAAGTCTTTTAACTCTGGATAAAGATTTGCACGCTTTGTCAAATTCTTATTACGTTTCTTAGATAATGTTTCTGGAGATGCATCGCGTTTTTCGCGAAGCAATTGTTTTTCTATTTCAGGATTGCGTGTATCGACATTGTAAAGACGTACATCTTCTATTGAAATATCGGTATGATCTGTAGAATAAAACCATCCACGCCAGAACCAGTCAAGATCTACGCCAGAAGCATCTTCCATAGTACGGAAAAAATCCTCAGGTGTTGGGTGCTTGAACATCCAACGTTGTGAGTATTCTTTGAATGCTTTGTCGAAAAGCTTTCTGCCCATAACTGTTTCGCGAAGTACGTTAAGTGCTGTCGCAGGTTTGCCATAAGCATTTGGCCCGAACTGCAAAGCCGAGTCTGAATGTGTCATTATTGGGACCTGTCCAGAACTCGCCATATACGAAGTGATGTTCTTTGGCTCTCCACGTCTAGAAGGATAATTTTCTTCCCATTCTTGCTCTGAAAGATATTGCAAGAATGTATTGAGACCTTCATCCATCCAGGTCCAGCGTCTTTCATCACTATTGACGATCATTGGGAAATAGTTGTGTCCCACTTCGTGAATAATTACTGAAATAAGAGCATATTTAATACGCTTTGAGTATGTTCCATCTTTTTCTGGACGCGGTCCATTGAAACAAATCATTGGGTATTCCATACCAAATACTGGACCATTTACCGAAATGGCAACAGGGTACGGGTATTTGAAAGTATAACGCGAATAAACATCGAGTGTATGGATAATAGAGTGAGTCGAGTATTTACTCCATAGCGGTTCGCCTTCATTTGGATAAAAACTCATTGCCATCACATGGTTACCACTAACATTGTGACCTTGAGCATCCCAAATAAATTTACGTGAATTTGCGAAGGCGAAATCACGTACGTTTTCAGCTTTGAAAACCCATGTTTTTTTACCTTTAGGTTTTTTCTTTTCGTTGAGCTTTGCTTCTTCTGGAGTTACAATAAATATTGGAGTTTTTGCTGTTTTTGCTTCTTCTAGACGTTGGCGTTGTTTTTCACTGAGAACTTCTTTCGCATTTTGTAAAACCCCAGTAGCTGACACAATGTGATCATCAGGAGCAGTAATGCGTACTAAAAAATCACCAAATTCTAAGGTAAATTCGCCGCGCCCTAAAAATTGTTTGTGTTGCCAACCATGTACGTCTGTATAAGCTGCCATACGTGGATACCAGTGTGCAATTTCGTATATGTAGTTTCCGTCTTCTTTGAAATATTCGTAAGAAGTTCTTCCACCAACAAGACGCGAATCGTTGATTTGGTAATTCCAAGAAATAGAGAAACTAACTGTTTCTCCTGATTTTAGAGGTGATTCCAAATCAATGCGCATCATTGTTTTGACAATATGATATTCCATTGGTAAATCAAAAGCATCTTTTACAGAAGTGATTTTTACACTACCATCAAATTTTTTACGTGCAAGTGTTCGACGTAGAACTGCAAAAGGAATTTCTTCCGAAAGAGGATTCGATGTCTGAGTTAATACCGCATCAGAATCAGGAGCAAAAATATTATTATCCAGTTGTACCCATAAGTATTTTAAAGTATCTGGAGAATGGTTAGTGTAGGCAATTTTTTCAGAACCGATTAGGCGCTGTTTTTCATCATCAATTTCGACATTGATAACGTAATCTGCCCTTTGTTGCCAGTATTCATGACCTGGAGCACCAGAAGCAGTGCGGTAGGCATTAGGTGTACGCAAGTGTTCATCTAGTTGACGAAACTTATCTGCTTGATTGTATTTGTCATTTACAACCTGTGCTGATATACTCAGCAAACATAAAAATAAAGTGCTGAGACAAAAAAATTGCATTTTTTTCATAAACAACTTTCAATAAAATGTAATTTAGAGATGTGGCCAATAAAATGTCTCGCTGAAAATTTTGTATTCTAGCTAGGCATTATATATAGCATAGCCGTAGTTCTGTTAGTTTATAATAACAACGCTATAATACAAAAGAGTATGAGATGATTATTTTAGCTATATCTCTTAGTAACTAAAAAGATTCTCATCAATACCTTGTTCTGTTTTGGAACCAAAAGAATCTTGAAATTGTTTTGATCATATGGAAAGTAAGGTTTTTTTTCAAGGAAAAACTACATGCATACTTTGAAAGCTTACATGTGTCTGAGTTTTGTTCTACTTTTCTTTACATGCTTATATGCAGATTTTTACAAAAAGGATGTGCAAGAAGTTCCTGAAATATGGAAGAAGGTTATGCAGAAAAAGGCACGATTATTTTTACATCCAGGTGGAGAACTACCAGGATACTTCGATCGAAGAATGAATTGGTATACAACGAATTCACTCCTTTCGAAAAGCGAAATTAAAGCGAAAAAAGCCTTTATTGTTTTTCGAACAACAGGACCAAAAGTTTCCTTTATTGACTTGAAGCATGTTCAGCATATTTTTAGAAAAAATAAAAAATGGGATACTTATGATCTTTCCAAAATGCTCAAACTTAGCGGCGGGGAAATTAAATTTAATAGGAAATATCAACCGATTTTATATATTGGCCCAAAAAAAATCAGGTACTCATTGCCACACTGGCAAGTTTCAAAGTTAAATTTAATATTAAAAAATTTACTCAATGACTCCGCTTTTACAAAAAATAATAGAAAATTTGCTCAATATATTAGAAAAGCTGCAGCAGAACAATTTAGTTATCAAAATCCAATCATGGACGAAGAAAAATTCTTTTTTGTCTTGCGTAGCATTAATCAAGCTTACCGTGTTTTTAATCGGAAAAAAATTACAACAGAATTTACAGAAGAAGTTTCTCAACAACAAATTGACATTAATTGTGCATATAGTTTTTCTCTAATCCCTTTTAAAAAAGGAGATTTAGATAAACACGCTAATTATATTTTAGAAAAGGGTGTCAAAAAAGGTTTTAGTAAAGTAGCTTTATTTTTACCTATATATTATTCGGGAGCTAGTACTCGTAAAAGCAAAGTTCAACGCTCTCGAAGAAAAATAATTTATGGTAATCATTACTTTTATGAAGATAACTTTGCTATTGATGAACACGAACTTGAAAGATGTTTACAAAAAATATGGAGTAGTGGATTATCTCTGAGTTTTGTGCCACATTTAGAAAGTATCATCACTTTGAATAGAGTATGGGAATCTAATTGGCGTATTCATAGTGAAATTCCACTTGATAAACACTATTTTATGCGTGCATATGGTACATTGTTTAAGTCTATAGAAAAAAACCAACATAGAATAAAATCACATCAAAAAATTCGCATTACCGTGGCTTCTGAAGTTGATCCGGCGTTTATCACAGAAACGACATCATCGTACAATACCATAAAAAAATTACGCGAAAAAATTTCAAATTTAAATTTGAAAAACCAAATAAAAATTGTATGGAACCCCAATGGAGATTTTTTGCATGGATGGCACAAGAAGCAAAACAAACCTGATCATAAACTACTATTGAAAATATTTCAGAATATAGACTCTATCGCGCCGTCAATGTACGAACAGCATAAACATATTATAAACGGTAGCTATGTTGAAAGCCGTCGTATTTTTGTAAAAGCGCTCGAAAGTAAATTGCGCAAGATGTTCATTGGAAGGAATATTCAAAGGCTTATTCTCAGGATACGCAAAATAGTTAATGATGATTTTTCTCTAGGGGAATTTGGGTTACGCGACAAAAAATCAAAAGGAAATTACAGTAATTTTCATCGTGAATTCCGTAAACACAATAAAAATGGAAATATTATCTTGTGGAGTTCTGGGCGTTGGGATCATGCAAATATAACAAACAGTACTTCAGGAAAATATGAAGCTGAAATAAAAAACGTTTTGCAAAATGCCCAAAAAATTAAATAAATATTAAATAGTGTCGTCATGCCCTACAGCAGTTCCTAGGAGAATGAATTGAATCGGGAAAAAGAGCTAGAAAAAAAAATTGCTGAACTGGAGCAAGAAATTGCTCAATTAAAAAGAAAAACATTAGGGAAAGTAGAAGAAAATACTATCCAGGTGCCTGATAAAATGAAGGGATTATTTCAGGTGGCTCAAAATACTGTAGGTGAGTATTTTAGAAAAATAGAGTTTGATCCGCGGCGCGCTCTTATTACAGTTGAAGATGAGCGTTATCTTTTGGTACGTGCATCTTCATTATCGTTTGGATTTTTAGAAAGTATACAACGGTTGTATGAGGACCGTGGACAGGAAAAAGCTCTGCAAATAGGTCTTGATTTTTTATTTGATATTTCACATGTTATAGGTATAGAAGACGCGAAGAATTTCCACGAAAAAATGTGCGTAGAAGACCCTCTATCTAAGTTGTCAGCAGGCCCTATACATTTTGCCTACACAGGCTGGGCATTTGTTGAGATTCTAAAAGAGAGTAATCCTGTGCCAAATGATGGTTTTTACTTAAAGTACCGCCATCCATACTCTTTTGAAGCTTCTTCGTGGATTCGCGCAGAAAAAAAAGCTCAAAAACCTATATGTATTATGAATGCTGGCTATTCTTCGGGCTGGTGCGAGCAAAGCTTTGGAATACCTTTGACAGCAGTAGAGATTTCGTGCCGTGCGCAGGGAGATGAACATTGTACATTTGTTATGGCTCCTCCGCACAAAATTAGCGAATATATTCATGAGAAGCAGTCAAGTCATTCGTATCACATTCCTGTTTTTCTAGATCGTAAAGTTGCGGAAGAAAAACTCAAAAATGCGAAAAAAAAACTTGAACAAGCCAATGAAATGAAAAGTTTATTTTTAGCGAATATGAGCCATGAGATTCGTACACCGATGAATGCTATTGTTGGCTTTTGTGATTTATTAGAAGATACAAAGCTTAACACCGAGCAGCAAAATTATATTCGAATTATCAAAAACAGTAGTGACTTGCTTATATCTCTTATTGATGATTTACTTGATATGTCCGTTATTGAATTTGGGAAAGTAAAATTACGCGAAGTCAAAGTAGATATTAATACCGTTGTAAATCAACTCGTTCAGCTCTTACAACCGCAGTTTCAAAAGAAAAGCCTTCATTTTACTTACAATTTTCTCAACGAAGCTCCTTGTGTATTATTAGGTGATCATGTACGCATTCAACAAATATTTTTAAATTTGTTGAATAACGCTATTAAATTTACACCGAAGAATGGAAAAATTTCTCTCGAAATTTTCTTTGTCGATAAAGATGATTTTGTAGTGCTAAATGCTGTTGTTGAAGATAATGGAATTGGGATTCCCACAAATAAATATAAACAAATATTCGAACGATTTTCACGCGTTGATATGTCTTTTAATCGTTCTTTTGATGGTGCTGGTCTTGGGCTAGCGATAGTTAAACACCTTGTTGAATATATGGAAGGATCTATAAAAGTAGAATCTCAAGAAAAAAAAGGTAGTAGGTTCATTTTTCATATAAAATTACCAAAGATTTCTTCAAGAGAAGAAGAATTTGTAAACGAGATAAAACAAGAGCTAGAAGTGCCTGAGAATACAAGTGTTTTAATAGTTGAAGATGATAGTACAAATCAAAAAATACTTGAATTAATTTTACACTACCACCACTATAAAATTGATATTGCAAACAACGGAAAAGAAGCTGTTGCTAAAATTCAACAAAAAAATTACGATATTGTATTAATGGATATTTCTATGCCAAAAATGAATGGTCTAGATGCTACGCGCGAAATTCGTAGGTTAGGGTTTTCTATGCCTATTATTGCTTTAACTGCACATGTAATGATGAAAGAACGCGAAAAAGGTTTGTCAGCAGGAATGAATGACTATATCTCTAAACCAGTAGATAAAAAACTATTACTTGAGAAAGTAATTTACTACACAAACGTACATAAAACGAGAGATAAGGAATGCGGCAAAAAATAACATACGCAAATAAATAAAAACTGTTATTAAAAAAGTCGCTCACTTGTAAACTTGTATAGAAACCATGAGTAAGCTACTCACGTGTTTAATAGAATATTATCTCGTTAAATTCATTTTTACAAGTGCTTGGTGTAAAAGTATTTAATCCTCACTTTAATACTGATTAAAGTGAATACACATTCGAAATTAGAGACAACTTTGCTATGTTTTTCGGCAGATCAAGTCACTAACTTTTCTGAAAACACTTAGTATAGAGCCTGTATTTTTATTGACAAATTTATTTTAAATGGCGTATACTTCACGCATAAAACACAACAGGAGTACACTGTACTAATTATAGCGTTTATCTATGTGCATACTATTTCATTATAGAGTGGAGCTAGTGTTTACTTTATTTTAGCTTTCACAATAATGGGTATTAGGGATGGAGAAGCGCTGCAACAAAGTACGGCGTTATTAAATCACCTAGATCACTATTGCTGTGTACTAGGTAAACACATGTAATGAGGTAGAACCAGTGCCAGGAATATTATTAGTTTTAAGAACTGTATTTGTAATCACAACGGCCAGTGTATTTTACCAGCTTGCAAAACTTGTATTCGATCAACCCAATTTCCATATCGCTAATATTTCAGCTATTATCGCTGGTTCTATAGTAGGTATATATATCATTTGGGTAGAAATTAAATATTCCACACGCTTTTTAGTCGGTATTTTTACTGTTATACTTGGTTTGCTAGTTGGGTTTATTGCTTCGTATTTATTTGTTCAAGCGTTATTTTTGATTCCGCATGTAAATATGTTAAAAGATATTTTACCTGCTCAGTATCAGGAAATTCGCGATTTGGTAAATGTAGCAATTACTTTCTTATTCTGTTATTTATCAGTAGCAGTGTTGTATCGCACGAAAAATCGGTTTAAATTGTTAATACCTTTTGTCGACTTTACAAAAGAAGTTGGAGATCGACGTTTAATTTTAGACTCAAGTATTATTATTGACGGGCGTATTTCTAACATATGTGAAACTGGTATAATGAAGGGAAACCTTGTTATTCCCAAATTCATCTTAGATGAAGTGCAAAGTTTGGCCGATTGTTCTGATAAACAAAAACGAATTAGAGGTCGCCGCGGATTAGAAATCCTTGCGGAATTACAGAAAAATAAAAGACTAGATGTTACTATAGAACCACAAACATTTCCCAATATAAAAGAAGTGGATAATAAATTAATCGCTTTAGCTCAAGAAATAAACGGGATTGTTATCACCAACGATTACAACTTAAAAAAGATTGCGCAACTACAAGATGTTGAAGTGATAAACCTAAATTCACTTGCGAATGCACTGAAACCAACTGTGTTTCCCGGAGAACTTATAGATATTCGCATAGTAAAACAAGGAGAAGAAGCAGAACAAGGTATTGGGTATCTTGAAGATGGTACAGTTGTTATTGTTGAAAATACACGCCGAATGATAGGTAAAAATGTTTCAGTGGTTGTTACAAACGTTTTGCAAAATAACATAGGTCGTATGGTTTTTGCTAAATTAAATGAAGGCTAATTGTGGAAAAACAAATTATCGATTCACTAAAAGCTCCGCAAACTATTATTTTTTTTGCGGGGCTTGTGGCCTTTTCAGTGTGGTTAGTTCCGCTAATTTTTCGCAAGGTCACAACAAATACAACTTTCGAAAAAGCCTCATGGGACATTAGTGACTTTTTTGTTAGCATTTGTATATTTTTTACAATCATTGGTATTGCGCAATTTTTTATTGATGCAGAGACCACAAAAAATAAATTTGTGCTTATTGTACTAAATGCTATTTTCCAGCTTTGTACATGTTGCTTACTTTGTCTTTGGCTACGTAAGATAAAAAAAAGTACATGGAGCTCTTTAGGTATTGCCAAAATTTCCTTAAAGAGAGCTCTTTATTCAATAACTGCGTATATTGTATTTCTTCCTAGTTTTTTGGTGATATCGGTTCTGTCATTTATCATCATAACAAAGTTGGGGTACACACCGGAAAAACAAGAAATTGTAAAATTCTTTACTGAAACTCATGGTACTAAATTATTGATAAGTGCTGGCTTAGCGATTATTTTCATTCCTATATTTGAAGAATTTTTCTTTCGTGCTTTTCTTTATTCATGGTTGCGTTCTGTTGTTGGTGTTCCTACTGCAATTATAATTTCAGCTCTTTGTTTCTCTGCTGTTCATGGATCTTTGGCAGGCTTTATACCAATTGCTACTCTTGGAGCATTGTTTGCCTTGTTATACGAAAAAACACAAATTATTTGGATCCCTATTTTAATTCATTCTTTGCATAATTTTTTTACTATTTTGTTAGTTGTTCAGGGAATTGGATAAAGCATGGAAAAAGTTTTGCACAATTGGTGGGGATGGCTATTATGCATTATTGTTATACGTCTTGTTTTTATTGGATTTGGAGATGGGACTCTTCAGCCTGATGAAACTGCGATTCAAATTTTAATTGAAAAGACCTACAATGATAGCGAACCAAGTATACGTGATGCTTCTGCCAAAGCTTTGTATGAAAGCGTTCTTGTTTTTCCACAACATCGCGATCTTATCATGAATAAACTAGCTGAATTATCTAAAAAGTCGGCTAACAATTCTGAAGTAATACAACTGGTGAAAAAAATTGAATCTGACCCTCTATATCAACTTACTCTTGCAGTAGAAAAACCAAACCTACCTCTTACATTTTATTTAGAGCCACTACTCTATGCAGTTCCTATAATATGCGGTATTATTTTTGTTTTGTTTTTCCCATTTTTTATTGCTTATGTAGTAGGGCATCGTGCAACAATAAAATTATATGGACGTAGAGGTAAACCTCTGATGTACTTTATGTTTGTTGTTTCGTGGTGCACTTTATTTACAACTTCAATTTTTTATCCACAGTGGTTTATCATCAGTCATATTACTTTGATTACTTTGTCAATGGTTGTATTGTTTTTAGTTGTTTACAAAAAAATGTTAACATTATTTTTAGATATCAGGCAGCAAAAATGTTGGGGAATTTTTGGACTATTTCTTTGTCTATCGCTTATCTCTTTTTTACCGTATACCAACGCAGTATCTAATCTACCACAAGTAAAAGTTAGTCAAGATAAAGTGCTTAAAGCGATAGAATCTTTAGAGGAAAAGCACTATACAAAAGCAAAGCCACTGCTAGTAAAAATATTATACAACAAAATATATAATCAACCCTTGATTCTACAAAAGTCGCTATATGTATTGGGGCAAATTGGCGATTCAAATAGCTTGCGCGTTGTCAATGGTTATCTAAGACACATTAATGCCGAAGTGCGCAAGACGGCTATAGAAGCTACCTCTAAAATAATAAAAAAAATGTCCAAATAGCGGCACTTAGTAAAGGTATAAATAATGGATATTCACCACGTTTCCATGTCAATTGGAGACCATTTAGAAGAATTACGCAAGCGAATTATTACCTGCCTATTTGTACTCTTTGGGGCATTTGTTGTTACAATAGCAGATCAAAATTTTTATATGGCCTTGATCTTACAACCACATAAAGAAGCAATGCTTGCTTTAAATCAACCGACAACAATACAAGTACTTCGTTATGAAGAAACTTTTTTCTGTTACCTGAAAGTTTCTATTATTGCGGCTCTAATTATTACGATGCCTTTTACTTTATATCAATTTTGGGAATTTATAGCTTCGGGTTTATACAAGCACGAAAAACGATATGTAATGACTTTTTTTCCTTTTGCAATTATTTTCTTTGCTTTGGGAATTGTGTTTGGGTATATGGTACTCATTCCTCTAGGTCTTAGATTTCTGGGAGGATATGGTGGGGAAAATACTATTCAAATGGGTTTTACCTTGTCGTCATATGTCTCCTTGTTTTTCGTGTTGACATTTGTATGTGGTATTATCTTTGAATTACCTCTGGTGATGCTCGTTTTGGTAAAGGCAGGCATTCTCAAGACGCGATTTTTTGTTGAAAATTGGCGGCACTCTTTTTTAGCTGCGTTTGTGGTCGCAGCGCTCTTAACTCCTCCAGATGTCGTTACCCAACTACTAATGGCATTTCCGATCGTCTCATTGTATTTCTCTGGGGTATTTCTCTGTGGCTTTTCTGATCGCTTACAAGATATTCGCCGCGAAATAAATACTGAGATCGTTGAGTAAAATAGAAAATCCTGTTTTTTGGTGCAACATATGGACCTCAGAAAATTTGGTCCATATGCTTCATTGTTTCTTTTGCAAAGCAAAATTGATTTGAGTATAAACCCAACGATATTATTTTGATGAAACCAAAATAATCCTTCCCCACTTTTACCAATAATTTTTTTGTTACGACCTACAGTAGAACCACCATAAAATACATTGTACTTTTGTCCATCAATCACGAAATAGTACGATCCGCCGCTTTTATACATGTCGGTATATGCGCATTTTTTAGGCTGTAACGAAGTTGGTGGAATTTCATCCCAAACAAAATAAATCAATACCGAAAAAGCAATAGAACATCCTAAAAAAAACAACGATTGAATCCTCTCACTACGTTTTAATACTTCGTATAGTTTTTTTGCATTCTTTTTTCCTTTATCGACATTTGCAAAGAATGCCAAGGCTTCTAAAGTTATTATCAAAATTTTTAACTTAAACTCCGTCCTCCATCGACGTTGAGGCAAGATCCAGTTATAAAACTGTTATTCATAATTGCTTGTACTCCCTGAAATACGCTTTCAACTCCGCCTTCTTTTTGTAGTAGAGTTTTTTCAAGAATAGCTTTTCTTTGTTCTTCTGATTCTCTTTTAGAAAATACAATTGGGCCTGGAGCTATCGAATTAACTTTAATTTGTGGTGCAAAATTTTTGGCAAAAGATTTGGTCAAATTAGCTAAGCCTGCTTTTGCTGAGGAGTAAATATCAAAGCGAGGGTCTGGGTTTTCGGCGTTGGTATCTGTGATATGAATTATGTCGCGCATTCCTTCTCCTCTTGTGAGTAACTTATGAAGTTTTTGATTGAGTAAAAAGGGTGCTAACATATGAACTTGAAAAAACATTTGATATTGCTTTGCTGCTTCTTTCAAGTCAGAACTTGTGCTTTCGTAAAAAGAGGCATTGTGAATAACCGCTCTTAAGGATTTTGTAAAAATACCTATTTGTTTCACCATGTTATCTATATCTTTTGTTGATGTTAAATCGGCGCGAACAAAAACAGCATTTTTATTTTTGTAAATTTCAAGTTCAGGGGTCATTTTTCGATAATGAGCAATGACGTAATATCCTTCTTCAAGGAAACGTTTTGTTAAATGTAAACCAATTCTTCTGTTGCATCCGGTAATAAAAATGGCATTTTCCATTTTTCAATCCTACTATTTGCTGATAGAATAATAATAAGTGACAGGTGTATATTTTGTTATAATTTTTTTGTATATTGTAAAGAATATAGTTGAAATACACCTCATACAAATAACGTTGGATGGCGTTTTACTAAATAAAACAAGTTATTGCAATTTGTAAACGTCCTATTAAATTTAATTCTTCTATATTATGAACGCAAAAGAAAAATTACAAATTTTATTAGATAATTATGAAAATAATGTCCATAACGAAAAGTATTGGAATGAATTTTGTCATTCTTACGAGCAGCATGGACTAAGTTATCTTCGAAAACTATTATCAGTTGAAAAACAACTGTTATATCTGTTAAACAATCTTCATGAGATCAATTGTGGATTTGAACTGCCCAACCTTTTACAGTCGGTTCTTGATCACGCAATTGAATTAACAAATGCTGAGCGCGGTGTATTGATATTAAACGACTATGAAATAGCGCGGAACTTTGCGCAAGAACACATTGATGGAGATTTAAAAATTAGCCGCAAATTGGCTCTTAAGGTGATGGAGTCAGGAAAAGCAATTTTGACGGATAATGCTCAAGGAGATCAACGTTTTTCTCCTTATACCTCAGTCCAAGAACATCGATTGGTTTCGATTGTGTGTGTTCCTCTGCGTGTTCGCCAAAAAAATCTAGGTGCTATTTATCTTGATAATCGTTTGGTAATGGCAAACTTTGAAGACTATGAACTTACGTTGTTATGCGCTTTTGCACAGCAGGTCTCTTTAGCTATCGAAAATGTTTGTTTACATTCAAAGATGTCGCAACGTGCACAACAAGCAGAAGAAATGAATATTGCCTTACGCGATCGTGTAAAGTCGCAGACAGCAGAGTTAACAAAAGAAATTTTGCCTATCACAGGAGACTACTGGAAAATTTGTGCGCAAAGTGCTGAAATGAAAAATATATTTGCTATTATTGAAAAAGTAAAGAATAGTGAGTTGCCAGTTTTAATTTGTGGAGAAAGTGGAACAGGAAAAGAACTCATTGCTCAAGCTTTGCACTTTATGGGGGATCGCAAGCAAAATCCATTTATCAGCGAAAATTGTGCGGCAATACCAGAAAGTATATTTGAAAGTGAGCTGTTTGGCTACGAAGCTGGAGCTTTTACAGGTGCAAAGCGCGGAAAAAAAGGTTTGTTTGAAGAAAGTCACCTTGGAACACTATTTCTCGATGAAATCGGTGAGCTTCCTATAACACTACAAAAGAAATTATTACGTACTTTAGCAGAGAAAAAAATACGTCGCGTTGGAGGACATAAAAGTATTGATATTGATACGCGTATTGTTGCTGCAACAAATAGAGATTTACGTAAAATGATAGCGGATGGACTATTTCGAGAAGATCTCTTTTATCGGTTGAATGTTGTAGAAATTTATTTGCCTCCGTTAAGAAAGCGTGTAAATGATATACCCCTTTTGGTAAAATACTTCGTCCAAGAATACTCAAGAGCAACAAAAACAAGGCCGCGCAAGGTAAGTAGTGAATTAGTTGATCTTTTTGTAGGCTATCAGTGGCCAGGTAATATTAGACAGTTACGCAATGAATTACATCGCTTGATAACATTATGTGATGAAGATTTAACATTAGAAAACGTATCGCAGGAAATAAAGGGCACTGTAAAAAATGAAACAGCAGTAGTCAATTTACCAGAATTATTACGGCAAGTAGAAAAAAATGAAATTTTAAAAGCGATGAAAATGTGCCAAAACAATAAATCTAAAGCATCACAAGTGTTGGGTATTAGCCGTTTTAGCCTACAGCGAAAACTTGAGAAATATCAAATGTAGGGGAGGAAATATGAAATCGCAAGAAAATATATTACAAGAACTCCGACTACGAAGACGACAACTAATAAAAGATAAAAATTGGTCTGGAGCTTTAGAAGTAATTAATACAGCAATAACTATAGAGCCAACCTTTGATCGTTATTATAATCAAGGAGTTGTTCTACTTCAATTGCAAAGAACCAAAGAAGCAATACAGAGCTTTCAAATGAGTTTGAAATTAAACCAGGGATTTGAAAAAGGTGTAAAAGCTCTAGAAAAAGCCAAGCAAATATTACAAAATCATTCCATTGAGCAAATTCCGAAGTTAAAAAATAGTACTACGCCTAACTCTCATGAAAACCAAAAAACAGAAAATATATCACGAGAAACTATAGGCGTTGGGAGAAATGAAACTCCGCCAAAGCAGCTAGTAATCAAGAATTATAAAGAAAGTAAAATACCTCCTCTTCCAGAATACGAAAACGTTTCGCGAAACACATCGACAGAAAGACGCGAAAAACATATTCTCGAAGGAGATCCACAGATGACAATTGACCTAGACGCAAATAAAGTTGTTGAGTCTAAGAAGGAAGAAGATCAGTACAAAAACAGTGAAATTCCTCCCCTTCCTCAAGATAGTAAAAAAGATGAGGTAGTAAGTGATGTTCAATTACCTAATACCAATAAAGAACAACTACTTAAAACAATTGATTTTGATATGGATATTTATGTAAAAGGTCAATCTGAAACAACTATTTGCGAAAATGCTCTTCCTCCACAAGTTATCAATCCACAACAAATTGATCAAAGAGTAATAGTGACAAAGAAATATGAAAATGACAAAGCGGACTTTACTATTTCTATAGAGCAACCACTACAAGACAATCTCGACAAGGTTACCAATGATGTTCACGAAGAACCACACGATCCAGAGGCCAAAGAAAAAACGCATACATATTTTAATGATAACTTTATAAATCCAGATAAACTAGACTCTTAGAGGACTATTTGTTATAATTGTGGGCTGGCAGTATTGCAACTATCAGATTAATTTGTAATGTAATTTTAGGAGTTAACATGACTAAAAAAATGATTCTACTTATTGTTGCTATCGCTTTTTCTTTTACATTTGCAGGAACACTAGGTCCTGATTTGCAAAAAGCTATGCAAAGTGATAAAAGTGAATTCTCAGTGATGATATCGTTTACGGAAGATGTAAAATTAAGTGATATCATGGAATACTATAGTGACATGTCTAAAAAAGAAATCTTTGATATTTTAAAGACAGAATGCGAACAAAAGCAAATGTTTATCAAGGATTTATGCCAACGAATGAAACTAGAAGGTTACGTTCGTGACATAAATATTTTTTGGATCGCTAATGCTGTTTCTCTAACAGCTAAAAGAGAAGCCATTGAAGAATTAGCTATGCAACCTGAAATCGATATGATTTCTTTGGACGCTATTCAAAGTATGATTAAGCCATTTGGATCGATTGAACAAGAAGAGAAACCTTGGGGTTTAGATTACATTAAATCTCGCGAAGTAAACGCTAAAGGGTTTACAGGAAAAGGTGTAATTGTTGCTGTTGTTGATACTGGCATTGATACAGATCATCCTGATTTTGCTCCAGGACAAATTCGTACCGATTTATGCAAGTCATTTATAAGTACGGAACCAACGGTAGAAGATGCTAATGGACATGGTACACATTGCGCTGGAACAATTGCAGGCCAAAACTATGGTGTAGCACCAGATGCCGAAATTATCGGTGTTAAGGTTCTTAGTGGATCAGGAAGTGGATCTTGGACAGGTGTTATGCAAGGTGTTGAATACGCCGCTTTACACGCTGACGTTATTAGTATGAGTTTGGGAGGTCGTGCAAATCCAAACGGAAATGTTGTTGAAGACGCAGTAGAAAATGCGATAGACAACGGTGTCACCATTGTAATCGCAGCAGGTAACGAAGGGCCATTTGCACAAACAATTGGTACTCCTGGTACAGTAAACAAAGCTATTACTGTAGGAGCTATTGATAAAAATGGTGAGCTTGCGTACTTTAGTAGCCGTGGTGTAAGTGTATACCTAGAAGAAAAACCTGATATTGTTGCTCCAGGAGTAGACGTTTTATCTGCGTGGAAAAATGGTGGAACAAATACTATATCTGGAACATCAATGGCGACCCCTCACGTAGCAGGACTAGTTGCGCTTATGCTTAGCAAGGCAAAAGGCATCAAACCACAAGGTATTAAGAATATATTAATGTCTACATCTAATGGCACAAAAAAACCTAACTGGTATGGTGAAGGTACTATACAATGTGATCATGCGATGAGCAAAGTGGGCAAAGAATTGGGTACTTTAGAATATGTATCTAGCCGCGCAAATGCAAGTACATTAAAAATAGAAACTACAACTGACGAAAACGGAAAACTCGATTTTTCTCAAGATATTTTTGTTGCAAAACGAGCTCTGATTCAGAGAATCTATTGCAATGCTTCTTATACTGATGTGCAATTTTCTGCAAACAACAAAAATGCATGGGAAGAAGCACTTGGCGAAGTAAAATCGCGTACACATTACGATGTAGAGGAAGAACTTGTCGTTGAAAAAGGAAAAACAACTTTTAAGCTTCAAGCTGAGAATGGTCCTAAAAATGGTAATGTACGTATTCTTATTTCTTGTCGCCACGTAAAAGTTCCTACTCAGGAATCGTTGGTTAGTGCAAGTAGAGACATTTCGACTTCAGCACGCGCTAGTACAATTTATTTCTCTGGAAATACCGATCGCGTAGGAAACTTGTCTGTTAGCAAAAGTGTTTTTGTAGAAAATAATGGCCGCATACTTGATATGCAGTGTAATGCTTCTTACGAAGACTACCAAATCACTATTAACGGTGAAACAGTATGGGAAAAACCAGTTGAGAAAATAAATGCGCGTACTTTTTATCCAGTACAAAAAAATATTAGTTCTGGTAATATTACTATTAAAGTAGAAGGTAAAGATGGACCTCTTAATAATGGTAAAGTAAAATTTTGGTTTCGCGTTCAATAAACTCGTTCCAATAAAATACTGATTACAAAAAAAGGCACCTTAATACTAGGGTGCCTTTTTCTTTTAACTCGGTTTATTTCCGAATTTAGAATTAGAGTGTCATCATTCGAAGTATAGTAAAGTTTAACATAAATCAATATCAAATATTATTAAATAATATCAAATTGTTCTTGTCGAAAAGAAAAACTAAAGTATAATAAAGTAATGAAACTATCAGAATATGCAAAAAAGAATTCAATAACTTATTTAACAGCTTATCGTCATTGGCAAAAAGGCTATATAAAAGGAAAACAACTCCCGTCAGGAACAATAGTTGTTTTCGACGAAAAGGAAAAAAAAGCTAAGGAAGAAAAGCCAAGCGTGATCATTTATGCACGAGTATCATCATCAGAAAATAAAAAAAATCTAGAGTCTCAGTGCAACCGCCTAAGAGATTATGCAAGTGCTAGAGGCTATCAAATAGCAAAAGAAGTCAAAGAAATAGGATCTGGATTAAATGATAAGAGAGCAAAATTAAAGAAAATTTTAGAATCAGATGATTGGGAAATTTTAATAGTAGAGCACAAAGATCGTTTGGCAAGATTTGGATTAAATTACATTGAAATATTATTAGCAAAAGAAAATAAAAAAATAGAAGTAATAAACAAAACAAGTGGTGATAAAGAGGACTTGATGCAAGATTTCGTAAATATAATTACTTCTTTTTGTGCTAGATTATATGGGTTGAGAAGAAACAAGAGGCGAACAGAGAAAATTATAAAAGAGTTAGAAGAAGAAATGAGTAAAACTGAAAAATAAGTGAGTTTAAGCAAAATTATGAAGCTCGTAGAAAAACATAATATAACAAAAAATAATAAAAAATACTCTGAACTGGACGACTTAAGTTTCCGTTCAAAAAATCTATATAATGCTGGATTGTATGTAGTGCGTCAAAATTTTTTCGCAGGAAAAGGTTTTATAGGTTACGAAAATCTTCAAAAAGAGCTACAACAAAGTAAGCAGCCAGACTATTACGCACTACCAACAAAAGTAAGTCAGCAGATATTAAGAGTATTGTGCAAAAACTTCGAATCATTTTTTAGAGGGTTAGAAGGATACAAGATCAATCCAAATAAATTCAAGGCAAAACCAAAATTGCCAAAGTATAAACATAAGAGTAACGGGCGGAATATAGTTTTATACCCAATAGATGCAATAAACAAAAAAGAATTAACAAAGAACAAAATCAAGCTATCAATGTGTAACATAACATTGTCATGTCAACAAAAACACATCAAACAGGTAAGAATAGTTCCTCGATATGGAATGTACAAAATAGAGATTGTTTACGAGAAATCAGTGTATCTACTCAAAGAAAAAGATATCACGTCGGAATTTCTCTTAGAACTACAAAAAGATACACCAATATCATTGTATTTGAGAAAAAAGTGTTCAAAAATATTGCAAGAAAAAATAGAAAACTACAAATGCGATAAACCAGCAAAGTTATTAAAAAAAGCAATAGCAGATAAATTGAATTCTTTGATCAAAACAAAAATTTATAACAAAGATATTTTTGATTCTGTAACACTATCAAAAGTAACAAAACAAATATTAAGTCAAAAGCCAAAAGAAGAAAAGTTACTTGAGTTCAATAGATTATTATTAGAAGATTGTTACAAACAATTAGGAAAACATAAAGTTCTTAATCCTAACCTTGATAAAAACAAAATCGCTGGAATAGACATTGGGTTAAACAACTTAGCGGCTATAACTTCAAATCAAAAAGACTTCACTCCTGTCTTGATTAACGGTAGACCTCTAAAATCGATTAACCAATTTTTTAACAAAAAGCGTTCTTGTTTAATGTCTTATATCGGTAACAAAGGAACTAGTAGAAGAATTGAAAAACTTACATACAAAAGAAATTGCGTTGTTAGCAACTACCTTCATCAATCTAGTCGCTATATCATTAAATTGCTAGTTGAGAAAAGTATTGGAACATTAGTTATTGGCAAAAACGATAATTGGAAGCAACAGATTAACATTGGCAAAAGGAATAATCAAAATTTTGTTTCTATTCCCCATTCTCAGTTTGTTAACCAACTTACCTACAAAGCCCAACTTGCTGGTATTGAAGTTCTTATTCAAGAAGAAAGTTACACTTCTAAATGTTCTTTCTTAGACAGTGAACCGATTAAGAAACATCAAAATTATTTGGGACACCGTGTTAAACGAGGTCTATTTAGGTCTAAACAAAATATTTTGCTTAATGCTGATATCAACGGGGCAGCAAATATTATTCGAAAAGCAATCCCGAATGCTTTTGCTAACGGGATAGAGGGCATAGTAGTATTCCCCAAAAGGATCACTCCTTTTTAAATGAAAATTCATTAAATGTAATATTTGATAATGTTTTCGTGAACTATAGGACCTTTCATCAATTAAAACATTTACGATTACGATAGTTATTAATATCGAATTGATTACACCTAGTTAGCTTCTTGCATTATTTGGTTTTATTAGTTTGAATGATGACACACTTTAATTCTAAATTTGGAAATAAGCCGAGTTAAAAGAAAAACGAGTTGTTGGCCCAACCCTCGTAAGTAACGACTGCTCTACATGCATTGTAATATAATAAACACAGGTCGATTTGCTATATTATGTCTGTATTTAGCTAGTTATATGTCCATTTTTTCTATATCAATTAAAGAGCTTTCTTCAACAAAATCAACCTTCCAAAGAAATTGATATGCTGCCGATCTCAAAGAAAATCTATTGATAAATTGGATTTCGGTAAGAAGAAGTGAAATAACATAAGCATTATAGAAAATAATGCAGTTGGCAATAAATCGAGAGCAAAATTGTGTCAGAGCAAAATTGTGTCAGAGCAAAAAAACTAATGCTTCAATAAATCGAGAGCAAAATTGTGTCAGAGCAAAATTGTGTCAGAGCAAAATTGTGTCAGAGCAAAAAAACTAATGCTTTATTGGCTACCGCTGGCATGAATGTCATTCAGTTGTGTCAGAGCTAATTGATTCGACAAAGATCTCAAAAGCATAAATCTAAATATATGCTTTATTGAAATAACTTTGCCGTTTTGTTGTTCTTCTACAGCAAAATTGTGTCAGAGCAAAATTGTGTCAGAGCAAAAAAACTAATGCTTTATTGGCTACCGCTGGCATGAATGTCATTCAGTTGTGTCAGAGCTAATTGATTCGACAAAGATCTCAAAAGCATAAATCTAAATATATGCTTTATTGAAATAACTTTGCCGTTTTGTTGTTCTTCTACAGCAAAATTGTGTCAGAGCAAAATTGTGTCAGAGCAAAAAAACTAATGCTTTATTGGCTACCGCTGGCATGAATGTCATTCAGTTGTGTCAGAGCTAATTGATTCGACAAAGATCTCAAAAGCATAAATCTAAATATATGCTTTTGAGGTCTTTCAATCATCTTTTCCGAATGTTTTCTAACGTTTAAAATCTACGCTACGCTATCTAAAGTTGTCGAACAATGCAATATAATAAGAATTAATTTTCGATAACTTAAGAATAGGAGAAAAGATGCGTGCTCCAAGATTAATTTATGTTGGCGGAGTCTACCATGTTGTGGCACGATGTAATAATCGCCAGTATTTTTTTAACGACAATGAAGACTTTGATCTTTACCTCACAATACTAGACAAAGCGCGAGATAAGTACGATGTAAGTATTCATGGATTCTGTATTACAAGTAACCATATTCATTTGATTCTAGGTACACCGCGAAACAAGAACTTATCTCTATTTATGCAGTATAGCCAAGGTCATTTTGCAAAAGCATACAATAAGAAACATCGAAAAACAGGGCATTTTTGGACAGGAAGATACCATTCAACTATCATAGAATCAGAAGAATACTACATGAACTGCCTGTTTTACGTTGAATTAAATATGACGAGAAATGGCGTAACTAAACATCCTAAAGATTGGAAATACTCTAGTTATAGACAACATGCATATGGAAAAGGTATTTTAAAAATAGATTACCATGAGCAATATTTACAGCTAGGTTCTTCATCTAAACAAAGACAAAAAAAATACCGCCAAATAATGCAATCAGCAATGGAGGAAAAAGGCTTACTAAAAAAACAACAGCCTCTTACTTATGGCATCATATATGGCTCAAAGCAATTCGTACAAAATATTATTCAAGAACATGCCAATCATAAATACTATGAAAAACGAAAAAATTACAAGATGGAAGAAAAGGAAATATATACTCTCAGAAAAATGAATATCGATACTAGTTAGTAAGCTGTTCTACTGTAATCCCAGAGCAAAATGATTGCGAACATCGACAATACTCAAAGTCTGTCAATAACTCCTTAATGTTACATTTCTTGCACACAATTTCCTCATAATTGAATTTTTATTCAACTACTATTTTCGCTGCTTTTCTTTTTTTCTTAAATTCCATTGATTATCCAATCAACAAAGTCTTTATTTGTATATATAAGCTTGCCTCCGTGAAAAAGGTCTGACACCCTTATCTATAGCGCTGCCAGCTCTCCGTTTTGTCGCCAGTTCATCGAGACTATTTTACCATTTTGCCGTTCTTCTACCAATCTCGACAGCTGATCGTAGACTTTGATTACTTCGCTGTCGTCGTTTGGATCGGATGGATCGTTATTGTCTGTCGCGCGGATTAGACGTGACAGCCCATCGTATTGAAATGTTTGTTGCGTTGTTCCTACTATGTTGTTTGTCGCTGATGGCACTATATCTTTTTAGAAAATAATGCAGTTGGCAATAAATCGAGAGCAAAATTGTGTCAGAGCAAAAAAACTAATGCTTTATTGGCCACCGCTGGCATGAATGTCATTCAGTTGTGTCAGAGCTAATTGATTCGACAAAGATCTCAAAAGCATAAATCTAAATATATGCTTTTGAGGTCTTTCAATAGTTTCATTTACTCCATTCCATTTATGTTAGAATGCGTAAAGCTAAGATTTTTGATACTTCTGTTAGCTCAGCCGTAGGCAGGATCTTTCAAACTCTGTATAAAAGAACTGTTTATCGACGAATCAAAAAAGTAAAGAGTTTGCTCGATGTTTCTCAGATTGAACCTGTGCTCTCTGGATTGTTTCGGAAGTTACCTCAAACAATAAAAGCTGTTGGAAGCAACAGGCGACCGCGGACAGCAAATTGTGTTGAACATTTTTTTGGAAAATTCGATCGCTTTTATCGGCTAAAACACTCTTTTTGCGATGTGAACTCAGCTGAAAAACATATTAGATTATTTATGCTTGGATATATCTTTGCTATTAAAGCTAATGGTAAACCTTCTCCACTTGAAAATGCTGGCTGCGATGTTAAAAATATAATTTTTTATCACTTATTTAATCAGCCAAATCTTATGGCTTTAAAGCAACGAATTGCCCTGCAGTACAATATGCCTGCGTAGTTGCGAACAAATTACTAACTTTATTTCGATTTATTTGAATTACAGGGATGGTATGCACACATTTAATCAAAAAGCCAGAAAAAGGGGAATAGCACACAATATTTGTAGTGTAAAAATAGAGAGGCTTGATCTATAAGGGCTCTATTCGAGTTCTTTTTCTATTATGTGCAACGCCTACCCCCTTTTTTTCATTATAAAGTGTCTCATTTTTCTTGACACATTCCGGCGTAAAGATTGGAAACCGGTCATTTTAAACTACCAATATAAGAACTTATAATTTTTTGATATTTCTTTTTTAAATTAAGTAATTTTCTATGGTTGTTTCGTTTTAGCTTATTTAAAAAAGATCGAGCTATTGTTGGTGACATGCTATCAATTTTATCAATTAACAATTTTCCATCGATATAACGCAAATCTTCAAATACTAAATTATGTTTAAAAACTCTAATGTCATAATAAAAATCAGAAATAACTTTTATTGATTTAGGATTTTCTAAAAAAATTTCATACACAAAAGATCCAAAAATTTCCGTTTTAAATATTTGATGAGAACATATTTTATCCTTGTTTACGTAAAAATAAACACACTTATACTTTTTGTCTATTATAATTCTATAACTTTTTAAATAAACAAAATCTATTTTATTTGTTGCGAAGAAAGGTCCTTCACCAACAGGTAGAAGAAAATGCTTGTTTATAGTTTTTAGACCTTGGTATTTTATTACTAGGTGATATTTTTTTTCTGGAACAAACAATTGATTATAACTTAATTGTTTGCCATTTATTGTTGACATTACACAACTTCGTGAAGGGTCTTCTATTAAAATAAGTCTTTCTTTGGGTAGCAAAAATTCTTCAATTTTAGTCTTCGTTTTTTCTTTAATAATGACTGTTGTTTCTATAGCGTAATATCCAGGTGAATATATCACGATATTATATACTCCAGGAGAGTAATTCTTGTTAGGATTAAATGCTTGACCGTCTATTCTTACAATAGTATTGTCAATTGATTTTTTTGTAATTTTTGAAAAAACATTTATATCTAAGTTTGAATTTTCGCAAACCAAAATTGAAACTAATAAATAAAAGAATAACATTTTCATTTTTAGGTATCCCTAGGTACGTTAAATTTATATTCATAGTTGAAAATTACTGATCTTAAGTTTTGTTTTATTTATTCGTAAATCAGAAATAAGACCTATGTGCCTATAAAATCGAGATACTTTTTTTTGAAAGTAAGCAAAGAAAATCGTTTAAAAAAATACTTCAAATTGTTCGCACTATAGATATTATAAGTTCTATCATTTAAAAATTTAGAACTCAATACTTGATAGACAAAATCGAAAAACAATTAGAAACTTACCTTGCCAGATATATGAGCTTATTGCAGTTATGCCTGCTTCTCCAACCGTGATCCTTAGCAGAAAGGATAATTGGAAAAGCAGAAAGAGAGAAATTTAAATTATTGCTATTATAACTTGTCCGATTAGTATTATTTCATCGTGCGTAAATGTCGGATCACATTCTGACTTTGTCAATAATTATAAAACATATTCAGCTTATATAAAAATTGATTTTTAGACTCACTATTTACTTTGTATAAGAACTAGGTTTTGGCCATCTTTTATTTATATATTCCTTAATAAAATCTACTTGACTTGGAGGTATTGTCTTATCAGAAATTGTAAATCCAGGGAGACCTGTATCACGTACAATATGGTTATTCATTATACTTCCATCAACGAAGTAAAAAGCATAATGATAACCAGATCTCGTTAATAAATGAAAGAGTTCATGACTCATTGTTTTTATGACGCTATCAACGTATCCTCTCCCATACATCAAACCGCAGGGATATTTTTTATTTATTCTATCTTGTTCTTTTTTCTCTTCTATAGTCTCAGGAATATCTCTTTTCACTGGTTTATAAGGATGATCATTCATTCTTTCATATGATATTGTAAATCCTCCTCCACTGGCCTCAGCCTTAACTATTATAAAAAGAGGGATATTTGTATTTTGACCATTATAAAAATTATTGTATATCTCCTCCCAAAAACTGTGATCACAAGGAAATCCATCAGATTTTCTTATTGGTAGAAAGCTAGAAAATGTATAATTTACAGTTTTTTGATCAGCCGAGATAAACTCCAGCGTGTCACTATTTCTTTCAAAAAATTCATGAATGTCTAAGTCACTTGCAGTTCCTCTAGGTAGTGATATTTCGTGTTTAACTGTGTTAGGACTGTCTTTGGTCTTCACTAAAATTTTACCAATTATTTCTATTTCGATTCCAAAATTTCCGTAAAATGATTTTAGTCCACTCGATATTTCGCTAAATTCTTCTTCTGTAAAACCAACAGAATAAACATTTAGTGGTACAGTTGGTTTATCTTCTTTTCCAAATGGATCTATGTAATTATAAGGATTCCCACCAAAAGCCTCATAAAGCCCATAACTATCGATATACCCCAAAGGATCACGCTGAACAAATCGACCAAGTTTCTGATTGTAATACCTATGACGGTAATACATAAGCGAAGTCTCTTCGTCGAGTCGACGTCCTTGGAACCCATAAACGATCTCTTCAAAATCGGCAAATTCTTCCAAATCGTTATCAGAGTTCACCACAAACATCTCACCGTAGGTCGTCAACTCAAAACGAAATACAACATTACCAGCAATATCGGTAACCGCAGTAGTATCACCACGATGGTTTGAATGAAAATACCTCTCTTCAGCAATAGTACTGCCAGTTTCGTCGTATATAGCCATCTGTAAATGCTCGTCGATCCCGAGGCCATCTACAAACTGCCGTGTTATGACTTCGTCTCCAAACGCTTGCGCAGCTTCACGTTCTTGCTCGCGTTCTTCAACAACACGCCAACCACTATAAAAAAACGAGCGACGCACGTCTTTGTTAATTATACCACCTGGAGCGCATCCGACACGGGCAATATTTGAAATTCTTGTTTCTTCTAGGTTGCCTACGAAGTTATTTGCGCCTAAAAAAGTTCTTACTGTTGGGTCGATTACGACGTTTCCAGTGAGGGGTTTTTCGGCTAATAGGTTGCCGTTTACAAAGATTTTTACGCTTTGTCCGTCGTAGACTCCAGCAATATGAATCCATGTAGATAACGGTATGGCGACGTTTCCTCTTACTCTGGTGGTAACTGGCTGATTTGCGCCGTCTAGGGTATGGATGGCGAACACAGGTTTTAGTCTGTTACCGTTTATTTTAAGGTTGAAGCTGCCTTTTCTTTTTACTAGCGAACTGTCTAGGTTTTCGATGTCATTTGCGTCTACGAACACAAATGTTTCTACGGTCAACTGGTCCTGGATGTTGTCTAAGGTTGTTGACAGTGGCATTTTTAAACGTTGTCCGTTGAAGCTTAGAGAGCGGGTGTTGAACAGTCCGTCTTCTCTGGTTGTGTTCTTCGGATTCGCTATGTCATTGCCGTTGCCGGAGCTATCTATTATTGGACCATTTTCGTTGTTGTAGCGGTAAAGTGCTAGAGTGTTAGCGTCTGCTACGGCTTCGCCTTGCGAGGTGTCGCAGGTGTCAAGTTGTTGACGTTCAAACTCTTTTGATGTGCGGCGATTGGCGAAGTCGTATTTGTAGGTGGCTATTACTTCGTTGTTCGCTTTGTTGTTGATTTGAATGATGCGATTTAGTGCGTCGTAGGTGAACAGCCTTTCGCCATCGTCGGTTAGGTTTCCGTTGTCATCGTGAACAAAGACTACGCCGCCGAATGCGTCGTATTCGTTAACTTCGTTTACGGTTTGGGTTTTTTCTTCGCCGTCGATAGTGGTTTTTGCCCAGTTGCCTACACCGTCTAGTTGCCAACTTTGGCTTTGTGAGGTGTTGCCTAGGGTGTTGTTGTCTTTTATCTTGGCGCGTTTGAAGTCTACTACGCGATACAGTGAGTCTAGTGCGTATGTTTCGCTAAACTTGTTCTTGCGTAGGTTCTTCTTTTGGGTTTTGAAGTTGACTCTGTTGTACTGATATTCGTACTCTTGGATGCGTTTTCCGTTTGGGCGGAGGTGACGCATTTGTGTTACACGTGGCAAATCGTCGTAGCCAATGTTACTATCACCTTCGTCATTTAGAGTAGTGAATTTGGTACCGTTTTTGTAGAGTCTTTCGATTACGCGTGCTCCGATGTAGTCGTAGCTTGCGATGGCGGTGGTTGCTCCGGCGTCTTTGATTTCGCCTACACGGTTTATTTTGTCGTAGGTATACTCAATTACGCGTTCGTTTGGATAGGTGCAGTTTGCTAGATCTGCGCCTTCACGCCAGTTCATCGAAATCACTTTGCCGTTTTGTTGTTCTTCTACTAGGCGGCTTAACGAATCGTAATTTCTTGTTACTGTAGTGTTATCTTGCGCGTCGTTTGGATTGTTGTTGTCGGTGGCTTTGGTTAAACGCGACAGCCCATCGTATTCGTAGGTTTGCTGGGTTGTGCCTTCGATGTTCGCAGCACGGGTTATGTTCTTCGTTGTGGTGCGGTGAATACCGTCAAATACATAGTCGCAGACACTACCGTTATTGTCGGTGGTGCGAATTACGTTGCTGTCTTTGTCATATTCTACGGTAGTTTCGCGGGTATCGGCGTAGACGGTTTTTGTGAGGCGATTTAGGTTATCGTACTCATAAATAGTGGCATTGCCGTTGTCGTCAGAGACGTTTATTACGCGCGAATTTTGATCGTAGGTGGTGAATTCAGTTATCTTGCCATCGGTGTTTGATGGGTTTGATAAATCTAGTGGATTGCCTCCTTCGCCGTCTACGCGCAGTTCGCGAGTGCTTTCGAATGATCGCGACAGACCATCGTATTTGGTTTCGGAGATGTTGCCTTCGCTGTTTATATTACCTGCAAATAGTCCTAGTGGGTCGACTATTTCTGGGCCTTGAGCATCGGCAGTGCGAATTAAGAGATCGCGGCTAGAATAAGTAAAATAACTAGTTTGTCCGATGTTGTTGGTGGTTCTTTGTACGCGATTTAGCGCATCGAAAACGTTGATTGTCTCGAAGGTTTCGCTGACTATTCTACCAGCAGAGTTTACATCGGTTCTCGTTATACGAATTGGGTTACTGTTATTGTCGTATACTATATTTTGTTCGTTGTTTTCAGCGTCGACCACTCGGATTCGTCTTTGGGCACCATCGTATTCGAATGAGCTTGTTTCTCTAGCACCTTGTGGACTTGGACTGGTGGTGAACGTTACTCTTGAGTTGCGATCGTAGTCCACGAGAGCGGTTACTTTGCCATCATTTGGATTAGCATCGTTGTCGTCTAGGACTACTGGCCTTACGGTGTTTACGCCGTTTGCTACGAACAAGTGAGTATCGGTTTGAAATACGCGGCCGATTTCGTCGTACAGCATTTCACTTTTGGCTAGTAGAACGTTGCCTGCGGTGCTGTTACTGCTGCGACTTGCTCCGCCTACTGGGCCAAACGTTTCAGCTAAAATTGCGTTACTATCTGGATCATAAGTTACTATCGACTCATTTCCAACAGCATCAATGGTGCGTTTTACGCGGTCAAAACCATCAAAAATTATCGTAGTCACTTCTCCTGAGCCGTCACCGTTATTATCTTCAGCATCCACAGTTGTTGTTATGTTTCCGTTGTTGTCGATGTTGAAAGTAAAGGTACGCTCGTCAGCTGATCCAGCACCAGAAGTTTTTGTAAATACGAGATCTCTTTCATCTAAAACACAGGACATTGTGTTGTTTTCCTGGTTGCCGTTTACCGACTCTGGAGATTTAGTTAGTATTACGTTCTCGTTTGCATCGTAGGAAATTTGGGTTATTGTGACTTCCGAGTTACTTATCGTTTGTTGCATTTCGATCGGATTATCTAGGATGTCATATTTTATTATTGACGGTAGGAAGTTGGGTAGATCGGGGTTGTTGTCGTCGCGAATTTCTACTTGCGTTTCTACTACATTGTTATTTGCGTCGTAGAATATTCTTGACTTGTACGCGAAAGCTACGAGATTTGCTTCTGTTGAACCTGAAACATCAGCGGCTCTGGTGGCTTCTACTAATTGATTTAACTGGTTGAATACCATGGTGTGCTTGATACCGCGACCGTCTATTATCTCGGTGCGATTTCCTACACTGTCGTAGCCGAACTGTGTTTTTATCTGCGTCGGAGCTGAGTTTCCGCGATAGCGCGTGCTGTGCGAATCGTCGGTTATCATTTCCTTTAGATATCCACCTGTTTGGGTGTCGAAAGGCTTGTTGTCGTTGTTGTTTCCGGTTAGGATATTTGCTCCATCACCATCGGGATCTCCTTCAGTAAAATAACTAAACGTCGTTACTTCACCTTCAGGTGTTTCCGTGAATACATATTGACCAAATTTATTGTAGGCCATACGCGATTCGATTATTTGAATTGTGCTGCCTTCTACTCCAGATTGCAGTGATCCACTTAAAAGATTTACATTTGGTTGGCGTACAACTATAGTGTTCCCACATATGTTATCTACGCGACCATCGCCATTTAAATCGCCAGAATTGATTCGATCTTGTACCGAACTAATATCTACTCCGAATTTATCTATAAGGTCTTGTAGAGTGAATCCACATGCACAGCCCGTAGTATCAAGGTCTGCTTCAAAGTAATCTGGAATTGATTCTGTTGTGTATCGTCCTTCAGCGTTTGCTCCACCATTTTGTGGTTGGTACTGCGGATCTAATTCCCTTGGAGATTTTACGCGTAAGATTTTGTTGTAAACCGGTTCGTATTCGTAATCTATACGAATAAATTGTTGGTCACCACCTCTTGCTGCGTCGGGTGTTTTTATTACTGTTAATAGATTTCCTTTTTGGAATTGGTCTTGGGCTCCGTCGTTGTATACAAATTGAACTGAGTTACCTTCTGGCATTGTTATTTTCGTATTTAACTGTATATCATTGTATTCGTAAAGAGTGATAAAAGACGCAGGATCTCCAGGACGAATTCCTCTCGTTTTTTCTTCTTTCTTTAAAAGTAACCCTTCGTTGTTGTATGAAAACACAGTTTCATTGCCATTACGATCAATTACTGTTGTTTGTTCTTTGATCTCAGTATTGTCTTGTGGGTTTGGGTTTATTATTTGTTTTGCGTAGGTAATTGTTCCACCGACTGCCACACCACTATCGTTTGTTCCGCCCCACTGCTGTGTTAGAATTTCATCGTTTGCGTTAAAAGTATTGATAACTCTTGCAGGACCGTTGTTTGCTACTTCGTTTGGAAAAGTTGCTGTTAACATGTTGTTGTTTAACTTCTCGTCATTAAAACCTTCAGAGTAAGTAAATTCACATGTTTTGCCATTCGGAAAATCATTAAAACCTGTTCCTGTGACGGCTGGAGTTGTAATACTAATTAAATTATTGTTGTCATCGTATACAAAATTAACTTCTCTTTGGATAAAGTCCTTGATCTGAGTTATGTGGCCCCTGTCATCTGTTGTATAATCGATTCTACGCGAGAGACTGTCTAGTGAAAATTCGATTACTCCTTCGTTACTATAGGAGTGAGTAATTTTATTACCACAAGGTGTTGTTATTGATTCGAGTAAACCCTCTTTCGCTGATCCATCTATTGGGAAGAAACGATAAATCATACCGTCTCTTTCGCGCAACAATACAAAACTGTCGTCGTCCTCTATCATTCTCTTAAAATGGAAATCAGGAGATACAAACTCGCTGTTTACAACTTCATATTGATCTCCGCGCAACCGACCACTGTAGAGTACAACTGAACCATCTTGTTGTGGTACTATTCTTCGCGAATGGTTGTCCGACCAGTTGTTTCCAAAACGTCCTTCAAATTGAACGCGTGAACGATATGTTAATTGAAATTCAAAGTCTAAACCTCTACCTGCTATGTCAAGAACACTCATACCCATAATGTAATCGAGCGAATTCAGAATAATTGGGTCTCCAGCGTTTGCATCTGTGCCACTTGTGATTACGCCGGAAGAGGTGCTTGCGTTAAAGCATTTACAAGTACTGCATCCACAGTTTGCTGAATTTCCTGTCTTGTTCATTGCTACTGTTACGCAACTTGGGTTATTCACTGCTGGATTGTGGTATGGATGTTCTGTTGTCACAACACTGCCATCGTTTTCTTTTACTTCGCGGTCAAGTCCACCGCCTTGATTTTGATTTTCTCTATAGCAATTAAAAGTTGGGTTTGTTGTTGTTTGACCAAACATCGCAATAATGTTACCAATATCATTGATATCTATTGCTATTCCACCTGTTGTTGCTTCTTGTGGATTTGCAATTGTTTCTACTGGTAAGAATGCGTCGTTTTCAAAGTTTCTGGCGTTAATCACTTCTACACCGTTATTAACCGCCACTGAGACCGCGACACCTTCATTTTGTTCGTTTATTGTGAAACTTTCGATAAACTCATTATTTCCACCAGGAACTAATATTTCTTCCGAAACCCTTTGTCCGCTTTGGATAGTAATTGCGTTAAAATCTCCTGTCGCAATATCAAAGTTTATTGCAAGATATCTTTCTGTTCCTATGTTTTGTAATTCCGCACCTACAGTGCTTGATCCATTGTTGGCATCTACGATAATTGGTGTCGTGAAAATAGTAAGTTTTGAGCTAAAAAATGTATGAAAAAGTCCATCTGTTCCTTGTTGACCAAAAATAATCGCTTGCCCATCTTGTGATAAACGGTAAGTTAGTACTGATCCGACTCCTGTATCAATCGGAAAACCAACCCACGTTGCTCCACCATCAAAAGAAACTTGCGCTTGCAAACGATCATTACCACTTGCGTCCTTTTGCTTGAACACAGCTGATATTGATCCATCACCACTATCCTCAAAGTTGACATTAAAGGAAGAAAGGAGGTCAAGGTTTACATCTCCAATAGGAGACGACTCTTGCCAATTCGCAGGATCGCCAATTGGACCAAATGCTGCAAACAATTGATCTTTACCTGAATTACTGTCAAACTTTTTATATATCGCAACACCGTTGCCAGCGTCAGTTACCAAGAAATTCTTTACTTCTATGTCACCACTCATCGCTGGAATGTCACCTTGAGGAACAAAGCTGCCATTTTGAAATTGGAATAACGAAGCGATATTTGAACCTTGAACGACAGCGGTTATTTCTCCTGAGCTGCTTTTATTTGAGAATACACTAGCATTTGTTATTGGTGACAAAAGGTTAAAATTACCAAAGTTTGTTCCGTCAAAAATAACAAAGCCAGCACTACCACTTTGCTCGACTGTTGCAACTGCGGTAGTGTCTCCAGTAAAGAGCACTTGTTTTTTCTGGATATCTGGTGTTGCAAAGGCTTGCGTTTCGCCTTTCCACTCTTTTTGTGCAAATGCTGGTGCCGTAAACAGCAACATTACCCAAAATAATTTTAAATATTTATTTACTATTGTTCCTCTCTAATTGCGTTTTTATTATCTCTATTTGCTTTTTCTTTAAGCCTACAGAATAATGTTGAGGATTTTCTTTTATAAATTTGGTCAAGTTTTGTAAATTTGTCAAGAGTTGTAATTGATTTCTCTTATAGCGCTTTTTTAAAGTAATCAACCATTTCTTTATATTGCTTTTGTTTTTATTATTTGGATTTATTTGTAGTAATTTTTCAAAATAGCCAATCGCTTTTTTTTCGCTTCCTGTTTTGCTTAGATAATGAACACCTAATTTGAAAAGCGTATCTTTATTTTGATTATCTTCTTGTTTTATATTACCTAAATTATTTGACACTGCATCATTTGAACGCTTAGTTTTTTGAGAATTGCTGTTATCTGTTACCTGTTGTTTTTTTAGTGAGATAATTTTCTTATGGCTCACGAATATCGCTGTTGTTAAACAAATGTAAACCACAAAACCAATACCAATTGCAATATCAAATATGAGTTTTTTCCTTTTGTCCTCCAAATTATCTTCCTTATTCTGTATGTTGCTCTTTTTTCATCTCTAATGATTTTAGTTCCTGTTGTTGTTGATAAAAATACACTGTTTCTACGCATATTAATAACAAAAGTATTCCTAATATAATTTTTCTTAACAACATCTTTTCCTCTTTATTTAAGGTTTTTCTATTTCCTTTTCGTATTGTTGTTTATTGTATTTGGTTTGTTTGCAGTGTTTGGATATTTTACTTCCTCTTCTATAATTAATTGTTGATAAAACTACATGGATTAATAAAAGAATTGCAAGAAGTAATTTCCGTAAATTTTGTTATCGTTTTCCATATCGCTGATGTTGGGTTAGTAATAAAAACGTTTCGTAGAATGAGTATCTATAAATAGATACTCTTCAGAGCAAAAAAGCGGCAATAAATAATTAGACAATTTTTACTCTAATACATTCAAATTCTAATTTTAGTGAAAAATGTAGGTCAAATTTTTTTGTATAACACTTATATTTATTTTATAAAGTAAGCTTTTGGAACTCACTTCTTTCTCCTTGCTTTAACTATTTTTACCGCTGCTTTTTTACGAATTTCAAACATATACTTTTCATAACGACACCTTCTCAACACTATCAGTATTATTCAACACAGTGCGAAACAACAATAATTTTGAAAACTTGTAGACAAAACCATGAAAATATTATGGTTAAATATCTGGTAAATCATTTTGATAAATTCAAATCTTGTTATTGATGAATGGGATAACATGCAACGCATAGTAGCTTCTCTAATGCTCAAAGAAACAACCCAAAATATCATTGTCAAAAAACTCTGTTCCTATACTCGCCAAAATAAGACGAAAGAGGCTTTCTGGGAGTATGATAATATTTTTCGTACTATTTATATTTTGAATTTTATTGACAGTATTTCTCTCAGACAATGTTCAAAAAGCTTTAAATAGAGGAGAAGCTTATCATCAACTTAGACGAGCTGTTGCTATTACTAATGGAGGAAAATTCAGAGGAAACAATGACAGAGAAATTGAAATGTGGAATAATTGCTCTCGATTTATCGCCAACGGCATTATTTTCTATAATGCTTATATTATTTCACTTCTTCTTACCGAAAACCAAAAAAACATATCCAATTTATCAATAAATTCTCTTCGAGATCTATCTCCTGTAGCTTGGCAGCATATCAATTTCTTTGGAAGGTATGATTTTGTTGAAGAAAGCTCTTTAATTGATATAAAAAAATGGTCAAAAATTTAAATACAGACATAATATAGCAAATCGACCTGTGTTTATTATATTACAATGCCTGTAGAGCAGTCATTACTTACAAGGGGTTGGGCCAACAACTCGTTTTTCTTTTAACTCGGTTTATTTCCAAATTTAGAATTAAAGTGTGTCATCATTCGAACTATAGGCCTTTCATCAATTAAAACATTTACGATTACGATAGTTATTAATATCGAATTGATTACACCTAGTTAGGTTTTCTTAGTTTGAATGATGTGACGCGCTCTACTTGATGGATTGAAATAATGGTAAAAAATAGTCATAAACATATAGTCTTATAAAGGATTGACTTAGCGATTGATTTAATCACTTAGTTTTAGAATTTTCAAGCTCTTCGAATACGCCAGCAAGAAAACTCAAAACCTCTTCTTTAGCATCTTCATCTTCTAACGACAAAGCCATGGAGTGGGCTGTCTCATGACAAGACATTGCTTCATCGTAATTTTGTAATTCAATATGCACTTTTGCAATTTTACCTAGTACATCAGCAATACTATGGTCATCGTCTTCCTTTTGGTAAATGTCAAGCGCCTTTTGGTAAGCTTGAAGAGCCTGAGCAAAGTCTTTTTGATATTCAAAGACAACAGCTCTGTAACAAGTTCCTTCTCCTATTTGATATGTGTTGCCTAGTTCTCTATAAATAGATAGATACTGATCAATGCATAAGTGAGCATCTTTATAATCTTCGTTACGACAATATGCTAATGCTAGGTTGGATAATGTATCTGCTGCATCTTCCAAGTTATTCGATAGTTTATCAAACGTTAATGATTTTTGATAACAAGAGATCGCTTCAGAATAGTTTTGAAGCTCTTGATGTACATAACCTAATTCACTTAGTACAATAGAAGTTTGCCTATCATTTTTTAATTCTAAACAACTCTCATGAGCTAATTCGTAGTATTGTAGTGCTTTTGTTAACTGTTTTCCTTCTTCATGTATAGATCCTATACGTCTAAAAGCTATTATTTTAAAATCAGGAGTTTGTAATTTTTTGCTAAAAAGTATCCATTTGTCTACATAATCGATCATTTCTTGGTAACTCTTGGTTTCTCTGTGCAGGTCAGTTAAATAACCAAGGGACAGCATCTCTATTCCTTCATTTTTTGTTTCTTGCGCTAGTGTATGCGCATATTCAAAAAAGTTGCAAGCAACAGCATATTGATCTTCTTGAGACATTTGCATTCCCATTGCATAAAGAAAAGCTAGATCTTCTTGCACATTTTTGTTTTGGTCGCGGTATTTAGAAATCGCTTTTTCAAAAATAGATTTTCCATATGTGTCTATTTTGGCAAAATTTTTGTTTACAATACATATACCTATCTTTATAGAGCGGTAATATTTAAAGATATTTGTGATAATTTTCATATTGTCTTTCTGGTGTAAATCCAAGCGATATTCGTTCTTTGCTACTTTTAAATAAGCAGCAAAGAACAACATTATTAGCAAAATCTAGTGATCGTGATCATGTCCGTGGTCATCATGATCATGGTCTTCTGACGATGGAGCAAATGTAAAAGATATATTTTCAAATTTTTGCCCTTTAATCATCAATGAAGTAACTGTTGCAGTAAAGTCGTCCATGCCCTTTAGTTTTTCATGGCTTGCGCGAAAATGCGATGTGTTTTTTTCTGTTTCACCTGTTAATTCACTTGCTACGCCTTCCAAGCTCAACTCAAAACTCACTTCATTTGCCTTTACTTTTACTTGGATTTTGTCTTGTTCTAAGCGAACATTATTTTCTGCTTCAGCATCAAGTATGTGTAAGCTTAAATTTCCTTCTTTAACTACCATTTCAGCATGAGCAAAATGGTCGCCAATTTCTATAAGAACTCCGCCGTATTGTGGAGTATGACTATGGTGGTGAGATTTATCGTTGTTTGTTGTATTTTGCTCCGTTTTTTTTGGATCACAACCTAGTGAAATAAAGATACATATTAAAACTATAGTTAAATTTTTCATAGTGAGTTCCGTTAAATTTGAATTAAAAATTAGAAGTTGTGTTACGCAAGCCTTTTTTCATAAAATAGCTTAATATTTAAATAATGTAGGGCTTTCGCCCTACATTATACTAGCGAGTGCTTTGGATATTTTGCAATATTTGTTCTACGTTGTAGGTGATCGTTTCTATATAGGTCTTGACATTATCAAGGGATGCCACTTGGTGCGCCATACGCAAAACTTTTGCACCACTATTTTGCGAAACGAATTTGACGTGGCGTTTGTCAAAATAAGTACTGGCTAAGACAATTTTGACATTTTGTTCTTTCATTTGTGCAACAAGTTTACTTAAATGTGAAGTTGTTGGTGGTACGCCAGGTTTTGGTTCTAAGTAACCGATAATTTCAAAACCAAAAATACGAGTCATATGTGGCCATAGGTCGTGGTCGCCTACAAGTTTAGCATTACGGTGAGGTTGTAAGGCTTTGATCCAACCACCTAAATCATTTACTGCGTTGTTTTTTTGTAAAAACTTTTGTAACTCACCCTTGGAATACATAACCGCAATTTTCTCTGCCCCAAATTTTGAATGCAGTTTTTCACCTACTAGCAAATTTCCAAGAGTATTACGAAATTTTTGATAGTTCGCAGTAAAATCTTCTCTATACTGTGGTTGTAGTTTACTAAGTGTCTCACAAATAAGTTTTGCTGCTTTGATTCCCTCTACAGGATCTAATAAATAATGAGGATTACCTTCTTCGTGTAAACTACCTTCATCGTTTTCTTGAGTGTTTTGTAGTGGCCAGATACCTTTTGATATATCAATATATTTTTCTTTGGCCATTTCTGGTCTTTTTGCCGATTTAACCAATTCTGGTAACCACGAAGCAGCAATTCCCATTCCGGCATCAATTAGAATATCAGCGCCATTAAGTTTCCGTACAAATTCAGGTGTGATATGTACATCGTGAGGATCACCGTGACAACAAGTGTGAGTAAAACAATATATATCGACATGTTTACCACCCACTGTTTTTACCAAATCTTGTAAATCTGTTGTTGTTACGCATACCTTCAGTAGGCTGCTTGTACTTGTTTTTGAGTCACACCCACATACTGCTATTAATATAAGTATAATAAAATATTTCATTTAGATAACCTTAAAAGTGCTATTAAAAATATTGAACTCTTTCCAAAAGAGTTATAAAAATTATTAAACACAATTAATTTTATGAATCTCTGTGTAAATTGTAAATAAAAAACCTACATATCCATAAATTCCCAGGCACTTGTGTAAGACTCTATTTCTTCTATATACTCTAAAAAATCACAATAAAAACTCTCGCTACTAATAGTTGCGCTATCTCCTATTACAACAAGTTTCTTCTTTGCACGCGTCATAGCAACATTCATACGTCTTATGTCTTTAAGAAAACCGATTTCCCCATTGTTATTACTGCGAACTAAACTAATATAAATAATATCGCGCTCTTGTCCTTGAAAGCTATCAATAGTATTAATAGATAAACGAGATCCTATACTGTCGCGAATTTTTACTTGTTCAAGTAATCTATCTCTGAGGTACAATACTTGTTCTTTGTAGGGCGAAATAATACCTACACTTAGCTCATGATAATCTATTTCTGTTAACAAACGATTGAAGTGTTGGAAAAGAACTTTTGCTTCCCCTGGATTATAACGACTTTTATTTTTTTGATTGCATTCTTCTTCAAAGCCACAACCTGCGGTGTCAACAAAATCTACCACTGAAATTTTTTTGCCAAGAGAACGCTCTTTTACACTAAGGTCTGCTTCGAGTTTGTTATCGTAAAATACACGATTAGAGTAGTCCATAATTTGCTGATGCATTCGATACTGTACTTTGAGTAATGTGGCTATTTCTTGTCGTTGTGCGCATTTTTCCATTAAGCTGACTCCCAAACCTTCTTTACTTGCTTGTCTTGATTTTACTGTTGGTGGAAGTTGACAATGGTCACCTGCCATAACAACTTTCCGCGCTTTGGTAATAGGAATCCAACAAGCGCCCTCAAGTGCTTGAGCCGCCTCATCAATAAAGACCACTGGAAACTCAATATTTTGTAGTATTTTGCTATTAGCTACAGTTAAAGTACAAATAATAGCTTGCGATTTATGAAGAACATCATTGCACATTGCCTTTTCTAAACGCTCTATTTCCTTTAGAAGTAAACGCGACTCCTGAAATTTTTCTTTGCGCTCTTGACGCTTTTGACGGTCAAAGTGCTTGTGAAATTTTAAAGCTTGGGCGCGTAAATCTAAAACTTCTTTACGCCATTTTTTTAATATTTTGTGATCGCGATGTTTTAATATTTTTGCGTCTAATGTACTTTCGAGTATATGAGGTTGAATACGTGCTGGATGGCCTAAACGTATAACATCTACATCACATTCAATTAGTTTTACGGTGAGTAAATCAACAGCAGCATTGCTAGGGGCACACACTAGAACTTGGTTTTCTGTTTTAAGTGTTTCACAGATACTAGCGATAAGAGTGGTTGTTTTGCCAGTACCAGGTGGTCCATGAATGATTGCAATATCTTGAGCGTATAACGTTTTGTCCACAGCCTCTTTTTGCGACACGTTGAGATGATCTAAATTTATAGTATTGTTTTTAGTATAAAATTTTGGCGATGAAACACCAAAAATAGCATCGCGCAATTCTTGTAAGCGACAGTTTTTTGCTGAGATGACTTTGTCGATGGCTTCTTCCATCTGTATAAATGTTTTTTCATCATTGCCAAGATCTATTCCCAATGAACTACTATCTGCCCACTCAGGTAATTCATCTTCGTGTAAACAAATAACGATATTGTTATTCTCTACACTAGCAACAATAGCACCTATAAATGGATTTTTTTTACCACGGCCTTTTTCTGCAAAAAGAGAAATGACTGCTCCGCTGGTAAACAAATGATTAGTTTTTGGTTGGGATGAAATTTCTAAAACTAATTTTCCTCCTAGTCCTAGATATTCTTTGTTTATAACAATGGGATAACAAGTAACACCGCGTGCTTTCTTTTCCTCGATAGGAGTATCGAGTACCATCTGCGTGAATATTTTTTGATCTTCCAAACGTTCCATTTGTATTAGCTTTTTGAGTTGCTGCAATTGGTTTTCAACATCGGATGTCATTTTTATCTTCTTTAATGTAGGGCGTCGACATTTAGTTTTTTATACAATGTCAGTTATTTTAAGGAGTAGTTAAGTACTTTGAAAGCCTAAAATTGTGCTCCCTAAAAAGAAAAGTAATAACCAAAATTTTTAAAAGAACTAAATCATAAAAAAGTTAAATCTCAGTACATCTTAAACAAAAAGTAATACAATTTTGTAAATTTTTATAGTATTTCCTATACTATTGTGAGTGTAAGTATACATTCAAGCAAGTCGCAAAAAATTTTTATAACGCAGGAAAAATGCGATGAAATTAAATATCTAGACATCTTAAGGAAATAGAATGATTACAGGCTCGTGTCTTTGCGGACAAATTCGATATGAACTAAACTCTCCTCCACAACTCATTAACAATTGTTATTGTTCTATCTGTCAAAAGGCACATGGAGCTGCATTTGGCAGCTTTTTACATGCAGATGTAAGTGGATTTAAATGGAAATCAGGAGAGAATTTGATAACTACTTATTCTTCATCTCAAGAGAATAGCAGAAATTTTTGTAGTGTTTGCGGATCTAATGTGCCAGTACCAGAAATTGAAGAAAATAGTGTTGTAATTCCAGCTGGTACACTTGACTGTGATCCAGGAATAAAACCCGTAGTTCACATATTCACAGGTTCGAAACCTTCTTGGTATGACATCTCCGACTCACTGCCTAAATTCGACGAGTTTCCCTCTGAGCAGTGGTATACTGAGGTTTTAAATAGCCAAAAAAAGGAAATTCCTGGCGAAAAATAAAAAAATATATTGCAAAAATAAAAATTACACAGTATAGTATCATTACTATTAAGACTGGCTACCTAGTTCACTCTGTGAACGATCTCCGTGACAGTTTCGGCTGTTGTAGTTATTGGTTTCCAATAAGGAGGGGAAAGGTTTCTTATGGATATATACCTAGTATAGCGGTAGTGCGTAGTTATTTTATTCCCACTAGTTGGGGGGACGTACTGTGGTAAATGGGAGTGGCAACGTCGGTGAAGTTAGCCGTTCCATGTGACCTAGCGCCTAAAGTGTGGGTATCTGTAAGTACAGATGAGACAAGGACTTAAGTATTTACTTAGCGCTTCGACAGGGATCATTATTCCACAAGTAGTGCTGGTAGTAATTCCTATCTTTGTAAATTTGACTCTTCTGACTATTTTGCGCAGTCGAAATAAAAGCTCCATCTAATAAAATTAGATGGAGCTTTGTTTTTATATTCAAAACAAATTCATACAACACCTAACACCTCATCCGCAAATCTAAAAACAACCTCTCTTAAAAAAAATACTTACATTTGTAAATATCTTGTCAATTAGTTTGTGTTTGCCCAAATTAGATATTTGTATGTAGAGGGTTGATTGTGTCGAATTCTTCTTTGTCTTTGGTTTTAGGCCATACATGGTATCTTTGAAATCGGGCTCGAAAAAATATTTTGTATAATAATAGGCCTAGTAATATCTATAAAATCAAAGTGTCACTTTAATAGATCAGGCTTCGGAATATAAAAAATCTGAATCAATTGAGGTTGTACTACGCCAACCTTTTCTTGCAACAACGCTCTTTAAGGTCTTTTATTAATTAGGTTTGAGAAACTTCACCTATTTCATTAGGTGAAGCTTTACTTACTTATAGAACAAAATTAACCAATTTGTTCGGAACAACAATTACACGTCGTACTTCTTTTTGCAGATGCGATTGTACTTTTTCATCTTCGCGAGCAATCTTCTCCAGCTCGTCTTTTGAAAGTCCTTTCGCTACTTTTAACGAAGCGCGAAATTTACCATTCACTTGTACGACAAGAGTAATTTCTTCGTCGACAACGAGTTTTGGATCATACTTTGGCCAAGATTGTTGACATACACACGAATCATTGCCAATAAGTGACCACAGTTCTTCGGTAATATGTGGCGCAAGTGGCGAAATCAACTTTAGCAATATTTCTGCGCATTCCTTGTTGATATCCTTACCACCAAGTTCATTTACTAAGATCATAAGTTGCGAAATAGCTGTGTTGAAACGTAGTTTTTCTAAGTCGTTCGTTACTTTTTCGATGGTTTTGTGAAGTAACTTTTCAATATCTTTATCTAGTTTTCCTTGTGATGTAACTGACTCGTTTAGATTACCATCGCGATCAAGAAATAACGACCATACTTTACGCAAGAAGCGATAAGTGCCTTCAATTCCGTTATCATTCCATGGCTTTTCTTGTTCTAAGGGGCCCATAAACATTTCATACAAACGCAGTGAGTCAGCACCATAGTCGCGGATAATATCATCGGGATTTACAGTATTGCCTATAGATTTTGACATCTTTTCCGCTTTTACTTCTAATTCATGATCTCCACGATAAGCTTTTCCTTCTCTCCATTCTACATCATCTGTAGAAACAAAGACTTCTAATTTTTCACCGCTGTCTTTATCGTAAGCAACTTGACCACTATCTTCTACTTGCCATTTTACATTTTTGTGAGAGACAAATGCGCCTTTTTCATTTTTATAATAGCGGTATGTGTAGCCTAGAATCATACCTTGGTTAAACAATTTTTGAAAAGGCTCTTTGGTGGTAACATATCCTAAATCATAGAGAACTTTATGCCAAAAACGCGCATATATTAAGTGAAGAACAGCGTGCTCTGCACCACCTATATACAAGTCCACTGGCATCCAGTAATTTTCTTTTTTCGCATCGCAGAAAATTTCTTCATTGTCTGGATCAAGAAAACGCAAGTAATACCAACAAGATCCTGCCCATTGCGGCATAGTATTAGTTTCGCGTAGATACTTATTGCCATCTTTGTCTTGGTATTCTAACCATTCTTGCGCTTTTGATAGTGGAGCTTCTGGCGTTCCAGTTGGCTTAAAGTCAGACATTTCAGGTAAAACTACTGGCAATTCTTTTTCACTAAGAGGCTGCGGCTCGCCTTCTTTATTATAAACAATTGGAAAAGGTTCTCCCCAATAACGCTGTCTAGAAAATAACCAATCGCGTATTTTATAATTGGTTTTTGCCTCGCCAACAGCTTTTTCTTCTAGCCACTTTATCGTCGCAGCTATACCAGCTTCTTTTTCAAGACCATTAATATCAAGGCCATCATTATTTTCTGAGTTAATATAACGCTCTTCATCGTTAGTGATGGCAACAATCGGCAAATCATACACTTCTGCAAATTCATGATCGCGCTCATCACCATGAGGAACGCACATAATCGCTCCCGTACCATAAGTGGCAAGTACATAATCGGCAATCCAAATAGGAACCTCTTCTCCGCTCGCAGGATTAATAGCATAAGCTCCTGTAAAAGTACCCGTTTTTTTCTTGCTAAGCTCGGTCCGCTCTAAATCTGACTTTAAAGACGATTGTTCTTTGTATTTTTCTACAGTTTCTTTACAATCTTTTGTTGTGATTTTGGCAACAAGAGTATGCTCGGGAGCAAGAACCATAAAAGTTGCTCCGAAAATGGTATCGGGACGCGTTGTATATACACGCAATTTTTCATCGCATCCTTTGATGGCAAAGTCAATTTCTGCACCTTGTGATTTCCCTATCCAATTGCGCTGCATCTCTTTTAGACTCTCAGGCCAATCTAAATCGTCTAAATCCTGTAGTAACTGCTCTGCATATTTAGTTATTTTTAACATCCACTGTTTTAGCGGACGACGTTCTACTTTATAGCCTTTGTTCACTTGTTCTGGCACTTCTTCATTTGCAAGAACGGTGCCAAGTTCAGAACACCAGTTGACAGGTACTTCTGCAACATAAGCAAGGCCTTTTTTGTGTAGTTGTAAGAAAATCCACTGTGTCCATTTGTAATATTTTTGGTCGGTTGTGTTTATTTCGCGATTCCAATCGTAGGATAAACCAAGTGATTGGATTTGGCGTTTGAAATTAGCAACATTATTCGCCGTTGTTTCGCGAGGGTGTTGCCCCGTTTTAACAGCGTACTGTTCTGCAGGAAGCCCAAAAGCATCCCAGCCCATTGGATGCATAACACTAAAGCCAGCCATTCGTTTATAACGTGCTACAATATCAGTAGCCGTATATCCTTCAACATGTCCAACGTGTAAACCGGCCCCTGAAGGGTAAGGAAACATATCTAATACATAGTACTTTGGTTTTCCTTCTTCTATTTCACTTTTAAATACATCGTTTTTTAACCAATGTTGTTGCCACTTTGGTTCAATTTTTTGAAAATCATATCGCATATTATATCCTTTACTCAGATCGTTAGCTGTATGTTCTAAAACTAACAATATACTGATCTGTTGTTGAGTCTCTCTTTATTAAACTATATAGATTTGTTATTTCTTTGCTAAAAATTTTTTTATTTAGAGCGTGCAACACTCTATTCATCATACCATCGCCGTAATAATTGATGAGGAAGCCCGAAATAAAAACAAACGACAATACACTGGTTTATAAGCCAAGTACGCCAAGGTCCTGATCGTTCCCATTTGCGTGCTGAAGTTAGCATTTTTAGTGGGGAAATTTCTATTTTTCCCAATTTGCGCAAACGCATGACAAAAACAAAATCTTCTAAGATAATAATGGATGGAAATCCCATAGTTTTTTCAAAAACACTGCGATTTACAAAAATACCTTGGTCGCCGTAAGGTATGTTCAAATAACGAGAACGGCGATTTATTCCTGTTTCCATTTTTTTTATTTGAATATCATCTGAGTCGAGTTCAATCGTAAAAGCGCCTGCCGAAATATTTTTATTATTCATAATTCTACGCACTTCAGAACTAAAGTTTTTTGGAAGTTGACTATCGGCATGTAAAAAAAGCAAATGGTTACCCTTCGCATGTTGAGCGCCATAATTCAATTGTTTATATCTTCCTTTTTCACAAGATAATACTTGCACATTTTTAAATGTTCTGGCAATGGTTACTGTTTGATCTGTGCTTCCACCGTCAACGACAATACATTCTATATTTTTACCAACAACGCTTTGTAAACATCTTTTTATGTGTTGTTCTTCGTCAAGGCATGGAATAATAACTGAAATTTTAGATGCAATGTTTTCTGCGCTATTGTTTTTGACATTTTTCCATACATATAAATCTTCTGGTAAGTCAACATCATTTAAAATAGGAAGAAGTTTATATGGCATTTTTTGCTGTTTGGCTGCGGCCAAAGTAGCTTCAAGAACGGAAGAACTTCCCCACGAAATATTAGCAAAAATTTGCGGAAAACGTTTTGTCATAGCGATGAGATAATAACCACCATCAACGGCAGGACCAATCACTAAGGGGTATGATTTTAAGTGCAAAAAAGTTAATCGCAAAGTTTCCTCGTTTACTTCAGGACAATCAGCGCCAGTAATTACGCAATACTTTACTCCCTCAGTAAAGCTTTGAGAAAAAGCTTGGTACATTTTTTGTCCTAAGTCTTGTCCAACTTGCTCCCTCAATAATACATCATCGCCAAGCCAGTCGATCATTTCCTGTTTACTTCCGCCGAAGAATCTTACCTCTAAAGAGCTATCATTTTTTTGAGAAAATGTGTGTAAGTGATTGACTATAAACTCTGTCATTTCGCGTTGTAAATTTGCCGCCCCTTCTTTTCCTAGCGCTGGAATCATGCGCGTTTTTGATTTCCCAGGTAACGGATACTTACTAAACAAAATAACGCGCTTTTTTTGCTCACGCTGTTTGTGTTGTGAGTCAGAAATTGCATACTTAAATATAGTAGTGAGTATTTTATAACCTGCACCAATTACTCCAGATACTGTTCCTGATATCTTAGAAATTCCAATGCGTTTGTGGTAGTCGACAGCTACATCCGTGACCGGTATTTTTCGTATGGCAGCTTTGATTTGCATTTCTACTGTCCAGCCATAGTTTAAATCTTGCATTGAAAATGCAGTAAGAGTTGTGTAAGAAATCGCGCGAAAAGGGCCTAAATCAGTATAGCGAACGCGCCACAATGCAAATATTAAGTGGCAGGATAGCCAATTACCAAAACGCGCTTGCGGAGTAAGAGCGCCACGCTCCCTTTTTCCTAAAACGCGTGATCCAATCACCATTTCTACTTCGCCTGCAATAATCGGTTCAACTAAACGGTTCATTTGTTGAGGGCGATCACTATAATCACCGTCGACAAACACCACAATGTCAGGATTATCTAAAACAGACATACCCTTTAAACAAGCAGCACCATAACCTCGAAGTGGTTCGTGAACAACGATCGCTCCATTTTTTTTGGCAACTGCGGCTGTATTGTCAGTGCAACCATTATCAACAACAATGACATTGCGTACCCAGTTAGGCATATCCTGAAGTACTTTGCCTATGGATAGTTCTTCGTTTAGAACAGGAATAATTACATCTATATTATGTTTATACATCGTTTTCAATGGTAAAAAATAAGTTTTTTAATCCCACCAGTAAATCTCCATTAATGTGATAACGAAGAACGCGACGTTTCTTTTCTTTAAGTGCTTGGTAGTCACCAGCGGCTTGTGCTTCTATTAGAGTATTAAAGTCATAGTTTTCACCTGGTACACCTATTTTTTTGTCTGTAGTGTGGGTTATTTGCAAAAATACTCCACTGTTATTGTCACCTTTGTGTAATTGGCCTGTTGAATGCAAAAATCGCGGCCCAAAACCAACTGTTGTCGCTATATTGTTTTTATCTTGTACATAGCATCGTATTTTCTGTAAAACATGGGTAATTTCTTCATCATAAGGAAGATATGCCATGACGTTGAAGTAATCACCTGGACGAATACTTGAAAACAAAGAATTCAGAAAGCCGTCGACGTTATTTTCTTCAGAGATATTTGTTGCGTATAACTCAAAGCTGTCATTGATAATTTTTGGCGCTTCGGATGAAGTTTCTTTATTTTGTTGCATTAGCTCGCGTGCTTTTATTTTCGCCAACTCCACATCTGGTTGATCAAAAGGATTAATTTCAAGTATACTTCCGCAAACAGCTGTTGCTACTTGCCAGCGTAAAAACTCGCCTCCAATGTCGGTAGTATCCTCAATTGGAATGTGAAATACTGGATGACCACTTGGAATCTGTGGAATATTTCCAGTTGTTAGACAAATAAATACGCGATCATTACTATAGTCTGAGGTGAGAGGTTCGCCAATAACAGGTAGTACTCCCTTTTCTAATTTTCCTGTGCTTTCAGCGACAAGCTGTTCTACCCAGTCTCCAAAAGAAACTAAATTTTCAGGAAGTACAAATGTGAGTTTGTTTTTTCCTTGTAGTGCTAATGTTCCTAACGAGATACCTAAAGATACAGGAGAAATGCTACTTGAAGTATCTGTACAAGAGGCTTGCATATTACAGGCACTATTTAACATTTTTTCTAGGGGAGCGCCTATGAGAGCTGCAGGAACCATTCCAAAAACAGTAAATACTGAATAACGACCACCAACATCTGAAGGTGCAAAAAATGTCTTTAAAAACTGTTTTTCTTTAGCAATGTTTTCTAATTTTGACCCTGGATCAGTAATGGCAATGAAATGTTTTCCTGGAGTAGGAGAAATTTTTTCAACTTCGGAAAAGAAAAACTTATACAAGCTGAGAGTTTCTATTGTTCCACCTGACTTACTCGATACAACAAAAACTGTTTTGGACACATCTATCTTTTCCAAATACTTAGATATTATTTCGGGGTTTGTTGTGTCTACAATAAGTAGAGATGGATAGCCTTCTTTGTTCCCAAATATTTTCATGAACACTTCGGGAGCTAGACTGCTACCTCCCATACCCAAAAGAACTACTTGCGAAAACTTCTGACGTACTTCATTTGCAAAAGCACAGAGTTCTTCTAAACTTTGTTGAGTAAAAGAGATGCTATCTAGCCACCCTAAACGTTCACTTACTTCTTCCAAGTTCACTTGATCAAATTTCCATAAACTAGGATCTTTTTTGAGCAATTTAGTTACTATTTTTTTTTTTCGTTTAGATTGTGTTTTTTGTCTTCTAATGTTTTCATCAAAGAAGCAAATGATTTACTAAAAGATGCGATTCCATCTTCTTTTAATTTGCTCGCAATATCTTCTAAATTAATATTGAGTTTTTTTACTTTTGCTAAAACACTACCGATTTCTTCTATATTTTTGTCAACCCTCGCTCCTGGATTACCATGGTCGCGAAAAGCGTCTAAAGTATGTGGTGGAACAGTATTAACTGTGTTTGCTCCCATTAATTCTTCCATATAAAGAACATCCCGGTACGCTGGGTTTTTTACTCCAGTACTCGCCCATAACAAACGTTGTATACGTGCACCTTTGTTTTGCAGTTTTACAAAACGGTCACTACTATAAAACTCAAGAGATTTTTGATATACATCTTTAGCGTAACTTATGGCAACTTTGCCACCAAGTTCTGAGTTCTCAGGAAGCAATTTGTCAACAGCTGCATCCATGCGACTAATAAAAAACGAAGCAACAGAAGCAACAGAACCTAGATCGCCACCTCCTTGATCTAGCTGCTCTAATCCCTTAACATAAGCTTCTGCAACATCAAAAAAGTCCTGGGTTGCAAACATAAGAGTTACATTTACATTGATACCAAGTGCTATAATTTGTGTAATAGCGGAAAGCCCTGCTGTCGTTGCAGGTACTTTGATCATCACGTTCTTACGATCTACAGCTTGATACAAGTGTTTTGCTTCTTCAACCGTTTTTTGAGTGTCATGTGCTAAATCAGGGGATACTTCGATGGAAACATAACCATCTTCTCCATTTGTTTTGTCATAGACACCTTTTAACAAATCAGCTGCATCACGTATATCTTCAATAACCAGAGCTTCGTATAGCTCGTGTGTTGACATTTGTGGATTCTTTTGCAGATGCTCATTTATCATATGATCGTAGTCGTTGCTACCGCCAATAGCTTTATCAAATATTGTTGGGTTTGATGTAATACCTACAATTTCTCCTGTATCAATCATCTGTTTTATTTTATCTAACAAAGAACGTTGTATGTTGTCGTACCAAATGCTTTGTGAAAAATCTTGCACTTGTAAAAGAGGGTTTGCCATGACGTATTCCTTTAGCCCTGTATAAAAAAAGTGGCATTAGCTTATTATTCTTAAGCTAATGCCTCACATTTAAGATTGCTTTAAATCTAAAATCTCACGAGGAGGTAATATTATAAACAATCATTATTTTTTGCAATTACTTTTCGCAATTTTCTTTATCGCAATTTTCTTTATCGCAATTTTCTTTATCGCAATTCTCTGGATCACAATTCTCTGGATCACTGCAATCTAGTTTTTCTACTTTAGCTGTTGTGTTAGCTACTGTAGTAGCAGTTTCACCTTTAGACTTGCAGCAAGACTTAGCTGTTGTGTTAGCTACTGTAGCAGTAGCTTCGCCTTTAGATTTACAGCAAGACTTAGCTGTTGTGTTAGCTACTGTAGCAGTAGCTTCGCCTTTAGATTTACAGCAAGACTTAGCTGTTGTGTTAGCCACTGTAGCAGTAGCTTCGCCTTTAGACTTACAGCAAGACTTAGCTGTTGTGTTAGCTACTGTGTTAGCAGCAACTTCGCCTTTAGATTCGCAAGACTTAGCTGTTGTGTTAGCCACTGTAGCAGTAGCTTCGCCTTTAGACTTACAGCAAGACTTAGCTGTTGTGTTAGCTACTGTGTTAGCAGCAACTTCGCCTTTAGATTCGCAAGACTTAGCTGTTGTGTTAGCCACTGTAGCAGTAGCTTCGCCTTTAGACTTACAGCAAGACTTAGCTGTTGTGTTAGCTACTGTGTTAGCAGCAACTTCATCTTTAGACTTACAGCAAGACTTAGCTGTTGTGTTTGCTACTGTAGTAGCAACTTCACCTTTAGATGCACAACATCCTTCGGTAGTCTTTGCAACTGTAGCTTTGTTTTTAGAAGCACAGCAGCCAGATTTGGCTGCGACATTTGTTGTATTTTGAGCTGATTTAGAACATTTAGGAGTTGACTGAGAAAAATAGCCATCTTCCATATGAGTGTAATAACCTACGGTAAAAAGTGAAACAACCAAAACGGCTGTTAATAACGCTGCGGTTTTCATTTTGAAACCTTTCTATACTAGTGAGAGAAAAATTTACTATACTCAGTAAACAATTTACTTACTTCATCTTCTGTGTGTGCTGGCTGTAAACATGTCTTACCAACACAAAATAACGCAGATACTTCTTTTATCTCTTTTCTCGTTTCCAAGATAGGCCAGTTTTTATCTTTTACTTTTTTCAGATCTACGACTGTGGCAAGAAAATGATTTTTACGACATGCGGCTAACAAACCACTATTTTCTTTTCCTGTAACTATTATAGTCATTTCTCCACGCTGCCTTGCGAGATGAGCTGTTAAAAGTGTCCCAAGCGAAATACTAATTCTACTAGCAACATCACCAAGAATCTCTATTGACTTTTCAGCTGTAGATAAATAATTTCGTTTACCAGTTACATTCCACAACCGTGTAAGTCCCAAAGCCATAGTTGAATTTCCGGAAGGATAAGCATTATCATATAAAATACGAGAGCGCAAAATCAGATCATCGCGACCAGCAGTAGTAGAATAAAACCCACCTTCTTCATGCGAAAGTTTTTGTATGGCTTCGTCCGCAATTTTTATTGCTCCATCGATTAAATCAGGATCACCTAGTGCATCAAATGCGTCCATTAACCCGCAAAGTAAAAATCCATAATCATTGATAAATGCTGGTATTCCAGCTAAACGTATTAGTCCATTCTTTTTATGTCTGGCCAACAATAATGAAGCAAGTTCGCGTGTAGCTGTAATGTATTCTTGCTTTTGAGTTAACCGGGCTCCGTGTGCAAATGCAGATAAAGCAAGTCCATTCCACGAAGTCAGTACTTTATTATCAAGGTGAGGACGAGGTCTTGTCTCGCGTTCTTTTAGTAAGGCAGGGTAGTATTTTTCCCAGGATAATCGTTTTTCTATGGATTTTGTACTATGAATATCTTTTGCAAGAGAAGTTCCACGAGGAAAAGGTATATGTGTTGTTACTGGTTCCTTGTGCCCAAACCTATTTTTATGTACTTCAGCTTTTTTTAAATTCCAATCTTCGGCCAATTTTTTTGCTTCCTCAGGAGAAACTACTTTTGTAAGTAGTTCTTCGTTCCAAGCATAAAAACTACCTTCGCCACCAGGGTCATCAGCATCTTCTGCACAAGCATAACCTGAAAAATCACCATTGTTAACTATACGTAAATCGCGTAACATATATTCAAGGGTTCTTTCCGCCGTACGTGTCAAGTCAGAACGCTTATACTGATCGCCTGCAATGAAGTAAGCAGTAGCGAGTAGTGCGTTGTCGTATAGCATTTTTTCAAAATGAGGTACACGCCATATTTCATCTGTACTATAACGATGAAAGCCACCACCAACCAAATCGTGTAAACCCGAATCTTGCATAGTTGTTAATATATTTAATGCTTGTTTTTTTGCAGCTTCTGCATCTTTAAGTAACAAAACTAAACGCAATGTTTGCGAGCTAGGGAACTTAGGTGCTTTTCCCCAAGCAGGATTTTTTTCATCGTAATATGCATTCAAGTTTTCTTGTAGCTCTTGCCAAATTTTAGGAGAAATCTCACTTTTGGGGTGTTGTTCATTTTCTTGCAAAAACTTAGTTAATTCACTGGCAATGTTGGTCACTTTTTTACGTTCTTTATTCCAAGCATCACTTATTGCTTTAAGTAACTTCATCCATTGTTCTTTAGGAAAAAACGTTCCGCCAAAAAAAGGTTTACCTTGTGGAGTGACAATGACGTTTAAAGGCCATCCACCTCGTTGGTTCATGGCATGCAAAGCACTCATATAAATATCATCAACTTCTGGTCTCTCTTCGCGATCTACTTTTATACAAACAAACTGCTTATTCATTAATGAAGCCGCTTCTTCATCTTCAAAAACTTCATGTTCCATAACGTGACACCAGTGGCAAGTAGAATAGCCAATAGAAATGATAATAGGCACATCGCGCTCTTTAGCAAGAGCAAAAGCTTTTTCTCCCCAGGGCAACCAATGTACAGGGTTGTTTTTGTGTTGCAAAAGATAGGGGCTACTCTCCTGTGCTAATTCGTTTTTATACATTTTTTGCTTTTTCTTCTCTTTATCGTTATCATTGTTGTTTTGCGCGCTACAATTGGTGAGCAAACATAACAAAAACACTATCAAGGATTTCTTGCAATACATTTTAAGAACTCTCTACAAAATGGAGATTTTATTTCTCTTTGGCAACCACAAATTTGATCTGTTAATCAGTTTTAATCTTTCTATTTCGATTAAAGGTTCAAAAAATTTATCTTAATAAATCTTTTTTTGTGACTGTGTGGTTTGTTTCTTTATTTTCAGTTAGTAATGCATCAATTGATTGGCTCTTTTGAGTTTTAGTTGCGTTGTTTCTTTAGTTACAAAATACTCACTTTGCGCCCTTAAAACGTCTTACTAAATTTTCAAAATAATCAAATTTAATTACAAAGATACTTAGTTGATGTACTACTAGGGCATGTCGACATTTAGGTTTTATTTACAAAATACACCTATAAAATGTTCTCGGTAATTATACTGTAAAACCCAAATCAAATCGAGGTTAAACCGTGCGAAAAGTCATTCTTTCAATATTTCTTTTTTTGTTTATAGGTATCTGTGTTTTTTATTCCTATAGTTCAAATTTGTATGGACCTTTTGTTTATGATGATATTTGGCAAATTGTTGATAGCCAAGATATAGATAGTTCGAGGTATCTAACATCTAACAATTGGCGCATAATTACAAACTTAAGTTTTTGGCTCAATTACAATTTAGGTTCTACATTAGAAGAGCGCAATGCTATAACTACTATTGGAAGCCACTCTACTTTTTGTTGGCATAGCACTAATATTATTTTACATTTTTTATGTGGTATTGTGGTGCTTTTATTTTGTAGACATTTAGGCTTTTCTTGGCAAATTTCTCTTGTTTTTAGCGGCTTTTTTGTTGTTCACCCTCTTGCAAGTGAAGCAGTCAATTACATTCAAGCTCGTTCCGTTATTTTACTCACGATATTTTTGATTTTATCTATAATTTATCACAAAAATACTAAATTATTTGTTCTATTTTCATTATGCACTATCTTTAGTAAAGAAGTTGGTTGTTTCTACGTTTTAGCAATGACTATTCTTTTTCATAGGAGAGCTATTTCTCGCCGTGTATATTTTCTTGTGTTCTGGTTTATTTTATTGACATTGTTATTGTTTCCGATGATCTTAGAGCGACTCACAAGTCTCAATCTATTCGACAACTCAGCACAACAAATTTTTGCTTTTTGGTACTATGTAAAGTTATTTGTTTATCCTTTAGCGCAAACATTTTCTTTTGATCATGCTGCGACTAATTTTTCAGTATTTAAATTACTTAGTGGTTTTGTAACCATAATCCTTACAGGGTTTTTTCTATACAAATGTACAGAAAAAAACGCATTCAATCTGTTTTTGGCTTCGTTAATCATTTTGATTCCATACTTATTAATTCCCACCAAATTTGCGATTGTAGAATACCGAGCTTATCCTTTGCTAGCTTTTTTCATTATGATTTTAGGGGCATTGTCGCAAATGTTCTGCTCATGGGTTACTTTAAAAATACATACTTTTTACAAAAAACCAGGAGTGGTACAGCAAAAGTTTCACGTGCACAAAAAAAAGTTTATGTATATTCTCGCGTATGCTGCCCTTACAAGCATTATTGTTTTATCTCTTTTATTTCTAAGTCAAGAAACTCGTAAACGATCAATGAAGTGGCAGTCAGCCGTATCGATATATGCTGATGCTGTTAACAAAGGTAGTGCACGCAAGAGTATTCATATTAACTTATGTGTGTCTTATGTGGCGACAGGTCAATTATTTTGGAGGAATGAACAGCAAAAAATAGCAATGAGTTATTTTTTACTAGGAGAACACACTATAAATAATTATATGAGACAAGTAAAAGAGATATCGCGTGAACATATGTTTAATCTTTATTTACAACTTCTTAAAATTTACGAAGTTAGAAAAGACTTTACAAAAATAATTTCAGTCATCACTCGTCTTAAAAAAGAAATTCCGGTAATGTCAAAAAAACATTCTATTTTAATGTTATTAGAAGCTGAAACATATTTCTACCAGCAAAAATATGCACAAAGTCAAGTTATTTTAACTAAATTAGATTCTTTCAAATTTACTAAAAACTTACAACAGCGTTATAATAATTTAGTAAGGAAAATACAACAAATACAAAAGAAATAAAGCACACAATCAAATAGAATATTTTGATATGTTCTAATTTGATAACGAACTTAACAGCGTGAGTAAAATATAAATTGTTCAAGTTACTTATGAAATAGTTATGCTTGCAATAATTACTCTTGACTTTTTATTTTGATACTTTACAATAGCTACAACTATCTCTTTTTACGACTCTAAGAGCTATAATTATATTAATATTTTGACTTCCACCGCAGATTTTCAGGGAGAGTAAAAATCATGAGCAGTATTGCTAAAATTTTTATTTTCATCAATTTCATTCTTAGCATTGCTTATATGGTAATTGCTGGAACATTGTTAGCCCAGAAATGGGACTATAAACAAATGCTGATCGATCAAGCTCAAACAAGCACTCGTGAGAAACAAGTACAAGAAGAAAAGCTAAAAGATGCCGAAGGAAAAGTTGCAAACTTGCAAGAAAGTTTGAACAACGTCACAGGTAGAGCTATTCAACTAAATGTTGAACTTAACAAAGTAAAAGATATCTACGACGAGGCAAAAAGAACTAATGATAGTCTAAATGAAAAAATAGCAAATTTAGATGCAAGCTATAATGACATCAATAGTAAAATAGGCGAAAAAGATGCTCGTATCAACGAACTAGAAACAGCTAGAGATCAGGCAAAAGAAGAAAAAGAAGATGCTATTCGTGCAAGAGAAAGTTCTGAAGAAGAACAACTCGTTGTACAAACAGAACTAAACAACATCAAAGGCGAAATCGCCGAAAAAGAAAAACTGATTCAAAGACAACAACGTGAGCTACTCGAAGCTAAACAAATTATTAGCGCAGCTGAAAAGCAAGGCGTACGTCTTGATCTTCTATATACTAGAGAAAAACCTCTAGATGGTTTCATTACAGCCGTTAGTAAAAAGCTACCGCTTGTAATGATTTCTCTTGGAAGTGATGACAAAGTGCTAAAGGGCTATCAATTTACGGTCTTCCGAGGCAGCAACTACATTGGAACTATTGTTATTGAGGATGTTTATAAAGACGCTAGTGCCGCTCGTATCATCAAAGACAAAACTCGCCAAAAAATTCAAAAAGGCGATTCTGTAACAACGCGCTTTGGAGGCACAAGAGGCTAAATGGCAGAAGATTACGAAGACTATCAAGGAGAACTAGAAGTTATTGATGAAGCAGAGGAATATAGCGGTTCTGTCGCTCCTTCCGATTCAATAACACCTGTGATCATAATATTAACTACTATTTTCACAATTATAGGTATGTTACTCATCGGTTGGGAACTATTTACTGTTTATGATGGTAAAGGCGATCCTGGACGAGCAGATAGTGCTCTCATTCAAATGAAGCTTAAATAAATTTATTAATAGCACATCATCTCTACAAATTAATTTGTAAAACTGGTGTACTATTTAAATTGTTTTTGCTAAATATTCAAACTTCTATTTCTAAAGGCTATTCACTATGGCTGTAAAACTACAGCCAAAAGCCTTTATTTTATAGGATGTGTCGACATTTATTTTCTATAATTTGGTTCTTTTAGATTAGTTTCCTACTTTTCTTGTTGCAGAGTATAACTCTGCAATTCCAAAGTACCTTGCTACTTGTAAATGTCAGCACACCCTAACAACAGTTTCTTCCCTAATTTAGAGACTTCCTAAAACCTTTTACTTCCCAAACCCCTCTCTTTCTCTCTCTCTCTGGTAAATTATATTATGCTAGGTTTATCAAATAAAATATTAGGTGCAGTATCACTTGATCTTGGAATTGATCTTGGTACAGCAAATACGTTAGTAAGTGTTCAAAACCAAGGTATTATAAGTGAACCATCAGTCGTTGCTATCAACACGGATACCAATGAAGTATTGATGGATGGTAATGCTGTTGGCAATGAAGCTAAAAAAATGATAGGCAAAACACCACCAAACATTCAAGCTGTTCGCCCTTTAAAGCACGGAGTCATTTCTGACTTTGCTGTTACAGAAGCAATGCTACGTTACTTTATTCGTAAAGCACTTAACTTTAAGTGGGGTATTCGAGTACGTGTTGTCATTGCAATTCCGTCAGGGATTAATAGTGTTGAAAAACAAGCTGTTATCGATTCAACCCGCCGAGCAGGAGCAAAAGAAGTTTATTTGATTGATGAGCCAATGGCAGCAGCAATAGGCTCAGGATTACCTATTAGCGAAGCAAAAGGAAGTATGATTGTCGATATTGGTGGTGGAACAAGTGAAGTAGCCATTATATCTCTAGCATCACCGGTTGTTATGCGCAGTATAAAAATAGCAGGTGATGCGATGGATTTCGCTATCGTTGAGTATTTAAAACAACAGAAAAAAATACTTATTGGCGAATCAACAGCTGAAATTATCAAAAAAAATCTAGGTTCAGCTTGTGAGTTAGAACAAGAATTGCAAATGGAAATTAAAGGGCAACATGCTAGCTCTTCACTACCAAGAACAGCAACTATCCGTTCTGAAGAGGTTCGTGAAGCCTTGCAAAGTTGTGTTCGGGATATTGTGCATATGATCAAGGCATCTTTAGAAGCCACTTCTCCTGAAATATCGGCAGATTTAATTGAACGCGGAATAGTTCTTGCCGGTGGTGGTGCCTTACTTAAAGGTTTAGACCAAGTAATTGCAAATGAGACGCAGCTCAAAGTTACAATCGCTGAATCGCCACTCGAATGTGTAGTCAAAGGTACAGGAGCTGTTTTAGGAAAATTAGATTTATTACAACATATACTTAGTACTCCTTAGGATATATCGACAACCTAGAACCGGACACAGCATAATTGTAAGGATTGAAAAATTGAAGTACTATCAGCATATTTTACTAGTCTGTTTAGCACTACTATCTTGTGCGTTTATGCTTTACAGTCGTTATTTTTCATCGTTGAGTTTGTCGTCATTTACTTTTTTACTTTCTTCTCCACAGATTAGTGACGAGAAAGTAAACAAAGATGAAAATGTTACTCTACTAAAACAACAATTGGCCAGCAAACAACTAGAGATCATACATCTAAAACAAACTTTGAAAAATATACAAATTCTCCAAAAAGAAATATCCCTACAAAATACCCAAAAATCAATCAATGCAAAAATTTTGCTTAGAAGAGATAGCTCGGATCATCGTAGTTCTTTTATTATTAATAAAGGTAAAAAAGATGGTGTAGCATTAAAATCCTATGTTACATTTAAAAAAAACCTACTAGGTATTGTCTATAAATTATCTACCCATTCGAGTATGGTACTGCGAGTTTCAGACCCTTATATGCGAATTCCTATATTTCTAATGATAAAAGAAAACGATATTTTTACAATATACGATGAAGGAATATGTGTAGGGCAAAGCAGACAAAAATGTAAAATCAAGTTTTTACAGTGGCATCCAGAGAAAGTATTACCGCAAACAGCAATTGTACTTACCTCAGGTTTTGGAAATTACCCTCAAGGTTTAATTGTAGGTAATGCCATTATAAAAAAGTCAGAAGAAAAACATTATCTGCTAGACGTCGAGCCTATTTCGCTAAGTGGCATATACAATGTTCTAGTTGTTGTGAATCAGGATTTACATAAATGAAATTGTATATAACGCTTATATTTGGGATTCTTTTTTTGTTTACAGGTATAGTTATTTGCCCCTTACTAGGATTTCATGATGAGCGGCCAGAATTTTTAATCATTCTTTGCGTTTACATTATAGTTTATAATAATAACAAGCAGTCTATACTACTACAAACTTGGCTAGTTGGTTTACTGAAAGATTGTATGACTCTTGATTTATTTGGTTTACATTCTCTATTATTTATATTTCTGAGTTATACTTTATTAAAATTAAAACAAACGATGCATTTAACAAACACACTTGTACTTCTCGTTCTCGTTTTCTTTTATACATTTCAATATCATTTGCTACACTCTATGATTATTTATGTAACGTGCTATGTTGATTTAGCAGATACAGCTTTTACAGGAGCGATATATACAACTATTGTTGCACCAATAGTAATAATAATACTCAAAATATTTACTCATGAACCCCCAGAGGGTTATCTTTACGAGGCATAGTATGGAAAGCATCCACAATAAAGTTACACAACTTGTGTTTTTCGCCTTTGCTCTCTCATTTATTCTTGGAATGAGGTTGTTTGCACTGCAAATTGCACAACACGACTACTATCTACAAAAAACCTTAAAGCAAAAAAAACAAAATAAAAACCCTCTCTACAGTCGTAAATATAAAATATTTGTAGAAAAATCTGTTTTTGACATTGAAATTATCCCTAAACAACTTCTCAATAATGAAAAACAAATGGTGAAGAACGATTCTGTGGGTAGATTAGCAAATCTAATGGGATATAGCGAAGAATATGTTTGGAAAGAATGTTTAAAAAAATACGATTTTTTACGTAAAAAAATAGACAAAAAAGTCCAAGAAGAATACTCTAAAGGTACTGCTAATAAAGAAAGCATTATTAAAGAAAAAGAAGAGATGTATCTTAGTCGACCATATCCTTTATTTTATCGAGTAGACAAAAAGGTTGTTATGCAACTTGAAATAGCAAAATATGTATGGGCGATCAACAATAATACCCTATATTTACAAGATTTTTATCAAGGTTTTGTCATTCGCAGGCGAACCAAGGCACATGGCGGAAAATAATGTCGCACTCTATTTTCAACAATTTAAATTGGAACAAAATTTTTTATAGTTTTGTCGTGCCAATTATTATTCTATTACTGATCTTGTCTACTATCGGTTTACTTTTTGTTTATAGCACAACTAACGATAACGAAAGGACTTTTGACAAACAGCAAAAATGGTTTTTTCTGTCGATAGTGGTTTTTTTCATAACAATGCGAATAAATTACAAGTGGTTGCTGGAGTACTCTTTTATATTTTATATTCTCGGTGTTGTTGTTTTAGCCTTACTGTTTGCCGTTGATCCCTTTGTTGGAAGTACACGACGCTGGATTCGCATTTCTCAATACTCAATCCAACCGTCTGAATTTATGAAATACGCTTTAGTTTTGGTTTTGGCGAAATTATTTTCGCAATTTGTGAAAAACAAAGATAAAACTCATTTTGATATTATCCCCGCTTTTCTTATTACTTGTGTACCGGCCTCATTAGTTTTTTTACAACCAGATCTAGGAACATCGCTAGTTTTTTTCGGAACGCTTTTTGTAATGTCGTTTGTAGTAGGAATTCCCATTCGCCACATTATCTTGTTGTCACTATTAGCATTTTCTTTAATATATTCATATGGCTTAAAACCCTACCAAAAGAAAAGATTGACAAATTTTTTCCAACCACTTATTCATCAGGAATTACCAAGACATTTAGAAGAAGGTGAAATGTATCAATTAATACAATCACTAAATGCATATGGTTCAGGTGGTTGGTTTGGGTCAGGTTTAAAAAAGGGATACCAAAACACTAATAACTTTTTACCAGCCAAAAAAACAGACTTTATTTTTGCGATCATCGGTGAGGAATGGGGGTTTGCCGGAACTTTCTTCGTTATTGTCTTATATTTTGCACTATTTTCTTTTTTACTTTTTACCGCATCTTCTTTACCCGACCTACAAGCACAACTTATTGTTGTTGGTATTACTGCGATTTTAGCCATACAAACGTTTATCAATATATTTATGACGGTTGGGCTTGCTCCTATTACCGGAATTCCTTTGCCATTTATATCTTACGGCGGAAGCTCTCTGATTTCGTCTTTCTTGGGAATTGGAATAGTTGTTTCTTTACAAGTTAGCGAACAATAATACTTAGAAGAAAGCAAGTTGATAGAGGAAATACATATAATCTATATTTTTTTATTCTTGTCTGATGAATTCTAACGAGTAATTACTGATTTTATTAAGGAGAATAAAATCAAAGCAATAGGGATGACTGCCGAAAAATTAATTAGCATATACGGATCTTGCGATGAAGAAGAAATAAACTGCTCTGTAGGAGAATATCATCTCTGCGATGTCGTAATTGGAGAAAGCGGAGTAATAGATTTGGAAATAATTAGAGACAACGACACAACAATTTTTATAAAATCTCTGGTAAAAGAACTGAAAAAACAAAAACAATTACCGTTAAAAATAACGGGAGAGTTACTTCGCAATGTCAAACCCAATAACTCAAACTACATTACTGCTGTAAAGCAACACTTGATAAAAAACACGGCATTAAAATGCGATATAGTTTGGATAGTTCCTTTCAAACCACTCTGCCTATGATTTCAGTTGTTTTGGCTATTTTTGGAAAATGCCTTTGCTTCTCAATCGAATCTTTCTGCTCTGGCCACATATTTGCGGTTTCTTTTCCCGACATACTTTAAAATTTGGAGTGAATTTCTTTTATGGAATTGTACAAAGAAGTTATCGGCGTGCATCCAAGGCATAGTCTAGCCTTCTTTGAAATTGTGTATCTCTAGGAAATGTACGCACCGCACGTTTGCAAAAATTTATGGCTTTGTACCAATTTTTTTCGTTTATGAGTTGTATGCCTCGATTTGTACACAATTTGTGCATGTAAGCGGCTACTTGTTCTGTTGCTGAGAAATTTTGTGTTATTTGTGTGTATATTTTCCACAGAGCAGCGTCGTCTTTTTGTGCATAGCATACTCGTAAAGCTTCCATCATAATTGAGTCGCTAGTATTTTGTTGCGATGGTAAATAACGTAGACATTTTGCAATTGTGTATATTTCCAAAGGATCTTGGTTATTTTGTGCCTGACGCATTAGTTGCGCGCTTGCAATTTTTATTATTAGCGGTTCATTTGGTAGTTTTTTACGCAGTAGAGCTATTAGTTTACTTAGTTGCTTATATTTTTTTTGCTGTATGAAGGATTTAATTCCTTCTTGTAAGAGATAGTGAAAGTTATTTTGTATTTGCCTATCTTCGGGTAAATTTTTTCTGAGTCCGCTGTAAATAGCAAGAGCGTGTGAGTAAGAATTTTTCTGCGCGTAATTCATTGCGACTTCGTTTGAAATCGCGGTGTATATTGAGCGGATTTTGTTTTCTTTGGGAAATTGTTTTTGTACTGATTGAAATATGTTGTGCGCTTTTTTGTATTGCTTTGTTTCGAGTAAGTGTTTGTGCCACTGTTGATAAACGTACCATAAATTATTCTTTACTGCTTGCTGTTGAGGGAAAGAGCTGTAGAGTCGGCTCATCCATGAAAATGCACGTTTGTATTGTTTTTTTTGCAATTCGGAGCTATATATTTGCTGGTAAAGTAGCATTAATCGCGATTGAAAATGCTTTTGCTGTGGCGATTTTTGTAAAGCTTCTTCGTAAATAACAATTGCTTTTACTTGATCAGTTGCTTGTGTAAATTCTCCCCAGTCTACATAAGTTTTTACCCAGTTATTTCTAAGAGTTTCTCCTCCTTTGAGCTTTAATCCCCACTCGTAAATGGCAATGGCTTTTTGCCATTGTCTCTTGCTTGCTTGGTATTGTGCGTGTTCGTCTATTACGTACCAGCGCGAATTGTATACTTCTTCGCGTATTTGGAATGGGGACTCTTTTATTGTTTTATCTAAAAGCTGCATTGCATAGGTAAAATTTTGCTTGTGGTTTAGCGCTTCTTGTAATTGTGCGCTTGCGATAAGAAAGGCAAAGTCTTCTTCTTTCGGAAAATAAGTACGCGCTTTTGTTAAGAGCTTTGTCGCAGTATCGTATTTCTTTTTTTGTATAAGATCTATTGCAGAGTTGCGAAACAAGACGTTTAAATCGTTGAGTAAGTTTTTATCGTTTGGGGCTAACTCTAAACCTAAATATAACATTTGTAAAGCACGATCAATTTTACCAGCTTTGTTAAGCTTGCGAGAGTAGTATGCAAAATTTACAATTGTGTTTTGGCATGCCGTATAAAAGTTATTATCGATAAGCAAAGCTTTAAAATACTCTACTGTTGAAGCAATATATTTTTTTTTCTTAGCTAAGGCAACACCACGATTGTAGTAGATCATCGCTACTTGTTTATCTACGGTCATTTCGCGGCGTAAGGTTTTATTTACGACGTAACCATTGGTGTGAACTTGGACTTGGGAAAGATTTTTAGTGTGGGCAGCGTCAAAACCCGCCGGTGATGTGGTCTCTATATCCCAGGGGTCTTCTTCTTTATTGTAGACTATAGAGAAACAATGCTCAGGAGCTTCAACTCCTCTTACATTAAGACCGAGTTTTTTGGCCATGATATTGTAAAGCAGCGATGAAGAAACACAGTTGTAAATACCGCGGTCTAATAAAGCGATCAAGTTTGAAGAAGCTATATCGTAATGCTTTAAGTGGTATTTGTGTAAATACAAAAGCAAATAGCGCGCTTTGTTTTTTTCAGAGCTTTGTCTAGATAAGTGCTTGCGAATACTTCTGTATATTGATTCTAATTTGTTGACGTATTTGCGAGCTAGGTTTTTATCGGTAATACCCGAAGCAATAATCACCGCTTCTTCAATAGAAAATGAATCAAACTGTCCGTCTAGTATATCTTGTAGAAGTGGTTTTTCTACTGCTGATATTGCTAGAGGAACTTGCGTTGTTTTTTTTAGTTTGTTTATTATTTGTTGAGCAGAGACTGGGGAAAAACGAAAAGGATACTTTTTAAAAGAGTGTGTATAATTTTTTGCATTAGGTGTTTCCAGCAGATTTGCTTGACTGTGTACCGGAATCAAAATCAACACAAGTATTATGATATACTTCACAACAAGCTCCTTTTGATTTTAAGTGATTGGCAAAAGTAGAAGGTGTCCTCTAAAATTGCATTGTAAAGGCAATATGTTTTTGGATTCCTGTTTTCGTGAGAATGACAACAAAACAAATACAAGTCCTTTACAAGTGCATTTGTATATCATTGAAAATTAACTAAATTGATAGTTGCTCTATTTGCGATGCAATTTCCGTACTGTCTCTTCGCTGCCGATAATAATTGTTTCAGTCATTGCAATAAATAGTCCGTGTTCAACAACTCCAGCAATCTTTGAAAGAGCATTTGCTAAGTGTTGAACATCACTTATTGTTCCAAAATCGCAATCTAAAATATAATTGCCTTCGTCGCTGACAAACGGTTTGCTCTTTACCATTCGCAATTTAGGTGTTGCCGCCAGTTCTTTGATTTTTTTTGCGACGACAACATGAGCATAAGGAATTACTTCTACAGGTAAATGAAAACTACTTCCCAAGGGGCGCGCTGTTTTTCGAGAATCAACAATAATGATGAGTTTGTCACTTGCGCTTGCTACTATTTTTTCGTGTAGCAAAGCACCGCCTCCACCTTTGATCAAATTTAGGTTTTCATCAAATTCATCTGCACCATCAATAGTGATATCTATTCTTTCGGGAACTGTGTCTGTGATCATTGGAATGTTTAGTGACTCTGCCAGTTTTTTGGTGGATATAGAGCTAGGAACACCTGTTATTTTCGCGCCGCTCTTTATTTTTTTAGCAATTAATTTTACTGCAATTTCAGCGGTAGATCCGCTTCCTAGGCCGATAACCATACCAGAAGTTATTTGTGAAACTGCAGAAGACGCGGCTAAAGTTTTTTCATGAAGTACTTGGTCCATGTCTATAAAACCTCAATCAAATTATAACGAATAAGTTTATCTCGCAAAGTTGTTCTTGGTAGATTTAATACTTTAGCCATTTTTGTTTGGTGTCCTTCTGCTTTATCAGAAGCCCAAATAAGTAATTTTTTTTCAAAGTCAGTGACCATCTTATTGAAGTCAACTTTATCATCGCCACCAATGTCTAGAGATATACTTTCTGTTTTGACAATGCGTTGGATTTCTTCCGGAAAGTGAGCAATTTGCAACTGACCTTCTTTACAAAAAGTAACGGCATGTTCGACTGCATTTTCTAATTCGCGAACATTTCCTGGCCACTCATAGTCACGAGTAAGTTTCGCGACTTCTGAAGAAAGCTCACTGGCGATCTTTTTTTTGCGTTGAAATTTTTTAATGAAAAAAGAGATAAGCAGAGGAATATCTTCTTTTCTTTCTAAGAGTGGAGGCAAAACAATAGGGATTACATTTAAACGGTAGTATAAATCTTCGCGAAACTTACCTTCAGCAACAAGTAGTTTTAGATCTTTTTTTGTTGCAGCAATGACACGAACATCAACTTTTAATGTTTTTTCACCGCCGACACGTTCAAACTCCCTTTCTTGTAAAACTCTCAGTAATTTTACTTGCGTTGCTAGAGGAATGTCGTCCACATCATCTAAGAAAATAGTTCCTTGGTCTGCAAGTTCAAAGCGCCCTGTTTTTTGCCGGAGAGCTCCTGTAAATGAACCTTTTTCATGCCCAAATAGTTCGCTTTCTAAAATTTCAGTGTTAAAAATACCACAACTGACTTTAATAAAAGCTTTATCGCGTCGCTCACTATTATAATGAAGGGCATTTGCGATTAACTCTTTCCCCGTGCCGCTTGGTCCTTGAACAATAATAGTACTGACACTGTCTGCAACCATCTGTATTTTTTCGAAGACCATTTGCATTGGTTTGCTTTTGCCAATAATATTACCAAAACGATATTGGGATTCTAAGCGTAAACGCAAGGCATTTGTTTCTTGTGCTTGTTTTTTTAAAGTATGTAGATATTCTATTCGTAAAAGTAAGAGCTCTGGTGAAATAGGCTTAAGTAGATAGTCATACGCTCCTTCTTCCATGGCTGTTAATGAGTGGCTCACATCATTAGAAGCTGTCATCATAATAACATTTGTACTTTGTGAAATTTGCTTGACCTCTTTGAGCATTTCTAACCCAGACATTTTAGGCATGTAGAGATCTGTAATTACGATATCAAAAAAACTTTTTTTAATTAGTGATAGCGCTTCATGTTCATCTGTTGTTACTTCGAGTTCATAGCCTTGTCTGAGAAGTTGTGCTTTAATATAACGTAATATTGTTTCATCGTCATCAACAGCTAATATTTTAAAATTCGTTTTTAACATGGGTTTCCATTCCAGCAAAACCGTTAATGTAAAATGTAAGGATTATTTGTGTTAAGTAAACAAGTCGCTTTATATGTTAACTCTAAAACACGCAAAAATTTTGTGAAGATATGTTTTCTTATTCAAAAGTTAGAAAATTAGTTTATCTTTTATGGTCCATATTCTATTATATACAAAATATTTTCGCAAATTGATTTTCGAGGTCATCAGCTCAGAAAGCAGTATTATGTTCCAAGATATTCTTAAAAAACACATTCCTAACGAAAAATACGTTCATTTCGAAAATGCTCTTTCTCAACTAATAAATTCTTACTCAACAAATAAATTGTTAGAAATATTCTCGCGTGTGTACCAATGGAATTATGATACAAAAATTAGAGAAGAAGATATAAAAAAGTTAAAAAGTACTACGCCTTACATTGAATTTAGTTACTGGTCACTAGAAGATTTTCTCCGCGCTGCCATTTTCGAAAAGATTAGTAATGTAGAGCAATATCAATATGTAGAAGCATTTAGGAAAAGTTATCGTATTGCTGACACCAAAGAACAGTGTTCTCTTCTTAAGATATTAGCCACTACAAAATATAAAGTAAATTTTTTACCTCTTGCTCTTGATGCTATTCGAACAAATATTCCCGATGTTCTTGCTGCGTTAGCATGTGGGAATCCGTATCCTTGTGAATTTTTTACTTTGCAAGAATTTAATAATATGGTGTTGAAGGCTGTATTTATGAACATTTCTGTGGCGACAATATATGGGATAAAGCAAAAAAATAATAGTGAATTAAGTAGAATGGTTAACCAGTATATAGACGAGCGCGAAGCGGCAAATAGAGATTTTCCTCATGAACTATGGTTAATTGTTACGCCTTTTTCAAATGAAAAAGAAAAACAACGAATTTACAAATACTTACAGCATTCATCTGCTGATCATCGTTACTGGGTAGCGCGTGCTTTGCTACTCGAAAAACAACCGCAATATTCACTAATAAAACAACAAATAGAAATAGAAAAAAACCAAGAAATCAAAGATGTTCTGCAACAAGTTATTGGAGATAACAAATGAAATTTTTTGATCCACACATTCATATGAGTGCGCGAACAACAGATGATTACCAAAGAATGGCAGAAATGGGAATTCGTGCAGTATGCGAACCATCTTTTTGGTTAGGGCAACCACGAACACATGCTGGTACCTATGAAGACTATCTGAAAACAATTATTGGTTGGGAAAGATTTCGCGCGTCGCAATTTGGTATTCACCACTTTTGCGTAATAGCTCTTAATCCACGAGAAGCTAACTCTAGTATTGCTGCTGAGGTAATGGAATTATTACCAATGTATATTCATAAAGAGAGTGTTCTTGGTATTGGAGAAATAGGTCTTGATGATATGACAAGTGTCGAAGAAAAATATTTTATAGAACAACTACAATTAGCAAAAGACCATAATTTACCTGTGATTATACATACTCCTCATCGCAATAAAAAAGGAGGAACTCAGCGTTCTATTGATATTGTAAAAGAAGTTGGGATAAATCAAAAACATGTTGTTATCGATCACAATATGGAAGAAACATTACCGATGGTTTTAGAACAAACTGATTGTTGGGCTGGGCACACAATTTATCCGCAAACCAAAATGAGTAAAGATCGTATGGTCACACTTGTACAAAAATATGGTATTGATAGAATATTAGTCAATAGTTCTGCTGACTGGGGAATTAGCGATCCCTTGAATATTCCTAAGACGGCGAAATTGATGAGCGACGCAGGTTTTTCTGATGAAGATATAACTAAATTATTTTGGAAAAATCCCATTGCTTTTTATGCAAATAGTGGAAAAATTTCTGAAGAAATGATTTCAGAGCCTATAAAGATAGACCAAACAAAATTCTGGCAAGACAATAGCATTTTACGTGGGCAATCTCCTATTGTGGAGTAGGTTCGCGATACGCTACAGTGACTTGAAAGAGAAAACTGATTATTGTTTTCTCTTTCGATAGAAAAATGCTATTCTATTTTTCTAATCATGCGGTAAACCTCTCGCCAAATTCGTTTTCCCAAAGTATAGCGAGCTTGTCTTTTGTGATGTTTTTTAACTGGACGAAAACGCGAGACAACTCCGGCGGCATTTGTAACGTGAATAAAGCCGACTATGTATTTTTTCTCAATAGAACTTGTAAGAATTTGGCTATTTTTGCAAGCTGATTCTTGCATTTTATTTTTTAACCACAATGGCGAAAACCACTCTTGAAAATGGGGATGCCCCTGAGAATAACGTTGATAAAATTGCTGCCAAAAATCAGCATTGTGTCGTGGAGATCTTTGTTTAATTTTTTTGTAAGTGTCATCACTAAAAGTGCTAAAATGAAAATGTAAGAAGTCGTAAAAGCAATTCCATCCCCCTATAAATTTAATAAATTGATATAAATGCTCACTAAGTATAATATTTTCTATTTTGTAAGAGAGCTCTCTTTCTGAGTAAGGAAGTTTTTTGTAGTAAGTTCTTTGGTCCTGAGATGGAACAATGAGTCGTTGTTCTATTTTTTGGATAGGAATGGAATCTAAATTTTTCGCATTTATTTTTGTTAAAGTTTTGTATAATTCAAAACCTTTTTGGCGAAACTCTTCGCGTAAAAAAAAATGATATTGGGCATAATCATCGATTATTTTATTGTCAAAAATAGCAATGCGTTTCTCAATAAAAGTTTCAACAGGGAGTGAAATAACGACAAGATAGCCATTTTGGTTATTGCTTCGAGAATGGCGCCCTGCAAAATAAATAGGACTGCCACCTTCGCCAGAGGTAGGTTCATTAGATAGGCAACAAACGTTTTCCTTGGTTACTTCCATAATCCACTGGTCCTGAGTAGAGGCAAGTAAACCATTTCGTTTGATGTTTTTTATATTGTCTTCAGTTGTACCATGAAATAATATCATATGGTCCTCATTTTAGAATGTATTGTAAAAAATACGCTCTAGGGTATGTATTTTATCTAAAAGGTGTTACATTATATCCCTTAGTAGTAAAATACAGTAGCAAAGCCCGAACAGGGTTGCGCTTATTATATATAACCGTTAGATAGCCTTATGGTTGTTTTTTTATTTTTTTATAAGGAAAAATATTGGAAAATTTTCAAATGCATGCTACCACGCTCAGTGGTTTAGAGGAATTACTTGCAAAAGAGTTGACGGAGTTAGGTGCTAAAAAAGTTGAAACTCAAAAGCGTTTAGTTACTTTTGAAGGTGATAAGGAATTACTTTATAGGGCTAATTTGTGGTGCCGTACAGCCATTCGCATATTAAAACCCATCGATTTATTTTCAGCCTACAGTGAAAAAGAATTGTACAGTGAAATACAAAAAACAAACTGGTCTAAATATATAGATAATAAGAATTCTATCGCTGTTGATGTGATTCTTACTAAATCCACTTTTCAACATTCGCTTTATACAGCACAATTAACAAAAGATGCCATCGTGGATCAATTTCGTGAGCGAACAGGGGAACGACCATCTGTAGATTTAAAATCACCTGATTTGCGAGTTGTTCTTTATATAAACAAAAACAAGGTAAGTGTGTCTTTAGACACTTCGGGACAATCTCTACACAAGCGTGGTTACCGCACACAAACTCATACAGTTCCTCTCAATGAAGTTTTAGCTGCATCAATTGTGTTATTTAGTAAATGGGATCGTAGTAGTGCTTTTGTCGATGGAATGTGTGGTAGCGGAACTATTCTTATTGAAGCTGCCATGATTGCGCTTGATATAGCTCCTAGTTTCTTTCGTAAAAAATTTGGATTTATGACCTGGAAAGATTATGACAAAGTTTTATATACAAAACTGCGTTCTGAGGTAGAACGTCGACGTAGAACAACGTCTCTTTCTCTAATGGGATGCGAAGTAAATAAAAAAACTTGTATGATGGCACGCGATAATATTGAAAATGCGGGTCTAAGTAAATTCATTCATGTGTATAACAAACCATTTGAATTTTTTGAACCGCGTCGTTCTTCGGGAACAATCGTGATGAATCCGCCTTATAATTCGCGACAAAAAATACAAGATGATCCTAATGAAAAATATAAAATGATTGGTGACACACTCAAAAAAAACTATGCAGGTTTCGATGCTTATATTTTTACGGGAAATTTGGAAGCAGCTAAAAAAATAGGGCTCCGCGCTTCGCGACGCATACCTCTACACAATGGATCATTAGACTGCCGATTATTGTATTTTGAAATGTACTCTGGTAGTAAAGAGGTTAGAGAAAAGTAATCGGGTTTGTGCCCTAAAGCCTAAATCTAGAAGGTGTAATATGTTAAAAGTATTATTGTTATTATTAGTAGTTTTTACTTTAGAATTAGAAAATAAGTGGTTCGTCGTATCAACAAACGGTGTTGAAAATTTTGATCCTTCGGGTTTAACATTTTGGAAAAATAATTTACTCACGGTTAGTGATAAATCGGAAAATTGCGATAAAATTTATAAATTGTCTTATGATAAGGAAAATTATGCGCCGGCTAAGCCGTTTATCTTACTAAACAAAAAAAACATGGATAACTATCGTAGCCAACAAAAATTTCGCGTTGATCTCGAAGGAATTACTACAGATGGACAGTTTTTATACGTTTGCGATGAGCGCAATCGAAATATATTGAAAATAAATGACGATGGACAAATGCAAAAATTAGCCTTCGATTTCCAAAAGTATAACAAAGATCAGAACTGGAATCCTTTTTCTGGAATGAGTAATGCCGGTTTTGAAGGTATTTCTTACGATAAGACTACTCGGAAAATGTACGTTATCAACGAAAGAATGTATCGACACATCTATGAAATATCTCAACAGAACATTGTAGGTAGTTTTGATGTTCCCGGAGGTAAAGATCTTCCACGTTATGATGGAAAATATGCTATTTATCCTGATTTTTCCGGCGCATACTGCGATAAGTATTTGTACGTTATTTACCGCAATGAGTATAAAATTTTATGTATAGACCCACAAAAAAAATGTATAGTTTCTAGTGCCTACTATGGACACATAACAAAAAAAATTTACAATAGAGAAGATCCGTTTGGTTTAGTCGAAGGCATTGCCATGACACCTGAAAAAATATTTCTAATTATGGATAACAACGGTACTCATTTAAAAAATAGTACAACAGTAACAAATGCTACCTTACTACAGCTTAAAAGACCTAAAGGCTTTTAATGAAAGGGTTACATTACACTGCTCTTGTCATTACCTCTGTGTGGATGGTATTTTGTGCTTACTGTTTGTTCTTTGTAAGTGACCTGTCAACGCGCCAAATTATTATGTTTATGCGCTCATTTTCATTGGGAGGTTTGTTTGTCGCGGTTATAATACCAGTGGCTTTTTATTCGCAGTTAACGCATAAAAAAAATTACTTAATTACTCTCTCGTATGCACTTTTCTGGTGTTTTGTTTTGATAGCTACAGTTTATTTATTAGAGTTGTGTTTGCCTGTTAGTTTGCGTGGAAGGTTTTCACCACAGTATCTGGAATTATTTTTGATATATTTTAGTTTATTCTTTGCCATTTTGAGCATTGGACGTTTGTTACAGACAACAGGTATATTGTGCAGTACACTTCTACTCTTTTTGATAACAAATGTACTATGGACAAATTTTTTTGTAAAAAATTGGGCAATTGACAAAGATTTTATAATAAACTGTATTCTGTATAGCAATCCTATAATCGGTGTGAGCAGGTGTTATACCAATTTTGATATACTAAGAACACAAAATTTGTATGAGTTGTGTGTCATCGGAGCAAATTATCCCTTCAACTACCCAAAAGTTTATGAATATATATTTATGTACTTAGGGATAGGTATATTTTGTATTGTTACAAGCGTTTGTTGGAATTCTTGTCGTAAAATGTAGTAAAATGTTAGGGAATGTCGGCAATTCGACCTCCTAGTACTTTTAGAGTAAAATTTATTCGTGACCTAAAAATCCAAAATCACTTTTGCGGTCACTCAATTATGTATTTTGAATGGAAAAAATATGGCTCATTTAAATGAAGTTCGTTTAATTGGTAGACTAACAAGAGATCCTGAGATAAGACAAATTCCTTCAGGGCAGAACGTTACAAATTTTTCTTTGGCAACAAGTCGTAAATATAAAGATAGTAGTGGTATGCTACGCGAAGAAACAGCGTTTGTTGATATTAGTTGTTGGGCGCGTCTTGCAGAGATTGTGTATAACAATTTACGCAAGGGTCGTCAAGTTTTTGTCGGTGGAAGACTTCGTTTTGAAAGTTGGGATGATCGCGAGACCGGAAAAAAACGTTCAAAACTAACGGTTGTTGCTGACAATGTACAATTTCTAGATCCAAAAGACCCACAAGCAGGTGGCGGAGGAGCTGGAGCCGGAGGAAACTATGGTGGTCAGTCTTCGGGTTACAATGATTACCAAGGTGGGGGTGGAGGTGGAGATCAGTGGAGTCCTCCAGCTCCTGAAAATTCAGGTGGTGCAAGTGGTGGAAGCCCTGATTGGAACCAACCACCGATGGATGAACCACCGTTCTAAATTAATATTTGCGTTTTGGGCAAAAAATAATTCACTATTTTTAGTGACCTTGTTTATCAGTGTAGTTCTTTTTCACTTACAGAGTACTTAAAATTTGGTAAACTATTTTTTGCTACATGCTTTAAACAAAGCTCAGCATTGCTGAGCTTTGTTTATTTTTAGCTAACCACAAAATTTTTGCAACTCACTTAAGGAATTTTCGATGAAAGCTCTTATTCTTGCCGCAGGGCGTGGAAGTAGGTTAAAAGAATACACCAAAGACAAGCCAAAAAGCCTACTTGAAATAAATAAAACAACACTTATAGAACGCAGTCTTAATAATTTAAAAAAAGTGGGTTTTTCCGAGGTAGTCGTGGTTACAGGTTATCTCAATACACTACTCGAAGACTTTATTACAAATAAGTTTTCCGACTTTTGTACTATTGTTCACAATATTGATTATACAAGAGGAAGTGGATCTTCTTTTATTTGTTCTACACCACACCTTGAAGGAGAAATGGTTATCATAGAGTCCGATCTTCTTTATGATTATCGGATTTTGGAGCGTCTTATAGCGCAAAAAGAAAAGAATGCCATGACTTTAGGGTGTTTTGATCATGGCCGTGAGGAAGTAAAAATTATTGTTGAGCAAGGAAAAATAAGTAAAGCATTCTGGGGAGATGCAGAAACAAAAGCAGATGGTGATTGGGTAGGATTTACAAAATTATCAAGTGCAACAACAAAAGAATTACGTAAAAATTTAGAAAATACCGATCCAGACCAAGGAAAAGAGATTAATTACGAAGATTTTTTATTTGCGTTAATGACTGAACATCCTTTTTATCCAGTGAATGTAAACGATCTACCGTGGCTAGAAGTTGACAATGAACAAGATTATTTGAGTGCCGCGAAAGTCGCAGAAAAAATAGACGAAAATCTATAGTAAAGGCTTGTTTGTTGTGAAAACTAAAAATCAGGTACTACCTACGTACATAAAAAGCTATGTTCCGCGTATGGTAAATTCTCACCAAGGTATTACGAGTGAAAATGTAGCACAATTTCTTTCTGTATCTGAGATAGAAAAGTGGCATGTATTTTTTGTGAGTTATACGCTTATGGAAATTGCTATTCAGCAAAAAAAAATAACACAACAACAATATCAAAATTTACAACAACATATCTTAAAAAATTGTGATGTTAAGTGGGTAGGAAGTATTTATTCGAGCAATGAATTGCAACAAATATCAACAACCCTGGGCCAACAAAGAGTTTGGGATTTCCATCATATACAGTTATGTACTGCGTTATTGAAAACACAATCGAAAGCGCCGACCCAACCAGAAAATCCTCAAAAAGTGAGCTTGCAACAAATGTTTCATCACTACTATATCGAAGGAGAACTTGGTCGTGGTGGAATGGGGGTTGTATATAAAGCTCGTGATGTAAAACTCAATCGCTATGTTGCAATTAAGGTTATTACTGATACAAGTAGCATGAGTAATAAGGTGTTGCAGCGTTTTGTGCGCGAAATCAAAAGTATGGCGCAGATTAATCATGAAAATGTTGTGCGCCTCTTTGAAGTAGGGGAAACACCTTTTCCTTACTTTACAATGGAATATATTTCAGGTGTTCCACTAGGCACATATATAAAAAAATATCGTCCTGATGCTCAAAAAATAGCAGAAATCATGTATAAAATTTCAGTGGCAATTGAGCATGCACATAGTTTAGGAATACTACATCGCGATATTAAACCAGATAACATAATGGTAGACGATAACACGATACCAAAAGTAATGGATTTTGGTCTTGCTAAAACGTCTGAATCAAATGTTTCTGTTGAAGGAGAGGTAATAGGGACTCCTTATTACATGTCCCCTGAACAAGCAAATGGTGATGTTGTAGAGGAAAGATCAGATATATATTCCTTAGGAGCTACGTTGTATGAAGTTCTGTGCGGACGGCCTCCTTTTCAAGGGCAATACTTTATTAATGTTGCTCAACAAATTTTTCACGATGATCCCATAGCACCATCAATATTAATTCCCGATGTTTCTCGTGGTTTACAATCTATTTGTCTTAAATGCTTAGAGAAAGACAAAGATAAAAGATATCGTAGCGCTAAAAACCTAGCACAAGATTTACAAAACTTCTTAGAAAACAAACCTCTTATAGCGAAACCTCCAGGTACTATTGGCAAGCTGAATAAATGGATATATCGAAATCGCATTAAAACAGTTGTGCTTTGTACTTTGGTTTCTGTTATTGGTGTAGTGGTAATGTTCTCATATCAAAAATGGCTTGCAAGTATTCAAATTGCGGAAATGAATAACTCTTTGCAGAAAGCATATAATGACCTGCAAGAGGCCAAAAAAGAAAAAGAACAAGCTCTCGATAATTCGCAAAAAAAATTAGCGCAATCACATATCAATATGGGACGTTATCAGACAGCAAACAGAAATTTTGATGCCGCAGAAAGTGAATTTCGGCAGGCCCAAAAAATTTTAGGTCTTTCATCTGATAATTCAACTAAAAAAACAAAACAAAAGATTGAACTAGATATTCGTTTAGCACATAGTAATAAACTTATTTTTGAAAAAGAATTTGCTATTAAAGCTACACAGCCTCTTAAGATAAGCCGTTATGGAGATGCATTTGTATCACATTTGAACGGTGCTCTTTATCTCCACAATGTTCGCAGTCAGGATTTTTCTGAAGAATATTTGTACCCCAACCAAAAAATCACTACGTTTTCTGAGAGCGGAGATTTTAATATAGCTCCAATAAATAAATCTGTAATTTCTTACGACAAAAAACTTATTTTACATAGAAAACAGCAAAAAAAACAATTGCAATTAAGGCAAAATTCAGGTGTAGTTAGCTATCTTGCTTTGGACACAACTGGCGAATGGTGTGTTGTGAAACGCAGTTTTGATATTACTATTATCCATATTCCTTCAGGAAAAGAGCAAAGTATAAGAGGCACATATCGAAATTCTTATCGTACAAAACTTGTGTTTTCATTAGATAGCAAATATCTTGCTGGACCACTTGGAGGGCTTTTGTATGTGTGGAAAAAAAAGAATTTACAATTTATAGAAAAGTCTTCTTTTGTGATTATGGGACTAAAAACAATGACCAGTTTGAGTTTTAGTCCTGACAATAAATTTTTGGTATATGGAAATAGTGATGGCAGTGTATATTTAACAAATATAGCGACTAAAAATACAGCAGTCGCTAAATTTCATAGTTATATAGTACAGGATATTTGTTTTCAAAAATCTGGACGTATTTTTGCAACAGCAAGTAATGATGGTAAGGTATGTTTGTGGGATACAAAAACATTTAGTGTTATTTCACAGATTATTACTGGCGAAAAAAATTACCGCGTACGTTTTTCTAAGAATGGTAAAAAGCTGATTACTATTTCTGAGAAAAATGGCGTTCATAAATATAAAGTCTGGAAAATTGAAAGTAGTCTTGCTGGCACGTGGTCAATAAACAAAAAAACCTTACCTGTTTTAAGCGCTTTACAAAAAAGTTTACCAAGTATAGAATCTCTGTTTTCACAACCTTTTCAGATGAGCATGAATGATCAATTTTTTGTTGGTATTTATTCTATGGTTGTTTCGTTGTGGGATATAAAAAGTAACAACAACTCTGTTTTCTACATAAATAATAGTATTCTTCAGCAAAAATTTATTACCAATTTCTCTATGAGTTACGATAGTAAATGGCTTGGTGTGGTGTATAAGGAAGCTCAATTAGATTTAATCAATTTAACGAACCAAAAAATTTATTGGAAATTACAAGACAAAACGATTAATAATGTCGCTTTTCTGGCTAATAAGTATGTTGTTGTTAGCCGTAATAACGGAATTCATTTTCTAAATATAAATAATAAAAAAGAAATAGCTTACTATCGAACTGGTTTTCGAACGATAAGTTTCAGTACTCATAATAAAGACCAAGAAATGGTGATAGGCTCTAAAAAAGGAACAATTGCTATATTGGAATTACGAAATCGTAAAATACATTTAGTTAAATTATGGCAAACCTCACACGAAGAAAGCGTTCGCTTTTTAAATTATTCTCCGAAAAAACAACACATTACATTTTTTAGTGCAAAAGAACAATGTATTGTTATTTATAATCCAAAAGCAGAAATTGTAAAAAAAATTCCAACAGCAGAAAAGATATACTCAATGTCTTTTTCTCCAAATGGACGTTATTTGGCTATTATGTTGTTTTCAAAAATAATTATTCACGATTTACAATTAGATTATTCTGTAGAGACAATGAGCGGCTATTTTAAAAACGGTGTAGCTGCGGTAAGTTCTTCGTGGAATTATTTTATATTGCCAACAATTAACGCCGGAGCAGCGGTATTTGAAAATCCTCTTTATCCAACACTTGATTTTTCCAAAGAGAAATAAATAGATTTTTTGGTAGTCCATATCATGTAGTGATTAGGTGCTGTTGACGAATTGCTGTTATTAAGATAAAGTGTATCTTCCAAAGAGTGTATTGAGGGAGATATAGAAATGTCAAAGGCAAAAGCGAAAAGAAATACAAGAAGAAGTCGCGTATTTTTTGTTCACATATTTTTGTAACCAAAACTCCGATGAAAATATTTGTCTTAATGCGTTATGTTGTGTGAAAGAAATATTATTTTTTGTGATGTTCAACTACTGTTGAGTTAAGAGTGTTTATTTGGCGTTTCGGGGCTAGTATATTTTTATTCGTACGGAGAAATATTGTCTTGATCAATATCTTTTCATTTCGCAAGTTATCCTCTCCCGTAGGAGAGGAGTTATACATCTCTTTTGTAAACTAAAATAGTTACGAGCTGTGAACTTAACGAAAATGTATTGTCTTTTGGCCGAACTCTACCTCGATGTGTTTATATGTGAAAAATTTCAAGTACTACCTGTCAGAAACAGACCACAAATGAACTTCATTAAAAATATTAATAAGGCCGTTTATTTGTGTATATCCATGTGGAACTTTGTATTCTGGCCCAGGAGATAAAATCTTTAATTTTGGATCATGCATTATTATGTGGTTACGGCTCCACAGAAAAATATATGGTGGATCATGATGTAAAATCAAGAAAGCTTTGCGCCATGCTTGTTGTAGTATTTTTACGTCCGTTACATCGCGAGTACTATTTGCGATTTTATTAATGGTTGCGTTATGGTAACGACCATAGTTAACATTTTTGATATTCTTTTGATTTTTTTTATGCTGAAATAATCTAGTTAAATTCGGGGTTCCGGTTAATTTGACAGTTCGGAATGCGATATCAAAATCTCCCTTTTGTAGTCTTGGGTAGTAGCTGTCGGGAACAAGATAATCAATGGTCACTTCAACACCAAATTTAGCAAAATCTTCTTTTAGTGCCCCGCAAATTTGTTTAACTAGTTGATTTTTGCCTTGAGGGTTATTGGCAATGAGTGATAGTTTTGGAAAACCACTTAAAGTATTGCCTGTAATATTGACTGATTTCCATATACCAACATCTACGTTTAGCTTGTTTTGTAGTCTACGAACAAATACACGATTACCATTTGTTACTTTAATGCGCACAATTTCTTCATCTTTGCGTTGTTCGAGTTGTTTTAGTAGTTCTGCAATGGAAGACACCGGAACGCGTTCTATTTCCTTGATAATATCACCAGACTCAAATTCCTTGACGCGTTCGCCAGATGCAGAATAAACAATAACGTTGTTATCGCTCTTGTATACATCTAATCCCCAGTAACGATATAATTTTAATAAATTAAGACCTATTTCAGTGTCATCTGTATATGGTCGTATTTTGGCATTATAAAAGAAATTACGACGTGGTAAAGGAGCGGCAATAATTTCTCCTTCTCCGGCAAGAGCTTTTTTTAACATCAAACGCTTGCGGATCATGTAATTGAAAGCACGTCGAACTGCTGCTGGAACAAGATATGGATGTTCGCAATTTAAAACAAAACCGCTAAATGAATCATCTGAATAACGAAGTGTCTTTACGTTTTTTTTGCCAAGTGTATTTTGAATATAACTGACATCTGTTTGCAAAGACTCAGTTATAAGGTGTACATTTCCGTTAATAAATTGCTCGTTACGCGTAATACGCGCATTGGGAAAAGAGAACATGGTAATATATTCAACTGGTCGGTGATTGTTTGGATATTGTAGATTGCTAAAATAAGGGTGTTTTGCTGTGCGCTTCATTTTTATAAAGCGATTTTCTTCGATCGAGTCTATTTTGTAACGACCATAGCCAATATTTTTTTGTTTTCTTTTAGAAACACGTGATTTACTTGGAGTTTGACTATTAAGGTAAGATCTTTTATCGACAATAGGGAAATAAAATTCGCCAGGAAGTGGTGCTGTTCCTAATGAATTACCATAGAAGGCATTAAAAGAGTTACTACCTTGTGTTGTAATTACTAAACTATTATTTGCTTTCCAACTGTCTGGATTCAACTTTTTGTATTCTAAAGAGAAAAGAACATCGTCAAAACTAAGTTTTTTTCCATCTTGAAAGAGAGCATTTTGTAAATTAAAACTAAGAACTTCGCGATCTCTTAACTTTACAGTTCTAAAAGTAGCTAAACATGAACGATAAGCCTGTTGCCCAGAAGTTACTTGATAAATATCAACAAGGGGATCTGTAGTTAACTCTATTAGTCTTCCTTCCACTTGCGTTTGAAACCTAGCTAGTGGATTGAATGTGTATTGTCTAATTTGCTCCACAAAACTAAGTGGGAATTCCATTTCAGCGTAAACGATTTCCTCTTGTGCGAAACACACTGAAAAAAATAAAACAGCCGCACATATATATTGTAGTTTGTTCATAGCAATCTCAATCTATTTTTTCCCAGATTTTATTTTCCGCATATACATCTTTAGGAATATTTTTATCTTCTTTTTCATATAAAGAAATAAGATCTGCATTTTCAAAATCACTCATAAGAGTACCAAGTAGAGCATGTGCAGATCGTCCTTCTCCTAAACGGCATAAGGTATCTAGTACTACTAGATAGGCCTTGTGTTCTGAATGTTCTTGCAATAACTTTTGCCACATTTGTTTTGGACGACGTTCTTTAAGTAGTATCGAAATAGATCTGCCACCCAGCCAGTAGTTATTTCCTTTTAACCAAGTAAAATGAGGATGCAATTCTTCGTAATCTTCTTCTTCCATCCATAAAATAATAGCTAAACCAAGATGTGCTTCGTAAAAACGCGAAAGTTTTTTCTTATTATTAATTATCTTTTGGAAACTTTGTTTTGCAGAAGACAAATTACCTTTAGTAATTAGTTTCCAAGCGACTGCTAACGAAAATAACTGTAGATAATCATTATGCGCTTCTTCTTGTATGTTTTTTTTATTACGCGATACGAATGCTTTTCCTTGTTCCCATATTGGAATTGAAAGTTTGGCCACAACTCCTAAATGAAAAATCATATTACTTATAATTGATTTTTCATCGTCATTTATTGGTACTTGTTTATTGGCAATGTAAAACTGTTTTTTGTCTTTTATACTTTTTAGATCGGATGAACTCACTGGTTTTTTTAATAAGATATTTGTGAGTAATATGCCCGATTTTATAGTAAGATCTTTGTTTGCATTCACCATATTAAATAGCCTATGCGCTTCATCGTATAAGTTACTTTGGAGAGCAAACCAAGCTTTTGCTACAATAAAATTTTTCAATCTGGCTTGTGGAAAACTTTGTAAAAAATTTTGCACACTTTGATCTTGTCCTGTTTCGAGCAGCAAATCGAGAATATGATAGAGTTTGTAGTCTTCAATTTGCAGTTGACGAAAATACTCTTGATAGCTAGTAGGTATTTCGTCTAAAGGATCTAAAGAGTGCCCTTGCCAGTAATAAAGACGTTCTATATGCCATGTATTTATTTTTGCTTTGAAATTGCTATTTAAAGCAATTAAACACAGTATTTCTCCCAGTTGCGCCTCAAGTACTTCTGATTTTTGTTCTCTTTTTTGAGCTTTTGTGAACAGAGAAGCGCTTTTTTGAAATTCTTTTTTACTGTAGCAAATACGAGCTTGATACAAAAAATCTTCATTTGATTCTTCATGTGTTACTTGCGTTTTATCAGTACAGCTGCAAAATAGAATAAAAACGAGGAACCATTTCCACATTAAAAATTTCCTTCTTGGATTGTTCCTTCCAAATAACCTGGTGTTACCTTTCGCAAGCCAGATTTCATCGTATTTATTTCTGATTCTAAACCATCTATTTTTTGTTGCTGGATTTCCAATTTGCCTTCCATCTTCTCTAAACGAGAACTAAGGTCATCAATTGTATTCTGTTGAATTTCAACGGTTTCTTGTACTGGACTTGCACAGCTACATAAAATGATTGCAGCTATAGTTATTATTGCAGTACGCATTTTTTCTCCTCAAAAATCTAATAGACTTACTTTATTGTTTATAAATGGGTGATTTTTATTTGCAATATTTAAATAAAAATATTGTTCATTTTTTTTGATAAACCATTTCTCTTTGCGTTTCGCTACAAAGTCAATTCGCAATTTTTCGTCTTTGAACTCTAAGTATAGAAAAGAAGCTTTCCCTTGCTTTTCTTGAAAAACATGTTTGTTTTCCCACTTAGTTTTAACACCTAAAACGGTTATTCTAAACGGAATTTCAGAGTGAATAGTTATATTTATTTTTTTTGAAATATTTACTACATGCTCACTATTTTTCGAATGGAGAAAAAAGCCATCGTAAGTAAAATAACCCTTTTTTACGAATATTCTGTAGGTTTTTTGCAGACGAATGGGCAATGAAAAGCGCAAATAGTATTTCTTTTTTTTACGATCCCAATTTTCAAAGAATCCAATTTTATGCCCATCTACTTCAAGAGTTGCATTTTTTTGAGAACAGTAAATCGTTGTATCTGCAACAGGGGTATTTTCTATTTTTTCTATTATGCTCAAATATTGCTCATATTCATCTGAACTAAAATTCTGGCGAATGTGTTTACAAGTTTTTTGTGCGTAATATAGAGCGGCTGTAGGAGTAAGTTCTTTACAAAAGCCCCTTTTTCCATTCCAATCCATGAGAACAACCAAACATTGTGGGAATTCTTTCGGTAACTTAAGTGTTGGTTTTGCTGGCGTAACATAAAAATGAATTACCCCTCGTATTCGAGGGAAGGATTCGTGTTTAGGAACAGCAGTAACAGTAATGATAAAAATACCGTTACTGTTTGTTTTGGGAATCTTCCACGACAAGCGATTTGTTTCAGGAGGTAACGTAAAAATCTCTTGAGTAACACCATTTCGCTTTGCAATGGAAATACTGTAAAATTTAATATATTTGGCAGCAGCTTTGGAAGTAAGAGTTCTGTTCTTTTTTTGTATTTGCCAAGAGTTAGTATACAATGTTTCAGTATTGTATATTAGCCCTTTTTCAGCACGAAACTTTAAAACAAGTTCCGCATCTGCGCATATAAAAGTCATAAATATTACAAATAAAAAAATATACTTCATATTGAGGTCTATCCACATTCATGTTTAAAAAGTTATTGCTTGGAATTTTAAGCTTACAAATTTCTTGCGACTTGTGTATCAGCAAAATATTTCTTTATCAAAGAATATAGTCTATTCTTTAGCTTTGTCTTTCTTGCAGCAACGTTTTTTAACGCAGATGCTAGCTGCTCTTTTTTGATAGAATATACCTGTGTATCTTTGAGAGATTTTATTGTTACTAAGGAGTTTAGCATTCCATTCAATTTGCCGCGTTTAATATTGTATTTATAGTTTTCGAAAACATAAAGTGCCAGAATTTCCTTTTCTGTTCCTTCAATATTTTGAACGTATAATTTATCTTTCCATGTACAACAAAACAATGCCATATCAAACGAACTGTGCTTTCGCTCTTTGTAACGAATAATCTTAGCAATTGATTTATGATTTAAAGAGCTAATTGATAATGTTCTAGACCCTAATAATATTTGCCACTTACTATAATTGAAATTAGCTAGTGGAGCAGCAAGAGATCTTGTTTTCGTTTGAATGTCAAAATACAAAGTCGTTGTTTTGCCTTTTAATTTTGACATTCCTCCTTGAAAACTCTTCGACACGTTAGGCAGTTTTCCTACACAATTACTCCAAAGTTGTAATTGCGGGTTGTCACCAGCTGAACTTTTGACAATCGATTGAGCCTGTTTATATTTACGACTTTTTAGTAGAGGATATGTCTTTTTCGCTATTTGCTGTGCAATGTCTAACCATTCTATTTGTTGTTGTAAACGAATGATTGAATTGAGTTTACTATTTATAATTTCGAGATTACCTAGTAATTGACCACTTTTATTTTCAATAAGCAGGTTTTTTGCCTCATCGTATTGTTTGTTTGCTAGTAGTTCATCGAATTTATTAAGTACAATGTCTAGCTTCTCTTTGCTCTTGTTTTTGATGAATCTTGTTAGATTTGAGATTTTTTTAGAAGAATAACTAGGGTTTTCATCTTTGAAATTACGTAAGACAGATAGAGCGCTATTAAATTTTTCATTTAAGATACTTGCATTAATTTCAGCTGTTAATTTTTCGAAATCAGAAATGGAGTCAGACTGAGTTAGCAATTGTTCAAGAGCTAACAACTCTTTTGCTATTTCTCTTTTGTATGGGTTTTTCGGATAGTCTTTTTGAAAATTATTGAAAGCTGTTATTCTTTGTAGTACTTCTTTTTTGTCACTTGTTTTGTATTTATTTGAAATGATCGCGCTGTAGTCTTCCTGCATTTTTTCTGTGGTATTCAAGTACTTTGCTAAAAATTTATCCATAAGACCGGTGTGGTGAGCAAAATATCCTGATCCTCCCACAACAATAAGTAGCATAAATACCAAGAAGAATTTTGAAGATTTTGTTGTTTCTTCTATTTCAATATTTGCAACTTCATGGCTTTGAATTCCTACATCCTTAAGTAATTCAGGAGTAGTGACCATTTCTTCTTGCGAAGCTTCTAACGGATCTTTTTTCGGTTTTTTTCTTTTTAATGAAATTTCACCTGTTAAACCCATTACTTCAACATCTTTAGGTACATGAGAAATATCAATGCTTTTCTTGCGTTTTTTAAGATATTTTCTTAATTCCAATAGCTCTGGCTTCTTCGGGCATTTGGAACTTTTACAACGATAGCTTCTTCCTGCTTGAAATAAAACAATTTGATATCTTTTTTCACAAACAGGACAAATCATTGTTGATGTTTTTTGGCGACTTAAAATAGTTTTTATTTGTTCATTGGTTAAGTAACCCTTTTCAGCCATAATTTTACCAATTTTTTTACCTTTACAATCGGTAACTTGGCTTAGAAGAGCGTCGTTTACTTGTTCCTCTGTCGCCATCTTTAGTAGAATCGCTGCTTTTCCAAAAGGTGTGCTCATCGATTTACCTTGAGAAGGCTTTGAATATTGAGACTTTATTTTACTTACTTTTTCACTAGGTGCTTTTTTACTTTTGTTTTTAGGCGCAGGCGCAGGTGCAGGAGTAACTTTTTTTGATACTTGTTTTTTAACTGGTTTCTTAGGCTCACGTGTGGTCGTTTTCTCTGCAAATTCTGGTAAAGCGACATTACCTGAAATAGTAAATTCTGCGCTGTCTAAACGTAATGCATCTAATTCTTTTGAAGCTTCTTCTTCTGCTTCTATTGGATCAGAGGCTCTGAATGCAGGATTTTCAAAATTACTTTCGAGAAAGTCATTATCAAATTCTAAAATTTCCTCATCGGCAACAGAAGACTTACGCATTTTTTGATCGAGAGTGTCTATCTCTGGTTGCGATTCAAGTACTTCTTCTGCAAATGCCGCAGGCTTAACAAATGTAGACCCTTCTCCAAATACCGGCTCTTCAAAACTAGAGTCTTCACCAATAATAGCATGAGCAGCAATTGCTGATCCTTCACCTATAAGCAGTGGATCTTCTGAATGTGCTGTATTGAGAGGATCTTTTGTTTGTTGAGAGCTAGGAGTTTTGTCTTGGTTTTTTTTCTGTTCTTTGTTGTTGTTTGTCTTGTTCATCTCAGCGTCTAGATCATCGACACTCATTACTTTTAGCTTTAAGTCAGAAGATAAGAAGCAATCATCGTCATCAAGCTCTTCCCATGTTAATTTATCTACTTGTTCTTTAGATAAAAAATCTTTGGCCACTAAAACGTCCAAGACACTCTGATCTTTGCTTTTCTCTATGGAACACAAGTCTATCTGTTCTTGTGTTAACCATTTTCGTGCAATAGCTTGTTCTAATATATAGTCATCAGATAGCATCTACATAACCCTTCGCAATTGGGAGTCCCTATTCATATTTCTTACAATTTGGCATTAACTTGTTGTTTTTGAAGCACAACAACATTATGTACCTCAAGGCACTTCCTCTTAAAAGTACCCAAATATTATAAAATCTAAATGAGGCTACGCCCTTATTTCTAATAGATAAAATCCACGTTATTTCCAGTAAATATTATAGCACTTTTCAAATGATTTTTTTCTGCTACTTCGAATTTTATAATATTGCCAAAGTCAGTTTCTTCTTTGTATATGTTTACAATATTTCCCTTTACAGGAAAGTAATCTTCGCATTGTCGTGGGACAGCTATTTTAATTTCCATCCCAATCATTTTTTCCATTGTAAATTTTTTGACTACTTTTTCAGTGTAATCTAGTTGTTTGGTTACGACTTTAAGGTTTTTTGCAAAAACTTTACCATCACTGGTTTTATTTTTGTCACAAACAATGGCAAACCTTGATTTGCGCGAGTATAACAATTTATCAAAATAATTAATTAGCTCATGATCAGCTGTTGAAATTGCCGTTTCATCTTGAGGATACCAATTCAAGAAATCTACAATCATTAAAACTGTTGAGCGAAGAACTTTTTCTTGTTCAACTTGTTCACTGCTGTAGCTAGGTCTTGGAGCACCGAAACCACTATCAGGTAAGGCATTATTTTTTGATATAATTAATTGCTGAATTTCAGCAGTACTCATCGCAATTTTTTCTAGTAAATTTTGGTGTAATCGTTGAATGTCTGAAATAGCGGCCCACACTAATTCACCTACTTTATATGTATCTTGATTGTCATTTCCAAAAATAACTCGAAGCGATCTGTATTTTATAGAAGAACTTTTTTTCTTTGAATTAATCATTCGCATAAAGTCTTCAACAAGCAATTCAGATATATCACTTCCTACACCAGAGTAAGTCGTGATAAACCGAATTTCTTCTAATTTTTCAAGTGCGACTTCCTCAATTAACTCATCAATAGATTCAAACTGGCAGCCGTGGGCACGGCAATAGTTTTTGACTAATAGTTCTTGAATTAATTTGTTAATTTCTTCGCAAAGCTGAATATTGTGGTAGTCGATAACGAATGATGATCCATCGTCTTCAACAATTTCTAAAAATCCACCATACTGTAACCATTTAAAAAACTTACTTTTACGAAGGACTAAAGGTTGCTCGTGTTTTTCAATACATTCTTGTACTAGTACAATGATTTCTCGATATTTTTTTTGATGTAGTAGATTCTGAATATTTTCTAAGCTAATTTGTTTTGTTTCTGCGAAAATACCACAAAATTTTTCTATGGACTCTAAAAAATCGTCATACGTACCTTTTATTTTGGGTAACATTACATCAAATTCTGTTAGTAACTTGAAAGAAATTTCAATTTCCTTATCATCAACAGGTGTTACCTCCTTGGAAGGTTTTTCTTTTAGACGATGTAATTGCTGTGTGGAAAAACGAAATTTACGAACTTTATCGTTGCGTTTTAGATTTAAGTCTTGATTTTTCTGATGAACTTCAGACATAGATTGCTGCTGATGGAGAAGTAATGCTTCTCCTATAGATTTGGGTTGAATATATAAATGTCCATCGTTTTTCTCTGCTTTATTAATATTCTTGCTGTGCATTTTGTTCAGATAAATGATAAACATAAAAAAGGCGACAAATAGTATGCCCCATTTGTAATTTTCAAACCAATATTCAATACTTCCGATGTACAATAAATCTAGCATATTACACTCAAAATATGGAGATACCTCAGTGATGTATAGGAAATAAAATGCGTATTTTATCCCTTAAATTTTGTTACATATTGATATTGTGGATGAATAGTATTTTTCGCATCCAACCACGATATCTATGGCATTATATGTATTATTATTGCTAGCATCAAGAAAATTTCCTTTATCTCATAAATCTGGCTGTTAATGCTACAGGAACAACCATTATCATTTTCTTTCTTTTAATTGTAAGAGAAACTTTTTGCCCAGGAAAGTATGTTTGAATAATTTTATGAAACTTCTTTGTTGAAGAAATCTCAAAGCTGTTGATTTGTAAAATTTCATCTCCCAACATTAAGCCATTTGCTGCAGGGCTTTCTGGTTCGATATCGGTTATTTTAAGTCGCTTGTTAACATTTGTTAATTTAGCTCCTAGATAAACAGGAAAGGTTTGTAGGAAAAAAAACTCATCTGGAACTGTAATTTTTTGGGAATAAAATCTTTTTAAAAAATGGTTAATTGTGGTATTGGGAATACCTAAACCTTTATAACGATTTTGTGCGTAGCCAGAAAAGATAACCGCTACCACTTCTTTGTTTATATTAATAATTGGTCCACCGTATAGCCCAGGATTCACTGCACAATCGGTTTCTATTACATCTTTTAATGTAATTCCCCAACGTTTAAAATCATATATACCGCTTATCATTCCAAAGCTTATGCTAAATTCGCTTACTTTCGCTATGCTTCCATATGTGTTACCTATACATATTGCTAGATTGCCTATATTATAAGTTTTACACAGTTCTAATGGAGGTAAATCGGAACGTTCTATTTTTAGTAAAGTGAGTGGACTATTGTCGTCGTATGCAACGACATGAGCTTTAACTATTTGATTATCGTAGCATATGCAACGGGCAAATAGCTTGTCTTGCATAACTTTGCGCGTTGTAATTACAAGGTTTTTTCCAACAACAAAACCTGTTCCGTAGTAAATACCTCTTTTTAAAATACCTTCTTTTTTTATCTCTTCAGGAACATCAACATCAACAGCAACAATACTTGGAACTACCTGCTTGTATATATCATTAACATAACTTTTCTGAGCTATTAAAAAGTTTGAGATAAACAGCATCCAAAGAATAATTTTCAACATTTTTTCCTCTATTTTCTGTTACGCCCCTAAAGTGTATTTGTTCAGCTGTTCACGCTTACCATAATTATATGGTATTGTCTTTAAAAAGTTAAGTTACTTTTTTGTGGAGTATCGCTATTCGTCAGGGTTTTTTATAAAAAAAAAATTTTTCTCTTGAATTACCGTATGTTTTCCGTATAATGGAGGAAGTTGCAATATAGTCTCTAGAGCTTATTAACGTATCTTGTTTTATATCATATACTTTTGTGAGATGCATTATGCATCTCACAAACCGAGGTGTGGCAAATGAATGAATATTTAATATTGGAAAGCGAAACTTTTCGCAAAAAACTTTGCACAGATCAAAACACGCGTATTCTCAATGAAGTGGGGAAGCTTGAACATTTTACTAAGAACGGTTGGACAACTACTGAATACATAGCCAAATTTTATAGTGTTCCTGTGCCAACAATCAAAAGTATTGTGTTGCGTAATAAGAATGAATTGATTATGGATGGTTATAAAATTTTACAGAAAAAAGATTTGAAGACCTCTTTACTCAAATTACAAAAAACTTTTGGTATTGATATAGATAAGAAACTAAAACCTGTTCATTCAAAAATGCGTTCTATTGCTTTATTTTCAAGACGAGCAGTTTTGCGTATTGGTATGTTGTTACGAGATTCTGAAGTGGCAAAAAGTATTCGTTCTTATTTACTTAATACAGAACATCAAACAAAAAACCACAAAGATGATCGCCAAATTTTAGGACAAGTGGCTTATCAATTAACTCAACAAGCAACACAATTGGCCCAAAATGCAGAACAACTTATTTGTCAAGCCAATTTAGTAACTGCAGCGGTTAACGAAATACAACGAACAAAAGAAATTGTAAGAAAAATAGATAAACGCGTGGAATTACAAGAACAAAGACTTAAAGTTTTAGAAAAAAGTTTAAAACCGAAAAAGAAAATTTCGCAGAAAAAAATCTCACCCGAACAAGTTTTATTGCTAAAAATAGAATTAAAAAAGAAAAAGAAATCAGCGGTGAGTATTTGGAGTAAGTTTAATAAAAAATTTGGCATCACTCGTTATATAAACTTACCCGCGAGTTCTTTTGAGGAAGCATTAAGGTGGATGAAGAGGTACAAAGCTTAGGGAATTTTTGTAGCGGTTTTGAAATAATTACAGATGATGCCTCTTTTACTTTAGTTTGCTAATCTATTATTGGTGATAAACCTAGTTAGATCGAATTATCACTAAGGAATGAAATTTGTATACGATTATTTGCAAATAGAGGTACAAACATTCAAATTAAAGCGATACTTTTATTAGTAGATAACTTAAAAGCATCGCCCAGAATTTACTCTTCTTCTTCTTCTAAATCAGCTATAACATCTAATATATCTTCGGCTGGTAAGATCATTGGTAACATTGCCATTGCAGAAGCAATATTACTAGTATTGTTCATGCTCCCACCTCCACCAACTCGACTAAGTAGTAATCCAAAACATTTACCATTTTCATCAAAAGCAGGGACTCCAGCAGATATACCAAATATAACATAGTATGTACTTGGTTTTGCTATAATTGACATAATGCGTGTGTGGAAAATAAGTGGCGCTCTTCCTGTTGACGCATCCAACTTGGCTATAACAACTACATCATCTAACAGTTTTGGTTTAGCTGTTTTATCTAGGGAGATGTAAGAAAACTTCTTTTTGTTTTCTTTTGGTTTTATGAAAATGATATCCAAGTCTTGATCTTGCATTGCTATTTGTGCTGGGACTTCTGTACCATCATTGCAAACAATTTTGATGTCGGTAAACTCTGTTTTGGCATTTTGAGCTCCTTGCTGAAAGCGTCGCATTGCCACCATTGGATCAGCTTGCGCATTGGACACAATAATTAAACCTTCTTCGCTGACAACAGTACCTGGTATTTCTAGTTTACGTTCGAAGTTTCCCATTGCCGGAATTTTTACAACGAGTTGTACGGATACTACAGCATCCTTGTTTGCGTTGACAATATCCAAAACTTTTTGTTTTTTAGCTTGGCTAAGAGCCTCTACTTGCGAATGAACTTCTTCATTTTGCGCATACAAACAACTTACCACTATAAGTAAGACTAATAATCTATACATTTATTTTCCTTTGTGAAATATTGAATCTTTTTTTACCATTTTGGGCGCGCTTCTGCATAAAAATATCTTCCGCGGCGGTAAATGTAGAATACAACTGAGTTTGGTTTTTCTTTATGTAAATTTTCCATAATTTTTGCTACATCTTTGACATTTTCGATCTTGTTATTATTAATATTAAGTAAAATGTCATTTGTTGCAATGCGCGCAAGACTCATCCATCCTCCCATACGCACTTCTTTGAGGATAGCTCCTTTGTAGTCTTGAGGTAAATCTAAACTTATTTTATCCATCACTGCTAGATTACGCACTGTAAATTCAAAGTGTTCGTTGGTATATGTTTTCATTTCTTCGCTAGGTTTTGGAGACTTAGGTAATTTATAGTTGATAACCATTTCTTTACCATTGCGAATAATAGAAAAGTCTACTTTTTTTCGCGCGCGAAAACGACGAATCATTGTAGGAAATACCTGAGAGTGAGATGTATTTGAAGCGTCAATAGATGTTCCATTTAGATGAGTAAGAATGTCACCTAAGCGAAAATCACTATCATGTAATTGTGGATAGAGACGTGTAATGCGAACACCTTTTTTACCTTCTAAATTCAAGGCTTTTGCCAATGGAGTTGTTAGTACTTGTACTTTTGCTGGAAACCATGCTTTTCGAGCCCGAGCCCAATTATCCTTGTCATCTTCTCCAAGTTGTACAGCTGTTAAATACAGATCTTTTCTTCGCTCAAACTCTACGACAATTGTTTTCTTTTCCACAGAGAGTTTTGTCGTCAAATCGAGTAGAGAGTTTAAGTCGTTAACTTCCATTCCACCAATTTTAGTGATAATGTCGCCTATACGGATAGAAGGTTTGGCTTGTCCACATGGTCCTCCAGGACGAACACTCGAAATATAAACACCTTTTTTACTTTCGCGGCGTAATCTAACAGTATTGAGCTTCGTTAGGTTTCTTGCTGTAATGCCCCAATAAAGTATTTCTTGATCTGTCTCTTTTGCTTTGCCTCTTGGACGAGTAGTTAGTTTTAACTTTAATTCTTTGTCTTTACGTAAAATAGTTACCGAAACTTCATTTCCTACAGCAGTATCAAAAACAAGAGAATTAAAAACAGGGATTTGCTCTTCATAGCGACCAGAAATTCTCTCGCCACCAAATTCGGTGATGATATCTCCAGATTTAATACCAGCTTCATCAGCGGGAGAGCCTTTGATAATATCACTTGCTAAAACACCATATATGCGTTTATCAGATTTTAGAAGTGTTTGTACGCGAACGCCTGTCCAACTACGCTCTACGTAACCTTTCTTGATGATGCTATTTGCAACGCGTTTTGCCGTATTAGCAGGTATAGCGCCGCCTAAACCAGCAATACCAATTTCGTTAATTCCAATAATACTTCCATCGAGATCAACAAGTGGGCCTCCACTATTACCGCCAAAAATGGTAGCGTCATGTATAATCCAACGTACAATGCTACCAACGGGTTCTCCGTCTAACATAAAACTATTTCTACCACCAATAGCTTTAGGAATAACCATGTTCAAGTTGCCGATAATTCCATAAGTAACAGTTTGCGAAATAGCTCCAGGACTACCCATTGCGAATACTTTCTGCCCAATCTTAAGATCTTTGGAATCTCCCCAAGAAGCATAAGCAAAAGAGCGAACTGGTATACGCATTGTCCATGGTTTAAGCTTAATAACAGCAATATCGCATAGAGCGTCAGTACCAATTAGATCGGCTTCTACTTCTTCCTTGTTAGAAAGGGTACACCAAATTCTTTTTGCCCCTCCTACAACATGGTGGTTAGTAACAACATATCCGTCTGATGATATAATCGCACCACTTCCACTGGTAAAAGATTTTTGTTCGCGACCTTGCGACACAAATGCCGTTACTACAGAAATTCTGACCAGTGCTGGGTACACTTTTTTCATCACTTTACGAATTTCTACCTGGTTATTGGTTTGATCTGGTTTTGCTGTGCTTTCTTGTGCTTGCAAAGAAAGCATCATTGCTAATATCAAACACAAGTAGTGTTTTGTTCTGTTCACACTATTTCCTTCCTTGTTACATTTTAGTGAGTTATCTTTTCCAGGTGTTACATGTATGAATATTTTGTCAATAAAATCTAAGAATGACAAGGTAATTTTGTATTTGCGCGAGTATTTTGTGTGTTGTGAAATTTTGAACATTGGTGGTAGAATAAGTTTTCATCTAGGACGCTGAATAGTTTTATCTAAGTTTCATGATGACACGCTCTAAATATTTACAGTTTAAAATAACTTTGTTATAATCTTTAGAATATTACTAAATATTATGGTGCATTAAATGGAATTTTTAAGTTGAGAAAAAAGATGAACTTAAGTAAAAATGTATACTTTTTTATACTACTGAACATTTTTCCTTTGTTACTTGCAGAGCCTATTACCGTTTTGAATGCTGGATTTGAAAATAATGTTTTGGGAGATGGAGCCTTCGTAACTTTTGCTGATGACTGGATTTTGTCTAATATTGAAGGTGGAGATGGTCTTGCAGGAAGTTTTAATCCTAATTCATCGCAACTGACAAACGAAGCTCTAGAGGGAAATAATATTGGATTTAGTAATGGGCAAGATTTTTCTCAAGTTCTTAGTGATGTATTAATTGCCAATACTGCTTATACTCTTACTGTTGGTGTTGGAGATCGAGCAGACACCGCTTTCCCTGGTTATAGAATTCAATTTTTGGCAGGTGGAACAGTTCTTGCGGAGGACAACAATACACAAGCAAGTGTTAACGATGGTTTTATAACATCTACGGTCGAGTTTATTGCACTAGTAGGGGATGCAAATCTTGGGGAGGCTTTAGAAATTAGGCTTATTAATCCAGGAGGAGCACAACTGAATTTTGATAATGTACAGTTAAATGCAACTGCAATTGCAGTTCCTGAACCGTCAATCTATGTTCTTTTATTGCTTTTTTGTTGTTTGGGTTTTTTACGAAAAAACTCTTTTAAGAGTTAGAGCTTGTCACCAGCTCAAAACTTATTTTCTATTAATTTCCAAAGAGGCGCTTCTAAAGCAATTACACTAAGAACCATAAATGAAAACATTATTATCGTAGCAATGAGCACCGCAAAATGTTCTTTAAGAGTTGTTAACTTACAAAAAATTATTGGTAAAAATGAGAGAAATAAAACAATAGCGCTAAACCTGAAATCGCCGATGCGTAGTAACGTCGTCGTAGCTACTGGCAGTTCTATTCCACAATCTTTGTAAATACCAAATAGTTGTTCTATTCTTCCGTAGTAACTAACAATAAAACCTATTCCAAAAATAAAATGAATATATGTAAATATTTTGATTATTTTGTTCTTGAACATAATGTTTTCCCTACAATACTTTATTTGTAAACTTCGACCCTAAACAATTTCAGGATCGAAGTTTATTTTGAATTACAAGTTATCTATTTTGGAAAAGGTACGCCACGTTTTTGATATGCAGCGAGTATTTGTTGTGCCCGCTCTTTTTGTCCGACTGCTGTATAAAACCAGTAGCTATCAAGCAAAGCGTGAACGCTTGTTGCATTTAAAATGGTATTTACTTCTTCGAAAGCATTGCGTAGTTGCGAATTTTTCAAATTTTGCAGCATGCTTTTGGCTTGTTGCTCACCAGACGTAGATAATAAAACCCAATACAGCACTTTTGTGGACTCGGGAAAAGAAACGGTATTTTTCTTTATGAGTTTTATTGCTTGTTTAAAATGAGCGTTTTGTACAATAGTTTGTTTGAATTGTGGATAATTGCGTAATGCTGTAGCGATTAAATATTCGTGCCCAACATCTTTTCCATATTTACCTATCTGGCCCTTGTAGGTTTTGTTTTGCATTAACACCACGTGTGTTTGCAATAGTAGACTACTGACTAGGTTGCGGTGAGCTCTTGTAGATGGAAATTTCTTGTAAAGATCTTGGGCTACTTTTAATGTTTGCGCTACGTTGGTATTGGTGCCACATTGCGCTAGAACAAAATCGTAATAAAGATGATAGGCTCCCGCGATTGCAATTGTTGTCGGATTTTTGGATTTAGTTGCCAAGCCATTGTAGTAGTTAGCTTCTTGTTGAAAAAAGCTTATAAACTGCGTTAGATTTTCTCCCCCATAATTTTTTTGCGGAAGATATTTTTGAATGCTACGTAGTTGCGTAAGTAATCCATGCATAGACTCATGGTCTTGTAGTAGAAAATAAAAAGCCGCTGCTTTTGAGTAGGTATCTATTTTTTCAGGAGCAAGAACCATGCTTTTTTTCATGTAAGACATGGCTTTTTTAAATGTCTCATTGTTGTGTAGTTGTTTTAGTATCTGTTGTTTTGAGCTTTTATTTTTGTAAAAAAAACGAAGAATCGAATCAGAAAGAAAAGACTGAAATAGTTTTAAGTCTATGCGTGAACCAATCACATCGCAAATGGATTTCTCTAAAAGATAGATATATGCATTGCGAATAATAATACTATCATTCGGAGACAAAGACACTGCTTCATCTAACAAACGCGCGGCATTATTAATGTGTTTAGGATTACCTTCTATGCCAAATAAAGAATAGTGTGCGAGTGCTTCGTTGTTTAGTGTTGCCGATGTTTTATGTTGTTTTTGATAAGAAGTAATTGCTTTTTGTAGATATTTTTGTGCGTTTGCGTTATCACCTTCTTTAAGGGCTTTGTTACCAAGTGCACTGTTGAGTAGCGCAGAGTTATTTGCATCTTCTTGATTAGTTTTCTTCAACCAAGAAATTTTTTCTTCATTATCAAGACTAGACAGAGCACAAATTTGTGCGGCGTACATTTTGTCTTCCTCTTTAGTTGAAGAATTGTAAGCTTCCTTTGCTAACTTATGTGCCTCGGTGCTATCTCCTAGTTCGCGATATATTTCTGCAAGTTCTAAGGATTTTACAGTTTGTCCTTTGTTTTGCTTTAGGAATTCTGCAAATTGTTTCTTTCCTTGTTCTTTTTTGCCCATCCAGTAGTACACTTGTCCAAGAGTAAGTTGATAACGATCACTTCCCCCAGCAACACTTTGAATTGATAGAAATAATGCTTCGACTTTTTGAAGTTGTTTTTCGCGTTCTTTTTCGTTTTGCTGTGTTCTTGCTAGGTATAATTTTACAAGACCTAAGTCCATCGCTACATTTACAATACGCGCTGCTTCACGATATTCTTCGAGTTTCGCTTTTACATTTTTGTCTTCTTTTAAATGCTTTTGAATATAGTCCATGTAAATTTTTCGCATCTTCTCTTCAGAAGTTGTACGATCATAGCGATAAGTTCTATCCATTATATTGATAGCGTCTTGGCGAGATCTCTGCCATACTCTTTCATATTCACTTTCAATACGCTTTAGACTTTTGATCCCCTTTTCTACGTAAGGAACAAGAAGTGCATCGGACATCTTTAGGTTGCCTTGTTGTGCGTAAATTTGCCCTAAGATTCGCGCACCTTCGTATTTGATAAGTTTGGTACCATGCGGTTCTAAGATTTTCTGGCAATCTTTCCAACGTTGTTGTTGTTCGTAAAGTACCGCTAAATCAGATGCGTAACTTACTTTCCCAGGATGTTGTTTCACAATAGATTCTAATAAACTTTGGCGAAGTTTAGCATCTTGTTTTTTATTACCTATTTTGTAAGTAAGATTATACAATTTATAACTTCCAAGAGCATCTGTTTGCGCACTTTTTTCTATAACTTTCATTGTTTGTACAAGGAGATTCTTATTACTTTGTGTATAATTTTGATTCACAAAAACAGTCACTATTTTTGTGGCATCTTTGATTGAACTTTTATCCAAATTATTTATGTGGTTGTCTATTTCTACTTGTCCTTGTTGCGCATAAGATGTATAGCTACGAGCTACTAATATATAATGATATAATGCTTCAGCAGTGTTGTTTTGTTCTTGAAATTGTTGTGCTTTCGCTAAATTTTGTTGAGCTCTATACTCCGGTGAGTTTGTATATTCCGACCAAATACCAGTAGCAATTAAGGAAGTTATACCTAGTAAGAGAAAATAATTCCAGCCTCTGGCAAAACGAGAAAGTGGCTCGCGGCCAAGAAAAATCCATCCTCCATTTTGTGCATCGAGAACACGGTAAGCGCGGAAAGCTAACACTGGTATAAAAAGAATAGCCAAGCAGTATGTTTTTAGGTAAGCGCCTGTTTCAGCATGATAATCTCTTTTCCCATAAACATTAGTACCAATGCCATTGACCATGTACATGGTAGGGGCTTTTTGGGTTGGTTGTATGTTCGGAAATATTTCTTGTATATCGATTTGTTCGTTTTGTTCGTTTTGCAAAATCAACTCCTTTTAATTTGCATTTGTAATAAGCGACACACGTGTTATTTATTTGTTTTTGTATTTGTTTTTATATTTGTTGTTCCTTGGCTATAAAGCTATAGCTACCCGCTTTACTAAAAGGAAAGAGATGACTCTAAATTGAGCTAAGGCACTTAATTATGATAATCTTAATTGATGAATATGAAAAAAAATGTAGAATTAAAGCGTGTCGATATTTAAGTTTTTATATAATATAGGATATTTTAAGGAATAGTTAATTTTTTGAGGGTTGTATTCTAAGAGCCTGTTATAAAATTATTTTAAGGCGCAAAATTGCTACTTTTAAATTCTGATTTCATTCTTTTTAGTGTAAAATAATAATTTTACACTAAAAAGAATGGCTTGTTTAGAAGTTGATTTTGTAACAGGTTCTTAGTGATCTGACAAAAGTAGAAGTTAAGAGAACAAAATGTTAACCGGTAGATACTTTTGCTAGGTCTTAGTAAAAAATAACTAATCACAAGCTAAGTATAAACTATTTTTTTTACAAATGCTTTAATTTTTTAATTCGCGAGATAATATGGATTTTGATACTTTTTTTGAGAAGTACTATAGTGAAAAATTTGATGTAGCAACAATGAAAAAGTGTAAAGAGCATCAACTCCATTTACGTATGCAGAATTGTCATATACGACTTATTGATGCTTTTGCCAAAATGCAGTTGCTTTCCTCTGCACAGTTGGAAATAGTTGAGCAGAAATACCAAGAATATCTGAGGCAACAAAAAATAAAACAACAAAAATCGACAGATAATTCTTTGGTAGATGATATAAGTTCTAGAGGAAATTGTCCGTCGGGAACAAAACAACAAAAATCGACAGATAATTCTTTGATGGATGATATAAGTTCTAGAGTATATGGGAAAAATTGTCTATTAGAGAAAGGCTTTGGTCGTTATAAAATAATAGAAGAACTTGGGCGGGGAGGAATGGGGGTTGTCTACCGCGTTTGCGACCCTAAACTCAATCGAGAAGTGGCGCTAAAGATTATGTTGTCGCAAGATGAAAAACATTTGCGACGCTTTACTCAGGAAGCGCAAACGATTGCGCGTTTGGATCATCCTAATATTATTCAAATTTTTGAAGTAGGCGAGAAACCACAGCATTATTTCACTATGGAGTATATTTGTGGAATTACTTTGAATCAGTACATTGTGAAGAATGAGCTCAACGAGAAAAAAATTGTTGAGATGTTTATAAAAATAGCGAAAGCTTTAGAAATGGCGCATGGACAGAATATTATTCATCGTGATTTAAAACCTGAAAATATAATGCTTACATCAGAAGGTGAACCAAAAGTTATGGATTTTGGTTTAGCTAAGATAAAGCATAATACTGCTTCTTTGTCGAAAAACTTTGTCGGGACGCCTGCATACGCTTCGCCAGAACAAATACAAGAAATAAATATCGATGCAAGAAGTGATATTTATTCTTTAGGAGCAACTTTGTACGAAGCTCTTACAAAACGGCGCGTTTTTCAAGGGCAAAATACTGTAAACATTATGTACCAAGCAATAAATAGTGAACCTATTGCTTTGCGAGCCTTAAACCCTGATATATCTATGGATTTAGAAGCTATATGTCTCAAGTGTTTGCAAAAATCTCCGAAAAGACGATATACTGACATAAGTTTATTTGCGCAAGACATGAAAAACTTCTTAGCGCATCGCCCTATCATAGCGAAACCGCCTTCCATGTGGCAAGGAATCCAAAAACTTATACAGCGCAATTTGCTTTTAACAACAACAATATCAGTTGCGGCCATGATTATTGTAGGTTTATTTGTTTTTTTTACCATTAAATTAACTAACAAACAGCTAGAGTTACAGCAACAAGAAGCGGTTCTCGATACTCAAAAGAAAGAGCTTGTTACAAAAGAAATATCATTGCAAAACGAAAAGAAAAAATCACGAGAAGGATTTTATCCTTACGTTATTGCTTTAAGTGATGTTTATATCGAAAAAAACGATATTGCTGTTGCAAATCGCTTGTTGAAGTCTGAATATTATTGCCCTCCTAGAATGCGCGATTGGGAGTGGTACTGGCTTACATTTAAGATTCGTAATCAAGTTTTAGACAAAAGACTAGGTTCCAAAATAAAGCGATTTGTTATTACACCAGATAAAAAATCACTGATAACTCTAACCAAAAAAAGAATAGTCTCTCGCAACTTTCTTTTTAAGAAAGAGAGAGAAGTAAAGGAGGCCGCTGAATATGGAATTGTAGATAAAAATGGTAGCTTTTTATTGACAACAAATAAAAATATTCTTACTTTATGGAATTTGCAAAATTTTCAAAAAATAAGGACAAAAAAACTAAAACATAATATTGGTGCTTTAGATATAAACTATCAAGATAATGTTATTGCTATAGCAATGCTCGAGAAATTGATTTTTTTGTCTTTTCCGAAACTAGAATTTCTTTATCAAATAAGTGAAATATCGCAACATTCAGATTGCTTGGATTTCCACCCTAATAAAAACCTTTTGGCTTATACTGGTAAATTTGAACATCTGCACCGTTTTGACTTCGATAGAAAAAAACATTTACCTAAACTAAAACATCCAGGGCATTTATATACTTGTCGATTTAGTCACTCGGGAGATCTCCTTGTTTCCGCAGGAGACAACCATGATATTCGTTTATGGAACTCTGAGGAGCTTGAAGAGCTTGAAAAACCTATAGGATGGTATGAATATGATTCCGTCCAGGGACCTCATCGAAAAATATTAAAATTAGGACATACTGGAATTATCCGCGCTTGCGCTTTTTCTTCCGATGACAGATATCTAGTTACGGCAAGTGATGATAAAACTTTAAAGCTTTGGGATTTAGAAGTTCGAAACTTGCCTGGATTTTCAGAATCTAAGACGTTACAATCAAGGTCACTACTCAATACTTTTCGTGGACATATTGGTGTCGTATATGACTGCGAATTTGTAGATAATGATCGCTATATTATCTCTTCAAGCGGTGATGAACAACTTCATAAATGGGATACGACAAAAACAATGCCTTTTTCGATAGATATAGGCAGTGGTATTGAAGATATTGATATTGCAGGCAATTTAATGATTTTTGTTTCGCGTAATAGGATAACTTATTTATGGGATCTTAAAAAAAAGAGAATCTTAGCAAAGATACCGAATATGAATAGATTAAAATTTTGTAAATTCTTTATAAAAAACGACAAACAAAAGTTTTTAATTTCTAATGATAAAGGTGTTATTCTTGTTTACGATGTGCAAACACAGCGCCAGGAAAAACAACTTTACATACAAGATGAAATAGCTGATTTACAAGTAGATTTTCAGTATAAAAAGCTAGTCGCTGTTGGTAAAAAAGCTACTTATATATATGACTTACAAACTTTAGAAACACTACACGTTTTTCGCAAAAAAAGATTTTCGAACGTAATGTTTAGCCGCGATGGAAAATGGCTATTTGCTTGCTATAAAAAAAAGTGTTATGTTTTTTCTGCTGATACTTATAAGCAAAGCCATGTGATTGATCTCCTTCTTGGAAAAAGTATTAGCTGCATTTCTATAAGTCCTGATGGTGATACATTGGCTTTTGGTATGTCAAATCACTATATTTATTTATATGACATAGCCACTCGAAAACAATTGGCTTTACTCAACGGACATAATGGTAGTATCACAGACATTTCTTTTAACAAAAGTGGAACGCGGATTATTTCAGGTTCCAAAGACTGTAGTATACGCGTGTGGAATTGGCATGGAGATCAAATTCTTGTGCTTAATGAGCATACAGGCTATGTAACGGCGTGCAAATTTACGAAAGGCAATTCTTTTGTCTCTGCTGGGATAGATGGGCATATTATGATTTGGGAAAACGATTACTAAGAAATTGTGAAAAATTACGATGGCATCTTTCACTACAACAAAACACAAGCAAAATTGTGTGAATACTTTTGTCAGGCCATGTAGTTAATAGTTGACAGTTTTTATGAACTGTGATAGCATATTTTCAAGCGTATATAAAAAACTTTAGGGTGTACTACAAATATATTAAAACATCTATATTTTGGCGGCATAATTATGGATAGAATGAAACTAGGAAATTCCTTAGTCAATGCGAAAAAAATAACAAAAGAAGCTCTCAAAACAGCTCTATCAATGCACGAAAAAATTGGCGGAGATTTTGCGCCACTATTAGTGAAACTCGGCTATATTTCGGATAAAGAACTTACGACAACATTAGCAAAACTAGAAGGTGTCCACAGCATTGATATTTCTTCCCTAGTAATACCAGCAATATTAGTACGCGAAATTCCGCGTAGTGTAATAGAACAACACAATGTAATGCCTATTAGTAAAAAAGATGGTCAAATTACACTTGCAATTTCAGATGTGAATAACTTTGAAGCTATTGAGTCCATTCAGTTTCTAACAAATTGTCGCGTAGAGCCTGTTTTGGCCTCTAAGGAAGCTATTCGCAAAGCAATTATCCAATTTTATAACTCCGAAGAAAATAGAAAATTCTCTTCTTCCGATGGAATAACAGCTTATTTAGACGGTTCAGCAGAAAAATTTAAGGTATTGCAAAAAGCTGTTATTGAACTATTATTGGAAAAGAAAATTATATCAGAGTCAGAGTTAATCAACAAAATAGACAACATAAAATAGCATGTCAAGAGGAGTGAATGTAAATGGATATTATTGTCAAAAAAGACATACTTGATGAACTCCAGTCGCAAGGTTTTTGTCATAGCTCAGAAGAAGCGGATAAGCTTCTAACTTCCGTTAGCAATAACATTGCCAAAGTTATACAGAAAAATAAGAGTGTTAATATTGAGGAATTTGGTTGCTTTTATACAGGAAAAACTCCTCCTAAAGAATCCTTTCCTATTGAAAATTTAGTAGACAATGTTGTTAGTGACACGGGTATTACAAAGGTAAGAGCTAGTAGTGCTGTATCCAATTTATTCCACTTTGTGAAAGACTGTATTTTAAAAGGTTTAGAGATTCAGTTAATTGATTTTGCCTCTTTCCGATTGGTAGAAAAAAAAGCCCAAATTATAAAAAACCCTCGAACGGGGCGAAAAACAATAGTTCCTACGAAAAAAGTGCTTAAATTCCAACCGGAAAAGTCTCTAATTAAAAAAGTAAAAAAGAATGTAAAGTTTGCACCAGAAAAGGCTTTTGAAGAACATATCTCTCGTTTAAGAACAGCTGCTGTGCTTTTAGTCTTACCACAAAGAGATTTCTTTGTTAAAACATTGGAGTATCACTTTGATAAGGCTGGCTGGAAAACCTATATGGCGCAAACTGTAGAAGAAGCAGAAAGCCTTGTAAATGAAGGACACACTTATCTCGTAATTTTAGACACTGCGATTGAAAATCATCAATCACTTTGCGAGTCAATAAAATGTCGTAGACATGGTAGATTGATACCTCTCATTACTCTTTTTCCTAAAAGTATAGATTTAGCAAACTCCGAAAATTTGCGTATTTGCGGCGACGAAGAAGTTGTGCAGCCTTTTGAAATTCGTCATCTTTTAACACTTTCAGATACGGTTTTGAGAAGATCTACGGAGGAAGAAGCTATATTTGACCAAGAAGTTCTCATGCAATTTGCTACGCACGACGAACATATAGAGAAATCAAATAAATTAGCGCAAAAACTTTTTACCATTTCAGGATTATCATCAGAAGAACAAATTACTATGGCTGCTGCTTTTCGCGAGGCTGTAGGAAATGGGGCGCAACACGGAAATAAGCACAAAAGCGCGGCGATGATGGAAGTTCTTTATATTTTAGATAAGAAAAAAATTACTCTTGTGGTAACAGATAGTGGACCAGGTTTTGACTGGCAAAGTTATCTTGAAATTGGAAGACAAGGTGATGTTGTTGGTCGAGCGCGGCAACGTTATCAAGAAGGACGAATTGGTGGTTTAGGAATAATGTTGATGTTAAAATGTGTTGATAAAATAGAGTATAACGACAAAGGAAACGTGTTAACTTTAACAAAGAATTTGAACAAAGAAGATTCCAAGTAATAAAAACTCTACTTACAATAAATCAAAAACCACAACCACTAAACCGAGCATGAGTAAAAACAGTCCTTTTATAAAAGAATCGTATGGCGACTACCTAAAAGCAATATACATTATAGCATTAGACCAAAACCCCGTTTCCACTTCTTCTCTAGCAAAGGAAATGAAAGTGTCTAATGCATCCGCTTCTGATATGGTTAGACGTTTGAGTAAAGAAGGCTATGTGGATCACTTACCATATAAAGGCGTTTCTCTAACTGAAAAAGGAGAGAAAATTGCTTTAAGTTTGTTGAGAAGACATAGATTATGGGAAGTATTTCTTAATAATACTTTGAAAATACCGTCGGAAAACGTTCATCAGTACGCAGAACTTTTGGAACATGTTACTGACTCTTCTCTCGAAGAGTATCTCGACGCATTTCTTGGTTATCCTGAGAAAGACCCACATGGGTGTCCTATACCAAGTAAAGATGGGAAAATCGTACGCGTTCCTCAGTGTAGATTGAGTGAATTGAAGCAAGGGCAAAAAGCCGAAATTATTCAGTTTCGCGAAGAAGATCCTGTTTTACTAAAATATTTGTATGATGTTGGAATTGACTTAGGGACAATTGTTGAAGTTGAAGACAAAGTTAATTATGACAATTCCTCACAATTGCGAATAGGAAGTAAATCTATTTGTCTTGGTGAAAAAATTACAACGACTTTAATTGTCAAATTATTATAGTGAAGAGCCGCGTTCTATTCGACATCATCTTCATGGGGATAATGTCGAATAGTTAGATCAACTTATTTTTCGTTCACAGCTGCATATTCTACTTCTGCAGACACTTCATTTTCTGCTAAATCTTTATTACCTTCTACCGTATCTTCGATATCTTCTTTTTCTGTATGTACCATTGTCGGAGTTGGTATGTAGTCGACTAGGCGATATTTTGCTTCCCACTTAGTATATAACCTTTGGACATATTCAGCATACTCCTGAGGATCTTTAAAACCGTCTGGGTATATAGGATTAAAAACATAACAATGGGCATTTTTGTTTACAGCTTTTATTAAGTTTAACAAATGCCTCACCAGGCCATAATCTCCCCACTCAAAACAATTTTCAGCTTCGTATTGTAAATAAACTGGAAGTATTGGAATATTGGTACTCATAGAGATATCAAAAGCACCATATTTAAAAGGACGTAAGTGTTTTCCAAGGCATCCTCCTTCGGGATAAATCAGAACATTCTTACCTTGTTTCGCTGCTTCTCGGCATGCTTCTTTTGAAGCGTGTCTTGATCCTTTATCTCCGCGTTTAACGAAAATGGTACCGGCAGAATCAGCAATTTTCCCCAATAAAAACCACTTACGAACATCTTCTTTAGCTAAAGGATATACAGGAAATATTGCATTTAGCAGTAATATATCGTAGCCAGAAGGGTGATTTGAAATAAGGATATATTGTTTGGGTAGTTTGGATTGGAATTTTTCATGGATATGAGGACTACGCCCGATTAGGTGAATAAAGCTTGAGCATACTAATCTAAATAAACGTCGAATAAAATATTTGTTGATTGATTTAGGAAGTAAAGCGCACAAAAAGGTAATGCTTGTAATAATAATTGCATCTAATAAACAAAAAATAAAACGCAAAATTTTAAAGAGTAGATAGAACATCGGCAGTCCCATTCCTAATAAAAAAATGATTTACATCTTGTTATTCTCGACTTTATCCTTTTATTTTACTGGATTTGAATAACCATGCAAAGTGCCTTTTTAAAATGGCAGTGCAATATTAATATTGCACTGCGCGTTTTTAACTTGAAATTCTATTTCTTTTTTCTATAAACATCGAATTTGCATTTCATAATGATAACTAGGTAACGTTAAGTCGTTTAAGTCAATCAAAAACAATTACACAATCTTGTGCGAATGTTTCTCTTATTATTCTCTGTTGTTCTTCATCAATAGGATTTCCTACTAATATTAGTTTTTTTAGAGAACGTAAATGTTCTAGTCCCTTAGGTAAACCTGTTATTGATTGTAACTTAAGTCGAGAAATTCTAAAGAGGCATCTGAAATATACAACGAAGTGAAAAGTACAACCATTGTAGGTGGTATTATTTTCTATTTTTTGTAAACTCTGTTTATTTACTATTTTCAAAAGATTTTCCTCAAACAATGCCGACGCATTTCAGGAACGATAATAAGAATAATAATATATTGTAGCTACATTTTACAAATGTATAGAGTACTTTCGTCTAGCGCCAGCAAAGATATTTGTTTATAATAACTTGAATATTGCTTTATAAGCGTTTTGCCATTTGGCACACAGAAAGGACTGTTGTGAGTAAACAAAAATCAAAAGGAAGTAAATTTTCTTTTTACCTTGAAGCAATGGGTTGTTTTGTCTTTTTTCTGCTATTACTTGTAGGTTTTCTTTTTTTAGCAAAAAAAATGTATAAAATTTATACCGCGACCTCGATTGAAAAAGAATCGGGAGATATAGAAGAAAATATTAAACCACAAGAGGATACAAAAGAAGAGAACAAACAACAAAGGTCTAAAAACAGCCATTTGTCTGATGCTTTTATCGATTTGATAAAAAAAGCTAAGACTAAGGAACGAGTGTATGCTCTGCTCGATAATGCCAGTCAATTACCTTTGACAAAAGAGGAAAAAGAGTGGATAAATTCATTTGGAGAAATACGTCTTAAAGAACTACAAAAATGAAAAAAACGTATGTTGATACTTTCATCATTGGTGGCGGAATTATTGGCCTATCTTGTGCTCTAGAAGAACTATCTAGAAAAAAAACAGTTTGTTTATTGGACCAAAATAAAATTGGGAAAAACAATGCTTCATGGGCTGCTGCAGGAACAATGGTTGTAAGGGACGTAAAGAAATTTTATTCACCATTGAGAAGACTATACGTTGATTCTGTAAAAATGATGCCGCAGTGGTTAAAGTTTATGGAGCAAAATTCTGGTATTAGCATTCCTTTTACCAAGGGGGGTTGCTACTATATTTTTGATTTTTCTCAGCCAGAGGGGGAGAAGGAACACAAAATACTTTTTTCGCAAATTAACCGCGAAATGGCACGCGATTATGTTGAAATGGAACGGCCGCCTTTTTTGGAAGAATTTTTACCGAAAAATTGTAAAACAGTTTATTTTCCGAATGAATATTACGTGGATAATCGTGCACTTTTGAAAGCGATAGTGAAAACATGTACTTCTTTAGGATTGAAGACACGAGAAGAATCTATACAAAATATTGAAGATGATAATGGAGAAGTGCAAATATTCCTTGAAAACGAGGTTATTTATGCAAAACACTGTATTATTACCGCTGGGGCTTGGTGTAGTGATATATTAAAGTATTTTAATTACAAAATAGATTTAATTCCAGTAAAAGGACAAATGGTTACGATTCCAAAGTTTCATAGTTCTAAAGCAATGACATTTTTTCACAGAGATGTTTATACTGTTCCAAGAGGTGACTTTCTTCTTGTAGGATCTACCCAAGAAAAAGGTGTTTGGGAAGAGGACTTTAATGATTTTGGTTATGAATATTTACGAAGTACTTTACACAAGTACATGCCAAGTGTAAAATTTGAGGTTATCGAAAGGTGGGCAGGTGTACGTTCTATTATAAAAGATCGGTACCCAGTAATGGGATTTATAAATACGAACAAATCGGTGATTGTGTCCACAGCACACTATAAAGTTGGATTTGCAGTTGCCCCACTTTGTGCAAAGTGTATTTCGCAATTAATCGCAGAAGAAGATCTTACTTTCAATTTGGATACATTTGATCCACTACGCGAAAAAGTTTTGCACTCTCTCTAGTGTAAAGTAATACCTAAATAATTGAAAGTAAAGAAAACAAACCACAGGAGATAAGATGGCTCAATTACATATCGATGGCAAAGATGAAGCATACAATATTGAAGATAAACCTATTATTGTTGGACGCTCCTCAAAATGCGATATAACAATGAGTGATAGTCATTTTTCACGCCATCATTTTGAAGTAGGGAAAAGTGGTGATAAATATTATATAAAAGATTTAAACTCTTTTAATGGAACACTACTCAACGAAAAAAAGATCACTGAGCATGTTATAGAAGATAGTGATATTATAACTGTAGGGAAAATGCGCTTTATTTTTAGTACTGACAAACAAAATAAAAATCAGCTGCCCCGCGCTTTTGTTTTGATAGGTAAGCCGAAACAGTGGCAGCAAAAAATACCATTGAAACTAGGAAAAAATACTATTGGTCGTAAGAAACACAATGATATTCATTTAAATGATGACCAAGCATCATCTGCGCATGCTGAAATTTATGTTGATGAAGGTGGTTATAAACTACAAGATCTTGGAAGCCGTAACGGTACAATTGTCAATCAGAAACGTCTTCAACCCAAGAAGATTTATAAGATTCAACATGGCGATATGTTACAAATAGGAACAAATTTTTGTCTACTGCAGGTACCGAATTACAAGAAAGTAAGTAAAGAAAAGAAAGCCAAAAAATCGCAGGTACTAATACCTATTGTTTTCAGTACAATTTTTGTATCTCTTTTTGCAGCTGTGTATTTCTTACACAGTAGTTTACAAGACAATTCGTTTATAACAGGTAACCTTGTTGATAATTTTTCTTTTGAAGAAGATAGTGGTTGGAATTACAAATTTGCACAGCGTTTGTTGAAGGAAAAGGATGCAAAAACAGGAAAATACTATCTAAATTTAAAGAAAGCAGATGAAATAGAGTACTGGGAGTCTATTGCTATTGAGTACGGAAAAAACTATCGTGTAAGCTGTTGGTTGCGTTACCAAGTATTGGGAAAGATTGCGATTAAAGTCTCGTGGAAATGTGAAAATGAAGCTTCATATATTATCGAAACATACACGCCGTTTTTAAATGGAAATATTGCAAAATGGGAAGAACTTTTTGAAGTAATTGTTCCGCCACCGTATGCTAAAAGCTTTAACATTTCAGTCATTGTTCGCGGTAAAGTGACTAACGTAGATATTGACCATCTTACAGTTATCGCAGTCGATGAATCTCCACAAATTCCTGATGAAAAAATAGTGGAAGATGTCTATAACAAAATCACGATGGATGCCACAGGAAATGTCAATGTATTTCGTAAAAACAAGTTCGTATTTGGTAGTGCACATTTTAAAATCTGGCAACAAGATAAAATTATTTTACACCAAACGTTTAGTAACGGGGACACTTCAAAAGAGAATAGTAAACTTTTTTGGAAGGGGAAAGAAAAGATTCATGTTGGTTATGAAATAGTTGAAGATGGCATTAAAATTTCTTATGCTCTTCCGAAAGAAATAGATTTAGATGAGAAACAAATACAGTGCTCTTTTCATATATCAACGGCATATGCTTCCGAAATGCAGGTGATAAAAAATACAGAAGTATTTTTAGCAAATATCGATAATTTTTCTAAGCAAGAAGATGTAAGGCAAATAGTTTGGCAAGAGCAGCAACTTGGTTTTCTTTATTCGCAAGCCGGCATCGCTTCTATTGAAAATGTAGGAAATGCCTTAGTTCTTACACAGCGTTTTAATAATTTACAAAATCATAATTTCGTTGTGAAAGTAAAAACTAACTACGAAAAAGATCGTGAAAAATTATTGGAACTTCGAGGGTTAGCAAAAGAATACGAACAACAACAATTATTTGGTAAAGCGTATACTAGTTATCGAAATATGTTGGGAAACTTTTTTGTTTATGAATATAAAATTTCTCCCCAAGGTGAGATTGAGCGGATTGTCAAATTGTTCGAAAAAGATCAAAAACAAGCGCGGCTTCTTTTAGAGGAAGCACAGTTCTTTAAACAAAGTAGTAAGTTCGATACATGCATCTCTTTTTGCCAAGGAATATACAGCAAATGGCAAGAAATGTATACCATCGCTGAACTTGATAAAATTCTAGCGCTTGCAAAAGCAGAAAAAGAAGATCTACGCTTGCAAAAAAAACAATATTTTGTTGAAAATTTAATGACTAGAGCGGAAAATTTTGCAGTAAACGAACAATCATACCTTGCCATTTTATGTTATAAACAAGTATTAGCCTACACACAAGATTTACAATTGCAAAATGATATAAACAGTCAAATAACTAAATTAGAAAAAAAAGCTGCAGGAGAATAATCTATGTCTGAAAATTTAGGTGTAGGTATACAAGTGTCAGATAGTTGTTTACGTATTGTTAAAATGAAAACTTCTGAGAAAAGTACATCTTTGAACAATGCTTGTGAATTTGAATTGCCTATTTCCCAAAATGATAAATTTTCGGAAGAAACCGCAAGTAAGTTCTGCGATTTCTTGGTAGATAAAAATATAAAAATATCGAGCGCTGTCGTCGGAATTTCAGGCGAAAATATAAATATTCGTTATATTAAAATACCACCTGGATGTCCCCAAGAAAGAATTCATCATTTAGTTGAAATGGAAGTAGAGCAAATCTCCGAAAAATCGCAAACAAGTTTGAGCTATGATTTTACTGTTGTGAATATACCACAAAAGAATCCGGTTGCGGTTATCGTTTTAGTACGCAATAGTTTTCTTGATTTGTTGAGTGATTTTTTGCGAAAGGCAAAAATTAAGATTGATTTTTTTGTACCTTGTGCACTTGGTTTGTACCAATTTTTTTTGAAATACAACGATATAGATTCAGAAAAAAAATATGGTATAGTTGATATAGATAAACATAGTTTAAATTTAGTAGTTGTAAATTTTAACGAACTGTATTTCATGAGAAATTTGAATATCAACGAAGAAGAGAATTTCGAAAACAAAGATGATTACAAGCTCGTTGAAATTGATTTAACAAGCGATGATCACGAAATTGAAGAAACGGTAAGTACACCCTCTCCTATTTCTGGTCGTGAGATACCTAATCTTGTGGAAGCCTCTATTAAATTTGCAGCGCTGCAAACAGGGATTGTTAACTTACAAGTAGAGCAATTGCTTCTTTCTGGAGAAAGAAGTAATGAACGCATGTTGCGTGATATGTTGCTGAAGAAAGTAGGTTGTCCTGTTAGTTATTTAAATTCTAAGTCATTATTGACTCACAATTTACCAGGAGCAAGTGGCCCATTTTTCCAGAAATTCTCGCAGAATTTTTTTATTGCCATTGGTTTAGCAAAAATTCATGCTCATAAAAAAGATTCTCTTATACAAATTATCAGTGAGCGCAAAAAAACAATTGAAAAATTGATACGAGAAAAATTATTTGTATATGCTTCAATAGCTCTGACATTAATTTTTGTGTGTTTTTCAACTCTTTATGTTGTGACAACTGAGAATTACTATGAAAATATTTACAAAAATATGAGTAAACGCTATAGTACGTATCAAAATCGCGAGAAAAAAATCCAAAATGCATTGCAAAAAAGCGCTACTTTTAGTAAACAATTTACTCTACTTGATAATTATGTTGTAAGTAATCGCCATTTTTTTGAAATTATGGACTTTGTACATTCCCAAATACCTGAAAGTATGTATCTTACGGAAGTAAATTTTAACACAGGTTACGCTACTTTATCTACTGTACGTATCGAGGGGGTTATTGAAGAATCTTTGATTGATGTATATAGTATACTCGATGATTTTCGAACTAAATTGAAGAAAATAGCTATTGTGAAAACAATAAAAGACAAAGATCCACGTTTAAATGAAGAAGAAGGCAAATTATCTTTTGAGTTAGAAATTACTTTAATAGGAAAGTAGACATGGTAATTGAAGAGGTGGCTTACAAATATTATACACAATTAACTGAAGGGAAAAAAACAGTAACTCGTAGCCGCGGTGGCGGATTAGTAATAGTAGAAAAAGAGCGAATTATCAAAGTTTTCTCTCCTAAGAAAAAAGGACTTTATTTTTATCAATTTATTGAGAACGTAACAAAATTACAAAAATTAAACGTACCGATCATGGAGCTAATGGGAACTTACCATGTTGAAGGAACTCCTATTTTTTATATGATATACAAACCGCTTGTAGGTGTAACTTTGCGGGATCATCTCAAGCAATCACCTGAAGATTGCGAAATAATAAAAGAACTCGCCTCTTTTTTTGCTCATATTCACAAATTAGGAATTTATTTTCGTGCAGTACATTTTGGAAATATTATTGTTCTGCCCGAAGGTGGATTTGGTTTAATTGATTTTGGTAATATGATTATTCGTAATAAGTCATTAAATCCTTGGTTTCGCGCGCGAAATTTCCGCCTTTTTACTCGAAAAAACTACCAACAAGATTTCGCTCAAATTGCAAAGTTTGGTGTAAAATCTTTTATGGAGGAGTATTTACAAGAATGCCGATACTCATGGGGAAGAAAACAGGTTTTTTATATGTGGCTACGTATGTATTGTAATAAATTTAATGCTTTTTTATAGGTAAAGAATGTCTGACACTATTACTTTGCAAAACTCAAAAGAATCTTTGGTATGTGGAGAGTGTTTACGAAATGTGCCTGGTAAAAGATCTATATATAAGGGAAAGTATCAAGAGCAAGAAGTGATTATAAAGGTTTTTTTTGGAAAAATTAATGCTAAAAGAAGAATGCATCGCGAGTTAGCGGGAATAAAAGAATTAGATAAACGCAAGATCACAACACCACTTTTGTTGTTTTCGGGAAAAACTTTGCAAGGTAATTGGTGTATTATTACAAAATATATATCTTTCGCAGAGAATGCTTCTGATTTATGGACGCAATCACCAACTATCGAAAGTAAGAAACAAATACTGCAAAAAATTATTGCTGTCCTTGCAGAACATCATCGACAAAAAATCCAACAAATGGATCTACATATCGGTAATTTTTTAATTTCAGAAAATGATGTATTTACATTAGATCCAGCGCAAATAAAATTTCAATATTTTACAGTTAGTCGAGCAGCATGTTTAAAAAATTTGGCGATTCTCGCTGCTCAATATTCTGAAATTTCGCCTTATTATTTTCTCAAAGTGTATGCTCGTTGTCGTCAGTGGTCTATTGATTGCACATTAAAAAAAAATTTTTGTCGCGAAACGACGAGAATATCACGAAAACGTATAAAAAAAATTCTTCGCAAATACTTGCGCAAAAACACGCGGCATTATGAAGTAGTTGAAAAAAATTTGCACGCAATTGTTGATAAAACACTATGCGAATACGATGAAATAATAGATTTTATAAATAAAATTTCGCAGGTAGATAAAGAAATATTTTATTACAATAAACAGCAAGTTTCAGTAACGCGTTTTTCTAACAAATCGCAAGCTCTAAAAAACTGGTGTAACTCCCATCATTTACAGTTGCTCAATTTCGAACATCCCACACCGTTAGCTTATGTTAAAACACATAACTACAGTTATGTTGTATCCGAACATATTTCCTATGAAAAATTTTATAATTATCTTGAGAATAGTAAAGTCGAAGATAAAATTCGAACTACTGTTGTCCGTAAAGCAATTAAATTTTTGGACATTATTTCTCAAAAAAAAATAATTCACCAAGATATATACAATAACTTAGTTGCTAACGACGAAGCCGTTTTTTTTTCTAATGTAGAAAATATAATTTTCTATAACGAAGATATGTTTACTCAAATCTACCAATCTTTTTATAAGCAAATTTGTCGCTCAAAGTATTTTTATTTTTTCGAGAGAGAACAACATGCCGAAAATAACAAAGGTATACACTCGTAAAGGAGACGATGGAACAACTTCTTTAGGAGGTGGACAACGCATTCAAAAACATGCGCTACGCATTGAAACATATGGAACAGTTGATGAACTAAATTCGTTTATTGGTCTAGCGATAAGCACTACTAACGTTGACAAAAATAAACAACGACTAGGTGAAATTCAAAATGAGCTTTTTCATCTAGGTTGCGATTTGTGTATTTTAGAAGAAGACAAGGAAAAAATGCCTGTACCAAGCGTTGAACAAAAACATATTGATAAACTAGAATTGTGGATGGATGAAATGAATGAAGAGCTAGCACCTTTGCAAAATTTTATCTTGCCAGGTGGAGCTTTAGCTGCTTCTTATTTACATGTTGCGCGCACTGTTTGCCGCCGGAGTGAGCGCTTATTATCAAAACTTTGTAAAGAGGAATCCGTGGGAAAATGTACACTGCAATATTTAAATCGTTTATCAGATTTATTATTTGTTATGAGTCGTTATGAAAATAAACAAAATAATATCGAAGAACCATATTGGGATAGCAAGGCATGAAAGCACAAGATGACTATCGCATAGATGAAATAGAGATTGACAGTTATAAAGTACATATTGGACGAGACGCAAAAAGCAATGATTATTTGAGTCTTCGTTTTGCACGCGCCAACGACTACTGGTTTCATGTCAAAGGAATGCCTAGTGCGCACGTTGTTTTGGCGTGCCATGATAATTTGCCAGAAAAAAGTACTGTAAAAAAAATAGCGGCTATTACTGCTTACTATTCAAAGCAAAAAAATGCTGGCAAAGTAGCGATTATCTACACAATGGCAAAGTATGTAAGCAAGAGTCGCGGTGCAAAACCAGGTAGTGTTGTAGTAAAAAAAGAAACATTGGTTATGGTAAAACCTGCTTCTCCTGAATCTTTTTTTCTGTAAAAAATTATGAATTGGCACTTAAGCAAGTCGCAAAAAGTTTTTAAGAGTACGCAGCTTGTCTTTGAGTATCATAGCGGCGTTGAGCCTTCGGTTACATAGCTACAGTTATGTGCCTCTCAGGCTCTCCTTGCTCTGACACTCAAATTCTACGCTGACTCGAAACGTGCTCAAAAACTTTTTGCGACTCACTTAAGATAAGTTTCTGTTCGCACAATTTTCCAACACACTTTTAAATATAGGAATAACAAATGCATATTTGGACCACCTTAAAATTTTTTATTAGTTCTACTTTTAAAGATATGGAACTGGAACGCGATCATCTGGCTATTATTTTTCAAAAGCTACAACAGAAAATTTTTGAACGACGGTTACATATTATTCCTTACGATTTGAGGTGGAGAGAAAAACACCACAGCGATCTTGTAAATTGGTGTATCGATATGGTACTAGAGTGCCAATATTTTGTAGGAATCCTGGGTTATCGTTATGGGTGGCGCCCTGGAAAAGACGCGAATGGCAATCTAAATAGTGCGCAAATTTCTATTACTGAAATGGAAATAAAGAAGGCTTTAGAAACGATTCCTAAACATCGCCGTTTTTTTTGTTTTGGTGATGTAGCTCAATACGATGAGAGTCTTGTCGCGAGTGAAAACGAACAAGATAGAGATTCTCTAGAACGATTAAAACAAGATTTAGAACTGTGCCAAGAAAGAATATTTTATTACACAAATCCCAATGAACTTTTAGAAATTATTGCTAACAATATTGAAAAAATTATAGATGAAGAGTACCCTCCAGGTGTCAAAGTTGAATTACAATCTTATAGCAAAGAAGATGCTTTAAAAGAGATCATCGAAGAAAAACGTCGCGGTTTTGTTGGCCAAGAACAACACTTACAAAGATTGACGCAGTTTGCTTGCGATAAATCTAAAGAAAATGTTTTGGCAATCGAAGCTGTAGCAGGTACCGGGAAATCCGCATTATTAGCTCAGTTTATCCATTCGTGGCAAGGCCCAGAACCGATTATTGCTCACTATATGAGTATGGCCGGTGACAGCCGATCTGTAAGAGGTGTAACAGTTAGTCTCGCGCAGCAGCTTCATAAATTAGGATTTATTGATGATTTATCCGGTATCGATATGACAGAACAAATTCATCAAGTCCTGCAGACGACATCGCAGCGAATTGTTATTGCTATCGATGGTATTGATGAAATGAACGAAGAAGGCCACGATTTGTTGTGGATTCCTCAAAATTTAAGTGAAAATGTTCGATTAGTGTTAACAACACGCCCTACCTCTGTGTGGCCGAGAATTCAAACATATTTATCACCACAAGTTCTTTCTCTTCCTCCTCTAAATGAGGATAGTATACGTCTTATTATTCGTCACTATCAACAAGAACAACAAAGTTCTATAACGATAGAAGAAGAAAATATTCTTGTTGATAGAGCATGCGGGAGCCCTCTATTTTTAAAGGTCGCTTTGGACGAAATGAGTGCAGGTGGAATAGCTGTCGGGCAATTGGCAGAAACCGTGGAGTCTTTGTTTTTTCAGATTCTTAACCGGTTAGAAGATACTTATAGTAAAGATGTGATATCCTGTTATTTGGGATTAATAGCTGCTAGTCGCAGCGGGCTTACTGAAGTTGAATTGCGAGATATACTACTTTGCGACTTTGGTACAGGGGATGACCTTCTTGTTATTTTGCAAAATGACTTAGCTAATTTTGTTATTCAGCGCGAAAAACTATTGGCTTTTTTCCATCCTGAATTTGAACGCTCTGTTAAAATGTGGCTGGGAAAAAACAACTTGCGAAATTATCATTTGCGTTTAGCTAAATATTTTAAAGAACAAGGGTTTGATTACGAACGTTCTCTTACTGAGATTGCTTATCAGATGCAGTGGGGAGAAGATTACTCTTCGTTGCTCAAATTATTTGCAAACATTGATTTTCTAGAGAAAAAATGTAATGCAAACATGTTAAGTGATTTACGCAACGATCTAGAATTTGCTACAACTTCTATTACCGTACCTTTGCCCCAGGATTTAGAAATAGAGATATTTGATGATGTTGCTATTAAAAAAGATAGTTTAGTACTAATAAGTAGTATCATTGATTTAGATCTTCATTTTTTAGTTCGACATCCACAATGCCTAATTCAATCACTGTGGAATCATGGATACTGGTACGATGCTCCTGAAAGCCGTCTTTACTACAAAGAAAAAAAGCCAGCAGCGGTAGCACATTTTTATAAGCTTGTTGATTATTTGCGAAAACAAAAAGCGGAAAGTGGAGAGTGGACGTGGATTCAAAGTTTATCTCCTCTTCCTGAAACTCTAAATGCCGCAACAATTAAAATTTTTCGTGGTCATGAAGATATCGTAACTAGTGTTGCGACCAATAAAGAACAAAGTGTTGTTATTTCGGGATCTTGGGACCAGACTTTGAATATTTGGAATGTTGCTTCTGGACGTCGTTTGATGTCTCTAAAAGGCCATGAAGGATATATTTCTAGTGTATCTTTTTGCCATCCGCAAAAAATTGTCTCTGCATCAGGAGATAAAACTTTACGTATTTGGAATGTACAAAATGGCAACTGCGTGAAGACGCTAAGTGGTCACACTAAGGAAATAGCTTGTGTGAGTAGCAATGAAAATGGCCAACTGATAGTTTCTGGTGCTAAAGACAAAACAGTTCGCGTTTGGAATAGCAAAACAGGAGAGTGCTTACATGTTTTAGAGGGGCACACAAAAACAGTAAATGGAGTTTTTGTGTCTAACGATGAAAAACTTGCGGTCTCTGCCTCTTGGGATAACACTATTCGAATGTGGTGCACAAAAAGCGGTAAGTGTCTTCGCGTTTTTGAAGGCCATGAACGCGATGTAAAAAGTGTGTGTATGGACAAAGATAATCGTTTGCTGTTTTCAGCTTCGCGCGATTACACTGCTCGAATATGGGATATTGAAAGTGGCGAATGTTTGCAAGTTCTATCTCATAAAAGTACTGTATTTACTATTTCATGTGATGATAAAGGCGAATATGTCGCGACAGGTGTTTTTGGAACCATCCGAGTATGGGAAACTAAAAGTGGTAGGTGCGTAAAGAAATTTGAAGGACACGAAAGTGCCATTTTTGGTTTGCACATGACTGGCGATGGCCAAAAAATTATCTCAGGTTCAAGTGATAAGACCATCCGTTTATGGGATGCAAACTGCGAATCCCAAATTTCTTTTCCGATAGGACACTCCGATAATATTCAAACGGCATCTTTTAGTCATTGTAACAGATTACTTCTTACATCGTCCAAAGACACGGATATTCATATGTGGGATGTTACAAACGGACGAAAAATAAAAACAATAGCAACAGATGAATATATTCGTTTTGCACACTACACAACGAATGATAAAGCTATTTATTTTGGTGGTAATTCAAAAAATATCACTTTTTATAACCTAGAAAATCAAAATATTGAGGCTACACTAAAAGACCATAAAAAGATCGTTTTGTGTGCAAAAATTAGTAGAGACAATCGCTTTCTTGTTTCTGGAGACCGCGGACGTAATGTTTATTTGTGGGATGTAGTTGAGCAAAAATGTATACAGCAGTGGAAAGAACATGAACACGATGTTCGTAGTGTGGATATTAGTGAAGATAATCGTTACGTTGTATCAGGAGCTGAAGATCGAACTATCCATGTTTGGGATGTAGAGCAGCAAAAATTAGTGGCGGTTTTGCACGGGCATAAAAACGGAGTAACAAGCGTGGCGTTTGTAAAAGATAAAATTATTTCAGCGTCTCGCGATAATACGATCCGTTATTGGGATCATAGAACACAAAGCTGCTTGAAAATAATAGAAGGAAATTGTAATGTCGAGCAGTTTTTTTATTCGAACAGTTGTTATGTAACAACGCAGGAGTTAGAAACAACTTGCCAAAACAACTCCCATGAAAAAATTGCTTTCTTCCCTTCATTTGTACGCAATTCGTTCATGACACCAAATGGTTACATTTGTGGTTATGGTGGCTCTTACACTTATTTCCTGAGATTGTGGAATGGTTAAAGTGTTTTTATTTTAATACCTGCGCTAGAATACGATCTCGTTCCATGATAGGAATGAGATCGATAGATTTTTCTAGGACGTGTCATCATTCAAAATATTGTGTTTTTTCGAGCCCGAGCCCGTTTGCGAAACTTTCACTAACAATTTATCAAAGAAGCAAAGTTTCTTTTTCCATCGCAAAAAACTAGTATTGAACCAATAAATCACTTTCTGTCGCTCTCAAAAAGTTTTCGGGCGCGGGCTCGCAAACGGGCTCGGGCTCAATACTACTGGCGTATCATTAAATGAATCCGTTATATTTTTATCTGTATTGAATGATAACACGCCCTAATAGCACAAGCTATTTACTTTAGAATATTTGCTGAACCGTAATTCGTTTTTTGACGCCGTCTGCTTTTTTGATAGATAAAATAAATGACTGTTGTTTTTTAAACTTCTTTTTGGTGAGTATAAATTCTTGGTGTTCGCTAGTATTGAGTGTTTCCAAAATTTCCAATATATCGTCCATGCTAAACTCCCTAAAAAAATTAAGCTTGCGGCTTATAAGTTACTCTTTAGAGAAACTTCAATTGGTCAAAGTTCCTGAAAATTTTATTTTATGATGAATGAAGTGCTGTTAGCGGTCTAGAGTAAAATTTGCAAAATAAATAGTTTACACCCAAAAAAAAATTGCTTTTTTTTTGGGAAGAAAATATAATGGGTTATATATATATATTATATATCGTAAACATATTTTTTAACGCTCACGCAACTACCTTATTTTATGTAGAGCATGTGGGCAAGATAGGAGATTCACATGAAAAAAAGAGGATTTACTCTAATAGAACTATTAGTTGTAATAGCTATTATTGGTATTCTGGCTGCGATGTTGTTACCAGCTCTTAGCCAGGTAAGTGAAAAAGCTAAGCAATCTAAGTGTAAAGCTAACTTAAGCCAATTCGGAAAAGCATACAATATATTCTTACTTGATATCGGACGTCAAGTTCGTTATCCAACCGGTGCTGATGTTGCTGGTTCTGGTCTTGGAGCAAATGGTAGTATGTTTATTTTTGCACTATACCTAGAAAAAATATTGATTGAGCCAGAAGTATACCTATGTCCTTCTACTCCAGACCTTAACTCTAGTGATCCAGCTGTAATAAACGGAGACCAACTAGACGTTGCTAACATGGAAGATCCAGGTAACGCTCCTGGTACTGCAGCAACACCAGATACAGTAGAAGAAATTAGTTACGCTGGTCGTATGAACCAAGACCAAAATGCATACCCTGGTATTTTCCGTCCAACCGAAGAAACCACTACTACTCCAATCACAACTGATGACTGGAATGATGGTTTTGTTGAAAACCACGAAAACGGTCAAGTTATGGAATTCTTATTCCTAGACGCTCACGTTGATCACCAAAGACGTGCTGCTGCTGACTGGGGTGGACAAGATATCATGGATACAATTGCTAACTAGTTTTAGCTAAAAACTATACAAAAATGCCAGGAATGTTCCTGGCATTTTTTATTTCAGGAGAAAATACGTGCTACTTAGATTTTTAATATGCAGTATGTTTCTACTGGGTTGTTACCAAGTAGAAAGAGAAAAAGTAACTCATCTTTCATCATCAGAGCCTGAAGTTGAAAAAATCTATCGCATTAGATCAAATAACATTCCTGCTGGATATGCTCATAAATACTCTTGGTTAAACAAGACAAACAAAACGAGAAATCACTTTTTCGTTTATGATTTACGAGGTAATTTAGTTGGTTATGTAGGTAACGATGGCCATACAAAAAAATACGACCATGATCGCGAAGTAGCTATGGGCAATTTTGACTTCAATACAGCTCTCCAACGTATTTTTGATACCAATAATATTAGTTACTCGGTTAGTGAAAAAGCCAATCGTAGCAAAAGCAACAAGCGTTCACCTCAAAAAGCACGTGAGCAAGCAGATGAAGAAGATGATGACTACGAAGAAGATGACGACTACGAAGAAGATGATGACTACGAAGAAGATGATGACTACGAAGAAGATGACGACGATGAAGATGATGACTACGAAGAAGATGATGATTATGAAGATGAAGATGAGACTTCTGAAGATGAGGACGAAGACGATTACGACGATGAAGAATTTTAGGTCCAAACGCTGTAATCAAAATTTAACACTAGCTGGAACAAAACAATGACAAATATTCTGATTGTAGATGATGATCAAGGTATACGCAAAACGCTTGAAATGGTTCTTTTATATGAAAATTACCATGTGGATAAAGCAGCAAATGGTAAAGAAGCTCTCAAATTATTAAAGAAAAAATCGGATATTGATGTTGGATTAGTAGATATCAAGATGCCCGGTATGGACGGTCTTGAGTTGTTAGAGATAATCAAGAAAGAATACCCTGATATTGAAGTCATTGTTATTTCTGGAAATGCTGAAATTCCTATTGCTGTAGATGCTACTAAAAAAGGTGCTTTTGATTTTTTAGCAAAGCCTCTAGATCAAGATAGAGTTCTTATTACTATCCGTAATGCACTGAAGAAGAAAAAACTATCGAGACAATGTAAAGAATTGTCACAAATTGTGAATGATGATCCTCAAATATTGGGTAATAGTAAAGCTATTCTCGAAATTCTCGATACAGTAGAACGTGTAGCTCCGACAGAAGCGAAAGTTCTTATTACGGGAGAAAATGGAACAGGTAAAGAATTAATTGCTCAAGCAATCCATCACAAATCTATTCGTAAAGATGCACCTTTCATAGAAGTAAACTGCGCGGCAATTCCTGAAAGTTTGATTGAAAGTGAACTGTTTGGACACGAAAAGGGAGCGTTTACTCACGCACATGAAAAGCGCAAAGGAAAGTTTGAACTTGCTAATAAAGGAAGTTTATTTCTCGATGAAATCGGCGATATGAGCCTGACTGCTCAAGCAAAAGTACTGCGAGTGCTCGAGCAAGGAAAAATTACACGCGTAGGTGGTGCCACCCAAATAGATGTAGATGTTCGTATTATTGCTGCAACAAATAAAAATTTAGCAGAAGAAAGCACTGAAGGTGGTTTTCGTCAGGATTTATTTTATAGACTTAATGTTGTTCCTATACATTTACCACCATTAAGAGAGAGACTTGCTGATATACCAGTAATTGCTAATTTTTTCCTCAATCGTTTTGTCAAAAAATATAAACTGCCTGCGAAAACACTAGAAAACACCGCTATTAGTAGTTTACAGTCTTATTCATGGCCAGGAAATATTCGAGAGCTAAGAAACTTAATCGAAAGAGCTGTGATTCTGGCTAAATCAGATATAATTACAAATAAAGATATTAATCTTTACACCAACACAACATCCTCTAATGATTTTATGTTTAATTCAGAAACATTCGAAGACTTTAAAAAAGTGTCTGAAAAAGCTTTTTTGTCTCAAAAATTAGATGAAACGAATTGGAATGTAAAGAAAACAGCCGAAATTTTAAAAATGCAACGCAGTAACTTGTACAAAAAAATGGAAAAATATGACCTAAATAAACCAAACTAGGACATTGTGTTTTAATGGTTGAAAAGGATGCTGTATGAAAATTGGAAAACTCAAGGTAATTCAGGGAGAAGGCGAAGGTCTATCCTGTACAATAAATGACGGTGATGAAGCTTCTATCGGACGAAATCTAGAATGTTCTATTCCAATTCCAGATATCAAAATGTCACGTATTCATTGTATTGTTCGTAATGTCGGGGGAGCTTTCGAAGTTTTAGATAACAACAGCCAAAACGGTACCTGTGTTAACGGAAAAACAATAACATTTAGATACGATTTAAAAATTGGGGATATTATTCAGATTGGTGACACTAAAATTGAATTTTCGTATGAATAAGTTAGTTTTGGAACTTCCTGTTGGAAGTTCCAAAAACCTATTTTGAGTAGGCCTCTAATTTTGCTAAAAAAAGCTTATATTCATCGACAGAAATTTGCTGATCGACGAACATATTATTGATATCTTGTCTTAACTCAGCAAAAATTCTTTGCCACTTTTTAGTTGAGTTCTCGTTGTAGTTTATTATTAGATTTTGTAAAGCTATTGATACTTCTTTATGTCGTTGTTCTAATATTCGCTTTTTTATTTGCGCTTCATCAAAACTAGCTTCACCTTTTTTACCTTCATACTCAATTTTATACTCTTGATCTTCTGAGAATTGGTAGTGTTTTTCGGAGGTTAAAGAACTTGACAATTGCGAAGAGTAAAAGTTTAGAGCGTATATTGTAACAGTCTTTTTCTTCCAATAAAAAAGACCTGTCGCAATCATAATAATGACTACAAAAATAATAAAAATACGCATAAGAAAACTCAAGAAGCCTTTTTTCTTTTTCTTTTCATTTGATGGTGTTTCCATCTGAATTACTTCCATAAAAGTTGAATTAGCTGTCCATAATTTTTTTATGTTAGCTATTTTTCTACAAATTGTCAATAGCAGCATATTTTTTTATTTGAAGAAGGGAAGAATGAGACAAAGGCGTAAAAATCTAACTCTCATTATTAATCGATGAATTTTTTACAGGGACTCAATAAACCACAGCACGATGCTGTGAATCATGATGAAGGCCCACTTCTTATTTTAGCTGGACCAGGTAGTGGAAAAACGCGCGTCATTACACATCGAATTGCACGATTAGTCTCAACAAAAATATACTCTTCTCAGGTACTAGCACTTACTTTTACTAACAAAGCTGCAAAAGAGATGCTAAAACGCGTTGAAAGTTTGACAAATTATAATATTGGTTGGATCACGACATTTCATTCTTTTTGTTCGAGAATTTTACGCAAAGAATGCACGGCAATCGATTATCAACCCGATTTTACAATCTACGATGCAGATGACCAAAAAAAAATTATAAAACAAGTTCTTACAGAACTGGATATTGATCTATCTATAGGTGTAAGTAAGTATCAATACGCTATTAGCCGCTATAAAAACCACGGAAAATCCTCGCAAGAAATACTTGAATCCAAAAATTATTGGGATCGACTCATTGGAAAAGTTTATAAAACATACCAAGAGACGCTACATCGAAATAATGCTTTTGATTTCGATGATCTATTATTAAAAACACTTGAACTTTTCCAAAAAAACGAGGATATACTAGAGTTTTATCAAAATAAATTTCAGTATATACTTATTGATGAATTTCAAGATACAAACGAGCCTCAATATCAAATTGCAAAACTACTAGCACAGGAACATCAAAATATTTGTGCAACAGGAGATCCTGATCAATCCATCTATTCCTGGCGGGGAGCAAATATTCAGAATATTTTAAATTTTGAAAGCGATTTTCCTGATGCAAAAGTGATTAAACTAGAGCAGAATTACCGCAGTACAAGCACTATATTAAAAGTGGCCGATAGTCTAATTTCGCACAATACTTTTCGCAAAGCAAAAGAATTGTGGACAGAAAATGGAGAAGGAGAGTCGGTTAAAATTGTTCGTGCAGACGATGAAAGGCACGAAGCGGAAATGGTACGCCGTAAAATACAACAGTCACGTAGTGATTATTCACTTTGTGATATTGTTATTTTTTATCGCACAAATGCTCAAAGCCGTATTTTAGAAACAGAACTTGTTGAAGCCAATATTCCTTATACGATTGTTGGTGGTCTTGAGTTTTATAAACGGGGTGAAGTTAAGGATGCTCTTGCTTACCTCAAATTTATGGCAAATCCTGTTGATGAAATTTCTTTGTTTCGCATAATTAATAATCCTCCTCGTGGTATTAGCAAAAAATGTTTAAAATGCCTAATCGAAATTGCTAGAGAAAATGATATAAGTATTTGTGAGGTGCTTGAAGCTGAAGCGCTGTGGACTCGTATGACAACGCGACAACAAAATTCTTTGCGAAAATTTATGGGAATAGTTACGCGACTTAGAGGCAAAATGGACCTTCCTATTTCACAATTTATTGAGTTTGTGATCGAGGAAAGTGGATATATGAATCATGTTAAGAAAAATGACGAAAAGAAAGAAGAAGAACGCCAGGCAAATATTCTTGAACTCCTAATTTCTGCAAAAGAATATGAAAAAATACATAACGATGCAAATCTTTCTAACTTTTTACAGCATATTTCATTACTAACAGACAGCGGAAAAGATACTGCTGATCAAGATCATGTTACATTAATGACTTTACATGCGGCAAAAGGACTTGAGTTTCCGATTGTTTTTATTGTGGGGGTTGCAGAAGGTATATGTCCACACAGCCGAAGTGAAACGCAAAATGAAATAGAAGAAGAACGGCGATTATTATTTGTAGGTATAACAAGAGCAAAGAAAATTCTAACAATTAGTTATAGTCGAATTTCTTCGCGTGGAGACACGTATGGATTTCGCAATTCACCATCGCGTTTTTTGAAAGAAATTCCTTTGCACTTAATTGAAAGAGATACTCAATATGACTGATGCACAACTTACTGTACTAGAAGGACTAAGGCATCAACTTAATCAAGTGTTCCTATTACCTCAAAATAAAACGCGTTTACTTGGCCGTTCAAGTGTGTGTAATTTTCGCGTTGATGATCCGCTTTGCTCTTCGTTGAATTTAATGATCACAAGTCAAGGAGGTGTCTTTTATATTACGGATTTACTCTCCGCAAATGGTGTATTTGTCGAAGGTGAACTTGTTGAGCATCATCAATTACAACCGCAACAGAAAATAAGAATTGGTAAAACAATTTTGCAATTTTCACTTTTCGAAAGTGAAGAGGATGACAAAGATTATCTTACAGGAGAAGAACCTGCTTTACTACAACCATTAGTTGAAGAACAACAACCTTCCGTTCCCTCTACAAAAGATTCAAAAACAATACCTCTTGGCCGTAAAATTAAAAATACTAAAGAATTGAGTATTCTAAGGCTTGCAATTCGCTATGAACTTATTACTCATAAGCAAATTACGCAATTACTTGACAGCGCAAAATCAATTGTAGCCGCTTTAACAAAAAAAAATATCATTTCGCAGCAAAAAATTGATGAGCTTCTTTGTGAGCATCGGTTTAATAAGATACTGCATAAAGATACTGTACTAGGTAAGCTTGCGATATATTATGATTTTGTTTTAGACAAAGAAATAGAAGAATGCTTGCTTTTACAAAGAAAAGCATATGAGAATAATAAAAAAATACCGCGTCTTAGTGAAATGATGGTCGAAAAGAAATATATTTCTATACAACAAAACAATAAACTAGTAAAAATATTAGCTCAACAACGCTATGGATAATCTCTATGAGAAAAATCGGTAAACTAGAAAATAAAAAAAGTGCTGAAAAGCTAAACAATTACCTCTTAAGTAAAGAGATTGATAACATTATCAAGTCTACTAACGAGAAAGAATATGTTCTTTGGATAGAAGATGAAGATAAACTAACGGAAGCCAAAAAAATTTTTGGTGAGTTTATACAAAATAGTGAAGATCCGCGATATACAAGTGTCATTGTTGACAAATCACCTAAAAAAAAGCGTGCTAAAAAAATCACGTTGGTTCTTGGACCTCGTTACCCTTATCTAACACAAGTGCTTATTTTGACCTCTGTGATTGTGACAGCTTTATTTCATTCTCCTGAATTAAAAGAAATGCGTATTCCTGAAAATGTGTTATTGTGGAGAAATCCGTTTAATGGTTATTATTGGACGCTCATTACTCCTATATTTGTCCATTTTGGTGTTTTGCATTTGCTTTTTAATATGTTAGCACTACATCACTTAGGATTTTTAATAGAAGGAAAACAAGGGACTATTTTTTATTTAACTCAGGTAGTTGTGATTGCGATTATATCTAATGTGGCAGAATTTGTTATGAGTCCTAGTTACTTTGGCGGAATGTCAGGCGTTCTTTATGGACAGTTTGGTTATCTGTGGATTCGTGGTAGGCTCGATAAAACTAGAGATTGGGATATTTATTTAACTGATAGTGTTATTAAGTTTGCCATAATATGGTTTTTTCTATGCTGGTTAGTTATACCTGACATTGCTAATTATGCCCACACTGGCGGATTGTTGTCTGGTATGCTATGGGGTTATCTCGCAGCCCAAGAATCCTAGAACCAATTACAGAATTATAACAGACTCTTAGGCATCTATCCTTGAAAATCATATAAATTTAACATCTTTGAAAAGGAAGGAATAATGAAAAATTCTTCATTTGTTATGCAAGCTCATCCTGAATATATAGAGTCATTATACAAGCAATATTTACAAGACCCTAACGCGGTTGATAGCGATTGGCAAGCTTTTTTTCAAGGTTATGATCTTGGCAATCGCGAAGTAAGCCTTGGGCAAAGCTCGCAAATTCACAAAGAAATAAAAGTTTTGAATCTAATAAATGACTATCGAAAACGCGGGCATTTTTTCACCGAAACAAACCCTGTGCGTGAAAGACGTAAATATTTACCTTCTCTAGGTATTGAAAGTTTTGGGCTAACGAAAGAAGATTTAAGCAATAAATTTGAAGCAGGAAGTGAAATAGGTATAGGTCCTGCGACTTTGGAGAATATTATTGCTCATCTCAATCAAACATATTGTAGTTCCATTGGTGCAGAGTATATGTTTGTAAGAAGACCGGAACGAATTAAATGGCTACAAGAAAAAATGGAAAGTTCAAAAAATACTCCCAAATTTTCTCTTGCAGATAAGAAACATATACTTACGAAACTTACTAATGCTGTTGCATTTGAAAACTTTCTGCACACCAAGTATATCGGCCAAAAAAGGTTTTCTCTTTCGGGTGTAGAGTCTGTAATTCCAGGTCTTGATACAATTATTGAAAAAGGCGCAGAATTAAATATCGATGAGTTTGTTATTGGTATGGCACATCGCGGTCGCTTAAATGTTTTAGCAAATATAATGCAAAAAAGCTACTACGAGATGTTGGCTGAATTTGAAGGTAGTGCAGCACAAGATGCGGTTTTTGCAGGTGATGTAAAGTATCACATGGGGTATTCAAGTGATGTGAAAACTCGTTGTGACAAAAATGTTCACTTAAATTTAATTCCAAACCCTTCGCACTTAGAAGCTGTTGGCCCTGTTACCCAGGGTGTCGTACGAGCTAAAATAGATAGGCGTTATGGAGGTGATGCAGGCAAAGTGGTGCCAATTCTTATTCATGGTGACGCCGCTATCGCTGGTCAAGGTATTGTCTACGAAGTAAGCCAAATGTCCACACTTCCAGGATATCATTGTGGTGGAACTATTCATGTAGTACTCAATAATCAAGTTGGTTTTACTACTAATTATATGGAAGGACGTTCTAGCACATATTGTACTGATATTGCAAAAGTAACTCTTTCCCCTGTGTTTCACGTAAATGCTGATGATGTGGAGGCCGTTGTTTTTGCTATTCAGTTGGCAATGGAGTATCGTCAAACCTTTCGTACAGATGTATATATTGATTTGCTTGGTTATCGTAGATATGGACATAATGAATCTGATGAACCGCGATTTACACAACCTAAACTTTATAAGACAATTGCGAAACATCCAGACCCTTGTAAAATTTATGCAAAAAAGCTACTAGAAGAAAAAACTTTTTCATCAGAAGAGATTAAAAACGTCGAAAAAGATTATCGTCAAATGCTACAAGAGAAACTCGATATTGTCAGACGCGAAGAAGGTGCAAAGTCTACTTATACTTCTTTTAAAGGAGATTGGGCTGGCTATCGTCGTCCAAATAGTAATGATTTTCATGATTCACCGCAAACAGGTATTTCTCTCAAAGATTTGCGTAAAATGGGTACAAACATCTTAACTATTCCTGAAGATTTTCAAGTAATACCTAAGATTAGAAGAATCTATGATACCCAAAAGAAGTTACTCCTTAAAGAGGGTAAATGCGATTGGGCTGTAGCCGAATATCTTGCATATGCCTCGCTTTTGACCCAAGGTTTTCCTGTACGCTTAAGTGGTCAAGATAGTAAACGTGGTACTTTTGCTCATCGTCACAGTGTTATATTACGCGAAGATACAGAAGAACAATACATTCCCTTAAATAATGTAGCGCTTGATCAAGCGACTTTTTATGTATATAATTCGCCTTTATCTGAGTATGGAGTGATGGGGTTTGAGTTTGGATATGCAAGCGCTAATCCAAAAACCTTAACAATATGGGAAGGACAGTTTGGCGACTTTGTAAATGGAGCGCAAATAATTATCGACCAATTTTTATGTTGTTCAGAAACAAAGTGGAAGCGTAATAATGGACTTGTTTTATATTTGCCTCATGGTTATGAAGGTCAAGGACCAGAACATTCGTCGGCACGTATGGAACGTTTTTTAGAGTTATGTGCCTATAATAATATGCAAATTGTGAATTGCACAACAGCAGCGAATTTTTTCCATGTACTTCGCCGTCATGTTCTTTTTCCATTCCGTATGCCGCTTGTTATTTTTACTCCAAAAAGTTTATTACGTGGTGTAACAAGTCAAAGTCCAATAGAGGATCTTGTTACAGGAAAATTTCAAATGGTCATTGATGATCAGATAGAAAAACCACAAAAAGTAAAAAGAGTTCTACTCTGTAACGGAAAAGTTGCTTATGACCTTTTGAAACACAGAAATGAAAATAAGAAAGAAGATGTTGTTGTTCTACGTCTTGAACAACTGTATCCTTTTCCACAAGAAACATTACAAGCGATTTTTGATCAATACAAAAATGCCAAAGAATTTATTTGGGTACAAGAAGAGCCTGAAAATATGGGCGCATGGTCTTATATATTGCGTAAATGGCCTTATTCTTCACAAATCAAGCTAGTCTCACGTCATGAACTTTCTGCTCCAGCAACAGGATCTAATAAACAACACAAAATAGAACAACAAGAACTTGTTGAAAAAGCTTTTAAGTAAATATTTTTAGAACTGATTTTTTATGGAATCTTTGTAACAAAAACGCAAAAGATTGTAGGGATATCCTTTATGGGTGTTCCTACATCTTTATGATTACTCTCATACCAGGGCGTGCATCTTTGTTTTTATACGAAAATCAAAAAGGAGAAGTAAATGAAAATTTTGGTTTTAACCTTACTCTTTGTTAGTACATTAGTGGTTGCTGATGATAAATGGACTATAACTATAGAGAATAACCCTGATATCAAAAAACATGATTTGACTTCAGTATTTGTTGCAGGAAAGACTGCTTTTGCAGTAGGAAAAAAAGGAACCATTTTGCAATACAAGGACTCTGTTTGGCGTGTTTTTGACAGAGTCACTGCTCAAGATTTAAATGGAGTATGCGTCGATTTAATCGAAGGCGAAGGCACTACAGGATATAATGTTGCTGTAGTAGGAAATCAAGGTACTATTCTATATTACTACAAAAACTTACCTATGACTCCAGAATTAAAGGAGATGATAGGAGACGAATACCAAGAAGATACCAATGAAGAAAAATGGAAGGTTATGAACAGTGGGACACAGCAAAATCTCCATAGTGTTTCCTGCAGTATAAGTTACATTATCGCTGTGGGAGATCAAGGGACTGCTTTAAGCTTTGCTCCATCTGATCCTGAAGATGGCTGGGAGAAATTACAAAGTAACTCACAGGCAGATCTTATTAGTGTATGTACTACAGCAGAGAGTTTCTTAGCTGTAGGTAAAAAAGGGACTATTCTTAGATACAAAGAATTTTCTTGGAAAAGTATAGAAAATTTACAGACCAATACACAAAGTATTTATTCAGATGGTCTTGCTACCTATATTTTGACCAATAACACACTGTCTTCCTATAACACAAAAAAACGAATTCCAACACCAAAAGATCTACATAACTACGAGGCGTTTTTTAAATTAGGAGACCATCTGTTTCTTTCTGGTTCTAATAACCAAAAAGAAATCTCTTTACAAAGTCACTATGACAATTCTTGGAAATTATTAAACAGTGGCTCTACAATCAACAGTATCCATGGAAATAGTAACTTAATTTTTGCTGTAGGAAATAATGGAGTCATTCTGAAGATAACACCTCGAAAAAACGTAAAGTAGATTTTTTCAAACTCATAGACAATTAAAGAAAACGCTTAAATTGTCTATAGTTTAATTAATTTAACATTGTCCAGTTAATTAAACTATGGATGATTGACAGAGTTAGATATAAAAGGAAAATGATTGCAAAAAAAATTGAACATGATAAAAAAAACAAAAGGCTGCTAAGTCTCACAGCATATATTTTAACAATAAAAGCCTATTGCATTTTCGACAGAGAGTTCCTCTTTGATGATTTTTTTACCATTTTCACTGCATTGATAGTTCCCTACCTTTTAAAATCTTTTAAAAATCATTTTCTCCCAAAATCTTCTTCAGTAATTTTTATAAAATTGTATGGATAAGCCCAGCTGGCGAAATAGCTTTCGTCAGGTAGTAAGTCTAATTTTAATGAAAAGTAGTCGTTAAGTATAATGCGAAATGAATTTACAGGGCTAATTTCTGGGTATAAGTTTTGATATTTTTGATTTGGAAAGTAGTATGCATTGAGAATATTGAACTTTTCATTAAGGTTTGTTGCTTTGTGATTTTTCCAATTGGTTTGGAGTGACGGACCATGATCAGCTTGAATTATAATAATGGAATTGTGAGATTTTTTTAGGATTTTATTAATTGTGTTTTGTAATTTCTGATTTAAAAAATCTACTTGATTACGATAACCTTCTATGTACCACTGAACATTTTTTCCCTCTTTCTTTTCATGATCTTTTAAAGAAAAAGTATGTTGAGGAAGGTTTCCTTGTCGATCAAAAACAAACGGTGGATGAGGGCACACCAAATGAGCAAACACAAACTTTGGTACCGGATTTCGCAAATTACCCATTTTATCTAAAGTATACAAAATTCGTTTGCGATGTGCGGTATGATTGTCTTCGACAATTAAATTAAGAATAGGGGCATAACTTATTTTTACCAGTGGTGTTGTATTCATCCATACTTGTTGAAATTCGCTAATTGAATATTTATTGGGAGCAAGGTAATAGTCAGCATTTGTTAACTCAGTACCTGAATATCCAGTTGAAAATGCCCAAAATTGATAACCTTGTTTTTTTAAAAAACGCGTAGTGCTATTGTTGCGAATAAGTTTTTTCAAAGGTGTTCGACTACGATAATCTTCGCCCAGTTGTCGTTGTAAAAAATCAAGATAGGCAAGATTTAGTGAAGATGCTAGCGAAAGGTATGTTTGAGGATAATTAGAACGCGATTTATCAGCGACAAAAAAACCCTTATCGCGTAAGAAAGATAAAAATAGCTTATTATCGTAATTATAAATGCTTTTTAAGGTATCATTACGGGCATAACCATCCATGATAATATAATATATATCTGGCTTTTGTGATATATTGCTTTGTCCGTTTTGAGCTACATGTTGGGATTCGAACGTTTTTGTTGCATAAACAAACCACAAACAATTAAACAATGATATGATGACAAGTATAGCCGAAGAAATATTTAAAAACGATGTGACATTTTTAAATTTGCGTTCTGTTTTCCAAGACAGATATAAAGCGACCAAAAATAAACAGATTTGCAAGTATAGCAATAATTGATATATGTTAGGAAGTCCCCATAGATTTTTAACTAAATTAAAAATATGGCCAAAACTAAAAAACAATACCAAAAATAGAGAAACTAACACACCTGATTTTTCTAGGTCTTTTAGCACTAACAATAAAACTCTCCAAAGCACAGAAACAAATAAAACTGTTATAAGAAGAGGTAAAACCGTTTCGCTTACATTTGTTTGATCAATATTGTGCTGGAATAAGAATAAAGTTGGAAATATTGCCAGTAACCATGGATGGAAGATTTTTCGCATTAAATATTCCTTTTTTCAAGAAAATCGTTTAGCTAGTAGAGGATGAACACTCAAAATTATAACATTTTGTGGTGCATAGCGCTATATAGGAACATTTGATTTAAAGTAGGCTTTGTCGACATTTAAAAATCGCCCGATCTTATCCTAAAATAAAGACCATTCTCTGATTTATCACTACTTTTATAACTATTTGCTTTAAAAGAATAGAATTTTTCAGGATCAGGATTGTAGTCTATATTTTTACTCGCTAAGTTCTAATCGACACCTAATAAAATCCCCTATTTCCAAATTGGGAAATTCCCTTGCTTCTTTAAATTGTCTATTGATTTTCGTATGGAGTTAAGGAATATTTGTTTTTCACCATTCCACATAATTTTTTCACCTACAAATACATCGCAAAAAAATGGGACGGGTAAACATGATCCTTTTGGTAACGTTTTTCCAAGACCATGCATGTATACTGGATGTACGGGAACATGTGAATAATTTTCGACTAAGCGCGCAATGCCAGATTTAAATTCAGCCATTTCTTCGGGTTTGCCTCTTGTTCCCTCTGGATATAAAATCAAAATTTGTTTCTTTTCTAAAGCCTCGTAACAAGGTTGCAGCAAGTCTTCTCCTTCTTTTGTTCTTTTTCTTTTAATAGGGACAATCCCCAAAAAATTTTGGCTCAACCAACTAAAAAATCGATTACGACAAAAATAATCCATAGCAGCAACTGGACGCATTTTTCCAAGTAATTTGCCTGGCGCAAGAGTCATAAGCACAAGTGTGTCTAAATGACTGTTGTGATTAGCCACAATGATAGCAGGACCTTGTTTAGGGAAGTGCTGGTAGTTGCGAATATTTAATCCGAGACCAATTAAAATAATAGGCTTTATGAAAAAATAGAAAAACAAATACTTTAACATTTTCTACTCCTAAAAATTGGGGATTAAATAAGAAGTAAAATGGAAAAATAGGGGAGCTGTATAAGTTAAGCTATCCAAGCGATCAAGTATTCCTCCATGACCGGGGACAAGTTGGCTAGTGTCTTTTATCCCTAGATCGCGCTTAACAGCTGACATAGTTAAGTCTCCAAGAAAACCTGAAAATGCAATAATGGCACCTGCAACAATAGAGTTTTTAGTGTTGAAAAAGGTTAAGTATGGTGCTAAAAGCCATGCAAGCGTTATTGTTGTTGCTACTCCTCCAAGAAACCCTGCCCAAGTTTTATTAGGACTCACACTCGGAATTATTTTACTACGTCCAAAACTTTTACCCCATATAAATTGTGCTATGTCGTTTAATTGTGTTAATATTACCAGATAAAGAACTAGTCCTCCTCCACCAGCAACAGGATTAAATTCAAGGGGAAAAACAAGCATATAGGCCATGTGCCCAATAGTAAAAACAGTTATCATTAGTCCCCACTGCAAAGTTCCAACTGCTTTTAGAAAACCATTTGTTTCGCCGATAAGAACCATTTTGGCTGCCAACCATAAAAACATATAAACAGGTATAAATATAATAAACATGTCATACCAGTTCATCATAATCCAATAAGTTTGCACGGGAATTGCTGTATACGCCCAAAATATGACACGGCGATCGACGCTCCTTGTTGGAATGATAGATAAATACTCTTTGAAAGCCAGAAAGCTTACAAAAGCCATAAACCACAAAGATATGTTTTTATTGAGTGTCATGGCTAGAGCAAATACACTTGCCATTACCCACCATGAATGAATACGCATTTTTAACTCATCGTAATTTTTTTGTGGATGGAATTTCTGCAGTAGTATTGTGATTAATGTTGATAGAAGCAGTAGGCCAAAAATACCGCCCATCATTAATAATATATTTTGTGGAATTTGAGAAAGATTCATTGTTTACACTCCTTTAGAGCATTTTGAGCACGGTTAATAATGGTCAATATCAAAAGCATTGTAACTACGACTAAAATTGTAAAAATCCAATTTTCAGGTAAAGCACCTACAACTAAAAGTAACGATAATAAGCCAAACATGAAAGCGCGATCACTTTTTCCCATTGGACCATCGTACCTGCGACTAGCTCCTATTTGAACAGCAATAACTCCCATCATTTCAGATATTACAGAAAGTAAAACGATAATTACTATCAAAACAGTTGAAAAGCCTGTGATCCAGGCAAAAGGTAAGTATAAGGCTGTATCAGATATAACATCTCCTATTTCATTTAAAATAGCACCAAGTTTACTTTGCATATTGTGTTCTCTAGCAAGCATTCCATCGATAGCATTTAATGCCATGCGTATAAATAAAAAAATAGGAAGTAGAACAAGCCCAATGAAAGTATTTGTGTAGAGAATAACTCCGACCAGACAAGACAAAAGCATAGCAAAAATGGTAATCTGGTTTGCTGTAATTCCTATTTTTGCCACTCCTTGTGTAATAGGTCGCAAAAAGCTTTGAAATTGTGATTTTAATTTATAAATACTCATGAGTTCTCCAGTAAATTAGCGGCTGATTTTTCGTTTCATTTATAGTGCTTTTAGTTAGAATGGAATGCAAAATCCGTCAATTAATGAATGAATGTTTATTTATTAATACGTTAATATTTATTTGTTTGTTTGATAAAATAATAAAAATTGATATTTTGGTTTTATGATTGATACTTTAGTTTGAGAGGAAAAAAATGGCAAGACCCATAGAAAAAAGAGATACAATTGTGCGCTCAGCACTGGAAGTGTTTGTAGAAAAGGGCGTAGATGGAACAACTATTCAGGATATTGCAAATCACGCAAATGCAGCTGGAGGAACTTTATATCGTTATTTTCGTAGTAAAGAAGAGCTAGCACAAAGCATTTTTTTTGAGAATTTATCTTTGTTTATGTCTGAACTAAAAAAAGCTATTTTAAAAGAAAAGCATACAAAACAAAAATTGTATGCTATGGTCGATAAATTCTACAATTTTTTTGAAAATGACAAAGTGCTATATTCTTATTTGTTATTATCTGAACACAATTTTGCCAAAAAAATGACAAAAAACTATCAAACTCCCGTAGATCTCATTATTGAAGTAATAAATAATGGTGTCGCAAAGAAAGAAATTTTTTCTAAGGACAGTGTTTTCGCCGCAGCTTTCGTTTATGGTGCTGTTGTGCGTATAACTTATTTTAAGATTTATGGTCGTATTCATGAGGATCTTAGTATTTATAAAAACCGTGTTGTTGAAGGTTGCTGGGCATTTTTACAAAACGAGTAACTGAGTATCGCGTTGAAAATCGAATGTGTTTACTTTTATTAAGTATGATAAGAAATAAACAGTTATTTAAGTATTGTGATTAATACCGATATTTATGTTTTATACGTTAGATACCCTTAGTATCTTGATTTTCTCTTAGGACCGCGCTTATTGTATTTTCTTGAATGTTCGCTAGATCGTGCTTGTGGTGTTTCATCACCAACTTTGATTAATTTAAACTTTGAAGAAACCAATTTTTCTAAATGCTTCAAGCAAGATAAGTCTCCGTGAGTAACAAAACTCGTGGCTAAACCGCTTGAAGCAGCGCGAGCAGTACGTCCAATACGATGTATGTAATCTTCAGCACTACTAGGAAAATCGTAGTTAATGACATGCTCAATGTTTGCAACATCGATACCTCGTGCGGCGATGTCCGTTGCTACTAAAATATTGAATTTGCCACTACGAAAACCTTCCATGGCGATTTTACGTTGTGCTTGCTCATAGTCACCGTGTAAACGTGCAACATTGTTATTCAGTGCTGAGATGCGACGAGCAAGTTGATCTACCTTACGCTTAGTACGTGCAAATATAAGTACACGTTGCGATTTTTTGCTTAAAATATCCATAAGTAGCAATAATTTGTCTTGTTCGCTAACGCGAAATAACTTTTGTTCTGCACGCGTAGCGGTCATAGTTCTACCTATTTCTATACGCTGAGGAGAACGCATGTTACGTCGTATCATTTGTTCTATTTTTTTAGGCATTGTAGCGGTAAACATCATTGTTTGGCGTTCGCGGGGTACAACTTCTAGAATTTGCTGAATTTGAGGTAAAAAACCCATTTCGTGCATATGGTCTGCTTCATCAATAGTAAGAATTTCTATTTTTGAAAGGTCGACGCTACGCGAATAAATATGATCGATGAGTCGCCCTGGTGTCGCGACTAGTATATTTGGCCATGATCCTAATGCTTTTACATCTTCTTTTATGGGTATACCACCAACTAAAAGGGCAACGCGCGCTCCGCTAGATTTTCCAAGTTTGCACAGCATCTGAGATATTTGTTCTGCTAATTCACGTGTTGGCGCAAGAATTAAGGCAGCCATATCCATTTTTTGGGCAACTTTTTGGATAATAGGTAGTGCAAAAGCGGCGGTTTTACCTGTACCTGTTTGGGCTAAACCGATAATATCTTTGCCAGTAAGCGCTACTGGAATGCACTGTGCCTGAATCGAAGTAGGATTTTGAAATCCCATTGCTGCGATGTCTTTTAGAATATTTTCATTTAGTTTATAACTGTCGAATTTTGTGTTTTTCAATTTCAAGAGAACCTCTTTTGTTAAAGTATTGGGTATAGTTGAATCTTTCAATATATTGGTTTAGTACGTTAGTTTTGTACATTGTAATACTCCAGAGTACTAGATGCAAACACTGCAAGTTTGAGAAATTGAGCTATAGTTTTGGAGCTCATTTAAGTTTGTAAATCGTAGTGAATAATAAGCACTAGAAATGTTTGAGAGGAACGTTTGCGTTGTTTGCAAGATGCCAAGGAAATGAAAGAGCAAAATTGAATTTAAGTGATCTAATTTGATAGGAGGAATGTAAGCATTCTATTAAGGTTTAAAACAAACTTTCAAGACCAATTAAATTACAATAGAAATTAATTTTTTTTATTTTAATTAAAATTTGAAACATTTGCAAATAAAAAATTTTAAGGCACGGTGTTTTAGGCTTTCTTTACAGAATGATTTTTATTCTGTAAGTCTTTAAGAGTAATAGAACTAAAGAAATTGCTAAGTTCATTTTGCAGGGACAACATGCTATTTTTGATATTGCAGTCGATATTTTGTGGACATTCGCAGTCATCTACACAATCAACTATTTTTACCGGCTTGTGAGTGGCATTTATTATTTCAATAACACTTATATTGTTTAAGGATTTTATTAATCGAAAACCACCTTTTACTCCCTGGATAGACTCGACAAGAGAATCTTGCGCAAGTGCATATAGAACTTTACGTAAAAGTTCTTTTGGTATAGAGAATTTTTCAGAAATTTCTCTTACAGAAAACACTTTATTGTTTTCTTTTGCCATATACAAAAGTGCCATAATTGCATATTCTGTTTTCTTGTTTAACTTTAACATAAAGAATTACTCTTATATTTGATGGTTTTGAAGTACGTGGATTTTCGTTTCTTAAGTCTTACTACTTCCTAAAATAACTCATGTTATGTAAAAACCTAAATGCTACCATACCTAAGTATTAACTTTATAATAGGTTCTTAGTTGAATAAACTTGACTATTTTAGTCTCAATTAGGTACAATATAACACATCGATATTTAATTTTAAAATAAATATTTTCTTGATTTTAAATGTAAAATTCAGTAATAACTTATATCAAATAAATAGGGTGTGTTAGCATGCCTTGAATATATAAAAATTTTTTTACAGTAAACGTGACTATTTTAGTCCAGTTTATTAGGGTTTGCCTCGTACCATTTACAATTAAAATCGCTGCACTTCAAAAATACAGAGGCTGATCCTAAACTTAATAAATAATACTTTATGATTGCAAAAGAGATTTAACATGTCTAAACAGCAAATAGAAGAACTTGCTACAAAGGAGTATAAACACGGTTTCCACAGCGATATAGAAACGGAACTTGCTCCCAAAGGTCTATCGGAAGATATTGTAAGACTTATTTCCGAAAAAAAGCAAGAGCCTCAGTGGATGTTAGATTGGAGATTAAAAGCTTTTCGTCACTGGCAAACAATGACAGAGCCGACATGGCCAAATGTAAAATATCCGCCTATTAATTACCAAGAATCGTACTACTATGCTGCTCCTAAAAAACACAAACCCCTTGAGAGCTTAGACGAACTTGATCCAAAGATAAAGGAAACATTTGACAAGCTAGGTATTCCCTTGCTAGAGCAAAAAAGGCTTGCTGGGGTAGCAGTAGATGCTGTAATTGACAGTGTGTCAGTGACCACAACATTTAAAGCGCAACTCGCAGAAAAAGGTATTATTTTTTGCTCTTTTTCTGAAGCTCTTCAAGAGCATCCTGAACTAATCAAAAAACATATTGGTAGCGTAGTTCCTTACACCGACAACTATTTTGCTGCTTTAAATTCTGCGGTGTTTAGTGACGGCTCTTTTTGTTATATTCCCAAAGGCGTAAGATGTCCAATGGATCTTTCAACATATTTCCGCATCAATACACCAAATACTGGGCAATTCGAACGTACTTTAATCATTGCCGAAGAAGGCAGTTATGTTAGTTACCTCGAGGGATGTACAGCGCCGCGTTTTGCCGACACTCAATTACACGCTGCTGTTGTTGAAATTATTGCTGACAATGATGCTGAAGTTAAGTATTCTACAGTGCAAAATTGGTATCCTGGAGATGAAAATGGCGTAGGTGGAATATATAACTTTGTAACTAAAAGAGGTATATGTCAAAAAAATGCAAAGATTTCTTGGACGCAAGTAGAGACAGGGTCTGCTATTACTTGGAAGTATCCAAGTGTTATCTTAAAAGGAGATAATTCTGTAGGAGAATTTTACTCTGTTGCTGTTACAAACAATCATCAGCAAGCGGATACTGGAACAAAAATGATCCACCTTGGAAAAAACACAAAAAGTACAATCATTTCCAAAGGAATTTCAGCGGGAAAAAGTCATAATTCTTATCGTGGACTGGTGAAAGTAGCTAAATCGGCTGACAAAGCTCGTAACTTTTCGCAATGCGATTCTCTCCTCATAGGTGATCGTTGCGGTGCTCACACTTTCCCGTACTTAGAAATTAGCAATAAAAGTGCAAAAATCGAACACGAAGCAACTACGTCAAAAGTAGGCGAAGATCAATTGTTTTATTGTGCACAAAGAGGAATTGAAATGGAAGATGCTATAGCTCTTATTGTCAATGGCTATTGCAAAGAAGTATTAGAAGAACTTCCTGTCGAATTTGCTTTAGAAGCGCAACAACTTTTAAAAATCAGTTTAGAAGGTAGTGTAGGATAGAAATATGCTAAAGATTAAAAATTTACACGTATCTGTTGATGGCACTGAAATACTACGAGGCTTAAATCTCGAAATTGCTAAAGGCGAAGTGCACGCTATTATGGGACCAAACGGCTCAGGAAAAAGTACATTAGCAAATGTACTTTCAGGAAAAGAAGACTACGAAGTCACTTCAGGTGAAATTACATACAACGGACAAGATTTACTTGAAATGTCTATTGAAGATCGCGCTCGCGAAGGTGTTTTTATGGCTTTTCAGTACCCTGTTGAAATTCCTGGGGTAACGATGATTAATTTTCTAAAAACAGCGCTTAATGCCAATCGCGAGTACCACGATGAAAAGAAGATGGGCGCGCGCGAAATACTGAAACTTGTTCGTGAAAAAGCGAAACTAGTTGAAGTGGATGATGATTTTTTGCGTCGTGCTGTTAATGAAGGTTTTTCCGGCGGTGAGAAAAAGCGTAATGAGATTCTACAAATGGCTGTTCTTGGATTTAAACTAGCTGTTCTCGACGAAACAGACTCTGGTTTAGATATCGATGCACTGCGTATTGTTTCAGCTGGAATCAATCAGTTACGTAATAAAGATAACGCTTTTATCGTTGTTACTCACTACCAGCGATTATTAGATCATATTGTGCCTGACTTTGTGCATGTTTTACACAAAGGTGTTATTGTGAAATCGGGTGATAAGGGTCTAGCTTTAGAACTAGAAAAACAAGGTTACGCATGGCTAAAAGAAGAGGCCGCAGCCGCTTCTTCATAAGAGAGGAATATTATGAATACAAAGCAACATTTTATCTCTCTTTTCGAAGGGATAGAACAAAGTGACTCTCCATTACAGCCTGTTCGCAAAGAAGCAATAGAAACATTTTCGCAATTGGAATTTCCAACAAAACGCAACGAAGAATGGAAGTACACAAACATAAATCCTATTGTGGAAAAAAATTATTCTTCGTCGCCAAAAAGTAATGTTACTCAAGAAAAAATAAACGAGTATTTGTTAGAACAAACACCAACAAATGTCTTGGTTTTTGTGAATGGTTTATTTTGCGAAGAACTTTCTAAGATTGAAAAGCAAGAAGGCATTGTTATTTGTAACTTAAATACAGCTCTTGAGGACCATCGCGAAAAAGTAACTAAGTTTGTAAAAGAGACAACAAATAACAAAGAGATATTTTCAGTATTGAATACTGCGCTACTCCAAGATGGTGTTTTTATCCACGTATCGCAAAACAAAGTAGTGGAAAACCCTATCTTTATCTTAAATATTTCTGATAGTAAAGAACCGTTTATTCATAATGGTAAAAACATTATTGACGTTGGTGAAAATAGCCAAGTTAGTATTGTAGAAAATTATCACCATATCCAAGATGGAACTTACTTCAACAATATAACTACCAATGTTTTTGTTGCGCAAAATGCTCATGTCTACCATACGCGTTTGCAGATGGAGAGCAGAGAAGCTTACCAAGTAACTGCTCTGAATATTCATCAACAAAAAAATAGCACTTATACATCTGTGAATCTAGATCTTGGTGGTGGAATTATAAGAAACAATATAAATGTTGACTTGCAAGATTCGCATATCGAGTCAAATTTATATGGTCTGTACTTGGGAAAAGACAAACAATTAATAGATAATCACACCTTTATCGACCATGCAAAACCACATTGCAATAGTAACGAATTGTACAAAGGTATTTTAGATGATAGAGCGCGCGCTGTTTTCAATGGTAAAGTTTTAGTTCGCCAAGATGCGCAAAAAACCAACGCTTTTCAATCAAATCAAAATATATTACTAAGCGAAAATGCTGGAGTTGATACCAAGCCACAACTAGAGATCTTTGCGGACGATGTAAAATGTAGTCATGGTGCTACTGTGGGCGAGTTAGACAGTGGTGCAATGTTTTACTTACGAGCAAGGGGTATTGGCGAAAAAGAGGCACATATTCTGCTAAGACAGGCATTTGTTGCAGAAGTGTTACAGTTTGTAAAACAAGAGTCTTTGCGCGAAAAATTAGAAGATATTGTAATGAATCACTTTTAGAAAGGTTAGCAAAATGAGTCGCGATGTAGAAAAAGAAATAAAAGCAACAGTAGAAAATAACAATGTTGTTCTTTATATGAAAGGAACAGCACAACAACCAATGTGTGGTTTTAGTGGTCAAGCTGTCGCTATGTTAAAAGCATGTGGAGTAACCGAATTCGTAGATTTCAACGTTTTGGAAGATGATTTGACTCGCCAAGGCATCAAAGATTACAGTGATTGGAAAACTATTCCGCAACTGTATGTAAAAGGTGAGTTTGTTGGTGGAAGTGATATCATGCGCGAAATGTATGACTCAAAAGAATTGCAAGAATTGTTGAAAAAATAGTTTTATTTCAATCTTGCGCAACTTATTATAGAAGCATATTTGACACTGTCGAATGAAGGGATAATTTCAGTTGTGTAAAAGAAATATTATCTTTTGCGATGCCCTTACTTCGTTTTGCGTGAGTCCTCTTCTTAAAAAGAGGACTCGGCATCTGTTTTAATCACAAATTCTAATACACTTCTTACTACTCAAATATAGAGCTGTAAACGACAACAGAGCAATTATAATAAAATAGATCAGAACTTCGCCCATCATTTCCGCTTCTATTGAAGAAAAATAAGGATGTGGGATATGGCTATTTATCACGCATAAAAAAATAGAAACAGGGCTAAGTAATGCTAAAGAAGGATAGTTTCTTCCAAATAATTCGTATGAAAATGCGTAGACTAACATCGGTAGTGCACACCAAGTAATTAAAACAGCTAAAGCAATAAAAATCATCTTCCTATTGTTCTTAAAAACCAGTCCTAACCACATCATTATCCATTGTAAACTAAAAAAAATCAAAATCGTAAAAATGCAGCCGTTTATCCACTTCGTTTTTAAAATACTATAATAGTAGGTTCCTAGAGTTGTTATCTGAAAAAGATGTGTACAAACAAGAAGTATTGTGGAATATGTTGTAAATTTTGTAAGTGCTAACACTTTTTGAAAAAAAATACTCCTAGTGCTGATTGTTGTTGTAAGAAGTATTTCCCAGGTTTCTTGTTTTATTTCGCGTTGAAATGTTGTAGCGCTTTTTATTGTAATATATAAAATTGATAAAACTACGCTCAATAAATATATTGAAATAATTAGTATATTGAGTATTGAGAAAGATTCAGAGATAATAAGGTCTATTGCAATAAGTGTTCCTATTACCATGACTACAAATATTGATAATCCTCCGTAATTATTTAAGTTTTCGCGCCATACGATAGGTAAACGAATATGGAATTTGTTATTTTTCTTTGGTAAAAATTTGTAGTAAATTTTGCGTGTTCGTGATTCTTGATTAGATTGTGTCTGCTGTATTAAAAAGTATCTTGCACCTATAAAAGCAAACAAAACTGTAATCCAAATAGGCAAAGTATAAATAAAAATATTAAGATTAGTTACAAGGAAATTATCGAAATAAAAATAAAAACCTGGGGGAAAAAACAAAGTTATGCTGTAGTTGCTTATAGAAGAAAGTAAGCTGTAAAATGGTAAAGCCGCGTAAAGTATAAATCCATAAATATAAGTTGCTACTATGGCTGTTATTGATCTTTTACAGTAGCAAGAAAAAAATAAGGCTAGTGTTGCTACTTGTACAGTTGCTAAAAACTGAATATAAAGTGCTAAAAAAATCTTTTGGTTTGTCACTCCTCCCAGCAGATAAGTCATATACATTATAGGAAATGACATCAATAAAAAGCCAAACATTGAGAGTACTAAACCGAGGAGTTTTTCAAATAGAATTAAGCTTGGGCTAAGCGGTGTAAGAAGTAGTAAAGATAAAGTACGCTTTTCTTTTTCATTTGTAATGACATAGGAGCTTACCATAGGTAGGATAATAAATATAGCACCTATATTTACTTTAAATATATTTTCTAATAACCAGTGTCCACTTCCTAGAACTTGATAGACATTATTATGATTGGAATAACTAGACCAACTGACTAAAAAAACAGCGTAGATACATATCCCATATAGAATACGTAGTAAATATATACGCTTTGTTGAAGCGTACTCAATCAATTCTTTTTGCAATAATGGAAATATTGATATCAATTCTTGTTCCTCAATCACAAACTCGAATTTGTTTCTTTCCAGAAAAATACGCCCCTAGAAATGAAAACAAAGTGATTATTGCAAAGATAATGAAAGCTTTATCCATAAGACCATATGCGTTATAATAATAGTTAGTATGTTGGCCTTCTATTACACATGAAAAAATAGTGACAGGGCTAAATATTGTCAAAAAATGAAGCCGCTCATATCTTCCTCCAAACATCTCATATAAAAATGTAGGTATGCACATAGGTAATGCGCACCAAGTAATAAGAATTATCAAGGCAATAAAAACTACTCGCTTATTGTTCTTGAAAATGAGTCCCAGCCAAGTCATTGTCCACTGGATACAGGAAAAAATCAAAATAGTAAACGTACAACCATACACCCACCGTGTTTTCATCGGTATTTTACCATAAGTGTAATGATCTAATACATTTCCTATTGCGCATACGTGAAAAGTATGTAAACAAATAGGAAGTATAGAAAGATATATTGTATATTTCGTAAGGGTTAAAGCCTTTTGAAAAAAAATACTTCTAGTGCTCATTGTTGTTGTGAGAAGCACATCCCAAGTCTGTTGTTTGACTTCGCGTTGAAGTATTGTTGTGCTTTTTATTGTAACGCACAAAGCGACAAAAATTAAGCTTATGATATATATTGAAAGTACTATTAAATTCAGTATTGTTAAAGATTTTGAGACTATAAGAGATATTCCGAGAATAGCTACTATTATCATAACCACAAGCATCGAAAATCCCCAGTAATTATTTGAATTTTCACGCCACAATATAGGCAAACGGATACGTAGACTATCATTTTTTATCAACGTAAATTCGTCGCTCATTTTAGTTGTTAGTGACTTTTTATTAATGCGTTGTGGGTAACGTATCAGAGTATATCTTGCGCTTATAAAAGCAATCGAAATTGTGACCCAAGTGGGTAAAGTAGAGATAAAAATGCCTATAGCTAGACTAATATCAATAACACCGTTTTTGACATAAAAATAACACTCGGGGGGGAAGAAAAAGTTTATAATACCACCGTTTACTATAAATAAGTTATAAAATGGCAAAATACTGTAGAGCGCAAAACAACAAAAATAAGTTGCGATAATAGCTCTTATTGATGTTTTGCAATAGCAAGAGAAAAACAAACCTAATGCTGCCACTTGTAGTGTGGTTAAGAGTTGAGAATAGAGAGATAAAAAAATCTTTTGATTGGTTACTCCTCCCAGCAAGTAAGTCATATATATCACCGGGCATGACATCAATAAAAAACTAAACATTGAAAATACTAAACCAAGAAACTTTTCAAAAAGAATAAATCCTGGACCCAACGGTGTAGAAAGTAGTAAAGATAATGTACGTTTTTCTTTTTCACTGGTGATGATACAAGAACTCATAATCGGTAAAATTATAAATATAGCTGCTATGTTTGCTTTAAATATACTATCGAGTAACAAGTATCCACTTCCAAGACTCTGATAAATATAACGATGGCTTGTGTATGGAGACCAACTTATAAGAAAAACTGTGTAGATACATATTCCATATAGAATACGTAGCAAATATATACGTTTTGTTGAAGCGTACTCAATCAATTCTTTGTGTAATAATGGAAATATTGATATCAATTCTTGTTCCTTAATCACAAACGCGAATGTGTTTCTTACTGCTAAAGTATGCGCTTGCAAAACATATAGCAGCCATTGCCAAATAAATGAGTAAAGAAAGATTCAAAGCAGTATATGCGCCTTCGCCTCGAAAATGAGGTATACGACCTTCAGTAACAAATACGAAAATAGCAAATGGACTAAAAAGTGAGAAAATACGGTAGTCGCCTCGCGATCCGCCAAAAATATCGCGCGAAAATTCGGAAGCTAATATGGGTAAGAGGCACCAAGAGACGATAATTCCAATGGCAACAAATGCGATTCTTCTGTTTCTTTTGAATACTAGACCTAGCCATGTCATTGACCACTGAATAATTGAAAATATCAAGAACGTAAAAATAAGAGAGTAAATCCACTTTGCCCCGGTAGATAGACGGACGTTGTAATAATTATATCTATGAAATGCTGCTATATTAAAAGAATAGACAATTACAAGTAATGTACATATATATATCGTGAACTTTGTTAAGGCCATTGTCTTTTGAAAAAAGATACTTTCCGTTTTGATTGTTGTTGTCAGAAGCACATCCCAGGTTTCTTGTTTAATTTCGCGTTGAAATAAAGAAACACTTTTCATGGCGAGAAATAAAGCTGCTATCGCAAGGCCAAAGAAATAAATTATCATGGCCATTTCGTTTCGCCGATGTCGAGAGTCGGGAAGGTTACCAATAATGGCAATAGCTATAACGACTCCGACGCCAAAGAAAATTTTAGCAGAAAGCCCCCAAGTATTGTGAGTTCCTTCGCGCCATAGTAGAGGTAAATGGATACGTGGTGTTTTGTGCCTATCCAATTTGAAATCTTCGCGAACTCTAACCGCTAAGGGCTTTTGGTTAATTTTTCGAGGATAACGTATCAAAAGATGCCTTGCTCCTAAAAGAGCAAGTAAAATAGTGATCCAAATAGGGAGTGTGTAGCTCAAAATATCCCAACTATTTAATGAATATCTATCCAAATAAAAATAAAATCCTGGAGGAAATAGCATGATTTCTCCGTAGTTGCTTATATTGGTAAATATATCAAAAAAAGGCAAAAAGGCGTACAGAATAAAACCCCAGATATAGGTTGACATGATTGCTTTAATTGAGGTTTTGCAGTAACAAGAGAAGAACAAACCTATCGCTGCTACTTGTGCAATAGTTAAAAACTGTATATAAAGTGATAGAAAAATCTTTTTATTTGTGAGACCTCCAAGCAAATACGTCATGTATATAATTGGAAATGACATTAATAAAAAATAAAACATTGATAGCACTAAGCCAAGAAATTTTTCAAATAGAATTAGTCCTGGTCCCAACTTGGTGGTAAGGAGTAAAGACAATGTACGCTTTTCTTTTTCATTGGTCACAACAATAGAGCTTATCATGGGTAAAATAATATATATAGCACCTGTATTTGTTGCAAAAATATATTCCAGTAGCCAACGTCCACTTCCTAAAACCTGATAAAGATTATCATAACTTGTATACTGAGACCAGTTGACTAGAAAAATTACATACAGGCATATACCATACAAAACACGCAATATATAAATACGCTTTGTAGAAGCATACTCGATTAGCTCTTTTTGTAGTAGCGGGAGTTTAGATATCAATTTATTGCTCCTAAGCGGTTTTTCCTTCTGTTAGTTTCATAAAAACAGTTTCAAGGTCAATGGCACCTGGCTGAAACATGCGAATACAGGCATCTAGAGCAATAAGGTTTTGAAGGAGTACTTCTGGTTTTAGTTGTTGTTCTTTGATATGAATCTCTACGCGATTTTGTTGCTTTTTCACAGATGTAACCCCTGGAATTTCTGAGATTTTTTGATGTAAATGTTCATCATAATTGAGTATTTGTGTGTGCACTACTTTTTCTACGCCAAGTTGAGTGTATATCTCTTCGAGAGAACCTTCTGCGACTATTTTTCCTGCTTCGATAATTCCGATGCGTGTACAAAGTTCTGATAGTTCGCTCAAGATATGGCTAGAAATCATGACTGTTTTACCCATGTTGCGCAGTTCTTTTAACAATTCGCGCATTTCTATACGCGCACGTGGGTCTAAACCGCTTGCTGGCTCGTCGAGAATCAAAAATTTGGGATCGTGAATAAGTACGCGCGCAATACCCAAACGTTGCTTCATGCCACGGGAAAGAGAATCTACTTGCGCATATTTTTTTTTGGTGAGATCAGTGAGAGCTAACAGGTCATTTACAAGATTTTTACGTTTAGACCAATTAATACGGTATGCTGCTGCGAAAAAATGTAAGTACTCTTGTACAGTTAAGTCGTCATAAACTCCAAATGCATCAGGCATATACCCTATAATACTTCGTATTTTTTTGGGTTCTTTTAAGACATCTATGTTATCAACAAATACTTTGCCGATTTGGGGTTTTAGTAATGTCGCAAGAACTTTCATAGTTGTTGATTTCCCTGCTCCGTTTGGTCCAATAAAACCAAATACTTCGCCAGCAGGTATTTGCAAGTTCATTGTATGAACAGCAATAAAGCTATCATAACGAACTGTCATGTTACTAATATTAACAAAGCTCACATTATGCTCCTTTGTAGAATAAATAACGAAAAACAATGATTCGTTCTTGCTCTTCACGAACAAGGATAAAAATATACTGGAGAGGATTTGTCGTGTCGTGAACAGTTAAATCGGTAGATGCGTCTGATCCTCCACTTGGAGACCTTTGAGAAAAGAGAATACGTTTTCCTTCTGGAGGAGAATAAGTAAATTGAAAAATCCCACGGTCCATGTCGTTTGATTGTCCTTTAATATAATAAACATGACCTTGGTGTATTACATATACACGATCAAATTCTTGGATTTCAGGATAGAATTTCGTTGCTCGATGATTACTGTGACTTCTCCTGTTATAATAACTTTTGTACATTCTTACTGATTGCGATAAGTGCATATTTTTTAATACGGTTTCAAAATTTCCTTCGAAAGGAAAAGGAGTGCCTTGTTTAACAATACGTCGTAAGTAAGGAGACCATTTTCGTAAATTTTGGGTGACAGAAAATTCAGAAGGAAATGCACCTTCATAAGAGCAGTTATCATTAACAACATTATCGCGATAATAATCTATTGACGTCTCCAAATTAGCTTGAATGGCATTCTCTAACTTGTTTGTGATTTGCTTAGGCATCGAACTCATAAAAAAATTAAGTTCGTTGTAACGCACAGTTCTTTTTTGAGAGTCAACATCAACAATAAAAATGGTTTTGCTTGATTTTACATCGCTAAGATACAAACTCGCAATCCATTGGCAAACAAGCCAAAAACAAAGAGTTGCAATTGGAAATGTTATCCACGTGAGAACACGCTTGTTCATTTTCTTAAGTACAAAATACTCTATGGGGCCAACGAAGATTAAGAATAATACAAGCAGTAATGCTAGCAACATTGTCGGAGGAATTTGTATGCTTTTTGGGAGCAAATAGTTTCCTATTTTGCTCGAAGCTCCCCCACTATAATTGCGATAACGAAAATCATTACGCCAATTTGCAATTTCTTGGTAGTAGCTGAGGTTTTCGATTAGATTTATTCGGCCATCAACAATTTCTTTGATTACGCTGCTTCTTATTTTCCATAACCACAAGATCGTTTTTTGCCAATTTAAACTACTAAAATCATCATAAGGCTTTTGCAAAAAATTGCAAATCATTGCTCTACCCCAACCGTGTCTGTAGGTAGTTACAATGTTGCTTAAATTGTGAATATTATTTGTGGAGCTTATTTTTGATATAAAATTGCGGTGATGTTGTTGAAAGAGATTATCTTTGTTGATTACGAAACACGCGCTCCCTCCCATAAGTATCCATTTGTCTAGAGTATTAAGGTGTTCTTCTGTCATAAGCGACAAGAAACTACTATGAATTAGTATTATATCGGTATTGTGATATGCCGTTATAACATTCGAAGGTAGATCCTCTAATAATATTCGCCGATAAGCAGTCATATTTTTCCCATTGCTAGTTTGTGGCAGCAAACTTGTTATATTGCAGGCGCGTTCAAGAGGTGTGTTTTTAGTAAACGTAGTGGTAATGAGTAAATCGACTACTTGCCCTAGATCACGAGAACCTAAATTTATTTTTTTATTTTGTGTTTCAAAAAAAACGCGATAGTAAGAAGTTTTTAGCGGAGGAAGCCAAAATAAATATTTGTTATTTTTTCCTGCTGTAAGGATGATGTCTTTACTACGATAAAACAAAGCATCATTATCGTAAAAAAAGCTCAATTTTCCTTTGGTACTTTTTGTTGTTGTAAAAGAAACTTCTAGCTGACAGGGACTATTAATACGAATCAACTTTTTGTTGATCGTAAGTTTTACTTGTGTTTCTGCTTGTAGCATAGATAAGCAGAAAAGTGCGGGTAACATCCATTTCATAAGACAGTCCTAACTAAAGGAGACGGTGCAAAATTTGGCGACTTATTTTACACTATCTCTTAAATGATGACTTTTACTAAATTCACTGGCATAACCAGTGAGCTAATTTTGTATAACGCGTTCGCGATTCCACATTACGTACAGCAATACCTAAAGCACGCCAACTACCCACAATGACGACCATTTTTTTACCGCGAGTGATTGCTGTGTATAGTAAATTTCTTTGCAACATAATATAGTGTTGTGTAAATACAGGAATAATAACAACAGGGTACTCACTACCTTGCGATTTGTGGATACTAATAGCATATGCTAAGGCCAGTTGATCTAACTCTGAAAACTCATAATTTACCTCCTTGTGATCAAATGCAATAGTAAAAGTGTGGTCTACGCGATTTACACCAGAAATAATACCAATGTCACCATTATAAACATCTTTTTCATAGTTATTACTGACTTGCATTACTTTATCACCTTCGCGAAATTTACCACCGGAAATTTTCTTCTCAGAAGCGTTTAGGCTTTGCGAAAGTAGTGCGTTAAGGTTATCAGCTCCTACTTCACCGCGATACATAGGAACAAGAGTTTGGATATCGTGTATAGGATCTAAATTATATTTTTTACGTAATCTTGAAGAGACAAGATCGACAATCATTTTTGCGCCTTCTTGCGGATTATCCGTTGGTAAAAAAAAGATATCTGATTTATCACTATTGATAATTTGAGGCAAAGACCCAGAATTAATTTCGTGTGCGGTACGCACAATAGACGAATCTGTAGATTGACGATAAATATGAGTAAGACGCGTTAAAGGTATTTCGTCACTCGTAATTAGGTCTCCTAAGAAATTTCCTGGTCCTACAGAAGGTAACTGGTCACAGTCCCCTACAAAAGTTACTCCTGCACCAGGAGGAATAGCGCTTACTAAGTGATAAGACAATGATATGTCCATCATTGATGTTTCATCTATGATTAGCCAGTCTATCTCTAGGTGCCGCTCTTTGTTGTATTCAAAAGCATTTTCATGAGGATTGTAATGTAAAAGTCTATGAATAGTGCTTGCTGATGTTCCGGAGGCTTCAGCAAGACGTTTAGCTGCGCGTCCTGTAGGAGCAGCAAGAGCAATACGGCAATCATTTTTTTGCAAAACAGAAACAAGGGCCTTGATTATAGTTGTTTTTCCGACTCCAGGCCCTCCAGTGATAAGAGAAATTTTATTGGTAAGAGAAAGTTCTAAGGCATTTTTCTGTTCAGGATGAAGTTCTACATTCATCGTTTTTTTTATGTGCTTAATAATTTTAGGTAAAGGTGGTAAATCAACTGCAAATGCCGTACGCATTATACCTGAAAGATAACGAGCAACCTGGGTTTCGCAAAAATATATTCTTTTGAGGTATACAGGATGTTCAGGGTCCTCAATTGTCATTAGTTTTTGTTGCGATATATTTTTTTGTAAAATATCAGCAATAAGAATAGGGTCAACTTTTAGCAATGTATAAGTACGATCAACAAGCATATCTTGCGGCAAATAACAGTGTCCTTGAGAACTTGCTTCTCCCATTGTATGCAAAATAGCTGCCTCTATACGTTCTGGAGAATCTTCGGGAATACCTACTTCGCGAGCTATTTTGTCCGCTGTTAAAAAGCCAATACCATCAATGTCAATAGCTAAACGATAAGGATTATTTTTAATGATGGCAACGAGATTTCCTCCGTACTTTTTGTAAATTTTGGCTGCGCGGCTGCCTTTAATACCATGTGAAGTCAAAAAAAGCATCATTTCATGGCGATTGCGTTGCATTTTCCACGAATTTTCGATATCAGCGGCTTTTTTTTCTCCTATACCCTGCACCTCTTGAATTCGCTGGGGTTCTTTGTCTAGTACTTCAAAAGTACTATCTCCAAAATGTTTAACTATTCTTTTTGCCAATGAAGGCCCTATTCCACTTACAATTCCTGAAGCCAAGTATTTTTCGATTGATTCTTTTTGAGTAGGAAGGATTACTTCAAAACGTTCAATTTCAAGCTGCAAGCCGTATTTTGCGTGTTTCTTCCATACCCCACTAATGCGCAATTTTTCTCCAACATTTGCGGAAAAAATATTACCGACAACAGTAATAGATGGTTCACTTTCTTTGTATGTAAACCTTGCTATTGTAAAGTGTGTCTCTTCAGAGGTAAATATAACACTTTCTAATACTCCTTCCAAATTTTCAACTTTTGTATTGACAACATTAACCATACTATGTCTTTTCTGTAAAGGAATGTGCGGACTACTATTTAAAGTCTTGTAGAAGCAAGGTTATTGTGAATTGTGAAGATTATTTCTGTTTACGCTTGTACATCGTTTCGCGAATATTGTATATCCTACGCCACAAACGCTGACTGCGAACGAACGATTTAAATATAGTCAAAATAAAATTAATCGTATTCTTTTATAAATTCTGAATAACCATTACTTGTAGGATGCTATCCTATTTAAAATTTTGATACGCCCTACTTGGGTAGGTGTAGTTGGTGCCTGTATACACATATACTACGATATATCTTTAATGCATGGTGATGTAGGAGTGGATCGGCACACGGTTTCACACTTTTTGTAATTGATGACAGGTTCTAGTAAAATCTAACCTGTGGATACTCAAAAATCAAGTACAACAAAAATTTTCGTTGACCTAAAACTATTTTCACCTACAATTAAGCAATTGTATAAGAACCTGTTACAAAATTGTAGTGAGAGAAGTGGTTGAAAATAATATACTATATTTTACATAGAAATTTTATTCATCAACTAAGCATTTTGAGCGCGCATCGCCGTAGTTCTGTAAGTAAAGAATAACGACGTTGATGAATAAAAGAGCATGTGAAATGGTAAATTATTTTCCGCCACTTCCCTGAAGAGAATATTTGTAGATGATTTTGAGTCTGGGGTCGCTTTATGGAAAAAGTTTTGTGCTTTTCTGGTGTTTCGGGTAGTGGCAAAACAACTGCTGTAGAGAAAATGATTCGAGAATTAAATAATCGAAAAATAGGTGGTATAACAACCACTGGTGATTTCAATAATGGCAAGCGTCAAAATTTTTGGGTTCGCGATGTTACTACAAATAACAATGTATTACTAGCGCAAAGAGATTTGGTGGCAACGACAATACAAGGCGCTTTTGGCTTTACACAAGCAGGTTTGCAGTTCGGCAATAATTGCTTATACAAAGCACTTAGTACACAAGTAGAGGTTTTATTCATAGATGAAATAGGGCCTTTGGAATTAAGGGGTGAAGGTTGGTATCCTAGCTTGCAAATAATGATGAAGACAGAGATAGCAGACGTTGTGTTTACTTCAAGGCCAACAACTGTCGCGCAAATTTGCGATACATTTTTTCCGAATAGGGATGTCCAAATAATAGAAGTTAATAGGATATAGTTATGGATTTACAAAAAATTATTTTTAGCCTTACTCTTCTAGGGCGTGAACACGAACAAAGAGAAATTGTTGATCGCATAAAACTATTATCTCAAGGGCAGGGAGGCGTTCTTCTTGTTGAGGGATCATCGCAGTACGGGCAAAAAAATATTCTACGCAACATGGTAACAAACAGCGGCTTGCCGTATTATCTTGGTTTTGGTTCCCACATTCCTACGCCGTATGACATATTTCGTTTTTCTTTTAGTAATATTTTTGATGAATTTGCCAGTAATCGTGAAACTAATTTACAAGAAGTCAATAAGCTGGAAAAAGCTATCTACAAAGGAATTATAGGGAAAACAACGCGTAGATTTGCTCGTAGTAATCAATCACTGCAACAAAAAGACATAACCGATTTACACATTTCTTTTTCACGCCATCTTCTGGATGAAGATTTACCCGCTATTTTTTATTGCGAAGACTTGCAATGGGCGGAAACTAGTTCTCTGGAATTACTGTTATTTTTGATTAAGAGTTCTATGAGTATCTCAGCTCCTATTTTATTTGTCATCCAACTTGATATTGAAGATCAAGGAATGATAACGCCTTTTGAGCTTCGAAAAAAAAATGTATCGATTATGCAACAACTTCAAGCAATGAAAAGTATTAAGAGACGTACAGGAATGCGACCGAAGGAGTTTGTTGCCCAAATAGAAAATTTAGATTACACAAAAGCACTTTCTTTGCAGCCTGTTAGTGAAAAAGAGATAGAAAGAGTCTTTAAAAAAATACTAGGGTTAAAGCTTTTTTCTTCTACCTATATCGATGCTTTTTGTTATTTAGCAAAGGGTAGTGGCTTTTTTGTTGGTGAACTACTTTTGTATTTATCGCGCAATGTTTTGGAGTTTCGATCACAGAAATGGAACTTAAAATATGAAGAACACCAAATAACACTATTTGACAGTATTGATTATTTTATACATGCAAACTTAGAAGATTTGGGACCGCAAGCTTTTAGTGAATTACAACGCGCAGCTTTTTTGCACTCTCCTATTGCTAAAAAAGACTGGGCTGCTAGTTCATCTTTATCTTCAGAAGAATTTGACAATATTGCACAAAGTGCTGTCAAGTATGGAATATTGCAATTAATAAGTGATGAACACTATGTATTTAGTCATGATTATAGTAAGTATGCTTTAATTGCAGGTTCATCAAAAGAAGACAAGCTTCACTTCCATACAAACATTGCAGCATCGCTTACAGATGACCATCCACCTTATGTACATCTTTTCCATTGGAAGAATAGCCAAAAACCAGAAATGTCATTAGATCACATGCTTAAAGCTGGTATTGAGAATGAGAAAATGATGGCTTATGAAAATGCTTATTTTTTATACGAAGAAGGTGCTAAGCTATTTCCTGAAGCAAGAGATATGTTTATTGACATTGCTAAAGATATGTTAGAGTCTAGTAAAGACAAAGAAAAAAAGAAAGAAAAAGACTTCCTTGAACCACTTCTTGCTTTGTTGAAATTATATCGTATAGCAGGACTTATCGAAGGAGGTCCGTTATTAGCAGAAGAAGACATGTCTTTGTGGAAAAAAATAATATATAATTACAGCCCAGATAAAACCTTTCCTGAATTTGCATGGCTGTTACTTTTCTTACTAAAATCCTATAAAGCCAGCGTTAGAACATATTTTAAACCAGAAGTCGAAAATTTAGCGCTGCTCTTAATACGTGAACTTTGTCCTGGTAAAGATCATCAAACAAAAGCAATCTTCTTACAAGCTCTTGTTTCTTTTTCTAACAATAATGATCAACGAAATCGTCTTGCTGTCAATATTGAAAAATGGGGTAGCTATCAAGCTAAACAAGGCAACTTACTAAAGGCAGCGGTAAAATATCTCGATAGCTATAATGTTTACTTATCTTGTAAAGATTATTTTAATTGCGCGCGAGCTTTGCACTTGACTATTAAACTTTGCCAAGAAAATATTCACGAAAACCATCTTATGCCACTTTTACAAGTTGAGGCTTTGAGGTTACTTGGAATTAACTACCAAGATTGGTCAGAAGAAGAGAAAAAACAACATGTAGAAGATGAATATGCTCCTAAAAAATACTTAAATTACGCATTACAATCTGTTGCTGCGTACATCGATAGTGGTCGATTTTGTCTAGAAAGATACAAATGTTCATGGTTAGCAATTTACAGTTTGCAGCAAGCTTATAGTTTTAGCGAAGAGATGTATGTTGAAAATGATCAGGTGAAAGAACTTCTCGAACAAGCGAAGAATGAATGGGAAATCCTTTTGGATCATGAGTATGAAAAGTCAGCGTTAGTTATTGCTAATAGCAACGATGCCGGAGCAGCTTCTGTTATCGGTGAAGCAGTTATTCGCGAAGGTTTAAGGGTAGAAATTGATGTTGAGTGTTACAATGACTTGGAAAAAGCACTCGAAAAAATGTCTAAACACGATATTTCATTCTTACTTTTACAACCAGATTCTAAGTTTAGTTTTATGACAACAGAAGAGGCTTTATCCATTGTTGCTTCATACCATGAGAAAAAATCTAGTGGATGGTTTATTCGAGAACATGGTGATCATGTTCAGTTTATCTTTTGGGAAACAACTTCTTCTAAATTACTAACCGCATGCTTATCATTCTTAGACGAAAAAATATTGCGTAGTTATGTTTAAGTGTTCTTTATACTAAGTGTTGATATGTTCTAACAACAAAAAAATAGCAGATTCACCAATTTTATTTGGCGGTCTGCTATTTTTTTGTTGTTTAGGGCGCGTCGACATTTAAAATATACTAAAATAGAATTTAGTCTTGTCTTGAGAATTCTCCCGCTCCTTCAGTAATATTAAGAATTAAAATGTAACACAAGATAGTGATGATGAATATGCGCTACATTGATTCAATGAGTGTTAAAGCGCATTAACATATCAGGTGCAGGAAAGAAAGAGAATACCAAATGCCCCTGCTCTGGTCCTAATTGAGACATTTTATTTTGTCCACATCTCTTATGTACTCTTCTTTCTTTCTTTTTATTTCCTTACTTCACTTCACAGAGTGTAGGTTAAATTACGGTTAAGTCCCTGAGGGGATCGGATACAAAAGAATGCTCTTCTCGATATAACGAATCGTTTCGATTATGAATGTCTTGGGCTCGCAAGCGGGCTCGAAGAAATAGACTACTCAACTCAGATGATTCTGAAATCGCTCAAGTGATGGACCACACCTACTTTTACTTTTTATCGAATAAAAGTAACAATTCTTTTGCTTGTAAATTCCCTGCTTTTATTGCACTTTTTAAGCATCTTTCGGCTAAACGAAGTTCAGTACTAGAATTCTTAGTTTTTGCATAGCTATATAGCAACAAACCAAGAGAATATGACACATCAGGATCTCCTAGGTATTTACTTTCTAGCAATTTAAACATGTACTGTGCTTTTATCTCTCTATACTTATACTTCTCTACGGAACTGTATGTTTTTAGTAAAAATGTTCTTTTTTTTGTTGAAACAACTATTCCACTGCGTAATTTTCCAGAGATCATTGCTAGGGGAACTTTCTTTTTACTTCTTTTTAAAGATCGTAATTTTTTATAAATAAGCAGATCCATTTTTTCTAGTTGTACTAAATCTTTGATAGCTTGATCTAGTTTGGCATCCCACGAACTACTATTTAGTTTTGTAAGAGTCTGTTTATAGTCGAGAATGCGTTTACGTGCTCCTTGATAATTTTTATTAGTTAAATATTCATAGTAACTGCCATTGAAAAAACTAGCCACTAGTGTTGAAACTCTCTTTATTTCTATAGCATTTTCTTTTTCTTTTTGTTTTATGTACTTAGCGTGGCCCGTTCCCATTTTTCTGTATAACGCTGAAATTCGGCGAAAAAGCGTTGATGTTTTTTTGTCTTTGGAAAACAATTTTTTGAGTATAGCGAAATTTTCTTTAGAGAAAAAAGAATTGTAAGTAGTGTCGAATTCGCTATCCATTTTTTCATAACTTTTTTTTGTACTTATCTGCTTCATAATACTGTACAAGTTATCTATGTTCCTAAGAATCTCATCTTTAGAATTGGAAATATGTTGATGGACTTTATCAACAATTGGCAATCCTGCATATTTTTCTAATGGAAATTCATTCCAAATTAGCCAGTTTTGTAGCGGCGTTTTTGGATTTGTGCGCGAGAGATACTGTTTATAAAGAATTTTAGTTTCATCAGCAAACATTTCTTGCTTTAAACTGTTGATGCGGTCTTGTGCTTTTTCTGAGTAGATACCGATAGAATATGTACGTAAAAATTGTTCTAAATAAGTTATTTCTTCTTGGAGTGTTGTAAAGATTTTTTCATTATACTCAGACCACATTACCTCTTCAGATATTTTAGAGTGTCCTTCGCTACCCAGCCATTTCATTTCATCAATAAAATTAGAGTCCAAAGCCCAATTTATAATCAAACTGTCTTCTTCAGTGTGTAAATTAATGTTATTTAGTAGTTCAACAGAGTTTTTGATTTTTTCTGTTTGAAATGATTGGACATAATTTTGTAGATTTTGTCTTTGTTCTAGCAAAAATCTATATAGTTTTTCGGCCACATTGCCATCTTCAAATGCACCCTTAAAATATATGTAACCCTGTTTTTTATTATGGCCAATTTCGAAAGACATTCGATATAATGAAACATACGAACGATATTCTTGAGGAATTTGTCCAAACTGAGGAATTTTGCGAAGCCCTTCTAAGTCTATTTTGCCATGAAGCTTAAAAATATAAGGAATTTGATTTGTGCCACTCTTTAAAAAATTTAGGTCAAAACCTGTCTCAGCAGAACTTCCGTTATCATAGCGATCAATAATTTTTTCAAGCCTTTTTTTCGAATCTGCTAAGGCAAGTAAGTCTTTTTGTAGTAAAGAGTAGTATGTTTTTCGATTTGTTTTCGGAACCTCTAGTTTACCTACACCGTAACCTTGATAATTACTGGAAAGCCCTTGGTATCTTTCGGGAATGAATTTTCCGATAATGAGCATTTCAACATCTGGCTTTTGTTGTTCACCTGAGGTATAGATAAATACTTGCTTTAAACTACCTTCGCTAAATGGGGCATCTTTGGGAAGAGAACGAAACAAATTACTTACAAATTTGCGGCTGTTTTTGTCAAATAACTTTTTCAGGCTTTCGTAGTTGACAACTATAGCGCCATTTAGATCGTCTGGAGCAAGATCAACAACTTTAGAAACTGTAATTGGAGGTGCTTCATATTTACGAATAAAAAGTACATAAACTCCAATTAGAACAGCTAAGCCCCCGAGTAAAATAGGAAGCTTATTTTTTTTGCCAACACCTGTGACAATAGGTTCTAATGATACACCAGTATCATTGTCTACTTTTCGAGCCGGAGGCACATACTCAGGCGCAGGTTTTAAATTATCTTCTGCTAAATCATCAGGGATAGTAATGTCAGCATCTAAATCAATCTCTGAATCACCGTTATTATGATCATTGTCATCATTAATATCTAGCGTTGGATCATCATAAACATCTTCATTTTGTGTGCTATCGTGGGAAAAATCGTCATCTGAAAATCCCAACTCAATAGAAACAGCATTTCCGCAACTTGGGCAGTTTACTTTTTTACCAAAACACTCATCAGGAACTTCAAATGCATGACTACAACTAGAACAAGTACATTTAATTGCCATTAGTTTTTCCTTTTGAATACAAATACGTTCCAACAAAACAATTATTTTCGATTACCATACATACTTTTACATAGTATTTATCTGATTTTAAATTTTCTGTGGGGATTCGAAAGACACCATCTTTATATGTTGTAGAAATTTTAAAAATAGCATTGTTGTTTACTGTATGGTAAGTCGACTCATTTTTTTTATTTGCAGTGAATAAACTTTTTTCCATAGACACTTTAACAATAGTATCTTGTGGAATTTTAACGCTTGATTTTATTTTTAAAGTTAAAAATTTAGTATCTTTATTTTTTTCTTCGATAGAAAGAGCACTTTGGGGATATCTTATGCGTATTGCTGGGTCACCGAGAATATTGTACAAATACCGATGTTCTTTGCGAATCCGTTTTAGATCTTGAAGAGGAGTTCCGATAGTAAATATTTTAGCTCCACCATCTATGAGAATTTGCAAAAAATCAAAACGCGGAGGAGATTTTAGCTCTTTATTAACGTGGTTTACTAGTTTTCCAAGAGTTGTTATTTTTTTTTCAAAAAGTCCTTTTAGCAGTGATTTACCAACAAGAGCGTTAGCATATGGATGAGAAATGCGTGTTGATCCTAAAAAAGCAGCTGGCCCAAAAGGATGTAACAATAATTTTTCGCCTAGAGAGTTTCCATCAAAATATGAATTTGAACAAGCGATAGATACCATAATTGGAGAAGTATTACCTTTGGCAAGTTTTGCCACATCGCGAAGGCCAAACATTTTGTACTTGCGATTTTTATAAATTATTCGAGAGAAACTATCGCGATTACCATGCCCGATGTAGACAAAAAACAATGAACCTTTTTGTATTTTCTGTAATATTCTTTCCGTAAATTTTTGGGGAGGAATAAAGTAAGGAGAGCTAGGATTTGCGTATGCCATGTTTATTTTATATTCTACAGGTAAGTAACTTGCAATGAGCTTTTTGAAAATAAGTTCACTGAAATTGTCAATAGCTTCTCCGAATCCACCTTGACCAGCAACAAAGTCTATTCTTCGTTGCCATAGTCCTCCTTTGGATTCATAATCAATAATCTTTGCGATTACTTTTTTCAAGGTCTGTGGATTCTGGGATGGAATGCGCCCTACGGCGATATGACCATCTAAACTGTAAGGAAAGTCGCTTGCTGTCACTCCATCAAAATAAGTATATACATAATTAGTGGGGATGCCAAAGTTTGTGTCGGGAAAGACATCTCCTACAAGCAGTAAATATTCTAGATTGCTAGAATTCTTTTTATGAGCATAAGCAACGAAGTTTTTTATTGCTTGAGAGCTGGGAATACCATTACCAAAAGTATTATAGATTTGCTGCGGTGAAATAAAAGAAATTTTATGATTTTGTTTTTGACGCCAATGAACTAATGTTGTAAGTGTAGACTGTAAAACAGTAGGAGCAATTATGATGTAATTTGCATCGAAAGATTTTAGATTATAATCTTTTACTGTGGTGATCTTGGTAGGAGTTAAAAAATCTTTTTTACGCCAAAAATAAACACTGCCTGATTGCTCACAAAAAAAAGTGCTTTTTACTCGCTGGTACACATAGTTTTTGTCTAAAAAAAAGTACATATCGTTATTGGTAATTGTTAGTAAGTGTTTTTTACCGCTTAGTAATAAACGACCACGATTGCGAATTACTCCTAAATAACGAATAATGATTCTGTTTAAATAGACAGGTAAATAGGAGCCTGCTGTTAGTTCAAAACGCAAAACATTGTTACCTAGTTGCAAATGAGTCGTTTTAATTTTCTTCAAGGAACTAATGTCGAATTTACCTACATAGTTGTCATTGAGGAATATTTTTGTTTGTCCGATAGCTTTACGCGTATAACTATGAATGAGGTCAATAAATATTTCTGACTCTTTAGGAAGATAATTGTCTAGTGAAAATTGAATCTCAAGAAGACCACTACGATTAGCTTGTTTCCACATCTTATAATCGATATGTAAAGGTGTTATTGGCAAGTTTTCTTGTGGAAAAGAGGCAAAAACATTATTTTGCTCAAATACTTTTTCAATTATGCATGCATGCTTAAAATTCTTTGATGATCTATTCTCGGTTTTTTCCTGCCAACGCAAAGTACAAATCTCGTTTTTAAGCCATAATAAATAATGAGTTTTATGCGGGAAGGTGTTATAAAAATATAAAGCTTTACGCTGTGATTCAGTGTCATTTAAAATACAAAGAGGAATATTTTTTCCATTGTGTTTTAGATGGAGGTAATCACAGTTGAGTTTGGCAAAAAACGGTTTTATTTGGTCGAAATAAATGACATAAGGACCTTCTTTATTAACGGTTATTTTTATTGCTTGGTCAGCGAGAATTTGTGTGTATAAAAAAAATAATATTATTAAGATGGGTCCGTGTTTTGGTTTTTGTATCGTACGAAATATCTCGACTAGTAGGGTACTTTGAAAACGCATGGTTTTTCTCTGCAATTGAAAAGTAACAAAGTTAGTGTAAGGTATAACTAAATTATAAAGGTGATGAATGCGTACGCGTTCTATTCCAAAGAGTTTTTTGCTTGTTGTAAACAAAGCGCTGCTTCCTTATGCTCAGGGGAAAATTTAAGTACTTTTTTAAAGTCAAAAATCGCGGAAGAATATTCTTCTGTAGCTAAAAAACATTTTCCTCGTAAAAAACGCGCTTCGTTGTGAATATCATTACCAAAAGCGGTGGTTAAATAATCAATGGTTTGTTCATACTTTTTGTTGTTAAAAAAGCTGAACGCATTTTTAAGAGCGTCTTCTTTATTGATTTTTTGGGAATCAACAGAGACAGACTCTCCTAAGTAAACATCGCGCACAATAGGACTTGCAGCAACAATATCAGGTGTGTCTTCTACTAAAATTTTTCCTTGGTGCATTACATATACATAGTCGCTAATTGCGAGAGTTTCTTTGGGTTTGTGGTCAGTGATAAGAATCCCAATTCCCTTTTCTTTAAGATCAAGAATAATTTTTTGTAGGTATTCTACTATAATAGGGTCGACTGCAGCAAACGGTTCATCCCACATCATAAAAGAAGGCGAAGTGGCAAGTAGTCTTGTTACTTCTAATCTTCTTCGTTCTCCGCCTGATAAACGCTCTGCGTATGTCTTTTCTAAATGCTTTAAGTTCATTTCATCCAACAGGGATGCTAGTAAGTTTTTACGCTCTTTGGAACTTAGTTTTAGGTGTTGGAGAACTACAAGTATGTTATCGCGAACTGTTAAACGGCGAAATATAGTGGCCTCTTGTGGGAGATAGCCAATACCAATACGTGCTCTCATGTACATTGGTAAATTTGAAATATCTTTATTATCTAATACAATGCGTCCATGATCTGGTTTTACTAATCCGGCAACCATACGAAAAGTAGTTGATTTGCCAGCACCATTTGCCCCAAGTAGACCAATCACTTTACCTGGTTCTATACGTAGAGAAACTTTATCGACAACGCGTCTTTTTTTATAAGCCTTTACTAACTCTACAGTTTGTAAAAATCGTTCCATATTGTTCACCTAATACTGTTATGATAGCGATATAACACGGTCCAAACAAAATGCTTCGTTTCGAGTGGAGCATGCGTTTTTAAGATGGCAACTGCTGAGATATTTGGTGTTTTTCTAAGCCATTTTTTTACACGATTAGGACCACAGTTATATGCAGCTAACGCTAAAATTTTACAACCATAAAAAGAATCTAACAAATAGTGAATATAGTAACATCCAAGAAATATATTTTGTTGTGGTTGTAGTAAAATATCGTCAGAAAAAGAAATTTGCAGTTTTTGACATAAATTTTTGGCTGTTTCAGGTGTTATTTGCATTAAACCCTGTGCGCCTTTTGGAGAAACAGCCTTGACATCACCACTAGATTCTGTCATAATCATCGCCGCAATTAAATTTTCATCTATAAAAAATTCGCGGGCGTATTTCTTAACCCACATCTCATGAATATTTATATTGGATTGTGGGGAAAAAAAGTTACCAATAATTGCACTTACACAAAATAACACAACGAACAGAAATTTGATGTTATTTGGAGAAATCATAGGCAAATCTCAATTTTTAAGATTATAATTTTGGTAGGACGTGTCGGTATTTAGATTTTAATATAAGTCAAATTAAGTGACGACATGCCCTCATCTTAAGTATAGCAAAATATTCTTAAATTGGGTAACAAATATAACTATGAGTAAGAAAAAATTCCCCCAACCATCCTTGACAGTTGACCTTGTCCTGTTTAGGTGGTATCGTTCCAAAGTAGAACTTCTCCTGATCAAAAGAAAACAAAATCCGTTTAAGGATTGTTGGGCATTGCCAGGTGGTTTTGTGGCTAAAGGTGAAACAGCAAAAGAAGCTGCCTATCGCGAATTGCAGGAAGAAACCAATCTAATTGCCTCTTCACTAGCACCGCTAACTTTATTCGATGAGCCAGGTCGCGATCCTCGTGGCTGGACAATATCCATGGCATATTGGAGTATTGTTAAATCAAAAACAAATATTAAAGCTGGAACAGATGCTAAAGAAGCAGAGTGGTTTTCAATAAAAAGTCTTCCTGAATTAAGTTTTGATCACGATAAAATCATTGACTATACACTAAACACCATAAAGGATCATGCAAAATTGGCAGATCAACTTCTAAATGGTGTTGAAGATCTCTCGATATCGAAATTGAAATCGATATTGAACTATATATAAGAAAGGCCGAACAATGAAAGTAAAGACAAGAAAATCAAGCATAAAGTATCGCAAAAAAACTGGTTTTTTGACACGAATGAGAACAAGAGGCGGACGTGCGATTCTTACCAACAAAAGAAGACGACGTGCTAACAAGAAAAACTAGTACTAGTACGAAAAATACCAAGCGATAGTAGAGAAATATAAAGAATACAACGGTTACGGTCTCCCATATCGGCGAAAACCGTAAGCTCCCCCTGCAGGGGGAGCTTGTGTATATCAAAAAACACAACTAGTACTGAGAGAATGATGGAAAAATTACAAAAACTAATAGAAAACATCGAGCAAGTGATCGTAGGTAAAACGGAGTCTGTAAAGTTATCTGTAGCCTGCTTACTCGCTGGTGGCCATTTACTCATAGAAGACATTCCTGGAACGGGAAAAACAACATTAGCGCTTGCTATTGCAAAATCAATAGAAGCTAATTTTTGCCGCATTCAGTTTACTCCAGATCTTATGCCTGCTGATATTACTGGAGTTTCACTCTTTAACAAAGAAGCCAACGATTTTGAGTTTCGTAAGGGACCAATATTCCACAATATTATTCTTGCTGATGAAATAAATCGCGGAACTCCTAAAGTACAAAGCAGTCTTCTTGAGGCAATGAATGAGGCGCAAGTAACTGTTGATGGTACCACATATCAATTACCAGATCCCTTTTTTGTTATTGCAACGCAAAATCCTATTTCGTTTACAGGTACCTTCCCTTTATTAACGGCGCAGTTAGATCGCTTTTTATTAAAAATTTCTTTGGGTTATTTAGATGATAACCAAGAAATGGCAATGATGAAAAGCCAGTCGCAAAATCATCCAATAAATGAGCTCAAGTCAGTTTTGCACGTAGAAGATATTTTAGCTTTACGTCAAAAAGTCAAAGAGGTTGTTGTCGATGACAATATATATAGGTATATAATTGCTTTAGCAAATGCTACGCGTAATACAAAAGAAGTTGCCTACGGTGTTAGTCATCGTGGAAGTTTAGCTCTTTTTAAAATAGCTAGAGCATATGCATTAGTATCTGGCCGTGATTATGTTCTTCCCGATGATATAAAAGAATTATTCCTACCTACGCTACTACACCGTGTCGTTCAATCTATGGATCATCATAATCAAGTGTATGTTAAGAAATTTTTGTTGCGTGTTTTAGAACAAACCTCTGTACCGCTATGACACTTACAAAAATGGGAAAAATCCTCATAGTCATTATACTCGCTTTGTTATTTGCAGGATTAAATACTCGTTCAAATTTGATGCATTTATTCAATACCTTTTTAATTTGTATTTGGTTGCTTTCTCCGATGTTAGCACAGAGAAATTTATTAGGCATAAAAGCAAAAATTAGTAGCCCAGGTGAAGTTTTCGTTAATGAAGAGCTATCGATACAAGTATTATTTGGTAATGAAACAAACGAAAACAAATATGCAATGGTCTTTAAGGATCATACATGTAGCAAGGATGTCTTTATTCACCATATTCCCCCACAATCAGAGATACTCTCGACATATAAAACAACTTATCGTCATCGAGGTGTAGTATATTGGGAAAAAATATCACTAACAACAAAGTACCCTTTTGCACTATTCCAAAATAAAATATCTCTTTCTGCGAGTAATAAATTGTATATTTTGCCCCCAGTTCTCAATGTTGAAAATTTTTCAATAAATTATTTTGATAGGTATTACAATAATAAAAAGCAAAGTATTACAAATAACAAAACCTCACAGGATTCATTCTCTCGTTTACGTGACTATATTCAAGGAGATAATCGTCGTTATATTGATTGGAAAGCGTCTGCAAAAAAAGATCATTTGATTGTCCGTGAATATGTAGATGAAAATCCATGCGAGTGTAGTGTAATCATTGCTTTTAAAATAGATACTCCGTACATCACAGGGCAAAGCGAGATGTTTGAAGAACTTATACTCGCAACTTCTTCTATAACTGCACAAGTTTTTCAAAAAGCTAAATTGAATTATTTTGCTGTCGGTAGCAAAGAATTACAAAATAATTCACTTAAGCTACGAAATGTTTTGCGTTTTTTAGCAGAGTTGAAGATGAAAGATATTCCATTTATCGCACCTGAAAAATCATATAAAAAGCTCATTATTGTAACCAACGTTGTAACCCAAGAAATCAAAGAGTATTTAAAAAATAATTCTGAGACAACTTTAATTTGTACGGAACAAAATGTAGAAAGATATACTCGCTATCAATATACTTTTTCTGTACAGCCAAATTCAATTAGGTTAAGAGTATGCTAAAAAAAACAATTGCTCTGAGTAGTAAAAATATTGAAAAATACTATATCCGTTGGATGTACATTAATATGCTTGTAACTCTTGGTTGTTTTAGTTTTGCGGTAGAGAGAGCTTATTTAATTTTTCCATTATATTTACTTGTAACTGTTGGATTTTTGATCAACAAACCTCTTTCAAATAAGATAATAGATGCACTTGCTTCCGTTTTACTCATTGCAATATTTGCCTTGATTTATACCTTCACCCAAGGAGATACTCTATTCTCGGCCGGTGGTATTCTCATAGGCTCATATTTTTTGTTTTTTTTTAGAGAAAAGAATCATCAGAAGTCAGCAGTGAATCTACTTACAATCCTTGGTATGATGCTATTGTGCACCTCTTTATTAAACCGCTTTGAATATTTAGTATTTTTTATTCTCTTTGTTTTTAGTAGTATGCGTTTATTGTATTATTCATTATTATTCCAACAAGAATTAGCAGTATGTCAGGTGATTTCACAACGCCCTGTTACTTACCGCAATTCTCTAAAAACCACCTTTGTAAAACTAGTAATAGTTTTAATAAGTGTTGTAGTTGCAGTTACCGTATTTATTTTAGTGCCACGTTCTCATAAGTGGGAATTTGCAACTTCTGGCCAGCTTAATATTGGCAAAACAGGATTTAGTGGGAAGATAGCTAGTTCTTCGGTACGTAATATTCTTTCTGATCCAAATGTATTTTTTGTGGTTCAAACAAAAAATACGTCAGATTATTTTAAAGGTGCTATTTACAACAGATTCGATGGAAGTAATTGGCATGCTGACCTTCCTACTAAAAATATTCGTTTTCGAGGTTATCTTGAGATTAATCCTTCTGTCAAAAATATGGTTGCAGAAGTTTACAAATTCAACAATAGCCCAGGAGAAACTATATTTTATCGCAATACCCCTTACGTTCTAAAATCGAGTAATTTTAGAACGCAATTAATCATTGATGAAGTTGGCAATATTAGTTCAAAGCGCAAATTTAAAAAAAGCTTTACTTATTTTCTGTTGACAGGTCCAAAAATCAAAAAAAAGTGGGACCCAAAATGGATAAATCAGCACTTTTTACAATTACCAAATATTTCGCAACGAGTACATAATTTAGCGCAAGAAATAACGGAAGGTTTGAGTGGCAGCCGCAAAAAAGCCCAGGCGATAGAAGATTATTTAAAGGGAAATTATCCATATACGCTCAATATGAATCCAGGAAAGAATGAAGTAAGCGATTATTTCTTATTTGAAGCAAAACGCGGATATTGTATTCACTTTGCCACAGCAATGACAGTTATGCTACGCTCTGTAGGTGTTCCTGCGCGTGTGGTTGGAGGGTTTCGTTCAGGGAAATATGAAAAAGGTCATGCTATTGTCAGTAACGAAGATGCGCATGCATGGGTAGAAGTTTTCGATGAGCGCCAAAATTGGGTATTTTTTGATCCTACTCCTCCTCAGAGTGATTATTTAATAGGTCTTAGCTACTGGAAAAAAATTTACTATAAGATTTATGCCTTTTGGACACTTGATGTGTTAGGGTTTTCTTACTCTCAACAAAAATCTGTTTATACTTATGTAAAATCATTGTTTCTTTCCGCGAAAAAATACTGGTGGGTACTTGTTGTTCTCTTGATAATGTATAGTAGCAGAACCTCGTTATATAAAAAGAGAAAACAAAAAACCTTAACTAAACAACAACGTGATGCACTTATCGATAAAAGCCCTCATGCTATAGCCAATTCTTTTTATCAAAATATGCTTTCTATTTTAGGTAAAGTAAACTGTTATAAATATATAGAAGAAACACCTTTTGATTTTCTAGCAAGAATAGAACATCAGTTTCCACAATACTACGAAACAGTCAAAAATATAAGTACGCTATTTTGCGAAATTCGCTTCGGTCACGTAGAGTTTTGTACAATAAAACAACAGATTATCAAAAATAACATTGCGCAAATGCAAAAAATTGTGGAAAATCAACTAGAGTGCACTGACATTTAAAAAAAGTACACTTCATTTATACCCGAATTTCGTGACGGCAAGGTCTCACTCATAATCAATTGCTAACAGTCCTAAAAACTACTACCTCACCTATTCACAAGAAACATCTATAATAAAAGAGAATTTAATGACTAATTTTACAAATCAAACTTTACAGGAAATCGAAAATAACGCGACATACGATAATTGTACATTACAATTATATGGAGATAATCAAGATTTGACAGGCTGCAAATTTAAGAAATGTAAATTCAAAAGTGAAGTAGTGCTTATATACGGAAGCAAGAATTGCTCTTTTCAAAATTGTGAATTTGAAGAATTACGCATAGCTAATGAAATAAACGCAACAACGATATCAGAATGCAATATAAACTACCTCAATTTAGAAACGACGAAAATAGAAGATAAGAGTTTAAGCTTTATCGAGGCAAATAATTCGATACAAAAACTTAATCTTCATTGGACTGACTTAAAAGAAATTCCATCTGCAGTACTACAGTTAAAAACGCTACGGAATTTATATTTAGGAAATAACTATATAAAAATGGTGCCTGAAAATATTATCAAACTGTATCAATTAGAGTTGCTAGATTTAACAGATAACAAAGTTGAATCTCTGCCAAATAGTTTATCGCAATTGCAAAAATTAAAGGTACTTGGATTATCGGGTAATAGCATCCAGCAAATACCAGGGATACAAAGCATGAAACAATTATCTAATCTAATCCTTGACCACAAAAGTTTTTCTCCCGAACAACAAAAAGTTATTCGCGAGTACTTACCTTCATGTGATGTATTTTTTGAGTGATGTTGATATTTTTTAGGGATTTTTATCGTTACTTTTCTGTTGCGGGGCATCATTATTTTATTTTGAGGTGCCTTGTTACTCCCTAAAATAGCTCATATAATAAATAAAGATTAAAAAGACTATTCTGCCCCAGGATTTTCGATGGCACTTTCCCATAATCTTAAAAATTCCATTGCTTGATTCGAATGGTGCAAAAACGAAAATTTTGCAAGTTGTTGCCCTACATTTTTGACTTGTTTGTGTAAGTCTTTGTCTGCGAGACTACCTTTATCATCAAATTTTTTCCACGCTTCGGAAATAGAAGCTTGCTGAGGAATGACCCACGAGTGTAAAGTACGTCCAACTACACGTAAACCATTTAATGCATTGATTGCGCCCATTTTTCCGCCAGAAACACCGATAAGCCCCATCATTTTTCCTTCGAATTGTTTGAAGCCCATCAAATCAAGAGCATTTTTAAGTACACCACTGTAACCACCGTGGTATTCAGGTGTTCCTAGGATAATTCCGTGGGCAGACTCTACCTTTTCACGTAACTTAGCAACATCTTTAGGGTAATTATCTTCTCCTTCAGTATTACAAAACACCAATTCGTATTTTCTTAATTCAATTAATTCAACTTCTGCGCCAAATTCTTGGGCGCCTTCTAGAGCTAATTCAACAGCGGCACTGGTATAGCTATTTTCGCGGATACTGCCAGAAATGCCAATGACACTAATTTTGTCTTTACTCATTTTAAATTCCTTATGATTTGTTTCTTAAATGGCTTAATAAACGTGTTAGTATTCAGAGTTTACCTCAGATGTTTACGTGTTTTTTTTATTTTAACGAAATGTATTAACTCTGGTAAAATATAACAATCCCAAAAAAATGCAAAAACAATACCGACTTGAAACAATAGTGCAAAACTATGATAAACACTTAGTTCACTTACAAAAAAAGCACAAAACCCACCCAATAAGATAAGTGAACTAGAAAAAATTGCTGGTTTTACATGAGATAGTGTATTTTCTAAACAGGTACTATTGTCAAAGTCTTGGTGATGTTTACAATAGTAATTATAGTGTAAAACAAAATGAATGGTGTCATCAACCATAATTCCTATAAGTCCAGCGAAAAGAATTACTGAATACAAGGTAATATCGAAACCACATATAAAAAATACTGACGCCACTCCTGTTAAAGAAATGATATTTACGGCCATTGCTAATAACATTAAAGCTAAAGATTTCATGACAACGAAAAAAAGTATAGCAATTAATGCACTTCCCCACAGTATAGATATATATTGTGTATGATATATATTCGTTGCGGTGTTTGCAATTAAAAGTGTATAACCAGTGCAATAAATATGAGCGTTTAAAATGCGCTCATATTTTTGAAAAACTTTTTGTAAATTTTTTTCAAGATTTAAAACTATTTGCGGATCATCGTGGAGTAAGCGACATCCAATACGAGTGTATTTTCCTTCAGAAGAAAATAATTGCTGCATTTGTGAGCGATAATAACTAAGAATATCGTGGTTTTTATCATTTTGGGGTTGTTTAAAAAAAACAAAAAACGGTTTCACCAACCACGAAATAGCAAACTGGGTTGCTTTTCGCGTAACTTGAAAATTTTTATTGTTTGTATCTCCATTAATATGATACTCAAATTTCCAATTCAAACTAGACATAAGAGTTACGGCACTTATGGTCTCAGCAATAGATTTTTCACTATTTGATATTATTTCGTTTTCCATATTTTGTAAATGTATGTAAACATCAGGATTGACTAAGGCATTTTTTTCGTTAAATTTAATCATTATTTCAAAAGGGTGCTGTGCTTTAAGTTTTTTAGATACATAATCGAAATCTTTTACAACAGCATGATTGCGCGGTAAATATTCAATGAATCCTGGTAGAATTCGAGGTGGACTGCAAAAAAGCGCCCAAGGAAAGCCTAAAATTACTGCGAATACTACTAATAAATGTTTGTTATAGTGTTTCGTTATCTTACGTTTTTTTGGGGGAATATCTTGCGGTGATGAGAAATGAATATTTACTGCCAAAGAAATAAACATAACAAAAGGTATTTCAATACCTAAGAGAGAAAGTGGGCCGATATCGCTAAAATATAGAGTAAAAATACTTAGTGCTGTTGTTGTCGTTGACAAAAAACAAATAGTGCGTGTAATTTTTTCTTTACTATAATTCATGTGCACAATGGTGGGGATAGAGGTAATGAAAAAAAACAAAGGCACAATATTACTAAAAATGTGTAAATGATTACCGCTTAAATACAGGTATAAAACAAAGGAGCTAAGCGTAACTAAAAGTGATATTAAAAAACCAATGATTGCCTTAAAGGGAATTTTATACGCGAGAAGTAGCAATAAACTGACTAAAAAAGAAATGCAAAATAAAACTTGTGCGTCTCGCATCACGAGATCTTTTATTGTTGCATATATAAGAGGGAACCCAGAAACGCGAACTTGAGGTGGAATTTGATGTCGTAAATCATTTATGTATTTTGTAAAATCAGGTTGCTCTTTTAGTTCAGGTTTTAATAGTAGCCAAATAAAAGTTGTTTTACGATCTTGAGTTATTAGCCCTGTGTAAAAAAATGGATCGCTAAAAATTCGATACTTTATTTGGTTATTGATATTGTTATAAGGTTTAGATAGCAAAAGTCCTTGCGGATAAGGAATAAATTTTGTATCGAAGAACGGAACAGAAACTTTCTTAATCGAGAAATCTTGGATGTTAGTAATACTAACAACCATATCAATATATTCATCTTTTGCAAAGTGAGTTGTAATCTCTGAGACTAGCTGCAAAGATTTCTTATTTAGTATGTCATCTTTATCTGTGGTAACAGCCAACACCAAAAATTCATCTGTGCCAAAAATCTTGTGGAACTTCGCGAAATTGCGATAGACACTGCTTTGTTCCACAAACAATTGTGAAATAGATGTATCATAACGAATTTTTGATAAATACATAAATAATACAATGCTAGATATAATAATGATAAAAAACCAAAATATCTTCTTCATACAAAAATCTCACAAAAAATTAACAAATATTTAACTTTGACTGTAGAAGAAAGTACATTATAATTCACCGCTCCTATTAAAACTCAAAAATCGAAAAATAGATTTAAGACGGACACCGAGCAGTACTGTGGCCGATTACTGCTAGAGAATCTCACTCTAGAAAATAAGTGGGAGGTCATTACAGTCTAAGAGAGTGTAGTGCCAAGAGTAAAAACTCAACTTATAGTTCCCTGTTAGAGACAGCAGAGTAAATAATTCTTTTATTTCTAGTGGCCAAGCCTGCAGACAAGGAGCGTTGCTAGAAAAAATTATTCACAAAATATTTGTTACAGTTTTTGTACGGTTTATTATACATTTGTTTTATAATCAGTCAATAGTAATTTTAGGCTTTTGAGATTTTTTAGCTGCTGTACGCAGCCCCATTCAAAACGATTCACTTTCCAAAATAAAGTAAAAAAAGGAATACACAATCATGGATAAAATTGATTACTTTAAAATGGCCTACACAGCTTTAGGGGGTTTAGGAATTTTTTTTCTAGGAATGAAATTCCTTTCCGAAAGTCTACAAGCTATGACCGGAGGTTTGATAAAAAAATTGATTACCAAGGCCACTTCAAATAGAGTAATCGCTGTTCTTGTCGGTTTATCAGTTACCGCTTTAATTCAATCATCATCCATATCTACAGTGATGGTTGTTGGTCTAGTAAATGCACAACTTATGAATTTGACGCAAGCAGTTGGTGTTATCTTGGGAGCAAATATTGGTACAACCATTACTGGTTGGATCTTAGCAATTAAAATTGGAAAATATGGTCTACTGCTGATTGGTTTAGGCATATTTCCTATGCTTTTTATAAAAAAATCAACCTTAAACGCTTTAGGTAAAGTTGTTGTCGCTTTAGGTTTCATCTTTTTTGGATTACAGTTGATGAGTGGAGCCTTCAAGCCTTTGCGTAGCGATCAGAGTTTTTTGAGTTTCTTACAATACTTTGATGCACAAAGCACTATGAGTCTCTTAGGCTGTGTTATTATTGGTTGTTTTATGACTTTCATTATTCAAAGTAGTTCGGCAATGCTTGGTATTACTATGGCGCTTGCAAGCACAGGGTCACTAAGCTTTGCAACAGCAGCAGCTTTAGTCTTAGGTGAAAATATTGGAACGACAATCACTGCGCAGCTTGCGTGTATTGGAGGTAGCACTAACGCGAAAAGAGCAGCTTTATCTCACGCATTTTTTAATTTGTTTGGTGTTCTTGTTATGGTTGCTATTTTTCAGCCCTATATTGCTTTTATAGAGAACCTTGTACCTGGATTAGCTGATTTTGCAGAAACTGATGGCTCTAAAATATACATTGCAGCTCACATTGCTGCTAGCCATACGATTTTTAATGTGTCTGCAACGATTATCTTTTTACCTTTTATCCAGTACCTTACGCGTTTTGTTTGTTGGTTAATTCCCGATAGTAAGAGTAAAGAAGTTGCACAGTTAAAGTATTTACAAGTAGGTGGTTATCAATCATCAGGTGTTTCTCTCAAAATGGCTTCTCTCGAATTAGAAAATATGGCGCAAATGGTTAAAAAGTCATTGAAACATACGAGATCTTACTTATTAGAAAGAGAAAAACCTAAAAAACCAGACTTTGACGAAGTTATGCATCTGGAAACAATTACTGACAATATTCAGGAAGAAATTACATCTTTTGTTTGTCATGCGATGGAAGGCTCGCTTATTACGAAGCAGACAGAAGAAGCCTATACTATTATTCGTGCAGCAGACGAATTAGAATCTATAGCTGACCAAACTAGCTCACTTTGTATATATCGTTGGCGTATATATAAAAACCAACAAACCTTTAGCAGTCAAGCTTGGGATCAGCTCTCCCAGTACTATGAAAGTACTTACACTCTCTTCAATAGTGTCGTTGAAAATATACGTGATTTAGAGGGAAAAGTAGATCACTACGACCAAGAAGCTAAGAACTTAAGTAACACAGCAAATGCAATGCGCGACGATCATATCGAACGAATGCGCGACGGGATTTGTCAGCCGTTATCAGCTCTTACATTTAGCGATATTTTTGTGTCTTTAAGACGCGTTAAAAATCATACCATAAATTTTGTGGATGCTGTAAACTACCAAAATTTAAAAATGCGCGAACTAGAAAAAGAACAAAAGAAATAGAGTGTGTCGATAGGTTTTAACTATATCGCACCAGGAGATATATTTTGTTCGCGACTGCTTTGTTTTTATAGTTAGCGGTCGCGAATTACTATTTAAAGTATGGTTTTATACTAGGGCGTGTCATCATTCAAAATATTGTGTGTTTTTTCGAGCCCGTTTCCTAAACTTTCACTAACAATTTATCAAAGAAGCAAAGTTTCTTTTTCCATCGCAAAAAACTAGTATTGAACGAATAAATCACTTTCTGTCGCTTTCAAAAAGTTTTCAGGCGCGGGCTCACAAACGGGCTCGGGCTCAATACTACTGGCGTATCATTAAATGAATCCGTTATATTTTTATCTGTATTGAATGATGACACGCCCTAATGATAAAATTATTTAGAGTAGATACCTTATGCGATTTATAGTCTTTTTTCTGCAAATACAACTTTTTTTGTACGCAGATTACACATTGAAAGAACTACAAAAAATATCTCAACAATCCGATAACAAAATATACTCTTACATCAAAAAAGAGAATATTTTTGGCGTTTTGCAGTGGGAACAACAAAAGTCGCCGCAAGATTTTATGTTTTTGCCTGGAGTAAGCTCTATATCTGAGTCAACAGCAAAATCTATAAAAAATTGGAATGGAAAATATTTATTTTTAGATATAAAAAAAATAGATGATAAAGTAGCTCGTTATCTATTTCAGTGGAAAGGTTCAGTACTAACTTTAAATAAAGTTGCTAAAATAGACCATATAACAAACCACTTATTAAATTGGCGCGGCAATTATATTTCTTTTAATGGAATAAAAGAGCTTTCAGTAAAAGATGCACAGTGCATATCGCAAGTATCAGGAGCTATATCTTTAAACGGATTACAAAAACTTCCTTCTAATATAGCAGAACATTTTCAGTATAGATCGGGAGCTGTATACTTAGATAGTTTAGTAGAAATAGAGAACAACGCATTAAAATTTATCACTCAAAACAATCCTAGTGTTTTGAGCTTTAATGGATTAAAAACTGTATCTTTAGAGTTTTTTACGATCATAAAAAAACATAAAGGCACACTTTATTTGAATGGTATTGAAAAATTGCAAAAACATCATTTTTCTAAGTGGTCTGGAAAAAAATTTTATATCAACGGACTTCAACATTTGTCCTCTGAAAATAGCTTACATTTGTCTTACTGGCGCGGTAAAGAACTTGAGCTAAGAGGATTACATACAATTAGTCATGATAGCTTAAATCTTCTCAGTAAATGGCAAGGTCATACACTTGTTCTTGGTATAAAAGAATTAGACTCTAGCTTGGCGAAAATATTACAACAGTGGTTAGGATACCAATTACATTTAACGGAAGTAAAAGATATGTCTCCTGCTACTTTATCACACATGGTTAAATGGCAAGGTAGTGAATTACACTTACCTAAATTTGCGCCTTCTACTTCCCAAGCAATGATTTTGAAAAATTGGGATGGTAACCGTTTATTTCTTGCTGAAAATACATCGCTTGAAGTAAAAAATATTTTGCAAAAATTCAAATATTAGAACGGGCCAAAATTTAGAATTCAAATCCAAAATAATCAATGTACTTGCGATCTTTTTCGTATACCCAGTTGCGCGTTTCATCATCGTAATACTCTCGATAGTCTTTTTTTCTTGGTACGGGAACATTTTTTTGTAGATAAGAATTATGACCAGTCATTGAGTTTAAATGATTTGTTATAGGCTTGTTTTTCGCTTCTTTGTTAGTATTAAATTTTTCAAGTAGTAAATGAAACTCATCCAGGGAGTTCGTCTTACACCAAGAAACATCGGCAAGCTTTTCATCTACACAGTACATATGTTCTATCAACCATGACCAAAAACCGTATGAGGAAGTTAAGTATTTTTCACAGTCCGATTTTGTTAAGTTATCAATTTTTATAGATTTCCAGTCGTAAGTATTCGGAAAATAAGCAAGAACTTTTTCTTTTTGTGGTATATCTTTAATTCGCAGAAGATAAGGTATGGTATTTTTGAAATCTAATTTCTCAAAATCAAGCAACCAATTTAAGAAAGTACTTGCCCCTTTAGGATAACCAAAATTGATAGCGTGGTGATAAACAGATACATACCAATCCCAAGGATTTCGAATAGTTCCTAATACAGGCAAATGCTGTAAAGAAGCAGGGATCATTTTTCGTGGGCGATGATATCCAATCATTTTCCCCTCAAAATGTTCAGACAAAAAATTATTAACAGTCGTTCCGCCACTACGGAACATGTGTACAAAAATAAAATGATTTGTTGCAATCAATTGTTTTTCCTATAATATGCGTTATTGAAATATTATTATTTCAATAGCTTGAGATACAGAAATTCGCGTCGTAAGTAAGGACTAAACATGCAATTAAAACAATACTGGCTACAAATAAGTATATACTTGACAATATTCATTGAGCTTATTACTTGTCTTTTTCGTTTCGGCTTTAATATGGCGTCTTCGCAAAATACAAAATTTATAGCAAATATAACTTTTGGTATTCGCATTCATCATGGCTATATTGGTATACTATTTTTAATATATGCTCTTGTTATCCATCGCCAAAAGTCACAAATATACTATTTGTTTTTAGTTATTGGATTGTCTCTGTTATTTTCTGATTTAGTGCATCATTTTTTAGTGCTATGGCCTATTACCGGACACCCTCAATTCGATTTATTTTATCCCAAATAACAAAGATTAGCGTTAACACTTTAGTTTATTTCATTGCTATACAAAATAGATTCATTGGTTGCGATGTAATCTCATTATTCGATTTTCAATCCCAATCATCAGAATCTTGCTTTTCATTCTGATCCCAGCTACCAGAATCCTCTTCATCAGAATCTAGATCTAGATCTTCATCATCATCATCATACCATGTACCGGGACTTAATTTAGATTCCCAGTCTGGATCTTCATAGTATTCTACGTCCTTATCCCAATCGTCATTTCCATCCCAGTCATCATTTTCATTAGTTGTTTGTTCCTCAACATCGTCACTTTTTGGCGCAGGTACCCATTTATAATTCTTCGGTATATATGGATCTAATGATGCTAAACGACTGCCATCATTATTTTTGGTAAATTCCTTTGCTTTTAAAGTAACTAGGTTCGCCCCAGCCTCTAAGTGTTCTCTCTTATTCATGTTTAGCTTCTTGAAAAGAGTTAGCAATTGTCCAATTTCGTGAATTGCACCAGCCTTTGAGTTTATAGCACTTAAGATTTTGTAGGTTTTACTTACTTTTTGCTTCATATTATCGTAGTACTTTCCAGGCTCAGTTACTTTTATTAAACCACGCAAGGAGTATTCTAGATCTAACATGGCGCCAATTATAAACATTACCCGTAAGTGTTGAGGAGTAGATTTGGCATTATTTTTATTATTTGTGCGGATAAAGTTATGGCGCTCCATACCTTGTGACCAACTAACAAGTTCAAAATGACTAGAAGCCTTATGTCCTCCGGCATTTACAAGCTCTTCATCTGGTATACTGTGGCACTTATAACAAGTCTGAGCAATTAAATAGATATCTACAGGATTGTTCATTCCTTTAGCAATGGATTGTTGGCGCCTAGGTGCTTTAGGAATACTTCGATCATTGTGAATTAAAATCCAATCTTTCCCGGCTCCATGGCAAGATTCACAAGAAACTCCTGAAACTGCTTTCACTTTTCGCCCATTGTGCTTTTGTGTAAAGTGACACTTTGAACAACGGCCATTTCTTTTTATAGAACCTTTTAATCCTAATTTTTTGAAGATAGCCTTTGATTTTATTTGTTTAGACATAGTATCAAAATTGGTGTAATGAGGAGTTTGTTTCCATAATAACATTTCTTTTTTATGACAGTTTCCGCATTGCTGGGCTGTCATAATTTTTTTATAATCTATTGGCCGATTCTTGTCTCTATTTATCTCTTTTATTTGGACTATTTCTTTAACTGTTAATGTATTTCGATATTGCGTTTTTTCTTTGGGAATATTTTTTTCAGAAGCGTCTTTCTTTTTAGAGATATCTTCGTTGATTTTTTTTTCGGAAATGTTTTCGAGTTTTTGTATTTTTTGCTTCAGTAGTAATACTTCTTTACGATAAGACTCTATTGTTTTCTTAGATTCTTTTAGTTCTGCTTGAAGTTGTTCTATCTTTATTTGGTAACTTCTGTGTTCATCTTTTGGTTCTTGTACAGCAGGCAAAGTATAAAATTCAAATGTAATAACGCGAGAAAAACTAACAGAAATTTTTTCTCCTGATAACGACTTATTCGTAACTGTATATTTGTAGCGACCGATAAGATCATCTGTATGCAAATCTTTGTCATATAAAGAAAAACGTATCATTTGCCCTTCAATAACAGCATAATTTGTGGCGATCATTTCTTCAATAAATAAGCGATTTGAGTACTTTTTGCTTATAAATACAGATGACCAATTGTTATTCTTCCAGACATCTACATGTAAAACAATGTCAGGTTTACTACCAAAGCCATCCCAGAATATGCTTCCTGTTTTTGTTTTACCAACCCAAATTTTCGAAATACAAAGATATTTTTCTTGGCAAATACCGAAAGTTGCTAGAAAAATACTAAAAAGTAGTGTATAGATTTTCATGTTATCCTTCACATTCTCAATTATAAAATATAGTCAACACTTCTAGTTATAAAAATCGAGAGAACAAATGTTTACAGTGAGTGAATGTTTACACGGAGATTGTAGTGCAACAGTAAATAAGAAGAATAAATGAAAATGGTTTGTTTTCGAGTGTTTATTCTATTGCGTAGAGATGACGATTATGGCTTGTAAAGTATGTTGTGTTTTTATGTAACCATGGTGAAGATTCAATAGTCTTTTTTGTGTGAAAGCTGCTTAACTTTTTACCATTTCTATCCACAAAATAGACGCTTCCTCTTTTTGTTGTAAAACATACAAAATCTTTGGTTACTGCAGCAGAAGCAAGGAGAGGTCCATCAGCTTTGAATTTCCATTTTAGGCCACTATCTTTTGCTGATATTGCGTACAAGTGATGATCAATACTGGCGATATAAGCAAAGTCTTTTGATAGTGTAGGGGACGCAACAATTTCACCCTCGCAACTAAACATCCATTTAAGTACACCACTGTTTCTTTGTATACAATAAACATTATTGTCTTCACTAGTAAAAATTAAACTACTGCCATATAGAATTGGTGCCCCTTTTATTTTGCCCTTTGTAGTAAATCGCCATTTCACTTTTCCTGTGACTCTGTGAAGAGCATATATATGAAAATCATCACTCCCAAAATATACTAATTTGCTATTGATAGAAGCGGCAGATTGAATAACACCTCCGGTTTTCCATTTCCATTTTTGTTTACCTGTAGTTGCGTCGACACAATAAAAGTAATGGTCATGACTGCCTACATAAACACTGCCGAGATAACAGGTTGGAGATGCAGTTATCTTTCCTACAGTTTTAAATTTCCATAGAGGTTTGCCATTGTCGGCTTTAAAGGCATATAAATGATGATCATTACATCCTATGTAGGCAACATTTTTTATCACTGTGGGGGTTGATTTGGAATTACTACCCAAAGGTCGCGACCATATCTTTGCTCCTGTTTTAGCTGATATGGCGTAAAAGTTTTCATCTAAACTAGGGAACAATAAATGTCCGCGATCAAAAGTAGGAGAAGCAGCAATACGACCGTTAGTGCGATATATCCATTTTATTTTCATTTTACCTACAGGTAAACTAACACCTGAAAAATATCTATTTCGAGTAACAGGTCTTGTTTTTTTGAAATGCTTTGTGTTTTTTGCCGCTGTTTTCTCGGTGCTTATTTTGCTCTTGTCATCTATATTAAGAGTTTTTTGCAAAGCACTTAGTAGCTCTTTTAGTGAATTGTATGCTGTTTGCGACTGATATACATAAATGGCAGTGGCAATAAGAGATGCAATAAGTATGACAAGAAGCGTTTTTTTCATGATATATCGTTTCTTATATTTTCGTTCAAGCGACGCATAAATTCTTCACTTATACGACTAGCCATCTTTGGATTTTTTTCAATTAGAACATTGAAGGCTTTAGGTGTAAGAACGTATAACTCACTGTCTTCTACTGTAATTGCTGTGGCACTTCTTTTTTGATTTGCGATAAGCGCCATTTCTCCGAAGAATTGTTTTTCTCCTAGAATAGCAATTTCAATTTTTTCTTGCCCGTTAGTTGCTGGTTTATAAATACGTACTTTTCCTCTACGTATTATATAAAGAGCATTACCTTCATCTCCTTCATTGAATAAGATTTGATCTTTTGCTATTTTGTCTAAGGAAGTGTTTTCTAGTATTGCTTTACAATCGTCTTCACTTAAGCCCTTAAGCGCTTTTATATTTTTTAAAACACTTGGTATACTCATTTTCCTTTTTCCCTAAAAACGAATTCAAGTTTAATAATTTAGAAGAGAGCGCACTAACATATCAAATGCATCAACGCGCTCTAAAACTAATTTTTTTTCTTATATACTAATAAACATGCAAGTATAAGGCTTATGGCGCTTAATATTTGCGGCAACCAATCTCCATACTTGGTGTAAAATGTTAGCTGTTTAGTGCTTTTTATCGGAATATTCACAACAAAAGTTCCTGGGAAATCTTTCCATTTTACTTTTTCACCGCCTATTTTTAAGTCCCAACTATCTTTGACGGATGAAATAAAAGACCCTTGTCCCCAAAGACATTGTGGTAAATGGTGCCAATTAATTAGAGTCTTGTTTTCCCAACGTTCCTGCATATACTGCGGTAGCGATTGCCAATACTCCTCTATTGGTTTTGAGTGAATGTATTTTCCATCGAGTTTACCGTTTGGTGGTATAGCGAGTGTTACTCCTGAGTTTCCTACTCGTAAAACACCAATGCGATTTTCAATTGCGCGAAAAATCGAATTTGCAGTGATTTGCTCAATTTCACTACTGAGAGAAAACCAGCCTTCGTTGGTTACGTTTACTACAAATTGACAGCCTTTTTTAGCTAAAATGCGCGTTTCGTCTGGGTAAATAATATCGAAGCACACAAGGCTACCAAATTTATATTTATCGTCCATTGAAAATACTGGGCGCCTTTGTCCTGGTTTTAGATCAGGAACATAGCCAACAAGAATGTATACTAATGCTGGAACAAAAGGAATATAAGAGGAAAAGGGAATACTTTCTCCAACGGGTACTAATCTGATTTTATCGTAGTATCCATTTATATCTCCTGTGCGATTAAAAAAATAAGCGCTATTGTGACTAAAAAATGTTTTCTTTTGTGTATCTAACAAATAGCGATGAGAGCCGATCAATAGATTAGTATCATTACTTGTTGCTAGGTCGTTAAATATTTGCCAACTTTCAGGAGACAAATTGCAATCTCCTGGAGCCATTGTTTCTGGCCATACTAATAAATCTGGCTTTTGTTTAAGAGCCTCAATTGATAAAGAGGTATAAGTGTTAAAAACTTTTGTACGCAATTGCGAAACATTGTCTTTGATATCTTGAGGAATATTACCTTGTATACAAGCTACTTTTGGACCCTCTGTAAATGGCTCTTTGATTTTACTTGAACCATAAATATAAGCTGCGACAAAACATAGTAGGACAACTATTGTTCCCAAATATAAGTTTAGAGGCTTTTTTTCATTTTTGAGTTGTACCCAATTTGCGACGACACCGTTTACCAGAAGTATTAAAAAGGTAACTCCGTATGCACCTGTTATATCGGCAAATTGTATTAAGGTTGTTTCATAAGCAAGAGCATGACCCATATATAGCCAAGGAAAACCAGTAAATATATAGCAGCGTAAGTAATCATTTGCAACCCAAACGAGTGGTGCTGCTAACCACATGGGCATAAAGTTCTTAGAAAAATGTTTGTACAAAAATGGAAAAGGCAAAATGATAAAATAAAGAGGAAATAGTATCGCTATCGGACTTAAAGGATGTACTGTTGCCATCCACGAAATGCCAATACCAAAAAAAGTTAAATCAAATACCAAGTTACTCATAAGTATTTGTTTAGTATTTAATTTAGGCAAGGACCATAACCAAGGTACTAAAGCTATCCACGCAAAAATATAAAACTCACATGGAGGAAAAGTGATCGCTGCAAGCGTACCACTCACAAAAGCTGGCCATGTATAATGTTTTTTGTATACGAGATACACAGCAAAAACAACAGGTATCATTTGCCCTGCTAAAAATAAAATATCTGCAAACATGTGTTTTCTTCTTAAAAACGCAAGGAACGCTTCCATCCAAAACGCTGTTTTCCAAAAAAATACAGTAAAATTTTGTCTACTCTTTTTGCCCACGCCGCTTCGTTATGCCTAGCACCTTCGATTTCAAAATAAGCTAAATCATAGCCAAGTTTAAAACCGTTATTTACTAATGTATCGCGTAATAGTCTTGTGTCGTGAACAGCATATGGAATTTCATCATCGTCGTCATCCATTTTGCCCTCTAGTGTACCAATGTCTAGCCATATTTTGATTTTATTTTTTAGCTTATTTTCTTTGATAAAGCGAATGATATCCTTATTTCCCCACCACACTGATGGCGATACAACGCCCGCCATTGAAAATACATCTGAGTATTTCCAACTAATATACATAGAAACAAGACCTCCCAAGGAAGATCCCATAATTCCAGTGTATTGTCTGTGTTTCAAAGTGCGGTACGTTTTATCGATAAAGGGCTTTAAATCATTAATAATAAAATCGGCGTAAAGATCAGCCTTACCACCACCGTAGTTCTCCATATAGACATGAGTATATTCTTCTTGCCTTTGGATGTTGTTTTCAATTGCGACAATGATGACTTCGCGTATTTTTTTCTCTTTGACTAATTTTTCTGCTGTCTCGTCGAGTTCCCACTCAACACCAAGAAATGCTGTGCGACTATCAAATACATTATTGCCATCATGAGCATACAACACAGGGTATCTCTTCGACGGGCTTTTAGGGTAATTAGGTGGTAAATACACCCATATGTTTCTTTTATTTCCTAGTTTAGTTGCTAAAAAGCCATTATGTTCTTTTATTATACCAGACCATGTATGAGATGCCTTTAACTTGGGTTTCCCCATATCAGCCCAGTTATGAATAGCAAAATGTACAGTGCGACCTTTTGTTACGTAGACGCTTCTGTCTGGATATTCAAAGAAATTTTGATCTTTCTCAACTGTTTCCCAGCTACCTCTGGTAAATTTATAGTCAAGGTGAGTACCCTCATTAAAGATAAAGCTAGCTTGATACTGCCTTTCTCCTACTTTATTGAGTTTTGTAGCGTTTGGTACCCACCCACCTAAGTTCTTATGGTTTCCGCAAATATATATATCTGAATCCGTAGGAGTATTCTCCGGTACGGTAACTAGGAATGTAATTCGATATTCGGGCATCATTATGATCCTGAAGAAGTTTCAAACTCTATTTTAGGAGAATCGGCCCACAGATCTTCAATTTCATAGAATTCGCGCATACCTTCTAAATAAATATGAACGATTACATCTATAAAGTCCATGAGAATCCATTTTCCTTCTTGATAACCCTCTATATGATGACATTTTTCTTTGTGTTGTTTTTTTAATTCAATTTCTATTTCTTGTGAAATTGCCTTAACGTGTTTTTCTGTATTTCCCGTGCAAACAACAAAATAATCGGCAATAACAAAATTCTTCTCTACATGAAGAATTGATACTTCTTGCGCTTTTCTATCATGAGCATGTTTTGCACAAATTTGCGCCAGTTCTATACTGTCCATTTTCTTTGGTCCATAAAAAACGAAAGCGGGTAAAATATACCCGCCACTTTGTGTACTGAGTATGTCTTATTTTGCAAAATCGAAATAAGATACTCTATTATTGCTTAAGGCGTGTTCTTCGAATGGAGTAAGTAATCATTCGTTTTTTTTGTGTTGATATTTGGGTTTATAACCTAAATACCAACACTACCTAAAAAATAATGATAACACACTATTTGAAGAACACGCCCTAAGTAGTTGACTGACTTTTAATTATTCACTATTCGCTAGTAATTGTCAGTAATTTCTGACCTGCGTCATGGTCTACTTTTATTATTGTTTTATCTTGAAAATTACCTCTAAGTAATTCCTCGGACATTGGGTCTTCCAAAAGGCGTTCAATCGCTCTTTTTAACGGACGAGCACCAAAATCAGCATTGAAGCCTTGATTCACTATATGTTCTTTGGCTTTTGCAGTCAACTCCATATTAAGGTTTTTTTCAATAAGACGTTTTTCTAGTTCTGCGAGTTCAAGATCGAGAATGATCTGAATATCGTCTTTTGTTAGAGGTTTGAAAACAATCATGTCATCAAGACGATTGATAAATTCTGGGCGAAAGTGGTTTTCAATTTCTTTGTTCAGTTGGTCTTTCATTTTTTCATAAGAAATCGCATCGTTATGAACTCTAAATCCCATAGCGGCTTGATTTTTTATTTGTTTTGCGCCAATATTTGAGGTCATAATTAAAATGACATTTTTAAAATCAATATGGCGGCCGAAAGAGTCTGTTAATCTTCCTTCATCCATTATTTGTAATAGCATATTAAAAACATCAGGATGCGCTTTTTCAATTTCGTCTAGTAATACTACAGCATATGGACGACGGCGTATTTTTTCTGTTAGTTGTCCGCCTTCTTCGTAACCTACGTAGCCAGGAGGGGCACCGGTTAATCGACTGACATTATGCTTTTCCATATATTCGCTCATGTCTACTTGGATAAGAGCTTCTTCTTCGCCAAACATAAATTTAGCTAACGATTTAGCCATATGAGTCTTACCAACACCTGTAGGGCCAAGAAACATAAAAGAACCCATTGGTTTGTTTGGATCTTTTATTCCTGTACGACTACGTCTAATGGCTTTTGAAATGGCTTTTACAGCTTCTATTTGACTAATGACTATTTCACTTAAGGTATTTTCCATTTGTAGTAGGCGTTCTGCTTCACCTTTTTCAAGCCTTGTTAATGGTATACCGGTCATATTTGAAACAGTTTCGCAAACAATATCTACATCAACAACTCCATCGGTTTCATTAGACTGTTCGCGCCAATCTTTGAGTACTTGGTCGCGCTTTTTGCGGAACTTCATTACTTTGTCGCGAAAGTTAGCTGCTCTTTCAAAATCTTGGTTGGCAACAGCTTCTTCTTTTTCTTTGTCTAACTTGCGAATTTCGTCTTCGATTTCTTTGATTCCAGTAGGTTTGGTCATTGATTTTAAGCGTACTCTTGCACCTGCCTCATCCATAACATCGATAGCTTTGTCAGGCATGAATCGTCCTGTTATATAGCGATCAGCAAGTTCTATTGCTGTTTTAAGAGCTTCATCTTGAAATTGTACGCGGTGGTGAGCTTCATATTTGTCTCTCAAACCTTTTAAAATGATAAATGTTTCATCTTTTGAAGGTGGTTCAACAATGATTGATTGGAACCTACGTTCTAGCGCACCATCTTTTTCAATATACTTGCGATATTCATCCATAGTTGTTGCGCCTATGCACTGAACTTCACCTCTTGATAAAGCAGGTTTCAACACATTAGAAGCATCAATAGCACCTTCTGCGCCCCCAGCTCCCACTAAGGTATGGAGCTCATCTATGAATAGTATTATATTTTTCGAACGTCTTACTTCTGCCATAACAGCTTTAATTCGTTCTTCAAATTGACCGCGATATTTTGTTCCTGCGACCATCATTGCTAAATCGAGAACAACAAGTCGCCTTTCTCTGAGAAGTTCTGGTACATCGCCTTTAACTACTTTTTGTGCTAGACCTTCAACAATTGCAGTTTTACCGACACCAGCTTCACCGAGAAGAACAGGATTATTCTTTGTTCGACGCGACAGTATTTGTACAACTCGTTCTATTTCTTTTTCACGCCCAATAACTGGGTCTAGTTTTTCCCCACGTGCCATTTCTGTTAAATCTCTACCGAAAGCGTCAAGCGCTGGTGTCTTCGATTTTGCAGAGTTCGAATTTTTAGTAGAGCTTGTGCCTTGAAATTCAGCCCCTAAAAATTCAAGTACTTCTTCGCGAACATCTTCAAGTTTTAAAGATAAATTGACTAATACTTGTGCTGCTACGCTTTCGTTTTCACGTAAAAGTCCTAGTAATAGATGTTCTGTTCCTATGTAGTTGTGACCAAGGTTATTTGCTTCTTCAAGAGCTAATTCCAATACTTTTTTTGCGCGAGGGGTAAAAGGAAGTTGGCCAACTTGTAGAGCACTAGCTCCTGATTCAACCATTTTTTCTACTTCTAAGCGTATTTTTCGTAGCTCAACATCCATGTTTTTCAAAACGTTAGCTGCGACACCACTTCCTTCTTGTATCAACCCTAGCAAAATATGCTCTGTGCCTATGTATTCGTGATTAAATCTCTGCGCTTCTTGTCTTGCTAGACTCATTACTTTGCGAGCGCGTTCTGTAAAGCGTTCGTACATTTTTTTTTCCTCAAGAATATCTTGTTGGAATCTTAACTTTGTTATTTCTTTTATATTACATGATGTAAGTTTATAGCAATATAATACTCACCATTGTTATTTATACGTTCTTTTATGAGAGCTAAAACATTTGGGAGTGGCTGCGCAATTCTTTTTCGCAGGGAATCTTTTTGGACAACAGACAGATTCTGAGAAATATGCTCGACTATTTGGCTGGCTGGTAGTTTATTTTTTGTTTCCTCTAGATCCAACATACGTTTTTGATAGTTTTTAGGAATGAGACCACTTATAATTAGTTTACCATGAATTAGATCATAGCGAAAGGAGAGTAATACTATTCCTGTATTTGCATCTACGTATTCTAAAGTACCTGTCTTTAGTATCCATTGACCATATTCTTCCCAGCATTGCCTGACAAAATCAACCAGTAGTTTTCCTAATGCAGCAAACTCTCTGATACGACTCTTTAGTAGCGTATCTTTTTCATCTTGAAGCCGTAAATAGATAAAAATTTTATTATCTTGTTGCAAAAATTATTCCTTTCACTTGCCGCGAAACTAAGACTTTTGTGGAGGAGAATATACAACAGAGACTTGCAGTGAATAACTTTGAGAAGCCAGACTAACTGCAATTGTTTGATCCGCATTCTCAGGTATTTCTATATTTCCAAGCGATGTTACAACCTTTGAAGGCTTTAAATCTACCTTAATGTCTTCTTGGCTTAATTTTGAAGCAGTATTTCCAACAACAATATTTGCAAACTCCATAACAGAGTCTTTAGCAAAATCGTTTACTTCCCATATTTTTTCGTGAGCTACTTGGGATGCAATCTTTAAAAATGGTTCATCAGACAGAGAAATTATATAAGTACCATCTGTATCACCGAAAAATTGTTGGTATACATTCCACATAAATGGAGCAACTCTTTCTTTGTTATTGTGTGACTCTATTGTCTGAACTTCCATATCAACAAGGCGTAACAATAACTTTGCAGTTACATCAAGGAAAGTATCTGCTATTTGTGCTCCTTGCAAATTTTCAATTGCTTCGCGCGCTTGAACAGAGTACCCTTTTTGCTCTTCTTTGTATGCGTTGAGCTCTACTTCCAAATCTCCTAGGGTCAAATATCCCTTTTGAACCAGTGCCTCGCCAAGAGTGATTCGCTCATTTTTTTGAATAACCAACAGCTCTTCTAATTGTTCAGGAGATAGCAAACTTTGTTCTAAGGCAATCTCACCAAACATTTTGTCTGTTCGCTGCTGTACCCCATGTATTCCTTCTATTTGTTCGGCTTTTAAATAACCAGCGTCAAGAGCAAGCGTTCCTAGCTTTACATTTACACTTTTTTGAAAATCTAGAGCATCCATAAGTTCTTCTTTTAGAATTCGTCCGCGCTCTAAAAGAAATTGACCAAAAAACTTAACAGACATTTAGCTGCCTTTCTATAACTTTATATGGAAGATTACTTGGTAAACTTCATATTAGCTTTCATTTAGAACCTTTTTGAGAACTTCAATAAGGGTTCCTTTTTCGTAAGGTTTCATTACAAAGTTTTTGGCACCCTTTTCTAACGACTCCATAACTTTCTCTTTTGCTCCCATAGAAGAGACCATAACAGCTTTAACATTTTCATCTTTTTGTACAAGATGTTCAAGAGTCTGAATACCATCCATTCCAGGCATAATAATGTCTAGTAGAACTAAGTCTGGATTGAGTTCATCAAACTTTACTAGTCCTTCTTCTCCAGACGTTACCTCGCCGACAATTTCAAACTCAGTTTCTTTTAATGTTTTTTTGAGTATTTTCAAGGTCACCAATGAATCATCAATTGCCAAGATTCGTACTTTGCCTTCAGACATAGCAAAAGGCTCCTCTCACATTATGATTAAATGTTTCTTCCAGAATTAAACACAATACCTGGCTATTTTACGACAGAACTAAACTTCAATTAAAAGTTTATTATTAGGGCTTGCCCCAGCATATCCTAGAAAATGTTGGATTGTAGATTATTTTATAAAAACAGAACCAATACTATATTTTCTAGCGCATTCTATGAAATAGCAAAATACAACTTTTTTGTGATTGTACAACTATAGACTATGTTTTGCAAGAATAAACTCTAACGAGTTGCGACATTTCGCTAAGAAAATTGGTCATTGAAAATAGGAAGGATTTAAGGATTGTCCAAAGATAAGCGTAAAGTACAACAAAACAAGGAGTATACTCCTTGTTTTGTTTATAATTTAAAGGTTAAGCGTATTTTCTAGTGCTTGACGACTTTGTTCATCAAGAACCCAGTTGAAGATAGCTTCTTCTACTGGAGCTTCAGGATTAGAATGTAGCAATGCAAAGTTTAGTGTTAGGTTTGCTTGTCTTCTGACAAAACGACCATTTACTATAACAAAACGTTGCACTCCAAGACGCATAATCGCAGTACGCTCTTCTATATTGATTTCGACTGCAGCGTTTAAGAAAAAACGGAAAGAGTTAATTTGATTTCCATATACTTCTCGTAGTACTGGAATAAAATCATCAATAACTTTTTGTTGAACGAAATCAGTTTCTTGAGGTTCTGGTTCCGGCTCTGGTTCTGGTTCTGGTGCTGTTAACGTGATTAACTCATTTACAGAGTTAAGAGCATTAATCGCACCTGCACCTGTAACGTTAACAATCGCCTGTTCAAATGTATTTTCTGGACGTGTAAAGATTTGTTTGAAGAATGCAGTGCGAGTTAGACCTTCAGGAAGAACAAAGCCATTTGCTTCCGCAGGCTTTAGTACTTCAAGCATTAAAGCTGAAATACCCGAAACGTGAGGTGTTGCCATTGATGTTCCAGAAAAGAAAGCAAAACCACCATTGCGTACAGAAGAACGAACTCCTACACCAGGAGCCATAAGGTCAGGACGGTTAAGGCCATCCGCATTTGGACCTCTAGAACTAAAATTAGCAATGTCTCCGTTTCTATCGTGAGCACCAACAGAAATAATGTCTGGCGAAGTACCAGGGCTTCCAAGTGTTCCAGCACCATCTCCACTGTTTCCAGCAGCAACGACAACAACAACTCCAGCAGCAACAGCATTATTAACAGCTTGTTCAATACCATCTGTTCCTGGGTTATCGCCTGCTGTTCCAAGGCTCATACTGATTACGTCAGCACCGTTACTTGCAGCGAACTGGATTCCTTGGATGATTCCAATACCACTTCCGTTACCAGCAGCTCCCAGAACTTTCACAGCCATAAGCTGAGCATCTGGAGCAACACCAGCTGTAGCACCAGCAACTGTTCCTGCACAGTGTGTACCATGATCATTTAGGTCTTCGGTATTGTTTTCACCATTTACAAAAGATGCGCCGGTTACAAATTTACTAATGTTGTTTCCATTGATGTCTTTTGCAGAATTTGCAAACTCAGAGTGGCTAGATAGTATACCAGTGTCTAGTACTGCAACAAGTACACCTTTTCCTGTAATTCCTAGAACGTTATTTACTTCATCAGATTGAGTAACTTCTAAACCATAAGTATTGAAGTCATTAAAACCAGGAATATCTTCATTTACAGCTAAACCACTTACATTATCTTGACTATTTGAGTTGTTTTTATTGCGCTTATTACGTCTGTTGCGCTTACCACGTCTACCGCGTTTACCGCGTTTACGTTTTGTAGAGGCAAAGAGTTCTCTTTTTCCTGAACGCTTTTTAAATTTTCTTTGATTTACGGCTTCTGGTTCAAGAAATAGTTGAACCACATTTAATTCAATTTCCTCTACTTTAGGATGAGCAAGAATCTCAGTTATTGCATCCCTACTTAATTCTAAAGAAACAGAATTAACTGCCCATAAATATCTACCTTCTGCGGATGTTAATTTAGAAAGCACACGACGAACATTGCGTTGTGTACGTTCTGCGCGTTTTTTCAAGCGTCTAATAACTTCTTCGCGGACGTTATCTTGTCCACGTAACGACTTTCGTACAGCACGACGGATTCTTTTTCCGTTTAGTTTTTCTTTTAGTTTAATAACTACATCAAAACTCTGTGCATCTCCCTCTAATGCTTCTTGTAATTTGGGGCCGATTTCGGCAGCAAAAATAGAAGACAATAGAGACAATATTGTTATAAGGATTAAATTACGCATACAAGCCTTTCTATAACAAGATGTCTACCAGTCAGCCTTTCCTAATCGTTAGAAAATATAAGTAACTGACTAGTTGTATGTTAGCAAATGTAGATTGTAAACGCCAGTTTTTTTTTCTACCTGAGCTCTTACACTTTGTTAACGTTTTCCCCTAATTGTTCTAATAATTTATTAAATTTTTCTTTAGATAGCATTAAGTTTTGAAATAAAAACTCTGTAGCATTCTCTGTGCCATCGGAGGTTTTTTTTACATATGAGTGCTCGGCTGATATAAGATTTAGTCCATCGCAGCCTCCACAATACGTTATGTAAATCTGTATGTATGGTTTACTTTTTGACACACGAACATCATCAACCCAACGAAGACTTCCTGTAAGCATATCTTTTTTTATATCTTTTGCAATCGTTGCGTCAATTGTCATTGGAAGTGGTTCTTTTTCTAACCAAGTATAACAACTCTCGCAGTAAACATCATATTTCGAAAGCATGGCGATAGAATAAAATGCAAAATAGACCCACAATACTTCTAAAATAGGATATACATCCTCAAAATAGAAGTTTTTTGATATATACAATCCCACACTCTTTGGATCGGAAAATACGTCAAAAAATGGAACTCTTTTGTTTATAACTATATTAGCGCACCACAGAGTATATATTACAATTGTTGCTGCTATAGTTGTGCCGATAAAAGATAGCTTACGATTGCGATTGTGCCCTTTTTTTTCTTTACCTTCATAAAGAGTGCAAGCATATATGATATACACAAAATAAATAATAAAAAACTCTATAAAGTAATAAATAACATTTCGTATGTATATTTGCAAAAAGGCAATTATTATGGATAACAGCAAAACAGTGACAATCGCGTTTATTACTCCTAGAACCCCCGATCGCCCTGAAAGTTTATAAAAGTTCTCCATTGTTTAATACTCTATCAATTCGTTGATCGCATCTAAAACAAAGCGTCGACGTAGATCATGAGATTCATTAAAGAAATCCCATTTTTCAACTTCATCATGGATAGATAATAGATCTTCAACGGACATCTTTTTTAATACTTTACGCCAGTAAATACTTTTGAGTAGTTTTTCAAGAGCAGCAACGGAATCGATAGGACCTCTTCCTCGATCACTTAGTGTTTTTAAGTGTTTCTTCATTAGAGGAGCACTTATTTGATCTAGGCGACGCACTCCTTTGTTCTTTATTTGGTAAAGTCTTTTGTTGACTATTTGGTATCCCGCAGTTATTTGTATGTTTTTTGCTGTGCTATGTGCATATACAGTGTAATGTGTAAATATTCGTTCTTTTCTGATTTCTAAATGATTATCTGGTACAAGCTGAGCATCTACAAAAATTTGGTATTCATATTTGATACCATCAAGTTCGGTGGAGTCACCAGTGATGAAAAACTTGTATTTCCCTAATTTGCGTAAAGGAGCTTCTATTACAAATGGCCCATTTCCTGGAGCTACGCGAATTTCGGTTTGTAGTAATTCGTACTCCTTGAATTTCGCTTCGATATTATACTTTTCACCTACTTTAAAAAGATCTTCTTCTGATATTTTTTTTCCAGCAATTTTTATCTCTAGTGCTACTGCAGGATGACCATTCTCGTTTTTTATATGAAGAGAGATTCTTCTTTTGCTATTGCTTGCTGTTTGTGGCTGTAGTTTCGCAATAGCACTTCTATATCTATCTTCTGTACGTAGTAGATCAAGGTCTTTTTCTTTTTGTATTTTTTCTATATTGCTAAAACCACTTCTTATACAATCTTTCAAAGCGCTGATTGATTTACTTATGTCGCCATTTTTCTTACCTAAACCAACAGGCGTATTTTCGTGTTTTTGTGCGTGTAAACTATAACAACAAGCAAGTAAATAATAAGCATCTGCCTGTTTACTGTCCATGTTTATTGATGTTTCTAGATGCTCGATTGCTTGTTTGATGTCTCCATTTTCTTTTGCCGCAACTGCTTGTAATAAATAGTAATTAGCGTCCTTGATTTCACCTGCAATGTTAGAGCTATCGGTGACGTCAATTTTCCATAGCTTTGCGATGTGAGTGTTTGTGTTGGCAAATAAAACAGCACTATCTTTGCTAAAAGATACTTGTGAGATTGGAGTAGAATAGTCGGAAATGGTTCTTAGCAATTTGCCTGTGGAGATTGACCATATTTTAATTGTGGAATCTTCGCTACCACTAACTATAATTTTTTTGTTGGGACTAAATGCTAAGCAAGTGATTGGAGCGCTGTGGCCGGATAACGTGAGTATATCTACTCCACTATTTACAGACCAAATTTTAATTAACATATCATGACCAGCACTTGCTAGTAAAGCGCTGTCTGTGCTAAATGCTAGAGTATTGATGGAGTGAAAATGTCCTTTTAAAGTGAAAAGAATTATATTGCCAGTTGCATTTCGCAAACTAATATGATTGTTCTGATGAGCAACGGCCATATATTTTCCATTACTGCTATATTTAACAGCTCGGACATTTTGAAAAACATTCCATTCCTGAATATCAATCTTCTCTGCACATACAAAAAACGCAAATATGCAACATAAAATCGGGATATATTTTTTCATTACTTTATGACGAGAGTGTCTTATTGTACGAGAGTTGTAAACCTAACTAATAAGTTAACAACACTTAAAACTCTCGTATCTCCTTTCTGAAAATTACAGCATTTTTTTAGTTGCGCGAGACCCCGTTTGCAGAGCATACGAAATATTTTTAAATGCGCTTTTTTAAAATGCATTAACTAAGATTGAACTATAAAACAAAATAGAGTTAGGAGGGCAAGATTCCTACCGAGCTTTTTACAAGAAAAGGAAAATATGAATTTGGTAGTACTTCTTTCGTTTAATAAAAAAGCTAAATTACAAAGCTTTTCAGACTCACTTCGAATCGCGGCCGCGGCAAAAAGAAAGTCCGCGACCTAATTGTGCACTGTTAATTGCTAATAGCATAGTAAAAAATAATCGAAGCCTATTTGGCGCTGACTAGTTTTACTTTTGCAAGATCATTTAGTATATGATTATAACATATTTAGTTATGATGTGAATTCAATTTATGACTCGGTTTGATGATGAGAGAAGTGATTGCGACGTGCATTTTTCAAAAAAAAATTACTATTCGCCACCAGAAAAGGGATTTTTCGAGTTTATATCCAGTGCTTTTGAACATAGGTCTTTTGCTTCTTCTAGGTTACCAGTAAAAGCGCAAAGTAAACCCATTCTTGCCATTCCATCAGAAATAGCCCGCTTGTCGTTTATATCTTGAGCGATTTTTAAAGCCTCTGTTTGATTTTTGATTGCTTCTTCTAGACTATTACTGTCCATATTTGCAATAGCTAAATTACTCAAGTGTTTGATCTCTAAATCTTTTCGGCCTTGTTGTCTGGAAATCTCTAGAGCTTGATTGTGATAATCAAGTGCTTCTTTGTGTTTACCCATTGCACCATGAACCATAGCAATATTTGATAGAATCATTGCTAAATCATGACTATTATTCTTTTTGGCAATTTCTAATGCCAAAAATAGGTTTTTAAGTGCTTTTAGATTACTGCCTACTTGAGCATAGGCTGTACCAAGATTGCTATGTAAGGATCCTATGTATTTGTTACTTTTACTTGTTTGTTTGAAAAAAAATGATAACGCTTCTAACACCGGAATTGCGTGTCTTGCACGATCTGTTTGTAAATACTGCGATGCCTTATCCCAATATTCTTTGTAATTATCTTCTGTAATAATTATCGAGCCATATTCGCCATCTAAGTCGAACATTTTTTGAAAACAAGTTTCCAAAAAGCGAAAAGTTTTGTTTAGCTCGGCGCTTTGTCCTGGTTTTTCTGTATATTCTCCCATTTTTCTTAGTAGATTAAAAAAAGGGGTATCAAATTCATCGTAGCGACTTTTTACCCATTTGCTAAAACCTTCCGGGCCCAGTGCTACTTTTTTTAGCGCTTCTTGCACAAGCCAACGGTCTTTTGGCAAGTTTTCGTATTTTGAGCTCACTTTTTTTCCCCTGCTTGTTTTTCTCTTAGCATATCACGTCGACGTTTCACAACTTGTAGATTTAGCTTTACTGAAGTAAAGCTAGGATCCATTTTTAATGCATTTTCCCAGTCTTCTATTGCTTCATCGTATTGTTTTAGTAGAGAATATACAACTCCACGATTGTTATACGCGTCTGCAAATTTCTTGTCTAGTTTAAGGGCAGTGGAGTAATCTTTAAGAGCGTTTTGGTAGTCTTTTTGAAAATGATAAGCAACTCCACGAAAGTAAAATGCTTTGGCATAATCTGGTTTTAGCTCAATTGCAGCATTAAAATCTTGCAGTGCTTGGTCAATATTATTGAGACTGTTGTATGCAATTCCGCGGTTAGCGTAAGCGACGGCGTTGTCTGGATCATACTCAAGAACTTTGTTAAAATCATTTAGTGCTTCTTCATATTTTTGTAGCCCGACATATCCATTTCCACGACTAAGGTAGGCATCCGTATGATAAGGATTACTCTTTAGTACACGTGTGTAGTCAGAGATTGCTTTTTCGAAATCTTTGTCTGATTGATACTGGTTTGCTCTATCAAAAAAAGCTTGTACGTTTTTTTCATGTATCGAAATAATAACGTCTAGTTTTTCGTCTGTCAAATAACCTTTTTCAATAAGAAATACTGAAAGTGGTTTACTTGATAACTCGCGCTTTTTTCTTTTAAGACATTCCTTTACCTCAATACGAGATAGAATTCCGTACTTAATTGCAAGCTTACAAAATAATTTTTCTTCTGGAGAAATATCCGACATTACTCAGTTCCGTTGATATTAGAAACATTTGCGTTTAATTGTACGAAGTTACAGCGAGAATTTATACAAATTCTCGCTGTATAGATCATGCTACTCTAACTAGGTGTATTGTTGCAAGAATTATTAAATCGTCTGATTTATTCTTTCGATTTTTAGCCTTATTTTTGCTTGCAGATTTACACGTTTAAAATGCCTCGCTAAAAAATCTAAATTCTTGCAGCTAGTGAAACTATACTAGCCCAACTGGTCTTTTATTTGTTGAACAGCAGCATCAACAACTTGACCTGTAGCTTCTTCGACGATGATATCGGTGAGTTCTTGGAATTTTCCACCTGTTTGTTTTTCTACTTCTACTTTGACCATGTCGCCAGCTTTTTCTGAAACGTAAGCTGTTATTGCGCTTTCGCCTGCTTCAGCAAGGTCTCCTGGCATATCCTCGATCAATTTTTTTACAACAGCACCTGTTACTTTATTGATCGTTTCTTTTTTAAACTTTTCTTTTAACTTATCTTCTAAAGATCCACCACCAGAAAACAAACTTTTTATAGTATCTATGAAACTCATAATTATTCCTTTAAAGGAAAAAAAATACAGACTATATATAAACTACAGGTTGATGCACTTGTAAATTACCTTGATTTTTGGAGATTGTCAATTTTTTTTTCCTAAGTGACCATCCAAAAGTATTTACTCTTTGAATTTCTTCTTTTGTTTTTTAGCTTGTTACTCCTCTATTACATAGTTGTAGCTATATACTTCTGGGATATTACGTTAAAAAATAAAATCTCTAAATTTCGATTAGTTACCTAGGGCATGTCGATATTTACAAACCAACTGAAAATTTTGCGAATAACAACTTATCATTTGAATCTTAAGTAGAGTTCGGTCATAATGAGTGACCATCACTTAGCGGAATATTTGATAGGTAAAAATTTGATTCTTGGGTGCTGACATTTAAGTTTTTATGTAATGTGAGTTATTTTAGGAAGTAGCGAAGCACTTAAACCACAGAGTTATATTCTGTAAAAGAAAAGTAACGAGCTAATCTCTAAAAAAGCCAAATTATAAGGATGGTAAATGCCTACGTGCCCTAAATGACCTAACCATTTTTGTCAGGTTATTTAAGTTTATTTTTGGTGGCTAAAATGATTGAAGTAAATAGCGTTTCCAAAGTATTTGAGGACAATTCTCAAAGAACCAAAGCCTTAAAAGAAGTGTCATTCTCATGTAATTCGGGTGAAATATTTGGGTTACTTGGTCCTAATGGTGCAGGAAAAACTACGTGTTTGCGCATATTGTCAACTGTATTGTGCCCTACTACCGGGAATGCAAAAGTCGCAAATTATGATGTCGTAAATGATCCACAAGAGGTTCGTCGTCGTATAGGTTTTATTTCTGGTAACACTGGTATATATGATCGTTTAACTCCTCACGAAACCATACTTTATTTTGGCAAACTCTACGGACTGTCAACAAAATATTTAAAAAACAGGTGTGAAGAAATCTATGAAATGTTTCAGATGAAAGATTTTATTCATACTTTAAATGGTAAGCTTTCGACGGGGATGAAACAAAAGGTATCAATTGCGCGTACTATTGTTCATGATCCCCCGGTATTAATTTTTGATGAACCGACCGCTAACTTGGATATTCTTGTCGCAAAGAATGTTTTAAACTTTATCCTTGATTGCCGTGAAAAAGGTAAATGTATTATTTTATCAACTCATATCATGAGTGAGGCTCAGAAATTATGCGATCGTATAGGAATTATTCATCAAGGTGAACTTTTAGTACAAGGAAAAATGGAAGATCTCTACGAGAAACATAACTGTCGAGATATTGAGGATATCTTCTTTTCTCTAATTGATATTGATAAATAGGGCCATAATTTAGGAAGTACAAAAGTGCACTGGTTAAAAAAAATAGACAATATTTACAGTATATGGGGCAAAGAATTAAAAGAAACACTTCGCGATAAAAGAACATTGTTTATCATGACTTTACTCCCTATTTTATTGTACCCGTCGTTGATGCTTGGTATGACACAATTGATCGTTTATCAGTTAGATAAAATAGAGAAAGAAGATGTAACTATCGCAGTGGAAGGAACTTCGCAAAAAATTAATAAGCTACTAGAAGGTAATTCTTTTACTATCGTGGAAGCTGAGAATGCATGGGATGAAGTATATCTAGAAAAGGCCGTTTTAGGAATAAAGATACCAGAAAATTTTGACGAAAATATTGAAAATTTAGAGAATATACCGCGCGTTTTGATTTATTATTCTGGCGCGAATGACAAAGCGAGATTACTGGTAAAAAAAATCCAAAATTCTCTTCAAGTATTACTACGAAAAACCCAAAGAAAAGTGTTAAAAGATTTGTCGCCAAGTTTGGTAAAGCCTTTTAGTGTAGGGTTAAAAAATACTGCTGGAGCTAAAAAACAAGGGGCTTTTGAATTTGGGCGTTTATTGGCTTTGCTTGTTGTTCTTATGGCAATCACTTTCCCTTTGTATCCTGCAATTGACATGGGAGCAGGAGAAAAAGAACGCGGAACGATGGAAACTCTTCTCGTTGCTCCTGCAACAAGGTTTGAAATCGTAATGGGAAAATATCTCGCTATTTTTAGTATTGCGATATTAGGGTCTTTGTTAAATTTAGCAAGTATGGGCGTTACTTTTGGGTATTTTACTAAGCAAAGTAGTGCACTCCTTGAAGGAGCGCGAACGCAAGAATACCAAAGTGTTGAAGATTTCAAAATTACCCAGTTGGCAACAAATGATAATATCCCTCATATCAACGAAGAAGGAAAAATTTCTCATATTCAGTTTCATACGCCTGAAATTGCATTTGTTATAAACAACACTAAGCAACAAATTGCTTTATGGCATCTAAAAGCAGAGAAAATAATTTACCGTTCTCCATGGACTTTTGCAAATATTCATACTATTGCAAAAGCGGACAACGGTTGGCTTGTGAGTTCAACAAATAGACTTGTACATATATTTATATCGCAAAACGGAATTAATCTTAAGACTGTTTGGCAAAGTGAGTATCCAATTGAAAAATTTATTGTCGACATAAAAGCGCAAAAAATTATTGCGCAGTTACATATTGACAAACAAAGTAAACAAACCGTTCTCATTGATGCTAAAAGTTGGACTGTACAAACAACTTGGGAACAACAGGCCGAACTTATAGAAGGTAATGAAAACTACCTAATTTTTCGCGATGAAAATCTTTACGCTTTTAATATCGCTGATAGCTCAAAATCTATATTACCAGGTTACCTTGCAACGTTTGTTTCGCAGAATAAAGTCGCTTTTTTTTCGAAACAAAATACTGGTATTTTTGATTTACAAAGCCAAAAAATTATTCAACAGACGTCTCTTCAAGATTTTACAACACACAAGATAACAGTTGTTGATAAAGACAATGATCACTTGGCTTTAGGGACAGAAAATGGCGTTATTCAATTATGGAATTATCAAAATAATGAAATGTCTTTTAGTAACTATCTTGGTGCACATGAAAATCCTATTAGCCAACTAGATATTAGCGATCATCACTATCTTAGTTTAGATAAAAATGGTATTCTAAAAAGTTGGTCGATGTCTCCTCCATTTAAATTTGCCATTTCAAACTCCGTTCTGATTGGCATGTTTATACTACTTATTCCTCTTGTTGCGTTATTCTCAGCCCTATGTCTTGGATTGTCCATTTTTGCAAGAAGCTACAAAGAAGGGCAGCACTATTTGACACCAATGGTAATTGTTGTTATGCCTTTGGTAATGGTCGCTTTTTTACCCAACATGAATTTGTCTACAAGACTGTGTTTTATCCCTGTTTCTAATATCGTACTTCTCTACAAAGAAATGTTTCTTGGAAGTGCTAGTGCAACGCAAATTATTTTAGTATTCTTTTCCACATTTTTTTATGCTTTACTTGCTCTTGCTTGGGCAATTCGCCTTTTTAGTAAGGAAGAAGTTATTTTTAGGCAAGTAGAAGGAATCAAGTGGGATTTCTGGCGCAAAAATTCATCGGATGGTTTTACTAGCAATCAGGCATTTGTAATGTTTTTGTTTATAACAATTGCTTTTCATTTTGCGGGACCAAAGTTCGCAAGTAATATTTTGTTTGGGCAAGCATTATCTATGGTTGTATTTTTGGTGGTTATTCCAGTTGGTCTCACTGCAATATTAAGGAATGATATACCCAAAAATTTTGTTATACGCGATGGTTTTCCTATAAAAAAATTGCCAATCATTATTGGTCTTGGTATAAGTGCTCTTATTTTTGCTTTAGCAACAAAGAGTATCCAAGATAGAATTTTACCTATTCACAATGAACAACTCATTGAATTACTAAGATCTTTACTTGATGGCTATCCTTTATGGATGATGATTGTTGTTTTTGCTGTGTTGCCTGGAATTTGTGAAGAGTTGTTTTTTCGTGGTTTACTCCTTTCAAGTTTTAAGAAAAAAATGTCCCCTCTTGCCGCAGTTATCTGGACAGCACTACTTTTTGCGATTATGCACATGGATATTTCGCGTTTTTCATTTACGTTTATCATGGGGATTTTCCTAGGAATAGTGTTACTGCGTACAAAAAACATACTGGTACCTATTTTTATTCACATTCTTTGTAATTCAACAACATTAACCTTAGGATATTACTCCGAAAGAACATCACTAGGGGAATACTTTAACTATATAACGCAGTATCCTACTATTTCAGTGTTGTGCTCGTTGATTGTATGTGGCTTTACTCTTCATATTTGTTTTCGTGCTTTAGGACATGCGAATGAATAAATTTATCAAAGAAAAATCTTTATACTACAGTGCTTTACAGGGAAATCACCCTGACTTAAGTGCTAAGAAAAAATGGATTCGCCATGAAAGTGAATCCATAAATCGTGCGGTTACTTTATACTTACGTGATATATTTACACCTCTTAGTCAAAAGTTTCATAAGTTTGTATTACAAGTATCTTCAGCTAAGATAATACAGATGTTTTCGCAATTTGAAATTTATAAAAACGTATACCATGACGCTATTTTTAATGAGAAAATGCAACCTTTTTTAGAGGGTTACTCTTGTCCTATAGAATATAAAGATGCGAAGTATGTAGATTTTTTGCAAGCATATCAAAACTTGCCACCTGCAGTCCGCTCATATTACCACCAACTTTTATTGCATACTAAAAGTGTTGCAACATTAGAAAGGTACGGGCTTAGTGATATTGTTACCGGCAGCTACCATAGTTATTTGTGGTCGCCTATTGACGGACTTGTACTGACGACAAGTCAAGCTGTTGATACAACACTTGTACCTATTGGAGAATATGGTCGTTCTTTTGCAGAAGCAATGTTGTTAACAGCAAACATAATGGCAAAACTATCGCAACAGTTTTTTGAAAAGAACGACATAGCGCAAAAATACCAACAAATCATTGATAATGAAACTGCACGCGGTCGCGAAAAACAGCAAGCTGTTTTGCAATCACAGCAAATGTGCCATTGGCAAAAAGATCTTTTCAGCAAATGTGAACACGCGCAAAAAATTTATCAACTACACAACGAGCAGCGACAACTAACAATAAAAGAATCACAACGTTTTCCAGCGCCCGACACTTTCAAGGAAGCCATACAAAGTGTGCAAGCAGCAATCTCCTCATTTTTCGCACAAAAAGTACCAGGATATTCAAATCCATTAGATCTGCTAAAAAAAGTAGTATCCTCAGGAGTGGCAATTCAGTTCGCCAAAATAGTTCCCTTTGGTTATACCCTACCAGTAGTAAGACGCGGAAGATATTTTCCAAATATAATACAACAGAAAAAAAACAACCTCCAACTAAATAGCGATTTTTGCAAAAACGCACGCTACTTAAAAGAAGAGTATCTGAAAATGAGAGTATATGAATCAAACCAAAGAAATCCAGGCTTTCTAGGCTTTGGTTGCCCAGCAGCAATTCACAATAAAGAATGCAAAAAAACCGGAATACGCTATATTCTTGAATGCTATCAACACTTACTTGGGGTTGTTTTGGAGAATAAATAGCCTTGAATCTGTGCCTCTGTTTCCTAAACTGGGGGCACAGGTTCAAATCCTGCCGGGCGCACTATAAGAAGCCCTGTACTTTCAAAGAATACAGGGCTTTTTTTATTGGATGTGACTTTCATATTTTGCGCATTTTGTGGGGTAAATTTACCTATTTTTGCGCATGAATGGCAGATATATGGCAGAGTAAATTTTTTTGTTGTGTTTATTCTAATTCGGATGATTTTTTCAACCAACTTAAAGTTTGCTGTAAAGTATTTTTAGGAGTCTTTACACATTCTTGAACAAGGTGAACTTTAAAAGTTGACATTGCCTTTTTATCAATTCCATATTTTTTCAGTAATGCATCTAGTAATTCTTTACCAGGAAAGAAATCGACCCAAAACTCTGAACTAAGCCACTCTTTTACTTCTTTAGCTACTTCTTCGAATATTTGCGACGAAGACTCTTCTGCCATGAACTTTTGAACTTCTAAAAATCTACTATTTGCAGTTTCTAGAAATTTTTTTTTCAATATAGCCATACTATCGCAGTCTTCTAAAACGTCTACGCCTTTACAGATTGATACCATTGAATAGTCTTGAGGCATTAGTAACGCGTTCATTCGAAACGCAACCATCTCTCTAATTACGTCAGCAGTCATTTTTTTTGCGATGTCTTCTAAGTCTTTTTTTATTTCTTGTGGATTTTTACTCACGTACTTATTGTAATACTTGCTTTTTAGTACTTTAGAGATCGTATTGGGATCTATTAGTAAATTTTCAACCTCGTGACACGGAAGTTCTTGACCGAGCGTTTGTCCTTCTGCTGCTGTTTGCTCACGCTCTTCAATAACACGCCAACCGCTATAGAAAAATTTACGCCTCACGTCGGTGGTAACAATTTCACCTGGATCGCAACCAACTCTAGAAACATTGGATATTCTAGTTTCTTCAAGTCGTCCGAAAAAATTCTTATTACCAAGTCTTGTTTTTCTGGTTGGATTTATAAAGATATTACCAGTAACTTGTTTCACTTGTTGTTGCTCAATACCATTCACGAATAATTTAACATTTTGACCATCGTATACACCAGCAACGTGTACCCAAGTATTGAGTGGAATCTCTGTATCACCTTTTACTCTGGAGAACTTGGTGACAGGCAGTTGGAGTACTGGCAACAAGCTCTACGCGGTGCTCCCGTGATGCTGGATTTACCTACACAATATTAAAATTCCATTACAAGAGATAAAACAATGGCCTGAGGATGAGCAAATCGAGTATTTGTTATCGAAGACCAAAGGTCTGCTTAAAGAAAATTGGAAAAATTACCGAAATGTCTACAACGCAAATTACGATGCTATGGAGCGATTCATTCCCACAGCGAAGGTGACTGTCCCTGTTTACTATTTCCAGGCACAGGAGGAATGCCAAGAGCGAGACTATGTGGCGAGATACCAGAAATATAGTACACCGCAGATTACGGTAATACCTATTTCTTGCAACCATATAAACATGATGAAATCTCCTAGTGTGGAAATTATTGCCAAAAAATTGCAGTGCTATTTGGCAAACGAGGAAAATCTGCAATAACACCATTTTAATCGTTGGCAACTACTAGAGCCACAAGAAACATTCTTACAGAAAATATCGCTAACGTATTATACGCATAATTTTTTTGATAGTGTATCCGCGATTCTTTTATCTGTATTTTTTTGAACTACCAATAATTCCACCTGTAAGAGCCAAAAAAGGTGTCGCAACAAAGTCAACAGGGCAATCTATAGCTGCAGAAATCTCTATACAAAATGAACTTAGAGGTTCTGGAGAGCAACTATTCGAAGGTTTCAACTATGAATCTTACTTCTCAGCAAACACCGCACAAAAACTATCTATTATCTTGCAAGCACAAGAATACATACTAGGATTAGATGATGGCAAAGTACACTTTTGCAAAGAAGTCATTGATCAGTCAAAAGCATTTGCTTTATCTATACCCAATAAAGCAGCGTTAGAAATAAAAGAAAAAGTAGCTTTCTTCCAAGCGATAAAAACAAGATTGATCAAGTTCGATAAATCCACAACAGAGAAAAGCGACCAAGAAATAGAAACAGCCATTCGTCAAGTGATAGACAAAGCTATTGTCTCAAACAAAGTAGTTGATATCTTTGAAGCAGCAGGAATCAAGAAGCCAGATATATCCATTTTATCAGAAGAGTTTATGGCAGAAATAAGAGGAATGCAACATCAAAACGTAGCCATCGAACTCCTAAGAAAACTTCTCAACGACGAAATAAAAAGCCGCACTAGCACAAACATAGTACAAAGTAAGAAACTCGCTGAAATGCTAGAAGACTCTATAAGAAGATACCAAAATAAAGTACTCACCGCTACCGAAGTAATCAACGAGTTAATCTCCTTAGCAAAAGATATCAAAAAAGCCGACCACAGAAACGAAGAACTAGGTCTATCATCGTATGAATTAGCCTTCTACGACGCACTTGCACAAAACATCAGTGCCAAAGATGTTATGGGGACGGAAAAACTGAAAGAGTTAGCCATTGTTTTAGTTGACAGAGTACGCAAAAGTGCTACGATTGATTGGAATATAAAAGAAAGTGCTAGAGCTAAACTAAAAGTAATCGTCAAACGCTTACTTCGCAAATATGGATATCCACCTGACATGCAAGCTTTAGCTACAGAAACAGTTTTGGAACAAACCAAATTGTTTGTGGAATTTGAAATAGAAAATCAGTAATTCTAAAATGGCGAGGTGCCAAATTGGTACTTCGACTGAGATCCTTTTAGTACAATAATTACAGAAAGATTCTAATAAGAATTTGGCGCGATTATGATACAATTATGGCGCAATTAGATTTAGTTATCCTTAAATGCGCCATAATCGATGTGCCTAATACCGTTCAAAGTCCTATATAATAAGGCTTCTAGTAGAGATCCCAAATTAGGATCTCTTTTGGGATGCTCATATTCATTAGAAAAATGAATATAGTATTGTACAAATTGTTTAAGGAAGAACCTATGCAAACACTTGCAATATCAGTCGGAGAGCAATTTTATCCTATCCTTACATTACCAGGTAGACCTAAGGCAATTTTAGATAAAACAGCAGCCGAAATTTACCAAACGGAAACAAAATTGATAAATAAAGCGGTTTCTAGAAACAGAGAGCGGTTTCCCAGTGACTTCTACTTCGAATTAACACTAGAAGAAACAAGGGTTCTAAACGAGGTTCCAAATTGGAACCTCGCCTGGAGCGGAGGTTTTGCCCCCAAAGCTTTTACAGCAAAAGGCATGAATATGTTGTCTACTCTACTGAAGTCAGAAGTGGCAATTAAACGCTCTGTTGATATTATTCGTGCATTCACAGAGCTAGAAAAATCATGGAATAGAGACGATAGTTGGGATATTATCACAGCGAAAATAATCGCCGCTATTAACAATCGCTTGGATGACGTTCGCATATCTTTTGATAAAAGGATTACTTTTGTTGAGGATAAGATTGCAAATATAGAACAAGGGAGTTCTATTCGAGTCGATCAACAACGCAGGAATAGCAGTAAAATAAAGGAAATCGACGATACCCTGTCTAGCTGTGTTTCGAAAATAGAAGATGATTTACAACAAATTAGAGACGAATTCACAAAAGCGATTGTGGATAAAAGTAATTTTGCTGTGGATAAGTGCGCCACCATACATCTAATAACAGATAATGTTGAACTTACAGATAGAGACAATCGAGTCGTTTCTTATATAAAAACTCATGGCAAAATTACCAATAGAGAATACCGAGAATTATTTGATACTCCTAGAAGAACAGCCCTTAGGGAGCTAAATGACTTAATTGATAAAGGTATTTTAAAGAAAGAAGGTAGAGGTAGAAGTGTTTGTTATACTATGGTGTAATTATAATTTGATCGTGGCGCAATTACAGAATCCAATACTTTGGCGCAATTAATTCTAAAGACAGAAAACATGGCGCAATTAAAAAGATTAATGTACTTTGGCGCAATTATGGGCAGTTAGTTCTAATGATAGAAAAGGTAATGAACTTTATGGTGCAATTATGATGCAATTAAGTTCTTCTACTGGCTATTCACGAAGAGCAATAGACATCTTGGAATAATAAGTAAGCGATCTCTATTCTAAAGACTTATAACCCAAACTATATAGTATAGCCTCATGAATATCTTGGAATTTTTCTTGCGGAATTTTACCTAGTCTCTTTACTAACCTTTTGTTATCAATGGTATGAATTTGTTCGAGCATAAGCATACAAGTGTTTCTCACACCATCTTTTTTTTTTAATAAAACATGCACAGGCATTTCACGTATTGTCGTTGTTAAGGGAGCAACAATAGTCGTCTTTGAGAATTTATTACCTATGTCATTTTGTAAAATCACTCCTGGTCTAGTACCACCTTGTTCCGAGCCTACTTTGGGATCAAATTGTATAGACCAAATTTCTCCTCTTTTCGGAAAGTTACTCATCAGGCCATGACTCCTGAGACAGAGCAGAAAAATCTTGAGCTATTTTTGAATTTTCTTTTGCCATCATTTTATAACCTTCAATCATCTGCTGTCTCTTATATTCTTTTTCCCAATTCAATAAAACTTGTTCAATGAATTCACTTCTCGATATATTTTTAGCTTTTGTATACCGATGTATCTCGTTACACAAATCTTTTTGGATAGTAATACTTATTCTTTCTTTTTGCATATTTTTTTACTCTTAATTAAGATTGACTAAGTGTGATTACTATTTAGTATTACTTTTTAGTATTACTACTGTGTAGTATAATACATTTTTGAAGTTTTTGCAATATTCAAATTTTAGCTCTATCTTTAAATATTCTACTACTGATAATAGAGTTAAACTACTCTTCCTCCCTGCTGTCCTAGCCCGTCTGCTCCGACCTGCTATTACAAGTTAACTTATAGCTTTTTTCTACTTACTTTTACTATTAGTTTCATTACCGTTATAATAATATTAATTTCATTACTTTAAAGAATAGAGATATTTCCTTTAGTAATAATCACTACTATATTGACTTACTTCTTTACAATAGAATTTTGAAATCTTTAGTTTTAATAGATTTAAAAATAAGAGATTTTAAACCAGAAGATGCTGGGCAAATGAATTTTTATTTAAACTACTGTAAAGAACATGAAGTATTAAAAGGAGAAAATGAGCCTGTTGGACTTATTCTTTGTGCAGGTAAAGACGAGGTTATGGTTGAATATGCTTTTGGAAGTTTCGAAAACCAAATATATGCCGCAGAATATAGGCTTGTCCTTCCTTCAGAAGAGATACTAAAAAAAGAAATATCTAATTATAAAAGCCACATAAGCGACATAATACAGAATTCGAATTACCACTCTAGCTTGCTCAAGGTGGATCTTCTGGTGATACAGTAAATATTTCCGTATCGTTCTATGAAAGTTGCGCTCAAGAGTTCTAATATCAAAAAGTTGAGCTTAATTATGGTTGTTATATTGCAGGTTATTCATTTTCTAAAAAACGCTTAGCATGTTTCGAAAACTCAGGTGTTCTTAGATAACCATATGATTTATGGTAATTGCGTTTTCCATTTGATTCATAGTCGTTTAGTACCATGTCATCTTCAACGCCACCTTCATAATCATCCGACAAATGTGAATCGATGGCGATGGGGTCCTTTTTATCAGCGTAATTAATCCATTTACCAGTTATGCATGAAGGTTTCTTTAAAGGAATACCACTATCAGAAGCTTTTAACTTTACGTGGGAAATACCAAGAGGTGAACCAATTGTCACAAATTCTGATATTTTTATATTTTGTGGTAAACCGTGCAGCGAATCAAAGGCAATTAAACTTCCCATTGAATGACTAACAAACATAATTTCTTTGTCTTGGTTTTCGCCAAGTACTTTACTAATTTGTTTATGAAGAATTTCTTTTGCAGGTATTTTGTTCCCTTCGCGATCTTTTAATTTTTTGCCTGAGTAGTAAAAATGTAGATCTTTAAAAAATTTAGAAAGCAAATAATCAGCTGCAGATTCGATGTTGAAATTATCTTTTATCAAGTCCAGAATTCGACCACTGGGATCAGTCATTTCTGTTCGAATTCTCTGAAACCATCCTGTTTCGTATGGTTGTAATGCTCCATCTTTTGCTTCTATGTACGGTTCACTGTTATAAAGACTATCAAATTCATAATCTTTATCATCGTGTAAAGGATGTCTATAAAAAAGATCTGCCCAGTAGATCATCTTAAATTCAAAATCTATTTCGCTACTATAATTTTTTTTCAAACCTTCAGCGATCGCTTCTTTCCACCAATGTTGTAACTGGCTTTCTTCTGGCTTATTTGCTAAACCGTGAATACCAATGATTATTTTTGTCATAATTATCTTTCTAAATTTTGTAGTTTAAATTGTTTAACACTACCCAGGTACATTTTATATCTAATAGAAATAGCTCAGTACGATACTACAGCTTACTTATAACCTAAACCGCAAGGAATAATAATGAAAGAAATTCGTAATAAATCACTTCAAAAAATAAAGAACAGCACCCTCTACAAAGCATACGCTTTTTATTTAGAAAATACAAATGCTGTATCTCGTTGTTATATGAAATAAACCATGTTCTGGTGGTACTTGGTTTGCTCGGAGGCTAGGTATTGTGACGCTTTAGTTTAGGACAACGGCTAGCGATTGATTCAATCGCTAGCTGTAATCGATCATTTACTTTTCAAAGTAAAAACAAAAACAGTAAAATCCTTTTGAATAAAGACAACTCGATTGAAATCAGGGGATACTGCAACGCCTATTTTTTCGTATTGTGGAAATAGCTCTATAGGCTTAGGTTTCGTAGTAGTACCATCGTAATAGCAAACATATATTCGTGCATTAGTGGTGATGATCCAATAAGTATTGGTTTCTTTTTCAAAAGAAATGGTTTTTATCGGATCGTCTATTTTCATAGGAAGTGTTTTTAGCATATTTGGGTAGTTTTTAAAATTGAGGTCTTTACCTTGAAGTTTTGTGTACTGCTCCCAATTTTCCCACAACAAAAATTCTCCTTTACTGCTACCAAATAAAATGTCGCGATTGTTATTCAAGAATTTTACAGCAAAGGTTTTTGAACTTGTTCCTTTCCATTCCGGATTACTCACTTTTAAGACAAGTTCTTTTGTGAAATTATCTATTTTAAGGATTTTTATTCTAGAAACATAGCGTTCCTCATCACGTGTTTCTGAGATTACTTCGCAACCATAGCGAAATTCATCAGAGAAGTACACTTTATTTATTTGATAACTTCGCATAATAATTGGATAACGTGTGTAGTACGGCGTTGTTGTTTTCTTATGTTTTCTATTGATATATAGTAGCGCTGGCTTACTATGTGGTTGTGGAATAAAAACGGCTCGATTATGTTTAGCAGAAAACTTTTCGATTAATCCCCCAGTACCTGTCAACAATTTTTTGATTCCTTGTTTATTACTTTCATAAGTACGAATTTTTTTCAAATTCCACATAAATATTTCCCGAGTGAGTTTTATTGCTAAAACATTATCATCTGGGGAAAAAGATATATCATGCAGAGATGTGTTGCGATGAAAATCGGTTTGCGACAATAGAGGATATACCGTGTTAAAATCGACACTTTTACTAGAAATATTACCTAAAAAGCAAGCTGGGCCAATCCCAAAAGCTATTTCTTGGCCATTATTTGAAAACCTGAATTCGCAATTCATTTTTCCTTGTTTTATTCCATAATTTTTTGTTAGTTGAATGATGGAAAATAGGGAATTTTTTAGATATTTTGGAAGAGGAGTTTCTTTTATAAAGGTTCGTTTAATGTTTGGAAAAATTTCATATACGCGATGTGACTTTTTTGTCCATATTTGTAATTGGTAACTATTGGGAATAAAACGTATTCCAATAGGAATAAATCCCAAGGAATTTTTTGAAGTATGAAAAATATGAAATAACTTTTGTTTTTCTCGATGAACAATCCATATGTCAAGGTCACCGTTTTGCCCAGTTGCAGCTAATAGCATCTCATCACTGCTCCAAGTGATATTTTTACTAAAAGCGTTGTTTGGTTTTTCAAAAGAACATAATTCTTTAAAGGTGATCTTTTGTTGTTTGGAAAATTCCGGTTGAGCGAGCACTATTTTATTAAAAGAAGCGATAGCAACGGTATTACTTGTCGGAGCAAACATCATTTCGCTAACATTATAATCGACTTGGTACGTTTTTGCAGAAGGTTTATGAGTAATAAATAAAATAGGTGGTTTTTTTCCATTGGATAGCCACCATTTCCCATTGGCATTTACCGCTGGTTCATTTTTTACAACTAAATCGTTCACTTGTTGTTGAGTTTCTATAGAGTATGCGTGGGTAACTCTTTTCTTCTCAACTATAATATATTGGTTATCACTACTAATGTATATATATCTTGCTTTGTCTAATCCTGTGTTGATATGAATGACTTTATTACTTAGAATATTCCAAATATACGCAAGACCACTTTTATCTATAGAAGCAAAATACCGCAAATTTGGCGAAAATGTCATTGCAGCTACTGTGTTTTGATGAACAATCGATATCACTTTCTGTTGCTCATCGTATATATCAATTGCATTTCTAATATCATCAACAAAAGGAAAATATTGTGGAGAATAAAGATCCGCAACGGCCATGTTGTTTGCCAATTTAATCACCTTGCGTTCTGTAATTGTATTAGGGAGTATTAAATACTCTAATATATATTGCTTATGTCGTTGGATTTTTTCATTGGCATCAAAGGTCCGAGAGTAATCAAAAGATCTTTGTTCTTTTTTTAGACTTTGGTAAGAGTTGATAACAGTGGATAATAATTGTTGGATTTCATTTTTTTGCCATTTTTTTTGTATGTGTTTTATACCAAAAAATTTTGTTTGTAAGGTCGTTTCTTTGTTAACAACGCTTATTTTTAGAGATTCTAGTTTTTGTCGCGATGTCGAAAATACACTACTACCATCAATTTTTGCAAGTGTTTTCTGGGCTGCAAGATAGTCTTTATCTTGCGTATATAATCTAGCAGTGGCAATCAATGATAGACTACGATTGTTGATTTCTTTCAAACTAGATTTGATAGATTTGACTTCGCGAATAATCGCGACAGTTTCATTTATTTGCGACTGAAAAGAGGCAATGCTTTCTTTGTCTTTTTCGTAATCGGTTTGTACTTGTAACAATGTTACTTGTAGCTGCTTTTGCCTAATCAAATAAATCCCTGTTGTCAAAGATACGATGATGAAGGCAATTGCAATGTAAAGCGCTTGTAAATAGCGCGCTTTTCTTTTTTGGTCAAGAATAAAAGCCTGTTTTTGTTCTGTGATTTTATCAGAGAGTACTTGTACATCCTCAAGATTTTTGAACATCAATTTTGCAGAGCCTTCTTTTGTAAACTTTTGCATGTAATTTTTTTTGGCTTTTCTTGCATCTATCAATTTATTGCCGCTCTTTGCTATGAGTCGCGCTTTTTGTATTTGTTCATCTGCGAGAGAGTACTCTTTTCTTTTTAAGGCAAGTAAAGCATAAAGATAATGCGTTTCTAGTTTTCCCAATAAGGCGTAATGATTATTTGCATCAACCTTTAACGCCGCCGAAAATTCTTCAAGGGCATTGTCAAGTGTATCATATTGTTTATTTACTTCGCTAATATCTAGAATCACTTGCCAACCATTTTCAGAAATGCGAATACTATCACGACTATCGAGATAATCATTTACATCCTTTATAAACTCTTGAACAGATGAATAACGCTCGCGAGGATTTCTTTGCATTGCTTTGCAACAAATATTCTGTAGTTCAATGGGAACATTTGCGGAAAAGGGTGGTGGTGCGCTTTCATATGCTTTTACCATTACTTGTTGCAAAGTCTTTCCACGGTGTGGTGGGGTATGGATGATAATTTGATAAAGGATGGCTCCCAATAAATAAATGTCTGTCCATACCCCAATGAAACTTCCCTTCCCCATGGCAAGTTCAGGTGGAGCATATGACATGGTCCCTGTAGGGAGTTTGATGGTTTCTTTAGGGAATGCTCGTAATGGCTTGTTACCAATATCAACTGCAATTCCCCAATCCATTAATAGAACTTCGTTAAAATCTCCCACCATTATATTGTCTGGCTTTAGATCGTTGTGAACGATATTTTTACTGTGTGCAAAAGCGACCGCATTCGCCATATCTAGCCAAATTTTAAAGTGAGGTAAGCAACTTTCCTCAGAGTATTGTCCTTGTGTATTTTGTTTATGCTGTTGTAGTAACTTGCTCCAGACGCTTCCTCCCACAAGTTTCATCGCCAACAAAATATCTCCTTGAGGCGTTTGCCCTAATTCATAAATCGGTGCTATGTTCGGATGTTCAAGAAATGCATGAACGCGAGCTTCGGCAATAAATTTATTTTTATCATCTGGCCTTATATTACCAGATGATATTTTCTTTATAGCAATATGGCGTCCTAGTTTTTTTTCCACCGCCAAATAGACAATACCCATACCACCTTTACCAATAACATTTATAATTTCGTATTGGTTAGCGGTACTGGTGATATTTTTTTGTTGGTTATCTCTAGCTAAATTATTGAAGTCAACGCGACCATTTTGTGTTGAAAGGTTTGATAACGAATTTTGGATTTCATTTTCACTTATACTATGATCATATGTATGAAGATTCGACAGCGAATGCACCGATGGTTGAGCGTTCATTAATGTTTCGCGGCTATAGGTGTAGAAAGTTTTATCGTTTTCGCTATTCAAAATTGCTTTTGAAAAATGTTTTTCCCAGTCATTTTCCTTATTCATTTTACTTCACCTTTTGGTCTTCCGGTTTTATTCTATCTGTTAGTATTTTACATCCAGAAATAGTGAACGAATCATTTTCCAGAATAGGTTTACATACATATTGATTTTGATGAATCCCACATAACCATAAATGCCCTGCCCACGTCATCAACTCCAATTCTCCTTTTGGATCAGGAAGAATACTCTCGATGTTTATCCTCAAATAATTCGGTACAATTGCATAGTAGTGGTATTTGCAGTCATTGGTGCGTTCAATCACAATACTTTTGTAATCTTCACTCACTTGCCCTATATCGACTTTACTATTTACTTTTGAGAGTATTAATCGACGTAAAGTATCGTTCTTTGAAGATACCGTCAATTTAAGTTGTAAGGAATTAGCGACATTAAGAGAATGTTGTTTTTCTAAAATTTGCGGAATAAAAGGAGGTAAAGGATGACTATCCATAGACGTACCTTTACTTTGTAGATCCATGATCCACACTGCTTGTTGCTTAATTATTAAGCTAAAATGGCGGCCAGAAATAGCTCTTGCTTCTTGAATGTTGTCTAAGGGACGCAAACATATAGTTTGTCCATCAAAACCGATAGAGTTCCTACCTAAAATAGCGTGGTTGGTGGTATACACAAATAATATCTTTGTGGATGTTGCTGTTTGTATCGTAAACTTGGCGCGCGATAAACGCCTTTTGTTTAACAAAGCATCCGCAAAATTTCCTACAACGTGTAAACAAATCTCTTTTTTGTTTACTTGCTGTGATTCTAAGTCGATGGTTGGCACACCATCCATTTCGTCTACCACACAATCTTCATCAGAATTAGATAAATCAACAGTTTTGATATAAGGATTCACATCAAAAAGAGTACTTAAACCACTTAGGATATCAAGAGCTTGTTGTGGATTATTAGGACGGTGTTCGCGAGCTTTAGATAGCAATTTGGTAATAAAATTGGCCATTTCGGGAGAAATTTGTGGTTGGTATTCTCTGATATCAGGTATAGGAGCTTCGCAGTGGCGCCATAAAATTTCAACTTGAGTAGACCCTTGGTAGGGAGGTACACCAGCTAAAAGTTCAAACAGAAGTACTCCTAAAGAGTACAAATCTGCCCGGATATCAATGTCTCTCTCACCATTGATTTGTTCTGGACTCATGTATATTGGAGTTCCGAGGAGTGTACCAGTAGCTGTTTGAAAGTCTTCAAAAGCACTCGATTTTACCAATCCTAAATCTGCGATTTTGATTACACCTGTTTTTGTAACAAGAACGTTCGCCGGTTTAATATCACGGTGTATCATATGCTGTTGGTAAATGGCATCGAGGCCAGATAATATTTGCATTACGATATTTAGTGCTTTGGGTAGCGAGTAGTTTTCTTCTTTTTTTTGCTTTAGCGAGCAACCATTAATCAATTCCGATACTAAAAAAAATTTCTTTTCGTATTCGCCATAATGGAAACTCTTTACTACGTTCTTGTGGTTGATGGAGCAACCGGCTTTTACCTCTCTAATAAATCGCGATTTCATCTTTGTGTAAATCTCTGGATTAACATTTTTGAAATGCACAATCTTAAGAGCTACTTCCCTCTTATCTGGCGCAACAGCTCTTTTTACGACGCCAAAGGCCCCACGCCCTAACTCAGACAAAACTTTGTAGCCAGCAAACATTTCAGACATGTTCCATCCTTTATTCTTATTAGATTATAATACTTAAAATACTTTTTTTTATTATACTAGAGGCTATTCGCAAATTCAATTTATGGTTTATAATTTGATTATTTCTATCGAAGAGAAAAAGATGTGCGAGAGGAATTTTTTTACTTATCAGAATGATTAAAGAGGAGATACGACCTCTATTTTTTGGTTATTGCTACTAAGCGCAAAAATTTTTGCTTAATTTCTTGTCGAAATAAGGAATGACGCGACTTGGTAGTTTTTTTTAGAAAATAGGAACGATAAATCTATAGATTAAGTGTCATTTCAATTGAAGAGCGCAATAGATTTTGCTTTCTTGTGTAGTAAATCTATTCTTTATTTTGAATAATTTTCTGTTCTTGATTTATAAATGAAGTATTTTGTGGTTGGATTTTTCGGGCTATGCGAATCCATCTTAGAGCATTTTTTTTGTCTTTTTCATGCCAGAATTTTTGCGAAAGTTTTGCATAAAATAATCCTGGCTTTTTGATACCTGGAACCAAGTGTTTTACATAAAAAGATACTTCTCTACGTAATTGTAAATGAAATAGCATGTTGAAAAAGAGGTGAATGTTCTTTTCATTATCTAAGTTTTCTTTGTGGATATGTAGGTAGTGAGAAAGTATTTTTTTTTGGTTTTGATGTTTGTCTAACTTTGCTAAAAGATTTTCCACTATTGAGAATTTTTTATGATGAATTAGTGCGGGGATCAGTTGTGTTATCGCGTAAGAACTCTGTGGAATAATTTTTTGTATTGCAGCTTCATTGTCAAAGACAATGTTTATTACAATAAGAGACCACTCTCCGTATTTTTTAGCGTTGTAATTGTTTAAAAATAATAAATTATTTAGAATGAAGCGTTTGTATATGGGATTATGGGGATTTGTTTGTAGTTTTATTAGCCAGTGAGAAATAGCATAAGAGGTTACAGCTGCGTGCGCAGGACAAAGAAGTTGGGCTTTCCACATTAGTGTGTCTGAGTTTTGATCTAAGGTTTCGCAAATTCTTGCAGAGTAGAGGTAAGGTAAGCCCCAATAAGGTATTAGTTGTTGTGCATAAGATAAATGAAATTGTGCATGTGAAAGATACTTGTCTTGTTGGGGATTTGTTTGATGAAGTTTTCGGTATAAACGTCCGATTTCGAGATGTGCCCAATAATTGCGTGGTTCGTAGGCGAGCACTATTTTGAATTTTTGAATAGCTTTTTTATGTATAAGTTCTTTGTTTCTTTGGCCGCGTATATACTGTGTATAGTCATAGTAAGGTATTTGATATGATGTCCATGAATGCTTTAGGATATCATAACATACTATGGGAAAAAGAAGAATTGCGAGTGTATACGCAATTCTTTTTATTTTACCATCCAGAGTCAACAACAATCAAGTCTCCGCCTCTTACAATCATATCTTGTTGGCGATCGCCGATTAGTATTTTGTCGAAATCTACTACATATTTTTTGGTAATATCATTTGGCAAATGACGAATAACTCTAATTTTTGCAGAAGCAAACTCGGAAAGTCCACCGGCAAGACCAATCACAAGAGATATGCGAGTTTTATTCTTCGGCATTCTGATTGCACCTGGACGTCTTACTTCACCGAAAACGCTAACCACTTTGTTTTTTTCGTTTTTTGATGGAATAGTGATTATATCATTTTCTTGTACATAAAAAGAGGTTTCGTTTTTTGGTGAAACAGAAAGTTCAATAGTGGTTCTTTTTTTGGTTTTAAGCTCGCGTATTACTTCTACATTGTCAAGGTCAGCATCTGGTCGTGGTCCTCCTGCAAGAAGTATGATATCCCATAATGTTTGCTGGTTGTTTTCGTCTATTGGGTAATTCCCTGGTTTGACTATACTACCTTGGAGATAAACTTTTACTTTTTTCTTAATTACAATAAAGTCTTCTGCTTGTAATACTATGTCGTGTTTAGTGTCGTAGTTTTTGAAAATAGCATCAATTGGCAAGAAAATAGTTTCTTTTTCTTCTGAGTTTATAGGATTTTCGCGAATAATGTCAACACCCTTAACCTCTTTGAGATTAGGAGATACACCTATTGTGAGTAAAAATCTACTGATTGTGAACACTTCATCGTTGGGTAGTGTTGTAGCGCGTGAGCCATCAGGAAGACCATCAATATAAACTTTACGCTCTTTCCATTTTGTAACGTTTACGTTGATGAGAGGATCTTCAATAAAGTTAGACAGACGCTTCTTTAGTTCTGTTGTTACTTCTAATACCGTTTTTCCTACGACTTTGAACTCTTTAATCAATTGGTAATTGATTGTTCCTGTTTGCGGAATTAGGATATTTTTAGTTAGATTCGGTTCGTTAACAATCTCAATGCGAATAGTATCTCCAGGAATGAGGATAGGCTCTTGGTATTTTTTTTGGAGTTTTGGAGGAACCCACTTATCTTCTTTTTGAGGAGGTAAACTTTCTGGATTGGCGTTTACTGTATCGTACTCATCTGCATTTTGCGGAGGAGTTTCATATCCAGCTAGTGGGTCGTTGCTTGTACATGCGGTTAATACAAAAATAATTGTTAGAATAATTCTAAACATAGTAAGAACTTTCACTCAAAATATAATATTAATACCAAAAATAATGCGATGGTTCGCAAAGTCGTTATTTTGTTGCGAATCACGATATTCTAATCGATATCGAAAATCAAGATCAATGTTACTTGTTAATCGATAATTCGTATTAGCAAAAATAATGGCTCCATAATCAACGTTACCGTTGTCAAATTCGGAATACAAAAAAGTAATACTTGTGTCAAAACCTAAGGTATCCGAAAAAACATAACTTGCGCTACCTCCGGCCTGTATTGTATATTGAAAAGCATCATTAAATGCCGGCAAAGTGTTTGCTGAAGCATTAAGAGAAGTGACCAAATTAGGTAGTATTTTCCAACTCACGCTTGCATTTCCAATAAGAAGCAGATTATCATTTCTTAGTTGTGTGCCAATGCTAAGTTTACCATTTACACTTCTTTCTATAGGAAATACTAAAAACACAAACGTGTTATGTGAGACTGTATCTTCTATTTTATCATCGATATATTCGAGTGTGTAGTTGAACCCAACAGACCAACCCGAAAACAAATTATACTGTACAAAAAAGGAAGAGCGGAAAATGTGATCTTCGTCATCAAAATCAAATGATTTACGGTATGAATATCGAAAATTAGTTCCGTAGGTAAAACGTTTGTAGTTTGTGTCAAAAGAAAAAGATGTTGTTGCTAGATGAGTAACATCATCTAGACCTTCGTCTAGGCTTTCGAATTGATTGCTGCGAACAAATGTTTGTCGTGCCGAAAAATTAAATTTTCGCGCTTTGTATTGGTAACTTACACTAGCGTTTGGAAATATATCGAAATTGTTATCGTAGCGTATAACATTTGCTAGTTTAAACTGTAAGTAGCCGAAGTTTTTTGCGATTTCTGTGCGTAAAGAAAAAAATGGTACTAGCTCATTGTCATTGTTTCCATCTCGATCATCATCACTTTCGAAGAGCATGCCTAGTGAAAGAATATTGCGAATACTAAAAGTTCTTGAGCGGGGAATGAGAGCGAGACCTGGTCGATTAAAAAACTCGAAAACGATATCTCGTTTCTGTAAAAAAGAAGGTTGCTCACTATCTAAATCACTTACTTCTAGTAATGGACTATCATCAGCTTCTATGGTTTCGTTATCAATTTCTGAGACTTCTTCAGCGCTAACAAATTCTGCCTCAGCTTCATTTTCTTGACTGTATATACAGCTAACATAAATCATTAACAATAATAAAAATAGCTGTTTTTTCATTGACTAGCTCCGGGAACAACTGCTGTTCTAGTTATTTCTAGTTGTTTTTTATAAAATGAAACGGCCATATCAAGTACAGCCTCTTTCGACATTTCTACTTTAGATTCAAAAGGCAAATAATAGAAAAAGATTTTATGTTTATTATACGAAAAGCAGCAATTTCCCTCTATCATATTAATGATTATTTGCTTATTTTTTGTTGTTACTTTACCATGAAACACATTTCTGTTTCCACCTTTTTTTTTGCACGCTAGTACTAAATTACCACCATAGATTAGAAAAGATACTGGTTTTTTATCGGCGTATATTGCTTGGGAAAAGTTTTTTGGGTTGTTTTTAGGAAAATCTTTTTTGCGTTTTTTCATTTTAATATGAATTGTAAGTGTTTTTGATGAACATTGAATGTTGGTACTGAAGTGTTTAAATTCATATTTTTGTGTTTTTTTTCCGATAGGGAACGAAAAAGTTTTAATTTCCGCAACAGAAAAGACAATGAGTAACCCAAAAACTATTATGTAGCGCATCAAAGTACTTTCTTTTTAATAGGAGCAATAACTGGCGTGTTGACATTTATCTTTCTTATAATTTGATTAACTTTTATTTTTCATTACACTCTTTAAAATAACTCGTATTATGCAAAACCTAAATTTCGATACACTCTAGTGTTTCTTTGTTATTAGGCCAATTCGAAATTAGTATTGCCATTAAATAGGCAAGGAACATACGATGAGAATTTACATGCAATGAAAAATGTAATCCTGCAAAAAGGAAAAATACCATCACTGAAATTACGGTACTACTATAGATAACATTATTCTTTTGCAATGGTTTTTGTATAGCAATCTTTGCCCAAGTAATAAGAAACAAAAGACCTAGCAAAGTGGGAAAAATACCATGCTCAGCAATAAATTCTATATAATCATTATCAAGATGAAAATACTGTATCTTAATAGGCACATTGCGATACATCTCGAAAAAAATCGAAAAATTACCTGCTCCGCAACCAAAAAGCCAATGATCCTTAACGATATCTAAACCAGCTTTATAATGAGCTATGCGATAATCCATATCTGTTTTACTATGTGCAAAGCGTTGTAATACTTCTTGGTTACCTAAAAAAAATACTCCACATACCAGCACTGTAAGAAGGATTATAATCAAAGTAATTGTGCGCGAATTTTTATTATAAAATAAAAATGAAAGTGCGCTACAGAAATAAAATGCGATTCCTGTTCGCGATTTACTTAACACAATACTTGATGTTATTATAATGCAAGAAACGATATAAAAACAAATGTAAAAATTATCTTTCGTAAAAACAGATAATTTTGATCGCTTATTTTGATAAATAAATATTTGAGCAAGAACTAAGGGAATGCCTGCAGCAAGAATATTTGCATAGATGTTTCGGGTGACGTAAGTTCCTGTAACTCCTATTTTTTTCCCAAAAAAAGGATAGATATCGTACAAAAAAGAATTGCGACTAAAAAAATACTCGATAAATCCTATAAACCCTTGTAGGCATACTATAAATACTAAAAAATGGCATATTTGTAGGATATCACTGTGAGATTTTACAATACGAGGAATTACAATTATCGCACTTATTGGTATGAGCCACTGATAGATGTTCCATTTTGTGTTAAGAGTTGAAAAGGAGTGGGTAATTTGCGATGAAGTTCCAAAAGCAGGTATTTGAATTAGGCGATTAGGAATAAAGAATTGCATAAAAAGTGAAATGAAAAATAAAAAAACGATTATATCTAGCACTTTGTTGTTAGAAGACTCGAAGTTATATACCAAGAGTAGGTTTATACTGGCTAGTATACTCAAAGGTCCCCAAACATAGGCAGCGTTACCTCCGTAGCATAAAGACGCAATGAAAAGTTGTAAGTAAAGGTTATATTTTATAATGCGTTGCATCTTTTACCTTATTGTTAATGAGGAGTGGATTTTGAGATTTTTTGTGGAATTATGTGTACAAAAAAAAAGAGACCGAATTTCTTCGGCCTCTTCTGTTGTTACTGCTTAAGTGTTACAAAAGATTTTAGTATACGTGTGTACTTTCTTCTTCTGTTACAGGCTTCTTAAGTAGTTCTGAGCTTAAGTATACTTTCAGGCGAGAGTCACCAGGTTGTACAGCTTTCGCTCTAATTTGCCACTTAATCTTCTCTTTAGGATTCAATTGTGGGTATGGCACAACGGTTACGCGTTTACCAGACACAGTACATTGAGTATCACCACTTGCAGACACAGGAGAAATTTCAGCTGGGAATGCAGCTTCTACTTTAACCTGGTGGTCAGGAGCGGTTCCTTGGTTTGTTACTTCGATGACGTAAGTGGTTTCTTCGTTTGCAACTAGTGGGTCAATGGTATCGATTACTTCTAGTAGTAACGCAGGGAAACCTTTCCAGTTTGTGCAACATTCAGCTTGTTTACGAACGCCTTCAGCTGTGTTAACACCAACGCGGAAGCAGTGGTCACCAGGTACTTTAGAGATAACAGTTACACCATAAGTCTTGGTTTCACCAGCAGGTAGAGAACCAATGTTCCAAGTAGCTGAATTTCCAGAAAGTGTAGGATTACCTTCACCTGCTAGAATTTGTAGTCCAGAATCAGCATTTGCATTAACTGTTACACCATTTAAGGCTGTATCACCAGTATTCTTAACAACAACACTTGCTCTTACGCGTTTACCTAGGAAAGCGATACCTGGGCAAGATACGTCGATGCTTGCGTCGCGAGTTTTGATTACTGTACATGCTTGTGCTTGTACTGTACCAGCGTTAGAAGAGTTAGCTTTTGCAACGTTGCAAGCACGTCCAGGAGCTTTAGCAGTTACTGGGATGCTTAGAGTTTTTGTAGCACCAGGAGGCATGTCGCCGATTGGTGTACGTAGAGAGCTAACACCACTAGAGTGAGCTAAGTTGCTTGGAAGATCATCAACAACTACAACGTTTCTTGCAGTAGCAGTACCAGTACTTTTAACAGTTACTGTGTATGCGATTTGTTGATTTAGAGAAGCTTCAGCAGGACCGGTTTTGGTGATTTCAATTTTCGGATCACCTGTCCAGTTTGTACAACATTCAGATGTTTTTGTCATACCGTCTGCAGACGCACTCATTCTCATGCAGCACTGACCTTCAGCAGTAGCAGTCATAACAAAACTACATGTTTTGCTTTCTCCTGGAGCTAAAGCACCGCGCCAAGTTGCACTACTTCCAGATACTTCACCACAATCAGAAGAGATTAACTGTGCTTGTGAACAAACATTTACAGTTAGAGTTGCATTTGTTAACTCTGTGTCCCCTTGGTTAGTAATAACTGCTCTTGCTGTAACACGTTGTCCAACTTTGCCTTGCTGAGGAGCTTGGCAAGTTAATGTTAGCTCTTTCTTTTGGATACGAGTACATGCTCTAGCAGTAACACTTCCAGCGTTAGATGAATTTGCTGTAGCAACGTTACATACTTGGCCGCGAGTAACGGCTTTAAACGGAGCTTGAACAGTTTTAGTTTCACCTGGAGCTAGGTCACCAACAGGAAATGATAGTTGACTTTTACCATTAGGATCTTGTAATCCATTAGGAACTGGGTCAGTAATTACAACGTTTCTTGCAACAGCTGTACCAGAGTTTTTTACAGTAATAGAATAGGTAACAGTTCCATTTAGTTGAGCAACTTGAGGACCTGTTTTAGTGATGTTAAGTTGTGGTTTACCAATTTTAGTGTTTACACACCATACTGGATCTGCAGATGCAACATAACATAATCTTACATCACCTTCACGGTTAGAACGTAAGTTTACTTTTATGTTTTTTGCATCGTTCTTCTTAAGAAGAGCATAATTCCACATTAGTCTGTTGCCGTTTACACGTGCAGGAGGTTCACTACTAATGTACTGAACACCTTCAGGAACAACAGTATAGACGTGTACGTTTCCAGCATCTTGAAGAGCTTGTACACTAGCATCTGATGTATAAGGCTGACCAATAACAGCTTCTGCTGGAGCTTTAGGTGTAACTTTAATCAAGTTACATGTATCGCATCCACCACCACCACCAACTTGAACTTCCTTGACAATAACTTTGCCAGGAACGATTTTGTCTTTATAGACAACTTTTTCAACTATTTTAGTACCGCCAGTGTTATATTTCTTGCAAGTACAACCTGTAAGAGCTATTAGAATCGCACAGGTTAATAGTACGAATTTCTTCATACCAGAATTCTCCTTCGTAAAACGAAAGCTACATCCTACTTTATATATATTGTATAGATAGGTATTTGTTTGCAGCATAAAAAATTTTTTGTGTTTTAGTCTTTCTGGATTACGCTTATATGCAATTAATATACCAAACAATATTTTTTATATAAAAAAAAAGGTGTAACTTGATCATCTTTCTAGACTTTACTAGGGTTAGATGATATTTAAATTTTATACATGCTATACAAAAATTTGCGTATTGACAAATTTTCGTCTTTTTTCTTACGATATAGCGTCAAAACATGTATTTGTAGGTTGGTTTGATTTTTAAATTAAATTTTCTACATTTACAACCAATTGCTTAAGTCATAACCCAAATCAGAATTGCGTTTGATTTTAGGATATAAACACAACTAACAAATTTGGACTATGATTATTAACTATTTGGTGCAAAATCAAACAAATAATAACTTAAAGTCGTATATATTTTTTATAGAAAATAATTTATCACTAAGCACAAATTATAATAAACCCTTGAAAAGCTTTGCAAATATATTTTCGAGAATGACCAGTTTTTTTTAATGAATATGTTTTGTGTAAATTTAAGTAACTATAAATAATGGACTTAGGAGGTCATCATGGCTAAGGCTGATGTAAAAAAAATTATAAGTGAAGCAAAAAAGAACGAAAAATTTATGACTACTCTTTTAAAAAATCCTGAAGAGGCTCTTATGAATTATGATATATCAAAAGCAGAATTGGAGTTTTTTAAAAGCGCTGATCGCAAAACATTAGAGGGTTTAAAGGATAGTTGTTTTGAACTTGTAAAGTAAGTGATGATTACAATTACCCTTGATAGAGTTGTGAGTTGTGCTCGCTCTTTTTATTGTTAGTTGATTGTTAGAGCATTGTTGAGTGGATGAGAATGGCAAAAACCGCTAAAAATATTACTCCAAGAAATTTTTAGCGGTTTTGTCATATCGAATAGTTCGATATATTTTAGTTTTTGAAAAAATTGTTAACGAGGTGTTTTGCTTTGTATAGGCGATTGTGGTATGTCTGAACTTTGATTTTGGAGGAATAATAGAAATAACACTTTCGCCGAACTCAAACAAAAACTCGGGCTCGGCTCCGGAAAAAGCCCTTTTAGAATTTTTCTTTCTCTGAGCTTCGGAAACAATATCTTCGAAAGAGTAATCATTGTAAGATTTATCAGCAAAAACAAAAGAGTTTTCAGGGATATCTAATTGAAATTGTTTGAGAACACGACAATCATTGCAGCCACCAGGAGCAAGCAAAAACTCAACTGGTAAACCAGTTTTGGTGACGAACATACGAACCCGCAAACCGAAAAAAATAACGACGTTTGCTTGCAACACAACTCCGATGATCTTGTGTATTGTATATTTTGCAACGACTAATGCGAATATTGTCACAGACCGGAATAGGGAAACTATCTATGATATAATCTCGCAGATTGTTTCGCTTACTAATTTCAGCAAACAAATGAAAAAGAGAGAGCCATACACTTTCACCAATAGCACGTATGCGGCGATTGAAACGACTTTTACTTAGCATTTTTTTGATGTAGCCATGTTCAGCTAAAAAATTTTGTCCTTTTTCAAAGTTGCCAGAAAAGTAGAGCATAGAAACTAATGCTGTTGTCATAATTTCTGAATTAGTCATTTTAACTTGAGGATCTTCTACAATCTTGAGTGCTTGTGTTATCTCATCACATATACAGAAAACAATTATAATTTCTTTTTCCATGACTTTCTCCTTCTTGTTTTCCTACTTTAAGAGAAGAGTCGTTATAACAGTATAAAAAAACGATGTGTGCAATTCGATTTTTGAGGTTCGTGGTCGTGGATCGATATTCCATGTGCGAAAATTAGACTATTAGCTTTGAAAGCATACAAATTATTCTATAGAGTAGTTTTTTGATTTTCTCTTTTTCTTTTGAGTCTATTATTTGGGCTATCTTAGCAACATCGAATACTGCACTACATTCATTTGCTGATGCTCTTCTATAGAGAAAAACCTTGCTTTCTCTTTTTTGCTAAATTTGGCATTGCCTTCTGCTATATTAACAGTAACCTGATGGCATTTTCTCCATCACATTAAATGTTTCTTTTGTATATTCTAGTGATACTTGATATACATCTAATTTTTCATGATTAAAATTCATTGCATTACCCTTACTTCGTGCCATGTGCCACGACTGCGTCTCACGAGATTCGAACTGCGCACATCGAATTTGTAAGAGTAATTATACCAGACTGTACGATAATTTTTATAGGTCGCAACTTGGGTTAAGTTATTTATTTCCAAAGGATTATGGCTGTTTTTCTGGGGGGCTTTTCTTCGAGCAACTGTAGTGTACTTGAGGCATTTTTATTGGGCTGTTGTCTTCCTATGAAAAATATTCGTATTTCCTTATATTTACTTATGGAAAGCGATACATTTTTTTTGTTTTCTTGGGGGTTTTGTGGTATAATTTATTCTCAAAATGAAAACAGGGGACAAAACATGACGCAAAAAATCTTTTTTAGTATGTCTGTCTTTGTAATTGTAATTACGTTAACCTTAGAAATCACTAGTAATTTAAGGGCTTCATCGGTTGACGCATATCAACAGGCAGAAATTATTGCAGAAATTCGCAATAAAATTTTGAATTTTTATGTAGAAGATGTTGACTCAGAAAAACTAATGCGCGGTGCTCTAGATGGAATGGTCTCGGTTTTGGATGATCCATACGCTGCTTATTTAGATGAGGAAGACTACAAAAAAATATTTGAAGGCACAGAAGGCGAATTTATAGGAATTGGCATTGAAATATCTATAAAAGATAATTTTATTACAGTGGTTTCTCCTATAGAAGGTTCTCCTGCATCCAAAGCTGGTATCCTAGCAGAAGATAAGATTCTTGAAATAGATGGAAAATCAGCAGAAGGAATTACTATCGATCAAGCTGTTGATTGGTTAAGAGGTAAAGCAGGTACAGCTGTTAAATTGAGAATTTTACACAGTGGCAGTAATTCTAGTCAAGTAATTGATGTTGTAAGAGGGCGTATCGAACTAAAAAGTGTGAAAAATGCGCATATCATCGATACTAACCATCATATAGGTTATATTCGATTAACTAGATTTAATAAACATACATATAACGATCTTAAAAAAAATATAAAAGCCCTGCGCAACCAAGGAATGGAAAATCTTATTTTAGATTTACGTTTTAATCCAGGAGGGTTACTAACGGCGTCAGTAGATGTAGTAAACGCCTTTATTACTGAAGGAAATATTGTTCATACAAAAGGGCGTATAAAAGAAAACCAACAAACCTATGGTGCCGTTCCTGATAAAACATGTTGGAAAAAACCAATGATAATAATTGTAAATAAAGGAAGTGCAAGTGCTTCTGAAATTGTCGCTGGTGCTCTTCAAGATTATCACAGGGCTGTTATTCTCGGAAATATAACTTATGGTAAAGGAAGTGTACAAAGCATTTTACCGCTAAGAGATGAAAAACGAGGACTTAAAATAACAACTGCTAAGTACTACACCCCCTCAGGAAGATCTATCCAGAAAAATTCCGATGGTGAAGGCGGTATTATGCCGGATGTGTTGTTGCCCCTTTCCACAGAAGAACAGCGCGAACTTATCAAATCTTTTAGTCAAAAAAGTAGTTTTAACGACAAACAATTGACAAAAGCGATTGAACTAATGAAAAAATCCTAGAAGCGTAGGGCGCGTTAACATGCCCTAAAGTTTCTGAGCACAACTGTGTTAGGTTTTAGCTAGGTTTGATTGTTTTGAGAATAATCAAACACATTGTTTTTAAAACAATTAAACTTAGTCATTATAAAAAACAAGCGTAGATGTGTTCTAACTCTCGAATTAAAGTAGAAAGGAAAATGGATATCGTAGTTTAACTACAACATCCATATCTATTTTAAATATGACTGATACAAAGCAGTGTCCAGTTGTTCGGTTAGAAGACGAACTTAAGAATTCTTACTTGACCTACGCAATGAGCGTAATAGTGTCGAGAGCTCTACCAGATGTACGAGATGGTATGAAGCCATCACAAAGACGTATTCTCCTCGCTATGCACGATTTAAATCTTGGCCCATCGTCAAAATTTAGAAAATGTGCAAAAATAGCAGGGGATACTTCTGGTAACTATCACCCTCACGGTGAAGCAGTTGTTTATCCTACTTTAGTACGTATGGCGCAGAGTTTTAATATGCGCTATCCTTTAATCCAAGGCCAAGGAAACTTTGGTTCTATTGACGGAGATCCTCCTGCGGCAATGCGTTATACCGAAGCACGATTAACAGCACCAAGTGTAAACATGTTAGAAGACATGGACAAAGATACTGTTGATTTCGTGTCTAACTACGATGAAACGCGTGAAGAACCAACGGTATTACCGTCTAAATTTCCAAATTTACTTGTTAATGGCTCTGTTGGTATTGCTGTAGGGATGTCAACTTCTATTCCCCCGAATAACTTGACTGAAATTTGTAATGGTATTCTCGAAGTGATAGAAAATCCCGAAGTTACAGTAGAAGAAATGTGCGACATTATAAAAGGACCAGATTTTCCTACAGGAGCTATTATCTGTGGACAACAAGATGTTCACAAGGCTTATCAAACTGGACGTGGTATCATCAAAGTTCGTTCAAAATCTGAAGTTGAAGAGAAAAAAAATGGTCGGGAATCTATAGTTTTTAAAGAAATTCCTTATCAGTTGAACAAAGCTAAAGTAATTGAAAAAATAGCAGATCTCGTTAAAGATGGCAAAATTACTGGTATCTCTGATGTTCGCGACGAAAGTGGACGTAAAGAACCTGTACGTATTGTTGTCGATTTAAAACGTGGTGAGAATAGCGATGTTATTCTTAATCAGTTATACAAATATACTTTATTGCAATCAAGTTTTTCAATTATCATGCTTTCTCTTGTGAATGGCCGACCACAGCTTCTCAATATTAAAGAAATGATCTATTATTTCATTGAGCATCGCAAAGAGATTATTCGTCGCCGTACAGAATTTTTGCTCAAAAAAGCAGAAAAACGCCACCACCTTGTCGAAGGATTAATATTAGCGCTCAATCATATAGATGAAGTTATTAAAGTGATTAGAGGCTCTGAAGACACAAAGTCAGCCAAATTAGCTCTACGAGAAAAATGGGAGTTAAGTATTGCGCAGTCAGATGCAATAGTGCAAATGCGCCTAGGGGCTTTGACTAATTTAGAGTTTAATAAATTGGACGATGAAAGAAAAAATTTAGAAGAACAAATAGCTACTTTCAAAGGTATCTTGGGAGATCCTAAAAAAATCTTAGCCATTATTAAAGAAGAAACTACTGCTATTTGTGAAAAATATGGCGATAAAAGGCGTACAGAAATTGGTACAGCAATTGAAAATTTTGTGCTTGAAGATATTATTGCTGATGATCAGTCTGTTGTTTTAATTACTCACGAAGGGTATATTAAACGTACTCCACTGGAAATGTACTCTAAGCAACACCGTGGCGGAAAGGGTGTTACTGGAGCAGGAATGAAACAGGGAGATTTTGTTAAGGACTTTTTTACAGCTTCAGCACACCAATATATCTTGTTTTTTAGTAATTATGGAAAAGTGTATTGGCTTAAAGTTTACGATATACCTGAAATGTCTCGTACTGCTAAAGGACGTGCACTTGTTAATCTTTTAAATCTTGATCAAGATGAGAATATCAGTTCTGTTATTCCTGTTCGTGAATTTGATGGTAGATTACTCGTTATGGCGACGAAGAATGGGATTATTAAAAAGACAGCCTTAGCGGCTTTTTCTCGTCCTAACAAAAGTGGAATTCGCGCTATTAATCTCGATGAAGGTGATCGTTTAATTTCAACTGTTCTTACCGATGGTAAGCAAGATTTGATTATCGGAACAAAGCTAGGAAGAGCATGTCGCTTTAACGAAACAGAAGTACGTTCATTGGGACGTGCTGCAAGAGGTGTTCGCGGATGTCGATTGCTTGAAAATGACTGTGTTATTGGAATGGTCGTTGTGCGCGATGATCATTGTCTTCTTACTATTTGTGAGAAAGGCTATGGAAAGCGTTCTGCGTATGAAGCTTACCGTTTGACAAGACGTGGAGTTCAAGGAGTTTTGAATTTTCGCCGTACAGAAAAAACAGGCGATGTTGTTGCCATTGTTTCTGTAAGAGAAGAAGACCAAATGATGATTATTACTACAAAAGGAATGGTCATTCGCATGGGAACTGCTTCCTTAAGAATACTCTCAAGAGCTACACAAGGGGTTCGATTGATACGGTTGAAGAAAAAAGATTCAGTGGTCTCTATTGCGAAGCTTTCGAAAGAAGTTCTTGATAGTATGGGAGATGAATCTCTAGGTGAAGATACTGTTGTTGATGGCGAAGAAGTTGTTGACAATGATGAAGCTACTAACAATGAAGCTACTGATAGCGAAAATGCAGCTGATAATGAAAGTGCTGAAACTTCAGAAAAAACTGTAACAGAACAAACAGAAACAGAATAATAAACGGTGGATTTACGTCAGGTTTTTGTAAGTTTGCCTTATTTGTCCAGCAAAAGTTTTGAACAAGCTTTTGCTGGACCACTAAAGTTCAAAAGCTCCTAGTACTTTAAGATCCGATCAAACCTATATTCAATAAGCTCCTATAAACATTTCTTATAACAAAGATTTATGTTTTCATACCGATAAAAAACTTCGTGCTTTATATTCCTCATTTTAAAAATCTTGTTGATTAATAAGATTTTATCTTTGGCATATATTTTGCATGTATTTCATACATCTAAATTATAAAATTGTTCACTATATGAAAGGTGAACGCGATTAAAATGATTAGTCGAATCGCGTTTATATTAAAATGACAGAAGAAGTTAAAATAAAAAAAAATAAAAAAAAGCGACGTTTGTGGTTGAAGATACCACTTTATACACTTCTATTTATTATAGTCGTTATCGCTTTCTTGCCACTTTATTCCTCTTTATTTATTTCTACGATTGTAGATATTGTAGAAAAAAATACTGGACGTAAAGCGCAAATACAAAGTTTATCTGTAAATGTATTTGGAGGTAGTGTTAGCGTTGATGGAGTTTTATTAAAAGAAGACAATGCTAATGATGATTTTGTAAAGCTTGATAAAGTAGAAATAGATGTGTCGATATTGTCTTTATTAATTGGTAATATTAATATCGCTAACGCTGAAGTATCTGGGGTGCATGTACACGTTACTAAAAATAAAGATGGTAATTTTAATTTTAATTCTATTTTAGATAAGCTTGCAAAGCAAAGTAACCCAGTTCCTGAAGAAAAAGAGGAGAAAAAAGAGAAAGAGGAGCATCCTAAAGTAACAAAATCCACTGAGCCAATGGAATTACCGTCTTTAGGTGCAAAAGTAACTCTGGCTGATATTAACTTTTACTATCGTGATCTACAGGAGAATAGCACTTTAGAAGTTAAGAAATTAAATTTTACGTGCAATGTTGCTAATCTTGATAAAATAGGCTATCAATCAAACTGGGAAAAAGCTCAGTTTGAAGTTAAAAACAATAATGAGGTTGCTGCAGGACTTGTTTATAATTTGAGTGGTAATGCCGGAATTGGTGTGAAAAACGGAAAATTTGTTTTACATTCGAAAGGTAGTCTCTCTTTTCTAGATTTATACGCAAAAGGTTTTGGTAATAAAGATGTTGAAAATACTAATTTAAAAATCACTCATGATCTTAGTATTGACATGAATGAAGGGCTGTGCCATTTAAATGACTTTCAAATAGACTCAGATTATATAAATGTCAAAGGCACATCTTTTAAAATAGATAAACTAGATAAAATACTTGCATATTTGAGTAAAATTTCGCAGGAAAAAAACTCTGTTGATAAGGCAATGATTGAAGATTTTGTCAGTACTATTTCTTTTGAAAATTGGACTGGTAATTTCTCTGTTACAATTGATTTAAATCAATTTAAAAGAGATTTTGGAACAACAATTATTGATAAAATCAATAAACGTTTGCCTAAAGCAAAACAAGATTTAGCTGAAAATGGTGAATATAAAGGTGATGGCTTCGAAAAAATCGAAGATTTTGGTGGGCAAATTACTTTTGGACTTACAATGAACGGTAAGGAAAAAGCAGTCAATCTTACGCAAGAATTCCATATCAAGGAGTTGTATGTCTCTGGAAAAAGTAACAAAGGAAAAAATTTGCGCATTGGTTTTGATAAAATAGCACAAACTTTTAAATCTAATGTTGATTTAGAAAAACAAGATGCAACCGCGAACTTTGCTTTAGGTGTTCACCCAACGCAAAAAACTACACTACTAAAAATTACTTTTGATTCGTCTGTTAGTAATATTCTTGACAAAGAAAATCTCAAAATTAACAAATCTCAAGAGCATGTTTTTATTGATTTTGATGTGCTTAGCAATATGTTTGCGGCTTTTCTTCCTCCACAAACGAGTATTCGCGGTAAGTTTGACCATAAAGACTGGATCTCTCAACTTTCAAAAACTAAAATGGAAGTGGGAGGAAACACTGAGGTATATCTACAAATAAAGTCACCGCAAGTTAAAAATTTACCTCCTTTTGAGTTGACTGGAAAGCGTTCCCTTCATGTTGATTTTGATAATAATCAGCAGCTTCAAAAAATATCCATTAAAAATTTGAACTTTCAAACTAAAGGTAGCGATATTTTTAAGTTATCGGGAAAAGGAAGCCTAAATTTAGCAGGTGATAATCGCGAAGGTTTAGAGGTTTTGTTGGCTGTAAATCTTGGAGGATTAGACCCTTATTTGCAACCATTTATGCCTGAATTAAAACCTCGTGGAAAGATTCGCCATAACACGCGCGTTGCTCAAAAAGGGAATAAAGTGAAGATTGCTGGAAGCGGAGGGATTAAATCTCTTGCTTTTGCATTACAAGGAACACCATACTCTATACCTAAAGCAACTTGGCGTCATGATGTGTTAGTTACTCTACTAGAAAATAAAAAGCCACAAAGTGTTGAAATTCGCAACTTAAATTTTACTCATGAGGCCTTGCAACTAAATGTATATGGAGCTGTAAATAATATATCTACTACACCTCTTGCATTCGAAACAGGCCAAGTGAAAGTTAAAAGTAAAGGAAAATTAGTCACTGTAGATGGAATAGATGTTCGCGTGGATGGTGATTTGGGTAAAGTACCATTTTTCGTACGCGAAATGATAAAGGATAGCGGAGTACATCTACAAAAACTAGAAGGACGATTTTTGTACAGCACAAATCTTAAAGGGAATCTAAACAAGCTGAATATTACAAATAAAATTCGTTATCGCGGAGATATTGGTGTACGCTTACAACAAGACGGTCAACTATCTTCTGCTGTTATCTCAAAGCATGGTATCGAGAGTAATATGGAACTTGCACTAAACAATGTTAGTGGGTTTCTTGAGCAAAAAGCACCAATTAATATTGTTATAAATCCCAAGTCTTATTTTCGTATTAATAATAATAAAAATGCCTTGCTGTATAGCAAATTTTCTGGTGGTATCACTAAAAGTGAAGAAAGTTTACAGCTAGACAACCTTAGTATCAAAATACTTGGTCATGGGAAAGAGATACAAAACTCAATTCCTGTAGATTTTTTAGCTAAAAATGATAATTCCCTAAGGAAGTTACTTAGTGAGGATTTAAAAATAGATGGAAAGTTTAATATAAACACTACCTTAAACGGCTCTCCACAAGATTTAAAGGTAGATTTTAGCAAAGATTTTACACCTTTTGTGATTAAATTTAAAGATGCTAAAAATGTTTTGCTAGACAAAAAAGCTGATTTTGCTCTTGCTTATGCGACAGAAATTCATCTAAAAAAACAAGACACAAACACTATGATAAGCATTAAGAATTCTATTCCTAAGTTGGGTAAAGCTAAAATCAAAATGGGAAATATGATTGTAAAGCAACAAGCGGATGATTTGCACATTACTGCTGATGATGAAAAAAGCCCCGTCACCGTAATTGCTATTGAAGACTTGTCTTTTGCTCAACTGAATGAAATGTTACCTATTATTGAGGTCTTGAAATTGCAAAATGCAAAAATGCAATTTGAGGTAGGTAATTTGCTTATGCACAAAAAAGCAGGAGATATCTCAGGGAAATTATTTGGACGTATTAATATTCCTGAAATAGACTTGCCACATATCCAAAAAGCTCTAGGTAGTAATCCAAAGAAGGAAACTAAGCCTGTATCGCAAGAAAAACAATCTACACAAGACGCACCTACCAAGAAAAAAGAGCAAAGCGATAAAGTGATTACCTTGTCACAAGATGTACGAGATATGCTAAGAAAGTTTATTGTTGATTTTAAAATAGTTGTTGATAAAGCGCAAATCGATGAACAAAACACAGCCGAAGAGTTTACCGTAACTGCTGCTCTTAACGACAAGGAAGCTAATAACAAATTTATGCTTGATGTCAATGGTAAAACCAATGACGGAAAATTAGCAATAAACGCACAAGCGGATCTAGATAAAGAACATCCACAGTGTAAATTCAGTAGTGATATGGATAATGTTACCTATAGTGCTGCACTTTTTTCACCTATGACCAAGCGTTTGAACGATGTTGTGCCTTTTCCACTATTTAAGAAGATTAGCTTTGGTGAAGGCGAAGTGATTAAGTTTAGCTTTAAAGGTGAAAATACATGGACCGGTTTAGATCCACGTGTGATTAAGAAAAGCTTATTTTCAAATGGCGAAACCTCGTTTAAGATTTCGGGTGGAAAATTTGATTTGGGTTTTGATATGAGTAATTTTGTCGATTTAGATAGTTTAAAACAAGAAATTGAAGGCAAAATTGCACCGCTAAAATCACAAATAGGTCAACTTAAGACTAGTTTGTCTGGCGGTAAAGGAAGTGTTGGTACTTTGCAAGGGACTCTAGCTTCTATCAAGCAAAAAATTCAACCGGTACTCGATAAAAAGCGCAAAGGAGAAAGTCTTATTAATTCTCTACAAGAAAAACTTAAGTATGCTCCTCCGTTTTTGCGCAGTGGACCTGAAAAACAGTTGAAAACCGCTAAGAAATCGTTGTCTACTTATGACAAAGAAATTGATGAGTACGAACAACAAAAAAGCAAATTAGAAGGGCAGATAGGGGAATGGCAAAAGAAAATCTCTGGATTTCAACAACAAATAACTGCCTTAGAAGAAAAAATAAAACAACAACAGGAAGGTTTGATGTCTAAATTGAAACTAGAAGATCCTTTTTCATTTGATTTTGGCTCCCTGTTTATTGCTTTTAAAGTAACAAATGATTCTCCATACAAAGGTGAATCGAATAATTGGTCTTCGCATCCTTTTAGTAAAGTGAACTACGTGGAAGTCAGTTTCACTCCAAAAGGAAAACCATTTCCAGCATTAAAAGGTTGGTGTAGTTTAGACGGAACATATAACTTCCAGTTTAAACCTGCGGAAGAGCTCATGAAAAGTTTTAAGGAAAAAACTCCATTTCTCGCTAATTTTATCGAAAAAGAGGGTGGAGTGTCGTGGGGATCATCGGGTTTTAGTCCCTCACCTGTGAATAAGTAATCAGAATAGAAATATCATCTTTATGTGATGCTCATCTTGTTTGAACTGGCATCGCATAAAGACAGATACTTTTACCATTTTTGTATCAAAGATATTTAATTATTGGATTGCACCTATATCACCAACTCACAATAAAAAACGCCTATTCAAAATGGGGAAAGTTTTATGGATGATATGCAGAAAATAATCGGAATGATACGCGAAAGATTAGTGTTGGAAAAAAACTACACTGGGAACTACGCGCTTGTCGATCAAAGTAAACGCGAGGAGTTAAAAATAGAGATCCCTAACGAGGATAATAATCAGGAGTTACAAATGGATTCTCCTACTCACTTACCACAGCAAAATAGTTTTGAATTACTAAACGCGGCGCGACAGCAAGCAAGTAGCTGTACAAAGTGTAAACTTGCAGAAACGCGAACTAAAGTAGTTTTTGGAACAGGATCTGCAAATGCTGATCTTGTCATTGTTGGAGAAGCGCCAGGTTATTACGAAGATCAAAGCGGTGAACCTTTTGTTGGCAAAGCAGGACAATTACTGACTAAAATGCTTGCAGCAATACAAATTCGCCGCGAAGATGTGTACATTTGTAACGTCATAAAATGTCGTCCTCCTAATAACCGTAACCCTAGCCCAGATGAAATTGTCGCTTGTCGTCCATGGCTTCAAAAACAGCTGGAAATACTACGCCCTAAAGTTTTATGTAGTATGGGAAAATTTGCCGCACAATTCTTAACAAATTCGCAAGAGGCAATGTGGAAATACCGTGACAAAACTTTCGATTACGAAGGTATACCGGTTATCTGTACGTATCATCCTGCTTATCTTTTGCGCAATACCGAGGAAAAGAAAAAAGCTTGGGTGGATTTGAAGAGGCTTAAAGCTTTACTTATTGAGCTGCAAAATAGCTAATACAAAGACCAGGACGAAGCTCGACTATTGTTGAATTAAGAAATTATCTATTGTACTGTCATCCCTGCGAAATCGGGAATTCAAACGAGTGAAAGTAGTACAAATCAATGAAGAATATTTTCGAAAATAGCTCATGATTTGTTTTATAACCTAGCTATTCAAGCTGATCTTAAACATGTGGATTCCTGCGAAAACAGGAATGACAAGTGGAAAAAAACAATGCTTTCAATAACATTTGAATTCCCTTAAGTCAACAGTAATCGAGCTGTATTTATCGTGAATGATAAAAATTCTCTATATGTTAGAGTATATATTTAGCGCAGTGCTTTTTTGAGAGCTTTGAGCAAGTTGGAACTTTTTAATTTTTTCTGCTCTTTTTCGTATATTTCTGACAAAACTTTTTTGACTTGTTCTGTTCTTAGCTCTTTGTTTCGAGCACATGACTCAACAGCCCCAAGAATGATATTGTCTTCGTCTTGAAGATATTGCAATACAATTGACTCGAATTCTGAAATGTAAGGCAAGTAGCCTAGAGATAAGGCGACTGCTTCGCGTACTTTCGCTTGTGGTGATTGAGCATGATACATAAACATCTTGCTATAAGAGTCTTCATTTGTGAGTAAAACATTATCGCGATGTCTTAAAAATCTACTCAAGTTAGTCGAAGCAGTACGAGCTTTGTAATGTTGCTGATGATAAACTCTATAAATAAGAGCGTTTACTCCGTCGAATTTAGTGTCTATGGAAAAGCCTGCGGTTCCGGTGCCTTCAATGCGCGCTGTACCTTGAGGTGTTTGAGTTTCCCCTCTAATACTAAGTGGTCCCATTAGTTTCGTTTCCATGATTTCTGCTGTTTGTAAACTCAGCGCCATATCCCCTGAGTAAGAAATTTCAGCCGTAAAGCGATCAAAAGGCATGGAAAGCTTTGCCGTAATATTGACAACTGCACACTCTTGTAAATTAACGGTCTTTTGTTCTTTGAAAGAACAAACCACTGTTTTTATATCGGCTTCCTTACCAAATAACTCTTTTGCAGCGTCAAGGCTCATTTCTATTTTTTGCCCGACTTTAAATGTTTTCGCTGAAAAAGTCTCTGAAAATTTGTTTATTTTTCCCAAGTTGCGGTGATCTTCTTTAACTATCTGTATTTCTTGAGGAAGGTAAGGTGTTTTACCGTTACGATAAGTAGTGTTTAGTTCATTGTCTTGCAAAGCAACAATATATTCCTTACCAGATATAGGTAAACGTTGCATGCGATTATTTGCGCCAGTTACTTGTGCGTTGCGATAGACGGTTTTTACTTTTGTTGGAATGTTGTTGTTCGTTTCTAAAATAAACACTTCTTTACTTAAAAGTTGACGATAGTCGTAAGGTTGTTGACCAACACGACGATTTTTTAAGTAAACGGCGAGATTCATTTTCAATCCCATTGATTGAAGTATAACGCGTTTTTCGCCAGCTAAGTGATTAACTTTTGAAAAAGTAATTTCTTGTGTGTAAACTACGCTAAAAAATAAAAAGAATAAAGATATGTATTTCAATTTTTCTCCGTTCGATTGTAATAGATGATTGTGTATGGTTATGCCAAGTGTATTAAAAAAAAATTGTTATTTTGATATGTGGCAAGTTGGAGTAATTGTAGCAAAAAAATTCATGAAATCGCAAAAAATTACTTTAGAGTACTAGTTAAAAGTTTGCTATTTTTGACGATTCCGATCCTATTGCTGAAACTGATACCATAATTGTATGTATCAAGTATTGGTAGCATCTAACATTAATTTTCAATTATTTTGGTGTAAATTTGTACCGATGATCACTGGTTGTTTGAATTGTCGGGATCAGATTCGGGATCGTATTTTCATTTCAACTCACACAAATCGTTAAAGTTTTGTAATGATAGGAGGTGGATATGTATGAATCTAAAAATCTCGATCTCTATATAGATTTTTTTCTAAAAGGTTTAAAAACAAATAGCCCAATTGTTATAAACCAAGATTATTTTTCTATTAGCGAAATCGAAGAGATTACTCTTATGTACGCTGCTTACAGTCACAAGCAGATTTGGAGAATAGAACCACAGCTTATTGAACTTCTTGAAAGTCCCAAAAAAAATACACGTTTATTTGTAACAAAATTGTTAAAAGTATTAACTTGTTCTTCACCAAAAAAACAATCTCTTTACAAATATGAAGCGGAAAGAATTGCCAATTTGTTGCTTCAGTGCGAAAATATTAGCTCAATGACTGATAAAGACATCAATATCTTTATAGAACAAAACGTCAAAATATCTCGACAAAACTATCAGCAAAAATTTGCTTTTAATTTACAAGACAACAACAACAATATAGAAGGGGATAATTTATTTCCGATAAAAGAAATATTGCGTCAGCAATTATTACGTAAACAAATAAGTGAAAAAAAAACTTCCACTCCACAACAAATATCCTCAAATGAAAAAACAAACTCAACTCCAAAACAAACTCTAGATTCACATCAAAATACACTAGAAAAACTTATCACAGAAAACTCAGGAAGTAAATTACAGGAAGAAAAATCTTTCATTGATTCAATAGACGAAAACAAGAAACAAATTCGCGTACTCATAGATATATATATAAAGTCAAAAAAATATATGGCAGCGATTTATGCACTTGAAAAATATTTGCAGTTGGACTCTAGTAATTTTGATATTCAATATAATATAGTGAAAACAAAGGTTCTTTATATAAAAGAACAATTAATAGAAACACATAAGCATTTTTCGCAAGATAAACAAAGGATACAAACACTACTTACACATAAAAATAATACCATCATTCGCGGCTACAAAGAACTCATACAAGAACGTCCTACAGAAACAGAATTACATTATACACTTGGAGTAGCATTATTTGATGAAAAACAGTTCAATACCGCTATTAAAAGTTTCTGTGAAGCTTACTCCAATCCAAGATGTGAAGTAAAAAGCCATCACTATTTGGCTCGCTCTTTTATAAAAATAGGAAATCCTTCTTTAGCGAAAGAACATTTCATTCAAGCTCTAAAAACAGCTAACCAAAATAGTGCAATATATAAAGACATCTGTTATGATTTAGCTGATTTTTACGAACAAAATGATAATTCACAGCAAGCATTAGAAATTTTTAACAAACTCTGTCACAAAGATATTAGTTATAAAGACGTGATACAGCGCAGAAAAAACCTAATTAAAGACAGTTCTTTCGACAAACTTATACTATTTTTATTTGTTGGAATTGCAGCAACAATAGCATCTTCATTTTATACATCCTTTTCTATTTTATCGTTTTGCTGCATTGGTGTTGTACTTCAAAACTTGTACAAAAAAGTTGAAAACGCATTGAAAAACAATAATTATGATTTAGCAATTTATATTTTAAAAGACCAAATCCTAAAAACACAACCGCAAGATGTAAAAGCACAAAAACTTTTATTGACTACAATCAGAAAAAAACATCAGGTTTTCGGATATCCATCAAAAGCTAGCTACTCGTACAAAAAAAGTACTATTTTTGTAAAAATAAAATTTTTTCGTGTGTCTAAAAATTGGCAAAAAGTCATTCAAGAATCGCATAATTATCTCACCTACGATCCGGACAACATTAGTATACTGTGTATACTAAGTCAGGCTTATTTCGAAAAAGGTTACATACACCCCGTTATTTACATTTGTGAAGAAATCTACTATCTTGATCCAGATAATATTGATAATCTTTTACTACTAAGCCGTGTTCACAAAAATATGGAAAACTACGACAAAGCTATCTTCTACTGCCAAAAAGCAGCGAAATTAGATCCAGAAAATAGCGAAATCATTAGAGAAGTAAAACGTATTGCAGCAATGAAAACTACAAATGTATATAACGAAGCTCGATCAAGTAGAGACCTTATTAAAGACCCGAAAAAAGCAGAGTTACTTGAAAAATTAAATAAAAGAATACGCTCGCAACAAGATGCTTTGGAAGTTCTCGAATTCCAAAAACAATTGATAAAAAATACTCAAAAACAACAATCCTTATCAGAAGAACCACAACCAGTTGTTGCAGAAAAATCATCTCCAGTTATTACAAAAGAAGAAACTAAAACTAAAACGCTTGACAAAGAAAAAGTAGCTGTTTCTGATGAAAAAAAGAAACTTACACTTCCTCAAAAAGCAGAGCTCCCTGTTTTTGAAAAGTTCTTGAGTGAAGATGCTGCACGTCCTGGGTCTATTGAACGTACAATCGCACAATCTATTCGTTTAATGAAGGTTTTGCAATATTCTCTTGGCTTAAAATGCATTGTTATTATCAATGCCATTGATTTAACGGTTGATGCATTTAGCTCTTACGTTACTGGGATTTTTCGGACTTGGAAAACTTCAAAAAGTATATACCGCAATGTTGAGCGCACTAAAAATAACAGTCATGTTAAAGAACTTCTTGCAGAATTAGAAGAAAATCGCCTTCGCCTTTCACGGCTATTTACTTTGAGTGGATATGAAACCAATCTTTATCAAGATCAACATTTACCGTCGTTTGCTTTAAAATTAATCATCGAATCGCGCGGGCACTTAGATGAAATGAAACAAGATCTCTCTTTTTTAACCTCAACCCAAACAAAGAAAGCTGTTAGTAGCTCGATAAAAGACACCTTGATGTCGTACATTCCCAATCCATTTTCGGTATTCACAGCTTGGAAAGACCTTGTTATTCTCATTTGGTGGATGAAGTATGATCGTCGCCACATCGAAGAAATGTACGCAGATTTAATTATTGCTTACCATCGTATAATCACTATATTGCAAGAAAAAGATAAACAACAACCCCAGAAAATACTTCTTAGTTACGAACAAAAGTTACTCAAGCGCCTAGAAAAGAACCTAGATGAAGACGGAGATTTGGAATATTGGATAGAGAAAGGTCGCGTTGCCCTACAAAGATTAATTCAAATGCTTACCAACCCTGAAAAATTTATTATTTGTAGCAAGTGGTCTAAAAAAGACCTGATAACGGAAATCAAAAGCGGCAATAATCATCCTAAATATAAAATTGAACTTGAAAAATGGCTAACAACGCAAGTAGTAAAACATTTAAAAAGTGAAAAAACATCTAAAGAAGAAATAAAGCTCTACTACCGCGAATCGCGTTTATTTCGCCGCCGATATAAATTACAGAAAAAGCTTTCAGGCATATTCGTGTAATCGTACTGACCTAACAAAAGTAATTTCTGGATGAATGAGGTTAAAAAAGAGTATGTTAAATACAATTAAAGGAAAAACGTTAACAGAAGTGCAGCCAAACACCAGATATATGGGATGCTCTTTTTACCTAGAGAGGATCATAGAAAGTAATTTCGATAACGTCGAGTTTGACAACTGTTCTTTTAGAGGTAAGCGATTATCATTTGAAATCTTAAAAAAAAATATATCTGAAATGCCAAAGTGGCTATTCAATATTACAACTATTCAAAGTATAGATATGTGCAACAACAAAATAGAAAAAATCCCGAAAGAAATTGCAAATTTATCGTCATTGGAGTCCTTGCATCTTTCTGGAAATAGAATAACAGAAATCCCAAAAGAAATCGCAAGTTTATCATTACTTCGCGAGTTAGATCTCGAATACAATGGCATAAGCGAAATTCCAAAAGAAATGGCAAATTTATCATCACTAGAAACCCTAAAGCTCTCGTTAAACCGAATAAACAAAATTCCCAAAGAAATTGGAAAATTATCATCGCTTCGTCATCTACACCTTGTAAAAAATCGCATAAGTGAAATTCCAGAAGAAATCGGAAATTTATCATCACTTAAAACTTTAAATCTTAGTAGCAACAACATACGCAGTATACCAAAAGAAATCAAAAACTTATCATTGCTTAAAGTTTTAAGGCTTGCTGATAATCTAATACACTATATACCAAAAGAAATAGGGTGTTTGTTATCACTTCAAACTTTAGTTCTTGAATATAATGAGATACAAGAAATTCCCAAAGAAATTGAAAATTTGTCGTTACTTCGATCTCTAAGACTTGAGAACAATGAAATACGCAAAATTCCAAAAGAGATCGAGGCAATGTCATCGCTCAATTTATACCTAAAAGATAATCTTGGTGAATATCAGTAATGGTATTCCACTAGCGCGTGTCCTCATTCAAATAAAAAGACGTGATCGTGACCCGCGAACATAGTCGTTGTCGTGATCGTAGCCGAATAATTATAACATTTTAGAGAGCATCGAAACAATACGAGTTAACAAAAGTTTCCCATCTTGCCGCGAGAAATATGATAGAATCGAGCTTTATCTGCAGCTAAAAGGTACCGGTAAATTTGCCATTGCCTTCAACAATATCGAGAGGAATAGATAAACAAGCACGTTTAAGCTGATCAGCAAGAAAAGCATAGCCAGAAGGAATGTTTTGAATAATTTAAAATGATAAAGCTAAAAATTTAGTAGAAGCTTTATAAACGTCTAGTTTTTCGTGGTTAAATTGCATGAAAATCTCCTTGAATTTTCGATCAAGATCACGGTCAAGGTGATTGTTCGTTTCCTAAAATTTTTATTTATAAAAATTTGGCTCAGCAGGAGTTTCGCCCTCCTAGTTCTAAATGCAACAGTGATTTAACAATTATGCGATTTCTCTTTGACTTAGTATATACAATACTTTCACAGCTATTATGAATTCCTTAAGTCAACAGTAGTCAGCACACGCCCTAATCTACTCTGTAAAAAATTGCAACTCAAAGCGCTCTATTTCCAAAAGAAAGTCAATTACAGTAGTAAACACCTTGCGTCCTTCAACTGTCAAATACAGTGGATTATAGGTAAAAATAATTCCGTGATTTTCGTTACCATAATTCAAGATTGTATAACCTTTGTGATTACCAGCATACGGTTTCCAATTAATAGGGTATGGAGATGTAACAAAAAAAGTGTTTTGTTGTTGTTGCATAAGTAACTGTTGTTTTATATTTCCTAGGAACCCTGGTTCGAGGTTGATTTCGCGGTGTTTTTGACTATTTTGCTGTTGCCATACTCCGCTGAGAACTTCTCCAGAGTTGTGTAGCAATAAAACTTTCATTTTCTTCGCTAATAGTTCCACTATTCGTTCTTCTGATAGGGCATTTTTTTCCGCCGCAATAACTACATTAACTTGTGGTATCGCTTCAATATTGTGTACTAAAGTAATATTTTTGTAGCCAAGCTTTTGTAATAAGTTTTTCATTTCCAGCTCTTTGCCTGAGAACACGTGCATCAACGCAATTTTAGTTTGTCTTCTTTGATGTTGTAAAATAATACTAAGCGCTTTTTGCGCTGACTTGCTTTTTACTTGGAGTTTTGCTAACGCTTTTGTAGATGCGATTAGCTTATAACGAGCGCTGTACGATGAAAGTAGTTTAACACGGCTTACAAAAGACTTTACTTGCGCAAGCTTTTTCCACAGCTTAAAATTACTACGATCAAGTACTTGTAGTGTTAAAGCTATTTCCTTGCGAAACGGATAACTTTTTTCCTCACAAAGAACAACGATCAAATCAGCAATAGATTTTTTGTCGTTCATTTTTGCTAAAGCGTTGATTATTTGCATCTGTACTTTTTTCGATTTTGTGTGCAGTAGTCTACTACGCAAATATTTCACCGAAGAAGGGTATTCTAATCGCGCAAGACCATAGAGCGCAATTTCACTAAATTTATGTTGCTCCTTACTAATTTTTGTAAAATAATCAGCAACAACTTGCTGTTGTTTATGACGTTTTGCTAATATCACCAAAGACTTCATTAAAACTTTATAAGTCGATATATTTGTTGACTTCTTTGCTAATTCTAGTATTTTTTCTATCCAATTTTCTACGCCGTGTTTTGCAAGATACTCGATCGCTAGTTTTTTATTTTCAACATGGTAGAAAGAAAATATCATTTGCCAATACTGCTTTTTTTTAGGTTGCAAGACAATCAATTGTTCTAGAGCTAAAAATGATTTTTCTCGCGGCGCTATCACAATCAACTCTTGTAAAATATCGATACCGAATGTAGAGATTATTTCTGTTTGGCGAGCGTCTTTTGCAAAAAGCATTGCAAATTTTTTAGCTGGTAGAATTTGTGAAAGTTTTTGCCACTTGCGCTGTGCGATCAAGTTTGTTTTATATTCAGAATTGTAGTTGCTTATTTGCGGATGATCTCGATACTCTTTGTAAATAGAAAATAACGTTTGCGCACTCATCTCGCACACTTGCTGTTCAGGATGATTTGTGTAATTTTCAATAATGTCGATGTAATGATCATCAAAGCCGCGATGTGTGAAACTATTAATATTACTCAGGCGTAAGTCACCAAAACGTTTCTGCCCCCAAAAAGCAGCACTCCAGACAAATGCTATACACAGACTTAAAAATAGTAAAATCAAAAAATAATACGATTTTTGCGGAACCTGTTCAAAAAGCAAATGTTGTTGCACATTTTTAATTGAATATGTTCCTAAAGATAGTTTCTTTATACAAAAAAACAAAACAACACCAAGGCTTAGTAAAATTCCAAAGCATACAGAAGTAAAGTAAACAGAAACGCCATGAAAAGTAGCAATGTGCTCTAAAGGAGATTCTAAGAAAAAAACATCTTCAAACAGTGGCTTTGTACTCAAAAGAAGAGCAGTAACAAATAGAAACGGCAAACAAGTACAAATAGCCAGAAATCGTTTGTTTCTCAAAAATTTAATAGTACGCTCACTAAACTCTTTTTCTTCCTTAGATTTTTGCTGTAGTTTCTCTTCTTGCTTGCGCATTTCCTTCTGTTTATTTGCTATTGCATCTTTCCAAACAGGCATAGAAACCGAAAGCATTTGTAAAGTATCATCAATACGTGCATTAGCAACGCGATAGTCAAGAGCAGATGAACTTTCATTAAAAAAAAAGCTTTCGCTTACTGCATTAAAATCTTCGTAAAGAGCATCTGTTTTTTCTCTTTTGTATACTAGTAGAGATGGATAGTCAATAGAACTCGCTGTTTCTATAAATCGATCAAGGTTATCTTTTGTTATTTGTAGATGCTTGATTACTTGCTGTTGTTTTTTTTGAGAAACATCATTGGCTTTTTCAAGTTTTTCAAGTAGGTCACCAACAGCTTTGTCAAGTATTGGCAGTTTATTAGCGTCAATATCACACAACATACTCTCAACAACATCGAGTTCTTCGCGAATTTCTTTCCATAAATCTGGAGCGTATAATTCTAAGCGATCGCTATCATATAATTCAAATTTTTCTGCAAAATATAACATTTGTTCGCGTACTTGAACAAGCAAATCTTGTTGCTTAGAAATTTGCTGTTGTTCTTCAACAACTTTATCTTTAAAAGAAAGTAGTAAAAACGGTAGTAACTCTCTTATCGCTATTGACAAAATTTGCTGACTTTCTACAACAAGACGTTTTAATTTATCTAATGACTCTTTGTCTAAATCGCGTCCGATCAAAATATCTATCGCCGATATATTATCGCGAAGTATTTCATAATTAGCAAAATTGTGTTTTTCTAACACCTTGAGATCTGTGTCTTGTAAAGTATTAAAAAAATCCTTGAGTTTTTCTTGAACAACAACCTGCTCGTTTTCTGCTACAGTTGAGGATAGATTGCTGTCTGGATTATATTTTGTCATGTCGACTACCTAATCTATCAAATAGTTTTTCGATCCAGTTTTTACTTGGAAATTCATAAGGGCAGAACTTTTCCAAATGAGAACTATTTTCTTCGTTGTACAATATAGCGCGGTTAGCATCTAGTTTACTTGCAAGCGTGGAATCAAGAATAGCGGTCGAATCCATCGCATTCATTTGCATGGTAATACGTATATCAAATTCTTTAAGAGATTGGCTTAAGGTTTTGTTCATATTCGCACGAGTATCACAATAAACAAACGAATGAATCCCGACATCAGGGCCTTCTTCGAGAATAGTAGTAAATTTTTTGGTTTCTTCAGGCGGGGACCATGAATCAGGAGCATGCAAATTTCTAGCTCTTTGTAAACCAATAAAAAACAAGAATACTTTTTCCGAATTTCGTTCCATCGTTTCTTGTTGTAACCGACCATCGACAATTTCATGAATTTCGCTAATAATCTCTACAGCATTTCGCCTATTTTTTTCCATTTTTATAAAAGAAAAAGGACTCTTTGGGGAAGTTGTTATTGTATCTAAAACACTTTGCCATCCCGTATCTGTTGTGCCCAAATTAATAATATAAAACTTTGTTTGCTTAGGACAACTTTGTGCAAATACGCTAGCCATTGCACATAAGAAAATCCCTAATATGCGTTCTTCATTTTGTCCGATAAATAAGATATTTGCCGCAGTTTGTTGCTGCAAAGCAACATGTGTATGTTCATCTCTCATAGCAATAGGTTCGCCAAACCATATTCTTATCCCACCTTCTTGCAATTGTTTTTCTTCAACAATTTTGTGCAAAACTTTGTTTGTGTCTATATTAGCGAAACTATCCCCTTCAAACAATATCGTTTCACAAGCGTTAGGAGCCTCATTGTGTATCTTACGCAAGTACTCTTCCATTATTGCGTCTTCTAACCAAAAAGTTTGGAAAACATTATTGCCTTCAACTAAACCGTTTGCGTCGTTATAAATGCCTTCTCCAGGTCTACTTAGGTGTTTTGCTGCGGGATTTTCATCTCCAAGTATAAGCCGTGAGTCGCCATCACTACACTGCAAAGCAATACGAATAGCTATTTGATTAGTGATTGCAAGTGGTAAACTACCAGAACCAGTGAGAGATTGACTCGAAAGAACAATATGAATACCTGCACTACGTCCCTTTCGTACTAGACGTTCTAATATATTGCGCGCTTGCATCGCAAGCTGATCTTCTTCTGTAAAAAATTCTTGGAATTCATCAACAACTAGCAATATGCGCGGTAAAACCTTATTGTGTTTATGGCGATACTCAGTAAGATTTTTAACTTTATTCGGGCGAAAAAGTTCATCTCCGCGGTAAGTCAATTCTTCATCAAGGCCTTTTAAAACACTAACACCAAATTCTCTTTCACTTTGTATAGCGATTACCTTCGCGTGTGGAAGCACAGGGTCAGCATATTTTTTAAATTCTACACCTTCTTTAAAATCGATAAGATATAGTTGTACCTCTTCAGGAGAATAGGCAATTGCCGTTCCTAGAATTAAAATATTTAATAGTGTGCTTTTACCTGAACCTGTTTTTCCAACCATAAGAGCGTGGTGTGTTAATCCTTTACCTATTGAAAAACAGAGTTCATTTCTACCTGATTTTCCAATAGGTATTTCAATAGATTCCTTCGCGTTTTTCAGCCACCATTCGGGATACAAACGTTCAATAAATTTTTCATATGGTACAGTGACCTGACTAGCAGCATGGTAAGTGCTTTTGACTTTCTGCAACAACTCATTAAATTTAGGCAGCGGTTTTTCTAAAAAAATTTGTTGATCACCATTTTGCTGTACAAAAGTAATTTCCTCACTATTTTCAATTTTACTCTCATTAAATATGTGGCAAACAGTTTCTAGATCTTCGAGAGAAAAATTATAAGGCATTTTCTTACTAGTATCTACATGAACAGCTACATATATTCCACTTTTAGGACCATTTTTGGCAATACTTAATAATCTTTGCGCTGAATACATGGTAAAACCTGTAGGAAAGTTTGCGACTACAATCAAACGATATGGCTCTGCCACCTCAGCAGCATCATTGTTGTACTCCTCTATATTCTTATATTCATTCAGTAAGTATTTCTGAATGATATTTTCCATGTGTTCACACAACTCTCCAAGTTTTTCTTCTATTTTTTGTGCATCAGACCAAATTTTTCCACTAATCGCTTCTTCTGGTAAATGCATAAAACCTGCAAAATTCGACCCTACCCCTACTGGATCTATCATGAGAAGACGTAATCGCGCAGGAGGTAAGGACACAAGTAAACGCAGTGCAATATTTTGTAGGGCCGCAATCGTAGTCTTGTGTTCTCTCGATTTAATAAGCAAATTCTTATGACCAAGAATATTTAAACATAGGGGAGTTGTAATCGATTCTGTTTCATGGGAAATACTAGAAGTTCCCACTCTTGTTAGCGGTAAAGGTTCCACTGTATCTACTGGTTGATAATTATCCCAAACTTCATTGTGATCCCACGGAAAAACGCCGTAAGTATCAGTTCCAAGACACTTTTCAAGTAGGCGTTTTTTGCTCTGTTCATATTTCTTCTCAGGATTTGATTGGATTGTAGTTTCTAGTGAAGGGAAAGAGATGTCACTTTGTGGAGAGTTTAAAACAATGTCGCGAAGTTTTTGTATCTGCGAAGCTACTTGTTTTGCTGTCGCTTTATTTTTTGGTATTCCCATACTAGGAATTGAATGCAAATCACCACTTAAAACCTTTGAATGCTGATCACTAATTAGTTCGCGCGTTTTATGTAATTTTTGCAAAAGTTCTTGAAATTTTTTTAAGAGCTGTTCAGTCATAGTGACCTCTACTTTTAGAATCAAGTATCATCTTCGCTTCCTTCGCAGTTAGAGGAATTCATCTGTTGCATAGACAATTGCAAGTGTTGTTCTTGTTTTTCCGAATTATCTATTTGCTGTTTTAGCCTATTTAACACTGGTGTTACAAAGCCCGTTTCTTCCAAGACAATTGTATTATTATTCAAAACATCCAAATGAAAACGATAGTGAACCAATAATCGACTACTTGTTATCAAAATAATTGTTCCGCGTATAAAAGCATAAAAAGTAAGTAGTAACACAATAATTGCGGCAACAGCAAAAACAACTAGTTCTGTAAACAAAATGCCTAAATAATATACGAGTATTGTGGAAGCAATTATAATTGACAAATAGATTTTTTTTGCTTTGATCATTGATTTTACTCAAAAAGAATTTATATTTTGAAAGCACAGTTAAAAGGTAGAACAACAATTGCGCAAAAGAAAGATCGTTTTTGCGTAATTATTGTTCTACACTTAAGTCAACGGACTTGGGGGAGGCTTCTGTGGTACTCAACTAATGTTATCTTTGTTGCAAATATTTTTCTGCAGCTTCTGCTTTTCTCGCTAGAAATTGCGAATATTTTTCTGTAGACTCCATTAGTTTTTGTAGAGGTTGCATTGCTTGCGCAAACTCTTCTGCAAATTTTTGGTGTTCTTGATCGCGCCATGTAGTTGCTAATTGTCGCGCGTGGCTATTCATTTTCGCGCTCATCTCTTTTAAGTTTGTTTCAAATTGTTTTAGGTGTGAACAAAATTTTCTCAGTTCTTCTGGTTTTACAATTGCTTGTGGCATAAGTATGTCTCCCGTAATTATTAAATAGTGATAGTTGTTTATTGTTTCTATACTATAGAAATAGTCTTTCTTTATTTTGCATTCTATTTCACTAAAAAGTCAATACAAAAATCAATCGTATCTACTTTAAAACATATACACCTTAGTGTTTCGAATCTAAATTGTCCTTTTTCTGTACTTTTGGTATGCGTCTGCTTCCTAGGAGAGCAATCGGTGCAACTACTGAGAAGACATTATACCATTGCCTTCTCTATATTTTAGATTCAGTCAAAAACACTAGCTCGAGGTTTTCAATTCGTAAGGCATGATAGTTTATAATCAAGGAAAATTTTATGGCAATTGGTATACTAGGTTGTATTTTTATGGTAAAAATGCATTTAAAAAACGAACAAGAAAATCAAAATAAATCTCTAAGTTAGTTACGAACCAATCCAAAGATTTATGATGAAATATTGTCTGGTATGGCAAACTTGCAGTCGTGGCAGTACCCTTGAAGCTCGATGATATGTGATTGTACTATAAAATTGATTTCTGTAGCGATATTCTGCAAAAGTGTATCTATTTTTACATTGGTAAATTTAATGATGTTGCCACAATTACTACATATAAAATGATGATGCGGCTGATTATCATCGTGCACATATTCATAGTATGTTTGTTTGTCACTCAAGTGGACTTTGCGTAGTAAACCGCAATCTACTATAACTGGAAGAGTTCTGTAAATTGTGGCTTTTGAAACATTCACACCATGCTTTCTCATCGAAAATAACAAATCTTCTGCTTGAAAATGCGAAGAGTATGAGTGAACTTCTGCTAAAATTTTCTTTCTTTCCGTTGTAAATTTTAGCTTTTTACTTTTTAAAAATTCACAAAATTTGTGAATATCTTTTTCAGAGACTTCATTATTTTTGCTCATTTTTTCTTTTTCTTTTTACTTTTAGGTTTGCGATTTTCTTCATGCTTGTTGTTTTGCTGTACTTGTTCTTTTTTTTGCTGTTCTTGTTCTTTTTTTTGCTGTTCTTCAAAATCTTTGATTTTCTTTAGTTCTTGTTTTTCGCCTCCCGTGCTCAAAAACATAATCATTTCAAGCATCGCCTTCAACTGAATAAGATCTTTTTGATTGGCGCGAAAGTTTAATTCGTGTATATGATTTCCCCGATAAATAGTGATAAACACGCGTTGTTTTAATACAAATGCAAAAACAGCAGAAACAACACCCACAATAAACAAAGCCACGCGCAATGAAACAGAAAAAGGAATACTTGCATAAATCAAAAGCATTGATACTACAAAACAAAATATTGCGCAAAAAAGAAGTACTGTACGAAATCTTTCACGCATAGAAATAGAGGTAATACTTTTTACTGGAATATACATAATTTTACGTCTAAAAAATCCCCATTCGTCAGAGACAAATAAGTTTTTATTTATCTTTATCGTTGTTTCATTACTTCGTACGAAAAAGCTTAAGACCCAACCAATTAATGTTGCTGGGCATGCGCGAATCAATATACGTGGTAGTTTTTCATCTATCTCAAAATGTAATATCTTTTTTGCTGCAGTAAATCCCCAAAGTGTATTCAAAACTAACGCTCCTCATATTCCTTAAAGTTAATTTGTTTTTCTGTTTCATCAATACCAATTTCTTTTTCTCCTTTTTGCGCTTTCTTGTTGCGAAATTCTACGCGAATAGGAATTTCAGCCAAACGCAACTTCTCTTGAAGAGAGTTAAACATATAACGCTTGTAACCTCTACTTATAAACTCGGGTTTATTACAAAATAATACCATTGTTGGTGGGTTCACGTCTGCTTGTGTTCCGTAAAATATTCTTATTTTATGTCCACGAAAAACGCGCGGCGACTTTTTCATGATAATAGTTTTTAAAACCCGATTTAATTCACCTGTACTTACTCTACGCTGGGCTTGTTTCATCAAACTTCGGGCAAGATGAATTGTTGAAGTAACGTTTTTACCTGTTTCCGCGGTAATAAAACTTACCGGTGCGTAAAAAATATGAGGCAATGTTTTTGATATATATTCTTCATAATCAGATGTGTTTAGATGCTCTGGTACCAAATCCCATTTATTAATAACAATAATTGTCGGCTTATGTTGTTCGCGAACATACATAGCAATTTCACGATCAATACGAGAAATATCTTTGGTAGCATCAATAAAAAGAAGCGTTACATCACTACGTCGAATTGCACGTTGGGCTCTTGTCTGGCTATAAAATTCAATAGAATTACGTACATTTTTACGTCTTTTAAGACCTGCAGTATCAATCGCAAGGATACTCTTGCCATCTTTTTCAAATCGAACATCAATAGAATCTCGCGTTGTTCCTGGAATTTGAGAAACAATGACTCGATCTTCGTTAGCTAGAGCATTGATAAAAGTCGATTTTCCCGCATTCGGTTGCCCGACAACAGCAATTTTTAGTTCTTGTTCTACTTCTCCAAGATCTGTACATTCAAAAGGAGTCACCGCTTCTTCAATAAGAAGCATTATATCATCTAAACAATGTTTTTCTTGCGCCGATATACAAATTGGAGCACCAAATCCAAGCTGACGGAATTGATCCGCTTCCATTTCAAATTTAGCTTCATCAGTTTTGTTGGCAATCAAAACAGCGTCTTTAGACCATTTGTGTAATAAACGTGCCACTTCTTTATCTAATGGCGTTATGCCTTCCTTGATATCAACAACAAAAAGTAGTAAATCGGCCTTATGAATACCGATGCGTATTTGATCATAAATTTGATCTTCTAACCTATGCTCATCAACGACTCCAATACCCCCGGTATCGATAAGTTCATAGTAGCAATCTTTTATTTTAAGTCTTGTTTCTACGCGATCACGCGTAACTCCGCTTGTGGGTTCTACAATGGATATTCTACGCCCGGATATGGCATTGAACAAGGTAGATTTTCCAACATTTGGGCGTCCACATATAGCAACAACTGGAATAGTCATAATTAGATAGTTCTCAAAAAAATTTTGGTAGTGATTTTAAATATAAGTGATGCAACATGTCACCAATTAAAATATCAAGTCAAAAATTTATGACCGTCAAACCCGGTAGTTGCAAAATTGCGTCCGAGTCATAAACCCTGACGGTCAATCACAATTACTTTTGATAAAATCTATTAATCGGTGGCATGCTTCATCTATCAAAAACAGTACCCAGCTGAGATATTTGTATCTCAGCTGGGTACTGTTTTTACATTCTTAAAACTTTTACATTTCAGAGATAATTTTCTCTAGTGCTTGTTGGCGTGATATCGAAATTTTAGAACATGCTCTAGTGATACCAACTACTACTTCTTTATCGAGACTCTTAAGAAATTCTTTTGTAGTGATAACACCTAATAAAGCTTTAGTCATAACAGGATAGGCCGCTTCTACCCCTTCGTTTCCTATTTTTTTATACACATATGTTGATGTCGGAGAATGTTTAATATCAAAAGATGCATCTTGCGCACGTCCTTTTTCCAAAAGCATTAACACATCATTATCCATTGTAAGTTTGGAAGAAACACTTGCTTGAGGTAAGTAATATTCAGCTCGAAGAAGGACATCAGTAGAAGAAGCAGGGAAATCACCGAGAAACATTGAAATAGGAGCATCTCCTCCTGTTTCAAGGGCAACCGCTTCGATAATACCTATAGTGAGAACTTTGATTTTTAGATACTCGCGAGCTATCTGAATATTGCGTGTTGCTCGCTGAATAAGACTATTATATTTTTTTTGCGTAGGTGTTTTGCGATAACGATGAAAAACAGTTTCTGGCCGCAAAAAATTCATAAAGCTTTCCATTTTTTGCAATACTTGGCGATAGTCTGTTATCGTATAAACTTTAGCATTCTGCAAAAATGTATTTGATTCTCTCAGTAATGCCCAAGTATTTGTCAAGAACTCTGCGGAATTTTCAAAAGCAAAATTTTCAACATCTTTGTTCGCAAAATTTAATGATTGTTCAACGATAGCAACCACTTCTCCTTTTTCAGGAACTCCTTTGTATTTGTCCTTTAATTTAAGAAGACGTTGCTCTAGATAATCAAAGCAATTTTTACCATCTTGATCTATCGGGCGAAACGGCCTTGTACCTTCAATAATAGCTATTATTGCAATTATCTGCTTTTTATCGAGGAGTGTCTTTAACTTTTCACAAGCAATAAGAGCACTTAAAAATTCATTTAGTCCACCTAAAGACGACATTTCTTGCTCAAGTTTAAAATCAAAAATATCTAAGCACAAATTAAAATATTCATTTTCTGGAATTTTGCTTTTGCTACGTATATACACTTTTTGATCATCAATACGCACGTATTGCAAAAGAAATTCTTCTACTCCTTTAGGAAGCCCACCGTCAACTTGATAGTATGCTAAATCGTGAAATATACATGCTAATACTTCTAATGGCGTTATTCCCTCACTCAATTTGAAGATATGTCCAGAATTGTGAAAATTGCGTGCAAATCCATCCATATTTCGATGTACAAGACAAGAGACTTCTTCTATATACGTCATTTCGTAATCTAATTTTAATTTACTTAGATTGTCGGTAAAAAGCTTAATAATCCTATTGATTGCTGAGTTTTTCATGGTAATTCTCGCCAAATATGTGTGATAAAATGTATTTTTTTACTTTTTCGGCTGCGATTATCGGTTCTGAAACAGCCTGTTTTTGCGAAGAGATAAATATGGGTTGATTGTCCTCAACAACACGACCGTGAGAACCTTTTACTAGCGACGCATCTAAAGAGATCACATCTAATAAGTATCGAAAGCCTAACTTTTTTCTAAGCAATTTATATAGCACTTTTAACATTGGAAATTTAATACGTGGATCAATAAAAAGTTCAACGGGATCATATCCAGGTTTGCGGTGAATATCTACAGTTCTTGCAAAATCCGGCGCGAGTTCATCATCCAACCAGTAATAATAACTAAACCATTTATCTTCGCGTGCTAAAAGTACAAGATCCCCACTTCGCGAGTGGTTCAGTTGATGAAGTTGTTGTTCTTCTTTATCTAGAACAAACTCTATATCAGAAAATTGTTGCAGATATTCTTTTATTTCAGTAATTTGTTTTTTATTCTGAATGTAAAGATGAGCTATTTGGTGATCAGCGACAGCAAAGGCTGCTGAAGCTCCTGGATCTAGTATTTCTTTTCCCAACTCTTTACGCACATGTAACCAATTTTTTTTGCGCAGTAGTCTATTAATGTGTACACACCCATCTACTTTATGTATTGCGTATTCTGATAGTACAATGATTTTACAATTTTTTGCAAGAAAATATTCAATTAATTCGCGGCAAATTTCATCAACTTCTGCAACATCCTTAGAAATTTGAGGGTGGTCAGGTCCCAATTTTTGTAAGTTATAATCGAGATGTGGTAAATAAATCAAATTTAAAGTTGGGTGGTATTCCTCGAATACGCAGCGGCTAGAGTCGGCGATCCATTTACTAGAAACAATATTCGCTTTAGGCCCCCAAAAATTAAATAAGGGAAATTGTCCTAAGTGATTATTTAACTCATCGCGTAAATTTGCAGGAAAAGTATAAATATCAGGTATTTTTCTTCCATCTGCAGGATACATAGGCCGAGGGGTCACCGAAAAGTCAACACTGCTATACATGTTATACCACCAAAACATATTAGCGCAAGTAAAATTATTGTCAATCTTTTTGGCTGTCTCCCAAATTTTTTCACCAGCAACAAGCTTGTTTGATTGTCGCCAAAACCAAACCTGAGAAAGATCCTCAAAATACCAACCATTACCAACACATCCATGTTGACTAGGAGGTAAACCAGTGAGAAAAGTCGACTGGGCTGTACATGTAACCGCAGGGGTTACAGCGCATATATCACTAACACTTCCTTTTTTCGCAAAATTTTGCAAATATGGTGCATAACGCAATAAATTTTGTGTAAGTCCTACAACATTGATGACAACGGTTTGATCCATAACTTAAGTCCCAGGAATAAATTTTTGAGCAAAAAACGTACAAATAAACAATAATACAAAACACCACAAGAGACTAGACACAGGCAAGATTGTAGATAGTAGCATTGCATCCACCAAGCAAACTCCACTAATAAGCCCGCCAATAGCTTGTTTAATTTTCCTATTGTAAAGTAACCGTACGTTACACAAGACCCAAATGAATGCTAAAAGCCCAAATGTAAACTGCGCTCCTAAAAAATAAGAATAAACAAATGGCATTAATAAAAATAACATAGGCCAATAATTTTTTATTTTATTTAGATTTTCTTGCATAGCCATATAAGTTAAACCTACGATATAACTAGAGGCTACTAAAGCAATATGTATTATTACAATAGGAAAAAACTGATCTGTGGTGCTTAAAGCAGCAACAAAGTATACCATAAAGCGACATGAGGCCATAACAAGAGGGCTAAAATAATTTCCTTTGTGCCACATGTTATAAAGTACAATAACACAAACCAGTAAAATAGGCGAAATAATATGCCACAATCGAAAGTTAGAGTACAGCAGTTGACAACATATTACCCCTAACAACATAACAAATATAGCAATTATTAAAGCCTCTTGGCGCTTAATTATACCAGCTGGGATTGGACGATTCGGCCTCTCTTTCCTATCTATCTCACTATCGCAAACATCATTTAAAATCATTCCAGCGCTATAAAATAATGAACAGATACCAGACATGTAGACAAAAATTAACCAAGAAAAATTACCTGTAGCGGCAATAGCAACCATACAGTTTGCCCACACTGTTGGCAAATTAGACACGCGGCTCATTTTCAAATAAGCAATAAATCGCGACATATGTTAACTCCGTAGTTGTTCAAGCGCCCACTGTAATTCACGAGTAATTGAGTCATGCAAAGAGATTTTTCTATATTCCTCTGGCAGCACATCCCAAGTATATGTCTCGACTTCAAAGTGCTCGCAAATGCTTTGTTTTTTTAAATAAGACAATGTTTCTGTAATATGTTTCTGCGTCGAGCGAATTGGAAGCTTCATATTATCCATAAAAATAGGAATATGAAAGTGAATCCGCCACTCAACAAAATCATTCTCTTTATACTGTAATAACTGTTCTATTGCTTCAGGCAAATCAGAAAATCGCGTCAACTTTCCATTACGATTCTCGACCACTTGGTGTAAATAAATCTTATCTACAAATGGTCGTAAACATTCCATGATACTTTTATCGTGCGCCTGAAATTCAATTTTAATAGCGGAACTAATTTGCACTTTACCGATTACTATTTCATTTTCTTCGAGTAATAGCAAAGCGCGCTTGGCATCTTCATATTCAATAGCCATGTGGCAAGTATCATAGCAAATACCAAGATGATTTTTGATGAACGCTTCACTTTGCTCTCGCGTTTGCTGAGTGCGTTCACTAAAGGTTTTATAATTATTTTCGTTAAATATAAAGGTACGGAAAAAATCAATAGTTTCAGCAACGGTTTCAATATAACACCCCGGTTCAGGTTCTAAACAAGTGACTATTTTTTTTCCTGTCTGTTTTTTGATATGATAAAGTTCTATTATATGTTCAATTAAGCGATTTGCAGCCTCAGTCACTAAACTTTCTGACAAAAAACGATCCTTAAAACCCACCGGAACAGTGCTAATTGTTCCGGTTGTATTTTCTGGCAAAACTTTTGAAAGTATGTGCGCAAGGGCATTAGAAAACAATACTCTTTCTTTACTGCTCCAGTCGGGCAAATAAACACCTTTTTTTACTGGTTTCTTATGAAAATGACCGTATATAAAACCGTTTATTGTAAATACATATATATTGTTTTTTGCGCATATATCCTGTAACTCACCAACACCTTGCTCTATTAATTCCTGGCATGCGCGATGCGAAAGCCGTAAGCCAACCCCAAAAGGTTTTTGTGGACAGAATTTCTGTTTAACAACAAGAACGTGGTTTTCTATGTTTGCCAACGTTTCACACCATGTTTCTCCAGGATGAATGTTTGTACAATACCCAAGATGGCTATTATTGGCCATTTCCATTGTAATTCTCCCTTAGATAGTCGATAGCTTCAAATATCATGTCGTGTTCAATTTCATTCACTTCTATTTTTTTACCAATTCCAACAGGTAAAGTAATACACAATATTCCACCAAGGTGCTCGCGAAACTCTTCAAGTCCATTGATAAAGTCTGGATCTTGCATTTCTTTATAATACAATGGAAAACGCAACGAATGTAGTACTTGTAGTATATCTTGTAGTTGCACTTTATTGATAAAACCTTTTTTTTCTGCGTAATAAGAATCGATAGCAATTCCTACGGCAACCGCTTCTCCATGGCGAATATTATATGCGCTTAGAGACTCCAATTTATGAGCAGCCCAATGTCCAAAATCGAGCGGTCGTGAATATCCTAGCTCAAAGGCATCACCACTACAGCGAATGTGTTGCAAATGTATTTCAGCACAACGAAAAATCAATTTTTCCATTGCTATAATATCACGATTTACCAACAAATCTGTATGTTTTTGGATAAATTCAAAAAACGGCTTATCCTTGATTAACGCAACCTTAATCGCTTCAGATATACCAGAAATCCAATCGCGAAAACAAAGAGTCTTTAAAAATTCACGATCGTTAATTACCGCATACGGAGCACAAAAAGTACCCAAAAAATTCTTTTTATTAAAAGCATTTATCGCATTTTTGACACCCATTGCCGAATCATTTTGCGACAGAACCGTAGTAGGAATGCGTATCAAACGCACACCTCGATGGGGAGTTGCACAAGCAAAACCAACCATGTCGAGAACCGCTCCTCCTCCAATCACAACAGCAAAAGAATGGCGACAAATCTTAAATTTATCGGTGTATTTGTGAATAGATTCAACAATTGAAGTGTTATTTTTAACAACTTCACCACCTGGAACAACAATAGGATTTGAAACTAGATTTATTGAACCACATTTTTGACAGTATGTTTTGATACTGTCAATCAAGTCTGGGTGCGTAGAAGATACGTTCTCGTCAATAAAAAACAATACTTTGTGCTGTTTTTTAGGCTCTTTAAAAGAAACACACTGCTCGAAAGTTTTATTATTTTCAGCAAACAAATTTTGGGTAAAGTGAACAGGAAACTCTAGAGTAACTTGTATTTTTTGGTGAATAGTATTTTGTATTTGCATCATCTTGATTTCCACTACAATTATTTATAGAAATGCGCCCTAATTCCTAAACCATTTTCCTATTTTTTCAGCCCACATTTTACCATGGACTTCTAGCCCTTTCAGGCTAAAATGAATTCCTAAACCTTGTAAATCTCGATTGTCACCAGTAAGCGTATCTGTATCAACTCCAAGAAAAGCAATATCATCACTGCAAATCTTTTTTTGGGCATTGCGAATAGGCTCTGAAATAGGATTATCTGGTGTTCGATAAGAAACAAGTCCCACAAACCACGGAACATGCCATCCGCATTCTTCGCGGCTTTTTTCAATAATTTTTTTTAAGCGATAATAATAAACTTCTTCTTTGGTATTATTCCCCGCGTCACTTTCTCCTTGGTGCCAAATAATAGCACGACATCCATGGATGCCAAGTTGTTGCAAACGTATCATCATCCAATTAAACAAGCCTTTTTTTTCATCGCTTTGCGAATAAAAGTCACTATTAGGTAACCATTCTTTAATCTTTGTTCCACCATGACCTGTAATAGCAATACCTATAGGAACTTGGAGATACTGATATAACAAATCACCGAAAAAAAGCCATGGACTTCCTCCGCTTGAAGTATCGTGGGCACCTGGCAAAGGATCTGTTGCAATTGACCAACGATTAAATGCAAAACTCGATATCATACCAGAAAATTGTTTGCTACACTCTTCGCCATAGTTTGTCGAATTAGATTGCCCAGCAACCACAAATACTTCGCCAACACCAAAACGAATGTCATTTTCAATATTAACTTTATTTTCTTTGTCTCTTATTTTTAACGAATACCAGCCACCAGCGCAAATTTTTTCCTGTAAATAAAAATGTTTTTTATTATCTACTTTTATCGCAACTGATTTTATAATTTCTTGATTATTTTCTGTTACTATATCTATAGAAATTGTATCCATTTCTGAATGCACAGTACCACTAAAGATAACATTACCTTTGTCAAAATCGTCTCTTTGAAAAACTTGATTGTTTTGCGGAGATAAAATTTTCAGCATTTTTTTCACCTAAGTAGGGCGTGGACATTTAAAATTTGTTTAGTGTAAGTCACTATAGGGCGTAGCTAGACATATCAAACTTGCCGATACCACGTTCTGTAGGTTTGATACAACGGCGCTAGGATTTACAGGGGCTATATAATGAGTAAAGAATGCTCACACGCCCTAATTTGTTCACACGCAAATTTCTTGTTGCAAGTATTGCGACAAGTCTATTGAAGCAGAGTCTGTTGAAAAACGATGATACAAAGTATCTTCTTCAAGCCACTTGTATGTGTCAAGGCCACTAGCCATAGACGTTGTTGCCGCAATATTAGCTAACATTACAAGGCCGATGCTTGTGTCAAAACAACTGCTTATAACGCAAAGTATATCATTATTATTTGCCCATGATATCCATTCAAAAGTAAACCCAATTCCCCCTATAAGTGCTGGCTTTAAAACAACTACTTTAGGAAAAGGTGGATGTTGTGGAGGTATTTTTTGCTCGTAAACACTTTCATCCCAAGCAATATTGACATTTTGAGGGAGCTGCGAAAACAATTCTTTGGACACAGGCTCTTCAATATACTCAATATTATAATTCGCTATACTATCAATAAAAACACTTGCTTCTTCTAAAGACCAACTGCGATTCGCGTCTAAACGCATTTTCCACTTATTATTCAAGTCTAAAATATATTTTATATTGCAAAGATCTTCTTCTAAAGAGTTACGTCCCACTTTGAGCTTTACTGTTTGTACCTGTTGCTTTTGCAAAATATCAGCTTGCGCTTTTATGTCGTTGTACTTTCCGCTTAACAAACCATTAATTTCAACAATATCACCCGCTGTTGATTTCCACAGTTTCCGAGGTGTTGTGTTACAAAAAAGCGAACTAACATTCCACAAAGCTGTTTCTATACCCCACATAACACTTGCAGAAAATGGGTATTCTTGTAACTTTCGTCCAAAAAAACAAGGATTGTTTTTTATATCCTCAATACTCCACTGCCAGTTAGAAATTACTTTTAAAGCAAGATCTATTTCTTTTTCGACTTGCATTTCGCTATGGAAATATGGTAGAGGTGCGACTTCTCCATACCCCCAAACATCATCTATTTGTAGGGCAACAATAAAACCGCTACGGCTTTCAATAAAATTTCGTTTAAGTTGTAACGGCCTATTCAGAGACACACAAAACGGACGGGTAAAATTTTTTTTTATTTTCACGAGTAGATCCAAGACATAGAAAAACACAAGCTGTACAATAACAACAGCAAAGCAGTCTGTCCAAGAACAGGATTAAGTTTTGTTCCTTGCAATCGCATAATCTTTATAACGAGCATTATAGCTAGTGGAATAGGAAGTAGTGTATATAAAATTGCTACACCCTTTGCTCCTGTCAAGTACAAATATACCGGTAAAGAAAATGCTATTATAAAACACAAAATATATTCTATAAATGTAAAAAGTTTTCCAAAACGAACAGCTAAGGTTCTCTTGCCTACCTTGCGATCGGTTTCTATGTCGCGCAAATTATTAACGATTATTATTGCTGTGGCCAAAGCGCCAAGAGCAAAACCACACAAAATATGCTCAGTGCTGATTTCCATCGATTGTAAATAATATGTACCACCAACAGCAACAGGCCCAAAGAAAATCAAAACAAAGATATCCCCTAATCCATTATAACCTAACGGATATGGTCCACCAGTGTATATAACTCCACAAATAATAGAAACGATTCCTATCAGTAAGATGTATAAGCCGCCGTACCAAGCCAAGTAAAGACCACAAAGAAATGCGACAGCAAATGTGAAAAGAAAAGCTCGTTTCATTGTTTGCGGGGTTACCCAGCCAGCTTGTGTTGCACGCGTTGGCCCCTTACGTTCTTCTGTGTCCGCTCCCTTTATGTAATCGTAGTAGTCATTCGCAAAATTTGTACCAATTTGGATTGCAATAGCACAAAGGAGTGTTACCATAAAAATCCACATGTTCGAAAAGCCATCACCATAAGCCATCGATGTTCCCACTAGAACAGGTGAAATTGCTGCCCACAAAGTTTTAGGGCGCATAGCTAAAAACCAAGTTTTCACAAACGAACGTTCCATTTTTTCTCCTTGTCACCTATAATGTAGCTAGTACGTGTCCCTATGACAATTATTAATAATTGTATGCCTAACATAATACGATTAGGAAAAAACAATGCAAATAAAATCATTAAATATTGGAAGTCCACAAACAATAGCAACAACTAATAATAAGTTTATATCAGCCATTCGCAAGACGCCAACTCTCCAAAAAGTTTTTCTTACAAAGATGGGCTTAAAAGGAGATAGTTGTTACGACGAAAAAGCTCATGGAGGGAAAGACAAGGCACTGCATATGTTTTGTTTCGAAAATTATACTTTTTTTGAATCGCGCGCTGAGTCAAAACTCACAATACCAACATTTGGTGAAAATATTACAATTTCTAATTATCACGAAAAAATAGCGCGAATCGGTGATACTTTACAAATTGGTGAAGTAATTGTGCAAGTATCCGAACCAACTATTCGTTGTAGTAAAATAGGAATGTCTGCAGGGTTTAAACAAATGTTAAAATGGATTCATGAAGAATTTAAAACAGGATTCTATTTACGTGTCTTACAAGAAGGAGAAATAGATGTCAATTCTCCTGTAAAATTATTAAATAGAGGTTCAGAAAAAGCAACAATCGATGAACTAAACCGCGCAATGTTTTGCAATTTTAATAAACAAGAAATAATAAAACCTATTTTAGAGATCGCTTCTTTATCTCAAGGATGGAAGTCAAAGTTGAGAAAAAAAGCGAAAATAGACGCATAGTAAACCGCTGTTATTTATTTACGAGATTTGTCATTTTTCCTAGAATATTTTTTTCGCCATATTTTTTTTCAAAATTGCGTATTTTACGAAAACCTTGTCCATAAATATCTCGTTGCTTTTCAATTCTTTGCGCTTCTGTTTTGTAATTGTAATGAATTAGTGTTTTGTAAGAAATCCACTCTGCCAATCCTTCAAGAATGAGTAAGCTAGGTTTTTTATGGAAATGATCTGCTTGCCATGCATGGGTATACTCATGAGCAAGAACTCCCATACACAAAGAATAAGGAAGAAGAGATTCTATATAAACGCGATAATTGTTACCGCGCTGCACAAATAATCCTAATGCACGACGATCACTAGCACCATATTTAATAGTATTTTTAGTGCGTAATTTTGCCAATGTCAATGCGTCCACTAATTCTAGTTCTGTTGCTAGATTAATTTTCATATTGAATTTTTTTTCAACAAATTGCACTACTCGATGAAGAATTTTTTTGGCTGCTGTAGGATTTTGAACGGATGTTTTCATGCAAATACCACAAATATTGCGTTTATCACCTATTTGATAATATTTACCAGTAATAGGAGTGCTACAAGTATCACAGTAATTTTTGCTATTCACACAGTTATTACAAAATTTACGCTTGTCATTGGGAAATGTAAAAAACTTTGCAATAAGTGGTACGTGGCATTTTGCGCATAACTCAACAGTATTAGAACAAGGTACGCACAAAATTTGAGATTGTATCTGTAGATAGTCTTTTGTTGTTCTTTTGCATCGAAAACATTTGGGCATTTTGTTGTAGCATCCCGAACATAAAACGGCTTGATCTACTTGCCAATACTTTTGAAAAATATGTTTATTACAATGTTTACACCGCTTTGCTTTTGAAGTACAAATACTGCAATATATCTTACTTCCTCGCTTAATACCTCGTCTTGCAGGCAATCCACAATGATTACATTTTTTAGACTTTTGGTAACATTTTGTACAGAAATAATTATTTCTACTTTGCCAAAATTTACCAGTAATTTTTTGTTTGCAAAAACCACAACTTTTCATTTTAGGTTACCATAAATTTTTATTTAAACTGATTTTCTATTTCTTTATAGTCTTCTGCTGATAACAATTTTTTTATTTCATATTGCGCAATTTCCTGCCAACTAGATTCTTTAGCTGATTTCGCTGCCGTATACAGTGTTATCCATGCCTGCGCCTCTAAACGTTTATAACGGTACAGAGGTACTTTATCATATGCTATGCGGTACTTTCGAGTACTATCAAGAATCACAGTTTTGATTTGGCGAAACTTAATTTGAGATTGTTCTAATTTATCCTTGCGATCATCACTTTTTTCCTTTTTGGAAAGTTCATTTTCATCCACACTATCAAATTCATCAACAGAATCATCAACAGAATCTTCAACAGAACTAACATTTTCATTATATTGAATATCACCAGCAAGTGCTTTTGTCACTTTTTCTTCAGGAATTTGTTGCTCTTTTGCTACTTTTAATTTAATTCGTTTTCCAGAGTCTTGTTTTGCAATTTTTTTTATCGCATTTTTACTTTTAGAGGAGCTCTTTGAAAAACTAAATTCGTCTCTAGAATTTGTAAGAGAAAACTCCTCTTCTAATTGTGCTATTTGCTGTTGAGCCATCAAAACGCTATTTTCACTTTCTTGCTTCTGGCGATAGTAGTTCAAAAAAGAAATGCTAACTACAAACAGTAAACTTGTAAAAAAGACTAATAATACTTCTTTGCGATAGCGTTTACCTGCATTTTTCACCTTATCCCAAAGAGTATAGGTACATGCTTTCACTTGACGATGATCTAAAAAACGCTGGATATCTTGCGAAAGATCACGTACATTTTGATAGCGATCTTGTGCAGAGAACGCCATAGCTTTGTTTAATATTGCCTGTAGCTCTTTGGATATATTTCCCCATAAACCTTTTTTAGGAATGTCATTGCAATTTCCCTTGGAAACCTTCGTTAAAATTTCTAGCGGATTACTACCTGAAATATACCTTTTACCAGTAAGCATTTCATAAAGTATTACTCCTAACGCATAAACATCAGAACGATGATCAATAAGATCTATTTCTCCTCTGGCTTGTTCTGGTGACATATAAAGTGGCGTTCCTGCAATTTGTCCGGTTATTGTTTGAAAACCACCTTGCTCGCGAAGTGTAGTAATGCTATCTTCGCTAAGAACTTCACTTCCTTGGCCAATTACTTTTGCTAGACCCCAGTCCATTACCATCACTTCACCAAAATGACCAATCATAATATTCGCTGGTTTTAGATCGCGGTGTACAACACTTTTTGAGTGCGCATATTCAATAGCATCACATATACCTTGAAAAATACGAAAGACCTTACCCTGAGTCCAATCGTGATCAGAATTTTTTGTGATATCTCGAATTACTTGTTGTAAAGATTGCCCTTTTACATATTTCATTGTAAAATAGAGATTGTCACCGTCAACCCCCATTTCGTGGATAGGGACTATATTTGGATGTTCTAATTGACCAGTGATTTGGCCTTCTTCAAAAAAGCGCTGTAAAGTTTCCCGCGAATTTTGTCTCTCATTTAAGAGCATTTTACTTGCTACAACTCGCTGAATGTTGCGATCTTTCCACAACAATATACGCCCCATTCCTCCACGGTTTATTTCGTGGATAACGTCGTACTTTCCTCCAATAGTAAGCGTTTCTGTAGTTAGAGAATCGTTTACTTCTGCGCTATCAGTTGGTAGAGTAATACCTGCCGTGTCAATGTTTAGTGTTTTTGCTATATTACAAATTTGTGTATCTGCTGACGAAATAATTTGCGTATTGTCTTTGTGTTCGTGTATTTTATCATTTTCCAAAACTATACTCCCCTTGTTCTTGAATAACTTACTAAAGCACTTTAATCTAGTTGATTAACTACTTAGTACTATATAACAAAAAAAAGTTCCTATCTTTTGCAAAATCTACTTAGAAGAAAATACATGAAAAAAGACCACATCCCTTACATTGGGGACACTGTAATGCCCAAAAAAATATCCGAAAAAAAAATCATTGGAAAACTAACTTTAGCTGCTTACAAATGCGGTGGCTGTGGTAAGGGACTCCCCTTACAATTGTCATTTGGCAAAACTAAAAAAATTCGTTGTAAGAGTTGTTTAGATTATAATGTTATGGCATGTCATCAACTAATTGAGTAAAGCCAGGATGTTATTTGCTTACTATTTAGCAATAGGAGCATCTAAACATTGAGTTGGAATGGCAAAAGCATTTACCAAATGCACTGCTTGTGGTTTCAATTCTAAACACAATTTGCTTACTTGACGCAAGATTGCTTTTGATTTTGCTACTTCAATATAACCACTTTCGATATACCAAGCGCGGTCATTTGCAATGCAATTTAAAGAGAACAACGTACATAATTTTTCTAAAATAGGTTTTAAAGAATCATTGGCATGATTAGCAATTTCTACTTGAAATCTTTCACATATTACTCTTTCCATACAAGCCTTTGCTAAAGCCACTAAGTGGTTTTGGCATTCAATAAAAGCATCAAAAGAATCCATTCCATTCTCAATGCGATGCTTTAATCTTTTTGCTACGGACACAAGTAGGCTTTTTTCACGATAAGTCAAGGCTTCTACATGAAAACTTTGGCTACGCAAGTGATCTTCATCGGTGTTGCGCGTAGTAATAGGGTTTAATTCCATTACAACTACTGCTGCTTGGTTAGCGATATACTTAACCATAGCCCACCAATTCATTTCATGAAATTGTTGTTTTAGGTCTGCTAGCAAACCTTTTGCAACTAATTGCATTAATACGGTATTGTCTCCCTCAAAGGTTGTGAAAATTTCACTATCGGCTTTTAAATCAGCAAATCTATTTTCTGATAAATATCCTTGGCCTCCACAACATTCGCGACAGGTTTGTATTGTGTGGGTTCCATTCCAAGTTGCGTAAGACTTTAAACCCGCAGCAAGAACTTCAATTTCTCTTGTATCTTTTTCTGTTTGCTCTGCGTAACGCCTCGTTAGATACTGAATAGAAAACTCAAGAGCGTAAGCATTTGCAATCAAAGGAATAAGACGTTTTTGATGTGTTGGATAATTTAAAATCGAAATTTCTTTTTCCCCTGCAGGACCAAATTGACGCCGTTTAGCAGCATAGCGAACTGCAATAGTCAACCCTGATTTAGCAACACTAACTGAAGCTGCTGCAATGCTGATTCTACCAGCAACAAGTGTACTAAGCATTGTGAAAAAACGTTGAGATGAACTAGTGATTTTGCTTGAATACTCTCCATTTTCTGAAACTTGCGCAAAATGATCAAGCAAATTTTCGCGCGGAACTCTAACTTTATCAAACCATATTCGTCCGTTATCTACACCATTGAGACCCATCTTTTCACCACAGTCTTCTATCCGTACTCCAGATAAAATATTTTTATTGTCGTCGCGAATTGGCACAACAAAAGCATGAACGCCAAACTCTTGGTCATCAATAATAAGCTGTGCGAATACTGTTGCAATAATGCCATCGCAAGCCGCATTTCCTATATACTCTTTACACGCAGAATCATTTGGTGTATCAATAATAAATTGTTTGTTTACTTTGTCGTAGTGAGCAGTCGTTTCTAAATCGCGTACATTTGAACCATGCCCATTCTCGGTCATCGCGAAACATCCCATACACTCTAAATCACCAATACTTTTTAGATATTTTTCATGATGGTACTTTGTGCCAAGGAAACAAATACTTCCGCCAAACAAGCCAAACTGAACGCCCACTTTGACAACCAAACTCAAATCGTGAAAAGCAAGTGTTTTCATCATTACGATAAAACGAGCAAGATCACTTTTTCCTCCGTATATTTCGGGATAAAAAAGCGATCCCCAACCTTGCTTTGCTATTTCTTGACACCATTTTCTTACTTGGTCGCGATGCTCTGTTGTTGTTAATGATCTATCTGGATATTTAAATTCAGGGTCACGTAGTAAATTTTTTATTTTTCTTTGCAACGGTGCGTATTCACCGTCTAAAAAATCAGTCATTTCCTTAATATTAAACTCAGGCTCTGTTTCTTTGGTAAATTTGTCACGTGTCAATTTTTCAGTAAGGATTTCTCTGCGCGCCTCAGAGCCAACTACTTTTAGTGCTTGTTCCACTTCGTCTAATGCCTGACAAAGTTCCTTTGATGTACAGCGAATTTTCGGATTATCTCCTCCAATACTGGCAATTTCTGCACCAAGTTCGGCAAGCGTACGCCGCGAGGTATCTGTTTGCGACTTAGCATTACCACGAATAGCTGATAACCATGATTGCATTTGCTGAGGAGATGGCGGATTTCGCGGATCAAGCCATTGTTGTAAAATTTCCTTGTCTTCCTTTTGTAGCCAACTCATTGTTGTGATTTTTACATGAATTTTTTCTATTTCACTAGGTGTTAGTACATTATTCGACCATGCAATGTAAATCATTGGTAAAACAGGTAGCAATCTAGCATGTGTTTGCGTAAGATCATTTTGATTTTGCATATCTTAATCACCTCTGTTAGTTAATGGTAAAAACTGTACGTAACGTAGACTATAAAACTTCTGGCTTTTCACTAGCTTTCTCTTCGGCAGTACAAATATCTTCTTTGTTTTTATCAACTTCTTCTTGCTTACTATCCTCTTCTTGTTCTTTTTTTACTTGCTCTATGCGTTTTTGTTGTTGTTTGGGCAGTAAATTTTCCCAAATAAAACTCCCTCCAACAGTTACACCAAGGAATACAGCAAGTAAAACGCCTATATAATTGGGAATGCCAAACGAAATCACTGACATCATTAAAGCTGAAATTGCAATACTAAAAGTTAAATTTGCCACTAAATGAATAAATCTTAATTTTTTAAACGGCACAGTAAAGTTACTTACTTTATAAACCAAAATCACCATTATTGTTGACAAAAAACAAATAGTGGAAAAAAATAATGTATAAAAAGAAGTATAAAACCCAAGATCTAGATCTCCAGAAAAATAAATGACAATTTTTGAAAACATTTCTTTTTCTATACCTGGCAATGAAATAAGACCGCTAAACGCAAAACCGGCTAAAATGCAGCTCGTAGTCATTAATTGATTTAAGGATTCAATATAATCGGATTTTTTTTCTTGTTTTAACATTTTATTTGGCCTTTACTAAAACAACAATGTTTTCAATATGATGAGTATGAGGAAACATATCTAGCGGTTGTATGTAGCCGATAACGTACTTTTCCGTTAGTAACTCAATGTCTTCCAGTTGAGTTTTAGGATTACAGCTAACATAAATAATTTTTTCAGGTGCTATCTTAAGAAGCTCGCGGCATGTTTTTTTTCTCATTCCTTCGCGAGCAGGATCAACAATAACAACTTCAGGCTGTCCATATTTCGCCAAGAACTTTTCTCCTAACATTTCTTGGACATTACCAGCAACAAATTCAGCATTATCAATATTATTTAGCGCTGCATTTTTCTTCGCATCTTCAATCGCATCTTCTACGTAATCAACACCTATAACTTTGCCTACGTGCTGGGCGATAAATAAAGCAATGCTTCCTACGCCCGTGTATAAATCGTAAACGGTTTCATTTCCAGAAAAAGAAGCTAACTCTAGTATCTTTTGATATAATAATAAACACTGATCTGTGTTTGTTTGAAAAAAAGACCGAGGTCCAATAGCAAACTTTAAAGAATTCAAGCGCTCTGTAATGTAATCTTTTCCTGAAAAATGAACAATATCCACTCCATCCAAGGAGTCATTTCCTGTTAAATTTACAGCATAAAAAACAGAGGTCACTTTTGGAAAAGTACTCGAAATACTTTCTAAAAGCGGAAAGATTTTTTCATGTTGTTCTTCGGCAATAACAAGTATAACCATGAACTCTCCACCACTAGTATTTCGTACAACGAGGCTGCGTATAAAACCTTCATTTTTATGTATATTATAAAAAGACCAACCTTTTTCCCGAGCGTAAGCTCTTACCAATAACCTAATTCCATTAGACGGTTCCGGTTGTAGATAGCACTCCTCTATATCAACAACTTTATCGTAGCGCCCAGCAACATGGAAACCAACACCATTTTTGCAGTTTAAATCTTCATCAAGTTCTTCCTCTGTTAGCCATCTAGCATGAGAAAAAGAGAAATTCAATTTATTTCGGTAATGCTTTATTTTTGCACAAGGAATAATTGCCTGAACTTTATCCGATGAAATAACACTTTCAAAAATAGAACAAATTTCATCGCGTTTTAATTGTATTTGTTTGTTATAGTCAATATTTTGCCAACGGCACCCACCACATATTCCAAAATGCTCGCAAAATGCATCTGTTCTTATGGGTGATAGCTCGTAGGTCTCTTCGATAACTGCCTGACGGCATTTTTTGCGACGGCTTACAATACGAGCATCAACGACATCTCCAGGAACAGCATTGCGTACAGCTACTTTTTGCCTTACATCAGCTAAAAACCGTCCTTTGTGATGTTGCTCTTTTATACGAACCTGTTCGTAAATTTTACTTTTTTTCTTCAAAACTTTTCCATCTAGTTGCAAATGAATATTTCAGAGTAGGTTAAAGGAATAATGATTCAAATTTTGAGCAGAAATTTTATCAAACGCATTTAATTCCACAGGTTTACCTAAGTATTCACGCGTTAGAAAAGACCCGACTTGTAAATTGAGTACCTAAAAACATTCAGCCGATCAATCTCGCTAAATATTTTAAGTAGAACTTTGCTCAAAGAATTGCATCATTGACAACGCATTAAAACGTAACGCAAACAATTTTTGTGTCAAAACAAAATCTCTTTGTAAAATTTGAACCACCTTGTAGGGATTATCTTTTTTCAAATTTCTATAAAAAAACTTGCCGAAGATTTCTCGGCAAGTCGTATTTAATTTTGAAAGAGAATTACTTCATTTCTAGTTCTAATTCACCCAAAATTTCGTCCATAATATCTATCTGTGTTGCACTATCATTTATTTCTATTTCTATTTCTTCATTCACAACTCTAGGCTCTACATCTAAGGCTACTTCTTTGCGAATTTTGCGCTGAGAGTGAGCATGCTTATGAAATCTTTTCTTTTTTGTCCATCGAGATTTTTTGCGATTCTTCTTACACTTACATCCATGTGATTTAGATTTGTAACCATGAATATCGTGGTAACCGCGCTTGTGTCCTTTTTGGCATCCATGTGATCTAGATTTGTAACCATGAATATCGTGGTAACCGCGCTTGTGTCCTTTTTGGCATCCATGTGATCTAGACTTGTAACCATGAATATCGTGGTAACCGCGCTTGTGTCCTTTTTGGCATCCATGTGATTTAGATTTGTAACCATGAATATCGTGGTAACCGCGCTTGTGTCCTTTTTGGCATCCATGTGATTTAGATTTGTAACCATGAATATCGTGGTAACCGCGCTTGTGTCCTTTTTGACATCCATGTGATCTAGACTTGTAACCATGAATATCGTGGTGACCGCGCTTGTGTCCTTTTTGGCATCCATGTGATCTAGATCTGTGGTTATGATGTTTGTGGGATAAAGCTTTAGTTTTGCAAGATCCACAACAAGCTTTTACTTTTTTAGCCACTTTTCCAGAACAAGCATTTGTTGAGCACGATTTTTTAGCCGCTTTTCCAGAACAAGCATTTGTTGAACACGATTTTTTCGCTGCTTTTCCAGAGCAAGCACTTGTTGAGCACGATTTTTTCGCTGCTTTTCCAGAGCAAGCACTTGTTGAGCACGACTTTTTAGCCGCTTTTCCAGAACAAGCATTTGCAGAACAAGATTTTTTAGCCGCTTTTCCAGAACAAGCATTTGCAGAACAAGATTTTTTAGCCGCTTTTCCAGAGCAAGCACTTGTTGAGCACGACTTTTTAGCCGCTTTTCCAGAACAAGCATTTGTTGAGCACGACTTTTTAGCCGCTTTTCCAGAACAAGCATTTGTTGAGCACGATTTTTTCGCTGCTTTTCCAGAACAAGCATTTGCAGAACAAGATTTTTTAGCCGCTTTTCCAGAACAAGCATTTGTTGAGCACGATTTTTTCGCTGCTTTTCCAGAACAAGCACTTGTTGAGCACGACTTTTTCGCTGCTTTTCCAGAACAAGTATTTGTTGAGCACGATTTTTTCGCTGCTTTTCCAGAACAAGCATTTGTTGAGCACGATTTTTTCGCTGCTTTTCCAGAACAAGCATTTGTTGAGCACGATTTTTTCGCCGCTTTAGCTTTGCAAGATCCACAACAAGCTTTTGCTTTTTTAGCCGCTTTTCCAGAACAAGCATTTGCAGAACAAGATTTTTTACCACAACTATTTGAATTTCGTTGTTGTTTTTTTATCCATGGTTTTAAATGAGATTTGAGTTCTTGCAAGGTCATGTCTTTTATTCGTTTAGCCCCTGCACGATGTTTATGATCACCATCTACATTTTTGTTTTTCTTTTCTAATTCAACTTCAAAAGAAAACCCATTGTTCTTTTTGCGCACTTTTACTTGAGCATTATACTGCTTAAGTTTTTTGCGCAATTTATCCACATGAGACAAAACCCCATGAATCATTTTGCGTTTTTTTTCTTTAGGAAGTTTTTCCCATTCGCGCTTCATTTGCTTGGCAAATTTTTCAAGATCTTTCATATTCTTGACGCCACGCACTTTGCGCATTATACCGCGAATAAATTTCTTATTTCTTTTCTTGACATTTTTATCAACGGCTTGTTTTTTATCAACTTGTTTATTATCTTTTTTTTCTACATTTTTTTGTATTTCGTTTAATGCTTCTTGCTTTTCTTTATCGTTTAACGTTTTTAAAAATTCTTCTGCTAGTTTACGTTCGCTATTTGGTATTGTTTTTAAGATTTCTTCATCTTTTTTTTCGCGTACTACAGAAGATTCATCTTTTTTTTCTATAGCTGGTTTTTTATCTACAGCTTTTTCTGTTTCATTTTGCGCAAATAAAGCACTATGTGCAAAAAGAATACTCAGAAAAAAAACACTCAGCTTTTTCATAGAGACTCCTCTTAAAATTATTTCATTTTGTATTATGCTAACAACTTAGTTTTGTATTATACTAACATCATCAAAAATATCAACCTCTCAACTCCCATTCATGTAAACCAAAACATTAAAGAGAACATAAATGTCTTAAACTTTACAAGCTTCTCCTTTTAATGAAAGGGCATTTAAACCATGAAAAAAATAATACCTTTAATCTTAATTTTAATTCTCATTAGTGGATGTTTTTCTAGCAGAACAATTGTTGGACAAGGTGTTCATAAAACCATAAAAGAAGAATACACTCAGTGGTATGTTCTATGGGGAATTCTTCCAATGGGAAAAGCTGGATCTGGTATACAACTTAATGAAGATATTGTCGATGCACGAGTATATGTTAGATTTACGGCATGGGACTCGCTGTTCAATATATTCATAGGTCCTTTTACCAGTGTAGGGCGCAATACTGTTACTATAGAAAAATAAGGAATAAAATAATGCAATACAATAGACTAGGAAAAGCAGGAATAAAAGTTAGCGAACTATCTCTTGGATCTTGGCTTACTTTTGGCAAACACATCAATGTTGAAATTGCCAAAAATTGTATGCGGGCCGCCTTTGAACGTGGCGTAAATTTTTTTGATAATGCTGAGGTATATGCACGCGGGCTTTCTGAAAGCGTTATGGCTCAAATACTGAAAGAGTACCGACGCGAAGACCTAGTTATATCCACCAAAATATTTTGGGGTGGTGAAGGACCTAATGACAAAGGACTTTCATGGAAACACTTAGTCGAAGGTACAAAAAACTCTTTAAAGCGTTTAGAACTAGACTATGTAGATCTATTATTCTGCCATCGTCCTGATCCAGAAACTCCTATAGAAGAAACTGTTCGAGCTATGGACCATATCATTCGCTCAGGGCATGCCTTTTATTGGGGAACTTCAGAATGGAGTTCTGTAGAACTCGAAGAAGCATATGAAGTTGCAGAAAAGTACAATTGTATTCCACCAACAATGGAACAACCACAGTATCACATGTTCCATCGCGAAAGAGTAGAAGAGGAATACGCTCCTCTTTATGAAAAACATGGGATGGGAACAACAATTTGGAGCCCTTTAGCGTCTGGTATTTTAACAGGAAAATACAACAACGGTATTCCAGAGAATAGTCGTTTACAAAGAGAATCTTGGTTAGCAAAAGAACTCACGGAAGACAAACTGGACAAAGTGCGCAAACTAACAAGTCTCGCAGGAGATTTAGGGTGTTCTATGGCGCAATTAGCTATAGCCTGGTGCCTAGTGAATCCAAATGTGAGCACTGTAATCACTGGCGCGACTAGCATTGAACAGGTCAAAGAAAACATCAAGGCCGTAGATGTGAAAGAAAAACTAACCTCCGAAGTTATGGAAAAAATAGGTCAGATATTAAGTTAATACGCCAAGTAAACTAGGCATATCATCAATTAAATAGTGACTGTGTCCCTTGTCGTAATTATAGTGGTATCTGTAATCGATTCTAAAGCACAATTTTTTTTGAATATACTAAAAGATATAAACCACTTTATGAGCGCTACCCCGACTCAGAATATTTTTGAAATCGGTAAGTGATTACTACGGCGACAACCATTATAGTAATTTGTCGTAGCACTTTAGAATTTTAACAGAACATAAGAATTTGTCGTAGCACTTTAGAATTTTAACAGAACATAAGAATTTTTCTTAATTGATGACATGCCCTAACTCTAATTGGATCTATAAAAGTTACTGTTAACAAACTTTGTTACTATCAGGAGGTGATTCTTCATTGAATCAAAAATGAAATGAGTATATCTATTCAAAAAGGTAAGTTGGGTATATTAGTTGGTGGTGGGCCTGCGCCTGGTATCAACGGAGTCATACGTGCCGTTGCTTTAGAAGCAATGAAACGCAATTGGGAAGTTGTTGGGTTTTACGACGGCTACCAATGGCTATCTCAAGGTAATATTGAAATGGTATGCGAGAAAAGCGCGAAGTTAACCGTTGAAGATATCTACAAAATACATTTTCAAGGCGGATCTATCCTACGAACATCGCGAACAAATCCTCGAAAAATAGAAAATGGTGTTGAAAATTGCGTAAGTATGCTAAAAGAAGTCGGCATCACTAAAATGGTTACCATTGGTGGCGACGATACAGTATATGGAGCTTACTTGCTATCAGAGGAAGCCAAAAAACAAGGAGTAAACATTCAATTTGCTCATGTTCCTAAAACAATAGATAATGATTTACCTTTACCTGAAAACATTAATACATTCGGATTTGCGACTGCTTGCCATGTAGGTGCTACCTTAATGAAAAACCTCATGCACGATGCAAAAACCACAAATCGCTGGATGTTAGCTGTAGCAATGGGTAGACACACTGGCCATTTAGCTTTAGGCATAGGTAAAGCAGCGGGCGCAACTTTAACGATAGTGCCCGAACAATTTAACAACAAAACTATTTCGATTGATGATGTTTGCGATTTAATTCAGATTGCAATGGTGAAATGTAATGTTTTGGGGCAGAATCACGGCGTTGCTGTTATAGCTGAAGGAATCAGCGAACTACTTCCTGACGAAGAAATTCAAAAAATTCCAGGGTCAAAAATCACTCGTGATTCATATGGGAATAGACGTCTTGCCGATGTTAATTTAGCTTTAGGAATACGTACTAATCTTGAAAAACGTTTTCAGGAACTAGGAAAAAGTACGCGCTTAGTTTCTGTAGAATTGGGCTACTTACTGCGTTGCGCTGATCCAATTCCACAAGATCAAATATATACCAAAGATCTAGGCTATAGTGCTGTTTATTTTTTATTAAACAAAGGTGAAAATCACCAAGGAAACGTAGTAATTTGTTTAGATAATGGCGAACTGAATCCTATTCCTTTCGAATCTATTATTCATTCTGAAACAGGAAAATCTAAAGTTCGTTATCTCAACACTAGCAGCTACGTTTATCGTATAGCCCAAGAATACATGATGCACTTAAATGATAGAGATTTAACAAACACTAAATTTCTAGCGCAAATGGCTGCCGAATTAAATATGAATCTCGATGATTTTACTGAACGTTTCAAACATACTGTTTTTCACTCTCCAAAAGATATTAGTAACTAGGAGTAAAATATGAATGTCTTTGATGTACTTTTAGAGAGAGGTTTTATTGCAACAGAAGAAGATGGAACTCCAAAACAAGTAACAGACATGAAAGTCCGCGAAGTTTTAGGGCAAGATAACATATCTTGTTATATTGGATTTGATCCAACAGCATCTTCTCTCCACGTAGGAAGTTTAGTTCAAATTATGGTTCTTGCTCACATGCAGCGTGCTGGTCATCGCCCTATTGCTGTTGTGGGAGGAGGAACTGCTATGGTTGGAGATCCCTCTGGAAAATCAGAGATGCGTAAAATGCTCACCCAAGAAGATATCAACAATAATATGCTAGGTCTCAAAAAGCATCTCAGTCGCTTTATTGAGTTCTCTGAAGATAAAGCAATGATAGCCAACAATGCTGATTGGCTTTCTCCTATCAACTACATCGAATTTCTACGCGACTATGGTGTACATTTTTCTGTGAATAGAATGTTAGCTGCAGAATCTGTAAAACTTCGCTTAGAAAAAGAACAAGGTCTATCTTTTTTAGAATTCAATTATATGCTGCTACAAGCTTTTGATTTTCTACACTTAAAGCAAAATCACGATTGTGTACTCCAGATGGGAGGAGATGATCAATGGGGAAATATTTGCGCTGGCATAGATCTTATTCGTCGTGTAGAACGTAAAAGCGCTTACGGAATCACCTTTCCTCTTATAACGACTGCTTCTGGTGCTAAAATGGGTAAAACAGAGCAAGGAGCAGTGTGGTTAGATAGCGAATTATTCTCGCCTTTAGATTACTATCAATTTTGGCGTAATGTCGATGATCGTGATGTAAAAAAATTCTTGGGTATTTTTACTTTCTTGCCAATGGAGCAGGTTAACGAACTTGGTCAATTACAAGGTAAGGACATTAATAAAGCTAAGAAAATTCTCGCTTTTGAAGCCACAAAACTAAATCATGGAGAACAAGCTGCGAAAACCGCACAAGAGACTGTTGAAAAAATATGGAGTGGAGACAAGAAAGGTGTTGATTTACCAACTCTTACTGTTCTCTCTTCAGAATTAGAAGAAGGTATTCTTGCTACCGAACTTTTTCACAAACTAGATCTTGTTCCTTCAAAAAGTGAAGCCAAAAGACTAATAAAAAAAGGCGGAGCTTCGATCAATGATGAACGCATACAGGCTTTTGATTTTAAAGTCACAAGTGCTGACCTTCAAGACGGAGAAATTTTATTGCGTGCTGGAAGGAAAAGGTATGCAAAGGTCGTAGTTAAATCTTAGAGTATGTTACAAGCTCTTAAGCAAGTAAATAAACTAATACAAAATGTAGCATCATTTAATAAAAATCGATGCTACATTTATTTGCGCAGGCAAACAAAATGGAAAAACAACAACTAACACAATTACTACTTTCTTGCCAAAAAGATTTCGACTGGCATCAGCAACATGCTGCTTTATTCGTCGAAGAACATATGGCAAAACTATCGCACACACTTCTCGATTTTTACAATAATGGTGCGCGCGATATACAACCTCTTCCCCACTTCCATGTAGAGTGTACTCCCTCTCTTAGTAACGCATTTCTATATTTTAATAATGCGCTTAACGAAGCTACAAAATCGCAATTCGCAATCACACCGCACAATCAGGAATTGTTGAGTGGGAGTCTACACAGCGCAGGATGTCAAAATATATTAATGTTACTTGGGCAGCGTCATACACCAGCAAGTATTACCGATTATACTGCTATTCCTCCCACCACAGAATCGCTAATGTTATCTGCGTTTAGCGAGGGAAAGCAAGGATTATCATTTGCTGCGCGTGCTTGGACAAAACACGTAGGGCGTTCCTCTGATAATTTTTGGGGAGATGTAAAAGGCTCTGCACAAGCAAAAAACAATAAAGCAAAACAAATAGTGCTGTCGATACTTGATAATACTACGTGGTGGAATATTTTTTACCACTATAAACATTCGCTTGTATATGAAGCTCGAATTGCTAGTGGTCACGGAGTACGCTGGGGTAAAAAAGGTGACGAATTTATCGGCTTTTTAGAACCATTTCTTGAGGAAGAAAAAAATGGCAACAATATTTGACAAAATAATTGCAGGAGAAATTCCTTGTGCAAAAGTATACGAGGATGATCATTTCCTAGCATTTTTAGATGTCCGTCCTGTAAACACAGGGCACACTTTAGTTATTCCAAAGCAACCACAGTCTTACATCTTTGATCTAGATAACAATACTTATACAAATTTAATGGCACTTACTAAAAAAATAGCCTGCCATCTTAAAGAAAAGTTAGATTGCAAGCGTGTATGTATGACAGTGATTGGTTGGGAAGTTCCCCATGTACACGTACACTTAATTCCTACAAACGAAATCAAAGAACTTCCGTTAAATGGACCAAATGTCAAGCAGGCAACAATAGAAGAACTAAGTAAAGTCGCTGAAAAATTACAAGGATTATAAAATGAGCTTTAAAGAAGTTAGCACTCAAGTAAGTTTCCCTGACGAGGAAAAAAAAGTACTCGAATTTTGGAAAAAAGAAAAAATATTTGAAAAAAGTATAGAAGAACGATCTGAAGATAAACTGTATAGTTTTTACGACGGCCCACCTTTTGCAACAGGGCTTCCACATTACGGCCACCTACTCGCGGGAATCATCAAAGATATTATTCCACGCTATTGGACAATGAAAGGCTACCGCGTTGAGAGGCGGTTTGGTTGGGACTGTCATGGTTTACCTGTCGAATACGAAATAGACAAAGCTTTAGACATAAAAGGGCGCAAGGGCGTTGAAGAATTTGGAATTGCAAACTATAACGACGAATGCAAAAGTATTGTACAACGTTACTCTAGCGAGTGGCGGCAAACAGTAGAACGCGTTGGGCGTTGGGTCGATTTCGACAACGACTATAAAACAATGGACGCCGACTTTATGGAGTCTGTGTGGTGGGTATTCAAACAATTGTGGGACAAGGATCTTGTATATCGCGGCTACAAAGTATTGCCATATTCAACTGCTGTGGCAACTCCACTGTCAAACTTTGAAGCGGGTTCTAACTACAAAGATTTACAAGACCCATCTGTAACTATTATTTTTAAAGCTACTGAATTAGAAAATACTAGCTTTCTAGCATGGACAACCACTCCGTGGACTCTGCCCAGCAATTTAGCGCTTTGTGTTGGTGCTGATATTGAATATGTTAAAATAAAGACTGACAAACACGATGGTTTTCTAATCCTTGCCAAAGAAAGATTGAAATCTTACTTTCCTAAAAACAAAGGTTTTGAAATTATCGAAACCTATCAAGGAAAAGATTTAGAAGGTAAAGAATACCAGCCTTTATTTCCGTACTTCTCTGAAAAACGTAGCGAAGGAGCTTTTAAAGTTCTAGTAGGTGAACACGTAACAACAGAAAACGGAACTGGAATTGTTCATACAGCTCCTGCTTTTGGCGAAGAAGACTTTAATATTTGTCAAAAATATGACATACCTGTAGTCATGCCAATAGATGACGACGGTCAATTTATCGAGCCAGTGAATGAGTTTTTAGGTCAGCATGTTAAAGCCGCTGATAAAAATATTATTAAACACTTAAAAGATAAGGGAGTCTTGTACAAACAAGATACCATTCAACACCGCGTTCCTGTATGTTGGCGTTCTGACACTCCTTTGATTTACCGCGCTATTTCTACGTGGTTTGTAAAAGTAGAGCAAATTAAAGAAAGAATTATAGCCAATAACAAAAAAACAAATTGGATTCCTGAACACTTACGCGATGGTCGTTTTGGTAATTGGCTCGAAGGAGCCAGAGACTGGGCTATTTCTCGCAATCGTTTTTGGGGTAATCCGATCCCTCTATGGATGAACGAAGAAACAGGAGAAATACTGTGCGTTGGTAGTATTGAAGAATTAGAAAAACTCACTGGCAAAAAAATTACCGACATTCATCGTCAACACATAGATGACCTTGAAATTCCTTCCCCTACAGGAAAAAAACCACTTAAACGCGTTCCTGAGGTTTTAGATTGTTGGTTCGAAAGTGGTTCAATGCCATATGCTCAAGCGCACTACCCTTTTGAAAATAAAGAAAAATTCGAAAAATCGTTTCCAGCGGATTTTATCGCTGAAGGCCTAGACCAAACAAGAGGTTGGTTTTACACTCTTTCGATATTAGGGACAGCTCTCTTTGACAAAGTACCATTTAAAAATGTAATCGTAAATGGTATTTTACTTGCTGAAGATGGCAACAAGATGAGTAAACGCTTAAAGAACTATCCTGATCCAAATTACGTACTTGATGAATACGGAGCTGATGCTTTACGCCTATATATGATCCAATCTCCAGCAGTACGCGCAGAGGATTTACGCTTTGCAGAAACTGGAGTAAAAGAAATTGTACGTCGTGTTATTCTTAAAAATTGGAATGCCTACAGCTTTTTTTGTAACTACGCTGTCATTGATGATTGGAAACCTAAAAATCAAAAAGTAGAGACAACAAACTTGTTAGACAAGTGGATCATTTCGCGTATGCAAAGTTTACTAAAACGCGTTGAAGAAGAAATGGCTGCCTACCGTCTTTACAATGTAGTCCCAGCGATACTCGATTTCGTAGAAGATCTCACAAATACTTATATTCGTTTTAATCGCAAACGATTCTGGGAACAAGGGCAAAGCGACGATAAAGAAGCGGCTTATCAAACTCTGTACGATGTCCTTCTTAGCTTATCAAAAGTAATGGCGCCTTTTACACCATTCCAAGCAGAAATTATTTATCAAAATCTTTCTCAACACAACGATAATCGCAAAGAAAGTGTTCACTTAGAAAATTTCCCAAATGCGAATAATAAACATATTCTTGGTAGTTTAGAAACCTCTGTGAGCATTATGCAACAACTCCTCGTAATGGTACGTAGCTTACGTGAAAAAGCTAAGGTAAAAGTAAAAATACCTCTAAAACGCATGACCATTGTTCACCGAACAGCTGAATTTTTAGAGAATGTAAAAGAACTTGAACACTACATGAAAGAAGAGCTTAACATTCGCGAAATTGAGTATTCTCAAGAAGAAGAAAAATATGTTGAGCTTAAAGCTAAAGCCAATGGTAAAGTTCTAGGCAAAAAACTAGGCAAAAAATTTGGCGTTATTAACAAAAAAATTCAGCAACTTTCTACAGAAGAACTTTTCAAATTAGAAAGTGGTAGAGAGATTGAAATTGAAGGTGAAAAAATCACCAGCGAAGGAGTCAATGTACACCGCACTCCGCAGCCAGGTCACGAATATGTCGCTTCTAACATTCACATTACTGTAGAAATTGATGCAAGCGTAGAAGAAGATCAAATGTTAGAAGGTTTGGCTCGCGAAATTGTAAACCGTATCCAGAAACTTCGTAAAACAGCAGACTTAAAATTAGACGATAACATTGATATTGAATATAGTGCAGAAAAAGACTTACAAAAAGCGATAGACAACCACCCTAACTATATAAAAGAACAAACGTTAGCAAAATCTCTAACAAAAGCAGATAAACCACAAGGTGATACTAGTGAAGAGTATGTAATTGACAAACAAAAACTTACTCTATCGATTAAAACGGTATAACTTTGTTATTGATCTGGTGAAAAATTCACCAGATCAATAATCGCTACTTTTTGAGGAAACGCGGCCTGTCATCAACTGTGAAAAACTATTCAAAATATAAAGTTTATATTTTATAAGACTCAACTGTAACCGTAATCATGAGCGTCACCGTGACCTTGACCGAAAATATAGAATTTATCGTACAAAAATATGAAATATTACGTTTTATACGTTAAGAATGTTACTATTTTTCGGCTACGATCGCGATTACGGCTAGGTTCACGGTCACAGTCACAAGCTTTTTAGCATAATGTTTTAATTGATGCGCGTCCTAAAACCTCTTTGTTTTTTACTATTTTATAAAGAACCATTACCAAAAGAATAGAGGTATCACATGTTAGATAAAAATCCTGCTTTTCATTATTGGGTGTTTCTATGCATATTCTTTTTTTTAAAAACGTTTCTAAATTCAATGATACAAGGATATAGTCGTTTTAAAGGAAATACGTTTATCAACCCTGAAGATACAGAACGATTCGCTGATAGCGACAAAGAAGTGATACAAAAATATAGAGATTTAGATGAACGTGCTGCTAGATGTTGGCGAAATGATTTAGAGAATATTCCTTTCTTTTTATTGCTCAGTTTGGCACTGGTAATACTAGGAGGTAACCCTCAATACTGCTTAGCATATTTTATTACATACGCAAGTATTCGCTTATTGCATACGTATTTTTACATGAAGGCAAAACAACCGCATCGAGGTGCTGCATTTGCATTAGGTAATTTAGTTACAATGAGCATAGTAGGGCACTGCATCTACATTATTTCTCTACATTATTAAATGTCAAACAAAATGGAATAAATCTACTATTTCAATTTATTTTAGATAATCTATATATTTATTATTTGGTGTACTTTTGCTTATTTTTTGATAATATATTTAGGTTGTTAAATACTTAACCTGTATGTGTTTCTTTGAGAAAGCAAAAGTATGTCCAACTTTCGTAAAAACGAAAACAACAAATCATTTGAGCTAAAAAAAACCAAACGAATACAAAGAAAAGGTCCTGATAGTCTAATTAGCCAAATAATTTCCATACAAAAAGGCGATAAAATTGCACGTAAGGTTTTGCCTGGAAATTATTTAGAATGCTTTCCTTTTCCCCGAATTCGTTTAAACAAAAAACAAGATTTTTATATTGGTCGTAGTGACGATAATGATTTAGTTCTTAAATCTTCCGATGTCTCTCGCAAACATGCTGTTGTTAAATGGAGCATAGAAGATAATGCTTATATAGTTTGCGATTTAGAAAGTGCAAATGGCATTTATGTCAACACACAACCATGCGAGCGTCGTATGCTAAAAGACAAAGACACAATTCTTGTAGGTGAGCACAACGTCAGTTATTATACAATAAGTGAATTAACAAATGGCAAATCGGGAAAAGGTGCCGAAACAACTATTTTAAAAAAACGTTCCGATGTCATTGAAAAATTATCTCTTCAAGGTAGTTTAGATACACTCGACCTTGGAACTGTACTTCAAATGATCGCCACGGAGAAAAAAACCGGATACATAAAAATAGAAGGTAAAGACGCCCGCGGTTATATTCATTTTAATGATGGTTTTGTAGTTCATAGTGAGGTGGGAACCCAAAAAGGCGAAGAAGCATTTTTCCACATCATGGAGTGGAATTCTGGTAACTTTAACTTTGTTCACAATGTCCAACCAATACAGTTTACAATGGACGATGAAGTGCAGTATTTACTAATGGAAGTGGCTCACCGTCAAGATGAGCAAAGTAAAACAGAGTATTAACCAATTAGGGAGTATTTCGTGCCTCGCTCACCTATTTTGACCGGCCTCAATCAAAGTAAAGTACGCGAAAGTCGAGATAGAAAAACTTCCTTGAATGCAAACAACAACAATGATCTTTTTTGTTGGCTCCAAAAAAATATTTCTCCTCAAATCGAAATTATAGAATCTATTAATCTTTCGCAATATTTTCGACAAACAAATCACATCAAAATTCCTGCCGCAGAACGCTTAAGAAAACTTGCTATTTTTTTAGAAGAGATGCAAGCATCTTATGATTCTCCTATGCGTTACTGGTTGGCGATTAATCGAGTTTATCTTGCCGCGCTAAAGTTGAATGCTCAAGATGTGTGGATATATCATTCGCAAGCAGCAAAGTGGAATTATTTAGGTTACATTCTTGAAGCCACAAAAGAAATAGACGAATCATTGTATCAACGAATTATTGCAATCAACAATTCTATATCAAAACTATCATGGTGATGAAATTCTTATGAAAAATGCAAAAAATATTCTAATTACCGGAGCTACCGACGGAATTGGAACCTTAACAGCTCAGGCTTTAGCTAAATTAAATCACAATATTTATATTCACGGACGCAGTCCCAAAAAAATAGCTGAAACAATTTCTAAAGTAAAAGCAGAGTCGGGGAACAATAACATTTATAGTTATCAGGCTGACCTTGCTTCTTTTTCTGAAATCAAGTCTATGGCTCAAAAAATCAAGGAAGACAACCTTTTAATTGATGTATTAATAAACAATGCTGGTATGGCTGGCGGTAAAGAACGCCGCGAAAGTAAAGATGGTCTAGAAGTTTGTTTCCAAGTAAATTATTTAGCGACATTTTTACTAACCCATTTACTCCTACCACACATAAAAGAACGAATTGTAAATGTTTCCTCGCTCGGTCAATATCATATTGACTTTGATGATGTGATGCTTGAGAAAGAATATGACGGCATTCGCGCTTATCGTCAAAGTAAACTGGCGATGATAATGTTTACATTTGAGCTAGCAAGAAACATTAACGATTTAATTGTCACAAGTTTACACCCAGGATCAATGCTCAACACCAAAATAGCGCAAGAGATGTTTGGTACCGCAAGAGGCAATGCCAATGAAGGAATAAAACCTATTGTATCCTTGGCGTTAGAACAAGGTGACATTCATGGAAAATTTTTCAATGGCACAGCAGAAGCAAAAGCATTGCCACAAGCATATGACGAAGAATCTTGTAAAAACCTGTGGAATTTAAGTAAAGATCTTGTTGGTGATTTTTTATAAGAGGTGGCAAAGTTAAGAAAGGAATTCTTATGAGGTTAGCATTTATATTACTTATCATTACTCTTTCAGGGTGTATCAACACACGTGTTGGAGATTTTACAGTATTATCAACGAAAAATGTTGATACAAGTAATTATATTGTTGTTGGACGTTTTGAAAGTGAAATAAAAAACGATGTTAAATCTGCTGTTGATGATTGCCTTGAAAAAGGTGGTGGCAATATTTTAATCAATGCAGTCGTTGAATACCGTGAAAGATTCTTTAGTGGTTATGTTGTTATTGGTGATGTATGTATTAGAAAAAAAGCATTTCCTTTAGATTAAAACGCGACTCATGACAATTAGTATTATAATTGACCCAAGGAGAATAACTTGAGAAGTAAACGTTCATTTATCGCTCATCGTAGCCATGCTTTTTTTAATCCTATAAGTGAAAATAAAATACAAAAAATTATTAGCGAGCTAAAGTTACCACAAAATGCATCAGTAATAGATATTGGGTGTGGTAACGGAGAACTTCTTTATCGAATTGCCCAACAATATAAAATACATGGTACCGGAGTTGATATTTGCGAAGCTAGTTTACAACTAGCAACAAAACGCAATAAAGATGTTAAAAACATGCAGTTTGTTGAATCCGATGGAAAAGATTTCTTAGAAAAAATTGCTGATAGCTCATTAGATCTTATTATCTGCACAGGATCATCACACGCTTTAGGCGGGTACAAAGCAGCGCTAAGTATGATATCCTCCCGTGTAAAAAAACACGGACAAATTATATTTGCAGAAGGCTACTGGAGACAAAAACCGCACTCTGAGTATTTAACATTTCTCCAAGCAACAGAAGGCGATTACAATTCTCACTGCGAAAATATTGAACTAGCCACGGAGCAAAACCTCATTCCACTATATTCATACACAGCAAGCACCGAAGACTTTGACAACTACGAATGGTTATATTCGCGATCTATCGAAGACTATGCGTTAGAAATGCCTGAAGATAAAGACAATGAAGGAATGCTTGCGCATATTCGTGCATGGCGTAAACACTACTTAAAATATGGACGCGCCACACTGGGGTTTGGTATCTATTTATACCGAGTGATGTAAAACTTTTGGTAGTTCATATCATGTAGTGATGTTTTCTAAAAACTTCTTTTTTGATATAATTTAAAATAAAAAAGTAGTTATCAGAAAAGAAGATATGAATGAAATGCCCGAAATGTGGCTCGAAGAAGTCTATAAAAAATGGAAGCGTGTACGGAAAAGCGCTCTTTGGTTATTCATTCACCATTATAATTCTTTACTACAGAACCAGGTACTGCTGACGAATTAATGCTATAAAAGAATATAAAGCCTTTGGAAGTTTTGTCGCTCTGTGATTTAGAATAGAAGGATCTTAACCTTAACCATAATCATAATCCTAATTCTTAATCTTAATCTGGAGCGTTGAAATGGAAGCATATTTTGACCACGAGAAACTGAAAGTATACCAACAAGCAATAGAATTCATAAAATGGTGCAATCCTATACTAAAAAAGTTACCAAGAAAATTGGCTGCGCTCTATCAGTTGGATAGAGCATCAACCTCGATTGTTTTAAATATTGCAGAAGGAAACGGAAAATATACACCTAAAGATCGCTACTTTGATATTGCTAGAGGATCTGCGCTTGAAAGTGCTAGTGCTTTAGATATAATAATTACCAAAGAATACTATCCTAAAGAGCAAATTAATTTGTGAAAAAATATGCTGCTGTCAATTGTCTCAATGCTCGTTGGATTAATCAAGGCAACCTCCAAAGATCGTCTTTTTTAAAGGATTAAGATTAGGATTAAGAATTTCTTGAACCTACAGATTACTCAATTATGTCCCTGTTCTTGCTATGTATAAAATCGCTTTTACAAAAATTTTCTTACTTAGTTTGGTGCTCTTATATACTTTTAAAAAATACATTATTATCTTAATAACAGCAATTCAACAGCACCTAATCACTACATGATATGAACTATCTGATAAGTCTCACAACAAAAAACAGTAGTATTTCGCATAGCTGACGATAGGGAGATTCTTATGAAAATAGAAGAGTATGTGCCGCAAAAATATATGAAGTTAACGAAAGTAGACATCGACGAAGATATACAATCTTTTAAAATATTCAAGAGAATGTTACGCATTGCTATTGTCTTTGTTCCTATTGTTGTTATTCTTTATTATAAATTTTTTACTTTTGCACTTCCAGGTTATGCAATCGCGGTATTCATAATTTTAGGATTGTTCGCTTTTATTTTGACTTTACACATACCATTTTATTTCTTCATACATTCTCTCTTAAAAAACTTAGCTCCTCAAGTTGCCTTATTAGAAGTAGGTGATTCATTGTTTTTAAGGCTATTCTTTGTACACACAGGAAAATTTGTTGAGTATAATTTCAGTAAAAGAGAAATTATTGATATTGAAGTTACCTACAATGAAGAGTTAAGTATAAAAAATACGCAGTACGAAATGACTTTTATTGTTAATAAGTACCAAGGTGCCGCTATTGTCTTTAGAATGGTTATTGAAGATATACGCTCACGCGATAGAGTTCTTGATTTTATGAAACGCTTATGCCAAATACTTGAACTTCCACGTGGTGATGTGCAGCAAGATGAATTACAATTTTTAAAGATGCATTTTTCTAAAAGTGTAGCGACAGAATCGACAAATAATGTAATCGATACAGAAGATGTAGACAAAGAAGAGAATATCGCCGAGCTTTATGCATCTGGTGAAAATATAAAAAATGAATCGCGAGGAATTGATGCAGAAAAATGGTCGCCAGATGTGCACATACTCACAGGAAAAATAATTTCTTATGTTCCTAATAAAGAGCTAGCTGTACATTACAAGCAAGGAGATGAGGCTCTTTTCTTGATACTAGCGCGTGTTGTAGGAATTGTTGCTGTCGGAGGTTTCCTGCAATACCTTTTCGCGAGTCACTTGTTTTTAAATGCATCTCTTGTTATTGCATTTTTTGATGCCTCAAAGCAGTATAAAAAAGCGCGCGAAAAAAAGTTATTCGATCCAGATCAATGGTACTTTAATTTGCAGCAAAAAAAAATATATCGTACTTTAAAGGGAGAATGCTTGGAATACGATATGGCGAAAGCAAATAGAGTACTTTTTTATAAAATCACAACAACAACAGAACATACTGACTCTGATGATCGAACGACAAGAACAAGCCGTTACAAATCAATTATCAAATTACAAGGTATTGGAGAAACAGGCTACCTAAAAGTAGCTGAAACACCGAACATTTCGAACTCTGAAGAAAGTTATAAGAACGGTCTTGCTTTTACTAATTTCATTTCGCAATTGCTTGAAATTCCGATGTTTTATAGAGATGAAACGCATGAAAGTTATGCTAATATTGAGAGGTCTCATGGTAAACAATAACAACTTATAGAATCATGGCTGCAAACGCTCTCTGCGCATAGAGTTCTAGTTCCTTTGTTATAAGACGAGGAGATTCTAAGTAATTGTTTATGATAGATTCTACTCTTTTCGGATGATACGGCTTTAGATGACCAAGTCCATGAAGTGCACTTTCTATACATGCAATATTTGGTAAACTGATGGCAAAAGTAAGTGTTTCAAATATTGGATCTACTAAATATTCATGTTCAGGAAACATAGCTGCACTTTCTAAACCATCAATATCCCAAAACATGTAGCACACGTTATTAATGGGATTTGAATCTTTTAAATTATTGCTTAAGTGTCCATAGTGATTAGAACATTTTACTTGAAACACTTCGCTATAAAGACTTTTTATCGATGTTACCCATTTAAGTTGAAGGTTTTTTGGTACTTGTGACTCGCGAGCGCTGTGAAAATAGTTAGATCCTATGCTACAAATAAAGATCAGACCTTGATTTATTTGCTCATCACTATATAACGAAATCAACTTATTGCTTTGTGAAAAAAGTTGTTGGAGATACTTGGCAAGCTCGATTGATTCAGGTTCATAATCATCAAGGTCTTCATCCCAATACCACTCAGGTTTTGTTATTGGACGATCAAAACAGTAATCTCTCCATTTGTCAAATGTCATTTCTTTGCTCATTATTTAACCTCAAATTTTGTGTAGTTCATCGCGCGTTAAACGGCGTGTTTGATTGACTTTTTCGCGTACACCCATCACAATGAGTGTGTCGTTTTCTTTGAGTACAGTTCTCGAAGCGGGATTGTAATAAATATCTCCGTTACTGTTCATAATAGCCAAAATAAGTAAGTTAAACTTTTCTTTAAAATTAGACTCTGCTATTGTTTTACCAATTAACGGAGAGGAACTATCGACGCGGATTTCTTCTATGCGCATTGTTCCTCCAGAGTGGCGTAACATTTTGTCTAGAAAACTCACCACAGAAGGACGTATCATTTCTGATGCCATGCGTAGTCCACCAATTGCATTGGTACATATAATGGCGTTGGCTCCTACGCGTTGAAGTTTTTCTTTCATTTTAATACATGAGGTTTGCGCTACAATGCGTATGTTTGGATTTAGTTGTCTTACCGATACCGTAATGTATAGATTGTCTTTGTCAGAAGAGGAAGTAACAACGATACCTTTGGCGTTTTCAATATTGGCTTCTAGTAACAAGTCATCATCAGAAGGATCACCATTAATCCAAAAAACAAGGTTTCGCGAAAACTGTTTGGTGAAATCTTCGGCGTCTTCATCTATTACAACAGTAGGCACTTCGGTTTTCATTAATTCTTGTACTACGTGGAGGGCAATCGGACCGGATCCACATACGATATAGTGATCTTTTAAATCAGACATAGCTCTTTTCATACGTCGTTCCTTTAATATCTTGACAAGCTCGCCTTCTACGAGGAAGGCCGTTGTCAAACTTATACAATAGCCTAAAACGCCAATACCAAACAACATTAAGAACATTGTATATATTTTTACCCAGATGTTGCTGACATCGACTACTTCTCCATAACCTACTGTTGTTAGAGTTATAACTGTCATATACACGCAATCAATAAAACTTTCTTCACCGCCTGATATAAAGTAGTAGCCACAAGAACCAAATACAATAGTCGAGCTAAGTAAAATTATAATAGTAAGGATTTTTTTCTTTACATCGGACATAAATTTCCCATCATATCCTAAATTATTTTTGTTTTAACAGTTGAAAATAGTTATTTACTATATCACTAAAAACTTTTGGTTGCTGAAAGTGAGGCATGTGACTACTATTTTTTAGAGTAAATACTTGCACATGTATGTTTTGCTTGAGTCGCTGAGCAATCGCTGTGTATTTTTTATCTAACTCTCCACAAACGTAAAGTAGAGGTTGCGGTTTGTTTATGCATAACCATGGCCACATATTGGGTTGTTTACCGACACTCATAATGTTTAATCCTTTTTGCATTTCGACAAAATTTCCTTGCAGTCTTTTGGTGAGTAGTTGTTCATAGTTTTTATGCTCAGGAATTCCAATAAACAGAGGTTGTTTATACCACTGTTGCAAGAATTGTTTTTGGTCTTTGCCTTTTAATAGTTTCTGATCGCGATTGTAGCGTTGTTGCGCTTCTTTTTTGTCTTCTATTCCTGGAGATGCACTGATACAAATTGCTTTTATAATTCGTTGTTTGTAACGTTTTATTATATCTAGGGCTATACGTCCACCCATTGAGTAACCAATCAAATAGAACGATTGTGCTTCAATTTCGCGAACAATCATATCAGCTACATCGGTAAATGTATACACCTTGTTTTTATCACCAATTAAAGAGTTACCATGTCCAGGAAGATCAATCGTTGCGCAATAAAAGTTCGCTGACCACTGGTGAATAAATGGTTGCCAGTCTTCTCCTGACCCTAGCATTCCATGAAGTAGTACTAAAGTAGGGGCATTTTTATTACCGTGGTATTTTATTGAAAGCATCAGCGTTTTACCCTTGGTTACGGTTAAATTTTTTGAGAAATTTTAAGAAAGCGACTTTGCCCTCTATTGATAATTTACCGCTGGTAATTGCTGATGCAGCTTGTTGTTTGTTGAGTGCGAGTTTTTTCCAAGTCATTGAATCAGTGCGGACAATTGCTATTGGTTTTGGAGTATCAGGGAGGCTTTTTTCTAAGACTAATTCTGCAATACCGTTTCGCACAGTAATGATAAATTTTTCTTTAGTATCTTCCATATGAAACTCTACTGTTTCATGTACATTTATCGATTTTTCAGGAATCAATTTTGAGCACATTATGGTAAAAATTACTTTTAGAGGGACTTGTGCTATTAATGTATCATCTAACTTAGATAGCGGTAGAGCTGATTTTCCTTGCGCTAGTTCGTGTGCTCTTTCTAGCAAATATGCGCGGCCATTGGTATTGAATACCTTTTTGGCTAAATCTTTGTAGCATAGAGATAGTTCTGAATTTACAGTGTGGTTTTGCAGTCCACTATCGCGTAGTTTTGCAAGAAGGTGTATCGCCCATTTTATTTCCCCAGTTGTGCGTGCTTTTTTAGCAGTAGCAATTACCTTTTTTGCGCCCCCCATAAGATCAATTTCGCGTTTGGCTGATTCGTTTTTTGCAAGAGGATATAGTTGATCGCTGTTACCATCAAACCAACCTAATTCGTTGGTGTAAATTGCGCGTACCGACCAATCGATTTGTCCGTAGAGTTCCTGAAGATTTTCTGCTTGTGCTAGATGACTAGGAAGTGCTATTTCTTCTGTCATTTTTGCGAGACTTTCACCGCGATTAGCTCTACGAACTACTTCGTCGCGAATCCACTGTATTGCGTCGCGATAATCGCGAAGAGATTTGCGTATATTTTCTTTGCCAATAACAGGGTGAGTATGTGAAGGAACTAAATATTGGGGATCATAACTACGCATTTTATCGAGACTTTGAATCCATTCGTCTACAGGACGTGGCTGTGTTCCGCGGATAGTGTATAAATTCGGAAAAGCATGATAGTAGTTGTCACCTGGCATAAGTATTTTTTGTTTTGGTAACCATACAAATAGCTGATCGTGGGTTTCACCGTGTGCTTCTACTAAATGAATCTCTTGTGAACCGATTTGTAAAATTTGTTTGTTACTAAAAGTATGAGAGGGAATACGCGTTCCATTTTCGAGTACTGCTTCTAAATCTAGACGTTTTCCAATGGCGGAAATTGGCAAATCTTTTTGAGCAACGTGGCGACCAAATTGCCTCCAACCTCTTTGTCTTTCTGTTGGTGTAAACAATCCATATTGTTTAAATAAGTGTTCAGCAAAGGCTTTAGTTGCCCAGACTTGTGTCCCTTTGTCAATCCATACACTTGCACCTCCCATATGATCAACATGACTATGAGTATAAATAACTGCCGCAGTTTTTTCCATCATGTGTTCTTTAAGAGCTTTTTTTATTTGTCGTGCTCTTTCAGGGCATGAAGCCGTATCAACAATAACATTGCCTGCTGTTGTGCGAATAAGTATTACATTTGCTAAATCGTAACTGAGTGCGACAAATACATTTTTGGTTACTTGCACAACGCGCGGTTTGGCGATTATTTTTTTAGTCTGATGCTCGAGTTGCTTTGGGAGAATTACAATGCGTTGGTCGTTTACTTGCTGCGAAGGAACATATGTGATATAAGAGAAGTATCCCCAAATAGTAGCAGCTATCGTAACTAAGGTAAGTAGTATGTAGTGAATTTTTTTTCTATTCATTATTTATCCGATCTTTTACTTTAAGGGATATGGCAAAAATGATAGATTATTTTTGCCGCATCCTAAGAAATGGGCTGTAGAACTATACGCGTTACCTAGCTATTGACAAAAACATAAAAAAAATTTGTAATTTTGAATATAGCACAGTATATTTAGAGTGGATTAATTATTATCCGAATAAAACTACATTTTTTACAAACAAAACGCGGCCAATATTTATATTTCGTTTTGTGATGTAATTACATGAACACAAAACCTTTTTGAAGCGGAGTTAAAAATGAGTACTTTTTTCACTCAAATAAGCATAATTATCATTATTGGTATTATTATGTCTATTTGATGGTCAAATTTCATTTAAACTCGTATTTTACAAAAGCCCATCAATAGCGATGGGCTTTTTTTGTTTACACTTACAACTAAGCCCTCGAATTTTCGAGGGCTTTTTTATTTACAATAACTAAGCAGTAGTTTTATGCCAGTAAAGCTACCGTATTCAGGAATAATATTATGACAAATTATTCACCTACTCTTAATTTACCAAAAACTAGCTTTCCAATGAAGGCAAATTTAGCGGAGCGAGAACTTGAAATATTAAAATTGTGGCAAGAACAGCAGTTGTACTTGTCTTTGAGAGAAAAGGGAGCCGGACAAAATAAATTTGTTTTGCACGATGGACCTCCTTACGCAAATGGCCATGTGCATATAGGAACAACATTAAACAAAGTTCTCAAAGATATAACTGTAAAAGCAAAAAATATGGAAGGTTTTGATGCACCTTTTGTCCCAGGTTGGGATTGTCACGGATTGCCTATCGAATTGCAAGTGATGAAAAATCTTACCGAAAATGCCACTCAAGTAGAAATAAGAAAAGCGTGTCGTGTGCACGCACAGAAATTTGTTGATTTACAAAAACAAGAGTTTCAACGTCTTGGCGTTGTGGGCGATTGGGAAAATCCGTATTTGACAATGAGTGCTCGTTTTGAAGCGGGGATCGCTGCAAAAATGTTTGCTCTTGTTCGAAGTGGTTCTCTAAATAAAGGAGAAAAACCTGTACACTGGTGCACAGAATGTTGCACAGCATTAGCACAGGCTGAGCTAGAATATAAAAACCACAAATCTTGCTCAGTTTATGTGCGTTTTACTGTGGAGAATAGTAAGGCATTTTGCCAAAAAAATAATTTACCGCAAAAATCTTTATGTCTTGTAGTATGGACAACTACTCCTTGGACTCTTCCTGCGAATACAGCAGTATGTTTACACTCTGATTATAAATATAGCGTTCTTGAAACTAGTAGCGAGTTGTTAGTTGTAGCAAGCGAGTTATTGAAACCTTTTCAGAGGGTTTGCGATGTCGAAGGTAAGGTTGTTGCACAATTCGAGGGAAGAGATTTATTGAAAGCAAAATGTAAGCACCCTTTTTTAGAGCGCGTTGTTCCTGTTGTTTTAGGAGAACATGTAAATCTGATGCAAGGAACAGGTTGTATACATACAGCGCCTGGCCACGGAGAAGACGATTTTTTGGTTGGTCAGAAATATGGCTTACCGGTGTTATGTTTTGTTGATCATCGCGGTTGTTTTACCAACGATGACTTTTATGGAAAGAAGGTGTGGAGTGTAAACAGTTATGTTGTCGATATACTTCAGGACAAAGGGAAGTTACTTAAAAAGAACTACGTTGAGCATGAGTATCCATATTGCTGGCGTTGTCGCAATCCGGTTATCGTTCGTACAACTCCTCAATGGTTTATATCTATGGACGAAAATGATCTTCGAGAAAATTGTATAGAGGAAACAGAGAAAACCCGATGGATACCGCAATGGGGTAAGAAACGTATGAGAAATATGTTGCAAAAACGCCCTGACTGGTGTGTATCACGGCAAAGATCCTGGGGAGTTCCTTTGGCTATATTTCATTGTAATCGGTGTCAAAAGCAGGTAAAAGATGAAAAAGTTATGCAACACATAGTTGATCTTTTTAAAGAACATACTAGTGATGTATGGTTCACACTGCCCTTTAATGACTTACTTCCTAAAGACTACACATGTTGCGGTGTTCAAGATTTTAGCAAAGAAGAAGATGTTCTAGATGTATGGTTTGACTCAGGAGTTACTCAAGATATAGTTTTACAGCGAAGTGATTTAAAATATCCCGCTGATTTATATCTAGAAGGAAATGATCAATTTCGAGGGTGGTTTCAAAGTTCACTAGCTTTAGCGGTAGCGACAAATAAGCTAGCCCCTTACTCTACTGTAGCAACTCATGGATATGTGGTTGAGTCGTGTAAAAAAGAAAAGGTATCTAAGTCGCGTGGGGCTCTTTTCCCAAAGGATTTGATCGCAAAATATGGCGCTGATTTACTGCGATTATGGGTTGCATCGGAAAATTTTCGCGATGATGTCGAGTTTTCATTACCAAAGTTAGAGCAAGTACAAGGATCTTATCGTAAGTTACGTAATACTTATCGTTATCTACTAGGAAATTTGTATGATGATAACGGAGAGTCTCATTCTTACAAGGAACTTCCAGAGCTAGAAAAATATATCCTAGCGAGATTATATTCTGTTAACACTGAAATACGCAAAGGATATGAGAAGTATGAATACCATGTAGTATTTCAGCTTATACTCAATTTTTTTAGCAACGAACTTAGTTCGTTGTACTTTTGTGTACGCAAAGATGCTTTGTATAGTGATGAAGCAGATTGTTTATTACGGCGACAAACACAGTTTGTTTTACGAAAACTCTTATTCACTACATTGCCATGGATCGCACCTGTTTTAAGCTTTACAGCTGAAGAAATATGGCAGCATGTTCGTAAAAATTCACAAGAAAAAAGTGTGCATTTAACTCATTTTTGCGATGTCGAAGACGAGTACAATGACCATCGCGTTTGCGAAAAATGGAGTATGTTACTTACAACAAGAGATTTATTGTTAAAAAGACTAGAGAAAAGCAAAAATAATAAAACTATAAATACTTTTGCGCAGGCTCATGTTCTAGTAGAAGGAAATTTAACAAACAATGATTGCTTAATCCTTAAAGAGTTATTACAAGTAGCTTGTGTTAGTTGCGATAGTCTAAAAAAAGATTTTCAAAACGATGAATTTGGTGAAGTAACGATAGAAAAATTTAAGGGCGATAAGTGCGAGCGCTGCTGGAACTTTACCAGGATAAATGAGACTGGTTTATGCGAACGTTGCGAAAGAGTGTTGAATTAAGATAAACACTTTTGGGTTGAGATACTCATAGATCCTAGTATTTTTTTGATACAAGGTAGTTCTTTTGATATAATTAAAATCAAAATAAAGCGTGTATTTTACTGATAGTTAACTAGGGCGTGTTATCAATTAGATATTAATAACTGTCGTAATCGTAGTCGTGACCTTGATTGAATATTTTAAGATTTGAAAAAGAAATCGTAATTGTTCGATTACGATTATGGCTAGAGTCGCGATGACAGTGGCAGTTACGAATTTTTCAACATAATGTTTTGTTGATGATAGTCCTTAAAAAACGCAGAGTTTATAAATTTTACTATAATATAGTTATTAGGAGGTTAGTTGTGAAATATTTTATTTTATGCATTTTATTTGCAGGAATTATATTCGCAGAGGAAGCGGCGAATTCTACGATTATGGTTCGCTGTGATGATGGTTCTGAGTATGACTTTTTAAGCGCTCCGCAAGATATTAAACTAGGTTCGATGAAAGGAGCTATTAATCCTAATGTAGATACTGTTGTATTTATTCATGGTTTTAATACTTCATATAGTGGTGCAACAGGTTCATATAGCAATGCTCGCAATGTAATGTCACGCGAGCTAGGCAATATGAATTATGTTGGCGTTTATTGGCCATCAAATACATTAGATTTTCCTACAGCAATTAAGCGTGCAAATAAATCTGGCAATTACATCATGCATATTCTTTCGGAAATTAACAAGCAGGCAGGTGGCCGTAGTCGCATACATATTGTTTGCCACAGCCTTGGTGCAAGAGTTTTATTGAATACTTTAAAAGAAAATGCGGCGCGTTCTATTCCATGGGGCAATATGTGCTTTTTAGCAGCTGCGGTAGATCAAGATGCTTTTTTTACTTTTAATGGTACAAACATGGTCGGACGCAATAATTTGATTATCTATTCTGAAAATGATTTAGTACTAAAATATTTATACTCAAGAGAAGAGGTTGCTAAACTTCCGGGTGCAGAAAAATTTAATAAGTTATCTTTCGATAACAAAGTACAATATTTGCAAACTTTTCGTCACGCTGGTTTGCGATCAGAGTTTGATCATTTGTTGTACTCTAAGTTACAAAAAACTAGAGGAATTGCAATGGGATTAGAAGGAGCTTTCTTAGGGAACTCTCAAGAATTGCAAAATGTTGAAAACCGGGATAAGAGTAGCATTGTTCCTAGTCATTCTTATTGGTCTAACAATCAAATATTGCAGTATACTGCTCAAAAAATAAAAGAATAATTATTAAAGTGTATGATCAATCACAAAATAGATTGATCATACACTTTTTATTTTATCAGGAGAGACAATTGTGCAAGTAAGCTGGAATAAATGGGGATGGTTTGGAGGTGTTGTTGGCGGCACTCTATGGATGTACATCCTTTCTATTGAAATGCTACTTAGTTCTAAAACATATATGCATTTTGCTGTTGGAATTAGTGTGACGATTAGTGTATCTATTGTTGGTTATCTATTATGGTGTTGGCGAAATAGATTAACTGTTGGGCAAGGAATGCGTATTTTTATATGTACTCTTTTTCCAGCAGCATTATGTTTATTAGTATTGCGCAGTGTTCCTATGGAAAAATTGGAAATACTTCATAACTCCTATTGGTCCGTACTGTGTATGTTTAGCTTTTTATTTGTGCAATTCACTTTTAGCAATAATTACGGCCCTTTTTCAAAAGAGCGTAAGTTACTGCAATCGTTTTCTGTGGACGATAAGGTTATAGATTCGCGTGTAAAATGTAGTGCAAATGCATTTCATATTTCTTGTACAGGTGACAAAAAAGAAGTATTTTCTCTGTTTACGCTTGTTCCACCTTCACTTGAAAATAGCGCTGTTATTTATGAAACTTCTATAAAAAGCGAAGGGATTCAAAAGGCTTATTTGGAAATGTGGATGGTTTTTCCTAATGGGAAGAAATATTTTTCACGAGGAATACAAAATCCGATTCGCGGCACGCAAGATTGGAAAAAAATATCTATTCCTTTTCTACTTAAAGCTTCGCAAAATCCTAGTAGCATTGAACTAAATATTATTGTCCATGGTACTGGATATGTACATTTACAAGATGTCGCTCTTTATTATAGGCAGGCAAAAGTCGTAAAAAAATAAAGTCGTTAATGAAAAAGCTCTTTCTTGTGTTAAAGCCTTCGTTTTGAAAATAATGAGATTTAGATAAAAAACTATACCTAACAATGCCATTATTTGTGCCAATCAATAAATCTTCATCAGAAAAAACAAGACCATTGGCGATAATGCCACTAACCAATGCTTTCCAACTGTCGCCTTTACTTATGGAAACGAGCACTCCCTTGTCAGTAGCGACAAATAAAAAACCTGATTTATCTATTAGTAAATCGTAAGCAGGAGTTTGAAAAATGTATTTTATGTTCTCTCCCGAAATCGTAGACATGTAAATACCATTGTCTGTTGCGATGAACCAATAACGATTATGTTTTTTTATTACTGATATTTTGCAGGAATGTTCTTTTCGAATACATTCCAATTTTGACCGAAATCCTCAGAGATAAGAACTCCTTCATCTGTTTGAAGTAACCAGGTATCGTCGAAGGTAGTCAGGAAATGTATCTTTGCGCCAATAAAATTAATCTCATGCCAATTCTTTTTATCTTTAGAAAACAATAAATTGTTATCTTCTGTAGCTACAATATAATTAACTGCTTTGGATCCGTTTCCGAGCCCACTTCCGGGCTCGAAAAAAATGATGACAGGCCACAATTGATAACAGGCCTAAATTCTTTTGATTTTAAGAATATCGTGTGGTTTGCCTTCTTCATAGCCAATTTGAGATTGGATACCGATATTGGCATTATTGAAAAATTCATCTAAATTTTGGGCCCCTACATAAGTCATTGAAGAAGTGACGCCATCAATTATGTAGTGGATTATGTCGGTAATAGAAGGGCGTTCGGGATCTAGATATACAAAAGAACGGTTACTTCCTTCGGAACGATGCCCTAATATTTCGCGCATGACATCGCGTTGCGATCTTTTTTCTGAAGCACTGCGTGAAGCCATACCATAATTTTCTTTGTATTTATGTCCTTCAAAATCGTATTTTAGGTCGCCTGGGCTTTCTAGAGTACCAGCAAACCAGCTTCCTATCATTACTTGCGATGCACCAACTGCTAATGCTAAGGCGACGTCTCGCGGTGTTTTGATACCACCATCAGCCCAAATGTGTTTATTATAAGGAGATGCTGCCTCTACGCATTTTGCTACTGCAGCTAATTGAGGACGACCAACAGCTGTTTCATAGCGCGTAGAGCACATTGCTCCTGGGCCAATTCCTACTTTTATCATGTCGGCTCCTGCGCTTATTATGCGAATGGTTGCTTCTGGAGTAACAACATTACCTGCTATAATAGGAATCTTGTAATTGGTTGCATTTTGGTAATTACTAACTAAATTTGCTATCTTTTCTAGGTTGCGATATGATTGAATGCCTTGATCAAAATGCGCTGTGTCTAATATTATTCCTGTTACCCCAGCATTAATCAGCATTTTAGCTTTTTCTACAGGATCACGATTTAAAGCGCCAATAGTAGCAAGTACAGCTAGGCCTTTTTCTCCATGACCTTGGTGCGGTTTATAACGTAAACTTAGAGCAGCAGATTTTTCAGTTAATGCGCCAAGAGGACAACGATTTTCGTCGAGAATAGGTAAAAATTTAACTTTGTTTTTTCTCATCAAATCAATGGCATCTATCGCTGATATCGATGGCCCACTTGTGATCAATTCTTCGGTGATCATTAATTTTGTTACTGGAGTGTCCTTATTAACACTTTGTACGTCGCGTTTGTGTAAAATTCCCTCAAGTTGTCCATCTTGGTTGGTAATGATTACAGCAGGAAGATCTCTTTTGGAAATGATATTTTCAAAGTTGTATATTTTTTTGTCAGATTTTAAGCTTAGAGGTGTTCTATACAAAGAATGGCGCGTATTCATATACTCAATGATGCCGCATAGATCTTGGTCGGACATATATTGTGGTAATGCGGCACTTCCGCCCATCATTGCCATGGCTTCGGCCATACGCTTTCCTGTAACTCCGTCCATATTTGCGGCGACAATGGGTAAATTACCAAAATGATCGCGCGGAGCAAAGTCAACTGTGTCGCGAGAAACAATGTTACCGATATTATACTTGCCGCATATCTCTATTTTGAATTTCATTAGCTGTTGCTCAGCGCGCAACAACTGCGAAGATTTATTGTTCTTGTGTTCGATAATTAGTTGTTGCATGTCTTCAATAGACTGTTTTTCTTCGTTGTTGATATGCTGTGCTATTTTATTATCGATGCTATTGTGTGGTATAATAAAAGCTTCATTGTATGTTTGCTCGAAGCTCTCGCGAAATTCCATTATGTTGCTCCTTCTATTTTTTTTTGTTGCTTTTGATGCCAGGGAGTAATTAAGTTTACAGCTATATGAATAAAATTTGTTATATCAGGGGGAGGACCTTGTGAATTAGCACCATAGATAAACTGAATTCCTTTTTCTTGCTTTTGGGCTCTAAAAACAATAGACAATTCACATTTATTTCCTCGTTGTTGTGGAACACTATAACGACCGCATCGTTTTAGCCATAGAGGATTAATATGCTCCTTGAGTTTTTGAAAAAACTCCGTTGATCCTGTTCCTATGTATATTGTCTTGTCTTGATTATTAACAGAGCCATCCCCCATGCACTGGATAGCTCCGTTTTTACTCAGTAAAATAAAAAGTGATTGGTTATCATCAACAGCTAGAGCAATGATGATTGTATCAATGGTATCTAACATAAGAACACCAAATTATTCACTTTTATCTTTAGTTTTTTTGCGTTTGCGTGTGGTTTTTTTCGGTTTGTCAACTTCTCTACTTTTTTTAGAAGCCTCTGGAGGTTTTTCTTGCTCTTCAATGACATTTTCGCTTTGAGGAGAAGATTCATTCTCTTGTGGTAGATTTTCTATTTGTTCTTCTGGAATTTGTTCTTCTAAAGCTTGTTCCTGTATTTTTTTGGCTTCTTCTACGGTTGGAAAAGGTTTATAAATTTCAGGTTGCTCTGCGTGAGCGATTAAGACTCCTCGTTCATCGTCGCGGCAAATACGAATGGGATGTGGAAAAATAGGTGTTGTCACCGATTTAATTGCGCGAATTGTCACAATGCGATCGCGGTACTTTCCACCCCACAACGCTGCTATTTCTTTCGAAGTAAGTCCCATTTCTTCCAATAAAAATACTGCATCTGCGGTATGAATTAGAGCTTCTCCACCTACAGGCATACCTGTGTCGCGTATTTGACCAATAGTTAGACAAGTAACGCCTTTTTCATGATTATATGTTTTCAGAGCTGATAAATTGTCTGCTGTTTTAGTTTTTGATGGATCTAGCATATTTAGTGAATCTATAATCACAAACTTAATGCCTTCTTTTTCAACAATAAAACGATAACGCGTAACAAAATCATCCCAAGAACTTCCTTTATGGTATTGGCTTAAAAGCACAGCAATATTTTTTGCTACTTTTTTCTGAAATTGTGCTTCTGACAATGCCAAAGTTTTCATTCCTATTTTGGTTAATCTACTACACAGATCGTCACGTCCAGAGTCATTTTCGTCGATAAATCCTTCTTCGGCAACAACAAAGGCGCAGCGAGTTCCACTAAAAGCGATACGACACAATGCAGAAATTGCAGTGCGCGTTTTTCCTTGACCTGGAGGGCCAACAAAGGCTATTGTACAACCTTTAGGAATACCCCCTAAAGAAAATTTTCCATCCTCAGTGAGACATAAGTAATCTAAAACCGTGTACAAGGGCAGTGGCTCTTGTGTTTTAACAACGCTACGCAGTTGGTGTGGACGAATAATGTCAGCATCTAAACCTAAATCTTCTTCTTCTGGGATATCCATGTTAGCAAAAGGCTGTGCTGCAGTGTCTGCCCCAGCAATTCCCATGTTTCCGGCCATCATCATTTGCATCATTTGCATCATTTGATTTTGCATTTGTGGTGCGCCCATGTTTGGATATCCGCCCATATGTGCCCCTTGTTGATTAGGCATCATTCCTTGGTGGCTAGGCATTACTCCTTGGTGCCCAGGCATCATTCCTTGGTGCCCAGGCATCATTCCTTGGTGCCCAGGCATCGCTCCTTGGTGTCCAGAAAATTGATATTGTTGCTGAGTTGCGTCCATCGGCATGTGATTTGTCGAGGTGTTTTTTTTTCCCTTTTTCGCCATTTGGTAATTTCCTTAAACAAAATTGCGAGAAAATAATATTTTTAGGCGTATTAAGCTTTATCGACCATTACGATTGAAACATTGTAAAATAAAATATAAATATTGATCATAAGTTATCAATATAAAATAAATTAGGCGACCAGATTGCACATTTTAATTTGCAGAAAAAATGTAGTTTTACTCGAATAAGACAATTGTTATTACAATCAACTAATTATCTTCTAACTATTAAACAGTGGTAAATCTCCAGGGAACATTTCTGGAAAATTACTTTTGATTACCGATAGTATTTCGCCAAATACAACTTTTTCTGGAGGATTTCCGTCAATCGTGACAATATTTACTCCTTGCTGGCGCATATCATCGATAGCATATTCATAATTTCTACGAACGATTTCTAAGATTTCTGGTTTTTCATACAAATCTCTATACCAACGATTTTTAGAGCGTCTTTTTTCGCAAACAGATAAAGACGTGTCTAAATGAATAATCAAATCAGGCTGTAAACATTTGGAGTTAATTGTTTGTAGCCATTCAAGATTCTTACGATCGTTTCCCATTTGGTATGCATAAGAAGATAGGTGGTAACGATCACAAAGAACAATAACACCCTCTTCAATTTTTGGAAGAATTAAGTGTTGCAAGTGATCTAAGCGGTCTGCTGCAAACAACAGTGCAATAGAATTGTTGGAAAGAATTTCCATTTCTTTGGTTTGAGCGCTAAATATAAGTCTATTGGATAGCACTAAGCGGATAATAAGTCCCATCGGTCCTTGTGTAGGTTCATTGGTTACCACAACAGGCCAATTTTCGTTTTCTAAATATTTGGATAGTAAATTTGCTTGTGTTGTTGTTCCTGCTCCATCTAAGCCTTCGAATACAATAAATTTTCCTGAAGATTTTCTTTTTTTTGCCATTCCGTTTTATCCTGTTTCGAAATAAAGAGTCTCTAATATTCAGTTCTGTAAAATATTATAACAAAAAATGGCTCTCAAAAAGTAAAAAAACTTTTGAGAGCCACTTAGCACATTGATTCATAAATTTTTGTGCATTACTATACAGATAATTTTGAGTGTTCAGCTAGTTACTTTTAAAAAATAAACTTGTAGAAAATAGCAACATTGGTACCCAAAAATATAAGTTAGAATGTAAACAATTTTGAATCAAAAGGTATTGTGATTTTAGGAGTTGGGATTTAAAAGTGCACTTAGTCCAAATGGTTCTGGTGATACAGGAATTTCTATTTCTTGTGTAAAAGTGGCATAACCCGCTTTTTGGATTACAATAATTTTACTGCCTGGTTTAACATAAGATTGGTCACTAATAATTTGCGATTCCGACTTTCCACCAATATCAGCAATTGTTACTGTATCTGGAGTAACACGCGTATTTGTACGAACATCTAAGAAATTAAAATTAATAAGGCGTTCTTGGGCCTCTAATATTCCTGTTAATACATACTTACCTTCAAAATCACTTTCAATCCAAATATTTTTATGGATTGTTTTGTAGCCACTTTTTTCAATGCGCAAGTTGTATTGTCCATGAGGTAAACGACTGTCATGCTGTACTATTTCACCACCGTTCCACACTGTGATTGCAAAAGCACGTCCAGCAGGATAATCAGTTTGGATCTCGTGTTTAATAATTGCAAGACCACTACGTCTCTCGATAGGCGCATTAATATTTTGTGTGCGTGTACTATGGTGAACAATAACTTCGTCAGGCTCATTGTTATCTTCAAAAACTGTTTGCGTACACGCTATAATAAAAAGAGAGAAACCAATCACTACATAGAAAAAACATCCAGGATTCATTGCAAAGCCCCTAAATAATACAATAGACGGCAGCAATTTGCTGCCGTCTATTTTTTTTAACTACTAAGTACGATTATTTTGCTTTGTTGATTGCTTCAACAACAACTTGTAAACGTACACGGTCTTGTGCAGAAGATAGTTTCCAAGATTCGAGATAGCTAATCAACTGATCTCTTTCTGTGTTATGAAGTTGCTTCAGCATCTTGCGGTTACGGAATCCTTTGAGTAATTTTTCCATTACCTCAAGTGAAGCGCGACGACCACGTTCGCCCTTAGCTATACGATCTAAGTGTTCGATTAACTTAGGTACAGATAAGTTTTCTGGACGGCCGATACTCATACCTGAACGGAAACGAGCCATAGCTCTTTGTAAGAACATGTAGCCAATGTATGCTCTGAAGTTCTTCGCTTTTGGCGGAACCATAATTGTGTAGTAGAAACGTCCAATACCTTTTTCTACTTTCATATGGTGTGCTTCTAGAGGGCTATTGTCAACGCTGAATATATATTCATATTCAATTCCGTCAATTTTTTGCTTGTTCTTACGGATAGTAAATTCAAGAGGAGTTAGTTTTACAAGAGGTACTGGTAAAATGTATGGACCTTCACCAGGAGGTATCATCGTTGTAGTAGATACCGTCTGATACTTAACAAACTTCACACGGAAGTTAACTTCCTTACCAGGAGCGAATTCATCTCTAAATTCTACTTTTTTCTTGGTTCCTAGATCAATTACTTCATGCGCATCAACAAGTGATCCTGACTTCTGATCAACCATCTCGAAAGAAATCTGACGATTCTTAGCCAGTAAACTCTCGTTGATTAAGTAAGCCTCTTCGCTTGGAGCAATATCAATGGTCTTAATAGCACCAAAGCTGTACCCTGGTTGGGTTACTTTGAGGTCATAAGATCCTGGACGAATTCTCTTACCATCGGTTACTAAGAATAGTACACGTGTTGTTTTTGATATCAAAGAAACTTGATATGGCGGTAAGTTAGTCGGTGGCTCAACATTGTGAGTAATATTGATATTGATCGGTACTTGCTTAGCGTATAGTTTTTGATCAATTACATATGGACGATCATCTGGCCATACATGTTGTTTCATTTCTATTGTCTGGTATGCAGGCTTAGTAATTTTCAACAAGTATGAATTTGGCTTAATGATATCTCCAGGCTTCACTTCTTTTTCTGCAGAAGGGTTGTCTAGAGGTGCCATAGTAATTTTGTACGCACCCAAATGTGAAGGAGGTTCAATATCATAAGTGATGTTGAGGTCAACCTTACGTGGTTTGGTGGCTAGTACTTCTTGGATCAAATACGGCTCATTACCTGGTTCGATAGTTACATTTTTACGTAGTGGAACGTAACCAGGCTGAATTATTTCAAGTTCGTATGTACGAGGCTTAAATAGATTTTCTCGTGCATCTTTACCATCAAGAGCAACAATTTCTGGATCAATGCGTTCGCCAACTGGAAAATCACCGGTGATATCAAGTTCGATTTCACGAGCTATAGTTTCTAATTGGTGTTTAATTAGATGCGGTTCATCAGAAGGAGTAACAACGATTTCAAACGAAAGTTCGTTGTAACCTTGCTTTTCAACAGAAATAGCATAAGTACCAGGAAGATGTGTTTCTCCTTGCTCCATGATTTCATTATCAAGTGTGATTACGTCTGGCATAACCTCTTTGTTGTTAAAATCACTAGTGAAAGAGTACATAATCTTACGTGGTAGTGCTTCCATTGTTGCATCTAAAAGGTAAGGATCTTCACTTGGAGCGATAGTAATACCGCTAGAGATAGTTTTGTATCCTTTTTCTTTGATCGCCAATTGGTATTCACGAGGTTTCATCTCTTGACCATCTTTGATCGCTGTTGTACCGATAAGTATGCTTGTTGGAGTCATCTTACTACTGGTATAAGAACTAACGATGTTCAAGTTTACCTTACGTGGCTTACTCTTCATCTCTTCTTCTATCTTATATGGTTCTTGGCCAGGAGTAATGTTTAGACGCTTGTAGATTGGGTAGTAACCTTTTCTTTCGATAACAAGCTCGTACATACCTGGACGAATTTTATTAATAGCGCCCATTGGCATTTCGTTCATAGCAAGTAGATCAACTTCTAGTGGTTCTGTAGGTTTGAAATCACCAGTAATATTGATATGTACTTCACGAACAGTTGCGTTCATTAGTTCTTTGATAACATAGTTACCACTGCCTACTGGAATTTCAACTGTTTTGTTGATCATTGCATAACCAGTTTTTACAACGCGTAAAGGATAACTTCCTGGCTTCATTGTAAGAACAGTTTTTGGATTCTTTGGATTCTCTTTACCAATGCCAATTTGCTCTGGCTTGATAAGTTCTTTAGTGTAAGAATCTCTAAATTCAAAAGTAACAAGACGAGTTTTAGAGATGACAGTTTCAGTAAGAATGAAATCTTTGTCACTCGCTAGAACTTGTATTTGCTTACGAACAGGAATATAACCTTCTTTTAGAATAACAAGTTCATGAACACCTGGTTTTACTTTAAAGCCTTTAGTCCAAGCCTTGCCATCAATAGTGATTTCATCTGGATCGATTGCATTGCCGTTTTCATCGGAGATGTCAGTAACAACAGTACGATCTCTCGCAACTAAACGACGTTGTAAAACATAAGCATCTTCACGAGGCATAACTAGTACGCGATCAGAAGCTACTTCGTAACCAGGTTGAATTATTTCATACAAATAACTTTCTGGTTTTATTTTTTGACCATCAGTTACTTTAGTCACTAAACCAAGCACTTCGTTTTTCATATTTGTGGTGTAAGTTGCATCAGTATCTTCAGGTTGAACATCATAAGTAATATCTAGTTTAAGAAGAACGTCTTTTGGATTAAGAACACTAGAAATGGTATATGGTTCATCTGATGGTGGTATTTCAATAGATTTTGTTACAGGTACATAACCAGCACGTTCTATTTTTAGTTCGTATTTTCCAGGTTTAAAATTTTCTTGGGTCTTGATGTCGCGTCCGTTTAGAGTACATTTATCGGGAGAAATACGCATTTTAGGGAAAGACGCTAAAATTTGTGTTTGCACGCGGCGTGGTAAAGAACGTAAAGACTCTTTTAATAAGAAATCTTTAGAAGATGGATATATAGTAACGCGTTTACTAACAGGCTCGTATCCTCTTTTGCGTATAACAACACGGTAAGTATCAGGACGTAAACTTTCGCCGGTGATTTTTACAAAACGATTGTTAAAAGCAATTTCGTCTGGAGTAAGTTCTTTGTCTGGTTGATAATCACCAGTGATTTGGAAATATACTTGACGATTTAAGGTCTTCATTTGTTCGAAGAAACGATATTGCGATTCACTTGGAGGAACAATGATTGTTTTTACAATAGGCTCAAATCCCTCTTCTTTGATCACCAGTTGATACTCACCTGGTTTTACTTTACTACTATCTTTTACTGATTGACCGTTTAGTGTAAAAGTGTCAGGACTGATGGTATCTTTTCCTGTTTTTGGGTCGACAAAATCACCGCGAATGCTCGCTGCAATCTCGCGCATTTTACTAAGTAAACGCTCTTGAAATTGAAATGGGCCTTCATCAGGATAAATAGTCATTGCTTTTTTGATGTCTTCGTAACCAGCTTTGCGCACAGTTAGTAAATAACTTCCTGGCTTAAAACTATCATCGCTTACACGACGTGGTTTACCATCTGATTTACCGTTTTTTAGAGTAGTTAAGGTAATTTCGTCTGGAGTAATAGGACCTTGTTCGAAGAAATCTTCAAATACTTTTGGCTCTACCTTACGTGGTATAGAAACGAGCATTTCATCAACTTCTGAGTGTCTTTTTTCAGGTAGCATTTGCACCATTTTGTTTAAAGGATAGTATCCTTTTTTCTCAATTTGAAGTACTGCGCGCACTGAATCAGGAGTGATCAACTTGTCTTTGTCAAAGTCACTGCGAACTTTAGCAATTAAAAATTTAGTGTAGTGCTCGATTTTTTTATCAAAAGGATTTTCTGTTCCCGCTGTTTGTACACTTTGTGGGATGTATTCTGAGCCAGAAACGGCTTGAAAATCGGTAAAGTTCTTATTTCCAAGAACTCCAATAGCACCTACTTTAATTTTGCCATCAGGTGTGATATCGTCTTTTTGTGCAGCAGCTTTTACTTTAATTTTGCACTTATGATTAAAAATCACCCCTAGTTTATGGTGGAAATCTGACATCTTGCCACAGTTACCAAGTTTTTCGGCATAGCGAAGAGCTTGTTGTAACAGGCGTACAGATTTATCTGTTTGGTCAGAATTAGCGTATAAAACAGCAAGGTTTTGCAGTGTATACATTATGTATACGTCGTGCTGAGAACCCTCTTGTTTTTGATAGAATGCAAGCACGGCTTCGTAGCCAGCGATAGCATCTGTAAATTTTTGTTCTTTTTCCAAACCAAAAGATCTTACAAAAAGATCTTTAGCTTGTTGCGCACTTTGTGGTGCGGCTACTTCGGTTTTCTTATTATCTTTTTTTTCCGGTTTTTTGTCATCAGCTATAAGCCCCGAGCTAAAAAGAAGGCTGATAGCTAATAAAAAAATGAGGGGAAGTCTACACATAGAGTGTTACCTTTCTAAACATAAAAATGTACCTTTTGCCGTTTTCAATTATCACAAATACTAGACAGCAAACTGGTAATTCTATTCACAGATTTATGAAAAAATTTTATTTCCACAATCTGAAACTCAAAGAGATAGTGCAAATGAATTGACGATCTCCTCTGGGTTTGAGATGGGGAATTGGTGTGTAGGGTTCACAAATTTTCGCATATAATAACATGTTCTGCGCTACGCTGCAATTTTTTAATGGTTGTTTTGCTTTCATTTTCTTGAAAGGTGATTGTTGGACGGAGATATGTGCTCACTATCGACATATAATCGTTTATCATCAGCGGTTTTGGCTCCAAGCAGCGATTGTGCGATATTTTGGAAATGTAGATATGCAAAATAAGAGTATTCGAGCATCCTTGTGGATGCTCGAATAACAAACGAATTACTGCTGTAATTTTTTAATTGCAGTTTTTCGCATTTTTTGTTCTTCATCACTCAAAGTAAGATCGCGTAACAAGTTAGCAATACGTTGGCGATCTTCTTTTGGAAGAGCGTCCACTTTGTATTTGTCTTGGCGATCGCGAAGAAGACGAACAACGCGGCGTAATGCTTGACTTGGACTAGACTTCGCCAAACCGCGCAAATGCTCAAGTAAACGCGTAGTATCAATTTTGCGTAGATCGCGGAATTCGAAGCGCTCTTTTACAAGAGACTCATCAAAATAAAACCCGCAGACAACGCGTATTGAGCGCATACCTTTTGGTGCATAGAAATCGTAATTAATTAAGTTAAATCCATCACCAGGATTGATATGGTTTGGCTCTAGTGGATCACCATCGACAAATATTTCGATAGGAACCTTAATGCTATCAAGTACCATACCATGATATTTTTTACCAATGCTCATCTGGTATTTTTTGTATTTGGTGAGATCAACTTTAATTGCAAATGGTCCTTCACCTGGCTCAATTGTGACTGAATTGTCTACGGTTTTGTACTCTTTAAATCGAGCAATAAATCCATATTTGACACCAGCATCAAACTTAGTATTAGGATTTGCAATTGTACCATTTACAAGAACCTGCGTTGCTTCAACTATTTCGTTCTGTTTTGCATCGAAGATACCAAAAGACAATGAGCGCGGTTTTGCATTGAGTGTCTCGCGAATCCAGTATGGTTGTTCACTTGGACGAATGCGCAACACTTTCTTACTTTCGCGGAAGTCATAACCTGGACGAGTGATTTCAAGCTTGTGATTTCCAGGCTTAATTCTATTTCCGTGTTGTACACTACGCCCAATACCATCTTCGCTAATGAAAGTCACTTCGTATCCACCAAGAGCTTTAGCTTCATCACCTGGCTCGATGTCATATTTGATTTCAACTAAGATCTGTACGTATTTAGCAATGAGTTCTGCTGCCAATTTGTACGAACGATCGTCGGGAACAATTACTGCGCGACCGTTATAGAGTTCATAAGCCTCTTTTTCGATCTGCACTTGGTATTCACCCGGAATGATCATATCTCCAGCTTTAACTTCGCGATACTCGGTATCATTGAGACTGCGCAGGCGAATCTTGTGTAAACTCAAACTTTGCGGAGGTTCAACATCATAAGTTAAATCAACGTTTAAACGACGACGGTTCGCGATAAGCTCGCGATTAAGTTCTAGAGTTCCTACACCAGGCTCCACTTCTAATTTTTCGCGTATCTCTGCAAAACCAGGGTGCGCGATAATTAGTTCGTAAGAACTTGGCTTAAATTTTTCTCCAGGAACGATGTCGCGTTCACCTAAAGTAAGAAGTTCTGGTGTAAAATCATCGCCTTCTGCCATAAAGTCATGAGTAACTTTAACAGCAACTTCGCGAGGTTTTGAGATCATGGTTTTCTTGACGAGAAATGGTGTTGTTCCTGCTGAAACCTCAACACTAAAACTCAAGTCTTCGTAACCTTCTTTTTTCAAAGTAATGCTACGTTCACCTGGTGTAAGTACACTTGTTGGCAAGAATTCTTTGCCATCGACAAGTACATCATCTAGATTGAGCATCACACCTGGACGATAATCACCGTCTACCACTAAATTCAAGCGACGTGCACGTGGGTCCATTGCCATCTTCAGAGTATATGCCTCTTCAGAAGGTTCTACAGTTATTCCTGTAGATGCTGGATCGTAGCCTTCTTTTTCTAACTGTACTTGATACTGGCCAGGCTTGATTTCTTCACCTTCACGAGTCTCTTTACCGTTAAATGCCACTTTATTTGGAGTGATTTTGATGCTGTTATCAAGTGAATCGCTAATATCGAGTACTAGTTTACGCGCCTTAGAAACAAGAGTTTGGCGAATAATATAGTCTTCTTGACTTGGATTGACTTGAATACGTGTAGTTAACTGTTCATATCCTGGAACATAGATAACGACATCGTAACCACCAGGTCTTATCTTACTAGCACCAGGAGTGATGTCTTCATCGTTAAGAGTTAAAACTTTTGGATTTAACAAGTCATTATTGTAGTCACCCTTAATCTCTGTTTTAACAAGGCGTTCCGATGGACTTAGTTGTCTTTCAATGACATATTCAGTTGCACCAGGTTCGATATTAATATCTTCAGTAAGTGTGGAATATCCCTGCGCTTTGATTACCAAACGGTAACGTTTTGGTTTAAATGGCGCGTTTCCTGTTACTGGAGAATCACCAAGAGTGATAATATCAGGAGTAATTGGATTGTTATTTTCAATGTCTGTGATTTGTGCTCTTACAACGCGGGCCATTGATACCATTTGCTTTTGGATGACAAAGTCATCTGTACCGGCAAACAATTTGAATTCGTCGTTGATAGAGTGGAAACCAGCTTTGTTGATGACAAGAGTGTGCGTACCAGGTTTGATTTTGGTAATATTTTCTACAGGATCACCATCAACTAATATTTGATAATCTTGTAAGTTCGGCATCATATCGTAATCAGAAGTAACACGGAAGATCACTTGACGAGGCAGAGATACTAATTGTTTCTTAAGTAGATAAGAAGTTTCTGCTGGATCAATAGTAATAGCTTCTGTCACACGTTCATAACCATCAGCAACAACTTCTAAACGGTAGTTGTGCGGATCAATTTCATCATTGGTTTTCACTACCTTGTCAAAGGCAATCGTTTCGCCTTTTAAACGTACAGTACGAGCAAGATTTGAATTTTGCGGTGGAACATCATAAGTTATATCTAGGTTGAGTGCACGTTTCTTAGGTTTCATGATTTCAATGATGCGGAACGGCTCTTCCGAAGGTTCTATATTCAAGGTTTTGGCGATAGTTTCATAACCAGTTTTACCGAGAACAAGTTCATAATTTCCTGGTTTAGAAGAACTTTCTGCTTGAATAGTTTCGTTTCCTAGAGTACTAGTATCAAGAGGCATTAAGTCAATGCCTTTTGGAAACGTAGCGGTTACATGTAGAATTACGCGACGTGTTTTTGGCTTGAGTGTTGTTTTGAGTATATATGGGTCTTCAGAAGGTTCAATAGGTCCTTCGTAAGTATAGACTTCAAAACCTTCGCGCTCAACACGGAATTCGTTTACTTTTTTTGGAGGGACTGAGTCTCCGTGACGTATTTCATTACCACTCACTGTTACTTTTGCATCAGTAAGAGTTGTGAAATCAGTTTCTCCGTTAGGTTTTTCAATACCACCAAAAATTTGAAATTGAACTTCGCGTGGTTTCGCAGCAAACTGTCCTTTTATAATAAAAGGTTCGCTACCTGGAGTTACATCGATAACCTTTTCAATCGGATAGTATCCAGCTTTGTTGAGAACAAGAGTGTGTTTACCAGGTTTTACTTTGTAACCATCTTCCGCATCTTTGCGGTTGACGAGCATTGAGTCTGGCTTTATCTTGTTGTCAGGATCATAGTCGGAAGTAACATCTATTACAAGCTCGCGACGAATAGAAACAAGTTCTTTCTTGATCACGTAATGTTTGTCATCTGGAAAAATGATGATTTCTTCGTCGATTGGTTCATAACCTACCTTGCGAATACGTAGGCGATAGCGACCAGGCTTATAACGTTTAAATGGTGCCTTCGTTGCAATTTCGACGGTTTCTTTTTCATTTCCGTTAATGATACGCGAGAGGTTAACAACGTCAGGAGTAACTACACCTAAAGCGTTGTCTGCAGAAATATCAGGAATCACTTCGCGAGGAATAGTTTCCATGTCAACGCGTACTTCAATTTCTAGTTTTTGCGCTGGCAAAGATCTCTCGAGATTTTCAACAGGTTTATAACCTTTTTTACGGATATCGACAACTACATCCATTTCATCTGGATTAGGTGTAGGGTCAACGTCAAAGTCTGAGAAAATTTTCCACAGCATGTACTTTGTTACCGACACCATATGTGATTTAATAATGTAAGGGCGGCTATTAGGTTCAATAAAAATAGGCTTGCTATATTTTTTGTACCCAGCTTTTTCTACCACTACATTGTAGTTACCAGGGGCAACTGTTTCTTCGGTAATTGGTATGGTAATTTTGTTAGTGCTGTGTAAATCGATCAAATACTTTTTATCAGGAGCTATTTTATCGGGAGGAATCACATCGTAGTTCATTTGCACCAATACTTTTCGCGGTAGAGCTGACATTTTTATACGATGAATATCTAGTGTTTCTCCAGGATAAATAGTTATGTTTTCGCGCACTTGTTTGTAACCATCGCGGTCAATTTCAAGAGTATAGATACCTGGTAATAGAGTGTCGCGGTAGTTGATTTGCTCGTTCTCGCGGGTAATGCTAACTTCTTCACCTTTGAGTACCGGCTCTTTACCTTCTTCCCATACACCATCATCAACAAGTAGGCGTACTGGACGATATTTGTGTTGTAAAGTGATTTTTTTCTTTACCACACCATCATCAGGTACTTCGATAGTCGCTTCTTGAGGTTCATATCCTTCTTTGATGACGCGAACCACATAAGAACCACTACGAATGAGAGTGTTTTTGATAGATTTATTTTTTTCACCAACGATGACGACATCGTCTGGTTCTATTGGTTTATTAAATAGAGGATCGTTAATGTGAAGAACCAAACGTCTTTTTGGAATAACGGTTGGTTGAAGTGTAACTAAAATTGTTACTTTTTTGTCACTGATAGTCACAGGTTGATCAATAGGCTTATAACCATCTTTTTTTACTTTTAGTTTATAAGTACCTGGCTTCAACTTGTGTTTATCTTGAACCTTATTGTCTTGTGAATATACTTCATATTCACTGTCTAAAAGGTCTTTACCATAAACATCAGTGCGCTCGTATACGACTTGACGCTCGTATGCTGGGGCTTCCAACTCACCTTCAGAAGTATAGAAAGGTATTGTAACCTCTCCTTTTCCTTGCAAGTTATCGGGATACATCACCGCTAGGGATATTGTGCGCGAGCGCAATCCCATGTACGCAAAAATAATGCAGAAAAATAACAAAGTTAAAACAACACCAAAAATGACTTTCTTCATTTCGAAGAAAGAATCTTTGTCTTGTGTTTTACCAACTGCTTTTTTAATGCGTTGCGTAATTCCCATGTCTTGCTGAAGGAGAGCTGTTTTAATACGCGCAGTAAGTCCTAGTTCTTGTGGATTAACCAAGAGCCTGTGTCGTTGCTTTGGCTTCTTGGGATCTCTTTCTTCTGCCATAAAAACTCTCTTTTCAAAATTTGTTATCAAAAAAGTATTTGTGAAAAAAAGCGTGCAAATACATATACGTATTTTGCGCGTTTTTGTTGACAAATGCTTTTCGGGAGAAAATTTACGAGTAGAACGTGCTGACATCTATCTTCATTATAATTAATGACTTAAATATCAAACGTTCTAAAAAGGAAATAAATTATATAAAAGAATGTTAAAAAATAATAGTGCAAATAACAAAAAATGTTTGATTCTTTTTTAGGAACTCGAATAAAGCGCTCCCTAGGTTTGCGGAAGGTAACCATAACAAAGTGAGCTTATTTATAAGCTCACTTTGGTGAATAATACTACTTACGTACTAGAGAAACGTTTAATCTAAACGGTCCATTACCAGGAGTAATAGTGATCGTTCTCTCTACTGTTTGGTACTCGCGAAACTTAGCGACAAGACGATATTGTTTACCAGGGATAAAAGTTTTATCGTAACTTACTTTTTCGCCATCGATAAATATTTCTTGTATTGCAACAAGAATACCATCTTTTTCGATATCAAAAGATATCTTACGCGCTTGTACATTCATGCTCTCACGAATAGTGTATTCATCTTCGCTCGGCAAGATATTTATTTGTCTTTCGTTACCTTGCATCAAATACCCAGGTTGGCTAATTTTATAAGTATAGCGACCTGGCTTAATACTACCGCCATCAGGTATTTCTAATTGAATGTTACGACCAACAAAAACAGCTATTGGACTTTTTAGGTTAGAAGGAGGATTAATATCATAGTTAATAATTACGCGAATTTTTACTGGTTTAGCTTCCAACATTTCTTCAATAGAATAAGCAGAAAGAAGTGGATAAATGCGCACTGTTTTATTAACAGACAAATAACCGCGTTTTGTTATTTTTAGCTGGTATTCTCCTGGTTTTACAGAAGTATTGTTACCAACATTAATAGTTCTACCTGTTTTTTGACCAACAAGCACAACAGATGTTTCTCCTAGAGAAGATGGAGGCTGTACATCATAAGTAACTTGCGATTCTACGCGACGTGGTAAAGTTGCCATAGTACCTTTGAATGTATAAACTTTCATTCCTGCAGGAACAGAAATTTGCTTACGCAGAGTCTCATGTCCTGGGTGCTTAATGATGATTTGATGACTACCGCTTGAAATTTTATTTCCTTGCTCAATCTCAACACCATCAAGAAGAACTGTTTCTGGTACAGGAATTTCTTCTTGCGCAGGGTACTCAGTATAAATAATCCACTTAATACGTGTTACTGCGCGATTTTCTGGATCTAGCTTGCGACGTATCACATATGCTGAAGTACCAGGAGGTATTGTCAAAGATCCAATATGAGTTTGGTAACCTTTTTTCGAAATCTCTAGCGTATGTTTACCTGGCTTAACTTTACCACCATTACGCACAGTACTCGCACCGATAATCACAGCATCAGCAGTTAATTTTCTACCTGTCTTACTGTCTTCGAATTGAAATTTTACTGGACGCGGTTTAGCAAGAAGTTCAACATCAACAATGTGCTCAGTGCTGCCAGACGGTATGTTGATTTGTTTTCTTGTAGTGCTGTAACCATTGGCGCTGACCTCTAAACTTTTTTGTCCAGAGTCCACTTTTTGCGGAGAATACATTTGCACACCATCAAGCATTATGCTACTTGAGGTAACAGGTCCACGTGGATAATCAGCTGTTACGTTGACAATTAGGTTAATGGTTTTGGTATCGAATTGTTCACCAGTAATTTTCGCTGGTTTGTAATTCGAACTATCATCATGGGATGCACTTCCCCCCATATCAGCATCTTGCCAATTGCTGTCAAAACCATTACCGTTACCGTTGCCATCGCCAGTGTTATTATTGTTGATGATCAGTTCTTTGTCGCTGCCATCACCAATGTTGTTAATCGCAACATTGTCAGTATCGGGAATGACAAGCGGATGCTCATCTTGATTTTTATATACATTTACAGTATCGCCTGTAACTACGTGTTTTACACCACGTAAACGCTTGATTCGCACACAGTCGCAACCGATAAGTGTGAAAACCAATGCTCCTATACACAACCATGAAATTTTTTTGTTCATTTACGCACTCCTTAGTTATTTCTTAAGAACGACTTTTCCTGTGACTTTTGTTCCTGTTGTCCACCAAAACAAAGACATGTTATATTCATCAATCACTTTGTATTCAGCGACACCTACAGCTTTATCTTTGTACGTTTTGCGCACTTCTTTTTCCATAAGATCTTTGGCAAAAGCTTCGCATCCACGTTTAAATGGAATAAACCACAAGAAGTAAAAGCCACGTTTCAGCACAGTTACTTGAGCAACAGCTTGCTCATCTACATTCGTAACGGGTTGTTCTGTTATATAGAACTCAGGCTTGGCTGTGTAGTTGCAACATGACGTTAGTACCAGTATAGACAATCCTAATATGAAAATATTCAAAAGAATTTTTTGTTTCACGGGTTATCCTTCCAAAACTTGGAGATTCAAGCAATCTAGGTGCAACCTAGATTTAATTTTTTTATGAAATGGCCACTTTTTTTAGAAAACCGTAAAACACGAAAAATACAATTGTCCCCGTATTCACTTTGAGGTATGGTCTTCTACGAAAGTGAAAATCCAATACAGGCACCTTGAGTACGTGCAGTGGATTTTCTTCTCGTTTTCGGGTACATACGTTTTTGTAGTACACAGATCTTACGTATTCTTGTGTTTATCGTCTATTTAAAAATGTGACGCACATAGCAAATTGCTGATTATAATACACGATGATCAGCATTCGTGTCAAGAAGTCATTTTTTTAGAGACCCTTATTTACGCGCAATATAGACAAGGAGAAAAAAACCAACCACCAACATGAATATATTCGACATCCACGTTCCAAGAAAAGCTGAAATTTTCGCTTCCTCAGCTAGCGTTTTACCAACCATCATGAGTGGATAGTAAAAAACAAAAATAGGAATAGCACTCACCCCAAAAGCAACAAGTGGATTGCTATGACGAATAATAATTCCCAAAGGAGCTCCAATGAGAATAATAACAATTGGAGTGAAAGCATTAGAAAATTTTTCGTGAATTTGTACCAAATGTTCGTAGTAGCGTTCGTACAACTTGATCGAATCGTCGTATTCAGGAGGGATTTTTCCTGCAGCGCTGAGCTTTTTTATCTCTTTTGACATTTTTTTTGTATCGCGAAGCAGTTCACCTATGGTTTTGTACTTGCTGCGATCTTCAACCTTGCGATCGCGATTTGTAAGTTGAAAAGGAATCGAAATAAACTCAAAAAAGAAACGCTTTTCATCTATTTGTTCACCAAATGTATTTTTACGATTTATATGGGTAATGGACCCATTTTGTAGCTGAAAATTGAGAGTGTTTTTTCCAGTATCAAAAACAAGATTTCCCGATTCTGCGATTATTTCTTGCACAACATAATTTTTACTTTGGTTTTTAATGCGTACAGTTCGCTGAATAAAAAGCTTGTTAAATTTTCCTTGCGATAAGGAATCATAACGTATTTTCACATTGGGGACAAAGTCTATGCTATTTTGTCCGGAGCGAAATGAAGTAGATATAACAAGGTCTACTGCGTAGCGAGTCAGAGAGTCGCGCTTTTTATTCATCCACGGAATAATTTCGCAATTTAAATAGACGCAAAACAAACTTAAAATTACTGCAATTAAAATCGCAGGAGTTAAGTAAACAGTTGCATGTATTCCTGTAGTTCGCAAAATGAGAACTTCATTTTCGTGGGTCATACGTCCGTATGTAATTGTTACTGCTGGAAGTAATGACATTGGTAAAGTGAAGGAAATTGATTTGCCGATGATAAAAGGAATTGCAGAAAGTATTGTTGTTACCTGTAAGTACTCTCCATAATAACGCACAATTTGCCATGTAGAAATAACAAACACAATAAGTGTTAAAATAACAAATGTTAAAAGAAATGATTTTAGTAGCTCAAAAAATATGTAACGCTGTATGACTTTCACTTGGTTTTACTCTCAACAATAGAAATAAGTAACCTATTGTACAAATAATAATAGCAATGATCAACTCCTTATATTGGGAATTTTACAGAGCATGTTTTGTAACTTCTGCTACTCACTTAATTGTGTTGTTACAAACACAATTATATGTTATTACGTACATCTAAGTACAAGTTTTGTTAAATCACTTATTTTTGAAAGTAGTTATCTCAAGCATTTTACGTACGCTTCACTTTTCAAGGGGAAAGCATGTTTATATATATACGAGCAGCACTTATTACTGCGGCAGCGATTGGCGGTAGTTATTACGTTCATTCTAATCCGCATGATTTCTTGCCTATTGCCGCTGGTGGTGACACTGGTGGGTTTGAAATATTTTTTAGTATACTAGGTACTATTTATGCTGTAATGTCGGGTTTCGTGATGTTGGTTGTTTTAGATAATTACACCAAAATCAAGGATCACTTGGCAGAAGAAGTGAATAGTTTACAAGATTTACGAGATTTTTTATTGTATGTTGACAACCAAGAAGAGAATGTACAAAACGTAAAAGATAAACTCAAGGTCTATGTGGATTCACTTGTTGGCACCGAGTGGAGCTCTATGATGAAAAAAAAGAAAGTTCATGTAGATACTTCAGATGAAATTTATTCTTTGATGGATAGCATTCACAAACTTGAAATTAGCAATGATAGTGACCAAGTTGCTTTGGGAAAACTAATAGAGGTTGTTGGACGTGTAACAACACTACGCACCGAACGCTTAACAGCATGCAGCGAAGCATTACCAAGATCACTTCTCCACGTAATGTTATTGCTATCATGGGCGGTCATCATTGTGTTTATGCTAGTTCCTGTGGGTAATTTTTTTATGATCGTTGCTCTCAATGGTTTTGTGGCATTTGTGGTAACGATGATTTACGGAATGATCCAGGATTTAAACAATCCATTTAAAGGAAGCTGGCGTCTTAAACCTGATTTATTTGTGGACTTGCAGAAAAATTTACATAGAGGTGATGGTGGTAAGGTTTAAATAAAATAAAGCTTTACGAGGAATTTCCTCGTAAAGCTTTAGGAATTACTTGCTGCTAGGAGGTACACTAGGAGTTGCCCAGTATGCTTGTAAACCAGGATCACCCATCAAGTGATACACTTCAAAATAGTATTTAGTTAGATATGAATCAGCTTGCAATACAGCCATGTTACCAGCCAACATCATACCAGCGTTTGTGAAATAGTTTTTCTTATCAAAAGTAGAGTCGTAAGAACCCACTCCTGTGTCTTCACGTTTTGGTGCAACACCATTATCAATGTCAGTTGTGATTGGGCTATTTCCCACACCCCACCAAAAATCTTCGTCCCAATAAGTATAACTACTACCACCAATAAAACCAACAGCACCTTTATTTGGTGTACGCAACCACGCTTCACCAAAACAAGTTTCTACCTCAAACGAATTTGTTAAACAGCAGTTACCAATTACAACAGTGTACTGATTGAAGTTGGTTAGTTTGTTTACGTCGTTTATGGTAAACATTGGATCATGAAAATCGGTCTCAGTACCATGAGCTGTATAGTTGAAAAGTCCTACACCACGACTCACCGCTGCGATAATTTTATCAGAGTTTTGTTGTGAACCAGAAGATAAGAAAGTATTTTGTTCTACACCCTCATAGCCTTGTTTTGAATTGACGTGATACTCTTTAGCATAACGAATATGTGGATATCCTCTTTTTACAGCCCAGTAGCTATCCCAACCAGCGGTCATAACTACTTTCTTTAAGAAACCATAATCAGGAAGGTTGCCACTTTCATAAGCAATAGTCTTGTCAATTTGATTTTTCAATTGCTCAACATTTTGCGCTGAAAAACGACCATGCAGCATATCAGGTAGGTAATCATTTCCCTTTACAGCAGCATAGTACAAGTCAGTTACATAGTAACCTTCTGTACCATCAAATGTTGGTATTTGCTCTTTGTCTCCGACAAGAAGTAGGAATGCAGGAACAATACCATCTTTTGGATTGTCATACTCTTTTTTGATTGCGTCTTGGATATCTTCTTTTGTTTTGCCGATTTTGTCGGTATATAAAACTGTAGAAGTGATATTACGAGCTTTTTTATGATCTACAAAACGCTGTACTTCACCACGAAACATTGGATCAGATACAATTAAATATTTCAAAGCACCTTTGCGTTCAGGTTGTAAAGAGCGCATAGCTGGACTTTGTACTAAAGTGCGACATACATTGTCTACCGGTGGAGATGAATATATTTTTTTGAACTGCTTGGTTTTCTCAATATCAGCATCTTTGAATGTGATTTTAATTTCTACATCAGAGTAGAATTTAATTTTACCGTCTTTAGGACTGTAATCGCATAATTTTACTTGCAGCATGAAAAGGCGAAATCCGCGAAGAATTCCAATTTCTCTTACTGATACAAGGTTAAATTTAGCATAACCTCTTTTGTAAGCAGCTTCCAAGTATGCAAATTCGAAATCTTTTTGTTGTTTACATACCGAAGGTTGGTTAGGAAAAACATCGTAGTTTATACCGAGCTCATCATTGGTATATTCTGTTTCAACAACAGAAACAACCTCTGCACGTACAGTAGAACCAAGAGGTGCTTCGATGAAAGCATTGTGCACTGGTCTTTGTGGTTCTCCTGGGCTGCGAGGGTTAAAACTGTAGGCTCCAGGAAAAATCATTCGCGCAAATTTTCCCTTTGGAGTTTCGACAATTTCGTAATCACCACTACGTAGTTGCGCACGAATTGTCATGGTCGGAGTTTCTGATTCAAAATCTTCTGAAACAAAAACTACTTGATTTTTTTCCACATTGGGATTGATGATAAACTCTTCTGCTACAGTAAATAAACTGAAGAGCAATGCAAAAAATATCAGAAAAATACTTTTCTTCATAAAAAATAATCAGTGTATTTAGAAATACACCGACCTCCCATATTATAGTTTGAGTGAAGAGATCACGTGTCTCTAGATATTTAACCTATATATAATATGGCATTTATTGCAAATTGTCAAACTGTTTCATGTTTAGGTTTAGTGTGGTTTTAATAAGATATTGTTATACTGACACGACCACAGAGTTAACCCACGTTTATTTTGTCCATATAGATTTTTTGGTAAATAAATAATGTAGGGTTTTGTTGATTTAGGAATCTTACTTGTTAAAGTGTGCCCTTTTATTTGTGCGAATTGAGAAATACTTTTACCTTCGCTAACAATAGTAATTTCTATTTGCTTTTCTTCCATTGGAACCGAAAACCAAATGGTAAGAGTCTTTTGTTGTTGTAGCCTAACAATACGCGGGCGTTCTTCATATATGCCAGACATGAAACGGAAAGGAGGGCCAGGCAACCATGCCGTTTTTTCAAAAGCACCTATGTCTGGTGCTGCGCCAATAAACTGGCTGCGCCAACTTTGTATTTGCAATACTTTACCACTGTCAATTGCAGGACTATTTTCTTGTAAACAAAAATTGCCGTTGGGCGCATCGACAAATTTTGTATCTTGCACTAAACTGTGTTGTTCGTAATCTTGTTGTAATATTTTCTCTGGGTATGATAGATTTGAGATATTATAATCAAGTTTATAACTTGGGTCAAAAATTTCGTGTTGTATTTTTGAGTCAGCGTCTGTTTCTAGCATTGCCACTTCTCGCGTATAAAAAATAGCATTGTTGTAATGATGAAAATAGCGCGTTGTTCCGCCCATTGTTAGAGGACTTCGTGAATACCAACTATTGTGAAAAGCCCAGAAATTTCCTCGCGGGTATGGTCCAGTATTAGCAAATTTATATATCTTTCCTCGACTGTGCCCTCCATTATCTCCTGGCGCTTCATCCCACCAACCAATGTTGCGAAAAACGAACCAATTTTCTCCTGCTACTTCAGTAAAAGATAATAACGCATAGCAATTGTAGAATTTATTGTGGTGTATCCACCAGTTTGATGCACTGCCCTCTGGTTCTACTGGATTATCGCGAATGTACTCAAACTTGTTAGCATACACTTCCACGTTAAAATTATCTTGGTAGTGATCTTTGCGATTTCCAACTATGCGAATAGCATTGTATGCATAGCTAACTAGATTATTGCGAAATACTACACTGCCAAGTATTTGCTTTCCACCTAGTAGAGCTCCGTTGTAAAAACCATATTCACCATGATGCGATTCTGCCCAGGGAATTTTTCTCCACATATCGCCACTAGGATCTTGTGTCCAGCTATTACTATCAACAAGTAGATGGTGCGTTTTTTTTCCTCTAGCAAATATTGGCCATCTTGCTCCAGTAAATTTACAATTACTCACCGTAATATAAGAACTATTTTTAATCAAAATAGTGGTGTTCCAATAGTCGCGAAATTCTATATTACTTATTGTTATCCATGTCTTTTTTTCTATATGAAAAGCAGGTTTTTGGGTTTTACCTGCTTGCGTTTGGCCATCAAGTATAACTCCCTTGTTACCGATTATTTCCAAAGGTTTGTCGGGAAACCCTTGGCGTTTTATTTCACAGTGAACATTGTATATTCCTGGAAGTAATTCGATGCGCATAGATTTTCCATCTAGAGCTTCTTGCAAAGTTACAGTATTTATTTTTGTACCTTCGTAAAAAAAACTTCTGCCGTCAGGGGTTACAAAAACAGTATTTGCGTAAGAAAGTGATAGACTAAAGATAAAAGCTATAAAAATTTTCAAAATAAATCTCCTTTAGGATGCAGCGTTTCTTTTTAAGTGAGCCGCAAAAAGTTTTTGAGCACGTGCAAGTCAGCGTAGAATTTGAGTGTCAAAGAAGGACAGCCTGAGAGGCACATAACTGTAGCTATGTAACCGAAGGCTCAACGCCGTTATGACACTCAAAGGCAAGCTGCGTGCTCTTAAAAACTTTTTGCGACTTGCTTAACCTAAAAAATCTAAATCTAAAGCTAAGTAAATAACGCTTGTCGTGCACCTAACTACTGAATAGATTTGGTTTTAGAAGCAGATTACTTTTTTTGTAAGATACGGATTGCATTGTTAATTTTTGATAGCTCTGTTTTAGGAGCTACAGCTTGTGCCCTTTTCCAAAAATTTAATGCTAGCCTGTTGTTTCTTTTGGCTTGGTATAGTTCTGCCATTGCTATAAGAACATCCACATCTTTTGGATGAATGTCTAGTACTTTTTTTAAATCTTGTTCTGCTTGCGTAAAATTACCTATTTTGAGATGTGTAATTCCTCGGAAATAATGAGACTGGCTATGCTGAGGATTAGCTTGTAATGCATTATTGAGAAAGCCTACTGCCATTTGGTATTTTTGTTGTTTGTAAAGAATAATTCCAGTATTGAGGTATGGGAAAACCAAATGAGAATTTTTTTGCGATACTTCGCGATAGATATCAATTGCTTTTCTATACTTGCCTTGTTCTTGGAACAATACACCTAAATTATGGTAAATTGCTGCATCATCAGGATTTAGAGAAATAGCTTTGCGGTAGTCCTGTTCTGCCAGTAAATATTTTTTGGTATCCATATAGAGATTTCCACGCATTGCATACACTTCCGAGGACGCTTTAATAGTCAAAGAACGATTGAAATCTTCTAAAGCGAGCTCATATTGCTTATTGTTTTGAAATAAACGTCCTCTGTTAGCGTATGTTTTTGCCTCATTGGGATTTGCGCGAATAAGTTTTCCGTATATTTTTACCACTTGTTGTTGTTGTTTTTTAGTGCCTTTTCCCATTACAAATGCATATAAACGCAATAATTTTTCATCCTCTTTACCAATTACTTCTAAACGACTGAGTTCTTCAAAAGCATTTTGAAGAGCTGCAATGAGTTGCCTATCTTCCTGAATAAATCGATGATTCCAGTAAAAGTTTCGTAGGGAGGAAATAATTGACTTTAATATTTTGATACTATTATTGCGCTCTTGCTCTACTTTTTTTCGTTGTGTTTCTACAGCTTGCTTTTGTTGTAGTATTTGATAATTGTGATTTTGTAAAATAATAATATATGAAATGGCGATGGTCGTTATAAAGAATATAGTTGTTACAACACCTAAACACAGTAACTTGTTACGTATGGCATATTTTTTAAACTTGTTCCATGCGCTTGGTGGCGAGGCAAAAATTGGCCGATTGTCTAAGAAATTTTGCAAATCTTTCGCTAGCAACCGACTGTTTTTGTACCGACTATTAGGGGTCTTTTCTAGACACTTAAGACAAATAGTTTCTAACTCTATAGGTATTTCTGAGTTTAACTGGCGTATAGAAATAGGTTCTTCGTTTTCTATTCTTTCTAGTAAACGAATGTAATTGTTTTCTTCGAATACTTTTCTTCCTGTCAGACACTCATATAGTGTTGCTCCTAAAGAATAAAGATCACTTAACTTGTTTACTTTATCTCCTCTAGCTTGTTCAGGTGACATATAAAATGGTGTACCAACGACTTGGCCGGTTTGCGATAAACCATTGTGAGTTTGCGATTTGGCAAGTCCAAAATCCGTTAGTTTGGGATCACCACAATTATCAATCATAATATTGGCAGGTTTTATATCGCGGTGCACGATACCTTTGCGATGTGTCGTTTCAAGAGCTAAGGCACATTTGCGAATGATCATTGCTACTTGACGAAAAGTTAGCTTTTTCATCTGTTCTTTTAAGTTACCACCTTCAATGCACTCCATAGTGTAGTATATACTGGGAGTGTGTCCTACTTCAAAGACACGCACTATATTAGGATGGTCTAATTGCGCACATGCTGATGCTTCGCGAAGGAACAGTTGTCGCTCTTCATCTGTTATCGCAAGAGATGATACTAGTTTTAATGCTACTGTACGTCGCAAATTTGTATCAAACACTTTATACACAAAGCCCATTCCACCACTGCCGAGTTTACTTTGTACTTGATAGTGGCCGAAAAAATCGCCTGGGTTTAGCAAATAATGAACAGAATTATGTTTTGGTTGAGATAAACTGGTAATTTGTAAGGCGCTGAGAATATTCTGTTGAACAAGAATATCTAACAACGGGGTATTTTTTCCGTGTTGTTGGGTATTTTTTTGTATTTGCAAACATGTTGTTATTTGTTGTTGAGTGATTAATTTTTGCGATATTGCTTTGTGTATAATTTGTTTAGGGTCCATTTTTTCCTTAGGTTGGTTTTAATTTATATACAACTTCATCGAGAATACTTCCTGACATTGTCTGTACTTTTTTCTCTTGGTAAATAATTCCGCCCAAAAATTCTGCAATTTTTCTACTAGAGATGTTAGCGCGATCTACAGGATATATAAAATAATCGATATGCATATTAGAAATAGCCCAGTTTACGAGAGTGACAATTGCTTCGCGTCCGTATTTATTGCCGTGTGCGCTTTTTTTTAACCATATTCCCAATTCTGGTGTTTGGTATCCGCTTCGTCCGTGGAGTCCACAACATCCTAAAAACTCCTCGGTATTTTTATTCAAAATGACGAAGACCAAATCGTTGCCATTTTTCATACCTTGTTGTGATATATTGATAAATGCCATTGTTTCTGATATATCATCGGCTGATTTTGGCATCATGTAATGTGTTATTTCAGGGGTAAATTCGCGAAAAATATCTGTGGCATATTTTTCGTTCAAAGAGCGAAGTTGAATTCGCTCTCCGTTTACACACAGCGATGTAAAATCTATTTTGTTAAATACGGTATACATGTTTTTAGTTTTCTGGATCTTTGTGGACAGAAAGAAACTCTTCAGCAGCCATCGCCGCTTTGCATCCCATTCCAGCAGCAGTAATCGCTTGTTGGAATTGCCAGTCGACAACATCTCCAGCGGCAAAAACTCCAGGAATAGCGGTTTCCACATCACAGGTGGCGCAGTTTTTTTCGTGAGTTGTTGGGACAATGTAACCATCATTGTTTGTAGCGAGTTTTCCGTATAAGAATTCAATGTTTGGTATGTGCCCTATTGCAATAAAAACACCATTGCATTCAAGTTTTTCTATTGTAGTGCCTGCTTTTTCCGAAGAAGGGTTACCATCAGGATGTTTAGCGACATTGACATGACTTACATAATTGCCTTCTCCACATATTTCAACGAGCGCACTATTCCAGTGAACTGTTACTTTTGGATTGTTGAGAGTGCGGTCTTGCATTATTTTTGATGCTCGTAAGGTATCTCGTCTGTGGATTAGATGTACTTCTTTAGCAAAACGTGTCAAGAATGTTGCGTCTTCCATTGCTGTGTCGCCACCACCAACAACAACGACAACTTTGTCTTTGTAGAGTGCTCCATCGCAAGTAGCACAGGTAGATACTGTTTTTCCAAAAAATTCTTGTTCTCCAGGAATACTAAGAAGCTTTGCTCGCGCACCAGAAGCAATGATAAGTGAGTGTGCATAATATTCGCCACTATCTGCGGTTATTTTAAAGGGCCTTTTTTCCAAATCGACTTGTTGTACATTTTCCATTAGATACTTCGCGCCGAATTTACTTGCTTGCGATTTCATACGATCCATAAGATCATAGCCATTAATTCCATCGGGAAAACCAGGGAAATTCTCTACCGAACTTGTCAAACTCAATTGCCCTCCTGGTTCGTGACCTTCGAACACCAAAGGGTTTAGGTTTGCTCTTGCAGCATAAATAGCTGCAGTGTGCCCAGCACATCCAGATCCGATGATGATTACATCTCGTGTATTTTCACTCATTGTTATTTACCTTTCTCATGCCATGTATTTTTTATCAAAGAATCAATAATTTGTTTCCCACGATGACCAAAAATAGGGTGTTTTTCTAAAGATAGTTCTGTGGCTAATTTTATAGCTGTTTGCCCTGGAGGTGTGCCATTTTCCTTTGCTAATTTCAATGTTTTTAAAGTCATTTTATACACCGAATAGTCCCAGCTTTTATCCAAATGTCTTTCAAAAAAAGGATCGCTATTTATATAACCGTACTGTTCGTTGGAGCAGTTAACAATTCCCATACGGTTTACTAAAAAATCGGGAACATAGTATATATTTTTAGAAAAAAGTAGTTTGTCGTCGCGCGCAGCGTCTTCTAATTGATTATTGGCTGCCCCGCAAACGACCTTAGTGTTCAATTTTTCAATACTTGCCGGTTTTAATATTCCGCCAGTGGCGCAAGGAGCAAATACATCACAAGGAGTTGCTAAAATCGAATTATCGTTTTTTGTAGTAAGTATTGTTTCTATTTTTGGAAATTTTGCTTTAGCACGTTCTATCGATTCAGGAAAAATGTCACTGGCAATTACTTTTCCGACATTTTTTTCAAATAAGAAACCTATTAGCTCTAAACCAACATGTCCCATTCCTTGTACAACAACCGTTTTTCCTTCTATAGAACTATTGTCATAAAACTTTAAAGCCGCTTCCATTCCACAAAGAACGCCTCTTGCGGTTGCAGAAGAAGGGTTACCACTTCCTCCTACCTTCGGTGGAATGCAAGTGACAAAACGCGTGTTTGTAAATATGTTGTCTATATCTGTTGGTGTAGTTCCTACATCTTCAGCGGTAATATAGCAACCATTTAATGAAGTGATAAATTTTCCGTAGGACTGAAATATTTCTTCTCTCACTTTGGGATCATTTTTATTTACTTTTGGATTATCGATAATAACACCTTTGCCACCGCCCCACCATAAACCAGCTAAAGCGTTTTTGTGTGTCATTCCTTTCGATAATCTTAAGCCATCTCTTAGGAAATCTTCTGTTGTTTCATAATTCCAAAAACGAGTTCCGCCGGCACCTTGGCCGCGGCAAGTTCGATGCACAAATGCTGCTTGCAGGATATCGTACTTCTCAAAAAGCGCAAAGAAAATTCCCTCGTGTTCTTCATAGTCTCTTTTATCTTTGTTGAAAAAATCAGCAATTGGTTGTAACTGTGGATGCGAAGTACAACATTTATTGTTGTTATGAATAAAGTAAAAGCGCTTAATGTTATTATTTTTTAAAAACTCAATAAATTCAGCAGGCGAAGAGTGAAGTAAATCCACCATAACTATGTCCTTATTAGATTATTCTTGTAATGGAGAAATATTTTTATACAGTTCTAGCGATTCAGGGTTTTTAAGTGCATCTTGGTTGTAGACTGGGCGTCCATGGATAATTTCACGAACAGCAATTTCCACTTTTTTCATACTAATAGTATAAGGTATATCATCTATAGCGATAATTTTCGCGGGTACATGGCGAATGGAAGCATTTTTACGAATAGTATTTTTAATGATTTGTTGCAATTCTTCATCGAGTTCATGACCACTAGCCATTTTGACAAATAAAACAACTCGCGTATCATTTTGCCATTCTTGGCCAACAACAACACTGTCTTCTATTTGAAAAAGAGACTCAACTTGTCGATAAATTTCTGCTGTTCCTATGCGTACGCCGCCAGGATTTAAAGTTGTATCGGAGCGTCCGTAAATAACAATCCCGCCGTTTTTGGTTATTTCAATATAGTCTCCATGTCGCCAAGTATCTTCGTATACCGAAAAATAGGCTTTTTTGTAGCGAGAACCATCTTTATCATTCCAGAAATAAATTGGCATTGATGGAAATGGCGAAAGACATACGAGCTCGCCTTTTTGTTCTAGCACTTCTTCTCCATCGTGGTTAAAGGCAACAACATGCATACCTAAGCATTTTCCTTGGATTTCACCGGCAAAAACGGGAGAAATAGGATTTCCGCCGACAAAACAGCCATTGAGATCTGTACCACCAGAGATAGAAGCAAGGTGTACATCTTCTTTAATGTGTTTGTGGACAAAATAAAAGCTTTCTTCTGGTAATGGTGAACCAGTAGACAATATCGATTTTAATTTAGACAAATCCCACTTCTCGCCAGGATAAACTTTCTTTTGTTCTAAGGCGGTTATATAACGGGCACTTGTTCCAAAAATACTAATATGGTGGCGTTCCGCCATTTCCCATAAACTGTGATCATTAGGAAAAAAAGGCGAACCATCGTAGAGTAAAACGGTTGCTCCTGTTGCTAAAGAACTCACTAGCCAATTCCACATCATCCAACCACATGTTGTATAGTAAAAAATAGTGTCTGATCTTTTGACATCGACGTGTAGCACTAATTCTTTGAGATGATTAATTAAAATACCACCTACGCTTTGCACCATACATTTTGGAAGACCTGTTGTTCCCGAAGAATACATAATATAAAGAGGATGGTCAAAAGGAACTTGGGCAAATTCGACTTCTTGCGCATCGTTTTTTACAAACTCTTTGTAAGTAACGCTATTTTTTATCTGCGAAATTTCGCTTTTAGGCAAGTATGAAACGACAACTACTTTTTCAATAGAAGGTAGCTTCTCTATAATTTGCTGTACTCTGTCTAAGGAATCGTTGGGTTTACCGTTGTAATAATAGCCGTTTGCTGTGAACAATACTTTAGGTTGTATTTGTCCAAAACGATCAAGCACTCCTTTAATTCCGAAATCTGGAGAGCAAGAAGACCATACTGCTCCTAAGCTTGTTGTAGCAAGCATAGCAACAACCGACTCTATCATGTTTGGCATAAATCCTGCTATGCGATCGCCACATTGGACACCAAGATCTCTAAGGGATCTAGCTAATTTCGCGACAGACAAATAAAGCTCTTTGTATGTTATTGAACGATTAACTTGATTTTCTCCTTGAAATACAATAGCAGTATTCTCATCGCGGTATTTCAATAGATTTTCTGCAAAATTGAGTTTCGCTTGAGTAAACCATTTTGCATCGCGCATTTTTGCACCTACACTTAAGACTTCTTGGTATGGTGTACTTGCCTTGATTTCAACAAAATCCCATACCCTCTTCCAAAAATGATCAAGATTTTCTACAGACCACTTATGAAGCTCTTTGTAATCATTAATGTGTATACCATCTGTTTGCAATTTATTTATAAAATTTTGCATGTTTGATGCAGCAATGCGTTCTGTGTGTGGTGTCCAAAGTGGTTTTTGCATAGAATTTTATCCTTACAGTGTACCGCGACGAGCTTGTTCTCGTTCTATGGATTGGAATAAAGCTTTAAAGTTACCTTTACCAAAACTTTCTGCGCCTTTTCTTTGAATAATTTCAAAGAATACTGTTGGGCGATCTTGGATTGGGCGCGTAAAAATTTGTAATAAATATCCACCATCATCGCGATCTACCAAAATTCCTAATTCTTCTAAAACACTGAGATCTTCATCTATTTTTCCTACACGATCTTGCAGTTCTTCGTAGTATATTTTAGGTGTTGGTAAACAATCAAGGCCATTTTGTCGTAGTTGTTTTACTGTTTCAATTATATTATCGGTAGAAAAAGCAATGTGTTGTACTCCAGCTCCAGAATAAAACTCTACAAATTCTTGGATTTGTGATTTTTTCATACCTTCTGCAGGTTCATTTATTGGCATTTTAACTTTTTTGTTACCACTAGCAACTACAACAGAACGCAAAGAAGTAAAATCGGTAGATATATCTTTGTCATCTGCTGTCCAAAATCTATGGAAATCAAATACTTTTTCGTACCAACTTACAATCTTTTCCATATCGCCGTCTGGTTGATTACCGACAATGTGGTCTATAAACTGAAGTCCTGTTGGGTTTACAGGGGTTTTGGACTCTACTGTTTTGAAACCAGGTAAGAAACCCTTGTAGTTGTCGCGTTGTACAAACGTATGAATAACATCGCCATAACTTTTTATAGATGCCATAGTAATTTTTCCGTGGTCATCTTCTATGGTGTGTGGTTCTTTTATAGAGATAGCACCACGCGAAGTTGTTATTTCCCAAGCTTTTTGAGCATTATCAACGGTATAGGCAATGTCTTGTACGCCATCACCATGTAAACGAATGTGCTCGTTCAACTTACTTTCAGCATGTAAAGGTGAAGTCAAAAGGAAGTAAACGTCATTTTGTTTCATAACATAAGTTACTTGATCGCGGCAACCTGTCTCTAAACCTTCATAGGCAACTTGTTCAAAACCAAAAATACTTTGATAATAGTAAGCGGCTTGCTTGGCATTACCAACAATAAAACGCACGTGATCAAAGCCAAGGAGTTCAAAAGGTGTTGTCATTTTAATCTCTTTCTAGTAGGGGCTGTTATCAATTAATTATAGCGCGACCTTGACTTTCATCATGATCGTAATCGTAGTCCTAGTCGTGTTTTAAATAAATATGAAAAGTATAGTTACTTTTACAAATAAAGATAAAATCGGTCATGGTTTAAACGAAAATAGACTTTTTTCTAATTGATCTACGCCCTTAGTTAAATCCAAGAGCAAATGGGGCATTCTTCGAGAATATGCCCTCTTGCTTTACAATATTCACGGCCAAAAAAAATAATTTGCAAATGCAGTTTTTGCCAATATTTTTTGGCGTATATCTTTTTTAAATCTCTTTCTGTTTGTACAACAGATTTACCACTGGAGAGCTTCCAGCGTTTTGCGCAACGATGAATATGAGTATCTACAGGAAACGCTGGCACGTTAAAAGCTTGACTGACTACAACAGAAGCTGTTTTGTGGCCAACGCCAGGCAACATTTCTAAGTGGTCCATGTTTTGTGGCACTTCAGAATCGTGTTTGTCTATTAATATTTGAGAAAGATCGCGAATTGCTTTTGATTTTCTTGGTGCAAGTCCGCATGGACGAATAATATTTTCAATTTGTTTATAGCGTAACTTCACCATTTTCTGTGGTGTATCTGCTTTGGCAAACAGTTGCGGAGTAATTTTATTTACACGTACATCTGTGCATTGCGCAGATAGTAATACTGCAATTAATAATGTATAAGAGTCTTTATGATCTAACGGAATAGGAGTTTCAGGATATAAATTTTCCAGTATCTCTCTAATCTTTTTTGCTCTCTCTCTTTTCGTCATCGTTTTTGTCTTCTATCTCACTTTTCTCTGTTTCACTTTTCTCTGTTTCATTTTTCTCCGTCTCATTTTTCTCTTGAGATTTTTTTGGTTTGTCGTCTGAGTCTTGTTTATTTTGGTTTTCAGCAACAGTGGATTCTTTTTTTGACGGAGGTTCAGAATCTACTTTTTTTTCTTTCTTTTCTAACAAGAGACGATCGTTATCGTTCTTGCTTTGCTTCCATTTTTCATTAAGACCACGAATTTTATCGATAACCTCGGTATATGATTTACGCGAAGCGCGTTTTTCATTTTTATGAGAAGTATAATCTTCGATAAGCATTACTGCCCATTTGGTCGCATCGCGCATAGTTTGAGCCACCATTTGTCTTTCTTCTAAGTCAGGTTCTTTGGCATAGACTTGCCAATAAGTCATTTCGTTAAACCATGCGCCAAGAGCTACTTGCATTTGTACTAGATTACCAATGTTAGAATTAAGTTCTTGAAGTGGCTTGGTTAAAAGAAAATAACCTAAAGGGATAAAACTCAAAAAAGATAGAAAGCACCCAAGAAAACTATGCCCCTCAAAAAAGGCATATATCCCAAAGCAAAACACTATGATACCGACAACAAAAGTAACGATATGTAGTGCCATCATCATGTAGAAAGAAAATATACCATGGCGTGTCATATCGCTAATTTTTTTTACCGTGTATTGATTTACATAACGTACTTCTTGAACTTGTTCGAGATTATTCGAAATATGATCTACAACTGTTTTAATGGTGGTTAAATTTTGTTCATCAACTGGAATTTGCCATTTTTCAGTTGTTTCTTTTGGGCTATCTTTCCACTCTTCAAGATGAACAGAGTTAGTGTACATTTTTTTTAACAGTTTGTTGATATCGCTTTGTTGTGACATGTTGATCCTCGTTATATTTTAAAAACAGGGGCTGGTGCTAGCTCCTCTGGCACACCAGGAAAATTCTCTTGAATAAAATCCCCCATGGTCTTACGTGTTTGTTCCGATAATAAGCCTTGCATTTTTTCTGTGCATAGGCCACATATTGTAGAGGAGAATAATAACTTTTCTCCTAAGCATAAAGCAAGTAAAGTATGTTCTTTTTCTACTTCTTGCGATTGACATAAGTGACATTCATGCATATCTTCAGTCATCACATAGTTTTCTAAAAAAAAGTTTTGTAGTTTTTCTGTAGATTCTTGTGAATATTCTTTCGCAAGTCCTTGTTGGCACTCAAAACACAATGAATATTCAAAAATAACTCTTTTTTTTCGAAATACTTTTTGAACTTGATAAAGAATTGGTGATTCTTGTAAATGGCGTTCGCAAGACACACAATTACTAAAAGGTGCGCCTGAATAAACAGAATATAGAATTTGTGGTATGGGTTTCGCTTCTCGTTCCATATGAGATAAGAAGTACTGAAAGTCTTCGAAGTTAAAGTCCCCACCTATTTCATCTTGCATTTTTACCTCTTTTGATAATGGTTTTCTAGAGTGTAATTATAAGCGCGGTAGAACGTTTTGTTTTCATCTACAGCGTTCTGGAGTATTTCTTTAAAATTGCTAAGATCTCCTGAGTTTATAACTAAATTACAACTGAGTACATATGACTGTAGCATATTGAACGTCTCAACTAAATCTCCAATAAAAACAGTAAACATGAAACGCCTTATATTCATAGGAAAACTTTGCAATATTTGCATAGCCTCTAAGTGACAATTCTCTTGAAAAATTACAATGTTAAAAGAATGAAAGCGTATTTTCTGTATCGCATCAGTTTCCGATTTCGCAATATAAATTTTACAATCTAAATCGAGAAGCTCGTTTACCAAAAACTGCTCTGTTTTTTTTTGAACAGCGGCCATTACCTTCAAACCTTTGCTGCCTTGTTGTTTTTCACTCAAAATATTTTGCCCAATGTCCATAAACTCTCCTTAATCTTCTTTTTCCATTTTTAAATTATTAAAAGTAAACGGTGAATTACCTATTGGGCTTTGCTTGTCTTTATTTTTTGATAGAGGAATATGTCCTATTGTTTTTTTAGGAAAAACCGATGGTTCTGTGGGTACTTTATTGGTTGACGGAGAACTAATTGGTGGTGATAATTTATCCTTATTTGAAGCGGGTATTTGATTGCGACTATTATTTGAATTAGGTCTAGAAATAGGTTTGTGGATGTTTATACCCGCAATAATGCCGCGTTCAGCATTTACCTTGTCTATTTCTCTGGTGATAACACTACGGCGGGAACAGTATGTTCTGGCTGTCGTTTCGGTTATTAAATTTTGAGAATATAAACTCCCCAGTGATTGATCAAATGAAATCATTCCATACTGTGGACTTTTCGAGATAACATCGTAAAAAGTTTTGTCTTCAGTTTCGCCATTAATTATGATTTCAGTAATACGTGGATTATTTTTTAGTATCTCTAGAGCAGCGATTCTACCTCCATTTGTTCTAGGAATGAGTCTTTGGCCTATAATCCAGCGCAAACTCTCTGCTAGGCGATTGCGAATTAAAGATTGGTCATCTTTATTAAACATTGCGCTTATACGCGAAACGGTTTGTCCAGTATCATTGGTGTGAACAGTACTAAAAACTAAGTGTCCTGTTTCTGCTGCCGTTTGTACAATTTCAAACGTTTCCTTGTCGCGCATTTCTCCTACAAGTATAACTTTTGGTGTTTGACGCAAAGCAGCGCGTAAACCTTGAGGAAATGAAAAGAAATCTAAACCAAGTTCTCGTTGATTCACTGTAGACATTTTATGCGGATGATCAAATTCAATAGGATCTTCCAAAGTGATAATATGAAGACTTTGGTTGGCGTTTATTTCATTAACCATGGCAGCCAAAGTACTCGATTTACCACTACCTGTTGCTCCTGTTACAAGAATTAATCCATTTTTTTCTAATGCTATTTTTTGCAGTACAGGAGGTAGACTGAGTTGTTCTAAGGTAGGGATACTAGCACTGAGTTTACGCAGTACTATAGAATATTGTCCGCGCTGGGAGAATATATTTACACGAAATCTTTCATAGTCCATTAACTGATAAGAACAATCACAAGAACCAGTTGTGACAAGTTGGTGGAGTAAATTGCTATTGTTTTGTATTATATTTAACGCAAATACCTCTGTTTGAAAAGGGGTTAAATTTACAATAGGAATATCCTCAAATTGTGCTGGTTGAAGAATACCAGAACTAACAATCTGCATAGGACGACCAACAGTAAAAATGATGTCAGAAATGTCTTCATAGCTTCGTAAAATTCTTTCTAACATAAAATCAATTTCATTTTTACGCATTGTAATTACCTCTACATTTCTAATAGTTTACAGTTTGTGCTAGTTGAAAAACAAAACATTAGATGTTAGGAGGGAGCCTCCTGGCGAGCCAAAGTCTTTATTTATAAAGACTTTTCAAACATTAAACGTCTTTAAATATAAATTTGGGTAACTTGTACGGTTTTAACAAAAGCTTGGCTCAGAAGAAACTTGCCCTCTGGTGCAATCAATTATAGGATTCGATCTTATGGCAAAATTCTTTTTGGAATTTCAATTAACATAAATCGTAATAGTTTAGTTAGGACGCAAGTGTTTAGTGATGTGACGAAAGTAGTAAATCGTTTTAGTATAAATTTCTTTTACAGTTTAAACATTTCTTTATATTCTTCGGGTATTTCCTTCAAATATTTAATAAAACGTTTTTTCTCGATACATTTATCAAACGCTTCATCCGTTCTAATTAAATTTTCATCGAGTAGTTCCTCAATGTGATCGTCAAGCATACGCATTCCCATACGTTTATTTGTTTGAATAACATTGATTAGTTGATGAGTTTTTCCTTCTCTTACAAGAGCTGATACCGCTGGCGTTTGGATAAGTACTTCTAATGCACAAATACGTCCTGAGCCATCTTTTCTCTTGAACAATGTTTGCGAAACAACTGCTTTTAGAGATTCTGATAGTGTTGTTCGAATTTGGTCTTGCATATTAGCGGGAAAAACCTCGATGATTCGGTCAACTGTTTTTGTTGCATTTTGCGTATGTAGAGTACCAAATACTAAGTGCCCTGTCGCAGCAGCCTCAATTGCTAATTGAATAGTTTCTTGGTCGCGCATTTCTCCTACAAGTATAATATCAGGATCTTCGCGTAAAGCTCCGCGTAGGGCTGCGGAAAAGCTTTTTGTGTCTTTCCCTACTTCGCGATGATTTACTATACAATTGTAAGAGTTATGTTTAAATTCAACAGGGTCTTCCACTGTTAAGATATGATCTTTACGCGTTTTATTTGCGTGATCAATAATTGCCGCTAAGGTTGTTGATTTTCCACTTCCTGTTGGCCCTGTGACCAAAACGAGACCTTTGTGATATGTTGCGAAACGTTTTATTACTTTAGGGAGATCAAGTTGTTCAGCAGTTAATATTTCTGTTGGTATTTGTCGAAAAACAGCAGAAACGCCGTGGGCTTGTTGAAAATAATTTGCTCTGTATCGTCCGACATTCGGCAATTCATAAGCAAAATCAATGTCCCCTGTTTCCTCAAATATTTTTGCTTTGTGCTCTGGGCATATCTCATAAAGTAGTTCTTTGAGTTCGCTGTCTTCTAATTGTTTGAATTTTATTCTTTCAAGATCTCCGCGTATACGTAAAGCAGGTGGATTTCCTGAAGATAAATGTAAATCAGAAGCTCCTTGTACGGTCATTAAGCGAAAAAAAGCATCTATTTTTGCCATATGTTCTCCAACTATATAAGCCCCATCTAAACATATTATACACATCTCGAACGACCGTGTTCGTTGGTTCGAGATTGAAAGTAGAATACTTTAACCTATTTTTATAAATCATTTCTAGATAAAAATTGTATTTTTTTCCGCGAAATTGTTTACAAATGACGGTATCATAGCTATAAATTTATCTTGTTTCCCTATTATTATTTCGCTATAATTCCAGTTTTGTATTTCTATCTGTAAATTTAGAAAGAGTACTATGGATGATCAAAATACTCAACAAAATTATCTGCAAATTCTAGAAGAATTTCGCGAACAAAGGCCAAATGTAGTTGCATGCGCAATTATTAAAAATGGTAACGTTGAATCATGTGTTTTTCCACCTTCTTTTGAAAAAGAAACAATAGCCCTTGTTATTGACTCAACTATTCAAGTGGGGAAGGGAAGTCTAGATAAACTAGGTGGTAAAAACCTAAAGCGAATTTTGTTGAAAAACGAACAAGGTATCATTGTTCTCCAACAACTAACAGACTCTGTTTTATTTGTTCTTGCTGACCAGAACACAAAGCCAGGCTCTTTACTTCTTAGTACCCAGGAACTGGCTACTAAAATGGTATAACTACTGCTGTTCAGGACGTGTCGGCATTTGGACTGTGTAATAAAAGAATTTTGGAGTGTCGACACTCTGTCCCAAAATAGCCAAGTTATTGAGAAAGATAAAATTAGTGGTCAATTACAATTGATTACAATTGTTTTAATTCAAGTAAAACTACATTTTCTCTGCAAATGAAATGTGTAGATTGGTCGCGTAATTTATTTTTTTTGAATGATTTACGGTCGATTACTGCACCTCGTTTTGCAATGTAGTTTCAGATAATAATGATGTTAGCCCAAGTATTTCAAATTTAAAATCTTGCGGCTTAATTAACTCTTATTTTGTACTTCCTAATAGATTTAGTTTGAAGAAAGGAAGTTTGTTTTGTTAAAAAAAGTGCATAAGACCCCTAAAAAAATATTACTAGTTGACCATGAAGACCCTATTAGAGAAATTTTACGTTCCGTTTTAGAGGGGGCTGGTTACATCGTAGTTACAGCGAGAAATAGGGAAGAAGCGTTAAAAAAAATAGACAAAAAACTTCCAGATATAATTATTTCAGAGGCCGAGTTACCTCCTGTAAAAAGTGGTTTTCATTTTTATAAACATCTTAAAGCTGAAGCAAAAACAGCAAGTATACCATTTATTTTTTTGACGGCTGTTGAAGAAAAAATAGTTAGCAAACTACTTAAAGCTCAAGATGGCTACATCAACAAACCTGTAAAATCACAAGATTTTTTAGAAAAAGTAGATACCTTTATTGGCAAGCGAATACAAAAAGCAGCGCCTGAGGTAAAAAAAACAAGGCGAACTAAGGTAAAACAAGAAAAATCGGTGATCAAAGTTCTAGATTTCAATATTGATAAGCTTCCAAAACCAGCAAGATCAAAAAATATTAATCATCCGATTATGCCATTGCCTCCTGGTCATTCCACAAAATTTTTTAGTAATCCAAGTGGGGCCTTTGATCTTAAAATGCTGAAAACCGCGATGGTAAAAGCTGCCAGAGGTTTCAAGAGCGGTGTTGTTGACTATGATAATATGTTATTTCCGAGAGTTGAGGAAACAGCGGTACGCAAGAGACTTGTTCCAGTAAAAATGCCTGAAAAACTCGAACCTGTTCCTGTTGATAACGATATGATGGTTGTTGATTTGGAATTGACAGAGGATGGTGTATTCCAAGAAGATCATCTTCTTCAAGAATTAAATGAGGATATCTTAGAAGCCGAAGATAGAACTGAAAATAATTTGAGAAGCGTGTTTTTGCAACATTTTGCAAATAAATCACCTGACTTCCAAACAGGTATTTTTGATGATTTAGTTGTTTTAGATAATAAATATTCTATTCTTTATAGTGATAAAGAAATAGATAATATATCTCAAGTTCGCGAGACTTGGGAAGAATTTTTGCACAACCTTCGCTCTCTATCTATAAGAAGTGAACTTAAGGGAAATACTTCCTATCTGTGGATGGAAACAGAGGATGAAAACTTTTTATTGGTAAACTCTCCACAAAAAGAAATACTACCATTTGCAAGTGTTAGCGACGCACCAATGGAGGCGATATTTGCCGATGGAGAGCAGCAAAGTAGAGAATCCATTCCTGATACTACTTTTTTTCTTTTGCCTAATTTGAACTGCACAATGCCAATTATAACGCGAAGTAAAGTTTGTGGTATGATTGCTAAGCTCGTTAGTGGCTTCAACATTGAGGACAAAGTCAATGCTGTTGTTCAAAATAAAAATAGTGGACAACTTATTGCTACAACCGAGGAACAGGAAAACTGCGAGCAAGTTTTTCAGTGTGCTCACGATCTTTTTTCTGTCGCTGGTTTATGCAATCAAGTTTGTGAAATAGGGTTCAACACTAATTATGTGCTTATTGAAACGGAAGATCAAAATTTACTATTTGTTAATGATGAAAACAAAGATCTATTTATTTCGTGTTTGGATACGCGGATTGTAGTACCTGGTTTAAAAAATCATGAGGGTCAACAACAATTAAAGTGACAGTAAGGGGCTTTCTTTCAAGTCCTAAAAGCGAAAATTAGTCACGAAAAATGGTATGCTTTGTAAATTTTCTCGGAGAAAATAAATGTCTAACGAAATACTAAAAAAAGAAATTGAAAAGAGCTTAAGAGAAATGGGGCTACTCGATGAAGACTTAGTCGACGCAGTAGAATGCGTTGCATTTCTTCGAGAAAAACTTGAACCTGTCGTTCGAGAATTTGAAAGCAAGGGTTTGCCTGGAAGTATTGCAATTGCCAATGACCAAGATGCAATTGCTGCTGTTGATGAAATCACTGAACGTGTGGTAAATAGACAAGGACTTTTAGAAAAAGCTATGATGGGCGAAGATATTCATGATAGTTTGGCAAGCATAAAAGCGAAAGTAGAGTCTTTAATCGTGGGTTCAGAAGTTGCAGCTCGTACCATTGAGCAAATGCAAGAAGCTACAAAAAAAATGCGTACAACAAATCGTAACAAGATAAGGGAATAATTATGCACAAATTTGTTCTATTCTTTTTAGTGGCTTTATTTTGTCTAGGTTGTAAAAATGGGCAAAAAAATGATACTACCTCAATTGCTACTAGTAAAACAAATGAGCCAGAAAATATCGAAAATTCACCTTCTACACAAGATAATCATATAGCTAACAAAGAGGAAAAATCCTCAAACAGCGAACAACAAAAAAGTGTTGTTGATTTATCTTTTGAGAATGACTCTACAAATGATGTAGATAAGACACATGAACTAAAAGATAAACTCCCTTCGGCAATTTCAGAAGTACCCGAAATTAACTTAGCTGAAGAAGCAGAAATTAACTTAGCTGAAGAAACAGAGAAAAACTCTAATGAGTTGGGGGCAGAAGCTCATTACCAAGAACAAGAAACAGAAGAGAATTTTCAAAAAGAAGATCGAACTACAGTAGACGCTGAAACAGAAGAAAATATTGAAGAAAATTCTAACAAAAAATCAGAAGAAACCTCTTTCGAAGAGTTTGAGGAAACTTCTTTTGAAGAATCAAATTCTAATGCAGAAGTAGACACCACTTCTGAAAATGCAGCAAAGGCTGAAAAAGATCGTTTAGCGCGTGAAGCGCAAATGAAAGCTCAAAAAGATCGTTTAGCTCGCGAAGCACAAATGAAGGCCGAAAAAGATCGCTTAGCGCGCGAAGCGCAAATGAAAGCTCAAAAAGATCGTTTAGCTCGCGAAGCACAAATGAAGGCTGAAAAAGAAAAAAAACGTTATTGGAATTTGTTATTAGCAAAAAAAGGTACATACTACTACGATATTTATATTGATAAAACAAAACGAGGGACACAAGTAACATCTATCTCAGCAAATAATGGAAGCATTGTTGTTAAACTAGATGTATCTATTGATGTGAGTACTTGGTATTATTCGTATAAATTTAAGCAAACATCTACAGAAGTGTGGCGAGATGATATCCCTCAAAGCTACGACTGTTTTCAAGATGATAATGGTACGAAAACAACTCTTAAACTAAAGAAAACATCCTCCTCTGGCTATAGCATGACGTTTAAAGGAAAAACAACTTCGCTAAGTCATCCTGTTATTCCAGGATCATCTTGGAATTTAATGGACGCTTACGAAAAATACCCTAATTTTGTTGTCATTGATGGTGGGCAAGGTACAACAGTAAAACATTCAAAATCAAAAATCAAGTTCCACAACGATGAAAAAATTAAAGTAGGTAGTGGTTATATAAAATGTAAACATTTTAGCCCAACAACTGGGGAAAAGTGGTCGGCGTGGTATAGTACTAATGATGGAAGTTTTGTTCGTTATACTGATGTTGTAGACGGTTATTTCTACGATACAGTACTTACAAAAATACAAAAATAATAAAATCACGCTCGCGCTCTAATTGATGACAGCCTTTGATATGCAGGCCACAGAGATTTTTTCTCTGTGGCTTTGTTTATGTCTAACAATAGAATTTATAGATAGGAGTGTACCGCTCCTATTAAATTTATAATTTTGTCGAATTGCAAAAATTTTATGTAAACTACTGCTTTAAATTTTTTGTTTCTTCGCTTAAATTTCGAATCTTAAGGTAATGTTTCATGGATACAAGTCAAAAATTCATCGACTGCGCTTTACAACAAAAGTATATCACCTTAAAGCATGTACAAGAATGTAAAGAAATTCAACAGAATTTCCCAACTTTAACTATCGAACAAATTCTTATCACTCATAATTTTTTAGACGAAGCAAAAGCTAAAATTATTCACGCTATTTTAAAATACAAAAATGAAGAATTAGACGAAAAGTTAAATACAACTGTAAAACGAAAAAAAGACCGCGTTGTTGCAGATGTTTTATTGCATGAAGAACTAGTAACATCTGATGAAATTTTAAAACTCGTTTCTTTGCAAAAACGTTTACAAAAAGAAGGAATGAATTATTCACTTATCAATGTGGCGATTGCAAAGGGATTTTTATGGCCAAATGGCGAATGGGGAAATTGGATAGAGTTGCCAAAAAATGAGCAACATAAAGAAATTCTTTTTCTGATAAAAAGTGATAAAAACGCTGGAAAAAGTTTCCTGATAAACAAAGAAGAATTACTTATAAAGTTTCTTGCTAAAGGAGATTGGACCATCGGACGCTTTGCAAATACAAATAAAGTTGTTGTGGATGACAATACTGTTTCTCGGGTTCACTGTAAATTCTCTATTGCGCAAGAACAATGGACAGTTGCAGATATGATGAGTTCTCTAGGAATTTATGTAAACGAAGAAAAGGTACAAAAGAAACAGCTAAAAAATAATGATATTATTCGGATTGCTCAAAAACAATTTCATGTAAAAGTTCGATAAATGTGTGGTATTTTTGGTAGTACAAATATTCGTGCTGAAAACAAATGGATAAAAGAAGCAAGCAAACTTTTATCTCATCGCGGACCAGATGAACAAAATACATGGCATGACTCAGAAAACGGAGTCGTTATGGGACATGCACGATTGTCTGTTATTGATCTTTCTGTCGGCGGCCGACAACCAATGCATTCAAAATGTAAACGTTATACCATCGTTTACAACGGCGAAATATACAACTATCTTCAGATCAAAAAAACTTTGCAAAAAAAAGGAGTACTTTTTGAAAGTAACTCTGACACAGAAGTTATTTTAGCTGCTATTGAAATATGGGGATTAAATAAAACTCTAAACACTGTTTCGGGAATGTATGCTTTCGCCCTATGGGATAAAAATCAAAAAACTTTGCATCTTGTTCGTGATCGCGTTGGCATAAAACCTCTTTACTATGCTAATTTTGGTGATTTTTGGGTTTTTTCTTCAGAGCTGAAGCCTATTATTGCTCATCCCGGATGCGAACAAGAAATAGATCGTAATGCCTTGGCTTTGTATATGAAGTATAAGTATGTTCCATCTCCTAATTGTATTTTTCACAATGTATATAAATTACCACCAGCAACTATATTAAGTATTTCGGCGTCATCTACTAAAAGTCAAACTTACTGGAATATAAATAGTACTCTTTCTCAACAAATTTTTTTTGAAGACCAAAGAGAAGCGCAAGAACAATTAGAAAAAACTCTCGGTAATAGTGTTCGGGAACATATGTTATCTGATGTTCCACTAGGAGCTTTTTTATCTGGAGGAGTAGACTCTGCGACAATTGTTGCTCTTATGTCTGAAAATCATTCGCGTATCAAAACTTTCAATATTGGTTTTACTGAAAGTAGTCATGATGAATCATCTACCGCGCAGTCAGTTGCTCAGCACTTAGGAACAGATCATACGCAGGTAATACTCACAGCGAAAGAAGCGCAGCAAAAAATACCACTTTTACCTCTCGCTTTCGATGAGCCGTTTGCCGATTCATCGCAAATACCAATGTTGTTAGTTTCTGAAATAGCAAGAAAAAAAGTTACTGTTGCCTTATCAGGTGATGGTGGAGATGAATTATTTGCAGGATATAATCGCTACATTTTTGCCCCTAAAGTCATTAAATTATCTCGCGTTCCTGGTAGCAAACTTATCAGTCGCTTACTTCTTAAAATACCTAATTATTTGTGGGATATGCCCTTTACGTATAACAAAAAGTGGCAATTAGCAGATCGCATAAAAAAAGTGGCGCATATTTTATCTAAGAATTCACCAAGTGATGTCTATGAGTATTTAGTGTCTTGTTGGCAAGAAGATTCGATTGTAAAGCAAGCAGAGCCACTTCCATTTTCTGGTGGGATAACTAAGGAAAATTTCATAGAAGATATGATGTTGAGCGATTTTTCTTCTTATCTTGTTGATGATATACTAACGAAAGTCGACAGAGCTTCGATGTTTTATAGTCTTGAAGCTCGTGTGCCGTATTTAGATCATCGCGTTGTAGAGTGTGCAATGAGAATTCCATTACACATGAAAATTAACAATGGTGTTGGCAAAAATATACTGCGAAAGATTCTCTACAAACGCGTTCCGCAAAATTTATTTTGTTCTCCCAAAATGGGTTTTGCTTTACCACTTCATAAATGGTTGCGAACTTCTCTGCAAGATTGGGCTGAAGATGTTTTGTCATCCCCGCAGTTAAATGATTTTTTTGATATGCAAAAGATTTTACACATGTGGAAACAGCACAAATCGGGGAACAAAAATTACCAAGAGCAGTTATGGAGTGTTTTGATGTTTCAATTATGGTTAGAAAAATACAAAGGATAAAATATGTACAAACCTTTCTCTGAAGCTTGTGAAAGAAATAAAGCACCTATTTTAGAAAAAATAACAAGCATATTTTGTGAAAAAGGTCATGCTTTAGAAATCGGAAGTGGTACTGGACAACACGCTGTTTATTTTGCGAAAAACATGCCTCATTTGCAGTGGCAAACAAGTGATGTAAAGAGTAACCATGAGGCTATTTATATGTGGCTAGATGATGCGAATCTTAAAAATATATTGCCTCCTCTAGAACTGGATGTTAGTAATAAAGTACACTGGCCTCATACTCAGTTTAACTACATTTTTACAGCCAATACATGCCACATTATGGGTTGGAAAGATGTAATTAATATGTTTTCCTTAATTGGAAAAATAATGCTTAGCAAGGGAAATCTTTGTGTTTATGGTCCATTTAAATATAATGGTGAGTATACTAGTGAATCTAACAAGAGTTTTGATTTACACTTGCAAAGTGTACATGCGCAAATGGGAATTCGTAACTTCGAAGATATGCAAAATCTAGCGCACGAACAACAGCTAAAACTAATTTGCGATTATAAAATGCCAGCGAATAATCAATTGTTACATTTTCAGAAAGTTTAAGAATGAAACAAGCTATGAACATAGTAGCAGTTACTATTTTTTTTAGCGTACTGTATGCTGTACTACGCTATAATGTTTTTGGGGACGTGCCGTGGGAACAGCTACCTATATATATAGTAAATAAAGCAATCTCTCTTTCTGCGATATTTTGTATATCGCTGTCTGTTATATGGAGTAAACTACCATCTAACGATGTTCATGTTCGAAAGTTTTTAGGGTTATATGGATTTGTTTTGGCGATTTTACATGTACTTCTTTCGATAATGATTCTCTCTCCAGAGTACTATTCTTCATTTTTTGTTGACAAAAAACTTTACTTTTTTGCTAGCACAATATTATTGTGCGGAGCTTTAGCTTTTATTTTTTTTCTACTAGCGGCTTCGTGTTCTGTTATAGCTACACGAATAAGCGTCAGTTATATAAGTGTTTGCGTCTCTACTGGAATGCTTTTTGCCGCAGCACATATTTTTTTGCGCGGGCAAAATAGTTGGAAGACGCCTTTTGATTGGTATGGTTATATGCCACCTATTAGTTTAGTTGGTTTTGCTACTATCATTATGGCCTTTGTAAGTAAAAGTGTAAAAAAAACCGAAGAATCGAGTTAATTTTATGTTGATAAACCATCGATACAAATTACAAAACCAACTTGGTCAAGGTGGTATGGGAACAGTGTATCTTGGTTTAGACACTCATACAAATAGTTTAGTCGCCATTAAAGAAACCTTAATCTTACCATCTGTAAATGCCCAAAAAAGATTAAAACGCTTACAGAGAGAATTTCATTTTTCACAACAAATAACACATCCTAATATTGTCAAAGGACTTGATTTTTTCGAATTTCAAAATACTCATTATATAATTCTTGAATATGTAGATGGTCGTTCTCTTGAACAAATTCTACAAAAGAAAGCTGATGAGATAGATGTAAATTTACAATTGCAGATAGCCATTCAAATTTGTGATGCAATCGCTTGTTTAAACGAGCAAGGAATTATACATCGCGATATAAAGCCCGCAAATATTATTTTGCCGAAAAATAATCAGCCCAAAATATTAGATCTTGGTATTGCAAAGGATGTGGAAGAAAAAGGAACAATGCTCACTCAACAAGGTAGCGTAATAGGGACATTTCCGTATATGAGTCCTGAACAGTTTTCTACTGGAGTAAGTAAAAAAACAGATGCATTTGCTTTGGGAGCTATGCTTTATCAGTTCTTTTTGTGGTTACCTCAATCTCCTTATGATGCAAACACTCCTGTTCAAATTATGGACAAAATCACTAACATTGGGCTTCCCCCTCTTGTCGATGTAGTAAAAATTCCACACCCACTCTATAACAGTATTTCACTTATTTTAGAACAAGCTTTACATATTGAAGTAAAAAAACGTATTACCACGCGCCAACTTACTCAAAAATTACAACAAATTTCTAGACATAAAACAAAAAGAGTGACCGCGAAAAGGAAAAACACCACGAGAGTTTATCGCAGGAAATCGCAAGATCAAAAAAAGCAAAAATTTATTGTTGTTTCTGTATTTATTGTAGTATTTATTGGTGTTTTTCTAGCGAGTTTTCAAAGTGATCCAATTGAAAAAATAGAAAAAAAAGCTGAAATGCTATATATACAAAAAGAATATATTGCAGCAATGAAAGTTTATGACTTTCTTCTCAAACGCAATAATAAAAATGTCAATTTATATAAAAAACAAGCGAACATTTGTATCGCTATACAGAAACAACAACGAGCCTTGCAGTACTTAAATAAAGCTTTGAATCTTACGAATGAAGATAGCGATCTCTTTTATCTTCGCGGACAAGTATTTGTGTCTATAAATAAAATAGAACAAGGTATAAGTGATTTTAAAAAGGCGATTGATTTAAGTCCTGAAAGTGCAAAGCTACATGCCATTTTAGGACAGATTTATTATTGTGAAAAGCAATATAATAACGCAATTCATTCGTTTAGGGCAGTTTTAGATTTTGAAAAAAATAATGCACAAGCTCTTATGGGTTTAGGCGCTTCTAACTTTTATGTATATGGATACCATGGTGCAATTGGGTTTTTAAATCGTTCTATTGAATTATCTCCGGAAAATGCAAATTTTTATCATACTAGAGGAAAAATTTACCAAAAAAGTTCTAAACGCAAAAAAGCAATAAGTGATTTTAACTTGGCTATCAAATATGATCCTGGTAAGGAAGAATACTACAATGATAGAGGAGTTTGTTACAGAGAAATGAAAAAAAGAAAGAGTGCAATTTATGACTTTTCGAAAGCAATTCAACTAAATACTGAATATAGTAACGCTTACTACAATCGAGGCTTAGTATATTATTCTTTAAACAATAATTCTTTAGCACTTAAAGATTTTCAAAAAGCCATTAAGCTACAACCAAGTTTAAAATCGTCATTAAAATCTATAATTCAAAAATTATCGCGGAAAAGATAAGATATGGACAATTCACTTACCATTCACAAGTGTGATCATCAAGGAAATGATGTTTTTAGGTACCAAGCACAGTGCATACATAGCAATAAGCAGCGAATGATAGTCCAGGCTAGCTTTGTAAGTCATAAGGACTATGATATTTTCGGTTTACAACTTAAAAATGGTGATAAATGCATCGAGGCATTTTATTTTGAGAAATGGTATAATATATTTGAGATTTATGATGGTGAAAGCAATGATATACGTGGGTGGTACTGCAATATAACAAAGCCTATAGTTATAAAAGATAGCCATTTGTATTACTATGATTTAGCGCTGGACATTATCGCTTTTCCAAATGGTCGAAAAATTGTAGTTGATGAAGACGAGTTTATAGAACTTTCCTTAACAAAAGAGGTTAGATTTAAAGCACAAGAAGCCTTGAAAGAGCTGCACATACTGCTTGAAAAGGAAATACCTCTTTGTTATAGTTCTAAAGAATAATTTTGCAATGTTTCAATATTTAAATAGCCGTTTTCAAAATGTATAGGTTTTTTGAGTATATCATGTTTTAGTTTTAAGTTCACAAGGGTGAGTAACTCCTTCTTGGCTAGCCATAATAGCACCAAAGATAGTTCCAAGTCCGCAGCTAGCTTGAGAACCAAACATAACACCTTTGTTATGTAAAACTGCTTGCTGTAACATTTTTTGTGAATAAGAAAAACCCGTACGTGCTGTTTTGATGTTTAAAATATCGAATGTGTTGCACTGTAATTCTCGTTGTAGATTTTCGAGAGTAAAGCAAGAGTCGTCAGCAATAATAGGAAGGAATAATAATTTGATCTGTTAGTGTACGACGATTAGGCAATAATAAGAAACCAGGGTTTTTTTTAGTAGAGCCTCGATGGTAGAACTCTTACCTACTCCCGTAAGACCAACAATAAATATAATATTTGAATGCACTTGTTTTTTGTTCATTTCCTATTCCAAATAGAAGTAGGGACAACTTTTATTTTTATTTATGGATGTCCGCGAAAAGAAGAATAAAACGTTTGTTTTAGTTATTATATCGATTGTCGCGGACACCCTCATCTTTGTTTAGAGGTGTCCGCGAAAACAAGAATAAGAACATTTGTTTTGGATAGAGCATTAAAGTTGCGATTTTTGATTTCTGTATATCGTTACAATATTAAGGAATAAGAACATTTATGTCAGGGAATTCTTTTTGTAAAACGTCCTGAAATATCCTTTTTATACGATCATCTCCGTGAACAAGTCTTATTTCTTGAGGTTTCTTTTTCATTTTGCGTACAAAATCAAGTAGTCCTTCTTGATCGGCGTGTGCAGAATAACCGCGCAAGGTGTGTATTTGGGCTTTAATATCAAAACGTTTACCGTCTATATCCACATACCCTCCACGTGGTCCGTATTTTTGGATATCTCGTCCTGGAGTTCCTACAGATTGATAACCTACAAACACCACGTCAGTGCGAGAATCGCCAAGCATACTTTTTAGATAATTGACAACACGTCCACCTGTACACATACCACTTGCGGCAATCACAATCGTTGGTCTTGCTGTTTTAGACAAGTATTCAACCGTCGAAAGATGTTCTTTATGGTCGCCGATTGTTGTCATTTGGTCGAATGCTAGAGGATGACGACCTTTTTTAACCACGTCTTGTGCTTCGTAGTCCCAAAAATCTTTGAGAGATTTGTATACCTCTGTAAAATTATTGGCTAAAGGAGAATCAATAACAACTTCAACGTCTTCCCATTTCCCTTTGTCGTGGGCCTTAGTTTCTCCAAATTCATGAATGATTTGCTCAAACTCGTAAAGTAATTCTTGGGTACGTCCAATACTAAATGCTGGAATAATAATAACTCCTCGGTCTTTAAAACAGTGTTCTACGATTGATTTTAGTACTTTTCGTCTTTCCTTGCGGCCATTATGGTTTTTGTCGCCGTAAGTACTTTCTAAAATCAATACGTCTGTTCCCTCTGGTGCGTTAGGCGAAATTAGAATAGGTGTATGTGTTGCTCCTAAATCTCCAGAAAAGAGAACTTGATCGACTTTGTTATTTTCTTTTATTTCACATTCCACATAAGCAGAACCGATAACATGGCCCGCTGGAGAAAATTTTATTTTTAGTTCCGCATTTTGAGTAGGTAACTCTATGTTATGCCATTTTCCATATTCAACGGCTACAATACGTTCTTCGATAAGATCAATAAAACGTTCAATCAGACGCTTATTTTTCGTTACCCCAATGTGTAGAGCATCTTTTAGTATAAGAGGTAAAAGCTTTGCTGTAGGCATTGTACAAATAATTGATCCATCGAACCCTGCACCTAGTAAGTATGGTATACGTCCGACATGATCTATGTGGCAGTGGGTCACTACTAAGGCCTTTATATGGCTAATTTCAAATTCAATTTCCAACTGATTAGCGTCAGCACCATCACTAGATTTTTCAGCTCCTTGAAACAGTCCGCAATCAATAAGAATGCCTTCTTTATTATTGATTTTCAATTCGTGACATGAACCAGTAACACCGTCCACCGCTCCGTGGTGTATAATTTCATAAACTGCTTTTTTCATTACATCTCTCCATTTTATTGCACTCTAATGAAATAAGTGATAAGGCGACCATTGTAATACTTAAAGTAGGAGGGTTAAAGGGAAAAATAAACAAACTATTCTCTATCAAAAAAGCCGAAACCAAAAGAACACTTAGTGCCAAGATGTTAAGAAAGTGTAGAAAGTTATACTTTTGAGTTATGATAAACAACAACCCAAAAAAGCATTCTAGTACACCAGCAAAGACTACAATATTTATAGATTGTTCGGTTGTAAAGTACCCATTATGTTCTACCATAGCAACTTCTTGGGGATGAGTGAAAATTATTTTGGGAATTAGTCCTTGGTAGATCCAAGTAATTCCTATGGCAATATTAGAAATCCAACTTATTTTTTTACTCATAAAAATCCTTAATATGAAAAATTGACTTACAACGACAAATCTCTGTAAAAACTATAAACACAAGTGTTATCACTCTTGACAAGTTCCCTATTCGCATGATATCATTAGCCGATACTTATTACCATTTTATCTCCAATGTTTTGAGGAGTTAGTCGTGTCTTTAGATCGTGATAAAATAAAAAAGAAAAGAAGTTCAGGTGCACCGCGAACATCGAGCCGGACTTCAGGAACCGCAAAACCACGCGTAAAATCTGGAAAAACAGCAAGACCGGTATCAAAAACTACAGCAAGACCGGTGTCAAAAACTACAGCAAGACCGGTGTCAAAAACTACAGCAAAAAAACCTGTTGCTGGAAAGCCTCGTACCAAAACGCGAACGGAAAAAAGTGTTCCAAGGAAAACAAAGCCTACAACTAGAGCTAAAAAAGTAGAAAGAGCTCCGCAAGTTAGGCAACCTAAACCACCAAAGCAACCTAAAAAAATTAAATTTCCTAAACTAGGTATTAAAAAATCAGAGAAAAAAACAAAAGGGCGTGTTTATCGAAGTGTAAAAGAAAGATCTTTTATTCCGCTACTTGCTTTAATACTCATCATTGGTGGAGGTGTTGGTTTTAGTTATTGGTATAGCATGCAAGCTCCTATTCGTTTAGTAGGAGACCTAAAAAACTTCGATATACCAAGTGATTTGGATAATTTTGACCCGCGCAATGATCCTGTTCTTGTACCGATTTTACGAGAAGGTGAGCGTTGTTTACCGGAACTAATAAAACAATATCCGACAATGAAAGAAAATGAAAAAATAGGCACGCTTGCTTTAGTACGCTTTTTCAGTAGCTCAGATAATATGCAAATTTTAAGCCTTGCACTACTCAGTGAAAATGAACGTTTGGGAAGTCTTGCTGCAACTGCTACGGGGTATATGGGCGATTTAGCAGTAAGCGCTTTGAAAGAAGATTTGAAAAAAGCTTCAGAAAAACAGCAGAAATACGTGATAAGTGCTTTAGGGAAAACAAAAACAGTAGAAGCTCTCGATACTCTTCTAGCGGAAACGGAAAAGAAAAACCTCAATCCTGATACAAAAAAATATATTATTGAGGCGCTTGCAAACTACGAAGAAGAAAAAGCCGCAAAGGGAATTATTGAACTTGGTATTGACAAAAATCATTCTGTTATTGAAAAAACTATCAAAACATTGGAAATTCATCGCCAAAATCAGATATTAAATCCTTATGCAAATAGTTTAGTTGAACTGGTAGAAAATCGACTTATAGAAAGTGAAAGTGCTGTAGAGCGTGCGCGTCTCATCGATATTATTGGTGTGATAGGTAAATGTACGAAACCTTCTGGAGACAACTATATTAACTATTTCAGAGGTTCGGTACGCAAGGCCCTGAAGAGTAGCAATAGTGAAGAGAAAGCAGCAGCAGCTCGAACCTTGGGAGTATTTGGTGATGACGAGTACATTGACCGTTTGTTTGGCTTGTTACGCAGTAAGTCACAACTTGTTGCAAGCAGTGCGGCTGATGCTTTGATTAACATTGGAGATTCGGAAATCCCTGTAAAAATATTTGAAAATTCACTGACGGATAGCAAGAGTAAGTCATTATTGCTTATTACATCAAAACTTTTTGAAAAGTACTATTTGTATATTTTAAAAGATCAAAAAATTCAAGAAGCTGTCGAACAAATTTTCAAAGTACTACATCGTCATCGAAAAGATACAAAAATAAAAGAATCTTATTCTGAGTTGTTGTTTCGCTATACAGAAACGTCTCCATTTAAAATGTCTAGCAATGATAATAAAATGTTGATGTCGATGATTATGAAAACATCTATTCCTCCAAAGAGAACAAAGAAAATATTAACAAGAGAAGAAGAACTTGCGTTAACTCTAACAAAACGCGAAAAATTATTTGCAATTATTGAGCGTTATCTAAAAAATTCTCCTGAAGATCAAAATTTAAAAATCTTTTTTGCTAGTTTTAATAAATTTAGCGATGAAGATGCTAAAGTACGTATGCATAATGCTTTGCTTGAATATCGTAAAAAGACGAGAGGTTGCCATAGACAAAAGCCTGTGGAAGCTAGTCTTGTTAGTTGGAAAAACTGGTTTCAAACTTTTAAAGAAGTCGAAGCTAAAATAGCTTTGGCAGATAAAAAGATAAACGAAGCTCGGCCATTGATGGAAAAGAAAATCAAAGCTGATTTAGAAAAAGCAGAAAAACTTTTGTTATCTGCACAAAGGATGTATCAAGATATAGAAGAAAAGACCCAGTTTAAGTTTTCGAGTAAAGCAGAGGATATATCAACCTTGCTATACGAAACCAAAAAAGCAAGAGGTATTAAATAAAGAGGCGAACTATGAAAAATTCTTCTATCATTTTGATTTTAATGTTTTGCGTTCTAAGTGTATCTGCACAACAAGCAAAAAAACGTGCTATATATGTTGAAAAAGATAAAGAACTAGAAGAACGCGTGGATGATGCTATCTCAAAACAGATGAGTAGTGAAGCTGAGTACGCTGCCACAGAGTATAGTAAAATTTTAAAAATAAGTTCTGGAATTGTTACTAAGTACCGTAGTAGCAATATCAACGAATTAAAAAAACTCGAAAGTATTATTCGTAAGTACAAAGGAAAGTATTTTTCTTTTCAAAAAGGAAGTACAAAACCAAAGCCTAATATATATATTCGAGAAATATTCGAAAATTTTGATTTGATGCTTACTCCTCAACAACTTGAAATTTTAAGTAGAGGCTATAAAACACCAGCTGCAGAACTATGGAAAATCCAATATGCAAATATAGCACGGGGACTTAATATTGGAATGCGCCCATACCTACATAAACTTCTCAAACAAGTGTCCCCTGAGATAAGACAACACTTTGTGTCTTTTGCAAAAAATAGAAATAGAGCATTAGAGTTGTCTTGGAAAAAGTATCAACCTCAAATTGTAGAAGAATTTTTGGCTAAAGATCCGCTACAGTTGCACTACCAAGATATGCTAGTGCAGCTAGGCGATCTATATTTTGCTTGCGGCCGAATTGATGAAGCTCTAAATGTATGGATAACTCATTTAGAATTTCATCCGAAATACCAACGTGGACTTACTGTTGTAAAAGTAGCAATTGCTGCTTATTTAAACAAAGATATTCATATTTACAAACACTTACACAAAAAATATCGTAGAAGTAATAAAACAATCACAATTGCTGGAGAACAAATATCTGTAGGGAAATTTATAACAGAGATTCCTAAACGATTTTCACATCAGAAGACAAGTGGGTGGTCTAGCTTTAGAGGAAACAATGCAAATAATCAAATAACGAAAGATTTTGATTTTAGTAGAATTACGCGAAAAAATACTGTTTCTTATCGTTACAAAAGAATACAAAGTAAAATTTCGCTACCCGTTTTTGCAAATAATCAGATGTATTTGCGGAGGCCAAATAAATTGATTTGTGTCCGTTTAAATGATATACTTCCTCAAAAAAGCATGAATATGAAATCTAAGTGGGAAGCAAATGATATTCCACTAAATACTCGCAATTTTAAAAATGACCCTGGGTACACAACTGTTACATATAATAATGGGTGTTTGTACTACTTTGCGGCAGGGGCTAAAAATAATACGATTTTTTCTAAAATATACGCGCGGGATGCAGAAACAGGACAGCTCTTGTGGCAATGGCCTGATGAAAGCGTTAAACAAGACCTTCATTTCAATTTCTCTCCAATAGTTTTAGGGAATAAAGTTTTTGCGAGTGCAACGCGATTCACAGGAGAAACAAGTACGGAGATCTATGCTTTTGATATATCAGGTGATCGAGAAATAAAGGATCCTAAGAAGCGTTACAACAGAAAAGGCAAAATGTTATGGCGCCAATTCGTGGGCTCTAAAATAGAAAAAGAGTACTCGAGTACGCAAAATAAAATAACTGCTAGTTCTGGTTTAGTGTGTGCTTATGGAAAAATTTATTGCTGTACTAATCTAGGAGCGGTTGCTGCTATTGATGTTATTGATGGTCATGTTCATTGGTTGAATCAATATCACAACCACAAAAAACAAAAATATCAACTACGTAGCAATGCAATTCCGCGTAAGGTTATGTGGGAAAACGTACCTCCTATTGTAAAAAACGGTAAACTGTATGTAACTCCTACAGATTCAGATAAGTTGTATATTTATGATTGTTTTTCTGGGGCTCTTGAACGAATCTTCCCCGATAATACACAAAACACCGTTTTTGACCGTGTTTTAGGTGTAGATGACAATGCCACGGTTTATATTGCAGGAACAACAAGTTATAAAACACAAATAGTTGCTCTACAAGAAAATAATTCTCGAGAAATTTTGTGGGAAAAAAATGTTTTGGGAGCTATATCAGGAATTGGTAGTTTAAGTAAAAACTATATCTATTTTCCCACAAATGGACAATTTTTATATGCTTTGCGAAAGTCAGATGGTCGTTCTACAAACTTAAACTATAGTAGAGATATTAAATATTTGTTTAGCCGCAGAGGTTTAAGAAATCATACGATCAATAGTTTTGAGTACAACAAACAATCTTATTTTGTTTTGTCAGGAAGAAATAATATAATTTTTTTGCGTGAGTAGGTACGCTTTTATTTTGAATAGAAAGAAATTATCGATGTCTCAAGATGAAAATGCTCTTGAAAACCAAAGTCAATCAGAAAAAAATGATAAGCCGGTAGAGAAAGAAACACCAAAAATTAGTGAGTCGAGTGATATAGAACATACAGAAAAACTGGGACAGACTGTCGACAGTGAAAATGAGGCATCCTCGACGAACGTGACGATTCAGGATAAACAGGATTCTGCACTAACCAAAGTAAAAAAAGAATCTGAGCCAGAGGCAACTTCAGAAGTAAAAGAGTCTGAATCAGAGACAACTTCAGAAGTGAAGGAGCCTGAAGTCGAGGCAGCTTCAGAAGCAAAAGAGTCTGAGCCAGAGACAACTTCAGAAGTAAAAGAATCTGAGCCAGAGGTAACTTCAGAAGCAAAAGAGTCTGAATCAGAGACAACTTCAGAAGTAAAGGAACCTGAAGTCGAGGCAGCTTCAAAAGCAAAAGAACCTGAGCAAGAGACAACTTCAGAAGTAAAAGAACCCGAGCAAGAGACAACTTCAGAAGTAAAAGAACCCGAGCAAGAGACAACTTCAGAAGTAAAAGAATCTGAGCAAGAGACAACTTCAGAAGTAGAAGAACCTGAGCAAGAGACAACTTCAGAAGTAAAAGAACCTGAAGCACAAGCAAAAAAAGAACCTGAGCAAGAGACAATTTCAGAGGTAAAAGAATCTGAACCACAAGTAGAGGAAGAATCTGAGTCAGACACAGCTTCAGAAATAGAGAAAGTGGTAACCCAAGATACTGAAAATGTAGACAATTCTGTTAAAAATCCGCAGACAGTATCTCTAGAAAATAAAGATATTGCAAGTGCAATGACAAACGTATCAGTAGAAAGAGAAACCATGGAAAACACAACGGATTCACAAAATACGGAAGAAAAAGATCAAGAAGTGATTGCCAAATTAAAAAAGGCTCACAATCTACTTAAACAAGAAATAGGCAAGGTAATTGTTGGTCAAGAGAGAGTTATTGATGAAGTTCTCATCTCTATCTTTTCACGAGGCCACTGCTTACTTGTTGGGGTACCAGGTTTAGCTAAAACAAAACTTATATCCACTTTAGCTCAAGCATTATCTCTTTCTTTTATGCGTATTCAGTTTACTCCTGACTTAATGCCTTCCGACATTACCGGAACCGAGGTTATTCAAGAAGATAAGCTTACAGGACAACGGCAGTTTAAATTTTTACAAGGCCCTATCTTTGCGAATGTTGTACTTGCAGATGAGATCAATCGTACACCTCCAAAAACTCAAGCGGCGCTATTAGAAGCGATGCAAGAGCATCAAGTCACTGCAGGGGGCAAAAAGCATACTTTACCGCAACCTTTCTTTGTACTCGCAACACAAAACCCAATCGAGCAAGAAGGAACATATCCTTTGCCAGAAGCACAGCTTGACCGCTTCATGTTCAACACTCTTGTTGATTATCCTACAGAAGAAGAAGAACTACAAATCATGAAATTGACAACAACTGATGTTGATACGGATATTTCTCAGGTAGTTTCTAAAGAGGATATAGTACAATTGCAAAAAATCGTTCGCCGTGTACCTATTGGAGATCACCAAATACAGTACGCTATGAGTTTTGCGCGCATGACAAGAGTAACAACACCAGAAGCGCCAGATTTTATTAAAAATTGGCTTTCGTGGGGAGCTGGTCCACGTGCGAGTCAGTACCTAATTATTGGTGCAAAAGCACGTGCAATATTACATGGTCGTAATTACGTGTCTACCGAAGACATACGAGCGGTAGCGCATCCAGTGTTGCGCCACCGCATTATTACCAATTACACCGCATCTGCAGAAGGCATTACCCCAGACAAAGTAATTGATAAACTAATTGAAATTATCCCTGATAAGGCTGCCGAAGATGGAAGATTATCTGAAGTACTTAAATCCTAAAGTTTTAAACAAAATTAATGGCCTGGAGTTAAAAGCGCGTCTTATTGTCGAAGGTTATATATCGGGGTTACACAAAAGTCCTTTCCATGGTTTTTCTGTAGAATTCGCTCAGCACCGCGAATATGTTCCCGGAGATGATATTCGTTATATTGACTGGAAGGTATACGGACGTTCTAATCGCTACTATATTAAAGAGTACGAAGAAGAAACGAGCCTAACAGCATATTTACTTCTAGATACAAGTTCTTCTATGCAGTATGCAAGTGAAGGTTGCATGTCCAAATACGACTATGCTTGCCATATTGCAGCGAGTATTGCATATCTCGTTTTTCAGCAACAAGATATGGTTGGGTTGTGTACTTTTGATAATAAGATTCAAAAAGTACTTCCATCTTCGTCGAACCCAGCATATTTAGGAGATATAGTCAAAACAATGGCCGAAACTTCTACAAATGAAAAGACGGACATTTCAGAAGTGTTAAAATATGTTGGCGAACGCCTCAAGAAAAGAGGACTTGTTATTATTATTTCTGATTTTATGGATGAGGCTGACAACGTTCTTGCTGGCCTAAGACATTTGCGGCACCGCAAACACGACGTCGTAATTATGCATGTTCTTGATCCTGATGAATTAAACTTCCCTCTACAAAAACTGACCCAATTTGAAGGCTTGGAAGATATAAATAGCAAAGTGGTGATCAATCCTCGGGCAATTAGAAATGCTTACTTGGAAGAAATAAACAAATTTATTTCAAATCTTAAAAGTGGGTGTGTTGCCAACAGAATTGATTATCAACAGATAACTACGGACCAGAACTTAGGGGTCGCTCTCTCCGCATACTTAGCAAACCGCTCAGGGAGAAGATAGGGCTACGTAGAAATTTTATCCTAAAAATTGAGGAATGCTTGATGAATTTGCACTTTATACATGCGAACGTTTTATACTTTGCTGCCGCGGGAATGATACCAATCATCATTCATCTTATTTTTCGTAAGCGTTACAAGAAAATACAATGGGCCGCAATGAAATTCTTACTAGCTGCTTACAAGAAAAACAAGCGCTCTTTGCTAGTAGAAAACTTACTTTTACTCTTAATTAGAATACTAATTATTATTCTACTAGTGCTGATGTTTGCCCGTCCAACAGCAAACGAAAGTTTCTTGAGCAAAGGTTTTACTAGACTAACTGATCATTACATTGTACTGCTAGATAATTCGTTTAGTATGAGCGTGCGTGATGGTAATACATCTCCTTTTGAAAGAGCTAAAGATCATATTCGCAAAATAATAAAAAATGCAAAATCAGGAGATTCAGTTACTCTCACGACTTTAAACGAACAACCAAAAGTTATTGACGCATTTCACGAGGTTTCTCCTGCTGAAAAGGGTACTATTATTCAGCAAATGGAGAGTATAAAGCCATCGGAAATGGGCACGGATGTCATTAATTCGACTAATGTACTTCTCAAATTAATTGAAAGCCCTGAATATACAAAATACAAAAACAAAAAAGTTTTTATTCTTACTGATTTACAAAGAAAACCTTGGACAGAGGCTTGTAAAAATCATGGTTTTCTTGAAGTGTTGGAAAAAATAGGTGATCGAACTCAACTAACAATGGTTGATGTTGGGATAACATCTGATCCTGCAAATTTGACTGTACAATCAATTGAAACTGATGGTGTTATAGGTGTTGGTGGACTCACGCGTTTTGTTGCTACAATACGTAATAATAGTAGCAAAAATGCTGAAGGAATTGCTGTGAACTTTTTTGTTCGCAGTGGTGAAAAACCGATTACTAAAGAAAAAACAGGAAAACAAGGTACCGAATATATATCTATTTCAGCAGGGGAACAACAACGCATTCCATTTTTTTATAATTTCGCTAGAATGGGAAGCCATAGCATTACTGTAGACCTAACGGGTGACAATTTAATTGCAGATAATGAGAAACATTTGATCGTTAAAGTAGTTAAAAGTATTAGAGTTCTCGTAATTGATGGAGACGGCAAAGAGGAGGCTTTTGAAAGTGAAACTGATCATTTGATGGCAGCTATTGGCCAAACAGATGACAATATTATTCAAGCTAAAGCTGTTGGTATTGGTAATCTCTCATCTAACACAAAGTTTAAAGACTATGATGTCATTATTTTGGCAAATCTTCAAACTTTTGACGATGAAAGACGTTTCGAAGAACTACAGGAATTTGTTCGCAAGGGTGGTGGGCTCTTTATTTGGTTGGGAGACAAAGTCCCTGTTGAGTATTACAACACTGAATTTTACGGTGATGGTTTGGGGATTTTACCGGGTAAACTTGATGGTAATCCTATCGGTAAAGCATCTGATAAAGAAGATAAAACTACTTTCAAATTAGATGAAGTAAAAAAAGATCATAAAGTACTGAAGTATTTTGTAAATAACAAGGATCTTTTAGAAGATTTTCGCAATTACTTTACTTATAAATTCTTTCCTGTAAAAATTGATCCTGACGATGAAAATGTCAGTGTAATTGCAGCGTTTGACCATCCTCAGAAATATCCAGCTCTTATAGAAAGAATCTATGGCCGTGGAAAAATTATTCTGTCGACAACAACAGCTGATAAACAGTGGAATAATTTGCATTCAGATCGATTTGGTTACGTTTTTCTAATTATGATCCATGAATTTATTCAATACTTAGTAAGCCCTCCTGTTGATGAAAATAATATATTTGTTGGTACTCCTATTGTTAAAAAATTTCCGTATTATATTGGAGAAGATGCCGAGGTAACGGCTCCGCAAAAATCTCCTATTAAAAAAGGAATTTATGCTTCAGACAAAGGAGGGCCTCCGTACAAAGTGGAATATACTGATACCCTGAAGTCAGGAGTGTATCATTTAAAGTTTAATATTCCAGAGCAGGTTATGAAAGAACAAGAAATATTAGAAACTACTGAACTATTTGCAGTAAATGTAAATCCAGAAGAAGGAAATATTCATAGACTATCTCAAAATGAAATACTTGCGATGTTGGATGGGATAAAGATATCCTTCAAAACAAATGTAAAAGAAAAAAATAGTTTGATGGGGCCATTAAGTGATTCCGAATATTGGAAGCCAATTCTTTTGCTGATATTACTACTGTCTTTAATGGAAACGTTTATGGCAATGTGGTTTGGACGATATGACAAGTAACTAGAGAGTGTTCCTATTTGGATTTTGGCATTTTGAAATTAAATAGTATTGCTATGCGAAAAAAAGTAACAAAACTAGGACATCAATTAATAAAAATTCTTATGTGACCTTGATCGATTTCGAAAATAGTATGAGGTAGCCTTAATTTATAATTATTTTAAAATATAGTCAAAAAAAATGTGCTTTAGAATCGATTATGGTTACCGCTACGATTACGGCAAGGGTCACAGTCAGCAAGTATTTAATTGATGACAGGCCTTAGTTTAAAAGTGCTAAATTATGGAAAATAGGGACACGCCCTACACATTTATTATGAAAATTTTATTTAGAACGGGAAATTATGTTTGGCTTCTTTGTTGCGAATAATGAACAAGTTACCCACACTTTCAAATTTAATACGGAGATTCCCGAATGGGGAATAGCCACAATTGTAGCAGTAATGTTATTGTGGATATACATTTGCTATAAGAGGGAAGTAGGGTGTCAATCTTTACTTGCCAGAGGTTTCTTAGGATTACTACGTCTTTCCGTACTACTGTTGTTACTAGTTATATTGTGTGAACCAGTTTGGGAAGAAAAACGTGAAGAAGTAAAGAAATCTAATCTACTGTTTTTGTTAGACTCATCTGTTTCGATGAACACCAAAGACAGGTACCCAAGTGAAGAAGAACAACAAAAAATAGTCACTGCAATTTCGCAAGTTGGCTCTTCAAAAGAAATAAGCAAAGCAACTCGTATTGAAATTGTCCAAGACATTGTAAACGGTTCAAAACGTTTGAAAGAGCTAAAAGAAGAATGCAATGTTCATTTTTTTAAATTTGATACTGCTTTATCAAAGTTATCGCTCCCTCCTGATTGGAAAACAATAGACGCGGAAGGAAAAAAAACCGATATCTATGGGCATATTGCCAAAGCAATTGACTCTATGCAGGGTAGAACAATAACCGCTGTCTTTGTCTTTACAGATGGTCAGCATAACACTGGGCATAAAAGTTGGCAAGAAATAGCAGAATTCGCATATAAAAAAGAAGTCCCTGTTTTTACTATTGGTATTGGTAGTACTTTAAAGAAAAAAGATATCGTACTCACTGCTGTTGAGGCTCCTGAAATTGCACTCAAAGACGATAATGTTCCTTTTGAGGTTGAAGTAAAGCATGTAGGTTACGAAGGTGAAACTATTCCTATTTATTTAAAATGGGGAGAAATAGTTCTCGAAGAAAAATCAATAACTTTGGGGCCAGAAGAAACCAGACAACGCATTACTATTCCACATACATTCCAAAGTCCTGGGGACTATAATATTACAGTTCAAATTTTAGAACAATCTTACGAAGCAAACGTTGACAATAATTTACGCCAACATAATATTCGTATTATTGAAGAAAAATTGCGGGTTTTATACCTTGAGGGACCTCCACGTTGGGAATATCGTTACTTGCGTAATGCTTTAATACGTGATCGAACGATTACAGCAAACACATATTTATTTTCAGCAGACTCGCGTTTTCCTCATGATAAAAGTGCTGATGCACCTTCTATTTCAGGTTTTCCCTCTGAAGAAGAAATAGCAGATTACCATTGTATTATTATTGGTGATGTGTCACCTGATGATTTAAATTTAGATAGACAAAAATTGCTTATTGATTATGTTAAAGATCAAGGGGGTGGGCTTGTTTTTATTAGTGGAGAAAGACATAACCCTACAGAATATTGGGGAAGTGATTTGGCTCCGTTATTACCTATTGTGGTAAACTCTACAAATGAATTATCTCCACCTTTCTCTACTCCTTATGGAATTAGCCTCACTGCTGAAGGAAAAACGCACTCAATTATGCGACTTTTGAGCGATAGTGAAAACAATGTTCAATTATGGGAAAATCAACGAATGGGATTACCTCCTTACTATTGGTATTATCCTGTAGATAAGGTAAAGCCAGGAGCTACAGTTCTTGCTGTTAATCGAGAAACTCGTTCCAAACTTTTCACCACTCAGTATTATGGACGCGGAAAAACTTTTTTTGCTGCTATAGATTCTAGTTGGCGTTGGCGTTATATTCATGGAGATCGTTATTTCTACCGTTTCTGGGGACAAGTTATTCGCCATATTTCAAAAGGAATTCTTCTTAGCAAAGGACGTCAATACTACTTACGTGTTGACAATTCTCAATATGTAGTTGGTGATATGGTGAACATTACTCTAAAAATAGTAGACAACCAAAAACGCGAAGAAATTGATGAAGATGAGTGGCTCGTTTATTATTCTGCTCCTGGTAGCGGACGCAAGGAAAAAAAGCTAAAGAAAAATCCAAGCGAATCAGGTGCATTTCAAGGTAGCCTTGTTGTATCTGAAGTAGGGAATTATAAAATTTGGTTTAAAACACCTGAAGACAAAGAAATTAGTGTGCTTTTTAATGTAGAAGCACCTCTTGCAGAATCAGGCAAATCAGAGCTAAACGATACTGATTTGAAAAAACTTTCAGAAAAAACAAATGGTAAACATCTCAAAATTTATGATTTAGAGAAACATTTACGCAGTTTAGAACCAATAAAAGAAACTATTCCTATTCAAGTACGCTCGCAGTCCATTCTTGATAAAAATGACTGGGTTATGTGGTTATTAATGCTACTCTTGTCTCTTTACACGTTAGAGTGGATGTTACGTAAAGTATTTCGTTTGTTGTAGAAAATAGGGATGTGGTGACACGTTCTAAATTTTGACTTTGTAAGTTCGCGACCCGTTCGTGACTCTGAGCGGTTCCAAAAAATTAGATGATCTTATTTATATTTTGCGATCTAATTATTTTTTGGAACCGTTTTTTTGTAGGAGGAAATGTATTGAAGCCCAAATTTCAGTTTCTTAACGTGGTTAAAGTGTTTGGATCTTTATTTATCGCAGGATGGTGTTTGCAATTTTTTGCTCGCTTTTTTTGGATGTTTGAGTTGGCTTCCCATTTTGCGGTACAGTATACAATAGTAGCACTCTTCTTCTGCATAGCTCATGCTGTATACCGAAAATGGAAATTGCTCCTTTGGTTTTCTGTTGTCTTATTGTGGCAAATTTTTATAGTATGCTCTATTTTTCTTCCTCAAGAAGAACCACAAAGTCAGCAAACTGATCAAATGACAATGTTACATTTCAATGTTTTACGCAGTAATAATAATTATGATGAAGTAATTGATTTTATAAAAAATACCAAGGCAGACTTTGTATGTCTACAAGAAGTCACTTTTGAATGGGAAAAGGCTTGCCAAGAGCTTCATGAGCTTTACCCTCATCGCCAGGGAGTGTCGCGAGGCGATAGTTTTGGAATTTTATTTCTAAGTCGCCATTCATTCTCTTATTCTAAAATAGAGTATTTTTCTAGATCGAGTACACCAAGCATTGTTGTTAAAATCAATCAGCAAAATCAAGAGTTTACGATCATTGCCACTCATCCGCTTCCTCCAAGAACGGCAGATTATTCTGCATCGCGAAATGAGCAACTACAAGCACTTGCAAAATATATAGGCGTAGTGAAAAATCCTTTAGTTGTAGTTGGTGATCTAAATATGACCCCTTGGTCTCCTTATTTTAGTGATTTTATTAATGCCACAGGCTTGAAAGATAGTCGTCAAGGTTTTGGTAATCAAAGTAGTTGGCCTTCAATGAGTTTTTTGTTATGGATTCCAATAGATCATTTGTTGTTATCGCCAGGAGGTAAGGTTTACAAGCGTACAACAATGAACAATTATGGTTCTGATCATTATCCTATTTTTACTAATTTTTCTCTACCAATAAATAATAAAAAGTAGGCGTGTTGACATTTAGATTAGGCCTGTCTCTAGAAGGAGATGCGAAGTGAACACTTTTTCTTTTATTTCCCATTACTTGTATCGATGTTCCAATCGAGGAGCTTATTTGCTTCGACGCTTATTTTTAATTGGATGTATTAGTTTCACTTTTATTCTTCTTATTTCCGAAGCAAATTTAACATCAGGAGAAGCGTCGCGCATTGGTTTGGATGTTTTTCACTATGTTTCTCTTGCTCTTTATACATTTGTTATTTTGTTTGTTCCTGTTTTTGCAAGTAAGTTAATTAATGATGATAAGCAACAAGGAGTTCTTCCTCTATTAGTCATTTCTAAAATCTCTTCTTCCTCTCTAATTTGGTACAAATATACCTCATTTTTAGCTCTCATTGCAATTCACGGTGGCGCGACATTACCTGTTTTTCTTATGTGTACTCACCTTGGTGGTGTCGCAGCACCGCAAATTTTCGCTATATATTTAATATTATTTAGTTTTTGTTCTGTTATTTGTGCCGCAATTATATGTATTACCTGTAGAACTAATTTTTCAACGATGAATTCGCTCTTTGCTACAGCATTGGCAGTTGGCCTAATAGAGACATTGGCTTTGGTATGGGATATTCCTATAGCCCCAGCATATCAAATAGATGGTTTGCTAAACAATGTTTACATCACAGAATATTACACATTTTTTTTCGTTTGTATTGCTATGTCCTTATTTTTTTTATTATTAGCGGGACGGAGTTTCCAGGTATTTTCTCAACAAAAAAGCAAGCGCATAGAAAAAATAGTTAAATGGCTTCTCAAACGCTATCGTTTTACAAAACATTTCTCGCGAAATAATGTTTTACTCAATAGAGAAGAGCAGCGACAGATTTTTCAAGTTACCTACGCTTTTTGCCGTTTTATTTCGGTTCTTACAATCGTGGCTTGGATTCCATTTCTTAATTGCCTTGGTTTAATTATTGTTGGTGTTTGTGCGCTATGTGCATTAACAGTTTATGCCTCTTCTTCTTTTGCTGTTGATGGACAGGAAATAGAGCTTCTACGATTAACTCGTGTAACTTCTATTATGATTCTCGATAATAAACGCCGAGCTTTATGGCTTGCGATAAAACCTCTAGAATTGTATGTTAGAGTTTATATTATCTCTGGTATTATTTTTCTGTTAATACTTATTGGGGTGTACCTCTGTATAGTTGGTGTTGTAGTCGGAATATGTTATGGGCTATCTTCCTTTATGTTAGTGAGAATAGCTCTCTACTGCTCGGCAAAATATCGCAGCACCGCAACAGCTTTAACATATACAATTGTTATCTTTTTAACTTATTCGACATGTATCAGCTTTATATTTGCATTTTTAATGATTTTTGCCGAATCTCTTTTTTTAGTGCACTGTTTGATATGCTTAGCCATTATTCTATATAGTGGTAAATTTCTCACTTATATGACTCTTCGAGAAATAGAGTGTTGGTTGGCGAATAAAAACAGTTTAGGAATATAGGAAATATTATGGATTTATCAGTCGAAAAAAAGGCCAATTTATTTGCTTTGCTATGTTTGGCGTTATATCTAGAGTTACAAATTTTACCTGAAATTTTTATTTCACTGTTAGAAATTAAGCCAATCATTCGAGATGGATTTATCTTTATTACTTTTTCGGTAGCGTTATTTGCCATTCTTTTCTTTCGAGATGAAAATATCATTGTTCGCAAAAAAGTTAATTTGGTTTTTATTGCGGCACATATAGCGTTTTTTGTAGGCTTCGTTTTACTTTTGCAATATCTTAAAAATGTAAACTTTCAACAAGAATGGCCTAAAGACCACATATTAATCCAACTGGCAAGTTATTTTAAGACAAATGTGCGATACTTAACTGTTGTATATCGCATTGAAATTTTGGCTGTCGGTTTACTTTGCCATTTTACTTTAGTATGCGCTTTTTTCAAAATTAAGTATGCAACGGTTTTATACCTACTTGCTTTTCCTATTGGAATTTTAGCCAACGAAGTTTATGGAGTATTGCTATGTCCTCTTCTATTGCTTAATTTTTGGCTTTCTCCTTATTTACATATTCGACGTTTTTCTGCTTTAGCTTTTGGACTGGCGTTATCAACAATATTCAATAAGCAATTGTGGGTTTTACTTTCATACAGTGTTGCTAAGATAAATGTATTGTTTCTCGAACTCTGCTTTAATAATACTGTTGCCCGTTTTGAAGGCCATAATCCTATTATTGGGACCACTGATTTTTTTGTATACATAGCAGATAAATGTTCTGGAATGGAGGGGATAACTACTTTTATTGTTGCTTTTTTTGCAATATTTTTACCTGTTTTCCGCGAAATATACAAAATTCGCGTTTTAGTGGTTTGCGTAGTGGGGTTCACGCTCATGTATTTTATGAATGTGGTACGCATTTTTGTTTTAATTTTACTCGGACATTTTTTTGCCTCACAAACAATTGTTAACGCTTGGCATTCTTACGGCTCGATGATTCTTTATACAGCCACCATATATTTATTTTTTACTGCTACTTATCGGTGGTGCAAGCTGCCTCAAGCGGAAATAGACAAAAACAATCAAAATTTGGCAAACGTAATTGAGCGTAGTTTTTTTGAAAAAATGGAGTATTATACTCCTATTGTTTTACGCTTTCCGGTAGATATGATGTTACTCTTTTTTCATATGTTATGGATTAATATTACTAAACTAAGTATTTTTGCTTTTATCTTTAAGAGGAACTGTCAACATTTTGGTACAAGACCCGATGAATATGGCGAAGATGTTGTTGTCTATTATTGTCGCGCAACAAAATTTTATGGATCTCCACAAATGGTCAATGGTGTATGTCCTTTGGTTGATCTTACAAAACAAGATAATAAATATTACGGGTGCAAAGCGCAAAGTGCTAAGCCCAAGATATTTTTCTGGCGCTTTCTTGTTGTTGCTGGTTTTTATATAGTAGCGGGTGCTTGTATTTTTGGATCCTTTCGCATTTATCAGATTTACAAAGATACTCAACAAACAACAAATGTAAAAGAGGCAAGACATTTAGATCTAATTTTTGAGGCCGAAAACTTCATAAGTAAGAAAAAATACATTGAAGCTGAGAAGAGGTTATTACAAGCTCTTAGTTTAAAATTACGTTCAGCAAAAGCGCTCTATCTACTTGGGAATGTTTATGAACTACTTGAACAAAACAGCATACGTCAAATAGACCCAACACAAATCTTCCAACAGTATTTGATGGCGACACAACTAGAACCGCAAATGGTTGAGGCTCAGCTACGTATTTGTTATTTAGGTGTATGGTCAACATCGATTGTTGATCAAATATATGATAAAATTAAAAAGCTACGAATTCTTGGGGTTGATGAAAACGAGTGCGATGCTTTGCTTGCCGCAGTGTTTTTTGTATCGAAAGATAAAAAACAAGCTAAAAAAATCATAGATCGCTTGTATCCTAAAACTAACCTTGCTCTTGTCCACTATCTAAAAGCGATGTTTTTCATAGAGGAAAACAATCTTGCGCGAGCAGAAAAAGAATTAAATATCGCTAAAAAAAATCCAATTTTTTACACGCGCTCAATTTTAAAATTAGCTGAAGTTTATTTGCGTTTAGAGCAATTTGACATTGCTGAAAAAGCACTAAATGATTTAGCGGAAAGTCGTTACTCTATAGACGCAGATCTTGCTCTTGTTAGATATTACTTCATTCGCAAGAGTAAAAAGAAGGCGATTGATCACCACTACAAATTAAAAAAGAAAATAGGTAACAATTTAGCTGTTGCTGAAATGCTAGGAGAGCTTTTATTATTATATCGTGCTTTTGATGAGGCATTAGAAATTGCTATTGAGTATATCGATAAATTTCCCAAAAGTATACCTTTGCGTTTAGTCGCTGCAAAAGTATATTTTAATAGAGGATTGTACATTGAAATGGTAGAACTGTGTGAATATGTTTTGCAACGTAAAACGAGTGACAAAAATCTAGCTTTTGCGTCAAGTCTATTAGGAGATATGCATAGACTCAAAGGAAATGATAAGTTGGCACTGCAGGCTTATCAAAACTTAACAAAATTATTTCCAAATACAGCTTACTCGCACTATATTTTAGGTGAATTGTTTTATGAAAAAGGCAAATACAAAGAAGCCTTAGCAGAATATAATAAAGCCATCGACAAAAATCCGAAAAACCCAATATCATACATTGGTAAAGCACGTGCATTTACTACGATGAAAAAATGGTCAAACACTATTAATCAACTTAAGATTGCACAAAAAATGGGTGCGCAGCCAGTTTTAATTGCGAATTTACGTGGAAGTATGTACGAAGAAATGGGGAAACTGAATAAAGCAGATGCTATTTATCGCGAAACAATAGAACGTTTTCCACAAAAAAGTGCAACAACGGCTCACAGGTTAGCGAAGATGAAATTACGACAAGGAAAGAAGCTAGGAGAAGCTTTGAGCTATGCTTTTCTTGCAGTTCGCAGCTCCAATATCGCAGCGTATCGTTATACCTTGGCAAAAATATACTATGAGATGAAACAGTGGAAAGAATGTGGGCTTATTACCCAAAATCTCATAAAACAACAAGGGCAAAATGGTGACTATTTGTATTTACACGGGCTAGTTCTTAATAAATTAGGTATTAATTTACAAGCAATACAATATTTAAGAGATGCGCGATTATTGATAATTGATGAACAAAAGAAACAAAAAATCCAAAAACTTATTGAAAAACTACAAAAAAAATAGGCAGAAAAATGTTTAAATATTTTTATATAACGATTTTGTGCTTTGTTATGATCATTGGCTGTGACAGAAGCAACGAAGTTAATAAACTTTTTTTAAAAGCGCGTTCCTTAGTTCGCGATGGAAAAACCGATGAAGCGATCTCTATATTTGAACAGATTATTAAAGAATATCCTTCATCTAATCTTGCGCTGAAAGCTGATGAAAATCTAGAAAAATTAACAAAAGGAAACATTTATAGTAGTCGAAAAGAATTAAAAGGAGATGATGGCAAAGTTGAATATGACACTAGTCTAGCATCTGCGAAAAAGCTATACAGCTTGAAAAAATACAGCCAGGCGCAAATTATTTTACAAGATCTCCTTGTAGAAGATGCAGAGAACAATGAGTATCATTATTGGCTAGGTAATGTATATTTAGAGCAACGAAAAATGTCTTTGGCATTAGAAAGTTATACTAAAGCAGCAAGTTTACAAAATAATTTGGCAAGCTTTACTCTCGCTAAACATTTCTTTGTAAAAAATGACTTTGTAAACTTAGAACAACATGCTAAAAATTTACTCAAATCACAAGACTCAGTTCTAAGAGCAAATGGACACATATTCCTAGCAATATACAAGGCAAGCAAAGGAAAAAAAGAAGAAGCGAAAAAAATCATTGCTCAAGTAAGTAAGTCTATCACTAATTTTTTGCAAGTGAGCTTATTTTATAACTATTGCCAAGGATTAGTACATAGTAGCGAAAATCCCCAAAAAGCAATTGAGTTTTTCTTTAAGGTTATGAAGGGAAAAGACTCGCAAATTGCAGGAAAAGCTACGTTGGAAGTGGCAAAAATATATTTACGCCGTAAAGATCCATCGTCAGCGATTGAAACGCTTAACGAAATCAGTACGCAGAGAACTGTCAAAATAGCTCTTGTTAATCTACTCTTTGCAGAAGGGCGTAACTTCGAAGCAAAAAAACTAGCTGATAAAATATATGAAGGAAATTTGGATGTTGAAAACGCAAAAAGTTTAGTTGCTTTTGCGCTAGGTTACAAAGAAATTGATTATGCATACTTTCTTTCGAAAAATGCGAGACGCAAATTCCCAAAAAGTATGTTTTTTGATACAGTTCTTGCTGATATTTGTGTTCAAAAACATACATGGCCTCTTGCAGATAAATACTACAAAACGGCTTTAAAGAAAATAATTGATGACAATACAAAAGCAAAAATTTTAATACGCTTGTCGCAAACATCAATGATGCGTAGAAGAGAAAAAGAGGCAGTACTTTTTATAAAACAAGCTTTAGAAATAGACCCATTTGATTTAACTTTTCATCTCGCTTTAGCTAGAGTCTATCTACGCCAACGTAATTTTGAAGAGGCTATACGGAAATACCAAAGTATTCGAAAACTCGTTAGAGAAAAACAAAAACAGCAACAACTTGAATTGCAAATTCTCAATGTTTACACAATGATGAAAGATTGGGAAAGTGTGTACCAAAAATCAAAAGAGTTAATGCAAAAGTTTCCCGGTTTAATCGCAGCACAAGTTACTCATGCTATTGCACACCATCAGCTAGGAAAATCGGAACAAGCTATGATTATGTATAGAAAGCTTGTCGACAAAGCTAATAAAGGAAACAAGGGCATTATCGCTAACAATTTAGCTTCTTTACTTGCTGACAATAAATTAGAATTAAATTATGCTGAGAAGCTTGCAAATTTAGCATTTAGCGAATTAAAAATACCTCATGCTTTAGATACACTGGCTTGGGTATATTATCAACAAGATCGATATAAAGAGAGTAAACAGCTGTTAAAAAAGATATTGCATCTTCTACCTCAGAGCGCATATGTGAATTACCACTACGCTTTACATTTAGTTCGTGAGAACAAAAATGATGAAGCAAAAAAATACTTTACAAGAACGCTAGAGAGAAGCGATGATTCGTTTCAACATTACCAAGAGTGCAGAAACTATCTGGAAAAACTGTAATGTTTTGGAGCCAGCTAAACTCAGAAAACGGAACCTCGTAAAAAGATTAAGGTGTAACCGTATCTTAGAGTTGTTGTCTTTTACTATGGAGACGTAGTTACTGAATCCACTAGATTTTATGTGCAAGCCAGGGTGCCAAAAACTAATTTTTGGCACCCTGGCTTGACTTTAAAAATAAAAACACGATCACATTTTAGAATAGAGATTTTTGCCATCTAGACCAGGTAATTTAAATACCCAAGATAGCATTAATTTAATAATTCTAAGCATTATTCTATTAAATCGCATAAAAATTGTTTGTGGTGATCAATAGCATAAGGATGTTTATTTTTGATATCTCGAAAAAGCCTATCCCCTTTCTTTTTTTCGAAAGTTTTTTTATAGTACAGAGCAAGAATATATTTTGCGTAAGCACCTACTTGTACTCCATCCCCATAGTAACAGTCATTGTAATTTTCTATAGCTTTTAAAAGATACTCTTCTCTTTTTTTTCCTTGGCTCATTTGCGCAAGATATAAAATAGCGCAACCTGCTCGATTGGATTTAGTGTATTTTTTTAAAAGTTGTTTCAAGTTACCATTTGCTTGTTCATTGCGTCGATTCTGATTTGCTTTTTGATAAAGATTTTCAATTTCTTGAAGTTTTTCTGCTGAGTACAGAAGTAAATCTTGACGCATACGTTCTTTTGCCTTGAATTGTTGTTCGCTTATTTTCTGATTACGGACAGCATACCTTGTAACTTGCTCTTCAAGCTTTTTGACTCGCTCTTCAAGCACCTTTACTTTCTTGTCTTGTTTCAGATCTGAATTCCCTTCATCTGCGAAAAGGCAGATACTTGAAATTATAAATCCTAACAATAAAAAATGTGTTTTGTTCATTTTTCTAGAAACTATATAATCAATATTCATAATACGCACTACTCTCCTTTGTAAAAAGCTTTTCTTTTGAGAAAAACTTAGTGTTAAAGATGTTAAAAATATTTTTCGTTGACGTAGAGACGTAAACTCTATCAAAATTCGAGCGTAATCTTTACAGCGATTATCGAAGTATTCAATAGCTAGATCGTCACAAATAAACTCTCTTTCTTGAGAAATTTTTTGATTGATATACCAAACTAATGGATGAAAAAAATAAATTAGCTGAGCTATAGATTGCAACCAAACTATTAACAGATCTTTACGTTTTATATGGGCTAATTCGTGTAGCACAACAGGAGTTAATTTACTTAAGGACCACTCTTGAATTATGTAGTCAGGTAATATAATACGAGGAGATAGAATTCCTACAACGCAAGGACTATCTACAAACTGGTTTTTACTTGACAGAATTCTAATTGGTTTACTTATTCTCATTTTTTGACAGTAATGATTTAGTAATTCATTAAGGTCTTCTCTCTGGCATAATGAACACGAATATATTGCTTTCATTTTGGTAATTACTCTTGTAATGACTAAAGTAATTAAGATTAAAACGATAATCAACCAAATGTAAATTATCGAATTTTCCCTTGATTTCTGAGCTTTCTGAGTTTTATCAGAAAAAAATAAAAACTTTTCTTCTTCTTCTTTACTTAAATTGTCATTGATTTTTTCTTGTATGTCTGCTCTAAATGTTTCTGGAAAAATAGATAAAGAATTTTCTGGAAAAACTTGGTTTATGCTATTAGAAATCGCAACATCAGGAATAAATAGTCGAAGTAATATTACAAACCATAACCAATATCTAAATTTTGCTGAATTCTTGTTAGAAAAATAGCAAATCAATAAAACTAATGCAGAAAAAACAAGAATCTGGCAACTGGTCAACCATAAGTGTTCAAAGATATAAAAAATCAAGTCACTCTCCATTATTTTATTGGTCGTATTCTTCAATTAGTTTTTTTAAAGATTCTAAATCTTCGGAGGGAATTTTTCGATCTTTGGCAAAATACAAAAAAATAGGCATGAAATTATGGTCCAAGATTGTATTCATAAAGTTTTTTATTGCACTTTCTGTTACAGATTTATTTGAAGTACATGGAGTATAAAGGCACAAATTACCAAGTTTTTCAAATTCAAGATATTCTTTCTTGACCAATCTATCCAGCATCGTTTTTACCGTTGTATATTCCCACTTTTTCTTTTTTACCACTTTCTGATAGATATCTCGAGCGGTAGACTTACCTGATATCCAGCAAGCTTTCATGATTAACCACTCGCTATCTGATAGCTTTTGTAATTCATTATTCATATTTACACCTAGAGTTGTTACAAGAGAGTAAAATTATAAATGTTACTTGTTACACATGTAGTAGGTTGTTACATATGTAGTATACTGCTACATTTGTAGTAGTCAAGAAAAAAATTTTATTATGCACATAAATAGACAATGACACTCTTAGAATTTGGTAGACTTTTTAAGTCACTTAAAAAATTCTTCCGTCGAGAATTCGCTTTAGAAATTTAGTGTCGAAATCTTGGTGATTCTTACTACCAAGACGTACGATTACTAGATTTTTAGATGGGATAACATAACAACGATTTCCTAAATGTCCAGCGGCAACAAAAATGTCTTTTGAACCTCGCGGATAAATCGCTGGACCAAACAAAGCGTTTGTTCGCATTCGAAAGAAAAAGCCTAAATGCTTACGATATTTAGCAGGAACTTCGCGGTTGAGCCAAAAACCAAAACCGAAAACTGGCATCACGGGAGTGGGGATGGTACATTGTTTAAGAATTCCTTTGGGGATAACTTGTTTGTTTTTCCATTTGCCGTCATCGCGCATTAAAATACCAAATTTTGCCCATTCTCTCGCTGTTGTCCAACACCCAAAAGGTAAAGCTGGATTACCTTGTGAATCTTTGTACCATCCTGAATAGCGAAATCCAATAGGGGTAAATATTTTTTTCTCCATGTAAGCAAGAGGATTCTGTTGCAGTTTTTTTCGCAAAAAAGCACCTAATACAAGATGGTGGACTCCACCATAAACAAAACGACTACCTGGCTCGTAAATAGCTGGTAATTCTATAGCCGCTTTATATATATCTTTGATTGTTTGTTTTTCTTTCATCATATCTTTAGTTAAGCCAAAGTTGTTTTTCAAACCACTAGTAAAATTCATCAAATGTCGCACTGTAATTTTAGCTTTTAATGAATCGTTTTTGAACTCGGATATTGTGTCTGCAATTTTTTCATCAATACTAATGATACCATCGTTTACAGCACACATTCCCATAGCGCCAGTAAAACCCTTTGTGCCACTCCAAATATGAAGTGGAACTTCAGCAGCATGCCCATTTTGATATTCCTCAAAAACAATGTTGTAACCTTGAATGACAATAAGAGCTTTACCCGCACGTTTTTTAGAAAACTTGGCCGCTAATTGATAATTTTGCAACTGTGCGCTTGTTGGGTATATGTTTTTGCTAAAGGTATTATCGATAGGAATTGTCTTATCAAAACTTCTCATCTGTGCTTGGCAGTTTATTAAAAAGATAATTGTAATAAAAATGCAAATTTGACGAATGAACATGATGTGTCCTTAAAAATTGTAAAAGCGTTCATGTCGATTGATTCGATGATCGACATGAACGCTTTATGTGATTATTACGATATACTGAGATGTTGCTTTTTTAAATTCTTTGTAAGAAGAGAAATATCTTTTACAAACTTTCAACAAACTGCAATATGTCTTGAACTACTTTTTGACGGTTGCTTTCAAAAAAGTTGATTTGGGTAATGGAAAGTTTACTTTTCACTTTATCACGTATTTTATGTGCTTTTGTCAATAAAGAAAGAAGCAGCGGTTGAATTTGATGTTTTTCTTCTTCTAGAATAGCTTTAATTTGTTGTTGTTGGTCAACAGTTAACTGCAAATACTCGAAGCGATAAGGCATAATATTTTCAATAACAAATATGTGCAAATTCTCTAGGTTTTGTGAAATATTTTGCGTTTCTCCACTCCAAATTTTGTGTATAAGTTGTAAAAATTCTACACGATGCTCTTTACTAAATCTTTGTAATAACATTGCAATTTTTTCGCCTTTTGGACGCAAAATAAGTTGGTCTTTGAATTCTAGAGACTGCAAAAGTTGTTGATGTGTCAAAACACCGCGACAACTTTTACGTACACGAATGATATTTGAGCGGAGTTCATCTACCATTGAACGAATTTCTTTACGGTGCCCTTTTAGAAGAACACCTATTTTTAACCTTTGGCGAAAACTCAGGCGCGGCGCATCTTCAAAATAGGTTTTCACTTTGTCTTTAAGAACAGTTATTTTGTCAAAAAGAGATTGCTTTTGTTCGTCGGCAGCGATATAAGAAAGGCTAAAAAAGATAAAAAGAATAGTTAGTTTCTTCATTTTATTGCTCCTTGTTTGTGGGCTGTCGCCCTATATAAAGACGCTCTAATTTCCAGATTAGAGAGTCGTAATTTTGGATTGTAATTTTTTGTTGTTTAAGACTTGTGAGAAGTTGATAGCGTAAGTCTTTAATCTTTTTCATGTACTGAACATTCTTTTGAAAAGATTTAGCTATTATTAAACGTGAATTATGATCTGTGCCAATATTATTAATAGCACGCGAAAATAAAAAATTTACTTTATCCAAACTATTATCTTTTAGTAGTCGAGCAAAAACATTTGTGGGTGTTGTGCGAATATAGACGCGAGAGTTAAAAATCAGTCGTACTCGTAGTAACGGAATAAATTTTGATTCTAACAACTGTTCCGCCTCATCAATGTTTTTAGCTATTTGTTTCATTTCAACAGTAAAACTCTCTCCATATTGGTTGAGTTTTTGATTGACAAATGCTAGTTTGTCAACGTTACCTATTTCTTCGTATATGAGCGCTTCTATTTTTTGCGGAAATTTGACATTTTTATATAAAGTAAATATGTATATCGCGATAAAGCATAATAACGCGCTTGCTGCTACTGCATAAAACGTTGGTATTTTTTTTGATATTGTAGGTGGTGAAGGAACGTAACTTAAAAGATTATTTGTTAGGTTTTGTCCTGTCTCTTGTTCTTCTTTTGATTGATCTAAAAATACCCTACATTTTACACATTTTTGTAAATGTGGTTTCCAAAACTCAACTGTTTCTTCATCAGGCTCGATGAGAATTGTTGCAATTTGTGCACGAAATTTTTTGCATATCTCAGACATTATTTTTCCAATACTAGACCACTAATTTTACGGCGTGCTTCAAAAATACGCCACTTCACAGTACCAACCGATGCATTTTGTAATACAGCAATTTCCTTAATTGACAATTTTTCTAAAGAAAAAAGCAATAAAGCCTCTTTTTGATCTACATTTAATGTTTTGATTGCCTCAAATGTTTTATGTAATTGCTCTCGGATAATTATTTGATATTCAGGCGCTTCACTATGACTGTTTTCAACGAGAGAAACAACGGAACGTTGTTTTCGTTTACGAAAAAATTTCTTACGCTGGCGATGAAAAACGCCGCATGCCCATGCCCACTTATTTTCAGCTGCTTCCCATTTTTTACGCTTTTTCTCTAGAGCATAAAATACTTCCTGGGTTAAATCCCATGCGTCATGGTAATTGCCGAGCATTAAAAAAGCCATACGATAGATATTGTCATATATTTCGTTTTCTTGCAAAATAGCCGCCTTTAAACATTTTTATGAGGTCACTTATGATAGTTTTAAAACATGTTATCCTTTATATGTGTCGCTAGAGCAAAAAAGGTTGGGTTTTTTTTGTTAAATAAAGAAAATTTTTTGTGGTATATTGGGAAAGTCGACATTTATCGTCCTTATAATTTGGCTCTTTTAGAGAGTAAGGCGTGTCATTAATTAAAACATTATGCCTAGCTTTGTTACTTTCTTTTTACAGAACACAGTTCTCAAAGTGCCTCGCTATTCCCTAAAATATTTCATATTATACAAAACTTAAATATCGACATTGCAGAACAAAGATTTGTAAAAAGTCGTTATTTTTTGAGTAAATAAAAGGATCTTGTATGAATAAAGTTATAGATAATGAAAAAAAACAAAACTTAGCTTCCGAGGAAGAAGCGCGAAATGTAGCGGAAGCTGCGCGCGAAAAAAAATGGACTAAAGGTACATTTCTTCGTGAAATTTTTTTAGGTAAACTGCGTTTAAGCTTACTAGAGGAAGCGCTAGACGAAATAAAAGAGCCTCGGGCTGAATATAGTAAATTTTACGATGAAATGCGCTCTTTGTTGGAAGACAAAATAGATTCAGATGCCATAGATCGCGATGCCAAGGTACCGCAAGAAATACTCGAAAAACTTGCGGAGTTGGGCGCATTCGGAATGAAAATAAAAAAAGAATATGGTGGTCTAGGTTTTACCCAAACAGAGTACAACGCGATTTTAGAACTTGTGGGTAGCCAAGACAGTAGTTTAGGGGCCTTGTTGTCTGCACACCAATCAATAGGAGTTCCGCAACCTCTACAACTTTTTGGAACAAAAGAGCAAAAAGAAAAATATTTACCGCAAATTGCTAAGGGTAAAGTTACAGCCTTTGCTCTTACTGAGTCGTATGTGGGGTCTGATCCTGCAAATCTACAAACAACAGTAGAAGAAACAGAAGATGGTTATACTTTAAATGGCGAAAAACTGTGGTGTACTAATGGTACGATTGCCGATTATATTGTAGTTATGGCACGTCATAAAGACAAATCTCTGAGTGCCTTTGTTGTTGAAATGGATTGGGAAGGTGTCAAAATTGAACATCGTTGTCAATTTATGGGGCTTAGAGGTATTGAAAACGGAGTTATTAGTTTCAAAGATGTTAAAGTGCCTAAAGAAAATCTGTTATGGAAAAAGGGCTCTGGTCTTAAACTAGCCCTCATTACTTTGAATACAGGTCGACTGTCGATACCTGCTATTTGTACGGGTACAGCGAAAAGTTGTTTAAAAATTTCTCGTCGCTGGGGTAAAGAACGATTTCAATGGGGACAGCCTATTGGACAGCACGAAGTCATTGGACATAAAATTGCTTCTATGGCTGCAAATACATTTGCAATGGAAGCTGTTAGTAAAGTATCAACATACATGATGGAACATGGTTATGATGTACGCTTAGAAAGCTCTGTAGCCAAAATGTATAATACGGAAATGGGATGGCGTATAGTCGATGATACTATGCAAATTCGCGGTGGTAGAGGTTATGAGACAACAGAATCCTTAGCTGCGCGTAAAGAATCTCCATGGCCAGTAGAAAGAATGATGCGCGATTATCGTATCAATTTGGTTTTTGAAGGCTCAAGTGAAATTATGCGCCTTTTTATTGCACGAGAAGCTGTAGATAAACACCTTTCTGTGGCTGGATCTTTTATTGATAAAAAGGTTAGTATACTCAATAAAATTTTTGCACTGCCAAAAATTGGGATGTTTTACGCTTGGTGGTACCCTACTCGCTGGCTAGGATGGTCACTGTGGCCTAAATATTCTAGATTTGGAAAATTAGCAAAACACATGCGCTATGTTGAACGCACTACACGTAAACTAGCGCGCTCTATCTTTCATGGTATGATGATTCACCAAGCGAAATTAGAAAAAAAACAAGCCTTCTTGTTTCGCATTGTAGAAATGGGATCCGAACTTTTTGCAATGAGTGCAACTATTGTTTATGCACAAAAACAAGGCAATAAAAACGCGGAAAAATTAGCCGATGCTTTTTGCAACGAAGCTAAGCAACGTATTAAAAGTAATTTTAAGGCGTTATGGGGTAATGATGATGCCGCTAGATATAGCCTTGCGCGCGAAATATTGGACGAGAATTATACTTGGTTAGAAGAAGCTACGACTAAGTTGAAAGATAAGTGATTGCCTAAGATAGTGATAAAAGTATAGAAAATAAGCCATAGAGATCATTAAACAAGCTAAGAATATGTCAATTATTTTGCATTAATGCACGAAGTTTGCTTATTAATTTTTACTTTTTTACGTTCTCTGTGGTTTAATTTTAAAGGTTGATTACTAGCTAGTAACCAAAGCGATTAATTGGTGATTGAAATTACCAGAGCTGCCAATTGTTATTAAAAACTTCAAAAGTCCAAATTAATTTAGGTGAGAAATGGCGTATTATATAGACAATTTACTCAAAAATAATCAGCGGTGTGTCTTAGGGAACTATTTAATTCAAGAGCAAATAGGGCGAGGTGGTATGGGAATGGTATACAAAGCTATACACATTCCAAGTAAACAGCAATGTGCAATTAAAACTTTAAAGCCTGGTATGGGAGAAATAACTGTTCAAAGGTTCCAACGTGAAGCGTTCTCCAGTAAGGATTTAGATCATAATCACATTATTGAAGTGTATGATTTTTGCAAAATCAATAACATCTACTTTATCGCTATGGAGTACGTTGTCGGGGAAACTTTAGACAAGTGGATAGAAAAAAATCCATCGTTATCTACGCGACTTACGATGTTAAAAAAAATAACTTTGGCACTTGGTTACTCTCACTCTAAAAATCTAATTCATCGTGATATAAAACCAATGAATATTATGATACGCGAAAACGAAGAGCCCTGTCTGATGGACTTTGGACTAGTAAAAGATGTCAACCAGAAGGAAAAGGACAAATTGACTGCAACTGGCGTAGTAATGGGCACACCAAAGTATATGTCCCCAGAACAAATACGAGCGCAAAATGTAGATAATCGCACGGATATATATTCCCTTGGAGTTATTTTATATGAAATGATTACAAATGCAACGCCCTTTGATGGAAGTTTAGTTGAGATATTGTACGCGAAATCAATGAATCTATTGCTTGATAGTAAAAATATGGATAAAGATCTTTACTTTATTTGTTCCAAAGCGATGGCTTTTCGGCGCAATCGTCGTTATAGTAGTGTTAAAGATTTTGTTGAAGATATAGAGCGCTACCAAAATAGCGAAGCGATTGTAAATCAAAAAAGAGCAAGTTTTCCTTTAAAAAAAGTAGTCCACTTTACGCTAATATTTACAGGCTGCATTGTCTGTTTTTTACTTTTTTTTACGCAAACAAATAACTCTTTGTCTACAGAAATAGAGAGTTCTTCGCCTGAAAAAATAGAACAAACTACCAAATCGCAGAAAAACGAAAAAATCTTATCGACTAAAGATATAGACAAAAACTTACATCGATTGTCACGCCAAGTTCAAAGCAGTGATAATGTAACGCATATAAAAAAGTTGGTTATTTTAAGTGATTCATTGACAAAAGCAATAACGCTTTATGTAAAAAACTTTCCAAAAATGAATTCACTTCAACAAAATAAATTGAGAAATCAATTTGAAATTATTCCTGTACGTATAGCTTCGACTATGCGAGTTACTCCCTATTTGACAAAAGAGGAAGGAAGTTGGCAAAAGATATTTGTGAGCCTAGATGAAATTTTTCCTATTAGCGAAAACCTGTTAGTCAATACAAAGTTTCCGATGAAGTATTTAAAGTTATTAATGAGAATTTATATCGAACGTAAAAATGACATGTTTGAAAGCATTTTGTTAAGAGCAGTAAAAGTTGTGCCTAAAGGTGCAGGGGATAAGGATCTTTATCTTCAAGCGTATTATTTTGCACAGAAGAAGATTCAGCAGCAAGAAGTACGTAGTAATGCGCTTGAGTTTTTTGTTCACAGTTATTTTATGTTGCATGCAAGTAAACTTGTTTTAAGTGAGCATCAAAAGCAAGCTGATTTTATATGGAATCAATGTCTGAAATTCCTATTAAAAATACAGCGCTTTCAGTGGCATCAAATAGCGTTTGATCTTATAAGAAACAAACCTCCAGGTAAAAATTTTCAACAGGGAAGTTACTTGCACGCTTTAGTATTTTTTCAAGAAATACTTACATTTATTAATTCTTTGCCTACTAAAGTAATTGTTGCTTATAAGATTATACACTTTTTTTTATTAGAAAAAGTTGCGGATTATGGTTACTCTTTACAAAATGTAGTTGTCCCCCAGAATATTTTTATGGCACAACAATTCAAAACCGCAAAAGGAAATCGCCGATTTGTTAGTATATGTTGGTCTTTACGAGATAATACTTCGCGTATACTTACAAGCGTGAAAAAACTAGAAAAATGGATTGTAAATAAACAAGTAGCACAATATCTTTTCAAAAGAAGCAAAGCCTCTCTCATCTGGCATCAAAAATGGTTATCTGTTTATTATGGCCAAATAAGTGAAAATAAGAACCCTAATGCCTTGCAAAAAAAAATGATGGCTGTTATAAATCGAGTTAATGGCGCAAATCAGCAATTCTTGTGGTTAAAAAACTACACTTCGTATTACTTGAAAACCAATTAAAGGAGCTAACGTGAGCAGTGATTTTACAACAAATCGTATCTCTGAAAACGACGCTTTGTTAAAAATTACCCAAAACTTTTACAAAGCAATAGAAATAGCTATAGTCGATAATTTTCCAGGGCAAAAAAGCGATTACACTACCTTGAAAATTATTCGTAACGATTGCGAACTACCTTTATGGCAAGTAATAGAAAAGCACCTAGCTTCTTTTATTGCTAGTTGGGATGAATGGCAACAGGTATTACAACCACCAAAAGAAGATAAAGAAGAAGACCATGATGAAGATACAGTGCAAATACCAAAAAAGTTCAAATATTTCGATGAAAAAATTATGGAAACGGTTGTTCAAATACAATCGTATTTAAAAGACATGATTCGCGAAGCGATTATTGCTAGTTTAGAACGTTTTGAAAATCACGAGCCATATGCAAATGCTTGCAAAGAGTTTCGTAGTCACTTAAACATTGACAAGTTAGAGGAAAATCCAGAAGCTTTACCTTTTTTTGATATATGGCATCCCACACGCTTACAAGAAAATATTACTAATGAAGTGTTGCTTAAAATAGAAAAAGAACTCCACTCTATTGTCAGTGTACGTTTTCCATACAATCCTCAAAAAGATTGTTTTTGGAACCTATCGTTAGTAATTCGATTGCAAATTCAAATATTAAAGACGTTGCGTGAAAAAATATTTGGAGTTATTGCGATTGCCGAAGAAAGTTTTCAAGAATTCTTTACTGAAGTGCTCCTTGATGGAGAACTACTTCCTTTAATACGCAATAGCTTAAACAACTACAATTTTATTTCTAGCATTTCGCGGAAATAGTAATCGTAATTAGAATGTTTTATTTTACATCCCTAAATTATTCTTGCGAAAAAAAGAGATGATAGATAAAATAAATACATTTTCCTAAACTTACATTTATAAAGAATATAGCTAGAGGGCCATAAATCATGCCTGATTTAAGATTCTACCCTGATCAAAAAAATGTAATGCTCAATCCTACAGATCCTCAAGGAGATCTCACTTATTTCTTAGAGGGATTTGAAGGGGAGGTCGAGCAAAACGAAATGACCTTAAAGTATGCTTTTCCTGCGAGACTTGATAGCGCATCTCCAGATGTGAAAAATAAAGTTCGCAAAATTCTGATTGATGTACTTGATATTTCTAATTTTAGTGTCGAGTCTGATAATGGTAGAGCAGCTATTAAGGTACCAACTAGACAACTTACAGATGAGTCATTACTTCCAGACGAAGAATCTGTAAAAGTACCTATTCTAGTTAAATTGGTGAAATCTGCAACCGCTGATAGTGAGCAAGCTGAATTTAAATGTCAGCAAGAGCTTGTTCTTGTTATTGAGCGAGATCACTCAGAAGATCCAGGAGACGTTACCTTTGACGATGAAGAAGGCCAAGAAGAAAGTTACGAAGATACAGATTCTTCTTATGAACAAGATGATGAAACAGAAGATGGTCTAGAAGATACAGACGAAAATGAAGACGAAGAGGAAGAAGAAGTAAAAGAAGAGGAACGTTCCGAAGCAGGTCTCTACAGTGGTCTAGTCGCTATTGACTATGGAACAACTAACTCCGCGATTGTTGTTCGTGATCCAAGATTTGCTGCAGAAGAGGTAAGAGGTCAACTAAGCACAGAACAATGGGAGTCTCTGTGTGAGTGGGTTGATACTTGGTTGTCAACACACCTATCAAAAATTGAAACTACAGATACCGATTTGTTCGTTGAAAATTTAACGCGTATAGTTCCTAATGCAGACTTACCAACATGCGGAACACCTGAAGACGAAATTCGCCGTTCTTTGGTTAAAATTGATGATGGCATTCGCGAACAGATACTTCGCGAAACTATTTGTCGTTTGTCAAATTTTTCACAAGAAGGTACAAATGCAAAAATACTAAAAGAAATCGCACCAGAGGTTATGCTCGGTTTCGAATCCGTTATTGACTCAAAGAGTTTAGAGTCTCAAAGATATTTCGTTTTAGAGTTGGATGAGAACGCTGGACCAGGTCCTATCCCAAGTGCTTTACAAGTTGTTTCTGCACCAAGCACTGAAGATTTAAACTTACTCATGGAAGAAACGAAAATCGACATGGGGGCAAGGGTAGGACTTTTATTGCGTAGCGCAGCAAGTGGTGGAGCAGACATACGTCAATTTGTAATATCCATTAAGCGCTACTTCGGTCGCGACGAGGTAATCGAAGTTGTTCCTGCTGACAACACTACTCCTATTCAGTTTCCTGCGGATACGCTTTGTCGTTTAGCTTACCGAGAATTACTAACTCGTGCAGTAGGTGATATACATCGACGTTCGGAAAACGGGCAATTTCAAGATGCCGACTGGCCTTGTTCATTAGTCGCAACATTTCCAACATCTTATCCCGCATCTCTACGCCGTAGTTTGAAAGAAATTCTAACCGATTTAAACATCAAAGAAATTGATACACGTTTTGATGAAGCGACTGCTGCTGCGATTTACTACATTTGGCGCGAAGTAGGTTCTGACCCTGTTTGTGGTATGAATGGGTTAATGGCTCGCTGTCGCAAAGATCCAAATGGACGTTCTTATCAAAATATATTACTATATGACCTTGGTGGTGGTACAACTGACATAGCTTTGATTCAACTTCTATATGAAGAGTTACCTATTTTCGAAGAAGGTGAAGACAGAGGGAACGGTGGGCGCTATTTCCGCATTACACCACGATTGTTAGGAACAACAGGTCACCGTTATATTGGTGGAGACCTTATTACTTTATGGTTATTCCGCCTCATTAAAGCAAAACTTGCCGATTGTTTACTTAGTATAATTACTGAGAAAAATATTGAACCACCAATGGATAGTGAACTTAGTCAACTACTTCTCAACCTCTCAGATCAACTTGTTGAAGAAGGTGCTGATGACGAAGCTCCAACACATTATCGTCGTGGAGCACTATTAGAGTGGACATTGCAGCCGATGCAGCAAATGCGTACTTACAACCACTTAAATGAAACGATTATTGATCCACTTGTACCTACTCGCTTTGCAAACGATTCAAGTAGAATACCTAACTTTTTTACTCTGTGGGAAACAACAGAAGAACTCAAGAAAACTCTTGGTACACCTGTTGTTACTGATTCTGGTAGCGGTCTAGCTATGGACTGGCCTGAAGAAACAGAGATAGATAGTGGGCAACTCTTTAATCTAGTGCAAACAGCACATCCATGGTTAACGGACTCTGGAATGGTACAACAAGATGATTTACGTCTAAGTGTTACCCAAGAAGAAATGACTCTCATCGCGAAAGATCCAATTAAGCAATCCTTAAGTTTAGCGGTAAGTTTATCTAAAGCACGTCTTTTAACGCAAGATCATCGCGATCGTATTGACCGCTTAATTCTTTCTGGACAGTCTTGTAATATGAAGGCCATTCAAGAAGTTGCAATGGATGTATTTCGCGAAAGCGATGGCGTTTTTGATTATGACCCAGCAAATGTTCGTTTTGATCGCGACTCTGCGAAAACATCTGTGGCACTAGGAGCTTGTATTGGTCGATACCTCGAATCTGTACGTATTGATCCGTGGAATCCTAAAACGAGAGAGATGTTACGCGATGGTTATGATCAGATTGAGCTAGTGATTGAAAATCTCTTTACATATTTATCTTGCCGTCTAGCGTATGATTCACTTGTAGCGATGGTAACGATTTTTGACCAAGGTCATGAACTCAACTTACGTTCTTTCACAGATCGTCGACCTGTGGCGCGCACATCAATCAATCATTTACGTCCGGTTCAGGAAAAATTCTGGATATACCGTATTGACTTTGAAGGTGCAGAACCTCAGTATTTAGGTTTGATAAACGCTGAATTAGTTGCAAAAGAATATGGTTTTGATGACTTCCGTAAATTCCGCGAAGAGTATCTTGTTGGCTTTGAGGCTGATGCAGAACTTTTTGTAAGAGCATTTTTCTTACCAAAAGGCCTTAAAACAATCAAATCGGATAATTTTGTTGATGCAGAAAACGGTGGTGAATACCCAGAACTTATCACAAGTGATGGCTCTTTTTCTGTTGAAAACAATACAATTCAAGATGAAGAACCTCAAGAAGAAATTCAGGAAGACATCGAAGAAGAAACATTTGAAGACGAAGAAGAATACATGCCTGCTGGCGATGAAGACGAATATATGCCTGTTGGTGATGAAGAAGATGGAGATCAAGAAGAAATTGGTTTAGAGGATGATTTTGCAGAAGATGAATCAACAGATGAATCAGAAGATGAAGAGGTAGAAAGCGAAGAAGAAGTACCAGCAAAACGCAAACCTCGTAGTTATCGTGAAGCAGAAGAAGAAGAAGGTCCTAAATATTCTCTGGCACAAACTGTTACTTCTCAAGAAATTTTCGATCGCCGCGCGACTATTGTCGCTGGACAACGTCTACAATTTCAAGTTGAGTATCCTGAAGGCACATTTAAATGTGCAATTAGTGAACCGCTTCCTATTCGTGAAAAATACGAATTTTATGTTGAACAACCAACAGAAAACGGACCATTCGATCAGAATCAACCAGTTGACGAAAATACTGCAGCACGATTTAATCTAGACGAGGAAGAAACTGACGAAGCAACACTTGTTTGCGATGAAAGAGGAAAACTACGTATGCTAACCGGCGCTCTATATGACATAGAGATTTGGGCAGACATCGAGTATGTACCTCAAAAAATGGATATCCACTACGATCCATTCTGTGGTCATCACTAAGTAAAACAGGGCTACTTTGTAGCCCTGCTTTACATTCGTTTTTAACTAGGGCACGTTCACCGGATAGAGGGCATGTAGTATTCCCAAAGAGGTCACGCCTCTTAAAGCGATCATTTGCCAAATGTAATATTTGCCCAAATTTTACGAACTATAAGGAAACCTCCTATAGTATTTAGAGCGTAATGACATAAAAAATGTCGACGCGTTCTAATTATGAAAGGCAAACCAATTGACACCTCCACACACACCATTTGAAGATTTAATTAAAAATCTTCTTAAAGATCAAAAAACAAACAGAAAAAGCGTTTTAATTCACTCTCTTAACTTATTGCGAGAAGTATGTACTCTACACGAAGAAGACAACTCTAAATTCGCAAATGAAGCAATACAGGCAATTCGCACGATTGACAATATTCTGGTGGCAACTACAGAAGTACAAATAGATGCTATTTCTATCAAACATGCGAAGGAAATCGAAATTCCACAAAATATTTCCGTAGACACAATTACTCTTTCAGAAAGTGCTATCACTTTTTACGAAGAAAGCGATGAAGATTTTTTACAGAGTGCCTCGCAGGAATCCCAAGTTACTAAAGCTATCGAAAATACAGGTGAAATAGAAATAGACAGTTGGCCTCAAGACAATGGGCAATTGGGAGGAATGGATCACACCGAAGAAACATTGCTTGAAACGCAAGATACAATAGAGATTGAATCAAAAAACTCCTACGAGTATTTGTCAGAAAGATGGAACAAGAAAGTAGATAAATGGTTTTTTATTCACTTGAGCGAAAAAGAAGAGATTGAACAACAGTTAACAAGTTTTGTACTACGTGCTACAGACGTACGCAGTAATTTAGCTAGTGCTTCTTTGAGTATCAAATCTCTTAAAGAAAAACTTCGTCGTTTTGATCGCTATTGGAAAATGTTACAGGAACAAGCTTATCAAGATAGCTACGAAATTTTTCCACAAAAGTATGGACGCATACCTGAAGCACAAGGAAAAGTTATTTACTCATTTCGCCCTAAAGCAAAGTCGCGAGAAAACATACTTATTCGCCCTGGCTTGCGCAAAGATGACAGAGAAATTGTAACGCCAATTACTCTTGTAACACTACCAAAAGAGGGCGATTTACCTGAAGATTATCAAGACCAAGATCTACCACCTCACTGGTGTGGAATTCTTGGGGAGGTAGATATACTTCTTAGTTATCTCGATATTCAGCAGAATGTATATTGCTCTATTGAAACAGTCAATAAGGGCAGTGTTCAACCTCTACAGAGCTGTCGCGAAAACGTTATTACCGAAATAAAAAGACGTCGGGAAGCATTAAAGAATGCTATACGTTCTGAAGAGACAATTTATCGAATAGCAACAAATTATTGGCGTATAGAGGAATGCTTTTGGAGTATTTTCCACGATGATGGTCGTCCAAAAGGCTATTCTTTTTTTGATAGACTACGTCGAAGATTACAAAGCTGGCGTGCATATATACGTAAAGAAAATAATATTTTTGTTCGCGATTTTTCCGCAAATAACGACACACTTACCAGCATCAACAAATATGTAGGAAATGTTATTTTTCAAAATAAAAGAGATGTAGCTCCAGGAACTGTACTTCGCGAAATACGCCCTGCGGTAATTGTGAAAGTAAATAAAGTAACAAGACTCCTCAAGGGAAGGGTTGTATCTACGTAATGACTACGCGTAAAACATACACAACTATTGCACTGCTCTTTACTGCAATGTTTGTGTTTTCAACAATCAAAGTAATGCGAAAAGTAACAGATACCAAAAAGAACAATCGCACCGCATTTGTTCGTTGGTCTGTTTTTTGCAAAAAACTAGATAATAAACAAGCATTATATCATCCGTATCATATTCGCGAAAAACTAGAGATAAAAAGTGAATATCCCAATTTACCAATGATGCTACTGATTTTAAAACCATTTTATAAAATGAACAAAATACTTGGTTCATTATCGTGGATGATATTTAAGTTGCTGTGGGCCATTTTGATTGTGTATGTTGCTCTTCTCTACGCAGAAAAAATTCCAAACTGGGCAAAAATTCTCGCTGTAGCACTGACATTTCGCATTTTTAGTAGCGATATGATCCACGGCAATGTAAACCTCTTTATTGGTGGACTAATTGCGCTGTCTCTACTATGTTTTTACCATGGTAAAGACGCATATTGTGGATTAATAATTGGCTTGGCAAGTGTGTTAAAAATAACTCCACTACTATTTATTCCTTATTTTATAGTAAAAAAGAAGTGGCGGTGTGCTGCGTTTGCAATGATAGGTATCTTTTTATTTTTGTTTGTCGTCCCAAGTCTATTTCTTGGTTGGGAGTATAATAATGAACTTATTGTTGGTTGGGGAGAGCAAATGTTGGCTCCTTTTGTATCCGGCGAAGTCCAACAAATGCAAATCAACCATAACAACCAATCGCTTACAGGTGTTTTTCAGCGGCTATTTACCGATAGCATTGCAATTGAAAGAGGAATGCACAAGATTAATGTACTTTCTGTAAGTCACGCGCAAGTTTCTTTACTTGTTAAAATAGTATGTGTGTTGTTGTTTAGTCTAATTTGTATGTATGCACGTTCCACTAAAGAGCAAAGCCATATTGATTACTTGGGGGAATTTGCTTTAGTATTTTTAGCAATGCTCCTTATGTCAGAAAGAACATGGAAACATCATCAAATCTTATTAATATTTCCTCATGTATTTTTGCTGTCGCACTTTTTCTACAGCAATCGAAAAAAAATACTCTATTTACTTGTTAGTAGCTTTGTCTTACATACCCTTAGTGGTTCATTTCCTTGGGGGAAAACATTAAGTTCATTCTTAGAAGCATATGGTGCTCATTTTTGGGCAAATATAATACTTTTTACTACATGTTCTATGGCTTTAAGGAAAAAAAATGGCTCTGATCAATTGTGATGAATGCAAGGCCCAAATTTCTAGCCACGCAGACGCCTGTCCCCACTGTGGTTATCCAATGAAAAAAAATCAAAACATTAACAATAGTTATAGTAACGACAAGAAAATGGGTGGTTTTGTTTTGTTTTTGTTAACATCTGTTTTTATTATTGCTTTTTCTGCATTGGGTGGATATGGAGCAATTTTTGTGGTTGCAGAGCTAAAAATGAAAGAAATTGGTCTATTAGGAAATTTAGCTCTTATTCCTGCTGGAGCGGTATTTGGCGGTTTCTTAGGTTTCCAAATATCAAAAATTCTGTTTTCGCGTAAAAGGTAGACGAGTGAAGCCAACGCGAAGACCACTCATTCCAATATCAATAATCGCTTTTTTCTATCCTTTCGCAATTATCTCTTTAGGTTGCTGATAATCGCAACATCACTTGAAAATATTATTGCAAGGAGTAGGGCTTGGAATGATGTTGTTACTACTTTATATTTTTTGCCCGTTGTTCTGGAAAAAAAACCAGCAAAGTGATGGTACTTTGTAAAGCAAAAATCCAGGTATGAGGAACTAGGTAAGCAAAGGATAGAAACGTGACTAAAGCTACAAAGATAGAAACTTTTACTGTGGTACAGAAATTTAAAGCAAAAGCAAGGGTAATTTCGATGCAAATAACGAGAATTGATAGTATTTGGCAAATTTGTTTGTTTTCTAAAAAAGATAATAACCACGTTGGGTAATTTCGCCAGCCGATATTCTCAATTTGCCAAAATAAATTATGAAGACTTTCGCCACTGATAAATTGAGCGTTTATTTTGTGCAACCCGGTAAAGAGTAACATCAAAGAAAATTGCCAGCGAATGAGATCTAAATTCCAATATAATTGGGGTTTCTCGCAATTTTTGGGAACAGATAGCCCCACCACAAAAACTTCTATAGCTAATAACAAGCGATGATTTAAAAAACTCACAAGATTGTCAAAAAATAACAGCAATGCCAAAAGTACTGTTGTTAATTGGATCTTTATCCTCAAAAAATAACAGCAAATAAGAGAAATCTCAATCGTTACAACTAGCCAATATAAATTTGTTGATACAGACAAATATTGGCGCCAAGGAAAAAACTCACCGCTGTATATTTTTCCCTGACCTGCAACTATGTCATCGATCAGTTGGCAAACAATCACAACTCCCAATAAGTAGTAAAAACAGAAGTAACAACGATCTGAACGCTTGCGAAAATCTAATACCACTGAATTTCTTGTTTGTTGATCCGAAAATGATGTTCGTTCCATCGGTCAAACTTCCATATCTTAATTTTTCCTTGAAGAGGCAGTCGTTGCGGGTTTTTTGTTGCCCACCATTTTGCGATTTTAGTTACTACAGAACATTGATTAATAGAATAAGCACGATGAGGAAGATAATCACGAATATTTATTTTTTGTCCGTTGCAATCTACAAGTAAATACTCGTAGCGATCCACATTTTTAAACATTTTCCACGCAGGCATATCTCTTACAGCTACGCCAGAAAGACAGTGGATTATAGAGAAAGTCATTATAATAATACAAATAAATTGGTTATTCTCTGTCACTGTGTAATCCTAGAAGTTATTTTCTTTGTTATGGGCCTGTACTCAAAGAGTGCGGATCAAACAAATATATCAACGTGAATAAAAAAGGAAGCGCTCCTCCAATGCAAAATAAAATAGATATGAAAACAATGGAAAATTGATAACCTTTGCTTATATTGCCTCCTTTTTTACTAAAAAGGATAACTAGGGAAATAATCCCAATAGGAAAGAAAAATGCTGTTGATGAGAACATTAAGTACATTATAATTGTTTTAAAAAAACTATAATCATTAGACGCGCTTATAAAAGCAATAGAAATAGCGAAAAAGAATACCCAACAATAGAATTTAACAACGCCATTTTTTCCTTCATTTTTTGGCAAATTCAAGCTATCAAAAAGTTGTCGAGAACAAAGAATAAGAGAATAAAAACAATAGATCCAGATAATGATTTTTAACGCCTCTTCTGAAAAAGTGTTACGATATCTCATCGTAATTTGCATTGGTATACAAAAAACTGCGATTATAAAAAAGCGATTCAATAATAAGGATTCTCTTTCCATTAGGAAATTGCCTTTCTAAGATACTTGCCTGGTATCGCTGGTTTAAGACCAAGATCTAGATTGTCAATGTGCGCTATTTCTTCTATTCAATTAAAATATTACCGCATATTTGAATGTATGTCTATGGACGATGGAGTCTTCACGAAATTAGAAATTAAGAAAGTCGCAAAAAGTTTTTAAGAGCACGCAGCTTGTCTTTGAGTGTCATAGCGGCGTTGAGCCTTCGGTTACATAGCTACAGTTATGTACCTCTCAGGCTGTCCTTCTTTAATACTCAAATTCTACGCTGACTTGAAACGTGCTCAAAAACTTTTTGCGACTCACTTAAAAGAACAAAACTTGAGCGAGTAATATTTTTAGTAATTTGCTTAATGCTTTAATAGGTCCTTCAAATTTGCAAAATTTTGATGTTGTGCATGTTGTTGTAATTTTTGCCAAGTAGCCGTGTAATTTTTTTTGTCTTCTAGGGACTTGTAGCAAATGGCTTGCAAACTTAGTATATGAAAATTAATCTCGGTTTTTTGAGGAATAAAAGCGTATTGTTGCCAGGTTTTCATAATTGCATTTGCATAATCTTGAAGTTGTTTTTGGTATTTCAATTGTTTATTGTGATAAACCAACTTGTATAAATGAGTTAATTTTTGGGCGTGGTCTAAGAAAAATTCGTGAATAAGTTTCTCGAAATAACCTTGGTCGTCTTTTTGTAAGTATTTTAGAAAAGGTTGTTTGTTTATTTTTGCGTACAAGCAAACAGTATAAGCAGCTAAAGATCTTTTTTTAGTGATATTATCTTTGTCGAGATAGAATAATAAATAAGCAAACTTAGAACGCAAAGTCCATGCTTTTTCAGGACATTTTTCAAGTGACTCGACTAATTCTTTACACAAAAATAATCTCTCGGCTGTACTCATTGTTTTTTGAGAAGACAAATTTTCTGAAAATTCTTGGTATTGCTGTTGGTATGTCAGTATTTGTTGTAGTAAAGAACTATATTCTTTTAGGGTTTCTCCACTATATACATCGCGAAAAAAAACTTTTCCCGAGTTTGTCATCATCATTACCGTTGGAACTTCATTGATTTTGAATATAGAAAACCATTTCGTAAATTTTTGCTGTTGCTTTTGACTTTGTGCTAAACGTGGATCAAGAGCGCACAATACGCTTTTTGTTGAAAATACTTTTACAAAGCGATCGCGTTTGACCACCTTGTTTTTAAATTCAGAGCACAAACGGCAATTGTTCTCGTCAGCAAAGTACAGTAATACATACTTGTTCTGCTCTTGTGCTTTTTGCAAAGCAGCGTCTAAATTGTTTTGCCAATTTTCAGCAAAAATACCACAGATCAAAAGCCATAATATAATGTATCTCATAATGTTTCCCGCCGCTCATATTAAAGTGACATTTTTCATAACCTCTTGATACACGTCAGCTCTCTTTAGGGAGAGCTGACGATTAGTCAGTGTGAGGACCGCATATCAAAGAATATATATGTTTTAGAGTTAGCTAAATATTAATGTACTTATGTTTATTCTTTAGTTTTAACTCAAATCTTGCTTTTCATACAATGCTTTATAGGTTGGACTTATATCGATAATTTCTTGGTGTGATCCGAAAGCTTCTATTTTTCCACGATTGAGAACCATTATTTTATCGGCTTTCTCGATAGTAGCAAAACGGTGTGCGATTATTATTGCGGTACAATTTTCTAAATAACTATCTAGTGCTTCTTTGATATAGTGTTCGCTATCTACATCTAAATTCGCTGTCGCTTCATCTAAAATAAGAATATCGGCGTGGCGTGCTATAGCTCTTGCTAATGAAACACGTTGTTCTTGTCCACCTGATAATCCCACTCCGCCTTTACCATATAAAGTATGGTATCCATTTTCCAGTTTTCCAATGAATTCATTTACATGGGTTAACTCCCCTGCTTTTTCAATTTCTTGTTCGTCAGCATTTGTTCCGCATTTGATGTTGTTTAAAATGCTGTCATTGAAAAGAATTGCTCTTTGAGTTACCAAAGAGAAATGGCTACGCAAACTTTTTAAAGTTACATCGTCTATTTTTTGACCATCGACAAGTATAGTACCGTTTGTTGGATCAAAAAATCGCAGAAGTAGCGAAATCAAAGTACTTTTTCCTGCACCATTTTTACCAACAATGGCAATGATTTCACCTTTGTTAATAGAAAAAGATATATCGTCAAGAACTTTTGCATGAGTTTCATAGGCGAAGCTTACATTGCGAAATTCGATTTTTTCTTGGAATTTAGTGATTTCAGTGGCATCAACTTTTTCTTTTACTTCAAACTCATGGTCCATAAATTCAAAAACGCGTTCGCCTGCAGCAATACAGCCATTAATTCGATTGTTTACGTCCGCTAACTTGCGCACAGGATCAAAAATAGCTCCTAAAGCACCGTAGAACAATAAAAAGTCTCCAGAGCTCATATCGCCACTTAACACCATTCTTGCCGAAAAGATGAGTAGTACTATCGCGGCAAGAGTGACAAAAACTTCCATAAGAGGGCTGGTAATTGCTTCTACTTTTGCCAGTTTTAACTTGTAGCGAAATAATCGTTCATTCTCTGCTTCAAATTTAGCAATTCGGTCTTCTTCCATTTGATAAGACTTTATAAGTTTTAAAGCTCTGAAACTTTCCATAATTACTTCTAGTATATCTGCTGATTGTTGTAATTGCTTTTTGGCTCGCTTTTTAACACGTCGCCCAATACTGCGAATAAAAAAATAAGCCACTGGAAAAACTAAAAATATCATCAAAGTGAGTTGCCATTGTAACCACATGCAAATAGCAAGAGAACTTAATGCTTTTAAAGGCTCGCGCATTGCTTTACCAAAAATACTTTTAATGCCTTTTTTCATTGCTTTGGCGTCTGTTGTAAATCGCGAGGACATTTGTTCTAGACCTGTTTTATCAAAAAAACGCACCGAATGATGAATAACCTTGCGATACATTTCGTTTCCTATATCAAGCACTACCTTATCGCTAATATAACATGCTACATAGTCGTGAAAAAACCGCAAAATGCCTTTCATAATAGTTAAGATAGCAACGCAGGCCATTATGAGATACAACGTTGTGTATTTACTGGTAAAAACATGTGCTTTTAAATAAATAGCTACAGACTTTCCTGTGTCTCCAAAAAGCTCTAACTTGTCGTAAATAGTCGCTGTACCATTTTCTTCAAATAAGATATCTCCGAGAGGATTGAGTAGGGCAAGAGAGCCAAACTGTACAATCGAGATTAACACCGACATAACAAAGCAAAGTATCGCTATTTTTAAATATGGTCGCACGTACTTAATAATCCGAATATATATGCCAAAATTCATAGATTCCGATGATTTCATAAACAACCTTCTATAAGAGTCTTATTTAATTTGCTAGAAAATAATGTATTTGGCGTGTAAAATACTATAAAACATAATAAAAAGCAAGCGATAATATAAGGGATGTGGCCCCGTTTAGCCATTGTGGAGGCATCATGGTAAAATCGATTATTATACTGTTATTTATCTTTTTATCTTTATTTTCTAGCGGCTGTGTTACAACAACTTTACTTAGTGTTACAGATCCTCGTCCAGAGACATTCCACAAATATACATCTGCGTGGATAGGACAAGACGAATTAATTATGGCCTACGAAACAGATCGCGGAAACAGATGGACAACTTTCGATTTGAATCAGAATAGGTATACAAATACTTTTTCCGGTTTGATTCCAACTGAAGAAAAACAGTCCAAAAGAAATATTCCGATTACTGTAAGTAGTAGTCAGCATAAATTTACATACCATCGCAGTCGCTTTGAACGTGATTTGGAAGGTGTAAATCAGCTAGGAAAAATCTTTCTTATTGGTGATCCACAGCACTATCATAATACACAACATGAAATACAAATCATTATTGAACCAGTAGGAAATAGTTTTAGACACCAGGACCAAAATATTCCGACCCCAAAAATGTTAGACTACCGACCTGGCTGGACATATCCTGCACGAATAGTTGGGCTTCCTCTTGCGTTTTGTATTGACGTAGTGACAATTCCTTTATGGTTTGTCTCTTATACGTATGTGTCTATTCGCTTTTAATATTTAGAACCTTGCAATGGTTTAAGATAGGAATGATATGTTAACTGCTGAACAAAAAAAATTCGTTTTGTTTTGCATTGAAAATAGCTTTTTTAGTAGAAAAGATGCACAGCAATTACAAGAAAATATAACGCAATACCCGCAAGCTTCTTTTGCTCAAATTCTTGCACAAACACTGTCGTGTTCTATGCCACAAATCCAAAAAATGCGCGAAGCTTATCTCGAACAGGACCACTCTCATAAAAACACCATGCCAATGTACCTTATGAATGATTACAAATGGGCCCAAGAGGTTTTTGGCCGCGGACTCACCGATTTAAAAAATATAAACTCTATACTTTCAGAAAAATATCAAAATAATGACGAGCGCGATTTTCTACAAATTCTTTTGGCGCACCGCGTTATAAACACAAAAAACTTTTTGCTTATTCAAAAAGAAGTGTCTACTGACAAATGGAAGGGCACGCCTTCTGAGTTAGAAATACGTTCGAAAGATCACTCTTACTTTTTCGAACGCAAATCGACAGCAAAAGTACTTGGTCAGTATAAAATCATTCGCGAGTTAGGTCGCGGTGGTATGGGGGTTGTATATGAAGGATATGATAGTAAATTAGATCGAACAGTTGCTATAAAAACAATGATTTCCAATTTAGCTGGAGAAGAACAAAAAGAGCGTTTCTTACGAGAAGCAAAATTGATTGCCTCTTTGAAGCATCCAGGTATTACTCAAATATATGAAATTGGAGTTGAAGAAGATGTTATCTTTTTTGCGATGGACTATATTGAAGGACTATCACTACTTGAGTATATCGAGGTAATGCAGTTAGATATTCGCCAAAAAATAGAATTAATCGTTCGAATAACAGATGCTCTTGCTTTTGCGCACCAGCAAGGAGTTATTCACCGCGACATAAAACCAGAGAATATATTGATTGACTCAAATGGCAAGCCGTATTTAATGGATTTTGGCTTAGCAAAACGTACAAAAGGTAGTGAAGTTCTTACAATGTCAGGAGCCACACTTGGTACTCCTCAATACATGTCGCCAGAACAAGTGGAAGGCAAAAAAAATAAAATAAAAAAGACCTCCGATATTTTTTCCTTTGGCATTGTTTTATATGAAGTATTAGTTGGTAAACCTCCCTTCACAGCAACAAATATCCAAGCAATTTTTGCTGCTATTGCTGTAAAAGATCCTATTGCGCCACGCAAATTAATTACTGATCTTCCTAAAGATTTAGAAACAATATGTATGAAGTGTTTACAAAAATCACCAAGTAAACGCTATCCCAATGCAAAAGCGCTTTACAACGATTTGCAGAATTTTCTTCAGGGACAACATATCAAAGCAAAACCGATCAGTATAAGTGCAAAAGCCGTGCGTTGGGTCCAACGAAATAAATCAATATTTAGTTTAGTTTGTGTGTTAATGGCTTCTATAATTATTTTATCTTATCAGTTTATATTTGCCCCAGGAACTTTATATTTATCTCTTAAAGGCGGAGGCCAGAATTTTTCTCCGAATGTTTTTATTGATGGAGAATATTTTCCTGCTCAAAAAGCATATTCATTGGCGAACGGTTATCATGAAGTGATGATTAAACATCCAAATTACCAAACACTCCAATTTACAATTAAAGTAGCTCCTGGAGAAGAAATAAACGTTGAAAAACAACTAAGTCGCGTGCAAGGAAAAATAACCTTAGAATCATCGGTAAGTGGTGTACAAGTCACATGCATTCATCAGAAAACCCAGGAGAAATTTAGTTTCTTTGCTCCCGTTTATAAGTATGAAATACCAAAAGGTAACTATCTCTTTATTTTCCAAAAAGATAATTATTTCACTCAAAAACGGAACTTACGCATTTCTCCAGATGAAAAATTAAACATAGAAATTGATTTACAACCAATGCTTGTGTGGAAAAAAGAGTTTACAGAAAAAGTACATGATGTAGTAGCTGCAGATATTGATAATAACAATCGTACAGAATTGTATGTAACGAAAGATGAAGGTAGTATTACTAGCTATGATATATTTTCACATGAAGAAATGTGGTCTTACAAAACTAAAATGCGTAGTGTTACAAGAGTTGATTTTCACGATATTAACAAAGATGGTCTTCTTGACATTATGTATATTGCGAAAAATGATTTTACGGTTCTCGATGGTAAAACCTTTGAAGAAGTATTTGTTGAGTCTTCGTGGTGGGGAGGGCTCTACGGATTTTACGATGAAAATAAAGACGGTTATGATGACATCATATTAGCGAATCACTATCACGGTATTCGTTGTATTGATTCGCAAAGCGGTAAAGAGCTGTGGAGAGTACAAATCCCAAAAATAAATGGTGGACTTATTTCGCGATTACATTTTATAAACAAACATTCATTTGTTTATAGGACAGCAAAACAAGTATTTGTATTTGACCTTCTTCGAAAAAAATCACGAAAAATACTCGATGCTGAAAATACTTCTTTTCTTGTTAATAAAATTGGAAATAAGAATCTGATACTAAGCAATGAAAAAGGAGTTTTTTCGGTAAATCCAGTTTCATTTTCAATAAAATGGATATGGAAAAATACTAGTAATCTTATCCCGCAGTTACAACTTTGTGATATTGATCAAGATGGAGAAATCGAAATATTAATAGCGGTAGATTTTTTGTATTGTGTTAATCCTCAAAGTGGTGATATTAAGTGGAAGTCACCGCAAAATTATGCCTTAAAACGTAAATTTCCGCCTGTTGTCGTCGACTTAGATAAAGACAAAAAGAATGAAATTATTTTAGCAGGAGATAATAAGGTTCTTATTCTTGATGATAAAGGGAAAAAACTTAACGAATTAAAATTTTCAAATAAATTGCGAAAAGTAGAGACCGCCGATGTTAGTGGTGATGGTTTTCTTGAAATTATATGTTTGCTTGAAAAAAATATTTATGCAATGAAGCCGATTAAAACCTATAAAAAAACTTACAATAAAGACCTATTTCTTCGACAAGGTGGATTAATTACTACCCAAGTAAATCAAGACAAAATTCACGATATAATTTTGTCAAATAATTTGGGTGATATTTATTGTTTAGATGGAAATAATTTTCAAAAGATTTGGCACAAAAAATTAGCAGAGCGTACACCAATATATTTGCAAAATTCTACAGTTAAAAAACAAATCGTTTTTGCTCACAAAGAAAAAATTTCGTTTTATGATCTACAGGGGAATTTTCAAAAAAACTTAGAGCTTTCACCATATACGCAGAGCACGGAATTACAATTTGTTGATTTAAACAATGATCAAATTCCTGAAATATTATATCCATTTAACGGAAATATATATTGTTTTAGTGATGGTAAATTACAATGGAAAAAACCGTTTCCTCTAAGCCATGGTGTATTAGAATTTTTAGATATCAATGGAGATAACGTAAAAGATATTATCGCTGTCAGCGAGTCTAAAGATAAATTGGGTTACTCATTTGTGGTATGCTTTGAAGGAGGGTCTGGTAGAGTATTGTGGCAAGCACCATTGTTAAGGCCAGGAGGAGATCGTTTAGGTGCTGTTGTTGCTCAAGGAAGTTCTGGTCCTTTACTATTTATTTGTCAACATGCAGGTGCAATTTCTCATATAGATTACCGTAGTGGGAGAGTTATTTGGCAAAAGCAATTGACAATGTCTAGTATAATAAACCATGTACAAGTTGGTAATTTTGATGGTGAGCGAGGAGATGAAGTTATTGCTTTTGGTGATGATGCTGAAATTGTTTCTTTAGATGTAAGAAGTGGTAAGCAAAACTGGATGATATTTAGCGAAAAGAGTTTCCATAATCGCAGTTTTAATAGTTTTATTCTTGATATAGACAAAGATGGTTCTCGTGACTTAGTTACAACGATAAACTTCTCTAAATTTCACATCTTTAATTTAAAAACAGGTAAACATTTGTGGAGCACTAACGAAGCTACTATTCAAGGGAGATCTCATTTTGTAAAAAACGAGCAAAATTATGATTTTATTGCAATGACAGCAAATTCTCAGATTATTAAAATAGAGTCAATAGAGGAATATTTGCAGCGTTCGTTCCAAAAAAATGTGATTTATTCGAAGTACCAAACTCATCATGCAATAGATAGTTCTTACAAAGAGCATAATGATCTTGTGCGAATTGTAGACTCAGTAAAAAACGCCCAATATAATTATGCGTCAAGTCAAATTAAAGCGTATAAAGAAAAATACCCTCGAACATTTCATGCAAAGTTTTTGCAATTAATAATGTCACTAAACGGAGAGTTGCCAGATGCATCCTCGATGGCGGAACAATTGTTAAAAAGATCTGTTTGGGATTTTGAATATTGTTGGCAACAGTATGCAGATTTGATTACAGCAGAAGGTTCAGGACGTTTACACCATCTTTTGTCCGTAATTGCTCCAAGACAAAACTATGCAAAAAAATTAGTGCGTTCTTATGAAAATGCCATTTTTATAAATAGTCGACGACAACAACAAGATCTTCTTGCTCTTTCACTAAAATACGGTAGCAAAAAGATAGATCCAGACTATGAACAAAGAAGGAAAAAATACTTGAGTGAAGTTCGCGTGAAAATAGAAAGAAATTTTACTTTGTATCGTAGACACAAAGGTTATCATATTTTAGAGAGAGCTTTTACCATTCTTCACGAAGATAAAGATCTATATCTCGAAAAAATATATTTGGCACTAGATAGACGTAATTATGTAGAAGTATCTAAGGCTGCAAACAAAATTCTAAAGCAACATCCGCAAAACATAACTGCCCACACTTCATATGTAATAAGTGAAATATTGCAACAACGTTACTCTCGAGCTTTAAAGCATTTGGAGTCTAAAAAAGCAGTATTTGCAAAGCAAAAACAAAAACATGTACGATACATACATCAATTTCTAACACTAATAGCAAAACGCGATAAAAAAACCGCAGCAAAGCTTTTTAAAGAAAAGCTTGATAAGTTAAAAGTCCAAAAAGTATGGCACTATTCTTTGCCCCATCTTTTTTATCGGTAAAAGTGGTTTGGCGATATAAAATTTTCGGAGTAAATTGCAATGATAGAAGTTAAAGCTTTTTATTATTTCCACACTTATGAAGGTCTTATGTTTGGAATTCCTGGACCAGAAGAAAACAAAAAGAAGTTGGAATCGGCAAAAACTCATTTTATAAATATGTGGGGAGAAAAACCGGTGCGTCTTTTGAATCCCGACTGGGAGGCAGCTAGACTACTTCCTAATATTCCTGAAAAAAAAAGAAGAGAAGCGTTTCTTGAGTCTTTGTTACCTGATATGATGTGCTATCTATACCTAAAAATAAATGATAACAAAGGAATAGAGTCTGAATTAGTAGTTGTATGGTGGGATAATCCAGAAGAGTTTTTCAAAAAACCTTTAATTGAGATATTTAATAAGAGAATAGCTGACTTTCAGTCATCAAATAATCAAACCCTACCAATTATTACAGCACAAGAAAGAAAAGCAAGATGGACGAAAAAGGGATTATGTCGAAGCCTGAAGTTCGAAATCCAGTCTTATGATCACAATCTTCGATTAACACGATTTTATTATGAACAAGCTTGTGAGATGACAGAAGAAGAAGCACTTGGCAGAGCTCGTATATTTTTTTCAGGTAATGCACCGTGTTATATTATTCCACAAGAAAAGAAGTTTTCTAATTTTCCTGCACATTCTCGAATTGTTTGTTTTGTAGAGCTAGAATCGTATCATCCTGTAAGAGGAGAAGACAATGATTATTGTTCTTGGCTGGTAGTAATTTGGTTTGCACAAAAAGCTCTTTTAAACGAGTCTATGCCAAAAATTTTAGCGTATAGTTTTCCTGACCTACCTTGGGAAACAGAAGCGCATAATTTTCTATTATAAAGATTAGGAATTAAAACGTGTTATCAATAAAATCTAAATGATAACACGTCTAACTATTACTTACTGCTTTTCATTTTTCGCAGCTTGGCTTTTTTTAGCAAGTGCTTTTACATCCTCTGGTTTTTGTGGTTGTGGTAGAGGCTTTTCTGAATATAGATGTCCTTCTTTGCGGTAGTACAAAGTAAAACCAATCAAAAGACCTAAAGAAAAGTGGTCGTTTCCACCGTACACACCAAGAGAAGGAAATTGAAAAGTCATTCCTCTTTCGTATGTTTGTACACCTTTTCCTTGTAGTCGCATGAAACCTACATCCAATAATTGGTGATCAGGAGAAGCGAAAGCGCCCCCTCCCCATGGTACATTATTCGGTTTACGGTCAGACACAAAGTGAGCATTACATCCAATAGTAAAAGCTAACAAAACGCATAATAGTAATGATCTTTTCATAATAAAACTCCTCTATTTTTTCTTAAATGCAGCAATCGCATTTTTTGTAAAATCAGACAGCACTAATTTGCCACTTATTTCTGCTCTTTGTTCTAATAGTTCGGTCCAGTTTTCAGTACCTTGCCATAGAATTTTTTTCAATTCGCGCATAGCTTCTGGACTTTTTTGAGCAAGGCTTTTAGAAAATTTATCTACTTCTTGGTCTAGTAATTCTACATTTTCAAATGTTTTAGCATAAAGACCGCGCTGCTTTGCCCAAGAAGCATCGCGCCAATCAGCGTCGATTGATAATTCGCTAAAAGCACTTGTTCCCACTTTTCTTTCAACGCAAGGTCCAACGACAAATGGACCAATGCCTATAGCAAGCTCGCTTAGCTTTATTGCCGCGCCAGTTGTAGCCATCGCATAGTCGGCAGCAGCAATAACTCCAACGCCACCACCTACAGCTTTCCCTTGAACGCGAACAATGGTGAATTTCGGACAATTTTTCATGGCTAAGATAACAAGTGCAAAGCCCATAAAAAAATGTTTGCCACTCTCAAAGTTTTCAATCGCGACGAGTTCATCAAACGATGCTCCTGCACAAAAGGGACCATTTTCACCACTCTCAAGAACAACGACATTCACATCATCGTTATTCGCAACTTCATTGATTTTTTCTGCGATATTTCTTAATAATTCACCAGGAAGTGAATTTTTTTTGGGGTGGAAAAAACGCACTCGCGCTACATGGTCAGCAATATTGACCTCTACTTTACCACTCATTGTTTCTCCTAACTCTTTTCACGACGCTCTACCAAAGTTAAAATGGTGTACACTGCAACCATCACTTCTTCTTGGTTAAAAACTTCGACATCCCAATGTACAACCCCTTGCAGTTTTTCATCTTCTCTTTTTTCTTTTTCTGTTTTCTGTTTGCAAGTAAGTTTTACATATATAGTGTCCCCTGGATACACAGGCTCTGTAAATCGCAAGCCTTCTAGACCATAATTGGCAATTACTGGCCCTGGCGCTGGGTGGACAAACAAACCCGCTGCCGCAGATAGAACAAAATACCCATGTGCTACGCGTTTTTCGAAAAAAGAATCCTTTGCTGCTATATCATCAGTATGCGCATAAAAATAGTCGCCGCTAATTCCAGCAAAATTTACGACATCTGCTTCAGTAACAGTGCGACGGTGAGTGGTAAAAGATTCGCCTATTTCTAACTCGTCAAAGAATTTTTGAAATGGATGAATTCTATCTGTTGTTCTCTTTGCACCGCGTAACCATTCATTACATATCTTGCTTAGCGTTGTAGGAGAACCTTGGATTGCTGTGCGTTGCATATAATGCATGACACCGCGAATTCCTCCCATCTCTTCTCCACCACCTGCTCGTCCTGGTCCACCGTGGACAAGATGTGGTAGTGGTGAGCCGTGTCCTGTTGATTCTTTTGCGCATTCATTGTTAATAATAACAAGTCGTCCGTGGTAAGGTGCGACCCCAAAAACGATTTCTTTTGCTACGTTATCATCTGCGGTAAATAATGAACCGACGAGACTTCCTTTTCCCATACGTGCTAATTCAATAGCGTCGGAATTCGATTTGTAAGGAATAACGGTGCTTACTGGGCCAAAAGCTTCTACATCGTGAACTGAAGTATTTGCAAACCCATCTTTACAAAGAAGTAATGTTGGAGGAAAAAACGCCCCTTTATCTTTATCTCCTTGTACCTCAAATTCACCACCGCCATAAACAATTTCGCATTCTTTTTGTAAGGTCGCAACACGCTCAGTCACTTCCTCTACTTGATCGGCTCCAGCGAGAGGTCCCATTCTTACCCCCTCAATTGTAGGGTCGCCAATAGTTGTTTTGGCTAAAGATTCTTTCAAAGCTGTTAATACAGCGTCTACTTGATTTTCGGGAACGATTACGCGGCGAATAGCTGTACACTTCTGACCTGCCTTTACTGTCATTTCACGAGTTACTTCTTTAATGAACAACTTAAACTCTGGCAGATCAGGAGTTACGTCCGAACCTAAAATACAGCAATTTAAAGAATCGGCTTCCATATTAAAGCGAATGGAGTTTTCAACAATCTTTGGATGCGATTTTAGCATTTGGCCAGTAGTCGCAGAACCAGTAAAAGTAACGACATCTTGCTCCATTAAATGTTCAAAAAGATCTCCTGTACGGCCACAAATTAATTGTAGCGCTCCTTCAGGAAGTATATTTGACTCAATCATAATTTTTACCATGCGTTCAGTCAAATACGCTGTTAAACTTGCAGGCTTCACTATTGCTGGTACTCCAGCTAAAAAATTTGCCGCTAGTTTCTCTAACATTCCCCAACAAGGAAAGTTAAAAGCGTTTATATGAAGAGCTAATCCTTCAAGAGGCACGCAAATATGATGTCCAACAAAAGTTCCGTTAGGCGAAACTACTTCCATATTCCCATCGACATAAAATTTTTCATCCGGTAATTCTCGTCGTCCTTTACTTGCATATGTAAAAAACGTAGAGATTCCCCCTTCAATATCAATCCATGAATCGCGACGCGTTGCTCCAGTAGCAAAAGACGTTTCATATAGCTCGTCCTTGCGTTCCATTAAGTATAGAGCCATGCTTTTTAGCATGCGACCACGTTCGTGGAAAGTCATGTTCCGTAAATGCTTGCCACCAATATTCCGTGCATATTCTGCCATTGCTGCAAAATTGAGTCCTTCACTGGTGATTTCGGCGATTTTTTCTCCGCTGACAGCGTGGAATAAATCCTTGGCATTTCCTTGACTACAATACCATTTTCCTTCAGCGTAACTTTCTAATCTCATATTTTTTCCTTTACACTGCTCTTATAATATAATTTTATTATTATGCTATTTAATCTACTATCCGTCTATAAAATTTTATGAGTTTACAAATGAAAAATATAAACTATACACTGAGAAAAATACACTATTGGGGAGCTATCATTGCTGCTATTCCCATTGTTATTGTGATTATAACAGGGATTCTTTTACAAGTAAAAAAACAGTCGACGTGGGTACAACCAAAAACAATAAAAGGTTCAGGTACAGAGCCTCAGCTTTCTTTTGCACAAATTTTAGAAATCGTAGAAAAAACTGATGCCAAAATAAACTCTTGGCAAGATGTGGATCGCCTTGAGGTGCGTCCTGGAAAAGGCGTTATTAAAATACGTGGGAAGAACAGATGGGAAGTTCAAATAGACGCGAGCACTGGTACCGTTTTGCAAATAGCTTACAGACGTTCTGATTTAATTGAAAGTGTTCACGACGGTTCATTTTTTCATAGTGAAGCAAAATTGTGGTTATTTCTACCTAGTGCTATAGTATTACTTATTTTGTGGGTCACAGGAATGTATCTTTTCTTTTTGCCGATTTGGCGACGTTCTCGTAAAAAGCGTAAAAATAAAAAAGCTTAGTATTTTACTTACGCGGTTTTCACGAGATGCAAAAGCTATTTACTCATTTTTCCACTCGATAAATAGTTTTTTGCCTTTGTCGTCTTGCCACTCATAATTTTGTTGCTTAGCCATCGCAGAGATAATCTTTATGTAGTTATTTGTAGAAGTGAATATAACAAATCCATCTTCTAATAGTCCAATCCCCTCTTCTCCTTCTTTAGCATAAGGAATAAAAACAACAAAGCAACCAGTCACCTTTTTTTTCTCTGCTCCATGAGCTGCTATTCCAAAGAGTCCTTCTTGACCAGGATACCACATTAAAGCATAGTCTGCTTCAGGAACAGTATGAGTGTTTATCGAAAAAGTTTTTGGCTCACTACTCTCTATTTCTAAAAGTTCTGGTAGTCCTTTGGTGGGCATTGAAGTTGTGAATTTGAGGTACAATTCTTTGTCATCTTTAAAAAGAGCTGTTGTCGTACCATCTAAGAATCGAACTGTCGACCTCATCATCGGTTCTTCGTCTTTATAAGCGACTTCCGTACGATCGCGATCATTCCAATCAATCGTTGGGTAGTGACGATATAATTCTCCTAAGCGGTTTAGGATTCTTTGCGAACCATATAATAAAGCATTGTTGTACTCATTTTCTGTTAGTAATATTGCACATAAATTATCTTTGTGAGTTGAATAGGTTAACCCCATCCAATCTTCTCTTCCCAAAAAGCCTTTTGTTGGAAAAACAGATATGTTGCGCGCTATAACTTGCTCTTCGTTTGCAATACTTTTGTACAACCATTTTATCATGTCGATAATCTCTGAAGGAACATTATCACTGGTTTCGGTAATCTCCATGCGCAAAATAAAATCAATTTCTCGATGATTATATTTTGCAAGACCTTGGGTTGAAAACTCCCAAGACCAACGATCGTATATTTTGGTTAGATCCAAAAGAATGCGAAAATTACTATCGTCTATTTGAATTCTTGCTGGAAAAACAGTGTCTTTATTGAAGCACTGTGAAGGAATGAAATTTTGCAAAAAATGCGCAAATAAGAAGAAATTTTCTGCGCGAGTAGATATTTTAAACTTGTGATTATTTTGTGTATGGAGAGTAATTCCTATATCGCTTTTTTCAACAGAAGCAATTTCTTTCCAAGGAAAAACAATACTATTTTTAGCTGAACGCTTTATACCGTCTTTACTCAAAATGATGCCACTATTGCGCATAAACAAGTATTCCATGGATAAACGAATTGCTGCAATGGCAAAAGTAATTAGCTTTATTATATTTACGGTATTTACCGCATTTGACCCATCGAGTAACTTTGCAATTCCAAGTAATACGAAAACAGTAGCGCAGAAGGCTAGTAATCCAACTGCAAGGCGCCATTTATGATCTTCAGAAAAAGAGACTGCTTTATTTTGCTCTATCTCTGTGGTGCACCGAGAGAGGATTGCGTGGCCAGTTTCTGAAATTAAATCATTCCATAAATGTTGAATATCTTTTATGGAATGAATTTTATAAAGAATACCGTTGTGTAATTTAAGAGTGATACGGCTATGTTTTTTGGTTTTGTTTAGATGGAAGCTCATTGACTTTATGTCAGTGTACTTAAATTCTTGGCTTTGCTTATAATTTCCTATTTTAAGTGTTGTTGAATCTATAGTGATAAAAAAAGTTGTGCGCTTTCGATAATACCGAAAACACCCATAAATAATTGCCAAAAATAAGATAGCGCTTACTATGTTTAGTATTAGTGACATAGTTTTTGAAAGCTCACCAAACCATTTTTCTATTCCGCTTAAGGTTAGACCAATAGCTATTAGTAATAGAACTGAAAGCGCGCATCCATACACAATGCAGGCAATACATCCACTACTCTTACTCTCAGTAGACATCCGGTATTCTTTAAGTTGCATTTCTGTTCCTTTATACAATTTGTAAATTTAAATCTATACCTATTCTGGTCCGTCCCAACTTCCTTTTTGTTTTGGACCTGCAGGGCCTCCTGTGACAATGGTGTTCCACATCTCTTTTAAAACAGGAGCAACCAAATCAATTGTCCATCTCGGTAGCGTAGGAAAACTTTTGTATAGTAGTTCTTTACTGTACGGAAGGCGCGGCATTCCCCAATCGTAAGGAAAATCTAACCACTGTGGCGGGGAAACATATGATTGAAGTTCATCCCAAGTTCCGATAATTTTTAATTGACCGGTAGCGTCCCATAGAGGACCTTTGTCTGTTTTATTTACAAGTCCAACATTGAGAAAAGCATCTTTGTTTAACCCTATTTTTGGGTAGCTTGCATGACCGTGTTTAGATGAGTAAACAATCGGGTGGCCATTTTTCCATTTGATTTTACTAAGATCAAAAATCCATTCTCCGCCTCCGTGTTGCGAGAAATAAATAGCTTGGACATCACGGGTTACATTGTCAACTCTTACAGTGATATGCTCCCAATCTCCTTCGTGAGCTCCAAAAAGAGAAACGGGAACTATTTCGCCGAAAATAACAAGAGTTCCACTTCCATTGTAAGGATAAAAAAACCAGTACTGAATGTCGGTATAGTCTTGGTAGGCGTTAATTCTTTTAGCGTTTACATACATTGTTGCGGTATGGATATCACCTCTTTTAGCTTCAGTACCTTTTATACTTGGATAATACAAAGCACCTTTTTGAGGAGATTTTATTTTGTAAACTTCTTCTTTAGTATGAGGAGGTTTAGCTACAATAACTTCTTCGCCGCTTTGTTTTTTTACAAGTGAAACTCTGTCTAGTAGCCACTCCACTGATGAAGGGTGAAAACGATCTTCAGAACTCATGTAAACATAAGGAAAGTAACGATCTACCACATCATTTAGTTCTTGCCATGACCAAGATGTTTGTTCAATGGGCTGCAGTAATTCTTCTGACTCGCTAGCAAAAACCGGAGACTCGAAGCGATATATCTTACCACAGGAACTTATTCCCCAAACTTTGCCATTTGAAACAGAAAGTTGACTAAGAGCAGGAGGAAATACTTGTACCCAACTACCGTTTTGTAGACGAAATACATTGTTTTCTACGTCTAAAGCCCATAAATTAGACATATCATCGACAATTATATCCCTAAAATCAGCTCTACTGCGTTGCCACTGACCGTTCGTGAAGAAAGAACTATTGTTTGGTGCGGATGCCCATACAAAGCCGTCGCGTCCCACAGAAACAGACGACACTTCAATAGGATGTTCTATCCATAATTTTTGTAAAGGGTCCCACTCAATAATAGTATTTTGTGCGGAAATTCCCCATATGTGTTTTTTGCTTCCAACGGCAATAAAAATGACTTCGTAATCTGCCATAATATGCCATTTTTTATTGCGCCACCTGTAGGCACGATTATCTTCGCTAATAGCGCAAACAGTGTTGTCTGCACTTGTCGCTACTTGCACAAAAGAGCCTTTTACACGCACCCATTTATCTGCCCAGTAATAAACGTGATTTTTGTAATCTACGCTCCATGCGGTCTTTCCCGACGAAACTTGTTTAAACTTGCCTGAAACTCTTTGTAAATTAGAAATATCATCTGCAAAAATAAATGATGCGAATAAAACAACGAACCATAGTATATTTTTCATTAACCTCTCCCTATCAAAATAAATGATATATTCTTACTCCTTGCTCCTCTAAAAAAGGATCAAGTCTTTTTGCTAATTGCGGTAAGTTATGGCTAGGAACTTGAGGGTATAGGTGGTGTTCTAAGTGATAAGTCAGTCCAAGAAATAGTTCTGAGATAAACCAACCGCGTACTGTTCTACTTTGGTGGATTGAATGGTCTCCAAAATCTTTGTGTAACCAGTACACATTCAACATTGGATATACCCAGCTGCCTACAATTGCCATTGTCGCATAAAAAAGTGGTGCAGGTGTCCACGGTAGAACGAGAATAGAAATAGCAACAAATGCAAAAGGCCATAGCCCTTCTATAATTATCCAGCGCTTTTCTGCAGAGCCTTTTTCGCTATTTTTAAAAGCCCACAACCACAAACGTGGTATAAAAACTGGACCGTGAAGTAAGCTTCCCCAAAAACCTATGTGTGCTGGAGTTCCTTCTAAGTCATCGTGAGCTGGAAAGTTACGGTGATGATAGTGATGAGTTTTACGATATGCATGTCCGCTTTCTAGCAAGATAGATCCCATAATAAAAAGTAGCCACTCCGTTTGCTTTCTAGATAGACCTATGCTATTATGGACAATATCATGTGTCGCTGTTACCACAGATACAAAGATAAGAAATATCAGAAAAGGAAGAGCGTACCACCACTCTAAATAAGCAGCAACAACAAAAACGGCCAATGCTATAAATGGGCGGATGACAATAAGATATTTTTCGAATGACGATGTCTTAAGTAAGTCCTTACCTAAAGTCTCTAGTTTTGGGATTTCAGGATGTGCGTTATTTGTCATATTGTAACTCCGTGCAAAATATGTAGAAAATTATGGTAAAGATGAATGTGACACGCCCTAAACATCATAAAAATAAAAACAAAAAAAAGCTACTGAAAACATAGCATATTGACAAAATAAAGGACAAATTTATGGATTATTACACCATTTACTTATGGGGAGGTGCTGTCGTATTTTTATATGTTACGACAATATGGACTATAAGCCTTCTCAAAAAAGACGCTAGTATCATTGATATATTTTGGGGAATGGGCTTTGTTGTTTTAGCATTTTTTTACCACTTATTTGGCAACTCGTCGTGGCAAGCAAATGCAATTATACTATTGTTGGTATCTGTGTGGGGTTTAAGGTTATCCATATATCTGGCATCTCGAAACTTAGGGAAGCCAGAAGACTATCGTTATCAAGTTTGGCGCAAAAACCACGGTAAAAATTGGTGGTGGAAAAGTTTCTATCGCGTTTTTATGTTGCAAGGAGTGGTAATGTGGATTGTGTCTGCACCTTTGTTATCTGCGTTATATGGTGTAAAAGAAGCATTTACTTGGAATATTTTCGCGATACTTGCTATTGTTTTTTGGACAATAGGCATTGCTTTTGAAGCTGGCGGAGATTGGCAACTAACAAAATTTAAAAAGAACCCAGAAAACAAAGGTAAAGTACTCGATAGTGGTTTTTGGAAATTGACACGTCACCCTAATTACTTTGGTGATGCAATGGTATGGTGGGCTTTTTATTTTTTAGCATGCGCAAATGGAGGATACGCTTGTATTGCTAGCACTCTAATCATGAACTTCTTTTTAATCCGCATTTCAGGTGTTGCTTTATTAGAAAAAAACCTAGTAAAAACAAAGCCACAGTATCAAGATTATATAGAAAAAACCAACGCTTTCCTTCCGTGGTTTCCCAAAAAATAGGAGAATATTATGAAAACTATAGTACTTGTTTTAATTGCATTTTGTATTATTGCAGCTCCCACACACAGTTTAACAGAAGAGTTTACTGTTGATTCTAGTAAATCATTATTGTCTGTTCTTGTACAAAAAGCAGGCGTTGCTTCTTATCTTGCTCACAATCACTTAGTATATGCTTATAAATTTGATACAACATTAAATTATGACCACCGTGACCAAAACCAAACTACTTTTTCTACAAAAATAAAAACCAACAATCTTTATGCGGATTATCAACCACTTTCAGAGAAATGGTACCCTACATTCAAAAAGCTTGGTATTCTTTCTGAAAAATTCACAAAATTATCGGACTCTGACCGAAAAAAAGTACGCATCAACATGCAATCGTCTTCGCAATTAGATTCGAAAAACCATTCTCACATCAGTGCAAAAGTAGTTGAAATAAAGAACAAAGAAACAAAAATAGGTGAAGTTACTTTCACGAAAATGGTAAAGTTATCTTTGACAATAAAAGGCAAAACCATCACTAAAGAGATTCCTGGGAATATGATACTGAAGGACAATGTGTTGTCTGTAAAAGTTTTAGGAAAATATAAATTTAGTGAATTTGGTATTACACCTTACTCTGCTCTTCTCGGAGCTATTCGCAATAAAGATGATTTTCACCTTTACGTAAGTTTACATGCAAAGGGAAATAGTAAGAAATAAGTCGTTGACGTTTGTGATTTGCAACCGCAACATATAACTTTGTGGTTGCAAATTTATCAAACTATTGAAGAAAGAAGAAAAATGAAGAAGATAGGTTTTGTACTTGGTATTTTTTTATTTGCAATTCTTTTATACTGGTCGTATTCTTTTGAAATACCGCCTGAAGGCAGCAAAGCACTTTCTCCGCAAATGATAAAGGTTCTAGCTGTTGCGGTTCTTATGGCTTGTTGGTGGGTGAGTGAAGCAATTCCTATTCCTGCAACATCGTTAATACCTCTTGCAGCTTTTCCACTCCTTGACATCATGGGAACAAAACAAATTGGTCCTGCCTACGGAGATCGTATGGTACTTCTTTTGATGGGTGGCTTTTTTATTGCAACGGTGATAGAGAAAGTTAATTTACATAGGCGAATTGCCCTTAACGTTATTTGTCGCGTGGGAACAAATCCGCGGCAACTTCTTCTTGGGTTTATGATCGCAACAGCTGCCTTGTCGATGTGGATTTCTAATACGGCAACAACCTTAATGATGCTGCCAATTGCTTTGGCAGTTGTAACGCAACTCGAAAAGAAATTCGAACACACTAGTTTAGCAGCGGCTTTTTTATTATCTATTGCATATGCTGCTAGTATTGGTGGGGTAGGTACTCCCATTGGAACACCACCTAATCTAATTATGATGCAAAATTACGAAAAAACCCGTCGCGATTTTTTGCAAATTCGTCCAAAAAATATTATTAATGCCTCTGAATTTCTAAATGGTTTGCAAAAAGACACCGATCCAGCGATAGTCAAATTGCGCGAAAGTCTCACTGCAAAAACACAGACGAATTTACAACAGAATGATCTGCAAGAAAAGCTCGTTTTGTCTATTCTCGTCGACATAAACAAAGTTCTTGCTGCTGAACCTTTGGTATCAAAAGAACAACTTTCATTGTCCGAACAAAAACAATTAGCTGTGTACCTACAAAATGACGCACTTAAGTTTAATCGTTTACTATTAGAAACGCGATATCCTCAGTTTCTCCGTCCTCATAGACAAGTAAAAGAAATCTCATTTGCGAGTTGGATGGCAGTCGGTATTCCTACTGTTATTATTCTCCTTTTTATCATGTGGCTTTATATGATCTACATGTTTAAATTACCTAAATCTAGTGATAAAAGTAGCGAAGAAGTTCTACAAAAAGAAATACAAGACTTAGGAGGGATGAGCCGCGATGAAAAGGCAACAGCTGTTTTATTCCTAATTACATCACTGCTGTGGATTTTCCGCAAAAATATCGATTTGGGATTTGTGGTGATTCCAGGATGGTCTTCTTTCTTTGGTTTACCAAAGTGTGATGACACTACGGTTGCCATTTTTATGGCACTTGTAATGTTTAGTTTTCCAATGGAAAATGGTAAAAAATTACTCGATTGGCCTACAGCTAAAAAAATTCCATGGGGAATGCTACTACTTTTTGGCGGAGGAATAGCTCTCGCAAGAGCTTTCGATCACACGGGTTTATCTCAGTGGTTAGGAGAAAATTTACAACAAATAACCGTACTACCCACAATTGTCGTGATGCTTATTTTGTGTACATTTATGACGTTCCTCACCGAAGTGACTTCAAACACAGCGGTCACTAATGTGATTATGCCTATTCTTGGTATAACAGCTGTTTCTATAGATGCTAACCCAGCCCTACTAATGATGCCAGCAGCGATTTCAGCCTCGTTTGCCTTTATGTTACCGGTGGCAACGGCTCCGAATGCAATTATGTATGGTTCAGAGCGCTTTTCTATAGCAACTATGGCCAAAACAGGGTTCATGTTAAATGTGATAGGTATATTCGTAGTAACCACTTTATGTTACCTATTAGGAACAATATTTATTTTTTAAATTTAACGCTACTTGTGGGTCACAAAATTACAAGTAGCAAATAGGGATGCGGCACAGAATAATATACCAAATTATTCTTTGTCACATCCCTTAATGGAAAGCATCATGAAAAAAATTAGTTTGTTTTTTAAAGCAATCTTGGAAAAATTGAAACGCAGCGATTGGGGAAAAGAAGGTCATTTACTTCTCATCAACCCTACGCAATCTAAGTATATGAAAAAAACCCCAACTGTTATTGTTTATCTACCTCCTGATTACTACTTGGGGATACGTCGTTATCCTGTTCTCTATGCTCACGATGGTCAAAATCTTTTTGATGAAAAAACATCTTTTGTTGGCGAATGGTATCTCGACGACAATGCTAACGCTCTTATCAAACAAAAACTTTCGAATGGTGTAATTATCGTTGGGGTATACAACACTGGAGAACAACGAGTTTATGATTACACTCCAACACCAAGTAACTGCAAATATGGCAATAACGAAGGTGGAAGTTTACGCGCTTACGGGGATTTTATTGTTCGTGAGTTAAAACCATCTATTGATCGCAAATTTCGAACCTTACGCTCGCGAGAAAATACTGGACTTATGGGATCTTCTCTTGGCGGACTTGCTTCTTTTTATCTGTTAGGTTGGTATCCACAAGTTTTTTCGAAAGCCGCTTGTCTTTCTCCTTCTTTTTGGTGGGATCATGTCCGTGTTACTAGTGACATAGAAAGCAAAGATTTACAATTTGCGGACGATTGCAAAATATATCTAGATGGAGGTTGGTTAGAAGGCGATGACGAGGGAAACATGGTATGGTTTATGCGCAAAGTATACCACAAGCTAAAGGAACAAGGGCTACAGGATTTTAAGAACATTTTCTATCATGAAGATCCTCACGGAATGCACAATGAGTCAGCGTGGGCACGGCGTGGAAAAATGCCGCTTTTATTTTTATATGGAAAATTTTGCCAAAAAATAGACGAGATCTCTTATGTCGCAAACCCCAAGAACGATATGCATATTATTCCTCTTGCTAAACTTGCAGGTGATATGATTTTTACACCTTTAAGCGCGGAAATCAAAACCGATAACGATAGTGTAGCTATTATCGATAACAGCACTATACAAATAAAACAAAATGATCGCAGTTTTAAAATTCGCATCACATATCAAAATAAAACAGCCATTATTTAAACAGTATTAATTTTAGAGGTGAAAAATGAAAAAAGTTTTTCAAGCGAAATCGATTCCTGATTTCTTGAAAAAAAAGCAAACTCTCATTAAAAACACAAAACAACAAGTGGTTGAAAGTCCTTATTTGATTCGCAATTTTTTCGCAAATGTTAAAGATCAACCTCTATACTACTTATGCGAATACTTATTATCTCATGCTAATGAAAATGAATACTTGAATGTGTTGTATTTTCTTGATGGGTGTGAGCCTCTACAAATTAAATCTAATCCATACATTCAAGAAAGTTTTCAGCAAACAACGCTTCATTATTTAAATATTTTGCCAAATAGCGCTATATGGAAATCGAGTTTTTTAAAGCGTAATATACATTCGAGCGCTACGTTGATAAATGCTATACAAAAGGCACTGGTGAATAAAGACTTTGAAGAAAACTTTATTGGTGATGCTCTTAAAAGTAATAGTGATTTTGTGATAGAGTATGCTTTATGGTTAGCATTTCGAGCAAATTTATTACCACTATCACTAAAGCAAAAAATTTTAGATATACAGGGTGAATACTTCGAAAATGTTCAACAAAAAATCAGCGCCATTTACGAAGCAGATTTGCTTAAAATAGAAGACCTTTATTCTAGCAACGAGATGGAGGATTATTTATTATCTCTCTATCACTTGTTTGGTAATGAACATACAATAAGTTGGCCATTAGTTCTAGATGAAATTCTTGAAAATAGCACTTATAAAGACTATTTTTTGCACTTAATTGCTAATGTTTTTTCTTGTTCCGTAAATGATCACACAAGAGTTCCTGAGCTTCTTAAAAGTTCTGACCTAGATATCAAAATACTCGGTATACACAAGGCCATCAATAACATTTCTCCTGCTTACACAGAAGCGATACTTGAAAATTTAACAAAAAAATTCTTGGTAGATCCTGGCGAAACTTTTTACCAAAATTTACTATATTTATTATTTAAGATAGGTGATAAACAAGAATTTACCATTAAAGTACTTATTGATTTACTTAACAACAAAAAAATTAATGGTAAAACAAAGCGCTGGTTAATGTCCACAATCGCAGAATTGGGTGCGGAATACAGTATCTCATTTATAGCTCTGCAAGAACAGTCTGTGACTAGAAATGAAACATCACTATATGCGCTCGACACCTTAGGGCAACTTATAGCGAAATACCCTAAAAAATACACTTATTTGTTAAAGATCTTTCCACAAGCGCAAAATCGTGACCGGTTGATTACTTGGATTTTACAGATTAAAAGCTCTGACATTGATTTTATCACTGAGCTCTTAATATACGATAATAAAGAACTTTTTTTCTTTGCTAGCCAGAGAATTTTAGTCTTAGAAAAGATCCCTACCGTTTTAGAGCAATTATTCCTGCAAAAACTAAACAAGTTTATTCAAATATATAACGGTGAACAAATTCGCATTATTTTAAAAGTTGTTTCCCATCATAAAATGTCTCTTAGTGATGAAAATATTAACAATTTATTATTGCTTTTTATGTTCAAAATAAATCCAGGCGATTGGATTCTCTATACTTTTGCTGCAACTAATTCTGTAATAGCATTTGAAAAACTTTATTTATTACACGATGAGTCAGAAAAAATAATGACTTATTTGCTCAATATAAAGCTACCTATTCTTGTAAATGACTTTCTTCGTATAAAAAATGAATTGTCACCACAATTACAGTCTATTGTCAAAAAGAATCTCCAAAATAATAGAGAATACTATTTAGATAAAATAAACAATGCCGATAAACATCTGTATACAGCAGAACATTTGATCACTTGTTTTCAAATGTTAAATGCGCCTATTGAATTAGTAAATGCTATACCCAATTTTTCAGTTGATGACCAAGTAAAGGCAATTAAAGCTCTCTCTCGTTTACCTATTGTTGACGAAGTATCGAAAATCGATAATATTCTTATCAAACATGCCTGTTCTCTACGAGAAGCGTATGAAATTTTATCTGTCATGGCTACCACTCCACAAGAGTCTGTAACAGCAATACTCCAACAACAAATATGTTGTTTGTTGGCTGAGAAAAGTGATATGCCTCAAGATATGCCTAACTGGTTGTTGCAGCAAAATCTCAGCGTTGAACGAAATCAAAAGGATAGTGTGGTCCACATTTCGCAAAAAATTACCTTTGAACAACCCGAATTTTTAGATCAACCTTTATTTTTAGCTCCAGAGTTTACGCCAGAAAAAATATGTCCGCAATTTACTGTTTTTGCATCCGTTCCTTATCCATTTTTACCAGAAAACAAGTGGATTCAGTTACACGAAAAGCTCAACATTTGTTCCCTTAAGGAACCACTTATTTTTGAAGTAGATAAAATACGTGGCAAGTTACAAGTGGAAAAATTTTTCGAAGCAACTGGCATTCTAATTCGTTTTCGTCGTTATTATACGTATTCATATGATTTTGAAAAACTTCCTGGGCGCGAAAATCGTTTGGAATTTATCGCTATCGATATACGCGGAGAAGAAACAAACACCGATTTAGAAAACTGGTTAGAGAATCACATCGATGATCAAATTGCGCGTCTTGGTAATTTTTTCTTTGTTATTCATTTTTATGATATAGAAAATTTCTCGTATGACTTTACGACAAAGTTAGCTCCAGAATACTGTTTGATGATAGCTGCTGATAAAAAAATTCGCCAAAAATATTCGCGATTCACATTTTTCGATAATGAAGAAGAAGCTTTTATTTACGGTAAAAATTCGAAATTGAGTATACATGATAAACGTTCTGTTTATGACTCTATAAAACCTAAACCTGAGCCTGAATCTAAAACAGATTGGATGAAAATGGAGCGAGAACGTGGGATTTCTGCTCCAAGTCTTGGTCTTCCAAAAAGTACTCCGCTTGGATTTTCCGAAGATTCGAAAAAGAAATCTCCACGTAAACAAAAGCCAATATTTAAAAAATTTGCTTCGCAACTAAAAGCACCATCGACTCCTCCTGTACTACCGTCTCCTCCTGCACCACCACCTCCTCCTGCATCACCGTCTTCTTCTGCACCTCCTCCTCCAAAAGCAGTACCATCACGAGAGCCATTTCTAAAAATGCCGGCTTCAGGAGGGATGGCACCGGAAAGTATTGGTAGTATGAACTTAAGTTTCGCTGGTGAAACGGTAGTTCCTGCTCAACGCGAACCTCAACTCAAAAAACCGAAACCGTCGTTAGGAAAAAAGGAAAACAAAATCTCTAGAGATATATCTCAAGAGATAGAACTTAAAACAGAGGAAGTTTCAAAAGAACAGAAAAGAGCGCGAGGTAAAAAGAAAGAAGAATTGCCCATTTCTTCTGTTCCTGTGCAAATAGATACTCCACCATGGTTTGAAAAATGGTTAAGTGATGACGCTGGGCATCCTGGCCCTGTTGAAAGACTCATTGCTCAGTCAACTACAGTTATGAAGTCCATACAGCAGACTATAGGTCTAAGATTTATCATGCTCGCACATTTTGGTGATGTTGTTATTGAAGCAATAACAAGCTATGTACGTGGTGTTTTTGAAACGTGGAAAAACTACAAAACGATGCAGAAGCGTTTACAAATGAAAAATGTAGCACAACAAATTACCGTTATTGAAGAAGATATATGTAAAGCCCGCGAACAATTTAGCCGTGCCTTTTATTTAGTGGGATACAATGTATACGATAGCTCAAATATCGAAAGTACTTTTGCTTTAAAATTAGTTGTTGAGTTGCGTGGTCACCTTGATCAAATGAAGCGTGACCTGGCATTTGTAAATGCCGAAGAGATTCAAAAAAATGTTCAAAATAGCATCATTGATTTTTTCAAAAGTTTTATTCCAAATCCCGTAGAAATTCTTTTACCAATAAAAGACTCTATACTAATAGCTTTTTTCATGAAATATAGTCGCAGCGAAATAGAAAAAATGTATGTAGACATGTTTGTTTCGTACCAGATTTTGCTATTGTGTTTGGTCGAAAAAAACAATTTGCAAAATACGCAAACATTTGAATTACAAAAATATGAAAAGCAACTAGCACAAAACGTAGGCCAAGGCTATACTCCAGAAAATACAGAAGATATTAAGTTATGCATTAGCGAATGCCGCGAAAAAATACAAAAACTCATTCAAATGTCGTGTAACTGCCATTACTTAATTTCTGTAAAAAAATGGAGTAAAAAAGATTTGCTTCTAGAGTATAAGAAATATCAACAGCAAGAGATTATCAATCCGATAATTTTCTTAGAAATGGAAGTTTGGACGCGTAAACTCGCTCAGGAATACATCAAGCGCAAAAACATTAAAATCTCTACACAAGACAAACAACAGCAAATTATAGAACGAAAGCATTTTATGCGTCGTTACAAAATAGCAAAAACACTGCATGAGCAATTCTTACAATAAGAAAGACTTGTTTAGGTGATAACTCTGTAAAGATATAGCATAACCCAAGTTGCGACCTACAAAAGTTATCGTACAGTTTGGTATAATTACTCTTATAAATTCGATGTGCGCAGTTCGAATCTCGCGAGACGCAGTCGTGGCACATGGCACGAAGTAAGGGTAATGCAATGAATTTTAATCATGAAAAATTAGATGTATATCAAGTATCACTAGAATATACAAAAGAAACATTTAATGTGATGGAGAAAATGCCATCAGGTTACAGTTAATATAGCAGAAGGCAATGCCAAATTTAGCAAAAAAGAGAAAGCAAGGTTTTTCTCTATAGAAGAGCATCAGCAAATGAATGTAGTGCAGTATTCGATGTTGCTAAGATAGCCCAAATAATAGACTCAAAAGAAAAAGAGAAAATCAAAAAACTACTCTATAGAATAATTTGTATGCTTTCAAAGTTAATAGTCTAATTTTCGCACATGGAATATCGATCCACGACCACGAACCTCAAAATCGAATTGCACACATCGTTTTTTTATACTGTTATAACGACTCTTCTCTTAAAGTAGGAAAAACAAGAAGGAGAAAGTCATGGAAAAAGAAATTATAATTGTTTTCTGTATATGTGATGAGATAACACAAGCACTCAAGATTGTAGAATATCCTCAAGTTAAAATGACTAATTCAGAAATTATGACAACATTAGGGCGTGTCATCATTCAATACAGATAAAAATATAACGGATTCATTTAATGATACGCCAGTAGTATTGAGCCCGAGCCCGTTTGCGAGCCCGCGCCCGAAAACTTTTTGAGAGCGACAGAAAGTGATTTATTGGTTCAATACTAGTTTTTTGCGATGGAAAAAGAAACTTTGCTTCTTTGATAAATTGTTAGTGAAAGTTTCGGAAACGGGCTCGCAAATGGGCTCGGGCTCGAAAAAAAACACAATATTTTGAATGATGGCACGCCCTAGAACACCGAATAGTTTTATCTGGGTTTGAAGACAATTGATACGCTATGCCACTCCTAGTTGCCCAGAAATTAATACTTTTTAAAATATCTGAGCTTATGAATTCTAAATAAAATCCAAAATTTTAAAAATGTAGTATTTATAAGCACTTGGTGTCTTTCGCTGCTCTGATACTGAAACAAAAGTATTCAGTGTTCTAGTTATATTTTATTTTATTTTTAATCCTTGTAAGTTTTTCTAGTACCGAGTTAACAATGTTTGGCAATTACACACGGAAGTAAGAAAGTTTATGAAAGAAGATAAAGAAATTTTAATGTGGTCTATTCGTCCCTGGGAATTATTTGAAAAAACAAATAAGAAACAAGAAGGCGAATTCAATACAACGCATAATTATGAACAGTTCCAAAAACAAATAGATAATTGGAATAGCGAAATAGAATTTGTCGATCTACAAACATACATATCTAAATCTAAGGGAAAAGTTACGAATTCTGAAACCGTAGATTTAAGAATCTCTTCAGGTGTAAATCAAGGTTTATTTGATCCAAGTATTTTTGGAGAGAGTCGCAAGCAGTGTTTACAGTGCAAAAAATTACTGACTAAAATTGAAAAGTGCAGTTTTTGTCAACACCATGAGATTCTTTTTTATACGCAAAAAGATTATTTGGGTTACATTAAACTATCAACTCCTGTTGTACATCCGTGGTTTTTTGGTACGATTAGTACTTTTTTAGGTAATTTAGAGAAACTTCGCCAACTTCTCTATTACCAAATATATCTTGTTCCGCAATCTGGAGATTTTAGATTTGATTTAGAACATTCTATTTCTTTTTCTGAATATGTCGATTCAAAAAATTCCACAGCTATTTCTGGTGCACATGCTATCAAAAAATTATTACAAAATCTATCCATAGAAAAAATAGGTAACGATCCAATTCTTATTGAAAAATATCAACTATATCAAAAGTATTTTGGGTATTTGATATCTGATGTATTACCCGTTATTCCTACGCGATTTCGCCCTGTAAAATATATTTTTCGCGATAACTCTTGTGGTGAGCAGGATGCAGGAGGAATTAACGGTCTTTATCGACGTGTTATCAATCGTAACAAACGCTTAAATAGATTAAACGAGCTTCAAGCTCCAAAAATTATAATAATTAATGAAGAGAGGATGTTACAAGAAGCTGTTGATGATTTATTTGCAAACACAAAAAATCGAACATACCGCCTCTCAAGAGGAAACAGAAAAATGGAAAGCTTTGTTGATGTACTTCCACCTTTACACAAACTATCAAATGATATAGGGGCAATTTTCATAGAGTCAAAGGATAGTTTCTAAGTGCTAACTCGATTATTAGAAAAACTTAAAAGCATTAAAGGATAAAGAGCGTATAGGTTTAATATCACGCTACTTACTAAGAGTAATTACCTTCACCAAATTCATAAGGAAACCAGCTATGACATGGGTAAGTTATCCTGACATAAAAAAAATTTCAGAGAATAAGCGGTACCTTGCAGAAGCTCGCTCTCCAGATAATAAAACGATCAACAATCAAAATAATTCTCCTCCAAACAAAAATTTATTTGGTTACCAATATCAGCTGGAGCAAAAATGTTTTCGTTAACAACTTATCGATACTAAAACGAAAGACATTCTTTGGGAGAAATGGGAAGAAAAACGCGATCTTTCGCCGAAAGATCTTTTTGTTTCTAATCAAGGATGGGTTGTAGTTTATAAAGAATATTGTATATTGTTTATTTCTCCTAAAGGAAAATACTCATGTACAGTTTTTATCTCGCAGGGAGATCAAATATCAGAAATTTCTGACAATAAAGCAGGCGTAATTTCTGTTAGTAGCAAACATATAACTCACAGTACTGCTGGAATGCACTGGCGACGAGGAACATTAGAGTATTTCGTTTCTATTGATAATAGACCTCATTTTGTATGTTTTACAGGTTGGGGACAAAGAATCATGATCAATTTAGAAATGAATGCATTAGCAACAGTTACCAATAGCACTATTACTTCTTGCCTTCAGAAAGAGCAAAAAATAGTACTTTCTTATATAAAAAAATACTCAAAAAAGATAATTCCATATGATGTTATAACTAAGCCAGCAGCCTTTCCAGATTTATGTGCTGCTATAAAGTAGCAAAAAAACTACACAAAAAATTTTTGCAATAAGAAGCCTCATTTTGAAAATAATAAAAGGGCAATCGCTAAAGAATATAAAAAGTAAAACTCGATATGAAGGATGTAGTTTCTATTGCGATTGGGGATATAAAATAACTCAATCTTCTTTTTATAACTGCAGTTTTAGAGTCGGAGTTATTTTTTTAAACTTATCAAATTGTAATTTTGAAAACTGTAACTTCTCTGAAGAATTTGTGCTAATTTTAGAGTTAAGCTCATGGGGAAAGCGACTTCCTGATATATTTAATATTTCCAAACTTACTCATCTTAGTTTAGAAAATAATAAGCTCACAAAATTACCACCTGAAATAGAAAAGCTTTCGCAACTTGATTGTCTCCAATTAAGCAAAAACAAGCTATCAGAGTTATCTTCTGAAATTGGACGACTTATAAATCTTACTCATCTTGATTTAGAAGACAACGAATTTATAAAATTACCTTCTGAGATAACGGAACTTGAAAATCTTACTCATCTCTACTTAAGCAAAAACAAACTATCAGAATTAACTCCTGAAGTCGGACGACTTGTAAATCTTACTCATCTTGATTTAGAAGATAACGAACTTGAAGAATTACCTCCTGAGATATGGGAACTTTCGACATTGACCTTACTTGACTTACATGAGAACAGATTGCCAGAGATACCTCCTGAAATTGGGCGACTTGTAAATCTTACTTATCTTGATTTAGAAGATAATGAACTTGAAGAATTACCTCCTGAAATTGGAAAGCTTGTAAATCTTACTCATCTTGATTTAGGAATGAATTATTTAGAATATCTTCCATTTGGGCATTTTCCAAAGCTGACTAAATTGATTTTGAATTGTAATTATTTCTCAAGCTTAAAACGAATAAATTTGCCTATAAGTCTTATTGAGTTAGATTTGAGTAGCAATATGTTATTAGAATTAGAAGGAGTAGATCAGCTTTCCAGTTTAAAAAAACTCGATTTAAGCCATAACGACCTAACTGAAATTCCCGTGAATATAGGAAAACTCCAAAATCTTACCACATTGAACTTAGAATGTTGCGGTTTAACAAAGCTCCCTATTGAAATTAAACAACTTTCATTTCTTTCGCAGCTAAATTTAAAAGAAAACAAAATAGATCGAAAAACGCGAAAAAAAATTAAACATTGGCTGCCGACTACAAAAGTGATTTTTTAATAAGAACCTGTGATCATCCAAGGTATTACTTATTTTCAAATTCGACTCCAAGCCTAATTCTATCTAGATTCAACGCTTGGTGGTCTCCTTGCCCTGACACTCAAATTCTACACTGACTTGAAACGTGCTCAAAAACTTTTTGCGACTCACTTAACTCTCACAAAACATAAATATTTTTTTTAAAGTACCACTTTTAAAAGAACGACGGGATATGTCTGTAAGTATAACATTCGTTAATTTTACCAATTTCTAAACGGTAAAGTGGCACATCTTTTATATAAAACTTTATGTTTTAATTTGTAGAGAAGGGATTCTATTGTGATTGTCGATTTGAAAAGGTTAGTAAGAACAAAGTGTTTAATTCTTGTATTTATTGTGTCTACGATTTTCTGTGGTTGTGGAACATTAATAAATATATCATCACCAGTAAAATCAGAAAGCGGATGGCATAGAGTTATAGAGGATGGTGAGTTTAAAACTGCTATTCCACAACGGACAGGTTTTTGGTTAACAAGTTATTATGGAGGAGCTAGATTTGATGTTTCCATAACTAGGTTAGCGCCGTGGGCTATTCCTTTATGTATAATTGATCTACCTCTTTCTTTGGTTTTTGATACAGTTACTTTACCAGTTGTTGCCTTGAAAAAATATCAGGAAAACGCATGGCAAAAATCGCGAAAAAGCACAACTATCGCTACTAATGAAAATCAGCTTAGCTATGAAGTAGAGATAGATGATATTTTTGAAGAGAGTGACTTTGGTTTATCATATAGCGAAAATGGAAAGAAAAAAGTATATGATACCAAAGCCACTATTCTTGACAAAAGAACAGTAGAGTATCACCTAGAAGATGGCTTGTTACATATTACTTTTCCTTTTTCTTTGGATAAAGGAAGTTCGATAACAATTGATTACCTAGCATTTACAAAGAATAAATGAATTATATATTCTAGTGGAAATGTAAAATTTATTTCCACTAATATTGATTGAAAATACGATGAAATTAACTCAAGCAATTTATGATTACAAGCCGTGTCTAGTGCTTTTTTTAAAAAAAATAATCTAGGATATTAATTTAAATCTTCGTGTTTTTAACTAAGAGATGCGGCGGATAGCTTTCTGCGGATTCTTGAAAGCAGGACTAATTTTTTTACTTGTTTTACTAAGTGATTAGGTTCAATTGGTTTTGTAATATAGCCTTCGCAACCAGCATCGTAGGCTTTTTCCTTGAAGTCTTTCGTGGTGAAGGCACTACATGCAATAATTGTAATATCTCTTGTCTCAGGACTCTCTTTTAGCATCTTTGTGGCTTTAAAGCCGTCTACTTGTGGCATGGCTAAGTCCATCAAAATAACATCTGGCTTTATTTTTTGAGCTGTTTCTATACCACTGTGTCCAGAACTTTCTTTATACACTGTATATCCGTTGTTGTTAAAAATACTAGCCACAAGGTCTAAGTTCATTGGATGATCATCTACGACTAATATCGACTTTACATCTCCTAGACACACGCTGTCTAAACAAGATTTCAATTTGTCTTGAAAGTTTTCTTCTAGAGGATCTTTTTTTATAAGAGCTTTTGTTCCTTCTTGTAGTAATTCTTTCTCCTCTTTTGATAAATCTTTCGAAGTACATACAATAATCGGAATTTTTGACCAAGTGCTGTGTCGTTGGATATTGCTTAAAAACTCAAAGCCATTCATCTTTGGCATTAATAGGTCGAGTATAATTGTTTGTGGAAGTGGTTGCGTTTCTAGAAAATGTAGCGCCTCTTTTCCGTTATTTGTTACATATGGAGAGTAACCAGCGGAACCAAGCACTTTTTGATACAATTCGCACTGTGCAGGTTGATCTTCAACAATAAGAACGTTTTCTTTTTTGTGTTTCGATATTCTAAGCATAACTTCAATGAGTTGCTCTAAATCAAAAGGTTTTGTTAAGTATTCGAGAGTGTTCATTGAAATCCCTGAGTTTGCTATATCAGCAGAACAAACGATAATCGGGACTTTTTTTAGTTGAGGGTGGGTTTTTAATTGCGAAACCTTTGTAAATACACCATTATTTGGTCCAATAACAATAGCCCACACAATTTTCTGTTGCGCAAAAACCGTACACTCTTCTATAGAATTTAAGGGACATACTTCCAGCGGTAAGTCTTGTAGATATTTTTGGAGTTCGGCAACTGTTTTTGAATCTGTTAGACATAGCACTGAAGCTTTAATATTTTCCTCAGATATATCACTTGGTTGTTGTGCGAAGCTCAACTTCGCTTTTTCGAGAGTAATTTTTTGAGAATTAGATTGTTCAAAAGGGATTATCAAGAAAAAAGATGTTCCTTTACCTTCTTTACTTTCTAAATCAATTTTAATTCCCAGCATTTCACATAAACTTTTTGTAATTGCTAGGCCTAAGCCTGTACCACCAAATCGTTTTTGAATAGAGCTATCAACTTGTTTAAACGATTCAAAAATCGATGCTATTTTTTCTTCTGGTATTCCACAACCTGTGTCTTTGATTTGTATACAAAGAGCCTGATCTTCAGTCAAAACTTTTATAGAGAGTTCTATGTAACCTTTCTGTGTAAATTTAACAGCATTTGATAGCAAGTTGACTAGTATTTGTTTTACTTTTGTAAAATCACTTTTAATGAATGGCAAATCTTCTATATTTTTCCTGAACTCAATAGATTGACCAAGAAGTAGTCCTTCCGTCGTGATAATACACTCATCAATTACCTCTCTAAAACTAAAATTTTCAATTAAAAGATTTAATTTTCCTGCTTCTATCTTCGAAAAATCCAGAATATCATTGATGAGGTGTAATAGAGTACGTGCTGCCTGCTCCACTCTTCCTAAGCTTTTTTGGTGTACATCAGCCACTTTTCCATTAAGTGCTTTTGAAGTCAAAGAAGTGTAACCAATAATTGCGTTAATAGGTGTTCGTAATTCATGACTCATGTTTGCTAAAAACTCACTTTTATGGCGCGAAGCTTCTTTTAATTTTGCGTTTGCTTCGCTTAATACAATACTCTGACTTCGCAATTCAACAACAATATAAACGACATATGCAAACAATGCTATACACAGTAAGTAGAGGGCTACTTGATATTTATATTTACTTTGCTGTTGAAAGTTGTAGTATTTTGAGTATTCTTCGGAAAACTTATCTAAGCGCTGTTTCAGTATGAAATCTGTTAATTTTGAAACTACTTTGTCAATCAATTCTTTATTACTTACAATAACATTTGCATGTAGTAAAACAATTTTGAGATCGCGGTTATCTTTTTTTTGTAGTTGTTGTATGGACTGAGTCACTTTTGATTTTAGAAATTTTTCTCCGGTAGAATTATAAAGTAATGTTAAACGCAAAAGTTGATTGAGTTCCTTTTGTAAGTTAGAATTTTTTGTAATTAATCTTGTTGTTATAAGTGGAAAATAAGAAACCGAATTGTTAAAAAACGAGTTTGTGGTTTTGAATTCCTCTATTAAAATTTCTTTGTCACTAATGCTTTTTTTGTATTTTTCCCAATACTTACTATAACGGACATTCTTATGTAGTTCGCGATCTAATTTTTTGTGGATTCTTTTTAATTCATTCCAGTTTCTAGGAAGTGAATCATAATTACTCACAAGGCCGTATCTAAGTTTTGTGATGGCGTCATTGACAAGAATATCTAAGTTTTTTGACTGACGTACCAAATACAATGTTTCATTGTGTACTTCTAAATCAGCTCCTCTTGTTTTATAAAACAGAAATAGTAGTACAATAACAAAACTGATTACTTTTACTCCTTGCTTTAAGTTTTTGATTTTCACAAACACTCCTTTTATTTAGAAAGTTTTTTTATGTAATCGGCGGTGCGTTTACGAAATTCATCATCTTTATCACTGTAAGGATTTTTTTCTTTAAAAAAAGAAGCAAATCGTTTCCAAGCTTTTAGCTTTAGAGCTTTAGGAATATTGCGTTTCTGATATTTGTGTACTTTGGTAAATGCGCTATCCATCGCTTGTTGCTTCTTGTCCCAATGGTGTTTTTTTTCTATTAGTATTTGCAAATTTCTGCACTGTTCTTGTGCTTGCTTTCGCATTTGATTGTCTTGTTTTGTTTCTGGTATATCATCTTTAAAAAAACTTAGAAATCTCTCCCAAGCTTTTAGTTTTAACTCATCTTTGATCTTGCGTTTTTGAAAGTTTTGTATTTTGGCAAATCCAGCGCGCATTTTTTGAATTTTTTCTTCCCGCATTTCATACAGTTGTGCTTCTTTTTCAAGATCATCAATCGAAAACTCTTGTAATATTTCTTTTTCTGGGTATTTGTTTTGTTGTAAAATTTCAAGGTTAATGATTTTCTGTGGTGTTGTATTTTCTTGGTTACTGAGAAATTTAGGCTCTAGTGAGTTTCCATGTAATTCACCAACTAGCGAATGAAGAAATTTTACAATAAGTTCAGCGTCATTATCTGGTACTTCAAGTCCTAATTGGTATTTTCCCATAAGCTGTACGGCTTTTTTTAGGCTTTTTATAGAACCATCATGAAAATACGGAGCTGTTAAAGCAGCTGTTCTTAGTGAAGGTACTTTAAATTTATAGCGGTCTCTTTCCCTTTTCGTTACATTAAATAAACCATAATCTACTTTAGATACAGGGGTTTTTCTATCTTCAAAGTAATTGGCCATCTTTCCCATAGCTTGAAACATATTTCCACCAACATTTATTCCTTGATGGCATACGGAACAACCATAATCTTTAAAGAGACGGTAGCCTTCTTTCTCTTGGACGGTTATGGCGTCGTTGTTACCTCTGAGATATTGATCAAAACGCGAGTTTGGTGTGGACAAAGAACGTTCATATTCCGCAATAGCATCTGAAATATTCGAAATCTGAATACTATCTTGGTATACTTCTTGGAAGTCCTTTACATATGTCTCATCATTTTTTAACTTTTCTACAACCTCTGGCCAAGTTGATCCCATTTCTTTGGGGTTAGTAAGAGGGCCTCCTACTTGCTGTTCTAAAGTTTCTGCACGTCCATCCCAAAATTGTTTAAAGTTAAAACCACTATTGAACACTGTCGATGTATTAATATTCCCTTTTTCACCTTCAATGTTCGTAAAATACTGTTGCGCATCTGCTCCTCCTTTTTCAAAATTGTGGCATGTGCCGCAGGACATTTTGTTCCCTTTTGAAAGTTTTTTTTCGAAAAATAACCTTTTTCCAAGGAGAGCTTTTTTTTTATTTATTTGTATGTTAGGAATAGGTTGTATCGGTTCATTGATCATTGGTCCTAAATAATTAGACCTTACAACCCTTTGTTGTTCTTTTATTTGTTTTTGTGGAAAAGTCTTCCATGCTAAAACACTAATTATTGTCATCATTGCTATAATCCACACCGCAACAAAGTGGCTTTTTTTCATGTATTTTCTCCGTTTTTTAGCCAGAAATCAATTGCTATAGAACCACTTCCAAAGGAAATGATTGCAAGAAGCCCCGATAAAATACCTATATCTCTTAGGGCTGTAGGATCTGTAAAGCCTAAAAAAAATACGATGCTAATGAGTATAGAGGAACCAATTACTGCACTTGTACGCGTTAGAAGGCCTAAAATTAGATGAACTCCAACCATAAATTCAACAACCCCCTGAATCCATAGAAATTGCTGGTATGTTAAATTTGCGATTGTTAAATATTGCGATATTTCTTTTGATAAGAAAATTAGCCAGTTATTTGGTCGAACTAACTTATCAAAACCAAAAATTATAAAAATAGAACCTATTCCTAACCTGAGGATAAGAACTGACACATCTGTTTTTTGATTTTTTAAATAAACCCACATAACGAACAAAACCACCAATGAATAAATACGAGTAGAAAGCAAAATTAAATACTTATAATTAGAGCGCATCGGCATTTGAAAAATAACTAAAACAATATAACTTAGCGAGTAAAAATATAGACTACGATCCTTGCTTTAATCTTATTACTCTCTGTATCTCAAAACCGGAACTCATTTTTAAATTTTTCTGATTTGTCTAAGAAGAATCTGTTTTTTAATAAAAATATCGTTTACTTTCCTTACTTTACCATCTTGTAATACACTAGTGGCTTTTTTCACTACTCATGCCAGTGTCTTCCACGACAACCTGTGCAAAATTTTTCAACATTGATTTTCACATTGGCTATATTACTTCGGTTATTATGGTTTTCGTATTGTGGCCTTGGGAGCTATTTTCATGTATAAAAGAAGGATAACATTTTCCAAGAATGGAGTAGATTTTACAGCTCGTTGATCTTTACACAAGCACTTTAAGAAAATAGTATTGGTTTTTGGTGTCTTTTGCTTGTCTAACATTACTAAGTACTATGTTGGCTTCGCTTGATGATTATACTCGTGGGATTAGCGAAATCGTTGGACAGGTTTTTGGGATTAATATAACTAAAGCTCGCAGAGTAGTTTTCCTTGTTGTAACCATTGGGGACTGATAATGACATCACAACTTAAAAATATGATTACTATTATAGGTATTGCGACAACAATATGATTTCTTATGGCACGAATTATTGGTTATATGAATTTACGGCAGTAAATATTGCAAAATCTCTTGAAAAACAGAAATTTAAATGCAGTATTTGGCATATAGTGGTTTGATATTTTTGAGTATTTTTGGGTTTACTTTTATTATTTGATAATTAGGATATTTTGATATTTAGAAATTATACAATATTATTATATTAATAATCTAGGGTTTTTTACATAGTAAAGGAATAAAATGAAGACAGTGGTTATTACAGGAGAAAGTCGAGGTATCGGTAAAAAAAACGGCCCTAGAATTGTAAAAAAAGGTTATCAAATAGTTGTTGATTATCTTGTAAACAAGCTAGAGGTAGAAGAAGTAGTAACGAAAATTAAGTTGACGTTCGCGGTTGTATTTGTGTAGAGCTTATTTAGTAGGCAATCGGCTATAAATGCTATTTTTCAAGAGTTTTTCTATTTTCTACAGATGGTAATGTGCTATCGAAGCCAAGTCTTTAATGGTAATAATAAAAGAGACTTGGATTGTATTTTTATTTAAACTAGTACAAGATATATACACAATTAGACTTCTAACAAAAAAATATCATTTTATGTATATATCTCGATAACTTTATTTTAGTATACCTAAAACATCTTTTTACTACTTTGCACCGGCATTTCGCAATAAATTTACAATGTACGTATTTTTGCTTCTAATGGCGTAAAAAAGCGAAGAATGTCCATCTTTGTCTACTGCATTTATGTCAATGCCTCCTTTAAAAAGCATATCTATAATTGCCAAATTCCCGTCTTGTACAGCTAACATCAAAAGAGACTTTCCGTCAGGGGATTTTACATTTACATCCGCATTTTTGCGAACGAGTTCTTTGGTAATTCGTTCATGTCCTTTAGATACAGCAATAGTAAGTGCGGTGCTACCTTGTCTATTTTTGACATGAACATCTTCACCATGCTCAACTAAATACTTTACCCTTCTTAGATCTCCTCTGTCTGCTGCTAGCATAAGAGGTGTTGAAGAACCAACGCTTTTATTTTTAAATAAGTCACTCATTTCTGGGAAACTAGACGCATAGTATAGTGCTGTTTTTCTTTTTTTATCCACAGCATAAATATCAGCTTGATTTTCTATTAAAATACGTCCTATATTTGTATAGTTTTTTTGTGCAGCAAGCATTAAAGCTGTTTTCCCATCTTTATTTTTAAGATTAATAGCAGCTCCAGCTTTGGCAAGAAATTTAACGGTTTCCAAGTGTTTTTTATTTACCGCTTTCATTAAAGCTGTTTCCCCGAAGTTATCTTGTAAATCTACATCACATCCTTTGTTAATTAGCAATTTAATAACTTCATCAAAACCTTTTTGCGACGCAACCATCAAAGGAGTTTTTCCATTTTGTCCTCTAATATTCACATCGACATTTGTATCCATAAAAGATTGAATCTTTTTTATATCTCCATTCTCAATACTACTCCATAAATCAGCGAAAATAATATTCGAAACAATAAGTAACAATAAAAATATGCGAAATATATACATAATTAAATTCCTTAATAAGAAAATGTCATTTTACGTATAATCCCGGGCACTTTTTATTTTTGGTACATACATTTTTAAATAAAGTAAGATAAAATTTCTATGAATGATGAGTTAGCTATTTACTTGAGATTTATAAAATCATTATAATTTATTTTCATAACTCTTTACAATTTTAGGAATAATTTATGTCTATTCGAATCGGAGACTACGAAGTTTTTGATTGTGACTATAGAGTTAATAACGTGTTTCAAGCTATTAGCGTTGAAGATGAGCATTTGTACGCTATGAAAATTTTTCCACACAAGCGACTACCTAAATCTGAAACAATATTGTGTTTTCAACAGCAGGCAGAGAAATTAATACCGATGCAGCATAAAAATATTATTCGAATTTATGATCACGGAACGTTTAAAAACACTTTATACTATGTGATGGAATATATCGAAGGTACTACTTTGACAAAAAGTATTTATTCGCGAGGACACTTTGAGGAAAAGCAAGCGTTACGTATTGCATTGCAAATAGTAAGCGCTGTACAGTATATGTCGCAGAGAGGTTTTGTTTGTTACGATATAACACCAAGCAATATAATGATTACTAAGAATAATAGTAAAATTTTTAATTTGATTAAAGTAAATCAAAAGGATCATCTAGTGACAGCTTTTGAGGAAGAGTGTGAAGGCGAAATGAAGGAACGCAATAATATTTTTACAATAGGTATGATTTTGTATTATATGTTGACAGCGACATTTACGTCTATTAAAGAAGGTTCTGTTGAATTACTTTCAAATATGAAAGAAAAAAATCCACGAGTTTCAGAGTTGACATGTGAGATAGTAACACGTATGGCGACGGTAGGAAAAAAAGTTCATTATCCAAATTACGCTACTATAATAAATGATTTGCTATTAGCCGTAACTGATGATAAGGAGTAGTATAGTTGTGGGAGAAAGATTTTCGGCTACATCGGAACCTACAAATTACTAAAAGTGAAAGTTGGATTGGTGGTAGAAATGTGACCTTTTTTCATAAAGGAAACTTTCTACCTAAAACTAACACGTTTGTTTTCGACTTAACGCCTTTTTTAGACGATCGTAAGAGTTTTACAATTTCTACACAGAGACATTTTAGATCCATCTGAACTATAGGACTACTGTGATTTTTTTATAGAATTTATTTTTTAGTATTTTTGATTTCCACTCCCATTCATCCCGACAAAATGTATTAAAAGATTGCGAATCTAATTTTATTTCGTTTTTTACACACATGTTAAACATGTCTATAACTCTCTCATACTCTTTTTCGTAAGATATTGGACATTCTTCCCAAAGTTCTGTTAGCTCTGCGGGATAGGAGAAACACTCTTCAGCTTTGATTTTTGAAACAGTTGTAGCCAATTCTTTTTGCCAAAAAGATATTGCTTCATCAAACTCTTTTTTGTGTTTTTTGCAGTTACTTTGTAATCTTTCAATTAAATCTGTTCTTTTGACTGTGATTTCTACGTCAATTTCGTCATTATATTTACCATACATAGCCATGTTTGATTCCTTTGGTTAAATTGATTGATTTTCTTGTTTTTGAGGAACGTTTTATAAAAACGTTTCGATTGATTTTCTCGTTTTTATAAAACATTTTATAAAATGAAAGGTTCGATTTTTCTTGAAAATAACTAGATAAAAATTATTTTACAAAAGAGAATGTAGAGTAGAAAATCAGAGAGCTTACACCAAAACAATTGAAAATTCATTTTGGATGTTAGTAATATTTGGTACATACAATTATGTTTTGTACTGTTGTTAACATAGTTATCTACACAAACAATTCTTAGATTAGAAAGTCTATTTTGAAAATAGTCAAAGGTCAGTCGCTAAAAAAAATTGAAAGTAAAACGCGGTACGAAGGATGTAGCTTTTATTGCGCGCAGGCAAAGAAAGTAAGTAATTCTTCTTTTGATCACTGTAGTTTTCGAACGGGCATTACTTTTTTTAATCCGCGCAATTGTAAATTTGAAAATTGTAATTTTTCTGAGAAGTTTGGGCTGACTTTGAGGTTAAGACCAAGACAACAATTGCCGCTTGATATATCCGAGTTTTCAGAGTTAACTCATCTTGACTTAATGCACAACAAATTAAACAAATTGCCTATTAAAATAGAAAGATTTTCGAATCTTGTTCAGCTTGACTTATGTGACAATGAGCTCACAGAGTTGCCGTCGGAGATAGGACAACTTTCAAACCTTACTCATCTCAATTTGGGAAATAATAGACTTAAAACATTACCTTCTGAGATAGGACAGCTTTTGAATCTTACCTATCTTGATTTAGGATTGAATAAAATTAAAGTATTGCCTCCTGAAATAGGGCAATTTCCAAATCTTACTTATCTTGATTTGGGGTTCAACAATTTTGAAAATTTACCTCCTGAAATAGGGAAACTTTCAAATCTTACTCATCTCGATCTAGAAGATAATGAACTTGAAATGTTACCTCCTGAAATAGGTGAGCTTTCAAACCTTACTCATCTCAATCTAGGTATGAATTATTTAGACAGTTTGCCCGTAAATCAACTTACGAAACTTGTGCAACTAAACTGTTGTTGTAATTATTTGTCGGAATTACAGGGAATAAGTCAACTTACAAGTCTTATTGAATTAGATTTGAGCTCTAATTTTCTATCGCAGTTACAGGGAATAGATCAATTGTCAAATTTACAAAAACTCAATTTAAGTTCTAATAAATTAGAAGTGGTTCCAACGGAAGTGAACAAACTTTCAAATCTCACAGAACTAGATCTAAGTTCTAATGATGGAATCGAATTTTCTGCTGACATAGGCAAGCTACAAAATCTTACGATATTATATTTAGAATGCTGTGGTATAACACAATTACCCACCAAAATAAAACAACTTTCCTTACTTCGCGAATTAAGTTTGAAACAAAATAAAATAGGTGGAAAAATGCGAAAGAAGATTAAATTTTTGTTACCTAATACAAAAGTGCTTTTCGATAAGACTTTTTTTGAATTGTTTACTTCAGAAGAGTAATTATAATTTAAATCTTCTACGTAAATTTAATTATTAAGATTGGGACTTAGATGGGAAAATGTTACTGGAATGCTCTTCTCACTTATTTCCAAAAATTCCAAGAAGAAACACCAAGTGTAGATTTTCTATGGAACAAAAAAAATAAGCAGTTAGTTATACAGAAACAAAAAGGAAGAGAAAATAAGGTTATATTTCAAGCTACACCAAAAGAGATATTTGTGATTTTAAAAGGCGACAAAACAAGATTTTCTTCTTGGTTTTCAGCGTATAAGGCTGTAAACAGAGCTTTTGATTATTGTTATTATAATGTTTGGAGCGGAGGTGAGTGCTTATCGCCTCCAAAACTTGGTAAATACCAGATTTCTGTTTGTCACATTGAAACAAATACAGGTACTGTGCTTACTCTTTGTAATGATTATCATTTGGGTTGGGGAGAAGTTTTTTATATTTGCGAAAATCAAAAGCAAGCGGAAGAATACGCTGCACTACGTCTCCAACAAAGTGATCACATATCTTTTGTTTTACACGATGCTGGAGGAAATGCCATCAAAGAAGTAGGTCCGTTTTAAATAAATCGTTAGAAATACATAATACCAATATTATTTATTTGCCAGAAAAAAGAGGACATTAACAATAAAACACATAGAAGAATGTAAAAAATCCACGATTGGTACTTTATATAAAGATAATGTAAGCCTCCTGCCGTGACCCAATAGATGAAAAATAAAACAAGGGAATAACGCATAGTATTTTTAGATACAATACCCAATAATTGATAAAAAGATAGCGGTAAAGATATTATAGATAAAAGAGGAGTTATTATTAAAAGATCAAATCGCATCGTTTTCCATTTTAGATAAAATGTCACTATTGAAATTAGCAGACATATTGACCACAATCCAATAATTAGAGCAATGCTTTTATGTTTTGATTGCTGCATCTATATCTCCCTATTTATCGTTAGTAAAATCTTGTTTATTTAAACATTTTAGAATATTTTGCGAAAAATGCTTGTGTGACTCTTGGGTGTATTTTACTTGTGTGTATACTTGAGCTAAATTGTCTACTCCAGATTCTTCAATCATTTTTCTGAGTTCTGGTACTGACATGTAACGATCCCAACCTTTTTGTTCGCGATCTTTATAAATATTGAGAATGTCTTCATCACTATATTTAGTATATACTTCTTTATGTACCAAACCTTCTAAAGGTAAACGGTCGCGGAGTTGTGGATTTTCGTCAGGATAGCCCATAACATAACCTGCAACGGGAACTACATTGGGAGGTAGTTCCAGAATTTGAGCGATAGTATCGCAACTAGCCAAAGTTGTTCCCATATAACAAATCCCTAACCCTTTTGCTTCTGCAGCAAGCGCGACGTTTTGCGAAGCAAGTGTCGCATCTATCGCTCCGATCATAAAGCTCATCAGATTGTCAAAATTATCGGGTGCTTCGCGGAGTTTTACCCAGCGACGCATACGGTGAAAGTCACTGCAAAAAGTAAAGAGTAGCGGTGCTTCTAAGAGCATTTCTTGTTCAAAGTGTGCTTTAAATAAACGTTTGCGAATTTCTAAATCACTAGTTATTACCACTGACCATGTTTGCATATTTCCAGAACTCGATGCACGTAATCCAGCATTTAAGATTTTTTCCAATAAATCATCAGCAACAGGTGCGCTTTTATATTTACGGATGGATCTGTGGTTCTCTATAATTTGAAAAATATCAATCACAATTTGTCTCCTAAGAGTCCCTAAGTTATCATTTCGTAGCGAAGTTGATCTAACCACGACTCGATCTCTGGTGTCAGTTTAATTTGAGGAAAAGTAATTTCTTTTTTGGTTTCACCACAAAGTCCAGCAACCATTTCATCTTTAGAAAAGCAAAAATAGACATAGGTGTGTTTTTTTGAAAGTCCGTGATGCAAAGCACGAGAAAGCATTAATGTCCACATTGATTGCCCTGCTCTTAGATATTTGTGATACCCCTTTGTGCGCATCTCATTCATAAAACTAACTACTTCATTATAACAAGGGTGTGATCGATATAAATCTTCTACCCAATTCCAACTATGAACAAATTGCTCTTCTAATCCTTTGAGTTTATCTAGTTTTCCACTGCGCCCTGCGCGGGCATGTAGCTTTTCGTGTAGCTTTTTAACATAGTCCATTTTTTTTCTCTCGCTTTGTGCTAATTGAAAAATATCTAGGGCGTGTCATCATTCAAAATATTGTGTGTTTTTTCGAGCCCGAGCCCGTTTGCGAAACTTTCACTAACAATTTATCAAAGAAGCAAAGTTTCTTTTTCCATCGCAAAAAACTAGTATTGAACCAATAAATCACTTTCTGTCGCTCTCAAAAAGTTTTCGGGCGCGGGCTTGCAAACGGGCTCGGGCTCAATACTACTGGCGTATCATTAAATGAATCCGTTATATTTTTATCTGTATTGAATGATGACACGCCCTAATATAACGATAAGTCATTTAAAAATAAATTGTTAGGCGCCAGAAGGTGAATCTTTACTAAGGTTCACCTCCTGTTTAAAGTAACAAGATGATACTATTGGAACCAAGCTAAAGTTTCGTTAGCTAATCACAATGTGTTCTATCCTGCGGCTAATATCATGAGTTGCCCACAAAGCCACGCACAGTAAGTACCAAGTGCATATCCTAGGACGGCAAGCAATACTCCTACAGGAGCTAATGCTGGATCTACAGCTGAGGCAACAATAGGAGCAGAGGCGGCACCACCAATATTTGCTTGGCTTCCGACAGCAGTAAAAAAGAAAGGGGCGCGAATTAAGTAAGATGTTACAAGAAGTAGAACAATGTGAAAAAAGATTAGTACAAATCCAAGAAAAAATAAATCGGGGTTGCGGAATATTGCAAATAAATCCATTTTCATACCAATTGTCGCAACAAGGACGTACAAGAATACCGATCCTATTTTCGATGCACCAACGCCTTCTAGTTTTCTTGCTTTGGTAAAAGAGAAAATAAGACCGCCTGTTGTGGCAAGTAGTATTGTCCAGAAAAATTCACTTCCTAGATTGATATCAGCTAAAAATTTTACATTATTTTTAATATAAGGTGCGCAAAAATCAGCAGCAAAATGAGATATGGAGGTAATTCCAAAGGCTATACCAACTACGACCATAAAATCGGTTAAAGTTGGTATACGCGAATTTTGTGCGTGAAATTCCTTCATTTGGTCGCGAATGGTTTCAATAGCGGTATTGTCAGCTTTTAGTTTTTTATCCAAGCGTTTGTAATTTGCTGCTCCTAAAAGAAGTAGTGCCATCCATACGTTAGCAACAAGAATGTCAACGGTAGTCATTGCTGAAAAAATTTCATTGTCAACGCGAAAAGTTTCTTTCATTGCTGTTTGGTTGGCTCCTCCACCTATCCAACTTCCAACGAGTGTTGTCATACCGCGAGCAATGTCTTTTGGTTGTATGTCTCTATAAACGTATATGCTTTCGTTTTCTTTTACAACGAGATATGGTCCAACGACAATACGCAAAGTACCTTCTTCTTCGTTGAAGATATCGTAGTTATTGATTTTTATGCCGTGATCTTCTAGCCGTGAAACAAGGGTTTTTCTATCTTCGTAGAAGTCAATTTCTTCTTTTAATTCAATGGTGAAGTTTTTATCAAGAGTTGAGACATATAAAGTAGATTTCTCTTGTTTTATAGCACATTTTTCTTCGGTAATTCGCCAGCTATTTTCATCGATTTTAACAATACGTGCATTTTGGCTAATAGGTCGACGATTTTCGCTAAAAAGTTTGCATAATTCTGGTGAAGGGGAGGAGGTTGTCAACTCGCTTTTTAGCTCGGAAGGCAAACTAAAGGCGTATAACTGTTCTAGTGTTTGAGGAGAAGTAAAACCTATTACCATTATTGTTAACGGTCCTCCTACCACAATACTAAAGGTGGCAACGAAAAACATAATGAGTGCTTTAGGTCCTAGTTGCAGTGTGCTTTTGAGATCTATACTGAGTGTAAGAAGCACCAAACTTGCTGGTAACAAGTAACGCGAGGCTACATAATATAAGTTGGAATCAGATATGTCGACAATTCCTGTTGTTGTCAATATGGAAGGGATAAAATAGCAAAGTAACAAACTTGGCACGTAGGTATAAAACTTTTTCCAGAAACTATTTTTACTTTGGGCAGTATAAAAGATAACAGCAAGTATCACCATTAACATTCCAAATATAACATCATCATTTGCGATGGGAAACATCATAAACTCCAATTCTGTTGTATATTTTCTCTAAGGGCCTAGACTAAAATTAATTTTTTGACATATTTTACAGGTATTTTAATAGCTAGAACATGTCATATATTTAGTAAAATCAATCTCGCTACCAGTCACTTTTAAAAAAAATTATAAATTTTTCTATTTTTAGATGACTATGGTTACGGCTACAGTTGCCATTACGGCTAGGGTCACGGTCATGGTTACTAACTTATGAAATTAAATCTTTGATTAATAGACTCCTTAAATAATGCGCACTGAGAAAATTTTATTTGCATAGATATATATTTTTTATAACATATATAAGTGAATTAAAACGTGTTATCAAATTAAATTTATAGCACTAAATAACTTGGGTGCTACGCAGTTGAAGTCTAGATTTTCAGAAATAAGACTATTTCTATCGTGCTATGCTCCCTAATTTTAGGCATACTCATGCCCTAAACGTACTACGCCTACCGCGATCAAAAGACCTAAGCTCAGCCACATTATAAAATCTTCACTTGTTTCGAACTATGGAATCAGATAACATCGTTTAGAAAGTTTTTAGAGCCCTAAGACTATATTTTTTTTTTGCAAAATTCAAAAAGAAAATGATATTAAGAGCCAAGTGATTGTAAAATATACCACTGGATTATGATTATGAGATGGTTAAAAATATGAATGAGAATACTGAACTTGCTAAAGAATTTAAAAATGCTTTCGAAACTCTAAGTAAAGAAATAGGGAAAGTAATTGTTGGTCACAATGAAATCGTTGAAAATGTATTGATATGTCTTTTTGCTGGTGGAAATGTTTTACTTGAAGGTGTTCCTGGGCTTGGAAAGACAATGCTTGTTCGTACTTTGTCCGAAGTTCTAGATCTACCTTTTTCCCGTATACAGTTTACCCCTGATTTAATGCCTGCTGATATAGTTGGAACAAATTTAATAACAGAAGAACGTCAGTTTAAATTTCAGCCAGGTCCTATCTTCTCTAACATTGTTCTTGCCGATGAAATAAACCGCGCAACCCCGAAAACTCAATCGGCTTTACTCGAATGTATGCAAGAAAAAAGCGTAACTGTAGGTGGAACAATTCATCAACTAGACAGACCTTTCTTCGTTTTAGGGACACAAAACCCTCTAGAAATGGAAGGTACATATCCTCTTCCAGAAGCGCAGCTTGATCGATTTTTATTCAAACTTCTCGTTTCTTTTCCTTCACGAGAAGATTTAAATGAAATTTTATTGCGCACTACCGAAAAAGTAGAAATTACTCCAAAAAAAATTGCGACAAAAGAAGATATTTTAAAGTGGATGAATGTTGTTAGAGATGTTTATATTGCTCCGCATGTAAGAGATTACGCTTCACGGTTACTACTTGCAACACATCCTGGCTCTGACTATGCAAGTGAAAAAACCAATCGTTTTGTGCGATTTGGTTCCTCTCCTCGTGGTGGACAAGCATTAATTCGTTCAGCCAAAATCAAGGCTTTAATTCAAGGACGGTACAATGCTAGTTTTGATGATGTTGCACAAAGCGCTGTTCCTGCTTTACGTCATCGCATGATTTTGAATTTTGAGGGTGAGGCAGAAAGAATTTCTACAGATATAATTGTTGAAGATATTTTACAACATGTAAAAAGAGATGAAAGCTCGAATAAAAAATGAGCGACAAACTTTTAGATCCAGATTTTATGAGAACTTTAGAAAATATGTCTTTTGTCTCACGTAAAATATTCCGCGGTCTTCTTAAAGGAGAGCGGCGTAGCAAAAAAAAAGGTATTTCGATTGAGTTTGCTGATTATCGCGAGTATGTACCAGGTGATGATTTACGTTTTCTAGACTGGAATATTCTTGGACGCCTAAATAAACTTTTATTGCGTTTGTTTCAAGAAGAAGAGGATTTAAATCTTTATTTCTTAATCGACAATTCTAATTCTATGAATTTTGGTTCACCAACTAAATATCTATATGCTAAAAAAATAGCCGCAGCACTTGGTTACATTGCTCTTAACAATCTAGACCGTATTGCCGTTGGAATTTTTGATAACGAATTAAAACATATATATCCTCTTTCTAGAGGAAAAAAGCATATTTGGAAATTGATGAATTTTTTAGAAAACGCTCCACAAGGAGGTGAAACCGATATGCATAATGCATTTAAGGCTTTTCCTATACGTTTTCGCCACAGTGGTATTGTGGTTATTATTTCTGATTTTCTTGATGTGCAAGGTTTAGAAAAAGCATATAAGTTCTTTTCTCCTAGAAATTATGAAGTGATTGCAATACAAGTTCTTGCACAGGAAGAAATAGAACCAACTTTGACAGGCGATATAAAACTTGTAGATTCAGAAAATAATATGACTACTGATTTAAGCATAAGCGCAGACTTGTTACAACGATATCAATTTATTTTAAGTGGCTTTATGCAGCAATTATCAGATTACTGTAGTCGTAATGGTGTATTTTATTTATATACATCGAACCAAGCACCTATAGAAGATTTGCTACTCAGGTATTTAAAGAAGCTGGGCATTGTAAAGTAGGGGCTCCAAATGGAGTGGTTAAAAAAATTAGAAAAAGAGTGTAGTGAGCTCCAAATACAAATAAATCAATTGTATTCTGCTATTGATAAGTTATTGAATAATGGCGCACCGCAAAAAGAAGTTGATAAATTGCAGGGGTTATTTACGGGTTTTATTAGCCTAATTCAAGTAACTTCTTGGGAGATAAAAGGATGGCGTAAATTAATTGATAATGAATACAGTGAAGCTGCAAATTTCTTTTACAAAGGTCTCAATCGCATATACTCAATACAAAATCGCCAAATTCGTCATCAAAAAGAAATGAGTATTTGTTTAGGACTTAGTAAGTGTCATATTATTACAAAAGGTTATGGATCAAAAGAAGTTGAAAAAATTTTTCAACGGATTCTACTTATTGCCAATAATAAGTTAGGGGGAAAATTCTTAGCTCTACGCGGCCTATGGTCTTATCATGTATTTAGATCACAATTAAATGATGGGTACAAAATTTCAAAGCAATTATTTGAAATTGCAACTAAACAAAATCATCCACTTTTAATAATTGAATCACATATGGCTCAAGCGCTTCCTTTATTTTTTATGACTGCCTGGAAACAGGCGAAGCTTCATTTAGAAAAAGCATTGCAGATTTGTATGCGTAACAAAAAGGCAATGCCTAAAGATTTTTCTCTTGAGAATCCTTTGTTATTAATTTTTGGGCTAACGGGGTTTAGCTCCGCATACCACGGTTACCTGGATAAAGCTTTAAAACAAATTGAATTTTCTTATGCATTTGCCAAGCAAATTACAACGCCATATAATGTATCATTGGCTTTGTTTTTCATGGCGCGCATTCATCAAATAAGACGTGATATTCCCAAGACGATAGAGTTTGCTGCAAGAGGTGTCAAATGGTCAAAAAAATACAACATTACTTTGTGGCAGAATATTTCTCAAGTCATTTTGGGGTGGGCTCTTATTCAAAATAAAAACCAAGAACAAGGTTTGCAACTCATTGAAAATTCACTAATAACTCTAGAAGATTTCCATGTTAATCTTTACAAACCTTTTTTATTGTGTATATTAGCAGAAAGCTACCATAAGATGGGACTTTCTGAAGAAGCTTATGGCACTATAGAACAAGCATGTACTTTAATAGAACAAGGAAGCCAGCAAGTATATAAAGTTGAAGCTTTGCACCTAAAGGGAGAAATCTTACTTAATTACAGCGATAAAACAAACGAAGCACTTAATTGCTTTTATGAATCGCGAAAACTTGCCATTGAGAGTGAAATGCGTTTACTTGAACTTCGTTCTTTATCTAGTTTGACAAGACACACTCCTCATGACCAATCAATAAAACTTAAAAAAGAATTACATCGACTGTATATGTCATTTAATGAAGGGTTTGAAACTCTTCATCTAAGAGAAGCGAAAACTTTAATTGACTAGGATCAAATTAGAAGGAAGACAAATGTCTACACGCCCTAGTCCTTAAAGTAATCTAGTATCGTTAAAATAATTCTAGATTTATTGTTAAGGTTTTACGACAGCTCTTCGAAACACCCCTAACAGAATTAGCTTAAATGAGTATATTTCTAAAGTTAGTTATCTTTCTATGTATTTTCACATCTTGTAAAGGAAACAAAGTGGAAGATATTTATGACGATGAAAAAGGCCTACGTATTCAAATTACAAAAAAATGTATCAATGAATCGGAGGCTCTTTTTTTTGAAGTAACAGGTTCTATCGATACACATACGTGCAGTATTCACTTGTTAGATAATGTTATCACTCAAAAAGTGCAGGAAACAGCGGTAAAACACGTTGTTTTTGATTTAGAAAATTTACATCACATCAACTCAACAGGTATTGGATTTCTCATAAAATTTGCTGACGATTTTAGTAAGCAAAATCAAGGTAAAATTTATGTGGTAAATGCCGATGATGAAAAACAACAACTTTTTGATATGCTTGGTTTATGGCCACTTTTTGTAAAAGTTGATAATGGCACAGATATAGCTAGCTATATCTCGTAATTTTACTTTACTCGAAAATACCATGAAATAGAGGTACTAAAAGTGGAAGAATTTGTTGAACTAGAGCATTTTGAATTAGATGCACTTTCTATTCAAATGTTACCCTACGAATTTTGTGTTGATAATCGTGTAGTTATCCTCAATCGTGTTAATAAAAACTCTACAGAGCCAATTACTCTTGGAATTATTGATCATCAAAACGAAGAATTGATTACTCAAATCAAGTCTATGTTAAAACGATCAGTGGAAGTTGTTAGACTCAATGCGTATGAAATTCAAAAAGCAGTGGACATCGGTTATAATATTTACAAAAAAGAAGATTTTGATTACACACTGACTTTAAATGCTATTTCAACAATATCTTACGATCCTGAGGCACCTATAAGTAAAACAATTAACGAAATCTTAGGTAAAGCTGTTTCCTTAAAAGCAAGTGATATTCACATTGAAAGTTATGCTGATGATGTGGATGTTCGTTTTCGTATTGATGGCATACTACACCAGATTAATCACCCCTTAAGTAAAGCAAACATTCGCTCTGCAATTTCGAGACTGCGAATACTCGCGAATTTGGATGTTACCGAATATCGTCACGCTCAAGACGGTAGAATAAATTCTGTATATGAAACAGAAGAAGGTAAACGAGTAGTTGATTTTCGCGTTTCAATAGTACCAGGCCCTTTTGGACTAGATGTTGTTTTGCGTATCTTGGACAGTTCTCAAGCAATTGTGGGTCTTGAGAAACTAGGATTTCCGAAAGACCAAAAGAAAAAATTTGAAGATTTGGTGAGCAGCCCTGAAGGATTGATCCTTGTTGCAGGACCTACTGGTTGTGGAAAGACAACTACTTTATATTCCGCTTTACATCATATCAACACCGATGAAAATAAAGTTCTTACTGTAGAAGATCCCATTGAATATATTTTTGCAAAAACTAACCAAAAGCAAATTACCCCTGATATGGGATTTGCTGATTATGTTCGCTGCTTTTTACGCCAAAACCCCGATGCAATTATGATTGGTGAAATTCGAGACCAAGAAACAGCGGAAGTGGCTTTTCGTGCTGCACAAACAGGTCATTTAGTACTTAGCACTATTCATGCTGTTGATAGTGTAAGAGGGCTTTCTCGGCTTAGGAGCTTGAAAGTAGATTCTAGTATTGTATCTACTTGTTTACTCGCAATTTTGTCGCAGCGACTAGTTCGCAAACTGTGTCCGACTTGTAAAGAATTAAATACTCCAAAAGAATTACATATCCAAAAATTTAATCTACCGGAAAATGAGCAATTTTATCAAGCGGTAGGATGCGAAGAGTGTAAGGAAGTTGGATATAAAGGGCGTACTGGAATATATGAGTTATTTTCTGTCGATGATGTAATTGGAGATCTTATTGCAGAAGATGTTTCAGCTCAGGAAATACGCAAAAAAGCTCGCGAATTGGGGCTGCAATCTTTGTTAGAAGATGCTCTTCCCAAAGCGAGAAAAGGAATCACTAGTTTAGAAGAGTTACTACGAGTAATTCCCTATCGCATTATCTCTCTAGAAAAATAAAACAACAAAAATTACTCTAGAGGTATTATAAATATAAGGCAATGATATTTTAACAACATCTGTTATTCTCTGAATAATCATACGCCTTAATGCTTCAAGATTCATAACTTACTTTATAGAGTACTAAAAAGTACGGAATATACTTAAGTATACAATTCTTAAAAAAATTTAGTTTGCAAACACGCCGGATAGCATATAATATAGCCTAAATGGAGTATTGTGGAATTTGCGATTGTTAATATGAGGAATTTATCATGAAAAAGATAACTTTTTTAGTTATGTGGGCAGCTTTAACATTAGTTATTGGATGTTCGCAAAAAACGCCCGATGTCAAACCTAAAGTAGATGAAAAAATAGTTTACTCTGGTTCAGACAAGCCAAATAGTGAATATGATGAATATTTGCTTTTGATGGAAGACAGTCAAAGAGCTCGTTTTTTTAAATTGACTAGCGATTTACAAAAACAAAGATTTTTACAAGCAGAAGGAATAATCCGCAAAAAAGAGCTGAATGACACTCTCAATGCAAATATGACCACAAATGATGTGGCCCAAGCTCTTGGTTTTCCTAATGACAAAGAAACAAATATGTATGAAGGAATAAAAGAAGTACGTTGGACATATGTAGAGTTTAATAATTATCGCAATATGAAATATACCTTAACGTTTAAAGACGATGCATTAAATGCTTGGTATTTATGGCTAGACTAGCATTTTTATTTCCTATAAGGCATGCAAAGATAAATAATATACCTAATTTTACGGTGCATTATTTATTTCTGCACGTCTAATTTAACGCTTTTAGATTAGAGCGTATTGACATTTAGATTTTATATAATGTAAGTTGTTTTGGAATTGATGATACTCTTTAAAAGCGCAGAGCTGTGTTATGTGCTTGTAAAGTATCTTACTACCTAAAATAATTGAACTTTTCTAAACCTAAACAGGACTCACCTAGGAACACGCCCTAAATAAATTTGCCTTTCTAAGCACTAGGAATAAAATGGCTGAGAAAAAAATTAAGTCAAAGAAACACAAACAAGAATATGACGTCATCAAGTTATTTGCAGAAAGCGTAAACCAAAGTATTGTAGTGACGGATACTAAAGAAAAAATAGTTATCTGGAACTCTCAGATAGAATCGCAGTTTTCTGGAAAAGAACAAGCAATTGGTCAACCGTTAAAAAAAATGTTCCCGCGATTTCGCGAAGAATTTCGGGGTAAGATTCTTGCTGATATTATTTCTAAAGATGTGATTAAAAAAGGAAAAACTCACGAATTTTCGCGTTATCCACTAGAAATAAAGTCGCAAAAAATACGTTATTTTGATTTACAATTTTCGCCTTTCAAAAACAACAATGGTGAAATTATTGGTTGTATTATGACGATGATTGATGCAACTGATAAGATTTATATGGAAAATCAATTATTGCGTAATGCTCGTACTACTTCTCTTGCAAATCTTGGCGCTAGTATTGCTCATGAAATTCGTAATCCTCTCAATTCCATCTCTCTAAATATTCAATTAATTAAAGAAGATATAGAGTCTTCGAACTCGCAAACAGAAACTCTTGAAATTATTGACAATGTATTATATGAGATACAACGTTTAAATAAAATAATTAAGAATTTTTTGAGTTTTTCACGGCCACCAGAACCTAGGTTTATTCTATCTGATATAAATGATATTATTCGCCGTGTTCTCTCACTTCTTAGAGAAGATGCTCGTCAAGCTGGTGTTGAAATTGTTTCAAATTTGGAACGACTTTCTCTTACTCTTGTTGACCCCGATCAAATTTCTCAAGCGGTATACAATATTGCACTAAACGCCATCCAGGAAATGAACAATACAAGTGGGATTTTAGAAGTATCTACTTTGAGTGTAGATGAATATATCTTGATCGAAATCAAAGATAATGGTCCTAGTTTACAAATGGAAGATAAATCGCAATTATTTGATTTATTTTTTACCACAAAGGAAGATGGAACAGGTCTAGGACTACCGATAGCTAATCGTATTATAGAACGCCACGAAGGAAGAATTGTTGCAGAAAATAATCTCGACCAAGGAGCGTGCTTTGGTATTTATATTCCAGTGATAAAAGAATAGGTCTATCGTTAATTAGATGGTCATTCTGACTTTATAATACTGGGAGTAGTATCGAGCCCAAGTCCGAAATTTTCTAGTAGAAAAACAGAACTTTTTGGATGTTGTAACATAAGAATTTTTTTAATTGATGACACGTTCTAATTAGAAAGAAATATATTTTCGTTTTACTCTTTTATAAAAGAGTAAAACTATTGTAACGTCACACTTACGATTAATTAATGACGCGCTCTAGAACATTCAATAATCATTGAGTGCTCTAGTCAACACTTTAGAGGATTTAAATGGGTAATATTCTAATTATAGAAGATGATAAAGGGGCTCGTTTAGCTTTGTCGCGGGCTATCGAAAAGTGGGGATACGACGTTTTACAGGCAGGCAATGGATTAGAAGGATTAAAAAAACTAAAAAGTAAAGCTGTTGATTTGGTGTTATGTGATATTCAGTTGCCTGGGATCAACGGTCTTGAAGTTCTCGAACGCATTCAAAAAGAACATCCTAATGTCCTTGTGGTAATGATGACAGCATTTGGTAGTGTGGAAAAAGCTGTTAAAGCTGTCAAGTTAGGGGCAATAGACTTTTTAGAAAAACCACTTGATTTATCTATTGTAAAAAAAATAATCCCTACTTCATTACAAACAAAAAACATCCAAAAAGATCGAAAGAAATTACTTAGCGAGATTAAACGTACTAATTTTTTTGAGGGAATGATTGGTAGTGGCGAAAAAATGCAGGAGGTTTTTGAAACTATTATCAAAATAGCTCCATCAAGAGCAACAGTTCTTATCACAGGTGAAACAGGAACAGGAAAAGAACTTGTGGCACGTGCCCTTCATCGTTTAAGTAGTCGTACAGGTTCTTTGGTTACAGTAAATTTAACTGCTTTCCCTGATACTCTTATCGAAGATGAGTTATTTGGACACGATAAAGGAGCACACTCTACTGCTTTTAATGATAGAGATGGTCGGTTGGCTGAGGCTGATGGAGGTACTTTCTTTCTCGATGAATTAGGAGAAATTCCTCTTAATATGCAAGTGAAACTTTTGCGTGTTATAGAAGAAAGAGAATTTCAAAGGCTAGGCGCTAATAAAACGCATAAAGTTGATATTCGTTTTATTGCAGCTACTCATGTTAATCTCGAAAAGAAAGTTGCAGAAGGTAAGTTTCGCGAAGACTTGTACTATCGATTAAAGGTACTTAAAATAGAACTTCCTCCTCTCAGAGAACATCGCGAGGATATTCCGAGTTTAGTAAATCACTTTATTCGTCGCCATAGTGAAGAAAACAACAAAGAAATTGAAAGTATTTCAGAAGAAGCACTCAATCTTTTAAGTAGTTATGATTGGCCTGGAAATATACGTGAACTTGAAAGAGCCATAGAAAGTGCTATTGTAATGTGCGAAGGAAATATATTAGAGCCAGAGCACTTTTCTAAAGAAATTCAAAATACCAAGATAAAAGGTGATGTTGTTACTATACAAGTGGGAAGTTCGTCTTTAAAAGAAGTCGAAAAAGAATTAATACGTTGTACTTTTCTTAAAACAGGTGGTAATAAAACAAAGACCGCTAAAATACTTGGAATAGGTATTCGTACTTTGTATCGAAAAATAGATGAATATGATTTGCCTTATAAAAATGAAAAGAAAAATGATGAAGGTTCAGATTAAGGCGTATGGATTGGAAAATAAGCGACGATCAATTTGTTATTAACATTCGTTCATTAAGTAGTTATAAAAAATGGGCGAAGATGACAAGCGTTGTTTTTGTAAGTATTTTTCTTTTTAAAATAGAACACTATTTTTGGCCTGTGATTCCTGAAGAATTGGTACAGATCGTACTAAATATAAAGTATGTGCTTATTGTAATATCAATTTATATTGCTCTACTTTTTATTAAAAAACCACGAAAAATCATCATTGACTTTAATTCAGGAACCTTTCGCTACTTTTATTTTTTGGTATCGCAAAAATACTACTTTGCAGAGGTTGAATCGATTCGCATTACCACTGATATGTCAAAAGCTTTAACAAAATTAAAAAGTAATATGCATCACCTTGTGCATATTAAGTTGCGTAAGCAAAAAGTTTTGTTTCTTGGCGAATCGAATAATGATAATAAAACTGATTTATTTATCGCGGAAATACGCAATATTTTTGATGTTCATGTTGATAAACTCCACAAAGTCGGGCGCAAGATAAGTAAAGAAGTCCGTCTTGGGCGCTATGCTGTAGAAAAAGAGATATCTCGTGGAGGAATGGGAAAAGTATTTTTGGCTAAAGATAAATTTACTCGCAGAACAGTTGCTATTAAAGTGTTGCCCGCAAATTTAGCTCTTAAAAGTGATCATGCTAATAATTTTGCTAGAGAAACGCGTATTTTGCAAAAACTACGTCACCCTAATATAATTCAAATTTTCGATGTTGGGCGCGAAAAAAGCCAAAAAACAGATATATATTTTTATGCGATGGAATGTATTGATGGTAAACCTCTATCGTTTTTCATAAAAGAAAAAACTGTCTCTGCAGAGCAAAGTGTTCGCTATGTAATTCAACTGGCTCTTGCTCTTGATTACATACACTCTCATAAGGTAGTTCATCGCGATATAAAACCGGAAAATATTCTTATACGCAAAGAAGGAAGTTGCGTTCTTATCGATTTTGGAATTGCGCGCGACGTTTCTATTCGTTATAAAAAAATATACAAACGCGTTTTTCGTCACCAACCTGAAATTTCTCATCATGTAGGAACATTGCCTTATATGTCTCCCGAACAAATCTCATCGCAAGATGATATTGATTATCGAACAGACATATATTCACTGGGAATTACCTTGTATGAAATGTTAGTTTTTAAACGTGCTTTTACAGGTAATAGTTCGTCTATCTTACGAGCAATTCCCACTTGGACCCCTCCTTCTCCAAGTAAAAAAAATCCTGGTGTGCCACAAGATCTCGACCATATTGTTATGAAGGCCATTGCTAAAAACAAAAATAAGCGTTATCAAAGTGGCGCTGATTTCGCCTATGATTTACATAATTGGTTATATAATATAGTTGTAGAAAAATCACAGTTAAGCTTATGGCAAAAAATAACAATTTTTTTCAAGGCTAAAACATGAAATCTCATTATCTTCACCTAGTAAAACTAGGTATTACACTTAAATACATAAAGAAAAACCAAGTTGATGATGTATTAAATAAAAAATTGGATTTTACTTATGGACGCCTCCAGGAGTATTTAAAAAAGAGTGAGTGGAATAACCTGTGGCGTATTTACATAGAAAATTCAATTACTAGCTTGTTTGTTAGACATGGACTCCTTGATAAAAAGTTACTTCTTGTGATTATTGATGATCTCATACACAAAGCAAAACAGAAAAAAGCGATAAGTGGTCCGATGGTTGCCGTTCAAAAGAATTTACTTGGGCAAAAGATTGTTGATCGTGCATTCCACAATATACTTTCTAAAAAAGTAAAGCTTCCTAAGGAAATTTATATTGGTTTTCTTAAAGAAGGTTTTCTCACGGAAGATAGTAGTTTATTTGGTTTAGATTTTCTCACAGAAGACCCTGAATTAATAGAAGAAGTGGCGCCTATCGAACAGAGTCCTGTAAAAAAAGAAACAACTATAGTCTCTGATAGTTCGAGTGCAGATCCAACTCGAAAAATTCATTATCCTGAAGACATGCACGAAGATGTATCTCCAGGAGAAGACACGGTCAACATTTATAAAGATAAAATAAATTATACCCAAGAAGTATGCCGGGACCTAGTCGTTGGAACTGCTGAAATGGAGGAGGTTCAAACTTCAAAAAGATTATTACCGTTGATTATTTGTGTGGGAATTATTTTTTGCGTATTAATAAGCTATTACTTGTGGCCTAAAAGTTCTCCACAGTTTGTTATAGCAGAAGTGGATTCGGTAATTGCTCAAGCGAAAACAGAAAAAAAGTGGAATCGTGCTCGCGAAAAATACTGGCAAGCATTGATGTGGTATGATAAAAATTTGAAAAAATTACCTCACGATTTATTCTTATGGAATAGACAACTAAAGCTGCTAACAGAGTTTTTTGAGAGAGCGTTGCAAAAACGTCAGTGGTATTTAGCAAATGCAATTGCAAACGAATGTAAGGTCTCTTTAAAATTGATGTTGGCAAAAGGTTTTATTGATAAAAAAAAATACACTCTTATCGCAGATAAGCTACAGGACAACTTTAATGAAGCAATCAAACAATGATAGGGAAAATATATGAAATATATTGATTGTCACGCACATATTTTTGCGGAAAATGCATTAGACTACAAAGAACAGTGCACAGGATGGCACCAGAATAGTGTTGAAAGAATACTCAACGTATTTTGCTTAGAAACCGATTTAGATATTGCTAAAGAAGTGCTTCAATCACCAAATAAATATCCAAATGTGTATTTTATTGCAGGAGTAACTCCTCACGGAGCAGATAAATTTAATAAAGAGCATGAAGAATTTTTATTTTCGCATTGCGATCAACTTATTGCAATAGGTGAAACAGGGCTTGATTTTCACTACAATCTATCTGATAGAAAACGGCAAACAGAATCTTTTATTCGTCATTTAGAAATAGCGTGTGAACTACAAAAACCTATAGTTCTTCACTTACGAGATGCTGACACCGAAGCTAGAGAAATACTAAAGGATTTCGTTGGCAAAATACCTGGGGTTATGTTGCACTGCTATACATCAGGAGAAGACCTAGCAAAGTGGTCTGTTGAACAAGGTTTTTATATTTCAGCGTCCGGAATTGTTACTTTTAATAAATCACAACCACTGCGAGAAATATTTAAACAAGTTCCTCTAAAACAACTTCTTGTAGAGACAGATTCTCCATATCTTGCCCCTCCTCCTTACCGCGGAAAAACAAATCAATCCGCATATATTGTAGAAACATATAAATTTTTATCTCAAATGTACGACATTCCACTACAAGAACTAAGCGACCAAGTGTGGCAAAACAGCGAAACACTTTTCTCTTTGTCCAAATAAAAGAAAAGTTTTCACTACAAACAATTACTTTAGGAGCATACTATGTTTAAAACGATCATTGCCGTCATTTTTTGCGCATCAATTTTATCTGCCCAAGACAGCACGTTCGAAATTATCTATAAAATAAAATCACTAGAAGACAAAGTAAAGCATCTTGAAAAACAACTTGAGAGAATGGAATATTTAGAGCTACGCGTTTTAGAATTAGAAAAAAGACTAAATACGAAAGTGCATGTTGTTAAACCAAAAGAACCTGTAGAAATCCAAGTTCAGGGAATAAATGCAATTTGTTCGTGGACACCTCGTGGAGCTTTTTATTTCTTCAAAGGTAACAATTATGTAAAACAAGCTCAACAAATGGCTCCAGCAAAAAGTATTTCTGCAAATTGGAATGGCTTATGGAGTGACTTGGATGCTGCAGTAGAGTTTAACAACAACAAAATATATTTCTTTAAAGGAAGTTCATATCGCGCTTATGATATGAAAACTTACAAATTAGGCAAAATAAATAACATCGCAGGAAATTGGAAAGGTGTATGGGGAAGTGGTGTTGACGCTGCCATACGTTGGGGCGACAATGTATTTTTCTTTAAAGGCACTCAATACATCACATATAGCATGAAAACTTACACTTCTAAAGCACCAAAACCTATTGCAGGAAATTGGAGCGGAATTTGGGCAAGTGGAGTAGACGCTGCAGTTTCATGGAGCGATGGCTTTGTATATTTTTTCAAAGGCGATCAATTCATGCGCTATAACAAAAAAACATATAAATCAGAAGGTCCTTGGCCAGTGAGTGGTTGGAAAGGTCTTGATTTTTAAATAATAAAGAATTACGACAAATTACTGTTGTTGTCGCCATAGCCGACCTTGATCAATTTCAAAATAGCCAGGTAGTCCTTGATTTACAGCTATTTTAAATAGATTGAAAAAATTGCGTTTTAAGAAGAACATTTTCGTGCTGGGTTATTTATTTTATAAATAACTCAGCCAAATTCAAAATAGAGAATTTTTGTTGTTCGCAACATACTATTCACGCAGCTCTAAAAGCTTTAATCGTTTCTTGAATTTCTGGTGAAAAATGCGCTCCAATCACAATTCCATAAAAAAAGAACCCTATAAATATTCTAAGGGGATTTCCTGCTAAGGCATTTGATTTTTAAGCTATTATATATGAACTACTACTTTATTAAGTGAGTTTCGTTATGAAGAAAACAATCAGCGGTCTACTTATACTTCCTTTTATTGGTTTGGCGATTACTCCTCTTTTTATGTACGTTAATTTTGAAGATAATATAATACCCATTTTTACTGACGGAACGTGGGAAAGATTGACTGATCCTCTCTCAAAAGATTATAACGAGTATTGGTCATGGTTAATTATTTTCAGAACCTCTTCAGATGCCTTTATCATGTTATCATCTCTTTTTCTTCTCTATTTGTTCTTGCAAAAATCACATCATTTACCACGGTTAATGATAATTTTTATAGCGATGAACGTCATCATTAACTATGTCGAATACAAACTTGCCAAACAGATATCAGAAATGAATCCATCTTTGAATCCTACACTTTTTGCGCTCTTGGGAGCAATTATATGGATTCCGTATTTTAAAATATCAAAAAAAGTGAAGCAAACTTTTTCGAAGCAGAATGAAATTACTTAAACTATCGAGGAAAATATGAAAGCACTTACTTTTTGTGGAAAAGAAAATATCGAATTTCAAGAAGTTTCCGATCCGAAAATTATCAATGCGAAAGATGCTATTGTAAAAGTAAAGCTCACCGCAATTTGCGGTTCTGACCTTCATGTATATCATCAACGAGAAACAGGTTTGGATCACGGCACAGTCATGGGGCACGAATTTGTGGGCGAAGTAGTTGAAATAGGTAAAGATATAAAACATTTAAGCGTCGGAGATATAGTGACAAGCCCATTCACCACAAATTGCGGTGAATGTTTTTTCTGCAATAAGGGTTTAACTGCACGTTGTCTTTCTGGTAGCTTATACGGATGGGTAGAAAATGGCGAAGGACTCCACGGTGGACAAGCAGAGTATGTTCGCGTCGCTCTCGCTGATAGCACACTTGTTAAAATACCTGAAGGTATTACCTTGACCGAAGGCCTCCTTCTCGGAGATATTCTTTGCACTGGTTATTTTTGCGCTGACATGGCGCAAATTTCTCCCGATGGCGTGTATGTAGTTTTAGGTTGTGGTCCTGTGGGACTCATGGCAATTCTAGGTGCGAAAGAACTTGGTGCGCAGAAAATTTACGCTGTAGACTCTGTTCCTCAGCGCCTTGAGCATGCAAAGCGTTTTGGGGCAATTCCGGTTAACTATCAAGAACAGGATATTGTTGCATTTATACGCGAACAAACCAAAGGTATTGGTGTTGATGCTGTACTAGAGGTAGTTGGAAGTACGCAAGCAGAAAGAACAGCTATTGATATTGTAAGGCCAGGAGGCGTTGTTTCTGTTGTAGGAGTGCATACCGCAAATTCTTTTTCTTTCTCTCCAGTAAAAGCATACGATAAAAATTTAACCTATAAAATTGGACGTTGCTCTGTGAGACATTATATTGACAAGCTAATTCCTGTTGTACAGAGCAAAAAATATGACTTCGAATCAGTTATTTCACATACGATGCCTTTGTCTCAAGGTAAAAAAGCGTATAACATTTTTGATAAGAAATGCGATAATTGTACAAAGATAATACTTCAAAACGAATAGGAAACAATATGCCTAACAAATTCTCATGGCAGAGTAGTGGCATTTGGAGAAACTACGTTGCAGTAGGAATGACCGCTTTTACTATCTTGTGTATATTGCGCCCACTGGTTTCTTTGCCTAGCGTCGGAGGAATGGGCTATACTATCCTTTTTGCACCCCTTGTCATCGTACCATTTGTTTTGTCTTTTATCTCCATAGACAACAAACATATCTTGCAACGTATAGCGATTATTTTACATTTACCAGCCGCTTTTTGTGCCGTCGCCTCTTTATGTATAGAAACAAGTACTCTTTCTGCTGTTCTCGCCTTACCATGGCTAATGCAAAACGTTATTATTGCTCTTTATGGTTTCGTATTTTTTCAACATATGAGAAATCACGCGCAATCTTTACTGAAACAATTACCTGTTATTAGTGTATTCATGGGTTGCTTGTATATTCCTATTGCTGGAGTGTGGCTGGTGTCATCAAATATGGGAATTAATTATGGGTTTCGTGCAACAATTGTGCTACTAACTGTAGCTCATTTTCACTACGCAGGTTTCGCGCTTTCTATCCTTGCAGGTCTCGCTGGCTTTTCACTTAACAATAGCAATAATTTTACACATAAAATTTACAACAGTATAGGGTGGATCGTAGTGTTTTGTCCTATCGTTGTGGCAATAGGGATTATTTTTTCTCCTCTACTCGAAATGGTCGCTGCGTGTACTTTAGCGGTAGCTATTATTATTTTTTCAGCGACAATCGCTTTTGGATTTTCGTGTAAAAATATCATCAGTAGATTGTGTTTTACTTTTGCATTTTTGGCAATGATCGCAACGATGATTCTAGCAGCAACTTATGCACTAAGTGAATACTACGAGTGGCATATTATTTCTATCGAAACCATGGCAATGAGCCACGGAGTTGCTAACGCTTTTGGCTTTACATTTTTGTCATTATGTGGCTGGATGGTTGAATCACAATACAAGCAGGAGGAAAAATGAGGGAAGTTGTAAAAGGAAAGAACATCAATGAATTAAGAGATAATACTATTTATAAAGCTTGTGCCATTTATGGTTTTGACGATCAATTTATAGAAGAATATCAATTTACAAAGTGTATTCTTAGTGGCAGTGAGTTCCATAACTGTTCGTTTAGAGGTTTAGTTAGTATAGAAGAGATTCACGATTGTTATTTCGATTCGTGTAGTTTTTTCAACATTGGAATCACGGGAATTGGTAACGACGTTAAATTTAAGAAGTGTAATTTTACAACATTGTATTACACAATGTGCGATTTTGCCTTTTTTGAGAATTGTAAAGTCGATTCACTTGTAAGTGACTGGATGGAGAGAGAAGAAGATCTAAAATACCTACAAAAACTCGGCATTAAAATTTTTAGTATATGTAATAACAGTATATCAGAAAAAGGCGCTAAACTTTTGAGTGCTATTACATCTTTAGAAGAATTGTATTTAGATAGAACGTGGAAAAAAGAGAACGTAAGTTATTTGACAACGTTGTTTAATCTCAGAGTTCTCAGTATGCACAGTGGAATTAATGATGAGAGTCTGGAACAAATAAAAAAGCTAACGAAGTTAAGTTACCTTGATTTGAAATATACACATTTTACTGATAAAGGATTAGAGCACCTACAAGCACTTACTAGCTTAGAGGTTCTCAATTTAACAAGTGTAATAGGAATAACAGAAGAAGGAATAAGAAAATTACAAAAAGAATTACCTGATTGTGAAGTTAAGCGAGACAAATGGTAACTTTTTTTTCTAAGAAATTTTAAAGTACTAGGCCTCATCATCCAAAGTCTTGTTTATTTTAGTTCAATATAGGTAAAATATGTGACATTTGGTTATTATGCCACATATTTTATTAAAATTTAATGACTTGTTGAGCTCACGACTTTACCATCGATAACGACAGCTGTACAGTGACTTGTATATTCAAAAGGATCACCATCGTATAGTGCAATATCAGCGTCTTTTCCTACTTCTAAAGAACCTACACGCGAATCTATTCCTAGAATCTTTGCCGCGTCGATGGTAATAGATTTTAATGCATTGTCAAAACCTAAACCATTAACAGCAGCAATTGCTGCTTCAAAAAGAACAACGCGAGTTTTTGGAACATAACTTTCATAGCCGCTTTGCATTGCTATCGGAATACCTGCTTTTTGCAAAATGCTAGCATTTTCCATCGATAGGTTTTTCTTGTCGCCAAAAGTACGCCACATTGATGGGTGAACAATGACTGGTACATTTGCTTTTTTGATTTCTTCTGTTAGCAAATAAGCTTCACTCGCACCATCTAATACAATTTTAATATTAAATTCTTTGGCAAGTCTTAGAGCTGTAAGAATATCATAATGACGGTTAGCGTAAACAAGAAGAGGTACCTCGCGGTTTAACACTTGTTCTAGTATCTCATCGCGTATATTTCGCGGTGAATGAGTTTTGGCAGTATCGCTTTGCTTAGCTTTTTCGGCTTTCTGCTCCGATTCTTCTCCAGTTGTTTTTGCTTCTGCTTTAGCTTTTTCCTCTGCTTCTCTCTTTGCTTTTTCTGCTTTTTTTCTTGCATTTATTTGATTTTGAATGCGAACAAACTCACTGCGCAACATTGCAATGGCCTTGCCTCTTGTCCCTGGGCTTCCTTTTGAAGTTAAACCAGAATCACCAAGAGTAACAACAACCATTTTTGTTACTTCAATAACTGATTTGTCGACAACAGTACCATAAGTTTTCACAACCATGGTTTGTCCTGAAATAAGCATTCCTGGAGCATGACCGGTATTGACAGTAGTAACACCGAATTGTCTTACCCATTCAACAAGCGGATCAAGAGAATTATATGCATCTACTGCTCTTAACTCTGGCTGCATAGGTGCAGAACGTTCTAATTGATCTTGGTCTTTCGCTTGATTAAAAATACCTCCAAGTCCAACCACGCTACGCGCATCGATAAGTCCAGGTGTTACGACTTTGGCGCTAAGAACGCGGCAATTTTCGGGTATAATTACTTGCTCTGATGAACCAATGGCAGTGATTTTTCCATCGCGAACAACAATAACACCATTCAATATTTTTTCACCGGTCATGGTGTGAATAACTTCACCTTTGATTGCTAATTGCGCGTTTAGGGAAACGGTTAAAAAAACAATCAGTAGTATTATACTTTTTATCATTGTTTTCCCTTTCCATAACAACAATATTCAACAGGACGGTTATCTCCCGCACCATATCCACCCACAGCCCAAAGATAATCTTTGGCATTGCTGCGATCAAAAACTTTCTTGCCATCTATCCATGTTTCATCGATTTTAGTATACACACTTAGTGGTGCGCCCGACAAAATAACCAAGTCGGCGTCTTTTCCAACCTCTAATGATCCAACGCGCTTTTGTAAATCAAGCATAATAGCGCCTGCCATTGTCAGCCCATAAAGAGCTGCTTGTTCTGACATTCCTGCGCGAACGGCAAATGCTGCCGAACGTAAGAATAAACGCGAGTCAGTAATAGGATCATCGGTATGAAAACCAACTACAGCACCTGCTTTTTCCAGAGCAACGCCATTTTTCCAATCAAGATCTCTTGCTTCTAGTTTTCCACCCGGACTATCGATAATAATGATAGAACATGGTGCTTTTGCTGCCGCGATTTCCTTGGCAATTTTCCACGCTTCGCTTACGTGATGAAGAACAACGCGAAAACCAAATTCTTTTTGCAAACGCAGTACAGTCATAATATCATCGTGACGATGAGTATGATGGTGAACAATTCGTTTTCCCTCAAGAACTTCAACCAAAGCTTCCATTCCAAGATCTCTAGGTGGCAATTTACTTTCATCACCTTTGGCATCTATTATTTTTTGACGATACTCTTGCGCTTGAATGTATAAACCACGAACCAAAGCCGCTGATTTTCCGCGAGTCCCAGGAAATGGTGCTTGGCGTATAGAATTTGTTCCGTTTGCCATTTTCATACCGCCCATGAATTTACCTTCTGGGCTTTTGATAACTAAGTCGTCAATAATGCGACCATCGCGCATTTTAATATATATCGTTTGCCCACTCATCAAATGTCCTGAGCCAGGCATCACGTTTGCAGTGGTTACTCCTCCTGCTTGCGCTTTTTGAATCGCAGAATCTAGAACATTAAAAGAATCAAAAACACTTGTTTCAGGATGAAGTGGTTTAGAACTGTCTCCAGCACCACCTCCACCAATATGGCTGTGAGTATCAACGAAACCCGGCATAATTACCTGGCCTGTTGCATCGTGAACTACTGTATTTTTTGGTAATTCAATAGAATCAGTAACGCCAATGGCACTGATTTTACCATCTTGTATAACAATCGTACCTTTTTCTATTGGTTCACCGACAACAGGTATAATACGCGCTCCCACGAAAGCTTGTGGAGGTGCTTTGTCAGCAAAAGTCGTTATTATGCTGGCAAAAATAACAAACATAATCCATTTATTCATTTAAAATCCTAACTAATTTTTGGGACGCGTTGGCATTTATCTTTCTGAGATGAGCTTAGTTACTTTTCTTTTACAGCACACATTTGCGTTTTCAAAGCGTTTCGCTCTTGCTTAAAATAACTAACATTATATAAAAATATAAATATCGACGCGTCCTAAAGAATCCCTCGAAATATGCTCTAAAATTTTTTTTTTGGAACTTTTTTATTTTAATCTTTTCTAAGAGGTTGTTGTTTATGCAAATGACCGAATTTATATACTTGAGGAATTAGCAAACTAACCTATCTAAAGAGTTTGCAATTCTATCGTAAAACATTAAAGGGAAACGCAATGAAAAATATAATTTTTACAACACTGGCTTTTGTACTCATGGTAAGTACTCATGCAAGAATAATTCCCAATATTCCGAACTCAACTACACCGACATCTATCGCACTCTTGCCTATTAAAGCCAAGAAGCATCATGTCAATGTAAACATTAAAAACGGTGTTGCTGTCACTTCTCTAGAAACAGAATATTATAACCCAAATAATCGCCTTTTGGAAGGTACATATCTATTTGCTCTTCCGAAAGGTGCTTCTGTTGCTAATTTTTCACTGTGGATCGACGGCAAGGAAATGCCTGCGGAATTGTTGGATGCCAAAAAAGCGGAAGACTTGTATGTAAGCATTGTTCGCAAGATGATAGACCCGGCTCTTCTAGAATTTGTTGGTCGCGAAACATTTAAAATGCGCATTTTTCCTTTTCCAGCAAATGGAACGCGAAAAATTAAGCTAACTTACCAACAAGTTCTAACTGTTGATAATAACTTAACGCGTTACGAGTACCCTCTGACTGCTGTTGGTAGTGGACACGATGATACGATAGGTGATTTTTCGTGTACTGTAAAAATCGCTTCTCAACATTCTTTGAAATCCGTATTTTCACCAACACACGACGTAAAAATCGAACAACAAGGCAAAAACGCGAGCGTAACTTTTTCTAAAAATCACGTCAATACAGATCGCGATTTTGTTCTTTATACCTCCGATTCAAACAAACGCGTTGATCTCAGCTTTATCCCTTTTGCTAAAAACAATGAAAAAGGGCATTTTTTGGCGATGCTATCACCAAAAACAGAACTTGATGCAAGTGAAATTAATCCTAAAGATATTGTTTATGTTTTAGATACTTCAGGTTCGATGGTTGGCGACAAAATGGACCAAGCTAAAAAAGCATTGCAGTACTGTTTACACCAGCTCAATGAAAAAGACAACTTCAATATCGTTTCTTTTTCTACCGAGGCAAATCTATACAAAGATAAACTAGTAAATGCATCCAAACAAAACGTAAAAAAAGCGCTCGGCTATATCGAAGAAGAAATTTTTGCACGCGGTGGAACAAATTTAGAAGAAGCACTACACTACGCTCTTGATATTGCTCCTAAGAATAGCACGCGTCCATACATGATTATTCTACTAACAGATGGCAAACCAACTATTGGTGTCACAAACCCAGAGCAGATAATCAAAAAAGTACAAAAAGCTTCCCTTAAAAACTTGCGCTTGTTTTCTTTTGGAATAGGCGATCAGTTAAATGCGAAATTACTAGACCGTTTAGCAGAAGAGAACAAAGGTACACGTGAATATGTCAGTGCAAAAGAAGATATTGAAATTAAAATATCTAGTTTTGTCGACAAAGTATCTTCTCCTGTACTTAGCAATGTAAAAGTTAAATTTCCTTCCTCAGAAGAAATACGCATTACCGAAGTATATCCACGAGAAATTCCCGATCTATTTAAAGGCTCTCCTCTGACACTACTAGGTCGATTTTCTGGCAAAGGTGATCAAGTTATTAAAGTAACTGGGATGGTGAATGGCAAAGAGCAGGAATTTGTATACGAAGTTTCTTTTCCTGAACAAAATATAGAAAATGAGCATGTGCCACGTTTGTGGGCAGTGCGCAAAGTCGGTTTTCTTCTCGACCAAATACGTTTGCACGGTGAAAATGACGAACTTAAAAAAGAAGTTGTGCGTTTAGCGAAAAAATTTGGAATTGTAACTCCATACACTTCGTATTTAGTTGTCGAAGATGATCCACAGCCTGTTGCAAACAATAGACCAGTTCCTCCATCAGTATGGGATGAAGTGCGACGTCAAGGCGCAGGTTCTGCTAATAATGAAGACGATGACTTTAGTAGCGCAGAAGAAGCGATGGATACCGAAAGTGGTGAATCGGCGGTTACAGCTTCTAAAGAAATACAAAAAATGAAAAAAGCGGATAGCATTTACGAGAACAAGAAAACAAACACACAAATACAAAACAAAATTCGCAAGGTGGGATTTAAAACATTTTACCTATCTAGTGGTACTTGGTATGACAGTGAAGCAATGAGTAAGAAATCGCAAAAGTTAACGGTAGAAAAAATTACTTACCTAAGCGATGCTTACTTCGCACTACTGAAAAAACATCCAAAAATGGCAAAGTATCTAGCGATCGCCAAAAATCTAAGTCTCGAATGGGAAGGTACTATTTACGAGATTCGCGTAAAATAACAGTGCTAAAAGTATTGTATGTTAGCTAAAAAAGAATCGCATAGTTACTAAATTGCTATTGAGTAAAGGAATTTAGAATAGTACAGAAAGTATTATTTTTCTCAAGATGAAGTATCCCCAAAAGCGAAGTAGTTTCTATTCTTCGCTTTTGGTGAGGAGCTTTACTCTAAAATTTAAAGTATACTTTTTTTAGCTTCTTGTCATAAGTCATATGTTTAAAACTATCGAAAAAACATTGGAGTATATTTATCAAAAGATAACTGTTAAGCAAGAGTCTACTTTTTATAGTATTATATGGCGTTCTGAGACCCCTTTAGCAGATTATAATGAAGAGAATAGGGGTAAAGAGATCAAAGAGGGGGAAAGAGTGCTGAGGGAGTTTTTTGAGCCTCGTAGGTTGGAGGTGGAAGTTGAAGGTGAGATGAGTAAAATTATTTCGCATAAATGTTGGATAGAGATTGTGAGACGCACGAAAAAATTAAAGAAATATATGTGATGAAATTAGAAACCTAAGTGAAATGGGTGTCATGATTTGATTTTTTTTACATAGTTGGGTAATATATTTTATATTACCCAACCGTTGAGGAAGTTTATGAAAACTACACAAGTTATTTTTTCTATTGCGATAGATGGTTTTTCTTATCAGTTTCGGAATCGTTTTTGTGGGAGTGAGAGTTGTAAGCTTTGTTACAAGGATGGATTGAGGAGAGACATAGCACCACCGCACGGTCCTTATTTGGATATAAAGTTTAAGAGAGGAGGGAAGGTTGTGCATATATACATAGGACTTCGTTTGTTGCGTTTATATGTTAAGGGTCATCGTGCTCCATACTACGTACTCCTTCGTTTACTCACATTATAACACTTTCTGGAAAAAGTACACAGTTTGTGGCACACCCTCTATTATTAGAATCCTTCCCCGGATTCTTCTAACTCTTCTTCAATATAGTGGTTATCTATTTCTTCATGAGTTATATGTACTCTATTATTGTTGAGCGGATATAAATTCCAAACAACTTCGTAGTAATAGCCTACCTTGAATTCTATAGAAGCTATATTTTCAGTTGTGAAATAAATATTGATTAATTCAAGTTTGTGGTTATTACCCATTTTTTCCTTTATATCTTTCTTTGCTTTGAGATATGTAGAAAAACATAAAACAGCAAGGACAATAATGGGAATTGCTAAATAAATCATTGTTTTTTTCATAATAATCCTTACATAAGCAAAATAAAAACAAAATGAAAACGCTCATGATGACATATTTCCAGAAGATTTTGTAACTCTATTATTTTTGTTGGAATACTATTTATGTCACCTATTATATCTAGAGAAGAAAGATCTTGTAATCGAAATACATAGTCTGGTATTCGTTTATTTCGCGTTGATAATGTAAAAAGAAATTTCCCCCAAAATCCGCAATTCTTAAATTTGCAATCTTCGAGATCATTAAACTTAGCATCGCTTCGAAACGAACAATTATCAAAAATAGAATTCCGGATAGAATATAGTTTTTCGTCTAAGTAGAAAGCACAGTGTTACTTTCGATTCCTTTAAGCGACTTTTCTTTTATTTTTTCCATTTAGCATTTTCTTTTATAAATTAAATTTATTGGTAAATCGCAATAATCTGTATTGTTCCACCGTACATACAAACGGATAGCCAGTGCTGCCTCTTTTGGTGTTACATTTTCTGTGCGGGTGTACTTCTTTGATTATATCACATCGTCATTTAATTGTTAACAAATGCCTCCAATTCGATGCCACTGAGTAAACGGTCTTTTGAAAAACTAACGTTTCGTGAAATAACCGTAGGTATTGCTGGTCTACATTTTATCGATAAATAGTTTTATATCAAAAAAACTAATGTTTTATTAGCTATCGCTGGTCTAGATACGCAAATCTGGAAGACCCTGAGTACGTAAGTTGCTACTGAGCTGTAAGTCTTATACTTAATCACTTTGTGAAAGACAATGGAAATTTTACAGAATGCATAAAAATCATGCGCAGTGGTGTTCTAGAAATTTTATACAAAAAAAAATTCTAACTTGCATATTTAACAAAACCAGGAGACATTCATGCCAGACTTGTAATAACTTAAAACGTAATAATCATCCAAGATAAGACAAATGTTGTAGTGGCAATAAAAATGATACAAAACACAAAATTATTAGTGCGAAGAAAATTGCTATTTAGGTAGATAAATGTGAAATGTTTTTCTCACTTGAGAGATGGAGACAGACTTTCCTTGTAGGCTATCACTATAAAAAATAGAGGCTAAGTGAATAAGTCAAAATTTAGGTTTTAAATTTCCTTAAACAAGATGTACTCTGATCTAGAGCATAACTTTTACGTTTCTGATAATATTTATGAGAAGTGTACTTAGTGATGACTTCTTTGATAAAAGATTCGGAACCAAAAACTAAACCATAAGTAATTTGTGGTTGTTTGACGAGTAAGCCTCTTTCTCTCATTCTTTCTTCTATCATTGTTATATATTTTTTTTGCCTTTGTTTCATAGTCTTACCAAGGTTCATATAAATTTCGTGATAGTCAATATTGATAAGGCCTTTACCAGTCGCATGTTGACTATAGCTGCTCCACCTCCACTCTTTTGGGTGCTTAGTAACTTTGTTTCTCGTCATGTTAAGTTCAATATAAAATATTGTATTAAGTAGCTGATTTTCGGAGTCAATAATAGTCGAATAGAACCTTTCGCCCCAAAAATGTCCTGTGCGTTTGTGTCTACGGTTGTAGTTTTTTGCGTACTCTCCATTGATATATTGCATTATCTTTGACAGATTGTCTTCTATTGGAGTTGATATTAACAAATGGGTGTGGTTGCTGGTGATACAGTAAGCGTGTAGCTTAAAAGAGTATTTTTCGCGGGCTTTTTCTATTACCTTTAAATATTCTATGAAATCCGCATCTTCTTTAAAATAGAAGTTTTTATTATTGCATCTTGTTGTTATGTGAAATAAACCATTTACCATCGAGATTCTAATCGGCCGCATTTGTTTTCCTTTGCAAAATAACTTTATTTAACTGTGTCATTTTACAAGTTCGTTTGACAAAACACACTACATATGCGATTTTTGTTTGCCGTAAGATACTGATGTGAAACGATTTATTTTTCTTTTCTCTTTGTTTTCTGAGCCTGGCACTGATATTAAATGAGGGTTCTTATGGATCTCCAATTAGTAGTATTAAATAACTTTTATGACTGCTCTTATAATAACTATGCTAAGGTGCACTTTGGCAATATTATTGATCTAAAAATACAAGGTTACAGTACACGGTATAACTACGGCGTACTCCCTTTTAATACTTCTGATTATTTTGCGACTCATTTTTCTGTAGTAGAAAAAAATTCACAAAAAATGTTGATGACTTATAAGACTTTAAGTTATAGTCGTTGTCAACAGTTCAATCAAACATTTCCGGCTCTTGCTCTTGTTATGGAGGAGGAAAACCAAAACCAAAATCATCAAAAAGCTATTCAATCTGCCATTACGGAAGCACAAAAAACCAAGACAGAGCTTTTATACCATGGAGGCTTTACTATCCACCCTGACTACAGACGGAAAAAAAATAAAAAAATTACACATTTGCTATTTCGTATAGCGCAGATGTGTAAAGTGAACTACGCATTAGAAACTTCCTCAAGTTGTGCATTGGTTTTTATTACAGAAGGTAAAAAATTTCACAAATATTTTACAGAAAACAACTACCAAAATTTAGAGTTTGCAGGTGAAAATTTAGGTCCTGTTACTGTGCATTCAATCGCTAGTGAAAAAAGCCGTCCTTATATTTCCAGATGTTTTATACAAAGCGACGAACAAGTAGAGAAATATTGGAATGAACGAATAGTTTTAGCGAAAATGGATCGTTGATTATGTTAAATTCAGAATCATACAATTTCGATAACTTCGGGGAAAAAGAAAGCGCCAACGAAATAGAACGTTTAAAAAAACAGGCCACTGCTTTTCTCCAATTAGAACTAAAATCTCTAAAACGTTTAGGAATAGGACCAAATATGAGATCTCTGGAAATCGGTTGTGGGCCAGGGTTTATTACTTAGGAAATAGCTCAACTGGTTTATCCGAGTAAAACTATAGGCTTAGACTCTAGTGAAAAGCTTCTAAAGATAGCTCAAACACAAACGAAACAAAAAAATTTAAGATTTATCCAGGGCAACGCTTACAAAATAGACTTTCCTGAAAATTATTTTGATTTCATTTACAATCGATTTCTATACCAACATTTATCTGATCCTTTATCAGCTTTACGACAAGCACATCGAATTACTAAAAAAGGAGGAAAAGTTATCATCATGGATGTAGATGATTCTTGGTTCACAATTCATCCAGAATTTCCGGAGTTTTCAAAATTCACAGAACAAGCGGCAGAAGCACAAAAAAATAACGGAGGAGATCGTTTTATAGCTCGGAAACTTCCTCATTTAATGAAAAAGGTTGGATTTTCTCGTATTGAGCATGAGGTGCTCGCAATCTCTTCAATAAATATAGGTCTGAAAAAGTTTATTGAACTGACTACACAATTCAAAGTACTTCAAATTCAGAGCTCAGAAGGATATCGTCTCCTAAAAGCAATTGAAAAAAAAATAGCTTTGCAAGAAAATTATTTTTTCGGGATTGTTGCCGCATTTATCATTGCTGGGACAAAATAAATAAGGTTTTAGTAGGTGGATTTATGAAACATGTAACAATAGATTATCTAGACTACTTAAATGAAGTAACAGTTACTATCAAAAAACGAAGTTATGAGCTAATGAAGATTGTTGAAAAAGGCAGAGTTCTCGATGTTGGATGTGGTCCAGCAACAGACACAATTGCGTTAGCAAAACTAGTGGGAAAATTTGGGCAAGTGGTGGGAATTGATAACAATGAAAAAATGATACAAGAAGCTGAGATAAGAAAAAACAGAGAACAAAAACTTGCTCCAGTTATTACTCATAAAAAATGTTGTGCATATCAAATTCCTTATGAAAACAATTATTTTGATTCATGCCGCAGTGAAAGAGTCCTTCAGCACCTCTCAACGCCAGAAAAAGCAATATCCGAAATGGTGAGAGTTACGAAAAAAGGAGGACATATAGTCGTAATTGATACTGATTTTGCGACAACCTCTGTAGACACAACAGAAAAAGAATTGGAACGTAGTTTAATAAATTGCTATCTTGATTATGGACCTCAAAATGCAGATATCGGTAGGCAATTGTATAGATTATTTAAGCAACAAAACATAGAATTTTCTATAGAAATTCATCCATATATGTTTTCTAACTACCAAGTATTATATAAAACTTTTCTCCAATCATTCTATAAAATTGCCGTAGAAAAAAAAGTTCTAACTGAGAAACAAATTGCCAAGTTCGCAAAAAATCTTAAAGAGTCATGTCAAAAGGATATGCTATTTGCGAGCGTATCTCAATTAGTTATTACAGGACACATTAAATAATTTTAGCTTTATTTGGTTTGATGCTAAAAGAGAAAAAAATGGATTTATCTCAGGAAAACATTCGGATTATCATTTTAAAATCTCCTTATGATTATTGGAATGAACCTCTTGTACAAGATCTCTTCGTAAAAATGGTAAGCAATCACCGCAAAACTAACTCATCTTTTTGTACAAGTTGATTCTTGAAACAAAATCCCTTTGTTATGATTGAGAAATCTACTTCCTAGATATAACAATGTTCTTATTACTAATAATAGTATCTTGGATTATTACATAACAACTTTAAATGGTTGAGTTTTTTTATATTTGGTTGCGGCTATGCCCTGCTATCTAAAGGTTTTGTGTACTCTTAAAAGAAAGGATATAATTTAAGAACTGACATTGGGCGAAACAAGTCAAAAAGTGGCTAACTAAACTGATTTATATAGAAAACAGAATAAATCTACCACTGAAAAAGAAGTAAATATAGAATATAAATTATCTATAAATGGTATCAATATTAATCAAAAACTAAAGATCGTAGATGAAAATATGTTTCTAGGATGCTAGTTTCGACAAGAAAATTTCATACCTCTTTACTTGCTTATCCTTTATTTCTCGTATATTTGACGATTTCTACATTTGCTTCGCTCAATGTCGGTAACAAAGATAATTAGAAAGGAATATTAATGGAGAAAAACATGTTTAATCAAAAAAAGATCACTCCTGAAAAAAGAGCAGAAGGGCTTGCCAAAGGAAATATAGATATAGGGCAACATAATGTATCTTTGGTTAGCCTTGAACAATACGAGGTTTACGAGGGATTATTAGAAGGTTGTCCAACACAGAAAATGAATGATAAAAAAATAAAAATGTTTTTAAAACAAGCTGAAGATAACTACTCATGGTGTAATTGTTATCTAGTAAAACCACAAAGGAAAAAAATTGAGCGTAAAAAAAGCCCTTTTGGAATATCAGAATTATTGCCACAAATAGTATGTATTGGACGATTTTCATCTCTTGATCCGGCCAAAGAAAAAGATTCTGATCTATCAATGCTAGTTATTGTTTGGTTTCAAAATAAATTTGCTCTACCGATAGATTCAAGTGTAGCAATTGATATAGAAAAGATAAACTGGAAAGCTGAAGCGAAAGATATACATATATAGTTTTTATTTAATACTTTGATCTGTAACATAAGATATAGAAAATCTAGTAATAAGCGTCGTAAAAGTAACTTAAGAGAAGAATATGTTGTAATGATAGAATAAGCAATCTATGTACTTTGTTTTATCTATTCTTGATCATCTTCATCCACAATGTTTTTCGACCAAAAACCAGCTTTTTGGTAAGAAAGATTTCGAGTTTTAAGCCAATTGTAAAAGGTTCCTTTACAAACATTAAATTTCTTTGCAATCTGTACATAAGTAACTTTTTTAGCAAGTAGTTGCTCTATTTCTGTGCCTTGTATATCTTCCTTCTCCCACCTCTAAAATTACATCTAAACCATACTTATATCCTTTAATTGATACGAAGCTTTCTCCAAAGATATCTTCAATACTTCGAGATAACTATATTATTGATTTTTTAGAGCTATCATATCCGTATTCAGAAAATGATTTACAAAAGCAATTATTCAGAACCTTAAGATATTTTTTCTTGAATTTGGAAAAGACTTTACCTTTGTTGGTCGCGATTTCTTTATTGATTTACTACTTTTTCATCGAGAATTACGTTGTTTAGTTGCTATTGAACTCAAGATAGATGAATTTCAACCGGAGTACTTGAGGAAACTAAACTTTTACCTTGAAGCTCTAGATCAAAAAATTAAAAAAATACACGAAAATCCAAGTGTAGGAATCATTTTATGTGCAAGTAAAGATAATGAAGTTGTTGAATATAGCCTAAATCGTAATATCTCGCCTGCAATGGTTGCTGACTATCAAACAAAGCTAATAGATAAAAAAGTTTTGCAAGAAAAACTTCATGAATTTTTTTCAATGTCTTCAGAAGAACATGACGATTATTTTCCTAGATTAAAGATTGATGGCAAGTTAATTGAAATACTAGAATTTTGTTGTAAACCAAAAAAACGTAAACATATTTTAGAACGCATTGGGGCAGCCCAGAGTAGACAAAAAATCTCAAAAAAATCAATTTAAGTCTTGAAAACAATATACGGCTTTTGTACTATATGTTATATAAGGATATTAATAACAGAATGTTAAGGAAAAAGGTAAATCCGATGTCAGACTCAGTAGAACAAAATGAAAAAAGTAGATAGTCAATTCGGTGCCAGACTGAGTAGGCGCACACAAGATTAATTCGGTGCCAGAGAATGTCCAGCAAAGCTGTAATGACAATATAACGAGGTACTTTGCACTACTCAGTTCATACCAAAAAAACTAATGCCTCATTAGTGAGTATACAAGTCTGGCACTGAGTAAAAAAAATAAATGACATAAGTATTAAGTACAAATTAATACGCTCTCCATCTTTCCATAGTTGCTTTGCATGTGGTCATGATATGACAATAGATGATTACATTAATGATATTGAAATGGTTTTGGAAATAGCTGACTATGTTGTTTTTGTTGTAGATAGTAGAGAGAAGTGTTTGGATGATAATATCGGAGCATTAAACTTACTTAGAGATGTTGCGCAAAAAAAAGATTTATTATCAAACCGATAAAACTTTCATTTTTTGTATTAAGTTTGCCTCAGCGAAAAAGGTCTGACACCCTTATTTTATTATTTTATTATTTTATTATATGCATGTTGTCTGTAGCTAGAGTATTTCCAATTTTTAGGATGTTTAGTTACGCCGTTTCTAGTCATGTTTAGTTCAACATAAAACAGACAGTTCATGTAATGTTCTTCTGATTCTATGATAGTTGAGTGGTATCTTCCTGTCCAAAAATGCCCTGTTTTTCCACGTTTTTTATTGTATGCCTTTGCAAAATGACCTTGGCTATACTGCATAAAAAGAGATAAGTTTTTGTTCCGTGGTGTACCTAAAATGAAATGAATATGGTTATTTGTCATACAGAATCCATGAATACTTACATCGTACTTCTCTCGTGCTTTATTTAGCATTGTGAGTTGCCAAAAAAGTACTGGCGATTATTACATCGTACAACCACATAATAAACCCCACCAACATAAATTAATTTTGGAGCGCGCATCTTTTCTCCTATTCTTTATTATCGAAATTTTAATTCCTTATTATAGCGCTTTCTTCGACAACTTTAAAAAAAGAAGCAGACTTTTATGAGGAGGGGGTTGATAATATTCTAATGTTATTATAAACAAGGATATTCTAATGGAAGAGAAATCTAAATCGTTAGAAATAATAAAAAATAATACCTCCTACTATGGTTGTGCTTTTTTCTTAAAAGAAGATAAAAAATACAAAATAGATGGGTGCGTTTTTGAAAACTGTAGTTTTCGAACAGATGTTACTTTTAGTAGAATAGAGAATTCTCATTTCATCAACTGTAATTTTTCAAATAAGTTTTGTTTGGATTTAAGTAAAACAGATATAGATATACTCTCAGATGGAATTTTCCAGTTATGCTTTCTTACGGAACTAAATTTAGAACAGGCAAAAATAACAGAGATCCCAAAAGAAATAGGACAACTGTTTTCTCTTGTGGTGTTAAATTTAAATTATACAGAAATAATAGAGCTACCAAAAGAAATAGGGCAACTTACTTCTCTTACTCATTTATATTTGTGGGGTACAAAATTAACAAAGATTCCGAAAGAAGTGGGACAGTTATTTTCTCTTACCCATTTACTTTTGCATAGTACAGAAGTCGTAAAGATTCCAAAAGAAATAGGACAATTATCTACTCTTACCCATTTGCTTTTACATAGCAAAGAGATAATAGGGATTCCAAAAGAAATATGTAGGCTTTCTTCTCTTCTTTTCTTAGGAGTGAGTGGCATAAAAACGACAACATTCTTAAAAGAACTTGTTCAACTATCGTCTCTTGTTGCATTAGAGTTAGATAGTACAGAAATAACAAAAGTCCCAGAAGTCATATGGCAACTTACTTCTCTTGTTTCTTTGGGTTTAAATTGTAGAAAAATAACAAAGTTACCAAAAGAAATAGAACGACTATCTTCTCTTACTAGACTTTGTTTACGAGAGTCAAATATAACAGAACTACCAAAGGAAATAGGACGGCTCACTTCTCTGCGAGAATTAAATTTAAAACATACAAAAATAACAAAATTGCCAAAAGAGATTGGGCAACTTTCTTCTCTTGTTAATCTAGATTTGAGCTGGACAAGAATAGCAGAGTTGCCAAAAGAGATTGGGCAACTTTCTTCTCTTGTTAATTTAGATTTGAGTTGGACAAGAATAACAGAATTGCCAAAAGAAATAGGACAGCTTTCTTTAATTCAGATAAAAAGAAAATAGAGAATAACATGGAATTACTTGACATATCAAACTTATTGAAGGGTGTCAGAGCAAAATTTAAAAAGATAGACAAACCTTGTTGAATTATCCTATGATTTTTGCAAGAGAAAACAACGCACAACCGGTCATCGCCAAACTGGATTGCTTGGCTCGTGATGTTGAGTTTATTTTTCAACTTAAGAATAGTGGAGTTGATTTTAAAGCTCTTGATCTTCCTGATATGACGACACTTACAATCGGTATCTATGCTACGATGGCGCAAAACACGAACGCGAAATCATCTCGAAACGCACGAAATATGCTTTACAAGCGAAAAAGAGACGTGGAGAAAAACTTGGTAACCCACAACATTTCCTGCTATGGCTGCTGGAATTACAGATTATTGCTGGCACTGGAACGAATTATGTAATTTTCGTGTAGTATCGTGAAATTATGTAAGGACACCACCAGATTTTCAGGATTTTTTAAGTAAAGTCCAGCTTGTTCCTTTATGAGCGGATATTCCAAGAACTTCAGCTTCTTTGACCATTTGTTTTCGCAGCTCATTGAGTTTAGTGTTAACCAACTTTACAATATGAAAGTGATCAAAAACAATTTCTGTTAAAGGCATATGTTTCATCAAAGCAGTAATATAAGCTTTCCCTATATCTATTGAAGCAGCTTTTGTCTGCACTCCGTATTTTTTGATTTTTCCGAAAAATGGTTCTAAATTTGAACCTTTTTTTCCGTCCCCAACAAAGACGATTCGTCCTGTTGAGAGATCCGTAACGAATGTTAAAAATTTATGCTTTTTACCGATGTAAAATTCATCTATTGAGATAAATTTTAAACCTTTAGTTTTCTCAGATGAATTACTACTCTCTTTTTTATATTCAGCATGTATATATTGATAGTCTACTGTTTCTAATGTATGATAGCAAAAGCTTGTAGTACTCATTTTTTGTTCCTTTATTGGAATTTTGGTTTTTGAGTACTACACTTTTTTATTACTACTTAGTCAAACATAAAACTAAAAATCTACGCATTAGTCGGATGAACCTAAAAAAGCGTGCAAATGAAACTACACGCTTTTTTATTTCGTATGACAAACATCTCTGATGTTAAGGATATATTTTATATATAGATAGATAAAAATGAGTAGAAGCTAGTTCTATATCAAAAAACTAATGCTTGATTAGCTATCGCTGGCACCAGGTTTACCTAATGTTCTTTTACGAAAGACTAATCACAAACAAACCGCTTTTGCTTTTTTAATTGATAATGATTGTACCATCCATCGCTACTAGTAAACCAAAATTCTCTATCGTTATAGATTAATTCTTTTTTACGAAAACATGCTTTGATCGAAGGTTTTTTCACACCAGAGTATCTTTGAATATTGTTATTACAAACATTCAAAGATCCTGTATGGTCTATTACATAAGCTTGAATCCCTGTTTTACCAATTTTTATAGGCCAAGCATAACAAAGGAAATTCTTATTCTTAAGAGTATCATTTCGTTTCCCAAATGGATAAATATTTTTTTTTCCAGACAGTAGATATATGTAAAAATAGTATCCATGTCTCGCTACAACACCATTTTCACTGCTTTTTATTAGATTCTTGATTAATTTATTTTTTGTCACATGCGCTAATTTATCGAAGTCTAAAAATTCACCTAAAGTTTTACTATGTTTTGTCTGCTCGTCGCGGATACTTCCTAGAATTTCCCAAGCGCAAAACTGATTTTTTAGTATCAGTTCTTTTTTATTGTTACGCTGGACTAAATACCCACCACATATAGCAATAAAAATAAAAAAAGCAATTAAACTTATTAGCTTATTTCGCATAAACATAAGAAATTTCTCTTTACATAAAGTAGGTATACTCCCAATTTAGTATAAATTGGGAGTATACCTGTTATTCTTTTTAAGAACTACTGATTATTTATTTCTTCAATTGCATCGTGAATAAATAACTGGTTTCTACCTGATGTAACAATCATTCCTGCTGCTCCTCCTGGAAATGCTTCATTTCCTGCATAAGTATAATGAGTAACCTCTATTAAATGATTTGTTGTTAGTGTTGATCCAGCATCATGAACTAAGCCTATTGTACCCGTTGATTCTTTATCACTTGAAACGGTTGTTTGAGTCTGTCATGTGCGAGACTTAGTAGGTGCCCAATTACCCAATTTGGTGCTAGACTCAGTAGGAGTGCCCAAGACTAATTCGGTGTGAGGGAGCATCCAACAAATTTGTAATAACAATATAGCGAGATACTTTGCATTACTTTTTTCACTTCGTTTGCGGGTTCAGTTTCTCTGAGCTGTGAAAAAGAATCAGATAGAATAATAAAATAAGTAATAATAAAATATTAAGTGTATTTTCATGATATACCTTTCCTTAACATTTCTGATCTTAATTTAAGATACCAGAGTATAAATTCCTGAAATATATTACCAAAAAAATGACACTCTACAACTAGTAACATTCCATTTTGAAAAAACGTTTCTTAGTAACGATGAGGAAAATAAATGAACATAGAACAGCTGAGAAAAAAGCGCAAGGAATTTATAGCTAAAGAAGATTGGGATGGAGCTCTAGAGGTTATAAATCAATCTATAAAAATAGAAACTACAGCATCACGCCTTTGTGTCCGTGGAAGTATACTTGTGCGCTTAGGACGATTAGACGAGGCTTTAGAAAGCTATTTGAGTGCACAAAAGCTAAAACCAACAAACAAAGACGCAGCAAGTGGTATCGAAAATATCGACTCAATGCTAAAAAATAACGAGAAAGCAGAAAAAACCCTATTATTACAAAAGTTAAGAAAAAAACGAGAACACTTCGCTAGTCAAAACAAGTGGCCAGAGGTGGTTATTGTGCTTGATAAAATGATAGCAATAGAGCCATTATCTGGGAGATTCGTAAATCGCGGTAATACTCTATTACTTCTCAATAAGTATGAAGCAGCAACAAAAAGCTTTGCTACGGCGTTAAAATTAGATCCGAAATCAAAAGGAGCAAAGCAAGGAATAGAAAAAATAAACGGTTTGAAGCAAAAGCAAAAATTTGTTCAACAAACAACAGTAACAACAATCTTATTGCTTTGTATATTGTTAGTAGTCGTTTTAAGTAATAACGTTTCAGTACAAACACAAAATCAAACGTCTGTGTTGGATCAAAAAATTCAATTAAGTGAAAAAACTAATAAATCATTGCAGAAAGATAGCGAAAAAAACCAAGAAGTAGCAACTATTGAAAAGCAAATAGAATATTTGCAGCAAGAAAGTCAACAAGTAAAACAAAATTTATCCAAATTAACCAGCGCAATCAGCAAAACAAGCTTAGAGAAAAAAACTTCTCCGATAGAAAAAGAATTTGAAGAAACACTAACAAACTATTTAAAAAGTTATGTTTCTTACAAAGAAGATGATTTAGCAATAAAAACAGTAGAACAAATAACAAAACAAGACCAAGAAATAGATCTTATAGTAAAGATCCTGACATCTACGGGACAACAAGGGAGTTCTACTATTAAGAAAGCGTTAAAAAATTCAAATTCTTTGGTAAGAAAAATAGCTATAGAAACAGCGGTGAATATTGGCCCTAAATTTGTAAAAGTTGTACCAACACTTAGACAAACATTCTCAGAAGAAAAAAACACTTCTCTAAAAAAGGAGATAGGTAAAGCTCTGGTAATGATTGACAAAACTGCTTTTTCAGTACCAGAAATTAAAGACTTTTTAGAAGAGAAGGCTTTTGCTGAAACAGTAGCAAACTTCGAGCAAGAAGATAAAGCGAAGCAAGAACTACAACAAGCGACAAAGAAAGTATATGATGCAGAAGAACAACTATCACAGAGACATAAAAAACACAAAGAAGCCGCTCTCTTAAAAGCAGAAGCAGAAAAAAAAACAACGAAAAATTGGGAAGCACTAGATTTCAAAATAACTCAGGTTATCTCTGAATTAAAAGAAAAGCTCAACGAAATAACAAATCAAAAAAATCTTGCTGTTGTTGAACACAAAAATGCACAACAAACATTATCTAGAGAGAAAGAATATTTGGTTGTAACGGAGAAAAGAGTAAAAATTGCCAAATCATCGAAAAGTTTAAAAAACAATATCCGTCATTCAACTAAGAGAAATCGTAAAAAAACGCAAGAACTTCTTGAGTTAGCTTTTAAAACAGAAAAAAAAGCAATAGCGCAAAGACAAAAGGCAAAAAGAGAGCTAAGTAAAGGAAAAGGTAGCGAAGAAGAAAAAAATTTAAAAGCCGCACTTAATGCAGCCAAATCACAAGAACAACTAGCTATCAAAGAAAGAAAGCTAGTTAACGATAAACTTGACTTCTTAAAAAAAGAAGTATACGAACACGACAAGGAATACCACATTGCGTACGATTTACTAATCCAAGAAGAAAAGGCTTATGAAAAGGCACTTGTGCTGATAGAAAAAGCAACAAAAAATGTAGAGTTAAAAAAGAAGGAATTGAATTCAATTCAACAGGAAAAAGCAACTCTAACAGAAGAATTAACAATAAAAACCACAGAAAAACAAAACATTCCAATAGAGAAAAAAGCAGCGGAAAAACACTTTTTGGCATGTAAGAAAAAAGAACGAATTTGTATGAATAAATATATCTCTGCAAAAGAAAAACTAGCTACTGCGAAAAGAACGGAAGAAATCGCCACCAGACAAAGAACGTTATTCGCCAAAAGAGCAAATAAAATGTGGATAGCCATTCAAAAAATTAGACAATCGAGAGCCAAACAATGAAAACTACATCTTTTTTCAAACAGAAGAATTTACAAATAGTACTAAGTATTGTTCTAATTATTGTTGTTTTTAGATATCTATATTTGCGAAGTGTGGATTCTCAATATGAAGACTTGCAAAGTGTGGATTCTCAACATCAAGAAACTAATGAGCAAATATTCGACAATACAGCCGTTTCACAAAATTCCTATTCTGAAGAAACAAAAAATAATCGTCTCAAAGTATTGCAAAAAAAGAAAGAAGCGTTATTAGAATCTATCCGAATAGATAAAATGCTTGCGAAACAATTGGAAGCACAGAAGAACGAAAGAAATAAAAACATAAATAACAAACAAACATTAGCAAACTCACAGCGAGAAAAAATTATTCAAAGTTCGCTAATAGCAATTACCTCAAACAGCAAAGCAGTCAAATTAGACGCAATAAAAATTCTAAAAAAACATAAAGCATTAGCCGCAATTCCAGTACTTATAGATCACATTACACATGGTGACAAAAATATAAGACTAGAAGCAACTATAGCAATTGGCAGCTTTGGACCAAAGGCAAACAAAGCAACAGGCACTCTCTTAGAAGTTCTTCGCAATTGGAATTTGTCAGATCGTCAAAAAGCAGGAAAATCTTTAGTCCAAATATCATCATCAAAAAATTTCAAACAACTAAACAAATTTCTTTATGACTCTAACAATACAATTAAAATGTGGGCATCAAAAGCTTTAGCCAAAGTAGGAGAAAAATCTGTACAGTCTTTAATTTCTGCTTTACAAAATAAGAATGACTATACCAAAAAGTATGCAGTGCAAGCATTAGCAACAATAGGTTCGGATGCAGCAAGTGCCGTTCCTCATTTGGTAAATCTATTAAAACAAGTAAAACAAAAAGACAATGACAAAGTTGCGCTGAGAGATAACATAGAAAAAGCTTTGGCCAACATTCAGCAAAACTAGCGTTAAATATTATTGGCTAAAACGCAAATCTCGATTCGGTGCGAGAGAGTGTTTAGCAAGCTGTAATGACAATATAACGAGGTACTTTGCACTTGATTCAGTTCATACCAAAAAAACTAATGCCTCATTAGTGGGGCATACAGTCTGGCACTGAGTAAATTATTGTCCATAATGCAAGTATCAGGCAGACTGTTCTATCAGGCCGCTGGAGCATTGCTCTTAGTCACTGTTTTCTCAAAGGTTGGAAATACTCTATTTCCTTATATCACATCGTCATTTAATTGTTAACAAATGCCTCCAATTCGATGCCACTGAGTAAACGGTCTTTTGAAAAACTAACGCTTCGTGAAATAACCGTAGGTATTGCTGGTCTACATTTTATCGATAAATAGTTTTATATCAAAAAAACTAATGTTTTATTAGCTATCGCTGGTCTAGATACGCAAATCTGGAAGACCCTGGGTACGTAAGTTGCTACTGAGCTGTAAGTCTTATACTTAATCACTTTGTGGAAGACAATGGAAATTTTACAGAATGCATAAAAATCATGCGCAGTGGTGTTCTAGAAATCTTATACAAAAAAAAATCTAACTTGCATATTATAAAAAAGTGCTATATTATTATAAATAATTATGGGTAAGTTTTCCGTATATATTTTGGAGTAAGTTAGATGTCTGAAAATATTTTTGAATATACACAAATGGATAAACAAAACATTTTGGCTATACGTTTTGAATCTTCTCCTGCAGAAATATCAAAGAAGTTAGGAGAATTTTTACCAGCTGTTTATGTTTATGCACAACAAAAAGGTTGTCAACCAGGAAGACCTTTTGCTCTTTACCATGGACACAACGAAAAAAAAGGTACTTTTGACATGGAGGCAGGGATAGAAATAACTGAGGAGGTAGATAGCAAAAACAACATTCGATTTAGTGTTATTCCCGCAGGAACAATGGCAACATATTGGCATATTGGTCCCTACGAAAAACTAGGAGAATCTCATGAAGCTTTATATGGCCAAGTTGCAGATAATGGAAAAGAACCATGTGGTTCGGTGCGTGAAATATATATCACAGATCCAAGTACTGAGCCTGACTCTTCCAAATGGAAAACGCATTTAATTCTGCCCGTCAAAGATAAATAACTATTACGACTTGTTCCAGTTGAAAAAGCTAAATTAGTATACAAATCCTTTCATAGGAAGTAAAGGTTGATGTAACAAGAGATTAAGGAAGCTGGCCATATTAAAAGCAGTGATTTTATCAACAAGAGAATTTATTAATCCTTTTATAGGTCAGCAACTAAATGGCATTTGAAGCCATAATAATGTAATTTTTTAGAAGCAGAAGCCCATCATATTGAAATGGCTGAGAAGAATTTTTCAATCTTTGGATGTTAGATAATTAAGTGGAAAAGAATCAATAAGAAATTCTTTGCCACAGTTAGCACTTGTAAGGTTTACGAGATACTGTTAGAGAAAGCAAGTAGTGTTTTGCAAACGAAAAAATCTTTTTACATATTGTGGACGTTGAGGAATTTGGGGAAATAAATATTGATAATTCTTTCATACATAACAAAACCAGGCAGATTGAGAGTTCTGTCTATCCGATAATATTGATAGTAGTTATTTCATCGTCTGTAAATAGTGGGTTATTGTTGCTAGTTCTAAAAGATTTTTGACCACGGAGATTCCCTAGTAAAAAGATTATAACCATTATCAATGGTTATCTACCATAAGTTGAATTTCTTGAGACGTCATCTTCTTGTAAAAAGTTATCTTTCAATAGCTCTTAATCATTTTCATCATCAAATTTACCTTCCTTAAATTTTATATCTTCATCACTAATTTCATTAAAATAAACATTACAGTTTGGTAGCCAAGACTTGATAAGTTCTTGCTGTTTTTGATTGACTTTATTCCCAATTAAATACAACTGCGAAAGTTCATCCATATTTGCAATTTCTGGTGGTAAAGCCACAAGGTGATTATCTTGAAGATACAACTGCGAAAGTCTTTTGAGCTTTATAATTGTTTTCGGTAGAATCTTAATTTTATTTTTTCTTAGTTGTAGTACCTTTAAAGAAATAAGCTGATTGATTTGCTCGGGGTAAGTGCTAAATTGGTTGGTTGATATGTTTAGATCTTCGATACACTGTAGGTTCTCAATTTCTTGTGGTAAAAAAGATAGTGTATTACCTGAAATACTTAATATCTTAAGCGTTTTGAGTTTACCTATATCTTTTGATAATGCTTGAATATTGTTATTATCTAAAGTTAGATATTTTAAATTGCTCAAATTAGATACAACTTTGGGCATTTCTGAAAAACAATTATCATTTAACAAAAGCCACTCTAAATTACAAAGATTCGCAATATTTTCTGGCAAGTCTACTAATTCGTTGTCCTCTAACAGCAAAATCTTAAGAGATTTTAGATTACCGATACCAATAGATATTTTTTTTAGTTTATTCCTCTCTAAACATAGAACTTCGAGAGAAGTTAACTGACTTATCTCTATGGGCAAATTTTCTATTTGATTATAACTAAGATTTAGACGTTTTAGAGAGGATAGTTTTCCTATTCCAGATGGGATAGTGGTTAGTCCACGAAAATAAAGATCTAAACTCGTAATACCATTGAGATATTCTATATACCTTAAATCTCGAACTCCTAGCTTAGGTTTTCTATCACCGAACAACCTCCATAATGCTGGTTGCCAATCTTCACCATGCTTCCTTACTCCATAAACTGTGAATCCGTAATTAAAAGAAAACGTTCTAACTTCACACTCTGGTCCATATATCTCTTTCATATCTCTGATAGCTTTGAAGTACAAAACTACACCTGCAATGGCAAAAAATGTAGCTAGAATACAAAGGAGTAACATTAATTTTACAAGTACACGATAGAGCTTCATATTTCGTTCCTAGATAAGACTATCTCACTAAAATTGAATTTGGTATTACTGTATCTTTATATGGCGATCATTGATTTCGCTGAGGCTTTATAATACTTGTGTCTCTTGTCTTTCTCGCTCGAAACTCATTTGGTAAATCAGTTTCATAGATTTACCGCAGGAATGGTATTAATTAACAGGGCTTTGTATAATATTTATGAGTTAATCCCAATCCTCATCATCTAATTCCCAGCTTTGATTTTCGATTTCATCATAATCTTTTTTTGCCTCTACCTCTTTTCCCAAAGCTTCATAACTTTTTGCTCTTCCTTCAAGAGCTACAGTATTATCTGAATCTAATTCGATGGCACGACTATAACTTTCAACGGCTTTATTGTATTTTTTTAAGTTGTAATAACAATCGCCACAATCGTGATAAAGATCGCTATTTTTGTGACTTTTTTTTATTGCTATCTCATAGTCCTTAGCCGCTTTTTCATATTCTTTCAATTGAAAATAACAAGTTCCTCTTCTTCGGTAAGTTTCGTCATCTTGAGGTTCTAAGGATAAAGAAATACTAAAATTTTTGATTGCTTTTTTATACTGTTGAAGATAGACATAGCATCTTGCTTTGTAGTAGTGTGTGTGTGCATAGCCTGGATATAATTTTATTGATTGATTGTAATCATCTATAGCTTTTTGATAATTTTTCGAATCAAAATAAATACCTGCTCTTTCAGCATATAACAAATAATTTGTATCTATTGAAATTGCAGTAGTGTAATCTTCAATAGCTTTGGAGTAATTTTTAAAACGGCAGTAACAGTGTGCTCTATGCGTCAATGCATCCCTGTTTCTAGGTTCTATTTTTAATATTTTTGTGTAGTTTTTGATTGCTTTTTTATGTTGTTCAAGATCTAGAGAATATATACTTCCTCTATTTGCTAGGGCTTTTATGTTTCGAGGATCTATTTCCAATATTTTCGTATAATCTTGTATTGCTTGTTGTGGCTGCTCAAGATCAGAGGAATAGCAATGTGCTCTTGTAAAAAGAGCTTGGATATTTTGTGGATCTATTGTCAGAATTTTATTGTAATCCTCTATTGCTTGCTCATATTTTTCTAACTTCCAAGAAGAATAGCATTCTGCGCGTGTAAAAAGTATTTTTATATCGTTAGGATTTGATTTTAGGATATAGCTATAATCTTCAGCAGCATCTTTGTACATCTCAAGAGAAACACGACATTCTGCTCTTTTTTTGTGAGCAATTACATTTGGAGCTATTTCGATAGATTTATCATAATCCAAAAGCGCTTTATCATAGTTGAAATTGCTAAAATGGCTATTTGCTCTTGCAAGATACGCTTGTACAAAACTAGGCTCTAATTTTATAATTTTATCAAATACCATAATAGCTTGTTTGTGATCACCTTGATTTTGGTAGCTAGTACCTTTCTCTAGTAATTTTTGAATCGATATATTCTCTGAATAACTAAAAGCTGTGAGTATCAAAACAAAAATAATTTTTTGAATTTTCATGATGATTCCTAAATAAAAATTGGTTTGTTGTAATTACTTATCAAACATCTTATTCAAAATTTACTATATCACCAGTTTTTGTTTTTTTTCAAAATAAAAACAAAATAAGATCATTATTCTGTTAAAATAAAAAACCATCTTTGTTTATTAACAAAATTTACTTTTAGAATATTTAGAACAAACTAGGGAACGAACAATTCTAGGTTTAAAAGATGTTCGCCAAACGAACTATTCGTACGAAAGTTCATTTTGTATCTGCCGTTCAACACGCAAAGCTTTTCCATTTTGTTCGAAAACAACACAACCGTTTATCGTATATAAAGTAGTTTTTACTTGTTCTATGGTGCGTTCCATCTGCGCTGTAAATTCAACGCAAATTTGCGATTTTTTCTCAATTATCTCAACAACTACTACAGGAAGGCATATTTTTTCTGTGTATTCCTGCATATCTACTTGGGCGTCTGGATTTTGTAAAAGTTCTTGCCATTTTTGTTCATTTTCTTGCTCTATTTTCTTAGAAATTAATTGGTTAATAACGTTTTTAAAGAACAGCGAAACAATTTGATCGTTAGTTTGCAAAAAGAAAAGCAAGGTAGAAAAAGAGCTTTCTATACATATCGTTGCCAGTGCTTGAGCGACTTTTTGTGGGAATAAATGTTTTTTGGTGGTAAGGACCTGCACTGCTTGTTGTGCGTGTAATTTTCCCAGGGTAAATATATACGTTTCAATTAGTTGTACATTCTCACTTGTTTGTAGTTCGCTTATTAATTGAGAAATGGCCTCTCTGTAATTGTATTGAATAAATTGTTTACAAAGTTGTTGACGAACTTTACTATTTGCTCTCTCAAATAAAGAAACTAAAATTTGTCGGCAATAATCAGTATTTATATGTGCTATTTCTTGTGCAAGCAGGCATTGTAATCTTTGGTAAGGGATATTAATAAGTTGTGAGAAAAGGACAAGAGGTTGTGGATAGTTGTTTTTTATTGAAATGATTAAACTATTCATACTCGGAGTTCGCTGATTAAATGTTCTTGCTTTCGCGAAGTTTTCAATTGCGTCTTTGACTTCTGGAAATTCACAAGAAATTTTTTGTAAAATAGGCACTGATAACTTGCCAAAACAAATATCTTCTTTTGCATAAAGAGCAGCTTCTTTTTCGCATTTAGAAAAACTGTTAATATATTTATCTATTTCAGTCAAAACACTTTCTACTTGTAGTTGTCCACACACAGCTATCGCTGAAAGCCTTACATCAATATTTTCATCGTGTAAAAGGTCACAAACAATTGGAATCGCACTTTGTATATTTTCGGAATAGACACTCCACACAGCAGATCTTCTTTTAACCACATCTTTATCACCTAGCTGTAAAATAATATTTCGAAAAAACGCGGTTTGATTTTTGGCGATTTTTTCAATAAGTGGTGGAATACTTAATTGATCTTTTACCATTTCGTTACCTTTAAGGTTTTAAGGTTTATAGGAATTAAGTTTTCTTGATTTCTACTGACAATTTGCTATGATTTTTTCAATTGAATTGAGAGTTGATTATAACAAATTCTACGTAAAAGGAGATATATTTTGAAAACGATTTGTATATTATTGATAGTTTGTAATTTCGCTATAGCCGAAAATTTATTTTCAGCTATTTCCTGGAATAAAGCTGAAAAAGTAAAGGAGCTTCTTGCAGCAGGTGCTGATGTTAATCAAAAAAATGGCTATGGTCAATCACCTCTTATGGCCGCTGCTGAGAAAAAAAATATCGAAATAGTAAAAATACTTCTGGATGCCAAAGCAGATGTTAACTTTGAAGGTGGAAGTAAATACATGCCTGGCACTCCATTAATGAGCGCCGCGAAGGGCGGAAACACGGAAATCATCAAATTACTTCTTGATGCTAAGGCCGACCCTAACATTGTTATTAATGACGAATTTGCTCTCGAGTTTGCTTTAAAAGACTATGATAAAAAAGGGTTTGAGCCTGCCAAAATGCTCCTTGCCGCAGGAGCAAATGTAAATACGCAAGGAACACAAGGGAAAACAGTATTACATTCCGCTTTTTTCAACAATGAAAATGAGGTTATCGCATTTATTTTGGAATATAAACCTGATTTCAGCGTCAAAGATAAATACGGAACAACAATTCTTGGAGAGGCGATAAAATCTAACAATCTAGATATAATACCGACCTTGGTTAAAATGGGCGCTAATATTGATGAGAAAGATAAAAATGGCAATACTTATTTAATTGCTACAGCTAACTATCCTAGTCAAGATAAAGATATAAAAAAAATAAGTACTTTGTTAGAAGCGGGGGCAGATGTCAATGTTCAAAATAGCAAAGGTGATACTGTTTTAATGCAAGCAGTAGGTGCGATGTATTTTCAAAAAGACAATGCCTTAAAAATTATTGACATGCTTTTAAACGAGAAGTGCGATGTAAATATCAAAAATAAAAAAGGCGAAACAGCATTATCACAAGCTTTTTCAAAAAAATACGTTGATATAGCAAAACAACTTATTGCAAAAAGTGCAAATGTTAATGTGAAAAATTCGCGCGGTGATGCTCTAATTTTTTCTGTTTTAGATGAAGCGGAGCTATTAAAATTGCTAGTGGAAAATGGTGCCGAATTGAATGTCTACAATAGGACAGGATATACACCTCTGATGCAAAGTCTCTACTATGAATATAACGACGCAGCAAAATATCTGATTGAAAAGAGTACTGATGTTAATGGTGGAAATAGCAAAAACCAAACAACACCTTTGATTTATGCTATAGAAAATCTTGAATTTATGAAATTGCTACTTGAAAAAGGTGCCAACGTAAAAGCAAAAGATAAATATGGCAATACCGCTCTTCTTAAAGCGTGCTCTATGAAAAACATAGATATCGTTAAACTCCTTTTAGAAAAAGGCGCTGATATTAACCAACAAGATTCTTATGGAAATACTACTCTCATGAATGCCATGAAAAGGCGACGCGTGGAAATTGCAAAGTTGCTTATTGAAAAAGATGTTGATGTCAATGTTGCTGTTCGAAATTTAACAGCCCTTTTTTATGTTGCGCGAATGGGAGACGCAAAGATGATGACTCTTCTTATTGAAAAAGGTGCGAAAGTTAACTTGCAAGACGATGAAGGGCAAACACCTCTTTTTTATGCTGCAAATGTTGAAGTAGCAAAATTACTGCTAAAAGCTGGCGCAGACACTACTATCAAAAACAAAAAAGGAAAAACCGCTGTAGATGTTGCTAAAGGCGAGGTACTTAAGTTTTTACAAAAATAATAAGAGGAGAGATCTTTGACAAAGAATGTAGGTTTTATAGGTTTAGGAATTATGGGCGCGCAGATGGCAGCGCACATACAAAAAGCTGGGTATGCTTTATATGTGTATACTCGTAGTAAAGCAAAAGCAAATGATCTTATTCAGGGAGGAGCAAGGTGGTGCGATTCGCCAATGGAAGTCGCTAAATCTTGCCAAGTAATTTTTACTATTGTTGGTTTTCCTCAGGATGTTCGTGAGATATACTTTGGAAACAATGGTTTAATTGAAAATACGCAGAGTGGCGCTATTCTTTGTGATATGACAACCAGTGAGCCTGCACTTGCCATAGAGATAGCGAAATGTGCTTCACCAAAAAACATTCATGTGCTTGATGCACCGGTGAGCGGTGGGGATACAGGTGCTAAAAATGCAACTCTATCTATTATGGTGGGAGGAGAAAAGCAAGTTTTTGAACAGCTTCTTCCACTTTTAAAGCTCATGGGGAAAAATATTGTTTATCAAGGAGAGTCTGGTTGCGGACAACATTGCAAGATGTGTAATCAAATTGTTATTGCTGGAACCATGATGGGAATGATTGAAGCTCTTCGCTACGCAAAAGAAAGTGGTCTTTGTCAACAACAACTTCTAGCAGCTATTAGCAAAGGAGCTGCGGGAAGTTGGAGTTTAGATAACCTAGCACCGCGAATTGTAAATAACGACACTGCTCCTGGCTTTTTAATAAAGCACTTTTTAAAAGACATGGAAATCGCTGCTAAAGAAGCGCAAAATATTGATTTAAATGTTCCTGTTTTGCAAAAAGCCATTGAATATTATAAGAAAGCCGTTAGTGCTGGCGGAGAAAATATGGGAACCCAAGGTCTTTATGCTTTGTGGGAACAAAACCCACAATGGTAATTTTAAGAAGGTAGCACAAAACTTTATAGTTAGGACGCTGACGCGCTCTAATCATTTATCTCCATTGAAGTAATATTTAGTACCCACGAGTATACATAACATCTGAACGAAGCACGTATTTTCGTCCTGAAACAACCGTAGCGCCTTCGTGAATAATTGCATGCTTAAACAGTAGTGCCATTCCGGTTTGCGGTTTTATAACGAGTTCTTCTTTTTGACCTAATAAAGGCATAAAGAAGAACTTTGTTTCTCCCCCTTCGCAGTCTTCATTTAAATAAATCATAAATGTAAAAATACTACGTTCACCATTTTCTCTAGTGTAATGACCATCGCCGTGAGGAGCAAAGCGTTGTCCCGGATCATATCTATAAAAACGAAACCGTTCATTTAACCCAAGAGATTTTTTTCCTTCGCATTTTTCAGGGACAAAGGGTTTTACGCGTTCCCACAATTTTTTTGCCATCTCTTCATTATCAAACATTACCCGAGTATTATTGCGAATTCCAGGACTCATTACTGGACCCATCGCTGTAGTTATAGGGGCATCGGCAAAACCAATGTTTTCGGTGTAGTCGATATAGTTTTGACACTCTTCTTTGGAAAAAACATTAGTTACTGTAAAAATATTACTAGTCCATTCTTTTTTTTCCACTGTCTTTTCTCCTAAATGTAAATTTAGATTATTGAGTCTTTTTCACTATCTCTATTGAAGTGATATTTATTTAGTATACATAATATCTGAACGAAGTACGTATTTTCGCCCGGTAATAACAGTGGCTCCTTCGTGGATAATTGTATGTTCAAATAATAGAGCCATTCCGGTTTGAGGTTTTATAACAAATTCTTTTTTTCGACCTAATAAAGGCATATAAAAAAATTTTGTTTCCCCCCCTTTATAGTCTTCATTTAGATAAATCATAAAAGTAAAAAGGCTACGCTCTCCATTTTCTCTAGTGTAATAACCATCAGCATGAGGGGCAAAGCGTTGTCCCTGATCGTACTTATAAAAACGAAATCGTTCATTTAGCCCTAGAAATTTTCTTCCTTTATATTTTTCAGGAACAAACGTTTTCACTCGTTCCCACAATTTTTTTGCTATATCTTTATCGTCAAACATCACTCGCGTATTATTGCGAACTTCAGGACTAACGACTGCGCCAGTATTCGTATTTATAGGTGCGTCAGTAAAGCCAATTTTCTCAGTGTGATTGATATATTTTTGGCACTCTTCTTTGGAAAAAACATCCGTTATTGTAAAAACGTTTTTAGTCCATAGTTTTTTTTGCACCGTTTTTTCTCCTAAAACTAAAGCATTAATGTAAATTGCAAATACTATGCTATTATATTTTGCTATAAAATTATACAGCATAGATCATCAACTAGGAGAATAAATGTTAGAAGAATTATTGGCTACGCCGCATCTTTTATTGTGGCAATCTCACTTACAATGAGCTGCATTCTAAAATTACGCATTATTAATCTCGTCGAGCCATTATTTTTGTGATTTACAGACTTCTATTACCAGAATTTATCGCGTAGCATTTGTTAAATTTTAAATAACTTGTGTACAAATACTTAGGGAAGTGGCGGAAAATAATTTACCATTTTACATGCTCTTTTATCCATCAACTTCGTTATTCTTCACTTACAGAACTAAGACTATGCGCGTTCAAAATGCCTAGTTGATAAATAAAATTTCTATGTAAAATCTGGTATATTATTTTCAACCACCTCCCTTACACAAAAAGAATGCTCGAATAAGATTTTTGCAAATAATCTGGAAATAAGACTCGTCTTTGTTAACAACGAGTCTTATTTCTATATAAGAATCTAAATGTCAGTACACCTTAGCAAAGTGAGGAAAGTTATGAAAATAAAAAGAGATTTACAACTAAGTGACAACAAACAGAAAATGGTAGAGTTGCAAAAAAAGTACGCAACAGAGATAAAACATTGTCCAATAAACTCAGATGTGAATTTAGTTGCAGGAGTCGATGTTGCGTATGACGATGATAATAATGAGGCATACACAGGTGTTGTGGTTATCGATATTAGAGATTACTCAATTGTCGAAGAAATAAAATGCATAGGAGAAATTCCCTTTCCTTACCGCTCTGGGTTTTTAGCATTGCGGGAAATCCCGTGCATTTTGCAAGCTTTTGAGCGCTTACAAGTAAAACCAGACGCTATTCTCGTTGACGGTAACGGCCAGCTCCACCCGTATCGTTTTGGTATTGCTTGTCACTTAGGATTATCACTAGATATACCAACAGTTGGTTGTGCTAAAACGAAATTATTAGGAACGCATAAAACTCTACAACGCAATTATGGAGCCAGTGAATTTATTTACCACGATAACGAAATTGTTGGTGCCGCTGTGCGTACACTGCTCAATGGCCAGCCAATATATGTGTCTTGCGGATACAAAATTGATTTAGATACGGCAATTGCAATAACACTCAAATCGACTCAAAACCATCGCGAACCATTTCCGTTGGTGCATGCTCACAATTTAAGCGTAATACAACGTGAAGAACACCAGTGCATTTGGGATGAAGATATGCGTATACAGGTGATGAATTTTATAGCAGGCTTGCAAAAACAAGGTCTTGGCCTGCGTAAGATAGTAAAAAAACTCAACGAAAAACAATTTACAACACCCATAGGTAAAAAATTCAATATGAAAGAATTGCAAAAAATTGTAGATGGTTTTTCACAGTATGATAAAATTTGATTTTGTAGAGGACGAAAGAGTCTATTGTATGTTTATTACAATAGACTCTTTTGGTTGGTGTTCTTCAAATTATTTTAGCAAATAGTAAGACAGAATACTGTCAAAGATTCTCAAAACAAAAGAAGCTAAAAAAGAAACTAAATTTGGAAAGCAGGTACGATTTTCGATTTTGGAGTGCCTGTGCTAACCATTGGTTATGTTTTAAATAGCCTATGATGGCATAATTGCCCCATTGTTAATATCTATACATTGTCCAGTTATAGACATCTGTTGTTCCGACATTAGATAACCAATGAAAGAAGCTATTTCTTGCGGTTCACTCATTTTTCCTAAAAGAACATGTTGCATTTGATTTTTGTGTTCTTCTTCAAATGAAATTCCAGTACTTTCAGCAAATTTCTGTATACCTTCTCTTGCCATTTCTGTATTGACCCAACCTGGACAAACAGCATTGACTAAGATATTTTGACTGCCTAATTCTGCGGCCCAAGAGCGTGTTAAACCCAAGACACCTGATTTTGAAGCACAGTAAGCGCTATAGCCTGGTACACCTAAACGTGCTAATATTGATGACATGACGACAATGTGCTTGTATTTTTCTTTAGAGTTTTGAAGCAAAGGTAAACATTCATTTACAAAACGGTAAGTTCCAGTAAGATTAATATCTATTATTTCAGACCACTGATCTTCTTTTCCATAATGATTTTCCCCTCCCATTGCAGCATTAGCTACAATCCCACAAACATTTTTTTCTTTAAGTTGTAGATTATTAAAACTTTCTCGTAATAATTCGTTATCTCTAATATCTGCGGCAACAACAGCGTGTTTTTCTGGCGAATGAAGCATCTTTTGAGTTTCTTCTAGTTTATCTTTTTTCCGTCCAATCAAAACGATCAAAGAATCAGAAAAATTTGAAGAAATATGAATTGCTATCGCGCGACCTATTCCTGAACCAGCACCAGATATTAAATAAGTTCTCATACAATTTCCTTTATTTGGAGTATTTCGTTGTTGAAAAATTGGTATGCCAATTAAGTGACATTTATTATATTATTTGGTAGAGATAATTTTGAGTAAAATATGTAAATGCTTCGTTGGCAAACGGATTTAGGGCCTGCCGTGATTCAGTGAAGAATAAGAGATGCCGTTTGCAGTTATTTTGGCGTTGTTGCAAAAAATAAGTTCTACATTCATTTTAAGTCATTTATCAATAGCCTGTCCTAAAATTTTTTCCAATAGCACCGTTGTTTTAGAAATCGTCGTCATATTCGTCAAAATTTGCTGGCTCGAATATAATAACGCCTTTGCTATATATTTTAGATTCAACAGATACTTCGTTGTCTTCGCATGTTTCCTCTATCCGTGCAATAATATCGTCTATTGATTCACGCGTTAATAACCATTTTACGCGAAATGAAAAGTAGTCTTTGCCTGCTCCTTGTGAGCCTGGTAAGATTTTCATTGCGGGTCTCCTGCCGAATTTCATGTCGGCAATAGCATCTATGACGCGGCGCTTATTTTTACCTAAATTGACAAATTTTAATTCGTAAACATTTTTTGGAAGTACTGTTTTACGACTGCGAATTTGTGAGCGTATTTTTTTGTATGCAACTAAGGCAGTGTTTTTTATTGCTCTTTGTTGAGCGGCTTTTCGTCCTAAATATTGAACAGCAACGGGTTTGGCTTTTTTACCAGAGACAACTTGGAAATGCCATAATTCTTGTGCCGTTTGTTGCCATACGCCTCTACACCTCAGAGTAGCATATACCATTTCGCCAGCATAAGGGTCACGTTGTATTTGTGTTTTTACGTCCATGTAAATAACAATGTTTACTTGATTGAATTTTCTTGCTACATAACCTGCAGGATCGGCTCCAGCGCTCAACCCTAACATTTGCGCTTCTTTTTTCATTAAATTATCAATAGCACGTAAATCGCGGACCGTCATATCTTGCCCTAGTTTATCTTGTAACGTGTCAAACATAACATCTTGCTGATTATGATAACTGTTTCTTTCAGCGACAAGTGCAACATGCATACCTTTGAGTTTTGAACGAGTCTGATCAAATAAATAGCGGATATCTTTAAGTAATTTATCTTCCTTTACTTCAACGCGAATAGTTATTTTTCGTCCATCGAATTTTTTTACAACAGCAGGGTTATCTATTGATCCCACTGTGTAATCGCGCCAGTTTTTGTATAAATGTTGTTCTATCTCAGAATGATGTGCTTCAAAATCATTGCGATCATAGTTTTTTTGTAGAGACTTTAGCATTGCTTTACGCCAAGCTCTTGCGATGGCTCCGCGGCGAATATTTGCTTTTCCTGTAACAACATAGCCCCTTTGGTGTTGATAATTTGTTGTTTGTTGTTTTTGTTGAAGTTGCTTGCGGAGTTGTTCGATAGTTTCGGATAATAGTTTGTTCTTTTTGAGGAGATTATCGCGCTGTTGTTGCAAATCTTTATAACTTTGTGTTTGAGAGTTGTAGCGATTGTTTGCTTCATTTAACTGTTGTGTGTAATTTTTTTGTTCATTAGCGTATAGATTTTTTAGTCTGTTTAATTCTTGTTCTAAATTCTGTTTCTCGTTTCGCAACTTATCGACAATTGCAATTAGGTCTTCATTATCGCGTTTGGTTTGTTCACAACGTTGATTTGAATCGTTATATTTTGTCTTGTACATTGCTATTTGTTCGCGAAGTTTACTTACTTCTGCAATCAAACTTGCATTATTTTGTTGACTTTGGCGATATAGATTTTCTGTATTGTTGAGATTTTTTTGGAGATCACTGGTTTGGTTCGTAAGTTGACTGATTAAGTGTTGCTGTTTTTTCAATTCATTAGTGCTTAAGTTATAACGTCTTAGTAGTTCTTGGTATTTCATTTTGTACTTTAAATTGTAAGCTAGTAATTCCTTGATTTTTTTATTGATGTTTTGAAAAAACGCTTTTTGAGATTGTTCTTCGCTACTTAGTAGTTGCCAGATATTATTAACCTTGCCTTGCAAATCACTATCTTGTTCTAACAAAATGTCTATTTGTTTTTCTTCATACTTTTCTTCTACTAGTTGTGACCAAGTAAAAGTGCTAATCAACACAAGAAAAATCAATATTCTCATAATTTTTTTCCTTTTAGAAATAGGGCGTGTGGGCATTTAGACTTTATTACATAAATCCTAGCGAAATTATCAAACTTCCAGAATTTGGCTATGCCACGTTTGATACGTCCAACTATGATTTTACAGTGACTTACCCACTAAACAAATTTTAGATGTCCGCATGCCCTAGAAAATGTATATGTTCACTGTACATTGATAGCATTGTTTATAGCGTTAGATAGTTGTTTTTACTAGGGATGATATTCGTCAATGTCGTATCTACAGATAATATTATTTCTGAGCGGATTCGAAGCCGACAAAAGTATTATGTTGTGATTTTTGCGGTATGACAAATTATTAAGTAAATTTTATGAAAGTTTTTCTTCCTCGTCGCGAAAAACTTCATCTATACGGCGAGCACCTTCAAGCAAGAGAGAAGTTATTGATGAATTTATCTGATTTTCTACATCGACTTCTCCGTAGTAAAAAGCAAATTTACCACTTTTCCACGTAAGTGCATTGTATATCGCTTCTTCGTTTTCTAAATTAATATATGTACTAGAAGCTTGATACACTTCACCGTTTACAAGTGAAACTTCTACTTGCTGAGTATTATCGGGGTTGTGTAAAATAAGAATACCTGTTTTTTGTTCGAGATTAATCATTGATAGTACAGATGATAAACCAATTTGTTTTAAACTACCACTAAGTATAGTTTGTACGGGACTTGTTTTTGGTAAATTCTCCATAGCTTCAAATTCGTCGATACTTAGGATTTCATCACTTTCTTCAATATATTGATTTACTTCTTCTTCAGGAAAGCTGTCGTCTTGATTTGTGATGTTGAATTGCGCGCGAAATTCTTGAGATTTTTTTAAGGTATCTATAGTCGCGGTGATGATCTGTTTCGGTGAAAAAGGTTTTTCTATATAAGTATCAGCGCCTAAACGGAAACCTTGAAGCTGATTTTGTTGTGGAGTTACTGCAGATAAAAATATGACAGGAATTAACGAAAAAATAGGATTGGTACGTAGATTTCGAATAAGTTGCCACCCTGTCATTCTCGGCATGTGAATATCTAAAATAACTAGATTGGGTTTTTGCGAACGGATTTTTTCGAGAGCTTCTTGCCCATCAGAAGCTTCTGTTACTGTGCAATTATCACGCTGCAATATCTTTTTTAAAGCTAAGCGAATGATAGGATCATCATCAACAGTCATTATTGTTATTGGTGGCATACTCTACTCTTTATGTTGAATAATCTTTTTGTAAAAATATAACATAGAAGAGGATGTTTGCAAGATTATTTTTATAAAATATAAATCCGCTTTGGATATAAGCGTATACCAACCAATGAATTAAACAGGAAGCACGTTGGATTTCTAGACTTACTTCTTTGGTTTTTTAGGAGATCGTTTTTTCGATTTAGCCGAGAAATGCTTTTTGTAAACTTTGTGACTTTCAATAATCACTTCTAAGGCCGCTTCTTTTCCTCTAAAATCTTCAACAATGACTTTCTTATTTTCTAAGATTTTGTAATCTTCAAAAAAGCGTTTTAATTCTCGAATGCGATGCGATGGCAAATCTTCAAGGTTATTATACGAACAATATTCTGGATCGTGTTCATGAACGGCAATAATTTTGTCATCGGCCTCGCCTTGGTCCAACATATTCATTAGACCTATTGGTTTGGCAGTAAGCATAGTTAAAGGATGAACGGGTTCTTGTCCAAGTACCAAAATATCTAAAGGATCTTTGTCTTCGCAATATGTTTGAGGAATAAATCCGTAATTTGCGGGGTAGTGAATTGAACTATAAAGTACACGATCAACTTTTAGAATACCTGTTGTTTTTTCTAATTCGTATTTATTTTTTGATCCTTTAGGAACCTCAATGATTGCATTGATTAGGCGCGGTAATTCTTGACCTATAGGAATCTCATGCCATGGATGCATTTTGTTTCTTTCAAAAGTTGTGGTTTTAAAACCTTATACAAAAACAACACACTTTTGCATACAATGCAAAAGTGTGTTGCTTACTGAATTTCGAAGCTAAATAAGTTTTATTTTATTATAGTGTTCCTATAATATTTCATAACTAGGAGCACGTTCTACTTTTCTCAAGTTAGTTTTTAGACGCTACAATACCGCTTGGTGCGTCTTACTCAAAAACATACGTCAAAAATTCACTAAGCGCGATGTTGTAAGAGTACTTCCATGAAGACTTTAAAAAGTTCTTGCTCATTCGTCTTCCCACAGTTCCAACAGCCAGTCTTTCTAGCTGATTAAAACGTTGATGTACAAGTTCTTTTCTGAGTACCTTTTTGAAAGATTTCCATGCGATTTTTAGAGCCACTTTCTTTAGCTTAGCTAGGGTGAATTTTTTAGACTCACTTTTAGCTAGATTCACAAAGGCATACCCTGTTGCTTTACCAAATAGCATTTTTCCTGACTGACTAATTAGTTTTGAGTTTCCAAGTGTGTATATTGTGTGTAGATAATCTACTGCATCCCATATTGCCAAACCAACTTCTGCCCATGTCGGTTTTGAACCATACCAAAAATAATTCATGGTAGTTTTTACGAGGTCAGGCATCATATCCTTTGAACCACGGAAGTTAGGAATGCCATACTCATCAAAACCAAATTTGTTTAAGTAATGCTTTCCACGATCATAACCGTCTGATAGCAGTAGACTCATCGCTTCTTGTTTACGTGAGCTATAGGTAATTAACAGCAAGCCTTCTGAAGAGTATTTATCAATAACACTTTCTAATTGTAAGCGTTTTTCTTCGTTTTTAGAATAGTCGTATAGTAGTTTTAATGGAGCTATTCCGTAACGATTTAAAAAACGACATAGAAAAGTTTTGTGTCGTGGATAGTAGTGGTATATAAGCGCTGCAGGAAGGTAGTCTCCCATACGCGCAATAAGCTCTTTTCCATCTTCTACTTCAGAACACAGTGCAAAAGCAAAACTATCAACATAAGTATAATTGAGAATACCTTCTCGGTTCAAAGATTTTACTTGCTGAGTTACAGAAGTTATCCACATCTCATCTGTAGGATCTTGTACGTGCGAAGCTAAGTAGTGTCCGTTTGCATTTAAAAAATCAAGAGCTGCAACAATTCCCATTGTTTTTACGAGTTTTTGGTATAGTTTAGGAAAACGAACAGCAGTTCGCCATCCAACAATAGACGCTTCGTTGTAAGCCTCAATAAAACTCTTACCACCTATTTTAAGTTCTCGTAAAACTTCGCGTCTTTCTCCAGGTTTATAAAAAGTCGCTATAGATGCAACAACATCACCATATTTATTTATGGCATCTATGCCGTCTTCTTTTGTCTCCAGAAGAAAGAAAGCTGCGTGTGGTTTTTCAAGTATTGTTTCGCGAACTGTTGATGAAGCTTGACCATAAAGCTCTATCAGCCTTGAAGCTAATTGTGCTGATTTAGATTCAATGTCGGTAATCAAATGTTCTTTTGCATGCGAATTTGAACGAATTAACAAACCTAGTAACTTCGGTTTGTGTTGGTATCTGTTCAGTTTTTTTGCGTATGTTTTTAAGAAATTTTTATTGTGACTAGTTGCTTTTATAAAACGAACAGCTTCCGCAGCACTTGTTTTTGTGGCTAAATAGTGAAAATAGCCAGGAAAAACTTCCATACTGTAGATTGCTGCAATTGGATCTTCGCTCAAAGCTTCTATCGCAAAAAAACCTTGCCTCTGAGAATAATACTCTGTTAATTTAGGGTATTTTTTATGAATGTATTTTATTAATTTTGCTTTGTTAGGGTTTTTAAATACGATTTTTTGGATATCTCTAGGTATAGAAATTTCACAAATCGCATATGAACCTAAAAATGAAAAGAGTAAAGCTAATACAACCATTGTGTTTTTGAAAGAGCTATTTGCGCGTATCATAAAAACCTCCTTTGGCATAGAATTTGTTTTATAACTATATTTAGCTATATAAATTATACTACGCGATACACGAAATTCGCAATTTTTTTTTATTTAGAGCATTTTTTAGTTGAGCGTAACACAAAAAATAATCTGTATTTATGTCCATTCGACTACTGTTGAATTAAGCACCAAGATGATATTTTTTTGACACCGATATCATCTTGATGCGATATCCTCACTTCGTTTAATTTACAAGCTTTCCTATGATTTATCTCTTTTGTAAACAAAATGTAAACAAAATGGTTGTGAGTAGCGGTAGGTCGGTATATTAAGTTGTGAAATTATGAGACTTTGTTAGTAATTTTTTAGATAAATATTTGGGATATAATTTGTTATAAGGCCTTGGTTATTTCCGATTTAATAGTTGTCGAGGACAAATATGATGAGTTGTGTTTTTTAATTTTCTAGTTCGTCTTCGTTCTCCAGCTGTTTTTTCTTAGAAGACTTTTTCTTTTTCTTAGAAGACTTTTTCTTTTTCTTAGAAGACTTTTTCTTTTTCTTAGAAGACTTTTTCTTTTTCTTAGAAGACTTTTTCTTTTTCTTAGAAGACTTTTTCTTTTTCTTAGAAGACTTTTTCTTTTTCTTAGAAGACTTTTTCTTTTTCTTAGAAGACTTTTTCTTTTTCTTAGAAGACTTTTTCTTTTTCTTAGAAGACTTTTTCTTTTTCTTAGAAGACTTTTTCTTTTTCTTAGAAGACTTTTTGTTATTTTTTTTAAATTGTAGTGTATCTTGAGCTGAGCCAACTGTTTTTTCTAGAGCTTTTAGTTTGTTAGGAAGTAAATACATCGTGTTATTAAATACATAAATCTTTCCCTGGATTCTGTAACGAGAAAATAGATCGACATTTTTTGCTATTTTTTCTAGAGATGGTGATTCAAGTAGAACGAACCATTTTCCATAATCATCATTAGAACCTTTTAATATATATCGATCTCCATAAAAGTGAATATTTCCACTTACTTCTACATCTGTTGAACTGCCTTTCGTTTCCTGTGAATGTAAAAACGATACTGATATGGTTAAGATAAGAGTGACTATAATTGTTTTCATAAATCGTTCCTTAAATTTTTTTTTGAATTTGAATATAACAGTTTTTGAGTAAGCAATAGTCATGCCAAAAAAACAAGGGAACTCTAAGCTACTTATAGATATTGCCTTAGGAAGTTTTTTAGCTGAGTTTAGGAAAAAACAGGTGAGAAAATTGTAGCGCATGTATTTTTTTTTTGTGCAGGTGAGTGCAGGTGATATAATAAAAAAACAAGGAGGTATTTATGAAACTAGTATATAAAAACGAAGGAGAGGAAAAATCTCTCACTTTAGGTAAAGAAGCTGTAACAATAGGTCGTTCTGAAAATAATGTTATTTATCTAAACGATAATAGTTGTTCTAGAAATCATTGTTTGATTGAATATCGCGATAAAAATTATCAAATCGTTGATTTACGCAGTTTTAATGGAATCAAAGTAAACGGAGAAAAAGTAAATTCTCATGTTTTACAGCACGGAGATGTGGTTACTGTTGGTAAAACAGTAATGAAAATAGAAGACAATTATTTGTTTGCAAATGACTGCAGTGTAACAGCGACTCACGTTCGAAAGATTCAAAATGATAGTTTTTTTACTGAGTTATCCAAATGGAGAGAAATACCTTATGCTACTCCTTTTGTTGTTGGACTACTCACTTTATTCTTCATTTCACTTACATTGCGTTTTCGCGAGAACTATGATTTTTATCAAGTAAGTGTTGCTAAATATAAAGAAATTTTAGCTCAAGATCTCGATAGTAAAGTCGCGATTACAAAATTCGAAGAAATTGCTGAAATTGTACAAGGAACATCTTTAGCTAAAACAATCGAACTTACGATAGAGCGTCTAAAACAAAAAAATACATACTACTCTAATGCAAATAGTACCTTGTATTCTGCACGTAAATCTTATCAAACAAGAGACTATTCGCCGCAAAAATATATATATGTTCTTGAAGACTTGAGTAAGATATATAAAGAGCCTGAAATTTATACCGTAATTAGGGCAGAATTAGTTAAAGCTAAAAATGATTATGAGGCTGAAATTGCAGGTGTTTTTGACGGAGTGAAGAACTCTGCTCAGCAAAAAATGGAGCAAGGTAATTTTCAAGCAGGATTAAAGTATTATCACAATTTTAATAAGGACTATCCTCTCAAACATTGGCGAGATAAAGTCGAGTTTGAAATTACTAAAATGTATGCTCTACAACGAGAAGATTGGGTAGCATTTAATCAAAAAATTGATTTTTTACAGAGTAAAAATCGCCTTTTAGAAGCGCGAATGTTAGTGCTAATGAAATATGAAAACTATTTGAATACTCCTTTAGCAAACGAAGCGCACTCTCTGTTAACTACACTACAAAAAATGAAAACGCAAGAAATTGCAGTAGTAAAACCAAAGCAAAATACTTATATTCCAAACATTTCAAATTTTTTAGATCAGTATGATGTAAAAAAATTAATCAAAAATGACAAATGGAACGAAGTCATTAAAAAATTAGCTGGCTTACGTGAAAAAACTAGAAACGGCAAAACGCGAAAAATTATCCAAGAATACGCAAGAGATTTTAAAAGCTTAGCAAGGTTGCAGCAGAACTTTTTTGCTTCGTGGAAAAGTATCGAAGATTTATATATACCTATCGCAAATAAAGAAGCAGTAATAAGAAATATTGAAAATAAGACTTTAGTTCTTGGGTTAAGAGGCGAAATAGGAACAATTCATTTTAAGTGGGGTAGTTTGCCTGCAGCAGTAAAACTTTCCGCTTTGCAAAAACTTCCTTTTGATGAAGAAAGTGGTTTTGGGTTGGCAAGTTTATGCATGGTGTCAGGTCTGGAAGAAGAGGTACACGCTGTGCTTATTTCTATTCTCGACAATATTCCAAGTGCTAAAAATAAAGTGGATCGCTTTTTTTCAAGATGGACTGGAGTTGAAATACCAAAATCCAAGGGATTTATTGTTTTTCGCGATTTGCTAATTCATCCTAAAGAAAAATTACTTGTCGAGTATCGCGAAGAAATCAAAGATTTTTCTCGGGCACAAGTTGTTAAGCCAAACAAATATTTCGCTAGTGAGTTGCAGAAAATTCACAATAAAGTAAAACGTGTGTCAGATCTTGAGATCAAAGATACATTACTTATTGCATTGGGAGAAAACCTTTTTGCTACTCGTAAACAATTGATGCGAAAAATTCAAAATAGTTTTGATTTCGCTGCTGTTAAATATTTACAGCAACTCAAAACTGAATTAGAAAAAAGAAGAAAGCATGCTCTTGCTCTTATTTTCGACGAGAAAACGTATCCTGCAGATGAAACCAAAGGAGCGGCAGCGCAACCAGATGTAGACAAACGTGTTGCAGCTGTACGTGAAATCTGGGAAACTCCTTCAAAGGGAATTGAAAAACTGTCACCTAGAATACTCAAAAGTAAAAAAATTATATTGCAAATTGATACTTTTTTGAAAAAAGAGTACTCTGGCATGTACGAAGTTCCAAGGGAAGATCGTTTAGAATCACTTAATTCGTTTATTGATGGACGTCTTGACATTAAAAATTATGCTGAGTCGCCGCAAGAAAATCAACGTATTCGAGATAGTAAAATTGTGATGGAAGAAAACAATAGTGGAACAAACGACGCAACATCAACAGAAAGGCGGCAGGTGGAAATTACAAATGCTTATCGTCATATGATGGGGCGGTCGGCAGTAAAAATTAATAGTTCTCTTGCTATTGCTGCGAGAAAACACAGCGGGTATTTGCGGGCCAATAAAATTTTTGCTCACAATGTTCCTGGCGAACCAGAAGGAGCAACGCCAGCGCAAAGAGCACGAACAGCTGGCTATACAGGTCGCGGTGTTGGCGAAAATATATACATGGGACGTACTTCTCCGCAGGAAGCGCATAATGGCTGGGTTCATAGCGCAGGTCACCATCGGAATATACTTAATCTTATGTGGAGAGCAATGGGGTCAGGACAGTCAAGCAATTACTGGACACAAAAATTTGGAAGTCAATAATCGATGAGACGTTTTTCAACAAGTGGAATAACTTTAATAGAACTTATGGTCGTTATGGCCATAATTTCTATTGTTTTAGGTATAAGTAGTGCATTTTTTACACAATTCAACAAACGACTAGCGGTTCAAGGAGCCGCGTTTGAAGTACGCAATATGCTTCGAACATCTAAAAATTATGCTGCTGAATCACAGAATAAAAGTGTTATAAATATCCAAAAAGATACTGTCACTTTGGAAGGAAGTCGTTTAGTCGGTTGTTGGCATTTAGAAAAAATTATACAAAACAGTAGTGAAGGTTTTGGCGGAATTATTGAAGTTGATGGTGGCAAGAGTATTGCCGGTCGCGTAGGAAAAGCTATCGGCTTGAGTAAAAGCGGACAAATCCGCTGCGGCACTATACAAAACCTTGGTTTATATAATCCTTTTATTATTTCGTTTTGGGGTTTTTTTTACACTGGCCAAACGGGAAATCGCGTTGTATTCTCCTTAGGAGAAAATGGTAGTTTACAACTGACTCCACAACGTACTCTTGTTTTTAATTGGCAGGGAGAAAGTATTAGGACTACTTCTTCTTTGTCTCTCTTCGAATGGACCCATCTCAAAATTCGCTACGATGGACGCAAGGTCTTTATCTTTGTAAACAATGTTGAAGAAAAAGTACATTCAATTGAGAATTTTTTACCGATAGAAGATTATCAAGCGCAACTTATATTTGCTGAAGAGTCGCAGTTTAATATAGATGAAATAGTTATTGAATCTTTGGTAGAGTTAGAGCGTTACACACTACCAGAGAACCTCTCTTTCGGTGTACATACAACGCCGATTATATTTGATAAAACGGGAAAACTTCATCCTCTATTTCACCAAGGAAAAGCAAATGTTGTGATTGAAGAACAAGCAACAAAAAAAGAATTTGCTGTTACTATTTCTTTGATGGGGCAATTAAAAATAGAGGAAAGTACAGAAAGGCAATAACAAATGGAAAGTACATTGTCTTGCGAAGAAATTGTCGATTACTTTTGTGAAAATGTAAAGCAGGAAAAAGTTTTTCACGCCTCTTTGCTTGTGGGAAGTGATAGTTTGTTGTTGGAAAAAACCTCCGCAAATATTATTGAGAAAATCTTTTGTCCACTAGAGAGTAATTCTACAACGAAACAAAAAATAGCTGAAAAAATTCATCCTGATGTAATGGAAGTTTCTGCGGGTGATAAAAAAAACATTTCGATTGATAAAATTCGCAATGTTATTCAGAATGCTTCTATTAAACCTTGGGAAGCGAAGTATCGAATATTTGTTATTTTGAATATTGAACGAATGAGTATTGAAGCTGCTAATTCTTTATTAAAAGTACTCGAAGAACCTCCCGCCCACGCGTTATTTTTGCTCACAGCAGAAAATATCTATAGTGTTCCAGACACTATACTTTCACGTTGCCAAATTTTTAAGTTAAATAGTTTAGGGATTAGAAGAACTTACGAAGAATTAGTAAATACCCATCAAATACCACTTCATCGAGCTCAAGTTGCTGCTCAATTAGCTGACGGCAATTTACAAAGTGCACTTCTCGTTTTAGAAAACGATTGGAAAGTTCGTGATAGCCTAATTCAAATTGTTTTGCGTAACCGCGATCCATTATCAATCTCAGCAGCGATAATGGCATTTTGCAAAAGTGGTGAAGAAGGACGCCAACAAACAAAAAAATGGATTACTTTTTTGTCTAGCGTTGTTCGCGATATGATGTTGATAAAGTCATACACTGAAATTGAAAGTTCACAAATCATAAATAGTGATTTTTTTGGCGAACTACAACGATCAACATTTTCTTGTACTTATTATGAAATAGCTTCTTTTTTAGATTTTCTTCTCAAATGCTTACATATGACGGAAAGAAATGTTTCCGTAGGATTAATTTGGGAAAATATTTGTATGTTTCTTCATAATAATTAAAAGCTTGTTATTTATTTTATGACAAGCTTTTTAAGAATACTCTTTGTGTAACTTTAGTAGTTAGCTTTAAAATTGTAAGGGTCTGGTTAAACCAATGAAAAGAATTATAGTCTTTTTTTCTTTGTTATTTGCGTTTTGTTACGCACAAAATGCTAAAACATTGTATATTAGTTCTATCGAAATAAACGCAAAAAAAGAAAACGGCAAATCTTGGGATTTTAGTGGCAAGAAGCCTGATGTAAGAATTGAAATTTTCAAGCAAAGTGACATTAAATGGACAAAAGTATTTACTAGTACACTTTACAAGAATAAACAAGAAATTGATCAAGTGATCAATTCAAAAGTGAGCGTTGTTCCTGGAGATCGACTTAAAATAAAAATTGTAGACGTTGATAGTTTTCAAAACGATTTAGTGGGCGAGTATGAGTGGACAATTACTACTAAAGAATCGCAAATATTAGTTTTTGGAAGTGTGAAGTCCTTGTCTTATTTTCTATCTGACTATACTTCATATGCTGAATATCAAAAAGCGTTAAGAAGTTTACCAAATGATAGCGAGACTAAACAGTTAGAATTGATACAAAAAATACAAAAGTTGGAAGAAGAACGTTCGTATCTAAAGCAACAATTAAATAGCAAGACTCCAAGTGTTTGGAAAGATAAGTACGAGCAAAAATTGAATGAATATAATACTGCTAATGCAGAGAAGCTAGAGTGGCAACAAAAAAGTAGTCATTGGAAAGCACAGTACGAGCAAAAATTGAATGAATATAATACTGCTAATGCAGAGAAGCTAGAGTGGCAACAAGAAAGTAGTAATTGGAAAACGCAGTACGAGCGAAAATTGAGCGAATATAATACTGTTAATGCAGAGAAGCTAGAGTGGCAACAGAAAAGTAATCATTGGAAAACGCAGTACAGTCAAAAATTGAATGAATATAATACCGCTAATGCAGAAAAATTAGATTGGCAAGAGAAAAGTAATCATTGGAAAACGCAGTACGAACGAAAATTAAGTGAATACAGTGCTCTTAGCGCAGAAAAATCAAAATGGCTTCAACAAAATAAAGTTCCACCGGTTAAAAAGCCGTTAGCTCAGAGTGCAGCTTTCTCGAAAGAGGAAAAAGAGTTACGGAAAAAACTAGACTCTATTTTTCGTTGGGTAAAATATGCAAACGGCAATGCTGATAAATTAACAGGCTACTACAAGCAGGCGCAACCTCTTGCTGATGGTCTTGCTAAATATCCACAACGCAATAAAGAGTATTTAGAGAAATTTCAAATATTGAAAAATGAGGCCGAAAAAGCCCGAGATGCAAAAATAACTAAAAACATTAAATATGATTTGCGTAAAGTTGAGTATTATCTCAATAAAAACAAGGAGTGGATGAAATACTACAATAACAATCCTGAACGAATTGAGAAATTATCAGATTCAGAAGCACGCAGTATTGTTCAACAGTTTGGTAGTAATATTGAAATGGGCAATGAAAAACTATTTGAAATCGAAAAAAAATACACCTCTCATTCTTTGATTGAGAAATTCAAGGAGGAGTGGACTCTTTCGCAAAAAGAAGTAAATGAATTTACTAGTAATTTAGCAAACACTGCTATTATTAGTGATTTAAAAAAGAGCTTAAATATATTGGCTAAAAGTCTTAATGAACAAATAACAAAACATAAACCACCTTATTTTTCTCCTGCAAGCTTTAAACATTATATGACAGAACTTGATAAACTAAATCAAAAAGCCCAAGTGAGTTTAGGAGCAGACCATAATTTATCTCAAGAAATAGCAAATACTTATTTTTTAGCTAAAAAATGGACAGTGATTGCTTACTGTGATGAAGGTGTAAAAGCTAGAAAAGATAACAATGAGCACTTTATGTCGCAAAGTTTTTCTATGGCGCAAAAAATAGTAGGTAACGACAAAGAGTTGCAAAAGATTTTTGATGAAAAAACAAGCGCTTCAAAAAATATAGAGCTTGTTGATTTAGAACTACGTTCGCTGAAAAAACGATTACTTAAACGTATTGCGCAACAATCGCAAAAAACAACTAAGGATTTCAAACGCTATGGCAGCCATTTTGAGTATATTTCTCCTAAACGTGAAGAAATACTGAACTTATTAGAAGTTCACAAAGGAAAAGCTCTTTCTGGTGCAAGCTTTGACAAGTTAGGTTGGAGTAACAAAGGGTGGTTTTTACAACATGATGGAATGTTTTTCTATGGTTGGGATTCTGATATTTGGAGTAGATTTCGCGAAATAGAACTAGATCATTATAAAATTTTTCGCGGTTTCAGAAAGAAAATTTTAGAAAAATATGGTATAAGCAGCAGTGAAGGCCGTGTTGATTGGGAGTTCCCAGGTTTTTATGATGTAAAGCTCATTGCTGTTGTTGATAAAACGACGACATATGTAGGTAGAAAAAAAGTGCGCGACGCATATGGAAGAGTTGTTGCGCAAGTGGATAGTGATCCTGTGCGTGTCGTTAGTGCTCGCATTATGGGGATAAAAAGTAAATATTTTACTGTATGGTACGACAATGATTCTCACTATGGTCTACAGGTAAATGATTTGTGGACAAAGTAACCGATATTGTTGCAGAGTATAACAACTATTAACAGGTCTTTTTACCCAAGTTTGATAAAAAGTTATGGAAATAACAATTTATGTAGACTACAATATGTATTTACCCGTAATTTAACCGTATATGATGAGAAAAAAATGGAAGAAGACAGATCTTTATCTAAAAATGAACTGGAAGAAGATCAAGAGTTAGAGGCTAGTTTACGTCCACTTCTTTTTGATCAATTTGTTGGTCAAAATCAAGTGCTCAGTAACCTGAAAACATATATTAAAGCCGCTACTTTACGCGAAGAAGTACTGGACCATGTTCTTCTTTCGGGACCACCAGGCTTAGGAAAGACTACCCTAGCTCGTATTATTGCTAGAGAACTCGGAGCACAAATTACAATTACTTCGGGGCCCGTGCTTAAAATCGCAGGAGACTTAGCTGGCATTTTAACAAACTTAGCACATGGTGATATTTTATTTATAGATGAAATTCATCGTATGTACTCGGCAGTAGAAGAATTTTTATACTCAGCAATGGAAGATTTTTCTATCGACATTATGATTGATCAAGGACCTAGTGCTCGTTCTATTAATTTAAAGCTCAAGCCTTTTACTCTTATTGGAGCAACGACAAGGGAAGGACTTCTTACAGCCCCTTTTCGCGCGCGTTTTTTGATACATGAAAAAATGTCGCTGTATCCAGTAGGTGATCTATTTAAAATTATACAGCGCAGTGCAAAAATACTGAATTGTACAATTACGGATCAAGGGGCAATGATGATTGCTGGTCGCTCAAGGGGTACTCCTCGCGTAGCTAACCGCTTTTTACGCCGTATTCGAGATGTTGCTCAGGTTCATACAGAAAACGGAGTAATTGATGAGAAAATAGCAGCTCAAGGGCTAGCAATGTTGGGTGTAGATGAAAGTGGACTTGATAAAACAGATCGTAGAATTCTGCAAACAATTATCGATTATGGTGGTGGTCCCGTAGGATTAAAAACACTTGCTATCGCAGTTGGCGAAGAAGATGATAGCATAGAGTCTGTATACGAACCATTTTTAATTCAAGAAGGTTTTTTACAGAAAACTTCGCGCGGCCGTAAGGTAACTGCAAAAGCATATGATGTAATGGGTGTAAAGACAAACCGCCAAGTTAGTTTGTTTGATGGTTTTGAAAGCTAAGATTTTAAAACAAGAATTTGCTTATGTGCGCAACATGATAACTTTGGAAGGTAAAGCTCGACAACTCTTGAATTGAATTAAGGAATTTCTAATACGGCTGAAAATACTGTATGTATGATTATTGTATTTAGAAATCGCCTATTGCACTGTCATCTCTACGAAAGTAAGAATGCTTTCAATAACATTTGAGTTTCTGCCAATAGTAGTCGAGCTTCACCCTCTTCACATTATCACGTATGATAGAAATTATCTATTTTGAATTTGACTTAGTCTCTCAGCTCAACAAACGAATTCTATTAATAATTTAAAAATAAGTGTTGCTTGAATAGCTCTTGTGTAAAACTCAGTACTTATATTCTATTTGAAAGGCGTTTTTGACGTCTTTTTTGTCTTTGCTCAACGGCTTTTTGTTGTTTCTTCTTAGAAAAAATAATAAATGTAAAAATCAGTAGCAATGCGATAAAAATAATAGCAATTATCCATAGGTAGTTTGCGTTTTGTTGTTTTCGATTTTTATTTTGAGTTACATCATTAAAATTATGATCTAGACCATTCATGGTAAAAGGAGCCCAAAAATAAGGATGTTGGTATTTTTGACTATGTAAAAAAGCTAATTGCGTTTTACGTAGTGATTTTTGGGGGGCGGTCCCTCCTAGAAAACTTTGGTAAAAACGCTTCATAAAAATATTTGTTGCTCTATCATCTAGTATCCATAAAGTTGAGAGCACCGCACCTGCACCCGCTTGTTGAAAAGCGCGCTGCAAACTATACACTCCTTCGCCTTGTTCTACTGATCCCACTCCTGTTTCGCATGCTGATAAAACGACGAGTTGAGTATTTGTTAAATTTAGAGATAAGACTTCAAGTGCCGTCATAATACCTTCATTGTTAACATTAGCATTACTAAATGCTAGTCCGCATTTCAGTAGCGGATTTTCTACTATTGGATTTTTCTTAAGTAGTGCTGGTATATTTGTTGTGCTATTTACATTGGTAAAACCACGATCATTTCCACTGGACTTTGCGTTTGATTCTAAAAAGAAACCGTGGGTTGCAATATGCAAAATTTGTGGAGATTTGATTTTTAATATTTGTTGCTTACTGGCTTTTTCACCACTAAATATATAGGATTTTTTATTGTTACTACGAGCGATTTGAGCTATTGATTCGGCCTCTGTTTGCGTGAAAGGTAGTTTCTGAAACTGCAAATCTATTATGGAACGTTTTTCGCTTGAATTGTTTGCATTCCCATAATCTGGCGCTGAAAAAATAGTGATATTACCGCTAGATGTATATTTTGATTGTTCAACTAAGTTGCGTGCCATTGTCAATGGTTCAATACTTATTTTCTCTATTAAGTATTTTTGGTTGTTATCAATTAAAGCATTGAATGCTAGTAAATGCAGGGCATCGTCGGCGATTAGATATACTTTTGTCGTTGCTGTTAAATATTTTTCTAAAGGCATCCATAAATTTTTATAAATGGTATTACTTGTTTTTTCTATCGGAAGTTGTAAGGTAATTTCTTCATTAAATTTTTTGATATCTTTTTGTAAATTTGTTAATTCGGTGGATGGAATGACGACAATTTCGCTTTTTCGAACAATAATGGTTAGTAAAGTAGGGGTTGTGTCGCATTCAAAAGCTAAAAAATCTACCACTGCTTGGTGATCTTGTAATTGTTTTTGGATATGCTTAGGTTGCACGTATTTATAAGTATTGTAAACAGCTGTTTTTTCCCCTAGTTTTTGTTCTAGCTCTTCTATCTGTTGAGTAGTCTGTTGCACTTGCTCTTGGTATGCCAAAAGATCGAGAGGAGACTTTAAAAAAAGTTTAGATAATAGATTGCGTTTTTGATTTAAAAGTTGAATTTCGTTACGTAGTTTAGGGTTTTCTATAGCTTGTTTATGGGTTTCTTTTGCTGAAAACAATACTAGACTTTTATATAATAGTGAAATTTCAAATATTTTATTTTGCGCTTTTTGACGAATTTCTTTTGGTATTACTTCACTTTGAAGTAAAGAAAAGTAAAATTTTAGAGAGCTTGTTCTAATTAAATCATATTTTTTAAGAAGAGTTAACTTTGTTTGTTCGTTACTTCCTTCAAAAACCCTACGAATAAATATGTGAGTTCTTTTTAAACTCTCATCATATGTTTTCATCGCGATACGATACTTTCCTAAAGATGCGTAACAAGAGGCAAGATTTTTAATTGCTAAAAGTGTTTCTGGGTGCTCAGCGCCAAAAATATTTTGTATTGTTTTTTGTATTTGTTTGTAAATTTTTTGTGCGAGTAAGAATTTGCGATTGGACATATAGATATCTGCTAGCCCTCTTTGAATAACTAAAGCATGGGGGTGATTTTCTCCTACTACTTGGTGTATATTTTGTAGTAGGGTAATATACAATTGCTCTGCTTTTTTAAATTTTCCTAATTGTACATACATCCAAGCAACACTTGTGCCACTTTTTACGGTTGTCGGATGGTGTACACCCCAAACTTTACTTGCCTTGTGATAAGTATCTTCCACTAAATCAGCGTGATTAAGTAAAGAACCCTTACTCAAATAAAGACTGATTAAATTGTGCGCAGAACTTACTGTAAAAGGATGTAGTTCGCCGAGGAACTTTTTACTTATTTTTAGGTTTGATAAATATATTGCTTGTGCTTTTTCTGTATGCCCTTGTTTTAGAAATAAATTGGCTAAGTTATTTTTTGTTGTTAAAGTTTTGATACTATGAGCTCCATAGTTTTGCTCTGTAAACTTTAAGGACTTAATGTAGAATTGTTGCGCTTTATTAAATTGGCTTTTTTCTTCTAAAAGTACAGCAAGGTTATTAAGGGAAGTAAGAGTAGAATTATGTTTATTACCTAAGTAAACTTGTTGCTTTTTTAGAACATAGCGCAATAATTTTTCGCTTTTTTTATAATTTCCTTGGTCTTGGTAACATACCGCTAGATTTGCATAAGACATTAGAGTATCAGAGTGGTTTTCTCCTAGTTTTTTAGAAAAAGAATTTGCGGTGTCTTGGTACATTTTTATGGCTAGTTTGTATTGCCCCATTTCTCGGTATACGCTTGCAAGATTGCTTTTAGCAAAGAGAGTGTGCGGGTGGAAAATTCCTAGTATTTTTTTGCGTTTTTTCCAAGTGTGCTCAAGCATTTTTGCAGCGATAGTAAATTTTCCCATTTTTATATACATGAAAGCAAAATTTGCATATTCGGTCAATGTGTGAGGATGATCTTCACCTAGTAACTGTTTTAAAAGTGCGTAGCACTCGGTATGTAGTTGTTCTGATTTTTCAAATAGTGATAGATCACTGTACAAAGCGGCTAAATTTTGCATTGTTGTTAGTGTATCGGGGTGTGTTTTCCCTAAAATTTGCTGTTGCATTGAGTAAGTAGGTAATAACATAGATAAACTTTTTTGAGGATCCCCTATTTCTTGGTAGAAAGAACCAAGATTATTCATTGCTAACAAAGTCGTTGTGTGTTTTAGGCCGTATTGTCTCTTTTTTATGCGAAGCAACTTTAAATATAAAGTCTCTGCTTTGCGAAATAAACCGCTGTAGTCGTAAGACAAAGCAAGATTGTTGCCAATGGCAAGTGTTTCTATATGTTCTTCTCCGAGCATTTTTTTGCAAGCGTTGTATGCTTTGTTTCCTTTGGAAATAGCTTTTTTGTATTGAGCGTTTTCTATATGTTTTAATACCTCTTCGTTAATTAATCGAATAGTAAATATATCTTCTTGTGCTATTGTGCACAGGGGCAAACAATACGCAAGAATAAAAAACTGAAAAAATTTCATAAGCAAATTCCCTAAAGATTGACAAAATAGTAAGTTATCTTTAAAATGAGATATATTCATACAAGTAGTCAGTTAAAACATTTTCCTTCTTTTGGCTGGTGACATACTTTTATTGTGCTAGGAATAAACATGGAATTGTATATACTTATTCAGTGCCAATTTGCTGACAAAGCGGTGTTGCACAAAGCTTGGCAAATTTACCAACAATACCAAAAAACAATGTCATTCATTGATTTTCTATTAAGTAAGAACATTATCAATTCTAAACAACAGAAGTTAATGCTTAGTGTTCAATCTATTCTACAAAATAAACTTCTTGAACCCAAACATTTGGCAAACTATGTTACAAAATATTTGCAATTACGGCCTTCTGTTTCCCTTTATGATTGGTTAATTCAGCAAAATATTTTACAGCATTCTCCTACAAAATTAATAGATAGCCCTTCAACAGTCGGTCGTTATAAAATTATAAAAAAAATAGGTCAAGGGGGAATGGGAGATGTCTTTAAAGCTTTTGATCCTTATATAAAGCGGCATGTTGCAATTAAGACTATGCATTCTAATCGATCTTCGCAAAGATTTTTACGTGAAATAGAGGCTTGCGGGAAATTACAACATGCTAATATTGTCAATATTTTTGATTGTGGTCAGCAACAAAATATTTGTTATTTTGTGATGGATTTTATTGAGGGGCAGACTCTCTGTGAGTTGATAAAGCAAGATCTTCCTATTGAAAAAGCTTTGATTCTCGTTGAAAAAATAGCGCGAGCTTTAGACTATGCCCATAAAATGGGAGTTATTCATCGCGACATTAAAGCTCAAAATATTTTGATAGATAAAGAACAACAACCGCATATTGTCGATTTTGGTTTAGTTAAGATGGAAAATGCGAGCGAGTTGACTAAACAAAATCAAGTAATTGGTTCCGTATATTATATGTCTCCAGAGCAAATTGATTCAAATTGGGGAGAAGTCTCACCGCGAAGTGATATTTACTCTCTTGGGGTTGTTATGTATCAAGTTCTCGGTGGTATATTACCATTTTCAGGCCAAACGCAAATAGAAGTTATGAATCGCATTATGAATGTGCCTCCCCTTTCACTTCGAAGCATTCAGAAAAATATTAGCGTAGAAATAGAGAAAATTTGCATGAAGGCCATGTCTAAGAAAATTGATGAACGCTATGATAGTGCTGGACAATTCGCTGATAGTATTGCTGCGCTTCGCGATAAACCTCGCATTAGTAAACGGCGCATGAAAAAAGAGCGACCAACAACAAAATATCTAAGCATTGCTTTGGGCGCATTGATTATTATCTCGGTAATATCTGGCTTTTTGATAAAGCATAAAATTGTTTTTCCTGCAATTACATATAGAAATGCTAATATTTTAACGAAAGAACCATATTTTCTAACAGCAAAAGATCAAATTACTATTCGCAATGTTAACAATTCATATATATATTTCTTTGCTAGAAAAAATGGCAAAATTTTTACTCTTGATAACTATTTTGTAACGCCTAAAAATAAAGTATTGCAGATTTCAGCGAAAGAAGTTACCCATCACGAAGATTGGTTAATTTTACCTTCTCACAACAAATTACCATTGAAAAAGATTGAACGAGTAATGAGTTCTTTTGCTACAAGAGGATTAAAAACTAAAAAAATGGGTTCTTATACTTCACAGCAAAAAATCGTGTGGCGTATTTATGGCATTAATGAGAACTTTACGCAAACATTACTAGGAAGTTTTTCTATTTCTCCTGAACCTTTCGCTATTGACTTTATGGTGCGACGAAAAGGGCAGTCTATGTTTGAACCAATCTCAAAAATAGACCATGTTGTTGAAGGAGATCAGTTGCAAATACGAATTTTTGCTCATAAAAAGAATCATCATTTGAGTATGTTCTTTAAAGATAGCAAAGGTGAGGTTGGATGTATTTTTCCTACCGAAAATGCATTACAAACAGAGTCTTTTTCTACATATAGCAAAAACAAAAATATGATTTATATACCTAACAAGTATGAAGGGTTTGAGTTCGACGAACACGTGGGAAAAGAAAACATTCTTTTATTCTACCAAGAAACGGCTATTGATAATCAAAAACTAATTGCCTGGTTACACAATTTGCCTATTCCTCTTTCGAGGGATGACCAAAAATCATTATCAAAATTGTGCACAGATTTTAAAACAATTACGATTCTACATAAGTAAATACAAGACTAAGTGACCGAAGGAAATATTAGTTCTCTGGTCGCCTATTTTATAGGATATACAATGGAAGATAAAAAACAGAAAGCGCGAAAGTTTAAAGGCCATTTGCAAGAATTACTCAAAAACGAAGAGTGGGATCAAGCGCTCGTCATGTTTGATGAACTTATTAAGGTCAGAGCAACGCCTCAAAGATGGTGTAATCGCAGCTTTGTTTTGTTACAGCTCGGAAAAATAGGCTTAGCAATTGAAGGTTACAAAAAGGCTTTAAAAATAAAACCTGATTATGAAATTGCTCACAAGGGTATCGCTAAGGCCGAAGAACTTCTTCGCGACTTAAAGTCAGATGATGAAAGCGAAATTGTAAACACTGGTAGTGAAATAAGTAAAGAAGATATAAATGAAGAGCAACGTTTAGTGCGACAGTTTCAAGATTTCGCTCGCCAAAAAAACTGGAACCAAGCTCTTATTATTCTAGATGGTCTTATTGCCATAAAACCAACTGTCGAAAGATTGTGTAACCAAGGAACAATATTAGCCAAACAAGGTTCGCTTAAAATGGCTTTGGCAAGTTATAACGGAGCTTTGCAATTAAATTCGAATTCAGAAGCAGCTCAGAAAGGAATAAAAAAAGTTCAAAAAATGATTTATGAAGTGCGCGAAGGAACGAAAGAAGAGCCGCTATTAGCTGTACAACTTGTGGAAGATAAATCTTACACTTTAGCTGTTTTTATAGGAGCTGCAATTGTTTTTGTTTTTGTTGTAGCATTAGCACAAAATGCATTGAGCTCAGAAAATCAAAATATTGATGAGAATGCGACCTTCAACGAAATTGATTCTTCTGAAGGTAACTCGGAAAAAGATTATGCGCTTATACAGCAAGCGAAAGGTCTTGTTAAATACAACGATAAATGGATCACTTCTGAAGAAAAACATGCGCTAGAACAAAAAGCTAAAGGACTCGTCAAATACAACGATAAATGGGTCACTTCTGAAGAAAAGTATGCGCTAGAACAAGAAGCTAAAGGGCTTATTCTATACAATAACAAATGGATTACTTCTGAAGAAAAGTATGCGCTAGAACAAAAAGCTAAAGGGCTTATTGAACACAAAGGCAAGTGGATTACTTCAAGTGAAAAATACATTCTAGAACAAAAAGCTAAAGGACTTGTTAAATACAATGACAAATGGATTACTCCGCTCGAAAAATATACGTTCGAGCAAAAAGCCAAAGGGTTAGTTCAGTACAAAGATAAATGGGTTACACCGAGTAAAAAATATGCTCTTGAGCAAAAAGCCAAAGGGTTTGTGCTGTATGAAAATACATGGATTACCAAACAAGAATGGCAAAAAAAGCAAGAAGTGTTACGCAAATTATTACCTAAAAAATTGAAGGATTATTATCGTTATTTACAAAAAGAGTGCTCTAAAGCTTCGAAGGAAGAAGAATTTCAAAAAGCGTACCTTTATATGCAAAATAACATTAAGTCTTTAGATAAATTTCTTGGTATTGATTCGAATAGTAAAATAGTTAAAAAAATACGTAGAAAAATGTCTTTTCAAAAAAGTTATGTTTTTCCGCTACGCTTATTTAAACAACAACAAGAGGTTGCGTGGTCATTTTCTCCAGGAAAAATGGCATCCCTTGGCAGTGAAATCTACCAACTAAAATTAAAGTTTGCGCAAACAATAAATAATAAAGAAACAGCAACATTTGAATTGGAAAATTTAAAAACTAAGATCAATAAGAGTGAACAGCAAATCGTTTCATTAAAGAATAAACTTGCTTTAGTCAATACTCTAACAATTGAAATAAAAGCAATAAAAAAAGAGCTAGAAAAATCGCGAAAAAATATCGCTTCATTAGAAAATAGAGCTAGGCGGATAGATGGAGATATTTCTTCAGCTGAAAATGAAGTATCGAGTTTACAGCATAAACGAAATTCTATCGATGAGCTTTCAGAATTAAGAAGGGAATTGCGCAATAGAGAGAATAATGTTGAAGAAATTAATAATGAAATAAAGCAAATAGATAAAGATATAGATAGGCTAGAGCGGCGAATAAACGAGACGCAAGACGAAAATGAAAAACAAAGGTTAAAGAGGAGTTTGAGTTCTTTAGAAAGCAAACGCAAACAAAGAGAACGAACAGAAAATGATCTTGAACGCGAAGCAGAGTCCGCTGAATATAATCTGAGTAAAACAGAAAATAAATTGCGAGAGCTAGATAATAAGTTGCAGGAGGCCGAAGAAAAAGCAAGGGATTTGCGGAAAGAAAAAGACTCTTTAAAAGATAAAAAACAAGAATTTAGAAACTCGTTATCTAGACTAGATAAACAACAACGACAAAAAGAAGCCGAGCGCGAAGAAGCAAAAACTAGATTACCTGAATGGAAAAGTGAATTGAAAGATTCACGAAAAACTCTTCAGAGTCAAAAGCTACAACAAGAGAATTATGAAGATGATCTACGGAAATACCAAAAAGAATTACAACCGCTCACAAATTTGCAACAACAAAAAAGAGATATATTAGGAGTTGTAGAGAAATACCAACGTTGGTGGACTAACCTCCAGGGAAATAAGAAAATTTTTCAAACGGGAAAAGAACCTGTTAAGAGACCATTAAAGAACATGTTGGTTGCGTTGTTTGTTTTGCATAACTTTCCTGCAGAAAATATTAGAACAAAAGTTCAAAAAGGTTATCGTTCTTTAGGAAGAACAATGGTTTATTTTCGCTAATTTTGTTGCAAAGAAAATATTAATAAACATATTTGTCAAAGACAAATATTCGAGTCGAATCCTATTCGAAGACCAAATTGTTTCGAATAGGATTGTTTGAGAGCCTGTTACCAAAAGTTGAATTGTGAAAAACCAAGGCCAGGTTTTGGGTGAGAGTTTAACAATCAATTTTAAACATGCTGGTCGATCAAAATAGAATTTCCATCGGGATCTGTAATAACGCAGCTTCCAGGACCAGTCGCATTTTCATCTGTTTCTTTATCTAGCTTAATTCCTTCTGACTTTAAGTGCTTTTGAATTTCGCGAACGTCAGCGAAGGATTCTAACTTGTTACAATCTTGATCCCAACCAGGATTAAAAGTTATGATGTTTTTTTCAAACATTCCTTGAAATAATCCAATGGCATGCGCACCATTTTTCATAATTAGCCAATTTTGATTAATGTCTCCGGCAAAGGCTTTGAATCCTAATTTTTCATAAAACTCTTTTGAAACGTTAATATCTTTTACTGTAAGGCTTATTGAAAGACAACCTAACTCCATATTGAAATCCTTAAATTGAATTTGGGTGAGCTGTCAAAATATCAATTTGTATTTCAAACAAATAGTGATTTCCCGCCAGCCCATGTTTTGTTTGAGAACATTTGTATAATTCTAGTATACTTCGTAAATTAACAAAAAACAGTAACAAAACCGTAAATGTGTATTAATTTGTAAAATTAGTCATGAAGTCTCCTGGAGTTTTTTCATCAATATTTTTATCTTCGCAATAAATTTGGTATGTATCAAAACGTATAATCATTTGCCGCGGATCAGGATTATCTCTTTGGAATTTTTCAGTGCGCCTTTCCGAATCTAATTCATTGTATTTGATCGTAGAATCTTTAAGTGGGTCATCAAGACTAATGTGATGTTTGGTAGTGAGAATAGGCATCTTGCTTGCATTGTAAACTACGTTTTCTTGTGATATAGATATATCCAGATAGTTGTCTAAAGAGCGTACCGAAACATCGTTGTAGCCGTCGATACTCATATCATTTGATGTGTCTCCATCAAGATGGCGTATGAGATTGTCGTCGTAGTATTCGCTCACCGAATTGTCGAATTCTCCACGAGTTGAAGCGCGATTTGTCGGAGAGCATTCGTTGGCATTTTGTGGCTTTCGTTTTACATTGGTACGCCGATCAGGAGGAAAAGCTCCTAAATCACTATTATACATGGCAAGAGATTGATCGATTGTGCTTATCATATATTTGGATGATGGTATACGACAGATATATATAGTCTTTTGAATGGCTGGAATAACGATTGACAAAAAAGTTGATAGAATTGTTACCACAAATAGAAGTTCTATTTTCGTGATCGCAATTGTGTTTTTGTTTTTACGCATTGCGAATTCTCCGTTTTGAAATTAGGCATTATGATGAAGTAGCTAGGGCGTGTCATCATTCAAAATATTGTGTGTTTTTTCGAGCCCGTTTCCGAAACTTTCACTAACAATTTATCAAAGAAGCAAAGTTTCTTTTTCCATCGCAAAAAACTAGTATTGAACCAATAAATCACTTTCTGTCGCTCTCAAAAAGTTTTCGGGCGCGGGCTCGCAAACGGGCTCGGGCTCAATACTACTGGCGTATCATTAAATGAATCCGTTATATTTTTATCTGTATTGAATGATGACACGCCCTAGAACACCGAATAGTTTTATCTGGGTTTGAAGACAATTGATACGCTATGCCACTCCTAGTTGCCCAGAAATTAATACTTTTTAAAATATCTGAGCTTATGAATTCTAAATAAAATCCAAAATTTTAAAAATGTAGTATTTATAAGCACTTGGTGTCTTTCGCTGCTCTGATACTGAAACAAAAGTATTCAGTGTTCTAGTTACGTGCTAAACGAGATCTCTTTATTTTCCCAAAAAAATTTTAAAAAAGCATTAGAAATTTAAGACAAAATGATGTCCGCAGAAATCGCTTCTCGATAATCAAAAAAACTAGAAGAATTATACAAGTATATGCATAATTTACTACTCCATACTATACTTGAATGTTTTATGTTGTTATGGTTTGAAAAGTAAAATTTATGTGGATTATGAGAGAAGAATTGAGGTAAATTCTAATAGATAGCATAGAAATCTATTATTCTAATTTACAATGAGGGATCTCTCTAATTGGTAATAACTTTAATAAAGGATAAACGATGAAATATGTTTTGGTGTTAATTTTTTCGTGTTTTACGATGATATATGCAGAAAAAATGACTGTAAAAGATTTAGAGTCATTGAAGAAATCAGGAACTTCGGAAGAGAAAATATTTGATCAAATTAATGAAAATGGCATTGATTTTGAATTGGATGAAAGCGTCCATTCTCAATTAATGAAAAGTTTTTCTTCTGATTTTTTAGAAAGGTTGCGTTTTTTTGGTAAAAATCAAGAAAAAATGATGGCAATCGCAAGTTATAGTAAAGCAATTACTGTTAATCCTAAAGACTGGAATGCTTACCACAATCGAGGAAATGAGTATCACGACTTGAAGCAATACGATAGAGCGATAGCTGATTACACTAAAGCAATTAATCTTAACTCTAACAGTAAAAATTCATATTACAATAGAGGCGATATTTATAGTAGTTTAGAAAAATACAATAAAGCTATCGCTGACTATAGTCAAGTGATTAAGATCGATTCTTCTTCTGCAGATGGGTATAACAATCGGGGTATATGTTATTACTATTTGAAGCAATACAAGAAAGCAATTATTGAGCATAGTAAAGCGATTGAAATCAATTCTCGCGATGGATACTACTACAATAATAGAGGTGATTGTTATCGCAATCTAGAGAAATACGACAATGCAATCGTTGATTACACTAAGGCAATTAAAGTAGATCCTCGCGATGCATACTATTACAGGAATAGGGGAGATCTTTATTCTGATTTAAAGAAATATGTCAAAGCAATTGCCGATTATAATAAATCAATTGAAATTGATCCTGATGATGCAGATCTATATTGCAACCGAGGTTTTGCTTATCAAAAGTTGAATGAGTATAACAAAGCAATGACTGATTACAATAAAGCAATTGAAGTTGATTCTCATGACGCATACTATTTTGGTAAACGAGGCAAGTGTTATAGTGAGCTGAGGCAATATAATAAAGCTATTGCTGATTATAGCACAGCGATTGAAATGGACTCTAGTGACTCATATTATTATCACAGTCGTGGTGATTGTTATTTAGACTTAAATAAGTACAATAAGGCAATTGCTGATTACAATAAAGCACTTGGAATTGATTCTGGTAATGTGTTTATCTTGAGTCGCCGAGGATTATGTTATTTATATTTGAAAAAATACCACAAAGCAATTTCTGATTACAATGAGGTTATCAGAGTTAGTCCTACAGAAGTAGAATATTATAATAGAGGTTTATGTTACCATGATTTAGGTCAGTATAGTAAAGCAATTGCTGATTATACCAAAGCAATAAAAATCAAAAATGATTACGCTAGTGCTTATCATAATCGAGGTTTGTGTTATTCTTCTTTAGGTCAAATTGGCAAAGCCCGAATTGATTTTCAAAAAAATAAGGAACTGAACAATAAATAGTGTTATCCAGTATATGAGAATGGCAAATGCCGCTAAAAATATTGTTCCAGAAAAATTTTTGGCAGTTTTTTCCTCTAAAATTACTCAAATTGTGGATGATTTAGAGAAGCGGTGTAAAGTAATATACTGCATTGAGTATATTATTTTACACTACATTTCTTCGTGGAGATATCCTAGTTATTTTGAAAAAAGTTGCTTTGGTCTTTTGCGTTTTTTTGCATTTCGTTAGAAAAGAAACTATTTTCTTCATCGATAGATAATCCATCATCAGTAGGCTGATAACTAGGCGAGTCCATCGATTGTCCCATTCGTTGACTACTCGGCTTGAGAAGTTCTTCGCGGTTCATCATTTTGATGGCGGTTAAAGGAACTGCAAGTCTTCGTGGTCCCATGGTTAAATGTAAATCTAAGTGTTCTTGTTGTAGTTTGGCAATAAATACGCTACCGTTTTGTAAATAGATACGCCAATTGTTATCACTTTTTTGAAGTTGCGATACTTCAGAGAGAAATGGCACAAAAGTTCCCATTTCATTTGCAAAAATCATTTGCGTTTTCGTGACATCAACAAAAAAATCATCACCTTCGTGAGTAAGAATACGAAAAACGGCTTGCGTGGGCCAAACTTCCTTACTTTGGAATTGCATGCGTTTTAGTTTACTAATTGGAATTTGAATTTGCTGCTTTTTACCGCCTAACTCCATAAGCATATTAATAGATGGTTTTTGCCACAATCCGACAAATTCACTACCATTACGCAACCATAGCCTGACTTTATTTTCTGATTGTTCGATATTTTCGCTGCCAAAAAGTCCTAGTTCTCCGGCATCCGCTGTTGAGAATTTTAGCTCCCCAAGGCTACTGCTTAGAGTAAGTTCTGTGGTTGATAGTAGTCCAACTATTTTTTGTCCATCACTCAGTGTTACTTGGACTTTTGGGTTTTTGTTTTTGGGCACACTAGTGCACCCAAAAACAAAAATGCAAAATATTGTAACTATACATTTTTGCATGATTTATTTCTCTATTAAATTTACAATTTCATTGTCTTCAGGAAAACGTCCTAATTTTTTTTTGGAAAAAATTAGCTCTCCGTTTTTGACTACTTCAAAAACACCACCTCCAGAAGCGATAAGTTTTGCTTCAATGGAAAAATGCTTTTGCAATTCTGCGGCCAAACTGGCCGCTGTAGGGTAATAATTTCACTGTTTACAGTATTCTATCGATATTTTCATGTGTTTTCCTATATAAAATAAGCAAAGCCTAAAATTGTTTGCGCATAAATCATCATCAAATACATATGTTGCCATGATGGATGATTTTCAGTGGTGGTTAGTGAATGTGGATCGCGTAGTATCAAGTATACAACGTAACTTCCCCATAGACATAATGATATACCCAAAAATACAAGCACATAGGCATTTCCATGTAGAACCTCTAAGTATACTCCTAAAGGAAATAATAAAAATGGGATGATAAATGATGGAGAAATTAGCCATGCGCTTTTTGTAACTCCGAAAGCTATTGGCAAAGTAATACAGTCTCCATGTTTATCACCTTCCATGTCAGCATAATCTTTAGTTGATGTTGCTCCTAGCAAAAACAGAGCAAAAATAAGTCCGATGTACCAGGCTTCTACGTACCAAATAGGCAGTAAAATTCCCCACCCTGCGACCTTCATAAGTAAACCACGAGGAATGACGATTGTCATCGTTGCTGACCACCAATAACGTTTAGTACGCAGTGGTGGCATAGAATAAATAAGCGTGCAAAAAGCAGCGATGAATACCATTATTGCGAATTCATAGCTTAAAGAGATTGCTATTAAGATGGAAAGAATATAAAGGGCAATAGACACAATCCATGCTGATTTTAATGTTATTTTTCCCGAAGGTAAAGGACGTTGTGGTTTATTTATACAATCTATTTTGTAATCGTAGATTTGATTTAAGGCATTACTAGCACCATTGAGAATAGCACCTGTAAAACCACCTAAAAGTATTTTACATAAAATCCACCACCACGGATCACTAAATGACTTATACCCAACTCCCCAAGCAACAAACGAACCACTCATAATTCCAATAGCAGGAGCAAGTAGAGTAAAGGGTCTTAGTAGAGTAAAATACGCTTTCATATATAGCTATTTATCACAATTGGTTTGTTATTTTCGTCTATGGCAACATAAACCACCGTAGCTTCTGTTACATCTAATGTTGTTTGAAATCCATCTTTCCAACGATCAACAACTACGCGTACTTGGATAGTGATCGATGTTTTTCCTACTTTGGTTGTTTCGGTATAAAAACTTACAATATCTCCGACAAAGACTGGCGAAATAAAAGTCACTTCTTTTAGAGAAACTGTAACTACTTTTTGAGAAGTGTGACGTCTTGCTTCTATTGCTCCTGCGAGGTCGATATTGCTTAAAATAACACCACCGAAAATAGTGCCCACACCGTTGGTGTCTTTTGGCAACATAGTTAGACGTATACTTGGTTGGTCATTGCGATCCATTTGTTAACTCCAATTTACCTTTAGACATAATCGTTTTGTCGTCAGCGGTGACAGAAGGGTGCATAGCGACAAGATCCCAGTGTAGCGAAGATTTATTTATTCCGCCGTACATTGTATTTTTACCAATAGCAATGTGTATAGAACCTACGACTTTTTCATCGAGTAGTGTATTACCTATTGTTTCTGGAACGTTTGGATTTAAACCAATTCCAAGTTCTGCGATACAGTCCTTATCACCACTATGCATTTTAAGAACGTTTTCGAAAATTTCTTTACCTTCAGTTGCTGTTACTTGAGAAACACGGCCATTAGTAAAGGTAAGTTCTAAGTCACGTATCCAATTACCATTGTGAAATACCTTTTGGAACAATACGTTGCCGTTGGCTGAATCTTCTATAGGAGAACAGTATACTTCTCCGCAAGGTAAATTTTTTGTTAAATCGCCAGCTGCGACTAAATCTTCTGTAAAACAACCAGTATCTACCCATATAGGGCGATCATTGATGGCGAATTCCAATGTTTTACCATTTTCAGAGGTGATGGTAACTTTTTTGGCCCCTTGCAATTTGTTTTTAATAACGGCTGCTTCCGAAGTTAACTTATCAAGATCAGCCCAAAAAGCACTCCAATATATTTTTTCTAATTTCTCTAGAGATATTCCGTATGTTTCCGCTTTGGGAGCTGTAGGCCATTCCATTATCAGTGCTCGCGATTTTCTTTCTTTGTCGTATTGTGCAATACGCTCATTTCGCAAAGCATTTTTCTTTAAATCTTTACGACGGTCTGCGGCTAGCGAATAGTTCGGATAAAGTATAAACTCCACATCTACTTGGTCTTGTAAATCACGTATACCTTTGGGGATTTTCCCAATGTGCTCATCATCTATTTCGTTTATTAAAGCGATGGTTGTTTCGTCGTCACGTATGTCGAGGATTCCATATCCACCGTTTTTGTGAACATAAATTTGTATTTTTGTTAGTAGAGGGTACTGATGTATACCACCGCGGATATTGACAATTTCGTTTGGTTTTACTCTCAGACATTTATTTACTATGTGTTCAGCAACTTTGTCTATGTCTGAAATATGAGGAAAATTAATATTATTCATTTTTTTTAATGCCTTAGTACAAGAACAGCTTTTTAATTGTATATTAACTTGTGTTTGTGTTATGATTATATAGGGCACATTGACATTTGTCTTCCTTATAATTTGGCTATTTTAGAGATTAACTTTGTTACTTTTCAATTGTAATGCATAACTTTATACTTTCAAGTTGCCTCGCTACTCCTTAAAATAACTCGCATTATAAAAATTTAAAATGTCATTAGTCTTGGAAAAACCACGTCAAATAAAAGATGTTACAAAAAAATTCTAGGATACGCGATATTTCAGATCTGCTTCGCGTGTAGTCATAGTTTAAATATAATTTAGACGAACATCCTAATAAAATCCGGCAAACGAAATGCAATCATCATGTATATAGGTAACTACAACAAAAGAGAATTGCTCGAAGTCAATTTACATTATTTGCATTCCCAGGAAAAATTAACAGAAGAAACTGATTTTTTTTTACGACGAATGTACAATTACCCACACAATATATATTCTTTTATAAAAGAAGTGTGGGAAGTGCAAGGGGCAAAAGAAATAAACAGCAACACCAATTCTATTGATAACCGTTATGCTCTTATCTGTAAAACACCTATTGGTAGTGGTGGTATGGGAGAAGTATATCCTTTTTGGGATGCACAGGAAGAAAAGGTTGTTGCTTTTAAAATAGCTAAATTGGTATCTGCTGCTAGTGGCGAGAACAGAAGATTACTTCGAGAAGGAGAAGTTCTCAAAAGGCTACACGAGGTTCACCCTAATGTTGTGAAGTACCAAGATTTACGTATTGAAAAATTCGGCGATTTGTTTCGAGAAGATGCTATATGCCTTATTATGGAATATGTAGAGGGACGTTCGCTAAAAGAATTTGCTTTGCGCAAGGGTTTGTACTGGTATGATATGTGTCGTAGAGAAAATAAAAAACTTGACCAACTTTTGCAAAGTAATGTCAATTATATTTGTACTATTGCAAAAGCACTACAAGCTCTACACAAAAAAGGTTTAGTTCATCGCGATATCAAACCAACAAATATTATCATAAGCAATGATGTGCCTATTTTGATTGATTTTGGAATTGCCCAAAGAATAGAAGCGGAAGGATACTTGCGAACAATTTGTAGTATGGCTTCTAATATTGGAACACCACCGTTTATGGATCCAGGAACTGCTCTATCATTTATTGATCTTTTACATTTACAAAAAGATGTACAAGAAAAGTCTTGGGAGGAGTTTTTACGAAATGCAAGAAAACCTTTACTGGAATATCCCACAAAAATGAAGCCTTTAAGAAAGAAAATCAAACAAATAAAGGCAAAATTATTTTTTGACAAATGGGTGTATCGCAAATCTCAAAAAATAGATAATGAGAGTTGGCAAGAAGTAGATAAAATTATTAATGAAATACGTTTCTGTTCTGATCCAAAAGAAGATGTATATTCGTTAGGAGCGACTCTTTATTGGTGTTTAACTGGGGAAACTCTTTTTTCCAATCCCGAACAAGCAAGAATGTACTATCACAATCCGTCAAAAATTCATTTAGTTAGACGTATGAACATCGTTGATTTTAAACAGCCTAAAAAAATTATTAAAGCCGTCAAAAAATTAGAAAAAATTATTCAAAATACTCTTAACCCAAACCCAGTAAAACGCTGGACTTGTGAAAAACTAATTAAATCTTTAGAGCCATTTGCCAGTAATTTATATAGTCGGTGAGATTATGCTATTTGATGATGAATTATTACCAGAAAATATATTGACGCTTTTTCCAGAGTGTTATCAAAGAACGCAGGTTCTTGCGCAAGGTGGTATGGGTTGGGTATACAGCGCTATTTACCAAGGAAAAAAAGTATGCTTGAAAATTCCTTCCCTATCTTCTAAAAACAAGATGGCGGAGTTTATGATGCGCTTCCAGGTGGAAAGAGATACTGTTTTTAATTTGAGCCATCCGCGGATAGTTAGAGGTATTTCGCGTGGTGAACTCGAGTATGACAAGGATATGACTATTCCGTATTACAGCATGGAATACTGCGAAGGTGGTACACTACGCGATAAATTGAATAAAGATTTTCGTATTGGAAAACATGAAGCTCTCAACATCATTGTTGAAATTGCAAGTGCACTTGATTATTTTCACAAAACAAATTGTGTATACCGCGATTTGAAACCTGAGAATATTTTTTTTGATGGGCATAATAAACCAAAATTAGGCGATTTTGGAACAATAAAAGATCCCGAAATATTTCTAACGCAAAAAGGTGATGTAGTTGGCTCGTTTTATTATTGTGCTCCAGAACAGCTTCTAAATCAAAAACTAGATAAGCGTGTAGATATTTTTGCTTTGGGACTTATTTTATTTGAAATGATTACTGGAAGAAAAATTGGCGATCAAATCACTGACTTCTGGAAAAAACAAAATGCTTTATCCGCGTTACAGTATGACCCGTTTTTATGGGAATTGTGCTCATCTATGCTAGCTGAAAAAGAACATAGGTTACCTTCTATGTCTCAGGTTGTAGACAAAATATACAGTAGTCGTGGTGGAGCGAAGAAGAAGTTTAGTGCACTGAAGTATTATGCCAAAGATTGGTGGTATGGTAAACATTTTCAACGACATTCTTTACATCGCAGTGAGATTATTGGTGCTTTACAAAAGATCACTGATTTGATTGAACAATATTCGATAGAAGATATTGCGGTTGAGATAGTACGCAAATTGAAACCTTTTCCTATACATCTAATTGCTAATGAGATCCCTGGATTTTTAACAGCACTACCGTTACCTTCTAATGAAAAATTAGCAAAAGCACTTTGTTGTACGCGCAATAAAAAATGGTTGAGTTACTTAATTAATCATTTAGTTGTACATTCAGCACATGACGATACCGCAGTACTTCTTACATACATGCTTCTTCTAAATCCAGAAGAACGTGGATTACGTAAAAAAATAGCGAAAGCATTAGAACAAATATGGTGTGAAGAACAAATAGTTGCACTTTTGGATTTATTTGACGGTGATTATAAACACCTGGATTCTTTTTACGGTGAAGAGTATTATGCAGCGTTTCCTATTGTGATAAATGTTCTTAGAACATGTAATGATGTTGCTCTTGAAAAGAGGTGTTTATCTGTACTGGCTTCTGTTTCTCGAGCATTAGAAAGTACTGCTTCTATTTTTGTTGAATTTTTTGATTGTAATGATAGCGATGTACGCGAAATGTGTGCTTTTGCTTTAGGAAAAATGCTACCCTACAGTAATGAGGTACTTCCTTATTTGCTTTCAGGACTCGTTGACTCTGCTTATAAAGTGCGATATGCATGCGCATTTGCGCTTGGCACAAAAAATCGTGGAAGCACAGAGATTTCAGCGCTTATTACCGGACTATACGATGTTCATCCGCTTGTGCGCAAAACATGTGCTAAATCTTTAGGTAAAATAGGGCAACCTATTCCCCAAGTGTTAGATAACTTAGTGGAAAGACTTATTGATCGCGATAGTTCTGTACGCAAAAGCTGCGCCGACTCATTGTTTTCATTGAAGTGGTCTCCCAAAAATAAAGAACAGGCTCTATGGTGGGAAGCAGCAAAAGAAAATTGGTCGTATCTTTCTGAAAACTATCAAGAAGCACGGGACATTGTTGAATATTTATTGTTAGATAACAACAACCGCATTCGCATTGCTTGTATAAAAATCGTAGAAAAAGATAGGGAGTATTTTGATGTTTATCTTCCTCTTTTAATTCTAGGATTAAAGAACATGCGTAGCAAAAAATATCGTCGTATATGTGCAAAAGCACTAAAAAACTTAGAGTGGCAAGCCAATACGCGTGAGAATTACGCTTGGTTCTTAGTTGAAAATAAAGAGTGGGATTTGTTACCTCTTTTGGGAGTAAATTGTATTCCTGCGATTTATCAAAATTTAAAAGATGGAGATAGTGAAACTCGCGTACAGATATTGCGAGCATTGACGAAGATAAATGTTATTGATAGCAAGACAATCGGACTTATTAGTAATGGTTACAAAGAGAAATATCGAGATGTTCGCATTGAATACGCTAATTGCTTGGCGCTTATGAAAATTTTTACTATTAAAGATGCTCTGGAATTCATGAAAACAATTGAAAATTTTGATGAAAATACGCAGCAGTTCTGGAGTATAGTACTTGAAAGTAAGAAAAAAAATCGCAAAAGTTTGGCACAGGTTAGAGACACTAGTATCAGCATGCGTATTACCTATATTAGCTCGATTACCCCTGAGCAACTCGATAATAAACATGTAGAATTTTTACTCAAACAGTTGCAAAGTCGCTATGTTTACTATCAATTGCTTTGTTTGAAAGTTTTGGCGCAAGTACCAAAAACAAATCGCAAAAGCATAAAAAAAATAATAGCTCACTTATTACTTTTACTTAAAAGTAACAATCCAGAACTTCAAGTGGCAAGTGTACAAATTATTAGTACATTTTGTTATGCAGATAAACATATTATACGAACACTTACCCTAACTTTAGCAGACAATAATGATATTGTGAGTTCCGCTGTTGAATTAGCGCTAACAAGATTAAAAGACATCGCTATTCCATTTTTGTTTAGTGAAATAGAAAATTGCACTAATAAAGATGTTTTGAAAAAGGTGTTACTCGTAATTAAAAAAACACACTCAAGTAGTTTGTTGTGCGCAGGTTTAAAACATAGCCATCCACGTGTACGGATGATATGTGGTAAAAGATTACGAGAAGTTGTTTATAGTAAAAAAGAAGCGCTTTTTATTATACCTTGTCTAATGGAGTGTGCAAATAGTTTAGATTTACCATTTGTAGATGTGTGTGTAGATGGACTTCAGCATATAAGTTGTCGTGTTGAAGATGATATTGATATATTTATTGAGTCTTTAGCCCATCCTAATCGCAAAGTACGTAAAGTATGTAAAGCAATTGTTACGCGTAAAGGAAAAAAAGCGACAAATAAACTTATACACTATTTTGTAAATGGACCTTCTTCCATCAGTTACCGCTGCGCAGAAATTTTGGAGCAACTAGGTTCTAAAGCTATTTATAACTTGATGCATTCTGTGGCTAAGGATTTTAATGTACGAGAAATTAACAAAAAAATTACTAGCTCTTATCTGAGTATGCCGCAAAATAAAAAATTACAATTGAAAAAAGAAGATAGCGATAAATATTTTGCTCTTTCCAAAAAGACCACGTCATCTTTTAAGTTGACTAAGCGCATTGATACTAAAGAAATAAGTGATCTTTCTTTGCCTGAAAATAAGAGCATACGCAAAATAGCACCACAATACGCTTTAGGTTTTGAAACGGAGAGTTGTAGCGGTTTACGTTTGACTAGTCGAGATGTTTCCCTTGGAGAAGCTGTCGATGACATGACTTTTTCTCAAGAGAAGGTTATTGAAAAAAAATTACCAGTTCAAGAAAAAAAAAGCTCACAAGTTCGCAGTGAAGATTAAGAGATTCTAAGAAAAAATAAAAAGGAGATAAAAAACTATGTGCTCGTTATTTTCAGAATTTCCATCTGTCTCTAGTGAAGAGTGGAGGAATAAAATTTCCCAAGAATTAAAAGAGCGCGATTTTTCTGAAATTATCTCTCAAGTAGATGACGACATTACTGTAGAGCCCTTTTACCAAAAAACTAGTGATAATTTTAGTCCTTTTTGTCGTAGTAAAGAATCTATGTATCGATCAAGTTCTTGGATTCCGTTTATTCCTGTAAATAACAACACTTCTATTACTTCTTTGCTTGACTACGGGCAGAAAAATATTGAATTGATTTTTGACGACTACTGTGGAAACAATGGTATTGTTATTGAAAAAGATTTGGATTTTTTACTGCAGAAAATAAATTTAAACGAAGCAAATGTATACTTTGCTGGAAATCTTCATGCTATTTCTGTACTTGAATTGATAAAAATATATAAAGAAAAATACGATCTCAATATTTGTGGAAGCATAGACAACGACCCTATTGTCCAGTTACTTTCTCGCAGTGAATTATGTGAAAAAGAAGATTTTTTACGTTGTAAAAATGTTGTTGAAAATACTCTTGATATGCCTAATTTTTTAGGAATCACTATTCAAGGCCAAAGTTTTCAAGAAATGGGATGTAGTTATGTTGATGAATTGGCTTTTTCTTTTGCTACAGCAATTGAATATTGCGATCAATTAAGTAATCTTGGTTTATCTCACGAGCAAATAATTAGCAATATGCAATTTCGTTTTAATGTTTCGGGAAATTATTTTGTGGAAATTGCTAAACTGCGTGCTGCAAAATTATTATGGGCAAATATTGCTTCACAGTTTGATTTGCCAAAATCTTTTCCTGTTAGGATACATGCAACGACAAGTATGTGGAACAAATCTTTAGAAGATAGACATACGAATATTATTAGAACAACAATCGAAGCTATGGCCGCTGTTGTTTCTGGTTGCAGTGCTCTTACTGTTTATCCTTACGATTATCCTGATGCGTCAAACATGGCTGTGCGCGTAGCAAAAAATATACACCATATATTAAAAGAAGAAGCTTTTTTTGATGAATGTCTAAACGCTACGTCAGGTTCTTATTATATTGAATACCTAACTAATGAACTTGCCACTCGTGCTTGGTCTGCTATACAAAAAATAGAAAAAGAAGGTGGGTTTTGCGAAGCATTGCGTCGGAATTACATTCAAGAAAGAATTGCGGCTCAAAGAAAAAAAAAGCAACAAGATATTTTGCTAAAAAAGATGATATTCGTCGGAGTGAATAAATACAGAAAAGACTCAGCAGCTATAAAGAAAAAGGTTGTTGAAGATACACATATCGAAAAAACAATAGGAGATTTGACTTCTGCCAAAGAAGTCAAAAAATCGCTCACTACGCATGATTACAATAGTGTTGCTAAATCACTTTGCTTTACACGTTCTAAGTGTGCAGTAAAGGTTGAAAAAATTAGTGTCACAATGTTGTCGGAAATGGATTGATGAGTTTTGAACAAAGCAAAAAAAATATAGCTCTAGGTTATAATTCTTTGATTATACTTGTTGGTGTCTCTGGATCAGGTAAATCTACTTTTGCGAAGAAAAATTTTTCTGAAAGTACGCGCGTTTCAACAGATGAATGTCGGCGGCTCATTTGTGGCTCGCATTTCAATCAAAGGGTTTCAGACGATGCTTTTGAGGTGTTTTACACTATTATAGATAAAAGACTGAAAAATGGTTATCCTACCATTGCTGACTCAACGGCATTAAAAAGAAAATATCGACAGCGTCTTACTAAATTAGCTGAAAAATATAAATTTAATACTGTTTTAGTTCTATTTGATTTACCGTTACAGGTTTGTATTGACCAAGATAAAAAGCGTAAAAATCGCGCTGTTGGTGAACAAGTTATAACAAGACAACATAAAGATTTGCAAAAAACTAAAGTTCAGTTAGAGCAAGAACAATATGATCAAGTTATCATTTACAACGATGTAGAACAAACACACTCTTCACACTTTCGCTACACTCATCCCAATGTTGAAAAAAATGATTTAGGTCCTTTTGATATTATTAGTAGTATTGATGGTTGTTATAATGAACTGCAAAAATTGTTAGGTCAGCTAGAATACCAAAAAAATCATGAAGGCATATATTATCATTACAAACGAAGAAAAATTGTAATACTTGGTGATATTTGTACTAAAGGACCACATAATATTGCAACCTTCCAGTTAGTATATGATATGTGCCAAAATAATTGCGCTTACTATTTACCGGGAGATGAGTGCGAAAAACTCTATAATTATTTTAGAAATAATGACACTGCAATTCAGAGTAGCTTAGAACCAATGATTCGCGAACTTGAAAAGCTTTCTGATCACCAAAAATCTAAATTTGTGATGCAATTTGAAGAGCTATATGAAAAATCACCAGTGTATTTAATACTTGCTGATGGAGAGCTTGTTGTCTCTCATGCAGGAATTCTAGGGAAGTGGATTGGACAATTAAATAAAAAAATACAGTCTTTTTGTATTCATGGTAGTGCTCACGTTGATGACTGGTATAAAAATTATTATGGAAAATCGCACATTGTATATGGACATCCTCACACAGAAACAGCATGTTGGAAAAATCATACCATAAATATCAATTTAAATGTGGTTTGCGGTGGACAATTATGTGCTTTGCGTTATCCTGAAAAGCAAATTGTTGCCGTAGATGCAAACCAAAAATATTATGAGGCTAAGAACTAGAGAATTACTATGGATACTTTTAACCCAAAAACTATTAAAGAATTTCGATTTCTCGATTGGAAGTTTGACGAAAAAACTTATACAGTATACTTGCGTTACGCTTTTGATAACGACCATATTTTTACAGAAGAATTTTCATTTCCAGTTCCTACATTTGCTTTAACTGATAAAAAACGTGAAGCTTTAGAAGCCTGTTTGAAAAACCTTCACTTGGCAGCAGGCATTAGTTACTATAAAGCAGCGATTCCCAATAAAATTACCATTGAAAACTATGTAATCTCTCCTGAGACCGCTCGTTTTTTTAATAAGTTATATTTGTACGGTTTGGGGGAGTTCGCGTATAAAAATAAAGTAGATTTGCAAGGGCATATTTCTTTTCCGTATGTTAATGAACCTTTTCCTTCTGCTTCCAAAATTGAATTAGGTAATCGTATGGCGGTACCTGTTGGTGGAGGAAAAGACTCTATTGTGACGATTGAAACTCTAAAAAAATTATCCATTCCACTACTGCTTATTTCCGTTGGTAATGCTTCTCCTATTATTAAAACTGCTGAAGTTGCAAAGTTACCGCATATTGTAATAAAGCGTAAAATTTCGCCGCTTATTTTAGAGCTCAACGAGCTCGGTGCTTTAAACGGACATGTTCCTATTTCTGCAATTATTTCTTTTGCAATAGCAGTGGCAGCTGTTCTTTACGATTTTAATTACATTGTTATGTCCAATGAGAGGTCAGCAAATATTGGAAATTTATGGCATGACGGTATTGAAATTAATCATCAATACAGCAAAAGTCTTGAATTTGAAAAAGATATATCTAGTTATCTACAAGAGAATATTCTCGAGAATCTCCGTTATTTTTCTTTTTTACGCCCTTTATCAGAGTTGATGATTTCAAAGGTTTTTTGTGGAAAATGTCAGCCTTATCACGATATTTTTGCAAGTTGCACTACTGCTTTTCGTTTAACTAAATCATTGAGTGATGTAAGGTGGTGTTTAAGTTGTGCAAAATGTCGCTTTGTTTTTGCGATGATGGCTCCCTTTATGTCTAAAGAGAAGCTTATTGATATTTTTGGTAAAAATTTACTTAATGAACAAGAGCAAATATCTGGATTTTTAGAGATTATGGGGTATGGTTCTCACAAACCATTTTCGTGTATTGGAGAATCGGAAGAGACTATCGCTGCCTTTGTTATTCTGAGTAATAAAGTTGAATGGCAAAATGATGTTGTTGTTGCTCATTTCACTCAAGAGATATTGCCAAAACTTACCTTGCCAGATACTTATGTAGAAAATGCTTTGCTATTCTCTGAAAATCACCTATTAGAACCAGATGAAAAAGAGCTGTTGCTAAATAATATTAATTGAGAGTGATTTTAATAAAAAATGGACAATAGAGTACTAAGTTATGATGCCAAATTTATCACAAATTTACGACGATTCTTTTTTTAACGAGTGGGGATGTTATAACGAAAGTTATGTAGCATCTTCGCAGGTTGTAGCTAATATTTTATTAGAACAACTTCAGTTTAAGAGCCTGGTTGATATTGGTTGCGGGTGTGGTACTTACAGTCATTTTTACCAACAAAAAGGAATAGAGGTACTTTCCCTTGATGGTGTTCAACCAGCTTATAAAAACTGTTTTCCCATTAAGATTACGCTTCGGGATTTTACTGTGCCTTTTGAAAATACTTGGGGGGATTTCGATGTTGCTTTATGCTTGGAAGTTGCAGAACACATAGAAGAAAAATTTTTACCACAGTTTTTAGAAAATATTACCCAATTTAGCAATACTTTAATTCTCTCCGCCGCAGATCCATTTCAGGGGGGGCACCATCATGTGAATGAGCAACCTAAAAGATATTGGAAAAAAAAGCTACAAGAAATTGGTTTTGCTTATAATCGTAAAAGGACAGGCCAGTTTTTAGAAAAATTCAAAAAGGTTAAAGCACCTCACATGTGGATGGGTAATAATGTTAGTGTTTATGAAAAAATAGAATAAGATAAGTAAAGTGAATCTCTTTACAGTAGTAGAAGTATATTACTACCGTAAAGAACGTTCATTTTACGTGCTGTCTTCAACTTTTTGTTTTTTGATTGTGGAAGTGAGTTTTTTTTCGCCTTTTTCCCTAGCGACAATTTCAAGATCGTCAACGCGATCAGTTTCGTCTACGATTTCTTTACCCATGAGTTCTTCAAGTATATCCTCTAAGGTTATTACACCTTCAACTCCGCCATATTCATCTAAAACAATCGCCATATGTTGTTGTTGATCCATGAATTCTCGTAGTAGTGACTCTAAAGATTTACTTTTGTATGCAAAAAGAGTGCTTTTACTAAAGTCTTTTACTTGTTTATCTTCATTACCCTCAATAATCGCTGTCATTAGCTCTTGTTTTAGAGCAATGCCTATGACATTGTCGATAGATTCTCCAATAATTGGCATACGACTATGAGGAGATTTGATAATTTTATTTAGACACTCTTTTAATGTATCTTCCGCTTTTAAGTAAGTCATTACTGTACGAGGAGTATCTGATCCACCTACCATTTTATCGTTGAGAAAGAATACGCGTTTGGCTATTTCATATTCGCTATCGTTTATCTTGCCATCGCGATATGCGGCTTTTATTATAGTGAGTACATCGCGCTCTGTCACTTTATTTGCTTGATTACGAGTAATTGCTTCAGTAATTGTGTTTAAAATATAAAGCACTGGTGCCATAACAAAAATAAGAATCTTTAGTGGTCGAGAAATGAGTAAACATACTTTTTCAGAATAGGTATAACCTATCACTTTGGGAATAACTTCGGCAAATAATATGATGAGCATTGTTAGAATACCAGAGCATACACCTAACCAAATTGTTCCCCATGCTTCAATTACAACAGCTGTAACTGTCATACTACCAACTATGTTGATAACATTGTTAAATACCACAATTGTATTTGAAGCACGTCCAATGTCTTTTTTAACTTCGTGTAGTGCCAATGCATCTTTTTTCTTTGTTTCAGCGAGTTGTTGTACGCGAAACAACGAAATGGAAGCCAAAGCTGCTTCAGAACATGAACAAAGTGCAGAACCAATAACAACTAAAAATACGATTATACCTAATTCTATGATTAACATTGCTTACGCATTGTCCTTTTCTTGCTGTTTTTCTCTTCTTTTGCGATCTTCTTCTTCTACAAGTTGGCGCAAGTTTTCTGGAATTGTCATGGCAACTGTTGCAGCTGCACATCGCTCTTGGGTTTTTTCTGAGTTAGACGATACGCCGAATTCACCTAGGTGTGTACCCAGAAAATCTAAACAGCCGCGTTCTGTTTCGAAAAAAGTAAATGGATTAGCGTAATCTTCGATTTTTGCTTTTAAAATCATATTCATCGCACAAAACAAAAAAGTACACTCAGGAAAATTTGTTCGTATTGATTGCGTAAAACTTGCAAATGAGTCACGCGAAATTTGTTTGAGATTTTTCGCTTCTAAGATAAAGTAGCGATTTCCCTCGTTGAATGCCATTTGGATATTTTCAATGAAAGTGTCTACACTTCCTGAATCTAATTCTCCTTGAATTTTGAACAAGCAGACTTTTTCCATTGGACTTTCAACTTCTACAATAAACCCCATGTTGTTCCTTTCTAATGCTAAGCTCTGTCGAGAGCATTGGGTTATTGTTATAGATGAAGGCACACATATATGTGTGCCTTCATTTTTGTACTATAGAGATATAGCTGAAAAATAATATATTATTTTACATGATCTTTTTATTTATTATAGCTGCTATTTTTTATTCACAGAACACTCTAAATAAAAGCTATAAAATTCGATAGATTATTTTTCGCGGCACTCTAAGCTTTCTTTGGTAGAGCTGAGCGGAGTAACATTATAACTACAAGTGCTAATAAACTTACACCTATAAATTTATAAGAGACACCTAAAGAAAGAAGATCTTTTTTACCTGTAATAACAATTGGTATTGCAATAAGAATACCAACAAGGGCTTCGCCTGTTATTAAACCAGAAGCAAACAATAAAGCTCTTGTTTGCGTTGCTTCTCCTTCTGCTTTATCGCTTATTTTAGCAATTGCTTTCTGAGAAATAGCAGCAATAATTCCTCCGATTAAAATCGGAACTGCTAGCTCTATAGGAAGATATATACCTACGGCAACTGCAAGAACAGGAAGACGGAAGTTTGATTTGCGCGATTCTTGAATTTTGTCAAGAATAATGATAACAACAGCAATAGCAGCGCCGATACCGATAAGTAACCATGGTAACCCACCTTCGAAAACACCTTTGGCAACAGAAGCCATTAAGCTCGCTTGTGGTGCGAGAAGAGGATCGGGATGTTCAGCAGTTTTGACGCCTATTCCATAAGCTTTGTCAATTAACATAAGTATAGGTGCAAGAACTAATGCAGCAGAAACAACACCTATCATTTGCATGATTTGCTGCTTCCATGGTGTTGCGCCAACAATGTGTCCGGCTTTTAAGTCTTGTAAGTTATCTCCACCTATTGCTGCTGCACAACATACTACCCCACCGACAAAAATTGCTGCTGCAGGGCCACTTGCGCTATCGGTCATCATATAAGATAAAAGTAGTGATGTAAACAGAATTGTAGCAATAGTAATACCAGAAATCGGATTGTTAGAACTTCCAACAAGGCCTGCCATGTATGCAGCTACAGCTGAAAATAAAAATCCAGCAATTAGCATTACTACGGACATGATTACTGCTGGTATTGGTTCACCGATAACATAGTAATATAAGACAAAAATTGGTATTAAAGATAGCACTAAAGCAAAGGCAACCCAGGTAATTGGTGTATCTTGCTCTGTTCTTGGTAAAACTTCGCCAGCCTTTTTGTTTTTGTACGCTTGTAAGCTGGCATATATACCTTTGGTAATAGGCTTAATTAAGTTTAATAGTGCCCATAATCCACCAACAGCCATTGCTCCAACACCAAGATAACGAGTATGTCCACTCCAAATTTCCCATCCCCAATCTAAGGCGCTTTTATCAGGCAAATCGTGTACGATAGAGAATATAGGGATTGCCCATCCCCAATCGTGAATTGGCCACGGATTCAAAAGTGCAAATGCTGGAATTGCAACGAGCCAGTTGAGAGCACCACCAACAAAGACAAGTATGGCAATGTTGAGCCCGACAATGTAACCCACAGATACAAGAGCAGGTGAAACATTTGATCCGAGATAAAATATACCATTCCCTACCCTACTAGCAATTTCAACTGTGCCACTCCAGGCTTTTAAACCAGTTTCACCGAATTTAAATAGTGCACCGATAATACCAGCGGTGACCATGTACTTTACACTGTCTCCACCTTTATCTCCAGCTTTGAGAACTTCTGCTGTTGCAATTCCTTCTGGGAATTGCAAATTTTCTTCGACAATAAGTGCTTTGCGCAAAGGAACAGTGAATAGAACACCGATGATCCCGCCAAGAGCGGCAATCACAGTTGTTTGCATGTAGTCGAAACCTTGCCAGTGACCTAATATAACAAGAGCTGGCAACGTAAATATAACTCCAGCAGCTAGAGATTCACCGGCAGAAGCAGCGGTTTGTACGATATTGTTTTCTAAAATGTTCGATTCTTTGAACAACTTTAAAATGGCCATAGATAAAACAGCTGCGGGGATAGATGCAGAGACAGTAAGACCTGCGAATAAGCCAAGATATGCGTTAGCTCCCGCTAAAATAATAGATAAAAAGATACCTAAGATCACTGCCTTAAGTGTAATTTCGGGTAGAGACTTGTCATCGTTCACGAAAGATGCCTTTCTAAAAATTAATACCAAAGTGCATCTGGTAGCTTAAATTGAATTTAGATTTGTAATATTCTTATCGCTACCTGATTTGTATTTACAAATTTTACTCTATTCGCTTTTTTCTTTTGCAGAATCTTCTTTTTTTAGAAACTCTACATCATATTCTTCACCAGTCCATTTTTTCAAAACAAAAGCGGCCATTTTTCTTACTGGCAAGACAGGATCATTTAATTTTTTCTTTACTTGAGGAACGAAACTACGGCTTCCAATTTTTCCTAAAGCGCGAATAGAGTTGTAACGAACTGTGGGGTCTTTGTCACTTAGAGTTTTCTCTGCAATTGTACTTGCAGCACTTGAATTTCCAACAATAGCAAGAGCAATAAGTGCATGATTACGTGATTGTGCATTTTTTTCTTCAAGTCCTTTAATTAGAACTGGAAGCGCATCATGATCGTTTTCTTCGGTGACAATACGCGAAAGTGCGAAATAAATCATGCCGCGAACATTATCATTTTGTTCACTACCCAAAGCTCCAAATAGTGCTTCGTGGGGAGTGTCTGCATAACCAATACTTCCAACACTCATCGCTGAATTGCGACGTACTTCTTCATTTTGATCGTTTAAAGCTGATAATAAGTACGGAATTGCGCGTATATCTTCGCAAAATCCCAAAGCAGCAGAGGCAATTATTTTTTGGCCTTCGTCGCCTTCGGATAATCCACCAACTACTTCACTAAAGTGTCCGCGCGTTAAATCGAGTAATCTTTTTTCTGCCGAATGAATGTTTCCGTGATCGCGTAACTTCTGCGCTTTGTTCCATTCGGTTAAAAGTGAATCCATATCTACAAACAGTTTGTTGTTAAAGGAGGCATCATCAAGACCATCTCGGGTAGTTTTAATCTCATCCCATTTGATGTCTTCTTTTTCTGGTTTAGTGTTGCAACCAAACACGATAATACCTAGTACAGCTATAATTATTATATTTCTCATTCGTTTTCCGTGGTTTTGCCACAGCCCCATAAAAGAACCTTCAATCTTAGATGTTGTTGTATGTTAGCATAAGTGATTCGTTGGCGAAAAGGAAAAAACAAAAAATCTAGAACCTGCTCTTTACAACTCGCCAGATCTGTTTACAAGTACCTTGATTTACCTAACACTAGATACAATGTGGTGAAATTGCTAACTTACAACATCAAAAATAATCCTTAATAACTAAGACGCTTTCATTTGTATTAATAGACATTTTTTTTAGGGATACGCCCTACAAAAACTTTCTAACGTTAGGATGTATAATGCTCTCATCTGTATAAATAGACTCCATTTACCTACGTTTGTACTTAATTAATTTTCTTTTTTGTCTATTTTTTTTATAGCAGATAATTCTTTTTTTATTTGATTGCTCCATTGGAGCACTTCTCTGCCACGATTTCCGCGATTGAAACTCCATTTTTGTGCTGCAGTTAAATGGTTTCTCGCTTCGTTGATTTCGTTTTTAAGGATATGAAGCATTGCTTGTGCAATGATAATTGTCCCATCTTTCGGATATTTAGAAAATACGTTTTTAACGTTTTCTTCAAAAATAGAAAAAGAAGCTTTTTTTTGGCGAACTGCATGTTGCCAATAGTTCCATAGACTGTTATCGAAAGGGTTTTTTTGGCAAAAAGCTACGAAATTTTTATCAGTAAGTTCTCGTTTTCCTTGCTTAGCATAAAATATGGCTTTACGTAGAAAGTAAAAACCATAGCCAGGGATGCGTTTATGAAGATCATCTAATATCGAAATACTTTCAAGTACTAATCGCGGAGATTTTTCATAATTAGCGACAAGGAGGGTTCCTAAATTGTGTTGCCATAGCAAAGTATAAAAATCTTGGTAGTATGACGGTTCTATTGTTAGCATTTTTTCCATGCCTTGGTAAGAGTTCGTGCGACTAATTTTTTCAGCATGTTTGTAGTCGCGATGAAATGATGACATGTCCCATATACAAATTTTTATAAATGCAACCAAAAGCATACAATAGGCAATTTGTAAAAATCGTTGTGGTGAATATGAATTTTTGTCGCAGTTGGAGCTTATATGCCAACCAATTATAATTGCCAAAAGAAATTGAATATTTGCAAAAGAAAAAACAATTGATGTTTGACTGTGGATAAAAAGGAATAAAACAATAACGGCAAATAGAGAATGTGTTCCAAAACCTTGTTGACGATGTTTCTTAAATAGACCAATGTAAGTACTGGCAAAAATAGCAACGACAATTGCCGCCCCTAGTACACCTGTTTCGCTGATGGTTTCGAGTAAGTAATTATGAGGGTAATCGATAAAATTAGCACTATAGATAGCTGAAAAACTTTCTGAGGAACGAAATTGTGGAAATACAAAAGGGAAGTTTCCTGTCCCCCAACCACAAACTAAAGAACTCGAAGAATTAAATATCATTGCACAAGTATCTTTCCACAAAAATATGCGAATTTCAATAGAAGGCCACAGTTTTTGTAGAATCGTGGAATAAAAAGGTAAGAGTGCTGCTATAAAAAGAAAGGAGCAACATAATACGGTTTTTTTTCTTGCGGAGATCAAAAATATGCTAAATCCTAATGAAAATAATAATGAGAGTACCGTTGCTTCTGATTTAAGAATAATGAGAAAATAGCTAAGCCATAAAAATGAGAAAATACCGCTAAAAAATAAAACTTTGCTTTGTTGATAGTAACGAACGATGATTCCAATACTTAAAATAATAGCAAATGATATTACCGAAGAACCGAAATTAGGATTGCCAAATGGATAGCAGAATCCGTTCATTACTTTTTGTTGTGTAAAAAAAATATAATAACACACAAGTACTATAAGCAAAGCACATAGCATGTACTCGATAACAAACTTCGCTAGATTTTGATAAGTGGAAAATAAAATAGCGCTGGCAGATACACATAAAAAAAAAGTGCCAACGCGCGCTAAACCACTGGTATAACCTCCAATATCATTAGTCCACAGACCAGACAACATGCTCCATATTAAAAAAAGCATCACAAGAAAACTGCCATAGACAATTTTCTTATGTGTGATTGTGAAAAGTATGTTTACAGTGACAGCAGTGCTAGCAATCCACAGATAGCTAGGTACGTTAGCTAAACGATAAGAGTCACTAAAGCTCAAATATACAGCACAGATAACGAAAATGAAAAGTGCCGCACTAATCAGGTTTTTTCTTATCATCTTTTCCACTTGCTTCCATTACATCCCAATCTTCATCATCTTCATCGTCAAAATCTTCGTCTTCTTCAAAAACCCAATCGTCAAAATTTTCATCTTCCAATTCATCAAATAAATTTTCATCTTCTTCTGTTGGAAGGTCATCGACAAATTCATCTGTTGCTGTCATCCGCATCAGATCGCTACTTTCTGTTTTTACAACGATGTTATTGATTCCGAAAGAGGAAGTTTTTTCTAAAATCTCCATCATTGCTGTTTCTTCATTAACAAATTGATCTAAATCTTCAGCATGTCCACGGCTGAGTATTTCTTTTGTTGATGAGGAAGTATCTACACGGGTTTTGGGTTTGCTAGGAGTAGTTGATTTTGTTGCTGAGTCTGCTATTGTTTTGGCTTGTGCGAAATCTATTTTTTTGTGAGTAGTTGTTCGTGGTTTTTTGGAATCAACTTTAGTTCGTGGTTTATTAGAATCAACTTTGGTACGGGGTTTTGTTGAGTCCGTTTTGGTTTTGGGTTTTGTTCGCGGTTTACTAGAGTCTACTTTGGTACGCGATTTTGTCGAGTCAGTTTTGGTCTTAGTCGAGTCAACTTTAGTTCGTGGTTTATTGGAATCAGTTTTGGTTTTTGTTTTTTTGGCTTTTGGTTTTTGTTTTGGTTTTGGGCGTGGAAATGCCATGTTTTGAGGTTTTGGTTTTTCAGGTTCTTTTTTTACTGTTTTTGTTTCTGCTATTTCGAGCTCTTCAAATTCATCTTCATCAAACTCTTCGCTAAAAGCATCGTTAAAATCATCAAATTCTTTTTCTTCTGGGTTATTTTTGGGCTTTGCTGTGGAGTTGACTCGCGCTTTGGTTTTTGTTACTTTTGGTGTTACTCTTTCTTTTTCTGAGATAGACTTTGTTTTCTTCGGTTTTTTTTCTGCAAGTGGATCGGAAACTTCGTCGACAATTGAAAGAGGAGTACTTGATTTTAAACGTGCGATATTTTCTTCATCATCAAAAAGAACAGAAGTATCTCCTGTGGCTCCTAACTCCATTTCTTTCCATTTTATCGCTATCTCTTGTAAGATTTCATTTAGATCTTGGTAGCGATATTCAGGGTCTATGGATAGACATTTTTCAATAACTTGTGAAAGCCACTGTGGTACATCGGTGTCGTCTTTAATTTCGACGCCTTTTTTCAAAGTATTAAAAATTTTACGTTCCGACATTCCTTTGAAAGGATGTTTACCTAAAGCAAATTCAGCAAGTAACATTCCTACTGTAAATTGATCGCAATTACAACCCACGTTTTCGTATTTTACTTGCTCTGGCGACATGTACGAATTTACACCACAACCAGCTGTGTTTTTAATAAGTTGAAATGCTGTGCTTTCATGATCACTTTTTTCTTTTAGCAAACTGAAGCCGTTTAAATACAATTTTCCTTCTTGTTCTCCCTCTGTTCCCATCCATATTTGTTCGGGGCGTATGTTTCCATGAATCCATCCGTGTTTTTTTAGCCATAGAAGAGAATGTGTTAATTGTGATAGTACTGATAACATGTTTTCCAACGGTAAATGTCTACGCCAAGTATTTACAAAATGAATAAAACTAACATCGGAGCAATATTCGCTAATCACATAGTATATTTGTGGTATTTTGAAGCGATAAGGGAAGAATGCACCTGTTGGTTTACATGTACCTTCGTTTAGGACATTTAAAATACTCTTCTCTGGAGAGTTGACTAAATATTTTTTGTGCTTCTTATCAGTGCTAAATGTTCGTTGAATAAACTCTTCTGGAACCTTGATGTTTTTTTGAGGTAAAAATATAGTGCAATATACAAAATTGCTGTTTTGTTCATCCCAAGCTTTATAAACTTCGACAAAAGAATCATTTACTAAGCGTTTGCGAATAATGTAACGATCTTGAAGAATCGTGTCAAAACGCAGTACATTAAATTTTGATCCGTATTTTCGTAAGGCCCCTTCTGCTTTTGTGGTTTTCCAGGACTTAATACGAACATTTTCACTCCCTAGCCGAGATTCGACCCAACGCTGATTTTCTTGTCCTGGGGCGACAGTTGCAATGAATTCTTCGCAGCCATCCTCATTTAAAACCTGCCACACCTGAGCGCGACGATTAGGCATTGCCTGGTACAGTTCGCCGATTTGTTCTATTATTTTGAGCTTCCCCACGCTCATATTCATTACTTTACTTCTCACTTTGGGGATTGGCAGCGGAGCGAAATCTAATGCGCCATCTTCTTTTGATTTTTTACTAAAAATTTTTTTGAAAAACTTCATAGCTCCCCCAGTTTCTTAAAACTAAATACATTCGTGTGTTTCTGTCACCAAAAATATCAACTACATTTTACGCTAGTTACTAGCTAGCGATCTAGGTTCATTTATCTTCATATCTTTTACATTATCCAGCTACGCAGTAGTCGCGGCCATTCATACAATGCAAACTCTATCAAGTTGTTTTTGAATAAAAAGACCATTAATGTCGCTGATGCTAAATATGGTCCAAAAGGTAAATAGTGATCTTTTGTGACTATTATATTTATGATGCCAAAAAAAGTTCCGATAAAACATGCGGAAAAAAATATCAAAAGTGCACTATCCCATCCCAAAAAACCACCAACAAAAGCCATTAGCATAACATCGCCAAATCCCATGGCTTCTTTACCAAAAACGATTTTACCAAATACACCTGTTACATATAAACTTCCACCACCAATGAATATACCAAACACAGAAGAAATTAGTCCACTTACGTGTATACTGTCGACAACAATTAATTCTGGGTGGAGGTAAGGAAAAAAGAAAGAGACTATTGGAGCTAACACAATTCCTGGATGTGTTAATACCTGTGGAATAATTCGATAATCAATATCAATAAACGTTACAACAATCATTGTCCCAATAAAATAATATGCGATAATAAGGGCAATTATTCGTTGTTGAAAGGGTAAACTATAAAAAGGTGAATTTCCCAAAGGAGTTAAAAATAGGTACTGCATAAAAAATAAAAATAGTGCTGAGCATAGAATTTCAATGAATGTATAACGAAAGCGTATAGGATAACGGCAATATTCACATGCTGCTCCTAGACACAACCACGAAACAATGGGAATGTTACTATACCAAGAAATTCCTTTTCCGCAATGCGTGCATCGCGATCGAGGAGTTACTATAGAAATATGTTCTTTTGGAAGTCTATAAATGCAAACATTTAAAAAACTTCCAACCATTGCTCCAAAAATACCACATGTAATCATAACCAAAAGATACAAGGGTTTATACGATAATATAATATCTATATACATAATGTAGTCTATATCCTAGTGGAACATTGATTTGCGACTCACTTAGAGCATGCCAACACGCCCTAGTAATTTTTAGCAAAACTAACTTATATTTGCAAACTAATTGCTAAAAAACCTTAATCGTGATCCGTGACTCTACATTTTTTCAATTAATTCGTTTTTTGAAATACTGTTTATGCGATAAAGGTTTATCATATTTATAAATATGTGTGCAATAATTGCGCTGGTAATACATCCATTATTTATGAGGGTTATATATCCGAGTATGAATCCCATAATGGTAGCAAAAATTGGGTAAAACAAGAAGTGTTTATTTACAGGAAAATGCAACATTCCAAAAAATAAGCTTGTTATAACGAGCCCATATGTGGGTTGGAAGGCTGCTCTAAACAGAAGTTCTTCTCCAATACCAGAGCAAATAGCTATTATAATGATATCAAAGCTTGTTAAGTTACCAATGCTTTTTTTGATTTCTTGTTCGGCATTTCTTATCCATTTTAATTTAGAACTTCCCACTATAGAAATTATAATTGTGATAACTACAATAATAAGACCTATAGTGATTTGAGAAATCATAGGCACTGTACCTATAATGTAAAATTCCCAAAAACTTTGCTCTAATAAAATGTGGGTTTTGTAGTGAAAACAAAGCCAAATACTTATAACAGTTATAAAAGAATAGGTAGGTAAACACACTGTTCTCAGCGATGTATTTTGTTTCAAATTTTTCTCGTAATTCATATCAAAAATTCTTTTCTCAAATAATATCGACAACGAGAAAACTTACTGATATAATTAGGGCGTATCGATATTTATTGTCATAATAATGTTTTATTTTTTAGACTCATTTAATAAAGGTGCGGCATGACGACGCCAAAAGATATTTTATTATTAAAGAAAATATGGGAGCAAAATCTTGTTAGTCATACTCTATTAGATGCTCCACTCAAAACATTTTGTAGAGAAGTGATTGAAGGGAAACTCGTTTCTCTTGGAGAAGTTTTAGTTCGCTTAGGGGTTATTTCCTCTAAACAACTTCAAGAGTTGGAAGAACATAACCAGCAACTTTTCAGAGAAATTGCTCCACAGCAGTTTACTTCTATACCTCAAAATATAAATGCCAGTCAATGCACCGATTTACAAAAGCTTGGTAATAGCGCTTTGGGAAACACGTACCAAGGTTCTCATCATACGCTAGAAAAGTGCACAATAAAATATATTGAAGGTATACTAGCAACAAATCGTAAGTTTCTCAAAAGATTCTTTTTGCAGATTGAAAAACTTGTTGGTTTATCTCATGAGAACGTGGCTACTACTTATTATACTTCTCATGAAAAATTAGAAATTGTTCGCTCTTACGCTCCAGGAAGTAATGTAAAAGAGTATGTAGAAGAGGCAAGCGTTTCTCTAAGTAAAGCGTGTGATATTATTCTTCAAGCGGCTAAGGGGCTTAATTTTGCTTATCAATATGGTATTTTACATAAAAACCTTAAGCCTACAAATATCATTATATCAGAGAGTGGTAATGTCAAAGTAGTTGATTTTTCTTTACCTCCTACGAGTCCTGCTTATCTATCTCCAGAACAATGTCAAAAACAAAAATCAGATGTTCGTTCAGATATTTATACTTTAGGTCTAATTTTTTATTATCTGCTAACTGATCATCCGGCTATAGAAGCAAGCACAAATAAAGAAGTTATGGATGCAATTATTTCTTCTGACTTTGTAAATAAAAACACTGATCAACTTCCTAAAGAAACTACTGCTGTTCTGCGAAGAATGACAGCAAAACTGCCGCAGGATAGATATTCTAGCTATACAGATTTGATTGCAGATTTGGAAAGTAGCATTCCAAAGAAAAAAATCAAGTTAGAAGATATGGATAGTATGATGCACACAGCAGAGATAGCTCTTAGTGTAGATGAAAAGCAAGAACTGCTTCTCAATACAACAATTGATGCAATTCCTGAAGCATACGACCATGATGAAATGACTCTTGAAGCAGAAGAAGTGCATGATCCGGATGTTACTCATAACAAAGATGACTCGCTTCGGGCTGTAGCTGTTTCAGATGAAGAACAGCATAACGAAGAAAAAATTAGAATTTCAGAACGCCCACTTCCTAGATTTAATGTACAAGAAATTAAAAAAGCACCAGAAGTAAAAATATTTGATTTAGAAGAAACGGAAGATGAACCAGAAGAAGAATCTTCAGAAAATGAGAAGGGTTCTCTACTAAATAAACCAAATAAATTAAAACCATACTTTCTCCGAAATTTACAAAAAAAGGCGGAAGAAGATCGCAAGAAAAAGTAAGATAATACCGGAACTATAAGATTATAGTTCTGTTTTAAAATAATTATGGAATAAAAACGTCCATTGTAGCCACTTAATAGTATATTTGACAGATGATAAATGAGCTTACATAATAAAAGAACAACTGAATACTATAGACTGGTAGACAAATATGCCAATGACCTTTATAAGTTTGCTTACCGAATGTGCGGAGATTCTGAGGCCGCAGAAGATATATTGCAAGAAACATTTTATGAAGCTTGGCGGTCTTTAGATTCGTTAAAAGATAAAAATAAAATAAAAGCTTGGCTATTTCAAATTATGAGATATCGTTATGCTCATTGGGTTAGAGATAAAGTACGGCACTCTAAAGTAAATTTATCTTTAGACCAAATAGAAAATACTTTAGCACTACCTGATCCTAACATATTAAAATCTTTGTCAGATAAAGAGATCTTACAAAAAGCTCTCGGTGGACTTGATGATCGTTATAAGGAACCGTTCTTGTTAGTTTTTTTACAAAGTTTTAGTTGTAAAGAAGCTGCAGAACATTTAGGGATTCCACTGGGAACTGTACTATCCCGTATTCATCGCGCGCGGGTGTTTTTGCGTAAATCTGTCAATAAACTCATGAATACAGAACAAAAATGAAAGTTTATGAATGTCGGATGTTAAAAATATGAGGCAGAGTTCTAAAAAACAAGAAATACGGCATCTTATGGGAGAACTTAATGTTCTTGGATCACAAAACCCACAACGCCGGAAGCTTGAATCAGAAATTGCAGGAAATGATTGGGCTGAACAAGAATGGAAGCTGCTGCAAAAAGAAAAGCATATACTACAAAAAAATATTAATGACGCTCAAATTCCCGCAATACTACACCGAAAATTATTACAAGTTCCGCAAGAGTCGAAAATAAAACGCCATAGAGTTGCGTATAGAGTTCTAGGCAGTTTTGTTGCAGTACTTATACTAGTATTTTTATTTGTACCATCAAAAACGAAGATAACAATTAAAGATCTTGTTTGCGCTTCGGTAGATTGGCATATGGTTGATACGTCCGAAATAAAAACGTCTGACCGAAACGAGCTACGCGAATATTTTATTGCCAATGGTGGAATTGAGCCAGCATGGAAAAAAGTAGATGAGCGCTTTTCTTTATTGGGTGGCGAGGTGCACTTTATGTCACAAGAACCTATTATTTGCTCTGCTTGGGAAACAGTAGTAGGGCAATGTATTCTTGTTCAATTTAAAGCAGATAGTTTTTCTTTACCACAGCAGCTAAAAAAACATGTTTGGGACGCAAAACATTCCCAAAACCATCTAGCTGTAGGAGATTGTCTCTGTATCGTTTGGATTAAAAATGGTTTTGGTCATATTTGGGTAATTAAAGATTCTCCCGAAACACGCGCTTTTTTCAGTTTGTAAAGCAACTTAGATCTTTATGTCGCCCGACTTGATTTGTAAGTTGCTTTTGAACAAGTGAATTCTAGGCGCAAAATATACATAACACACCTTGAAAACCTTATAATTTTGGATAAATCTCAATATGTTCTAGGAAAAAAATATGAAGAAATACATGTGGTTACTCCTTATTATTTTTGCACTTGGTTGCAATCAAAAACCCCAAGACAAAAACACGCAAGCACATTACATCAATCTAAAAACAGTCTCTGAACTACAAAACTATTTATCTTATAAAGAAAAACAACCAGCCTTGGTAAGTGCACATCGCGGTGGACCAATGCCAGGCTATCCTGAAAATGCGATTGAAACATTTGAGAATGCTTTAAAATATGCACCATGTATATTAGAGTTTGATGTCAACAAAACTAAAGACGGCAAACTAATTCTTATGCATGACGATACTCTTGATCGTACAACAACAGGAAGTGGAAATGTAAATGAGAAAACATGGGAAGAATTGCAAAAACTCTACTTGAAAGATGAAAGCGGCAAGATTACCGAATATAAGATTCCGACATTTGAAGATGTTTTAGTATGGGGAAGAACGCGTGCAGTTATGTGTATTGATATTAAAAGAGGGATTGAACCTCAGGAAATTGTAAATATGATTCACAAAACAAAAGCACAAAAACATAGTATTGTTATTGTTTATAATCGTCCAATGTTACAAAAATATCATAAGATAGATTCTTCTTTGTGTATATCGGCTTCAGCAGGAACAGTAAAGTCGATAGAAGAAACACTTGCTCTTGGCGTACCAAGTAAAAATTTGATTATGTTTGTTGGTATCAGTGAACCGAAAAAAGAGGTGTATGAGTTTCTTCATAAAAAAGGGATAAAGGCTATTCTTGGAACTATGCACAATCTCGACAACTCAGCTTTGAAAAAAGGCGACAAAGTATACCAAAAATTGATCGAAAATGGGGCTGATGTTTTAGCTACGGACAATGTAAAACTTGCTACTTCTGCTATAAGAAAAAGAAAATGAATATTGAAATAACAGGTGTTTTTGAAGCTGTCAATATGGTTAATCAAAAGCCAAACCATTATCGCGTTATTTCTATTGCAAGTAAGAAAAGCGTTACTAGGATGATGGTAAACGACATAAAAGGAAGTAAAGAGTTATTGATACTTGAATTTGATGATGCAACTCCCGATGAAGTTCCAGGGTTTGATTTTGCCTCACATGAAGATTGCAAGGAAGCTCTTGATTTTCTGAGCCGTGGGGACAATTGTCTTATCCACTGTCATGCAGGAGTCAGTCGTTCAACAGCCATTTCCTTAGGATATTTGCTTAGTATCTTTGATTATCGCGAAGCTGTAGATCGTTTATTTAATATTAGACCATCTGCACAACCTAACGAGTACGTTATTAAACTAATGTGTGATGTTTTAAACAAACAACATTTGTATTCGGATATTATTGATTATGTTCGTCAAAAGTGAGTAAAAATGAAACCAGAGCAAATTACAATTATTGATGATGATGTTATTAGAGAATATAGTTTAAAACAAGGATTAATCGCCTCATATGTTGAAGCTCAACAAGGTTTAGGTATTACCAAAAAAAACAAAAATTACGCCGCTGAACTTCTCAATATCCCTGTAAGTCTGGCTTTTGCTCTTGAGAATATTGTACGCTCGAAACAGGAGCAAAGTCTTGATTCTATATCCTTTTTTAGTTTGCTCTATGGTTTGTATTTGCCCTTAAGTGGTATGAACGAACAGAAAATAGCACAAACATTCGGCATTTTTTGGAAAAGTCGTGCGGGAAATAACCAGGGCCTAGTAAGTGAATTTTTGCATAAAGATATTGGACTATCTTTAGAAGAAAAAATTAATTTTCTTATGGGAGACCCTTTTTCGGGAAAAGCAGCGCGTATGGGACAAGATACTTTGATTAATGTCCTTGCTTCTATTCGCTTAGTTTCTCATCAATTCTTACGCTCACACTTAAGCCAAATTGCAGATTTTGGTTTGTTGTTTACTGAAGAAGTTAGCAAGATAAAGTCTGACCCTCCTGTTACTGCCAAAGAAGTGATTGTTATTTTGCGGAACCTTCCACGACAAAGAACAAATCGTAAGAAACAAATACTTCGCGATTTGTTAGAAAGATGTGGCAAGTTAGAGCGTTACTTTTTGACACGATTAATTTTGCGGCGCTTACATTTTGGTTATGAGTATCGTAGCTCTTTAGTTCATAGTGTTCTGGCACAACAACACAAAATAAGTGAGGAGATTATAGGTAACAGTATTGCCCTCAGTGATATATTTAACGTTTGCCGTATTCTTGAAACACAAGGTCCGAAAGGTTTAGAGAAATTAGTACTCAAACCTCTTAATCCCGTTAGTCCTGCTCTTGCCGGAACTATCGAAGTAACAAAAAAATCTACCTTTCCTCTATGGGTCGAGTGTAAATATGATGGAATACGTCTTATGTTGCACAAAGATACGAGTATCAATGGTCGTGTAAAATATGCTGCATTTACACGTCGAAAAAATGATTGGATTAATCTTGTTCCCGAATTAGAAATATCGGCCAAATGGCTGCAATCTTATTCTTTTATTCTTGATGGAGAATTACACGGAACATATGTAGATCTAGAGAAAGGTGGTATACGTCCAGCAAATGTTTATGATGTATACCGCTACTTACAAGGTAATTACAATCTCGCAATAAAATTGCAATATGTAGTTTTTGATATCTTGTTTATGAATGGAAAAGACCTAACAAAATTACCTTGGTATAAACGCCGCCAAGTGTTAGAAAAACTAGTTATGCCAACTTCTGGTTATCAAACTAATGTTCCGATAGTTGTTGCAGAAGGTTGGGAAGCTAAAAATTATAGCGAATTTAAGAAATGGTTTAAAAATTTTGAAAATCGCGGTTACGAAGGAGCAATGGCAAAAATTATCAAAGATGGTTATGCTCTTGGTAAGCGCAATAATTCTTGGTTGAAGAAAAAGCCCGCTATATATTTGGATCTAGCAGTTACAGGTGCCTTGTGGAGTACAACGGATCGCGGCCCTAAAATTTTTAGCACATTTCTACTTTCGTGTAAAAATAAAAACAAATATGAGCAAATTGCGCGCGCTGAAGGTCTTGCATACCAACAAAACTATGAAATGTTACAACGCATTACTTATGACGGTTTGCTAACCGGTGAAAATGTTGAAATTCGAACAAGTACCGCAACGAGGTACGGATTTAAATTAATCCCTTCGATTGTCGTTACTATTCGCGTGGATGGGGTTGTAAAAGACAGTGAAGGAATCTATTCTCTAAGAGATCCCAAAATCGTTTGCGTGCGCCCAAGAGGAGATATGATTGCTGAGGATGTAAATACTCATGAAGATATTGTGCAATTATATATAAAAACCCACCTTAAATAAGAATTCAGGAATGACTACTAGGGCGTGTCATCATTCAATACAGATAAAAATATAACGGATTCATTTAATGATACGCCAGTAGTATTGAGCCCGAGCCCGTTTGCGAGCCCACGCCCGAAAACTTTTTGAGAGCGACTGAAAGTGATTTATTGGTTCAATACTAGTTTTTTGCGATGGAAAAAGAAACTTTGCTTCTTTGATAAATTGTTAGTGAAAGTTTCGGAAACGGGCTCGCAAACGGGCTCGGGCTCGAAAAAACACACAATATTTTGAATGATGACACGCCCTAATATCTTAACACTGTAAAACTTACAAAGATATGCGCTGTGGATGAGAATAAAGATATTAAGCAACGAAATGGCTAGGGCATGTCGATACTCTAAAAAGACCAGTAATTTTTGATTGTTTATAATCTCCATGTGTGGTTTAATCTTGTAACAGGCACCTATAAGATTAAATTGAGCGGAGTGATACATAAACATGAACCCAAGAAGACAACGCCTTGTTGAAACCTACTACAACAATAAAATTCCTCATATAGAACTTGTGGTTGATAATTTTGAGAATCCTCATGATATATCAGCAATTGCGAGGAGTGCAGATGGTCTTGGCATCAAAAAAATACATTTATACTATACCTATATTCCCTGCCCTGATATGCAGTGTGTGGGGAAAAAATCAAGTGCAAGTGCTAACAAATGGATTATCTATGAGCAGATTGATGATCTCGCGCAGTTTTATTCTGAAAAACGAGACTATAATTTTGTGGCTATTTTACAACAAAAAAAAGCAATATCCTTGCACGAGTATCAATTTAACAATAAAACAATTTTAGTTGTTCCTTCTCCTGAAAAAGGGCTCTCACCAGAATTAAAATGTGAGCATTTTGTTTCTCTACCACTATTACGAGATGCACTCTATTCTACATCGACAGCAACAGCTGTAACACTCTACGAAATTTTTTCACAACTTGGTAAACATCTTACTCCTTTAAGTTCTTTGATTCCAAGGAGAAAACGTGATTGAGCACACAACAGAAATATTTATAGATAATGCGTGGGATCCACGTAATCATAAAGCAATTCTCAATTTGTGTGTAGGCTTTGGTATAAAGAAAATATACCTGTATCACTCTTACAATCGCTACGAACGCGAAATGTATCTTGCCAATGAAGATCTTAATGTTGAAGATATTAGTGACCTTTCTGAGTTTTATGAGCAAAAAAAACAGCAAGATTTTAAGTTTATTGCTGCAGATTTTAACGAGAGCGCTAAAAAGACATATGATTTTCGTTTTCCACAAAAAAGTATTGTTGTGTTTGGTGCAGAAAAACTAGGCATATCCCCTGAAATAAAAAATCTTTGTGACTACACGATTTACATACCAATGATTGGGTTAGTTCAAAGTTACAACATTTCAGTTTCTGTGGGAATTTTTTGCTATGAAATATTTAAACAAAGGAATCTATAATGGCGAAAAAACCAACGAAAAAAAGAATGAACCTCAATAAAATAGTTCAGGAAATATGTGCCATTCTTATTGGTATTGGTATTGGCTTGTATGGATATGAATCAAAAGCTGCTCTTGTTCCGATGAAATGGCAACTAGAACGAAAAGTGGCTAAAGATATTCATCGGCAACAAGAACAACAAATTTCAAGTGGATCGATATTTGACGTATTTTCGCAAATACCAGAGGTCAATAAATTTTGGGAAAAAACTGGAGCCAATCGTTATATTGCGCATGTGCAAAAATACAACAATGTGATGCAAAAATGGGGAATTACTGGTGATTTACAGCAAAAAATGGATTCCTTGATAAAAAATGGTGTAGAAACGGTTCCTAGTAGGTGGACAACGCCAGAAAATAAACCTTTCTTTATCTTGGGGATTTTGCTTGTATGTATTGCTTTACTTACAAAAATAGCCATATATTCGGGGATGCTCAATTTAAATCGACTTGGTAGTAAACGAGCGAAACGCAAACGCACAAAAGCGAATGTAAATGCAATAGCTAATGAGTTTTCAACTTTTGGATTAAGTGCTATTGGTGGTCTTTATCTCATGCCTGCTATGGAAAACTTTTTACGCAATGAAAGTACTTCTTTTCCATACCCATGGTTAATAGCCGGTACCTTTGTGTTTTTGGTATTGTTAAAAATTGCTTTACGTAGTTCCTTCGTTGATTTTAATAGTTGGCGTCGCGGTGGACGTATGGTTTCTAACCAACGTTTTCAACGTTTTAGTAAAGCTTACAATTGGAATACATTTGCTCACCAAGTGACCACCGCTATACTCGGCATATTTTTAGGTTTTTATGCCTATGAGTCGAACTTAGCACTTTTACCAATGAAATGGCAAGCAGATCGTCAAGTTGGTAAAGAAGTTGCCGGAACTCCTACAACCCAAAAACAAGAACCTGGTTTTTTCGATAAAATTTGGAAAACAGTGAGTCAAGCAGAGCCATATATTCGCGATAGTGGTTTTTGGAAAAAATCAGGAGCAGAGCGCTATGTTCAGCACGCTCAAAAATATGACAGTGCGCTAGAAAAAGCTGGTGTAAAAGGTTACTTAAAGACTAAAGTTAAAAGACTTGCTAGTGGTGGGGTTGACTATGTCCCCGATCGCTGGACACAAAAAGGGAACCTACCTTTCTTGCTTGCGGCGCTCATTTTGTTGGCACTTAGCTTTATAGTTAAATGGTGTTTATATTTTCACATCATCGATTTCAATGACTGGATTAAGCGCCGAAAATTAGTTCGTAAAACAAAGAAAAAACCACCAGTAAACTGGAATGCTATAACTCAAGAAACCGCTTCTATTATTTTGGGAACAATGATTGGTATTTATACTGAACCATTTCTCGACTATTTAGCAGGAGAAGCGAATGTTGCATATCCATATCCTCAAGCGGGACCAATAATTGTCATTGTGTGCATTGCTATCAAAGTTGCTTTGTATATGAAATTGATTAGTTTTAATAAGAAACGTGTCGTAGCGAAGAAAAAGAAAAGAAGATAATTGTATGCAAGTTCTTTTTGTGGTTGCTTTACAAGCAGAAGCAACAGCTATTATTAAATTTTATAAACTGAAGCTTTATCTTGAAGTACCTTTTAAGATATATCGTGGAGAGAACAAATGGCTTGTTGTTTCTGGGATAGGTAAAATAAATAGTGCTGCTGCAACAAGCTATTTGTGTTGTCTTGCAAATGATGATATGCACCAAATATGGCTGAATGTGGGAATTGCTGGGCATATTGATTTGCCGGTAGGAACTGCTATCATTGGACATAAGATCGTTGACAAAGTAACGCAGAAAAAGTGGTATCCTCCTCTTCTTATTGATACAGAAATAACTACGGCAGAGATTATCACTGTTGATATTGCAGAAACAGGATACCCAACGAGTAGTGTTTATGAAATGGAAGCCGCGGGATTTTATAGTATTGCAACTAAGTTCTCTACTAGCGAATTGGTACACTGTTTTAAGATTATCTCTGACAATAAAAAACAAAACATAACAAATATTACCCGTCAAAAAATAGAAACTTGGATTGGGGAAAACGCCGAGAATTTAGATAGTATTTGTTGTCAATTGCAAAAAATTGCCCAAAAACTACCGGATAAGAATCCTAGAGAATGGCAGGAGTTTATCAGTACTTGGTCGTTTACTTCTGCTGGAAAGAAGCGATTGCGCAATCTACTGCAAAAATGGAATGCACTAAACCCACAAAGTAAGCTACTTGATGAGCAAATATCACAACAGTGCCAAAATATGAAACAAGTTCTTGTGTACGTGGAAAAAAAAGTAAAAGAGTTTTCCTGTGGTAGTGGTTTGTAAAGATAGGATATAACTGAACAAACGGTCAAGGTACTTCGCTAGTTCACATAACCATTTTACTTTTTGCAAACAAGATGCAAGTGAGGTAATCGCAGAAAAAAGATTTGTTTTACACAGGACTGCATTTGGATAGAACTTAATGATTGATACAATATATATTGAAGATGAAATCAAAGAGCACCCTCGCACTAAGAGTATTTGTAAGCGTTTTCCATCAGCACGTATTATTTCTTGCGAACGTTATGGAGAAGTGTTTAATCGCAAAGTGCAAAATTTTCGTTTGCAAAAACTAAAGCCAGCTCTTATTTTAGCAAAGAAATTTCAGCATTTTGCGTTAGAAGCTCCTGAAGGTTATGGTATTGGAGCTCAAAAAAATTTTTATTTTTCACATATGCTAAATTGCATTTATGATTGCCGTTATTGTTTCTTGCAGGGTATGTATCGCTCTGCACATTATTTGCTTTTTGTTAATTTTGAGGATTTTGCGCAGTCAATTTCTGAAATTTCACAACAATATGCGCAGCAACCAGTACATTTTTTTTCGGGGTATGATTGCGATAGTCTTGCACTTGATCAAGTGACAAAATTTAGTGATTACTTTGTTCCACTTTTTCCAAAGGAACAAAATGCGTGGTTGGAATTGCGCACTAAAAGTGTAAATATCCGTCCTTTACTTCATATGGCAGATTACAATTGCATTGCCGCCTTTAGTTTTACTCCTCAAATAGTTAGTGACCAGGTTGAGGCAAAGGTTCCTAGCGTTGAGGCTCGTATTTCTGCTATTGAAAAACTACAAGAGCGCGGTTGGCATATTGGTTTGCGTTTTGACCCTCTTATTTATCACAACGATTATCAAAAAACATATTGTGAGCTTTTTCAACAAGTATTTTCTCGAGTAAAAAATATTCACTCTGTTAGCCTTGGACAGTTTAGACTTCCAAAAACAATGTTTAGCAACATCCACAAGCTTTATCCAGATGAAAAACTATTTGCTGGGCCATTATCTGAAAAAAATGGTATGGTTTCCTATGAAAAAGATCTAGGCAAAGAAATGTTTGACTTTTGTAGTGCAGAACTTCTCAAATATATAGATATGAAAACTTTTTTTCCGTGTGAATAAAACACGTGTGTTCTCTGAAACTACATTGCAAAACGAAATATAATATTGAACGTAAATTATCAATATTCAATTGGAGTTATTAGAAATGATTCGCTATTTTGTAATACTTATCTTAAGTTGTGCTTCTTTTTTACAAGCTGATTGGCGAGAAAAAGTTGCTACTTGTCCTGTTTGTTTACGACAAACAGCTTTTTTACAACCATCGCAGTTTTCAAATGAAATATATATGAGACCTTCTCGTTTTCAGTATGTATTTTGGCCATTTACAGATACGCGTTCTATCTATTGCTGCCAAAAATGTTCTTATTCCACTTTTTCTTGGCATTTTCAAAGTTTACCAGCGAATAGGTTAGAAATTGTGACACAAGCACTAAAAGATATGGGTTACTCTCTTGCAGAGTACCAAAATTATACAGTAATACCTATTGCAATTCGCTTGAAAATAGCAGAAAAAATTTATAGATTGTGGGGATTTAGTGATGATCACTTTTGGTGTGAATTTTACAGAACAAAAGCGTACCACCTTGAACAAGAAATTGCTAAACTTAAAAATAATAAAAAGTCTTTAGAAAGACAACAACCACAAGTTTTGAAAAAACGTCAACATCCTGGAGCTATAAGATCAATGCTTTCTGCAATATTTTACCCGGTACTTAAGCTACTCATTAGTAAGCAAACTCAAGATTTTCTCCAACATCATCGCCATAGTCAAATGGCAAATAAAGAAGACGATCTTGTAAAAGATATGATCGAAGCAAGACAGAAAGCTTTGGCTGTTGCCGAAGAAGTTTTAGGTAAGCCTGAGCAGGATCTGCTTACTCACAAAGAGTGTTATTATATAGCAGGTGCGATGTGTTACTTATTAAAAGATAAGAAAAAAGCCGAAGAGCATTTTAAAGAAGGTCTTAAGATCGATTATAAAACAAAACAAATGAGCGCTGGAGAGGCAAAAGAATACAACAAATATTTAAATACATTGTTCCAAGAATATTTGAAAAAACTAGAATAGGGAATTGTTCATATTCTCATAATTCTATACCTTTAAGACACCAATTTCGTTGCTATTATGCACTTTTAAAGTGTCTTACTATTACCTAAAATAATTCGAATTTTACAAAATCTAAATAGAGACACGCCCTAGGAGATATAATGTGAAAAAGAGCGTTGGATTTCTCATCATTTTATTTATAGCTGTTATTGTTGTCAATGCTTGGAGTATCGTATCTCTTCTTGATCAATACAACATATACAATGAAGCATCGCAAAATAATATACTTTCTGTAGAAACAGTTGAAAAAAGTAACGCGCAAATGCAAATGTTAAGTGTTGCTCAACTTATACTTTACTTTTTGGTATTCGTTAGTTTTTGTTTGTGGTTTTATGGAGTGCACGAAGATTTAGAAAGTTTTGGGGTTAAAGATTTGAAATATAGTCACAACCAAACGTTTTGGGGTTTCGTGATTCCAATAGTTAACATTGTACGCCCTTACAAAATAGCAAATGAAGTGTGGATAGAAAGTTCTGTTGATGAAAAGCAGCGGAAAAAATCGCCTGTCGTGCTACTATGGTGGTCGTGTGTTATACTTTCTATGGTATTTGGTTACGCAAGCGGTGTGTTTGTTGCTTTTTCTGATAATGTTGAAATGTTTAAAAATTCAATTTTATTACTCACGGTTGCTGATGGCTTAGTTATTTTGGCATCCATTTTTGCTTTTAGTATGATTCGCAAGATAGAAAAAAAGCAAAAACAGCGCTATGCGGCAAATTGATCTTTTGGTAAGTGCCTAAAAAATGGTAGAATACTTTTAGGATAATTTTTGCCCTTCTTTATGGCAATAATTGCACAGTTTCCTAAGCGGAAAACATGTGACTAATCGTGTGCTTATGTATGCGATAAATATTTGCCTATAAATTTTTTATTTAGAGGACAATTAATGTTAAGAATACTATTTTTTACATTTCTTTGGTGTAGCATTTTGTTTGCTGAAGTTGATTTTCAAGGAAGTGTTGTTTATCAGAACAACGAAGTAATATTTTCAGCAAATATTTACAAAGACAATGTTATTTGCAAAGATATGAATGTTTTTGTCAATGAAGAAAAGATTGCCTATCATCCTGTACTTGGTTACATAAGTGGATTACCAGCGGTAAAACCACAAGACTCTGTTTCGGTGGTAGTAGAAGATTTATCAGGGAATATTGTTTATCAAAAGAGTGTCGTGTTGCCTCCAGTGCCGCAATTTAGATCACCATCTTTAGTGATTGATTCACTCTATTCTACTATATATCAATGGAACGTAGTTAGTTCTTCTATGTATTTCACATACGAAAACAATGGTGAGCAGACTTTTGAAAAGTACTTCAATCATTATGAATCGAGTGTAGAAATACCGAAAACAGAACTAAGGGCAGGAAAAAGCAATATAACTATTTGCGCAATGAGCTGTGATGTGCAAGTAGAAAACCCTTCACTTTTTGCAGCGACAATCACCACGCAAGAAATTAATGTTCGCGGTGAAGAAAAAATAAGCTCGACGAAGAGAGAAGGACTGTCACCGGTTAAATCTTGGAAAGATTCTTTTGAAATCCCTAAAGTGGGAAGACGCACTTTCGATTTAAATGCCTATATGATGCCGCGCGATGGTACTTTCACTGTTAGCGGGCGTAATCGAAGAATGAAGGCCAGTGTTGTTTCCGTCTTTTACAAAGAGCAACCTATTTGGTCGTGGGATCGCGTGTATAAATTCTCAAAAAAAGGATTTTCGCAAAGTTTTCCTCTTAAAGCACAAGAGATTATTGTAGTGGCAACTCATCATGTTAGATGGGGAGTTGACTTTAAGTAGGTATTTTCATAAAAAATGACTCTGAATAAAAATGATTTCTTAGAGGCAACATAACCCTAGGAAAAGTGTTTACCCAATTAGAACTTGTTAAGATGTGCTAATTATTCTAACAAGTTTTAATGGGAAAGTACTTTTGGCAACGATCTAGTTGTGAAGTAGACGTAGTTTACTTTAATCATTTTATATGAAGGAGTTTATATGAAAAAAATACTTTGCGTTTTTTTATTGTTAGTGCCGATTATTATTGATGTTTTTGGCTATCGAGGATTTTTGTTTTACTTTGGACTTTCGAATGTTTCTCCGGAGTCTTTTTCTCGAATGCAAACAGTCTCGCCACCTAATTTTTTAGGTATATTTGAAGTTGTAGAACTATTTATTCTATTTTGCTATATTACGATTTTTCGCAGCAATATTTTTCGCTTAATACTTATTATATTTACCATCGTATTTAGTACACTTGGAATGATTTTGAGCTCTATAGCTAATATATTTGAAAAATCTACGATTTATTCGGTCGCGATTCCCGACTTAATCTCGGTGCAAAAAATATGCTCAATTTCTGCTTGTTTTTACCTTTTTTCGTTGACATTTATGTGTATGAGCAACGTCTTGTTTCGCCGAATATCTTTTTCTAAGATGCTATCTTTAACTTTTATTCTTGGTGGGGCTGTTGGTGTTGTTTTAACAAGATTTAATGTCATTCCTGATCCACGATGCTTGCAAATTACAATGATAAATGACAGTCTTCGTTTTTCGTCATCGGAATTATTTTATTTGTTCGGCTTACAGTTTGCTCTTGTTTGTTATGTTAGCGAATTTATTAAAGCCAACAGTGATAAAATGTTTTGTAAACAATTACAAATTTTACAGCGTCAATACCGCATCGCTGATTACTATTACAGGCGTGTGCGTACAGGAGATATTGAGTATGTTAGTCCAATGTGGGAGAGTATGCTTATTGGTTCTCAACTTGATATAACAAAAGTTGGGCGCCAGTATTATGGAGTTCCAAACCCAAATATAATTAAAGGTAAAATGATTTATTATGAACAGTGTAAGAAGTGGATGCATGTGGTTCCACAAAGCCTGGGAATATTATTCATTATACTTTTAAGTTTGTAAATTAAGTGAGTTACAAAAGTGCTATTGATACGTTATCAGTAGCACTTTTTTCTTTTTCAAAACCTTACGTTGCGGTCTATTGAAAAATTGTGTTGCACTTTTAGAAAAAAACCGCTATACTTGCGAAGTAAATCTCTGTTATTTTATAACTATAACTGGAGGATTTGTGATGATTAATATAATTCAAATTACTGAAGCATCAGCGAAACAAATCCAAAAAATACGCGAAGACGATAGCATATCAGACAATAAATTCCTGCGGGTTTCTGTTGTTGGAGGCGGCTGTTCAGGGTTCTCGTACGATCTTTCATTTGACGATACAAAACGAGAAGATGATATTATTGTTTCTGAGCACGGTGCGCAATTATATGTCGATGCAAAATCTGCTCTTTACTTGAGTGGAACCACATTAGACTACAGCAGTGGACTTAATGGAAAAGGATTTGAATTTACAAATCCAAATGCAGTACGTACTTGCGGCTGTGGTAGCTCATTTGCAATCTAAGGAAACAAATTAAGCAATTTGTTTTACACTTTAGTAGTAATTGCCTAATCATACTTTGCTATTTAGTTTAAGAAACAGAGAATTCTCTTCTCTGTTTCCTTAGATTTTGAAAATTTAACCAATCTATACAACCTCAAAATAATACTAATTTACATACCTCACTATACATCCTATGTATATAGCAGGATACTCTCCTACTTAAAATCTTTTATATCTATACGATAAATCCTCTTGTAATTACTTACCAAGGAGTGGATTATGTCTTCAAATAACTTTAATGCAAAATCAAAATTCCAATCGAACGGTAAAGATTATTGCTTTTAGAATATCACATCTTTGTCCGACAAAGATGTATCGCGTTTACCTTATTCTATCAAGGTATTGCTTGAAAATTTTTTCGCAACGAAGATGGACGTCTTTCCCCACGTTCAGAATTCAAGCTCACTGCTGTAGCTTCTGATAATTCTGTTAAAGAATTCACTACAGTGAGCCGTTTAGATACAGCTAAATCTTAATTTGTAATAACTATTCTTGAAATAAAGCATGCCATTTTTGACATGCCTTATTTTATAAGTGACCTGATAAAAGATTATCATCTGCAAAGGATCTTACTATGAGAACGAATTTTTTAGTTTTACTACTAATTTTTTTAAGCAGTCATTGCTATAGTGAAGCACGTTATATTTTTATCACTAAAGTCAAAGTATCGGATAAAAATGGTGCAAAATATTGGGATTCTTTTAAAGGAGCTCCAGACGTTATTGTGTCAATTTCAAAAGATGGTAGCAAGGTTTTCACTAGTAAAACGCATCAAAATCACCTTGTGTTAGAAGATACGCTTGCTGTTGATTATGAATTTATGGTGGGAGACGAAATTACTATCAACGTCGTTGATAAAGACCTAACGAATAACGATAAGATTGGTAGTTATACTTTTAAAGTAAATTCTGAAGACAAAGAGTACACCACAAATTTTTCGAATGTTATTCAGTTCTCTTATATTTCTACTGCGTATTCTTCTTTAGACGCCAGAAATAGTTTTGCAGCAAAACAGAAAAATCAACAAGAATTAGAAGAGAAGCAAAAACGGCTAAAAAAACAGCAACAAAATAAAGAGAAAATGGCCCAAGAGTTAGAAAAAATAAAAACTAAAATGTTACAAGATCTAATGACTGAACTAGAACAATTGAAGTCTAGTGCAAGTGATGAGATTTTACAACAGCAAATTGCAGCAGATAAAAAGTTAGAATTGGAAAAAGCACAAGCTGAGCAACAAATTGCAACTCAAAAAGCACAAGTAGAACAGAAGCTTGCGGCGAAAAGAGCACAGACAGCAAAAGATATTGCGGAGCAAAAAGCGCAAGCCGACGAAGAGATAGCAGCGAAGAAAGCACAGGTAGCAAAAGATATTGCAGAACAACAAATGAAATCAAAAGAAGAAATTACTACTTTAAAAATGCAATATGAAAAAGAAATTAATGCAAAAATTGCTGCACAAAAAAAAGATTTGGATAGCTATAAAAGTAAAATAAATTCAAGCTCTGAAGCATTAAAGCAGTATCAAAAATTACAAAAAAATATTACAACCGATATTGCCGCTCTAAAATCAGCGAAGCTTTTACTAGAGAATGATATTACAAGCCTAGAATCGAAAAATGCGCAAGAAAAAACATATTCTGAGAAAGCTATAAAATCTCATGAAGAAAAGATGTCTACCCTGAAACTTCAGGAGAAAATGTTAAAAGCAGATATAGAAAATCTTACATCGCAAAAGAAATCATATACTAATAAATTGCATGAACAAATGACATCGCAGAAAACAGAGATGAATTCTAAATTAACGAAACAAGAAGAAATGTTGAAAGCTTATAAGGAAAAAATAGCAAAAAGTTCTAGTGATATGCAAAAATACAAAAATTCTCTACAGAAGCTAGCTAAAGAAGTGGAGAGTTTAGAGTTAAAAAAATCAAATTTAAAAAAGAGCGTTGTTACCTTGAAACAAAAAAGAGACACAGCGAAAAAATTAGCGAAGCAACACCAAGATAGATCTCTTGTTCTTCAAGTACAGAAAAAAAATCTCAAAGAAAAAATCAAGGCACTTAGAACGCAAAAAAATACATATGAACAAGGCAATCAATTATTGAAATTGCAAATGGCACAATTGAAAAGTAGTATTAGTGAATTACAAACGAAAAAAGAAAACAATTCTAAAACGCCAGAAGTAAAAAATGACTACGTTGTTGTTGAGAAGCCGAAAGAAAAACCAGAAGTAAAAAATGACTACGTTGTTGTTGAGAAGCCGAAAGAAAAACCAGAAGTAAAAAATGACTATGTTGTTGTTGATAAACCACAAGAAAAGCGAGTATTATTTCGCGGAGAAACACCACCAAAAATGACTCCGCAAAAGATGAATAGAGCAATGAAGGCTATCGGTTCTGTTTTTCAGTCTGTGGAAAGAGGTATTGACAAAGGTGCTGATGATTCAGCAGAAGATTTTTTCGAAGTGATTAGTGAAGGTGTAAAAGTTTTTACACAAGAATACAAACAACTAGAGAAAATAGCGCAACAGTATTCTAATAAGTAAACTCTGTTGTTGAATTAAGAAGCAAGCATTCTTTTCTGTTATCTCTGCGAAAGATGACTGCTGTCAAACTAAGAAAGTATAATTTTCTGCGATGCCTCACCTCGCTTACTACGCGTGAATCCCCTCCTGCAAGGAGAGGGTTCACGCGTTTATTTTGTAAAAAACAAAATGGTTGTGAGTTGCCAATCTAAGTAGAGTTGATTTTCTTTATTTTTGCGCCTACTGCGTGATAGTCTTGTTCACAAATGCCAGGCAAAACAGATCAAATTTGATACGCAACTCAGTACATTTTGTTTTTACTCAGTATGGCAGAAAATTATGCTCTTAACTTTAAAACTATTGATCTAAGAATATTTTAATCTGAGATACCTATTTTATAAATAATGAAGCTAAATTCGAAATAGAGAATTTTTGTCCTTCGCGATAAATAGGAAGTAAGGTATCATATCGCTAGAAACAAAGACTATATTTGCAGCATTGTTTAAAATAAGTTTTTACGGTAGTTTAAAGATACTATATTTCCACTGATTTCCTTTGATAATCAAATCCATTTTATAGAGAAGACAATGAACGAAAAAGTTTTACTAGAAAGTCAAAGTTTGCGCGAAGAGCTTTGCCAAGATGAAAACACCAATGTTTTAGAACGCGTAGGAGAATTGATTACTCTAAATGAAAATGGATATGCCACGACTTTACAAGTAGCAAGTTTTTATCAGATCCCAGTAAAAACACTGCAAACAAATGTAATAAGACATCGCGAAGAATTTGATCAAGATGGTTATCACATTATTGACGCTAAAACTTTTAAAGAACTCTACGATAAAAAAATCAATACCCGTATGCGCAAAATTGGCATTTTTCCGCGAAGAGCTATTCTAAGAGCAGGAATGATACTAGCAAAATCAGACATTGCTTGCCAGATAAGAGAGTACCTACTAACAACAGAAAAAAGCTCAAGCCCTGTTTTGTTTTCAGTCGCTGGACAGCTTTCCGACCAAGCGCATGTAGTTGCAAATAATGCTTTACAATTAAGTAGGCAATCGAAAATGATTGAACAACATTCCACAGACTTAGCACGGAGCGCACAGCTTTCAAATGAAAACGCCCAGCAACTCATTCTCCAAGCAAATCTTTTAAAAGCAGTTGTCAAAGAAGTCTACGATAACAAGGACCGCATTGTTAAAAATAGCGAACGCATTTCATTTTTAGAACAACAATATTTTAAATTTCAAACCGATTCGATAGCAGAAGAAACAATTGACGCACAGCAAATTCAAATTTTACGCGACAAAGTAAAACGCCAAAAGCAAAAGTCCAATGCTGTGTGGCGAAAATTTAATCGTCATTTTTCAATAACAAGCTATAAATTGCTGCCAAGGTCTCAGTTTTCAAATGCATTATTATGGTTTGAGCAGCTTGGCTAAACTAATAAAGACATTTCAAGTTATTGTTCTGAGGAATGAAGTGGATCTTGCTTGATTTAGAGAAAGGAAAGATATGGGGCTTTTAGTTGAAGGAACTTGGCACGACAAGTGGTATGATACCGAAAAAAGTAAAGGACGCTTTATACGCGAACAAAGTTCTTTTCGCAACCAAATTACTCGAGATGGATCATCAGGATTTAGTGCTGAGCCTGGTCGCTACCATCTTTATGTGTCTTATGCTTGTCCTTGGGCACATAGAACATTAATTTTCCGCGTTTTAAAAAATCTAGAGGAGGCTATTTCTGTATCGGTAGTTGATATATATATGGGAAGTGACGGATGGTCTTTTAGTGAAGAAGATGGAGCTATTCCAGACTTTGTCAATAATAAGAAATTTCTTCATGAAATATATACGAAAGAAAAATCAGATTACACAGGTAGAGTCACGGTTCCTGTCTTATGGGATAAGCAAAAACAAACGATCGTGAACAACGAATCAAGTGAAATCATTCTCATGTTTAATAGTGAATTTTCTTGCACTGATGATAGCATCGACTATTATCCACAAGAACAACGAGAAGAAATAGATGAAGTAAACGACTTTGTATATAAAAATATTAACAACGGTGTATACAAAGCAGGATTCTCTACTTCTCAAGAAGCATACGAAGAAGCATTCACTAATCTATTTAACGCGCTCGACAAAATAGAAAATACTTTAAAACAGCAACGTTATTTAATCGGAGACCAAATCACTATTGCAGACTGGCGATTATTTGTAACTTTGATTCGCTTTGATGTTGTTTATGTAGGACATTTTAAGTGTAACTTACGGCGTCTTGAAGATTACCCAAATATCTCCAATTATGTTCGCGAGCTGTATCAAATCCCTGGAATTGCAGAAACAGTAAATTTTACTCACATTAAACGCCATTACTACGAAAGCCACAAAGCAATAAATCCAACAGGAGTTGTACCTAAAGGACCCGAAGTGGATTTTACTACACCACACAATCGTAGTTAAGGGGTTTTTTTGTATAGAAACCACACTTATAGAGATGCTTGTCGTACTCACAAGGCTGTTTAATATTAGATCTAACAGGAATAACAGGAGTAATTTTTCTCCCATCTAATTTTTGCAGCACATGTTGTTCAGCATAATATGCCTTGTCTGCAAGCAAAGCATCGGTCTGAATACACGGCAACAACTCATCAGCTCCATCTAAATCATGCATTTCACCAGCTGTCAGATGAAAACCTGTTGGGTTGTAAGGAGCATCACATGTTGCATGGATTTTTGTGCTTAACTCTCCAGCACTTTTCCAATTGCCTGGGATTCTCTATTTTTTTTCGTGTCTTGCACTGTGTTGGTGTGCTCTAACTATTGTTGCATCGATTATTGCATACTCATTATCGCTATCTTGCGATAGAATCTCGAATATTTTTCCCCATATCCCTCTTTTATTCCAACGACTAAATCGTGTATAGTAAAGCATGGGTTGATTTAAATCTACCAAATCTAGATGGAAGATCTCTCCATGGAATTCCTGCTCTGTATCTATAGTTCACGAAAACATTATCAAATATTACATTTAATGAATTTTCATTTAAAAAGGAGTGATCCTTTTAGGGAATACTACTATGCCCTCTATCCCGTTAGCAAAAGCATTCGGGATTGCTTTTCGAATAATGTTTGCTGCCCCGTTGATATCAGCATTAAGCAAAATATTTTGTTTAGACCTAAATAGACCTCGTTTAACACGGCGTCCCAAATAATTTTGATGTTTCTTGATCGGTTCACTGTCTAAGAAAGAACATTTAGAAGTGTAACTTTCTTCTTGAATAAGAACTTCAATACCAGCAAGTTGGGCTTTGTAGGTAAGTTGGTTAACAAACTGAGAATGGGAAATAGAAACAAAATTTTGATTATTCCTTTTGCCAATGTTAATCTGTTGCTTCCAATCATCGTTTTTGCCAATAACTAATGTTCCAATACTTTTCTCAACTAGCAATTTAATGATATAGCGACTAGATTGATGAAGGTAGTTGCTAACAACGCAATTTCTTTTGTATGTAAGTTTTTCAATTCTTCTACTAGTTCCTTTGTTACCGATATAAGACATTAAACAAGAACGCTTTTTGTTAAAAAATTGGTTAATCGATTTTAGAGGTCTACCGTTAATCAAGACAGGAGTGAAGTCTTTTTGATTTGAAGTTATAGCCGCTAAGTTGTTTAACCCAATGTCTATTCCAGCGATTTTGTTTTTATCAAGGTTAGGATTAAGAACTTTATGTTTTCCTAATTGTTTGTAACAATCTTCTAATAATAATCTATTGAACTCAAGTAACTTTTCTTCTTTTGGCTTTTGACTTAATATTTGTTTTGTTACTTTTGATAGTGTTACAGAATCAAAAATATCTTTGTTATAAATTTTTGTTTTGATCAAAGAATTCAATTTATCTGCTATTGCTTTTTTTAAAAACTTTGCTGGTTTATCGCATTTGTAGTTTTCTATTTTTTCTTGCAATATTTTTGAACACTTTTTTCTCAAATACAATGATATTGGTGTATCTTTTTGTAGTTCTAAGAGAAATTCCGACGTGATATCTTTTTCTTTGAGTAGATACACTGATTTCTCATAAACAATCTCTATTTTGTACATTCCATATCGAGGAACTATTCTTACCTGTTTGATGTGTTTTTGTTGACATGACAATGTTATGTTACACATTGATAGCTTGATTTTGTTCTTTGTTAATTCTTTTTTGTTTATTGCATCTATTGGGTATAAAACTATATTCCGTCCGTTACTCTTATGTTTATACTTTGGCAATTTTGGTTTTGCCTTGAATTTATTTGGATTGATCTTGTATCCTTCTAACCCTCTAAAAAATGATTCGAAGTTTTTGCACAATACTCTTAATATCTGCTGACTTACTTTTGTTGGTAGTGCGTAATAGTCTGGCTGCTTACTTTGTTGTAGCTCTTTTTGAAGATTTTCGTAACCTATAAAACCTTTTCCTGCGAAAAAATTTTGACGCACTACATACAATCCAGCATTATATAGATTTTTTGAACGGAAACTTAAGTCGTCCAGTTCAAAGTATTTTTTATTATTTTTTGTTATATTATGTTTTTCTACGAGCTTCATAATTTTGCTTAAACTCACTTATTTTTCAGTTTTACTCATTTCTTCTTCTAACTCTTTTATAATTTTCTCTGTTCGCCTCTTGTTTCTTCTCAACCCATATAATCTGGCACAAAAAGAAGTAATTATACTTACGAAATCTGGCATCAAGTCCTCTTTATCACCACTTGTTTTGTTTATTACTTCTATTTTTTTATTTTCTTTTGCTAATAATATTTCAATGTAATTTAATCCAAATCTTGCCAAACGATCTTTGTGCTCTACTATTAAAATTTTCCAATCATCTGATTCTAAAATTTTCTTTAATTTTGCTCTCTTATCATTTAATCCAGATCCTATTTCTTTGACTTCTTTTGCTATTTGATAGCCTCTAGCACTTGCATAATCTCTTAGGCGGTTGCACTGAGACTCTAGATTTTTTTTATTTTCTGATGATGATACTCGTGCATAAATGATCGCGCTTGGCTTTTCTTCCTTAGCTTTTTTTTCCTTTTCGTCGAAAACAACTATTGTTCCTGACGGGAGTTGTTTTCCTTTTATATAGCCTTTTTGCCAATGACGATAAGCTGTTAAATAAGTTATTGAATTCTTTTTTGCATATTCTGATAGTTTCATTACTTTATTATACTTTAGTTTTTCTTTTCGACAAGAACAATTTGATATTTTTTGATAATATTTGATATTGATTTATGTTAAACTTTACTATACTTATTATTTTGGTAGTCCATATCATGTAGTGATGTTTTCTAAAAACTTCTTTTTTGATACAATTTAAAATAAAAAAGTAGTTATCAGAAAAGGAGATATGAATGAGATGTCCGAAATGTGGCTCTAAGAAGTCTATAAAAAATGGAAGCGTGTACGGAAAAACAAAGCAGAAATATAAAGAGTATGGAAAAAAAGTAGTCCTGTACAAGTAAGGTTATCGACTTAAATTTGAAAGAAATATGTCAGTTCAGGGCAACGTCTGATTAAGGATTAAAAGAAAGAGAACTAGTTGTTCTATTTGATTTGTGGTTTCTGTCGTTACAGCTCGTTATATTCTAATATTCCATCAGGAGCGAATTTATTTAATAATACTCTCTGTCACTAAAACTATCTAAGCGTTCAATTGAATTAGACGGTTCGTTAAGGATTGCACCCATTTATTTGTGGAAACGCTAATATATAACAAAACCTTTGACTGTAGATGTAAAAACTTACCAGTGTTGATGTTAACGGCAAAAAAAATAGTAATTGCGAGGATTTCACTATAGTTTTTTAATGTACCTTATGGTAATATTTTACAGTAGAATATTATTGACTATTTTTTGAAAAATTCATATGTTAAAAAATGTGGAACATAGATATTACAAAGCATATCTATATGCGTAACTTTTGGTAAAGTTATACGATACTCTCCCATAAATATATTTTGGAGTTTGTTTATGAAGTTCATTTTATACATATTAGTGTTATCTATTTGTACTTCTCTTACTTTTGCTGATGTTCAAGTTAAGCTAGAAAAAAATACCTTTAAAAATTTTGAAAGTATTGAAGTCAGCTACTCTAACATGCCAGGCGAATCAGGTGAATGGGCTAATGTGATAATCGAAGATGCTGAACTATCTTCTTATGGTCACTGGAAATATACTAGTGGCAAAAAAGGGACACTCACTTTTGATGGACAAAAGGCCGGTAAATATCAAATTCGATTTTTTGATAAAGACAGTAACCTTTTGGTGAAAAAATCAATTGAAATTGTTGTTGCTGAAAATTCGATTTTTGAACTACATAGTGGTATTGAAGTTGCTTCTTTTGCTCAAGTTTTCAAAGGTGGATGGGAAAAATCAGTTTTAGAAGTAACAATTGTAAGAGTAGGTAAAAAAGAAGACCACAAATATCTAGTTCATTTTGGTGGAACAATTGATCACGATTGGAACGGTCAAGTTTTTCCTTATCGTCATAATGTACAATATGCTCGCGGCGAAATTAGCAGAGAGACATACTGGACGGTGATTAATGGAGAACGCCATAATTCAATACAAGGCCGTCGTCATGGATATAGCGGAATGGGATACACCATCTATATACCTGGAGTAGGTAAAGGTATAAAATTATATTTTTCAGAAGAACTTTCCAAAAAAGCAGACCCGAAAACAATCCTAAACAAACATCTTGTTGCTACTGGTCAAAACAGGGCTATTGCGGAAGGAAAAGTAACAGACCCAGCTATACTATATAAAAAAATAAAAAATCTGGAAAATACAATTACTGCCCTTAAAGAAAAAAATACGCGTATTAGCTATCTTGAAAATAAAGCTGATAAGCTAGAAAAAAAACTTGAAAAGCAAAAAAAAGAAAACGAAAAAAAAGCAGAAGAAACTCTTGCTTTACTTGCAAAAGTAAAAAAAGAAAACAGTGAGCTTTCAAAAGCTGTTGACACAGCTAGAAATCAAGCAAAAAAAACACAACAACCTAAACCAACTAATGATGTTAAAATCACCTTATCGCGATTAATCCGATCTAAATCAGATCATTTCCGCTCAAATGGAAATCGTCACGCTATTTATACAGTACAGATTTTAACCAGCAACTATGAAAAAGAAAAAAATGCTGTTGTTGACGCGAGCGTTAAATTTTGGTTAGGCAACAAGTGGGTAGATGGTACATTAGATGATGAAACCCCTATTCCACAGTTTTTACCAGAAAATTCCCCATCTGTTGTTGTTGTTCGTGGTTATGTAAAAACGGAAGATAAAGCATCAAATATAAAAGTTTCTTTAACTTTATTTTCTGGACACACTATCGAGCAAGAATTTGAATTGAAATAGTATTTTATTGTTATAAAGCCTCTACATTATCGTAGAGGCTTTAATATTAATACCTGCAAGACTCGTTGTAAAAAAACACAAGTTTAAAATTTTTATTAGGGCGTGTAATCATTCAAAATATTGTGTGTTTTTTCGAGCCCGAGCCCGTTTGCGAGCCCGTTTCCGAAACTTTCACTAACAATTTATCAAAGAAGCAAAGTTTCTTTTTCCATCGCAAAAAACTAGTATTGAACCAATAAATCACTTTCAGTCGCTCTCAAAAAGTTTTCGGGCGCGGGCTCGCAAACGGGCTCGGGCTCAATACTACTGGCGTATCATTAAATGAATCCGTTATATTTTTATCTGTATTGAATGATGACACGCCCTACTTTGTCAAAAATTATTTGATTTTTTTAACTATTGATTCTGAATACTAAATACACTTGGTAAAAGTACAGGACCATTTTGTACAGAAGCACTCCACCGCTCTTTATCATTTCCTCTAAACATCTCAAATTTTTCTGATATCGTACTTCGAATTTCGTGAGAAGTTACTTTTCCATTTATTCGAAGTAATATAACACTCGCAGGATGGATTTGAAAATCAACAATGGGTGGACTAACATTGTCAACACTTGATATTTTCTTTTCACCGACACGATCTTTGTAAAAAATATCCAGACGGATTCTTTCTCGCGGCCCGCCTTTTATTTGCGATGAGGTATGAGGTTGATGGAAGTTTGTGTATGTGGTGATTCCAGTTACGCGGACAACTTTTACTTCTCGATGCGATGACCAACTGTCTCCATAGTTTAAAATTTCCACTGTGTAATCGCGACTGGGATAGGCATCTAAACTTAGGCCGTTTCGTTTGAATAATTTTAGTTTTATTTCTTTACCAGGCGATCCATCCGCTTGTAGGCTATGAGTTTTTATGTATACCCATTTATTGCCAAAAGGGCATTTGTCGAGAGTTGACCTATCTATGGCAAGGTCAAAACTTGAGTACCAATTTTTTTGGGAAGTGGATTGTGATATTGTTGAACGCTCAACAAATTTTAATAAACCTTGTTGTTGTTCTATTCCTAAAGAATCTTGTTTATTTAATTCATTCCAACGTACCCGTTTTACAGTTACATTATCAAGATTGTTTTTGATATTTTCCTTTAGCTTATTGGCAATAATGTTTACATAATTAGCGTCTATTTTACCACTTTCGTTTGCCAGCTCCTTTGCTTTGCACTGAACTGCAATCCAGTATTCAGATTCGACGACTCTTGATTTTCTAAGTTGTTGTTTATATTTTTTTAATAACTCGTTGAGGTTTTGTTTTTCATATTTGACTTTTTGTAAGTGCTTTTTTAAGACGAGAATTTGATCTTGCAAGTTTTCATTGGTTTTTTGTAAAGTCTTGTAATTTTCATATTTCTCGTCTAGAAAATCTTGTAGGATTTTCTTTATTTTTTGGTCTACATCGTTTGCTATGTGAATGTCTTGAGCAAAAATAACACTTAGCAATAATAGACATGAGTAAATAGTAAAATTTTTCATAAATAGCTCCTTATGTTATCAATAGAAAATGTCTTTGTTTTATATAAGGATCTAGTTTTTTTCACATTTATTCATATTTTCAAAAAATTATCAGTCCTAATTGCTAATCATTGTACTTTTCTGTTTTAACACTAAATGACATTTTCATATTGCCAAGACATTCGTGAAACATTCGTGTCAGGCTCGAATGCCATTCAGTTCTAATTCTAGTTTTTTATATTTATTCATATTTTCAAAAAATTATAAGTAATGTTTATTACTTTTCTTGAAGATCAATCAAAAGGAGTTATAGAAAATACCGAGTAAAACAAGTCGACATTTTCTTGTAAATTATTCTGTGGGCGGCGAGCAATACAAACGCATGCCGTATTGTTGCGGATGGCGCAAAAAACTTGCAGATAAAAATTTGTAGTATTTTCTTCTAGAAAATAGGTTGTCAGTTTACCGTGTAGATCATAAATACGAACGTTTATTTGCCGTTTTCTTATTAATATTCCTTGGTTTAATCTACGAAGAGCAACTTCCGTTGTTTTTAGCAGTTTTTCTAAGTTGTTGCTCTTAGTATACGAAAAGTAGAAAATAGCTTTTCCGTAGCTAGAGCTACTGTGAATTACTCTTGAAAACTCTGAGCTGTTTGTTGTTTTTTGTTGCCAAGAACGCTTTACATGGTAGCGCATCTTAAAGCGTTTATTTTCCCATAGTTCCCATTCTTTTGGATCATACTTGAAGTATCGTAACTGTTGTTGTGAAGGCTGAAGATAAGGGATTTGCCTCTGTGGTATTTGCTTTTTAACTATTTGGGCTTCTTTTTTTGTTTTGTTGGTCATTTGGGGTCTTTTGTCCAATACTTCTTTACTATTTCGACCAACAGCAATTCCTATTGTGAGAAATAATAGAGTAAAAACAGTAGCGCTTACTGTGTGTATGTATTTTCTTTTGTGGCGTTTAATGTGTTGAGAAAATGCATTTGAGCGAATTGAAATGGCTTTTCCTTCTAGAAAAAGACGAATGTCTTTTCTCATATCTTCTGCGTTTTGATAGCGCTCTTCGATACTTTTTGCCATTGCTTTACAACATATTGCCTCTAGTTCGTTGGGAATATTTTTATTGTAAAAATTCATCGGTTTGATTTGTCCATACAAGATATTGTGGATGACTTTAGATTGAGATGTACCTTGAATGGGGCAAACTCCTGTGAGCATTTCATAAAAAATAACTCCAGTAGCATAAATATCTGTGCGTCGATCTATTTTCTTTGTTTTACCTTCGGCTTGTTCAGGGGACATATATTTAAGTGTTCCGAGTAGTTGACCACTGTTTGTTAGATTTTGATCTTCTTTTATGTCTTTTGCTAAACCAAAATCCATAAGAAATAATTTATCTTGTTTTAAAAGTAAATTACTTGGTTTTAAGTCGCGATGAATAATGCCTTGGTTATGTGCATAGTATACTGCTTGGAGAATTTGTGATATCAAATTACAAGATTTGCGAATAGTAACCTTATTGTTTGTTGTGAGTTCTCTTAGCGAAATCCCTGCGATATAGTCCATGACAATATAGGAAATTCCGTTGTCTGTTCCTGTGTCATGAATCTGTACAATATGTGGATGTTCTAATTGTGCCATAGCACATGCTTCATTATGAAAGCGCTGCTTTATTTTAGGAGAAGCATTTTGTAAGTTGATTAGCACTTTAATAGCGACTTCTTTTCTCAGAATAGGATGCTGCGCTTTGTATACTCTTCCCATTCCACCGCTACCGATTAGTTCTAGTATTTGATAGTTGCCTATTTTGGGAAAAGCTTTGGCTTCCTTGGACTCGTCTAAACTATTTAGCCAGCTTTGAATCAATTGATATTCTTTATCAACTAATATCTGGTTTTTGTATAAGTTTTTAGAAACTTTCTGAGCTATACCACGATGAATAAACTGTTTATCAGCATAACTAAGAGAAATATTTTCTGATTCTGATGAATTTAGTTTACTTTGCATTAGGTTCTTAACTTGTATTTCGTTTAAATGTCCATATTGATTTGAACCTTGCAGTAATACATAATAAGCAATTAAAAAATGAATGTAGTTTTTTTGTTGGAGACTTATAACATTATTTTGGTGTAAGTTTTCGAGTAAATCGCTGTTGCTTTGCATAGCTAAGAGTTGTTGTTGCGGGATGATGTTTAGTGCTTGAACGCAATTTACAATCAACGAATTTCTTTTCCCCATATTTTACTCCGTGTTATTAAAAAGCGTTGAGTTAAGAGACTTGTTTTCAGATCACGTATTAAGTATTTTGCGCTAGAAAATTTGAATTTGGGTACAACTTTATGAATAAAGTTGAATGAATTGAAGTCAGTTTCTACAAAAAAAGAATTTACAAATAGAAAATATTTTCGTCGTTTTCTATTTGTAAATTCCCTTTGTTATTTTCCGCAACATTTTTTATATTTTTTGCCGCTTCCGCAAGAGCAAGGCTCGTTACGTCCTACTTTTTTTTCTATCTTTTCTCCCTGTACTGGATTTTGTAGTATTTCTAGTTCGCTTATATCTTCTGCTTTATCTGCATCTAAGTTGATTTTATATGTCCAATTGTTTTCTTCGAATATTTTAGCGACTTCTTCTTTTCTTTTTTCCGTTTGTACGCTAACAGTAGCAGGATTTTTCTTCGATCCTAGTTTGTATTCTTTTTTACCACTAAACATTTTGTCATTAAAATTTGCCATGCGATTATTAAGTCCATTCTACGATAAGAGATGTAAAAAGATTTTCTTTGAAATCTTGGTGTATAAGTATTATTTACTGCTTAAACAGGAACGGTATTATAGAGAGATATTTTCTTTTTTTCAAATGTTACTATTTTATTTTGCTTTAATAAAATTAAAGTATTCCTATTTTATTCGAATAACGATGATTTTTTAAACCGCCGATTAAAGTTTAAATACTTTGGAATGCACTATTACTTATATATTCAATAGAACTGCGATTAATACAAAATTTGGCTTAGTATTTTCATTTACTAAAGGTGGATATCATACAATTTCGTACATTTATTTTCTTATTTTAACTTAAGTTGCGACCTAAAAATAACAAGAAAAAGTGAAAGCGAGAACAAAAAGGACAACTTTTAACTCAAATCCATAAGAGGTAACAGCATGAATATTCTTTGGAAAAAAAGAAGTGATCTGACTAAAAGTAGTTTCAATCCTTTTACGGGTAACCTTTTGAATAAACTCAGTAGCTAAAAAGTTTCGTCCTTTTTCAAAGTTGCCAGAAAAGTAGAGCATAGAAACTAATGCTGTTGTCATAATTTCTGAATTAGTCATTTTAACTTGAGGATCTTCTACAATCTTGAGTGCTTGTGTTATCTCATCACATATACAGAAAACAATTATAATTTCTTTTTCCATGACTTTCTCCTTCTTGTTTTTCCTACTTTAAGAGAAGAGTCGTTATAACAGTATAAAAAAACGATGTGTGCAATTCGATTTTTGAGGTTCGTGGTCGTGGATCGATATTCCATGTGCGAAAATTAGACTATTAACTTTGAAAGCATACAAATTATTCTATAGAGTAGTTTTTTCTTTTGAGTCTATTATTTGGGCTATCTTAGCAACATCGAATACTGCACTACATTCATTTGCTGATGCTCTTGCTATAGAGAAAAACCTTACTTTCTCTTTTTTGCTAAATTTGGCATTGCCTTCTGCTATATTAAGAGGGACTCAAAGCGATGCTCTTTTTAGCTGATCCTTTAAATAGCTGTAACCTGATGGCATTTTCTCCATCACATTAAATGTTTCTTTTGTATATTCTAGTGATACTTGATATACATCTAATTTTTCATGACTAAAATTCATTGGATTACCCTTACTTCGTGCCATGTGCCACGACTGCGTCTCACGAGATTCGAACCGCGCACATCGAATTTGTAAGAGTAATTATACCAGACTGTACGATAACTTTTATAGGTCGCAACTTGGGTTATTTTTAGTAAAACAATGTATACATTCATAACTTTCCCTTTACTTCATGCGATGTGTCACGACCACGTTTCACGAGATTCGCACCGTACATCGAATTTGCAAGAGTTATGATACTAGATCATAGGATAATTTTGATAGACCGCAACTTGAGTTAATAATACTATTTTTTGTAAAAAGTGTTAGATTCAAGTATTATATAGAGAGAATATTTTTTTCAAATGCATTATCTATTTTATCAAAATACCCTATTCATAATGGAAATAAAAAATGGAAAACAAACCCGTATATGAAAAACATTGGTTGTTGTGGGATGGAGACTGAGGTTTCTGACGGCGAATTTCTGTCTGGTTCAGACAGTATGACAAGAAAGAACTATTTGAAGTAGTTGCCTACCAAGAAGCACCTTCGCCACCAATGACTCCAGAGATTTATAAGGCTTGTAGTTGGGCTGTTCATGTTATTAAGAGTGATGGCGAGGTACTTCGTGCGGGAAAGGCTTGTGTCTATTTGTTAGAAGCCTTAGGGTGGAAGTTTTCGGCTTTTTTATTGCGCTTACCACCGTTTATTTGGTTTGTGGAACTTGGGTATTGGATTGTTGCGCGTAATCGTGTTTTTTTTGCGCGATACTTTTTCCGATCTAAGAAAGGTAAATAGTATGAGCAAAGCAAGTAAATTTTTGGTCATCGCGTTTTTGGTTATTTTTGTTCCTGTGTCGTTAGTTGTAACTTTTTCCTTAGTACAAGCTGGATTTAAGCCCTATGTGCGTACAGGAAAATCTTTTTGCGGTGTTTGCCTAGCTTTGAAATATGAAAAAGAATATTCTTTACTAGGTTGTTCGTGGAGTGAAAATATTTATGAGCAAACAGTAGTCAGTGATTATCTTACTTCAGAATTTCCAAAAATATATGACCAGCATTTGCACCAGTGGTCGTATATTTCTAGAGTAGGATCAAGACAGTCACATATATTAGGGCAGGCATCAGAGATATGCGCAATCGGAACATATTACTATGTGTGGGGAAGAATTAACAGTGATCAAGACTGGATACTCCAAGCTTTTAAGCACATGGCGAAACAAGATCGAGCGATAATTCCTTATCTTGCGGTGCTTCTAGGTAAGGAAGATTTACTACAAAAAAATACGATTTCTTATTTACCAGTGGATAAAAAAATAGTTGCTCGAATTAATAAAGCGTTGCGTAGTCCTTATTGTTACGTTTTAAGCCTTAGACCTTTTAAAATAAAGAAGTAACGCTAATTAGTTTATTTTTTCACTTTACGCGTTTTTGCTCTTATAAAATCGCTGGTAAAGTGCTTGAACAAGCAAGGCAATATCGCGATATTCTCTTTGGCTTCTTGTCCTTTACTATGACGATATAATTGTTGAGTGTACCATGCTGCTTCTCCGAGACCACGTAATCCTTTTGATACTTTTATTTTTGGTGCTTTTAATTCTTGGAGCTCTCCATTTAAAAGTTTTTTGCTAACAAAGGGGTCGCAAGCTACTGGTCGTCCTAAACCTATAACGTCAATGTTGCCGCTTTCAAGAGTTTTTTCCATTTGCTCACGATGTCGAAAACCACCTGTTATCATCAGTGGAATTTTTGTTGCTTGCCGCGCTCGTTCTGCAAAACTAACGAAAAAAGCTTTTTCGCCAGCTTTGGGATTCCCTTCCAACATAGCGCTGCTTTCGTATGTTCCTCCTGAGATTTCGATTAGGTCTAGAGATTCTTTGTCTAATAGAATCATTGTTTCGAGGGAATGCTCTTCAGTAAAACCACCTCTTCTAAAATCGCTTGAATTGATTTTAATTCCTATGGAAAAAGTAGGGCCCACTTTTTCGCGTGTTGCGCGAATGATTTCTATCAATAGTCTTGCGCGATTTTCGATAGAGCCGCCCCACTCATCTGTACGTAAATTATTTGCGGGAGATAGGAATTGTCCTAATAGATAGCCATGGGCAGCGTGGAATTGCACTCCTTGAAATCCTGCATTCCTAGCTGTTAGTGCTGCTTCTATGAATTTATGTTTAATGTTTGCTATTTCTTCGGTTGTAAGAGCTCGTGCATTTGCAAAAGCCTTTAGTTTTTGTACAGCAGCGATATCAGATGGAGCAACAGGTTTATTGTTGATGTGTTTGGCTACTTGGCGACCAGGATGGCTTATTTGCACCCAAGTTTGTACACCATCTTGTTGCGAAGATTGTGCCCACTCTTTTAATTTTTCGTGGTTTGAGTACTCTCCAAATACTATGTTTCGTGCTCTTTCTAGAGACTTATAGTCTACCATTACATTTCCTGTTATGAGTAGCCCTGTTTGCCCTTGTGCAAATTTTTCATATAGATAAATTAATTCGCGAGTTGGATTGTGGTAGTGATCAGCTAGTGATTCGCTCATTGCTGATTTTCCTATGCGATTGATTAATGTTGAGCCATTTGGCAGTACAAGAGTATCGTTGAGTTTTGTTTTTTGGGTAGACATAATCATTGATTCCTTTAGCGGTGAATTATTTTGCTGGACAAACTAAAACCACTCCTGCGCTAGTATCTGTAAAGAGATCACTCATTTCTTGTGCAGTTTGTTGTAGGGTCACAGTCTTGCGAATCGAATTCTTTTCTCCTAGAGAACTAGCTATCTTACGTGCTTTTGATAGAGTTAGCATTTTTCTTGGAAAACTTTGCTTATCTAGCCATTCTGGTACTACGAAAGTTTGGTATTTTTGCATTTTTCTCATCATATCTTTTGTCGGGTCAATTTCGACATCGCGTCCAGAAAGATTTCCAATAGAAAAAATAGTAGAATGTTTTGGTAAAGTGCGCATAAGTTTACGAGGTAAGGAACCACCAACAGAATCAAATGCAACGGTTGATTTTAGTTCTGTCGTTAATTGCGAAAGTTTGTCTTCAAAATCTTCGTCTTTTTGATTTAGAATATATTTTGCGCCTATACTTTCTAAAATTTCTCGCTGTTTTTGCGAACGAATTATTGAGATAACATTCATGTTTTTTTGTGGAAAGTACATGTTGACAAAGCGACCAAGGCTACCAGCTGCAGCACTCATCACAATAGACTTAGCGCCTATTTTTTTGGAGACGTCAAGCATGCCCATTGCGGTAATGGTATTTCCGATACTTAACCCATCTTGAGGGACTATATCTCCAATCGGAAAACAAATATTTGCATCGGCAATTGCATATTCAGCCCACGCACCTCCTTTTTCTAGTTTAGCCTCAAAAAGCACTCGTTTTCCCTTGAGAAACTTTCCCATGATTCCACCACCAGATTCAACGATACTACCAATTCCGAATAGACCAGGAATGGCAGGTAGACTGAGTGACTTTATATAAGCATTGCGAATTAGTAAAGAATCTGCAGGACTTAAAGAACTCACTTCTATTCTGATAAGGACTTCACCATTCTCAGGTTTTGGAATGGGGCAATCTTGTACCTCAATGTATTTGAAATTATCGTCAAATTTAGTAATTACGAGAGCTTGCATATGTACTCCATTATTGTAATAGGAAACTATTGTTAAAGACTGGTTTAAAAATAAGAATTACAAATAAGGGAAATCGCTATGTGCATTTTTTCTTTATAATCATTTCTATTTTCACAATACAAACATATACCTTTTGCGGTGTAGAACAATGTTTCAGAAGTTTGTTTTGTGGTAATGCTTGTTTTTTTTGATTTACATTGATCTTTTAATACATCAGTAACAATAGATATAAATTGTTGTTGCTTGGCAAAAACTATATCTCCAATCAAAGAATGTGTTGCATCAATAACTTCTGAAGCGTGTGGATGAGATTTTACTATATTCACATATTGTCCACTCCAGATGTCAAACAAGTTAAGAAGCTTATCTTCTAAATTGATGCTGGCGTCTTCTGATATATTTTTTGATTGCACTAATGATTCTTCTAACATTGCTGCCACAGCTGATTTAAAAAGATCTGTTTTGTTTTTATAGTGTTTATAGAGAGCTTGACGAGATACGCCAATACTTTGCGCAATATCGTCTAAAGATGTTTTTTTGTATCCATAGCGAAAAAATATTTCCATTACTTTGTATAGTGTTTCGTATGTTATTTTTTTTTGTTGTGCCATAAACAGGACCTTTGTTAAAAAAACAACAAAGTTTACACTTTTGGTAATTATTGTAAACTTTGATTTGGCATTGTCAAGAAAATTTGTAATTTATATTCTATCTTTTCTGGCAGTGCTTTCTAAGTTTTTTTGTTTTTTATTTCTTAGATGTTCTCAATTTAATAGTCATAGCGTCTGTGAGTTACGATTACAATTGAATGTGATAATTTTTGCCCTAGCTAAATAGTATTATTTGGACTATTCTTTTAAATGTCGGGAAGCCAATGATAATTTTATTTTAAAAAATGACAGAATCATGACATACCTATGACATAGTAGTTCTATAATAAATCCAAAATGTTTCTGTTATGAAATTGGAGGTATTATGAAAATCTATATTTATATATTGTTTTTTGTTATGGCTAGCTGTTCTCACTCTACAGTATTCCAAAAAGAAACAATTATTCGGTCTGATATCGAAGCTACAAAGGGTTTACAAAAATCGGTTGAATCTATACCCATTACTACAAAAACAAAAATAAATACTGAAAAGACTGAAAATGTACAAATATCAGTCGAACTCACGTCCACAAAAACAAATATTAATTCTTACGCTGAAAAAATTACTTCAAATATTAATGGTACTAAAGAAATTACTTCAAAGAAATTTGAATATAAAATATCGGGTCCTTACACCTATCGGAATTTAACTGTTTATTTACTACATGGTGAAAATACGATTAATTTGAAAAATGTGATTACATTAGAAGAAGCGATGAAAAATGGTAAAGCCACAGTTCACGAAACTAAAATAGTGGGGAAATTGACTATCGAAAACTTAGGTAATAGTCCCATATATGTACACGCAGGCGATATTTTAAAAGGTGGTAAGCAAGATAGAACAGTAGCCCGCGATGTAGTTGTTTTACCGAATAGCGGGCGAAAAGCAATCAAAACTTTTTGCGTTGAATCAGGTCGGTGGAGTAAGAGAAACGATGAAAGTGTAGAGACTTTTCATTCGAATGATTACCAAGTGGCTAGTAAGAAGTTAAAATTAGCAATTAAATACTCTCAAAATCAAAGAAAAGTTTGGAAACAAGTTAAAAATCTTCAACAGAAGCTGTCGGGCAATTTAGGGGAATCTGTTCGTAGTAATGTCTCTAAATCTAGTATGCAATTAACCCTCGAAAATAAATTAATTTATGATAAAGTGCAAAACTACATTGATGCTTTACATGATGTGGCTCATAATAAGAGTGATAGTATTGGTTTTGTATCTGCTATAAATGGAAAAATTAGCCAAGTAGATATTTATGGTTCTCACGATTTATTTCTCAAACTGTGGAGAAAACTTCTCCATTCGTCTTCGGTAGAAGCTTTGTCTGAAAAATCTGTTGCCCATGAAGTACCCGATATTTTAGCTGTAAATAACTGGTTACAGAAAATGCGGAGTGGAAAAAGAAAACGAGTAAAAACTGATACGAATACACAACTTCTATATCAAAGTAAAGATTCTATAGGCGAAGATTTGTTTTACGGAGATGATTCTGATGATTTACTTCACTCTAGTTTTTGTGATTTTGGAGATGATGATGAATCTTTGATCAATGAAGAATCAGAAAATGACGAGGATTACGATGATATATGGAGTGATGACGAAGATTACGAAGATGACGAAGATGACGAAGATGACGAGTATTACGAGGATGAGGATGACGAAGATGATGAGTATTACGAGGATGAGGATGACGAAGATGATGAGTATATCGACGGCTAAGTAGAAGATACTTATTTTTAGATAGTGTTAAGGATACAGAAGAATAATTGTTTGAAACACGATTTGTCATTTGCACAATTTTAAAATAGCTGTTATAAATATAAAATATACAATTTACGATTACAACATTGATGCCTATTATGAAGGGAGATTGGGGTAAATTATATTTAATAGTGAAGTGTTAAATATAGTCCTCATATAACACAAATATGAAAAAATATTTAGTTTTTGTTGTCTGTTGCTTTCTAGTAACTGCTCTTTACGCAGACAATGCAGAATTAGCTAAATGGCAAGGCCTTGTAAAGAAATATGAAGGTTTGGCTAAGAAATTTTCGAAAAACTTTAGCGCTGCTAAAGGTCGTTATGCAAAAGCTAAAAAAAGTGGCGATGCTAACGGAATGAAAAAATGGAAGAGTGTAGCGAAAAAATATCAAAAAAACTTAGGTGTTGCAAAGTCTCGTTTAAAAGCGGCGCAAGCTAAAGTTGCTGGTCTTTCCCAGGGCGGTGGAACAACACCTCCTCCTGCTGGAGGAGGTGCAGAGATTAACTTGACAGCTGAAGACAAAGCGATGCTTAAACTAATTGATAGCCAAAAGCCTTTAAAAACAGACCCTAAAAAAGTAATGACCGCAAATAAATGTGGTAACTGTCATAAAAAAGCTGTAGGGGTTTGGAAAAAAACGCCACACTTTAATACTTTTAAAGAATTGCATAAACGTCCTCGCGCAAAATCTATTGCCAAAAAAATGGGTCTAAAAGGAAGCATTAAGCGCAACGATTTTTGCGCAAGATGTCATTATACACGTCAAGAAGTCAGAGGAAAGCCAAAAGCAATCTCTGGTGTGTCTTGTGAATCATGTCATGGAGCAGCAAGAGACTGGATCAACATTCACAACGACAGAACTAAGGACAGGATGGGAAGACTTAAAGTAGCCACTGGAAAAGGCATGTATAATACTGAAGATATTTACCAAATAGCACAGAATTGCTACCAGTGTCATAGCGTTGGTAATGAAAAATTGGTAAATGTGGGTGGCCATAAAGCAGGAAGCGCTAATTTTGAAGTTGTGGCATGGTCGCAAGGTTTAATTCGTCATAACTTTGTTCGTGGTAATAACACAACCAATGCGAAAAGTGCACAGAAGAGATTACGTGTAATGTTTGTTGTTGGTGCAATGCTCGATTTAGAGTATGCTCTTCGTGGTGTGTCAAAAGCTACCCAAAAAGGAGCGTATTATGATGCAAAAATGAAGCGCACGAATATCGCCTATAAAAGACTTGTTGCGGTGAATAATAAGTCTGGTGGAGTTCCTGAGATTGAAACTTTACTTACTTTATTTAAAAAGTTAAATTTTAAGAATAAAAGCAACCTTAATCAAGCGGCAAATTTTATTACTTTGCAAGCACGAAAATTCACTAAGAGCCATGATGGTGGTAAGTTAGCATCTCTTGATGCTGTTCTTCCAGCTGAAAGCAAGTACAAGTGGAAAGCAACTCCACGTAAGTAGTACATAATAAATTTTGATGCTCAAAATGAGCATCAAAATTTGTGATTTGCTTAGAAATCATTCTCGTGTGGTAGAAAATTCTCCGCGATCATACACCTCACACTTCCTCCACCATACAATTCGATATTTGGAATCGCTATTGGTACTAACCGTACATATTTTTCGAGTTGAGTAATTTGCTTAGAATTTAGAGAATTGAAAGCTTGTTGCGAAATAACTAAAAGGTTTTCTTCTTTCTCATTCCTAATTTCCAGCACATTACCAGCAAAAGAATGTAATTGTGAGTAATCAATATTGACAATTTCCCGCGAACTGTTTTTTAAAGAATTAATAACTCGTTCATGTTCACCTGCATTTTTGATTGATTCTTCGCAAATAACCGCAAATTTATCTCCAATAGACATCATGACATTGGTATGGTAAATAGGGTTACTGTTCTCATCATATGCGTGAAATGAAACGGCTTCATAACCCAGTTTCCGGCAAAACATGTCTAGCACTTCTGAATAACTACGAGAAGAGTAACACATATAGGCTAGTTTATCTTTGCGATCAAGAACAACACTTCCTGTTCCTTCCAAGTATCTGTTTTCGTGTTCTGATAAGCTCAAGTTAGTTATTTCAGAAAACAAAAACAGATGTTTGTTTATCAATGTGTCAAAAATATCGAGACGTCTTTCTTTACGGCGATTTTCTGCTTCTAGAGGATAAAGAACAACTACTCCGCTATCGTGAGTTGAAAACCAGTTATTTAAAAACACTGCATCTGGTTTCTGCGGTAGAGGAGTGTCTTCTATGACAATAACATCAACAGCATTCTTTTGTAAAATTTTAACCATATTTGCAAATTCATTTTGCACTTTCTTTTGTATATTTGCTGGCATAGTTGTTGATGATTGAAAAGCATTCGATTTTCTCGTTTGGTTGTTCGCATTAAAATTAGCTGGTCGTATCATAATGAGCGATTTTGTTGTTTGGTTGTTCATACGTTGTTTTCCAATTAACGTGGTTGATGAAAAGACTGCTTTTGCTTTTTGAAAAAGCGTTTAAAGGCTTTTTTAACTTTCCAGTCAGAGCTAACAAACAAGTAAAAACAAGTTGCAACCCCTAAGCAAAATCCGACTAATAGTATTGTAGTTGTTTGTTTGAATTTTTTCCAAGCATTTGGTTCGCTATTATCTTTCTTTTTTTCGAGGAAAAATTTTAGCAGAGTTAGAACAATTCCAAGAACTGCTGAAATAAGAGCAACAATTTCGGGGTCGTTTATAACTAAAAGCATAGTGTTCTCCTGTGAGATATGGGCATTTTTTCTGTAAAAAAACGCACGAATTGACGGTGCAATTTATTAAATATCACTACTACATCTTAGGTGGTTTTACTTCGCGAACAATCGCTCCGTATTTATCACTTAGGATTAGAATAGAAAACATTTGGACACTGTCTAAGTGATTAGTATTTTTAGAAGAAGTGTAGTCAAAACGACCACGAAGATCCGTGTAGCCATCTTTGTAAAACTCAACAATATTGTCTTTGTGTTTAGCATACACTTTAATATATACTTTGCTTAGCATGTCATTATTGCTTCCATGGCGTACTTGTAGCTGTCCATAGTTTTGTGAAATGTGCAGTTTTAGATTATGAGGATAGTAGGCAAGTGATTTAGTTTTACTTCCTGCCACAATCTCTATTAAAACATTTTTTTCTGTGTATTTTAACGGTAAATTATGAACTAATTTTTTTTGCTTTTTATTTAAAGAAATTTTTTGAGTTATGTTTGGACGTATAATAGAGAATTGTCCTGTGGTACTTTTGACAAAAGGGTTGCGAGAAAACAGTAACTCGATATCCATTGGATAGTAGTTAATTTCGCAATTTTCTAGGTTATGGTAGTTGAGATGAATTTGTTTTTGGTCTACTATAAACTCGAAATCTTCTTCAAGGTCGGCGAACTGTTTTTGTTGATCTTGTACATTCTCGATAATATTACTTTTATTTTCGATTTCTTTTACTTGAGATAACACATTATTAAACATTGTACGCCAGCGTTTTATAGGGTAAGATTCATATTTTCTGGCTATGTTTTTCGCTTTTTGTGGTTGCTCAAGACAAAATGAAATGTAAGCTTGTAAATAATCATATTGAATTTGAGTTTCGAGGTTTTCGTTGTTAATACGATTTACGATTGTGAGCGCATCATCAATTCGATCTTGGGCTAATAAATAGATTGCCCAAGTGAGAAGATCTTGGTCTGTTAGTTGTGGACGATAACGCATATAGGACATAAAAGCATTGTACTGTTCAAAAAAATGATGATTGAGTATTTTGCGTTTTTGACCTAACTGATTTATGCGCATGTTAATTAAAGGCCAGTATTCACGGTGCTGATATTCTTGTTGTTCTACAGAGTTTATGTTGAGAATACTCGCATTAATGTACATGCCACAATATTCAGAATATTCGGTGGTTGCAAGGTAGTCAGCTATATCTTTTGGATTATTGTTGTGAAATAGAGTATATGACCACAATGTGTCATTAAAGACTTGACGTTTTTGCAAAATTGGTAGCGCTCGTGAAAAGAAATTCAATTCTTTCATACGAAAAGCTATTAAGTCAAGATCAATGCGCTGAAGATTTTGTGTGCGTAAGTAATTGATCACTTGGTCTTCTGTGCCATGTTGGGAAATATATTTCCACGATGAAGTGTCTTGTTTTGACAATTGTTTCACAACTTTAAACAAGAAAGGCTTTTCGTGGGCAACGATCTTTTCATTTTCCGAAATGTGTACTGGATAGAGATGATAGTTTCCGGTAAATGGAAAATAGAAATAGTATTCAATAGCTTTTGTTCCATATGCTTTTAATTCAACGTAACGACTATCGGTTTCAAATCCATCTGATACTGGAATAGCTCCTTGTGGAATCTGCATCAACGCATTTACTTTTCTTTTTGCAGAAGTAGGATTGGTTATGATGATCTGACAACCATATACACTACCTATTAGGAATTCATTTTCTACAAATTTTTCTGTTCGTTCATTATTGATATAAGTGTAGCGATCATCGCGTGCAAAGAATCTCTGACGCGTGAGAATTGAATCATTATTTACCGCTGAAGTTTTTTCAATTTCTTGGTGAAATACAATTACATTACTTCCAGGGGACAAGGTCATTTTTTCATTATTGTATTCTACTTGATGATCTTGAGGAGAAAATGGTAAATCAAGTACTGCAAGAGCTATAATCATTTCCGAGAAACTATTTGTTGCTTCGATCAAATTTGTGGATAAAAAAGGACCTTTAGTATGTCGTGCGTAGTCATGCCAAAAATTATTTACTTTGATTAGATTAGCCTGTTTTTCTATTGCAACATGGTAATAGTTGTTTTCAACCCATTCTTCTGTTTGCACTGGTCCACGGTAGAAAGCTCGCACTTTCTTGCGCTGTACTAAACCAATTTTGAAATTTAGTTTCTTAGAAACTAATTGTTGAACACTAGTTGGTTCATTTTCTTCTGTTTCTGCGGATTCATCTTCGATGTAGTCGTCGTAATCCAAGTCTTCGTCACCAAAATCACTACTAATATCGTCATCATCATCACCACCATCACTCTCATCGCCCCACTCGTCATCACCCTCGCTTTTTTCAAAAACTTTACTTTTTGGCAAGGGTTTTCTTACGGTGATTTTATCTACGGCATCTAAAAACCCTATTTTATCTTTATTAGTGAGAGAGCTGAGAGTTACAGCTGTGCGATACTTGTGATTTAAGTCGTCAGTATTTATTTTGCGTAAAGAGTTTAGGTCTTCTATGTGCTGAAACATATTACTGCTGTTTAGGCGTTGCCCTAATAGAATTTGCTCAAATACATTTAATGACTCAAATATGGCTGGAGATAGATATTTTTCTAAACTATTTCCCAATAACCACTGGTCTAGAAATGTTTTATTTTTTTTATTTTTTAAATATGGCTTAATCACTTCTGTAAAAAACTTGTGATCTTTTTTGTAGATGAAAAAATTTAACTCATGACAGGAATATTTAGAATATAAATGATTTTTTTGTACTGTTTTTAGTCTGTTCCAGCGTAAGACAAAGTCAAATTCTTTTAAATTGTCATTTTTAGTTAAAGTCGAGAACAAGTTGTGCACTTTTTCCAAAGAGTCGTATACTTCCACTTTTGCAGTGCTAATGTTACTAACACTAAACAAACGTCCAGATAAAACAGCACTAGTTTTTTGGCGCTGTGTGTAATGGTTCTTTTTATTGAGAACTGTAGTTAGACGTAAATCTTGATAACTTTCTTTCATCTGTGGTAAACTTAATTGGCGATAAACGGTGTCATTATCATCTACGGCTAAAATATGTAAATGTTGGCGTGGTTGTAAAGATGAAATTGATAGAGAAATTACCCCTTTTTTATCAGTTTTGAGATTCGCCAAAATCAATGAAGTATTTTTTAAAAAATTCAAATTACTGTAATCTAAGGTTGCGTTTTCTTTGCCATCAGCGTAGTCAGCACTCATTTTTGTAACAAGTAGTTTCTTATGGCTTTCAACGTTATCCCAAGCTTGCCTTTGATGAAAAAAATGATTATTATTATAGGTGTCGCGCAGTGCCCAAGGATTGAGTAATAAGCTTGGCCGCCGCAAATGATTTCCTGGGTATTTGGGCCCGTACTTGCGGTTTAGAATATAGCGATATTCGTCGCCTATTTTTCTACCGGAAAGATATAGCGATTGAGGCAAATCTATTATCTGTGCTTGTATATCATTTGTTTTTGTTGTTTTAAGAGTATTATAGATATTGTTTTTGGGAACAAAGTGCGTTGCCACTACGTGCACGCGGGTATTTTTTGTGTGGTTACGCAGCTTTATACGTACGGCGTCTTTGTGGCGACGAACGTTTGCGATATGGAGTGAACGCTTGTTTTTATACTGTATATAACGATTTTTTCCTAAAATATAGTTGTGCTTTTTTTGCCCTTGTACAACGCGAATGGCAATATTTTTTTGTGCGCGTTTTAACCATAATGAGTAGTTACCGGCAGCTAGGTTTTTGATTTCTAAAAAACCATTTTTTAATGATACATGATCATTTTTATCATATATAAAATTCCCACCGCGCATCTCTATAAGTGAACAAATGTCGCGAGTATTACTTTTTTTATGAAAGATTGGTAGTGATAAAATCTCACCGACAGCAATATTGTAAGCTTTTAGATAGGAACAGTTATTGTGGCTGAAAGGCCAAGAATGTTTGGCGTTTAAAGTAGAAGCTTCAATAAAACTAATATCTTCTAGCTTACCAAGATACGCGCGTCCTTCTTCATCTGTCTGTAGAGTAAAATGTATAGTTTTTTTATAATTGCGGTGCTTGCATTCTATATTGACAATGCGTTTTTTACATACTTCTCCGGTTTTTCCTAAAATCTGAAGTACGTATTTACCGCCAATATAACGTAAGAAAATGTCTTCTGTACTGTAAGTAGAATCAATACCATTTACTTGTTGCCGTACTGTACTTTTAAGAATATCTTTATTTCCCTTACTGAGATTATCTATTTTTCCTTGTAAGGTAATGGAGAAATTTGTTAGTTGGTTTGGAATTTTGCAAGTGTATATTGTTTCGGAGGTGTCGTGGAGTTTAAAATCCTTTACCTCTTGTATGTTATTAATGCCATTGGCGTCTGTGGTTTTGATCTTTAATACCACATCTTCAAGTAATGACACGCTGATAGAATTACTATGTACATATAGTTTAGGTTGAACGATGATTTGGCATGATCTTTTATTTAACAATTGTTCGCGGTCAATGTATATTTTCGCTTTTAAGTGGTATTTTTCAGATAAATGCTCAAATCTCTTTAACATAGAAAAATGTTCGCTGTTCACTATATAAGATTGTTGGCCAGGACGCCTAGTAAAAGGAATAACCATTTCTCCGCGCTCATCTGCTTTATAAACACGGCCACCATAATAAATTTGTGCTGTTTTTAGCAGTTTTTCATTGTCATCGTACACGGAAAATACATGACCGGCGGAACCTACTCGTTGTAGACAAACAAGATTACCTTTGCGAATTAAAGCTCTACTACTTTTACCGTTGCCAATACATTCTACAATGTATACTCCTGGTTTTTTTATGTGATCTAACTCAAGTTTTTCAATGTGAACAATTTGCGAATCTTGTGGATAGTGAATCACTTGCTCTTTATTTGCCACCAAGCCATCAATATCAATCGCTGTTGTTATTTTTTTGTTGTGCTTTAGATAATAATTTTTGGTGTTAACGAAATATGTTTTTACAACAAGATTTTTGACATTTTTTATCGCAATTTCTAAATTAACTTTGTCTTTTGAGCTAAAGTATTTAGGGTTGTTTTTCGTAAAATTTAACTCTATTCTTTCGGTAATGGTTTTATATTCTTCTGGAGAAAGAAGACTGTACCAATCATTTGCGTCAATACCATTTGTTATTTTGGTTTCGACAAATAGCTTTTTGAGATATTCGTTATCAATGTACGCACTAAACTCTTCGTAATTATCAGCTTTTTTTAGAAAATGCTGTAAATATTGGCGGACAAGTTGTTCATCATTGCCAATATTTTCTAGTTTTGTGTATTGATTGTAATTGGCACGCATGTTTACTTTTTGTTGTGCATTTCTTAAGAACTCCGTGTTAATGTAATTTACTTTGCGCGGTAATTTTATGTAGCGAATAAAAAAATCTTTTGGGTATTTGTCTTCTTGTAAACTAGCGTGTAAAAAGTTATATAAAGTATGTGCTTTGATAGAGTTTTGAGCAGTAGAAAGTTTACTCACAAACTTCCATAGACGGCTGATGTAGTTAATGCGCGCGATATTGTTTTGCTGTTTATGTGAATTGGGATGAAGTTTAAGAATGTAAGTGTGAATGAAGTTGGAATTATGTATGAGCTGTGGCATACGCGTTAAACATTCGTCTAATTGTTTAAGTAAAAGATTCTTGTGTATTTTAAGAGAACCAAATCCGCGACTATTTTTATATTGTAAGTCAGAGATTACTAATATTGGTAAACGTTCGTGGTCAGGACGATTAATATTTTTTAAAAGTGCATGTGTTGCGTCAGGAGAAAGATCTTCGTTTATTAAATTCTCCCAAACTTGTTGTTCTATGTTTTGTAGGTTATTATCATACAGATTTTTTTTCTGTAAAACATCATTAGACAAAAGTTTATTGTCTAAAGTACTTGGGTATTTTGTCTTGGTGTTATTTTGTTTTTTTTGATCATCAAAATAAAGTTCAAGTTCATCAATGATATGATCAAGAGCTTTTTGTGGCTTTTTGTCATAGTCAAAAATAGCTTGCCTATGTTTAATTTCTTCTAATTGCGAAGTCATTTCGTGTTGCTCAGTCCATTTTGATATAATTTCGTGGACTTTGTCATATTGTTTTTGATGTTGATAGTAAAGCGCATGGTAGTAGAAATACTCTTTGGTACCAGGTATGAGTTTTTTTAAAGCTTTTTTTCTGTCTTGTAGATTGAACCACTCATCAAATCCAATTTCATTTGTTAATAACAAGGATGAGCAAAAAAGTAGTAGTAAGATATATTTCATAGTATCCCTTTACTGAAAATAGTAATTATCGATACAAAAACCTGAATATTGACGCGCTCTAGATAGAAAAGGATAGAAAAATTATGTCAATAATATTTAGTTGGAAAAGATTTTGCGATTTGACTTTATATGAATTATATGAAATTCTTAAAGTAAGGCAAGAGGTGTTTGTTGTTGAGCAAAAGTGTTTTTATCTAGATCTAGATGACAAAGACCAACAGTCTTGGCATTTGCAAGGATTTTGCGGTGACGCGTTGGTGTGTTACTTACGAGTTATTGTTTGCCCTGATAAAATTAAAATAGGAAGGGTTCTTACATTGCCAAACATGCGTAAAAAAGGTGTTGCTAGATCCACCGTAGATTACGCTTTACAAAAAATCAATGATCAGTTTTCTAAATTTGCGATAGAACTAGCGGCACAAGTTCACTTGCAAAAATTTTACGAATCTTTTGGATTTAATGCTATCAGTTCTCCATACGATGAAGATGGCATCATGCATATTGATATGAGGAAAGAACAATGAAATACTTACCACTTATTTTGTTTTTGTGTATATCTTGTCAGTTGGCTGATAAAAAATATGACCAGGAGCATGTGTCAGAACAAATTTTAGCTTACGAAGAAGAATTAAAAGCTGTTGTTTCCCTTGAATTGGCAATGAAAGATTACAAAAAAGGTGAAGCGAGTTGGGAAATGTGTAATTATCGTATTGATTTGTACATGTATACTAGAAAAAAGAATAGAAAAAATGACATGCAAGTAGGACCTCCTTTATCACAAAGGCCCACAGAAGAAGAATTTCGTCGCGCAGAGAGCTACTTACTTGATGCTATTCACAATTGGAAGAAAAAACGCAGTTAATGTCATTTGTATCGCTAAATCTTAACAAAATATTAGAGACGACTTTTGCTAATGATTTTTTTATGATACACTTTTGTAATTGGAGCTCAATTTTGTTGAAGCTGTTCCAAAACAACTAGTAGGACAAACTACATGACAAATTTAATATCAGCGGATTTACTAGATGAAATTATTGAATTTCGCCGCGATTTACATAAACATCCAGAACTTAGCTGGCAAGAAAAGCGCACTTGCGCCAAGATATGCGAAAAATTACAATCATGGGGAATTTCTCATCGCGTTGTTGCAGGGACCGGAATTATTGCTGAAATTAATCCTGGTTTAACTAACGAATTTTTGGCTTTTCGCGCAGATATAGATGCTTTACCTGTTTGCGAAGAAACGGGCTTAGAATTTTCTTCTGTAAATAGTGGGGTTATGCATGCTTGCGGACATGATGGTCATACAAGTATGCTTCTTGGAACCATAAAAACATTAGCGTTACAAAACCTACCGTACAGTTTACGCTTTTTATTTCAACCAGGAGAAGAACACGGTAATGGCGCAAGTCGTATGATCGAAGAAGGTGCACTTGAAAATGTTGCCGCGATTTTTGGCGGCCATGTAGATAGACATTATACTCCTGGTGAAATAATTATTTCCAGTGGTGCAGTAAATGCTTCTACCGATCAATTTCACATTACAATAAATGGTCAAGGTGGGCATGGGGCTAGACCACATGAAAGTATCGATACTGTTGTAATTGGTAGCCTCATTGTTATGGCATTACAAACAATAGTTTCAAGAGAAGTAGATCCTGCAAAACCTTCGGTAATATCAGTCGGGGTGTTTTCTGCTGGTACTGCGTCAAATGTAATTGCAGGGACTGCAAAACTCGAAGGAACTATTCGCGCATTAGACAATGATGTAAGATATTATTTGAGAGAATCTATTAAAAGAATAGCCCTCTCTGTCGGTGGGCTCCATGGAGCGAATGTTGAAGTAAATTTTATTGATGGGACTCCACCGCTTATTAATGAAAAAAACATGGCTGATTTGTCACAAGAGGCTGCACGAACAGTAGTAGAAAATGAGCAAATAAAAGGATTGTACACTGCAAATATGGGTGGCGAAGATTTTAGCTATTATCTAGAACATGTTCCAGGTAGTTATGTGCGTTTTGGATCGCAAATAAAAGGAAGAGAAAATTTTCCTGCACATTCAAGCAAATTTGACATTGACGAAAGCGTGTTGGCTATTGGAGCCGCATATTTCTCTGCTGTTGCAAGAATCGCTGGGCAAAAATTCTTAGAGTAAAAATATTTTAGATGCGAAGAACGGAGAACCTCAGATATTTTTATAACAGGCTCTGAAGTACTTGCTAAAATTTATTACTATCAGAAAATGGAGTTTAATTTTGATTGCTCTTAGTCTATCAAAAGGTAATTTGTCTTTAAAAAAAGCCGTTATACCGGAAATAAAACCTCTATATTCACTTGTGAAAATAACTCTTGCTGGTATCTGTTCCACTGATTTACATCTTTTAAAAGGTTATAAAGGTTTCTCTGGGATTCCTGGACACGAATTTGTTGGAACTGTCGTTGAATCAGAAGAGTCTTTTTTACTTAATAAAAGAGTTGTTGGTGAAATTAACATTGGATGTGAAAAATGTGATATGTGTTCGCGACAAATACCAAATCATTGCCGATATCGCAAAGTTCTAGGAATATTAAATTATAATGGCGTTCATGCAGAGTACGCTTTAATTCCCAATAAAAACTTGTATGTTGTTCCATCTCATATAAATGATAAAGATGCTGTTTTCGTAGAACCTTTGGCTGCTGCTTGCCGTATATTTCATCAGCTAAATATTTCTAAAGATACGAGCGTTGCAGTTATTGGTGATGGTAAACTCAGTTTTACTATTGCGACAGCACTGATTGCAAAAGGGTGTTTACCAAAAATCGTCGGAAAATACTCCCATAAACTTAATATTTTTAAGAGTTTAGGGTGTAGTGTACAAAAAAACGATGAACATAATGATTTCCGAAGAACAGATGTCGTCATTGAGTGTACAGGAAGTCCTTCTGGCGTTGATTTAGCTCTTGAAATGATCTGTCCACAAGGAGTGTTAGTTTTAAAAAGTACATACAGTGGCACAACACCTGTTTCTTTGTCGGATATTGTTGTAAATGAAATTAGTGTAGTAGGTTCACGTTGTGGTTTATTTAGCGATGCTTTAAAACTACTTAGTGAACATTCTCTAAATTTTTCGAGTATTGTAGAGAGTATTTTTCCACTGAGCGAAGGAGTTAAAGCTTACGAAGCTGCGCAACGACCGGGAGCCCAAAAAATACTCTTAGATTGCGAACAATAACTAAGTGAGCTGACAAACTAGAAATCTGAAGTGGTGTATTCAACAGGTAACTACTTTTGGGATTACTTATGACCGTAATTCTTCTACTTTCTTTATTATTATTTGCCAGTCTTCTCGTGTTGTAAATGTATGAAAATAATTGAAGTCGAATTTTTTTTTGCGAAATTTTTGCTTATATAAACGTTTGATGATATTAATTTTTAGACTTTCTTCGGAAAATCCACTCCATTTACCTATAACGAAAAATAAATTAGAGTAACATACAGGAGCAACTTCATTGTTATAAATATCATTTAGCATTTGTAAATTGTACTGCGAATTTGCTAAAGTTTGGGCTATGGAGCCATGAAGAAATTCTATGTCAACATCAAGAAATAAATTAGAAATTGCTTTCCAAATGGGTAAGCGTTTATCTAGTTCTAGTGATTCTAATAACTCTAATTCTTTTGCTGTTAGTTCTTTGTTTTTTATAAAACTTTGCCCTGGAAATTCACTAAGAAGTTTATTTTGATGAGAAAGTATCGTTCTTAGATTAGCCCAAGTTAGCGTAGATGCTTGTTTTGTGCTTATTTCAATTTTATGTACGTATCGCTTTGAAATAATAAGAGATAAAATTTGAAAGAAACTTTTTTTTATACTAAAAGGACGTAACGGTACGCTGCGAAGGTTCGCGATATCGATGTATAGCTCCTTATCAGGGATGGCATTTAAAATATAAATACCATTAATATTATCCCAAGCTATGTTTCCCATTCCACCGCTGTAGTCTTTTATTCCTGATTCGTTAGCTATAAGAGCAGGTTGTTTTATTTTTAAAAAAACATGTTCTGCAATCATTAATATATAAAAAAAAGAAATAGTTGTTGTAATAAACAGAAAGACCAAATTAAATCCAGTAACGGCTTTTAAAACCAGTAAATAACTAATAGCACTTGCAAGTATTAAAAAAGCTATGTACCATAGTAATGTAGTTACATAACGATAATTTTTATTTATTTTTATGTTCATCTTTAGTAAGCGAGCATATTACTGTTCGCTAAAACCTTTCATTTAAGATTTTAGGTGACTAGCCCAAGATAGAACTAGGATTTTACTTAGCCACTTATTTGTATGCTTTGATCTTAGGAAATATGATGCGCAAAATAATACTATATATATTTATCATATCACTTTGTGGTTGTGGTACAATTACAAATCTAAAAAGACCTGTTTTGTTCAAAACAGACTACGATACGCCAGAAAAAGGTATAGCTTACTATGGTGGTGTCGGTTTTGATATTGATATGTTAGAAGAAAATATCGCTTTGGGAGTTATTGATATGCCTTTTAGCTTTGTTTTCGATACTTTAACTCTTCCGGCTGTATTTTTTATAAAAAGTTCTGCGCAATTTACAGAATACGAAAGAGAAACTGTTCCACCTCAATCAGTACCTTCTTACTAAAACCCTAGGTTGTTGTGCCTAAAATAATATTTCAAATCCTTATATATTGAACTAAAATAAAAAACTGGTAAAATTTAAAGGTATTGAAATTAGGGCGTATCGACATTTATCTCCTTATAATTTGGTCTTTTAGAGATTAGCTGCGTTACTTTTTAGTTACAGAGCGCAACTTTGCGCTTTCAAAGTGTCTCACTACTCCCTAAAATAACTGACATTATATAAAACCTAAATGTTAGCGCGTCTTACACAAAGTTGTAAATGAAAAAGCAGTCAATTATTTTCGTTACATCTACTGTAGTGCTAGTCCAAGCATTTTCAAAACAATGTTAACCGTTTTTGTAGGTTATTTATTCGTGCTATCTATAATTTGTCCTGTGTACAACGAAGCTGATAATATTGAAAAATTAGTGGAAGAGGTTTGTCAAAAAATACAACTACCTTTAGAACTAATTATTGTATATGATTTTCCTGAGGATAATACACTTCCTATTGTCGAAGAAATATCAGATAATTATAATTTTGCAATTCGTTGTGTACAAAATCATTTTGGTCGCGGCGCACTTAATGCGATTAAGACTGGCTTCATATGTGCTGGTGGTTGTACAGTACTTGTAACAATGGCAGACCTTTCTGATGATCTCGCTGTTGTTGATTTAATGTACAAAAAAATTCATGAAGAAGGCTTTGATATTGTTTGCGGATCGCGCTATATGCGCGGAGGAAAGCAAATTGGTGGACCTATTTTAAAGAAATTTTTGTCGTCATTGGCAGGGAAATCACTATATTGGCTTCGTCGTTTTCCAACGCACGATGTAACCAATAGCTTTAAAATGTATAAAAAACATGTCCTAAAAAATATTACGGTGTTAAGCCAAGGTGGATTTGAAATTGGTATGGAGTTAGTTGTTAAGGCTTTTTTATTGAATTACAAAATCACAGAAATCCCAACAACGTGGATTGATAGAACAAGTGGATCATCTAAGTTTGAAATGTGGAAATGGATGCCTAGTTACTTGCGATGGTATATACACGCTTTTAACAGACGAAAAAAATAATTAGAAAAAGTAGATTATATTATGGATGAAAACATACTTTTTGCACATATTGCTATCTCAAAAAAGTATTTAACAGAAGATCAAGTGAGAAGTGCTATTGGAAAATTACAGCAAAATCCAACCATGAACTTATCATTAATATGTATTAAAAATAAGTGGATTACAAAAGAAATTTTTGATCAAATAAACAATGAGGTCGAACAAAAATTAAATTCGCAGAATGAACAACTAGAAAAGTCTGTGAAAGATTTAAAAGTTAGAGTAACACAACAAATGAAAGTAGTTGAGAAAAAGCCATCGTCATCCATTCTAAAAAAAGTTGCATTAATGCAAGATCGTCCTACGCAAGTGATTCATAAAAGCGAAATAGAAAAAGCCATAGAAACAGTTAACGAAGATAATGTTGTTATTCCACAAAATATCCGTAAAAAAGTAGAAGCCATCCAAGATTATCCAACGCAGGAAATGCAGGCTTTAGATATCGAATCTAGTGATGATTTAGTCACAGATGACATTGTAGTACGCCGGCCAACGCAGACAATGCGCAGTATGTCATCCCAAGGCATTCCCAAAGACTTAACTATAAATAGTTCTGTTTCTTTGCCAGAAAAACAAGCAGAAGATAATAATGATATTCCATCAGAAATTGTAAAAAAAGTCGAAGCAATTCAAGACCATCCTACACAAATTATGAAAAAAGTAGATGTTGAATCGTCTTTGGATCTTTTACAAAATAATAAAGAAGACTTCGTACAGAATCGCTTAGTTATTCCGCAGACAAAGATACTTGAATCTCAAAAGAAAAGCAAAAAACAACAAGCTATGATTCCAGGAAATTTTTTGCAAATGTTCGAGAACCATGAAATTCTAGGTGAAATTGCGCGCGGAGGAATGGGAATTGTCTACAAAGCAAAACAAAAAGACAACAACCGTTTGGTGGCGATCAAGGTAATGAAAAGATTTGACGCCACAAACCCTAAGTATGTTGCACGTTTTCACCGTGAAATAGAAGCTGCAGGAAAATTAAATCATCCAAATATAGTTGCCATTTATGATGCAGGAGAAATAGATGGAACGCCTTACTTTACAATGGAATATGTTGAAGGCTTAACTTTATCTGATTATAGAAAAAAATGGCGTATAAATATGAATGAGTCTGTTCGCATAATGAAAAAAGTGGCTCTCGCGATATCTCATGCGCACCGTCATCATATTATACACAGAGATTTAAAACCTGCGAACATCATAATTGATAATGATGGTGAACCACATATCACAGATTTCGGTCTAGCGAAAGATACTTCGATGGCCATAGATTTAACTCAGAGTGGTATCGTGTTAGGAACGCCCTACTACATGTCTCCAGAACAAGCTCTTGCCAACAAAAATCAGATTGGGGCAGCGAGTGATGTTTTTGCTATGGGTGTAATGCTCTACGAATTACTATCTGAAAAATTGCCGTTTACAGCAGACGATGTATCGCACTTGTATCGCAAAATTGCTTATGATAGACCAAGAAAAATAAAGAAAATAAATCGTCGCGTACCTGCAAATTTAGAAACTATAGTTGAAAAAGCTATGTCAAAAAAACCAGCAAGGCGTTATGAATCAGCAAAAGCTTTTTCTGAAGATTTAGAACGATATTTAAACAATGAACCAATTATGGCGAAACCACCTACAATTTTCCATATCATTACCGATGAAGTAGAACGACATCAATTTGCGGTTCTAGGAGCTTTATTTGTGTTTTTGCTCATATGTGCTTTTTATGTGATTGTTGTTTGGAAACCTTAGAACGCTTATTTGCTTTTTGGCTGATTGTCTGTTATTATTATGGTGTGTTGTCATTTATAATTTAGCTTTTTTAGAGATTAGCTTTGTTATCTCGCTACTCCTAAAATAGTGGCATTATAAAAATCTAGATGTCGACACGCCCTAGTAGATATATTCTTATTTGAAGCTTTTTTTTAGGGGGTGGTAGCGATCTTTTTGTTGCCAAAATTTTATGAATAATACAATAGAACAAGAAATAGAAAAATTAGAGAAAAACTATATTCGAATTCTACACCAGGAAAAATTTGTAGAACCCCAGATTTTAGATAGCATTCTACAAGAGTACAAAAATTTAAAAGCCCAAAATAAAAAGCTCGAACTTCCTGATTTTTTGCTGGAGAAAAATACCATCAACAAAATGCAACATCGCATTATTGTTAAAAAACTCCGAAATCATGTCAAAAATGATCAAAGCTCTAATTCTAACTCTAACTCTGCTCCTGTAAAGAAAAAATCATACAAGTCCTACGGCCCCTATAAAATTATGGAGCGAGTTGCTAGTGGTGCAATGGGAGTTATCTACAAAGCTGAAGATACAAGAGATGGTAGCATTGTTGCTCTTAAAATCATTCGCGATGGTGGCGATGCTAAAAAAATTCGTAAAGAGCGTTTTGATCGCGAAGCTCGTTCCGCACTTATGGTAAAATCTCCAGGAGTTGTAACAATAAGGGATTCAGGAGAAATCAATAACATTCCTTTTCTTGCAATGGATTTTGTAGAAGGATCAACGCTTGATGAATACTGGGAAGAATTAGAAACAAAAGATATAAATGAAGCTATTAGAATAGGAATAATTATCGCACGTGCACTTGCACATATTCACAAAGCTGGTATTATCCATCGCGATGTCAAACCAGCAAATGTGTTAATGGACTGTACGGTAAGTGAACCTTTTCCGATGATCACAGATTTTTCTTTGGCGATGATAACAGATCCTTTAGAAAAAAAACTTACTCAGACAGGTGTTGCTGTGGGGACACCTTATTATATGTCTCCTGAGCAGACCTTTGGAATTCGCGAAGACATTGGTCCGCACACAGATACATATTCTCTTGGTGCTGTATTATACGAAATGCTCTGCGAAAATCCTCCATTTAAAGCAAAATCGATACGAGAACTGTATCACAAAATTCAGAAACAACAACCAGCTTCGTTAATGAAGAAGAATCCAAAAATACCTCCGATACTAGAGCAAATTATATTTAAAGCTTTAGAAAAAAAGACAACTTCTAGATATAAAAATTGCGATGATTTTGCTGATGTAATGGAAAAATATCTCAAAGGTGAAGACGTCGTTTTAGAAAAACCGGGGCTTTCAACACAGGTGACTAAATTTTTTAATAGTCACTATCGTTTTATCCGTAAAGCTACTTTAGCAGCAATGGTTTTGATTATCATTACAATGTCTTTTATTTTAATGTTTGGCAATTCTACCCCTGAGAACAACTCTACTGTTGTAAATAAGAAATCCGATGTTCAACAAAAACTATTTATTCAAGAACTTTCCCAAGCCAAGCGATTCCTTTCTTTTCCGTCTGTAAATGAGAAAGAAAGTAGTGATAACCTTGAAAAAGCACTTAAAACAGTAGGAAATGCTTTTGATATATACACTCCACCTCTTCACTTAGAAAATTTAATTTGGCAAGCAAATGAATATTGGGTTAGTAAAAGTACGAGAGATTTCTGGTCGCAAGTAGAAAAATGGCAAGAATTACCTACTGACGATTTTCTCATTGCTATTAACAAACTAGAGAAAAAAGATTATTTTTCGCGAGCATTAGCCTATTTCCATCTTGGGTATTTAAGTAAAGCTCTTGACTCAATGGATAAATATTATCAAGAAGACGATCTCACAAAATCTCTTCAAGCGCGGCTTCAATGGCTCATAGGTATTCGTCATAAACAAGCGAAAGCTAAACTATCATCTTTAAAGAGTGAAATTTTTACGGACTCTAGAGGAAATTTTCCGTTATTGTTAGTGGCAAATAATCATGTAGTTGAGGCGCACAATCTCGCCTTGAAATTGGTAGATGAAAATCCTGAAAATTCATTATGGAAACTTGTTTTGGGAGTTGTTTACAAGGAAATTGGTCTTTTGCGTTTGGCGGAAGAAAAACTAGGGCAAATTGACTCTCCTGTTGAACTTAAAAATGCTGCTTTGTTTCACAAAGGTCTGTGTTTAAAAAAACAAGCTTTGCACCAAGACGCGATAGATGAATTTCGCAGCATTCTTCAAGAACAGCCATATTCTCCTCAAGCTTTTTATGAATTAATTGCTTGTGGAATTGAGTTAGGCGGTGGCCAGTTAAGTGAAACAATAAAGGGAAGTGTAAAACGCTACGCAGCAAAAAATTTATCGCGGATATCCGATCATTTAAACTATGAGCAAGCCTCTCTTGTTTATCAATTTTTAAACGAAGAACACGGCCAGTATTTTCAAGACTTTCAATCAGTAGAAAACGAATCAAGTAACTTGTATTATCTAAAAGGGCTTATGGCTTTGACGCAAGCTAGAAAAGGGAAAAATAAATATTATGATAGAGCTTTTTCTCATTTTATTAGCGCGTTGGAGATGGAGCCTTCTCATTACAAGGCCGCATATGAAGCTGCAAGAATAAAGAAAACGCAGGAAAAATACGAAGACGCTTTTAATTATTATAGTCATTCATTTTGGTGTGCACCTAATTGGAAAAAGCGAAAAAAAATATACGAAGAATGGATGGAACTTGCTTTTCAACAACAGCAATACTGGCATTTAGGGCAATTTTTGCACATTCTAAAAAGCGAACTTATTTCCAATAAAGCAAGTAAGTTTAAAAACGGCTGGATTGATTTATGTAAAAAAGCTCAAAATGAGCTAGACAATATGTTACCTGACAAATGGTTACAATTACAAAATCGCGCAATTTCTTATTTTTTAAGTACAGCGAGAACAGGTAGCGTTAAGAGCGAACAGTTGTCCGATTATATTGACCAAGACAAGCAAAACAACTTAGAGGCTCTTTTACTCAAGGCGATGCTATTACATCTAGCAGGAAAACATAACAAAGCTTTGCAGTATATAAATGAAATATCAGAGGCAATGCTTGCTAATAAGAGTCGTTTCTTAAAAGATGAAATTGCATTTTTAAAAGTGAGAATTCTTCAAGCAAAGAACAATGAATTAAGCCTTTACGATGAGTACAAAAGTATTTCTTTTGGAAATCCTCTATACCAACAACGAACATCATATATAATGAGTGTAAATGAATTAGCGAAGAAAATGAAGTCGATAGAGCCCGATAAAGCCATCAGTATGTTAGAAGAAACACTGCGTTCAAACCATAATAATGCTCTAAAGCAAAAAGCAAAAGGCTATCTCCTTTTAGGTGAAATTTATCATCGTCAAGGTAATGATGAAAAAGCTATTTTGAACTACAAGCATGCTGTCGGTGAAACTCCTTCTTGGTATAGACCTTATCTTCTTTTAGGCGAAATCTATGAACGTAAAAATGATTTTGTAACATCCTTAAAGTACTACAATTTTGCTTGGCCTATTATTGTTGAGCACGAGCCTAGTAAAGAAGATTTTGTCAGCGCAAAAATAAGAGAAATTGAAGCAAAAGTTAACAATTCAAACTAGTCCTCTATGATGTTAAGGCGTGCCATCAATTAAGAAAAATTCTTATGTTTTGTCAAAGTTCAAAATTCTAAAGAGTTACGACATCATCGTAGCCTATAACCGTGACCTTGGTCGATTTCAAAAGTAGTCCGAGTAGCCTACGATTACAATAAAGGTCACGGTGACTATTTTATTGATGACAAGCGCTAATATTTTTAGCTTAGATTTTTATTTTTGAATATTGTTGTTCTTCTTCTTCTTTAGTGACTTAATTACTACCTTGCCAAGCCTAGTTCAAAAACGAAATACACCATGCTAAAATTAAAACGAACTTTACAACTTAAGCCCAGATCTTTAATCAGCAGGCTTTTCAATGGAAAATATATATCATAAATTATTAGGTGTTGATAAAAATGTTACAACACCTGATTATTACGAAATGCTGAATATTTCTTCGCAAAAATTTAACATCGATATTTTGCAAGAAAATTATAAATTGCAGTTACAAAAACTACAGCGTTTGGGAAATAATCCTAAATATAAAGAAACAATTTTATTCCTCAAAAGTGAATTACGTAAAGCTCGTAGCCATCTTGAAAATACAGAATCGAGAAATGAATACAATCGAGTTTTGCAAAAGAGAAAATTGCAAAAAATATCTGAAACTATAGATCTTTTTCGTATAAAAGGTTATATTGATAACAAAGAGTGGAGTTATTTGCAAAAAGTAGCTTCACAGTACAAAATCTCACAGGCACAATTGAAAACTCTCGTCGGCGAAAGAAAAACGCCAAAAAAACACAACACATATAGAGAGATAATATATATTTGTTTATTGTTAGTTACTTTGCTGTTTTACAATAAAGATTTTCTAACCCAGCAGAAAATACCAACAAAAACATTAGAAGAAAAGCAGCCTGTAGAAACTAGTTTTTCCAAATCCTCAAACATCCCTTCGCATATGATGTACATTCCAGAGGGCTCTTTTTATATGGGATATCCTGAGGGGAGTTATGACGAAAGACCTTCGCGTAAAGTATATTTAGAGGCATTTTATATTAGTAAATATGAAGTGACAAACGCTGATTATTACAATTTTGTTAAAGAAACAAATTATTCTATACCATATGCCAAGAAACAGTTGCCATCAAACCAACGCTTTAATTGGAATCCTCTTGCTAAAAAATACCCTGAAGGGAAAAGTAGCGATCCTGTTGTTCTTGTAAGTTGGGAAAATGCAATTGATTATTGCAAATGGTTATCAAAAAAAATACATTTAAATGTTTCTTTACCTACAGAAGCACAGTGGGAAAAAGCAGCGAGAGGAGAAGCAGAGCTTTCTCAGTATCCCTGGGGACCTTTTGCAAAACCTAACATGTTTTATGCAAATTATAAAACTTCACGAGATGGTTTTGCGGAAATAGCACCTGTAAATTCTTTTATACAAGGATGTTCTCCTTTTGGTTGTTATAATATGTCTGGTAATGTTGCTGAATGGTGTTTAGATAGTTATAGCCCAACAGCATACAGCACACTAGGTAAAACAAATCCGTTATATCTAGATAACAATATACAACGAAAGGTGGTTCGCGGAGGTTCATGGGCAAACAAAATACACAAACTCCGAGTGTCTAGTCGTGCATATCGTAACAAGAAACAACGCGATATTCATACAGGGTTTCGGTATGTTATATTAATTTCGAAATGAGGTATCATATGAGTACATTTACAGAACTATTAAATGTTCTTTCTGAAAAACATTTGTTGGAAACAAGCGTAGAAGTATTATGGTGGGATCAAGAAACATATCTACCTGAAAATGCTTTTCCGTTCCGTGGTCAACAAGTGTCTTTACTTTCTAAATTGAAACACGAAAGATTTACAAGTAAAGAAACAGGAGACATTATCAATCGGTTATACGACGATTTACAAAGTAAACCGGAAAATTTTGATCACGAGCAGAGTGTCATTATAAAAAATGCGCACCGCGATTATGTTAAATCAACAAAATTACCAGCAAGCTTTGTTGTAGAACAAAGTCAAGCTATCTCTAAATCTATGAGTGCATGGCTAAAAGCAAGAGAGAGCAATGATTTTTCTATTTTTGGTCCGCATTTACAAAAGGTTATCGATTTAGCTGTTCAAAAGTCAAAATATATTGATAGTTCTAGACATCCATATGACGTAGCATTGGACGAGTATGAGCCAGGATTTACGGTTGAAAAACTCGATAAGTTGTTTTCTGGTCTAAAAGGAAACCTTATTCCAACACTACAAAAAGTTTTAGCTCATCAAAGTGAGCAAAAAAATATCACTTTAACTGGTTCTTTTGAAGTAGAAAAACAAAAGTTATTCGTGAATGAAATTCTTAAAGATCTGAGTTTTAATTTTTCTTCTGGGCGAATGGACTTATCTGTTCACCCTTTTGCTATTACTTTGGGTCCTGAAGACGTTCGCGTAACAAGTCGTTTTAATAACACGGGAATAGAAGGTATTTATTCTAGTATACACGAATGTGGTCATGCTCTTTACGAACAAGGCCTCAATAAAAAATATCCAGGAACTGGATTAGCCGAAGCCACCTCTATCGGTGTACACGAATCGCAATCGCGTTTCTGGGAAGTTTTTATTGGTAGAGAAAAGCCTTTCATTACTAGGTACTTACCACGTATTCAAGAACTTTTTCCGCATTTGAAACACCTATCTGAACAAGATTTCTATCGCGCAATTAACCATATAAATGCTAGTCCAACACGTATAGGAGCTGATGAGCTGAGTTATCATTTGCATATTACGCTTCGCTACGAAATTGAACGCGACATGTTTAACGGAGACATTGATGTTAAAGATGTTCCAGAGTTATGGCGTGCAAAAATCAAAGACTATCTTGGTGTAGAAGTAAAAGATGATCTTCAAGGAGTGCTTCAAGATATTCACTGGGCACAATCACTACTTGGATACTTTCCTACTTATACAATCGGTAGTATTTATGCCGCTCAGTTCTTACAGACTATGTATCGCGATGTTAGCGATTTCGATCAGAATGTAACTAGCGGAAATTTTCACCCGATATACAACTGGTTAGCTAAAAACATTTTTAGTGCAGGTAAATCTGTAACAGGACCAGAACTTATCAAGAATATAACAGGGGAAGAAGTTTCCGAAAGATATCTCCTTGAGCATTTGCAACGTAAATGGTCAGATGATGTGGAAATTAGTTGTGCCGGTTGATAAATATACGGTTTTAGACAAAGACATGACAAAAGAGGAACTCTCAGCGATAGAGAGGGTTCCTCTTTATTTTGTACTAGATAATGTTCGCAGTGCGTTTAACGTAGGTTCTGCGTTTCGTACAGCAGATGCTGGAAGTATCAAACAAATATGTATTTGTGGTATTTCAGCATATCCTCCAAATAAAAAGCTTGCCAAAACAGCTCTTGGAGCAACTGATTCTGTTCCTTGGAAATATTATGATACAACAGTTGAAGCCATTAAAAATTTAAAATCACAAGGTGTAAATATTTGCATTGTCGAATTGACAAGCCACAGTGAGAATTTTTGGGAACATTCTTTTGCAAAACCAACCGCCTTAGTTTTTGGGCATGAGGTTACAGGAGTGAGTGAAGAAACTCTAGAGTTAGCTGATTGCTTTGTTCATATTCCAATGAATGGCAAGAAGTCTACTTTAAATGTAGCTACATCTGTAGGCGTTGTCATGTTCGAAGCCTTACGTCAATGGCGCAAGTAAATCACCATAGACGTAACGTCAATACAATTGACTTAAGTGAGTCGCAAAAACTTTTTATGACTCACGTAAGAGTCTAAGCTCGAAATTTAAAAATTAAGGTAGAACAATTTCTGTCTAGGGCCCGTCATCAATTAGAAATTCGCGAACGTGAGCGTGACCTTGACCGTATCCGTAATCGTAGCCGAAGTAGCATTTTACAAAGCATAGAAACAATACGGACTAATAAAGTTTTTCCATTTTGCCACTGCTTGGAATCAATGATTTCCATAATTTTCGCAGCATCAAAAATAGCAGTATATTCAGTAGCAGATCCACGAGCAATGTGATAAAATTTAGCTTTGTCTTTTTCTGAAAATTTGCCATTTCCTTCAGTAATATTGAGAGGAATGGATAAAGAAGCACGTTTAAGTTGGTCACTAGGAAAACCATAGCTGTTAGGCATATTTTTGAGAATTTGAAAAGACAAACTCAATAGAAGTTTTATAACGTCAAGTTTCTCGTAATTTAATTGCATAACAAACTCCTTGCAGTAGAAGAAATACGACAACGATTACGGTCAAGGTCACGCGTTACGCTCGCGGTGACGATTATAAATGCAATAGTGACAACTTATGCAAAACATGAAAGAAATCTAATATTTGGCTTTATTAATTTAATTGATGACAGGCCCATGACAGGCCCTAGTATTATTTAAAATTAGATAATAGCTTTGAAAAGGCGGAATAAAATATTATATGGCTTTTTCAGAGCTAAATCTTAAAGATCTTAGTTCTCTGGTCGTGCTCTGGAGCTAATGGCATGATACATGTTCTACGTTCCAATACGTTGTAAAGAGCCTCATTAGATATAACGTAGTCTAATTTTAGATAGTCTTCTGCATTGAGGCATATCATTTTATCGTCCCTTCTAATTTCTTGTTATTTCTAGGTCGCAACTTGAGTCTACATTTATATGAAAAATATACAAACGCGTAATAAGAATCTGGCGTACTGCGCATATCTTTTAGGAATTTCTATTCCAAAGATACAAAAAATCAACAACAATGAATCTTTAGACGAACAGTTGTTACAAAGTAGTGCCATTTCTCAAGAGCAACAACAAGAACTACATATGATGTATGTTTATGTTTGCCTTCTGCAAGAAGCAAAAAAAAGCAACTATTTAAATGACTTTCAAATCGAAAATTTAATTCGTTGTAAAATATCATCGCGCAGTCAAGAAATATTCAATGATGTTGAAAGACAGTTGATTCCAATTGATAGCTGGGAAAGCATTGTTGTTAATGCATCGAAAAAAAACGTCTTCACTTTGACGGAAATGCGCCTAGCTAAATCATGGATAAACAGTAATTCCTCTATCAAAAATAGCACACAGATACAAAACTTTCATTCCATTGGGAAATATAAAATCATCAACAAAATAGGAGAAGGAGGGATGGGCGCTGTTTTTGAAGCTTTTCACCCTGAACTCCAGAAAAAATTTGCCATTAAAGTACTCCAAGGTTCAGGAATTAATCGCAAACGTTTTTTTGCTGAAGCGCAAATAACTGCAAAACTAAAACACCCTAATATTGTAAATGTTTATGATGTTGGTAGTGAAGGTAGTGTTGATTATATCGTGATGGAACTCATTAAAGGAAAACCCTTAGACGATTATTTAAAAGAAACTCGTTTCACAATAAAAAAATCATCAAAAATTATGATAGAAATATTAAGCGCAATGTACTTCTCACATAATGAAGGAGTTATTCATCGTGATTTAAAACCTGGAAATTTGATGATAGAAGACGGTAGCGATCGTTTAATTGTTATGGATTTTGGGTTAGCAAAAAATATCGAGAGTGAAAAAAACATAACCAGAACAGGAGCAGTAATTGGTACACCGCGTTACATGTCTCCAGAACAAGCTTCTGGACATAATAAGCAAATAGATGCTTTGACTGACATCTATGCTTTAGGAACGATATACTACGAGATGCTAAGTGGTAAATTTGCTGTAGAAGGAAAGAATTACTCTCAAGTTATCAACAATGTTATAAATAACAATATCCTACCTCTAAGAGAAAAAATGACTAGGGCACCAAGGGCTTTGGAAGCAATTTGTCGTAAGGCGACGATTAAAGATTGTAGTAAAAGATACCAAACAGCTCAAGATATGTCGCTGGATATTCAGAATTTTCTCGATGGTAAAAATGTTAGCGCTCGTAACTCTTATTTGCCGTATCATATAACTAAAAATCTCAAATTATATATGATAGGCCTTTTCATAATGCTAATTGTGCTCAATAGTATAGTGTTAGGTGTTTATATTGGCAAAAGCAAACCATTACAAGAACCTGAAGTTAAAAAATCCGTCAATAAAGAGTTAGCGGAAAATAATGATAAAAAATTCGCGGAAATGACTTTAGAATCTGCACAAAACGAAAAATGGAGAGTTGTTCGTAATGCCAAATATTCTATAAAGTACCACATCCATGATAATTGGCCTGTAGAACGAGTATACGCAAACGAGCCTTCGTTATTTTGTATATCACATGAAAAAAGAGGAAAGCCTGGCTCTATTATTTTTTATTTTAAGAAAGATTTTGGTGGGGATTTTCAAAAAAGTATAACAGATTTTGAAAATCAGTTATGGAGAGGTAAAATTGTAATCCGCAAAATGGAAAAAAAGCATAGAATTAATTCGCTAGCAGGAAAAAAAGTTTTATACAATTTAAACCATCAATTTCAAGTAGAAACGTTCTTTTGGGTGCACAACAATAATTTTTGTGGGGCGGCAGTTTTCGCAATCAATGCAAAACCACAAATTCTTGAAGAATTTCGACCAGCACTACAATCTATAAAAGTATTACCCGTTACCAAAAATGAGTATATATTGGTAAAAAATTCTAAATTTGGTATTGATTACAATGTTAATAAAGCTTGGAGATCTCAAACTGTAAATTCTAACGGTTATAATATTAAGTATTTCTCACCAGAGAATGAAACTATATCTTTTCATTTTTTACATGCTAGTGGTAGTTTACAAGAGTGGATGAAGCGAAAAGAATCAGCAACCGTTGTTGAGAAATCAGGTAGGCATACGCTTCAAGGAGTTAAAGGAATAATAATACGGTCGTTATTGATAAAAGACGGGCGGAAATTTCACCGAAGATCTTTTTACGCCTTACAAAACAATATTTTTTATCATATATATCATACTGGACCTAGTAGCTCAGATAATCACAATAGAAGATTCTTTTTTAGACTTCTTGGCAATGTAAAATTTCATTAGTGTCTGTAACAAAATTAGTAATTTTGTCATGGATCTTAGGTAGTAGAGTTTAGGAGTATGTAAAATGGAAGAATTTCACCCTGAAAATTTAGGCAACGTATTCCATTTACAACCAGGGCAAGATATTGGAAATTATAATATCTTGTCTGAAATTAGCCGCGGTGGTATGGGAATCGTTTTTAAAGCAATCGAAAAAAACTCTGAACGTATAGTGGCTATTAAAATTATTTTTCAAAACCAAAGTAAAATTGCGAAGAGGCGGTTTTTACGCGAAGCAGAGGTTGCTGCTAAATTACATCATAGTAATATTGCTCAAGTTTATAATGCAGGAGCTGTAGATAGCAATCTTTATCTTGTTATGGAATATGTAGAAGGAGTAACTCTAGACGATTGGTTAGAAAATAGAGATTGTTCTATAAGAGATGCCGTTAACATAACTCTTCAAATTGCAAACGCTCTTAGCTATGCGCATCGTAAAAAAGTAGTTCATCGTGATGTGAAACCTCAGAACATTATCATTCAAAGAGATGGTACTGCAAAAATTATGGACTTTGGGTTGGCAAAAAGCGTTCACGTCGGAGATTACAGTTTAACTAAAACCGGTGATATTATAGGTACACCACGTTACATGGCCCCTGAATTATTCAAGTCTTCTCGAACGCGCGAAATAAATTATCAAGCAGATATTTATTCTCTAGGGGCTATTTTTTACGAACTACTTTCTGGGCAATATATGATGCCTGGACAGACACCAATGGAAATTATATTTAATGTTGAGGGTTTTGAACTTATATCTCTAAAAAATTATGTTGAAGAGTTACCAGATGACCTAGACATTATTCAAAGGAGATCTGTCGCACCTAAAACTCAACGCTACGAAAATATGGAGCTATTTTCTCATGATTTACAATGTTTTCTACAAGGAAAACGGATAGGAACAAAACTTCCTTTTGCGTGGAATAAACTTTATATACCTGTTGCAATCATTTCGACTATTTTTTTTGCGTTTGTTTTATATCGTATGATATTTAGCACACAACAAGCAGAAATAGTTGATGTTGATAATTCATATTTTGAGGGAGCTGTTGCTTTTGAAAACAAACAATATGAAAAAGCTTTTGACTTGTTTAAATCTCTAGATAAAACACGTCCGATATTACTGTTTTATTTAGGAGCTTCGCTATACGAAAGAGGAGAAGTAAAGCAAAAATTTACTGGAAAAAACGATGATAGTAAACAAGCAATTGTGTACTTGAAAAAAGCTTACAAAAAAATACCACAACATCTAGAGACAAATTACTACCTATCTAAAATATTTCGTCAAAAACAAGACTATCTTCAAGCAAAACGACACCTTCAAAAATGTATAGATATAGCTCCAAACGATCCTTTGTACTACATTGATTTTGCTGACGTTTGCTTTCAAATAATAAAAGATAATCCAAAAGCAGCCTCTTTATGCTTTGAAAATCTTCGCAAAGCACTAAATCTTGATCCTGGTAATTTACGAGCAGCAAACTTGCTCTTCAATCTTTCCGTTGTAGCTCCTCATTTTCAAGCAAGCAATTGGTCCTTACTTGATCAAATGTTTTTTTCTCTAAATCATATAAAACGTCCTTTGCTTTTCAAATCGAATGCACAAAAAACAAAAGTAAAGACCTATCCAAAATACATAGAAGGTCTTATAAAACTTGATAAGAGAACAGAGGATTTCTATTTGTATTTAGCAGCAACATCTTATTTGAAGAGTAAATTTATTAGCCAAGGAATTAAAGGTATTGATAGTTTTCAAAAGATTCTTTTAAATACAAAAAAAGATTCTTTTCTTCGTTTTCTTGCAGCACGTTCTTTAGGTGAATTAGGAAAATTCGAGCTTTTAGCTTTGCACTTTAATGAAATGCACCGTAAGAAAGATATTGTGGGGAAAATCATTATTGGGAATATTCTAACCAGCCATCAAATCCCTGTAGATATGAAAAAAGTGCTTAGAAATTTACAGGAAATTTTTTCTTCTAAAGATTCCTTGTTAATGACTCTTGTTGGACAGTGTTGTTATACTTTTCATACCGAATTTTCTAAACCAAAACGAGCTGATGAAGAAGTAAAGTCTATTCTTTTTCAGTTAATGGATAAACAAATGCCTTCTGTTGCTAGACTAGCAGCTTCTGCTAGTGCATTTGCTTTTTCCAATGTAAATAACGATCTTGCGGAAAAAGGTTTTGAAGTTATAAAAACATTTTTAAGTGATAAAAATCCAATCATTCGACAATATGCTTATTGCTATATTTGGAATAGTTGGGATGGCCGCAGAAATAAAGACAGTTATATTTTACTATACAAAAAAGGGTTGAACGATTCGAATGAAGACGTGAATATGATGTGTCTCTCGTTTTTCAATAAATACATGTCAAATCAACCAATAGCAAAAATTGCAAATGATTTGCGGCGGTTAGGTAAGAAAAAAGAATCCCCAGAGTTATCTCTACGCGCTTTATGCTTGTGGAATATTTCAATGCCGCCAGTGGAAGATGTTATTTTATTATTTGAGAAAGATAAACAGATGTCACCGCTAACAAAATGTATGATCACGCGGTTTTTTCTCATATGCCAGTATCAGAGTTTACGCCGCAATATGAGATTTTCAACTCCCGGAATACAAGAAATGCTGTCATACATCGCAAACTCTCAAGATTATGCTTTTCAATCAAATATGTATTTTTTAATGGCTTTTTATAGTCCAAGAATGGTTATGCAAGAACAACAAAGACATTCTACAACACAGGCGGCTAGGATCAATGGCCTAGGTTACTCTGTTGGGAGAAGAGGTTCTCGTCTAAAAGATGTTCTTTCAAACTATCTATATGAACCACAAGGAACCTTAAGACAAGTAACTAATGCAGCCATGGTTACCTTATCAGGAGAAGAAGAAAGGAAAAAGTACTATAACTCTCTGCAAAATAGTCAAGATTCTTTTGTTCTTTTAGGTGCTAGCCAAGGTTTTAGAAGGTTAGTGCAATTACGCATGCGTTTATACGATTTAAGTTTTTCGGCAACGAGGCAATCTATGCGGAAAGCTACTCGTCCACAGCGTTACCAGCCTTATCTTTTTGAAAAGCAACAACACAAATATGAAACGTTTCTCACAAAGTCTACTAAAAACATAAGAGACAATTTAAATGATCTAAACATGGCAAAAAAATTGTATAAAAGATCTGAGTATTTTTATGAAGAAGCGTTAATTCTTATCGCCGGTAAACGTTGGTCAGATGCTAAAAGAAGCTTAAAAGATGCAATTAATATCAATGAACATTTTCATAAAGCCAAAATTACTTTAGCAGAACTACTTTACCAGGAAGGAAGGAAACGAGAAGCTTTTTCCCTTATAAAAGAAATCGCAACAAAAATTCGCGATCCTTTTTTACAGAAAAAACTCGCGCAACTATATGTAAAGTTAGGTAAATATTTACATGCAGAAAGTATTTATAAGCGCTTGTGGACTTTTAACTCTTATAACAAAGATGTTTTATTAGACATTGTCCGTGTTTTTTGTTTACAACAAAAGCAGCAGGAAGCTCTCCAATACGTAAACTGGGGAAGTAAAATCTTAGAACGCAAGTATGTAAAAACAAATAGTTATGATGATATTCTCTCACAAAGCGATTTTGAAGAACAGGACTTTTACTTTATCCGTAAAACTCCAAGTATTCGAAATCTTCCAGAGTAAATCACCGCTAAAGTTTCAGAATTAAAGTTAGAAGAGAGCCGAAATTCTTTAAAAGAACAGCAGCAAAAATTTTCCGAAAATAAATTACGTTTTTCTTGCCGAAAATAAAGTATCTCTAACGATTGGGGAGCTTGTTATTCGGTGAGATTGCGATTATCTTTATACCAGGGCGTATCATCAATTAAAATTGTCGTGACCGTGATCGTAGTACTACGGCTACGATTACGACAACGATTTTAAAGGACAGTGCGACAACTTAGAAAAGAGCGATTGAGTTTTATTACGTGAGGGAAATGAATAGTTTTGCTTTAAACTGAAAATCAGAGCAGAAGATTAGCGATGCCGACGCGCCCTAATTTCCTACTCTGATATTAATTATTCAATATGAAATGCATAATCGAAAGGAAAACTACGAACAAAAAAAGTCCAGAGACGAAAGAGGAGGGAAGTCTATTTGGTATATATACGTTTTTTGAATAGCATATTGGACAATATGCAAGAAAATCTATTTCTTTGGGGCGAAAGTAGCCAGTGTAATCACAATCTATACAATTACTTTGCGGCGCCATAATAAATCCTTTACTTAAATAATAATTTTTCCATTTTTTATTGGTGTATTCATTGCTTTTTTCATAGTGTTATAAGCATGATTATAAGCATTCCTACCGTTTTCAAGACAATAAGGTCCCACACTAGGAAGTGAAGTTAAAACAAGTGTTACCATATTGTTTTTTTGTGGAAGGCGTTTAAAGAAACGAGATTTGTTATTATGTTTACGAGGAAGCAAATGGTGGTAAAACATGCGTTCGTTTTTTTTGATAGATTTCAAACCACCATGGTCGCGAATGCCGCCATCTAAAAAAGGTTTTCTTTTTATCCATACAGGGTGAAAAAGTAAAGGAACAGCACAAGAAGCACGTATTGCTCGAACAATATCTCCTGATTCTAAAACTTTTGTTTTTTGTAGTATTGCGTCGTATGCAGATATAGATATTGGAAAACGGCACTTGCTAAAATCGGTAGTGGGCATAAAACTGCGAAGCCTTTTATCGAAAAGTTGTCCCTTGAGAAGACCGAGACCAAAACTAGGGTCCCAAAAATCTTCTCGCTGCAAAGAAAATAGCTCTTCGCTCATGTTTTTTGCTGCAACACCTGCTCCCCAACAACCAGTAATAAGTGCTCCCGCACTAGAACCGCTGGCACGCTTAGGTGTTAGCTTTTCTTCTTCTAATACGCTTATAATTCCACAGTGAGCGAAAAAGCCAAAAAAGCCTGAAGACATGGCCAAAGAAAATTTTTCTTGCTGTAGCCAATCGCGCAAAGTGATATTATTTGCCGACAAAGTTCGCCTTTCTTTTTTGAACAAAAGCTTCAATACCCTCTTTGCGATCATTTGTTGCAAAACTCTCGGCAAATAAATCAGCTTCAAATTCTATAGCACGCGATATATCCATATTTGTTCCCATGTTGATCGCTTTTTTACACAAAGAGACAGCAAGAGGCGCTTTGGCTGCTATTGTTTCTGCCATCTTCATTGTTTCAGGCATAAGTTCCTCTGGAGCATGAACAGCGTTAGCTAGACCAATACGATGAGCTTCTTCTGCATTAATAGTATTTCCTGTATATATCAGTTCGCGTGCTTTTCCTGGACCTACAGTGCGCGTTAAACGCTGTGTTCCACCAAACCCAGGAATAATACCTAAATTCACCTCTGGTTGTCCAAATTTAGCTTTTTGTGAAGCTAAACGAATATCGCAAGCTAAAGCAAGCTCGCATCCTCCGCCTAAAGCATAACCATTTACAGCTGCAATAACCGGGGCATGAAAATTTTCGATTGTTTGAAAAATAAGTTGTCCGCTACGAGCAAAGTAGCGAGATTGTATAGGAGTCATACTATCCATCTCTTTAATATCTGCTCCAGCAACAAATGCTTTCTCTGACCCTGTAAGAACTACGCAACGTATTTCGCGCGACAAGTGTTCGCTAAAAACGTGATTTAATTCAGTTAGAATTGCTTGATTTAAAGCATTAAGGGCTTTTGGACGTTGTAGTGTTATGATTGCAATATTTTCTTGTATTTCGCATGTTAAATTTTGATATTCCATCGTTTATTCCTGTATATTTAAAAGTTGTTCAAAAAGAAGTTGCAAAGATGGTCTTTGTTCTGGATTTACAGTCAGACACTTTATCAAAAATTCTGAAAAATTTTCGCCGACACCAGCCTTAAGTAGTTTTTCCTTTATTTTTACTTCCAAAGTAAAATGTTGATAGTGAGAGTACAATTCTGAAAAGTCTTGCACTTCTGAAAACAATGTACTGTTCGTTAGCATATAACAACAAATTACAGCAAAAGAAAAAGTATCGACATGAGGAGTCATAGAACTTATATCTGTTAATTCAGGCGCGATAAAGTGAAAACGACCGTTTTTCTTTTGTTTTTCAAGAGTGTCTTTGTCGATTAAAAAGGGATTTTCATTGAGAGGGTAATCTCTAATCTTCACAAGAGTTCCAAAAGGATAAGGAACAAGTAAAATTTTATTCGGATTTAAATTGCAGTGAATAATTCCTCGCAAATGTAAATACTTTATGGCTACCAAAATTTGATAAGCTATGTTTTTGAAAACAGCTACAGCAATCGATTTTTGATTGTTGCGTATAAGTTCCATATACTTTTCTAAAGATAGCCCTGGGTTATATTCATTTACGCGACATAAGAAAGTTTCTCCGTTATGCTCAAAAAGGTGCATGCGGGTTATTTGACTAAGATTGAGGTGACCAATGGCTGCCACTTGTTCCAAAGATTTATGATTATCGTTTGTGATGCTTTCATTGTTTGGATACAAAAATGTTTGTCTTTCAATTTGCAACAAACGATAATTGTGAAACAATTCATCAAGAAGTGCATTTTTGTTTTGAAAACTATGTAGATTTTGAAAAAACTTTTTTACTGTAACTAAGTGATCCCCTGAGTGATCGAAAGCTATATGAGTTTTACCACTAGTTCCATGCCCTAAATTACCTATTAAATTGTATAATAACTCTTGTTTTTCTTTAGGTTCAGCGTAAATGTAATTATTGTTATTTGGGATCGTAAAAATGTAAGGTGTTTCTTCATAAAGGTAGCAATTTGCTTTTTCAGAACAAAATGTCATCTCATGAGTTTTATCTTTGGGAAAGCTAAATGTTGATAAGTTTTGCAATAAGCTAAAATTACACGAGTGTTCATTTACATACATGGTGTTACTATTGTTTTTGTGTTTAATAAACGTAGCGATTCCTTCAATAGGCAAATATATAACCCAGCCTGTACGTCTAGAAACGCGCGGATCAGTAACAGGTAATGCAATGTCTGGTTGTTGAGAATTGTCTTGAGGTAAGCGCCCAAAAGAATAAACGCCATAATGATCGAGTTTTTTTTGCCAATTACTTTTCGATTCTATTGTAGCGGTTAGTTCGTCAAGTAACTGAATTTTATTAGATTCCAACAGAGGAGACTGCGTCAATTTTTGGATCATTTGTGCAAAAAAATCTGAGGTATCTTTACTAAAATGGAAAAGATTTAACAGTTGACCAACCATTTCTGGAAGCTCCAATATTTTATTGAGGAATATGGCGGAAAATAATTTGTTTTATTTTCGCCTTACCCAACTAGGATATGTCGACATTCGGATTTTTATAAGAAGACAAATATCAACACGTCTAGTACTAAACTTTTTGAATAGAAAGCTCTTCTTGCAATTCAACAAGAGATACACCTTTTTTTTCATAAGATTGTAAAAACTGAATTGTTTCTGAGATAACTTCCGCAAGGCGCTTCTTTGTTTGTGCTTCAAATTTATATGTAAATTTAGGTGAAGTTTGTGAAGCTCTTATCAGTAAAAAACTACTATCTTCAAAAACAACTCGAATCCCGTCAACATCAATCACTTCTTTTATCTTTTGTAAAAAAAGTGATTGATGTTCTATTTGCTCGCTAATAACATTTTTTATATCAGAAATAATATCCTCTTTAGCCTTATCTTCATAAGGAGAAGCGCCTCGTACTTCATTCGAAACAGGTCTCCAAGAGATAGCGTTAAAGAGATCGGTAATTTTATAATTATCTTGTGCAACTATAAAATTTTCTTTTGCTTCAAATTCATTTATAGTATCGACAATTTGCAGTAATTTAATTGCTGAAAAAATACCATCGTCGACCATTGCTTCTGGAACTTGTGGGCAAGTAGCATAAAAGAAATGCCCTGATGCTTCTGCAGACGTATAAGTTTTCTTTATGTCTTCTAATTTCTGATTTGTAGCTACATCGCAACTCTCTTGTAGTGATGCAATTTTTTCAATTTGCTTACGCACATAAGAACGATGATTTGGATAACCGCAAGGAATAAATTCACTGATAATACCATAGTTTTTTTGTTCGCGATACTGAGTAATTAATTCACCAACTACTGCTGTACCTCTCACATCTAAAGCTAAACCAACGTGTTCATTTTTTTTATACAAACATTGAAGTCCGTCTTTATTTTCTAACAAAAAGCGTATATAAAAAATAGCAAGTATACGTTCTGGATAAATAACCTGGCCGTCTTCACCTATGACACCCGAACGATCACCATCACCATCAAAAACGGCAGCAATCCATGGTCTTTCACCTGGTTGTAATGAGTTATTGAACTCTTTTACTTTTTCTTGGGCCATTTTGATTCCTTCTTCTTTAGAAGGATCTGCAGGGTGATTGGGAAATTCGCCATGTAAATCAGTAAACATCTCATATACTTCAACACCTAACTCCCGCAAAATATCCACAGCTTTACAACCTAGGCCATTACCTGCATCGAGGACTACGCGAAATGGTGTGGTGAATTTTTTATCATTACCAAGAATGCCAGCGAAATAAGTAACCATTGCACGCTGGTACTCATCATTAACATAATTTACTTGGTTAATGGTACCACCATTTTGATCTTTTTGTACTTGGTTTTCTATGATGTTATAATATATTTTCTTTAAGTTTTTTCCGTACAGAGCCTGTGGAAAACCATTTGTATCGGGGTGATCTTGATCATTTTGCTTACTGGTTATTTTAAATCCATTGTTGTAATAAGGGTTGTGCGAACCGGTGATTTGAATGGCAATATCATAATCGTTTTTTCGCTGTAAAATAGTCCAGCTTGTAGCGCCTGTTGGAACAGGGTCAGTGTTTATATCTACTTTGGCCCCTGCATTTTGGGCACCTTGTGCTAAAGCAGATCTTAAAGCTTCGGATGTTGGACGGTGGTCTGATGTAATAAGAAATCGAGGGGTTTGTTGCTTTAATGTATAGCTTGAAGCAAGAGACTGCCCTATCAAAAAAGCATCTTCTTCACGAAGATTAATCTTGGGACTTTTAGAAGTGACTTGTGCATCTCCTCTAACATCATATCCCTTAAAAATATTAATATCAATCGTTTGCCTTAAAGATTCTGCTCTTTGAGCTAAAGTTTCCAATTTTTTACTCCCTTTTACTTAAGATACACCAAAAGCATTTGATGTATCTCCCTGTTCTGTATTTCCTGATTTTTCGGGTGCTTAAAATTCGCGGACCTCTACTTACTTGAGTCAAGATTTAACTACTAGTGATTTGCAAGTATTTGCTCTAAATTGTTATAGCCTGAAGGTTGCTGAGTCCAGTAGTCAAGTATTTCATCTTGTATTATCCATGCACCGCTATACCCATCATTTGATGAAATGCGCACGAGCAAATCCTGATCATTGAATGTCCACTTGCGACTATCATTGTAGTAGTGTTCTATTTTCATTCCTTGGCGTGTTTTTATATGAAAATTATCCTCGGGCATATCCCAAGATCCATCTACAATAAACTGAATTACCTGGTAAAAATTACCTGATGGCAAGTGCCCTTGTTCAACAGCAATTCCAGAATCGTTTGGAAGCCCAAAAGCAGCACAGTGCTGAAATTTGGTGGCACACTCGTATATTTCTTGTTCTCTACCCCATTCATGGTGTAAGGTGACCATTACATTCGCTGCAAGGGCAAACCCATGAGGATTATCTAAATGATGATCAATTGCTTCAGTAAGGTATTCACACAATTGACTTGCTCCTGCTGAAAATCCAACAGTAAGTTTACCATTACTTGCTCTTTCTTGCAAAATTTTAGCAAATAGGTTTTCATCGTTACAGTAAAGGCGTCCTAGTTCTCGATAGCGTTTTATTCCAAGTAAACTATTTCCCCCTCCAAGAACAACAACTTGCGAACTTCTTAGCTTTTCAAAGAGTACATCTAGGTCTTCCCCAGATAGATTATCATTCCAGAAAAACGGCGAATATTCTAGTCCCCATTGTTTAAATTGATCAAAATACCAACGAAAATTTCCCCAGCTATAATCTTGTTGATGCTGTTCTTTCATTGACATCGGTAATTGTAGAATTGTTTTGTTATCATGACTCTTTAATGCTGGTTCTATAATCCAATTACGGTGTAAATATGGTGAACGGTTATGAGAGCTATATACTAGCGCAGTCGGCTGAAACATGAAAAATCCTTTCTTTGGCCATTATGTTATCTTTACAGTCCACAGCATTATCCATAATTTCACTTACTTTTCAAGAAAGAAAAGCTACATAACAAAGAATGGTTACCCAAAATTATTCCAGTGTGTGCAACGAACGAGTCTTACCAATTGTAAAAACAGTGTCTTTTATGATAAGAATAACAAACTGAGATATCACAAATAAAAGAAAAAAGAGACTACACTTGTTCTATTTAAATATATACTTCTGAGCCTCTAGTTCTGTGGTGTCGGAGTTTTTCGTAATTCGTAATCCAAAGAGAATCTTTGTAATTCTTTCGGGATTTTTCTTTAAAAAGTACTCAATTAAACTTCCTGCAACATCAAGACGAAAGTTAAATGGAGAACGGTTCTTTAGGGGAATTTTTTGGACATTGTTTTGTACCCAAATTGGCAAACGCGTACTGCGTAAGTTTTTTGATTTAGTAAAATTTGTTTTCCATAAGCGAATAGATCCATCTTCGGAAGCTGAAGCTAGCAGTTTACCATCCGGTGAAAAGTCAAGCCAGTAAACAGGGCCTGCGTGTGCTTTTATTTTTCTATTGAGAGTTGCCGTTGCAATTTCCCATAAAAAAATATGGCCATCATAAGACGATGTAACTAAAAATTTTTCATCAGGACTAAACGTTGCAGCGCCAGCACTTGAGTTTGTATTAAATTGTTTAACTTGTTCACCCGTTTTTAAATTCCAAAGCCGAATGCTCTGGTCAACAGAAGCGCTGGCTAATAATGTGCCTGAAGGGTTAAACTTTAACCAGTATCCTGGAGCAACATGTCCGCGCAATTTTTTTACAGGGATTTGCTTTTTGGCATTCCACACACCAATCATTTTGTCGTGGGCAAATGTCGCTATTGTTTCACCATCAGTGGCAATATCTGCAGCATAAACAAAGTCTGTATGCCCTAGTAATATTTTTAGGAGTTTTCCTGTTTGTATATCCCATAAACGCACACTGTGATCTGCAGAAACACTTACGAGTGTACGATCATCGTTACTCAAAGCTATGTTGTATATTTCGCCTTCATGCCCTTGCATCACGTGTATGGGCTCACCAGTTTTTGTATTCCAAATGCGAATGGTTTCATCAGAAGAGCATGAAATAATCTGTGTTGCATTTTCGTTAAAAATGGCTGTTTTAACTCGATCGGTGTGACCTATGAAATATTTTTTGCTCTTGGTTTTTACATTATAGAGACACACTTGATTGTCTCCACCGGCAGAGACTAACCAGTCGCCTGTTTTACTAAACACCGCTGAATATACTTCTCCTTGATGTAAGTTAAGTTTTTTATACGTGTCAGGAAGGTCCATATTCCACAAACGCAGCGTGTGATCTTCGGAACAAGAAACTAGGAAATCGCCTTTCGGAGATATATCAAGATCGACAACGATATCGCTGTGTCCCTTTAATTCACGCATTTGCCGAAAAGCTGTTGTGTCCCACATTTTAATTGTTTTGTCTTCTGACGCAGAGACAAGTACGTCTTTGTTTGGGTGAAAACGTACATCATATACGATGTCCTCATGACCTTTTAGCTCAGCAATTTGTCGTCCTGTTGTGGTTTGCCAAATTTTAATTGTTGTGTCTTCAGATCCAGAAGCAAGTAGAGTTCCTGTACTATTAAAATCTATGCCAAAGACAATATTACTGTGCCCAACAAAGGTCTGTAGTATTTTACCGGTTTTTACATTCCATAATTTAATTGTTTTGTCGTAAGAAGCTGAAGCTAGCGATTTTTGATCTGGACTAAAAATCGCTTTGGTAACTGCGTGTTCGTGTCCAGTGAAAGTAGAGATTAGTTTTTTTGTGGCCACATTCCATAACTTGATTGTTTTGTCTTCAGAAGCAGAAACTAAGTATTTACCATCACCACTAAATTGAACGGAAAGAACTCCTTCTTCATGACCAAGAAAAGTGTGAATATTACTCGCCGTTTTGATATTCCATAGTTTAATAGAATTGTCGTAACCACATGATGCGAGAATTTTTCCATTGGGACTAAACGCGACACAATTGACTTCTCCTGTATGACCTGTAAGAAGTTGATAGTGTTCTCCTGTTGTCATTTTCCATAGACGAATTGTTTTATCATGAGAAGCAGAGGCAACTAGTTCTCGCGTAGGATGAAAGGCAACACTATATACATAGTGAGAATGCCCATGAATGTTATTCTGTTCTTTTTTCGTTTTCATATCCCATAAACGCACTGTTTTATCTAACGATACAGAAACAATGGTATTTCCACTTTTGTTGAAATGAATGTCTGTTACCTCTTCTAAATGTCCTTCAAGTTTTGTGGTTATTTTTTTAGTTGTTAAGTCGGCGATATAAATAGCACTATCTGTTCCTGCCATTGCCAGTATTTTTTTATTTTGATCTATGTTAATATCAGTAATTATCGTACTGTTAGGAATGATATGAATTTCTTTTCCTGATTTTATATCCCAAAAGCGCGTTGTTCGGTCTTGAGAAGCGGAAACGATTGTTTTTCCTTCGAAAATTACATCATTTACCGTCGCAGTGTGCCCAAGAATATGTTGTATTTTTTTATATGTGTTGCTATTCCAAACGCTGATTGTTTTATCTTCTGAGCAAGAGGCAATGAGTTTACCATCCTGTGAGAAATCAATATCTGTTATACGATTTTGGTGTGCTGAGAGCTTTTTGATTTGTTTACCCGTTTGTATGTTCCAAAATGTTATATTGTGGCCATTTGCTGAAGCAAGAATACTTTCGTTAGGAGATATTTCTATGTCGGCGATTTGTTGTTGGGTTTCAATTACACGTAGTAAATTTCCGTTATCACTATTCCAAAAACGAATAGTATTATCTTCAGAAGAGGAAATAAGGGTTCCATTGCTCATAAACACAATGCTTGTCACTCTACCAAAATGGCCTGCGATGTTACGAAGTTTTGTGCCGTCGCGATTCCACAAGGCAATATCTCCGCTTTCAAGTGCCGTAGCTAGAATAGTTTCATCTTGGTTATAAGCAATTTTTGTGGCTGAAATGGCAAAATCGCGCGATTCCCACAATAAACCATAACGAAATAAAGAGGTACGAATATGACTATACGCTTGCTGGCGTATTTTTTGGGCATCTTCACTTTCTAGTTTTTGTGCAATACTAAGTGCTTTTCCTGCTAAAACTCCGCAACGACGCCATGATTGTGATATGGAAGCTTCCCGTGCTTTTGACATCATTATTTTTGCTGTTTGCAACGTCGCTTCTTGTCTTTGAGTTTCACTTTTTTGCCATTGTTCAAAAACGTACCATCCCCAAAAGCTAAGAACAAATAAAACACTTATAGCACTTGTTATTAAAATAGGATGGCGACGACAAAACTTTTTTATTTTAACTATTTGTCCTGGGGGTTTTGCTTGAATAGGACGATGGGCTAAGTAATTGCTCAAATCATTTGCAAATGATTGCGCGCTGGTATAACGCTTGTTTGGTTTTTTCTCTATTGCCTTTAAACAAATAGCCTCAAGTTCTTTATCTATTTCTGGATTAAGAGAACGCACTGAAATGGGATCATCGTGGAAAATTTGTTGTAGAATATTCGCTAAAGTTTTTCCTTGAAAAGGTACACGTCCACCTAAAAATTCATAGAGAAGAATGCCTAAAGAATAGACATCGGTCAAGTGAGATACCTTACTGCCCTCTCCTTGCTCAGGAGACATGTATGCAGGTGTTCCTAATATTTCGTTGGTCATAGATAAGTGATCTTCGGTTTGTGTACTCTTAGCTAAACCAAAATCCATAACTTTGGGGATACCTGTTTCGCCGATAATCATTATATTCTCAGGTTTTAAATCGCGATGTATTACACCTTCTTTATGAGCATAATCTACTGCATTTGCTACTTTAATTAATATTTCTAGAACTTGTTTTTGAGTATGTTTTTCATTTTTTAGGAAAGAGCGTAGTGATTCCCCATCGATGTACTCCATGGTAAAATAATGGTGATTATCGTGAAAACCGGTCTCATACAACGTTACAATATTAGGATGTTTGAGTTTGGCAGTGGTTTTAACTTCGCGGATAAATCTTTGCACCTGTTTTTCGTCGGCAAAATTTCCCGACAATAGAACTTTTAACGCACTGATTCGATCAGTTTGAGGATTATACACTTTGTAAACTAAGCCCATTCCACCACGACCAAGTTCTTCAACAACACGGTAGTCGGCAAATAGTTTTTCTTTTTTCATTTGCTGAATCACCATTGTTTTTTCTTTGTGAAGCTTCTTGTTTTTTTTAGCTTGGGAAGGTTGAAGCTGCATTGTGGCTCCAGAGGCGAATTCTTCTTCGCTTTCTGATGTATCACTACGATCGAAAATAAACGTTTCGTCAGTCAAGAAAACATCTTGGTCTACATTTGAGTGTTGATTGTCGGCAATAGTTTTTTCCGCAAAATTGCTTTGTTGCTGTGACTGATTTGGCTTATCAGAGAGATCTTTTTGTTGCGTTATATATGTTTGGCATTTCTCAATGATTTTTTGAGCTTTTACATTACCAGGGTTTGCAAGAAGAACTTGTTGCATGAAATGTAGAGCTTCTTCATGGCGTTTTAGCTTTAGAAGTAAGGTGCCTTTTTTGTGATGAAAAGCAGATGTTATTTCAATCATGTTTTCAAGGATGGTGAGAGCTTGCGCCCATTCTTTTTTCGCTATATATTCATTAAATTGGGATTTTAATTCTTTTATTTTTTTTAGCTTCATGGCTTTTCTCAACCTCTCAACACACATAGACAATACATTTCGATCTTATATTTTATCATTTGCAAATAACTTTAAAATCTAATAATCTATAAGAAGTATTTGACATTCCCTAAACATATAGATTACCATTTCACTGGATTCTTGTAAAGTGACCAACACATGAAAATTTTGGATCTTGTAAGTCAAAAAATTACCGAAGTACTTCTCTCAGAAAAAGGCAACGCCGACTTAGAAAATATTCCCAATGAGCTCAACTGTATGGGTTATGACAACTGGGGAATGAACCGCGATTCGGTAGCTGTAGCCCTGAGGTTTGTGAAGTATTTGTATAAGTATTTTCGCGTGGAAACAGAAGGCATTGAAAATATACCAAGTGGACGTGTACTTCTTGTCGCAAACCACAGTGGACAGCTACCTATAGATGGGGCTCTTATTTATTATGCTATGGCAACTCAGGCACAGCCTCCTAGAATAGCTAGAGCAATGTATGAACGCTTTGTTCCACGCGTTCCTTTTATTAGCACAATGATGTCGCGTTGCGGCCATGTTATTGGTGATCCTATTAATTGTAAGAAATTACTACTGAATAACGAAGCCGTTCTGGTATTTCCCGAAGGAGCAAAAGGATCAGGTAAATTATATTGGCAACGTTATAAACTACAAAAATTTGGGACAGGATTCATGCGTTTAGCACTAGAAACGCAAACCCCCATTATTCCTGTATCTGTTGTGGGAGCAGAAGAAATATACCCAGCACTATATAACTTTAAATTTTTAGCTAAATTACTTAAATTACCTTATTTTCCAATTACCCCAACTTGGCCACTTCTAGGCCCATTAGGTGCCGTACCATACCCTTCCAAAGTTTCTCTACATTTTGGTTCGCCACTCATTTTCGAAGGAGATTTTGATGGCACAGAGGAACATATCAATGAACTAGTGGATGTTGTGGTTCGTAAAATACAAACTAAAATAACTAACGTTTTAGAAACAAGAGCGTAAAAAAATGGAAAAAGTACTAATCACAGGTATGTCTGGTGGATTAGCGAATTTGCTTGCAGCAAAACTAGCTACTAAATTTACTATTGTAGGTGTTGATTTTAGAAAATATCCAGGTGTTTGGCCGTACCAAGGTGAATTTATTCATCTAGACTACACTAAAAGATCTTTTGGCGATATTTTTCACAAACATAAATTTAAAGCGGTTATTCACCTCGGACGTATAGGTAATCCAACAGAAAAATTTTATAAACGCTATAATTTAAATGTATTAGGAACGGCAAATATTCTAAATTTATGCACAAAACATCAAGTAGAAACAGTTTTAATTTTTTCGACATTTCATATCTACGGAGCTCACCAATACAATCCAGTAAACATTGACGAAGAGGCACCGTTACGCGCAGGGCAAATTTTTCCTGAAATTATAGATGCTGTTGAGCTTGATAACTTAGCAACTTCTTATTTTTGGAAAAACAGAAATGCAAGAACCATTATCCTTCGTCCGTGTAATATTATTGGCAGAGATATCAAAAACACTATGAGTAATTACTTCAGACGCTCGTACGTACCTTATTTGATGGGTTTTAATCCGATGCAGCAGTACATACACCAAGAAGATATCACAAATGCTATTATTCTTGCGATTGAAAATGAGAATATACACGGAGTGTACAATATTACGGGTGGTGAAGCTATTCCTGTTAAAGCAGCCATTAAAATTGCCCAGCAAAAAGGAGTTGCTGTTCCACATCATCTCGCTTATTCACTTGTTCATCGCTTGGCATACTTTGGTTTGGGTTTTCCTCATCATTTGTTGGATTATTTTAGATACCCAGTAATCATATCCGATCAAAAATTTCGCGATGTCACGGGTTTTACTAACCTACACAACATAAAAGAAACTATTGCCCAGTTATAAATATATTTAGAAGATTGCGAACTCTATGAATTTTAATCATACCTTCAAAAAAACACGGAGTTCGCAATTAAATTCTATTTATAAATTAGTGTAAGTAAATCGTACTGCACAGTACGCAATGCTTCCAATGAGTAGCAAAACAGAATACACAAATTGTCCCTTGCGTACTGTTGAAATTTGAACTTGCTTTTTTACCATTACTTTTGCCAAAATAAAACCGCCGAAACAAAATGCAATAGCTGACAACTGGCCTGCAATTGCCCATTCGATAGCCATTTGGGAATAAATAAGTCGGTACAACATTGTCAAAAACATTGTGAAGGTAAACCACAACCAAAACTGTTTGTAGCCTTCAATTTCTTCCGTTGTCTCCCCTTGATTTATATTGCGTAAAGTCGTCAACGAACGATAAAACGCAACCATAATAAAAATATCTAAGAAAAAGAAAACCTCTGTATAGTTGTGCTCTGCTAAAACAAATTGGCTTTGCATAGACAATAAACGCCCAGCTAAGCACAAAATAGAAGCTAAACCCACCGCAAAAGAAAACGAACGAAGTTTTTCTTCGCGAAAAATGCTAAAAGAAAATCCGATAACAATAGAATAAATCGTAATCATCATCTCAATTTTAAATGAATCCATAGTTGCTCCTTTCCAAAAAAATATACTGTTTTACATCTTGAGTATATAATACAATTTTGTGAAATAGCTAAGTAAAATTAAATTGTAAAACAAATGTAACTGCAAGTGAAATTCCGCATATAGCGCGCCAACTGATAAGGAAGTTTGCAAATGACAAAAACAAAATTCACTGCTGCGAACATCAAGCATCCAATTAACCTAACAAATAAAAACTATAATCAAAATAAAAATATACACCACAAATGGCTACGCGAAAATGCCCCTGTGTACAAAGGCAAAATGATGTTTATGAATGCTTATTTTCTATCACGTTATGAAGACTGCCTAAGTTTACTTAAAGATGCTCGCTTTATACGTAACCGTTCAACAGCAACAGGAAAAAGTAGTCCTTTTCCTTTTCCAATGCCTAAATCACTCCGATTATTAAGTAAAAGCATGATCACCGAAGACGGAACAGAACACCGCCGTTTGCGTAATTTAGTCCACAAAGCCTTTACTCCACGTCGTTTAAAAGCACTTAATGGCAGAATTGAAAGTTTGACTCACGAACTTCTTGATAAAACCAAAGGTCAAAAGCAAATTGATTTAAAAACAACTTACGCTTTGCCAATACCAGTAATAGTAATTAGTGAAATGGTAGGTATTTCTGCAGATGAAGTCCCACAGTTTACCGAATACTTAAAAACATTGACCAACGGATTTTCCAGTTGGAAAATCATTTTTACTATGTTTTGGAAAATGCCCAAAACGGTTAAATACGTACGAAACTTAATCAATAAGAAACGCTCTAATCCTCAAGATGACATTCTAACCGGGTTAATAGAGGCTCAGGAAGAAGGTAGTAAACTAAGTGAAGATGAATTAGTGTCACTAGTATTTTTACTAATCATAGCCGGGCACGAAACCACCGTTCACTTGATCACTAACTCTGTAATAACTTTGTTGACTTATCCACAACAACTAGCACTACTCAAAAGTGATATGACTTTAGTAGACTCGACGATAGAAGAAGTATTTCGTTACAACCCTCCTGTACAGACTACAAAGCCAAACTACGCTTCCGAAGATGTAACCTTGCATGGTGTAACCATTCCCAAAGGTTCAATGGTTTTTCCTCTACTAGGATCTGCAAATATGGACCCTGATAAATTTGAAAACCCCGAAACCTTTGACATCGCTCGTACACCAAATAAACATCTGGGGCTGGGCCAAGGGATTCACTATTGTTTAGGTGCACCGCTCGCACGTATGGAGACAAAATCCGCTCTACAAACATTGTTTGAACGCTACCCCAATGTTGAATTAGCGATACCCGCAGATAAACTAGAATTAGAAAAAATGCCAGGATGGCACAGGTACAAAAGTTTGCCTGTGAATTTGAATTGATAAAGCATTTTTAAAGTCAAATTTCTTATGAAAGATAACATACATATGAAAGATTCAGAGTCTCTAAAACATGACTTATTTGAAAAGAAATACTCAGAACTGACTCCTGAAGATATTGAATATTGTAAGACTCTTGATTCATTGGACATGAAATGTATAAATCTTGAAGGTTTATTAGATAAAATTCCGTTTTCTTCTAATTTATCTTATTTAACGTTAATGGATAATCACCTTACGTATTTGTCAGAGAAAATAGGAAATTTAGTTAATTTGACTCACTTGAAAATCATTGATAACATGCTAACATTTGTTCCTCGACAAATAGGAAATCTAAAACGTCTGAATGTACTACATATCGAAAATAGCGGTCTTGTTTCTTTACCCGACGAAGTCAGAAAACTTCAAAACTTACACGAACTCTCTTTAATAAATAATCAAATCGTAAGCATACCACCAGCGGTTTTTTATTTGCGTAATTTGAACGTTCTCCATCTTGCAAATAATAAAATAGCACACATTCCAAAGGGAGTTCGTGATTTAAACTGTTGTAAAGTATTTGATTTTTCAAAAAATCAAATAACAGAATTACCTAGTCAGGTAAGTGAGTTAAAAGAGTTAACACATCTATGGTTAGGCGATAACTGCTTTTCCTTTTTTCCCGAAACTATCTACAATCTCCAGCAATTATCTACATTAGGCCTAGAAGGAAATCAGATTTCACATATTTCGAAAAAAATTGCTCACTTGCAAAACTTAACAGATTTCCGCCTTGACGACAATCGATTTATGTTAATTCCACGAGAAATTGGTCAACTAAAAAAGTTGTACCATTTGGATATTTCAAGAAATCGAATTAGTAAGATACCTGATGAAATTTGTGGGTTAGGGGATTTGCAATATTTTCGTATGAATAATAATGAAATAAAGTCTCTTCCTAAAGATATTGGAAAGTTAAAAAAGTTGCATTCTCTGAATATTTCGGGAAACCAAATAAACTCCCTTCCTAAAGATATTGGGAAGTTAAAAAAGTTGCATTCTCTGGATATTTCGGGAAACCAAATAAACTCCCTTCCGCGATCATTTTCTCAATTACAAAACTTGGAATATTTGAAAATAGATTCTCATAACATTAGAGACTACATCGAGAATCACTTTCAAGATAGGGATATATTTTCTGAAAAGTACGACGCTCGTCAAATTATAGTAAAGGTAACGGTTCGATATGGTGATCGCTGTGTAGATCTTCCAACTATGTTTGGTAAGGATTTTATCTTGGAAACACTAGAGTTAACTTGAAATACAAAAATGAATTTGTGTCTGTTGAGAATTAGTAATGTGATCTATAAATAAGTAAAAAATTGTGATCACAAGCAATAACGGAATGATCGAATACTCTTGGTGTTTTTCTGCGGTAATGTAATTAAATACTACTAGTAAACAAAATACAACAACGTTAACATAGGCGAATTTTTTTACGCTTTTTCAGATTCAATGGTTTTAGTGGTATCCTTCATCACTTTATTTACAAAAGCGATATTATCATTATTATTTTTAAGCATCGATAACAATGTATTTTTTGTCTGGAATGGCGCTACACGACAAAAAGTATCCTTCGGGAATATCGTCTGTATCTACATCATGTGTATAACTAATTTTCCCTTTTATTAAACGTACTAGACAAGTATGACAATTTCCAGCGCGGCAGCCAGACTCTAACTCAATACCATTTTCTTCTGCAAATTCCAGTATATTCTGATTTTCGATATAAAAATTGAGATGTTTGCGCGATTTAGCAAAGTACACATAAAAAAAGTTCTCGTTTACTTCTTCTTCGTAAGGCTTTGTTTTTCTTCGACGAATAATTTGAGTGATTTGCTGCGCTGTGTCTATTTTTGCTCCTTGGCGTAGCAGTGCAGTTTTAACTTCTCTAAGTAAATAGTTTTCTAGCTCTGCAATACAATCTAGATGGCAACCATTCTCTGACCAACTAATCACTTCCCTTAGTAGATCGCTACGAGGCCATTTACGTATAGTAAGAACGTGTTCAGGATTACAAAGTACGCGTTGGATATTGCGCAGTTTTTCTTTGCTGTACAAAATTTGACTTTCAACTGTCTGCGGCAATATTTGTAGTGATGAGTTTTTTGCCAAGATTTCTTCATAATCATTATTAACGAGTGCGTTACTAGTATTCTTTTCAACTATAGGAACTAATTGTTGGTAGGCGTGAACGAAATCAATGTACATCTTTTCTACTTCTTCCCGACGATAACGTATAACAAAAGCAATAAGAAACCAATCTTTGCATGTTGTTACAAATTCGAAAGGATTAGGTATATAAGATAGGACAAACGACAGTATTGAGTTTTTCGTTGTTCGCAAAACTTGTTCATCGGTAAGAAGATCTAAGTCTAAGTACATTTCTTCTAAATGTCTCCGTATTTCAAGAACTTCTTTAATCGCAAAACTTGGTTTTGTTAATTTTTGCCACTGTAATGGCGTGAGTAAATAATGATATTCTTCTAAATCAAAACCGCGAAAACGAAAATTTTTGGACAAAGCCATTCTTGCGAATATTACATCACTTGTCAGTATATTTGTTTTACTCTTTTCTTTATCACGTTTTCGCTTTACTGCCCATAACATTTTCCACGAGTAGTAAATGTTGTAGACGTAACTAGTCACTACTTTAACTATGGTATCAAAAAAATGGATGACAATGATAAAGTACAATCCTATTGTTTGTTGCGCTAACCTTAATAGCGGCACAAAATAAATAACAAGCCACTCTAGTGGTCCTGGTCTACCAGCATCTTCACTTAACCATTCATTTACTTTTTTTTTCTGTTCTTTCCATATTTTTTTACGCACTTTAAGGTCGGAAACAATCTCCTTTAAAAAACCACTCTTTTTATCCCTTTGTAGTTGTGTGGCAATTTTTTTCTTTTTAGGTCTTGTTTTCTTAATTATTGACGCGTATAGTTCGCGATGAATATCTGTTTGGGATACACCGTTTTCTTCAAGATCAATTGCCAACTGTCCGGCCATTTGTGGACTTGCAAAAATATAGAATTTACCAGTAAAAGATGGTAGTGTCTGTGACAATAAATCAATGGTGATTTTACCTTCGTAGTTATAGTCTTTTCCTTCTATATCATCTTCAAAAGGTTCACTGTAGCAAACAATAACCTGTATATTATTATGAGTAGAAAATTGTTGTAATTGATCGCGAAAGATATGTCTGTCGCTGTCACGTGTACCATAAAAAATGCATATATTAGGTATTGAATTTGCAAGCATAAGAGTAGAAACCATTGCCAGGACCGAAGCGATCTGGTCATCGATTGCAATAAAAATGTAAGAATTTGTTGGAAGTAAGTCAATGGAGCTAGGAATAAAAGAAACTTCAACGATATCACCAACCGTAGCACAAGTATTCAAAAAATCAGAAACTGGTCGTTTGCGCTCAACAACAATATGGTAGTAGTAAGGATTAGGTGGACTTGCAATGTGGTACGAGGAGTAATGTGACTTATCCAAATATAATAACATCAATTTACTCAAAGATAAAAACAAAAGCGGTTTGCCATCGCATGGTACTAAATAGAAAGAGTAAGTGTCTTGCGCTTCGCAGACTTTCCGCTGGATATAACAAGCGCGTCTTTTTTTTGAAAAATTCTGATCGCAATTATCTTTTTTTAAAAACAAGTAACGGTGTGCTTTATCAACAGCAGCATTAAATTCTTGGTTTGTCATCGTAAGTTTTTGTCGTGGAAGTTTTACAGTAATTTTACACGGGTGATTAGAAATTTGTTTTTTCACAAGACTATCTATCCGTACACATCCATGTATAAATTTGGATATCTCTTTGTCGCTTTTAGTCGCAAATTTTTTATCTTGAAGAAATTTGTCAGCAAGTAGAGTATAGATTCTCTGTGTTTCTTTTTTTAAGTTAAATGACTGTTCAAACATTTTTAACCTCAAGTGATGTGAGATTAGACATCAAAGGTTGATTTATCCCACAAAATAAGTACCTCAATGTTGAATTAGCGATACCCACAGATAAATTAGAATTAGAAAAAATGCCAGGATGACACAGGTACAAAAATTTGCCTATGAATTTGAATTAGGATGTGTTATCGACGAATAAAAATTCTTATGTTCTGTTAAAGTTCAAAATTCCAAAAATTTACGGTAAATTATTGTAATCTTCGTCGTCGCTCTTAAAACTTTTTGCGACTTGCTTAAAAAGATATATTACATTTTGGTAACCATAATCTTATTTTTTCTTGTTCTTTTTTACTTATTGGGTTTCCTATCAAAGATAGGTAAGTAAGATTAGAGAGTTGCATTATCTCTCTTGGTATTTTTGTTAATTGGTTGTAAGATAAATTAAGGTGATTAAAATTAGGAAGTTGACATATTTCAGGAGGTAACTTTGTGAATTTATTACTCGTTAGATCTAAGTAAGTGAGATTAGAGAGTTTATTTATTTTAAACGGTAATTTAGTTAATTGATTATAACCAAGATATAGAGAAATAAGGTTAGGAAGTTTTTCTATCTCAGGAAGTAACTTTGTAAATTTGTTCCGGTTCAAATTTAAGTGAGCGAGATTAGAAAGTTGTATTATTTCTTTTGGTAACTCTACTAGTTGATTATAGTCTAAATCTAGGTAGGTGAGAAGGGAAAGTTTCCCTATTTTATAAGATAATTTTGTTAGCTTATTACCAGTCAGGTCTAGGTAAGTAAGATTAGAAAGTTGAAACATTTTTACAGGTATTTGTGTAAGTTGGTTGTTACTTAGGTCTAAGTGAGTAATTTTAGTTAGAGTCATAACATGCTGTATGTCATGATTAAAAAAACCTAAATATTGACTACCTTGTAACCTCCATTTTATTGGAACAATACTTTTTTGTTTCTTTGCGGTGCCATATACCGTAATAAAATTACGGTATGAAAATGAAAAAGTCTTAATTTGGATATTTTTTCCATGCATTCTTGTTAGGTGAATTTTAGCTTTGGAATATTGTCTCACAAAAGCGATTAATAAGAATAGTGACGCAATTGATATCAGTAACACACTCCTAAATATTCTTATCCAACACCTTCTTTTTTGTTCTTTCATGATTATGCCTTTTACAAAAGCGAATGTTATCATTTGTTGTTTTTAAGCATCGATAACAATATATTTTTTGTCTGGAATGACACTACATGATAAAAAGTATCCTTCGGGAATATCGTCTGTACAAGGTATTGCTAGTGCCATTGAATCTGTTGGTGCTTTTGTATTGTATCTTCCGCCATACTCTCCTGAGCTTTCTCCTATTGAGAATTGCTGGTCTAAAGTTAAATCTATCTTACGAAAAATAGTTGCTAGAGATGACAACTACTAATAGTTTCTACTATTTTGATTCTTAGGTCTGTTGAATACGCTTTCACACTCCTTTCTCCTAATAATTTAAAGTATTGTAGCAATAAATGTACTTCAAACAAAATCGAAACCTGTAATTTTTTACGACTTGTTCCAATTGAAAAAGCTAAATTAGTATACAAACCCTTTAATACGAAGTAAAGGTTGATCTAACAAGAGATTAACCGAGATTTGGTAAGTCGTTTTTAACGGAGAAAATAAAAAGGAAGGAAGATAAAAGTATTTGGAAAGAAAAAGTTATAATAGTTCCCTGATCCAAGAATAAAAAGCCTTCGGCGAGGAAGGCAACTTTGAAGGGAACTATCAATGTCTAATATAACAATATGCTTACCAATAATGCTATATATTTCTAATTTATTACTAACAAACCAAGAGGAAGTAAACAAATATTTAGAAGGTCCATGTAAATATCTAAAGATTAGAAGAAGAATAGATTTTTTGATGACGTTTTTAGTGATGCATATAACTGGATATCGATGTATTTACGAGTATGAAAAAAGTTATCAAAATGTGAAAAGTATTGGCTTCTCAATATTCGGAGCAGGAAAAGCAAGATCCATTTTGAAATCAATAAGTAATTCAATGCTAAGTTGGAAATTATTACTTTTGCAAAGAGCAATAGTTGAAAAAGTTTGCCCAGAACTCACAAAAGATAAAAAGAAAATAAAAGTAAAAGGCGAAAAAGTAATAGAAGAAACACTTGATATCGATGGGTTTTCAGTTGTCTCATTTTCAGACAAAAGAGAAGGATCTTTGTTGGGTCATCACAGAAGATATCGAGGAAAACCAACTTTGCAATCATCTGTGGCATTTATTGGAAAAATTTTTGTGGATATCAAGTTGTTTGCTGGTAATGTGAATGTTTGCGTTCATTTCCAAAAAGCGGTAAAGAGAGTACGATCTCTAGGTTACGCATTTTCTGCTGTTAGAGCAGATACTGCTTATGGCAAAGTAGAGAACCTGCTGTTTCTTGAAAAGCTTTCTCTTTCTTATGTCTTAGGCATTTGTACCTCTCTTATCTCTTTGAAGAAAGCTAAAGTAAAATTCAAAAAGTTAGCGGCAAAACGATCTGCAAAAATTGTTCATATTGACAAAGGTAGTGCAATTCTTGACTTGGGATTTATTAATGTTGCTTCTGCTAGAAATGAACCTGTTTATCGACGTGTTGTTTTGTGCAGAAGAATACATCGCAAGAAAAAGAAAGGCAAGTGGAAGATTAAAACCTATTTTTATGCACTTGTTACCGATCTAGAGTGGTCTCCGCGCAAAATTTTCTCTTTTTACCATCAACGCCAAAACATAGAAAATGCACTCAAAGAAGCACAACATCATTATTTCTTTGCTAAGCTTTGCTCTCATACTTCTATCAAAGCTAATGAGTTTTGGATGACTACCAAGGTTTTTGCTATGACTATGGCTAAAATTTTTGCTTATTGCATTTTGTCGGTTCGTTTTCAAACGATGTACTTGAGAAGTATTATTCGTAAATTTTTTGCAAATTCTATTCACTATGTTCTAAATTTTCAAGTTCATCTGACTCCCAAATGCAAGCATTTATGGCACATACGGCGAATTTTTGCAAAAATTTGTCAAAATGATATTAACTCTCAAGCTTTTATTATTGCGGCTTAGAAGCCGCACACTAAATCTCGGTTAAGGACACTAGCCATATTAAAAGGAGTGACTCGGTTTTACTCTGGCTCGGTTTTACTGACTCGATTTTTGATGAGCAATTTTCTAAATTTCCAAAGTAAACATCTTCGCGAAAACTACAATAAAAATGACTATTGTTCAACCTATACTCTATTTTGTGTCTAAGAAAAAAGCACAACGAAAATATTCTGTATGATTTTTAATTTTATTGAACGTTTTAGATTTTATTCTGATTTGTAAATAAAATGGCCCTTCTAGTTTTTTCAAAAAGTTGGCTTAATATCGGTGCCAGGGTCTGTCCATTTTTGGAAACTGTTATTTTGTAAATTGGAATTTCAAACACTACCTTAACTTTTTACGTTTTACTGTGTATTAAAATACTATTATGCAGTTTTATTGGAGAAGTTAAGTATGTTATGGGAGAGTTTTGTTTCTGTAATTCAGAGTGTTTTGTTTACTACTGCCCAGTGTTGCAATGGTAGTTTAGGTTTAGGTATTCTTATTGTTTCTGTAGTTTTTAGGTTACTATTTTTGCCTCTAAATTGGAAAATAGCTAAAATGATGGCTTTTCGTAGCGAGAAGTTACGCGAAATACGTCCACAATTAGAATCCATACGGAAAAAATATCGTAATGATCCACGAACGTCAATGAATAAAACTTTTGAGTTATTGAGATCTCACAACGTTCAAGGGTTTTCCTGGCTAAACCTTCTTGGCTTTTTGCAAGTACCATTTGTATTGGCGATTATGTCAGTAGTAAAAAAAGTAGAGGTCAGTTTTCTATGGATTAAAAATATTGCGCGGCCGGATTTCATTTTGGCGTTCGCGATAGGTACTATCTCATATTTATTAGTTCTACTTTCTCCAGAAATGCAGCATAAAGAGGTGCTAGCCACTCTTTTGACTATAGTTACGGTAGTTTCAATGTCTTATGTTGCTGCTGGATTCGCTTTGTATGTATTTGTAGCTAGCTGTTTTTCTTTTGCCGAAAAGCTAGTTTTGCAACGTGTAATAAATAAACGTGAATCGTAAATATTTGTAGTGTGCTGGCTATGTACAAACTCTTTATCATTTTTTATCTTGTAACATGATTAAAACTAAAACAAGTTTGTATACACGGCCTAGCACTTTTTCGTTTTTTATTTTTGGTACTTAGCTACCACTGACACCAAAACTTTTTTGGACAACTCTTTCAATAGAAAAAATTTACTTGTCTCCAGACTCCGAAAAACTTAGAGTAAGTCTTTCCTGACTGTAAACTCCGTTGGTTTGAATATGCTCTGACTCTATTTTGTTCTAAAGCACGCCATAAAAACATACTTTTAAAATTTTAAATTGAACTTAACAAATAACTACTATTATCTATTTAATTCAAAATTAGATTATTTCTGTTATTCTTGAGTTTTTGCTAGTATTGGTTTAATAAAAAATAACGGATAAAAAAGCAAGAATAGATTAGGCATCCACCAAAAAATGTCAAATTCAGCGCGAATAACCCAGAAAGCAATTGCTTGAAGTCCTGAACAAAATGTTAAGACTAATGATATCAAAGCTAACGGCACCCACTTTGAATTATTTTTTTTCCAAAAATAAATACTCGATAGCCCAGTTCCAGAGATAAACAAATCAAGTGGTAAGAAAGACCAATTCCATGCAACGAGTATCGGATTTGAATAATCTTGAAATAAGTATTCACCTGGAATTAATTCTAATAATGTTATTAGCCAGTAGACTATAAAACCAATATCTACAACTAAAAAATAGTTTTTTAATTTTTTCAAAGAAATTCCTTTATTAAGGACGTTTTCGGCTTTGTATGCTAATCATAGAATATTTATCGCAGAAAGAAGTCTTTTATATTGCGCCTAGCTTTACACCGATATACAGAAAAAGCAGAATACTTAAAATTGCGAGAAACTCTTTCACATAAAGTTTTTTTTCTTTTGAAAGAAAAGGAACTTTTGAGCTTAAAACCTTAGAATGCAAATATTTTTTGCTTATCTCTGGACAAAATTCAAGATACTTCTTCTTTGTAATAGCCATCAAAATCGATAGAAAAGTTTCTTTCACTCCTAAATTTTGAGATGTTATTGCAGGAAATTCGTCGAAAATTAATTTATGTTTAAAATTCAAAGATATTTTTTCAGTTGCTAAAACATTCCTGAAATTTTGTTTATTGTATTGCATTACAATAGGGAGCTTATATGCTGCTTTATTTAGATATTCAAACATATTTATTTGACAGTCTAGTAAATGTGTTCTAGAATCAATAACAACAACGACTCCATCAACTTTTTGAGTGATATCTTGAATTGTTTGTTGAGATAAAGATAATGGATTACATATATAAAAACCTATATTAAGTTCTCCAAAATAAGTTTGACTTTTAACATAAAGAACCTTCTCTTTATTAAAGGTGCATAGTATTTCTTCCATATGGGTACCAAAGTATTCACAAAGATGTTCTATATTTTGAGTTCGCCCAGATAGGCAAAGTCCTACATATAGTAAATTTACTATTTTTTGAGTGGTTGGCATTGCGTACTTCCTTAATAAGCAGCACTTTGCGCAAAATAATTTTTTATTTGTTATAAAAGTTGTAGTGCATTTAAATAATATCAAACCGTAATTATATGGGAAATTGGAACTAAAAAAGTAAATTACATTTTTTGTTTGGTTTTATAAATATTTTATGATTATATCTCTCTTTTCGACTAAAAAAAGTATAAATACCGAGTGATTGACAAAGGATGTACTTTAGCTGGTTTCAGCAATTTAATTCTAGGGTACTTTGGCAATTAAGTCTTCTACCTTTTTTTACCCCCACACCTCTGACCGCCAACTCGGTTCTTACTCTGTTAACATAGGAACCGAGTTGGTTGTCAGTAATAATTTTCAAAAGAGACTAACACAGATGTAGAGATATACGTGCCATTTATGGTAAGAAATTGTAGATATTTAGATCGCTGTTACCATTAGCATTGAAAACTATTTTTCTTTTTTAATATAGTAAATATTAACGTACGGCTGAGGAAATTTTCCAGAAAATATCTCGTGGCCACCTCCTATCTCCAGTCTTGCTCGATAACCTCCGTATCCCTCTCCCATTAACCAAGCAAAAGGATTATTATAAACTTTTCCAGTATATGGTTCGATAGTTCTTATATTTTGAAATTCGCTAAGTGGAATAGTTTCATGCGTTTGAGCATATTCTAATAAACCAACATGGTGATTGTATTTTCCTTTAAAGTAAGGTTTAGCGTATGCTGGCGTACCAAGAGGTCTTTCAATGTGTACAGTTTGAAAAGATCTACCCCTTGGTGGATCGATAGTACGCCTAAATCTTAAAGCTCGGTCACAACAACTAAATCCTTTTCCATATTCTTGTAGTGTAGTACTGATCTCTTCATAAGCTGGTGTAGTCCATGATTTTCGACTGGCCTTCCAAGGATGTTTAAAACCATAAGCTTTATAGTGGTTTGCAACCGATAAAGAATTCATTAGTAATGGAGTCATTGATATACCAATTTTTTCTGTATCTCCTTTGTATAGACCACTTCCCAAGTGGTAGGCTGATATTGCCATCCCTGTTGGAGGATAAACCATTGATGAAGTGTGCCCCATTGTTCTTAGATAAACTCCATACCAACTTCCTCCGCTGTTATAATCTGCCAGCATTTCTTGTCCAAGCATACTTACAGGCCGAAATTTATGAGAATAGCATTAATCCAAGCATCAAAACCATTTGTTCCATCTGAAAGAAGATGTAATGGTTCAGCAAATCCCTTAGCCAAACCAATAAGAAAGTTTAGCTCTCTTATTCTTTGATCTAAACCTGCTCTTTTTTCTCTCAAAGTTAATTTTTGGCTTGCTTTTTTTGCTCGTTTAGGGGCAGCATCAATATCTCCTTTATAAAACCTTTCTGTTCCCATAGGATCAATATAATTATAAGGATTTCCACCAAAAGCCTCATAAAGGCCATAACTATCAACGTACCCCAACGGATCTCGCTGTAGCCAACGTCCAACTTCGGGATTATAGTATCGATTTCGAAAGTACATTAATGAAGATTCTTCATCAACACGACGTCCGTGAAATAAATATAAAATCTCAGAAAAGTCAGAAAATTCTTCAAGTTCTTGATCATCCGAAACTAGAAATGGAACACCATAGGTAGAGTACTCAAACATAAAAACTGTATCACCTTGCGAATCAGTGACAGCAACAGTATCATTTCTACTATTTTGATGAAAATATTTTTCTGTAATTATATTTCCTTCTTCATTGTACTCAATCATTTGTAGATGTTCATCTATTTGAGGTCCATCGACAAATTGCCGACTAACAATCTCTTCTCCAAGAAGTTTGCCAACTTCGGCTTTTTGTTCTCTTTCTTCTATAACGCGCCAACCACTGTAAAAAAAACTTCGACGTACATTGTTAAAAATAATTTCGCCTGGTTCGCAACCCACTCTTGCAATATTGGATACACGCGTTTCTTCTAAAAGACCGAAAAAATTCTTATTACCAAGTCTATTATGTTTCGTAGCGTCGAGAAAAATACCTCCAGTAGCATTTTTTACTTTTTGTTGTTCAATACCATTTACAAATAATTTAACAGTTTGCCCATCGTATACTCCTGCTAGATGTACCCAAGTTTGCAATGGAATTTCAACATCACCTTTTACTCTTGTTCTTGTAGTTGTACCATCGATGTTTAGGGTATCAATTACAAATACAGGTTTTCGCGAAGTTTTGTTTATCTTTAAACGATAACTTCCAGCTCTTTTTACTAAAGGGCCTCCAATATTTTGTTCTTCTTCTGGTGTTGCCGGATCTAAAAATACAAACGTTTCTACAGTTAGCTGATCTTGGATATTATTAAAAGTATCTGAGAGAGGAGCTTTCAAACGCCTTCCTTGAATTCGAAGAGCTCTTGTATTAAATAATCCATCGTCTCTACTACTGTTTCTAGTATTGTTAATATCATTATCGTTACTTACAGCATCGATTATTGGACCACTTGCATTGTTATAGTGGTAAAGAATTAAAGTATTTGTATCAGGGCTTGCTTCACCTTGGGCAAAATTACAATTTCCTGCTATTTGCGTTTGAAAATCTTTTTGGATGCGACGATTTAAAAAATCATACTTATATGTTGCAATTATTTGATTATCAGACTTTCGCTCTATCTTTATAATGCGATTTAAAGCGTCATAAGTAAAAATATTTTTGCCATCATCTACAAGATTTCCATTATCATCATGGACGAAAGTAACACCATCAAAAGAATCATATTCATTCATGTTATTGACTTGTTGCTCTTTTTCAATGCCATCAACAGTTGTCTTTGCCCAATTGCCAGTACCGTCTAATTGCCAATCTTGAGACTGTATAGGAGAATTAACAGTCGCATCTTTTGTTTCGTTTAGTGTTCCTCTTTTGAAATCTACTAAACGATAGAGTGAATCAAGTTTATAAAGTTCACTAAACTGCGAATTTTTGAGATTTTCTTTACTGGTTTTAAAACTCTCTCTGTTGTAAGTATATTTGTAACCAACAATGAGCTTGTTATTTTTCAAATGACGCATTTTTGTAAGTCTTTGAGCGCCATCATAACCAACATTTTTATCGCCAGCATTATTCATCATCGTAAGTCTAGTATTATTTTTATACACTCTTTCGAGAAGGCGTGATCCAATATACTTGTAAGAAGCTATAGGACTTTGCCCTTCGTCAGCAATTGTTTTTACTCTATTTAATTTGTCATAACTGTATACAATTTTACGATTATTTGGATATATACATTCCACTAGATCTCCTGACTCGCGCCAGTTCATCGAAATAACTTTTCCATTTTGAATTTCTTCGACTACACGACCAAGAGAATCATATTTTCTTTCAATGATAGAATCGTCAGTGGTATCTTGTGGCAAATTGTTATCAGAAGCTTTTACAAGTCGAGATAAACCATCATATTCAAATTCTTGTATGGTTGTCCCTTCTATATTACTTGCCGGAAAAATTTCTTTCTTTACTAATCGATGGAGTGCATCGTAAGTCATAGTACAAACACTACCATTGTTATCAGTGTATTGAATTAGGTTACTATCTTGATCGAAAACATTGGTAGTTTCTTTTGAATCGGCCCAAATAGTTTTTATAAGTCTATTTAAATTATCATATTCATAGGAAGTAATATTTAAATTATCATCTTGAACAGATTTTACTCTTGAATTATCATCCCAAATAGTGGTTTCTATAATTTTTCCATCTATATTGCTAGGATTACTTAGGTCTATAGGATTTCCTCCCTGCCCATCAATACGTAATGTTTTAATTGTTTGAATGACTCTACCTAAACCATCATGAATGATTTCAGTTGTGTTTCCATCTAAGTTTATAATTCCTTCGCCGATTGCTAAATTTAAATTGGGTTGTGCACCATTAGCATCATTAACGTTCGCAAGTAAATTTAGAGATAAGTCTTCTTGAGCATCACTAGTCTTAACTTGCAAATTACGGCTATCATACGAAAATCTATTAGCTTCACCTACATTATTGATTGTAATAGTCAATCTGTTTAATGAATCGTATACATTTCTCGTTGTAAAACTTTCACTTGGAACATCTCCTTCTGGATTGTTTTCTATTGTTGTTATAGCTACAGGATTAGAATTTGAATCGAACTCTACTGTAACAATATCTCCTTCTGCACTTGTCGTTTTAACCGCTCTATTCACTCCGTCATATTCTATTGTAGTTATTTCTTGTGCTCCCAACGGGCTTGGATCTGTTGTAAATGTGGTTTGTGAATTTCGATTATAATCGATAAATGATGTTAATAAACCATCTGGAGCATTATCATTTTCGTTCAACGTTACTACTCTGTTTGTTGATATACCTTGTGACACAAAAAGTTGCGTTCCAGTTTGGAAAACGCGGGATATTTCATCGTGAGAATATACATTTTGGGATAATAGCACATTTGTATTCGACTGTTCATTAACAACACCAAACAAAGAGGTCTTTGTTACGTTACTTGCTGGATCGTATTTTGTTTCTGAAATATTTCCTATGGAATCGATAATTTTTATTTGTCTATTAAATCCATCATATTCATAAATAATTCCAAATTAGTGTCAGACTCAAACAAAAATAACACAAGTTATTTTATAGCAAGTTCTTACAAGCTGATAAGCAGTATAGATTAAGATGTTTTGTCGAAAGAATCGGTAAAATGATAGGATTAAAAGTCATTTTACAAAGGAGAACAAATGCGTCCGATTCGTATATCTATGGTCAACGGTTTATTTCATATAACAACAAGGTGCAACAATAAGAGCTTTTATTTTCAACAAGATGAGGATTTTATAGAATACTTAAAAGTCATAGAAAAAGCGCGCGAAAAATACTCTTTTAAGCTACACGCTTACTGTATTACCAGCAATCACGTCCATCTATTAATATCGACACCTACAGATGATAATTTATCCAGATTGATGCAGTTTATCAATGGTGAATACGCAAAAAACTATAACCGTAGACACAAGCGTACAGGGCATTTTTGGGGCGGAAGGTTTTATTCAACAATTATTGACTCGGAGACTCAGCTACTTAATTGCATATTTTACATTGAACTTAACATGACAAGGAACAACGTTACCAAACATCCAAAAGAGTGGAAATGGAGTAGCTACAATCGGCACACAACAGGTGAAGGGCTTATCGATGTTGACTATCATGAAATTTATATGAACCTTGGTAAAACCATGAAGCAAAGGCAAAAAAAGTACATTGAAATAATGGAGGAAAGAATGAAAGAAAGAGGGTTACTTACCAAAAAACCTCAAATGACATATGGTTTAATTTTTGGCTCAGAGTCTTTTATAAAAGATGTTATTAGTAAATATACCTCTCATAAATACTACCAAAAACGTAAATGCTGCACTTTAGATCAGAGTACATCTTGTTTGAGAAGATTTAAAATCTAGATCCAGTTTAAATTCAATACTTGATATTTAGATTTTTATAACGATAAGAATCGACTACAACCAAAGTCTGCCTTCATTTCTCAAGTGAGAAAAACACTTCACACTTACTTGCCTTAATTGCAATTTTTTCCGTACAACAGTCTTTTATTTCAAATACTTTTTTTATCACAATTTTAAAATTTCACCTATATCGAAATATCATTGCTTTTTAGACCGTAATGAGTCTGTATAATCTCAGAAAGTAGTATCTGTTTTTAAACGTCGTAAACGTTGGTTATTGTGCTACACATTTTTTGGTAAAGAAAAGTCTGTGCTTTTTAGACCGTAATGAGTCTGTATAATCTCAGAAAGTAGTATCTGTTTTTAAACGTCGTAAACGTTGGTTATTGTGCTATACATTTTTTGGTAAAGAAAAGTCTGTGCTTTTTAGACCGTAATGAGTCTGTCACTGAATAGTTTTCGATTTACAACATGCATAGCCTTTATTTCAAGCGGCAGAAAATTTTCGTTATAACAATACAATTTATGATTTAGTTTGTATCACATATTTTTTGTTCATCTACAACATACTGACTTTTTGAAAGCCATGATTTTATTTGTTTTTGTTGCTTTACTGTTAATTTGACATGTTCTTTATCTAAAATTTTAGGTTCTAGATTACGGAGATGTTCACCATATCCAAGGTTAACATAGAAAACTTCCCTTTGTATTTTCCTTGAACGAATTTATGAGTCTGACACGAATTTATTTAGGTTCTAGATTACGGAGATGTTCACCATATCCAAGGTTAACATAGAAAACTTCCCTTTGTATTTTCCTTGAACGAATTTATGAGTCTGACACGAATTTATATCTGAACGAATTTATGAGTCTGACACGAATTTATAATCTCAGAAAGTAGTATCTGTTTTTAAACGTCGTGAACGTTGGTTATTGTGCTATACATTTTTTGGTAAAGAAAAGTCTGTGTTTTTGTATAACTCACGGTGGAATCTTTCTGGAAAAACGCTTTTTATAATTGCGTTGTCTAAAAATTCGGTTTGCCAATAACTAACTTAACTGCTGTAGTTTTTCTAATGCCATTTGGCGAATGTAATCATCAGGGTCTTGTTTAGCAACTATTTCGATAACGTTTTTATCTAAAATTTTTTCAAGTGCATCCCGTCTCACAGTCCAATCTGGAGCACGTAAAATAACTTGCCCTAAAACTTCAGGAGTATGTATTTGCTGTATCGCTTTTAGACGCACCTTATTTTCTACATCGCGAATAGCTATTTTGGCAAGTATCTTTTGGTTCGTAATTTTTTCCATCGCAGCGTAACGTATATCTGCATCTCTGTCTTCGCAGGCCAACTTATGCAAGACACTAGGATCTATTATTTTAGCTATCACAGCTGAACGAATAACTACGTCTTTATCTTCACAAACAACTTTGTTTAAGATACTACTATCCGTTATTTTATCTAGGACAGCAAAACGTACAGTGTCGTTTTTGTCATGCAAAACAATCTGCTGAAGGATGTGTGGATCAACAACTTTTTTTGCAGCAGCAAGACGCATAGAAACATCAGAATCTTGTAACGCAAGCTTCCCCAACAGATTTTGATCTTCAATATGTTTGACCTCAGAGGGACAAATTGGCCTTGAACCCGAAAATCGAGCTTCTATAATTCTTATTTTCCTCGCGGCGGCCATACGTACAGACACATTAGAGTCTTCGAATGTAAGCTTTTCTAAAATATTTCGATCTTCTATCTGATTTATTGCATTAAGACGCACCGACTTATTTGGGTGCAACCACGGAGAAAGTTCTGATTCCATTTTTGATTCCTTTTAGAAGTCCCTAAGTACAGATGAAAATTTGAGTTATGCTGCGAGCAAGAAAAACATTTATATTTTGTTGCTCTACCATAACAAAAAGAATTGCCAAAAGAGATAGAGCAACTTTTTTCTCTTGATATTGAGCAATAGTTTTAAAACTGGTACTTTAAAATGACATTATTCGTTTAGACAACCGCTATTAATAACGTAAACGTTGAAAAAACGTCATCACTACAGTTGCTAACATTGTCGCATCTCGTGGATTTCCAAATCGACATTTACTTCGCGATGTGTCTTATCAATCAAATAAACCTCACAATTGGGTAACAACTTTGCAAACCCATAGTTTTGTTGCTCGCGTATCTCTTGTCTTTTTTGCATCACTAAAAGCATAGGAGCATCTTCGCGATCCGCGTATTCCGTGGGAGATGCTTTTCGCCATGTATCGTACTTCTCATTTTCTTCTTCCGTACCGAAAGCAACTGCTTGCTAAAATTGGCATTTTTTATAATGCGTAGTACTTCACCTATGTAAAAGGGACTCTTCCGATTGAAAGAAGGTATGTAGCGTTTTGAAAAATTGACCAATCCTTTCCACTTACGAATTAGAGGAATATTTCCCAACCACAAACCTCCTGCCGCAGCATAGCTCGGAGAAATAAGTAGAGTACGCTTGGGGAGTTGATCTCTACCGTCAGGGGCACGATTACGTTTTTTAAAAAACAGGAGGGATATATTTTTTCCCACGAAAAAACACCGTAACTTTATCTTGACTCTTTAAACGTTGTGCTACATGTCCTGCCCATTTCTGAAGAATAGGTACACTTTCATTGTCATGAGACCAAAATAAGATAAGGTGTTCTTTATGCGAATAGATAAAAACCCATCCGATGACCATTTTGAGAACTTTTTCTAAATGTTTGTCTAATAATTTCTTGTTACTAAATTCAAAAACCGTATAACCGGCCTGATCGTTTTCTCCTTTAAGAGAAATGTTGTAAATACGACGAATATTTTTGTTGCCTATTTCGAGCCTAGTGCAAAAATTTTCAAGAACTTTTTTAGGAATAAAACCGGGATTTTTTAACCCTTGTTTTTTTTCGTTGTCAGAAAATTCAATAAGCGTATGTCCTTTGGGAATTTCACTTTTCTCCAAAGTAAAAGGAAACATTTTATTGTCAGCTTTTTGTTCATCAGCATAGCTGAAAACGACGAGTAAACAAAAAATGAACGCTGGTATCTTCATTCTAATTCCTTTCGCTTTTTAATTTTTTAGATCTTACAATGTAAGATTGAAGCTCACCTTCTAAATTGGGTTCAAGATTTAACACCCTATTAAAATCGCGGAGTGCGCGGCAAACATTTTGTTAGGTGTTTTTGTTTTCTGTTTTCGCTCTTTAAGTTCTTTGGTTTCATTAATTTCTTGCCGATTGTCTGTACTTTTCTCATTGTCACGATTACTTTTATTATGACACGAATTTATGAGTCTGACACGAATTTATCAATTTATGAGTCTGACACGAATTTATAATCTCAGAAAGTAGTATCTGTTTTTAGACGTCGTAAACGTTGGTTATTGTTCTATACATTTTTTGGTAAAGAAAAGTCTGTGTTTTTGTATAGCTCACGGTGGGATCTTTCTGGAAAAACGCTTTTTATAATTGCGTTGTCTAAAAATTCGGTTTAAAATTTATCTAAATTTAGTAATATTTTTTTTCTCTTCATTATCAAAAATACAATACCAACAAGCTCCCCAAATAAACAAGTAATTGCTTATAGCAAACAATGCGATTGTTATAATGTTAATCGTAAAGAAACCTTTTACAGAAGATGTTATTACTATACTGATGAAGGACAACATTACAATGTACATTGTAACTTGACATACAAAATGAATGTTATAAAAATGATAGACTTGAATGACTCGTAAAATATTGATGAAGATGAGAGATATTATTGTTGCAAATGCTGCACCATCAATGGACCACCAAGGAATAAAAATATAGCAGCATAGAATGTGAATAAGAGAAGCTGCGAAACTGTTGTATGTGTGCAGGTAGGCTTTATCGGTCATGGAAAGCATCATGCCTACGCCTCCAGTTAGCAAGTGAAATGATTTTCCTAAAATAAGTAATTTTAAAGCAAAAGAGGCTATATGTGCTTGCGTACTAAAAATACTTAGTATATTTTCAGAGAATGAAAAAAGAATTATAGCGGCAGGAAACCCTAACAACACAGATAGTTTGATACTATGAATATAGGCAATATTGATAGCTGCCAAATCTCGCTTTTGATAATGCTTACTTACAATAGAAGAAAACATGCTCAAGGTAATTGCACCTGCACTAGCAACTAAGTTGGCAAGGTAAACTGCTATTTGGTAAGCACCAGTTGTTTCATTGCTTACGATAGCACCGAGAATGATAACATCTAGTAGTTGGCTTGCTTTTAAGAAAACATTGCCGTATAAAAGAGGTAGGCAGTACAGAACAGCTTCTTTTATTTCTTTTATATGGCAGCGAATAATTCTTAAACTATCAAACAAATTATGTGTGGCTATATTTTCCAAACGACAAAGTGTTGTGAATGCATAGACAGCGACAGTGTACATTACAAATTTACGGAAAGCAAAAATGCAGATTATTGCAAATATACCTCCTGGAATATCGAAAAGTACAACTATGGCAAGTCCAATAATTTCAACTATAGGAGAAATTATATCGCGGCCTAGCGAAAGGTAAGCGTTTGTTTCAAAGCTAGTGGTCAATAGTAGAGGTATTTCGGCAGAGCCGAATAAAGGAAATAATAACAAGAAGCATAAAAATATTTGATGTGTATGTAGATCGAGTTGTAAAAAAGAAATAACAATGTACGATAAAATACTGATCACTGTTCCTGTGATTATTGGTAAAAATATACTTGATAGAAATATAGCCCAAAGTGAACCTGAGTTCTTAGAAATGCGATGCTGTACACAGAATTTGACCAATCCCCTTAATCCTATACTTTGAATCATTCCTAATATCAAAATATAGCTTAAACAAATGACAAATAAACCATACTGTTTTAGCCCTAGGTACTTTATTTGCAACATAACAATTACAAATTTAGAGATTCTTTGTAACAGAATACCCAATGTTGCGATTAGTGCTCCGCGACCTATAATGGAAAAATCATCTTTTTTTGACATAGCTCTTTCAGGCAGGTTGGGTTTATGTTGTTGGCGGACAAAGAAAAAAGAATAAGAAACAACATCACAAAGGTATTATTTTACAACTCTGTTCAAAAGAAGAGAAAATAGTAGTTAACTACCAATCTCCAAAAAGTGTTCGTCCTCAAATTCATATCCTATTTAAATCGAGTACACTTTACAATAGAAAACTTTATACTTGCACAGAAACCGAAGTCATGGTTTACGATATTCAGACGCAGAAGTGTGTTTCTTATATTACTCTTAAATGTTTTAATGATTTGCACTGTGTTCTCCCTCTTAATGAAAAGAAATGCTCGTTGTGAACGCAGGTTTAGATATGATATTGAGAATATCTGTTAGTGGAGAAATACTGGAGGAGTGGCCTGTTTTATCAGAAACTTTATGGGCTAGGTTTTCAAAAAATGTTGACTACCGAAAAATCGAAACAAAACCGCACAAATCTCACCCGAATTTCGTTTTTTGTACGCAAAAAAATACATGGGTGACGCGATCTTATCAAAAGGATGCGATTTGTTTGACTGAGCCATACAATAGAATTGCTATAGATATTGGTAATCCCCAATATGAAAGTTAATACCACACTTATTTTTCTTATAGCATTTGTGTATTTGATGAATATACTATTTGGTGGATCTTTAAGTCATTGATATCATAGTAATTTGGTTTCCAATACAAAGTATTTATTCATTGGTATTTGTTCTTTTTTGCTTCTTAGTATTGTAGTTACAACAGTATGCCTTCGTTGCGTCAAATTAGAAAATAAAAGGCCTACACTCAATGAATAACTACTTGTATCGAGTTACTTCGAAATTCAAGAATATGATTTTTGTAGCAACAGTTGTTGAGTTTCCTCTTTCATTGTTTGTACTAAAAGTTGTTCTTGCGAAAAAAATTCTTTCAAAATCGGGTCCAGACCAATTCATACCCAAAAAGGAAGAGCATGAACACTTTCGTAATAGCAAACGTAGTTAATAATCCCTTTAGTTAATGTAGCGGGTCATAACCTGAGTAATCGACATGGTAACTAAATAAGTACCATTAGATATACCTGCTCAACTACGAACACAATCAAAAAACGCTAAGGATATAGATGAATATACTTCAATTAAAAGAAAAATTATCTAAGGGAGAACCTATACTCGCAGTGGACGTTAGTAATATTAGCTTTCGCCACATGTTAAATAAGTTATCTAAAAACGAGTGGTATCAATTATTTGCAATACCAAAAAGAAAGAATATGTCTCCTATATTGTGTGAAACTTTAAGAGTAAAAGAACTTCTCTTAAACCGGATAGCAACAGGGGAAGTTCTTAATGATAAAGAGATACGAGAGTTTATTTATAAAAACATTAACGTATCACATCCGAAAAAATTTCAAAAAAACCCTTCTCATGAGCTATCAGAAATTCTTTTTGAGAAAATACATGTTCAAAAAAAAAGTTTCGATTCTCCTTTACCAGAAAAACAAAAAACAATATTTGATTCATTTCCGATACAAGTCGAATTGGTAAAACGCAACCTTTTGTCTCTACACCAACTATGCATTGCAAAACAACATTGTCTAGAACATAAAAATACATTTCCACGTACTCTGATCGAGCTAGGGTATATTACAGAACAAGAGATTATCAAAATAATAAGCTACCTTGATAATTGGAGTTTGTTTAAAGTAGATATTGAAAATCATCCACATGAATTGATTAAAATTTTGACCTCTCCTTTAGCTAGAATCTACAATTGTTTTCCATTAAAAACGGCATCATCTGTTGTGACTTTGGGAGTAAGTTTAGATTCTTACTGTGAACAAACTAATTTTGATTTAGCTATGTTTTTGGATATTGATGTTAAGCTAGTTATTTTACCAACCTCCGTCATAGAAAAAGCGATAGAATACCACTATGAACCACTTGGTGATGATTTCCTCATAGATGCTTTTAAGTCTGAAAAAAACGATAATTTGGGTGACTCAACAGAAAAAGATATTTTTGATGAAGCGGTTACTATAGAACCTGAGTCTGAAAATATTCCATATGGCTCTTCTGCGAGAAACGATTATCAAGAATTATTCCAAGCTATTCTTGAAGTAAGTAGTTCTCCTCGTTCAATAGGTGAAGTTCACGACGGAACAGCAACAATGGATTGGATGGAGGCTGATTCACCAAAGGTTTCAAATCAAAAATTAGCCACTGAGGAGAAAAAAAAGCCTAAAAAAGGTAGAACAAAGCGATCATCTAAAGTCTTGGTATCAACTCGGAGATCAGCGTTGTTTTTGGAACCCCACAAAGAAAAAGAGTTAGCAAGAATTTCTTTAGATAAGGATGAGTTTGTTCGCGAACACAAAAAAATCGTAGGAGAGGAAATAACTCCAAAAGAAATAAAACAAGAAGAAATAGAATATATCAATGAAGATGACTTAGTTTTGTTTTGGAAAAAGATTATTGTTGATTGTCAAAATTGTGGTGCGCGCGATATTACGGTTCGATCACAACAAGACAAGAGCATCAGTGCTATTATACAAATGGAAAGTTCAGTTGTTGTGCAGCATGATTTGCCGAAAGAGGTTGCTACAAGATTTGTTGATTTTATGAAAATAGCAGCTGATTTAGATATTGAAAATCGAAATATTTTGCAAGTTGGAACAACTGTTTTGTTTTTAGGCGCAAAAAAATTGCATTTACAAACTTCAAGTTTTACTAGTAATCATGGAGAAATGCTTGCATTACGATTTTTACAAGACGATGATGATGAAGCTTGGCAATTGCATATTGCTAAAGAAGCGTTTTGTGAGAAATTGATAAACGAAGAGATTGGTGAGCCTGGTATGTTAGAGCGGTTTATTGCTCAATCTTGTATACTAATGAAAGCAATCAATGCTGTTTTTGGAGTTACTTTTCTCTATGTACTTTGTTGTGTTGATACGATTGTTGGAGTTGTTACTGGTTATATTACTAGTATCCATAGAGCATGGAAAGCTATGCGTTCAGTAAAGAGAAAGATGCAACGGTGTGCTCAAGATAATCAATCTCAGAAGTTAAAAGAAAATTTAAATTACATGGCAGAATCACTTGATCGTATATTTCACTTAAATTTAGAAAATAGTTACTCTAGTAGTAAGCGGACAAATGCACTAACATTGGCGATTGAGATAAGAGGACACCTTGACAACTTGAAACAAGATTTAAATTTCTTAACAGTACATGAAGTAAGACGAACAGTGCAAAAAAATATTAAAGATTTCATTATTAGTTTTATTCCAAACCCGGTGGATTTATACATGCTGTTGAAAGATCTTTTTATTCTTGGATTTTTAATGAAATATTCACGATTACAAATAGAAGGAAAATGTAGACAGTTACTTTGTGATTACAAAAATATGATTGATGCTCTAGAAACAGATGATTTCCTAGTACACGAAAAGACAACTGCAAAAGCGCGCAAAAATTTACAAAATATGTTACAGATTTTGTGCAATCCAGCCGCTTTTATTTATCCCGCTAAGTGGAAAAAATATGACTTATTGTGGGAAGTGAAACGATGGGAAGATAAAGCATTTATGCCTTCTCTCGAACTACATAAATGGTTAAGCAATGAAGTAGAACTGGTATGGAATAGAAAAAATATTTGTCTTTCACTACAGGAAGCAAAGTATTTTGAAGCAGAGAAAAAAGATTTTAAGTATCAGTATACTTTGGGGAAAAAATTTTTTAATTGTTTTTTGTGATAGATACTTTAGTGTATCACTTGCGGTTGTTTAGAGACAAAAAAAACAAGTCATACAAAAACTTAAGAGTAAACAGGGTCACGGCCATTTAATTCTTTTTACTTGATAATTTATAGACCATAATGAGTCTGTCACTGAATAATGTACTCAATCACTGCATAAATTGTTTTCGCCAATCACACGATTTTGTTCTAGCGCGATGAGTGCTTGGGACTTTTATTTGAAAATTGTAATTCAGAGGAAAATATAGGATAAATTGATTGTCTTCTAGTGTTATTTTTCTACATTACAAAACAAATTAAACTTTAGGAATAAATATGGGATTTGAGATAAAACATCTTATGAGAGACACTGTAATTGTAGTCTTTTCTTTTTGTTTGGCTCTTTATTTCGGCTGTAGATTATTTAGTATTCTAGAAGTTAAGTATGACACTGCCAATATTTACGCAGGGCACACGCCAGTTTCAGACTATAATGTTTTTGAAAATTCAACCTTAATGCTTAAAACAAATTAGTTGGCCAGCGTGTAGATCTATTCCCTCCTTTTAAAATACGGCAGTTTTTTAGATTGTCTTTTAATTGATTTAATCCCTCATCACTTATTACTGTCCAACTCAAATTAAGTTCAGTAAGGTTTGTGAGCGACTTTATATGTTTTAATCCCCCATCACTTATTTTTGTATTCTCCAAATTAAGAGAAGTAAGGTTTGTTAGTGACTTTATATGCTCTAATCCCTCATCACTTATTTCTGTATCGTATAAAATGAGTTCAGTAAGGTTTGTCAGTGACTTTATACGCTCTAATCCCCCATCACTTATTTTTGTACCGTACAAATTAAGTTTAGTCAGATTTGTGAGTGATTTTACATGCTTTAATCCCTCATTACTTATTTCTGCATTCCCCAAATAAAGAGAAGTAAGGTTTGTGAGTGACTTTATACACTCTAATGCCCCATCACTTATTCTCGCATTCCATAAATTGAGTTCAGTAAGGTTTGTGAGTGACTTTATATGCTTTAATCCCCTGTCACTTATTTTTGTACCGCTCAAATGAAGAGAAGTAAGGTTTGTGAGTGACTTTATGTGCTCTAATCCATCATCACTTATTTTTGTATCATCTAAATAAAGACAAGTAAGGTTTGTGAGTGACTTTATATGCTTTAATCTCCTATCACTTATTTTCGTATTATCTAGATTAAGTTTAGCAAGGTTTGTGAGTGACTTTATGTGCTTTAATCCATCATCACTTATTTTTGTAACACTCAAATTGAGTTCAGTAAGGTTTGTCAATGACTTTATGTACTTTAATCCCCTGTCACTTATTTTTGTACAACTCAAATGAAGAGAAGTAAGGTTTGTGAGTGACTTTATGTGCTCTAATCCACCATCACTTATTTTCGTACTATCTAAATTAAGTTCAGTAAGGTTTGTGAGTAACTTTATGTGCTCTAATCCATCATCACTTATTTTTGTTCTCCGTAGATTAAGAAAAGTAAGGTTTGTGAGTGACTTTATATGCTTTAATCCATCACTTATTTCTGTTCCATTCAAGTTAAGTTCAGTAAGATTTGTGAGTGACTTTATATGCTCTAATTCACCATCACTTATTCCTGTTTCACTTAAATCAACAATAATTTCACCTGAAAACCCACAATTGGAAAAAATACATTTTTTAATCATTCCAAACGCAACATTAGTCCGAAAACTACAATCATGGAATCCCACATTTTCAAGAACGTATTTACTTTCATTCAAATAGAACACACAACCATTATAGATGGTGTTACTTTCTATATCTTGTAATTGCTCTGATTTAAATTGTTTCACTTTTCACTTTCTAACAAAAATTGTTCGTTTTTTGGTACTATTTGTCCAATATATCTCGTGTCCCTTCGACAAGCAAGGAATTTTGAATTTTTCTCACAAAGAAAAGCAAAATTTGGTATATGTATTTAAGAATAAAAATAAACAAAAACGACAAACTGATTTTAGAAGCGTAAAACTAATGGGCCGAAAAAGAAGAACATAAAGTTGGACACAATCATGAAAGAATTTCGTCTGTGGTTGAAACGACAGTTTGATAAAAAACTTGTTGAGGAGAATTCTGGTTTGGGTAAAGCTATTAACTACGTCCAAAAACGTTGGTCAGAGCTAACTCGTTTCTTACACGTTCCTGGTGCTCCTTTGGATAATAACATCTGCGAACGCGCACTTAAAAAAGCTATTTGCCATCGCAAAAATTCGCTGTTCTATAAAACCGCCAACGGGGCTAGCGTTGGCGATTTGTTCATGTTGATTATTCACACATGCTTTTATGCTGGTGCGAATCCTTTTGAGTATCTCACACAGTTGCAAAGGAATTTATCAAGAGTGATAAAAGCCCCTGCTAGTTGGTTACCATGGAACTATTCTCTGCAATTGAACTACAGTTTTTAATTTCTCGCCAAGTTTCACCTACTTGGGGTTGTTCCCCCAACGCCCCGAAAAAATCGACAAAGCTTCTCTTTAGCTTACAATAATTGATTTACATGTCCATTTGCTATTTTTCTTCTAATAATGGAAGTATTTTTGCCGAAATGTTCCGATTTTTACTATAGAAATGGAACTTTGATTATTTTTAGTCATTTTTCTTGGAAATTTTAATTTATATCGCCTATTTTCTTTCTAAAAGTTCCGACTCGGTTTTCCTCTGACTCGATTTTTAGCTCTGACTCGATTTTTAGCTCTGACTCAATTTTTAGCTCGACTCCCATCTTGCTCTGACTCAATTTTTGCTCTGGCTCAGATCTTTTTTACAGAAATAGATTTTCTTGCTCTGACTCAATTTTTGCTCTGGCTCAGATCTTTTTTACAGAAATAGATTTTCTTGCTCTGACTCAATTTTTGCTCTGGCTCAGATCTTTTTTGCAGAAATAGATTTTCTTTCTTGAAAAATACCAACTGGTTGGTATAATCACTCTGCTTTAATAAATACCAACCAGTTGGTATTTATGCCGTTTTGAAAAAATTAATAAATAAAAAACTGAAAATTAATTGCGCTGAAGGAAGAAATACTTAGGAATTACTAGGGCGTCATTCAGTATGAAATGCTTTGAACCCGTTATCGTCTTCTAACAGATAGCGGTAAACAATTTCAACCATGAACATCTTGATTTTTAAACAATTCTCTAATTTTGTTATCCTTGTAGATAAAATTACAAAGAATTATACCTTTTATAAGTTGTAGTAATGTTTACTCGTTTTATCAAAGCTCAAATAAAAACTTCGGAATGGGCTCCAAAAATAAACAATATTTTGAATGATGACAGGTCCTAAGTAAATGATAGGTTTATGATCAAAATTTCTAGTGGATTTTGTTGCTATTTTTAACTTCATTTAAGCCAAAAATAGCAGAAATACAGCACCTAAACTATATTTAAGACCCAATGCCTATACTAAGTCTATAAGTATTGGGTTTCTTGCCAATTCTAAATAAATGTTTGAGGAAACGTACTATGTCTATTAGACAAAAGATAATAGTTACTTTATTTTTATTCTTTTTGCCATGCCTAATGGGAGATACCTTTAGTCGTGGAGACGATACACGAACAGAAGCTCCAGAAATATACAGCACAAATAATAGCTGGGGTGCAAATTTTTCAATTGGCACAAACTATACAGATGGCAATGTTGATTTTTTTGCATTTTCTTCTAGTGTTTCTGCTTTTAAACATATTGATGACCATTACTTTAACCTTCAGGGTAGTTATGTTTACCGCGAAGTTAATGGTGACGCTATTTTTGATAAATTACAGGCTTTTTTACGTTACGATTACTTTCTAAGTGATTTATGGCGTATTTTTGTATTAAACACTCATTCGCGTAATCAATTTCTCGATTTGGACTATAGAGTCACTATTGGAGTAGGAGTTTGGTACGATATTTTTCTTAATGATACCATCCAGAATGGTATTAGTTTTGCACCAATTTACAACTATGAACAATTTGCTGGTGACATCGATGATGAAACTATCGAACTTAGCTTTCGCAATATTTTCAAGTGGCACATTGGTGAAGGCGTGGAGTTTGTAGCTGACGTTTTTTTCATTCCAAATGCTAACAATTTTGATGATTATCGCTTTTTTGGGCTTTTTTATTTTGAAACCAAAATTTATAGCGACACTCTTTTTCTACGTGTTAGCCTCCAAGAGGAATACGATAGCAAACCACAAGATGACATAAAACACAGTGATGTTATTTTTACAACTTCATTAGTTTTTAAATTTGGTAGTGAGGGGTAATTATGAAACATTTATCGATGGTTATCATTACTACAATACTACTAGGTTGTACCAGTAAACCACTACATATGAAGCAGACAAAACTATTAACGAAGTTACCGGTGGATAAGGCAATAGTTTGTGTTCATCGTCCTTTTGCCTTCGCTCGCGGGAATTTTGAAATTTGGAATGGCTTGAAATTCGTTGGTTATCTACCAGTAAAAAGTATTTTACAAGTCGAATGTGAACCAGGTAATCAAAAATTTATTGCTATAGGTGAAAACAAATCTATTGCTTTTTTACAAGTAGAAGCAGGTAAAGTTTATCATTTAGTGTGTGAGTCGAAACAAGGTTGGGTAAACGCAAGAGTAAATATTGTGGCTGTAGATCAGGATTCAAAGTACCAAGAAAAATTAGCAGAACTTTTAACAAAAGAATCTCCGATTACAATTAGTGATGACACACTTACGCCAAATAACGATGACAAAAATGTAGTAACAAGTATAAATCATTCGCAACAAATTTTGAATAATGGTTTTGCAGAAAATGTTTATCTTGAACAAATAGGAGAGAAGCCTAGTTTTAACCAAGAAATAGAAATGCTTATTGAAGTACTTAGCTGGGTAAAACCTGAAATTGCAGCAAATTACAAAAAGCGTTTACGCAAAATAAAAACTAGAGGCGAATTAGAGGAAATCAAAAAACAAATAAAAAAACAAATTCAGGACAAATAGGTGTGTTTTGACTTGCTCTCTTAAGGTGCTAGAAAGAGGTAATCTTCCTAAATCGATTCAATAACAACATTCCATTTTGGAAGATTAAGAGCAATTTAAATAGAATTCAAATCTTTTTTCTCTTGTTGACGAAGAGAAAAAAGATTAACGTTTAAACTTACTGAGTTTGGTAGCAACGTATTTTTTCTCCGAATCATCAAGACTATAGCGTGTAAAAGCTACGATATAAATCAAAAGAGCACTGCATTCGTAGATGGCAACCAGCCATAAATTTGATGCTGGATATAGAAATTGTACTATATACAGAAACATAATAAGAATGATACTCGGAAGTAATGATGGTCCACAGCTTTTCGCGTAAAAACGAAAAATATTCATTTCATATATTGCACATGCTTTTGATTGGATAAAGAGAATATAAGTGATCGCTGTGCTTGCTAAAGTTGCAAGGGCAACACCTTCTATTGACCATAGACCTATGAAAACTATAGATAATACAAAATTAAGTATTTGTCCAAAAATAGTGATTTTAGCGAAGTATTTTTGTTGGTCGCACATTGAAAGAATAATATTAGTGTTGCTGTGAATAATTGTTATAAAGATGGCGACAATGAGTATTTGGCAGGAGAGAGTGGCGTTAGCAAAGTCATGTCCTGCCCATGATGTTATAATGGGTTCTGATAGAATAAAAAGTCCGATTAAAAGTGGTGCGGAGAATGCGGTTGTGTACTTGCTGCCTTGTAACCACACTTTAGTTAATTTTTGTTTTTGTTTTGCCCCGTGTAATTCTGAAATAACTGGGGTTAGGGTTTTGGCTATTTGAGTACAGAATCTTTGGGCTTTGTCGGTTATGCGCATGGCAATGGAATATAATGCTACCATTTCAAGGCTTAGATATTTTTGGATAATAAGTGTATCTACACGCGTGTAGATTAGCGTTGAAACTTGAATAATGAAGAAATATATCGAAAAGGAAGACATGCTTTTTACCATTGACAAGTCGATATTACGAGGATGGATAGATATATTTTTGTAGAAAATTTTCAGATGAATAAACATCGCGAAGAGTGGGAGAATACCGATGGCGGCATTTACCAGAGCTAATGTTTGTAAATTGGGAGCATAGTTTAAAAAAACTATTGCACCTATTAAGTAAAGAATACTACCAACGATTTTGTAACTATTTGCTATTTTGTACTGATGATAACTAATTAGAACTCCGCGAAAAAGTTCTAGGGGCATACATAATGCTGCGCGAAATCCTAGAATAAGGAGAACATGCCTTGCTGTTTGTTGCTGGTGTTCGGGAATATCAAATAGTGAGTTAAAAAAAAATGCGCAAGTGGCAACGCTTAGAAAAAGAATACTACCTAACACGATGTAAATCCAGAATAATGTGGATATTGCTTTTTGTTCTTGTGCAGGGTCCTGCTCTCCACGTGCTTTACCTACGTATTTGACAACTGAAGGACCAAAACCAAAATCAAGAAGTGCAAATACACTTACGAATGCCCAAACTAACGACCACAACCCAAAGGTTTCTTTTCCTAAAGTATGAATAATAAACGGTATTAGATACAAAAAAACAGCCACATCTAGAATATCGCGCCCGTAGTTGGTAATTGCATTGACTAGAATATTATATTTTTTACTCAATATTACTCTCTTTTCTTATCATTCGACCTTCAAAGAATTTTCGTTTTAATGATGGACTTTCGCTGGAAATTTCTAGAGATTTTGTTTCAATGATAATGTTTTTGTTATTCAGTTGCAGGTTTTTTCGTTGTACAAAAATACTGACAACAACGCCAGATAAAAAATGAAACAAGTAGTAAACCTGTGTCTGACGATATACCCACTCTAAAAATCCCTGTAAATGTAACGTGGTAAACCCACATAGCAAACCAATAACAATAGCATTGTAAAATGGCATTTTTCTAGTGTATAAAATTAGATAACTATTAACGAGCATAAATAAAGCGATTAGCAATATAAAAATATACATACTTATCCAACCGCATTCACTAGCCCATAGTAAATAAATATGATGGCAATTACCAAGACGACTTACTGCCCTGGCATTGTCTGGATCTCGAAATGCTTCGCGATCATCATCTTCGACATCTGGATAAACATACCAATAGTACTCTGTATTTGCAAGGGAGTATGAATAACTGTTGATCCCTATTCCCCAAAAATAGTCATCGGCCATTGCTCTTGCAGCACTATTAAAATAATGCCTTGTCTCTGCTGATTCTTTGGGGGCTTTTTGAAAGCGCTGAATAATTTTGGGAGCGGCTAAACTACCAAGTATAGATACGACAACGAGTCCCAAAAATAAAATACGCAACTTTTGAAACGAGACTTTTAGCATCGTTGAGATGCCTGCAGCCATAAACAAGCCACCGAGCATAATGATAAGACCACCACGTGATTTGGTAAAAACAATAGCTATCATTCCTAAAACAAGAGCAAAAGAGTAGTACAATGTTTGTTTTTTTGATTTAGAAACGAGTATCATACATAACAAGGTTGGCAGAATTAAATTTAAATACATTGCAAGCGAATTGGGGTGCGGGAAAGTGCCAACAGAACGCACAACGACGGTTTTAACAATATATTTAGCGTAGAATACTATAACACCTTGAAAAATAACTGAAAATGCCAAGGCGTTTATCACTGTTGTAAAATCGTCTTTTGATTTTAAAATGTTTACGGTTATCCAGTACAGAACAGCACCACGTATCATTTTGTGAATGGTAAAGAGTCCATAATACGGATTAATGGAGTTTGATAATGAAAACAAAGCGCATACTACGAGAATCCACATGAGCACGATGTTCAAAGGAAGCCATTTACGCACTTCTCTAACATTAAGCAGTAACCACAAAAAATAACCGAAGAAAAAAAAATCGCACATCGTGATTCCAAATCCGCGGTCGACGCCCCGATACTTTTCAAAAAACAGTTCCATGTAAAACGGTTTTTTTACATGACACATCCAAAAAACCATAAGCGATAGAAAAATTTTGTGCAAGTTCGGACGTAAAATTAATAAAGCAGCAATGGTGGGTACAATACAAAAAAAAGCTCCTATCCATACCGGATTTTTTAATGGATTAGCAAGTATATACATAGTGTTAGAATGGCCTTTGGATATTAGACACACACATCCCTAGTATCGCGCTTTTTTCTTCTATAAGAATACTCTTGGTATGAAGATAGTGCCAAAAAGGATATAAACCAGCTTCCATCAATAAAATACTTCCTTCTGCATACCTAGCACATAAACGAAAACTCGCAGTGTTATCTGCAGTAGGCGGGATTAGTAAAATAATTTCGTATTGCGATTTTGCCTTTTCTAGAAAAAGTTGAAATTCTCGTTCTTTGATAACTTGCTTTTTGCTAACAGGCATGTGTGTATAGGCTATTTTCTCCGTTTTACACAGGTTTTCTGGAGAAAAACGACTCTGCTCTTTAGGAATCATGTCAACAGCTAATACTTTATAACCCATTTGATGCAAATAGTAAATAACTCCCGTGCTAACGCTGTGCAAATGATCAATACTATTTTCTTTAATATCGCAAAGAGCAATTGTCCAACCTTTTTCGCCTTGAATGTGCGCTGAGATTTGGCTAGACATTGTATAAAAATTATTGCCGTCTTCTAGGTAACTAGGCAAATGCGTTTGAGTGATAAATGATTTTTTAAAAAAAGGCAAAATTCTGCGTAGTAAGCGCTTGAGAATACCAGGATATCTTTTTTTTGATGGATTGCGAAATTCTCCAAGGATTTCTATTCCCAAACGGGCGTGTGCTTCGCCCCCTGACCGGCAAGACAAAGAAATAAGAGCATATATTATCGGAATAGCAAAAGCAATCATCAAAAACAAGGCAAATACGAGGACTGCGATAATCTTTTTATTTGATTTAGAAGCGCGTCCTGGTAACTTAGGTGGAGAAACAATTAAAAAATCTGGCTGTTTTAATTTACTCACTAAGTCCGCTGTTTCAATCATCTTACGGTATTGTTTGACAACGGAAGCACTCAATTCTATCGTTCTTTCTAAACCATTGTACTCTTCTTGTAAAAAAGCAAGTTTATCGAGATGCTGTTGATTTTCTTTTACGTTATTTTGTATTTTAAAAACGCGATCTTTTGCGGCAACTTGCTGTAATTGCAAATTGAATGTTTGTAATAAAATATCTTTTAATATAAGTGAAGAAGGGGTTTCACCTTCGTCTTTAGGAACAATAAAACTATCGAGCTTGTCTATTTCTTTTTTCCACACTTTAATTTGATCTGTGTCTTTTAGCTTTGCTTCAATAGAAAGAATCAACGCTTTTGCTGCTGAAATTTGCTGATCGGAAACAATGTTTTGGCTCTTCATTTGCGCAAGTCGTTTTAGATTTTCTTTTGCAGTGCCGAGCTCAGTAGTTAAAACTTGCCTATTTTTTGCTTCAGAAATAAGCTGACGTAAACGTTCTTTACGAATGGACATATCGGTGAGGGACTCTTTTTGTCCCATTGATATTTTTTCTTTTTTAGCTTTTTTTTCTAGCTCTTGTAAAATTGATTGCATCTTATTTAGTTTGATACCAGTCGACGAAAGATCTATCTTGGCATGCTGCAATTCAATTTCAATGCTCACTATTTTTTCTAAGTACCACTGCTTTTCCTTGGAAATATCGACAATCTTATTTTTTTTAATGAATAACTGCATTTCTTCTTGCACCTTGCGCAGATTTTGCAAAGCTTTTTGGTATTGGCCATTAAATGCTGTTATATATTCTTGAGCATGAGAGCGACGCTTTTCAATTTGTGATTCGATAAAAACTTCGGTGACAACTTTCATCGTTTCATAGGCTGCTGTAGCAGATGGAGCCTCAACCAAAAATGTTAGCATTCCTTCTTTTTTACCAACAGCAATATCAAATGATTGTGCTGCGCTTTTCGCTGAAATTCCCAGACGTTGTGCCATGATTTCTAGGTTGGTAGGAAGTTTTATTAAGCTAACATGTGTTTCAAGTGACAAAGCACCAAATGTGACCATTTCGGGAATATTTTTTGGTGAATAAAGATAAATTGTGCGACAACGATACACTTGTTGGCTAAGTGATATCGCAGCAATAATAGAAATAAATACTCCTAATACAACAGTAAGTGTGGCAAACCACCACAGTATCATAAAAGCTTTTATGGTTGTAGGTATATGAATGGGGAATGGCTTTTTTTTGGTGTCAGACATCAAACTATATCCACGAGAAACGTTGAGCGTTTTGCCAAACATTTACTAAAGCAAATGGACTTTTACTATTTATATTGAGCATTAACCATCGGTAGTAATGAAAAGCATAAAAAATGTTTTTAACTTGTGGGGATATAGCAAGTTCCCCTACGCCTTCATGTATCGCATTTAAAATATGTTTCTTCCATTTTTTGGAAATAAACATATTGTTAATTGCAATGGTAAAATTAATGAGATCGTTAATAATATGACCGCGATGATTGCTATTCGCAAAATCTATGAGTCCAACACTACTATCACTTATATGAATGTTCGCTGGAACAAAGTCACCATGAGAAAATGAAATGGTTGATGTTTTTATTGAAGGAACTTTTTTTATTTTATAACGTTGAACAAGATATTTGCGTATTCCGTGAACTTCACCTAGTTTTTGCTGACAATACTCTATATATTCATAAAAAAAATTGTCTATAGAGCCTACAGTTTCCGTAGAAGAATACAGCAAGCGCAATAATTTTCCCAGCGAGAAAATGTTTTCTAACATTTGTTCTTTTTGCGTTTTATCACTTCGATAAATAAATTGAGAGAGAGAAATCCCAGGAACAAAACTCATGATCAAAATGCCATATTGTGGAAAAGATTCTAAAACGCGGCAATCTAACCACCTGTCATTGATCGTTTCATGGTATAGTTTAATAGATTTTGCTTCATCTATGAGTAAATTTTGATGTTGCAAGGCGTACTGCTTCACGATAACAAGCTCGTCACTGCTTTTGGCTTGATAAATATCGCAGTATGGGTTTTTTTTCAATAGCTTGATGTCGCTAAAGGACATGGAGCTTATTTCCATAAATTTTGTGTTGAGCATTTCTCTAGAATCTTTATTTTTCAACAGTAGACTTCATAAGTGAATATAGATCATCCAAACGCTGAGGTGGATTTTCCAAATCGTAATTACAACAAAACATAGCAGTCGAGTCTTTATCGTTAGCACAATAACCATGCATACCTTTTAACGGCTTATCTCCCATAAAACTAGGGCAAATTAACACTCCAGGCTCCATAAGGAAAAAAAGTTCACCATAGCGATAATCATCAAAATAACATCCGTAGTTACGTAAATCCTCTTCGCTAAGTACGCGACCAGTCTTACATTTTTCTAGGGCTTTTGTCACTTCATTGCGCACATCATCGTTAAAAAACCAAAAGCGTGCCATCGTTGAGTCATAAACGGCGACATAGTCTTTTGCAAATTTATATGGTAAATTATTGACTACTGACATCAAATCAAATGTCTCACGCACATTTGTCATGCCGTGATCGGAAAAAATGTGTAATTTTACATCATTATAGTGCTGTTTTGCTAGTGTTAGTATACCCTGCAGTTGCTGACTATACCAATCAATTTTTTGCGCCACGAGTTCGTGGTCTGTACCATACTGGTGCAAGGTTGCGTCCATGGCAGCTAAATACAAATAACCGAAAGGAACTTGGTCTTTGTTTATTGTACTGCGCAGACTTTCTAAGTTTTGTTGTTCGCTATGCCGCCAATCAGAAAGGTAAAAAGGAATATTTTGTTCGCGTAGATAGTCGAATATATTTGGACTACCACTATTGATTCCCTTAGGCTGGTAAATATCTCTCTTTTCAGAATAGTCAAATAAATGTAAATGGCGAAATGGCATGTTGTAAATCTGAAAATAGCCGGTAAATCCATAATAGCGCACTAAAATCTTGCTCAATAAGCGCCTAACACGGCCGCGCTTAGTAAAAAATTTTGGAAACAAATCAAGTAAGCGACATATTCGAAAAGGAGATTTGCTAGGATTGTAATAAAAGAATGAAAAATGTCCGTGTTTTTCTGGCATTTCACCTGTCAATATTGTCGGATCGCAAGTACAGCTATACCCAAGAACGGTGTCTAATTTTTTTTTGGTTTGTAGAATATCATTTAAGAATGTGTGTTTATTTAAAATTTCCCAACCAAAAGCATCGATAAACACAAATAAGTTAAGAGTTTTTGGCATTGTGATGTTCCTTAATTACACTATTGTACAAATTGATAAGATCACTAGTTACTTTTTCCCAACTATATTTTCTCTGAGCTTCACAAAAACCATTTTCAGCAAGTTCTTTAGCATGGCAAGAATTTGTTAGTAGTGTTTCTATACTGCGAAGAAATTGTTGTTCATTATTAACATCACAAAGTATAGCATTTTTATCCGTAGTAACAAAAGACGGAATACCACCAACATTGCTCGCCACAACCGCTTTTTTAGCGGCCCACGCTTCTAGGATAACAATACCAAAAGGCTCGTGAATAGAAGGAAGCAAGAACAACTGACAATCGCGATATGCACTTAATAATTCAGAGCTTCTAGCTGGCAATCCTTGGACAATGGTTATGTGTTTTTGTAGATTATTTTGTTCAATATAATTTTCAATTTCGGCAAAATAAAGGTGGTCGTTTACTGGCCCGATTAAAACCATGTGAACATTGTGTTTTTTTCGTATTTTTTTTAAGAGTTTTAATGAAAACATCTGATTTTTTTGTGGTGTAATACGTCCTACTTGTAAAATAATTTTTTTGTGCGCACAAATGTGGTATTTTTCGCGAAAAGAGAGGTTCTCAGACTTTTGGAAGTGTTGTAAATCAACACCATTAGCTAAAAATAAAGTTTTCTTGTTTGGAAAACGCTTTTGTACTTCTTCATGTTCTTTGCGACCAACGCAAATAATGGCTGCTGCATTCTCAAGAACACTACGCGACCCCACCCATAAACCAAGTATTTTACCCCATTCAATGGTACCTTTTGTAGGCGAAGTCCAACTTTGTCTCTCCTGCTGTGGAACATCATAAACCCCACCATGGAGCGAAATCACATAAGGAATATTTCGTTTACGAGCTATATAGCTTGCTATTCCGCCGATTCTTTTTCCTGTATGTAAATGTAGTATATCAGCGGATAGCCTTCTAAGTTCTCGCATAAGCGCGAACGAAAAAATATTTCCACCGCGTTTATCGAGTATTTTTCGCGCATCTTGATTTAAACCGTAGTAAGGATAAAAATAAGGTACGCGCTTGACATGAATTCCACTTATATTTTCTTGTCGCTGAGTTGCGAGAATATTTGGACATATAATTTGAGTGCTGTGTCCTCTAGCTACAAGACATTTACTAGTTTCGAGGATTACGGTTTCTGTTCCTCCCCAATCTTCTTTTACAAAACGCCTTGGTATTTGTACAATCTTCATTTTTACCTCTTTGTTTGACACGCATGTAAAAAATCATGTAATTGCGTAGTGTAAGCGTGAATGGTTAATTTTTCTTCAACAATCTTTCGTGCGTTACTAATAATCTTAGTAGTAAGTTTGGGATTATCAATCACTTCAGTAATTTTATCTGCCAAATCACCAGGATTGTCTTTGGCAAAAATATAAGAATTTTCATGGTGTTCTAAGAATTCTCCATGTCCACCGTCATTCGTACTAATTACAATTGTTCCTGATGCCATAGCTTCGATATGAGTCAATCCATAAGGCTCTGGCCAGATAGAAGGAAATATGAATATATCATGATTGCGATATATTTCTGGAATCTTCTCATGAGGTATTTTACCGAGAAACTTGACGTCTAAATTTTTTGCTTCGTTACGCAACCTATCTTTATAATCTTGTGGACCATCACCGACAATAGAAAGCTCTAAATTTAAATTTTTTAAAATAGCAAGTGCGGCAATAATCGTATGTACTCCCTTGTATTCATGTAGTTGACCAACATAAAGTAATTTAGGTTTTAGATTTATATTTTGCCGCTTTTTCTGTGGGAACCGTTCTATAGGTATACCTTGATTAATAATGCGTGAATTTTGAATAGGAACGTGCTTTTTAATAAGAGTGTCTTTTACGGTATGACTAATACAAGTTGTGTAACGAAGGTCTAATCCATGAAGTGTTATTTGTCTGAAGAGTATATTATCGAGAAAAAAACGCACAAGAGGCCGAAGTTTCAATGAAAATACACTAGGACTATAACCACTTATGTGATAATCATTAAAAGTATACACAACTGGTATTTTTAAATCCTGAGCTGCTCGTGCAGAGCCTAAAGTTAAACGAAGTTGGCTCCATACAAAAACAATATCAGGCTTTTCGGTATTTAAAAATTTTTTAGTTGTGCTATAATTATGTTTGCTAGTACGCAGTCGTTGTCTACGCATTAGTTTTGCTGCCTGAGTAAATGGGATGTACAGCTCTAGCTTACGGTGTATCTGAAAACCTTGATTTTCTATACATTCTTGTTCTGTACCATGTTGCGAAGTAAGTACAACTATTTCTAAACCTCGTTTAGATAGTTCCTCACAAACTTGCGCGCACAAAATTTCATAGCCTCCAAGATAGTAAGGAGGATACAAATTAGAAATAATAGCTATTTTCATAAAAGAATTATCCTAAAGAATTATTAGGGATACCTAAAATCGATTTGTACTTGCTTCCCATGTTTTATATTAACAGTTCTTTGTGTGAAGTATATTTAAAAATCAAATATTTGGTTGTGAGTAAACATATGCATATAATGTGGATTAATGAGCTCGTGGATTTTACTGGTGGTTGTGAACAGTATATTTTTCAAACAGCGCAAAATTTACAAAAAAACGGTTACAAAAATACTATTTTATACGATGTCGATAGTGATATATCGCCAGCATTTCTAAAAGTTTTCGATGGTGCTTATCCTATGGTTGATATTGCCAGACAAATCAAGGAAGCAAAACCTGATATTTTATATATACATCGATTGGCAGAAAAAAAAATTCAGACCTTTCTCAAAAGTGGTGTTCCAACAGTACGATTTTTCCATGATCACAAATTGTTTTGTTTGCGTGAACATAAATATCGTACTTTTTCGCAACAGACGTGTAAACAGCCGATTGGTTTACGGTGCTATCCGTGCTTAGGTTTTGTGCACCGAGACTCCAACCCTTTTGGAGTAAAATTTAAAACATTAGGGTCATTAAAAAGAGAGCAACGCTTAAATCATAAAGTGTCTTTTTCTGTTGTGGCATCTGGCTATATGAAATCGCATTTAATTGCCCACGGCTTTTCAACGGATAGAATCAAAGTTATTCCCTTATACGCGAGACCTCCGCAAAAAGAACAGCACTTTACTCGTGATACACAAACATTACTTTTTGTTGGGCAATTGGTTCGAGGAAAAGGGATTGATATTTTATTGCGAGCACTAACACTACTCAAAAGTAAACCACAATTGTTGATTATCGGTGATGGTCGCCAGAAAACAATGTTTGAAAAACTTAGTCAGGAATTAGGTCTTAGTGAACAAGTTCGATTTTTAGGGAAAAAATCAACGGTTGAAGAATACTATCAAAAATGTACTTGTGTTGTATTACCAAGCCGCACACCTGAAACATTTGCACTCATTGGCCCAGAGGCAATGCGCTATCAAACACCTGTTGTTGCTTGTGATGTTGGTGGAATAAGTGATTGGTTACGTCACGAACACACAGGTTTGTTAGTTCCACCAAACGATGCTAAAAAATTATCAGAAGCTCTAGACGTTATTTTGAATGATAAAAGTATGCGCGAAAAGATGGGACAAGAAGCTCAAAAAGACTACCTAGAAAAATATACTCCACAACAACATACAAAAGCACTAATGAGTTTTTTTGAGGCGTGTAAATAACTATGTGGGGAAAATTTACAATAAAAGGTTCTAGTGAACTTGAAAGTAAAATAACAGCGATTATGAAAGAAGTGGTTTCTACTCTTAAACCACTCCTTCCCCCAAAAAACTACAGAGCCCTTATTCTTATAGGTGGTTATGGTCGCGGAGAAGGTGGTGTTGAAATACAAAATGGAGTGCAAAAACCTCATAATAACTTTGATTTTTTATTACTTACTAAAAATCTAAGTGATAACCAAAAGCTAAAAAATGCTTTAGACAGTGCTGTTGTTCCTTTAGTTAAAAAATATGATATTGGCATGGATATTGGTATGATTGACTACCAAAAACTGCGTCGTTCTTCGCGTTTGGTAATGTGGCATGACATGTATTTTGGACACAAAGTTATTTTGGGTGCCGAGGATTGTATTTCTAGTTTAAAGAAATTCGCCAGCAAAAACATCGTTCGTCAAGATATAATAAATTTACTCGTCAATCGCGGAACGCTGTTACTGATTAACGAACTTCTTTTACAAAAATGTTCACTAGAAGATGAAGTTATTCGCAGACTTATCATCAAGCACACGGTAAAAGCTGTTATTGGCTACGGTGATGCGTTGTTATATTTTCGAGGCGCATATAGTTGGAGTTATGCTGAAAAACAACGACTTATGCAGTCACAGTCTGTAGATAGTGTATTTAAAAAATTATATGATGAGATGATAAATTTTCGTTTTCAACCGCAATATGAAAATTATCTACAGTTAGATTTAGGCAAGTGGATAGATGGTTTATTGCCGCAATTGGCAAACGTTCATTTACTTTGCGAACAAAAGCGTTTAAAAAAGAATATTACTTGGGAAAACTATTTGCAAAACGCGTTTACTCATACCTTTTCTGCTAATATTTTCTCACCACGTACGACAGTAAAAAAGTTCATTCACTTTACCAAAAGTAAACCAAGAGTTTCTTTTGGCAATTTATTTGCAAATTTAGGTTATCGTTGTTGCGATCCACGACAAATATTAACCATTATTTTTCCAATAGTAGCCTATAAAATATATGATGGTGACGCGCGTATTATTGAAAACATTCTTGGTACTCAAGATAATAAATTATTGATCCCGTATTTAAAGCAGTGGTCTATATGTGGTGATAGCAATTTTGTACATTTTCTCAAGCGCTATAACATCGAATTAGTGCATTAGGGGTTACTTTATGATTTGTCTTACAGGTGATTTACATCACATGAGTTTAGAAACGGGAAATCAAAAACACTGTGATATTACCGAAGTGGAAACAGCACACCTTTTTCTTAAAATGATCGAAGAAGCCGGAGTTAAGGCTACTTTTTTTATTTCGGGCAAATGTTTTGCTGAGGAGTGGGAAAACACTGAAAAGGTGTGTTACAGTGATTTAATTGAAATCGGTGGCCACAACTATTCGTGCTTTACTCCAGTTATTGTTCATCGCGTATGGAATAAATTACTTAAAAGTTACAATGGCCCTCTCTGGTACCAAAAGCAGGACGCCAAAAAAACAATGGCGATTATTGAAAGCAAAACAGGCTATAAAATAAAAAGCTGGCGTAATCATATGTATATGCATGGTCCATTTACCGAAAAAGCCCTATACCAAAGTGGTCTTAAAATTTGTTCCGATGGAGTAAAAAAAGATAGTAATGGTCCGATACTACATGAAAGCGGCCTTTACAATTTCCCCATCAATGTTATGCCGGATCATGAGCATTTATTTCACGCGGAGAGAACACCTGAATATGTCGAATGGTTTAAGAAACGTTATAATTGGTCGGATGACTATGGGTCAGACTCTTATTATATTGAAGAATGGACAGAGCGGGTTATTGATGAACTCAAGGCGCACGAGCGCGATGGAATTATTTCCAATATGATTATTCACCCTATTACTATGTATTTATGTGATAAATTTGCTTGTTTTGGCAAAATATTGGATTTTATTTCTGGCTGCGAAACGGTATTTGTGTCAGAGATATACGATAAAGAAATACAAGAAAGTGGAGAAAAAAAATGACAAAACCACGTGTGTCGGTCATTATGCGTTGCAAGAACTCTGATTGGGTAATAGCGCAAGCACTGGCAGGCTTGTTTTCGCAAACATTTCGCGATTTTGAGTTGATAGTAGTTGACTCTGGGTCTACAGATAAGACTCTCGAAATTGTAAAACACTACCCTTGCAATTTGATTGAAATAGAGGCAAAAGCTTACTATCCTGGAAAAGTACTTAATATGGCAATTGAACATGCACAAGGAGATATCATCGTATTTCAAAATTCAGATTCTGTTCCTTTGTGTGAATATTCTCTTGAAAGATTGGTTGCTGCTTTTGATGATGCGCAAATTAAAGGGGCTTTCGGAAGGCAAATACCTCGCCCTGAAGCAGTTACTTGGGTAAGAAGAGACTACGAAATAAGTTTTCCTGTTTGTGGAGAAGCGCCGCCATGGATTACTTTATCTTTACCTCTTGCCGCTATTCGCAAAAGCATATGGAAAGAGCATAAATTTTATGTTGATGCGTGGGCTTCAGAAGATACTGAGTGGGGTAATTGGGCGCGCAATAACAACCATGCAATTAAATATGTTGCTGATGCAATTGTCATGCATTCACACAACTACAATCTTAAGGAAATATATGGTCGGAGATTTGTAGAAGGTGAAGCCGACGTTTTTATTTATAACAATCGTGATAATGTATTTAAAGTGTGTAAACGATTTTTAGTTTCAACATTACGCGATACTCTTTATCATATACGCCAAGTTGAATTTATTGAAATGCTAAAAATACCAGCGCGACGTTTTGTTTATCAGTGGGCGTATTACAAAGGAAATAAACTAGGCACAAAGCGTAAACTTCGTGGAAATGACGACACTAGTGTTGGACAACAAATTGTATTAAAACACTACGGAAGTGAAAGAGAAATATCATGAAAATAGGGATAACCACTTTCGGAGGTGATGGTGGAAAATCGGGAATCAGTCGTTATATTATCATGTTGCTAAAAGAACTCAGCGACTATTCTAGTGAACATTCTTTTGAAGTATTGACTTACGAGAGCGAAAAATCTATTTTTATTCCTGAGAATAGTGGGTTAACAAGTAACTGCTTTTCAGAAAAATGGCGCAGCCCAGTGAAAAATATTTTTTGGCACCAAGCTTGTTTACAGAAACAGGCGAAAAAATATGACATTTTATTTTTACCAGCAGCAAACAGACGATTACCAATGATTTGTTCTACAAAAACTGTTGGCACAGTTCACGACTTTTCAAGCATTCACATTGCAGGAAAATATAACTTTGCTCGCGATTTTTACATCAAGAAAGTTTTGCCTTTTTTAGTAAGAAGACTTGATTATGTTTTAACAGTCAGCGAAAGCAGTAAAAAAGATATTATCGAATTTGCTAAAGTTCCCGAAGATCGCATTACGGTAACACCGCTTGCTGCTGATCGTGATATCTACAAACCCATAGATAAAGATATTGCGCGCGCAGAAGTTGGGAAACATTACCCTTTGAATGATTCACCATATATTTTATATATTTCGCGAATAGAACACCCTGGAAAAAATCATGCAAATTTAATTCGCGCTTTCGAACTTTGCAAAGAAAGACATGATATTCCACATAAATTAATTCTTGCAGGAAGCGACTGGTCACGAGCAGACGAAGTTAAAGAAATAGCTCAAAAAACTAAACACAATAGCGATATTATTTTTACTGGTTTTGCAAAAGATAGTCTTTTGCCTTTTCTGTACAATGGTTGCGAGTTATTTGTCTTTCCTTCTCTCTATGAAGGTTTTGGTTTGCCTGTTTTAGAGGCAATGAACTGTAAAATACCAGTGGTGTGCTCGAATATTTCTTCATTGCCAGAAGTTGCTGGTGATGCTGCTATTATGTTTGATCCATATGATGTAGAAGATATGTATAAAAATATTTATGCTGTTATTTCTCAACCACAGCTAAGAGAAAATTGTATTACTAGAGGTTGGGAGCAATCACAAAAATTTAGTTGGTCTATTACAGCAAAAAACACTCTAGACGTTTTTACTAAAGTCTTCGCGGAGAGATAATTATGATGAGCCAAGATTTTGAAGAGTTATACCAAAGATATGCAAAAGACAGTGGTGTCTTCCGTAAAATTAAATTCTATCGTAAAAAATACGCGTGGATGATTATTGTCGGTGGAACAAAATTCGTAAAACGTTGTATTGATGTCGTTGCCAGTTTGTGTGCGTTGCTGCTTCTGTGGCCTTTGTTTTTAACAGTAGCCATATGCATTAAGCTGACTGATCGCGGTGCTGCTCTTTTTTGGCAAAAACGAGTTGGGCAGTGGGGAAGAGAATTTCCTTTTCCCAAATTTCGTTCAATGGTTGCTGATGCCGAAAAATTAAAGAAACAATTAATGGAACAAAACGACCACGAAGATAGCATTACTTTTAAAATGAAAAAAGATCCTCGTATTACTTGGATTGGAAGAATAATTCGCAAACTAAGTATAGATGAGTTACCACAATTATGGTGCGTTTTAAAGGGAGATATGTCACTTGTTGGGCCAAGACCTCCTGTTCCTTCAGAGGTAGAAAAATATACTTTGAGTGATCGTCGTCGTTTAGATATAAAGCCTGGGCTTACTTGTATATGGCAAGTAAGTGGACGAGGTGATATTCCTTTCAAAGAGCAAGTAGAACTCGATGTTCGGTATATCGAAAGTCAAAGTTTATGGCTTGATATTAAAATATTATTACTCACTGTTCCTGCTGTTCTTACAGGAAAAGGAGCGTATTAGTGAGCGATCCTCAAGTAGAAGAGTTGTATAGGCGCTTTTCGCGAAAAGGTATAGTCAAACAACGATTAGTTAAATGGCTACGCAGTCTGAGTTGGATATTTACCATACAAATATTGGGGAGTTTAAAAAGGATAAGTGACATAGTTATTTCGTTATTATTTCTTATACTTTTTTCTCCGGTAGTATTACTTTACTGCCTCTGTTTCCTTAGTTTACCTAATATTAAGAAAATCGAACGTCTTGGTAGATGGGGAATCATTTTTCACGAATTTAAATTTGAACTACCTACAAATATAGCTGGGAAATTGCTAAGTGTGATTCGTTTTCACCGTATACCTGCGTTTTGGAATATATTTAAAGGAGAAATGTCATTTATTGGACCAAGCCTTGTTTCTCCGCAAAAATTGACTTTGCACCAAGAAAAAGTAAGACGTCGTTGTAGTGTACGGCCAGGTTTTATTTGTTTGTGGTGGATTCGTAAGCGCGCAAATATTGATTACCAAAATGAGCTAGATGTTGACAATGAGTACATCGAAGAACAGAGTTTGCGCAGTGATTTAGGTATTGCACTTCGCGCTATACCAGCAATGATATATGGTCAAGGAGTTAAAATAAGCAAGAATTATATTGATATTTTTGGCATTATGATCAATAACGTTACAATGGACGAGGCTCTAGAAGAAATCAATAATTCTTTAAATGACATTGAAAAAAAGCAAATATGCTTTGTAAATCCAGATTGTGCCAATATTGCTTACAAAAACAAAGCGTATTTTGATATTCTTAAAAATGCAAACTATGTTCTTGGCGATGGTATTGGAATTAAAATAGCTGGTAAGCTTCTCGGCAACGAAATCAAGCAAAATGTAAACGGCACTGATTTATTTCCGCGTTTATGTGAGGAACTAGAACAAAGTCAAAAAAATCTTTTTTTGCTAGGAGCACAAGAAGAGGTTATCGTTGGTGTTGTAAACTGGGTCAACGAAAACTATCCGCGATTAAACATCGTAGGTTACCGTAATGGCTATTTTGATGAAGAAGAACAGACGCGGATTATCGAACACATAAATGCTGTTGGTAGTGATATTATTTTAGTAGCTTTTGGAGCTCCCAAACAAGAAAAATGGATTGCTGCAAATTTACCCCATCTTGATGTTAAGGTTGCAATAGGTGTCGGAGGGCTATTCGATTTTTATTCGGGACGTTTACCACGAGCTCCACAGTGGATGCGAGAAATAGGGATGGAGTGGTTATTTCGTCTATATAATGAACCACGAAGATTGTGGCGTCGTTATGTTATTGGGAACGTTGTTTTTTTATATAGAATTATGAAACAAAAGATAAGAGGGACTACAATATGAGGGCTGTTATCGTTGCACCGGGATACTCGGAAAAAATGCCTTTACTCAACGAATATTATCCGATATCAATGGTACCTTTTTTGGGAAAACCTTTTTTACAACACATTATTGAGTCAATCATTAATTTAGGAATACAAAAATTCGATTTTGTTCTTACTCATTTACCTGAAACAATTGAAAATTTCTTTGGCGATGGTAAGCGTTGGGGATGCGAATTTACTTTTCATTTAGTTAAATCGGTAGAAAATGCATACCAAGTACTCGATCTCGTTGATTTTAGTGAAGAAGAAACTATTTTATTGGCACATGAAGCGTACTTACCACAAATTCAACTAGAAGATACTCACGTGTATTGTATCAACAGTCAAGATAGGACGGCGTGGTGTGGCTGGGCATGGTTGAACGCGGAAAAAATGCCTGATATCGCTAAATTACATGGTTTTGAAAAAATCCATGAGCATTTGATAGATATACCACATTCTACAATAACTAAATATTTAAGTATAATTTCCTATGCTGACTTGTTAGACTCTGCAAAAAAAGTTCTCAATAAAGATTTTGAATCATTACTTATTAATGCCAAAGAAATAGAGCCTGGTATATGGCTTTCGCGAAATGTTGTTCTGCCATCGAGCACTAAAATCAAAGCGCCAGCGTACATCGGAGAAAATTGTCGATTTGACCAAAATATTCACGTAAATGGTAATGTTGTTATCGAAGAAGGCTGTATTATAGAAGAAAAATCAACTATTGAAAATGCAGTAGTTTTTCCGAAAAGTTATATAGGAGAAGCTTTAGATTTGAAAAATGTTATCGTTGATAAAAATCGTTTAATTAACACTGAATTTGATGCTGAAATCGAAATTGTCGATGACTTCATTCTCGGAAATTTGAATAATAATGTGTTAAAGAAAACATTGTTGCGTGCATTTTCACGAGCACTTGCTCTTGTTCTGTTTTTGTTTTGTGTACCTTTGTTTTTGACAACAATATTGGTTTTGAAATTATTCCGCAAAGGCCCGGTTTTTTTCCGCAATAGCTATGTTTTATTACCAACTAAACGCGACGAAAATTTATGGCAAAGCTGTAAATTAACTAGTTTTTGCCCAAAAGAAAGTATAAACACATTATCAGCGCAAAGTCACTTTTTTTTACTTTTTGTCCCTAGTTTATGGCAAGTGGCCAAAGGAAAAATGCATTTTGTAGGTGTACCACCACGTAACAAAGATGAAGTAAAAAATCTTCCGAAGGATTGGCGTAGTCTATATACAAGTAGTAAATGTGGTGTTATAACAGAACAGTATGTTAAATCCTTAGCGAATACAAAAGAAGATATTTACGCTTCAGAAGCATTTTACGCTGTCTCTGCTGGTTTTAAACAAGACTTACGTCTTGCAATCAAGTACCTAGGCCAGGTTATTTTTTTTCGTAAATAAAAATACCAAAAAATAAGTGATGATCTACACATTACTAAAATAATTTTAGGAAAGTTATTATGTTTACAACAGAAACCAACAATGATATTTTGCTAATTACACTTACTGTCGATGTTCTAGACGCTAGTAATAATAATGATTTCAAAGACCAAACTAGCGAAGTTGTCAAACAACAACCCAAAGTGCTTATAGACATGAGCGCTCTTACATTTATCGATAGTTCAGGTTTAGGAGCTATTCTTTCTTGTCTACGTAATTGTAATGAAAACAAGGGGAAATTGAAATTATTTGCCATATCAAAAACAGTACGTACACTTTTTGAACTTGTTCGTATGCACAAAGTCTTTGATATATACAATACCAAAGAAGAAGCTCTGGCCTCTTTTGGCGCAAAATAGGAAATACTCAATGAAAAATATTACTATTTCGTTTGAATCAATCAACATGCTTTTTCCTCTACACATTGTATTGGATGATAAATTACATATTGTTAGCACAGGTTCCAAGTTAAAACGGCTATATGAAGATATATTGGAAGGTGAACTTTTAGAAAAGTATTTTATTATTCATGGCACTCGTAGTTTTTGTTATACAACCATTTGCGAAAATACTAACCAAAGTTATATTTTACAATTACGAGATAGCCACATTAAATTAAAAGGGCATTTTGTAAAACAAGAGTCCATGTGCATATTTTTATGTCAATTGTTTGTTGAGAGCGAAGAATATAAACCTTTGTCGTTAAAAGCAACAGGAGATTTTCTTCTAAATATTAAATCATATGAGAAAAAAATAGATGACTTTATTGAACTTAAGAAATCACTAGAAGAACAAGCAGAAGTCATTAAAGAAAAAGAACGAGCACTTGCAGAAGAAAAAGAACGCAGTCGCATCGATAAAGAAAAACATTCGCGAAGTCGCAAAGAAATTGGCTTTAAAATTCAAAAAGCCTTACTTCTTGGACGCTTACCAAAACGAGATAACCTTACGATTGAAGTTTTAAATATTCCCTCACAAGAAGTATCCGGTGATTTTTATGATTTTTTTAACCACGATACAAAATGTATGGATCTCGTTATTGGCGATGTTATGGGAAAAGGAATTGCTGCTGCTTTAGTGGCAGCGGCTTTAAAAGGAGTACTTATTCGTTCTGCAAGTAAGAGAAATCTCACAACACGAGGGCAGGTAACTCCGCCGCAAAAAATTATGAAAATGGTAGACGAAGATATTACTCCTGAACTTATTGCTTTGGAAACTTTTGCAACATTATCTTATAATCGTTTTGATCTCTTTACTCATAAACTAACATCTGTTGATTATGGGCATACCAATATTCTTCATTATATTTTCATGACAGAAGAAGTAAATCGTATTGCAGGCCAAAATTTACCACTAGGAGTACAACAACAACCGCAATTGGAAATCACTATTGAAAGTTTTGATGACAATGATGTATTCTTGTTCTATTCCGATGGGATTCTTGAGGCTCAAAACAATGAAGGCGAAATGTTTGGGGAAGAAAGACTGATCGAAACACTCAAAAAAAGCAGTAGTAAATCTTCAAGTGAAATTGTCCAAACAATAAAAAGCGATCTTATGCGATTTAGCGAAGGAGAATTCAAAGATGATGTTACGTGTATCGCCGTTAAAATAGAAGAAACTTTTAGCCAAACAAAAATATATAATGTAATGTTGATAACAAGCCGCCTTGATGAACTAAAACGCGTTCGCAATTACATTACAGAAACAGCATCAAAAATAAGTTACTTTCAAGAAGAGAAAAACTTAAACGACTTATTATTAGCAGCAACAGAAGTTGTGTCAAATATTATTCGTCATGGTTATAATAATGATCCTGGTAATGTAATTCGTATCGAAGTTTCCGTTTCATATTCGTGGATTCGCGTTTGCTTTGTCGATAAAGGAATTCCTTTTTCAATGGCTAACAAAGAAAATGTAAATGACATACAGGAAATCACTGATGAATCGCTCAAGGAAATGGAGGGTGGTTTTGGCCTGTATATTATTCATAGTTTGGTTGATAAAGTGAACTATCGCCGCGATAGCAAAGGTAATAACTACCTCGATCTTATAAAAAACTTCCAAAAAGAAACATCGCGCATTTCTAGTTCTAATTTAGATGAAAAATAGTAATATTTGAAAATCTAAAAATCTAAAAGCTTTTTTTAATTTTTAACACTCTTTCTATCCTATTTCGAGTCTAAAATTTATTGTTGATCAATTTTAAATTTTATAATTGTTTTTAAAATTGGCATTTCAGCTTTATCAGAAGGAAATAGCTTTGAAAATTTTCTGTATAAAATTTGTAGGTCTTGGCTTTTTTGCTGACGTTGTTTTATCAGATATTTAAAATTTTTGGAATTATGTAAAGAACTAAAGCCTGGATCGACCAGCGTATAATCCAAATTTTTCCACCGTTCCTATTTAAGCTAAAAAATCTAAAGCTTAAAATAATACATCATGTTCGAAGGATTCCAAAGATGGTACCTTTAAAAGAATTAAAACTCTTTTGTACGACTTTGGAAGAGATGGAAACAGAGTGAATCCAGCCCTTCAAATAATGAATGTGACCACCGCAATTGGTTGTAGCAGTGGCGTCCTGACAGAACAGTGAATCAGGCAAACGAGTCTTCTTATAGACGACTGTTTTTGTACATTTTTTGAGATTCTTTTTGAAAATAATTTTACGAGCGATATTCAAGCATGCAATATAGTCGCGATCAGCAGAGAATTTGCAATTTTGGCAGTAAAACCAGGAATGAGATTTATGCTTTTTGCATGTGCTATCAGAAGCCTTGAGGTGTTGTCCTTTGTGAGAGCATTTAGGACAAATAGAACTAGTTCCAGCTGGATGAATAGGTTTCTGTATAGATATGCCAGATAAGGCTGCTTTATAATCAACAAAGCTAATAATTTTTTGACGAACAGTGGTATTTATTTGGCGATTTTTATTTCGAGAATGACTACGAGATTTTAATGATCTTAGATCTTCATAGTAGATTTTTGAGCAGTTGTAATTCTTAGCAAAAAAGACAATGATATTTGCTGCAGTGTGAGAAATTTCTTTGTTGATAGCTGAAATTTTATTCCATCTTTTTGCAATCTCTCTATTACATTTTTTGAACAATGAGTTTTTATAAAGAAGCTTATCGCGTTTACTTTTCCATATATCTATATCTTTGTAAATTCTCTCTAGCTTTTGTTGTATTCGATTGAAATTGGTAAAATGCGGTTGTGAAAGTTGCTCACCTTTGTTATTGAAAACGCATAGCGTTATAAGCTTGCGTACTCCCCAATCAATAGTGATAAAATTCTCATTTTTTTGCTTTTTAGGTTTTGGAATAGTAACTTTAAAGTCAAGAACTGGCAGATAATCTCCACGAATACAATCAAATCGAATATCTGGAGATGTTATTTGCTTATCTTCAAGGAAAGCTGGAAGTTTTATGATTGTTTCTAGCCAAGACCACTTTATTTTCGTACCTTTGCGATTTATTACTTTGAAGCTAAGTTTTATTTTGTTTTTGTGTTTATTGATTTTTATCGCTTGACCATCATCGGGTGCATAAGTCAGTATTTTTTTCTTTATCTTTGGTGGCTTTTGTAGAGCATAGAAATCTTCGGGGACATTTCTATATTTTCGCTTGTAGTTAACTACTTGCTCTTTGATGTTTTTGACATAGTGTGCTTTTTCAAATATTTCATTTTTGATGAGCAGCTTGTTTGTCCACTGTTTCGGGTCAGTTGTTTCATTCATTAGCAAGTCAAACACTCGCATTCGATCTCGTATTTGACGCATTGTTCGGCCAACAATCTCTAATACTCCGCGATTGATTCTGCTTGGCATTTTGCTTTCTTTGTATAACTTTACAAATATCGGCTCTAGCACTTTATATGAGTATTTACTTTTGTTCTCATCAAATATACCATACAGTTTGTTTTTATGTGCAAATTCAAGATACTCATTCGCTTTTTCTTGAACATAAACTAATGTTTCGCGTAATTTTTCCACCACTTCCTTATTTTTTATTGGAATTGGAAACGCCAACACTTGTCCGTTTTTTATCTTGTCTTTTTTTTCTTCGCTCATGAGATCGCTTCCCATAAATTTTTGCACAATAAACAGTTAGAACTGACAAAACATCTTCTACTACTATTTCTTCGAATTTTTTTTCTGGTCTTTCATTCAGCACTATTATTTCTACATTTTTTGCCGCGCAAACTTGCTCTAATATCTGAGTGGCAAAACGCATCAATCTGTCTTTATAAGACACAACTGTTTTACACTTCCGAGTAATATTAAGTTTAGTAGTTTTTTTAGACCTCGCTTTTTATAGTTTAGTCCAGAACCTATTTCTGATATCTGTATTACATTTGTTATTTTTTGTTTTTCGCTATAATTTATTAATTCTTGCTTTTGTCTTACCAAGTCTTCTTTTTGATCATGAGCACTTACTCTTGAGTACAATACTGTTTTTCTATCCTTATCTTCAATACCAAGTTTTTTCTCTATTTCTCGCAAGTTATATCGTCTGTGTCCACCGAATGTTCGTATTGCTTCTAGTTTTCCTTGTTTCCTCCAATCGCGAATTGATTGCGATGTTACTCCAAAAAGTTTTGCTACTTTACCAATACTTATCCATGTCATTTTTTTTCTCCTGACACGGCATTTTACTTGTTTTACACTATCATACTCCATAGTAAAACAATATTCAACAAGAAAAAGTATGTTTTCCGTAAGTTTTGTTTTGGCTTAGAAACTTACTTTAGATTTTTATAATTTAATGCACGACTGTAGTGTGCCCTAACTCAATGGAAATAAATAGCTCTAATAGAGCTGATTTTTCTCGTTTCTCTTTGGCTAAAATTGTCGACAATACATAGTGCGCAGGCATAAAAGATGGTTTTTGCTTGATTGCTTTTTGCAAATTAGTAATTGCGGGCTCGTTTTGATTTTTAAATAGTGTGCTAACGTCTTGATTTCGTTGATATTGAGAAATGAACGATTAGAGGGATGGAGTTTATTTATACCGTTAATATTGAAATGATGTCTTGTGATAACTGTTCTTCAAAATTTTGTTCTTTTTTCTCATGAATTACAACTAAAGATATTCCTCTTGATAAGCATATTTCTTCTATTATTTCTCTGCCAAACCTTATCAATCGATCTCCATAACTGATTATTACTCGCTCAATATTTCCTACTAATATTAAACGCAACAGTAAGGATCATAACTGATTAACACTTGAAATTAATATTTGGTTTTGATACTGTAAAAATACGGTTGTTACAAAGGATGCTTAAAAGACAGTTTTAGAGAGCAATGATAGATAAAGAAATGACAGAAAATACACTTACTCAAAAGAAACATAAAAGAATGATACCTACTTTAATTTTAATGCTTGGTTTATCTTTTATTACTTGGTTTTTCTATCAACTTGAATGGGATAAAGTTTTATTATTTCTCGCGAAAATAGATCTAGGTGAAATAAGTATTTTAGTTGCGATAAATCTACTTTTATTTTTCTTGTTTTGTTTACGTTGGTGGATAATTTTTGTCAGAATCGATAGCAATATTTCTTTCTCAAACCTCGTCAAAAATCGTTTGATTGGTTTTGCTATTAGTTACATTACTCCAGGACCTCTCGTTGGTGGCGAACCTCTGCAAATTTTTTTATTAAAAAAAATAAATAATATTCCTGCTACACACTCAGTATCAGCACTATTTATAGATCGTTATGTTGATTTCTTAGCAAACTTTACTTTTGTAATTTTTGCCACCTGTTTTTTGTTTTGGAATGATATATCGACACTTTTATCGCTAGTTTTGATTACTGTTTTTTCTATTTACGTAAGTGTAATTTTCTTTTATATAAAAAAAGTTGCTGTTTTTTCATACATTTTAGAAAAAATTCCGTACCTACAAAAAATATATCGCTTTTTATACGAAGTAGAATTGCAGGTAATAGAATTCTTTCATTCATCGACAAGCGCGTGGTGGCAAATTTTTGCTTTATGCATCACAATATGGGGAATCACTATTTTTGAATTGTGGTTTACACTTTACGCTCTAGATTTAGAACCATCACTAATAGATGTTCTTACTGTATTACTTACTCTACGGCTTGTATTATTAACTCCTTTTCCTGGAGGTATTGGTATACTAGAAACAAGCCAAATGTGGGTAGTTAATTATCTTGGATTTAACAGAAACATCAGCGCAATAACAACTTTGCTAATACGTGGTCGCGATGCTTCATTTACTCTTTGCGGTTTATACCACTGGCAAAAATATTCACAACAATTCAAAAACCAGAAGAAATAATTTGTAGTAAATAAATTCTTTCTAGGAATAAAGAATTTAGTTTAAGTAGGTGTTATTTAAATAATAAATGAAATCTATAGAAAACACTTTAAAATAAATTTTTTATTCTTGTTCTTTAATTAGAATTCTCATGTGATGAGCTTCTTTACTATAGACTATATGTTTGTGCATTTCATTTTCCAAGACAAGAATACAATTAAAATCTTTTTTTATTTGTTGGGTAATTTTTTTTACTAACTTTTTGCCCATAAGAGAAATATCTGCTTCAATTTCAATTTCATATTTATCATTGCCTTTTTCCTTAACAAATGTTGCTATCCTACTTATTGTATAATTATCATAACTAACAATTTCTTCATATGGAATTACTTTTGACCAAGTGAACATAATACTGACTTTTTTTCTTTTGTAAGAAACGGGAAATACTTTTCTTATGGTATAAGCAACATAATCATAACTGAAGCCTGTAAAGCATAATTGTTTTTGATTTCTCAGAAATTGTTTTATTTTTTCGTCTGGATTCATTTTTATTTTTTTTAGAACTTTTTGATTCCTATCAACGCTTGCATTCTTTACTTTTTTAGGCAAAAATTGTGTTGCTAAAAGTTCTTTGTTTAGAAAATCATACCTAACAGTATTGTGTTTTTTTTTATTAATTACACGTTTTTTATTCAACCCAAAATCAAGATTTCTAATTAGAGAAGGTTTTGCTAAATAAAAGTTAGGTCCAATTTGAGTTATTGATTTAAAAATTAAAAAAGTATATTCATCACTAAATGCATTTCGAATGACTTCTTCCTTCAGCGGTTTTAACTTGCTTTCGTGCTTTGAACTAAGAAAAAATACATTGATAAAAGATTTATTTTCCTGTCCTCGAGAAAATACATCTTGTCTCTTTAAATAATCAATTTGAAGTTTTTGGTATTTTTGATTAAGTTCATCATAGCGTTTGTTAAACAGTTGCTTAATCTCTAACACAGCCAATTTTTGGCAAATATGATAAGACAAAACAAGATTTTCATTCTTTATACTTTTTATATAAGTTTTGTGCAAATTTTTGTATTCTTTAATTTTTATTTTTGGACAATTTTCTTTTTTTAACTTTTCAACGGTAGTTTTCTTCTTGAATTGAAGAACTGATATGAAATGATTCTTGTTTATTAACTTGTGGTATGTTTGAGAAAGTATGCAAATAGCGATTATAGCGATTATAATGGCCAAAAATTGGAAAATTTTTTTTCGGCTGAACGTAGAAGTTTCGAAATGAAATAATTTTACTTCTGTTCTTTTTAAATATTTATCAACAAATGTCAGTTCTTCTTTTCTAAACTGGATGAGCAAAGCTTTTAGCTGATTTCGGCGTTGCAAGTATCTAATAACATTACAATGATACATTACAATGTTATCTGATTGGCGAATTTTTTGGGAAGACACACCAATTGCCATCAAATTTAATTCTAGTGTGTCTTTAGTAATATTATCAGCAAACTCTTTAGCAAGTTCGACTATTTTTATTGACTTCATTGTTTTTTGCCTCCAACATTACTTTTCTAGAGCTAAATCTTTAGTTTTAAAATATTCGTATCCTATCAATTTTAATCGAATTAATCGCAACTTTAAAGTATTCATTATCCTTCTTTATCTAACTCGTTTGGTCCTCCAAAACGATAACGCACTGTGAAATAAGCAATATGAGCAGACGTGGTTTGCTCTGCATCTAAAAAAGCAGCGTTTTTACTTGTTTTTGTACTTGGTAATTCGTAATCGTATGAAAAGTCAAAAGACCAGTTACCCATTGTAAGTCCGTAGCCAACAGTAATATGATGTTCGATAATCGCGGAAAGCGTAGGAGTTATACTAACACGCGCTGCAGCATTTTCTCCATAGTTATAACCAACACGAAAAGTATGCTCTTTACAAGTGTACTCTACACCAATAGCCATTGATAACTGATTACGCCAATCGAGAGGTGCTACCAAGGGATTGGGATTTACTGAGTTATCGGAATTATCGCGTTGAAATTTTAGGTTATTAAAAGCATCGTCCCACAAATAATAAGAGAAATCGAGGCCTATTGTCAGATTATCTGTTACGGCGTGGGCTATCCCTAGGTCGAAAACATGAGGTATTTCAAAACCAAGTATTTCTAAATCTTGTTTATCATCACCTTCTTCAAAATCCCCTTCAAAGCGCAAAGTCATTTTTGTGGTATACACAAAACCTATTGAAGTGCGAAATAATTGATAAAAAATACCAAATTTACCACCATAAGCAACAGCATCTGCCTCTAGCTTATGCCCGCCAATAACATCTAATTCGGAAAAGTTATCTGACTCAATTGTAGAATAGCCTATTTCAAAAGTGGCACCAATAGATAAATTATCAGTAAGGTGTATTGCCATTGTTGGTGCTGCTTTGACAAGAACAAACTGCGATTCGAGTGTTGCTTCCAGTCCACCTCCAACGTCAAAATCCTTGTATTTAGCTCCTGCTCCCACAATAGGATAAATACCAAAACCAAAGGAAACTGGCCAATCGTGGATACGCTGTGCGTAAGCCAGGGCTCCAAGAGGGTAAACTTCAAATTCAGAACTTTGTGTATCGCCGTTTGATTCAACATCGGTAAAAGAAGTTGTTACTCCTAAAGTTCCCGAAAATGTTTGATAATGTATTGTTGTAATGTTTGCCGGATTAGAAAAAATAGCAGTGGCATCACCAGGAATAGCGATTTCTACTCCTCCCATACCACCACCTCGCGCATTTACACTAATATTATATATAGAATTGCCTGCTGAGAGCGTACTCATGTAAATCAAAAAAAATAAAATAGAAAATAATTTATTCATCGAAGTTCCTACTTTTTTAATGTTAATGGACCACTATGATTCTGAGTGAGTCACAAGTGTATGTAATTTTTAAATATATTATTTTCGATTTTAATCATGCTTTGATCCTTATTTTGTCGGATATGTTTTTATACTATATTTTATTGGTACTAATTTGGTTTACGGTGTAATTCCATGCCATTAACACCTACAGTTTCGTTTAGTAATAAACTATTTTATCAAGGAGATCGTTTATGAGAATCCTAGTATATACAATATCCATTGTCGCTCTTTTTCTTTTAGGGTTTTTTATTTGCTTACATTGTTGTTATCCGCAGAAGTGTCGATGTATTGTACCTTATATTAAAAATATGAAAAAAGGAAACCTTAAACAAAAATATTGTGCTGTGCAAAAAATTTACGAATTGCGTAAATGTGCAAAGCCTTTTATTGAGGAGCTATCGCCTATTCTCTACTCTGCAGAGGATCCGTTAATAAAATCTTTCCTTCTTGATACCTTCGCTGACTGTAACTATAATGATCAACGCTTGTATACTTTTCTAGAAGATCATTCTGGTGATGTACGCGCTTCAGCAATAGGAGTTCTTGCAAAAGACTCTAATGCTAGCTCAAAAATTTGTGAATTAGCGATTAGTGATCCTGATTCATTTGTAAGAAAAGTGGCAACTAGTTATCTTACAGATATAGTCATAGACCATAAAAAACGTTTAGACACTATATTGCTCAAATGTAATGATGAAGATGATAGTGTACGTTCCACAGCAGTTCAAATTTTTACTAAAGTAGAACTTGGCATACATTACAAAAAAGTAATAAATAAACTAATGTATTTAGCGCTTCACGATAACGGAGGCACACGCTACACAGCTATAAAAGTTTTGGGGCATTTTTCTCAATCTCAAACACTTAGATTTATTATAAAGTTTCTCAAATACAGTGACACCAGGCCGTACGCTCTAGATGCGCTTGCGACAGCAAGTAGTAGTTCTGAGATCCTTGCCTTTGAAATATATCAATTTTTACAAAAGGAAAACATGCTTCATTTTGTTGCAAAAATTATAAAGAAGAATAAAACACAAAATCGTTTTTTATTGAAAACGGTTATTAAAAATATAGATTGCAAGCAACTAAGCGAGGAAGTAATGCAAGCTTTAGTAATGGAAAGACGGTACATTTTAGCATACATTAATAGGTTGCTGCAAAGTGAAAGTGACATTTCTCAGTGTTTAAAATATGTACAAAAGAAATTACAATAGAGGAGTGACAATGGTTTCAGAAATATTCGATCAGGATAAGTGGGAAGAAATTTCTCCATTTAAATTCACTGATTTAACATATCATCGTGCTAAAGACCAAGGGACAGTCCGTATAGCTTTCAATCGTCCAGAAGTTCGAAATGCTTTTCGACCACAAACAGTAGATGAACTTTATACAGCTCTTGATCATGCACGTATGACGAGCGACGTTGGCACAATTCTTCTTACGGGCAACGGACCTTCTCCTAAAGATGGAGGATGGGCTTTTTGTTCTGGAGGTGATCAGCGTATTCGCGGTAAAGATGGGTATAAATACGAAGGAAATGATGGCAAGGCAGATGCTGCGCGACTAGGTCGTTTGCATATTTTAGAAGTGCAACGCTTGATACGGTTTATGCCAAAAGTTGTTATGGCAGTAGTCCCAGGGTGGGCTGTTGGTGGAGGACACAGTTTACATGTAATTTGTGATCTTACAATTGCCAGTGAAGAGCATGCAATCTTCAAACAAACGGACGCTGACGTTGCGAGCTTTGATAGTGGTTATGGATCAGCGTATCTGGCAAAACAAGTTGGCCAAAAACGCGCACGAGAAATATTTTTCTTAGGGCTCAATTACTCCGCACAAGAAGCTTATGAAATGGGAATGGTAAATAAAGTTGTTCCTCATAAAGATCTTGAAGAAGTTGCTTTGTTATGGGCGAAAATAATGAATAATAAAAGTCCAACAGCTATACGCATGCTAAAGTTCGGTTTTAACCTAATTGATGACGGGCTTGTGGGTCAGCAAGTTTTTGCTGGCGAAGCAACGCGACTTGCCTATGGAACAGAAGAGGCCAAAGAAGGTCGCGATTCTTTTTTAGAAAAACGCGAGCAAGATTTTACTAAGTTTCCGCGACATTTTTAACAGAGAGAAAAACTTTATGAAAATCATTTTTTGGGGGACGCCAGACTTTGCAGTTCCTATTTTGCAAGCATTATGTGATTCCGAGCATGACGTGGTCGCAATAGTAAGCCAGCCCGATAAAACAAAGGGACGCAAGAAAACACCTGTACCTCCAGAGGTGGCACAATATGGACACAACAATAACATTCCCGTTATGCAACCGCTTAAACTCAACAAGGAATTTCGCGAAAAGCTACAAGGTTATGAACCTGATATTATGATTATTGTTGCCTATGGACGAATTTTACGCCAAAAAATACTCGATACCCCCAAGTACGGTTGTATCAATGTCCACTTCTCTCTTTTACCTAAATACCGCGGGGCTTCTCCTGTAAACTCTGCTATTTTAAATGGCGACAAAGAAACAGGGATTACCATTATGAATATGGTGCGCAAAATGGATGCTGGACCTATTCTTTATCAATGTACAACCCCAATAGGTAAGGAAGATTCTACAGGAGAAATTCTCGATCGTTTGGGCAAAAATGCTGGACCTTGTGTTCTTGAAGTTTTGCAAAAGTTCGAGAATGGCTCCATCGAGCCACAGCCACAAAATGAAACGCAAGCAACATACTGCGGAATGATTAGTAAAAAAGATGGTGCGATTAATTGGAATGCTTCTGCGGAAAACATAAGGCGTTTTATCTATTCTATGTCACCTTGGCCTAGCGCTTACGCAAATCTTTCGCGTGGCGAGAAAACAGATCGTATTATTTTTCATAGTGTAGAAGTCGACACTAAAAGTACTGAAGCAAAACCTGGAGAAGTAATTGCTGTCGACAAAGAATATATTTGGATACAAACACAAGTTGGCTCTCTGAAAATTAAAATGATTCAAAAATCGGGCAAATCAGTTCTTAAAGTCAAAGATTTTTTGCTAGGTACTCCAATAAAACAAAGTGATTTTTTTTCTTAGAATGCAAATCTTTGTAAGAAGTTCCTCAGTAAATCCACTATTTGAAGAATATCTGAACAATACACACTTTCCGGAGCTTGGTGATATGGATATATCGCGGGCTCTAGTGCAATGCTAGGAATATTGTGATCGTTATTTTTATTTAATGTAAGACCATATTCAATGTAATCGTTATTTGCATTACTTTCTAGTATATAAGGATTTGCTTCTAGAAAAAATTGTTTCATTTTTATTATCTTATCCAACAATACCGACGAAGGAACAAAAGATGGATGCATATGCCAAAAACGATCATAAAAAGCAATTCCAGGTTGTTCTTTAAACTCAGGAGTTGTGTCTATGGTAATTACACACGAAGGAAGTTGCTTACGGCATAAAAGATGTTCGGCTAAGCGAACTGCTCCTATTCCTGGATATAGGTTTTGTTTATTTTTCAGTAAATGTGGGTGAGTGCTTTCTTCCATTTCTGAAAGTAAGATAAAAAGCGGAGGAAAAGAGTATTTTATACTCTCAAATATCATAAATAAACATATCCCTAAGCCAGCAGCATCGTCCATTTGACCTACAATCTTTGACGATTCAATTTTGCATGGTAAAGATGGTGGATAATTTCCGCCCCAGTGATTTATTTTATCTAAGTGAGCTGTAAGAGCGACAGGTAAAGCATCTTTTTTGCCTGGCACATAAATAAATAAATTATTGTCTTTCACTTGGGAAATCTGAGCATTGGTAGTGGCGCAAACTTCGTATATAATAGAGTGTATACGTTCTTCGTAAGAGCTAAAACTCGGGCTTTGCGCGCATTTTTTTATTAAATCAAAAACATTCATATTCTACTCATTCGGTTATGGAAATTAAATACGACTCACAAATATTTGATGCATATTTTATGCAGGAGTTGATGCAGTTACGATTGCTAATTAAGAAAAACCTAGGAACTGCTGATCACGGTAATATCTCTTCGAAATTCCGGGGCACAGGAAATGATTTTGACGATCATTCTCCGTATAATCCTGGCGATGATTTCAAAGATATTGATTGGAATATTTATGCGCGAACAGAACAACTATTCGTAAAAAAATATCTACAAGCTAAGTATTTCTCACTAACAATTTTTATAGATTTATCTGCCTCAATGTTGTGCGGGAAACCTTCAAAATCCTCTGCTGCTAAAAGACTTGCAGCAGGTCTAGCTTATTTGTTTTTGCACAATGGATGCTCTATACAAATTGGCATTGTACAAAATAATCATATTTTGTATAGTAAACAATACCGTCATTACAAGTATATAAAAGATATCTTAAATTTCTTATCGCGTCAGAAACCACAAGGGCAACAAAATTTAAAGACTGCGATAAAAAAAATTACAAAGAAATCGCAATTGTGCATTTTATGTAGTGACTTTCTCCATGCTAAAGATTCTTTCGCATTCATTCAACAACTAGCGATAAAAAACAAATGCCTCCTTTTACACATTTTATCACGAGAAGAAGTAACAACACCTTTTAATGGTAAATTAGTCTTAGAAGATATTGAAAATCGCGAAAAAATCACCATTAACATCGATAATGATGTTCGAAAAAAATATTTAAAAGAAGTGCAAGATTTTCGCCAAAATTGGCAATCTTTTGCAACGAGAAATCGTATTCCTTATTATTTCACTTTAAACGACAAAAGTATCGCGCGTACGATTGTAAATAGCTTACAAATGGCAAAATTTCTGTCCACTGATTAGGAACCTTTTTATGAGCATATCACAAGAAAAAACGATAGGCAACTATCAAATTATTGCTATTCTTGGACAAGGGGGTATGGGGAAAGTATATAAAGCGTGGGATGCAAACTTAAAAAGAATCGTCGCTTTAAAGACAATCTTACCAAATCAGATGAACGAATCTGCCATTTCTCGTTTTTATCGCGAAGCTACCGCAGTATCTAAATTACATCATCCATTTATAGTTAAAGTTCACACCATTGGTGAAGAGAATGGGATTCATTATTTCACTATGGATTATGTGGAGGGTGTTCCACTCACTGAATATGTTGAAGAGCACAAGCTGATTCCAAATAAAATTGCTAGCTTAATGCGCAAGGTTGCCAAAGGAGTTCACTACGCACACACCCAAGGTGTTATTCATCGAGATTTAAAGCCTGACAATATTTTAGTTGATAACAGTGGTGATCCTCATATTATGGATTTTGGATTAGCAAAAGTAGACAGCGATTATCAATTGACAAAAACGGGAGATACGATTGGTACACCTTTTTATATGTCACCAGAACAAGCAGAAGGGCGCCACAAAGATATCGATGCACGCAGCGATGTTTTTGCTTTAGGAGCTATTTTTTATCAACTCCTCACTGGAAAATTTGCTTTCCATGCCCTTACTTTTATTAGTCTTGTACAGAAGATACTTATAGAGGACCCAATTCCTCCAAAAGAAATCAATCAAAAAATTCCGCAAAGTTTAGAAAATGTTTGTTTAGTAGCACTAAGCAAAGACAAAAAAAATCGTTACCCTTCGGCCTTAAAATTCGCAGATGATCTGGGAAGGTCTTTGCGTAACCGTTCTGTCGCCAAAGTAAAGAAAACTTCCAACAACTTACAGCTCTTTATAGCGGCTTTAGTTTTTGTAGTATTCCTTATTCTTTTTTATAATTTTTATGCTAGCCGCGATCAAAAAAACATTGATATCAATAATATTGAAACAGCTATATCAAAAGCGCAAAAGATATATATCGAAGCAAGTGAAAACATTGTTCAGGAAGACTACGACAGAGCTATACAACTGCTAAAGAGTATCCAAAAGAAACGACGAAACACCACTGAAGTGAGAGAAAAATTGTTTTTGTGTTATGCCAAAACGGGGCAATATGCTTTAGCGACCAAACAATATGAGAAAATGAAGAAACAAACTGCAATGACTCACTTTGAAATGGCAAAACTTTATAAACAGCAACAACAAACGCAAAAAAGCTTAGATCTTCTCAGCAAAATAGAAAAATCTAGTCGAGTCTATAACAATGTATTACTGTACAAAGGCAATCTGCTACTAGATAAAAAGAATTATCGCGAAGCATTAAAGTGTTTTAGGCAAATTTCGAACTTAACACCAGTTGTTCCTCTAAACAGAGGAATATGTCTTTTTTATTTGAACGAGCACGAGAAAGCCAAAAAAGTACTCGATAAAGCACAGCAAAACTTACCCGGTAATAGCAATGTATTAAACTATCAGGCTAAAGTTTTTTTTGCAACAACGAAGTATCGGCAAGCTTTGGGAAAAATACAACAAGCAATAGAACTTGCGCCAGAAAAGAGTAGCTATTACATTTTGCGCGGACAAATTCAACACCAACTTAGGCTTTTCGATGCAGCAAAAGCATCGTTTATTGAAGCTTTAAAATTGGACTCTTTTAATATCCAAGCGATTAGTAACTTTATGGAACTTGCTGTAGGGCTCCCCGAAATTGAGAACGATTTTTTTTGGACAATTTCTTATTATGTAGGACAACTCGCGAGAACAAAGCGCCCCGATGTATTTTTACAGAATTTTGAAGAAATTTTTGTTAAGTACAAACAGCATTATACTGCTTGGAGTAATGTTCAGCATAGCAATGGTAGTCCAGAAACTTTTATAAAATCGCTTCGCAACAAAGATTCTCAAATTTATAATCAAGCACTAAGTGGTATTTTAAGTATGCGTTACCACAATGAGTGTGAAACTACACTTAATAGTGCTATTCGCAACAATCCTAAGAATAAACAATTCAAAAAAGCATTGTTAGTTCTTCAAGAGAAAAAAAACAAAGAGCAACAACAAGTACTCGGGTATTTTTTAGTGGATTGGTATTTACATAAAGACTTGAGTACCTTAAAAATACTACAAAATAAAAAGCCATCTATAAAACTAGTACTAAAGGACCGTTCTGAAATTCTAATGCTTCGCTACGCCGCTGGTTATGCATTAGCCCAATTAGGAGAATTTTCAGTTCTAGAGCAACTAGCAGAAAATGATGATGCACAAATTGCAGCAATATGTCGTTGTGTATTGCGTGATTTTGGAAATTTTATAGAAATAGCTATTCCAGATATCATAGATCGTATTAGCGATCCCTTCCTCATTGCCAAAATTTGTCACTCAATGAACTTTCCTTTAGAAATGAACGTTTTTAAATCAACTTACAAACAACGAATATTTTATTTGCAAAGATGGCTAGAAAGTGAAATCCCTGAAATCAAAATATATGCAGCAGGAAATCTATCTAAATTACCTCTTGTTACAGGAAATAGGCATTTGCGCAGCCGAGCAACATCTATTTTACGAGAGTATATGTCGCACGAAAATCCTAGTTTTCGAAATTGTGCTCATTATTATTTTTGGTATGCTGCCTCTTGGCGAGATTTTTCACGGTATAAGCATTTATTTGTTCGTGCCTTGAATGATCGCAATCAAAATGTGGTATCAGGCGTATTATTTTTTTCGTACAAGTTTGATATGAATCTCATTGTAGATTCTCTTATTTCTCTCATACAAAAAAACAAGAGTTTGCCTATTAAACTTCCTGCCGTTTATGCTTTAGCAATGGCAAATCCTAGTCACCCTTTTTTGAATAAACTATTATCAGATAATCGAAATTCTTTTTTCATTCGCGTTACTGTCGTTGTTTTTAGTAATTATGTACGCTTTAAGAAAATGATACGAAACCCTACACAAGCGCTACAGTTGATGCAAGAAAGTACAAAAACGACACAACAACAAATTAAAATTATTTCGCAAGACCCTCAAGAATCTTTACGCATTTTTGTTTATTTTTGCAATTCGTTTATCTTTAGCGAAAACCCTGTACATCTTATTGATAAAGAAACAAGCAATGTAAAAGCTCACTTGATATTAAATAGTGTTGGTGGTTATACAATTCCAATGTTTTCCTTTCTAAAAAAATCAAAAATATCTATCATGGACAAACGCAAGTTAATAAAAAAATATACGAATAGTAAAAATAAAAAAGTAAAGGAAAACGCTATCGCTGCTTCCTTAGCATTAGCATCTACATCACAGCGCAAAAAACTACGCAAGAAATATCAAAAACAAGATTCCTTGGCGCGCAAAGGCGCTGCAAAAGGCTACTACACCTTACTTTATTTAAATATGCTCAAAAAATTTCAGATTTATCACGCTGTAGATCGTGCGTTACCTAATAAACGATACCAAAACTACCTTCTGTATTTGCGTAGTATTAAAAACAAAAGTGAAATGGAAAAATATACAAGATGGTTGTCTCAGGCCATTGAGCTTTCACCACAAAATAGATACATGTATGAACGGGCCATTCTCTATCGCAAGCAAAATAATCTACTACTAGCAGAAAAAGATTTGCAAAAAATATTGAAGAGTTCGCCGCAAAACAAATTATATCTCTTAGAACTAGTCGAAGTTTGCCTAGCAACTAATCGTCTATCACGAGCAAAACAAAAATTACAAGAATTAGAAAAGCTAAATATCGGATATGACACATCACTAGATGTAGGCAAACTTTATTGGCGTTTGGGCGAAAGAGAAAAAGCTAAACAGTTTTTTTATAAATGTTTGACTAATAACAAGGAAACCTATCATATGATAGCTTATTTAGATACACTGAAAGCAAACATCTATTTAGCGCGCATTTTTGCTGTTGAACGTGATTACCCAAAAGCAATCAAATATTTACAATACTACGATAGCATTTATCGTCGTTTGTACGATATATCCAAGAGAAATCATAGCCCACTTACCAAAACTTTGATTATGCAATACCCCGAATTCCGTGTGCTATTTCAAAACAAATGGATTCAAGCCTTGCCAAAATAAAACAAACTCTAAGAGGATTTTATATGAAAATATTTATTGATGCCGATGGATGTCCAGTAAAAAAAGAAGTTTACCGTGTAGCACAGCGCTATGAGTTAGAAGTAACTCTAGTAGCAAACGCATGGATGAAAACACCTGATTGGACAGAGTTTATTTTAGTGAATGATGATCTTGACGCTGCTGATAATTGGATTGCCGAACATGTAGAAGAAAACGATATAGTAATTACTGCTGACATTCCCCTAGCTTCACGTTGTCTTAATAAAGAAGCTTGTGTAATAGGCTCTCGTGGACGTTTTTTTACCGACGACAACATTGGCAACGCTTTAGCAACACGCGAACTTCAATCACAATTGCGCGATGCTGGTATCATGACTAAAGGACCAGCACCTCTACAAAAAAAAGACCGCTCCAAGTTTTTGCAAAGTCTTGATTTAGCCATTCAAAAGATACGTAGAAAAATAGCTAAAGGCGAGTAAAGAATCGCAACAACAATAACGATAGAAAACAAAAATGTATCAGATAAGAAAAGTAGATAGAAATGATAACAATGCAGTAGATCTCATCACCAGACGTTGTATGGAAACAGTACTCGAAACAATTCCTGAATTTCAAGGTGACCCACAAATTGCGCGCAGGACATTCTCTAATTTTACCTTCGAAGAAATGCGCAACATGTTAGTTACAAGTCTAACAAAACCAGAACATGAAATTCTAGTTGCGATAAAAGAAGACGTGCAACAAATAGTTGCGCACTCTATTTTTTCAATAAAAAAAGACAATAAAAATATATCATATGGTTTTTGTTATTCGCGTTACGTTAACCCAGACCATCGTCAACAAGGTCTAGGAAGTCGCTTGTTAAAAGAACAAGAAAATTGGTGGGTCCAAAGAAATGCAAAATACGCGGTAGCTCAAACTCATACAACAAATATAAAATTGAAAAAACTTTTTGAGAAGCATGGATTTATAGCTTCTAAGCCGCAACAAGGAACATTTTCCCATATTGTATTAACAAAACGGTTTATGACATAGACGAGTTTTAGGTTTTTGTGTAATGTCTTTTGCTTCCTAATTGAAACAACATTTTACTTTGTTTTGAGTATCATTTTTTAGGCGCCTAGTATGAATGTAGTCTTTTTAGAATCAAATCTTGTGTGTATAAAGTGGCAAGAAAAGACAAACGAGGATGATTTAGAGTTGTGTTTTAGCAACTTAAAAAACCAGGAACGATATTATGTTGTTTGCGATTTTGAGGTATGCAATTATATTAGTCCGCAAATACTAAAAAAATGGCTCGATTACAAAGAATTTAACTGTGCCAAAAATGGTGATGTTAAATTTTGTGCAAATGAAAATATTAAAAATATCTTTCGATTTGCTGGATGTTATGAAGAACAAATGTTTGTGAAAGATGTTTATCAGTTTCAAAAAAATCTACAAAAACGCCCTTATTTACCTACAATAAAGAAGCAAAAAAATGCATTATACACGTCTACTGTTCACAATTTATCTAAATCAAAAATAGAGAACAAAACCATTAATTCGAATAGACAGGACAGTTCTCTACAACACACAACAATCCTGGAAGACCCTCCCCAGCAAATTTGGCAAACAATTGTAGATATCAAGAATACCTATAAAGGCGAACGTCATCTTAGCTCAAGTAAATTAGATGACAGCGTCCATAATGAAGCACTTAGCGCAAATTGCGAGAGCAATGAACCACGGATTTCTTTTTATGAAGAAATTGCTCGCGGTGGAATGGGAATAGTGTTACGTGGTTCACAAAACAGTTTGCAACGCGAAGTTGCCGTCAAAAAATTATTGCGAAAAAAAGGTAAAAAACTTTTTGTTTCGGAATCAATGATCACCGCTTATCTCGATCATCCTAATATCATACCAGTATACGATTTTGTTCAACAAGACGAAGAAGTTCTTTTAGCCATGAAACTCGTCAAAGGAAAATCTTGGGATGAGTTTATAAGACAAAATAGTCTTCAAGACAATTTACATGTCTTATTGCAAGTGTGTAATGCTATTGCGTTTGCCCATAGTAAAGAGATTATCCATTGCGATTTAAAACCTGAAAATATAATGATTGGTGAATTTGGAGAAGTGACAGTGATGGATTGGGGATTAGCAGTGAGTATGTCTCCGTCGATTATTGCTTCGCATAAAGACACAATAACTGCTCCTATGGGTACTCCTGCTTATTTTTCACGTGAGCTAGCTAATGGAGAAGGCCAGAAAATAGGCCCATGGACTGATACCTACTTGTTAGGTGGTATTTTATATGAAATTCTATGTGGAGAAGCTCCTCATAATAAAGAAACGACTATCATGGCCTTTCGATCTGCTACTTGTGGCGAATTACCAGAATTTCCGGTAAATGTGTCACGAGAATTAAAAGACATTTGTTGTAAAGCGCTTTGTGGAGATGAAAAGAAACGTTATGTAGATGTTCGTGATTTTCAAAAAGATGTACATAATTTCTTAAAGCACTGCGAAAGTATTTTACTCTCAGATCAATCGCAAAAAGTACTACGAGATTGCAGAGAAGAAAAATACAACGAATTTACCTATGATAACTTATCGAAAGCCTATTTTGGTTTTCAACAAGCACTTGAATTATGGCAAGAAAATACTACTGCCAAACAAGGTATTATCGACTCTTCTGTTGCTTATGCAAAAACAGCTATTGATAGAGCTGACTTTAGTCTTGCAGAGTTACAATTAAAAAAGCTTAACCAGGATCATGAGCAAGTGCAAAAACTTAAAAAAGAAATACAAATAGCACAAAATTTTAAAAAGGGCCATGATGTATCAAAAAGCTTGTTTAAACTTAATCTCTTTTTTTTGTTACTTGTGTGTATTCGTTTTACTATGGTTCATACACTTCCTGTCACTATTGACGACCAAGTAGCGTTACAAATTCCTTTAACAGTGAAAGGAAGTATTATTATTTTTTTCTGTACGTTTTTTTATCTATTCAAGAATAAAAACTTCAATGAAAAAACGATAATTTATACTGCGATGGTATATGAAATAATAGGTTCTTTTTTGATGGTTATAGGTCTGTTCTTTATAAAAATAGAAGCTAATATTGCAAGCTTAGGGATCTTTCCTTCTATTATTTGGATTCTCTTTATTAATATGCTTGTTCCATATAACTGGTGGCAATGTCTTTTTTGCAAAGTATGTATTTTATCAGCACTTCTATTTTCAACAATTGTAGGTCATTATCTTTCAAATTTGCCTCCTAGTGAGATTTTAGCCAATCTTTTTTTTCAAACGGGAATAGTATCCACAGTATGTATATTTGTGGCTGCTCAAAAAGGAAAGAAATTAGGACGCACTGTACTTTAAATATTCGCAACCGCAAACTATTATAAATCTAGCTCAATTACTTTCTAGGTACCACTTTTTATTGATGTACAGCAACAAAATTTAAGGTTGTTTACTAGTAATTATTATTATAACATTTGCTAATAAATATTAAAAAGGTTAAAATGGGAGTGAAAAAGGGGTAAAAAATGCAGTGGGTACCAAGTCGAGTAGCTTGCGAAATATTAGGAGTGCACGCAAATACTTTAAGAAACTGGGACAAAAAAGGACTTATCAAAACAATACGCACAAAATCAAACCAATGAAGATACAATTTGGAAAGTATATTAGGTAATAAAAAGCCAAAGAAAAAAGTATGTTATTGTCGCGTATCGAGCAGTAAGCAAAAGACGACTTGGAAAGACAAAAGAAGTTTATGAAGGAAAAGTATCCAAATCATGAAATCATCACCGACATTGGGTCAGGGCTCAACTTCAAACAAAAAGGGCTGCTCAAAGTACTGGAACAAGGACTTAGAGGAGAAATCGAAGAAGTACTTTGTACCCACAGAGACAGACTTAGTAGATTTGGATATCGACTTATCCAGTGGATTATGGAAATCGGTGGTGGGCGAGTCGTGGTTCTCGAAGAAGATAAAAGTAGTGCACAACAAAAGCTCACAGAAGATCTTATGTCGATCATACACGTATTCTCGTGTAAACTTCACGGAATGCGAAGGTATAGCAGTAAAAAGAAGCAGGAAAATAAGATTCTAAGTAACCTGCCAAAAGTATTTACCCATTGGCATTTTGTTCTTTAATTTTCTAGCTTTGTTGCTCCTCTGTTACGCAGCTACGGCTGCGCGCCTTCGTCGCGCCGCGCTATAAAAATAAAGCCCTGCATTCAACGGGTAACTACTTTTGTCAAGTCACTTATCCAAACAAAAAACAGCGGCAACTTCTACGTAACTGGTTTGGTTGCGCTCGGTTTGTTTACAACAAAACGATTCACTATTTAAAACAGCCAAATACAACTGCAAGCTGGATGAAAATCAAGAAACAAATACTTGATGATCTACCTGAGTGGTCAAAAGAAACTCCTTTTCAAATCAAATCAATTGCTATTAAAGATGCGTGCAAAGCTGTACAAAATGCCAAAAAGAAGTTCGCAAAAACTGGTAAAGTGCAGGAAGTGAAATTCAAAAGTCGCAAAAAACGCGATGAGTGCATCTACATTCCAAAAAGTGCTGTAAAGCAAGATTCCTTTTATAAACGCAAAATGGGAAAATTGTTACTTCGCGAAGTTGTTGGTAAAGCTTATTTTGATTGCCGCGTTGTTTTCCAACAAGGACGTTTTTTTCTTGTTAAGCCTGAAGGCAAACCTGTCATGAAACCTGAAAACCAAAGGAGTGACATCGTTGCCTTAGATCCAGGAGTTCGATCTTTTCAAACTTTTTACACCAAACACAGTTGTGGCAAAGTCGGCTGTGGTGATTTTGGTCGTATTGTGCGACTATGTCATCATCTCGATCAACTTACCAGTCGCATATCGAAAGCAAAATCACGACGTAAAAAGCGTATGAAAAAAGCCGCTGATCGCATGCGATGGAAAATCAAAGATCTCATCAGCGAAATCCATCACAAAACTGCCAATTTCTTGTGCAAACATTTTGAAATTATTATTATACCACCTTTTGAAACCAGCCAAATGGTGCTACGTTCAAAGCGAAAAATACGCTCAAAAACAGTCAGAGCAATGCTCAACTGGTCGCACTTCAAGTTCAAAAATACTTTGAAGTCTAAAGCTGAGCTCTTGTCTTCTATTGTTATCGAACAAAACGAAGCATATACCTCCAAAACTTGTAGCTCTTGTGGCTATGTTAAAGAAAATATCGGTGGACACAAGTTTTTTAATTGCTCTTCTTGTAAGAAGCGTATTGATCGCGATTTTAATGGAGCGCGTGGAATCTTTCTACGTACATTGGGAGATAACCCCTGGCTGCATTCTTTGTAGCTTGCATTTGTTAGCATTTGTTAACAAAAATTTATCGGCTGTACAACGTACGCAGTTGATTTAAACGGTAATGCTTACATGATTATTTCATGTCTTTTGTTATTTTTTACACTACTTTTACATTCAATTTACGCACAATGTAAAGAGTTCTATATTCAAAAGGTTTTAGACCAAATATCGATAGCTGAATTAAGGCGGTGACAAAATAGCCTTGGCAAAATGCCAAGGCTATTTTAAATTAGTCAGTTACTTCAATAAGTTGAGGTTGTGAAAGAGCGCGAACATCAGGAGAGTAATATTCATAAGCAGTACTCTTTGGTGTTTTTGCTTTAAGCGGATATTTAGCTTTGAGATGATACACAAAACTAAGTTCATCTTGAGGATTGACATCTCCTAAATACAATGTCACTTGCGAAGAAGTAATGCTATAGCGTTTAATGGCATTACTTCCTAGAAATTCAGCAAAATCACCGCGGTCAACACTAAATCCTGGGGGAATTCCCAAGTCAATAATCACCATATATGTCGGATTATTACCACTATATTTAAGTTTAGCTGTGGCAATTATAGTGTCATGACGGGATAAAGTGGTGCGGTCGTACACTACATCAAGATCAATTACTGGTTTTTGTGGTTTATCCGAGTCGGCCCAAGGTTCATAGTGGCGCGTTACTACTTGGTACATCACATTTGGATTGCCAGTTACCTGTAACTGTAAATCATTTTTTCCTACTTGGGTGTACTGAGCAAGGTCAATAATTTGCATAACATCGCGATTACTATCGTCAAGTTTCCACACATCTATGTTCTTGCCATTTAGTACAATGTCAATTTGCGCTTCACCACCAGAAGATGCTAGGGCATCACTAGAAACTAAGCACTGCAAGGCAAGAATAGTCGACTGAGTTGATCCCCAGGTACCACCACTTTGTCGCGATGAAGTAATGTACTTTAAGGCTTTATTTGCAACATCAGCGTGTTTTCCTGCTTCGATCATTGCTAGTATAGCCAATGCTGTTATCTCTACATTAGCGGCGTCTCCATATGCATAACTCGCTGTTTTTCCTGTTGCTTTCCAATATGCATTGCCTTGTTCTTCGACCACTAAATTGCATAATTGCTGCAATAATTCTAGCCCTATGTTATCGTTTTTATTTGCAGACAATAACGCATTTGCTGTTAAAGACAATAGATATGGATTGTTTTTTGCTTTGTCCACATTGTTGCGTAAATAGCCACAACTAAAATTAGCTTGCTCTTTATAGCCTGCTTTAGCTAAAGACCAAACGACATAAGAAGTTAAAGCTAGTTTAGGGTGCGCAACATAAGAAATTGTTTCACTATGAGTACCACCAATATTTCCCCAAGAGCCATCACTTTGGCGCTTGGATAACAAAAATTGTTGCGCACGATCAATTACAGCGGTATCGATTTCTTTGACTTTTGACAGAGCGTTTAGTTGTTGTACACCGTATGCTGTTAACCATACAAGAGCGGGGTCACGTCCCCACCAATCGAACCCACCACCTGGGCGTTCAAAAGTAAGAATTTTTTGATAACCAACATTTAATACACTTTCTGCTTTTAACATAATTTGAGGAGAAGCCGAACCGGTTCTCTTTAAGTAATCCATCACCAAAATGTTGGGAAATGATGTGGACGACGTTTGCTCGAATCAGCCACCAGGAAGTCGTAGCATACCTTCAAGACCTTCGACGAGTATCGAAGTAATTCCTGGATAGCATTTCACTATAATTTTACTAGCTTCATCAATAGAGTTTTCTGGAATTGTACATTGATGAGTAGTTGTTTGATCGAGTGAACCATTAATGACTGTTTCCATCTTCTTGCCATCAGGTTCGATAGTTACAGAGCGACGAACAGCATCATCCATTTTTGAACCATAAGCGAATACTGTTAATTGTTTTGCCCCTACTTTTTTAGCACGTATGCGAAAATACGCAACGCTGACATTGTTAGCAGGAATTGTCAATTGTTTCTCTACCTCATCAAGACACTCAAACCATGGCTCCTTTTCCATAACTAATTTTATTTGTTGTTCTGTTTTCAGATAATTGTATATCTGGATTGGTACAGTAACTATGTCGTTTTGAGTAAGAGCCACTGGAAAATCAATATCTACAAAGAAATCTTGAAAAACACGGATACCTGTTGTTGTTGAACCGAGATTTCCGTTTTTATCAACTCCTTGGCATACCATACGAAAAGTCGTGATCGAATCTGATACAGGTATTTTAATCTGGGCTTTTCCATCATTTGTAAGAAGTTGCGGATTCCAGTATAGTGTTTCGGGAAAATGCTTGCGAATGCGAACTTGGCGTTTACCTGTTTGTGGAGAGTTTTGCGATTTTTTCATAGCAAGCACACCTCCACGATCTTCTCTAGTGTTTTCAAAAAAAACGTTTTGTTTGGCAACCTCTAAAAGCCTGATATTTTTTTCTCCAACACTTGAAAGAGTTGGCAGTGTAAACATTACAGCCAAAAGAAGTGCGCTAGGTGAAATACTTTTGAATAAGGTTTTTACGCTGACTTCGTGCAAAAAACTGCGCAAATATGTCGAAAATAATGGGGCTAAAAACAGCACAACAAAGCCACTAGTTATGAATGCTAGTTCAATGTTATCTCGCCCAATGTAGTAGCGCAAAGAATAGTTTTCTTCCACAATAAAGAGCGATAATACACTTAAGGCACAACACACAAGAAAAGAAGTCAATAATCCCAATACCAAGTGCGATTGTCTTAACCTCTCTTTATGTAAGAAATATCGCACCATATAACCGAGAGTCAACAACAATGACTTTCCAAGAACAATACTACATAAAATAGCAATTGCTTCTTGAATTTCGCGTACATATCTCCAGCGATTTGAACCACTAAAACCAAATTCAATCATCATCATTGTCGTAGTAATTATAGCGCAAACTAGCCAACCACGATGAAGCCTTCCATGATCTTTTTTGCTAAGAGAAAATAAACCTACAAATATTGCGCAGCATATCGTAAAGACAATAAGTGCTGGTAATTTACCGCGCACAACCTCCATTGCAAACATACTTAACGCAAAAAATATTAACGATGTTAAAAACACCTTGTAATGCAAATATATAAATGCGAAAGTTTTTTGGGCAGGTGTTGTTTCTTTGTAATAAAGTGATTTTTTGGCAATAACTTTGTAAAAGATAATAATTATCGCGAATAGACAAATCAATCCATTTGCTGCGAAAGGGATACTGACAAAAAACGTTCTTAGTTTTTTGAAGTATAGATCTTTACTTTCTTGTATTTTTTGCAATTTAGGTTGATAACTATCGTTATGTTGTGTGTAGGTCTCTACTCCACTTGCGATAGCGAACATTACACGCGCTGCCTGATCTTTGTTTTCATGGGTTTTGTTCTTTGGCGCGATACTAACAATCTCTGCCGCTGAAACCGGCGGTGCGTAGCGAATTTGGTAACGAGGTTTAAGAAGCTCACTATGCAACATAAAGTAAACTTTTTCTAATCCCGGCTGCATCTCTTGTAAGGCAAAAACACTTTCATCAACTATCGACAGAGATAAAGCAGCTTGCGCAGAATTTGTTGAAAAATCAATTGTTGCTTTTTCCCCTGGACGATACACATCCTTGTCTAACTTCGTGGTAATCTCTAGGTCTTGCGCTGGCGACACAAATAACAAACGCGTGTCACGCTCAATAAGATTTGCTTCGCTGCTTTTATAAATATTAATCGCCAAGGTTCCTGTTATGCCTTGAGGTAAAGTAAACTGCAATCTATGCTTGCTTTCTACTGCAGTTACAATGTGGCTTGCAATTGCCTGCCCTTCTTTGACAATATCGACATAAAAATTTCCTCGATAACCAGAGGAAAGAACATCTAAAGTGACTTGTTCCCCCGCCTTATAAGTTGCGCGATTCAGTACTCCGAGAAATGTTCCTTGTTTATTTCCCACGCGAATTCTTTTTTCTATACGGTTTCCTTGAGAATCTTGGCCCGCAACTTGAATAGAAAACGGAGCATCTTGCGGAACTGTTTTCCATACCCCAATCCCCAATTCGTTAGTAACGACCATTTCGCCGTTTACGGTAATCTCTGTTGCTGCTGGTAGGCCATTTGGGTATGTTGTACATAGAAAAATGGTGTTTGTAACACCTTTAACAATATGACGGCCTTCAGGAATAGCAAATATATTTAAGGTATCTTTGCTTACCGTAATATTTTTAGTAATTTTTTGGCTATGATTCGCAGTATCTGTTACCGTGATATTTGCGGTAACCATTGCACTACCTTTGGTTAATGCGCTACCGTAAAGCTTCTGCGGAAGAGAGAATTCAATGGCGCATTTTCCATCATCACTAGTTTTTCCTTTCCACGACAACAATTTATTGAAATTAACATCAAATGTCGATACATCTACAACAACATTCGCATTTGCTACAGGTTTGCCGAAAAAATAACGACTGTCTATTTTTCCTTGAACGTTTTCTCCTGGCATATAGTAACTTTTTGAAAAGTTAGCTTCTACTTTGAATTTAGGAAGAACATAACGTTTGACATTCAAGTTTTTTTGTTCACTAAATTTTCCGCAAGTCGCTTTTAAAATATAAGCACCTTCGTTGATTTCTGACGCTAATTGAAAATCACAAGCGGCAATTCCAAATTCAGAGCTAGTTAGCTCTTTTTTGAATACCTTGTTGCCTTTAGGATCTTGAATTTCAATGAGGATATTTTCTTTTGCAACAGGTCCATTATTAAAACAATCCATCATTAAGGTACGAAGATGGATTACTTGACCAGGCTGGTACAAAGGTTTGTCTGTGCTTAATAAAATTTTATAGTCTTTCTTAATCGCGACATTAAGTTCTTGAACATCGCGCCCAATATCTGAAACCGTTGTAACCTCCAATTTATAATTACCGTCTACGATCTTGGGAACAACAAACTCTATTTGTGCATTGCCCTTGCCATCAGTAATTGTTTCACCTAAGCTGATCTTCTCTTTTGAGGAAACGAGTTTCGCGCTAACTTGCGCTTTTTCGATAGGTTTATTTTGCGAATGATCTTTCACCCACAAACGCAAAACACTTTTGCTTTCAGAAGACAGTTTTTTCGGTGCAAGTAACACCGTTTGTTGTCCGTCTGCTACCATTGTTTCGATATGCCAAGAATATAGAACTATTCCTACAAAAATGGCCACGAAACAAGCAATAATAAAGAGTATTTTATTTTTTGTCACAAAAACCTCCATGAATAAAAGTGAACTACAATATTAAACCTACATTTAACGCTTATTTTTAACAGTTTTTTACGTAAAACATATCTTTGGGCTAAGCTTTTCTTGCAGACCAGCTTAAATGTGCTTGTTTATCCATTCCTCAATATTGCTTAAGGTAAAAAGATAAAGCTCGATTCTATCATGTCACTTCTGGTTCTGCCTGTGCTACTATTCTTGATCCTGTTCATATTATATAATTTCTCGATTCTCAATAATGGCAAGATGAAAAACTTTTGTTTAACTCGTATTGTTTCTATGCTCTCCAAAATGTTATAATTATTGATCTACGATAACGATTACGGTCAAGGTCGCAGTGAGACCTTTTTATTGAATGAGGATAGACCTTAGCTAAATCATATTATTTTCGTTACTTTATTAAATGTCGACCATCCTAATGGTTAATAAAATATAAAATTTTCTCTGAGGAATGTAGGTTAAAATATTAGAGTGTTGTTTTAGGAAAAAGTTCCTAAAATATTTTAGCAAAGTATAATACGAAAAAAGCAAAAGAATGTGAGATTCAATGAAGGAAGAAACACCAGAAAAACTACAATTAGGTAACAGTTTTGTTATCCAAGAAAAAACAAGTTTCCACGAGCCCAAAAAAACAGATTATATCAGGAAATCCAAATTGGATCTTCCATTGGAAGATATACTATTGAGAAGGAATTAGGTCGGGGAGGGATGGGAATTGTTTACAAAGCTTATGATAAAGCTCTTGAAAACTATCTACGCGCCATAGCTATTAATCCTAATAATTATAAAACATATCGAGAACTAGGAATTACGTATGATAAACTCCAAAAATATTTATTAGCAATAAAAAACCACGATAAAGCTATTTTATTGAATAAAAACAACTCTCGTTCTTATTACAACAGAGGAGTTGCCTACTATAAACTACAAAAATATAAACAAGCTATAAACGACTACAAAAAGGCTTTGGTTTTAGGTTCTCCACGAAAAAAGGACTTAAAAAATAAAATTAAGATAGCGATGGATAAAATCAATAAATAAGGAGTAAAGACGAAATGGGAAAGCTTTTTTGCGCAGTTAGTGGAGTACTCATATTTAAAGCATTTATTTTTGGTGGTTGGCACTATTTATGGTTATGGCCCGCTATTAGTTTTGCGGTTATTGGGATTTCCTATATAAAAGCGACAGTTAAGTTTTTTGGAAAAAAAGCAAATGGACGCATAGATTTTAAGGCGATGATTATTTTATTTCCTTATTTAGTTCTTTTGTGGATAATTTGGCATGTAGTGCGATTTGTTCAAAAGGAAAAAGCCTACCACACAATTAATGATAATATTATTATTGGTAGGCGTTTATTAGATTATGAAATTCCTGTAGGAATAGATAATATCATTGATCTGACATGTGAATTTCAGGAAAGCAAATACATTATAGAAAATTTCAATTACAAGTCTTTTCCAATACTTGATGCTTCGATTACCGATCAAAAAAGATTCATTACTTTTCTCGAAGAATTAGCCTCCTACCAAGGCTGCACATATATACATTGCGCTCAAGGTCATGGGCGAACAGCAACAATTACATCTCTACTACTAATTTTAACAAATAAAGCTTCCAATCCGACAGAGGCGATGGCAATTATTCACAATAAACGTCCTTTAGCAAAAATGAAAAAATCGCAGTGGAAGTTTGTCAACAACTGCTTTTCACAAATAAGAACTGATGGCACCTCTTAAAGATATCCTAAAGAGCAAATTAATTTGAGAAAAATATGCTGCGGTCAATTGTCAAAATGCAGATTGGATTGATCAAAAGAACCTCCCAAAATCTTGTTTTTTAAAGGTTAAGGTTAAGAATTTCTTGAACCTACAGATTACTCAATTATAGCGTATATAAAGAAAAGAAGAAACGGTATGGATCAAAGCAAAGAGAGGGGGTAAGCAAAGATATGTTTTGCAATGGGAGGGCAAAAGAATCGTATTCATGCATCTATCGAACAACGAAGAGCTACTAGCTGTTCATTACCTGGATGGTAAGATTGGTTTATGGGATTTAGAATTCGGGCGTTTGGTGCGTACTTTTGACGCATTAAAAACGTGCCATCAAGGAATGTTTAGTGCGGATGGCAAAACACTCACAACTGTATACCATAGCGGAATAAAAAAATGGCGTGTTTTTTACCGCCACCGTTTATATACAATAAACATAGACAGAAAAGGGCTTGTCAAACTCGATGTAAATTACAACGGCAGAATCTTCGCCTCTAGGGATGATAGCAATATAGTGCAATTATGGAACGCTAGTAGTGGTAAAAAAGTTGGAATACTAAAACACCAATACCCGACACTAGCAATGTCTTTTCACCAAAAAAAAGATATACTTGCAGTTAGCTGCAGTAATCATCGCATATATTTGTGGGATATCAAAACGAAGCAACAGCTTTATTCTATTGCCGCTGCAAACATCGAAGTTATGAAATTTTCGCCTATTAAAACAAATATTCTTACCTATGCTAGCCATAACAAAAATTTTTTTTATGATATTGACGCAAAAAGAAACACCAAGGTACTAAAGTGTAATAAAATTATCACCGCTATTGCTTATTCACAAAAGTTCTTTGGTGCAGCAACTGCTAAGAGTGTAACACTTTGGAATCTTAGCGATTATAGTTTGTATAAGCATATGGAGCGCAATGTATTTCACAATAAAAATAGATTCCCTTTTAGTAGTATTTTCTTAGACAAAAAAGGCAATCTATTAGCAAGAGCTGAACGTGATATTTATGTGCTTGACATTTCGACAACAAAAATAAAACTACATGTTCCAGATCTAACTTTCCTACATATATACCGCATCTTGATTGTTTTCACTTAGGAAATACAACAGTTGATCCGTGGACAGGAAAGAAAAATTACCTTTTTACAAACGGCTGGATAGGCAGTACTGATATAGTGTTTACTCCTAAAGGCGTATGCATTTATGCAGACACCAGTATCCATGCCACTCAACTCCCTCATCCTCCTAGTTATAAATATAATCATCTACCACAATGGAGTAAGCAATTCCCTAAATCTCATCACAAGAAACAACGCACGTCCTTCTTTGATGTACGTCCAGATGTAGCAGGGTCGTTTATCGAATCTGCGCTGGAAGAAGCTCCGCAAAATATTACTGAAAAGTTATTTGAATTGAAGGTAAAAGATGATTTGTTGTTAGATAGACTTCCCTAGTGTAATTTTCATAGCAAATTCTGATCTAGCCCAAAATACTTTTTCTCGTATAATCGACCGAAAAATAGTAAATAAACTTAAGGTAGTTTACCACCAAATATTTGTAGAGTTCAGGTTTAGGATCTGATTGCAATATTTATATAGAAGCCACTACTTTTTGAGCATATCTTATGGTATCGATAATAGAAACACCTTCGCGATAATTCCCGATTAACCGTAGATCATGGTATTTCTGTTCAATATGCGCGAATGCTTTTTTACAATCGCCATATCCGATTTCGTATTGAGGAATAGACTTTTCCCATTTTGTAAAATGTGTATATGTTGGTTGCCCGGTTACTCCCAAGTAGCGGTTTAGATCATAAATAGTGCTGCTCACTACTTCTCTCTTTGTTTGTAATGCGTGTTGTGGTTGTCGTGCTCCACCAATAAATACTGTCAGAAGAACATGATCTTTTGGAGCTCTGTTGTTAAAAAGACTTGAAGAGAAAAGAGTACCGAGCACAAATGCCTGTTCTTTTTCGGGAACTAAAAATCCAAATCCGTTTAAACTATGCTTGATATCACTTCTTTTAAATCCCAGGCACAGAACAGTTACTGGCGGATAATAAACTTTATCGAGAATCGGAAAATCAAGTGGCTCTTTGTTTATTTTTATATTGCGCAAACCATAAGCTGTTCCAGCGTATATTATTTTAGAAGCTTGATATTTCTGATCAACAGTTTCTATTTCTACTTTACCACTTTTATCAAAATTAATATTCTCAACTTTTGCATTCAAATATACATTTTGTGGGTTTATTTCTTTGTACATCGCTTGAGGAAATTCTTCAAGGCCATTCGGAAACGAAATGATCTTCGGTGGCTTTCTTCCCGATTTTTTCATTTGTATTTGTCCACGAATTACACTGCCATATTCTTTTTCTAAATTGTGTAGTTTTGGAAAAGCATGCTCTATACTCAGTTTATCCGGTCTTCCAGCATAAGTCCCCGCAACAAATGGGTTAATAGCATAGTCTAATATTTCTTTTCCCAAACGCCTTTTTACGAATTGAGAAATAGTTTCTTCTTTTCTCGATTTTCGCGATGGAATAAGCGGCTCACAAAGTAAGCGAAATTTCGCTCGCGGAGGGAATAAGTTACTCTTGAGAAATGCAGGTGGTGACATTGGCAAGGCAACTAATTTGCCGCGGCAAACTATATAGCGAATTTTGGCGCAGTTTTCAGGATATACTTTACGATTTTCTAATCCCAGGCTGTTAAAGAATTCAGATACTTCAGGGCTACTTTCCAAAATAGTATTTGGTCCAAACTCAGCAAGATATTCACCTTCTCTAACAGATCGCATTACACCACCAACATTTGTTCCTTGTTCAAAAACGCGAATATCATAACCTCGTCTTTTTAGTAAACACGCTGCCGTTAATCCTGCAATACCAGCACCAACAATCGCTATTTTTTTCATGTTTTATTCCTCTTTTTAATTGAGACCTCTTACTGTTGCAATTAATCTTTCGACGCACTCAATTTTAGCTTGTGGATGGATTCCATGACCTAAATTAAATATATGCCCCTTGCGATCACCAAAACCTTCGAGAATTTTTTTAGTTTCGCGCTCAACTACATCTGGGTGAGAATTCATAAGAGATGGATCAATATTTCCTTGTACAGCAAATTTTCCATCAAAAGTATCATAAAATTTTTCTAAAGGAATGCTCCAATCCAAACCAAGAACATCAGCATTCATTTTTTCAAGAGCCTCAGGCCAAATGTGGCATCCTTTTGCATAAGCTATCACTGGCACTTCTTTTCCAATATTCTCGATAATTTTAGCAATGTATTTTCCTGAAGCTTCCCAGTAGGTACTTTCACTAAGTATGCCACCCCAACTGTCAAAAATTTGAACACAGTCTACTCCCGCTTTTATTTGCATTTTCAAATAATTACTTACCGCAACAGTTATTTTATTCATCAAGCTATCGAATAATTCCGGTTCCGAATAGAAAAGCGTTTTTACCTGCGAATAATTCTTGGAGCTTCCTCCTTCGACCATATAAGTGGCTAAAGTCCAAGGAGCTCCGCTGAAACCAATAAGAGCTGTTTCTCCTTTTAGTTCTGACTTCACAAGATGTATAGCATCTGCAACATACGACAATTTTTGTTCAATATCTGCACTACACAACTTGGCGATATCATCAGCACTTCTGATAGCTCCCTCCATTTCAATGCCACCTACATCACGAAATGAATAAGGCTGCCCCATCGCCTCGGGAATAACAAGTATATCGCTAAACAAAATGGCTGCGTCAAAAGCAAAACGTTTGATTGGTTGCATAGTAACTTGCATCGCAAGTTCAGGTGTTTTTACCATCGTTAAAAAGTCATACTTTTTCTTTAATTCTCGATATTCTGGTAAGTAACGTCCAGCTTGTCTCATTAACCAAATCGGTGGGTAATCTAAACTTTCGCGTTTGCAAGCAGCTAAAAATCTTTGTCGTGAATTCATATTTATTTCCATATTATAGAATAGTTCGTACTTAGTGACTCATTGGAAAAGTCATACTTATTTTTAGTTTAAATAACACAAATATTACTTATTTGCAAATGTTTTCTTCTTGTTTAAAATGAAGTATCTTCATTGGTTTTCTTTAGTTTTTTACGAGGATCTCTTACCCAATAAACAACTAAAAAGAATAGGGATTTTTCAAAAGTGGTAACGGTGTTGATAGCATTTTCTGAAAATTTGGTAGTCGTTTAGGTGATTCCTTACAATGAGAGGCAATAAAAGGTTTGCTGGGAAACAAAAGGCAAAATATCGAAAGGCACATTGGTGCGAATTAGTGTTTGTTGCTCTTTAATTTTATTATTTTTTCCTTCAATAATTTTTCTTGAGGATGATTTAGGAAAATTGCTGATTTCCAATCTTTTATAGCCAATTTGTATCGCTCTTTGTGATAGTGTAAATCGCCTCTATTTTTATATGCGTATGAATTTTGCGAATTGAGAAAAATAGATTTATCATAGTGATGCAAAGCTTCTTTGTATTTTTGTAAATAAAATAAGTTTTCGCCTTTGTTGTTATAAGCAAATGCATTATCTGGTTTAAGCTTAATTGCTATATCACAATCTTTTAACGCTAACTTATATTTCCCTTGTTCTTTGTAGACTTGACTTCTGTTTTGATAGGCGTAATAAAGTTTTGGTGACAAATCAATGATTTTGTTGTAATCGATTAGAGATTTTTTGTACTCTTTCATCTCTTTGTATAAAAAAGCTCTATTGTTCAAAGCTTTTAAATTCTTAGGATTTCGAAGTATAGATTTGTCATAGTCTTTGATCGCTTTTCCATATTGTTTTTGTAAAGCATGAATACGGCCACGACTATTGTAAGCTCTTGAATTGTAGTCGTTTATTTCAATCGCTTTGTTGTAGTCACTTAGAGCTTCTTTATATTTTTTTAAACGAAAATACACAATTCCTCTATTAGTGTAGATGTCGCTATTCGAATTTTTTTGTATTTCTTTAGTATAATCTAATATTGCTTGGTAAAGATGTTCTACTTCTTTACTTTGTCCAAGAATTAATCCTCTTAAGAACTTATATTCTTCTGCTGTTTTCAAATATACAGATTGCGAAAAAACGACAACAAGTGGTTTCACAATTTCTTCCGTTGCTAGTACACTATGATAAGAACTCTGTTTGATATTTTTGACAAATTCGATCATCGCACTATTGAGTGATTTGATTTCTAAATTACTTTTTTGTAAAGACTTCCAGTTTTTTTCTGCTTCTTTTCGCGCAACGTTAGTTTTTTGTTGTTGTTCTTTGACTGTTTTGAGTGCAAAAACCGCAATAACTAAACAAGATATCAAGCTGATGAGAGCAATAGCAAGACTACCACAAATGACTCGATGTTCGTTAATAAAATGACCAACACTATCCCAGACGCTATATTTTCTCGCAAGTATGGGTCTCTGGTGTTTCAAGTTTTTGAGTTCCAAGGCAAGAGCTCTAAAACTTTCGTATCTACGGCGCTCTTTTTTGGCAAGACATTTTAAACAAACAGCTTCTAAATATACAGAAATATCCGGGTTCAAATGTCTTGGAGGGATAATCTCTTTTTTCAGTATTTGGAACAAAATGCTTTGGTAAGAATTACCGCTGTAAATGCTACGATTTGTTAAAGCTTTGTACATTGTAGCACCTAAAGCGTAAATATCGCTTTTTTCGGTGGCTTTACCATTTAGCTGTTCAGGTGCCATATACCCTAGTGTTCCTAGTACATCACCTGTTTTTGATAATTCTTGCTCATTTATAATTTTCGCTAAGCCAAAATCCATAACCTTAGGATTACCATCTTTTGTAATCATAATATTTGATGGTTTTATATCACGGTGTAAAATTTTATTCTTATGCGCATGCGCTAAAGCATCGCAAACTTTGATGAGTAAATTGATCAAAAATAAAGGCTTTATTTGCTTTTGTGCAATAAGAAAATCTAAACTAACTCCTTTGATATACTCCATCGTGAGGTGCGGTGTGGGTTTCTCTTCGAATTCATACAAGCGAATAATATGAGGATGATTTAACTGGGCCATTGCGAAAGACTCATGCATTAATCTTTTGGTATCGCTAGTTTTAATTCTCAGCATAACTTTAAGAGCAACTGTTCTTTTAAATTTGGTATCGTAAGCCTTATAAACAACCCCCATTCCACCGCGTCCAAGTTCTTTTTCTATATTATAACGTCCAAATTGCGCACTAAGTTGTTCTTGAGAATTGTTTGAATTCATAGTATTTTCTTTCTGTATCTACAAACACACACCGCAAAATTGTCAGCAAATATAATATTCTATTTATTGTTATAATATCAATATGCAAATGTCTTCGGCATCTTTTTCTGTAATTCTTATATACCAAGAGTTTTTGTTCAGCAATTTTGCAACGGTAGAGAAATATCTAGCTCCAAGGCATTTAGTCTGACTCAAACGTTATTCAGAGCCAGTCATAACACAACACATAGAACAAGATCCAAACCTTGTTCTATGTGTTGTGTTAAATATCAACACCCATGGCTTTTTACTTTTGCGCACTTTTTTGCATGCTGTTATTACTAACTACCATGCTATTTCTCCACATTTATGTTTATACAGCAACTTTTATAGATCGCAACTTGAGTTATTATATGCAATCTAATACCATCTATTTCCTTCGAAGAGCTTGTGATTTTTCGTAATCCTCTATAGATTTTTTAAAATATTTGCTGTTAGTTTCTAATAATCCCTTCTCTCTGTATATCTTAGATCTTTCTGCATATGCATCAGCATAGTTCTCATCTAAATCAATAGCTATATTTATATCAGAAAGTGCTTGGTCGTAATTCTTTAATGCGCGGTAAGATCGACCACGTCGAACATATATTTTAGGAGGTTTAATATCCATATTTATAGGTCTATTATAACTAACAATTGCTTTGTTATAATTCTTACCAGCATAGTAAATGTCTCCTATTATGACATAGGCATCTATAAAATTTTTATCAACAGTAATGCATTTTTCAAATTGGACTATCGCTTTTTTGACTTTTTTATCGCGGACTAACTGCATGCCTTCATTGTAATACTGTTCAGCAGTTGTTTTTGTTTTTTTTAACTTTGATCTTCGATCTCGTATTGAGTTCTGCGGTGATATTGCGTTGAATAAAAAGGCTAGTAGGATAGATAATACACATATTGCGATAAACGTTGGCCAAAAGTCCATTTGTTTTTTGTCTTGTTTTTTTAATCGGGATCGTCGTAAGCTAGTTCGAACTCCGTCCGAGACTTCCTTATCAGGATTATTCAATGATTCGAAAAACTTTTCTGTGTTTTTACTATTTGCGTGAATACAATATGACTTTGCTAATATGTCATGAAAAGCTCTTGTATGAAAATCAAAAAAAGCCACCCAACAACCTATTCCAGCAAACATCATTAAAGAATTTTCAATTAGTGTCGAATCTACATAAAATATCTGCGCCATTACTAACCATGGTATTACTAGAAAAAAAGGTAGTGCACGTAAACAAACTCTTGCAAAACCTAAAGGGCCTCCATCTTTACCAACAATTTTTATTTTCACTATTTTTTTACCTATAGTAGCCCCAAATAATGTATGCATAACTACTAAATACAGAACAAATAAGGTATGAGAGGTTACAAAATTGTATGGTAATTGAAAAAAAAGCATACCTTCTTCTATTAGGTAAAATAAAAATCCATCAATCGAAAACGCAACTATTCGCGTCATGTAATTTGCAATGACTACTCTTCGCTCTTCTCGTTGCGATTTCTCCAACTCTTCTCCTCCAGAAAATAAAAACCCTGTAAGCATAAATCCAACTACTTGATTCATAAAACTTGTGGTTGTTTTTCGTTCTCGCAACGATCTTTTTCGTGCTTGCGATAGCGATCTTTTTTTAGGCTTTTTGTCAGTCTTTTCATTTTGCTCACTAGAATGTTTTTTGTTCGCATTTGCACTATTATTTTGTTCTGGTTTTGATATGTTTTCTTTACTTAGAATGAAAGATTTTTTACATCCTGAGCACTTTTTCTTTTTTCCTATAGGATTAAGTCTCGTTTTTACACTGACAGGTCCACTACAAAATGGACAATTGAATATATAGCTAAACATGAATGCGCTCCGTAGTGTTCAATATATTGAATTTGCGTAAACGTAATTTAAAAGATAATGTAGGCAAATTGTCAAAGTACATAGAATCTTTGATATTAAACGATTTATTCTTCTTCTTGGGTTTATTCATTTCAGTATTTGCAATTTCTGTTTTTTATGTATTGGAAAAATAAACAATAGCGTCCTAAAAAAAAAATATTTTGGTTATGAACAAGAAGCGATAAAGGAAATAAAATCACAATAATTCGGTCTTGAAAAGATTTGAGATATGCATGCTAGTGTGAGGTATTCATGTGAGAGTGAGATTAGGAAGTCGGTATATTTAAAATTGTAAGATTTGTTGTTTTTTTACAGTGCTCTACAAAATTTGAAGTAGATATTTTTTTGAGTTGTGAGTAAGTTGTGAGTCTGGCACTTTTAAAGTGAGTTGAAGTAGATATTTTTTGGTTCATGGCCACTTTTGGTGAAACGTGGAAATAAGATAAAAAAATCCGCTATTTTTGATAAAATAAAAGGAAAAAGGAAGAACAAAGATGTTAAAATTTGCCTCTTTTTTCCCAGATGACTTTAAAATAAATACAGCAGAAATTGATAAAGGAAAAATTTCTTTAGAGATATCTTCATTTCAGCGACACTCCTTCTGTCCACTTTGCAAAAAAAACTCAAGAAGAATACATAGTTATTATTACAGGAAACCAATGGATTTACCAATATTAGGCAATGTAGTATATTTGATATTTTATGTGCGTAAATTTTTTTGTGATAACGCTAATTGTGAAAGGCACATATTTGAAGTAGATATTTTTTTGAGTTGTGAGTCTGGCACTTTTAAAGTGAGTCTGGCACTTTCAAAAATGTCAATTATTATTTAATATAAATAAAACATATGGCTTGCGCTAGTTGAAATATAATTCAATGTCAGACTTGAGTCTGGCAAAGAATTAATTCGCAGCGGAGCTCTGTAAGAAGAAATGTATAGGGACGGTGGAACCGTCGACAAGACATTTCGAAAATGAATGATATAAAAATGCGATTTTGTGAATGAATTTTGGAGTATGTGATGAAAAAACGTGTAAAAGGCAAGTCGTTGAAAGAAATAGAGCCCAATATGACGTATATGGGTTGTACGTTTTATTTAGATTGTGTCGATGGCGAAGACTTTATGGGAACAGAGTTTGACAACTGTTCTTTTCGCGGAAGTTTTTGCGATTGGGGCCGAGATGAATATGGCTTGTGGATGGGTATTACTTATAAAGATGTGCGTCAAGTAATGAGGTGGATCAGACCAGGAACGTTTATGATGGGCTCTCCAGAAACGGAAGAAGATAGATACGAAAATGAAGTTCAGCATCAAGTAACGATTAGCAAAGGGTTTTGGTTGGCAGAAACAGCGTGTAGTCAAGCATTGTGGGAAGCAGTGATTGGGGATAACCCAAGTCACTTTAAGGGGAAAAATTTGCCGGTAGAGATGGTAAGTTGGGATGATTGCAAGGCGTTTACTGAAAAACTAAACGAGCAAATGAAAGAATGGCAATGTTGTTTGCCAACAGAAGCGCAGTGGGAATATGCATGTCGTGCAGGAACAACAACAGCGTTTAGTTTTGGTGACAGGATTACCAAGGATCAAGTAAACTATGATAAAAATGGGGTAGTAAAAATAAAATCGCTACCACGCAACAATTGGGGACTATATGAGATGCATGGCAATGTATTTGAGTGGTGTAGTAATTGGTATGGCGAATATGATATTTCCATAACAGTAGATCCTGTTGGTCGTAATGGTGGTTCTCTCCGTGTCGTACGTGGCGGTAATTGGAGGAATCTTTCGCCTAGGTACGTGCGCTCTGCGTCCCGTGATGGGCTCGGTCCCGACTATCGCTACCGCGGCATTGGTTTTCGGTTTTGCCTGAGGTCACAGTAGAGAGCAGAGCTCTGCAAGAGAAATGTATAGGAGACGGTGGTAAAAAATCAACTACCGAATCGGAGATGTGTTCTTTTTGGTGAAGTTTATGAATAAAAGTATCTAAAACATTTCTGGTTCGATAAGTCTGGCACGAGTCCAAATTAGCTCTTCACGAGTTTTTACTTCCAGATTACACATACATACGCATCCTTCCCATATATAAACGCCATGATAGTTCATATGATGGAAGAACAAGTCAACATCAAAAGGAATGAAAAACCCTTTGATTTCGCGTGGTACAAAGCGAAATATAGGTGCACAGTTCACTACTTTAATCGGAACATTGTTCTCTTCTAGATAGGCGTTTAGCTCTGACACTAATTCACAAACGCCAATATTAACTAGATAGCTCTATAATTGTCATTTTTGTTAATTGTTCAATAAAATAAGAAAGAACTCTTATTTTGTTATTTTTAAGTTTAAACTAGGTATAAAAAACGAAAATATTGGCAGAAAAAATCTAAATCGATTATTTATTGAATGGCATGTAATTCAAATAAAATAAAGTGAATAGATGTAGTTACTTTCGCAAAGCTTTTATTTACTGTCTTTACAAAGACTACTTTCTTGCAATTATTTTAAATTAAGCCTTACAGTATTGTTTACTGACCCTGGTCTGACACGAATTTAGCACTTTTCGTCCATACAATTTTAAGACAAATCAGCACTTTTACTTCATTTATCGTTTTATTTTTTGTATAGCTTGTAGTACAGCATTACGCACATCTTCATGTTTCTCATTCTGCATCTTTTCGATTATTGGCAATCCTGAAATCGCATCTTTCCCCATGTTCCCCAATGATTTGATGATTGCTTTTTGTAGCCCTTTTCCAAGGTAATGTTCTAGGGAAACGTTTAGTATTGCTGTTCCACAACATCCTCTTGACAAATCGTTAGGAGATAAATAGTTTTTTTGGCATTGTTCCTTCAATACTGCAATAAGTGTAGGTATTGCTAATTTGGCATTCAATTTACTGAGGATCTCAGCTGCATAGTAGCGTCGATCTTGATGAAGTTGTTCCTGTTCCAATACTGCCATAAGAACAGGTGCAAGGTTGGTTTTTCGGTGCCAGACTTAACCATAGTTACCATAAGTTATTTAGTAGTAGTATCTTTTGGAGTTAATAATAATTCAAAAGAGTGTTTTGTCGGAATTGCTTTTTCGGTGCCAGACTTAACCATAGTTACCATAAGTTATTTAGTAGTAGTATCTTTTGGAGTTAATAATAATTCAAAAGAGTGTTTTGTCGGAATAGTAGGTAAAATGATAACATTAAAAGTCATTTTGCAAAGGAGAACAAATGCGTCCGACTCGTATATCAATGATCAATGGTTTATTTCATGTAACAACAAGGTGTAACAATAAAAATTTTTACTTCCAACAAGAAGAGGACTTTGTAGAATACTTAAAAATTTTAGAAAAAGCGCGTGAAAAATACTCTTTTAAGCTACACGCTTACTGTATTACGAGCAATCACGTCCATCTACTAATATCGACACCTACAGATGATAATTTATCCAGATTGATGCAGTTTATCAATGGTGAATACGCAAAAAACTATAACCGTAGACACAAGCGTACAGGGCATTTTTGGGGCGGAAGGTTTTATTCAACAATTATCGACTCGGAGACTCAGCTACTTAATTGCATATTTTACATTGAACTTAACATGACAAGGAACAACGTTACCAAACATCCAAAAGAGTGGAAATGGAGTAGCTACAATCGGCACACAACAGGTGAAGGGCTTATAGATGTTGACTATCATGAAGTTTATATGAACCTTGGTAAAACCATGAAGCAAAGGCAAAAAAAGTACATTGAAATGATGGAGGAAAGAATGAAAGAGAGAGGGTTACTTACCAAAAAACCTCAAATGACATATGGTTTAATTTTTGGCTCAGAGTCTTTTATAAAAGACGTTATTAATAAGTATACCTCTCATAAATACTACCAAAAACGTAAATGCTGTACTTTAGATCAAAGTACATCTTGTTTGAGAAAATTTAAACCTAAATTTAGTTTAAATTCAATTTCGAATTTAGATTTTCTATAGCCATCACAACCAGCTAAAATCGAAGTCTACCGATGTTTCTCAATTGAGAAAACACTTCACATTTACTCGTTTTAATTGCACTTTTTTTCCACGTAACAACTCTTTGTTTCAAACACTTTTTTGTTGCAATTACAAAACTCCATCGAAATTGAAGTTTCATCATGTTTTAGAGCATAACAGTCTGGCGCTCGTTCGTTTTCCAGTCTGGCGCTCATTTTCTTTCACAATTTCTGTTTTTTATGTATTGGAAAAATAAACAATCGCGTCCTAAACAAAACTCCATCGAAATTGAAGTTTCATCATGTTTTAGAGCATAACAGTCTGGCGCTCGTTCGTTTTCCAGCGTTCGTTTTCCAGTCTGGCGCTCATTTTCCTCATTTTCTTTCACACAGTCCGGCGCTCATTTTCCAATTTCTGTTTTTTATGTATTGGAAAAATAAACAATAGCGTCCTAAAAAAAATATTTTGGTTATGAACAAGAAGCGATAAAGGAAATAAAATCACAATAATTCGGTCTTGAAAAGATTTGAGATATGCATGCTAGTGTGAGGTATTCATGTGAGAGTGAGATTAGGAGGTCGATATATTTAAAATTGTAAGATTTGTTGGTTTTTTTACAGTGTTCTACAAAATTTGAAGTAGATATTTTTTTGAGTTGTGAGTCTGGCACTTTCAAAGTTTTAACAAAGCCAATCAAACAACATTTATTGTTAAACCATATAAAAAACTGCGTTACCAAGAAAGAGAAAGAAATACAATTACTACATATTGGTAGTAAACAAAACTTTGAACTTTTGGAAAAACATCTTTTTGAAATGAACTGCACAATCGAAAACTACTCTTGTTTGAGTTCTTTACCTGAATTTACAGGAAAAAGAATACCTGATGTTATCATTCTTAGTTTTTTAAGTATTAATGATAAAAAAAAGGAATTTATTCGTAGTATAAAAAAGAAATTTCAACATATTCCAGTGATTGTTTTAACAGACGATCCATTACGAAAAAATATTGAGCAAATAGACGGTGTTCTAGTTAAAAGCGGCTTGAGTTCGCAAAAGTTAATAAAGATAATTTGTGAAATAACGGAAGATAAAAAAAATGAATCGTAAAGTTTTAATAGTCGAAGATAATAAAGATAATAGCCAACTTGTTGAAAAGATTCTAAAATTTTATGGTTATCAAACGCAAATTTTAGAAAATGGAGAAGATGCTATAGAGTGGTGTAAAAATAATAATGCTGATATGATACTTATGGATATTCACTTACCACAAAAAAGTGGTCTGGAAACCACAAGTGAGGTACGCAAAATGGACACATACCGAACAATACCAATAATAGCCCTCACTGCCCATGCAATGAAAGGGTGGAAAGATAAATGTTTGCAAGCAGGTTGTACAGACTATATAACGAAGCCATTTCGACCACAGACATTGATTGAGTGTATGAATTCTCATTTTGAACCAAAATTAAATAACTAAACTACCATCCTCGTTAAATTGAAAACTATCAGCATATGCCACTTCCCACAAATAACCGTCGGGATCAGAAAAATATCCGCTATAGCCTCCCCAGAAAACATCTTGAGCCGCTTTTTCTATTGTACCACCACTTTGTTGTGCTAGCTGTAAAACAGCATCGACATCTTGGCGTTTTTTTGTATTATGAGCAAATGTAATTCCTCGAAATCCTGTATGTTGTTGTGGAAATTCAATACCAATGTCCTCTTCTAACTTCTCAAAGGGATATAAAGCTAATCTTGTTCCTTGTGTTTGGATAAAAAGAATGCCATCTTTAATATCACTGTTTGTAGGGAACTTTAAGCCACGACAGTAAAAATCATAAGAACGCTGTAAATCTTTGACACCTAAAGTAACGATAGTTATTCGCGGTTCCATAAATATTTCCTTTATTGTATGAGTTAATAATGTACGGTTTTGTTACTGTGAAATATTATCATTATTTTCGTTGTTTTTAAAGAGAAAATTCTTGTTTTAAAAATATTTCCAATCTTATAATAGGGCGTGTCGACATTTCGGTTTTACAAAACCACTTTTATAGAAAGAAATTATATGCACAAATTACTATTGTCAATACTACTAATCTGTCTTTCTTATGGAGATGATTGGCCTCAATGGCGAGGAGCTAAAGGCGATGGTATTTCTTTGGAAAAAAATATTCTAAAAACATGGCCAAATCAAGGACCCAAAAAATTATGGGATTTCTCACTCGGCGAAGGATTTTCCGGTGTATCTATCTCTCAATCGATGGCTATTACTATGTACGGAGACTTACCAGGTGGGCCAAAGAAAAAGAAACCTGAAACTCCAACAGCAAAAAAAATGCACAATGGTTATAATTTTGATATTCCCATAGAACAACAAGAGCAAAATAAATACGAGTATGTCGTTGCTATTAATGTGAATACTGGGAAACTCATATGGAAAACCAAAATCAATGAACTGTACTACAATCAAATGGGCAATGGGCCGCGGGCTACTCCAACTATCGATAATAATAGAGTTTATACTGTTAGTGGACAAGGATATCTCTCATGCCTTAGCTTAGAAGACGGTCATAAAATTTGGCAAAAAAAACTTTTCCTTGATTTTCAAAGTGATAATCTGTTATTTGGAATATCTTCATCTCCAATTATTTATAACAATTGGCTTATTTATCAAGTAGGGAAAGGTAAAAATGCGATAGTCGCTTTTGATAAAATGTCAGGAAATGTTGTGTGGCAAATGTCAGGAAAAGGCCCCTCGTACGCAACCCCAATACACGCCAATATATTTAATAAATCCCAATTGATTTTTTTTAATAGAGATGGTCTTGTAAGTATTGATCCGCAAACTCAAAAATACATTTGGCACTACCCGTGGACGACCTTTGAACAAATACATGCTTCTACTCCAATAGTAAAAGATAACTATATCTTTATTTCCTCTGGATATCAAACAGGGGCAGCGGTAATTGAATTGCAAGAAAAAGAAGGTGTGATTTTACCTAAATTATTATGGAAAACGCCTCGTATGAAAAACCACTTCTCCTCTTCTGTTTTGTTAGGAGACTATATTTATGGTTTTCACAATCGCATTTTAAAATGTATGAATTTTTATACAGGAAAAGAAAAATGGCAAACTCGTGGATTTGCAAAGGGATCGATTATTGCGATACCTGAACAGCTCATAGTATTAGGAGAAGGAGGAAATCTTGCTCTTATAGAGGCCTCCACTGAAAAATACAGCTTAAAAGCAGAGTTTAAGCCATTCGCTAAAAAAACCGTATGCTGGACAATACCTAGTATTGCAAATGGTAAATTATTTATACGGAATAAAACTTCATTAATATGCTTTTCATTGCAGGAGTAAGGCGCTCTTAGTAGGAAGTGTATTTTAAATTGGAATACCTTATCGTGAACTTGGTTTTGACTACACTAATTTTTAAAAAACCGATTTCACGAACAAAATTCATTAGATTTTACACGAAAATTAAGCTAAAGTATTTTTCTCTTAGGATTATACATACAAGCTTTAAAAGTATTTAGTAATTATATGTCAATACATAGGGCGTGTCATCATTCAATACAGATAAAAATATAACGGATTCATTTAATGATACGCCAGTAGTATTGAGCCCGAGCCCGTTTGCGAGCCCGCGCCCGAAAACTTTTTGAGAGCGACAGAAAGTGATTTATTGGTTCAATACTAGTTTTTTGCGATGGAAAAAGAAACTTTGCTTCTTTGATAAATTGTTAGTGAAAGTTTCGGAAACGGGCTCGGGCTCGAAAAAACACACAATATTTTGAATGATGATACGCCCTAATACTCTTTGCTAAATAAAATCTGAAAGGTAAGAAATGACACCAGAATTAATGATTTTTGTTTGCGAACACTGTCAAAAAGAGATAAAGGTAACCAAGGACCAAAATCCTTTGGGCAAACAATTGGTTTGTAGTGGTTGCAATAATGTAATTACGTTAAACGAAAATATACTCAAGAAACCATCGAAACTAATTACTTTTATTTGTCCTTCTTGCAAATATAATGCGCTTGTTCAAGAGAATGCAAATCTTTTTGGAAAACAGATGGTATGTGGTGGATGCACAAACCCTTTTATTTTAAGTGAAGCTAACTTAGAACAAAATCAAAAATCCGACAACTTATTGACAGAAAAAGATACAGAGGGAATTCCAATAGAGTTTAGTGGTTACAAACTTCTAAGCCTTTTAGGCAAAGGAGGTATGGGAAAAGTTTTTAAGGCATTTGATAGTAGTCGCAATGAAAACGTTGCAATGAAAGTAATGATGTCAGACCTGCAAGAGGACAACAAAAATTCTCAGAGATTTCTACGAGAGGCGAAAGCAACAACAAGTATCGATAATCCGAATATTGTTAAGATATATGATGTTGGTGTTATTGATGACATGTATTACTTTACAATGGAAATTATAGAAGGAAATACTTTTGACAAAGTAATTAATGAGAATTTGCTTTCTTTACAAATGCAGACTTATATACTCATAAAAGTAATTTATGCTTTGGGAATTGCTCACTCTCAGGGAATTGTACACCGCGACTTAAAACCATCAAATATTATTGTAAATAACGATGGTGAACCAAAAGTAATGGATTTTGGATTAGCTAAGTTTACTGAAGATGTCAATGCTCTCACCAAATCTGGCGATGTTCTTGGGACAATTGATTATATGTCACCAGAACAAGCTGGCGGAAGAATTCACGATATAGATCATCGTACAGATTTGTATGCCTTAGGCGTAATCTTGTATGAAGTACTGACTAAAAAGATTCCATTTAAAGCGAAAGTTCCTGTAATGCAGCTTCTTAATATTTCTAAGAAGCCACCCGTTCCTCCACACGAAATCAATAACACAGTTCCTTTAGGATTGTCTCAAGTATGTGTGAAGGCTTTGGCAAAATCAAACGAAGATCGCTATCAGCATGCAGGAGAATTTATAGATGCTATTCAGCCTTATCTTTCCTCTTTGCCCGCAACTTAGGTGATGCTGCATCCCATATTTTTAAGAACGTTGATTTTCCTTTGTGTTCTAAACTTTTACTATCGCAGGTTATTAATATTCGCTTATCAATGTCAAAAGCGTAGGAATTTAAAACAGCTGATATTTTCATGGAAAAGTAAGGTTTTAATTCTAATAATTGCTTATTTTGTTTTGGCATTTTCCAAAAACGTATAAATCCATTTTCACCAAAACTCACCATACGTTCTTTGGTAATGTGGAAACTTCGAATGCTATTTGTATTGCCGTGAAATTTAACAAGGGGCACTAATTTTCTGTTTTTAATTTGGTATTTTACGATAGTCTTTTCTTCTTTGTTTTTAGCGATAAAAACGTGGTGCTCTTCAGTGTTTTCGTCAAATGTTAGTATACATTTTGTTGCCTCTTCTTCGATCGGAATAATATCGATAACTTTTTCTTCGCGAACGTTTATCAAATATAGGAATGGAATATTGCCAACAACAGCAGCAGTATCTTTACCATCCCAAGATATGTGTTTTAAATTGATTTGATCAGGTTTTTTGGTTATGTTTGCCAACAAAGCTTTTGCGGAATCTACAACACATTCATTTATTTTAGGTGAATTTGATTTTTTTGTTTTAATATCGATAAAAGAAATGTGTGATTTTCTTCCAACAGCTATTATTTTGGTCTTTTTTTCGGTAAATATAAAGTGCTCTATCGGTGGAGACGATGAGAAGCTCATGCTTCCTATTTTGTTCATGTTATCAATGTTCCACTGATTAATTTGTCCATCGTATCCTGCGGTATAGAGTATACCTTTTGCATCAAAATCTCCGTGAGAAATACCACTAAAGTGTGCTCTGGTTAATTGTCTTGTTTTGTTTTTCGTGATTTTTTTCCCTGTTGTTGTATCAATTAGCATAATAGCTCCCGTTAGAATTGGTGATACAGCAACAATATTTTGGGTTGGATGAATGACACAGAGATGCGAAACAAATGCTAGAGGTATATTTTTGGGGTTTTGTTGTATTTTATTTTCCCATACTGTAATACCTTTTTTCCCAGAGCTGTATATTTTGCGCCCATCATATGAAAAAAAACATTTGGAAATGTGATATTGTCCGGTTAGTTTACCAGATTTCTTAAAACGGTCTTTTTGGATGTCAAAGATATAAAGAACGCCACTTTCTCCACCAGCGATTATTCTCTTTGCGTTGGGGCTAATATCACAACTGTTAATTTTCTCTGTAAAGTTTAAGACTTGTTTTGCTTTATTTTTTCGATCAATAATTGTAAGAGATTCTTCTTTAAGCGCAAGAATATACCTACCTTGTTTACTTACTCTACACTGTCCTAATGAAACTGGAGATCTTTTAAGAACAGTGAGACTTTTAGAGGATTCGGTTTTCCACATATAAACATTTTGATTTTCTCCTGTAGCAACGATATATTTTCCATCTGGGCTAAAATCGCAATAAACAAGGTCGTTGACTACAGTATCATAATCGTTTTTGTTATAAGAAATTCGTTTTGTAATCTTTTTATTGTCTACATCAAAAAAGATAAGTGATTCAAATAAACTAGAAAAAATATTTTTTTCTGAATTCGCAGTGTTTCTTGCGATAACAATTATGTTTTTATTAGGATGAAAGCATATATCACGTGGTTGCTGATGGTCGTGAGCAAATGCTCCACTATGACCTTGAGGTTTATCAACGCGAATACTTTCGACGTGAATCTCTTGCAACACTTCTGACTTAATATCCCAAACATGAATCGAGCCGAAGTATCCTCCAACAACAACGTATTTAGCATCTGGGCTAATTGCACAGCAAGTCCATTCCCAGCCAACGTAATTTTCTTTTGTTAGAAGTTGTTTTAGTTTTTTGCCTTGTGGATCAAAGACGATAATTTTCCCATCGTGAATCGCAACAACATGACCATCGCGGCTTACATCCATATCTTTGACTTGTTTTTTGTACGAAGCAAACATTGGTAATTCAGCATGTTTACGATTTTTTTGCCAGCGATATTCCCATGCTTTTTCTACTTCAGGTTTAATTTTTAGAATATCTTTTAATGCACGATCAGCATCTTCAAGTTGGTTGTTGTTGTTAGATTTGTCAGCAACCAATAGACTTGCGCGGTATAAAGATTCTTGTAGTTGGCCGTTTGCTTTTACTGCTTCTTCTTTGCTTATGTCTGCGATTTTTTGCGCTTCTATAGCAGCTACTGCAGCCTTTTTGGCTTTTTCTTCAGCTTCTAGAGCTGTTTTTTTTTCTTTTTGTAATTGAGTATTGTTACGGTTTTGTATAGTAACAATTCCCCCTAAACTCGTGATAATAACAAGTATTAAAACGGTAAGTAATTTATTACGTGCAATCGATTTTTTTAAGCGTATCCATGTTGTAATGGGTTGCGCATTTACTGGTTTTTTTTGTAAAAAATTCATCAAATCTTTACTGAGTTCTGCTGCTGAAATATAACGTTTTTCTGGTTTTTTCTGCAAGCATTTCAGACAGATGGCTTCTAAATCTTTTGGTATATCTGGATTAAGTATACGTGGCTCAATAGGGTCTTCGTTGAAAATTTGTTGCAGCAAACGCATTGATCCTTGCCCTTGGAAAGGAGGTCTTTTTGTTAATACTTCGTATAAAGAGGCGCCTAATGAATAAATATCCCCTCTCACGTCGACTTCCTGACCATCGGCCTGTTCAGGAGACATGTAAGCAGGTGTACCAATAACATCTCCTGACTTAGAAATCTTACTGTCACTCTTCATATCTTTAGCAAGGCCAAAATCCATAATCTTTGGTTCGTTATTTTCTTCCATCATAATATTCGATGGTTTTATGTCGCGGTGAATAATTCCTTTTCCATGTGCATATGTAAGTGCATTGGCACATTTGGCTATAATAATAGCAGCTCTACGAGAAGTAAGATTTTTGCTACGTAATAATGAAGACAATGACCGACCTTCGACAAGCTCCATCGTAAAATAATTTTGCGGAATTTCTCCTATTTCATACACTTCAACTATATTTGAGTGCTTCAATGAAGCTGTTGCTCTTGCTTCTTGTAAAAATCGCTTAACTTGTTTTCCACCTGGTTCTCCAAGAATAATTTTGAGCGCTATACTACGATCTAATTTTTGATCGCGTACTTGATATACTGCACCCATGCCTCCTTCACCAAGCTTTGTTTCTATAATGTAACGACCAAAATTATCTCCCATTTCCAAACTAGATCTACTTTCACTACCTGTAGTACTAGTTGTAAATAACTTGGTCATATTGTGGTGGCCTGTTTTCATTTCTTGCACAAATGTCGATCTTGCTTGTTCAATAGCATTAGCAAACTCTTCTGTAGTTTGATAACGATCTTCAACTCTTTTTTCTAGAGCTTTTAGACATATTTTGGACAAAGCTTTGGGAATTTTAGAATTTATTTCGTGTGGAGGGATAGGAGAATCTTCGAGTATTTCAGAAAGGAGTTTCATACGCATTTTTGAAGTAAAAGGAAGTTGTTCTGTTATAAGCTCATAAAAAATAGCTCCCAAAGAGTAAATATCACTCCTTTCATCTACACGACTTGTATCTGTTGCTTGTTCTGGAGGCATGTATTGTAATGTTCCAAGAACCATTCCTGTTTGTGATAGTACTGAGCTACTTTGTAATAGTTTTACGAGACCGAAATCCATAACCATTGGCTCGTTTGCTTTGTTTAACATAATGTTAGCTGGTTTAAGATCGCGGTGAATCATTCCTTCGTTGTGTGCGTAACCTACTGCTTGAATAATTTTTATCATCACCAGTAGCTTTTCTTGTAAAGAAACCGAGTTGCTAATCCAATCTTTCAAACAACCGCCGTTTACATAATCCATTATGAAAAAAAATTGTTCGTTATCGTAACCTATATCGTAAACAGACACAATATTTGAATGGTTCAATTTTGCAATAGAACGAGCTTCGCGAAGAAAACGTTTTGTGTATGTATCTGAATCGTCATCTATTTTCATTAGTTTTATGGCAACTTCTCTGTCAAGATGAGGATCATAAGCTAAACATACTTTCCCCATCCCTCCCTTTCCTAACAGACTCTTTATGACATATCTACCGAATTTCTCTTTTCCAGAAAAATCTTGGTTAGTTTCCAAAAGTTGGTGTTTTGATGTACCCTCTTTTTGACTTGAAGTATATTCTTGTGGTTTTGTTTGTGTGTCCGATTCAATATATTCTTGCGCGAAGTTCACTGCTTGCGTTTCTGCAATCTGATTAGGTTGTTTCGTTTCGATATATTCTTGTGCAAAATTAACTGCTTGTGTTTCTGCAATTTGCTGATGAGGTTGCGGTTCGATATATTCTTGAACAAAGTTAGTCGTCTGTGTTTCTGCAATTTGCTGATGAGGTTGTTGTGGTTCGATATATTCTTGTGCAAAATTAACTGCTTGTGTTTCTGCAATTTGCTGATGAGGTTGCGGTTCGATATATTCTTGCACTAAGTTGGTCGTTTGTGCTTTTACAGAGGTTTCGCCATTGAGCTGTTCTGTAGATATAAAGTTGTTTGAAGGTTGCACTGTTTGCTTTTTCTTCAAAGCTGTTTTTATTGTATTTATTTGCTCTTCATTTAAGAATTTTAATTTTGTCATGACCTCAAGAATTGAAACTTTTTTCCCTTGATGGGTAGATTGTTTTTGGATTAAATAGCAGTTTTTTAAACGTTTTTTATCAATAAACCCAAGTTCTAGAGCTTTGCTGCCAAATACAAAATCGTTATGATCGACCATGATTACCTCATTTAAACGGCTAGGTTTTTAGTATAGAATTCCCTAATTGCTAATAATACATTTTTTCAATTAACTCATGTAGGGACGAATATTTGTTTGAATTACATTATAAAATTAGATAAATATTTTTCCCACCACACCTGAGAACTTTCTAAAGACCAGTTTTTTTCTAATTTTATATTTTCTAAACGTTGCCTTATCTCTTTTATTGACGGTCTTTTCTGCGGCTTTTTTTGTAAACATTCGACGATAAGATCATCAAGTTCTTGAGGAATTTCGAATTTAGATACTTGTGACAACGGTTTGGGGTTCTCGTTAACATGCTGTGTAATAAGTGATAAAATGTTTTTACCATGAAAAATATATCTACCGCTAAGCAACCAGTATGCGGTACAACCAAACGAGTAGACATCTACTTTTATATCTATTTCTTCTGAAATAGCCAACTCTGGAGCCATAAAGTATGGAGAGCCGACAATGTTATCTCCTGTTAGATTTGAAATATCTCCTTGACGTTTAACAATGCCAAAATCTAATACTTTAATAAAATCAAATTGCGCACCAAGTTTACATAAGAATATATTTTGTGGTTTAATATCACGATGAATTATTCCAAAAGAATGAGCTTCCATTAAAGATAAACATATTTGTGATAATAAATAAATGGTGCGTTCAGGAGGAATAGCGCCAAACTTGGTCACCAATTCTTGTAAATCCATACCATGGAGCATTTCCATTACATAATAAATCGTATTTTCTTGGTGTATACCAAAATCATAAAGAGTAATAGTATGCGGGGACTGCAACTCTGCTATTGTTTTTGCTTCTAATTGAAAGCGTTTCAAATTTATTTCTAAGTCTTCTTCGTGTGTATCTTCTCTAATAAGTTTTATCACAACAGGACGCTCTAATGTATCGTGTTTGCCTTGCCAAACTTCTCCCATTCCGCCTTCGCCAATTTTATTTATTAGATGGTAGTTATTTAAGGTACGAGTTGGTTTTGTTTTCGGTTGTTTAATATTAAGTTCTTGCTCCTGCGGTGGTGTTTTTTCTACATAATCTTGGATAATTTTTTTTAGTTCTGTTAAATCACTAGACCAATCGTGCTGTGTTAAAAATTTTTTCGACTTTTCATTGATACGAGAAATTTGTTTATTGTCTTGTTTTCCGTAGTAACAAGCATAAGCTTCTGCCAAGGCTATAATATCCTCTTTGCGTTCTGATAGAGTTGGTACTTGTATGATATTTTTTGAAAAAAAGCTATTGATATTGAAAGATAATTGCGCAATAGAATCTTTACAGCAATAGCAAATTGCATTAATATCAGGTGAAAATTTCGTTAGAACACTATGCAACGTATTTTGTTCTTTGTCAGAAAGCATGCCAATATTCTTTAAATAAACACTTCCCTTTACGGTAAGTGAAATTTTTGGGGTAATCTGATTTATTTTATTTCCGCTTTCAAGGGTAGAACAATCAATTGTTGTAAATATTCCTTGGCAATTAGAGTTTTTATGAATCGAATAAGCAATCGCATCTTCTCCACAACTATCTTTTCCTAAAAGAAGAGTAGATGAGTTCTCTAGAGAAATACGTAATATTTGCTGATGCACTGTGGATATTTTTTGACTATGCCCCAAGAGAGCGATCTCTGATTCGTTTTCTGGATGTATTTTAAGTATACTTGGCAAAGACCTCTTTTGTGTCACAGCGTACTTTTCTCGGTCCATGCGCTGTGTCGATTCGACTTTCACAGTTTCATCGTGTTCTTCTATTTCTTCTTTTGACAATGAACATGTTACAATATTTTCAATGTAAAAATTTTTTATTGTAGCAGCATACGAGCTTGCTTCTCGTGCTAAAAATTCATTTAACGCAGTACTTACATCGTCTAAAAAAATTTCTTCTTCTTTACAACCAGCATAACGAAAAACACCTTTTAGTATATCAGAAACGTTAACAAAAAAGATATCTCCACCTTGCTGACGTATTAATGATAATTTGCTTAGAAGTGTTGTTAAAATATTTGGACTAATGCTATTTAAACCTTTTAAACTACACACTATTTTGAGAAACCCTTGTTGCGAAATTTCATCAAGACAATCTTGCAGCGTTTTTTTTTCTAAAGATTCCTTTGTTAACTCGACAAACATAATGTCCTTATGTAGGACGGCCGTGTTTATCCTCATATATTGTCTCCAAACCCTTTAAAAGAATTTTCCTACTCATTTACAGGGCTCCATTCACAAATAAAATAATAATTAGAGCTAGGTAGGTCTTGGTCCCAGTAAAATTTTTTTCCTTTTTTAAAGAGAATATTCTCGTTGCTTTTTGTAGGAAAAAAAGTTTTGCCGCCGGTCCAATATTTTTGTTGTTCTTTCATAAGACTCATTATGAAACCCTCTTCTTTTTTGTTTGTAATGGTAACAAGGTGTCCTTTAAATGTTTGGCAAAGCGTTTTTGCTTCTTGTAGATTAAAATATTTATGTATTACAAGGTACTGATGTTTGTTGAATGTTTTTATTTTATCGTAAGATTTTTTGCCATAAGAGCTATTTGCATCAAGATAGTTGTACACTTCTTTGATACTTGATATTCTTGTACCTACAGACGTCGAAGAAGACAAAATCAACCACGCGGCGATAACTGTTATTATATATCCAAAAAATAACGAAGGTAGTGTTTTTTGTCTTAAATTTTTAAATTGTGATTTTCGTTTTGTCTTTAATGGTTTTCCATTTATAAATCTTTCAAGCTCAGCAGCTAATTCTGTGGCATTTTGGTAACGATTTTGGCTCTTTTTTTCTAAGCATTTTAAACAGATGATTTCTAATTCAGCAGGCGCTCTTTTTTTGATACGTGATGGCGGAACTGGATTTTTGGTTAATATATCTCTAATTATCTGTGTCGAGGATCCGTTGCCAAAAGGTAATCGACCAGATAAAGCCTCATATAGAATAACTCCAATCGAGTATATATCTGTGTGCAAGCTAATTTTACTTCCTTTTGTTTGTTCAGGAGACATGTACTGAATGGTTCCCATCATCGCTCCACTTTTAGAAAGGCTCTGAGAATGGCGACTAGTACGAGCTAATCCAAAGTCAACTATTTTGGGCTCCTGATTACAAATCATTATATTTTCAGGTTTTAAATCGCGGTGTATTACTCCATTTTTATGAGCGTATGCAATTCCTTTAGCAACTTTGGCTAATATTTCTGCGATTCTGCGCATAGATGGGTGTTCTTGCTCCATAAACTGATAAAAATCGACGCCATCTAAATACTCCATAGCAAAGAAAGGATGTCCGTCTTTCTCTCCTGAGTTAAAAATATTGACAATATATGGGTGTTTCAATTTTGCGGTTGTCTTAATTTCTCGTAAGAAGCGTAAACGCGACTGCTCATCACCTTCTTGCATCACTTTAAGAGCTACTTTACGTTTGAGGTGAATATCTATAGCACTATACACTCGCCCCATGCCACCTTCACCTATTTGGTTTTTGATTTGATAACGTTCGAATTTTACTGTTTCACGTTTTTGTACGGAATTCATATTTACCTCGTTGAGTATAAAGATATACCTTTAATAACTCCACCACCTCTACTAGTGTAAGGATTCAAGCGAATTTGAATTCGATTAAGTCCTTTTTTTATGGCTTGCGAAATGTCATAGTATAGAAATGATGGGTTTGCTATAGTTACTTGATAATTCTCTACAATTTGTACATCATTTACATAAATATCGTAGTATGTAAATGATTGATGGTTGATGAAGGCCGCAAAAGTATTTAAGCCGATAAAAACTTTACCTTGGCTGATAGATGTGAGTGTCGATTCAAATTCAATAGGAATATTAGGATTGTATAACCACCACCCACCCATATTTGCGTTGAAATACTTAGTTGTTATTCCAAAACTATCCTGAGGTCGATTATAGTATACTTGAGCAATTATATTGCGTTCTTTGGAAGTAACTTTACTACGTCTTTTTTTTCCCCATTCGCAAATCACGAACGCTGCAGCTTTGTTAGATAAAGGCCACCATGATAACTTGTTATCGCCCGCGATATGAGTTGCAATTATCACTTCTCGCGATATTTTGTCAAATATACTGTGGTCCAGATATTTAGACGAATGAGAAAGACGTTCTTTTGTACACAATCTAAATTTGTTAGGATTTTTTTTGCTATTAAATAAACCCATCCAATGGAGGCCTTCAAGCTTGAATGAAGCAATAAAATCACTTTCTTTTTGACTGGTAATCGTTAGAGGATAACCTCCGAGATCCTTGCAAAGTTCTTGAGCTTTTGTATATGTGTGGGCTTTTTTTATAACAAGGTAATCGTGTTTTCCAAAATGTTTGATTTTGCCATGCTTTATACCTTGTTTACTTAGAATTTTGTATATTTCCTTGTTGCTGAGCGATCTTTTTTGAGTTTTAAATTTAAGTTTTTTAGTCCATTTAGTTACAACTTTTGGCGGATCAACTTTTGGCGGATCAACTTTTGGCGGATCAACTTTTGGCGGATCAACTTTTGGTGGATCAACTTTTGGAGGATCAACTTTTGGTGGATTAATATTCTCTTCTTCTGTAGGCTTTTTATTGGGAGGGGCAACAATTTTTTCAGAATTTTTTTGTTGTTTATTGGTATTTTGCATTTTAGTTATGTTGATTATTTCTCTCTCTGATTCTTCTATTTCGGTTATAGAACGATCATCAATCAAAAGCTGATGCTTAATTTTTTGTGGAGAGTTAATTATTCTAAAGGTGATTGCTAAAATTAGAATACAGCTCATAATTAACAGATGCTTATATTTGTTTAGCATCTTTCTAGCGCGATTGTATACAATGCTTTTCGAAGATACTGACAATGTAGATCTTCCAGCAAGAAATTTTTTCAAATCGCGAGCAAGAGCACGAGCACTATCATAACGATTTTGTGTTTTTTTCTCTAATGCTTTTAGGCATATGCTTTCTAAATCTTTAGATATTTTTTTGTTCAATTGAGAAGGAGGAATAATGGTTGATTTCATCATTTGTAACATGAGGTTCGCAAAATTAGTTGCTTGGATTGGTAGCCTACCGGTTAGTAGTTCATACAAAATTACTCCTAATGAATATATATCAGAACTAGCCGTTAATTTCTCTCCGGCAACTTGTTCAGGTGACATATAGTTTATGGTACCAATGATTTGATTAGTTTGCGATAGTTTTTGTGAAGCAGCAGATACCTTTGCTAAACCGAAATCCATAACTTTGGGAATATCTCCTTGTAAAAGGATATTGTCGGGTTTTAAATCGCGATGAATAACTCCATTTTTGTGAGCGTAATCGATAGCTTCTACTACTTGGCACATGATATTTACAATTTTGCGTATAGAAGGTTGGCTTCGCTTTAGATCTTTTAACGAACATCCTTCAATAAAAGGCATTACAATAAAAATAATTCCATCATCAACACCTGATTCATAAACTTCAAGAATATTGTCGTGATTTAAATTTGCCATCGTTTGTGCTTCGCGCTGGAATCGTTTCAAGCCCGAATTTGTTTTTTTGTCGAGCATTACTTTTAAAGCAACAATACGCTGCATATTGGTATCCAAGGCCTTGTAAACCTTCCCCATACCACCTTTTCCTATTACTTCAAGCAATTTGTACTGCTTAATCATTTTCTCTTGAGAGTTTCTACCTCGCATTAGATTTTCTATCACGCCAGAGCTATCCATGAGTACTCCACCAACTGAACTAGAATTGTTATTTGTAGACTTAAGATTATATGGAAGCAAATTCCATGCCGAAATTACAACATGAAGTGAATGCTTACTGCTTAGACTTGAATAGCTTTTACGCACATTATGTGGATAATGTGCGCACATTGTTGCAAAATGTGCGCACATCACAATGTTTTGAAAAGTAGATTTCTTCGAAAAATCGTAAATGGTGGGATGGTGCAATGTCTTGACTTAGGCATAAAGTACAGTATTTTAAAATTATACAAAAGAATATATTGGGAAATTTACTAGAAGGTTTGACGATTTTTGTGTATGGATATCCGTTTTAGTTGTTGGGGGGAAAAGAGCAAAGAAGATCGCTATTTATTTGACTCTGAGAAAACCACTTGATACCAGGGCGTGTCATCATTCAAAATATTGTGTGTTTTTTCGAGCCCGAGCCCGTTTGCGAAACTTTCACTAACAATTTATCAAAGAAGCAAAGTTTCTTTTTCCATCGCAAAAAACTAGTATTGAACCAATAAATCACTTTCTGTCGCTCTCAAAAAGTTTTCGGGCGCGGGCTCGCAAACGGGCTCGGGCTCAATACTACTGGCGTATCATTAAATGAATCCGTTATATTTTTATCTGTATTGAATGATGACACGCCCTGGTATCATCAATCTTGACAAAATTAATCTACTTTGAGAAGATAAAATTCGCACACGCCCTAAGGCAAAACTTGATATTTAGACAGAATCAATAATCTTCTCTTGAGTAGACCGGACAAATAAACGCCAAAGGTTTCTCAAAACCGTTGTTAGACAGGTCAAAAAGCTCTGGGAAAGCGTAGAGAAATCAGAGCTCCGAGCTCGTATACCAGGTAGCAAAGGGTCCCCAGAGAACAACACTCAGTGAGAAAGGTATTTCATTCATAAGATAAGGAATAAAAAATGTCAGTTCTCACAGTAGGAATAGATGTAAGCCAAGACAAATTGGATGTCGCAATAATAAATAAAAGTCAGGATAAGCCAACAGATCTTGGAACATTCTCCAACGCAAACAAAGGTCATAAAAAGTTATTAAAACAGTTAAAGAACATAATAAAAAAACATGAGTTAGAAAAAATACGAGTAGTAATAGAGCCAAGCGGTGGATATGAGCAACCAATAGCAAGATTTGCTCTCGACCACGAATGGACTGTAAACATGGTCAACCCATTTAAAGTAAGAAAGTGGGCTGAATCAGAAGGCATAAGAGCCAAAACAGATCGCATGGATGCAAGATTACTTGCTAATTTTGCTATTGCAAAAGGCACTTTACCACAGTGGCAACCTCAAGAAGAACACATTGCTCAACTTGACGAAATGCTCAAACGTAAAGAAGAGTTACAGCAATCGCTTTTACGTGAAAAAAATCGCCTTAATGCTTTACTTCTCAAACTAAAGTTCGAAGGTTCTGCCCTTGCTAGTATCAAAAGATCTATTGAATGGATTCAAGATGAAATCAGACGCCTTGAGAATGACATCAACAACCACATTGGGAAGCATACTGACTTAAAAGAACAAGTCAAAAAGCTCAAAAAAACTCCTGGCGTTGGTGATAAAAATTCTCTTTACTTTCTTGTTCTGTTTCATCGTTGGACTTCTCTTACTCAAGGTCTTGGTTCTGCAAAGCAACTTACTTCTTATGTTGGTCTTGATCCAGTTCCTCGATCTAGTGGTTCTAGCATTAAATGCCACGAAGCTATTTCTCGTAAAGGTAATCCTTCTTTACGTAAAATGCTGTATCTTGGAGCTCTCGGAGCTGTTTACGGAACTACAAAAGGTCCTCTTCGCACCTTTTTTAATCGTCTTGTTTCTCGTGGCAAGCACAAGAAGCTTGCTCTTATTGCTTGCGCTCGTAAAATTCTTATTTGGGCTTGGACTACTTTTCATAAAAATACGTCTTTTGATCCTTTAAAATTTACTTCTTAACCTTATTTTTTATAGCTTCTTTACTGTTCTTTGAAAATTTTAATTTTACTGAGTTTTTGACTTGTCTCGATGAGAGAAATCTAAATATAGTGCAAAACAAATAGTGATGCGTTTAATCGTAGCCCAATCGTAGTCGTAACCGAAATAAACCACTAAATATTTTACATAAACGTCTATAATATCCGGTCACAACTACAGTATACGTACGGCGGCTACGGGCTACGGTAACGACAAGGATTACGGTGATTGTCGTTACTCTTTAAAACTTTGACAAAACGCAAGAATTTTTCTCAATTGCTAAAATTATTTTTCTTCCGCTTTTTCTTCGGCTTTTTCCTCGACTTTTTCCTTGGCTTTTTCTTCGGCTTTTTCTTCCGCTTTTTCTTCCGCTTTTTCTTCTACTTTCGGATATAGAAAACCACCATTGGCTTCGATAATAGCCTTTGCTCCCACTTGAGCGAGAGTCTGTTCTTCACCACGTAACTTATCCGTTGAGCTTAACTTAATAGCCTTATAGGAAAAACTAGCGCGTTTAAATCTTTTTTTAATAATGTTACCTTCAAAGTTAGAATAAATTGCGCTAATAGTTTCTCCACCTTTAAAAGTGTAAATAATATTAGCTCGCGCCTTTAAAGAATTATTTTTTTCAATGAATCTCTCAAAAGTGGATTGAATGGCAACAACATCTGCCATTGGTAGTTTTACACCCAGTAAATTACTTTTATGTTTGTTTTGCACGGCATCTGTTAAGAATAAATGACACAAACTATTAAATCTTTCATATTTTTGAGCCACTTGTTCTTCTGTTAGTTTTGCGTATTTTTCCCAAATATCTTCGACCTTCACCCCACTTTTTAGCGACTTAACAGGACCAAGATCATTTTTAGTTGTCGATATTTTCTTCGTACCTTTACGGTGAGCTATTTTCTGCACATTTTTATTAGTGATAGTCACAATAGGATAGGATATCTTAGTTTCTATTTTTGTTTTATTATAGTTGAGAACTTCATATTTTATTATCATTTGTATTTTTGGAGATAAAGCATCTTGTGGTTTGCTATCTGGTGCAACAGTAAATGATATTATTTTGATAGGGTCTTCTCTTTTGATCCATTTTTCCCAATTGCTTTTAAAATTTTCTATGGCAACTTTTAACATTTCGTCACTTGAATACTCAGAACCTAAAACTATATTTAATAGTAATAAGCTAATTATTAATGCTCGTAATTTCATACAACACTCTCCTATAAATAACTGATTAGTTTTTATCTCGTTAATTTATAAATACAAGAAATGCCATCAGACAACCCTGCAACATACATTATAATAAGAGAACTATAGACAAAGTAAAGATTATATGGAGCAAAGAAAGGAAAAAATGGAAAAGAAAATGCAATAGGTATGATTATAATAAATAGCGGATAACGATAAGGTGAAGGCAACTTGGCAAGATGTGACTTGACTAATTTGCCACAAAAAATCATGTTGATTGCCACAATAAAAGCAACAATAAATGTGATATCGAGCATTTGATAAAAACTCCAAAGCCCGACGGCTAACATTGCTGCGATAAAAAGAATAATATCAATAAATTGTTTTTTTACACGTACTAGGCAACCAATTGTAGTAAAACAACTTCCAAGGATAGCCATTGCTAGTAGAAAAAACGCTATGTTGTATTCTCCGTTGTAAACTAACCATGAAGTGTCAGGAAGAAAAAATAAAATTGTATATATTATTATATAGATAAGCATACTTTCGTTGCTGCCTAAATGGCCACTTACAAAAACGCCAGTATAGTGATGCTCCCACATGGTAACGTAGAAAGCTAACGTCATTGTCGCAATGTAAATAAAAAATATTTCTCCTTCAAAACCTAAGCAAAAGGCGATACAAGCATTAACAAGAACAAAAGATATTGAATCAAGCCAATGATCGAGAAATTCGCCAAGTTTTGATGTTTGGCCTGTTGACCGTGCTAAAATCCCGTCACTGTTATCACAAAGCATATACAAAAAAGTACTGATTGCCGTTACAAGTAAACCCCATTTTTGTCCTAATGCTAACATGTATACACCAAGAACCATGGTAATAACAAACGCTACTCCAGCGTAGGTCAGCATATTTGGTGTTACTCCGCGAGGAAGTATATTTACAAAGGGTTGCCAAACCCATTTTATCATAAAATCCTGAGTTAAAGATTTTTCTACAACGTTGTATTCGTAGTTTTCCATAATAATTTCCTAATAAAAAAAGCGGAAGTACAAATTTATGTACTTCCGCTTTGTCAGGTGTCATTTTCCAAAAAAAATTCGAATTTGGTAAAATTTACTGATTCCTATTTTGGCATTTTGTCAAAAGTTATTTTTTGCTCTGAGAAAACAACCTCTACTTTGTCGATCATTTTTTTTATGTTTGTGTGAAACTCATTGGTAATTTTTTCTTGCACAAAATACAAATCTATACTGAGTTCTTTTTTCTTTGTTCTTTCGATGATTTTTGAAAATTCGTTTTCACTAATTTCTTTTTTACCTTGGTAAATAGTATTGTCGCAAAAATAAAATGTGCGAATTTCTTCAGTTGGAGGCATTACAACTGCTGCTCCCCACCCTTGACCACCGCTACCACCGAAAGCAATTATTCCAAAGTGATGTAGAAAATAGATCGTACAAATAAAAAATGCCACAAAAACAAATGTCATTAATTTTCTCATCATGCCTTTTTTCTTTTTAGCCATTAAAAATTCCTCAACTATTCCGACTTAACTAGAAGATGTACATCGTATATCACCTTCATTTTTTTTAATTCTGCTTCTAACCAAGTGCGGCGATTTAAAATAGAGTCTGGCTCCATTAGTATCAAAAAAATACTTCGACTAGGATCAATATGCACTGAACGTGGTACTTTTTCTTCTAAGAATTTAACAAGTTCTTCTTGAGAATTACACTTCTGAACATCAGTAGTTCCGGAATGAGTAATTTTAAATTGACTATCTTTTTTAATCACAATTTCAAATATATTGTAATTTTTTTGTAAAATATGTGCACGTTGATAAATTTTTACAATATTGTGATTATCAAATTCTTTGTTAAACTCTTGCCACATTTTGTCATATTGTTTTTGGAGAGCAGAGTTAAATATTTTTTGCTCTTGTACCTTGAGTTTGTTCTGACGAATAGATTCTTCTTTTTCTTTAATCTCTATACGAGTCGATTCCAACTCTTTGCTTAAAAACGTTTTTTCTTCTTCTAGATCTACAATTTGCGATCGAAAACTTTCGATTTGCTGTTGTAGTTTCTTGAGATCTTTATCCAAATCTAGTTTTTGTTCTTCTAATTTCTTTAAACTATTTTTGAGTAAATTTCTTTCCGTCTCTAGTAATTCCTTTAGCTTTACTCTCTCTGCAATTTCTTTCGCTAGTTCTAACTTCTTTTTTTCTAGCTCTTCTTCTACATCTTCAATCTTATTTTTTAAAGATTTTTGATTTTTTGCTAAAGCATTTTTTTCATTTAGTAATACTTTTTGCTGCGAAAGAAGCTTTTCTATTTTTTGATTTAATTTTTCTTTTGCAGAAGTAGCTTCATGTATTTTTTTACGTAAACTAGTTACAAATTGTTTGTTTTTTTCTAATTCTTTTTGCAAAGATGTATGCTTTTCTTGGAGTTCTTTGCTTATTTTATCTTGATTGGCTAACTGCTCCTCAAGCTCTGCAATATTTTTAATAGTGCTTCGTAACTTTGTAAGTAACGTTTTTTCTACTTTGTCTTTATCGGCGAGTACTTTCTTTAATTCTGTTATTTCTTGTTGAAGAGATTCTTTGCTGCGTTTCATCAAGTCAACTTGTTCGTTTAACTGTTCGTGCTTTTTTTTTCCGCGCTCAATCTCAGTTTCCGCAACTTCTGACTGGCTTCCGATAACAACAAATAGTATTACAAAAAGTACATCAATAAGAGGCGTTAGATTTACAGTTCCTCTGCGCATAACTATATCCTACCAAGTAAAGAGTGTTGTTCTAAATAACTGTAAACGAAACACTCCAGAGTAAACCTTAATCAATAAAGTGTTCCATTGAAATTTCTTGAGTTGTCGCTGGTGACTTTTCTGGATCAAGTAATTGCGGCCATCTTTTTAGCCAATCTTCTAGCAAACGAAAGCCTTCATAGTTTGTCATTATTTTTTCTAAGGCATTTTGCTGTTCGCTAAAATAATCAAACAAAGCTAATGTGTCCGCTTCGTGAGTTTTCTTAAGGTTAATTAAATAAGACAACGCAAATATAGTACTTGATGCTGCTAAAAAGAAACCAATTCCGCTAACATTAAACGAGAATTGATTGGTAAAAAAAGATATCGCAAAACCAACAAGCGTCCCAATAATTCCCATAAATGGCAGCGTTTCGATTTCTACACGGCCGCGTTCAAGTAGATGATATATTTCTTCTTTTTTTTCTAGGAGCTTTCTTTGAAAAGTAATGCTCTTACTTTCCTTGTTTGGTTGGACACGTAAATTGTTGTAAAGTTCCCAAATGGCAATGCGCATTTTGCGATCTTGTAGTCCAGGATTACATACACTCTGTCCAGCGGACTCAACTCCAAGTATAATTTCGGTGTAAAGTTCGCTTTCTGATCTTAATCGTTTTTTGACTTCTTGAAAATCTCTTGCGCTTTTTTTAGCAAAAAAGCGAATAAAGGCTAGGGTAATAATAACAACCACTAGATTGACTATCAAATCTAGTGGTATAATAAAAGCTAATAAATTCATTACAATTGTCCAAATAATTTCAGCTGTTTTTGTTCTGCTTCTGTTAGTTTAATTTTAGATGATTTTTCTCTTTTGTTGGTACTTTTGGGTTGGATATCATCGAGAAATTCTCGCACATAACGTTTTGTTGTTCGATTTACACCTTGATCTTGTATTTCTCGATCCATCATTTTTTCTCGAAGATTTTGCCATAGCTTATTGATCTCTTCGTCAGTACGTCTTTCTGAAAAGATTTTTTGCGAATCTTTAATGAATAAATGAATAAGTTTATTGACATCAGACTCATTCTCTTCATCTGAATGTTCCAACTGATGAAGAAAATCTTCGGCAAGGTCTTCTACCCGAGCAACGTAGTCAGCATGTTCTTCTTCTCGTTCAGAATTTTCCATAAAAACCTACTTCTTTAAAAATAGACTTGCCTATTTATTAGGGTGTCCTAAGTACTTTTGAACACTCGCGATATTTTAAAGGTGTATAACACAGTTATACACCTTCAGAATGCCGCGCTATTATTCGAAATAATTCGAATTTTTTTAATCTAAGTAGGGCACCTAATCGTCCTCATTAGGATTTTCATTTACCGATTTAAGTTTATCTTGTTCATCTTTACTTAGTACAAATTCTTTTGTACTTTTATGGTTTTCATCGTTTGTTTTTTGTGAATCAGCATTTTCCGGTTTAGAGAGCTTTCCTGAAAAAAGCTTAACATCTTGCTTCGATTTGGTGATGGTTCTTCCATCGTTTTCTTTTTGTTTATCATCTTCTTTTAGTTCATCGAGAAAACCGAAAAGAATCCTACGAGTAGAAGCACCTATATTGTATATATCTTTATCTTTGTCTGCCATTAGGAAATCTCCTATTGTTTAATAATTAGCAACAAATGCGAAAGTAATACGCGTTTCAATTGTCGCCTATATTTTTGAGTTTTTCAAGTTAAAAATAGGTGGAAAAAGATGCTTGAAGTCTTCCTATCCAATCTTCGCTACCGTTTACAAACTTGCGAATATGATTGTACTCAACTTTGAAAACGGCTTTTTCAACAGGACGGAAGTTAATCCCTATAGTATAGATGCTTTGATCATCTAATTCAGAGGCACCTTTTTGTGAAGAATCAAATTGTAGGTGGTCGTAGCGCAAAGACAAAGCAAATTGACTTTGGTCGTTAAACAAAAAGCTTTGGCCTCGCCACTGTTCTGGGAAAAAAAAGTAATCTACTTGAATATAGTGTCCAGACATAAAAGAAGCAATTTGTGGAAAGAGTTGTACGATGCGATCATCACTTTCAATATCAAATTGTGCATATTCTCCTGATATCTCAATATAGTTGTGATCTCCTATTAGCGAAAAGCTACCTATTCGCAAATTGCCATCAACTGCAAGTCCAGCATACTGATTGTTTCCATTATCATCGAATTCACCAATAACCCCAGATAATCCAAAAACAAACCCAAACGGTAATAATGAAAGATGAGGAATGAATCCAATACGACCACTAAACTGTTTATCTGCGTTGTTGTCGACATTAAAATCTTGTCTTGCATCGCGATTTCCTTCCACGATGTCAAAACCCCCTTCTCCTAAACCGTTTGATATCAAAAATTCGTATGTCAATGTTAACGGAGAGAAATTATCAATTTGTCCGTAAACAGAAACCCCAGGTTCAGACCAAACTGTTGGTATCAGAAATTCATTGACAAGAGGAATAGAAGTTAGTTCATTTCCTGGTGGAGGATAAAATGAATTATATTGACCAAATGGAACAATAATAAGGCCTGCTTTGATATTGAAAATAGGAGAGAGCAGTATATTAAAGTGAGCATAAGAAATTTCAAGATCAATGTCGTCTTCAATAGCAATTTCTGCTTGAAAACTTAACCAGTCCTGAATCGAAGATCGCACGCGTAAAGCAAAACGCGAAAATATAAATTGAGGATCTTTTTTTTCTTCCGCTATAAAAATGAGCTCGCTATATCCTCCTATCTGCAAATGAGAGTTTAATACATTTAGGTAATATGTCTGGTCTTTGTTGTAGGAAAGATCTTCTTCTAGCTCTTTTATAATCTCTTCGTATGGAAGTGTTTTAGGATGTACTATTTTTTTAGCATTTTGTTCGATTACTTTTTGTTGGGTTTGAATTATTTCATGTAAATTAGTGACTTCATTGATAAGCGTTTCTACTTGTTTTTCTAGTTTATTAACTTTTTCTTCTAGATTTTGTTCTTGTGCTGTTGTTGGAATAATAAATAATAGTAACCACCACAAATGAAAAAAGATAAGTTTGTTTAAAGCTATACTTTCTAGCCAGTATCTCGTATACGAAATTATTTTTTTTATCACAATATTTTTATCTTTTTTCATTTGTATAACACCAAAAGTTATAGCGTGGTATAGATTATTTGTTAAGTAGCTTTACAACCTGTTTTGTCACATCAAGAGCTTGTTTCCAATACAAAACGTTACGCATATCAATTTTTTGCTTTACTTGAGCAGGATCCTGTGCTCCGAAAAAATCAGCTTCTTCTACTTTTAGGATCAAAGCAAAACCATTTTCTTTTGCGTATTTCTCAATAGCTTTTGCAATGTCATGATATACTGTTTCTGTACCATTACGTAATTTTAATGCCATGAAGTATTTCGCACGCTCAGATTGGTTTTTAGCTTTAAAAGCTGTTTCTGCTAACTCATTTTCTAATCTTTGGCGGATATCACTACCTGCACGATATAGAGGGATTTTTTCTTTGAGTTTGTTTGCTTTTTCTTCTAATTTTTTAATAGTCAACGTTTCTTGTTGGTACTGTTGGCGTACTTTTTCTTTTTCTTCTTTTGCCTTTGAATATTGGCTAAAAATCTCAGGTATATCAACAAAACCTATTTTGAAGTTAGTCTGAGCTTCTACATGATTATTATTAGTCAGTTGTAGAACAATAAAAGATGTGAGTAACAAAATGATAATATATGATATATGTTGTCGCATGTTTATTCCTTAAATCATTCATAGATAAAATTGCGTATACCACAAACAAAGCGTAATACGCAAAATCTATATTTTCATAAATGGGAGTAATAGAATAAATCAATTACTAACAAAAGACAATAAAAAAAAGCTCTCTTTTGAGAGAGATTAACCTAGTACTCCATAAAGTTAATTATGAATCCTTTAGTTTGTTCTTTCGTTTTTGAACGTTATTACTCTTTAGTTACAGAATTATAATTGCGTGCTTCAAATGAAGTTGCGTTTTTTCGATATCTGTAAACTTCCAATGTGAAGACATTGGTTTATTTCGAATAGTCGTTTTATTGAATTATTTGTCATTTTACTAGAATGTCAAGTTTAAAGTATACGTTTAAAGAATTTTAAAACCATACCAATATGTACTGGAGCGTCCTACTCTTCACTACAAAGCTCAGTTAAGACTCCAAAAGTAGATTTTGGATGCATAAAAGCTATTTTTTTATTGTCAGCTCCCTGCTGAGGTGTTTCATTGATAAGTCTTATTCTTTGTTCTTTAGCATTGTCTAAGTCGTTTTGGATATTGTCCGAGTGGTAAGCAATATGATGTATTCCTTCACCTTTTTTAGCAATAAACTTTGCAATAGGACTGGTTTCACTTGTTGCTTCTAGAAGCTCAATGCGAATTTCTCCCGCCTGAAACATAGCTACCTTCACTTGTTGATTTTGAACCTCTTCTTCGCCGACAAAGGGTAGGCCTAGTATATCGCGATAATAAACAAGCTGCTCTGAAATATTATTGACAGCAATTCCAATATGATCAATTTTTTTTATCATTGTTATCTCTTTCATTGTCGAAATTATTACCCACTTTAGTAAATTGCATTATATTTAGTTGTTCTTTTAAATGTTGGCAGGTCTTATTTTAATAGTATTAACCCAAGTTGCGACCTATAAAATTTGTCGTATAGTCTGGTATAATTACTCTTACAAATTCGATGTGCGCGGTTCGAATCTCGTGAGACGCAGTCGTGGCACATGGCACGAAGTAAGGGTAATGCAATGAATTTTAATCATGAAAAATTAGATGTATATCAAGTATCACTAGAATATACAAAAGAAACATTTAATGTGATGGAGAAAATGCCATCAGGTTACAGCTATTTAAAGGATCAGCTAAAAAGAGCATCGCCTTGAGTCCCTCTTAATATAGCAGAAGGCAATGCCAAATTTAGCAAAAAAGAGAAAGTAAGGTTTTTCTCTATAGCAAGAGCATCAGCAAATGAATGTAGTGCAGTATTCGATGTTGCCAAGATAGCCCAAATAATAGACTCAAAAGAAAAAACTACTCTATAGAATAATTTGTATGCTTTCAAAGTTAATAGTCTAATTTTCGCACATGGAATATCGATCCACGACCACGAACCTCAAAAATCGAATTGCACACATCGTTTTTTTATACTGTTATAACGACTCTTCTCTTAAAGTAGGAAAAACAAGAAGGAGAAAGTCATGGAAAAAGAAATTATAATTGTTTTCTGTATATGTGATGAGATAACACAAGCACTCAAGATTGTAGAAGATCCTCAAGTTAAAATGACTAATTCAGAAATTATGACAACAGCATTAGTTTCTATGCTTTACTTTTCTGGCAACTTTGAAAAAGGACGAAATTTTTTAGCTGAACATGGCTACATCAAAAAAATGCTAAGTAAAAGTCGTTTCAATCGCCGCATACGTGCTATTGGTGAAAGTGTATGGCTTTCTCTTTTTCATTTGTTTGCTGAAATTAGTAAGCGAAACAATCTGCGAGATTATATCATAGATACTAACTTAAGTTGCGACCTAAAAATAACAAGAAAAAGTGAAAGCGAGAACAAAAAGGACAACTTTTAACTCAAATCCATAAGAGGTAACAGCATGAATATTCTTTGGAAAAAAAGAAGTGATCTGACTAAAAGTAGTTTCAATCCTTTTACGGGTAACCTTTTGAATAAACTCAGTAGCTCAGGAAAAAGCCCTTTTAGAATTTTTCTTTCTCTGAGGTAAGATAGAGACATTAAGAGCATCAGAAACAATATCTTCGAAAGAGTAATCATTGTAAGATTTATCAGCAAAAACAAAAGAGTTTTCAGGGATATCTAATTGAAATTGTTTGAGAACACGACAATCATTGCAGCCACCAGGAGCAAGCAAAAACTCAACTGGTAAACCAGTTTTGGTGACGAGCATATGAACCCGCAAACCGAAAAAATAACGACGTTTGCTTGCAACACAACTCCGATGATCTTGTGTATTGTATATTTCGACTAATGCGAATATTGTCACAGACCGGGAAACTATTACTATTTATCAAATGATTTTTTCTCATTCTTCAAGCGAATAAAGTATTGATAGCTTTGGGGCAGTTTTGAATCTTTTGGACGTTCTAGTTTTTCAGATTCTACTACTTGTAGTGCATCATCTTGAGGGTCTATCCACGATTTATTTTTGAGATGGAGTTTAAAAAGGTCAAGACAAACATCATCGTTGGTACGTCCATAAAAATTAATTTCATTTTGATTCATAAAAACGCGATCAATAACAAGATAATGACGCCTACGAATTTTGTCAGCAACTTCAGACACTTGATTCCATATATTTACCATATCATAAGGAAGTGGATATTGTGGACCGACTATTTGGTCCTGCATTTTTTGTTTAATCTTGGAAATTTCTTGCCAATATTTTGCTTTCAATTTAGTGGTTAAATTGCGTTTGTAAATTTTTCGGGCGTTGTTCTGTAAATTTTCATAACTTTTTCGTTCGATATTTGTTTGTTGTGAGTAATAAAAACTAATCGTAGTTATGAAAAGAGTTACAAAAAACAATAAAACGGCAAGCGGCATTCTCAAAAGATTTAAAGCATTCTTATAAGCAAACTGTTGTTTGCGAAAATTAAATCCTTCTACTTGCTGAATAGCTCTCAATGCCAAACCTGTTGCGGCAACAACATCGGAAGTATCTTCGTTTATTTTGGATTTTATCGAGTCACTTACTTGCCACCGGTAGCATTTTACTTTCAATTTTGTTGATGTACGTTCGCATATTTCACTACATATATGTTTATCGCCACAAAAATAGACACCTTCTACGACATTCATTGTTAAAAAAGTCTTTTTTAATTCGCGTATGAGCCGTTGTGAGTATTTTTGCAAATCGATGCTTTGAGAACCTATTTTTTCTACATTAATTTCGGTAGTGATTCCCATGGAAGAATTGTCAGTGGTCAACCAGCTACTTGCCATATTTAGCTTGCGTACATCGTGAACTCTCCCATCTTGTACCACTAAAAAATTACAAGTATTTTCACGTAAATGAACTAAAATACAATTTTTTTGTTGCCGCTTTGTCGTTGTTAAGAAGTAATATAGACCAAAGAGGTCTATGTCAATAATAAACGGATGAACACCACATTCGTCTATTAATTGTAATTGCTTAGAAATAAGAGCTATCGGAACAGCAGCTACTGAGAGTTTTGTTTTTTGTGGTTCTTGGTTTAAAATCACATAATCAACGATAAGATCTTCTATTTCTTTGCTGTGGATGTAGTTTTCAGTTTCATAGTGAATAATTTGGTCTATTTGTTGTCTACCGCTAAAAGCGACGCTAAATTTTCGAAGTATCGTATTTTTTACAGGAATAGAAATAGCAACATTATGTTTCCAAGAACGATGATTTGAGAAAAATTTCTTGAGTTCATTTTTTAATTCGTGTGTATCCGAAAAATATATAGTGTTACAGTACTCTAGAAGCAGAGAAGAACCTTTTTTGCTAATTGCAGCGATAAAAGCTCGATCGTTTTGTAACTCAATACCAAGACCAAATTGCATTACGTGTTCCTAAATATTTTTTCAGATGCGTATGATAGATGCGCTGTAAATTGCGCTATTACATGGTATATTATATAATATAGTACGACATGTGCTAGTTGAAATAAAAATACGATTCTGAGCCTGATCCTGTTCCCGTTCCGGAAATTTAACTAACGAAACAAGTAAACATAAGTACGAACTTACACCAAGATAATTGAAAATTGATCTTGGTATTACTAATATTTGATACGTAAAATTATGTTTTTGCCTATTGGCAACGTACTTGGAGTACGTTGTATTTATACGGAATCGGGAATGTAAAAATAGCAAAATATCACTAATGAAAATCGTAATATAATCGTAATATAAAAGATAATCACTTACAAACCAACACTATTCAGGCGAGTATTCTTAAATGAAAAAAAGTTTTGTAATTATTCTTATTTTAATATCTGTTGCGTTTTCGCATGCGCAAGATGCCAAAGTTTCGATGGAATTTTCAGGTGTGAACTTTGATGTATTTTTAAAGTGGTTTGCCAATTTTACTAATAAAAAAATTATCTACGGTAACCTCAGTTCTGGTTTACAGCAAAAGAAAATTCACTTTGTTTCACCGCAACCAGTGTCAGAAGAAGCGGTCGAGAAAATTTGCATGTCTATCTTGGAAAGTTACGGTCTTACTCTTGTGAAAGTGGGTTCAGGAGCAAGTGAGGTATATAAATTAATAGAGGCAAGTGCTGCGTCGTCAAAACCGATTGCCTTGTATTCGATCGATGATTTAGAAAAAATGGGCGACGGAGATTATTATGTTTCACAACTTATTGTCATCAAATATCTTAAAGCATCGCATATCATAAACTCTATTCGCCAAGCAAAACTATTTGACTCCAAATCTGGTAGCATTGTTGAAATCAAAGGTGCTAACTCTATTATCATTAGCGACTTTGTTCCCAATGTAAAAAGAATTGTCAAAATTATTCGAATGTTAGATAAACCACCACCGGTGATTACAATGGCGTTTATTAAACTGCGTTATGCCGATGCCGCTGCGGTTAGCCAAAAAATTAATCAGTTATTGCAAAACCGTGCACGTGAACGATCAGAGTACAACGTACCTGAGACAATTACCGTAATACCTGATAATCGCACAAATTCTTTAACAATTCGCGGTACAGATGCTGACATTGAAGAAATTAAAAAAATCGTTTCTAAATACGATGTAAAAATAGAGTCAAAGCGCATCGTAGCAAGAATCTATTATCTAAGACATATTACTACTGACAAAATCTTACCGACGTTACGCGAATTTACGAATACACGGTTATTCAAAGAATCAATAACCCCAGGTGTAACCGCTTCGGGGAATAATATCGATATCTCAATTACTGTTAACGATCATACTAAATCGCTTATAGTAGTAGCACCAATGAGTGCACATCGCATGATTAACAAATTAATTCGTCGTATCGATGTTCGCAGACCACAAGTGATGATCCGCGCTATTATTTGTGAATTTACACCTACGGATGTACTCAATCTTGGCATTGAGCTTATGGCAATCAACGATTCAGGAGGATTTCGACCACAAGCCTTAACTTCTTTTGGCTTATCTTCTGTTGTAGATGAAGTGGGAAATCCAGTTACGGGTGATAATTCAAACCCTATTGCTGGACGTGCAGTTGGTCCTGGAGCAGGATTGACCGCTTTTTTTGCTAAGGATAAAAATGTTCCATTTATTATTCGCGCACTTCGTTCTGTTTCACACACCGAAGTACTCGATATCCCGCAAATTATCACTGACGACGGTGAACAAGCAGAAATACGCGTAGAACAAGAAGAACCTGTTGCAAGTATTGATGCGCTTAACAGTTCAACTACATCTACTTCGTTTAAGGAATTTGTTTCAGCAGGAACGGTGTTAAAAATCAAGCCCCACATTATACGCAGTAAATGGCTCAAACTAGAAATAGAACAAAATGTCGACGCATTTCTAGGAGCAGCTCCGGGTGTTGGTATTCCACCACCGAAAAGCAGTCGTTCCATAAAAACGACAGTTACTGTTCCCAATAACAAAACCATCATACTCGGTGGATTAAATGGAAGACGTGAAATAGAAGCGATAGATAAAATTCCTATTCTTGGAGATATTCCGCTGTTAGGGTATTTATTTCAAAACAGATCAAAATCAGTCACGAAAACCAATCTTTATATATTTATAACACCAATTATACTAAATGATGATTTTCACAGGCTAGAAAGTATTTCGCGAAATGAATATAAAAAGATGAACAGACTACGTGCCAAGAAACACAGACGAAAAAGATCTAAAAAATGACCCCAAACCAAGCGCAAAAAATAGCAATCATCATTCAAGTTTTTAATATGGTGATTGCTTTGTCTACTATTACCGGTATTATTATGCTTGTTGTTGATCAAGTAGTGGCCACTCCACAAGTTTGGAATGAAAAAATTCCTGAGCGGTTGGTCACTAAATACCAAGACAACTCGCTAAACACTTTTCGTTTTTTTTGGCAGGCAAGTATACTCCCCAATAAACCGCGTACAATCATAAAAAGACCTAAACTTGTTGTAAAAAAAACGACTCCTAAACCACAAGTGATTCCCAAACCGCCTATTACTTTTAAAGTAATTGCAACGGTAACCCATTCTGATGATAATAGGGCTCATGCTATCCTCGAAGATACCCGCGCTCGTAAACAACTTCTCGTGCGCAAAAATGATTCATTACCTAATAGTAAATATAAAATTGCGCAAATAAAGCAAGATCAAGTGCTATTTTATTATAAGGAGTGGATAATTACCGTTAATAAGGAAGTAGGGAAAAGTCAGAAAAAATCAACCGAATCAACGACAAAACCGCAAAAAGGCATCGAAATAATTGGCGATAAAATAATTGTTGCCGACAACCTTGCAGCTTCAATTAACAATTTGAAAAATGGCGATCAAATCATTAGCGTAAATGGTTCACCTGTGCAAACCATAGAACAATTCTATTCCAAAATCAATGCCTCGCGTTTTGCAAAGATTTTAGTCATGCGAAATGGCGAAAAAGTATCCGTATATGTTCTTAAGTGAGATCAAAATTGAAAATAACTAAAGACCAAGCAACTTTTTTAGAAACACACTACCAAAAATATAGCGATGCCAAACTTGCAAAAGCTATGCAGCAAAATAAAAACTGGGTATACCTCGCGATGAGCGAATTACAATTAGAACGAAGTGGAAAAAATCGCGTTTATATTCAACAACACGCCAAAAAAACACCACCGACTTTTATAGAAAAAACTAATGTCCTTCATATAACCATAGCAAAAAATTTCGCAAAAACAAAAGAGCTAGCTATTTTTATTGCTTGTATAGCCGCGATATATATGGCCACGATTCCTAATTTTCCAGCAGGTATATATGGCGCAGAATTGGCTGTATGTGCTACTGATTACGGACTTTCATCTACGGCTTCACCACTCTATCTCTTTGTAGGAAACGCATTCTGTTATTTCTTTGGAACTAGTGCATGGCAGCTACAGCTTCTTTCCGCTCTTTGCATGGCAATTACATGTGGATTTTTAGCGATGATTTTTTATCGTTTTTGCAATCATTTTGGTTTAGCAATTACCTTAACTACCTTGTTTGCTTTCTCCACAAATGTTTGGACAAACGCAATCACCGTTTCTCCTGTTTCATTCGCAGTGATGTTTTTTAGTGTAAGTTTGTATTTCTGTGTTCGTTGGTATGAGTCGCCACAGGAAAATCGCGTAGTAATAATCGCAATCTCGCTTATTGCTTCTGTCATCTCGCACCCTTTTTTCGCCATTTTCGTACCCGCTATTTTGTTTTTCCTATTTGTAGCACATCGTGACTACAAACTTTCAAAAGAAACGATATTCTCTATTTCGATACTATTATTTTTAGGACTAAACGTTTTCCTGGTGATTCCTTTTGCCTCATGGAACCACGCGCCATCAAATGCTCCTCAAGGTTTTTTAGATAGCATACAATTTGTCATTCAACCTGTTAGCGAACTGGAATTCACCCAATTTTCGCTAACTAAGTACTCCACTATAATAACTTCGCCTTTTGGTTTTTTGAGTGGTAATATCTTTATTGGTTTATTTATAACAATATCAGTATTGCTATTGGTTTTTTATGGCAATAAACAACTTCGTGAATCAAAACCCGCTTTTGCGAAATTACTTATGTTCATTACCATAACATTCTTTGTTATTTTTGTAGTTGCCGCAACCACGAACATATCGCGCGATGCGATTCAAACTCTTGGCTATTTATCCTTGCCACTTATTATTATCATTGGTCTTGTAATAACTCAAATAGAAACAAAATATAAATATGTGCTATGTACAACTGCTATTGCAGCACAACTTTTTATAAACCCAGTTTCGGTAGTGAATGACAACTTTATTCATACTTACAGCAAACATATATTGCAAAATGCACAATCGACAATTATTGCTGACACAAATATCTATTGGCCACTTGTATACAATAATAAAAATCCAAAAACGAAAATCATTCTTGCTACAGATATCAAACACAAACAGCAACTTATAAGACAAAATCCCAATGCAACTTGTACATACGTTGATCCAATATCTTCAAACAATAGACGTTACAGAAATGGTCTATTATGGCAACCACTACAAAAGAAACAAGACGTACCACAATGGTCGCCAACGACAAAGATAAAAAGCAATATGCAACAAAACTTGGTATCTCAATATCATGTCATTAATGCCATGCATTTTTTGCAAAAAGATAGCCTTAATGATGCAATACTCCAAGCCAACAAAGCAGTGCAACATCAAAAAACAGTTGTAAAACTACTCACACGTTACGCGCAGCAAATCGCTGCAAAAAAGAAATATGATAATGTAATCACTATATATGAGTATCTACAAAGTCTTTTTCCAACAAACGCCAATTATTTAGTAGCCGTTGCGCGCGTGAAAAATATCCAAGGCAAAACAACTGAGGCAGAAAAATACTATAAAGAGGCACTGCAAATTGCTCCACGTAATTTTTACGCTAGTATAGAATTAGCCAAGATATACGAAAAAACGAAACGTATACCACAAGCGCAACAAATCTACGAACAATTAACAAAGTTCTATCCTAAAAATCCTTACGCTTATAAAAAATTAGCGCAGATCTACGCACAAAACAAACAAACGCAAACCAAAGCCGCTGAAATGCAAAAGAAAGGTGAACAGCTAGACAAAAACAATACGTCTAAAAAACCACAAACGCCAGCAATACCAAAAGTAACAGATCCCAAAAGTATGCTTCCGAAATTGCCCAAAATACCACAACCACAAGACTTTTATCCAAAAATACCGAACCCAATACCAGGAAGGAAACAACAATGATAAAACTACTCATGCTAATCTCACTACTATGTGTAAGCTGCGCTTCCAAAGCGCTCATTGTCAAAGAAGTGATTTCAGCTGACACCATAGTACTCAATGACGGAACGAAAGTGCGCTATGCAGGAGTTGTTGCTCCAAAAGCGAATGATGCGTGGTTTGCTGCGTCGAAAGCCGCTAACGAGTTTTTGATACTCAATCATAAAGTTTCTATAGTGAAAGAACCGAAACTCTCCACTGATAAAGTTGTGACCGCTTACGTGTATACACCTATTGGCGACAAAGGAACAACAAAACAATTATTTGTCAATGCCGAGTTGTTGAAATTTGGTTATGCAAAATGTCCAGAAAATGATAATGGAGTTGAGAATAAAGCGCTGTGGAAAAATTTAAAAAAAATGGAAACAGAAGCACAGCAATATAGTGTAGGTGTGTGGTCAAATCAACCGCCGCAAGTACCGTAAAATTAATCTTATTTACAATATGATTTTATACAAGGAGTAGACGATGGTGAGCTATTATTGCCATTTATGTAAGCAACTTTTAAATGCACAAATGATTGGTATTAAACAATGTCCACAATGTAAAAATTATCTGTGTCCTCAGTGTACAAAATGCCCCTGTGCAACAAATTCTTTTTCTCCACAAAACAACCCACAACAAACAAACACAAAACGATTAAGACAAACACGGCATTTAAATGCTAATAATTCTAAAAGAAGACATCCAGCAACAACTCGCCGTACACAAAATTCTAAAAATATGGCAAGTTCTACAGTAAGAAGAACACAGCGTATGGAAAAAGCCAAGTTGCAAAAACAAAAACAACAAAAAGTTTTCATGATTGGCGGTGGAATCGCTATGTGTCTTGTGATAATCATTGTTGTTGTAAGTTTGAGCGGTGGCCAAAAAATACACCGCAAAAAAAAGACTGTTGTTAAAACCCAACAACAGCCTGTAAAACAACAAAAGCGCTCAAAAAAACCACAACAAAATCCAGTAGTAAAGAATAAACCTGTAAAACAAGTCACAATACCGCCAAAGAAGCGTTATCCCAAAGCAAAATTTTCCGATAATTCTTCGCGACCAATTATAAACGGTAAAATAAATAAAACGTACATACAGAAGAAAATCACCGATTTAAAAAACGCCAAAAAATTACCAAAGTGTGTATTTGTTACACCGCTAGTTGATGAAAATGGAGAATATTCTGATTTAGGAAGTTTTCTATCTATTGAAAGTAACTATCTCGCTACATTTTCTCCAAAGAAAATGGTCGATTTCACTTTTGGAAGATACTTAGAGTTTCTAATAGACTGGCTTTCTTATAAAGACAACAGTTTAATTCTGCCTGAAAGGACGCAACAATATTTTTGCGCTGACTCTGTTATTACAGGGGTGATTTCAGAACGTAATAATGGATATCACCTAACAATATCATTTACTTCTGGCGAAAAACGAGAAAAGCTATTCGCATACACAGATACCTATAAAATTTCATCATGGATTGCCTTAGAAACGCGTAAATACTTGAAGTTAGATCCAGCGATACCCGCTACTTCACCATTTTCAGTAGACGAACTAAAATCTTTAGCAAAAGATTATTGTCATAGTTTGCGTTGTGAAGGCTACTCAGATTCCCTACTTTGGCGCAATTGGGCAAACAAGTACCCCTCGAATATCCTCATTCAAGATATGTATGGATTTAATTTATTACGACAACAAAAATTTTATGCAGCTACACCGCATTACAGCAAACTATACATCAAAAACAAGAATAACGATTACGCAAAATACTCGTGGATGAGAAGACTTTCTTCTACATATAAATACGACAAAGCACTCTCTCTTCTTTTCGATTTGTTACAAGAAGATGCTGGTAATATTCAACTATATGATCATTTAGAATATATTTTGCAAAAATATAGTGCCTGGGAAGAAATGGAAAAAATCTTAACTTGGTATCGAGAGCAAAATTTTGATTATAGAGCATTATATCGTAGTGGATATTTTTATGTAGAGTATGCTTGGCATGCTCGTGGATCGGGTTGGGCATCGACCGTATCAGAGAACGGCTTTCGTTTATTCAAGAAACGTTTGCTTTTAGCACATGTGTACCTAGAAGAAGCCTATCAACAATGTGCTTACGACTGGTTGATTTCATGGCGAATGCTAACGGTGTGCAAAGGCATTGGAATGGACCTTTCTGAAATAAATAAATGGTTTCGTCGTGGTGAAATTGCAAACAAATACAAAGTTGATCTTTACTATAACAAGTTGGAATACATAAAACCGAAATGGCATGGTTCTGTAGAGATGATGTTTCAATTCGCCTCTGAGACTATCGACAAGTATGGATTAGGCTCCCCTCAGAGTCTTATCATGATTGGTGTGCATGAAGAGCTTGGTGAGCAACATAATTTTGGAGAAGATTACTATAAAAAACCTCGCGTATGGGAAAGCGTGCAGGAGATCTTGAATGCCTACCTTAAAAAATATCCCAACAAAAAATTATGGAGGCAAAAATTTATAAATTTTTCCATTATTAATGGAAAGAATGACTTAGCAGCACAACACTATTTGCATATTGAAAAACAGTCCAATGAACCAGGCATAGTGGCTTCATATTCTGGGAAGCCAGAGTTCTTTTTTGCTTTAGCAAAAGCATACAATAAAAACAATCAAAGAAATTTTGCCATCAAGAGCCTAGGAAAAGCTCTCAAGAAAAAGCCAGAAGCTTATAAGTATCAATTAATTTGTGCGCAACTTTTGATAAAAGAAAAGCAAATTTTCCAAGCCAAAAAGCGTTTAGAAATAATTATACAAAAATGTAGTGATTCAAATATTGTAAGTGAAGCGAAAAAAGCATTACGTAAAACTACAAAGTAGATATCTATAAATCGGCAAAAAAATTTTTCTTTGCCGCTTTTTTCTTTTTAAGCGTTTTATAAAGTAAAAGCATCAAAGATGCTTAAAAAATTTTCATTAATAAAAAAAGAAGAAATAAAACGCATTCTTTTATTTAAAGCTGAAAGGATAAAATGCTACTACGAAAAATTATACTAGCGGTACTGATGTTGTTGATTTGTGCTGAAGCCGTGTATTTGTACCAACAACAGGCAACCCTACAGTCACTTCAAAAACAAAAAACACAAGAATCAAAATAAGGGACGAGTTTTGAAAACCAAAAAGAAAAAATTACTCTATGATATTGCTATCAGCCTAGGTTTAATTTTTTATGTTTGCTTAACAACCTTAATATTCATCAATCATAAAAGAATTGTGCAATTGAAAAAGCAAATAGAAAACGTAGCGGCAAGTAACAGTTCATCAAACAACACGATATCTAAAAAACAGAAGAATGTTCCTTCGCAGAATAAACAAAAAATTGAACATTTAGAAAAAAGTATCAATGATATGGATATCGACGGACATTTCAAACTAGGTGTTCATTTCCTGAGCAAAACAGGTAGTGAAAAAAAAGCCATTGCTTACTTTGAAAAATTACTACAGATAGATCCAAATAACAAAAACAAAAAAAATATTGAGCAGTGGCTTGTTACTTTGAAAAAGCGTAATAAGAGAAATCAATTACAACTCTTGACAAATTTACAAAACTTGACCAAATTTATAAAAGAAAATCCTCAACATTATTCTGTGGGCTTAAAGAAAAAGCAAATAGAGATAATAAAAACTCAATTAGAGAGGAAACACAGTAAATGAACAAATATTTAAAGTTATTTTGGGTAATGTTGCTGTTTACAGCACCAGCATTTGCACAAAAAGAGTGGAAAGGCGAAACGCAAGCCTTTGCAACACCAGATATTCAGAAAAAACAAGTGCTCTTTACTGGAGACACTACCGCAGTTGCGACAGTCGAGCAAAGCGGTAGTGCTGGCTTTGTTATTTTTGACGGAACAAATTTTGGTAATTTTAACCTTTTGTCACCAATAACAAATGCTAGTGTATTCTCAAATAAAAGCAGCTCAGGAGAAATAACCGCTATAGTACAAGGTTCAAATATCGCCTCATTATTTCAATTTCAAAATGGCAGCTTTGTTCCTCAAGGTGACATTCCAGCGATGAGTGGTGACATAGAAGTAAAGAATTTCTTGGTAACTGACGCTGGCAACGGTGTTGCGATATATAAAAAGTTTGACAGTAATTCAGGTAAAGATCAATTGTTTGCAGCATTTGGTCCAATTGGCGATCCTGCGAATTGGCAAGAGTCGTCTCCTATTGGAGATGTAAACCTTGACCTCCTTTCTTCCTTTAATGTCAACTTTGAGGATAGTGGTGATGGATCAATATCAGCTGTGTTCAAGCAAAGGACGCAAGTGGTAATGATCGTTTGCAAGCGCAAGTTTCTTTTGATGGTGGAGCAACGTGGGTTGGTTTTCCGATTGATACAGGAGTCGGATCAGTACTAACTTACCGTTTATCACAAGATGGGCAAGCGATTATTTTTGGTCAACAAGGAACAGATGGACTTTTTCATACATTTTTTAGCTCAAAACTTACTATTTTCACGACACCAATTATCGTAGATGCCAACAATGGATCAAGCACTGTAGGTGCTGAATTACAAAACATAGGAACAGAAAGATATCTTGCAATAAACTTTGATATTGCGACAGGAGATTTTAACGCAATTACTATCCAAAGCGGACAAAGAGTTTCGGAAGAAATATTAGTTCCTGGTGGAAATAATGAGTTTATCGAAAGTTTCACAGTAAACGAACAAAATGAAGGTGTCGCGGTCTCAGTGGCGGTTAATAACGGTGTAGAAGTGATTAACGCCAGAAACTTTGAAAACGATGCATTCTTACCAGTAGAAACAATTGCAAATCCGCAAGAAGCAACAACAGGTGGAATAGCAATAGATATCAATGATATTGGCAACATTATTGCGATGTTTGGTCAAACAACAACGAACCCAACTTTTAATTGCTATAGAGAAAATCAAAATCAAGGCGGTGGACTTGACCGCGAAGTAAAAGAAAATGATGGTAGTGTTGTGACAACAGAACATCCATACCACAATCCAGCAGTGAATAACCCAAGTTGCGTAACAGTAGCAATGAACAAGACTGGAAATTCAGCAAACTGTGGATGCAGTACTTGTAAATGCTTTAACGCAAGCACCTCTTCCGGCGTAATCACAAGTGGCACAGATGCAAACGCTGGAGACCCAATTATTCTGAATTCGCTCGATTACATTATGGGTATGAGTGTTCTTGATATAGCAGGTAGAGGTTTAGACTTTGAATTTCAATTAACATATCGTTCACGCGTTCAATTTGAAGGGCGTTTTGGAAACAACTGGTCTGACAATCACTCGCGAAGAATAGTACCACAACAAGATGGCTCGGTTGTACTTTACAGTGGTCGATTACGCGGAGATCAGTATGAAGTTGTAAACAGTGAATTTGTATCTCCTGATTTCCATTTTAAGAGAATGATAGAGGACGACGACAGTTTTGTATTGTTGCGCGAAAGAGACGGTATGATTTATCGCTTCTTCCCAATAGACGGATCAGCGAAAGAAGGTTTACTAGAATCAATAACAACACCTTGTGGTAACAAAATTACTCACTCTTACACCAACGAAGGAGTAATTGAGTTTTCGTTAGACAGTCTCTCACGTAGAATTGATTACACAACAGATGACAGAGGTCACATAACTCAGATCAAAGACTTTATTCAAAGAGAAGTCAATTTTGTATATGATGACAACAATAATTTAATTAGTATTACAACGCCAGCCGTTACCGGAACAGGTTTTAATGATTTTCCAAACGGCAAAACAATGGAATTCACTTACTCAGAAGGTTTTAATGACGAGAAGTTGAATAACAACATGCTAACAGCAACTTTTCCGAATGAAGTAGCAAACAACGGTCCTGCAAGAGTGATCAACACTTTTAACGCAAACGATGAGATTCTAACGCAGCAGTGGGGCGGAACAAATGACAGTGGTGTAGCAGCAGGTGGAACAATTACCTACGCAAAACAAATAATAAACGTAAATCCACAAGACAACACTGAGATAAAAGAAGAAACAACAGTAATTGATCGCAATGGCAATGAAACTGTGTTCTCATACAACAACGAAGGGCTACTTTTAAAGAAAGAAGAAAAAACCCGAGGAATCCGTCCTGGAGACCCAGCGTCTTTCATTACGCTTTACGAATACAATGACATACAGCTAAATACAAAAATAACAATGCCAGAAGGTAACTCAGTTCAATTTGTGTACAATGATGGCTCGCAAGATCAATTCCAAAAAGGAAATCTATTAACAGTAATAAAAACACCCGACGCAGCAAGAGGTGGTGACCAACAATTTATTCGTATAGATTACGAATACGAACCGGTTTACAACAAAATCTTACGCGTAAAATCTCCAAGGGAATTAGATCCGCAGTACCAACCACAAAATGGTGGAGCAAACGCTGAAGGACGATACACAACAGAATCAATTCCAGATTACTTTGAAGCAGACCTTGATACTACGGGCTGTGCATGTGGATTCACTCTACAAGACCTTATAGATAAATTCGGAGTAGATATTAGTTCGGTACAAGATCGAATCAATTCTGGCGATTTAAATGGCGATGGTCGCGTAGATAACATATGTGGGAACACTATAGTTGTGCGCCAACCAAATGTAAATCTTTTAAGTGGATCACTGCAATCCGGAGTAGAAGGCAGCACAATTCAAATAATCGAATCGCGTATGGCCTACAATAAATTTGGTCAATATGTATTCACGGAAACACCTGAAGGTGAAGTAACGACGTTTAGTTATTTTACTGAAGGGGACCCCGATGGTGATGGAGCAAATATCCTAACCGGAAACAACAACGACAACAAACCTTTCGATACCCAAATAGGTGGATATTTAAAGGAAATGATAACCGACGATTCGCACAGCACGCGCTATCGCGGAAACTCAGCTCCGACGCAGATAAAAACACAATTTGGTTATGATCGCGTAGGGAATCGTACTTCGATCATAGATGGCCGGGGAATAAAGCACACAATGGTCTTCAACCAGTTAAATCAACTAGTAGAAGCCACAAAAGCCGCTGATGTTTCCGCAGCAACAGAAGCAAATCTCGTAGCTTTCGCCTACAAGTCAAGAATTCTCTACGACGCAAACAACAACGTAGTAGAAACCCAAGTAGAAATTCGCGACGATAATAACCCCGATCTCCCCAATTTTCTGCCATCAACCATAAAATACGACATCCTAGACAATCCTATCGAAATGCAACAAACGATTAGTAACTCGGAAGTTACAATAACCCAAATCTCTTACGATGCAAACGAAAACGTAATACTAAGCAAATCTCCCGAATCGGTAAACGGCAACCAGGAAAACAACACAATGTCCTGTGTTTTAGATGAAAGAGATCTCGTATTTACAAAAACTTCTGGTGCTGGATCAGCTGACGAGCGTACCTTTACTTTCAACATTGACAACAACGGAAACATAACAACAACGATCGATGCTGAAGATAATAACGGTGACGGTTCAGGAGAAGTGACTACGATAATTTTTGATGGTTTTGACCGCGTAAAACGCACCATTGATTCTGTCGGAAATGAGTCGATAGTAACTTATGATCCAGATAGTAACGCAATTTTAGCTGAAACGTTTGGCCCAGTAGGCGGAGCAAGTCGCAGCAGCAACAGCACCGCAGGCAACGTTCTACTAGCCAAAAGTGAAATGCTGTACGACGAAATCGGCCGCGTATTTCAAACCGATACTCACTTGTTCGTAGCAAACGGCGTAAACACCGTAAGGCCAGTAGTCCTAGACGACAACGATGCTAATCCAAATGATGGCAAAGTAACCGCTCTCGTGGACTACGATCGCAACTCAAGAGTAACGTTCACCACCAGTCCAAGTCCACAAGGTGCTAGAGAAACAAGCTCCTTCGAATACGATGGTGCCCAAAGACGCATCCGAGTGGTCGATGCTGAAAACAACGAACAAAATATAGTATATGACAATAACAGTAACCCAGTTCGTATAACGAGAACCGATGTAAACCCTGCTGGAAGAATAGCCAGCGAAACCTTCGAGACAATCAACGTTTTCGATGCGCTAAACCGCGTAGAAAGAACCACCAACAACATCGGACAAACCACCTACTTTACTTACTCCAGCCGAGATCTCTTAATTCGTACTGCCGATGCTCAAGGCCCAGAAATAGTCGACCCACTAGGACTATTTGCAGGCAACATCAACAGCGAAGGCAACATCTCCGAAACCAAATACGATGGTCTGTCGCGATCATTCGAAAGTACTCGCGAACTGCGCGTAGACGGCGAAGGAGGCAACCCACTAGATTTATCAAACCCGTCCAATACCGACGGCAAGATAACCGAATTCACCACCTACGATCAAAATTCGCGCGTAATAAATGTCTCTGACGACAACGGCAATGCCACTATTTATGAGTACGATAACCTAAATCGTCTCACCAAAACCGTCTACGCCGATACCCGCGAAACTACCGTAGAATATGACAAAGACAGCAACGTAATTCGCACCACCGACAACAACGGTAGTGTCTGCGACTATGTATTTGACGGTATTCACCGCACCACAACGAAGAACATAACCCGTGCTGCGAACATCGAAGGCACAACCCAGCAAACCTACGAATACGATGGACTGTCGCGTTTAACCAAAGCCACCGACAACAACAATCCAAACGACGCGCAAGACAACACTACAGTAACAAGAAATTACGATTCGTTAAGTCGCTTAGTAGAAGAACAACAAAACGGCAAAGTAATTTCGATGAATTGGCGTGAAAGTGCAGATTTGGCAGATTGTACCTATCCAAACGAACGCGTAATTGAATACACCTACGACAAAATAAATCGTGTAGGCGAAATCAAAGATGCTGCATCAACAACTGCGATCGCAAGCTACGACTACATCGGAGCGCGCGTCATCGAAAGACTCTATAAAAACGGTACTAAATTCACTACTCTAAATGACGAAGGTGATAGTAACATTGGCTACGACGATTTGCCACGTGTAACACAAATGCGTCACCTCCGCCCAAACGGAAAACGCATCCAAGAGTACGAATATCAGTACAACAGAGTCAACTTCAAAACCCAAAAGAAGAACCTACGCAAGAACAAGTTTAGCGAAACATACGCACTAGACTCACTGTATCGCGTAGTAGACTTCAAACGCGCCAAGATAAAAGACAACAACACCCTAGGCAACACCTCACAAAGCCAAAGTTGGCAATTAGACGGTGTAGGCAACTGGGCAAAAACCACCATCGACGGCGAAGAAAAAACCCAAACCGTAAACGAAGTCAACGAATACGACGCATTCGGCGGCGTAGTCTTTGTTCACGATGACAACGGAAACCTAACCGACGATGGCGAAAGGCTGTTCACCTACGATGCACTAAATCGCATCATTCAAATCAACAACAAAGCGAACAACGAAGTAATAGCCACCTACAAATACGACTTCGCCAATCGCCGCACATCAAAAGAGTTTGAACGTCAACAACTTGACACCTGCGACACCTCGCAAGGCGAAGCCGTAGCAGACGCTAACACTCTAGCACTTTACCGCTACAACAACGAAAATGGTCCAATAATAGACAGCTCCGGCAACGGCAATGACATAGCGAATCCGAAGAACACAACCAGAGAAGACGGACTGTTCAACACCCGCTCTCTAAGCTTCAACGGACAACGTTTAAAAATGCCACTGTCAACAACCTTAGACAACATCCAGGACCAGTTGACCGTAGAAACATTTGTGTTCGTAGACGCAAATGACATCGAAAACCTAGGCAGTTCGCTAGTAAAAAGAAAAGGCAGCTTCAACCTCAAAATAAACGGTAACAGACTAAAACCTGTGTTCGCCATCCATACCCTAGACGGCGCAAATCAGCCAGTTACCACCAGAGTAAGAGGAAATATCGCGATACCGCTATCAACATGGATTCACATCGCCGGAGTCTACGACGGACAAAGCGTAAAAATCTTTGTAAACGGCAACCTATTAGCCGAAAAACCCCTCACTGGAAACGTCGTAATCGACCCAACAGTAAGAACTTTTTTAGGCGCAAATAACTTCGTAGGCAACCTAGAAGAAACAAGAATTTCAAATATTGCCCGTGTCGGATGCGCTCCAGGTGGTATAATTAACAAAGACGTGCGTCGCTCATTTTTCTATAGTGGCTGGCGTGTAGTCGAAGAACGTGAGCAACAGCGTGAAGCTGGGCAGCCGTTTGGAGACGAAGTTATAACACGACAGTTTGTAGATGGTCTCGGAATCGACGAGCATTTGCAGATGGCTATATACGACGAAACTGGTAGTGCTATTTCCGAAGAGAGATATTTTCATACCAACCATCGTGGCGACACTACTGCGATTACCGATATCGCTGGAAATGTTGTATTTCGCTTCGAATTGACGACCTACGGCGGGATCTTTGTGGTGAATTCCGATAATGATTTAGAGGAATTTGCTGATTTTGAAGAGATCGTTTATGGCTTCCAAGGCCGACGACTTGACGAAGAGACTTCGCTGATGTACTTTCGCAATCGCTACTATAATCCTGAATTTGGGCGCTTTATTCAGCGAGATCCTTTGGGGTATATTGATTCTCTTGGGCTTTATGAAGCTTTAGGTGGAAATTCTTATAGATATAAAGATCCTTTTGGAACTGATATTAGAAGCGACAGTGACGGAGCAGGAAATGACACAACTAGAATCAACATTGATTATAGATTAGAGCATTCTGAATTTAAAGCATGGCACCATCTAGTTCCTGCAGGTAGTTCGATAAAAAAGGAAGCGGAAAAAATTGCAGACGAAATAGTAAACAAAGTTCAAGATGCAGTAGATAAAGGATTTAAAAATGTAGAGTTTGTTTATATGTCCCATCATGGTTCGCTTGTAGTTGAAAGAGATAAAAAAACAACAGAAGCATTTGGAGATTTTTTTATTAATCAAGTCTTACCTGTTTTGCAATCTCGTGATGATTTTAATCAGTTAAAAGAAAAAATAAATTTTCATTGGTTTTATTGGCAGGCATGCAATAGCAGTAGTAGAAGTGCAAGTGATTACAAAGAAATTTTTAACACATTTAATATGGATTATTTATACGTTAGAAATACTTTAACAGGAGTTGGTACTCCAGGAATTGTCAAAGATTTAGGTACCGACACCGATGATTTTTGGCAAGCTTTATTTGAGAGGCAAGGTTCTCTCATAGAGATTACTGATACTAGTTTAACTACACGACTAAATAACGAAAATGCTGATGCTAACCATGCACCTATGCCTTGTTACGAAAGAAGAGTATCTTTACCAAAAGGTGTAGATTTGAAAATTAGTGAAGTAATTGAACAGTTACGATAATGGTAGTTAATTTTTTCAGTATAGTTTATTAAAACTATACTGAAACAATAAGGAATTTATTAAATGAAATTCAAAAAAATTTTCCTTTACATTGTTTTTTTTATATTACTTCTTGTAATATTTTTGATTCAGAAAAGGGTTAAAGTAGCTTTTTTAACGATAAATAGAACAAATACTTATAAAGTAGTTACTACTTTACGTTTTAATATGAAATTGTTCCAGGAAAAATGCTATTTAGATCAGAATAAAAACAATTTAGGAGAATACCCTTCTTTCTCTTTACTAAAAAGCAAAAAAATGTTACCAAAAGATTTACAACTTATAAAACCAAATATTTTAAAAGCACATGGATATTATTATACTCTCTATTTACCAAAAGATATTACAAATCAAGAAAACTTTTTTATTGTGTATGTTTGGCCAGCAGAATATGGTGTTACAGGTGATTTTATTATGCATGTAAATCAAACAAACACTAAATTGTCAGGCAAACTAAAAAATTCAGGTATTAAACAAATACCAAATATTGATGCTGCCTATATAAAGCAAGGAAAAAACTTTAAATTTAGTGGAAAAGTAAAAAAAGATTGGAGTGTATTAAGTAAGTAATTGAAAAAATATACATAAAGTTCCTCTGACATCTTTAGATTTAGAATGTGAACTCGATGAATTTCCTTGTCAAATTTTGGAGATATGAATATTGATGGCAGACTCAATGAATGAATATTGATGATAGAGTGTCTTTAAATTTAATATTGATGATAGAGTGTCTTTAAATTTAAAAGCGGGACAGACCTTTATCGCAGAGATAAACTTATGGGTTAAATCCAACATTTAATATCGGTGTCAGACCTTTTTCACGGAGACAAAATACCCTGTACGCTTGTGTCTACGGTTATTGAATATTGATGGCAGACTCAATGAATGAATATTGATGATAGAGTGTCTTTAAATTTTAAAGCGGGACAGACCTTTATCGCAGAGATAAACTTATGGGTTAAATCCAACATTTTATACAAAAAAAATGAAGGTTTTGTATAATCTTCATGTCAGACTTACCCCAAAACTAAAAGCGCACAAACAAATGTGCGCTTTTCTAAATTAAAAAGGGGGACAGACCTTATCGCAGAGACAAACTTATACAAAGAAATGAAGGTTTTGTTGGTTTGATAGAATAACAGAGAAAATAGTAATGTAAATAAGGGTGTCAGACCTTTTTCACGGAGGCAAACTTATATATACAAATAAAGACTTCAAATATAATAAGGGTGTCAGACCTTTTTTACGGAGACAAACTTATACATACAAATAAAGATTTTGTGGATGAATAATCAATGGAATTTAAGAAAAAGAGAATAGTAGCGAAAATAGTAGTTGAATAAAAATTCAATTATGAGGAAATTGTGTGCAGAAGATGTGACATTAAGGAGTTATTGACAGACTTTGAGCATTGTCGATGTTCGCAATCATTTTGCTCTGGGATTACAGTAGAACAGCTTACTAACGGGCGCATGTAACAAAAGAGGGGGGACTCTTTAAGTACGGTTCTAAAACGATATAAATACGTTAAAATAAGAAAATGAAGAAATTGATTTTGAGAAAGTTGCTTTGACAGAAAACGAATATTGAAAATTAAAGAGATAAGAGAATTGTTATGCTGGGAAAAAAGAGAGGAAAAAGAACAGGTATGACTATGAAAAAAGTTGATCAAAACGTTGATTAACCCAAGCTAAACGAAGGGAAAGCAAATGATCGAAACCAGAAAAAGACCAACGCATACCAGAGCCTTTGAAACGATGTTGAATTAGCCATTTACAAGAAGATTCGACCATGCCACTGCCAATAGGTAAGCCAAGAGATTTAAAATGATGATAATCGACATGTTCAATGTGCTGAAGAAGGTAAGAAGAAAGATTATTGTAAGATTTACGAAGCTCAGATTCAGTGTCGGATTGTAGTATTTTTTCGGGATCAATAGAATAAGAAATAGCAGCGACATCACCTGATCGTAGAAGACTGCGAGCAGAAGGAAACCATTGTTTTGCCGAAGCGGTACGTCCATCAAGCCATATTTTAGCAAACTTCCACAGATATTGTGCAGCGTGATAGAAATCGAGAATGCCAAGGATAGAAGAAAAATTTTTTTGATACGTTCCCCAAAACCCGGTCCCACCATCGCTGATCCAAGCAGCTGTTTTGGCATTTTTCAATTGTTGTTTATTTACAAATGGTGACAGAGCAATGCGAAAAGCAACAGGTAGATTTTTGCGAATACCATTTCACAAGAAGAAATGCTCGTGAATATAGTAACTGGAGCGACTTCCAGGTACGCACTCACCTCAACCGACTAGTGGAAATGGAGTACATACTACTTGTCTCTGGAAACCGTGGTACAAGGCAAAGCTACGAATTACTCTACACCGGACAAGGTGAAAATAACAAAAACTTCATCCTTGGACTAATCGATCCGCAAAGCCTTAAAAATCAACAGGGTGAGCATCGAAAACCAAAGGGTGTGCATTAAATTTGCAAGGGTGTGCATTAAAAAGCCAAGGGTGAGCATAGGTTGTGCATGGGTTGAGCCTAGGGTGTGATCTGTTCTACGCCAATAACTACGAAGGCTACATGGCGATTTTTTACTTTTGCTCGATTTTGCACACTGGTTCCTCCTTTTTTTTGTTCATCAATTCATCAACTCATCGAGGATAAAATGACAAAATCTCATACCATAATAAATTTCTGGAAAACAGCCTCTAAAAAGAAAAGAGCTGTAACCACTTTAATTCGCAAGTATCTCAAGTCGCTGACTATCAAAGGTTATTCGCAGCAAACTTATAATTCCAGACACTACTATCTTTCTCGTTTTGCGATGTGGTGTTCGCAGCGTTCGATTATTGAAATGGACGACATATCAAAACAAGTGATTGCCAGCTATCAACTTTATGTCTCTCATCAAAAAGTAAAAAGAACTGGTAAAACACTAAGTATTAATACTCAAAGACTATATCTTTTAGCTGTTAACCTCTTTTTTTGTTGGCTAATCAAGAACCGCGAAATCATCTACAATCCAACAGCTGCTTTAGAACTCCCTAAACGCACAACATATCTACCGCGCAACATCCTAAGCCAGCAAGACGCTGAAGCCATTATCAACCAACCCAACATCGAAAAACCCCTAGGACTAAGAGACAGAGCAATTCTCGAAACACTTTATTCCACAGGAATGAGAGCGTCAGAACTAATCAATCTTGCTCTCGAAGACTTAGATAAACAACGCGGAACCATCCTTATTCGTCAAGGTAAAGGACAAAAGGATCGCATCGTTCCCCTAGGAGATCGCGCTCTACTGTGGATCGAAAAATACCTGATCCAGGTTCGTCCACCATTACTGCAAAGCAAAAAACAAAACACACTTTTTCTCACAAAGTACGGTAAACCCTACTCCTCAACGCAAGCCTTCACCGGACTAATAAAACAATACATCAAAGCCGCCAACGTCCATAAATCTGGTTGCGCACATTTATTTCGTCACACCATGGCAACGCTAATGCTAGAAAACGGCGCTGATATCACCTACATTAAAGAAATACTAGGCCACGCCGACATTGGTACTACTGAAATTTACACCCATGTAACCATCGCCAAACTAGCACAAGTTCACGCCCTAACCCATCCCGCAGAAATCCACTGGCAACCTGACGAGGAGCAATAACAATGGCAAGAAACGACGTTAATCTTTTCTGGAAAACACCACCACAAACCCAAGACGATTTTTTAGCGCTAGGTAACAAGTTTTTCCGCTACTTAAAACAAATAAACTACTCGCAGCAAACCATAGATGCTTACCGCATCCATTTACGCCTTTTTGTTCTATGGTGCAACAATCGCTCGATCTTCACTCCCAAAGAAATCAACCATTTTACAATGGATATCTACCAATTAATAAGGGTGCAGACCTTTTTCATTTTAAATAAGGGTGTCAGACCTTTTTCACGGAGGCAAGCTTATATATACAAATAAAGACTTTGTTGATTGGATAATCAATGGAATTTAAGAAAAAGAGAATAGTAGCGAAAATAGTAGTTGAATAAAAATTCAATTATGAGGAAATTGTGTGCAGAAGATGTAACATTAAGGAGTTATTCACAGACTTTGAGCATTGTCGATGTTCGCAATCATTTTGCTCTGGGATTACAGTAGAACAGCTTGCTAACTAGTATCGATATTCATTTTTCTGAGAGTATATATTTCCTTTTCTTCCGTCTTGTAATTTTTTCGTTTTTCATAGTATTTATGATTGGCATGTTCTTGAATAATATTTTGTACAAATTGTTTTGAGCCGTATATGATGCCATAAGTGAGTGGCTGTTGTTTTTTCAGTAAGCCTTTTTCTTCCATAGCTGATTGCATTATTTGGCGGTATTTTTTTTGTCTTTGTTTAGGTGAAGAACCTAGCTGTAAATATTGCTCATGGTAATCTATTTTTAAAATACCTTTTCCATATGCATGTTGTCTATAACTAGAGTATTTCCAATCTTTAGGATGTTTAGTTACGCCGTTTCTTGTCATATTTAATTCAACGTAAAACAGACAGTTCATGTAGTATTCTTCTGATTCTATGATAGTTGAATGGTATCTTCCTGTCCAAAAATGCCCTGTTTTTCGATGTTTCTTATTGTATGCTTTTGCAAAATGACCTTGGCTATACTGCATAAAGAGAGATAAGTTTTTGTTTCGCGGTGTACCTAGAATCAAATGAATATGGTTACTTGTAATACAGAATCCATGAATACTTACATCGTACTTATCTCGCGCTTTGTCTAGTATTGTGAGGTAAAGATCAAAGTCTTCATTCTCGTTAAAAAAATACTGGCGATTATTACATCGTGCCACAACATGGTAGACTCCGCCAACATAAATTAATCTTGGAGCACGCATTTTTTCTCCTATTCTTAAGTTATCGAAAATTAATTCTTATTATATTGCATTGCTCGACAACTTTAGATAGCGTAGCGTAGATTTTAAACGTTAGAAAACATTCGGAAAAGATGATTGAAAGACCTCAAAAGCATATATTTAGATTTATGCTTTTGAGATCTTTGTCGAATCAATTAGCTCTGACACAACTGAATGACATTCATGCCAGCGGTAGCCAATAAAGCATTAGTTTTTTTGCTCTGACACAATTTTGCTCTAGCACTAGGAAGGATAAGGATTAACAAGGAAGAAATTGATAAAATCAATAAAATTATAGAACGTAGAATGCAATTTCTTCAGGAGAGCAATGTCGATGCATTTTGCGAAAAGGTTTCTGATTGGCCTACCACATCAAATTTAATATCGTTTGTTGGCACATTAGGAATATCTATATATGTTTTTTCCAAGGCAACAGCAACTTCGGTTATTAAAAAACGCTTAGTTGGTATTAGCTTTGGTTTCGCTATTTGGTATGGGATTTTCGGTAGAAACACTGCGGGTGCAATTGATAAATTACCTCAATTAAATAGGGAAGATGTGAACATTATACCTCGTGAAATAGAACTTCGCCCAAGAATTTTTCCTGCTAGTGCAACTGAAAAGAAAGATCATTTTTCATACAGAAATAATTAGAACAGTATTTTCATTAGGAGCAGAAATGACAAATACAAGAAGTTTCACACTGATGCAAATTAGCATCGTTGTTTCTATTGTCTCTACAACTATTGCAATATTTTTACCACCTTCTGTGATGTCCTTAATTTATATTGATTCAGCAAAAATAAGAACAAGGGCAACTATTTCAAAAAATTGTCACCAAGTATTTATGTATTTTAGAAAGTATAATCGATTACCAACCTCTTTAGATGAATTATCTGTAAATATACAAGATGAGTGGGGAAACAAAATAACTTACAAAATAATAGACAAAAAAAAAATATTAATGCAAAGTTTAGGTTTGAATAACAAAAAAGGAGGAGAAGAAAACAATAAAGATATTATAGTTATTTTTGATTTAGAGTTTCATAGCTACAATTGGCAGTAAATAAAGATAATTAAGATAAAGATTAAAATAAGGGTGTCAGACTTTTTTCATGGAATTAAAGTATGTCAATCAGGAGAAAGGTATGAAGATTACAAAAGGAAAAACACTAAAAGAAGTAGAGCCGTACACACAGTATAAGGGCTGCACTTTTTATCTTGAAGGTGAACTTAATCTTAATCATTTTGTAGGAACTACGTTTGATAACTGTTCGTTTCGTGGTGGAGAAACGCGTATTAATCTGAGTAACAGAGAATTAACGAAAATTCCTAATATGGTTTTTCAAATATCTTCTCTTGTATGGCTAAATCTACGTAGCAACAATATAAGTGAAATACCAAAAGAAATCGGACGACTTTCTTCTCTTAAAAATTTATATTTATATGGTAACAATATTAGCGAAATACCAGAAGAAATTGGACAACTTTCTTCTCTTGAAATACTAAATGCTCAGAATAATAATATAAGTAAAATATCAAAAAAAATTGGGCAACTTTCTTCTCTCAATACCTTAGATCTACAGAGTAATAAGATAAGTGAAATACCAAAAGAAATCGGACAACTTTCTTCTCTCAAAAATCTACATCTAAACAACAATTGGATCAACAAAATACCAAAAGAAATCGAACAACTCTATTCTCTTAGGAACTTATATCTACAGAGTAATAAGATTAGCGAAATACCAAATAAAATTGGACAACTTTCTTCTCTCAATACCTTAGATCTACAGAGTAATAAGATAAGTGAAATACCAAAAGAAATCGGACAACTTTCTTCTCTCAAAAATCTACATCTAGGCAAAAATCAAATTGACGAAATACCAAAAGAAATTGGACGACTTTCTTCTCTTGAAAGTCTACATCTAAACAACAATCAAATTAGCGAAATACCAAAAGAAATTGGGCAACTCTCTTCTCTTGAAGAGCTATATCTATGCGTTAACAATATAAGTAAAATACCAAAAGAAATTGAACAACTTGCTCCTCTCAATATTCTACATCTAGGCAGTAACCAAATTAAAAAAATACCAGGTTGGCTAAAAAGAGACGAGTTTTCCCTAGATATACATTAATTTTGGTGCCAGAGAGCGTCCAGTTCATAATAAGGGTGCCAGACCTTTTTTGCGGAGACAAACTTTTTTTAAATAAGGGTGTCAGACCTGAATGTCATTCAGTTAAGCTTATGAGCGAGTAAAAATTAGGTATACAAAGGTAATTGAAAAAAGAAATCTTTCTTCCTAAAATGGTTAAATCAGAAAAAACAAAAACCAAGAAGGAAGAAAGAGATGAAATTATACAGAAGAAACGCCTTTGAAAAAATAGAAAAAAAATTTGCAGAAGAACAAGGCTTACCATTCATAAAACTACTAAGAAAAAATTTAATAGAAGAAGTGATAAAAGAAGAGAAAATCAAGTATCGAAGTAGAGTATTTACACCAGCAATAACATTGTGGGCATTTCTATCGCAAATATTATCAGATAACAATAGTTGTGAAGAAACGGCGGGAAGAGTGAGGGCATTTTTTACGAAACAAAATAAGAAAATGAGTTCAATATGCGCAAGCGCTTACTGTCAAGCAAGGCAAAGGCTACCTAAAAATTTGATATCGAAATTAGTGAGTAAAGTTGTCGCAGAAACGAGGGAAGAACTACCAAAAGAAAGATTATGGAGAGGACGGCGAGTAGCGATAGTTGATGGCAGTTGTATCAATGCACCAGATACAATTAAGAATCAAGAAATGTATCCTCAAATCAAAAGCCAAAAAGAAGGTTGTGGCTTCCCAATTATCAGAATAGCAGTGGCTTTTTGCTTAGCAACAGGAATGGTAATTAAAATTCGTTTTGCCAATTATTCTATTCATGAAAGAGTTTTATTTCGCCGTTTATATGAAAACCTTGAACAAGGAACAGTTGTTTTAGGTGACAGAGGATGTTGTTCTTATTGTGATTCTGCCTACCTTCAATATCTTTATAAGCATGATTTTGTTTTTCGTGTTAGAGGTAAAGCCAATACTCGCTTAGCAAATACTACTTATATTGTTGAAAAACAAGAAATAAAAAAATGGCATCGCCCTAAGAGACTACCTGATTGGGTTGAAATGCCATATTTAATTCCTGAATCAATGGAAGTTCGCCTTGTTCAGTACAAAGTTAATACTCCTGGCTTTCGTTCCAAAGAGTTTATCATAGTCACTTCTCTACTTGATTTTGACGCATATACTTTTGGAGATATTGCGCAGTTGTACTTTCTTCGATGGAATGCAGAGCTTTATCTACGTACTTTGAAAACTAATATGTGCATGGAAAAACTAAAAGGCAAAACGCCTGATATATTGTATAAAGAAATCTATGCCTATGTTTTAGCCTACAACCTTATCCGTCTTGTTGTTTTTCATACTGCTGTTGCACACAACCATATTCTTTATTTAGTTAGTTTTAGGCATTCTCAATACTCAATTCTTTCTTTCCTTGAGCAGATGAGATCTAGTTCTATCGCGGCGCAAAACTTTTTGTTTAAAGCACTTATTTTGGATATTTCAAAAAAGCTTTTACCTGTCCGTACTACTATGCGTGTAGAACCTCGTCGGATTAAACAACGAATGAAGAGATTTACTTTACTTACTAAGCATCGTAACGAGTACAAAGTCCTTATTATTCAAGGGATTAGTACTGAAAAACCTTAGCTTAACTGAATGGCATTAGTGTCAGACCTTTTTCACGGAGGCAAGCTTATATATACAAATAAAGACTTTGTTGATTGGATAATCAATGGAATTTAAGAAAAAGAGAATAGTAGCGAAAATAGTAGTTGAATAAAAATTCAATTATGAGGAAATTGTGTGCAGAAGATGTAACATTAAGGAGTTATTCACAGACTTTGAGCATTGTCGATGTTCGCAATCATTTTGCTCTGGGATTACAGTAGAACAGCTTGCTAACTAGTATCGATATTCATTTTTCTGAGAGTATATATTTCCTTTTCTTCCGTCTTGTAATTTTTTCGTTTTTCATAGTATTTATGATTGGCATGTTCTTGAATAATATTTTGTACAAATTGTTTTGAGCCGTATATGATGCCATAAGTGAGTGGCTGTTGTTTTTTCAGTAAGCCTTTTTCTTCCATAGCTGATTGCATTATTTGACGGTATTTTTTTTGTCTTTGTTTAGGTGAAGAACCTAGCTGTAAATATTGCTCATGGTAATCTATTTTTAAAATACCTTTTCCATATGCATGTTGTCTATAACTAGAGTATTTCCAATCTTTAGGATGTTTAGTTACGCCGTTTCTTGTCATATTTAATTCAACGTAAAACAGACAGTTCATGTAGTATTCTTCTGATTCTATGATAGTTGAATGGTATCTTCCTGTCCAAAAATGCCCTGTTTTTCGATGTTTCTTATTGTATGCTTTTGCAAAATGGCCTTGGCTATACTGCATAAAGAGAGATAAGTTTTTGTTTCGCGGTGTACCTAGAATCAAATGAATATGGTTACTTGTAATACAGAATCCATGAATACTTACATCGTACTTATCTCGCGCTTTGTCTAGTATTGTGAGGTAAAGATCAAAGTCTTCATTGTCGTTAAAAAAATACTGGCGATTATTACATCGTGCCACAACATGGTAGACTCCGCCAACATAAATTAATCTTGGAGCACGCATTTTTTCTCCTATTCTTAAGTTATCGAAAATTAATTCTTATTATATTGCATTGCTCGACAACTTTAGATAGCGTAGCGTAGATTTTAAACGTTAGAAAACATTCGGAAAAGATGATTGAAAGACCTCAAAAGCATATATTTAGATTTATGCTTTTGAGGTCTTTGTCGAATCAATTAGCTCTGACACAACTGAATGACATTCATGCCAGCGGTGGCCAATAAAGCATTAGTTTTTTTGCTCTGACACAATTTTGCGTAGCTAATATCTAAAACCTCGCTATATTTTAATTTGTTTTCAAAGGAACAGTAGATAGCAATAAAGTGGTACATAGAGCAATACCATCAATTTAAAGAAAATTCAGTATTTATAAGGGCCAGATAACCAAAGTAGGTTTTCACTCCTTAAAAATGCTGAATTTGGAAAATAACTTAATAATTCTAACCAATATTAACGCTTTTGTCCTAGTTTTCGATTAGATAAATATCAAGATCGTTATATTTTACTATTTCACAACGTCGTCTTTTCAAAAGCGATAGCTTTACTTTGGTGCTGTTCCTCCTGAAAACGTTAGATGTATCTTAAGTTGATGGTTATTAGGCGCATAGGAAAGAGATGGTCTAGAGTATTAACAACAAAAATAAAAATCCTCTGAAATGAAAAATTTATAAGTTATCCAGTATTTGCAATTTAGAGATATCTTTATCTATAAATGTTTTAAGTAAATAGGAATTAAAATGAACATAAGTTTAGAAACACTAAATAATTATTTTGAAAATCATTATAAATTTATATGTACAAGGCAAACTATTAAGAATCAAAGCCTAGACATAGAAGTTGCAATTAATAGAGTATGGGGTTTGGAAGTTTTTCCTAGTTTTTCAAATCATTTTTGTTTTGCTGTATACGAAAGTAATGAATATTCTGTAATTTCAATGTTAATAGAAAAAAAATCACTAAGTGAATATTCACAGGATATTGATATAAAAGATTTTTTAGATAATCCAGATAAGTATTCAAGAATACGTGATAAGTCAGATTTTATTTTCGAACAAGTAGTTGTTTCTTCATCATATATAAGTGATATAGGTAAAGCTCTTACTAAAATTAACTTATCTTTTTCTAAAAAAAATTATCTTGCAATGGATGGAACAAGCTATTTGTTTAAAGTGCGTTTAAATCAAGAAGAACTAAATTTATCGTTTCACAGTGCTGCTTTAACAAAGTATAAAAAGTTATTGGCTACATGCGCCAATACAATAAAGCATGTGTGTCAAAATTCAAGTTCTCCGTTAGTGAAAAATAGGATTTCTGAATGGATAAACACATTTTAAGAATAGGGGAGCATAAAAAACCGAGGACACACCTGTGAAATTCTAGTACCAGACTCAGTAACTGATGACACTAAGGTTTTTCTTCGTAGTTGTTTATGATAAATAATGCGTTGGATTTAGTGACGTTATTTCTGAAAAAAATATATATTAGTATTAAATTTTCAAACTAATAAAAAAGTGTGCAATTTAATTTGCACGCTTTTTTATTTATAGAATGCTAAATTTACTATAAGGGTGTCAGACCTTTTTTACGGAGACAAACTTATATATACAAATAAAGATTTTGTGGATGAATAATGGCATTATGGCATTCGTGTCAGACCTTTTTTACGGAGACAAACTTATATAAAAAAAAGGGGGACAGACCTTTTTTAAACTAAGGGTGTCAGACCTTTTTCACGGAGGCAAACTTATATATACAAATAAAGACTTTGTTGATTGGATAATCAATGGAATTTAAAATAAGGGTGTTATTGTAACTTGTCAGACTAGTATTATTTCGTCGTACAGCGGATGTCAGATCGCATTCTGACTATTGCACATAAATTTACGTATCCTAGTATTTTGTTAAGTTGGTTGTTACAAATATATACGGTTTTATTAGGGGCAAAAATGTCAAAAAACAAATTTTCTCTTACTCATTTACTAATAGTCGTTTTTATTGTATTTCTGTTTTTAACTCTCAGTTCACATTTGTTACTAAGTTCACTTGTGACAACTGTCGACTACTTTGCAAATACAAAAATTAGAATACAAGAAAATTGTAAAATTATTAATATATTGTTTGAAACAACTAAAACGCTCCCAAATGGTTTAGATGAAATTCCTCATGAATATCTTGAAAAATATCTTCGATTCAAGCGATTCGATTGTTGGGAAAATAAGTTAATTTATAATAAAATTGACGATAATCGATATACAATGAAAAGTTTAGGAGCTGACAAAAAGTTAAGTGTAGATGATATTGAATTTGCTGTTAATGCCCAGCTAGGTACGATTAAAATTAACAAAAAAAAATAGAATGTTTAAGTTGGGATTGTGGTTATTACGAGTCTGGCATGAATGTCATTCAGTTAACGATAAGTCGTTTAATATAAAAATCTTATGTTGATCAGCGAACATCTTTATTGTCGTTTTCCACTTGACCCTAAATTCAGTACACTGATACAGCAGAGGAATTTCTTACTCTTATGAAAGTTCTCATGTATATTTTAAATTTATACTTCGCTCTAAATATACATTAAATCCGAAACAAGAAAATAATGTAAGTATAAGTAAATCAATACATTATAGAATTATCTTTTCTCTTAACTGAATGGCATTCAGTTAACCGAGATTTGGTAAATCGTTTTTTTATAAGGGTGTCAGACCTGAATGCCATTAAGTTAAGTTAACGTCCGTCGGCGTGAATCCCTTGACAAATGAGCTTTCTATAGTAATTTCGATTCTGCGTGAGAAGGGTAAATCTCTTCATGCGGCGTTTGATTCTTCGAGGCTCCACGCGAAGCATAGTTTAAAATAAGGGTGTCAGACCTTTTTCACGGAGGCAAGCTTATATATACAAATAAAGACTTTGTTGATTGGATAATCAATGGAATTTAAGAAAAAGAGAATAGTAGCGAAAATAGTTTAAATAAGGGGGTCAGACCTTTTTCGCTGAGGCAAACTTAATACACAAAATGAAAGTTTTATCGGTTTGATAATTTACAAGATACAGGAAAAAGAGAATAACAGAGAAAATAGTAATTGAATTTTTATTCAAAATAAGGGTGTCAGACCTTTTTCATGGAGACAAACTTATAAAGTTTAATTATATACAAATAAAGATTTTGTGGATTAAAATAAGGGTGTCAGACCTTTTTCATGGACGCACATACTCATCCAAATGGAAATTTTTCACCGAGTTCAGCTGATATAAATACCTATATTGATCATATATTGTTGACCGGTAAACCACAAACACTAAATATATATGCTAGAAGATTAGAAGACTGTGTGCCTACTTTGAAAGAATATTCTTTCCAAGAGATTCTTCAGTATACGGTATTTCTTGGACTAAAAGATGTTGACCTTAAGAAGATGAATGAAGCTGCAAAAATTATTAACAAATAAAAAATAAATACTATAAATGTTACTGTTTGTGAATGAAAATGTAACAGTAACATTTTCCAAGAGACAACCAACATAAAACTTAAACAACGAAAGTATACAATATGAAAATAGGATTTGATTTACTAACTAATTATTCTAATGAAAGTTATCCTTTCTCATGTGCGAAAAGAGTTATTAAAAACAAAAATAAAAACATAGAAGTATATTTTTATCGTATATGGGGAATAGAAGTATCTCCTAGTTTCTCAAATGCGTTTTGTTTTGTGGTGTATGAAAGTGATAAATATTGTGTATTGGCTATTCTGATGGAGAAAAAATCATTGTTTGAACGCAATAAAAATTTAGATCTTATGGAACTTATAAAAAAATCCGATCTTAAAATAGACTTAAATAATATTGATAATATTCTCGAAAATCCAGAGAAATACTGCTTAATAAAGCTTACTAAAGATGATTTTATCTTTCAACAATATGTAGTTGATTCTAAAAAAGTTGAGGATATAAGTTCAACTTTCTTAAAAACAAATCTGTCTTTTGAACCTAATAATAAAGTTGGAGAAGATGGGATTTATTATAACTTTAAGATGTGTCTAGTTAGGGAGTCAATTGATTTATCTTTTCATAGCTGCAATATTAGTAAATATGAACCTTTACTAAATCAATGCATAAAGATAGCTAAATTAATTAGTGAAAGATCTAAGAATACAACTGTTAAAATGCAACTTAAAAATTGGATGAATTTATTCAAAAGGTCTTCTGTATAAAAATAAAAGTATGCGATATCGCATACTTTGAGAGAGTAGAATAAATATGAAGTCGACGCGACACGCCTTCTAACCGTTGCCAGCTAGAAAATAAGGGTGTCAGACTTTTTTCGTGGCATATAATCTTCATGCCAGACTCACCCCAAAACTAAAAGCGCACAATGAATATTGATAGAGTGTCAGACCTTTTTCATGGAGACAAACTTATAAAGTTTAATAAGGGTGCAGACCTTTTTCACGGAGGCAAGCTTAAATGACATTCGAATGACATTCGTGTGACATTCGTGTCAGCGGTAGCTAATGAGGCATTAGTTTTTTTTGACATGAAACTGAATCACAATAGAATAGTTAGTGCAAAGTACCTAATATAAGGGTGTCAGAATATAAGGGTGTCAGACCTTTTTTACGGAGACAAAATTATATATACAAATAAAGATTTTGTGGATGAATAATCAATGGAATTTAAGAAAAAGAGAATAATAGCGAAAATAGTAGTTGAATAAAAATTCAATTATGAGGAAATTGTGTGCAGAAGATGTAACATTAAGGAGTTATTGACAGACTTTGAGCATTGTCGATGTTCACAATCATTTTGCTCTGGGATTAGAATAACTTACTAACTAGTATCGATATTTGTTTTTCTTAGAGTATATATTTCGTTTTCTTGCGTCTTGTAATTTTTTCGTTTTTCATAGTATTTATGATTGGCATGTTCTTGAATAATATTTTGTACGAATTGCTTTGAGCCGTATATAATGCCATAAGTGAGTGGCTGTTGTTTTTTCAGTAAGCCTTTTTCTTCCATAGCTGATTGCATTATTTGACGGTATTTCTTTTGCCTTTGTTTAGGTGTAGAACCTAGATGTAAATATTGTTCATGATAATCTACTTTTAAAATACCTTTTCCGTATGCATGCTGTCTATAACTAGAGTATTTCCATTCTTTAGGATGTTTAGTTACACCGTTTCTGGTCATATTTAACTCAACGTAAAACAGGCAGTTCATGTAATATTCTTCTGATTCTATAATAGTTGAATAATATCTTCCTGTCCAAAAATGCCCTGTTTTTCCATGTTTTTTATTGTATGCTTTTGCAAAATGACCTTGGCTATACTGCATAAATAGAGATAAATTCTTGTTTCGTGGTGTACCTAAAATCAAATGAATATGATTACTTGTCATACAGAATCCATGAATATTTACATCGTACTTATCTCGCGCTTTGTTTAACATTGCGAGGTAGAGATCAAAGTCTTCATTGTCGTTGAAAAAATACTGGCGATTATTACATCGTGCCACAACATGGTAGACTCCACCAACATAAATTAATCTTGGAGCACGCATCTTTTCTCCTATTCTTAGTTATCAAAAATTAATTATTATTATATCACCTTGCTCGACAACTTTAGTCAGAGTAGACTTTAGATATTAGAAAGCGTTCGGAAAAGATAATTGTTTGGTAAAATTTGGGACCAGACTCAATAATAGTGATTACAATACGACTTATCAATCAAGAAACTTACAAGTAAAACGTTAATTTACAGATGATTTTTTCGATCCTGAACCAGAAATAGAGTTACCCCCTCTGGCTTTTCCGGTATCTTTCCAAATACAAGCATCAAAATTTCCTTACATTATGATATTATCAACAGGAGAAAGAGGAGATATACATACTATGGGAATGATAAAATATAGAATGATCATCCATCTTGGGAATTATGCGTGAATAAAAAAAGAAATCAAATTATCGAAGTGTTAAATAATTTACTGAAAGAACTTATTGCAGATTATAAATTTAATTTAGACTCTTGCAGTACCGGAAGTATGGGTGAATGGTATGCTCTGTTTACAAACGAAGAGTTATCCCTTGAAGTTTTTCATGATAGAGGTGATTGTGAGTATATTCAAGTAAAATCAAAGATAAGACGCCGGCCAAGAGCACATTTACGTGGATTCTCTCTAAGTCATATTAGAGGGTTTTTGGAGGGAAAAGAGGATCATTATGTTTTTGAAAGTTTAGAAGAAGAAGTTAAGTGGCTTATCAAAAATAAAGAAAAAGTACTAGATCCTAGTTTTATTAATCTAGATGAGCTAAATAAGTGGACGATAAAAGCTGCTCGAAAGTTACTTGGATAGAAATCTAAAAGAAAATATAAGTTCTGTCGCAAATTATATTTTTAACAAAATAATGAGGAATAAATAATTGTTGTAATTCTAAAATAACACTATGAAGAAAATGAGCGTCAGACTGTTAGAGAAAACGAGTGCCAGTGTAATTCTAAAATAACATATGAAGAAAATGAGCGCCAGACTGTTAGATAAAACGAACGCCGGACTGAAAAAATAACTTAAGAAATTATTTCCCACATAGCGAATGCAACCAGTACCAAACGAATGCAGGGAAAATGAGTGCAAAATGAGCGTCAGACTGTTATAAAACGAGCGCCAGACTGAAAAAATAACTTAAGGGATTATTTCCACAATGTTATTTATAATACGTTTAGTATTATTTTTTATATCAATAGAAAATATAGCGTCTTGCCCCATTTGAATATGACTATCTGTGTGAAATGTACTTTTAATTCTTGGGAATATACATAGCTTATAGTTAGTAAAAATATCATATAATCTCGTTTAATTTTCCTTTACTACCGATAACTATGAATTGTAGGTTCTATTTCTTTCGTAATAAGTCATCGTGATCAATAAGTACTTCAACAATTTCTTTATTGTCACATTCTCTTGCATATTGCAAAGCTGTTCCTTAGTTCAAAACACGTTTTTATGTTTTGGCTCGATTCATTAAATAAATTTTTGTATTCTGCGATTTTTGCTTTTCTTGTACTTTACGAATCTGGTATTTATTGTGAACATATCTGTACAAACAATGAATCAGTGGCAGCGAAACTAGTTTCCTCTAAAAAGCCCCATCTCATAAAGCCAATAAACACAATATCCTTTTTTGGATAGACAAATTGAGATAGTATTAGGACCCTGTTTCATGTATGCTGTAATGTCAAATTCATCGCAGTGCGAACTTGCTGGACCAGGATTAAAATCTTCAACAGCTAATAAATCATTCACGTAAATGTTTATAGGAGCATAATCTTTTCCACTGTGATGTGCAGACAAATGCCTGAGCCCTAAAATACATGGGTCATACTTTTTTTGGGTATTGACATTCATTGAAAAATGATATTCAAAGTTGTTTATAGGTAAGTAATCTTTTTGCGAAGATATTGATTTTTTTATAACGGTACCGGTCTTTTTATCGACAAGGTCACAATTTACAATTTCAACTCCTACAAATGCGCGATCCCAATCTAGAGACTTAACTGATTTTATCTTCACTGCCGGCTTTCGTTTTTCAGCCACAGGCTTCGGTTTTTCAGCCACAGGCTTCGATTTTTCAACCACAGGCTTCGATTTTTCAGCCACGAGCTCAGATTCAGGTGTTTTTGCGATATTATCATTTGATTGTGATGAATAGATTCCTATCGTTAGCGCAAGCAAGAATCCCATAAACAACACGAATATAGCGTTAACAACCATAACACTGTTGTTAGTTTTCTTTCTCTTTCTTTCCAGAGATTTCGCTCTTGTCCTTCGAGTAATGTTACTACTAGTTTTGGGACGTTTATTCTGTAGCTTCTGTAGCTTCTGTAAGTCATTTGCCATTGTTCGGCAACTTTGATAGCGATAATTCTTTTGCTTTGAGAGCGCTTTTTTACATACCTCTTCAAGCTCTTTAGGTATTTTACTATTGATTTCGCACAATGGAACGGGCTGTTTGTTGAGTATATAGTTAAGTAAAGATAAATGACTTTTTACGCTAAAGATAGGTTGCCTAGCCAGGAGTTCATAAAGAATAGCACCTATAGAATATTGATCACTTTGCGCTGTTGTCGCAGAGTGAAGCCCCTCTACTTGTTCGGGAGCCATATAACGTAAAGTCCCCATCATAACCCCAGTTTTTGATAACTGTTCACTTGTTTCCTCTACCTTTGCAAGACCAAAATCCATTATAATTGGTTTGCCGTTATCAATCATTATATTTGCGGGCTTTAAATCGCGATGAATAACGCCTTGCTTATGAGCATAATCCATAATCTCACATATTTGTACCACAATTTGCATACTTTGTTTTATAGTAAGTGGATTTTTTTGTAGTAGTTCTTTTAAGGATACTCCACATACTAAATCCATAGTAAAAAACATTCGCCCTTCGTAGTTACCAATATCGTACGATTTGACAATGCCAGGATGGTTCAATTTGGCCATAGTTTGCGCTTCACGCTGAAAACGTTTGGCCATTTCAGATGTCACTTCGCCTACTGCGTTTAGTTTTAGCGCTATTTCTACTTGCATATTAGGATCAAAAACTTTGTATACTTTGCCCATACCTCCTTGCCCAAGCACGGAAATAATTTTATAACGACCAATGTATTCGGGGTTTTTGGGGAACTTAAGTAATTGAAAGGTGCTATGGCTCACTTGAGTGTTGTTTTGCGCCACAACATTGGGCGTATCTGTCGCCATGGTTAAGGAGTTGCCATTAACTTGTAAATTACGACACTGCTTTGCATGTTGGCTAATTTTATTGAATTGGTTTTGATCAATGTATTTTTTATAAAGTAACCATTGAGAATACAATATATGATGCTGGGAACATTCAATAAGATACTCTTTTAAATAATGTTCTTGCAAAATACCATTGCGAACGCCTATTTCATTGAAGGCAATATTCTGATTTTTATACACGCTGAATTCCTTAATACAGCTATAATACAATTTACTACATCACACTCTAAAATGATCCTATCTATAACATTACAGTGTAAATTGTAAATATTCTAGTATTATAATTTTTTTACAAAAGTACATTTTCAATTAAATTTTTCAAAAGTACCCAGTTGTCCAAATATCTCTTGCTTTATTCGTAATGTAACTTCCGTATCCATGCCAAAAACAATCTCGACAATATCATGGAATAATAACCATTCATACGCGATGCTTTACTACCAAACGAACGGATTATTGGAGAATTAAGTTTTATAGGCTCTCAATAATGCCTTTCCAATTAGTCATAATTGATACTATAAATAAAACAATTAACTAGAAATAGTTGAGCGCGATAGCAACATGTCAAAACTATAAACTAGTTGGTAGGCCAAGATCTTTGATTAATAGAATTATAATATATGCAAGAAATGTTGAAAAAACAGCTACATTCAACATCGTTCATGTTGAATGTAGCTGTTTTTTCAAATTATGGGTTTATGGTGAACAGAATTATCATCTAATTGATGACAGTTCTAATTTGTTTTCCATACACGACTATTACGAGAATATACTCCATTGTTAAATTCATCGAAAAAATAATCCATTAAAGGATTATTTACCGGTTTTGGAGAAATATCTAACATCAGGTTATTTTGCGGGATATATGTGTTTTGGTATGAGTTGTGAACAAGTATAGAATACCAAGGCTGTGAACCAAGGTAAATATCTGGCTTTGTATTGTTTGGTTGTAGATCTAAATCGACAATCACGCCTCGGTAGCCGTATTTTTTATGAGTAATTACTTGTCCAACATGAAATAATACTTGCGAATGAACTATTTTTTGGGGAACAATATTTAATTGTTCAAGGTAAAGTTCGTAATCATTCATAAAATGTAGTATTTGTCGCCGTTTTTGCCAGTGCTTTTTATTTTCGTATGTAACAAAAAGTTGTTGCAATATTTTTAGAATGATTGTGTCAATAGTAATGAGAAAACGATCATTTTGTAGTTTATGTTTTTCATAGAAATTCTCTATTGTTACTATATTTCCTAAATCAGAAAACTCAACGATCTCATTATCAGTACAAGCAAAAATATTTCCATTCAAGTATCCACCCTTAACTTCGAAACCCAATAAGTGAGCAACGAGTATGTATAGAGCTAACAAACCAATAGGACTCCCCACTTTATTGTTTATGATGGTATGGATATTTTCTAATTCAGGATTGTCAAAGTCGCAAGAAGCGTACTGTATTTTACGTTTTGTAAATAAATATTTGGCAAGTGTTTTTGCATTCACTTCTTTTTCTGCATTATCAAATTGACGACATATCTTAGCAAGTGCTTTTCGTAAGTCGTTTTGTTGTTCTTGATGATAAATGATAAATTGACAAAATTTGATTAAACGCTCGATATCTTTTTCCGTACGCAGAACACTTAGCCACTGTTTTTGAATGTTGGGAAGAGATGTTATTTTTTTTGCGAATAATGTTTCTAACTTGCGGTAATTTTTTTTAGATATTTCTATTTTCTGTTTAGTAATTTCATCGAGCACTTCATTACCAAGTTGCAAAATTTTATCTATAATTGTTCGCCGAATAGTGGGTGACTCATCATCCATTAGTTTAATTAAATAAGGTAATTGAGACATGTTTATTTCTTGCATTACTTTATCTCCGTAACACAACGAAATCCCAAATCACTTCGGCGAAAATCAGCATGAACTGGTTGATGAAACCACGTTGTTATCATAAATTCACTACTATTAAAACTACCACCTTTTGTCATTCTATAATCTGCCGATTTAGAAAAACGGTGTGAAGCAGTATTTACACACCATTCCCATACATTACCAGCCATATGAAAACATCCGTAAGGTGAACGACCATTCGGAAATGAGTTGGTTTTTTGCGGTTTTAATAAAGGATATTGCTTATTGAAATTGTTAGGTGTTGGAGGGACAGAAGCGTTTACTATGCCTAAATATGGTTGCTTGTTTCCCCATGGAAAGTTATAAGCTTCTTTCCCTCGAGCAGCTTTCTCCCACATAATATCAGAAGGTAAACTTCTTTTACTCCACAATGCGTAAGCCATTGCATCTTTCCATGAAACATTTACCACTGGATAATCTAATGAATCTAAAAGATAATTTTCTTGCCACCACGGGTTAGGAGGATAAGGGCGTGAAGTCTCATTACAGAAACGTAAATATTGTTTATTTGTAATTTCGTGAATGTCAATATAATAACCTTTGGTTTCGTGAGTAACTTTTGCAAAAATTCCATACATATGTTTACGTAGCTTTTGTAATTTATCGAGATAATCAATTTCTTGTTGTAGTTCCTTGAGTTTTTTGCGAGCAATCTGCAAATCGCGATAGCATTTTCTCAAAATAGATTGGGAAGTTCTGTAATAAATATGCTCTTTTATATGTTGTTCTATAGCGACACCTAGAGGTAATTGAGGTTCATCAATTTCAGGCTCTTTCTCAAGTCCCTTTATTTGTCGAGAAATAGCTGTCATTCGTTTGTTCACTTTTAGAATAGAAATATTAGTTTCCTGTAGAGTGTTACTTAAAATTACTTTTAGTTTTTCTTCATCTGCAAATAACGAAGAGTAGAGCTGTAATTCCTCTTTAATTAGCGGTAATTCTTTTTGTAAAAGTCGTAAATTTTTTTGTATAGTACCCGTTACCGACTTACCTTGTGGTATATAAACCATGGCGCTATCATCTATTTTCCAGCGATAAAAGCCATACTTATTTGATTTTTCCATACCATGTGGCATAATTTCCTCATACCAACCGCGTTCAATTGTATATTTGGGCTCAACATTTATTTGGCTATTACTTATAACAAAAGAATTTCGCCCTCTTACAATTGGGTGTTGTGAGTATCCACAAAAACTCAAGGACCAAGATAAAAAATTAGCCAATTCTGAAATAGTGATTTTTTGATCATTATTGTAATCAGCTTTACGATGTAAATATTTTTTTCCTAAAATTGCAACTTCAAAAAAATAATTAAAGATACTACGTCCTTGTCGTGCATGGCTTTGTTTGTAGTAACTTGAGGATTCAACAGCGCAAATGTTATTGGAGATGTTTTTAAAGTAGCTTTGGAAATGATGCTGTGGTTTTCCAAGAGAGCTTTTACTGTAGCGGGCATCACTACAAATAAATATATTTTTTGCTTTTAAATATTTCTTTATTAAAAAAGTTAGTTGTTCCAAAGAAAGAGCAGAACGCTGTATTTCATCTTTTGAGCTGTTGTAGAGTAGCCAGTGGGTTTCACTGTTGAGGTGAAGACTGTGTCCTGTAAAATAGATAAACACTAAATCACTTTTTTTAGCCTGCGATAAAAAATCGCGAAACGCGCGATGAACGTTTTGAATATCAGCATTGTGGTTTACAAGAGAAAGAATTTTTTCTTTGGGAAAATTACAAAGTTCAAGTGTTGTTGTTGTGTGGTGAATATCATTCTCACAATGAGTAAGTTTAGGCATACTAGAAATTTGAGGATAATGATCAATTCCTATACACAAAGCCCATTTCTCCGCATGTAAGTGGCCAAGAAAAATAATAGATATGATCCAAAATGATTTTATCATAACCAAACTCCTATTGTAGTTTGCGTTTAACACGTTGGCGAACTGGCTTCACTTCACCATCCCAAATAAAAACATTGTTATTTTCTTTTGCTTTTTTGATACATTTGAGCAAAGAAATGAGTATTGCTCTTGGACTTGGTTTCTTTTTTATCTGAACTTTGCGAACGGCAATTGCAATTTTCGGAGAAACATTGTCATTTTGAATTGTATAACTTTCTTGAGTGAGTTTGCGGTATATTTTTTCAGCTTCTGCACTTTCTGAACTAATTAGTTTTGTAGAAACTAGAAGAAAAAAATCTTGCTGTCCTACATAAAAGAGCGTACTACCTGTTGGTTTAAATGATAGTATATTTTTCGTTAATATATTGTGTATAGACTCAATATGTTCTAGATATTCAAGTAAATCATTATCGAAGCTGCGCCAGTGAATTTGCATAATACAAAAATCTTGTTCTGTAGACATTTTGGCCTGGATTTCTTTGTGAAGTAACTTAATACCGTGATGTGATTGTACGTTAATCTGTGAGTTAGATTGCATATTATACAATAGTAAACCAATGTATTGGGCTAAACATTCAACCAGGTCAGCATGTGATTGTATGAGGTTTTTGTTTGCTTCAATTAAAGATCTTTCTTTTTCATTAAGAAAAATTTGCAATACACCTTGATTTTCATTTTCAGAGGGAATAGCGACTGTAATTTCACCTGTGTCTTCAATAAATATTTTTTTCTCTCCACGAAAAACTTGTGCTAGTTTATGTTGTTTTTGTAGATGGAATCTTTGGAGAGGTTGCGAAGTATTAGAATATTTAACTTGTAAAAAATCGCCTTCAATTAAAAGAATATTTGCAGAGGCATATTGTAAACCACTACTGTGACACATCAGATGCACAACTTTTTGTACCAATGTATCAGTTTCTTTACATTTGCGAATTTCTCTAAGAAAAACAGGAGCAACATGTATCTTTTCAAGAAAAAGTCGATTGCGAATAATCCCTTTTACTGTTTTTACTGTTTTTTCATGTTCTTCTTGGATTTTATTACGAAGATTACGGTCACTTTCCTTGAAACAACTAATATCATGAAAAGTACACAGGAAATACATTTTTTTGTTGTGAGAAATTTTGCGAATAACTATTTCTACATCTTTACATGATTTCCCTCTACTTAGAATACGGAGCTCTTCATAAACATAATTATCTTCAGCTAAACAATCGATACGCCGCACAACTTTCAAAAAGTCTTTTTTATATATCAAATCTTGCAATAAAGCATTTTCTATTTGGTCCTGAGAGTACCCTACGAGCTCAAAAAAAGCATTGTTAGCTATAGCAATTTCTTTTTCCTCTAAAGTAAGAAGGCACATCGCAATAGGAGACAGAGAAAAAATTTTATTTAGTAGTGCTGCTGGCGCTTTTTTCATGTATCACCTCTATGGTTTGTTTTCTTTACTTTCAACTAACAAAATAACTACTTTTATAAAAGTAGTTAACTTGACTTATGCTCTTTTAAAAGTTTTTTGAGTACCATAACAATTTCATATTTTGTAACAAGATTATGTTTTTTATTTTCGCGAGCGCCTAGCATATGAAAAATTCGCGATATTCTTCCATAAGAAAACTTTACAACTAAATGCAAAATTTTTAGCTGATGCGTATAACTCTTTACGAGTAACGTCATAGTTTCTTCTGTATACTCAGGACCTATTAGGTTTAATATTCGTCGACATAAGGTAGATATTTCTTTTGCTAGTTGTTTTTTAAAAACCTTAACCTTACTTTCGTGTTCAAAATCAATGTAGTACAACTTATCCTCGTAAAGAATAATGTTATCGAGATTCATATCGCGATGAATGAGTTCTCTATCTAAATTTTGTAGTGCTTGGGTATGTCTTTTTGAACATGAAATAAACAGCTTTTCGATAAGTTTTAACTTATAATCGTAAGAAACCGTTTCATCACTAAATATTTCAGCCAATGTTTTTCCAGATAAGAACTGCATAACTAAATAAGGTTGAGAAAGCTCCAATTCAAAGTCATCGTAAAAAAGTGGAACATGATAACCACTTTCTTTCCAATACTTTAACATTCTTTTTTCTCTTGAATATCGTTCCTCTGCATTTTTCTTATAGTGTTTAACAAGGTATGTTTTTTGAGAACGTTCTAAAATATAAAACGCACTATCTGTATTTCTGCTAGGATGAAAAGCTTCTAACTTACTCAATTGTTTTTTTATCCTTGTGGCATAGGTAAAGTTTACGTTTCTTTTGTTTAGCATCATCATCAGAAGTATTGCTTAACAACGTTACTTGTGCATATTTCGTTTCTAAATATGCTTTTTGCTCTTCTTGTTTTTCTTGCTTTCCGTTTGATTCGAATATCATTTTGTCAGAGACAGCAAAACAAAAATCAACAACTGCTTTCCAATTTGGAATCCACATGCAAATAGATAGCAGGAGACACACATCTACTTTTTTAACCAAGAAATCATTAATAATCTCTAAATTTTCTTTTGCTAGATCAAAAACATAAAAATCTAGATTATCTTGTGATTTGTATCTCTTAATACGATTTGCAGTATTAATCATTCGTGAATCAAAATCAATCCCTACTCCATGTCCTATTTTGTCAGCAATAGCAAAGAGCATTCCTCCTTGATTACAACCAATATCAAGAACTGTTTTTCCTGTGAAATCTATATCCACTTTTTCAAAACGTTGTTTGGGATCTCTTTGCCCTTTGAATTTTTTGTTATTAAAATCAAAAGAATGGTATCCTACATCGTAAAGACCACCATCGTAAGCAACACCACTCGTCTTAGTATAGTTTAAAAGATTTAAGACTTTACGAGTTTCAATATCCAAACCGTCTATTTCATCTTTAACGATGTCCAAGCGTGGTATGGGAGTTTGTTTTTTTTGTTTTTTGCTTTTAAAAAGCTTTTTTAATTTCATTTACCTTTTACCCTAAAAAAGATACTCTATAAACCTTACTTTTTTTCAGATTATAATAAAAGGTTTTTAAAAAGCAAAATGAATTTGAAAAGAATACTCTTTGAAGAGCCTACAACAAAAAATATCGTTTATCTAGAACATATCCGCTAACGAGGGTGTATCATCAATCAAAATTTTCGATTTGAAAACGATTGATTCCAGCTGTCACAATGATCATAGCCGTAATAATAACCAAAATAAACTATCATGTATTTTACAAGAAATACCGACAATATTTAGTTAAGATCACGGTTACAGCGTTACAGCTACGATTAAGATAGTTGCTAATAATTAATGATACCAAGGCGTGTCATCATTCAGTACGACAATTTCATTATTACATGGTTTTATTTTCGATGTAATAAAGATAATCGAGCATACAATTAAACCGTACACCTAAGATCAAATTCTTTTTTCAAAACCAGAAATTTCAAATCCAATATGAATTATCATTCCCAATTGAACAGAGGAGTATCAAGTGGATATGAGCGTTGTTGCTAAATTACAAAATGACTATGAGATTCTATCCCAAATAGGTCAAGGAGGAATGGGAGTTGTATACAAGGCGCGCCAAAAAAATCCTAACCGTTTGGTCGCGATCAAAATTATAAAAACTAGTTATACAAATGCTCGTCGTTTCCAACGAGAAATGGAAATCATTTCTCAACTTAATCATCCTTGTATTGGTAAAGTTTATAGTGCAAATGCTGAAGATGGTTGTAAATACCTTGTTATGGATTACATACGTGGTGAGTCACTTAATTCTTACTTAGAAAAAAACTCGATATCCCTAAAACAAAAATTGAAAATATTTCTCAAGATAGCTGAAGCTCTTAGTTATGCTCACAAAAAAGGGGTTATTCATCGTGATATTAAACCAGATAATATAATGGTGACAACCGAAGGAGTTCCTGTTCTCATCGATTTTGGTTTAGCGAAGCGTATGGACAGCCGCGAATTCGACCTTACAAAAACAGGAGAAGTTATGGGGTCGCCTCATTACATGTCTCCAGAACAGGTCTCAGGTAAACGTTCGGCTATAAATCATCGTACTGATATTTATTCTATGGGAACGATCCTTTATGAGCTCATTTGCGGACAACGAATGTTTTTAGGTGAAAGTACCATTGAGGTTCTTTTTAAGATCCGCCACGAATCACCAAAAAAACCTTGCGAAATCTTAGGTGATATTGATAAAAATTTACAAAATATTTGGAAGAAGTCGGTCTCTTTTCGGCAAGAAGATCGTTATCAACACACTACTGATCTTATGAGCGATATAAATGATTTTTTACAGGGCAAAAAAATCAAATCTTATTACAGCAAAAAATTAAGAACAGCAATGCTTTTGACAATTTCACTCATTACTTTGATTCCTTTTGTTGTATGGAAATTTTTTGGCCATAAACAAAAGGATTTATTGAAATATTCACTTGTCGAAAAACAAGAAAATGAGCATCTAAATCGAATATTAGAAGAGATCAAAAACAATACTTTTACCAATACAGAGAACAATAAATTGTTACAATTTAATCTAACAGAGAAATTACAAATAGCAGAGGCACTTTATCATAAAAAAAAATACTTTACGGCGCAAAAAATTATCGATAACTTATCGAAACAAAAGTTTAAGATCGCTAACAACAAAAGCGTTATTAACTATCACCAAGCATTGATCTACTACCATCAAAAAAACTATGCGCAAGCCCAGATATTTCTTGAAAAATTAACAGATAAAAAAAGTAATGCAAAAGTAAACTACTACCTTGGAGTTTGTTGTTTAAAACAAAATAATCTTGATCGAGCAATTACCTGTTTATCGCAAGCAGAAAAGTATTTTGAAAATGATCTTCGACTTTTAGAGTACCTTGCCACAGCTTACTTAAAGAAAAATAATTTAATTGATGCAAACAACTATCTACAGCGTTGCATAAAATTGGCTCCAAAAGTGGGGAAATATTACAAAATATTAGGCGAAATTCAATTCAAAGGTAAAAAATATTACAAAGCATTTAGTTACTTTAAAAAGGCGACATCTTTTGATCGCGATTTTTCTTTGGGCAAACTGATACACGATATTCCTTATTATGAACCTCGATTACGACGATGGTGTTACCAAGCGCTCATATACAATCTCATAAAAGAAAAACGTTACGCTGTTTTTGATCTATTTACAGATAAATGGTCTTCTATTCAAAAGGACTATCGTCCAAATTATCTTTCTTGGCAAGAAGGGATCAAAAACATCAAGGCTGATATTGATGTTTTTTTTAAACCAATTGCTGACAAAAAATTTAGTGATATAGTCAGCGATGGATTGTTAAACGGAAGATATAACCCTGAATTTATCAATAAAATGAAGAAAGCATTACAAAATAAAAAACTTATGCCATACTCAGGTTTTTTTCGTTCCATACATGAAAAATGCGAGGAAAGAAAACGAAATGAAGTGACAGCAAGAATTTACTATCAACTTTCATCTATGCATCTACAAAATAGCTGGCAACAGGAAAGCTTAGAAGATATTGATGGCCCAAATTTTTTGAAGATCTTCGATCGAGAAGACAATCCTTTTTTAAAATATTTGCTCATAGAAGGATACTTACATTTTTTTGGTTTTGCAGCAATTGTCGATATTGCAAATGATCCTGACTCTTCGATGATAAATCGGATTATTTGTTGCGCTGTATTGCGAAAAAATTATCTTCCTGTAAAAATAACGTTTTTACAGCATTTGAAAAATGCAGGACAAAGTTTATATTCAGGTGAAAATCTACATTTTGTACAAACTCTATTAGCGCAAATGATATATGTTTACCATGGATTTAAAACCCTTGACCTTTCACATAGATCATTTAATGGACGCTCGTATACTATAGCCAATCACGAAAAAGAGCTTTTATTATTTTTATTTGAACAAAAATCAAAAAAGGTATCCTTATCTGCCGCCATTAGTCTGCATGAATTGTTTGATAAAGAACAGTTAACAGATAGATGGGAAAAAATTTGCAATAAAATATTCAAAGCAATGACGTTTTCTAATATCGAAAGTTACTATTTACATTCCATTTTTTGGGGAAGTTTGAATAAAAAAAGAGCTTCTTTATATTTTCATAAATACAAGTTGACTTTAAAACATCCAAGTAACATTGTTCGTAGAATTGCTTTTTCGTTCATAGAAGTTTTTAATATTCAATCTACTGAAATTTCTGATGAACTAAAAGCTGCTTTAGAACAGAAACAAGATCAACGATTGCGTTTTTATGCTCTATTTGCAATGATTTTTACCAATAATAATAAAACATCGATATTTGATGATCCACTATACAAGCAAAACAGTTTTAGTCCTTTGGAGCACAGTTATTCGGTACTGCTTTCCTTATATAGATTATTAGATTTAAAAGAAAAAGGACAAAGAAGCGCTTTGAATGTGATTGTTTATTTAAAAAAGAACTTGCACACATTTCCTTATACTTCACAGTGTATGATTTCTTACATTTTATCTTCTATTGGAATTCACCCTTCTCTACAAGATTTTCGACAACAAGATTCACATTTACAATCCTTCTTCATATATCAGTTACACCAAGAAATTTCTCCCAAAAATGACATCCTTCCCTTAGCTTTTTTACAAACATCAAAAGCAGATAAAAAGTATATCGCCAAAGAATTTCTATCTGAAGAAAACAAAAAAATAAGAACTTCTGCTGTAAGTAGTTACTTTACCTTTGCGTCAAGGAAAGAGCAAAAAGAAATGCTTAGCCAAGCTCAATCTTCTCAAAACGATTCTTTAAAAAAAGGTGTAGCATTAGGACTCTATTTGTTTGTACAAAATCAGTGGATTTTATATGAAAAAGACAAAACCAAAAGCATCACATTTTTTGATTTGTTAGCAAGTGATCCTCTCGAATTTTTATTAAGTAAAGATTTCAATAATATGAAACACTTTATTTTGAATTCTGATAAAGTAAATTTTTATAAAACTTGTATCATAAATGCACAAAAGTTAGACCAAAACGAATGTTTATATCCTTTTGCTTTGGGTTTTTGTTTTAGAGAAGAAGAGACTAAAAATATTCAACAAGCGCTCGAACTCAATAATGCTAATAATGCTGGGCATTTTCATGAAATTTTTACTCAAAAGCTTTTTGATAGTTATAATAAAAGCGAAAAAAAAATAGCTATTGATAAGTATGTGCGTTCGCAACAAATTTCATTCTTTTCCAATTTAAATCTCGCGCGAACCTATTTTGAATTAAACGAGTATTCCAAATCTTTAATGATGTATGAAAAGAACTTTCTTAGTAGATTCCTTAATCTCGCTCCTTTCGACAATGACAGTTTAATGAACCATCACATACAAATTGCGCGCATTTATGTGAAACAAAAAAAATTTAAAACGGCAAATGCCTTCATCGAATTGTTTTATCAACTTCATCGTCGCATTTTTTGGAATTTAAATGATTCAAAAAATGCATTTTTAGATAAGATTGTTTCAATCTATCCTGATATAGAAACTAAGTGACAGATACCAAAGCTGATCTTAGAAAAATCTAGAAAACCGATAAAAAAGGTATACTTAGAACAAACAGTTTATTTCTAATTTTGTTTTTGGTATTATTTATACGAAAATAGTTCTCTTTAATTCCTCATTTTAAGAATAAGAAATGTTATTTAACTCACTTTCATTTATTGTGTTTTTTGTTGTTTTTTATACAGCATATCGATTGTGCAATCATAAAAAACAAAATATTTTACTATTAATTAGTAGCTATATTTTTTATGGCTGGTGGGACTACCGTTTCTTAGGAATTATTGTTCTTTCAACGGCGGTAGATTTTTACTGTGCGAAAGCTTTAGTTAAAACAACAACTAATCGTAAAAGATATTTGTGGATTAGTATACTTTTTAATATGGGAACACTTGCTTTTTTCAAATACTACAATTTCTTTTGTGCATCCTTACAAGAATTACTACACAGCATTGGTATTGAACCATACTTTCTGCACTTAGAAATTGTATTACCTGTTGGAATTTCATTTTACACATTTCAGACAATGAGCTACACTATTGATGTTTACAATAACAAATTAAAGCCTAGTGATAATATTGTTAATTTTGCTGTTTTTGTTGCCTATTTTCCTCAGCTTGTTGCAGGACCTATTGAAAGAGCAACGCGTCTATTACCGCAAATATGCTCTCCCCGATCTATAAACCAAGAAATGATAACTACAGGGACTAAACTGATTATCTGGGGATTTTTTAAAAAGATTGTTATTGCTGACAACATGGCAATACTAGTAAATCAAATATTCTCGATGCCATATGACTCACTACATTTTTTTTACATTCTTTTAGGGTGCTATGCTTTTGCTTTTCAGATCTATGGTGACTTTTCTGGGTATTCCGATATTGCAAGAGGAATAAGCAAGTTCATGGGTATTAATTTGATGGTAAATTTTCGAGCACCTTATTTTGTTAAGAACCCTGCCGATTTTTGGCGACACTGGCATATTTCACTTTCCCAGTGGTTACGTGACTACTTATACATTCCACTAGGTGGTAACCGCTTAGGAAATTGGCGTACAAAGATAAACTTACTTGCCACTATGATGTTAGGAGGGTTATGGCACGGAGCATCGTGGAATTTTTTGCTTTGGGGGTTATACCAAGGAATTTTATTAATGATTTGGCGCGGTAGTAGTGGTGAAGAGACAAAACTAAAGGTGCTATGGCAGTATTTTTTTACTTTTCATTTAATTTGTATAGGCTGGTTAATATTCAGGGTAAAAAGCGGAGAACAACTTACCGCGGTATTTTCAGCTCTTCTTAATATTGATTATAGTTTTTTAACTTATGCTATTATTCTTAAGTTTATGGGCGTTATATTTTACGCATTACCTATCTGCTTAGAACAATATAACAAACATCTTTACGATAATGAACTAGCCTTCGAAAATCACTCTATTTTGAAAAAACAAGTGATTTACACGTTTTTACTTGCGAGTATTTTCTTTTTGGCAGCACCTTATGGGGAAGATTTCATTTACTTTCAATTTTGAGAATTTAAATATGAAATGGAAAAAATATTGTATGCTGTTTTTCCTTATCTTTGTAGGAACAGAAGCTATACTCTATATACACTCAATTATTACATTTTCTGGTAATATGGTACACTTACCTAATACTAAGTCAGTACGTATTCCCCAAGGTTTTTTTGGAATAGAGGGAAAATCAAAATACACGATAAACTCTATAGGCCTAAGAGGAAAACTCCCCTCAAAAAAACAGCGCTTTATTATTGCTTTTGGCAATAGCACCACTCAATGTTCTTATCTTGATGATACAGAAACTTGGGCAAGTGTAGCAGAAAAAATACTGAAAGAAAAGCACAAACAAGACACTGCTTTTAACATTTGCGCACGCGGAGGGTTGGCTGCCGCCCATAATGTTGAACACCTCAAAGCTCTTATAAATCAAGGCGTCAAGTTTGATACCGCTGTTTTACTTACTGGTATATCGGAATTGAATAGTTGGGCAAATGGTTACCAATTTAAACAACTTAGTAAAGCACAGAAACGCAAGGCGTTTAAAGAAGGTGTTTTTCGATGGAAGTATTACCCTAAAAAATTTAGTGAATTGATGATTGCTCAGTATGCAAAAAAACAGTCGAAAACAATTACAAACAATATAAAAACTCTTTTTGCTATAAAAAAACGTACTTCAAAATCTCTTACTAAGAAACAAAAGACATATCAACTTGCAAAAAAAGTAGATTTTGTTTCTGTCCAGCAAAAAGAAAACCTAGTAAAAGCACTTCGTAGCTTACAGAAAGAAATACGATTATTTGTTCGCATCTGTCGCAAAAACAATATAAAAGTTATTCTTTTAGCTCCAACAACAATGTACTCTCCGCAAATGTCAGAAGCAGCGCAAAAACTTTATGTCACTTGGTCAAAACCAGATTTGACACCAAGGTTTTTTCATGAAATTATACGCCTATGCGCCCAAAAAATAATGACAATAGCAAACGATTTAAATATTCCATGTGTGGATCTAAACGATATTGAAAACAGAGAAAAATTATACTATGATCAAATTCATTTCAACGAGTATGGTGCTACACAAGTAGGAAGAATACTTGCTGAGTATTTAGTTAAGGTTGAAAATGATAATTAAAAGACATGTCATAGTAATACAAGAGAGGTTTTGGTTATGAAAAAATTTATTCGCAGCAAGTTTTTAATTCCCATAAGTGATAAAATTGGTCGAGCAACAAGAATTAAAGATGGTTATGTTCTTTTTGAAGGAGAAAAAATATTAGAGGTTGGAGCTTTCAATGAAGAACTAGGAAGAAATCTCCTTGAACGTTATCCAAATCATATTGAAGTAGTTGGTAATAACAATAAAACTGCGAGGTCATTAGATGACTTCATTCGTTTGGAAGGGGTTTTGTTACCCGGTTTTATTAAAGCACACGGTCATGATCATGAATCCCCTTTGATTGGTATCGTTAAAGATGCTCCCCTAACAGAATGGCTAGATGGTGCTGTCAATATTTTTGGAAAGTTTATGCAAGAAAATCAAAAGCAACTTGCAGATACTTTGGGAATACGCCCCCATTTAGCCACTTATCTAAAAGCGCGCGTTGATGATATTTATTATGGAATTACCAGCTCTATGGTGCATCACTGTAATTACAATAAGTATTATGTGGGCGATATTGTCGAAGCAAATGAAATAGCTGGTACAAATATGATTGTAGCTGTAGGAAGCCAGGATCGACACTACTACGATGCGATTTTAGATTCACCACAAGATGCAGTAAAACGCTTAGATGAAAATGTAGAGCGTTTTGGAAAACTAACGAGAACTCGAGTTGTACCTGGGCCAGATCAATTTTTTTCTAATGGACCAGACTTACTGAAAGCTCTAAAAGGATGGGCAGATAAAAACAGCTCTCTTATCCATATTCACAGTTCGGAAGAATTCAATACAACGGAGTGGTTTAAAAAAGAATACGGTATGACGCCGGTTGAGTATGGAATGAAACTTGGATTTTTGGGGCCAAATACTGTTTTAGCTCATCAAGTACAATGCACAAAAAGAGATTTGGAAATTTTGAAAGATACGCAAACAAAAATTGTTCATAATCCTTTAGCAAATACAATACTTGGCTCAGGAATTCCACCAGTCATAGAAATGTTAGAAAGCGGTATCGATGTCGTTATTTCTACTGATGGTTCAGGAAGTGCTGATAGTCAGAATATTCTTGCCGCTGCAAGATTAGCTTCACAGTATCAGAAAGCTTTTCACCAAAATGCACGCTTAATGCCTGCCCAAAAAATAATGGAAATGATTACCATTGAACCAGCTAAATTATTAGGTATTAATGCTGGATCTCTTGAATGTGGCAAAGACGCTGATATGGTTTTCATGGACACAACAAGACCAAATTTAACTCCTTCAAAAATAAACAATGTACTTGAGAATTTAATATGGGCTTCCGATGGTAGCGAAGCGCGTTATGTAATCGCTGGTGGTAAAGTAGTTAAAGATAATTATCAGTTTACGACCTTAGACATGTCAAAAGTTAATGAACAAGTACAACAATTATCTGAAATGTTTGAAGACTATCGCGAAGAACAACTCAAATTAAAGGGAACAGGAGCACATTGCTAAGTGAATCTTCCAACAGTGGAAAAATTTGACGAAGCGTATCAAAATATTAAAGATGTCATTGTGCGCTCTCCTATAGTTGCTTGTGAAGCTGATGTGTTTTTAAAACCAGAAATTCATCAAGTAATTAACTCCTTCAAAGTACGTGGTGTTTTTCATGCTGTTTCACAGTTAAGTGAAAAACAACGTCAAAAAGGAATTAGCACAGTTAGTGCTGGAAATACAGCACAAGCACTTGCGTGGTGTGGTCGTTTCTTTAGTGTACCAGCTTACTGTATTATGCCTACAACAGCACCACAAACCAAAATAGATAGGGTGAAAAAATACGGTGGTACTCCGGTTCTCGTAAGTATGGAAGAAGTTTTTAAATATTTGCAAGAACATCTGTGGAACAATGATCCGTATACCTTTATTCATCCTTGGACGAGTAAGGATGTGATGACTGGGCATGGAAGTATTGGCATTGAAATTTGGCAAGATTTTCGCGAAATCGAATCTATTTTTGTTCCTGTAGGAGGAGGAGGTCTTATTGCGGGTGTTGCCGGTTATCTAAAACAGGTAAATCCCGAGATCAATATTTACGCAGTAGAACCCCTAGGATGCCCAGCATTATACACAAGTATAAAAAATGGATGTGCAAGCGCTGTTGAGTGCAACACAATCTGCGATGGTGTTGCGGTTCCCTACATAACATCAGAAATGTATCCATTATTAGCTGAATTGGTTAGCGAAGTGGTGCTTGTCTCCGAAAAAAAAGTAAAGAAAGCTATTCATGCTTTAGCGACAAAATATAAAATGGTGGTAGAACCTTCAGGAGCTTTAGCAATGGCTGCGGCTTTTGAAATGCCAAGAAGTAAGCGGGGAAAAAGCGTATGTATTGTTAGTGGTGGCAGCATAGATATTGATAAATTTATAAAAATATTACAAGATGAAAAAAAATAAACATGCCCATGTGGGCATTTTTATTTTTTATACTTATTCACTAAAGTATTTCTCTGTTTTTTCTAGCCAGTGTTGATAACTTTTTTCACTCACATCACCCATTAGCATACGTATTTTGAGTACTTGTATTGCCGCAGGTATATCAGAAACTAAAGAATGAGAAATTTTCTTTTTATTTTTACGATCGAAAATCATTTGCAGATTAATTATATTAAAAACGCTCTGCCTCAATCTTTTAGATAAAGATAATTTATGCTTGGTGTCTTCTAGAACGGTTTCAAAAAAATCATAAGACATTTTACGATCCTTTTGATTTTTATGAATAAAGATACTCCAGCATGGTATTGTAAAAAGAGTTTCATCCATTAGTTTAGTGCGATCAGAATCAGCAAGAGCATCAAGAGCACGAAAGTAACGATGCAGTAAACGATATTCTTCGGTACGAGATTGGTGTAAAATTTTTGCTAAGTCCGGTGAAATTATAGCTAAAGCACCACTTTTCAAAAGAGAATCAAAGCAAAAATACACTTTTCTTGTTCTTAGTACTTTGAGCATCTCAAGTAAGATGCGCGCAGGAGGCGTTCGTTCTAAAAAATGAGAACATTGCAATACTGCTTGGTACAAATCAGGTGTCATTTCAAAACCAAGACACGCAGCAAATTTTATAGCGCGTATAATTCTGACAGGATCTTCTGCTAAACGGATTTTAGGGTCCCCTATCGTACGAACTTTGCCATATTGTAGGTCTTCAAGACCATCCGTATAATCTACTACCATGCGTTCTTCTGGACAATAAAAAAGCGCGTTGATTGTAAAATCACGACGCATCGCATCCTCTTCGTCGCTTCCAAAAAAATTGTCATTTTGAATAAGCAACTTTTTTTGATTGTCCGGTTCACCATTTTCCCAAGGTGTTTTACGAAAGGTCGTTACTTCGATAACTTTTTTGCCAAAAAAGACATTTACTAGGCGAAAACGACGACCAATAATACGACTGTTGTGAAATAGTCGCCTAATTTGTTTAGGTCTTGCAGATGTAACAATGTCAAAATCTTTAGGCGGATTTCCTAACAACAAGTCGCGAATACATCCTCCCACAAAATATGTAGAAAAACGATTGCGCCTTAGACGATAATATACTTTTAAAGCGTCTTCATCAAACAATTCGTGTGGAAGTGGTTTGACTAATTGAAATTTTATTTCATTTTTATTTTGCATTTTTTACGCTTACGTTTGAAGTTTGCTTAGGGGAGGCCCTAAAAGTTACTGCGAATTGTAGTTTTTCGATGTGTGTTTCTCAAAATTATATATTTGAGAAACACAGTTTACAGTGTTGATCACTACTTAGAGATTTCGCTTTTTAGTTGTTCTAGTATAGATTCCGCTTTTAATATTCTCAAGTAAATGAGAGAACGACCATCTTTTGGAGCACTGCCATAAGCATATTCAATATTGCTATCAATTGTCTCTAAAGTTTTGCAAATTCTGGTTAATTGACCAGGGTCATTTGCCACATCTACTTCTACTAAATCATTTTCTACAACTAATACACCTGCTTCACCTAGTAGATGAATTGCTTTTTTAGGCTCATCGACAACTAATCTCACAACAGCGTGATCTACAGTGTCTGATACAGAAATAGCAAGTATGTTGATTTCGTTTTTAGCTAAATCTTCGGTAACACGAAGTAGTGCACCCGGTTGGTTTTCTAAAAAAACAGCAAGTTGTTTTACAATTCTCATGAAATTTTCCTCATTATAGATGCATTTTGTCACATGCACTCAATTTAAGTGTATAATTTGGCAGTATAATTTTTTCAGTAAGTTAGTATAAATTTGCCTAGATGTCAAGTATTTTTGGAAATGAAAGCAAATATATTCAAGCGGCACCAAATTTGCATACAAAATCGTGCATAAATTATCGTTACTATCACTTGTGTTAGTTAAAAATAGACTTCAATCTCGAATTCTTCGAGTTCTACAATTCGTGTAAGGCGTCTATTCACTAAAACCCTGCAAGGAGACTTTATGAACTCATTAACAAAATCTTTTTACTTAGGACGAATTTGGGGAATAGATGTATTTATCCACTCACTATTTTTTGTATTTTTTGGTTTGCTTGGCTTAATGCATATATTATCCTCTGGTATTTTATCTGCTGTTGTTTTTCTATTTTTCCTGACACTTGTTTTTGGGTGCGTACTACTTCATGAATATGGGCATTGCCTTGTAGCAAAACATTATAAAATTCCCGTTCAAAACATTACTTTGACACCTATTGGTGGAGTTGCAAGTATTGGAGCTATCACCAATCCCGATATTGAGCTTAAAGTCACTATCGCTGGTCCACTTGTTAATTTCGTAATTGCCTTAATTTTACTACCTTTAGCAGTAGTTTCTTCCTACGTATGGAATAACGATTTTTGTATGTATTTAGTGACAGTAAACGTTATATTAATGGTCTTTAATTTAATTCCGGCTTTTCCTATGGATGGCGGTCGTATACTTAGAGCTCTACTGAGTAAGAAAATGAGTTTAGTGCGTGCAACAGAAAAAGCTGTTGAAGTAGGTACCTGGGCGGCAATCATAATGGCCATTACTGGTGTTTTCGTAAACCCAATGCTAATATTCATTGCCGCATTCGTTTATTTGGCAGGTAGAGCGGAGTTAAAGATGATATCATCGCAAGCTTATGTACACTTTCCACATGATAATACTCGTACTCAACATTTTTATGCACAGGATCAACAAGAACTCATAAACAACTTGCGAAAGATTTTTTATCGTCGTTAGGCTTTTCTATCTATTTTCAATACTGTTGATATAATAACATCACATCTATTGAAAATAGATAACCTTCGTTTTGTAAAAACTTATCATTCCTTGGTTAAGCGAGTTTTCCAAAATGCAAATACTCACAAGTAAACGCTTGATTCTTCGACGTTGGAAACCTGAAGATTATCGACCATTTTTTCTATTAAACAGTGATCCGCAAGTTATGGAATTTCTACCTAAGGTTTTATCGCAAGAAGAAAGCAACGCAATGATTTTAAAAATTGAGAATCATTTTGAACAGCGCGGGTTTGGTTTTTTTGCATGCGAAGAACAACAATCACAGTCATTTATTGGTTTTGTCGGTTTATCTGTTCCTCAATTTTCATGCGATTTTACACCATGTGTCGAAATCGGGTGGCGTATTGCAAGAGAATATTGGAACCGAGGTTATGCTACCGAAGCTGCTAGTGAGGTGTTATTGTATGCACGTAACACTCTTAAACAAAAAGAAATAGTCTCGTTCACTGTTCCGAACAACCTTCCTTCACGACGTGTTATGGAAAAAATAGGGATGACTTATGTAAAAAACTTCTACCATCCTGCACTCAACAAAGATCACCCTCTCTGCCAACATGTTTTATACAAAAAACATTTAAGAGATATTTAAAGTGTATCAACATTGGATACAATGTGAGTTATTTATAGAGCAACGAGACACTTTATTGCGTTTGATATCTAACAAGGATTAAAACATGCAAAATGATTCAAAAAAAATTACTTTTAGAACAGCCAAATTTGACGATTTATCTCGGATCGTAGAGCTACTGGCAAACGATGATCTCGGCGCAAAAAGAGAATCTGCAGAACCATCACTTCCCAAGTCTTACGAAGAAGCTTTTGCAGCAATAAATGAAGATCAGAATAATATTCTAGTCGTGGCCATTATTCAAAATATCATTGCTGGTGTTTTACAATTGACTCTGATTCCTTCCTTGACATACAAAGGTGGTTGGCGTTCTCAGATAGAAGGCGTACGCGTTGCTAAAGAATTTCGCTCCAGAGGAATCGGACGTGAAATGTTTGAATGGGCAATTGACTATTCTCGCCAAAAAAATTGTGTCATGGTACAATTAACAACCGACAAACAGAGGCCAAATGCTATCAAATTCTACCAGGATTTAGGATTTAAAGCAACACATGAAGGATTCAAATTTCATCTACTTTAGCTATTTTGTCGGTAGTGCATATCATGTAGTGATTGGTGCTGTTGAGGAATTGTTGTTATTAAGACAAAGTGTATCTTCCAAAGAGTGGTGTTTATTTGACGATTTTTACTACGAGAATAGCTTGAAGATTTAAGTGATTTTAGGTTTTCATAATAGATTTTTGAGCAGTTGTAATGCTTGGCAAAAAACACAATAATATTCGCTGCTGTATGAGAGATTTCTTTGTTAATCAAAGAAATTTTATTCCATCTTCTAGCAATTTCTCTGTTGCATTTTTTGAATAATGAGTCTTTATAGAGTAGTTTGTCGCGCTTACTTTTCCAGTGGTTAATATCTTTGTATATTCGTTGTAGCTTGTTTTGTATATCATAAAAATTAGCAAAATATGGTTGCGAAATTTGTTCACCTTTGTTATTGAAAACGCAAAGAGTGATGAGTTTATGTGCTCCCCAATCAATGGTAATAAAGTTTTCACTTTTTTGTTTTTGAGGCTTTTGGACAGTGACTTTAAAGTCTAAAATTGGCAGATAATCACCGTGGATACAGTCAAAACGAAGGCTTTTTATTCTTGGGTTAGGGAACTATTATAACTTTTTCCTTCCAAATACTTTTACTCTTTCCTTTTTATTTTCTCCATTAAAAACGATTTATCAAATCTCGGTTAATTTTCCAGTCAGTTTCTCTCTTTTCCTCAAGCAACGCTTTTTGGGCAGTATCACAAGCCAGTATTTTCACCTCATTAAAATTCCACATATTTGTTTGATTTTCTAAAACAGCCATTCTTTTTAGTAAACAAACTTTCGAAAAGCTCGTATATATAAATGTTAATCCATTTATGTATTAAGACTCAGCGAAAAGTTTTTTACCTATTCTAACTTGCTCTTTCGATGAAAAGAGTTAGGATTATTTGGTGACAGAAAATTTTAAAATTTAAATATGAACAACAAATGTCTTTAACAAGGAGTATTTTATGTTTCTAAAAAGTTTATGCATGCTTAGTTTTTTTTTATTGTTAAATTTTGCATGTGCTCAAAATATTGATGAACTTGAAAAAAAAATAAAAAAAATCGAATTTCAGATAGTTGAATTGCAACAACAACAAACAAAAGCAAAACAAACATTACAAAAAATACAAGCATTACTAAGTGATTTAAACCCACAAAAAAAATCTCTTGTAAAGGAATTAAAATTAGAACAAACAAACATAGAAACGTTGTTAAAAAATACCCAAGAAGTTAAAGGAAAATTAAACGTTGAGTATGAAATTTTAAAACAAGAACTGCAAAAAGGAATGCCTAACCGACTAAAGCCTGCACCAGTAAAAGAGTATGCTTTACAAATATTGACTGATTTTTATGTCGCATTGAGTAAAAAAGACTATAAAAAAGCAACTAGCTATCAACTCTTTGGTAAAAGAATGAATAGAAAAACATTCATATCGATATTACAGGAGGAGGGTTTACACAATAACGTCATTAGTCAAGAAGGTATCAACGCACTAGAAAAACTCGGCAAATGGGGAACATTTGAGGAGGTATTTGGAAAAAAAAGAAACAACCTCTTCTTTCTCCATGAATTTGAAATTTCAATAGAGGATTGCTACGGACTTAATTTAGAAAATGCAGAAGCAAAATTTCATTGGAATGGAAGTGATCTCAAAATAATACATTGCAAGAATATTGCAAAAGTAATACTTCCTATCGATCAAAAATCTATACTCAAAGAGGTAGATTTTTTTATAAAAAAAACCTATACTTTTCTAGAAACAGAACGTTATGATAAATTCTTTTCCGAATGCATTCACCCTAGAGACATGGAAGAAGTTTTAAAACAGGAAAAACTAGAAGACTTAGCGGCAGAATTTTCTTCAACAAAATCAAGTCAGCTAAAAAAAATATTGGATATTCTGTTGACTATTGAGCCAAATAAAATAGAGAGTTATCGTGTAATTTATAATCATAGTGAATTCTTTAAACCATTCAAATTAGAAAAATTTGAAGGAAAATGGTATATTAGCAATTAAATGTCCATTTAAAGGTTACATCTCCTTACCGATCAAGAATTAGGCAGAGCTGTGCGGACTATATTTTTACTACGTTATCTTCCTGATGTTGAGTTGCGGAAAACGATCCAAGCTGCTACTTGTAAGAGTGAGGCATTTAATAATTTTGTTCAATGGGTGTTCTTGGCTGATAGCGGTATAATTTCTGAGAATCGTAGATACGAACAACAGAAAATCATCAAGTATAAATACCTTGTTGCCAATCTACTTATTCTGTACAACGTAAATTCCATGAGCCTCGCGAAAAAGAATGAGGAGATTATTCTATACATTAAATATTTTACGATGTAGGGCGTCTCATCATTCAGCATGAAATACTTGAGCCCGTACTTGTGAATGATAAAAGCCTCAAGAAGTAAAATGCATCGTTTAAGAGTAACAAAGCATTTTGATTTCTTCTTGAGGAAGTTTTCTAATAGTAAAGTAGTTTACTACTTGTTTCCAACTCTACGATGTTTTTTTAATCGTCTATTTTTGCGATAAGAATATCAAATAAAAGTATAGGTGCTTCACTTACAGAAGCTGTTATTTTTCCTACCATACTAATGGTTCCATCGTTTTTATCAAAAGAAGAGCATACTGTTCCAGATTCTGTTTCATCTGAAAAGAATTGTTGTGATTTGCTTTTATTTGTAGTGATTATGCTCAATTTAGTTAATTTTTGATTGGCAACAATAGCTAAGAGATAGTTATGACTAAATACAGGTGGAGAATTCAATATATCTTCTTCAAATGTTCCTTTAAACTCAATTGCTTCCCCTTCAAATTCATATTTTATATTATCAGTTTGAAAAGAAACTACAACCTGTTCACTCTCCTCGTTAGAGATATTTCGACAATGAATCACCAAAGCGTTATCTTTAATTTTTTCTTTCGAAAAAATTTCAACAGTAAACTTCTCTAAATTCAAAAATACTAAAGTTTTATTACCAAGACCTCTCGCGCTTAAAAAAAGAAACAGCTGGTCATTTAAAATCATAGCGCTTCCTGATTTCAATTTTGAAATATTCTTTCGATTCCACTCGATTTCTTCATCTCGAAACGTTTCAAAATTGTAATTCATTGTTAATTCCCATAAGTCAGATAATGCATGGGCACCATCTCTAAGTTCTGATTTTTTTTCTAAGTCTGTAGCAATATTAAATGCATTAACATACATTTTTTCCAAATCAAAATCAGCACAAATAATTGAAGTAAAAAACAAACCAAATACTATATATTTCATTGAAAAAATCCCTAAATAAAAGCTTGTTGTCAGTTTTTGTAAACAGAAAAAATGAAATTTTAATTTCGTTTCATACCTATAGACTTTAATCAGCAAAAAAAAGAAAATTTTTCTCAAAAAATATAATGAATAATTCAATTAAGAAGACTCCTCATAACCTTAAACAATAGACTTTTCCTCATTGAAATTTTTTCTTAATTGATTCACCAAACCTCTAATTTTACGAGAGTGTTCTTGTTTTTTATGCCCTGTAAAATAATGTAAAAAGCAGTGTCTTTCAAAACTCTAGGGCGTGTCATCATTCAATACAGATAAAAATATAACGGATTCATTTAATGATACGCCAGTAGTATTGAGCCTGAGCCCGTTTTCGAGCCCGCGCCCGAAAACTTTTTGAGAGCGACAGAAAGTGATTTATTGGTTCAATACTAGTTTTTTGCGATGGAAAAAGAAACTTTGCTTCTTTGATAAATTGTTAGTGAAAGTTTCGGAAACGGGCTCGCAAACGGGCTCGGGCTCGGGCTCGAAAAAACACACAATATTTTGAATGATGACGCGCCCTAATTTATAAAAAACATTTGACTTTTTTGTAGGAGCTGCTGATAATAAGATTAAATACCTCAACAAACTTCAAAAACCTTTTTTTTAGGATTGGGATAAAATGAAACTTTTTCATACTTTCAAAAACATTCACCACAATATCCTCTTAACTACCCAATCCAATAATTGGGCATAGCCCTACTTAAATTTCCCCTCAATCTATATACTACTTCCAGGAAATTGGTCTGTTAACTTAGTAAAACTATTGTTTTTATTTTACTTCGTGGCATACCTTCAAAAGTAAATCACTTTTATCGTCTTTATGTGCAAACGCACATTAAACCTCAAGGCGTTATATTTCTCTGCGCAATTTCAAAGTGTCTTGCTATTTGATCAATGTCTCATACTGTCTATTATTTCCTGAGAATGAATAGTTATCATTTAAGTCGTTTAAACATTCTTCTACCTAGGTAAACAATCTTTACTTTTGAGGAGATATTTGCGATCTAAGAAATCATCTTTCGAAATTTTGAAATTCTTTTTCTCTACTCGATGAGGTTTGTCATGAAAAAATATCCATTGCACTGCCGTGTCAAAAAAATTCTAGCAGACACAGTTACTCCTGTTAGCATTTATTTGCGTTTACGTGATTTATATTCGCATTGTTTTCTACTAGAAAGCGTTGACTTTCAACCAAATAAAAAAAGTTTTTCATATATTTGTTGTGACCCTATTGCCGAGTTTAAAGTACATCGTGAAAAAATTACCCAGAGATTTCCCGATGGTTCAACCACAATTAAAGACATCAACGAACGAACGCAGGTGTCAAAGTCGCTTCAAGATTTTATCACACATTTTTCTTGCACTATGCCTGAAGCGTATTCATTTATCGACAATGGCTTGTTTGGATACACAGCTTACGATGCTATTCGCTATTTTGAAACAATTGATGTTCAACATAATAACGATATACCAGATATGATTTATCACGTTTTTCGTTATGTAATTGCGATTGATCACCATCGCAATGAAATGTTTATCGTCAGTAATGATGAGAATAGCGATCTAGCCTCTTTTGTTTACACTCTTACTTTCAAAGATTTCCCGCAATATGCTTTTCGTAAAGAGGGTCCTGAAACATCAAATTTAAGTGATGAAGAGTTTATTGATTGCGTCTGTAAGTGTAAACAACATGTTAAGTACGGCGATGTTTTTCAGATAGTTCCTTCGCGGCGTTTTGCTCAAAAATTTTCAGGAGACGAATTTAACGTTTACCGAGCGCTACGCTCTATCAATCCTTCTCCATATTTATTTTATTTTGATTATGGTAATTTTAAAATCTTGGGCTCTTCTCCAGAAGCACAGCTGACAGTTAAAGATGGTAAAGCATCTCTGTATCCAATTGCTGGAACATATCGTCGGACAGGAGATGAAAAAGCCGATTTAGAAGCGGTAGAAAAATTGCGTAGCGATCCGAAAGAAAATGCTGAGCATGTGATGCTTGTCGATTTAGCGCGCAATGATCTCAACAAACACTGTGAAAAAGTTGAAGTTGAAAATTATCGTGAGGCTCAGATGTATTCACATGTTATTCATCTTACTTCTAAGGTCAGTGGTCGCGTTAAGAACGCAACAGTTTTAGATATTCTTCATGATACTTTTCCAATGGGAACACTCAGTGGTGCACCAAAATACCGAGCCATAGAGTTAATCAATACTTACGAAAATGTACCGCGCCACGCTTACGGTGGTGCTATTGGTTGCTTGGGATTTAATGGTAGTTGTAATCATGCTATTGTAATTCGTTCGTTCGTCAGTTACCAACAAACGCTTTATTTTCAAGCAGGAGCAGGTATCGTTGCCGACTCTGTTCCAGAAAAAGAGTTGCAAGAGGTCAACAACAAACTGGGAGCACTCAAAAAAGCACTTGATATGGCGGAGGAGATATCAAATGACCAAAATACTTGTACTCGATAATTACGACTCTTTTACTTACAACCTCGTACATTTGTTCAAAGAAAATGGCTGTAATAATATAGTTGTTAAACGCAATGATGAGATTTCAGTAAAAGAGGCAGAAGTTTTCGATAAGATTGTTCTTTCTCCTGGTCCAGGTATTCCACAACAAGCTGGAATTATGCTTGACTTGATAGCAGAATACTACAAAACCAAAAGCATCTTAGGTGTATGTTTAGGTCATCAAGCAATTGCTTGCGCACTTGGCGGTAAATTGCAACAAATGGAACGTGTGGTTCATGGTCAACAAACAGCAATAAATATTGTACAACTGTCGCATATTTTTGGTGGTTTACCACAAAGAATTGACGCCGGTAGATACCATTCATGGATCGTGAAGCGCCAATCATTGCCCCATTGTCTTCATATTACTGCTGAAGATGATGATGAAAACATTATGGCTTTTTCTCATAAAGATTATGATGTACATGGACTTCAGTTTCACCCCGAATCGATTATGACCTCAACGGGAAAACAAATAATTGGCAATTGGATACTAACTAAGGAGGAAAGTCAATGAAAGTACTTCTCGATCAATTACTCGTTAATAAAACAATTTCACGTTCACAAGCGTGTCAAGTACTCAAGGATATTGCGCAAAATAAATACAATGACCATCTTGTCGCCGCTTTTTTAACTGTTTTTCGCATGCGTCATATTACAGTCGAAGAATTAGGTGGTTTTCGCGATGCAATGCGTGAATTGTGTATACCCGTTGATTTAAAAGCTTATTCCCCTATAGATTTGTGTGGAACCGGAGGTGATGGGAAAAATACATTTAATATTTCGACATTAACCGCCTTTGTAGTTGCAGGTAGTGGTATAAAAGTAGCAAAACACGGTAATTATGGTGCTTCATCGCGTTGTGGTTCCTCAAATGTTCTCGAATCGCTTGGTATAAAATTTACTAATGATATTACTCAACTACAACAATTGATAGAAGAGGCTGGATTTTGCTATTTGCACGGACCGATGTTTCACCCTGCAATGAAAAATGTTGCCCCAGTGCGTAAAAATTTAGGCATTCGTACTTTTTTTAATCTACTAGGACCTCTTGTTAGTCCTGCATTTCCTAAAAAACAAATGATTGGTGTTGTTAACCTCGAAGTAGCGCGTCTTTATTCTTATCTTTTACAAAATGAAGACATTGATTACGTTATCGTTCATTCTCTTGATGGCTACGACGAAATATCACTCACTGGTGCCTTTAAAAAAATAGACAAAAGAGGCGAGCAAATTATTTCTCCACAAGATTGCGGCTTCGAACAGGTCAATGCCGAAGACCTTTACGGCGGAGATAGTATCGAGGAAAGTGCCGCTATTTTGATGAAAATTCTCAAGGGGAAAGGTACAGCAGCGCAAAACCAAACAATCATTGCTAACGCAACATTTGCTATTCATTGCGCTTTTCCACAGAAAAGTTTAGATGAATGCAAACACCAAGCAACAGAATCTCTTAAATCAGGAAAAGCATTACAGGTGCTGACAAAAATAATCGCAATCAGTAAAACAATGAAGGATTGAAAATGAGCATATTACAAAAAATTGTTGGGTCTAAACGCACCAGTGTGGAAAAGGCAAAAGAATTATATCCTACAAAACTATTAGAACAGAGTATTTATTTTCCCACACCATGTGTGTCACTTAAAAAATATCTACAACGTCGCGACAAGGTAGGCATTATCGCTGAAATAAAACGTCGTTCGCCTTCGAAAGGAGATATCAACCCTTACATTGACGTTGAAGATCTTTCTATCGGTTATATGCAAGCTGGTGCTTCAGCCTTGTCTGTTTTAACAGACAAAGAATTTTTTGGTGGCAGCAACAACGATTTACAAATAAGTCGAAAATTCAATTTTTGTCCGATTTTGCGCAAGGACTTTATTATCGATGAGTATCAAATTGTCGAGGCAAAATCCATTGGAGCGGATGTCGTATTATTAATAGCAGCAGCACTATCACAAGCGCAAATCAAGGAACTTTCTCAATGTGCAAAGAACCTTGGTATGGAAGTGTTACTCGAAATTCACGAACACGAAGAATTAGATTATCTCATTCCACAAGTTGATATTGTTGGTGTCAATAATCGTAATTTAAGTGATTTTTCCGTGTCGTTACAGAAATCTTTTGATATTGGAAGCCAAATACCACCCACATTTTTGAAAATATCAGAAAGCGGAATCAGTAAACCACAATCTATTTGCAAACTAAAACAAGCCGGATTTGATGGATTTTTGATAGGTGAAAATTTTATGAAACATAGTTACCCACAACAAGCATGTGCACAATTTATTTCCATGGTACATAAAGAAATGGCTAAATGTGATGCAGATTAAAATTTGCGGAATGCGTTGTACTAAAAATATTGCGGATATTACAGGTAAACAACCAGACTACCTTGGATTTATTTTTTATGAGAAATCACCGCGGTTTGCACAAGCAGATATTGCGAATTTTGTGAGATCAAGCGTTCCTAACGAAATAAAAAAAATAGGCGTGTTTGTCAATGAAGTAAACGAAAAAATAAGTCAAAGAGTCACAGAGTTTCAATTACAAGGCATTCAAATGCATGGCGATGAAACAATAGAGCGCTGTCGCGAAATTCGTAAGCTTTTTCCCAACCTACTATTGTCAAAAGCTTTTGGAGTGGATGACAAGTTTTGTTTAAGTGAAGTTAATGCGTATGCCACGCATTGCGATTACTTATTATTCGACACCAAAACTAAAAATTATGGTGGTTCAGGAAAGACTTTTTCTTGGAATATTTTACGTAATTACTCTCTGACAGTACCTTTTTTTCTAAGCGGTGGCATTGGTTTAACAAATATCGACGAAGTAATAAGATTTTCACGTGATATACCACAGTTAATGGGTGTGGATGTAAATAGTAAGGTAGAACTCCAGCCGGGCGTTAAAAATGTAAAGGTTGTACAAGAAATGATTGAAAGGGTTCGCAATGGCACATCTTGTAGATGAAAATGGTTTCTTTGGAATATACGGTGGGTCGTATGTTCCTGAAATGTTACGTCCGAATATAGAAGAGCTACAGCACGCTTTTAAAGAATGTATCTCTGACCACTTGTTCATACAAGAATTTAAACAATTGCTCGCTGATTATGTAGGACGACCTACACCATTGTATTATGCGCAAAGATTGTCACAAGAGGTCGGAGCAAATATTTATTTAAAACGCGAAGACCTCAATCATACCGGTGCACATAAAATTAACAATGCTGTCGGACAAATTTTAGTTGCAAAAAAATTAGGAAAAAAACGCATCATCGCCGAAACAGGTGCTGGACAACATGGTGTAGCAACAGCAACTGTTTGTGCGCTAATGGGAATTGACTGCACTGTATATATGGGAGAAATCGACATGGCGCGTCAGCGTCCAAATGTTGAGCGTATGAAAATGTTAGGCGCAAAAGTCTATCCAGTTGTCAGCGGAAGCAAAGTTCTCAAAGACGCAACAAATGAAGCCTTGCGAGACTGGATTGCGAATCCTAGTGATACTTACTACTTAATTGGGTCTGTAGTTGGCCCTCATCCTTTTCCATCAATGGTTGCTTACTTTCAATCGGTAATTAGTGAGGAAATAAAACAACAAATAGATCATATCGATTATGTTATTGCCTGCGTTGGCGGTGGTAGTAATGCAATGGGAGCGTTCTATCATTTCTTGGAAAATAAAAATGTTAATTTAATTGGCGTTGAGGCCGCAGGTGCAGGATTAACATCTGGTAAAACCGCAGCGACAATTGCTCTTGGAAGTATAGGGATTTTGCATGGTTGTAAGTCACTATTACTACAAAACGAAGACGGACAAATATTGGAAGCGCACTCAATATCTGCTGGATTAGATTACCCTGGTATTGGTCCGCAACATGCGCATCTTCATCACCAAAAAAGAGTTACATTTGCTAGTGTTACCGACAAGGAAGCTATCGCTGCTGGAAAATTACTTACGCGTATAGAAGGAATTCTACCTGCTCTAGAAACATCTCATGCAATTGCCTATTTGCAAAAATTAGATATTTCTAGCGAAAAAAATATAGTTTTATGTCTTTCAGGACGCGGGGACAAGGATCTTCATACCTACCTACAAGGAGAATAACATGCGTAATCGAATCATTGAATTATTTGAGAGTAAAGATAAAATACTCTCACTGTTTAATACCGCAGGTTTTCCTCATTTGAATGATACTTTACCTATTTGTCAAATGTTACAGAACGCTGGCGTCGATATGATTGAACTAGGTTTTCCCTTTTCAGATCCTATTGCTGATGGAACAACAATACAGCACAGTAACCAAACCGCTCTTGCAAATGGAATGAGTCTTCGCGTATTGTTTGAACAATTACAAGAATTACGCAGTGGAGTCACGATACCAGTACTACTGATGGGATATCTCAATCCTGTATTGCAATTTGGAATAGAGCGTTTTTGCGAAAAATGTTCACAAGTTGGTATTGATGGTGTAATTTTACCTGACCTTCCTTTTGAAGAGTATTGCCAAAAATATAAAAATATATTTCGTAAACATAATCTCAGTAATGTTTTTTTGATCACGCAAAGAACTTCAACGGAAAGAATTCGAGCTATCGATAACGAAAGTAACGGTTTCATTTATGCTGTATCTACAGCTTCTGTGACGGGAAACAATTTACAAATAGCCTCTGATCACCAAAGCTATTTTTCGCGTTTACGTGCTATGAATTTGAAAAACCCTTTTGTGGTTGGTTTTGGGATTTCAGATAAACAAACCTTTGATAATATTGTTAGTTACGCCAATGGCGCAATTATAGCAAGTGCTTTTATCCGCGAATTGAATAATAGCTTAGAACTATCTACCACAACTACACAATTTGTTAATAAAATAAGGGGAATACAATGATTGTTCAGTTACAGGAAAATATACTAGCAAACGATCTCCAAACTATTTGTGAACATATTCAGAGTATAGATTATCAAACATCGCGAGTAAAAACACAGCGAGGTGATTATATTGTTGCCATCGGCAAAAAAGAGTTCGATATTCGCAAAATAGGTGGCCTCAATGGCGTAAAAGACATACATCGCGTATCTGATACTTATAAATTAGTTTCCAAAAAATGGAAAGTGGATTCTACTTATATTGACTTAGGTGATGGAGTGACAATTGGTAATGAACTAACAATCATAGCTGGCCCATGTTCTATAGAAGGCGAAGAACAAGTACGCAAAACAATCGACCACTTGCGGCAACATAATGTCCGTATCATGCGTGGTGGTGTGTTTAAGCCGAGAACATCTCCTTACTCTTTCCAAGGGATGGGGTTAGATGGCCTAAAAATGTGGTCACAAATCGCACGCGAAAACAATATTAAAATTATTAGTGAAATACTCGCTGTAGACCAAATAGAAAAAATGCACGAATATGTAGATATTTTTCAAGTAGGTGCGCGTAACTCGCAAAATTTCACTTTACTACACGAATTGGGAAAAGTAGATAAACCGGTTATGCTCAAACGCGGTATATCGGGTACTTTGGATGAGCTCTTACACTCGGCAGAATATATATTTTCCAATGGCAATGAGCGCCTTATTTTGTGCGAGCGTGGAATTCGCACTTTTGAAAAAGCTTACCGCAATACACTAGACTTAAACGCAGTACCAATACTAAAAGAAAAAAGTCACTTACCAGTAATTGTCGATCCTTCACATGGAATCGGCGTTCGGCGTTTTGTTAAAGACATGGCATTGGCAGGTCTAGCTGCTGGTGCAAATGGAGTTATAATTGAAATCCACGAGCAGCCTCAAAAAGCTATATCAGACGCACAACAAACAATAGATTTTCGCAATTCCACTGTTCTAATCGAACAATTGCACAAAATGCACGCTCTATTAAAGTCTTTTTAAAACTAATTTCCCATCGTAAAGAATAGTAAGCAATAATTTTCTCAGGTGTAAATTCAAGATTGGAAGAAAGAAGGAACTTAACTGGAATAAGGTGCAATAGTTGGCTAAGAGATTTTAATTTATGAGACATGACAACGTTAGCATCGCCAAGAGTAGAGATACGTAGTTGCTTTTTAGCATATCCATAAAAATGCGTAATTGTTGAGATTGCAACTTTAACTGACTCCTTAAGTTGATTCCTGTATGAGTTACAAAATATGGTTGCCTAGCTTTGTTGTGCTAGGCAACCATATTTTTATGTATCTAAAACAGTTATATATAATTGCTAAATTCCTACAGGTAAATAGGGCCTGTCATCATTCAAAGTATTGTCTATTTTTTCGAGCCCGAGCCCGCTTGCGAGCCCGATCTCGTCTAGCAATTTAAGTCTTACGTTTTTACTTGAATTTTGACCAAACGAGTAAGCATTGCTACAACTCGCAAAAGAAATTCTCGTCCGTTGGCCAGAACATTTTGTTTTACTAGGGCGTGTCATCATTCAATACAGATAAAAATATAACGGATTCATTTAATGATACGCCAGTAGTATTGAGCCCGAGCCCGTTTGCGAGCCCGCGCCCGAAAACTTTTTGAGAGCGACAGAAAGTGATTTATTGGTTCAATACTAGTTTTTTGCGATGGAAAAAGAAACTTTGCTTCTTTGATAAATTGTTAGTGAAAGTTTCGCAAACGGGCTCGGGCTCGAAAAAACACACAATATTTTGAATGATGACACGCCCTAGTTTTAAACATCGACAGATATCAATAATAGAAGCACATTCAGTAGTAGATCGGGAGCAGATATTCTATTACCTTCTATCAAAGCTAAAGCGCTACTTGCTGACAAAGCTTACTATGCAGAAGAACGCGTTATTCAAAAATTAGAACAAAGAGATATTATTGTTGTGATTCCTCCGAAATCTAATATTAAAAAGCCAAAAGAATGCGATAGCCACCTTTATAAATCTCGCCATCTGATAAAAAATCTATTCTGCAAACTCAAGCAATATCGAGCTATTGCTACGCGGTACGACAAAACTGCTCAGAATTTTTTAGCGGCTGTATACTTAGTTTCTTGCATTATTTGGCTTCATTAGCTTGAATGATGACAGGCCCTAATTTAAAAATTTACTTTATATTAAAGTCATAGTAGAACTTTAGCAAAAGTCATAGTGAAAAAAATCAAGCTAAATATCCCGAATTGATGGAATTATTGTAAAGCGAGCCAACATAAATAAATATTCTTTCGTACATTACAATAAATATACAAAATTAAACCTACAAATAAAGGAATAATGTAATGATAATGAAAGAAGTTTTTGCTTGCATGATTATCACAACACTATGCTTATATCTAGCATTCCGTTTACAGCACAAAATAAACAACTTCTTTAGAATTAATATAGTTCTTAATGAAGGAAATGCTGTATTCTGGATGGCTGGAATTTTCCCTTTTATTTATATTTTTCCATACGAAGTGAATCTCTGGTTTCCTGTAATTATGATGTATTGGTATTGTTGCACGAATCACAGTGAGGCAAAAAAAGAACAGATAGTAGAAAAAGTTTAAATTAGATCCTATCTTTTTCTGGCGCTGTTGTAAAAAAGACATGCTCCATTCATTTTAGGTTTTTCTATAATAGAAATTCCAACAAAACCTAATTAAAAATGGATGGAGCAATCAATGAGCGACTTTAAATGGCGTCACTTTCAAGGTGAAATAATATTATTGTTACGCCTTGAGATCGAAAATCGTAACACATCGCGTTTTCAAAATCATGTTATAATGTGAGCACGAAATTGCGATGAATGGCTCTTAGCCACTTTTGGTGAACGTCTACGAAGGTTATATTGGAAGGATATTTGAGAGGATTTCACTTCCATCTTTATAACAAAAGGCGTTGTATTGTTGCCATAATTGAACGTATAATGTACGCGATAAACTGATTGTTTTCTTTGTAAGAAGCTTCCTCCACATTTATTCTGAATCTCTGCTTCATTTTCGTTTATTATTTTTTTAGGCACGGCATTTTTTGATTCCTTTGTTTGTAATCAAACTAGGATATCATTTTATATTGTGTTCTCTTTCACGGTAGTTATTACAAAGCATTGGCACTGTCTAACAATTTATTGAGCTGCTGTACTTTTACTGTGCATCCCCACTTCTTATAACATGCGATGGATTCTTGCATGTACATTTTTGCTGTATCGTTTATTCCTAGTTGAATGTACAGCTTTGCAGCTAACTCGTTTGCTATAGCTTCTTGATGGACAAAACCATTTTTTTTTGCCATTGCAATTACTTGCGGATAAAGCTTCATTGCTGCGACAAAATTGTGTTGAACTCTAAGTATTTCGCACTTGACGATTAAATATTTATGTTCAAAGTTTTCCGAGCAGTTATTTTTCCAAGTTGTTAATTTGGCAAAATTCCTTTTGATTCTCCTGCTCAAACGTCTTCGTGGCTTTTCCTGCGAATAAAGAGCTAATAATGATAAAGTAAAGTAGTAATAATACTCTGGTTTCATAATTTGACCAAAAGCTCCGTCTATATAAGGAAGAGAGTTTGCGGCCAGGTTGATTGCTTCTTGATAGTTGTTTTGTAGATAAAGTTTTTTTAGCTCTAAAGTTTCCAACCATATGATTCCTGTAGTATTTTTTATTTTTTGTTGTTCATTTCTGTAGTCGCTCGAAGTTAGGTTTTTACGAATTTTTGAAGGTGAAACATCACTCATGTCGACAATGAATTTTTGTAGCCCGATGGGAAAAAACTCTTGTGAGGTAAATCCTGCTTTTTCTAAAAAATCTTGGCGAATATTAGTCTCTTCAAATAGCTCTTGTAAGTTTTTTCCAGAGAAAAAATAGACTTGTAAAGGGTGAACAGCAGCATAAGAAGCGAACATCAGATCTCCACCCTGTAGACTATACTTTTTCGCCTTCTGCAAATAATGTAGATTTAATTTGAATTCTCGCGTCCAATGATTAACAACTGCTCCAAAGGCAAAATATACGCGACCAGTGTGTAGAGGGTTGTCGTATTTTTTACTTAGTGTAATTGCCCACTCCATAAAATTACGCCCTAAATCATAACTACCTAGTGTTTTTAAATGCCCCAATAACATGGCAAAATACGCATAACCATTTGGCGAATCCACAGTGAAGCCATTTTCTATTGTGATGTTTACCATTTTTAGAGCGGTTAAAAATGCATATAATTTGCCACCATGGTAAGTAGTGTACATGAATATAGATAGTAGTTGTAAAGCAATTTCTTGTTCCTCGTCTTGTAATTTACGCATGTTGACAAAATAATCTGGTGTGGTTTTTAACTTATGTAAATTTCTTTTAATGCGGAAAAATTCTTTGAATAAAGTGAGTAATACACTTTTTGATGACCAGTTAATTCCAAGATAACTGAGACCTTTTTTTCCTACTTTGAAAGATTGATCCCAGTCGCCTATACGAGTATAGAGAACAACAAGGTAAACGTGAATCTGAGCAATTTCTACTTTGTCTTTTGTATTATCGATCATTTGCATGAACAGTTTTTCTGCTTTGCTAAAATCACCATTCAAGTAAGCTAATTCGGCTTCTTGTTGATAAACTTGAGACATAAATTTAGCTTCAAGTTTTATCTGTTGAGCAATTTTTTGAATATGTTGAATGTGCATAAAAGCTTTTGCGTATGATGCAGCATTTTTTGCTTTTATTGCTGCTTGAAAGTTGAATTGTGTCAGTTGTTTTTTTTCTTCGTCCTTCAATTGTGGAATACAATAATTCCAGTTGACTGCTACTTTAGAAGGGGATAGGTCATCTTGTTGTTTAAAGTAGTATGAACCGATATCGTAATGGATTTGAGCTTTTGTTTTTTCGTCTATTGATGTATAGATACTTTGGAGTACTAAATCATGGGTAAATTTATAAGTATGCTCTATGAATAAAGAATTCCACTGGTTTTGTGTTGCCACAATGTAATTTTGTTGAGTCGCTTCGTTGATAAAGTCTGTTATACAATCTTCGTATTCACAAATAATACTACCTAACATTTCTGCTGAAAAATTTTCGCGTAGACACGAGCATATTTTTAGCAATTTTTGGTATTTCTCAGGTAATAATGCCGTTTTTTTACACAAGGAATCCAAAATATCACTACTGAATTCAAATTTTTCAATAATGGATAAATCCCAAGACCAAGTACAGGTTTCTTTTTCAAAGTAAAGCAGTTTCTCTTGGTAGAGAACTTGTAAAAATTGTTTAATAAATAATGGATTCCCCATCGTTTTTTGAAAAATGAGAGAGCTTAAAAGCTTAATGTCATTTGGTGTTGGAGAAAACAAATGTGTAAGAATTTTTTCTACAGAGATTAACGGAAGATGAGAAAGAAATATTTTGGTTATTTTAATATCTTTAGTTGTGATGAGTTCTTTTAAATGCGCTGTTTTTTTACAATTTGTTTCACTGTGGCGCGAAGCAAAGATAAAAAATAGTTTTTGAGGATATTTCCCTAAAAATTTACCGATAAGTAATAATGATGCGTTATCCATCCACTGAATATCATCAATAAATACAGTAATTTTATTGCTATTGATAACAATAACGTCCAATAACTGTTCCATAACCAGGTAAAAACGATTACGAGATTCTTCGGGCGGAACAAGAGACGAAGGTTCTTGTTTTCCGACTAAATTATCAAAATCTGGAACTACTTCGGCGACGACACGTACGTTAGTACCAAGTGCATCAATAATCATGTTCTTCCACTTGGTTATATTTTGTGAGGAACTGGATAAAATTTGCCTGCAGAATTTCTGTAGAATTTCTATCCAAGCATTGTAAAATGGTTGTTTGTTGTTTTGTTGGTATTTTCCTGTAAAGAAAAAACCCCCTTTTTCAAGTACATCGCGTAGTAAACTATTAACGAAATCCGTTTTGCCGATTCCAGGCATTCCGTAAACCATAACAATTTCGTCATTACCTTCGAGAAAATTTTGCCATGATTGTTGTAATTGTTGATACTCTAACTCTCTTCCGTACATTTTTCTTGGAAAAACCAAAGTTTCATATGCATCAGTAGTTACTTGCACAGCGTTCGTGTTTTTATAGGCTGCCAAAAGTTGCGCAATTTGTGCAACACTCTTGTATCTATCATCAGGGTTTTTTGCGAGCATCTTCATAATAACGTTCGAAAGTACTAAGGGAATTTGCGGAAAAAGATCGCGAGGCGGAATCACCTTTTGAGAAACATGCGCAACTATAAATTCATAAACATTTTCTGCACTAAAAGGAAGTTTTGTCGTAAGCATTTGATAAAAGATAACGCCTAGTGAATAAATATCTGTACGCTGATCTAGGTTCACATTGTAATAATCCGTTTGTTCTGGAGCAATATAGGTAATAGTCGATTCTGGGTTGACTAGAGCAATGGACATGGCTTCTGTTGGAGGAATCAAATCTACATGTGAATTCCCAAGAGGCAAAGTTATACAATTAAGGGTCAAATGTTTATATATCCTGTTTTGCTTGTGAATATTTGACAACTGTAAAGCTAACTGCTCTCCTTGTTGTACAAATTGTTCTATGTTTATATTCGACTTAGGTTGTTCTGAAGTTTGATATTTGCTGCGAATGAACCAATTGGGAAAAAATTTTGCAATTAAATCATCTAAGTTTTCAATGGGAACAATGACAATTTTTTCGTCTTGAGTTTCAATATCAAAATAGTTATCTTTTGGTATCAAAAAGTATTCTATAAACGGTTGATCACAAACAGAATTTGCCTGCGATATAACTTCGAGTTTTGTTTGGATGTAGGCAATCTTTTTTGTGGCAATATTATTATATTTTTTTGGAGTCAGTGATTCGTCTGGTATTTGGTCTCTTACAAATGCACCACTTGCTACCATATTTGATGGTAAATTTAGGTGATGCGGTTCTATTTCTTGATGACTCTCGTGGTGATAAACATCTAATATGCCCTGTTCACATAATTTGCGTAATGAAGAGATAAAAAAGAAAATAGTAAATGCAAAAGAAAAACTTTGCCCTGTGACAGGACGATTTTTAAATTGAGAGAGTAAGGAGCTTCCCCATTCTACAGCCCAAAACTCCAAGTTTTTATCTACTTCACTTGTAGGTAACTTGTATTTTGCTTGCCAGTAGTACTTTATAATTTTTCGGGCATCATCTAGACTACGCGCTATAGATGTGTCGTATTCACTTCCTTGAATACGTTGATAAGGAAGAGGATTGTATGAAGACATGCGCAATGAACTTAAAAGACCTACATTGTTAAACGCAACAACGAAATATGCTCGAAGTTGTCCTTGCGTAATGTTATCTTTCCAGTAGCGATAAGTATTTGACAATTTTGCCAAGCACTGGTTTTGCCATTTAGAGATATTATCAGGCACACCTTGCAAACAAGATTCGTCCCCTTCTAACAGAGCAATTAAATTTTGTGTATGATTGTCTGCAACAAAGTCAACGTATTTTTTTGTATACGGAACTTCAATTTCAGAGGAAAGAGCGTATAAAAGACTAAAACTCTTGTCTAACTCATGAATAAGACGATCTTTAACAAGAGAATTTTTTGTCTCTAAGTATACTACTGCATCAGCGACAATGTTAAGAAAAGTTTCAGCTAGTTTCAAGAGGAATCACCCAAAATAAAATTTGTTTATAGAGGCAGAACTAAAATTTTTTGCAAACGAAATTGAGTCATTTGATCGTACGAATCAATAAACGTAAAAATTTTTGTATATTGCACTTACAACTGACTTCCTTGCTTGCTAGTCAGTCTTTTGTCATATCTATATTTTAGGAATTTCCTAATTAATGGCATTCCTCTAATCTAAAGTTTATTGAATTTTGACTTGTTACCCTCAAGTAAATCTGAACCAAAATTTTCCGCAACTATTTTTGTAAGAGTAACAAATGAAATTGGTTTTTCGTACAAAGACAACTGCAATTCTTTTATCTTTTTTATTTGTTCTTCGCAAACACTACTAGAGATAAATATGAAATTTTCTGCTAACGATGGATGATGTTTTTGAATTTGTGAAAAAAACTCTAGGCCGTTTGTTTCAGGCATATTCACATCAGAGATGATAAAGTTTATACAAGTTTCTGCTAAAATTTCTAGCGCCATTTTAACAGAGTTGGCACATTGAACTTCGCACCCTAAAACAATTAACATTTCCTTTAGATACATAATAGTCAAATAACCATCACCTACCACTAGGACATTAATATTCATTATTATCCTTTTCTGAAACCAATAGCACTTTGCAATAATTCGATATTATCTTTAAAATATAATTTTTTCTTAATCTGTTCTCGAAAAAGTATGATTTTTTTTGCACTTAGATTGAGTAATCTTGCTATGGTTTCGATAGGACATCCATCTCCAATAAAGTTGTAGACCTTCTGTTCTTCTTCTGTAAGAATAACTTTCGGAGAGAAAACTGATCGCGAGCCACTCATGAAAAACTTTTTTATTATTTCTAGTTTTAGCTCTTCATCAATGTATATTTGCCCGTTTAATAGATTTCTAATAGCGTTTAACAATGTGGATGTTTTTTCTTTTTTCGGAATGTATCCTTCGATTCCCGCACCAACGCACTGTTCGGCATAGGATATACCTTCATAAATACTCAAAACTAAGATAGGAAATGTGTAACCGGCCCGCCGAATATTTTCGACAAAAGCTACTCCACCTATTCCTTTAAGGAAAATATCTGCGATCATTAAATCTGGTTTTACGGAAGGAAGGAACTTTAGAGTCTCTTCAGAAGAGACAGCCTTTCCACAAATTTTCAGGTCATTCTCAAATTGAAAAATATTTTCTAACCCGTCTTGAATAATAGGATGATCAACAATAAAAATTTGTTTTGCTTGGAGAGTATCCATAGTTTTAATCCTCATTTTTGTTTGAGAATACCATAGTTTAATCCTCATTTTTGTTTAAGAATAACTTTCTTTAGGCAAACATATCTATTTGTAACGTTTTCTATTTTAGTAGAATTTTTTTTTTATGAAATAGGGAATTACCTACTTTTTGCTGCAAAAAAATACTAAAATTACCCTGGAAATTTCTGATGCTTATCCTAAATCTTGGCTCTGTACCCATTGAATAGCACTTTGTAGCAATTCAGTACCATTCTTTAGATTTAATTTTTCCTTAATTCGCGCGCGATATGAATCAACTGTTTTTATACTTATGCACAAATCATCGGCTATTTTATGAGGAGAAACTCCCTGGCCAATTAGTTGGTAAACTTCTAGTTCTCTATCAGTAAGACGATCCAAAGGCGAATCAGAGGTGGGATTCTTATCAAAAAACTTGTACATGATACTATCACTAAGTTCACGGCTAACATAAATTTTGCCTTGGAGAATTTGCCTTACCGCCTTTATAACCTCTTCTGTTCTTTCCTGCTTCATAATGTAGCCCTGCGCACCTGCGCGAATAGCTCTTTCTGCATAAAAAGATTCATTGTGAATAGAAAGAACCAAAATGGGAAGTTTGTGTCCTTTTTTTCTAAGAGTCTTGATCAAATCAAGACCTCCCATTCCTTGAAGAGATAGATCCATAACAGCCACATCAGGTTTTAGTTTTTTTATGACCTCCAATCCTTCATAATAATCAGAAGCTTCTCCACAAATAACTAGGTCATCTGTTTGCTGAAAACTTATGGCTAAACCTTCGCGAACTACGGGATGATCATCTATTAACACTACTCTTGTTGAACTCATTTCTTCTCCTTCTTTCTTTTAAAAAGAGCATATAATGTAGGTATTTTTCTTTTTTCTTTCAATTTGTAAATCACCACCTAAAACACTCGCACGATATTTCATAATATTTAACCCCATTCCACTGTTAATATGATCAGGGAAACCTTTTCCATTGTCCCTTACATAAAGGATATTTTTGTCATTTTCTTTTTTAAGTGAAATAAAAATATTTTTGGCTCTACCATGTTTAACCGCATTGTTAAGCGCCTCTTGTGCGATTCTATATAATTGGTTGGCAACAGCAGGGTCTTTTATTTCTATATCAGTATCATGATTAAATTCACAAGAAACGCGTGGTATTTTACTTGTATTGTGTGCCAATTCACTTAGAGCCACTGTTAATCCGTTACTTTGCAGAATCATTGGATAGAGTCCTTTGGCCATTCCGCGAGTAGAGTTAATTGCCTCTGCCACGAGTTGAGAAATTCTTTCCATTTTAGTGGCTTCCTCTAAAGATTTTTGGGATAAGCTTCTTGCCAACGCTTCACTGATATACTTAATTCCTGTAAGTTGTTGTCCGAGTCCATCATGTAAATCCTGTGCTACACGTTGTTGTTCTCGAGAGCTAATTTCCAAAACTTCTTTTTCTAAACGCTTGCGCTCTGTAATATCGCGAATAATTGTTTGTATTCGTCCATCAGAAATGAGTTTCATGTTAAAGTCTGCTGGGAATAAATCTCCATTACCACGCTTCATTTGCAGTTCCCCGCCCGTTGTTTTTCCAGATTCTAATTCTGAGATATTTATAAATCTTTGAGGGAAGAAGTGAGATAATTGCAATTGCAAAAATGGTGTTTTTTCATAACCAAATATTTCACAGGCTCTCGAATTGACATCAAGATAATTTCCTTCTTTATCAGATATTAAAATGGCATCCGATGCTTGCTCCATCAGCAACCTGTATTTTTTTTCGCTTGCTTGTAGTTCTCTTTGCGTTTGTTTCATACCTTCATAATATTTAGCATTTTCTATAGAAATAGCAGATTGAGTAGAGATCATCTCAAGCACTTCCAGGCGATCAGAAGTAAAGACATCAGGAGTGAGATTATTTTCTAAATAAAATATTCCTAAAAGCTCATTTTGCTTCAAAATAGGAATACATAAAACAGATTTTAATTTCTTCGTGACAACGTAAGGATCTGAATTAAACCCACCTTCCTTAAACGCGTTTTGGAGAACAACTTTTTCCATTGTTCTTTTGACAAAATTCACAATTGTAATAGGAATTTCATTGCAATCATCAATAGGCATAGATTGTAACACTGCTTTACTCTGATCAGTACTTTGTCTTACTTCTACAAAAAGTTGATTGCCTCTATTTAAAATTAAAAATCCTCTCTCTGCTCCGGCATTTTCTAGTGTGATTTCCATCAGTCTTACTAGTAGCTTATCTAATGATATTTCTCGCGAGATTGCACGAGAGGCTTTAATAACCGTATTTATATTTAAATGTGACAAGTGACCGACCATTGTAGAAACAGTTGTCTCAATTTCTTGAGAGCGAAGTGTAAAATTGTTACTGTCTTTTTTTGGTAGTAGGGAAGTGTGCTTTCTTGTTAAATCCATTACTTTGCCAACAGCTCCCCATTTATTGTAACTGTAACATGCCTCTTCTAAGTACACTCTGGCAATTTTTGTTTTTCCTTGTGTTAAAAAAAACTTAGCTGCCAACTCACAAGCAATGGCTTTATTTTGCGTGTATTTGGTTTCATCCGCTTTGTGAATAGCTTGATCGTATAGCTCTATAATTTTCTCTTTTTCATAGTTGCTGATACGAGCTATTTCTGCCTCTACTAGGAAGTATTTGTGAGAAAAATTTTGTGGGCAATTTTTCGCCCACTTTTTCATTTTCTTTTGATTTTCTTGTAATGTTTTTTTGAATACGCGCTTATTGGTATGCGATTGTTTGTGATAAATAGCAGTTAAAGTCAAGCTATGATAAAAGTTTTGTACAGGAACTTGCATAGTACCAAATGAAATACTAAGCATTTCTTGAGACTTTTGCGCCATCTCTAAGGCCTGCGAATACCGTTCAAAAATGAAAAATACTTGCAATTGATTGATATAATGCCAATGCAGAGGCATTTGGTTTGTCGCGGTTTGCATTTCTTGAAAAGTATTCTCTGCTTCTATATTTTGCATAGAGGCATTTTCTGGTACGTCCTGTAGGTTTTTGATCATTTGTTCAATTCCCCAGTATACGCGCACAGCGTCCTGGAATTTGAGTTGATCAAAAAAACGAGAATAATCTTTTATTTTTTGGGAAACTTCGTCTAGATTTTTTCCGGTTATGACCATTTTGTTTACCACATAGGTTAGAGAAAAACAAGCAAACATCAAGTCGCCACATTCTAGTCCTCTATGGTAAGCCTTTAGAAGATAATCAATGTCATCATTTGCATGTTGTTGCCAATGTCCAACTAAAGAACCGAATAAATTAAAAGTCTTAGTTTTTAAATGAAGATCTCCATATTTTTCTGAAACTTCTATAGCCAATTTACCAAAGTCATAGCCTCTTTTATAATCTCCTGATCCTGAACCGACAATAATTCCATAGCAAACATAAACAAAAGCAGAGATGGGGGTGTTTCCGTACTTCAAAGTAAGGTGAAGCATTTTGAGTATGCCCCAAGCCCAAAGATTTGTGCTTACAAAAAACGTAGAAGCGCTTATGCTCATTAGTAATTTCATAGCTGCTAACGCATTGGGATCTACCATTTCCGGTAAATGGAGTAGTTTCTCTGTTTTTTTTCCACGTAGAAGCCACTTGATTTTGAGAACCTCTTGTAAAAGAGTTCCTTTGCCGGGAAGTTTTGGCACCTGTATGTCAAAAAATATCAGGCCTTCTTTACCCAGATCCAGAGCCTGTTGATGTTCTCCTAAGTTTGTATGAAAAACAATTTTAATGTTGTATATATCTGCCCGCTCTACGTTGCTTTTAACATGTAATAGTGACAGGGAAAATAATTTTTTAGCATTTTCAAAATTACCATTTAGGTGTTCGCATTCTGCTGCTTTGGTATGGACAGATAAAGTTAGAGAGTAGTGCTTTTTCCAGGCATTCTTTGGCAGTAATGTTCTTCCTGCTATAAAATATTCACATGCCGAAGAATAGGCTGCAGATGACATCGCTTTTTTACCAGCCTGTAGATTGTATTCTACGAGTTGGAGTTTTTCACTTTGAGAAAGTAAATCCATTGCTAAATTCATATGATAAACAAGTTGAAAGATCATTTCTGGCGATTTTTGCGCTATAATCTTACCAATAGAAAGATGAATATCTTTTATGTCCTCTTTTTCTATCAGAGAGTACGCTGCTTGTTGGATTTTGTCGTGGGCAAATCTAAATGAAATTTCTTCGAGAAATTCATCGCTTACAAAGGTAATATCAAAACTCCCCATAGGAAAAATAAACCCTTTTTTTACAAGTTCTTCTATATCATACTTTATTTCAGTCATATTTTGATTAAGAACAGTGGCGAGAAGTTGCCATTTAAAAGTATTTCCAATTGTTGCTGCGATTTTTATAACTTTTAAACTGGAAGAGGAAAGTTTTGATAGTTTTTCGGCCATAAATGCAACAACATTCTCAGCAACATCCATTTGCTGGATTTCTTCTAGTGGAGCTTGCCAGCAATTCGTTTTGTCATCAAAGATTAATATACCGTCTTGGTATAAAGTAGTGATAAATTGTTTCACAAAAAAAGGATTTCCTGTCGTTTTGCGAGAAATTAATTGTGAAAAAGATTGTGATTTTTCAGAAGATGTATTTAGAGAATCTGCGATCCATTGATTTAAAGAAGGAAATGTCAATGGCGAAAGAGATATTTTTTTTATTAAATATTTTTGTTCTATACTTTCTAAAGTCATAGTAAGAGGATGGGAGCCATCTATTTCATTGTCGCGATATGCCCCTAGTAAGAAGAGATACGGTAAACTATTATCTACAAGTAACTTTAACAAATTCTGCGTTCCTGAGTCACTCCATTGTAAATCATCTAAAAAAATAACAAGCGAGCTCTCTTGTTGAGCAAGTACACGTATAAAGTTGATAAAAACAACATTGAAACGATTTTGTGACTCAGTACCAGGGAGTTTTTCTAAAGGAGGTTGCTTCCCTATAATAAGTTCGATCTCTGGGATAAACTCGACCAGCACTTGTCCATTATCAGCAAATGCTTTTCGAAATTTTTCGCGCCAAAGTGAAATGATATCCTCATTCTCGCCTAGAATCTGAACAATTAATTTTTTTAATGCCGATTTAAAGGCACTGTAGGGAACATTTCGTTCTTTTTGATCGAATTTCCCATCAATAAAATAACCTTTTTTGGCCAGCACCGACTTGTAAATTTCGTGGATAAGAGTTGATTTACCTGTTCCTGCATGCCCACAAACCAGAAGAGTCTCCATGCGGCCTTTGTTTACCTCATCAAAACTACTTAGGAGTACTTCAAGTTCCTTCTCTCGCCCATATAGCTTTTCAGATAGTTGAAATCGGTCTGATACTTCAGAATTCCTGGGAACAAAAAGATGAATTTCGTTATCTTTCCATTTAGAGAAACAATCTTCTAGATCTAATAAAAGACCGCGAGCACTTTGATATCTTTCCTTTACTGTTTTTGCCATAAGTTTATCGACAATCAGAGACAGTGAAGGAGGTATATCTTCTATTTTATGAGGAGAAGAAGCTACCTTAGCAATTTGGGCATGCATTAGCTCCAGGGCATCTTTACCAAAAAATGGCAAGCGATTTGTTAGCATTTCGTAAAAAGTAATACCGAGGGAATAAAAATCTGTGCGATAGTCCAGGCCACGATTTATCCACCCTGTTTGTTCAGGAGACATATAGGCCAAGGTACCTTCTAGTAATTTAGGATTGCGAATTTGAGGTGCTTCTCGCGAAAGAAAAGTTGAAATACCGAAGTCGGTTATTTTGACGTCGAAATTGTCACAGTTAACAATGATATTACTTGGTTTGATATCTTTGTGGATGAGGTTACGCTTATGAATATTTCCCAAAATTTTTACAACTGTAATTACAATTGGGAAAAAAATATCAAGAGTGATTTTTTTAGCTGCGATTACTTTGGAAAGAGAAACGCCACCAAAATCTTTTAGCACCATAACCAGACTATTTCGATATTCTACTAGATCAACTACTTCGACAATTCCTTCTATGTCCAAGTTTTTTACGATTTCATATTCTCGTCTAAATCTAGTCAAGGCTCTTCTTGAAGGATACTCCCCTTTTAGTAATTTAAATATCAACGCTTGTTGATCTTTGTATCCTTTGAAGACGTCTGTTTCTCTTCCTTCATAAATCCTTTCTATTATTTTGTAGCCTTGAAGAGTTAACATAATAATGGATTCCATTTATTGTAATTAGATTTCTTACCAGGTTGAAAACACATACAAAGTATAAGTGATTAACGAATAAAAGATTATACTGTATTTATTTTTGAAAATAAATACAGTAAATGTTCGGGATGTGTTTCAATTCAAATTGAAGGATTGTTAGTTGCTGGTAAAAAATGGCTGTCAAGGTAGGCTTTTATGAAAATGAAATATTTTAGATGAGTTACACTCCTGATTTCGATCCTGCTCCCAAAACTTTATAAGTGAATGGCTAATTCTTTATCAAACTTCACATAACAAATGTGACGTTTGAAGGGATCAGGATCAGGAGCAGGGTCGAAATCAGGAGCGTAAAAAGTTATTTCTGTGCACTAATAATCTGATACCTCCACAATCCAAAATCCAGGGCGATTTTTTGAAATAAACATGCTTCTACATGTTTAATTTGTACAATACTTTTCTTTTTGCTGATTAAATCATCAGGATACCCACTTTTACCACGTTGGTAAATTTCCTGGGCTGAGCCCATTATATTTTCTGTAATGTCTCGTACTTTGACTTTTTCAAAACTACAATTCTTTAGGTTTTCGGTAAACCCTTTTGTGGAAGCTAGATTGTCAATGGCAAAACCATCTAGCCATTTTTGTAGTGCGTGTTCTTCTATTTCTGTCAACTCTTCTCGTACTAAAAAAGTATCACCGACAACAATGCGACCATTTGGTTTCAATATTCGCCAGGCTTCTTTGATAAAATCTTTTTTATCAATAGCATGACAGATGCTTTCTAATCCCCAAACAACATCGAAATGATTATCGGGAAAATTGGTTTTGGTATAGTCCTGAACCGAAAAATCCACCTGTGACTCTAGTTTATGCTTGTTCATAAACTCCTTGGCTTTTTCAACTTGCAAAGGAGAAATTGAAATTCCCGAAACAGTAGCATTAAAGTTTTTCGCCAGCCAAATCACACTAGCTCCTACTCCGCAACCAGCATCTAAGATTCTATCTCCCTTTTGGATCTTTGCCTCTTGCGCTACTTCTTCATTCATACGAATGAGAGAAGTGTGGTGGTTGTCTTGTGGGTAGTCTCTATAACCATAGTGTAGTTCGTAGACAGAGTTGCCCCAGTTCTGGTATGATTTATCAGCTTCACTGTAATATTCTGTAATTTTGTTCTTTTTTTCTTGTGATAACATAATTTCATTCCCCAATTGATATTTCAGCATTTTGTTAAAGTTCATGTGTAGATCATGGACTTCACGTAAATCTTCTATATACTTTTCCAGACTAAAGGTGCTGACTCTAGAACGCAAACTTTGGATAATAGAAAGTTTTTCTTCCATCTTTTTGGCAAAATCAGATATACAAACACTTTTATTAATTTTTTGTTTTGCATGCGGGACATCGTTCAGTTCTTCCTTGCTGAGTATGCTATTATTTAATGCCCACAACACAACTCCACTGGTGTAGTCGTTTTGCTCAATCTCTACTTCCCAAGTGGAAAGCCAGTTACTCATTGCCATAAATTGCTCCCCTTGGTATAGCGAGGAAACAATTGCTTCTCGTTCCTTGTATTCTAATTCTTCTATTAGCATTAGGTTAAAAATGCCATAAATAAATGTGTGAATTGGTGGAGACATTTCAGTGACATACTTTTCAAAGTTCCAATTAGATGTTTTGCTTTTGTGAAAAGATTGATTAAAATAAAGACTGCCAATCATTGCTGTTTTAAGTCGCCTGATAAAAAATACTAGATCAGAAATCCATAATGTGTATTGTGGCCATGTTTTAATTGTTTCATTCAGGTGATTTCTTATGTCCATTAACAAGGATAAATACATTTGCCATTCTGGAAATGAATGCAATATACCATGACGGTCTTGCCCTGTTTCTAAAATTTCAAGAGTTCCATGTAGAAGCTTTTCATCCAGTATCATGTCGGCAATGTCATCAATCATAACATTGAGAAGCACTGCAACCACATTAGTGTTGTACAAGATTTCATGGCTAATTTCCGGGACACTATCCAAAACGAGTTGTCGGGATCCTTCATATGTCCAAATAAATAAATTTTCACTTCTTGCTTGAAAAGAATCTATTTGGGGAAGAGATTGATAATATCTATGAATAAATTCATTTGTTGTCGGATGAAAAGTAATTCCCGTAAATTTTTCTTGTTCCATCAACCTCATAATCACTACTCCCAATAAAAAAAGATAACTTACCAAACGCGCGTTATTTTGGAAACCGGGAGATTCTTAATTATGACGTGGGAGTTTTCATATTCATCTAGTAGGGAAATTTCGGCGCAGTATGTAGGGGAATTTCGTTCAAGAAATCAGGTTTCCATTTGTGACCAAGATTGTTACTATAAAAACACTACAAAAAACTTTTAGAAGGGGAGATAAATGGAAGTAAATACAATGGATTTTATGCAAGCATATAAAATTGCTAACAAAGAAGGATGGATAGTGTATTTCGATATTCGGTTGAAACATTGGGGAATCGGCCGTTCTATTATCGGAGATGAACGCATTTGCTTTTATCCTGGGAAGAGTATTGCAGAACTAAGAGATTTATTCATTGTTCTCTGCGAGATGAAAGGCATAAAAAATCCCCAGATGTATTTGTAAAATATTTTATTTCAAATGTTTAGAAATAAAACCTGTGTTAGTAATCTACTATGATACCATTTTTTGTAAAGATTCCGAGAGGAGTATTTACGAATAGCGGCAAATTGAAAAATAGAAATGAATATCTCAAAAACTACCTGCAAAACTAGAAATGGAAGGAAGTTGATCATCCAAGTATGCAAACCTCTGAAGATTCAGATGGTAATAGCATTGAGATCGTTTGGCTGGTAGAAAAAGAGACAGAGCCTAGTAATTCTTTTTGTTTTGTTACTTGAAAATCAGGCGCAAAATTCTCGATTTCTATTTGGTTTGCAATTGTAATTGTAATTCTTCGCGCAAAAAATATGTGATATATTTTAGTTTCCTGCAACTTACCCTTCCTTAGCATAAACGACAGTGGCACTTTTCGATTTCCTGTATTACATTAAAACTTATCTGTTATCCTTGCGCATAAAATTGTAGAGTATTTACCAAAAGGCCACTCTCACCTTTCTAATCAACTCCAGCGTGTTGCTTTGTCGATTTCTTTAAATATAGCAGAAGGTGCTGGTGAATTTAGTTCTGCCGAGAAAGCTCGTTTTTATAGAATTGCTCGCCGATCTACTACTGAATGTGCTTCTATTATTGATATCTGTCGATGTTTAAAACTAAGTGACTTGACAAAAGTAGTTACCCGTTGAATGCAGAGCTTTATTTTTATAGCGCGGCGCGACGAAGGCGCGCAGCCGTAGCTGCGTAACAGAGGAGCAACAAAGCTAGAAAATTAAAGAACAAAATGCCACTGAACTTAAATTTGTGTTAGCTATTCGAACAAACAGGACAATTCATAATGAATGCTTTACTATACTCACTATTTTGCATAAAAGATTTCTCTTTCGTTTGTTGGTTCGATTTGTAATTTAGCAATTGTCAAGTATTTAGCATTACCTGACAATTGTTCCAGCTCTATATTGTATTTCCCTTCCATAATATCTGCTTTTAATGGAAAAATAATTAATTCTCCATTATCAAGTATTTCTTTAGAATGCAAGCTATAGCATTGTTTTTTTTGATTTGGCTTTACTGAAAAAGTACGACGATAAAATGTCCAGTCATTCTTTATTTGATATGCTTGTTGTTGACTTTTTATGCTTACACGAAAAATTGACCGTCGCTTTTCTCCCCACAGATGATAAACGCGAATAAGAATATTTTCTTCATTGAGGTTTTTTGTATATACAAATTGTAAATTCTTATTGAGCTTTATTGCCATTTGTTTTCGCAACATCGAAGTTTTACGATGAGTATAGTTTATATAAAAATTTATATTTTGCGCAGTGCGTATATCTAGTAACTTTTTGCCGACTGCAATAGGTGGCAAAGTAATTTGTCCTATAGTAGAAAGTAATCTATTGCTATAAATAAGAGTGTTGTCAATGTATATTCGAATAGGAGAGAATCTCTTTTTTTGTCTATTGTGATAAAGAAGAGTGGGATTTACTTGTTGTTGTTGGTAGTCAGCATAGAAAGAAATAGCATTTTTACTGTTACTATCAATTTTATAATATTGAAATGGTAATTTTTCTTTGCTGGAGTTTATTTCCTCTACCTCTTCTGGTATTAAAATATATTGTCCTGTCCATTTATCATTAGGTTGATATGTTTCCCAACTTGGTGCTTGTTCTGTTGTAATATTTGGATTTTCTTTAGGTTTTGTTTGTAACGAAATTAGCTTTGTTTGTTGTTTTTCAACTAATGTATAATAATTAGAAGGCGATAGTAAAAACCAACTAGGATTATTTTTTTTATCATAGTCAATGTAATAATCTTCAGGAACACTTGTATGTTTTATTAGTGTAGGAGGTCGATTGTATAAGTTAGTAACTAATCTACTTGTGTTAGATTTAATCATCAAATAATAAGCGTCATTCGGCACTTGAAAATAATGGCTTTGCGGTTCACTTGTATAGTATTTTTGTTGTTTTTCCCAAATTATAGCGTAATTAGAAAGTGAAAATGCAGTTTTTAAAAGTAGTTTTTGTAAAAGTTTTTTTTGTTTTGTCAATATGTGACATTCTACTAAGCGAGGTTTTTTTGAAAGAAATCTTTTTTGCGAAAAATAACGTACATCCAAACGTATAGGTGTTTTGCGATTTTGTTCATGAAACAAACGATAAATGATTGGCTTTTTTTGGGATGCGAAACTTCTAATATATTTTTTGGTATCAAGAAGGTTAATCCATCGATCTTCTACTTGTATTTTTCCATTTAGCAACAATGGTTGTAATGTAATTATTTCAACCAATCCCGTCTCAAAAAAGAAAGAATACTCTTGAAAGCTTTTAAATGTCAATGTTTTTGAATTTTTGTTATTAATGCCTTTTCCATGCCAAATAATCCAAATTTTGCTACTCTGTTTTTGCATAGAAGTAAGTTGTAAATGAAGTTTTGCTCCTTGGATAGGAATATTGATTGTTTTACGTAAATCTTTATCCAAGAAAAAGCCCTCAGGAAGTATACTTTGTTTTATTAACGTACCATCTATTTTATTTAAGCGATACAGATTTTTGTATTCATAGTCTTTACTTGGAATACCTTTAGGTGCTAAAGGCTTCCACTCTTGTTGCAGAAGAGAAAACTTTTCTTTTTCATGTAATAACTTGTATGGATATAAATTATCTGAAGAAACTTTTTGTTGCTCTTGTTCTCCCAGGCGCTTCCAGATGTAGGGAATTTTACGACTACTATTTATTATTTCTTTGTAAACTCGTACAGCAACACTGTCGATGTGCCTGTTTTTTTTTACTAGGCGAATTCGCAGCCTATCATAATGTTTTATGTCGGTTAGTTCCGTCTCAGAATTATTGCTAATACCAGGTATGCTTTCTTGCTGTAGGTAAAATTTTTCTGTAAACAACAGGTTGTTTTTTTTATATATAGGTATTTTTGTCCGTAGAGTTTGGTTTTTGGAAAATATAGTTTTACCGCTATCAGATATCATTTCAAATTCTACTTTATAGAACCATTCTTTATCAATTAAGTTTTGACTAAGCTTTTGTTTTATATTTGCAGTAGTCGTAATTTTTATATTTTGAGTTGCACTGATATCAAAGTATAGCCATTTATCTGTTTTTAGTAAATAGACCTTACTTATAGTTACATTTTTTAAAGATGGTGAGTTAGAGGTTTTTTCTGTTTTTTTTGAATTAATAACAGCAAGTATTTTATCATGTGTTTGAGTATATAGAATATAAAGCTCTTTGTGAAAATAGCACAGCATAAAAAGAATTAGAATAACTAAAAATTTCTTCATTTGATTACCTAGGTATTAAAAATGTGTAGCGCGATTTTATAAATTTTTGAATCATTTTTTTATTATATTTCATATATGTTGCAAACTTTGTTCTATGAGTAGGTGCAACTGAAATGTTTATAATAACCGGCATATGCAATAGCGTTTGACAAGCTAAAATAATTATTTTTTGTGACTCAGGATCGACATAGTAATAGAATTGATAAGATGATTTTTTCATCAGCTGGTAGAGAATAATAATATCCTGGTAGGAAGTGTAAAGCTGTAAATCCTTTATTATTTTTTTTGATGAAGAGTCTTTCAGTGTACGGTTCTGCATAAATTTCGATAAATCCTGGATTTTTTTTATGTTAAGAGCATTTATCTGGCGTGCTTTAAAGTTTAGCTTACTTTGATTGTACTCATCGCGTATATAGGGTGATAACCACAAAACAACTAACTCTTTTTTTGAAAGTTGTTTTAAATATCTCGCCTGAAAAAAATTATATACAGAGTAAGGAGACGTTTGTTGATCTCCGCTAACGATAGTTACAGAGAGGTTTTGATTGATTAATGAACGAAATAAAGTATTGGCCAGAAAGGATAAACGACTATTGGTTTTTAGCTGTGAAGAGGACATAAGTACATCAGACGCAGGATAAGCTCTATTTTCTTTTAACGAAAAAGCGCGGATTTGTATAGCAAGTACTGGTTTAGTAAAATTCTCTCTTAGTATTACTTGGTAAAATAAATTTAACATGTTTACTTTGTTATCACGATGCAAAAGATCAGAAGTGTTAGTATTGCTGCTAAAAATATGTGCTCCGGAAACGGCAAGAGCCATTGCTTTTTTGTCGAAAAACAATTGGCTAGCGAATTCGAAAGTGTATTTCTCAAACAAAGGGCGAGGAGCCTGAATAAAATAAGGAGTATATTCTGTTAATCTCAAAATATATAGACCTTGGTATTTTTTATATGTCTTTGTATTTTCTTGTACTATTAAATAGTAGTTCTTATCATCCTTAACAAGGATCGTTTTATAACCAACATAGCCTGCATAAATATTTATTAACTTAATCTTTTTTATCAATACCTGTATATTTAACTTTGATGGAAATTGCCTTTGTAGCTTAACTAATGGAGTAAAAACCAATTCATCAAAAAAAAGTAGCTCTTCTATTTTTGGCGGTTGATATAGATTACTATTGCGAGGTGCAATTTTTTCTTTATGCTCTGTTATATGTTCATTGACAGTCTTTTTTGAGTAGATGTTATTATTTTGAGATAATAGTTCGTATAGTGATGTTTCGCCAAGTACTAATTCTATAAAATTATTTTGACTGTCACTACGTTGTATATTTCCTTCAGGCAGCGGTTGTAGTTGTACATCCAATCGCCCAAGAGATTTTTGAAGGGCTTGCAGATCTAGATCGCGAGGTATATTGTTATTGATCCACAAACTAGCCGCTAAAGAGTTTTTGGAACGAATATTTGATCGTATTTGTACTATATCATGCTTGTAAGATTCAAGTACAGAGTGAAAATAATGAAAAAAAGTTTTGCTGGCTGTTGTTGCATTTAGTTCGGAGATACTTGTATTTGAAATAGCTACGATTCTTGCTTGCGTCTGAGAAAATAAATGTATTGCAGGAAGAAATGTTTTTTCTTCTATTGGGAACGGAATCGAAAGTAAAAGTTTCTTGTTTGTTACTAGACTAAATATATAAATGCCTCTACCGTTATGTTTGTGTTCTTTGAGATAAATATAATTGGGAGTTTTGTACAGTTGATAACCACTATTCTGCAAGTAAATGTTCGCTTGCAGTAGGTTTTGTTGTTGACGCGAGCCTAAGTATTCGCAGATATTTCGTATTCCTTTTTTAAAGTTATATAACTCTCCCAGATTTGGACGTTGATATGTTGAATATACCTTATTTTTATACGTATTCAACAGTTCTTTTTCTAAGAAAACACGTGCAGACATTTTGGTAACGTGGATTTCTTTAACACTTTTGTTTAGTGGTTTATTTATGAAATAATTCCATGGAACAAGGATAAAAAAAAAGCCAACGACATTTGCTAGTGCAGCAGCAGTGATAGATGTTTGTAAATTTGCTCGAACTAGCCGCCAAAAAATCTGTTTTTCGTGAATTTTCACAGCCATTAAAGTTGAAACAAGATAACCAATACCAAATAAATCATTAGCACGTCCTGTTCCTATTTCACTCCATAAAAATACATATCCTAGGATAAAACGATAGGCAAAAGTGATATGAAAAAATAGAACTACCTTTTTTGATTTTTCAATCGTTTTATTTGCCATAAAAGGCAATTTTAGAATGGCAGTGGCCGTGAGTAAGACAATAGACATTTCAATAAGCGTAAATAATATTGCTATTGGTTCGTACCAGTAAAGAGTGAGTAACGCTGGTATTAATATTCCGTTGAAATCCCAGCCATATAGTAGATTCATTCGCGATGATACAATAGCGGAGACAATAATGATAATATATGCCTTAGGACTGGCATCAAGGCTTAATGCAAAGTCGGTATACATATATTCTAGACTACCAATATTAAAATTAGTGTATTCCATAAGTATATAACGAATGATTAATATGGTTACAAATACCGTAGTTGCAAGAGGAACTATACCTCGAATAATACCTTTGTGCCAAAACAAGTTAGCCGTGAGTGCTATAATAATAAGACCTAAACTGTGGAGGTTGCTTTGATAATCAAAGCTTGTTTGATAATGCTGCTCGATAAATACACTTGTCGCAGGGAGTAACCAGCCATCAAAAATTAAGCGCACAATAATACTTACCAAAATTAAGGCAAAAAAACGATCGCGTCCAAATAAACTTGACCATATTTTAAGTCGCGACAGTACTTCAGAGTAGAAGTGCACAATTGCATAAGTAATCAAACTTTCAACGATAATTATGCCTGCCGCCATTGGTTTTGCAATAGCTAAAGGTGCTATGTACCCAGGAATAACTAATCCTGAAAATGTCCAGCCTAGCCTTTGATTAAAGAAGGCAACAACGATAACCCCCACCCATACAGTTGTGACAATAGATTGATCAAGACTACCTTCTGGAAAAATCCCTAGAAATAATTGCTCAAAAAGCCACTGGACAAATTGAATTATACTTTCCATTTTTTTAGTTTCATTACTAGTTGTTGCATAGTATATGGCTTGTTTAGTACTTCAATATCTGAATATTCATTTGCTTTATGACCGACTTGATCGATACTTAGTCCTGTAGATAAAATTACAGGCACTTGTGACTTACGTTCATTTCGTAACCATTCGAGAAACATAAATCCATCGAATTCTGGCATTTGTACATCTAAAACAATGACACATATTTTTTTATTATAATTGCTATGGAGCTCTTTGGCTTCCTTACCTGTTTTTGCAGTGATTACATCCCAACCCATACTCGTGAAAATTACTTCAAGCAAGCCCACTATATCAGGGTCATCGTCAACAACAAGTACTTTATTATTACTCATTTTTCACCTAAAAAATATCCATTGTAATTATAAACTCCATTCCCATTCCAACGTGGCTTTTTGCTTGAATATTGCCGCGCCATGTTGTTATTTTTTTTGTACACCATGACAAGCTTTTGTATTCTTCAGGAATGTTTGGATGTTCGTCTGTTAAATAACTCTGTAGCAGATCATTTGGCATTCCAATACCAATGTTACAAAAATGATAAGATATGGTTTCTTTTGCTTCTTCTATGAATATGTTTAACTTACTATTCTTTTGAGCATCCTGTACAAGGATAAGTAGTAATTGAAAAAATACTCTTTGCAAATTTAATCCTGCCAAAGAATAATTGGGAAAACTAGGCTTGTGAATAACTATAGCTATATGTTTTTCCAGTAACTGTTTCTGGAGTCTTTTTGTTGCCTGTTCAAAAAGCATAAAGCTATCCACAGGAAAAACAGGAATGTCTTCCGTTTCTTGGTATAAATTTAAATAATACTCGCATTTTTCTGTCATACTGTTTGCAGATGAAATCTTATCTTCAACCATATCTATTAAATTATGGTTAGAGTCGGTAAGGTTACGTAGCAGTGATATAGACAATAATGCTTTTGAAAGCTCTGAACGAGTATAGTTCCCCATTTTTTTTGTAAGTACGGCTAGATCAGTGAACGATTTCATTGTGTCTTTTGCTACAAGTTCACAAGTTATACTTTCTAATTTTTTTTGATTGTCAGATGTAATTAGAGGAGAGATTTTTAACTGTAAACGATTATTAATTAAATCTATGGGAATTGCTACCTCTTTTTGCTCGAAAATACACTCAACAACAAGTTTCTGGCTTTGCTTTTTTGAATATCCCCCTAGTTTTGTAATTAAATCTGTTAAAGAAATTTGTTGTATAGAAATCATTTCTTTTTTGAAAAATATTATTGCCTGTTGGTTTATATAAAAAGGGCGACCTGTTATAGAGTACAATATTGTAGGAGTAGAATAAAGATTTATTAAGTTTGAGTATCTTATAAACTTATTGCGAATTAATTTAAAAAAAGCTTCTAAGTTGTCGCGTAATTTTTCTATTTCAATACTGGAAGAATCAAGAGATTTTAGCTTTTTTGTTTCGACAAAGTCTTTTTGATAAATGAACTCGCTAAGGTGGTGACTATAATTATTCAATGTAAACTCGAACGCTTCTTCATTTTTTTCTGCTGGCTTGGAGCATGCTAAAAACCCTAGTAGATGCTGAGAAAAGATTAGAGGGACTAGGTATTGATTTTTTCCTAACTCCTGTTTAAAAAAAGAGCGCTGTTTTAATAGAATGGATTTTTGCATAGAATAGCATTTGTCATAGGGCGAACGGTGGCAATCTCGACGTTTTTCAATAACATCATTTATTTCGCAACCTTCGATTCTCACAATTTCTAGGTATGGACTATCATCATTTTTTTTCAGAAATACATACTTTTCTAATCCAAGTGTACTTCCTAATGCATCTAAAGAGTGAGACCAATTACCTAGAGATATTGAGCTATCAATTAATGAATTTTTTAAATAGTCTGACCAGCGCAAAAATATTTTTTGAAAGGTGCGATGTAATAAACGATTTTTTCGATTTGCTTCGTAAATATATATTGTTATTTGTGCAACGACAAATGGAAGAATAGGTAAGAAATAATTATCAAAAAATAGTATTGCTGCAACTAACATGAGAAGCAGGGAAAATAAAATATTTATATACAACATCTTTCCTGTTATTAAGGTGTGTATTGCAAAACATACAATGACAAATACGATTAACAACAGGATATATAACTCTTTTGGTATAGTTTTTAGATACGTTTTATTGATTAATGAATTGATTGCATAGGCCTGATATTCTTCTAATGAAATGCTTTTAGATCCTAAAGGGGTGTATATTTGTGTGCGATTTTCTTTTGCCAAAAGGATTATTTTTCCAGCTGTTAATTGAGAAATTAGTTTTTTACTTAAAATTTGAGTTGAAGTTGTCCGGATAATGCGATTGTTAAAGTTAATCAAGAATTTATTACCTGATATATTGGAATTTGTAATTGCTGTAATATCTTGAGTAGAGCTATTTAAAATTTTTTGATCGCGGCATATCCCATTGATGGCAACTGGTAGAGGAGTATGAATATACTGAACCGCCTCAATGTTTCGAGGTTTAGGCTTTTCATTCACGAAAAAAATATAAGGCTTTTGTAAAAAACGCAATACTTTTTTGTTATTGCGATGTGGTATAAAATTTAAGACAATTTTTTTTACCAAAAGCTTTTCATGTAATTGCTGTATTAATTCAAGCCACTGCTGTAAAGAATGTTCTTGCTGAGGAATCTCTACAATAATGACGTGTGCTTGTTTTTGTTGTTGCGTATTCATGAGTCGATCATAAAGATAAAAATGGGAAAAAAAATTGCTTTTCTCAATCAATAAAGCGATAACAACAACAATAATAACTTTTGGTAGTAGAAACAACCACTGCCATTTAAAAATATATTTGAACTGAAAAAATAATGCGACAATTTTTCTCATGAAGATCTCTGTTGAAGGTTGTGTAGTAACTTTATTAGAATTTTCGTATACTGCTTACGTAAAACGTCGTTTGTTCTTAGTTTTTTGGGTAATTCAAAGTGCAGTGATTTATGGATAAAATCTTGATTAAAAATACCTATTGTTTTTGCTTTTTGAGCTGAATAATTTATTTGCGATTCCGTCAACAAATAATCTACTTGTAGTGGAAAGATAGTATGCGGCTGTTGTCGCGAGACAACTTCTTTATAGTTGCTAGCTAGGATTAATAATTCTTCGTAAGTAAAACCTTTTGATGTTACTTCGATTGAGGAAATGAATTCATGTGATTTTGGATATTTGCGGTTATGACCATGTATTTCTACCAATATAGAAATATTTGATTTGCTCGCCTGTTTGATATTTTTTAAATATTGTTGAAATACAGCTACTGCTTTTTTTGTCTTTATTGCTTTTGACAACTTTCCGTCGCGAAAAAACTTTTCTGTCGGTCTGTTGACATTTATCCAACGATTTATAGAAGGTGCTCGATAGTATTTTGCGATCACAAGCCCCCACTTTAAGGAACTAGAGATTTCATGAGCTATTTTTCCGGTGTAAAGTTCATAGCCATCATGAGGAGCTGATATTACATTAGAAAAACTTCCTTGGACCCGGTAAATCAAAGGTTTTTTCTCTAGACGAAAAATTGTCTTTATCAATGCTAGGCTTAATATAAATATAAATAAGAAAAAGTATTTTTTCATATGGAATTTGTGTGATGCTTTAGGACATTCATCAATTTAAAGGCAACATTAAAAAATTAGTGATTGTAGCTATGTCCTTAGTCGTAGTTGCATTCGAAAAGAAAAAGTCTTTTTTTATATAAAAATAAAACACTCATCATTGTGAGTACATTTCAGAAAAACCTATATTTTCGATGAAGGTACCAATATACTCACTACTGAGGCTACAAGTCTTATAAAATATTAATCTTCGATTCTCACTCTTTGACTAATTGGTAATATGCTCCCGATCTAGTAGGTATTTTGGAATAAGTGGCACAATTATTGCATTTCACTTCTAAGCATAGTTATTCTAATAATTCTCATGAGCAAATATAATGCCTAAAATGCAAGGAGACAGAATGAAATTCTTTTTGGGCGCACTAATTGTTTTTTTTTCTTTTGCAAAAACGCAAATAGATGAAAGCAACCATCAACTTTCTCAACAATATGATACGGCTTTACGCTGGGATAATATTGAGAATGAGATGGATACTATATATACACAACGCGCCTCTTTCTGTAAAAATTGCCAAATTAACTACATTAATTTTTTACCTCATGGTGAAATACGTATACTTCTAGACAAATGGAGTGCTCTACGTATTATTTCGCCTGAAGAAATGCCCCGAAATGCATTAGAGGTATCATACTCGTCAGGATTAGGAATTTATCAACAAATCGAAGGTAAAGCAACCAACAATAAAAATGAATACGTTTACGCACCGCAACTTCCGCAACCTTGCATTGTTAAAATATATCGACCTGGCTATTACCAAAAAAGCTTACTTGCTGGTGTTTTTGTTGCACGCTATCAACCCTTAGAGAAAATTGCTCCCAATCGCAACCTACATTGCTTTTCTAACAATCATCTAGATATAAGAAAATCGTGGGAACTTCATTCTAAAAGTTTTTGGGAAATAAAGCCTAGCGAACCGATAACTTTTAGAATCAAAGGTTCTCGGCGTTTAGAAATCCAAAATTATTTTGTATACTCTCATTTTACATCCCAAAGCATTCAACATTATCAAATACGCATATCATTAGATAATAAATTATTGCGCGTAATTGACTTTGATACTACACGCGAAAGATTTCGAATTATGCGTGTAGGGGAAAAAGCGCGCTCGCTGTCATTTATGGAAAAAGGTTATGTCAATATTCCACCAGGGAAGTATACCGTTAAAATTGATTCAACCGCTCATTTATATATGCGCTTGGTTGATCATAAACAAGGAGATTATTTATTTCCTAGGTGGAATGAACCGCAATTAAATGCCAAACAACTAAGAGAGAAAAGCACTCAATATAACTCTTTATGGGCAAAAAAATTTCTCTTTTATTACCCTAACGCTATTGGTTTAACAAATAAGTACTCTGATGATATACTGTGGCAAGAAAAAAAAATGCGTTTATTAGCCTATAATAATTCTTACAAATATGGTGGGCTTTTTGGAGCTAGATTTGCTCAGGGTATAGCAATACGCCATTTTGACAATTTACAATTTCGCGCAATATGGCAAGATTTTTTAGGGTTTTATACCTTTTATCAAAATCTTCTTCCTGATTGTAAATGCAGCTCGACAAGTAAAACGACGCGATATTTTTATAAACCACAATTGTTAGGAAAAACAAGAAAAATACAACAAAGAATATTTAATGAGCAGTTTATTGGCTCTCAGAGAAAAGCAAGTAGCGCTATATTTTTTGAAGTACCTAATAAGAATAACTTGCACACTTATAGTGTTTTGCCATCACAAGTAGATCGAAGACTGCGTTTAGTATTTCATAGTGATCAAAAATTAAAATATGTGCAACGAGTGTGGATTCAACAGGATAACTCTGTTCCTGAATTCGTAGATATACACGGCTTTTCTAAAGAACTACATAATGACTACTATATGCCTTCTCAGTGGCAGAGCTATAACAATATCGATCACCAACTAAGCGAAAAGAAAATACATCTTGATTTGCCACATTCGATTATTCAAGGCAAAGTAGCTGAAATAGATATCCACCACAGTACAAAAAAAATACGCATTTGGCGCGAAAACTCAGATATTTCGTTAGAAGTAGGAGTTCATATTCTTAAAGCAAAACCTTATGAACTTACGGAAAGCGAGTATTGGGAATCTGTTAGGCGTATAGAACAAAGTCAACTCTTGTCAGCAATATTCCGTCACTATATGGCAAAAGAAAAAAGCAACGTTGTTGTTGATAGGGAGAGTTTGAAATTTATCTATAACCATTGGAAACCTTTAAGTACACTGTGTGATAATACATCATCAACTTATAAGCAAAGCTATGAACGTAATATTGATGAATATCCAAATACACCGCAAATATCTTTATCTATTGTTCTCAAGCTGTATCAGAAAGCTAAGTTTTTAAAAAAACAAAAAAAATGGCTAGAATCCCTAGCACTGTGGCGAAAAATTTTAAATAGTGGTCATTACAATTATCAAAATATTGCGAAGATAGAACGAACAAAAGCACTATTAAATTTAGGAGAAAATTATCTAGCGCGGCGTTATTTGCATGGTTTAGTTGTACATGAAAAAAATAAAATTGTACGTCGAAAAGCAATGGAAATATTAATTAAACTATACAAAATCCAAAAAAATAGTATTGCTATTCGCCAACTTCTTGTAATGGAATTTACTCAAGATTTTGCTCTCGATATGCAAAATCGCTTAGCTAAGTTTTTATTGAGAGAAGGAGATTATCAGCTGGCACTTATGCTTTTTCTTTCCTTGCCCAAAAAACAATCAACAGTAGAAAATATACTTCACTGTTGTGTAAAATTAAATTGGTGGCAAACTTTTCATAAGTTTAATAGTACTCTGCCTAAAATTAAAAGCAATTATTGGTTGGGTGTGTTTTATTCGTATAAAAAACAATTAAGGTTAGCAAGAGATAGTTTTGAAAATAGTACTACTCAAGGGAAAAAACTAGCAGGAATGATTACTCAAAGTTTTTATATCTCTGATAAGTTACGTTCTAAGAACATAGAAACTCGATTACATGGAATTGAGTTATGGGAAAAGTGGTTAAAAAATGACGTGCGAAATTATGTATGGGAAGAGGACATTTCTAGTGTCACTAGTTTTAGTGGGTCAGATCAATTATATACAATCAATCGCAATTTATATTCCCAAGGTTTTGTTTCTTCTCCGAAAAAGCCTGTCATCATCGAGGTCCTTGGGCCGAAAAAAATTCGATTAGAAATGCGTTCAATGATCAAAAATTACGAAGGAGAAGAGTGGATTATAATTCGCCAACATGGACAGTTATCTACAATACCAAATTTTATCAACCAAACTACCAATCAAAACTTACGTTTTGTAACAAAATCTGACCATTCAGCTTATCGTCTTGTAGTAAAAGAACTGGAAATTCCCCGTGGGCGACATAAAATTGAAATTTATGGAGAGTTTTTGCCTCTATGGGTTCGTGTTTATTCATCACAACCATTTTTTGAGATAGGCGATCTTCCGCAATTAACACCTTTTACTTTGCAAAAAATTTGCCAAAACGACCAATGTAACGTACCTCTCTATGAAACAGACATACCCGAGTATCTCATTACATCGCAAAAAGAGATAATTTGCGTAGATGATGGTTCTAAAAATGAAAACTTAAATTCACGCAGGCCATTTACTTACATGCTTAATCCCACTGTTGAAATTCAACCACAAAAACAACATGCTTTTTGGTGGCAACTGTCGGATGAAAAGAGATTATGGTTAGCTCTTCGAATGGGGTGGAAAAAACCTATATTAAAATATTTTGACCAACACAAACATACTTTATCTTCTGAAGAAAAATTACTGTCTTTTTCGTATATTTCACATCGTTTTCCTGAAAAACTTTTAGATAAATTTCCATTGAAAGTAAAAGAAGCAAGCTACTTAAATCAAAATTTGTGGTTAAAGTTAATGAATTTACCTATGGAAGAAAACAGGGAGGGAGCAGTCCGCAAAATGCGATTGTTGTATAGACGCCTGTGTTTATATCCTCAATTGAAAATACGAGTACAATTGCAAGCACAAAAAATATACAGCAAATACTTTTATGTTACCGAGCTGCAATCAATATATGCAAAAATTATGGAAACATCGACGTGGAAAAAAGTAGAGAATGTTGAATATAGTGATGGTTTATTACAAAAAGAAGTAATTGGTTTTAAACCGGAAAGTCCTAAGCTACGTTTAAGGCAAAATCTTTTTCCTGTTCAAAGTAAAAAAGACATTGTTATCTTTGGTAAAGAAAAAGCGAATATGGTTTTAAAAAACATAACAAATGTTAAAGTCATTGTTCGTTGTAAAGCTTTTTATCTTGGAAATTTACGACCAAAAACTGTGTTATTGAACTATCAATTAAATCAACAGGCAATACAGTCGATAAAGTTACACAAGCAAAATTATTTTTATCAATTTTCAATAGATATACCGCAAGGAAAACATCATTTGCAAATATGGATCAACAATCCCATTCTTAATCAATATGTAATACTAAACTTTTTAGAGAAGCAAGGTATGAAGGTTGAGAATATACAAAAGCAAGTGAAGCGCTCTTATTACGTTGCTTCTCGTAAAAACCCTATTGTTTTTTACATTGAAGGACCAACTATTTTGCGGATGGATGAACTACGCGGAGAAAAAACAATTTCGAGATATCATAGTGTAGAATTTGGTCTGCGAAAAATACGCATTTTCCCCTCAAAGAACATGGAGCAAGCGTTTTTCCGCTTTTTTTATCAAGCAAACACAACAGAAAAAAAACGATCTCAAGAGCATTTATTGACCTTGTACCATAAGCCTTTTAGTCCTATTATTGAGCAACAAATTTCATCTGAACAACAGTTTCGAGGAAAAGTGCAGCTACGAGATGAATACTCTTTAGGTGGTCAAGAAGATGGAACTTGGACAGTAAAAGGAGCAGTAGCTCGCCGCCGCGTTTTTGACGACGACGATGGTGATATAGATGCGCGTCAGTATTCAGAGCTTTCGTTTTCTCACCGCTACTATAACCCGTGGTATGATACTTATTTTAAAACACAACTACTCAATCGTTTTCATCAGGATGGTGGACCCACATTGGGTGTTTCGGAAACTCTTTATCATCGTTTATACGATATTCCTCTAAGTATATCGCTTTATTCCAGTTTTTTTATGCAGTGGCCCGATGGAGATGTTTTGACTCCTAAAAAAGGTGCGGAGTGGTCTATTAATTTTCGTGGAACGTTGAGATATCTCGCAACAATAAACCCCAAAACAGATCACTTGATGAAGTTAGACATTTTTGCCTACTATCTTTCACTAAAAAATGACGATGACTTCGATATTGAAGATATCGACCAAGATATATTCACTGCATTTAAAGCAGATCATTTATGGGGATTGTCCGTCGCAGATACACTTATCCATCGTCCTTGGCTAGATACAGAATGGCGATTTGGGGGTGCTATAACTTTCAATGAGAATGTTGTCACTCCTGATCGTTTTATTATAACAGCCGAATGGAGGCAACTTATAGGTACTTTTGAAGTAGATTTATCATATCGCTACGCTATTTTTTTTCCTGATGATGATCGTGATCAGTTTGTCTTGCGCGATTCCGTCAGGATAAACGTTCTTTGGAACTATTGGTGTAGAAATCAAAATCGGCTCGAAATGGGGGCAAATGCAAACTATGATTTTGATAGTGGTGAAGTAAGTAGCACTGTTTTCCTCTCATTCCATTGGGGTTATGGTCGAGCGTATCGCGATTTTTCACCATCAGAAGTTCGCTTTCGTTCTATACGTCACCGTCGCATTTATCAAAATGATTATAGTGACAATAATCATTTTGCGAACTTTTAAGAGTGAGTTATGCAAAAAAAATCATTTTACAGTTTTATATGCATAGGAATGAATAGTTATCAGACAAAACTTAAAAAAAATGTTCTTGGTACTATGTGGCTCGACTTTGACAAATGGCAAAAACAATCTCCAGCTGTAGATAGTAAAAAAATCTTGTGTTTGTTTATTCGTGATTACCTACAAAACAATTACAACTATTTACGAAAGATGGATGAATTACACACCACATTTATAAACGAATACGACCAAGCGATAACTGTGCGCCAACAGCAAAGCCGGATCATTGATTATTGTCTTGAATTAGGAGCAACGCGACAACAAATATCTAAAGATATCAAAGCCTTCAGTCGCTATTTTGATTATGATGCGGTGATTGATCGTTATCAAAAAATAGTTGGTGATAAAGAGCTACAAGTTGATTTTGCTCTTGAACGTTGGAAAGTTTTGTTTTGCCAGTCACCAGATAAAGACAAATTCTTATACAATGAATTGCAATTAATAAATATTTGCGAACTATTTTTAGATTATAATCGTAATCAACAACTACGCTTGAAAGCATTTGATTGTCTGCTTGGAACAGCGATTGTTTTCCCCGATGCGTTACAAACTATAAGTTCACAGATAATCCATTTCTTGTATCGCTGCGCTTTAGAACGTGATGAGTATTTATGGCTGCAATGTTTAGCTATTGAGTATCTTCCGTTTTTGTCCGATGCAAAAACATTAGCAAGCACTTTGCTAAATCGCTTTTTACATCCTGGAAAAGGCGATGATTTTTTTGTTAGACGTAGAGCTGTTGAGGTTTTTTCATGCAACGCCGAAAAGTTAAATGAGTATTTCCGAATAATGAACTTAATTGTAAAAGACGATAGTTCTTCTGTTCGACAAGAAGCATGTCTTGCTATTCGTTTTAGCCCTGTAAACAAGCGTAAGAAGTATTTTCATAAACTCATTTTTGATGAAGATGATGCTGCTGTAAAAGCAAAGGCCATACTAACTCTTGGAGAGCTTGTCGATTGCGAACAAAGCTTAGAAATGAGCATTAGTTTTATTCAGGACCTATTATTCATAGAAAACGACCCTTTTGTTTTAAAAACGACTATGTATATGGTAAAAGAAACAGCTCTAAGATTGAAAAAAAACAATTCATTGCTTGAGATTCACTGGATTAAACAAAGTCGATATACTATAGACAATTATCACAATAGCGCGCCTGATACATATCTTAAGCGTTGGTCTAGCAACTGCCTTGAGTACTTATGGTGTTTATCTGATAGAAAGCGCTATGATTTGTTATTAAATTTACAAACGCATTTATCTAAAATTCCCTTAAAAAAATCAAAAACATTTTCAAAAAAATTTTTTTTGGGATTTGATAAAATAATCGTTGCGCGAGTAATTGCAGTTATTACTCAAAATGATTATAACTATGATGTTCATTGGGGATTTCTATTTATACGCATCACGAGAGGATACGTGTTCAAAATGCGTTGGTGGCGCATACTACACGAATTCAAAACACCAGCTCCCGATAAGCGTCCTGCATTTCGCCATACAGTAGCGCGTGTTTCCTCTGCCACATGTCGTATTCCTTCGAATATTAACTGCGAATTAAGCCCGACGAAGGTTCCAGGAGAACCTTTATTTATAGATGAAGAACAAGGCTGGCGACCGTATTTACCACTTGTAGATGATATTCTTTCAGCAAACAATTGTTTTTTATTTCGGAAAACATACATTCACACAAACGAGGGCGTGACTTGCATTGCTCCGCCACGCTTTTTGATTATGCGTATTTGGGCTTATGCATTTTTGACAATTAAATTCACTAAATACGCATCGCTCAGAAATTGGAAGGAAAATATGCAAAGTAAGCCAAATGAATATTTGTCTTCGTTGGCAAAATTAGGGTTTCATTTTGATTTCCAGAGCCACTTAAATAATGATTTACCTCAAAGAAATGATTCGAGTATCTTGCGCTTTTTTCCCTGCATAGTTTTGATTATAGATCCTATTTGGTGGAAGAATTTAGAAGAGTTTTTTCTAAAATTTCAACAATATTTTTTTTCTGCGTACAGTAACACCGTTATACATTTAGTTGTGTTTATTTTTTTGTGTGCATTATGGTTTTTTGGTTTGCATATATGTCAAAATATTTCTATGTCGCGAGCAAGAAACAAAATTCCTTTAGTTCTTGGAGGATGGGGAACGCGAGGCAAGTCTGGTACCGAAAGAGTTAAGGCTGCACTTATTAATAGTACAGGTCACTCTCTAGTATCTAAAACAACCGGCTGCGAAGCTATGTTTTTGTATTCGCTGCCTTTTGGACAAACCGAAGAAATCTTTTTATTTCGTCCTTATGACAAGGCCACGATTTGGGAGCAATATAATCTTGTACATTTGAGTGAAAAGCTAGAGTCCGATGTTTTCCTGTGGGAATGTATGGCTTTAAATCCTGCTTATGTAAAAGTTTTACAATCCGACTGGATGCGCGATGATCTGAGTACAATTACCAATACATATCCCGACCACGAAGATGTTCAAGGACCGTCTGGAATGGACGTTGCTGAAACGATATCGGTATTTACACCTGATAAATCTAAGGTAATTGTAAGCGAAGAACAAATGACTCCTTTGCTACGAGAAACAGCCAAGAAAAAAAACACTGAGTTTAGAAGTATTGGTTGGCTAGAAGCAGGTTTAATTCCTAAAGATGTATTATCGAGATTTCCATACAATGAGCATTCATACAATATTGCGCTAGTTTTAGAAATTGCTAAAGAGTTGGGAATTCCTTACGACTATGCAATAAAAGAAATGGCTGATCGTGTGATTGCTGATATAGGCGTTTTAAAAACCTACCCTCCTGCACCAGTTAAAAATCGGCAGTTGGAATTTACAAATGGTATGTCTGCAAATGAGCGTTTAGGAGCTCTTGGGAACTGGAAACGCTTAGGTTTAGACAAACAAGATATTTACAATGAACCGCATGTATGGGTAACAACAGTTGTCAACAATCGCGCTGATCGCATACCTCGATCCAAAGTATTTGCTCGTATTTTAGTGAGAGATATCCGTGCTGATCGCCACTTTCTAATAGGTAATAATCTCGATGGTTTACTTTCTTATATCGACGAGGAATGGAAAGAATATATAGGAGAAATTTATTTATGTCCTCAAGATAACACAAGCAGCAAAGATGCGCTCGAAATCTTAGAAAAAATGGCAAAAGAAATGAGAGTATCGTACACTTCTGAACATGTTCGAAATCGTTTACGAGCTATGATCGGAGAAAAATATATTGACTTGTGGGAAAAAGTAGATGATTTACAACATAAATTGCAACATGAATATGAGAACTATGAAGAAATTATACGATTTCATAATTCAAATATAGTAGCTTTACAAGAATATCAACAGTTGCACAACCAAATACATTCAAGCGCTAGACCAAAAGAGCATCAAAAAAAGTTTCGCGAACAACTGTATACGTGGTTTAAAAGGAAAATAGTAGTCATTGAAAATTATTCCGCCACAGGAAACCAAGTGATAGAAAAAATTTGCCAACAGACAGCTCCAGGTACTCTAAACAAAATAATTGGCTTACAGAATATTAAAGGCACAGGGTTAGATTTTGTTTACCGTTGGCAAGCATGGGAAAACTGTTACTTAATGTGTAATAAAATGCTCTCAAAAAGTTCAATAGTTAGAAACGAGGGTATACAACAACTTCTGCGCTTCAAAGAATATGGAGTTTTAACCCATGATCATGTAACAGCAGTAATTTGCGAACAAATTGAAAAAAACAGCGAACAGCAAAAAGATCTAAATGCTATTAAGAAAAATGTACAAGAATATCGCGAAAAAATTAACAAAGAACTATACGGCGTTTCGCAAAAAAAATCCTCAATGTTTTCGTTGATTTTTCCTTTTATAGAAGCTTTTCTAGATGCTGGAGATGCGATTAAAAGACGAAAAAAAGCCGATAAAATCTATAAAGACCTCAAACATCACAGAATAAGCATTAAGCGCGCTATTATTGAACTGCAAAGTATCACTAAGCGCCAAAAAGGTGGCTGGTTAACAAACAAATAATGTGCAGATAGCTTTAACTAAGTGACCTGCCAAAAGTAGTCACTTACTTGCAAAATATTTGAATTTTCTGGTTTGCAAAGACTGAAGAGTGCAAGACCGCTTCTACACCAAACTTTATAAAAGTCATGACTTGTTCTATTAGAAAAAACGGTCAAGGTCAAGGTCTGTCATCAATTAAAAAACAAAGACTGTGTTCTAGGACTTAGTTATTCTAATATGATGCCATTTTTGTATATAAAAACATAGTCATAATAATCTTTGTATTTATTATACAATTTAGCCTCGCGTTGTTGTTCTCCGATAAATTCAATAGCAGCACTATTACCAGCATTTTTTTTTCTAAAAAAACTTTCTCTACATCGACTTGAGGCTATAGAAATATTGTATAGAAAAATTATTCCTGGAGAATTTCCTAAAAATTTTTTATTAAGTTATTTCATCTCTTTCTGACCCTGTGAAAGAAAATATTATTTGCTACAATCATAGTTATTTCATTTGTTATACTAAATCTGTATGTAGATAAAATCAAGGCAGATATTCTGCTTATCCCTCTCAACAATTTTACTCAGAGGAACAACTCGTCTTTTAATTTCTGATGTTATCTTTCTTTCTACTAATCACAACTGCATCTCACTGCTTTGTAAATAAATCCTTTAAATCAATACAATTTGGTTCTTTTAGTCAATTTTATTGAGGAAGGCTTTAATACCATGGAACCACAAGAATTAATATCTCTTATTGAAAATAGTGAATTTATTAATCAAGAGGATTTGATCAATAAATTTATACAAGTGCGCGCAGAATCTAAACGTAGAATAATTGAAATTCTACCAACGGTTGTTTCTAAGAAACAAATTCCGGCTGTCACCTCTTTGTTGCTTACGGCTTAAAAAGATCAAGATGAATATGTTCGAGAATATAGCGCCGAAGCCATCAAGATTCTTGATCTCAAATCAACGAAAGTTGTCCTTGCTCTGCAGGAGAGCTTATATGATCGTGTTCCTTGTGTTAAATATCAAGCAGCAAAAACACTAATACAAATATTAGGCGTTTTGGAAGTGATTTTTGCTACTTTTTCATTAGCAGATGAAAGTTTTTGTTGTTTTTTGATGGATTCTGCCAACGAATTTCCTTCTGAACAGTTGCAGAAATTTAAAGAGGTTTTTATCATAAATTTATATAGTTCTAGCGACCGTGTAAAAAAGAGCGCTGCGAAAGCTTTAGCTCGTATGATATCTTCGAGTCCAAAAAACGAAAAAATCACTCAAACACTTGTGGATTTACTAAAAGAGAAAGAAGAAATACAGGGCTTTGTTATTTGGATTTTAGCGAAAGCAAAGATTCCTTTCCCAGTTCTTTCTTTAATCCATTTTCTCAAAAAAGATAACTTAAGAGTAAAAGCCCTTTGGTATTTAGGGCGTATGGGCAAAGAAGCTAGTGCTGCAATACCAGTTATAATTCCTCTACTAAAAGATAATAATAGAGAAGTTAGAATTTATGCAGTATGGAGTTTAGGTGAAATAGGAAATAAGCAAGCTACTGCTGAGATTTGCAAAGCTTATTTTAGAAATGACATCTGTATAAAAAGATACGCAGTTCAAACTATTGCTAAAATTGCTTTCATTGATAAAAAAGTAAGCGCTGTTTTGAAGAATGCCTTATCTCAAAATGACAGAGAACTAAAAAAACAAGTAGCTTGGGCTTTTCTACAATTCGAAAACCCCAAACGCATATTACCTCACCTCATAAAAATTTTACGAGATTCCGATCCTGATGTTGTTTTTTGCGCAGCAGATGTAATTCAGCAAATTTCGTGGAAATATTTAGAATCGCATGAGCCTTCCTTACTTTATAAAGAAAAAAACAGAATTAAGAGAAAACTACTGTCTTTTATCGATTCTTTATCGACAAAAAACGAAAGCGAAAATGAAGTTGCGATCAAAGCATTTATTAGTGAACAAGTATCTACAGTAGAGGCTTATGAAGCAGAGTCTTTAGCAAAACCTGTATTCTTTGAACCGCAACTGGAACTTCTTGAACCAATATTAATAGAAAAACCTATCTTTGGTAGAGATGTTTATCCTGCAATCAATATCAACTTTATGCCAAATGAGATTGCGGTTTGTAACTATCTTCGAACAGTAGGAATTGGGGAATTTATTTCTATAGAGGCAGAGAAACTAAGCGAAAATAACCAAGAAACACAATTAAATTTATATGTGAAAAAAGTTGTAAAGAAGCGAAATTTTTTTACTGCGTTGTTAAGTGAAAATGCTGGTCGTCCTGGGCCAATAGAAAGGCTTATCGCGCAATCGAATCGCTTATTAAGGTTTTTTCAAATGACTATTGGGTTGCGTTTTCTAAAATTGATTAACATCTTTGATGTTACTTTAGAAACATTTACTAATTATATTCATAACCTGTTTTACAGTTGGCAGATGTATCGAAGCTTACGTCGAACTTGGCAAAGGGATAACTCTCGCTTGAGTGATGATTTAGCTCTTGCTGAATTTCATCTTTCGCGAGTTTTCTTAGTTCGTGATCTTTTGCAGTTTTATAAAGAAGAGTCCGATACAAAAAAAGAACTGCCTAGTTTTCCGTTAAAATTAGTTATTGAAGCCCGCAATCATTTGGACTGTATGAAACGAGATCTTTCAATATTAACTCTCAAACAAACTTTCTCAACAAGCAAGAAATCCTTAGTTGATTTTTTGCTAAGCTTTATCCCTAACCCTATTAGTATTCTCACTCCGTGGAAAGATTTTTTTATCATTGTTTTTATGATGAAACATTCGCGTGGTGAAATATTAAAAATATACCAAGAGATGCTTTACTCTTATCGGGAATTGGTGAACGCTTTTCAACAAAACTCTAGCAACACTGATAAACTAGAAGAGAGAATAAATCATTCGCAAAATCTTTTGCAGCAAGTTATTCAAATTTTGGCAAACCCAAATCTTTTTATGTACCCAAAGACATGGAGTCGTTATGACCTAATTATTGAAATACAACAACAAGAGAAGAGAGGACAAGTTCAATTACCTCTTTTAATAGAATTTGAAAGGTGGTTAACAAAAGAAGTAAAAAAAGCTTTAATAAGCAAAGAAGTAAATTTTTCTAGCGAAGAGTGTAGACAACAGCTCCAAGAATTTAAACAATGGCAAACGAGTAATCACTGTTACCAAAAACTAAAAATAAATTTTATGTAGCATAAATAATCAACATCTTGACATCAACCATAACAAAATGAAATTTTTCCTATAAAAAACTTCATTTCTACACATTTCAGCAACTTAATCACCGAGAATATGATCCAATAAAAATAGAAGCGATCACTCCATCTAATTTTTTAAGAGTTTATCCATTTTTTTGCAGACGCAACTTTATATGCCAGTGCGACAGAACATTTAGATCTTTGGGCGAGAGCAATGCTAAAGTCTCCAAAAGTTGGTTTTTGGGTTAAGCTTGATTTTGTTGCTCCTGCAATCAAAAGATCAAAATTTTCTGACTTGGATATCAAAGTTGTAAATGGATCATCAGAAATAATCATCTCTGCACGATAAATAGAGCGAGAAGTATTTTTTTGAATTGCCTTTATTAAAATTTTATCAGCTAGTTTTCTTTGTTTCTGGCTATAAGCTACCGGCAAGATACTCAAAAAACAAATTTCACTGCCAAATCGATCTCCTAGAGACGAAGCCAATTCAACCATCAAACTTAAATTATCTATCTTACCTCCTAGAGCAACAGCTATTCTTCGTGGTGCAAATGGCTCGGCGTGATTTTTAAGAAAAATAGCACTGACCTTAGTATTTGACAATACTTCGTCGATAACACTTAAACTTTTTGTTGGATCACGATGAAATCCCATGACAATGAGAGAACATTTTTCATCGTGGGCACCATGCACTACTCCCAGTGGTAAACTGCGACTAACGCGAACAACAGGACGAAATTTTATTTCTTTGTGTTCCAAGTATTTTGCACCACTAGATAGAATATTCAGTGCATTTTCCGATGAATGATCAATTGCCTGAATAAAATTTTTGTTTTGTTGCGTTTCACTAACGCAAAGCGCTACAATTTCACCTTTTTCTTCGTAGTGACAGAGTAAAATTTCAGAGATTGTTAATAGTGCCTTTTGCGTTTGTGGATTTGCCATTGGCACTAAAATTCGTTGATTGCCAAAACTCAAAACAGGTTCGTCTTCAACAAGAGCAAAACTTTGCCCTGTTTTTCCGCGGAATTCATTTGAACGAGAATATAAAAGAAATACAACAATACCTATGACGCCAATTTGGCTACCAGTTATGAGTGTCTCTTTTCCCACAGAAATAAGTAAGTACACATTTGCTATTAATGCTACCCAAGGAACAGCACGTCTAGTAAAAGTTATGTGCTCTCCTTGAGAAATTTTATCTTGATGAAGCTTACTTAAAGCAAAAGATAGCGGAAGCATACTAACTAAAAAACAAAAATTGGCAATACGCACAATGATTTCCATTTGTAAGAAAAAAATCACCAAGGAAACAACGATACTCGCAACGACAAAAGCTACTTTGGGTATACCTTGTTCTAGGCGACTAATCGCTTTTCCAAATAAACGATCGCGTCCCATAGCATATATTTGTCTACTTTGACTTGAAAGAGTACTACTCAAAGCCGCTCCTGATGCCAAAAGGCCACCAAAAATAACCAACCATAAACCTACTGTACCACTACTTTTTTCAGCAACAAGTGCGAGAGGAGCAGGATTTTGCGCAAGATCTTGCGCAGGAACTACCAACAGAGCAGCAAATACTACAATAAGGTAAATCGCGGCACTTATAGTGAGAGAAAGTTTCATTGCTAGAGGAACAGTTTTTTCTGGATCCACAACTTCTTCACTATTGTTTGCGATTAATTGATAACCAAAAAAACTAAGATAGATAACACCGATAGCGCTAAAAATACCTGCAGTACCATTTCCTAAAATAGGTGATAACCCTTGTGGATCGGCTTTGGTAAAAGCAATACTCGCAATAATTAGCAATATGAGTACATTTCCTAAGGTAAGAATTTGCTGCATAGCATTTTTCCCTTGGGTACCACGAACGCTCATTAAGGTTAATCCCCAAGTAAGAACAATAGCGATTCCCTGGTAAAGCCATATTATTTGTTCATGACTAAATAAACTTACACTATAAATAGCAAAACCTAAAGCATAGATAGCACAAGCAAAAATGCTTCCTATAGCTAAATGCCAGCCAGTAATAAAACCCCAAAAAGGACCAAGTGATTGGTAAGCATAAATATAACCTCCGCCAGAAGTTGTAATCATACATCCTAAATCAGCGTACATTAATACACTAAGATAGGCAAGAGCTCCGCAAATAAGGTATGATATCCAGACAGCAGAACCAGCTTGTTCAGCAGCTAATCCAACAAGAATATAAATACCAGCCCCCATAATTGTTCCCATACCAAGAACTGTAGAAGAAAATAATCCCATTGTGCGAGCAAATGTAGCTTGCTTTTTTTTGGTTTCTAAAATATTGCGCAGTGACCCTATATCCATATGATATACCTCTAGATTTTACTTTAAAAAGACTATATTGTTCTTTTGCCAAAGATACAATTTCTTGAACAAAAGAAGTCTTCAGTATTATCCTCTATTAAGCTTATTCTATTAAAATCCACAGAGGATTTGGATCTCCTTACAGTATAACCATACTTCGTATTACTTCCATAGTCTTTTATATAAGCCTCTTGAATTTTAATCTTAGATCTTTCCGCTGTTAGGTTATACTTTGGTATAAGTATTGTATAATTGCTTGCTACAAAGAAAATAAACGCGACCAATGAATAAATTTAAAAAAAATTTCGCAACTCTGCGTTTTGGGCAGTAGAATTAAAGCTCGGAATAGGTAATCCTGCCATATCTTTTTTATCTTAGAAGAGTGTTATGAAAGTTGTTTTAGCTGAAAAACCTTCTGTAGCCAGAGATCTTGCCCAACACCTTGGCGCACGTACAAAACGCAACGGTTATTTGGAAGGAAATGGATATTGTGTTACTTGGGCTTTTGGGCATCTGGTGACATTGAAAGAACCTAAAGATTATGATGCAAATTTGAGACGTTGGTCTTTAACGACTCTTCCATTTATTCCTAAGCAGTTTGGATTAAATGTAATTGCAAAGAGTCATACACAAAAACAATTTCAAATTGTATGTCAATTATTTCGCAATGCTCAGGAATTGATTTGTGCGACAGATGCTGGGCGCGAAGGAGAGTTGATTTTTCGTTACATTCAGACAATGAGTGGGTGTAGCGCAAAACCGTTCTTTCGATTGTGGTTGAGTTCTCTTACCGACCAAGCAATCGCTACAGGTTTCAAACAATTGCGACGAGGATCTGATTTTAATAATTTGTATATGGCTGCTCGTTGTCGTAGCCAGGCCGATTGGATAGTTGGAATTAATGCGACGCGCTACTATACACTATCTTATGGACAAGGAATTCTCTGGAGTATAGGACGCGTACAAACACCTGTATTAGCAATGATTGTTAAACGTGAAGAGGAGATAGAGAACTTTGTATCTAGACCTTTTTGGGAGCTGTACACCAAATATAGAGATATAAGTTTAAAATTTTCTGGTAAACGATTTGAGAAGTATGAAGATGCACAACAAATGCTAAAAAAATGTCGAGGGGAAGATTTTTATGTTAAAAAAATTGAAAAGAAAAAAGAAAAGGAAAACCCACCATTTCTCTACGATCTAACATCTTTTCAGCGAGAAATGAACAAACAAAAATCTCTTTCTGCAGATAATACTCTAAAAATATTACAAGTTTTATACGAAAAAAAGTTAATTACCTATCCTCGAACAGACTCGCGTTATCTGAGCAGCGATATGAAGTCAAGCATTCCGAACATATTACACAAACTATCGCAAATTGCTGGCCAAAAGCTATCTCGTTTAAATTTGCAACAACTACCTTTTTCAAAACGCATTATAAACAATGCCAAAGTCAGCGATCACCACGCCATTATCCCTACAGGAAAAATAGTTCATCTCTCAGATATAGAAGCTTTTGTTTTTGATGAAATCGTAAATCGCTTTATTGCCGTTTTTTATCCAGCCTGTGTAAAAGATGCGACATACATAGAAGGTGTGAGCAATCAAGTTCCATTTAAGGTAAAAGGAATTACTATTGTTGAACCTGGCTGGACTGTTTTGTACCCCAAAAAGCAGTCCAAAAGCAAAGATAAAAAAGAAGAAGTAGTTTTACCAGAATTTCAATTGCATGAAAAAGGTCCTCATCAACCATACACAGAAGAAAAAAAAACACAACCACCAAAATCTTATACTGAAAATACATTGCTTGCAGCGATGGAAAATGCCGGAAAAATAGTAGAAGATCAACAATTTAAAGATGCCCTTAAAGAACGCGGTTTAGGCACTGCTGCAACACGCGCATCTATAATAGAGACTCTACTCCAACGAAATTATGTTGTGCGCGAAAAAAAATTGATACGTGCAACCAATAATGGACGCTATTTGGTATCGATCATAGATAATAATTCTTTAAAATCAGCAGAGTTCACCGGAGAATGGGAGTATCAACTCAAAGAAGTAGAACGCGGAAATCTGTCAAGTGAAGCATTTATGGGCAAAATTACAGCTTTTATTACACAATTATTTCAAACGCGCAACCTAAAGGTAAATAGCTTTGTTTGGGGAAATTGTCCTCTATGTAACAGTTCTATTATTAGAGGGAAAAAAGGCTATGGTTGTTCTAAATGGAAGGAAGGTTGTAAATTTGTTTTTTGGCCACAAGTACAAGGACAACTTCTCACTTGTCAACAAGTTCGTGAATTACTGCAACTTGGTAAATTAACCAAACTTCTACCAATACAAAAAGAAAGAAGTGCTGGCCGTTATTTTGTGCAATTAACAACACTAGGACAGACAAAAGCATGGTTGATTACTGACAAAAAATCAAATCACAAAACGTTTTCTAAAACAAAATCCAAAACAAATTTTTCTCCAAAAACAAACAAGTCGAGCTCTAACCAAAAGCAAAAAGTTAAAAGTATAGGCAGTTGCCCATTGTGCAAGAATGTAGTTATCAAAAATAAAAACGGATATCAATGTTCGCAAACTTCCTGTCGATTTTTTGTTCCTCTACAAATAGCAGGAAAAAAAATCCAAAGTCGAACAGTGAGCACACTATTAAAGAATGGGAATACCTCTATACTCAAAGGATTTAAAAACAATCGGGATGAATTTAGTGGTCGGCTTTACTTAGAAAATGGTCGCGTAGTTATAAAATGAGCTGCGATGTCTGTTTTTCTTCTCCTGAATCTTCGGCGCTGTAATATATTTTTTTTCTCAAAAAAATAAGCAATTTTATCTACTAATTTTAAATACTTTACATAAAAAGACTACTTTTATGCACAACTGAGAATTTTTGTGTATACTTTTAGGGCCTATTGTAATTTTCTTTTCCAAATTTTTTCTCCAATTAGGTCTTGTACTAAATTGTATAACTCTAAAGTTTACAACAAATACACTAAAAAAGTAGTAGTGTGTATGTTTATATGTTTTCCATGACGACACTTTGCATCATATCTAAAATTTAGAGCTATTGAGCTATTGGCTCTACTAACCAGAAAGGAGATACGAGGTAGAAAAGGTATCGTACTTTTGGTATTCGTACAATGATTCCCCGACTAAGAAAGTCGCTTTCCTCGTTACAAATCAATGAATAAAATTTTTGTGGTAATGATGTTTATTGGACAAGTCTTCATTTTTGCCAACGAACAACGTATTTTTATTATCAAAACATTGGTTTCCGATTTAAAAACAAATGATGAAGATAAAAAACAACAAGCGAGTAAATTTTTAATAAAACTGGGTAGTGAAGCAGCGCCCTTCGTGACACCTTTGACCAAGTCAGACTCGTTTACAGTGCGTATTCTCGCAATTGAAATTTTACGACAAATGGGAAACGAAGCTCGTGGATCTGTTACTTCTCTTTCTGCAAGACTAGAAGAATTGCTAGACCAATATTGGGAAGAAAATCGCTTAAGACTTATAGGCCATGAAACAGGCCTTCCTGAAAAATATACATATGCACAGAACTATGAAAAAGGCAATCGACGTGAAGAAATAGTTCGAATTTGTTTGGCCATTGAAAAAATAGACAATAAAACTACTATTGAAATTCTAAAAAAACTAGATAGTTTTATTGTTAAAATGATGGAAGATGTGTCAACAGTAATTTACAAATTTACTTACGAATCTATTCTATTACTACGCAATTTTGCTGAGAGTGATAATAAAGAAATTCAAGAGATAGCTAAAAAATATATTAAAAAATTGCTAAAGGATGATGTTTTTAATCCACATTCTGATGAATATAAAACTATCCTAAAACATTTCAGCTACATTGGACCATCGACTCAAGATCAATGGAAAAACATTATCAAATTTATACGGCTTTCGGATGCGAATGAAAAAAATCAAAACGAAGAAAGTCGTACTTTTTCTACACAGGTTCTAGGGTCCCTTTTTGTAAACCGTAAAGATACTCACACGCGGCAACAAGTAATCAAGTTACTAAAAAAATTATCTAATAATGCTACTTTTAGAAAAAGCGCAATACAAAGTCTTGCAACCATGGGGGTTCCTTGGATTGAAGTACAAGAAATTCCAAAAATAAAAGAGTTTCGTGAGTTCTTTTTAGTATCACAGCTACAGGGAGTATACCAAAGTCAAAATATCAGCAATGTTTCGCAAAAAGCCCTAGATGAACTAGCAGCATCAACGCAAAAAAACACTTGTGAAATTTTAGCGCTAATATATGCATGGAAGGGAAACAAAAAACAAGCAACGTCTTATGCTCAAAAAGCTAACGCCTTTGCAACATATAAGGTAGAACTTCTCTTACAAAATAGAACTCCGCTAGAAACAACAATCATCACCGAATCGTGCAGCGATTACGAATTAGAGAAATATTATGAAAACTACGAAGAAGAGTACGAAGAGGAGTATTAAGAAGATAATTGGAAGATGATAAAAAAGACAGTAAATCTAAACTATAAAACTCTCAATAAATAGCCATTTTTAGGTAAAATTTTAGATTGCATTCAACACCTTCTTCACAAAATCGAACAATCCAAATTAGTAGAAATACAGATTAATATATCTTCATTCTACTCGTTTACTATTTGTTTAGCCTATCTTTTGCAAAAAAACTCAAAAGTTTTGAGATTTTTTGCAAAAGATAGCAATATTTACTTAAGTTCACGTAGAATTTGAGTTTCAGAGTAAGAACAGCTTAAGAAGTACATCGTTATAGCTCTGTAACCGAAGACTCGACACCGCTATGATACTCAAAGGCAAGCTGTGTGCTTTTAAAAACTTTTTGCGACTTGCTTAATACTAATCGCTAGTAGTATTCGAACGTTCAAATAGTAAATTATCGACCACAACATGATCAATAGGATCACTTCCGTTAGGATCCTCTACATTAATACCAAAATTTACATTATCGGGAAGATCGATAACTACTTTTGCAATAATTGGTTTGCTGAAAAAAGACCCTACTATTTGATTACTACCACTGTTAAGCGCTTTTGCTTTTACTGTATGTATTAAATTGTCATCTACATCAAAAAAACTTATGCCGGATCGATTTGCTACTTCTACATCAGTAAACACTGCAGAAAAATTGCGCACTAGTGCTGGTGTTATTTGGTCCGCTAGGAAAAATTTAATAGTGATAGAGTCATCAGTGAAAACACCAAAAGTAACAAAAGGGGTGAAATTGTCTGTTCCATTATTTGCGCTAGGGTTCAGGGTTCCATCAACTAGAGTTGCAAAATTGTCTTCGCTAACAGCAACAGGTTCTGGCTCTTCACCTATTGTCAATTGGCGAAATCCTGCGCCCACTAAGAAAAGATTTTTTGGAAAGTTAGCTGTTGCTCCGTTTGTTAGAGCTGTTACTGCAGCGCCATCCCAATTAATACCTGAATCAAAGGTCGCACTGCCAAGACCATTATTTCCAGCAAAAGTTTGCACCAAGCGGTCGGTGTTAATAAAAGCATCGCTGTTGGTATTAAGAATCTCTTCTACAATGTCAGTAGTTGGGTATTCTTCTTCTGATAATGGGAAAAAGATATTGTCAACAGCAACGAAATCACGATCTCCAGGAATATCTTCCAATTCATTGCCAAAATCTTCATTATTTCCTAACATCAACTGAAGAAAAGCTACTTCGTTTTCAGGAAAAATAACTCCAATAAATTGATGTCCTCCGTCATTTCCTGCGGAGAGAAATTCTTCGCGAATAATTTCTCCTTTTGCATTGAAAAAACGCAAACCACTGCGACCATCAATTTCAACGTCTGTAAATATTGCACCAAAACCATTTATTAAGCCTGTTGTTTTTTTGTCTTCTAATTTAAAAACAAAAGTAATTATATTTGTTCCAAACCCACTAAATGTTGCAGGAGCAGTAAAAGCTGTAATATTTGTATTATTGCTTGGATTTACCGTTACACCATCCGCTAAAGTTGCGAAATTGTCTTCTGTAATTGTGGGTTGCTCTTCATTGATAATATTTTGTTGGTCGTCAACATCTCCTATAATAAGTTGTCTCTCTCCTGCACCTACAAGAAATAAATTCGTCGGAAGATTCGCTGTTGCACCTTGGGTGATATTTAATACGGCATTTCCATCCCAATTTATAGAATTAGTTGCTTTTTTACCATCGAGATTAAGGTTTGCATTGTTAAGAGCATTTTGAAAATCGACAATTACTTGATCGTTGATATTGTTTACTTCCCCAGCAAAAACTTGTATATCATCGTTGTTTTTATTGTTGTCATTGTTGTCACTGTTGTCACATCCTATAAGACAGATAATACAGACTATAAAAAATAATCGTTTATTCATGGATAACTCTTTCTTTTCAGTAGCAATTGCTTGACTTAATATCTAATTGTAAGCAATCCGAAGTCAACAATCGAATGTATGAATTGTTATGGTTGAAATTTGCTGTTGTTGTGAAGTTGTTATGGTTGAAATTTGCTGTTGTTGTCAAACTGTTTTAGAATATCTAATAAAAAATATATTCTATGATAGAGTTCTTTGTAGAATTTTTGCATTTAGTTGTAAATTTACTAGCTATGTGATTTAGTATTTAATATGACGTTGAGAATCTTCAGTTTTACGAATTCTCTTAAAGCATTTATAGTTAAGCTAAGGTCTGAAAAACATACTAGAAAGAAGTGGTACCGTCAATATGTTTATTGCTGATATACAATGTTTAATGAAGAAGAAAGGTTGCTGTAAGATTCTTGTAATATTTTTGTAATATTTTAAGATTTGATATGGATTTTAGGGAGTGGAGGTAGGGGCGAAGGCCGGCAGATATATAGCATAGTAAAATTTATTTATGTTCTTTTTAGTTCTATTCATAATCGTGAACGAAAGTCCGCTTATTAAACATTCTCAAAAACTTTTGCGATTTACTTAACAAAAAAATGACATTTTACGAGAATCAGAAGACAAGTTTATGTTATAAGAACAATCATTATTACTACTTTGATCGTATACAACATAGTATTTGTCGCCATAGACTATCAAGTATATAAAACAATGATAAGAATTTTTATTCTGATGGCTGCCTACCTGCCTAGCGATATCTACGATTGTTAGTCTCAATTTTTTAAAAGAAGCTCTTTCACAAAAAAAGAGGATTAATATGGAACACATTATTCATTTTTTTACAAATTTCTATAACCACTTATTTACTTGGGGAGTATTTGAAAATTTGTGGTCAGGTTTTCTAGTTGTAGTGCTTGGTTATTTTATTACACAAATTCCCAAGAAAAGAAAAATGTATCGTTTTTTCGGTTTTCATAGAAATTTTAAACTTAATGTTTATCTTTCTGCATTATTTGTACAAGATAAAAAAACGCCGATATTTAGCCACATGGGATTCAATATTCCTTACAAAGGACCTGTTGTTCCAGAGTGTGAGTTTATCGCAATATCTTTTTTTTCGCGTATATTTAATTTGATTTCAAGAGGAGATAACGTAGGAAGTTCCATTTTAAATAAGTTAGTGCTTGGAGATGTCTCAGTAAACTATCTCAACTCTCCAGCAAGTTCAGAAAATATAGAACATCGTAATTGCATTTGCTTGGGGAGTGCAACGACAAATTCCATGACAGATTTATATACAAGCCGTAATGAAACTATTCTATCGTTTTGTTCAAAGACTTGTACGATTAAAAGCAAAGACGAAATCATAGGCGATCCAAAGGGCGGCGATTATGCTATATTGGAAAAAATATACGATAAGGAAACAGGTATATATGTATTCGTTGCCGCGGGAATGGGAATTTCAGGAACACTTGCTGCAGTATACTATCTTACTGAAAATTGGAAAAAACTCGAAAAGAAGTACAAACATAAAGAATTTGCACTTTGTTTAAGAAGTTGCTTTTACGATCAAAACCCTGAAGGGTATAAAAACGCGAAGATTGTGTTTCAAAACGGATAAAATGGTTACAAAGATATTCAACATATGATAAAAGGAACATGCAATGAAAGTACTTTTTACTATCTCTTGCCAAAAAAACAGCAAACGTAGTTTCTTCTATCAAAAAAAATCTGTTATCGAAATACTATTGTTGAGCAAAATATTGCAATTTTTAGCTCAACAATAGGTGTACAAGGCGACATTGATTAGCAACTGGTTGTAGCTAGGTTTTATAGTTTTTAACATCAAATAATTCCTGGCTACAAAAAAGAAAACATAATTTTATTATTCATAATCATGTTTCCAACAGAATTTGGAGAATACCAAATGGATTATTTTTACTACAAACTTGATAAGAAAAAACGCCAAGAATGGAAAAATTTGGCCAACGAAATGGAATGTAAGTATTTTGAAGAAAAGCAAAAAAGAGATTACTGTGATAACTTTAAAACATTTCAAAGAGGATTAAACTGGGAGTGCTGGAATTTAATTGAAGGTCAAAATCAGGGATGCAACATTGCAGTTATGGAATGTTTCGATGAATCCTGGACCGATGAAATTTTACCAAACTTTACAGCATGTCTTTTAACAAAAGAAAACCTATCTTTACCTAGTTGTTATTTAAGGGACAAAGCTTTCAACTTCACTTTTCTCAAACGAGAAGTTATTATGAAAAAAATAAAATTTGAGAATGATACATTGTTTTCAAATCGTTTTATTGTTATGACAGAAGATAATAATACACAGGAAATGTTTTCCGACTCTGTACGTGCTGAGTTTATAAAACATAAAGAAAAAAAAGTAGTATTTGAATCGCGTGGTAATCAAATTCTGTTATCTCAAGATGGAGATGTTAATATTGAAAAAGTACGTTCAATAGCAAAAAGTGCTTATCACATACTAAATATTCTGCAAGAATATAGTCCTGTTCAGATATGAATTCTGTTTAATTCCGTGTCAAATCAGAGGCAGCAAACGGTACTCTTGAATATATAAAATAACGATGCAATATATTAGTCCTTTTCTGAGGCAACGATTTCAAGGTTAAAGAGAAACTCTTCTAGTTGATTTTTGATAGAATAAATGGCTGATTTTTTGGAAATTTGAAAAAGATGATTTCTCTCAGAAATCATTTCTTGATGAGAAAAAGAATAGCAAAAGTCAAAAAAATAAGAATTGGCTGACAGAAAATAAGTGAGCGGAACGCCTGAAGATAAAAGGAATAAATGCGAATTTTTTCGACCAGAAATTTTTCGAAATAATTTTTTAATTTTAAGATTAAAATGTTCAAGATCGTTATTGGTCTTTGGTAAAAACGGATAAGAGACAAATTGGAAAAGTTTTGGCAACCAACCAAGTAAAATTCTTTTTAGATATACAATCCAATAAACAACAATGTCACTTGATGAATGAAGAGATGAAACGTAAGAACAAAGAGATTTTTTAGCAGAATTTTCACTTGGATAGTTTTTATTAATAATAGATGCGAATAGTCCAATGTCAATTTCTTGTATATTGATCATGTACCGATAAATTTTTGTTAACAAATGCTAACAAATGCAAGCTACAAAGAATGCAGCCAGGGGTTATCTCCCAATGCACGTAGAAAGATTCCACGCGCTCCATTAAAATCGCGATCAATACGCTTCTTACAAGAAGAGCAATTAAAAAACTTGTGTCCACCGATATTTTCTTTAACATAGCCACAAGAGCTACAAGTTTTGGAGGTATATGCTTCGTTTTGTTCGATAACAATAGAAGACAAGAGCTCAGCTTTAGACTTCAAAGTATTTTTGAACTTGAAGTGCGACCAGTTGAGCATTGCTCTGACTGTTTTTGAGCGTATTTTTCGCTTTGAACGTAGCACCATTTGGCTGGTTTCAAAAGGTGGTATAATAATAATTTCAAAATGTTTGCACAAGAAATTGGCAGTTTTGTGATGGATTTCGCTGATGAGATCTTTGATTTTCCATCGCATGCGATCAGCGGCTTTTTTCATACGCTTTTTACGTCGTGATTTTGCTTTCGATATGCGACTGGTAAGTTGATCGAGATGATGACATAGTCGCACAATACGACCAAAATCACCACAGCCGACTTTGCCACAACTGTGTTTGGTGTAAAAAGTTTGAAAAGATCGAACTCCTGGATCTAAGGCAACGATGTCACTCCTTTGGTTTTCAGGTTTCATGACAGGTTTGCCTTCAGGCTTAACAAGAAAAAAACGTCCTTGTTGGAAAACAACGCGGCAATCAAAATAAGCTTTACCAACAACTTCGCGAAGTAACAATTTTCCCATTTTGCGTTTATAAAAGGAATCTTGCTTTACAGCACTTTTTGGAATGTAGATGCACTCATCGCGTTTTTTGCGACTTTTGAATTTCACTTCCTGCACTTTACCAGTTTTTGCGAACTTCTTTTTGGCATTTTGTACAGCTTTGCACGCATCTTTAATAGCAATTGATTTGATTTGAAAAGGAGTTTCTTTTGACCACTCAGGTAGATCATCAAGTATTTGTTTCTTGATTTTCATCCAGCTTGCAGTTGTATTTGGCTGTTTTAGATAGTGAATCGTTTTGTTGTAAACAAACCGAGCGCAACCAAACCAGTGACGTAGAAGTTGCCGCTGTTTTTTGTTTGGATAGAATCTTATTTTCCTGCTTCTTTTTACTGCTATACCTTCGCATTCCGTGAAGTTTACACGAGAATACGTGTATGATCGACATAAGATCTTCTGTGAGCTTTTGTTGTGCACTACTTTTATCTTCTTCGAGAACCACGACTCGCCCACCACCGATTTCCATAATCCACTGGATAAGTCAATATCCAAATCTACTAAGTCTGTCTCTGTGGGTACAAAGTACTTCTTCGATTTCTCCTCTAAGTCCTTGTTCCAGTACTTTGAGCAGCCCTTTTCGTTTGAAGTTGAGCCCTGACCCAATGTCGGTGATGATTTCATGATTTGGATACTTTTCCTTCATAAACTTCTTTTGTCTTTCCAAGTCGTCTTTTTGCTTACTGCTCGATACGCGACAATAACATACTTTTTTCTTTGGCTTTTTATTACCTAATATACTTTCCAAATTGTATCTTCGTTGGTTTGATTTTGTGCGTATTGTTTTGATAAGTCCTTTTTTGTCCCAGTTTCTTAAAGTATTTGCGTGCACTCCTAATATTTCGCAAGCTACTCGACTTGGTACCCACTGCATTTTTTACCCCTTTTTCACTCCCATTTTAACCTTTTTAATATTTGTTAGCAAATGTTAAAATAATAATTACTAGTAAACAACCTTTAATAGAGTAGCAAAATCTTATTTTATTGTTGTTTTTATACATAATTATTTCTATAATGAAACCAAAATAGAAATCAAAGTAAGGTAGTTTCTAAAATGCGCTTAAAGCATCGAGAATACGAAGAAAGTGAATTTCTGCCTTATTTTGTAACAGGTTCTAGTTACAGTTATGAAGTTTTATGGAAAACAATAAATTTCTGTAAGTCGTAAGTAGGCGATAGAATTTTGGGTGTCAGCATAGCTTAATGAATATAAATATTGACTAGGAGTAAAAATGTCACAACAACTTATGATGAGTGAAATTCGAAAAACAACAAAGAATGTGGGATACATAGGTATTTTTCTGTTTTCTATTACACTTGCTGCTTTATTCTTACATATGCTAAGTATTGAAAATTTAACAATACAAATGTCGGTAATTGGACGAACGGTATTCTATATTTTTGTTGTTATCTTTTTGTTACTAGGAGTCTTTTTTATTTACGCAGCTCTTTTTATAAACAATAAAAGAGGAAAAAAATTAATTGTTTATTTAGAAAATGATCCACAAAAAATTATAGATGTTTATCTACAAGAAATTGCTCAAAAAGGAGAAAAGGTTTTTCTTGAAAATGGAATACCACAAAACCGGCCTTTGTATATGATTATCAATTATCAAGATGAAAATCAATACCAGATTAGACTTTCTCCAAACACAATAAAACCGATACTAGATTATGTTTACGAGAAAGCACCGCATTTGAAATAAGAGATCTGCGAAAGTCTCATTCTATTTTTTGCGTATCCTTAAAAACGCAGATACACAAAAAATAGACTTTTTATTTGCGTATTTTTTTTATTATTTGAATTGAAGGATGCCAATCCCACATTGTTTTTGATTTGCCATCTTGTATAAAAAAAGAAGAAAACATACGGTGCTTTAAACTTAAGGAAGTTATCTTTAAATCCTGTACTCTTTTAATTTCACCTTTATCAACCTTGGCATCACTATTATTATCTTGCCATACACTCAAACCTTCAAGCTCTTTACCATCTATAATTTTGTCATTATTTTTGTCAAGAGTAGATAGTTTTTCAAAGCCATTGTTAAAACCTCCTGGACTTCCAAAAAGATTTAATCCATTTATTTCTCCTTTTGTGTATCGCACTAAAAGTCCATCTTTTGGCCCAACCCATTCCATAAATTCAGCAAAGTGATCACCGTTTATGTCGAATGTTGCTGTTCGCACTTTGGGATTAAATCTATGAGGTAACCATTGACCTCCAGAAGCTTGAAGCTTTTTATCTCCATCCATATCAAGCACAATAGGAGTTACAACAGAGGTAAAGTTTTCAACTAAGTTTTCAGGCAGAACAATTAGAGGAATTGGTAATAGATAAGCTTTATCAAAAAATATTTGTTTATCTTCTATTTTGTCTTCAGCGTAAATCCAGCATGAAAGAATGGTAAGTAAAGTAGCAAAATATTTCATTACTTCTCCTATTTACATGTTTATTTTTATTCAATTTGCGAAACTTCTCTTATATAATAAAGCTTTTCTCACGTAATGTAAAGTGAGCTACAAAAGTACAAAACAAAAAAAGGAGAACACTTTGAAAAAGTTTATTGTGTCGTTCATTCTTGCCGCGTCTTTTTTGACGGCAATTAATGCTGAAGATCCTTTATGGATGCGATACCCTACAATATCTCCTGATGGCAAAAACATCGCATTTTGTTATCAGGGAGATATTTATATGGTGGCAACAGAAGGTGGACAAGCACAGCAGCTTACACGACACCAAGCTTATGATTTCCAACCTGTATGGTCTCATGATGGTAACTTTATAGCATTTGCTTCTGATCGTCATGGAAATTTCGATGTATTCAAACTAGAAATTTCATCAGGCGCAACGACTCGATTAACATACCACTCTTCTAGAGATTACCCTTGGAGTTTTTCAAGTAGTGATAGCCATGTGCTTTTTTCTTCAACGCGCCTTGATTCTGTGACCAATGCGGCATTTCCATCTCGAGCGCTTAGTGAATTATATCAAGTGCCAACAAGTGGTGGTCGTGTTGGACAAGTTTTAACTACAGCAGCTGAAATGGCGCAGTTCAATAGTGATAACACCAAGCTCCTCTACCAAGATCGTAAAGGGGTCGAAAATAAGTGGCGTAAACACCATCAGTCGTCTGTGGCAAGAAATATTTGGTTGTACGACGCAACAACAAAAAAACATACACAAATAACTACTTTCAAGGGCGAAGATCGCAATCCAATATGGAATGATGATGACAGCTTTTTTTATCTTTGCGAAGAAAGCGGTTCTCTTAATATCTGGAAACATTCCTTTAAAGATATGAAGGCGACACAAGTAACCAATTTTGAAAAACATCCTATTCGTTTTTTAAGTCGTTCAGTTGATGGTCTTTTGTGTTTTGGTTATAGTGGCGAAATTTATATCTTACAGGAAGGTCAAAACCCTATTAAGGTAAAAGTTTCTATATATGGTGGACCAAGCAAAAACGATAAAGAAACCTTAAATGTTCGCGGTGGTATCACTGAAATGGTTGTATCTCCTAATGGCAAAGAGATCGCTTTTGTACATCGTGGAGAAATTTTTGTAACTTCAGCGAAATATTCTACAACGAAACAAATAACAAAGAGTTTCGAGCAAGAGCGCTCTATTAGCTTTAGCCCAGATGGTCGTTCTATTGTCTATGCTTGTGAAAGAAACAATAGTTGGTCGTTGTACGAGTCTTCTATAAAAAGAAAAGACGAAAAATACTTTTATGCTGCGACAATTATTGAAGAGAAGCCAGTATTAACTTCACAAGTAGAAACGTTTCAACCTAGTTATTCTCCAGATGGAAAAGAAATTGCATATCTTGAAGAACGCACAACCCTCAAGGTGTACAACATAAAAGAAAAATACTCGCGTAAGATACTTGATGGTAAACAGAATTATTCTTATGCTGATGGAGACCAGTGGTACCAGTGGTCTCCAGATGGTAAATGGTTTTTAGTTGCTTTTCTTGGTAAGAATAGATGGATGGATGAAGTAGGTCTTATTGCCGCCGATGGAAAATCCGAAGTTATTAACTTGACTCAAAGCGGATATAGTGATTATGCGCCTAAATGGTCGATGAAAGGCAAAGCAATAACTTGGTTTTCTGATCGCCATGGAATGCGTTCTCATGGTAGTTGGGGAAGTCAAGATGATGTTTATGCAATGATTTTTGATCAAGAAACGTTTGATTTTCTTAAGCGTAGTAAAGAAGATCAAGAGCTTTATGATGAATTGCAAAAAGAAAGCAAAAAGAAAGAAAGCAAAGACAAAAAAGATAAAAAAGACAAAAAAGAAGAGATTCTAAAAATCGACCTCGATGGAATTGAAGATCGCAAAATGCGTTTAACAATGCATTCTTCAGATCTTGCAGATGCTGTTTTATCTCCTGATGGAACGACATTGTACTATTTGGCTAAATTTGAAAAAGGCTATAATTTGTGGATGCATAAGGTTCTCGATTATCAAACCCGCCTCCTCACAAAACTAAATGCCAATAGCGCTGGTATGGAAATGAACGCTTCTGGTAGTGAATTACATGTTCTCGCTGACGGTCGTATGTATAAAATAACAACGGCAAGTGGCCAATTGACTCCCATTTCTTTTTCTGCAAAAATGGAAGTTAACCATTCAAAAGAAAGAGCACATCTTTTTGAACATATATGGCGTCAGGTAAAGAAAAAATTCTATGTAAAAGATTTACATGGTGTTGATTGGGAATTTTACAAAAAAGAGTACGAGAAATTCCTACCGCATATTAACAACAAACATGACCTTGCTGAAATGTTTAGCGAAATATTAGGAGAATTAAACGCTTCGCATACAGGTTCAGGATATTTTTATCGTGCACCAAATGGCGAAAGCACTTCATCTCTTGGTTTATTTTATGACGATTCCCATGAGGGAGCAGGTCTAAAAATAGCAGAGGTTATGGATAAAAGCCCGCTTAAAAAAGCAAGCTCAAAAATCAAAGCAGGTATGATCATTGAAAAAATAAATGGTAATGAAATTAAAAGTAATGACAATTATTACAAATATCTCAATGGTCAAGTAGGAAAGCGCGTACTTGTCTCGTTGTACGATCCCAAGAAGAATGAAAGGTGGGAAGAAACTGTTCGTCCAACTAGTACCCGCGGAGAAGGAGAACTAACTTATCAAAGATGGGTTAAACAACGTCGCGCTCTAACAGAGAAACTATCCCAAGGAAAACTAGGATATGTTCATATACGTGGCATGAATGACGCTAGTTATCGCGAAATTTATTCTGAGATTCTTGGACGCCACAATGACAAATTAGCGATAGTTGTTGACACCAGATTTAATGGTGGTGGTTGGTTACACGATGATCTTGTTACCTTACTTAGCGGTAAAAAATATTTTACATTTTACCCAAGAAAGCAAGACAACATGGGTGGTGAGCCTATTTTTAAATGGAGTAAGCCTTCCATCGTTGTGATGAGCGAAGGCAATTATTCAGATGCACACTTATTTCCTCTAGCATATAAAACGCTAAATATAGGTCGATTAGTTGGTATGCCAGTAGCAGGAACAGGAACAGCTGTTTGGTGGGAAACACTTCTAGGAGGAGACATGTATTTTGGTATACCACAAGTTGGTATGCTCGATTTGCAAGGCCAGTACCTAGAAAACAGTGAATTGCAACCCGACGTACTTGTCGACAATCATCCTGATGAAGTGGCAAAAGGGCGCGATCAACAATTAGAAAAAGCTATTGAAGAATTACTTAAAGAAGTAGAGTAGTGTAAAGGTTAAGTAAGGTGTGGTGTAGAAAACGTAATCGTTTTTTATATCACACCGCAACAAAAATAATCAAAGGTTTCCAAAATAGATGAGTTTTCTTGTGATTTTAGACACGAAAAAAGCATATTTTCTGAAAAAATAATGAACATAGGCGGATTTTAACGGTAAGAATAGGAAAAATATGGAAATTCGATATTACAAGTGCCCAAGCTGCAATAAACTTCTAGATTTTCATCTAGAGAAATTGAACGAGTCAGAAGATCCCAAATGCCCTTTTTGTAAAGTATCTATTAACAAATGTGGTATAGAATATGCCAATAACGATAATGTGATTCAAAATGGAATTGGATTGTTTGGGTTTATTTTTTTTGCAGCTCTGATTTTATTGAGTAGCTCAGGTTTTGACAACTCTAATTTACTTTTTTTAGCCTGCTTGATCATAGCAACCATTGTCACTGGCATGTATTGGGCATGGAAACTGGGAGCGAAACACACTATCAGATCCATAGTTGTGTTTGGTGGCATTATATTATTTGCTGGTTTAACACTGGCAATGTTAGGCGCTTTTCCTGGTTCGCCTAGTTGGGGAGATTTTGCGATGTGGTTAGCACTAGTTGTTACAATGAAATTATTGAAAGATCAAGGTTTTTTTGAAGATGATAGTTCATATTGATTGGTTTATAGTAGGGCGTGTCATCATTCAAGCTAATGAAGCCAAATAATGCAAGAAACTAAGTATACAGCCGCTAAAAAATTCTGAGCAGTTTTGTCGTACCGCGCAGCAATAGCTTTGCAGAATAGATTTTCTATCAGATGGCGAGATTTATAAAGGTGGCTATCGCATTCTTTTGGCTTTTTAATATTAGATTTCGGAGGAATCACAACAATAATATCTCTTTGTTCTAATTTTTGAATAACGCGTTCTTCTGCATAGTAAGCTTTGTCAGCAAGTAGCGCTTTAGCTTTGATAGAAGGCAATAGAATATCTGCTCCCACTAAATCATGTACTTGCCCTGCCGTCAAAGAGAAATCTGTAGGGTTCCCTAACGCATCACATATAGCATGTATTTTTGTGCTAAATCCTCCGCTACTTTTTCCTATTGCTTGGCTTTGATCTTTTTTTTTATTGCACCTGCACTATGTTGATGTGCCTACCTGGATCTGTCTTTTTTCCTAACAATAACGGTTTTAATTTTTTCCATTGATCATCTCTCAGGATATAACCTCATTAACAATCTCCTTTTTAAGAGATTATATCCATAGCAATACTTTTTTCAATTGATCTTCGCTAAAGATGTCGTTGCCTCGTGTTATTATACGACCGAACGTTTTGAGCCCGTTTCCGAGCCCTAGCCCGCTTCCGAAATCTTATAAATGAGGTTATAATAAATCGTTTCGATCATGAACGTCTTGATGTTTACCAAGTAGCTCTCCAATTTCTTATCCTTGCGCATAAAATTGTAGAGTATTTACCAAAAGGCCACTCTCACCTTTCTAATCAACTCCAGCGTGCTGCTTTGTCGATGTCTTTAAATATAGCAGAAGGCGCTGGTGAATTTAGTTCTGCCGAGAAAGCTCGTTTTTATAGAATTGCTCGCCGATCTGCTACTCAATGTGCTTCTATTATTGATATCTGTCGATGTTTAAAACGAGTAAAACAAAATCTTCTGGCCAACGGACGAGAACTTCTTTTGCGAGTTGTAGCAATGCTTACTCGTTTGGTCAAAGTTCAAGTAAAAACGTAAGACTTAAATTGCTAAACGAGATCGGGCTCGGGCTCGAAAAAATAGACAATACTTTGAATGATGACAGGCCCTAGTACTACAGTTGTAACTAAGTACAGTTCCTTATTTTCCGGTGTTTCTAGCTGTTTACAAATAACAGTATTTTTTGCTATTTGAGAAGAGCTATCGATAAAATAAGACCTACAGAGTGTCTAATTTTTATAGCTACCTATTTGTTATTTTAATTACAACTGTAGTACTAGTTATAACAATAATAATTTAAATTCTCTTCCCTACCTCTCCAATCTTGTTCTTCGCCCTTCCTGCAGGAAGTATGATTGGGATGCATGTAGTGGATAATAAAATCGAAATAAAAAAGGAGAACAGCATAAAAAATGATCTCCTTGTTTCGCAAAAAAGCAAAGGATAGAAAAATGCTCTTAAACCGTATCTAAAAAGTGCCCCCTTTTATTACATGCGCCCGAACGATTACTTATATATCGTTGTTCCTTCTTCATCAATAATCCAGCGTCCTTTTGTATTTTTTGTTAGATATATTGTCTTGTTATCTTTTAGAATATTATAATTGTGGAGTTTGGCAATCGCTTTAAGTGCTGTAAGCCACGAAACGGATTTTAGTTTCATAGTTATGCGATTTTCTATATTACGAGCCACTAAGATTTGATGACCACTTACACTTTCGATGTTACTTATGACACTTCGCACATCTGCATCTTTCACGTCAATTGTAATCGTTGCTATTTTAGCTACGCGCCATACATTATTTGATTCTTGGATTACTTCACTATCACAACCACTAACAACTAGTTTTAATGCCGAGAGCCAGTTCAATTCCTTCGTTTCTAAATCTACTTTACCTTGGACATCACTGGAAATAATAATGTTAGCGTTTGCAATTTCAGCTATTTGTTTAATTGCTTCTCTAACATCTAGTCCTTGGTATTTGAGGTTAACCGTCATAAACTTTTCAATCATCCACTCGTTACTATTTGTATTTCGTACATGTAAATTATGTTTGATCGCAATTTTTTGAAGTACTTGTGGCAAAGATGCTTTTTTCATGTTAATGGATATTTTTGCTTTTATTCCATTAGCAACTACAATTTGTTGTGTTGTGATTTTTGAAAGAATTTTAGCAACTTCTTGGATGCTTACATCATTGACATTGATAGTAACAGGTATTTGATTTTCTTGTTTTTGGGTTGGCTCATTTTGGGCGCAAACTAATGTTGCCAAAAACAAAAAACTAGCAAGTATTACGAAACGCAGACTTGAATGATTACTTCGGTAATTAGGTACTAACATACGTTGAATCCTCCGACTAACTGAACTGTTTTCAAAAAACCCTGTGGTAATATTTGGAGAAAAGGTAATTTGTTGTGAATTGTTTTTCAAAACTTTCAAAATAGAACGAACATACTTTTGTTGCGTTTTTTTCAAATGATAAAAAGCCATATCATCGCAAATGAATTCTCGCTCTAAGCGAATTTTTTTATTGATATACCACATACATGGATGGAAAAAATAAATAATTTGTAAGGCAATTTGTAATAAGTTTGCTAAAAAATCGCGACGGTAAATATGCGACAGTTCATGCAATAAAATAGGTTCTAGTTCTTCTACCGTCCAACTTTCTATCATGTAGGAGGGTAAGATAATTTGCGGACGAAAAAAGCCTACTGTTGACGGTGGTTGTTGGCCATGTACGATTTTAATTTCTTTATGAATGCCAAGTTGCCGCTTATAAGACACCAACCATTCTCTTATATCTTGACGTTCTATGGGTGTAAGCTTTTTTAATTGTTGGTAAATATGCGCAATACGTCGTATAACAATAATGCTAATTATCGTTACACAAACGATCCAAAAAACTACCAGATAGCTAGCCAAAGATAGCGATTGCGACACGTCAGTACTACTTACTGTGTAAGGTGTTGGATTTCCTAAGGATAAAAATATCGCCATCGAATTAATTTCAAAATTTTGCGTGTAAGTAGAAAAGTCTATAGGAATACAAAAGCGCAACAAAACAATAAACCACAGAGCATAGGCAAATCGCGGTGATTTTCTCCCGAAAATAGATGTAAATATCAAAGCTGCTACTGTTAGCCAGACTAATTGCCAACTTAGCATCCAAATAATATCTACAATAATATTACTTAACTCATTCACTTGTTCCATGTTCTTCCTCATATTTCTCTACTAATTTTTGTAAAGAGTTTATGTCTTTTTTACTCATTTGTTTTTCGCTAACAAAATGAGAGAATATTGGCGCAAAAGTATTATCGAGTACTGTATTCATAAAGCCTTGGATTGCATCTTTCGTCACTTGTTTATGAGAAACTTCAGGAACGTAAATATACAAGCAACCTATTTTTTCTCTTTTTAAATAACCTTTTTTAACAATACGATCCATCATTGTTTTTACTGTGGGGTATTCCCATTTTTTTGTAGGAAAAAGTTGTTCGTACACACAACGAACTGTACAATTGTCTTTTTTCCAGCAAATGTTCATAATAAGCCATTCTGACTTTGAAAGTTCAGGAAGAGATTTTTTCATAGAATTCTCTATTCTAGTTACGGATGTAATAAAGGTGTTACATGTGTAATAAATACATTTATACTGTTACAAATGTAATAGAGAAGTGCAAGTGTTTTTTTTAAAGAATTTTTATTTTTATGTTTAATAAGGACGTTACAATGAAAGAACAAGCCGATGAATACTGGGCACAAGGAGAAATATTCAACGAAGAAGGTGAATACGATAAAGCTATTGAATCTTACAATAAAGCAATTGAATTAGATCCTTGTGATACTGATTATTACGACGGTAGAGGTACTAGTTATAAAAATAAAGATATGTACGATGAAGCTTTCACTGATTATAATAAAGCTATCAGTCTCGACTGTGAAAACTCAAGTGCTTTCAACAATAGAGGAAATTGTTATTGTGACATTGGGGAGTGGAGTAAAGCCATTTGTGATTATGGCAAAGCTATTGAACTAGAACCTTATGATCCAGTCTCTTACAATAATAGAGGTAATTGTTATAACGATATGGGAAAGTGGGATGAGGCTATTGATGATTTGAATAATGCTATAGAGTTAGATTTTAGCTATGCTATTGCATACTACAACAGAGGAAATAGTTACGACGAAAAAAAAGAGTACAACAAAGCGATCGCTGATTATAGTAGAGCAATAGAAATTGATCCTAGTGATTCTTCTACTTACAATAACAGAGGAAATACTTATAAGAATAAAGAAGAGTATGATAGTGCTTTTGAAGATTTAAACAAAGCAGTAGAACTTGACCCTAATTGTGGCACTACTTATGCAACTTTTTCAGAGCTTTATACCAAAATCTCGGAAGCTCAAGAAGGCGAAGAAAAACAAAAGTCTTTAGAAAAGTCTTCGTATTATTTGAAAGTGGCAATTGAAAACGGTTTTATTACTGAAGACAACAATAAAACGCAGTAGAATTTTGCAAGAGATTGGCCACTACTGAAATAACGATAAACACTTTATCATTATTTCAGTAGTGGTGTTGAGTTGAATGAGAAATTAGTTTTCCGTTTCTTGTGCTATGTGATTCTACTTTTTCTCAAAAGAATAGTCTTTTTTCTCTAGTTGTTGGCGTAATGTTTTTGTCATAGCTGTTTCTAGAGTATCTTTATCACCCACTTGTTCTTTCATTTTTTGTGCGACATATTTTTTGCGCGCATCCATTAAAACTTGAATTTCTTTTTGAACTTCAACGCGTTTTTTTAGTAGAGAAGCCACATATTCTTTGCGCTCTTCCATTGTCATTTTCTGCATATTCTTCGGTAAATCTTCGGTTTTAATCTTTTCTAGCTCAAGTTTTCCCTCTCGATTTGCATCAACAAGATCCCAAGCGGTATTGCGGTAGTGTACAGAAGCCTTGGACATCGCACGTTGAATATTGCCACTATATGAATTACTTTTTGCCATTTTATCTTGAGCAATTTGACGTTTCTTTCCCTCTGAACCACCTGAACCGTAAGCAACATAAGTGGAGTTCAACTTTTCATTTAAATCCATAATTTTCTTATCTTGCGGGGCTTTAACATCAATTACTTTACGGTTTTGATCAATATTCATATAAATACCATCTGCTAAAGTTGCTGCATCACGCCATTTTCCATTAATACCTGTTTGATAGTCTCCACAGTGGATGGTATTTATAATAATGCCTTTAGCGATAGCAACTTTACAAGATACTCGATAATCCATGTCGTTTAGCTTTTTTTGTTTTTCTTCGCTATTTTTAAGAGCAGTTTTTGGCTTTTTTATACCTTGTTGTGGCACTTGAACTTGTTGTTGAACATTAGGCGCATTGGGAACATTGCGATTATAAAAGCGAGGATTCTGAAAACTACTTCCGCCTCCAGGAATTTGAGTGAACGCTTCGTTTCCCGCTATGTATATAGCTTTAAAATCCTTACCACTCTCGCTCCATTTTAGCTCTTTTACAGCTTTGTTAATGACATAACCGCAGTATTCACTTCCACCGTTAGTTTTCAAAGCAAACAATTCTTCAGAGACTTTGTCAAGATCGGTTGTCAGTGGTAGTACGCGACGTATAAACCCATTTTCTGCAGAAAGAGAATCATTTCCATACTCGTATAAAGCTACTTGAAGTTGCGGAGATACACCATTTTTCTTAGCTGTAGCTAATTCATTGACAATACTCCATAGTTGGGTTTTCGCTTGATGAATGAGTCCGTCCATACTATTACTTGTATCTAGAAGTACTGCTATTTGAATTACATATGTTTCTTTTTTCTTATCCTCTTGGGTAAACAGAGATGTGCTGACAGAAAAAGCAAAGAGTAAAAAGATAGTTAATAAGTTACGTGTCATGGATGTTCCCTTTCTTATAAAGTTCGCGACGCGAAAGGATGATTCTTCTTTATTTTTCGCGTCCTTTTGGTAACCAAGCGAATCGCTTGCTCTCGGTGTCAAAAGCCAGATCACTTTGCCGGTGATTTAGCTTCCCACACACAAAGTATAACATAGAAATGCAAAAACTATTGTAACACGTTTGTAACAAGTTAATTTGGTAGTTCTATTTGCACTCCTTATCCGATCCTCTGGTATAACGAAAGTAAAGATGGTAAACTGTGAAACATTGAAGATTGTCGATATGTAGAATAAAGAGTAGAATTTGAGTACCATAGCGAAAATCCACCTCAACTCTACTCTCATTTTTAAAAGGAAATAAGAATGAATCACTATATTATAAGCGATATTCATGGTTACGCCAATTTACTTTATGATCTCGTTGAAACGTTAAAAAAAACTATACAAAAAGAAGATACCATTGTTTTTCTGGGAGATTATATCAATCGCGGTACAAATTCTAAAGGGGTTGTTGATATTGTACTTCAATTGAAAAACGAGTATAACGTAGTATGTCTAAAAGGTAATCACGAACAATGGATGTTGCAGTCTTTTCAAGAAGGAAATAACTCTTGGATTATGGGGATGGATGGCTTTAGCACTGTGGCGTCTTATTCTCCTGAGTTTGCAGATGAATTACGCGCGGTTTTTAAAAAATTAGGGCCTAAAATTTTTCTACAAAAAGATATAATTATTCCCTATTATCAAACTTTTTTTAAAGAAATTATGCCACAACAACACTTGAATTTTTTTCTAAATTTGAAAGGGTATTACGAGAGTGAAGGGTTATTATGTGTTCACGCGGGTATAAATCAAGACAGACCTCTTGAAGAACAACAAGAACAGGATCTGTTGTGGTCACTACCGCAAGATCTTCTCCATACATGGCGCGGAGAACAGACTATTGTAATGGGACACCAAGGTACTCATGAAGTGTATAAATCGATGTGGGGAAAACCTATTATTACTGAAAAAGTTATACTACTCGATACCAGTTGTTATAACACAGGTGTATTAAGTGCTATTCGTTTTCCTGATCGAGAGGTATTTCAAGCAGCTTTGTCCTAGTAATGTCTATCTTCAATACAGTCGAGTTCAAAAAAAGGTCAAGGTCATTTTAATTCTTTTTTTGTTGATTTTTCAAGAAATGCATAAGGTACTTATTTTACTTGCTATAGAGCTAATAATAGCAAAAATCTCTTTTTGAAATTTAAGATAAATTGAAGACAAATAAAAAATCTCAATTATAAGCTGCTACCTTCGTAACATCGAAGAAAAAAAATGAATGTAAATTATCAAGAAAAAAAGAATTAAATGACCGTGAAAAAAGGTAGTCCATATCATGTAGTGATTAGCAAAAGTTTCTAGGTCGCTGGAAAGTAGAAATGGTAGTACTAAAAAACAACGAGCGGGAATTTAAGCGACCTAAACATATTACTCAACTACCAGATCCGATAAAGAAAGAAGAAAAAGAAGCCCTACTCAACAGTGACATCTCCATACTTTCTCAACAAATGACAGCAATGATCCCAAAATGCTTTGGGATCATTACTGATTAAATCGTCCCAACTGTTATCAGTAATACTTGCTAGTTCGTATATTGCATCATCAACGGCATCGTGATTAGGGATTCTAACGGTTATAAGATTATAGTATGTACAATTAAGGTAGAAAGTAAAAACTCCATGTTTCGTTTCTTTTCTACGTTGGCTTTGTCTTATCTTGCTTGCGATAGTTCTTAAATTTTTGCTCATGTATTTTTCCCAAAATTTCTAACAAGATACAAGGCGTATCGATATTTAGCAAAAGATACCTTTTTGGACGATGTTTTCTCTCATAAGCAATTATACGGAAAATAATTCAGGTAGTATCTCTCCTGCTTTACCATGAAAAACAAAATCAGCATCATGATCAGCAACAGTTTCTTCTAAGTTAATTACCGCTGTTTTTGCGCCAGAAGATTTAGCTATTTGGATGAGGCTAGATGCTGGCTGCACCAAAGAGGATGTGCCTATTACCAAAAATAAATCGCAGTTTTGAGCAGAAAGAAAAGCTTGATTGATGTTACTTTTACTCAAGGATTCTCCGAACCATACAACATTGGGGCGTAAAATACCGTCGCAACCTTGCTTGCATTTCGGCAAATCTTCTACTTTATAGTGATTTTTTTCTCCCGAAGATTCTTGATTGAAAGCATTTGTAATAGGGACTTCGCGATTTTTTTCAACATAGCCACATTTGCAACAACGCACCATCCAGATAGAACCGTGAAGTCTGGTGACATTTTTTGAACCAGCGTCAAAATGAAGATCGTCGATGTTTTGGGTAATGAGAGAAAAAGTTTTTTGCTGATCTTGTAATTTTTTTTCTAGATCAGCAAGAGCTTTATGGGCTAGATTAAACTTTTTATCTCCCATCATTTTTCGGCGATAATTATAAAATTCCCATACCAAACCTGGGTCTTTTTCCCATGCTTGTGGGCAAGCAACCTGAGTTACTTCATGGTTCTTCCACAAACTATTACTCCCAGACCCGCGAAAAGTAGGAATATTAGATTCTGCAGACACTCCTGCTCCGGTGAGTACAGCAACATATCTACTTTTTTTTAGTTGCGAGTGAAATATCTCTTTCATTGTTATTTTCCTTTTGGCATAAGTATAACGTAGATAATTCCCGAAATGAAAAAACCAACAAACCACGCATAAGTATAAAGCGACATAAATATCTGCGGGGCAGAATCAATGAATCCGCATGTGGCCAAAAATCCTGGAATATTAGGTAAAACACCAAGAATAAGAGAAATAATGGCGATAACATTAAAACCATTTTTATAACTATACTCTGAATTTTCTTCGTATAATGCTGCTAAATTCATCTGCGTTTTGCGTACTATAAAGTAGTCTGCGATAACAATTCCCGCTATTGGCCCTAAAAGAGCACTGTAACCAATGAGCCACGTAAATATATAGCCTTGAGTACTCGCAATTAAATTCCAAGGGCAAATAATAATACCAATAACACCAGTGATTAGTCCGCCTGTTGTGAAGCTAATTTTTTGCGGATACAAATTGGAAAAACCATTAGCAGGCGCAACAACATTAGCTGCTAAGTTCGTTGATAAAGTTGCGATGGCGATAAAAACCATTGCAGTCATCACAATCCACGGCTGCTCTACTTTGGCTAGTAAATCTACAGGATTCCATGGAGCTTCTTGGGCGATTAAAATGTCTGAAAACAAGATAATTCCAGTGCTAGTCGCAATAAGGCCGACAAAAGAATATAACGCCATTGTTCCTGGTAAACCAATAAATTGACCAGCGATATGCTCTTTTTGCGATTTAGCATACCGTGTAAAGTCGGGAATATTTAAAGATAGTGTTGCCCAAAAGCCAATAATTGCAGTCAGCAAAGGGAAGAATATTTTCCAGAAATCGCGTTTAACAGGTGTACTCTTCGGTTCATTTGGAGTATAAAGTATTTGTTTTTTGATTTCTTTAGTTTGATTGTGCTCATTGCTAAACTTTATACTCAAATTTAAATATTTTCCAGCTTCTGGTAATTTACGTACTTGGTACTTAATCTCTTTCGAGTAGGTAAATTCACTGCTATGATCTTCTTCGATGATTGTTACATGTGTTGCACGTGGTTTTCCTGAAAACTCTAAGGCGTTAAATTTGAGCGATACACTATTACCTGAAAAGTTTTGATCAATAATCACAGGAGGTTCTGTAAATGTTTGGGTATTGTCTAAAGCTCTTTGCATACCAACACTTGTTATTGACCAAATAAGAAGTGCAATTCCCATAAGAATTAAAATAGGAGCTACGTAATTCTCTAACCAGCGAATCGATTCAATACCTGCAACAATAATTGCCATATTGCACGCCCAGAAAATCAAAAAGCAAACTAACTGCCAAATATTGATGCCGATAAAAAGAGTTTTTGCTTCCGCTAGAGTAGGAAAAAAATTAATGACACAAACATAAATAGCTAGGCCACCGATCCAAGTTTGTATACCAAACCATCCACATGCTACTAAAGCTCTTAGAATAGAAGGGATATGTGCACCTTTCGTCCCAAATGAAGCCCGGGTTAATACCGGAAAAGGGATACCGTATTTCGTTCCAGGGTGTGCATTTAAAATCATGGGTAGAAGGACAATGGTGTTTCCGATAAGTACCGTTAAAATAGCTTGCCACCAATTCATTCCCTCATTGAGAAGGCTAGCCGCGAGCATATAAGTAGGAATGCATACTGCCATTCCAATCCACAGCGCAGCAATATCCCAGCGTTTCCAAGTACGTTCTGCAATTTTGGTGGGAGCAATATCTTCGTTTGTTAGCGAATTATTCGGTAGCTCACCAGTTAATTCTATCATATTGTTTTGTTCACGAATTTCATTGCTCATTGACTATTCCTCGAAAACAGATTGTAAGTATGGATTCATAAATAGACCTTCTGGGTCTAGTTTGCGGCGTATTTTTTGAAAATTATCCCATTTAGGGTATATATCTTTGAAATCTTTTGCTGTTAAGTTGTGCATTTTTCCCCAATGCGGACGTCCACCAGCTTTGCGAAAAATAGCCTCGCAACCAGCAAAATATTCTTTATAAGGCATGCCGCGGAAACTGTGAACAGCAATATAAGCGCTTGGTTTTTTATATGCAGGACTTAAATAAATATCATCTTCATTTACAACGCGAAATTCTATGGGAAAAGAAACGTTAATATTTTTGTCGCGAATCCATTTCTCTATTTCCTGCAAAACTTCAATACCCTTTTCGAGGGGCACTGCATATTCCATTTCATGAAATTTAACCCAGCGATAACTACTGAAAACATTTGCACTTAAATTTATTTCTTCTCCTTGAGGAATTAGCGAGGTTCCCATAGAATTAATTTTTTGCGACCACTTTGGAAAAATACGGCATAAATTGCCCATTGTGAACAAAGCACCGTTTTCAAATATAATCTCACTAAAATATTTTCGCCATGTACCACTGTCTCTTTTTTCACTAGTAATATTCATTGTCTTTGTGTATGTATAATTGGTGTTAGGCAACCAAAAAAATTCAAAATGGCGATTATTGTTTATACTTTGTGTAAAATCAGCAATATTTTGATCTAGAGTGCAACGTTTCTTCTCTACTTTTAGATAGTATTTAGGCATTAATTTTATAGTGATTTTGCTTATAATACCTAAAGACCCTAGAGATATTTGCCCTGCTTTGAAAATTTCGCTGTTTTGGGTTTCTGAACATTCTAGAACGTCACCATTAGCTGTAATCAATGTAAATCGAGCTATTTGGGTGGCAATATTTCCCAAAGAAAGGCCTGTACCATGAGTACCCGTTGACGCTGCTCCTGCAATGGTTTGACAATCAATATCTCCAAGATTTTGCATTGCTAGACCTCTATCTAACAACATTTGTCCTAGAGCACGAAGTTGCGTACCTGACTTGACTGTCGCTTCGCATTTTTCTTCGTCAATGCTATAAATGCCATGATATTGTTTAAGAGATAAGATGTTATCTTCTGTCTCAATTAAAGGAGTGAAGGAATGGCCTGAACCCACAACTCGGATATTTTGTTTTTTGTATTTTGCTTGTTGTACAGCATCAATAATATCTTGCTCGCTTGTCGGAAAAAATATTTTTTTAGGCGTACAAGAAACAGATCCTGACCAGTTTTGCCAGCTTTTTTGCGTAAAAATTTTCATTGTTCTCTCTTTCGATGTACAGCAGAAGGCATATATTAGAGGCTATACGCCTTTTATAAAAAGCACTTTCCTTCGCCGCGGTACGTGTCTGTCTTCTTTATGATTGTTTTATTTTTGATTAGATATATTTGGTTAAAATGTTCGCATAGTTCACCTGCTTTACTATGACGCATAAAAATAGGACTACCTATTTTTATTTCCTTTTCTCCCTTATAAGATATGGGGGTTTGTACTTCTCCAGCGCCTTCTGTACTTAACAGTGAACACCCTCGTGGTAGGTATGGTTGTGGAATTTTATCCTGCCCGACACCAGAGGCAACGAATCCTCCGCTGTGGCATGTAAAAATTCCTTGGATTGGTATACGTGTAACCTCAATGGCGTAAAAAAGGGCTGGTGCATGTTGAAAGTTCTTGTAGTAATCGAACAAACTCGGACAAAAAAAAGCGGAGCCAGCTGTAACTTCTGTAACGCAACTCTCTAAAGACGTTGACTCTAAACTGCCGGTTCCTCCGCCATTTACAATGCAGCATTCAAATCCATTTTTTTGTAGTTTGTTTACAATATCTTCTCGTAATCGGCGTATACGCTTTATTGAAACCTTTTTTAGTAGTCGTATAATAAAGTTCATAACCCTATTATTGAAAGGATTTTTATCTCCTAAACCAGCAATTTGAGCTTCGTACCCCATAATTCCGTTAAAAAAAATATTTTCAGATTGTTTTATGTATTGAGCTAATTGCAAAACTTGTTCTGCTTTATTAATAGGAGAACGTCTTACACCAAAGTGAATTCCCGGAAAACTACTCGACATATCTACATCTATACAAAGCGGAATACTTACATTTTCCTCTACGCAAATGTTTGATATTTTTTGTACTTGAGTAACGCAGTCAACCATTAGAGTTATTTGAGCACCTTGCGCTGTGGCCTTGCAAACCATTTGTATTTTTTTTGAGTCAAATATAGGGTAAGCAATTAGAATATCGTTAACTCCGTGAGAGTGTAAATGAACAGCTTCTTCAGCGCTATAACACATAACACCTTGAAAAATATTATCACTACCCAGAATATGTTTTATTAATTGGGTACTGCGAATTGATTTAGAGGCTATGCGGATTTTTTTACCTTGGGTTCGCGCAATAACCTGCTTAATGTTTTTTTCGAACAATTCCATATCTAAAATTGCGCAGGGAAGGGTAAGATTTTCTGTTATATCTTTATAGTCGCTATAGTGAGGATTTACCAATTATAATGTCCTAAACCAAAAATGAGAGATGTTCCTAAAAAACCTGTTACACCAATAGCTAATGCGGTAGTTATAAAAAATAGCCACGTAATTTTTGATTTGCTATTATTCATTTCAAAAAGTGCTGTCGTCATAATGAGGATCGCAGTTAATGTACCCATTATTTTATGAATATTTGCAACCGTTTCAAGTTCATTTTTGTATACAGAAGATAAATAAGCGCACCACCCTAAAACAAGAGCGATAATTGAACTCACTGCAGCAAAATTTAAGCAATAATAAATCGTTGATTGTAGCTCTTTTTTATATGCCGCGCTTAACGCTTTTGCTATAAGTGCAGCAAAAAACAAAGCAATAGGAAAATGAACTGCTATAGGATGTAATTTTCCTAAAAAAGAAATAAGTTTACTCGAAAAACTTGCTTTGGGTATTTGTATATCTTGTGCTTGATAATTTTTCATGTATTTTTGAGGATTCGTGCTAAATTTTTTCAAACATCTTTTGCAACAAAGATATACTCTTTGCCCACCATAATCATAGTAGATGTTGGGATCAGCTTTCTCTGCGGTCATTACTGGACACATTTGGTTTGTAATATTTCTTTTCTTGTTTGCAATAAAAAGTACTACAATAGAAAAAATGCTAATAAAAATAACGACTAGTGTGGTTTTTTTCATAAAAATCTCCATTGGTAAAATAGGCGTGTCGATATTTAGGTTTTTGTATAATGTGAGTTATTTTAGGGAGCGGCAAGGCATTTTGAAAGTGTAAAGTTGCGCTTTGCAAAAAAAAATAACGATGAAAATCTCTAAAAGAGCTAAACCACAAGAAAGATGAATGTTTACACGCACTGAATTATAATTCTATTGCATTTTTTACTAGACTTCCAATAAAAAAAATGATGACACCAAAATGTTCCAAAGGAGAAACAAATGGATTTTGCAGATTTTGATAATCGTCATTATCCCACTGTCTCTGTACGTCAAGGTTATCGCAAATGGGTGAGTACTTACGATGATAGTGTTTACGATGAAATGGATTTAGATTTACTGGCCAAAATAAAAAAAATCTATTGGACAAAAATGGCCAAAGCCGTGGATCTTGCTTGTGGAACTGGTCGCACAGGTGCGTGGTTGAAACGGCAAGGAATAAGAGAATTAGATGGAATTGATATTACTCCTGAGATGATGGACAACGCAAAAGAAAAAAAAATATATCGCCAGCTTGTTCACGGTGATATACGCAACACAAAATTTGCTGATAATACTTACGATTTAGCGGTGTGTTCATTGGCGAATGAACACATTCCTAGTTTAGATCCTCTTTACAAGGAAGCTGATCGTATTGTTGTTAAAAATGGGTATTTTGTTATTGTTGGTTATCATCCATTTTTTTTGCTAAACGGTATTCCAACTCATTTTAATGATGAAGAGGGGAAGTCAATCTCTATACACAGTTACATACACTTAATGAGTGACCATGTCCAAGCAGCTTTCAAAAATTCGTGGCAGTTACAGGAAATGTACGAGCGAATTGTCGATCAAGAATGGTTAAAGAAAAAGCCCCAGTGGGAAATCTACTGTAATAAACCTATTAGTTTCATTTTTGTGTGGCAAAAAAAATAACGTATGCTTCGAGCCGTCAGGTAAGAAATATGTTTCGAAAGGCGATTGATATGGATGTAAAAAACTTAAATAAAAACACGATGATTCTTCATTATAAAATAGAGAAAAAACTCGGACAGGGTGGAATGGGAGTTGTTTACAAAGCCATAGATACAAAACTACAACGCCATGTGGCTATTAAGTTTTTACTTGGTCACTATGACGACAATAGCGCTAAGATACGCCGTTTTTGGGAAGAGGCGCGCGCTGTTGCACAGCTTTCGCATCGAAATATTTTAGGTATCCATCATTTAGAAACGCAAGATCCTCCATTTTTAGTAATGAGTTATATTGAGGGAGTCTCATTAAAAGACAAACTAAAAAACAAAACATTTTCTATTCCACAAGTAGTTAAATACATGACTAAAATTGCAAATGCCATGTCATATGCTCATAAGAAGAGAGTAATTCATCGCGACTTAAAACCCGAAAATATTATGATTGACAAAGAAGGTGAACCTATTGTTATGGATTTTGGCCTAGCAAAACGTATGGAATCAGATACGAAAATATCGCGGCCAGGTGATATTTTTGGTACACCCTACTACATGTCTCCAGAGCAAGGAAAAGGAGAAAATGAAACTATTGATCATCGCTCTGATATATTTTCATTGGGAGTTATTTTATATGAAATGCTTACGCAATCTCTTCCGTTTAAGGGAAGTAATGCGTTTATGATTATAAAACAAACAGTAGAAGAAGACCCTGTTGCGCCTTCGCAAATCAATAAAAAAATATCACCCACATTAGAAAAAATATGCCTAAAAGCTCTCGCAAAATCTCGAGAGAATCGCTACTCCTCTTGTTCAAGGTTAGTAAAAGACTTGCAACATTCATTATCTTCTAATAGAAGTGTCGCGGTGAAACCACGCAAACAAAAACAAGACTATAGTGCTTATATATTGGCAAGTGTCGCTGTAGGAGCATTTATTTTTTTTATGATGTTTGTTTTTTTTACCAACACAAATGAAGTAATAGAGAATAATACAACTAAAAATACCGAAATATCATTATTTGACGAGAATCTACAAAAAGGCGAGCAAGCATTTGTTGCTAAAAATTACTCACAGGCGATTAAATATTTAAAATTGGCTTTAGAAATCCAAAAAAGCGAAAAAGCTCTTGCCTTGTTAGAAGCGATCAAGCTATCGCAAAAAAAAATTACTAAACTACAATTATTTATTGACAGTCCAGAGAAAGAAGTTTATACAAATAAAAGAAGTTGGATGGTTCGCGGTAGAGTGCAAGGAGAACATCCAACGGTTTTTGCTTCGGGAATTGCTGCTTTGGTACGTAACAATCAATTTGAACTTCTTTTGCCACTAGAAAGAGAAGGCCGAAAAACATTTTCTATTATAGCAACCGATACAAGCGGACAACGGCAAGAACAGAAGCTGATTTTTTTTGTCGACAGAACACCACCAATTATTGTTGTTGACAATATTGAATATGTCGATAAAAAAGACCTAAAATTGAACTTGAATATTCAAGATATAAACGCTTGGCAAGTTGAAGTAAATGGCAAGTCGAAGATATCAAAAAAAGATTATACTCCCCCTACACTTTCATTGACACCGGGGAAAAACATAGTTGAAATCAAAGCAGAGGACGCGGCAAGTAATGTTTCTCAGAAAAAATTAAATATCTACTACAGTGATAAATGCCCACAACCAGAAATTCTAAGACCGAAAAACGAATTGTCGACTCGCCAAGGTAGAATTGTTGTATGGTGCGCTCCTCAAATTCTTTTTACAAATATACATATAAATGGACAACTTACTGATAGAGTAGGTCGACGATTCAAATCCACAGTTAATCTCTCTATAGGAAAAAATGAAATTACAGTTATGGCAACAGATCGCTTTGGACGAACGAGTAAAGAGACAATAATTGTGTTTCGCAAAGAGAATCTATTTGTTAAAAGGAAAAACCAGCAGAAAAACCAGCAGAAAAAAGAACTGTCCATACAAGCTCTGATCAAGAACAATTTTAATGCGTCAAAATATGAATTTAAAAAAAATAACTATGTAAAATTTACTTACATGTTCAAAAAAAATGCAAAAGCTTTAGAAGATTTTAACATTACCCCTGGTAATGTTGTTATGCAAGGCAAATATCTGAGCATTCAATCAGGACTTTTTATAAGTATGATTCACAAAGCAATTTTTCAAGGAGATATGAAGATAAGTGGTTTGATGTTTTCTGATTCATTAAATCGAGTTTATGGACTATCTCTTTGTTATAACGGATACGCTGTAGCTCCAAAACTTTACGTCTTTGGCGTTTCAGAAAAGAATGGAATTTTCTCATTAAAAAAAGATTTTTGGAAAATCTTTTTGATACCAGAAACAAAAAACAAGATTATTTCTGTAAATAAAAATAATATTGTTAGTATGACTTTAAAGAAAAGAGAGAATTTGTTGATTGGGCATTACAAAAATAAAAATTTATTTTCAGTGAAAGACAGCGATTTTCGTAAAGGAAGAACAGCTATTCATGCAATATTAAACACCGAACTACGCATTTACAAACTTACTATTTCTGGTATTCTTGATCAATCGTGGATTAAAACACTCGATTAATCACATGATATTTGTTTTTTACAATTTGACTCTTTTAAAATTAGTTTTGTTACTTTTCAATTGCATAGTATAACTTTGCACCAAAGTACCTCGTTACTCCCCTAGTACTCTAGAATCGATATCTTAATTTATGTCTGCAACTAAAAATATGATCTTTTCCACTGTATTTTTCGCTATTATGCAAGTTTGCGTAAAAAGTGTAAAACACATTCCTGTTTTTGAAATTATCGTTTTTCGTTCGGCAATTATTGTACTAATTTGCTGTTTCTTTTTCTATCGCCACAAGGTAAATCCTTGGGGCAAAAACAAACCCCTTCTTATTGCGAGAGGAGTTACTGGCTCTATTGCCCTGCTGTTATTTTTTTATACCTTGCAACATATTCCCCTTGCTTATGCAACAACTATTCAATATTTGTCCCCGATTTTTACAGTAGTTTTAGCGGGTCTTTTTTTAAAAGAACGCGCTACAGCTTCACAGTGGTTCTTTTTATCCCTTGCGTTTTCAGGGATTGTTTGCATACAGGGATTTGACTCGCGCGTTTCACTAACTTTAGCGCTTATAGGTGTATGTTCAGCTTTTATGTCGGCTACAGCTTATAATCTTATCCGCGTTTTAAAAGATGAAAATCCATTAGTTATAGTTTTTTATTTTCCATTTGTAGCAGGAATTATTTATACGCCTTTAACTGTTATGTATTGGGAAACTCCTCAAGGCCAAGACTGGTTTTTTCTCATTGCCGCAGGAATTTCTACTTATTTTGCGCATACACATATGACAAAAGCTTACCAAGCTGAACGAGCGTCCAGCATTGTACACTTTAAATACCTGGGGACCGTTTTTTCTCTGATATTTGGTTATGTTTTATTCAATGAAAGCATTGTTCTAATGTCATTTGTAGGAATGACACTTATTATTCTGGCAGCAATTGGAACCCAGCTATATACCAAGCGCCAACAATGAAAACATGATTTACGACAAGGTGATCAATTACAATACTGAACTGATCACCTTCTAAACCTAATCCCCAAAACTTAGGCCTAGTTGGCGTGCAGAAATAACAATATCACTGTCTACTGGGACTTGCTTACTATTTTTAATTGCTTCTTCTAAGGGAACAGGGATAATATCAGGCGGGTTTAAGGCAACCATAATACCAAAATTCTGTTCAGCAATCATCCGAACCGCTGCTGCACCAAACCTTGTTGAAAGTAAGCGATCAAAAGCTGTCGGAGTTCCTCCTCTTTGTAAGTGACCAAGAGTTAAGGTACGAGTGTCGCGGACTGTTTTTTCGCGAATTTGAGTTGCGACCCATTCACCAATTCCACCGAGAACAACTTCTTGGCGTCCATCTTCACCTTTTCCTTTTGAAAATAACTCATCGTGTCCCTTTGGCTTTGCACCTTCTGCTACGGCAACAATGGCAAACTTACGACCATTATTGTAACGTTTTTCTATTTTCTCACAAACTCGATCCATACAAAATGGAATTTCAGGAATAAGAATAACATCTGCTCCACCTGAAATCCCAGCATTTAAAGTAATCCAACCTGCATAGCGACCCATAAGTTCGACAACAATAACTCGTTCGTGACTTTCTGCTGTGGAATGTAATTTATCTAGTGCATCTGTAGCATTGTTTACTGCTGTATCAAAACCAAAGGTAATAACAGTTGATGCTAAATCATTGTCAATAGTTTTAGGAATACCAATAACAGGTAAGCCCATTTGGGAAAATTTATTAGCAATGCTAAGAGTTCCATCACCACCTATACAAATTAGAGCATCAAGACCTAATTGATGGAAATTTTCTTTTACACGAGAAGACACATCTTTTTTTTCGTCATTTTCTACATACTCAAAAGGGTTAGCTCGATTTGTTGTCCCAAGAATAGTGCCACCTATGTGGAGAATACCGCGCACGCTTTCTTCCCCCATAGGAATCACTTTATTCTCAGGATCTAAAAGACCAGAAAAACCTTGGAGTACTCCGTAAACTTTCCAACCATTGGTAAGAGAGCTTTTTACTACAGCGCGAATTACTGCATTTAAACCAGGACAATCTCCTCCGCCTGTTAGGAGAGCTATTTTTTTTGACATTTAAAATCCTTTCATAATATTGTCCAAATGTTGTGGAAGAGGAGCTGATATTTTTATTTGATCTTGTAAAAGAGGGTGCTCAAACTCAATAGAGTGAGCATGAAGTGCATGCCCCTTGATATTTTCATGCCACGGAGAAGATCTTTGCAAGTAATATTGCCAGAGAAAAGGAATCCCTGAGCGGCAATAAAGATAATCCCCCACAATAGGATGCCCTATTGCAGCAACATGCAAACGAATTTGATGTTTTCGTCCAGTGACTGGTTGTAAATGAAGTAAACTATGCTCTTCTGTAGTATTAAGTACTCGGTAATCTGTCTTAGCAGCTAATCCTTGCGGATTCTCTGTAGTCATTTTTAGCTTGATAAGTGACGCACTACAAGCGCGTGCAATAGGAAGTTCTATTGTTCCTTGATGTGACTTAACTACACCGTGAACAACAGCGAGATATGTTTTACAAATCAAACGACGAGCGAATTGATTGTACATTTTTTTTATTATTTTTTTTCCACGTGTTACTAATAAAACGCCCGAAGTATTTTTATCTAAGCGATGTAGTAAATGTATATCTTCAGGATAAAGATAAGATAATTGCGATACGACAGTATCTCCCTGGTAACCTCCTACCGGATGACAAACTAAACCAGCAGGTTTATCAATAGCTAATAGATTTTCATCTTCATATAGAATGCGAATTTTCATTTTTTGTTATTTGATAGTTGTTTAGTGTTTAATAAAATAGATTTATTTTAAACGGGTCAATATGCCCTTGAGTTGAGCTTTGCTCAACGAATTACATAGAATGTCAGTATTTAGATTTTATATTGACATTCTAATGGTGCTCTATTTTAACTTGAGTTTGTTATAACTAAAAATACTTTCTTTTCTTTGGGTGAATAAAATGCATTCTATTAGTTTAAATTTAAATGCTAGAGGGCGTAAAACATCAGCAACTATCCATATCAATGAACGAAGTAAAGAATTAAAAAAACAAGGTAAGAAAATTTATGCTTTTGGCTTTGGACAGTCTCCATTTCCTGTGCCAAATTGTGTAACAACCGCGCTTCAAAAAAACGCTTATCGTAAAGACTACTTAAACTCCCAAGGTTTGTTAGAGCTACGTGAGCAGGTCGCTGTTTTTCATAACAAATATGACCAAACATCTGCAAGTGCTGAGAACATAATGATTGGTCCTGGTTCCAAAGAATTAATGTTCATTTTACAATTGGCATTTTATGGAGAAATTATTGTACCTTCTCCATGCTGGGTTTCTTACGAACCTCAGGCGCAAATTATTGGACGGAAAATTCGTTCAATCACCACTTCCTACGAAAATGGATGGCGTATGCAAGCCCAAGATTTACAAAAAATCTGCGAATCTGATCCTAGTTACCCACGTTTACTCATACTAAACTATCCAGGAAATCCTGAAGGCCAAGTATATAGTGAAGATGAATTGCAAGCAATTACCGAAGTAGCGCGGAAATATCAAGTGATTATATTATCCGACGAGATATATGGTTTACTTCACTTTGAAGCTAAACATACTTCTATTGTTCGTTATTACCCTGAGGGCACTATTCTTAGCTCAGGTTTATCAAAGTGGTGCGGTGCTGGCGGGTGGCGTTTAGGAACATTTGTTTTTCCAAAAGAGCTGAACCATCTGCTGCAAACGATGGTTTCCATTGCCAGTGAGACATTTACTTCTGTAGCAACGCCTATCCAATATGCGGCCATATGCGCTTATAAAATGGAAGCAGAAATAGAAGAGTATCTTTGCAATTCGCGGAAAATTTTACAAGAAATTGCCTTAGATTGTTATGAGATCATGGTAAAAGCGGGTATACGTTTATGGAAATCACACGGAGGATTTTACTTATTTTTAGATTTTTCAAATTTCGCAGAAGCGATACGCAAAAATAATATATTAAATAGTAGTGAGCTGTGTGAACATCTTTTAGAGGAAACAGGCGTTGCTATTTTACCAGGAAGTGATTTTAAACGTCCTGAAAACGAGTATACTGCTCGCTTTGCCTATGTTGATTTTAATGGCGAAAAAGCTTTGGAGGCGTGCAAAAGTACAGACGTGGACAAAAACTTTGTCAGATATCACTGCCCAAAGATGCAAGAAGGTGTGTTAAAAATGATTGAATGGTTAAGGAGTTTATAATGACAAGTGAAATGAACGTTTGTGAAATGTGCAAACGAGAAGCTTTACGTCTTACAAAGCATCATTTAATTCCTCGAACTAGGCATAAAAACAAGAAAAACAAAAGGAATTTTTCACGGCAAGAGGTCAAAGAGAGGTTAGCAATGCTTTGCCGCAATTGTCATAGTGCAATTCATGCGTTTTTAAGCAACAAAGAATTAGAGTATGAATATAATACAATAGAAAAGTTATTACAGCACCCAGAAGTTAGTAAATTTGTTTCCTGGTTGCAAAAACAACCTGCTGGTGTCCGCGTACGTACTTTTAAATCAAAGTAAGTTACCTAAAGTAATTACAAACAACATAAATTAAAAATTTTTTAATGAACCTTTTAATAATAAACAGAGTATTACCACTTAGATAAATAAATAAACTTACGAAAGGATAAATAATGCGTGGTAAATACTCTTATAATTATGATAACAAGTTTACGATAAATGCGAAAAAAGTTTTTGAAAAATATATTGATGACTGTGTCGCTATAGGAAAACAGCATCAGTTGTTAGCTAACGCTGTTTGCGAATATATAAAGGATAAAGTTGAACCTTTAGTAAACGATTACGAAACAGTAGATGCTGAAAATATGATGGATATACTATCTAAACTACCTTCGACAACTAAAATAATTGACGAATGTCGCGAAAAACCGGAATTTGCGGAAGACCTTACTACAAAGTTACATCTTTCCGATAATAATCGTTTTCTTGGTGGTGTTTGTGGGGGCTTAGGAGAATATTTTCGTATCGATCCGACATTAATACGCGTGGCTTTCATTGCTGGTAGCTTTATTGGCGGAGCTGCTGTAATTATTTATGCATTTTTGTGGTTAGTGCTTTTCGAGAAAGAAAAAGATAAAGACTATCCTCCTTTAGTAGCGCTTATTTTCCAATTACTTAATATTGCGCGTCTAATTGTTGTGTCTATGTTATGGCTTATTTCTAAAAAAAACAGTGCACATCAAAAAAGTAAAAAAACTCATGTTCCCGAAAATATAGCGAAAGAGGAGCAAAAACCCAAGAAAAATCGTTTTTTTCGACGGGTTTTTGTTTTTCTTTCTTTTGTTGTAATGTCTTTATTTATTTACTTACCTAGCATACTTGTGCTACTTGGAATAGCAAGTTTTTGCCTTTGGGGTATTTTTTACCCTATTGTACACATTGATGGTTTCCAATTTAGTTTTGCTTATCTAAGCATTCCTGGAATTATAATGGCAATTTCAGCAGCCGTTTTAACTTTTATGCTTTTTCTACTGGTTATTACATTTGTAGGGCGTTTACACTTTAAAGCAAAAGTTATGGGAAAAACGATGGGCATCTTCACCATTTTGTTTATTGTGATATCTATTTTTTCTTTAGGCTCATCGCTTGCTGTTACAGCTTTTCAAAACCAAAGTATCGAATCAACAACTTTAGTTCATAACATCCCCAGTAGTGAAAGCATAGACATCAACGATATACATTCTAATTCGCATGTTCGCATAGAAAGTGTTAAAATTCGCGGTGAAAAAGACGCAAAAGAAATGACAGTGCGATGTGAAATTAGCGCGCGCGGGGAAAATAGTGATGAAGCGGAAAGCTATTTACAAAATATCGAGGTAAAATGGATACCTGGAAAAATTTTTCCAGAGATTAACAAACAACACAATGGTTTTCATTTTGAAAAGGCCAAAATTGAAATTATTGTGCCTGCAACGAAAAAAATTGCAATCACTGGAAACAGCGGTAAGCGTTTGTTACTTGAAGGTTTATTCTTACAAGGAATGGAACTTAATTTAACTAACAGTCGTGTTGTTTTAGAAAACGTCGAAACTTCGCAATTAAAACTAACTGTAAGTAAAACAACCTTGCTGCTAGAGAAAGTAAAAGCCTCTAGTATAGAAGCAGATCTACAACGAACGAAAATTCATATCAGGCACAGTAATGCACAAGAAATTACCTTTCGCAACTACCACAGTCATTTAACTTATTTTGCTGTTACAGGAACAACAAAATTACATAATGACAAAGGAAAAGTTTTTATCAATGAAAGTAGTGGAATTCTAAATATTGAAAACCATCGTGGTTATATAGATATCAAAGGGCATCAATTTGCAGAAAAAAGTCAAAATAACATTGATAGTCAGCATGGAAAACTAAATATTGCCTTATCGACAAAAAATCTACCTCAGTTCAATATAACTAATAATAAGGGTAGAATACGCAATAAACTACCACAGTTTTCTTCTAGCGATGCACAAGTAAATTTGAAAATAAATCACGGTCGTATCCATTTACACCCCATATCTCATTAGGATTTTTTATGAACCAAAATCTATGCTTAAAATGCGGAAAAAAAACGCAGTTTAACCATTGTTCTTCTTGTGGTACAACAGATATTATCTGGTATCGCATAAAAGAAGGTCGCAAAATTTTCGGCGTATGCCAAGGCCTGGCAGTGTACATTCATTTACCAGTAATTGCAATTCGTATTGCATTTATTATTGCAGCAATGTTTGCTGGATGGGGGGTGGTACTGTATGCAGTACTCTCATTCTTTCCAAGCAGAAACTGTAACGATTCTGTTCGCCAAAAAGAAAGTTTTGAATTTGAAGACTCAGAAAAACTGAGTTTTTTTGAGTCTTCGGTAAAAACATTGCACAAATTTTTATCCTTCATTTTTTTTGTTGTGTTGTGTGCTTGTCTGTATTTCCCCCTATTTATGATATCTGCTATTGCCACTATTGTTTCTGTTGTAGGGTGGTTTTACCCGTACTTAACTGTGGGCATTCATCACTCGACATTTTTAGAATTGGGAATGATCGGGTTCTTTGCAGGATTTACCAATATTACCTTTGGAATTACTACTATTTATTTGATAGCCCACTGGATACTAGCGCATCATATTAAGAAGCCATACTTACCACTTTCAAGAACGATCATATTGTGGTTTATAGTATGCGCAGCATGCCTTTCATCTTTATGGATGCTTAAATCATTAGAACGTAGTAAAAAACAAAAATCGTGGGTAATTACTACAGAAAAAAATATCGAAGAAATATTAACAACTGAAAATATTTCTATTCGCAATATATCATTTTCAACTCACAAAGGAAACGAAACGCGTGTTGTTTACACACTACAAGTATACGGTTTTTCTAAAAAGCTACTGACTGCTCTTGCTCAAGTGAATATGATATGGAATGGCGAGCCTCTTTGGTCTAATTTGGGTAGTACACAGCCATTTTTCCCTCATTTTGATATTACGGTACAAATGCCAGAAAGCAAAAGTCTAAACATTCGCGATTTTGAAAGTGTCTATGTCAGCGGAAAATGGAATAAAATCCAATTAGAAAATCATAAATCGATTGTTATAGAAAATGCTACGATCGGCACTGTAAAGTCTGATTGTAATTATTGTGAAGTACGCGTAGAAAATGTAAGTATAGAAACATCTTATTTGTATTTTAACAAAAGTGATGTATTGATGGATTCCTTTACAGTAAAAAACGCGAATTTCTATCAGAATAGTGGAAGCCTAACCCTTGTTGACTTTTCTGGTAAACTACAATTGCAGGTTGTAAATAGCCGCTTGAAAATAATTCGTCCGACATTCGAAAATACAAATCGAATTACTGCAGACAATAGTAAAGTATTGATTGATTTTAGCTCCGACTTCATACCAATAATCGTTTACGATAAACTTAATGTTTCTCAACGTTTAGAATCAACAATGAGCTCTAGGCTAGAAATTTCAGGTGAAAATTCGACAGTAAAACTGAGAAAATAAACGAGATCTTTCAATAAAATATAGACGTTTATGGATTTTTCTGCTTCCACGGAAAACTCCATAAAAATAAGAGCTTTTTGGCAAGGAAAAGAGTAGAGAATACCGCAGGTCTAACTCGTAGCTAAGTCGAAGATTATTTTGTACTCCTTGACACAGTATGGGGAAGCTCTTACTTATTTCCCTTAAAATAAAGAAAAAATATAGACGCTATTTTATAGATGGAGTATAATATTGATAGCAGATGAAGCTCTAATGACGCAAGTAGCGGCTGGAGACACTAAAGCGGCAAATGTGTTGTTGAGTCGATATCAAAAACCTTTATACAAATTTATTTTTCAAATGACTGTAAATGAAAATGATAGCGACGATCTACTTCAAGAAACTTGGTTGCGCGTAATTCGTTATCGTCATACATTTAACATCGAGAAGAAATTTAGCACTTGGCTATTCCAAATAGCAACAAATTGTACTAGAGATTTTTTTCGCAAGAAAAAACAAATAGCATCACTAGAGGAAATTGAACCAACTCAGTGTGCTTCTAAATCTTCTTTTGAAAATAGTGAGTGGGCAAGTTTCTTAATTAAAAGCCTACCACTCCACCAAAGAGAAGTAATTGCCTTAAAGTTTTTTCATGAAAAAAAAGAGCGAGAAATAGCTGAAATTCTTGATATTCCGCTTGGGACAGTAAAAAGCAGGTTACACAAAGCAATGCATTATTTAAAGGGGATGAAAAATGAACAATGAGAAATGGATGGATGAACTCATAGCGTCATTCCCAAATCCACAACCACAGCAAGAACTCATTTCTAAAATACAACAACAAATGGCACTCGCAATAGTAGAAAAAAAACGCTTATCGCAAAAAATGTTGCTATCTATTATCGCTATTACTTTAGCAACTATACCGCTTTTTTCGTTGACGAATTATTTTTACTACATCCTACTACAACAGATTATTACTACTTATTTCCCACAGATGTTAACCTCATTTCTTGTACTCTTTACTATCTCTGTTAGTTTAATTGGGGCAATATGTTATGGATTTATTCCTATTTGGTTAGCATATTTCTTAAATCGTAATTTTCATCAGAGTAGTGCCGTGTTACGTTAGAACATATCACGAATAAATTGATATAGCAGATACGTTTATTTTCTATTAGGAGAGGTTTTAATGAGAGCAATGATTATTGAGGAATTTGGCGGCGAAGAAAAAATAAAGTCTGTAGATGTTCCTAAACCACAACCCCAAGATAACGAAATTTTAGTGAAAATTGCTTACGCAGGTGTAAACCCTGTAGATTGGAAAATAAGAGAGGGAATGATCGAACAGTTACTCCCTCATGTTTTTCCTATTATTTTAGGTTGGGATATGGCAGGTACAGTAGAAAGTATAGGGAGTAAGGTTTCTTCTTATAAGGTAGGAGACAAAGTCTATGGTTATTGTCGAAAGCCACAAGTTCAGCATGGTTGTTATGCCGAATATATTACCGTAGATGAAGAAGCAATAGCGCTTCTTCCTGAAAAATTGAATTTTGCTGAGGCTGCAGGTATTCCACTTGTTGGATTAACTGCGTGGCAGTGTCTTTTTGACTTTGCAAATTTACAAGCGGGTGAGACCGTTTTGATTCATGCAGGTGCAGGAGGAATAGGTTCTTTAGCAATACAATTTGCAAAGCATAAAGGTGCGAAAGTGTATACTACAGCAAGCGCAAAAAATCACGAGTACGTTAAAAATTTAGGCGCAGATTATGTTATTGATTATAACACGAGCGATTTTGTAGATGTTATTTTGCAAGAAGAACCACAAAAATTAAACGTTGTGTATGATACCGTTGGTGGAGAAACACAACAAAAGAGTGCTGCACTGATTAAAGAAGGTGGAACTTTAGTCTCTATTGTATCTCCTCCCGATGAATCTTTAGCACCAAATATTAAATCGGGCTTTGTATTTGTAAGTCCTAACGCTAAACAACTGAAAGAGATTTCAAATCTTATTAAAGAAGATAAGGTTCAAATACCTGCTATTACAGAAATGAAACTTGAAGAAGCGGCAGAAGCCTTACGTATCAATCGCGAAGGCCATGTTCGAGGGAAGTTAGTTCTAAAAGTCTGAAAATTTAGGCTTGTTGGCGGAAAAAACTCTCCGCTATTGTTTAAAGAAACTCAAACGCCATTAAAAACATTGTTTTTTCCCTCTCGTTATTCCTACTTTCGTAGGAATAGCTACCATTATCTTAGAAAATCAAAGACCTGAATCCCTCATTACGCTAGGAAGAACAAAATAAGGATTCAGTTTTAATTCAGCAGGAGTGGGTTTTTAAATAAATGGAATTTCAATAGATAATGGATATCCCACTCAACAGAGTAGTTAGAATAAAAACGGCACAATAAAGTTCAAATAAAAACTCTCTTGATACTCAAAACCTACACTCTCTTAGAACATACCAAAACTGCCACTCAAAAAACGGAGAAAAAAATGAGACTGCTTATCTTTATTTTTGCAACGATGTCATTGATTTGTAGCGATATTGAAGTTCATAAACTACTGGAGAATGAGCACTATGATCCTGTTCATCGCACAACGGTAGATTTTGCTAACCACTCTAAACGTAATTATGTAGATATGACAAGCGAAGGCAATTTAGGAATTGTATATCGAAGTGTAGAAGATGTTGGTGATAGAGGCAAAAAAAAGATCACTGTTTTTTATCACGATTTGCAGAGTCATGAATTAGAGGTAATTACTAGTTTTACAACCTACCGAGTCCCACAAATGAATCTACTTCTTGTTTATGACAATTTAGATTTACCACATATTGTTTTAAACTATAAATACAAATTTATTCACTACTCTCGTAGAAAAGACACATGGAAAGAACGGAAATTACCTATTAGTTTAAGAAGAATGCTCGGCGGAGCTGTGCAAAAATCAAGAATGTATCATATTGTTGTTGGAAAAAACAACAATCTGTACTTGTTGCTTTTAGCTATGGTAAATTTGAAGCAACGAATTTTGTTAGCAGAATATTCACAAAAACGCTGGCAGATTAAAGAAATTCCGAATGTTCCTCAAAAATTGCGCAAAATATTTTTTGTTGAGATATATGATTTGCAAAATTTTTCTATCTTGTATAAGAAACTAGATAATCTTTGTTATGCGGAAGTAGAAAATAACGCGTGGCAAGAAGAAACTGTGATTAAAGCCGGAAATCTAGAAGAAGCTGGTTGGGAAGCGAGCTTAGTTCACAACGAAGGCAAAGTATATATTGCTTCCACTTTCCGCCGAGTTGTGTCTAGTGGATCGCTAGTTTTTTCAAAATTATTGTGGAGTTACCGAGCAAAAGGCAAATGGAAAACAGAAACTATCGCTGATCAATCGCAAGGATACTCGGGAAGTGATGGTCGCAAATATACGGGCGCTTCACCACACTCTTTCTTTGATGAAAAAGGAAGAGCTCATATTATTTTTAATGATATTTCTTCTTGGCACAGTAAAGGATTTAATGATTTTACAGAAGGTAACTTACGACACTCTTATCAAAAAGGAAGTACGTGGAAAAATGAAATCTTGTATCCACAAGTAGGGCAATGGCATAAGAAACAACCTCTGTATGAATTTCTATATCCTGTAGCGATTTATACAAGAGGAAAATTACACTGTTTTGGAATTGAGAGAGTTACAAATGGTAAAACAACGCGCTTTAGTGGAGAGAAACCAATGACTTTTTCTATTGTACATATTGTTGTTGATTAGAACATACCATTTATCTAGGAGTAGTACATGAAATGTATATTAACTATCATTTTGATATTTTGTACAGCAATATGCGCGCAAACTGTTAAACAATCTGATAATCCAAACAATGTTGTCTTTGATTCTTGGTATTCTGGTGAGCTTTTTGGCGCTAAAGCTATTGCTATGCATAATTTAGTTCGCAAAATCAACTACCAGGGTAAAAGTGCATACGAAAGTAATGTGTACTATAAAATGAAAATTTCTCGCGGGGAAGACCACTTCGAATCTACGACAAAAGAAAATATTTTGGTTTTTGATGACATGACCCCTATTTCTTCTGTTAGTAAATCTGTTGAAGGAGAACAGAAAACTATTGTTACAACTATTTTTTCTGGAGACAAGATTACGCGCCAAACCCAAGTAGACGGAGTGATTCATGAAGAGTTCTTGCAAACAGATAAAAAAATTATTCTCGACGAGACTACCTATATATATTGGTTAATAAATCAAGGAAAATTGCAAAAAGATACGGTTCATTCCTATACAACTTTAAATGAAGAAACCTTACAAATAGAAACCGAAACTCTAAAAGTACTTAGTTTGACTAGCAAACAAAATAAAGATATTTGGGAAATTGAAGTCAAGTCAACAGAACATACCTTTTCTTTTAAAATGTATGCTGATTCACATGGAGAAATTGTGGCAATTGTTATACCAGGAATCAACATAAAAGCAACGCGTACAACAAGAGAACAGGCTGAAATCTTTGATGAAGAGCTAAGTTTAGATATCATGTTTCCTACTAATGTTGTTGTTCCGAATGAAAATGACGTTACTCAAATGGAATTATTTATCAATACCAATAAGATGCTTTTAAAAAATAACCCATACCAAACTGTTGAGAAAACAAAAGAGGGAGTTAATGTTATTTTGAATCAACATTCTCCAGAAGTAGTTAAAAACTACGTTTGTGATGAAAAAGATTCTAAAAAATTTGACATATATTTAGCTCCACAACCACTTATTCAATGTGAATCGACAATTATTGTTGAAAAAGCAAAAGAAATCATACCTGAAAATTCTTCGACATACACTTCTGTAAAATATTTACAAAAGTGGGTCTATGAAAACCTTAAAAAATCAAGTACTAGTACAGCTAATGCCTCTTCTATTGCCACTTTAAAAACTATGGCTGGCGATTGTACAGAACACGCTAATTTATTTTGTGCTTTAGCGAGATCACTAAAAATTCCTACGCGCGTCTGTGGTGGTTTAGTTTATCTCGAAGGTGAATTCGGACTTCATGCTTGGAACGAAGTATATTTAGGTAAATGGTTAGTTGTTGATTGCGCATTAAATCGCTTAGGTAGTAATGGTAAGTATATCTTTTTTAATTATGACTACGAAAAAGACGGTTCGGATTTAATTATGAATATGCTTGCAACTCGTCCTCAAATAAAAATCATAAATGTATGGAATGGCGTGAAAAAAATTAATATGGACGACTTTATAAAAAGTAATGATAAGTGGGTAACAACCTACGATCCTGACTATAAGGTAAACTATGTAGTTAATAACTTATGGACGAAAAGCGATCATAGCACTGCCGATGAACGAGTTGTGCAATATGTCATCGATTCTAACACCGCAATTATTTACAACTTCTTTGGTTGTTCTGATTATTCTTTAGAAGAATTACAACCTGTAATCGCTAATCACATTGGCAAAAACTTTGCATCTTGGAACGAGGAAGAATTACTTGAATACAGCATAAATGGTTTTGAAGGTCAACTAGGATTGTATGATACTATTTTGGAAGGTGAGAAAGTAACAGTTGAGATATTTTATGGTATTCGAAATAAAGTGTTTTTTAATATCCGTATTATTTATTTGAGTTCTGAAGAGATAAAATATCGCGATAAACTCGCCAAATCTCTTGACTCATTTACAGTAGAAAAAAATAAATAAAATAAATAAATATGCTTTTATTGTAAAAATGTCGTTTGATCGAAACTCAAACAAAGAATTCGGGCTCGGGCTCATAAGTGAGCTCGGGCCCGAAAAAAATGGTAACACTTTAAATGGTGGCAGACCTTAGGGATAACTTACTTCATACTAGACTGCTTTATCTACAACTTATTTTTTTTCTCCGTCAGTTCCCATAAAGTAATTTGCAACTTTTTCTAATTGTTCTTCTGAATTAGCATTTTCAATAGCACTAATACTTAAATCGGGAACATCTTGTGTGCTTTGTGGCTGATGCTTTCCTGTCTGCATGTAAGGAATTCTTCCACGCAAGATAAAAACAATAAGTGCACCTATTTGAAATAAATCATATCTCTTCGAAGGTTTGTCTTCTAGATATTCTGGAGAAAAATATTCTTCGAGCTCTAAAGTATTTTTTGCTATACGACTAGTGTTAATTAATTTTGCTCCGGCAAGTTTTTTATAACGAGGCCATTTTTCTACACCATATAATTTTATAGAGGAAATATCAGGTGTTTTTGTTCCGCGTTCAAAAGGAATAAATATATTTTCAGGGACGATATTACTGTGATAAAGATCTATACTGTGACAAGCTTGTATACCTTTAGCTAATTGTAGAAGTATAATCTTCGCCTCTAGTAAGTTAAGGTTTCCTTTTTTTCTTACAAAATCTTCAAGAGTAACACCATCAAAATGATGGAGAGCAAAGCAGCGCGAATAACTGTCATTTTGATTTTCAAGTACAGAATATAAAGAAAAGTCTTGTAGCTCAGACGCGTCAACTATTTTTCGGAGACGTTGTTTAATTTCTTCTGCCCAATACTCAGAAGGTAGCAAATAAAGCTCAACGGGAATGTTCTTTCCTGTTGCAGTACCCGCAAATTTGCAATAAACAGAATCACGTGGTAATTCTTTTGTTATAAGATACTTATCCAAAAAAGTCATGCCTTTTTTAGGCATTAATGCCGGCCTTCTTTTTCCAATTAATTTTTCCATTCTATCTATGAAAAGATTTTGGTTACTATCTAATTCGTCTGTATGAATAAAATCGTGCCCACGATATTTCCACTGTTTTAGTTGAAGTTCATTTACCGTTTTTCCTATAAAAAGAACAGGAGCGCGTTTTTTTTCTTTCGTTTCTTTCTTGAAAATATCATATATATTTAAAGGATAACTTTTTAATTGATCTAATTCGATAATAAATAAACACAATCTCTTGTGGTAAGGATAAAAGTCGTCTATATCTTTTATAATATGTAACTCGTATCCTTTTAACATAGCTTTTAACTTGTTCAGAACTTCTTCGCTACAACCAATAACAAAAACTACATCTGGCTTACGAAGAACAATACGCAACCATGGAACTATGCGGTATAAATAGATAGCAAGAACAATTAATATAACAAAAGCCAGCATTAGCAAAGGTTTCATGCATAAGACCTTCCACTACATAATTTTAGATGAATTAAGGTATAATAAATACCTCGAAATTCATTATCTAGTAGTTTGTAAGATAAAATAACTATAGAATTTAAAACAAAGCGCTTACGAAATAACTCTATAAATTATAGAGTTAGTAAAACGAACCTAAACAACTCAGAACGCCCTAGATATTTGAAAGATTATTATCTGAAAAATTGAAGTAGAAAACAAGATGTTTATGGCAAATGCTATTTTATTTTTGCGCTCTACTTCTTCGAGGAGTGTATCTAATTTATGTAGATTTCTGGTTAAAATTAAAGAAAAACAACCACTGAGATCACAAGATTACTCTAGATAACTATAACAATTTTTGAAAAAAACTATGGACGTGATTCTCTGCCCAAAAATCTTCCTCTCCTATAAATCCAACGTGCCCTCCATGGTCGCACAACATTAGATTAATATAAGGGTTTTTATTGATTGTACTCTTGAGTTTCTCATATTGACTTACTGGTATGACAGGGTCATCTTTGGCAAAAATCATCAAGGTTTTTAGCTTGATTTTATCTATATGAAAACAAATACTATTTTCGCGATAATACTCTAAAGAATTTTGATAGCCGTGCATAGGAGCCATGATACGGTTATTGAAATCATCGAGATCTCGTACTTTTATAATTGGATTTTCCGATATTTGGCGATGTAAACGCGAGTAAGTTCGCATTAAAAGCCGCAAAAAATACCAATGATAAAACTGAGAAACATTCGATTGCCACTTTAAAGTTTTTGTAAAATCAAGAGGGGCTGAAATTGTAGCAATTCCCTTGACAAAAGGTATGTCTGCTTTAGCTGCCATATTCAAAAGAATATGACCTCCAAGAGATAGCCCTAAGACAAACATATTGTTTTGAGTATTCATTTTATTTGCTACCAAAGCGATATCTTGCCACAGCCCAATATGGTAAAGTTTTTGGCATAGAAAATATTCTCGTCCACAACCTCTTAAATTCATGCAGTGAACGCGAAATCCGCTACGGCAAAATCGATCCACCATACGCAATATGTAATATGAACCAGCAGCGCCATCGGTTCCTGGAACAATCAATAAATCTGCTTTAATTTCTTGGTCTTTTGGCGTGTAGGAATCGACAACTAAAGTATCGTTTGACTTTGTTTTAATATAATGTTTTTGGCATGGATTCCAAAACATGTATTTGAGATTCTTTGGCCATAATTGTGATGCAAATGTTTGGATATGACCGTTTGTTAACCATGTGTTTTTAGCGAATTCTTCTTGTTGTTTTAGCATAGTTTAATCCGTGAATGTCATTCCTGCCTTGATTAGAAATCCAGAAGGTAAAGTCAACTCACGGATTTCTAAATCAAGTTCAGTAGTCAATTGTAATTGTAATCGTTACTCAAGTAAAACTACATTCTTTCTGTAAACGAAAATATACAACTCAATATTTGTATTTCATTTACAATATAGCTTCAAAAAAAGATTACTCTTACTTGTTGCGTAATTTTTCTTTTATATCAATTTGCTTTTGTTCCAATGACACAACTTCTTTTCGTATTTTCTTTATATTTTTAGTAATAGTGTTTAGACTACTATCCATATCAATAAGTCTTTGTATAATAAGTTCAATACTTTTTCCCATTTTTTTTTCGAAAATAGGTTTTACTGCGAATGGTTTTGTTATGCTACTTGAAAACGTTTCTACAGAATTCTCTACATCTAATATTTTCTCACTTAGAAGTTCTAAGTCTTCTTCTATGTTGATAGGAATTTCTGTGTCATTTAATATTTGATAGTTTGAATGAGAGCTATTTGATATTGGCAATACTAGAAGGTTTAATATACAACAAACACCAATTATCATAGTATATAAGCGTATTTTTTGCGGTTGTTGTTCTTTTTCTTCTTCTTCAATGGCTTGTTGTATTGCAGTGACAGGATTTTTTTTTGCCATTTTTCTCTCCTACTTGTTTTCTGTTTCCATAGACGAAAATCGTTTTTTTAGAGTCGATATATCATTGCTCAGATCCGTAATTTTTTTACTGAGATGTTTAAACTTATTTTTCTTTTCTTCTATGTTCGCTAAAATTAGAGAAATACTATTTTGCATAGAATCTTCTAGTACATTTGTATAGTCTACAGACCGAGGTAATTCTTGTTGTAAATTGGAAATTTTTTTGTCCAATAGTTGTAAATTACTTTCAAGTTCTTGTATTTTTGTTTGCAAATTCCCTTGCCACAAAACTTCTGTTTCTTGTTTTTGGGGAGGTCGCGTAAGTAGTATTACTAAGTTAATAGCACTAATTATAATCAACGCATATACTGCAATACGTAGTTTTTTTATGTTATTCTGTAGATTGTTCATCTGAAATCCTTACATTTGTTGTACCGTATCATCGCCTTATTATACACAATTGTCCAAAATTTCAATGCGAATTTTTAGTCGAGAATCTACGCAAAAAATAAACCTATAAGGAAAAGCCGTGATTTTTACTTTAAATCTTTTGAATATACTAAAAATATTTATTGCTATTGCACACCAAATTATTTTTTTGCGAATTTTTGGAGCTAGTCTAGATACGGATGTCTATTTAGTTGTCTTTAGTATAATTCAGCTTTTTAATGTAATACTAGTAAGTACAATAATTGACATTTATGTTCCTTTTTATTCTCAGTTAAAAAACAAGAATAAAATACGGGCTGACGAACTAGTAGGCTCTGTTATTATTTTTTTTATTTTATTATTAACTGTCGTTTGTAGCGCGTTATATTTATATCCGTCTTTAATTGTAAAAATTTTTACATTTGGTTTTGCAGATAACAAAAGTATCCTAGCATCTGAAATTTTAAAAATTTGGTCATTCGCTTTGTTTTTTAATGTAATGTATAACGTTATTAACCAAATTTTAACCGCAAATCTCTATCTCAAAATCCATTATAAACTTAGTTTAGTAATACCAGTAATTAACTTTATTGCTTTGGTTTTTACTGATACTTGGGGAATCAAAGCTCTTGTATACTCTTTTCTTCTTGGAACACTTGTCAATTTTGTTGCAATAACGTTTTACTTTTTTCGTCGTTGCTCTCTAAAGTGGAAGAATCCATTTTTAAATAGCGATTTATATGATTTATTACGGCAAAGTCTACCTTTTTATATTGGAAAATATATATACCACAGTGAAACGTTAATAGTTTCAAATCTACTATCCTTTTTTCCAACAGGCCACATAACTTTATTTCAATATTCACAACGCTTATTCAAGTATATCTCATCAGTTGCAAACTCACCAACACTAAGTGTACTCTATGCAAAAGCATCTCAATTAGTTTTGCAAGACAACAAAGAAGAAATTAAAAAATTGCTTGGAATAACCCTAAAAACAAACACGCTATTATTCGTACTACTTGTGATGGGGAATATATGGATATTTAAACCCTTATATACACTCGTTTTTGGCGAAAAAGTTTCCGTAGAACAACTTGACGTACTGTATTATCTGTTTATAATATTGATTCCTTATAATATAGCATGGGCAATTCAATTGCCGTTCGCCAGAATAACATTCGTTCTGAAAAAAGGGGAGAATTTTTTAGTTATCTCCATTAAATATATTGTTGTGTTTTCAATATCTCTTTGTTTATTTTTGCCTTTTTTGGGAATTTATGGACTCCCTTTATCAATGTTTGTTAGCCAAGTATTCAACGCAAATGCTTATATGAAAGTAGTGTATGAATATTTATTGACGAGTAAGATGTTGAAATATACAAATAGTATTATCTATTTATGTGGCTATATTGTTGGGCAAGAAATTTTAGTTTACTTAGATGCCCCGTTATATGCGACAACTAGTTTCTTAGTACTTTGTTGTCTGCTTATGACACATCGTATTTTGGAAATGTGTAAATACTTATTGGCAAAGACTATAAGCTAAGTGTTCTTTCAATTTAAAACAACTTTAGTCGTAAGTAGTTCTACTGACTATCTGAATCGAGTACGGCTGAAAATAGGACGTGTCTCTATTCAGATTTTCCATAATTCTTTTATTTTTAGGGCGCGTTGGACAGGTGAAAAATGAATAAAAAATATAAAAAACCTGAAGATTTAAAACCTGCAAAATTAACTGCTCGTGAAAAACAATTTTCAGAGTTAAAAGATTATTTACGCAAAGCCGTAAATGGAGAACCTAATTTCGTATTGTTAAAAGGAGATGAAGGTCTTGGTAAAACTCGTTTAGTTGAAGAACTCAGTAACTTTCGTAAAGCACAGTTTCCTAGTACCCAGCATTTTGAAGTTACTTGTGAAAAAGATGACGAGTTACAACCTTTTTTGCGTATCGCCCATACTATTTTTCGCATTCAAGCGGAATGTCCACCCTTAAAAAAAGAATTCCATGTTGGGACTCCTGGGAATACGCTTGACTATAAGTTTATCGATTTTGCCATGTCCAATTACACGGAAGAGTCTGTAGAAAACATATTTTTTGATGTTGAAACGGATCTTAGTACTATTTATAAAAGCATAAGTGGCTATATTCGTTCTCATGCTCAACAACAAACGGTTTGTATTATTATCGAAGACATTCATCACATTGACCGCAACAGCGCTGATTTCTTAATTCATTTTTTAAATGATATAGAACAAGGAGATCGTTTACTTGTAGTTCTTTGTTATCATGGAGATGAAAGCTCTGGTGAAAATGGACTCCAAAGAATATTGCCAACAATGTTTCGTACTAGTAAACTAAAAGAAGTGAAACTGTCTCCTTTTTTGGTTCGAGATATTCCTGGCTTTATAGATTCTATTGTTGGCGAAAATACAAACATTGGTAACGATTTAGCTACTATGCTATACAAAAATAGCAATGGGAATCCTTACCGATTACAAGCTTTTGTCCAAGATTTTATTAAAAAAAAGCTATTATTCTATGATGGTAGTAAATGGAATATTAAGGTTTCTTCTCAATTTTTTCACCAGCTTCCACAAGAAGTAGAAGAATTACTTATAAATAATCTTGATAAACAAAGCAAATATCAACAAGAAATATTACAAGCGCTTGCAATGTCAAAGCGTAGTTTAGATGCTGAAATTTTAAGCACAGTAACAGGTCTTGCTTCATCACAATTACCTTACGTTCTTGAAGAGTTAATGAAGCAAAAGTATATTTTTAATGAAGACGGTATTTATAGTATTTCTAGTGAAAAAATTTCCGAAGAAGTCATTGCGCGTTTAGAAGAAAAGCAATTGCACAAAGCGTATTCTAAAATGGCCAAAATTATAGAAAAGAAATATGCCAAGGATTTTCCGTTTATTGCTGATCTCTATTTCGAAGCGCAAGATAAGAAAAAATTACTTACTTATGGTATACAGGCTGGTGATCTACTCTACAGCAAAGGGAATTTCTCTAAAGCCCTTGATTATTATGATAAAAGCCTTTCCTATGCACAGGTATCCAAGAAAAGTATTTTTAGTAAAACTCTCATTTCAATAGGCTCTTGTCACTATCGTTTAGGTAATTACAAAAAAGCACTCGAGAATTTTTCTGAAGCAAAAACCAACATAACTTCAAAAGAAGATGAATATGCAATTGCCCAAGGCAAAGGTTTTTGCTTACACGCGCAACACAAACATCGCGAAGCTAGAAGCGTACTGCGCAATGTACAGAAACAATTACCTAAACCTAATGAAGAAATATTTTTAGTCTTGTCATCACTAGAACTCGAAAGACTCAATTTTGGAAAAGCAAACGGTTATTTTAAAAAATACAAAGAATTCTCTACAGAAATGGATAATTTAAAACCTGTAGAACTAGCTTGCAGAGGTAGTTTGGATTTTTATTTTGGTAAATGGGAAGACGCGCAAAACAATTTAGACCAAGCGTTGGTGTTTTTTGAACAGTACAAACAAGAAAAAGAATTGGTACAAACTAGTTTATTAAACGCTGAATTTGTTTTTTATAAAAAAGGAATAGATACGGCAAATGAGTTTATTCATACTGAAAGAGTCAAACAACTACAAGACTCGTATCTACAATTTCGCCACGATTATTTACTAGCAAATATGGCGATTGAATTGGGAGACAGTGAAAAAGCAAAAGAGCTGTTTAATAATATTAGAAAACAAGGTAAAGAACGCGGAGATGAAAGAGTCTTTGGTTATGGTACGTATGGTTTAGGCTTGTGTAAATTAGTTTTCGAGCGCCAAGCAGATGAAGCACATGAATTAGCAGCAAAGTCCTTGGATTATGCCAATAATTCTGGCGATGGCTATTTAGCCGCTGAAAATTATCATCTAATTGCCAAGGCTAATTTGAAACAAAAAAACTTTAGTGGTGTACAAAAATATGTTGAATATAGTCGGAACGGTTGGAAAAGTTTAGGGGTTATGTGGAAAAATTACCGCGTTAATTTGTGTTTAATCCGTTTATTCGCATATACTCGAAACATTGACAAAGCAATAGCATCCTTGTTAAAGTTAGAAGAAAAAGCAATATCTCTAGGGGACAATTATCTCTTAGCTGATATTTATTTTGAACAAGGAATAACTCATAGACTAGCAGCGAAAAAAGATATGAGTTATGAACATTTTAAAAAGTCAGCGGAAATCAATCAAAAGTTACAGAGAGTTTTTCAGTATAAAAAAGCATTACATTTATTGAAAAATTAAGGTGTATAGTGGTATTCTATGCAGATAAAATTTCTTGTAATAGTTCAAAATACCAAGTATCCGATATGAGTAGGGGTTCCGTGAGAGCCCCTGCAATCCAAACCAAATGCTTCCCTAAAATACTATAATCTAATCCTAAATCCGAACTTTATAAACCTTACACTAATCTCACTTCTTACCTTGTTGACCATACGGAACATGTTGATTATGATTACTTCAGATCTCTTTGTTTACCTATTGGCAGTGATCGAATCTTCGTGTAAATGGTTTATTCAACAGTAATTCAAAGATTCTGGTATGCGTTGGTCTTTCTCTCGTTTTGATAATTTACTTTCTCTGCGTCTCGCTTGGGTTGATAAACTATTTCTCTGAGCTATTTTCAGCCTTCCACCTTTTGTTACATGCGTCCAGATTGCTCGCAATTATACATGACAGGGAGATGATGAAGGTATTGGTAGTCCAAGAACGAACCCATACTAGACGTTCCGTGTAGTGGGCAAGCTCCCATACCAGAGCCTCTAGCAAGGCTTATCGCTTCAGGATATTCTAGAAAAGAAATTAAGCATATTTACTTTTCACATTACATATCTACTCAAAAATGTCAAAAAAATTTATGCCTAGAAAACTTTATCGTAAATCATTCATACGTCTAAAAGGAAAAAGGATGCCAACACAAACCCCTACAATGTTTCTTTTAGGTACATCTCCATAAACACGACTATCTTTACTATTTTCCGAATTATCGCCAATCACAAAAAATGAATCTTTCGGCACAAGATAAGGAGCTTTACATGCAAAAGATAATTTTTTCTCTTTAAATTCCCTAGTATAAAAAACGCGATAGCTGTTGTTATACTTCAAATCTTTGAATTTGTCTGTAAGCAGTCGTTCGTTATTTATATACACATAAGGCGGTTTTATAAAAATGCGCTCTCCAGGCAAACCAACCACGCGTTTTATACAAAAAATATTATCATTTTCTAGAGACTTAAAGATAACTAAATCACCTCTTTTTACCGGATAATAATCATAATAATAAAAATCACATGTAACATAATCTTCACTCATTAAAGCTGGAGCCATCGATTCTCCAGGTATTTTAAGTATGATAGGATTTACATTATAGGTGGATTTTGTGGCAAAAATAATAAAACAACATAGCAAAGTAAAAGTGACACTTTTTACTACGGAGTGTCCATATAATTTTTTAAAGGTATAAACATGCAGGAGCAATACACAAAACAGCAATATCAAAGCTAGAACGGTAAAGAAAATTCCACCTTTTAAACAAAGTATGCAAGCTAGTGAGAAAAATATTTGAATACCAGTAATAGTAAACCACGTTTTAGGTAGCAAAGGGTCCCCAGAGAACAACACTCAGTGAGAAAGGTATTTCATTCATAAGATAAGGAATAAAAAATGTCAGTTCTCACAGTAGGAATAGATGTAAGCCAAGACAAATTGGATGTCGCAATAATAAGTAAAAGTCAGGATAAGCCAACAGATCTTGGAACATTCTCCAACGCAAACAAAGGTCATAAAAAGTTATTAAAACAGTTAAAGAACATAATAAAAAAACATGAGTTAGAAAAAATACGAGTAGTAATAGAGCCAAGCGGTGGATATGAGCAACCAATAGCAAGATTTGCTCTCGACCACGAATGGACTGTAAACATGGTCAACCCATTTAAAGTAAGAAAGTGGGCTGAATCAGAAGGCATAAGAGCCAAAACAGATCGCATGGATGCAAGATTACTTGCTAATTTTGCTATTGCAAAAGGCACTTTACCACAGTGGCAACCTCAAGAAGAACACATTGCTCAACTTGACGAAATGCTCAAACGTAAAGAAGAGTTACAGCAATCCCTTTTACGTGAAAAAAATCGCCTTAATGCCTTACTTCTCAAACTAAAGTTCGAAGGTTCTGCCCTTGCTAGTATCAAAAGATCTATTGAATGGATTCAAGATGAAATTAGACGCCTTGAGAATGACATCAACGATCACATTGGGAAGCATACTGACTTAAAAGAACAAGTCAAAAAGCTCAAAAAAACTCCTGGCGTTGGTGATAAAAATTCTCTTTACTTTCTTGTTCTGTTTCATCGTTGGACTTCTCTTACTCAAGGTCTTGGTTCTGCAAAGCAACTTACTTCTTATGTTGGTCTTGATCCAGTTCCTCGATCTAGTGGTTCTAGCATTAAATGCCACGAAGCTATTTCTCGTAAAGGTAATCCTTCTTTACGTAAAATGCTGTATCTTGGAGCTCTCGGAGCTGTTTACGGAACTACAAAAAGTCCTCTTCGCACCTTTTTTAATCGTCTTGTTTCTCGTGGCAAGCACAAGAAGCTTGCTCTTATTGCTTGCGCTCGTAAAATTCTTATTTGGGCTTGGACTACTTTTCATAAAAATACGTCTTTTGATCCTTTAAAATTTACTTCTTAACCTTATTTTTTATAGCTTCTTTACTGTTCTTTGAAAATTTTAATTTTACTGAGTTTTTGACTTGTCTCGATGAGAGAAATCTATTATAAGATTGGAAATATTTTTAAAACAAGAATTTTCTCTTTAAAAACAACGAAAATAATGATAATATTTCACAGTAACAAAACCGTACATTATTAACTCATGCAATAAAGGAAATATTTATGGAACCGCGAATAACTATCGTTACTTTAGGTGTCAAAGATTTACAGCGTTCTTATGATTTTTACTGTCGTGGCTTAAAGTTCCCTACAAACAGTGATATTAAAGATGGCATTCTTTTTATCCAAACACAAGGAACAAGATTAGCTTTATATCCCTTTGAGAAGTTAGAAGAGGACATTGGTATTGAATTTCCACAACAACATACAGGATTTCGAGGAATTACATTTGCTCATAATACAAAAAAACGCCAAGATGTCGATGCTGTTTTACAGCTAGCACAACAAAGTGGTGGTACAATAGAAAAAGCGGCTCAAGATGTTTTCTGGGGAGGCTATAGCGGATATTTTTCTGATCCCGACGGTTATTTGTGGGAAGTGGCATATGCTGATAGTTTTCAATTTAACGAGGATGGTAGTTTAGTTATTTAATTTTGGTTCAAAATGAGAATTCATACACTCAATCAATGTCTGTGGTCGAAATGGCTTCGTTATATAGTCTGTACAACCTGCTTGCAAACATTTATCTTTCCACCCTTTCATTGCATGGGCAGTGAGGGCTATTATTGGTATTGTTCGGTATGTGTCCATTTTGCGTACCTCACTTGTGGTTTCCAGACCACTTTTTTGTGGTAAGTGAATATCCATAAGTATCATATCAGCATTATTATTTTTACACCACTCTATAGCATCTTCTCCATTTTCTAAAATTTGCGTTTGATAACCATAAAATTTTAGAATCTTTTCAACAAGTTGGCTATTATCTTTATTATCTTCGACTATTAAAACTTTACGATTCATTTTTTTTATCTTCCGTTATTTCACAAATTATCTTTATTAACTTTTGCGAACTCAAGCCGCTTTTAACTAGAACACCGTCTATTTGCTCAATATTTTTTCGTAATGGATCGTCTGTTAAAACAATCACTGGAATATGTTGAAATTTCTTTTTTATACTACGAATAAATTCCTTTTTTTTATCATTAATACTTAAAAAACTAAGAATGATAACATCAGGTATTCTTTTTCCTGTAAATTCAGGTAAAGAACTCAAACAAGAGTAGTTTTCGATTGTGCAGTTCATTTCAAAAAGATGTTTTTCCAAAAGTTCAAAGTTTTGTTTACTACCAATATGTAGTAATTGTATTTCTTTCTCTTTCTTGGTAACGCAGTTTTTTATATGGTTTAACAATAAATGTTGTTTGATTGGCTTTGTTAAATATGTTATGGCCCCTAGACTAACAGCTAAATCAATACTATCAAATATAGAAATCATAATTACAGGAATGTTAGAAGTTGTTGATTTTTGTTTTAGTTTGGTGAGCACCTGAAAACCATCCATATTTGGCATCATAATATCTAGTAAAATCACTTTTGGTTGTAATTTTTCCGCCATTAAAAAACCAGAGAGACCATCGTGAACTGCAGCAATTTTGTAGCCATTGTTTTCTAAAATTTTACTAGTTATTTCACACACATCAGTATTATCATCAACAATAAGAACATCTATTTGTTTGTCGTCCAATTTGTAGTTATTTTTTTCAAAACAAGGTAAACACAGTGTAAAAGTACTTCCGTAGTCTTCGCGACTTTCTAATATTATATCACCATTATGCATTTCTGCAAATTTTTTAGATATAGTTAAGCCAAGCCCAGAGCCACTATATTTTCGAGTTAACGAACTATCAACTTGCGTAAACACATCAAAAATACGTTGTTGTTGTTCTTTATTAATACCGATACCAGTATCTGTAATTGATAAATACACCATACTACTATTAAAGGACAATTCTACGGTAATTGAGCCACTCTCTGTAAATTTGATGGCATTTCCTAGTAAGTTTATAATAACTTGTCTAATTTTCTTTCCATCAATATATACATCTAATTTTTCTTGTGGATATATTTTTTTTAACTGCAATTTTTTTGAAGAAAGAAGAGGTTGCATTGCTTCTATACAAGATTCGATTAACAAATTTATATTTTGCTTCTCAAGTTGTAGTTCTTCTTTCCCAACCTCTATTTTTGTTAAGTCAAGTATTGTATTAATAAGTTCGAGGAGATGGTTACCGCCATTAATAACTTTTTGAAGACTTTGCTGTTGTTCGCTATTTATTGGACCATCAAAACCGGCTAGCACACATTCTGTATATCCGATAATGGCGTTCATTGGTGTTCGTATTTCATGGCTCATATTTGCTAAAAATTCACTTTTACTATGACTTGATTTCTCTGCTAGGTCTTTTGCTTTTTGCAATTCAATACTTCTTGTTGTATTTTGAGTTATGTCCCTTATAACAGTATAACATTTTTGTTCATCTACCACAGAAGCTATCTTCCAGGATAACCATTGATAATCTCCTTCTCCTCTTTTATATCGATTTTTAAAACTGAGGTGTGAAGAATTTTTGAATAATTTAGATATATTCTCTTTGGTAAGTTTACGATCTTCATCATGAATTAGATTAAGGAAAAAAGATTTTGAAAAATTTTCTTTATCAAGGTTAAGTGTTTCGCGAAATGCTTTGTTAGAGGCGCAAAGATTGTAGTTAAAATCAAATATACACATCATATCTGGAGATATATCGAAAAACATTTCAAATTGACGTTGATATTTTTCGCGTAGTTTCACTTCTTTTGTCAGTTCTGTTATTCTAATTGCGTTAATCTGATCTTCAACAGCTTTTGCTAAGTCCGACAACATTTGTTGATTTTCAGTGTTCCAGGTACGCGGAACTGTATCAATAATACATAATGTACCAATAAAGTGGTCTCGATAGGTCAATGGTTGCCCTACATAAAAGCGAATATTAGGTTCACCAACAACAAGAGGATTATCACAGAAACGACTATCTTTTGTTGCATCTTCAACAATAAAAATTGTTTCTTGGACAATAGCATGCCCACAAAAAGAAATAGTACGAGAGGTTTCTTGCGCACCCAATCCCTGGCATGATTTAAACCATTGACGATCACTATCAATTAAACTGATAAGTGCTATTGGTACGTCAAATATACTCTTGGCTAATCTTGTCAAACGATCAAAACGTTCTTCTGGAGGAGTATCTAAAATTTGTAGTTGTTTTAATGCATTTAGACGCTCTTTTTCATTTGAAGGGTAATCGGGCTCTTTCACTGAATGTTTTCCTTTTGTAAATTTGTTGCAACTTCGTGAATATGACTTAGTAATTTTACTAGTGTTTCTTTTGTTGTAAAAGGATTCATAATTGTTGTTCGCAAGTACACTTTGTCTTTTAAAGTTGTATTCACTATGTAAAAACGTCCCAGTTGTACCACTTTTTTACATATAGCTTTTTGTAATGTATCTAGGCAACCATTATTTGACATAAAGCGAAAACAAACAATATTACCTTGAGGAATAACAGCAAGCTCAAAGTTAGAATTTTTTTCAATTATATCAGCAAAATATTTACCCATATCAAAGGTATAGTCAATATAACTCGCAAAAAAATTCTCACCATAATGGCGCAAGCAAAAATACGCCTTCAGTCCCATTGATGGTTTGGTACATTCCATTGTGCGCTGACTAATAGCTTGCCAATCATCTGTTTTTTCATTTGAGTATAGATAAGGAGCGTGTTGCTTTAATGCCATATACGAATTTTCTTTTTTTCGAAAAACAACGCCTGTACACAAACTCGGCATCATCATCATTTTATGAAAATCCCACACAACAGAGTCAGCTTGAGATATTCCATTTGTTAAATTGCTATATTTTTCTGACAAGACAACAGGAGCACCATGAGCCCCATCAACATGAAACCACAAATCATGCTCTTTACAGAATTCAGCTATTATTTGTAAATTCTCAAAAGTACCTGGCCCCGTATTACAACAACTTCCAACTACAGCAATTACCTTACGGTACTTCTTAAGCGCTTCTTGGAATGATAAATCTAGAGCTTTTCTCGTAACTTGAAAATCGCGATTAGAAGCAATAGAAATAGCACCATTTTTACCTAAACCCATTATTTGTGTAGCGCGCTCAACACAGTAGTGAGCCTGGTCGGAAACTAATACTGCGAGAGGTTGTTGTATACCATCATTCCAAACATCATAGCCTGATTTTACCTGCCTTGCAGCAAGTAAAGCCATCAAATTTCCTAGTGATCCTCCAGCATTAATAAATCCACCAGAGTCTCCTCCGTAACCTATTTTTTGTGCGACCCACTCGATAAGTTTTGTCTCTATAGCTGCGTGTATCGGACCCATTTCAACAATTGCAGTACTGTTATTTAAAAAAGAGCTAACTAAATCAATAGCCGATGCCATTGGAAGAGGAACAGCGACTTGGTGTCCGATGTAATTAGGGTGATGTAAATGCTGTGAATAATCGATTATTTTTTGAACAAAACTTTGCCAATCATTAGAAAATGAACTAGTAGGGCTTAAACATTCGCTCAATATACTTTCCCAATTTGTCGATTTTAACACTTTTTTTGTATCAAAATCTTCATGCATTGATTGTAAATATTCAGATAGCATATTTATTATTTGTTGTGTGTTATATTTGAAGTTCTCTGGCGAAAACGCTTGCGAAAATGATATATTAGTCATATGACTCTCTTTTAGGTACAGTAACCCAAAGCTATTTTTGCTAAAACGAAAGTAAAATTACAAGATCGGTACACTTCAATAATTTTGCTAAAAAAATTAAATATCTTGATTTTTGTTAATAACTTATTATAGAATATGAACCTTTTCCCATTTTACAGTAGATTTTACTGAAATAAAGTATAAAACTTGTCAATAAGAGATAGATTATCTTGTTTGACAATAAATACAATATGTAATATCCACTATAAGAATCTAATTTAATATGATGAGATGTAAAATTTAATGGAAATACAAAAATATCATAATTTAATAGAAGAGGCAAAAAAAGTTAGAAAAAACTCCTACGCACCATATTCTAAATTTAAAGTAGGAGCAGCTCTTCTATGCGAAGATGGAGACATTTACGTGGGATGCAATGTTGAAAATGCTTCTTTTGGATTAACTTGTTGCGCTGAAAGAAACGCCATTTTTAACGCTGTAGCTACGGGAAAGAATCGATTTACAGCAATTGCTGTTGTTGTAAATTCTCCTCAACCTTGCACTCCTTGTGGTGCATGTCGCCAGGTTTTAAATGAGTTTTGCCATGATATGGATATTATTATGGTTAACATTCGTGGAAAAATGAAAGTGGAAGTAACTCCACTGAGTGAACTTCTCCCACGTTCTTTTGATGCCAAAAGCTTATAAAATATTGAGCTATAATAAAAAACAAGATACGCTTTTAATTGTTTGCATTTCTTATTCGTCTTTCTAGATCAGCGCGAGCTTGCCCTCTAATTTTAGGTGAAGCGTATTGTAGCTTTTGTATTGCTTTCTCCCAGTTTTCAACAGCTTTCTTTTTTTGCTTATTTGCGATATAACAGTCACCTAACAAAAGGTAAGAAGCATATACCTTTGGCGCTTTTTTTGTCAATTCTTTGGCTATTTTGAGCGCTTTGTTTAATTCATTCTTTATCAAACACACCTGCCCTAAAGAAAGCCGAGCCTGAATATTTCGAGGATTTATTTCGATCGATTTTTCTAAATCATCTTTTGCTTTATCAAAATTTTGTATTACGGAAAAATATACCAAACCTCTTTCTAAGTATCCATAACTACTCTGAGGATGCTTTCTAATGTGTTTCGTAAAAAAAGTGACTAGTTTGTATGGATCTCCCATTTTCTCCAAAATAGTCCTTGCTCTACTAAAATAAAGTTCATCTTGCAAATTATTACTAAGCACAGTAAAAAAATCATTAGCAGCCTTGTCGTATTTTTTTAGTTTTGCATAAATAATAGCTCTTTGCTCATAACAATGAAAGCACTTGCGAATTTTTAGCGCCCCACTGTAAAACTGCTCTGCCTCTTCAAATCGATTAAGAAGTTTTAATATGTGTCCCTTGTAACTAAGCGATATTGCAGAAGCAGCACTATTTAACGAAATGTCAATGTATTTTAGTGCTTTTTGGTATTTTAATTGGTGTACTAAAATATAACTTTTTTCGTAGTTTGCTCGCGCATTTTCTGGAAAGTCAACCAAAATTTGCTTTACGTATTTATCAGCAAGAGCATAGTTTTTCTGTTTCACAAAAACTCTGATTTGATCTAATTTATTTGCTAATTCATGAGAAGACATTTTTGTTTTAGGTTTTATATCGTTTTCTGGCGTTTTTTCGGGAATTTTTACAACTTCTTCTTCCGTTTTATTGTTATTTTCCTTGTCATTTTCATTAGTATACTTAAATTCATCCGGATTCTTATTTTCAGGTTTAGTGTCACCCGAAGAAGATGCAATCACAACAATGAGTATTAGTACTGCCAATGCTGAGATGATAGCAACAATTATACCTGTATTTGCGTTACTATGTTGTTTACGCCTTTTGCCTTTTTTTCTGACTTTACTTCTCATGTCCGGGTTACGCCCTGTAACCGCTAAATTTTTTCTTCCTGGTTTATGGCTTGCTACCGCATTTTCCAAATCTTTAGCAAAACGTTGCGCACTTGCATAGCGATCTTTTTTCTTTTTAGCAATTGCACGCATACAGATACGAGAAATATCTTCAGGTATTTCTTTTCGAGCTAGGTGTGGTGGTTTTGCTTTTCCCTCTGCTATCTTCCGTAGTAAAGCAGGAAAAGTATTTGCTTCGTAAGGAGGCTTACCAACAATAAGCGAGTAAAAGACAACTCCTAATGCATAAATATCACATTTAGCATCCACAGATTCAGGATGATCTATTTGTTCGGGGGCCATGTAGGCAGGAGTACCCATGAAGCTACCCGCTTGAGTTAGTTCTTGTATTCCTTGTTTGTCTTTTGCTAAACCAAAATCAGTTAACCATGTTTTACCTTCTTTGTCGATCATAATGTTCGCTGGCTTAATATCGCGATGTATTATATCTGTTTGATGAGCTGTATAAAGAGCATTGGCGATAGGAGTAAGCATTTTGATTGCCTTACGATACGGCATAGGAGTTTTTTCATGGTCTAAACCATGCCCTTCGACAAACTTCATTGCAAAGTACGGCATCCCCTCTTCACTACCTAAATCATAAACAGGTATGATATGTTCGTGCTGTATTTTGTAAACAGACCGTGCTTCGCGCTCAAAACGAGCAACATCAAGTTGAGAAGATCCTTCACCGCGAATAAGAACTTTTAGTGCGACTGTACGCTGAAAAGACGGATCATATGCTTTATACACAATTCCCATTCCACCACGAGCGATTTCTTCCTCAATTTCATAGCGTCCGAAATTTTTAGGAACACTTGCTCCCACCTGAAGAACACCATCTCGAAATTGTACCCGCCCCAATCCTTCTTCTATTTCATTTGCTTTTTGAAATATCGTTTGCAGCATATCATTTTCAATAAAACGATTACTCACAGAAAATTGAGCTATATTGCACTGAGTTTTTTCATACTCTTTTGACCATTTTGAAAGGATTTGGTTTACCTGTTGTAGGTTAAACATTCCTTCTTTCATAGCAGCCATCCCAAAAACAGCAGCCTGTTTTTGATCATTATTTAATCTAAAATAATCTTGTTGCTGTTGTGGAATATTATCTATGGAAATAACACCTTCAGTTAAGAGTGAATTCCCAGCAATCGTGAATATACTCATTGAAGTTTCTGTAATTTGCAATTCTTCGTTATGCAATACTTTTTGTGCTTTATCTTTTACGCCTTTTTTGCGCGCTTCTATTAAGATATTAGTATATGCCGTTATTATATTTTTTGATTTAGATTGTTGTAATAAAGCGCCTAAAAATATAATATCTTCTTGCGTTAGATGTGTGTGTTCCATGACTCATTTCTGTCAAAAGAAAGTTATTGTTTTTTATTAGAGGAACAGTCATATTTCTCGATGTTTGTTATGATAAACAGTAAAAGAATTTTTTTTTAGATATGTAGTACTAAAAATTGTAAATTTTTGTTAGCTACACCGTAAATATATCATCCAAACATCTTGTAGTTTACCGACTTTTTATTGTACTGGAAAAAAAACAAGTATTGCAATAAAATTTTTGTAAATAAACGATGTCTTACACTTTAAACAAATGCAACAAGTATTTTAATCTTAGTAAAATAACTATTTATTAAAAAGTAAAACGGAATAGGATGCCATATGGATATAATTAAATTCACTGACAATAACAAAGAAGTTATTGCCGCTGCTATAGAAATTCTAAATAAAGGAGGTATTGTAATATATCCAACGGAAACGTGCTATGGAGTAGGGGTAGACGCCACTAACCAACAAGCGGTAAACAAAGTTTTGGAATATAAAACAAAAAGAGCAGATAAAGCACTTTCTATAGCAGTTTCTGATCGGAAAATGGCGGAAAATTATGTTGAATTAAACAATACAGCAACTAATTTGTACAACTTATATTTACCAGGACCTATTACTGTTATTTCTCGGGGAAAAAATAAAGTAGCAAACCATGTACAAGCGTTAAATGGAACACAAGGAATAAGAATACCTGACTATAAGCTCATTCGCGATATTGTTGCCCAATTTGGAAAACCAATCACTGCGACATCAGCAAATGCTTCGTATAAAAAAACCCCATATCATATTGATGACATTTTAAATAATATTTCGAAAAAACAACAGAAGTTAATCGGTTTAATCATAGATGGTGGACAACTTCCCAAAAGAAAACCAAGTATTGTTACAGATACCACCGTGGAAGATTTAACGGTAGTAAGGCGTAGTGATTTTGATTTTGAAAATTTTAAAGAATATCATTCTTCTTGCGAAAAAGATACGGAAGATTTTTCCCTAGAAATTTTTAACAAAATACAATCTTATATTGGAAAAAAATTAATAGTATTTCTTTTACAAGGTGATCTTGGTACTGGAAAAACTTTTTTTACACGTGCTTTTGCAAAACATCTAGGTGTTAAAGAAACTGTATCTTCTCCTACTTTTATACTATGCCGTGAGCATCAAATACCTGAAGCACAAGGAATGTTATATCATATTGATACATATCGCATGTTCGAAGCGAAAGAAATGAATGACTTACGTTGTGAAAAAATGTTCAAGGCTCCTAATATTCTTATAATAGAATGGTCAGATAAGGTACGTAACTACATTGAAAACTTTTTTGACGGAGCTATTGTTGTGGATATGTATTTAGAACATATTGATATGTGCAAAAGAAAACTATTGTATGCAATTCGAACATTTTAGGATTTCAACTTGATATTCTTGGCATTAATCTTACATAGAAGAAATGTATAAATATAAAACATTGTAACAGTAATCAATACTTTATATGTTAAAATTTTATAAAAAAACAAAAAATAGCAAAAAATATTTTTGTTTAAATTTTACAAAAAATATTAAAGTAAAAATTCAAATAAAATTTGTAATTTGAAAAAAATAATATAAAACTTATATTTTGAAAAAAATAAATTATATTTCTGTTTTTTGTTTATATATTGATTTTGTTCCCATGTAAATTATACGGATAATTTACGAGTGTGTTATTTACTTAACACAGGTATTAAAAGTAGACTTATTTTGCAATATAGCTAGGATTTTTTATATGATTAATTCTAATGAACAGAAGATTATTCAGTACATTGTTCGCAATAAAATGCTTAGTCCCAATGATATCCAACAGTGTTTAAATTTAAAAAAGGGGACTGAAAAAAGCATAATTGATATTTTTATAAAGCAAGATTTACTTTCATATAGCCAGATAGCGAAAATTAATGTCGCTTTAAAAGGTTCAGATTTACATCTTCCGGGAATCCAACTTTTTGAAAAGTTAGGAGAAGGAGGAATGGGAACTGTCTACAGAGGTATGCAAACAAAATTAGAAAGAGAAGTTGCAGTAAAATTTTTACAGTTAGAAGAAGAGGCTCTTGTTTCAAGATTTTTTCAAGAAGCTCGTTTACTAGCCAAAATAGATCACCCTAACATTGTTCGTATTATTGATTTTGGATTCGAAAACGCTTCTCACTATTATATTATGGAATACATAAAAGGGGAGGATATATCAAGGTATGTAAAGAGAGTAGGAGTGCTTTCAGAAACAGAAGCTATACATATTATCTGGAAGGTGGCAGAAGCATTGGAGTGCCTTTATCAAAAAAATATCGTTCATCGCGATATAAAACCTTCCAACATTGTCTTAGGCAAAGATGGGAAAATAAAACTTTGCGATTTAGGTTTAGCTAAGCAAAAACAGGAAAAAGGAATTACTCGTACTGGTGCGGTAATAGGAACGCCGCACTTTATGTCCCCTGAGCAAATAGATTCTTCTGATATTGATATTCGCAGCGATATATATTCTTTAGGCGCGACACTATACTACATGCTTTCAAATTCTCCTCCTTATGACGGCAATTTTTCATCTATTGCTTATCAGCATGTTCATAAAGCCGTACCTAAATTACCGCAAAAAAATATTTCTAAATTTACTCGGCAACTTCTAGAAAAAATGATGGCAAAAGACATAAAAAAACGTATACAAACCCCTAGTGATATTTTGAAAACGATAAAATCTAGTACGCTTAACTACGCAGAAGTAAATTTTTCTATAAATTCACCTTTAACTGAACAGCAAAATGACATAACAACTATTGAACCTCCTGCTCAAAAAACAAAAGAATCTTCCCACGAAATAGAAAGTCCTATTAATGAAACAAAATTTTCTAATCTTGCCGTAGATTTAAAAAATAAAAAAAAATCAAAATTAGAATATCTATTTCTAGTAAGTGCGATAACTATTTGTTTGTTAATAGCATGTTTTCCTCTTTTTGTTTTTTTGTTTAGCTGTCCTTTATTTATTTTTATTTATCTATACCCTCAGAAGTTTTCCTTCCTCAAAAACAATAAGCTACGAGCAGATACACAGTTTTTTATAATATCTATTTGACTTTCTTTTTTAGTTATGTCTTTATCTTTTCTTCTTCATCCTCAAACAAAAACCGCTATGATAGCTATTCTATCAGCTCTGTTTACATCTTTAGGAAGAGCTATTGGATGGACTTTTGCTCTCAAGAGATATTGTTTTTCTTTAAAAGAGCTCTTGCTATGCGATTTTCTTTTATTACTTGCCACTACTTTAAATTTCATGATACCTATAGCTTTTACTCCAGCGATTGGTATTCCTTTCTTACTTTATCAAAATAAATTACAGAGTAAATACAACACCAATGATTGGAAAAAATATGCCATATCTTTGTCAGCTGTTACAGTTTTTACATTTCTCTTATCTTTGCCATTCAAACAAGTAGGTTGACAAAAAAAATTTCCTGTTCAACGAAAACAAAATCACTGCACTTTTGCGAAAATTTAAGACACATTTCACTTAGAATTGTTATTGATTTTGTTTTTGATAAATACACAGGTTTTCCCACCAAATTTTTTCTAAGAAAAAGAAAAAATTAAAATATCTAGGGCGTGTCATCATTCAATACAGATAAAAATATAACGGATTCATTTAATGATACGCCAGTAGTATTGAGCCCGAGCCCGTTTGCGAGCCCGCACCCGAAAACTTTTTGAGAGCGACAGAAAGTGATTTATTGGTTCAATACTAGTTTTTTGCGATGGAAAAAGAAACTTTGCTTCTTTGATAAATTGTTAGTGAAAGTTTCGCAAACGGGCTCGGGCTCGAAAAAACACACAATATTTTGAATGATGACACGCTCTAGTGAGAGATTCATATTTATTTTTCTTATCCAAAAAAGATAAATATTAAACTCAGTAAGACAACTATGTATGGTATAAATAAAAAAACAAAGGCTTTCTCAGGATTTCTTTGAACCAATTTTTTTTGTCGTTCTAAAGTTGGCTTACCTGGTAAAGTCTCTAAAACAATTGCTCGATTAGGATTATAGGGATCATATAGTATTGTTATTTTTTTCTCAGAATTTTCGAGCACATCACTAACATTTTCCCAAAAGGCAGTAAAGTTTTTTGCAACAGTGCGGTATATTTTTCCATCAATTGCTTTAAACTCAAAAGTATACTGGTAAACATCATAAACATCATGATCTTCTTCCTTTTCTCCCCACTCCATTGTTATAGTAAGTGTTTTATCCCCTTCAAGTTTTTTTGTTTTAGAAACAAGTGAGCCTACACTAATAATTCCATTGCGCAATAAATGTTCAGATGTTATAGATTCTTTCATTCCTAAATAAAAATTCTTTAGCACAAAAGAATAAAAGTAGTGTAGGAACAAAAGGGAAGCAGAAATCATTTTGAATATAGAATTATTAGCTTCAGCAAAAAATTCACTTTTGGTCATAATAACGACAATAAAAATAATTATTGCAAGAGCAATCCAAGCCATACTGTTGTACAAACCTCCAAGTAATACAGAGTAGCGAAATACAAATGGGATTTTTCTCGGAGGATAGTTAGATTCGTTATTTATATCAGATAACATAGTGTAACTCCCAAAATTGAAAAGTATATTTGTTATAGATATCGATTCAGTATACAACAACAAAATTATTTTTACAATTTACGTAGACAATTCTCCTCAAAAAAACCCGTACAAAACCAGCAACTTACATTTGACACTAAAATCTTCTTTTGATACAATAGTTACATAATAACAATTATGTAACCATAAATTTTATTTTAGGTGATTAATATGGAGCTGATATTAAAAGGCAAAGAGAACAATAACCCTCTAGATCTTTTTAATAAAGATGTTTGCGAAGTAATTGATGACTACATCTATGAAAAATACAGTAACAAGAACACTATATCATCATACAAGTCTTATATTAAAAGGCACACAAGATCTATTGGTATTAAAAAACTTCAAGATTTAAATCAAATTCACTATATTGATGTACGTAAAGCTATTGTTAATTTTATTAAGAGTTTTTCTTCTTCAAATACAAAACGAGTTGTGATTTCTAGTATACGTGGTTTTTGGAATTATCTTTGTGATGTCTATGGTTATAAAAAAAATCCTGTTCCTGTAAAAATGAATTTACCTCCAAGACAAAGTAAAAGTACTACCAAAAGTCTAAACCTAGACACGATTAAAAATTTATTAAGTAGATTACAGTCGTATAATAAATTTGGATTTTGTGATCACCTCAAATTTGTATTAACAACAACTCTTGCAACAACTGGTTTACGTATATCAGAAGCCTTGCAAATTACAGTCGAAATGATAGAGGAAGGGACTATCACGGTTGTGCAAAAACGCGAAAAAACACGAAAATTAGATTTGCCAAAGGAAACAAAGTCAGCTCTCGTTGATTTTATACAACGCTATGAAATTAAAGGATTTGTTTTTCAAACATCTACCAGAAAGGTAATGGGACGTGTATATGCTCATCGCTTGATAAAACAAGCAACGGGAATCAGTCCGCATGGATTTCGTAAATCAGTGATTGAAATTCTCATTGAAAAAGGAGTGCATAATCACGAAGTTGCAAAGGTAAGTGGACACAGTTCTATTAATATGGTTTTTTATTATGATAATCGCGACACTATTGCTGAAGCACATAAAACTTTGGCTGGAGATTTGTTTGACAAAAAGGAGTAGTCAGAGTTTTAAATAAGCTCACTCATATTAATTATACTTTCTGCAATAGCTAATGAAGCCGTCGCTGCGGGTGAAGGTGCGTTTAAAATATGTAAGGCGTTACGACTTCTTTCAACGCAAAAATCATCGACTAAATTGCCGTCTAAATCTAAAGCTTGCGCTCGTACACCTATCTTTTGGAAAACCATATCTTTCATTGTTACTATCGGAAGTAAACGCTTAGTACTTTGAACAAATGCGCGCTTTGAAAAAGAACGATAGTATTCGTTTACTCCTGTACGCCAATGACGAAAAGCAAATTTCCAAAAGCCTTTATACGATGTAATATCTGCAAAATCTTTCATTGAAAAAGATGCTTTGCTATAACCTTCTCTTTTAAATGATAACACTGCATTTGGACCAATTTCAACACTACCATCAATCATCTTCGTAAGATGAACACCTAAAAAAGGAAACTTAGGGTTAGGGACAGGATAAATCAAGCCGCGTACTAAGTTGCTTTGCTCTGCAACTAATTTATAATATTCTCCGCGAAAAGGAATTAATCGAATAGAGGGAGTAAGACCACAAAGTTTTGCAATATAATCAGCATTTAAGCCTGCGCAATTAAAAAAGTACCTACTCTTAAAAATTTTGTTTTTTGTAATTAAAGAATTGTAATTTGGGTGGGATTTGATTTTTTTTACATGGCAATTAAAAATAATATTTTGATTGGCTGACTTGATGAGCTCTACGAGCTTGTAACATACATCTTTGTAGTTAACTATCCCAGTTGTAGGAACCCAGATTCCAAGAGGAGAATCGACATGCTCTTCTATTTCGCGTAATTTTTTTCGATCAATAATCTCAATTCCTGGAACATTGTTTTCTAAACCTCGTTTGTAAAGATGCTCTACATAAAGTTGTTCTTCTTTATTAGAAGCAACAATGATTTTTCCAATACGTTTGTGTGATATATGATATTTTTCGCAAAAAGAATACAGTTTTTTTACGCCTGCTACACAAGTTTTTGCTTTCATTGAACCAGGTTTGTAGTAAATACCCGAGTGTATAACTCCACTGTTTCTTCCAGTTTGATGTAGAGAATGTGAATTTTCTTTTTCAAGGACCACCACTTTTTTTTGGGGAAACCGCTTCGATATTTCGTAGGCAGTAGCTAATCCTACAATTCCAGCGCCCACAATAGCAACATCATAACAATCTTCATTCATGAAAATTCTATCTATAATTCAAAACTACTATTAATGTTTTTTAGACATTTAACCCATGTCTCTTTTTTTTCTTCTACAGAAGAATCACTAGAAAATATTTCTTGCGTTTTCTTCCAACGTAAATAATCAGTAAACACCTTTTCTAGCTTTTCAATTTTCTTTTCGTGTTTTTCTAGCTTATAGATATGCTGGCTTTGGGATATAATTTCGAAAAAATATTTGTTTTCAAATGTAGCATCTAGGTCCCCTATTTTAGAAGAAAATCGATGAGCATTTGCCGCGTTATGTAAATGTTGTTGATAAATCTCTTTGCCAATATACCACCAAGATTTATGTTGTTTTGTTTCAGGAGTATAAAGTGTTCCAATAACCGTTTGCGAGTCTTGTATGCTATCTAAGGCTTTTTCTAAAGTTGTCTCAGAAAACTCGGTGTATACTTTTTGTTTGTAGTAAGAGATTAAATTGTCAGATCCACCTACTTTTGCTAATTCATAGTAAGATGCGAGTTTTTTTGCAAAAAGAGATTCGCGCTCTATTGAAATATTTGCGACGTCAATCGCATAAAATTTTTTAAAGTATTTGTACAAATGCTCAATAACTTTTTGATTAATTGGAATTCCCCAAGCAACTCTTGTAAGGTAGTGAATAATCTTTTCGTTTTTTAGAAAAGAAATAAAATACTCAATTCCTCTTAATCTCGCCGACATAAGCTTTCGATGGTGTTTATCACTGATATTTAAACAAACTACATGCATAGGAAAGTTTTTTTCCACTACGCGATACTCGCAGCCTACGATAATATAACTAGGAAATTTATCTTTGAGTACTAAAGCATTACTTACATTGTGATAATTGGTAATGGCAACAGCATTTAAACTAGGATAAAGAATTTTTGTAGTGTAAATCGCTTCGATATCTTTTTTTAAAAATTTAGATGCGCCAGAGTAATCAAAAGTGTGGTTATGTAAATCTAAACGCACTACTGGGCCTTTATTTGTCGTATTTTTTCCGTTATCGTTGATAAATTTCTTTCCCATTTTTTAATAAAGTCAACATAGTATCTATATTCTTTGTTCACATATTTTTTGGCTTGTTCGTAACTAAAACCTTTTTTTTCTTTTTCCAAAGAAACTTGTATTTCCAGCAATCTTTTTCCTAATTTTATAGCCTCTGTATAGAGAACTGCTGCTTTACGGTAGTAAATGATAGCATTATTCTTGTCTTGTTTTTTAAAACGCTCTTGCGCATAATTTGTCTTAACGCGGGCTTGACTTACTTTTTGAGTTGCGTTTACCCACAACTTTTCTTCACTCGATTTTTCACTACCATTACCACTATTACCGCTATTCTGCAAGTTTTGATATCGAAGAATAACAAGTACTGCTAAAATCAATATAACTGCAATAGGTAATCCGTAAAAAGCGATATAGTAATGAAATGGATATTTACGTGTTACTTTATTTTTGTTGATTCTTCTTGTACCTCGAGATCTTGTACCTCTTGTTGGCATTTCGCGTTTTTGAGTTTTTCCTAAATCATTATCTACAGGGGAAAAGAAACGATTTTCTACTTCTTTCTCCTCTGGCTGCCACATAATGTCTCCCTCTTCTTCAGAGGTACTGTCGATAATATTAAATAAACGCTCTTTAGAATGAGATATATTTATAAAACTACTTTGTCCTTTGATTGTGACTGATTCATCCTTAGGTGTGGAGTTATTTGGAGAAGGAAAATCGTTTTTATTGTCATTTTTATCAAAGATTTTTATTTTTTCTGCTTCGTGAGAATTTTTATCATCCATGTTAAAACCATTCACAAATTATTCCTTTTTTCTTTTATTTGCAATTTCCACTAATCGTCCTTCTACCTCTTTGTCATCACTGAGTATTGTAATAACATTTTCCAAACCTAATGCAGATAGTATTGTAAAAACTTTTTCATCTACATTGAATAAAAATATATCTCCACCCACTCCTTGAACTTTATCACTAAAATTGATTAAGAAACCGATAGCACTAGAGTTTAGATAATCGATCTTGGCAAAATCAAAAGCAATAAATCTTAAACTTGTGGTCATAATCTCGTCTAGATTTTTAGAAAGCGTGTTGAGGTTTTTTGCATCGACATAGTTTTTTTCTCCCCCAAGACTATACACTGATATAATCGCCGTTTTTTCACTAGTAGGCTTAATTCCTGGTAGTACCTTTGGGGTTTTTTTAACAGCAATATCAGCTTTAATAAACTTCAAAAACTCGGTAATATCTTGAAATACACTATCTGATTTTCCACAACAATGGGCATACAACTCGTCTATTTTATTTGGAAGAGTAGGGTCTATATCACTAGGAAATCCTGCTTGTAAACTAGGATATGTTCCTGTTGTCATTTCAAATATCAACATTCCTAACGAAAATATATCAGCGCTTTGGTCAAAAGAAAAACCTGTTCGTTGTCTTTTTGATTTATAGACAAGTAAACGCATAATTGGTTTAGGAATTTTGACACTATGTTCAGAATATTCTCTGTAATATTCCGCTATTGTTAAAGTAACTACTTTCCCTATAGGATAGTCTATTAATCGCGCATAGCCACTTTTTTCAAGAATAATATGTTCTGGTCTTAAATCCAAATGGGCAATGTTTTTTTGGTGAAGTTTAGATAAAGCATATGCAATTTTTCCAATAAGTCGTATTGTCAACTGCGGAGAAATTTTTTTGCGTTCTCGTAGTAACTGGCGTAGATTTTTACCTGAAAGTAATTCTTGAGCTAGATACGGAGGGTTGGAATTAGGATTATAATCTTCTACATGCGCTAGATATTTTGGCGCTTTGACAACGGGTAAAAATTTTTGTGTTTTTAAGTGGTGACATATTCTCTCGTTAGTAAAAATTTTTAAGCATGTTTCTTTACTCTCAAGATACGAATGTTCCGCTAACCACGTTTCACTGAACACTCCCTGTCCTAACTTTACAGTTAAGATGTAGTTTCCCAAACGCATTCCTGAACGAGGAGCTCTATATTCTGGGCTCACGTTATACTCCTGTTATTTTTGAAAAATGGGCAAATATCTATAAGGGACTTGTAAAATTAAAGTGGAAACTGCTGTTGCATACACATCTCCGATTAAACTATGCCCAGCGGTATTAAAAGGAGTTCTTCCTCCCCAAGAGCCGTTTTTCTTATTTTGCAATTTTAGAAATTCTTTTCGTACAGCAGGGTACCAAATTTTCCAATAGCCCGTGTGTTCAGGAGCGTGAAACATTGCTTGAACAGCGTAAAAATGTCCATAATAAAAAAAACGATTATAGAATTGATCTTTTTTTCCATTTGGAGGTAGATACTGCATCATAAATTTCAGGCCTCTTTTAATTTCAGGTGAGTCATATTCCCCTGTCCCGTTTAAGCTAGAAACTCCTGCTGCTGATAAAGGGAAACTTTTTCTTCTTTGGGTCATACCAAGGCGATACATAAAAGTTCCATCGCCATTTGCTGAGTTACGAATATAACGAATTGCACGATCAATATTACTTTTTGGGACGTGTACGCCCACGTTTCGCGCTGCACGAAGTGCTTGTATTGCACATACAGTAATTGATCCTTCGTGGTCACCATCACCAGGAATATATCCCCAGCCCCCTTCTTCATTGGTTTGTGCCTCTAGAATAGTCTTGATAGATCTTTCTAAGGCTTCGCGTACGCTTTTTACAGAATAAGCTGGATTTTGGCTAAGTTCATCACTATAATCCCTCGAACTACCACATATTTGCGCTAAAAACAAAGCGGCATAACAGTGACCGTGCATTTTTGAATCATCAATATTTTTTGAGATGTAACCACCTCTACCCACAGCAGACAAAACGTATTGTAATGCTTTGTACAAAGCAACGCCATGTTCTCCTTTTTGTGGTAGGTTGCCAGCGGCCATTAGTGATAGGCCTGCAAAACTTGTTACAGCAACAGCATACTTACGATCAGACTTTCCGGCAAAAGAGCCATCTTCTTGTTGATTCTTAATTAAATAGCTTATTCCTAAATTAATTGCGCGCCTATTTTCTCGATGTTCTTCAGGGGTTAGTTCTATGTCCTCGTTACTAAACAAGGAGGTAAGACAAATAAGTATTAGGGGTAGCAATTTCAAAATATTCATGTTTACACCAATCGCTGGTACAAAGGGATCGTTAAATGAAGCACTGTTTAGCTAGAGCGTCTGCTCTAATTGTTATTTCAATTGCAAATATTTCACCAATTCAATAAATTACTAAGCTCAATGTTTTGCTTTTCTGCTAAAATAATTGAGCCAAAATAGCAACTATTTAGTTAAAGCAAAGTTTATTGTTAGCGTGAAATCTTTCCAAAAAACGTTTGTTAAATATCCCTAATTTATAGGAAAAATGTCTTTTGATTTTGTGGTTAGTATAATCCAAATACTACAAGTTTTCAAGGTTTTTTTGTAGGATATAGAAGAACATGAAAAAAAATAATAACGGTCAAAAAGCAATTGTTTTACTAAGTGGTGGTATGGATTCTGTTACAGCTTTGTACTGGGCGTATAAGAACCTTAATCTACGTGCTGCACTTAGTTTTAACTATGGTGCAAAACATAACCATAGAGAAATTCCTTATGCTAAAAAACACTGTGATTTAATTGGAATAGAACACAAAACCATCTCTTTACCTTTTATTAACGAATTATTCGATTCCCACTTGCTCAAAAACGGAGGAGAGGTTCCCGAAGGTCATTACGAAGAAGAAAACATGAAACTGACTGTTGTTCCATTTCGCAATGGAATTATGCTTTCTATTGCCGCAGGCTATGCTGAAAACATTGGAGCAAGTGCCCTTGTTATTGCTGCCCACGCTGGTGATCATGCCATTTATCCAGATTGCCGTGAATCTTTTATGTCTGCGATGTCAAGTGCAATAAAAAACGGAACATATTCGTCCACACAAATCGTTCGCCCTTTCATAAACGACCGTAAGGAAGATATAGCTAAAAAAGGAAATTTATTAGGTGTTGATTATTCTCTTACATGGTCTTGCTACAAAGGAAAAGAAAAACATTGTGGAAAATGTGGTACTTGTGTCGAGCGAAAAGAAGCTTTTACAAAAGCGTATCTACATGACCCCACAGAATACGATTAAAGCCAACAATCTACATGCAAAAGTTATCTTTCTTGTTCAGGAGTTATAAATGTTATCTTTTGACTAAACACATCTCTATCCCGTTTTGGCTTTCCATCTACCTGAACAGTCCATTTCATATTAGAACAAATTTTTTTCAATTGTTCTAATACTTGAGGAGCAGCTTCGTCAGTCCATGTAACTAAAAACGTTGCAGAATTTTGTATTTTTTCTTGCGAAGGAACATTTTTACGACGGAGAGCTCCTCGTAAGTATTTCAAGTGTCCATCTAAAGTCGCACGTAATTCATCGTTATTATTTTTCGCGATTTCCTCACATACCTCAACAAATTCATTCCACTGCTTTTCAGGAATTTTTTGCGCTTTATGCATTTCTAAAATCTCTAACCACAGTTGAATCTTTGGTTCTGTAGTTTCACATAAACATTGTACAACAGAAGTATCAACATTATCTTCCTTTATACAGGTTAATATTTTACGCATTTGTGCGTATTTGACATACGACCAAGACAATCCCACAGCTCGTGCTAGTAACTCATCTACTCGATATTTTTTCGTCACTTTTTTTCCTCGTCTTTGCCTCAACTGAGCTTTTCGTTCGTATATATCTCGCAAGACGCTCTCTGCTATTTTGAAGCGCTCAAACCAACTACGTTTAGCAAATGTATACTGATCTTGTGCATTTGTTTGTATAGATGCCTCAAGAGCCTGTACTTCCGATTCAAAAAAAACTATGCGCGCAGGAATAGTTTCCCACTCCATTCTTTTTGCACATTCTATTCGATGATAACCGCTAATTAAAATATCTTCATTTTTTTGACGCCACAGAAGTATCGGAACAAGAAGTCCTTTTTCTCGAATATCTTCCGTCAATTTTTCTATTCCATCCAAATCTAACTCAAAATGTCTGTACTTTTCTGGTTTAAGGGTAATGGAACAAATATGAACATGTTCTACTAAATTTTTAGACATATTTTTACTCCTATGTTAAACAGTTAACATACGCGAAGATAAACCGTAGATCAAGTGCCTATTTCTTTTTATTAAAAACGACTTTTTGCATAATTAAATAATAAATAAAAAAAACATAAAAATAAGTCAATTTTACTTTTTTATAAAAAAATATAAACATTTCATTATTTCTAATTTTTATTATTTTAATCAAAAAATATTATACTTGACAATTTTCTTGCTAGCAACAATAATTATCAAAATTAATATCTAAATTTATGCTTTTTGCTAAAGTTCCTACATGTTAATATCGGAATTTTTGAACGTAAATGCTTTAAGTGACCCGCCAAAAGTATTTCCCATTGGCATTTTGCCCTTTTAATTTCTAGTTTTGTCAGGCCACTTAGTTTGTTACTGAAAATAGTACATATAGAAAGTTAGTTAGTGCGTAAACTTTAGATACATTTAAAATCAAAACTTATAAAGGAAAACTATACATGAAAAACATCGTTTTAACTTTAACAGTTTTCGTTTCTTTGCTTTATGCAGAAGAAAATTGGGTTCGTCGTGCAGCTTTTGATATAGGATCTGGCTCAACAAAAATGGTTGTTGCTGATGTTGATGTAAACAGCAGTGCAATAAAAATCATTCATACTCAAGACGAAAAAGTCGACTACCAACAAGACCTAGAAACAAGCGAATCCTTTAGTCAATCAGTAAAAGACGCAGGAATACTTGCACTAGCTAAACTAAAATGGATTGCTGTGCAAAAAGGAGCTACGCAATTTCGAGCAGTAGCAACAGCATCATTTCGCAATGCTAAAAATGGTAGTGAATTTGCCCAGTTTATTTCAAAAGTGCTTGGAATTAATGTTACAATTATTTCGCAAAAAGAAGAAGCCACTCTTGGTTTTTATGGAGCACTAGCAGGAGAAAACTTACAACCGCAAAATGCTGTTGTTTGGGATATAGGGGCAGGAAGTATGCAAATAGCAACTATCGTAGATAAACAGTATGTTATTTACGAAGGTAAACTCGCTTCTGTTACACTTGCAAATTATATCGTAAAAGAAATACAGAAAAAAGAAGGAAATTCACCAAACCCTATTAGCCAAGAAGAAAAAAATAAAGCATACGATTATGCGCGCAGTGTAGCGAAGAACATTCCACAAGCCATTAAAGATAAAATCAAAAATAAAGAATCTAAGATTCTAGGTATTGGTGGAGTTCATTATTACAGCTTGCGTCCGCGATTAAAGATGGGCGACGAGTATGGATCTGATGCACTTGCAGAAGCTTTGCGTTACAATGGAATTGGAAAAACAGACGAACAAATAGGGAGCAAATATGCTAGTACAGAAACAAGTAATCTTATACTAGTGGAAGCATTCATGCATGAGTTAGGAATGAAGACTGTCAAACCAAAAAAAGTTAACATGGCAAACGGCGTTTTGATTCACAGTGTAATGTGGGAATAGGTTTTTTGTTGATTGCTACGTCAGTTTGTTATGTGACTACTGACGTAGTATCAGATAGAAAAAGTAAGTTTCCTTTACTCGCAGCAGGTAACTACTTTGTCAGGTCACTTAGAATATTGGTTGTGAAACAGGATTTCCTTTGGAATCGAAAAAAGGAGAAGGTTTATTCATGCCTCTTATTTTCCAAATAAGTAATTTGGAAATACTTCTCACAATTATCCAAAATGGAAAACCAGACTGCTTTCTCTCAATAGGAAGTGTCTCATTGGCAAATTTAACTTGCACATACCCGCGAATAGACCTCAGATTTTAGCCGTTGTTAAATGGCCCTAATTGTAGCTTTTGCTTTGCTTGTGCGATGAATCCTGTTTCTTCTGGAGTTGCCATCAGTTTTAGGAATTCCGCCCTCAAAGCAGTTTTTGATGCATCCTTTTCGTCCTTTAGCAACAATGGTAAAATTCTAGCAACCTCTTCGCGCCTTCTGGAGCTGAAGCTGAGATGCATATAAGAATGATAATTACGCCAAGTAAGGATTGCAACAGTTAATATTATCACAAGGAGTATCACTCTTGGACCAATCAGTATAATCGGTCCCCAAAGTCCTAAGCCGTTAAGGGGTTTTATTGCCTCAAAAAATGTTTGAACAGAGTATATCTGGTAGAATACCACCCCAAAAAATGCTACAAAAAAGAAAATACTTGTTCTGAGCCAATATAGTGCTTTCTTATCGAGTTTTTTAACATCTTGAGCATATAGCACATGTAAACTGTTAACAGCTTCTCTTTGCGCGAATCTATCGATACTTTCTCTGATGGTTATTAAGCGGTTTGTTTCCTCTGACAATGCTTTTATCTGATTTGTAAGCTGTTCAAAATGTTGTTTGAAGATCGGTCTTCCGCCCCATTCCAAAACTTGCTGAGCAATTCGATCTCTAAAATGTCCAGAAGTTTGCTCAAGTTTGTTATAGTTTGCTTGCGATGGCTTCGCTTGAAAAGTTTCAAACTGCTTTTGGAAAGTAGTGAGTGAACCTTCTGCTGATTTATAATCTGGGCAAGCTTTTTCGATCTCCTTAACATTTCCCTCTCTACAGACGTTTTCAGCTGTTGTTAAAGAGGCGTACATTAAGTCAAACTGTATTAGTCCAGCAGCAAGTTCTTCTCTTTTTTTGTACTCTTTCTCTTCAAATACTTTCTCAACTTGCTTTAGTTTTTCTCTTACTTCTTTGAGTGTAGCGTTAAATTGCTTTGGGTCAATATTGATTGTTGGTCCATTTGGTCCACCCATAACTTTTCCCTTTCTTAAAGTTTTTATTATTGTAGTTCTCTAAACCACTCCCAGACGTCTTCAAGTGTTTGTTGCTTAACGATTGGATTGTTTGAGATGAATTCTGCGAATATTGTTTGGTCGGTGTAAGCTTCTACTGATCTTCTTGGGTGACATGCCATCCAGGACTTGAAGAATTTCTTATATATATCAAATCTCTGAGGGGCAAAGTGGAAATGTGTCCAGATATTTCGTAATTCTGATGAACGTCTAATGTCAATAACCTCAGTCAATTCAGTCTGTTTATTTCTCCAAGAATTTTGCATTAGTTCGAGAGCACTCTGGTCTGATGATGGTGCACCGTACCCAAATATGGTAATGATAGCGGCATCTTTTAGTGCACAGGTTAGGAGATTCCATTCATTTCTAATATATTGATCAGCATGGTAGTTCTTCTCTTCTATAGGATAGAGAAGTCTCGTTTGAGCTAATTGCTCTCCGCACTTTTCGCAAGTTGTGTGAAGGTAACCTTTTTGTTTGTGCTTGATGCATACTCCTACTGCCGTGTTTCCGTGTAAAAATATGACTCTGGGAAGTCTAAAATGCAATATATTCCTCCTGTATGCTTGAATAAGCAATGGGTCCCAGTTAAAAGAAGCAACAACGTCCTTTTCCTTTAATGAGAGAAGAAGATAATCGTAGATAGTGGGCTCTTCTGGTAACTCAAGAAAAGAGAAGTAGTCATAAACACGTTTTTCTAGTTCTGGTAATAGCTCTGAGTTCTGGCTGTAGAGACTGCTATAGATACTTTCAAAGTTATTATTTTCACTTAAGTGATCATTTAGGAGATCCCGTAATTCCAGTATATCAATCAGATTGTTCATGACTGGGAGCTGTTGTCCATTCTTATCCCCTTGTGGTAAACAAGCCCTACTTGCTCCTGCGCCTAAAATTACAACATGTGGTTTGCTGTTGTATCGTTTTCGTATTTCTTCTTCTGTGAGTGTGCTCGTGTGTTCCCCTTAATAACTGAAAACATGACATATAATTAGAAGTGTACAACACGTTTATAATCAATACCACTCGGTAGAGATATTATTTTAACATCTGCGGGCATTATGGCTTTGTTGAAGTATTTCTTTTAGAAAAGTGTATAGACATCTGGTTGGCTATTGGTGAATGGTTCTGTCACATACAAATAACGGTAAAAAATTCCCAAAAAATATAAGTGACTATAACTTTAACCTTTGAGATTTGTTTGCTTTGCAAAAAACTGCCACAATCATAAACATAAAATGAAAACGTTCCTCAAAAATTATCAAAATCATAAAACAAAAAAGCCAACCGAACTCATATAATCATAAAGCACGGACACTCAAATGAGGAAAAAAAAGGGTTACAGATGGGTATTGTAATCTTTTAATCGAGAGTGGTTATAAAAAATGAGATAAAGGTTCAAAACTTCATAGGACGATTCGTGTAAAAAACGGCACTGTTGCAAAAAATTTCGCCGATTTTTTTGCAACAGTGCCGCCAGTTGGCATACCATAAATTGGAAAAAAACCAATAGCGTAGTTAATAACCTGAGACGACGGATCTTTAAGGCTGTAAAGGCCTTTGAAGCCCAATGGTACAGTTTTGTACGCTAAGGAATATAAAAATGCTCTGTAATCCTTTATTTACAATGCATACAGCTTTTTAGTTTTTTTACTATTTTTGTCTACAATGTTTTAATTTAATAGACACTCTAATCAATATGTTTTAATATGTCCATTAAATCCTTTTTTTCTACTTTATAGACATTATTGTCTTATATTTATCTACTAAACGATTTAGGAGACAATTTGGCATGAGACTCTTTGGTTATGCTCGTGTATCCACCAGTCATCAATCTCTCGATATTCAAATCAAAGCCTTAAAACATTCTGGTGTAAAAGAAAGTCGAATATTCTCGGATAAAGCTTCTGGAAGTAATGCTGAACGCAAAGCACTCAATATCTTAAAAATTAAAGTTGAAGAAGGCGATGTAATTCTTGTTAAGAAACTAGACCGCCTTGGTAGAGATACTGAAGATATGATCAAAATAATCAAAGAATTCGATGGTATGGGAGTTGCTTTTCGATTTTTAGATGATGGTATCAGTACTGAAGGAGCAACTGGAACAATGGTTGTTGTTATTTTATCAGCTGTCGCTCAAGCTGAGCGTCAAAGAATTCTTGAACGAACCAATGAAGGTCGTTTAGACGCAAAAGCGAGAGGTGTAAAATTTGGACGTAAACGCTCTATTGATAGAAAACGAGTGCTGGAACTCAAAAAGGGAGGTGTTGGAGCTACTGAAATTTCTAAGCAAATGAAAATAGGACGATCAACTGTTTACAAGATATTAGATGAATTCGGATAAATGGTCCAAAGTAAATTACAGCTAAAAGTTAAAGGTGTAGCAGAAGAAAAGAACTTTAATAAAAGGTTATTTTATGATACAAGATTTTGATTTTTTTATACTAGAGAAAAAATTTGCTGTTGTAAAAAAAGATGTCAATATTCCAATATATGATTTCAATTTTCGCCAATTTTTTCATTGTAAATCAATTATTCGTTTGCCAGAAAAAATGACAATAATTGCACGTATCGGAGCTTTTGCAGACTACAATAAGCTTTATAGTGAGTTACTCTCTTACAACATGCAGTTAATTCATACCCCTGAGCAACACCGACGTTGCACACTTCTTTCACAATGGTATCCGATGATAAAGAGTTTAACTCCACGCAGTTGTTGCTATGAAAAAATTCCTACTTTTACAGAAGTTACGAATAATTTTTCACTTCCTATATTTATAAAAGGTGAACGACAAACAAGTAAACATCGACAGGAAGCAAGCATTGTTAAAAGTAAAAGCGATTACCAGAAAGCTATCGAAATTTTTCAGCATGACCCCATCCTTAAATGGCAAAAGTTCGTATGTCGCGAATTTATTCCCCTCCTTCCTGTTGCTGGAGGCACGGCTGGAAAGATACCAGCTTCCTATGAATTTAGAACTTTTTGGTGGAAGAAACAGTTTATGGCGTTAGGACAATATTGGTTTGAGGCTGAAGATTATAAATTAATGGAACAACACCAACAGGATGTTATCAATATAGGGCAAAAAGCAGTAAATTTACTTGAATGTGATTTTGTAGCGATAGATATAGCATTAACAAAAAAAGGACAATGGATCGTTATAGAGTGCAATGATGCGATGGAAAGTGGTTATGCTGATGTTTCACCACATTTTTTATGGCAGCAAATATTAAACTTTGAGAATAGATCTTAAAGAGATCTCTTATTGATGCTGATAAATTCATTGAATTTATTGGTTCACAGAAGGCAAGGACGTTTTTGGGTGATGGTGCCCCATGTAAGAGAAAAAAACATATATTCCTTATTTGGAAAGGCTTACAAGGCGATTTTGAAGCCCTTAGCGTACAATCCTGTACCGATGGGCTTCAAACCCCTAGTTTGAAATACGAAGAAGTGTTTCTGACTGAATACTTCACAGTTACTGAAGCTAGAGAAAGTGTTGCCCAATATATTGATTTTTATAACAAGGTAAGAGTTCATCAATCTCTTGAGTATCATACTCCTTATGAGATTTTCGCGGGTACTAAGAAACTAAATAAATGTCAAAATTAGTGCTACCGTCAGTAACTACGCATTCTACGCAAATGCAAATTGCCTTCCAGTCCCATAAAACCGGGACCGCTGCACTTTGTTTGCTCTGGCATGCAATTCGCTTTTGCTTCGAACAGCTTCGTTTTCTGACTATTCTTTTTAGTACATTTATACTTTTTCTTTACCTCCATAAAAACTGAAGGGAGGGAAAGAAAAATTGTTAGGAGACATTTTACAGTACGTTATTCTTTTATTTTTAACGTTCAAATCGGAGGAATTGTTTGATAAATATAATACGCAGAGATCTTTCTTATTTTTTAAAAAAATTGGTCTTGACGTAGGGGCGCACTATAGAATAAGCTGTTCAAGTACTCCTTTCATCTTTTATAATCTTGATATTAAGAGCAGTTTTTGCTCTTGACCCATAGATGGTTTTTTTAAAAATGATGAAGGAATTATTTTTCTTTGGAAAGAAAATGGAGTTATTAGGTATAATTTTCAAGGAAAAATAGATGTTTTACCTAAAGAATTTAAAGAATCAAAATCTGCCTGGAGTGGTTTTTGGCGTGAAGTAGGAAGTTTAAAAGATATAAAAGCTGCTTTTGAACTGGTTAAATCTTGGATTTTGAAGAATGATGAAGTTTCGCAACTTTCTGAGAGAACGCGATTTTCGTATGAAGAATGCCGGTTGGGATCATAAATATCTTGAAACTTTACTGCTTTCTCTTAAAATCTAATATACTATCGCCCTGGTGAAATGATAGTCATTCCCCAAGGGGTCGAGCATAAATCATCATCAACGACGGGCTGAGCTTGCTCATTGAGCCTGAATGTGTATACCCAATACAGGTGGCGTGGAAAGTGAAATGGTTATGGTAGCATCCTCCAGACAGCAAAAGCGTTGCTCTTCTTACCCCTTTCGTCTTTAGTTATATTCTTTGTTAAATTTTATACTATACATTTCAGAAAAACTATAATAAGGAGATTAGAAAATGGAACAAACTGATCCAAAGACATTAACAAAAATTAGAAACAATGATTTAAAAAAAGACAAGAAGGACAATAGAACTTTAAATAGTCTAATCAAACAAATTAATGTGGTTACAAACCAAGAACTGGAAGAAGATCTCCGCTCAGAAAGAGCAGCACCAGCACTTGTTCTTATTGCCCCCCCACTTGCTGTTGCTTTGGTCACCTTGTCTGCGACTGTAACTGCTGCGGCAACTGTCGCAATAGGTGTTGCCGCATTTAACACAGTTGATCCAAGTGGCTCAAAGAAATCACGTGATGTAAAGATTCAAATTAAGACAACTAAGTGGGCAATACTGTTTTTAAGAATTGGTTTTGTAGAAAATACCATAATATTGCCCCCAGTTGATATAGATGTTGACCTTAAGGTAAATATGTTTAATGAGGACTCTCGTAGGACTGCTGTTATTGTTGAATATATTACCATCGGGGATAAAGAGGAGCTCGTAAAGCTTAGTGAATTGTCTGAAGAAGAATTAAAGAATAGTGGTGCTGGGATTGCTTCTCTTAACCAAACATTCGTTGATAGTGATTTTTATTTAAAAATAGATGATACAAAGTTTTTGGCTGAGGTCTTATTAAGTGGCGATACAAATGATATTTTTGCCATCAATTAGGCAATCTCAAATAGATTGCTTGGTAAGAACTTATCAAAATTCCTATGTCGCATTACGTACCTTTATGGAATTTAACCCGATTTAACCCAAATATTTATTTTAAAATCATAAAAGAAATTCTTATCTCGTTTTTTCATTTATCTTTACTTTGAGGAAAAGCTTAATTTTAGAAATATCTCTTGTTCTTATAACTGTTGCGAAAAAAAATATAAACTTGATTCTTTTTAGGAAATTGAAGCCCAAGTCCAACAATAATATTTGAGTAAATATTTAACGCAACAGTTATAGGGGTATCACAACCATCTGAACGAAAAAGAGCGGTTTGGTTGTGATACCTTTATAAATTAAAGTCAGCAGAAGATACCATTATTCTACGGGAGTAAAGAAAATCTTCGAAACTGTAAACGCCTTTACTTAGAATTATTTACTAAGTAATTTGACTCTCTAAACCTTGATTTTACGTTGGCTGATAACAATAATAGATGAAGTAAAGAAAAAGGGCACTGTTGCAAAAAAATCGGTAGTGTTCCAGAATTGTTGGTTGCTCGACCATAATCATTGCCTAGCAGAAGAAAAATAAAAAAATAGAAATGCTATATCTCAATAAATTCCGCGCTTAGACCTTGTGTTTCAGAATTGTTGGTGAGCATTAAATTTGAAGACCAAATTCATGACGATTGATAAATAGTCCCACCACGAGATCATGCATCCATATGGATTTCGAGAAGCAAATAGTTTTACGAGTCAGCCGTTTTATGCGAGTGCGCAAGATTAATTGCTTTCTTTCGATTTTCTGGGTGTACTTCTTGCCCGTTGTAAGTTTATCTGCTTGGATATGGCGCTTATAAGTAGCAAGGTTATCCGTGTAAAATCGAGTAATTCCAAACGGCTTGAGAAGTTCCTTTAGCTCTAAAAATACTTCATCCTTACGTTTCCAAAGACATAAGCGAGAATTTTGCCAGTGTTACGATCTATAGCGTGCCATATCCAACGCTGATTCTTCTTTTTCTCAATAAAACTCCACTGTTCGTCAACTTCAGCTTCGCCGACCTTTTCAATTTTAACTTCCAAGTTTTCTGGGTTTACTTGCTCTAGCAAAGCGTAATTCACTTGAACTAGCTGTAATCCAGCCTTCTTCAGTATTCCAATTACTGTGGTACAACTAATTTTTAGAACACGAGCCGTATCATGAATTCCACTGGCGTTCACCGTCATGTCAATTATGGTTTGTTTCACCTCTGACTTACATCCATTGTAGGTGTAATCCAATATGAAAGTACTACTGTTACAATCCGCATTTTTACAGAAGAATCGCTGTTTTCTATTTAAAGAAAAGCCATACTTTGTCACATCAATACTTCTACATTCTGGACAATTTACTGGAATTAAAACCATGACTATCTCCCTTCTTTCACTTAAACTGTAAGAGAGATATTATATCCAGGATTCAAAAATACCTCCACCAACAATTTTGAAACATGGAGCCTAGGCATTGATTTTATTAGTATTGCGAGATATGTAGCTTCTGTTTTCCTCTGTAGGCCAATAACTGTGATGGAGATACCAACAATTCTGGAACACTACCGTTTTTCCTATTAAATAGCATTTTTTTGTCACATATTTGTAATTTTTTATGACATTACAATTCAACTGGGTAATGGCATAAGACTTTTTATACAAACCAGCCACTGCTTTGCGTTCGAGTATTTCTACTTTATTATTTTTTATAGTAATTCCAACGGGAAAAGATGTTGAGAAAAGCCATAGCATTCCGAAAATGAATACAAAATATAAGCAAAATAAAAACACATAAACACCTTCTGGCTTCTCACCTCCTACATGAATAATAAGTGAAACAATACATAAATAAGAAAGGCAAAAAGAAATAACGGATCGCCCTTTAACAGATACTAAAAAAAACTTTTTAAAGAGTAGCATTGCTCCACAAACAAATAAAAACAAAAAATCTAGAGAATACTTCTCAAAATTGTCTGGTGAGTACTGAAAAAAAACGACAATTGTGGTAAGCATTGCAATGCTTACTATACGCGATAAACGATCAAACCAGTTTTTTTGTATGATTTTTTTACTTTTGGTATGATGTATTATTAATTCTTGTTCATTCATTTTTACCAATTCATAGTCTGGTAGCAATAGCTCTTTAAACTGAGTTTTGTTTTGTGAAATCATCGCTAAGCACTTTTCTTATTGTTTCCATTGATTTATTATTCGATAAGGTTTTTAAAACCAACTTTTTATTTAAACTATTTCTTTCAATTTCTTCTTCTATAGCAGGTAAAACTACTCTAGCGCAATTATCTAATTTTTGATTCTCTCTTTTTTGTAAACGATAGAGTACTATAAAAAAAAGTGATATCGACAATCCAGCTTTGAGATAAGGAGAAATTGCGATACCAGTGATATTACTATAATCGAAATTGACTATAAAAATTAATTCTATTAAAAGGATAGGAATAAAAAGCGGTATTTTATGTTGTTCTATTTTGTATTGTTGAAGAAGTAAAAAAGCATATAGTTTGGGATGGGTTGTACTTAACAATGAATATTCATCTTCAGTCGCTTTAAAAAAAGCTATATTTGTTTTTTCGTTTGCCGCTTGTAAAAAAACAGTGTCGCCGTTTTCTAATTCTTTATTTAACAGATTATGCAGTTCTTTTTTGTTCACTAGCACTTCCTTATTTGATTACATTTAAAATTTGTATGAATGGTAGGTTACGTTTTGTTATAATTTTTACTAAAATAACTTATGTAATTTGTTGAACTTTGTTCAACTTAAAGACATTTAGTCAATAGACCCGATTTATAAAAGTTAAGGTCTTGTTTAACACGCGAACACCAAGGTAAGTTTGGCGACTCACATTTTTATTAAATTATTTAAGATAATAGTGATCTAGAGCCTACCAATGCGTTCTATTTTGAATTAAAATTTTCTAATTCGGAGAAATAAAATGCCCGCAGATTTTATTATAAGAACAGGTGATTCTATTCAAATAACAATGAACCCTCCCGAAACTTATCCAACACTAAGTGCCCCAATAACTCTCACTGGATCAGGATCATCAGTAAATGGTGTATCTATGGCCATTTGTTTAGAAGGAGATGAAACACCACAACTTCTCTTAGCTCCTCAGCCGTATCAATCTCCGACTTATTATACTACTCCTGGTATGGGAACAGTGACTATAAAACTTGGCGGTACTAATAAAACATCTAAAACAAAAAACGGCAAAGCTATTTTAATTAAAGGACAACCTTTTCAAGCAGAGTTTAGCGTAACAGTTCCTGCAATTTATGTAAATGAAGCTAGTGGTGCTACAGTCACAGATCCTGTATCTAAAAAAACTGGAACTGTGCAATTTATAACTTCTAATACTACGGTAAAAGCAAGTTGAATAAAATATACATCATAATAAAACAAACCCAAATATAAAAACAGTGGATGACTTTTTTACTCTAAGATCTGTTTACAGCACATTTTGTCCAGAATATAATTTTTTTTATCAAAGAAAGTCAACTCCAATGAAAACAGATCAATATATTAATAAATATCAAATTATCAAAAAACTAGGACAAGGTGGGGCTGGACAAGTTTGGCAGGTTTACGATTCTCAATTTAAAAGAAACTTAGCGCTAAAAGTTATTATTGGCAGTCAAACCCCAAAAACATTGCGTCGTTTTCAACGCGAAGCAAAACTCTGCGCATCTTTAGAACATCCGAATATTATCAAAATTTACGACTATTTTTTTTATAATAAGCAACCGTGCATTGTTATGCAATATGTAGAAGGAAAAAATTTAACTGACTATTTGGCTAGGGCGCAAGAAAAACTGGAAAAATTTAGTAAAGCATTCTATAACTACAATAAATGCTCAGAATTTTCCAAAGAAAAAATTTCGCAAGCTCTTGATGGATGCTTACGCATCTTTAGTAGAGATGTAAAGCAAGCAAGTCGTATATTTGATTCTCTAAATATAGTTTATGAATTGCCAGCGCCTCCTAGTTTTATTGATTCTCACGTTAACGATATTGTAAAAAAATACCACAGAGAATTTCTGCGATGGAATTATGCTCAACAGAAGAAAGAAAAAGATTTTAAATCTTTTATAGAAAAGTTCTATCAGAAAACAGACACAACAATAGTAGAACAAATTCTTGCTTCTATGTGTTATTATCCGCAAATAGAAAAAATAATAAAGCAGCGTCTTCATAAGGAAGACAATGAAAATTTAAAACGCACCTTAATACTCATTCGCCAGAAAAGTAAACTTGCTTTGTATTATAAAATTGCAAAGCTTTATCAGAGTATTATTCGTGAGCAAAAAGAACTAGGCATTCGCGGAACTAAAAAAGACATCGTTTCTTATTATAAAGAACAGATCAGTGTTGATAATATTCCTAAACTAAAAGAAATTATAATTGACAAAGAGGAGATGCCTATTCTACGATACCTGGCTTCAATTGCCGTGCATCTCTTAGAAAAAAAAATCGACAAAAGGTTTAAAAAATCTCTTATATATTTTTATGCAATTAATAAATTACGCAAAGTATATCCAACCATAAAAGAAGTTGCATATAGAGAAGATTTTCGCGAACAAAGAAAGAGTTATTTAAAGGACAACCCAAATTCATTTCTTAGTCTACTCATCGTTTCTCAATTAGAAGAAAAAAAAGATTTGCAAATTTCAATTCGCAGTCCAAATATACAAATAAAAATAATTTCAGCTGCTAAACTATGGGGAAATTACGGCGATGAAGTAGGGAAACAAGAACTATTAATCAACACAAGAAATAAGGATCCAATTATTAGGGCGTATTGTCTGCACAACTTTTTTGCATTTGCTTCAACAGATATTATTAGTCGCAACTATACTTCTCTTGTTAAACGCGGTTTTAAAGATTCTAATATTGATGTAAAAAAAGCGACTTTAACTGTTCTACCAAAATATTTTTCTGAAATAAAACAAGATATCTTGTCCTCAGAAAAGCGAAAAGAATTAAAATTTTTCGAAAGCGAAGAGTTTCTTTCGATTCTCAAAGAAATTTTGTATACGTGTCCCGATTCGATAGCAAAACCACATATTATTATATTTCTTGCAAATCTGTGCAAAGATTTTAAAGATTTCCAGTTACATTTAGGTAGTTTTATTACTAATGTAAAACAGCCTCCTTTTTTAAGATGCATAGCCTTATTGAATGTTTTTCATCTTCCGTCATCTTACATGGCTCTTTTCGGCTTTGATACAGAAAATCGCTTACTCAACTATATAAAAAACACCATCGTAAACGATTCTGTTGAAGAATTTCGCATTTTAAATTATTGCCTAATAGGCGGTTTGGGTCTTAGTTTTTTACCTTATTTACAAGAAGAAAAATCACTAAATAGTCAGGCAACAATTATTTTAGTTTCGGGATTAAAGGGAAATTTTCCTGTGCCTCTTCAAATACAAAAACGCAATCATAAAGACGATCTAGAGGCTATAAAAAAATTCTTTATTAGCAGCTCTGGGCATTTAAAAAGAGCTGCAGCGGCAGGTTATACGCTTTATAAGTCAAACTATGATAACAACAATGAAAAACCCTTGGACCACTTTTATACCACAGTAAAAGGCATAGATCTCAACGATGTAGATTTAAAAACAGGAGTGGCCGTTGGCGGTTACTGGCTTTTACAAAACGAGGTATATCCTACTTCTAATCATCTAATGACAGTGTTTCAATTAGCAAAACCATACAATGAAATTTACATTGAGCTATTTGAAAAACAAGTGAATTCTAATCCCAAACGCTACAAAAAAATCATTAAATTTCTCAGTACATTGAGTAATAAGAATAACTATGTTGAAGAAATTAAAGTATTAAACAAATCGCAATAGTGTTTTTGATCGTTAATGTTAACGATCAATTCTTTCGCGCTAATAGCTTATAATCAGTGAGACTTACTTTTGCAAGGTAACTTAGAATAATGAATCACTCGGGTTAATGCGGCAGTTTGGTAGCCAAGATTTAATTTCTTTTTGCGTATTATCTTCTATTTCGTTGTTGTCTAAATATAACTCAACAAGCTTAGTAAGCTTACTTATTGTTGTAGGCAATTTTTTCAAATGATTGTCGTCCAAATTCAGATAAGTAAGATTAGATAGTTGACCAATCTCTATAGGCAAGCTTTCTAAATGATTGTCATTTAAATCCAGATAAGTAAGATTAGATAGTTGGCTTATTTTGTCTGGTAGTTCCAGTATCTCATTACTTGCTATGTCTAATTCCTCAAGTTTTAAAAGCTGACACACTTCTATGGGGAATTTTCCTAACTGATTGTTATACAACTCTAGTTCTTTAAGACTAGAAAGTTGCGTTATCTCTGGCGGTAATGCTTTAAATTTATTGCTGCACAAATCCAATTCCTCGAGGTTAAAGAGCTTTGTTATCACTCTAGGAAACTCTTGAAACTGGTTACTGCACAAATTTAATTCTGTTAGATTAGAAAGTTGCGCTATCTCTGTTGGTAGCTCTTTTAACTTATTAGACGCCAAGATTAAACTTTTGAGATTAGAAAGTTGCGCTATCTCTGTTGGTAGCTCTTTTAACTTATTAGACGCCAAGCATAAACTTTTGAGATTGGAAAGTTTTCCTATCTCCGCTGGCAACTCTGTTATTTGGTTATTATGTAAACTTAACTTAGTTAGATGAGAAAGTTGCCCTATTTCCACCGGTAACTTTCTTAATTGATTCTTAAATAGGTCCAATTCCCTAAGATTAGAAAGTTGTCCTATCTCCGCTGGCAACTCTGTTATTTGGTTATTATGTAAACGTAACTTAGTTAGATAAGAAAGTTGTCCTATTTCTGCTGGTAACTTTGCTAATTGATTATTAAATAGTACCAATTCCCTAAGATTAGAAAGTTGTCTTATCTCTCCTGGCAATTCTGTAAATATGTTATGATGTAAAGTCAAATGAGTAATATCAGAGAAAAGTGGCCTTATCTGATCTGGTAATTTCTTTAGGTGTTTGAGACTCAATGACAAATTTTTTGAAAACCCACAATTTTGAAATTTCGAATCTTCTACATGAGCAAAGTTAACACTTGATCTAAAGCTACAGTGACTAAATAAACAATTTAAGGCATCATAACGTTCTTTTTCGTCCAAATAAAAAGTACAACCTTCATAATGAGTATTGCTTTCTATAGATTGTAATAACTTCTTTTTGATTTTCCTCAAAACAACCCCTTTTGTATCATATTTTTCTACAAAAAATTATCTCAATAAACCAAGTTACATAACTGGTAATCCTGCACAAGTGAGATTTTATTATTACAGTGTATAAAATACTCAATGGTCATACAACTAATCAATTTCGCTGACTAATCGTTGTTGTTTCATTTTGCATTTAGTTAATGTTGTTGTTAAAATCGAACTTGTTAAGTTATTTAAGACTAGGGCTGTTATCATTCAAAAATACTGTTTATTTTTTGGAGCCGAGCCCGCTTCCGAGCCTGCTTCCGAGAACGATCCCCAATTTTTTACTTGAGTTTGATGAAACAAGTAAATATTGCTATAACTTATAAAAGAGAAAATTCTCTACAACAAAATTAGAGAATTATTTAAAAATCAAGATGTTCATGATCGAAATTGTTCACCGCTATCTCTTTTCGAGGACGGAAATAGACTAGGGCTCGCAAACGGGCTCAAAGCATTTCATGCTGAATACTGACATGCCCTAGTAACTTTAAATACATTCTGCGAATTACAAAGGCCAAAAATGGACGACAAAAAATTACGTAGCTTATGGAAAAAAATAGCTTCAGATAAAGAGTTAGAAAGCCAAAATTCGGGTATGACTTATAAATCTATGTCCTCTGACCTTACTGTGATTGGTGATTCGCAAAATGCTAATATTGAAGAAAATACGACTATCTTAGACAAAACCGTTATTGAATCTAAAAATAAATCAGGAGGTTTTTTACGCTCTTCTAGTCTAAAAACTTCTGAACATAAAATATTCGGGGAAATTGCTCGTGGAGGAATGGGAGCCATTTTTCGTGGGAACCAAATTTGTCTAAACCGCGAAATCGCTATAAAAAAAATGTTGTCTCGTAACCCTCAAGCTTGCGAACGTTTTGTTTCAGAAGCAATGGTAACAGCTTTTCTTGATCACCCGAATATTGTTCCGATATACGAATTGAGCAAAAACGATAGCGAAGAAATCATGCTGGCAATGAAACTTGTTGGAGGAAATTCTTGGGATGTCGTTTTAGATAAAGAAGACCTTGACTTCAACCTCGGAATATTAACCAATGTCTGTAATGCTGTTGCGTACGCACACAGTAAAAACATTGTACACAACGACTTAAAACCTTCCAATATTATGATAGGTCAGTTTGGCGAAGTATTAGTCATGGACTGGGGATTAGCTGTTGATATCTCCAACACGCAAGAAAAACGTGCTATAGTGAAATCCGAAGTAACTGGCCCAATGGGAACACCATGTTACATGCCGTCTGAGTTGGCAGAGGGGCGTGGCGAAGATATTGGAGAATGGACTGATATCTATTTGCTTGGAGGTATTTTATACCGTATTTTAGCAGGAAAACCTCCTCACACAGGCGAAACAGTTTTTGAAGTATTGCGTTCTTCTTGTACGGAATCTACTTTTAATTTTCCACCGCAGGTCCCACAAGAAATTTGCGAAATTTGCCGTAAAGCACTTGCTTTTAAAAAAGAAAAACGCTACCAAAACGTAGCTGAATTCAATTACGCTATCCAAAATTTTATCAAACACCGAGAAAGTATTTTTATTACTGAAAAAGCCATTAGTAATACTAACGAGTGTAAGAAAAATAAAAACTTACTCCAAACAAGCAAGATATACGAAAAGCTAGCCGAAAGCATTTCGGGATTACAACAAGCTCTCGAATTATGGAGTGAAAACAGCAGAGCATGTATACTTCTGGAAGAAGCAAGAAACTCTTATGCTCAAATTGCCTTTGACAACGGTGACTTAGGATTAGCAGAAGCCCAAGCTGCCAAAATGGAGATGTCTCAATCCAAACAAGATCTGCAAGCCAAAATAATAATGGCTCAACAACAAAAAATAACTGCTGAGCGCTGGAGACGAATCACCAACTATTCACTAGTTGCATCTCTCATCGCAATTTTTACTATTGGGATTTATTCTTACTTTAAGATCGCAAAAGAAAAATCTATTGCTCTACAAAACGCACTAATTGCAGACCAACAAAAGAACATTGCCGAAGACAGGCGCAAAGATGCCGAAGGTTTACGCCGCGAAAAAGAGAAAGAGTCGGCGAGAATCAAAACAAAAATGGCAACCATCGCTTTAGCCAAAGTAAATACAGCAAAGAAAAGTAAAAATTACAGTGCAGTCGCATTGTATTCTAGTGAAGCATTACAATTCGTTCACGATATTAAAAATCAAGTAGCTAAACAAGCACAAGTAAAAAAAGAAATAGAATCTATTCAAAAAATTGGCCTAGAGAATATAACAAATGCATTAGAAGAGCATCCTTTATTGTGGCAAACATTCGATGAAAAAACTATCGTTAAAGGCGCCACCTTTCCAACATGGAGCCCTAATGGCAAGTATATTGCCATTTCACTTGGCAATAGTGTTATGTTGTGGAACACAAACGGCGAACATTACTGCACGATAGAAACAGAACAAAAAGCACAAATGTCCTGTTTTAGTCCACAAGGAAAGCGTCTAGCAATTGTTGAACAAAATGCCATAAAAATTTGGAATATGGATACACTAAAGTCAGAGAAAACGCTAGCTAATCATACCGACTTGGTCACTTTCATTGCTTTTTTTCATGACGGAGAAAAACTAGTTTCTACATCCACAGATAAAACAATTCGTATTTGGGATATTGCTAGTGGTCAACAAATATCGCAAATACTTCACAGTGACTCTATTTTTAGGGCCGACTTACATCTCGATTCGCAGAGAATGGCGTTTAGTTCTCAGCATAATGTCGGTATAGTAGACCTCATGACAAGTAAAGTAGTCGCCCAAATTGGAGAGGACAGTAAAGTCACTGATGTTAGATATTCTGATGACGTTTTAGCATACAGTTCTCACGATAGTACTATAAAACTATGGGATAAAAATCTAAACAATATTCGTAAAGTGCTAGTCGGACATAAAGGTATTGTTAATAGATTTATATTTGCATCTAGAGGAAAAATGATTTCAGGCGCTAACGATGGAACAATAAAAATTTGGGATACAGACACAGGTAAATATACCGTCTCTTCCAAGCATTTATCTTCTGTGTTGTACCTCGCACATCATCCCCATAAAAATATGTGGTGTTCTGTGACTAGCGGAGAAATAAAACTATGGAAAGATGACAAATTTACGCGACCATTTTCAGGACACGTTAAAGAATTTTTTTATCACGCATCTACAAATAAATACACGGCAACTTCCTCTAAAGAAGAAGTGAGAATTTGGGATATATATTCAGGGAAAAATATAGCAATTATCGCGCAAAAAGAAGCAAAGAGAATAACTTTTAGTAAAGACTCAAAAATATTGGCTTTATCAGGAAATGACGTGCAATTATGGGATCTTTCCACCAAAAAATTTATTGGAAAAATTCCTATTGGCAAGACAATAAAGCACATTGCCTTTCACCCCAAAAACGAAATGCTCGCTATAGTCGCCAATTACAACATCACTACTATGTGGAGCACAAAAACTCTACAAAAAGTCATGGATATAGAAACTCAGTGTTTGAATGTTTCATCGTTAAGTTTTTCTCCTAACGGCAAGAAGTTGTTAATCGCCTCTAATAGCATTTCTGCCGAAGTCTGGAACATTAGTGAACAAAAAAAGCACTACGATTACAAAAGTAAAAATAGTGATGGAACCTTATGTTTAATAGGATTTGACAACGATGAAAAGATACAAAAAGCGCTGTTCAATAGTACAGGAGAGTACTTCGCTATTTTGGGAGAGCGTAGTGGAGTATACTTTTGGAAACTAAATAATACATCTGTAAACCAAATGGGATACCTTGCTAATGAGTTATACCCATACTGGGATATTGATTTTTCTCCCCATGATTCAGAAAAAATCTTACTCAGTAATAGTTTAGGTGTACAAATAAATAGAATATATTGGGAAAAGCAAGTCACAGGAAAAAAAGCAGCAACAACAACTGTTCAAGTTATTCGACAAAAAGGAGTTTTAGGGGCATCTTTTTGTAATGACGGCAAAAATATAGTTACTGTGCTTTCTCGAACAATTCGCGTTTGGCAAGCAAAAGAAACTGATTTGCGTTTTCTCGGCCGCTTAGCAACAATAAATGCTGACGGTAGTTTAATTGCTTGGGTCGAAGGAGAGCAGGCAATTACAATAATGGATACCAAAACCTACCAAAAATGGAAAGTTTCTCAACAACACGATGTAAGTATTGTCCACCTAGCCTTTCATCCCAAAAAAAGAATTTTAGCATCTGCTGACTATCAAAGTATTATATTTTTCCACCAAATACTAGAAGACCGTACAGTGACTAGTGAAACGAATATTATTGGTAGCAGTGTTAGTTTTAGCACAGATGGAAAAGTAGCTACAACCGATATGCAGTTTGAAGCGGCTTATGTATGGGACTATAAGTCAGGTAAACAAATTTGCGAAATCGAGCATGAAGACTTTGCAAATCATGCTCTGTTAGATCCTGAAGGTCGTTTTTTAGCAACAGACAATAGTGATAATATATTTCTGTGGGACGCGACAACTGGTGAACAACTGCTGGCAATACCGATTACGAAAACAATTCATACTTTATCATTCAAGAAACCATTTTCTCTGTTCGCTGTAGGTACAGATAATCATGCGATTATTTGGGATATCAAAATGAGTACTGAGCGAATTAAAATAGGAAATCCTCCTATTTTTAAAGAAAAACGTTCGCTCGTTATTCTAAATAAAAATGAACAAACAATAAGTTATAAACAAAAAAACTCAAAAGTAGTGGATAACAATGCCAAATACATAGGCGTTGCAGAAGGCAAAGTTGTTATCCAGCAACTCGATACAGTGAGTGAACAGAACGTTGTTGTACTACTTCATTTGGATAAAGCTAAAAAAATAGAATTACAACGTAATGCCGCCGGTAAATCATTTTACTGGAATACAAAGAAAAAGAAATGGATAATGCGTACTGATTATGCAAAACTTCGCGGTATTGTGCAGTTATTTTTCAATAAAAAAGTAGCAAAAGATATGTCCTTAGAAAACGTTGTTCCATTCTCTTTTCTATGGTCTGTAAAATAAATCTCAATTTCTGGTTACGTTTTGTAGAACGTGTTTTTCGACTATGGTATTCCTTCGTTTACTTTTAGGAAACAGTATGTATAAAAATCAAAATATGGTTTTTGGGCAAATGGGAATTAGTATTGGGCTTATTCAACAACAACATATACAAAATTATATTCGCGAGTACCCACAACACACTGTACTTCTTTCCCAATGGCTACTTAGTCAGAAATGCTTGAACGAAACACAGGTAGGAGCTATTTCTGAACTTTGTGTACGTAAGACGGCAAATGCAGAAGATACAAATGCTCTAACATTTAAGAAAACGCAAGTCAAAAATACTCCTAAAAGCATTGGACGCTATCAGCTTCTTTCGCTTCTTGGACAAGGAGGAATGGGACGCGTTTATAAAGTTTTTGATCCTGTAGAGCAAAAAGAGTTGGCTTTAAAAGTTCTACTACTTAGTTCAGATTCAAATCAAAAAGCCGTTGCTAGGTTCAAACGAGAAGCAAAAACAATGTCGAAATTAAACCATCCTGGAATTGTTAGATCCTATGAAATAGGAGAAGAAAACAATCAAGTTTTTTTCACAATGGATTTAGTCGACGGAGTTTCTTTAAAAGAAATACAAACTTCACATCCAATGACAGCTAAAAAATCAATAAATTTCATTATCAAAGTATGCGAAGTTATGACTTATGCGCATGAGCAAGGAGTTATTCATCGTGATTTGAAGCCGGCCAACATCATGGTCAAAAACGATAATCCTATTATTATGGATTTTGGTTTAGCGAAAATTACCGAAGCGAGCCAAGAACTATCTAAAACAGGTGTTATTATGGGAACACTGCGCTACATGCCTCCTGAGCAAGCAGAGGGACGACACTCCGACACAACTATCCAAAGCGATTTATACTCCATTGGAGCAATTCTATACGAACTTTTAGCTAAACAACCTGTGTTTAGTAGTAAAACGCATTTGATGCTCCTCAATAGCATTTTTACCAAACCCCCGGTACCTTTATCTGAAGTTAATCCAAAGATATCTAAAGAATTAGAATATATTTGTAACAAAGCACTTGAAAAGAAAAAGAAAAATCGTTACAAAGATTGCCGTGCTCTAGCCCACGCTCTGAAAAGAATCTCTTCTAGTAATATCTCAAAAAAATCATCGAGTATTAATCGAAGAACATCAAGAATTTCAAGCATTCACCAAAGACCATCAAGAGCCTCAGGTATTCGCAAAAGATCATCAAATATTCGAAAGTCATCAAACGCATTTAAAATAACCACTGCTTTGGTATTCCTCAGCATAATCATTTTCATTACTAGTGTATTTAGTAATAAAAAAACAGTCAAACCAGTAAAACCCAGAAACGATAACAAGGTTGCTAAAAAAACTAACTCTAAAAAGCAGGAAAAATCCCTTACTATAAAAAACGACAAAGAACTGTTAAGCGAAGAAAAATCAAATTCAAAAGAAAAAACTGCAAAAAAGAAGAGTCAAGAAGTAAAAATTGCCGGCTTTAGTATTACCAATCACATAGTGCATAAAAACAATGTAGCTCTAAACCTAAACCTTGTTAGTTTGCATCCTAATCGCGGAAATGTATACTTCTTTAACGCAGGTGGGCGCAGCCAACTATCTGTTATTTTTTCCATAGATAAGAAACCACGCAATCTTTTTTTAAAGCTCCGTCACCTTGCTGCAATTGCTAATGGAAAAAATCTTTCCTCTATCAATGTCATTTTAAATGGCAAAATAGTGGCGCAAGATTTTGCGGTAACGGTAAAAAATGTTCCAAAAATTAAAAAATTCGAAATCACTGATCAAATACAAAAAGGAAAAAACGTTCTCTCTATCAAATTATCTAGACGCGCCATGAGTGCTTATTGGTTATATGCACTTGATATTGTCACTTTAGAATAAATGTTTATTACAAGTAAACATCAGGCGGATACACTGTCAAAATAACTATACTTCTTGCCATAAACCAGATTCTTCACAAATATTCGAATTTGGTAAATCAAGAAAAGAATATTCTATTTTTGATAGGTGTAGTCCTTGAGGATAGGCAAGATGAGTAAATTCACTAGCTTTTTTTTCGCGTAGATATTCCTCAAACGCGCTCAGGGACATTTTATCTAAACCTATGTCAATAAGCCTACCAACGATAACACGTACCATCCCTCGTAAAAATCTATTTGCTGTTATTTTAAAACAAATTCTTTGGCGATCTATAGTAGTAAATAATTGACTACAAGTAATATTACATAACGTATTATCATATTTATTTGGTGACTTACAAAAAGAATAATATTCGTCATATAACAATAGTAAATCACATGCTTGTTTCATTTTTTCAACATCGAGTTTTTCGATTAAATACAAAGCACTCGTCTCACTCAAAAAAGGATTTTTAATCATATGAAGATAATAATGATACGTTCTCTTTCGCGCATCAAATCGAGCATGTAGTTTTGTTGGAAAAGTCAGCACATCAAAAATAACAATATCATCTGGTAACATCTTGTTTAATCGAAAAACAATATCAAAATCCCAGTCTTTACGAATATCTACATGAAAAAAATACTGACTAGCATGAACCATTGCATCTGTTCGTCCACACCCAATACAATGAAGTTTTGTTTTGAAAATTTTCTCAAGTTTGTCTTCTATGATCTCTTGAACTGTAGCTGGATTTATCTGTCTTTGCCAACCAGAATAACGATATCCATTGTAGCCAATATGAAAAAAATATCTATACCTCACAAAACACCTCGCTAAAGCTCAATTTACAAAGAGTATTATTAAAGAGACCTTCTACTTTCTTGCATTTCGTAAAATTACCGTTTAAATCATAACAAATAAAAAAACAAACTAGAAGAAATGACCAAAAAATTATTAGTTAGGTTAGCTAACTAAGTTACGAAATCTTTAAAAAAACGAGAAGGACAATACAGTTTTTTGATAAATATCTACATCACAACCTGCTGCGATGTAGATATTAATTGGTAAAAAGAACGCAGGATTAGAGAATGCGTAATTAATGGCTCTCTGATATTCTCGCGTAGAATTAAATACATATATTTTTACCTTTTTTTGCACTTGAAACTTCGAAGAAAAAAACTTCCTATAAGCATTGAATATTTTGTCAACACGAAATATTATTTCGTGGGTAAAATCCAGTGGAGTATTACAATATAGTTTAAAATATTCTCCTTCATAAAACCAACCTTTACCTCTGCCAAACTCCCACTCTACTTCTTTAAGCTTAATACTACTTTTAAATTTACTTTTTGTAATTTTTTTTAAGAAGGACATTTTTTTGTCGCGAACAGTCTCTGATATTTTGTGTATTTTTTGGATATTTTTTTCATAATCAAAGATGATTCATTATTTTTGCGTACTTCAGAGCCAAAAGTAATCATCTGAATAAATGTATCGCGTTCTGTTTTGATTAAGCCTACTTTTTTAGTGCCATCTTTCAAAAAGACGATATCTAAATTTGGTTTGAAAGATTCTCCTTTTATTCTTTTCTTTTTCTTTAGCGTTATTAAAATTTTTCCTGCATTTTGCGGATTCCATGTACTAAATTGTTGTAAAAAACTACCAAAAGCTATGTCTTTCAATTCCTGTGGAGAAGTTACTTTTGTATATTTTAAATGTAGAGAAGAAGATACGACATCATGCCACAGTAACTTATTTTTTTGCCATTTGTTTACGACACATAAAGCGCGTACTTTTTGCCATTTTTGCCACTTCCCATCGTCTACTTCTTTGTGGTGCATTTCAAAGTAACTTTTGGTATTTTTAGTTATTAAGAAATTTAATTCATAACCATTTAAAGCAAATGCCTCTGTCTCTTTGTAATCTACGGAGCTCATTTTCCCAACTACTTTTGATATTTCGATAATAGGAGATCCTGCCGGAGCTATTTGTGGTATTATTCGGTTATGCGTAGGGCTTTCGTCCAGAAGCGTGCGGTCGGCGTTTCGCGACCACTACGAGGCTGACCCTACGATGATAATATTGGCTTTCGTTTTTGCCTGAGATCATAAAATAAAGCAGCGGAACTGAGAAAAGAAATGTATAGGAAACGGTGGAACCGTTGGGAAAACATTTCGAAGAGAATAGAGGCAAAGTAATATAAAATGAAAATTGGAGTTTGAGATGAGTAAAAGAGTAGTAAAGGGTCAATCATTAAAAGCAGTAGAGGCAAATACTAAATATATGGGATGTACATTTTATTTAGATTGTGTTGACGGCCAAGATTTTTTGGGAACAGAGTTTGACAACTGCTCATTTCGCGGATGGTTTAGCGATTGGGGGCGAGATGAATATGGGCTGTGGATGGCGTTTACTTACAAAAATGTACGGCAAGTAATGCGTTGGATAACACCAGGAATGTTTATGATGGGATCTCCAGAAATGGAGGAAGGTCGATATGTAAATGAAGTACAGCATCAAGTAACAATTAGCAAAGGATTTTGGTTGGCAGAAACAGTGTGTACTCAAGAATTGTGGAAAGCGGTGATGGGAGATAATCCAAGTGAGTTTGAAGGTGATAAGAATCCTGTAGAGACGGTAAGCTGGGATGAGTGCAATGCGTTTATGAAAAAACTAAACGAAGAGGTGTTGGAATTGGAATTGCTTTTACCAACAGAGGCACAGTGGGAATATGCATGTCGCGCAGGGACGACGACAGCGTTTAGTTTTGGTGAAAGTATTACAAAAAAACAAGTGAATTATGAAGGAGAGTCAACGGTAGAAGTAAAATCGTTTGGGTGCAATAATTGGGGATTGTATGAGATACACGGGAATGTGTGGGAATGGTGTAGTGATCGGTATGGTGAATATGATAATTATATTTCGATAACAACGGATCCTGCCGGAGCTATTCGTGGTGCCTACCGTGTCATGCGCGGCGGTTTCTGGAGCAATTCGCCTGGGTACGTGCGCTCTGCATCCCGCGGCAGGTACGAGCCCAACGACCGCAACGACGGCATTGGTTTTCGGTTTTGCCTGAGGTCATAAAATAAAGCAGCGGAGCTGAAAAAAGAAATGTACAGGAGACAGTGGAACCGTCGAGAAGGCATTTCGACGAGAATAGAGGTAAAGTAATATAAAATGAAAATTGGAGTTTGAGATGCGTAAAAGAGTAAAGGGTAAGTCATTAAAAGCAGTAGAGGCACATACAAAATACATGGGATGTACGTTTTATTTAGATTGTGTTGACGGCGAAGATTTTGTGGGAACAGAGTTTGACAACTGTTCATTTCGCGGATGGTTTAGCAATTGGGGGCGAGATGAATATGGGCTGTGGATGGCGTTTACTTATAAAAATGTACGCCAAGTAATGCGTTGGATAACACCAGGAACGTTTATGATGGGATCTCCAGAAATGGAGGAAGGTCGATATGAAAATGAAGTACAGCATCAAGTAACAATTAGCAAAGGGTTTTGGTTAGGAGAAACAGTGTGCACTCAAGAATTGTGGAAAGCGGTGATGGGAGATAATCCAAGTGAGTTTGAAAGTGATAATAACCCTGTAGAGACGGTAAGTTGGGATGAGTGCAATGCGTTTATGAAAAAACTAAACGAAGAAGTGTTAGAATTTGAATTGTGCTTGCCAACAGAGGCAGAGTGGGAATATGCATGTCGCGCAGGGACGATGACAGCGTTTAGTTTTGGTGAAAGTATTACAAAAAAACAAGCGAATTATGAAGGTAAGTCAACGGTAGAAGTAAAATCGTTTGCGTGCAATAATTGGGGATTGTATGAGATGCACGGGAATGTATGGGAATGGTGTAGTGATTGGTATGATGAATATGATATTTCGATAACAACAGATCCTACCGGAGCTATTCGTGGTTCTTACCGTGTCTTACGTAGCGGTAGCTGGGGCGACTCGTCTGGGCGCGTGCGCTCTGCGGCCCGCTCCGGGTTCGTTCCCGTCAACCGCGGCGACTTTATTGGTTTTCGGTTTTGCCTGAGGTCATAAAATAAAGCAGCGGAGCTGAGAAAGGGAAACGTATAGGAGGCGGCGGAGCCGTCGGGAAAACATTTCGAAGAGAGTAGAGATAAAGTAATATAAAATGAAAATTGGAGTTTGAGATGCGTAAAAGAGTAGTAAAGGGTAAGTCATTAAAAGCAGTAGAGGCACATACGAAATATATGGCATGTACGTTTTATTTAGATTGTGTTGACGGCGAAGATTTTGCGGGAACAGAGTTTGACAACTGCTCATTTCGCGGATGGTTTAACGATTGGGGGCGAGATGAATATGGGCTGTGGATGGCGTTTACTTACAAAAATGTACGCCAAGTAATGCGTTGGATAACACCAGGAACATTTATGATGGGATCTGCAGAAACGGAGGAAGGTCGATGTGAAAATGAAGTGCAACATCAAGTATCAATTAGTAAAGGATTTTGGTTAGGAGAAACAGTGTGTACTCAAGAATTGTGGCAAGCGGTGATAGGGGATAATCCAAGCGAGTTTAAAGGTGACAAAAATCCTGTGGAGTGTGTAAGTTGGCATGATTGCAATGCGTTTATGGAAAAGCTAAACGAGGAGGTGTTAGAATTGGAATTGTGCTTGCCAACAGAGGCGCAGTGGGAATATGCATGCCGAGCAGGGACGATGACAGCGTTTAGTTTTGGTGAAAGTATTACAGCAAGCCAAGTAAATTACGATGAAACGGTAAGAGCAACAGTAGAAGTCAAATCATTTCCATGCAATAATTGGGGATTGTATGAGATGCACGGGAATGTATGGGAATGGTGTAACGATTGGTATGATAAATATGATATTTCGATAACAACAGATCCTATAGGAGCTACTAGCGGTTCGGAACGTGTAGTACGCGGTGGTAGTTGGTGTGACTTTACCGAAGATGCTCGCTCTGCTTACCATTTGGGCTTCCACCCTGAGGTCTTCATCTACGCTTTGGGTTTTCGTTTTGCTCTGAGGTCATAAAATGAAGTGACGGAGCTGTGAAATAAATGTATAAGAGAGAGCTGTTGAGAAGGAATTTCATGGAAGAAAGTAGAGTAATACTTGCTAATATGAAGTTCCAATTTTTGATTTGAGGATAATTTTTCTTCTTTTGAATCTAAGAGTGAGAAACTATAGGTCTAAAGTAATATCGATATAAAATATGAGTTTTGTGTTGTTTGTTACGTTATCTTAACGTTTAATTTAGCTCCTCATCAAAAAACATTAGAATGGAGAAGAAAATTGTGTTAATCTTTACATGTAAGATATACGATATCTAAAACCTTTAAAACCTTTAGGAGAAATCTATTCAAAAACAAAAGTATATTTAACCAAGAAATCCTAACCAGAGCTCTAGATATAAAAAAACGTTGCTATCAACTTTTAAGACGCATGAATCAAGGATATTATCATGTTCACTACAAAGAGCTTGGAAAATCACTAGAACGTATTAGAATCACCGTTACACAACGCGAAAACATACTACCAACCCTTATAGCCACTATCATGGAAACTTATTCCAATTTGCCTCAAGACAGTAGACCAAAAACTTTTAAAGAACAAGACATCAAAGAGTTTTGTTGTTTTTTTCTTTCTTTTCTTTCCTCTTATAACTATCAAGAGGGTCTTGAATTGTATTTAAAAAAACATTCCTATTGCGATGAAGTTCTGATGTATTCTAACATTCCTTATTTCACAACCAAAAAACTGAAAAAAAGTGACAAGAAGTATGCTGATTTATTTCAAGCTAAAACTTTAACAAAAATTCTAAAAGTATCGAGTTATGAGCCACCACAAAAAGTTATAGAGTTTCTAGCACAGAAAAATTATCTACAACAACCGTTAGCTGCAGTAACATATGCTGAACAGTTGATATTAGGCTGTAAAGGAGAACCAATTTATGTATCATTTTTGGTTTTATGGAGAAGGTTCGCCTGGAGCCAAGGTAGCCCCAAAAAGGACTTTGTATTTGACACCGAAGTAGTTTTAAATGCCGAAAAACAAATAAAGCAAAAAATTACTGATTGCAACATTTTTGGTGGTGAACTAAACGTTTAATATAAAGATCGTTTACGCTCACCAATCGCCGTAAACGATCTTTATCATTGATATATGAACGAAAATCACGAGCGTAAACGAACAATGTAGCAACGAGGCGTATGTAAGGCATGGTAGGAACAACGACTTTGTCAACAGAGCAAATCGTGTCAGAGCAAAATCGTGTCAGAGCAAAATCGTGTCAGAGCAAAATCGTGTCAGAGCAAAATCGTGTCAGAGCAAAATCGTGTCAGAGCAAAACAGATTCTAGTTATAGTTCTGTTATTTCACATCCCAAATTCAATCTATATAGCGTTTATTTAAATAGGCATCATATAAAACTATAGACTTATTCTGCGAAGGGATATAAAACAAAACGCTTCCTGTCCCTAACAACAAGTGTTTTAAGGTACAGCCCTTTGTGCAGTTAATTTGTAAGCCTCCATCCTTGTATGTCACTATTTTGCCAAAAATGTTGCAACTACAAATTTTATTTTCGTTCCAAGTCCAAATCCAACTTTTACACAAAAAATTGTAAGAAATAGTAATCATCGTTACGAGCGTAAGAACTACACCTACTACATAAAAAAAAGAGGACGAAGCGTAAATATTTGTTTTTATTCCTGTTTGTAACAGAAAAATAATTGCATGAGATATAGCAAAAAAACAACCTCCTATTACACCAATCAACCAATTTTCTAGGGAAATCAAAGGCATAATCATAGCCCAGAGAACAATAAACCCCACCATTTTTTGAGCTTGGGGATCGGAGGATATTCTTTCTACAAGAAATGCATAATAGTCATTAGCAAAAAAGAGCGCATATCCAAAAAATAGAATCATCGCAACAAGCATCAACGATTTGAAATCAGAAAAATCGATAACTAAAACTAATAGATTTAAAGTGAATACAAAGAAAAATATAAGAGCGGTAAGTTTATTTTGTTCTGGCATCAAGGAACACACAAAAGATGTAATTATTAACGGATAAAAAAAAGCAATTTTCGGCATCGGTAATATTCGCGTTTTTTTCATTTCTTACCTTTTTTGCTTTGACGCTTTTTTTTGTACTTCCTCCCCAAATTTTGCCAATTTTTACGCATTATTTTTACTCTTTCTAAGGAAGATGCCATAGTAATGTATTTGTTTTTTTTGGTAATTGTTTGCAAAGCAATCATCGCTCTTTTTTGTATCATTATGTTTTCGACTTCTAGCATATTTAGGTAAAATGTTATATTGTGATAGCCTATCTGTAAAAGAGCTTTTAGCGCTACGCTTTTAACCCACCAAGGGTCTTCTTTGTCATCTATTACAGCGAGAAGTGTTTTTTTTGCTGGTTTGTATTTGAATTCACCTAGTTTTTCAATAATAAAGTAGCGTACTGGATTATTATCTTCTCGTCTGCGACCGATTTGTAAGCACTCAAGTAATGTTGGAGCAACGCTGGGATTTGTAAAAGCCATCAAGTCGAATTGTGCTGGACCAGAAACGTATTTTCTGAATTGTAATTTGCTTTTGATAAAATCAACTGCTTTAGTTTCTGAGACTTGTGCTTGCGTTACCATAATAAAAAAAATACCTAAAATTATGTTTTTCATCATTTGTTCTCCGTCAAAATTTTGCGAACACTTTGTAGTCCACTTTGGGCATCTATGTCAATAGGGTAATAAGCTAGGGCTTCTTCGAAATATTGCTGCGCTTTTTTGTATTGTTTTTGCTGCACGCAAATTAAGCCTTTTCCATAAAAAACTTCAGGATCTTGGTAGGTCATTTTTTGTGATTTCTCGAAAAACTCGTTTGCTTTATCAATTTCTCCCATGTGCACTAGTACAATTCCCAACTTTGGATATACATAAGAATAATAAGTCTTAATTTCTGTTTCTAAAACAAATTGTCCTAACGCATATGCCTTATCGTATTCACCTAGTTTTGTATAAAACTGCATTTTTGAAAGTATTAAGAATATGTTGTCAAAAAAGCCGCGCATAGTGTTATTGGCTTTTATATATGAATTGCAAAATTCAATGCCTTTCTTATACTGTCCTGAAACATAATAAATTTGCGCTTCCATTAGAGTTAAGTCAGTGGTAGTTTCGCCTGTTTTTTTTAAATTGTAGGCTTTATCTATGTATTTTAAAGCCTTATCAAATTGTTTAGCACCAATACAAGCTCTGGAAATCAAAACGTACGATGTCACATTCTTTTCTCGTTGTAAACTCTTCTCAAAATTGATAATCGCTTGTTTGTAGTTCCCTTCATAGTATAAATTACTATAAGCAAGTAAATTTAAACATTCGTTATCTTCAGGATGCAATTTAAAACTTAAGCGTATATCTCTTTGCATACGCCTTACCATTTCATCTCTTTGTGGTGAGTGATTCAAACGTTTTACTTCATCTCCATTGAGAGACGAACGATTAAAATATATGTAACCTAATACTTCTCGTGGTTTTAGATTTTTCAAGAATAACTCATTTTTTACCGCCTCTTCTGATATTCCGTAGCGCTCAATATATTCTTCATCAGTTATGTTTTGTGCTGGAATTTGCTCAACGCGGTCACTTTCTTGCAAAAGTTGTAATAACTGTTTCTTGGGGTCTTTGCTATATTTTGGTACGTGAAGAGTTTCAACATTAATACGAGTAGTTCCATCATCCCAACGCACAAAAATATGCTGTGGAACACTAACACCGTAGATTGGAAGTTCTTTACCTTTGTAGCTCAAGCGCTGTGCGAGCGCTATCCATAATTCTGCAAAACCTAAGCAATAACCTTGTCGCCCTTCTAGTATTAAGCTTAAGTAGAGATTACTGTGGTCCCAACCATTTTGACTGCTTCCAAATTGCAAAACTTCGTATAAATGATGAGCAATAGCTTTAATTACCTGTTGTGGCGTCTGTTTATCATTTATATTTTCCTGGACTTCAGCAACTATGGTGTCTAACTCGTGAAGCCATTTCTCAATATCAACATCACGATCAAAAGTTTCTTTTATCGAAGAATTAGATATAAGTAGACAAGCCATTGTAAAATCAAAATCCTCAGGTTTATCTTCTAATAACTGCTCTAGAGATTCGGGTATTTCATATTGCTTTTTAGGGCGCTCTTTTCTCTTGTACGGTTTTTTAAATTTTTTTACAACTTTTGGGTTAGCTTTTGGTTTACTTTTTTCTTTATGAATTTTCTTTATCGGCTTTGTTTTTTTTAAATTTTCTTCTTTTGATATTTTTTTTTGCGGTTTTTGTGAATTACGTTTAATCTGCTGTTTTTTGCTTTGTGCAACATTCGTTCTAACCTTCTGCGGCCCACCAAGAGCAAATAAACATAACGCAATGGTTAAAAACAACACTCCCACGCCGCAAACTATTTTTATCGGCAATTTATTATTCTTCGATGAACTGCGCCGTAACCTTTGAGTTGATCTATTCTGGCGTAAAGAAGAAGAATTTATTCTTTGGGTTGTGCCTGTCTTTTTCGTTATCGATTGTGCACTAGGCTTTTTTGCTGAAGTTCGCTGTGTAGATGAGTTTGTTTTTTGAGTATTATTGCGCTTTGAAATTGTAGATCTGTTTAGTCTTTGTGTATTATTATTGCGCTTTGAAATTGTAGATCTGTTTAGTCTTTGTGTATTATTATTGCGCTTTGAAATTGCAGATCGATTTAGCCTTTGTGTATTTCCAAGATTACCCTTAACAACATTGTAATTCTCTCCGCAGTTCTTGCAATTAACTGTTCTACCCTGTAACCTTTCAGGCACTCTTTGTTTTTCTTTGCAATGTTCGCAAACAGCATAGATAAATCTACTCATAATTGACCTTCTATCTTAATATATTAAGTAAACAAAAGATTAACAATCTGTCTTATGTAGGGTGACATCCATCTTTCTTATGATTAACTCTTTTAGAGATTAGTCTCGTTACATTTCAACTGTAAAGCGCAACTTTGCGCTTTCAAAAAACTACTCTCTAAAATAACCCATTGTATAAAAGTTTAGATATTGACATACCCTAACAATATATCCCCCTATTATATAACGGCGTTCGACAACTATTCCGGCAAATGTTTTTATAATTTTTTTGTAGGTATCTCATCAGTTAATTATTAGTAACTGTTGTAATAGTAGACGTAGTCCAACTAGCTAGGGCGTGTCATCATTCAATACAGATAAAAATATAACGGATTCATTTAATGATACGCCAGTAGTATTGAGCCCGAGCCCGTTTGCGAGCCCGCGCCCGAAAACTTTTTGAGAGCGACAGAAAGTGATTTATTGGTTCAATACTAGTTTTTTGCGATGGAAAAAGAAACTTGCCTCTTTGATAAATTGTTAGTGAAAGTTTCGGAAACGGGCTCGAAAAAACACACAATATTTTGAATGATGACACGCCCTAATAAAATCCATTTTTTTGTAAAATATAGACTACCAAAAATTGATGACAGCGCTAAGAGTAGTCCCAGATATAGGAACAATACATTTCTCATATTACTTACTATAGAGAAGTACTTTTGAACTTGAGAACAGTGATAGACTTGGGAATCATTTTTATAACAGAGCGTTGCTATTAGTTTTATTAATGGAAAGCATAAGGATATATAATTTTACTTACAAAGCAAACAATGACAAGATCTAATTACTGTTCAGCAATGAGATTTTATTCTTGTTAATACAGCGTGGTACTCGAACATAAATATTTTGTAAATTTTTGGAGAACTACTTATAATAAAGTCTTGCTCTATAGGGAGCTTATAATACAAAAGGAGGAGAAGTATGAGTCAGAATAGAAAAGAATCAGAGGATACGCCAGATATTTCGCGTAGATCTTTTCTCAAAGGAGTTGGTATTGCTTCTATTGGTGTTGCTGTTGGTTCAGGTATCACTAGCGAAGGGGTCGAGGGACATTCAGCATCAGAAGTTTTAGGTCCGAATAAGAATAAATTTTCCTTAAGCATCAATGGTAAAGATATCTCAGTTGAAGCAGAACCAAGACAGACTTTGGCAGAAATTTTACGAGATCATTTACAAATGACAGGAACAAAAACAGCCTGCGAACGTGGCGCTTGTGGAGCCTGTACGGTTGTAATGAATGGTAATACTGTACCATCATGCATGACATTAGCTGTCGATGCGATAGGAGCAGAACTCGAAACCATCGAAGGGCTAGAAAAAGAAGGAGAACTGCATCCCATTCAACAATCTTTTGTCGACCATGATGCTTTGCAATGTGGATTTTGTACACCGGGAATGATTATGAGTTGCAAAAATTTACTCGACCAAAATCCTAGTCCTAACTTGGAAGAAATAAAACTAGCGGTAAGTGGAAATTTGTGCCGTTGTGGTACATATCCTAAAGTATTCGAAGCCGTTTCTGCTTTAAAAAATAAAGGAGAATAGATTATGGCGAAAGATGTAGAATTACACGTTGGGGTTGGCAAAGATCTTTCCACAATGACCACAAAAATTCCCGATAATGCACCACGTCCTTGGGACGGAAAATACCAAACAAAACATATTGGAAAACGTGTAACGCGTATCGATGGCAAGGCAAAAGCAACAGGAAAAGCGAAATATACTTTTGATATTCAACTACCAGGGATGTTACACGGGCAATTTGTACGTTGCCCTTATCCGTCAGCGATTGTCGAAAGTGTAGACACAGTTGCTGCGGAAGCATATCCTGGTGTTAAAGCAGTGATGTTAGTGAGCAAGCTACCAATGACAATTCGCCATGCTGATCAAGAAGTTGTCGCAATAGCAGCCACTTCTCCCCACATCGCAAACGAAGCAGCAAAACTCATTAAAATAAAATATACCAAAAAGCCTTTTGTTTTAGGTATCGAAAACGCGATGTCCGATACTGCTCCTCTTGTTTTTAAATCACAAGGTCCTAAAAAGGGTGCAGGAGATGATTTGCATGGAGGTGCAGTAAAGAAAAGTAATAGCCAAAAAGGTAACATAAGAGGACCGCGTATCACACCTACTGATGCTTCCATAGAGAAAGTAGACGAAAAATTGCAAAACTGTGCTTCTGTAGTTGAGGCGACTTACCAAACTCAAGTTCAGACACATTCTGCTTTAGAAACACATGGTGTTGTCGCTAAATGGGAAGACGATGATCATCTCACAGTTTGGGCATCTACTCAATCTACGTTTGTGACAAGAAATGATTTTGCAACGAGACTCGAACTTCCTCAAGCCAATGTTCGCGTAATTACGGAACATATGGGAGGTGGTTTTGGCGCAAAATTTAGAGCGGGTGTTTTTGGAATTATGGCTGCAAAGCTAGCGAAAAAAACCCAAAGCCCTGTAAAGCTCATGCATAACAGACGTGAAGAACATGCGTCTGGAGGAAATCGTCCTGATACTTTACAAAAGCTAGCTATTGGTTGCGATAAAGATGGAACACTTAGCGCTATCAAGTTACACAGCTATGGATCTTGTGGTATGGCAACAGGTGGAGCAAGTAAACTGGCATGGCCAGCTAAAAATATCTATCAATGTGATGATGTCTATTTAGAAGAGTCAGATGTTTTTACCCACTCTTCTCCTGGAACAGCGTTCCGTGCACCAGGACACCCACAAGGAGCTTTTGCTTTAGAACAAACAATAGACGAACTAGCATACAAAGTTAACATCGATCCTCTCGAATTTCGCAAAAAGAACAGTTTACACCACAAAGTACGCCAAGCAGAATACGAAGTGGGCGCAAAAAAATTCGGTTGGGACAAGCGAAATCCTAAAGTCGCCGCCGACAAAGGTGTTATAAAGCGTGGTGTAGGAATGGCAAATTCCGTATGGTATTATTTCTATATGACCGGATTTCAAGCGACAATTGAAGTGCACAATGATGGATCTGTTGAGCTAATGAATGGTGTCCAAGATTTAGGAACCGGCATTCGTACAATTCTTGCAATGGTTGTTGCTGAAGAGCTAGGGTTAGAAATTGCTGATATTAAAATACGCATTGGTGATAGTACCTTAGGATACGGACCAGCAAGTGGTGGAAGCCAAACGACAGGCGGAATTACCCCAGCTGCGCGCGATGCAGCATATCTAGCCAAAATGAAAATGAAGGAAGTCGCTGCAACAGCATTTTCAGTAGAAGCAAAAGATATAGAGTGCGATTCTGCTAAGTTTTTTGTAAAAGGAAAACCAGAAAATGTAATGACCTGGAAGCAAGTAGCGGCACGTATTCCAGGTGATAAGTTCATGGTTATTGGTGAAAGAAAAAAAGATCATCATACTATAGATCCAGCAACAGTTGCAGGTATGCAATTCGCAGAAGTAGAAGTGGATACTGAAACAGGTGTTGTCAAAGTTAATCGAGTTGTTGCTGTTCATGATTGTGGGCGTCCAATGAACCGTTTAACACTCGAAAGCCAAATCAATGGTGGAGTTATCCAAGGTATTAGCTACGCACTTTTTGAAGACCGTATACTTGATCGCAACTATGGAATGATGGTAAATCCAAATCTTGAACAGTATAAAATCGCTGGTTCTATGGACGTACCGGAAATCGATATCGAGATTATGGATGTGCATCATGGATGTAGTAGTACAGGAGCTATTGGAATCGGTGAACCAGCAACAGTACCAACGGCAGCTGCTATTGCTAATGCGGTTTACCATGCTATTGGTGTGCGTATTCGCGAACTTCCTATTACACCAGACAAAGTTTTAAAAGCATTAGCATCAAAAGGAGATAAGTAGTGAATAAATTTGAATATACTCTTCCAAAAAACGTAGATAATGCGTTGCATGATCTAGATGCTAAAGATGCCATACTAAAAGCTGGCGGTGTTGACGTTCTCGACTTGTTGAAAGAAGAAATCATTTCTCCAAAAAGACTTGTCAACATAAGAAATATAAAAGATTTGAGCTACATTACTAAAAACGACAGTGGTATAGTGATTGGTGCTAATACTACACTAAGTAATATCGCCGCAAGTGATGTTCTGGACGAATACCAACTTTTAAAACAAGCAGCTCATGCTATTGCAACTCCTCAAGTACGTAATATGGCAACACTTGCTGGTAATTTATGCCAACGTCCAAGGTGTTGGTATTATCGTAATAAAGATTTTCCTTGTTCACGCAAAGGTGGTAGTGTGTGCTACGCTATCTTTGGTGAAAATCAATTTCATGCAATTATGGGTAATCAGCATGGGTGCTCTATTGTCCATCCTTCAGGTATGGCAACTGCGCTCTTAGCTGTTGATGCGCGCTTAAAAATAGCAACAAAAAAACAACAAAAGGAAATTGCTCTAGCTGATTTTTTTGTTGCCGTTCAACAAGATATAACCAAGGAAAATGTTCTGCAACTAGGAGATATAATTACTGAAATTATCATTCCTAAACCTACGAAAAAAATAAGTAGTTTTTACTATAAACAAAAACAAAAACAAAGCTTTGATTGGCCTATAGCCGAAGTAGCCGTTTCTTTTGTAAAATCAGGAAATACGATTACCGATGTAAAAATTGTTTTAGGGGCAGCAGCACCTACTCCTGTTAGAGCAAGTGATGCAGAAAAAATTCTTGAAGGTAAAACTTTAACCCACGAATTGGCGGCAAGTGCTGGACAAGCGGCAATTAAAAAGGCGACTCCTATGAGCCAAAATGAATACAAAGTCGCTATATTCAAAACGGTTGTTAAACGTACAGTATTATGGGCTGCTGGCATGGATCCATATGCATAAAGGAGAGTACTATGAATTGCGATACAAACAAATGTAAATTTATACGCTCTAGAGCTACAGACATTCCCATTTTACCTAATGGAGAAACTTTAGAAGACGATTCTTGTCGCTCGGGAGTATTTTGGTGTACACATACAATGACTGCTGTTGGTCCAGATGACGACTTTGTCGCCCCTGAAAAATGCCAGTCTGTACGCCAGTGTTACAAAAAAATAGATTAAACAACTATTGAATTAAGAACATGGCAGTAGTTTTCTTCGTCAGGGTAACACCCTGACGAATATTAATTTAAGAATTGAATCCATTTTGTCATCCTTAAACCGAGGATCAAAAAATGGCAAAAGCAATCCTCAACCACATTTGAGTTTCCTTAAATCAATAGTAGTTGCACATTGCCTGAACTAACAGATTACACTTTTTCAAAGTTTAAGTAATCTACTCTTTCTTAATCCAACAGGTCATTCTACACGGCGTTTTGTTTAAGTGAATCTTCTTTTCTAAAACCATTTTAAAGTGTTTATTCCATGAAAATAGCAATCATTGGTGGTGGAGTTTCTGGTTTTACTTGTGCAATTTGTTTACAAAAAGCTGGCTTTTCACCTACTATATATTCTAATAAGTGGTCACCTGAAACCACTTCTGATGTTGCGGCAGCTGTTTGGTATCCTTTTACTGTAGAGCCTTTAGATAAGGTTACCGTTTGGGGAGAAAAATCTTACAATACTTTTTATAGTATTAGCGTTGAGTCTCCGGAATCAGGGGTTCACATTGTCCCAGGTTATGATTTATTTGGTGAAAAAATGCCTAAACAATGGTGGCAACATTTTGTAAAAAACTTTCGTAAACTAGATGCGCACGAAATTCCAGAAGGCTATGCTGATGGCTTTTCTTTTTCTACACCAATTATAGACATGCGCTATTATATGCCGTGGCTAGAGAAACGTTTTTTAGCTTGCGGTGGAAAAAAAATAACCCAAAAAATTCATGATATTGCAAACGTTGAGGCGGATATTATCGTTAATTGTACAGGTCTTGGCTCTAGAGAACTTGTTAATGATGAAGAAGTTTATCCTTTAAAAGGACAAATTGTAAAGGTAGATGCTCCTGAAGTTAAAGAATTTAGGCAAGATTTCAAAAATGGCCCTAATCATCTAGCTTATATTATACCGCGCAAGGATAATTGTGTTCTGGGTGGCACAACGGACGCCAATATTTCAGATTTAAGCATAGACCTTGATGCTGCGCAGGCAATAAAGAAAAGATGCGCTGCACTGATTCCTTCATTAAATGAAGCAAAAATATTAGAACACAAAACTGGTTTGCGGCCGGCTCGTAAAGCTGTTCGTTTAGAAATAGATCATTCATTTTCTGTTCCTGTTGTTCACAATTATGGACATGGAGGAGCAGGAGTTACTATTTCTTGGGGATGTGCCTACGAGGTATGTGATCATGTAAAAAGTTTAGTACCTTAGGCGTAAAGTTTTTTTCCGGCGTTCCTTAAACGATGAGACTCCTAATTCTTTTAGAATGTATAAATATGAAAAATATAAAACCTTATCAACTACTCAACTTTGATTTATTACATGACGAAAGTTCCGTTTACGAAAAAGTAAATCAGTGCTGTCAACACATTGAAAATCTTATTCAATTTAATGGAATAGTTGCTACAGCTCTATATCGTAATTCCACAATAAGAAAAGAAGCTCTTGATCATGCAATTTTTATGAGCTTTGAAAAATCTTTTTTTGGAAGCTGGTTGTATTTAGCGCGTAAAATAGGTGAATTTTTCTACGACAATGACTATACTCAGACTCATTTTTCAGAGTGGATATCTTTTTTACAACAATACGCCTACGACAAAGAACTCATTTCTTTAAGTTCTGATCTTTTACAATTTCGCAATGACGTTCGTCACGGCAGTGCAGCCCAAAACCCCAATTTTGTCAAAAAAATAGTCAAAAAAATAGAAGTATTCCATAGTAAGTATTTTATTTTTTTAACGAACTATCCGTTGTGTCTCTCTATTGATCAAGAAACATACCAAATAGACTATTCGGGGAAAAGCGAAAAAATAAGCGTTAATTTTGTCGCAGCTCTCTGCGATAAAAAAACCAAACAGTATCTCGACATATTTCCTTTTGCTTCTTGGGATAACAAAAATCAGATACTCGTTTTACACAATGCACCCAAAAACAAAAGACAATTTTACAGTAATTTTGGAATTGAAGATCGTTATGATGAATTTTTGCAACAAAAAGAAGGAATCAATCAGCAATCGACTACTCATGAAATACAATTTACAAATTGTGTGTTTGATAAAATAAATACTGCGATAAAAAATAATAAAAATAAAATCGTGGTTTGGGCTCCTCCTGGTGGAGGAAAAACTTACGTTGCGCAAAATATCAATCATGGTAAGTCATGTCATTATGTAATAGAAGAAAGCCCTTTAAAAATAAGGACCTCTACTGCTCTCAAAACTTTTTGTCGTACTTTATACCAGAAAATGCAAAAGCCCATAGAGGTAAAAAATAAAAAAATAGAGCAGCTCATTGCTTCTCTTAAGTCTTTGGCACAAGAGTTTCCCGATGAAAAGTTTACTATTGTTGTTGATGGTTTGTTTTCTGTTTTTGTAAAAGAGTGGTGGCAAAAGCAGTGGCTATCTATATTAAATCAAGACTATCCTCAAAATTTAGTGTGGATAATAACTGCCTGCCCAGGAGAACCTGTTCCACCGTTTTATAGTGCGGATATAAATATTCCGTTAATTGATGTAAATAGTCTTTGCAAAAATTTTCCAAAGCACGATGCTCAAAAAATTATGTCGTACACTCTCGGCTACCCAAAGTTTGTATGGTTCTATGTTAAATACGGTGAAAATAGCATTTTACAGCAGCGTTATTTTTCAAAATGGTTGCGATACTACAATCCTGATGAAAAACAACAGGAAGTTCTTAAGTTACTGGCACAAACACCTACGTATCTTTCGCCAAAAGAAATCGCTGCTACACTTCAAATCTTTACACCGAAAGTTGAGCGTTTTTTGGGAGAAATAGACATTTTAATGGATGAAAAACAGCGTAGTTATACAACTTATCATCCTGCGTTAGCTTCGCATTTAAAAGGATAAAGATGAATATTGATGAAAAGTGGTTGCAAAATCTTCCCTTTCCGCTCAGTCGTTTAATGCAAAATGTAGTGCGATTACAGCGAACGGCAAACCCCTTTCGTTTTCTTGAATTGACTTTTGCAACAACAAAGTTTCTAACTTACATAACCTTAGCAGAATATCTACAAACACATAACGATGATGCCCCTAAACACAATCGATTTATTCTAAATTCATTAGAAAAACCAAGTGATGGTACATGGGTAAGTCTTCTTGACTATTTGTTAAAAATTTCAAAACCACAAAACTTTTTTTCCCAAGAAATAGCAAGTGTTTTGAAAATTGACAATCGACTTATCGATGTTTTTCGCGAAAACGTAGAACTGCGCAACGATATCGTTCATCGTCACGATTCTATTAATCATAAAGTTATAATCAAGAAACTTGAAAATAACCTCCAGAGTTTACAACCACTTTGGGATACTCTTTGTGACTATAATCTTTATGGTAAAACGGGTGTTTTATTTAAAGGGCTTCCTCCTTTTAATGAGACTTCTTTAACCAATGATAAAATTTGCCTTTACAAAGAAGAAAAATGCTTATCTTTGTCACCATGGCTGTTCTCAACAGAAGATATTTTCTTTTACAGCAAACAACAACAACAGCGTTTTTTCTACATTAATTACAATCACGGAGGCCAGTCTATATCTAGTGATTTAGACCCTGATTTAACAAATAAATGTCGCGAAATTTTACAAAACCTGCAACAAAATGCTCTTCCCAAAAATCAAGATTTAGAACAAAAAATAGCTTTAGATTTTTCGCATATCTGTGAGTTTCATCAAACTAACTTCGTTGGTCGTGAGGATATCATGGAGAAATGTCGTAACTTTGTCGACAAAGCTTGTGGAGAATATGGGGTTGTTACTGGTGAAGCTGGTATTGGTAAAACAGCATTTTTCGCGCATATGTATCAACAAAACCCTCATTATATATGGCACTTTTGTGCAAATACTGAAAACCGTAATAACGCACAAGTTTTTTTTCGTTCCCTATTAGCACAAACATACGCTCAGTTTCCTGAATATAAAGAAGAGATTTCATTTTCTGTCAAAAAATTACAATTCCAATGGCAACAATTGCTAAAGAAAATTTCTCGCTCTTTGAACGATAATAAAAAATTTGTTTTCGTTATAGATGCTCTTGATGAAGCATTAATAGGAAGTAATGATGAGTCGATACCGCATTTATTACCTAAAAATCTTCCTCCTAATATTGTCGGAATTCTCAGTATTCGCAAAGACCAAGTTCTTGAGATTCCATTACAGGACAACATTACTTACATTGCAACATTAGAAAAACTTACTCAGCGAGATATACTACAACTACTTACTAAAAAAATTGGCGTTAACGAAAATGAAATTTCAAACAGCGTGGTTGACATTATCTGGAATAGTTCAAGTAACGGAGATCCATTTTATCTTCGTTTTATGGCAGACGCAATTCGCAGTGGTTCTATTTCCATTCACAATATTAGTTTGATGCCAAAAAGTTTAGAAGGTTTCTTTGAAGAATCATGGTTTACGTTACCGGTAGAAGAAGATTTCTTAGCTTACCGCATTCTAGGGCTTCTAGCAATTATGCAAACCTCAGGAAGTGATGCTCTATTTGCAAACCTCCTTCGTAAGTCGGAAGATACGATTACCAATATACGCTTGAAAATCAACAAATTTCTCGTTATGAGTAAAGATAACTATACTATTTTTCATCAAAAATTTCGTTTATATGTGATTGATAAATTCACAGATAAAGATATTGCTGATTTTCACTCTATTCTTCTGGAGTACTACGACATTGTTCACGATGGTGTACGAAAAGTAGAAACTTTCTCAGAAGATGGTCTTCATCATGTTACTCATCATGCTTACCACTATGGTCTTCTACACAAAGATTTTTCTTCTTTGTATTCTATCGTTAGCGATAATAGTTTCTTAAAACACAAACAAAGTAAACTAGCCACGCGATTTGTACTCGAAGACTTACACTATGCAATATCTGCTTCAAAAATCGAAACGGACGCCGATATAACTAAATTCGCGCCTTTTGTTAAATATTGCGTAACATATAATAAAATTATAAATCGTGGGCGTCAACAAGTCCCAGAGACAGCTTTGCAGCTTATTGTAAATAAAGAGTATGACGCAGCACTTAGAGAAGCACTCCTCATCCATTCAGAAGAAGAACGTTTTTATCAACTGCTCATTCTTGGGTTACCTATTTTAGAAAATAATCTTACCGATGAATGGAATTATATAGCGAGTGAGTTAAATCGATTGCCAACTCCTACAATTGATTATGGTAATTTACCGTTATTTTCTGTGTTTTGCCAAGAAAATATTCGCCGTAATATTTCAATAGAATTTGTTGATTACAATCGTGACCTATGGCAAAAAATGCTAGCGTTTTCTTTGGCAGAAAATTTGACTTGTACTACGCAGTTAACTCTAGACATCATAAAAGAAGAAAATGATTTAATAGCAGCGTTTTCTTCCATAGAGATCAATGATAAATTTGTTTCTTCGTGGCATTCACTTGTCAAAGAACATGTAGAAGATCCATTTATTATGGCATCTATTCTCCTGCCTTATGTAAACAAAACTCAGTTTATCGATGAAATATTTTTGCTCATTGGACAAATAAAGCAAACTCAGAATAAAGCTTTGCTTCTCTTGAAATTGATCGCTCAAGGAAATTGCCAAAATACAGGAGCAATCATTGAAATAATTAACACAATTGAAGATGAAGGTGTTAAACTACACTTAGCAAGCGCAATGCTTCAAAAATACAAGCATTTACCCCAAATGGATGTTATTAAAATGTGGCTACAAGAAAGTAGTTCACTCATTAAAAAATTTCCACTAGAGGTAACTTTCGCTTTGTATGATATAAATGAAAATAACTTAGAAGAAAAATGGTTAGAAACAGATGAATTAATACAAGACTTAGGCTCTAGTAATGATGCGAAACAAGTACGAAAGTTAATCGATGTTGCAAAAGCTTTGGTTTTCGTAACCAATCGCGAAATACAGCAAGAACTAGCCTCAAAAATAGCAGCTGAAATTTATAAAATTAGTGATGAGTCATTACGCAGAGAAGTATTATTATCTATTTCTGAAACATTTGTCGATCAGAAAATCTACTCTATAGGAATTCAATTAATTGAGCAACTTCTGTACACAATTAAAGCTCCTTGGAACTCGCATAACGATTATTTAAAACGGATATTATCAAATATAAAAAAGGTACCTCAGAAAGAACAAGAATATGTATATGGCGTCTTATGGACAGCAGTACTACCTCTATTCCCTCAGGAGATGCTCAACAATATATTTTCTTTGTTATGTGATGTGCTACCATATAGCAAAAATAATCAGCAAAATATGCTCAAATTTATATCTGAAAGATCGATATCAGCACAATTATTTTATCAAATTTGTAAATGGCTTCCTGTAAATGTTGATATCAAGCCTTGGTACTCGTGGGTAAAAGCAGTACAAATACCAACTCTAAAAGCCAAGTGTATGTTTTGTATTGCAGAGGTCGCTTATAAACAAGATAAAAATTTATGTCTAGAATGGATGCTTGAAGGGCAAAAGAATTTACTTTGTCGTGAAGACGCTTTATATCCCAAGACTATTTATGAGTGTTGCCAAAAAGTGCCCCAAGAGTATCCGGCTGTTTCCGAGCTAAGCTCGTGGGAAGCTCATTTATTTGCAGGATTGTCGTGCGAAGACTTCAAACAGTTTAATCATCATTTAGAAAAATCTTTACAATTGATTGTTGAAATTCCCAATGAAGAGCAACGTTTTCGAAGTATGCGTTTTTGGCTTCAACAACTCATACCTGTCACTGAGTTAGGTCGCTATCGTTCGATGTTCTCTTTTTTTCAAGAAGCGGTAGCCGCATCGCAAAATTCATTTTGGCAATCGCAATTGATCTTCGATTTGAATTTAGTTCTAAAATCTCTAAATAAACCAAAAGAAATAAAACAATTCTTTCATAATTTACAAGAATTGATCCAGAAATGTTTTGGTGATAAACCACTATACCTATACAAGCATATAGCACAAACTACTTACACTGTATACAAAATTATTAAAGACGATGCACAGGTATACGTAGATCAGCTTTGGAAAATTATCGAAACAGAAGACGATCCGCAAATTTTAGCTATGCTACTGCGTTCCCTCCGATCTTTCGGCTCCTCAAAAAAAATCAAAGAACATATAGAGTCACTATTGGGGCGTTTAAACCAAGAAAAAAGTTCATCATCTCGTAGTCGCATACTCCTTGATATACTATCAACTCTAAATGGTATTGAAGCTACTACACGTATTCAAAGAATTTTGGGGAAATTGTTACAAGAGATTGAACTTGTGGAAGAAGAAATTGAACAACGTAAACATTTAGTTGATATAGCCGCGATGTTACAACGTATTGAAGATTTTTCACATATGGAAGATATATGGATATACCTACCACGCATTGAAAAGATCGCTTCAAAAATTCAAGACATGAGTCAATATTTGTTGGCCAAAATACAAATAGCAAATAAACTGCTTGTTAGCGACAGTGTTCCTCGATCAAAAGAACAAATTCTTTGCGAAATTACAAAATCAATCACCGAAATTTCTCATATAAATAATTTGTATCAAAAAAATACTATCTTTTCTCATGTGGTCAATTTAATGTATGATGTTCACGATTATAAAAAGTCATTGTCATTTATCGAATGCATCCCTATTTATCAAAATAAAATGGAAAAATTAACAGAAAAGATAGCAGTAACTCCCTATAAATGGCAAACGCAAATGATTACAATGGCCATTGCTGATAAGAAAACATTGGATTATTTAATTGCAGTAACAATCAAACAAAATATTGATAATTGTTCTGAAATTATAGATCTTGCAGGTAATTTACTAATTTCCTAAATAGGAGGAGTATTTTTTATGAAATATCAAAAAATACTTATTACAGGAGGGGCTGGTTTTATAGGCTCTCATTTAGCAGAATTTTTTCTCAAGAAAAAATGCCAAGTAACAATTGTTGATAATTTGTCGACTGGGCAATGGGCTAATATTCAGCACCTTGAAAACAACGAATCTTTTTCTGCGGTCATTTCATGTGTTACAGATGAAAAGCTCATGGATGATTTAGTCCGCGAACATGATATTGTATACCACCTTGCTTCAGCAGTGGGGGTGAAATTAATTATGGAAAAACCCATTGATACTATCAATACTATTTTTCAAACCACTGATACAATGATAAAAAAATGTTCGCGCTATCGAAAACCTTTTATATTTACCTCAACAAGTGAAGTTTATGGCAAGCTGGACAAGGAGATGTTTAGCGAAGACTCCGATGTTTTACTTGGTTGCGCAGAAAAACATCGCTGGGCGTATGCAGCAACGAAAGCTGTCGATGAATTTTTGATTCTTGGTTATCACTCACAAACAAACTTACCAGTGTATATTACACGTCTATTTAATACTGTAGGACCTAGACAAACAGGGCAATATGGCATGGTATTACCTAATTTTGTTGAACGCGCACTTCGCAACGAAACCATACAAGTGTTTGGTAATGGAGAACAAACGCGATGTTTTTGCTCAGTGTACGATGTCGTTCGAGCATTAGCACAATTTCCACTGTCACCTGAAGCAATAGGTAAAGTTGTTAATATTGGTAGTCAACAAGAAATTTCGATTAAAAATTTAGCATTGAAAGTTATCGAAAAAACTGGGTCTAGTTCGCAAATAGAGTTGGTACCTTATAGCAAAGTTTATGGAGCTGGTTTTGATGATATACTAAAGAGAGTACCTGATCTCACACGCGCGCAAAATTTACTTCAGTGGTCACCAGAGTATTCTTTAGATGCTATTATCGAACAAGTTATAGAAGATAAAAAAATAGCTAAAACGCCCTAATTAGAAAGATTCTTTGTGAAAATTATTTTCCCTGTCGATCAACATGCGCGCACTAATCCTTCTGACATAGCAATTATTAGCGATAAGCGAAAAATAACTTATCGCGAATTGGCAAACATAACAAACAATATTGCACAACAGTTTTTGCAACTTAAAGTAACTAATCGTATTGCTGTGATATTACCTTTAAGTATGGACTATCTACTATTATTTATTGCTTTGCAACGTTTAAATATTCTCGTTATACCTATAAATTCGAGTTTTCCAGATCAGAAAATTCAAGAAACACTTGATGAGTATTACTGTGCGTTTGTCATTTGCGAACGTGGTCGCTTTTTTAGTTGTGAAAAAGTTTTTTATGTCGATGATATTATAACAAATAATAATAGTCCATCTACTGTCGTCTCTCAAGAAATAAAATTAAACAAACATTCAACAGCAGTTTTTACATCTGGAAGCGTAGGAAAAGCAAAAGGTATTGTTCATAGTTTTGGTAATCATTATTATAGCGCCAAAGGATCAAATAATAACATCCCTTTAGTTCCTGGAGATCGTTGGCTTTTATCACTTCCATTATATCACGTTGCTGGGATAGCCATTGTATTTAGATGCTTAGTTGCAGGAGCAACAATTGTTTTTTCATGCAAAGATATTATAGCGGCTGCTTGTGATTATAAGATTACTCATGTTTCTCTTGTAACAACACAACTACATCGAATGTTAGATAGTGATATCCCAGACATAAAGCATATACTTGTTGGAGGAAGCGCCTTTGCACATTCGTTAATTGAACGTTCTTTATTGCGCGACCTCAATATCTATACAAGCTACGGTTCAACTGAAATGTCATCGCAAATTGCCACAACAAAACGTATAAATTCTGCTAAAGAAGCTCATTTTTTCAAACCACTACAGCATCGCGAAATACAAATAAGTACTGAGGGTGAGATCATGGTAAAAGGTAAAACTCTTTTCCAAGGTTATTTAAAAGGAAAAGAGTTTGTCAAGCTAGAAGGCACATGGTTTTATACAGGTGATTACGGCATTATAAAAGATGGCTTATTACAAGTGCACGGACGCAAGGATCACATGTTTATTTCTGGAGGAGAGAACATTCATCCACAAGAAATAGAAAATGAATTATGTTCTCTACTCGAAGTGCATCAAGCAATTGTTGTGGCAATTCCACACCGAGAATTTGGCTTTCGTCCAGTTGCTTTTGTTGATAGCCTCATGAGTACTGAACAATTAAAACAATACTTACAAAAACGCATTGCTAAATTTAAAGTGCCAGATCAATTTTTGCCATGGCCGCAAAACGTACCACTAAAAGGAATAAAACCAGACCGCCATTACTTCGAAAAATTAGCACAACAGAGGAATCAATGACAAATTTATCAGAGCAAGAGCACAATCGTTATATGCGTCATTTAATGCTGAAAGAGATTGGCGAAAAAGGCCAAAAAAAATTAAAGTCAGCAAGAGTTGTGGTAGTTGGGGCAGGTGGTTTAGGATGCCCTATACTTATGTATTTAGCAGCAGCAGGTGTTGGCACAATTGGCATTGTTGACGATGATGTTGTTGATGAGAGCAACTTGCAACGGCAAATTTTATATAGCTCTCAGGATGTGGGTAAAAGCAAAGTGGAAATAGCCGCGCAAAAAATACTCGATATGAACCCTCATATTCAGGTCAACAAATACAAAACGCGGCTCAATCAACAAAATTACCACCAAATTTTAACAAACTATAACATAGTTGTAGATGGAAGCGATAATTTTCCTACAAGATATCTAGTGAACGATGCCTGTGTATTTTTAGACAAAACACTTATTTATGGAAGCATCTTTCGTTTTGAAGGACAAGTCTCTGTTTTTTGTAATTCTTCACAATCTCCTTGCTATAGATGTCTGTATCCAGAGATACCAGGAAAAGGCGCCATACCTGATTGCAGCCAAGCTGGAGTCATAGGAGTTCTTCCTGGAATAATCGCCATGTTTCAAGCAACAGAAACTCTTAAATATATATTACAACTAGGTGATTCTCTGAGCGGCAAACTTTTGTGCTTTCACGCTTTGGATATGGATATGCGTAAAATTAACATTAAGAAAGATGTCAATTGTCCAGCATGTGCACTTCGAACAATCGATATTAATAATTATTCATATCAAACAAAAAAAACAATACATGATATTTCTTGCGATGGGTTATTCGAAGAATTAGAAAAAAAGAACATAAAATTGGTAGATGTGAGACAAGAAAGCGAGTACCAAAAACAACACATAGAAAATAGTGTTTTACTGCCTCTGAGTTCGATAGAAACGAATATGCCTAATTGGGACAAACAACAGCAGCTTATTTTGTATTGTTATTCAGGAACTCGAAGTCAGAAAGCACTTGAAATCTTCAGAGAGCATGGTTTTTATAACGTACGTTCTTTAGAAGGTGGAATAGTTGCTTGGAATAAATATATTGCAAATAAGCGAAATTAGAAAATCTTGTGCAACTCAGTTAAAATGTAATAAACCAATCACAAAATCTATAAAGAGCATAGGAAGACAGCTTTGCTGTCTTCCTACTTAAACTATCTACTTTCCGCCTGTCCAAGAGCCATTGTCATTGCCTCTTTTAAGGTATTGCCCATAAATGGTTTTCCTCGGAATACAACAATCACTTTTTTCATTTGTGTTGCTGAACTTTGTTCTGAACGAATGAATACTGGTTCAATATACAGAACTTCGTTGCCAACAATTAAAAGAGAAGTGTGTCCACGAATAACTTGTGCACCACGACGATTCCATAATGAAAATTTTTGCGAAATCTCAGGATCTTGGTCAATCATTGCATCTGCCTGCTCAGGGCTTATAGTATAAACCCCTTTTGGTATCTGCAAACTAAACAAACGACCATAATCTTCACCATCTTGATAAACAACAGGTATAGAACGCAAGTTCATGGCTTTTTCTGGAGTGAATGCCATAGTCATGACATACTGACTACCTTCTTTTGATTTCGGAAGAACTCCACCTGTTTGTAAGATACAATTGTATGGTTCCATAGAAAAAGTAATAGATTTACCTTTATCTATAATTGGACCTAAAACTTCATCGCAGTCATCCCACATATCTTCCATGTTGAAGAAAGTCATCTTGTCTTTCATGTGATAGATATTATAAATATCATCAAATTGAACATGGAATAAATGCAGTGGGTAAGAAAGATGAGGTTGTACAGCTTTTGGTATATCTTTCTTATTTGCAAATAGTTCAGGATAAATGTTTGCCCAAGTATTGATAATCGGACTATCAGCGAATTTGTAAAAACGCACAGCACCAGTATAAGCGTCAATTGTCGCTTTTACTGAGTCTTCAACGTAATTTACTCTTTTTGTAGGACGTTTATCATAAGTTCGTTCTACAGACTTGTCGCCAAGATATTCGCGTTTACTATATGGAAAAAGATCACTTGTTGTCATTGCATTGAGCACCCAAGTAATACGACCATCCGCATTTACTGCATAAGAATTGGTGTCGTAATGAAGAAAAGGAGCAATACGTTCTAAGCGTTCAATTGGTCTACGAGAGTAGATAACACGTGTTTTATCTTCAATAAGACTACTAAAGAGTATGTCCACAAATTGCGAGCTGCGCCAACCAATGACCATCTTTTTCCAGATAGAATCAATAACTACCCCAGATTTAACATCTTTAGGCAATTCAACTTCTGCGCGCCCTTGTTCTGTAGGGTAGTCAAACTCTTTCATGTCTTTCACATTGACGTAAGCCATTGTTGCTGAACCTTCACCGTAGTAAATCTCAGGACGAGTTACTTTTAGCTCTGACCAATCAGCAGTGGTTGGAATGTTTTTCGAAACATAGTTTGGATTACCTTCAACAGCTTCGCCTGAAGGTAACATAACCATCCCGTGTCCGTGAGTAAAGAGAACAAATTGTTGCCCCCACCAAGCAAGCCATTGTTGTGGCTCTAAAAGAGGAAGTTCGCGTAATGCACTTACAAACATCTTCTTTTCGTTGCCAATTTTATAACGCACAGTATCTACATTTAAAAAGTTGTAGTATGTACGTAGTTTTTGCTCTTGACGCATAATTTCAAGTGTTGGTCCGTAAACCATTGTATCTCCACCTGTTTGCAGTATGCGTTTAGAGTGTTGTGGATCAGTAAGTGTCTCTAGGTAACTTACATATCCAGGCCACAGTGGAGCATTTTGGATAGCAGGGTCAGCAAGCATGTCTTCTAGTTTTGGTAAAGGATCACCTGGTTGACTAGGTGAGAAATTTACGTCTTCAATTTTGTGAAGTTGGTAGCCACGTAAGGTAGCATCTACATGTCGCTTGATATAATCCAATTGAACAACCGGTTCGTTTGGTTTTACAAATAAAGCGTCACGTGTAACAACAACACCTTTAAAACCAAAATCGAGTATAATGATGTATATCATTATTTTTACTAGCTTCAGGCAATTGTCTTTGGTTTCGCCTTGCCACTTACCAGAACCAGCACTGAAAGTTTTAAGAAATTTGATAGCAACAAAGGTTCCCGCTATAATGGCAACAGAGGTTATCCAAATATAACTAAGATTTGAAAACAAACCAACAATGTCAATGTATTCGGCACCATTGTGTACAGCAGAATCGCTATTGTCTTTTACTAGTAAATCGTAACGAGTTAGCCATTCACCGATTCCAAGAACAACACCAATAATCGCAACGTTGAATAATGTTATGCCTGATGAAGCTTTCGCAACGAATCCATTTAAACCTGTTTCTTTTACATCGTTGTTACTTATATATGAACAGCAGATACTTGAAAGAAGTCCTAAAGTCGTAGCAACAACAATTGCTTTCCATGCTATCCATATTCCAGGTAAGCAGTTTAGATAAAAACCAATATCGTTACCAAAAACAGAATCTACTTTATCTGCGTCTAAACCGTAAAATAAAGGTAAAAACTCGTGGCATTCAATGGCGACAAGATATCCACCAATTAGACCACAAAATGTACCGATCATAACAACCAATTTTTTAGCAGAATCACTTAAACCACATTTATAGGCTGGTAGAATAATACCAGCTGCACAAGGCACGGCTGCCAATAAAAATAATACACTACCAACATTAAAATTAGTCCAGAATACTGAAGATAGTTGTAAGCTTTCCATTAACCATTTATCCATGAATAGAATAGTTAATTGATCGAAAAAGAATACACCTAACGCGACAAAGGCTATTGTTAACAAACGACGGCTAAATGTTAAAGCTTCAGGCCACATAGTAAGATAATTACTTGGTATATCAAGATCGTTCTTATCTTTGCCTTTTTGTTTTTTATCTGCTACGATTTGTCGATGAGTGTCGAAGCTTTCGGTAAACGAAGAATAGCTCGTTGTTGAGTTGTAACGCAGTTTAGTTATCAGAAAGATCACAAACAAAGTACTATAACGAAAGAAACTATCGAAAATAGCTATTGTTGCCGCCTCTGGAAAACCAAGTCCGCCAACATAAAGAGTAGCGGCAAATGCCCACTCAAATTGCCCAATTCCACCAGGAGTAATGCGAAAGAATCGCGCAATGTTACCTGCAACTAGTGCCATAAGTAAAATATCAAAGTCAACATTAAGAATAATGTTGCTTGAGGTAAATGCTTGTGCACAAAAATAGGCAGCTAAGTCTTCTAAAGCAAAAGCTAAAATAGATAAAGTACTTAATTTAAAGAATATACCACCATTTTTTGAAAGTAGATGAGCAACTTTTTTAAAGGAATTGGTATAATTTTGTAAAAGCGAATGACCTCTTCCATAAGTTACTTTATAAGCAACAAATGCAATTAGTAATGCCCAAAACAATTGATGTGCCCAATTTCCCCAACCCATAAAAAATAAAGAAATTGCCCCAAAAAGCACTATTTCAAATAATATAAATAGTCTTGTTGTAAAGATTGTCGCGGCAGATATTTTATAGGTTTGGCTATCGGGTTCTAAGGAACTAGCTTTTGCCATCCTTCCAAATTCAAAGGGAAAGAGATTGTTTATCGTCATACCATAGAAAAAGGCGCGACTATGTTCTCCTAATGTCTTCTTTGAACCATGAAAACGTGCAGCAACTGAAAATTGTATTGCGCGTAGTCCCCAAATAGAGAAAAACATAGCAATAACAACGAAAATCATATTCCATTTTACAGGGTCCTGACTATACATATAGTATTTCAGATGGGAAACACCTTCAACTATCCCTGCATCTTTATCTGTATACTGGACGATACCAGCATCAATTAACAAATCAAGAACGCGCGTGTTGGAAGCGACATTCCAAAAGCCCGCATTCTGAATGAGTAAAAATATTAATATAAAACCTAGTGCATAGGATAAAGTTAAACCTTTTCCCAAGTTTTTTTTAAAAAAAGAAGAGTATTCGTACTCTTGGGTACTCTTTGACACTATAAATCTCCTTGTTCCATGTGTGCTTCTTATGATATCTCGCTATTGAAAATTCTTTGAGCGAAATGTAACAGAGTGTTTTAAAATTTATAGCACTCTATTTAGTAATGTTATTGATTTTTTCTTGTGTTTTTGTCTTGATATTCTTTAGTTTTTTTAATTCATCGCAATATAATTCTTGTTGTTTTTTTTCTAAGTTTGTGATTACCTCTACACAAGCTTCTATATGTTTATTTTGTTGTAGGTTTTGAATTAAGGCTTGTTGTAAAATAGTTGATCTAACCCTCACTAATAGATTCTTACTAAAAGTACTGCGATAATTTTTTTTGTCATACACTGCTTTTAGTAAAACTGTTATAGCTTTTGTAGAAAGTTCGACCGAAGATTTAGAATCTTTTTTTATTTTCTCTACTATAATTTCACTAACAGAGCCTCTAATTCTTCGATCCTCTATTGAACTTGTGAGTAAAAAAGAAAGAGTGTTTTTATCATAAAAACCAGTGCTAGCAAGTCCTTTTGATGCTTGCAACTGTACACGCCAGTCTTTGTCAGCGAAAAGGATTTTTAAAGTTGGTAATGTTCTAAGACTATTAATATTACTTAACGACTCTGCCACTGTTTTGCGTACTTGCCATGCTGGATCTGCTACGCGCGCAATTAAATTGGGAATCGCCTTTTCTTTGTAAAGAACAAGTAGTTCTGTTGCTTCGTCTCGTACTTGACTACTTTTATCTTGTAAAGAAGTTTCAATTGTGGTGAGCATTGCCTTTAGGTCTTTCTCTTGCAATTTATGCATTTCTTTGAGAATAAAAATACGGAATGCTCGAGAATGATTGGCAAAAGCTTCGCGCAGTGCCGGTAATGCTTTTTCGCCAATTTTCACAAATGTAGAAATAATAGCTTTACGCAAACGGTCTCGTGAAGTTGTATCTTGAAGTAACTTTTGTAGTTCAGGAATAGCTGGTGCCCCATTCTCTCCAAGTAGACCTATTTTTTCAACCGTGGTAAATTTTTGAGTGAGATTTTTTACTTTTAACTTTTCGATGAATTTTTCGACATCACTTGCAGAGTTTTCAGGAATAGATTGTTCGCATCCTAAACTAAAAAAACACAGAATAAACAAAAATAGATAACGCAAACTATTCTCCTGGATTGCATTGAAATGATTAGATTGTTTCTTAAAACAATAATATAAAAAAATATGTTATTTGTATAAATACCGTTTATTTGCTATATTTAGCAAGAGTTTGAGTATAACAAATAACTACTTCAACTCCAATGTTTTTTACTATTTTAAGTTGAACGTGGTAGAAAACGCTCTCAATTACAATAGATTTCAAAAGGTTTGCAATACATTTATTTTTGTGGTTGACAATTGCCGGATTTTGCTCTACGAAAAAGTGGACATTACGAATTTATGCAACAAAAAGGAAAAACTCTATTAAAGCGTAATATCCTATTTTAAATACGCACTTTAGGGTGCAATTGGGATAGCAATTATCTGGATTCTATGTGTTTCTCATTTTACTTAAAATCATATATACCCATGTATAAACAATATACTTTACACAAGAATTGTGCTATATTAAACGCTATATAATTAAATCGTTTAAATGATTTCTACTACTCACTCAATAATACGAAAGTACTTTTCGTGTGTTTTTTTGGTGCGGAGGGGTAAAATTTTATGAAATATTTTCTATGTTTATTACTCGTCACTGTTGTTCAGCTACACGCTCAAGCCGTTATTACTGTTGTCAATGGTGACAATGATGGTGACGGTTCTTTTCGCGACGCAGTAGACCAAGCTGTTGCAGGTGATGAAATTCAATTTGACGTTGGGCAAGTAAGGCTTGAAGAGCCCGTTCTTATCGATGAAGATATCACTATTACTGGTCCCGTTACACTTAATGGTGGGAACCAAACAAAGATTGTTGAAATTGTTGGCGGAACAACCGTTATTATCGATGATGTTCGTTTTATTAATGGTAACTCTAATGAAGCAGGTGGTGCTATCGCCATGGAAGGTAATAGTACTTTAACTATTACCAATTGTGAATTTGTAAATAACAAAGCGCGTCTCGCAGGTGGTGCCATTGATATGGAAGGTGGTTCAACCCTATCGGTAAGTGACACACTATTTCAAAAAAACGAATCACAACTCACTGGCGGAGCAATCAGTGTTGAGTCTAATGGTGAAATCACCTTGATCTCCAACTGTAGATTTATTGCCAACAAAGCTGAAGGTGACGAAGATTTTGTGCGCCAAGGGGGAGCTATTTATCTAGAATCAAGTGGTGATCCTTCTATTGTTGATCTTGAAGATACCTTATTTGAAAACAACTTTAGTGATACGGACGGCGGGGCTATTTTTAGCGCTGCAGTAATTACCAATATTGTGCGTTGTGAGTTTTCCAAAAATGAAGCCACTGTGCGCGGCGGAGCCATCGCCAACGAAGGTCAAGATGAAGCGGATGGTCAAGGACAAGACGGTGAAATTACCCTCATTTCGGATTGCGATTTTAGCAACAACGATGCAGAACAAGACGCTGGAGGAGCTATCTTTAACACTGGAGTAATCACTACAATTGAACGAACTCTGTTTTTCAAAAACGACTCCAACTTCGAAGGTGGAGCACTGTTCAACGATGCACCAGATTTGGATGATCGCGATGTAACAGCAATAAATAATACCACTTTTTCTAATAACTCTTCGAAAACATTCGGCGGAGCTATTTTTGACAAAGGTGGGGTTCTCAATTTTGATAGTTGTACTATTGCCTTCAATAAAGCGAATATCGCTGGTGGTGGTATTGCTATTGACCAAGAAAACAGCACTGTTGCTTTGGTAAACACTATCGTTGCAAAGAACAATGCGCCTGTAGATCCTGATGTTTCTGGTAATACTTACGATGTGGGAAACAACAATCTCATAGAAGATCCAGGAAACTCCAACTTTGTCGACGATGATGGTAATGACAACATCATTGGCGAAAATCCTCTTTTAGCTGGCTTAAAAGACAATGGTGGCGAAACAAAGACTCGTGCTATAGCAGCGAATAGCCCTGCGCGAGATGTAGGACTTACTGATCTAGATGAAGATCAGCGCGGTTTTGGTCGTCCTGATCCAATTAATAACCTCGATGATATCGGAGCTTTTGAATTTGGAGCAGTAGAAAGCACAAAGATAACTAAGAAAAAAACCAAAAAACAGGTTCCGGTTTTTTCTGCTGTACGCAATGTAAAAAATGTGGAATTCCTTTTTCAAAAAGGATTTGGCCTTTCTGTATTGTGGACAGAAAAAGATAATGATATCGTTGCTTTTAATGTTTTGCGTAAAACCGAAGATAAAGAAGACTTTTTTCAAATGAACGCAATGCTTATCATGGCGACACCGAAAAAATCTTATTTATTTGAAGATAACAAAGTTGAAACAGGCAAACGTTATTTCTACCGCTTTCAGTGTGTAAGCAAAAGCGGCAAGAATAAACTAACAAAACCGTTTAAAATCATCATTCCACAGAAATAGGAGGACATTATGAACTATAAAAAATTATTTATTTTGGGTTTTGTGTTTTTATTAGTGCATACCCTCCAAGCGCGAACCATTTTTGTGGTAAGCGGAGATGACTCTGGGCGTGGTACTTTACGCGACGCCGTTGAGAATTTAGAAGATGGTGATGTTATTCGCTTTCAAGTCAACCAGGTGAAATTACAATCGCGCATTGAATTTAATTTTGATAACAACGATCTTAATTTTGATATTATTGGTCCTGTTACGCTAAATGGCGACAAACGCACCAGTATTTTTGATTTTGTAGATGCTGGAACTGTTTTAGTTCGCGATATTCGATTTATTAACGGTTTTCGAAACGAAGGTGGTGGTGGCGCTATTTCTGCCGAGAGTGGTAATAAAAATATTACCTTTGAGAATTGCGAGTTTACCAACAACGTAACTGTATTCGCTGGTGGTGCAATGAATTTAGAAAACAATACTTATACAATTCGCAATTGTGAATTTAAGAATAACACCGCTTCAATTTCTGGCGGTGCTATCAATACCGAAGGTGGCGATTTTACCTTAGAAGACAGCGAATTTATCAATAACGAAGTACTCGGCGACTTCTTAGGAGTAGAGGATAACAATGTACTAGTTCCAGGTGATGGCGGTGCATTTCGCGACGACGATGGTGGAACAAGTACTTTTCGCAACTGTTTATTCCAAAACAACGAAGCTGACAATAACGGCGGCGCTATTGGATTCAATAACAATGGAACTTACACTATTACCGAATGTGAGTTCATAAAAAACAAAGCTAATAACGGCCGTGGTGGAGCTATTTTTAATGCTGGTGAAATCACCGAACTTTCCATTTGCCTTTTCGATGACAATTCCGCTGAAGTAGAAGGTGGAGCTATTTTTAACGATAATGGCGATCAAGATGATAACGGCGATGGTGAACTAATACTAGTTGAAGATTGTACCTTTGAAGACAATACCTGCGAAACAGGTGACGGTGGCGCTATTCGAAATAATAGTGTATTTACCGAGATGAATCGCTGTTTATTCGATGGTAACAGAGCAAACGACGGCCAAGGTGGCGCAATTTTTGCTTCAGAAAATATCGATGATATAAGAAACACTACATTCTCTAAGAATTTCTCTTCAGGAGGTGGTGGAGCTGTTTTTGCTGCAGCTGATATCGCTTTTGATAGTTGCACTGTTGTTCTTAACAATGGAACTCTTTTCACTGGTGGAATCGTTGCCTTTGGAGATAATGTTATTTCGTTAGTGAATACTATCGTAGCACTTAATAATCCCAAAGCAAATATTCCCGATGTTTTTGGAAATTTTGATACGGGGAATAACAATCTTATTGGTGACAATAGTGGTTCAAATTTTGTCGACGGTGAAGATGGTAATCAAGTAGGTAATGCCAATGATAGATTAAATCCTCAAATCAAAGCGTTAAAAGATAACGGTGGATTTACAAAAACACATGAGCTAAAAAATAATAGTCCAGCGATCAATACTGGCGACACAGATTTGGATGACGATGGCCGTAGTTTTGCTAGACCTGCTGGAGGAACCGACGATATTGGTGCTCTTGAACTAGGAGCAACTCCAAGTTTGCGTGCAGATCAAATCGTTCAAGAAAATGCAATTAAACCTGAGCAATTAAAGGGTCGTTGCGATGCTAAAATTTCTTACGATGGCAATGCTGTGAATCTTGAGTGGTCTAATCATCAAAAAGATAAGACAATAGTTGGTTTCAATGTTTTTAAGCGCTTACAGAAAAACCAACCACAATGTTTTCAAGTAAGTAAGCTTCTTATTATGGTAAAACCTGGTAGCAAAGTTGTTTATACATTCAGTGATACCAATATCTTACCTAAATTTCGCTATTTTTATCGCTTGCAATATATTACTAATGATGGAAAAAAATATTTTTCTCCACCAATTAAAATAATAACTTCTGTGCAAGATTAACACAAAAGAGATGCTCTTTATATAAAGAGCATCTCTTTTACAATAAATACACTAATAATTCTATTTCATAAACAGACATTAACAATAAACAATCCCCACAATCTAACCTCCGATAGAAATACCAACAACCAATCTATCAACAAATTCAACACTGGTTTATTTGCGGCAAAATTATCTTACCTTGGTATCGCAATCAAGAACTTAAAAACCAAAGAAATTAATAGTTTTACAATTACATCGACTATTTCAATCCTAGCCTTGGCGCTCAGTGTAAATAGGGTTTTGCATATATTGCCAATAAAATTAATGAAATTTACCGATAGTTGTGTGAAAATTCTCCTAAACACTATAATCATTTTTTTGATATTATATATGTTTTATATAGGACATTTCTTTTACAAATCTCTTGATGGAGGTGTAGTGGCAATCATACTTATTGGCCTCTTGGGTGTGGTAGCTTATCATTTTCTTGTTATGGTTATCGCATTGGCGCACCCTAATAAAAATTTATGGAGATACTATCATGCTTCGTTGCTTTATTGTTCTTTTATGTTTTCTCGCTAGTAGCTGTTACACAACTCAAGTTTCGTCAGATTCTTATTCTAATAGTATCAATTGGCAGCAATGGTCCACTAAAATATTTGAAAATGCCAAACAACAAAATCGCTTAGTGATTTTAGATCTAAAATCAAATTGGTGCCACTGGTGCCATGTCATGGAACAAACAACCTACGAAGACAAAGAAGTAGGAAAAATTATTGGCGATCATTATATTGCCGTGCGTGTAGATCAAGACTCTCATCCGGCCTTAGCTAACCGCTATCGTCAATATGGGTGGCCAGCAACAATTGTATTTACAAGTGATGGGAAAGAAATTCTTAAAAATCGCGGTTATATTCCTCCGCAAAAAATGCGCACACTTTTGCAGAAATTACATTTAAATCCTCAGCAGCAAAATGATACCTCTCAGATAAATTATGCCACTAATCATACGTTGTCTGAGGAAATACGCAAGATGCTAAAAAACAAATACCGTAAAACTTACGATGAGAAATTTGCTGGTTTGCGACTTGTAAAAAAGTTCTTGGATTGGGACACGATTGAATACGCTCTTATTCGTGCACAAGCTAAAGATACTTTTAGCGAAAAACTAGCGCGCACAACTTTAGATAACGCAATGAATTTATTTGATCCAGTATGGGGAGGAATGTATCAATATTCAACACATGGAGATTGGCAGCACCCTCATTACGAGAAAATTATGGCCACGCAAATACGTGCAATCAAGTCTTACGCCTTAGGATACCGCGTTTTTCGCGAACCTAAGTATTTACGCGCTGCACAAAATACTTGTGATTACTTACAAAGTTTTTTGATGTCGCAACAAGGAACATTTTATACAAGCCAAGACGCTGATGTTGTGCCTGGTCAAAAAAGCGATGCTTATTTTGCATTGTCAGACATAGAAAGAAGAGAACAAGGAATTCCTCGCGTTGACACAAATACATATTCCCGTGAAAACGGATGGGCAATAGAAGCTTTTGCTGTTATGTACGCGATAACCGATGATAAAAAATATTTAAGTATTGCCGAAAAAGCAAGTAAATGGTTTTTAGAAAATCGTAAACAAGGTTTTGGGTTTACTCATGGAGAAAATGGCAAGATCTTCTTATCTGGAAATATTGCTTTGGCTAAAGCCTTTTTACAACTTCATGAAGTAACAGCAAAGAAAAAATGGTTGGAACAAACGCAGCAAACTTTGCAATTCATCAATGAAAATTTTCGCAATGTAGAAGGAGGATTTTGTGGTGAAATGCAGCAAAAAAGTAGTGTATTGCAACCAGTAAATGATATAGAGGAAAATATATTCATTACGCGGTGCGCAAATAAAGTTTATCACTATAGTGGTGATGAGCAATATTTACAAATAGCACAACACGCAATGAAATACTTAGCAACAGAGTCTATTTTGAAAAAGCGTCTTACAGAACCTGCTATTTTACTTGCTGATGAAGAACTAGGATCAGAACCTGTTCATACTACTGTCATTGGTGTTGATAAAAGTGCACAACAACTTTTCCTGACCGCACAAAAACTGGTAAACTACTATAAAATAGTTGAATGGCTTAAAACCGAAGAAAATGCAACAAACAATACTGGAATTACCTTTCCACAACTACCTTTTTCTGCGGCATTCTTATGTGCAGATGGTTCATGTTCTGCGCCTATAAGTGATGCAAATGAATTAGAAGGCTTACTTCTTGAACAAGCGCTTCTTCAGAAAGAATAATAATTTATTATGCATTCTTTAAACAATTGCTTTTGAAATGGTTACTTAAATCATACAATTTGGTAGTGCTTTTCGTAAAAGCTGTAAACCAACATATTCCGCTTCTGTATAGTTGAGATTGAGATAAGTAAGATTTGTAAGAGATTCGAGATGTTGTAAACCAGCATCACCTACTTTTGTATTCGAAAGATTGAGATTAGTAAGGTTTGTAAGAAATTTGAGATATTGTAAACCAGCATCAGCTATTTTTGTATAGCTGAGGTTGAGATTAGTAAGATTTGTAAGAGATTTTAGGTATTGTAAGCCATTATTACTTATTTTTGTACGGTACAGGTCGAGATTAATAAGGTTTATAAGAGCCCCGAAGTATTGTAAACCAGTATCACCTATTTTCGTATAACCAAGGTTGAGATTAGTAAGATTTGTAAGAAATTTGAGATGTTGTAAACCAATATCACTTATTTTCGTATAGCTGAGATTGAGAGAAGTAAGATTTGTAAGAGATTTCAGGTGTTGTAAGTCAGTACCACCTACTTTTGTATCACAGAGATCGAGATTAACAAGGCTTGTAAGAGATTTAATATATCGCAAGCCAGTATCTCCTACTTTTGTTCTTCTAAGACATAGAAAAGTAAGATTTGTAAGAAATTTTAGGTATTGTAAGCCAGTACCACCTACTTTTGTGTTAAAAAAATTGAGAGAAGTAAGATTTGTAAGAGATTTCAGGTGTTGTAAGCCATTATCTCCTACTTCTGTATTGCTAAGATTGAGAGAAGTAAGATTTGTAAGAGATTTCAGGTGTTGTAAGCCAGCATCTCTTACTTTTGTATTCTCAAGATTGAGAGAAGTAAGGTTTGTAAGAGATTTTAGGTGTTGTAAGCCATTATCTCCTACTTCTGTATCCCCAATATTGAGAGATGTAAGATTTGTAAGAGATTTTAGGTGTTGTAAGCTAGCATCTCCTACTTCTGTATTCCCAATATTGAGAGATGTAAGATTTGTAAGAGATTTTAGGTGTTGTAAGTTAGTATCTCTTACTTTTGTATTTCTAAGATTGAGAGATGTAAGATTCGTAAGAGATTTTAGATGTTGTAAGCTAGCATCTCCTACTTTTGTATTCGAAAGATGGAGAGAAGTAAGATTTGTAAGAGATTTCAGGTGTTGTAAGCCATTATCTCCTACTTTTGTATTCCAAAGATGAAGAGAAGTAATATTTGCAAGAGATTTTAGGTGTTGTAAGCCTGCATCTCCTACTTCTGTATCCCCAAGATTGAGAGAAGTAATATTTGTAAGAGATTTTAGGTGTTGCAAGCCTGCATCTCCTACTCCCGTATTGCTAAGATTGAGAGAAGTAATATTTGTAAGAGATTTTAGGTGTTGTAAGCCTGCATCTCCTACTTCTGTATTGCTAAGATTGAGAGAAGTAATATTTGTACAAGAAGTAATTTTTTCTAAGTATACAAGTTTATTTCCTAAGCGGAGTTCCCCAGAAAACCCACAATTGACAAATTCACAATTATCGAAATTAAGCCATATATCGCTTCTAAAACTGCAATTATCAAACAAGGAATTACTTATGTAGTATCTTTTATCTTTATCCAAATAGAAAGTACACCCGAAATATTTTTTGTTATTTTCTATTTTTTTTAGAGATTTGCCTCGCATTGAAAACATCATTGAAATTCTTCACCTTACTTCGATAGTTTCACGTATGTAGTTACCTACAAGTATTGATACCAATATCTATTTGCCATAAAATGTCGAACATCGCACTATGAGTAAGCAATATGTAAACGTGAAGATAAACGATATTCGAAATTTATGATAATCCTACTTACATAGAATTGCGTTTTTACTGCATGACTTTTAAGCATAGAGTTTTGCCAGTTCTTTGTACTTTTTCATAAAACTTTTTATCGCAAAAATCACTGACTTTTTGGTACTTCCAATATCCAGAGACTTTGTATTTTCTACGTGCCGCGATAAAAATTCAATAGCACGAATAGCACGCGCCATTTGTTATTTGCTGTTTTCATTGAAAATCCTAAATGTTTTCACACCTAAACATCACCATTGCGAACTTTTTTAGCGTACAGCTTCAATGTTTTATCAATAAATACTGGATTTTCCAAGTAACCGTCAATAATCGCTTCTACTTGTTCTGGGCACACTAAATACCAATGTCCAAGTGCGTGTAAACCACTTTCAATACACGCAGGGTGATCCATTTGGATAATTTCCATTAAAACATCGAGTGCCGCTTCATGCACTTCTTGACTTGAAATGGCAAGTGGTAAAAAATCATCAGCATTCCAAAACATAAAGCAGATGTCATTAACAGGATTTTTGTCACTAGAATCGCTGCTATTGTAGTGATGGCTACAAACAACGCTAAACAAATTGCGATACAAATTTTTTGTTGCTTTCATCCAACGTATCTGCATGTTCACAGGAACTTCTTGAGTTAATGCGAATTTTAAATAAGAAATATCGAAACCTTCTGCGATAAACCATAGTCCTTGATTAATTTGTTCGTGTGTATATTTGAGAAGTAACTCAGCGTTGTTAAAAAGCATTTCTAATTTCTTAGCAATTTCTTCTGCATCGGGCTCATAATAGGCTAAATCTTCTGGAGAAGAGGACATGTCATAATACTGACTTTGCGAATTGTAGTCTTTTTTATCTCCCCAATCATCTTCTTCTTTGAAATACCAGCGTTCATCGTCAGTTTGTGAAACTGGTCGATCAAAACAGTACCTCACCCATTCTTTGAAAGGCATACATTTTTCATACAACTTTTTATGTCGCGATGGTAAATAGCGCTTATATTTCTCCTCTATCTGTGGTTGCCTACTTTCATTTGTTATTTGTTGCGGATTTTGTTTTGTTGTTTCTTTATAATTTTGACTTTCTCGATAAATGTCGATTATTCGACTCCGATTGAGCTCGATAAACATTTGAGCATATTCATTGGATTGAAACTCGTAATCTACATGCTCATCACATTTTTCGATATCAATCTCTTCTGGAAATAAATAAATACAGGATATAGGAATGAGAAGGGCTAAGAAAAAAGTTCCTAATGCAAGCATGTCATACTTTTCAAGTGCAGTAGATAAAAAAATCAAAACAAACGCACACAACATCGGTACATATCTTCTGATGTAAAATATTTTTTTATAGTTTTTGCAAATAGGTATTTTCAAATGGCGAAATTCAAATGAAAATGCTAGAGATCCATCAGGGATTTTTTTACCGCTATATATACAAACTTTAGGAAAAAAAGGATTGTAATTTTTTGGTAAAGTAACAGTAGTCATGAAGTATCCCTTAATATTAATTTCACTTCGAATAGTTATCAAGTTAGGTTTAACTTACTGGAGTGTTGACATTTAAAATTTTTGTACTTGATTCTGAAAATAAAATCTATTTTTGCTCGCTTGGTGAACAAGCGCTTATAAAAAATGACTAGAACACCGAATAGTTTTATCTGGGTTTGAAGACAATTGATACGCTATACCACTCCTAGTTGCCCAGAAATTAATACTTTTTAAAATATCTGAGCTTATGAATTCTAAATAAAATCCAAAATTTTAAAAATGTAGTATTTATAATCACTTGGTGTCTTTCGCTACTCTGATACTGAAACAAAAGTATTCAGTGTTCTAGGGCGTGTCATCATTCAAAATATTGTGTGTTTTTTCGAGCCCGAGCCCGTTTCCGAAACTTTCACTAACAATTTATCAAAGAAGCAAAGTTTCTTTTTCCATCGCAAAAAACTAGTATTGAACCAATAAATCACTTTCTGTCGTTCTCAAAAAGTTTTCGGGCGCGGGCTCGCAAACGGGCTCGGGCTCAATACTACTGGCGTATCATTAAATGAATCCGTTATATTTTTATCTGTATTGAATGATGACACGCCCTAATTATTATGTAAAATATTACAATTTGGGAAATCAACATTTCTTACTCTTGTATAACTAACTTCGAGAAAAGTAAGCTTTGTTAGAGATTTGAGATATTTCAAACCGGTATCTCCTATTTTTGTACTACGAAGGCTAAGAGAAGTAAGATTTGTTAGAGATTTGAGATGTTCTAAACCAGTATCTCCTATTTCTGTATTACTAAGGTTGAGAGATGTAAGGCTTGTTAAAGATTTGAGATGTTCTAAACCAGCATCTCCTACCTTTGTATAACTAAGATCTAGAGAAGTAATACTTGTTAGAGATTTTAGGTACTCTAAATCAGCATCTCTTACTTTTTCAGAATTAAGACTTAGAGAAGTGATACTTGTTAGAGATTTTAGATGCTCTAAACCAGCATCCCCTAGTTTTACAGAACTAAGGTTGAGAGATGTAAGACTTGTTAGAGATTTTAGATGCTCTAAACCAGCATCTCCTACTGTTACAGAACCAAGGTTGAGAGATGTAAGATTTGTTAGAGATTTTAGGTGCTCTAAACCAGCATCTCCTATTTTTGTTATACTGAGGTTAAGAGTAGTAAGATTTGTTAGAGATTTTAGGTGTTTGAGACCAGCATCTCCTACCCGCGTAAACACAAGGTTGAGAGTAATAAGACTTGTTAGAGATTTGATATGTTCGAGACCGACATCTCCTACTTGTGTAAATCCAATGTTAAGAGTAGTAAGACTTGTTAGAGATTTGATATGTTCTAGTCCTACATCTCCTAATTTTGTACGGCAAAGATCGAGAGAAGTAAGATTTGTTAGAGATTTTAGGTGTTTTAAACCAGTATTTCCTACTTTTGTGGAATTAAGGCTTAGAGAAGTAAGACTTGTCAGAGATTTGAGGTGTTTGAAGCCAGTATCACTTACTTTTGTAGAATTAAGGCTTAGAGAAGTAAGAGCTGTTAGAGATTTGAGATGTTTTAAACCAGTATTTCCTACTTTTGTAGAATTAAGATTGAGAGAAGTAAGATTTGTTAGAGATTTTAGGTATTTTAAACCGGTATCCCCTATCTCTGTAGAACTAAGGTTGAGAGAGGTAAGATTTGTTAGAGATTTGAGATGTTGTAAGTTAATATCTCCTATTTTTGTAGAGCTGAGATTAAGAGAAACAAGATTTGTAAAAAATTTGAGATGTTCTAAACCAGCATTTTTTACTTTTGTATAACTAAAATTGAGAGAAGTGAGGTTTGTACAAGAAGTAATTTTCTCTAAATAACCAACAGATTTATGCTCTAACCTGAGTTCTCCTGAAAATCCACAATTTATAAACTCACATTTATAAAAATCAAACCATACATCGTTTCTAAAACTACAATTATCGAATAAGGAATTACTTATGCTATATTTTTTATCTTTATTTAAATAGAAAGTACATCCAAAATATTTATTGTCGTTTTCTATTTTTTCTAAAGATTTACCTGTTATTTTCATTTGAAATCCCAAATTTTTCATCGTTGCTGCCCTGAAAGGGCGGAAAAAACATATCGCTCTTTCAGGACTAAAATCTACGTTCTTACCGAGCAATCGCCTCTGTTGACTTAAATCAGAGAAAACATAAACGATGTTCGAGATTTACAACAACCTTACTTATACAAAACTATCTCTACTTTTGAGCATAGAGTTTTGCCACTTTTTCCAGTTCTTTGTACTTTTTCGTAAAACTTTTTATCGCAAAAATCACAGACTCTTTCGTACTTTCAATATCTAGAGACGGTGTATTTTCTGCGCGCGACAATAAAAGTTCAATAGCACGAATAGCACGCGCCATTTGTTGAGGATTTAATTTTTTTGGGCGTGGACCTTGGAACATTGCTTGTTTTTGTACTTTTTCTACTTTTAATCTTAGTTCTTCTAATAATTTTTTGTGTTTATTAATTGTTTCTTGTAATGTCTTTAAGGTTTTTTCCTGCTCTTCTATTTTGTTTTTTAAAGTGCTATTTTTTTCATTCCAATCTTCGTTTTTTTTCTTAAGCAGTTCCATTTTTTTCTTTTGCAAAAGAGACTTATTGGCAAATTCATTAGACATTTTTTCTACTTTTCCCGAAAGATCGGTTAATTGTTTTTGCTTTTGTTCTTCTTCTTTTGCTATCTTTTCTCGCATTTTTTCGTGAAGTTTTTGCATTTCCTTTTGATGTAATTCGCGTTTTTTTTCCCACGCAGCGGCAAAAGTTTGTTGTTGTTCCTCCATCACCTTTTTTGCGTGCTCTTTTTGAGTTGCAATTTCAGCTTGTGTTTCTTCCATCATTCTTTGTTTCTGCTCTTGTAACTCGTCACTAAATTTTTTGCGCTCTTTTTGTAATTGTGCGCGCCATTTTTCTCGTTCATCTATTTTTTGTTGTTGGGAAGCTTCTTTTTGCTTTTGTAATTCTTGCCATTCTTTATTCTCAATAGCTTTTTTCTTGTCTTCTAAAGACGAATGCTTCGTAATAACATATCTCAACTCTTCCACCATCGAAAAGTTAATTGTTTTTTCTGATTCTTTCACAGTTAACATCTGACTACCAATATTATCATTGCGTCTAAAATCGCGATCAACTACATTTATGATAACTTCATCGTTTTCCTCTAGAGATGCAGATATGAGTACCTGTTCGTCGACAATATGGTGATTGGTGAACACCTTACTAACAAAAACTTTTTTCCATTGATCATTGTGTTTTTTCGAAATAATAACCTGAATATCGGGTGCACCTTTGAAGGTATCCCAATATTTCCCGTTATTTTTAGCAGAGACTTTTATTTTTGTAATAAATATTTGATAGGATTCTGCTAAAATAGTACCACTACAAAATAATAGAGTTATATAAAACAATACAAACCGCATTTCACAGTCCTTTCGTGACCGACAAACTGGTGACGTTATCGCATAGACGCGCATAATGAAAATATCATAGTATTTATCTTTTAGTGTGTTTGCAAATTATTTTTGTATAAAATTCAACTGTTTTAAATTTTTTAGAAATACAAGACTGTGCTTTGAGAGTTTATTAGACGCGCCCCAAGTAACGTGAAAGGATTTTATTTATGCGCTATTTTTATTTTCTTATAGTGCTTATTTTGTTTTCTGGTTGTTCAGAAAGAGAAGAACAAAAAATCTCTTGGGACGAACTGAAAAAAACAACTACAGACAAAAAAGTACTTGTTTTTGTTGGAGATTCATTAACCGCTGGTTATCAATTACCAAAACAAAGTGCCTTTCCTTATTTAATAGGAAAGAAACTTGTTAAAAGTAATTACATTACCCGTAATACCGGTAAAAGTGGCGCAACATCAGCCTACATACTTGAAAATTTAGATTGGTATTTACAAGAAGATGTGCGCGCTGTTTTTTTATGTATCGGAGCCAATGATGGTTTACGTGGTAAAAGTATTAATTCAACAAAAGAAAATATAGAAAAAATCATAGATGTATGTCGTAAAAAGAAAATAGTCATCGCAATGGCTGGTATTATGCTGCCAATCAACTATGGTAAAGAATACCGCGCAAAATTTTATAACATGTACAAAGATATTGTAAAAAGTTACAATGTACCCTTTATGCCTTTCTTACTAAAAGATGTGGCAGGTGTTACTTCTTTGAACTTAGAAGATGGTATTCATCCTAATGAAAAAGGGCACGAGATTATATCTGACAATGTGTTTAACTTCATAATGAAAGAAAATTTATTACAATGAACACTCTTCTTTCTTTGAAAAATATATGTAAAGAGTTTTCCTTCGCTAATGAAAACTTAAAAATACTCGATAGTATTAATTGCGACTTGAAATTTGGAGAAACAGTAGCTATTACTGGGCCAAGTGGTAGTGGCAAGTCTACACTCTTAGGTGTTATGGCCGGTTTAGAGCCACCAACATCAGGAGAAATTCTTTTTGAAAAATATGCAATTCACAATAGTACTGATGATGAATTATGTTCTTGGCGTCGCGATAAGGTAGGATTTATTTTTCAAAATTTTCGTCTAATAAAAACACTTAGCGCAATAGAAAATGTAGCTTTTCCCTTGGAGATAAAAGGCAAAAATGCCTTAGAAGCCCAAAGCAAAGCACGCGAGCTACTTACAGCACTCAATCTTGAAAAGCGCTTACAACATTTTCCACATCAATTATCTGGCGGAGAAAAACAGAGAGTAGCTATTGCACGCGCTTATGTACACAATCCTAAAATTATTTTTGCAGATGAACCGACAGGTAACTTAGATGCACATAGTGCACAAAAAGTTTTAGAAAGTTTATTTGCAATAAATGCAAATCATGAAACAACACTTATTGTTGTTACCCACGACACAGCTATTGCAAACCGTATGTCTCGTCGCTTAGAACTCATAGCAGGGAAACTAAAAAATGGCCACGACAGCTAAAGGTATTTTTAAATTAACTACGCGTATATTTTCTTATTACTGGAAAAGAATAGTCTTTTTTGCACTGTGCATGGCTTTGGGAATTGCTTTCCTTTTTACTGTGGGTAACTTAACACATACAATCACTGAACAAGTTTCGTCACAAGCGCGTGAGATATTATCTGCAGATATTGAAATATCTTCGTACCGTTTGTTTAGTGAAAAGCATACTAGTCTTTTTTCACAATTAAAAGAAAACGGTTATAATAAAACACACATAGTCAATTTTGTATCGATGGTTAGTGGTAAGGACGACTCTTTTTTAGCAAGTATCAAGGCAATTGAGAACAATTTTCCTCTCTATGGTGAACTTCATATTCGCGGAGAGCAAAAACTGGCCAAAAACCAGTGTTGGATCGATGAGAGCATTGAATTGCAATTTAACTTACACAAAGGCGATGTAATTGCTCTAGGCGACAACAAATTAACAATATGCGGTATTATTTTAAAAGAGCCAGGACGCGTTTTTAATGCCGCGGGTTTTGCCCCACGTATAATGATTCCTTACAATGCTTTACAACAAACAAAGCTTATCGAAGAGGGAAAAAGTCGCGTTCGTTACTCTTACTTGTTTTCTCGATCTTCTTCATACACTGATAGCGATGTCCAAAAAACCATAGATTATCTTCAGGAAAATATAAAAGAAACCTACGTACGTATTACCTCTTACAAAAATACTCAGCGCAGTGTAAATCGAATAATGCAAAGACAAAGCTATTTCTTTTTACTCATCTCTGTTATTACGCTGCTTGTTGGAACAGTAGGAATGGGCGCTAGCATATACACTTTTTTGAGCGAACAATTAGAAGAAGTCGGCATTTTTCGTGCTTTAGGTATAGAAACAAACAAGATTTTTCAACTGTACTTAGGAATATGTATGTTAATAGGTCTTGGCGGAGGGATTATTGGGGCTATTTTAGGTTATATACTAAATACATTGGGATTTCGTTATATAATTTATTTGCTAGAACTCAACTTAGACATACAGCCAAACGTTCATTTGTGGTATTTTGCAGAAGCGATTGTTCTTTCTATCCTCTTAACAGTGGTGATTAACTACTATAAAATAAAAAACTTAGCCTCTGTTTCGCCTATGGACATTTTTCGCGGCGAAATTATAAATAAAAACTTAAGCTGGAAGTCAAGAGCAATAACTTTTGTATTGACAGCAACTATTTTTTTCGCATATGTATACTATAAAAGTAATTTACAGACGGCGTTTTATTTTTCTTTAACTCTTATCACTGTTATCACACTTACCTTTACAATGATTGCTTTTTTTCTCAAAATACTAAATTGGTGTTTGCTTCTTTTTCATTCACCCAAGTTTTTTGTACTTCGCTGCGGAGTTAAACAATTGGTAAGAGAAAGAGCTCGCACTTTTGTATTTTTAGTTTCATTAACAATCGGATTCTCGTTGATTAATACTTTAAATTTAGTATATACTAGTTTAACCACTGAAGTTTTTTCACTCAATTCGAGTCGCGTTCCAAATATATTTCTAGCAGATGTGTTAAAAAAGCAAGTACAACCAGTCGAAAAAATAATTAATACGTTCACAAAAAATGAAATCGAATTTTCTTCTTTAATTCGCGCCCGGCTTAAATCTATTAACGGTAAAATAGTGCAGCGCAAAACTAAGGTAGCTGATGAAGAAATTGAGCAATATCGCTGGCGTACACGTGAATATAATTTGACATACAAGGACAAACTAAATACCAGTGAGAAAATCATCGTTGGAAATTTTTGGCAAGAGGGAGCTACTCAGCCACATATTAGTTTAGAACGCGATTTTGCTCAAAGAGCTAATTTAAAAATAGGTGATGCACTTAGTTTTGATATTCAAGGAATTGTCGTTAGTGGAAAAGTAACTTCTATTCGAAAAATCGATTGGCTGAGTATGAGGCCAAACTTTTTTGTAGTAATGCCTTCTAATATATTAAGTAAAGCACCACAAACGTTCATCGCATCTTTTAAACTTGATTCAAAAGAGAAAACAGTAACATTACAAAAAGAATTATCTCAGCATTTTTCCAACGTAGTTGTCATCAACGTAACAAGTGTTTTAAAAGTTGTAGAAAAACTCATGGGCTATTTCTTATCTGCTTTACAAATAGTAGCATGGTTTTGTATTGCTGTTGGCGTTATCATATTAGTAGGTACTCTAAGTACAGGACATACTGAGCGTCTCAACCAAGTAGCACTATATAAAACTATGGGTTGCCGAAGGAAAGAAATTGTTTGCATCGATATTGTGGAGTTTTTGTGTATTGGTATTATTACGGCTATATTATCTTTTCTTAACTCTTTTGGGCTAGCACTTATACACAATTATTATTTTGAACTTAGTACGACAATACACTATACACAGTTCATTTATTTTGCTTTTATTGTTGTTCTTCCACTACTAATTGGAATGATTGTCAATCGCAAAATCTATTCTGCTAACGTTATGCAAAACTTTCGCAATGAATAAATAACATATGACTTATACATACCTAGGGGTGGTATTAAATTATACATTCATCTCTTAAAGAAAGTGTCATCAATCTAGAGAAAGTCCAATATGGAAATTATTTTAGCTGTAAAATTAGGGCTGAAACCAGGAACAAAAATTAAAATAGATATATTTCCTGCTATGTTTGGTTCTGCAAGTGAAAATACTTTTTCTTTTTCAGAGCTAGGTGTAGCAACACAACACTTCCTCATTAACAAAAAAGATAATAAAATATTTTTACGCCCTATGGAAGGAAAGGTGACTTTGGTCAACAACATAGTTGTTGAAACTAAAGTAGAACTAACCAATTTAGATTATATCACTGTATCAGAAGACTTGATATTACAAATTCATTTTACCAAAAAAATATCACGAAGAACAAGCAAGGGATATGATCAAATTAAAATGAAGCCAGGAGGAGTACTTCGTCAACGCATTGATGTCGAAAAAACTTCTATTCTTGAACCTTCTACTCAAACACTAAAATATAGCCATAAAGCTTTAAAAGCAATCTACACAGTGCTACGAAAATGTAATAGCGAATCTAATGACGAGCTACTTTTTGATCGTTTACTAGATGCATTATTTGAAGCTGTAGACGCAGAACGTGGTGCCATTTTTTTACAAACAGATAAAGACAATTACGAAGGTAGATCTTTTTTAAATAGCATGGGCGAACGCGACGAATTCCCCGTATCATCTACCGTGCTCAAAGACGTTTTAGAAAATCGCGTTTCTATCATTTCACATATTCCAGAAGAAGAACGTCTCAATTCATCAGAGAGCATACGTATGCAAATGGTAGGTTCTTTTATCTGCGCTCCGCTCATTTCTTATGAAAAAATATTTGGCGCTTTGTATCTTGATCGTACAATACTTCACAACCAACCGCAACTTGTAGAAGAAGGAGACGGCTCTTACCCTAAGCCTTTTATCATTGAAGACTTAGAGTTGCTTGTTGCCATTGGAATTCAAATAGGAGGAAGCTTAGCAAAATCTTTATTGATTCGCAAAGTTCGCAAGTCTCTTATTGAAAAAGAAAAACTGGTTCAGGCTCTAGGCGAAAGTGAAGAAAGATACGCTCTTGCTGCGCGAGCTGCAAACGATGGACTATGGGATTGTAATATTGAAAGCGGCGAAGTCTATTACTCAACACGTTGGAAATCAATGTTGGGTTATGAAGATGATGAAATTCAACCACTATTAGATGAGTGGTTTGGAAAAATTCATGAAGAGGATTTTTCTAAAGTAAAACAAGAATTCGATGAACACGTAGCTGGAAATTTACCGCGTTTTCAAATTGAACATCGAATGCTACACCGTAATGGCAGTTACATATGGGTTTTAAACCAAGGCATTGCTGTGCGTAACAACAATGATATCATTACGCGTGTTGTTGGTTCGCAAACTGATATTACAAAAAGAAAACAAGCGGAAGCTCAACTACTACACGATGCTTTTTATGATATCCTTACAGGATTACCAAATCGTGCGCTTTTAATGAGTCGTCTACAAAGAGCTATTTATCGCGCTAATCGCAGCGAAAAATATATATTTGCTGTATTGTTTATGGATCTTGATAGTTTTAAAGTTATTAATGATAGTATGGGGCATGTTACAGGAGATGAGTTACTTGTTGCAATTGCTAATCGCTTAAAAAAAGTAATTCGACCTGGCGACACAGTTGCCCGTTTTGGCGGAGATGAGTTTACTATTCTTCTCGAAAATTTACAGAGTATAGAACAAGCATCCGAAATTGCAGATATTTTAAACGAAGGACTCGCTGAACCTTTTACTTTGAATGACCAAGACTTTTTTATGGGAGCAAGTATTGGTATTGCTATAGGTAATACAAATTATGAAGACCCTCAAGATCTACTACGTGATGCTGACACTGCTATGTACCGAGCAAAATCGCGTGGCAAACCTTATGAAGTTTTTGATAAGCAAATGCATGAATCAGTGATAATGTTGTTAAGATTGGAAACCGATTTACGCAAATCTCTTGTAGAGCAAGATTTCTTTTTGTGTTATCAACCAATTGTTGACTTGAAAACATTTCAAATCACAGGCATGGAATCTCTTATGAGATGGCAGCACAAAGAACGAGGTCTTGTTTCTCCTGGTGAATTTATTCCTTTGGCAGAGAGAACAAAACTCATTATCGATTTGGGATGGTGGGCTATTCGCGAAGCTTGTCAACAGCTCGCAATATTTCAAAAAGAATTTTCGCGTCCAGATCTAAGTGTTAGCGTTAATATGTCCGCTAAGCAATTTGCAATACACGATTTAGGACACCTAATCGAAGAAGTGGTTAATCAATCTTCCATAAATACTAATAGTTTAAAACTTGAGATTACCGAAACAGTACTGATGGAAAATGCCAAAGCAATGATCAAAACATTAACTGATTTAAAATTGATGAATCTTGATCTCTATATAGATGATTTTGGAACAGGTTATTCTTCTCTTAGTTATTTACACCGATTTCCTATTAGCATTTTAAAAGTAGATCGTTCATTTATTTGCGAAATAACAAAGAAAGAAAATTTCGAGATTGTTCGTACCATTATCACCTTGGCCCACAATTTAGATATGAAAGTTGTGGCTGAAGGCATTGAAACACTTGACCAACTTAAACTTCTTATGAAATTAGGTTGCAATTATGGGCAAGGAAATTTATTTTCAGTGCCCGTACGTAATAATGAAATTGCAAAAATGCTGTCAAAATCTCATCGTTGGGATTTTCTATAGGAGGTATTCATGTCTGATGCTTTATTTGGTAAAGCAGCAGTGTTACTTGACTATATAACACCGCAACAATTAACCGAAGCTTTACAACATAAAGAACAGTTTGCAAAAGTTCAACTTGATATGGATCTTGCACAAATACTTGTGAACAAAAATTATATTGCAGAGAATCTTATTGATGAGGTTAAAAGCTATGCAAGTAAATTACCACAAACTATTCAGAAAGTATCATCCCCAGGTCAAAACATCCCACAAAAATACCAAAAAAAATTAGGTCGTTATTTCATTATTTCTAATTTAGGTAAAGGTGCAATGGGAGAAGTCTTTAAAGCCTATGATCCTCACCTTGATCGTATTATTGCTTTAAAAGTTCTCACTTCTTTAGAAAATGAAAATAATGTCGAGCGTTTTCAAAGAGAAGCTCGCACAATGGCACAACTTACTCATCCTAATATTGTTGCTGTTTATGATATTGCTAACGAAGATAAACAATATTTTTTTGCAATGGACCTTATTGAAGGACAGACATTAGATCAACTTTTGCAAAACAATACTTTAGACTTCAACGATGTTGTCACTATTGTTCTTCAAATTGCCGTTGCTGTCGAGTACGCGCACTCCCATGGAGTAATTCACCGCGACTTAAAACCAGCGAATATACTATTAACACATGAACTTGAACCAAAGGTCACCGACTTCGGTTTAGCAAAAGTTGCTCATGAAGATCAAAAGCTTTCACAAAAAGGCATGATCATCGGAACTTTGCAATACATGCCTCCAGAGCAAGCAGAAGGCAATCTTCGATTAATAGATGCGCGCAGTGATATCTACTCTCTTGGAGCCATACTATATGAAATGATTACCAACTTTCCTCCATTTTCCGCTCCTACGTTTAATCAATTAGTTAAAAAGATTACCAAAGAAGATCCGATTTTACCTCGCGGTATTCGAAGTGATGTTCCAAAGGAGCTAGAAGCCATTTGCTTAAAAGCCCTGAACAAACGTCGCGAAAATCGCTATCAAAACGTAAAAGAATTTATTTGGGATATAAAATGTTTCCAACAAGGTAATTCTATTCAAGCAAGTGCTGTACATTTGCAAAAAGTTCTTCTCCATAAGTTTAGACGCCACCGCAAACTGTCACTCGCTTTTGCCTCAATTATTACTTTATTACTAACGATTTCATTTTTCCTATCGCGTAACGAATACCAAGAGTACTTAGAAAATACATTGCAAAAAATTACGATCGCCGAACAAGGAACTGTAACTGTCCAAAGTCTAAAAAGCAAACATGACTTTTCAAAAAATCTAACAACTACAGCTAAACTCGATCTAGAAGAGGCACTTCTTCGTTCAATCACATTGCACACTCTTGTTGATCAAGCACTTTCTATTGATCGGCATAATGAGTACTTAAAAAACAAAAAACAATTCATTGCTATGCAATTATTAGAATTAGCATTGTTGCTACCTGATTTATTTTTAGCAAAAATGTTCACCAAACATTTCGACAATAGCGACGATATCTATCAAAAATATATTGCTCAAACTCTTGCACAGGAAAAGAAACAAGCTAAGTCTAAACTAAAAAAAATATTTTCTCATTGCTTACAGCAACATAAGATAACAGATGAAGCGCTAACTATCTATGCAAATGAAATTAGTTCACTTCCTTACACGGCAACTGTATCTATCTTATTAGCAAAGGTCCGCAGTAGTAATAAACGAGAAGCAAAGTTAGCCATACGTTGTTTAGGAATGTTAAACTCCGAAGAAGTGGCTACAAAATTACAACGAGACTTACATTTTTTTCTAAAAAAAGATCACGAGCTAGCTTTAGAAACTATCGATACACTAATAAAACTTAGAAAAAAAATCGAAATTTTAAACCCAAAATCCCTTTTAAAGTATAAAAAATCGACTATAAAAGAACATTTATCGAGAAAAATCAATTGGGTAACTTGGTTAGAAGAAACTCCTGACACCGAAAAACTAGGGCAAAGTTATGTGGCTTTAGGTCAATTTGAACTTGCGAAGGTTCTACTAGAAAAAAAACATAGTAGTTTACAAAGTAAAATTTCGTTGGCAAAGACTTATATAGAGTTGAGAGAATTAGATAAGGCAAAAACTCTTATTTCAGCCTTGCCAAAAAATGATGGTCTTTATAATTTTCAAGCTCAAATTTTACTATATGAAAAAAAATGGAATACACTTATCGATGATAACTCTAATATATTTAAAGATGATACTCAAAAAAACTACTATATTGGAGCCGCTTATGCCCAAAAAGAATCGATTAGAGCGGTAACCACTTTCCCTGTTCTCACCAGAAAAAACCAAACGATAGATTTTTTAGTAAACAAAGGTATTTTTTATCGAAAAAAAGGCGAATACGAAGAATCGTTGAAAGCTTTATTTTCGGCAAATTCAGTAGCGAAGAATAGCCCGAATATTTATATACAGATAGCTATTACACTTTTAAAACAAGGCGATGTAAATACTGCACTCTGGTATTTAAATAAGGCTGATTTACGCGCTCCTGAGAATAGCGATGTGTTAATATGGAAGGCCGAGGCGCATTTTTCGATAAAAAATTGGGCTAAATGTATTTTCTTATGTACTAAATATCTTTCTAACAATACACACAGTGAAAAAGCGCACCTCCTTATCGCTGAAAGCTATCTGTTTTTGTCAAAAAATAATGTAGCCGAATCGCAAAAAATCAAACAACTTGCTATTCATCATTTTGATAAAGTGTTAAATGTAAACAAAAAATATGCTCGTGGATATTTTTTACGCGCAGGGCTTTATAGTGATTTGCAATTGTATAAAAAAGCCCTTAAAGATATACTTCGAGCAAAATCGCAAACAAAAAATCGAACGTTACTAAAAAAATTGAAACTATTATATGGCCAAATAAAGGAAAAACAACGTGTTGAATGAGCAAGAAGATTTGCAGTTTAGAGAATCGGCTATTTCTCTAAAGTTTATATCAGCAAAACATCTACAAGATTGCATAAACTTACAAAAGCAATGGTTTTTTGAAGGAGAACATCTTTCATTAGAACAATGCTTACTGCGTTTTGGATATCTAAATCAGCAACAAGTAGATATTATCCATAAAGAAATCGAACAAAAAGGACCGCAGCACCAAATACTAAAGAATTTCGGACGGTACCAAATTATTCTTGAAATAGGTCGCGGTTCGATGGGGATTGTTTATAAAGCGTACGATCCTCAGCTCAAGCGCGTTATTGCTATAAAAATATTGCAAGGCAAAGGACATGACGACGTTGAACGTTTTATGAGAGAAGCAAAAGCTACAGCGAAACTAAAACACCCAAACATTGTCGAAGTTTACGATATTGGTTGCTTTGATCGTAAATATTTTTATGCGATGGATTATATCGACGGTGAATCACTTGAAGAATTAATGAAGCGCAAAAAATTAACGATTAAAAATTCGTTGAACTTTATGATTAAGATTTGTGAGGGGATTGCTTATGCTCACGAAAATGGAATAGTTCATCGCGATTTAAAACCAGCAAATATTATGATTGGAAAAGATGGTATTCCCAAGGTAATGGATTTTGGTTTAGCTAAAATTCTCGATGAACACGATCAACTTTCCAAAAGTGGTATGATCATTGGAACCGTTCAATACATGTCCCCAGAACAAGCAGAAGGAAAAGTTCATCTTGTAAGTACTGCAAGTGATGTTTATTCTCTTGGCGCGATACTTTACGAAATGATTACTGGTAGACCTACTTTCATTGGTAATTCTTTTGCGCAAGTCGTAGATCAAATTCTATACAAACTACCAACCCCTTTAACACACATAAAAAAAATCATTCCCAGCGAACTAGAACATATTTGTTTAAAAACGTTAGAGAAAAAACCTGAAAATCGTTATGAAACTGCAAAAAACTTTTTACTCGATTTATCTAATTTTGTTCAAGGAAAGAGCATTGCTGCGCAAAAAACACAACTAAATTTTAAGGACGTTTTTTTACAGGCTAAATTTTACAAAAAACGTATTATTGTTATTTGTATTCTTACAGTAGTTCTCATTATAAGTTGCTTTTTTTCTGGTAACTATAACAATAAAAAACGATCGCAAAAAGTTATGGCCTATATTGAAAAAAATTTACAAGCACTTAAAAGCTACAAAAATTTCTTATGTATAAAAAATAAACCTTATATTTTTTTTGAAGAAGACCGCGAGCACTTATACAAGAATCTCTCTGGATATATCCAGCTTGATAGATTACTACAACAAAATATTCATTTTGAACAAAATATTGCACAACCATTAATTATACAAATAAAAAAAGAAATCATTCTTCAATCGTTACTTTATGGAGGCGATTTTTCAAGCACTCTGTACTTAAAAACTTGTGAGCCATTGATGAACGATAAGAATTTTTATGACTTCCAACAACTCATTTTCGTAAAACAAAACGAAATGAAAATTAATTTTGTTCGTCGCGTTGAATATATAATGGATAGAATAAGTGAGTTACAAATAAATATAAATAAAAAACAAGAGTACCTACACATCGACGTTTATTGTCAAGAAATAGGTCGCATGCCTTTGAAATATGTTATCAACTCAGTTGCTGGATATTTAGAATCGAAAAATGTATTGCAGAAAATGTTAGCAATTCGCGTACTTGGAAATATAAACAATAATAATTTGAAAATCGATAATAAAAGTTGCACAGAACTCATAATAAATAAATTTCAAAATGCGCAAAGTAATTTCATTATAAACGAATTGATTATTGCATTACTAAATCATAATAATTCTCAATCAATAAACTTTCTTTATAAGTACTTATCGCAAATTCCACCTTATACGATTCTATGGCAACAAATAGTGGAGAGATATAGCACCACTTTACGAAATATTTCGAACTATTCTAATGATAAAGAACTGTCTCTTAATGAAAATATCATCCGATTTATTGAGAACAAAATGTTGTATAAATCCTCCACGATTACCAATAAATCACCTCTGAAAAAAGTGGCGTATTCAACAAGATTTGTTGATGTATTGTATCAACATAAAAACACTTTACACTGTAGGACATTTATTTTTAATGAAAACGACAACTCAGTAAAGGCAGTGAGCCCAAAACACGCTTTTTTATCTTATTCAGAACAACCAAGTATTGATACTCAACTAGAAAAAAGAATCCTAGATTTTTTCAAAGCCCAAAATTTTTCTTATACTCAAGAAGAAATAGAACATATCGAGCGCATTCAAATTGCGAGAATAACCTTTGATTTATATGTAACTACTGTAGAATACGAATACCAATTATCTGGTAAGAAAAAGAGTGCTAAACAAAATTTTTATGCTGCAAAATTAGCAAATCAATATTACGTAATTGCAGCAGGTACATCATTACCTTAGTACTTTGGAACATTAATTTTTGTTTCAATTCAAAGTATAGAAAACCGTTAGAGAAGAAAGATTACTTGGCAATAAAAATATCATTTATACCTGTTATGTGATCTATGATATAGAAGCTTAGAGTGAGAATTACAATTACTAGTATCATTTTAATCTCCATTCACCGCTGCCTAAAATTTCAATTTCAGCATAGCCTGCAAGTGGTAGTTGATGGCGTTCATACCTTTTCCATATAGGTGTTTTCATCGCATGTCCAATCAAAGTTGCGCATATATCACCATGGCTAAAAATAATAATTGTTTTTTGCGATGAATACTGCTGTATCTTTTTAATACTTCGATTGGTAGCATCAAGTAAAGATTCACCATTCTCAGGACGAGGGTCTTCTCCTCGTTTCCAATTTTGTATACGCCACGGCCAATCTTTATTGCCCTTATTCATTGATAAAAAATCAACAATGGTTTCTTTTTTTCCTGAATATTTATTACCCAAAAAAACGAGATCTCTTGTTTCGATTGCTCGATTTTTTGTAGAGCTAATCCACAAATCAATATTGCGATCACATAATATTTTTCCCAAAGAATTGGCCTGTTTTTTTCCCAATTCAGTAAGACTATCTTTATCTATTCCTAATGGAGGCTGAGATAAATTTTTGTACGCCTGTGCATGACGAACAACGATAATCGTTTGCATTACCTTCATTGAAGACCTGAAATGTAAAAACATACTTATAAACATAATAATAGCGCAAAAAAATGCTATTTTTTGTAAATTTTTCACGGTAAACTCCTAAATTTTTGTTTGAGATGATAAATGAAAAAAGTATACAAATACACAAAGATATCAATATTAACTTTTCTAGGAACAGTAGTAGTATATTTACTCGTTGCCTTATTGTGTTCATATATCACAGTAAATTCTCCAAAAGTGGAGAAAACAACACACCAAGTGTTTTTAAATTCAAACGGCATTCACCTTGATATTGTGTTTCGAAAACAAGACTTATCATCTATTTTTCTCAAGGGCATTGTGCATAACAGTTCTGAGCACTATCTTTCTTTTGGTTGGGGGGATAAAAAATTCTATTTAGAAACGCCTACATGGGGAGAGTTTAGTATAAAAAACGCTTTGCAAGCTTTGTTTTGGTATAGTGAAACTTTAGTCCATGTAACAAGATATTACCACAAACAAGACCATTGGGTAGCAATTTCAGTAACCACTAAACAATTGCAAGATTTGGCTAGTTTTGTCGAAAATTCTTTTTACGTCTCAAATTCCTCTAAACAAATTCTAGATGTAAGTTATCATTTGTATGATAATTTCTATAAAGCCAAAGGATCTTACTGTTGTTTTTACACGTGTAACACTTGGACAAATTCGGCATTGAAAAACAGTGATATTAAAGCTTGTTTATGGACACCGTTTTCCTTTAGATTAATGGATATTCATAGAAATTTAAGCAAAAAATGATGTTAAATGTTAGATAAATTTCTGCTATTATCATTGGCAGTTTATCCACCAAGTTCCATTCTTCTTTTGAAATCGTTTTCTTTGTTCGATTTATTATGTATTGTCGTCCACACTCTTTACATTTCTGCTTTGCTTTTCCGTACACGCTTCCATTTTTTATAGACTTCTTGAGATCAACAAACATTTTATTATTAGGTATGTAATTTTAATATATACAAATAATCAGATATTTTACCGGTAATTATACCATTTTCTACTAAATCAATTTGTTCAATAACCATTGGAAATGCGACCACTTCATCACCACTTTCTTTGCACACTACAATACTATCCGTATCGCGCATTACTGCATAATAAGACTGTTTGCGCGACCATTGTTCCACTTTTGCGATACCGTGAATTACTGACGTACATTTGCGGTCAGGAACATCCCATATGCGAATGGTTTTGTCATCAGAACAAGAAACAATGGTATTTTGATCTATAATTGCGATACCATTGATAGATGATTTATGCCCAACAAGGCTACATATACATTGTTGTTGTTCACTGTCCCAAATACGGATTTTTTTATCGAGGTATCCACCACCACTTATTAAAATGCGTCCATTTTCATTCATGCAAACGGCAGTCACATGATCTTTATGCCCTTTGAATACACCTAGACACTCATTATTTTTTGTATTCCATAGTCGAACAGTTTCATCAGCACTTCCGGATGCCATACGTTTTCCGTCAGCACTTCCTCCTACACACCAAACCATACTACGGTGTCCTTGATATTTTTTAGGCTCGGTTGGTTGATCGATGTTCCATTCACTTACAGTTTTGTTTTCTAAACCGCTAAAGATTTTGTCATCATCTATATACACACTCATTACACAATCGTCTTCTTCTAAAGAACGAAATGTTCCATTAGTTAAATTCCAAATACCTGTAGATCTATCTCTACTTCCTGTAACAGCGACATGTGCGTTCATTGCCACACTTTCAATAACTTCAGTGTGCCCTTTTAAGGTCAAAGGTGGTATTTCTATCGATGTATCCCAAACACGAATAGTATTATCATAAGAACCAGAAACAACCATTTTATGATGGCAAGCAACACTTGAGACCCATTCTTCATGACCTCTTAATTCTAAAACACACTCTTCTCTCTCGATATCCCACACTTTCACCAGATGATCCCATGATCCAGAGACAATTCTTTTTTTGTCAACATCAATGCAAACGCTAACCACACTTGTCTTATGGCCCTTAGTGTCAAAAATAATATTATGAGTATTTAAATTCCATAGCGAGATAGTACCATCTTCCATTCCCGCAACAAGATAGTTATCTTGAAGAAACAAACTTTCAACGGCTGCGTTAGTAACGATGGTAGAGTGTTTTCCTTCGGCAATGTCCCAAATACGAATTGTTTTATCATCGCCAGAAGAAATGATGCGTTGTAAATCGTTGGTTAAAAATATCGAAGTAACCGAAGGGCTATACCCATAAAATGTCTTTAGACATTCACCTGTTTCTAAATCCCATAAGCATATTTTTCCATCTCGTCCGCCAGAAGCGATTCGATTTTTTTGGATATGTACACTTTTTACTGAATCACTGTGACCTGTTAACGTTTTCCATAGTTCTCCTGTTAACAAATGCCAAATGTAAATATCGTTATCCTCTCCAACAGAGATAATCTTTTTGTCATCGCCTGTAACACAGATTTCGCGTATCATAATATCTGGCTGATCTATCGTTACTAGACACCTACCACTTTCAATATCCCAAACTTTAATACAACCATCTTGTCCTGCCGAAACAATTTTATGACCATCAAAAGTGATGCACACACACATAATTTCTTCACTATGACCGCGAAATGTTTTTGTTAAAGGCGAATCAAGTCTTGCTGGTAAGGGGCGTAAACTTTGTACCCAAGCACACTTATTTCCACTTAACTGTTTTTGCTCTCGCCAATAACTAACAACTGTGTGTAGCTTCGGTTCTTGTTTGTCCCACGGACCTTCATTCACCGCACAATAGTGATCTTTGGCCTCTGGACTATCGTGCCAAAAACCGCGATTCCATAGACTTTGTAACAGGTGTTGACCATAATGGCTAAGGAATTGGATGTCCATTTGTAAAATACGCCGTAGCAAAGATAAAATGCTACGCGACATCACAACTTTCGGTGCGATCTCGACTTCAAGATCTTGCGGAATAGACGCAGCTTCTCCATCTATAGCCATTTGTAAATTGTAATCGAGATCTGCAACCATATTTTGCGAACATTTTGCTTCAAGGAAATGAATATCAGCAAAAGTGCGCAGCAACAACTCATATTGCTCTGCCCATAGCAATTGATAAGGAATTTCTAACAACGCTCGGTCATAAGAATACTTTTTGCCTGCAAAGTATTTTGCCAAAGTTTCGTGGTATTTGCGCATACCTCCTTTACCCAAAAGCATTTTTATACTACGTTCAAATTCAGGGTGAAAAAAATTAAGTAATTGCTCGCGAAAAATAATAAAATTTGCCAAACTCTTAGAAAGTTCCAACAAAAAGTCGTCCGAAATTTGTTCTTGGTATTCACTCAACAAAATTTCATGTAATTCAACTTCGGCAAGACCATAACGACTCGCGGCAATAACTCCTAAGTAACAATTAACTTTATTTGCTTCATACTTATCTTGTAAACGCTTTACTATTTGATGAAATAAAGTCTCTACTGTTTGTGCTAACTGCCCTACTGCAATTCCGCCAGCAACAATTTCGTCTAAAGCCACTTTTAAAAACAGCGGATTCCCTGCTGCTCTTTGTACCAATGCCTCTCGTTCTTCTTTTTTCAAGACCAATGAGTGTTGTTTCTCATAAAGAGAAATAATTTCATATATCTCTTGCTCTTCTAAAGGTAATAATTCCATACAAACTACTTGGAGAAATGTTTTGACAATTTGCACTTCTTCTATTGGTCTTGTAGTTATAATGACACGTGTTTGCGGTGGACACCACTTTGGTAGCCAAGAAAAATTGTGTTCGTCCATTTCATCTAAACCATCAATAGCAATAATTAGAGGTTGGTGATTTTTTTGTAAGGCATTGCGAATTTGCGCTGATAGCAAAGAGGGGGCGGTTTCAAGATCTTCATCTATAATATTTAATTTTTGTAATTGTTGTGACAAACTTTGCAAAATTCCCAAAAAAGTACGGCTATCCCCAGCCATATTCATATAGTGCCCAACAACTTTTTTATCAGAAACATGCTTTAAAAATTGCGATAATAAAGCCGATTTTCCCGTGCCGGCGACAGCCTCAATTAATAAATAATTTTTGTCATCTTGATTCTTACAAAAATTATTTATTAATTGCAAATACTTATCGCGTCCTACGAATCCACGTACTTTTTCATCAATAATTTCTTGTAGCGCTTGTTCGCGAGTATACTCCTCTATAGGAACAATCTGCCGTGGAGGAAAATCCTTATCAAGAATATTTTGTAACTCAGTCTGAGTGATATCGATGAGCTCTTCTAGGGACGAGTAGTAGTATATACGTTCTTTAGAAGCGATTAGTCGTTTCTTCAATTCCTTTAATTTTTGTGGTGTATTTTCACTGTCTTGCGTAAAGCAAAAAAAGCGCCTATGTGGTTCTATAGTTTCGAGAGCACTATTTATTTCCATTTCTGTAATTGAAATATGTGCAATATTTTTTTCGTTATAGCGATCATGTTCTGGGCACCATCCGTAGCGCTCTCCTAAAATGCCAACAAAATACTGTGATCGATCTACCATTTCCAAACACCATTCAACAATATTTTGATCATTTCTTCGGTCACGCCAACGTAAATCATAAGACAAAATATGAAGTTGTCGATCATATACATTTTGCTGAATTTCTCGAAAAATATTTGTCATGCGATCTCTCTCTAACTCAAGATCTTTGAATGTTGAGCTGACAAATACTTTTGCTGTCTTCCAAATATACATACTTATCTCCTAATTCTCACACTAACTCATCCACAATCAAACTATATATCGCAACATACAATATATGTTATACGAAATGACAGCATTTATGTTAGATGCAAAGTAATAAAAATATTCGTTTGTTGCTGAAAATGACCTCTTTGCTATTCTTTTTATGATAGTCATTAATAATGACAATTACAAAGAATAGAATAAACTCAATAAAAGATAAGAAAAACAACTGAAAATAACAAATTGCTTCTTGAAGCGTTGTTATATCGTTACGGTGTAGGGATTCCTTGGCGAGATTTACTTCTTAGATTTGGGAATTTAAATCTATTCATAATAGATTTGCTCGCTGGAGCGAAAATGGTATTGAGGCAAGCTGTCTAAATGTTAGTACTTAGATAGTAATAATGAATGTGCGATGATTGATTCCATAAGTGCGGGAAAAAAGGAGAATGCCAAAAAATCGAATGAAGTGCAGGAAAATTAACTATCTGCCATGTTTGATGCTACTAATTAAAGAATTTTTTTGCAACAGCTCTTCTTTGCTTTTCCACTAAACATTTGTTTTAGTCGAGATTTTATAGCCCGATTTTTCGGCTTAAATTTATACGCTGTCTTAAATCTCGAGCTTCTTGCTTTTGTAAAAATATTTCTTTTTTAGTATTGGATTTCTTCTTTTTGGCGAGTATTTTTCGGATTTTTTTCGTTAACCATTTTTCAAATTCGAGACAATAGTGTGCATGATATTTGTCAACATAGACCATTTGTTGTATTTGACGCACAAGATCGACGCGACTCCAGTGTTGTGGTTCTACCCACCGATGAGAAACAACGAGTAATTGTTGAATTTTTTGCACACTTCTGCGGCACGATTGTATAATTTTTTCTATATCTTCGTTTTTTTCAATAAGTTTGGAAACCTTGTCAAATCTTTCAATAAGACGTTGTTCAAAGTAGGCAAAATCTTTTTGGTAAGGTTCTAATGTTTTTCTGACTTCTTCACTGTTTTGGTATTCTCTTTCAAAATATTCCAAAAGATGTTCGTAAGCAATAAGCATCTCAACATACATTTCTTCGATTTGGTCACGAGAATATTTCATAAAAAACGTTGTAATAAAAATATCGCGCCACTGTGCAAACCACTCTAAAGGGTTTGGAATAAAACTGAATAAAAAATCAACAATGGATTTTTTGGTTTCTTTTTTTATTTCTATCCAATTTAGGAATGTTAAATCGCGCTTCATTTCATCTAGATGTCCGCGTAAATCCAAAATAAGTTTTGATGGTAAACTACGTTTCTTTGCATCTTCCCATGGATGAGAATACATGTAAGGGTCTTTTGTTTTTGGAATGTGGTCCTCCCAAAAAAAACCTGCAAAAGTAACAGAGCGCGACATCAAAAAGCGTGCTACTCCAATGTCCTCATATATACTTTCTACTTGTGTAAATGGATCTTCACGTTCTAAACGTCGATAAATAGAACGCATTAGTTTCCATGATTGAAAAATACTATTAATATAGCTAGTTACTATATTAATGAGATTATCTATGATATTGAGAAATAAAATTGAGCGCAGTCCTATTGTGTGATGGATAAATTTGACTATATAAACGGAATTAGCAATTATTCTTTCAATTACTCCAGGTCTTCCCGCTGTGTCTCCTAACTTTTTTTCAAAAGTAAAACTCGCTTGATCTTGTGGAGGTAAAAATGTTTCGGCAGTAACTTTTTTGCCTCTAAATTTATCCGAAATATCAATACCTAAGTATCTTTTTACTCCTTCAGCATCAGCAACAAAGATACTTTGCATCGCTCCACTACCTAAAGACTCAAAGCGGTATCCTTTCGGTGCTTCCTTTGGTATAGAAGCTTTTATTTGCTGCGGTTTATCTTCGCTAGGAGGTGCTATCTCTTTAAAAGTTCTTACGCCATAAACACCATATCTTTTTTTTATAGAAACATGATGGATATTGGAAATCTTATCATAGCGTTTTTGTAGTGTTTTTTCTGTAACAAAAATAGGCGGCGCATTATTGTTCCATGAAGCTCCTTCACAAAGAACAACATTCTCCATCCATGTATCAATTTCTTTGTCTAAAATATTTGGCGTTTTTATGATAAGCTTTAGCAACTCTAACGCTACGCGCTGCGTTTCACAATGTAGATACGATCTCTGTATCTCCATAGACTACCTCTCCTTGGTCCCTTGTAAAATTGCTTTAGCATTGTTCTTGAATTTATTTCACTTGTGATTTTACTTTTCATCGCGTGTTTAGTTGTACTAAATGAGTAATTTTTTTCTGCGCGTGAACTTCTAGTCTTCGATTATCACCTTTACTCATTTCTAGATAAAGCTGATATTGCTCTACGGCCTGTTTATAACGCGTTAACAGCTCAAAACATTTTGCTTGCCAATATAATACTTCGGTATTTTCAGGATCTGATTCCAATATCTGCCGTGTAAGAGAAATAGCCACATCCATTTTTCCTGTTGCTAATTGACTATACATACCACATATCATTTTTATTAAATGCAATAAATTCTCTGAATTTTCATTTTTCTTTACGCGATTGTAAGCAATATTTAGTTGCTTTTGTAAATATTTTTTTCGATACTTACTCACTGTTTTTTCAGGATATTTTGCATATTTCATCACCAAATCATAAAGATATTCTTTTTCTAATATTTTACACATAATCCCAAGAGTATGCCGATTTGGATTTGCCTGAGGCCTTATTTTGGCCAATTGATTAACAGCAGATTTATAGCTCATCTCTGAGAGTAAATATCCTAAACAAAGCGCAGAAGACCTACTGATTCCTGCACGACAGTGAAGAATACGCAGGCCACCTTTTTGTAAAAATCTCAAAGCTAGAGAACAGTGCTCTTCTGTTGCTAATACATGAGGAAAAATATCATCATCTTCTTCTACATCATCAAAACGAAGCTCAAGTAACTCTTTGGTTCGTTGTAAAGAAATAGGGAACTCTGGACTACTAATTGAGACTACCCGGTATATATTTGGCGTATTGTTTATTTTAGATTGCGCTTCTTTCGCACTAAGAACAACTAGATCGTTGAGCAAAACTAAATACCTTATAATTAACAGTCACATTAATTCCATCATAATGCTTAAGTAAGTACAACTACAAAACTATTAAACTATCTACCAATGTGAGCCATTAGTTTTTCGTTATCTTTTATATCTTCTATTTTTTCGTGGCATTTACTGCAACTACGTATTAGTCTTGTTGGTTTTGCGCTAATACCAATAGATAACAACACCCAGCCCCAAAATGAATATTTATAATCGTCCAAAATATAAGGGCATTCTTTTTTATTACCCTTCCAATCACAGTCTTGTTTTTTATGCCTCATCGTCGGCTCCTATTTGGGAATTTTTTTCATCGCCATTGTATAGGGCGACATGCTACTACCACGATCTGTTAAATCTTGGAAAGCAGGTAAATCTCTAATATTGTTTAAGTCAGTGTCCGTTGTTAGTTTTGCACGATCAAAGAAGCCTTTACGAAAAGATTTTTCTAAGAAATCAAGAGCTTGATCTTTTTGATCTAAGCGTGAATGTATACAGGCAATATTGTAATAGTTAATAGACAAATCAGAGTTCAATTCTATAGCTCTTGTAAAATTTTGCAATGCAAGTTGTAATTTTTCTTGGCAAAAATAAAGCATCGCTCTGTTGTGATATGCTTCGGAATAGTTGGGAGCAAGATTTAATGATGTCGCATAATCCTTGTCTGCTTTGGCAAAATCTTTGGCTTCAAAAAATAAATTACCACGATTATTATAAAATTCTGGGGCTTTGGGGTTAATACTAATAGCAGTGCTATAATCGTCTATTGCTTTGTCGAATTGTTGTTGTTCTGTATACAAAATAGCACGATTATAATATGCCATAGCATAACCGGGATAGAAAAATATTGCTTGATTATACATCTCGAGTGCTTGCTTATAGTCTTTTTTATTCTTGAAACGAACACCATTGTTATTTGCTTCCATTGATTTTTTTATATTTTCAGTAGAAATATTATGAGCAGAAGAGCTATTTGCTTGGGGTGCGATATTTTGTGGATTTTTTGCCACTAATTTAGACGAGCTTTCTACTTCTTCAAAACCTCCTGACTCTAGTTCATCGACATCTTCTATATCGTCGATATCTTCTATATCTTCTACTTCATCGATATCTTCCACTTCATCGACATCCTCTATATCGTCGATATCATCAATATCTTCCACTTCATCAATATCATCAATATCTTCTACCGATTCGTCAATTTCTGTTTCTTCGACTTCTTCGACATCAGCACTACTCACTGTAGCGTCATTAGCATTTTCTGCTTTGTTTGTTTCCTCTACTTCATCTGCTGTTTTCTTTTTGCGTTTTCCAAATCCAAACATTATAGTTCCTACCACAATTTTCTATCATTTTTTGTATCGGCCATTAGCGCACGGAAATCTACATTTTCACGGCGATCATTTGCGTGCACAGAAAAAACACGGTGAATATTGTAATTATAACGTTTTTCAAAAAGCTCCATTTTTTCTATTGATTTTAATCTTGTTTCCATAGGGACAGCATATTTTTTGCCATCATGGACACTACGAACAGTATTTAGCTCCCAATCACCAGTAAAAATAGTACCGCGAAAAACAATCATTGTATCTGTCCAGCTATGCTTTGGTGCATGAACTAAAATAATTGGCTCATTTGCCAAATACAGATGTTGTTCTTCATCAAAAAATTTTGTTCGCGCTTTATTTTTGATTCGTTTTTTAAAACCATTTTGAAGGTATATTTTTGCCTGAGGAAAATTCTTTTTAGCCTCGTTATATGTTTTTTGGCAAAAGTGGTCGCCATGCGCGTGAGAACATAAAAAGTATTTTATTTTTACATTATAGTCCTGTGATATTCTTTTGCAAAGTTTATATGGCACTACTTCATTTTCAAAATAAGGAGGCATTTCAATAATCGCTCCTTCATCTTCATGTTTCAATAACCACAAACCTGTTTGATAGCGATGGTATTGTCCTAACAAATATATACCAGAACCCCACTTTTCCATTTGTATCCCCTAATAAATTTAATTGTTGGAGAAAAACTAGAGCGTAATAACTACTGTTGAATTAAAAAATCCATAACTTTGTGACTATGTCTGCTCGCTCTAGTTCAAACCCCACAATTGGATTTTGAGCTAGGAAGGCAAAGCTGTGGACTTAACAGCTTCACCCTCTTAAAATTCATCGCGTTTAACTTAACTCAGTATTGCCTGAATGGACATAGGAATCCGTTCTTAATTCAATAGTAGTTGAGTTTCACCTCCTCTAGTCTAGATTTTCTGCTTTCTGCGCAACCCATTCTTTCATTTCAGGCAAAGTCTTTTCTGCCCATTCCTCTGAAAGGCGTACTTTTAAAAAAGTATTGTACGTTTTGTCGATAAGCAAAGCAATTTGCTCTAGATCATCGGAAAGTTCTGCAAAGCGTTCTTCAATGTCTGATGTTGTTGGAGATATAAGCTTCAAAGATGAGATATTAAAGTTGTCACCACTAATAGTAAACGTCCATTCTTGTTGTCCGTGGACAAAAATAACTCTTGTAGTGGATACTTTTTTTCCTTCTAAAAGGGCTACTTGCGCTTCTGGTGATTTTATAGGTACAGGGCCTGATAATTTTTGCATGCAGTTGGCATCGCTTCCTTGCATGACTAAAAGCTCATCCATTCCGTATTCCATACTACCACCATCACTAAAACTAAAATGCCAGTTGTTTTGTTCACCGTAAAACCATAACCATGTTAAAAATTCACGGCCTAAAAAATCTTTTGCTTCACCTTCAGGAAGTAACATAGATATCCCTATTCGTTAAAATCAACAGGTTCAACTTCGTTTAAATATTCACTTAGATTATTCTTTTCTGCCCAATTGCTTGCTAAAGCCCAAGGCGTAAGAGGCATGAATTCTAAACCGAAAGTTTCCAAAAATAGCTTATCAAATTTATTGCGCAAGCCTTTACCTGTAGCAAACAATATACACGTTTGGGTTTGAAAGTTCCACAGTGCACGATATAGACTACTGTTAGGACTAGTTCTCATCATAAGCATATTTTTTACTTGCCTTTTTAGTTCGCGACGGCGATTGAGAGATAATCGTTCTTTTCCTTCTGCAGCTAAAGTTGCACGTTCTTCTATCGCAAAGTGCGCTTCAAGAAGAGCAGCTGGTATTTTTCGTTTATCAATCCGAAAAGTTAAACGAATATATGGCTCCATCAACATTAACGATAAATCCGGTTCTTCCAAGCAGTTTTCGTGAGAAACCCAACCAATAGATTCATCATGGTCGGGAAGCTCTGACAAATCTCGAAAAGAATTTTGTATCAAAGATTTTTGAAATTCTTCTTGGGCAAAAGAAAAATTTCCGATTACTTTAAAGCGAGTGAAGCTCAGAGAACTTTTTAAAAAATGCATTTTAATCTCCGAATTTTATACCTTGTGCTAATGGTAATTCTTTTGACCAGTTAATAGTATTTGTCTGACGTCGCATATAAGCTTTCCAAGAATCAGAACCAGCTTCTCGTCCTCCACCAGTTTCTTTTTCTCCTCCAAAAGCTCCACCAATTTCAGCTCCAGAAGTTCCAATATTAATATTTGCTATTCCACAATCGCTTCCCATGTGGCTAAGAAATGTTTCTGATTCAAGTACATTCGTCGTGAATATTGCTGAAGACAGTCCTTGAGGAACATCATTGTGCTCTGAAATAACTTGTCCTAAATCATCATATTTTAACAAGTACACGATAGGTGCGAATGTTTCATCTTTAACGATATCGTATTGACGATCAACTTCAATAATACAAGGTTTTACATAGTTTCCACATGGAAAATCTTCATTGAGAATTTCGCCACCGCACAGCACATTACCACCAGAAGCTTTAGCTTTTTCTATGGCTTTTTGCATTCCATCGACAGCAAGGTTATCGATGAGAGGTCCCATTAGAGTATTTTCATCAAGAGGATTACCTATCGCTACCTGTGCGTATGCTTTACAAAGCTTTTCTTTTAGTTGCTCATAAATATCTGCATGAATAAAAACTCTACGCGTTGAAGTACATCTTTGTCCAGCTGTACCAACAGCACCAAATAGAATTGCTGGTAATGCTATGTTGACATCGGCGTTATTACTAACAATAAGAGCGTTGTTACCTCCTAACTCTAATATTGTTCTCCCCAAGCGTCCACCAACCACTTCACCTACTCTTTTACCCATACGTGTGCTACCAGTAGCACTGATAAGAGGTAATCGTTTGTCAGCGATCATTCTTTCTCCGACAGTTTCAGTATCTCCTATCACTAAAGACATTACTGCAGGAGGAAGATCATTGGCAACAAAAACTTTTGCGGCGATTTTTTGGCAAGCAATTGCTGTAAGAGGTGTTTTAGGGGAAGGCTTCCATATCATTGAATCACCGCAAACAGCAGCAAGCATTGAATTCCAAGACCATACCGCAACAGGAAAATTAAAAGCACTAATAATTCCAATTACACCTAGAGGATGCCATTGTTCATACATACGATGTAAAGGACGTTCGCTATGCATTGTTGAGCCATACATTTGCCGCGATAATCCTACAGCAAAATCGGCAATATCAATCATTTCTTGAACTTCACCCTTGCCTTCGGCTAGAATTTTTCCCATTTCAAGAGTAACTAATGCCCCTAGATCATCTTTGTGCTCGCGAAGAGCGTCTCCTATTTGGCGTACAATATCACCGCGTTTGGGTCCAGGTATCATTCGCCATATTTTGAAAGCTTTCTCTGCTTCGTTATAAACTTTTTCATATTCCTCTGTTGTTGCTTGAACAACAGTTGCAATCACTTTCCCATCAATAGGAGAAATAGATTCAAGCGTTTCTCCGCTTCCAAACCATTCTCCATTAAAAGCACCATAGTTTTGTGATTCAATGCCTAAATTTTGCAAAATTTTTGCGATATCGCTCATTGTTTTCTCCAAAGCAATTTGGGTATATAAACAAGGCGATAGATAGCTCTAAACTACCTATCGCCTAATAAATGCTGTTATTTAAAATTAGAGAATAAACTCTTTATACAAAATCCTAATTTTAAATTGTATAAAACAACAATGTATTGATTTTCTCTGCTACTTTCTAAAACCACATACCAGTTTATTTACACATAAAATGTAGTTTTACTTTAGTAAAACAGCAATGTATTAATTCTTTGTTACTATTTACCCATTGCCTTGGTGTATTTATCGGCAACGGCTTTCCAATTAACAACATTCCACCATGATGTTACATAGTCTGGACGGCGATTTTGATAATTTAAATAGTAAGCATGCTCCCAAACATCTAATCCAAGAATAGGAGTAGCACCTTCACTAAGAGGATTATCTTGGTTCGCAGTACTACTAACAACTAATTTACTATCTTTTACACTTAACCACGCCCAGCCACTTCCAAAACGCGTGCCTGCCGCTGCTGCAAATTTTTCTTGGAAAGCAGAAAAACTACCGAATGCTTCGTTTATTGCTGTACCTAAATCACCGTCTGGTTCGCCACCTGCATTTGGAGCCATAACTTCCCAAAATAACTTGTGATTTACATAACCACCACCGTTATTGCGAACAGCTCCTCTGATAGACTCAGGAACAGCGCTTAAGTTTTTTATTAAATCTTCAGCGTTATCTGCTGTGTGATTTGCGCCTTCTAGTGCTGCGTTTAATTTTTTTGTGTATCCAGCGTGGTGTTTACCGTGGTGTATTTCCATTGTACGTGCATCAATGTGAGGTTCTAATGCATTGTAATCATATGGTAGATCTGGTAATGAGAATCCCATTTGATTGTGCTCCTTTGAAATCGAATTATTATAAACTGCATCTCAGCAGTATTCCATTGTTACTATACATAAAATATCTGTGCTTGCAAGTATCTATTTGCGCATTTCTAAATTTTTTGCTGCTGCGTTCTTTACTTCTTCATTTTCATCTTGAATTAGCTTTTGTAAAGTAGTTACAGACGTTTTATTGTTAACAGCAACACTCAAACGCACTTCCCACTTGGAGTCGGCTGCTAAGACTGTTAAAATTTCAACACTAACACTTTCATGAGAAGCAACAATATCTCTCACCAGTTGATTTTTATCTTGAGCTAATACTCCGAGTATTTCGATTGATGTGTTTGGGTTCTCAGCAACGGCCCGGCGCACTTCTTCGTCTTCATCTTTTGCCAATTGCGCTAAAATCTCACTAGGAGTATTTGTGTTTTCAGCGGTAGCTACGCGTAAGAGAGGATCGTCACTTTGGGCATAATTTGTCATGTTCTGCTGCGACACATTGTCACTACGCGCCTCATCTAAATTTTTCTGCGATGGTGAACAGCAAGTACACAACACCGCACAAACAAAAACAATGACTCTATTTTGTAATACGTCCTGAAGCATAATAAATCTTTCTCAAATATTTTTCATATTCGCTATTACCATTTAAACGATTAATTTTTACACCTGAATAAGGACCAGATGCAGAACAGTGGATAAAGAGATCATTATCTATATGTAAACCAACATGCGTTGGATGTGTACCATGTTTGCTAAAAAATATTAAATCGCCAGCTTCTGCATTTTGTAAAGTAACTTTTTCGCTGTACTGATACTGTTGATCTGAATCTCTTGGTAAAAGTATATTGTGCAAACGATACGTGAGCTGCACAAAACCACTGCAATCGGTTTGCGGTGTTGTTGTTCCACCCCATAAGTATTTTTGTGTTGTGAGTAATGATTTAGGCAAAAATTTGCGCGCAGTGTCCATTATTTTTTCTTGAGTTGCTAATGACAAGCTAAATTTTTCATGTGTAAATGTCCAGGTACGATTTGCAAAATCGCGAACATGTATATTTTCATCATCTTGGTAATTAAATGCAAACCTTCCGCCTGTGGGAACAAGTATATCATCTAATTTTATTTCTTGCGTATTAAAAGTAACAATACTTGCATTCCATTGTTGCCACTCACGACTAGTCATGAATTTTAAATCGCTGCTTTTTATCCAACCAAGATAACCATCACTAACACCTTGAACGCGGAAAAAGGTGTTATCTTCATTGCTTTGTAAGATAAGAACAGGGGTACCAAAAGCCAGTTGACTAGCAAGATTCCCTCCTGCTTCCTTCCTTGGATCAACATATAAATTACTAATTCCTAAATGGGATACTCCCCAAGCTATAGGACCAGTCGCAAAATTTTGCTCTGTATTTTTCGGTAGAAACATATCTATAGCACTTTTGATAATTTGTTGCTCTTCTATGTAAAGAACTCTAGCATTTACAAATGCTCTGTGCTGTTTTTGTTGAATATTAACAGAAAATAAAGTATCACGCTCACTTCTTTTTGAAAGATAAAAAGTCATTTGTTGAGGAGTAGCTTTAAATTCTATTTTCAAGAGCGGCGCTGATCTTTTAGTTTTTGCCGCTAAGTTTTTTTCCAAAAGAGGTTTTATGTAAGAACTAATGTCTTTGGCCAGTGATTCAGAAAATTCAACTGCCTGTAGTGAGATGGTTAAGAAACACATCCAAACGAATATTTTCATTGTATGATTACGAGGCTCTAATGTTTTAGCCTCGCATCTCCCTTCTGCCTATTGGAAAGGTTATAAATTAGAGACTAGGAAATATAAAGTTTTGGCGGCTGCAAAATAAATTATCGAGCCGAAGTTGATGTGAGAGATGTGGTAAAAACAACTTACCACATCTCTTAATGAACAAGCTTGTTATTGTCCCATATCTTGAACAAGTTTAATTAGTGGTAAGAACAGTGCGATCACAATAAAACCAATGACCAAACCCATTCCGATAATGAGTGCGGGTTCCATCAAACTTACCATTGAGGTTACAAGTACATCTACTTCATCATCATAGTTGTCTGCAACCTTGATAAGCATTTTATCAAGTTCTCCTGTTTCTTCACCTACATCGATCATATTCACGACAATATCATCAAATTCACCACTATTTGCTAGCGGCTCTGCGATACTTTCACCTTCACGAATACTATCTTGAACTGCTTGTATTGCTCGTGCAATAATTTGATTTCCAATAGCGTTTTTTACTATTTGGAGCGCTTCTAATATTGCAACCCCTGAAGTTATTAGGGTACCAAGTGTTCTAGTAAAGCGACTAATACTAGACTTACGAACAATCGCGCCAAATACAGGTAATCGTAAAACAATCGTATCGAGCATTAATTTTCCACGTTTATTGCTAGCAATGAGTTTAAAAATACTAATAATAGCAAAGATAGCAAGTAAAACCACCCACCACAAAGAAGCCATGTTATCGCTAATATTAATAAGAAGTTGTGTAATAAACGGTAAGTCAACTCCCATATCTCTAAAAATCTCTTTAAATTGTGGTACAACAAGAATCATAATTACCGCTAATATTCCTCCTGCAACACAAAGAACCGCAATTGGATATACAGCAGCTCCAATGATTTTTTTCTTTAATTTTTCTGATTTTTCCATGAAGTCGGATAAACGACGGAGAATTACATCTAGAACCCCCCCCATCTCTCCAGCTTTGATCATATTTATATATAATTTATCAAAAATCTTTGGATGTTTAGATAATGCTTCAGAAAACGTACTACCACCTTCTACATCATCAGCAACGGTATAAACTGTTCGTTGTAAAGTACCTGGTTTTAACTGGCCTGCTAAAATTTTTAGACTTCTTACGATAGGAAGTCCTGCGTCCTGCAAGGTAGAGAGTTGACTAGTAAAAACGGTTAATTCTTTTGAACTAACACCTCTACTAAAACCCAAATTTATCGATTTACTTTTTTTTGCCTCAGCAGCATTAGCCATAAATGAATCCTTTCTTCTCGAACTTTTAGAATAATGTTTCTCTTACAACTTCTTCTACGGTAGTTACACCGTCGAAAATAGCGAGTAGCCCACTTTCACGCAATGTTCGCATCCCTTGCTCTCTTGCAAGGTCTCGTATTTGTCCAGTAGAGCCTCTTTCGAGTATCAGCTGTGCAATATTATCGTTTGCTAATAAAATTTCATAAAGAGCTGTTCGCCCACGATAACCAGACTTATTACAATTAGAACACCCTTTTCCATAAGCAAACTTTTTAGAACCTATACTCTCTTGCTCCATACCTAACTCGTGAACTTCCTCTAAGGAAGGTGTATATTCTACTTTACAGTTCGAACAAATTCTACGAACAAGACGCTGTGCGATTACTCCTTGTACTGTTGCTGCAATTAAGAATGGTTCGATTCCCATATCAACAAGACGTGCCACAGAGCCAGCAGAGTCGTTGGTGTGTAAGGTAGAAAATACTAAGTGTCCTGTCAGAGCAGCTTCAATAGCAATACCTGCTGTCTCTTTATCGCGAATCTCTCCTACCAAAACTTTGTCTGGATCTTGACGTAAAATACTTCGAAGTGCCGCCGCATATGTTAATCCAACATCGTGATTTACTTGACATTGCATAATCCCATCAATATCATATTCTACAGGATCTTCGGTGGTGATAATCTTGACTTCTATTTTATTCGCTTCGCTCAGTGCTGAGTAAAGAGTGGTTGTTTTTCCCGAACCAGTTGGTCCTGTTACGAGTACAATACCGTTTGGTTTTGCGATAAAGATACGCATGGTTTCCAATTCTCGTTCACGAAAACCTAAACTTTCTAAATCTAAGTTTACAACGCTTCTGTCAAGGATACGCATTACGCAACTTTCGCCAAACATCGTAGGAAGCGTAGATACACGAAGGTCAACTGGTCGACCTCCTATGGTAAGTTCGATACGACCATCTTGTGGTAATCGCGTTTCAGAAATATCAAGGTTACTCATTACTTTTATTCTTGAAATAAGCGCTAGTGCCAAGTTTTGTGGTGGCGGCATCATTTCATATAGTACACCATCTACGCGATAACGGATTTTAAAATCGCGTTCAAAAGGTTCAAAGTGAATATCAGAACCTTTGTCTTTAATTGCTTGCATTAAAATAAGATTAAGCAACTTAATAACAGGAGCTGATTCAGCCATGCGATTAACATCATCTAAATCATAACCATCTTTGGCTTCAGAAACCTCTATCATTTCTTCTTCTTGTCGGAACTCATTAATAAGTTCATCAAAGTTTCCACCACCATCATCACTGTAATACTTGTCGATAGCTCGTTGAATTTGCTCTTCGTTAGACACAGATCCTTGGACTTCACAGTGCAACATCATACGTAAATCATCTAGAACTTGTACATTCATAGGATCAGCCATCGCGATTGTCAGCATGTCATCGCGAAAAGAAACAGGTATTACTCGGTAAATATTGGCCATGGAGTAAGGAACTTTTTTAATAATATCAGGATCAAGCTCTTTTTCATCAAGATTGATCGCGTCCATTCCAAATTGTTGACCCAATGCAAATAAAACCTCTTGATCCGACACCCACCCTTGTTCAATAAATATTTTACCAATAGCTCCACCTTGGTTTTTTTGAATAGAGAGGGCTTGTTGAATTTGCGGTTCTGTTATTAAGTTTTTATCTTTTAATATTTGTCCTAATAATCGTCTCGCCATATTTTCTTACCTTCTAAATTAGTTATTGAGCCTGTTCGCTTCCTTGTTTAATTCTTTCTTGCAAAGCAATAGGATCTTGTGCTCTCTGCATTACATCAGAGTACTTAACCTTTTTATCTACAAAAAGATTAAACAGTGTATCATCGAGTAACTGCATCCCGTATTTTTTTCCAGTTTGTATAGAAGAATCTATACGAAATGTTTTATTTTCGCGTATCAAGTTAGAAATCGCAGAAGTCACGATCATAATTTCGTGAGCTGCAATTACCCCAGACTTATCGCACCGAGGTACCAAAAGTTGAGAGATTACTGCAACAAGAGAACCTGCTAATTGTACTCGGACTTGTTCTTGTTGCGCTTGAGGAAATGCATCAATTACACGATCAATGGTCTTGGCAGCTCCTGTCGTGTGTAGAGTTCCAAAAACAAGGTGCCCTGTTTCAGCAGCAGTGATAGCGGCACTGATAGTTTCTAAGTCGCGCATCTCGCCAACGAGAATAACATCTGGATCCATACGCAAAGCGCGGCGCAGAGCCTCGGAGAAAGAATCAACATCAATACCAACTTCGCGTTGCGTTATAATTGATTTTTGGTGCTCATGATAAAACTCAATAGGGTCTTCGATTGTAATAATGTGATGATCATGTTCTTCATTGATAAAGTTTATCATTGATGCCAATGTTGTCGATTTGCCACTTCCTGTAGGACCAGTTACAAGCATCATTCCTCTTGGTTTTGCTAACAGGCTTTTTATATTGTGAGATAAACCAATCTGTTCCATAGTTAACAACGTATTTGATATTTGTCTTAGAACTATACCTATATTTCCTCGCTGTTTAAATACTGCTGAACGAAAACGAGCTTTCTCGCCAAATGCAAACCCAAAATCAGTACTTCCTACTTCATCTAATTCTTGTTGATAGCGTTCACCAGTGATACTTTTCATTAAATCAATAGTATCTTCAGGTGTCAGTGGTGGAGTATTTAACGTTCTCATTCTCCCGTGTAATCGTACAACAGGTGGACGACCAACAGTAAGGTGCAAATCAGAACCTCCTTTATCGACGACCAGTTGTAATAGTTGATTCATATCCGGCAACTTTTATCTCCTTAATGCTTAGCATGTGTAACTCTTAGTACTTCTTCAATTGTCGTGTTTCCTGTTAAAATTTTGCGCACACCATCCTGCTGCAATGTTGACATTCCACCTGACAATTTTGCTTCCTCGCGAATTTTAATTGTAGATGCTTGGTGGAATACTAACTCGCGCAGTTGTGGAGACATTTCTAACATCTCATATACACCCATACGTCCTCTATAACCAACACCTTTACACTGATCGCATCCTACAGATCTAAATATTTTTGAATGACGAGTTGCGTCTGGATTTAAACCTACTGAAATTAGTTCTGCATCATCGGGCACATATTGTTCTTTACAATGGGGGCATATTTTACGAATAAGCCGCTGTGCAAGTACTGCTTGTACAGCAGAAGAAACAAGGAAAGGTTTTACATTCATATCAATAATACGAGTCAACGAACTAGGTGCGTCGTTTGTGTGTAGTGTTGAGAATACTAAGTGTCCTGTAAGAGCTGCTTGGATAGCAATCTCGGCCGTTTCTTGGTCGCGAATCTCCCCTACAAGAATAACATTCGGCGCTTGGCGGAGCATTGCTTTGAGGATAACGGCAAAATTCAAGCCTATATTGTGTCGTACTTGACACTGATTTATTCCAGTGATATTATATTCCACAGGGTTTTCAGCAGTAATAATTTTTACATCCGGTCGATTCAATTCTTGCAAGGCCGCGTATAATGTCGTTGTTTTTCCACTACCTGTAGGGCCAGTTACAAGGAAAATACCATTTGGTTTTTTAATAATACGTTGAAAGCGCTCAAAATCTGATTCATGAAAACCAAGAATATCCAAACTCACAAGAGCTTTCTCTTTGTCAAGAATACGCATGACAACACTTTCACCATGATAGCAAGGCAAAGCTGATACGCGTAAATCGATACCACGTCCTTGTAGGGTGAGTTTAATACGACCATCTTGAGGAATTCTTTTTTCAGCGATATTCATATCCGACATGATTTTCAAACGACTAAGTATTGGACCTTGCAATTTTTTAGGAGGTGAATCAACTTCTTGGCATACACCATCAATACGATAACGTACTCGAATTCTATTTGCAAGTGGTTCAATGTGAATATCAGATGCTCTATTTTTCAGTGCTTCGTTTATAATAAGCGTTACCAAGCGGATAACAGGCGCATCATCATTTTCTTCTTCAACTTCTTCTTCTTCTACCTGCTCTATCGAATAATCTAGATCTGCTGCTGTCACTTGGTCATAGAAATCTTCTAAATTACTTTTTTCAACCTCATAGTATTTAGCAATCGCATCTTTCATCGACTGAGGAGTTGTAAGAGCACAGTCTATATCACATGCTAAAAGAAAGCGTAAGTCTTCTAGTGTAGCAAGATCTAGGGGATCTGTCATTGCAACAATTACAGAACGCGCAGTTTTCTTCACTGGAAGAATTTGTTTTTCTTCTACAATTTGTCTAGGAACACACTCTATTACTTCCATCGGAATATTTCCATTTGCGACATCAACAAATGGCAAACTAAATTGTCTAGCTAGTGCTTGAGTAATTTGTACTTGAGTTGCAAATTGCATTTGAATTAGTGCTTCACCAAGTTTCACTCCGTGCTCTTGTTGGTATGCAAGAGCTTTTTTTAATTGCCCATCGTTTATAATTCCGAGTGCTCGAAGAATAGAGCCTAACCTTCTTCGTCTTTGTTCAGCCATTTTCAACTTTCTATATTGAGAATTCTTGCATAAATTTGTAAACCAACGACGACATAGTTATAATTTACCTTTTGTTTTTAAAGACGTAGCGCAAAAAACATAGTAAATTTCACATGGAGATTTCTTTATTTAGTCAGGCATAACATTGTTTTATAAGTCACAAATAACAAAGCAAATAAATTTTAAATTATGCCAAGTGGTAAATTATTTTTCGCCATACCCTCTAGACTATCTTTTTATAGAGAACATAAGTGACTAGATGTTTGATTACTTACTTTATAAATTTAACTGGATTTCTAAGGTTTTTCAAGATTTTTTCAATGATTAAACGCGAAATTATAAATTTTCTAAATACTTATTTACATCTTTTATACTAAAAAGTTTTGGATCAAAGCCGTGTAACCAGTCTTGTAAATCTAGGTGCTCGGGATCAGATGCGTCTTTTAAAATTTGCAACATTTCTTCATATCCATAGATACCACCGCAATTTTCTGGAGGGCAAGCATTTTTTCCGGCAAGACATTTGATTTTTACATCTTTGTCTTTATGCGAAGTAATTTTTTCTACTACAATTTTATGTTGCCAAGAATCTTGGAAATCATATTCGTAAGAAAAAAATGTCTTATTTTCTGTTATTAATTCATTTAGCGCGTATTTTTGCTCGTCTTTCAAATGATAATCGCTACTCATATCTCCGTAAACTACTTCATCGATAGTAAAGCAGTGCTCGTGATTATTCTCCCACCCCATTGTTACTTGAATAATATCATGTAAAGCAGCTAAACTAATATTTCCAGGAACACAGATACGACGCCAAATAAGAGGCTTCGACTTTTTTAAAGATATTTTAAGATAGTAAATATCCTCTTGTTCTTCCCTTGGCGCAGTGTGGCTATTCACAACTTTTAGTATAGGACGCATAGCTCTCGTCGCTTCGCGCTCGATAATTTCTATAAATGTTTTACTCGAATGATCAATATCTTCAAGAGCTATCATCATATCTTTTTGTTTTACAAGATCTTCGCTGTCACCACTATTAAACCCTGCAACCAAATGCATCAACATAACTTGCATTTCTCCAAGTGCCAAGGTCTCGCGCTTAGGGCAATTTTTTTCCTCAATACCTTTTTTCTCTAAACTGTATAACCACGTGTAATAGAATTCAAGTGTTAACAAAGCTTTATTTCTATATTTTCCCGCATGTTTATCGCAAAATATGTTGTAGCTTTTTTCTATTTTATTCCATAGTTGTTTAGTAAGTTTACCAAAGGATTTTTGTTGTTCTTCATCATAAAATTCGATGATTTGCATAGGTAAACATCGCTCTAAAGCTTTTTTGAAATCCTTGCGCTTTGTGTAAAATTCATCGCGAATGAAGGCTTCAACAACCTGTTCGTTAAGTGCAACTCCTAAATCTTGTAATATTCCGTCAATACTGTCAGCATTGCCAGTCATTCCTATTTGATATTCCACCGAATCAAAATCTATTGCATCTTCAGGAGCTTCACCTTGATGCCATAATATACTAGTCATTCCAAGAGGTGCAATTTCAATTTTTTCGCTTACAGCAAGAACACCACCTATGTGTGCAAATGGTTTTTTTAATATTTCTTTACCACTTTTGAAAAATGCAATGGCTAATTGTTCATAAATACTCGTCAATGTTCCTTCATCTTTAAAGGTATCGAGCATCTTATCTTCAAAGTTCTTTATCCACTGTTTTTTATTATTATGATAATCTAAATCACTATTTATCGTTTTCTTGTACTCGATAGTATATTTACCTTGCACCCAGTCCTTCACAGTTACGAGAATAGAATCTCCTTCTTCGAAATTATGAGATGCAAAAAAATCTTTCATATCAAATACATTTAGCAGTGCATCCTCTATCATTATATTCGGTTTTGAAAGAATCTCTCCGTTATCTTCGTGATCAACAAGCAGATAACTAATAATATTCTCCTTGCCAAGTAAGGTATGATAAATTAAAATATCTTGAAACCTTTTTTTTACTTGTATTGTTTTTAGTTTACGCCTTCCCAATCGTAACTGACACGCTGTAGGGAAAACTTCCCAATGACAAAAAGGTATAAATCGATGACCCGGGTATAAAATTCCTTCGCGAATTTCTTCTGTTGTTGGTTTTATCAAAAATTGCGTGTTTTTAAAAAAATAAGATCTTGGAACATACAATTCCTTAAAATTATCATAAAAAAAACGTCTATCGCGACGTAACATTCTATCCAAAGAAATATATAAATTTTTGGGAACTTTTTTCAATCTTGGCACAATGAATTGAATAACTTTTTCTAAACGAAATGGTCTTTTTGTATTTTCAATAAACTGGTCAAGTGCCTTTTCCAGTGACATTTTATTACGAACCTCGGTCATGCTTTCTCAACCTTTACTTTTTTGGAACAATATTATGAATCTAGAGCAAATCCAATCAAAAATGATGATGGCGGTAGACGAAGAAGATTACCATTTGGCATTAGAGTTAGCTCACAAAGCTGTAGATTTAACCGATAGTGAAAAAAAAGCATGGTGCTTGCTTAACGTAGCCGACATATTAATTAAACAGAAAAACTACGAAAAAGCCGGAAAAACAGCGATTAAAGCAGGCCAAATTTTGCAACCTATGTATGGAGCGGATTCTTACGAATATGCTTATGTCTGCTTGTATTTAGGAAAAGTTTATTTCAACTTAAATAAGTATGAAGTTTCGCGGCAATGCTTGGATTTTTTTGTGCAAAGTGCCAAAAGTCATTTACGCAATCTTACAGATGTAGAAGACAAAGCAAATATCGAACTGCTTATCGAAGATGCGCGCATGGGAATTCTAGCAAATAGTGAAATTATACAACATAACATGTTGATGGAATAAAGAATAAATCGAATCCTTAAAGCCTGTCACAAAATTGTTTTAAAGCGAAAATTTGTAGGTGCTTTTGGTCTAGGAAAATGATCAAAATTTGCGCAGACTTAGCAGGAGTTAAGCCGATGGTATTGGTACTTAAAACGACGAGTAACAATCGTGTGTATAAATTGGCAGCCAATTTTGTAGCAGATTTTATACCACGCCACAAGAATCATGTTTTTTATTTGGAAGCATTTAACATATGTATTATACTAAGAAAAACCGCAAAAACAAACAGAATAAGTTAAAAATAGTTTAAGAATTTTTCCTCATGATTTTAGTAAAGGAGGGGGTATGCAAAAAAGAAAAAAACAAAAAGCCTTCGCACTCATACTATGTACAGCAGTTTTACTACTCCTGAGTACTATGGCTATTACATTTACGCGAGTTGCCGTTTTACAGCGAGGTGCATCTGTAAGCTATACTGATAATGTAACAGCTGATATACATGGTTACGGTTCTATAGATCTTGCTATTGCAAATCTTGTAGAAGGATTTAAAAACAATATTTACTATCGCGATTATCTATGTTTTACAGAAGATGCTCCCACTCAATTTGGCAGCATAGACATTGCAGATGATGAAACCGCCGCAGGCTTAAATATAAAAAACTTGCAAGAAGTTTTTGCAAATAATGTGAATGAACCATCATATTCAACAAACGAGGTATTTCAAGGGCATAATATCTCTAACTTCATGAATGATGCGACACACATGTACACACTAAAAGTTTTTGACACTACCTCCCAAATCAATATAAATAGCGATTTGGCCTCTTTACCGCAAATACTTTCGAATCTTGCAGAAGCTATAGAGATGAAACTTTTTGGTCCTGTACGCGCAGACGGTTCCAACAGCGCCCCTTACATTTTTGACGTTGATGTTACAGAAATCGGCAATATTATTGTCAATAATCGTCCTAAAGATAATGTTGGATATCGCTCAAAAGACAGCATCATTGGTCTAACTGATGGAAATAAATCTATCAGCGAAAAAGACTTTGAGGCAATAAAAGACTTTATCACTATTTTTCCTTTGCGTTCAGAAATGGACAACAGTGTTTTCTTTAAGCAAATTACCTTCAAAACAATTGGCAATGAAAATGAATTGGAAAAAGACTCTGTTGCGCCTATTAACATAAATACTGCTGCTTGGCCTGTTCTCTACGCCCTATTTAAAAATATTTCAATGAATAAAAACGGAAATAAAATCGAAATAGATCAAGGTGATGCTATTCGTTTAGCCAATGCTGTTTGTGTTCATCGTCAACAAGATATATTTCCTGATTTTAGTACTTTTATGAAGATCGTTAATCAGCAAGGAGCGAAACTTTTTAATAGTTCATCAAAAAATAAAATAAAATTACTCGATGCAAATTTCAATCCTGATGTGACTTTAAAAAAGCAAAATGCAAATCGCTTGAGGTTTCAAAACCCCAACAGATCAGACTTGTTATATCATACCATTAATTTTTGCTTTTTTTCCGGCGGACATTTCGAAATCACAAGTTTAGTCCAAAATTTCTCCCCCACTCTCGGGATGGTTGTTGCGCAGAAATATTACACAAACGCGCAAATTTTTGAAGTTGATCAGTACGACAGCCAAGAAGATTTTGAAGGCGCACGCCAAGAAGGAAACGTAGACAAAAAGATCACTCAAAATTCCTTTACTGCCCCAAATAATCTTCAATTAGACGATATTGAAAGAGCACTTCTAAAATCCAGCGATATTTCTGGTTTTTTTGATCCAATTCAATTCGATGCTAAAACTGGTTTTACTGGACTCGATAATGCTGTTGATCCTACGGATGCTAGCGGTAACTACCTCTTTCGTGCAGATTTTAATGGCAGTGTAGAACCAAATAAAGCCACCGAGAATTTAACCACAACGAATATAAATCGCGAGCTTCCTCCTAATCCTGCGGTTTTTGAATTAAAGAAGCAGTCAAATGGATTGAGCAAAATAAATCTAGCTGCTGATGGTTTTGTCTTGAAAAAAGATGATGAAAATAGCTTGCTATCATTTGATTCTTTTCCTTCCTCTGATATTGCTAATTTAGAAGAAAATGGAAATCTTCCTGCACTTTTGAATGGTAACTCAGATAATGTTGTAAACAATGAAGGAAAAATTTCTGATAACAAAGGCTCCATTATGTTCTGGTTTAAAATCAATGACGCATGGGGTAACGATGAAGATAATAATGCCCAAGAATTTCGCACTATATTTTTTAGTAATTCGACATTTAAACAGGATGGTAACGACATCAACGAACATTTTCAAATTGGTGTACAACGCGAAATTGAGATGCGCGTTCAACAGTCGAAAACCTCAACAGATGATAATTTACGTAAGTTAGAAGTAAAAGTTACAAATAAATTCGTTATTCAAAAATTCGTAGATGGTAAAGCGCAAGAACTTTCCCCTACAGATAAAGATGCACTGGCAGACCAATTAGGATTTGGAACTTTTCCTGCTAATCCTGGCGAATTTATTACTTTCACTAAGCAATTGACCATTGATCCAGAAACCGATGGTGGAGGTGTCCATACTCAAGAATTTTATCATTTAGCTGTTCGCTGGCATAACGGTACACAAATGAATGGGTTTAGTGATGGTAATGATGCAATCAAAGTAACAGGACAGTTTTATAATAATGCTGGTGGCCTTTTTCAACGAGGTGCGGATTCAGAACTTAGTGATTTCCAAACCTCTGAAAGTCAAACAAACTCACCTAGCTTTATTCAAGATATTCTACAAGATGTTCTTAATGATAATTTTACTCCATTAGACGGCAACTTACAAGACGATGAAGTAAAACCAGAAAAACCAGATCCACCAATAGATCCCGAAAATCCACCAACCCCAGAGGAAGTGGAAAAAGCAAAAGAAGAGAAAGAGAAAAAAGAGAAAGAAAAGGCCGAAAAAGCGGAAAAAGAAAAAAAAGAACGCCAAGAAGCAGGAAGCAATCTTACTTTGCAAAACAAAATTTTCATTGGTCCTCCTGATCCTTCATTTGGAACAATTCCAGAGATAACAATTGATGACATACGCATCAGTGAAAATATTGATTGGATGAGTGATTCTACATTTTTGCCATCGCGTTACGAACTAAACCAAGACCCTAACAGTAATTTTTTCGCGAAATTCGACGTAGAAATAAACACGCCAAACGGTGGACACATTCTCTTTGTCAAACCTGAAATATTACAGGTAGATAATGGTACAAATGTTGAATCCACTCTTAACAACGTGTTAGGTCTTAACAATAAAAAACTACCAAACCTAACAGAGTTCCTAAAAGACACTGTAGAAGAGTTGTCTATCGAAGTAAAAGAAAACAAGCGCGGTAGAAAAAAACGAGAAATAAAAATGCACTTGAAAGACAAAGATGGAGAAGATCTAATAGACACGACGTTTAAAGTCAAATTTAATGGAGACCACCAAAAATTTACAGCTACTCAAGGAAAAACGTTAGAAGAGAGTTTACAGGATTATTTAAAATTCATAAACGAACCTCTAAATGTCGGAAGTTTGATTTCTGATTTTAACGTACTTATCCCTTTGCAGCAAAAACCAGGAGAACCGGTTTCTGTAACTTTTACATTTAACAGACAAGATCGAAATCCTATTTTCCAATCACCATTATTAGACAAAGTAACCTTTGCGTATTTTACAAATCTAAGGCTTTTAGAATATCGTTTCATAGGAAGATAATAATGAAAAACCTTTTCCTTTTGTGGATTGTTTATATCTCTTTATTTGCCAAAAATATCGATTTTTATTTTTCAGAACAGCAAAAAGATGAAAACTTGTTTTGGCAATTTAAAATAGAAGGAGACTTTCCTCAAAAGGACGGTTTTTTACATACCAAGCTTACTTTACTAAATAAAGAATTACCTGTAAGTCGACAGCGAATTTTAATGAAAAATAATAGCGCTACTTTTGTTTACGGTCCGGTTAAAGGTAAAGTATTAAGCGGTATTTACAAACTACAAATCATTTACACACATAAAAAAGTGCGCGAAACATATGTTCATAAATATTTTGTTGGCAATCCCTTACTAGAAAAGCAACAGCAACTTATGTACATTGATTTCTTAGAGAAATTTATTGTATATGTAAGCGAAACCAACAAATCTCCCTCAAAAAAAATTATAGCGAAACACATTCAACAGTTACAAGCACAGAAAAAGAAACAAATTGAACTTTCTTCTCCAAATATACTTGCTCCTTATTTTGCCAAAAGTATGTTCTATGTAAAAAAAATATTGACTCTACAAAAAAATTTACTCACTTTATCAGATAAAAATAAACGAAAAATCTATCGTCAAAATATAAGTCATTATCTCGCCGAAATACAACGAGAAATAGTACCAATCAAAAATATCGATGAACAAACAGTAGAGCATGATATAGAATGGTGTCGTAGAATAATTTCAACTCTAGACAAATTCACCGAAAAAAAAAGTCATAAAATTAAAAACATTAAAATAATACTTAACTATTTCAATCTTGAGCTTGAGCATTTAAAAAAACGCGAAGAACAGTATCAAAAATCTAGCTTTTGCTCGAAACAAATTTTTTCTCTATTTCGAACAGTACGTATTTGCATAAACGATCTTATTCAAGTGCATTTTATAGCTCTCTCTAAAAAATATCAACTCGATCTCAATATAGAACCCATAAAAAATAGCGGTCAGATAAAATCAAAATTTTTAGCTTCATTGAAATCGATAGAAAGTGTATTAGAGAAGAAGAAAGAAATACAAAATAACAATATTCAAAAATCATATATTCGTTATTTCGAAATATACAACGACTACCAAAAAATAAAAAAAGCTATTCTAAAAGGAAGCGATCGCAATCAATTAAATGCTCTTAAAAAACAATTATTACAACTCCCAAACCATCCCCAAAGAAGTAAAATAGCAAAAATGATTTACTACTTGGAAAAAATTTTTCTACTCCGTTCGCGTAAAGATCCGCTCACCTCAGCTTATATCACAAAATATAAACTGTATTTACAAGACCTCGAACAAAACTTCCAAAAAAGCGGGAAATAAAAACTTGATAGACATGCCATTATTCAAATCGCACCAAAAAATACCAACTTACAATTTTTTATACATAATATGAGCATCCACATATTTTTCTTTTCGAAAATAAAAGGCTTGCGGAATAGTTCCTACGATCTCAAAACCAAATTTTTTCCACAACCTTATTGCACCTTCATTTGTACTGACAACTAAATTATACTGCATTGCCAAAAATCCTATTTTTTTTGCCTCTTCAAGAGAGTGTTTACACATCAGTGATCCAACTCCCTTTCCCCGGGCTTGTGACGCAGAAATATAACCACAATTGCAAATATGACTTCCCAACCCTTGCTGATTAGGTTTGATATAATATGTTCCGAGAATAACTTGATCTTGTTCTACGACATAAACATGTAAAGATTTTTTTATCCAGATATCGTAAGCATCTTCCTCTGAGATATTAGCAAAATAGACATATGTTTCTTCGCTGTGAAATGCTTCGCGAAGCACATTCCACACTTGTGGCCAATCATCTTTCTGCGCTTGCCTAATATTCATATTACCCCTTTAACTGTGCCATAGTAGCCTTTAAATCCCAGTACGCTTTTAGCTCCACTATCTTTCCATCATCGTTCATTGAAAAAGTGTCTATTCCACTAAACGATACTTCAACACCGTTATGACCTATTCCTGATGCATTCCATTTTACCGCGACATCTTTTCCACAAATATAAACATTTTCTTCTGCAAACGATACCTTTTGAAAAGCTTTACTAATGCCTAGAAAAAACTTCTGAAGTTGTTCGTGACCTTTATATGAAGGCATTCCAACTGGATCATGGCTAACCGCATTTTCTGCAAATAAGTTGACCCAGGTTTCAACATCTCCTTCACAAATAGCCGCAAAATATTGTGTTACCGTATTAGCAAAAATTTCCATGTTTAATTCCCTTTATAATATAGATCTCTAATTACCACAACAGCTAACAACTATAATTTTACTTTATTCAATGAAGACACGCTCTAAAAAAACACTGCAAATTTATAAAAAACATTTGACAAGAGACTAGATGTCTCTTATGATGAGACGCGATGTCTCTTATGATGAGACGCAACGTCTCTTATATTGAAGTATTCTTGTAATTCAGGTAAATATACAAAGGTATAGATACTCAGTTATTTTTAAAAAACATTGACGTGCACTTATTTTAATTGTACTATTTGGTACAAAAAAAAAGATTTGAATCTTTTTATATTCTCCATATTTGACACGTAATCACTATGAAATATATGGAATAGTTGATTTATGTAAAAAAGAGGAAAGTTATTTCATCTAAAATAGATAATCATTTGCCAAACTGAGAAATCACATGTGCCTTACACAGAGAGAATCGTTATAAAAGTTGCCTTTGATAAATTTTAATTCGTATAAGCAGTCATTAAATTTATCGATTTTCAATAGACAACTTCGCCTATTTTCTTGTGTAAAAATAAATTTTGTACTAATTAGTAAAGAGGTTGTTTTGAACAAATATTATATTGGTCTTTCTACTACATTTCATGACCCAGCAATAGCAATTTTAAATCATAACGGAGAAATATTATTTGCCGAAGCCATAGAGCGATACTTACAAAACAAAAGAGGCTTAAATTGCGAACCAGATAATATTTTTTATTTGCCACAAATTATTAATGAATATTGTGATCCTCAAGGTGAATTTGTCGTTGGAACTAACTGGCCAACGAAAAGACCCTGGACAGAAATTATTCATACTGTAAGAAAAGAACATCGAGCTGAAGCACTAACTCTCGAAAAACATGGTCATTTTATTTTTCAATTTTTTCTAGAAAAATATAAAATGACTTATCAGTTAGCGCTACTAAGAAGCGGCCATCAAAAACGCGGTGTTAACATCGCTCAGTACTTAAGAAATGAATATGGTAATAGAAATGTAAGTTTTCAGCACTTTGAACACCATGACACTCATGCAACTATGGCTTGCCAATCAAGTCCTTTTTCTGATGCTACTTGTATGATAGTCGATTCTTATGGTGGAGATGCTTCTATTGCTTACTACACTTATAAAAATAACAGAGTAAAGCAAATAAAAAAAATACGCGGAACACAAAGCCTTGGTTTTTTTTATATGAAGTTAACAGAATTGTGTGGATTTCACTGGTTAAAAGGAGAAGAGTGGAAAGTAATGGGGCTTGCTCCTTACGGTAAAATAGATAAAGATATTTCAGAGCTTTTTGAGCAATTATTATTTGTAGATGGCATTAAGATAAAGGGGTGTTCCACAAAAAAAATAAATTCAATAATGGAAAAGTTACACAAAAGAAAAAGAGCAAAAAATGCTTCGCCATGGGATGCTGTAAATATGGCTTGCACAGGTCAAGATTTTTTCTGCCGTACTATGACAAAACTCTTGAGTAATTTGAGTAAGATTAGTTCATCAAAAAATCTTGTCTTGGCGGGAGGATGTGCTCTTAACTCTGCTTATAATGGACAAATAACTCAAAAAACACCTTTTGAAAAGCTATATGTACCTTCCGCTCCGGGAGATGATGGGTGCGCTCTAGGAGCTGCGATGATGGCTTACTCACAAAAAAACAGCCCAAAAAAATACTATTTTACTTCGCCATATCTAGGGTCAGATATACCTAAAAAATCTTTTTCAAACTTAATAAAATTTAACAAATCGTTAAATATGCAGCTTCATACAGGAACTGTCCACAAAAAAACAGCAAAATTGCTCAGTGAAGGTAAACTCATTGCGTGGATGCAAGGGCGTGCAGAATTTGGGCCACGCGCATTGGGGAATCGCTCAATACTTGCTGACCCTCGTTCGCCCAAAATGAAAGAAAAAATCAACGATTTAGTTAAATTTCGCGAAGAATATCGTCCCTTTGCTCCAGCGATTTTGCATGAGTATGGCGACGAATATTTTGAAAATTATCAAGAATCCCCTTATATGGAAAGAACATTATCTTTTAAGAAAGATGTAATGGACAAAGTGCCTGCTGTCGTCCACCACAATGGTACAGGTCGTTTGCAAACAGTAAAAGAAGAGTGGAATTCTAAATTTTATCAACTGATACTAGAGTTTTACAATATCACTTCCGTACCTATTTTGCTAAATACTAGCCTAAATATTATGGGGAAACCGATCATTCACTCTGTAGAGGATGCTATCGCTCTTTTTTATACAACAGGTATTGATGCCTTAATAATTGATGACTATTTAATTGAGAAATAATTTAACTATGAATATATTATTAACTGGAGTGACTGGTATTCTCGGATCACAAATTTTATACGATCTTCTTTATCTCTTTATAAAAAATAATAGTAATGGGCAAATTTTTTTACCAGTGAGAACAAGCAAAAAAAGCGGAAAAGAACGCGTCAAAAGTTTACTTAACGACGATGTTCTTCCTGATAAACTAAAATCAAGTGATCTAAAAGATTTTTGGCCGTATATACATGTTATAGAATGTGATCTACAAGACTTGAATGAAAAACATTTTGAAAGTTTTGGCATTAAAAATTGTTATCTCATTCATACAGCAGCTTCTACTAATCTAGATAGTAGTGACAAGGTAAAATCAGAAATCTACTCTTCCAATTATCTTCTTACTTTACAACTCCTAGAAGTAAGTAAGAAATTCATTTGTAAGTTCATTTTTATAAGCACGGCTTATTCTTGTGGAATACGATCAGGAGTTATCGATGACGATTTTTTATCTTTACAGCAATGTGAATATCGCAATCCATATGAAAATTTTAAAGCTCAAATTGAAAAAGAAATAGTATCTTTTTGTGAAAGCAAAAATATTGAGTGGCAAATTATGCGTCCAAGTATTATTTGTGGAAGACTACTAAAATCCCCTCTTTATTTTATTTCCAAATTCAATGTTTTTTATTCTTATTTAAAGTTTTTTTATAAGTCGTTACCCTTGGAAATGAAAGAATTTCCTATACGTATTTGTTTACATCGCGATTCTCATATGAACCTCGTTCCCGTCGACTTGGTAGCTCAAGCAATTACAAACAATTTTCTTGATCCAGAGATTAAACAGTTAAATATTGTAGGTGAAGACATCGAAGTACATTGGATAGTAGAGCATATCTTCGCGATTTCTAAACTTCGGCGTTTTGAGTTTATCAATGAAACGCCTGATAAACAAAACCCTTTAGAAAAAATTTACTACTCATCTATTCATAGCATTTTTGGTAAGTACATGAATAGTCCTAAACTTTTTTATAAGAAAAATAAAATTATAGAGCCGTTTACAGAGAAACTTGATATAAAGAAACAATTTACAAATTTATCTCAATTTGCCATTGAACAAAACTTCAAAAACTGTAAATGGTAAATTCGCCTTAAAAGTATCTATTAACTAAGTTACTTTTAAGGAATACTTAGAAGGAGACTTAGACATCAAAACAAAAGAAAAAATTATGCATGAAGCAAAACAATTATTTCTCGAAAAAGGTGTCAAAGGAACCACTGTTGACGAAATTATTGAAAATTCTGCAACGGGAAAAGGGCAATTCTATTATTATTTCAAAAACAAAGAAAATTTAATTTCTGAGGTTATTGATCATTATGGTTGCGAAGTTCTAGCGGCACACTTGCAATCACTCGCGCAAGTAAAAAATATCGTACATTTTATGGAATGGATTCAAAAAGCTTTTGACTTGGCGATACTGAAAAAAGAAAGAGTTGGTGGGTGCTTACTTGGCGTTGTGATGAACGAAACAACCTCCGAACAAAAAGACAAACTAAGAAAACAACTCATTAATTTGTTACAAGAGTGGCGCTCATTAATCAATGAGCGTTTCGATTTTTTTAAAGAACAGGGTTATCTTATACAAGAAACCCCGAATCTTGAACTAGCGGATTTTTTGATTACGATATTTGAAGGGGCGGCATTGTTTGGTAAAGTTTATCAAAATACCCATCATTTACAAGTAGGGCTTCACCATTACTGCTTGTATTTGGCTAGTTACATATCCCCTAAATATCGAGTAAATATAACAGTGTGAGGTATATCGTGCAACTTCAAAAACCTTCTGAAAATTTTCAAACAATATTTTTTAACAAAGAATATGACCTAGTTACTTACAAAAACAAAAGAACTAGAGAACTATACTACTATTTAATGAATATAGATGAATATATAGATGTTTTACCATCGGCAGAGAAAATAGTACTAGATTGTTTACAAAAAGGCGAGCAGCACAATACTTTATCATATGAAAATCGTAGCGAAATAATTGATTATTTACATTGTTTTCGTCAGCAACAGCAAGATTTACCCCAGCCATCATTATCAGATGAAATGGTCAACTTTGTATTGCAACAATTTGCCCCGCAAGCTTTGATTGATGGCGCATGGTTAAATAACATAGGTAGTATTGTACATTGTCACACTGAAATATCAGCTCTTTTATTTAAGATATATAGTTTCAAATTGGGCGATTTTCAACCCGAGTACAATCATTTTTATCTATACAAAGAAATTTTACAGAAGATGTCTGTTATTGTTCCTGACATACGCTCTTTTGCCTATATTACACAGCCGCAAATAATAGACAGCTCTTTTACTATACCTGTATACTATTTAGCAATATCGCAATTTCCGCGAAAATTTTTACCAGAGATTGTTGGTATTACTCTTGCACATTTTTTTGCTGGTTTTGACCAATTTTATTTACCATTTGAAAAATCATTATACTTTGAGCGCGCTCCTTTCTATCAAAATGACAAACGACATAATAAAACAATAGAAAACATTGTCTCACAACTTTGCCAAGGTCAAAACCAAGATATTGCTTTACAAAATTGGCAAAGAATGTGGAACGGTTTTTACAGCGTAGAAACATTATCTAAGCACTGGAAAGAGCAAATAACTAACCACCTTAATCAAACAAGTACGACTATAGAAGAAAAAGTAATTGATATTATTTCTCAAAAAGCTCCTTATTCACGTGGTCATCATCGAGAAACACTTGTTGGAGACAAAACACTTCCTGAATGGTTTGATGGTGAAAAATTTGATATTACTGCTTTTTTAAAAGCATTTGCCAATTCACCTTTTGTTGATCGCAATGAGCCTGAAAAGAGCTTACTATTTACAAGGCTTATTGCTTTTGGTGGACCAATGTTCAGAGTCTTTACAGATCGAGAAATAGAGATATTGCAAAAATGGGTCGCCAGCCTTCCTCAAAAAGCATCTACATCTCAAAAAGTTGTTTGTCCATTTTATCAATCAAAAGAATCTCTACAGCGTAAACCTTCATCTCCTAGTAAAGTTAGGAATATAAGAGATCTTTTTTACTATTTAGTGAATGTCGATCTCTTCCCTACGACAAGACACTCTGCAAAATTATATGTAGAAAAATCCTTAAAAAAAACGCGTAACTATATGCCTTTCTTCCCTAAAAAATACCATTTATTTAATTATAGCCATGATGCTTTTTCAGAACGCATTCACCAAATATATGAATCGCAAATAGAAGCCTATAAACCATTTGTCAAACCTAGATTTTCGCGGGAATTCTATACAGATTGGTTTATGCATCAGTTGGCTCCTTTGGTTTTAGTTGATGGTTGCTGGTTACAAAATGTTGCAAAGCCTGGGACATCGCACTCTCAAATAGCAACATATTTGTTTAATACTTTTTCTGACGAAATAGGTAATGGCGAGACAGAGTGGAATCACGCCAACGTTTATAGAAAACTTCTTGAGAGTGAAAATGCACAGCTTCCACATTTTAACACCAAAGAATTCGCTTATCATTCTCAAATAGAAAAAGCTTCTTTTCATTTACCAACATTGCAACTAAGTATTTCTCAATTTCCTAAAACATATCAGCCAGAGCTTATTGGCTTAAATCTCGCGATTGAAATGGGAGGTTTAGGCTGGGAATATATGACTTTAGTTGACGAGCTTACATATTGGGATATTGATCCTTACATTGTTAGCTTGCACATATCAATAGATAATATGGCGACAGGGCATACTGCATGGGCAATGGAATCTGTACAAATTTATCTAGATCAAATTCTTGCGCTTCAAGGGCGTGACGAAGTCCAAAAACATTGGAAGCGAATTTGGACTGGTTTTTTGTCTTACAAGGTCATGCGTATTCCTTTAATGAGAAGCGTTGTAAAGCAAGCAATCAAAGATGTTGCCTGTAAATCACTAGGTATTCGCAAAAAAAGTAGGGAAAAATGATTTATAAGATTATTGAGTTTCGCAAAATATTTTTTGTTGGTTCGTTGGCTTTTATTTTTAGCGGTATTATTACTTTTTTACAATTACCGCGTCAAGAAGATCCGACAATCAAATACAATATGGTGCGTGTAGTTGTTCCATATCCAGGGGCAGATCCCTATAAAGTTGAAAAACTAGTTACCAAAGAAGTCGAAAAAACTATCCTGGAAATTAGCGGTGTCGATGAGGTTATTTCCGTTTCAAAGAATGGAATATCTTCTATGGAAGTTTTGTTTGACTACGATGAGGACTTAGATGCAGCCATCGAAAAATTAAAAGATAAAGTTCGCGAACTAGTTCCGAAATTACCATCGGAAATACATCCACCTATAATTTTTGACGAGCTTGTGAAAAATTATTCTCTAATCGCTGTAATGACCGGAGAAAAATACAATCTACAACAACTGAAAAACAATATTGAAATATTAAAAAAGCAGTGCCTAGATCTACCTGGTGTTTCCGATGTGGAGCTAAGAGGAGATCTCGAAGAAATTATTGAAGTTTCTCTTCATCTGGACAAAATATCAAAGTACCGCATACCTATTTCGCGAATTGTTGCCGCTCTTGAAGTCCGCAACAACGTTAAGCCAGCAGGAATCTTAAAAGCAGATAAACAAGATTTCTTAGTGGAAACCCAAGGGGAGTTCCGAACTCTAGAAGATATCAAAAATGTTATTGTCGATATCTCAGCAGAGGATAATCCTGTATATATAAAAGATCTTGCCGATGTCACTGCAAAACTAAAAGATCCTGACTATAGAGTTCGTTACAACAAACAAAATGTAGTCGCTCTTGTCGTCATTATGAAAGATAGATATAATATATTTAATTTTCAAAAACAAGTTCACCAAGCAATAAATTCTTTTCATAAGCCCCCTGGAATCAAAATTGAAATTCCCGTTGATCAAGCCAACTATGTTGATCAAAAACTTGGGAATTTATATTCAAATCTTTTACAAGGCATGATTTGCGTTACTTTTGTCTTGTTCTTTTTTGTTGGTATTCGTGAATCTGTTATTGTTTCAATTTCGATTCCTTTGACGTTCATTATTTCCATCTTTTTTTTGGGAATACTAGATGTAGTCCTGCAACAGATGTCTATTGCTTCACTTGTTATTGCTTTAGGGCTTCTTGTCGACAATTCTATTATCATCATAGAAAACATACACAAAGAGATTCAAACGAGCGATAAACCGTGGTTATATATTTTCTCTGATGCAGTAGAAGAAATGGCTCCTTCTATTATTTCTGGTACTTTAACAACCATTGCTGCATTTATTCCTTTGCTTTTTATGGTTGGCGCAACCGGAGCTTTCTTGCGTTCTATACCTATTGTAGTTATTGTCACTCTTGCTAGTTCGCTATTTGTTGCTATTTGCCTAACTCCAATTTTGTATTTCTGGATTACTCCTAAAAGAGAAAGAGGTGAGAAGTCTAAAACCAAAAATTCAATGCTCAGATACCGAAAGTTTATTCGTTTTTGGTTAAAAAGACGTTATCTTGCGATGGTAATGGGTATAACTTTTATTGCAGCCGGATTTTATTTAGCTTCGCAGATGCGCGTTGAGTTATTCTCTAAAACTACACGCGGACAATTTTTGATAAATGTATTCTTACCAGAAGGTTCTAACCTAGATAAATGCACATCTATAGCGAAAAAAATAGAAAATATACTATTTGATCAAAAAAACTTTACCAATATCGAGAGCGTTTCATGTTTTCTCGGCAATGGTTCACCTAAGTTTTACTATAACGAAGTAGGAGATTGGCAACTCAACAACCCTGCTTTCATGGAAATTGCCGTCAACTTAAAAGCATCCAGTTCTCTAAGCACAACAGAAACAGTTTATGCTGTCCAAGAGAAATTAGACGTTGAAATTGCTGGCGCTAAAATTCGCGTACGTCAATTTCAACACGGAAAGCCATTTAAAGCTCCTGTTGCCGTAAGAGTCTTAGGAGAAACACTTTCAGGCATCAAAAAAATTACCCAACAATTGAAAGACACTTTAGAAGAAATTCCAGGGACCAGAAATATAATGGACAACCTTGGAGAAGATACATATAAAGTGAATGTCAAGATAGACCCTTATCGGCTAAATCAAATACGTGTTCTACATTTAGATGTATCTTCTGATATATACACAGCACTAAACGGACAAACAGCGACATCCTTTTTATCTAATGATGAAAAAATTGATGTGGTTGTTCGTTTAAGAAAGGAAGATAGAAGTTCTTTTCAAGATGTAAGAAAACTGTATTTTACCTCGCGATTCACTGGAGAAAAAATACCATTCTATCAATTAGCAAAACTTGATTTTTCTTTAGAAAAAGGGCAAATCAATCGTTATAACCAAAAATGGTATGCCTCGGTTTTTTGCGATACAAGGCAGCGTTTAGCTTCCGAGGTACTTGGTGATTTGAAAAGAAAAATAAAGGGGTGGGAAATTCCTCCTGGGTATACAATTGAATTTGAAGGAGAGGACAAAGAACTGCAAAAATCAATAAAAGCAATTTCTATTGCTGGGTGTTTTGCTATTATTTTAATTTATGTTATTCTCGCCTTTGAATTTAATAGTCTGTTTCAACCAATTATTATTTTGTCTATATTTCCTGTTTCTGTAGCGGGAGCTCTTTTTGGTTTGTATTTCTTAGACCAACCACTAGGATTCATGACATTAATGGGGTTTGTAAGTCTCGCAGGCATTGTGGTAAACGACGCGATTATACTTATTGATTGCGCAAATCACAAAATGCGTGGAGGGTCTATTCTTAAAAGTTATGAAGGCTATTCGCAAATACTTTCCATCGTTGCCGAAGAACGATTAAAGCCTATTCTCGCTACATCGATAACAACAGCCGTCAGTCTACTACCACTTGCTGTATGGGGAGGGGCTTTTTGGGCGCCTTTTGCATGGACTGTTATTTTTGGTTTACTCACATCTACTTCACTAACCTTAATCTTTACTCCTGTGGTTTTTCGCATTGTCGAAGATCTCAAGATTCGCTTAGGTTTTATGCCTCCTTTTACAATGTATGTTTTTGCTCGTGAATCCAAGAGTGCAAAAAAAATAAGTCGCTTGTTAGGCCATCGTCACTTTATAAAAATTTACTCTCAATCGTATGATATTGCTTCTGGTTCTGACTTTGCCATTTTAGATCAGCGAGACTTCGAAACAAAAGAAATCGTACAAATAATCCAACAAGTTTGCAAAGAACCGCATATTGTTCTTATCATTGTCTCAGATGGTTATCACAACTCAAAAACTTTTGGAGAGAAAATAAAAGATTATAATGTTTCTTCATTTGTAAATCACGTTATAGAAAACGCGCATTATATTGAAGGAAGTGATATTGAAATTATCCCAAAAATTGTAAAACAAAATTCTGAAAAAATGCAAAGTGTTATTCAAACAATCTGGCAATTATCTCGCGAAAAAAGGTTTTGAGGAATACAATGAAACTTTATTACAATAAGATTATGCTTATATGGTGCACTAGCATTTTGCTTTGTGCTTCTTGTAAGCCAGCAACAACAAAGCCAAATGTTCCCAAAGTAAAATCTGTGTCTTGTCTAGTCGTTGATAGTGCCGATGTCGCTTCTCAAGTAGAGGCACGAGGTCTTAGTTCTGCTAATAAAACTTCGCGTTTATCTTTTCGACTTTCAGGTACTATTGACAAAGTAATTGTCAAAAAGGGAATGGCCGTTAAAAAAAATGACACACTTGTCACAATAGATAAAAAAGATTTCGAATTGCAGTTAGAAAAGTCAGAAGCTTTATTAGGACTTGCTCAAAGCAAACTAGAAAGAATAAAAGCCAAAGAACGAAGCGAAGTATTTGAAATAGCGAAAGCTAAAATAAAAGCTTTAGAGAATGATTATAAGAACAAACAAAAGACATACGACTCGCAACTTCGCCTGAACAAATCGCGTATTGTCTCTGACATTGACATTGATCGTTTAAAAACGAATGCAGAGGTCGCTCTACAACAGTTAGAAATTGCAAAACAAGAGCTTATCTTACTAGAGAAAGGTGCCCGTGTTGAAGATATTCGTTTGGCAAATAAAGAAGTGGCTTCTTCAACAGTAGAAACAAGAATTCACAATCAAAATCTACAATACACAGCACTAAAGGCCCCTTTTTCCGGTGTCATAACCTCTGTAAATGTAGAACAAGGAGAATTTTACAATGTCAACCTTGATCCTGTAGCTGTAATTCTCGATGATATATACACCATAAAAATAAAAATCTCTATAGCTGAATCACAAATAAACAAAATTAAAAAAAACCAAAAAGCGAAAGTAACCTTTGATGCAATAGGTGGCAAAAATTTTATGGGAAGAGTTACCTACATATCAAGTAAAGCCGATACTGTGTCGAAAACTTTTCCTGTAGAAGTAACTATCAAAAATGAAAAAGCAGAGCTGAAAATAGGAATGTTCACTCAAGTACGCATTGTCACTGGAACTACTCGAAAAACAATTCTACTTCCTCCACAATTACTGTTACACGATCACTTGGGTACGTACGTATTAAAATTAGCATCACCTCCCAAAGACAAACATGCGCAAGTGATTCGTCAAAATGTAAAAACTGGTTTACTTATCGAGAACTATATACAAGTTGTTTCAGGTGTGAAGGCTGGTGATTGGATAGTTAAAGAGGGGAATCATTACATACGTCACGGTAGCAAAGTGCTCGTCGTCGATTACAAATCCCAAAATAGAAAATAAACAATTATACATAAAAATACGGAAAACTTTCGGTAAAACATTGACATATATAAACTCTTATTTTAATATAGTTTAAGCGTATTTTTAGTAATAAACAATTATCTGTTAAAGGAAACGATATGATCGATATCCCTTTTTCTGAATTTAACTGGCTAGCCATTGCAGCTAGTGTCGTTGCTGGCCAAGTAATTTCAACAATTTGGTTTGTGCTTGTTGTTCCAGAACCATGGGCAAAGGCATATGGAGCAAGTAGTGCAAAGGAACATACCAAAGAAATCCCTGGGTATACATATGGTGTTGGACTTGTATGTACTATACTACTTACTATTAGCCTTGCCACCTTACAACAGTGGCTAAAAATTGACACTTTAAGTGGTGCTATTAGTTTGGGTTTATTTATATCCATAGGATTTTCTGCCGCAACTAGCTTACCTGGACATGCTTTTTTGAAAAGATGGTCAGCTTTTTGGATGATTATAGGAAGCCAAACAGCAATGATCCTTGGCATTTCTACCATTCTTGCTTTGTGGAAATAAGCTACCAGATAGCTCACAAACCTAGTTTTCAAATGACTAGATTTGTGAGCTATCCTTCTTTTCTACGCAATTTATTCCCACTTGCTTTTCGTAAACGCATTTTTTCTAAGCGTTTCTTTCTCACGTTTTCGCGCGCTGGATTTTTGATTTCAATAAGCGGTGTTATAAATATCGACGGAAAAGCCATCATTGTGAACAGTATTCCAATAAAGAGAAGTATTAAAATAGGAACGATAGTAACAGGCTCACGAGCTAAAATGGCAACATAAACTTTTTTATTCTTTAATTTGGGGTATAATTTTGACAAATCTCTCAAGAAGCATTGAATATAAATTTTATTTGATTTAGCGAAGTGACCTATACTAGCTCGTTTTTCTAATTTCAATAATAAAATTTTATCTGATTTTTGAAATGTATTTTTGGAAATGATTGGTACGTAATAAGCTCCGCGTATTACTAACACCCTAGAAGTTTTAATTTTAAAATCGACCAAGTAAATCTTTGTTAAAGAGTCTTTCTGCATAAATTCTTGGAATGTCACTTCGCGGGTTTTTTCTGTTGAGATAAACACTTGAAATACCATGAATGCAAACAAATAGCAAAAAAATGCAACAACCAAACATAAATTTCGTCTACCATTTTCAGTACTCGCCCATGACCATACAATTCCAATTAAAATTTCCACAATGCTCTCCTTTTTTAAAGAATAAAAAACGGTCATGGTCACATCATTTTTTAACTCTTAGTAAATTAAATTTTCATCAATAACATCAATTATAACATTTTGTAGAAGATACATATGAATATAAAAAAATGGGGACTTATTTCGATACACGCTCTAATTGCAATTGGTTTTTCTTTGGCGATGGCTCAACACATTCTCGACTCATCTTGGGAACTTCACGCACGTAATCATGCTTTCCAAGCAACAATTTGGTTGGTAACAGTTCATTTATGTGGTATCGCTATTTTATGGAATGCTTATCCCAAAAAGTGGGCGTGGTACACGTTATTAGCTATAGCATTCTTATTCTTTGGGGGATATTTTGCAGCACTTATTATTATCCCACAAAGCGGTGCACCAGGAACAAAAGACGATATCGCTATTTTTTCTCTTGCTTGTGTATACTTTGCGATATTAGCTAGTGATAGGGTGCAACGTAGGTAAACGACGCGCCCTATTCTAGAGAATCTATCAAATTGACATCTCATCTCTTTACTATTAAAAATAAAACTATCGTTTTAGAGAGGTGGTTGAAAATAGTATACTAGATTTTACATAGAAGTTTTATTTATCAACTAGGCATTTGAGCACGCATAGCCGTAGTTCTGTAAGTGAAGATAACGACGCTTATGGATAAAAGAGCATGTGAAATGGTAAATTATTTTCCGCCACTTCCCTTAAAGGAAACTTATGAAAAAAAAGATGGGTTTAGTCTCATTGAAATTATAGCAGTCATCACATCAGTAATAATACTGATGATATATCCTTTTCAAAGAAGAAACACTCATATAATTATGACAATCAAAATGTAAAGCAAATTCAAGCCAATTTGGAAAAGGCATGTACCTATTTACTAGATTTGGGTAAGCAAACTCAATTTCCTCAGAAAAGTGCTCAAGGATTTGTAGTCAGACTCGTAACCATCTAAAACGTAATGATATTTTGATGTAAGTGAAAATATTATATTTGAATCTAGCCACATTTAATTTTAGGTTTAAAGATAACGATTTAAGAGTTATTCGTTATTTTATTTCTTAAATTAATTAGTTATTGCATCTCTTGTTTTTTCTATATTCAAGTACTCTTTATTGAGCTGGCCCAACACCAATGCCATGGAGTTTATTTTTCATCAGTTTCAGGATTTTTTCCAAAAACCAAAGATATTGCTATAAGCTTTTGGTCGCTGCTAGTTATACATTCTAAGGCGTAGTAATATTTTTTTGTATCTCGAACTCCTATATCAACGAAAGAGTATTTGCTATCACTAATTCCTTCTGTAGATGTGATAAAAAGCGGTGTAACTTTATAGGATTTCTTTTTCGAGATGTCTTTGCGCCATATGTGGAAGCCGCGAATATTTTTATTGAGGACATTTGACCACTGGAGCTCTACACCATTTTCTGTCATACGCGCACAAAAGTCGCTGTCCTTTTGCTTTAGTGCAATAACTTCACCTGCATCAGACTCAAAAGCACCAATATCATTGCTAGAGTTGAGATCAAATTGGCGAGAATCTTCATCAACATTGTTACCGTCATCGCCTGTGTCTATGGCAGCGCTTCCGGTTTTCAAGGCATGAGTTTCAACAACTCCTCCGTTGTCTTTTGCATTACTTTCCAAATCACCGTCGACACCTACAATATTACTATTAACCCCATCTATAAACTCTGATTGTCCTCCATTATCTTCGATGAGGTTGAAACCTCCATCGTCAAAAGCTCCTCCACTGGCTTCTAAATCAAAAAGATCATTTCCTGCCGTTTTTGCAGTATTGTTGTCGATAATGGTACTGTTGATATTAACAATCTCCGATGTGCCCTGATCATCTTGAGCATAGATACCACCACCTTCATCACCCGATTTATTTCTAGTTATAGTGCAGTCGATAAACTCATCACTTGCAGGGTTATCAGCAAAGTGTGCACCTCCATCATCATCAGCTTTATTTTTTGAAAATGTACAGTTGGTGAAACTACCATTAGCCCCTACATTTGAATAAGTTGCTCCTCCTTGGTTTTCAGCTGAGTTATTTTCAAAGGTAGATCTTATCGCTGTAACATTAGAGTTACTGCTATAAAAAATTGCTCCGCCGTTGTTGGTTTTCGTTTTGTTTTTTTCAAAAGTTGTGTCGATAATAATCAACGTACCGTCGGTAAAAATTGCTCCACCATTAAAGAAAGCGATATGGTTTTTAAACACGCATTCCTCCATGGAAACGTTAGAACCTGTGTCCGCTGATATGGCGCCACCGTTGTTGTTTTCTTGTTCGTTGTCTCCAGAATCATTATTATTAAAGGTAACAGCTGTCATTACAAGAGTTCCACTGCTTGTTACTATAGCTCCACCACTACCACCGCACTCGCCATTTTTAATTTCTGTAGAACTTATATTTGTGTCAACATTCACTGTCTCAAGGGAAATAGTTCCTCCGTTTCCATCAGCCGAGCAATTATTGAAGGTACTTTTTGTTATAAGAGCTATACCATCTTCGGCCAAAATGGCTCCTCCATCGCCTCCAGCAGAGCAATTGGTAAATTGGCATCCTGACCAAATTTCTGAATCTTCAGCTACAGATATAGCTCCGCCACTACCTTCAGCACTACAAGTAGTAAACTTAGAAGAATAAATTTCACCCAAATTGGCATCGGCATCAACAGCACCTCCATCAACACCTGAAGTGCATCTGGTAAATGTACAGTTCATAATATTGTCTACATCATCATCACTGTGCATTGCTCCACCACTACCTTCGGCGCTACAATTGGTAAATTTACACCCGAAGAAGTTATCGAGGTCGTTTTCACTATTGATCGCACCACCATCACCACCTGAAGTACAATTTGTGAATGTACAGTTAGTAAAGTCTTCCCCATCATCATCGATGTTTACTCCACCACCATTTCCATCAGCGCTACAATTTTTAAATACTAGATTGTCGCTATCGTCGAAATCGCCAACAGAAAGGCCGCCACCATTACCACCGGCAGTACAATTTGTAAAAGTAAGATTGGAAAACCTTCCATTCACCGCTGAGTCGAAAAAAGCCCCTCCTCCATCTCCTGTTGCAGTGCATTTGATAAAATCACATTCATTGATGGATAGTACAGATGAATCAACATCAGCATTTATTGCCCCACCATCACCAGCTACACTAGCATTTTTAAATTTGATAGTGTCTAATTCTATGTCTGTATCAACTACTTGGAATATTTGTGTGATCTTTTGCCCGTCAAGAGTAACCTTACCTTCTATACGTAAAGTATTACCTGCATCATTGATTGTAATTACACTGTCTAACTTAATGTTACTTACACTAAACACTATCACATCATCTTCGCCATTGGCGTTGGAAGCAGCAACGGCTTCGCGTAAAGAAAGTTTACCATCCTCTTCTTCTACATCTTGATTTGTATCTACAGTAAATACTTCACCGTAACCATTTGCCAGCATTAGCAATAACACAAAAAAATAAATACAACATTTCATAATTAGTCTCCTTTAATTCCAATAAGTATTATTCTTAAAGAATCTAATCAAATTTTGTGCCAAATATAAAAAATAAAACTATTTAGCCTTAAGTACCCTGTTTTTGTATAAATCGCGAATTTATTTCTACATTTTAATCAGAAAACCTGGACAAATAGTTGATAGTTTTTATCAAAAATGGATAAAAATCATCAAGATAGAGTGTTTTGACTGTTAACATTTTCTATTTTTTAAAAAATGTACAGAATTTTTTGCAAAGTTCGATGTCTTTCTTTATACATACCAATAAATTTTATTCATTGTATAAGGAAAATATATGAAAAAGTTATTCATAATAACAGCTCTTGCGCTGCTAATAATTTCACTTCAAGCACAAACTGACCGCAAAATAGAAATTGATATCACCGGAGATTTTCCAGAAGGAGAACGGATTGATCCACAAATTGTTAGCTTCAATGGTAAAGATGTTCGCGATAATATTTTTTTGCCACGAGAGTACGAGCTAAGTATAGAACAACCAGGTTACCTTCCCATAAAAAGAATGATTGTTGTTCCTCCTGGAGAAGAGCCTTTTCTCGTATCCGAAGTTCTGACAACTAAACAGCGTAAAGCTAAAATCAACATTAGTTATGATATTACACCTACGGAAAAGAATAAAAATTACAAAATAACACTGCAGCAGTTCGAAAGCGATAAGATCACAACGATTACCGGAGGAATGTTGATAAAACCCAATAGCTACTATCTAAGTATTACTCAGCAAGGTTATCAGCCGATAAAAAGAAAACTACATGTGTGGCCCGATGAATATTCCATGACCATAGAGCAAAAACTCATATCTCGCCATGTCCCCCTTTCTATCAAAATCCACGGAAAAGTCGATACAAAAAAACTTTTTGTTTCAGTACAAAAACCTAATACAAATTTTCGTCTTGCTCTATCGGATCAAGATAGCCTTAAACCTGGTAACTATCAGCTAGAAGTTTATCATCCGGGATACACAACCATAAAACGCAACATAAATATCCATCCTCAAGAAGAAGAATATTTAATCAATCAAAAATTAGAATTAGGAAATGATGAAACTACGTCGCAGTTGCTATTTGTAAGTAAAGATAAAAACAATGTAATTGAAACTCCTCTAAGCATCACTGTAAATAACAAAGATATATCTACACAAAAATTTACTCCTGGACAAGAGTTACTCGTGGTGGCGAAATATAAAAATTTTGCCACATTTAAACACAAAATAAAATTTGCCAAAACTGGCCCACTACGAGTTCCACTGTCACTTTTGAAACTTAAGTCGTACCAATTTTCTATCAGGAAAAAAAGTAAAATTTTAGATGGTATAGACTATCCATACACTTTTCATACAGATGGTAAACAAATAGAAGATCATCTTATACAAATAGAAAAAGGAATCGGCAGGTACTACTTTACGATATGGCTTCCTCCAAAAGCGAATGCTTTAAAAATAGTTGCTGGTTATTTTGCCGATACTAGACACCTCAATAGATTTCGTTCAGGAATGTCTATTGGACGTATAGATAAGATAGAAATTCCTCACCTGATAGAACATCTCGAAAGAGTGAGCACAAATAGCGATCAAGGGCGTAGAGCCTCCTTAAAAGTCCTCAACAAAATGATGAAAAGCTATCGTTCACGTAAATCATTTGCTAGTTCTCGGAACATTGAGCCGTTAATCAATTACATTGAAAGTTATCGACTAAATTCTCCTAGTGATCGCCAAAATTTGCAAGCGATTAGCGACAGACTATCTAATGTAAAAAACAGACCTAATAAAGTAAAATCTAATCATTACTCAAAATTGCTAAATTTAAAACTCAAAAACGAACAAAACAATTTTGTTCCACCTAACATCCACACAATTGGAGAGGGAAATCCTTTTGCTAAATATGCACAGCAAGAAGAGAATAGAGAAGGATATAGCCATATCGAAGAAAATGAATTCAAATCAACTTTGGACGATCCACTTTCAACCTTTTCTGTAGATGTAGACACCGCATCTTATAGCAATGCCAGGCGCTTTATCAATAGTGCTCAACTACCTCCAAAAGATTCGATACGCATAGAAGAGTGTATCAACTACTTTGACTATGACTATCAACAACCACAAGATGAACATCCGTTTTCCACAACAATCGAAATGTCATCTGTACCATGGAACCCTAAAAGATGGCTACTACACGTTGGACTACAGGGAAAAATCATAAAAAAAGATAATATTCCCCCATGTAACCTTGTTTTTTTAATTGATGTTTCTGGGTCGATGAGCATTTATAATAAACTACCATTGTTAAAATCGGCATTAAAAATGTTAACAAAGCAATTGAGGCAAGAAGACAATGTATCTATAGTTGTATATGCTGGAGCTGCGGGCCTGGTATTAGAACCAACAAACGATCGTAAAAAAATAATGGCTGCTATTGATAAATTAGAAGCTGGCGGTTCAACTAACGGTGGCCAAGGAATTCAACTTGCTTATAAAATTGCCAAGCAAAATTTTCTAAAAAAAGGTTCCAATCGCGTCATTCTTGCAACAGATGGAGACTTTAATGTTGGTACAACTAGCGACGGAGCATTGGTGCGTATGATCGAAGAAAAAAGAAAGTCGGGTATTTTCCTCAGCGTTTTAGGGTTTGGGATGGGTAACTATCAAGATGCCAAGATGGAACAACTCGCAGACAAAGGCAATGGCAATTTCTCTTATATCGACAATATAAGCGAAGCGCACAAAGTTTTAGTAGAAGAACTACAAGGAACTTTGGTAACTATTGCCAAAGATGTAAAAATTCAGATAGAATTCAATCCTAAATATGTACAATCTTATCGTCTAATCGGCTATGAAAATAGAAAATTGACCAAACAAGATTTTAAAAACGATAAAAAAGATGCTGGAGAAATTGGGGCAGGGCATAGTGTTACAGCGCTATATGAAATTATTCCTGTACAAGGAAAAGCGACTTCTAAAACAAAGCTAAAGTACCAGGATCATTCCTTATCAGAATCTGCAAACAGTGATGAGCTACTAACTTTAAAGCTTCGCTACAAAAAACCAGATAGCGATAAAAGTATACTAAGGACATTTCCTACTAAGTTTAATAAACTGGCCTTAGATAAAACTTCTCACAATTTCCGTTGGTCTGCTGCTGTATATGCTTGGGTACAAATGTTGCGAGAATCTAAATTCAAAGGTAACCTTACCTATGAACAAATTCTTACATTAGCCAAAGCAGCGCGTGGTTCAGACGAAAATGGTTACCGTCATGAATTTTTGCGTCTAGTAAAACTGACAAAAGAACTAGCAAAATAGAAAACAAACAAAGCTAATAGATTTCAAAGTTTTTCAACTCTATGTTTCTATTACTATTTCACGCATCGCCCAACTAAGTAATCCACCAAAAAAGCAGTGACAGACGAATAACTAGAATTCAAAACAAATCTCAGTTCTTGTAAAAGGGAACTTGCCAGAGCCAAGTAAAGTTCTGGCATCTTTTCCGACATTAGAGTCTCTATAAGAGGAATACGTTATGAGGAAAATGTTTATATTTTTTATATTAATGATCTGTCCCTTTGTATTTTCTCAAACAAAATATGAAATTACAATTAACGCAAACAAAAAAAATATAGCCAAAGTAAGAGGGGGTTTTGTATTAAAAACTAACTATATTTACACCTCGAAAGAAAAAAAATTTCCTAGAGGATATTCTACATTTATGCAGAATTTAAAAATCATGGATGCCGAAGGAAGTAAGCTACAGTTGATTAGACAAGAGAACAAGTGGCAGATTGTATCTCCTTTTAAAAACCCGATATCTTTTGAATATGAAGTTGTTCTTGGACATCGAGAATTTGAGTGCGATTTAGATACGTCTCCATATTTAAAACCAGACTGTATCCTTTGGACAGGGCGCGCGTTATTTTTTGAAAATCGTGCAAAAAATATAGAGGTTTTATTTCATATACCTCAAAATTGGAAAATTTCTACTCCGTGGATTTCGAATTCTTCCCCAAAAAAAATATTTTTTGTGAAAAATAACAGTGAATTAAATCAATCACTCATTGTTATTGGCTTACACTTAGAAAAACAATTAAAAATAAAAAACACTGAAATATTAATTGCTATAGGTGGCAAGTATAAACAGTTACAAGAACAAATAGTTAACATTATTCATAAAGGATTTGTTGAATTTTCTAATATTTTTGGTGGAATCCCACTAGGAAAAAAATTAATAGTAATAAATCCTTATGAATTGGGAAAATATGGTTTTCAAGGAGGCGTTTTAAATAATAGTGCAAGTGTTCTAACAAGCTATTATCCTGATGGGATAAATTCATTTTGGTTCACTCGCGTTGTTTTACACGAAATATGTCATCTATGGAATGGAAGCGTTATCCGCGCGAAATATCACCGTCGATGTACGTGGTTCCTAGAAGGCTTTACTGATTACTATACACTGGTTGTTGCAAAAAGGCTTAATTTTATAAATAAACAACAATTTCTTACTTTTTTAGAATACGCTTTTAATCATTATCATTTAAAGATACAAAAACACTCTTTAGTTGATAACTTCCAAAGAAGAAATCGTCGTTTTGTTTATCACGGCGGATTTCTAGTAGCTCTTTTTCTCGATATTCGCATTCGCTTAGAAAGTAAAAAAAACTTAGATAATTTAATGAAAATTATGTTTCACACATATAGAAGAAAAGGATATCGGTATAGAATACGAGATATTATGGAAATTGCTGAGCATCTATCATCTAAAAAATTCAACGTTTTTTTCAAAAAATATATTTATGGAAAACATGCTCTACCTTTACAAACTTATGCTCCTCAATTAGGAGTAAAAATATATAAAGAAGAAATTACTTTGCCATATTTTTCATTAAAATCTATAGTGAATATTCCGGAAGGAATTGCTTTTAAAGAAGATATTAAAAGTCTTATTATTAAAATAAACTCTACTGTTGTTACCTCAAAAAAAGACATTGTAAAGGAATTGAGTAAAAATTCGTTGGAAGATAAAGAACTGTTATTTTTTCTCAAAGAAGGCAAACAAATAACTCAGTATGCTACCTTTTCTAACTCTAACACAAAAGTAATCTACTACAGTCTAAAACCAATAATAACAAAGAAAATTACAATTTTAGATAAAATACTACGCGAAAAAAGATAGAATCCTCTAGCAAAATAAAAACGATTCCTCACAAGTAACGGAACTGCGACAGACCTAAAATATGATTTTAAAATCTTTTTTTGAACGAGTAAGAAAAATAACAAAGTATTGGAGTTAAAAAATCGATTTATTTTTCTTCAAAAAAACCTTTTACTTCAGACATAAGACTATACATTAAATAGAGATAGTCACTCATATATTGAACACCATTCATTGTCATAACCCACGAGCCATTAACGTATTTAAGTATCGTTTTTTTCCTTTTTCCATTATGTGTATATTCGACAGTTGCTGTTGAAGAAAAATTAAACTTTTGAGGATTTTTCTTTTTTGTCCACTGACAAGCATTGATAGCATAAAAAAACTTCTTCAGAAACAACAGCGGTGCAATAATTGTTTTGCCTTTTACTTCTATATAAAAAAAGTTCTTATTGCGTTTAACTAAAAACTCATCCGAGCTAAAAGACAATAAGTTGTCTTGGCATATGAATAAGGGCTGCTTAGGTTTATTTTGTTGAGTAAAATCAAAAGTAGGCTCTAGTTCTATAATCGCATTAACATATGGTAATTCTCTATCGAGATCACAGCCAGGTTTATTACTGATAGTACGCCATTGTTCCTTAGGAAAACGAGATAAACAAAATATATAGTTACGTCCTTTTATAAATTTCATTTTATCTCCTTCCTGTTGACTATAAAACCACCACCGTAAATAAACATCGCTTGGTCCAGGTGAAACAATAAAGTTATCGTTTTGCAAAAATGAAATGCCATCTGTTGCAATCGTATAATTATTATCCCCATCATGTTCACACCATTCAATCTCTTTATAATATCCGACATAAGCACACTTTGTTTGTTGTGGGCAAATAATCTTAGAAAATATTTCCCCTGTGCAAATTGCATTGTAATCCACCTTTGCAACATACCAAGGAATGTGATAAGTTGGTTCTCCATCTTCAAAACTCAATACACCCACTTTTTTGTATTCTTGTCCCATGATAGTCCCGCAGATTATAGTAATAGTAAGTATTATTTTAAAAAACATTTTATCTCCTTAAAATCAGACTACTGAGAACCACTAGGTATATTTGGATAACGTTTATCTAAAATTTTGTAGAACAGATACTAAGTGACCTGCCAAAAGTATTTACCCATTGGCATTTTGTTCTTTAATTTTCTAGCTTTGTTGCTCCTCTGTTACGCAGCTACGGCTGCGCGCCTTCGTCGCGCCGCGCTATAAAAATAAAGCCCTGCATTCAACGGGTAACTACTTTTGTCATGTCACTTAGAATTAGAATATCTCTCAAAATAATAGTAACAACTCAGGTAATTGAATGTACAGTTCAATATGAAAATTTGTAGGTTCTTCTTGACCTACAAATTTTCATTTACAAAACGTAACCTTTATTTAAAGGTGTAGGTGAATGTTTCCATTTTTTCTGCCTTATATCCTTCTTTTGGTGCTATTACAAGGCTTTTGAAGCGATCGTTTTGCCACAATCGCGGTGGGAATATGCTTTGTCCCCAAATACGTACTTTGTAAGCACTTATCTGAACGCCTGAATAACTTAGGTAGCTAGATGTGCCTTTTGCAAATTTAAAAGAAATAGGTCCAAACCATTGCCACCCATTATTGCTATTTAATGTATAGAATTGAATATATGCAGTGACAGTTCCTGAGGAATTATTCTGTATTTTTAGATACTTGCGTTCGTAGCTATTTAGTTTAGCTTTAGTTGAAGTCTGTCCTTTGGTATATCTGTATAACTTCCTACCTTCACGTGTGTACAATTCATTTTTCACCACAAGCATTTGCAATTTTTGCGAGGAAGTACTGCCGATATTTTTCCAATCATTGTTCTCGTAAACATAAATTTTATTACCTTCACGAGTAAAAACTTTATTACCCGCTATCTTCATTTCAAATGGTTCTCGATCCACCGAGCCTATTTTTTTCCAAGATTTTTTTGAGTATTGAAAAATATTTTTTCCATCGCGAGCGAAAACAAAATTGTTCGATGTTGCCATCGAAAAATATCCATAATCAATGTCACCAACTTTTCGCCAGATATCATTACTGTAAAGATTTATACTACTGCCTTCTCGCGTAAAAAGACGATTATTTGAAACATACATCTCGAAAGGATTACTACTAACTTTTCCTATTTTTTTCCAGCCATTTTTGTGGCGATATATCAATCTACCATCCCGTGTAAATAACCTTTTTCCTGCAGCCACCATAGAAAAGTCTTGTGTCCGACTCTTACCAATTTTTATCCAACGGTTATCATATTGATATATATTATTTTGATGATATATAAACACTTTTTTGGTAGAGGCAGTCATCTGAAAAAAAGAGTCTTGTATATTGTAAATCGTTCTCCATTTTCCATCGTAAACAAGAACTTCATTTCCTTCTCTTGTAAACAACTTTCCACTTACTGTTACCATTTGAAAAGGTGTTGCTCCCACAACTCCAATTTCTTTCCATTTATTATTACTGTACGAGTGTATTTTTTTACCTTCGCGAGTAAATATTTTTCCCTCTGATGCAACCATTTCAAATGGAGTTGCTCCAACAGCTCCAAAACTTTCCTTGCTCCAACCATTCGGCCCCGCAAATGTCAAACATGAGAGTACAATTGTGATAAAAATAAATCTTATCATTTTTTGCCTTTCTAAAATAAAAATTTCTTTACAAAATAGACGAATTTTCATCCACAGTAACATAGACGTTAAATAGCCAACAAAAGAAATTTTTTTATTAGAGCATGTCAGCATTCAGATTAATAATAGATGTCGTTAAAATATCATTGCCTTATGTTATAATACTGCGAGCAGTATCTCGTTGCCAAAAACTTTCTAGTAAAAAAATAGAGCTTTACGAGTTGTAACAATGCTTCTTTATTTGATGTTCACTTTCAAGACGAAAATATGTTCTAATCAAAACGATACACCGGTCCTTTTGATAACGACTGATTTACCGGATAAATACTCGACGCTAAGCTTTTTCCTGTCTTACTACGCAGGCTAATTGCTTTACTCGAAACATAAATTGTATGAATATAAAATTGCTGGTTTTTCCATTTCCCCCAATTGTGCCCAAGAATCATCTTTAACCGTTTTCCTTGGCGATTAGTATTGGAGTACAAAATAGTAGACCATTGCCCATCAGGGTTGATTCCTGGAATGATATAGCGACCTAAGGCGTCACGTCCAAGTGTATTTATATAGTAACCTTCATCACCATAGTCCTCTAATAAAATGCGTGGTAGATCTTTTTGGTATTTTTTTATACGTTCTATCACCCATTTTTCTTGTGAATTACTTGGTTTTTTTAAAGGAGCCATTTGCGAATAGTTACTGTTTTTTACTACATCAATATTGTGATGTTTACGCACATAAGCACTTTTGTTCTGTGCTTCTTTGTATTTTATGACTTTAGGGTTTGGTGGTGTTGTTTTTTTTTGCTGCCGGTTTGTGGTCTTTCGTTGCGTAATTTTATTGCTTGTCGAAGTAATTTTTTTATTTCTAGTCACATTTTTATTATTAGAACTATTTGCTGTTGTGCTTGTTGAAAAAATGAGAGAAATACCATAAATAATCCCTAGGATAGTGGCTACCGCTAAAATTTTACCTTGGGTAGTTATTTCATATTTTGTGTTTTTTTTTGTCATGCGTTTTTCCTAATTTTTGAGGAAAATCTACTTATGCCAATTTTTGCGCATTTCCCATATTCGAGCTTCGTGGCGTTGTTGTCTTTTACCATCACTAGAACGAAATGCTGCGATTTCAGCAGCCAGCGCGTTTAATTTTATCGATTCAATTTGCGAATCCCGTTCGCGATAGTGGCGTGCGATTTTTTCCCACAGTTCTGAAGAAATACTAAGTCCATTGTTCGTAGCTAATGTAAGCCATGGAAACAGAAAATCAATCACTGAATCAGAAAGAGATTCTTGTTGATCCAGTTTACTGAGAAAAGTATCTAAGACATCTCTCAAGTTATTAATATCCGCTTGCCACTTTAAATCCAAGTTCAATTCATTTGCGTCCTTTGCTAACCAAGTGTTATGAGGTCGAAAACCTATGTATTGTAGCTTATCCAATAGTTTCCACAGAGCTGTTGTTTTTTCATCATTTGTTTTTCCTGAAACGCAAATAATGATAACTCCTTGTTCCTTATAATTTAAAATTTCTTGTTCACTCGCTTCAAAAACAATCATGTAAATCGGACGCTGCGCTTTTTTGAGTAAATTCGCAACTTCTTCCAAAATAATCTTCAGATTAGGGTCTCGTAAGCTGTATCCCACAAATAGAAAAGTACGGTTAAGAAATAAACCTTTTAATAAAGCTGATAACGATGGACGCCTTTCAAAATAATGCTCGTAATCGTCCTTACTAAATGTAATGTTACCCAAATCATCAATGTCTCCATGAATTTTTAAAACATTGACCTGATCTTTGATAGGAGCCCACGCGACGTCAAAAGCTCGGTTTATAGTAAAAGCCACTTTTTTTATACGTAATAAAGATTGTTCTAACAAAGAATCAAAATTTGTGGTTACAACTGTAGAAACTGGAAGAGTCGCTAGTAAGTAATGTGTTATAGAAGGGACAAATTCACTATTTTTAAGTAAGCGTTTAAATTCTTTTGAAAAAGATTTACCTAGTCGGTCCCGACATTCTTGGGCTATACTCATCAATTCTTCTACATTTTCAGCCTTTTGATTTATGCCAGCTATTTCAGCTAAACTTGTAACTAACTCTTGCCAACTAGGAAGGCCCGATCCTTGAGAAATTCCTGCACCTGCAAAAACAACAAGGCGTTCGTTTGCCAATTCATTTTGCAATTCATCAATATGTTTGTGCATTTTGTACTTCGTTACAAACGATTTAATATCTTGAGATGCTTGATTTTGAATCATCAGAGCCATACCGTGCACTGTATCACTATAACTAATAAAAATCGGTTGAATATTAGGATAGTTTTCTCCAAGTATTTGCATTGCTTTTAGCTGCGCGCTTAACACTTCTATACGTTGCGAACGCCCTTTACCTAGCCCAAAAGCTGGAAAAGCGACTCGAATTGTGCGATTTGGTGGATAATTTTCACTCAAAGTCTTACCAATATTTGCAATCAATTGTGCAATGGAATCGCGATTAATATGACCGCGATACTCGCCTCCGACAACTCCAAGTACCATATCAGGTACATTTGCTTCTTCGCACAGTTCGCGCCCTGGTATGTAAGAAGTAAAACCTTGTTCGAGCCCACCATTTCCTACAATATCAGTATTTTCTGCTGTTCTTTTCTCTCTATTAGGTAGATTTTTAGAACTTGCTACAGCAAATTTATGTCGTAAGTATTCGTGAAATCCTTTGCCATATCTCTTTTTTAATGAAGCAGCTAAGTATCCTGGTACTAAAAAACATCCGACACCATAAACAACAACATCTACACGAATCATCGAAATATCAGCTCTGATAACAAGTGGTTGCATACAAATCTCCTGTAACTCCAAGCAAAGTTTTATTTTGAGATATAAGTGACCTGATAAAAATAGTTAGCCGTTGTAAGCTCTTAAAACTAATTTTACAAAGGACTAGTCTTAGTTTATAATAAAAAGCTTACTTTCGCAAAAAATTTCATTGATAGGTGATAAAATGTACGAACAATTTGGTAAATACAAAATCATTTCTGTTATTGGTCAGGGAGGAATGGGAAAAGTCTATAAAGCTTTTGATACTGAATTAAAGCGTACTGTTGCACTAAAAATTGTTTTATCTCCTGATTTACAATTTCTGCAACGTTTTATTATCGAAATGCAAGCTGTTGCTAAACTAAATCATACAAATATTATTAAAATTTTTAACATGGGATCAGACAATGGGGTTCATTTTTTCACAATGGAATACATTGAAGGAAGTGACCTAACTAGTTTTCTTCATAACAACCCACAAATCGATTTTAAAACGCGCGCTGTTATTCTTAGTAAAATAGCGTTTGCTTTACATCATTGCCATGCTATGGGAATTATCCACCGCGACTTGAAGCCTTCTAATATTATGATTCGTAGTAACGGCCAGCCAGTACTAATGGATTTTGGTTTAGCAAAAGACCAAGAGAAGCTTTCAGAATTAACTAAAACAGGTGAGTTACTAGGTACACCTTTTTACATGTCGCCAGAGCAAATTCTTGGAAAAAACAAGTCCATTGACGAACGCAGTGACATTTTTGCTCTTGGCATTATTATGTACGAAATGTTCACCGGAAAAATTCCATATAAAGCGCAGTCAATGTCTGGACTTTTAGTAGAAATTACCGAAGAAAAAATTACAACGTGCAGAAAAGTAAATAACTCTATTCCAAAAGACCTTAGCAAAATTTGCGAAAAAGCTACGCAAAAAAATATACAACATCGTTATCAAAACGCTCAGTGTTTTGCTAGAGATTTACGAAATTATTCGCGCAATAAAAAAATAAAAATACACTTAACTAGTTCTATTAATACTTATATTAAAGCAACGATTCTTATAGTGTTACTCTTAACTACATTTGTTTTTTATCAAAAGACAAACGGTAAAAAAAATACTCTACCCTCTGTTAAAATTTCCCACATACAAAATCCTTTTCAAGAGGCTAAATATTTATATCAACAGCGGTTGTATGAAGAATGCTATGACAAACTACAGAAAATCTTGTTAGCAAAATCAACGAATAGAGACAACGTTTACGAATACTTAGTGTATACTTGTGTTGAAATAGGCGAACATCAAAAAGCACTAAGCTACTGTTCAAAAATTTCAGAGAACAAACACAATAAGCAACCTTTAGTATTAGCGAAAGCTAAAATAGCTTACTTCAAAGAAAACTATGCGAAGGCTCGTTCTTTTTTACAAAAAATAACTGAAAATATCTCTGCAGAAACACTTTGGTATAAAGGATTAATCGAGTTTGCGACAAGTAACTACAACTTAGCAATTGATTTCTTGCACCAGGCTTCTTCGAAAGAAAATCCCCCCCTTTTTACTGCAAATGTCCAACATCTTTTAGGAAAAAGTTACTATTTTCAAGGTAATTTTTCTAAGGCAATAACTTTTCTCGAAGCCAGTTTACCTTTTTTACAGCAGCGAGATACATACGAGTATATTGCTCGCTGTTACCTAGAAAAACAAAAATACCATGAAGCAAAGAAAGTAATAAAAAGAGGTTGGAAACTCGGACGGCAAAACGGAGAGTATCTTACTCTCTACGCAGAAATACTTGAAAAACAAGACAAAATAAAAGCAGCAAGAGAAGTGTATATAAAAGCTTTAAGATCAGAAGTTACTAATACCCAAGCCCTTGAAGGTGTGCTTCGTTGTTATTTACAAAAAATGTCCTTTCGCGATACAAACCTCAATCATATTTTTGTGTACTTTAACGCTTTAACACAAAAATCTTCATTAAAAGCAAGTCCTTTTTTTCAGCAATACCAGGCGTTGGCTAAAAAGTATGCCCCATATCATTTTGAAAGACTACATTTACAAAAAAACACGCAATCTCCGCATTTACTGTTAAAAAAATTAGCATCGACTAATCAACAAATTTACAAACTCGCAATTAAAGGTCTCATAGCACTACGCTATCAAAAAAATATAGAAAAAAATATCAGTATGTGGTTGGATAAAATCCGCGAAAAACCGCTTCTTTACAAAAATGTGAAGCACACTCTCGATTTAATTCATAAGAAAAAGAAACAAGAAAAAAAATATATAGCCTTTTACTATATAGCAAAATGCCAGCTTGAAGACTTAACAACAAATTCATCCTTACATGATTTTGTTGATGATGAAGTGTTACTACAAATATTTAATGACAAAGAAGCAGACGATCTAATTCGCTATTTAAGTACAAAATGCCTTGTAAAAAGATTACATTTTGATTTATTAGAAAAAAACCAAAATAGTGACGATCATAGTAAGAAGATTATTTGTAATATTTTCCTACATACAGAAAAAATAAAATCTTTTTCTCTCAAACAAATAAAGGAATGCAGCCCTTTTCTCACATCAAAGGTAGCGAGAATAGCAAAACATCCACTACGACTAGCTTTCCTTAAAAATCCACACCTCATTGTACGCGTTAGTGCTGCAACTATACTTCTTAGAGAGAAAAGCCCTCCTCTTTCTAAAGAAGACAAAGAAGAATGTATTCAAACAATTGTAGATTGTTTTCGTAGTGAAAAAGCCAACTACCGTAGATATATTCATTTTTCTTTTTGGAGATTAAAATTATCTGTTAGCCTAAAGGATTATGTAGATCATTTCGTTGCTGGTTGTAATGATATAGATCCCTATGTACAACTTTCGACTTTAAAAAACTATAATAGGCTACATAGTTCTCCTGAATTTATGAATGCAATTTCTAGTAACAAAGCTTTTGTTGAAAGAATCTGCGATTTGCTCTCAAACAACCATGATTTTACTACAAGAGTTTTAGCGGGATTGTGGCTACAAAAATGCGATCCAGAAAATAAGTTACTCCAAGAAATTGTTTCAAATCTCGAAGAAGTGTTCTTTATACGATTTATATTTACTTTAGGGGTCGATTCTACGCAATTTTCAATAGGTGGGGCAATGGTTATGATGCGCAAGATCTCTCACTTGTTAACAAGCCCTGATCCTTTATTGCGTGCAGCAGCTTACTTACTAGGAGCAGTTCTTGGGCAACCTGTGGTAAAATATTTGAAAAAAGAGCAAGATTTACGTTTAAAAGCTAATCTCCTAACGAGCTATCGTGTAAAAAGAATCATTGGCTTCGTACCTCGCAATATTCAACAAGAGTACATAAAAGCAGCAAAGAAATATCGCAATCATAAAAATGCAAATATTCGCACAGCAGCTGTTGCTGCTGAAATTGCTTTGTCTTCGCCTAAAAGACGCGAATATTTATCCCAAAAACTATTGAAAAATAAAGATCCACATAAAAAACGCGGCGCAGCACTAGGTTACTACTCTCTTATTTCTCAAGATCTCAATACAAGCTCTCTCACCAAAGGCAAAAAAGCATTTACATCTCAAGCAGATGAATATAATACTTACGCCTTGTGCGAGTTCAAAATACAAAACCTTTAACCTGTAGAACAGGGAGGTCCGATAAATAATTAAGAAAATTAGCTAAATTGAAAGCAGCAATTTTGTTACTAATAGAATTAGCTAATCCTTTTATAGATCGCCTTTTAGTTGCGGAAAGAGAAAATTCGTTAACTAGAAGATTAATGGTAGTTTCAATAATTTTTCGAGCTTTTTGGAGAAGTTGATTAAGAGCACTTCCACGATTATTATATTCGCGCTGCATGGAAAGAAGTTCAACTCCATATTGTTTCTGAATAAATTTCTGAAACTCTTTACCAACGTAACCTTTATCGCTAATACAGAGAGAATGAGTTTTTATAACACGATGTTCTAGCATCTGTTGAACAACAAATTCAAAAGCTTTAACATCAGACATATTTGCTCCAGTAAGACAAGCAAATATAGGAATGCCTCTGAGATCAGAAACAAGATGACATTTGTAGCCATAATAGTTTGACTTTTTAGAGGCACAATGCCCAAAGTTAGCCCCATAATACTCAAATGGTTGCGATGAACTTTTAAGTCTTTGTAGATTACACAAGGAAATTGGAAAAGAATCTACCAAATAGTACTTTCCTGTGTTAGCACCTACTAAATTACAAAGATGCTGCTGAAAAAAACAAATAATTTCGTGCAAGCGAAATGTTCTTTTTACATACTGCGGACGGCAAATAAATTCTGGAAAAAGATACAGGTAATTTTTACGAATATATCTGTGCCAAGCATTTTGTGAATCTTGTTGACATAGCTCTTTGACTATATTGAGTGTTATTATTTCATCATCTGTGAATTTGGGATTATTGTTGTTACTTCTGCGTAATTGTTTTTGGCCGCCAATGCAATTTAAAAAGTTGTTTACTATGAAGTACACGATTATAAATAACTCTTCAACATTTAGTTTTTCTTTTTCTGAAAACTGGCCTAAAGTTGCCTTTACATCATCAATATTAACTTCAACATTTTTTACTAATTCTAATAGACTCTTTTGTTTCTCTTTACTCTGTGGTATCTTTGACATATAGGTATCCTTTAAATTTGTTTTTTTTATTTGGTATATATAGGATACCTTTTTTCTTACTGCATACTACAAATCAAATTTTCTTTACTATTTTGTATTTTTCAACTCGCACAAGGCGTAATACTTATATAAAACTATTAATCTCTAGAAAAAGTAATGCTAAAAAAAATCGCGCATACCAAAAGTGGTTAAGCCAAGCTATTTCATTTATTGACAGCGATTTATTCTACTACGAAAGAGCATTACTCTACAAAGATACTGATTACAAAAAAGCGCTATTAGATTTACGAAAAGCTTTTCAGTTGGTACCAAAAAATAGATATTTATTTACACAAGCGAAAATTCTTAGTACTATAAATCCCAAAGAAGCGAAAAATATCTTAAATAAAATTGATTACGCCATTTGCGACTTAGAAGACTTTGCTTTGGCAACTCGTATCGGAATCACAATAAAAGATGTTGATTATGCTAGGGCTATGTTGAAAAAATACTCATTTCTTCACACAGAAACAAAAGAAAAAGTAGTAATTCACTTACTTTCACACGATATATACAAGCAAAAAGAGCAAAATGTCGAAGCGCAAAAACATCTACATTATGCGCAACAGACAAAAGCAAATCGTTAAAAAAAGTAAAAAATTTTACAATTTATTACTTTGTGTATATTGTGTTGATATTTAGATTTTTATGTTTCATTTTTAAAAGACGTGGTGGGCATCGAGGAGAATACTCTGTGGAAATCGGTTCTTCCGAAAAAAAATATAAGCTATTAAAAACTATCGGCGAAGGTGGAATGGGGAAAGTCTATGAAGCTTTAGAATATAAAACAAAAAAACGCCGCGCTGTAAAACAAATACAAGTACCAGCGAATTGTTCATTTGAAAAGAGCGTATCTCGCTTCAAACGCGAGTATTTATTTTTGCGTTCGCTCCATCACGAAAATATTGTAAAAGCATATGATTTTTTTACAGAAGACAATAATGCTTTTATGGTACTTCAATACGTACAAGGACTTTCTCTACGAGATTATATTCGCGACCGTTCAAGATCACTGTCTATCAAAGAACAATTGGCTATTTGTTTACAAATCATAAGAGCTGTCGAGTACATAAATACAACGGGCGTTTTGCACCGCGACATCAAACCAGCTAATATTATTGTAAACGAAGCTAAAAAAAAGGCCACATTACTCGACTTAGGCATCGCCAAAAACCTTGAAACAAATTTGACAAAATTAACTCGCACAGGAGAAATAGTTGGTACTCCAAGCTACTTAAGTCCAGAACAAGTTGGTGGTGACACCGCTGAAAATAGCGATGTGTTTTCTTTAGCAGTAGTTCTATATCAATTTTTGTCGTGGCAAAAGCATTCTCCTTTTTATCGCAACAATTATATTGCAACCCTAACAGCGATTTCTACACAACAACTCCCTCTATTACATCAATTTATTGACGATTCTCGTTACAAAAACATTAGTATTGTTTTGCAAAAAGCATTAGAAAAAGATAGCGAGAAAAGAATACAAACGGCAAAACAGTTCGCAAATCTTTTGCAACAAATATATAACAGTTACGACAATCAAAAATCGCAATGGAATATTCCGCAACCGCTAAATACAGTGCAAGAGAAAAAACTACACCTTATAGGCGAAAAATATGGTAAAGATAGTATCTTTGTTCGAAGAATTAAACGTATATCAAAAAGAAAACAAAAAAAACAAACATCATCTATTTTCATAGTAATAAGTGTAGCCGTATCTTTGTTTGTTTTATTAGTTTTAGCGAACTACTCTTTGAAACCTGACATCGCAGAATTTAAATTTGACAACGATAGCAACACCACCACTCAGTCACTAAACAGTAAGAAGTCACAAGAAAGAAAAAATATAGAGAAAACAAAAAAGATTCCAACACAACTAAAGTTACCTCCTGAAATTTCAAAAAAGAAAACGGTTGATCCTAGTAACGAAAAATACACAAACCTTCTTGTTGAAATACAAGACACATCTAAATTTGAGAAGTGGAAACAATTAAGCAAATTTATTGCCAAATATCCTCTAAAATCTGTTACTACAGACGCAAAAAAACAACGATTATCTGTCGAAGAGAAAATTTTAGAAGATATGATTAATTTGGAATTGGCAATGAATAACAGTGATCCATCAAACGGGCAACAAATTATATCAAAGTATAATAATTTCAGCGCAAATTTTTTACCTTTACAAGTTCCCTATGGGCAATTACCAAAAGCTTTCAAACTTTTACAAGAAAGTTATAAGAGCTACCAAGTAAAAGTAAAAACGTTTGAAAAAAATCAACAGCATAAAATAAATGAAATAATTAATTCCACCTATGAAAAAATGATGAAAAAGCGCGATTTTAACGAGGGTGTTCTGCTTTTACAACCATGGCTCAAATACGAATTGGCAAAATCGAAAATAGATATACTTCTTAAAGCGCAACAATTATTTGCCAAAATGAAATCTATATTCAAAAACCACCGTGGTCGCAAGATAAGTATTTCTCTTACAAACGGAAAATTTACTCGCGGTTACATTGTAAAGGTACAAAGTAAGCAATTTCTGCTAAAAGATTACAAAAATAAAGTACATACAATCAAATACACAGCGCTTCACTTAAAAACACTTGACAAGTTTCTTGGGCAAAAAATTACTCAAGAAAACCTCTATTGCTTAAGTCTTCTTGCTTTTGCACAAAAAAATTACACTTTATGTAGAGCATTTATAACAAGAATTGTACCTAAAAAAGAGGACGTTAGAGAGTTGTTAACGCAGATTGTAGCAATAGAAAAAAAGTCCAACGCGCAAAAAAGAAGGGTTTCTTTTCTTTCTCCCCAAAACTGGCTTGGACAAAAAAAAATAACATTATCTGCTAATATCTTTGAAATAAATTTCAAACTAAAAATAACAGGAGGAAGCCCTGTTAAACAAGTTACAGTGAACAACCAAAAAATGTTTCACGACGAAAAACAACACATTTTCACATATGATTTATCTCTTATTTCTAATAATGTACAAAAAATAAACATAAAAATAATCAACAGTGACTTAACATTCACAGAGTATTCTTGGTCACTAAAAAAACTTACAGAGAAAAACGTAGCTATATTTCGTGGCTCACTAGAACGTTCTGGTTTTTATCATGCCGTTGATAATTTCAAACCTCGTAACTTAAAATGGAGCTTCAAAACAAAACAAGCTATACATACTTCTCCAATAGGGGCTTACAATAATATCTATGTAGGGAGTGACGCTGGTATTCTTTACGCTATTGATTCAAAGTCAGGCGAAGAAAAATGGCAATATAAGATAGGCGAAACTATTTACGCTACTCCTGTTATTGACAAAGGTACCGTATACCTGGGTAGTTTGAAAAGAAAACTTTTTGCAATCAACGCTAAAAACGGCAAAAAATTATGGGATTTTCCTATAGGTGGGAATATTAAAAGCTCAGCGATAGTTGTTAACAATGTAATATTTTTTGCTTCTATGGATAAGTGTATATATGCTGTAAATACGAAGACACGCAATCTACTCTGGAAATATAGAACAAATGCCGGAATTCTTTCTTCCCCAGTTATTAAAAATAATGTATTATATATCGCAAGCAAAGACAAAAATATATATGCTCTTAACGTTAATTCTGGTAGTCTTTTGTGGAAGTTTACCACGAAAAGAGAATTTGAATATGCAACACCAGCTATTTATGGCAATCGCATCCATTTTGGTAGTATCGATGGTTCTTTTTACTCTTTAAGTCTTGATGGAAAGCAAAAACTGCGCTTTGAAACTCCTGAATCCATTTATTCGTCCCCTTGCTTAGTACAGAATGTCGCATACTTTGGAAACAAAGACGGTAGTTTTTATGCTATTTATTTAAAAACAGGTAAGAAAATTTGGGAATCACAAGTAAATAACCCTATATCGACAAGTCCTATTGGTACTTCTAAATTTATTTATTTTACATGCCAAGACGGTTATATTTACGAATTAGATCGCAAAACAGGACAACAAACGTGGAGTTACAATATAGGTATTGAGATTACGAAATCTTCACCGATGATCTATCACAATGTTCTGTACTTTGGTGGAGACAATGGTTACTTATATGCTTTTGATTAAGACACACTAACAATTTAAATTAACTTAACTTAAGCGCAATTCGCTGCGATTATTCTAGACAATATCTCAATAGAGGACTTAACAAATGGAACTCGACTTAGGAACAAGACTCAACGGTAGATATTCTATAAGACGTATTATCGGCCAAGGAAATATGTCTTATGTATACGAAGCTTTTGATGACTTGTTGCAAAGGTCTGTTGCAATTAAGCAAATGGTAATTCCACATGGTGCATGGGATACAGGATCTTTCATTAAAAGGTTCAAACGCGAATTTCATTTTTTATCTGCCATAGAACATCCAAATGTTATCAAAGCACATGGTTTTTTTGCAGAAGCAAACACTGCTTTCATGGTACTCGAAATTGTAAAAGGTCCTTCACTACAAGAAATTATCGATAAGCGCATACAGAATACCCTTTCTTTATCGATGAACTTAGGCATTGCAATCCAGCTCTCCAGGGCCATAGAAGTAATCAATACCGCAGGTATTATTCATCGCGACATCAAACCTACCAATATAATTATCAATGACTCAAATAAAAAGCTCAAGCTACTTGATCTTGGGGTCGCAACTACAGTAAAGAATGAACTTTCAAGACTAACAAACCATGGTAATATAGTCGGAACACCCGACTACTTAAGTCCTGAACAAGTCGGAGGGGAATACTCTGCCAATAGCGATGTTTTTTCTGTTGCAGTAGTTTTATATCAAATTTTTTCAGGCGCAAATAAATCTCCTTTTCATAATGAAAACCCAATGTCAACAATGATGTCTATATCGACAAAAGAGCTTCCTCCTCTAGTTGAAGTTTCATATCTGACTACAGATTTATATAGAGAAACGTATAAGAAAATAGATATTGTTTTACAAAAAGCGCTAGCAAAAGAGCCAGAAGATAGAACAGCAAGCGCAACAACTCTGGCCGATGATTTTGAGATGTTATACAAAGAATATCGCCTAAACAAAACCCGGGTGAAAGAAAAAAAATCACAAATAGTAAACTGGAACGTTATTGAAAAAGCAAATCCAGAGCAAGTAAAGAAACTAAAAAAACTAGGGGACAAATTTGGTCGCGATGAATTTCCAATTAATAAACCCCTCAAGACAATTTCTTCGCGTCGTAAATCTTCACGATACCCGATTAAAAAAAAATCTAGAACGATAGAAATGCTTATTGGTTTTTGTTTTCTACTTGGAATTGTTCTTTTCATGGTGATGCATTTTTCAAAGATTAAGCCGCGCCCTCAGGAAAAAAATCGTAAGCTCGTTCAACAGAACGCTTTGTTTGATAAACTGCTTAACCAAATAAAACATCTCCCTACCCCTGAGCAATGGGCACGACTTGAAGATTTTAATCGTGAATACTCTATAAAAAGGGCTTTAGTAAAAAAAGCGCAGTTCGAAAGGGATATTTTAGAAACTCTAGTTAATGCCAACTCACTTATAAATAAACGTAATACCTCTTCGACAGCACAATTTAAAAAATGGAATACTATTTATCTTTGGAAAGAAAGTCTTTCTTTTTTTGAATTATGTCTTAGTAAAGAGAAAATTAAACAACAATTTCAACTTTTTAAAAAGCTATTCTCTAGTTTAGAAAACAATAAATTAAACAACTATACTCTTGAGAATAAAATCGATACAGAAGCTTATAAAAAACGACATTTCGAAAATGTTCGTAATGCTTTGAACTCAATGAAGCAGCTCTCAAGTTTTCAAAAACAAACTATTGAGCAGTATTACAAGCAAATGAATGTTCTTGAAAATATCATCCGCTTATTTAAAAAGAAAATGAGTTCTTCCAAGGGAAAGAAAATAAAGCTAATCGTTAGAAATAATGTTTTAAGTTTATTGATCACAAAAGTGCAAAAAAATTATATCCAAGTAAAAAGAAACTCTAATCTCTATAATTTTTACTTTTATGAAATACCAGATGGCGAACAGTCTCTTGATCCGCGTAATTTTATTTATCATATTCCAGCAAGATCCGTCGAAGAAGAATATTGTTATGCACTTCTTGCTTATTATGGAGAAAATTACCAAACAGCTTTAAAATTGTTACTAAAAACTATTAGTTACGGGCGATCTATCTATTTTTTAAACGAAGCATACCAAAAAGTATATTCGCAACCAATGCTAAAAATAGCTTTCAAAAAACCGTTGAAAATAGCGAAAAACAGTTCTGTTGTCATCAACAACAATTCTATCAAAATCACTGGCAAAGTATTAATCAACAAGCATATCGCAAATAAAAAAGAACTTATTCGTAACCTACGAATAAAAATAAATAACCAAAAAGTACAAAGAAAAAAATACTTGTTTTTGTCTACGGTTTTTCTAGAATACGGAAAAAACACTATTGAAATTAGTCTATCCACAAAACAAGATTCTATTTTGAACATACCATTTTCAATTACTAGAAATTTGCCACAAGATAATAATTTCACTAATAGTAACTATTTTCCTTCTTTTAAGGGAAAATTCAAATTATTAAATTGGCAAAATAACTTCGGAAAAAACCTCAGTCATCCGATTGCATACCAAGACCACATATACATAAAAAATTCCAAAAATACATTGTTTAAAATTTCTCTAGATGGTGAAAGTGTTTGGCAAAAAGACAATGTTTATCAAATCACCCCAACGATATGTAAAAAAACAATAAACAGTAGAAAACACTCTCTTTATATTTCATCGCCCAACAAAGTTTCATATTACGAAGAAAAGACCATGAAATTACTTTGGGATGTTCCACTAGAAGAGGTTATTTTTCCAAGTATTCTCTTAAGGAACTATATTTTATTCGGCACTTCGACCACTTTACATGCTTTCTCTTATGTAGATCAAAAACGCAAATGGCGAAAAAATATAGCTTCGACAACAAAGATGATCAAGGCAAATTCAAAAGTATATTTCGCTACTCCCAATGGGGAAATAGCATCCTACAACATAAGAGATGGTAAAAAATCAAACACCTATTCAACAGGCTCACCAATTTTATCTGCACCAACAACTTCCGGACACACTATTTTTGTGGGAAATAATCAAGGAAATTTATATGCTTTTTCCAATGGAAAAAAACGATGGGAGTACTTTTCTAGTGCCGCAATACATCACTCGCCAGCTTTTGCAGAAAATCACATATACTTCGTGAACAAAGATTATAAATTATATTGTTGCGATGCACAAATAGGCAATACCATATGGATTTATCAAGCAGATAATGAAATCGTTTGCCAACCTCTAGTTACAAAAGATAATGTGTATATAACAACAAAAACAGGTAACATCTTTGCTATTAGTAAAACCACAGGAAAACGCACCTGGCAATACTCAACTCAAGATTCGATCAGTAATTCTGGACCAACAATACATAATAACACGATGTATATCGGTGATGATGGTGGAAACCTATACTCTTTATTGTTTGAGTAAAATATATTAATAGAACTTAGTCGTCTCTATTTCAATTATATTGACTCTAAAAATATTTAGAGATAATTTAGGTGACAAACAAAATTTTGGTAAACAAATTAACAAATCTTTCTGTCGATAAAACAACGAAACTGTTGATTTATCAAAAAAGAAGAGCACTTCTCAACCTTAGATATTTCGGCAAATACCGAGAAAGATTAATAATGGAACATAAATTTAAATTTTGTTTTGTTCAAAATGGCAAAATCCAATCCTCGATATTAACTCCAAAAGCAACTTTTCAAAACCAAAATCTATTCTTTGGTAAGAATCCTATGGGTTGCCATCAAATAGAAAAAGTTTTAGTTCGAGGAACTAGAATTATTTTATTTGTAAAAAATACAGATAACTTAAATTCAGCAATAACAAAGCACATCGATAACAATATGTTAGTTCTTGAAGTGTATAAAGTAAAGGTTCATGCTTTAAAACGGTATATCGATTGTGGTTGTTCTAAGGTAAGAGCAGAACAACGTAAAAAAGCATTACTTGAAGAAGGAAATGGGAATTTATTCAGAACAATAAATTGCCCTGAGTGTCAATGTACAATAGATCTATCAACAGTAAGTGAGAGTCTCTATATATTTTGTAATTTTTGCGAATCAGTATTTACTTCAACCAATCAAATAGCAACTCGCGGTCACGAATTTAAGATTTGCGAAAAATGTGGAATGTTCGATTTTGTCAAAGAATATAAAGAAGAATATTTCTATTTCTTAATTCTTGTTTATGGTTATTCTTCTAAGTCCGTTTATTTATGTAATAATTGTGCACACTCTACTTTCATAAAAACTCTTTTGTTAAATTTTTTGTTCATTTTGGGAATCCCATCTTCTATCTTGATCAAACTCAAATCAATGAAAGGGCGCACACCGCGTACACTTAATTTTTCAAAAGCGAACTTTTTAGCAGCCAATGGTCAATACCAAAAAGCAAAACGACTCTATAAACGTATACATGCTAAAGAAAATAATCACCCAGGTTTTTTGTTTAATGAAGCGATGGGTTTCCTAGCTGGAAATAATAAAAAAGAAGCTCTCAAATTATTGCTAGCATCTCAGAAAGTTTGTAGTAACTATACGCCTTCTCTTGAATTGCTTGCAGAGCATCCAGAAGCTAATAATTATTTAAACGAAGTGCAAGATAGTCATTTCTTAGATACACATAAAGATGTTGTAGAAAAGCGACCGATAAAAAACCGTTTAGCCCAAAAACATTATTCTAACAACAAAAAAACAGCAGCGATTCCCATTGTTGTCGGTAGTATTTTTATCGGACTACTAACTATCTTAGTATTTTATATAACTAACCCAAACCAAAAGAAAAATTCAGTAAAAAATGAGCAGCAAGTAGCGCAGAACAAAAAGCAAGAATTAAACAATCAGCAACAGAACCATGACATCGAATTCTATGCTATAGTTACTAATAAAAATGGCGCAACATTCGCAATAGAAAATAAGAAAAGCAAACACCATCAACATATACCTGTTGGCACAAAGCTGCAACTTATCAGTACTGATATCGCCAAAGACTCTTCTGCACATGCTCTTGTCAGAGCTAAAATACTGTCAAATAGCCAAAATGCTTTCATTGGGGCAACGGGATGGTTAAGACTCGATAGTTGTAAATACACCTACAATCATGAAAAAGTAAATAACTATATAAAAAAAGGAACTGAGTGGGTAAATAAACAAAGTAGCATAGATAATTCTATTATTAATGCATCTTTCACTCTTCTGATGTTTCTAGGTATAGGAAATACTAGTAGTGTAGGTAAATACAAATACCAAGTGAAAAAGTTAGTGACATTTTTAATACAAGAACAACAACCAAACGGGCTTATTGGAAAAAAATCTTCTATTCTCATACACGCCATAGCAACTCTTGCAATTGTAGAACATTTTGCATTAAACTCTTTCCTTGGTAAATCTCCTCTAAAAATCCCTTCAGAAAAAGCAATTGACTATTTAATCAAGCAAAATACGCGTAATTGGAAGAATACATTAGCAACAACATGGACAGTTCTTGCTTTTAAAAGCGCTCGTATTTCTGGATTAGAAGTTCCAGAGTATGTTTGGAATAATGCGTTCTCTTTTCTAAATTCGATAACAGATCAAAATTTTCGGACATGGTACAATAAAAGGCAGCGTTCTGCTTCAAAAAAGAGCCAGCATAGAACAGAAACGACTACGGCAGCTGCAATAGTGGCAAAAATATTTCTTGGAATAGAGATAAAAAACCTCGAAAAAAGTGCTGAGCTATTATTAAAAAAACTTCCACAAAAGCATGAGACAATAACATATGATCATGCTTTGTACTACTATTTTGCGACTGAAGCCAGTCATCAAATGGGAAGAAAATTTACCTTCTTAGTTGTCAAAATCATAGACAAAATTGTCACGACACAAAAACAAAATGGCTCATGGCAAGATAACAGAAATATAGATATTACTCTGCTAAATATTATGTCTTTAGCCATTGCCTACCGTAGAGCTAAGGTTTTTTCTGATAAAAAATAATAATGTAAAAAATAAACTGTCATCCATTGGTATTCTAAATTAAAAGGGGAAAATAACAAAGGCGTAAGAATGTCAATTATCAATGTCACTAAGATGAAAAAATCTGTTAGATATAGACATGTTTTATTGCTTGATGAAAAAAGTATTCCTCTGCGCGGTAATCATGCAGGAAGACTAACTTATGTTGATGGTGAATTTTATCTACCTGATTCTCAAAACAATAAGATGTTGGTTTTTCCAATAACAGAAATGCGCGAAATTCCCAAAAAAATCAGAAAAAAGTGTTTGATTATCGATATATTTGTACAAACCCGTAGTTACTCTATCAACTTAAAACCTTCATTCGTATCATATGATTGGAGTCGTAAACAGTTTCTTGTTGGCAGTTTTCATTAAGATAAAAAAGGCCATTTCGCATGGTTTTCTAACTTTTCTGAGCCTGCAAAGTTAGAAGGTCTGTTAAAAAAGAAAATACAAGGGGCAGCCTCACGATGGATGTTTGTAGATTGCTTGCGGTTATGGTCGAGTAGATTCTAATGAATTATACTATGTTAGTAGTATACACCGGGTAGACAAAATACCTTCGTTTAAGAAAATCCAATATCGTCCGGGACTAGAGGATATTCACTCAACAAAATCGGGGAATATCTGGCTTCTAACAGAATTTCCTAAACATATAGAATATGGTTTTGCCAATAGAGTAGTATTCACAATAAAACGAGGTAAAGCTAAGTAAAATCTCTTAAGTAAAATCTCTTTTCTCAGAACAGATTTAGGAGTGTACTTATCTTACCAAATTTATATCTCCTAACTGTTCTTTCTCAAATCCAAAAATGAGTAGCAACTATAAAATTTAGACATAGCATCCATTAACAACAACACTTTGACTAGCCACATTAACTGTAATATAATACCACATTACAAAAGTGTGATTAGAATTTGAACATTATTCCTTATAAAGGGCATTTCCATGAATAGAATATCATGGTTTCTTGTATTTTTAGTTCTTCCGTTATTTGCAGATAATAATCCGTACAACCCAGAGAAAAAGCTTGCGGATATGGATATTACTTTATTTAAACCATCAAAGCCAGCAGCAAGTTTTGTTCCTGCAGTTCGTACAGGAAATTTAGTGTTTCTTTCTGGACATGTTCCGCGTAAACCAGAAGGTGGTTACGTTACTGGTAAAGTAGGAAAAGATTTAACAACTGCACAAGCAAAAGATGCTGCGCGTTTAACAGCAGTAAGTTTACTTTCGTCATTAAAAAATGAGATTGGTAATTTGCAATACGTGAAGAGAATAGTCAAAGTAACAGGAATGGTAAATGCCACTCCATCTTTTACCGAACATTCACTAGTAATTAATGGCTGTTCTGATCTTCTTATTTCCATTTTTGGTGAAAAAGGACGGCATGCACGCGCAGCAGTGGGAATGAGCTCTTTACCGTTCAATTTCGCTGTAGAAATAGAAATGATTGTCGAAATAGGTGATAAAAATTACTGTGCCCTTGTCGATGCTATAAACAGTAGTGAACGTACTCAGACATTTATATCTCGCGATCAATATCGTCACCCTCTAGAAACATTGACATTTTTTGGTATTAAACGTAGCATGAGTGTAGCTGAAGTTTGGCCAGGTAGTTCTGCATGGTATATGGAAGTATTAGCTCCTTATTTACGCGAAGAAGGCTTATATATTGCAGCGGGCTTTGATCAAGAAACCAAATCCGACTTTTTCAAAAAAGCTAACGCAAAATTTGCAGAAAAATTAAAAAGTAAACCTCAGCTTTTTGATAAAGTTAAAGTTTCGGAACTAGCAGCACCACATAAAACAGCCATTGCACCTGCAGGTACCCTAGATGCGATTTTAACATTTCGCAATGTGCACAACTGGATGTGGAGTAAGTCAGAGCAAGATATGTTTCGCGCTTTTTACAAAGCGTTAAAACCGGGAGGAATTTTAGGAGTAATAGAACACCGTGCTCCTGAAACAACAGATGATATAGAAGCCAAGCGTGGCTACGTAAAAGAAAGTTACACCTTAGAACTTGCAAAAAAAGCGGGATTTAAATTTGTAGCTAGTTCTGACATCAACAACAATCCAAAAGACATAACAACTTACCCTACTGGAGTTTGGACCCTTCCTCCGACACTACGGCTAAAAGAAAAAGACCGCGAAAAATACATGGCTATAGGCGAAAGTGATCGCTTTACTTTAAAATTTATCAAGCCTAAAACAGCGAAATAAAACAGTCATGATTCATTTGTCATAAAATGAGGCTTTTTGTAAAGTCTCATTTTAGACGAAACCATTGTCTTTCAAAAAATCAAAAGCTTGGTATTCATCATTGAAAAAATAAAAAAAATCTTCGATTCCGAGCGTCAAAAATAAAAGCCTCAACTTTTTCGAAGCCTTTAAAATTAGACATTTTCCTCCTCGCTCATTGATAAAATCCGCAACTATAATAAAAACCCCAAAGTGAAAACTATTAAACATGAGCTTTTCTACATTAATAATAATACTTTTATATCCACTCAAAATAATTTTTTCTAATTCGAAATGAAGAGGTTGTTTTTTATTAGCAGATGGATCAATAAAACCTTCTATCTTCACAACTGTTGCATTAAAAATCGGAACATTTCGTGACGCGATTTTGTACATGGACACCTCGTTGGTTATTAACAAATTTTTCACAAAAAATCACTGCGTACCTGTCCGTCGTTATTTGCTTGCCAATATTTACAAGACACCAAATCTAACGCTGTTAGCCAACCATTGCGACTACATACATCTGTATCAATACAAATCGCGTGTTCCATATCGCGAGGTAAACCATTTTTTTGCGGTGTGTGACCGCATATCATTTTTTTTCCAGACATATGTGGTGCAGCGTCGTTTATTCTCTCCCAATACAACATATAATCTGGTTGTTCTTCTAAAGGAAGATCAGGATAAGCATTCGCATGGACAACAAAGTACTTTTCTGTTTGGTAGTACGGACAACATCTTTCGAGAAATGACCAATGTTCATCGAGAACATCAGTTATTTTTCCCTTGTCGCCTAAAGGAGAGTATGAACGTAAGGTGGCATTACCACCATTTGATAGCCAATCTTCGTGATGAGCACTCGATTCTCTCGCTCTTAACATCATTATTTCATGATTGCCTCGCAGTGAAATTAGTTGATGATTTTGAGATAACTGAATCAACTGCTCAATTACTCCGTATGAATTTGGCCCGCGATCTACATAGTCACCAACAGTAATAATTATATCATTTTTGCGTAAAGTGATATAGCTAAGCAACGTACTCAGTGCATTTGCACATCCGTGAATATCTCCAATTGCTAAAAACCGCATATTTACCTTTCTTATTCTGTGTTTGCCTTTCTTTACTTTCAACTGAAATTAGCTGGCTATTTTCAGTTCAAAAAATCGCATGACGAGGAAGAGAAATGTTGATGTCAACTAACAGAACATTGGAATTATAACGTTCATCACCGTTTTTTACAATTCATTAGGTAAATAATACTCTTGAAAATTTGTAGTGTTTCGCATATGATAGCAACTATGTAATCAGCTGAAATAGTAAATTTTAGTTACTTGTGCTTTAGAGATCTCCTTACTAAATGAGGTGAAATTTGGACATAACAAAGCTTCAGTATCTTGCAGATCTATCAGTTCTTATTTCTGATAACGATGATTTGTTTGAAAGAACAAAAGCAGCCGCAGTATTCTTGCAAGAATTCGATGACAAATACTTCATTGCAATTACTGGGCAAGCTCCGACAACAGAAATTCTCTACAAAAATGGTAACAAAAAATTTGCAATCGATTGGTTTAAAGAAAATAATACGCCATTACATTGTTACTCCGCAAAAAAATATGGTTTCTGCATAGAAGCAAAACAAGTCATTTATATTGAATCAAAACGCAAGTTTTCACCAAATGAAATAAGCATTTTTACTATTGTACACAACCTCCTACGCATCAGAAATAAACAAAATACTACAACAAAAACTACTAAAAAAAAGCGCATTCAACAACGCGGCAAACTTAAATTCCCTTATGTCGAAATTATTGGGGAAAGCAAAACTCTCATTGCGCAACTTGCAAGACTTGATAAAGTTATTCCATCTAACGTGCCTATTCTAATTCAAGGAGAAAGTGGCACCGGTAAAGAACTTATTGCTCGTGCGATTCATATGTATGGTCTGCGAAATAAACAACCATTTGTCGGTGAAAACTGCGCAGCACTAGCGGAAACTCTTTTAGAAAGTGAACTTTTTGGACATGTAAAAGGTGCTTTTACTGGCGCTGTACAAAGCCGAAAAGGTTTATTCGAACACGCCGATAAAGGAACTATTTTTCTTGACGAAATTGGCGATATGAGTATAAATATGCAAAAAAAATTATTGCGCACTCTTCAAAATGGTGAAATTCGTCAAGTAGGTGGGAAATCTATTAAAAATGTAGATGTCCGCATAGTTGCAGCAACAAATAAGGACTTACAATACGAAGTGCAACAAGGAAACTTTCGCGAAGACTTGTTTTATCGCTTAAATGTAGTTACAATTCAATTACCTGCTCTTCGCGAACGCGAAAACGACATATTGCTACTTTTCGATTTTTTCTACAAAAAAGTATGCAAAGAAATGGGAGTAGAAGAAAAACCTGTCGATGCTGAAGTAAAAGATATGTTTTTGCAATACAAGTGGCCAGGAAATATTCGCGAGCTACAAAACGAAATACGGCGTATAGTCGCTCTCTGCGATGACGTCGTAAATGTCGATATCGTTTCTGAAAATGTAAAGAATAACAAAATTTAGGAGGTCAGGCAGATGAAGTGGATTATATCTATTTTGATATTACCCGCAATATTATTTGCAAATGAAATGAACTATGTTGTTGTTGATATCAACAATATAGGGTACGAAAAATTGCAAGAGTTGAAAGAAAACCAAGCATTTGAGTGGTGGGTTGAACTAGAAGATCAACTACTTACTCTCATGAAAAAAGAAAACATAAACTCCATCACTGAAAATTACAAGTGCTCGACACTACCGATTGCAGTTGAACAACAAAATTTGCATTTCGTTAAACGCGCGCACCAAAAAGACTTGTTGATGCCAGGTGTAGAAATTCTTGGAAACGCAGGTCGTACTGCAGTAATTCAAGCGCAAAAAAGTTGTGTACTTAACATCGGACAATGTCATGATTCTCATTATGACACAACTACAAACTCAGATGCAGTACATGCTTCTCTAGCACCTTTTGCTCCAAATACTGTTGTTGCAAAACAGGCAGGAAATGAAATGCCTAGTTTAGCTTTTTCTACACGCGCGGACTATTCAAAACTAGCAAATAGTATTGATGGCGCTCGTTGGAAAGCAGCAGTTGATCATTTGTCTTCTTACAATCGCTATACACATGGCGACGGGGTTATAGAAGCACGCGATTGGTTAGTTAAGCAGTACCAAGACTTGGGTCTAGAAGTTTCTACACCAAGCTTCAACGTAAGCTTTACAACTGCTTACAATGTTGTTGCTGTTATGAAAGGAACTGAAAGACCAGACGAGTTCTTTATTGTTGGTGGTCACTATGATTCCATTTCGCAAAGCCCCAACACAGCTGCTCCAGGAAGTGAAGACAACGCGAGTGGTGCATCAGGGGTCTTAGAGATGGCACGCGCTTTCGCTAAAAATCCACCAAAATCAACTATTATCTTTATTAACTTCTCTGGAGAAGAACAAGGTTTAGTTGGAAGTTATAAACATGTGGATGAATTGTTTGCAAAAGGTGATCAAGGAAAACTAAAAGCAGCTCTTATCATGGATATGATCGGCTATACAAGCGATGATGACCTTGACTTACTTTTAGAAACAGCAGATGTTGGAAAACATTTATTTCCTGTTTTTACCGCTGCTGCGCAACAATACACATCACTGCGTATTGTTACTTCATTGCGCCCTTTTGGTTCAGATCACGTTCCATATATCAAAAGAGGTCTTCCTGGACTATTGACAATCGAAAATGACTGGGATGACTACAAACCGTATCACACAACCAACGACCGTCCTTCAAAGGTCAGTATTGATATGGGTCGCGAAGTACTACGTATGAATGTAGTTACTCTTGCAATGCTTATGGACCAAGATTAATTTCTTCTAGTTTAATAAGTAAGAGTATTTACGCTCTTACTTATTAACTAATTGTTCAAAATCTCATTAAACGTTTTTCACAAAACTTCCGAAACTCAATCGTCGTATTCATCCCACAATCTAACTTCTTTCAACAATAATTACTACCAATAATCGTTTTAAAAAATTTGATTGAAAATTTTTTCCAAAAATTAAAGCAATACAGAGCTATTGCAACCAGATATGAGAAAACCTCTCAAAACTTTTTAGCCGCTGCTTCATTGATTTAATTGATGACACGTCCTAATCTTAATTTCAATAGGTGATTTATTATGAAAAAAACTACCAGTGAAAAAAAGAAGTATTGGCAAGGGAGACAGTACTTGGTATCTCTTTTTTTCTTTTTATTTATTACAACTGTGTGTTTGTTAGCAATCGCAAAAAACATACCTTACAAAAATATGTATCTAACAATAGCAAGTTGCTCGGGATTAGCATTACTTTTATGTGTTTTTGGCATTATAAAGCACTGGAATCAATACAGCGAATAAAAATAATACCATATTTCTATATATCACAAGTCTACAGCGTAAAAAATTTTCCAAGATGCGAGTTATCAAGTTTGCGGATTTTAGAAAGGTCTTGGCTTCGGTTATTTACTGCTAAGAGTATACCTCCTCCGATAAATTTTTGTTAACAAATGCTAACAAATGCAAGCTACAAAGAATGCAGCCAGGGGTTATCTCCCAATGCACGTAGAAAGATTCCACGCGCTCCATTAAAATCGCGATCAATACGCTTCTTACAAGAAGAGCAATTAAAAAACTTGTGTCCACCGATATTTTCTTTAACATAGCCACAAGAGCTACAAGTTTTGGAGGTATATGCTTCGTTTTGTTCGATAACAATAGAAGACAAGAGCTCAGCTTTAGACTTCAAAGTATTTTTGAACTTGAAGTGCGACCAGTTGAGCATTGCTCTGACTGTTTTTGATCTCTTTCTTTGGCTCTAGAATTATACGAATGTGTTGTTTTTGCAGTTCTTCGAGTTTCGTTGGCAAAATTGAATTCAAAATACTGAACGTACACTCCCTAATCTTCTACCACAAATCCTGGGTCTAATTCCTCCTCTGATGATGGAAAGAAAATCACTGTTAAAAAAGTACTAACTGCTCCTATAGTAAAAGCTGTTAAACTAGGGCTTTCTATGAAAAAAAACCAAATCAAACCAGAAAAAGCAAAGCTTGCTATAAATAATGCTAAAGGTCTAATAATCAGAAAGAGAAAGCCTCCTAGTAGTACAACTAGATAGGATTCTGTCGTCATATTGAACGAGTAAACACAAAAGCAAAAAATCAAAATAACTAACAATATTCGGCAAAAAAATTGAAATTTCCTAAATTTCGACATCGTTTCTCCTTTTGGCAAAATGAAATGGTAATTTTTTTGTTAAAAATCACATATTATTCCGAAACGCAATAATTATTTGCGTTTCGAAATAATATAATGGTTTTCAATAATCCATATCCATATTTTTTATGAATATTTTTGATAGAAAGTGTTCTATGTATATAGACTTCATTATTCAAAGAATATACACAAAAATTTTTAACCATTTTTAATCTTGATACGTCTATATAAATGATCCATCCTTAGTAAGTGACTCATAAAAATAATTGCCCGCTTAGTGCAAAGCTTTTATTTTCTAGATCAGCGCGACGAAAGCGCACAGCGACAACCAGGTAATCGAGAAACAATAAGCTAGAAAACAAAAGAACAAATGCCAATCGGAAAATACTCTTGACGGACCGCTTAACTAAACAAAACTTGTTCAATTCTAATATAAATAATATTTGTCGGTTGGTATTTTTTTAAAGTTTGGAGCTAGATATGTTTTTTTTTCGAAAAAAAAACCATATACAAAAAGATAAACTAATTGGTGTAAATCTATCGAAGAGGTACTTGAAAAAAATTGATTTATCGAAAGCTAATTTGGAAGGTGCTGACCTTAGTAAATCTAACTTAAAGGGCTCTAAGTTAGTTGGAGCTAATTTGCGAGGAGCAAATTTATCTTATGCTAAATTAGAAAAATCCGATCTATCAGGAGCCAACTTATCAGGCGCTAATTTAAGAGATGCGAATTTATCAGGAGCTGACTTATCCGGTGCTATTTTAGTAGGTGCTAACTTAAAGAAAGTTAATCTAAAGGGAGCAAATCTTTCAGAGGCCGACTTGTCGGAAACTAATCTTTCTAGCGCACATTTATTTGGAGCGGATTTGACCGAAGCTATTTTACCATGAAAATTTCACTTAAGATGTATCCACGCACCTTAATTTTTCGCGCAAAATTTTATTTACAATACTTGGGTTTGCTTTGCCTTTGCTTATTTTCATAGTTTGTCCAACAAAGTATCCAAAAATAGTGGTTTTTCCGCCGCGAAACAGCGTAACTTGTTTTTCGTTTTCTGATAATACTCGTTCTACTATACTAGTGATAATTTTTTCATCGTTGATTTGCCGCAACTGCTTTTCTTCAATGATTTGCATTAGACCTTTATTATCATGAAATGCATCTTTGATCACTTGTTTTCCAATTTTACCACTAATTTCACCACGATCAATTGTTTGTAGAAAACAAGAAAAATCTTGTGCTGTAATATGAATAAAAGCTTGAGAGTTCACATAAGAAAGAATTTCACTAAAAAACCAATTACTTATCGTTTTAGCGCTCGAATATAAATCGAAAACACTCACAAAGTAATCTGCGTAATTACAGTTGTGCATTAGGTAAGTAGCTTCTTTTTGAGAGAGTCCAAATTTTATAAACTGTCTTTTGCGCTCTAGCGGCATTTGTGGTAATTCTTTACGCAGAGAATTAATCCACTCTTTTGTTATGCAAAGTGGTTGCAAATCAGGGTCGGAAAAATATCGATAATCGTGAGAATCTTCTTTGGTACGCATCATGAACGTTTTTTGCTTGTTATCATCCCACAAGCGAGTTTGTTGTTCAACGTGCTCTCCATTTTTTAGAATGTGTGCTTGGCGTTTTATTTCATACTCAATAGCACGTTCGATAGCTTTGAATGAATTTAAATTTTTCACTTCTGCTCTTACACCTAGTTCAAGATCTCCTTTTTTACGCAAAGATACATTTGCATCGCAGCGCAAACTACCTTGTTCCATATTCCCATCACAAATTCCCATTGACACTAGTATTGTACGTAACATAATCATATATTCTTTTGCTTCGTAAGCTGTACTCATATCTGGTTCACTGACGATTTCAATGAGCGGTATACTTGTGCGATTAAAGTCAACTGCACTAGCTTGCGCACCCCAAATACCCGCAGCCCCAACATGAATCATTTTACCAGCATCTTCTTCTAACTGAATGCGATTTAAATGTATATCTCGATTGTTTCCCAACTCATCTTCTATTGTTAGAAAACCACCACTACAAAGTGATTGTTCGAATTGAGATATTTGATATGATTTAGGAGAATCGGGATAAAAATAATTTTTGCGCACAAATACACTTTTCGTATTTATCTCGCAGTTCATAGCTAAACCAGCGAGCATCGCCAAGCGCACAGCTTCTTTGTTCAGTACAGGTAAAGCTCCTGGTTGTCCTGTGCAAACGGGACAAGTATTTACATTTGCGGTATTGCCAAACTTCGTTGAACAGCGACAAAATAACTTCGAAGAAGTGCACAGTTGCGCGTGGACTTCTAAACCAATCACCACTTCCCAGTCGTTATCACTGCTCTCGTCGCAAGGTTTTAACTCCTCCTTACTTCGCGATTGCTGTGGAGGAACTAAATAACTATTTTCTTTTAACGCAGGGGCATTTTTTAAAATTTTATCTACGTTGGGCCAAGGAGTAACATTGTCCTCCACCATTAGTTGCGAATCGTCTAATATTTCCTTTCTTTGATAATCAGGAGCCTTATCAATAATTTGTGCATATTGCAAAAATACCTGCAATTCTTCCTCTAATATTTCACGTTCTGTGTCTGTTATTTCAATACCTGAAATTTTCATTAATGATTCAATTTGCTTTTCCATAATATCCTAGCGAGTCATTTTGCCTAAAGGTGGGGAAAAATCGCGCGCAACAGCCTTCTCAAACTGATAAGCAATATTGAGAATTTGTTGCTCCTCTAACATCTTGCCCATAATTTGCAAACCAACAGGAAGTCCATCCACTAAACCACACGGCAAGCTAATAGCTGGTATTCCAGCGAGGCTAGCAACAACAGTTGTGATGTCAGCAGTGTATGTTTTCATAAAGTCTTGTTCATTTTCACCTTTTTTAAAGGCTGTAGTTGGAGTTGTTGGTGTTATAATCGCGTCGTATTTATTAAAGATATCCTTTAAAAGATCACATATATAACCACGCGCTTTTTGGGCTTTCTGATAATAAGCATCATAATAGCCAGAAGAAAGTACAAAATTTCCCAAAAGAATACGCTTTTTCACTTCTTTGCCAAAAGCTTGCGACCTTGTCGCTGTTAACATTTGTTGATAGTTTTTACACTCTTGGCGCACACCGTATTTTACACCATCATAACGTGCCAAATTACTACTAGCCTCCGCTGTAGAAATTAAATAATATGCAGCAACGACATAATCAAACGCTGGAAACTCGATCTCTTCTATAATTACTCCCAACTCTTTCAGAGTTTTTTGTGCTCGATCAAAACACAACGCAACTTGCGGATCAACAACAGAAGATATTTTTCCTAGAACCGCTACTTTTTTTCCTGAGATATCCCGTTGTAACTCATCCAAAATTATTCGGTCACTACAAACTGATGTCGAATCCTTATTGTCGAACCCACTAATAACATTGAGAAGTTGCGCAGCACTGTAAACATCTTTTGTAATAGGCCCTATTTGATCTAAAGAAGAAGCGTGCGCAACTAAACCATAACGCGATACACGACCATAACTAGGTTTTAATCCTACCAAGCCGCAGAAACTAGCCGGTTGCCTAATAGATCCTCCAGTATCGCTCCCTAAAGCTAAAGAACTCATTCCCGAACAAACCGCAACCGCAGATCCTCCAGAAGATCCTCCTGCTACATGATCGACATTCCAAGGATTACTTGTAACTGTCGCCGAATTTTCAGTTGTCGAACCCATGGCAAATTCATCGAGATTTGTTTTTCCAAGAACAACAGCACCTGATTGGCGTAGTTTTTCAATACACGTGGCCTCATAAGGAGGACGATAATTATTGAGAATACGCGAAGCACATGTGGTCAAAAAGCCATCAACATGAATATTGTCCTTTACGGCAACAAAAATGCCATCTAGCAAACTAATGTTTTCACCATTTCCCCAACGCTTATCACTTTCTTGTGCAAGCGCAACAAGATCTTTCCTGCCACCACACTGTAAAAAAGCCCCAAGGCAACTGTCGTATTTTTCGATTACATCTAAATGAGCAAGCAGTATTTCTTCGCAAGAAATTTCGCGCTTTTTCAGCAAAGTAGTCAATTGTTTTAAATTTAGTTGTGCTAAGCCACGACTAACCATTATTTTTCTCTCAAATTTAACAATTAATTTTTTTACTACTTTATTAAGACATGTGCCTTATATCAACTATTTTTTGCCACTAATTTATTACAGCCTGTCCTAGTTAAGTAAGTTATTAGGGCGTGTCATCATTCAAAATATTGTGTGTTTTTTCGAGCCCGAGCCCGTTTGCGAGCCCGTTTCCGAAACTTTCACTAACAATTTATCAAAGAAGCAAAGTTTCTTTTTCCATCGCAAAAAACTAGTATTGAACCAATAAATCACTTTCTGTCGCTCTCAAAAAGTTTTCGGGCGGGCTTGCAAACGGGCTCGGGCTCAATACTACTGGCGTATCATTAAATGAATCCGTTATATTTTTATCTGTATTGAATGATGACACGCCCTAGATTTATAAAAAAATATGTGTATTATGTGTATAACTTTCTGAAGCGTTGAAAAATGTTAAATACCAGGGCGTGTCACGACTACTGTTGACTTAAGAAATTCATAATAGCTCTGAAAGTATTGTATATATTAAATCAAAGAGGAATCGTATACTTGTTAAATCACTGTTGCATTTAGAGCTAGGAGGGCGAAGCTCCTGCTGAACCAAATTTTTATAAATAAAAATTTTAGGAAACAAATAATCAATAGTAGATTCTCGCAGTCAAATATTCGCTTTCATAAGCTTTTTTCCTATAAAGTTTTTGTTAGAATAAGGGGTGTGGAAAAAAATAATGTACCCAAAAAAAAGGTAAATATTATAATGCTCCAAAAAAACAACGAGGATCAAAAATGGAATCAGCGAAGCAAAAAATTTTCTAGGAGGGGTAGCTCGCAAAGGTGAAACACACTTTGGATACTATAAACGAAAGGATCACAAAAGTGAAAATAAAACGAGGATCTACATTAGTAGGATGTCACGGTAAAAATTATACACTAGAGAAACTCCTAAGAGAAAGTTCTACAATAACAGAATGGATGGGCATAAGAAGTTTTGATCAATACACTGTAAGAGTTATCCAATTCGATAGTGATTATTTGGATTATATGTTCTTGCAATTTATTTACGAAAGCAGTCTTATCACCAAGCTAAGCCATAAAAATATAATTCAAGGATTGGATATTATGATAGATAAATATTCGTGTTATTGTATTACTGAATTTTGTAACAACGACCCTTACTGTGCATCTGTTGGGGACTTCATTGAGGAAGAAGTTCTCTTCTTAGATGTGATTGAAGCAACAAAAATAATCCTTGAAGTTGCCTATGCTCTTGAGTATTTAGAACTAAATAATATTATACACGGAGATATCAGACCAGAGAACATATACTACACTTCCGGTATTGTTAAATTAGTTAACTCTGGTTTTATGCGCAAAACCGATGGAGTAGACCTTATAAAAGAATGTTTTTTTATCGGCGGTGTTTCTCCTTACATTTCGCCAGATTCACAAGAAAGTACTCATAGCGATATGTATAGCTTGGGAGCTATGTACTATCATATGATTGTTGGAGAAGTACCTTTTCCTGGAGATAACCCCATTGACCTTCACATAAAACGTTTAAAACAATCTCCTCAACCGCAAAGAGTTAAGCCTAATCTTCCAGAAGGGGTATGTGTCATTATTGAAAAAATGATGAAGATAAATCCCCAAAATCGATACAGGAGTACAAAACACTTGATTGTTGATTTAAAAAAAATAATTTGCTAGTGGCGCTACAAATAAGTATTCTCTATCCAGATTTTGTTGGAAATGCCCGATATACAAGTATTGTAAATATTTATTTCCATAGAACGTATTAGGCGTGGGTGGGAATAAATAATGTGCCTAAATAGGCTCAATAACAACATCCCATTTTGGGAGATTTGATGAGCGATCTAGATATAACTCGTATCTTTTTTTCTCTTGACCAACAAGAGAAACGCCTTTTTGATAAGTTTTACTAAGAAGATAAACAGTGGGAGTAAGACCCTTCCAAATCATAGATGCAGCCCATTTTAGAGTTTTCTCGACAGAATCGAGAAGAGTACCATTCCAATGTACTTCTAAAATTCCCCATACACGCTCGATAGGATTATATTTGCTATGATATGGCGGATAGTAAATAAGACGAACACGACATTCTATATGATCAGTAAATTCAACCATTCTTTTAATAAATTGAGTACGGTTACTCGCTAGATCAGGTCCATTATCCAAATTGATAACTAGTTCAGTAATGTGCTCATAACGCTGTTTATTTCCTTTCCACCAAAGAATTAAACAATCAACATAAAAATCACTGGTTTCAACCGATGTTCCGAAGATAAAAGTAACTAGCCCTGTGACCACATCAAGTATTCCAAAGGGGATCAACTTGGCTTGTGATTGCATATCGTGATCTAACGCCTTTATTTCCTTGTTTGTACGGCATTTACCGTTACGAGAAAATTCGCCAATGCTAATTTTAGCTTTCGTACCAATTGACACCCTCAGAGTTTGTTTGTTTTTATCCGATTCTTTGTTAATCTTATGAACATTCTCAAAAATTTTATCTGTTTCTGCTATTTTTTTTTAGGTTTAGCTTTTTGGACTCTACGTAGTTTATATCCTAAGCGATTAAGAATATTACTTATTGTTCTTTTCGTCGGAGGTATTTCCTTCAAGTATTCTTTTTCTTCTATCAATTTTTTCCTTACTGCTCTTGCCGTTATTCTCGTATACACAAGTGATGTTTTCAAACTTGGATCTGCTTGACTATGCGGTTCTACTATTTCTCGTATATCATCTTCTAATTTTGGTATTTTTTCTTCTGTTTTTTTGTTTCCTCTATTACTGTAATTGTCTTTTTCTGCTTTCCCTTTTTCAGATTCTTTTATCCCTTTTTGGATTGTCCTTCTTGACCATCCGAATTCTCTTTCACCTTTGCGAGCCGATCCTCCTAGCAAATCTTTTACTATCTTTGCTAGAAACGCTCTTCGTTTGCTTCCTTTTAAATTTTTTGCTCCACTTTTCAATATCGCTTTTATTCCTGCTGATAGCTTCGCCATTTTTGCTCCTCGTTGTTTTTTTTGGAGCATTATAATATTTACCTTTTTTTTTGGGTACATTATTTTTTTCCATACCCCTAAAGGCTTTGGCCCAGCAGGAGCTTCGCCCTCCTAGTCTTGTTTCTATCGATAGAATACCTTACTTTGTATTTATCGCAAACGATAAAAATTCTCTATTTAAATTTGTCTTAGTCGTCTGAAAAATAAGCAGTCGGGCGTGTCATCATTCAACATGAAATGTTTCGAGCCCATTTGCGAGTCCAAGCCCCTAGTCAAAATATTTGGAAGTATCGTGTATCCTTAACAATATTTTAAGATCTCCTGGAGAAGAGCGTATTTTGTTAAAGAAGAAGTAGGAATAGGGAAAACGACTTTTATTAATTATCATTACTGGCGGGAACACGAAGTTTAATTGTGATCTCCATCCTGTAGATTTTCTGCTTTTTTGTCCTCTCTGAATAACGATATAAGAATAAAGTTTATGAACAAAGACGTAGTTATTGTTATTCCATAAATTTCCCCCGGACTCTTTTTGTCAGGCGAAACAAGGCTAAAAACTAAAGCGCAGGTGATGGCAACGCTGAGTATAGAACATACAATAGCAACCGAGCACCCTTCTTTTCGATCACTTATCATAACCATTCCCAACAGAAATGTAATAAAAATCATAGGAAAGATTAAAACGATAAGTCCTAATAAAAATGCAAAAGCCATTTTTACTCCTTATTTTTTATACTTAGATTATCTTCTCAATGACACAAATATTATATTTCTTGATGTTGCAAAAAATTTTTCTTTTGGCAAGCATAGCAATAATCGAAGTTTTATAAACATTGAGTTTTTATAATCAAAATCAGTGATAGTCTTTTTCTAAAAACAAAAATTACAAAGACAACTTTACAAAAGTAGAGAATGTCCTTTATTTTTAGGAATAAGATCGAAATCGAGAAAGGGAACGATCTAAAGCTTTAAATGTCAACGCGCCCTATTCATCGGGTAGAAAACAAACATTTTCAATTACGATCAAAGCTCTGTAACACTTTTCTTGATAAAGTTTTCAATGACATACCAATATTTTTTACCACCAACAATGAAGGTATCATTGTGTTTACCTTTTTCTATAGGATAAAGTAATTTGGGTTTCGAAGCGGTTTCGTATAGTTCCTTTGCCATCGAATAAGGAATGAGTTCGTCTTCTGTACCGTGTAAGACAAGAAGTGGTCGTTTAATATAGTTAATTAAGTCTATAGAATTTAGCTTAAACGGGCTAATCCAACAAAAGAAAGCTGCTAACCATGAGGCAAAGAGTTTACGGATAATGTCTCTTAAACTTGTAAATGTTGAGGCCACAATAACAGCTCCAAAATCACGGTTTAAGGCTAGCCTGATTGCCACAGCTCCACCAAGAGATCTTCCAAAACAGACGATTGTTTGCGGATCAATGTTGCGTTCTTTTACCAAGTAATCGTAAGCTGCTTCCGAATCCAAATACAAACCTCGTTCCGAGCACCGTCCTTTACTCTTCCCATAACCGCGATAATCAATAATAAATACCGAAACTTTAATGCAGTGCCACAACGCAATTTCATCAAGGCGATTGGAAATATTTCCGGCATTACCGTGTAAAAAGAGTACTGTCGCAACAGAATTCTCGCATGGGACAAACCATCCATGAATTTCTTTGTTGTCAGTGGTTGTAAAATGAACATCTTCATAAGTAAGTTTATGTTGCTGTGGAGTATTCAGGAGCTCTTTATCTGGAAAAAATAGCATATTATTTGCTAGCTTCCGAGCTGCCCAACGAAAAATAAGCCATATCCATAAAAAAATTACACTATAAAATATAATCACTTTTAATATCATTTTAATCTACTTTCAGAACAACTTTACCAATAGACTTACCACTTTTTAACCAATCGATAGCAGCGAGTGCATTACCAAAAGAAAATTCTTTTCCTATGTGTGGGCGTAAATCGTGTTTTTGCATATCGCTAAACATTGGCTGTAACACTTCAGTTTTATCCCACAACCATATTAAATTGAAACCCATAACCGACTTATTATCAGAAATGAGTTCTAACGAATCGTAGCGCGGGCGACTTAAAAATTTAAACAGTGCTTTTAGATAATTCGGCCGTCTATTTTTAGGAGTGTATTCTGCTGCTCCAAAAATTACTAGGCGACCTGTTGAACATAAGAGATTGTAACTTTGCTGTTGAATTTTACCACCAATTGCGTCTAAAACAGCGTGGAGTTCTTCATCTTTTAAGAGTTTACGTACTTGCTGGGAAAATTGGGCTGTGTCGCGTATAAAAATACTATCGTAACCTTGCTTTGCTAAAAACTGTTTTTTATCCAAAGTACTAACATTTCCTATTGCATTGGCACCTATACTTTTGCAAATTTGCAATGCTTGATAGCCTACTCCACCAGCTGCGCTTTGAACCAGCACATTTTGCCGTGGTTTTATGTTCGCAAGTTCTTTTAAAGCGTACCAAGCGGTCAATGTTTGCGCTGGATATGCCGCTCCTTCAGAAAAAGTCCAATTGTTTGGCAACGAATAACAATATTGCGGTAAACTATCGATAATAGACGCATAACCTCCAAAACGCGTGACTCCAAATACTTTGTCGCCAACCGAATATTGATCAATGTTTTTACCTACTTCACTCACAACTCCAGCAAACTCTAAACCTGGCGTAAAACTTCCCTTTGGCGTTGCCGAATACAAGCCAACAAGAGCAAAAATATCCGCGAAATTTAGGCCAACAGCTTTTGTTGTAACGCGAATTTTATCATTATCAAGTGGAGATAATTTTTCTTCCGTTAGTTGTAGATTATTGATATTACCGGCACGCTTAATTTTCCATAACTTTTTCATTATCCTTTTCTCCACATAAAATTTTACAAAATCTTTTGCTTCATAATAATAGTTTTTTACAAAATCGCCATAGTTTTATGAAACTTTTGTGCCTACGGCAAATTTTCGTTGATCACCGCCTTGTTTTTAGTTAGCATAGGCTAATATTTAATTAGGGTGTATTCACATTATATAAAAACCTAAATGCAAACACACCCTATTACAAAAGGTATTTTTGATATCGCTTTTCATTATGAGGTACTTTGTTTATGTTACAACCTACTTACCCTTATTATTTAGCTAACAAACCGCAATCTCCAAATGCTAATCTCGAAGTTATAGATAAATACACAGGAGAAATTGCTACGCGAATTGCAATGGCAGACCGCGAAGCTATTGATCTAGCCATTCAAAAAGCTGTAGAAGCTTGCGAACCTATGGCAAAGATGCCAAGTTATCAAAGGCAAGACGTTTTGAATCACTGTGTCAAAAGATTTACAGAGCGCGCTGAAGAGTTAGCCGCTGCACTATGTATTGAAGCAGGTAAACCAATAAAAGATAGTCGCGGAGAGGTAAGTCGCCTAATCGATACTTTTCGCATAGCTGCGGAAGAATCAGTGCGAATGACTGGCGAAGTGATGCCTATGGATATTAACTCTCGTGCAAAAGGATACTCTGGTATGTGGCGCCGCGTTCCTATTGGGCCATGTTCATTTATCTCTCCTTTTAATTTCCCTCTAAACCTTGCAGCGCATAAAGTTGCTCCTGCTATTGCTGTAGGGTGTCCTTTTATTTTAAAGCCTGCAAGTTTAACACCAATCGGCGCCATTATCATAGGTGAAGTTCTTGCTGAAACAGACTTGCCAGAAGGCGCTTTTTCTGTTTTGCCATGTGGACGTAATGAAGCAGGTCTATTTACCACTGATGACAGACTAAAACTTCTGAGTTTCACTGGTTCCCCAGGTGTAGGATGGGATCTAAAAGCCAAAGCAGGTAAGAAAAAAGTTATTCTAGAGTTAGGTGGAAATGCTGCGTGTGTTGTAGATGAAGATGCAGATATAGATGACGCCATTTCGCGTATTATTTTTGGCGCATACTATCAATCAGGACAAAGTTGTGTGAGTGTTCAGCGCATACTTGTTCATGAAAAAATCTACGATGAATTCCGCCAACGTTTGGTTGCACAAGCTAGTAATTTGAAAATGGGAAATCCAAAAGAAGATTCTACCTTTATTGGCCCAATGATTTCAGAAAAAGAAGCAAAAAGATTAGATTCATGGATACAAAACGCTGTAAGTGCTGGAGCAAAACTTTTATGCGGAGGCAATCGCCAAGGTGCTATGCTGCAAGCAACTTTACTTGAAGATGTTCCTAAAAATGCAGAAGTTAACTGTCAGGAAGCTTTTGGCCCAGTAGCCATTTTAACAAAATTTTCCAATTTTAATGAAGCTCTTGAAATGGTTAATGATAGTGAATTTGGTTTACAAGCAGGTATTTTCACTAATGATATATACAAAGCTCATAAAGCTTGGAATGAACTAGAGGTTGGTGGAGTTATTATCGGCGATGTACCATCATGGCGTGTTGATCATATGCCTTACGGTGGAGTAAAAGAAAGTGGACTTGGTCGCGAAGGAATTCGCTTTGCAATGGAAGACATGACTGAAATTCGCTTAATGGTACTGCGTACACCTCCTAGTAAAATGTAATTATGAATTGAATGTCATCAATTAAACAACAATAACCTTGACCGTGACCTAGTAATCGTCGTAGCGATGTTAAGGTCGCGGTCCAATCTAACCAAAATATAACAAAGATAACGTAATATTTTTATCGCAACTCTACACTAGATTTGTGATAACCAAACTACTTTTAGAAAGAGTGCAAATTTTGAATAGCGATCCTCACTTAAAACTAAGGGAAAATGTCAAATTATTGGGGAACTTGTTGGGGAGAACAATCAGCGAACAAGAAAGTCCACAAATATTTGAAATTGTTGAACAGGTTCGTAGCTTGTCTAAAAAAGCGCGAAGTGGCGACAACAATAGTTTTACGGATTTAGCGAACTTACTTTCCAGTATGGATATAAAAGACGCTATCCCTGTAGCGCGCGCATTCACACATTTTTTAAACTTGGCTAATATTGCAGAACAACGACACCGCATTCGCCGCGCAAACGAATATAAATCTCAGGGAAAAAAACCGCAAAGAGCTTCTTGTGCCGAGGTTTTTGAACGTTTAATCAATGAAACAGGAATTGCAAAAGAAGATTTGTATGAAGCGATTTGCAAACAAAAAGTAGAGTTAGTACTAACAGCACATCCAACAGAAGTAACACGCAGAACCTTGATCCAAAAATACCAAGCAATTGATGGTTTACTAGAAAAACTAGATTTTTGCCTAGAAGATGATCGCGAAAAATTATTTGAAGAGCTTTACTGTGAAGTAGTGTGCTCTTGGCAGACAGATGAAATCAGACGCAATAAACCAACACCAGAAGATGAGGCACGCTGGGGATTTGCAGTTTTAGAAAAAACACTTTGGGACGCTGTTCCAGCATTTTTACGCAATCTAAATGATAACTTACAAAAATTTACAGGAAAATCTCTTCCACTTGATGCAGTCCCTATCTCTTTTGGTTCATGGATGGGAGGAGATCGTGACGGAAATCCAAATGTCAATTATAAAACAACGCAGCGTGTATGTTGGATGGCAAGATGGGTAGGTGCTGATTTATTTCACAAAGAGATTGAAGCACTCTACAGTGAGCTATCAATTAAAACGTGTTCTCCTACTCTGCGAAAAATTGTAGGGGATTGTATTGAACCTTACCGAAGAATACTACGCGTTATTCGCGATCGAATTCACGAAACTCGTTTACATTTTGCAGCACTACTCGCTGGACAAACGTCTGTATACACCAATTACTATTTAGAAACAAAAACTCTAGAAAAAGATTTACTTCTCATGTATGAGTCTCTTCATGAGACAGGCCTTGGAATCGTTGCCGACAAACGTCTTCTCGACGTGATTAGACGCTTACACTGCTTTGGTCTTTCTATTGTAAAAATAGACGTTCGCCAAGAATCAACTTGCCATACCGAAACGATTGATGCAATCACAACAGCTCTTGGAATCGGCTCATATAAAGAGTGGGATGAGGATAAACGCTATGAGTTTCTCTGCAAAGAATTGCAGAATAAACGTCCTCTAATTCCGCGTAATTTTTCTGCGGAAGGCATGGCCGAAGAAGTGCTAAATACCTTTAAGGTTATTTCTGAAACTCCGAGCGAGAGTTTTGGCGCGTATGTCATTTCTATGGCTGCGACTCCTTCTGATATACTCGCTGTTGAATTACTACAACGAGAAATGGGTGTAAAAAACCCAATGCGCGTTGTCCCTCTTTTTGAAAAAGTAGCTGATTTAAATGGAGCGCAAAATACTCTAAGTACACTGTTTAACAATCAGTGGTATCGTCATAAAATAGGTAGTCATCAAGAAATCATGATTGGTTATTCCGATTCAGCAAAAGATGGAGGTCGGTTTGCTGCAGCGTGGGCCCTTTATGTTGCACAAGAAAAAATGGTAGATGTGTGCAAAAAAAATGATATTGAGTTAACATTATTTCATGGTCGTGGAGGAACTGTTGGACGTGGAGGAGGCCCTACATATTTAGCTATACTTTCGCAACCACCTGGGTCTGTAGACGGTCGTTTGCGCGTTACAGAACAAGGCGAAATGATTAACGCTAAGTTTGGACTTCCAGGGATTGCTTTTCGCACTCTCGAAATATATACAACAGCAACGTTGATTTCCACACTAGAACCTCCAAAACCACCTACGCAAAAATGGCGTGAGCAAATGAACGCACTTACAAAAATTTCGCATAATGCGTATGATCAAATTGTCAAAGAAAACGAACAGTTTGTTCCTTATTTTCGTACAGCTACACCTGAAGTAGAGTTAGGTGAATTAAACATAGGAAGCCGTCCTAAGCGTCGTAAAAAAGGTGGGGGAGTTGAATCACTTCGGGCTATTCCGTGGATTTTCGCTTGGACGCAAACGCGTCTTATCTTACCATCGTGGCTAGGTGTTGGCGAAAGTCTACAAAAACAAATGGTTGAAAACGAGAACACATTGCGAGAAATGTACCAAGAATGGCCTTTTTTCCGTGCACTACTCGATCTCATTGAAATGGTTCTTGCAAAAGCAGATATAAAAATAGCTGAAGAATACGACAAAGCTCTCGTCAATGAAAATTTACGGGTTTTAGGAGAGGAGCTACGAGATAAATTTACCACCACTTACCAAACGGTACTCAACATAACAAAAAACGAGCGACCAGTTGCAAGTAATAACGTTTTACGTCGTTCTATAGATGTTCGCAACCCCTATGTTGATCCAATAAATTTATTACAAATTGAGATATTAAAACGTTTACGTAACGATGACACACTCGACGAAGAGTTAAAAGATGCGTTACTAATTACATTTAATGGTATAGCTGCAGGTATGAGAAATACAGGATAAAAAATTGAAAGCACTTAAAAATTTTAGTGGGCGTAAAGGGCCACTAGTGTTAGTTGTACTTGATGGTGTTGCTATAGGAGAAGAGGACAATGGTAATGCTGTACACCTCGCACGAACTCCGGTTTTAGATTCGTTAAAGAAAGAATCGGTTTATTGTGAATTACAAGCACACGGTACTGCTGTAGGTTTACCAAGCGACAAAGATATGGGAAATTCAGAAGTAGGGCACAACGCTATTGGTGCAGGTCAGATATACGACCAAGGCGCAAAGTTAGTAAGTGAAGCTATTGATTCACAACAAATGTTTATGGGTAGTACATGGCAAGAATTAACTCAAAACTGTACAGATAAAAATACATGTTTGCATTTTATAGGTCTATTGTCTGATGGTAATGTACACAGCCACATCAAGCATTTGCTTGCTATGCTCACTCATGCATCAACTGAAGGAGTTGTCAGAGTTCGCGTGCACTGTCTTCTCGACGGTAGAGACGTTTCTGAAATTTCGGCTATCAAATATATTGATATGTTAGAGGAACACCTTCAACAAATAAATTCCCAACAAAATTGCGACTACAAAATAGCTTCTGGCGGCGGACGCATGCACATTACAATGGACCGTTATGGTGCTGATTGGAAAATGGTTGAGCGTGGATGGCATGCGCATGTTTTGGGTAAAGGACGTGCATTCTCAAGTGCTAAGGAAGCTATAACTACATTTCGCCAAGAAAATTCAGAAATTACCGATCAATTTCTTCCAAGCTTTGTTGTTCACGATGATAAAGGAGCTGTTGGCGAAATTAAAGATGACGATTCGGTAGTTTTTTTTAATTTTCGCGGTGACCGCGCTCTCGAAATTACCCAAGCGTTTACGATGGAGTTTTTTGATAAATTTGATCGCGAGCGTTACCCAAAAGTAAAATTTGCAGGTATGATGCAATATGATGGAGATTCAAAAACGCCAGAAAAATTTCTCGTTGAACCTCCTTTGATTCGCAATACTCTAGGAGAATTTTTAGCCACAAATGGTTTTTCTCAATTTGCAGTATCAGAAACACAAAAATACGGTCACGTCACTTACTTTTGGAATGGTAACCGTTTTGACAAGTTCTCAGAAACTCTAGAAACATACCAAGAAATTCCATCGGACACAGTTTCTTTTGAACAAAGACCATGGATGAAAGCCGCGGAAATTACCGATGCTGCTATCGATAATATTGAAAAATATCAGACTAAATTCACTAGATTAAATTACCCAAACGGTGATATGATAGGTCATACAGGAGATATTAATGCTGCGACAATTGCAGTATCAGCTGTTGATTTATGTTTGGGACGACTACTTAAATTTATTGCTCAAAAAGATGGTGTTGCCATAGTACTTGCCGACCACGGTAATGCAGATGAAATGTATGAAAAGGATGGGCAAGGAAATTTCATACGTAACGAGCAGACGCAAAAATTAAAAAATAAAACGTCGCACACACTAAACCCTGTACCTTTTGCTATTTTTGATCCTCATTATAATAACGAGTACAAAATCAATAATAGTTTAGCTAAAAAAGGCTTGAGCAATGTTGCAGCAACAGTTGTAAATTTATTAGGGTATGAACCACCTTCAGAGTGGCAACCATCGTTGATTGTATTTGAATAGACATTGCTAAAAAATTGCAATGCAAAATTTCATGTGATTTTTGTTTGCTCTCTAGAGTAAATGGGAGATATGATGCTTTGGCAAGAAGAAGACATTTTAGCACAAAAATATAAAATTATTTGTGCGCTAGATTCAAAAAATACACCACATAAAGCATATAAAGTATACGATATAAACTGGGATCGTCCTTTTCGTTTGAAGTGTTTTTGCCCTTCTCTCTATTCTGATGAAAACAAAGAACGGCAATTTATATATTTCTTAAAAAAATGGATATCCTTATCTGGTTGCCATGAAATTGTAAACGTGTATTATATTCGTAAAATCAATAACTATATTTGTCTAGTTTCAGAATACCTAAATGGCTGTAACTTACAAGAATATATAGATAATGGTAACTTAACATCGCTTGATTCACTACTGAATATTTCAATAAAAATTGGGCAGGCTTTATCTCATGCAGCACAAGTAAACATTGTACATACAAATTTAAAATGCGAAAATATTCTTATTTCTCGTGAAAATTTAGATGTAAAAGTCACTGATTTTCTGTGTTTAAGTAATGATACTAAGAAAAATTTAAATGACTACAGAAAATTTCTACAGCATTTGTGCAACATCACAAAACTAACAGAGCTGCCGCAAATGCTTGAGCAGTTTCTCAACAATGATATATACAGTTTTGAGATGGCAATTGAGCAATTAAAACAAATTTATGAAGATGTGCATGGTAAATTGTACCTTAGTTCAATCAAATCTTCGCGCTTTGAAATAGAACAAGCAAACAAGCAGGCTCTTTCATATCTTGAAGTTGAAGACGAAGATCGCGCTGCACAGTTGTGGTTTGCAAATATGACCCAAACTCCTCCGAGTGTAAGTGCTACATGGAATTGGCATTTACTCAATTTCCGCCGCGGTTTAGAAACTTTAGATCAATTTTTAGATGAAACAGAACATTTGAGTAATCACGATCTAGAGCGTATTTCTTGTGCAAAAGCGTTATTAGCTCTTGAGACAGGAACATTAGTTTATGAGAGTTTAGAGGAAATTTTATTTTTCCACTCGCAAATGCCAAAAACTTTGACATCTCAGCGTTTAGAAGGAGAATTATTTTTCCGTTTGGGTGAGCACGAGAAAGCCATTGCTGCTTTCGAAGAAGTTTTACAACAGCAAGGATGTAGCGCAGATGATTGGTATAGACTGGGAGCTGTTTTTTTTGAAAACAAAGAAAAAGAAAAAGCTTTTGCTATTTGGGAACAGGGACATAAATTACACCCTAATCATTTGTTGTTACTTCTGGGAAAAGCAACTCATTTTTTCGAGAATAACGAACTAGAAAATACACAACATTTATTGGAAGAAGTTACCAAGAAATACCCTGATATTTTTTGGGCTAATCTTCATGCGGCAGAATTTTTCTCAGGCCAAGGACTTTATCAACGAGAAGTCAGTAAAGATTTTAAAGAAAAAGCAATAAGTTATTATCGAAAAATTATTTGCGATAACCCTAATATCATTCGGGCAATTCGCGGTTTCCATACATGTAGTAATGAAGATATTCCAGAAGTAGAGAGCGTAGATATTCTCGAAGGCTGGATGCAAATGATGGATTTCGATCATCCTGAAAATTTAATTACCGCTATTGATGTATCCAGAGATGGCCTTGTTATCGCTTCGGGCGATTGCGAAGGAAATATTATTATTTGGGATAGTATTGAATATACCCCTCTTTTTGGATTTAGTGAGCATGAAAAACACATTAGTAAAATAAAAATCAGTGATGATGGTAGCAAATTAGTGTCTGCAAGTTGGGATCATACTATTTGTATTTGGGACCTATCTAGTGGTAAATGTTTACATCAACTACGAGGACATAGTGATCGCGTAGATAGTATAGATATTTCATCCAATTATGTATTATCTGGTAGTTGGGACGGAACTTGCAAGGTATGGGAAATTAAGACCGGAAAATGCTTGACTACCATAGATAGTGGTAGCGGCTGGATTAAAGATGTTGCCCTTTGTAATGATCACCATGCCATTTACTGTGATGAAAATGAAAACATGCACTTATGGGATATCAAAACCCAACAAGTTTTATACCATATGCAAGGTGGCTCTGTGATCGCGGGTAACAATGGCGAACTTGTTTCAACGGACCAAGACGGTATTTACATTTGGGAATCGCAAACAGGTGAGTTACTATCGCAAATAGAAACCTTTGACCATGAAATTGCTATTTCTTTAAGTGAAGATGGATATTTCTTACTAACGCGCAATGAAGATGATATGCTCAAAATTTGGTACCTACCACTAAAATACTGCATAACCATTTTGTTCAATGAGGAAGCTTTATGCGGAGCAATGACTCAAGACGTTAAAACACTGATATCTGCTAATGGCTGTACTATATCTATTTGGAACAATATTTTCGAACAGGCTTTTCCTATTAGACGTAAAGCTTGTTTCCTGCAACCTAAATCAACTCAAATAGCAGTACCAGCGCTTATTCCGCAAAAAATTCGCCAAGCACAGTTGGCGTTTTACAATGAAGAATACGAAAACGCTTATGATACTTATCGTTCCTTACAACGTATACCTGGTTACGAAATAAACAGTGGTATTACAAAGGCAATTCAAAGTTGCGCTGTTTATGGGCAATTTTTTATTAGCGGTGTTAATAAGTGTATTATGCGTAAAATGATTCATACTCCTCAGCAAATATGGTGTTTGGATACCGTGGATAGTGGAAATATATCTGTTACAAGTAGCGGAGATGATCCTATTGCTATTTCAAACTTGTATACAGATTACAATCTAAGTTTTGTCCAAAAAAGTAAGCGCGCCATTTCATCTCTAAAAATAAGTAATAGTGGAAAATTTGCGGTATTAGGTAGTTGGGATCACAGTGTTACCGTTTGGAATCTCGAAAATACACAACAATATGCTGAGTGGCAAAACCACACTCACTGGGTAAACAGCGTTCAAATAAGCCATTGCGAAAAATATATACTTTCCGGCGGACGCGATGGGCAAGTTTTTTTATGGAACATTGAAGACAAAACACTGCAAGCGCAACATAAATTTGAAGATAGCATTTATCAAGTTCATTTCCTTAACAGTGAAAAAGCGATTATTTGCGAGTGGAATGGAAATGTTCATTTGTGGAATTTTTCCAACAAATGCATTGAAGCATCAGTGCGACCTCATTGTCGTCATATACTGGATATTGCAATTGCAAATGATAAAAAACATTTTGCAGTTACTTCGCGTAGCAAAAAAATTAGTATTTTCGACATCGAAACAATGACAATAGTAAAAGAATTTGTAACAGATGATATTTTGAAAGACATTCATCTCGTAGATTATTCTGTGGTTATTGGAACTACGTATACTGGAAAAGTATGCTTTTGGCATATCGATAAAGCCGAGTGTATATATGAATTCCAGGCTCATCGCTCAGATATTGCTGTTTTCAAAGTAATTGAAGACAGGTTGGTTTTAACTGCAAGCGACAGTAACGAAATATGTATATTTGAAATTGACTGGATCTGGAGTAAAGTTTCATGACAAATTTTGAGTACCTAAGCGGGTTTGGAAACGAATTTGCATCAGAAGCGTTACCAAATACCCTTCCTAAAGGGCAAAATACACCGCAAAAAGTAAGACATGGTTTGTATAGTGAACAAATTAGTGGGACAGCATTCACTGCTCCTCGTGAAGAAAACAAACGAACTTGGTGTTATCGTATACGACCTTCTGTAATTCAGGGAGAGTATCAACAAATAGATAATCGTTTGCTGCGTAGTGCTCCTTTCAATGAGGTACCACCCTCACCTAATCAAATGAGGTGGAGCGCATTTCCCCTACCACAACAACAAACCGATTTTATTGATGGACTTATTACAATTGGTGGAAATGGCTGTGTTGACACCCAAGTAGGTCTTGCTGTTCATACCTACACAGCTAACTCATCGATGACTAACCGTTTTTTCTATAATTCTGATGGCGATTTCCTAATCGTTCCTCAACAAGGTACTCTAGTTATTAACACAGAACTTGGTAGTTTAGAAGTTCCACCAGGTGAAATCTGCGTTGTTCCACGCGGAATAAAGTTTCAAGTTGTTATAGAAGAAGAGGTTCGCGGTTACATTTGCGAAAACTATGGTGCTGCTTTTCGCCTTCCTTGTTTAGGTGTTGTGGGCGCCAATGGTTTAGCAAACCCTAGAGATTTCTTAACGCCAGTGGCTCGCTATGAAAAGCGCGAAGGCACATTCAAATTAACCAACAAATACCTAGGGAACTTGTGGGAAACAACAATACCTCACTCCCCTTTAGATGTTGTTGCTTGGCATGGAAATTATGTTCCTTACAAATACAATCTCGATCATTTTCAAGCAATTAACGCTGTAAATTTTGACCATCCTGACCCATGTATATTTACTGTTCTTACATGTCCAAGTTCTGTCCCAGGAACAGCAAACATTGACTTTGTCGTATTCCCATCAAGATGGTTAGTTGCCGAAAATACTTTTCGTCCTCCATACTTTCATCGCAATTACATGAGTGAGTTCATGGGTCTTATTAAAGGTGTTTATGATGGCAAAGCGGATGGATTTGTCCCTGGCGGCTTCAGTTTACATAACCGAATGACCCCTCATGGACCTGACGCCAAAACATTTGAAAAAGCCTCAAGTGAAGATTTAAAGCCTGTATATTTGAAAGGCACTTTAGCATTCATGTTTGAAAGTGTTTTTCCATACCGTCTAACAGAACACATATACAATTCTGAGCTAAGACAAAAAAATTACTTAGATTGTTGGCAAGATATTAAGGCCATTTTTTCTCCAGAAAATTAAAGGACATCTCATGATTCAATTTATTATTTGCTTAACCTGTTTTTTAACAATTGGTTGTAGCAGTTTTCACTATGTAAAAACAGGAGATTCTCAAGCTCCAATAGAGCAAATTGTAGCAGCTGGAGATAGCGAAGACTTAGAACTTGCGCCTGGATTGAAAAAACTATTGCAAAACAGAATATCGAAACCTGAAACTTTAGGAAGCGAAAAAACCATCGAAACGATTATTGCAATTGGTAAACTAGACTCAAACTCTGCAACTGTAGAATTCGTAAAGCTACTACGTGATGAGGATGAAGAAGTACGATTTCACTCTGTAGAAGCTTTGAGTAACATACGTGAGAGTAGCGTAGTCCAAGCACTTATAACAACATCAATAAAAGACGAAGATGACTTAGTTGCAGATGCTGCTTCGCGTGCATTGTCTAAACTCACGCTAACTCCTATTCACAATGAGGATGGAGAAAACCAAGTTTTATGGGGAGAGTGGTGGAAGTTTAATTCGAAGTACTTTATAAAAGAATAAATTCGACATTAGGTGCAAAAAAAAAATGGCACAGTGTAATATCTTTATTGCGCCATTTTTTTTTTGCGCAATAAACGTAAGTTGACATATATTTATTGCATCAGACAATAATCGCTAACACACTCAAAACAAACAACTTGCAACAAATACACCTTTTTGGCATAGTAATTGCTTATATGAAAATCATAATTTTATGGTTAACTGAAATATTTTATTTTTTATTAAGGATCTATGTCATGGGTATTCAACAAAAAGTAATTGATTTCGAACTAGGAATGAATCCAGCTGTTACAGATATACTTGCAACTGATATACAATCAGAAGTTTCCCTTTTCCCTGAACTTGCATAACTAAGTGACCTAATAAATATTACTGCAATAATATTTTGGTCGCCATCTGGATTAGATATTTTTTATAAAAGCAAAATGAAGAAATTTGAAAAAAGTTTCTTCGTTTTGCTTTTTTTTTTGTTACATTAGGGCGGTTAACATGCTTCTCCGAACCTTAAAATAATTTTGTAACAGGCTCTTAGTCGAGGTGATATATGCAAGAAGTATCTAAAGAAAATCTACAGTTATTTAAACAAGAAATGCATTTACAAGAAGACGAGGCGTTGATAACTTTGTATTCAACAGATGCTTCCGTATACCGCTGTAAACCACTTGGTGTAATGTTTCCGAAAAACGAACAACACGTAGTTGATATCGTAAAAGCGGCCGCTAAATATAAAATACCAGTTCTTGCTCGTGGTGCAGGTACATCTCTTTCAGGACAAGCCGTAAGCGAATCGGTTATTTTAGATTTTTGCGCATGGGATAACATTACTGTTAAAGATGATATTGCAACTGTACAACCTGGCGCTGTTATTGATGAAATAAGTCGTAGTCAATCTGGATATCGTTTTGGCCCAGCCCCTGCCTCAGGAAATCGCTCTACCATAGGCGGTCTTTTGGCAAACAATGGCACAGGCGTTCATTCCATTGTATATGGAATGGCTGTTGACTGTTTACTAAAGGCGAAAGTTGTACTAGCTGATGGCTCAATAAGAACATTTGCACGCAATGATCTTGATCGCAATGATAAATTTACAAAGAAAGTTCTTGGTATTATCGAACCGCATGCGAATTCAAAGTATTGGCCAAAAACATGGCGCAACGCTTCAGGACTCAATTTGCGCAAAGTAATGGATTTCAAATCGCTGCTTCCTCTATTTTGTGGTAGCGAAGGACAACTAGGTATTATCATAGAAGCTGACATTCAGCTATTTCCTAAACCACAGCAAACGCAAATGGCACTTTTCTATTACGAAAGCGTCTATGAAGCAGTGAAGGACGTTCCCAATCTTCTCTCTTCAAAACCTTCTGCGGTAGAATTGATGGACCGCACCATACTAGAACTAGCACGCAAAAGTTCTCATTTCCAAACGAAAGCTCTACAAGACTCTCCCGAAGCAATTTTAATCGTAGAGTACTGCGAAGACAAACGACAACAATTGTCAGAGATGGGTGCACATATGATCATTGATGATCAAGAAACGCAGCAAGAAATTTGGACAACACGTAAAGAAGGACTTGGCATACTTATGTCCATAGATCAAAAACGCAAGCCAATCCCCTTTATCGAAGATTGTGCTGTTCCTGTTGATGTTTTACCAGAGTATGTGAAGCGCCTAGATAAAATTTTAAAAAAGCATGGCACCAATGGCGCATACTATGCTCATGCTTCAGCTGGGTGTTTACATATTCGTCCGCTTCTCGACTTAAGTGATCAACAAGATCAAAAACGTATGGATCAAATTCTAGATGAATGTATAGATCTACTCACCGATCTCGGTGGAACTCTAACTGGAGAGCATGGGGACGGACGCTCAAAAGGACCTTACTTAGAAAGAATTTTTGGTAAAGAGTTAGTAGGTGCTTTTGAGGATGTAAGAAAAGCATTTGATCCACAAGATATTTTTCGTTTAAATGGCCGCACACAATTTAGACAAGATTTTTCCATACCCAACAAAAAAACATTTTTACTCGGTGACGGCTTTGTAAGTGCTGTGCAGAAATGTAACGGCGAAGGTGCATGTCGAAAAAAGGTAGGCGTTATGTGCCCATCATTTCAAGTCACTGGCGACGAAGCTCTTTCTACACGTGGTCGTGCTAATTTATTGTCGGCGTGGTTAGAAGGGAAAAAAGTTGACAAAGAACTAGAGTCGTCTTTACGAAGTTGTTTAGCTTGTAAAGGTTGTCATCGCGAATGTCCTTCTCAAGTAGATATGGCAATACTTAAAGCTGAGTATTTATTTATGTCTGGTCCTACATGGCGAGATCGCTTTTTTGCACGATTCTCTACTCTATCAGTCCTAGGTAGTAAATTTGGCATACCATTTCAATCTATTGTGAAAAAAGTTGTCGGTGTTCATTCAAAATGTACACTGCCTACACCGGCCAAAAAGCGTTTTAGTCATAATTACAAATGCCCGTGGACTATAGAAGAATGCGAAGCCTTTCTATTTGTAGACACTCATATCGAATTTTATGAGCCGCAAATGGGATTTTCAGCAATGAATGTTTTTGAAAAATTAGGTCACAAAGTATTTCCAATATATGCAGGATGTTGTGGACGTCCAGCTTTTTCGAAAGGTGTGCTTGACTACGCCAAAAAACAAGTCCAAAAACTAAAACTACCAAAAGAAAAAAAAATCATTGTTGTTGAACCTTCTTGCTTGTCAATGCTACGCGATGATGCTATAAAATTAGATAAAAACTTTTCGCACGAAGAGCAGCTAATACTTCTCGAAGATTATTTGCTTTCCATTATCAGCGAGCAACAAAAACAACAACTTACTTCTCAACATAAAAAACCACTATTCTATCACTCTCATTGCCACCAAAAATCTATGCATTTAGCCATGAAGTCAAAAGAGTTACTCGACATCGTTTCTGATGTAAAACTTATTGTTTCAGGGTGTTGTGGTATGGCAGGAAGTTTTGGCTATGAAAAAGAGAACTACGATTTAGCAATGAAAGTTTCACAAGATAGCTTTATTCCTCAACTCAAAGAATGCGGCAACGCTCCTATCGCACTTAGTGGTCGTTCATGTAGAGAAATGGCACAGCGCCATGAAATTTTAGGTGAACATCCCATTGTATGGTTTGACAAACTCATGTCTTAAGCGGAGATCAAAATGACGATCAGCAACAAAACCCTAAATCAAATAAATCCAGGAACTAAATACGCAAATTGCACTTTCGAACTCGAATTTGTAGAACATGTAAAAGGCAATTCATTTCTAAATTGTAAATTCAGTAGCATTTGTATGGAAATGGTCGAAAATTGCCGTTTTATGAACTGCAGTTTCCCAGAACTAATCATAGAAGAAATAGAAAAAACAACCATAAAAGGTGGCTATATTCAGTGTTTAAGGCTCAGTAATCTCATGACCAGCGATCGCGAATTCAACTTTTTGCAAACAGATAATGCAAAAGAACTCCATCTTGACGCTTGCGAAATAAACAAAATACCACCTTCGCTTTCACAAATGAAAAACGTCATGGTCCTAGATCTATCACAAAACGAAATGACCAACATCACTGAGATTACTAAATTAGTAAACTTAAAAGAACTGCATTTAAATAATAATCATATTCGCGAAATACCTACAAGCATAACAAAGCTACAGAAACTCACAACACTCATATTAGACAACAATAATATCAAAGATGTTCCAGCAGAACTTGGGCAACTACAAAATTTAACGCAACTTTCTTTGCTCAACAACAATATTGATAAAGATAAACAATCAAAAACTTTAGAATTTTTTACCAATTGCGATGTAAAAATTTAATACAATTTTCATTGTGTTGGGTATCTCTTATTGACAGCAGTAATCACACATTTGCACAATAAAATTTGAAAGATCCGCGTGTTTTCCATTTAGCAACACATGGATTCTTTTTTTGAAAAATCAAAAAAGTCTCAGGGAGAAAGAGGGATTTATGTCAGACAAAGGCAAAAGCGAAAAGAAATACAAGAAGAAGTAAGCTGGTACTAACAGAACAGGCATGGAAAGAAATAGAGTATAAGTGAGTAATCTGTAGGTTCAAGAAATCTTAATCTTAATTCTTAATCCTTTAAAAAACACGGTATTTGGAAGTTCTTTTGATCAAAAGAACCAGCATTGAGACAATTGACCGCAGCATATTTTTTCCCAAATTAATTTGCTCTTTAGGGTAGTATTCTTTGGTAATTATTATATCTAAAGCGCCAGCACTTTCAAGCGCAGATGTCGTCCACGCTCTTTACATTTCTGCTTTGCTTTTCCGTACACGCTTCCATTTTTTATAGACTTCTTCGAGCCACATTTCGGACATTTCATTCATATCTCCTTTTCTGATAACTACTTTTTTATTTTAAATTGTATCAAAAAAGAAGTTTTTAGAAAACATCACTACATGATATGGACTACCGTTTTTTTTGGTATGAAGCTGAATTTTTTACTCTTTCACGAGTTAGTTCCATAGAAGAGCAAAATCCGTGTCAGAGTAAAAGAACAAAATGCCTATTCGCTTAACAACTCCAAGTTATAAAGAAACTGAATATTTACATTTTTCACTGTCCCAATAAACGGAATTTTCTACACTGTTGTGCCACTTTTCCCAAATAGCCGAATCTGATGGAAATTCTTTTTCAGTGTAGTGAATTAAAAGAGTGTAAGCTGCCGACTTTATTTCTTTTGATGCAGAAGAAACCATAGATAAGAACGCTCTTTTTTATGCGATACGAAGAAGTTATTTCATTTTCTTTTTCCGTTTTCATCAAACAACGTTGTACCTTGGATTACTATAGTTTTTTGTGCTAATTGTGAAATGTGTTCATAAAATATCTTTTTTACAAATGCCACCACATCGATATTATTTGGAATAACAACTTCATTGATTTTTATCGGAGTATACTTTCTCGACACGTATTTTGGCGGTTCGTAAGAATAAGGTATGTAAGTCGCTCGTGCAGGCTCACCATTTTGACGGAAAACCAAGTGTGTATTTGCCGGAAAAGACAAATTATCTAGAATAATATTTTCTGCACTGATAAACTCTTTGATTTTTCCGTTATTATGAAAATGTATTTTATTGTATCCTTGGCAAAGATATCCTTGAATGCGTAGTATTTGTTGAGCACCAATTGACTTTATTTTTGCATTTTTATAAAACCAAATATTTGTACTTTTTTTTAGCGTTTTACCTAAAATGTTTCTTTTACGTGATAACCAACAATTGATAATTTTATTTTCATCATCCAAAGTGACATGGTCTCCTGCAACCAAAGAAACTTTGCCAAGCTTTATGTCCTGTGCTATTTCGCAATAGCGAAAATTACCACTTGTATGAAAACCACTTTTTCCTGTTCCCCAAATACCTCCCAACAACACTGGTTTTGTCAAAACACAGCTTTTTAAATTACCATTTTTATAAAAAGAAATATCTGCAGCATTACAATACATTCCTTGGATTTTTTCGCGATTTCTTAACTGAGCGTAATGTAGCTTACCACTTGGATAAAACCCTGTATGTCTCGCAGCACAAGCATAACCTTTAATAGTCGCTGGTTTTAATAAGTGAAAACGCTCTACTTGCCCATTTTCATAAAAATATATTTCGGGCATATTGTATGTTCCAACGAGAAACTCCTCTATTTTCGTTGTTTTAGAAATTATGCATTTCCAAATATTTCCATTGCGATGTAAAAAAATTTGAGAACCTTTGTGGAATAATATATTATTCATAACTCTGTCTTCAGCTAAGGTAAAACTAGTCAGTCTACCTACATCAGAAAACCTCACTATTTCTGGAGCACAAGGATATCCATCGATATTTCTATTCTTAGCTAGTTTACAATAACGAATCTTGCCACTTTGCGAAAGCCGCACGTAATAAATATCACAAAGATAGCCATTAATTTTATGCGGTTTTGCCAAAGTAAAAGAGAGTGGCTTTCCTTGTGGAGACCACTCTACTTTTTGCTTACAAGGAAAGCCATGTACAACCACTGTCGAATAAAAAGTGCAAGATTCTAAATATCCGTATTTATTAAATTCAAATGTCGTATTCTGCGGCCAAGTAGTATTATAATAGTTCGTAGTTTTTTTACAGCGCGCCAAAAGCAGCATTCCATCACTATTAAATTCTAAATAATCGTTTGGAGAAATCGAAAGGCCTTGAATTTTGCGCTCTTTTTCTACAGTAAAAATAATTTTCTGGCTTTGTCGTCGACCATATAGTGGAGAAATTGCCAAAAAACCTACTATTATTAAAAATAATCGTCTCGCAAACATCAGATTCATCCCTAACAAAATATTCAAAATAAAAACGAACAACATAACGAAGCATTGTTAAACCTAACACTTCTAATTTGCTAATACATCTAACATATCTGTTATTTCTTCATACCGAGCTTCTGGCTTTATACGTACATGGTCAACATGACCATCTAAGAACAAAAAATTTATCACTGCTCCGTTTTCATAATTATGCGATTCTCCGATATCATCAGAAGCTATTGGTGTAGTTGTTATGTTTTCGTTAAGTTTAAAAATACCAGGATAAGCGTTTTGATCTACATTTCTACGTCTTTTAAAGTTATCCCTTTGTTCGTATGGTGCATTCGCAGTTCCTTAACTAAACCAAATGTCGTTATTTACTATCCGTAGTAAACTCTGACATTTTAACGCGATCTACATCTTCAAGTGTTTTCCAGTATTCGCGTATTGATTCACGGCAAGCAAGCCCTAATTCTAAAGATTGCTTTTTCAACAAGGTTGCATCTTCTACAATTGGCGGTTGATTATTTTTTATGCGCTTTTCACATTTACGTAATGTCTGCCCAAATTCAAATAATGCAACTTCAACATGTTTATCTTCTACAATACTCAAGGCGCCGTAGTACAACTTCCAAAAACCACTCTTTGGCTTATTAGCCAGAAGTGGCTTAATATTGCTACTTGCTGATAACTTTGCCATAAATGTAGATACTGTTGCTGCAGAATTACAAGTTTCAACGTAAATTTCGAAGCGTTTTTCCCAAAAGGTTTTGTATAATTCAAATTGGCGATGTTGGAAACTTTGCTTTTCTTCAAATTTGCGTTCTTTTTCACGTGTCTCTTCATGCAGTTTATATTCATAATAACCGTAAAAAATAGTCGCTAAAAAACCAAGACTAGTTAAAAGCTTAATCAAAACTTCCCATTTCCATTTTCCACTACTACCACTCATTTTTTTTCCTTTCTCATTAGGCGTATCGACATGCCCGATTTTCGTTACTTTTTAGTTGTAGTATAACTTTGGACTTTCAAAATACCTTGTTAGTTCCTAAAATAACTCATGTTATATAAAAAACTAAAGATTAACATGTTTAAATAAAATTTCAATTTGCCTTTTACTTTCTCAGGTCATAATATTCATGCATGATAACGCATTTTCTTATAAAAATAAATGGCAATTTGCTATGATAAAATTATTTTATTCCAAGGAATTTACGATGAACAATGACGACGAGAAAGAGCGCAAACATAGACACGAAGAATTTGTTAAAGAACATAGCAAAAAAGTACAACTACTAGAGAACCTACAAGTGCTACACGAAGTAATGAATCGCTACGCAGAGCTCAGCCAAGGATGGACAAGAGATAGTTTAATGGTAGAACGAGAAATGAATGTAAGTAAAGAGGAAGTTCTTCGACGCATGGAGAAAAAACACAATAGAGGGCTATCTGTCAGCTTAACTATCTCTGTTATACTAAACCTTGTACTTATTTATTTGCTAATATCGTAAAACTATCATCATTTTTGTTAGTGCAAATTTAACAATGGAACGCCAAACCACATACTTCATAGTTTTTCGATTAGTTAGGACAAAGAATGAACAACAATAACTATAGTGATGTCACTGCTTTTGCAATATCGTTTTTTGGTACTATTATCTGCATTTCTTCTGCTGTTATATTTTTTACGATGAGTCTAAATGCTACTTCCACTTTTCAGAAATTAGCAAATGTTTCTTTTAGTTGTTTTTCAATGATTACAGCGATAGTCATCAACTTAGACAAACATTCTCTCGAAGATATATCTGGGCTTTGCTATTGTAATATTCTTGGCTTTTGTATGGTTTTTGGTATAGAGATTATGCCACTAAGTATCTTACAAGGTGTTCTATCCTTTTGTTTCGGCTTGATGTTTTTTATGGTGTGGTTATTAACAGTAAACACTTTTTTACTCAAACTAAAAATCAATCCTAAAGAAATACACAATACACAATGAAAAACACAAAGCTACAAGTCTATTATGATGGAGAATGTTGTTTATGTAGGGCTGAAATCTCACTATACGAACAACAAACCAACGAAATTGAATTCGTAGATATATGTAAACAAAACTTTTCTGCACAGCAACATGGTTTAGAAAATGATGATATTCATGTTAATCTCCATGTTAGGTCAAACAGCGGTGAAATGTACCGTGGTATAGATGCTTTCGTTGCCATTTGGGAAAATACTTCTGGATTTGAAACTTTTGCCAGGATAGTCCGCATACCTTTTTTTTACTTTTGCGCCAAAGGTGCTTATGCTATTTTCATTCGTATACGTCCTTTTTTACCACGAAAGTCATTGTGGATTACACGGTTCTTCCATGCAATAATTAAATTTAAATGGAAGGCCATTTTATGGTTTGTAAAGTGGTTTAAGAAATAAGTTTAACTTATACTGCAAAGAAAATCACTGGTAAATAGCCAAACTACTCGTAGAAAATAAAGCAAAATTAGATATAAAAGACAAGCACGGGAGAGAGTGGCTTTTTGGTAAATTGCCAAGTCACTTATTTAATTCAATAATAGTCAGAAGTCACTTGACTATTATTGAATTAACAACACTTTAAGTGGCACATTAGCCGACATTTTTTCTGAAAAATTATCCTAAATCAGTTATCCACCACTTACCATCTTTTTTAGTCAAACGAAATCTCATTCCCTCATTATCAGCTTCTTTTTCTGGCGTTTTAAAAACTGCGCGAACAGATATATGAGCATTAGCGCCTTGCTCTTCAGTGTAAGATATTTCATGATCTATTACTTGCCAATTTTTCGAAAATATAGCATTGGTAAACGAACGTTCCCAACTCAATTCATGTTTTTGGCATTTCTCTGTCATCAAAGAAAGCATCTTTACTTTGTCAGAATTTTTTATCGCACGATAATATGCACTAACAACAGCCTCAGGCGACAATTGATCTCTGTTAATGATTGATTGTGTATATTTAGCAGCAATATCTTTATCCAAACCAAGGGATACATAATAGTTAGTCATGCCTTCGGCCACAGTTTTAAGATCTTTTGGCTGTCCTTTATCATCAACGCAATTTGCACAATACTTACCTTTTTCTATTGGACCATTGCAACTTTCGCAAGCGAGCATTGAAAAATCTTTTATTGGTGACCAAAAAACTAATTTATAACCATCAAGATCAGTAAGACTAAAAACTCGGTGACCATAAAATTGATCTTCAGGGGCTTTCAAAATATTTGCTCCGCTTTTTTTCGCATTTTTATGTAAAGTATCTACATCTTGATGGTGTATGTATATATACATTCCGGTATTAGCTTCTTCTTTAGAACTACTAAACATAATCATATTAGTGTCTAGTGCAACTTCTGCATGCATAAACCCACCATTAGGACCAGGAATAGCCTCTTTTAATTTGAAATCTAAAACTTGAACATAGAAATTAATACTTTTTGCTATATCTTTAACACCAACTATTGGAATTGCACCAGGATTATGCTGTGCATACATACTCATAGAAAACGCTAAAATAACAGTGATAAAAAGTTTTTTCATGCGAAATTCCTTTTCGAATTGATAAAACATATTGACATTCATTTTACATCATTATATCTGAACGAAAAAAAAACGCAAACAAAAACCGTATGTTTACAGTACATTAGTTGCATGAATTAAAATTTTCTAAATTTAACTTGATAAAAGCAATAATCTCATGTACGGTTTACTTACTTAATTAAAATACATCGTAAAAAAATAACATAAAGGTTCACTATGAAAAGTATTATACAAACTCCTACTAATAATTTAGAAAACAGCATTGAATTTTACAAGAAATTAGACTTCAAAATTATATCAGGGAACAGCTCAACATTAGTAAGCGATGGCAAGGCGTTTATCGAAATTAATCCAGATCGTTTTGCCAGAGCAGGATTAAAATTATTCAAAAACTCATGGAAGGAGGAAGTTGCGCAATTAGAAAAACTCACTCATGTTACCCATTCTGAAAAAACTTATATCCTCAGTTCTCCAAGTGGTACATGGGTTTATTTAGTCGAAGGTGGCGCCCCAACTAACGATCACTTGCAAGAGAAATCTTTCGGATTAACCGGAAATTTTCAAGGTCTAAGCTTAGAAACTACAGATATTAAGCGCAGTGTTGATTTTTGGCATATTTTTGGTTTTGCTAAAACAATGGGAGATATTGAGCAAGGGTGGATGAGCCTTGCTGGCGATGATGGAATGACAATTAGTTTAATGAAGCCATTATGTTGTCCTCATCTGTTCTTTAATCCTTCAATGACCTACTTTAATGGAAAAGAGAACATGGCTATTATCGAAAAAATTCGACAAATAAAAATCCCTATTGTCGAGGAAATAACTCATTTCAATAAAGAAGGAATTGTTGACAATATAATCATTCGTGATCCTGGCGGATTTGGTTTTTTTATCTTTAGTGATTGAGTACCTGCGTGCCATCTTGATAAAATAGAAAATGGCGGCAAACACCAATAATTAATAGATTACATAACGATTGAGTAAACAACTTCTACTGCTATTCTCTTTAGCTTAACTCAAGAAGCTCGATTTTCAAAATTTAAGCTACTTTTTTCTTCCGCGTTCTGATCACAACCAAACCTAATAAACCGAGAATAGCATATGTAGAAGGTTCCGGGACTACACCAACTCTTACGGTTTGAGTTCCAAGCACTGTTGTAGTACCATTAAAAAGCACGGCATTTAAGTCCCCCGTTGCAGTTCCAGGTATAAAGTTAGCATTTTCAAATATCAAGTTGTTTGTAGACAATGTCACAATATCTCCAGCGCCTACAGCTTGCCCACCTGCAGCCTCATAATTAAGAGTATAGTTTATTAATAAATCATTTGCATTTATTATTCCAACGGTATTGTTAAATGTACCAATACTCGTCTCTCCTAAAATACTTACAGGAGCTCCACCATTAAAACTAAGATCAATTGTTCCACTAACGAAATTTCCCGCATTTACTTGATTGTTCAAAAAGAAACCTTCTATTATTGCTCTATGTGCAGCATTCGAATCTTGAACTATTTCAAATATAATAGGTTCTATAGTTATCTGAAATTGATTTCCTCCAAGATCTGTTATAAGAACTTCTGTATTTATTGAAATTAAACCAATAAAAAGACATGTAAATATTGCAATTGTTTTTTTCATTTTTTACTTCCTTATGTTGCTTAATAGAATAAGCAATGATAGTTTGCTTTCGCAATTTTATTATAGCAAAGTTAACAAACGAATAGTCAAAAATTCTATTGAGAATTTCACATTGCTAGACCAAACACATCGGTATTTTCTGAATGATTTCCAGAAATTTGTTCAGGACTCATATAAGCAGGAGTTCCAACTAACCCACCTGTTTTTGTAATAGCAGTTAACTCTTTATTTGTAGATTTTGCGATGCCGAGGTCTAAAATTTTAGGGCGATATGTTTTTCCTACAATCATTATATTTACTAATTTTAAATCACAACGATCATCTAGTAACTCCATATGTTAACTCTTTCCTAACTGTTACGATTACATTTCCAAAGTTGCCTTTCGTTCATAAACCTCCATCACTTATCAATATAGTCACAATCTTTCACTTCTAGTTTTTCGTCTACAAAACGATTAAAAACCATTTGCGATACCGTAGAAGCATTTTTCTCCAACCATTTTTTATCTCGACTGAAAATGTTGTATGGATTGAACTCCGAATTTTTTGCAAAGCTTTTTGCGGAAAATTGATAATAACCCAATATTGTTTCAGGCTTTTGAGAATGAAAAAATAGTTTTGTTCCCTTGTCATTGAAAGATATTTTTTTTAAATCAAAATCCTCAATATGCAAAATTTCATAGACCACGCACCTCTCTTTTATATCCCAAATCTCTATTCTGTTTTGTAAACACAGTGCGATAAGCTTATTGTTGGGATGAATCGTATTACTAATAATCCGAGACGAAGTCACTATTTGTCCAAGATATTTTTTTAATAATACATTCCATACAAATAACGTGTCATCAGAAGTTTTATAAGTGTAAATGCTACCGCTCATACTAAATTGATGAAGAGAAACGCTTCGCTTTTCCTTTATTTCGAGTACTTTCTTTCGAGATAAAATATTCCATATCTGTATTTTATTGTTATGAACAGCAGCGATAAAATTTCCTTTAGGACTTAAGGAGATCTCTTTTACTCCTTTAGTTTTAATAGAAGGCAGTACTTTTTGAGTATTAATATCGAGAAAGCAAAGTAAATCATCTTTTATATAAGCAAGTAAAGATTCTCTGGCAGATAAACGCGGAAAATTTTTCATTTTATGAAGAGACTCAAAAGAAAGAATTCTGGTTGTTTGTCGGCTTGCGAAGTTATGGGAAAAAATAAAAACTCCTCCATCGCAGTAATCCGTAGCGATGTAGTTAATAAAATCTTTACTCATTGAAACCATATTTTCCGGTATAAAGATCGTTTCGGTTTGGTTACCTACCGTGTAGATAGTTTGCTGCATGCTATAAATCTTTTTATCTTCTTTGTGAAAAACAAATAAGTTTTCATTTGGTGTAACAAGAAAATTACTTAAATGAGAAAATTTTCGCCACATAACAACCTTGTCATTAGCAACATCCCACAACTGTATTCCCTGATAGGTTTCATTTGCACAAGCGAGGTAGTCACCTCCTAAAACAGGAGATCGATATTTACGCCTATCAATAACAAAGTGTAATTTATTTTTTTTTATATTCCACGCATAAATTTTATCAGCAACAATGATTAAATCACCATTGGCGAAAGCAAGGGAATGTATTTTTGAAAGATCTTTATTTATAGTATACAAAAGTTTTTTTTGAGTAGTGCTCCATATCTTTATCGAGCTTTTTGTATCAGCGATAATAGCATACGTATCATTAATAACAACCTGCTCAGTAAAATGTTCCGTATAGAAACGCGATATAATTTTATTCTCATTTAAATCCCAAATTTCCACATCTTTTTTAGTAAAAGATGCCACCACTAGTAAATTTTTATACAAGTCAAATTTGATATTTTTTAATTGCGAAGCAAGTTTTTGGTAAGATTGATTTTTATGATTGTAAACAACTAAATTTTTACTAGAAAACTCCAAAATAGCAACTTTATTGTTATCAACAACTAAGCTCTGTATGGGCAATTCTACTTTCATTTTTGTTTTAGTGATTTTTCTCTGTGGGATGAATACCGATACAAACTCCCCCTTTGGAGACACATAACAAAAAGTATCATCACTATCGAAAAAAAATGGAGGTCTATTTTCAGTGAGTGCGAGCATCTGCGAATATGATCGAAACGAAAATATTTTTTTTCCAGTAGTAGTTTGCCACAAAAATATTTGTCCATCTTGTCCAACGCTTGCCAAAATTTTATTATTCGGACTAAAACAAAAATTGCGAATATAACGCTTGTGAACAACTTTTGAATCAAAAAAATTTTTCTTTCTCCACAAACAACGAAAGTTTCTCAAAGCTAGGTACAAAAGCTCATAAGCTTCTTTTCTCAAAATATTTGCTTCACTGGTATGTAAAGTACTAATAAACTCTAGTCCTTTACATACCAGAGCACCACATTCTTGCCAATTTTGTTCGTTCGCAGCTCTATCAGCTAAAAACAAAGCAATTTTTGTTGAACGTAATTGTTCAGTTTGCGCTTGTTGTTGCGCCATTAGTTTTGCTTTTTCTTCTTTGCTTTTAGCTGATAACGTCTTTAGCTGCTCTTGATGCAATGAATACGTATACCAAAATAATGTGAAAACAAAGATAACAACGGAAATAATTGTTAAAGAGCAAATAGCTTTGTTGCGCATAAAAAACTTGCGCATGCGGGTTATTGTAGAAGGCGTTTTGGCACTGATGGGTAAATACAAAATAAAATTATGTAAATCTTGGGCTGTTTGTTGCGCATTTTTATAACGGTATTTACTATTTTTCTCCAAGCATTTTAAGCATATTGCTTCCAGCTCAACTGGAATATTAGGTTTTAATTTTCGAGGCTCAATGGGGTCAGAATATAAGATTTGTGGTACAACATTGTTACCTTGAAATGGAGGCCTTCCCGATAATATTTGATAAAATGTTGCCCCAAGTGAATATATATCAGTCGTTAAATCTAACTCTCGACCTTGAACTTGTTCTGGCGACATGTAAGCTAGAGAACCTAGTACGCTAGCAGTATTTGTGGTGTGATTATTGTTTGCTAATTTTGCTAAACCAAAGTCCATAATTTTGGGTTGATTGGTGTTATCGATCATGATATTACTTGGTTTTAAGTCGCGATGAATAATTCCTTGCTGGTGCACAACATGAATCGTTTGAAAAATTATTTGAAAGATTTGAGCTAGTTTGAACCAATCATCGTTATTAATTAGTCCATCAAGAGTATCTCCCTTTACATACTCAAATGTATAATGTTCCTGCGGTTCATAATCAAAATGAAATAACTGCACAATATTGGGATGTTGAAGTTGTGCTAAAGCCTTTATTTCTTTGAGAAATCTTTGCTTTTGAGAAAACTGGATTTCTTGGCCTTGGATCAACTTTAATGCGACGTGGCGCTCTGTTTCTCTATCGCGAGCAAGATAAACAATACCCATACCACCTTGGCCGATTTTAGAAATTATTTCTAATTTATTGTTAAATATGTCTCCTGCTTTTAAGTTAACAGGGTCTTCCTTTTGGTTAATACTAATTTTAAAAGGATTATTAACAGGTTTCGGCATCACGTTTCCAAATTTTCAAAATGTTGAACCTCAGCGATTATTTCATCGTTGCCAATGGCGAGCTTAGATATTTCATGACGTAATTTATCTTGAAAGTCTTGCCACAATCCTCTATTGCGTTTGTGCCACTGTCTTGCTGCTTGCTTATTTTTTTCGGCATCTTTGCCGCAAATAGCAAAAATATCAACCATTTCTTCTGCTTTTGGCCAACGTCCATTGTCCCAAACCCATAACAATATATCTTGTTGTCGCCCTTTATATGTCTCAATTATTCGCTTTGAAGCTACTTGTAGAATTTCAACAGATAGCGTATCCGTTGTATCCTCCGTAACAGCGCAACCTTCATAAAGATCGACAAACGAGGCAACAGATTTTTGCTTTCGCATATAATCGCTAAGTGCATCTTTAACTAATCTTTTGAGAATGAAACGAAAGCGAATAGATCTTTGCTTTTTAAAACTCCACCTAAAACCTTTTTCGTATACTACAGAGGCTATAGTTTCGGCATCAGCCGTGCGATTCACTGTCCAGTTTGCTTTTTTTAAAATGTAGTTGATAATAGGTGTGTGGTAGCGATCGTAGAAATTTTTCCACTGGTCTTGGTACTTTTCATGTTCAGGCATACCTAACCATTTAATTTCTTGCGAATGAGTAGAAAGACTATCTAGTTTCCGATTGTCATGCATATCGATTTCCTGATTGAAGATAAATATTTCAAGTCAAAAAGTCATTATATACAAAGAGTCGCTTTTTATAAAGTCATTTTAAGAGTTTCAGATAGTCGCAGAAAAAACAAATATTCGCATGTTGAGATAATTATCTATATTTCAGAACTAACGGAGTTTAGTGTAAGTGCCCCACCGGGGCACTTGTAGTGATAACTGTGTAACTTAAAACCTGTTATAAAATTCTTTTAAGTACAAAATTGTTCTTTAACTTCTAATTTCACCATTTTTTATTACAAAATTACTACTTTGCGCTAAAAAAATACCTTATTTAGAAGTTAAAATACTCGAATTTTTCACCTCAACTAATTTTTTAATAGGCTTTTAATACACATGAGTAGATTCTTCTTCCATCACATTTGTTTTCAACAAGTCAGATTTCATTCTCACTCTGAGACGACTATTTCCTCTTGAAATAGCACGTGCGCGAATTTTATAAGATCTTTTTTCTCTTGAAGAAATATCCACGGGTGCAAATACAACTTTATTCCCGTTTATTTTTCCAGGAGAAGCGCTTTCTACAATTCTCGTAGGTATCATCTCCTCAGGAAAATCAAACTCAACTATCACATTTTTATCTTGTGCGGTTCCTCAGTTTGAGATCTGGACAATATAGGTTGTATATTCACCAACAGTCAGAGGATCTACTTCGTCAATAGCTTCTAAAAGCAGTGCTGGCATACCTTGTGAAGTAACACAATATTGTGTAGTTTTACTTATTCGTTTATTTGTAAAGTGCACATGGATGCAATGCTTTCCTTGAAATTTTGCTACAAACCTAATCTTAAATTCAATTTTTTCATTCGCATTTAAATGTGAAATGTGTATTTTTCCATCTCTTTTTAATATGCCTGATTGTGATTTTTTTGTCCACGAGCTTTCGACAATTTTAATTCCTTCTGGCATTTCAAACTCAATACTTATATCATTTAGTTCCACACTACCATTTTTCATAGTACCTTTGACGCTGTGTTTACGGCCAAAAAGATTCATATGATGCCCTTCAACCGAAATCTCTACACTTGGCACCTTATAATTTACAATTTTTAACAACTCTTGCGCAGAAAGAAAAGCTTCGATTCGATGTAAAATATGTTTATTTTTATTCAGAATTAGAATTGTTGGAAATATATTAATATCAAACTCACCAATAATCTCAGAATTTTGCTCTCTTGAAATTTTTATCGGAATCGATTGTCGTAACCATTTCTGAACATTCTTATCTTGAAATGTCAAATGTCTCATTAAACGACATGGCTTCCAGTTCTCTTGTTCAAAATAAACGACTATGTTTTTATCACTTTTTTGCGCAAATTTATGTGCTTGTTCTAATGTAAGAGGCCGAAATATATTTTCAGCAAATACACTCCCCAAACAAAATATAATCAAAAAAACGTACTTCATTTTTGCCCTTTCTTATATTAAATAAGAATAACTTACAGTACATGACTTTCGCACAACTTTATTAATCGTAGTCATAATCAAATAATTATAGCATTTTATAAAGCACAGAAACAATACAGGGCTTTGTATAAAGACTTAAATATCAATGTTTTCTATATTTTTCCCAAAAGAAGTTTTAATAGTATGATTGTTTTTTATTTCATATTTTTGATCTATAATTAATTGCTGTAACCATTTTTTTTCTTCCTCGAACTGACTTCCTAAAATATCTACTTGCTCCAATATGGCATGTGCATTAATTACAGCCTCTTGAAACCATGGCATTTCTTTTGCTAGTGTAAGTATTTTTGCAAACGCTTTAAGCACATATTCAAAACTATTCTTATTTAATAAATAATATGCGTAAGAGCAACGAAAATGAGGACTGTAGTAAAATTCAGTTTCTATTTTTTCCCAAATTTCTTCTGGAGCATTTCTTAATAAAGAACTAGCAAGAATAGGAGATCTCAAGATACCAGAATCAAAGCTAAAAATATTTTCTAATAAGCAATTCAATTCCAAACTCTGACCTTTAAGAATTTTATTATATATTTTATGAGCGCGCGTGTGATCATTTGTTACATGATAAATATCTGCGAGTATTATGTTACTACGAAGATGTTTGCTATTATAACTCAAACCTTTTTTTGCCCATTCAACAGCATTCTTATAATCTCCCATAATCATAAAAGCTTTTGCATAAGATGCACAATACTCTTCGCGCTCTTCTTTTGGTATAGAGCTTAAAGTTAAAATTTCTATTGCATCTAAACCTCTACGGTCTTCTATATAACGTTCAGCTAATCGCCAATCATCAAGCTTATCTCCCATTAGATTATCAAAAATTTCGAAAATAATAGATCTCCTATCAGGTAGACTTTTGACTTCTTTCCACTGTTCAAAAGCATCATGAAAAACAGAACAAAGTGATAAAGGCTCACCAAACGCATCTTTAAAAGAAATGTTCAGGTTTGCTCCGCGACCAGAAACATATCTCGAAGCTGTTTTTTTTATTTCGAACTCAAAATACTTACTAATAGCTTTTTCGTCTTTTAGAGAAAGAGGGGATTCCCCGTATAACAAACACATTTCATCACAATGACTATTTTCAGGTTTATTTTCTTTCTTCCCTAAAATAAAATCCATAATTTTTTTTAACACAATGCACCTCAATAAAAATTCACAAAAGAAATATAATGTTTCTGTTTTGGACGAAAAAAGAAAGCATTATGTTTGCTAAATTTAAAATCAAAGCATTAGTTGTTAATTTGAATTTTGCCTTTATCATATGAGCGGCTTATCAGTACGCGACTTAACAAAAAAATTACAAGAGACACGAGCACCGATCAAGCCTGAATGTTGGTCAATGCTAAAAGTAGCCAAGGCAATAAGTCAACAAACAGAATTGCCTATCTGTTCTAATTTCGAAGACACACACCTTATTTACCAACATGAAGGTAATAATAGCACTGGTTATCCACTTTACCGCAGAAAAAAAGATAATATGCCTTGTGTATTGATTCCGCATGAAAATGTTTCTATTGGTAGCGAGCATGACTTAGCAATGGGTGACGAAAAACCAATTCACAACGTAAGAGTTGATTCATTTTTAATAGATATTGAACCTATTACGAATTGGTCGTTTGCAAGATTTTTAAATTCTATTGGTAATGTTCCTAAACTAGTTATCGAAGACTGGTGCGGAGAAGTTAAAAAGGGAGCGCGCCACAATGCTTTTGCGTTATACTACAAAGATTTGTGGAAACCAATTCCTTCTACAGAGAGTCAACCAGTTGTAGTGGTATCTTGGTATGGAGCTAATGCTTATTCTCTTTGGGTTAATGGATACGATTGGCGTTACTATAAAGGAAATGGCGAAATTCATGGTAAATTGGAGATGATGGATAGCAAAGGAACAAAGCCTACCAATATCAACATGTATAGTTGTTTGCCATCTGAAGTACAATGGGAATATGCAGCACGTGGTAAGTATTCTCAAGAATATCCGTGGGGAAATAATTCTCCTACACCAGAGCTAACTTGTGCCTCACAACATAGCCTCGAAAATACCTACGATACAGCAGCTGATTTAAAATGCGTGGATGTAGCTGTTCGATTGGGAGTTTCGCCATTTGGAGTTTATCATATGGAATTGGTGCCGCGATTGGTATGATGAAGAGTTTTATAAAAGCCCATTATCAACAAGTCTCAATGCACAAAATAACTCTCATACAGGAATCAGAAGAGAGAGAGGAGGAAGTTGGGTTGGTCTTTCCTCTTTGGTTCGTTCTTCCTATCGGCGTGGGCGTAATCCATATGCCAGAGGACGTTGTTTAGGCTTTCGCTGTGTTGGAACCTTGAACTAAACAAGTAGTCCTCTGTGGTTACCTTGTTAAGTCTATTTGTCTACTAAAAAATGATAAAGTTAGTGTCATTTGCTAGAAAAATAAAAGTCAACAGGACTTAACACTACAAAAATTTCACAATGTTGCTATATGTGTTTGAGCATCAAAACAGGAGAATAAACAAATGATTATTTACCGTTCCTCTTTAAACTAAAAAATCCAAAGTAGTGGATAACATTCATACGCGAAGGATTCCAAAGATAGTACCTTTAAAAGAATTAAAACTCTTTTGTACGACTTTGGAAGAGAGGGAAACAGAATGTATCCAGCCCTTCAAATAATAAATGTGACCTTTGCAATGGGTTGTAGCAAAGGCGTCCTGACGGAACAGTGAATCAGGCAAACGAGTCTTCTTATAGACGACTGTTTTTGTACATTTTTTGAGATTCTTTTTAAAAATGGCTTTCCGAGCAATATTCAAGCACGCGACATAATCGCGATCAGCGGAGAATGTGCAATTTGGACAATAAAACCAAGGAAGAGATTTGTGTTGTTTTTTGTGGTTATCAGAAGATGAAAAGTGTTGCCCTTTGTGCGAACATTTTGGGCAAATGGAGCTGGTACCTGCTGGATGAATAGGCTTTTGTAAAGAATAACCACACAGACTGACTTTATAATCAGTCAGAGCAATAATTTTTTGGCGGACAGTGGTGTTTATTTGATGATTTTTATTACGAGAGTAACCACGAGATTTAAGTGATTTTAGGTTTTCATAATAGATTTTTGAGCAATTGTAGTGTTTGGCAAAAAAGACAATGATGTTCGCGGCTGTGTGTGAGATTTCTTTGTTAATCAATGAAATTTTATTCCATCTTTTGGCAATTTCTCTATTACATTGTTTGAATAACGAATCTTTGTGGAGAAGCTTATCGCGCTTGCTTTTCCAGTGATCAATATCTTTGTAAATTCGTTGTAATTTACTTTGTATCCCACAAAAATTAGCAAAATATGGCTGCGAAAGTTGTTCGCCTTTGTTATTAAAAACACAAAGAGTAAGAAGTTTACGTACTCCCCAATCAATGGTAATAAAATTTTCGCTTTTTTGTTTTTTAGGTTTTTCGACAGTGATTTTAAAGTCAAGAATTGGCAAATAATCACCATGAACACAATCAAAGCGAAGATCAGGAGATGTTATTTGTTTCTCTTCGAGAAAAGAGGGAAGTTTTATATTTGTTTCTAACCAACGCCATTTTATTTGTTTACCACAGCGATCTATCACTTTGAAACTGAGTTTTATTTTGTCTTTATCTTTCGTTAGTTTTATCGCTTGTCCATCATCAGGCGCGTAAGTCAGTATTTTCTTCTTTACTTTCGGTGGTTTCTGTAAAGCGTAAAAATCTTCAGGAACATCTCGATGTTTACGTTTATAATTGATTACTTGCTCTCTGATGTTTTTGACATAATCTGCTTTTTCGAATATTTCATTTTTAATGAGTAGTTTGTTTGTCCACTTTTTCGGATCATTTGTTTCCTTCATCAGTAAATCAAATACTCGCATGCGATCTCGTACTTGGCGCATCGTTCGCCCAACAATCTCCAGTACTCCACGATTGATCCGACTTGACATTTTACTTTTTTTGTATAACTTTACAAATATCGGCTCTAACACCTTGTATGAATACTTGCTGTTATTTCCATCAAATACACTATACAACTTGTTTTTGTGCGCAAACTCCAAGTACTCATTCGCTTTTTCTTGTACATAAGCCAATGTTTCGCGTAATTTTTCGGCTACTTCCTTATTCTTTATTGGAATCGGGAACGCCAGTACTTGTCCGTTTTTTATTTTGTCTTTTTTTTCTTCGTTCATGTGAACGCCGTCCATAGATTTTTGCACAATAAACTGTTAGCACCATTAAAACATCTTCTACAACTACCTCTTCAAATTTTTTCTCTGGTCTTTCATTTAGCACTACTAGTTCTACATTTTTCGCTGTACAAACTTGTTCTAATATTTGTGTTGCAAAGCGCATTAACCTATCTTTATAAGATACCACCACTTGCTTTACATTATCATTTAGTATTAAACTTAGTAACTTTTTTAGACCTCGTTTTTCGTAATTTAATCCAGATCCTATTTCTGATATTTCTACTACATTTGATGTTTTGTGTTTTTCACTATAATTCTTTAGCTCTTGTTTTTGCCTGACTAAGTCTTCTTTTTGATCATGCGCACTTACTCTTGAATATAGTATCGTTTTTTTATTTTCGTTTTCAATACCAAGCTTTTTTTCTATGCCTTCCAGGTTGTATCTTCTATGTCCACCTAATGTCCGTATTGCTTCTAATCTCCCCTGTTTTGTCCAATCGCGAATTGACTGTGTTGTTACACCAAAAAACTCTGCTACTTTCCCAATACTTATCCATGTCATTTTATTTCTTCCTGACACAGTAATTTTATTTGTTTTACACTATTATAACGTATAATAAAACAAAGTTCAAATAAAAAAAGTATGTTTTCCGTAAGTTAGGTTTTCAGCATTACTAAGTACTCCAGTATAAATTTTCGGGTATAAAAATAAAACTTATGATAAAGAATACCGTTTCCACCTATTCTATTACTTTTTCGGATGATATCCGAAAACTTTTGCATGGCTGCTTACTTTAGATTTTTACAAGTTAAATCGTTACTGCAGTGTGCCCCATCATCGCAATGGTATTTTTAACTTTTATAGTTACTATTAAAATGTATTTAACTAGGGCAGATGCGATTAAGCGCGGCGATTTGGATATAAAATTTTTTCGAGTTCTTGACAGCTTTAATGTTCCCGAAGATGTCGCTAAGGTGACACGTCACTATACCAATCTCTATGAAATGCCAGTATTGTTTTATCTCGGTGCTGTTCTTATCTTGACACTCAAAATAGACGATGTAACCTTTGCTATAATAGGCTGGTTATATGTTTTTTGCCGGATTGCTCATGCTTATATTCATATTACTTATAATAAAATAGGACACCGAATTAGAGTCTTTCAACTCAGTGTCTATGTACTAATAACTTTATGGATAAAGATTTGCTATCATGTGGTAATCTAAAAAGAAAAAGGGACAGCCAGTATTTGTTTGCAACGAAACTTAATAGAGCTGAACAAAACTTAAAACATAGGTTGTGAAACAATGAAATAGACAAGTGTAATGAACATCGACCTGAGATAGCATGAGGGGCCACATATCAAATAATATCAAGATCTTAGCCTTAATACAAATCAATATTCCTGATATTAATTATGAATATTCAAATAAAAAAAGCACACCGGCCAAGGTGTGCTTTAGAATAAGCATGTAATTCTACATATAAATTGTAAACATAAAAATAGATAAGATTTTAGAGCGCTCAACTTTAATAAGCATACTCATCCATCCATGATGCTAGACCTGGTCTTGAAAAAAGTTCTTGCCATTTTTCTTGTGAAACTTGTCTCATGCTTTGAAATTCGTGGTAACCAAAAATTCCACCTCTTGCAAATTGTACTTTACCGTTTATTGGTATAGCCACCCACATTTCGTAAACAGCACCAACACCTGCATATAAATGATTGTCAAAGTTGGAACTATTGCGATAGTACATTGTCGATATATCTTGAATTGTTGCACTACCGTATTTGCCTTCCCAACCTAAAACAAAATTGCACAATTCTGAGTAATCTTTTTTGGTTAATTCCTTATTTTCTAACATTTTAGATGAAATAACCGCAAGTTTTTTTAGCATTTTTTTATAGTGAACTAATTCTTTTGCAACACCGCTTTTTAAGGGATAACCAATATGTTGTAGAACTTCTTCAAAATGTTCTATTTTTGTTGCCATACGATTAAAAAATTCAGGATATGGCTCAATAGTCCCTTTTAAATTAAGTGTGCTTTCACCAGTGAAAATTGGTTGCCCAAAAGAAAGATCTAGAAGGCCACAAGCAACAGATGTTAGTTTTCGTGCCTGCCACTGCTCAGAATGGCTAAACATTGGAGCCCCCTTACCCTCCGGTATTTTTAGCGAATTTAACATCCACGCTAGACTAATAAGTCCTCCTTTGCCCCATGGATAGCTAGAAGGTTGTAATTCTTTTTCCAAACGATTTTGATACTTACGAACCGTAGTTTCATAGCCTTTGTATCTGTAATAGCCTTTTTCTTCTGCTATGTATTTCGCTTTATGCCAACCCATAATTACTGCAATATCCAGTAAACTAGGATCTACACGTGGCAAATGGAGTTCACCTACATAAGGATAAGTTAATTGCTGTAGTATAAAATCGCAACCTATACTACGGCGCGAAAATATTCTAAGTCCACTTTGTAAACCTAACTCGGAGCGAATTTTTGGTAAACGCGTACGAGAAATAGCTTTGCAAAACTCAAGTAACTTATCTTTTTGTGAAAGAACATCTAGGGTAATTGTTGATCCATATATTTTGCGGGCAGTCTTTAAATAATCAATAAGATGTGGATCATCTGCTTGGCCATAAAGAGCCGTTAATATATAATGAATCTCTTCCCACATCGACATACCATCTGTCGATACTGTTGCCATTAGTAATAACATTGCACTACGCGTTTCAGAAAGGTGCTGTTCTATTATCTTTGAATGGTTATCAGCTATGCGAAATAAACATCTTGCATACCATTCATGAGCAAGAAGGTACCTTTCTAATCGCTTATTTTTAGATTTACGTAGCAATTTAAAGCGACTATAATCCATCGCATAACCAAAAATGGGACTGTTGACAATTTCGACAGGATAATCATTTTCACCTGTATAAATCAACTTCAGTTCTTTTTTAACTTGATCTTCTATTTTCAAAGAGATCTCTTTAGGCCATTGTTGGTGTAAATCTAAAAGTACAGAAGCTACACGGATAAAAGCTAGCGCTCTCAAGCTTGCTTTCTCATATTGTGGCGCAATTTTTTTGTGTAAGTCCATTAATTTATAGCTAATAATTTCAGTGAAGCTCGCAAGCCTGCCATAAAGTGCTTTTTCTTCCACATCAATTCTCAAGCGCCCTAGTATGTGAGAAAAACCAGAGATTGCAGTATCTACTGTTACATACGAAGGTATAGAATTACGCTGATTTTTTTCGTATATCTCATTAAAGGAGCCAAATTTATTCTTAGTTACAACAAAACCTTTTTGATATAAAAATTGTATTTCACGTTGGCTAAGATTTGCTTCCTTGAGGTAACGTATATTTATAGGAACTTCATACTTTGGAATTTTAGCATTTACTTTAATTAATTTGTGTTCGACATTGCTTTTTTCTGGAAAAGCAACCAATGGTGTATAACTTAAAGAAAAAGAATCTGATGCATAAAAATTAGGTAAAAATAAGCTAACTACTATAAAAAGAACTATCGCCACAGTAAAACAGGCTTTTTGCAAAAAACTAACACCCGTTGGAACTGTTTCGTCGTCCATTTTTTCCCACAAGTCTTTGTTGAACTTATCCCAAGAGCAATTTGTTGGTAATGGTGCAATCAAACTATTGCATTGCTGTTTGACAATGTGTAATTCTTCGACTTTTTGTCGTAATGTGTCACTACTATTAATGGCTTTTTCCACGTAGATTTTTTGCTCTTGAGAAAGCTCATTATCGACGTAACCACTGAGTAAGATCTCAAGATTTTCGCATTTCATGCCATTAACCTCTTCACCATTAAGGAATTAAAAACGTATAACAATAACCATTTGATTTATAACAATATTATAAATTAAATTGTTACTTCTTACACTTCTAATTCTTGGTGCTGGCCACGCGATTATATCTTTCTAAGAACTATTATCTACGATTATTTAGACAATTTAATAGCATCGCAATTATAATTTGAAATGTGCTTACGAATATAATCTCTTGCGTAGTATATTCGAGACATTACCGTTCCAACATTGCAATCGAGGATTTCTGAAATTTCCTTGTAAGAATATCCTTCAATATCACAAAGAACCAGTGCTGCTTTTTGTTTTGCTGGTAACTGAGATATCAATTTTGTTAGCTTTAACTGTAATTCTTTTTTCTCTAAACTTTGCAAAGGACTTTCTGTTTGTTCTTTGTACTCAAGGACTAATCTTTCACGATATTTTTTATTTCGTTCGTTCTTTTTTAAAAAATTTAGTGTTAGATTAACACCAATGCGATTGAGCCAACTGTAAAAAGCATTTGGACAACGCAATTTATGAATAGATTTGTACGCCTTGAGCAATGTATCTTGCAATAAATCCATTGCATCTTCTTGGTTGTGAACCATGTAATAAAGTAAACTATACAATTTGTTCTTGTATTTTCCTGCTAACATTCCAAAAGCAGATTTATCTCCAGCCATTGCTTTTTTTATCAGAAATTCTTCGTGGTTTTGCTGATCACTATTGATATTTTTTTCTGAAGTCAATGGCGTTCCTTTCGCGATCAGATACGTTTTTAATAAAAATCATCTACTGTCTGCATGCTTTTCCTTTCTGGATTAAAAAATAATAAAAAAATTACAAAAGTACTGCTGTACCTTACAAATTTAATATAAGAGCTAATGTTTCGAAACATTGTTGTTACATGAACACTCTATAGAGACAAACTATTGTATACTATATTCAAAAAAAAATAAATTTTTTTTAAAAAATCTCAATTTCACAGTTTAGGATATAAGTAAACCGATAAATTTTTGTTAACAAATGCTAACAAATGCAAGCTACAAAGAATGCAGCCAGAGGTTATCTCCCAATGCACGTAGAAAGATTCCACGCGCTCCATTAAAATCGCGATCAATACGCTTCTTACAAGAAGAGCAATTAAAAAACTTGTGTCCACCAATATTTTCTTTAACATAGCCACAAGAGCTACAAGTTTTGGAGGTATATGCTTCGTTTTGTTCGATAACAATAGAAGACAAGAGCTCAGCTTTAGACTTCAAAGTATTTTTGAACTTGAAGTGCGACCAGTTGAGCATTGCTCTGACTGTTTTTGAGCGTATTTTTCGCTTTGAACGTAGCACCATTTGGCTGGTTTCAAAAGGTGGTATAATAATAATTTCAAAATGTTTGCACAAGAAATTGGCAGTTTTGTGATGGATTTCGCTGATGAGATCTTTGATTTTCCATCGCATGCGATCAGCGGCTTTTTTCATACGCTTTTTACGTCGTGATTTTGCTTTCGATATGCGACTGGTAAGTTGATCGAGATGATGACATAGTCGCACAATACGACCAAAATCACCACAGCCGACTTTGCCACAACTGTGTTTGGTGTAAAAAGTTTGAAAAGATCGAACTCCTGGATCTAAAGCAACGATGTCACTCCTTTGGTTTTCAGGTTTCATGACAGGTTTGCCTTCAGGCTTAACAAGAAAAAAACGTCCTTGTTGGAAAACAACACGGCAATCAAAATAAGCTTTACCAACAACTTCGCGAAGTAACAATTTTCCCATTTTGCGTTTATAAAAGGAATCTTGCTTTACAGCACTTTTTGGAATGTAGATGCACTCATCGCGTTTTTTGCGACTTTTGAATTTCACTTCCTGCACTTTACCAGTTTTTGCGAACTTCTTTTTGGCATTTTGTACAGCTTTGCACGCATCTTTAATAGCAATTGATTTGATTTGAAAAGGAGTTTCTTTTGACCACTCAGATAGATCATCAAGTATTTGTTTCTTGATTTTCATCCAGCTTGCAGTTGTATTTGGCTGTTTTAGATAGTGAATCGTTTTGTTGTAAACAAACCGAGCGCAACCAAACCAGTTACGTAAAAGTTGCCGCTGTTTTTTGTTTGGATAAGTGACTTGACAAAAGTAGTTACCCGTTGAATGCAGGGCTTTATTTTTATAGCGCGGCGCGACGAAAGCGCGCAGCCGTAGCTGCGTAACAGAGGAGCAACAAAGCTAGAAAATTAAAGAACAAAATGCCAATGGGTAAATACTTTTGGCAGGTCACTTAGAATCTTATTTTCCTGCTTCTTTTTACTGCTATACCTTCGCATTCCGTGAAGTTTACACGAGAATACGTGTATGATCGATATAAGATCTTCTGTGAGCTTTTGTTGTGCACTACTTTTATCTTCTTCGACAACCATGACTCGCCCACCACCGATTTCCATAATCCACTGGATAAGTCGATATCCAAATCTACTAAGTCTGTCTCTGTGGGTACAAAGTACTTCTTCGATTTCTCCTCTAAGTCCTTGTTCCAGTACTTTGAGCAGCCCTTTTCGTTTGAAGTTGAGCCCTCACCCAATGTCGGTGATGATTTCATGATTTGGATACTTTTCCTTCATAAACTTCTTTTGTCTTTCCAAGTCGTCTTTTTCCTTACTGCTCGATACGCGACAATAACATACTTTTTTCTTTGGCTTTTTATTACCTAATATACTTTCCAAATTGTATCTTCGTTGGTTTGATTTTGTGCGTATTGTTTTGATAAGTCCTTTTTTGTCCCAGTTTCTTAAAGTATTTGCGTGCACTCCTAATATTTCGCAAGCTACTCGACTTGGTACCCACTGCATTTTTTACCCCTTTTTCACTCCTATTTTAACCTTTTTAATATTTGTTAGCAAATGTTAAAATAATAATTACTAGTAAACAACCTTTAAAATTATGGTTCAAATTACCTGCCAAGAATAATAAACAGTTTTGGTAACACTTTAGACGATATATCGTATTTCTTTGATAAATAGCCTTTTTATGGTACGATATATCGTATCTATAAAATACTGTGTATTTATTAGTATTTCGTAAGTCATTTACAAACAGGTAGATATATTTTTTTATGTTTTATGGCATTATTTTTGCAAAATACATAAATGAAAATATAACTAACCGAGCGTGCTCAAATTTTTGAAATACGCCTAGAATAGCGATATAGAATTTATACCAAGATAGGAAATATATGTCTGATGAAAACAAATGCCCTGTAATGGGCGCTCGTAAAGCTACATCAAATAAAGATTGGTGGCCAAATCGCCTTGACCTTAAAGTTTTGCACCAAAATACATCTGAATGTAGTCCAATGGATAAGTCATTTGATTATGCTGAAGCATTTAAAACGCTTGATCTCGAAGCTGTAAAAAAAGATCTTTTTGCTTTGATGACCGACTCTCAAGAGTGGTGGCCTGCGGATTATGGTCACTATGGACCATTTTTCATTCGAATGGCATGGCATAGTGCTGGTACTTATCGTATTGAAGATGGACGCGGAGGAGCAGGTTCTGGTACACTTCGTTTTGCTCCACTTAATAGCTGGCCAGACAATGCGAATTTAGATAAAGCAAGGCGACTATTGTGGCCAATCAAACAAAAATATGGCAAGAAAATTTCTTGGGCAGATCTTATGATTCTTACCGGCAACTGTGCTCTTGAATCAATGGGCTTTAAGACATTTGGTTTTGCCGGGGGACGCGAAGATGTTTGGGAACCAGAAGAAGATATTAATTGGGGTTCAGAAACTGAGTGGCTTGGAGATGAGCGCTATACTGGTGATCGCGTACTAGAAAAACCGCTTGGCGCTGTTCAAATGGGGTTAATCTATGTAAATCCTGAAGGCCCAAATGGCAACTCTGACCCTCTTGCATCTGCTCTTGATATTCGCGAAACTTTTGCACGTATGGCAATGAATGACGAAGAAACCGTTGCATTAGTTGCTGGTGGTCATACTTTTGGAAAATGTCATGGAGCGACAACAGACGATCATCTTGGAGCAGAACCAGAAGGTGCAAGTATCGAAGAACAAGGACTAGGTTGGAAAAATAGTCATAATACAGGAAAAGGTTCCGACACTATTACTAGTGGACTTGAAGGCGCTTGGACCACTCAACCAGCCAAATGGGACAACAACTTTTTTGACAATTTATTCGGCTACGAATGGGAAAAATTCCAAAGCCCTGCAGGTGCTTGGCAATGGAGACCAACAGATGCATCTGCTGAAGGAACAGTACCAGATGCTCACGATTCCTCTAAAAAACACGCACCAATAATGCTCACTTCTGATTTAGCTCTAAGAATGGATCCGATTTACGCGCCTATATCCAAACGCTTTCACGAAAACCCAGAAATATTTGCAGAAGCGTTTGCAAAAGCGTGGTATAAGCTAACTCATCGTGACATGGGACCATACGCAAGATGTCTTGGTTCACTTGTTCCTGCAGAAGCCCAACTATGGCAAGATCCTGTTCCCGCTGCTAACCACGAACAAATTAATAATCAGGACATTGACAATTTAAAAAGTAAAATTCTTGCGTCCGGGTTATCTGTTTCGCAACTTGTTTCAACTGCTTGGGCCTCGGCATCTACATTTCGCGGCACCGATAAACGCGGTGGGGCAAATGGAGCACGTATTCGCCTTGCACCACAGAAAGATTGGTCTGCGAATAATCCAACCGAGCTTGCAAAAGCTCTCGAAACACTCGAAAAAATTCAATCAGAATTCAACGATGCGCAAGAAGGCAAAAAGGTTTCTATTGCTGATCTAATTGTTCTAGGTGGTAGTGCTGCTGTCGAGAAAGCAGCAAAAGATGCAGGACACGATGTTAAAGTAAATTTTACTCCAGGTCGTACAGACGCATCATCAGAACAAACCGACGTAGAATCTTTTGATGTTCTAGAACCACAATCTGATGGCTTTCGCAACCACCTTGGAAAAGAATCAAAAAGAACTCCAGCAGAACAGCTTATTGATAGATCGCATTTACTAACCCTAAACGCACCAGAAATGACAGTTCTTGTCGGTGGTTTACGTGTACTTAATGCCAATACTAGTCAGTCTAAGCATGGCGTTTTTACCGAGAAACCAGGTACATTGAGTAATGATTTTTTTGTAAATCTACTAGATATGGGCACAGAGTGGAAAGTATCATCTACAGATAAGAACATATACGAAGGTTCTGATCGTAAGGTCGGTAATGTAAAATGGACAGCCACTGCTGTTGATTTAATTTTTGGTTCGAACTCACAGCTGCGTGCAATTGCAGAAGTTTACGCTTGTAACGATGGCAAAGATGCATTTGTACAAGATTTTGTTGCTGCGTGGATCAAAGTAATGAACTTAGATCGTTTTGATCTTAGTTAATATTTCAAGAACAGAACTGCTTACTACTGTAAATTTACAGTAGTAAGTTGTTTCTAAAATCAAAGCTTGTTGTCTTTATTTATAGGTAGTTTTAAATGTGATGAGAAAGTTGCGGGAAAAAATGTAAAAAATAGGGCCTGTCATCATTCAAGCTAATGAAGCCAAATAATGCAAGAAACTAAGTATACAGCCGCTAAAAAATTCTGAGCAGTTTTGTCGTACCGCGTAGCAATAGCTCGATATTGCTTGAGTTTGCAGAATAGATTTTCTATCAGATAGCGAGATTTATAAAGGTGGCTATCGCATTCTTTTGGCTTTTTAACTCGGAGGAATCACAACAATAATATCTCTTTGTTCTAATTTTTGAATAACGCGTTCTTCTGCATAGTAAGCTTTGTCAGCAAGTAGCGCTTTAGCTTTGATAGAAGGTAATAGAATATCTGCTCCCACCAGGTAAGTCGCGCCAGGGAATACCTACTCTATCTACAAACGACTACGATTACGATATCTAATTGATGACACTTCTAGTTAGTTGAACTTTCGGGTCAGGATCGTATTTTTATTTCAACTAGGACAAGTCGCATCTTTTACTATTCTTACAATTTGTACTACTTAGAAGAATAGATAAACCGATCGGGTTTTCTTACCGGTCAAAATGCGACAATTTCGCCAATAAACGACTAAAAGACTCTGACTTATAAGCCTTAATTTCAAATAGAGAATTGGATTTACAACAAAAATGAAATCCTTCTTGCGGATCAACAAAATAAGCGTTGCCGTAATTTATTATATTCTTTATATGTATTGCTTGGACAAGACTTATATTCTGAGTTATAAATAGATATTCTCCATCAACGCAGTGCCACTCACCTTGGCAAGCAAGAAGATCATATTTTTGTGGTAAATTGCTAACAACTAACCATATTGATTGTTCTTTAGTAAACAAGCTTTCCAATATTTCTTTCTCCGTATTTTTACCAAACATCTGTACCATGGAAAATGTTTTCCATTGTACCGTACGCATTGTAATTGCAAGGCGACGTTGGCGAATTATTTGTTTCCCAGAAACCAACTCCACCTCACTTTTTTTTATGCCGTGAGCCCACTCATAGCGAGCTTCTTTTTTCATACAAACCAGACTTCCAGGTTCTAATACAATAGCGAATTTCTCTTTTGTTTCTTTGTGTTTAAAAATCATAAAGCATTCAGATATAAGACTAATAGAAACCACTTCTTCTCCAAAACATGGTACGGTATCTACATGGGTACCAATTCCCTGTCCAGGCAAATATTCATTTATCAAGGCTTGTTGCGCTACTTCTGTGACTATTTTTTTTCGGTAAAGTTCACTAGCAACGTTTTGCAGCCACTCCGGAAATTTTCCTAGATAGGAAAATGGATAAATCATTCCCGTTTTAAAAAAGTAACGATAGCCATAATGCTGTGTACGTCTCTTTAAATCTGTAATCCATGATTGTTGATCTATTATTTTCACAAGTATTTGTTGTTGTGCACTGTCTAAATAATTTGCTATATAAAGAAGCCCAGGTATTTTCTGCATCGCTTGTTGTTGTGAAATTCTTGTTACACCTTTATCCACTTTATTTTTCTCCGCCGCTTTTATCTAAGTAATCCGCCAAAAGTAATTACCCATTGGTATTTTGCCCTCTTAATTTCTAGCTTTGTTGCTCCTTAATTACACAGCTGCGCCTCGCCACGCTGCACAAAGGAATACAATACAAAATTTTTTCATTTTTTTCTCATCTTAAATATAATGCAAACAATATTACATTAATCACGTATATACAAACATACTAACATATTTTGTAAGGTCATCTAACATTTACTAAAGGAATTTATTATGTTTCAGAAATGTATTATTGCAATATTAATATTTATAACCGGATTGTTTTTTATGTCGGAAAAAAAGCGTTTTGATAAAATGGAAAACGCAAGAAATCATCAAGTATACTCATTAATTTCTAAAAACGATCATGGCAAAGTGCTTGTTCAAAACTACTATGTAGATGAAAAAGGAGCTGTTGTGTGGTTATAAGTCACGCAAACAAAACAATATGCTTTATATACTACGTCCCTCACCTAACAAAATGCCAAAGCTCTTAAAAAAATGGCAAAAAAATCCTCTGACTTATAGCCAAGTAGGCTGCACTAAAAATGAAGAAGTGCCTAAAGGTTTTAATAAAGATAAACGTCGTGTGCTACTAGGAAACGGCGAGGATATTTTTACCAAAGCTAAAGAAGCCTTAAAAAACTGGAAAATGTACGATGTTAGTTGGATGGATGTACATCGTCCATTTGCACCTTTAGAAAAAGACGAAACTAGCGTCACCTTTATCAAACTATTTGGTATATGGTTTGGTGCTATTCCATGTCGTATTGTTTATACAATAAACGAATGCCATAACGGTGTAACCTACTTTGGTTTTGCCTTTGGTACTGTAAAGGATCATCCTGAGGTAGGAGAAGAGAAATTTGTCGTCGAGTGGCACCACCAAGACGATAGTGTTTGGTATGAGGTCTGTGCTATTTCAAAACCAGGGCATTTTTTGACAAAATGCGGTTATCCCGTAATGCGCTACTTGCAGGGGTGTTTCTTTCGAGACACTCAAAAAGCGATGCAAAGAAGTGTAAAGTAAAAATAATATTGCCTTATTTTACATTTCTTTAAAAATTTATCATTTCTAATATTTTATCATATTTATCACAGAGTATCTATTTTGTAGATACGCCAGTTGCTTTTAATTGTCACCAATTAAAATTCAATATTGACACTAGCTCTTCTACTAAAAATTATAAAAAATACAAATTATTTTTTATAAAAACAATACTTAGTAAATCTTTTACCTGCGTTACAAAACCCTCTTTACTCAAATTCCAACGAAATACTCTTTTCAATCCAACAGAAATCACATCTTTTACTTTACCCAACTACTAAATAATAACATAACACCTTTATCCAACACACCTGATATTGTTCATTCCTCTATATTCCTAGCCACTTTACATTCAGAATGAGTTGATATCCTATCTTTATAAGGCGCCATAAATAAAAATATTTTCAGACAAATAAGAAAATGCTTCCAATAAAAGAATAGAACGTAATTTAACCTACAAGAAGTTTTAAAATATGTAGTTTTTTGTTGCAGATCTTGGATAGCACAACGGTAGATTTCCTAAAGTTTTATTATAGCTGTAGACTAAATTATATACTGGTTTAAAATATATCTAAAACTTCTGCAGTTCGTTGTTAAAAATTTATTAAAGGTATAAATATGAAGCAAATAGTAGTTTGTGCGTTAATATTATCTATGCTTCCGGGATGTTTATTGTCGATAGGTTCTGTCTATCCCTTTTTTTCAGGAAAATCCACTACTAAAATTCCAACTGGAACATGGAAATTTACTAAATTAAATTTTAATTCTAATTTAAATATTAGTACTAGATTAAATTTTAAGACAAAAATTAATCTAAACACGAAATTCAATATGGACATTGGCAAGAGTAACCTCATACCTCTAAAAGAACATGTAGAGATTTCTTTTAGTGATTCTGAGGTAGTTGTCTCGGGAGAAAACTATACCTCTTATTTCTCTGCCAATTATTGCATGATCGGAAAAGAACTCTTTGTGAACATGTTTCCTATAAAAGATAGTTACGGAAAACGGGGAAAATCTAAAATTGTCATAGATGAAGATGAATATTTAGGAGAAACAGAGAAAACGCAAATCAATACCATGGGAAGAGCTTTTTGCGCAAGAATAAATATTCTCGTTAAAATAAACTTAGAAAACGACCAGCTTTCACTTGCAACAATGGAAGCAAAACTAATTAAAAAAGTAATCAAAGAAAACAAATTAACAATCTCTTTTAGAGAAAGCCAAGGTCGTATTTTATTTACTGATTCTTCTGAGAAATTGTTTTTATTTATACAAAAATATAAAAATCATTTATTTTCCAAAAATATTTCTTACCTATTTAAAAAAGTATCAAAAAAATAGATATTGCCAGTAAATTTTGCTAGCGTTTTTTGCATTATACTTGAAAAAAAAATGACGAAAAAATTCAAAATAGCATGAATTTTTTCAGGAGAATCCGGTGAATTTAGAAAAAATGAAAGATTTATTAAGTTTAGGCATGTCTAGTGGATTTAACCCCGTAGATAATAAATCATCCAATAGTGATAGCAAGCAAGATAATATTGTATCTTGTGGACAAATGTTGAATCGATATTTTATTGTAGAAGAAATTGGCAGAGGTGGTATGGGCGTAGTTTACAAAGCTATTGATGAAAAACTTTGCCGTGAAGTAGCTCTAAAGGTTCTTTGTAGTGGAAATACAGACTCTCTATTACAAGAGGCAAGATCAATAGCACAGTTAAACCATCCTAACATTGTCCAAATATTCGAAGTGTGCGAAGACCCTGTTCCTTTCTTTACAATGGAACTTGTGTGTGGTAATTCTCTTAGTCAGTTCATACAGCAACACAGTAAAAAATTTAAAGATAAAGAATACTTTCGTAAGATTACAGCGATCTTTGTTGATATTGCAACAGCTTTACACTTTGCTCATGAAAAAAACACCATTCATCGAGACGTGAAACCAGAAAATATAATACTAGATAGTGAATTAAAGCCAAAAATTATGGATTTTGGTTTAGCTCAACATGGAATCCAAACGCCCGAAAAAATGGCAGGAACTCCTGCATATATGTCACCAGAACAAGTTCAAAGTTTAAGTGTAGGCAATACTAGCGATATATACTCATTAGGCGCCACATTGTATGAGACAATGACGATGAATATTCCATTTCAAGGAGACTCTATTCTCAATACAATCTATCAAGTTGTTATTGACGAACCTATTAGACCAAGACTTCTAAACCCTAAGATTCCCAAAGATTTAGAAGCTATTTGCTTGAAGTGTTTAGAAAAAAAGCCCAAAAAAAGATATTGTACAATGAACAATCTAAAAGAAGACCTAACAAATTACTTAGATAATCATCCTGTATCTGCTAAGTCACCTAGCAGTATCGAAAGATTATGGAAATTTGGATTGCGCAACAAAGCTATTTTTATTTCTGTTCTGATTATTTTGAGCATTACGCTTTTTTATTTCCATGGAATCTATAGTGCTCTTAAAGCCGAAAATAAAGCATTTTCTGAAAGAAATATTGCTATAAAAGAGAAAAAAAAAGTATTATTAAAACATTACCTAAATATTACCAATAATTATGTGTCAAACCAAGAAATTACAGCTGCCAACGAAAGCTTAGAAACTTTAAAAAGTCTATACAAAGATGTGAGCAATCAAAAAGAACACATTGAACTAAATTGGCTACAGAAAAAATGCTACCAGCAAAAATATATGAAAGATTTACATGATAAATCAAAACTATTTTTTACTAACGAAAATATGATTGAAGTAACTCACAAAGGTGACATCTATTCATATAAAAGCGGTAGAGAAACGGGACGCAATATTCAATATTCTATTCCTGCAATTCATAGTGTTTGTATAAGTCCTGACTATAAATACATTGCTATTTTAAGAGGATTAAACGCGAATTGTCGCTTAGAATTGCATGATGTCAAAACCTTAAAAATGGTCTTTAGAAAAAAGATAAATGACAACTATGATCGTATTTGTTCATTTTATGATAGTGACACACTTCTTATAGGCGGAAGATCTCTTCGAATTTGGAAACTTGAGAATAATAGTGTTACAGAACTAAAATCTATAGATAGTTTTTCAGAAGGTGTTGTTGGTTATGGCGACGAATTTACGATTAGTGCTATAAGCGCAAATTTAAAAAAGCAAACTGTAGCATTCATATACAGTGGTGTTTTGTACACTTACTCATTTAAAAATAAACAAATAGCCAAAATACTCTCAAAAGAATACTACACTTGTTGTCAATACTACGCAGAAGACAATCTACTACTGGGATCTTCAAGTGGAAAATTATACAATATTGCTCAAGACCTTAGTGTAAAAGAAATTGGTAATCACAAAAGCGAAGTGAAAAAAATAGTGTACGCACAGAAAAATCTTTTTACCTGTACCTCTAACGGCGAAATATTTAGATGGGATTTAAACTCTAGGTTATTACAAAAAATAATTACTAACGAAGATGTACTTTCTGATTTTACGGTTTACAACAAGGTCCTTTTTACTTTAACAGAACACAAGATATATTATTCTAGATTAAGCCAACCAAATCCTACAATTATTGAAGAAAATGGAACAAATGTTAATATTGTTGGTAATCACTATACTACCGCAGGAGGATTTGGTAAGGTAGTTATTCGCAATTTGAAAACAAAAACGGAACAACAAAACATTGGATGGTTTAAAGCAAAATATGCTTTTTTTGAGCCAATGACAAACACTCTCATTTGGATTACCGGATATGGCGATAGGCAAGTTTATATTAGAGATAAGACTTCATTTTCTACAGAGAAATTAAAAAAAGATTACCCTAATATCTCTTTTTTTGAAAAAGAAGTTGTAGGTGGGTTATATTGTAAAAAAAATAAGCGATTTTTTCTTTATAATTTATTTGGAGAATTAACTGTTTGGGACTTAACTAGTAGAAAACTACTACAAGAATTGTATCATGGACGTGAAGAAATAAATGATGCAGGTGTTTTAACTGCAAACTTAAGTGCAGATGGCCGATACATAGTATTTATTTTTAGATATAGTTTTACAGGAAATGATAAAAGTATATTAGTTTTCGATTTAGAAAAAAATGCATATAAAAAAATTAAAATCGAATATCGTGGTTCTAACACCAAAGTAAAACTTACTTTCTTAAATGGTATAAGATCTTTAATTCTTTGCTTTGAAAACTTTATTAAAATCTGGGATTTTAATAAATTAATGTCTGGAGAGAAATCATCTATAACTCTGAAAAAACACAAAAACTTTATTTCTTCTTTTTCGTTAGCTCAAGATAACAAACGTCTAATTTCAACAGACTACGACGGGCGTATTTTAATGTGGAATTTAGAAAACGTGTGGAGTAAAGAAAAAAGTGATTATTTTTTATTCGAAATTCAAAAACGAGGTAAAACAATTTCTGATAGTGTTTATAGTGAGTCTTTGCAAAAATTAATAACGGTAGGAGAAGATACCCGAATCTGGGATTTTGCTTTAGAGTAAATATTATGTGGAAAACAACTCATTGGTCGCAAATTTTAGAAGCACAACAACAAAATCAGTATGCCATAGAAAATCTATGTAAAGATTACTGGGAACCCGTCTATAAGTTCGCATGTAAGTATTACAAGAACGATGCAGAGGATATTACTCAGGAGTTTTTTGCTAAATTTTTAGAAAATAAATGGATCACCAAAGTATCAAAAACCAAAGGTAAATTTCGAACCTTTCTAATCATCACCTTGATTCGTTTTATAAGAGATAAGTATCAAGGGAAGCAAGTACGGTTTGAGAAAGATATGGTGAATTTGAAAGAATCGGTGCAAATACAAGATTTTAATCGTTACTGGATTGAAAATTTATTATCGCTTATTGCCCGTAGAATGCATTCAAAATACCAAGGAAATTTACTAAACTATATTATATTCAGAATGTACTATTACCATGCTCACAGTGCCTTTTTTCGCCCAGAAGATATCGTTTCTATTGATAGCTTACTGGATATGATAACAAAGCAACAAACCAATATAGATAGATTTCTATATTGCAAAATATGTAACATGCCTTTAGAAGACATAACTTATATCAAAATATCAGAAATATTGAATTCCGTATTGGAAAATAATAATCTCAATGAAATTAGCGAAGTTGATGTCAAAGAAACCTATTACTTAACACTAATTGACTGGAAAGTAACGAATTGGAAAGCCTTTGCACTGGAGTTAATGAAACAACTAAAACCTTTAGCCAAAAAATACAAGTGGTTTGATCACACAGAAAAATATATTATTAATTTCTTGAATCGTGTTATAAAAAACGAAGATCTAGAGGATAGTCTTAATGTTCCTGCAACTATCACCAATAGTAATATGTCTACTGCACAGAAAAATAGAACTATTTTAGAGTACGTTTATTCGCAATACATTGAGAAATATCAAATAAGATTAAATCGAAAGATACTTGAATTACACTATGGTCAATTTTTTGTACCATATCTAAATGAAGATCCTTCTCTTGCCATTATCGCTAATCAGCTCAATGTCTCTAAATATCAGATAGAAAAATCGTTAAAAGAAACAGCCATTATATACAAGGAAATTATGCGCGACGAAGTATCACGTTATGTGTATCCTCCCGAAGTTTCTGACGAGATTGCCTACCTGCAAGCTTTGCTATAAAATTGTAATCATAGGTTACACTGAATATAAGTAACTCCCATGATTACAATTTAAGCGATACCAACTAAACAAAAAAGTACATCTTTTTTATACTCCACTTTCTAATTATCTTCGATTTTAAAATCCATACTTAGTATCTTCGATATAATTGGTAATATATATACACCAAAAGGAGAGTAAAACTTCACCGATAAACCTTCGCTGTCTGCGGCAAACACCTGCACTGAATTTTCTAGGTATTTTTCAAGAGTAGTTGCGTCGGGTAAGAGCGTAAAATCAATTGGTACATAAGACCTTGGCACAATAGCCTGTACCAATGGTACAACTGTACTATACACAGGTATAACTAATTTTTGCAAATTTAAATATTGAACATTTGTATAGCGAACGTTCTTTAATAATTGTTCTAAATCTTTTGGAAAGTGTCCATTTTTTTGCACAATTAGGTTTTTCACTGATTCAGGAAACAAAGTAAAAAGAACTCGATCGTCTGAAATTATATAGGTTGGTGATACTGGGATAAAGTTATTTAGAGAAAATATTTGAAAATAGTTTATCTCATAGCCATTCCATTTTGAGTTATAGCATGTATTTTCAGGTATCGCTTGCGAAATTTTATTTAATAAAGACTTAAATTTCTCCAGATTTGTCAAGCTTAATTGTAATGCAACATCTGGCAATAGACCATTAGAAAAACTAATTGTAAAAAGATATTCTGTTCCCAAATCAGCAAGAGCCTCGTCTATATTTATTCCTAACTGATCATTAATTTGCTGCTCTGTTTTAATAAATTCATTGTAAGTATTGGGACTAAAATCATTCAATATTTTGTAAAAAATATCTTTTGTCGATTTTAAGTTAATATAACCATGGTGTAATGAAATTAAATTTTGAGGAATAAATTTTTCTAAACTGCGCGAAGCAGTCGTAGTTGGAATGATTTCTTTCAAGAGTCCATGACGTTCAGGCATATAAACCTGTAGTGTTTCTACAACTTGTCCATTTTCAAAATAAAGCCCTGCGCCCAAAGATTGTATACTATTGACACCCATCGTCTTCATTATAGAGGCAACATGTTTTCCAAGTGACTTTTCTGCCCACTCTATAATAGAAGTCGGATTTACATACAGAAAAGCACCGTCTTTTTCCTTGATCGTCTTCTTTTTTATATTTTGATACATTGGTAAATCTGCAAGACTATTTTTTACTTGTTTAGTAAATGCCTTTGCAAAAAAATCTTTATCAGTAGAAGTAAGAAGTGTATTCTCAACAACACTGTAAAAAGCTGACTTACTATTTGTAGCGACTAATTCATACACATTATGATCATTGACTTTATGCACCAATATGTTTGCACCCGGAACATTCTCTATGTATAATTTTTTTAATGAAGAAATTATTTTTTCTTTTTGATTGCCTAAATCCCAACTGATAGAGATATTAAAATTGTTATCAACAGCAATAGACATATGCCCAGAAAAAGACATCACCGCATCAGAAAGTGAAGAATCTAATTTACTTTCAATTTCCTCTCGTATTTTAGTTGTTGCTTCAAAAATTTCACTTGGCATTGTTTGAAAAAAAGCTTGCCATTCTTTAGATAAAAATAACTGCCAAACACCAGTTGTTTTCATTTCTTTATACAATTTACTACCATCATTGATTTCAACATAAAGAGTAGTTGAGTCTGACACGATTTCAGCAGTGTTGTATTCTTCGCATAATGTCGTTACCGCTATCAAGGAGCACATTACAATGTAAAATAAAGTTTTTAACATTTGGTTTTTCCTAAAAAAATGAGAATAATCAGAGAATACCCTTCCATTCAAATATTTATTTAAAGCGTATCAGAACGCATAATTAAATGCTCACTGTATTAACATCAATAAGTAAATATCCGAATTAACGGTTAGAGTAATAGTATTTTCATCTTTTTATTGGAGGCATTTTCTACATTGTCTGAAAAATTTTTATTTTAATTCAAATTGTCAGTTCTCTAAAATAAAAGATAAATCATAGTGCGACTTTTTTCATCCTGAATTTTCTTCGAAATATTTCAGCCTAATATAGGACGTGTCATCATTCAAAATATTGTGTGTTTTTTCGAGCCCGAGCCCGTTTGCGAGCCCGTTTCCGAAACTTTTACTAACAATTTATCAAAGAAGCAAAGTTTCTTTTTCCATCGCAAAAAACTAGTATTGAACCAATAAATCACTTTCTGTCGCTCTCAAAAAATTTTCGGGCGCGGGCTCGCAAACGGGCTCGGGCTCAATACTACTGGCGTATCATTGAATGAATCCGTTATATTTTTATCTGTATTGAATGATGACAGGCCCTAATCATAATAACAAAAGCATCTTTTAAATTGTAACATTTGCAATTGTTACGATTTGTGCTAGTTGTTATATTTGCAGCGTCATTTTAAATAAGTTTTCAACTGCTAACAAAAGTCTTTGAATTAAATAAAGTTCAATAAGCTGTAACTTACTTTTGTTTTGGACTCTTGCGTATCAAGTGTATACGTTTTTGTTTTTCATCTTCATAAATAATAGCAGGGAGAGATTTCATAATCGTTTTCCCTTGTGTTTTTTTTATTTTTTTAATTACCATTTTTACTTCTAAAAGTTTCCAACCAGGTGAAAAAGTAATGAGAGTTTTCATTTTAGGTTTAACAATTGTTTTCGCTTTGATTTCTTTACCTGTTTTGATAGCACAAACTTGGGCATAGTATTTGTCATTATGGTATTTATATAGTTTGATAAATGCTGTTTTGTTAGCTACTCCAAGTAACTCGATTTTGTACAAAGACTTTTTGACGGGTACTGTACTTTTTTCTTGGGCACAAAAAAAAGAAAAAGAAACAACTAACAAGAGTAGAGCCTGCAATTTCATAGATAATATCCTAATAAAAGTTTCGAATCGAAACATCATTTCTTCTATAATTATACCTTATAAATCATTTTTCAATAGATAATCTATTTATTATCGCTTTTTGCATTGTTCGCTCTTCCTTGGAGACAGTCAACATCAGTAACAAATTTACAATTTCCTGACGACTTTCTTTTGAAAGAGCAACAACCTTGCGTTTATCTTTCTTATCATCAAGTAGACGCGCCATACAGTGTAGTACTCGAATTGGTCCAGATTTTGCCAAATTTTGTAAATGCTGAAGTAGTAACGAAGGATCAATTTTCGATAATTCGCGAAATTCAAATCTATATTTCACTGGGGATTTATCATAATAAAACCCACAAACAACGCGCAATGTTTGCATTTCTTTTGGCGCGTAAAACTCATAATTCATAAGATTAAATCCATCACCAACAGAAATATGATGTTGCTCTAGAGGAATGCCATCAATAAAGAGTTTTATTGGTTCATTGATACTACCTAGTATCTGATAATATTTTTTACCTATACTTATTCTGTAACGTTTGAGTTTGGTCAAATTAGTCTTTATTGCATACGGACCTTCTCCAGGTTCTACTACGATAGTTTTCTTCATTGTTTTATATGATATATAATGAGCAATAATACTGTATTCGATTCCAGGAAAAAACTTAGTTTCTGGCGTTGCACTAGTACCGTCAATCAGTACCTGTTCTGCCTCAAAGATACAGCAATCATCAAATAGACCAAACGATAACGAACGTGCTTTGGCATGCAAAGTTTCGCGAATTACGTATGGTTTCTCACTGGGAGAAATTCGAATATTCTTTTTATTTTCGCGAAACTCATAGCCAGGACGGGTAATTTCTAGTATATAGTTACCTGGTTTGATACGGTTTTGCTGTTGTACATTACGGCAAATTACATTTTCACCAATGAGAGTTACTTCGCAATCGCCAAGAGCTTTCGCTTCGCTTCCTGGTTCAACATCATACTTAATATCGTGAATAACTTTTAGGTACTTCGCTGTCAATTTAGCAGAAAATTTATATGGACGATTGTCGGGAAAAACAACTGCACGACCTAGATACAAACGATAGCCTTCTTTTTCGATTTTGACTTGATATTCACCAGGAAAAATCATTTCGCCAGCAGGGTAAAATTCGCTTTCTTTTACGCCGCGTAAAAAAACTTTATGAGCAGCGATATTCGATTCAACATCGTGCGCCAGATTTACAATCAAAGGGCGAGAATTTGCAACTAAATTTCTTTTCAACACTAGTTGTCCTTCTCCTGGCTCTATCTTTATTTTTTCCGTTATTTTCTTAAATCCTGGATGAGCAATAACTAGATCATGAACCCCAGGTTTAAATCTTTCCGATAACTCCATCTCTCTACCACCTAAAACTAGGAGCTCAGGATAAAATTTGTCGTTTTCAGCAAGAAAGTCATGAGTAACTTCGATAACAATAAAGCGTGGCTTTGAAATCAACGTCTTTTTAACAATAACTGGAGTTATCCCTATAGAAACGTTTAATAAAAAACTCAGCTCTTCAAAACCTTTTTTTCTTAAAATTACACGATGATCACCTGGAAATAAAAAATCTGTAGCTAAAAACTTTTTGCCACCAACAAGTATTTCGTCAAGCTTCATTAAAGTTCCTGGTCGATAATCGTTATCTATTTGTAAAGTTAAGCGACGCGAACTAGTAAGCGCAGGAAAATGCATCTCTGTAGTTTCTTGGCCTATTTGTAGAGAAAACACTTGCACAAGTGTACAAATTGTAGCGCACAAAAATACCACCATTATACACAATTCTGATCTTTTCCATCGATACCGATTATTAGACATTTTCAAACTTTTTCCTCCAGTGTTTAAAAAGAACTAGGGCGTGTCATCATTCAAAATATTGTCTGTTTTTTCGAGCCCGAGCCCGTTTCCGAAATTTTCATTAACAATGTTATCAAAGAAGCAAGGTTTCTTTTCGATCGTAAAAAACTAGTATTGAATTAATAAATCACTTTCTGTCCCTCTCAAAAGTTTTCGGGCGCGGGCTCGCAAACGAGCTCGGGCCCCATACTACTGGTGTATTATTAAATGAATCATATTTTTATCTGAATGATGACAAGAACTAAAAACAAAATATATAACGGTTCTATTTTTCTAGACATATACATCACAAAAAACTTCAAAAAATAGTAAGGCGATCAGGATTGGCAATGGAATCGGGATCGAAAACAACATGTTAACGGATTAAGATCTATTATTTTGTTTATTCTTCTAAATGTCAACACGCCCCAATTTCACGTGCATTCTTCTTATACATGGATTCTAAGTAGTATGTTTACTTGAGGTGTGCACAAGGTTGTCAAGTAGCGATCATTTAATGATCTTTCACAGTGTCAATCCATCTTTGTAATTTTGCGCTAGGCCCTACTATTGAGATAACTTTTTTCCAATCGTTAATTGCTAGAGCGTACTTTTTTTGCTGTTTGTATATTTTTCCGCGATCGATATAAGCTTGAACAAACTTGGGATAAAATTTTATAAATTTTTGCGTAAATTTTAATTTAAATTCGTTGTTGGTTTCATTTTTCGTTGCTTTGATATATAAATCTTCTTTGAAACTAGTATTACTTCTCGACATATCATCGCTTTTGAGGCTCTGCTCAAATTTCTTTTGAAATTGTTTAAATTTTTTGACATGAGTCTTATGTAACTGCTCGTTAAGATTGAGTGTCTGCTTGTAAAGCTTAGCATTTTCACGTTGTATTATCGGTACAATTGTTAGATCTTGTAAAGCTAAGTTGTATTTTTTTTGTTTTCTATAAAGAAAGCCTCTTTTACTGTACGCATCTTCAAGATTGGGACGTTTTTTTATTAATCTACTAAGATATTTAATAAGTAACTCATAGGACTGTGTAGGAAACGTTTCTACTGTGGGAATAACAACATTATACTCGTTTAACTCAAGCATTTTTTGCCAGTCTTTAATTGCCAACGAGTATTTTTTATGTTTAATGTGCAATTTCGCTCTATCTCTGTAAGCCTCAGTAAATAATGGCTTTATTTCGATGAACTTATTTAAGTACTTTATAACAAACTCATCATCTATAAATAAAAAGAAGCGATTGTATTTTCCATCTATTTTTGCAGCCGTAATCCAATCTTGCATTGCAATATCATATTGTTTTTGTCTATAAAGTGCACGTCCACGATCAAGATAAGCCTGTGTTAATTTGGGTTTTATATCGATAATTTTCGATAAATATGCTACTTGAATATTATTTGGTATCAAAGGAGACATATGTTTGTAATGATCTCCTGTTTGTGCCGCTGCAATCCAATTTTCCACAGCTAAATCATATTTTTTTTGTTTACGATATACTTCTCCCTTCGCTAAATATGCTTTTGAAAATTTACTATCTATTTTAAGCACACGAGTAAAGTCAGATATTGCAGCATTGTGCTGTTGCAACTTAACATACATTTGTCCCCTATAGTAATAGATCTCAACATTGCCAGAATCTAAATCAATGGCTTTTGTCAGGTCCTCAACTGCATAATCGTATTGTTGTTTTTTCTCGTAGAATTTTGCTCGTTCGTGGAACATATAAGAATTTTTTAATCCCAAACGAATTGCTTTTGTTAAGTCGCGTAGAACTTTATCTTCTTGCGCTTCTATTTTGCTGTACAATAAAGCTCTTTGGTAGTAAAGTTCAGGATTTTTGCGATCGAGTTTTATAGCTGTCGCAAAGTTATTGAGAGCTACGAGTTCTTCACCTTTGCGTTGACTATATATCAACGCTTTACGGTAGTATGCTTGTACATGTTTGCGATCGAGCTGTGTCACCTTTTTCAAATCGCGCAAAGCTAAATTTATGCGATTTTGAGTTTTATGTATTAGTGCTCTTTGATAGTACGCAGGTAAATTTTTAGGATGAAGCTTTATCGCTTTCGTAAAGTCGCTCAGTATTAGCTCTACCTTATCACCCATAATTTTTCGTAAAAAACCTCTTTTATAATAAGATAAAGCGTTCGCTGGATTATACTTCAGGGATTTATTTAATTGTTGTAGCGCTTGATCATATTCATGTTTTTTGATATGTATTTCGGCATTATGGTAGTGTACCAGTGATATTTGTTTACTGTAGTAGCTGGAAATAGACCAAACAAAAACAACAAGAACAACAATATAGAGAAAAAATTTCCGCTTATCTTTTTTCTTTTTGATAGCCACATCTCTGATGGCTTTATATTTTTTTTTCGAATCATTATTAAATTTCATATCAGAATTCTTGTCCTAACAAGTATGTCTCATTTGCTGTTTATAATTGGGCATTACTAATCTCTAGTTTTTGCCTGAACCAATGATAAATGCTTTAATTTATTTTAAGCTACTTATCCAACTTACGAAATAGTGTATCTTGCACTAACACATCATACAAATCATAGCGATAGTGATCATTTTTTGTCGCAACAATAATGTGCGATTTTAAAAAATATACACTAGTAATTTTTGATGGTACTTGTAGTTGGTAAATATCTTTTCCCCATACAACCCAAAAAACAGCTTTGGTAGAACTTTTTATTATGATGAGAGGCAACTCTTTCCAAAGCGAAGCGCAACATAGCGTACAGGACTTGTCTTTTTTAGTTATTCTTGACAAGGCGTTTAGATATAATTCGCTATAAGTAAAATTAGAAAAAAGTACTGAGCCTTTTTCGATGAGATTTTTGTTATCCATCTCTACTATGGACATATTTGGTTCAATATAATGAATTTTTTTTACCTTACTTTGACGATAATTATGTTCACGAAGAGACCATTTATCTTTACGACCTATTATCGTAAATTCGATGGCATTCAACTCGCCGCTTTGCAGCCCATTATACACATCATTCAACATAACTCTTTGTTTTTCTAATTCACGAAACACCGCATCTTTCACAACTTTTCGCCCGCCGAACATTATGTTGTTTTCTAGTAATCCACCACATATCCATTCCACATAACAATGTTCTTGTAGTGAGGCAACTTCGCGCCAATTTTGGCCATCAAAATAGTAAAAACCATCTTTGTTATAAGCGTAAATTTCATCGTACGATGGTCCCCACAAATCTTCAACAATAAAAGGTATCGAAAATATTTCCCAGTGACTGTCTTTCCATCTCCAACATTTTTCCCCAATCGCACACAATGTCCCGTCTTGTAAAGTTTTTAAGTGAGACAGTTTTTTAATATTTGGATAAGCGCACCAATTTTTATCTTGCCAATAAGCAAGTTGCGTGGTGCGTAAAATTTTATTTTTATTAATTGCCCACATTTTTTTTTCAGTGTCTTCGACAATAGAATCGATAATACTCCACGAAGGATTTTTGTATTTTGTTCGTTTCTGTACATATGCCGAGTAAACCATATACTTGCGGATACGACACTTTGGTAAAAAATTTTCTGTGGATTGAATATTAACTCGGGTTTGCGAAACATCGAGAAATAACAGCGGGAGACGGTAAATACTTTTTGGTAATTTAGAAATGCGAAGATTTTCGGCAATATCCAATGTTTTTAGTTGAGAAAACTTAACGATATCTTGAGGAAGCTTGTGAATGTTTCGCAAGTGTATATTGTGAACATTGACATTTTGTAGAAAACAAAAAGAAGAACAGCCTTTTAGAGAGAGGTGATTAATATATCCGTTCTTAAATGTTGTATTGTGGAGTGCATCAATTTTTAATTTGACAAAGTTGCAACTAACAAATGTACAATCCTGTGAGCAAACAATATATAGATTCTCATTACGAAAACTACAATTCTCAAAATCGCAGTGAAAGATTTTGTCTATTTTTCTGTCAATATAGAATGTACAACCATTGTATGACATATTATCTTCTATTTTTTGCAATGATTGACGTTTCACTACTTTTTTAGTCACTTGCTATTTTCCTCCACAAAAAAGTGCTAGGCTTGGGTGTTGTGATTTGAAAAAACAACAAAATTTATTCCAAAACCGTACTTTCAAAAACTAACAACCATCATAAAACAATACTCTATCCCCAATCTCTATGTAAACTACCAATAAAATTTATTCATACTCATGCCTATTCATCAAATTCCAAATAACCCCAGATCCTCCAATTAACATCCAAATATCAAAAAATACCACATTTTATATTCTAACATTTCAAAAGGATACTCTATGCAATTCCCCATAGTTACACTTATACATATAGCTCCAGATCTAAGAGATCAAAGCGAAAAAGCTTTCCATTTAAGACAGCGTTTAAAACGGATATGCTCTCTTGCTTTGCAACTAGGTATTTCTGTAAAAGTAATTGACGACTCAATGCTAGTAAATGGATCAAACTTAGATTACATAAAGAAATCTCTACAACATTCTTTAGGGATATGGTGGTTTGGGTGTATGATAACAAAAGAAAAAACACATACTCTATGGAATTACATCCATAGAGTATCTAAATTTAATCCTGGTTACTGTGCTGGATGGGCTCATAAATCGGTATATCTTGTTTATATTCAGTTGTTAGCAACAATTAGTGGCCAGAGCTTTACGGCTTTAGAAGTTTTTCAAAAGATAGATATTGGTATGTGTGGAAAAAATAGTGTTTGGGGACTTTTGTAAAAGTAAATAATTTTAAATATCATTATTTTTTAATCAAACTACTAATGTTAGGGAAGACCTACTTAAACGAGGTGCGATCTTGTGCCGACACAAGACCACCCCTACATCGCGCTGCCGTAAAGAAAATATATTTTAAGTTCTTTTATTCTACGAATTAGAACTTCAATATATAGGCATAACTTTAATGATTACAGCTACAATTTGCTTGCATAAAACTTTGGGTACCACTGTACCAAGGAAAAGCGTTGCTGGTTCGACTGTGCTCCCAGAAAAACTTACCGCGTTTACTCGTATGATTACCTATTTCGTTCATCGTATCACAATCATATAAACGACCGTTTATCATGGTGAAGCGTACTGATTCACTGTTGTAAATATTTTCTAGTGGGTTTTTGTCTAGAACGATTAGGTCTGCTATTTTCCCTACTTCTAGTGAACCGATTTCATTGTCCATACCAATGTATTCTGCTCCCATGAGTGTCGCTGATTTTAGGGCTTCCATTTCACTGAAGCCTCCTTGATGCAGCATCCACATTTCCCAGTGTGCTCCTAAGCCTTGTAATTGCCCATGTGCTCCTAGTTGGACATTGGCACCACCATCTAAGATAGCTTTGCATGCTTTGGCGTTTTCGATATGACCAAAATCATCATCTGGTATCATCATTCTTCTTCGTGAGCGACTGTCTATTATTGAGCGTGGAGTGAAGGTTAATAGGCGCTTCTTTTCCCAAACTTTGGTTTTTTGGTACCAGTAATTTTCACCCCAAATTCCACCGTAGCCTACGATAAGAGTTGGAGTATAGCCTGTTGTGCTCTTACCCCAAAATTTAATCACATCTTCGTACACCGGCGCAATAGGTAAACAGTGTTCTACTCCAGTGTGACCGTCCATCACCATGCTCAGGTTATGGGAATAAAAAGAGCCACCTTCAGGGTAAACCATCATTTCCAGTTCCCTAGCGGCGGTGATCACTTGTTGGCGTTGTTCGCGGCGTGGTTGGTTATAACTTTTTACAGAGAACGCGCCGACGGCTTTCATTCTTTTTAAATGAGAACGCGCGTCATCCAAATTGTTAATTAGCGCTTTGAAGTCTCCTTCTGCACCGTAAAGAATAGTTCCTGTAGAGTAAATACGCGGACCTACCATATAACCTGCTTTTACCATTTCCGACTGCGTAAAGACCATTTCTGTATTAGACGAAGGGTCATGTGTTGTCGTTACACCATATGCAAGAGAAGCGTAGTAAGACCACTGTTGTTGAGGAGAAATTCCGGTTGAGCTATTTCCTAGGTGAGCATGAACATCGATAATTCCAGGCATAATTGTTTTGCCTTCGACATTGATGATTTTTGCTTTTTCGGGAATACTCACTTCTTCGCTTTTGCCTATAGCGACAATACGATTTTTTTCAACAAGAACAGTACCGTGTGCGATTACTTCATTATTGCGCATGGTAATAATTTGTGCCCCTACAAAAGCGATAGTTCCTTGTGGGGTATCAGTTGTTAGCTCTAAGCCAAGTGACGATCCTTGCTCTTCTTTTGGTAGGTCTTTTTTAGTAGAAAAACAGTCGCTAATGTTTCGCGAAAAATACGATGCACCCATTGTCCAATAAACTTGTTTGCTATCTTGTGACCAGTGAAGATAAGCTCCGGCATCTTTAGATAATTTATGTACAGGGACGGTTTTGGTTTTCGAAGAAATGTCAACAGTTGTTCCTGTTTTTGGAAAAGCAGCAACATAGGCTTGAAAAAGTTCTGTAAAGGCAATCCATTTATTATTAGGACTTACAGAGAAATCTTTTGCGTATGTTGATGTGAAATGAACGCGGATATCACGTCCATAAAGATCGCAACTCTTGAAAGCTTTTTTTCCTTGTACACGACTGTGAAAGAATATGCGCGAGTTATCGGTGTTAAAGACTGGTTTACTTCCACGGGTAATAAAATGATGTTCTTTACCATCAGTCCAAAAGATGCCGCGTTTTTTGCCGTGAACAAACCCAAGTATATAATCGCCTCCACCACGCTGATAAACGATTTTGTTATCTGTGGAAGAAAACGTTGGATTGTGATAATAACCTGGTTCAGAGGTTATCTTACGCGAAGTATTTGTTGTAAATGAGTATACGTGAATAGCGCCTTTTTTATCGTCATTCCAAGAAGTATAAATGATTTCTTTGCCGTTTGGATGAAAACTCGGAGAAAACTCCCAGTGATTATTTTGCTTTGTCATGCGCTGTGGTTGACCGTTTGGTAAGCTTTTAATCCAAATGTAACCAGCAGCAAAGAATGCCACTTTACTGCCATCATGAGAAGTGCTTGCATCCCTAATCATTTTCGCACTAAATTTTTGCGGGCTTACTTTTTGAGAAAACTTAACAGCGCGAGCGATTGTTTGTTTTACATCTATTTCAAATGGTATTTCTTTTATTTGTAGTGTTATCGTATGAATACGCCACAGTTTTCCTTTTGCCCAAATAACAATTTCTTTACCGTCAGGTGTCCAGTTGTAGTTTGGATAAACTCCAAAAGTAGCCCATGTTTCTTGCTGATCTTTGCTCAATTTGTCATAAATGGGCCACTCTTCTCCGGTTTTAAGATCATGGATAAAAAGTACACTTTTTGTACGAACGCGACGTACAAAGGACAATAGCTTACCATCAGGAGATATTTGTGGTCTTACTGCTCCTCCAGGCCCAGTAATAATATTCTCAATCTTACCATCTTCTAGGCTCACACGACGAATCATATAAATTTGTTTATTCGGATCTTTGTTGTACTGAAACGTTGATCCACCGCTCATATCTTCACTAAAATAAACATATTTGTTATCTGGCGATAAACAGGGTTCGCCCACATCTTGCTGATCATTTTTGCGTTTAGTTAAACGAATACCGCTTCCACCACTGACATGATATAGCCACATTTCACCAGCACCTAACGAACGTCTACTGGTAAAATGTTTTTTGGTGATAATGTATTCTCCATCGCGACACCATACACCATTATTACACAAGCGAAAACTCTCTTTGGTAATTTGCTGTTTATCACTACCATCTAAAGCCATTTTCCAAATATTGTCCCCTCCAGCGCGATCACTTGTAAAGAGAATATGCTTGCCATCAGGACTGTAGCGCGGGTGAACTTCATATGCAAGTCCTCCAGAAATTAGCTTTGCTTTGCCACCGCTTATTGGCAAAGAATATATGTCTCCTAGCAAATCAAAAACTATTTCTTTACCGCTTGGATGAACATCTAGATTCATCCATGTTCCAGAAGTAACAGAAAAGGAGACATTGTCATGTGGTCCTTTTACTTCAGCCACATTCCAATCTTGAGCTACAAGTAGGCTGCATAAACAGCAAATAGTTATACATATTTTAATCATAATAACCTCATAAATTTTTGTTTGTACTCGTCTAGCATCACATTTTCTTGGTAATTGTTCTGTATCTTGTGATACCAGCTATTAGTGGTGTTGTGAAATAACAGCATCGTTTCATGAGAAAAATTAGCTATTGTCAGTTTATCAAAAGAGATGTTGTTTGAATGTTGTTCGTTTAAAATATTTTTAGTCGCGCAGTATACAAAAAGAGGACTAATACCACTCTTCGCTTTTATTATCGTATAGTCATTTCGTCCAAAAGTGCACTCACTTTGCAACAAAAAATCAGCTTGCGAAATATCTCCCCAATAGATTAATTTTTCTCCATATTCATCATCAGAAAAATCTTTAGCCACCAATATATTTTCAATATATTTATGTGTAAGTGGAGTTACTTCGGCAAAAGAAAACGAAGATGTAGCTATACGACTAAATGGTTGAGATCTGTTTCCTGCTAATTTACTATAAAGTACTTGTGACATTTCTTGTAGGGTTTTATTTATTGCATGATTAATTCTAATCTTATCAGTAATCTGCTGACAAGTAACTACGATACGATTCTGTTGTTCTAAATTGGGAAGAGGGATCATCGTTTTATCTATAAAAGATAAAAAATTCAGCTTTGACAACATACCTTTCGACTCGACAAAATCATCCATGGGATTTTTCGCAATTAAATAGTTTATTAGGTAATCAATATTTATTTCTTTTGTATCTACACGCAGTAAGTAATAATCATCATAATTTTGTAAATTAACATTTTTCGCTAGATTAACTTCAGTAGATGAACATTTTACTCCGCGGCATTTTTTAATGAGAATATCTTCGTTTTCTACATTCGAGAATTCAAGATTTTCTGAATAAAAAACCAATATATCTTTAAAGTTTAGGGATTTCCATTGTACCATTTTTCAAACTTTCTAAAGTATGGCGAATTGCTTCATCTAGTTTTTTTGATTTTTCTAACTGTTCTTCTAATCGAACGATGAGCTTTTGCATTTTTTTTTCAAGCTCTTTGTTGTCGCTAACCATAACAATTCTCCATTAAGAGGTACAAGCGTCTATAGCTTTCATCTAGCTATCAATAAATAACCAATCAGATGATTAGGGCATGCCAATACGCCCTACTTTTTCTTAGATCACTTAGATTCTTTATTTTACCTATCAAGTTCATCAAATAAAAGAAACTTTTGATTGGTTTATGTAGTTGGTATAATATCGACACGCCCTACAACTTTATTTATACAAGTTAGAATTTTACGCGGGATTCCCTACAATACAGTTAATAATTTTAGGAAAGTAGCATGTCCATACAAAAACGAAATCATTTAGTAGTTCAATGTTTGAAAAACCTAGACTACGGTATTTCTATACCTATGGACTTTTTAAAAGGTTTTCGTGAGGATTTAGTCCTACATTTACAGCGGCAAAATGTTATTACTTTAGAACAAAAAAAAGCAATACATAACCTCATGGCATATTACTGTTTATTAAATGCAGTGAAGCGAACAGGTAGCATGAGTGATGTCCACATTGAAAATTTAATAAAAGTACGCTGCACAAGTTTATCTAAAGGTGAGAGTTATAGTATTTCTCTAAATTATTTAGAAAAGAAATTAATCGATCAGAGTACAGCTGAAACTATAGCTCAAAATTTGCAAAGTAGCGGTATTTTAAATAGCATAGAGTCCACTATTATCAAAAACTGGGCTACGCAGCTTAGTGAAAAAAGTGAAGAAAATGCACCTAAAAAAATAGGACAATACCAAATTGTTGAACTGATTGGTTCAGGAGGAATGGGAAAAGTCTATAAAGCTTATCACCCTATTTTAAATAAAACGATTGCCATTAAAGTTCTTTTACAGTTTGATTCTGCTTCGGAAAAATCCCAACAACGTTTTTTTTCAGAAGCGCAAATGATGGCACAACTTGCTCATCCCCATATTGTCAAAATACACGATGTAGGAACTCACAATAATATTTCGTATATTGCTATGGATTTTATCGATGGTCCATCGTTAAAAGAATTTTTAAAAGACAATCGCGTGTCAACGCGCAAAATTTGTGAAATGATGATTGAAATTGCAAATGCTGTAGAATATGCGCACAAAAATCAAATTGTGCATCGAGACCTAAAGCCAGCTAACCTGATGATCGAAGTCACTACCAAAAAAATATATCTTATGGATTTTGGTTTAGCAAAAGATTTGAGTTCTAGAAATGATTTAACAACTTCTGGGCAACTACTCGGAACACCAAAATATATGTCCCCTGAGCAAGCAGAAGGTAATTCACGCAATGTAAGTCATTTGACAGATATTTATGCACTCGGGGTAATTTTTTACGAAATGCTTACTGGTGTTTGTCCTATACAAGGAAGCACACAAACCAAAATAATTCACAATATTCGCTACGGTAATGTAAAACCGATAACTACTTACAAAAAAAATATATCAACCAAGTTGGAATCAATATGCCTAAAAGCTATGACTAAAAGTCCTGAAAAGCGCTACACCTCAGCTCTAAAAATGGCAGAAGATATCGAAAACTTTTTACAAGGGAAAGCGACATCAGCGCGAACGATTCGTCTTAGTAATCATTTAGAAAAAAACAAAAGCAAATATACGTCGATTATTGTTTTATGCGTTGCTATGTTTGTATGTATCTTTCTTGGTATATATATTGGTAGAGGGAACAACGAATTAAATACCAACAGTGCAGCTATAATCAACAAAACCAAAAAGCCATCAAAAAATATTATAAACCCAGAACGAATAATCAAACAGGAAACAATAGAGCAACAAATACCACCAGATAACAAATCTGAATGGAAAAGAATAGGTTATAAAACCTACAACATTAGTTTTTTAGTTAATAGTTTGTGGATTAAACGAATTTTTGTAAAGCAAGCAGCGCAAGTAAAAGTGTCCTATAAACTAGATCCAGATAAAGGAAGTGTATTCTTTTACTTCGCAAAAACACTGCATGACAATTTAGATGAAGCAATAAAATCTGTTGAACAAGAAATCTGGCCAGAAAAAGTTGGCTACATTGTAAATAAGAAAAAAGTAAGTTCCATAGATATTAATGATATTAACGGAAAAAAAGTTAAGTATTATATTCAAACTCCCTCAAAAATAGAAATAGATGTAGAAGCGTTTTATCATTTCGGCAAGGGGAGGCAGCTTTACACAGCTTGTGTTATTATACCGCGTAAAAAACAAGCAAGTGAAAAAGACAAAAATGATTTATTTAAGTCTCTGCATTCTTTGCGTCGATTAAAGCCTGTTAAATCTAGAAAAGGCTTAGTTATTCACCACAAAAAATTTGGTCTTGAATACTCAATAGATAGCACTTGGATTCGTAAAAAACTCAATGAAAATTCATCGAAAATGTTATATCTGTATGCTCGATCAACAGGAGCACGTGTTGATTTACGACATATAAAACTAGGTAAGAGTTTAGACTGGTGGATTAAAAAACTAGAAGAAGTTCATTTGCAAGACTACGAATACAAGAAAATAAAAGAAAAAGTACAGACGATAAATGGTTTTGATGGCAAAAGCGTTTTGTATAAAATGAATGTCAGAGGAAAAAGTCGAAATCTATTTGCTCATCATTTTTACACTATACATAAAAACCACCTAGTTGCTATTTATATTTTCTGCCCGTTTGATCGTCGTAAACAAGTGATGGATAAAATTTTGTTTCCGCTTAGGACATTAACAATAGTAAAAGACAAGAAATGACGAACGGTTCAAATCTATGTGAGAGTACTATAAATAATAGGGGTGTTTGTCGTGGAAAAGACAAATGAAAGTTATTAAGCGCAAAGTACTTCAAAATATAGAAAGTAATACCAAATATTATGCTTGTACGTTTTATCCACAATCGAAAAAATATTTTGTCCAAAACTCTTATTTTGACAACTGTAGTTTTCGTAACAATGTTTACTTTGAGTCATTAAAAAAATGTACTTTTGATAATTGTGGGTTTTGCGAACATGCCTCTCTTTCTCTAAGTAAAATGAATATTAGAAGTTTTCCTAAGTATATTTGCCATTTTACCTTTTTATCCCACCTTGATCTTTCTGGTAATAAATTTGAGCTCTTACCTTGTCTTGAGCAACTTTCTAATCTAAAACATCTTATCGCTCCATCTAGCCCGAACAATCACTTTCATGATCTTCCTAATTTTCCTCAAAGTGTGTTAAAACTAAAAAACCTAGAGAGCCTAACTATTTCGAATGTTTGTGGTTGCCCAGCACAACTAGCACAATTAAAAAATTTACGCTACCTCAACATTCGTGAAGCACAGCTACAAATGTTCCCGTGGACACTTCTCAATTTGCACAATCTCACCCATTTGTGTCTATCGTCTACAGACATAAAAAGTATCCCTACTGAAATTCGCGAATTACATAACCTTACACATTTAGATTTGGGATGTAACAATTTATCTTTATTACCTCTAGGAATATTTGAATTGCGTAACCTACAATACCTTGGCCTAAGAAGTAATGATATCATTGAAATCCCTGATCATATTTCAATGTTAACTTCTCTTCGTTACTTAGATTTTTCATTCAATTGCATCAGTGGTGTTTCTCGTAGTATTGAAAAGTTATGCCACTTACAGAAATTGTTGATTAGCAATAATAATCTTAGTTGGTGGAAAAGACAGTGTCTAAAATCGTGGCTCAAAAATTGTAAAATCCACGATAACTCACACTACATGCCAAATTTAGATGAGGAATATCGCACAGAAGCATTTAAAGTGTTGGATTAATTTTTTCAGGCCACGTAAGTGGCCTAGTATGTTTTAGACCGTTATCGATATAATCTTCTGAAAAGAAGATTTCTAATGAGACATTATGCTTATCAATCGGAAAAAATAAAATAGCCAGGAAAAGAAAAACCCTCTAAAATTTTGTGGTAAACACCCATAGTTTTGTGTAATATAAACATATCGGTAATTTGTTTGTTTCTATTATAATCATTTATGGCGGTGTGTACTACGACATCCTCAAAGTTTACGAAAAGGTTGTTTTACCTTAGCTAAGAGAATGTCTGTTTCCTAAAGTTGTATTACAAAATTCTGCTTCTCCAATAAAAACATAATTATTCTTAATAATAAGTTTTTAGACGAGACTTAGTTTGCTCATTAATCAGACCTCAGACACCTCATTTCATTCAGCTTCGCACAAAACTACCTTTCTGTTTTATTTTTGTAAATAGAGCCTGCGAACATTTAAAATTTATTTAGTACGTAAGTTATTGTAGGGCGTAGCTAGGCGTATCAAACGTAGCATAGCCAAATTCTGTAAGTTTGATACCACGACGCTAGGATTTACAAAACGATCTAGGGAATAAAGTCTAAATGTCCACACGCCTTAAATCAAAATCCTTTAAATAAATAATCTATTCTTCCTATAAATTTTGCTCAAAATTTTAAATGGTATGCTATAGGTCTTTTATTGATTTTTTCAACATTTACAAAATGGAATGCTAATAGAATTAATCTTTAGAGCAGGAAGTAGAATTGCTAAATTATGAAAAAAACTACAAATTACACACTGAATGTAGAAAATAAAAAAGTCACAACTATCCACAACAATACCTACTACCAGGGATGTAACATTTGTACAAAAGACGAAATCTTTGTGGTAGAAAACAGTTATTTTGCCCAATGTTCTTTTCAAAAAAAGTTAAATGGTAGTTTTCGCAATTGCACATTCGCTTTTTGTGAGATAGAACATCTAAAAGGCGACATGAAAAATTCTCAATTTTCAAAATGCAACATAAAGGAACTCATTGCGATAAATTGTGATTTTGGTATTGAAAATAGTAAAATTGAGTCTCTAAAGCTGAAAAAAGTAATTGGTAAGTGGCTTAAAAACTATGCATCACAAATAAATAGCATTTACAAACTTGATGTAAGTTATACTAGTATTGGTAATCGCCAAATAGCCTATATAAAGAGATTTATTCATCTCTCTACACTTAATTTGTCAGGAAGTATGGTGACGGATGCAGGACTAATTCATCTGAAAAAATTAACCAAGCTTTCAGATCTTAATCTCTTCAACCTAAGAATAACGAATAAAGGTATGGCGCATTTACAAAACCTAACTAGACTAACAGTACTTGGCATTGATAATGCAAAAATAACAGATAGAGGGCTAGTTCATCTACAAAAACTAAAAGATTTACGTGAACTCGACCTAAAGGGCACAAAGATAAGTGATGATGGCTTAGTTTATCTAAAAAAACTCACAAAGCTTCGTTGTTTAGATTTATGGGATACAAAGATAACAAATACTGGTTTAACACACCTTGTAGAGCTAAAAGACTTATATGAAATAGATCTTTCTGGAACTAACATCACAAATAATGGGTTAGCCCACATAGCAAAACTCAAGAATCTGCACAAACTCTATTTACAAGACACTCAAATTAGCGATGATGGACTACTCCATCTCAAAAATCTAACTAAATTATCTAGCCTTAATTTGGTTAGCACTAAGATAAGCGATATAGGACTGGCGCACTTAAAAAATCTTAAAAACCTCTGTACAATTGATCTAGTGTGTACCAATATCAGCGATTTAGGTCTAGTCTATTTAAAAAATTTGCCTAAACTTTCTTCACTTAACCTCGAAGGAGCGAATATAAGTAGCGCTGGGTTAGTGCATTTAAAAAATTGTGTCAATATCTCAGCGCTTGCTTTACCAAGTACAAAGATAAAAGACTCTGGGCTAGCTCATCTCAAAAAACTAAAAAAACTCTCTGTTCTCTATTTGGGAAACACACAAATAACTAGTAGAGGTTTAATCCACCTAAAAGATTTGAAAAATCTTTGTGAACTTTACTTAGAAGGAACAAAAATAGACAATAGTGGTCTAAACCATCTTAGCAATCTGAGCAAACTTTCTAAATTATTTCTATCTAGAACTAAGATAGATAGCAGTGGCCTAGTCCATCTTAAGACGCTTACCAATTTGCGTAGACTTGAATTAGCTAAAACGAAAGTCGATAGTAAAGGGCTAGTTCATTTGCGTAAACTTAATAAAATCAACCATCTCAATCTATGGAATACCAATGTAGAAGAACTTATTCATTTGGAAGGATTGATTTATTTATCAGTGATCAATTTGGCGGGAACCAAAATAAGCGATACGAAACTCGCCTACCTTAAAAATTTGAAAAATATATCTGTGATAGACCTATCTAACACCAAAATCAATGGTTCAGGATTGGCACATCTCAAACAATCAAAAAATATATCGCACATATATCTATCTAACAGCAGGATAAATAATAATGGGCTAATTCACGCAAAAAAATTTGCTAGCCTTATTACTATTGAACTTAAAGGAACCAGGGTAAGCGATGCGGGACTTGTTCATCTTAAAAATTTAAAAAATCTATCCGAAATAGATTTATCAAAGACCAGGATAAATGGCTCTGGACTGGTACATCTCAAACCATTGAAAAATCTATCCGAAATAGATCTATCTACTACTAAAGTAAAAGATGAAAGGCTTATTCACTTAAAAGAATTTGCCAATCTTTCTATACTTAGTCTTGAAGAAACAAAAATAAGCGATGCTGGCCTTATTCATCTTAAAAACTTGAAGAATCTTTCCCAACTCAACCTAGCTGATACCAGAATAACAAACAATGGATTAGTTCACCTAACTGGTTTGAAAAATCTATCTGAACTTGATTTGGGATACAAAGAAATTGGCCGCGATGATTTACCTTATTTCAAAAAACTAGAGAATATAAAAATTTTTTCAAAACTTGATTTATTTGGAATACGCGTTAGAGACACTGAATTAGCACATCTACAAGGACTTAAAAAACTTTATGAAATAGATTTGAGTTACACAGGGATTAGTGACCACGGCCTGGCTTATTTAAAGACAGCTACCAGTCTTTCGAACTTACAACTATCTTTTACCAACATCACAAATCAAGGACTGGTTTATTTAAAAAAACTTACAGGTCTTCTTGTGCTTGGTCTTGGGGGAACAAAAATAAATGGCAAAGGATTGGTCCATATAAAAAATCTTACCAAACTCTCTTCTCTCGACCTTTCTGAAACAAAGATAGACGATACAGGGCTAGTTTATTTGCAAAATTTTTGTAGTCTATCCAATCTCGACATAGAAAAAACAGTTATAAGCGACAACGGCCTAGCTTATTTAAAAAAACTTACCAATCTTTCTAGCCTTTATCTGTCTAAAACAAAAATAAGTGGCAAAGGTCTAACCCATTTACAAAATTTCACCAATCTTTCTTCTTTAGGTCTAAGTTATACAAAAATAAACGATGAGGGTTTGGCGTGTCTAAAAAATATCACCAGTCTTTCAAACCTTTATTTGGCTGGAACAAATATAAGTGACAAGGGGTTGGCTTGCTTGCAAAATCTTATTAATCTTTCTTCTTTAGATTTAAGCTATACAAAAATAAGCGATAAAGGTCTTATCTACTTAAAGAAACTTACAAATCTATCTCATCTTAACTTAACAGGAACAAAAATAACAGGTAAGGGGCTTAGACATATAAAAAACAAAGCTAAAATGCAAAAACTTAGTTTATCAGAAACAGAGATAAATAACGCCACTTTATGTTATGTAAAAGACATTGTTTATTTTCGTCTTTGTTTAATAAAGGCTGAAGACAAAGAAACAAACGTACAAAAATACAGAAATCGCTTTATTCTTGATCTATCTAAAACAAAAATAAGTAGTGTTGGCCTAACTCAATTGAAGAATCTTACCAATCTATACAAACTAAATTTGAGCCACACAAAAATAACCAACGCTGGACTAATTCACCTGCAAAATCTCACTGGTCTTTGTAGTCTTGACCTAAACAACACAAAAATAACGAGTGCTGGTCTAGCGAACATTAAGAATCTTACACTTTCTCGTCTTAATTTATCTACAACAAAAGTAGACGGTCTCGCTTACCTAAAAAACTTAAACAGCCTCTGCAATTTTGATATATCTGAAACAAAAATAACAGATGATAGTCTGATCCATATAAAAAGTCTCAAGTTTTCTCGTCTTAACATATCCAAAACAGAGATAAGCGATGATGGTCTGGCTCATCTAGAAGATCTTACCAATCTTATCTATTTCAATGCAAGCCACACAAAAATAAACAACAATAGCCTGGCTCGCCTAAAAAAATCTACCAAACTTGAAAAACTCAATTTATCAAAAACTAACATAAACGACAGTGGACTACTTTGCTTAAAAAAACTAGTCAATCTCGACGAGCTAGATTTGGGTCACACCAAAATAAGCGATAAAGGATTGATATATATCAAAGGGCTTTCTAATTTAGAAAAGCTAAACCTAGAATCAACAAAGATAAGCGGTAATGGTTTAGTCCATCTTCAGAAATTTACCTATCTCTCCAGCATCAATTTAAGTAAAACCAAGATATGCGATAGTGATTTAGCTTATTTACAAAAACTTACTTATCTCGATTCTGTTGGTTTAGTGTTGTAATTATCAAGTTACGACTTATGCTAGTTAAAGTTTTAATATTTTTCACTTTCCCGATCCCGTATCAAGCTGTTTATTTCACTTGTTCAAAATTTGTTTTAGGTAAAGAATTTTTTTCTCTACTACTTTATTTTTATAACCTAAATTCTTTGCTGACTCGTAATCAGAAAGAGCTAACGCGTATTCTTTTACATCGTAATACAAATTACCGCGATTTAAATAAGCATCTCTATATTTAGTATTGCGTTTAATCGCTTCGTTATAATTATGTAGAGCTTTTTTTTGGTTGCCTAAATTTCGGTAGATGTTTCCACGATTGTAGTAAGAGCTTGCATATTCAGGGTAAGCAGTGATAAATTTTTCTAGATCTTGTAGTGCCTGCTCTTCGTTGCCTAGTTTCCGATGTACAGAGGAACGGTTGTGGTAGACCATTTTTTTTTCGGGAGATATTTTTAGCGCGCGGTCGTAATCTTTTAGCGCTTTTTCATATTGCTTTGTTTTCAAAAAAAGATTGCCTCTAGCATAATAACTATGGCTAGCACCTGGAAGTATACGAAAGATTCTCTCATAGTAAGAAAATGCTTTTTCATATTGATTTGTTTTTTCATACAAAAGAGCAATGTTAATGTGTCCTTGTTCTAGATTGGGCTTTAGTTGTATAAATCTTGAGTAATCTGCAAAAGCTAAATTATATTTTTCGAGGTGATCCTTGTAAATATTACCGCGATTTAGAAATGCATTTTCTGTATTTGGATTGTAGGAAATAGCAGTGCTATAATCAGCAAGTGCAAGAGAAAATTGCTGTGTTTCTTCATATAATGTACCTCTTGCGAAATAAACTTCGGCATAACGCGGTTCTATATCAAGACATTTTTCAAAATCGCGAAGGGCTAAATCGAATTTTTTCATGCGTTGGTAAGTCTTTGCCCTATTTAAATAAGCAATTACTTGACGAGGATCATCATCTATTTGATTACTAAAATCGCGAACGGCCGTTTGCAGATGTTGAAGACTTTCTCCTTGAGCTAAAACAATACCGCGTAAAAATTTATATTCTTCGGCATTTTGCAAAAGCTTACTTTGTTCAAAAACTCTCTTAATTGGTCGAATAAAATCTTTGTCAACTAGAAGTCCTGGATAAAGATTACTGTAGCTAGCGTAATTCAGAGCTTCAATCATCGCTGTGTTTAGTTTTTGTAAATTTTGTGATGTTTTTTCTGTTGTTTTTTTTGCTAGTAGTGCATTATTTTTTTCGACTTGTAGTTGATCCAGTGCAATGCGCAACTGTTTTTCTTTTACAGAAGAATACACCGCAAAACTTAATAAAAAAGCTAATACTAAAACTATAAAACTGCATAAAATTTTATTATGATGAATCACTTGACGCATTTGATCTAAGCGGCTATATTTTTTCGCAATAATTGAGCGATTTTCACGATAATTTCGCAATTCGCGAGCAAGTTGTCGCGCATTAAGGTACCGTTTTTGTGGCTTTTTGGCAATACACTTTAAGCATATAGCTTCGAGATAAGGAGATATATCGGGATTGAGCTGTCTTGGAGGAATAGGAATACCTTCTAAAATTTGCACCATAATATTTACATTTGAATTTCCTTGGTACAGTGTGCGTTGAGTAATTCCTTCATATAGAATAGCTCCTATGGCATATAAGTCACTTCTCGGCGAAGCTTCGTGCCCATCGAGCTGTTCTGGTGGCATATAGTGAATTGTACCAATAATTGCTTGTGATTTAGTTATTTTTTGTGACTCTTTGTTATTTTTTGCCAAACCAAAATCCATTAATTTGGGTTCTCCTTGGGAGTCAACCATAATATTCGCGGGCTTGATGTCACGATGAATAATAGAATAGCTGTGCGCTTCGTGAAGTGCATCACACACTTTTATTAGCATATCGACAAGTAAATTTGGTGATAATTTACGATTGTGGATTAAATCACCAAGTGTCACTCCCTCAACATACTCCATGGCGCAATATGGCTGAGGCTGATAACTAAATTCGTAAAAACGAACAGTGTTAACATGACTTAATTTCGCCATTACCTGTGATTCATTTACGAATCGTTCTAAGTCGCTTTGATCATTGTGAGCAATTAATTTTAAAGCAACGACGCGTTTCATAATAGTGTCATATGCCCGGTAAACAACTCCCATTCCTCCGCGACCTAGTTGTTCACACACAACATATTTTCCAAATTGTTTCTGTTTTATTGTCTTGCTCATTTCTATCCACTCTGTGTAGTAACTAACAATGAGGTAATGTACTCATTCTAGAAACGATGAGCAGCATTACCTCAAAAATTCTTTTACAATTGTAAATAGCGCTCTACAGCAATTGCTTTCAAAAACTCGGTGTTATGGCTTGTTATTATAAATCCCGCTCGCCACGATTGCAATGCATAAGTAAGAGCTTGTTGCCCCAATATATCTAAGTTCGCTGTTGGTTCATCTAGTACTAATAACTCAGTAGTTGGTATTTGTTGAAATAAGCAAATAAGTGCTGCACGTATACGTTCTCCCGGACTAAGAGAGCAAAGAGGGCGTTCTGCCAATGCCAATGGAAATTTATGGGCAATGATTAACTCGGTTGCTACTTCTAAAGACTCTACAGCATTACAGTGCAAAAGAACGACCAATAAGCTTTCTTCGACTATCCAGTTACTAGCATTTTGCGCAATATAACCAATGCGCGAAGAAATCCTTTGCGCTTTGCCTACTGTTGGCTCAATTTCACCAAGTATGGTACGTATTAGTGTTGTTTTTCCCGCTCCATTCTTTCCAACAATAGCAGTTCGTTCATGGCATTGACATAAAGATATATTTTTATAAATATATTTGCTGTTAACACAAACAGCAGCGTTATCTAAAGTTACAATGTCACTCAAATTGCTAGTTTCAAACTGAAGTTGCGGTAGTACTAAAGGTAAATCGACATTCAACGCACGCCGCGTTTTTTTTGTCCACGTTCGCAAAGTGCTGATACGTTGTTCTCGTATTTTTTTAGCTTTTCCATGTTGGCATTGCGCGTAATCACGTTTTTGATTCAAACGCTGGCGTGGTGTAGCTCTTTGCAATTCACTTATGCGACCATAACGTTTTTTTCGGCCTTTACGCCTTGCAATATCTAGAGTTTTTTGCTCTTTCTTTATCATACGTTGCAAATTTTGCAGGTAGCGTTTGTTGCTATTTCTCTGCTCTTCTTCCAGGGTTTTTTGCAATTGCGAAAATGTACCATTGAAGTAGCGACAACCTTGCTCTGAAATCATAAAAAAATCACTAAATTCACAAAGAATAGTCGTGTCATGCGACACAATAATGAGTCCGTTACTCCATGATTTTAACCATTTACGCAACCACAAAATACCGCGTTCATCCAAATGTTGAGTTGGCTCGTCGAGAATAAGAAGTTGTGGTTCTTCAAGTTTAGCAACGAGCATTTTTATTTTGCTAAACTCGCCACAACTAAATATACAATGGCGAGCAAGTTTTTCTAAACAAGGTAAGCCAATTTCTACGAGCTCTTTTTCGACAAGTTCACAAGAATAATTAGCTAATTTTTTTATAATGTTTTTTATCTCTAGAGAATCAAAGTGTTGTTTTATAAAGTAAGGTTTGGTATACCGCACTACCTTACCACTTTTACAACTAGTTTTTCCAGAGAGTGTATTAAGCAAAGTTGACTTCCCTACACCATTGCGACCTATAATAGCAACTTGTTCCTTTAAACTGAGGCTCATATTGAGGTCTTTTATCAAAACGCGTTTTTCATTTGTAGTGATGCAAAGATCGCTGGTTTTAATAAGAGATTTCATTAGATAAGCTCCTTCAAATCATGCTCAATTTTTGCCATCACTTGTGGTGAGCCCTCTACTCGAAAATACATTTCTGTGGCTAAGGCTTTACTTTCTATTACGCGTGTTTTTCCGTATATAAGTGACATAATGTGATTTGCTGTATAGGGAACAACAAACTCAATAACTTGTTCCTCGCTACGCACCATTTGCAACAACTTTTCTTTCAGCTTATCGACAGCACTTTTGTCTTTACTACTTAAGATTTCATAGTTATATTCTTCTACTAAACCACTTAGTAAATCGCAAGATGGTAATACTGAAACACAGTCGAGTTTATTAAACACATAGCAACGGGGAATATCTTCGGCTTTGAGTTTTTCTAGCATAGAAATAGTTATTTGTAGATGTTCTTGCCATTCATAGTCAGAAACATCAATAACAACTACAATAAGAGAAGAACTACACATCTCAGCTAAAGTGGTTTCGAAACTCGCAAGCAAACTGTTTGGAAGGCGTCGTATAAACCCAACAGTATCACTGATTATTACATCTCCACCATGACGTGTTAAACATCGCGAAGTAGTATCTAATGTCTCAAATGGCATATTTCGCGATGATAAGTTTTCTTTGACGAGTGCGTTCATCAACGACGTTTTTCCAGCATTAGTATAACCTACTAAAGTAATACGCTTACATTTGTTGCGTTTTTCGCGATGGTTTTTATCAACACGTTCGAGTTTAGATTGTGCTTTCTTTAGTTCAGCTAGGCGCCCATCTAGCTTCCGTGCTAAAAGTTCAGAAGCCGTTTCCCCTGCACCGCGACTACCACTAATTCCACCCGTTTGTTGGTCCATATCAAGACCAATACCGCGAATACGTGGTCGCAAGTATTGTAACTGTGCAATTTCAATTTGAATTTGCGCACTACGCGTTTTAGCATGGCGTAAAAACACATTGAGAATAATTGCTTCACGATCGCAAATAGCAATTCCCGATGCATCTTCAAGATTGCGCATTTGTGAAGGACTAAGTTCGGCATCTAGAACTAAAAGATCAGCGTTTAGCGCATGAGCTCTCTCTGCAATCTCTTGCGAAGTACCTTTACCAATAAGTGTTTGCGGACGTTCTTTAGTGAGATAATATACTTCCTCTCCAACAACAGTATCCCCTTGCGCTTTTACAAGACTAACAATTTCTAACAATTGTGCTTGTTGGACTAGTGGATCACGACTGTAACTAACAGAAAGTATATAGCAACGATTAATATCGTTGTTTTGTGACGAAGAAGTATCGCGCTGTACTGATTGCTCAATAATCTTTTCCCAACGACGATTGTCAGCAACAGGAACTTCTTTATGTTCTGGAACCGGTTTCGAATGAAATTTCATCATATTTTCCTTTAATTTTACGTATAGACATAAAGGCACTCATATCTTTTACTACTTACACTGTAGTTAAAAAGACAGTAAGCTGAATCCTTTAGACTTACCGTAAATCATCATAAACAAATAAATGATTGAGGAAAGTTTTAGACAAAATTATAAGCGAACATTGCAACTCCGGTTTTGAGAAGTGTAAAATTTAAAGGTGAGTTGAAACTCTATTTCAATAATACTGTAAATAAACTCGAATTGCTACTTTTTATCCATTTACAATAAAATGAGGTTCTGATATGGAAATGATTCAAAAAATTGACAACTATCAAATCTTAGAGCAACTAGGATTTGAAGAAGAAACTACTATTTTTAAAGCACAAAAAGCTAATGAAATTTTTACTATATATATCTCTCCTTACAGAGGAGAGAATCGATACGCTGCTTTCGAAGAAAATGCGAAAAAAATAATAAAAATCAACCATTGTAATATAAGAAAGATATTCAAAGTTGGAAAAGAGAAAAACTATTTTTATTATGTAAAAAACTATTTAAAAGAATACAATACTTTGCTTGATATGATTTATAATGAGACGAGGAAATTTGAACAGTTTGAAGTTATTAATATTATTTGTCAAGTAGCTTTAGCATTGGAATACGCTGCGCAGTTTGGGATAGTTCATGGACTTTTACATCCTTATAAAGTTGAATTTTCCAACGAAAAACCTTTCATCTGCTTTGCTAATTCGTATGAATTTCCATTTAAAGTTGTTGGGCGTCCAGTGTTTGCATCACCAGAATGTGTTATAGGTAAAAGTAAGGAAGTAACAAGTGATATTTTTAGTTTAGGAAGCATTGCTTATTTTATGACCACCGGAGTATTTCCATTTGAAGAAAAAACATCCGTGCTTTTAATACAAGCAATTCTAAAAAAGAAACCATTACCAATCGCGAAATATAATACGAAGATCTCTGTCAAAATGTGTAAGATTATCAAAAAAATGATGGCAAAAAAAGTAAAAAAACGTTACCAACATTACTCACAAATTGTACAAGACTTACAATCTATATAACTTTTTGCTTCCGGAAACGTCCGAAAACGTTTCCGAGAAAATTAATTCTTTAATGCATAAACTTTGCCTGATTGCGAAAAAACATACGTACCATACTCATTTGTGACAACGTGTATCTTCTTGCTTTCATTCATTAACTTTTCGCTCCACGTCACATTTCCGTCAAAATCTATTAATAATATTTCTCCTTGTAGATTTGCACCGTATATGTGCTGTTTGTCGTGAGCAATAACAAGATTCGATTGTATATTTACATTTTTTTTCCAATTGCTCGCACCACTTTGGCGGTCAATACTGTAAATAAGACCCTTTTCGCTACTTATATATAGGTTTTTTCCCCAAACAATAGGCGAAAAATTGATTTTTTCATCAAGAAATTTATGCCAAACTTTGTCGCGTTTTTCCATATTAAAACAATAGACATATCCTTCTTGTGTGGTGATATAGACAAATTCTCCTCTACTTACAGGTGTAGCAACAGCTTTACCTAGTAATTTTTGAGACCACTTTACTGAACCACTAAAGATATCAAGACTAACAAGGGTACCCCTCAAAGTTACAAATAAAACTTCAGACTTATGAATTATTGGTTGGGAATATACAGCGCTGTCCAGTTTTTTAGTCCAAACTTTTTTACCTGAATAGCGATTAAGACAATAGATGTCACCTTTGTTTGTAGCAAAGAAAACATTTTTTTCATCGACAACAGGAGTATTCTGAATAAAATAATTTGCTTTGAAGCGCCACGTCTCTTTGCCTCTTTTCAAATCGATATTGTATAAATAATAATCGTTGCTTCCGAAATATAAATTATTATTGAATATCTTAGCTCCTCCAATGATATCTCCGAATCCTTTTCGAGTAGAAAATGACCACCTTACTCGTCCACTTTTTTGAGACAAAGCTAAAATATGTCCACGGCTATCAGTAACAAGGATTTTATTTTGATGAACTAGAGGCATTGAAGAAATGCGTATTTTAAATTTTTGTTTCCACAGTTTAGCCTTTTTTAACTTTATATCATAAGAAGCGTTGAGCCAATTAAGTGTTACCGATTGCTCACTAAACGCATTGTGCGTTAAAACAATTTGAGCTTCTTCGTCAGGCATTTCGTAAAAGCAAGGAGTGACAAAAGGTGTGCCTTTTATTTTAGCCCCTGGTGGAGTAGAGGTAATATATAATGCTAGCTTAACATTTTCGGCAGCGGTTGTTTTTGAAAGTCTAAGGTTTTGTAATAAATCCCATGTTTTTCCATATGCTTCTTTTATTTCTAAACGCTTACGTAGTTCTAAAACTTCACCCCATATCAATGAAGCTTCGCGCTCCCATTTCTCTATGCGATTTTTTGCATTTTCAACTTGTTGTAGTGTATCAGTAACAAAAAAGATATCCTTTTCTAGCAATTCCTTTGTTTTTATTTCTTGTAGCAGTTTTTCTGTTTGTTTATAGTTGGTGTAAGCCAGTTGAATATTACCTTGTTTTTCTCTTTTTTGTGCACTTTCGAATTCTTTTTTAATTCGGGATGACAATATAGATACTTCATCTTTTTCTATACGCGAAATGGCTTCCTGAGCTTCTTTTTTATATTCGTTTATTTTTGTGAGTTTTTGCCACGCAGCAAGTGCTTTATCAACATTTCCTGCTTGTTCCTCTTTTATTGCTTGGCTACGTAAAGATTTAAATCCTTCTTTGTACTTATCTTGTTCTGCGTTCTCTATTAAAGATTCCATTTCTTTAATTTTGAGATTAATTTTTACACTTAAACTTTGCCATTTAGGTGAAGAGTACTCCCACTGATACTCTTTTAACTTGGCTCGTGCTTTTTCGAACAAACCAAGATCTGCGAAATTTTTTATTTCATTTAAGCGTTCGACTATCTTCTCAAACTGAAGATTCTTTAGTGTTTGTTCTTTTCTTTTTAATAAAGCAAAGTATTGGTTAATTTTTGATATGTTGTTTTGAGCATCATCAACTACAGAACTCCAAGAGTAGTCATTAATAATTTCTTGGCTAAATTCTAAAGATTTCGGGTATTTTTTTAATTCAAAAAAAGCAGTTGCCGAATTATAAAGAGAGCGAGCAGATAATTCATAAAATATGGCATAGGAAATACCAATAACAATAATGACAATCACAGTCAACATAGAATAAACAAAATTACGTTTTTGTTCCCACACTAAGCTTTTTTGCATTTGCTGAACACTTTTTTGCAAATCACTATCTTCCATGGGAACTGTCGCTATTTTTTGTAACAAATCGGGGTGATCTCTATTTGTTAATCGTCTAAGTTTTTGGTATGTATTGAACGCTTCTTCGCCATTTTGACTTTCGATATATAAATTCAAAGTATAGGTTTGAAAATCTACATTTGATGTATCACGAAATTCTTCGCAAATAGAGATTGCTTGTCCTATTTCGCCATTGTTTTTATGAATATCGGCAAGTTCCATGGACGCAATAGTTACTTTTTCATGGCTTTCTTTTTCTTTAAGCAGAGTAATTTTTTCTTTATAAGCTTCTAATAGTTGGGGATTTAAATGAATAGCACTATCTATATACTTTGATTTTTTATCAAGATCTTCTACTATACGGCTTAACTCTAAATACCAAGTGGCTGCTTGTTCTTGATTGCTAATATTTTCATAAGCTTTTGCAATGTTAATTATCACTTGTTGATCGTCAGGGTTTAGTGCCAAAGCCTTTTTTAATAAATTGATTTGTAGCTGCACTTTTCCTTTAAACTGCGCTTGCTCTGCTTTTGTGATAAAATGTTCATATTCTGCAGGTTGGATAAGGTCTTGTAAGAGCATCAGTGAAAAAAGTCGACAAACTGCTATCACCGGTGAATTTGTAATTCTAATAATATCGCGAACATCATGAGTTCCATCAATTAATTTACGAATTTCTTTAAACTCATCTTCTAACTTGTCATCGCCCCAGTTTTCGCCATCTTTGACAACAAAAACTAAATCGAGAGATGGTATTTTTTCGCGTATTTTTTTCCACTCTTCTAGTTGCTCTGCTATTCGAAATAATAAGCTTTGGACGTCAAATGAAAAAGAAACTTGCTGTAGTGAACCCACGATGTTTTCGTCTGGTGCACCGTCAGTAAAGGAAAAACGCGCTTTTTCCCAAAAGAAAATATCACATATCTCTTCTTCCATATGTTCATATATAAAGTCTTCTATTTCTTCTTCGGCGACAAGACCTTGTTCTATCAGAACGACCTCTAAATTTTTTGCTGTTTGGTGTTGTTCGTTTATAGCGTTTTCTAGTTCCCAATCTTGCAATTTTCCCTCTTGAACTAGTTTCTCACCTAACAAATTCATTTGCCGATCACCAACAAGGGTAACACCATTATCGCGAAAATGAATTATCTTTTTATTCTTATCATCAAAAACAACAAGAGTACCCTCTTTATTGATTTTACATAAAGTATTAAGAATGTCAGCAAATGAAACACTGTCTAAACTTCCTTCAAAACCCATAATAATTACCTTAATACAGTAAATGAATATGTAAAACTAACTTGACTAAGTGCAGATATTAAGTTTAACTTAGAAATGTAACACAAAATCTTTAGGTCAAATAATAAATTTTCAGCACAAACCTTAAGTGAATTTCCCAAACCGAGTGCTTATTTTTGTAATGGATTGTACAATGGCAAGTATTTTTTACCCCAAACCTGTTAAGTTATTTGTAGGTTGTATTTTTTCTGATGAAATAGCTTTTTGTAATGCCTGTTCTCGTTTAGAGAATCACTATGGAACTATTGATACTCGTAGTGATATTTGGAGTTTTTCACACACAAATTACTATGAAAAAGATATGGGAAAAAATTTACATAAATGCTTCATAACTTTTAAAGATTTAATTTTACCAGACGTAATAAAAGATATTAAAGTTTTTTCTAACGACTTGGAGCGGTTGCTGCAACAAAAAACTATGCGCTCTGTCAATCTTGACCCTGGTTACCTTGATTGCGCAAAAGTAATACTTGCAACAACAAAAGACTACACTCACCGTGTTTATTTAGGGTCAGGTATCTACGCAGAAGTCGAATTGTTTTATCATAAAGGAACTTACAAGGCTTGGCCATGGACCTATCCCGACTATCAATCGGAACATTATATTCAGTTTTTTTTAGATGTACGCCGCATATATAGAAAACAACTTGCGCAAATTGATGGTTAATATGCTTAAAAAATAAGCCTGCAAATGCCTTAGTTTGTAACTACTTCATTACGTCCACGCTCTTTTCCTTTGTAAAGCGCATCGTCAGCTTTTTTTATACACACATCGATATTTTCTTCGTTCTTATGCGTTGTCGCTCCTGCAGTGATTGTTATTGATAATTTTTTATCTTGATATAAGTACGTTTGTGAGGCTATTTTATCTTTTATTTTTTCAGCAACGATTCTACAACCATCAATATTTGTTTCAGGCAATAAAATAATGAATTCTTCTCCACCCCAACGTGCGATAAGATCCTGTTTACGTATGCAACTTTTCATTGTACCTGTGAGAGATTTCAATACGAAGTCACCGCAACTATGCCCATGTAAATCATTGAACGATTTAAAATGGTCGACATCGATAAGAATAATACTTAACGGTTTGTTAGAGCGAATACTACGTACTCTTTCGATTTCCATCTGCTCTAAAAAATGCCTGCGATTAGACAATTTAGTCAACGGATCAGTTCGCGCAAGCTCTTCCATTTTTTTGGCCATTTGTTCCAGTTGTTGGTATTGTTTTTCGCGTATACTTAATTCTTGCGTACGTAATTTTACAATTTCTTCGTTTTTTTGATGTTTATCCAGAACGACTTTCAAGTAAGCAAAAATAATAAAAGTGAAACACAAACTAATTAACATCACCACAAATGAATTACTTTTTAGATGAATATTTTTAAATTCATTTGTTGCATATATTACAATTTGCCATTTTCGTTGAGCAACAAAAATAATTTGTTTATATGTATTCCAAGTATCAGCGTAATCGAAAACTTCTTGATATAAAAACTTGCGTTTCTTGTTTGTTCTATCAAAAATAGAAAACCAAAGTCCTCTAGTGCTTCCATCGGCATGTTTTAATGCTGCTCGAAAAATTTTTTCAACATCAAATACTCCAGCCACAAAACCAAGTAATTCCTGTTGTTGTTTTTCAGAATTATCGACTGTGCGAAAAACAGGAACAAAAACCATAAAACCTTTTTGTTTTTCTCTTCCTTGAATGAGAATAATTGGATTTGTTCCGATCATTTCGTTTTTTTGTATTGATTGAAGCAACGTCTTTTTTCGCCTAGGATTAGAGGCTAGATCAAAACCCAATGCCATTTCATTGTCATACAAAGGAGCTGTGTAATAGACAGGGAAATAAACATCGCGGTTTTTTACTGGAATCATTACTCCTTGTTCTCTCTCTGTAAAAACAAAATTAGTAACTCCTTCTTCTTTTGCTAACTTTTCATAACGCGGTCGCTCATCCTTCTTTATTTTTGGTATCCAATCTAACGCCTGAATACTTGAACGCCCTTTGAGAACCGAACTAGTATATGCAAGAAACATATCTCGCGAAACATTCGGAGACGCAGAAAAAAATGCGCGTAAACCTGTCAGCACTTCAAAATTACGAACCATTTCTCTTTTAAACGAGTTTATCCTTGAATCACTGCGTTTTTGAAATTCGAGTTGTAAATTTTCATACTCAACAGCTTCTACGAAATAGTAGCTACTAATAGAGAAAAATATTCCCACTAAAAAGATGATAAATAATCCTATATACTTGAATAACCATCGCTGTGATGACAAAATAATATATTCTCCAAATTAGAGAAACTAACAATAATACTTGTAAATGGTTATTTATTATTTTCTGTTAGAACTAGATTTAAGTTTGCCATTTCTATAGCAGCAACAGCTGATTCAAATCCTTTGTTCCCTGCCTTTGTTCCTGCTCTTTCAATAGCTTGTTCTATACTGTCGGTGGTCAATACACCAAAGATTACAGGAGTATCGTGACTAAGTGATGCTGAAGCAATGCCTTTTGCTGTTTCTGAAGCCACATAATCAAAATGGGGTGTAGCTCCACGAATTAAAGTGCCTAAGCAAATAACAGCGTTATAATTGTTGCTGTTTACAAATTTTTTAGCCACAAAAGGAATCTCGAAAGCTCCTGGTACCCAGGCAACATCAACTTCTTTGTCCGAAACACCATGACGATATAAAGCGTCTTCAGCGCCAGATAGTAGTTTCTCTGTAATGAAATTGTTGAAACGAGAGACAACAATTGCTATTTTTAAACCTTGTCCTGTCAATTTTCCTGCAAAAACTCTCGCCATATTATTTCCTTTCTCTTCTATATTCAATTAATTCTGCAATAGTAAATATCTTTAAATTGTGCTTGTCTGCAAATTTTTGCAGTTCAGGTAAACGCGCCATTGTTCCATCACTAGCCATAATTTCGCAAATAACTCCTGCTGGAAACAACCCTGCTAGTTGAGCAAAGTCAACAGCAGCTTCTGTATGTCCTGCACGCGCGAGCACTCCATCCGAATGAGCGCGAAGCGGAAACATATGACCAGGCATTAGTAAGTCTTGAGGTTTTGTTTGCGGCGCAATAAGCGTATGAATTGTTTTTGAGCGATCAAAACTCGAAATTCCGGTAGTTGTGTCATGTTTTGCGTCTACCGAAATAGTAAAAGCTGTACCAAATTTATCTTTATTGTCTTTATCGCTAATCATCATAGGAATTTGTAATTCTTCAATCCGCTCTTTTGTAAGAGCGATGCATATTAATCCTTTACCATGTGTAGCCATGAAATTAATTGCATCAGGTGTTACTTTTTCTGCGGGAATAATTAAGTCGCCCTCATTCTCTCTATTTTCATCATCAACAACAATAATCATTCGCCCATTTTTAATCTCTTGAATTGCTTGATCAATAGAATGCATATGAAATTTTTGCTCACTTGCCACAGACACCATGACTTCATCCTTATATAAATCCATTTTTATTTAGAAATTCTTTGCTGATATTTGATTGAGTACGTTTTCCCGTAAAGCTTTCGATATACTTTGCAAGTATGTCCACTTCAATATTAACAACTGTACCATAAGAATAGTTTTTCGCAACCGTATTAGCAAAAGTATGAGGAATAAAAGATACGCTGAATTGATTTTTATGAGGATGAATTGCTGTCAAGCTCATACCATCTATGGCGATATAACCTTTTTCTACAATGTAGCGCATCATGAAATTGTCCAATGTAAATGTTACGAGATAAGCAATGCCTTCTTTTTTTATACAAAAAACTTTTGCTGTAGTGTCAACATGTCCTTGAACAAAGTGTCCTCCTATACGATCTCCTACGCATAAACTTCTTTCTAAATTTACAATGCTTCCAGTACCTAAAGATCCAAGGTTACTTCGGCGTATAGTTTCAGGAGCAACATCAACGGTAAAGTTGTTTTTGGTAAATTTAGTTACTGTTAAACAGACTCCGTTTACAGCAATGCTATCCCCTATTTGCGTTTTCTCCAAAGCCGTTTTTGCAGAAATTTCAAATGTTGCGGAGTTCACCTTGCTTACAATTCCCAATTCTTCGACAATACCACTAAACATTTTTTTCTCTTTTACAATAGCCGCTGATTATTATGTCTGTTGTTAGTTTTTCCATACACAGATTTTCAAGTGCTAACGCTTCAGATATACGATTTACTCCGTTTCCAGAAACCGGAGTAGGAGCTTCCTCACCTCCAATAATCATAGGAGCTATAAACGCTAATACCTTGTTTACGCGATTTTGCATAAAAAAGCTAGACAAGACACTACCGCCACCTTCAACGAGCACAGAGGTGATTTCTCGCTCTCCGAGTTCTTTTAGTAGAGATGTTAAGCAAACACCATTTTCATTCTCTGGCAGTACAATTATTTCAACATTACTCGAAGTATGTTTTTTCTTCGTCGTCGCAAGTATTGTTGTTCCAGGTAATTCATCACTAAATATTTTTGAATCCCAAGCAAGGCCACTACGAGAATCAAGTACAACTCGAATAGGGTGTTTTACTTGCTCATTTTTCAAGCGCGTAGTGAGAAGAGGATTATCTTTTTTTACGGTATTTGCTCCCACAAGAATAGCGTCCACTTCATTTCTTATTTTATGACTTAGAAGTCGTGATTCAGAAGAACTTATCCATCTTGAATGACCTGTTTTTGTTGCTATTTTCCCATCTAAACTCATCGCAAATTTGGCAATAACAAAAGGAGTTTTATACTTGATCCAGTGGCAAAATATTTCGTTAAGTTTTTGTGCTTCTAACTCGCATTCACCAACAACAGTCTTAATTTTAGCCGCTTCTAGAATACGTTTGCCTTTTCCTTGAACTAAAGGGTTAGGGTCCAACATCGCCATGTGAACTTCGTCAATACCAGCATTTATAATAGCATCTGTACATGGAGGAGTTTTTCCGTAGTGGCAACAAGGCTCAAGATTAACGAATAGAGTTGCACCTCGCGCTTTGTCTTGTGCTTGCTCTATAGCAATAATTTCTGCGTGATATTCTCCTGCGCGAGAGTGAAACCCTTCTCCAACAATAATACCGTTGCGAACAATTACTGCTCCTACCATGGGATTTGGGCTTGTGCGTCCTTTTGATTTTTTAGCGAGTTCTAAGGCGCGCAACATAAACTTTGACATATGGAAAACTACCTTTACTACTTTCATTTGTTTCTAAGTAACCGCCAAAGATAACTACTTTTGCCAAGTTACTTAGTACCCTGTAAAATACTAGGTTCAGGATGCTACTCTACTCTAATCTAATGTTTGACGTATAACATAAAGTAAATCTGATACACTATACGGTTTTTTGAGTAATTTTTGATGGTTTTTGTCTATGAATCGCGTTTGTAGTTTTTGATCAGCATACCCAGTCGTTAGTATTACTGGTAAGTTGTGCTTTTTTTGCATCAGATATTCTGTCAACTCTACGCCATTTTTTTTAGGAAGAACGACATCACTGAAAACCAAATCAAACGTACAGTTTTTTTCAAGAAATACATCTATTGCTTCTTCAGCACTATGGGCTTTAAATACTTTATAACCATTTCGTTGTAATATTTTACTTGTGAATCTGCACACTTGAACATCATCTTCCACAAGTAATATTTTTTCTCCTTGTCCTTGATAAAGTTCTTTTGGAGTTTCTGAATCTTTTTCTTCGTGGCAATAAACTGTTTTGCAAAAAGGTAGAAAAACAGTAATATTTGTTCCACGTTTTGTTGAACTTTCTAAATGAATCCAACCATTATGTTGTTTGACAATACCATAAACAACGGAAAGGCCCAACCCTGAGTTTTCGTTAAGTTTTGTTGTAAAAAATGGTTCGAAAACATAAGGGAGATGTTCTTTTTCTATTCCACATCCATCATCACAAACTGCTATAGACACAAAATCACCAAAAACTGCATCAACCATAAATTCTGAAACACGAGGATTGATATGAACTTTATCTATAGTAATCGTTAATTTTCCACCGTTAGGTATAGAGTCACAAGCATTTAGCACTAGATTCATAATTACTTGTTCAATCTGCCCAGGGTCTACCTCAACAAAAGCATCATCAAGACTGAAATCAATTTTAAGTTGAATATCTTCGCGAATCATGCGACTTAAAAATTTACGCATTTTTTGCAGCATGCTGTTGACATCCACTATTTCTGAGTGAAGCACTTGCTTTCGACTAAAAGCAAGTAATTGTCTTGGTAAAGTCGTTGCTTGTTGCGCTACTTGTTTGATTTCTTGTGCTAATTCATATACCGATGGATCATCAGCTGTTTCTTCCATAATAAGATCACTATAACCCAATATAACAGTTAGCAAATTGTTAAAATCATGAGCAATTCCACCAGCAAGCCTACCAATCGCTTCTAATTTTTGAGTATGTAGAAGCTGAGTATGTATTCGCTGTTTTTCTCGACTTGTTTTCTCATGCTGTTGTACTTCGCTTTGCAACTGCAAGTTAATTTTTTGCAATTTAGCATGTGCTTTATGAAGTTCTTTTTCCCATATGTTTCTTTTAATTATATGCCAAAAAAGCAGAGAAATTAAAACAAGCATAACCAGAAATATATATACAATAATATTCACTAAGTGCACCTATTTCAAAACAAGCCCTGTAGGAAGCGAGTCGCCAAAGTAATGCTTTTGTAATTTTTCATTGAGTACTGTAATTGTTTCGACTGATAAACATAGCTCTGCTACCTTTACTGAGTCATCATGATTTTGCAGCTCTTCAATTACACGTTGACGTAGAGTGTCGTTTATATCGATAGCACGATCTCCAGATTTTCGTGCTAACTGCGCTAAAGAAGATAGACGATGAAAATCATCGTTCTTAATCGCGAGAAGTGTTTCTATCCATGGAGTAATTTGTTCTTTATCTAAAGGATTTTGGTTATAAAAAAGAATACGAGCACCTAGCCTCCCTAGAGCCCAGTATAAGTATTCTGTATTTTGTTCTTTTGAAAGCAGCCGTATTACCTCATCTCCTAGTTGCTGTTTTACTTTTACTGATAAATTTTCAAAACTAGAAGCTGTACGCCACATTTCAATCTTTTCTGCAGCTTTAACATGCTTGCGGTTATTTTTTTTCATTTTCCACTTGGTAGATTCCCCAAGCAAATGTTCACCAAATGATCTTAGTATGTTTAGTTGCTGATCTCCGCGTAAACTGGCAGCAATGCGCCTACATAAAATCCAATACTCCATCCAACTTTGTATATTTCGCGGAAAGTGAACGCGATTTTCCAGTATAGGAAACAGTTTCTTTACACGCCAATCATCTCCAGGAAAACCAATACCTGGTCGTAAACAAAATCCGATAAGATGTAGCCAGCGTTCTTCGTGATTTTCACTACGATTTTTTTGCGCGGCGAATAAGATCAGAATATCCCACACTTTACGATTTAATTGTAAATCCCAAGCGTCTTTTTTGCAACCAAGTATTTTTTCGATATCGTTTTTTAATGTTCGAGGAGGATGATCTTCATAAAAAACACCGTGAATAATCTCTTTTACTTTTTGCTCAGGGAATACAATTTTCTTTTTGGAAGATACTTGTTTCGGATTTTTTTGTTTTTGAGTTTCTGTCATTTGAAATTGTAAACGCCATATGCGCTCAGAATCTTTGGCAACTAAGCGTATCTCTAAAAGCCCTATTTCATTCATTTGAACTTGTAAAGTAACTGGTATCTGATGATTTTTAGCTGTTTTTCCCACCTTGATCACAGTTTGTACAGATGGTAAAGGTAACATATCATCTTCAATATTAACAATTTCACCTAACTCATCATTTTTTCTCTCGTTGCTCGAATAAATCTTAAACGAAACAGGTTGCTTTGCTATGACTTCAAGCGCATGTTGATTGATTTCAAAAAATTGCTGTTGGCGTGAAGCGAAAGGTAAAATACACAGCCCTTTTTTTTGCCCTTTGTGTTTCTTTATCTCCAGGTAATATGATCTAGGTATACCTCCACCAATTTGTATCCCTTCTCCACGTTGTACAAGATGAAAATAACTTGCACCTATTGCTACAGCTAAATCCAATTTATTGTTTGTTAAAACAATGGGTTTCCAAGTCGATGAATCAGTAGAGAACCACTGTTGTAACTGTTTAGATATGTGATCGCGAATTGCTTTTGGTGTAAGAACACCACCATTGAAGAGCACTAAATCTGGTTTTGTACCTTGTGGAAGATGCGTTTGTAAAAAATCTCGTAAATGTTTGGTAACGCGCGGATCTGTTTCATAAGGAAGCCCCCATTGTTTTAAGCCAGGTTGAACAGAAGACGAAGGACTTTCCCACTTCAAAAAAGGAAAAAATTGTTCCACGATAACTTTATTTAATAGCGAGTGGTCTATATGAAATTTTTTAGAACCTTTAATGAGAGAACTTCCTCCTCCCATAATATTTATATTTAAGCTCTTTTCTTCATTACCGCTTGTCCACAAATGTTCTTTTGCATGGCGCGCCGAAGACACTAGTTCCAAGAACTGATTATTGGATAACTTGCTTTTTTCTAAACTATGAGCAAGTGCTAAATCCATGTTGTCACCACCAAGAAGCAGATGTTTACCAACAGCAATGCGTTTAAAATTAACATTGTCATTTTGTCTTTTTAATTCAATTAAACTGAAATCTGTCGTTCCTCCTCCGATATCACAAACGAGTGCAAGCATATTATCTTCTACTTTTTTTGGCCATTTAAGCTGATAGAAGTAAATCCACGAATAAAAGGCAGCCATCGGCTCTTCAAGTAAGCTAACATTCATAAAACCTGCTTGAGTTGCTGCTTCTAGAGTTAATTCTCTTGCGTCTTGATCAAAAGCTGCAGGTACGGTGAGTATAATTTGTTGTTTTTCTAAATACTCGTTTGGATTTTTTGCAGTGTATTCATTCCAAGCCTTTTTAATAAATATCAAATAGCGTGCAGAAGCTTCAACAGGAGAAATTTTTTGTGGGTTTTTTGATCCCCACGGTAGAATAGCACTGCGGCGATCAACATGAGAATGACACAACCATGATTTTGCAGAATGAACTATATTGTTAGGTATTTTTTGCTTCTTAGCAAATTCTCCAACAACAAAATTCGGTTTGTCTTCCCAAGGCATTGTAATAGGTAAAGCATCGTGTTCTGATAAATTATAATGGAAAGAAGGCAGTGTTTTGCGCGCCTCGATAGTATTCGTGGATACTACTTGCGGTATCTCAAATATCTTGACCTTATGTTGTGAACGCTTACGCTTACGGTCTATATAAGCAACACTACAATTTGTTGTTCCAAGATCTATTCCTACGAGATAAGGTGTTTCCTGCATGTTCATTTTCCAATCGTAAATCTAAGTAACCTGATAAATATAGCCTAGGGGATGTCCCATTCTGGTGAATATGAGTAGAGGTACGCCCTAATAATACCTTGAAAATAATTTGATTGCAAAAGCCATTTATTGTTTGCCCAAATATAGTGGATGGATTACAATACTAAAAATTTTCGACAAAATCAAAAGGAGTTTATATGAAAAGGTTGTTAAACGCTTTTCGTTGTTTTTTTCGCGCACTTACAGATGGAAATTTTCCTAATCAGCAAAAACAAGACCCCTTAAAAGATGCAAAACTTTTACTTGCTTTTCTGCAAGAAGAAGGCCGGCTAGTTGACTTTTTACAAGAAGATATTTCTGAATTTGATGACGAACAAATTGGAGCAGCTGCTCGCGAAGTCCACGAAAAAACTCGCAAAGCACTAAATAAAATATTCACTATCGAATCTGTTACCCAACAATCAGAAGGCGAATCGATAAAAATAGTTGAAAATTTTGAAAAAAATGCCATACAATTAGTAGGTAATGTCGCAGGAGCTCCACCTTACACAGGAACAGTACAGCATCATGGATGGAGAATAGTTGAGAGTAAAAAACTTCCTGCACAAGAAGATTCATCGGTAATTGCAAAAGCAGAAATAGAAATATAGGGACTTCCTAATATAAAGGCGTTAGATATGGATGGAAACTACATAATTGGCATAGATTTAGGAACAACAAACTCTGTCGTGGCTTACAAAAAAAAGGGCAGCGATTCTCCCATCGAATTGTTTGAAATTTTACAGCTAACAAAAGAAGGACATACTGAAGAACGAAAATCACTGCCATCTTTTCTTTATATTCCTGGAGAACACGACCTAAACAAAAAACAAATTGCCTTACCTTGGAATAAGAGCATGAATTATTGTTGTGGAGAGTTAGCACGCAAACAAGGAAATAAAGTTCCAGGACGTATGATTAGTTCTGCAAAGTCGTGGCTTTCTCATCAACAAGTGAATCGCGAAGAAAAACTACTTCCTTTTCAAGGAGACAGTGAATTAGAAAAGATTTCTCCCGTTGAAGCTTCGACAAGGTACCTACTACATATAAAAGAGAGCTGGAACCATCAATTCCGTAAAGAAAAAAAAGCGGCATTTAGCGACCAAGATATTTATTTAACAGTACCTGCCTCTTTTGACGCTGTTGCTAGAGAATTGACTGTGAAAGCTGCCAAGGCCGCAGGAATAGAAGTTACACTACTTGAAGAACCGCAATCCGCATTTTATGCTTGGTTATACCAGCAAGGTGAAAGTTGGCGAAATAAATTGCAAGTTGGCGATATTGTTTTAGTCGTTGATATTGGAGGAGGAACAAGCGATTTCTGCCTTGTTTCTGTAGAAGAGCGAGATGGAAATCTCGAATTAAATCGCGTTGCTGTTGGTAACCATATTTTACTGGGTGGTGACAATATTGATTTAGCTCTTGCACATTTGGTAAGCTCTAAACTTCCAAAGGCTAAACTTGATCCGTGGCAGTCCTTATCGCTGTGGTATAGTTGTTGTGAAGCCAAGGAAAAATTATTCAGTGACCCTTCATTAGCTAAAACTAACGTAGCTATCTTAGGGCGTAGTAGCAGTTTGATTGGCGGAACTCTGAAAGCAAAATTAACAAAAGAAGAGTTAGAAAATATAGCTAAAAATGGATTTTTTCCCGAAGTTGATATCAATAATTTAGCCATACAAAAACATAAAGTAGGTTTGATGCAAATGGGACTCCCGTATGCTACAGAACCGGCAATAACAAAACATATTGCCAATTTTCTAAAACAAAATTCAATAAACGAGGAACTTCTTTGTCCTACAGCTGTCTTATTTAATGGCGGAGTGTTCAAGGCCGATATTTTACAGGAACAAGTGGTTTCGGTAATCAACTCTTGGCTTCCAGATTCAAATTTAAAAAAACTGCAAAGCAAAGATTTAGACACATCTGTTGCAATTGGTGCTGTTTATTACGGTGCAGCCAAATATGGTGAAGGAATTAGGATACGTGGAGGAGTAGGACGCTCCTATTATTTAGGAATAGAATCGGCAATGCCTGCTATTCCAGGTGTTCCTGCTCCATTAAGGGCTCTGTGTGTTATTCCAAACGGTATGGAAGAAGGCAGCGAAAGTGATGTTCCAGGAACAGAACTAGGACTAGTTGTTGGTGAACCAGTAGAATTTCCTTTCTTTAGTTCAAACACTCGTAAACAAGACGAAATAGGAAATGATATTGAAAGTGTTGACGAATTAGAAAGTAGCTCTCCTTTAGAAACAATTCTTGATGTCAAAGACGGAGTAAACAAAGGAGATATGGTACCTGTAAAACTACACAGTAAGGTTACAGAAGTAGGAACGCTAGAAATTTCATGCCGTACGACAGATAACAAGCACAATTGGGATTTACAATTTAATGTTCGAAAACTCGATCAATAACCATGCGAAAACTCGTATATAAGTTTTAAGGAATGCACTATGCAGAAAATAATATTGATATTGGTATTGTTGTTTTCATGCATTTTATTAAATGCAGAGGAAATGCCAGATTTTGAAGTAAAGGACATAAACGGTCAAATATACAAAAGCACAGACCACAAATCAGCAAAAATTATCTTATTTTTTGACGAAGCAGAAACTATAAGCAGCCCTCTTTTATACTCGCTGAAACTACTAAAAACAAATTACCCTAATATAGAATTTATCTGTTTACTGTCTTCTCTTGAATTTGAACCAGATCTAACTATTATAAATGAATTAACAAATACACTATCACTTAATATTCCCATTTATATTGATGAAGAGCGCAATTTATTAAATGAAATTGGTTATGAGAAAGTACCTGTTACACTTGTAGTCGACAATCAAAATAACATTATAAGTAAAATAACATCCACAAATGATTACTATGGTGTTTTAAAAATAAACCTACAACTACTGCGTGGCGAAATAAATAGTGAACAAGCAATTCTCAAAAGCAGTATTCTTACAAAGACCATTACCATTCCAGAAAATATTTACGACGATGTTTTTGAAGTTGATGATCCAAATAAAATAACTGATAACACCGAAGAATCAGATTCTGAGGTCAACGAAGAACCGTTTATTGACGACACCAACGACACTGAAAATTTTGAAGATCGTTCAGGTAACGATTTAAATAATGATGGTACATCTAACCTAGATTCTAATGTGAACATGGAGTCTGGCAATATGGAGTCCGGTCACATGGAGTCCGCTAACATAGAGTCTGGTAACATAGAGTCTGGCAACATGGAATCTGAGTCTGACACCAATGAGTCCGCTAACATGGAGTCTGGCAACATGGAATCTGAGTCTGGTACCAATGAGTCTGGTAACATGGAATCTGAGTCTGGCACCAATGAGTCCGCTAACATGGAGTCTGACACCAATGAGTCCGCTAACATGGAGTCTGGCAACATGGAATCTGAGTCTGGCACCAATGAGTCTGGCACCAATGAGTCCGCTAACATGGAGTCTGACACCAATGAGTCCGCTAACATGGAGTCTGGCAATATGGAATCTGAGTCTGGCACCAATGAGTCTGAGTCTGGCACCAATGAGTCTGCCAATGAGTCTGGCACCAATGAGTCTGGCACCAATGAGTCTGAGTCTGGCACCAATGAGTCTGGCACCAAAACTAATATAATAAATACGATTACAGATACAAAGTTAATTACTACAGAACATAGTCCTGAAGATACTGTTTTTATTGGTACAGTGAATTTTTGCAGTAGGTTACTGTTAGTATTTGTTTGGTTTTGGGGAGTATTGTATTGTTTAGCAAAAGTTAAGTTATACAAAAGAATGCTTATTGGCGCTCTTGCATGTTTGGGATTTGGAGTGTGGACTGCTCTTTATACTCTCGTAGGTATACCTCAAGAAGTTTTAGTACTTCATAGTTCTTTCTCGCAATGGCAAAATTATGCACATGTAGCTTTTAACCATATGGGACAGTATACAAAATTGATTCATTTTGCTTTAGTTACTCTTGTCGTTACAGCTATTTCAGGTCGTTTTAAGAATGAGGAAATTTAAAAATGAGTGTAAAGATTACCTTTATCGGAACAGGAGATGCAACAAATTCTGGTGGGCGCGCGCAACAATCTATTTTGCTAAGTACAGACAATTTCAAATTATTAGTGGATTGTGGTGCGAATACACTTATGCGTTTTCAACAGATGCAATTAAATCCAAATGATGTAGATGCTATACTTTTCACTCATTTTCATGCAGATCACTTCATGGGAACAGCGCATTTTGATCTTTCATTATTATTTGATTTTCCACGAAAAAGAGATATGCTTTATATTGGCCCTGTGGGTTTAAATGATAGGTGTGAGAAGCTTTTTCAACTGAGTTATCCAAACCTATATTCGAAGAAAGAGTATAATCATTTTGCAAGAAAAATTACCGAGTACGAACCTAATCAAAAGTATGTAATTGATAACAATAAAGTAATTGTAGAGACATTTCCTATGGAGCACGCGCCTGAGTCTCTTGGGTATCGTATTTTTATGGGAGGTAAGTATGTTGCAATTACAGGTGATACACAGTGGCATGAAGGCATTATAGATCTTGCGAAAGGAAGTGACTGTTTAATTTGTGAAAGCTTTCACTACAATAAACCAGAGCCAAGAATAGGACACTGTTCTTATCAAGAAATCAAAGAAAATCGTGATCGCATCGATAGCAATAAAATTATACTTGTACACGGACACAAGGAAGTTATTGCTAATGCAGAAAATTTAGATATCGCTTTGGCTAATGATGGTGATATTGTTGAGCTTGAATAAAGGACAGTAATCGTGGTGCTTTAATCGAAGAAGATTATCGCTCCACGACCTTCTTGAGAGGAATAGTACTTAACAAAAATATTGATAGTATACTTTGGCTATCGCCTGCTCCATTTCTTGGGCATTACCAAAACGCTTTTCTTTCTCTTTTTCTAAAGCTTTTAAACAAATTTCATCGAGCTCTTGTGGAATATTTTCTTGTAGTGTACTTGGTTTAACGGGATCCTCTTGTAATACTTTCCATAACACTTCGTGAATTTTGGTTCCTTTAACTTCAAATGGTGGTTTTCCTGTAATCATTTCATAAAGAATAGCACCTGCCGAATAAATGTCAGTTTGAACATCTATTCCACCTCTTTTTACGTCAATTTGCTCAGGAGCCATATAACAAGGTGTTCCTACAATTTCATTGTCCTTAGTTAATTTTTCGTTTTCTGCTACCTTTGCGAGGCCAAAGTCCATAATATGCGGCTCACCTTGGTCATCAATGATAATATTTGATGGTTTTAAATCGCGATGAACTACACCACATTTATGAGCGGTAAATAGAGCATTGGCAATCTTCTGCGCTATGGTTACCGCGATGTTAGGCGTAACTTCTCCACCATCTATGTAGTGATCTAAAGTATACCCTTCAATGTATTCCATTACAAAATAATGTAAAGGAGTGCTTCCCATATCATAAACAGTAATAATGTTTGGGTGTTTAATTTGAGCGATAGCGCGCGCTTCTTGTTGTAATCGTTTGATCAAGCGTTCACTAGTTTCGCGGATACTTTTAACTGCAACATAACGTTCTAATCTTGTGTCATACGCTTTGTAAACTATTCCCATGCCTCCCTGGCCTAGCTCATCTTCAATTTTATAGTGAAAAAAATCTTCCCCTATCTTTATTCCTGCACTCGTACTCAAGCCGTCCATGGTAACGCACTTTTCAACACTTTCCTTTACTTGTTTATACGACAAGTGAGTATTAATTCGCGCCATGGCAATTACGAAATCGACGGGCTTTGTTATGTAATCGTTAGCTCCATTTTCTAAGGCCCAAGCAATGTCCTCACTTTGGTATCTTGCACTTACCATAACAACTGGTAATTCTGTCATCGAAAATTTTTGACGAATTTCTTGTAAAGCCTCAATCCCATTCATTCCTGGCATATTTATATCTAAGAGGATAAGATCAAAATTGTGTTTATTTACAAGTTCAACAGCCTCTAAACCACTTGCAGCTGTTAATACCGAAAATTTTTTGCGTTTTAATCTACGCGATAGCATGTCGCGATTCATCTCATTGTCGTCTACAACGAGAATATTCGCTCCTTCCGCTTTTTTCACTATTAATCCTCTTTCGTAAGAAAAATATTTATTTTTGACAGAAGTCTTTTTAAATCGACCGGTTTTGTATCGTATTCATCGCAACCTGCTTGTAGTGTTTTTTCGCGATCACCAACCATAGCGTGAGCTGTAAGTGCAATAATCGGTATATTTTGAGTTTGCGGATTTTGTTTGATACGTCTTGTCGCTTCCCAACCATCAATTTTAGGAAGACTCATATCCATTAAAATTAAATCTGGTCCTTGTGACTGTGCTTTGTCAATAGCCTGTTCTCCATCTACGGCAAGAATAATCTCAAATCCCTTTCTTTTTAACCTACGCATTAACATGTCGTAATTTAGTTCATTATCTTCAACTAAAAGAATTTTAAACATAGTGGTTTCCTAGAACTACATCATAGCAAAATAGAAATAAAATCTTGACCGTAAAGTATTATACTGTAACGCTTTAACTATTTATTTTTTAAATATTATGAAGATGATTTTATTAGCGTGCTGATCTTCTTCATTAAATCGTCACTGCTCAACTCACTTTTTTCTATTATTTTCTGAACGCTTCCACTTAACTTTTCACGATCTTCTTTAGTAATATTTTTTGCTGAGACCACTACAACAGGTATATTTTGCCACTGTGAATCTGTACGTAACTTAACTAAAAATTCAAAGCCATCCATTTGTGGCATTAGCAAATCAAGAAGTATTAAATCGGGAACATTTTTCTCAATTTTCTGCAAAGCACTTTGCCCATTTTCGGCAACTATCGCTGTGTATCCTTGTTTTTCTAAAGAACGCATCATCATTTCTTGCATATCTTGATCGTCTTCGACAATTAAAATAGACGGAGTTTCATTGTCTTTATATTTTTGCAACACAGTCGCTAAATGGTCAAGGTCTAATGGTTTTGTTAAATACTCGGCTGCCCCTAATTCAAATCCCATAGATTTTTTGTCGACCATAGAAATCATAATAACTGGAATATTAGCTAAAAGCGGATTTTCTTTTAATTTTTTTAGTACTTCCCAACCATCAATATTGGGCATCATTACATCAAGAAAGATAGTTTGAGGATTAACGGAAGCGGCCATCTCTAAACCTTCTTTTCCGTTCATTGCGATTTCGAGATTATAACCTTCTTTATTAGCAAAACGCTGCATAACATCATGAATAGTAATATCATCGTCTATTACTAAAATTGTTCCTGGTTTATCGAGAACTCGTATTTTTTTGTGAGTAAGAGGTTTACTCTCAATGCCTATATTTTCTACTACTTCTTCATTGTCTTCGACCTCTAATGGTAGTTCAACACTAAAAACAGAGCCTTTTCCTTCTACGCTTTTAACATTGATTTCTCCGCCCATCATTTCGCAGAATTTTTTAGAAATAGTTAACCCTAAACCTGTCCCACCATACTTGCGTGTGGTTGATGAATCGGCTTGAGAAAAAGGCTCAAAAAGTCTATCCGTTTGTTCTGGATTTAAACCTATTCCAGTATCGCTAATGATAAAAAATACGCGATCGCTTGTTAGTGAGGTTTTTAAAGTAATAGTACCTTCATCGGTAAACTTAGCAGCATTGCTGAGCAAATTAAGCAAAACTTGCCTTACTTTAACTAAGTCTGCGCGCATTTCACCTAAATTATCAGGGTACTCAGTTTCTAAGCGATTAGAGTTCTTCAGTGCTAATGGTTCTGCAGTCACAAGTATTTCGCCAAGCATCTCGTTAATATTAAATTTTTCAAGATGCAACTCCATTTTCCCAGCTTCAATTTTTGATAGATCGAGAATACCATTGATAAGTGATAATAAATGTTTACCAGCAAATTTGATTTTGTTCAAATCCGATGCAAAATCTTCTTCGCCCATCTCTTCTGCATCTTCTAATAAAAGTTCACTGTAACCAATAATCGCATTAAGAGGTGTTCGTAATTCATGACTCATGTTTGCTAGGAACACGCTTTTATGTTTATTACTCTCTTGCAATTGCTTGTTTTTTAAGTCGAGTATTTTTTGCTGAGTGATAATCTCGCTGTTTTGTTTTTGTAATTCACGGCGTTGTTGTTCTGTTTTTTCCAAAAGCTTGCGCATTTCTAAACGCGAAAGAGCGGTATTAAAATAAATGGCTATATTTTCCGAAGCATCATCAAGGAATTCCATTTGTTGAATCGTAAACTTTTGGGCACTTCCTATGATAAAAAGCCCTTTTACATCATCTTCATGTAGAAGAGGTAAAAATAAAATATTTTCGACGCGAATTTCTCCAATGCCTACATTAATAGTTAGAGTATCGCCAGCGTTGTCAAGAATAAGACGCTTTTTTTCTTTTACTGCTTGCCCTGGTAAACCTTCACCCCATTTGAACTTTTCTGTCAAATAACTTTGCCCTTTTCCAGCAAAAGAACCAACTAGCTTGAATATATTGTCCCGATCTTTTAAATAAAGAGCCGCCACTTGCGAATTCAAATATGGAACTAAATAGCTCAATATATTCTTGGCCATTACCGGAATTTCTTGTTCGCCGCGCATCTTATCATTGAGTTCTGTCACTCCTGTTTTCATCCAGTTACTCTGTTGAAGAGCTTCCTTATTGCTTTGTAATTCTTGCTCTCTTTTCTCAGCTTGAGATTGTATATCTTGATTTGCTCTTTCTAAATCTACTCTTTTGGAAACGATGCGTAGTATTTCTTTTTTTCCTGCAATAGAATAAGCAATAAAAAATATTGCAACTAAAATGATCCACCCACCACTACTAACAATACTTCCTTCATTTCCTAGAACACCAAGACTATTTCCTGTATATACATAGTACCAAGTAATATGGTGGGTAATTATAAAGACGTAAAACAGAACAAATATATTTACGTTGCGGTATAATGCAAGAATAGATAAAGAGATGATAATCTGTGAATATAAAGCGACAGAAAAATCTCCTTGAGAAAAATAAGCCATGATAATACATAAACAAGCTTGAGCTATACTAAGTGTATAACAAGCAAAAGACGAATATTTTATTGTTGTAAAAATAGAGAACAGAGATAGCACTCCTGCACAACCAACGCACGTTAAAAAATAGTTGTATTGTGCGACATCCATAGATCCTATAGAAAAAAGTTTAAAAGAAAGTAAGACACCTACAAACCACTGTAATACTATCCAACCGCTTAGGAAGTAATTTGCTTGGGCAATAGTTTGCTGTTGGTGCTCTTCAAAAAACTCTTCAATTGAATCAGAATTCGTTGTTGATGTACTTGTATTTAACACGGAATAACCTTTCCTACATTTGCTGCAAGAACATTTTTAAATTGCCTAGAGCCTGTCTCTGTTTAGGTTTTTGTAAAATTCGAACTATTTTAGACAATAGCAAGGTCCTTTGAAAGCACAATAATATTGTTATGTGCTTGAAAAGTAACAAAGCCAGTGTTTAAAATACACAAATCATGAAAAATATAAATAGAGATACTCTCTAGTAAAATTGACAAGCTAAAATAACGCAAAATATACTTCAGCTAACAACAGGGCGGCAATATTTATCTCATGTTGTATAAAACCTTAAATATTGATACACCCAGACATTTTGTGTTGAAATTTGACAGATGGATTGTAACGAAAAAACAGTGGATAATCCAATGATTTCTACGGTAGAAAGAATGAAAACTTATGACAGATATTGATAAGCAGCTACAATTTATTATTGAAATTGACAAAGTGAAAAATATTTTTCGACGCAATTATATTGCAGATGGTTCTCGAAATGAAAACGTTGCCGAACACTCATGGCATTTAGCAGCAATGGCCATTATTTTAGAGCCGCACGTTGAAAAAGTAAATATCCTAAAAGTAATAAAAATGGTCATTATTCACGACATCGTAGAAATAGATGCGGGAGATACATATATTCATGATAAAGAAGGCTTAAAAGATAAAAAGCAGCGCGAAGAACAAGCCGCAAAACGTATATTTTCGATGTTACCAGAAGACCAAGGCAAAGAACTTCGCGATTTATGGCACGAATTTGAAACTGGAGAGAGCAATAACGCTCAGTTTGCAAATGTCTTAGATCGATTACATCCTTTTTTAATGCACATAGAATCAAAAGGAAAAGCCTGGATTGAAAACAATATATCTGTAAAACAAGTTTATGAAGTGATGTCTTCTGTAGAAAAATTTCCTCGTTTATGGGAATACTTGACTCAAAAAATTTCTATAGCTTGCGAGAAAGGCTGGCTACAAAATGACGAAAAAATATAAATCAAGTGCTTTTATCTTTCGTAGAGATTTGCGTTTAGGAGATAATAATGCTCTTAATCGTGCAATTGAAGAGTCGCAACAAGTCACACTATGCTTTATTTTTGACCCGAAACAAGTAAAAGACAATGCGTTTAAAGGCGACTATATTTTACAATTTATGCTAGAATCTCTTAGAGATTTACAACAACAAATAGAAAAGCAACAAGGTTCTCTATACTTTTTTTACGATACACCTGAGAATATTATCGATTACTTAGCTGAGAAAAGCTGCGATGCTATTTTTTGTAACCGTGATTATACGCCATTTAGTAGAAAACGCGATGCAAAAATAAAAAGCAAATGTAAAAAAAATGATATTGATTTTTGTCAATTACCAGATGCACTGCTCACTGAGCCAGAACACGTATTTAATCTAAGTGGTAAACCCTATAAAGTATTTAGTGCTTTTATGAAAAAAGCGCGTCTTATAAAAGTAAGTCATCCGCAGTACTATAAAAAAGCAAAATTTAATACGCAAAATTTAAGCAAAAGTGTATCTTTAAAATCTATTTACGATCAAATACTTCAAACAAGCAATAAAAATTTGTATGTTCCTGGTGGTCGTACTTATGCACTAAAGAAGCTAAAAAAAATGAAACAATATACTAATTACAAACAACAACGAGATTATCCATCTATTCATGGCACAACTGGACTTTCTGCCCACAATAAATTTGGCACTATTTCGGTTCGCGAATTCTATCATACTGTAGCAAAAGATTTGGGAGAAACTCACACTATTATTTCAGAGTTGTACTGGCGAGATTTTTTTACGCACATAGCTTATCATTTTCCCAATGTTTTTCAGGAGTGCTTTCATAAAAAATATGAAGCATTAAAGTGGCTAAACAACAAAAAACACTTTCATTTATGGTGTAAAGGTAAAACCGGATACCCCATTGTCGATGCAGGTATGCGTGAGCTAAACACTACTGGATATATGCATAACCGCGTACGCATGATTGTCGCTTCTTTCTTGACAAAACATTTACACATAGATTGGCGGTGGGGAGAAAAATATTTTGCACAAAAACTTATTGACTATGATCCTTGTGTAAATAATGGCAACTGGCAATGGGCGGCGTCAACTGGCTGCGATGCTCAACCGTATTTTCGCATTTTTAATCCGTGGCTCCAACAAAAAAAATTCGATGCCGATGTTGAATATATAAAAAAGTGGGTCCCTGAACTTCGCGACACATCAGCAAAAGATATTCATAATTGGTTTAAGGAAAAATACGAGGAAATAGAAATTTCATATCCAAGACCAATTGTTGACCACACTACTGAATCTAAAAAGGCCAAAACAATGTTCTCTAGTTTAAAGGAACAATAATGTTCATTATATTTTTGGACATAGATGGTGTATTAACAACTGTAAACAGTGAATACGATGAGCAAGGAATTGTCTTCGACCCGTCCGCCATAGCTTGGCTAAATAAATTATTTGCAAAAATTGATTGCAAAATAGTGGTTTCTTCTGCTTGGCGCGAGTCTTACAGGCTTGACGAGTTGCGTCGCGAATTGCGTAATTTAAATGTAGAAATAGACTCCACAACTCCTGTCCTTAGCCACCGAGGTATTGAAATTCAAACGTGGTTAACCGAAAATAAACATAGTAATTGTTATCTCGTAATCGATGATAATATTAAAGAAATAGAACAATGTATACCGAAAAAAAATATAATATACGTAGAAAATGGGTTTGAGGAGCGCGGTTTTTCAAAAATCCATTACCAAATGGCGTTAGACAAAATTAGCTAATTAAGGAATCTTTATGTACTCAAAAATAAATGGTCCGCACGTATGGTACGCCGATGATTTGCAAAAATCAAATGAGTGGCAATTTCAATTAAACCAGGAAGAACTACGAGAAATAGACAATGCACTTAGTTGCCATGGAGATGTAAAAAATTGGAGTGAAATAACGCCACAAAATTTCCCGTTGCCACAAACCTCTCAAAAACTACTAGATATCCAAAAATACATAGAAAATGATTCAGGCTTGGCTTTACTCAAAGGTTTTCCTAGAAAAAATTACAATACCCAACAACTTAAAGCTATTTTTTGGGCAATGGCTCAATATGTCGGCACTCCTATTTCGCAAAGCGCTGACGATGAAAAGATTTTCAGTGTTCGCGATGCTGGCTTTCCAACAGGACATCCTAAATCACGAGGGCCAAATACCAAAAACAAGTTGAGTTTCCATACCGATCGTTGCGATGTTATTTCTTTTTTTTGCGTTGAAAAAGCTAAGTCAGGTGGAGAGAATTTAATTGTTAGTTCACCAGCTATTCACAATGAAATTCTTGAAAAACATTCTCACTTACTCCCTATTCTCTACGACACTTTTTACAACAAAAGACACAATGTTGATGCAGGTAATAGTAAACCATTTTGTCAGCTTCCCATATTTAGCCAACACGACGGACATTTTGCTGCAAATATAATGCGCGTTTTGATATTTCGCGCTTGCGAAATTCCCGAAGTACCTGATTTGTCTCCTCTTCAGAAAGAAGCCCTCGAAATACTCGAAAAAATAGCACATGATCCAAGAATGTATATTCGTTTTACCCAAGAACCCGGTGATATTTTATTTGTTAACAATTTTATTACTTTTCACTCGCGCACAGAATTTGAAGACCACGAAGCCCTTGAAAAGAAGCGTCATCTACTGCGGATTTGGTTAGCAGTTCCCAATAGCAGAGCACTTTCTCCTCTTTTTACTCCTAACTACGGCAATACAAATGCTGGAGCTGTTCGCGGTGGTATGAAACCGCATCTTTATAGACCACAAACTTAAAACACATAAACATGATAAATCATTTTAGGCTGTTTTCCTGCCTAGCGATTAAAACGAATATGCGCAATTAAGTGAGTCGCAAAAAATCATCAGGTAAATCGCGCCAAAGTATTTCTGCTCTAGAGAAAGATAATAGCGGTAAATAGTCTATTATCTTTCTCTGCAATTTAGCCTACATCCTTCTTTACCTATTAACAATGGTTGACTTAAAAAACAAGTCATTAAAAGCATTGTTTTTTCTCCTCTTGCCATTTTAATTATTATCTGGAAAATCCACCGTTTTGAAATGTATCTCGAAATCTTTTAGTGGAAATCCTTCTTCACTTCTAAACGCACCCCAAAGTACCATTTGATAATCTTTATTAGCTTGTAATGCCATTTCTATATTAACAGACATTCTATCTTCAGAGTAAGTTACATTTTTAATATTTGGAAATGCACTCTCTCCTTTTTGTCCGTAATTAAAACCTGATCCTCTCATTTTTTTATTAAAATATATTTGCAAAATTTTTGTATTGGGAACTACTAGTTGACTTCCGTTTTTAAAAGGTTTTAGTTGGAGTATCTTTGGTCGCTTCTTATCAAAATTAGCCTCTATATTGGAGAAATTGGAAGATACTTTACTAAAGAATATCACGAGTTCAGGTATGAAAGATTCTAATGTAGGATATTTTTTCCTGTTTTGATCATATCTTTCAAGTTCTGCAATTAATTCTTCGGTCCATAAAAAACCAATGGCAAGTTCATGATTTAATCTTTCTTTAACATAATCTTCATCAAAGCTATGGTCTTTTAGATACTTTATAACGCATGCACGTACTAACGTTTCAAAGTACATTGTTCTCCAATTTCCATAACCTATTCGTTCCATCATGTTTTTAACATGTTTAAATATAACCTTTCCACTTTTTTCCAACGCATCTTGATGTTGAATAATAGTTGGATTCACAAAAGAGTGATTGAATTCATGTAGTAAGGTTGGAAAATATTCATCAAATTTATATTTAGGCATTCCGGAATCATCGACCTTCCAAACTCCGGTAATTGCATAGATTATCTCTTTCTCCTTTTCAAGTTTAACATGCGGTCCATAATTTCCACTTCCGTTACCTAACCCATTTACAATGGTAAATTTTGCTTTAGGAGCTGTGCCATAAAAACTAGAATACCAGTTTAAATCTAGTTTTTTATAAACACGACTGTATCGTTCCGACGCAAGTTTATACATTACTTCATTTTTACTAAAAAAAACTTGGCAATTTGCTTGTTCATAGAAATCGTTAAGTAAATCAACAAATTTTAGCATATCGCTTTTGTTCCATCTCTTATCGATAGTTTCTTCAGAGAATGGAAGCAACTTAATTTGTGGCGGATTACTTATCCTTACAGCCATACTCATAACGGCATCGAAAGACACTCCTTTTTTCCTTAATTCATTCTTAGTAAAAGAAATTAGTTCGTGATTTTTATATTTAGAAAAATGTTTTTCAATTTTTTCTACATATTTAGGAAACAATTTAGAACTGTATTCTGAGCTACCAGCCAATCTAAAAACAATACCCAACAATTCGACACGTTTGTCAACTTTAGGGGGTTGTAAAATTGTTTTTTCTTGTGCAGCTAATTCAAAATTAGCTAGCATAAATATTATTGTTAATACTAAAAAAATACTTTTTGGTGTAAACATTTATAACTCCGAAATATATGGTTAAGAAACTTTACATATGATACACGACGTGCTTATTTGTAATAGGTTTAGAAAACAATATTTTTACAATGAGGTATTTAAGTCATAAAAATATTAAAAAAAAATGCAACTTTTTCATTAGCCATTCTCTCTAAGAATATAAATGTTCGTTTCACTTTAATAAAGGAGATTCAATGAAATCCTTATGGGCTATGTGTACTTTGTGTATGGTCAGCGTTGCATACTTGTGGGCGATAAACGACGACACTTTTACTGAAGAAAAACAACAAATTGTCCCTACAACGCAGGACGATTGTGGATGTTCTCCACAACCACAAATAGAAACATGTGTAACAGGATGTGCCGCTATTCCCGATACGACACCTGCACTTACCAAAAAAGATTTTTTGCGCAACTTGCACTTATTCGCTAACGAACCTCTTTCTTCAAAAAGTTTAGCACTAGAGACACTTCTTTTCTACGGCGAAGTAACCCAAAATTGGCTACCTGAAACATCCGTTCTTGACAAAGAACACTTACAGTTTTTACAGCGTGAATTGCAAAAAACGCATGTCGAAATTCAGTTGCGCGTTGTTGACGAAAAAGGAATTGTGCGCATCGAATTGGAACCTACTGTTGTAAAAATAGGTGATAAATATCACCAGCATGTTCACAAAACACAAGAAATCCAGTCACTTGAAATTAGCGGTACCATAAAGCGTGTTGGTCTTTATCATTTATGGAGTCGTTTCTGACTTAACGGCTTCCACTTTGTGGCAGGACCATGGTTCATGGTTCTTGAAAGTAAAAACTCATGGCATAATGTCGACACAATATGGCTTAGTAACGGAAAAACGAATTCCATGGGACGAATTGAATTTAAGTGCCAATTTGTAAATAAAAAGGAGTTGTGTTATGAAGAAAATTAAACTTGTTTTGTTGTTACTTTCACTGGTGTTATTACATGCCGACCCATGTGGAATGGTACCTCCTATATCTGCGGGCAATGGTTTAACTATTAAGCGTATTGGTGTGCAAAAAACTTATGTATTTTATAAGAACGGCATAGAAACAATTGTTATTCGTCCAGGTTTTTCTGGAAAAGTGGATGAATTTGGAATGTTAATACCTTTTCCTAGCCCTCCTTCTTTGCGAAAAGTCCCCGATGATACGTTTGCGCACATTGCGGCTTCGATAGATCCTCCGGAGGTGGTTTTAGATTTATCTCCACGTAAATACAAGGTACTTCGTAAAAGCTCTATGAGAGAAAGAAGCTCTTTAACGGTTAATACACCTAATAGTAGTGTGAGAATAATAAAGCAAGAGGCTGTAGGCATGTACGAAGTGACAGTTCTTGAAGCAGGGAGTGCTACTGCTCTTAAAAAATGGATGGATGAACACGGATACCGCTACCCAAATGGTATGGATAAAGTTTGTAATGATTACATCAAACTAAAGTGGTGTTTTGTCGCTGTAAAAACTAGAGTAGGAGAACAACAAGGTGTTGCTCCTCGACCTGGAATGCGTAAAGTAAATTCAAAACTAACACCTGGTTCTAGCTTTGATGGTCATGTACAAGGAATGGGATTTCGCTTTTACACAAAAGAAATGGTTGTTCCCATGCGTCTTTCTACTTTCAACGGAAACGATTATCACAACATCGTCTATATCTTAGCAGACAAACCTTTAAAAATTTTCCCTATCAACAGTCGCCTTATAAAAAGACAAATTTCAGGAGAAGAACTGTATAAAAACTTAACTGAGCTTCTTCCTCTACGAGTAATAGGCGACGCGGATAACGACTACGCTCAACAACGGATAGCCGCTTTGAAAAATAAACGCAATCCTGTTCCTAAAAATGGTTTGGCGGCAGAGTTATACGCCTCTGACTTACTTGCAGCGAGCAATAATAAACTTTCGCATAAACATGAAGAAAATGAGAAGGTATTACTCAATATCAGTGAAAATCTATCACTGCGAGGAAAAAACATTGATAAACTCCACAGTGACTTTACTTCAAAAGAGCAAAAAAAGATTGTTGAATTAGCATTGCAAAAGATAAAAACAATGACTCTCACTGTCGTTGACGGAAATTTTCCTAAAAAAGCTATTGCCCACCATAATTTGACTTTTCGCGAATATAGTATGCCTTCTCACCGAAACAAACCCGATCAGTCTAAGAAACGCGGACAGCTTTATATTCCAGCAACCAAAAACACTATAAAAAAATCGAGTATATTCCATATATGGACTTTATTAGGAGGTTTACTTTTGTTTGTACTCTACAAAAAACTACCGCGAGCAGCACTATGTTTGCTATTTGTTTATATTAGTATTATTCCTACGCAAATATACGCAGAGAGTAACGATCGTGTTTATGAACTAGTTCAAAAATTAGATAGCCCGCAACATTCTACCTCTGCATTAAACAAACTAGTGAATCTAGGGCAAAAAGCTGTTCCGCATTTACTTGGAGAAGCTGTCGAAGGTAGTAATATTGCACGACGTGGTTGGGCTATTGTCGGTTTATCGCGTATAGGTGGCGGCACAATTGATGCACATTTTCAAAATATACACCAAAATACAAGCCAGCCGATGTTAGTACGCACTTGGGCTCTTGCTGGCCGCATACAAATGACCCAATCGCTAGATGAGCTCGTAAATATAGCATCACTAATGAGTCAATTCCCAGCAATTAATCGACCAATCTCTCAAAGAATTACAATACTATTAGAACGTGAAAATAAAATTTCCGCAGAAAGTCTACTTAGTATTGTTTCTCGTATTCCCAATCTAAGAAGCGTACTTCATTCTACGATTGTCGGTTTGGGAGCAGAAAATCTAGCGCAAGTTATGGCCACCGCAAAAGATCAACAAGTACGTCGCTTAGCAACTGGATATATTGGAAGTATGGCACAAAGTGACAATAAAGTTCCTTACAAAGTTGCAAAGGTATATAGTTTTTCAAAAGACGCAACGCAAGTACCTTGGGCAAATGGGCCACTTTTTGTTCCTGGTTTACGTTGGGATCACGAATCAGCGCAAACACTTGTCGGAAATTTAATTTCATGGCATCTATGGTGCGAAAGAATGGAAAAAAAGCAAGAACAACGTCAAATACACAATAACATTCGTAGTTTACAATTAGCAAGAGCAGGAGGATATCAAAGCCCTGGGTGGTCAGAGATAGGGACAGATAAATGGTTGCTTATTTGGGGAAAGACCGTAGGCAAAAAAGAATTATTGCGTATGTTAAAAGAACAAGGTGTTCATCAACAACAACGTTATCTACAAATACTGGCTCAAGTACCTAATAAATAGAGATAAGGAGTCTTTAGATGAAACAATTACTTTTATTAATAGTTTTTAGTTTTTCATTACTGTGGAGCGATCCATGTGGTATGGTTCCACCTATATATAGCGGTGAAGGCAAGGCTATAACTCGCATTGGCTTACAAAAAACCTATGTTTTTTACAAGGATGGAGTGGAAACCATTGTCATTCGCCCAGGTTTTTCAGGAAAAGTAGACGAATTTGGTATGCTTATCCCTTTTCCCAAACCCCCTGCTTTACGCAAAGTTCCCGATAATATTTTTACGCAAATTGCTGCCGCTATTGATCCACCAGAAGTAGTACATGAACTCTATGATTATGAAGAGGAGATGTTGTACGAATCAAGTGCTGATGACTCATTTAGTGGTGCCACTGAGATACCTTTAAAATACGATACAGTAAAGGTTCTTAAAGAGGAGGCTGTTGGAATGTATGAAGTTGCCGTACTTGCAGCAGGTAGTGCACGTGCACTCAACCGCTGGATGGAAACTCATGGCTACCAATATCCAAAAGGTATGGACAAAGCGTGTAACGATTATATCAAGATGCGCTGGTGTTTTGTGGCAGTGAAAACGCGCGTTGGACAAAAAAAAGGTGTTGCACCGCGGCCAGGTATGCGCGATGTAGACTCTAAACTTCCTCAAGGAGCTAATTTCAACGGAAATGTTCAAGGGATGGGATTTCGTTTCTTTGTAGATAAACCCATTGTACCAATGCGTTTGTCTACTTTTAATGAAGGAAGTTTGCGAAACATAGTCTATATACTCACTGAAAAATCTTGTCGCATTGACTCAATACCGAGTAAACACGTTGTACGTCAAATACCAGGAGAACAATTATATAAAAATGTTACACAATTGTTGCCGTTAAGAGTGATTGGTGGACAACCTCATGAAATAAGCCAAGGAGAGTGGGATAGTCTAGTGGCTCAACGTGATCCTAAGCCTCATAATGGTATGGCGAGTGAATTGTTTGCTTCTGATCTCCTAGCTGCCAAAATAAGAAAATTGTCTCATGAACATGAAGAAACAGAAAAAATGCTTCTCCGTGTTGGCGAAGCCTTGGATTTGCGTGGAGAAGAAATAGATGCGCTTAACATTGCCGAAATAGAAAAAGAACGTTTGTCTGTTATTGATCGTGGTTTAAGTGATCTGAAGTCTATGACAATGACAGTTGTTGATGGTGATTTCCCTCGCGAGATACTTGCTAATGAAAACTTAACATTTTCGGCATATGCAATGAAGAGTAATCTCAATAATGACAAGCATTATAACGCTAGGTCTCACAGCGCAAATTCTATTATTTGGGGAAATGAAGGAACTTTATATTATGGAGCAGAACGTCCAACAAAAAGTTCTGGTATTGTCGGGTCTTGGTGGTTATTGGTAATTTCGCTATTCTTATTAACCATATATTCTTACAAAACTAAATCAATAAGATGTTGAGTTATTGGTAGATAAGTTCACGCTCATATTGGTAAACATTATCATTGATATAAACCAATGAGCGTGAATTTTTACGCGATTTTAACAAGAGTATAATTTTATAATGCCGTTAGTTTGCGCATTCCACTTTTCCGCGTACAATTGCCGGAAATTTTGAAGTCTCGAAAGAAAAATTGCGCACATTACACCGATAAAATGAGATCACATTCGTCGAAAGAATTTTTGCATCAGGATTATACTGCGTGGCCAATCCTACGTGCGGTATAAGTGTCGAAGAGAAGCCATTACAACGATCGTATTGGTTTCCGATATAACCACTGCACATAGTACGACTTATAATAATACGTAGCGGTTGAATATAATCGTATTTGACTTGCGTACGGCCAGGAAATCGAATAACGTAACCAAGTTTATCTGTTTTTCCTCGTTTGTATTTATACATGTAACATTCAAAGTTGATGTTGACAAATTTTGGCCTACGTGCTGTATCTGCCGCAAGAGAAATAATACAGAACGATCCACCGCGTTCGGTAATTTTTTGGGAAGTTGCCACTGTTTTTAAAGCTGTACTAAGTGAAACTGGTTTATCTTTTTGAGAAAAGACTTGCGCGCGTGTTTCTAAATCACTGCCAACAAGTTCTATCTCCCATTTTCGTGCAATCGGCTCATTTCCCAACTCTGCAAAAACGCCATTTTCAGTAACAATAGAATAACTTAAGTCGATGTTTTTCTTTGAAGAGTTGACAGCGCTAAAAATCTGCTGATCGCGATCATAACCTACCAATGTGACCATCGTGCAGTTTAGAATTTTTTGTTCTACGCCTGGAAGATTAATGTATATTTGAATATGATAGCCATTAACCAAAAGCGCTTCAATAAAACGTTCATTATCTAATGCATATAAACTATATGCACTCTCCTCTATTTTCTCTGCATCTATGTTGCGATAGACAGGAAAGGAATTTTCGACATTCTTACTAGTTTTATTAAAAACAAAATAAGGAATGTTTGTATTTTCTTTTTCTATGTGAGATTCAAATTTCTCAAGAATAGAAGTAACTTTTTCTTTACTTGGCATTACTTGGCAACGTACTTGAATAGGCAGTAACGTTTCGGCAGATAAAAACACCAATGAAAAAAAGCATAAATATAAATATTTCATTCTGACCTCCGTTAAATATCAGAGTAATTTTGTATGATATTTAAATATGTTAGCAAAAAAAAGAACTGATGTATAGTGTTATGGGAGGTTGTCATCAATTTAAAAATTCACAAGCGCAATCTGTTTGCAATTTAAGCTAAACTTCAAAAGAAAATAAACTTTTCGCAAATTCCTCTACTGCTTCTCTTTCAGGGTCATTTTTATCAAATGAGAGAGAGACATTATTGTCTATAGCAATTGGAATTAATTGAAAATAAATTACTTTTCCTAAAGAATATTTTGCATTGTCTTGCGCATATTTTGGATCAGAGCAACAAAAAATGAGTTTATTGAAAATAACAGGTTTGTTGTCGTTTAGATGTGTGTATACAATTGCTTGTACTTTGAAGTGGTTGGCGATTTCGACTAATTTTTCATATTGTTGTGTTTGGTAACAAAAATTCTTATAGTCTTCAACACCATATTTTAATAAATCTTTATCTTCTTGTTTTTGTAAAAGCCGCCAAAGATATTCGAAATGTTCCTGGGCTTTTTCATTGTTTTTTAAAGCCCAGTAACTCATCCCAATATTATTGTAAAGCTGTGCGCGCAAAACATTATCCTCGACGTTTTCAAAAACGAGGATGTTTAACGCTTTTTTTGCTGATTCAATACAATTTTGGTAGTCCTCTGTGTCAAATTGTTTTCCGCTAATATGAGTTAAAACTTCGCAAACTCCCATATCAAAAGGACCAAGTTGCGCTTCTACCACTTCGAGAAGTTTTTGGAACTTCTGCAATGCTTCTTGTGGATTTTCAATACTTTGCGCTTCAGTGTATAGTTGTTCTATCAGCATTAGTTATTCTTTACTTTTCTTGCTTTTTTTTCGGTTTATTTTTGTTTTTTAAACGAAATTTTCCAAAACTGCCTGCAGCAACTTTACCGCGACGTGTTCTTCTATCACCACGACCCATAGTTTATTCCCTAAAAATATAAAATTAAATCCAAACAACATTGTGTTTGTACGCATAAGAATTTAATAAGATATGCCAACGAAGCTCTTTTGTCAATTATTTTTTACAACTACTTTGTTATAAAGATACAAATTTTTCACTTCTTCAGAATTAAGAACGCGATCAAATATGTACAATTCGTCCATTTTTCCTATAAATTTTTCTGTTGAATTGGAAGAACCTCCAATAAACAAATCGTCATACGACGCGGGTAATGTACTACGAAAAAGAATGCTGTTTTTCCATTTGCCATTTAAATAGAACTTTGCCTTGCCTCCATTGTATGTAACGGTAAACATATACCACTCTTTTTGAGGTAAAACAAATTGCGTGGGTACTATTGAATACGGTGTGGGAAAACATAACGTAAGATCCGGAATTTGGTTGTCAAATATTAGTTCGTAAGATGGATTCCTGTTAATCGAAAGTTTACTCAAGACAGGTAAAGGGTGAGTTATTTTTTTATGATAAAACCATGACGAAAATGTAAACTTTTGTCGAAAATTTATTCTTGGATTATCTGGAATAGATAAATGACTTTTGCCATCAAATTGAGCGCACTTACCTTTTTTACCTGTAGCTAAAATAACATTTTTATTAGTAATTTTATTATTAGAATTAGAGTGGTCGTTGAAGTCTTTATTAAATGGAAGATACAGAACCGGAGGATATGTTATTTTTTTTTGTTTGATCGGCGTCACGATTATTTTGTCAAGGCCAAAACGATAACTCTTCGCCTTATCATTACGACCTACACAAGAAACAAAAAAGGAATTTTTTCCTTTTCTAAGCTGGTATTCTCCAATATCTTTTATAGCTATCGAAAAACCTTTTTTTTCACGGTATAGATCAAATTCTGGAGCACGACTTCCATTTATAATAACATTGAATTTGCCATAATGCATATTTAATGTTAAGTGTAGCTTGATTTGATATCGTCCGGTTTCTTGCACAAAAAATTTAAATTCTCTGCTTTTACGATTCACGCTGTTTTTCCACAAGCACTGTTTACCATTGCTCCAACCTCCCCAGTGATTCATATCTTTTATGAACCTTTTAGCCATGGAAAAATGCTCAGCTTCAATTGAATTTTCTTCAATTTCCGTAACTTGGTGTTTTTGCAGAAAGTGTGATAATGACTTTATTTGCATATTTAAATTAGATGGAATGTAGATTTTTTCATCACAAATCACTGGTGTGTACAAAGTTGTTATTTTTTTCTTTCCATAATATAATCTATACTGTAGAATTTTTTCACCGCCAATACTATCAATAGCGTAGAGAAAACCATTCCTCGCAGGAGCAAATATTAGGTTTTGGTTTTCTATTTCTACTAGAATAAGAGAAGATTGTACGGGAACTTCTAATATTGTTTGCCATTTAATATTGCCCTTTTGATTGTCAAATGCGTAGATTTCTGAATGAATATTTCCTCCTCTCGCTTTAGCGATAACAGACCAATAAACTAAGCCTTTATATACTAAAGCCGATCCGTAAAACTTTCTTTCTCTAATCGTTTTTTTAAGGGAAGAAGTCCATAATGTTTTTCCTTGTAAATCGAGAGCATGGGCTTGTGTGGAAGAATGATAAAAAATTCTTTTGTTTGTAACATTTGGAGTTGAATGCACTTTAGCAGATATTTGCCAAAGAATATTGCCATTCTCTTTGTTCAACGCATACATTTTTTGACTATCACCAATGTATAGTTTTTCGCCAAAAATAGTAGGTGATGTTAACTGTTGTCCTGATACTTCCCATTTTTTCTCTCCTGTGCTCATCGCAAATGCATAGCACTTTAGACCATCACTAACATATATAAGGCCGTTAGAAAAAATAGGGGCATCTACCAACGATTCTTTAGACAATTTTACCTTCCAATTAACAATAATATTGTCATTCTCTACATTCAAACAATAGAAAGACCCTGCTTTTGTACCGAAATACAAAAGATTATCAACAACAAAAGGAGTAGAACACATCTGAGAATCAAGATTCAGTAACCAACTAGATTTCGATTTTTTAAAGGTAACGAGCTCATAGTCTTTATTTTTACGACGGTAACAAGTGTACAAAGTTTTATTAAATATGCCCACAGGGGAACAAATATTCCCTTCTTCCCTATCATCTATCAGTTTATTAGATTTTTGGGCTTTGTAGATATTGTTGCGTCCTATAACACTCGGTGATTTTTTCGAGTAAATAGCTACCGCCTTATAGATCGTAGTCCATTTTTTATCATACCACAATTTTATTACGATATCATTTGTACCATACGCTAATAAAACTCGTTCTTTGATTATTTGTAATGACTCTCTTGGCGATATAGATACAGTTTCTTTATTGTTAACCCACAAGCTTACAGAGGTTTTCCGCTTTATTTCCAAATCAATATGAAAAGATGGTTTGTCAACTTCAATAATCTGGTGACCAAATTTTTGAGGTTTTAAAACTTTGACAAAGGTGCGTAACTGCGAAATACTTTGCGGCGCAACAAATTTAGTATAAAGAAACCACCCTCCAAGTAAAACATTACAAAGAATAAACAACATTACAACACTTCTTTTTAATTGTGTTATACGTCTTTGCTTATGCGCCAGAACATTTTTGCCTTCTAAAAAATTTTCTAAATCTTGCGCAAATTCCGTAGCGCTTTGATAACGATCTTTTTTATCCTTTGCCATGGCCTTTAGACAAATGTTTTGTAGTTGTTGAGGAATGCGTTTTGATGGCGGAAATTTGATTTGCTCCTGAGTTAATTGAAATATAACACTTATTGAGGAGCCTCCTGCAAATGGCGCTTTACCCGCCAATAAATAAAAGAGTACTGCGCCAATTGAGTAAACATCACTACAATGATCAATATCAGCATTGCGACCAAGAGCTTGCTCTGGCGGCATATACTGAACTGTACCAATAATGGCGCCTGTTTTTGAAAGTTTCTTATCATCGTAATTTATTTTTGCGAGCCCAAAATCCATTACAATAGGTGTATTATTAAGAATCATGATATTCGAAGGTTTTAAATCGCGATGGACAATACCTTTGTCATGAGCATACTGCATCGCTTTGCAAACTTCAATAATCACTGACACTGCTCTTCGGAAAGAAAAACGTTTCTCTGCTAACGTTTGCCCTTCAATATAATCCATAGTGAAATATGGACAACCATTTTCGTGAACTCCCAAATCAATGATGTTTAAAATATTAGGATGTTTTAGCGAAGCCATAACTCTTGCTTCTCGTAAAAAACGCTGTTCGCCATTTTGATCGTTGTTTAAAGAGATTGTTTTTAAAGCGACTATACGCTGCAGCTTCATATCCTGCACTTTGTAAACAGAACCCATTCCGCCTTGGCCGATTTTTTCGAGTACTTGATAGCGATCTGTGCTTAAACCGAATTGGGAAGATTGTAACTCTTTTAAAATAATAGTTATTTGTGCAAGAGTTATAAAACCTTGTTTGTGTAAATAATCTTGGACGGTCATTTGCTGAGGATTATTTTGTAAATATGCGAAACACTGATTTAGAATTTCGCGCGTTATAAACCCTTTTTCTAGCACTGCTTTTGCAAAAAACTTATCTTTTTCAAGCATCCTATCAGCCTTTATTTAATAACCTAAAATAATATTTTATTTTGTTAAAGTTATCTTACATAAAATATTTTAAGTGTACTAGTTTAAAAAATCAGATAGTTAAAGTTGTTGAAAAAAATGGCTAAAAGAAAATTTTTTACACAATAAAAATGCATTTGTAACGTTTTATACTGCAAATCAATAAAATATATACGAGTGAAAAATGAGTGAACAAAAAATTATTTATGATTTACAACAACAAAAACATAGTGCTATTGATGTTCTTATAGATATGTATCATGAGAGAATTTTCCAATTTCTATGGAAATATATTGGAAATTTCCATGATACAGAAGATCTTGTACAAGAAACGTTTTTGCGTGTAATAAAAAATATTCATCGTTATGAAGACCGTGAAATTTTTTCAGCTTGGATTTATAAAATTGCAAGTAATGCGGCAAAGGACTATCTACGCAAAAAAAAACGTACCCAACAAAGACTCCAAAATTTGTCGTTGCCGAAATTAAGTAGCAAAAATCCGTGCCAAGAAGCTGCGAAACGCGAGATTCACAATCACGTTCTGAGATCTGTGCAGGAACTACCTCTTGATCAACGCGAGGTTTTTTTAATGCGCGAAGAAGCGGGATTGACATTCAAAGAGATTTCTCAAATATTGGATATCTCCATAAACACAGCTTTAGGACGTATGCATTACGCAGTAGAAAAGCTACGTAAAAAACTAGAAGGAATTGTATGAACGAATGCCAGCAAATATATCTATATTTTTATGGTGAATTAAAAACACCGGAAAAATTTTCCAAACATTTACAGAGTTGCTCATTTTGCCAAAACCAACTTGCTTTTTTGCAAAAAATGTCAAAGGCTATGGATTTTGAAAAAGTACAAAATTCAGAGATAACCAAAATTAAGTTCAAACAGCGATTTTCATCTCCATATAACAAAAGTAACAAGCAATTATTCGTAGCAGCGGTCATTATTTTATGCAGTTTTATTGCTATATTACCATTTAATTATTCGCAACAAAGCGCTGTAAAATACAGTGATAACATTGATAAAGATATCTCTGAACTTCGCCACAAAATAAAGAACCTTTCACAACGCAAATTTTCTAAACATTTTCATAATAAATCATTAACTAAAATAAAAAATAAGATCGCTAAACTAAAAACAAGTAAAATTTGGTAGTAACTAGGTTTTTAGATACAGATCAATTATTTCCTCAAGGAGATTATTATGTTTAAGTATTTTATTCTGTCTACACTATTCTTCTCTCTTTGTTTTGTACTTTGCGATGACGAAGATCATATTGAAGAATTTAGTGAAGAAATCCGCGAATTAATAGAACATATCGAAGATACCGATGATGTAGACGAACATTGGCATCACGAAATACGCGAGAAAGCAAAACATCTTCAACACGAGTTACAAGAAATGCTACACGAAGCATTTCGCGAAAAACTACAAGATGTAGTTGAAAATCTTGGAGATCGTTTAGAAGAGGAAAATGAAGAAGAAGAAAAAGATGAAATTCGCGAAAAAATAGAAAAAATCCGTAGTTTTATAAATCAAAATAGGCATAAAGAGTTAAAAGAATTTATCAACAAATACATTCCAGAAATGAATGAAGTTTTGAATAGGTTAAAAAGAGAAGATCATGAAGAGTACGCTGAAACTATCGAAGGTTTACACGACGATATGCGTGAGCTAAGTGAACTTAAGGAAGAAAATATTGAGATGTTTCATCTTGCGGTGAAACACCAACGTTACACAATAAAAAGTGAATTGCTTGCTGCAAAGTATAGAGAAAACCAAAATAACGAAACGAAGAAACAACTATTAGAAGTTCTCAATGTAATTTTCGATGCAAGAATTGAAATGAATAAACGCGAAATGCAAGCGTTGGCAGAAGAATTGAAAGAAGTAAAGGAAAGACTTCATAAAAAAGTAATGAACAAAAAGCAAATTATCATTCATCGCTTTGATGATTTGGTAGGTAAAACAGAGTTTGATTGGTAAAATTTATTGCTAGAAATAAAACACTGTTTACATTAAAAAATAAGCAGTGTTTTATATTAGGACCTGCCATCAATAACCGAACAGCTGTGATTTCTTTTTTAAGAAAACTTAAAATATTCGGTTACTAGGGCGTGTCATCATTCAAAATATTGTGTGTTTTTTCGAGCCCGAGCCCGTTTGCGAGCCCGTTTCCGAAACTTTCACTAACAATTTATCAAAGAAGCAAAGTTTCTTTTTCCATCGCAAAAAACTAGTATTGAACCAATAAATCACTTTCTGTCGCTCTCAAAAATTTTTCGGGCGCGGGCTCAATACTACTGGCGTATCATTAAATGAATCCGTTATATTTTTATCTGTATTGAATGATGACACGCCCTACTACAATAGTTATTAATATCTAATTGATGATACTCCCTATTTTCCGTCAGGAGTATAAAGACGATAAAAAATTTGCGCTTTTACCCACCACGGTTGAGCAGCGTTTTTCTTTACTTTACAACGCAAAACAAATTGAACCAACCCTCCTGCTTTATTAATCATCGCAGGATTGCGTGAAAAGCAGTAAACATCTCCCGATACAACGTTATCACTGTAACCGTCTCCCTTACCACCTACTGTGTAGCGAGTCATATGACAGCCTGTTGCACTTTGTTGACTAATATAAATCGTTACAACTCGTTCACCTAAAGTGTTGTAGTGACCTCCTGTAAATTGAATCATTTGGTCAAACTGTGTTTCTCCACTCCAGCCATTTATTTTAATAGGTGAAGATTGTGATACATTTTGCAAGAAAATACGTCCAGACATAATACCGCTTTGTTTTAAAGCATTTGCAATGGAAGTAGCTTTTACTGTAGAACTTTCTAAGATCTTTGCATTATCATCAACGCTAATGACTTGCCAATTTTGCTCAGGATTCTCACATACCACACTTGCGTACTGAATATCAAAATTGTCGTAACCCATCTTCTGTTCTTGGCCATCAATTCCTTTAACAAAAAATATTTTTTTGGAACGATTGTAGCCAATTATTGTATACTCCGCACCTTTATTACTTTCGTGGACATACGCCTGTAAATGGTATCCTTTTGCCAAAAGCGCTTCTAAAAAGCGAATATTGCTGGTGCTGCAAAAAGAAGAAAATTTCCCGCTAAAACTCGTGCGATCGTCGTTGTAAATCCCAGGAAACGTTTTTTGAGAAACGCGAGCACTGTAACTGTATATTTCATTTTCTTCGTTACTATTGTGTTCATAAGTAATGTAGCTCGTCTCTCCTAGGTGCTCTTGCCACGTAGCTATTTCAGGAAAATCTTTAACACTAAAATGAACTTGTGGAAGAGGATCACTTATAACAAAAGACAATATGAAGCTAATAATAAAATAAACTCTGATCATAAACACTCCTTAATTAATTGTGGATCACCACAACCCACCGTTTACTATTATCTAATTGTTATTTCATAGTTGCAAGTTTTTTTCAGAGTAATAAATATTCTACCTACAATTTAAATCGAAATGATCAGCTTAGTTCTGGGTTGTCCTAATCGATAACATCTCTATTTAAAAAATACATTGTTTTCGCAACAACCAATAGGAGAACCTGGTGGTATTGTTAATTTCCCCGTTGGTCTACTATCCTTATATCTTATGCGGTTAATAGCAAAAAAAATCGTTGACATTGGTATATCTATATTGATTGATTCCTCTTCTAAGTACGCCAAAAGATCTTGCAATTTGCCTTGAGTAATCGCCAGTACTTGCGGAGGCATATCGCGGTTTACTGCCAGATTGATTAACGCTGTTAATGTGGCGTCGTTTATGGATTCTTGCACTGCGGCTTTGTAGCTATCTTTTGGAAATTCAGCGTACCATGTTTTTCTTAAAATACGATCGATTAAATACCCTAGAGATGGGAGCGAAGAATCGCGGGAGTTAAATTCAACTAGGCGCGATATTCGTTGCGGGTTTAATAATAATTGTAATGTAAACTCAGTAGCTGCTTCAGCGGGAGCAATAGGGTCAAAAGTTACTCCTGTACGTCCAGGAAATAATTCTTTTGTACTTGGCAGTCCTGCAGGGCGCGGAGGGATTAGTTTGACAATTCTTTTTGGAATTGTTAGAGCATCTACATTTATAGTTTCTAGAATAGTATCTATTGCTTCTTTTTGCTTTTCGCTGTCTATAAATTCGGTAATTATTTGTTTGTCTTCACGTACGGTGTAGGTGTAATTTAGTCCAGCAACTAGTTTGGCTGTTGCCTGTGTTTGGTAACGATGAAAAAAGTAGATTGGCACGAGAATGTCTTCTAATTTAGCAAAGGGAGTGCCTTGAGGAATACTATTCACACCAAATTTTTTCAGTGCTAGGCGACGAACTCTTAATACGTGCTCAAGTTCTGTTATTGCATATTTGCCATTGTCCCATAAGTGGGCATACGGATGGGCACTACCAGGAGAATTAGAGTCCTTATCAGAAATGAACGTTAGCCCTTTTTCGCGCGCTATTTGTAGGATGTTTTGTAGTTGTTTTTGTTCTTCTTTTACAAAATCAGAATAGCCGTAAGCAATAGCGGTTTTATCCCAGTCTCCTACTCCTACCGCGTAAGCTTCACTAAGATCAAAGATTCCTTCATCAGTTATTTTGATTTTAGGATGAGGATAGTCCATAACAGAAGCGCGATTATTGGTACTTGCTGCAAAATTGTGGCGTAAACCGAGAGTATGACCTACTTCGTGAGCAGCCAGTTGACGCAGTCTTGCCAAAGAAAGTTTTAGCATTGGATTATTGTCTGCGTTAATTTTAGATTTAAAAGGAGAGAGTAGTCCTTGTGCAATTAGATAATCTTGACGAATTCGCGAAGAACCAAGAACTATGTGTGCTTTAATTATTTCTCCTGTACGCGGATCAACAACGGAAGGTCCATAAGACCAGCCGCGCGTAGAGCGGTGTACCCACTGGATAACATTATAACGTATATCTTGAGGATCAACATTGTCAGGCAAGGTTTTTACGATAAAAGCGTTTTTATATCCTGCGCTGGTAAATGCGTCGTTCCACCAGCTAGCGCCTTCAATTATTGCTGATTTTATTGGTTCAGGAATACCGTTGTCAACATAATAGATAAGTGGTTGTTGTGGTTCGCTAACTGTTTTATTGGGAAATTTTTTTGTTAGGCGATGACGACGAATAAGATAATTATTCATATCTTGATGTGGTTTTGCGCTGTAGTTAACAAAACCCACAGTGAAAAATCCTGCTCGTATATCATTTTTTCGCAGTTGATATTTACTATTTGGTAGTTGCACAAAAGAATGATGTTGCCTTACGGTAATTGCTGTTGGTGTTGGAGTAACTGATTTTACCCAATCTCCAGGATTTTTACCGCTAAAGGTCAACAATGCTTCTATTTCAGTATTTCGAGAGAAACTCTTACAACGCGAAAGATACATTGCGCTTCGGTTTTTATCAAGCGTATATGTTCCTTGTTTTGATTTTTGTAATTGACCAATTACATCGTGAGCATCGCGGAGAAAAAATTTGCTCGCATCGACAAGTACACGAGAATTTTCGCGGGCAATAATAGAAAAGCCTGCTAAAACTGATTGTGCAAAAGCTTCTTCAACAGAGCGTCGTTCTTCTTTATTATCAGTGATCGCTCGATATTTTAAATTTGGCTCAACCAAAAGTACCTTTCCACCTATTTTTTTAAAAACAACAACACGGCTTTTGCCAAATTGTCCGCGATCAAGACCTATATCATTAGAACCAATTCCTGTAGTTAAATAATTCACGTAAAGAAATTGTTTGTCGAATTCTTTGATTTCTAAAAGAAACTCGCCACTATCTTCTCCCCAGTAAAAATCGAAGAAACCACTATGTTTATCCATATTTTTGGTGTAATCTGAAATAGAAACTTTTTGTGCGTACAAATTGGGATATAAACAGCAACACAAAACTAGTAAAAATATTATACTTTTCATGAGATTGTCCTAGTAAATAATGAAGAAATGTTATTAAGATGAAGAAATAAAAAAAGTCTGGCTCTAAGGCAAACATTTCTCTTCTTCATCTTCTTTCCATTCTGTAGAAACTAATTGAGATTTTAGCACACTTAGGAAAGGAATAAATATTCCTAATACTATCCACATTAGTGAATTGGAATCTTCATCTTCCTCGCGATTTTCCCAATAAAGAATTAGGCTGGTTGCAACTATTGTCAAAACAATCATAAGCATTCCGAGAATAAATATAATAATGTGAATACTTAGTGTTATGTTTCTGATTGTTACTAAAAAAGATATGTTGGTAATTTCTAGTAAGATACCAATACCCAGAAATATAAAACCCCAGGTTATAATTGTAGTAGCAAACTTCATATCAGCAGTCCACTTAGTCAAGCTGATCTTTCATGTTCGCAAGTTGCTGCTCCATTTCCGCTATTTTCCGGCGCCGTGTATGTCCGTATTCGCGCTGTTCCATTTCTTTGAGCATAATAGCCTTTACAATTTCGGGCTCTGGAACACCATAAAGGGAGTAAAAACTTGGTGCGCGTGGAATGGTAACACTTCTTCCACCGCCAATTGAAACGCTCATTGTTGGTCCTAGTGGAAGCTTTCCTTCGATTCCCATTGATGCAAAAGCATGATCGCTGCCTGTTCCCATACCTGAGGCTGATATTGGAATAATTGTTCCAAATTTAAAAATACGTCCTAATACACCTTGCTGAATAATCATATCATCAACTTTGCTGTACATAGTGTCGCGCTCTTTTATTCCTACAAAGCCAAAGTGAGCCAAAATACGTCTGTTAGTTAGGTAATATTTGTGTCCTTTACGATAAGCATTACTTGCGCACAGTCCGATAAAGCCTACTAACATTAATATATGATTGGCGAGTTCTTTTGAAGCAAAAAGCTGCTCAGAGGAAATAGGAACTGGAAAGTATTTGTATATAAAAACAGAGATTAAATGCAAATAGTAAGAACTATGAAGAAAGTCTTGTATAGCCGCTGCTATTTGTTGGTGATAGTGTGTTGATATGCCTCCAGTAATAATAAGCAAAAAAGCTAGTCCCAACCACGACCAATTAATGCGATAAAATGACAAGATGAGTGATGGTAATAATAAACAGCCTGCCCACACACTAAAAAAAAGCTGTGTTGCAAACTTCTCTCCTAGAGGGAGATAATAAATCCATTCCTCAATATGCTCGCGCATAGCGATAAAAGCAACTCCCATACATACAATGTACAACCAATTCAAATAGAGGTTTAACATTGACAATGGATGAGGGCAAGTTACTTTTAGTATTTTTTCATTTTCTAACAGTGAAATAGACATAGTATTTTCCAATAAAGTAATCGGGTGTGTTCATGAAAATAGCCCTTGTAGTTAAGAGTAATAGGGCGCAGCAACACGCTCTAACAAACTCCTAGCTAAATACAAGGGCTGTCTAGATTAGGAAGTATTCCTAAAACAATACTTTATTTATGAATTGCGATCTTTAATACGTGCTATATTCTTAACGTTTTCTAGAGCTACATTACGAATATCTTTTAAATAACCTTCATTAAATTCATCATCATCAGGATCTATTTGTCTTGCTAGAACTTGCGCGTCTTTAAAATCTTTTTGTATATCTAGAGCTGCTTGCAAACTATATTTTTCAATAGAACGCGCTAAATCAGTTAGTAGCCGAGTTTCTAAATCCATTAGACTTTTTGTAGAATGGAGCTTTAAACGGTCTATTTCGCGATCTGCTTTTACATCTATAAGACGCAAAACATAGTCCTGAGCTTTTTTACTAACTTCAACTCTGTACTTCTTCTTGTTTTTCCAGGGAATTTCTTTTTCTCCCTTAGATATTTGTCGGCCTAAGCTTTCAAAAAAGTCTCTTTCAGAGAGAGAAATGTCTTTGCCAGTACATTGGATCGATAAATTACTACTCATAGCCAACTCCTTTATAGTCCATACTTTCTGCGAATTTTTTGGTACAAACCATCTAATAGTTGTTCTCTAAATTTTATTTGTTCCAAACTCATCTTGGCTTCGCTTAAAATCGTTTGTTGCTCCTTAGCTAACTCACGCATTTGCATCTCTTCTTCCAACTTTTTACGAATCGCTTCTTTTTCTTTGCTTTCGTTAAAGTCTTGTACTTTTTGCAAGTTAGCTTGTATGAGTTTTTCCAACTCTTCTTCTTTTATTCCTCGCTCAATGAGCTCGCGAAAAAAGCCTAATGTTGCTGAGTTATTTCCAAGAAGTGCAACGTATTGACCTAAAATTTCATAGTTATGCGTACGTTGCTGAGTCTGTTTTCTACGCAACCACCACCTTATCAAATAAAACGGAAAAAATATTCCTCTAAAAAATAATTTAGAAAAAATATTATCTCGTTTAGCAATGGTTATAGGTACCATTATGAAGAAAAATATCGTACATAGTATTAACAGTTGTGTAGTTTCACTAAACATGGCTAAAACCTTTGTCTCTTATGTGAAAATTTTTTTAGCCCACTAGTACAGATTTTTAGGGCGTCTACACGCTCTATCGAAAACTTTTTTCTAATGCTAAAATACCAGGTAAGTCATTGCCTGCAAGTATTTGGATTAGCGCACCGCCAGACAGGCTTACGTAACTCAATTCGCTAGGCAAGGTATCAAATTTACTTAACATTTGTCCGGTATCCCCACCTCCCATAACTGAAAAAATGTTTGAGTTATTTCTTAAAAGCCCTAAAATTTCTTGCGAGCCTTTTGCGAAAAGTGGATTTAAATCGAACGCCCCTAATGGACCTTTCCAGTACGCCATATTACTATTCTGCAACACTTCTTTATACTTTTGTATAGTTTTTTCACCTATATCGAGTACAGCACCTTTTTCCCGCGCTTCTTGAGGAATTTCATCGACTAAGTATTCTATGCGCTCGCCATTTAGCAAATAGGCTACATCAACAGGCATAACAAAGGCGTCGCGGTGCTTATCAAGTAATTTTTGTAAGTTTTCTTTATAATCTAAAGTAGATTTTCCCTTAGAATCTTTTTTTTCTAGTGGAACACAGCTCGGTTTCCCTAAATCATAACCACCTAGGATTAAACAAAGAGATGAGAACAATCCTCCTGGAAGAATTTTGCTTACACTGTTATTTTGTAGTGCATTTTCCATTAATTGGAAATAGTCTTGTATTTTCGCTCCACCAAATATAAACGTAACGCGACCATCACCTGTTTGATTTTGCGCTAACAATTCTTTTATTTTCTTAGCACCTAATAACTCTTTTTCTACCGCGAGACCAGCAATATTTGGTATAGAAGAGAACCCTACAATAGACATATGAGCGCGGTGCGCTACTGAAAACCCATCAAGTACGTAGTAATCGATACCACTTTCAACTAAATCTACTATAAATTTTTGTTGGGCAAACTCTTTAGTGTCCATCTTAGCAGTTTCGTTTTGTAAAAAACGTAGATTCTCAAGAACAAGTATTTGCTGCGATTGCAGATCTTTAATCGTATTTTTCGTAGCGGCATTTAAACCTAAGTACTGTTCGTCGTAAGTATTTCCTGGACACAATAGTTTCGGTATTTGGGAATTTTGTTTTTGTAGCATTGAAAATAGCGGCCCTAAGGATACAAAACTTGTTTCGCCACCTCGTCCATTATGTGCACCTAAAACCACAGCAGCTCCATAACTAGTTAGTTTGTTTACTGTTTCGAACGCCTGCTCTATGCGCGATGTAAATGGCATCTCGCCGTTTTCAAGTGTAGTATTAGTATCGACGCGTACAAAAACTTTTTTACCTCTCAACTTGTCTTTAAAATCTTCTATTGTATAAAACTGCATTTGATCTACTTTCTCTTAATAGCTACCATTGTAATATCATCGCTTTGTTCACCATCTTCTATAAAGACAAATATGTCGTTATATATATTGTTGAGAATTTTATCCACAGGAAGCTTCGCGTACTCAACAGTAAGCTTGACCATTCTGTCTAAACCAAACATCTCATTAGAATCATTATTTTTCATTGATTCTGTAGTTCCATCAGTAAATAAAATGATGACATCACCTGGGTCCATGGTCAGTTTTTGCTCTTTTAAGTGTGTACTCACAAGTGAGTGCTTAAGACCAAGAACGACTCCACCAGCTTTCGAAACTCTACACTTTCCCTCTTTTGCAATGTAGTGAATAATATGTTCGTGCCCAGCAGAAGTAAACTTAAAGTATTTATTTTTTGAATCCCACAACATCAAAAGTAAACTCATGAACCGCCCTGTGCCTTTGATATCTTTTTCTAGTAGACGTGACAACTGATCCATAATTTCTTTTGTGGAACTATAAAAAGGGTTCAATGCGCGGATAAAAGAGCGAACTTCACTCATAATAAGACCAGCAGCAACTCCTTTTCCTGCTACATCACCAACACTAACAAAAATATCATCTGTCACTTTATCTGGAGGAATTTCTCGATAGAAATAATCGAAGTAATCTCCACCGATCTCTTTAGCACTTTGCATTAAACCGTACAATTGAATATCTTCGCTTTCAGGACGTTCTTTCGGAAGTAAACTACGTTGAATTTTTGTACCAATAAGAAGTTCTTGTTCGTGTGCTTTTTGCTTTTCTTTTTCTAATTGTCTCTCTATGTTTTCAAAAGCAGATGCTACCTGAGTGATAAATAACTCCAGCATTTCAGTGCCTTGACTCTGAGAGGATAAATCATCAATAAAAAGAATGCCCAGAGGGTTTTCTGCTAAAGAAATGGTCAAAAGGCAACCTTTATCCCACATAGAAGGTGTGGTTAGAATTTTGATAACCTGTGCTTTCTCTTCTTCTGTATGTACATTGAACTTACCACTACCTTCTTTAAAAAGCATTTGTCCTTCTTCGCGCATCGCTAAGAAAGCGTGATTACTTCCTGCTATTTGACAAGCCTCTTTGATAGTTGTCGCGCAAAGTTCCTCATGGGTCTGCGTATGAAATAATGAAGGTGTTATGAATAAAACGCGTTGTACATTATTTTGTTGTTTTTTGATTCTCTCCATCGCTAAAATTTGTTCGCGACGCAAATTCCAAGATACGACGAGGTTGCAAGCCGTTTGCATTAATTCCTCTTCGCTAAAAGGCTTTTTTATATAGAGCCATTCATCCTGAGATTCAAATGAATTCCTAACATCTGCAGAAACATCAATGCTAGTTTCATCTGTAACAATAGCACAGAGTAGAGATGGGAAGATGCGCTTGATTTCTCCAATTGTATTGGCTCCATCCATTTCACCTTGCATACTTAGATCAAAAAAACCAACGGCGATGTCCTGGGCGTTTGTTTTGGCTTCTAAAGCAGTACGTATTGCTGCTTTGCCTGACATAGCAGGATATACAGCATAATTTTGATCCTGTGACACGGAGCTCCATTTTGTGGTTATCGATGGTTCAAGCTGGTTAGAAGAATTTGAAAGTACTTTTTTGTATAATTTTAAAGTTTCTTCTTCGGCATCAACGCAAATTACATTCATGTTCCAGGTGTATTCACTACTCACACCACTTTCTCCTGAAAAGATTTTTTAGGGCGTGTTTTGTATAGGGATATGGAGGAAAATAATTTACCATTTAACATGATCCTTTATTCCTCAGCTTCGTTATTTTTCACTTACAGAATACTACTATGTGCGTTCAAAATGCCTAGCTAATGAATAAAATTTCTATGTAAAATTTAGTATATTATTTTTAGCCACACCTCTAAGGCATATTGAAAGAAATAATCCACTCATTTTGCTTGACCTTTTTGTCCACCAACTTTGTTATTTTTCACTTACAGAAATAGACTTATGCGCGTTCAAAATGCCTAGCTGATAAACAAAATTCTGGCGCAAAATTGGGGAGATTATTTCTTTACAGTGCCTAAAACAATATTGATTAAGAAATAATGTTTAGATTTGTAACCAGAAAATCGTTTTTTACTAGAGCATGTCAACATTTAAGTTATTGTATAATGTGGGTTGCTTTAGAGAGTCATTTGGAACTTTGAAAATGCAAAGTTATGTTTTGCAATTGAAAGTAACAAAGTTTAATCTCTAAAAGAGCCAAATTATAAGGAAGATAAATGTTGATATGCCTTAGTAACTTATTTTTTCATAATAGCACAACCCCTAGGTAATTGCTAGTCAAATATCATCCACCTCATCAACGAAATTTTACATAATGATATTTGATTAATTACTTTAAATACTTTAAAATAAAGAATATAATGAATGGCTAGGTTCTTGGTGACCAGCAAAATTCATGCAATTTTGTAACAAGGTTTTGTAAGTTATTTTATTTGCCCTTACTTTACACGCACTCAAATTAGGATGATGTATGGAAAAAGCTTTTAATCAACTAACAGCTCTAAGGAAAAAGCGCGATAAGCTTATTAGTACTCATTCTTGGGAAAAAGCGCTTAGTGTTGTCGATGAGATGATCAAGTTATATCCATCTCCTTCTTCATATACAAGACAAGGCATGCTGTTAGTTAAGTTAAATAGATACAGAGATGCAATAGCAAGTTTTAAACAAGCATTGAAAATAGACTCTGATTATCAACGTGCACGAGAAATACTGGTCAAGTTATCAGCGAAAATGGATGAGACTTGTATTGAAGCTTACCATAGTTTACTTGAATCAAATATACAGGAGAATAAGGAGTTTCACACTTCTGATGTGAGTGTAACTATGTTAGATTTAAAACCTAACGCTGAGAGCTCAATCATACCTCTCGTCGATATCTACGATACAGAAATCATTGAAATAACACCTTTATCTCGTCCGAATCTACGAAAAGTGACCGTTTCTGACAGTGTTGCAAACAAAAAATTTGGCCCTTATCAAATCATTGAAGTCGTTGGTGTAGGAGGTATGGGTAAGGTATATAAAGCTTTTCATCCAGAATTAGACAGAGAAATTGCAATAAAAGTGATGCATGCCGACGTTGAATCTCCTAAACAACGACAGCGTTTTTTTATTGAAGCTAAGCTAATGGCGAAACTTAATCATCCAAGCATAGCTTCTGTTTATGACGTTGGAACTATCGAAAAACAAAATTATATTGTGATGGACTATATCAAAGGAAAGTCTTTACGCACCCTTAATTTGGAAAAATCATTATCTCCAAAAAGATCTATTGAAATTATTCGTTTGTCAGCGCTCGCTATTGACTATGCACATAAAACAGGAGTTATTCATCGCGATTTAAAGCCCGCAAATATTATGGTTGATGAAGATACTAAACTACCTGTAATTATGGACTTTGGATTAGCAAAAGACTTACATCCTTCTGGAGAAGTAACAAAAAGCGGGGAAATTCTTGGAACACCTCGTTATATGTCTCCTGAACAAGCAGAAGGAAAACAGAGTATGATCGGTGCGCCGACAGACGTTTACTCTTTAGGAACGGTGATGTATGAGTTACTTACTCAACAGCCAGCGGTTCCAGGAAATGACCCGGCTGGTATAATTTACAACATTCTGTATCTAGAAGTCGTGCCACCGCGCAAAAAAAATCCACGACTGTCTCTTGGTATTGAAGCGATATGTTTAAAATGTTTAGAGAAAAATCCTAAATATCGCTATCAAACAGCAAAAGCTCTGGCCGATGATATAGAACGCCTTCTCAATGGCGAAATGATTGAAGCACGTTTAGGTTTTCGTCAACGAGTATTTCGCAAAATAAAAGCACGTAAAAACATATTTATATTCGGAACAATATTTATTTCTTCACTTGTCATTCTTGCTGTATCTATTTTCAGTGTGCGCATTATTCAAAACCAAAATTATGTTAAAGACGCGCGCCGACTTTCGCAAGTAAATATTAGTCAAGTAACAAATGCAAAAACACTCAAAGAAAAATTCACCAATATCGATTATGATGCTGCAGCACGTAAGCAACTAGAACATGAAGTTGAAGAATCAATAACCCATTACATGAAATCGCGTTTGTTGTTAGAAAAAGCATTAACAATAGCGCCTGATAATACCACTCTAAAACAAGAGCTCTATCACATTGAAAAAGAAATTGGTTTACTAGCACTTTTAGGAAAAAACTATATTTTGAGCGAACTTTCTTTTCGACGTTGCGAGATTTTATCAGACAAAGAGGAAGCAAAGGTTCTCGTTTCCATTGTTAAAAACTACAAAGATAAAGAGCGTGAAATTCAGATAGGACGCTTGCGTGAAATCATGCAAAAAATTAGTGAGTCACCTCCTGCGGCGGGAATGCTCGGCGAATATATAATTGAAATTGTACGTATGAGCAAGAGTTATATTGTACGCGCATTAATACCTTACTTGAAGTACGGCAACAAATGGCAAAGAGCTATTGCAATTGAATCTCTGGGAAAAATAGGTGATAAATATACAAAATACAAAGGCTTTGATGTTGTCGAATGGTTAATAACACAATTACAAGAAGAAAATATCAACCTCGATGAAGCTGAAAAAATTATTTGGGCCTTAGGACGTTTACGTGATGCGCGCGCCAACAAAATTGTTGATCAGTTTCGAACCAAAATGGGACAACACAGTGTTTTTTGGAATAAAACAGAAATCCCATACACTTGGATTCCGATGGAAAAAGTTAGCGCACCAACAGCTGCTGCTTATTATGAAAGAGGTAAAGGCTGGTTTTTAAAAGGAAATAGTGGAAATGCTATTGTTGATTTTAGTAAAGCTATTGAATTAGATCCTAAGTTTTTGCCAGCGTATAATGGCAGAGGAATTTGTTACAATAACAAAGGTGAGCTGGAAAAGGCGATAGATGATTATACAACGGCAATATCTCTTGATCCAGATTATGTGAAAGCTTACAGCAATAGAGGCGTTTGTTTTCAAGCTAAAAATAACTTTAGTAAAGCTATTTCTGATTATAGCGCAGCAATTACAATCGATCCAAATTTTCATTTTGCTTATGCTAACCGCGCGGAGTGTTACAAAATACAAAATAAAATAAATAAGGCTATAAAAGATTATAGCAAAGCTATTGAAATTAGTCCGCCAAATGAATACTACTATACTAGTCGCGGAGATGGATATTGTGATAAGAAAGACTGGAAAAAGGCGTTAGCAGATCACGCTACTGCAATCCAAATAAACAACAAATATGCTCCTGCCTATAGCAATAGAGCGCGTTGTTATAAAATTCGCCGCGAGTTCACTAAGGCTATTGATGATTATTCCTTAGCAATACAATTAAATCCACAAAGTGAAAATCTATACTTACAAAGAGCCTTGTGTTACAATGAAATAGACGACTACCTAAACGCAATCAACGATTGTTCTATCGCTATCCAAATCAACAACAAAAACGACAAAAGCTATCTACAAAGAGGAGATAATTACCGGCAACTTAAAAATTGGACTAAAACAATGGATGATTATAATTCGGCGATTAGCTTAGAATCCTCTTTTTCTGGTTATCTTAAACGAGCAATTCTCTACGGTGAAATAAAACAGTACGACATGGCAATTGACGATTTACGCAAATGCCTTACGTTTGAAAATATTGATGTCAATCAACAAAAATTACTCAAAAAATATTTCGCGAAATTTAGCCATGACTCCAAATAAAATAAAAAGTTTATATAATTTTACATTTGATGACCTTGCACAACACTTACAGAGCACATTTTACGCACGCTTAGTTTTTCAAAGTATCTATCAACAAAAAGTAGAATGTGTTTCCCAAATTACAATGAAAAACAAGAAATCTTTGATTGCCAACTATCCTCTAGATTTACCAGAAGTAAAATCCGTTATTACCAGTGAAGACAAGCATACGCGAAAATACATATTGCAACTGCATGATAAAAAGCTTATCGAAAGCGTGTGGATGGATTATGACGAACGCTGCACTGTTTGTGTAAGCACGCAAGTCGGATGTGCAATGGGTTGCGTTTTCTGTGCAACAGGTCAGATGGGTTTCAATCGTCATTTGACCACAGGTGAAATTATCGCCCAAATCATGTTATTAGAAAAACTAGAAAAAAATAAAGTGCGTAATGTTGTTTTTATGGGCATGGGAGAACCGCTACATAATTTTGCCTCAACTATGAATGCAATTGATATTCTCACTGATTTTCGTGCATTTGCCATTGCACGCAGACATATAACCTTAAGCACAGTAGGCCTTGTTCCGCAAATTCAACGTTTAATTGATGAACCGCAATCAGTAAATTTAGCAGTGAGTTTGCACGGTGCGACAAACAAAGCGCGAAACAGCCTTGTGCCAATAGGTAAAAAATGGCCACTAGAAGAACTAATGGATGTGTGTAGAGAGTACACTAAGCGTAAAAAAAAGCGCATATTTTTTGAGTGGACTGTAATTGCAAATGAAAATGATAGTATAGATGATGCACATGATTTAGCTAAACTTCTAGAAGGAATCCGCGCCCACATAAATTTAATTCCGTTAAACACAACAAAAGGTTATTCTGGAATTCCTGGAGCAGAAGTAAGAATTAAACAATTTCGCGAAATATTAAACAACTACAATATCCCTAACACAATCCGCCAGAAAAAAGGAATAGATGTCGCTGCTGGTTGTGGGCAGTTAAAAACGTGAATATCTCTTGAAAAGTTTAGGAGCAGTCATCAATTAAAACATTATACTGAAAAATTCGTAACTGTAATCGTAGTACTTAATAGAGCTGTTACAATAAAGGTCACAACTACGACTACGATGGTTATTAATATCTAAATTGATGGCACATCCTAAAGTAAAAAACTTTATTTTAAATGATTTGTTTATATTTGTAATAATCATAAGCCTCTATACATTCATTATCTATAATTACTACAAACATTATTCTGTTCTTTTGCGTTATAGTCAGTTTAATGTTTCGTTAGAAATAAATCTCTTGACTCATCAAGCTCAAAACACATTTAAAATTCTTTCTTCAGTATATCTTCATAGCCGTGGTGGTCTTCTAGACGAAGTAAGTGTTTCATTTGTTTTTGGGCTAACTTCATCGAACTTATATCATTCACTTTTTCTGATTGCCGAAAAAACTCAGCCCACGCTTGTGCTTCATACACTTGATACTCATGTAAGTGATCTTTACATAGAGGACATTTCATTGTTTCATAAGCTTGACGATACCCATCAATGCTTTTTAGTACGTTTTCTTTTTGTCGTTTGGGATTACTTTTTGTTTGAGCCTCTTGCAAAAGGTGATGGGCGTTTTCGACAAGAACAGCTGTAATGCGTCGTTTATTCCATGAGTACCAGCCGATAAAACAGCTAACGACAACAAGCACTGTAGATGCAACAAGAAGTATTTCTTTACGATTTTTGCGGCATATTCTCTTTATTTTGTCTACTAATTTGTAATTGCACGCTTTTACTTCTTTGTTATCGAGAAAATTTTGTATATCTTCTGCCAGTTCGCGAGCTGAATGGTAACGACTCTCTTTTTCTAACTGCGTGCACTTATTAATTATTGCACTAAGTTCTTTAGGAATTTTTCCAAATAGTCCACTTGAAGGTAGAGGCTCTAACTGTGCTTTTGATGCTTGAAGTACAGCCATTATTATGTTTTTGCCTCCGATTGCGCGCTCACCAGTAACCATTTCATAGAGAATAAGTCCAAGAGAATAAATATCGGAAAAGTGATCGAGCTCTGTGATCTTGCCTTTGGCTTGCTCTGGTGACATGTACTGTGGAGTTCCAATTATTTTACCTGTCATTGTTAGAAAACCACCTTCAGAACGCAAAGTAGAAATTGATTCTTCTTGAATAATGTCTTGTCCTTGCCCAATTACTTTTGCAATTCCCCAGTCCATCACCATTGTTTCCCCAAATTTACCTATCATGATATTCTCAGGTTTAAGATCGCGGTGAATTACTTTTTTCGAATGTGCATATTCTATGGCGTAGCACATCGAAAGAAATATTTGCAAGATTTTACTCATAGACCAATCTTGTGGATTTTCTTTTACTTTTATAAGAGTATCATCTAATGATTCTCCCTTGACGTATTTCATCGTGATGTATAAATTTCCTTGTTTATTAACTCCCACATCATGAATAGGTACAATATTTGGATGTTCTAATTGCCCTGCAATCTGTCCTTCTTCAAAAAATCGTTGCAACACTTCATTAGAGATGTTCTTATTATGTAGTAATTTTGTGGCAACAACGCGTTGTAAGTTATTGTCTTTCCACAAAACAACTCTTCCCATTCCACCACGACCAATTTCTTGCAACTCACTATATTTTTCGTTATTCATTTTTGTAATTTTGCGCGTTGTATGTTTTTGTTTTTCAAGTGCAGAAATACTTTTGTCTTCGTTATCTAGTAAGGTAAAAAAAGAACTTAAGGAAATATCTTCTGCAAATCCATCTATCGTTTTCATATTTTGTCGATTGCGATTTTCAGTCATATCTTTTCCTCCACATAAAATAAGAATTCTACATTGTGTAGTTGTCGTCCTTTTTAGTCGAGAGAAATGATACAAACCTTACAAACAATGCAATTTTGTAATTTATTTTAAAGAAAAACTAGAGTATTTCTTTAACTTTTAGCCAACAATTTAGCGCTCCAAATATTACCTTTTACCATTTTGATTAATTTGGTCAAAAGTTTTGACAGGACAACAACAAGAAATACATTTTTTTATACTAGGGCGTGTCATCATTCAATACAGATAAAAATATAACGGATTCATTTAATGATACGCCAGTAGTATTGAGCCCGAGCCCGTTTGCGAGCCCGCGCCCGAAAACTTTTTGAGAGCGACAGAAAGTGATTTATTGGTTCAATACTAGTTTTTTGCGATGGAAAAAGAAACTTTGCTTCTTTGATAAATTGTTAGTGAAAGTTTCGGAAACGGGCTCGCAAACGGGCTCGGGTTCGAAAAAACACACAATATTTTGAATGATGACACGCCCTACTATCCATAGTAAAAGAATTATAGATACACATCTCAAGTTTAATTGACAGAACTACGCACTATTTTGTCAAAAAAATAGATTAAACCCTACTTGTAATAGAAAAATCATTTACAACGTTTGCGTTTTCTAAAAATGAACTTCATATCGATTTGACAAAGGTCTTAAAAAAATTTCAAATTGAGTTATTAAAATGATATAATTTTTAATAGATAAGGGATTATCTTTTATAGAATTTTTAAAAGGAATGAAAAATGAAAAATGAAAAAATTACAATAGAAGAATGGGTCAAAAATTTGGAAGAGTATACTATTGACCAATCTTTTTCAGCAATATCGAGTGTTTGGCTTGAAAAAAACAAAAACATGATAATTGATAGTGAAAATGTTGACGTACTAGAAATTGCTTTAGAGAAATTTTATGATATGTTTGGAGAGGAATTTGCTAACTACATGGAAGAGTTAACTTCGAATTTCGTAGGGGCCGCGAGAAGTCAATATCCTAACAAAAAAGTATCAGTTTAATAAAGTATGCCCTGTCAAAAAGGGCATTTTTTATTAATTGCCTACGATGTTTTATAAAATTTTGTAAACTTTTGGTTATTTATCCGACAAAATACATATAACTATTTTAGTTTTTTTGGAAGATAGCTTTCAAAAAAGGTAGAATTAGGAAAATATCTATATTTACAATAAAATTAATTGGGAGCTAAACATGTCAAAAACAGTTATTTTTTTCCTTAGCTTATGCGTAGCGGTCACATGTTATGCTAACGAAGTAGCTACTAAAGGAGCAGAAGTTGGTAAATGGACCATGGATGTCGACGCTGCTTATAAACTTGCAAAGCAAAAACAACTTCCGATACTCATGAATTTTACAGGTTCTGATTGGTGCGGCTGGTGCAAACTTATGGATAAAAACGTTTTTGCTGAAAACTCATGGCAAACATATGCACAAAAAAATCTTGTTCTTGTGACAATTGATTTTCCGTCAAACCCCAATATTGTTCCAGAAGAATACAAACAACGCAATAAAAAGCTACAAGAGAAGTATGGTGTTCGTGGCTACCCTACATATGTACTACTAAATAAAAGCCAGGAAGCGATTGCGCAATTAGGAGCAGGGAAAGAAAAAACAGCAGAAAGCTTTCGTGGTGAAATTGATGCTGCTATTCACTTATCTCCTGCTGGTATAGAAGCAACTCTAAAAAAGCTAAGTGGTGAACAAAGAAAGCAGTACAAGGCTTTACTGAAAAAAAATCTAGAAATAAATGACTCTCTTGAAAAATGGATATCAACTCGTCCCGAAAGAAATGAAGCAAACTTAAAAAAATACAATCAATTTGTTGCAAAAATAACTGCTATTGAAAAAGAATTAAAAAAATACTGGTAAGCAATCTAGTGTTTTAAAAATTTATGACTGATATAGAAAATCCTAATCGTATTTTTTGTTATAAAGTGTGATTAGGATTCACATTAAACATAAATATTTATAGGTATCTCAATCAGAAAAAGAGCGCAATTAGCATTTTTTTGTTATAAGTCTGCAATTTGGATTTGCGATCAATTGCAACTATTTGTTTAAAAAAAGTATGTTCTGGAGTCCAGTATTTACTCCTATGAATAAATCCAAGTCCCCATCGTTATCAATATCAGCCATATTTGCAGAGAAAGAATTGATGTTGCCAATGCTTTGCTTAAGAGTAAAAATGGCCGATCCGTTATTAAAAAATATGTGTTCTGGACCAAATCCGTTAGCTATAGCAATGTCCAAGCTACCATCGCCATTAATGTCTCCGAGAACACTGAAGCGAGAGAGAAACCCACTTGATAGAATTTGTCCAGTGTCGACAAAGTTAAAATTACCATTATTTAAGTATACATGATTACCTTGTCCATTATTTGTTTGGATAATATCTAAATCTCCATCGTTGTCTAGGTCACCAACAACGGCTGATCGAGTGTCGCCTGTCGATGGTATTTGAATAATGCGTGTAAATATACCACTACCATCATTAGAATATAGATGAATACTCTCATTATCTAGGTTAGTTGAGATATAATCGAGATCTCCATCGTTGTCAAAGTCGTGAAGAGATTTTACATTGCTACAAGAATCGAAATTGTCTAAAGCCTGACCGGAGTCAGTAAAAACTCCCGAACCGTTGTTGAGATAAATTTTATCTGGAGCGCGGTTTCCTGCAATAATATCTAAATCTCCATCTCCATCAACATCACCTAAATCTATATTAAATGTTGAACTGTTTCCTAATTCTTGGCCAGCTGTAAAATTTCCATTACCGTCATTAATCATTACTTGATTTGGTTGGCTATTGGCATTTCCGAAGACCGCATCTAAATCACCGTCGCCATCGATATCACCAATAGCAATTCCTAAAGTATCTCCAGAAAAATTTTGTGTTACTGTAAAATTCCCTGAGCCATCGTTGATAAATAAAGCGTTGCTAGAGTTGCCATTTCCTCTAAAAAAATCTAAGTCACCATCACTATCAAAATCCCCTGCTGCGAAAAAACGCGTATTTCCAGATCCCAAATTTTGTCCTGACTTGACAAAGGTCGCACTTCCCCAGGTTCCGGAGAGGGAATTTTGCAATATTTTGTTTTGCCCCGCAGTGACTAGATCCATATCTCCATCGTTATCAATGTCCCCTATGATAATCGCTTTTGTAGGAATTGCTGAAAAATTTTGCTCAGAGGGCGTAAAATTCCCTTTGCCATTGTTGTGAAAAACCTGGTCGCTTTGATCGTTGTTGCCAAAAACAATGTCTAAATCGCTATCGCCGTCAATATCTATAACAACTAGAGAAGTAGAGTTGTCTGCGCCTACATTTTTACCAGAATTAGAAAAATTTCCTACGCCATCATTGACAAAGATTTGGTTTTGTTGGCTATTGGCAAAAACGAGATCTAAATCTCCGTCTTGGTCGATGTCTCCTAGCGCTAAAGCTTGCGTGTTTTCATTTCCCAAATCCTGACCAGAATCAGAAAAGTTTCCGAAGCCATTGTTTAAGAAAATCTGATTAGCTTGTCCACTACTGTTGCCGAAGATAAGATCTACATCGCCATCTTTGTCAACATCACCCACGGCGACAGAACGAGTATCTCCAAACGCAACAGCTTGCCCTAAACTAAAATTTCCCAAGCCATTATTAACAAATATTTCGTTGTCTTGGTCGTTTGAGTTGGCAAAAATGAGGTCGAAATCTCCATCTTTGTCGATATCAACTATTGCTACAGCTACAGTATTGCTCGTTCCCAAACTCTGACTTAAAGAAAAATTTCCCGTACCATCATTGAAAAAAACCTCATTATTCTGACCACTGCTATTAGCAAAAACTATATCAAAATCACCATCTTTGTCCACATCGCCAACTGCTACTGCTCGGGTATCTCCAACAGAAAAAGAAGAACCACTGCTATAATTGCCAGATCCATCGTTAACAAAAACTTGATTTGTTTGGTTACCATCATTGCCAAAGATAATATCTAGATCTCCATCTCTTTCTATGTCTATAAAAGAAACTGTGGAGCTTTGCCCAGTGTTTTGCTCACTATCGACAAATCCTGGGATTATGTCGATAGCTGTCGATGCACTCGCATCTGTTCCATCAACACCTTCGATAAGATCGTCTGTAATAGCAGGATTTATATCAATACCAGAAGCAGAGTTTGCTGTTGTGGAGGATAAAGTGAATAGCTGTCTCGTTTTTAAACTTGGGTTGCTGCCAAGAGTTATTTTGATTTCGTTGCTGACATCTCCCAAAGATAAACTACTGTTTGCGCCAAAATTGTCCCCAGTAACAGGCAAAGTAAAAGCTTCATCAGCCACATTTGCATTGTTGTTGAGAACAACGCTTTGATCAAAAGGAATAATAATAACATCACCACTGTCTGCGATTTTATTTCTATTGATATCTTGGTAACGAGCTAAACCCTTTACCTGTGGAGAATTGACGTTTCTATAACTAAAAGCGTTGTTTAAAGTATCACTTTGGTTGTCAGAGTTTGTAACCGTTACATTGACGACAGCGCGTTTTGGAGTTTCGGGAGGCGTAGTACAGGTTATCTGACTAGAAGTGATAACCACATTGCTCGCTTCATTGGCACCAAAAAAGACCGTTGCACCATTTTCAAAATTACTACCTATAATAGTAACAGATGTACCACCTGTTGAATTTCCTTGTGCAGGATCAATCGATTCAATGTCGGGTGCAGGAGCAGCAGAGACAACAGCGATATTCCCAGCAATAGGAAAAGAAAGTTCTTTGGTTATAGGTAATCCATTTTTAAGCGTAAACAATTGTGCATACGCTATGTACGAATAATCGCCAAGATCTACGAAATCTCCTTTATTGTTACGTCCATCCCAAATACTTTGTACCTCAATATCAATAGAACGACTAGAAACTTGATTCTTAACCACGATGGTGCGAACAATGTTATTCGCGGAGTCTTTGATCACCTGAGTAAAATCGAGAAATTGTTTAGGAGCGAGTCTTTCTAAACGGACAGTTGCACTTAATATATTTTGTTCGTTTGTCGGATCGAATGGGTCTGGAGAGTCGCTAAAGCTCGTAATTGCTATATTTTTAAGTTTATTGAATACCGCTTTTTGCGAAAATACCCACGATTGGCCAAAAAAAGCAATTGCTTTACCTGCATTAGTTTCTTGCTCGCCACTTGTAAACTTTTCTACAGAGCGGCCAAATAGGTTTGCTTTTACTTCAAGCACTCCTATCATTGATTGTGCTGTTTGTAAAGAAAGATCAGCAATATTTTTGTCCGACAAAACTAGCGAATCCACTACTCGTTGAAAAGTATCTTTAATTGGTTGCGCAGTAGTATCTTTGTCAATTGATTTTGCTAATATGATAGCTGCCTTTTTGCTATTTGAAAAAACTTTTGCACCATCTTTGGCGGATATTCTAAAACCATCGATAAACAGCGGTTGTTCTTTGAATGTTAGACTTTTTTCTACAGATAAACGTGCAGAGTCTATTATTTTTTTTAGCTTTGGGTCGGTTGTTGTAATATTTGATAAAGTAGTTATTGCATTTTCTTTCAATTGACGAGGAGATAAATTAGGCGAATTTTCAATTGATAGTGTTATTACATTTCCAGATGTATAGTTAATTTCTTGTGTTATAGTATCGTTTCCATTGTTTCCTACTACTCCAGTTTTTATAGCCGGAAAAGGGATAGAAAAGATCCTATTAGTGAAAGAAGCTATTCGTGTCGCGTAATCGGTTATAGATTCTCCGTTTTGTGAAGCCAAAAGATTACTGCCAAATTGCGCTGGAGAACTATATATAAATCCTTGCTCATCAAAGAAAAAAGGAGCAGCAGCATTTCTATTTGCTGTTATTACAGATTTACGAATATTATCTATTTTAAAAGTACCAAAATTACTAAATTCGTATGTAATAGAAAGTGGTGTCCCTAAATCTGCTGATCCATTTTCGAAAAATAGCCCATCGTTTATCTCAACAGAAACGGTAACACCTTCTCCCGATACATCTATACCGTTTATATTTCCGGACTCTACTGTTGCTCCTGAGTATGTTAGTATTTCAGCTTGAATGTGTATTACAATAAACAATAATAATATTATGCTTTTTATGCTTTTCATGTTCTTCCCCAGCGTTTTAATTTCAGGATGCTAATTTCTTATTAAGATAAAGATGTTTTATTTTTATAAGGATTTTTTTAAATTTATCTTTTATTATATGAAAATTTATGATAGTTGCCAAGTCTAGTTAGCTTTTTTGTTTTGCATTCTTCTGTGACAATACCTCAATCCTCCGCTTTTATATGAGTATAATATATGAAATATGTTACACTACTTGCTCTTACAATTATTGTCTTTCTCTTCTATAAGCTACTCACCGATCAATCCAGTAAAACGCGACCAATTCTGTGGAAAATCACTGGCAAATCTCCTTGCTATTTATTGGCTTCTTTACACTACGGTATAAAAAAAAATCATATCCATAATGTGGTATGGGAAAAAATGCGTACTTGTCAGACTATTGTCTTTGAAAATAACAACAATGAGGATTTTGCAACGAAAACCGATACTTCTCTGCAAGAGCATTTGGGGAAAGAATACTGGAATAAGGTTAAATTATGTTTCGCGCCCAATGTACTCGCCAAGGTAGAATATTTAGAAATATGGTTACTAGGAGTTTTACTTGTTTATCGTACTTATCCAGAAGGAGAAGGCGTTGAAGCTATTATTACTAAAAATAGTAAACAAAGAATCGTTGGCTTAGAGGATAAACAAGATTTGCTCGTTCGCTTGCGAAATTTTTTTACTTTAGAAGTAGTAAAAAATATTTTAGATACGAACTTTGAACAGGATGACAGTAATATCGTTGCTCTGTATAAATCTGGCGATTTAAGTGGGCTGAATGACTATTTCGATACGCTAGATGAATATTATAAACAGCTACTTATTAGTGAGCGAAATTATAATTGGATGCCTGTTTTAGAAAATATTATCAAACAAGGAAATGCGTTCATTGTTGTCGGAGCATTTCACTTGTTGGGAGAAGAAGGGCTTATTTGTTTGCTACGAGAAAAGGGATATACTGTAACACGCTACAAAGTTTCTTAGCTAGGGAGATAAATTATTTGCCACCTCCTTAAACTATTTGTTTATTACATGTTGATAAAGGTGATTTCCGTAGCGATCTTTTACTTCGATTACTAATTTCTGGTCATGAATCATAACTTGCGAATATCCGTAGCCAGTATGATAAAACGCGGTTCCACTGCCACTTGTAACGGGATCTTTTTTTGCAGACTCGCCACATACGAGTTGCACGCACTTTGTGGAAGTGTTGTTTGTGTTTAGGCTAGTTTTTTGAAGTTCAATGACTTGCGTGCAGTGCTCATGCCCTGAAATAACAAGATCGATACCCGTTTCTTCGATAATACTGTACAATGTTTGTCGATAGTTGTCGTAAGCGCATGAATGAATATCTTGCGGGTAGTGTATAGACCACCAACCCAAGGTCGCTAAAGTACCAAATGGCGGTATTAGTAATAGTTTATGCCACCACTGAGGAAATTGTGGCCACCCTGGTCCGAAAATAAAGCTTCCTAGCTTACCAGGACGATGTTTAGCATATGATTCTAATGAATGGTGTGTTAGTAGTACTTGCCATTTGTTGTTGTTTTTTGGAACTACTTTTATGAGAGACCGCAAATATTGTCGCGCAAGTTTGTCATAACCATAAGCAAATAAATCTATTGCTAATTCACTATCTATAGCAATTATATCAACAGAAGGGTGAACAATTTCTTGTGGAATTATCGTTGGTTTCATGTATTTAACTAAGTTTTGTGGCTTACTATATAGCGTACGATATAGTTCGGAATGTGATTTGTGATTTTGGGCATTGCCAGGCAGAAAAAGCCAGTTTTCAAATAAATGACGATCTTTTGGATGTGATATCTGTGCTAAAAAGTACCAGGGAGCAATATTACCCCATTTGCGTTCGGAAGCAATAGCATCGTCATTATAATCATGATTTCCTGGTATAGTAACAAGTGGTACAGAGTTATTTTTGTAGCGACATTTTGCGAATAATTTAGCTATCTTAAGCAATTTTTTAAATGGTTTAGAGTTACTAACTTCGCTGCGCGGAAACCCTTTTACATATAAATTATCTCCCAAACCAAGAATGCAAGGACGTTCCTTTTGCTGATTTATGTCGCTAGCAATTGCGGTTGTTATATCTTTAAGCGAAGAGCTTGGGCTTCCAAAATCGCCTGCGATATAAATGGTTTGCTTGATGTTTTTAGTATTTACATGTTGTTGTGATTTTGGTGAAGCAATATAGATATTAGAACAGCTAAGAAATGCTATAACACATATAATAATAAATGTCGTTTTCATTGTTTTCTCTATAATCAAGGTCGGAGTCGCTAATGGTACAAAAAATAGCGCAATCCTGTGCAGGATTACGCCCTAATTCAAAACTTGTTATAAGCTTTAGATTTTAAATATCACTCCTAGGAACACGTCCTAATTTAAGCGCCTGATAAAGCGAGGTTTTGGAGCATGGGGTGATTTGTTTGACTTTTTAGTAAAAGACAAAATCAAGTCAGCCACAGACAATGCAGAAACGTTTTCAGTTGTAGGAGTGGTTAGGACAAACTGGGCTTTTGTTGAGCGCAAGAAACGACCAACCTCAACGATTCTTACCGTGTCGAGGTGAGCATTGTGTTCATCCATAATAAAAAATCCACTTGCTTGGTCTTGCTCCATACGAGAAAGCGCAACTAGTAAAATTAAGCTCGCTATTACATCTTGTCCACCAGAAAGTGATTTATCGCGTATATTTACTTCGCGTTTTTGGTCAAAAGCAACACGCACTTCCATTCGCGAATCTTCTATGAGACTCTCCGCATTTCCCATTTCTAGAAAAACGCGCATCTTACAACCTGCAAGTGAAGCGAGGTGCTTTACTGACTTGTTGTAAAAATCAATCGTATGAATGATCATTTCACGATAATCTTCGCGGCATTTCTCTAATTCATCTGAGCGATGCATATAGTCATTTTCTTGACGTACTAGTTGTAGCTTCTTTTTCTTTAATTCTTTAGTTTCGTGATCAAAAAGTAGAATTTTTTCTAGTTCGCGGCAACCACTATAGTTTTCTAACTTTTTAAAAATCTCTTTTATTTTGTGTTCTAACCAATCGCGATCTTCTACATCTTCTCGCGTATAACCAGTGCGAATATCTGACGGAATTTCTTTTTCTAATTCTTCTTTTTGCCAGCGAAGTTGCAATATTTTTTGTTCCACATTGTGCATTTCTTCTTGGAGAGCTTTTTGATCTCTCTGTACACGTGAAAAATCTTTTTCTGCTTGTTGATATGAAGCAAAGTTTTGATTTACTTTTTCATTGAGAAGATCTATTTCTTTGAGAATCTTTTTGCGCACTTCATTTATTTGCTCAGATTCTGCTAAGTATTTGTCGCCTTCTTTTTTTACTTCTTCGTGTTTATCTTTAGAAGATAGCCATTCTTCTTTGCGACGTATTATTTTTAGTTTCTCTTCAATTTTTCTTTTTTGGTCAGAAGCCAAGGTTAACTTTACTTGTAAATTTGGAATTTTTTGCTTTTCGCGCTCAATAGTTTCTTCCACTTCTTGTATTTGTTGTTCAACTGCTAGCCCACCACAGTAAAAACGAATTTTATGGGCAATAAAAATTCCTCCGCGCTTGTCTTGACGATAACCTGATTGAGTAATTGTAATGTGTTTTTTATGTTTGTGCCCATCTTGAACAGTATCCACAAGTAGTATATCTTTTAGTGGCACAAGTCGCTCTGCAATGCGATCATCTGCTATTTGCAATTGCGCTAAGATGGAATTAGTGCGTATTTGGGTTGGAATATCTGTGCGGCCGTAAGGAGAGATATAAAACGCGTAGCGATTTCTTTCTCCTATTTTTTTCGCTGCCAAAAAATCATGTTCATCGACAAATACAGAAAAACGTTCGCGGCCTAAAAAAGCTTCAATAGCTAATTGCCATTTAGGTTCTAAAATCTCAATACATTCTGCAAATAATAAATGATCAATATTGGCTTCGTCAAGAATATCGCGAAAATTATAGATCTCATCAGGGTATGTTGGCAGTGGGCTTTCTTCAAGACTTGCCAGTTCTTTACGTAAATTGGACAGTTTTTTTTCTACTTCGCTTAGCGCATTCTTATTTTGAAAATAAGAGAGCTGAACTTCCTCTTGTTTGTCTTTTAGTTCTTGAGGAGATTCTTTTATATTCATATTCTCCGAAGCTTTACGCAATTCCTCTAGTCTTTGCCATTCCGAATGGCACTTGCCTATTTTTTGATGTAAGGCATTGAGTTGTTTTTCGTGTCCTTGTTGTGTAGTTCTTAACCCATTTTGATCTTTTTGAATGAGTTCGCGTGTTGTTTTTAGTTTTTCTTGTTCTTCACGTATGCTCTTACACTGTTTTTCTGAAACTAACTTGATCTCTTGCTTTTCAGAATAATTTCGTTCTAGTTTATGTAAATTATCAAGAATATGATACCACTTTGAAATAGGTAATTTCTCTGTTTCGATCATTTTCTTTTCATCGATATATTCTTTATATTGCTCTGCTTCATTAGCTTGTTTTTCAAGTTCGGCAGTTTGCATATGGATTTTATTGTACTCAGTTTTTAGCTCTATAAGTTGTTGTGAAGCGCGGCGATAGTTTTGACGTGCATCTTCATAACGTTTTATGATATCTTTGTTCCCTGTGATATCCATTACTAATTGTAGCAGTTGATTTGCACTTAGCTGACCAATGCGGTCGGTTTGTCCTTGTTCAAGAGCAATTAGTTGTAATGTTGAGCGAGAGACACCTGCGTCTTCTAGTTGCTTGGAGTATTGTAAAGGTCTCATTCCACTTTTGAAATCTTTAATTTTTTCAATAGGCGGGTCACCTTTTACTATAAAATACTCCTTTTCAATTTTACGATTTCCTTTATTGCGGATAATACAAATAAGGGATACATCGACATCTCCATAAATACCAAGATGAGAAAAAGTACGCCGTTCACCTACAAGTGTATTTGTCACAACTCCGCGAATCATCGCTGTTTCTACGTCTTTTCGCACATAGTGATGCAGTGTACGACTCTTGCTTAGTCTCGGACCATTTAGCAGTACGCGCAGTGCATCGAGAAAAGTGGTTTTACCGCTACCGTTTTGCCCTATTAATAGAATAATGTCTCCGTCCATCGGAACGCGGTAGTTTGGATAGCAATCCCAATTCATCAACTCTAAAGATTTAAAGCGAAACATATTTTAAGATTCCTCATCTTGATTAATTTGTGTTTCAGAAATAACTAACTCGTCAGCTAAATCGATAAATTCCTCTTCTTCAAGCTCCTCATCCTCTTCCCACTCCTCTACTTCGTCTGTTACCCCTGCTAGTTTGTATGCAAGAGCTGATTTCTTAATTTCATTTCCCATTTGTTGGCCATCAATGAGGAGATCAAGAAAAACACCTTCGGTAATTATTTCATTGTGCATATGAATAAATTTAAGATTTGAGAGTCGCGATACTGTTGATTTAAATGATGTTTTACTTCCAAATTGTTTGCCAAATTCGGCGTATAATTCTGAAAGTTCCACATAAATGCGATTGGGATCTTTTTTCTTCTTTTTGCGAGGCTTTTGCTTTTCGAAAAAATCTTGCTGAACGGTCGTAACTTCTTCATTTTCCTCTTTATTTTCTAACTGTTCTTTCGCCGCTGCTTTTTTTGCAATTGCTTCATCCAAAGCCTTTTGAGCTTGGGTACGTTTTGGTAAAATGAGCTTACTCCACAGAATAACTAACATAGCTACTTCATTGCTCTTAAGGCTGATATTGTTAGATTCTTCTATTGTGTCTTGGCTATCACAAGTAAGTTTTACAGCATAGAAATCAGAGTAAGAATTCATGACGAGCTCCATCCCTACATCTTGTAAGCGGTCGCGTATACTTGTGAGTAAAAGGTCATTGAGTTCTAGTTGTGGAAATTCTGATTTGTGAACGTATCCTTGCCGCAATAAACGTGCACAAATAATAGCGGCTTCGTTTGATGTTGTATTCATTTTTATTTTTATTCCTTTTGTTCTCGCGTGACAACACCTTTGGTTATTTCTTTTACGCCTGTCACAAAATCATTGAGTTTGGCGACTTCTAATTGTAAGCCATCATCAAGTGAGTGTACTTGTAATTTAGGAATAGACTCTTCGTTTTCAATGTCCATGTTTTTAGGTAACTCAGAATGTTCAAGTACAGCAATCATTGAAAAGCGAAAACCTGATGTTGCCCAATTTTCAGCGGGAACAATTTTTTCTAAGGTGACAGAATCGCTTTTGCTTAGTGCATAGTCTATTTCGGTAATAAAATTCAAGAATTGATTATTTTCACTAATCGTATCTTCGCTTTCATTTGCCATTTCAAACTGATCTGCCCAACTACGGCGATTATCATCAGGACGCTCTTTTTCAAATTGCCACTCTGCTTCATAAACCAAAAGAGCAGGTACTAAATCTGGAACATGAATAGGATGAGCGATTAAATCTTTCCCTACCTGCGCTAACTTTTCTAAACTACTATTGATCAAAAAACTGTTAACGTCGTGTTGTGTCAAAGATTTGTCAGCCAGTATAATTTTACGTGCGACAAGATCATTTTGCGCTCTTTGTACTTGTGAAACACGCGAGTGAAATTGCGAAAGTTTTTCGTGAATTTTTTGCTTTAAACGATAATTACGAAAACTTTCTGTTCTCACATTTTGCAAGTATTCTCTCGATTTAATTGCTACATCAAATTGTGAACGAACTTGTTTGTTCATTTTACGGATCAGGTACTCAGATTTACTTGCTATTGTGCTTTCGATATCTTCGTCAATTTTTACCAATTCGTTAATAAACATGCGTAAATTATTTGAAGGATCGTTGTTTTGCTGTGACATTTCAAGTAAAGAAAATGAAGAAATATTTGCGCCTAGAGCGTCTTCTAATCCTTCATCTTTTGGCATTGCTGATAATACCGACAAAATACTTTTCCCAAAACGAGTGATTTCGTAAGAACCTTCATTAAAAATTAGCCAACCACTACGACTAAGTTGTTGTATTATTTTTTTGCGAATTTCTTGACGCATCCAATGAAATTCGTGTGCCATTTCTTGTGGAGTCCAAGAAGTTTTGTCCCTGTTACTAGATAGTTGTAGTAAGACAGACATTCTAATGTAAAAATCATCGAGATTAGTGCGCGTTAATTCTTTAAACAATTGAAAAAAAGGTTTACATGCTTGTGCACTACTTATAGACTCTACTTCAGCTAAAGGAATGTTTTTTTTCAAATAACCTTCTAGCTGATTCTCCGGAATAGTATCTTCACTATTTTCGTCAAATAATGTTTGTTGTTCTTTAGATACTGTATTTTTTTGTGGTATAGTATTTTTTTTATTATCCATAGCGTAAAAATTTTCACCTAAAATATAAACTGACTACTAGTTTTAATACTAGTAGTCAGCTTTTGAAATAGGATTTACAATCAATGCGTATCCCATTCTAAAATGTAAAAATTCAAAATCAAGTAAATACTACGGTTTTTTCACGGTATTTATAATATTTCTAATTTTTTAGCAATTTCTGGTGGTACATCAAAACGCAAAATAGTATTTCGGTTACTTTGATCGTTGTATGAAGAGTGATCTTCATGAGCAAGTTCTCTACATTTTGTTGCAAGAACATTTTTGGAAGATTCATGGTCAACCACACATGTGTGTATTGCTCCAATCGCATTTCCTTCATAAACTATTTCAAATAAACGCGCTTGTTGTGGAAATCCGATTAATGAACTTGTTTGAACTTCCCAGTACCCACTATGCTTTCCATCGATAGCAGTTATTTTATTTGTGTGTTGATGTCCAACAATGTGCAGTACTACATTTGAATAAGAAGCAAGCGTTTGCGTAAAAGTGTTACCATCAATGGTTTGCTTTCTTTCTTCCATATGACCTGCAAACTGCTTTACTACTCTATGCATTTTAGCGTCACTTTGGCAAACATCTACCATGCGCTTTTTCGCACGCGACAATGTCATTATACTGTTAGATGGATGATGCGATGCAATAATGACAAGTTCTCCTGCACGTTTTGCCTCTTCTAACTCTGGAATAAGAAAGTTTTCAAACTGATCTTGGTCTATAATTCCAAAAGCAGTTCCTATTCTCGAAGTAGTGTCAAGGACAATAAGCCTTAAAGGAGTTGAAGCACGTGGCTTTGTGCTGTAGTATGCAAGGTCTTCTCCTGCAAGACTTTTTGGAAAACCAAATACTGGTCGTTCCCCACCACCATTTATGTAAGAAGAAATAAATTCTTCACTACTAAGAGCTGCACGACGAGGGTCAGCAACTATTTTTCCTGGCTTAAGTTTGTCAGGGTTGTAAGGCGTTCCTTTTGGCACAATAACACCGTTACTATAATTTCCTACAGGATCTTCAATAGAGAATTGTTTACCTAAAATAGGCTCGGCAATAGCATTAAAAACTTCGCGAAGATATGGTGGAATATTCCCTTGATATAGTACATCGTGATTTCCTACAGCGGCGTAAAAAGGAATATTACTAAGAAGTCCTTGTACTTTTAGTGGATCATTGCCATCATTTCCTAGACCAGGAACAGGGTCTTCATTTTTACCACTATCAGGATCTATCATTCCTCCACTCATAGCGGTGGTAAACCAATCAAGCTCTATTTTATGAGCATTGTCAATAGAGTCACCTGTATTGAGTAGAAAGTCAAAATTAGATTGTAAAGAGATTCTATTCAATGTGCGAATCATCGAATCAGTACTAGAAAATAATAAATCTTCTTGCGGATGAAATCCACTACTACTAATGTCGAGTTCGGTGAGAATGCTATCGAGTACTGCAAAACGTGCCGGTGATTCTTCATCGATAATGTGCATGTCGGTAATATGACCAAAAAATAGCAGACTCTTTGGTTCTTTTGTTAAAGGTAACTTACTTTTTAAAAAGTCGTTGCGGATTGTCATATCTTCGCCAGACGAAGTTTCAAGATGTTTGTTTTCCGCATTGAACTTGATAGTTTTGTTTAATGTGGTCTGACGCCACACTTGTAAAAAAGCCTTGCCTAGTATTTGTTCGCTGTTGTTTTCCAGCGCAAGTAGTTCTCTACCAAATAAAGGACCAAGTAAAGCAGTTAATCCTGCTGCTTTTATAAATTTACGTCGTGTAAATTGCAAGACCTGACCTCCTTCTTTCGAAATTTTATGAAAGTATTTGTAGGGCGTATTGATATTACATAATTAAACCCCAACACACTTTAAATAAACCACTGATAAAAATGTGTTTGCAAATACTCCTTGTGCAATTTGACATATATTAATTTATAATGAAATGTCACAAATTGCAATGTGTTTGTAAACAAATGATAAAAAATATTGCATCTTTTTCGTTGCATCTGTCACTATAAACTAATAAAATTTAGGAATTGTAGTTCAAATCTCCCACTTCCTAAGAAAGGTAATTTATGGAAAACCTGTCTCTACTCCTAGCTTTGCAAGAGATTGACAAAGAAATCGTTCGTATTGAAAATGAGCAAGAACGTCTTCCTCGGAAATTATCGAAAACTTACCAAGAAGCGATAGAAATCCAAGAAAATATAGCTAAACAAAAAAAATTCATCGATCAGCTCAAAGTGGAAGAGAAAAACAATGAATTAGAAATAAAAAGTATTGATGATTTAATTAACAAGAAAAAGGGACACTTGGCAGTTGCCAAAACAAATATCGAATATAAAACACTTTTAAAAGAAATAGATGATCAAGGTACAACACGCGCTAAAACAGAAGAAAAAACAATCGAACTTATTGATAAAATTGAAGTTGAAAAAAGTAAACTGAAAGAAACAAAAAGCAAATATAATGTTATTGCTGATGAATATGAAAAATTTCGTTTACAAGTAGAAAAAGAACTTCGGGAACTGTCATCCGACCTAGATTCAGTATGTAAAAAACGTGAAAAGAAACGCGAAGATATCGCTGACTTAGAGCCCGGAACTTTATCAGAATACGAGAGAATTTTCAAAAATTTACGTGGTGATGCTCTTGTTCCTGTTCAAGACGAATATTGCACATCTTGTCATATGGAAATTCTAGCAAAAGACATGACAGATCTTCTATGCAAGAAATTAGTTTATTGTGAAGGTTGTTTTCGTATATTATATTTACCTGAACTTATTTCTTCTTCATAACTAAGGCGTGTCGACATTTATCTTCTTTGTAGTATGGCTATTTTAGAGATTAGCTGCGCTTTCTTTTGCACAGCAAAACAAAGCGTCTTCAAGGTAATTGCTACTCATTAAAATCTCACATCATATTAAAATCTAAATGACCGACGCGCTTTATTCATCTTCTTTACTTTTTAGAACAACTTTTGTTGTGACTACTTTGTCTTGACGTTTCACTGTGATTATTACAGATGCATTTGCAGGATAGGTCCATAATTTTCCATAAAACAAGTCAAGACTGTAAATAGGTATATTTGCTATTTTAAGCACAATATCACCTGAACGTAAGGCTTTGATTAGGGATGATTTTATCAGCACTCCCTGATTAAAGTACTCACGCGCTTCTACATCTATTTTGCCATGAATAATTTTTTCGCCTCTCTTTAACAGGGGCAAAAAGTTTTTAACTTGTTTGGAAGTAATAGCAAATCCAACTCCTGAACTACGTCGATTATTAAATCGCGAGGCAATCCTCCCGCAAACACCTACCAATTCCCCTTGTAGATTAACAAGTGGTCCACCTGAGTTCCCCGGATTTAAGGAAGTATCAGTCTGAATGGCATCTCCATAATTGTCTTGGTAACAGTGAAGAGCACTAACAACTCCTAAGGATACCGATGGAGACCCATCTTTTGAATATAAAAACGGATTTCCCATAGCTAAAACCCTTTGACCATGATACAGTAAATCAGAATCACCTAATTTTAGAAAAGGAAGGTTTTTCGGCTGACCACTGATTTTTAATAAACAAATATCTCCTAATACATCGCGACCTACTACAAATGCTCGGTACGCTTTTTTACTACCAGTTATTACTGACCATTTATCAACATCTTCCACAACATGATTATTGGTAATAATATAGCCATCACTAGAGATAATAGCACCTGCTCCGCCACCGATACTAACGTATGCATCAAGACATTTATGAATAGTGTGTTTTATTTGTTGTTGTATTTGAATTGCAATATCAAAATCTGTATTTTCTTCACTATACAATAAAGTCGTACAGGTAAAAATAAGTAAACAATAAATCTTCACTAACAATTCCTTAAAAAAACAGTGGCCTTTTTTTCAAAATAACTTCAAAGTTTTTTATACGACTATTTCGTAGAACTCTTAGTCGTAAAGGTTTGCTATAACCTATTTTTTTTACCCAAGATGAAAAATCGCTACGTTTTTTCATCTTACGACCATCAACAGCAATAATCACATCACCGCTGCGAATTCCTGCTTTGTAAGCCGGAGTTTCAGGAAAAACACTACCTACGACGACTGAGTAGGAATTATCATTGTTAATTTGCATACGATTTACGCGAATACCCATAAACGGTTTTGTTGGAATAGGAATACTTTGTTTTCTTCGTAGCGTGGGCAAAATACGAGACAATCTTTTTGTTGTAGTAAAAAAACCAACACCTGAAGATTGACCACTCTTTGCATAGTGACTTACACGATTGACCACTCCGACAAAATTACCATATATATCAATAACAGCACCACCAGAATTTGCATAATCAACTTTAGCATCGAGTTGCCAAGAAAATCCGTAGTAACGCTTCGTTCCACTTACAATACCCGTATTTAAAGTGTAGTATTTTTTTGATTTACTTTTGGCAATAACAATTGCCCAGTCTCCAAGCTGTGGATCGCGTTTCGACATAGTTAAATACTGTGTGTTTTTGTTAATGCGAAGCAAAGCAATATCATCTAATTTGCTATACGCAACTAATTTAGCTGGATAACTATTGCTACCAATAAACACACGGAGACTACGAATTATCCCTGAAACATTATAATAAGAAGTTACTATTTCTCCTCTAGAAGAAATTATAATACCAGAAACATTACCCTCTGGACGTTTAGATACTTCAATTGTCTCTTGAAGGAACTGTTTCCAGTGGCGGCGATGAATGCGTGGTAAACTTTCAAAATCTTGTAAGAAAAAACTAGGGGGTGGTAGAGATATATCTTTTGTTCTTTCTACTTCTATTTGAACGATATACGCTTCTGTTTTTGATGCCGCTTTTACAAAAGAATTTTGTAGTGATAATAACTCTTGTTGACTTTGAGCAAAGATAAATGGAGAAATTAAAAAAATTAATATTATACGCATATTTTTCTCTTTGGGTTTTAAATTGATATCGGTTGCAAATTTGAGTGCACACTGTTTTCTGAAACTACACTGTGAGCTGTAATCATTATTTTGAAAGTTATATTTTACAGTTTTACTATATTCAGGTACAATTATATTATGTAATATTTGTGGGAAGATATATAAAAAAAATCATTTGGGAGGTTTTATGAAATATTTTGTTGTATTTACCGTTGCTTTAATGGTTTGTTGTAATGGGTGGAGTCAAAATGCTTCTATTGCTAGCGCTGCTGAAAATTTAGAATTTAGTGGTACCTGGAGTATTGATGGTCAATCCGAAGGAACACAGATATTAGCGCAAGGAAATTTATTAGAGAAGTATAATGGAAGCGAGTTTTTTCCTCTTGGCACTAAACAACACATTGCCGAGGCAAAAAACTTTGTTAATATTATTGCTTATGCTGAATGTGGTTATCTACTGCCTTATGGATATGATTACGCTACTCATTCTATAGATGAAGTACAACCAGGTTATATCTTGCAAAAATCTGCTCCTGAAGCTCATACAATGATTGTTGTTTCGGTGAATGGTGAAGAAGTAAAAGTGCTTCATTCTAACTGGGCTGCTTACCACCGCGTATCTTTCAATACTTTTACAAAAACGTGGTTAGCAGAAAAAGGCTTCAAGGTTTTCAAACCAGGAGAAGATGAAGTAAAAAATGTAATTGTTGTTCAAGACAAAAACCCACAAGGACGTGTTCTTGGTTCTTGGCGTGTTGCTATAACAGGGTCTGTTCCTTATCATCGTGTAAGCCAAGGAACAATCATTAGTCATAGTGGTCCGGGTGGCCAAGTACGTGTAAATGAAACACGTAGCGTCTCAAATTCGTTTCGCACAGAAGCAGGTGTTGATGCCGGTGTCGTTTCTGCTAAAGTAGGGTTTGAAGTAACAGCCTCTTTTTCGCGTTCTCTTCAATACTGGCGTGATGTTACACCAGGAAAATACGGCTACGTTGATCTGTATTACAAATATATGCTAAAGAATTTTAACGTTTACTACGATCCACTTATTGGAAGCGAATATTTTGTAGCAACAGGCAAAGCATATAAGTGGCAAGCTGTGGAATTTCAATATCGCGAAACAAGTAACTAATTACTTAGTTTCCTAGCAAATTTTGCATAGAAATTTTGCTTATTCTAGTAGATTAAAAGCTTGCAGTTAAACTGCAAGCTTTTGTTTTATTCACTTGCTAGACGGCTCTTTGCTTTTTCTAATTGTTTTCCAATTTGCCCTGTTATTATGCATACAAACATTACCCAATCAGCAAAAAAAGATTTTAATGGATACTTAAAAGTTGCAGGTCTGTTGTGCTCTACAAAAAAGTGTCCAATCCACGCAAAAGCATATCCTGATACAAAAGCGCCAATTAAATAATAAAGATTACTATAATAAATAGTTGCCGCGAGAAAAAGTAAAGCAATTAAAGATCCTACAAAGTGCAAAAATCGATTTTTAGGATCAGAGTGCTCTAGTAAATAAAAAGGCCAAAATTCACCAAATGTTTCATATTTCTGCTCCGCCATTTTTTACCTTTCTAATCTGCATTCGCAGTAAAATTTTCTGAGTGCGTTGATACACTCTAATTTAGGTTTCTATAATAACAATTTATCGAAAAATATTCTAGAATGTTTCCAAATAGCAAATGGTGGTGTATAATAGATATAATATCTAGGGTTTGTGATATTTATTTTCCTTATAATTTTGTTACTTTAGAGATTTTAGTTGTTACTTTGTGGTTACAGAACATAATTTTGCACTTTTAAAATTCTCGCTACTCTCTGAAGTGACTCACATTATATAAAAACGTTAGCATCCCTGGATGAAAATAAAATACTAAAGTTTTGTATCAGGAAATTGTTATGGATGAACAAGATATAAAAAAGATATGGGAAGAAACTATTGAAAAATCACCCAGTGATAAACCACGAGATACTTATAAGGGTAAAGCCCATCCGTATTTTGCTGAAAAAAATCTAAGTTTTAATATACCTGTTTTCAAAGTCAAACGGCAAGAAAATGGTAGCTCTTATCCATATTCAAGAAAAACGATACAAGATCCAAACGTACGCGATACCAAAGAAGAAATTCTTCAAACTCTTGCAGACCCCTCTTCAGTAAAGTCTCCGATAACAAATAATCATCGTAGGGAATCGGATTTAGATACTCTAGATCTTAAAGAAATTCTTGCAGATCGCGATGAAAAAATCGAACATGATTATAAGGAGAACGTACCACCAGCTTTTTCTAGTTACGAAGTTCAAGGAGAAATAGCTCGCGGTGGCATGGGAGTTGTTTATAACGCAAAACAAAATAGTTTAAAGCGAAATGTTGCCATAAAACAAATACTTCCTAAATCATGGACTCCTTCTATTCAAGAAAAATTTATTGCTGAAGCAACAGTCACAGCTTATCTTAATCACCCTAATATACCCGCTGTTTATGACTTAGGACAAGGTGAAGATGGCGATGTACTTATGGCAATGCAATTAGTTGAAGGCCTTTCTTGGGTTTATCTTCTTTATCCAGAAACCTTTAAACACCAATTAATTGCCGAAAAATATAGCCAAGAAGATCATTTAGATATACTTCTTCATATTTGTAGTGCTGTAGCATTTGCACATAACAAAGGTGTTATCCACAACGATTTAAAACCTGAAAATATTATGGTTGGTGAATTTCGTGAAGTATATATTATGGATTGGGGGATTGCAGTAGATTTTTGGGATAATCGGCCGGATGATCTTCCTATTGTACGCAAAGATATGATAAAGCGTCCAATGGGGACACCAAGCTATATGCCCCCAGAATTAGCAACAGGTGATGGTCAGAAAATTGGTCCTTGGACTGACATTTATCTCTTAGGAGGATTGCTATACGAAATTATAGAACGTCGGCCTCCTCGAACAGGAGAAACGACTTTAGACGTACTTGATTACGCTGTAGAAGGAAAAACCCCACAATTCTCTACGAATAGCTCACCTGAATTAAAATCCATATGTTTGAAGGCCTTACAAAAGAATATTGGTGATCGTTACCAAAATGTCCACGAATTCCAAAATGATATACAAAACTATCTACGCCACAGACAAAGTTTAATTATTGCAAATAATAGCAATCGTATTTTGAATAACTGTTTGACTAATGTGAAAAATCAAAGCCGCGACGAAGAAGATAACATTCGCTGCTACGACAACCTTGCCAAATCAGTTGCTGGTTTTGAGCAAGCCCTTCTTTTATGGAAAAACAATGAAAAAGCCATAAAGGGAAAACAAAAAGCGCGTATTGAGTATGCTGAAATTGCTTTACGAAATGGAGATTTCCTTTTAGCAGAAGCGCAATTAATGGAATTAGACAATTCTACAAAGGAAGTCCAGAATTTAAACATACAAATCCAAGAGGCAAAAAGGAAAAGAAGTCGTGCGCAAAAAATAACGAAAAGACTTCGCTGGGCAATAACGATTGCTATTGTTGTCATCATATGCGGACTGCTTACAGTTCTTTTGTCTATACAAGAAAAACAACAGAAAATGGCCTTGCAATACGCTTCACTATATACTTCATCATTAACGGAGTTTCGAAGTGCGTACTCTTCAAAAATTGTTAATAAAGTAAAAAAATTAGGTGTTAAAGTCACCCACGATTATCACAATAAAGAGAATCAAATACCTTTTCCTGCGACTTTTAGTATTGAGTTAGCAGAACAAATTAGTAAAAATAAAAATGGTATCAAAGCGCGTTTGTATAGCAACTTTCCATTTCCTTGGAGAAAAGACGGAGGTGCTCACGATGACTTTCAAAAAACAGCTTTGGAAAAAGCAGACGAAAACAGTAGTGAACCGTATTATCGTATCGAAAAATACAACGGTGTTCCGGCCTTACGCTATGGTAAAGCTGTGATAATGAAGCGAAGTTGTGTTAATTGTCATAACACTGACAAATATAGTCCCAAAAAGGATTGGAAGGTCGGCGATGTGCGAGGAATTCAGGAAGTCGTTATTCCGCTTGGTTCTACAATAAGTGAAGTAAAAAAATTGGCATTTCGAATATTCTTACCTATCACTATTTTAGCGCTACTTATGATCTTTGTCATTGGTGTTATTGTTGCTAGAAAATATCCGACAACGTAAAGTAACTTCTGGTTAGTGAGTAGGATCTACTCTAGTAGATCTAGATATGCCGAACACACTTTAATAAAATCTCTCTTTTCTTGTGTTAATCGTGTCGGCATACAATTCCACTATTTAATTATCTTGTTTTATTTTATTCAGCATTTTTTTGATTTCTTTTTTATTAAAATGTTTTGAAATCACCAACTTTTCGAGCATTGGTATTGCTTGTTCTTTTAATTGAGATAAACGATTTGAGATAAAGATATTTATTCCTAATTTCCCATGTACCAATATAACCTCTCCAACATGTTGAGGCGACTTTTTTAGAAAACACTGGTCGCGGTTTTATATTTGCAATATATTCTCTTAACGGTTGAGAATAAAGGTTGTTTACTGGCTATATTCTTTACCGTCTAGTTTTTCTGCTAGCTGCGCTGTTGCAAAAATTTTTATAGGAAGTAATACTACCAATAGTAATATTTTCACCAAGGTTATCCTCCATAGTTCTAATTTACAAGAAAGACTCCATATCGCCATACGAAATGAATGGTTGCGATTACCATTAGATTCCACCCAACAAAAAAGATTTTCATGAACCAAACTGGGTAGCGACGTGGCCCAAATGCTGCGTCGAAAATAAAGAACAATACACCAGCAGACATAAAAATAGCGACAATAGGTGTGCGAAAATAAATATAAGCAATAACTACCTCGGCTGTCATAATAAAAATTAGTAACAACTTAGCGCGAAGCGCACCGATAACAACAGCAGTAGATTTACGGCCAGCAACTTTATCAGCATCTATATCCATTATTTGCCCAAATAAGTGACTTTGCATCGCAAAAAGCGTACTAAACACCATCGCTGGCGCATTGAGTTGAGGAACATCACAAAGCCAGCTTGCCATTACAAAAATTAATAAATAGCCTACCTGGTTTAATAAATCAAGTAATGGCAAAGATTTAAATCGCAGAGTATTATATGTAAAGTTAATTAATACAACTCCACTAAACCACACTAACATTTGCCAATTTACTAGTATCACAAAAGCAATAATGAATGGCACTTGCACTAAACCCATCCAAAACGGTAATACTGATCTCATCTTAGAATCAGGTCGAGCGCCAAATAGCCAACTATCTTTTCTTTCATTGGCTTCATCACTAATAGCATCTCCCAAATCATTCCATCCGTAGATTAATAAACTAAGGGGAAAACAAACGTATACAGCCCCAAGCCAAAAAGAAGGATTTGAAAACATATCGCGAGTGGCAAATGGCAAACAAAAAAACCAAAGATGTGTAGGCCAAAAACCTGGTCGAGCTATCTTAATTAATTCGAGAATGTGTTTCATATAAAACCTTCTTCCTAAGTATTCTTCTAGTATTTACAACACAAAAAATTAAACCACGAAAGTAAAACGCATTGTAATATTACCATCTTCTTCTCTAGCCTCAACGAATTCGACCTAGAACACACTTAACCAAAGCGTGGCAATGTCAATTCTTTTTCTGTAAACATGGTCGATAGAGATTTAGATTTATTTGTAGGAGTAAACAGCGGACTTCTGAACATACTTTTTGTAAATAAATAGTTGTCGCGTTGGTAACTGTTATACAGCTTACACTAAACAGTGAACGAAAAGATTGTAATTCTCATTCTTGTTTTTGCTGAAGTAAAGCCATAATTTCTTTGTATTCACTAGCCTTCGCATAGTCAAAAGCTGTATTTAAAAAAAGATCTTTTGTTTTAGTTTCTGCGTTGTTGGCAACAAGAGTTTTTACAACTTCAGTATATCCATCAATAGCAGCGTATATCAAAGGTGTCCAGTGCCCTTCGTCTTTTGCGTTAATATTTGCCCCTTTTTTAAGTAAAAGGTTCACAATATTTTGATGCCCGCCTTTGCACGCAAACATTAGAGGCGTTATACAATCTTTATCTTGAAGGTTGACTTGAGCATTCGCTGTGAGAAGTAAATCAACAATTTTTTGGTGCCCATTTTCACATGCAAGCATTAGAGCTGTTACACCATGTATATTTTCTTTGGCGCGAACATTTACCTTTGCAGCAATCAGTTTCTTTACCATTTTTGTGCGCCCTAAACGGCAAGCGTGCATTAGAGATGTCCAGCCAGCAGAATCTGTGGTATTGCCATTTGCCTTTTTAATAAGAAGAGTATCTAATTGCTCTATATTATTTTCTTTGACAGCTAATATCATAGGAATTATTTCTTTATATATTAGTCTAAACCCTAAGTTATATTCCGAATCCTGAGGTTGTAATCCGTTGATTTGAGGATTGCGTATTACTTTGAATTCTCGAAAATTATGATGCCAATTTTCACACCATTCGCCGCGAACCCCACCAATCATATTGTACATGCCAAATCCACTACGGCTTTTCCATTTACCTTGTGTAAATTCTTGCACGCCTGCGGCAAAACATGCAAACATCCATTGTTTGCTTGTAGGAAGATTAATATTCGCCGATTTGATATACTTTTTGTAAATATCATTCCACGATATTTCACTCAAACCGTAAGGATTCCTCTTTGTAACTCCAAATTCGTGTTTCATCATCCAGAAGCAATCGATGTTATATCCATTGTAAACTCCAGGTGGTACCAGAACAAATACACAACGATTGCGTTTGATTTTTATAATTTTTTCTAGTGGTAAATTATTCTTGATGGCGTACCATTTTTGATATAGATGAGCATATTTTATCTTTTTGTTGGTATCTAAAATTTGCCATTGGTAATTTTGAAATTCAAAATACTGGCCATTCCAACAAACATCCCACACCTTAGGGTCAAATGGTTTCTTTTTGGCAGCGTCTCCAGCGATAAGTTCTAAAATTTCCTTATTATTCTTTGCATAAGTAAAACAAGAAAACCGATCATCTCCAGCAGAAGTAGAAGCTCCAAAGGCCATGAGAATCTTGACAATTTCTACATAACCTTTTTTAATTGCAATGATTAAAGCGGTATCGTTATGTATATTGGGGTGATTTATCTTTGATTTTGGGAGTAATATTTTTAATGACTTTGGGCTGTTGCTTTTTGCTGCAATAATAAGAGCGGTATTTTTTCGATATGCTTCTATATTAACATCAGCTCCTAATTCTACGAGAAGTTCAGTTATTTTTTCATTATCGTTCCTAGCCGCAATCATTAATGCCGTTTCGCGTTGTAGGTTTTGATGATCTATATCGACTTTTGGTAGTAAATTTTGTGCAATGTTAAATTGTTTATGTTTCAAGGCTAACGTAAGCATCGTGTTGTCTTCACCATCTAATACATTGCAATCAGCTCCGCTGCTTAGTAACAGCTGAGCAATTTTTTCGTTTTGCTGATTCAAGGCAACTATAAGCACTGTTTTCTTGTGATTATCTCTAATATTTATATCGGCACCTGCTTCGATAAGTGCCTTTACAATATTGTAATATCCCTTATCTACAGCAATGAATAACGCTGTTTTTCCATTTTCATCACACTTGTTGATTTGCTTGTCTGTGGAAATCAACTTCATGGCCTTATCTGCATTTTCTGTTTTTAAAGCGTCGATGATCGATCCACTATCACAGGACACTAACAAAATGATAATGAAAAAATACAGAGTACGCTTTACTCTATTTTCTTCGAGCATTACCTTTATTCTTTCCTACACTTTCAATAACATCAACAGCTCTATCGTGCTGTGTATAGAGATCGTTTTTGCGTGCATACTCCCAACCATTTTTTCCCCAACGTTCATATAAATCAGAGACTTGTCTCATATCAAATAAAGCTTTATTTAAGCAATTTTGATCAAATGGCGCAGGAATAACAATACCATTTCGCGCTTTCTCAATGTAAAAAGCGTAGCCGCAATTAGCAGTTGTTATAACAGGAAGTCCAACCACTGTAGCTTCTAAAATTACTTTTCCAGCAGATTCATTGTATGAGGGATGAAGCAACATGTCACTTTGTTGATAGAGACTATGTACATCTGAACGAGCGCCTAGAAAGGTAACATTTTCTTCTATATCTAAACGTTTTGCCATGTTTACAAAGAAAGCTTTTTTACCTTTGCCAGCAATAATTAGATGTGTTTTAGAAAGTAGGTTTTTTGGTAGACTACTAAGAGCTCGAATGGAGCGATCAACACCTTTTGTCTGAAAACCAGAACCAACCATTAAAATAAGAAAAGTCCCATCTGCAAGCTTTAGCTCTTTTACAATAGTTCTATTATTACAAGGAGAGTACTCTTTTAAGTTGGCATCAATTCCAGGAGGCAGCATATGAATATTATCTTGTTTTATAGCATAGAACTTCTCAAAATCCTGCATTTGTTGTGGTGCGATAAGCAATAGATGTGGAAAAGGTGGTTGAAAAAGACTGGCTTCTAATCGCAATTTATGACGATGACGCGACACAAGTTTTTTGATGGGTGAAGGTTTGCTTTCTACTTTTCTTGCATAGCAACTATCGGCAGCAAAATAAACGTCAAGTCCAGGTATTTTGTTAAAACCAACCACAATATGTGGTTGGTCTTTCTGCAGTTTTAAGCAAAGTTTCTTAATAAAAGCAACGTCTTTACCTATATTACTTATAGAGTTTGTTTTTAAGAGATGGACATGAAAACCTTGAGGTACTTCTCCTTGCCAACTACGCGTATAAACATGAATATTGTGACCGCGTTCTTGGCATTTTTTAGCAATAGCTAAAAAATCAGACTGTAAGCCTCCAAAGGGAAAGTACTTAAATAAACAAAAACCTATTTCCATTACTCTGCACTTTCTTGCGTTTCTTCGCTAGAATTTTCTTGTTCTATTTGTGGTGCTTTGTTACGACCAGTGCGCCATTTCTTCTCATCTTTAGCAAAAGCTTCCATTTCGCAAATCATTGAAATAACCATATCGCGTTTTTTGACTTGATGCTCTTCGTGATCGCATTTTTCATCTGTGAGTCTTTTCGCTTCTTCAAAGCTCACAACTCTTATTTCTTCAATTCCAGCGCCTTTTTTGAGCATGCCTTCTACATCCTGGAGATTGCAACGTACAAAACAGCCAAGGTAACCTTTTCCTCGCAATCTACTGCGAATGCTAAAAGCACTGATGCGAGCACGCGTTAACAGTCTTTTGTTTTGTAGTTTTATTTTACCTAGTGGTGTGAAGTAGATTAATTTAAAACGCGTTTGTGGTAGTCCTACTTCGCGATTTAAAATATCAGCTGCGGTAGCATGCATATTATCTTCGTATATCCCACCTTGGTTAAAAGACCAAAATCCATTGACTCTAGAAAAAATAACTTTTTCTAGTTGCGGATCAAACACTCCCATCACTGCTGTAGGGCGATAGCCAAAAAAATTCCAACGTCGAACTGGGTCGCGAAAAAAAATACCAATAACAAAAACAAATATAAATGGCTCGATAAAGTTCCAAAAAAAACTAGTATACTCTAGATATTTTACAAGTTGATCTAGCATTTTATTCTCCTAGCGTCATAAATTACTATTGCAATTCAGGTAAACCTCTATCTTGAAATACAGTACTAAAAATTGCGTCTATACACGTTTTATGTAAATTTTTAGCATACTCAACTTTTTTATCCCAACGTTCTTGTTGTTTTTCGTTTAATTCCATAATAGGAGTAAATTGAGGCTCTTTTTTAAGCTCTAAAGCATAGTCAAATAAAACTTCGTACATTATTTTGCGAACATCTCCAACGTCTATACGATCTTGAGGCTGGTGGTGGATCATTTTTTCAATAAGATCGCTTAAAATATCAACAATCGGGTCACTTTTGATATGATCTTTAACTCTTGGTTTCTCAGGGTCCAGAATCTTGCTCATAATATCGAAAGTATTTTTACCACTTACTGGTTTTTTACCTGTCAACATCGTAAAAATAACCATTCCTAGTTGGTACATATCACAAGCTGTTGTTAAAACGACATCTGTTGTAAATTGTTCTGGTGAAGCATAATACAATGAACCTGCAAATCGTCCCTTAAGAGCATTCTCTTCTGCACTTATTGGGCGATATCTCTCTTTGAGTTCTTCGGCGCGATTTGCTTCTTGCTTTTTAACTTTCTCTATCGCTTCTGAGAGAATTTCGATTTTTTCTTGTAGAACTAGGTCTATTGCCTCTGAGTTTTCTTGTATGTGTGTTAGATTCTGCAAAATAGTCTGCATATGTTCTCGTTGAATACTTATTTTACAAAATTTTTCATCGACAATACGCAGCAAACGCTTACGATCATCAGTTAGATGATTACTAGCTTGTGTTGTGGTAATCGCCAACCCAAAATCAGTTAACTTGGGTATTCCTTCTTGGTCTAGAAGTATATTCTGAGGCTTAATATCGCGATGAATAATTCCTTTGTCTTTTAAAATTTGTAATGATTGAATCATTCCATACATGATGGCAAAGGCAATGGAGGGTGACAATCTATTTTCCGGGCAACTTTTATATATTTGTTCTAAATTTCCCTGGTGTGCAAATTCAAGCATTAAGTAATAACCAATTTTCTCCTGGTCTTTTTTTTCGTCTCTTGCAAAGAGCCGTCCTTGTTGAACACAACCGATAATAGTATTACAGATATTTTCATCTTCAGCTAAACTAGTTAAAATTTTTGCTTCTTGGATAAGAGACTCTTCGTACCCTTCAAAGCCTACTTTTATAACAAATTCAGTTTCTTTAGGAAGGTCAGCATAAAATACTTGTTCACCTTTAAGGTTTTTCAAACTTCTTAAGTAAGGAGCAAATTTATATCGAGCCCAGTAATTTTCAGGACGCAAGGAAAGTATTGTGCTATCGTGTTTACTAATAAGCTTTAATATTGCGCCCATACCACCGCGATCCATCTCTGAAATTTCATAATCACCTTCAAAGAACTCTTTGATTCGGTCAATGTGCGCGCTTACTTTTTCATACGCTTTAAGCCTATCAATAAAAATAATAAACGTTTGTTTTTGCTCTTCACTATCTTCAACAATGAATTGTTTTCCTTTGTATAGCTTATATTTACGAACAAACTTTACCCATGCCGTCGCTTCGTGCCTATTATCAAAATCAACAGTGATTTTTACCTTTTTTCCAACTAAATGGCGGCTTACCATCAAACTTTTTTGTGTAAACGACATTGACTTCATAGAATCTTTTATTGAAACCAGCGAATCTACAGTAATATCATTTAACGTTTCAATATGCTCTGATTCTAAGCTATAAGTTTCTAAAAATTTAGAACCACTCAGTTCACTACTGTCAATCTCAACAGAACCTTTTTCTGTAATAATTTTGGTCACACCATCTTTTTCAGAAACGCTAATTTCAGGATTATTTTTTGTGATAAATTCTTGACTATTCACTTCATGAGTCTTATATAAATCGTCACTATCTACTGTGTTTTGTAAATCGTTTTCATCTATGATGTTTTCACTACTCTTTTTAGACAAAGCTTTGGCTTTTATTTGTTTTTCGTCTTGTTCTGTATATTCTGTAGTATTTTCAGGGTTTTCGTACGCCTGAGTAATTGCAGTTTCTAAAATATTCTCAAATTTGTAATAGTGCTTTTGAATGCACCCTTTTTCCAGGTCTATTTCTATTTCTAGATAACTCATTTTCTCAGTGCCTTTAATCAACCAGCACTCTTCGTGGAAAACATTTTGTAAATAGCCAATAATTGTCTCTTCGTATCTTTTAGGAAAATAAAACTTCAAGCACGGAAGAATTTCATTTTTATCCATGCTTTGTTTAGTCAAAGCACTGTCTATTTCTTCTTGAATATATTTTTCCAATTTTCCTTCTGAAAACAATATATTTTCAGCGTCGAAAACAGATTCTTCTTTTTCATCTTCCACAATAGCTTCGCTATTCTCAATTCCGATTTCTCCCCAAACATTCTTATCGGTGCTTGGTCTTTTGACTCTCCGGGTGATCGTTTGTTTTTGAATTTGAATTGTATTACGTGGTGGAGCCTTAAGTGATTTTAAAATTCCATTTAGTTGTTTAACAAAATGAAATGGAGTATCACGTTCTTCAGGATTACTATTGAGGTTTTTGCGAATGATTAACTTTATTTTTTTAGGTAGATGCCCTGGCCACTTATCTAATTGTGGTGGAATATCTGTTTTACTTTGAAGCTCAATAATTTCTTTAACATTTTTTTCACGAAACAAAGGTTCATTCATCATCATTTCGTAGTATATGACATTCAAAGAATACACATCTGATTTACTACTTACTTTTTGCTTTTTTATTTGTTCGGGAGATAGATATCCTAGTTCAATTGCTGGCAAACAATAATCGCATAGTTTTGCAACGCCAAAATGGTCTATTATAATATTAGAAGGTTTGATATTGTTATAAACAATACCAAAGGGATATCCAGAAAAAATACCTTGAGAAATATCCAAAAGAACTTGGGTTGCTTCTATGGCATCAAAAGTTCTAGTTTCAAGTTTTTTTTCAAGACTTTCACCTTCGATAAATTCGCGAAAAAAATAAGCGCTACTCTCAGCAATATGCGCTTTATGAACTTTTGCTAAATTACTATGACTTATGCGAATTGTAGTGTCAAGTTGTTGAAAAAAAGTTTTTGTATGCTCACTATCTTTTAATAGCGTTTTTGAAAATAATTTCAAAACGCATTTTCCGCTCTCAGAATTTTCGGCAATGTATGTTGCCAAAAGATAGTTATTACCTATTTCTTTCCGAAAATTCCATTTGGGAAATTGTTGTGAGATAGAAAAGTCATTCATTGTTTTTTTCCTATAAAATTCTAGCGCAGCGGAAACCGGAACTTTTATCTCGTAAAGTGATTATACCAAAAAAACGATGATAAACTTTTAGCGTATCGATATCATAAGAGAACGCTCCCCCACGACAAACTTTTTCCTCATCTTCACTTTGCGGCGGACCAACGGGATTTTCACGGCAGCTTTTTTCATAATAATCATCATCATACCAATCGTAGCACCATTCCCATGCGTTTCCTGCCATATCAATACAACCATATGCTGAAGCAATATCATCAAAGTTATTCACTGAGGTAAGATGATTAGATTGGCCGCGAAAATTTGCTCTTTGCGAACAAGGAGCTTCATTTCCCCAAGGAAATTGGCGACCATCTGTTCCTTTAGCCGCTAATTCCCACTGTGCTTCTGTTGGTAAATGTTTTCCAACCCAAGCAGCATAAGCCATTGCTTCATACCAAGAAACACCTACAACTGGCAATAAAGCATCGTTAAATTTTGGGTTGTCCCAAAAAGCGGGCAGTGAAATAGAGTTATTAACACGCCACTGCCAACCAAGATCACTCCAAAATCCTTGAAATTGATATCCTCCAGAGTCGATAAACTTTGCAAATTGTTTATTAGTTACCGGGTATTTATCAATCAAGTATTCTGACAGCACAACTTGATGTTCCGGCTCTTCATCCTCAAATCCCATTTTAAACTCAGCTGTCGGAACATGAACCATTTCGCTATTGTCAATCCGACATACAATCGAATCTTTCTTTTTACTAAAACCTTTTGGAAGACGAGAATTATGATTGCTATTCACTGCAACAGGTTGTCCCTGTTTGGTAATAAGTAAAGACTCTATTTCGCTAAGAGTTGTATTATGGCTAGGAGTATAATTCATTGGAGCAGTCGCATAGTTCATCGGCATATAGTGTTGTGGCATTTGTTGAGGATAACCATGCATGAAATTATTCGCGGTTGCCTCTTCATAATCATGTCCAAAGTCTTCTTTTTCCATAAGAGCCTGAATACCAATAACCAGTCTTTCTTCTAAATACTTCAATCCTTCAGGTGTCATTTGATAAATGATAGCTGGGCGTGTTCGCCAATCAAATGGAAGACATTTATGATCTTGTGCCATTAAAATCAGATATTTTTTTTTGGTACGCGCAAATGCCGCTTCATGAACAACATTTGGATTTGGCACTTCAAGCATTCTATCTCCGGTAAAATCGGTTATAAGAAAATCCGATTTAAGTATTTCTTCCTCTATTTGTTTATATATGTCTTCTCTCGCCCACACTTCGTCAATACGAATTACCTTGATATTCAGTGATTCGCATGCGGCGCGAATTGTTTTATAGACCGAATGAAATTTCTGATCAAATGGCATCGCGATAAATGCTTGCGCTTGGTGCATGGGGCGCTCCTTATAGTTTTTGCAGTTGTCTTTGTCTTTCGCTATCAATCATTGACTTTACTTTTCCTCTTACCTTCGGATTAATATCAGTAGAGAGGCTTATTGTTTTTCGCTTAGGGTTACGATAGTATTCTTCGATTACACGTGCAATGGCATAACCATTCAAAAATTGTTGCGATGTGGTACTCGAAAAATTGATATTACCATATGATTTAAAAAGATTAATTACTTCATTTTTAATTAGCAGTAATTCTCGTTTTCTAACTTTATTTTCAATATCTTGTAAAGAAAGGAAAAAGTTAGCGATATTTTTTTCTCCGCGAGATGATTGATTTTGTTTTGCTTGCTCAATTAAAACGCGCAAATTTTTTGGAAATTGTGGTGATGGAAATGAATGTTGTATATTCCGCTGTAACTGTTGCAGAGAACTAGCTTTTATAACTTTTATCTTATCAGCAACACCACGCGGCGAGGTTTCGAAAATACTGATGCTTGACTGTTGGTACTTAGCAAGTGTAAATAATTTTAATAACAAACTTAATCTTGATGCTGCTGGCTCTTTTGAGTACAGAAGCGCCTTCGTTTCTTTATTTAACTCTAGTACCAGATGCGCTTTCATTAGAGTTTCTATTTTGTTACTAAGCGGCGAACAAACAAAATTTAAACTTGCTTTGAAACCAGAAAAAGTTATCTTATTTTCAGGACGCATAAATGAACTAGTGAGTTCTAAAATTTTATCCACTGTAACATTTCTTTCACACTTTTTCAAAGTATTCAAGCAACTAGTAATATTTCTTTCATTTTGAATTTTTCTAAAAATTGTCATATCACCACTATTTGACACAAGTAGTTTTTGCAATTTATTTTTAATATTAGTTTCCCCATAACGACCTAAGTACTTATTCATAATAGAGGCTAATTTTTGCGGATTTCGGTTGTACGCGCGAACAATATTTTTTATCTGATAAATAACAGTTAAATTCCTATATTTTTTTACAATTGTTGTACTTTGTAAAGGATACTTATCAAGTAATTTATCTAACTCTTTTGTTGTAGAAGTTCGTTCAAACTGCTTACGAAAAGACTCTCCATGTTTTTTTAAGTGTACTTCTGTGCAACAGTGTAAATAATCCCGTATCTTGCGATTAATACTCTTTTTTGAGCAAATAAGCGACAATCTATCAAGTGTGTGGTTATAAGATTTTGTTCCTTGATTAACTATATTCACAATAATTTCATTTTCCCACAATAATTTAGAGCGAATCATCAAAGTATTCTTTAAAAAAGTAACAAATTTCTTTTGCTCTTTAGATAAACTAGTCATCAAAGATATACTACGCAAAATCTTAAACACATCTTTAGCTCTGGCGCGCAAAAATTCTCGCTCATTTGGAATGGCAGTCCACGGTTTTGGTTTTTGTTTATGAAATGAAACAAGCGTTTGAACGCGAAGATCTTCGAGTTCTTTATCTTGTAAGGGAGAATTTGTACCTAAAATTGTTTTACTTTTTTTTATAGGGGCCGAAGCAGAAGTAAAAGTCTCTTCGCGAAATAAGTTTTTCATCGCTCTAGGACTACTTTGAATTATCGTTTTAACACGTTTACCGATAACCTTTTTACTCGCGGAGATAGTTTGAATGCGATTACGCCACACGCCTAATTTTTTTTTAGGGGTCACATTTTTTTGCGTAAGAGATAGTCTGTTTTTCTGCAAAACATTACAAAAACTTTTAATCACTTTGTTATGATTTTTCTCTTTTTCCCATTTTGCAAGACTTTTGAGTACTGACTGAGAATTTCCTTTTACTTGTGGATATAGATTATATGCCAAAAATTTAGCTGTCGTTTGCGGAATATTGGTATTTAAAACTAAAACAACCACATTCGCGAATTCTGTTGCACTTTTTCCTTCAGCAAATTTTTTTATGTTTTTTCCCATAAGTTGTCTACTAAATAACAATACAAGAGGTACTAAAGATGGTCGAGCAATCAAATCTTTCTTAAAATTTTTTATTGTATAAGGCATAATTAACCTGTAGTAATGAGTAGTAATACTTGGGGCAAAAAATTATATGCAAGAACCTCTACAACAAACTTCTTTTGAGTTCGTCTATATTAAAGGTCTCTATCGAGATAACAAATTAAGGAGTGTCGCAGTGTAAATATTTTGTTGAGCCACTTTAAAAATATGGCAAAAATTTAGATATTTCTTTATGTCACATCCTTAGGATGTGCCGACAAATACAAAATATTAAAGATATTTTAATGTAAAACACAAGTATATCAAATGGAAAAATTTTTCCTAGAAGGATTTTTATGCGTTTTTTTCACTTTTGTTTTTTACTGTCCTTTAGTTTACAGCTCTTTGCAGCTCCCAATAACTCTTATATTGTAGACAACAAAGATTTGGGAATATATACCATCCTTCCAGGAAGCGATTGGAAAGTATTTGAAGAAAGATCAGTAGAGCAATATGTATTTCTCTACATTTCATCATTATCAAAGTCGCGTTTAGCTTTAATGTCTTTTACTCCTGGAACATACAAAGATATGAATGAGCGTTCACGCGAACTAAGTAAATCAGCACATTGTAAAATACTCAAACTCGAAAATGTTATAATTGACAACAAAAAAGCACAACGTTTAATTTATAGTTTATACGGGTCACACGTAATAGAATTAGGTTTCGTACAAGGTTACGCATATACAATAATACAGCTCACTACAAATGTCGCCGTGTGGCAAACATCTTCACAAATCCAAAGTTGGGAAAATGTTTTTTGGCGTCTAAAGTGGCGCAAAAACAAACAACTATTTCGCTTATACGACCAAAGTTCCAAAAATCAAATAAAGTCTTTTTTAAACCCTACAACAGTTCTTTCTAAATGTCGTACTATTATAAAAGTAAATACCGCTAGCATTGATATAAATTGTTCTTTTAATGTACAACTGGAAACACCTCGCAAAATCACACTGTTTATAGGAATAGGACGTATACATGATGTATTATTTTCACCAAAAACTCGCTGTCGTTGGCAAATAGAAACTTCACCATATCCTGGGGTTCAAAAAATAATTATTTATAACAAACATCCACGTAAACATGTACAAATAAAAGCAAGCATTAAATATCAACGAGGAAAGTGCATAAAACTACATTTCCCCAGCGTTTCTCCAAACCCAATTTCCTACAAACATACAATACACTATTCTAAAAATTTATCGCTAGTAACAAATCATCTCCATTTGCAAACGTTGAGTATAGAAAACGGACTCAATGTTTGCCGTTACCAAGAAAATATCAATCAACATTCTCCATTTTGTTTATACATTGGTAAACAAACAGCTATTGAAAGAATTTCTCCCAAGAACAAACTAGTTGCTCTTGGAGTAGGTAAAGAAATTGTTTCAGAAGTGCGTAAAAAACTATTCATTTTGCAAAAATTACTCAACCAAAAAATTACATTTGACGTAGTTATAACCAATCAAGCGTTTTCTCATGGACATTTTTTGTACACGCCTTCCATCAAAAGCACTAAAGAATTGTCATTTATAAAAAGTCTAGCAATGCTATGGTTAACACATTTGCATAAAAATGTACGCTTAGGAATGGCAAATTATTTGGGATTAATTTATATCCTCAATTCACAAGGGGAGAAAGCTTATCATTCAAGCATAGATCGTGAATTCAAAAAATACACACAGTCTAATATCCTTAAAGAATATGCACTTGCTCATCCATTAAGTATTACTCATCCCAAAGTCACTACCGCAAAGTTTTCGTTTGTACTAAACATGCTGAGAAATCGTTTACAAGATAAAGAATTTGAAATCATCTGGCAAAAAATAGTACATGATAAAAAAATACATAGTTATGAAGATATTCTAAAAACATTTTCCATTTCTTTTTTAAATCAATGGTTTTTTCGCGCTGGTTATCCTCGTTTACACATAAGTTGGTCTCAAAAGAAAGTGCAATTATTAGTAAACATACATCAGCAAATAAAAGGTTCACCATTCGTATTTACAGGCGAAATTTATATTGTTTGTGAAAAAAAAACATATACAATGCCTGTAACAATAAATCAACTTCACCAGCGCTGGTTCATTGCAAGTGAAGATAAAGTAGAAAATGTCTATTTTAAATACAAGTAATACCAAGACTAGAACGCTGAAGAGAAAACTATTCGGTGTTCTAAGTGACTTGACAAAAGTAGTTACCCGTTGAATGCAGGTCTTTATTTTTATAGCTAGGCGCGACGATGGCGCACAGCCGTAGCTGCGTAACTGAGGAGCAACAAAGCTAGAAAATTAAAGAACAAAATGCCAATGGTAAATACTTTTGGCAGGTCACTTAGTTAAAAAGTAAAGAAAAACAAACCACAGAAATCGCAGAGAAATCTTTACCTGCGTGGTTTAATTTTTCAAGAAATAAAACTAGGCGTATTAAATATGTTCTAGTAATTTGATGTAAGTAATATGACGTGTTAGGAAAAAAATGACGAAAAAATTACCAGTCACAATTTTATCTGGATTTCTTGGAGCAGGGAAAACCACATTACTCAATCATATATTGAGTAACCAACAAGGAAAAAAAGTTGCTGTTATCGTAAACGACGTAGCCAAAGTAAATATTGATGCCGAAATACTAAAAAACAACCAAGTGCAAGTCAATGATAGCAAAGAAGAGTTTATCGAAATTTCAAATGGTTGTATTTGCTGTTCACTAAGAGCCGATTTGTTATCTCAAGTACGTGACCTTGCTGCGCAAGAAAAATTTGATTACTTGCTAATTGAATCAACAGGTGCTTCTGAACCTTTGCCAGTTGCGGCAACATTCGCTTATGTTGATGATAGAGGATTTAGTCTAGCTGATATTGCCAATTTAGATACTCTTGTAACAGTAGTGGATGCAGCTCGACTTGCTAATGATTTTTATAGCGTAGAAATGTTAAAAGATCGCGACAAATCAACAAACAAAGAAGACGAACGCTCCATCGCCGACCTAATGGTTGAACAAATCGAATTTGCCAATGTAATTATTCTCAATAAAGTAGACCTACTTGACAAAGAACAACACCAGCAAGCTATGCAAATCCTTCGTCTGTTGAATGGCAAAGCAAAAATACTAACTTGTAACTACTCACAAGTAAATCTAGATGAAATCATGAACACCGGTCTTTTTGACTATAATGAAGCGCAAGATTTCGCTGTATGGATGCAAGAAATACAAAACCTAAAAGGACATAAATTAGAAACAGCAAAATACAATATAAAAAGTGCTGTGTATCGTAGTGTATATCCTTTTCATCCACAAAAATTATTTTCTTTTTTAAAAGACAATTCTCTAGGAATCGTGCGCTCTAAAGGATTCTTTTGGATTGCCTCGAAACCAGAATTTGTTGGCGAACTTTCTCAAGCAGGAAAAATGATTACAGCCCGTCCGATAGGCATGTGGTGGGCAGCACAACCTGAAGAAGATTGGCCGCAAGAGGAAAAAGAAGTCGCTGAAATCAAAACAAACTGGCATAAAGTATTTGGTGATAGACGCCAAGAATTAGTATTTATTGGCGTTGGCTTAGATGCAGACAAAGTCTTAAAAAGAATAGATAGCTGTGTGATCAAAGAAGAACGCATGGACACTAAAAATTGGGGAAAATTAAACGACCCTTTTCCTTGGGATGTAAAGTAATTCACAGCAAACCAACAATAGCCTTGAAATACTCGCGATTTTCGTATATCTTTGAATATGAAAGCCTTACGACTACCGCGAGTATCAATCATTTAAACTCATATAACAAAATTTCTTACTTTACAGAAAAATTTTTTACTACGCGTAGTCCAATATTATTGCGCTTTTCATTGCGCGGAACGTAAAGAGTGAATGTTGGGCTACACTGTATTCCTGGCGAATACCAACCTCCTCCGCGAATCATTTTTGTTCCTGGCTGAATCCCCTCATTCGTACACCATTCAAATACATTACCCAACATATCATGTAAACCGAAAGCATTTGGTTGAAGAACTCCGACAGGTACTGTTACTGTTCCTTCCTTTTCCCAATCAACTTTATTAAACCGCTTTCCTTTTTTTCGCAATTTTGAATCCCAAAACTCTGCGCAAATGACGTTCTGTGGTTGCCAATTATTTCCCCAATAATAAACTGTTTTTGTTCTTGATCGACATGCATATTCCCACTGCTTCTCTGTTGGTAACTCAAATTCCCATTTTTCACAAAACTCGTTTGCTTCAACCCAACTTATGTTTTCAACAGGTCTTTTTTCACTTTTGGGAAGTTTTGTAAATTGCGAAGGGTTCTTACCTTGAGATCGCAACCAAATTTCTTGTGTAATTTCACCTTTTGACATCATAAACGGCTCTATGCTTTCTGGTGTAGGAATTAATACGAAATAAATCCCCGTTTTTTTATGTATATATTCTCTTACTATGTTTTCTGTTTCTCTCCACTTGTAAAGTTTTTTTCCGAGATAATGAAACTCAGATGACTTAATAAGTACTTTCCTACTATTTCGACTCTTACTAGAGGTATTTTTTACAGTGTTATTATTAGAGTCATTTCTACTATTTGGATTCTTACTAGGGGTATTTTTTACAGTATCATTTTTACTTCTATTTTTTATGCGATTGTTTTTATTGGTATTTTTAGTTGTTGTCTGAGGATTACTTGTATTTTTTCTACTGCGTACCTTTTCTGATATTACCATTCGTAAAAAATGACGATAATATTTTTTTATTGTAAAAAATGCTAGAATAGAGATTAAAGCAATAAACACTATTAGCGAAATTTTCCGTAAAAAAGTTGACTTTTTGACTTTTTGGCGAACAGCAGGCTCTTTTTTTTCTTCGTTTTTCGGTGTACTATTCGAATCGTTGATTTGTTGTAAATTTTCTTGAATAACAGAAATTTTTGTTGCCGTTTGCGAAGTATTTGAGGTCATTTGATTTTGAGAAACAGTTCGATCGGCGCTTTGTTGCGCGGATACTGTTTTTAGCGACGCGGTATCTGCGCTTGAAGTATTCTCTCGCGCACGCTGTACTGGTTTACTAGTAGAAATAGTAAAGTCTGTATTGGAAGCCGCAGACTTTAGCGAAGAAAATGCATCAACACAATCTTTTGCAGATGGACGCGCTGTAGCTTCTTTACGTAAACACATATCAACAAGTGAACAAATCGCAGGATCAACATTTAGTTCATTACATTGTGAAAGAGGCGCTGGGGCGTTGTTCATTATCTTTACCATGAGCTGTGTCATATTTGTAGCAATAAAAGGAAATTCACCACTAATAAGTTTGTACATAATAACGCCTAGTGACCAAATGTCTGTTGCTAAATAAGCTTGACCATTGAGAGCTTCTGGGGCAGCATATTTAGGTGTATACCCACCTTTTAGAGAACGCAACGATTCTGTCATATAGGTCATTTGCGAAGTTCCAAAGTCGGAAATTTTGATATCATCGTTATGCAGCAATATGTTTTGTGGTTTCAGATCTCTATGAATAAGGTGATCTGGTTGTAAAGTGTGGGCTGCAAGTAAACCGCTTGCAATTTGATATCCCCAATTTTTAATGTCATGAGCGTTATACGGTTGAGCCATACGCTCTGCGAGAGTTCCCTGGTTGCAAAATTCCAACGCTAAATAGGGTTCGGAAACACTATGCCCAATGACTTTTACTACATAAGGTGATATTGCCAAACGCGCCGTAAGTAGTGCTTCTTCAGAGAATGCTTGGCCAATAGCCATTTTGGCCCACATTTCCCCTTCTGTGCCATGTTTTCCCTCTTCTTGGGCATATTGCTTAATTATATTTTCCGCCGGCTTTTTGATAGCGACAAATCGTTGTTTTTTTGAATGTTTATGCACCTCGAAACCTAAGTAGACGGTCCCGAAAGCCCCTTTTCCTAATTCACGTAAAACACCGTAGTGTCCAATAAATTTAAAGACATTATGGATAGGTTGCCAAGCTTGATTGGCAGTACGGCACATGTTATTTGTGTCAATTTGTTTCGCAATAATTTTTGAAAAAATTTGCGTGGTGTCTAGTTGTTCACCGCTTTGCAATTCCCAGTGTTTTTTTTGCGTTAAGTCCATTGTCAAATCCTAAGTTATTATTTGTTTTATTTACTAAGTTTATTCATTTGATAGCTTTTTCAATACGAGTGATTTCGCTAAGACCATTTTTCTGTTGCGCTTGACTGAGCCTTATTTTCCAGTCGAAAATCACCTATTTCTGCAAATAATACATTAAATATACTTTATTCGTGCCACCAATTTTTTTTGAAACTGATAGTGGTTGTTTAACAATCTCAAATTTTTCATAGTCTACTTTTCTTTTGATTCTAGCTTCGCTTGTTCGCATCTATTTATTGCATCAGTAGCGTATATAAACGGCTGAAATTGTATGTATATTTTCATATAATTAATTGCTTTATCATACATTTTCTGCTGTTCATATAGTATAGCTCGATCATAATAAAAATCGAGCTGATCGCGCAGGGAAAGTCGATGTTGTTTTGCTTGATCAAAGTGATATTTTGCTTTTTGGATATTTTTGTTAGTATAGATACTACCAAGCAAAATGTGCGCGGTACCAGAGTTTTTATAATCATCTATTATTTCGTACGCTAAAAATTGCGCATTCTTGACGTTCTTCCCCTTATACCAGCGCATTAAAGCGATTTTTTCTTCTAATATAATTTCTTTTGTGAACCACGGTGCAAGTTCTTTTGCTTTTGCTAAGTTATAAATAGTACCGTTATAAAGGTTTTGGCTTCTGTAATATTTTGCCATATAAAAATACACAAAATAATAATCGCCTAGTTTTTGGCCTAGTTCTTTAAGCGTAGCCAAACCTGTGTTTGGGACAGCTTTTTTATGAATTATTGTTCCTAAGAAATCAAAGGCATAACGATAAATAATTGCACTATGGTTTTGTTCTTTTTTTAATATTCCAAAAGCCAAGTCACATGCTTCTTTCCAGATACTAATATGCGCTGCGAATTCCAGTTTTTTTGGATTAAGCATTTTCCGGTATATTGCTAGTTTTAAAAAAGGAGTTTTTGCATATTTGATAAGTTTGTACGCTTCGTTTACTCTGTTTACTTCAAAGAAGTAGAGTGCTTTTTCTTCGTTACTAAGTGGAAGAGCGCTAAAGTTTTTACCACCAATACTATTTATCATTTGTTGCCAGATATCACACTCTTTTTCAAGTCTAAGTTTTGCATTTTTATAATATTTTTCATTTTTATGTTCCTTAACCCACTGTAGTGCTTGGTTTAAAGATTCCTGGGCTGCTTTTTTGTTTTTTTTAATAATAAATAAACGTACTTTTTGAAAAAACATACGTTCTCTATGTGTGTTAAAAAAATTGTTTTCTAAAAAAGTTAAGTGCGGTAAAGCGGCACTGTATTCTTCCTTAGAAATTAAAGCGCACGCCATGTTGTAATGCCCAAAAGGAGAGTGAGGGTTTTCTTTCAGCTCTGCTCTAGATAAAGCTATTACCTCCGAATATAAATAATATTCCATATAAAAATTTGCGAGTTGAGTATAAAAGTGAAAATTAGGTTTTAATGCAATGGCGTGGAGTAGGTTTTTTTCTTTTAGCCATCTAGACTGAATATCAAAAGATACCGAAAAATGATGTTGAGCCAAAGTTGCTTTTTCTGAGTGCTCTTTAAATATCATTTGTTTGGTCTTGGAAGGCTTTTTGCCATTTTTCTTTTCGTTTTCAATTTCTTCTAGTGTTTTTAAAGAATAAATTTCTTTAGCACTTTGGAATCTTTTGTATTCATTACTTGATCTATCTAATTTAGATAACCATGCATCACAAATCTTTTCAAAGTTGATTTCAGGTTTTTGGACGAAAGAACCATGTTCAACTTCGGCAATCATTTCTAAAAAACTATAAGCTATTTCGCAATTTTCTTGAGAAAAATTTTGTCTTTTTGCTCTCTGTAGTATTTGCTTTGCTACGTCATAGAGCTGATTAATCCAATTATGATTTATGGACTTTTGATTGAAGTCAACATCTTGGGATGTCGCCATAAAATTTCGAATTTCTTCTGGCCATGCCTTTCTATTTTGAAGTTTAGCTCTTTGGGATAGCATATTTATTTTTTGTAAAGAAAGAGTCTGTTTTTTGTTATACCATGGTAATAAAACAGTGTTTGTTTCTTGGTATAATGGCTTTTTAGAACCTTGAAAAATTATAAATAAAAAGTATATTGAAAACAAAAGAGCGAGAGTTTCTAGTCTCCATATAGAAAATCGCTTGTAAAATGCCGACAAGTTAGAAGATTTTCCCCATAAAGGCCTACCAACTAGAAAATTTTGCAAATCCCGCGCTAAAAATCTGGCATTGGCATAACGTTTATCTGCTGTTTTTTGTATACATTTTAGACAAATTATTTCTAAGTCAGGAGAAATCAATTTATTAATTGTTCGCGGCTTTATTGGCTCTTCGTTCATAATTTGGTAGAAAAGCGAGACATAATTTTTTTCATTAAACGGTAATTTATTTGTTAAAGAACGGTAAATAGTCACCCCTAATGCATATATATCTGCCCGTTTATCTATTTTTTCTTGTTGTAACTGCTCTGGAGCCAGATATGCTGGAGTACCTTGAATACCACTCTGAGAAGCGTTTAAAGTATGACGGTCTTTTGCTAAACCAAAATCCATAATTTTTGGCTCGCGATTTTTAGTAATCATTATGTTGTCAGGTTTTATATCACCATGAATAATTCCCTTTACATGAGCATGATATAAGCCCATTGCAACTTTAGATATAATACGTGCTATTGCTTGTTGACTTAATTCTTCATTAGCAATTATTTGCGAAAGAGTTTCACCTTCTATATACTCCATTGTAAAGTAATAAGTAGGATTTACACCAGCTTCGAAGAGGCGAACAACGTTGTCGTGGTTTAAATTTGCAATAGCCTTGACTTCCCGTAAAAACTGCTTGTGCTCTTTTTCTCCTATAAAACTTGCTTGTAATACCTTTAAGGCAACATAACGCTGTAAACGCTTGTCAAATGCTTTATAGACGACGCCCATTGCCCCTTTTCCTATAATGTTGTGAATTTGATACTGATTGAACATTTGACCTGGTAGTAAATTTATTATGTTTTTTTTGCCTAGTTCTTTTTTGCTTTTACTTTTCATGAGTTAGTTTTCTTTTTTCATAAAGCTCTAAAGCATGTAATTTTTTTTGTTTTATATAATTATGAAAAATAGGTTGTAAGTACATTGCATTTCCCCAATGAACAATTGCCTCAAGGTATTTTTTTTGGTGAAATAAATAGTTTGCGTACGTCATAAAAAAGCAATAATCGTTGCTTGCAGTTTTCAAATACTCTAGGTGACTGCCGATATTAATATTACTTTCTGCAAATAAAGAAATAATGTTCAGAGTAGTAATAAATTTTTCTGTCCCTCCTGTAACATTTTTTTCCTTGAAAAGACTATCAAATTTATCTTTTGAAAACTTCGATTGATTCTGTTGTAACTTTGCGCGATATAAATTTATTCTTAAACGTTGTATTCTTGAATTAATACGTGATTTTTTGTTCTTATCCTGCATTTCTTGTGTTTTGAAGAGAAGCTCTGCTTGCTTTATATATTCCGCAGCCAAATCGAATTCTCTTTTGAGAGTATAGAATGTAGAAATTCTTATCGAAGCATGTACGTCTTGTGATTTCGTTTTTCCTATGGCTCTTTTGAGGAAATTATTTGGTCTTTTTTTCGATAATTTATTGAGAAGAACTAGAGCTTGGCGATCTTCATTGATAAGAAAGAGATACTCACACTTAAGCAATAACACTTCGGGTTTGTTATAAACTTCTAGTTTAGAAAATAAGCTATCTAGTTTAGAAAATTTTCTCTGCTTCATAAGTATTTTAATCAGTAGAATATCTGATTCTATGAGAAATGGATTGATTTTTTGTAAATGGTTGTGAAGGCAAATCGCTTCTTCATAGAATTCTATTTTAGAGTACACTTCCATGAGCTTCAAATAAACTTGTTCTTCAAAAGGAATCATTCTTAGAGCTTTATGTAGATATTTTAAAACCAAATTAAGCGTAGCACCTTCTTGATGAGCTAAAAATAAATTTCCATAACCTGAAAAAGTTAAATTGTTTTGTTTCGGATTTTTAGTTTTTCTCTGTAAAAAAACATTGGCAATTTCTTCAAAGGCGCGGAGTTGTTTTTGCATATGTTGATATCGCGGTAATTTCCCACTTGTTAATAATTTTTCATTAAGCTTTTCGATCTTGATTTTTAATCTTGTTGCAATATTTTTCTTTGTAAAGTTATTTGTTATTAGCCTTACAACATCTATATGTATAAGTTTGTACTTAGCATATAAGATAAAATAGTCAAAATCTTCATCTTGCTTTTTGAGTAATTTGGTAGATTTTTGTAGAGCAGTAATTTTTTTTATATACTTTGTTAAAATAGACATTGAATTTTGTTTTGTGTCTCTGTTTATCTGACGTTTTTGATATAACAACTGTGCTTGGTTGTACAGCTGTAGGTATTGAAACGACCTTTGCCGTGGCTTTGATTTACAAAATTCAGCCAGTTTTTCATAATGGTTGAGGTTTTCTCCTTCTATGAACTGTCGCAACGATTCGCGAGGAGCATTTATAAATCTTTGTCTATTCTCATTAGCATAACTGAACAACAAGACATTCAAACACAACAGTAGTAGCAACCACTTTTTTCCTGCAAGTTTTCGGAGTTGGTGCGAAACTGTGCGCAGGTTATTTTTCTGAGCGGTAATTGGCTTTTTTTCGATAAAATTGCGCAAGTCAGTTGCTAGTTCTTGGGCATCATTGTATCTAAGAGAAGGTTTTTTTTCTAAGCATTTTAAGCAGATTGCTTGCAAATCTTTAGAAATGTCATTGTTAAAACGTCGGGGCGCGGTTGGAATTGTATGTAAAATATCAAAGAAAAGAGAGACAAATGATTCATCTCGAAAGGGCGACTGTTTGGTGAGTATATAGTATAATGTTGCCCCCAGAGAATAAATATCTGCGCGCGCATCAATTTTTGTTCCTTGGACTTGCTCAGGAGATAAATACGCTGGGGTTCCCACAATATTACCTGTTCGCGAAATGCTACTTTGTATTTCATTATCTTTTGCTAAACCAAAATCGGTTATTTTAACTTGGTGTTTCTCTGTTAGTAAAATATTATCAGGTTTGATGTCGCGGTGGATAATTCCTTTTTGATGAGCACAGTGAAGACCAAGAGATACTTGCTCAAAAATAGCGGCGATTTGCGCGTGCGCAAAATTGTGAAAGCTTTTGTGTTTTAAGGTTTTTCCCTCAATATATTCCATTGCATAGTACAAAGTGGGCTGTTCGCCTACTTCATATAACCGCACAATATTTTCGTGTTCCAATCGCGAAATAGCACGCACTTCTTGCAAAAAACGCTTGCGGTCGTCATTAGTAATAATACTTCCACTGATAAATTTAAGTGCCACGATTCTATTTGTAATACTGTCACGTGCTTTATATACTTTTCCCATGCCACCTTCACCAATTTTTTGCTGTATTTCGTAGTGAAGAAAGACTCTTTCTTTTTCTATGTTCATTTGTTTTGTAGGTTCTGCGGTTATTTCTTGTTGTGTCTGGTCGTCTACAGTTTTAGAAGGTGTGTTTGGTGAGAAAATAAAAGATTGTGGTAACAGTTGCTGCTGCGTAGAAAAAATTTGCTGCCAACGTTGCTCATTTAGGTAGCGATGTTCTATTAGCCAATTTTTTAAAGGAATATGTGACAATTCTCGGAGGTAATTAGAAGCTTGTTGTGGGGTAATAATTCCAATTGTAATTAACTTTTTGAGTTTTTCTTTCTCCATCCTTTTCCCCTTGGAATTTATTCCAAAATTTAATTGGCTCAAACACGCCAAATATTTACTCGTATTGTTATTTAGGGGTGGTAGAAAATTTGGTATATTGTTTTCCACTACACTCTCTTAGATATTACCATTTTTTTTTTACGGTAACAAGTAGTAATGAATGTGTCATGTTGTCAAACTCTAACATTTTATTGTAATTTTTACTGCTGTTAGCTATGATATTCGTCCATAATAAGAACATTCTCCATGTTGGGCTCCTCCACTAGAGCGTGTCAAAACGCCCAATCTAAAATAGAATAGAAGAAAGAAATGCTATGCCAAAAAAAATAACTAAAGGACAAGGATGGACTTTTGTGTCTGCTGATTCAGAAAACTGCGATCAGTCAAAGGTTGTATCACTATCCCCTGGGGAACAGCAAATAAAAATTTTTTTAGCTAAACGCAAAAAAGGAAAAATTGTTACTATAATTGATAATTTAGTACTAAAAGAAAAAGAATTGAAGTCTTTAGGCAAAAAACTCAAAGTTGCTTGCGGAGTAGGTGGGACTACAACAAAAAGCCACATTGAATTACAAGGAGACTGTTGCGAAAAAGCAAAAATTTGGCTACAAAAAAATAATTGGGGAGTTAACTAATGAAAAAATGGCATGTGGTGCGTATATTTATATCTTCTACTTTTCGCGATATGCACGCTGAACGCGAAGAAATTGTCCGCGGAGTTTTACCAGCACTGCGCGAAGCATGTCGCAAACGTCGTGTGCTTATTGAAGATATAGATTTAAGATGGGGAGTTCTTGAAAATCAAATGGCAGTGGATGTCTGTCGTCAAGAAATAGATCGCAGTACTATCTTTGTTTGTTTGCTAGGAGAGCGCTACGGCACTATTCCTGAAAATAGTAATATTTCTATTACTCATGATGAAATCCAATACGGGATTTTTGATGGTAAAAATACACGAAAAAGTTTTTTTTATCTTCGCGAGCCTCAAGCAAGCGAGCAAGTCCCCGAAACACATAGGAAAGACTTTTGGGAAGTTCCTGGTTCGCAAGAATCCAAAAAATTAATAGAACTTAAACAACAAATAAAAGATAGTGATCTCGCTACTTCTGAATATAACTGTTCGTGGGATCAAAATAAAATTTGCGCTTGGAATGAATCACAAACAGGTTGTTTTTCTGAACTTCAACAGTTTTCGCAAAAAATGTTCCAAGATTTGTGGGAAGAAATAGACCGTCAGTATCCTAGTGATCGCAATGATGTGTTTACTACAGATGAACAGCAAGCAATGGACTACTTTATTGCTCTGAATACTAAGGTCTATGTTGGACGTAGTAATTCTTTTGAGAAACTTCACAACTTCATTAACTCTCCGCATAACTACTTAATGGTTACTGGTGAATCAGGAAGTGGAAAATCGGCATTTTTAGCTAAATTTTGTAGTGAATTCTCTCAACAACAAGAACAGCTTTTGTATCATTTTGTTGGTGCCAGTGCAACATCGACAGATGTTAGTAGGCTTTTACAACGTCTTTGTTACGCACTTAGCGAGAAAGAAAATATCCTTTACAATCGCGACTATCATAAACTTCGCAAACTTTTTGCCGATCTTCTACGCAACACCAACAAGAAAATAGTGATTGTTATCGATGCAGTAAATCAACTTCAAGATTTCTATGAAGCTCATCATTTACACTGGTTACCTGATGATTTACCTGAAAACATCAAATTCATTATTAGCACATTACCAGGAGAGAGCAAAAAAGCCTTACAGAATAGATTTAGGGCAGAGACTTGTCACCTAGAGCCACTCAGCAAAGACGATCGCAAAAAGTTTATTGTCGATTACTTAGCTCAGTATGGCAAGGTTCTTGACGATGAAAGCGTCGATTTCCTAGTGCAAAAAAAAGAAAGTGCACACCCTCTTTATTTGAAAGTAGCCTTAGAAGAGTGTAGAACACTAGGAGGGAATGATATATATCATCAAATTCGCGAAGTTCTCGCTAATTTACCTCAAGATGTGTTAGGACTTTTTGCGCGTATGTTCGAACGTTTAGAAAAAGACGTTATGTTTGGCCAAAAGTTTGTTCGAAAATTTTTGTGCGCGTTAGCAACAGCAAGAGGAGGACTACAAGTAGGTGAACTGCGTATAATGTTACGCAGAGAAGACGAAGAGCAATTACCTGCTCTTATTTGGGCGCGTTTATACCACTTATTTTCTTCTTATTTAGTTATGCGTGGCGAGAGACTAAATTTCTTTCACCAACAAGTTTATGAAGCTGTAGAACAGAAATATAGTAATTTCACCAACAATAACCATAAGTTTTTAGCTCAATTTTTTATGGAGCAAGGTTTTAGTTATCATCGCACTCTTTACGAAGCTGTTTACCATTTGACTTCCTCGAAACAATGGGGAGAAACATTTAAAACTTTGACAACTCTTGAATTCATTGAGAATAAATGTACTTATGCTATGACTTACGAATTGCTACAAGATTTCGATATTGCAGTAGAACAAATGCCTGTAGGAATTGGTCGCGATTCTTTAGAAGAATTGAAACAAGCTTTGTTAAACGAATATCACAATATTACACGTTTCCCTAACCTAGTTTTCCAACAACTGTTCAATCGTTGTAACGAGAATGTAAATTTAAAAAAGTTATGGGAAGAAGGGCAGGATAAATATCAAAGTAGGCTTGTCACTTTAAATGCACGTCATCCTAAGCAAGTTGCTCAAGATTCCCCATTGTTACAAACAATGCCTAATAACGAACATGTTGTTTTGACAGTGGCTGGCCACCCTCGTAGTACATTGTGGATTTCAGGTGGAACAGACAACGAAATTAAAGTTTGGAGTTCGCAGAATAGGCAAATTTTACGAACTCTTTGTGGACACAATGATATGGTAACAACTCTTTCTTTGTCCAAAGATGAAAGAATTATTGCTTCGGCGAGTCGCGATCGAACTATTCGCACGTGGAATGCTGCAAATGGCGACGAGCTGCAAAAAATGACTGGACATAATCCGACAACAACCAGTTTAGCTTTTTCGCAGGTAAACAATCAGCTATTGTCTACAGGTATGGATAAAAAATGTATTTTGTGGGACTTTCATCACGGAAAAAGACTCAAAGAAATCGAACTACCACATGAAATTACTTGTGCGATTTACAACCATGATGAAACCGAAATTATTTGTGGTTGCAAAAATGGTGATATTTATATTTTGAGTAGTGATCTCGAACTAAAACAAGAAATCAATGCCCATCCAAAAGCAATATACTCTTTAACAATAACTGATAACGGAAATAATTTGGCCTCAGCAGGAGAAGATCAATCCATTAAAGTGTGGGATCTTCCTTCTTATACTCTAAAGCATAACATTGAAGAACATGACGACTGGATATATAGTTTGCAAATTTCTCCAAAACAAAACTATCTAGTCTCAGCAAGTGGTGATAAAACACTTAAAATTTTTGATATAGAGAGTGCTGAATGTACAGCAACGCTATTTGGCCATAGCGACTGGGTTCATAAAGTAATTTTCATAGATGAAACAACTATTGTTTCAGGTAGCGAAGATGCAACTATTCGCTTTTGGGATATAACAAGAGCTAAGCCTGAGGAGCGCGTAGGACATCGCGATCATATTTCCTCTATTTGTCTAAATAAAAAGACTTCGCAAATTATGACCGCTAGTTTCGATAAGAAAATTATGTTATGGGATGTTTGCGGTGATTTTATAGAGGTTTTTGCAACGACAAATAAAGCTTTACAAAAAGCCATTTATTCACCTGATGGAGAAAATGTTTTAGCAGTGGGAGATGATTCGATCATTCATTTATGGAACACCAATGATCGCAGCGAAAGACAAATAAATTCTGGGCAAGAAATTCGTATATTTTCTGCTGATTTTTCCATAGATGGCAAAAAATTCGCTTCCGCTAGTCGCGACTATAGTGCGAAAGTATGGAACGCTGTTAGTGGAGATGAGTTATTAAAGTTAAAACAAGAAGATAGTATTGAAGATGTACAATTTTCAAAAAACAATAAGTACATTGCAACTTGCGGACGAGATAAGCATATTTGTGTTTGGGACGCGGAAAGCGGCGAGAAAATAATAAGGTACCTTGCTCATCAATTACCAATAGAACAAGTTCATTTTGCAAATAATGATGAATGGATTGTTTCAGCAGGTTTAGACAATAGTGTTAAGGTTTGGGAATGGCGCAATCAACTTTTGATGATAGATTGGCCACATCCTGCATCTGTCTATTGTTTAGATGTAAATGAAGACGAACGTTTTTTAGTGAGCGGTAGTTCTGACAAAACGGTACGCATTTTTGACACTAAGTTTCAAAAAGAAGTCGCAATGTTTGTTGCTGAAGGAATGGTCAATTCCGTTAAGATATATAACAACTTAGTTGTTGTTGGAGACGAAGGTGGGGTTCTGTATTTTTGTAATATCGATGCGCTAATAAACTCTTAATTCTCAAATTATTGCGCTCTTCAATTCAAGTGACACTTTGATTTTATAGATATTGCTAAGGTTACCATTATTCAAAATGTTTTTTCGAGCCCGAGAAAGGTATAGCTCGGCTACTGTTAACTAAAAGAAATAGTGTTATTGTCATGAAAGCAGTAGGGCGTATCATCATTCAATACAGATAAAAATATAACGGATTCATTTAATGATACGCCAGTAGTATTGAGCCCGAGCCCGTTTGCGAGCCCGCGCCCGAAAACTTTTTGAGAGCGACAGAAAGTGATTTATTGGTTCAATACTAGTTTTTTGCGATGGAAAAAGAAACTTTGCTTCTTTGATAAATTGTTAGTGAAAGTTTCGGAAACGGGCTCGCAAACGGGCTCGGGCTCGAAAAAACACACAATATTTTGAATGATGACACGCCCTAATTTCAGCATAATTTATTCAAATTTTTATATGCCTGGGTACCTGCTTTTACACACAGCTATCAAGTTGAGAGTATAATTTTTATACTTTTTAACTTGATAGCTATGTGCTCTTACAGGAATAACAAGGCAAACATGCTATTGCAAGCCTTACAACATAAGAGATAATTCTTTGTTAAACCTTATAGAGCCTTTGATTTTCTTACTTTGTAATGCACCGTATAGGTGACCTCAGGCCGTAATTCAGAACATTTCTAATTACTATAACTTTATTTCTTTCCATTTTCCACGGTACCATACAATAGCAAAAATAATGCTTTGCAAAGCGCGATATCCTGCCTGACAAAGCCAAATCCCAAGTAGACCAAAGCCAGCAACAGGGCCAACATAATATGCTAAAGGTAGAAATAATATCCACTGAGTGACAAAAGAAGTAATCATTACAACATTACTTGCTCCTGCTCCTAACAATGCATTTATTAGGACTAAACCTATAGCCTCAAATCCTATAGTTGCCCCTACTAGAATCATCGGTATTTTTGCCAAACTGACTGTTTCTGGATTGATAATAAATATAGATAAAATAGTTTCAGGGATAATCCACATTGGTAGTCCAAGTACAAACAGCACAGAACAACCTATTTTTGTTACATCCCAACCCCACTGCTGCGCATCTTGCGGATCTTTTTTTCCTAGTGCTTGACTTACTAGAGTTGCCGCAGAAATTCCGAAAGCAATACCAGGAAGAATGCATACTAGAGTAACATTAATCAGAACAGATGCCGCAGCAACTTCCGACGGGCCTACTAGTCCTATAATCCAAAATGTCGCTGTAAATCCTGCAGCAAAAGCAAATTGCTGTAGTCCATTTGGAATAGAAAGAGATAGTAGCGATCGAAAAGTTTGCGGATCGGGGCGTCCTTTTAAAAATCCATTATCTCGCGCATAGCGAAAGCCAAGCGAAAAATAACAAACTGTTCCAATTACAGTAGAGATTGCAGTTGCAAGTCCTGCTCCTGTGACTCCCAGTTCTGGTGCACCGAAGTTACCAAAGATAAAAATATAATTGAGAAAAATATTCGTGCTATGCATAATAATAAGTGTTGACATGTATAATCGAGATAAATCGACAGCGTTCCAATAACCGCGGAAAGCATAATTTGTTCCTACAAATATCATAGATAAAATGCGGATTTGCATATATGGTACGCCTAAGGCAATAACATCTGCATCCGAATTGAGGTAAGGGTATAGACTTTCTACTGCGAAATAAAGAATCGCAGAAAGTGGAATACCTGCCATAATGACCAACATAATTCCACCATTAAGGGATTTCGCCATTTCATCCTCGCGGCCTTCGCCTTTTCTCCGCGCGGCAATTGTCTGTACACCTGTTGAGATACCTAAAATAATTGCTTGGCACATAAAAATAGCAAACCCGCCTAAACCTACAGCAGCAAGAGCTGCATCTCCTAACTGTCCAACCATCGCAGTGTCTACAAGATTTAGAACGTTTTGCGAAATCATCGCTCCGATAATTGGAAGCGATAAACTTAAAATTCGGTTAACTCGGTTTGATTCCATATATTTAACTACCATAAAAAGATTTTGTTTTTAGCAAATTTTGTCACAAAATGTTACAATAGAATAGGATGTTCCTATGTAAATTTATAGCCCACACTCGCCACTTTTATATATAAAAGTAACTTACAATGCAAAGAGTATTTGCGCTTGATCGCAACAAAAGCCTTCGGCTATTTTTACTCTCAGAAAGGAGATGCGAGGTTAAAATGGTTTCGATATTTGTTGTCTTTGCACCCAAGTAACGACTCCTTCCTGAAAATTTGGGACCCTCGCCACAATGTGATGAAAAATGTTATATTATTTCTAGTATTTACTGTACTCTTAACAGGTTGCATTTCCCAAAAAGTATTTCGTTATGAAGCGGAACCACAAGCAATAAGCGATCCACTAATGAACGCAAACGTTGTTGTTTTGCCATTTGCAGACAAGCGCGGCAACGACAACACCGATTCGCGTGGAATCACTCTTATTCCCTTAATGTTTTGGGGATCGCAAAATTTTGACGTTCCTGAAAAAGCGAAATGGACAGTTAGTGACAATCAGTGGTTATTTCTTGGTGGACATCGCGTTGCCCATCATCATAAAAAAGCAAATAAAAAAATCGCAAAATGGAATCCGCGTGAAGATATTGCTCGCGCAACTGCTGACGAATTAAGTGCGGCAAACGTTTTTTCGAAAACATATTTTGGAAAATCAATGAGAGGTTCTGATTTAATTTTGCAAGGTATTATCAACTCAAGTAATTACTACGGTATGTTTAATACTTACGGCGTTTCTCTTCTTAGTCCTGTATTTTGGGTACTAGGTGCACCAGTTACTATTAATAATAACACTCTCGATATTACCTTCCAGCTTAAAAACAGAACTGGTACAGTAATGTGGGAGAGAAATTATCGTAAAAAAGGTAGTACTTTTAGTTCAATATACTATATCAGCGAAGATTTTAAATTCAATGATTTGCTTAAAGATATTTTATTAGAAGCTACAGAAGACATACGTGCTGCACTCTCACATATGGATGCCCCTGCACCTGCACCTGTACAACCTCGTGCAGACGATGATTTGCAAGGTGAAATTCCTAGTGAAGAACAAGGCGAAGGTCTAGGAGAGCCCGATTTAGACGAGTTATTACAAGGAATTGATGCTACTGAAGAAGAAAAAAAAGCATTAGGTGATATTTTGAACGATTTAGAAGAAGAATAAGTAAAAATAGCTGATTTTACACAAAACATTTGTTCGTTTAGGAATGCGCCCTACCACTAGGGCGTACCGATACGCCTCAATGTTAGTTAGTGCACTACTATTGTTATTGATAAGGAGAATTTATGTTTCGCAAATTTTCAATCTTCCTGTTTGTTTTACTTTCGTTTTCACTAACAGGATGTTTAAAACAGTTTTATTCCTTGAGTTTCAACTCTGACTTATCTGGAACTTATGCCGTAAGAACAAAAATCGATTTAAATCAAATGTCTAGCTTTGCTTATAGTTATCTTTCTAAAATGGGTAAACAGCAACTACGAGGCGCGACTAAAGAGCAGTTCAAAACGATTTTTATGGCAAGAACACAGCAATTTAGTATGGACGAAGAAAAGAAGAACCTTGAAAAAGCCCTTCCTGAAGGTGTCAAAATTATCGAGGTAAAAAGCCAAAAACAAGGCGAAGTTATGATTATTGATATGAAATTTTCATTTGCAAATATTGCTGCCTTGACAAGCATGAATGATATGGATATCTCCGCTACCGAAATTGCCAAAAAATACTCAGCACAAATGGGTGGAAAAGTTCCTGGTGGTGGTATGGGAGGCGGTAGCAAAGGTCTTGAATTTAAACTTGATGTTGAGCAAAAAGGTGACTACGTTATTTTTCAGCAGCGTGCAGCAGAGAACGAGCAAAAATATTCACGAGATCAGTTACAAATGGTTGAAGGTATTATGCCAGGTCTTACTAAAGCACTAGAAGAGTCTTACACTCAACTTTCCATAAAAACTCCTAAAGGTTTTAAGGTAGTCAAACATAATGCTCCTAAAACCAAAAAGACCAAGAACTTTTGGAAAAAACGGTTTTTACCTAACGAAGAAAAACCAAATGAAGCTGTCTATTTAAAAATCAAGAAAAAGTAACTTTATAAATCGCTGTTGGATAAGATCATTTCTGTTTTTGTGTTATTAATCTACTCTTTTACAGAGATGGTTTTCCAACGCAGCTTGAAAAATTCGTTAAAGAAGGAATTGCTATATGCCGTCTATTACTTGCAAAAAATGCAGTGCAACGTATTCCGATACCAGTACAAAGTGTCCGAAGTGTCAGTACCCTACCGAAATGAATGATCCATTTATGTGGTTTGAAGATGATGAAGTTCAAAGCACAAGTGAAAGTACAGGGGATAAAATAGTAGATCGCTATCGTGCGACACAAGTTGAAAATGCGGCCGAAACGTTTGACGATTCGAATACCAATTATATTGGTGATGATTACAAAGCTACTGTTGTGCAAGATATAGAAGAGGAAGTCTTCGAAGATTCTGTTGTTGAAGTTGAAAGCAAGGTTTATGAAGTACCAGAAGTGATGCCTGATGTGTATGAAATGTCTGAAAATGATTATGATATTTACGAGGCATCTGAAATTGAATATCTGCCAGATAGCTATGTTGATGATATTCCTGATGAAGCTGAAGATATACCTGTTTCCGAGAACATTGACAATATTTCCGGCGAAGAAGAGGCTTTTGATGAAGAAGAGGTTTTTGATGAAGAAGAGGCTTTTGATGAAGAAGAGGCTTTTGATGAAGACTCTTGGTATGATGAAGAGGAAGCAGATATTTATGAAGATTCACAAATTGAAGTTTTCTCAGAGAATCAAAGTGAAATAAACCCCAACGCCTGGTCTGAAGAAGAAAAAGTAAATATCCACGATGAAAAGGAACCAGTTGGTGTAAGTCACTGTAAATGCCCTCGTTGCCACACAGCGCATCGCTTTATCTCAATGGAAAATCAATATATCTATGAAAAGAGATGTGATACCTGCCAACATTCATTTCGCTTTTCAGAGTATGTTTTACTAGAGTCTTCAATAAAAGAGCAAAACCAACAAGTGGAACATCATTGGCAGTTACAAGGAAAAGCTACAGATAAAATTCACTTTGTTTATAAAGAAAAAATTACAATTTCAAACAACGAACCGCTACTCCTTATTTATGGTAGAGATCTTAAATCCAGGCAAGAAAAACTATCGATCATTTCTACTGGAAATCAAAAATATTTTGTAATTCACAATATTAAACGTGCGTATGACATTCGGGGAGCAATAGCAGCAGCAGTACTAATCCCGTTTTTGTTCTTTATAGTCTCTTTCCTCCACATTAAAAACTCTAATACTGAAGTGAATATCGCAACAAACAAAGAAAAAAAATTATCAGAGAATAAAAAAGCACCGACCAAAGTAGTGGCCAAAAAAATTAAGCTAATGATTAAACCTAAAATTTACGCCAAAGGTGGTTATATTTATGTTTTGGGGCAAACGAATTTTCCTAGTGGAACACAACTAGAAATTTCGATAAATAAAGAGTATGGCAAAAAAGTAGGGCGTGCTACTGCAATTGTACACAATAATACTTTTCAAGCGCTAAAAATACCTGCAACTACTATTGTTACATCAGAAGGTCAGCAAATACAGAAGCTGCACGAAGGCTCTGTTATTGTTACCCTCTATTGCGATCTTTATCGAAGTTGGAAGGAAAAAAGCGCCTATACAGTCCTTAAAAACTATGAAGGCAAGTATATAAAAAAAGAAAAGCAAAGACGTGGTTACAGTAAAAAATTAGAAATGAAGAAAAAAATTGTTGTAAGCAAAGAAAATAACAGTAAAGAAGCAAGTCAATATAAATTACAGTTGTGGGCAATTAAAGATATTGCAACAAGTAAAAAATGGAACAGCAATTACTATGTAAGAAAATTAGGTGCACATCTCCAATATAACCCTAGCCAAGGTGATAAGAATATAGAACAATGCTTCTACTTTCCCAAGACAAATATAACTTTTATTGTTAATTTATATTATGGAACAGTTAAAGCCTGGCGCATTGGTAAACACAATAAGTAAGCAATCAATTAGATCAGGAACCTTGGTTGTGATTGTTTTAAAGAGAAAAATCTCTAGTTTCTTTTTAAAACGATCACAGTTACCCAGACAATTCTGAACTACAGGTTCAAATCTTTAATGAAAAATCCACCAAAGTACATAAATAAAACAAGTGGTTATTAGTACTAAATTTGCAATAACAGTAGGTGTTTTTTTATTTTTACGTAAGCTAGAAAAAGCAACAAAAAATACTAATAGTACAAGTAAACCACTCGATATATCTAGTAGCCAAGATAAAATTCTAAGTATAACAAACTCACTTGACATAAAGTTATTTGCCGTATAAAGCAATACTCCTTGACTAATTAAAAAAACAAAAGAGAGCATCATTCCAACAACAACACCTACCAGTGTATGTATCCATTTTTCTACTGTCATTAGCGCACCAGTATAGCATCTCCCCAATTTGCATAATCATTTACATGAGCATTGTCCCCAAAATCGACAACAAGAGTCATTACACTTTTGTTTTTAATACTAATATCAATAGGAACAATAGCAGAGAAATGGTATACAATATCACTCTCATAAGCAACTTTTCCATCTAGCAAAATTCGAAAAACAACACTTCCACCTAGAAAATTGCTTTGTTTTTTATAGCGTTCTGCAATTTCATCATCAATCCCGACATAGCAACGAAATTTTTTAAATTTTCTATCGAGATTCACGCTAATTTCTGTTTTGGAAATAACTCCCAAGCCTTTAAAGAAACGCTGGCCGCGAATTTGTAAAGGTTTTCCTGAGTAACTCTGGTCGCGCTTTACAATATCTTTGATAATGGTATTTGGAAAGTAAGGAGTGTATTTATTTTTAATTTTTTTTGAATCTAAATCTGAAAGATAGACAAAGCCTCCATTTTTAAAGAATAGAAAGCGAATTTTGCTAAGTGGTATTTGTAAAGTCCCCTCCATTACTGTTTTTAAGAATACAATTCCATTGCTTATATTTTCTATATCTCCTGAGAGGTCACTATTATCAAAGCCAACAATATTTGTTGAAAAACGTTGGTCCTCAAGTGGCTCTAATGCTGCAAAACTTACTCTGGTTAAATTATTGAACAATTCTTTTCTTCTACCTAGTTGTTCGTGTTCAATTTGAACGAACCCTTGTCCAAACTGCTCAATAATACCCTGCATTACATCACCAGATTTAAAATAAAGAATATCATTTTCTGATGTATTTACTGGACCTTGGGTGACCGAATTGTTGAAGTACACATCTTTGATGTATACTAAATTAATATCTTTAAAATCAAGTAGATTTGTTTGGATTCCAATTGCTTGCGAAGATCCATCGGTTATTTTTCCGTATAAAATGGAGCTATCGCTTAAAACAATTTTTTGCATTCCATTGGGTTTTGGTACACTCGTAATATTCTCAACTTTAACAATATCTTTACAAGAAATGTTTGTTGTTCTTCCATTAACTGATAAGAACGATATTTGTTGTTTACTTTTGTTAAAATTAACAATATTACCTACATATGTTTTGTTACTAATTGTAGAGATTTCGAAATTTGCATGTGTATGGGCAGCAAACAAAAATAATATAAAAAATAATGTGTGTTTCATTGCTTTATAACGAAGGACTTCCTTCGTATCTCCCTTCTGAGAATAATCAAAACTTGTGTCGGCATTCATTTTCATTATAATTTAGGCCTTCGAAGACTGACACTGTTACTTTAAAAAGTAGAGCACAATCCATACTACCTCTGTACAAAACCTAAATGCTGGCGCACCCGACATATCACTTGCTAGTATTACAAAGCTTTACCGGAAATAGCGATAAAATATTCAAATGTTGTCCTTTATTTAAGGTCTGTCATCATTCAAAAATATTGTTTATTTTTAAAGCCCGAGCCCGATCCCCAAGCTTTTACTTGAGCTTCGATAAAACGAGTACACGTTACTATAACTTATAAAAGACATAATTCTTTCTAATTTTACCTGAAGACGAAAACGGGCTCAAGCTCGTAAACAGGCTCAAAGCATTTCATGTTGAATGATGACATGTCCCAGCTAAAAATATAACTTTGACAGAAAATTTGGAAAAGTTATAATAAATTTACAAAACTCAAGACACTTATTTTGATACGGAATATTTCAGTATAAACAAAAAAATCAAGTGAATCAATTAGAGTTAGGTGAGTCCAAAAAGTTTTTGAGCACGTTTCAAGTCAGCATAGAATTTAAGTGTCAGAGCAAGACAGCCTGAGAGGCACATAACTGTAGCTATGCAATCGAAGGCTCAACGCCGCTATGATACTCAAAGGCAAGCTGCGTGCTCTTAAAAACTTTTTGCGACTTGCTTAAAATAAGCAATCCTGAATACTTTTGTTAACAGGATAGAGGGTATTGTAGTATATCCAGAAAAGTATATACCTTTTAAAGTAAAAGTTTAACAGATGTATATTTGTCAAAACTTTTGCAAACTATTATAAGCACTAGTTACAATACTTAAAAGCTATTTTCTTCCCAAAAACATTATTTACAATTATAATTGCGAATGTTATAATATGCTATAATGCACTTGCTTTCATTAATTATGACCGTGGGTCAATTGAGAACGGTTTTATCAAAATACATTTGTTTTTATGTTAGTGCTAAGCGTTTTGAGAATATTTTGATATATGTAACAGAAATACGATGTGGTTACCTATGTTATAACTATATACAAATACCACTTATACTTTTACCTATATAAAAGTTTTTTTCAAGACAGTTTAAATCTTTATTTTCGAAATTATTATTAAGAGCGCGATAAACATTGACAGATGCATGTAAGTAGTATATAATTAAGAGTTAATAAAAATCTATTGTAATAAACAGGTTGAGATAATTTTTGCAGCCTAGTCAATAATAACAAATCACTATACATCTTTATCGAAAGTTAGCCGTATGCCATACAGGATTGGAGATTACGAGGTCGTTGAAAAAATTGGTAGCGGAGCAATGGGAGACGTCTTTAAAGGGCGAGATATAAAAAATAATAACCTTGTTGCTATCAAGATTTTGTCAGATGATTTGTCTGGTAACCCTCGTGCTGTAGATCGTTTTAAAAGAGAAATTCGCCAAACAATACAGCTAAATCACCCTCATATTATTTCAGCGTGTGCTGCCGGAGAATTTAAGGGTCGTCTATACTATGTGATGGAATTTATTGATGGTACAACTGTAAAAAAGAAAATCATCACCAATGGTACTTATCAAGAACAAAAAGCTCTTGAAATTATTTTACAAATAGCAAGTGCTTTGGAATATGCTGCTAAGTTTGGAATTATACATCGTGATATAAAGCCAGATAATATAATGATTACTGTAGAAAGCAAAGCAAAACTTTGTGATCTTGGACTTGCAAAATCTACAGAAAGTGACAATAAGCTTACTGTAATGGGTACTGTTCTCGGTACTCCACATTACATGTCACCTGAGCAAGCTCAAGGAGAAGAAAATCTTGATGAAAGAAGTGATATCTTCAGTTTAGGTGCGACTTTTTATCATATGTTAACAGGATCTCCTCCCTTTGATGGCCCTGATCCGATCACTATTATGACAAGACTACTTGAATCATCTCCTCCACATATTCAAGAAAGAAACCCTAAAATTTCAGATGAAACATGTCAAGTTGTAGACATGATGATGAAGAAAGACAAAGGGGAACGCTACCAAAGTTTTTCTGGGTTAGTAAAAGATTTAAAAAAACGTATTAGTGAACCTGTTAAAAAGCGAACTATTTCTGCAAGATTTTATGAGTGCTATGCTCCAAACCAAAGCGATGTTTTATTGGGACAAATCGCTATACACAATAAAGTCACAATACCAGCGAAGATGGAAGCTTGTCTAAATCGCCAAGAAAGTCTGTTTTTAATGGGAGTTGAACTTGACATATCAGATATAATGGTAGAGCAAAAAATTATTTCTCATCAACAAAGAAGTCTTTTACACAAAGCTAAAATTCAGTTTTTATTGGACCGTTTTGATGATTGTTTTTTTAAATCGTGCGGATCAAATAATCTTTTATCTCCAGCAGAAATTAATGAAGCCAAAACATATAAGGCAGGCGGAAATAAAGGTGTAGGTGCACTCCTTCTATCCCAAGGAAAAATTGACGAAGGTAAACGACAGAAAATATATGCTTCCATAAAATCATTTCTTATGAGTGAGGAAGGTAAAACGGTTTTGAAAGCAGCTTTAGAAAATAAAGTTTTAACCCAAACTCAAATAGAAAGAACTTCTCGTATTTATTCGAACACCATTGTTATGGGAAAATATCGTTCTGTAGGTCAAATTTTAATAGACAAAGAATATCTGCACACAAACGATTTCCAAGCTATTCTTCGCGGCGTAAGACGCAGTATGATTACTGGCCAACCTATTGCTAAGTATGTACAAGAAAAAAGAATACCAGAGAAAAAAGCATAGCAATGGATGAAAAAAAGAAGAGTATTTTTGGTAGTGTTAATCGCAAACAACTTTCAAATGCTTTGAAAAAAAAGCCTACGTCTTTACCAATAAAGAGTAGCGCGGAAAAGTTGGCTTCTATAAACTCAAATTTTCCAAAAGCACCTAAAACTGCGGCACTACCAAAAAAAACCCGCGTAGTAGAACAAAATCCAGCACCAAAAAACAAGGTAGTCCCACCAAACCAAAAAACACCAATATCATTTTCTTCACAAAAAATTAATTTTGGTGCTTCAAAAAACACATCAAATCCTATTATAAACCAAAAAAAAACAAATATAAAACCACAACCGCCGCAAAAAAACTCTCAACAAAGAATCAATCAACCTATTAGACAGGTGAATTCGAGAACAAATATAAAACCACAATCACCGCAAAGAATCAATCAACCTATTAAGCAGGTAAATTCGAAAACAAACATAAAACAACAAAGAATCAATCAACCTGTTAGGCAGGTGAATTCGAAAATTGAAAAATTCACTAAAAAAAATAAATACCAAGACCAAAAACTTTATGATATCAAAGATCGTAAAATTCAAGGTTGTGGTGAAAAATATCAAGATCAAAAACTTTATGATATCAAAGATCGCAAGATTCAAGGTTGCGGTGAAAAATACCAAGATCAAAAACTTTATGATATCAAAGATCGCAAGATTCAAGGTTGCGGTGAAAAATACCAAGATCAAAAACTTTATAATATCAAAGAACATAAGGTCCAAAGTGGGGGCAAAAAATACCAGGACCATCGTTTGACATAAGTTATGAAAGCAAAACATATATTTCTATTCATTTTTGTATTTTTATCGGTTTCTGTATCTCTTAAATATTCTGGATTAAGAGTTCAGGATGGGTATGATTATGCACAATTAGCACGAAATATTAATAATGGTAAGCTTTTTCACAGCTCTGTAACTATACCATTAACAGTTGAAAAGCAAAAACAACAAAATATTGATATGTGGCGTCCTCCTGTATATCCTCTCATGATTGCTGTTTTCTTTAAAATATTCGGTTCATCAGAAATAGCGATTCTAATACTTTGTATGTTTGCACATCTAGCTTTTGTTGCTATAGTTTTTGTACTTGCAAGATCAATGTACAATGAAAAAACGGCTGTTATTGCGAGTGCTTTGATTGGTTTTTCTCCTGAAATTTGTTGGTACACACTCAATTGTTTACGCGAACCTGTTTTTTGCTTGTTGTTTTCATTGTGCGTTTATCTTTTACATCGTTGCAAAAAACCTTATTTATTAGGATTTAGTTGTGCGATTACTTATCTAACGCGTTACAATTTTCTTTTTTTCTTACCATCGATTGCCGTTTATTTACTTTTACAATACAAAGACAAACACATTAAGAAAGAATTTTTAATAAAAGTAGCTTGTGCTTTTTTTATTGGATTGAGCCCTTGGTGCATACGTAATATATCGAATGATTTATCACCTTTTTTTACATTACAAAGACATGAAGTTGCACTGTTCACTTCAGATTATCCCCATTACACAGTGTATCGCAATTTAAAAGTAGAATCTCCCCTCGAGTATGTTTACAACAACCCAAATAGTGTTTTAGAAAAAACTCTCTACTATAGTTGGTTGTATTATTGGCCGCAAGCAGTCGGACTGAACCCTCTTCATACCAATAAAATACCTTCATTCTTTTTTCCAAAATGGCAAAAAATAGGTGCGCTACCTCAGGAAAATTCATGGGCAAACTTTACGCGTGTACAAAATCGCCAATTTTCATTATACTCTTTGATATTTTTAGTAGCATTATTCTCGTTATTATTTTATAAAAATAACAGCCAAAAAAGTTTTTATTTTGTTTTTATTATTGGCATATTACTTCAAATACTTGTTTTATCATTTATTCATCCTGTTATCAGACACTGTCTTCCGTTTATTACTGTAGGTACTATATTTGTTTGCGGTGAATATCTTTCCCGAATTTGTTGGAAAAAGCTATATATTCTCATTTTTGGGTGCGCGGCACTTAGCACAATTACAATACTAAATACATCTAGTGGGTCACAACTACAAAAATTACCAACGCAACAATCAATGGCGTTTATTAAAGAAAACACAAAAGAAGATTCTTGCATAGCAACAAACATACCTTTTGAGTTATCCTGGCGAACGAATAGGCAAGCATTGTGGTTACCTGTACAAAAAGAAGATTATTTGGAACTCGAAAAAAAATATCCGACATGCCGCTATTTTTATTATCATTCACGGAAAGAAAATGACTGGTTAAATACATCACCACAACTAAAAGAGTACTTACGCCTTAACTATCGATGTATATATCAATATGAAAAAGGTCGTTTTGTTATTTATTTTTTTGAAAAGAAATAAGATTTTGCCAAGTTTTGTTTCTTTCCTTAACAAGTTTAGAATTGCTAGGTGCAGCGTAGAATAAATAATTTTGCTTAAAAATTTGATGAACTTCAGGTAATTTGATATTTTTGAGTTCGCGAAGAATTAAAGGGTAAACTTTGCGCTTTGAGGTGATATCTAGCATTTTATATAAAATTTCTTTCGGTATTGGGGTTTTTTCTTTCTTGAAAATCTTCGCAAGTTCGACAAAAAACACAAAACGCTCTTCTAATGCAACTGCTTTTTGCAAATGTAACTTCGCCTTGCTAGTCTTATTTTCAGCTAAATACACCAAAGCAATATAGTAATGGTGATCAGCTTCATTCGGATCTAACAATAATATCTCTTGTAGTTCTTTGCGATAATTTATTCGTCTCCTCTCTATTTTCAATAACGTTTTATATTCTCGAGTAAATAAATAATTTGCTTTTTCAAAACTCGTTAAACCTAAGTAAATTTCAAGCTGAGTTTGTAGATTAAAATGCTCAATTTTATCTCGTATTTTAAAAAACAAAGCCATAGCAACTCCTTTTTTAATATATGAGTCATCGCTCATTTTTGCTTGCTCTACAAGTTTTTTTCGTTGTTCTTTAGTACCATAATAAGTACTGCCAAAGTAAGCACTCAATCTTAGATTTTCAGAATTAGATTGAAAAAACTTACTAATCATCTTCATTTTCTGTTGTTGGTTTATCTTTGGCATCTCTTTGTATTGAAAAATTTTTCGTATATTTTTTTGCCCAACCTTAAAGAATGAAGAACTCGCAGAGCCTTCACCTATAGAAGAACTAAGTATAATAGCCGCTTTAATATTATCATCATTTTCTTCTTTGAGAAAATGAAGCACTCCACCTAACATAGCGCTGTGCATCATGTGCCCATATGCCCGTAAGAATATGTTTTTACTATTTATAAAAACTTTTATATTCACAGAGTTACTACGAATATATTTACTATTTTTACTAGGAAAGAAAGAGGCACGAACAAGAACCTCTACTTTTTTTTCTATAGCATACATTCTTATAATAGGGTCTTCATTTTTATTTTTGTAGTAAAGACTTAAGGGTTCCAGGCATGATTTTATGGCAAGTGTTCTAATCATTTTTATTTTAGTAAGTAAAGTATCATCCTTATTTGGTCTTACTTTGTTTAGAAACGTTCTTATTTTTGGTGTTACAATCTCGCCTCCCATATTCTCCATAACTGCTAAACGTACATCTTCATGTGAATCTTTCATTCCTTTTAACCATGAATTTTCGAACATTTTAAATTGCAAGTTATTCATTTCTTTTTGGCTTAACCAATAAGAAAGCAATAAGCAGTACGCATTGCTGCGAATATCGGAATTATTACTTGTTGTTAGGGCAATTAGCTTTTTTTCTCCTTCGAAAGGTAAACGATTGGAAGAGTGAATAAATGATTGCAAAATAAAAAAACTAGCGTACTCATCATTACTACGCCAAATTTGCTGTGCATATTCGATGTGTTTTATCGCTAATGTTTTCGCGGTAATAATCTGTGTAAATTGGTCTTTAAATTCATTCAACTTTGCTTGCAGATCAAAACCGAGATTTGCGTATCGCAAAGCCGCACAACATATAGTTTTTTGTAGTCCTTTAGTCGCTAATTGCCGAACTTTACCAAATTGTAATTTTCGCACGAGGCCTAAAGCTGCAAGAAAGCGATACTCCGTTCTTTCTGTTGTATCCTTGACTGTAGTAATCAGCTTTTCTGATGAGATTTCTTTTATTATTTGAGGCCTAAAGTAAGACTCAGCTAAAATATAATATTTAACACGTAACAATTCTTTTTTTCGAAAGCTGACTATTTGCTCATATAATTGTGGTTTTGATTTTGCTAAAAATATGCCTAACTTTTTATTGTAGCGTAATAAAAATAGCCCTTTTTTGGCTCGATCTCTTATTTTGACATCAACCGACATTAATTTTAAAAGTAAACGGTTTAAATGCTCTACTGAACTATTAAGTTTTTGTATTTTTTGCTTTTGTAAGTAATCTTTCTTGTAAATTTCGCGCAGTGGAGCGATGTATTTTTTTAAGAGGTCTGGAGGAGTGAAAGTTGCACTTTCTAACTCTTTTTTCATTCTAGAATAGTAGCGCTCAATGTAAAACATATTTTTCGTTGCAAGTTGCGCAATACCATTGATAGCGTCAATATTAAGACTGTTTAGCATGCGGGCTTTGTTATACATATTTAGCGCTTGTTGATATTTTTTTTGTTTTTGTAAAACATCGCCGAAGGCAGTATACACACTGTCATCTTCATACAACTCCAAACACTGCTGTAAAGACACTAATGCTTTCTGATATTTTCCGATTCGTGTATACATTTTTCCTAGGTATAAATGAGTAGGAGCGTAGTATTGCATATTTTTTGATGCTATTTCTAAATTTTCAGCATTGTTTTCACCTAGTAAGTACTCTGTCTTTCCTAAAAAAAACAATGCCATATACTCGAATAAAAAAGTAGTATTTTGCTTTTTAATTTTTACAAAAATATCGTGCGCTTGTGTATAGTTTTTTTGGCGAAAATAGATTTGCCCTAGGTAATATCCAGCATACACTTTATAACTTTTCTGCGCATTATTCCACACCGATGTAAGGTATTTTCGTGCTTCTGGCCATTTTTTTTCATGGTAAAGAATTTCGCCTTTTGCCAGCTGTAATATAAACGAATCTTGATTTTTTAAAGATGTTAAGCCATGATATTTATAAAATAACTCCTGGTTGCTAAGTTTTGCATATACAAAAGCGAGATACATGTAGTAATCGTTCTTAGATATTTCTTTTTTTAGATAAGCATCTTTAAACTCAAGAAGAGATTCTTTATAAAAACCAAGTTGTAATGATTGCAGCCCACGTTTCTTTGCCGTTATTTGGATTTCTGTTTTTTCGTTGGATACTTGCAATCTCCATGTTGTTACACATACAAATAAAATGCAAAATAGAGACCCGAAGACAACCAGTCGTTTGTATGTCATCCACCATAGCTGTTTCTTGCTAACTGAAATACTCTTGCCACTCACATATGCGTGTAAATCTTCAGCAAAAGCCTCTGCACTTTGATAACGATTTTTGGGATCTTTTTGCAAAGCTTTTGAACAAATATGCTCTAATTCTATCGGAACATCAGGAACGATAGAACGCATGGGAACAATATCAACTTCTACTGAACGTAACAAAAGATCAAGAGGATTTTCTCCACGTATTGGTGGAAAACCACAACAAACAAAATAAAGGACTGACCCCAAGCAATATATATCAGATAAATGATTGATTTTGCGACGTAATCCTTCTGCTTGTTCTGGTGACATATATCCAAGGCTTCCTATCATCATACCTGTTTTAGTTAGGGATTTATTTTCGATGTTAGTAATTTTAGCCAAGCCAAAATCCATTAAATAAGGATGGCCTTCTTCATTCAAAAGAATATTTGAAGGCTTGATATCGCGGTGAATAATGTTTTTTCGATGTGCGTAGGCAACTGCTTCTACGATGGGCAACAATAGACTTGCTTTTTGTTTAAAAGTACAAGAATGGGCTTGAAGATATTCTTTTAAATCACATCCAGGAATATATTCCATTTCAATATAAGGTTTATCATCTTCAAAGTCTAGACTATGTATTTTGATAATGTGCGGGTGTGAAAGACTTGCTATTGCTTTTGCTTCACGCAAAAATCTTTTACTTGTTGTTGAATCCAAAACAAATTTTATAGCGACATCGCGCATTAGAGAGTTGTTGTGGGCAAGATAAACTACTCCCATACCACCGCGCCCTAATTCTTTAATGATCGTGTACTTTCTGATCTCATTATCATTTGTCTCATTGCTGCTTTCGTGAGAACCAAAAAAAGAATCGTCAAGATCATTGTCCATTGTATTGCCTCCAACATCTACTTTATAAGTTTTTCACCCCGAAAAAACCGCGCTCTCTGCGATACCATATACGTGGAAATAAAAAAGAAAAAATTCTAGATATGGTAAGTCGTGCTTCGCGTGAGCGGATTTTATCACGTATTCTATAGCGATGTACCGCTTCTTCTGGTGAGCAATCACTTTGATATAACATTTTATATAAATTATTTACAATAGGCACAAACATATTACTAGATTCACAGAGTTGATATAAGGGTTCTAATGTATAGAAACCTTCGACTGTCTTTATTTGTAAAGCTTCCAAGGTATTTTTTAACAACACATCTATAGTTAAAGTACTATTTTTTTGATATTGTTGGGCAAATTCGCGGCCAAAACGAAAATTACGGCTTCCTTCTGTACAGGTAATGGCTAGGTCTCCTAAGCCAGCTCTACCATCAAGAGTTGCGCGCCTTGCTCCCATATACGAAGCAATTGCTTTCATATCAACGATACTTCGCGTCAAAAAATCACCATTGATACTACTACCCATATCAGTGCCTGACATTACTCCTGCCATAATGCCAAATACATTTTTTAAAGCTCCTCCTAGTTCAACACCAATGACATCTTTGGTTATTTTTACGTCGAAAGTCTCTGTATCGAAAAGCAAACGAATTTCATGTAGCGTCTTGTGATTTTTTCCTCCAAGAGTCACTCCTATGGGATGATGAGCAAAAATATCTTTTGAAAATGCTGGCCCTCCTAGCGATGTAATTTCGTGTTTTATAGCCCCAAGCTCTTCCTTCACTACTTGCGACATTCTCTTAAAAGATCCAACCTCCAAACCTTTTGCTAAATTAATGATCGTTGTTTTATCTTTTACTATATCAGAAAGCTCCTTTGCTAAACTACGTATAGATTGTGCAGGAACTCCCATAATAATATAGTTAGTTTTATCAATAGCTTCATGCAAAGAATTATGCGCAACTAGATTTTTTGGCAAAATAGTTTTCGTGTATTTATTATTTGTGTTACGACCGTTTATCTCCTCTACAATGCTCTTACTGCGCGCATAGAGGCATACATCATATTCTCTGCTATTTTCGAATTTCTTTGCCAAATGATATGCGATAGCTGTTCCGTAACTTCCAGCTCCAAGTACTGCGATCTTTTTCATAACTACTTCCGTTCCAAGTATTTGCCATGCAAGTTTTTATAATAAATTTTTATTGTCAAATGATTTCTCTGCTAGTAGTATATTAACTGACACGCTATTCTCTAAAGTTTGAATATTTATAACATAGAATCCAAAATAGATAAAATGTATAAATTTTTTTCTTTATTTTAGAGCGATTACAGCTAATAGTCAAGGTGACCTCATCTCTAATTGATGACACCAATTTTAACTTTTTTGTAAACTATAAATCTAAAAGCGTTGTAAGAACATCAAAGTCAATGTAGGGCAACTTGGAGTATACGATGAAAAAATATATAGTTTGGTTTATTATTCTTACATCTTGTGATTTATTTGTCGAACAACATAATCCGCCGAATATTGAAAATGCAAATGTGAATATAAGCGTAAAGAAAGTAGATAAAAAAGAAATATCAGAAAAGATAAATATCTTACCCTACCACGGTAAATACTCTCTTAAAAATAGATTTTGGAGTTCTCAAAAACTTTTAAAAGCTAAAAAAGATACTGAGACAGTCTTAGCGGAAAAAATAGGCTTTTTACAAGACCGTTCACTGTCATTAGAAATTGAGTATGTGGATTGGCAACCGCAACACAAAGATCAAAAATTCATGATCACTCCCCAGGCAAATTCAAGTAAACAAATATGGCGTATTACATACATTAGTGAACATTTACAAAATGGTAGTGTTCCCCTTAGTACTATTTACAAAATAGCAATTGCTGAAGTTTTATTGCGTCAAAAAGCTGGAGATCATTACGATAAAATACCTGAGTTTTTATGGAAAAGTATTGTTTCTTATGGATGTGGATTTATCGATTATGAGCTAAAACAACTCTTGCTGCACGTTGTAAACACCAAAAATTTTTCTCTAGAAAAAGCCGTTGTTGGCCTTAATACAAGCCAGCAGCCATTTCCAAAGTTAGAAGGTATTTTTCTATTAATTTTCTTTAAAGAAAAATACGGAGAAGAAAACGTAGTAAAAGATTTTGTTTCTAATATTGTTTTCAATGAAAAAAATTGGGAAAAACAAATTAGTATATCTTCAGGAGAAGATTTTGCTACTTTTACCCAAAAAGTGGCTACTTTTGCGAATAATTACTTGATAAGCCGCTACCGAAGTGTTATTTCCAAGTATAACGAAGCTCTAAAAAGTTATCTTACTGAAAATTACGGTTCTGCAATCGCTAAAGGTCAAACATTTACACTAAACTATCATGATAGTTTTTTAAATCATGACATGCATTTTTGGATGGCAATGTGTTACTACGAACTGAAAAATTATTCTCAGTGCTCAGAACAACTACAAAATATCTTTTCCGATAAAAGATATCTTTGCCACCACTTATCTCTCGCTAATTATCGACAAGCTATGACTCTGTACCGTTCGCAAAAGCTCTCGGTGGCGATCGATATGTTTTCTGATTTTAGACGCGATTTTCCTTGGGAAGTAGATTTTGTTGGTAGTTCATTATTTTTTCAAGGGCAAAGTTTTTTGGCGAATAACCAATATGAACGAGCAATACATCATTTTGAAGAATTTATTGATCGCCATCCTAAACACCATCGAAGGGCTGCTGTAGTTGAAAAAATGGCGTATTTATATTTGCAGATGGAAAGATACAAGCGCGCCAAAACTCTTTTTGCAGAGTTACAACAACTTGATGTTGAAGATAAGATAAAGTTACTAGCAAAACAGTCTGTCCAAAAAATTCGGAGTTTTGAATCACAAAATCCTTCTCCTGAATTAAAATTACAACTAGATGAAATTGTCGCACATTTTCCTTCTCATACGAAAAACCAAAAGCGCGAAACGCTAAGTGATTTGAGTTACATCGGAGAAATATCCTTGCCATGGTTGCAAAGCCTCTACAAACACAGTAGTGATATTCTCCCTAGTTTTATACAATGCATTTCTGATATACAATCTTCAAAAGGGATTTCACTTTTACTAAATATTCTGCGTACAGAAAGTAAATATGATAAAGAATTGTTTGTTGCTTTAGCGCAAATAGGAGTGCCTGTTTCTGAATTAGAAACAATTCTTGTTCAAGAATTTCAAGATGTTCCACAGAAAAGGCGCCTTGAAATATCTAACAATTTTCGCAAATTGTTTTGGGGAGCCCCTATTGAAATTTTACAAAAACTACCTTTATTTATCGAAAATATAAATGGTGATGAACAAAAGCAGGATGAAGTGATCGAGAAAATGAGTTTAACTTTAGGCCAAGAGCAAATTCCCGTTCTTAAAAAATTAGTTTTGCATGGCAAAAGCGAAAAAGTTAAAATTCACGCTTTGGAAAATTTAATACTCTGGGAAGATTCGCAAATGCCGAATTTTTTGAATGATTTGTTGTTTAAAGAACAACAAGAAATCAGATATATAGCTCTTATGGGTTTAAAAAAACAAAAATATTATCGTATAACAAAATTTAAAGAATTGTTTTTGGACTCATACGATAAAGTGCGAGAGCAAGCTCTTAATTTATTGCCATTTGTCGATATTTCGGGTAAAATAGATATACTCGTTTTTTTGCTTAACGATAGTAATTATGACATTCGCAATCGCGCGCGTCAAAATTTAATTGATGCGAAAGATTCAGGGGTAAATTTAGCTTTGGCAAAGGGCTTGGTAAAAGACGTGCAAAACATTAACTACTACAACTACATCATTCAAATTCTGCGCGTACGAACTAATAATTTTGAATTACTTAAAACCTATCACCCAAAAATGAGCTCCGAGCAGCGAAAGGAATTAGCTAACCAGCTAATATTGAAATGGAAGTCATAGGATGTATCTAATGACTAGCCCTAAACATACAATAGAGGTGTTATTATGCGCGTAATGTTGTTTATCACAACTTTATTATTTTTGTGTTCTTTAGAAGCTCAGCAACACGTCGAGTCTGTAACAATAAAAGACTGTTTAATTCAAGCGCTTCGCAATAATATTGAACTTAAAGTAGAAAGCTACAATCCTAAACTCAGTGAATTTGATCTTACAATTGCAAAAAGTGATTTTGATCCTACTTTTACAAGTAGTTTTAGATATATTAGTTCTAATCGCGATGCAATCAATGATTTTTCTTCCAATGAAAACGTAGCAGGACGTTTTAATATTGGCTTACAAAAAGCGAATACTTTCGGAGGAACAACATCTGTTTCATATCAATTAAATTACGATAAAGACTTAACAGATAATCCGTTTCTTGCTTTCAACACTAGTTGGTCTGGAACTTTGGCATTTTCAGTTACTCAACCGCTCTTGCGCAATTTTGGAATTGGTGTAAATACTACAAATATCCGTTCTGCTGAAAATAATGTAAAGTCTTCTTACTACGCTTTTCAATTGCAATCATTAAATCTCGTAACTAGTGTACAGCAAGCTTATTGGGATTTAATCAATGCGCGAGAAAATTACGAATTACAAAGACAATCACTGCGCCAAACGCAAAACCTATATAAAATTACCCAAGCGCGTATTAAAGCAGGTTCTTTAGCTGCCGCAGATATACTTAATGCTGAGCGAAATGTTGCGCAAGTGCGCGATGCGCTTATTCTTGCTGAACAACAAGTTCTTCTCGCAGAAGATCAGCTGAAAAGATTTATCCGCCCTTTGGACACACGTTACTATGAAAATGTGCGATTGATACCTGTTGAACGTCCTTATTTTTCACCTATAGAAACAAATTTTGAAAAAAGTTTAGGTTACGCGCTCAAACATCGTCAGGATCTAAAACAAAACCTTCTAGCTATTGAAAATTCGACTCTATCTGTTTCTTTTCAAAAAAATCAATTATTACCGCGACTAGACTTAACAGGAACACTTGATTTTAATGGTATTGACGAAAATCACCCTGAGGTTGTCGATGTTGTTGTCGATGGAGACTTTCCATCGTGGTCGGTCCAATTAGAATTGGAAATTCCAATTGGAAATCGTGCAGCACGCGCACGTTACCAGCAAGCGATTATGCAAAGAAAACAATTAGAATTACAACACCAACAAATTCAAAGTCAGATTATTTGGGATGTAAGGCAAGCAATACGTAATTTAAATATCGCTTCGCGTAGAGTATACACTGCCCGAAAAACTAGAGAACTCGCAGAAAAACAACTTGCAAATGAAGAAAACAAATTCAGAGCTGGAATTATACCACTATTCCAAGTACAAGAAACAGAGCAAGATTTAACTTCGGCGCGAATTAATGAAATAAATACGGTAATTGCATATCAGAAAGCTATTTACGCTTTAGACCAAGCAGAAGGTGCTTTAGATCGAGTACTACGTAAATATAGTATAAATGTAGACCCAAAGTAAAGGACGCACAGTGATTTACCTCGACAATAACTCTACAACAGTTATTTCTCAAGAAGTTTTTGACTGCATGTCCCCTTTTTTAAAAGACTGTTACGGTAATCCTTCTAGTAGTCATAAATGGGGACAAAAAAACCGCGAAGCAATTGAAAAAGCACGCGAGCAAGTTGCAGCACTACTTGAATGTGAAGCAAAAGAAATATATTTTACTGGTTGCGCAACAGAAGCGAACAATACCTTGATAAAGGGAATTGCCTGTTACTATAAAGACAAAGGAAAGCACCTTATTACTTCGAGCTTTGAACATCCGAGTGTTTTGCGTAGTTTTGCGTATTTGGAACAACAAGGTTACGAAGTTACTTATTTGCCTGTGAGTAAAGACGGACAAGTAAGTATAGATGCACTAGAAAACAGTATACGACCAAGTACTATACTAATATCTATCATGCATGCCAATAACGAAGTGGGAAGTATCCAACCTATAAAGAAAATGAGTACTATCGCTGCTCAAAAAGGAATTTATTTTCACAGCGATGCTGCACAAAGTATTGGAAAAGAAAAGGTAAGTGTAAAGTCTCTTGGTGTTGATATGCTTACTCTAGCAGGGCATAAATTTCATGCTCCAAAGGGAATAGGCGCTTTTTATCTACGCAGTGGTATTGAAATAGAGCCTCTTTTACACGGAACAGGTCATGAGCGTGGAAAGCGCGCAGGAACAGAAAATCTGCCTTTTTGTGTTGCTCTAGGCGCAGCATGTAAAATCATTAACGAAACACATCAAAACTACTATTCGCAGTTACTTGAAATGCGTGATTTATTGTGGGAAAAGATCAGTGAAGGCTGCCCTAATGCGGTTTTAAATGGTGGAAAAGAACGCTTAGCCAACACAGTTAATATATCATTTCCTGGTCTAATCGGTGCTGAAGTTTTAGCATTAACATCTGACATCGCCGCATCAACAGGAGCAGCCTGTACAAAGAAGCCTGGGTCTTTTGTTATGCGCGCTATGGGAATTGATGATAGAGTTGCTCGTGGTGCGATACGCTTTAGTTTAAGCAAATATAACAACAGAGATGAGATTTTACGTGCTAGTGAACAAATTGTCTTAGCCGTCAAAAAGTTACAAAATAAGGAATAATATGTCTCAAACGCCAATGATGAAACAGTATAATGCTGCGAAAGAAAAACATCAGGATTCTATTTTGTTTTTTCGTATGGGAGATTTTTACGAAGTATTTTACGAGGACGCAGAATTATGTTCACGTGCTTTGGGAATTGCTTTAACAGCACGCAACAAGGGAGAAAATGCCGTTCCAATGGCAGGAGTTCCTGTAAAATCACTTGACACTTATTTGACAAAGTTAATTCAACAAGGATATCGTGTTGCTATATGCGAACAAATCCAGGAAGCTTCGGAAGCGCAAGGTATTGTCGAACGCGATGTTGTACGAGTAATAACCCCTGGAACGATTACCGAAGAAGCAGTCCTTAACGAAAAAAGTCATAACTTTTTACTAGCAATTGCTCCCTTAAAAAAAACAATTGGCCTTGCGTGGGTTGATATATCAACAGGAACATTCGAAGTACATGAAATTGCTAGTTGCTTTCTTGCGGATGAATTAGCACGTATTGCGCCAGCTGAATGTTTAGTACCAGAAAAAAAAAGAGATACTGTTGTACGTGTTTGGGAAAGTGATTTAACGATCTCGGAAATTGTTAAACATCAAAAGTCCGCAATTACTTATCGCCCTGATTGGTTTTTTGCTAAAAGTAACGCCAAAAGAACCCTTGAAGAGCATCTACAAGTAAGTTCTTTAGAAGGTTTTGGTTGTCAAAACATGAACGCTGGATTAGGGGCAGCCGGTGCACTATTTCACTATGTAAAAGAAACGCAGAAAAGTACACTCCCTCATATCACGAAAATTGTAAGTTACAACGCCCAAGAAAAAATGCTTCTTGACTCTGCCACTCGCAATTGCTTAGAAATAACCAGATCCTTGCGATCGTCAAATAAAAATACTTTACTTGCTGTTATTGATGAAACACAGACCGCTATGGGCGGGAGACTTCTTAGCAATTGGTTAACTTCTCCACTAATTGTTCTTGAAAAAATTAGAGCAAGGCAACAAGGAGTGCTGGAATTTATACAGCACAATGAACAACATCAAAATATTTGTAAGATATTAGCTTCGATTCAAGACATAGAAAGATTGTGTGCTCGTATTGCAAGTAAAAGAGCTGACGCACGTGATTTACTCGCATTAAAAAACTCTCTTTTAGTATTGCCTTCTCTTCGCGATGAATTACAACCATTTACATCTCTTATTATAAAAGAAATTATTAAAAACTTATTCTCTTTGGAAACACTCGCTACTCTACTAACAAGCGCTATTCATGAGCAACCTAAACCAACATTAAAAGATGGTGATATAATTCGAAATGGCTACAATGAAGAGTTAGACAAGTTAAGAAAAGTTCAATCTTCAGGTGATAAGTGGTTGGAAGATTTTCAAAAACGCGAAGCAGAAAATACGGGAATTCCTTCACTTAAAGTTAGTTTTAATAAAGTCTTCAATTACTACATTGAAGTAACTCACACCCATAGTCACCGCGTCCCAGAACACTACGTGCGCAAACAAACACTTAAAAATGCTGAACGTTACATCACCGCTGAATTAAAAGAATATGAAAGCGATGTTCTTTCTGCTAACGATCGCAGTAAGGATTTAGAATATAAATTATTCCAAGAAATTCGCGAAGAGGTGCAAAAATATCTCAATGATTTGCGAAGTGTTGCTGAGGCAATAGCATGTATTGATGTACTTTGCTCTATGGCTAAAACAGCAAAATCGCGAAACTACACATGTCCAGAACTGATGAACAACCATACTCTTGAAATAAAAGAAGGTCGCCACCCTGTCCTTGAAACAACCTTGGACACTCCATTTATAGCCAATGAACTCTCCATGGAGCCAGGCAATGAAATTATGATTATTACTGGTCCTAATATGGCAGGAAAATCCACGTATATTAGACAAAATGCTTTGATTATTTTATTAGCGCAAATTGGTTCCTTTGTACCTGCTAAAAAAGCTAAAATTGGCATTGTTGATCGCATTTTTACTCGTATAGGATCAGCAGATGAAATTGCAAGAGGTCGCAGTACTTTTATGGTTGAAATGATAGAAACAGCGAATATACTAAATAATGCGAGTGCTGCAAGTTTTATTGTCTTAGATGAAGTTGGACGTGGTACTAGTACTTTCGATGGAGTCTCTCTTGCATGGTCTATTATTGAACACATACAAAAAAAAATCAACGCACGTACATTGTTTGCAACACACTATCATGAAATGTCAGACCTTGCAGACATTTATCCAAATGTTCGCAATTATAATGTTGCCATTCAAGAATGGAATGGACAAGTTGCTTTCTTGCACAAAATACTTGAAGGTAGTGCTGACCGTAGTTATGGAATAGAAGTAGCTAAATTGGCTGGTATACCGCAACAAGTTATTCACAACTCACGCAAAATTCTTATGCGCTTAGAAAGGCATGCTATTGATGTTCGTAATTTTACAGGACAAGCATGCCGTAATCAAAGTAGTAACAATTTATTTTCTATGGTGGGAGAAGATCTGATTGATACTCTCTCAAATCTAAATGTAGAAACACTAACACCTATTGACGCATTAAATATTCTAAAAGAGTTGCAAATAGAAGCGCAAAATTTGTGATCGGGATTTAAAGCAAAATAACATAGTAAATTATTTTAGTCGCTTCCTTTAATGAATTGTGGAAATGATTTTGTTGGTGCTACCAACAATCGTTTCCATGATATCAGAAGGGTTTAACTGCGATATCGCTAATACTTGTTCAATAAATTCTATAAATTCGAACGGATAGCGAATATAGAAAACTTCTTCTTGTACATTTCCAGCAGCAGCATAGATGACAGCAGGTCCCTTTCCAGTAATTGCCCACAGTTTTTCTTTATCATCAACCTTTTGAGTCGCAAGTACAATTTGGTAGCCTGTTATTCTTAGTAAGGTAAGGACATCTCCTCCCAAAGGAGAACGAATAAAATTCTCCAAAGTTTTTGAAAAAAACTTAACTTCCTCGAAACTTTTATCCAAGCGCATTTTTGTAGAATGCTCTGCCCATAAACTTTTTAGCGCACCTTTTAGCGAAGCATGATTAACTTGGAATAATATTTCGCTTATATTTCCACTGTTTGTCATTTACGTACCTTTACCAAAAATATCTTAAATCACTTATTTGCTAATCCATTCACCTTACGAAGTTTCCAATCATCATCTAAATATTCTATTTTACATGATTGAGGTAGAATATTTTGTAATTGAGCGATATTACAAATTTCTGTTCCACAGATATTAATATACTCTAAGTGTTTCAGTTGTTCGAAATATTTTAACCCTTTGTTACTAATCTTTGTCTCTGACAAATCAAGCTTTTTAAGGCTATGCATGTCTTTTATATGATAACGTAGAGCATTATCTGTTACTTTTGTTCCTTTTAGGCTAAGAACTGTGAGATTGGGAAAATGTTTAATGTACTTTAATCCTTTATCTCCTATCCCTGCCAAATAAGATAAGTTGAGTTCAAAAATTTTAGTACAAGGACTTAAGTAACGAAGTCCCTCATCTGTAATCATTGATCGTTCAAGATTAAGCTGTCTTAGATTATGTAGATTCCGTATATATTTTAAACCTTGATTGTCTACTTTTGTGCGTGGTAAATCAAGTTTAACTAATCCAGGTAACACCTGCAAGTATTGCAAACCATAAGAGGTAACCCCATCTCCGAGATATAATTCCTCCAATTGTTGTAGACTTTCGATATATTTCAACCATCTACTACGCATTTTTGATTTAAAAAACATTAATTTTTTTAGGCTTGGTAAGTTTCGAACACCAGAAAAGCCAGTATTGTTAATATTTTCATATTTAAAAATAAGTGATTCTATAGATGGAATTTGCGCAAGAAGATTTTTAAAATCACTATTGCGAATACCTGTTCCTTTTATAGAAAGCTCTTTTAGTTGCGAAAGTTGATAAAGATTTCGCCACTGCTCTTTTTTTATAGACGAATATTTAGAGCCTATTAACTCAAGTGTATTTAAAAATTGAATCTTTTTTAAGCACGAAATACTTTGTTCAAAAAGCCTAAGAACCTCGATATAGCCACTTAAATCAAAATTTTTAACACCATAGCCTATTTTAATCGTTCTGAAATTGCAGTTTAAAAATGAAAAATTAGAAGAATAACTAATTTCTAAATTTTTACGAAAACTGCAATTATCAAAGAAACAGTTGCTTTTATCGTAAATTTCCTCTACGTATAAAGCGCAGGCCATGTATTTCGTATTGCTAGCTATTTGAGTTATATTTTCTCTAGTAATTGTTGCCATATAAAGCCCCTCAACAAACAGCTAAGGTGTACTAATTCGCATAACTTAGTTATGCGATTACGATGGAACCTAACTCAAGCAAACAACAAAATAACTGGCTAATAACAACGCCTGAAAAATTGTGTAGTTGCGAAAACGCCTATCTCAATTAAATTATAACATCCAAAAGGCGTAATAAAAACGCAATTTTCACATTTTCCTTGTTCGCAAAGGATTTTAGTGGGTCACTTACTTGCTCAATTCTTCCAGTTTGCATTCAAACAAGTCATTTTTTATTTTATTTATCTTTATATCTAAATCAGATCTTTGCTCTTCTCCTAAGTAGCGATATAACGCTTTTAGACCTCGGATGGATTCTCTACTAGCTGTGGTTGTGTAAAAACATCATAGATGCGAATAATATTTTTATGATTTAGGTTGTTAATAGCTTGTGCTTCTCGCAAGAAACGTTTTTTTTGCTTTTCTTGTGCTTTATTTCCCTCTAATAAAATCTTAAGAGCTACTTCTATATTTTTTTGTTTATCATATGCTTTATAGACACAGCCTATGCCACCACGACCTATTTCTTGTAATATTTGATAGCGGTTTGCATAGTTTTGTTCAAGATTTGTTTTCATGTTCGTCCACTAACTAATTGGTCTGAGAAAGGTAATCCTGTACAAGTAAGGGTTTTGTCGTAATCGTTTAGAAAATACCAAATAGCGCCAAGATGATTAATAAAAAATAGCTTCTTAATAATGCAAATATAGGGCTATTGATAGCCCTATATTTAAAAGCTAAAAGCTTGAGGTTTTACAAATACAAAGAAGTATTTTGGGCTAACAGTTTTTGGAAAGTTTGGTGTGGAGTTTTGCTTTGTCCTAGTAAAATCATCGCTGCAATAATAAAAGGTTTGTAACTTGCTTCTTGGTAAAGCTCTTTGCGATAACGTTCGAATACGGAATTTTCAACTTCACCTTCTTTACAGCTAACTCCTGTTATATCTGCAGGTAAGCAGTGCATATACAATGCGTTGTTAGTTAGCTCCATCATTTTTTCTGTGCATTCCCAGTCTTTGTGCTGTGCATTTTCAGCAAGAGCATCTTTTTCTAAGTTTTCATAAGCGTTTTTATCGCCACCGCTTAGTAACTCTGCTCTTTTTTCCATGATATTATAAGAAGCCCACGATTTAGGATAAACAATATCAGCACCTTTAAATGCTTCTTCCATAGAATCGGTAATCTTAAAAGAACCACCAGATTTTTCGGCATTGTTTTTGGATGTTTCGACTACATCGGGAATTAAACTAAAATTTTTCGGATGAGCAAGTGTGACATCTGCTCCAAAACGCGTCATAAGTCCTATGATTCCCTGAGGTACTGATAGTGGTTTTCCATAACTTGGAGAATATGCCCAAGTCATTGCGATTTTTTTACCACGCAGATTTTCAACTCCACCAAAATAATCTTCTAGGTGCGCGAGATCTGCCATACTTTGTGTAGGATGATCACGATCACTTTGCAAATTAACAACGGCAGGTCTGTTGTGAAGGACCCCTTCATCAAAACCTTGTTGTACAAATTTTGCTACTTCTGATATATATTTATGACCGATACCTAGATATATATCATCGCGAATTCCAATGGTTCTTGTTAAAAAAGACACCATATTCACAGTTTCTTTTGTGGTTTCACCGTGCGCAACCTGCGATTTTCCTAGGTCAAGCTCAATAGGATTTAAACCTATAAAATTTGTGGCACTATCAAAACTATATCTTGTACGTGTTGATTGGTCTTTAAAAATAGAAATCGCTGTTCCGCTATCAAAAGCTTTAGCCGAAATGCCATTTTTGTGCATTTGTCTTAAAATTTTTGCTGTAATGAGTGTCGCTTTTATATCTTCGTCACTTTTATCCCAAGTTTGCAAAAAATCATAGCCGTAACTGCTATTAAAAGTACTACCAAGTTCTTCAATCAATTTTTCTATATCTTTATGCATTTTTTCTCACTTTACAAATACGTATATTAAACATATGATTATTATTTCAAATTTACATAAAAATGTAAACGTGTAAATTTAACATAAAGCGCATTTGTATGTAAGAGAGTTATAAACTCTGTTAACAGAAAAGCGTACGCGCATATTTAATAAGGGAATTATATGCCTGAATTATATGAAGACATAAAAACGAAAGCTCAAGGCTTGCACAACTATTCAGTGAAACTTCTCTCCGAACTAATCGCAGCAGGGTCTATTGATGGGGGAACCAGTGGTAAGGAAGGTGCTAGAGGAGACATCATTGAGCGTGAATTAAAGAGCATCACTGAACTTGTTTGTAAGGATCGTTTTGGCAATATCTGTGCCGCTATTGGTGAAGGGAAAAATCCGCAAACGATTATTTGGTTGATTGGACACTTTGATACTGTTGCTCCTGGTGAGTGGCCAGAGGCTTATACTCCAGTACTTGATGGCAATAAACTATATGGTCGTGGCTCCTCAGATCAATTAGCAGGCGTCGTTTCTTCTATTGCCGCGATGAAAATTCTGAAAGAACACGAAGCAAAACTAACTGAAAAAGGTATTCGATTTGTCATTACTGCAAATCCACATGAAGAGGATTGTGAAGGAGAGAGTATTAAATATCTTCTTAAAAATATTGCTAACTCTTCTAGAGAATATCCCGACTGGATGCAAAAACTTCCAAATATAATGGTCACAACAGAACCTACTTCAACACGCGATGGAATTCCGCGTCCTTATTTTGGTCATCGCGGACGTTACTTGTATCAAATACGCATGCAAGGAGAAACAGGGCATGGTTCTATACCAGTCAAAGTACCTGTAGCAGAAGTATTTTCGCGAATTGTTCATAATATTTTCCAAAAAGTCACTGGACCTAATTCTCTAAAGTTTGGCGCAGACACATATGCATTTACTACTGGAAAAATTACCTCTCCATCGGGAAATGCCCATACCGAAGTTGCTGCTTGGGATATTGACTTACGCATTGCTCCTACCTCTGATCCTAAATATATTTTAGAAGACATGAGCAAAGTGGCAGATGAAGTAACAAAAGCTGTTGCTTCTGAAAAAAATGTAACTTTAGAAGAAATGCCTAAATTCGAATTCCTCGTTGTTGGTCCAGAGTATGAAACATACAATGGCTATAAATTTGTGGGTGTTCAAGAGTTGCCAGGCCCATGGTTATCTCCATCCGATCCTTTGCACAAAAGAGTAATGGATGTTTACCATGAGATGTTCTCTACTCCTCCGTACGACAAAAGAGACGTAGGAGAAATTAATGAAAGTGATATTAAAGAAAACGAAGGTGATTACACCGTTCGCGACTATTATAATTTTTCTACTGACCTTACCGGTTTAGCACAAATGATTCGCCATGCACAAAAAGAAGGAAATGTAGCCCCTGACATCACTTATTTTGGCTTAGGCTCTGGTATTGAAGAAGAAGCCCATCGTAAAGATGAATATTGCCCTGTCAATTCACTAGATCATGCTGCAGCATATTATGTAGCGTTTGTTCATAGCTTTACAAAATAAAACTAGAGCTACAACAACCGTTTGCGGCTCCCAAATCATAGATTGATAATGTAGCTATTACTTCAAAACGACAAACACCAAAACCGCTGTATTTAAGATGGTAGTGGTATAGAATTGCACTAGACAAGTTCTCGGCAAAATATCCCAGACCACTACATTTGGCGAGTAAAAAAGGAGAGAATTATAAAAAATATCTCCTTGCGCCTCTACTATAAAAAAATCAGATAAATACGATATGGAAATTTTATGTTGCAATTTTCATGTAAGATGCTATAGTACCGAGGCTACGAAAACCCCGAATTATAGGTGTTCGGGGTTTTTTTATGCCTATAAAACTATCTTCATATGATGTCGGCCAAGTTTATAACTCTACTCTATCAGTAAAGTTATCATCACTAGAAAGGGAGCGCGAGGTAACAATTTCAGTCTGGGATTCTCTCTAAGTAGAGTTCCTCGCCAAATAATATGAAATTAAAAGATGTCGATTTAAATAACCTTGATCTTTTTGAGCAAGGTTTACCACACAATATGTTTGAAATATTGCGTAAAGAAAGTCCTGTTTATTGGCAAGAAGAAGAAGATGGCCAAGGGTATTGGGCCATCACTAAATACGAAGATGTTGTTGCTGTAAGTAGAAATACTCAACTTTTTTCTTCGCAAAAAGGAGCCGTATATCTAGAAGAAATGACTCAATCGCAAATGGAGGTTCGCCGTTCTATGCTTGAAACAGACCCTCCTTTACATACTAAATTACGAGGTTTAATTAGTAAAGACTTCTCTCCGCGTTCTGTAGTTCAATATGAAGAGTTTATTCGCAAACTAACAAAAGATCTTCTAGAAAAAGCCTTTGCTCGCGAAAGTTTTAACTTTGTGCAAGATGTTGCAGGGAGCTTAACGATGGGAGTAGTTGCGAAAATGATGGGAATTCCTGGCGAAGATATGGAAGAACTCATACACTGGACAAATCAAATGATCGGAAGCACAGACGAAGAAGAAGATCGCCTTATCGATCGCGATGACCAAACACTAAAAGATCTTCCTATGCGTAGCCCAACATCTTTAAAAGTATATGAATATGCAAAAAATGCCGCAGAGCAAAAAAAACTTGATCCTCAGCAAGATATTATTAGTAAACTAGTACAAGGGTCTATCGATGGACGCCCTTTAACAGAGCAAGAGTATCGCATGTATTTCATTTTGCTGTTGATTGCTGGTAACGAAACAAATCGTTCGACAATGTCACATGGCTTCGTTGCACTTAAGAAATATGATGATTCGCTACGAAAATTACAAAAAGACGCTAGTCTTATTCCTACAGCAGTAGAAGAACTCTTACGATGGGCAACGCCCGTTTATTATTTTAGAAGAACAACAACAAGAGATACTCAAATGCGCGGTGTCAATATTCCCGAAGGTGCTAAAGTTGTTATGTGGTATAACTCTGCAAATTTTGACGAAGACATATTTGCCGACCCATATACTTTTAATATAGAACGTCAAAAAAATCGCCACCTTGTTTTTGGTGGTGGAGGACCACATTTCTGTTTAGGCGCACCACTAGCGCGAATGGAAATACGTATATTGTATGAAGAACTGTTACCACATTTTGATCGTTTACAAATAGCAGAACCTGTTAGTTTAATGCGTTCAAATCATTTTCATAGCTTAAAAGAACTTATTTTGAGTTATAAATAAGTTATCTTTTACAAACCACTTAACTTATGTGAAAATTTAGTGGTATTTTTAAGGCGTGTCGACACTTATTTTCCTGTAGTCTCCTATAAGCAATAGCAGCTCGTTCGCGTTCACATCGACACGCCTTAATACAAGTGGTTTATATTACAAGCAGGGTGCATTCCTAATATTCAAGTGATGAACCCCCTAAATCGACTAGTCTATTCTCTAAATGGTGTAAAATTGTGAAAATTCAACCGTCTTTACAATCTAAACCCGGCTCTTTATTTGCAGATCGATACCAAATTCTTTCTGTAATTGGTGAAGGAGCAATGGGCAAGGTGTTTTTGGTAAAGGATTTACAAAAAAACGCGTCTCTTGCATTAAAAATGATGCGTAATCAAAAGTGGGTTAGCGAGAGCAAAACTAAGCGTTTTTTACGTGAATCGCAAATTTTATGTAAATTAAAACATCCAAATATCATTAATATTCACGATTTTGGCAAGTACAAAGACACCTATTACTTTACAATGGATTTTATCAATGGCGTAACTTTAGATCAGTATATAAAACAAGAAAATCCTTCTTTTCAAAAGCGCGTAACAATACTTATTTCTGTTTTAGAGGGGTTATGGTTTTCGCATCAAAAAGGTATAATTCATCGTGATCTTAAACCCGATAATATACTTATAGATAGTCAAGGGTTAGTTATTATTACTGATTTTGGTATTTCACGCGATAACGACGAGTCACTAACAAAACTTACCAAAACGGGGGATATTCTTGGTACTCCTAAATATATGTCTCCTGAACAAGTCCGCGGTGAAAAAGTAACTATAAAAAGTGACTTGTATACTGCTGGCACTATTCTTTATGAACTCCTTGCTGAGAGATTGCCATTTGAAGGTAATTTGAATACTTTAATGTGGAAAATTAGTCACGAAAAACCTGTGCCTTTGCATTGTATTGACAAAAATATTTCTCGAAAACTGTCATTTATTTGTGCAAAATCAATGAGAAAAGATGATCTTAATCGTTATGAAAACACCGAAGAAATGGCTAACGATCTCAAGAGTTATCTACGCGGAGATAAAATTAAAATAGATGCTTTTAACTGGTTGGAGATCGTTCCTTTATTAAAAAAACACTTAAGTTTACTATTTACGGTATTTTTGATTGTAGTATTTGCTGTAGTATATACAAAAAAAAATACTTATATCAAAAAAACAGCATTAAACGTTATCTATCAAAAATATCGAAACAAATCCAATAAAGCGATACCCAGAAAAGACTTAAAGGGCATTCTTTGGTTATTAACTCACCATTGGAGCCGTTGCCAAAAATGTTCGCAAAATCTAAAAAAACATAATATTATAGTTACTGACCCTCATCCTTTTTGGGAAAGATATTCACCTCAAGTGACCTGGGAGACAATTGCTTGTGCTGTCGAAAATCCTTTGCGGTTTAATGAAAAAAATCAAGCTCAGTTACTTAACGATTTGAGAATTGGTGCTATAAAATTTAGACCATATGAACACATACATATACTTCATGAAGAATTCACTATGCATAAAGAAAAATGTCAAGAATGCACCAATCTTATCAAAAAAGAAAATCTCTACGAACGGGGTATTCCACAGTGGCAATTGTACCCTGGGTATACATTGAAAAAAGTTCTTGATTGTTTACTTAATAAAACTCGAAAATAGAAAAATATAATGAGCGGCCATAAAACCCGAAGAATTGACAAAAAAGATCTGCTACAAAAGGAATTCTCTTTATCTGAAGGTATGATAGATCAAATTATTGATATGGCAAAGATTAGTGACGAATCTGTTATGCTACTGGATAAAAATGAAATTATCGATAGTCGCTATCAGATTGTGAGTAAACTTGGTCAAGGAGGTATGGGAGTTGTTTATCAAGTCAAAGATAAATTTGAGAATAAAGCTCTTGCTCTTAAGATAACCATTGTAGAAGTGGATTCTAGCGATACAGAAGAGAAAAAAAGATTTAAGCGCGAAATAGAAACCATGCGCAAATTACAACACCCTAATATTATGAAAATATATTGTACAGGTGAATACAAAAATCATTTATTTTATACCATGGAGTATGTAAAAGGAAAACCTTTCTATGAATTTCTGCGACAAGGTATACCTTTGAACAAAGGAGTTGAAATCATTGCACAAATTTCGCATGCTGTCCACCTTGCCCACCAAAATTCTATTATACATCGAGATCTAAAGCCGGACAACATTCTTATTACAGAAGGCTTACAACCAGTACTCATGGATTTTGGCATAGCAAAAATAATTGAATATCACACTGAGCTAACAAAAAGTGGGTTTATAATGGGTACACCTTTTTATATGTCCCCTGAGCAAGCTTTAGGAAAAAAAGTTGATCATTTAAGCGATGTGTATTCTCTAGGAGTTATACTTTATGAATTTATCTCAGGATTTCTACCTTTTACTGGAGAATCAAATAGAGAAACTCTCGCAATGGTTGTTAACAATACTCCTGACCCTCCAATATCAATAAATCCTAACGTTAATAAAAAATTAAATGATATTTGCCTAAAAGCTCTTAGCAAAAGAAAAGAAGATCGTTATTCTTCTGCACAAGATTTTGCTTTAGATCTCCAGCATTATCTGGAAAATAGCAATATTTTAAAAAAGTCAAAAAAGAAAAGAGCATTGTTAGTGTTGACCAATGTCATTATTTTAATTATATTAACACTACTTGTATACTATTTTCAATCCTAACATAGTCCACATGTTTTGAGGTTTGTTATGAACTTTGTATTTATTTCTCCCCACTTTCCACCTAATTACATCCATTTCTGTTCACAATTGCGCAAATTAGGCGTTAACGTTCTTGGGATAGGCGATGCACCATTCGAAACATTAGACAATTCGTTGAAAAAAGCTTTAACCGAGTACTATTATATTCCGAATATGGAAAACTACGATGATATTTTGCGTGCTTGTGGCCATTTTACCCACGTATATGGTAGAATAGATCGTATAGAATCGCATAACGAACATTGGTTAGAAACAGATGCGCGTTTGCGCGATGATTTTAATGTTTTTGGCATTCGCAGTAGTGATGTTCAACGTATAAAATTTAAATCTCATATGAAAGAAGAATTTAATAAAGCCAATGTAAATGTGCCTCGCGGGTATGTTGTCAACTCTATCGAAGAAGGACAACATTTAGTGCAACAGGTTGGCTATCCTATTGTTGCAAAACCAGATAAAGGTGTCGGCGCTGTAGGAACGTACAAAATAGAAAATGAAGAGCAGCTACAACATTTTTTTTCTATTAAAGATAAACATCCGTACATGATGCAAGAATATATTGAGGGCAAGATATGCTCTTTTGATGGACTTTTAAATAAAAACGGAGAAGTGGTGTTTTACACTGTCCACCAAAATTGCGATAACGTTATGGATATTATGCATCACAATTTACACACCGCTTACTATTCTTTACGCCACGTAGATAATGACATATACGACCAAGCAATTAAAATATTAAACGTATTAGGTTTGCCAGAGCGTTTTTTTCACCTAGAATTTTTTCGTCGTCCTAGCGGAGAGTTGGTTGTTCTTGAAATTAACATGCGTCCTCCAGGAGGTCTTACTTTGGATATGTTCAATTATGCGAATGATATTGATATATATAAAGAGTGGGCAAATGTAATTGTTAACAATCACTTTGATGCGGAATATTCACGTTCTTATCATTGTGGATATATTAGTAGAAAATTTGATCGCGAATATACATATACTCATGAACAAATATTACATCGCTATCATAATCACATTGTACATCACACAGACTTAGAACCTATGTACTGGAAAGCTATGGGGCATTACGCCTATTTAGTTCGAGATCCACATCTAGATAAGATATTTGAAATAAAGAATTACGTTCACCAATTAGGGCATAGTAACATTTAGGAAAACTCAATGATGAAATTTGTTCATACCGGAGATTGGCACGTAGGGAAGACTATTCGCGGTAAACACCGCGGAGGAGAGTATCGCGCTGTACTAGATGAATTACACGATTTTATTGCCAAAGAAAATGTTGAACTTTTGTTAGTCGCTGGAGATATCTACGATACACCAACACCTTCAGCAGAAGCTGAAGATATTGTGTACAATTTTTTTCATCGTATTTCAGCTCTTGGTGTAAAGTCTATAGTTATTGCTGGTAATCATGACAGTAGTTTGCGATTTGAAGCTATATCGAAAATAATGGCACTTGCTAATGTTACAATGGTTGGTAAATACGATTTTGAAGAACCTCAAAAGTGCGTTTGTGAATATACTTCGAAAGATGGTAAAGAAAAAGTATCTATAGGTATGATTCCTTTTATATTTGAGCGGATGTTTGTTCGCGCTCAAGACATCATTAGTGAAGAACGCGAACAAACAACTATGCGTTATTCCAGTGGGATGAAACATGTATTACAAGAAATTTGTAAATGTTTTGCAAAAAACACAACTCAAATTATGGTTGGGCATTTACTTATGCACGGCGCGCGGCCTGGAGGAGGAGAAAGACGTCTCTATTTAGGTGATAATTACGCTGTTCACCCTACAGCTATCCCAAAAAGTGTCTCTTATTTTGCGCTTGCTCATGTTCATATGTTTCAAGGAATAGAAGGAACTTGTCCTGCATATTATTGTGGCTCTCCCTTACAAATGGATTTCGGAGAAGCAGAGCATGAAAAAGGTTTTTTGGTGGGAGAAATTGATAAGGGACAAGTTAATTCTCCGCGTTTTATACCATTTAAATCAGGCGTTCGCTTACAATTAATAACAGGCACTGTTGCAGAATTAGAAGAGTTAATATCTCAAGATGAAAAACTAGTAGAGTATCACTTAAAAATTATTATCAAAACAGACGCTTCAACTTTAGGGTTATCTCATAAAATCAAGCAACACTTTCCTAACGCTGTGGATATTCGCCGCGAGTTTATTGGTGAAGAAAACAAAAATCTTATTCAACAAGACAGCCCTACTTGGTTACCCGATTTATATCGAGATTTTCATAATAGTCATTATGAAAGAGCAGCACAACCAGAAATTATTGAAGAGTTTTTGCAATTGTATGAAGAGTGTTCAGAGGAAGATTAATAGATTTGAGAATGGAAATATAACAAAGGTGCCATCATCGATGACACCTTTGTTAGCAAATGAAAGCAGGAGAAAATTACTTTTTCTCTTCTTGTTTCCATTTGAATTTTTTCTTGAATTTTTCGACCTGTCCAGCAGCATCCAACATTTTTTGTTTTCCAGTATAAAAAGGATGAGATTCACTAGAAATCTCCACTTTTACTAGAGGATACTCATTACCATCTTCCCATTTGACGGTATCTTTAGTTTTCGCAGTTGATTTTGTCAAGAAAGCATAGCCACAAGACATATCTTTAAAAACTACGGGGCGATAATCAGGATGTATATCTTTTTTCAATTTAATCTCCTATCTTATATTTTAAGCGCCTGATAATAGCAAACATTTACTGCTGTTGCAACTAAATTTAAGAATAATTTACAACAAGTTCAATTTCTTTCATATATTTCTTAAATTCAATACGATCAAAACTATGCATGATCATAATTGCCGCTAACATTGCAACATTTTCCAATGCTTCTCCGCTTTCAAGCGCGTCTAAATCAATATCAATATCACTATCAAAATCACTATCGTCGTCATCATCGTCAACATCACTCACATCGCTAATATTATCGCTATCTTCATCTTCTTTCAACAAGTCTTCTGAAGAATCACCATCAGAAGATTTCATATCATCTTGAGAAGAAAATAGTTCGAGCTCTGTAGAAGTCATTCCAAAAGACTCTTCTTCTGTTTTACTTTCTTGCAACTGATTCATTAAATCAGCGCGATGCTTGTTAAAAGTAGAAAGTAAATTATCATAGCCTTTGTCATCAAAACCACTACACTTGAACAATATACGCACAGCATCTTTGATAATATGAACATTTAAACTCGTGCTTTCTCCACCTTTTAATATTTGCAGTGTTTCCATAAATGCCGTAGGAATAACTCCCTTTTTCAGAACACTAAGGTTTGTTTTTTCTAGCATACTCTGGATGATGCGAGCACTTGTTGCAAAACTAAGATTATCTACAGGTATTTTTAAAGCGAAGTTTGTAGACTGAGCTATTTTTACAGTGTCAGACTCAGAACTTATATTAAATACCTCACTTGGTTGTTGTTGATCGACATTTACTTGGTTTAGGAAAAATAGCTCATGGGAGCCTATTTCAATTTTGTCCCCTTCATGCAGCTCTTTTTTATCTAGCACTTGATCGTTAATGACTACCTTTGCACTTTCATCAAGGCAAATAATTTCGATATCATTATCTTTACATTTAATTTTAGCGTGCTTTGGAAGAACATGCTCGTCGATAAGAGGAATAGAAACATCAGAGTCAGAACCAATGACCAGTTCTTCTACTCCTATGGAGAAAGATTCTATTACGTTATCAAGGTGCTTTAACTTAATACAATGAAATTTATCAACAGCAATACGATCGAGTTCTACGACTTTATTATATAATGCATAATTTGTTTGTTTCATTAAATCAAGACCAAGTTCTGTATAACTTTCAGGATCAAGTTTGCGTCGCAATTGAATCTCGCCGTTAGCATTTTTCAAAAATGATAAGTTTTGCAATTGATCTTCTGTATATAAACTGAACTTACTCTCAAATATATGCAAATAATTTGCAAGACTATTGTTTGTTGGACCGTAGCCTTTGTTATATAAATATTTTTTCTCTAGGTGATTAGCTACAGTAATAGCCCTTTGGTAGCGTAAAACCGAGGAAGGGTTTAGCATTTTTACAATAATTTGCGATAATTCTTCTGGTATGTCTTTTCGCACTTTACTTGGCGGTGCAATCCCTTTATTGATACGTTGCTTTATTTCTTCTATGCGCTGCTCTTTTGGCAAATTACTACTGGTATAAAACAACGATATTCCGGTGAGAATTTGATAGGCAACTAAACCAAGAGCAAACAAGTCCGTTCTTTCATCTACAAACGTATTTAAATATTTCTCAGGAGGTAAATAAGGTAACTTTCCGTCAAAGTAGTCTGATTGTTTGCGAGCGATTGCTTCAACACCAAAATCTCCTAATTTACATATTCCGTGAGTATTCACTAATATATTTTTTGGCGATATATCTTTGTGAATCATATAGTTATGTGCATAACCAAGAGCGCGTGCAATTCGACTAATGATAAAGGCGCCAAATTTTTCAGGAATAAGTATGGACATATTCAAATGTTGTTGGTGAAGTTCTTCTAAGTTCAAACCATCGACAAAATCCATGGCGATAAGTAGTATTTTATCACTTTCTGTACCGCAGGCAACGTGGTTTCCGTTGAGGTGGTCACTGTCGTGAAAATTCAAACGACGAAATTTATAATCTTGTTTTTCAACAATTTGGCGATACGAAAGATTCTTGATATTTTCAGAAAAAGATGCAGGCAATTGCGATAAAGTAATAGACTCTAACCCATAAGCTTTTACAATATTCTCATGGTGGAGAGTAGCAGCTAAATTTGTTTCTTCGCGCAAAATTTGTTCATCTTCATTGCTAAGTGGCTTTAATGCTTTTAGCACCACATAGTCAGTAACTCCCCCAGAATTTCGCGCAGCAAGGTATATAATTCCTAGTCCGCCGCGACCGATTTCTTCCATTATTGTATACTTAGTTTGTGACTGAAATTTCAGTTCTTTTAAGCTAAGATCATCCATAGTTAAACAATCCTCTTCTCCAAGTGTTAATTTTTTTAGCACGCTTTAGTCATGTTAATTCTATTCGTTATGATTGTCAATTGTTTTCTCATAGTTTAGTCACTTCTTCTTGCAACTCAGTAATTTCAGACGCTTGATGTATGCCTTTCTCAGTGATAAAACTACTTATTAAGCGCGCAGGAGTAACATCAAAACCGTAGTTTTTTGCAGGGCTTTGCGGAGGAGTTAAAAGAACGCTTTTTATTTCGCCTTCACATAAACCTTGTATGTACCGAACCTCATCTTGGTTTCTTTCTTCGATAGGAATTTCCTTCACTCCATCACCAATAGACCAATCAATTGTTGAAGTGGGAAGCGCTACATAAAAAGGTATATTATTGTCTTTGGCAGCTAAAGCTTTTAAATATGTACCTATTTTATTTGCGGCATCACCATTTCGCGTTACACGATCAGCGCCAGTAATAACAATGTCAACAAGTCCGTGCTGCATTAGATGACCTCCAGTGTTATCAACGATAACAGTATGGGGAATAGAACGTTGTTGCAATTCCCAAGCTGTTAAGTTGGCACCTTGGTTTCGTGGACGTGTTTCATCGACCCACACATGTATTGGTATTTCTTCTAAAAATGCATGATAAATTGGAGATGTTGCCGTTCCCCAATCAACACAGGCTAGCCACCCAGCATTGCAATGAGTAAGAATATTAACAGGAGCACCCTGCTTTTGAGAGCTAATTTTTCGAATAAGTTCAACTCCGTGCTCGCCTATTTTTTTACAAGCAGCAACATCCTCTAGAGCTATTTTCTGAGCATTTTCTAAGGCAATTTTTCTTTTTGATTCAATGGAGATAGTTTGAGAAATAGCCTTGAGTTGTTCGTCTATTGCCCAATGTAAATTCACAGCTGTAGGACGTGTTTCTCCTAATTCTTTGGCCGCTTCTTTTATATGATATTCATGATTCTCTGGTGTCGCTTCTAGAGTAGCAAAATAAATACCGTAAGCGGCAGTTACTCCTATCAAAGGAGCACCACGAACAATCATATCCTTAATCGCGATAGCTGCATCTTTTACAGAAGTAATGTCAAAAGTGCGGAACTCATGTGGTAAGTATCTTTGATCAATTACACATACTTTTTGTTCGTTATCAAGCCAAATTGTAGTATTTTTCATATCATTTCCCATAAAGGAGTTGCTTTAGGTAGTAAACCTAAATCTATCCAATTCCCGTTTATCCGTGAACAATGTTGTCTAGCTGCTTGGTCTGCTCTTCTTATAGTATCAGGCACTTTAAATTCTCCTTCTAGTGCAAGGCAAATTTCAAGAGACTTGTCTTGAGAAATTAGATGACCAGGGCTTATAAAAACAGGATTGACATTTTCTAATCGCCGTAGGGCAAACCCTAGATTTTCGTTGTCATAAGTCATCGGAACATTACTCTGTGAGGATGTTTCTAACTTTTCTCCTTCATAAGAGATAAGCGTTTCTTTCGCACAGCCTATTGCTGGTACGCCTGTTGCAATTCCCAACCAGCAAGCAACACCGAATTTTCGCGGATGCGCAATACCATGCCCATCGATAATCAATAATTGCGGTTTAATTCCTTCATCTTGCAATATTTTTTGGTATAAAGCTAATAGCGGAGGTCCTTCGCGAAAGCAAAAATAAGAAGGTACATAAGGCACATTTACTTTAAATAAACCAGCGTAGGTTTTTACATGTTTATCTTGCCAGCGAAATATATCTACAGCAACATGCGCTTCTTCTCCTTGGTACTGAATATCAAATGCGAAAACGTAGTCTTGTTTTACGGGACTGTAGCCACCTTTAACAGGAATAGAAACCATTGGCAATAATTTTTCCTGTTCTTTGGCTAGGTGTTTACGAATATCGCGATCGTCTTTTTTTGGATTGTTGACAACTACCATATTATCTGCGTAATTATTTTGTAAATAAAACTCTAATACGTTTTTTGTTTGCAAAGTAGAAAAGCGTTCGCAGCACCATGTGAATAACTTTTCTATATAGTCATCATTTTCCAAATCAAAAAACACATCTGTTGAAATGCGATGGGAAAGTATACTTTTTTCAGAAGCACGGAGTCCCGTCAACTGTCTATCGTAGGTAATAAAAAAAAGATCTTGCAAGTAATATTCATTTTCATGAGAGAAATTCAAAAAAGAACTACTGTCGAAAAAGTATTCTTTACCATGCTCGCTGTGTTTGACTTTCTTGTCAAAATGACCTTCTCTAAAAATTTTCGTTCGGTAAATTTGCCAATCATACTTTTCGCTATTTTTTGTAAACCAGTGAATATTTTCTTGGCGCAACTCAAATCCACCTGCCACATCATTAATATTTTTTTTCACTTCGATAACCGCTAAAACTTTAACGCAAGTTTCTGGCATTTCTTGTATCACCAAATAGTCAATTTCTGCACGCGCACAACCTAAAGTCACGTTGGAAAGAATAACCATGTTATCAGTTTGCAAATTGTATCTTTGGGAAAGCGTGGAGCAAATATTATTCTGAACTATTTTAAGAGAAACATCTTCAAATTGACTACCAGAAAACGAACGCTTTTGACCTTGATTTTTTAAAATGGCTGCTAGTTTTGCTTCTTCTTCGGGTAAGCCTAAGGATTGTTCAAAATTTTTCAAAGTTTCTTGTGCTTTTTCAAAAATAACTTTTTCTGGTGTATCTTTCACTAGTAGATCGCGTTGTTCTTGTAAATTAGAAAGTTTCTCTTGAAAGTTTTTTAATTTTTCTTGGCGTTTCTCATCATCGCTATTTTTTTGTAAAAAATTACTAAGTCCTTGGATAGCTTTTTGCGAACTATCTATTGCATTTTCAACTTCTTCAAAACTTGATTTGTTAGGGTGATTCAAAAAATTGCGCTCTGCGATCTTCAAATTTTTTTGCAGTGTATGATATTCTTCCCAGTTATCTTTCTTCAGATTTCGTATTTTACTACGTTGTTGAAAGCTATTATTATTTTTTTCTCTTTCGACAAGGTTTTTTAACCAATTGCGAAAGTTATCAGTATTTAAATCATGAAAACAAAATGAATTTTTTTGCAAATAATTTGTCAAGAAATCATAACCTGAATATATTAAAGAAGTGTCCATGAATTATCACCTTAGCATTTTTCCTTAAATATATAACAGCAAATATTTTAGCCGAAATAATATAAGGGGATTGTTTGCAAGTCAAGGAAAAAGTCAATTATAGACTTTACGACATAGAACTTTGTCTTATAATAAAGTGTAGCCTGATAAAAGCAGTTGTCCAATTAAAATCTAGGGATTTTATCTTTTAGCAAGACTTAAAGCGCACCGATAATTTCGATACGTCTTAAGGAAAAACGTATAATTCGTTGGCTGAACAAAAAATCTACACCGTTTTAAGATGGATAAATTCTGTTGCTCGGTTACTACCTTTTACCAAAGTACCACTATTTTGCTTTTCGTATAAAGGTTTTTATGTCAATAATAAAGAGACATTATTAAAAGTGTTCCTATCTATATTTCCAATAATTCGATACTTTCAAACACATAAATAGTAACGTATTTAAAAGTATTTTACTACGATTTAGAATAACTCGAATTTTGCAAAATCTAAATAGAAGTACGCCCTATTATAAGCATTTGAAATATTTTATACATAAAATTTTAGAGCGCGTCGACATTTATCTTCCTTGTAATTTGGCTCTTTTAGAGATTAGCTCTGTTATTTTTGAGTTGTAAAGTGCTCCTTGTACGCTTCAAAGTAATCTTGCTACACCTAAAACAACCAACATTACAAAGTCAAATGTCTACATGCCCGAAACATAGTGGTGCATTGCTTAAAACTCCTTATGTCAATCTACGTAGAAAGTAAAAAAATATGAATGATAAAAAAATACGGCATATTTTTTTTGTACTATTTTTTTTGTATATGATTGTGCCTTCTATTGCTCAAGAAGAAACACAAGATACAGATGAAAAGACTACTGTCGAAAAAACAGAGACAAAATCTTCTGACGAAAACGCGAATGAGTCTAGAGAAAAAGCTGATGAAGAAGACCTTGATCAATCCCAAATAGATAAAGATTCGCAAGCAAATACATCAAAAGAAGAATCTTCCGATACAGCCGAAAAAGAAGATGAGAAACAAGTCAATAGTGAAAAAACGAATGACGAAAAAGCAAGCGACAAAAAGACCGATGATGAAAATCAGGACAGTAAAAAAGTAGAGAATGACAAAAAAAACAAAACAGTAGAAAAAAAGCAAGTAGACAACGAAGAAGAAAATGATGAAGAAGCAAAGAATACGCAACTAAATGAAAACGCCAATAATGCTGCTGCTGAACAAAAAAATCCACAAAATAAAAAAAGCGTAAAAGAATTATTATCTACCTTACCAAATAACGTAAAATCACTTGAAACACTAGAAAAAATTTGGGAAGAGAACTCAGAAAAAGAAGAAGATTTACACGCTATTGCCAGTTTTTTATCACTTATCGACGCACCAAACAAAAAAGTAATTGCCCACATGGTGACTTTAGCAAAAAGCAAGTCCCCTAAAGTGAAAAAAATAGTGTTAGATCGTTTATTGGAAATTGTGTCTACACTAGTAAAAATAAAAGCCATTGATGACACACCTAGTGACGAAGACTTTGTGTACATTATTTCGCAGTTTGATTCAGAAATGTCCGTTGCTGCTATGTTGATGGAGTATTCAAAAGAAGAAGAGAGCATCAACTCTCTCATATTGAAATCTTTTGTGAATATGAGATTAAAAAGTTTAGATGGAATTATTCAATTTTTGCGTATCAGCCCAAGTGAAAAAATAAAAAATGTTGCGTTAGAAGTAAGCTATGCAGTCGGCGTTGAATCTATTCCTATAATTGTGCCACTTTTGGGCGATCTCAACCCTTTCATACAAGACTACGCCAAAAGAGCTTTGAAAAAATTTGGGGATAAAACTCTTCCTTCTCTAACAAAATATCTTGAGACTGCTAAAAATGAAGAAAATATTGCTTTAGCAATTTCTGTTATTGGTAATATGGGAGAAAAAGCGAAAAGCACTATACCTGCCTTGAGAAAATATTTGAAAAAAGAAGGTCCTGCACAACTTGCGGCAACTCGTGCACTTAAAAACATGGGAATGGATGCCTATGTTGCTCTTCGCGAATTCATTAATAACCTACGTGCCGATGATTGGCAAGTACGTCAAGCTTCTGCTGAAACAATAGGCAATTTTAAAGAAAAATCAAGTAAGGCTGTTACTCCTCTAATGAGTCAATTTAGAAGAGAAGAATACGGTATTGTTCGTGCTTCTATTTGCCGTCAGTTTGGGCGAATTGGTAAATCTGCACGCGGCGCAATTCGTTTACTTATCGAAGCGCTTAAAGATGAGGATGAAATTGTTATAAAATCGGCATCTGAATCACTGGGAGATTTTGGAAAATATGCGGAGAAAGCAATTCAACCACTTACTAAAGTTTTGATATATTATGATGTTAAAGAACGAGAAGCGGCAGCAAAAGCACTGGCCAAAATCGGCCGAAAATCCGTGGCTGTTTTGACAAACATGCTTAATTTTCATGATGATCCTGCTGGACGCGAAGGAGCAGCAATGGCTCTCGGATATTTAGGCCCGCAGGCAAGACGCTCAGTAAGAACATTAACAAAAGCTCTTAAATTTGACCAAGCAGAAATGGTTAAAATTGCTGCTGCAGATGCCCTTGGGAAAATAGGTGATCGCTATGCTATACATGCTTTAATTGACGCTGTACGCAATGGCACTGATATTATTCGCGAAGTAGCGACTAATTCATTAATTAAAATAGGTAGTGCTGCTGTTATCGATATAACAAAAACTTTAAAGCGACCAGGAACAGAAGCACGCGTTGCTCTCGTTTATATTCTTGGAGAATTAGGTAAAAATGCCATTCCTGCAGTAGGAACTCTCAATAGTTGTCTTGATTCTTGGCGAGGACAAGAGCGCGAAGGGGTAATCAAAACTTTAGGTAAAATAGGAAAAAATAAAAGATCTCCTGAAACGTTAAAAAAGCTTACAAATTTAATGGAAAAAACAAATAAAGACAAAGAAAGAGAGCTAATCACAGAGGCCCTTAAACAATTTGGAGAACTAAGCGTCTCATATGTAATACCTTTGCTCAAAAACGATAGAGATGAAATTGTTTCCCAAGCCAAAAATGTTATTGATCATTTGATAGAACAGGCTTTTTCGACTTTAGAAAAAATTGTAGAAAAGGGTAACGATGAGATTCTTACAGCGAGAGCTATTGAAATACTATCAAAAAAAGAAAAGTCTTTACCTATTATATTGAAAAAATTTAAGCACGAAAGTAGTTTGGTTCGCAATACCGCCAAAGAATCTATAGTAAAAAATATCGGAATGAAGGCAGTACCAGGACTTATTGAGATTTTACAAAATACGGTCTTGTCTATAGAGCGAAAAGTAGTATCGGATACTTTAGCTGGCATTGGCAAAGATGCTGTGTCTTCCTTGGTTGTGGTTATTTCAAATTCACAAAAACCAAAAGCCCGCTTAGCAGCAACTGAAGCTATCGCGCAAATTGGTCCGAAAGCAAAAGAGGCTATTTCTGTATTGCAAGAATCCATTAAAATTCGCCAAGGTTTTGAACAAGCTGCTCTAGCAAGATGCTTGGGGAAAATTGGTTTGCAAGCAATACCAAAGATTATTGAACTTCTAGAGCATGATGATAGAGCAGTACAAAATGCCGCTATAGATGCTTTAGGGGAAACGGGGGCGAAAGATTCTATAGGGCACTTACTTAGTAGTTTAGATAATGAACGCTTACTAAGTTTAGTCGTTAAAGCTATGGTAAAAATGCCAGAATTATCAATCCCAGTACTTATTAGTTCTCTTCAACATGAAAATCGAACTGTTCGTTTTGCCTGTGCAGCGGGTTTATTCGAAATTGCGCCTGCGAAAGCAATTGCACCAATTGCTCAACGAATTTTAATTGAAAGCGATCCGATGGTGAAGTATATGTTACAAACAGCGCTAAACAAATGTCAGAATATTTTAGAAAACCAAAAGTCTTCCGATTAAATATACTTTAGCCGAAATCGTCTATGTCCACGCTCACTTTGAAGGTGAGCGTGGACATTTTGTTTTCTCTCCTCTTTTCATTCCTGCGTGCACATTAGAGAGAGATTTAGTGCTTTTTTAGCTCTTAATCAACAGTAATTGGGAATTATTTCACTATGTGCAGAATAGTTGGCGTAGTAAATATCAACAATCAAAATGTCGAGCATTTACTACCGACCGTCAAAACTATGTGCCATTCTTTGACTCATGGCGGACCTGATGATCACGGTATTTTTAGTCGAAAAAATATAGTATTAGGGCACCGTCGCCTTTCTATTATTGATCTATCCAAAGATGGTAGTCAACCACTGCTGGACAAGGATATAGTCATTGTATTTAATGGCGAAATTTATAATTTCCGTGAATTAAAAATAGAATTGATAGATCTCGGACACACCTTTAAATCTCATTGTGATACTGAAGTCATTATTAAGGCCTATAGAGAATGGGGTGAAAAATCTTTTGGTCGTTTAAACGGTATGTTTGCTTGTGCTATTTACGATATCAAGAAAAATGCTCTTTATCTAGTGCGCGATCACTCCGGAATCAAACCTCTATATTTTGCTGCTGTTGATAATAATATTGTTTTTGCCTCCGAAGTAAGAGCATTTTATCACTACGATTCTAAATGGAAAAAAAATCCATATTGGCAAACCCTTTTTTTGGCTTTCGGTCATATTCCTGAACCTCATACCATTCTTGATGGTGTAAACATGGTTGCCAAAGGAAGCTACTATAAATTTGACATTTCTCAAAAAATCAAAGAACAGTGTAAATACAATACTTTTTGTTTCAAAGAACTAATAGTTGAAGAACACATCGCGAAATCCGTAGTAAGAAAATCATTTGAAAAAGCGGTAAAAAGGCATTTGATTGCAGATGCACCATTAGGAGTATTTCTAAGTGGTGGAGTTGATTCTAGTTTAGTGGCACTTATTACCAAAAAGTATAAGTCAGATTTGCATACAATTTCTATTGCTTTTGATGAAAAAGATTTTTCAGAAGAGTCGTATCAAAAAATTATCATCCAAAAGACTGGCAGTAAACATCACTCTTTCACTGTTCGTTCGCAAGATTTTTTAGAAAACATTCCTAGTCTATTTTCAGCAATGGACCAACCAACAATTGATGGCGTAAATACATACTTTGTTTCTAAATATGCACGACAACAAGGATTTAAAGCTGTTCTTTCAGGACTAGGAGGAGATGAATTATTTGCAGGTTATAATACTTTCAACCGCGGCGAAAAACTATTATCAATGCCATGGTTACCGAATTTCTTGTTCTCATCGTATTTACCTGGTAAATTTAAACGTCTATCTTTTCTAAAATTAAACAATCCTTATCGTTATTATTTAACGCTGCGCGGTATCTTTTGCCCAGATGAAATCGCTATTATTCTTGGAAAACCACAGCAAGCTATTTGGGAACACTTACAAACAATAAATCTCAATGTCCCACAAAGCTCTCCACGCGATTATATAAGTTTTTTAGAAACTAATTTATATATGCAAAATCAATTGCTAAAAGACAGCGACATAATGGGCATGAGTCAAGCTCTTGAAATAAGAGTTCCTTTTCTCGACAAAGAGTTTCTTCACAACATATACCAAATCCATCATCACCTAAGACTGTCTAAGATATCGCCAAAATATCTCCTGACCGAATCTTTTCGCGATGTTTTACCTCAAGAAATCGTAAATCGTCCCAAGCAAGGATTTGTCATTCCTTTTTCATCGTGGTTGAAGAAATACTACACTGAAATATACAAACAAAAAACACAAGGAATGAATCAAAAATTTTGCCATACTTTATGGAAAAAATTTGAAAAAAACCAAGTTCACTGGTCAAAAATATGGGCAATGCTAGTTTTTGCAGAGTATAGTTAACCAGTACTCGAAATTTCTGTTTTACTAAGACAGAAAAACTCGGCTTCTAAATCTAAAAGCTTCGAGGCTACTTTTACGCTCACTTTCGTTACGGTCTTCTGTGAAAATAACTAATGAAAAGAGTAAGAGAAAGTTTGTTCTGATATATAAATCTTCTGTACGGGTATTGTTAGAGAATCTACACTTGAAAGTGCTAGCGCTTTAGATATAATAATTACCAAAGAATACTATCCTAAAGAACAAATTAATTTGGGAAAAAATATGCTGCGGTCAATTGTCGAAATACTCAAAAGAACCTCCAAAAATCTTGTTTTTAAAAGGATTAAGATTAGGATCGCAAAAACATTAAGCAAAATAGAAGTTACTATGAGTATGGAATTTAAATTCCAAATAACACAAATCAACTTTGCTATGCGCTTGCAAGAGATTAATTTTTGATCGTTTGTATTTGGGAAGTATTTGGAGGGCGATAATAAGACATTCGGGCCAGGCTCAAATGCCATTTAGTTAGAGATGAAATTGAGAAAGAATAAGAGATAGAAGAGAAGATTTTTTTTAAGTCTATCACTGAATTAACCCAATTGTAATTTTTCACTTACACCAAAATGTCATTGTGTTTTAAATCGTTACAGTCTGATATTAAATCGGGTAGATAGTTTGAGCAAAACGAAAGCCAATAGCAGAAGCACTGTGATAAGTTAACTCTCCGCTTCGAAAACGATGTGTTATTTTTCTCCAAGAGCACCAAGAATCCCAAGAATGACCACGTAAAACGTGTTTTCCTACGTTTTTGGACCCTTTAGGATTTAAATACTCGCCTGAAGGTAAATCATCGAACCAATCACTACACCACTCGTGTACATTACTATGCATTTCATACATTTCCCAATTATTGGGAGGAAGAGTTTTTACATCAATTGTTTGACGCATTTTATAGGTTTCTATGTTAATTTCTTTGTGATTTTCGTCACTACCAAAACTAAAATTAGCCGAAGTACCAGCGCGACACGCATATTCCCATTCTGCTTCAGTTGGAAATCTAAGGTCTAAATCAATTTTTTTCAAAAAATTACGGCAATCCATCCAGTTTACGCGTTCCGCCGGGCGATTTTTTCCTTTAAATGAGCTTGGATTTTTAGACATAACAATTTCCCATAGTTCTTGCGTACAAGTTGTTTCTGCTAACCAATAAGGTTCTGGTAAAGTTACAATCGGACGATTACTTTGTTCTCTATTTAATTCCCCCATTTCAAACTTACCTGGTGGTATTAGTTGTAAATTAAATTGTACATTTGCCCAACTATATTCTTTTATTGTATTTAACTGATAAACATTGCTATACCAATTACGATATGCTTTTGCGTATTGTTGTTGTTTGTCATGACTAAGATTTTGCCAAGCATCTTGATTAAAATCAAAAAAACTTCCTTGCCAGCACTCGCGCCAAACATCTTCATCCATTTGAGCACTGTTTATTGTTCCGATTTTTACAAATTTCTCTATTTGTTTTATTATTTCTTGTACTGCACATAGATTTTCTATGTAACCGCTTTCAAAAACAGTACTGTGTACTTTGTCTATTATAAGTGAGCTAAAATTGCACTGTTTAAATTGACAACGATTGATTTCGTCTAAATATGTTTGTCCTCGAAAACTGCAGTTTTCAAATCCGCAATTTTCAATGATGCGATTTTGTTCTTTTCCGCCAACAAATGTACAACCTAGATATTTTGTATTTGACTCTATGAACATTAAAGTTTTTGATTTTTTTTGTTGACTAAACATACTTACTACCGCTTTTCTAGTTTGTATTATAGTTTCAATGAGAATCAATTATTTATCTATCAATTTGGGTAACACGATGGAAGGCAAAAAAGAATGTTGTAATGACGGAACAAAAAATGAAATAAGGTTACTTAACAAAATCCCCAGACTTAGAGCCTTTATAAAAGAAATTATCAGCAATAATTGCCTTCCATAAATATTATGAAAAATGTAATAGTTAAGTGGCCTGACAAAAGTAGTTACCCACCGAATACAGGGATTTTATTTTATAGCGCGGCGAGACGAAGGCGCAGCTATAGCTGCGTAACTAAGGAGCAACAAAGATAGGAAATAAAAGAGCAAAATGCCAATGGGTAATTACTTTTGGCAGGTCACTTATTTATCTTTGACGGGCAGAATTAAATGCGTTTTCCATTTGGAAGAGTCAGGCTCAGTACTTGGATTTGTAATGTATATTTCACGCACCACATGGTTCTTTTTTATTATCTGCGACTTGGTCATATAAAGCTTCATGAGATTCTCCTAGTTTTTCGTAAGGACCAATATGCCAATATGTTGCTCCTGCGGGAATAACACTAAACTAAATGTTGTTTTTGCTATCTACCTCCTCAGTTATTTCTATCCCTGTTTCCATGTCAAAAGTACCTTTTTCTTCGTTGTGTCCATGGTAAAGAGCAAAAGGTCTTCCTGGTTGACAACCTTTTTGTTGTGCATAAACATAAACAGCTGGTAAAAATTCTCCTAATTTCTTTGATATTTTTACAGGAGAAGATTCGAACATTTAATTTACGCCAAAAGATATACGGGAAATTTACTTATTATTTGTAATAATAATATAGCACTTTTTTGTAATATGCAAGTTAGAAATTTTTTGTATAAAATTTCTAACGTATCACTGTGCATCACCTCCATGAATCTCATAAAATTCCCGTTGCCTTTCAAAAAATATCAAACTTATGTATACGGTTTTTATACGATAAGTTGGTTTTACAGAAAGCTGTCTACTCGGCTACTCAGTGTCAGATGATTATGTTTTGAGTCTGGTCACTGAAAATATCTTCTAAAAATAAAATGCGAAATTGTCTGTTTTTTCTTGTATTTTTCTGTTTTTTAAACTTAGTACTACAGTTGTAACTAAGTACAGTTCCTTATTTTTCGGTGTTTCTAGCTGTTTACAAATAACAGTATTTTTTGCTATTTGAGAAGAGCTATCGATAAAATAAGACCTACAGAGTGTCTAATTTTTATAGCTACCTATTTGTTATTTTAATTACAACTGTAGTATTAGGGCGTGTCATCATTCAAAATATTGTGTGTTTTTTCGAGCCCGAGCCCGTTTCCGAAACTTTCACTAACAATTTATCAAAGAAGCAAAGTTTCTTTTTCCATCGCAAAAAACTAGTATTGAACCAATAAATCACTTTCTGTCGCTCTCAAAAAGTTTTCGGGCGCGGGCTCACGCTCAATACTACTGGCGTATCATTAAATGAATCCGTTATATTTTTATCTGTATTGAATGATGACACGCCCTAGTTGATTTTGTTTTCTTTATTTCGGATTTCCAGCGTAATACCTAATCATATTCATTTATATTTACTGAAATCATTTACCTGGCAAAGGAGTAAAAGAAAAATGGCTGATACTCTTGAGGTTGTGATATAATTAACATATCATCATTTTGAAACTGCGATTGCATTGAATTTGACAGGAAATATGAGGAAAGTTATGAATAAAGTTATCTTTATTATGTTGATTTCGTTTTCTGTTGTTGTTCTTGTTATTTTTTTAAAAGAAGGCAGAAATGACGAACAATCATTAGATTCTGTTATGGAAGTAATCGGTCAAACAACACGAGATATGGCAGAAACAAGTACCTCTGTGATTAAAATATCTACCGCTGAGGAAAATGAAATTGGTAGACAAATATTTGAATCTTTTCAAGTCCTACCCGATGATAATGATATGGTTGTTCGTGTTCGTGAAATAGGTAACCGATTTTTACCCTATCGACTGCGTGTTGATATCAATTATCGCTTTTATGTGACAAATCAACGATTTGTCAATGCTTTCGCATTGCCTGGTGGTTATATAATCATTACTGCTGGTATGGTTGGTATTGTGGAAAACGACGATGAACTAGCCTGGGTTATAGGTCACGAAATTTCGCACATCGAAAAACGCCATGCTATTGTTCAACTTAAAATTCATAAAGCAAAACAGAAAATAAAAATAGATAAAAATAGAAGGCTTAATAAGCTAGCAACCACAATAGAGCGTTTATATCGAGTTGGCTATAGTGAGAATATGGAATTAGAGGCGGATATTTCTGGATTAAGGCTTATGTTAAATGCGGATTATGATTGTCGTGCAGCAATACGATTGGTTGATTACATGGCAAGTAAAAATCCTCAGCCGCGTAAGAACAGCAGAAATTTTATCAAAATGGGTATAAAGTTATCCCAAAAAACATTGCGCGCATATTTTTCTACTCATCCTCATTGGAATAGAAGAAAAGAAGCAATATTAAAGGATATCAAAAAATGAGATTCGCTTTTTGGCTATGGTTGATATTGATCTTTACTGCAATGTTTGGCATTATGCTTATTGGTGGTTTTTTATACATGTTTGATAAAGGCGGAGTAACTCAGGGATTGGCGATTATACTTTTCAGTGCAGCTCCTTACGTTTGGCTTACTAGAGCTGCTGAAAAATTCAAGCAGCTTCTTGTTGAAGCTAGTAACTCTAAAATAATGTTGTTGCAAAAAAAAGTAAACCATTTAGAAAACATTTGTAAAAAAAACAATGTCGATGTGGAAGAGTTATTTGTTGCTAATCAAGAAATAAAGGGATATTTGGAAAACTTGCAACTAGATACGACAGTCAAATCCATGCCAGCAGCTGAGTTTGATACCGTTCAGAATTTGAACGTTGACTGTAAAGATCAGTATATTGAAGAAGATGCTGAAAAACAAGAATTTGTTAAATTACAGTCTCTTCAAAAAGAAACGCAAGCTTATCCGAAAGAACAACAAGCCAAACTAATTTCTGCGCAAAATAGTTTTAATGATAAAGAAATTGCACAAGAGACAATTTCGAAAAAAGTTACGAGTGATCAGCCGCTCGATTTTGCTAAAAGTAATGACGACAAAGCGCTATACCAAAAAGTTGTTGGAAAATTTGTTAAGCCAATAAAGAAAGCAAAATCAATAGAAGCTCGTTTCTTCTCTGGCAATTTTGAAAATTTCGTTGGAGAAAAGTTACTGAGTTATCTTGGTATTGGTATTTTTGTTTTAGGCTTAGCGTTTTTGTTAGCATATTCTTTAACTCAGATGGGAGCTGTTGGCAGAATATTAACAGGCGTTTTCTGTAGCCTAACTTTACTCGGCTTGGGATCATTTTTAGAGAAAATATCAAAATACGACCTATATGGGAAAATTTTAATGGCTGGCGGTTGGGCAGTATTATATTTTGTTTCTTATGGTTCTTACCACATAGAAGCAATGAAAATATTGTCAAGTCCAATTACGGGAGCTTTATTTATTGCGGTTGTTGCTAGTTGTATTATCAAGCACTCTTTGAGGTATCGTTCTGAGTCATTAACAGGTGTATCTTTGTTAATGGGATATGCTACTTTGTTTATTACAGAAGTTACCATTTATACACACTTTGCTGCTCTCGCCTTAGCCATTTCAATTTGTTTTTTTGTGTGGCGTTTTCGCTGGTTGACGACGGCATTAATTGGCTCTGTTATGTTGTATACTGGCTATGGTTCTTGGCTTTATTCTCAAGCACCAAAAAGTTTACCCAGTGGCAAGATAGAATATACTATTGCAACCGCTATTTTAATTGCTATTTGGCTATGTTTTAAACTGCCTGATTTTGCAACCAATAAAGAAAAATCTGAATCTAAATTAGTTATACTTATGGGGGTTTTAAACCTTTTTGGTTTAGCTCTTACTCGTAAAATATTGCACATTACCTTTGGCACTAAAGGTTCTCCAGCATCAGCTTTATACCTAGGCGCGATATATTTAGTTTTGGCTGAATTAATTAGAAAACGTGGCAAACAAAATATATATAAATTAGATTTTACAGTTGCCACTGGTCTTATTTTAGTTGGAACCTGGAGTAGTTTTTCACAATATGCTTATTGTATGTTTTCATGGATGGCGATCGGCATAGTTATATTTAGTTATGCGTTTTACAGGCGTTTGAAGTATTTTCGAAATTTAGGCAACGTGATACTTGCTATGGCAACTATTCTTATTTTAGGAGGAGCATATCCCAAGCAAATGATCGTTTGGTTCCATAGTCTTTTTTCTGGTGAGTTATTTTTGAATGTGCCAAGTTCTTTGCCAACAGGACAAACAGTTACCTCTTTTTCGTCGGGTGTCGTTGGGATTATTGGCTCTATCCTAATATTTATCACCGCTTTTATTTCATCTTATATTTTACAAAATCGAAAACTTTGGGATAATGTTTCCGAGGCAAGACAACAAGTCGTTCTTCACATATTAGGTACTGTCTCTATGACAATTGGATTGTACAAAATTTTCTCTGGAAATACTTGTATTTATTCATGGATGGTATTTGCTGTTTTTCTTTTTTATTACGGAATTTTTAATAGAAAATTTCACCTTCGTTATTTATCTCATTTGCTATTGTTGCTAGCAGTATGCTCAGGAAAATTACTTGATCTATCAAATGAACATATTGGCTATGCGGTTATCATTGGAGCCATGCTATTCTATATTCATGGTTATATCACTTATAAGCTATTCAAAGAAGATTCGCTAGGAGATAATGAATATATAGAAAAGTTCATAACTGTGATCGCTACGATTGCGATGATGGTTGGTGCAATATTATTATTTAGTAATTTTGTAACCACTCTCGCTTGGCTTGGTTTAGCTTCTTTACTCTTCTTCTATGGAATTTTTCGACGAGATTTTTTTATTCGCTTAGTGTCTAATATTGTCATTGTCCTTGTTAGTCATTATACCTTAATTCCTATTCTCGTAGAAGCGAATATTGATACAGTTACGCTTTGGGGAAACTGGAAAGCAAATCCTCTAGTGATCGCTCTCACTTTGACAACTTTATTGCTTTATTTACATGTTTATTACCTTAGCAAAATTCTCAGCAAAAAGGAGCGGGGAAATATTGAAGAAGAGCGTTACATGGTAATCTTTGCCAATTTGGTATTATTTGTCAATTTGTGGTATACCTTGCCAGCAATTACCGTTGCTATTGCTTATTCTCTTGCGGCCATTATTTTTTTCGAATGTGGTGTAAAATGGCAAAAAAATTATCTGAAAACGTATTCTTCTATAGCTGTTATATTGTCAGGATTTTGGTTTTTTACAGTAAACATGGGAGCCAACGATTTTATTCATGGTATGAGCAGACGCTTATTAACCTCATTACCTATTTTACTAATGTGGGCTTATTGTGCTAATGGCTGGCGCAACAATTCTCAAAAAAGTGATGTTTCTAAAGAGGAAAAACCTTTAATAGCAAGTGATAAATTATTAGCACTTAACAAATTAGCACCTTCGTGGCTGTCTTATTTGATTTTTTCGGCGATTGTGATGTTGGTCTATCATCATGCTTTTATGGACGGTTTGGGGTGGTTAGTTTTGGGAGCTATTTTAACAGTGATGACCACTGTATTTAAACATAGTCGATACTCATTACAAAGTTTTATTGTTGTAGTTATGGGAACTCTTAGTTTTTGTGCTGTTGCAACGCGCAATGTCGGTGATAGCTTCTCTTACATTATGCAACATCCTACAATTGCGATTGGCCCTTTATTGTTATTTGCGATACATTTTTACAGTAAAATAAAGCCTGATTTTTTTGAGCGCGAATCTGACAAAGTTGCAATTGGTCCAGGTACTCGTTTTGTTCATCACTCCAGCTCTAACCACGCGATAATTTTTTGCACAGTAGTAACTTTTGTAGTAGTAACCATGTTAAGTTCATCTTATTATTCGTTTGCTTGGGGAATGGCAGCTTTCTTTTTGGGATGGTACGGACTATCGTTTAGAGAAAAGATTTTTCGATGGGCAGCTTTGAGTTTGTTTGGTTTAGCGGTAGCGAAAATAGCTTTATTAGACATTTTCTATTTTTCAATAGAATTACGCATCGTGACCTTGATTGGAGTGGGTATTGCACTTTTATTAATTTCTTTTATGTATAATCGTTTGAAGGATAAAGTAACTCAATTTTTGAATGGATAATTTTTGAAAAAGAACGATTAGATTTCATAAAGAACAATTGTTATCTTTTCTTCTTTTTTAGATGCTCAACTAGGGCGTGCCATTATTCAGTACGACATAAAATATCGTCTGACATAAGCAATTTTTGCGAGCAAGTGACTAATAATGTTGTATACCTACTTTTTTGCGAATTTCTCTAATTGCTTTCCAAATATCTGAAATCTCATCTTTTCTAAAATTTGCGACAGAACTAAAAAAGCAGAGCAGGTTTATTATATTAAAAATAGGCGATAAAAAAATAATCAGGACAGCAATGAACATTAAAACAAAGAAAAAAAAAGCAAAACAGGTTTATCAAAAATGGAAGAAGTTAATGTTTCTTTATGGATTTTCTTTACCCATATTTCTAATTTCGTTTCTTTCATTCTGGCATGAATTAGTATTGTTATTATTTATGGTATTGGGTGTTTTTTATTTAGTTTCGATGGCAAAACATTGTCCATACAGATGGACATATCATAGTTTAGGACACTTAGTAGTTTTTAATAGCGTATCTTTTCTCGGCATGTGTACTGGTGGTGCTATTTATGGATCATCGGGAGCACATGGACAATTTTTAGAAGTCGGTATAATAGCGTTATTCTTTGTATTGGTATTTTTTATTCCAGGAATGCTAACCATTGGAGCTTTGGTTAATTTTATTGCAAAGATCATGGTTGAGAAAGAAAAGGCAGAACAAATTTACAATGATTGGAAACAATCAAAGTCATAAATCATTGAGAGGAGATTCCTATTATTGATCTTAGATATTCCAAAAAAGGCATGAGTTTCAAATATGGTTAACTAAAGTTATTTTATAAAGAAAATAAATGCGCCCAGTTAGAATTGATCAATGATTTATTTTATATAACAACTAGCTAGATGCGATAATAAAAACTTTTGTTTAAAGAAGATGAGGATTTTATATAATATTTAAAGGTAATAGAAAACCCGCAAAAAATACTCTTTAAAGCCTATACATATATCGCATTACCAGTGACCACGCTTATTTGTTAATATCAACTCCAATAGAGGACAATCTGTCAAAGATAATGCAATGAAGACCTGTCCTCTTTTAAAAGAACTAGCGTTTGATATTAAGAATTTCTTTTTCGCGTAAGTATTTCACTGTTTTATCTAGCTTGATGATAGTTTGAAGCATTTTTTTATATCTTCTTCTCATTTTAATGTTTTGTTGTTGTCGTTTTAAATTTTGGATGTATAAATCAGGGTACGACGCTTTATTCGTACGTATCTGAGTAAAGTGCTTAGATATAGGAAACGCATTATCTTGAAAGAATATGTAACCACCTATTGCTGCCCCTTTTCGTAATACAGGGTCTTTCATTTTAGCTATTTTTTTAGCCATGTTGAGTAATTTATCATCTAGATACCCAGAAACATCTATATTATTCTTGATACTATAGATTAGATAACCTGATGATGCTGCTATTCGGATATTTTTTGATTCGCTTTTCAAAAAACGCTTTATTATTTCTATATCTTTGTCTTTATTTTTAGAACTAAGTGGAAGAAGATAGTGTTTCAAACCAGTAAAAAGTAATGTAATAGCTTGGACATTTGGAGATTTTTCATTTTCAAGACATTCAATCGCATTTAAGCCGAAAAGATTTAGAGTGCTGTATACAATAATTTTAAAGTCTTCGCTCTTATCTTTCATTGCTATTTTTTTTATTTCGTCCAAATGTGCTGTAAAATTTACAAATGAAATTTGAGTTAGTTTTATAAACATTTGAACAAGAACCATAGCTCTGAGATAAGGAGAATATTTCTTATCGTTAGTGAGGAATTTTTTCAGGTATCGATTAAAATCTCTTTTTGATTTTGCTAGTGATGGTAAAATCATCACTAGAGAGAGTTGTATTATCGGATCATCACTTGTGTATAAGATACGCATAAATATCTCTTCAAAATACCCGCGAGCCTGCTTTGTTTCTCTTAGAATCAACGGACGACTAACAAATATAGATAAAATCGTCTTTTTGACTAAGTTATTGTTATCATTTAACCCTTTTTTCATGAAAATTAGACAGTCTTCGAGAATTGGTTTATCGGCAGGGAATGAGCTCCAAAAATGAAAGTGACTGTACGCTCTAACCAAGGGAGAAGGGTCTTTCATGCCATTATTAATTATGATATTTCGAGACTCGTCGCTCTTTATTTGTTTTCTCATTTGTACTGCAGCAGTTAAGGAAATGTACTTATTGGAATTTCTCTGTAAATCTTGAAGAAGAGCTTTATCTTTTAATAAAGAAATAATGACAACAGTTAAAAATTCGTTGCTTTCTAGTTCTATATATTTTTTGGCTTTTTCTGCAGAAAGATTGTAGTGCTGCTGCGTATTTTCCGGATAAATCTCACGTAGTTTGTGTACTGCGCACTCAAAAATTATAGAGTCTTGTTTTTGATTATCCAAAATAAATAGTGTCATAGACGCAAGATAACGCAAAACAGGTTTTTCTTCTTTATCATTTGCTATATGAAGTAAAATTTTCTGTTCACTACCTAATATTTGTTCTTTGTATGAATTTTTGAGATCTTCTATTGCTTTAAATATTGGAATTTGTAAATAGAGTTTTGCTATTTTGTAGTAGAGGATAGCTTTTTGCGTTTGTATGACAGTCTGCAAAACACGATTCAAACCTTTGTCCTCTTTTACCTGGAGTTCCTTTTCTATAATTGTCTTTATCTGTGAGTGGTGGCGAAGAGAAATCAATGCTTGTCGTGCGCGTTGACGAATTTTAGGATCACCCGAACGGTATGTTTTAATAAAATTACTAATTTTTTTCTTTGATTCTTTTTGACGACGCCTCTTTAAAAAATCGTCTTGATAATTTCTTGCAACCTCTTGTATATAATGGTCAGTTAAACTTGGTTGTGTAATAATTTTTTTGTCAAGCATGTTTACAGGGTAGTTAAAAACTTTATCGCTATTCGTAACATCTTTCGCAATAACGCGCATAAAACCAGCTATAGCGCTTGCGTATTTATCTGTCGGAAATTCAAAAGACTTATTGTATAAGTCTAACGCTTTGTCATACTTTTGTAATTGTTCATAAGCTTTGGCAATAAAATAGTAATTTGTGCCGTTGTATGGTTCCAATTCGAGACATTTTTTGAATTGTTTTAGAGCTTTTTCCGGGAATTCATCGAAATAAATTTGCCCTAAATAGCGATGAACTTGTGGAAGATCAAATCGTTCTATTTTTTCGAAATGTTGTCGCGCTATATCCATAAAATTAGAATTTTCTTTTTTTGCTCTCTTGAAATAGCATATTCCCATATAAAGATCGATCAATGGGTATTTTCTAGTAGAAGATTTTTTAAAAATTGAAGTAGCTTTGTTGTATTGTTTTTGATCTAAAGCTATTCTTCCCTGCCAATAATAGAGTTCATCAGAAACGTTTTTTGTAGGAATTACTCCACTTAAACGTTCTATTGCGAGATCAAAGTTCTTCAAAAAATAATCAATTTTTACCATTTCTAATACACAAGTAGAATTTTTTTGTTGTTTAGGGCCAAGTTGCGCGTAGTGCTGTTTTGCTTCTGTGTATCTGCCTGTTCCTACAAGGCTAACTATATAAAGAAGATTAAGTTGATCTTTGAAATTGTTTTCCGTTTTTATTTTTTGCTCGTAAATGTCACTATTTTTTAAAATTTCAACTAATAGATCATATGCGTTTTTGTAGGATTGCGTTCGTATAAATAGTTTAGTATCTTGCCACTGTTTTTGCTCTACTGAAATATTGCTTTTTATGTTTTGAATTGAGTTGCTTTCATCTGCTTTTGAAGGCCACATTGCCAATGAAATTGCAAAAATAGAAGATAAAGTTAAAAACACACGAAATGCAAAACTTCGCCATAATAAATAAAAATATATGTTGCTTGCTTTTTTACCTTTTAATATTTTTTTTATATCCTGACTCATTTCCAGAGCACTTTGGTAGCGTTTATCTGCATTTTTTTCCAAAGAACGAAAGCAAACCATCTGTATACTATGAGAAATTTTTTTGCTGCGATAAAAAACAGGTTTTTTATTTAAGACATCGAATAATATGCCCATTGTTGTGTCGGAGGTAATTAATTTTTTTCCTGTCATCATCTCATATAGAATAACACCTAAAGAGTAAATGTCTGAACGATGATCTAGATCTCTTACGCGTCCAGAAGCTTGTTCTGGAGACATATACCTTGGAGATCCAATTATTTCTCCTGTTTTTGTCAGTGATTTCTCTATTGTGTCATAGCTTTTTGCTACGCCAAAATCTAGTATATGTGGTTCGCCATTCTCGGAGACCAAAATATTTTCAGGTTTCAAATCGCGATGTAAAACCCGTTTTTCGTGAGCGTAACTTATTGCTCCGAGAATCTTACACAGAAGTTTTAGCTTTTCTTTTATAGATAATTGCTTTTTTTGGCAATAGTCCATCAAATTTATGCCTTCGATGTACTCCATAACAATACAAGCCTGATTATTATAAAAGAAAAAGTCGTAAATCTTAGGAATATTTCGATGTTCTATAAAAGCGCCCAATTTCGCTTCACGTTGAAAACGTTGGAGATTTTTTTTATTCTGTTCAATTATAATCTTAAGAGCTAACACCCTACTAAATTCATGATCGTAAACTTGAAAAACTTGCCCAACACCACCACGGCCAAGTTCTTTTATTATCTTATATTTTCCAATGTTTTCTTTCATTGTTTTACTTTTCTAGGAAAACTTCAAATAATATAGAACCTATTATTCATAATATTTGAAGATTATTTGTATTTGAAATCTTAAAATTAGATTTTTGGTATGACAACAGTTGTGAATTCGCCTGATAAGAATTTAATTTTTGGCTTTGTGTTAGAACATTTTTATATTTTAGCTACGTTTATGAATATTCCAAGTGCGATTTTATTTTCTCTAAAATAAATCCTAAGTGGCCTGACAAAAGTAGTTACCCATTGAATGCAGGGATTTTATTTTCTAGCGCGGCGAGACGAAGGCGCGCAGCTATAGCTGCGTAACTAAGGAGCAACAAAGCTAGGAAATAAAAGAGCAAAATGCCAATGGGTAATTACTTTTGGCGGGTCACTTAATTAAAGCGTATTATCATTCAAACTGATAAAACCAAATTATGCCTTTGAGTCTGGACCTGACTTGGAATAGACCTTTATGTATGCTCTCCCAATCCAAAAAAGATCTTTTACATCATCTATATTTTGCTTTACTTGCCGCCTCGTTTTTCGTACAAGTATTTCGACAAATAATGCTTTACTTAGGACCTGTCATCATTCAAATAAAAAGACCATTCTTTAGAATAAAGTAAGGAAGAACCAAGCAGATGGCAAATATTGGTAAATATAGAGTAATAAAAGTTCTTGGGCGTGGCGGTATGGGACAAGTATTACAAGTTTATGATCCAGAATTCCAAAGAACTTTAGCACTTAAAGTTATCATTGGTAAACAAAATCAAAAATCGCTCAAACGTTTCCAGCGCGAAGCTAGACTAAATGCTACTCTAGAACACAATAATATTGCAAAAATTTACAATTTTTTCTTTCACGACAATCAAGCATGTATAGTTATGCAATATATTAGTGGCCAATCTCTAAGTAAATTTTGTAAAAGTCAAAATCTACAAATAGAACAAAGATTACAACTTATGTACAAAATTATTAAAGCTATAGGATATGCACATAAAAAAGGTGTACTACATCGTGATTTAAAACCTGACAATATTATTGTCTCTGCTACTGGTGAACCTTTTATTCTCGATTTTGGTATAGCAAAAACATATAAGATTGAAGATGAAACTCTTACAAAAACAGGAGAAGTATTAGGAACTCCAAGGTATATGTCCCCTGAGCAGATTTCTGGATTTACTAGAAAACTAGATATACGTTCAGACATTTATTCTTTAGGTGTTATTTTATATGAAATAATAGTTGGCGAAAGATTCGTAAAATCTCAAACTACGCTAACTATTTTGAATGAAGTACTAAATAAAAAACCAAGATTTAACCGCAGCAGTAAAATTCCTCATGATGTGCAGGCTATTTATCTTCGCGCTTTGGAAAAAAAAGTAAATAGGCGTTATCAAACTACACAACAAATGGCAGAAGATATCAAGAAAGTCTTAGAAGGGAAGGTAAATACATCTTCCCGATTGTATTTATTGCGTAAAAGCTCATTACTCCGCGTCATTCTTTTATTAAGTATTGTTGTAATTTTAACTTTTGTAGTATACCGTTATATATCAAAACGCGCACCTCAGAATGAATTAGTTATACAAGAATATCGCAGTAATATTTCTTTTGAAGAGCAAGAGTGGTTAAATGTAAAACTTTTAATGCAGATAAAATCCTATGAAGTTGCATGGCAAAAACTACAGAGAATTTTGCAAAATCCAATTATCTACAAAACAAAATTAAAAAACTATAAAGATTTTAAAGATAATCTTCATGTGTATTATATGGTTTCTCTAGTAGGGGTAAATCGTTATGAAGACGCTAAAAGATACTATAACCAGCTGTCAACAAAAGAACAACAAAATATATCGTGTAAGCTAGCAATGGCAAAAGCCTACTATTTCCTAGGTAACACAGATACTGCAAAATTAGAGCTACAACAACTGCAACGCAAAAAATTAGAACCGATGATAATACAAAATGTTCATTATTGGTTAGGAAAAATAGCGGTGGATCAAGATCAATACAAAGAAGCTATTTTCCATTTCGAAAAAATATCTTCAAGGGAGTACCCATTTGTTCATTTTTATCTTGGTATATGTTATTTCAAGCGAGTAAAGCAAGAAGGGAAGTTAATAAATAAAGCGGAATTGCATTTAAAAAAAGCGCAATCTTTGAATTTGCCAAAAATTTATCGCTACCTTGGACAGATTTACCTTGATAAGCAGCCTAAAAATGCACTACGTAAATTTAAGAAATGTATAGAGCTAGAGCCATATAATGGGACCAATTATTATTGGACTGCGGTAGCCTATGAAAAACTAAAACAATATAAAAAAGCTTTTCATTTTTACAATCAATCCTTTACATTCCAAACAAAAAAAGCAGCTGATGCTTTAACCGGCTTTATGCGTGTTGCAGCAAAAGATGTTACTATCAGTGACAAATTATTAAGTTACCCCCTTGATATGTTCCATAAAAATAATTTTTCAACTCCAAAATTAGTCGATATACAAATACGAAAAATCATCAGAGACTATCAAAATGATTTTTTGAAATGGCAAAGCCAAAAAAACTCAAAAGAAAATATTGAAGTCTTTATTCAAAAAACTCAGTCAAGTGAGAAGCAAGTTCGACAACTTTCCTTAAAAGCTTTAGTATCTTTACGTTATCATTCCAGAATAAAAACATTGATAAAACAACAAATTCGCAAAAAAAATGACAAAGATTTATTTACTATTTTGCAAGATGTTCGCCAGGCAGAAAAAGCTATTCTTTGCTATAAGATGGCTCAATTATATTTACAAATACCTACTTACAAAGAAACAAAAGGAATAGAACAACTATATCGTAAAGATATCAAAGGCAAAGAAACAAGCGTTTTACTACAAGATATTATGCAAAATGTAAAACAAAAACCAATTTTACGTTATTTAGCATCTATTACTCATTACATTGCATTTGGTAAAAAAAGTCTCAAAAAAAACTCAATAATATCTTGTTGTGTTATAAAAAAATTAAATATTCTCTATCCACAAAGTATAAAAATAGATCACGTAGTTTTTTTACGCGCGGCGAAAAAATATCTACAAAATCAAAACGATGAATGGCTGACTTTGCTTTTGGCATCGCAACTTGATGATAAACATTTGTTACAGCAATTATTAGATAATGGTAAACTTCCATCTTTAATTGCGGCATCCAAATTGTGGCTTGGGGGTAACTCACAGCAAAAATTACCTTCGCGCCAACTGCAGAAAGTTCAAACAATACTTGAAACTTACTTAAAAGATTCTTCACCTCTTGTAAGAGCTTATAGTCATTTTTGCCTCTTGCAACCAATAAGCGTAAATCAAGTTATTGCTAAAAATTACTTTTCCATTATAAAAAATGGGTTACTTGATCAAGATAATCTAGTTAAAAAAGCAACTTTATCCTCGTTATTCAGATATTTTAATATATCTGTAGAAAAAGTAACATTGATGCTTTTAGGAAATACTCCAAAAGAAATTCTTTTGTTAAGAGAGCATTTAGATAAAACACTCATGAAATTGCTTTACAATTGCGATGACCCAGTTATTCAACAATATGTAATAACATATTTGTCTGTGATTGCAGGAACAAAGAAAAATTTTGATCGCTATTTTAAAAAATTTATTAGTGATATTAACAATTCTCCTTTTCTTCGAACCGCCGCTTTAGTTCAGTTACTGAGGCTTCCTACTTCTTGGAAAGTCACTCTTACAGATATTTCTTTTGATTCTAAAATAATAGATGAAATGAAAAAAATAACAATGAGAGATGAAATAGAAGACTTTCGCATTACTACATTAGGTTTTTTAACTCTTTATGGAATCAATGTAATTGATTGTTTACAAAATGAAAAATCAACGAATGTCCAAGCATTTACTTTATTATTTTCAGGTATCAAAAATTATCGAGTAAAATTTCCTACAAATAAAAAACGTGACTTAAAAGTAATAACTGGTTTCTTAAAAAGTTCATCGTCGAATATAAGAACTGCCGCAGCGTCTGGTTATGTAATATATAATTGGAACAATGATAATATTGTCAAAATTTTTAGCAAAATAACGAATAAAATGATATCTAAAAAAGATATATATCTGCGTAAAGGAGCTGCAATAGGCGGTTATATAGCATTCCAAGATCATTTATTTTCTTGTTCTAAATATTTTGAAGCGCTAGGGTCTTTTGCTGAACGATACCCACAAATATATATGAAGATTTTTCAACTCCAGTTAAACCGTAAAAATCCTCAACGAGATCAAAACTTGGAAACATATAGAAAATTTTTTCAAACTCTTATTAAACTAGACCCAACAGTGAAATATCCAGAAGAAGATATTCTTGGTATAAAACGTTAAATTCCAAAATACGATTTTGTATAATAGCGGTGAAACATTGTTATTAAAAGTGTAACAGAGATAACATAGTTTAAGGTGGATGCCAGGTCACTCTCGTCTTCTATTTCAAGTAACAATTTTAGTGCCGTACTCTGGCACTGTGCAAGTTTCTTTCTTTGCGAAAAGAACTGAAAAGAAGGCTGCCTACTTCAGGCTTTGTGCAAAACGGCGAAAACGTTTATTTTTCATTAACTTTTGATAATCAGGATCAATGTCTAGAGTTGTCACATGTACAGAGTTATTTTCTGCAGCAAGTTTTAAGTACTTCATACATGGTTGCATTTGATCCTCTAAAGCATAAATATTGGCCTTAGCAAAATATGCCATTCCTTTATCAATATCGAGTAATTTTTTATAACACTCATGTGCTGCTCTCTTTTTGTTCATTCTAAAATAGGCGAGTATTTTAAACAAATATGCTTGTTTAATTATAAAAGGTTCTCCATTACTTTTAATCACCTTATTGAGGTGATATATCGCTCTTTTGTATTTTTTTTGTTTCTTATATGAGTCCGCTATAACTAAGTGAAGCTGTATATTTTCAGGAAATGTTTTCAAACCTAAGGAAGCTATTTGAGTTGCTTTTTTATAGTTTTTTTCTCTTGTATAAACAACCCCCTTTAACCAATACAAATGAGCATGATTTTTATCAATACTTATAGCTATATCAAGATCTTTATGTGCTAGAGTATACTTATTTTGTAATGTATAAATATTTGCTCGCTGGTAATATGCATTGATAGCGCTTGGGGATAAATTTATTACTTTTGCAAAATCACTTATTGCTTCGGGCATTTTGTTCTGTGCTAAAAAAGACAAACCTCGTTGGTATAAAATTTCAAAATCATTGGGATAGATTGCATTCGCTTGGGTTAACAATGACTGTGCTTTCTCATGCTTTTTTTGTACTTTTAATACATCATTTAGCAAAAAGTAAGCATATTTATTTCGAGGGTTCAGTTGAATTACTTTTAAGTAGTCTCTTTCTGCTAGACTATAATTCTTCTGACGGATATAAAATATTGCTCTTTCATTGTAACACAAAAATGAATCAGGTTTCTTTTCTATCGCCAATGAGAAATAATTTTCTGCCTCGTTTATTTTTTTCAAAAGATGAGACATTTTTCCTCTTAATATGTAATACTTATGTATTTCTTTAGGTGCTAATGTCTTAAAATGTTCTAAATCTTTAAGTGCTTCCTCATATTTTCCTTCATCAATTAAAAGATTGCTACGATTAAAGTACATCCAAGGTTTGCCATTCTTACTTATTAGCATAGAGTACGTCCGTATAGCAGCTTTGCGATTATTAAATCCATTGATACTTGCATATAAGGCTAATATCCCATCAGAATCATTTCCCGACTGAATTAGGTTACCCAATATATTAAGACGTTCTAATTCTAAAAATACGGTTTTCATTGCCGATAAGAAAGGTTTGCTATTACGTAGGTATTCATGATCATCATATATTTTTTTGATCACGCGAAATGTACTCTTCGTTGCATTTAATGCTTGATTACGTCGATGAATTGTTTCTAGTTTCGTTTGCTTTACTTTTTCATCTGTACTTTTTTGCAGCAAAGTATTTTTTTGTGATATTAACTGCTTTTCGTTGAGTTTTTGAACTTCTTCTTCTAGCTCTTTTAAAGTCTTTTTCAATTCAATCTGCGCTTTTTGCGATTTACGAAGTGCTTTCTCTGTTTCATTTTGCTTTTTCAACTCTAATCGGATTAACGCTTCTTGATGCGACTGATAAACAAACGTAGCAATTGTAATGAAAAAAATTAATAGCATTGATAAAGCAGAAAAAAGGCGATTACGTACAATAAATTTTCGTAACTTGTAGCGCCAAGAAGCTTTTTTGGCTTTTATTGGTTGATTATTCAGAAGACAATGCAAATCATTGGCAAACTCTTGTGCACTGCCATAGCGTTGGTTGGGGTCTTTTTCTAAACACTTCAAACATATCGTTTGTAAGTCGTCAGAAATCTCTGGAGTAAAACTTTTTGGTGGGATAGGATCTTTTTCAATTACCTGTAAAAGTGTATTGAGATAATTTTCTGCTTCAAAAGGGGGACTACCTGTACAAATTTCATAAAGAATCACCCCTAGAGAATAAATATCACTACGACTATCTATTTCTTTACTAGAGGCTTGCTCAGGTGACATATACTTTGCCGTTCCCAAAATATCACCTGTTACTGATACTCCTACAGACTCTACCTTAGCCACTCCAAAATCCATTATTTTAGGTTCTCCCGCTGATGTTACCATTATATTATCAGGCTTTATGTCGCGGTGAATAATTTTATTTTGATGAATGTAGTGCACAGCTTCAGCTATTTTAATTAGTAAACTAACACCTTCCAATATCGTTAGTTTACTTTGTGAAATAAGTTTAGAAAATGTACAGCCATTTACAAGCTCCATGACGAAAAAACAATATGGTGTTGTATATACATTGTACAAAGATACAAGGTTAGGATGCGAAAGTTTTGCGAGAGACTCTGTTTCTAAAAAGAAACGTTGCTTTTCTTTTTCAGAAAACGTATTCAATAGTAATTTTAAGGCAACAAATCTTTTTAAAGATGCATCATAAGCCTTATATACAACTCCCATACCTCCTCTACCAATTTCTTCTTTTACAGTATAACGATCTTGGAGAACACTTTGCTTTAAATTATTTTGCTCATCTTTTAATATTATTTTTTTAGTCTTAAGTAAACTGCGAACTATTTGTTTTAGTTGTTTTAAATTTTCTTCGCTTATAATTTTATTTGTATAAAGGTATGCTGGTAGATCAAACCGTTGTTTTCTTTCTGTAATCCTCTTTTTCACTTGCATTACAGAAAGTGCTTGTTTTGTGGTTAGGTAACCTCGCTCCACAGCCACATGTAAGAAAATTTCATCATTTTTTTGCATATTTTCATCTCAAAATAGTTTGATATTTTTGCAGTAATTTTTTGTAACTATTTGTTCTTCTCAAGTTTAAAAAATAGCGATTTTCTTTTATTTTATTTGCGTTATGAAATCCTGATTTGATCGCTTCTTCCAAAAAGCGGATGGATTGTTGTGTATTGTCCGCATCAGAGTATGCTTCAGCCATCCCCAACAAAGCTTTTATATTCTTCGGTTCAATAGCAAGCGCTGCATTGTATTCTACAATAGCTTTTTTGTGTTTCCGTAATTTCAAATATACTTTGGCTATTTCAATGTAGAAGTATGGAGTAGGTGTATGGCGTTTGATTTCACTTAAAAGAGGAGAAATACGTTGCGTTTTACTTGACTTAAAATAAATCTTGCACATCAACAAACATGTTTTTGCATACAAAATGTTGTTATTTTTTTTTGTTAATCTTTTGACTTTCTCAGCACTTTTTTCTGCCAAAGTATATTTTTGCTGTTCGAAGTATATTTTTGCAAATAGAGTATCCACTTCTACTATGTTTCTAAGCATTTTCTTTGATATAACTTTTAAATCCGCTAATGCCTTATCAAAATTTTGTTTCTTGTAAAAAAGAATGGCGCGCATTAAGTAAGCTATGCTCACGCGATTTGATTGTTCAATGATGGTGTTGAATGTTTGTATTGCCGCATCGATTTCTTTTTGATCTTCATAACTATAGTAGATAGCAGCAAATAATCTAATATCTCGAAAATTTAATGTCTTTACAACATTATTCATCACTCCCATTTTCTTAACTTCTGTCAATATATCTCGCAAAGCAGGTATAATTTTGTTATTGGGCAAATCTTCAAATACATCTCTAGAGGTTTGCACAAGAGAGCGAAATATTATACTCAGAGCCGCCAACGAGTTATTTAACTCCTGTTGAGATTTTTGTTTTTCCCCAATAATTTCTTTTAGCGTTTTCTCGATATGCACTGTTCCATCTTTAATCTTCTTTTTTTCCAGTATGATTTGCTGAACAACTTTTTTTTTCGCAAGTAATTTCTTTTGGATCTCTTGTTGCGCTCGCTTTGCCAAATCTAAATTCTTTTTTATTTGCTTCTGTCTCTGTCTTTCAGCAGATAAAATTTTAGATTTTGAGTACAAATAACTTCCGTTAACAAAAAGAACTCCAACGATAAATACAACTAAAGTTAATACTGTAGATTTATTATTGTATGCCCAGTTTTTAAAATAAGTCATTCTCCCCGATACTTTAGCTTTAATAGGGCGTCTTTCAACAAATCTTTGTAAATCATCTCTCAAAGCTTTGGCACTTATGTATCTTTTTTGTGGATCTTTATTTATACATTTCAAACAGATAGCTTCGAGACTTTTAGGTATATTCGCATTTATCTCACAAGGCAAAATGGGCTTTTTAGTTCGTATTTGTTTGACAAATTCAACAAAACTATTACCAGCAAACGGAACGCGCCCTGTCATCATTTGGTAAAGTGTTACCCCTAAAGAATATATGTCGCTGCGTCTACTAACTTTCTTACCTTCTGCTTGCTCGGGGGACATGTAGGCGAGAGTTCCTGCCACATTACCAGTAATGGAAAGCGAATGTTCTGCTGATTTTACTAAGCCAAAATCGAGTATTTTAAAACCATCTGTGGTGATCATGATATTCTCAGGTTTAATGTCGCGATGGATTATTTTCTGTCCGTGTAAGAAGTGTAAGGTATGTGCTATTTCTGAAAATAGTTGGCCCACAGCTAAATAATCTTTACGTCTACTATACGCCAGATTTTTTCCTTCGATAAACTCCATAGCAATATACGGCCGCGGGGTTGTTCCAAAATCGTATATATCTACAACATTAGGATGACGCAACTTCGCCATACTTTCGGCTTCAACAATAAAGCGCTCCATATTTCCTTGGTTACTAATTATTTTGAGAGCAATAGATCTCTTTAATTTCGTATCGTAGGCAAGATATACAACTCCCATTCCTCCTTGCCCTAGTTGACGTTGTATAACATAATGCGAAAATTTTTTACCATTTTCAATAGATAAACCATCATCACTATTGTAATTGGCATTTTTAATTTCAGTGATTTGTTGTCTAGTAATGGACATATCTTTGCGCAAAAATTCAAACAATTTAAAGTTATCACTATGCAAAGATCTTTGCTTTAAAACAAAAGCGACATCTTCCATTGATAAATATCTTTTTTGTATAGCTATTTTTAAAAATGCTACGTCTTCTTGAAATTGGGACATCTATTCACCTAATATATCGAAATCAACATGAGTAATACGTTAAAGTATAAAAACATAATACTCGTATAAACAAAGTAAACAGTTATTAGAAAAAATATTTTGTCCAAAAAATAGAAACACAGAGGTTCTAGTAATGAATGTGGTGCTATTTTAGATGCTGCAAAAACTATTGGTCTTATTAATCAACAAGATTGGCGACAAGTAAGGAGTTAGTGTTTCGTATTGTTTCCATGCTTTCTAAAAATGATTCTCTAATCTATTTGCTTCTTGTTCATGTTAATCGACAACGATTGCGGTCACGTTTTTCTTGCTTCTGCGAAGTTATATTCTAGATTAGAGGGCGAAAATGGATTATTGTAATTTTAATTGATGACACGCCCTAATGTTTTTTTGGTAATTTACAACTCAGAGAGTTGGACTTCAGCCCAACGCTAATTTACTAATTATAATATAAAACTGTAGTAGAGAAAAAATGAAAAGTATTAGTACTACAGTTGTAATTAAAATAACAAATAGGTAGCTATAAAAATTAGACACTCTGTAGGTCTTATTTTATCGATAGCTCTTCTCAAATAGCAAAAAATACTGTTATTTGTAAACAGCTAGAAACACCGAAAAATAAGGAACTGTACTTAGTTACAACTGTAGTATTAGGCCGTGTCAACATTTAGAAAAATAAACAAATCAAGTGGCGCACATCGTTATTTTTACTGTTATAAAGACTTTCTTCCTTTAAAATAGAAAAAAAAAGTCATGATCTGCCTACTCTACAGAATAGATATGTAAAATAGTTAGCCATTTTATAAGGTGATAGTTACAATGTATAAGAAAATTCTTTTTTTAAAGTATTTCTATTGTAAGTGACCCACCAAAAGTATCTATGGCATGCATCTTTGTCCTGCCATACCAATTAAAAGAGTTACAGCCAACAACTACTTTTGTTAGGTCACTTAACTAGCCCAACTTTATTGACTGTTGGCTTACAAGTCATAGACCTTAAAGATAGATCATTACTAAGAAGGAGTTACAATGCATAATTTTTACCAAAAAGTATTTGTATTAATGCTCTGTTTATTTTTTTGTTTTAATATAGTGACACAAGAACAACCCCTTAGCACCAGTACCTCTCACGCTGTAAAAACTCAATATTACCGTTGGTATCAAATGTACGAGAGAGATATAAATGAACTTCGAGTTGCCAATCAACTTGAAATTTTAGATAGTGATATTGTTATAGAAACAATTGCAGGTACTATGAAGGGACGTGATACTTATCCTGAAAGAGTAAAAGCATATAAAAAATGGAAAAATGCTCATCATGTTCAAAATGTAACAATTTCGAAAAAAGATCAATTATTATTTTTGGAAGCAGATATTATCTATCAAGCGATTTTGCCAAACGAGACAAAGAAAAATTTTGCGCTACACTACACTGCTCAACTTAAAAATGTTGATGGTCTATTACCTATTTTCACTCAAATTAAAATTGTTCCTAAAACAGATAAAATAGAGAGAGAGTTCAAAGACGCATATCCTGACAACAGAATCAAGTCACTCATACACTATTGGTTGCTATGTATGGAACAACTTGACGGAAATGTCAACCCGTTTAAAGAGCTATTGACTGATAATTTTGAATTAAATTTTTCTACGAATAGCCAAATTACTTCGATTACGCAGTTGGAGAAATGGCTCAATGGTATGCCAATGCAGTTACAAAGTAGCCAACACTTTCCTAAAAATCTGTCTATCAAACAACTGAATAAAAACAAATATCAAGTCAATGTAGAATTTGAATGGCTGGGAGTAATGAAAAACGGACCTATGCTCAAAGCAACTACTGCCCATGAATGGATAGTGTTAGACGATATCAATCAACGCTTTGCAAAAATTCAAAAAGCTACTGTTAGACAAATAAAGCCTTTACAGCAATACAATAATAAAGAAAAAGATAAAAAATAAGAACTCTGAACATAATTTCCTCTTGAACGATTCAAGGTCTTTAACATAATCGATATGAAGAGCAATAGAAACTGATAATTGCTCACAACTCAGTAAAATAATATAGAACAATTCAAAAAAATAAGTAGACCAGAAATGCGTAGCGCTGTGTTCTTTTTTATTTGTCTTATTCCCTTGGTTTTTTGCGAACCTAAAAGTTTAAAAGAATTACAAATTGCTTTTGCTAAAGATGGGTACGATGTTGCAAAAGTAATTTACTTTCAGGGAAAAAAGGAATTCTCGCAGAGCATCGTACTGCGAAAAACTACGAGACAAAAGAAAAAAAGAGAGTTTTTTATTTAGAGGACAACTCTTATCAAATGGGATACTTAATGGGATCCTTAGCTCCTGATAAAGTTGAAATTATGAGTACCGAATTTATTGATAGAATTTTATTAGCTCTAATTAACATTAAAGTAGATCCAAAAGAAATACCTGGACTAATTGCCATTCTTCGTAATATGGTAGTAGAAGGTGCAAAAAAAGCGCGTCCAGATATTCCAGAGCAATACATAGAAGAGATATAAGGAGTTGATGGTTGCAAAAAAGCAAATCCAAACACAAAAGTAACATTTGATGCTTTGTTATTTGTAAATGCTGGTTTAGATTGTATCTTAGCAAATTTTTACTGTTTAAACAAAGTGAATGCTAAAGGTCTAAAACCTGAACATATCGAAGCGCCATTAATGTGCAATGATTTTTCAGTATTTGGAAAAGCAACTAGCGACGGTAAACATTATTTTGGCCGTAACTTTATGTTCCCTACAGGTGGAATTTTCGAGTACATGTTCTGTATGACAATATACTGTCCTGACGATAATAGATTACCAATGGTTGTTAATAATGATGGCCAAGTTTTTTATTCTGTAAACAATGGAAAATCGTGGACACAATCTCCCCACCTTGATAACTATACAATGTACACTGCTATCAACTCAAAATATGTATTTATGCCTTTTGTTAGACTTCATAGACATTCTATAAGATAACAAAATTTGGCCCCGCCATACTTTTTTGTACGACTTTGTAAGAGAGGGAAACAGAATGTATCCAGCCCAACAAACAATAAATGTGACCTTTGCAATGGGTTGTAGCAAAGGCGTCCTGACGGAACAGTGAATCAGGCAAACAAGTCTTCTTATAGACAACTGTTTTTGTACATTTTTTGAGATTCTTTTTCTTTTGCTGAGTCTGGTACCAGAATTATGTCTGTTACTGAGTCTGGTACCAGAATTATGTCTGTTACTGACTCTGGCACTAGAATTATGTTACAAATGGAGTATGAATATAATAAATTTTTACCCTCGCGAAATATTCGAAATAGAAAAAAGAGAAATGCGTGTACACGAGAAACTGCTAAGAAGAAATAACAACGGTTTTCAGGATGTCATTCGTAGCGCAAAGTTAATCACTGGTTACGATAAATCCGACTCGATAATGTATTGGTATTTACCTGATTGTTCAGAATCAAATTGCCATAGCAATGATGATTTTTGGTGTAGAAAATTCACTGTATACAAAGATGCAAATACATATCTTTTAAAGAAGATAGACAAACTACCCACAAAAATTTTTCTATCTTTAGGAGATGATGGCCCACTATACCTAGTAAGTAGTAATTTAGTTATGCGCAAATTGGAAGAAATCACTTGGTACTGGTATACACAGGAAAAGTATCAACCTTTTGTAATTAATACAGAAGGCAGTAACTATGGATATGGTATTAGTTACTGTCCAAATGACAACTCAAATGGTATTTTTCAAGTCTTTGGTTGGGGATATGACAGATAACATTTCGCGAATCCTAACAGTACTCCGAATTAATCTATTGCAAAATAAAATAATCTAAAAACATTGATCAATCATATGTCTCCACCGAGGAAGTATTTTACAGTTTTGTACATAAACTTTTTTATCAAAAGCTCAAGTCTTCCAAAACAGAAGATACATCATCATCAGTTATGTGCTCTCGATACATTATACTATTCGGTTACTTTGGCTACAAAATATTCTATAATTTAAACTAATAGTAAAGATTTAAATGCCATCTTTATAGTAAAATCAAATTTTGCTTTTAAATTATCTTTGGTAATATCTCCAGGAAATTTTTGGATGCAACTATCCCAACTATAGATTAAAAAATATTCTAATGCAAAACTGGAAAGTTGGGAACTCCACTCTCCAAGTTCTTTAAAATTGTTTGTTGAATATTCTAGGCAATAATTAGTAACTGGTGGGTTTTCTTTAGCTTGCAATATAAAACAACTAATGGATCACCTTGAATCTAAGTTCTCTGAAGGTGTGTTGGCACAACTATGGGATGTGGCACATTGATCATGTGTTTCCTGTCAGTATGTTTAACTTTAATTCTGTTGACAACCATGAGTTTAAAGAATGTTATCACTTCACTAACCTTCAACCTCTTTGGTCTGTTGATAACTACAGTAAGAACAACAAGGTAGAATGGTTGAACTAATAAAACCTTAGCATCCTTTGAACTTATATACAATGGGGTGGTAGGGGATCGCACTCTTTGCCGAGTCACCAAATTTTCAAAAATCACTTCTAATTTCCACAAATTCTTCTGAAAAATGCGCCTGGTCGCAAAAAATACTATTTCCAAAACTCAAAAATCAACGTCCGATTTCCGAATGTAGTATCTTGGCTCTTACAACTCGCCATTTTGAGTTTTAATCTGTATGCATTTCGAACATATGCTTCTTCTGTATTATTAGATTATCAAAATCCCCATGCTTATAACCATAGTTTGTTACAAACGACCTTCTATCGCCAAATAAGTTCCAAAAAAATGTGACCTTTGAATCTAATTTCTTAATTTTACCGTCAAGCTCACTGTACCAATCAGAAGTAAAAGTCAAAACAATGTTATTAGACCAACTAGAAATAAATGCTTGTTGAAATCTGAATTCATTGAAGATAAATTTTTTTCTGGGTAGCTTCTCCACGAAACCGAACTCAGTAGTAATATCACATCTAGCTTTTACGTACACCCCACAAAAAAAAGCAACTAAGACTATCAGTATTATAAAGACACAAACCACTAATTTTTTCATAGACAATTCTAACTTTCTTAAAGATAAAATATTCACAACTTAAAACAAAGGTTATGGGTATACACCTCTACCAACTGAGCTATAGACGCTCTGTATATTATATGTGAAGATAACAACTTTTGCAAAAAATTCTATAGGAAAAACGTCTCTGTTTTGTGAGGACACATGAAAGACATAGTAAACGGTAAGCAACTAGGCGTGTTATTCGGAATAACTGAGAGAGCTGTACTTAACTTAGTTGAAGAAGGAATGCCAAAACGTACTAGGGGGAAATATAGCCTGACCAAATGTACACAGTGGTACATAGAAAAACTAAAGACCAAAAATAACGGTCGCGCTTCTCGAGTAGAAAAACAAAATCAGTCCTAGATCTACAAATAAAAGAAAAGCAGATAGATATACTAGAACGTGAAGGCAAGAGTTTATTCCTAGAAGATACATGTAGATTTTTAGAGGAAGTATTTGTCTCTCTTCGTTCTCATTTACTAGGAATGACTGCAAAGATAGCCTTAAAAATAGACGCTGATAGAACAGCAGAAATAGATAACATATTACAAACTGAGGTTCGCAAAGGTCTAAGTGGCAGCTGAAAAAATAGAGAGTATGGAACAACCTAAAACCCGCAGCAAAAAGGAAATTCGCAAAAAAAGGAAATAGAAAACTATGTTACTACCTATAAATTTCGTAAACCCTAGGGTGTTGACTCGTGTTATCTCTCAAAACGCCCCTGGTACGAAATGCAAACAAGTGGGCAGTGGATCACCGTGTTATACCTAACCACTATACTGAGTCTGTTCTTGAGTGTCGTACCAAATTTTATCAAATAATTATCTTTTCCGAACGCTTTCTAACATCTAAAACCTACTTTGACTAAAGTTGTCCAGTAAGGTGATATAATAACAATTAATTTTTGACAACTAAGAATAGGAGAAAAGATGCGTGCTCCAAGATTAATTTATGTTGGTGGAGTCTACCATATTGTCGCACGATGTAATAATCGCCAATATTTTTTCAACGACAATGAAGACTTTGATCTCTACCTCGCAATGTTAAACAAAGCGCGAGATAAGTACGATGTAAGTATTCATGGATTCTGTATTACAAGTAACCATATTCATTTGATTCTAGGTACACCGCGAAACAAAAACTTATCTCTCTTTATGCAGTACAGCCAAGGCCATTTTGCAAAAGCATACAATAAGAAACATCGAAAAACAGGGCATTTTTGGACAGGAAGATACCATTCAACTATCATAGAATCAGAAGAATACTACATGAACTGTCTGTTTTACGTTGAATTAAATATGACGAGAAACGGCGTAACTAAACACCCTAAAGATTGGAAATACTCTAGTTATAGACAACATGCATATGGAAAAGGTATTTTAAAAATAGATTACCATGAGCAATATTTACAGTTAGGTTCTTCACCTAAACAAAGGCAAAAAAAATACCGCCAAATAATGCAATCAGCTATGGAAGAAAAAGGCTTACTAAAAAAACAACAGCCTCTCACTTATGGCATCATATACGGCTCAAAGCAATTCGTACAAAATATTATTCAAGAACATGCCAATCATAAATACTATGAAAAACGAAAAAATTACAAGACGGAAGAAAAGGAAATATATACTCTCAGAAAAATGAATATCGATACTAGTTAGTAAGCTGTTCTACTGTAATCCCAGAGCAAAATGATTGCGAACATCGACAATGCTCAAAGTCTGTCAATAACTCCTTAATGTTACATCTTCTGCACACAATTTCCTCATAATTGAATTTTTATTCAACTACTATTTTCGCTACTATTCTCTTTTTCTTAAATTCCATTGATTATTCATCCACAAAATCTTTATTTGTATATATAAGTTTGTCTTCGTGAAAAAGGTCTGACACCCTTAGTTTCACTTACTCTGGTGGTAACGGGCTGGTTTGTGCCGTCCAAGGTATGGATAACAAACACAGGCTTTAGCCTACTACCGTTTATTTTGAGGTTGAAGCTGCCTTTGCGTCTTACTAAGGGACTGCCTAAGTTTTCGACGTCATTTGCATCGACGAATACAAACGTTTCAACAGTCAACTGATCTTGGATGTCATCAAGAGAGGCTGATAGTGGCATTCGTAAACGCTCTCCGTTGAAACTTAGATTAAATAGTCCGTCTTCTCTCGTTGTATTTCTTGGATTCGCGATGTCATTGCCGTTGCCGGAGCTGTCTATTATTGGACCATTTTCGTTGTTGTAGCGGTAGCACGTTTGAAATCTACTACGCGATACAGCGAATCTAGTTCTGCGATAAAGGTCTGTCCCTCTTTTCAAGGTCTGCCCCTCTTTTCAATGAAAAAAAGCGCACAATATTCATTGTGCGCTTTTAGTTTTGGGGTGAGTCTGGCATGAAGATTAATTTTCTGTACACAATTTCCTAATAATTGAATTATTATTCAACTACTATTTTCGCTACTATTCTCTTTTTCTTAAATTCCATTGATTATTCATCCGCAAAATCTTTATTTGTATATATAAGTTTGTCTGTAAGTTTGTCTCCGTAAAAAAGGTCTGACACCCTTATTTTTAATTCTTTAAAATCAATGGGTAATTATTTTTGTCGTATTACTTAGTCGCTTTATAAGTGAAAACTTATTATTTCAACTCGTACAAGTCTCTATTCCATAAAAGGACCTCTTTGTATTTCAAGTATAGAGAAATTATTTAGTATATATTTAGCAATAGCTAAAAAATTATCAGGTGAACCTATTCCTCCCTCGATTTCTATACAGTAAAATCCTTGAGAACTATCAGAAATAATTTCATTTATAGATAACAATTCAAACTTTTGAAGTAAATTGGAATACTCTGTATATTTTTTTTGCTTCACCAATTTTGATATAGAGTCTTTCAGCTTCCAGCAGTAAGAGATTGAAATATAATAATCATCTACTTTTTTTGTAAAAAAAAGGCATTTTTCAGATACATACAATAAATACAACTCGGTTACCTGAGATGCATAATGCTGCTGCTTATATCCAAAAGGTTTTGTTTGCTTATAAATACTGCACTCTTTTACTTTTATACTTTGACTTGGAAGATTTTTAAATATTTTCTTGGGTGGCTTTTCTTTTAAAATAATCCTTTGGGTGGTTATCGTCATATTTCTCCTTTAAAATTTAATTAAAATTGAATAGATAAGTTGATTATTCAATTTTAAGTTTTTAATAAAAACCCACATTCGGCACCTTAAAACTTTTACTGCCGAATGTATGATATTTTGTCATTTTAAAAATCTTTTCCTTTTAAAACCATGACAGCGCAATTGTTCTCGAAGTCTCGAGATTCCAATTTGTATACTGCCTCCACGAGTATCAACAATAGGTATCCCCATCAAATTTAATATTTCAAGAACATGAGTAAAGCAGTCGTTTTCTCCTAGCCAATAATCAGGCTGTCCCTCTGGAAACGCTTCGTCTCCAAGAAAAATCACCTGCCCCAAAAGCCCCGCTCTAGCTTGATTGGCTGTAATTTCTTTACGATACACTCTTGCGGTTTTATTACTTTTTGCGCTGGTATGGTAGTTAGTGTATAATTACACTTGAGACGCAATCCCCAGTCCTTGTATAATAGCATTATTTCCTGCTCGTACGGCTTGCGTTAAAGCTAAACCTTGTTCTTTTGTTAGCCTTTCTGCAACTCTATGGGTCGCTTGTCCTCTAGGCATAGCAGGAGTAATAATATTAATGGCAACATGGGGTAATCTTGCAGGGCCAGCCTCGCTAAAAATTGCTACTTCAACATAATACTTCCCCTTTTTTTTCTTATCTTTATCTTTTACAGGTACTGGCTTAGGAGTAGCAGTAATATCCTTGGGGACATCCTTTGGAATTGCTCGGTCAATATGATACCAAGCCCAGAGTAGAGCTATTCCTGTTGCAATTCTACCAATAGATTTCTTGCTCCACCTACTGCAATTTCTCATATAGCTCTTCCTGCAGCGGCAGCGTTTTCACCTTTTGGATCACTAAATTGATAAGTCCGTAAAAAAGGTCTGACACCCTTATTTATTCTATTGTGATTCAGTTTCATGTCAAAAAAAACTAATGCCTCATTAGCTACCGCTGACACCCTTATTGAAAAAATTTTACCTCCGGATTTTTTATCGGCTATCAAGATTTTTCTGAGCTGCAATTCTCACTGATTCGGAAGAATCAGAGATAAGTATTTTCAAATTTTCAATGGAAATATTCGGATTTTCGGCTACTTGTTTTCTTACAAATTTAGAGCGATCTTTTATTAAGTTTGAAAGCAATTGATTACTTGCTTGGGGACTCGAAGCGACATACAGTCGGTGCAAATGGCAACTTTTTAAAAATAGCGACAAAATTTCATCATTGATATTTGGATGCTTAAATACATCAATAAAATATTTCTCTCCTTCTTGCAACTTAACTTCACATATTACCTTCAGTATTTTTGTTGAAATGCTATAATTTTTTATAAGTTCAGAAAGAACTTTCCCCATTCCATTGTCAATCAAATAATAAGCTGTTTTACTATTTATATTAGGGTTAGATGCTATTTTTTTATGTAAAGATACATTTGGTATTGTAGCAAGATATTCAAGTGTTTCCCTCGAACAATTTCTATTTTCAGCTATCTCTAGTTGTAACTGTAGATCATTACAAACAGCTATTTTCTGCAAAGTAATTTTACTTGATAGTGGATTAGCGGCCAGAACTAAATTACTGCTATCATTAAGCAGCAATTTTAAAATATGTTTATCTGCAACTGGATTTTTTACTACATTATAACGCACTTTAAAATTTTTATTTTCAGCTAAGATTAATAAAAATTTTCTTTGCGTTCGTTTATCACTTGCTAATTTTATTTTTGATGTTTCGCTACCGTACTCCAATAGGTCTCGTACAAAAAAATTAGGTAATGCATAAATTTTTGAATGGTCAACTAATAATTCATTAGACCACTGTTCATCTTTCGTAATCCTGTACATTACAGCTGGAATCATCGCAAGGTTTATTTTAAAGCAATAAACTGTGAAGAAAACCACAAAGATCAGAAATAAAGCTAATAGTTTTTTTGTTTTTATCTTCATTATTGCGCTCCTATTTATTTTGCATTACCTAGAAATTATCTATTATCTCTAGGTAATGTAATTCATTTAGATATTATTTATTTTTTTTATCTTTATCCAACTGTTTTAAGTAATCAAAGAGATTAAAATGTGTTCCTGATGGAATTGAAATACGTTTTTGGCAACGAGTAGTTACAGGGCTTCTATTCGCAGGTACCTTTTTATCAATTATAACTGCTGGAGACTTTCCTGTATCTAAGTATGTTGGAACATGGGTCATCGATTCTACACCTAGTGAAATTTCAATATCGGTGCCAGGCTCAGAAAACAAAGAGAAAAGAAAAGAAGTAAATTGTTTTGTATCAGTGTATTACGGCAAATAAAGATCGTATATATAGTGTATTTTGTCAAACGAACTTGTAAAATGACAGAGTTAAATAAAGTTATTTTACAAAGGAAAACAAATGCGGCCGATTAGAATCTCGATGGTAAATGGTTTATTTCACATAACAACAAGATGCAATAATAAAAACTTCTATTTTAAAGAAGATAAGGATTTCATAGAATATTTAAATGTAATAGAAAAAGCCCGCGAAAAATACTCTTTTAAGCTACACGCTTACTGTATCACCAGCAACCACACCCATTTGTTAATATCAACTCCAATAGAAGACAATCTGTCAAAGATAATGCAATATATCAATGGTGAGTATGCAAAAAACTATAACCGTAGACACAAACGCACAGGACATTTTTGGGGAGAAAGGTTCTATTCGACTATTATTGACTCCGAAAATAAGCTACTTAATACAATATTTTATATTGAACTTAACATGACGAGAAACAAAGTTACTAAGCACCCAAAAGAGTGGAGATGGAGCAGCTATAGTCAACATACAACTGGTAAAGGCCTTATCAATATTGACTATCACGAAATTTATATGAACCTTGGTAAGACTATGAAACAAAGGCAGAAAAAATACATAATAATGATGCAAGAAAGAATGAGAGAAAGAGGTTTACTGGTCAAACAACCACAAATTACTTATGGTTTAATCTTTGGTTCAGAGTCTTTTATAAAAGAAGTCATCAGTAAGTATACATCTCATAAATACTATCAGAAACGTAAAAGCTATGTTCTAGATCAGAGTACATCTTGCTTAAGGAAATTTAAAACCTAAATTTTGACTTATTCACTTAGCCTCTATTTTTTATAGTGATAGCCTACAAGGAAAGTCTGTCTCCATCCCTCAAGTGAGAAAAACATTTCACATTTATCTACCTAAATAGCAATTTTCTTCACACTAATAATTTTTTGTTTTGCATCATTTTTATTACCACTACAGCATCTGTCTTATCTTGGATGATTATTACGTTTTAAGTTGTTACGAGTCTGGCATGAATGTCCAATGAGAGTGTCAGACCTATTTTGCATAAGAAACAACTTAGTGCTTTTTGTTTGTTGAGCCTGACACCGATATTTACAAAGTCTGTGAATAACTCCTTAATGTTACATCTTCTGCACACAATTTCCTCATAATTGAATTTTTATTCAACTACTATTTTCGCTACTATTCTCTTTTTCTTAAATTCCATTGATTATTCATCCACAAAATCTTTATTTGTATATATAAGTTTGTCTTCGTAAAAAAGGTCTGACTGACACCAAATAACATTGTCAGATAGTATTGTTTTTTCAAAGAATTGAGAAAATCTTCAACACTATATAAAATAGTTAATCCAGCTTACTACATTAATAAAAACACTGGTAAAAAAGTTATATCTCAACTAAGCACATTTGCCTGTAGCTTTTCTAAATTAGAAGAGTACAAATCGAAAATTATTATTACAAAAGGTGCATAAACAGATGTCCGTTTTCCTATACTAGTCAATTACTAGCGAGAATTGCTTACGCCAAATGTGAATTAGAATTTCTCTTCTAATTCACATTTGCATATTTTATGCTTGTTTTTTTAAAGATGTGAATGATACCTCTCTTGTTAATTTTCGCAGTGCTATCACTAGAAATAAAATTGGCAATTTGGCAAAAGAGATTTAATTTTGGATTGTTCTTTACTGTTTATTTCATTACTTTTAAGCCTAAATTCAGACAATATTTTTAAATATTTTATTTGGGTAGGAAGTTTTTTAATCCTATTTCGCGAAAGATCAATTTTTTTTAAGTTTATTAATTCCTCAATTTTTTTAGGGAATACCCTAACTTCATTGTTGGCTAAATCAATATTTTTGATTTGTTTTAGCTCTCCAAATTCAGTTATATCTTGTATTTCATTGTGAGATACATCAAGTTCTGATAAATTTTTAAGAGGAAATAATTCAAAAGGTATCATTCCCAATTCGTTGGAAGAGAGATATAGTTTTGAAAGATTTTGTAAATTTTCAAAACTATCAGGTAAATCCAAAATAAAATTGTAAGATATATCCAATTCAAATAAAATTTCTAATTTTTCTATTTCTGGAGGAATCCGAGAAATTTTATTTTCAGACAAATCAAGAGAATGCATATTTTCGAGTTTTTGAATTTTTAGACTTATTATTTCTATTTTATTTTTTTGTGCGTTCAATATGGTGATCAGGTTGTTATCAAATACCCAATCTGGTATTTTTTGAAGTTGATTATTTGATAAGTGAACTATAAATTCTCCAGAAAAATTACAATTATGAAAATGACAGTTTATTAGCGTTTTGAATGTAACATGAGTTCGAAAACTACAATTGTGAAATTCAACATTTACAAGAATATATTTATGATGTTCTTGTAAATAGAATGCACAACCATGATACTCGGTGTTGTTTTTTATATCTTGCAATTGTTCAGATTTAAATTGTTTTGTCATTGTAAATCCATGCTTTTATAAAGAAATTTAGTGGAAAAAAAAATAATTAAAACAGCTTACTAACGAGTATCGATATTCATTTTCCTGAGTATTTTTGCTTGAGTCTGACACTAATTTGAAAATTTATATGAACCTTGGTAAAACCATGAAGCAAAGGCAAAAAAAGTACATTGAAATGATGGAGGAAAGAATGAAAGAGAGAGGGTTACTTACCAAAAAACCTCAAATGACATATGGTTTAATTTTTGGCTCAGAGTCTTTTATAAAAGATGTTATTAGTAAATATACCTCTCATAAATACTACCAAAAACGTAAATGCTGCACTTTAGATCAGAGTACATCTTGTTTGAGAATATTTAAAACCTAAATCCAGTTTAAATTCAATACCCGATATTTAGATTTTTATAACGATAGGAATCGACTACAACCAAAGTCTGCCTTCATTTCTCAAGTGAGAAAAACACTTCACACTTACTTGCTTTAATTGCAATTTTTTCTGTACAACAGTCTTTTATTTCAAATACTTTTTTTATCACAATTCGAAAATTTCACCTATATCGAAATATCATTGCTTTTTAGACCGTAATGAGGTAGGGTCGAAGGCTGGCGCATTACCTTTAGGTAGAAGGTTTTTCCATTATGCTCTTTCGATTGCAAAAAGGGTTCACATATTCTACCGTTGATATGTTTCCAGCAGCCGCCCGTTCAAACGCAGCGGATGGATTTCCCATACTACGCTTTCCTAATAGATTTCGTATCAAGGTTTATGGAACTTATCAACTGTACAGCTTTCAGGATATACAAACTTTGTAGTTGGAAAATAATCCAAGTTTTTGTATAAAGTCCTTACTCCACCTTTTCCAGCCGATTCCTCTTCTTTTACTTGCGCGCTGCATATGTTTTCGAACTTTGGTATTGATCCAGTCTTTTACATATGAGAAGCATTTAGTAGAGTTTCCAAAGCGAAAATAGTTTACCCATCCTTGAATAATAGGATTTATCTGATCAATAACATCCAGTATATGTCGCGAGCAGTTTATTTTGAAAACGTTCTTCATTTTCCTAATCACTTTTGTTCTTGCACTCATTTTCGGCGTTGTTAGAGGAAACCATTTTCCTTTCTTCGATTTTATTCTCTTTATATCGAAGCCTAGAAAAGTTATTTTATCACCTTTTCTCAGGTCTGTTATATTGGTTTTATCTTCGTTCACCTCTACTTCGATTTTGTGCAATTCTTCTTTTAGTCTTTTTGTTATTGCGTTGATTATCCACCTTTGACTCGGATGAGAACTGATCAATATCTTTATATCGTCGGCGAATCTCGCGTATTCGATATTCGAATATTGGCCATTTGTTGTTACCGTTTTCGCTTTTTCCAGCATTTTGTCTACTTCATTTAAGTACAGGTTTGACAATAACGGAGCCAGAGAAGAACCCTGTCCTACTCCTTTTCTTCCGCAACTTTTCAGGATTAGCTTTATTAGTCGCATTATTTGCTTATCATCAACTCTTATCGCTATTTTCTTCAGTAATATATGGTGTCTTATCGTATCGAAATAATTTTTCAAATCGACATCTAACACTATTGTTTTTCCTTTTAAAATTGCCACTTGTACTTTTCTTAATGCTTGGTGTTGAGATCTTTTTGGTCTATATCCATACGAACCTTCTTGAAAATCTGCTTCAAATATTGGTTCTAGTATTAACTTTAGAGCTCCTTGTACTACGCGATCTTTTATTGTTGGAATTGATAATTTTCTCTTCTTGCCTTTTTCAGCTTTCGGAATTTCTATTTTCCTATATTTCGTCGTTGTGTATATCTCTTCACGCAATTCTTTTTGAATTGACAGTAGAAATTCTTTTCTCCCTCTCAACTCTATTTCTGCAAATGTTACCTTATCAATTCCTTCACTTCCGTTGTTGCTTTTCGCTTGTATATACGATTCTTCTAACGTTTCATACTTACATACATGGACATACAGTCCCCAAAATCTCTTTTCTTTTTCAGCTTTCGCCTTGATATATATCTTTCTTCTCAGATCTTGCAAATTTATGGACGCTTTTTTCATTTCATCCTTGCCTCTCTTTTTGTTGAAAGATTTTCTAATAGTCTGGCCGCTTCGCTCCACAGATGTTACTCTGCTTCTACACTACTACCAACCCGTCCGACTGCTTCTCATCTTTCAATCCATTTCCTGCTTTTACAGTTATAGGATCTACCTTGCTCCAGAAGTTTCTTTCTGGGATGAGGAAGCTCTCTCCAGTTCCATAATTATCTTTCTTGCATACCGCCGCTGCTTACCCCGTTAGAATACTTTCTCGTTTCAACTAGTTTTCGATTTTGTATACTGCCTTCATCTTGACAGAACAGACTCGGCTTCTAAATTTAATCATTTCGAGGTTACGTACACGTTCACTTTCGTTGCGGTCTACTAATTTGCTCGCCATTCCTTGAATGACTTTTTCAACAGGCTTCGAATACTTGATTTCTCGTATATCCGCTGTTAAGCTACATAGCTCTAGTTTTTACTATGGAAGGACTTTCACCTTCTAGGTAATTACAGCTTGCTGGACGCTCTCTGTCACTGAATAGGTCGATAAGTTTGTCTCCATGAAAAAGGTCTGACACTTTCATTGTGCGCTTTTAGTTTTGGGGTGAGTCTGGCATGAAGATTATACAGAAGTTTCTTTCTGGGATGAGGAAGCTCTCTCCAGTTCCATAATTATCTTTCTTGCATACCGCCGCTGCTTACCCCGTTAGAATACTTTCTCGTTTCAACTAGTTTTCAATTTTGTATACTGCCTTCATCTTGACAGAACAGACTCGGCTTCTAAATTTAATCATTTCGAGGTTACGTACACGTTCACTTTCGTTGCGGTCTACTAATTTGCTCGCCATTCCTTGAATGACTTTTTCAACAGGCTTCGAATACTTGATTTCTCGTATATCCGCTGTTAAGCTACATAGCTCTAGTTTTTACTATGGAAGGACTTTCACCTTCTAGGTAATTACAGCTTGCTGGACGCTCTCTGTCACTGAATAGGTCGATAAGTTTGTCTCCATGAAAAAGGTCTGACACTTTCATTGTGCGCTTTTAGTTTTGGGGTGAGTCTGGCATGAAGATTATATGCCACGAAAAAAGTCTGACACTTTCATTGTGCGCTTTTAGTTTTGGGGTGAGTCTGGCATGGGACTTCCGTTATTGCTTTTCGCTTGTACATATGATTCTTTCAACGTTTCATACCTTGATACGAAATCTATTAGGAAAGCGTAGTATGGGAGATCCATCCGCTGCGTTTGACCGGGCGGCTGCTGGAAACATATTAATGGTAAAATATGTGAACCCTTTTTGCAATCGAAAGAGCAATCACGGAAAAACCTTTTACCTAAAGATAATGCGCCAGCCTTCGACCCTACCCTATTTTGCATAAGAAACAACTTAGTGCTTTTTGTTTGTTGAGCCTGACACCGATATTTTTAGTAAGACTATATCGTATAGTTTTATTTATTAAAATATACGATATAGTCAAGTTCAACAGTTAATCTCGAAAGTCTGGATCGTAAGTACTTAACCTGCAGAGCAAATCTAATTAAAAAACATGCGACAATGAGGTAAATATGACTGAATAGTTAGTATATCGTTATAGCCTATGGGATTTCTAGCAAGTTTGAGTAAAGACAAGTTTTTTAATTTCTTAATACAAGATGGAAGGCTTTCTAACTTATTAAAAGACAAATTTAAAACTTCAAGCGTTTTTATTTTTGTAATACCACGAGGAAGCGTTGTAAGTCCACTATATGACAAGTCTAAAACCTTCAATTTTCTAAGACTTTCTATATTTTCGGGAATGTTTTTTAATCTATAATTTTCTTTAAATCGAAAAAAGTTTGCTTGGTGCATAAGATCTAATTCAAGGTTTTTCCTTGTAAAAGGTCGTTTACATTTAGGTTTGTGTATAACATACAATTCAGTTAGATCTTTCAAATCGTAAACGTAAGAATTAATTTTTTTTGAATAGCTTTCTGCTAATACATACAAAGCAAAAACATTTACGAATTTACAATTATTGAATTTACATCCTTTAAGGTTTGAAAAACTTATATTCTCAAAGTTACAGTTATCAAAACAAGAATTTTCTATTTCGTATACAAAATCTTCTTCTAAAGAAAAGAAGCAATCTTGGTACAAAGTAGAGCTTTCGATATTTTTCATATTTTTGTTGTATATATTTTTTTTGAATTTCTTTTTAAATAATTTTAACATTATTTCCTCAAATTCTTTATTTTCTCTGCCTTTTCTATCAAAAACAAGTTGTACTTTTCTAAAGAAGTGTAGATATACTGTCCACCATAACGAACAGCGGTAAAATCTATAATTAAAGGTATATTAGTCCCAGCGTAATTAAGACCTTTTCCTTTAATTATATATACAGCGCAGTGTGCTCCTAGAGAATTTTGAGGAGATAGTACACTATACCCAGATTTAGATAGTGCTTTAAATATCTTATTCTTAGCTATAAATATCTCACCAGCTTTACCTGTTCTTTTTGGATTTTTTGCTTTACTTGTTTCAAAAAGAGTAGAAAACTGCCAAGCTGCTCCACATTCTGCTAAGTTTTGATTTTTTCCTCTATATGCTAAGTACTTTGAATAGAACATTCCTTCTATAATAGCTTTTGCAACATCGGGATTTTGAATGACAGACTTTATTTGCTCTGCATACTCTTTTATTTCTTCGAAAGCCTCAAGTATTTCGTTAAATTTCTTATATAATTTCTTTACTTTCTTGATTTTTTGCCCAGCCTTTAGTGCATTACGCATAGCTCCAAGAGGAGTAGAAGATGCTAAACTTTCCATGACTTGCATAAAAAAATTACGACGTGTTGTTTTTAAAACCTCATCTTCTTTTTCTTGTAGGTCTCCTAGCATTAAATCTGCCAATTCTCTTGGAACTATTCCTCTTACCTTTTCTACAATGACCTGTCGTGCTTTGTCTAAAGCTTCTTCTTTTAAATATTTTTGAATTAACTTAGTTAATAATTTATTTTCACCAGTAGGATCAAGATATGAATATGGATTTCCGCCAAAAGCTTCATAAAGTCCATAAGAATCAATATAACCCAAAGGATCACGTTGAATAAACCGCCCAAGTTTCTGATTATAATACCTATTGCGAAAATACATCAACGAAGTTTCTTCGTCAAGTCGCCGCCCTTGAAAACCATAAACAATCTCTTCAAAATCGGTAAACACCTCCAAATCGTTATCGGAATTCACCACAAAGATCTCGCCATAGGTCGTCAACTCAAAACGAAATACAACATTACCACCAATATCGGTAATCGCAGTAGTATCCCCACGATGATTTGAATGAAAATATCTTTCTTCGGAAATAGTACTACCAGTCTCATCGTATATCGCCATCTGCAAATGTTCGTCGATCCCAAGGCCATCAACAAACTGCCGTGTTACAACTTCGTCTCCAAACGCTTGCCCAGCTTCACGCTGTTGTTCGCGTTCTTCAACCACACGCCAACCACTATAGAAAAATGAGCGACGCACATCTTTGTTAATTATACCACCTGGAGCGCATCCGACGCGGGCAATATTTGAAATTCTTGTTTCTTCTAAGTTGCCTACGAAGTTACCTCTTCCGAGAAAGGTTCTTACTGTTGGATCGATTACGACGTTTCCAGTGAGAGGTTTTTCGGCTAAGAGATTGCCGTTTACAAAGATTTTTACACTTTGTCCGTCATAAACTCCAGCAATATGAATCCATGTAGATAGCGGTATGGCAACATTTCCTCTTACCCTCGTAGTAACAGGCTGGTTTGCGCCGTCCAAGGTATGGATAACAAACACAGGCTTTAGCCTACTGCCGTTTATTTTAAGGTTAAAACTGCCTTTGCGTCTTACCAAGGGACTGCCTAAGTTTTCGACGTCATTTGCATCGACGAATACAAACGTTTCCACGGTCAACTGATCTTGAATGTTATCAAGAGAAGCTGATAATGGCATCCGTAAACGCTCTCCGTTGAAACTCAGAGAGCGAGTGTTAAATAGTCCGTCTTCTCTCGTGGTGTTTTTTGGATTCGTAATATCATTGCCGTTGCCTGAGCTGTCTATTATCGGGCCATTTTCATTATTATAGCGATAAAGTGCTAAGGTATTTGCGTCGGCTACGGCTTCGCCTTGTGAAATGTCACAGGTTGTTAGCTCTTGACGTGTAAACTCCTTTGTTGTACGACGGTTGGCGAAGTCATATTTATAAGTTGCGATAACTTCATTGTTCGCTTTGTTGTTGATTTGGGTGATGCGGTTTAGCGCGTCATAAGTGAAAAGTCTTTCGCCGTCGTCGGTCATGTTTCCGTTGTCATCGTGAACAAAGGCTACACCGCCAAATGCGTCGTATTCGTTGACTTCATTTACGGTTTGCGTTTTTTCTTCGCCGTCAATGGTTGTTTTCGCCCAGTTGCCTACACCGTCTAATTGCCAACTTTGACTTTGCGAGGTGTTCCCCAGGGTTTCATCTTCTTTTATTCGAGCACGTTTGAAATCTACTACGCGATACAGCGAATCTAGTTCATATGTTTCACTAAATCTATTGCGGCGTAGGTTCTTCTTTTGGGTTTTGAAATTAACTCTATTATACTGATATTCGTACTCTTGGATGCGTTTTCCGTTTGGGCGGAGGTGACGCATTTGTGTTAGGCGCGGTAAATTGTCATATCCAACGTTACTATCGCCTTCGTCATTTAGAGTAGTGAATTTAGTACCGTTTTTATAGAGTCTTTCGATGACGCGCGCTCCGATGTAGTCGTAGCTTGCGATCGCGGTTGTTGATGCAGCATCTTTGATTTCGCCTACGCGATTTATTTTATCGTAGGTGTATTCAACTACGCGTTCGTTTGGATAAGTACAATCTGTCAAATCTGCGCTTTCACGCCAGTTCATCGAAATCACCTTGCCGTTTTGTTGTTCTTCTACTAAGCGACTTAACGAATCGTAATTTCTTGTTATTGTAGTGTTATCTTGCGCGTCGTTTGGATTGTTGTTGTCAACCGCCAAAGTTAAACGTGACAGTCCATCGTATTCGTAGGTTTGTTGAGTTGTACCTTCGATGTTTGTGGCACGGGTTATGTTTTTTGTTGTGGTGCGGTGAATACCGTCAAATACATAGTCGCAAACACTGCCGTTGTTATCGGTGGTGCGAATTACGTTGCTGTCTTTGTCATACTCTACAGTGGTTTCGCGGGTATCGGCGTAAACGGTTTTTGTTAGACGATTCAGGTTATCGAATTCGTACGTTGTGGTATTTCCGTTGTCGTCAGAGACGTTTATTACCCTTGAATTTTGATCGTAGGTGGTGAATTCGGTTATCTTGCCATCGGTGTTTGATGGGTTTGATAAATCTAATGGGTTGCCCCCTTCGCCATCTACACGTAGTTCACGGGTACTCTCGAAAGACCTTGAAAGACCATCGTATTTCGTTTCAGAGATATTGCCTTCGCTGTTGATGTTACCCGCAAATAATCCTAGTGGATCAGCTATTTCTGCTCCTTGGGCATCGGCGGTGCGAATTAAGAGATCTCGGCTGGAGTAAGTAAAGTAGCTGGTTTGTCCGATGTTGTTGGTGGTTCTTTCTACGCGGTTTAGCGCATCGAAAACGTTGATTGTTTCGAAGGTTTCGCTGGCTATTCTACCGGCGGAGTTTACATCGGTTCTCGTTATACGAATTGGGTTACTGTTATTGTCGTATACTATATTTTGTTCGTTGTTTTCAGCGTCAACCACTCGGATTCGTCTTTGAGCTCCATCGTATTCAAACGAACTTGTTTCTTTGGCACCTTGCGGACTTGGACTTGTGGTGAACGTTACTCTTGAGTTGCGATCGTAGTCTACGAAGGTGGTTACTTTGCCGTCGTTTGGATTAGCATCGTTATCGTCTAGGACTATTGGTCTTACGGTGTTTACTCCGTTTGCTACAAACAAATGAGTGTCGGTTTGGAACACGCGACCGATTTCGTCGTACAGCATTTCACTTTTGGCTAGTAGAACATTACCAGCGGTGCTGTTCGTAGCACGACTTGCTCCACCTATCGGGCCAAATGTTTCGGCTAAAATTGCGTTACTGTCTGGATCATAAGTTACTATCGACTCATTTCCAACAGCATCAATGGTGCGTTTTACACGGTCGAAACCATCTAGAATTATCGTAGTCACTTCTCCTGAACCGTCACCGTTATTATCTTCAGCATCGATCGTTGTTATTATGTTTCCGTTGTTATCTACATTGAAAATAAAAGTACGCTCGTCAGTTGATCCAGCACCAGAAGTTTTTGTAAATACAAGATCTCTTTCATCTAAAACATAGGAAACTGTGTTGTTTTCCTGATTACCATTTACTGATTCAGGAGATTTGGTGAGTATTACATTTTCGTTGGCGTCGCGGAATATTTGAGTTGTAATTACTTCTGAGTTACTTACAGTTTGCTGTATCTCGATTGGATTATTTAAGATATCATATTTTATTATTGATGGAAGAAAATTTGGCAAATCGGGGTTGTTGTCGTCGCGAATTTCTACTTGTGTTTCTACTACGTTATTGTTTGCGTCGTAGAAAACTCTTGACTTGTAAGCGAAATTTGTCAAATTTTGCTCTGGTGACGCTGTGACATCGGCAGCTCTGGTGGCTTCTACTAGTTGATTTAACTCGTTGAAAACCATGGTGTGCTTGATTCCGCGACCGTCTATTATCTCGGTGCGATTTCCTACACGGTCGTAGCCGAACTGTGTTTTTATCTGCGTCGGAGCTGAGTTTCCGCGATAGCGCGTGCTGTGCGAATCGTCGGTTATCATTTCCTTTAGATATCCACCGGTTTGGGTGTCGAAAGGCTTACCAGCGTTGTTGTTTCCAGTTAGGATATCCGCACCATCGCCATCAGGATCTCCTTCAGTAAAATAACTAAACGTCGTTACTTCACCTTCAGGTGTTTCCGTGAATACATATTGACCAAATTTATTGTAGGCCATACGCGATTCGATTATTTGAATTGTGCTGCCTTCTACTCCAGATTGCAGTGATCCACTTAAAAGATTTACATTTGGTTGGCGCACAACTATAGTGTTCCCACATATGTTATCTACGCGACCATCGCCATTTAAATCGCCAGAATTGATTCGATCTTGTACCGAACTAATATCTACTCCGAATTTATCTATAAGGTCTTGTAGAGTGAATCCACATGCACAGCCCGTAGTATCAAGGTCTGCTTCAAAGTAATCTGGAATTGATTCTGTTGTGTATCTTCCTTCAGCGTTTGCTCCACCATTTTGTGGTTGGTACTGCGGATCTAATTCCCTTGGAGATCTTACGCGTAAGATTTTGTTGTAAACCGGTTCGTATTCGTAATCTATACGAATAAATTGTTGGTCACCACCTCTTGCTGCGTCGGGTGTTTTTATTACTGTTAATAGATTTCCTTTTTGGAATTGGTCTTGGGCTCCGTCGTTGTATACAAATTGAACTGAGTTACCTTCTGGCATTGTTATTTTCGTATTTAACTGTATATCATTGTATTCGTAAAGAGTGATAAAAGACGCAGGATCTCCAGGACGAATTCCTCTCGTTTTTTCTTCTTTCTTTAAAAGTAACCCTTCGTTGTTGTATGAAAACACAGTTTCATTGCCATTACGATCAATTACTGTTGTTTGTTCTTTGATCTCAGTATTGTCTTGTGGGTTTGGGTTTATTATTTGTTTTGCGTAGGTAATTGTTCCACCGACTGCCACACCACTATCGTTTGTTCCGCCCCACTGTTGTGTTAGAATTTCATCGTTTGCGTTGAAAGTGTTGATAACTCTTGCAGGACCGTTGTTTGCTACTTCGTTTGGAAAAGTTGCTGTTAACATGTTGTTGTTTAACTTCTCGTCATTAAAACCTTCAGAGTAAGTAAATTCACATGTTTTGCCATTCGGAAAATCATTAAAACCTGTTCCTGTGACGGCTGGAGTTGTAATACTAATTAAATTATTGTTGTCATCGTATACAAAATTAACTTCTCTTTGGATAAAGTCCTTGATCTGAGTTATGTGGCCCCTGTCATCTGTTGTATAATCGATTCTACGCGAGAGACTGTCTAGTGAAAATTCGATTACTCCTTCGTTACTATAGGAGTGAGTAATTTTATTACCACAAGGTGTTGTTATTGATTCGAGTAAACCCTCTTTCGCTGACCCATCTATTGGGAAGAAACGATAAATCATACCGTCTCTTTCGCGCAACAATACAAAACTGTCGTCGTCCTCTATCATTCTCTTAAAATGGAAATCAGGTGAAACAAACTCACTATTTACAACTTCATACTGATCTCCGCGCAACCGACCACTGTAGAGTACAACCGAGCCATCTTGTTGTGGCACTATTCTTCGCGAGTGATTATCAGACCAGTTGTTTCCAAAACGTCCTTCAAATTGAACGCGTGAACGATATGTTAATTGAAATTCAAAGTCTAAACCTCTACCTGCTATATCCAGTACACTTGTACCCATAATGTAATCAAGTGAGTTCAGAATAATTGGATCTCCAGCGTTGGCATCTGTACCTGTAAGATTTACAGTTGCTGATGTTCCAGCCGTAAAGCATTTACAAGTACTGCATCCGCAGTTTGCTGAGTTTCCAGTCTTGTTCATTGCTACTGTTACACAACTTGGGTTATTCACTGCTGGATTGTGGTATGGATGTTCTGTTGTCACAACACTACCATCATTTTCTTTTACTTCGCGGTCAAGTCCACCGCCTTGATTTTGATTTTCTCTATAACAATTGAATGTTGGGTTCGTTGTTGTTTGGCCGAACATCGCAATAATGTTACCAATATCATTGATATCTGTTGCTATTCCACCTGTTGTTGCTTCTTGTGGATTTGCAATTGTTTCTACTGGTAAGAATGCATCGTTTTCAAAGTTTCTGGCGTTAATCACTTCTACACCGTTATTAACCGCCACTGAGACCGCGACACCTTCATTTTGTTCGTTTATTGTGAAACTTTCGATAAACTCATTATTTCCACCAGGAACTAATATTTCTTCCGAAACTCTTTGTCCGCTTTGGATAGTAATTGCGTTAAAATCTCCTGTCGCAATATCAAAGTTTATTGCAAGATATCTTTCTGTTCCTATGTTTTGTAATTCCGCACCTACAGTGCTTGATCCATTGTTGGCATCTACGATAATTGGTGTCGTGAAAATAGTAAGTTTTGAGCTAAAGAATGTATGAAAAAGTCCATCTGTTCCTTGTTGACCAAAAATAATCGCTTGCCCATCTTGTGATAAGCGATAAGTTAGTACTGATCCGACTCCTGTATCAATAGGAAAACCAACCCACGTTGCTCCACCATCAAAAGAAACTTGCGCTTGCAAACGATCATTACCACTTGCGTCCTTTTGCTTGAACACAGCTGATATTGATCCATCACCACTATCCTCAAAGTTGACATTAAAGGAAGAAAGGAGGTCAAGATTCACATCTCCAATCGGAGACGACTCTTGCCAATTCGCAGGATCGCCAATTGGACCAAATGCTGCAAACAATTGATCTTTACCTGAATTGCTGTCAAACTTTTTATATATCGCAACACCATTGCCAGCGTCAGTTACCAAGAAATTCTTTACTTCTATGTCACCACTCATTGCTGGAATGTCGCCTTGAGGGACAAAGCTGCCATTTTGAAATTGGAATAACGAAGCAATATTTGAACCTTGAACGACAGCGGTTATTTCTCCTGAGCTGCTTTTATTTGAGAATACACTAGCATTTGTTATTGGTGACAAAAGGTTAAAATTACCAAAATTTGTTCCGTCAAAAATAACAAAGCCAGCACTACCGCTTTGCTCGACTGTCGCAACTGCGGTAGTGTCTCCAGTAAAGAGCACTTGTTTTTTCTGAATATCTGGTGTTGCAAAGGCTTGCGTTTCGCCTTTCCACTCTTTTTGTGCAAATGCTGGTGCTGTAAACAGCAACATTACCCAAAATAATGCTAAATATTTATTCACTATTGTTCCTCTCTAACTAACTGCTGATCAACATTGTTAATTTTTGCTTTATACACAAAAATGAAAGTTGTTAAAACTACATAGACTTAATAAAAGAGCTACAAGAAGTAATTTCCATAAATTTTTGTTATCGTTTTCTATACCACTCTTGTTGGGTGAGTGATAAAAACATTTTGTAGAATGAGTATCTATATATAGATACTCTTCAGAGTAAAAAAGCGGCAATAAATAATTAGACAATTTTTACTCTAATACATTCAAATTCTAGGGCGTGTCATCATTCAATACAGATAAAAATATAACGGATTCATTTAATGATACGCCAGTAGTATTGAGCCCGAGCCCGTTTGCAAGCCCGCGCCCGAAAACTTTTTGAGAGCGACAGAAAGTGATTTATTGGTTCAATACTAGTTTTTTGCGATGGAAAAAGAAACTTTGCTTCTTTGATAGAATTGTTAGTGAAAGTTTCGGAAACGGGCTCGAAAAAACACACAATATTTTGAATGATGACACGCCCTAATTTTAGTAAAAAATATAGGTCAAATTTTTTTGTATAGCACTTATATTTACGATCCAAAGCGAGTAACGCACATACTATATTTCTGTTTTACTCAAATGAAAAATACTCATGAATGAAAAGCAAATAAAAGAAGTAGATAACAAACTTGTTGGACCAAGATTACTTTGTGAGATTCGCGGCAAAAAGAAAGCCAACTCTCCTTGTAATTTTTGTCAATGTTGGCAAGGGATGAAAAAAATATATTGTCGTGGATGTGGAAGCGATGATTACTGATTTGAGTATAGCAATTGAAACGGCGGAAATAGCACAAAAAATGATCCTTGATCACGAAAGAATTGTTAAAGTAACAGAGATAGAAAGGGAAAATTACTTAGAGAACTCTTTGTAAACCAGAACCATTTATTTTTTGTGCAAATTAAAATACGTATTTGGCAAACGCGTGACGCCATTTTTACCTCATCAATTACTTATAGAGGCGACCGAGATTCTTTCTATTTATTTAAGTGGAGAAAAAGTATTCTTTTTAATTCTGAAATCACCAAAGGATGAGAAGTGCATACGTGCCATTCAGGAACAATAACCTCAGATTCAGCATTATCTAGGTGAGAGCTAGCATATGTTACGACATTGTCAGTCCACTCTTCTTTTGGTCCTTCAGTCACTGTATTGCCAATAATACTATGATAAGGAATATCTATCTTCATTTTATCTAGCGCATCAAAAATAGGATTACCTGTAGACAAACTACTAACACTATTGATTTTTAGGTCAATATTTTCTCCACGTAATGCAACAAACTCCCCCACTAATTTTGCCATATTTAATATCTGTATAGGTAAATTGATAAATGATGATAAAAAGCGCGCTAGCCAGTGATTTCCATATTCGCTGCCACGGTGAGGAACAGCAATAAAGACCACTCTCTTTATAAAGGAATGTGGTTTAAAAAAAAGGGCTGTCTTCGCTAACTCTACCATTTTAGGGTTAAGGTCTTTCTTTTTTTTATCAAAATCTTCATCACTCAACAAGTTCCACAAATGATTTTCACTATGGCTAATATTCATACGCGTAACTAAACCACCCATGCTATGACCAACGACGACCATTTGTTGAAAATATTTATTTGTATTCTCTGGGTCCAAAATGGAGGCTAATTTTTTCAATTTTTGGCGAAATAATGTGGCTGAATACATAAAAGGATTTCCGGTAGGATAGATAAAAAACCAAAATTGATACTTATCTTTAAATCGAGGATCACCGCGTAAATCATTTACTGTTTGAATCCATGTTAAAGGGCTAGAAAATAGCCCGTGAACAAACACCACTGGGATTTTATTTTCATTATAAGGTTCTGTCATAAATAAACGTAATTTATCTTCTTCTTTCGCTGAGTCAAATAAACTAGAGAACTCGAATTTATGAAAATTGTGAATACCAAGTAAGTGAGCAAATGGCTTCGTTATATCAGTTTCCAAGGAAACTCTTTTATCATCAACACTGATGTAATTCACTTTTAAAGTATTGTAAAAATCAAGTTTTATATCGATTTGATTTGGTTGATCAAAAAACGATCCAGTGATCTTAGCGAATATTGTTGCTGGATAGCTTTGTTTCCCCTCTAAATAAAATTCATCAATACCTGTTTGCGATATATCAGGATAACCTTTTAAAATAAGAGGAACACCTAAGCCGTAAGTTTCGTAAGAGTTGGTCATTCCAGTTAATTTATACTGATCTGCAAATAAAAAGCCTGTTATATTTTCATCAGCTATATCAAAATCGTGATAAACAATCGGCCAATTCAATGTCCTCAAAAACATCTCGTCTGACTCTTTTTTTTGCTTTTGACTCACAAATAAACACTTCGCTAAAGATTGGCTATATATATCCGACATCAGTTTTAAATTGATATCGAATGTGTCGGGAAGAGAACCAAGTTTATCATCAAACATATAAAAGTAACTATACTTCATACTCTCAGTGTAATATTTAATTTGTTTGTTATAGTTACTTTGTTGCGTTGCATGGTAATAATAAAGTTCTGCTATAGCAAAACAACCAATGCGACTTTTATCCTCCTTGCACTTTACAATCAGTTTTTCAATAGCCAACGATGGATCTGTAATAAACAAATCATTCAAAAAATGAATGCGTAGTACTTGCCGCGTCTGACTACTTAAGTTGTCTGAATTTAAAATATTGCTTTGTCTCTCACTCCAAGATGACTCAATTGTGGTAGGAGTAAATTGAATTGGTGAAGAAAGGCAACCAAAGAATATTAGCGGCAACGCAAGTAAAATAACATGTATTTTCATGATGATATTCCTAAAAACAATTCTAATTCCTACATATGCTCTACAAAAGTCACAGTTCTTTTTTCAATAAAAAGCTATTACCTCTAAATTTTAGAACACAAATAACACTCAGAAAAAAAAGAATAAAATAAGTACTCGGTTCTGGAACTGCTGCTATTTCGAAAGAAAATTCATTGACAGCAAGCGCCCCTGGAGCATCAATCTCAAAAGAAATTGTATCGGTATTGATATCTGAAAAAATAATATTGCCACTTCCAAAATCATCATTGCGAGAAGTAGTTATACGGTTATCTATATCAATAAGATCTCCATCTAGTGCACTAGGAGTACCTAAGTTAAAATTAGTAATAAACTCATTACTGGCTACTCGACTAACATTGACACTAAAAAATTGAACATTTGAACTAAATTGAAGAGTCACGAACGCAATATTTGCACTAGTATCATCTCTAAAAGCTGTGGCTCCAAATGACTCCGTATTAGTAGTAGTTAGCTCGATATCTACGCCATCAATTGATGTACTTCCTACAAATGGTATCCCACCGCCAAAAGCAAAATTTGAAGTAATTATTTCAGCATGTAGAGGAGCAAGAAAGCACAAAATAATAAACAGGTATTTCATATTTATCCTTTTTTTGGTCATAAAGTTCTTAGAATATTCCTTAAAATAATAGGGCGTGTCATCATTCAATACAGATAAAAATATAACGGATTCATTTAATGATACGCCAGTAGTATTGAGCCCAAGCCCGTTTGCGAGCCCGCGCCCGAAAACTTTTTGAGAGCGACAGAAAGTGATTTATTGGTTCAATACTAGTTTTTTGCGATGGAAAAAGAAACTTTGCTTCTTTGATAAATTGTTAGTGAAAGTTTCGGAAACGGCCTCGCAAACGGGCTCGGGCTCGAAAAAACACACAATATTTTGAATGATGACACGCCCTACATCAAAACAAAAATTTGTTCGAGAAAAATATCCGATATCTATAAAATCCTACTTTTTAAATTTTGTAGAGCTTTTTTTGCACTTAGCATAAAAGATGGTGAAGTGCTTTTTGCTATTTTTTCTAAAATAATGAGAGCTCTTTGATCTCCCATATTTCCTAAAGCTGTAGCTGCTATAGCCACCATTTTTTCATTTTCATCTTGAAGATATGGAAAAATAAAAGGTATAGCTTCTTTTGCTTCTGTATGCATTTTTCCAAGAACATGAATTGCATACATACACGTTTCACCATTTTGTTGACTTATCAAAGAAATTAGAGGCTTAATAGTTTCAGTATCTTTTATATCTCCCAAAGCATGCATGGCATAATAGCGTACGTTTTCACTTGGGTCGCTACACATAAGCTCTAAAAGTTTGAATGTCGAACGAGTATCTTTTGTTTCACCTAATGTATTTGCAGCTATTTCTCTAATTCGATCGCTTTTACTATCTAAAAATGAAATCAGGTCTGGTACAAGTGCTAGTATATTGTCTTCCATATAACGAATAGCCAGTATCAAATAGTATTGAATTTCAATGCGACTATATGCTAACGCTTCACGTACGAGTTGTATGCCATTTGGCTGATAATTAAGTGCATGGCCAAGAGCGATAGCAGCATTATATCTTAATTCGCTATCTCCAAGTAGTTTTACTAAATCAGGAATCACCGCTGAATCAATGTATTTAGCTGTTTGTAGTTTTTCTAAATATTCTCTATCCATAATTTAATCTTTCACTATCTGAATCTAGAATCTTAGGACTTCACTCTATAAATTTTTATACCTTAAATGAATAGAATTGTCCTTCTGTAAAGATGCAGGGACGTCCTTTGTGAGTGTCCGTAATACCTCAGAACAAACACCTCTTTTTTTCGAACATCCCTACAGTCTTTATGGTTGTTGAATAGTTTTATCACAAAGATTCCACCGTCAAAAGCAATTTCTGACGATTACGATCGGTTTTGAATCTTATCTACCTCTGTGATTTTTATAAACAAGCATCTAGCAAAAATGAAAAGAAGCAGCTGTTGATAGTTCGTGTTCTATTTCAAGCAATCGATTATATTTAGCAATACGCTCACTACGACAAGCCGATCCAGTTTTTATTTGTCCACCACCCATTGCGACAGTCAAGTCAGCAATAAATGTATCACTTGTTTCTCCTGAACGGTGGGATATAACAAAATTCCATCCTGCCTTACGGCACAATTGAATCGTTTCAACTGTTTCTGTCACCGTACCTATTTGATTTAACTTTATCAGTACAGCATTAGCGCTTTTTTTCTCAATACCTTTTTGTACAAACTCTTTATTAGTTACAAATAAATCATCGCCAACAATTTGTACTTTATTTCCTAAAACAGTTGTTAGTTTATTAAAACCATCCCAGTCATTTTCATCTAGACCATCTTCTATAGATATAATATGATATTTTTTGCACCAATCTTCATACAGTGCAATCATCTCATCTGTTGTTTTCTTGCCTGCACCAGACCAATGCATATCATAGCTACCTTCTTTGTAAAAAGAACTTGCAGCGCTGTCTAAAGCAAGAGCTATATCTTTACCCGGTTCATAACCTGCTTGTACGATTGCTTCAAGAATAAGTTCGCACGCTTCATCATTGCTCTTCAAATTAGGGGCAAACCCTCCTTCATCGCCGACTGATGTTGCATATTTTTTCCCTTTTAGAATTTTTTTCAGGGTGTGGAAAGTTTCGGTTCCGTAACGCAGTGCTTCTGAAAATGAAGGAGCACCTATAGGCATAACCATAAATTCTTGTAAATCAACGCTGTTGTCCGCGTGTTCACCCCCATTTAAAATATTCATCATTGGTACAGGTAAACGGAATGCTCCCACGCCGCCAAGATATTTGTATAAAGGTAAACCACAAGCTTTAGCAGCAGCAACAGCTGTCGCCATTGAAACGCCCAAAATAGAATTTGCACCTAACTGCTCTTTATTTTTACTACCATCAAGCTCAAGCATCGTTTTATCAACTTCACTTTGGTTAAAAGGATTCATTCCTTCAAGTTGCGGAGCAATACGCTGGCGAATATTCGCAATAGCTTTTTGCACGCCTTTTCCACAGTAACGTTTATCATCACCATCGCGTAGCTCAAGAGCTTCGTGTATACCAGTAGATGCTCCAGAAGGAACAGAAGCACTACCTGTGATTTTATTATCAATAGTAACGTAGGTACGTATTGTTGGATTACCTCGCGAGTCGAGAATTTCCATTGCAGAAACATTAGTTATCTTCATTATGGTTTATCCTAAAAATAAAATTATATGGACCCTTATTAAAATTTTCTCTATAAAATTCAAGATGTAAATGTGTTCTAGTTAGGGAACGGTATTAAGTACTATCTATTTAGAGACAGGAGTCCTAAGGAGTTTTCGGAATAAAAAATGATGTCTTAATCAAGATTAGTCTAAAAAACATTATTGTTTTATACATTTTTCTAAATCGTGTATAAATTCTTTCATTGTTTTATAACGCAATTTTTGTGATTTCTGTAAACACTTTAGTATTACTTTTTGGAGGCATGCTGGTATTTGTGGGTTTATTTCCTGTGGATTTGTAGGTGGTTCTTGTATTATTTTGATAATTAGCTTGTTAGCTTGTTTTTCATTAAACACTGTTTGTTTTGTGAGCATTTCGTAAAAAATAGCACCTAGCGAATATATATCACTCTGTTCATTGATATCAGCGACACGACCCTCTGCTTGTTCTGGAGGCATATAATTTAGTGTGCCTAGTATCATACCTGTTCGCGAAATACTGCTTCTTGTATCGGCGATTTTAGCAAGCCCAAAATCCATTACTTTTGGCTTTTTATTATCTTCCATCATAATATTTTCAGGTTTTAAATCGCGATGAATGATTTTTTGTTTATGTGCAAAATTAACCGCTTTTGCTATTCTTCGAATAATTTGTACACTTCGCGATATAGAGAATTTTTTAACAGAGATCAATTTTTTAAGCGTTGATCCTTTGACATATTCCATTGTAAAATAAAGAATATCATCTTTATGTACCATATCATACACCATCACAATATTAGGGTGGCGAAGTTTTCCTACAAGTAGTGCTTCTCTACGAAATCGCATTACACTCGAATTTTCTTGCATTTCTTTTTTCATTACTTTGAAGGCGATTTCTCGTTCGAGGTTTTTATCTACCGCGTGAAAGACATGAGACATACCTCCCTCACCTATTTTTTCTAGAATGTCATAACGCTTCAAGGTACGAAGATAAGAATCAATGCGATCATTTTCGTCTTTTCCAGTGTCATTATACATAATAGTAACATCTTCTTGGACTATGTCTACCGGGCTTTCGCACATTTTACGAATATATTTTATTTGTGATTTATCAAGGTAGCCTTTTTTAAACATAACCCAATACAATTTGGCATTTTTTCCTTTTTGGGATAACTTTTTTTGAATTTTAATAGATTTTGCTAATTGTTGTGATTGTATAAATCCCAAGTCCAAAGCTTTTTTGCCAAATTCAAGGTCTTCAGATGTAGGCATAATATTCTTTATATGTATGAAGTTTGTGGGATAGTTTAGGTGTAAAACACACCTAAACTATAAGGGTGTAAATAGTAGTCCCAAAATGAGTGATTTACTGGGGCACACCCTAAATTGCAATATAGTAAATTTGTTTATTTACTAATTACCTAAAATTATATTTAGGAAATTGCCTATTTTTTCTTTTTCTTGGTTTGTCTCATTAGGTTCAGCATTTTTAGATGTCTGCGTTTACGTTTTAAATATTCGCGTCTTCTCTTTTGACAAGGCTTCTCGTAGTATTGTTTCTTTTTGATTTCTTTTATCAGTCCTTCTTTTTCGCACATTTTCTTAAAACGACGTAATACCTTGTCTATATTATCGCCCTTCTCTACATTTATCTTAATACTCATAAACTTTTTTCACTTAACCTTTCTATAACACAAGTGACATCTCTTCTTTTGAGATGTATATCTACTCTGTTGAGTACGTGCAATGTCGGCATGTTCTCTTAGTTTCAAACTGCTAATCCTAACACAAAAATAAGTTGAAGTCAATATGACTGTGTCATTTTTTAAAAAGTATCATCAATTTAAATTTTATCGCGTAATATAAGTTAGTGACTATCGCAAAATAACAGCAAGCGGCCCTGCCCACACGGTTGTTTTCGCTAAAACCATTCGCTCTAGCAAAGAAATGAGTTGAATGTTACACATTTTCTTTTCAATAACAACGGGAACTTGTTTTGTTCTAAGACTAACATCTTGTTCATCGCAAACCTTCCACGTACCGTGTTTACTATTTTTAGCCGCAAAAAAAGTATTTTCATCCACACTAACTTCATAAACACTATAGCCTGATTCATTTTCAGGAAAAGTATTTTTAATTTCAACTTTGTTATATTTCATCAGAGGCTCCTTTATATGTGCAAACAAAATCGACTATTTTTTCAAAGATACTGATTTCAGGATCATAGGCTTGAGATATTCCATCAAGCCCTGGACAACTGTTAACTTCGAGAATAACAGGTCCTTCTTTTGTGCGCATAAAATCTATTCCGCAAATGGATAAATTCATTGCCTTTGCAGCAGTAGCACACATATTTTTCTCTTCGTCAGATAGTACTGTTGCACGGACTTGTCCTCCCACCGCAATATTGGTTCTATACTCACCATGTGCTGCTGTTCTTATCATCGCGTAGTGAGTTTCGTGTCCAAGAGTAATAACTCGAACGTCCTCATGGTTTTCTATCGAGCGCACGAAAGGTTGTACTAACAAAATGGCATTGCGATCTCTTACCCAAGTGTAGTCAAACATTGCAAACAATTGTGGCTTATCATAAGCCAGTAGTATATTTTTTCCCCCAGAGCCAAAACAATTTTTTATAATGTAAGGCGGACCTTGTATATTTTCGATACTATCTGCTAATTGCTGACGATTACGAACAATAAGTGAAGGGGTAATTGGCAATTTATGGTTCATGAGAATTTGTAAGGTAAGAAGTTTATCTTTTGCTTTAATAATAGAGTATGTCGGATTTATAACAGGAATATTTCTATTTTCAAAAGCACGTAAGACATAATAGTCTGCGCTGTGAATACTACGTATTGCGAAGCGATTAAAAATGAGATCATAGTCGCCAATTTCTACCCCACGATACAAAATCTTTTCTTCATTGCCAACAACGTAGCAAAGTTCTCCATTTTTGTAAATATCAACCTGAACTTGATGTTTTTCTTTTGCTATTCTTTGAAAATACAAATGAAAATCAGGAATGGGATTTTCTGATAATACACAAGTTACAAGGGCTATTTTTTTCATGGTCTTCACTTGACAAGAGGACGCAGTAAGTCGAGATTTTTTTCTGCTGTGTACTTTGTGTAGTCAATAGTTAGATATTTTGTGATCTCTGGTATTGCCTCTATTGCTCCAAGTTTCCCTAGCACATTGATGGCATTTTTTCGCACTCTTAGAGATGGGTCATTTTTAAGTATACTAAGCACAAAGGGAATATCATTTGCTGTGCCTTGAAGTTTTAAGTAGAACAGGCAAATATTACGCATATGATGCGACGAGTGCTGTAAATTTTTACGTAAAATATCACCACTAGTTTGCGTATGATATTGTCCTATGGTATGAATAGCCTCTATTTGTTTTTGTAAATCTTCACTCTTAAGATCCTCAAGTGCTTTGTCCATTGAAGCAGGATGTGCTTTTAATTTTTCTTCTTCTATAGTTGTAGTTCCTAATTTTCTTTTAACGCGAATAATTGTTTCGCGCAATCTTTTCTTTAAAGATAATTCAGGAATTAGAGGGTAAGTTAAAATAATACCTTGTAGCTTTTCTAAAGTTATTTGTTTTGATCTAGTATTTACAATGTGTTGCCATTCCCAAAAACCATTCCATCTTTGCCAAGATGTATCTGACTTTAATTGATCAATACAAAGAGAAAAATGTTGATCTATGGCTAATTTTTTTGGAAGTTTTTCTATGGCGAGTAATTTATCAAGGGACTGCAGTTTTTGTGGAAAAAATTTATCTAAACTAGAAAATTCTTGAAGAGATTTATAGTTTCTACCTGCAGCCATAGGCTCAACAAATACTAATTTTTCGCTAGTATCCAGTACCGATGGAGCTTTAATATACGGATATATAATATTGATTTTTTGCGAACTTACTTTACCCCAGTGAACACTATCAATAGCAAAAGTAACCAAAACCCCCGAACGAATCCCTGTAGAAGACACAGACTTTCCATAAAGAACTAAAGTATCTTTACTTAAGTATTCTTTTGCTATTTTTGTGATTCTTTCGCCGAGTAGACTTGTGTAAAAAATAATAAAATATATAAACAACTTATACATTATACAACTTCAACCTCTAAAGGAGTACTTTCTACACAAAGCAATTCTTTATCATCGCTACTTTTCTTTAGATACATCTGGGAATTCAATTTCCAACGAATGCGAATAAATTTATCGTTGCGCGAAGCTTCCTTGTGTACTGGTATTCTTATATCAAAAGAATATTCCTCTTCCCCACCATCCAAAGCTTTATCAATATTGTGTCTATACAAGTAGCGAGAACGAGAAGTCACTTTATCAAGAGGCGCACGCTTATCAGTACGTTCGTTGATAAGCTCAAATAAAATAAAATCGGTATGATACGGAGTATCACTTATAATTTTAGCGGTAAAAGAACTAGATTCCCCTATTTGCGGATTTTCAATAGGAGATTCTATTTTTACTTCCGCGTCTTTTATTAACTTGGGTTTTACCGTACCGTACATAATCATAATGTCGTCCTTAATGCAAAACATCTGTTGTAAGTTGGCAACTACGAAGCCAATATTTTACTTTGTTTTATACATACAATCAATATTTTTTCTGTGGCTTTAGACCTCGCTGCAAAATTTCATAGCAACTTTGATTAAACTCAGGATATTTACTCACTTTTTTGAGTTTCAAATGAATCTCAGCTATTTTATCATAAGATTTTCGTTGGTCAGCATCGTGAATAAAACGAGATGTTAATAATATGCGAAGTTTTTTATACAATATTTTATGATACAGTAACTTAGTTTTTTCATCATTATGATTGCCAAGGGCTGCAATTGCTGTATCCAGAAACTCAACGCTATTCATTTGCGGTAAATACTTTTCTATGATTGAGTGTGCTTCATAAAGAGATATTCTACTTTTCACTACCGCAAGCTGCAAATGGTAACGTATTTCGTCTTCAAGAGGAATGCTATTTTTTAAAAGAGAAGTGTGTTTCTTTAGAAGAGTGATACCTTTATTTATATGCTTTTCTGCAAGCTTCAAATACTTTTGGTTATTTTTGGCATTGTTCTTTCTAAAAAATTTGTACATCGCGCTATACAAAAAAGAAATTTCATAATTCAATGTCGCTTTAAAAACATCTTCTCGAGCAAAATTTAAAGCTGATTTTAAACGCTGCACATAATCATTCATTTTCCTAAAACTTTTAGGCTTTCTAGATATATTGTATGCCAATTTTTGTAAATACAAATCATAATATGATGTAGAAGCCGCCGTAATTTTTTCATAAAAGTCAGCGTCTTCCAACATAAGTTCACTACGCAACTTACGATACATTCCCCAAGAAAAACCTGACTTCCATATCGAATTTTTCTTCGTTAAATTCTTTTTGCCAAGAAAAGAATAACTTGCAGCCACACTCCGCAAAATATTTGCTGAATCAGATGACTCATATGCGGAAAGAACTTTTAATAACTCTCTATTCGAGTCATTAGACACTTTAAAAATACTACTTGCAAATGGAACAAGTTTTTTTGGTAGTAGTGGATCAGAGCACAAACTCATAATGATATTTGCTGTAAGTGGAGAACTATAAGTAAACTTATCTAATTTTTTTAATGTGCGAAAGCCTAAAAAAGCCGTAATTTTATAAACAAAACTCTTAAAAGCATCGTTATCTTCGTTATACATAAGTTGGTCGTACAGTTTTATTATATTGTCTATTTCTTGAGACACATTGTTAAAATTTCCCTTAACCATTCTACGCAATTTACCAACAACACCGGAGATGTAAGCCAAAACTCTTTGCGCATTTGCCAAAGAAGTATGATTTAAAATGCGCACAAAATGCTTTGCATATGGCTGCTTATTAGACAGTATATAAGTTGCTTTTAATCTAACAGGACTAGTACTTGTTACAGCAAGATGTTCCAAGATATTAAAAAATTCAACATCTGTAATTCCATCAAAAAAACGATTTGCATTGAGAATATGTAGTTGACTATACGGCAAAGAAGTTTTCAGTGCTTTGTAATATCTATTTTGATGAAGCCTATATTCTCGATATACGTAAGGAGAAATCCAATAAAAATGATGCGCATAAGCAGCGAGTAATTCATCTTTGCTATCCATAGCGTCCTGTAATATTCTTTGGGCACGGTTGCGAAGCTTAGTTTTATCTGCTTCCCACCACACTATACCAGCAACAGCTAAAAGCTCTTTCGATAACTGCGGTTTTTCCCTAGCCATTAACTTGTCATGCATGTTATACCAAAGTAAACTCCCTGTGTTTGTTCTTCGATAATTACGTAAAAATTGTTCATGGTATTTATTATCAATGCGAAATAGGCGTGTGTACAACAAAGTTTTATTTGGTGTATCAAGGGAAATAGGATTATTAATAAAATGGTGAAGGTTTATAAGATAGCCTTCTTCTACAAGAACAGAAGACGCAACGAGCGCAAGATCAGAATCATACATGTTGTTATAATGTTTAAACAAAAGAGAGTCTTGTTGCCGTATGAGAATTTTTGCTGCTAAGTAGCGAATAAGAATACTTTCTTCTTTATCTAAAAATAGCTGTTCACTGTCGCGTAATAAATTGCCTTGATCTTTTTCTGTTGTTGGTAGAGAGTATCCATATAAATAAGAGTTTGCCAAACGATAGTACAATGATTTTTTATGAGCACGGTAAATTTTTCGTATTTCATATTCATAGTTATCGTTTTTATTTGGGGCAATTTCTTGTAAACATCTTTTTACAGAACCAGTGTACTGTTGTATTTCGTGTAGTGGGTAACGGTAACTACCTAAAACTAACATCTTAAAGGCAAGTTTTCTTGCATATTCGCTCTTACCAAAAAAAGCTTGGCATTGTTTTTTTATATCTTGTTTAGTATTGCGATTTAGATACCAAGAGTTGTAATACACACTGCTTTCCAGTTTGATTTTTTCAATATCAGCGCGTAACAAATCCGGTTTTTCCATTTTAAAGTTGCTGCCTAGACTCTTCAAAAGAAGCCAGAAAATACGTTCTTGATAACGAGCATCCTCTAACGGCAATTCTAAGATAGCGTCTATTACTGCAATATCGTTCTTACTATGAATCAAAGCCTTCTTGAAAGAAAAGAAGGCTTTATCATAAAACTTCATTTTGCTATATACTTGACCTCGAAGTATCAGATATTCGTAATTCTGAGGACGAAGCTTCTCCGCCTGTATTAAATATCCTTCCGCTTTCCGCAAACAAAGATTTTGCCCTGTCTCTTTGTGTTGGAAAATGCTTACTTTTGCTAACCCCTCATAAAGTGATACATTACTGCTATTAGCAGCGTTTTCAAGAAATTTATACGCATTATTAAGCACGACTTTTTTACTACCAATTTCTTCAGATAATTTTTTGGCTACTTTAACATTCGTTATCCCTATTTGAAAAAGATTTTTTAGTTGCCGTCTATACTCTTTTAGCTCATTGTTTAATTTCTGCTTCAAGTTTTTGTTCTGTCGTTTTATTTGCAACTTTGTATTTTTTACCTTGTTTTCTAAGATTATAATTTCTTCGTATATTCCAAGATAACTACAACCAACAATAACACCTAGTTCAGAATTCAATACCTTCATTTTCATACACAAAGACAAGGCTTCCACAAAATTCTTTTTGTAAAAGTAATACAGCGCCTCGCTAGCCAAAATTTTATCTATATGTTTTTCATACTCTTTATGTTCTTTGTCTTTTTTCTTTTTTCTTCCATCCTCTTTTTCTCTACGTTTTCTATCTTTCTGTAATATAGAAACATACCTAGTACACAAGTCTAGATTTTTCATTTTCAAACATGCTCGTAGCAGCTCTAAAGCAATATATATATTGACTTTATCGTCAGCAACACTCCCGATGTTAGCAATAACTTCAGAATCAATAACTTCAGAATAAAGCCCTTTGCCATTCTTGATACGTAGTTTTGCAACCTCTAACCTTTGCGCGTTCTTAAAGGAAGATATTTTTATCTCACGAACTAATTCTCCAGCAGAATCAAACAATCTTTTTTTTATTAAATCTTCAACAACATCTATATTAATTTTCAAGCGGATTTCGGCATTTTGCTCTGGAAAAAGTAAATATAGACCGTAAAACAAAACAAAAACAAGAGCTACAGTTGCATAACTAAGGATAGATTTAGTATATGGTTTTAAACGCAATGTTAAACGTTGTAATAAACCGTATTTTTGTGTATCGACATACTGCTGAAGGCTACTAGCAAATACTGAAGCATCGGAATAACGATTATTTTTTTTACTAATACTTCTTTTCCATATAGTTTCAAGAGCTCGAGAAGTATTTTCTTCATCTATAACTAAACACTTCGGTTGATTTCCACGCTGAATGTTATAGAGTATTTCCATAAAACTGTCCCCTTGCATCATTTTTTCTTTAGCAAGGAGTTCGTAAAGTATAGCTCCTAGAGCATAAACATCTGTACGTGCATCTATATGAGGATCTCCTTTGGCCTGTTCTGGCGACATATACCTAGGAGAGCCCATTACTTCGTTGCTTTTAGTTAACTGGAAACTTTCATTATCAGTGAGTTTTGCTAAGCCAAAATCCATTATTTTTACTTGCCCATCGTTTGTTACCATTATATTTTCGGGCTTTAAATCGCGATGAATAACTTTTTGACTGTGAGCATATCCCATTGCCCGACAAATTCGTATAAAAAGCTCTATTTTTTCTGCACAATTCAAACTTTTTTCTTGGCAATAACAATCGAGAGTCAACCCCGAAACGTATTCCATAACAAGGTAAATATGTTTGTTAAAGGAGCCAGCTTTAATCACTTTAACAATATTTTGGTGATCAAGTTGACCAGAAACCTCAACTTCTTGCAAAAATCGCCTTTTGGACAAACTAGTTAAACGATTTTCCAAAACAAATTTAATAGCAACTAGTTTATCGGAATAAATTTCTTTTGCTTTAAAAACGACTCCCATACCACCAACACCAAGAGGAGATAGTATTGTATAGCGGTCAATATTCGTACCTGGTTGCAATTCGCTTTCATAACGTTCCTCTTTAGTGTTATCTAAAAAGTCATCAAAAAATGAATCACTCATCTATCTCTCCTTGCTTGTTTTTGCAAATACGTCTTAGGAATGGCGGAAAAAAATATATCAAATTTTCCGCTACACCCCTTATTTCTGGTTAAGAAGGCGTAAAACAGAATCTTTATTTAACAATTCTTCGGTAACGATAGTTTCATAATTTTCATTATTTAAAGATTTACGTTTCTCGACATCAATAATACACTGTAAATGTTTTCGAGCTTTGCTGTAATGTTTCTGTAATACACAAATGCGAACTAAATCGAGGAAATCCGTAGCTGTAAGAAACGAACCGATTAGAAGCATTTTTTGTAAAGTATTCTCTGCACGCCTCCACATTTTTAACTTCATATAAACATTAGCTATATCTCCTAACAAAGGAATATAACGAGTATTCTTTTCAGCGCGCATTAAAATAGGTAGCAACTTTTTACTATCTTGCGATTTATTTAACATTATTTCAGCTAAACGATAGCAATATTTACTAGAGTCTGGGCTAATTTCTAATGCTTTTCTAAGATTTTTTATAGCAGAATCAACACTATTTTCGATAACATTTAAAATAGCCATTTCATAAAAGTATTTACCTTTACGATCATCAAGATTCAAAGCATATTGCATATACATTTTATATTGAGAAAATCTTTTATAATCATATAAAAAAAGATCCTTCATAAAACCATAAAAACTTTGTGTATAGGCTCGCCCCTGCTCTTCTTCAAGTAATGATTGGTAACCAGAAAATTCTTTCATTTTTGGAAATACTTGTTGCAGTAGAATACTATAAAAACCGTCCGCAGCAGCAATTTTATCATTTAAAGTACCATTTTTTACTTTTTTATATATTGCTTGGCGCTTTTTATGAGAAGCAAGATAAACACGTACGGAAAGTATACTCTTTTGGATGGCCGGTTCCTTTTTGTCTTTGTAATATTGTAATATTGCATACTTTTGTCTTTTGGAAACATCTGGAACTAATCGCTTAATCATGGTAATTTTTGGAGGGGGCAATTTTAAATTGGCAATTATATTTGCAATAATACCTGAATCTTTTTCTTTTTTCACAATATCTAATGGGTGATATCCCCAAGATGCCGTTGCATAGTAAAAAAACGCTTTAACTTCATTTTTTTTGAGCTTCAACATTCCCTTACTTTTAGCTAAAAGCTTTTTTACATTCTCGACTAAAAGTAAAGGATTAGTTTTTATATTGTGAAGAGTGAAAAAATACTTTGCAAGAATGAATGTATAAACGCGAAAAAAACCAGGGTGTTTCTCGTTATTATGAAAATCGAGAACCTCAGCATGTGAAGGGTCTAGTAAAACAAGAATAAGTATGCTCTGCAATCCCAATTTATTATCGGTATTTCGATGTATAAGCGATACCAATTCACGACGTAAAAAACCCATTTCACTCATGTATCTTGGTGCATTCTTCATAACACAGGAGTTTACACAAAGTTCTTCATCTTGCATGCCTTTTTGTAAAAAGGATCTATACTTGCTAGGGGAAGATTGCGCGTGGTAACTATTCCAAAAATGATAGTGTGTATACGCGCGTATAGTCTTTGAAGAACTGTCCATAGCCTCAAGTAATACTTTCTCTGATGTACCTCTCAACATTTTTTTTGAGTTCGAAATAGAAAAAACAGAAGCGGCAGCACACAATTGAACAGTAGGAGTTTCACTAAGGATTAGCTTTTTTAAAATTGCGATATGATTTTTTGGAATAACTTGTTGTGGGTAAGCAACAGAGTATATTGTAATATTTTTGGCCACTGTAGAAAGAAAAAAAACACGATTTTGGTCAGAGAGAGTATCAGCAATAGCAAAAAGATTTTTTAATACTAAAGGCTGATAATAACCCGTTTTACGCAAAGCACAACAAATAATAATGTTGTTTAACTTATTTTTACTTTTCAGCATCTTTTGCAAAAAATTCCACTGACAAGTATGGGTCATTACCACCGCAGTGGCGTATTTTATTGCAAGACTTTTTTCTGTGTCAAAGATTTTTTCAGCTTGTGCGCTTTCTATTTTTTCATTAGTAATCATATGTTTTTGTTTAATTTTTTTATATAAATGACTAATTTTATAATAGGTAGCATATTTTTGTTCGTTGTTAATAATTCTTTGTAGTTCAGAAAGAATTCTATCTAGACGTCTCTGGGCGAATTTTGGAGCTTTTTTTCTAAAAGCCTGAAGATGATGTTTTATATTTTTTTGGTATCGTAAACTAACGATTCCTTTTGCAATAGACAACAAAACCTCTCTATCTAGTGTTTTATTTGTAAGAGGGTCTAAGAAAACCTGTAAATTATAAGGTTTTTGTTGTAGAGCAACTGATCTATTAATAAAATCATCATAATAAATTTTTTCTAATTCATCAAAATAGGACGCAAAAAGGTCTGGTTCTCCAACGTGAATTAAACTTCCAACAGACTGCCTTTGCAAAGTATATCCATCGTATTGAGAAAGCGGCTCTTTGTAAGATATTTGCAACATTGTATTTAATGCAGCGATATCGCTGGGGTTTTTCTCTAAAGCGGCTTTTACTAAATAGTAAGATTCATTATATTTTTGTAAATATAACTTACTTTGTGCTGCCAAAGTGTAGTATTCGCTTGAGCTAGGATCCAAATCTATGCATTTTACAAAACACTCATAAGCGAATAACATGTTTTCTCTATTTACTTCATCATCTAAGTTTTTTGGTAAATAGCTCTTTCCAAGATACTTCCAAGTTCTAACATCTTGGCTAAGTATTGTTGTCGCAATTTTCAAGTGTTTTCTAGCCATACTTAAATTACTTAGTTTGACATTACAAATACCTAAATATAAATGTATCTGAGGAGGATTTTTTTTATTTTTATCATGAAGAATTGCCTTATCAAACAACTTTCTTGCTATTGAAAATTGTTCCTGAAAATAAAAAATGAGTGCGTGGTAGTAGAAAACTTCGCCGGTGCTTTCTTGCAGTGAAGATTTATGCAGTAAAGTAAGGGCAGTATCGTTATCTCCTAAAAAATAGAAAGCTTTAGCGGCTTCTAAGTTTATTACTGCACATAAATTTTGTTCTTGTATTTCGCGATAAATCCTTATAACTTCTTTATACTTTTTGAGCTTATTTTTTAAAGGAATTAACCGTTCAGCAACATACACTTTTCTTTCTAGGTTTCCTTCTTGGTATTTTTTCATAAAATATTTCTCTGACTGCACACTAAAAAAAAGTGCAGGAGATTCACTCTCTGGAGAAAAAAAAGAAAACAATGTGTAAAAAGCAAACACACAAATAGTAAAAGCTGTCACAAAGCGAACATATTTAAAAGTAAAAAAACGATAACAACCATGTAAAAAATTATTGAATCTAAAGCGACCATAATTTTTTTCGATAAAGCAGTTAATATCCGCAAGCATTTCTTCTGCTGTTTGGTAACGGCTTTCGCGTTTTTTCTGCATAGCTTTTAAACATATCTTTTCGAGTACACTGGGGATATCTTTATTCATCTTTCTTGGTGTGGTGGGCTGCCCTGTCGCAATTTGGTGCATAACTTGAATAGGGGTATTGCCTTCAAAGGGAAGTTTTTTTGTAAGCACTTGGTACAAAATAACCCCTATGCTATAAAGATCACTACGTACATCAATATCCTTACTTGCTTTTGCTTGCTCAGGAGACATATAAAACAATGTCCCCACAAGCTCACCAGTTTTTGTAACCTTTTGCGAATCATCAATTTTAGCAATTCCAAAATCCATAATAAAAGGATCACCGTTTTTGTCGACTAAAAGGTTAGAGGGTTTCAGGTCACGGTGAATAATTTTATTTTCGTGAGCACACTCAATAGCTGAAAGTATTTTGGCAAAAATTTTGGCTATTTCTGAAAAAGAAGGACGATTTATATCTATATAATCGTCTATCCGAGCTCCAGCGATATACTGCATTGTAAAATGAATAGGCGACTCTAAATGAATTTCATATAGTTTTACAATATGTGGATGATCTAGTTTCGCAACAACATCAATTTCTCTTTTAAAACGAACAACAAGGCGCTTATTTTTTTCGTGAAGTAATTTTAGTGCCACATTTCTTTTTAATTTTTCATCCCAAGCTTTATATACGGTTCCTGCTGCTCCTTGCCCAAGCACGCTTTCTAAGTAATGTTTACCAACTTTCGCTTTTCCTTGGTATTTAAATGGTAAAGTTTTTTTACCACACTCATTCTCCTTGTGCGTAAAGAACTCCAGACTTTTTTGTAAAAATTCACTTGTCCAACATATATTTACAGGTATTCCTTCTACACACTGTTTTACAAACTGTCGTAAAGTATCATTTAAAAGTTGTTCTTGTTGTGAATCAAAAGACAATTCAGCAAAATGATCATCTATCCCATCAATAATAGTCGAATTTGTCTGGCACATTATCTGATAAATAAATATTCCCAAAGCGTAAAACGTATTCAATTTTTCATCTTCATGGGGTGCGTAGTCTAATTTTTCGGGAAAACAAGTAAACAAACCAAAGTAAAAAGCCACAATTTTCTTTTGTTTTGTATATATAATGTTTTGCGGATGAAGAGTACCAGAGAACAACTCGCTTTTTATTATTTTTTCCACAACCGACAGAAGCTGTAAAATAACACTGACTTTGTCTGATAAATTTTGAGAGGTAGTTGCAAATTGATTTAAAGATATGTGTGAAATATAGCGCCATGTCACTAAAAATTGATCTTTAAATGACTGCACACTAGATATCTCTATAATATTGGGGTGCTTAACGGCCATAATTTTTTTGTACTCAAGAGCAAGTAATTTTTTATCGCAAAGTCCTAGTTGTTGAACAATCATTTGTTCTTCAGATAAAGTATTTTTTATAAGAAAAAGAGAGATTGTTTCTTCACGGTAAATACATTTTTCAACATGGTAGTTTTGCGAAATAGGCAGTTGCATGTTATTCCTTGCTATCAATGATGCTGTTTAATTGTGCAATATATTTTTCTTCTTTTTTAGAATAAAATCCTTTTAGTAAAGACAAACAAATTCTGGTTTTTCTTTTTACTAAAAATTGTTTTAGCAAAAGTTTGACTTTATCAACTTCAGAAATACTTTTATACAAATCCACCACTTTGATAACATCGTAATGACTTAATCCATAAAAATCTATTTTTTCCAAATACTCAGCTATTTTTGTTGTTTCGTTGTAGTGCTTTGCAATCACAGCCAAATCAACATAGTAACTCTGATTAAACTCGGTTATTTTTAATAAGTCTTTTCGACTCTCTTCAAAAAGACCTTTTTCGGCATAGATAACGGAGCGAAGATAGCGATATTTTGCACAATCATTCAATTCAATAGCAAAGTCTAGGAGATTTTTGTAGGTAGCAGAATAATTTTTATTTCGAACAATTTCACGAAGTTGTTGAATATAGAGCGCCTGCTGCTCTTCATTACCAAAATTGTAAAATTTAGTAACAAAAGGAAGAGATTTTAATATTTGTAAACGTACGTAGGCATAAAGCGTTTCTGCATAAAGCTTTTTTTTATCATCACTTAAACTATGTTGTTTTTGCCTAATTTTTTGCAACTGTTTTTGCAGCCCATTTTTTTCAAATATTATACTTGTCAGGAGCGTTGCTTTTGATACCGTAGTATTTTCGTGATAAATAAATCGCTTAATAGTGTTTTGTTCTTCTTGTGTAAGTGGCTTTTGAGCATTCATAAACCCCTCTAAGAAAGCATTTTGATTCTCTGATTTATAGCGCTCAATTTTTTTATAACATAAATTTATCAAGATGTGGTTTGTTGATTCTAGATCTTTTCCTAAATACTCTACTCCGTAGTGATCAAACCACGAACAAAAGCAGCGTATTGCAGCACGAACCTCAGCATTCTTCTCTTTTAAAATTCCTTTTTGAAGTTTATAAGCATCACTTTTAATTCCCGAAAGAACTTGACTAGCAGCAAGAATTTTTTGTTCTCGCAATAAACGCAACGAACTACTAATATTATTAACCATCGGCGCTACATAAAGTATTGTACGCATAAAATTGTATTTCATTCCAATTTTACTAGCCATTATATTTTTTATGATTTTTTCATTATCATTTAAAGTTCGCATGAACATAGCTATTTTAATAGCAATAGGTTGGTCATTAAATTTATCAAAGGCTTGAGAAAATAACTTGATTTGATCTTTGTGTAGTTCGCGAGGAGCTAACATTATTAGACTAATAATATTAGGGTTTTGAAAATCTCCAAGCATTTTTTGGTAGACCTTCATAAATTTTTCTGGTTGTTTTCGAACAACATTTGACTGCCAAAAGTAATAATTCACAAGATAACGTATAATAAAATTATCATGAAAGATATTTTTTTGCATAATTTCGGTTGCTTGCGGGGATTCTAAATGCGACCACTTATCAAAACCAATTGCCGCAAGTATACGAACAGAGAAAGACGGATGTTTCAAGGCTTTTTCTAAAAATACTAGAACATTTTTTGAGACACTTGTCTTTTGTAAAATAGACTGCAAAAACAGTAAAAGTACTTGGTCGTCATTCCAATAAGATTCTAAATTTGAAAGATCTGGAAGTTCTGGTCTAAATTGTTGGTCGTAAAGAGCCGAAAGACTAATAATGCTTGTCGTATTTTTTGTTGCGCACAAATCATAAACACTCTCCCAATAGCCTATTTGGATAAGTGTCCTTCCTGCAAGATAGCGTGTAAGTACATCTTCATGGCTATCTTGTAAAATGTCCTTTATATTATCTTTGACTAGTAGCAATTCTTCACGCGTTTGCTCATCATTATCAAGGTGAAGTTTTGCCATAAGATAGTTATAAACATTTGTACGTTCTTCTTTTACTAATAGAGATGTATTTTGTAAAAAAGAAGCCAAAATCTTTTGCGTCGCCTTAGGGTAGTTTGGTTGTAATTTCTCTAAATATATCAAAAAACCCGAATGGTGGCGCAAACTAAGTAAACCATTATAAGCGGTATTACTGACGCCACCCCTTTTTTGATTAAGAGATTTTAAAAGCGTTTTGGTGCGTTGTCGAGAAAAAGGTTGCTGTAGTAATTTATGATATTCATCATAACTACTTTTAAATAAACGACGGCGTTCTCGAATATCATCTGCATACAATTGCGGTTTTTTTACACTAAACAACTTACCAACATAACCATGGATTAATTTCAAAATGTGAAATTGCTCCTCTGGATACTTTAAAATTAACGACGATACTGTGTTGAGAGTATTGATATTGTCAAAATTATGACTTTCTTTATCCAAAGCTAGCTTTATATGAGTAAAAGCACTTTCGAAATTATCAAGATTCATATAACATTGGGCATGATATGTATGGCAATAGCTATTACTAGGCCTTAGTTTCAAACTTTCAGAAAAATATTCTAACGCTTTTTTCCATTGACGCTTTAGTAAAAAAAATCTACCACAATACTCAAAAAACAAAGGGTTCTTTGTAAATTGCTTCTCTATAAACTCTATTTGCGAAAAAGAGAACTGGTGACTCTCTAATTCAACACTACACATAAACGTGTAGAGAACTGCTTCATTGTATACTGAAGACTGTATTTTCATTGCCGAGAAAAATAAGTCATATGCCTCTTGCCATTTTTTTCCCAAAAACAACAAACGTCCACGATAATAGTCACTTTCACTTTGTTGCTCTTCAGAAATCAGCGTATATTGCTTCAATTTTAGAAGACACTTATTCACTTTTATGTAATTCTGGTGAAAAAAGTAGTACTTAGTGACAGCTAAGTCAATATCGATATCCACGTTTTCAATAAACTTATAGTACTTCTCTAACAAAGAAGTAGAAATATCAGTATTCATCTTATGAGCATTTAGCAATATTTTTTTAGCCATAGCATTTTTTTGCTCTGACTCCAAGTCACTCTTATTAAAAAGATTTTCAAAAAGTTCTATTGCTTGTTTGTACATACCAAAACGGAGAAAATTATTAAAATGATTAATACTAGTTTTGGCATTAGTTTTTGCATCTGTCACTTCTAGAGAAGTGACAGGATATTTATCTGCTTTACCATAATTTTCTATAAGCACAAAAAATAAACACAAAAAACCTACAAAAGCAGCAACGACGACTGGAAAGCTCAAACGCGGTTTTTTATACTTATTTTGAGCGGTTTTTTTATATAAAAAGTTATTTATATCTTGTTGCAATTCATTCATAGATGAATAACGTTCACCTACAGGAGCAACACACTTTTTCCAAATATATTCTACTTCAATAGGGATACGAGTGTTTATTTTGCGCAGTGCAACTGCTCGTTTATGCTGTATGTTATAGAGAACTAGCAAGGGGGTTTTTCCCGAAATCATTGGGCGCATTGCTATTATTTCGTACAATATAGCCCCTAAAGAATAAATATCATCTTGTGTTGAAAGAGGTTTGCTACCAGTTATTCTTTCAGGAGGCATGTATATTGGTGTGCCAACCACTTCTCCTGATTGAGTAATAAGTGCTTCTTCTGATGAAAGAGTTTTCGCCAAACCAAAATCTGTCAATTTGGGAACATCGTTATTGTCAATAATAACGTTTGATGGCTTAATATCGCGATGAATTATTTTTTGTTGATGAGCATACTCTAAAGCTTCCGCTAACTGCGCAATTATTTTCAACTTACGGCGCAAAGATAATTTTTTATAGTGCACATATTCATCAAGAGGTAAACCACTTATAAACGGCATAACAATGTATAGATTACCATTAAAATTTCCGCCACTATACACGCCTACAATATTTGGATGATCAAGTGTCGCTGTTACTTTCATTTCCCGTAAAAACCGTTTTTCTTCTACAGTACTTTGGCGTTTTTTAATCACCTTAATAGCAACTTCTCTCTGTAAATCTTGGTCTACAGCTTTATAAACAATTCCCATACCACCACGACCAACTTCCGTAAATACCTTATATTTATCAATAACGAAATTTGCCGTTGGACGTGGTTGTGGTAACTTCTGCGTTTCTAGTAGCTGCGGTGGTGGCAATAAATCTTTGTCTACTTGAATATCTTTTGTTGTCCAAGTAGCAAGGTTCTTTACTTGAGTTGCATCAGTAGCGCAGTTTTTCTTTTCGCAAATACATTTCTCTATCTCTTGAACTTGCTCTTTGGTTAGTACTTTTAGATCAACACAAATTTGTGTAAAACGAATATTCTCTAGACCATGTTGTTGATGGTTACGCATTGTTTCAAGACATTTTTCAATTGCAGACGAAAGAAGTATTTTTTTTTCTACTATTGTATTTAAAAAAATGCGATCTTGCGGCGTTAAAGTTGGCACAGAAACCTCCTATGTTACACGAATAAGAGAGTTATAGTATTTTTCTTGTTTGATTGTAGTGTTTGGCCCATGCCCTGTATGGACAATTGTTTCTTCAGGAAGAGTATATAATTTTTCGAGAATAGATTTTTTAAGCGTTTCAAAACAACCACCTGGTAAATCAGTACGTCCAATAGAATCCGCAAATAAAGCATCACCGCCTATAAGATCCTTACCAAATAAAAATCCGACGCTCCCGGGTGAATGACCTGGTATATGTAAAATAGAACAACTGCAATTCCCAAAACTTAGAGTATCGCTTTCATCAATAAAACGATCTACTTGTGGAATATCGTTTATCACAAGTCCAAAATGTTGCCCTTGAATAGGTAAACTTTTCAACATCTCTTCGTCATCTTTATGCATAAAAAAAGGTACTTGTAGTTTTTGTTGCATTTCATATACGCCGCCAACATGGTCAATATGACCATGTGTCGCCCATATATATTCGACTTCTACTTTTAAAGCCTGAACACGCTGTAAAATTCGCTCTACTTCATCTCCAGGATCTATAACGACTGCTTTCTTAGTTTCTTCACAAACTAAAATACGCGCATTCTGCGCAAATGGACTTACTGTAAGAACTTCTATTCGCATTATTGAAACTTTCTTAAAATTCGAGTGTATATTTTTTTACCTTGGTGGTAAATTTCACTTTTTACTTCACCTATTTTATCAGCATAATATTCCTTGATAACATAGTCTTTCTTCTTTTTATGTTTTGCTACCACAACAAGACATTCAAAATTGCCCATATCCGTAGTTACTATTTCACCAAAATGGCTTATGTATACATTGTATTGATCTCGCTGCCACGTTTGTGGATTCTTTGCATGGAGAGGTACTAGTTTTTGTAATCCACGTAACACAAAACCTTCAGCTACAGCGATAGAGGGAGCATAATCACTATTATCTTTTAGTCTCCAATTACCATTACCTTGAATAAGACGCCACTGCATAGAAGATATACGATTTTCTTCGTATTTTAGAATATCATATTCCCAACGATGTTGTTTTTGTACAGGAAAATAAGTTGCGTTTTTTGGAAATGGCTTCGAACGATTAAGCCTTTCGTATGTCGAATCTGTTTTATATTCAATAAGAGTCTGTTCATATATTTTTTTACCTCCAGCAAAACGCACTTGTTTTACTTTGCCAATCTCCGGAGCATAATACTCTTTTACAACATTACTTGGGTTCTGTTGAAGTTTTGCATATACGACAATACAATGAAAAGTGCCTGCGCAAGTAGATATCCATTTTTTACCTTTGATAACAACGGTATATCCTTCTTTTTGCCACGTTTTAGTTTTTAAAGCGCATGGAAGAATTTTCTTTCCTTCTTTTTTAATAAATCCGTTAACAAATTTGATACGATGCAAACTATTTTTATTATCTTCTAGGAAAATTTCTCCATCTCGTTTTTTCGCAGAAAAGGCTATTTCAGAAATACTTTTATCTAAATATTTTTTAACGCGATATTTCCAAAAGAATCCTTTTCCAAGAGGGAATAAATCATGTTTAACGGCGTTTTTATTTTTGCTTTTAGCCTTTTTTATAAGATCATCAGCTTCTTGTTTTTTCTTTTTCAAAAGAAGCAACGTTTTTTGCTGTTCTTTCTCAAGAAAAACTTTCTCTTTACGACTTTTATGAAGCAATCTTTCCGCTTCTTTTTTCTTTTTTTCTAAAAGTAGTGCTTGCTGTTTTTTCTTTTGCAAAAGAGCCTCAACTTTTTTCTTTTTTTCTTCAAGAGAAGAAGTCTGTTGTTTTTTTTCCTTAAAGAAAAGTTCCATTTCTTTCTTCTTTTTTGCTAGCTCTTTCATTTCTTTTTGTTTTTGTTCTAAAAGACTTTGCGCTTTCTGCCTCTTTTTTTCGATATCCGTAGCTTCTTGTTGTTTCTTCTGCAAAAGAGCTTGTGCCTTTTGTTGTTCTTTATTCAAACGAGCAATAGCAACCTGTTGCGCTGTAAGACTGTCGTGTAAATTTTTTGCTACATTCTGTACAAATTCATAACGCTCTTTCAGTTTAGTATGAATACTCTGGCGCATATCTTGTGGAAGCTCTTTTATCACTAAATTATCAAGCGTATAATAAAACTTTCGTAAAGAATTCTGTTTGAGAACTATTTGCGATTCTTTGGATGTAGCAAAAATTTTATAATCGGTATTTTCAAACATATACCGTTTGGTCTGCGCTTCACCTTTGTCATCGTGAACAATATAACGAATATCTTGTTCGGAATTTTGTTGAACCAAAGATTCAGCTTCAGCCATTGCCGTTAGCAAAGAATAAGCAATTTTATCATTGAGATTTTTATCAACATTTTTCGAATCATTACTTAAAACTTCCCATTCTTGAAGCAAAGATTTGTAATCGACAAAGTGCCCTCCAGCAGCAATTGCTAGAACTATAATGATAAATGCCCAAAAATATTTCATTGTGCATCCCTTCGAAATTGTTTTTTGTGAAATAGATGTGTAGAAAAAACATTTCATATTGTTTTCTACACATCCTTTATTTTTGAGGGCTTTCCTCAGGAGTTATTTTAAATTTTTTAGTGGAATCTCTTCTAGAAAACAAAGCGGCCGGTAAAAAAAGAGTTCCAAAAACAACTCCGCCACCGTAAGCTCCCCATTTAAGAGGTGTCGAAACAAATTCTTTTCTTCTTTTACTGTCACAGCACACTACATAACTGATAGGGAGCGAAAACAACAATAAAGGAGCGGTTGTTGCTCCTCCAATAACATTCCCCATAATAGTAGGTATTTCAGAGATAACAGACGATTCGACTAGAAAATTATTATAGTCTTGTATACTTTGGCAACTCAAGCATACCAAAGAAGTAAAAACAAAAAATATTCTAATGTATTTTTTATGGTAACTTACAGAGCCTGTCTGCAATTTCAATGTATAATTCCTTTAACCATTCCGCGCCAATAAAAGGATCTTGGTAATGTCCAATTACCTTTACATGATCTTTGCTATCTATTAACTTCACATGATTCCATACACCTTTTTGAGGAGTCCCCTTGTAATCTACAACCTTTGAATTGTGAGGCCCTTTCATTGAAGAGGTGTTCACAATCCCATCATTTTTCCACCAATCTTTGTGTTCTTCAACATCGCTGCCCTTATAATGTCCCATGTAATATGAAAAAGCCCAGAAAATCGGCGTCATTCCCGGTTCGGCCCACTCATAGCCAAAAGACGATAGCAAAACATATGTTTCCTCTGTTGCGTAACTAAAGTAATAAACATCATCAAAATCGCGAACGCGATTATTTAGCTCTTTTGCACCCTTTGGTAAAAGATCGTGTAGTGAGATATCTTTTGTGCTACCAACTGTTTTATCAACACGCTGAAGAAAGTCGCTTAAAGTTTCATCCTTTTTAGGCTCCAAACCCCAGTGATCTAATTTGAAATCATAAATATACCAGTCTGTGCCAGCAAGCGCTAAAAACATACTAATAATCTCTTCTGCAAGCCCGCCAGAAAAACTATCAACCATGGTTGCAAGAGTTGTTCCGTTGTGAGGAGTAGAAATACTAGTGACCGATTTAACCCACTTTTCATTAGAACCTACACCAAAATAATCTTTAGCTAGAAGTTCAACAAGCTGTCTTGCTGTTTGACCTCCCATACTGTGCCCAACTAAATGCACAGGATTTTCTTCGCTCCAACTATTGTAAAGTCCGTTAAATTTTCTACCTGTTCTTTGATGTTTGTATTCCTTACAATGATCTTCACCGTAATCAACAGTCCCACCTTTAATTTGGTAAAAAAGCTCGCAAGCTCGGTCGTGATTTGAAGAAATAGGTCCAACCGTAGCCGTTTTTACCTGATACCCTTTTTTATCGAGATACTTTTCAATATCAAGAGCTGTTCCTCCCCAATATTTATATCCCAAAAGTTCATCTGGTCCCCAACCGCTAAAACCATGAACGAGAACAATAGGATAGTTATTTGTACGTTTTGCAGTACTCATATCTTCGCTAGCTATTGATATTGCAAATATACCAATAGTTATCAGTAGATATATTTTTTTCATAAGACCTCTCCTGAAATTCTTTATTAGTATCCAAAAGTGTAAAATTATAATTAAGATAAGTACAACACCACACAAACCTAAATGTCGGTACGCCTTAAGCATATCTTACTCAATTTTTTATAAAAGGTAAAGAAACTGCCTACAAAAAGGTATAAATTTGTTGAAATTTTTATGTTACCTTATGATTTTATCAGTAGTGGATTTATTTGTTGGAAAGCCTAGAGCAAAATGCTATACTCACTGAGAGCCTGTAAGAATAACCAGGCAAAGTTTTTATCTTATGAGTCACTTGACAAAAAATACATTTCTTTTGATATTGAGTACGACAATGGTTGATAATAATGCATGGTCTGCTGCAAAAAGGACCGAAGAAATCACTTATGCTGTTCGTGATATTATTTTAGTTGCAGATAAAGCAAAAGCAGCAGGAAAAGATATGATATATCTAAATATTGGCGATCCAAATATTTATGACTTTGATACTCCTCCTGAATTAATAGATGCTGCTTGCAGTGCGATGCGGGGTAATCGAAATGGTTATGCTCCTTCACCAGGAATTCCCTCTGCTGTTGAAGCGATTAGAGAAGATGCTCTTCGCAAGGGATTTAAAAATGTTCGCGATGTTTTCACTTCTTATGGTGCAAGTGAAGCAATTGAAACCTGCCTTGCAGCCTTAGCTGATCCAGGAGACAATATTATAATTCCTTCACCAGGTTATCCTTTGTATTCAGCTTTAAACAGTAAACTTAGTTTACAGTCGAAATTTTATCCGCTAGATGAGGAAAACGATTGGCAACCAAATGTTGACTACATAAGCAAAAATATAGACCGTAGAACAAAAGCAATTGTCCTTATAAATCCAAATAACCCAACAGGAAGCGTCTGTAGTCGCGAAACGCTTTTAGAAATAATCGAACTAGCACGCAAACACCGTCTTGTTATTTTCTCAGATGAAATATACGATCGTTTAATCTTTGATGGTAATGAACATATTCCCACCGCATCTTTAGCTGACGATGTACCTATTATTACATTTAACGGTCTTTCAAAATGTTATTTGTCACCTGGCTGGCGTATTGGTTGGGCTATTACTAGTGGACCAAAAGAGATACAACCTTATATAGATGGTATGCAAAAAATGGTACGCGCCAGACTTTGTATTAACCATCCACTACAATACGCAATCCCTGTTGCTCTGAAAGGCGAGCACAAACATTTACCACCAACGATTGAGAAATTACAAAAACGGCGAGATATAGTATGTGATCGTTTGAACAACATCACCGGAATTTCTTGTGTAAAACCCAAGGGCACTTTTTATGTATTTCCAAAGCTAGAGATAGATGTCGCCGACGATAAGTTTATTAAAGATTTAGTTTTAGAAACAGGTGTTGTACTTGTACCAGGTTCTGGTTTTGGAAAACTTTCTTCCGCTGGACATTTCCGCCTTGTCTTCTTACCAAAGCCAGAAATACTCGAAAAAGCTTGTAGCAATATCGAAAGTTTTATGCAAAAGTACCTAAAAACTTAGAAGGTGTGTCACCCCTCCTAACAAAATTCATTTTCAACGGGACCAAGTATGGAATACAAATTATTATATTCCCCAGAAAAACTATCTTCTATAAAATCAGAAAAGCTATCTTCTTCTGAGGAAAAATGGGAAATTGGCAACACAATAGATAACAAGTATGAAATTCAAGAAATACTTGCAGAAGATGAAAACAAAATTATTTATAGAGTACGTCATTGCCAGTGGAACATACATTTGGCTGTGCGTAGCCAAACAAAAAAAGAAGAGCAAGCGCGATTCTTTAGTCAAGCTGAACGTTGGGTTAATTTGGAAAAACACCCCAACATTGTAAGTGCTTACTACACAAAAACAGCCGAAGATATTTCGCGTTTGTTCGTCGAATATGTAAGAGCTAAAACATTAGTCAATTTTCGCAACGAATCAAATTTGGATATTGAAGCAATTCTAGATATAGCAATCCAACTTGGTTGGGGAATGAATCACGCTCACAGCAAAGGTCTTCTTCACGGCGATCTCAGACCAGGAAATATATTTATTACTGATAATTACGAGGTAAAAATTTCAGATTTTCGCTTACGCGATGAAGTTAGCACTTACACTCCCTATATGGCTCCAGAGCAATTCGATATAAATGCGCCCTTACAACACACAGTAGATATGTATGCTTATGGCATTATTCTCTACGAGATGTGCCTTGGCGAACTTCCTTTTAAAATGCCAGGAAAAATACTACAGTCGAATAATATAGAAAAATACAAAACTGTAGCAATGACACAACCACCAAGAAATCCAAGTCAAGTAGTAAGCGAAATCCCAAAAGCATTTTCAGACATAGTGATGTCTTGCATTTCTCCCAATCCAGAAGATCGACCGCGAGATTTTGCCATCATCAACGAAGCAATCACAAATTTATATGAAGACTTTTCAGGATTCAAGTATCCAAGAGAAGAACCACAACACGACACTTTAATGGCAATTGATTTAAACAATCGCGCTTTAGCTCTAATAGATTTAGGAGAAGAAGTAAAAGCAGAGCAATATTTGCAAGATGCTGTAGATTCAAATCCAGAATGTACAGGCGCTGTAATCAATTTAGAATTGCTACGTTTGCGTAAGAAAAAAAATACTATTTCTCACTTACTAAGTGAAACTACTGCTCTACTCGAAGTAGATCCTCAAGTTGTTTCTTACTATCGAGTCAAGATATGCTTAGAATACGGTGGTTTTTTAGAAGAAGCGCTAGAAGAATTAAATTATGTGCTGAGTACATACCCTCACAACAAAGAACTAATAAACCTTAAATCCAGCTTTCTAGAACGCTTAGGAAAATATGAAGAAGCGATTAGTCTACTTAAAACATTTGTCTCATCTGAAAATCACTCTGCTAAAGATCATTTTAATTTAGGAAAATGTTATTTATATCTTCGTAAGTTTAAAAGCGCACAAGAAGCTTTCGAAAAAGGATGCAGTTTATTCGAAAGCAATCATGCATTAAAACTAGGCTTGGGTCTCGCGATGGCACATCGTGGAAAAGTAAAAGAAGCACAAGAGCATTTTGAAAAAATGGTGGTAGAGAAAAATGATGACTTTTGGGCAACGCTACAACTTGCTGAAATAACTTCAGCGATCAGTAAATATATAAAGGTTTATGGTAAAGCAACTCAAGACTATGAAAAAGCAAAAGTCCTATATAGTAAGTTATGGGAATTGGGAGCTGTACCTCGTGTAAAGTATGGTTTTCAACTAACACACGGAACCCCACCCACAACAAAAGGAAATCCAATAAGTGATCGATCAAATTGGCGTTATACACGCAGTTTGTCAGGTCATGATAAAGGTGTTCAGTGCGTTGCAATTTCTCCCGACGATCGTTTTGCAATAGCAGGTGGAGATACATCTCAAATTTTTGTATGGGACATCGCCACAGGTAAAAATAAGAAAATTTTTGACACTGACAGTGAGAGAATTACAGACTTACGCATTAGCCATGACGGACATTTTGCTATTTCTATTGGTGATGGCAATATTGTAGATGTTTGGGATTTAATTGCCAATCAACGTGTCTGCCAGCTAGAAGGACACGTTTCCCACATAACATGCTTAGAACTTACAAAAACAGGATATATTGCGACAGGTAGCGTCGACAAAACTATTCGCATTTGGGACTTAGGTGGACTTGTTTGTCACAAAGTACTAAAAGGGCATAAGGATAAAGTTTTATGCTTAGCCGTCACTCCGTGCGGACAAAAGATTTTATCTGGTGGTGAAGACCACAGCGTTGGTATATGGAATATAGAAACAGGAGAATGTTTTGGTATACTAAGCGGTCATAGCGATGGTGTAAACTGTATAGCGGTTTCTACAAACGGTAAATATGCTGTTTCTGCAAGCTGGGATCAAACCTTGCGCATCTGGGATATTGAAAGTGGTAAATGTTTACAAGTACTCTCAGGACACAGCGGAATTATAAATGCTGTCACTATTTCATCTGATAGTAGTAAAATCATCTCTGCAGGTGAAGACAAAAACATATTTATCTGGGACGCTGCGAGTGGTTTATGTATTAAAGTTTTAGAAGGACACACTGTAAGTGTTACTTGTTTGAAAATCGCTCCTCAAACTCAAACAATTGTATCTGGTAGTTGGGATTATACTATTAAAATGTGGGATATGGATAGCGGAGAATGCCTTAATTCTCTAGAAGGTCATACAGATTTAGTAAACGCAATAGCTATGACAAGTGATGAATCATACATGCTCTCTGGAGGAGATGATCCAGTACTTAGAGTATGGAAAGATATTACCACTGAAATATGTCCTTACTTTAAAGAACCTCCACTTACATATATGATTGAAAGCCCAAAACTACGTAACTTTGGAAATATACTTGAACAGCGCCTTATTGGTAAGCTGTTTAAAAAAGCACAGCAACATATAAAAGAAGATAATGTTGCGCGTTCTTTTGAACTATTTCGCGAAATACAAGAAATGGGTGAATTTGAGAAAAATAACCGCATTCTCGAAGCGATCGCGTCGACTGCTATTCAAAACAATTTTAAACGTAACAAAACGAGAAAAGTATGGAACTCAAGAACACTAAATCCTCACAAAAGTGTTATTAGTACTTTTGCTTCCACAAGTAAAAATGAAATACTCGCAGCGGCAAGCTATGATGGTTCTATTTCATTGTGGAATGTTGAAGAAATGAAAAAAACAGACGTATTAAAAGGACATAATGACTATATTACCAGTATCGATATTAGTCCAAACAAACGTTTTTTGATTTCAGGAAGCCGCGACAACACTATACGTCTTTGGGAACTACAAACAGGACAGTGTATTCATACTTTGAGTGGTCATAAACACTGGGTTGAAAAAGTTAAATTCTCTAACGATGGTCGTAAGATTATATCGGGAAGTCGCGATGGATGTATAACCATTTGGGAAACAAAAAGTGGTGATGTTGTACACAACTTAAAAAACCATACCGATATCGTAAATAACCTAGAAGTGCTACCAAATTCAGAACAAATTATTAGTGCAAGCCATGACCGAAGCATTCGAGTTTGGGACGTAGAAACAGGAAAGTGCCTCAGCACTCTGGAACGCCACCGCGGGCACATAAGTTCTATAGCTATTGTTCCTGGTAGTCCCTATATCGTTTCTGGTGGTTGGGATCACGTACTCTATTTATGGGACACGCAAAATGGTTCTTTTGTACGTAAATTTTACGGACATACGAGCTGGATAAGTAATATTTGTGTTTCCAATGATGGAAAAACAATTCTTTCTACGAGTCTTGACAAAACAATACGAGTGTGGGAACTCGAAACAGGGCAATGTCGCGGTATTTTAGAAAATCACGATGATGATGTTACTCAAGTATTAATCACTCCTGATGATCGCTTTGCCATTACAGCAAGCTATGATAATAATATCTTAATTTGGGACATTCAGAATTGCGAATGTTGTGATGGAGTGACCACTACAGATGGACGAATAACAAGCTTAATTATGTTAGAAGAAGGGCGACGCGTTCTTACAGGTACAGCAAACGGTAATGTTGCCATTTGGGAAATCGACTGGGAATGGGAAATTCCATATGAGTATGAACAAGCAACGAATAACCCAATTGTCTAGTGGTTTAAAACTTCATAAAATAACTAAGTTAAATTCAAAATAGAGAATTCTTGTCCTTCGCGATAAATACGAAGTAAGGTATTATATCGATAGAAACAAAGACTAGGAGGGCGAAGCTCCTGCAAGAGCTTCGCCCTCCTAATTCTAAATACAATAGTAATTTAACAACTATGCGACTTAGCTTTGAGCTAACATCTACCATACTTTCAGCGATATTATAAATTCCTTAATTCAATAGTGATCGAACTTGGCGCCACTGTAAAGAAACAATAACTTATCTGATTTAGTCAACCTTCAACAATTTTAGTTCTTAAAACCAATACATTTTGTAGAGAAAGCATGACCGAAAAACCACAACTATTAGTAGAAATTAAAAATCTAACGGTTCAGTTCCCTAAGCAAGAATTGCCGTTGTTTTCTGATGTAAATATAAAAATCAATTTAAAAACTGTATTTGGAATTTTTGGAGAAACGGGCTGCGGAAAAAGTACTTTAGCTAAATGTTTGGCTGGCTTTATTCCACAAAAATATATCCACGGTGAAATATGGTTTTATGGAAAAGAAAACTTTGCCTTACATAATAAAAATAGTTTTTTTTTTCAAAAGGAAATTAATGGCAAAAATATAGTATATGTTCCGCAAGACCCTTACCAAACATTAAATCCATTCGAAACTCTGCGTACCCAACTATCGCGAATTATTCGTCTGAACGAATCTTCACAATCAATAGACGACCTCCTAGAATGCGTAAAATTTCCATTAGATCGCGTAGACTCTGCAATCACATCTCTTTCCGCTGGGCAACGTCAGAGAGCAACAATTGCTCTTGCCTTAGCCTGTTCTCCATTGCTATTAATTTTTGATGAACCCACAGCTTCGTTAGATCGAGAAACGCGCCAGCAACTCCTAGAGTTTTTTCAAAATTTACCTTTTAAAAAAGATATTTCTATTGCAATTATTTCTCATGAAATACTCGATTACGAAGCGCTTATTTCTCCAGAGAATCGTTATTATTTTCATGAATACGAACATGTAGCTAAACCCATAAACCGTACTAGTCCAATCAAAAAAGAGGAAGCAATTCTTCGTACACAAAAGCTAAAAAAAAGCTATGGTGCACTACAAATATTAAAAGAGATTGAATTTTTCATCGAAAATGGTGAGTGGGTCCATTTACAAGGTAAAAATGGTAGCGGCAAAACAACTTTTATGAATATTTTATCAGGGTTGCAGTCTCCAACCTCTGGAGAAATTTACTGGCAGCAACAAGAAATTTCGCAAAAAATAATCAACTATCAAAAATATATTCATCTTGTTTATCAAGATTCCTTTCATGCTTTAAATTATAATTATACAGTAAAAAAAATATTACAAGAAGTAATAAAAAGCGATAAGGAACATACAAAAACATTACAAACTTTTTGCGAAAAATGGTATATACTACTAGAAATACCTCAGAGAATATATGATAACTACCCACAGCAAATTTCGTATGGCCAACAAAAAAGAGTTGCTTTATTGCGAACCTTATTGAAATTCAAACTTTACGGCCTTCGTGACCCACACCACAAACATCTATTCCTATTAGATGAAATATTTGCAGGCATCCATATACCTCTTCGTTATAAGATTATGACTTTATTTATAAATTTGTTCAATGAACAACAAAATTTTGCAGTATTGTGGATCGCCCATGGTCAAGATTTATTGAAAGATTTTTGTGATAGAGATTATTTATTAAACAACGGCTGTATGAAAGAAACAAAACTATGAGAATATGTAGTGGCTCAATAAAAGGCATGAATTTAAACAGTCCAAAAGGAATGAAAACGCGCCCAATGATCGAAAGGGTAAAACTCGCACTGTTTAATATCATAGGAGAAGAGATACACGGTGCTAAAGTCTTGGATTGCTTTTCTGGTAGCGGCGCTTTAGGTTTAGAAGCCTTATCAAGGGGAGCAGTAGAGTGCCACTTTGTAGAAAATGGTCGCCATGTTTTGCCAGTATTGAAAGCTAACATTGAAAAATCAAAATTTACGCAGTGGAAACTGACTCCCAAAAGCGCTTTTTTCGTAAAAAAATCTTTGCCTGAACAGCACTTTGACATAGTACTAATGGATCCACCTTATAAATACATTGATCATCCGTGTGAACGCAAAGAGACCCTGGAGTTCATCTCCGAACTGATGAAACATGCTTGTAAACAAGATAGTTTGGTTATTTTGCATTGTCGCCGTCATGCGATGGCAGGTAGCCCTATTCCTAAAAGTTTGGAGCTAGAAAGCAAACGTGAATACGGCTCCTCAGAACTATGGTTTTTAAGGAAAGTATGATGGATTTTAGCCAAAATATGAAACATCGTATCGAAGTTGCAATGGGAAAAACCCCTGCTGATATTACGTTTAAAAACGCAAGAGTTGTCTCAACTTTTACAGAAGAAATTTGGGAAACATCGGTAAGTATCGCCGATGGTAGAGTTGTCTCACTAGATGATAACTTAGAAGCCAAACAAGAAATTGATCTACAAGGAAAATACCTCGCTCCATCTTTCATCGATGCTCATATTCACATTGAGTCGTCAATGCTAAGCCCCGAAGGATTCGCAGAAACAGTAGTCCCTCATGGAACAGGAGCAGTAATTAGCGACCCACATGAAATTGTAAATGTTCTTGGCATTGACGGCTACAAATACATGTACCAAGCAGCGCAAAATTTACCAATGGATATTCATTTCAGCATACCATCTTGTGTACCGGCCACGCATATGGAAACTTCTGGAGCGCAAATTACCGCTGAAGACTTCAAAGAAATCTACAAATACAATAACGCCACTCCAGCGTTAAGTGAACTAATGAACTACCCCGGAGTTTATTTTTGTGATGAAGATGTTCTAAATAAAGTAGCAACAGCACATAAACTAGGTTTATCAATAGACGGGCATTCACCTATGCTCAAGGGACGAGAGCTCAATGCTTACTTAAACGCAGGTATATTTACTGATCACGAATGCACTACAGCAGAAGAAGCGACAGAAAAATTACGCAAAGGAATGCACGTCTTAATGCGTGAAGGTTCGGCAGCAAGAAACTTAGAAGCGCTTATTCCTGTATTAAGCGATCATACTGCCCACCGCATTTGTATTGCTTCAGATGACCGTCACCCTGATCAACTCATGGAAAATGGTCACTTAAACCTAATTCTAAAAATGTTGATTGACGCTGGTGTTGATCCTATTCGCGCAATACGCATTATGACTTTAAACCCAGCAACTGTGTACAATTTGAAATGGTTGGGAGGTATTGGTATTGGATACTATGCTAACTTTGTAGTTTTGAATGATCTACAAACCGTAAACATAGAAGAGGTTTACTATCGCGGGCAAAAAGTTACTAAGCAAAAACAAGTTATTAACAAAATAGAACGAATTGATGCCCAGTCTACTTATGACTCTGTTCACATACCAAGTGACTTAAAAGAAAAGCTAAACGCGTACCCTACTTCTGGAAAAGTCAATGCCATTAAAATTTTACCTGGAGAATTGATCACTCAAAAGCAAATTGTAGACCTCGATAACAAAGAAGAAGATGTTTGCTATCTTGCTGTTGTTGAACGTCATGGCAAAAATTCACAGGTAGGTTTAGGATATGTGGTAGGTATGGGTCTTTCCAGTGGAGCTTTAGCCTCTACAGTCGCACACGACAACCATAACCTGATTCTTGTTGGTAAAAGTATCGACGATATGATTACCGCTTCGCAAACTATCCAAGAAATTGGCGGCGGATTTGCTGTTGTTGATAACGGAAAAACCTTGTCGCAACTACCTTTAAAAATAGCAGGACTTATGTCCGATGCTCCTGTTGATGAAGTAGTAAAAAACTTGCACGAAATAGAGAAAAGAGCGCAAGATATCGGCACAGAACTAAAGTCACCGTTTATGGTATTATCATTTTTAGCTCTAGCAGTTATACCACATATAAAATTAACAGATTGTGGTTTAGTAGATGTAGATAAATTTGCTATTATCGATTTAGTGACAGAATAGAACGCGAAAATTAGTAGTGTATTTAAACGCACTACTAATCGTTACTTTGCATTGACCATTTTTTCTGTTTTGCAACTTTAAGAAAGTCATCTTGTACTTTATTTGGTTAGAAACTATTGTTTTCTTTGAAATATTAAGGGAATATCCAAAGGACGAACAATGGACCAGCGCGTGTTTTCAGATAGATATGTAGTGTAATTTTCTATCACATGCTTAAAGGTACTTTTCCTTTTTGTGGCGACACTAGAATACGCATGAATCGTTCCCTTCATTTGAGATAAGTCTATTATTAATTAGTATTTAAATTTTAATTTAATAGAGTTCGAAACGGGATCGGGAACAATTCGTTATTTTCTGAGTTTACATACGCGAATATTGTTGAAGTATGCCTTGTATATCTCTTTGCATTTGTGAAAATGTTTGGTAGCGTTTTTGCGGATCTCTTGCCATTGCACGCGCAACTAAATCACTTATTGACTTACTAACATTCGCAACATCGCTCAAAGGTATAGAATCTTCATTAATTTTAGCACGCATAATATTATGTAGGCCCTTGTGTTGAGAGTAAGGTGCTTTTCCAGAAATCATGCGATACAAAGTAGCACCAATAGAATAGATATCCGTTTTATGATCAACACTGCGCGTATCAATAATTTGTTCCGGCGATATATAATAAGGCGTCCCCATTACTTCACCTGTTTTTGTGTTTCCATTCTGGTTTAGTATTTTACCAATACCAAAATCGGTAAGCTTAACATTACCTTCGTCGCTAGTGATGATAATATTGGCTGGTTTTATATCGCGGTGAATAATACGCCTTGTTAGAGAATAACGAAGTGCTTCAACAACATCCGACATAATATTCAATGAATCTACCGCATCAATTACAGTCAACTCGTTTAAAATCTCTTTAACATTTTTACCTGGAGCAAATTCCATCGCGATATAATATTGATTAATGGCATGAGCAAAACTAAACTCATACATATTAATAATATTTGTATGGTTTAAGCAAGACAGAACCTCTGCTTCTTGCATAAATCTACTTGTCACACCATCAGCAAGATCGTTTGCAAGAATTTTAATCGCCACCTTGCGATTTTGCTTGGTATCTTTTGCTAAATAAATTTCTCCCATACTGCCTTTGGCAACTAACTTTATTATTTGATAATGATTCAAATCATTTGGCATATCTAGGTTATCTTCCAACTGAACGCGTAGAGGTGCTTTCACTACTTTTTCTAAATTGGGAAAGATAAATGTTTTTTCTTTTTCTACTGGTGTAGACATTACCTTATCAATAATCTGTATAGTCTGAGCATGTGGCGAGAGCAAATCCATATTTTTTTGGTCTATAGTAAATTCATTAGCCAAAATTTGTTGTTCTCGTTGTTGGCGTTTTATTTGAGAAGGAGTTATTGTTGCGTTATTTGTACCTAAAGTATTTATATATTGCTGAAATAAATTTTTCAAAAAAGCAGTGTCTTGTTTTGTGAATACCGTATTGTCTTCTAATAATTTGCAAACTCCGCCTACGATATCAAGAGTAAACATTCTTGCAACGCTTATGTCTAGTTGCCATGAACGTTGATTGATAATAACAGATAATTGATTTTTTTGTAGATTTCTCGATTGTTCTTCTGTTATCATTTTTCTCTGCTCTGCAATTTTTAATAAACATCTCATTACAAACAATAAACGTATTACATGTTTTTGGTAGGACGACAATCTGGAATGACCAAGAATAAAGGAATTACAATCGATTTCTTTGCTATAATATTCGTGAATATCTGTATCCGCAAGATAGTTTAGTTTTTTCGCGTAATGAAAGATTATTTTCTCTTTTAAGGTTATTTTAGGCATTCTTGTTTACCTGATTCCCATATTAAGAATTATATGATATAATATTGTTTCCAAATCCTAGGGCATGTTCTATTTAAATTTTTGTAAAATTCGAATTATTCCAGGCAATAGCAAAACACTTAAAAATACATAATATTATGTATTTTTAATATAAGTGACTTAACAAAAATAGTTACCTATTTAGTGCAGAGCTTTTATTTTCTAATGCGGCATGATGAAAACGCATAACTATAGCTGTGTAATTGAAAAGCAAAAAAGCTAGAAAACAAAAGAACAAACGCCAATGGGTAAATACTCTTGGCGGGCTACTTAGTTTAAAAGTATCGAATTATGGGAAATATGAATAAAGGCAAACCCCACATCCCTAAGTATAAAAAGACATCTAATAATGTATTAAATATATGTTTTATAAGCAAGTACAAAAAAGTTTTTTAAGGCAAACGATCAATGAATGGTAATCTGCTCGCAGGAAAGTATTTAATGCAGGAACTAATAGGAAAAGGTGGTATTGGGGAAATTTATAAAGCTTTTGATCAAAAAAAGAAGCGAACAGTTGCCGTTAAACGATTAATGTCTGTAGATAAAGTACGTAAACGTAGGTTTAAAAGAGAGTATCGATTACTACAAAAAATAGATCATCCATTTTTTGTACGCGCATTTGATTTTTTTGAGTACGAATCCCACGCATACTTAGTAATGGAACTCGTCGATGGTAAAACGCTTCGCGAAATTATCCTCCAACAAAAAAGCAGCTTTTCTTTACCAGAACAATTGGCCATTGCAAATAAAATAGCACGCGCAGTAGAAATTTTAAATCTTGCAGGAATTATTCATCGCGATATAAAACCCGATAATATCATTATTGATGATGAAACAGGAGATATCAAGTTACTTGACCTTGGTCTCGCAAAAGACACAACTTATGGAACTGTGCAAATCACAAAAGGCGATGACTTTTTAGGAACGCCTCTCTATGCCAGCCCTGAACAAGTGAAAGGAGAAAATAGTTATCAAAGCGATATATTTTCCCTTTGTACAGTTCTGTATCAATTTTTCCTTTGGGAAGATCGTTCTCCTTTTTATGAAGAAAATGAATTTGCTATTTTATACAAAATTACTGATTTTCATCCACCTAGCCTTATGGAAAAAATCCTACTAAGCGATAAACAATTGAGTGTAAAAGAAAGAGAATGCCTTCAAGAACTCTCGCAACTTCTCAAAGAAGGGATGAATAAAGATCCTCAAGATCGCCCGGAAACAGCTAATAAAGTAGCTGATCGCTTAGCACAAATTCAACAAAATTTACTACACATTAAAAAATATACTGGCGCTGTAAAAAGAATTCAACTGTCGAATCCTGTAGATACACATCTTTCAAAAAAACTAGCAACCATTCGCATCAATTATCAAGAAGTTCACGGAGTAAGTAAAACTTCTCATTCTCAGAATAAACTACAAGCCATCTACGGACGAACAATCTCTTTTTGTCGACAACAGTGGTTTTTATCGCTGGTTGTTGTAAATAGTTTGTTACTTATTTCATTGGTTTTGGCCGCATTTTGGACATTTAGTGGTGATCAAGTTTCCAACACAACCTCAAAAGAGGTTTGGAAAAAAGCACAAGATTACCAAGTGAAAGCAAACTTATTTTTCGACAAAGGAATCACTGCCGAAAAAAATCGCGAACTCCTTTCTAAAAGTAAAACAATGTATCAATTAGCCAAAAGAAAAGGCCAAGAATTCTTTAGTTCTCAAGTTGAAGAGCTACAAAAACGCGACAAAATATCAAATAAACAAGCCATCCACAAACTATCTTCTACAGATTTTGCAAAATTTATTAACAATTGTCAGCAAAAAATAGAAGTTATTGACAAAATGTTATCACTACAACAAGAAACACCCTTTGATCGCGATATTTGGAAATCTTGCTGGAACAATCACTATTTTGATTTTACCAACTTAAAGTGGGTAAACTTATCTGCACACCAGCAAATAGAATATGCGCAAAAATATCAAAAATGGTATGCCAAAAAAGTAAAAAAAGCCGCTGAAAAAAAATACAACATATCAGGGCTCGCGGTCGCGATGATTCTTATTCCTCCAGGAAAGTTTTGGATGGGATCCGCCATTACAGAATTAGATAGAGATGTAGACGAACAACAACACACAGTCATAATAAAAAATCACTACTGGATAAGTAAGAACGAAATTACTCAAGACGAATGGTTCAAAATTGTAGGTACAAAACCATGGGTAGACAAAGACTATATGCACGACAATGTACTCCATCCTGCGACATACATCTCTTGGAACGAGGTAACACGACAGTTTTTGCAAAAGATAGACAATCGTTTTACTTTGCCCAGTGAATTACAATGGGAGTATGCATGTCGCGCTGGCACTGATAGTAGATTTTCTTGGGGCAACGATATCAACTCTATTGGCAAGTACGCAAATATCATGGATAAAACAACAAGTATGAAGCACCCAGAACGTCCAGGCATTGAAGTAATAGACGGATTTCCAGAAGTTGCTCCTGTTGGCAGTATGCAAAGTAATGCGTTTGGTTTACATGACATGATCGGCAACGTAACAGAGTGGTGTAAAGACAACTATAAAAATTTTGCAAATGAAAACTCAAAATCCTTTGCCAACTACAGGGTAGCGCGCGGTGCTGCTTGGGATTCTTTTTGGATTGGTAGCATGCGTTCAGCTTATCGTAGCAAATTTGAGCCGCATTTCAAAAGCGGATCTATAGGGTTTCGCCTTTGTTACGAGTCTAAAAATGAATAAAACGCCGATCACTCCCGCAATACGTTTGCTCAAACAAAACAATATTAATTTTACACCTCATCTCTATAAATATGAAGAGCACGGTGGGGCTAAACTCGCTGCACAAACACTTGGAATTACAGCTCACCAAGTAATAAAAACAATTGTAATGCACAATGAAAACACTGAATATTTTATTGTTCTAATGCATGGTGACAAAGAAGTATCGCTAAAGAAACTAGCGCGAGAAATATCCTGCAAGACAATAAAACTCTGCCATCCCAATAAAGTAAGAAACCTCACAAACTATCTTGTTGGTGGCACCTCACCTTTCGCAACAAAAACACCATTAAAGATCTACTGCGAACACACTATCAAAAATTTAAATGAATTATGGATCAATGCTGGTAAAAGAGGGTTTCTCATTAAAATTCATTTCAAAGACCTACAAGCACTTCTCCAACCGCAACTTGTCACTGTTGCTGTAGATAATAAAATTGAATAAACATAATATCTATGAGTCTACGTATAAGCAAAAACGGTGAGGCCGTTCGCATTTTGTCGTTCACAAACATTTTTATGATGTTTTGCGTCAAATAATCCTACACTTTCATGTGCATCATAAAAAGCGATACACTCTAACTACGCAACTCATAACTATTTTGTTTTTACAAAAGAGAGACACTGAGAAAAGAAAGCTTGTGAAGTGAAGATAGCACAAAAATTTCCTCTGTAATTTTACAACTTTAAAAATAGGAGAACAAAATGTACCAAAAATTAATTGTATGTTTTTTTATCATTCAATCGCTTGCTCTAGCACAAAATACACTACAACAAGAAATCGATAAAATGATCAACCCTATTATCAAAAACGAATGGAATGTTGGTGTTGCCATAGGAATATACCAAAAAGATAAAAAAAACATCGTGTTAACCTACGGCGTAAAAAACAAAGATTCTCAACAAAAAATAACAGAAAAAACCATCTTTGAAACAGGCTCTATTTCCAAAGCTTTTACAGGTATGTTACTTTCAAAAATGATTTTAGACAAAAAACTCTCTTTAGCAAATACTGTTGGCGATTTTATCAAATTTGAAAATGAAATTGCCAAAATCACCTTAGAACAACTTGTTACTCACACCTCGGGATTGCCACGAATGCCGACAAATATTGTCGTGAAAAATCAAGAAAGTCCCTATGCTGATTACACCTATAAAGAAATGTTGTCTTTTCTTCGCAAACACAAACTAAGTAGAAAACCAGGAATAAAATACGAATACAGTAATCTTGGAATGAGCCTTTTAGGTAAAATTTTAGAAACCGTTGCAAAAAAAAGTTACGAAGAATTACTTGTACAAGAAATTTGTAAACCACTGCAAATGAATAATACAAAGATCAATTTTAACGAGAACATACAACTAGCCACAGGTTACGATCCTGATTTTAAGCCTGCTTTGAATTGGGATTTTCCAGCAATGAATGCTGCAGGAGCAGTTCGTTCAAATATTGATGATTCTCTACTTCTTATCGAAAAAACTCTAAAAGCATATGATACAGAAAACAAAAGTACTCTACAACAAGCTATTTTAAACTCACACAACACCCTATTTGAAATAGACAAACGACTCAAAATAGCAATGGCCTGGCACATAATAGACGACATAACATGGCACAACGGTGGTACGGAAGGTTTTAGAAGTTTTTTAGGTTTTGATTCCAAGCGCAGTATTGGTGTAGTTGTCTTTACCAATACAAGAAATAGCTTAGATTACGTTGGACAGAACATTCTACGTTTTCTCTCTGGCAAAGACATAAGGTCCATTTCTTTGCCTAAAATAATCGATGTCGACCAAAAGACATTATTGAAATATGTTGGAACATATCAACTAGGATTAGCCCAAATCAACATTACTCTCGAGAACAACAAATTGATAGCGCAAATGTCAGCACAACCCGCTTTTCGAATTTATCCAGAAAGTGAAACAATGTTTTTCTGGAAAGTAGTCAATGCAAAAGCTGAATTCGTGAAAGACAATAAAGGAAAGATAGAAAGACTTATCTTACACCAATATGGGCAAAAAATGCCTGCGTTAAAAATTAAATAATAACCCAAGTTGCGACCTACAAAAGTTATCGTACAGTCTGGTATAATTACTCTTACAAATTCGATGTGCGCAGTTCGAATCTCGTGAGACGCAGTCGTGGCACATGGCACAAAGTAAGGGTAATGCAATGAATTTTAATCATGAAAAATTAGATGTATATCAAGTATCACTAGAATATACAAAAGAAACATTTAATGTGATGGAGAAAATGCCATCAGGTTACAGCTATTTAAAGGATCAGCTAAAAAGAGCATCGCCTTGAGTCCCTCTTAATATAGCAGAAGGCAATGCCAAATTTAGCAAAAAAGAGAAAGCAAGGTTTTTCTCTATAGCAAGAGCATCAGCAAATGAATGTAGTGCAGTATTCGATGTTGCTAAGATAGCCCAAATAATAGACTCAAAAGAAAAAACTACTCTATAGAATAATTTGTATGCTTTCAAAGTTAATAGTCTAATTTTCGCACATGGAATATCGATCCACGACCACGAACCTCAAAAATCGAATTGCACACATCGTTTTTTTATACTGTTATAACGACTCTTCTCTTAAAGTAGGAAAAACAAGAAGGAGAAAGTCATGGAAAAAGAAATTATAATTGTTTTCTGTATATGTGATGAGATAACACAAGCACTCAAGATTGTAGAAGATCCTCAAGTTAAAATGACTAATTCAGAAATTATGACAACAGCATTAGTTTCTATGCTCTACTTTTCTGGCAACTTTGAAAAAGGACAAAATTTTTTAGCTGAACATGGCTACATCAAAAAAATGCTAAGTAAAAGTCGTTTCAATCGCCGCATACCACAAAGAATCCCTACATCTTCTATGGAATCGAATTTCTGTCTTATAAATAGTCTTCCCCAAATTCAAATTTTATAGACTGCGGTTTAAAAATAATTTGTAGTTATCAGCTTTTAGACATGCAATTAGAGCTGAGTTTTCTTGCATTTTTTTTATGACTACTCTATAATAAAAATATGGCTAAAAGTAAAACGCGACAAAAACTAATAGAAGTGGGAACTCAAGCGATTATAAATAAGAGTTATCATGCTGTAGGAATTCAAGAAATTCTAACCTTAGCACAAGTTCCCAAAGGCTCATTTTACTACTATTTTAAATCTAAAGAAGATTTTGGAATAGCTGTTATTGAGTACCATACAACAATAACAATAGAACTTATGCGTTCTTTTCTTTCTAATCGTAAACAAAAACCTTTACAACGTATGCGCGACTATTTTGAAGCAGGTAGACAGGAACATGCGAAAAATTTTTGTAAGCATGGTTGTTTGTTGGGAAAACTAGGATCAGAAACGACTAGTTTAAACCCTTCCATCCGCGCTACTTTAAAGTGTTGTATGGATCAATGGTTAGCATTATTTGCTCTTTGCATTCGAGAAGCCCAAGAAGTTGAACAAATTAGCCAAAATCATTGTCCTGAAAGACTTGCTGAATTTATTTTAGATTCTTGGCAAGGCGCTGTTACACACGTGCTCATTAACCAAAATCTAAAGCCTCTCGATAATTTTTTTCATTATACCTTCGATCACATTTTAAACTACTCTTCTACTTAGGTCCGCCACATTAATATTAATTTCTAAACTATATAATCGACTGGTCTATTATATAGTTTAGAAATTAAAGATATTAACTAAGGCGTGTCATCATTTAGCATAAAATACTTTGAGTCCGTTTCCGTCTTCTAAAAGAAATGATGATAGGCCCTAGATCAAGTTATATTTTTGTTGATTTAATGTTCAAAAAACATTATACTGACCGGTCTATTATCTAGGAGGTATTGTAATGAATGATATTACACAGCTTAAACGATATGGAAAAAATCTGGAAATGACTCCAAAAACTCTCCTTCTTAAAATAAATTGGTTATTTATTAAAGGAGTGGTTCGCGAGATTGGTTTATGGGCTTCGTTGAGAATCATTCCAAGTGTACTTTTCTACACGCAATTACTTACATATAAGAAAGGTAAAGGAGTAGTTATAGGTCAAAAAGAATTTAGCAAAGATGATGCAAAAAAGATGACGATTTTATTTTCTCTTTTACATGTATTGACTCAAAAATACGGAAAAAATAAAGCTTACGATTTGGTAAAAAAACTTACTCAAGACTCTTCTGCGATCATTATGTGCTATGTCTATCAAGTGAAAGAACTATCGAAGTTTTCAGATCCATATAAAGCATTTTGTGAGTTTCATAAGGCAATGTTTCATCAGGATCATCGCTATCAAGTGAGACGCTTTGTAGAAGAAGAACATTGTTTGACGATGATTGTCAATCGCTGTGCCAATTGCCAGGTTGCTCAGGCATTTCAAAAGCCCGAATTGGCAACTTTAGGTTGCGATAGTGATTTGGTGTCTTATCCTATTGTCATGGATCAAATAGGAGGTGAGTTTGTCCGGGAAAAAACTTTGGCAAAAGGGGGAGCTTTTTGCGAATTTAAATTTTATCGCAAAGGCCACGCGCCTAAGAGCTACAAAAACGTCTAGTGGAGTATCATAATGGAAACAGTTCTAGTAACAGGTGCCAATGGACATGTTGGTTATAATATTGTACAGTGCTTACGTAAAAAAAACTACAATGTGAAAGCAGGTGTTCGTCACTCTCATATCACAGAGAAAGTAAAACCTTTACAAGAGCTAGGAGCGCAAATATGCGAATTAGATATTATGAATCCGAAAACAATAGAAAAAGCTGTAGATGGTGTTTCAGGAGTGTTTCAAGTCGCAGCTGTCTATAACGCTGCACCAAAAAATCCGCAGAGGGAGATAATTAATCCTAGCATAATTGGAGGTATAAATGTATTAAAGGCTGCAGAAAAAGCCAAAGTAAAAAAAGTGATTTTTACTTCTAGTATAGCTGCTATTGTGTCCAAAAAAAACCAACGATTTTTTACAGAAGAAGATTGGAATGACACTCCGATTAGCTCTTATGCCATCGCTAAAACAGAGGCAGAAAAGAAAGCATGGAAATTTGCTCAGGAGAAAGGCATTAATTTAATTACATTATGTCCTTCGATGATTATCGGTCCTGGATTTCATCGGCATACGGCTTCAACATTTTTTTTTGAGCAGGTTTTACGCGAAAAAGTTCCAGTAATACTTCCCTTTAGTTTTACATTTGTTGATGTTCGAGATGTTGCGCATGCCCATATTCTTGCTTACGAAAAAGACCATGCATTGGGGCGTTACATTGTTTGTAATAGTTACAAAACAATGGATAATCTCCTGAAGGAGATCAAAGAGCTTGACTCGACGATAAAAATCCCTTTGACAAAATTACCCAAATCGATGACTAGATTTTTACCTTTATTTGATTGGTTAGGACATAAGTTTACTAAAACGCCACGAATGATTACCAAAAGTACCATGAAAGAATTTACAGGAAAAGAACAGCGTGTTTCCAACGATAAAATACGCCAAGAATTAGGGTGGGAGCCAACGGATTTTCGCGACAGTTTGCGCGATACTCTTGACTGGATTCGCAAGTACTTTATGTAATTGCCTTCTTTTCATCTCGTATATTATTTTAGGCAAACCCATCTCTACTAATGCCTAATTTTTTCATTTTGCTTTGTAGTGTGCTTGGTTTTAGCCCTAAAAGAATTGCCGCACCTTCTTTTCCATAAATTTGGCCTTTACTAGATTGAAGTGCTTTTTCAATCGCATTTTTTATTACCAAATCAAGGGTATCAACTTGATTGTTATCGTAAACACTATTTCCTATCAAAAAATGAGACTTCTGTAACCACTCGCTATTTTGGCCCAAAATAAGAGCTCGTTCTATAATGTTAGATAACTCTCTTATATTTCCTGGCCAAGAATGCGAAAATAAATGATCTATTGCTTGTTCTGATATCTTTGGCATTTTCAGGTGTAAACGCTTTGCAATTTTTTGTGATAATTGGTGCACTAGTAAAGGAATATCTTCTTTGCGTTCTCGTAGAGGTGGTAAATTAATAGGAAAAACATTGAGTCTGTAGTATAAATCTTCGCGAAATGTTTTTGCTTTTATCATTTCTTCTAAAGGTTGGTGCGTGGCAGCAATAATTTTGGTATTAATAGCAATGCTTTTTTTTCCTCCTAATCTCTCTATTTTACGCTCTTCTATAAAACGTAGTAATTTAACCTGGGTAGCTAAAGATAATTCTGCTACTTCGTCTAAAAACAAAGTTCCTTCATGGGCACGTTCAATACGACCAATATAACGTTCAAAAGAACCAGTAAAAGCTCCTTTTTCGTGCCCAAACAATTCATTTTCAGCTAAGGTTTCAGGGAGAGCTCCACAATTCACGGCAACAAACGCTTTATTTTTACGCGGCGAAAGATCATGAATGTGTCGCGCTATTATTTCCTTGCCGCTTCCAGATTCCCCTCGAATCAAGACTGTACTAAGATGCGATGCAACTAATTCTACTTTACTTAAAACAGATCGCATTTTATCACTGCGCGTAATTTCATTAAAATAAATGTACTTTTTGTTTTCTTGGCGTAGACGAGTACTTTCCTCAATTGCATTTCGCGAAAGAGTAGATATTTTTTCTATTAGTAAACATTGTTGGCAAGCTAGATGCAAAACTTTTGCTATTTGCCTAAGAAAGATATCACTAAATTCATAAAAACAATCTAAAGAAAAAGAAACAAAACAACTATCGTCGAGAGGTAGTAATATAAATATTTTTGCTCCAAGTGCTTTTGCTTTTTTCTCTTCGCTAAATGAAAATTTGCGATTGAGGTAGCTAGCATGTGGTAGTGATAATCCAGAAAATACAAATGAATCTTTTGTTGTGCGACAACCATTTTGAACAACAAGCATCTCTTCGTTTTTTTCAATATAAGTTGCATGAACTTTACCTTCATTGACAGACCAAACAATTTCAAATTGCAATAAAGAAATATGCGTTGACATCATCGTTGCAATACTACGAACCAAAGCTACGCGCGTTTTTTTTCCTGCTACAGCATCCAAAAAATTTTCTATAGTAAGCATTATTTCCTCTTTCTTCTCATTACCGATATGTTGGTGGTATTTTACTGAAATATCGGTACATTCTCATCAATAAATTTTCAAATGGATTAATTTCCTTTTAAATCAGTAGCCACAGTCAATTGGCATATTATTTGTTATGAGTATATAAAATTATCCACATCCTAATTTTTATGAGAATATCAAACACAATAACCCAAAGGAGAAAGAAATGACAAATGTAGTAACAGGGAATTGTCATGGTTGCCGTTATACAGATTGCGTACTTGTTTGCCCAGTAGATTGTTTTTATGGAGATGACAAGATGTTATACATAAATCCAGAAGAATGTATTGATTGTGGAGCTTGTATAGCGGAATGTCCAGTAGAAGCGATCTTTTACATAGATGATGTACCACAAAATCAACAACACTGGATACAAATCAATGCCGACAAATGTGAAAATGGAGAAACCACTAACATCTGTAAAAAAGAAGAACCTTTGTCTAAAATCGAAGAAATTCACACAATTCCTAAATAAATTGCATGATATACCAAGGTTTAAAGAATATAGTGGTATATTCAACCACTTTAAAAGAAAGCGACACGAAAGTAAATTAGAACATTTTAGGCAAGAATACGAAGAGCGGTCAGAAATAAGTGACCTGCCAAAAGTATTTACCCATTGGCATTTTGTTCTTTAATTTTCTAGCTTTGTTGCTCCTCTGTTACGCAGCTACGGCTGCGCGCCTTCGTCGCGCCGCGCTATAAAAATAAAGCCCTGCATTCAACGGGTAACTACTTTTGTCAAGTCACTTAGAATACGCAAAGTATAAAGAAATTTTAAACAGTAGAAGTGCAAAAATTGCAGTGGTAGTATATAATACTGGCTAAGTAACTTAGTAAGAGCTATATAAATTTTAAATTCAGTGACCTGACAAAAGTATTTCTTTTTTCTAAAATAGGTTACATAATATACTAAGTAACCTTAGTTGGTAGTATTGTCAAAAGTATGCGTGTTAGAAACCTAAATTGGACTGTAGGAAGAAAATTATGAAAAAAATGCTTGTTGTTGCCCTTGTTTTTACTGTGTCTCTTTTTGCGGATTGGGAACTGTCTTCTCGTGATTTAAAATCAATGATTAAGGAAGCAGATGTAATCGTAGAAGGAAAATTTACTTCTTACAAGAAAATCAAAGTACTAGACGCAATCAAAGGTCCGCAAAAACTTCGCAAAATTAAATTAAGCCAAAACGCTGTTGATATTAAACTCAAACGCGATTATATTTTATTTTTCCAATTGCAAGGCGATGTCTTTACACTTCTAGCAAAGAATACTATAAATAGTGATGTGCTTATAAAATCGCGTATACGTGAAGAAGTTATGAAGGTGCGAGTAGCACAAAGTACCGCAGTAGTAAATGCTAAGGTTTTAGAAACACACGAAATTCTTCTTACTGATAATAAAAAATATACTGTTGCTACTTGTGAATTAACAAAAATTTACAAAGGGGAATGCTCGAAGATTTTCGAAGTGATGTATCGCAGCGATCGCCAGAAAAAGGCAAAGAGAGTATTTTTATTTCCGAAATTAACATACGTTTTCTTTTTAAATGAACAAAAAAATCGCTCGACAATTTATTCATGGAACATAAAAAACATGAAATCATTTGTGCAGGCAATAAGTGCGAAAACCTCTATTGCGAAACGTATAAGAAAGTCTTTGTCTAAAAAAGCATTAAAAATATTACCACATTTATTAACAAAGAATGCCTCTCAAGTTGAGCGACTTTTTTTTGAGGAGCTAAATAAGTCTTTGCGCAAAAAAAGCATGTATACTTCTACAGCATTTCCAAATATAACAGTACCAAAAGAGTGGCAGCACCAACAGTCATCACAAAACATTGCATTGACAAATTGTCTTATTTTAAACAAAAAATATAGTCAATATTTTAATACCGCTATAAATAGCTTTTCGATGGCCCCTTACGATGGCGCTATTATTGATAGACACTATGTTTTAAAAGAAGTGACTAAAGCTTCTTCTGTTAATAGTCGTTTTGAAGATATGGCAGGAAAAGCTCAATCAGGACTCAAAATATTCGGCCAAAGTGGTGGATCTAGCTTTTCAACTGGTGATACTATTGCAATTAATTTGCTCGTACAAAATCTCTCAAAGTCAGAAGTAACTATTTGCAATAGTCATATCCCCTATCTTTTGGGAGTTAACGTTGTAAACATCGATAAAAATAAACTAGTGTTAGATAACGGCCTAAAACCTTTTAAAAAAATGGAGAAAAGCTTTGTAAAACTACAAGCTAACCGTTATATTGTCATTCCTACTTTAGACTTGCGTGATTATTACAGTTTTACACCAGGAAAGTATGGAGTATACATACAATTATATGTACCAGTAAGCTATGCACAAGAGCGATCAGATGCTTGGATAGGAAAAATTTTAACCAATTTTATTGAATTTGAAATTAAGTAGAGGAGTATACTATGAAACGCAATTTAATGTTTTTTAGTTTGATGTTGTTTAGCAGTTTGTTTGCTGCAGATTTATCACCAAGAGAAATTATACAAAGATGCATTAAGCGTCATGGTGGACAACAAAATTTTGACAAGATAAAGAATCTTTACGTCAAAATGGACGTGCACTCTAAAAACGAAAAAGCAGATGTCGAAAGTCTTATTGAACAATATTTTCGTTTTCCGAACAAGTTGCGTGCTGAAATTAGTTCGATGATGAATCCACCAACAAAAGTAAGTTGGAATGGCAAGGAAGCATGGCAATTAACAAAAAACAAGCTAGAAAAGACTAAAGACCCGCGCCAACGTGATAACCTAAAAGAAAGTTTGCGATTTGTCAAACTCATCATGTTGACAAATTTACTAGAAAAAGATAGTACACTAAAGTATGAAAAACACGTAAAGCGCAAAACATACGGCATTCACGTTGTTAGCCAAACAAACAAACAAGGCGAAGATATCAAAATATACATTAAAGATAGCGACTATTCTTTGTTTGGTGGTGAATTTTCATGGCAAGGAAACAACACAATATTTAAAGTGTTTCTAGATAAACAAAATTACTGGGTTGACGGTATTTGTTTTCCGAGAGAAGCACGAATTTATCGCGGTAACGAAAAAGTTTTAGATGCTAAAGTACGACAAATAAAAATTAATCATCTAAAAAATGGTAATAGTTTTTTTACCAATCTAAAAGAAAAACCTAAAATGAAAAAACGCGGTAGAACAAGAAGGGGCCGAGGCGGAAACAAACGAACTCGACAACCTAGACAGTATAAAAAGGACGATGAAAACAAAAAAAACAATGAAGATGATTAATAGCAAAATAAAGTCCAAATAAATCTTCTTAAGCCTTTTACGAATTCAATATTCTATCTAAAGTAAAGTGATTAGCCGAAATTTTGGTTTAAACAACAACTAATCATAGTTCACGAAAACATGATCAAATATTACATTTAATGAATTTTCATTTAAAAAGGAGTGATCCTTTTGGGGAATACTACTATGCCCTCTATCCCGTTAGCAAAAGCATTCGGGATTGCTTTTCGAATAATATTTGCTGCCCCGTTGATATCAGCATTAAGCAAAATATTTTGTTTAGACCTAAATAGACCTCGTTTAACACGGTGTCCCAAATAATTTTGATGTTTCTTAATCGGTTCACTGTCTAAGAAAGAACATTTAGAAGTGTAACTTTCTTCTTGAATAAGAACTTCAATACCAGCAAGTTGGGCTTTGTAGGTAAGTTGGTTAACAAACTGAGAATGGGGAATAGAAACAAAATTTTGATTATTCCTTTTGCCAATGTTAATCTGTTGCTTCCAATCATCGTTTTTGCCAATAACTAATGTTCCAATACTTTTCTCAACTAGCAATTTAATGATATAGCGACTAGATTGATGAAGGTAGTTGCTAACAACGCAATTTCTTTTGTATGTAAGTTTTTCAATTCTTCTACTAGTTCCTTTGTTACCGATATAAGACATTAAACAAGAACGCTTTTTGTTAAAAAATTGGTTAATCGATTTTAGAGGTCTACCGTTAATCAAGACAGGAGTGAAGTCTTTTTGATTTGAAGTTATAGCCGCTAAGTTGTTTAACCCAATGTCTATTCCAGCGATTTTGTTTTTATCAAGGTTAGGATTAAGAACTTTATGTTTTCCTAATTGTTTGTAACAATCTTCTAATAATAATCTATTGAACTCAAGTAACTTTTCTTCTTTTGGCTTTTGACTTAATATTTGTTTTGTTACTTTTGATAGTGTTACAGAATCAAAAATATCTTTGTTATAAATTTTTGTTTTGATCAAAGAATTCAATTTATCTGCTATTGCTTTTTTTAATAACTTTGCTGGTTTATCGCATTTGTAGTTTTCTATTTTTTCTTGCAATATTTTTGAACACTTTTTTCTCAAATACAATGATATTGGTGTGTCTTTTTGTAGTTCTAAGAGAAATTCCGACGTGATATCTTTTTCTTTGAGTAGATACACTGATTTCTCATAAACAATCTCTATTTTGTACATTCCATATCGAGGAACTATTCTTACCTGTTTGATGTGTTTTTGTTGACATGACAATGTTATGTTACACATTGATAGCTTGATTTTGTTCTTTGTTAATTCTTTTTTGTTTATTGCATCTATTGGGTATAAAACTATATTCCGTCCGTTACTCTTATGTTTATACTTTGGCAATTTTGGTTTTGCCTTGAATTTATTTGGATTGATATTGTATCCTTCTAACCCTCTAAAAAATGATTCGAAGTTTTTGCACAATACTCTTAATATCTGCTGACTTACTTTTGTTGGTAGTGCGTAATAGTCTGGCTCCTTACTTTGTTGTAGCTCTTTTTGAAGATTTTCGTAACCTATAAAACCTTTTCCTGCGAAAAAATTTTGACGCACTACATACAATCCAGCATTATATAGATTTTTTGAACGGAAACTTAAGTCGTCCAGTTCAGAGTATTTTTTATTATTTTTTGTTATATTATGTTTTTCTACGAGCTTCATAATTTTGCTTGAACTCACTTATTTTTCAGTTTTACTCATTTCTTCTTCTAACTCTTTTATAATTTTCTCTGTTCGCCTCTTGTTTCTTCTCAACCCATATAATCTAGCACAAAAAGAAGTAATTATACTTACGAAATCTTGCATCAAGTCCTCTTTATCACCACTTGTTTTGTTTATTACTTCTATTTTTTTATTTTCTTTTGCTAATAATATTTCAATGTAATTTAATCCAAATCTTGCCAAACGATCTTTGTGCTCTACTATTAAAATTTCCCAATCATCTGATTCTAAAATTTTCTTTAATTTTGCTCTCTTATCATTTAATCCAGATCCTATTTCTTTGACTTCTTTTGCTATTTGATAGCCTCTAGCACTTGCATAATCTCTTAGGCGGTTGCACTGAGACTCTAGATTTTTTTTATTTTCTGATGATGATACTCGTGCATAAATGATCACGCTTGGCTTTTCTTCCTTAGCTTTTTTTTCCTTTTCGTCGAAAACAACTATTGTTCCTGACGGGAGTTGTTTTCCTTTTATATAGCCTTTTTGCCAATGACGATAAGCTGTTAAATAAGTTATTGAATTCTTTTTTGCATATTCTGATAGTTTCATTACTTTATTATACTTTAGTTTTTCTTTTCGACAAGAACAATTTGATATTTTTTGATAATATTTGATATTGATTTATGTTAAACTTTACTATACCTGTTTAAAATTATCAACCTAAAACAGCGCTCATACCTGTTTAAAATTATCAATTTAAAACAGCGCTCATACCTCAAAAATTTCAAAGATAGCTCTCTTGTACAGAATCGAAATTCTTTTGTACCTGACTCTACCGTTTTCGGTAGCTATAGACTCCAATTTGATAAGCAAATTAACCTTCTAATAGTTTTGACTTTCTATTCGCTTTGTGTTAGATTGATAATCTTTATGTCGCGTTAACACGCTACCTGCCCATATAATCTCTAAGAATCATGAATTTTGTGTTAATAAAGGAATACGCCAAATGAGGCTACTAGTTACAATTTTATTTATGTCTATCTTACTAGTTTCTTGTGTATCTACACAAGTAGATAATGATGCTTCGGATGTTAACAATTCTCAAAGCGATACTACAAACAACGATAACCAAACTAGTGACAATACAAATAGCGATAATACAAACAGCGATAATACAAATAACAATGATAATATAGACAATTCAAGTAATAATGACAATACAGACAACATTATAAATAACGATACAAACAACAATAATCAGCAAACATATATACCTCCTCAACCATCTACTATGGAAGAAAACGTTCTTAGTAGTTCAAACATCAATGAATTGATTGTTGCTGATGGCGACGACGAAGATTGGGAAAAATTTCGCGAAGCTTATATTGTTCAGTACTTAAAGGACTTTAGGCTAGTTCCTGGTTCTCTAAATAAAGAAATGCCAAAAGAAGTTCTTGAATATTTAAACAAGGGCTATGGAATGTATCGTACACCTATAACTGGCATCGAGAAAGAAGTTGAGTACGGTTTTCTTTCTGCGCGTGCTAAAGATGTAGATGGTTTAGAGAAACATTTGAGTGTGATGGCCTCACAAGGAAAAGGAAAAGACTACTATTCTCTTGCTTATATAGCTGCTTGGGCATATGCCAAGAATGGCGCGAAAGACAAAGCGCAAACACTAGTACAAAAAGAAAATTTAATCAATAATGTACCAGCATTCGGTCTTGATGTTCCACAAGAAGATTTACAAAATTTGCAAGCAAGTATACAGTAGAACATTATTTACATAAAATAAGCCATAATAAGCTTATAGTTTTATTTTGCAAAAGCGCAGAAAACATTGTATTATAAACGAAATAAGCAGGGAAAATTTACCAAATTATTTCTGTTATTGTAGAGCTTGGTATATGCTAAAACAAAATCTTTCGCTTTAGAAAGGTGAGGACGTGTCGGAACAAATTAAAAAACTTTATAAAAGGACAGAAGAAGCCTTAAAAAGAAATAACTATGACCTTGCAATTGAACTTCTAAAAAATCAAATTTTGAAATTTACTCCCAACGACGTAAAAGCCCGTAAACTTCTCCGTGCTACAGTAAAGAAAAAACACCAGGCTCATGGTGCGCCAACAAAAGGACAGGCAATGTCCAAAGGTATAGGTGCACAAGCAAAGTTAAAATTTGCACAAATGCGCAAAAAATGGGATACGGTTATAGAAGAATCTGAAAATTATCTGCTACATGATCCTACAAATGTCCCAGTTCTATTTGCACTGGGAGAAGCTTGTATGCACTCTGGGCATACAGATACTGCTATTTTTGTTTTTGAAGATCTTTATTCTATAGACTCAAGTCACGTAAAAAGTTTGGTTAAACTTAGCGAAGTACATAAAAACTTGGGTAATTACGACAAAGCTATATTTTATTGCCAAAAAGCGGCAAAATTAAGTCCTACAGATGGCGATATTTCAAGAGAAGTAAAGCGTATTGCGGCAATGAAGACTACCAATACGTATACCGAAGCAAAAAGCTCTCGCGACTTGATTAAAGATAAAGATAAAGCTAATATTTTAGAAAAACTCAATCAGAAAATACGCTCAAAAGAAGACGCAGAACAAGTCATTGCAATCATAAAAAGACAATTGCAAGAAGAACCAGAAAACAAAAAATTAATTCGCGATTTGGCAGAAAAATACCTCATTTTCGCGAAATACGACCCATCTGGTTACGACCAAGCTGGTGAGCTTCTTCAAAAATATCTAGAACTAGATCCTACAAATTTTGATACAAAATACAAAATTGCGACTTGCAAAATTGACAAACTAAACATGCAAATAGATATACTGCAAAAAAAGCAAAAGAAAAATCCTCAAGACGCAAACATCGCTCAACAGGCAAAACAATTAAAGAAAAAGAAACTTTCTACAGAAGTAGAAGAATACAGAGTTCTAGTAGAAGAGCGTCCAACAGAATCAGAGTTACGTTATAGACTAGGAAAAGCATTGTTTCAATTAAAGCAGTTTGATGAAGCGATTGCTAACTTCCAACAAGCTATTCAGTCACCAGGATTGAGAGTGGAAGCTCTTAATTACATGGGACAAGCATTTCTCCACAAACAGAACTATTCTTTGGCAGAAGCACAGTTTAAAAGCGCATTAGAAGGTCTTGCTTCTAGCCATAAAGCATATAAAACACTGTTGTATAGTTTAGGTGTTGTCTATGAATCTGCAGATAAAAAAGCAGAGGCAATCAATACCTTCACATCTTTAATGAACATTGACATCCAGTACAAAGATGTTAGTGCTAGATTAGATAAACTAAGAGTATCATAAAAGGAAAAGTAATGCCTAATATTCAATCAGCAAAAAAAAGAATGCGTCAAAATGAAAAGCGTCGCGTCCACAACAAAAGCATTAAATCGTCAGTAAAAACACAAATTAAAAACTTCACCACCCTTATCGAAAAAGGTGACGCTGAAGAAGCAAAAAAAGCGTTGCCACAGGTAACTAGTCAGCTTGATAAAGCGTGGCAAAAAGGAATCTACCACAAGAATTATGTTGCTAGAAAAAAATCTTCTTTGCACAAAAAGCTAAGCCAAGTTGCTGTTGCAGAGTAAATTTTTATAAGAAGAATAGACTCTTAAAGGCGAGCAAAATCCTTAAGAACTATTTATTTGGAGCATAAAATGCCAACATATTCTTATGAATGCCAATCTTGCAAACATGTATTCGATTCTTTTCAATATATGAGTGAAGATCCTTTAAAAGATTGTCCTAAGTGTGAAGAAAAAAGCACATTAAAAAGACTTATTGGTCCAGGAGCAGGATTTATATTTAAAGGGGAAGGTTTTTACATAACTGACTATCGCAGTAAATCTTATAAAGATAAAGCAAAGTCAGAATCAGGATCATCTTCATCATCTTCATCATCTGAAACATCGAATACATCTAGTACTAATTCTTCTAGTGCAAGCAGTTCTGATTCGTAAAATAAAGCCCTTTATTGTACATAATAAAGGGCTTTATTTTTTTACTCTTTAATTTTATCTAATGCTTCCTGAAGAACCTGGAATAGCATGACACACCTGTAAGTTTCCAAAATTGAAACAGTTTTAACTGCCACCGAGCCCATCCTAACCAAAGCAAGTAGGAAAAAACTACTCCTCCCAACGATTATCTATAGAAACTCCTTCTATAAAAACAGAAACAATAGGCTTTAAGTCTATAGCATCGCAATCTATTTTTACTGTTGTACATTTTAATCTAACTAAGTGACTTGACAAAAGTAGTTACCCACTCAGTGCAGGTCTTTATTTTTATAGCGAGGCGCGACGATGGCGCACAGCCGTAGCTGCGTAACTCAGGAGCAACAAAGCTAGAAAATTAAAGAACAAAATGCCAATGGGTAAATACTTTTGGCAGGTCACTTAATAAGTGAGTCGTAAAAAGTTTTTGAGCACGTTTCAAGTCAGTGTAGAATTTGAGTGTCAGAGCAAGGAGAGACTGAGAGGCACATAACTGTAGCTATGTAACCGAAGGCTCAACGCCGCTATGATACTCAAAGGCAAGCTGCGTGCTCTTAAAAGGATCTGGGCCTGAACCAAAATGGTATAGATCAACAAGAACACAGGCGGATCATTTCTGTGTTAGTAGTTCTTAGATCTCGGGGTACAGGCTGCACCTAACCCAAATCGTATGTGTTTTCTATAGTAACTCAGGGTATGCTGTACCGGTTACAAAAATAACTAGAGCAACCGCGAGGTTGTTTGAGTTGGGACAGAATACAGGATCAAAGCCAAGCGAAAGCCCGTCTGTAACAGACGAGGATAGGAATTGAGGTAAAACCAACATCATTCCCATCGTAAGGATGGCTGAAGCCGATGTGGTGTTTAACTGGTAATATCATTGAAGTTAACAGTTTATTGGAGAAAGGCGTGGTCTCTAGAAGAGCCAGCTCCAGAGTTATTTACGATCGTGGTCGTCAAGTATCTGCATGGGCAAACATTGACTGGAAACGAACACAATATAATGTCAGAAGGCTTCAAGCACGAATTACCAAGGCAGCGCAAGCCAAAAAATGGCGTCAGCCACCTTCATAAATCTCGCCATCTGATAGAAAATCTATTCTGCAAACTCAAGCAATATCGAGCTATTGTTACGCGGTACGATAAAACTGCTCAGAATTTTTTAGCGGCTGTATACTTAGTTTCTTGCATTATTTGGCTTCATTAGCTTGAATGATGACAGGCCCTAAATACAGACATAAAAAAAGAGGAGAATAGATCTCCTCTAGAAGAAAAAACATTATAGCTCCAGCTACTTATAGCCTTCAATTGCTAAAACATATTTATTTTTTACATAATAACCATATTAATATTTTGTTGTATCCAATCGAAAATCTTTTCCCGCTCTTGTGTTGTGAGTTGTTTATCATTTGTCAGTAAATCGAAAAATTTTTCTTTCTTTTTTTGGATTGCCATAGCACATATCTGATATTTGTATTCTTCTGCTATAGATCTATTAATTAAATTAAACTCATCTCTTGAATTTGTAGATTCTATACACAACATCTCGCACCCCCTACACAATACTCAAATAGTCCGCAAAATATAAATCTCACTTTAAGAAAATTCTTTCCTGGGAACACTACCACACCCCCCGTGTTGTTGAGTCCCACCTGAACATTACCTAGTCAATCTTACAAGATTATACGACTAACTTACTGTAAATGCAAACACAAAATACGGTTTTTTTACGGTATCTAAACAAGAATTAATTCTCATAAGTACTATCACAATATTATCAGAAAAAAAATTCTTATCACCCAAAGTTTTGTTGTTGATAAAATAAAGCTGTTAGAAGACAGAGGTGCTAAAGTCTAGTTTTTATAGTGGAAGTGGTATAGGGCTTCTGCATAAAACTTAAAATAAAAGAAGTATCATCCTTATTTTTCAAGCCTGATCCCGGCTTGCATGCTTGAAGTAAGGTAAGTTACTCATATTCAAATATTTGTGTTGGTTTTGGTCTAGCTCCGAAGGAGCGCAATATTTCAGCTTAGTTCGACAACTTTTGTCATAGGTCACTTTTAACATGTTCTAAATCAAGACTTTATGCCCGCCGCAAGATTATTATTTCAACTGGAACAAGTCGTTATTGCTATATAATCTTCTGAAAAAGACATAGCAAATGAAACACTATTGGACTTTGATTACTTCTTGTTCATCAGATCGCTGTATTGGAAGTAATGGCCCCAAAGCATCAAGGCTCCCAGGAAAGAAAGTTTGGAAGCAGTTTCATCCACAACATCTTTGTTGTGCTAGACAACTTAATTTCGTAGCTCATACAGGAATCAACTTAAGAAGTCAGCTAAAGTTGCAATCTCAACAATTACCGCATTTTTACGGATATGCGAAAAAGCAACTACGTATCTCTACTCTTGACGATGCTAACGTTGTCATGTCTCATAAATTAAAATCTCTTAGCCAACTATTGCACCTTACTCCAGTTAAGTTCCTTCTTTGTTCCAATCTTGAGTTTACACCTGAGAAAATTATTACTTACTATTTTTCACGATGGGAAATTGAAACTTTTTTTCGCGAACAAAAGTCTGATTTTGCTTTTTGCGATTTTCAAGCTTGGGATCCTACTTCTTGTTATCGTTTCATCTTCCATCTTACCTTTACGATGGGAAATTGAAATTTTTTTTCGCGAACAAAAGTCTGATTTTGCTTTTTGCGATTTTCAAGCTTGGGATCCTACTTCTTGTTATCGTTTCATCTTCCATCTTACTATGGCATTTAACTTTCTTCAGTTCTTTCGAATTTCGCTTATTGAATCTCCTGATTATAATCTTATTTATCCTCAGGAATCTTTGCTTTTCATTCGTACTCGTAAACTTAAGGAGTCTCTACACAAAGTTACTTTTGCTGAACAAATCCAATACTTCTATGAAAGAATGCAAACTTCTTATGGAATCAGAAGGCTTCAAAGTTCTTTTTTTGCTCTTGATATGCCTTTAAAGTCTTTTTCTATTTTTACTAATTTTCAAAGAACAAGCAGGTTGTGACCCATTTCATTTTTTCTCTTTACTTTGTATTTACTTTGTTATAACAGTTTTTTTTACTTTTTGTTCAACACTATAGGTCACAGTCACGACAATTTTAATTGATGACACGCCCTAGTACTACAGTTGTAACTAAGTACAGTTCCTTATTTTTCGGTGTTTCTAGCTGTTTACAAATAACAGTGTTTTTTGCTATTTGAGAAGAGCTATCGATAAAATAAGACCTACAGAGTGTCTAATTTTTATAGCTACCTATTTGTTATTTTAATTACAACTGTAGTACTAGTGTAAATTATCTAATTTTATCTCTATATAAACATTATTAATATAAATAATTTCCGTTAGATAACAGTATTTTTCTAGTATAAAAATAGTATTTTTTTGTATGCGATCTAAAATTTGCCTTGATATCATTGGTACTTACGGGTATATTGAATAAGATATATACTATTTAGTTACATTTACAAAGGATTATAAAATGAGGATAACTCCAAAACAAAAAGCTCTTTTGACATTTGTCTGCAATTTTACCGCTGAAAACGGTTATGCACCTAGTCAAAGAGAGATCGCTGACCATTTCGGTTGGAAGTCTTTGGGAACTGTCCAAGATTATCTCAAGAAACTAGAGGCAAAAGGGGTTTTGAAAAAAGAATGGAACGCGAGACGCGCAATAGAAGTTGATCATCGTTTCGTTGAAAATTTCATGATTCCGAAAGAATCGGTTTCTGTACCTCTCTTGGGAAAAATTGCAGCTGGACGCCCTATCGAAGCAATTATTAGTTCGGAAAAACGCATACCAGTTCCAAAAGAAATGGTTAGTAATGGTAGTTTCTACGCTCTTACCGTAGAAGGAAATTCGATGATTGAGGACGGTATTTTTGAAGGCGACTATATTGTTGTTCGTCGTCAACAAAATGCTGAAAACGGCGAAATGGTAGTTGCTCTTGTTGATAATAGCGCTACTGTGAAACGCATGTATCGTCAAAAAAGTCGTATAGAGCTTCGCCCAGCAAACGAAACGATGAAATCGTTTTATGTAAAACCGCATGAGCTTAAAGTACAAGGAATTGTTGTTGGTCTATATCGTAAATATTAAAGAGTAAAAAATGTATGCAGAGTATATGAAGAAACAATTGGAAGAGGCTTTTTCTCCCACGGAATTAGAAATTATAGATGAAAGTTATAAACATGTAGGTCATAAAGGTGCTGGAAAAGGCGGCCACTATAAAGTGCGTATTGTTGCAGAATCCTTTGCTGACAAAAGCAGAATAGAAAAGCACCGCATGATATACAAAGTCTTTGATGATGATATTCCAGATAAAATCCACGCTCTTGCTATAAATGCAAGTAGTTAGAGTATGAGTACCTTACATGTTCATATGTTGTATAAACCAGAGCAACCTTACTATGATTATTTTATAAAAAATTTAGATAAAACTATTCATATTAGTTTTGGTTTAGAACCTGAGGTCACTAATTACAGCATATTAATTAGTGGCCGACCTCCCGAAAAACTCCTTGCCAAAAGTAAAAACCTGTGCTCTTTAATCATTCCTTTTTCTGGTATTCCTCACGAAACAAGCGTTATTCTAAAAAAATTCTCACAGATAAAACTCCACAACATCCATCATAATGCGACTATTACCGCTGAAATGGCAATTGCTTTAATGATGTCAACAGCGAAAAAAATTGTCACTATAGATAAACAGTTTCGCACTCATAATTGGCAAGGTCGAATGACTCCTTCTCCTCTTTTATCACAAAAAAATGTACTCATTTTGGGATATGGAGCAATTGGTAAACGCGTAGCTCGTATTTGTAGTGCGTTAGAGATGAAAGTAACTGCTGTTCGTAGAACAAAAGGCTACAATGACAATGGTATTGTCGTTCACAATATAGGTGATATCGATGAATTAATTCCTAGGTCGCAAGTGGTTATTATTTGTTTACCACAAACACCAAAGACTACCAATTTACTAGACAGTGTACGTCTTAATGCATTACCATCCCAAGCAATCATTGTAAATATAGGACGGGCAGTTGTTATCAATGAGAAAGCGTTATACACAGCTCTATGTGAACGAAGGCTTTTTGCTGGTCTTGACGTTTGGTATAATTACCCCAAGAAAAATCAAATGAAAGACTTTCTTCCAGCGAATTTTCCATTTCACGAACTTAATAATGTTGTTATGAGTCCACATCGTGCAGGCAGATGTGATGAAGTAGAATTTTTACGCATGGATCACCTAATTCATTTGTTAAATACTAAAGCCTCTGGCAAAAAAATGCCAAATGAAATAGATATAAATCGCGGATACTAAGGCGTTGCGACGTTTTAAATTTTAAATCGTTCCCGATCTGATCCCATTTCCAAAAATAAAAGACCTTGCCTGATTTATAATTTTGCCTGTTTACTTTAAAAGAATAGAAAGTTTACAGTACTTACCAAAATAGAATTTTTCGGAATCATAATCTATATTTTTACTCGCTAAGTTCTATTATTTTAGTTATTCTTTTAAATGTCAATCCCCCTAATCAAGGAATTATTATGAATATTCGCAGAGCACTATTAACAGATTATGAAGCTATTGTATTTGGAAATTGCGCAATGGCAATAGAAACAGAAGACAAATCGTTAGATAAAGAGAGAGTAACAAAAGGGGTAAAATCTATTCTCGAAGACGATACTAAAGGTTTCTACATAGTCGCAGAAGATAATGGAGTAGTTGTTGGACAGCTAATGATTACTTACGAATGGAGCGACTGGCGTAACGGTACATTTTGGTGGATTCAAAGCGTGTATATCGTCAAGGAGTATCGTCGTCGGGGAATTTATTCTCAACTGTATAGTTATATTAAAGAGAATTGCAAAAATCATGGTGTATGTGGAATACGTTTATATGTTGACAAAAACAACGACATAGCGCGAACTACATATCAAAAACTAGGTATGGAATGTTGCCATTATGATTTAATGGAAGAAGATTTTACACTGTGAAAATATATTTTTTTTAATTATCATTTAAAATTTGCTAAAGGAGGGCTTAACTGATGTGTACTTTCTTTACTCATTCGTTTTCAGCAGTTGTTATGGGAAAGATTATTTTTAGAGAAAAAATGTCAAAGCGATTTTGGTTTGCTGCTATGATTTGCGCATCTATTCCCGATGCTGATGTCATCGGTTTAAAATTCGGCATTGAATATGGTCATCTCCTTGGGCATCGCGGTTTTACGCACTCTATCTTTTTTGCAATATTCTTGGCTCTTCTTGTTGTTTGCATTGATTTTAAACAAATAAGACACTATACAAAACAGTGGTGGAAAATGATATTGTTCTTTTTTGCCATTATCTCTTCCCATGGTATTCTCGACGCAATGACAGACGGTGGACTAGGAATTGCCTTCTTTTCTCCATTTGATGAGACTCGTTACTTTTTACCTTGGCGTCCTATTCTTGTTCCACCTCTTGGCATTGGAGCTTTTTTTTCCGAGTGGGGACTAGAAACAATGGTCAGTGAAATAAAACTTGTGTGGTTACCGTTAATTTTATTATGGGGAAGTGTTAGTTTATGTCGAAAATTTGTCTGGAAAAATAACTCTCCAGATTTATCGGTAGAACAAAATATCTCAGAATAGCTAACCGAAAAAACCCTATTTTTGATTAGAGCGTGTTACCAATTAGGTCAATGAATTGGTGACACGCCCAAGATAAACGCTGTTCCGTTTTATTTACGAACGCCTAACATCAAACTACTCCACTCTTTGGTAACCCATCTCCCATTGTAATTGTGAACAGTAACAGGACGAGCATTATCTGCGCCATTGCAATTCGTCATTATTTTTAAGCTTCCCTGCCCTTGCTCGCTACGAGGAGTTGTATAAGTAGTTATAGTAAAGGGCAAAGTTACGTCATACTGTGGAGCAGTCGTGCCCTTGAAGTAACTTTGTAAAATGTAACGTTTGTTGCGGACACGATCTTTTAATCGTTGTAAATCAATATTTCGAATCTGTATGCCATTCACTCCTTTTTGGCCAGGATTTTGTTGTGTAGGACTGACAATTATAGACATTGCTTTTTGGCCAAAATCTTGATCTTCAGCATAAATCCACATTGCTAAAATAGTCATAGCAACAGCTCCTTGTGAATTATTGTGTTTCTCACATAACTTTGCAAATTCATCGATATTTTTTGGAATAGCGGTAATAGATACTTGTGGTAGGTTTTTGTTGCTCAAAACTTGTGGAAAAGAATTACTTAGAATTTGTGGAGACTCGCAACTACAAAGAAATAATAGTGCAATCAATATTGCGGTTTTCATAAAGTGCTCCTGAAAAAATGTTATTCTAATCAAAGTGGTATAAACCGCGAGCATAGGCCCGCGGAAAATTTATTTCACCGGAATGCGTACAGGCTTTTTGCCACCTTCAATTCCATCAACAGTTACAGTTACATAAATTACAGGATCAGGAGAAACAGAACTTATACGAAGACGCGCTGTATATTTATTTCCCTGACCCTTTTTAGCAAATTGACCATTTGTTCTTTTTTCATACCAAGTAATTTTTCCTTTGGGAACGCTTGCGGTTATTTTAACTTGTATGCTTTTCGAACTAAAACCCTGTGGTCTTGTGATAGCAGAGATAGGAGCGATCATCAGTCCACTATTTGGGTCGAAATTTTTGGTACTGTTCCAATGGGCAATATAGTTTGACTCAATAGGAGCTTCCGCGAGATCATTAATGTTTATTCCTGCATAATCGAAAAGACCAGCGAAATAAATATCATCACCATCCGCAAAATGACAAACATCTGAAGAAATCACTTGCGATCGTCCTTTACGTAGTAGTCCTCCACCAAATGGCTTTAATTCTCCTGTTTTGATATCGAGAATTGCAGCTCCGTGAAGTGGTTGCCACGAGTTGTCAAAATGAAAACCTCCAGAAAGCAGCAAATGACGTTTATCAATAAATGTCATTTGAAAAATATCGCGCGACACACCTCCTACTTTCGTACACCCTGTCCATTTATTAGTTTTTGCATCTAATTTAGCAATGCCAAATGTCTCTTTTCGTTCAACAACAGGTAAGTGATTATCAACGATAGCGAGTGTACCGCCAACATAAAGGTTTCCAGCTTTGTCCATTGTCATGCAGCGGATCCGCGGAAAGCCAGCCGCTAAAAATCCGCGGTATAGTTCAGGTTTTGCCACAAGCCCTGGTAGACCTTTAGGATAATGTTTTTTATCTAATGCACTTAAACCGATAAAGGTTCCTTCGCCAACAGGTCCCCAATCATTTGTTTTGTAATTCCACTTCGCAATGTTATAGAGCATTCGCTTGTTAGAAGAAACACGTCCATAGTAATTAAACGTCCCACCAAGATATATATCAGATGGTGAAACACTTTCGTCTATGTAAATAGAATCAATGACAAGAACTGGCTTTGTCGGCATTTCTGCCATCAGCATGCGCCCCATGGGGTGATATACATTATTTTTGTCTATGCGGATTACTTGCCCTATCGCTTTTGGAGAAGAATAGCTAGAATTCTCTAAGCCACCGCGCGAACCAACTAAATACAAATCTCCGGTTTTGTTGTCCCATGCGATGTCATTGACAGGACTACCGCGATTTGGATCAGAGTTACCAAAAACATCTTTACCATTTTCAGTTTTACCTGTTAGTGGACTCCATTTTTTTGTAGAGAGGTCATATATAGCGATGCCAGCATAATTACTAATCGAACCATAAATCCATAGTTTACCGTTCTTTAATTTCATACCCTTTGGTGGACTGCCAACACCAGTAATATTTTTACCTTTTTCTACAGCAATACCTTGCCAGCCAGACTTAAGAGAATGTTGCCATACATGCCAATATTCTCCCCTTATAGCTTCCCATCTTCCACAGAAATACAGAACACCTTCGTATTTAATCACTCCTGTAATGTTAGGAGTCCCCGTTCCATCGTCCATGCCTGTTTTTGCAGACATTTGCGATATTTTTCCACGGGCACGAGCAGGCTTAGGGAAAGCGCGTGACCAGTGCTCATTGCCTGTCGACCATGTTGCTGTTGGCGTTTGAAAAACCTGCGATTTCTTAGCTTTTTTCGGTAGCTTTGCAGGATTTTTGTCAAAATTAATATCCTCGTTCCATCTCGCAATGTACCAAGATTCAAAGGCTTTATCTTTACTACTTCGCCCTGTTCTTTGTGCGCCAATATAATTAAAATCACCAACAAAATACACATCATTATTATAAGTCGTTAAACGGCATTCAGGCATAGATCTTCCGGCAAGACCACTACCTAATTGCGCCCAAGTATTTGTCGCAGGATCAAAACTCATTGCCATATGTGCAGCATCACCATTTTGAAAACCCTTTATTTTAGGCCCACCAAATGCCCCAGCAAAATATATCTTGCCATTATTTGCTTTAGCAATGCTGTAAACTTCGCGACCAACACCACCTTTACCTGTAGGATCAATCCACATTTGTTTGCTGCGATCCCATTTGGCAATGCCTTTAAATTTTTGCGATGACCCTTTGCCTTGAGAAAAAGCACCGACTATCCAAATGTCTTTGCCATCAACTAAAAAATCTAGTACACGCACAGAATCAAAATACTTGAAGTCTGCTGAGCGTTGCAAAATCATATCTTTGGCATTTGGCCCCAACTTACGTGCAATTTTATTTGGATATGTAGTCCACCCTTTTCCTTGTTGCCAATGAGCAAATCCAGTAGAGTATTTTGCGGTACTGCTTTTTAAAACAGGATTGAGTCCGTTGCCAGCAGTGTAATGGAACTTTCCACCTACATATATGGTAGAAGGAGTGGTGCTATTATCGACAAAAATTTTGTAGATAGCTGGCTTGCTTCCTCCTACTCCAGGAACAAGAGGCTCAAGTGAATTTGTGTCAAAGTCATAACGATGAATTTGTGAAGAAACTGGCATTTTACGCGACTCTTTGCCTTTGATACCACCAAAAGTTCCTCCCATATAAAGATCGTTACCTTTGCGATCGTAAGCTAAACAATATATAGCGCCACCACCGCCGTTACCATTGTATTGAAAGCTTCCAAGAGGTTTCCATTTATTAGCCGATGGTTCTTTGGGATCGTATATCGCCAATGCACCAACACGGTGGTACATTACCCCACCAGGATTATCGATACGGGTAAATTCCCCAGCGACCACTAGTCGTCCATCAGGTAACCACAAAAAGTCATTGATCTTCCCATCAGGGCCAACACCCCCTTGGGCAGAATGAAAATGACATATCGGCTCATACCCATAATCGGACGACCACGACCATAAATACCAATAATCGTTGAGTTGACGTTTGTTAATATTCCAGCCGCTTGCTCCACTTTCCCATGCGCCACAAATATACAATTTTCCATCGTGCCATTTAGCCTTGCGAAAAATAGGTTTATTGGTGGCGTCTGACATACCAGTAGAAGGCAACATTTTGTTCGATGATTTAGGTTTTTTGAATTGTTTTGACCAGTGTTTGTCGTCACTGTAAATATTCGTAGATAAAATAATCAATAACAACAAGATGATTGATTTTGTTTTCATAATAAATTCCTTTCTATAACTACCAGAGATTTCTCAACTGAGTTGAGAAAGAAATTTATCTAAATTTTTAGCAAAAACTAGAGCATGTCGTTATTCAGAGAATAGCAGGGATGTGGTTAAAATATCATTAACTGCGAATTGTAACAGACGCTTCTTTATTTAATCAAAAGCTTTGAAAAATTCGGGTTTGAGCTCGAAAACATTTAAATAATTATAAGCAAGCAATAAAATTAAACATAAAAATTTAGATTCTAGCGGCTAATGCGATCTATTAAATGGCTGACTATTTTTACAAGGATTGAGAACTTCACTCCTGTGAAAAATACATTGAAAAACAGAAGGCAAAAAAAGTAGAGAAGCTAGAGACAAAACAAGTCCTAAAATCATCGCTATCGATTATTCATAATCGATAACTATAATGCTATTTCTCTAGTTAGTCGGATGTTAAGAGACTTGTCTTTTGTTATCAATAGTAATAATGTTTTTGATAACAACTGATAATGAGCCTTAGTTTTTTGGCGAAACTCTGTCCATCGTAATAGCTTTATTTTTTGGATCCCTTAGTATTTTTACAATGTTGTAAAAACCATAAGTCGATGCAATAGTAATAGCAGTGTGATCGGCTTTATTTTTAATATTTATATCAGCTCCAGCATAGATTAAACTTTTTACTATTTTTTCACTTGGGATAGGATTTTCCAGAGCTCTTACAAGAGCAGTGTTGCCATATTTATCCTGTGTATTGACATCAGCCCCAAAATAGAGGAGGCTAGTAACTCGTTCGTGTAGTCCTAAAAAAGCGGCTTTCATGAGTGCCGAGCGATCAATATTATTTTTAACATTTACATTAGCTCCTGTTCTCATAAGCACTTTAGCTATATTGTCACATGTACTTTTCATAAGAGCAGTATTACCATATTTATCTTGTGCATCTATATTAGCGCCAGCAATAATAACCGTTTCCACTATACTTTTGTTGTGAGTAGATTCTAAAAGAGCAGTATTTCCATCTTTATTTCGGGCATTAACATTTGAACCAGCAGCAAGAAGCATTTCGGTGTACTCTTTACTGTGTCTAGCTGCTTTTATGAGACTAGTATTTCCATTCTTATCTCGAACATTAACGTTCGCTCCTCTAGTAATAAGAGCTTTAATAATATCTCTTCGATTTTTGATGAGAACTGCATACATAAGAGCAGTATATCCGTTTTTATCTTGAACATTAACATCAGCATTAGCATTAAGAAGAATACTTATTATTGCTTTGTTTCCACTCCATGCGGCTCTCATAAGGGCAGTGCAACCATTTTTATCTTGGAAATCAATATTTATGTCTTTGGAGATAAGAAATTTTATTTTTTTTATATTTTTTTTCTTTACTGCTGTAATTAAATTTTTTTCTTTAGCTTTATAATTTAGTAATTTTGAATTTGTTCTACAACTAATTATTAGTAATATATGAAGAACTACTATTGTACTTTTCACTTTTCTTCCTTTTTAGCAAATCAAAGTTTTTCTACTTTGTTTTAACTTTTTCAACTGGAACAAGTCGTATTTTTTACTTTATTTAAACGCCGTAAATTTTATTCAAAAATTCCAAAATCTCTTCGAAGAATCAAAAAAAACTTTGATTTCTTTTGGAATTTTATCAATTTTATTGTGTCTTAAACTTAAAAATTTAAGATGAGAAAGTTGAGTAATTTGTTGCGGAATTTCTGTTATTTGGTTGCGACCTAAAAAGAGATCTATAAGGCGAGCGTTTTCTCCTATCTCCGTGGGGATTTCAAGAATATGGTTATTTCCTAAATCTAGAGATTTAAGAGAGGAAAGTTTGCCAATCTCTTTTGGAATTTTTGCTATTTCATTATTGCGAAGTTTCAAATAACGAAGAGAAGAAAGCATTTCTATTTGTTGTGGAACCTCTACTATTTTGTTATTGTTCAGATAGAGTTGTTCAAGAGAGGAAAGTTGACCAATTTCTTTAGGAATTTTGGCTATTTTATTATTGTTTAAAAACAAAGATGATAATTTAGACAAATAACCAATTTCTACAGGTATTTGCGATATATTATTACCGCTAAGTTTAAGGTCTTCAAGACAATCAAGTTGACATATTTCTTTAGAAATTTCTGTTATTTGGTTATTTTCCAAATTAAGATATCCCAAAGAAGAAAGTAAACCTAACTCTCCAGGAATTTTGGCTATCTTATTGCCACCTACACATATAGAGACAAGCTTAGAAAGCTTGCCTATTTCTTCAGGGATTTCTATTATTTGATTGTTTCCCAAACCTAAAAACCTAAGGCAAGAAAGACTCATCATTTCTTTTGGAATTTCAGATATTCTGTTACCGTCTAAATATAAAGATTTAAGACCAGAGAGTTGTTCTATTTCTTTTGGTATTTCCGTTATTTTATTATAGCTCAGATTTAAAGTTTGTAAGTTGTCCAGTTCAAAAATCCAATGCGGAATAGAAGTCAAATCTTTTGCTGTTAAACACAAATCAACGCAATTTCCGCGAAAAGAACAATTATCAAATTCACATCCTGAAAAATCATCTGGTTTGATATCATTTAAATAAAAAATGCAGTTGACATATTTTGTATTTGGACATATTTTTTTTAAATCTTTGTTTTTAATTACTCTCATTAATATCTCATTAAAAACGATTTCTATTGTAATTGCGCAATATGCTTATTGATCCCTTTTAAATAAGTATCTTTGTGAACGTAGTACGCCATGCGTTCTAACTCCATGTAGTTGTAACCTCCACGCATGTCTGTCAGCCCTGCTTCTTTTTTCTTCTGCATTTTTTTTGCGCAGTTTTTGTTTTCGCTTAAGGCTTTGATAAAGCAGGCAACAACTTCAGCTTGCTTATTGCGTCCTTCCCAACCAATTCCCGTAGCTTCGATCATACCAAGAATAAAGAGATTATCGTATTTTGGGTGAAAGATGTTGAGATATAGTTGTGGAGTGTGACCTTTCCAATTAAGATGCTCGCTATCAATAAATGAATAATTGAGTTTGTAACCTGTGGCAAATAATATAATGTCGTAGTCTTGGTGTGTGCCATCATTAAAATGAACGGTGTTCCCATCAACATTCTTAATATCAGTTTTTACGCTCAAATCACCATGTCCTAAGTGATATAGTACCATTGAATTGACGATTGGGTGAACTTCGTACAATTTGTGATCAGGTTTAGGGAAACCGAATTTTTCGGGATCTCCGGTGAAGAATTTTAATAATACCCCATCGATTTTTTGTTTTAGAAACCGCGGAAGTTTTATTTTTCCACCAACAGTATCAGCTGGTTTTCCAAATACATATTTTGGCACAAAGTGATACCCGCGACGTACACTCATGTCAACTTTAGCTGCATGATGTACAGCATCTACTGCAACATCACAACCTGTATTTCCGGCGCCGACAATTAAAACGCGTTTGCCATGAAAAACACTTGGATCTTTGTACTCAGAAGAGTGCATTATCTGTCCTGCAAATTCACCTTCAACCTCAGGTGTATTTGGTTTCGAAAAAATACCATTGGCAAGAATAACACCTTTATAAATAGAAGTTTGCTGTTCTTGGTCTTTTTCTTTATAAGTCACAGACCAGCCACCGTCTACCGGCTCAACTTTAATCACTTTCGTATTAAATTTATAATGCTCGTATAGAGAAAAATGTTCGGCAAAATCGCGAAAATACTGCTTCATCTCGGTATGATGTGGGTAATCAGCCACATGGTCTTTCATCGGATATTCCGCAAATTCGGTCATCTTTTTAGAGGAAATGAGATGCGCAGATTGGTACACTGCACTATTTGGGTTGTCGATATCCCAAAGACCACCAACATTGCTGTATAATTCAAATCCATCAAAAGCAATATCTTTTTTCTGTAAATTCCGTGCTCCTGCTAGTCCAGCGGGACCAGCGCCAATAATTGCGTATTTTTCGCGTGTCATTTTTTTTCTCCTTGTAGTGCTCTCATAACCATTTCAATAGCCATTTGCCGCGACGTTACTTCGTTAAATTCTGTGGGAATAATATCAAAGTGACGATGGATCGCAAAAAAAGTAATGGTGTTAACCACAAATCTCACAGATGCATTTACATCGAAACTCCGTGAGATATTCCCATTGGAAATATTTTTTTTGATGTAGGACGTCAACATGGTGAACATTTGCTGGCGGCGTTTTTTAAACCACAATTCAGCTAATTCTGGCCAATCAAGGGCAGAACTCTCTATAAGCTTTATTCCTAATCGGTACTTAGTGAGTACATCATATATTTCGCCTATTATTTGTGCAAATTGAGCATTTTGTTCACCGTTAGCTTTGTCTTCTAACGCATTGTTAAGTGTAGGAAAACGGTTTTCTAACAATGTTGCTTTGTGCAAAAAATCAAGTGTATTGCCTGAGGAAGCCAGTGGCCATGTAATTTTCTTTATATCAATATTATTAATATTTACGCGAATCACTAAATCAAACAAAGCTTCTTTGCTTTTAAAATAGCGATAGATAGAACCAGTAGATAATCCTAAAGTTTTCGTTACATCCTCCATTTTGCTTCGTTTGTAACCATTACTAATAAAAATATCAGTTGCTGCTTTTATAATATTTTCTACTTTGTTTATATCGTGTTTTCGCGGCATGTTTTCCCTTAATTTCCAACACCTTCTTTTTTTGAGTGAATGACTCACTCGCTATTATAGTACTCATTTTTGTAATGTCAATATTAGATTTTGCGAAAGTGCGCTTTTTTTATAGATATTTAATGCCATTTAGCTGTATTCCCTATTTTACAAACATTTCAATAGCATGACATGCTGTGTCATTTTAAAAGTAAAGCATCAAGAATGATGACGGCCTGCGTCATAGATTTAATTGGTCTTTGAGCATGAATGACTTACTGCGTTATCTTTTATAAGATAACTTTTTTACAAAAGAATTATAAAAAAAAAATAAGCCCAAATACCTTTTAAAACATGTAGTTGCTGCAAGGTCATTAAAATTTTTGTTTAATGTTTACAAAAGTATTATTGCTTTTCAAAATGAAAGAACTATACTTTCCAGTGGAAAAAGTTTTACAAATACACATACTTATGATCTACCATTAGTTGTGTGATTTTATAAAACAAGCTACGTTCTCTAATCTAAATTTATCCTCCGCCTGAAACTCCACTTATCAACGAAATATCTACCCTTTGTGAGTAACAGTGAACGAGGACATGCCTCATATCCATCCACGAAAATCTTATCATCGCCACATAATTGCGATAAAACACTTTTCGTGCACTATCGGAGAATTAAGCTAGGGATAGGTTACTTTTAGACATGTAGAAAGAAATAAATCATATTGCCGGAATTTTATTCCATAGACATTTTATTTCTCACTTACAGAGATAAATTCTATGTATTTTAAATGCTAGTGCTTAATTTCTTTTTATACGCCTTACATTAAGGAAACATCGTGAAATCTACAGATCGTGCACAACCTCTAGCCATCGTTGGTATGGGTTGCATGTTTCCAAAAGCTGACAATATAAATGCTTATTGGAACAATATAAAAAATCGTGTCGATGCAATTACCGACATTCCTGATACTCACTGGGCAACTAAGGATTATTTTGATAAAGATCCCAAAAAAGCAGATCATACATATGCTGCTAAAGGCGGCTTTATTTCATCCACTCCTTTTCCACCACTTGATTTCGGTGTATTACCAAACTCAGTTGAAGCAACAGACACTTCACAACTTTTAAGTATGCTTGTGGTTGAGCAAGCCTTAGAAGATGCAGGTTATGGCAAAGGTTTAAAAAACTTCAATCGCGATCGCGTAAGCGTAGTACTTGGAGTAACAGGAGCATTAGAACTTGTCGTCCCTTTAGGGGCGAGATTAGGGCATCCTATTTGGCGTAAAGCTCTAGAAAAATACGGTATTGACAGTGATGTTACGGAAGAAATCGTACAAGAAATAGGTGATTCTTATGTCGGTTGGCAAGAGAATTCATTTCCTGGATTACTCGGCAATGTAGTTGCTGGACGTATCGCAAATCACTTTGACTTTGGTGGTTCTAATTGTGTAGTTGACGCCGCTTGCGCTAGTTCATTAAGCGCTTTGCATATGGCAAGTATGGAACTATCTTCTGGCGCTTCTGACATGGTGATTACCGGAGGTATTGACACTTTTAATAGCATTTTTATGTACATGTGTTTCAGTAAAACTTCAGCGCTCTCTCCGCAGGGGCATGCGAAACCGTTTGCTACAGATGGCGATGGAACAATCCTTAGTGAAGGGCTTGGTATTATGGTGGTCAAGCGTCTTGCTGACGCTGAGCGCGATGGTAACAAAATATATGCTGTGGTAAAGAGTATTGGTTCATCGAGTGATGGTAAAGGTCAAGCTATTTACGCACCGAGCGATAGTGGTCAAGCAAAAGCTATTAAAAAATCCCATGAAATTGCAGGAATTACTCCAGACACTATAGAACTAGTTGAAGGACACGGTACAGGAACTAAAGTCGGTGATGGTATAGAAGCTAATGCATTAATTAAGGTATTTGAAGAAACAAAAAAACCTGGAACATGGTGCGCACTAGGATCTGTAAAATCGCAAATTGGTCACACAAAGGCAGCAGCTGGCGCTGCTGGTGTTATCAAGTCGGCACTAGCACTTTATAATAAAACTTTACCACCAACTATAAAAATACAAAAACCGATAGAGCAACTACAAACAGGAAAATCTCCTTTTTATCTCAATGCCCAAACGCGTCCATGGTTACCATCAGAAAAACATCCAAGACGTGCAGGAGTAAGTTCTTTTGGATTTGGTGGAAGTAACTTTCATTGTATTTTAGAAGAGTATAAAGGGCAACAAATTCATTGGGACGGTGAAACGCAAATACTTACCTTCTCTAGTGATGAGAGAGAACAACTACAAGTATCTCTAAATGAAGTGTCCAATGATTTAGATTGGCTACAGTTACGAATTTTTGCAGGCAAAAAACGCTTAGAGTTTTCGACAAAACATCAATATCGATTGGTATTAGTGATAAACCGCAGTAGCAATATAAAAACTCTAATCGAATCAGCACAACAAATGTTGTCGAAGTATCCACAAAAAAAGAATTGGCAAACTCCAAACGGTATTTATTTTGGTAGTGGTTCTCCAGAAAAATTAGGAATGTTATTTAGTGGACAAGGCTCTCAATACGTTGAGATGTTTAAAGATTTAACAGCCCAATTTCCCCATATGGCGCAAACGATTGCAACAATGGACAATAATTTTCAATCTTTTTATAAAAGCGAAACACAAAAAGTAAGTGATATTATCTATCCACTGTCTTCTTTCGCTGAAAATGAATCTGTTCAGCACCAAGAGAATTTAAAAAATACGGAGATTGCTCAACCAGCGATTGGAGCTGTTAGTTTAGGATTGTTCAAGTTACTACAATATTTTTCAGTCACCCCCGATGCTGTCGCTGGACATAGTTATGGAGAGTTAACTGCTCTTTGTGCAGCAAATGTTCTTAGTGAAGAAGATTTTTGTGTACTGTCACTATTACGCGGACAACTAATGTCACAAAGTAGTGAACAAGAAAGTTCAATGTTAGCTGTACAAAGTACATTAGAAATAGTGAGTGAAGTTATCGATAGCAATAATATAGAAGTTGTTATCGCTAACAAAAACGCCCCACAACAGTTTGTTCTTTCAGGAACAATGAAAGAAATTGACAAAGCTTCACAAATACTCAATGATAAAAAAATACGCAACAAAAAGCTAAGTGTTTCAAATGCATTTCACAGCCCGCTCATGGAAAATGCAAAGCAGCCATTTCTCGAAAAACTCAACAAAGTAAACTTGAACAGTGGTTCAATACCTGTTTTTGCCAACAGCACTGGCACAAAATATCCTAAAGAAGCACAAGAAATGCGAGAAGTACTAGCAAAACAAATAGTTAACTCTGTTGAATTTATCAATGAAATCGAAGCTATGTACAAAGAAGGCATTCGCACTTTTCTGGAAGTAGGTCCAGGAGCAACATTAACAGGTCTGACTAAATCAATTCTCGCGGATAAAGAACACGAAGCTTTTTCGGTAAACAACAGCAAGAATAGTGAAATTAGTGGTTTAGCACAAGCTATTGCAAAACTGGCCTCTTTAGGGCACGAAATTTCTTTGGAGAAATGGGACGAAAAAGCTCATTTGCAGCCTACTACTGTCAAAAAGAAATCAGCATTCACAATTCCTATTTGTGGCGCAAACTATGTAAAACCTAAACCACCGCGACCAGTAAAAAAAATACAAAAAGCTCTACCTAAATCTCAACCACAGGTAGAACCACCAAAAGTGGCAAAGTTATCTTCACAACCAAGTTCTCCTCAAAAAACACCCATAACTTCGCCATCTACCCCAAAAAAAGTGAATCGTCCCAAAAAAGAGAACATCATGTCCCAAAGAAATAACATTCAGCCATTACCAGGTGTTGTTGAACAAATACAAAAAAACATTATCGCATTGCAACAAATACAACAACAGAACTCAGAATTGCATCGCCTCTATTTAGAGAACCAAGACAAAAGCAGGGAATCTATTCAACAACTAATCACTCAACAAAATAATACGTTTACAGGATCTAATTTTACTGAATCTTCAGTACCAGCGCCGGTTTCAATTCCAATAGCGCCAAATATTTCATCCGCAAATAATGGGACTCATACACAAGTACAGACTTCTGAAGTTTCTCAAATACCTTCAAAACCAGTAGCAACTCAGATAAAGAGCGTTGTCACCAATCGAAAAGTAAATACCAAAGTTCAGAAACGCGAACTACCGCAAAATCAAAACGTACAAAATAAACTTTTGGAAGTCATTGCTGAAAAAACAGGTTATCCTTCAGAAATGCTAGAGATGGCAATGGAACTCGACAGTGATTTGGGTATTGATTCTATCAAACGCGTTGAAATTTTTTCTGCTCTTCAAGAACAGTTACCAAATGCTCCTGAAATTGAATCGCAGGATCTTGGTAGTCTAAAAACACTCGGAGATGTCGTCGATTTCTTATCTGTTGGCGGCGAAACAACTCAAACAACTACTGTTGTTAGCGATAGCAAAGTGCAACAAACTCTTCTAGAGGTTATTGCCGAAAAAACGGGTTATCCTTCAGAAATGCTAGAGATGACTATGGAACTCGACAGTGACTTGGGTATCGATTCTATCAAACGCGTTGAAATTTTTTCTGCTCTTCAAGAACAGTTACCAAATGCTCCTGAAATTGAATCGCAGGATCTTGGTAGTCTAAAAACCCTTGGTGATGTCGTCGATTTCTTATCTGTTGGCAGTAAAGCAACTCAAACCACTACTGTTGTTAGCAATAGCAAAGTGCAACAAACTCTTCTAGGAGTTATTGCCGAAAAAACAGGTTATCCTTCAGAAATGCTTGAGATGACGATGGAACTCGATAGTGATTTGGGTATCGATTCTATCAAACGCGTTGAAATTTTTTCTGCTCTTCAAGAACAGTTACCAAATGCTCCTGAAATTGAATCGCAGGATCTTGGTAGTCTAAAAACCCTTGGTGATGTCGTCGATTTCTTATCTGTCGGTAGTGAAGTAACACAAACTACTTTAGTAAAACTTCCTAGTAATAATAAAGTACAGGAAACTCTTCTAGAAGTTATTGCCGAAAAAACAGGTTATCCTTCAGAAATGCTAGAGATGACAATGGAACTTGATAGTGACTTGGGTATTGATTCTATCAAACGCGTTGAAATTTTTTCTGCGCTCCAAGAACAATTACCAAATGCACCTGAAATTGAATCACAGGACCTTGGTAGTCTAAAAACACTTGGCGACGTTGTTAATTTTTTATCTTCTGGTAGTGAATCAACGCAAGTAACGACTGTTGTCAATGATAATAAAGTACAGGAGACTCTTCTAGAAGTTATTGCTGAAAAAACGGGCTATCCTTCAGAGATGCTTGAAATGACAATGGAACTTGACAATGACTTGGGAATTGATTCTATCAAACGCGTTGAAATTTTTTCTGCTCTTCAGGAAGCACTTCCTAACGCTCCTGAAATCGGATCAGAAGATCTCGGCAATTTAAAAACGATAAAAGACGTTGTAGAATTCTTATCGACAGGACAACAACAACCAACTCCACAAGTTTCAGCGCCAATCAAATCAGCCAAACCAGAAAAAGTAGTAGAAGAAAAACCTATTTATCGTAGTATTTTAAAACTACAAGCTTTAGAAGGTAAAAATCGCCCCAAAATAAATATATCAAAAGCAGCAAAAATTGCGATCACTCAAGACGATAACGATTTATCAAACTCCATATCTAAAGAATTGAAAAATAGTGGTTACAACGTAACAAATATTGCTATAAACGAAGATTGTCCAGTGGACATAGATATTCTTATTATTGTTGCTCCTATTTCCAACAATGAAGACTTTCTAGAAAATAGTTTTATACTTCTGCAAAAAGCCCAAAAATTAAAGAATAAAGACCAATCAATAGTTGTAACTATTTCCCGTATTGATGGTGCTTTTGGTCTCATTGATGCTGACAAAGGTAATCCTAATTCTGGAGGGCTTGCTGGACTTTTAAAGACAATATCACATGAATGGCCAAATGTACATGCGAAAGCTATTGATGTTGCTCCAGGTATAAAAAGTGCAACAGACATTATCACTGAAATATTTACTCAAGGTCCTTTAGAAGTCGGTATTGCTGCTAAAAAATATACTTTGGCTCTTGAACAAACTCCTTTATCGCAAACCATCAATTCTAATACTCAGCTAAATGCCGGTGATGTAGTGGTGGTTAGTGGTGGGGCACGCGGTGTAACCGCAGAAGCTGCTATTTCTTTAGGTCGTAAGTTTAAACCAACAATTATTATGCTTGGACGAACTCCGCTACAAAATACACCACAGTGGCTAAATAATGATCTTTCAGAAGCGGAAATTAAAAAGAAAATACTAAGCACAACTACCAAAAAACTTAGTCCAAAAGAATTACAACAGCAATACAAGACGCTTGCAGGACAATGTGAAATTGCAAACAACATAGAGCGTATAAAAGCAACAGGAGCAGCGGCTGTATACTATAGTATCGATATCCGCGATGAGCAAGCGATGAACAAAACACTAAGTAATGTGGTTGCAGAGTTTGGAAAAATAAAAGGTATCGTTCACGGTGCAGGAGTCATTGCTGATGATCTTATAGAAAATAAGACCATAGAGCAATTCCGCAGAGTTTATCAAACTAAAGTAGGCGGTTTGCAAAATATTATTGATATGGTTGATTTTGATGAATTAAAATGGATGGTCTTATTTTCGTCGACGACTGCGCGTTATGGTCGTACAGGTCAACTAGATTACGCTGTTGCTAATGAAGTTCTCAACAAAATAGCACAGCAGCAAGCGTGTTTACATCCAAAACTTCGCGTATTGTCCATCAATTGGGGACCTTGGGAAGGCGGAATGGTAACACCGGCTTTGCGCAAAATTTTTGCTAAAGAAGGAGTTGGTTTAATTCCTCTTCGTGGTGGTGCTGATTATATGGTTGAAGAGCTATGTACTAATTCTAACAAGCCAGTAGAAATCACTATCCTTGGTGAATCTAACTTTTCTAATCAACCAGCGAAAACTCAACAAACCTCCTCGTTAAAACTAAGTTTTTCGCGAAAACTAACGATTAAGGACTATCCATTTTTACAATCGCATGTCATTAATAATCGCGCTGTTGTACCAATGGCAATGATGATTGAATGGTTAGGTCATGGCGCTTTACATCAAAATCCTGGGTTTACTTTTCTAGGTTTCGATAATCTACGCGTGTTAAAAGGAATATTACTCAACAAAGGTAGTGAGCGCGAAATCAAAATTTTCGCAGGAAAAGCCCAAAAGCAAGATGGAAACTTTATTGTGCCTGTTGAACTGCGTAGTGAAACAGAAGTTCATGCTTCTGCCAATTTTCTATTGTCAACTAAGCTACCAAAACGATCAACCGCAATTGAATACAACGGTTTGCCAAGTTATGAACGCAATAGTGAAAATATATATCGCGATATTTTGTTTCACGGTTCTCATTTTCAGGGTATTCGTCAAATAGAAGGTTACCATGCCCAACAAATAGTGGGCACTGCTAAAAACGCTCCGCGTCCAAACGAATGGTTTCAAAATCCCCTACGCAGTAATTGGCTGACTGACCCTCTTGTTTTGGATGTTAGCTTTCAAATGATGATTGTCTGGACATTCGAAAAATACGGTATGGGTTCCCTACCTTGCCACATAGGAAAATATCGCCAAGTACAAAAAACTTATCCGCAAAGCGATACAAAAATTATTATCCAAGTAACGAAAGATAGTAAACTGCATGCGGTTGCAGATATGGAATTTGTAGATGGTGATAACAACTTAATTGCTTACATCAAAGACTACGAGTGCACTATTGATACTTCTTTAAACAACAGCTTTCGCAGCAATCAATTGACATAGAAAGGCGAGATATGAAATTTTCTCAACCTATAGCGATTGTTGGAATGGGAGGAGTATTTCCTGGCGGATTAGATTTCCAAAGCTTTTGGGATATAATTGTAACAGCAAAAGACATGGCAAAAGAACCACCTCACAATAGATGGCTCTTTTCGCCGCAGGAAATCTTTGACCCTAAAAAAGGTGCCACGGACAAAGTTTATTCTAAAAAAGGATGCTTTATTGAAAACTTTGTGCCCAATTTGCAAGGATTACAACTAGAAGAATGTGACGATCTCGACACATTATTTAAGTTAGTCCTACATTGCGGCAAACAGGCTTTTGATGACGCATATATGGAAAAAATTGATCGCAATCGCGTTAAGGTAATTCTAGGTAATATCGTTTTACCTACCGAAAAGTCATCACAATTGGCAACGCAAATTTTAGGGCCATCGTGGGAAAAACACATTTCAGGTAAAACAGTACAAAGTTCAGAACCTGTTGCTTCTACAAACAAATATGTCGCAGGTCTTCCAGGAGGATTACTTGCTAAAGCACTCGGTTTGGGAGGAGGAAGCTACACACTTGATGCTGCGTGTGCTTCATCTTTATACGCCATAAAATTGGCCGCTGATGAATTACTTAATCATCGTGTGGATGCAGTATTAACAGGCGGTATATCGCGTCCTGATTGCTTATACACCCAAATGGGATTTGCACAACTCCACGCACTTTCTACAACAGGAAAATGTTCACCTTTTGATGAAAAAGGTGATGGCTTAGTTGTGGGCGAAGGATGTGGAATTTTTGTTTTAAAGAGATTAGAAGACGCCATACGCGACAAAGATCATATTTACGGAAATATAGTAGGCACTGGACTGTCAAATGATATTGGTGGTAATTTACTTTCTCCTGATTCAGAAGGACAACTACAAGCCTTAAATACCGCCTATGCTCAAGCAGGCTGGAAACCAAGTGATGTAGATCTAATTGAATGTCATGCAACTGGAACACCACTAGGAGATGCAAAAGAATTCGAAAGTTTATCTACTCTATGGCAACAAGAACAGTGGCAAAAAAATCAGTGTATCATTGGCTCAGTTAAATCAAATGTAGGACATTTACTTACTGGAGCAGGAGCTGCGGGTCTAGCCAAGATTCTTTTGTCTTTTAAACACAAAACTCTCCCTCCTACAGCAAATTTTTCACAACCCAAAGAAAGTCTGGATTTTGATAACAGTCCTTTTCGCGTTCTTTCACAGCAACAAAAATGGGAAAGACGTGACGATGATACTCCGCGGCGCGCAGCTATCAATGCTTTTGGTTTTGGTGGAATCAATGCACATATATTAGTGGAAGAGTGGCAACCACAAAGCGAAGTAATTGTTTCATCACCACCACCAAAGCCAACAAACTCAGCGATTGCTGTTGTTGGTGTCGACGCGCATTTTGGCCCGTGGAATTCACTCAAACGTTTTCAAAGTCGCGTTCTTGGTGGCGAAAATAATATAAAAACAGAGTTAGCGCAGTGGGCAATTGATAGAGATGAGCAAAGCCATTGCCATGGGTACTTTATTAATGATTTACAAATTCCTTTTGGACGTTATCGTATTCCTCCTAAAGAGTTGCAAGAAATGCTTCCGCAACAGTCTTTGATGTTGCAAGTAGCGACCACTGCTGTGGAAATGGCGAGTTTGCAACAACTAGGTAATGCTGGCGTATTCATGGGAATTGCTCTTGATCTCAACACTACCAATTTTCATTTTCGCTGGCAAGCTTTGAAAAAAGCGCAAAAGTGGGCTCAACAAATGGGCTACACAGATGAATGGATTCGCGAAATAGCATCATCAGCAAATGAACCGCTTAGTGCAAATCGAACAATGGGTGCTCTTGGCGGAATTGTTGCTAGTCGCATTGCCAGAGAACTAAATGTTGCCAACTCTAGTTTTACCATTTCAAGCGAAGAAACATCTGGACTTTCTGCACTCGAAGTCGCAATAAGATCATTACAAAACAAAGACCTTGATACCGCAATTGTCGGCGCAGTTGATTTTGCTGGTGATATTCGCGCAGTGCTGGCTTCGCAACAAAATTCTGCTAAGCACATTGCATTTAGCCAACAAGGTGTTCATAGCACAGTTGGTGAAGGAGCGGGAGCAGTAGTATTAAAACGTTTAGACGATGCTCTAAGCGACAATAACAAAATTCATGCTATCGTTCGCGGCATTGGTAGCGCAACGACAACAAGTATACAAAGTGGTACTAGCAAAGAAGCTTACCAACTTGCCATTCTTCGCGCTTACGAAGAAGCACAAATTTCGCCACAAAATGTTGAGTACATAGAAACACACGGCAGCGGCGATATCGTTGAAGATGCCATTGAAATTGAAACCCTGGGCAAATTGTTTGAAGGTAGTTTTATTGGTAGTGTAAAAACTGATATTGGGCATACCGGAGCCGCAAGTGGTATAGCATCTTTTATTAAAGCAGTGCTGTGTTTACGCGAACAAATAACACCCGCTTTACGCGATATCAAAGAACTTCGCAAAGAACTTACTCAAGACAACACATTGATTTTTCCGCAACATAGTCAGTACTGGCTACATGATCGCAGTAAAGGACCACGTCTTGCTGGAGTAAGTGGAATGAGTACAGATGGTAATGCGTTACATGTTGTTCTTGAAGAATCACCGCAGCAAGTATCTTCTACTTATCCTATCGAGATTTGCGATGAAAAACTGTTTTGTATAGAAGCAAACACACCGCAACAACTACAAGACCAACTAAAAGAGTTAGATAATTTAATAGTAAGTGATCATTGTTTTGCGAGTTGCGCAAAAAAGTGGCAGCACAAACGTAATAAAGATGCAAAGTTAGCACTTACAATTATTGCCAAAGAAAAACAAGAATTACGTAATAAAATAAGTCAAGCGTCACAAGTAATTACACGCGGGCAAGGCGTTGACAAGCAACAAATATACTACCAACAAAATCCTATAAAAGGTGATCTCGCTTTTGTTTTTCCAGGTTCAGGAAATCATTACAGTGGTGCTGGTCGAAAAATTTCAACTACATGGCCACATATTTTACGTGCTCAGGACCTAGAAAGTAAATATTTACGAAGCCAGTTTCTTCCTGAAATTTTTTGGAATAGCCAACAAGTTCCGCAAAACAATCACCAAGCTCTTATTTTTGGGCAAGTTACCATGGGGATACTAGCTAGTGATCTACTACGTAGTTTTGGCTTACAACCGCAAGCGGTAATAGGCTATTCATTGGGAGAGTCTATTGGCTTATTCTCGCTACGCGCTTGGAAAAATCGCGACAAGATGTTACAACGAATTAATGATTCTACTCTTTTCACCTCCGATTTAGCCGGAAGTTGCGAAGCAGTCAAAAAAGCATGGGGTACCAACGAAGACATCGATTGGGTTGTTGGCATTGTTAATTGTTCTCATTCCAAGGTCAAAGAGATTCTTAAAAAATACACACGTGCTTACCTTTTCATTGTAAATACTCATGAAGAATGTGTTATTGGTGGAGATCGTAATCAAGTTGCACAAGCTGTATCGGAACTCAAAGGCAATTTTTTTCCACTTTCAGGTATTACCACCGTTCATTGCGAAGTTGTTGAACCAGTAGCACAGGCTTATAAAGATTTACATGTATTTTCGATTACCGAACCCTCGAATGTTCGTTTTTATAGCGCTGCTTGGGGTGAAAAATATACCTTAGAATCAGACAAAACCGCGCAATCTATTCTCACCCAAGCCACTAATGGTTTTGATTTCCCCAAAGTGGTCGAAAATGCTTACAATGATGGCGCACGTATATTTATAGAAGCAGGCCCTGGAAATTCATGTACACGCATGATCCACAATATATTAAATGACAAACCGCATATTGCACTATCTGCTTGTTTTTCACGTGACGATGAAGTGAATACAGTACTAACTTTATTGGCAAAACTCATTACTCACCGCGTACCTGTGGATTTAGATCATTTGTACGATTATGATATTCCACAGTCAAATAGTAAACGTAGCCTTACTATAAAAGTAGGAAAAAGTAAATGGGGAAGAGTAACTGCACCAATAAAAACTAAGAAAATCGACGACACTACACAGAAAACCACAAAAAGTGTATCTTCGCCACCAGCCCCAATCTCAATTTCTACGGAACGTAAAACAACGTACAATCAAGATATTTCACTAGGAGATTCCAAAATAAAAACTCCAACACCACAAATTCAGCAACAGGAATTGCCAATTATTACTGATGTACTTGAGCAAAGTTTTATAAATGAACAACAACATATGAAAGCGCATGAAGCGTATTTAAGACTTTCGCAAAATATGCTCAGTGATATTGCACAAATGATTTCTCTGCAAATGCAAACGGCACAGTCAGGTAATACGCAACTAGCAGCAGATTACGTACAAACGACAACTACAGTAAAAACAGAAGTGGATAAAGTCGTTGTGGAAAAAGAGTGTTTGTTTCCTCGTGAAGTATGTATGGAATTTGCCATTGGCTCTATTACTGCAATGTTTGGTGAACAGTTTGCCGAAGTAGATTCTTATCCAACACGGGTAAGACTACCAGCCGCACCACTTATGCTCGTAGATCGCATTACTCATCTTGAAGGTGAACCTTGCTCTATGAAATCGGGACGTGTCGTTACTGAGCACGACATTCAATCAGAAGCGTGGTATTTAGACAATAATCGTATTCCAGTGTGTATAGCTGTTGAGTCAGGGCAAGCAGATTTACTTCTTTCGGGATATCTTGGTGTTGATTTCAAAACCAAAGGTTTAGCGGTATATCGTTTACTAGACGCAGAAGTAACATTTCATCGACATTTACCTGGTCCTGGAGAAACAATTAAATACGATATAGAAGTATTAGAATTTTTTCGCCAAGGCAACACCTATTTATTTCGTTTTCAGTTTGAAAGTACAGTAAATGGTGAACGTCTTCTTACTATGCGTAAAGGATGCGCAGGATTCTTCACTGAAGAAGCACTAAATAGTGGGCGTGGTATTGTTCACACTAAACTTGACTTACGACAACAACCAGGTAAACAACCTGCCGATTGGCGAGATCTTGTGCCTATGAAAATAGAGACATATAACGAAGCGCAAGTTGAATGTTTACGCAGAGGTGACTTAGCTGGATGTTTTGGAGAACACTTTAGCAACTTAAATTTGCAAAAACCTCCTTACTTGCCTAGTGGAAAAATGCAGCTAGTTGACCGCGTGGTTCATTTAGATCCGCAAGGTGGCCGTTTTGGATTAGGTGTTATTAAATCTGAAGCTGATATTTATCCTGACGATTGGTTTTTAACCTGCCATTTTATAGATGACCAAGTGATGCCAGGTACTCTTATGTACGAATGTTCTTTGTATACGCTGCGCATATTTTTATGGCGCATGGGTTGGATCGCGGAGCATGAACAACTAGTTTATGAACCGATACCAGGGGTATCAAGTCAGTTGAAATGTCGTGGCCAAGTTATTGCTTCAACAAAAAAAGCAGCATATGAAGTGGTGATCAAAGAACGCGGATATAATCCTCATCCTTATGTTATTGCTGATGCTTTATTATTCGCTGATGATAAACCTATTGTAAAAATATCAAATATGTCTTTACAACTTTCTGGTTTAAAAAGAAATAACATAGAGAAGTTGTGGTCAACTCCTCAACAAAAACAAGTACTATACGATTATGATAAAATCTATGCTTTTTCAAATGGGTTACCATCTGAGGCTTTTGGAGAGCCGTATCGCATTTTTGACCACGATCGCGTTATTGCAAGACTTCCACGTCCTCCATATCAATTTTTAGATCGTATTGTTGATGTAAGCGGCGCACCATGGAAAATGAAAGCTGGCGGAGCTGCAACTGCAGAATATGATGTTCCCGGAGACGAATGGTACTTTACTAGTAATGGACAACAAGGAATGCCATTTGCAATTTTGTTAGAGATTGCTCTACAACCTTGTGGATGGCTTGCAGCATATGTTGGCTCTGCTCTTACTAGTGATACAGATCTTTCATTTCGTAATCTAGGCGGAGAAGGGACACAATTTTGCGAAGTTCTTCCTGACAAAACCTTGACCACTGTGGTTAAAATGACTAGCGTTTCACGATCAGGCGGAATGATAATTCAACATTATAGCTTAGATGTTGATTGTGAAGGACAAAAAGTATACAAAGGCAAAACATACTTTGGCTTTTTCTCAAAGAAAGCTCTCGCTGACCAAGTAGGAATTCAAGAAGCACAGTGGCATGTTCCACAAGCGCCAAAAAATAAATCCCCGTATCCACAACAATCACATTTTCCAACAACTCAAATGAAAATGGTTGATGATATAGAAATACTTTTACCGCGCGGAGGTAAGCATGAACTTGGATTTATTCAAGGAACAAAAAAAGTAGATCCAAAAGAATGGTTTTTTGATGCGCACTTCTTTCAAGATCCCGTTTGCCCTGGTTCGTTGGGACTAGAATCTTTTCTACAAATATTAAAAGTTTTTGCTGAACAACGTTGGGAACTTGAAGCAAATGATATTTTTGAAACCATAGCGCTTAACGAAAAACACCAATGGATATATCGCGGTCAAATTATACCAAGCGACGATTTAGTCACAGTACAAGCAACAATTACCGCAATCGATGATGACAACAAACTACTTAAAGCTGACGGTTATTTGAGTGTTGATGGAAGAATGATATACGAAATGAAAGACTTTTCTCTAAAGGTAAAGAAGAACTTATCATGAGATACCAAAATGTTTTTGTAGAAGCGCTAAGTTATGAACTACCCCCAGTAGTGGTGACCTCTTCTGAATTAGAAATGCAGTTGAAGGCTATGTATAAAGCGTTGCACATTCCCTTGGGACAACTAGAAACACTCACTGGAATTGGTGAAAGGCGCTGGTGGGAGAAAGGGTATTTATTGTCAGACGGGGCCACTAGTGCCGCGCAAAAAGCTTTAGAAAATTCGCCATTTAAAGGTAAGGATATTGAAGCTCTTGTTTATACTGGTGTATGTCGTGAAAATTTTGAACCAGCTACTGCATGTAGGGTAGCGGCAAAGTTAGGGTTAAAAGAAGATGCTTTTGTTTATGACATAAGTAACGCTTGTTTAGGTGTACTCAATGGTATCATCGATATAGCAAATCGCATCGAACTCGGACAAATTGAAGTCGGAATGGTCGTTTCTTCTGAAACAGCACGCGAAATTAACGAAACTATGATCGCTCGTATGCTAAAAGAAACGAATATCGAAGCCTTTAAATATTCACTAGCGACCTTGACAGGCGGTTCAGGTTCTGTTGCGGTCCTGCTCACTAATCAACAAAGGTCAAGTGGTCGCCGTCGTCTACTTGGTGGAACAGCTAAAGCAGCTCCACAACACTACCAATTATGTAAGTGGGGAATGGAACTAGTAGGAGACAGTTATACTCCAACGATGTTTACAGACTCGGTTGCGGTTTTAAAAAATGGCGTGGAACTTGCACAAAAAACTTGGCGTAAATTCCTTGAAGAAATAAATTGGCAGCCGCACAGTGTTGACAAGGTTATTTGTCACCAAATAGGTTCTGAGCATCAAAATACAGTGCTCAAGGCTCTTTCTATAGAAAGAGATAAAGACTTTTGCACCTATCCTTATTTGGGCAATATTGGAACTGTGTCACTGCCTATTACCGCAGCCATTGCAGAAGAAAGAGATTTTATAGAACCAGGAGATCGCGTAGGATTTTTGGGAATAGGAAGTGGACTCAATTGCATAATGTTAGGGTGGGAATGGTGAAAAATCTATATCCGTTTAAAAATAATTATTTAGAACTAAATGGTAGTCGTTATCACTATGTCAATGAAGGCAAAGGACAACCAGTTGTAATGCTGCATGGAAATCCAACTTGGTCGTTTTATTATCGCAATTTAATTTCAGCTCTTTGCGACAATTATCAGGTTATTGCTCCAGACCATATGGGATGTGGTTTATCAGATAAACCGCAAGACTACAACTATACATTTGATCAACGCGCCAAAGATGTTGCCGCACTACTCGATCATCTTGAAATCACCGAGAATATCACTTTGGTGGTTCATGATTGGGGAGGAATGATAGGAATGTTGTTTGCAACACGTTTTCCCGAGCGCATAAAAAGAATCGTAGTATTAAACACCGCCGGTTTTCATTTACCTAAGAGTAAAATGTTTCCTTGGCCTCTGTGGATATGTCGCAATACTAGATTCGGAGCCTTTCTCGTACGACGTTTTAATGCTTTTTGTCGTATTGCTGCTCGTGTATGCGTAAAACAACGTCCTCTTACAAAAGAAGTAAAAGCGGCTTATCTTTCTCCATATGATTCGTGGGAAAATCGCATAGCTGTACTACGTTTTGTCCAAGATATTCCTCTTGTAAAAAAAGACCCAGGATACGATCTTATTAGCGAAGTACAAGAAAATCTTTCGCAGTTTTTGCAAACTCCTATGCTCATTTGTTGGGGCAAAAAAGATTTTGTTTTTGATTATCATTTTCTCGAAGAGTGGATAAAGTACTTTCCACAAGCACAAGTACATCGCTTTCCTAAGTCAGGGCACTATATACTTGAAGATTCAGGAGAACAAATTATCCCACTTATTCAAAGCTTTTTACTAGAGACCTAGGAGAAATTGATGGCAAACATCGCAGAACATCTACCAAAAATGGCAAGTCTGCAACCAGATTCTCAGGCAGTTATTATAGTTGATGGCCGTAAGAATAAAAAACTCAGTTATACCTCCTACACTTTTCGTGAATTAGATGACGCTGCGAATGAAATTGCTGTAGGTTTAGAAGAAATAGGCATCACTCGTGGAGTTCGCACAGCGCTAATGGTTAAACCTAGCCGTGAGTTTTTTTCACTAACATTTGCTCTCTTCAAGGTAGGAGCTGTTCCGGTTTTAATTGATCCAGGAATTGGTATAAAAAATCTTGCTACTTGTTTAAAAGAAGCGAAGCCTCAAGCTTTCATTGGCATTCCAAAAGCTCATATTGCGCGTATCATACTTGGGTGGGCAAAAGAAAGTGTCAAAATCTGCATAACAGTAGGTAAACGTTTATTTTGGGGAGGTAAAACTCTACAACAAATACGTAAACCCGGGCATTCTTACACGATGCAAGAAACTAAAGCAGACGATATGGCAGCGATTCTATTTACCAGTGGTAGTACTGGAGTTCCCAAAGGCGCTATTTATAACCATGGAAATTTTTGTGCACAGGTCGATATATTAAAACGCATATATGATATAAAACCAGGTGAAGTAGATCTCGCGACATTTCCTCTTTTTGCACTTTTTGGCCCTGCACTAGGAATGGCTGTTGTTTCTCCGCAAATGGATGCCACGCGTCCAGCCTCTGTAGAACCGCAAAATATTATTGATCCTGTTCTTGAATTTTCGATTACCAATATGTTTGGTTCTCCAGCGCTTATAAATAGAGTAGGTCGTTACGGACAACAAAACAATGTGCGTCTACCTTCTCTTAAACGCGTGATTTCTGCAGGAGCACCCGTTCCTGGCCCGGTACTAAAATGTTTTAGCACTATGCTGAATGATGAGACACAAATATTCACTCCCTACGGAGCAACAGAATCGCTGCCTGTTTGCTCTATAGGAAGCAAAGAGGTACTAAACACCACTCAAAAGCTTACAGATGAAGGTGCTGGTGTTTGTGTCGGGCGACCCGTTGACGAAATCACTGTTCGCATAATAAAAATAACAGATTCTCCTATCTCTTCTTTCTCCAAAGATCTTGAAGTCACCGCAGGAGAAATAGGTGAAATTATCGTACAGGGCCCTCAAGTAACCTCTGGTTACTATAATCGTTCTGGTTCGAATGAATTATCAAAAATAAAAGATGGCGAAGGTTTTTTTCATCGCATGGGCGATTTAGGATATTTCGACGAAGAAGGACGCATATGGTTTTGTGGACGTAAGGCGCATCGCGTTGTTACTCCGCAACAAACTCTTTTTACGGTTAAATGCGAAGCAATATTCAACACACATCCACAAGTTTATCGCAGCGCTCTTGTTGGTGTGCAACAGGAAAATGTTACTCCAGTATTATGCATTGAGCTAGAAAAAGGGCATTCTCCTAGTGAAAAACTACGCAACGAACTACGTAAACTTGGCGAACAAAAACCTTATACTCAGAAAATAGAAACGATTCTTTTTCATCCTTCTTTTCCTGTTGATATTAGACACAACGCTAAAATTTTTCGCGAAAAACTTGCGGTATGGGCAGCAAAGGAGATATCGTGAAAGTTCTTGTAACAGGAGGAGGCGGATTTTTGGGTTTTGCTATTGTGAAAGAACTCTTAGCAAGAGGAGATGAGGTGCGCAGTTTGTCACGCAAAAGCTATCCTCAACTTCAAAAACTAAACGTAGAACAAATTGCTGGAGACTTGAACAATATGTCCGCTGTCAGTTCAGCAGTGGAAGGTTGCGAGCTCGTATTCCACGTTGCAGCAAAACCAGGTGTTTGGGGTAACTACGACGAGTACTATCAAACTAACTTTGTCGGTACAAAAAATATAGTAGATTGTTGTCGGCAGCACGGGGTCAAAAAACTAGTATACACAAGCACTCCCAGTGTTGTGCATAGTGGAGATAGTATAGAGGCTATTGACGAAACAGCACCATATGCTAAAGATTACCTCACTCACTATCCCAAAACCAAAGCACTCGCTGAACAACTAGTTTTGAATAGTTGTGATAGTGTTTTTTCGGCTGTAGCACTTCGTCCTCATCTTATTTGGGGACCAGGAGACAATCATCTCGTTCCACGCATCGTTGAAAGAGGTAAAGCAGGACAACTACGCCAAATCGGAACAAAGCCTTGTTTGGTAGACTCTGTTTATATAAGTAATGCTGCCAATGCTCATATTCTTGCAGCGAATGAGTTGTCTCCTAACTCAGTTGTTTCCGGAAAAGCGTATTTTATCTCTAATGGCGAACCACTACCAGTGTGGGAACTCATCAATAAAATCCTTGGAGCAGCAAATGTGCCCCCTGTCACCAAAACAATTTCTCCGAAAATAGCTTACTTCGCTGGTTGGCTTATGGAAATGGTGTATAGTGCACTACGTATAAAAAGTGAACCGCGGATGACGCGCTTTGTTGCTAAACAGTTGTCTACTTCTCACTGGTTTGATATTAGTGCTGCACGCAGAGATTTTGGGTATAAACCAACTGTTTCTATTGATCAAGGTATAGAATTACTAAAACAAGACTTTGCCTCACAAAATTAGGAATAAACATGGATATCACCAGATTACTAGAACCAATACGCGACTACAAGCGCGCTATTACTGTAGAAAAAAAAGATAATAATTTTATTGTTCACAACGGTTTTTCCCCAGTCGAAAACAGTGCTTTTATTCCTGCAATGAGCCCAAGGACTCTTGGATGCAAAACATTTCAAACAGCGCATGAGGTTAAATATCCATATATAGCTGGTGCAATGGCAAATGGCATTGGTTCCGCCGAAATTGTTATTGCAATGGCCAGAGCAGGAATGCTTGGTTTTTTTGGCGCAGGAGGACTTTCCCTTGCTAATATTGAAAAAAATATTAGCAAAATACAAAGTGCTTTGAATGGCGAAAGCTATGGTTTTAATCTGCTGCATAGTCCTTTTGAAACGCAACTTGAAGAAGATACTGTAGATTTGTATTTAAAGCATAATATTACGCGTGTTTCTGCTTCTGCCTATTTAAAAATTACGCCTCATATTGTTTATTATCGGGCGAAAGGAATGAGGAGAGTAGGCGATGATATTGTGCCTAAAAATTACATATTTGCAAAAATTTCGCGGACAGAATTAGCGAAGGCTTTTATGTCTCCTCCTCCTCAAAAAATATTAGAGCAGTTACACCAAGAAGGCAAAATTAGTTCACAAGAACGCGACTTAGCATCACTACTTCCATTAGCGGAAGATATTACTGCTGAAGCTGACTCTGGCGGCCATACAGATCAACGACCACTTGTAACTTTGCTGCCTACTATTTGCGAAATACGCAATGAGTACATGAAAAATTTTCAATACGATCGCCCTATTCGCGTAGGAGCTGCCGGTGGAATTTCTACTCCGCAATCAATGGCCGCTGCTTTTGCTATGGGTGCTGATTATGTAGTTACTGGAAGTGTTAATCAATGTTGTGTTGAGGCAGATACATCGCAAATTGCAAAAGAAATGCTATGTAAAGCAGAGGCTCACGATGTAAAAATGGCTCCTGCCGCTGATATGTTTGAAATGGGTGTAAAGTTGCAGGTTCTAAAACAAGGAACGATGTTTGCAATGCGCGCTGACCGTTTATACAATGTATATAGCAACTATAAATCAATTGAAGAAATACCTGAAAAAGAGAAGAATATTTTAGAGAAAACGATATTCCGCCAGCCACTAACTCAAGTATGGGAAGAGACAAAAACCTTTTTTCAAAAACGCGATCCATTACAAATTGATAAAGCGCAAAAAAATCCCCGTCATAAGATGGCACTTATTTTTCGCTCTTATTTAGGACGTTCAAGTATTTGGGCTAAGACGGGAGAAGTGGACAGAAAAATAGACTATCAAATTTGGTGTGGGCAAGCAATGGGAAGCTTTAACGAGTGGGTAAACAAAACTCCATTAGATCCTATTGACAATAGACAAGTTGCTGATGTTGCCAAGAATTTGTTGCGTGGAACGGTGATATTAAATCGTATAAATGCTATGCGCTTACAAGGAATTGATACTCCATCCTACCTCTATAATATACCTGCTGAAAAAGATTTAGTTTTATAATTGTATGTAAATTTTTAGTTTCGAATCGAAACTCCAGAATGAAAAAATTACAGACGGCAATAAATACCTGATTCTGTTCCAAAAAATCTTAAACCATTTTGGTAAGTATAGCAATAATGCGAAGTAAAACCATGAAAAAGAGAGCGTTGATCAAGAGCAAGACAAAATTTAAAAATGTCAACACGCCTAGCTAGTCAAATGTCTGATGCTTTAACAAACATATCTTTTAAAGCGTCAGATATTACTCTCATCGTAAATTTCACTCCAACGACATAGTAACTTACGTAAATAAGGTATCTTCATCATCACAAAGTAGAATGGACTATCAAGTACATATGTAGCGCGTCCCATCACATGGACTAAATTAATTAAATTGTACAAACAGTATAGCTTTTCACAAAAATCAAACTTCTTGTTAGAAAAATACCCAGATAAAACGTTATATTGAGCTTTAGATAAGTAACTTTCGGTACTTGCTAAATCAAATAACGAGTCTCCCAAGTGAGCCCATTCAAAATCAACAATTGCACATATATCACTATTACAACTTAGTAAAACATTTTGTGATTTGAAATCACGATGTAAAAGTACTGTTTTCGGAAATTCAGGAATAAGTTGTGCTGAAGATTCAATAATATGTTTAGTTATTGTCCAATTCTTTACATCAATAAACGGTTTACATAAAGCAAGGTTTTTTTCAGCAAGCAGTAACAAATACTCTCGCCAATTTTCATAAGAAGGGCAAGGCCATTTATCTACAACTTGCTCTGTCTCATCATGTAGTAACCGTAAAAACTTACCCATTTGATAAGAAATATCGTATTCAAAATCGCAAGATTTCCCTTCAAGATATTCAACCACAAAATATGGTTTTAGAAATATATCGAGAGTATTGTCATAACAAATTGGTTTGGCAACAGGTAGTTTGGTATTCAAAGATAAAAATTGATACACTTCAAATTCACTATGAGATAAATTTTGCCAACGTGGTATCTTAAGAAAATACTTACTGCCTTGAGTATTTTCCAAACAAACATTCATGTGGATACCACCAGGGATATAGTTCCACGATCTTAATTCTTTCAAAGAATGTCGCTTTAGTAACAACACTAGCTTTTGTTCAAATTCTCGTTCATCGCAAAATTCCATTGGTCAATTCTCTCTTTAAAATCTAAAAATACAGCACTTTACTTTAAATCGCAGCCATATTCTTTATATCGCCTTAAGTCAACTGCAGTTGGGCGTTGCCCTGAGCTAAATACACGAGGAAAATAATTATTTTGAAAATAACAATGCAATGTAATGCTTCCTTGGTGGGTAAACTTGGCGGCGTTTCTTAATAGGTTATTGATAATACAAGTGAATTTTTCTTTATCTTCATGACAAGTGGTAATTTCTGGAGAAATATCGAGTATTATTTTTACATTATTGTTCTTTAAAACATCAATGTACTACAGACTCTCCTTTAATCTTTCTGTAATATTAAAGTCTCCTAATTTTCTCTTTTACTTATATTTGAAGATATTCGAAAATTATATGCATATTAAAAGTCTGAATATATTTATTATACTTGTGTTCATATAATTAAACTAATTTTAAATTATCTATTTATTGCATTAACATGTTCTATTGCTTTTTTTAAAATACTCTTCATTTCTGCGCGCTGTATTAGATTTTCAGCTTCTGAAAAAGAAACCCAACAGCGCTTGCGATATTTTTTCTCTAGCCACCTATCTTTACATACAGTTACTTCCATTAATTCTGCGGCAACCAAAAGAGAAAGCCCTCTTTTTTCATATGAAAAAGTGCCTAAACTAGTAACGATTGTTCCTTCAAGTCCAGCCTCTTCCTCTGCTTCTTTTAGCGCAGTCTCTTGTGGTGTCTCTGCGCCGTCAATATTTCCCTTAGGAAATATCCAGTCATTATGGCTACGAGATGTAATTAAGCAAAATGTAACTATATTATGCTCCTTACGATAAGGAACAGCACATGCTTGTTGGCAATTTTTACTCATGGTGTACTCCAAAAAATTAACAGCCTAAATATCAATTTTTTTATAAAAAATTTAATATCAATTTTACTTTTCTTTACGTTATTTTTTGTGCACTTTACACAAATCCATACTCCATTTTTTCAAAATAAAAAGCAAAATTTTACTTGATAACACTGCAAATTTATGATTTATGTAGCGCAGTATTGTTATAAGTGGCATTAGTCACTTAATTTTCATAAATGTGATTGGGAAAAAAAATGAAACCTTGTTACGACAAAATCCCCTCGCTAAACTTCCACGATTTTTTAAGTAAGAATGATAACAAAAAACAAAATTTTATTTATAGTTTAGGTAAAGCTTACCAACAACTAGGATTTGTTACTATAAAAAATCACAATTTAGACGAACAGTTTATCAAAAAACTTTTTAATGTATATCATCAGTTTTTTAATTTGTCAGAGGAAACAAAAAACAGATACTACGACGAAAAGCTTTGTGGTGAGCGAGGATATACCGGAAAAATGCGCGAATGTGCAAAGGGATTTAAAGAACCAGACTTGAAAGAGTTTTTCCATGTAGGACAAGAAGGGCAAAGAAAATATCCTGTCAATATTTGGCCTTCAGAAATACCGGACTTTAAGAAGATCAACATTAAAGCTTACCAAGCACTTGAGAATATCGGTTTTTCTATTCTCGAAGCACTCACCTCATTCTTAAACCTTCCGCACAATTTTCTAAAAGAAAAAGTTACTCATGGTAATAGCGTTCTTCGCGCGATTCATTACTTCCCTATCCAAAACAACCATCCTACAAATGCTGTAAGAGCAGCAGAACACTGCGATATTAATTTTATCACAGTACTCATGTCAGCGAGCGCTGAGGGATTACAAGTCAAACGACACGATGGAAAATGGATCGATGTCAAACCTGACCCTGATACAATTATCATAAACGTAGGCGATATGCTTTCGCGAATGACTAACAATCGCCTCAAATCTACTGTCCACCGTGTAATAAACCCCTCTCTCGAAAAAATGCATGAACCACGCTACTCCATTCCTTTTTTCATGCATCCTAAACCAGATGTCAATTTAGCTAGTTTAGAAAGCTGTGTCGATAGAGCTCATCCTAAACTTTACAAAGATATCACTGCTGGTGAATTTTTATATCAAAGGCTTGTAGAAAACGGCCTCAAAGGATAAAGTTTTAGAGAATTCTCGCAAAATGTGAGAGTTCTCGTATCTCAGATAAATTAAGGAATAAGACTATGGACCCAAACTTTATTTCCTTTGGTATTACCTGTTACTTAGTTTTTGTAGTATCAACAACACTACACGAAGCAGCACACGCTTACGCAGCAATGAAGCTAGGCGATTTAACAGCCTACTATGGTGGGCAAGTTTCACTAAATCCGATGCCTCACATCGAACGTGAACCTATTGGAATGATCGCTGTTCCTGTTGTCTCTTATTTGTGGGGCGGAGCTCTTTTCGGATGGGCAAGTGCTCCCTACAGTGTAGATTGGGCTAATCGTTATCCTAAACGCGCAGCTCTTATGGCTTTAGCTGGACCTGTTGCCAACCTCTTTTTAGCGTTTATCTCTTATCTCATTATTATGTGTGGACTTAAGCTTGGTTGGTTTACAAATCCCCAAAGTGTCAGCGGTGGGCTTATAGGTATGACCCAATTTACAGTTCCTATCATAGAAGATGATGCAGTCATGTTAGGAATTGCAACAACTTTGAGCACGTTTCTTTACCTAAATGTTTTCTTATTTTTGTTCAACCTACTTCCTGTTTCACCTTTAGATGGAAGTGCTATTATTAAGGTTTTTATGTCTGATGATGTGGCTAGACGATATCAAAAAGTGATGTCGGACCCTATGAATTCTTTAATAGGCATTGTTGTTGCCTTCATGGTTTTTAGAACTTATATTGCTCCACATCTTTCGTGGCTAGTATTAAAAATATTGTATCCTGATATAGGTTACTCTTAATAAAAGTGTGTCGACTGTCTTATTACTACACCTTGAGATTGGATACTCGCCAACACACATTGAACTACCGAAAGATGCTTTTATACAATTCCAAAGACTTTTTTTGAATTTTTGGTAGCGATTTAATTTGTTCATTTAACTTGACGATTGGGTAGTAAATTTTTTCGACGGTGGTTTGCGATTTAGGAAAATGATATTTTGCTATTTCTAAGCTAGTGATATAGATAGTCATTAAAATAAGTAAAACAAAAGATGTTATCCATACAATGCGACGTTTTTTTGTTTTCGTTTTCTTCGGGGCGAGTTTTTTTTCTGAACGAATAGGTATATGCATTGGATCTATTTTGCGTTTCATCTTTGGTAAAACTCTTTGCTTTAGAGCTGTGGCCTGTTTTTTTATAGCTCTAGTTTCTCTTTGCTTTGGAGCTGTGGCCTGTTTTTCTACAGCTCCAATTTCGTTAGTTTCGCTTTCTTTTACTTCACTGTTTTCCTCTTCGCTTTTTTTTACAATTTTTTGTAATTCACCTATTGTTCCAATGTATGTATTTTCTTCGTATCCTTTAGGTTTTTCCAGTGCAAAGTTCTTTTTTTTCACAATAAACTCCTTACTTGCGGTATAAAAATTGTTTAATTCTAGCTGCATCCTTGAACATCGGGTTTATTTGTAAAACGTTTAAAAAATCAACACGCGCTTTACCATACTCTTTTCTTTGTATGTGAACCCTTCCTCTTTCATAGTAAGCTTCTGAAGCGTTAGGAGCGAGCGCTATTGTTTGCGAAAAGTCCTCTATCGCTGAAACAAACTCTTTAGTAAGAGTATAAACTTGTCCACGTTTATAATATAAATATGAATTTTCGGGTCTTAAAAAAATTGCTTGGGTGTAGTCGTCGATAGCTCCTAAAAAATCTTTCTTGTCCTTTTTAATAGCAGCGCGTAAATCATAGTAGTTAGGATTACGAGGTTCTAAACGAATCAAGTGTCCCATATCGTTAATAGCCACATCGTATTTACCTCTTTGTCGATGAGCTAATGCGCGATTGCGATAAGCATCTAATGCAAAAGGGTCTAATTCAATAGCTTTTGTGAAAGCAGTGATTGCTTCTCTCGGACGTTTCATTTGCATAAAACATGCTCCAAGATTATTATGAGGCATAGCTTCACTTGGTTCAAGTTCTGAAGATCTTTTAAAATCACGTACTGCTTCTTCCATTCGACCAATCATCATTAATGCTGTTCCGCGATTTAAATAGCCTTTAGAGTCGTCAATATCGCGACTAATCAACCTCGTTAATTCTCGAATTCCGTCTTGTGCTCTACCATGCGTAATAAAAAACAGAGCACGATTATTATACGCTTTTTCATTTTCAGGATCTGTTCTAATTGCCGCTTCATAATCGTTGAAAGCCATTTGCGATTTTTTCAATATAGCATAAGCAACTCCACGATGATTATATGCCCTCGAATTTTGTGGATCAACGTGAATTGCTTCTGTAAAATCACTTAAGGCTTCGCGTATATTGCCTTTGAAAAAATTCATTGATCCTCTTCTGTCCCACTGTGCAGAAGAAAGAACCATATCAGTTTTGCGTTCCTGCATAGGAATCCAACTGAAAGGAAGGCTTGTTCGTTTGTAAAAAAAAGAATCATATTCCATGTCGTGTAAAACTTCGTAAACCGGTTCATTCGCCCTAACATCTTTTAAACGTCCTAGTGCCCATATAAGAGCTTCTGCTTCTTCCATATTTTGTCGTACATTTATATTGGCTAATTTTTCAATAAAAATCACAACCAATTCTTTATTTGTAAACATAATGTTTGGGTCGCGAAGTTTTCCTAAAGTTTCAATTGCCATAACTCTTTGCAAAAGATTTTTTGAATTTAGGTAGGTAAATAGTTCTTCGCAAACATAAGCGCTCTTCATTCGTAAAATACGACTAGCATAATCTTCCCAAAGATCTTCAGATATATTTTCTAGCGATGTCATTATTTGCATAAGCTTTTCACGTTGCTTTTCAAAACGATCGTTGTAGGCATTTTTTAATAGATCGAGTAGAAGGAGACCATTTTCTTTGTCAAGGCTTCGACATCTTTCAAAAGACAACTCTGCTAAAAGAAAATTACTTTGACCAAGAGCTAACATACCTAAACGTTTCTCAAGTAAGTATAGGTTTTGCTTTACTTGTTGGTGCCCAGGATCTAACAGTAATAGTTTTTCCAAAGTAAGTAGATTTTCGCGGTATTTTGAAAATAGATTATTATTAGAATTGTTTAATCTAACTTTGTTGACAAATGGTTGCATTTTATTTAGCTCATCTGTTATTTTTATTTGCAACTCTCTATTTTTCTTATAAGTATATAATTTTTCGCGATCTTGTTCTCTTAATTCAAAAACACTCCATACAATAGCAAAAACAAATATTACGATACATAAAATACTAACTGAGACACTTGCTGCTTTACTATTTTGAGTCTTTTTTACAACTCGATCTAGCCATGTTTTTGGTGTCGCAACAACATTTTTACCTTCTATGAATTGTAAGAGGTCATCAGCAAACGAAGCAGCACTCTGGTAGCGATCTTCTGATTTTTTTTCAAGACACTTTAAACATATCGTTTCTAAGTTTTTAGGAATTAATTTTTTTAGGCTACGCGGCGGTTGAGGTTCGCGAGAAATTACTTGCGATAATAGTTCCGAAAAAGAATTTGCTGTAAAAGGTGGGCGCCCTGTTAGCAATTCGTACAAAATCGCTCCCAAAGAATATACATCGCTACGCGCATCTATTTCGCGATTTTTTCCCCGCGCTTGCTCAGGAGCCATGTAGTATGCTGTTCCCATAACTTGTCCACTTTTCGAAAGCTTTTGATTTTCAGAAAGTACTTTCGCCAAACCAAAGTCCATTACTTTCGGTTCTTCCCCTTCCATCATAATGTTAGCAGGTTTTAAATCGCGATGGATTATTCCTTTACCATGAGCATAATGAGTCGCTTCGGCCACTTTCATCATAATTGTTGCAATTTTATTCCAGCTTAACTTATTGCTTTTGTTCAAACTTTCTAAAGTTGGGCCACTTATATACTCCATCGTGAAATAGTGTTGATTGTTTTCGCAGCCAATATCGAAAACACTTATGATATTTGGATGCGCCATCAATGCCGTAGCTTTAGCTTCTTTTATAAAACGCTTTACACCTATTTCTCCGAAGTCACTTTTTAAAATCTTGATAGCAATTGTTCTATTTAGAGTGGGGTCATATACTTGGTATACTTTTCCCATTCCCCCTTTACCAAGCTCTTTCAAAATGTTGTATCTAGAAAAACGTAGTTCAATGATGTTTTCAACTTCTTTTTTTGTTAAAACGTTTTCGTGAACTAAAATTTGCGCAAGACCAACACTTTTGCCTAATTGCCGCATATTGTTTTGTATTTTTAAACAACGCGCAAGTTCATTACCCTCTACATAGCTAAAAGTTAAAGCTCTTTTCGCTAATTCTGTATCATCTATACTCACAAGTTTACTCCTTTGGTTTCCAATCTTCGGGAAAACCTGCTAATAAGTCACTGGTCACTTCTTTTTCATAGTGCTGATAACCAAGATAAGTAACATCGAGTAAGCCATTTTCAACTTTTTTGTGGAATTCATTGAATTCTTGTTCATTCATTTCTGGAGGTGCATAATAAGGTCCTTGAACAAATATTTCGATGTTGTTAAATGGCAGTGGAATCATTGTTCTATCCCATGTTGGTAAAAGAAATTTACGCTTACACCATATCCTTACACAAAAAATAGGAGCTTGCAGTTTCATTGCGGCAACAATCATACCTGTTTTCATTCGATAAATAGGTCCAGAAGAGCCATCGACGGTAATGCCTATAGCAAATTTATCTTGTTTTGCTAAGTGATCTACTAATTCGTCTAACACTTTCTTACGACGTTTTTTGCCTTTGCTAGATCCACCGCGAAAAACCTTAAAGTTATTGGTAGTTAACATTCGCGCAATAATATCACCCGCGTGGCCGCGGCTTGCTAATGTGTAACCATTGAACCTACGATATGCATGCGCAACCAGAAAGACGTCTTGATGCCACAATAGGCCAATATAAGTCACTGGCTTATTTTGTTTATGAAAAAATTCTTCGATATCTTCTGTTCCGTCTTTTGTTTTACTAGTTATCCATACAAACCAACAGTAGGAATTATAGATAAAAGGTATTGTATATTTGCCAATAAAAATGCCAAATCTACGTAAGTAGCGTCCTATTTTTTTAGTAATTCTTTTGGAAAAACGTTTTTTTGTCATATTGAAGTTCAATCAAGTGGAGGTATTTTCGTATTTGGCTTCCAACCAGGAGGAAAACCTTTTAATAATTTATCATCTACTTCTTTTTCATAATATTTAAAACTGTCATGTGCTGTTTGTAGAAGTTCGTTTTCTAAAAAATGATGAAATTCATCAAATTTCTGTGAATCTTCCAACTCGGGAGAAGCGTAGTATGGACCTTTGGTAAAAACACGTATATCGTTAAATGGTAGTGGAATCATTGTGCGATCCCAAGTAGGCAAAAGAAATTTTCGTTTGCACCATATTCTCACACAAAACATAGGAGCTCCTAGTCTTTTTCCCATAACAATAGCTCCTGTTTTCATGCGATAAATAGGTCCTGAAGAACCATCAACAGTAATTCCAACTGAAAATTTATCTTTAGGTTCTAAGTAATCGATGAACTCTTCAAGTATTTTCTTACGTCGCTTTTTTCCTTTGCTAGATCCACCGCGAAATACTGTAAAGTTACATTTTTTTAACATACGAGTAACAATTTCTCCCGCGTCACCGCGACTTGCGATTGTGTGACCACCAAACCTTCGAAAAGCGTAACTAACTAAAAACACATCTTGGTGCCACAATACAGCGATAAAAGTACCAGGCTTGTTTTGGCTATGGCAATATTCTTCTATATCCTCAGTACCATCCTGCACTTTACTAGTTAACCACACAAAGCGACAATATGTCATATAAATAAAAGGAAGTGTGTATTTACCTATAAAAAGTAGAAATTTGCGTAATTTCCGTTTAATTTTTTTGGTTGTACGTTTCCATAAAGATCGTTTTTTCGACATTTTTTTATAATCTTCCATAAATAATTGCGAAATAAATTGCGATTATGCTATAAACTTCTATAGAAGAAGATCTACAAATTGTAAATATTGTGTAAATAGTTGACAAAAGTAATTGCCAATTACTTATTTTACCAAATCTAAGCTGTTAACGTCTATAATTGTTCAAAATTCCTAAGTAACGGAGATTGTGATGAGAATCATGCTCGTTCTTTTTTTACTAAGCCATCTTTATTCTCAAACATCTTTTTTTATAAAAGACTGTTCTTATCAATGGCAAGAGACTAATGATTTTACACAAATCTCTACGGATAAGTGGACAAAAGCGAACTCCATTCCATTGTTCTCAGACAAACATCAAAGGTATTTATGGCTTAGACTACAAATACCACCCCGTACCGTAGAAAAGCCCCTACTCTGTATAAATGCTATCTACCACCAATTTTCGGTAATATACCAAAATAAAATCATCTACCAACACGGAGATTTTTATACAACCTCTCAATTCTATTCTTATGGAGATTTCCACAAGACTTCGTTCACAATGGCAGATGACCACAATTTGTATATTTGTATGTCATCTTCACTGCAAGAAATTGGTATACAAGGCAAGATCTTTATCACAGATTCAGACACATACTACACACAAACAATCAAAGAAGACGTTGGACGCCTCATTCTTGGAAGTATATATGTGTTTCTCGGTATTTTTTCTTTACTAATATTTTTTCAACGAAGAACGCAAGTGATTCTCGTCCCTCTTGGAAGCTTTTTTATCGTTTTGGGAGGCTACACTATTTGTTGGCTGCAAATCAAAAGCTTCTACGCAATTTCCGACTTAACATGGCTACATTTTGAATACGTTTGCCTGTATAGTTTGCCTATCTTCTTCTGTAGCTTTTTCGTACAAATTTTTGGAAGAGGTCCGAAAAATTTTATTGCCAAATCGATAAAACTACACAGTATATACCTATTCTGTAGCCTAACAATTGCCATTTTCAACCCATTTTGGTGGCCGCGATCTCTTATGGGATTTCACATATTGTTTTTGATTACATCGGGTTTAGTACTATTTGTATCAATACGCGCTGCCATGCAAGGAAATCACAACGCCAAAATTTTTATCACAGGTTTAGTTATTCTCATTTCTTTTGGCACTTATGATGTTCTAGGTAAATTAAAAATCATTCCGTGGACAAAACCATTTGTTCATTGGGGTATGTTCATGTTTATGATAAGCATTGCAGTGATTCTGGAACGTCGTTTTTTCCACACGCATACACAATTAGAAGAAATTAATAAAGCATGCAGTCGTTTTGTGCCATGGAAATTTATGGAACTGCTTGGATATCAAAATATAACAGAAGTCGCACTAGGCGACCAAATCGAAATGAAAACAACCGTACTATTTTCTGATATACGCTGTTTTACATCGCGATGTGAAAACATGACTCCGCAAGAAAATTTTAACTTCATTAATTCATACCTTCAGAAAATAGTACCAGTCATTCGCAAGTACAACGGATTTGTCGATAAATATATCGGCGACGCCATTATGGCAATATTTCCCGGCGAACCAATATACGCCTTACAAGCAGCTAAGGAAATGATCGAAACTATCCATAAATACAACGATGAAACAAAACCTACCTACCCTCTAGAAATAGGGATAGGAATTCACACCGGAACTCTAATGCTAGGAATAATAGGCGAATCAGAGCGCATGGACTGCACAGTAATAGCAGACGCTGTTAACACCGCATCGCGCTTAGAAGGACTCACCAAAAAATACAAAACCAGTATCATCACCTCCGACGAAACTCTAGAATCAATACAAGACCAAATAGACCACCGCTTTTTAGATAATGTCACTGTCAAAGGCAAAAAACGTCCGATTGCTATTTATGAAGTGATAAGTACTACCAAAAAATAAGACGGAGAACCTTATGTTAAAAAATAAACCTATAATCAAAAGTATCCTAACAATAGCGCTCATAACACTACTAATAGGTTGCGATCAACCGCGCGTCGACGCTCAACAAAACTTACTTGCCTCTCTTGAAAATCTAAAAAACTCGTTAGAACCCCAAAAACAAAAAACATTCGCACAGGCGATATCTCCCATTTACCGCTACCAAGAAGAATTTGGCAACGTAAGACTATTTGAAGCATCTCTCCACGGCCAAACCGCAGACGAAATCATCGCTCTAGCTCCGATTATCGAGCAAAATCTACAAAGATCATTAAAAACAAAACAAAGAATGAAGGAAAATCCTATAGTAGCGCGTCCTAAAATCAAACGCATGACAGCGCCAAAAAAAGCCTCGAAATTATTTGGAACCACACAAGCGATATTTTCCTTTGACGAAAAACCCAAAATCCAATTTTTGTTCCAAAACTACTCACAACAAACGGTAAGCAAAATCTATTTTGAAAGCTCTATCAAAGAACAAGGCCACCGTCGCAATTGGACGCGCACATTATTTGAATACCAAATAGCAGAAGGAGTCGCACCAAGAAAACAAAAACAAATCGAATTTTTTCCCGAAAAAGAAAGTGGTGGTTGGTGGAGAGCGCCAAGGGATGCTACTTTAATTCTAACAGTAAAAATTTACCGCGCAGATGATGCAACGGGGAAGGGAATCGACAAGTGAATTTGTAAAGATTGGTTACAGTTTATTGCGGAAAGAGAAATATGATGGTGAATGAACAAAATGACAAAGCGCAAAAAGTATTTATTTCCTTTCCTCAAGGGAAAACAATTACCATTAATACAAGAATAGTAAGAGCTAATAGTTTTTTTGAACTAAAAAGCAATGATATGATTACTGTAGAAGGGATGCGTTATATTTACTCTAGTGGTAATCACCTGCATTTTGAGATAGACAATAATCTTTTTTTTGTAAATAATTATTTATTTGGTTGTAAATTAACGAATGAGTCAATCAAACAGGTAAAGAAAAACAAGATTCAGCACATTCTACTAGATGGAAATCTAGACCAAAAATTAGTTACGAAACTCAGCCAAATACCTTTTATAAAAACAGTCTCGGTTAGAAATGTGAAGAAACAAGGATTTCTTGTCGAAATAGTAAAACTTAAAAGCATTCTAGGGCTATTTATCGAAGATAGTTTAGTAACCGATGAAGACCTTCATTTATTAAACGAGTTTACTAGCCTTTACTTACTGAGTCTTAAAAGTACAGGAATAACAGATGATGGACTTATTCATTTAAAAAGACTCACTAATCTTTATTGGCTAGATCTTTCCTATACAAAAATAAATGGAGCAGGCTTCACTTATTTAAAAGAGTTAATCTCTCTTTGTGTATTAAATTGCGAAAGAACAAGATTCACAGGTTCAGAACTTGTTCATTTAGAAAAACTGACTAATCTCTCTATTCTAGATTTATCAGAAACAGAAACAACAGATGCAGGACTTGTCCACTTAGAAAAGCTTACTAATCTCTCCGAGCTCGCTCTACAAAACGCAAAAATAACAGATGCAGGGCTTGTTCACTTAGAAAAGCTTACGAACCTCTCTCTGCTATACATATGGGGTACAAAAATAACAGACATAGGACTCGTCCACTTAGAAAAACTTACCAATCTCTCTTATCTAGATTTATCAAAGACAAAAACAACAGATGCAGGACTTGTCCACTTAGAAAAGCTTACTAATCTCTCCGAACTCGTTCTACAAAACACAAAAATAACAGACGCAGGACTTGTCCACTTAGAAAAACTCACTAATCTCTCCAAACTAGCTATAGCAAAGACAAAAATAACAGATGCAGGCCTTGCTCACTTAGAAAAACTCACTAATCTCTCCAAACTATACATATGGGGTACAAAAATAACAGATGCAGGACTTGTCCACTTAGAAAAACTCACTAATCTTTCTACTTTAGATTTATCAGAGACAGAAACAACAGATGCAGGATTTGTCCACTTAGAAAAACTCACTAATCTCTCCAAACTAGCTATAATAAAGACAAAAATAACAGATGCTGGACTTCTCCACTTAGAAAAACTCACTAATCTCTCTATACTAAACATAGCACAGACAAAAATAACAGATGCACGTCTTGCCCACTTAGAAAAACTCACTAATCTCTCCCAGTTATACATTTCCAGTACAAAAATAACAGATGCAGGACTTGTCCACTTAGAAAAACTCACTAATCTCTCTATACTAAACATAGCACAGACAAAAATAACAGATGCTGGACTTCTACACTTAGAAAAACTCACTAATCTCTCCCAGTTATACATTTTCATTACAAAAATAACAGATGCAGGACTTGTTCATTTAGAAAAGCTTACAAATTTGACAATTCTAGATCTCAGGTATAATAAAATAAAACACCTACCTAAAAACATCGTAAAACTTCCCAAACTTAAGGAACTCAAAGTTTCAGGCAATCCATTAGAAACTCCTCCTTTAGAAGTAGCCAATAAAGGTCTCGATGAAATACGAAGCTATTTTGAGCAACTAGAAAGAGAAGGAACAGACTACTTATACGAAGCAAAACTCATTCTAATTGGTGAGCCAGGTGTAGGCAAGACGAGTCTCGCCAAAAAGATAGAAAATCCGAATTTTGAATTGCAACCACAAGAAGATTACACTAGAGGAATAGATATTATCAAGTGGAGCTTTCGGATGAAAAACAACACTTTCTTTAATGTCAATATCTGGGATTTTGGTGGTCATCAGATATACCACGCAACGCATCAGTTCTTTTTGACCAAGAGATCACTGTACACTTTGGTTGATGACACCAGAGAAGAAAAAACCGACTTTTTTTATTGGTTACATGTCACTGAATTACTTAGTGACTGCAGTCCTTTGCTTATTATTCAAAACGAAAAGCAAAATCGCAGCAGCGATTTGTGTGGCTATACCGATGAAATTACTAATTGGCGTGGAGAATTTTCTAACCTAAAAGAAATCTTGCAAACCAACCTACAAAATAACAGAGGTCTCGACAATATTCTCAAAAAGATCAAACATTACATAACAGAATTACCACATGTTGGGACTAAATTGCCAAAAACTTGGACAAGAATACGGCAAATACTGATTAATGACGATCGCAATTACATTGATTTGAATGAGTACATTTCTATCTGCGAATCTAATGGATTTAAAGAAAGAAATGAGCAGTTGGAGCTAAGTGGCTACCTTCATGACTTGGGGAACTTTCTACATTTCCAGGACAATCCGGTATTAAAAAATATTATTATCTTAAAGCCAACATGGGGAACTGACGCGGTATACAAAGTATTTGACGATGAACATGTTATTAAAAATTTTGGGCGATTTAACAACGGTGACCTGAGAAAAATTTGGGGCACGCCTCAGTACAATAATATGCACGACGAACTTCTTGAGCTGATGATAAAGTTTAAATTGTGTTACAAAATACCAAATAGTGGTAAGTATATTGCTCCACAACTACTGAAAGCTAAAGAAATACCGCACACCTGGAACACCAAAAACAACTTGCATATTCAGTATGAATACGAATTTATGCCAAAAGGCATTATTAGTCAATTTATCGTTATGATGCACACCTACATTCACGAACAACAATATATGTGGAAGCATGGGGTAATTTTATTTAAAAACGATACTAAAGCCAAAATTGTAGAGCACTATTATCAACGTAAAATTACCGTTCACATCGCAGGGGAAAACCAAAAAGATTTGCTCACCATCATTATGTTTAAACTCGAAGAAATTCACCGTGCTTACCAAAGACTCAAATACGAAATCAAGGTTCCGTGTAACTGCCACTTATGCAAAGAATCGCCAACACCACATTTATTTCCACTAGAAGTTTTGCGAAAATGTGCCGCTAGTGGTAAGAACATTTCGTGTTATAAAAGCTTTGAAATGGTCGCCCCTCATATTTTAACCCAAGAAATTCAAGTACACTCAAATAAGGCAAAGCATAGTCATTCAGGTTTTAAAAACGATGATGAATATCGCCTTAGGCAAGAACAGTTTGATTCACAGGAGCCCACAAAGCCTAAGTTTGGCCCGCAGAAAGTCGCAAAGTTAGCGCAAGACTGTGTTGAAAATTACCTAACAAAAGACAAAGCCAATTTAGCGTTGATGATGACAGGTACTAATAGCGAAAATATAGATTCATCAGAAGACTTGCAGGTATATTTTACAAATATAATCAAGCACGTATACAGCACTGGAGTTTTAAAGAATTGGCTAATAGCTCTTTCAGCGGCAAAGTTTCAATTCGTCGAAGACTGGCTAACTGAGTTGTAAGTCATTTTCAAAAATAACTCATACTGTTCGAGGAGGACTAAGTCATGGCTCAAAAAGTAGTAAAAAGCAAAGTCCTAACAACAATGGAATCAAACACCAACTACTTCGGTTGTACTTTTTACTTAAAAAATTATGTTGAACTGGAAAACAGTTGCTTCGACAACTGTAGCTTTAGGTCAAAAGTAGACCTATATGCAAAGCATTTGAAATTTCACAATTGTAGTTTTTCTGACGTTTTTACTTTGATTGTTGATGAATGGAATTCAGACGCGATCATCGAAGATATACAACAATATCGTAGCGCCACAGCTATCTATTCAGGATACCTAGATTATTTGCCTAAAGAGTTAACAGAATTGAAAAATCTCACTACAATTTCTTTACGGAAAAGCTTTATACAAACATTACCAAGAGAGATAGGGCAGTTACAGAAGCTGAGATATTTGAATTTACTTTGCAATCCTTTGAAGAATTTACCAAGGGAGATAGGACAATTACAAAATCTTAGATATTTAAATTTGTATGGATATTCCTTAAGAAAGTTACCAAAAGAAATATGGCAACTTCGAAATCTTAGGTGTTTAAATCTAAGTGGAAATAATGAACTACGACGGCTCCCTCAGGGAATAGAGCAACTCGAGAATATTACTGATTTATATTTGCCTCGTAATCTAAGAAAGATACCAAAAGAAATAAGCAAGCTACCTAAAATAAAGTATTTACACATTTGTGGGTATCCCGTAACAAAAATACCAGAGGAAATACGCAACATGAAAGGCTTATTTATAGAGAAAAAATGTCCAGCGGTTATAGATATTAAAACTCATGGTTCTTCTTATAAAAAAGAACGCATTTCGAATTTTAAGAAGAAATTTTCTCCCAAGTAAGAAAAACGGCAATAGATCTCGATCCTGAACAGGATCGTTCTCGTTCCGAATGTTGTTGAATTAAGGATTAAGGCATTGCTATTTAGATTTATAATGTGTATTTCTTGTAGCTAAAGATTTGCTTTCCTTGTCATGCCTGACTTGATCAAGTATCCAGTAATAATTAATTATCTCTATGTTGTGGATTCCTGGTCGTAGCCAGGAATGACAAAAAAACGGGATCGTTCCTGTTCCGAATGTTGTTGAATTAAGGACTAAGGCATTGCTATTTAGATTTATAATGTGTATTTCTTGTAGCTAAAGATTTGCTTTCCTTGTCATGCCTGACTTGATCAAGTATCCAGTAATAATTAATTATCTCTATGTTGTGGATTCCTGGTCGTAGCCAGGAATGACAAAAAAACGGGATCGTTCCCGTTCCGAATGTTGTTGAATTAAGGACTAAGGCATTGCTATTTAGATTTATAATGTGTATTTCTTGTAGCTAAAGATTTGCTTTCCTTGTCATGCCTGACTTGATCAAGTATCCAGTAATAATTAATTATCTCTATGTTGTGGATTCCTGGTCGTGGCCAGGAATGACAAAAAACGCAAACCTTCAAATCGCAACAAGATACCTTAATTCAACAGCATTCGGCTCGGGAACGGACTCAGATCGGGAATGGGATCGGGAGTAGTGCAATTTATACAAATCCATTAAATTTACAAAACGGTTTGTTTTTTATCTTTTTATAGTACAATATAAAGCCTAAACAATCGGCCGCAACGTATAAATCATTTGTTAGGAGCTATCAATGTTTTTTCTTGCCTATATTGATCCAGGCTCGGGAGCTATTCTTTTACAATTTTTAATCGCTCTCTTTGCGAGTATCATAATTTTTTTCCGAACCGCTATAACGAAAGTCATAACAAAATTTAAGAATATTTTTAAGAAAGATTAATATCTTTATGGATATACAAAGAGACCATGGTTCCTTTCGAGATCCCTCAGGCTATGTTTTTTATTACAAAGATGAAGTTTATCGCGCCATCGATGAAAAAGCATTTTTAATAATTTCTTCTCTTCAAAAAGAAAACACACTCAAAGAATTAGTCGAATTAGGTTACGTTGTTGGAACTGAAATTCTTACTCCACAACACAAAATTTATCAAGAATTACAAGCTTTACTTCCCAAAGAAAAATGGTTTCTAAAACACCAGAAAATTTCAATGATATCCTATCCTTATGAATGGAGCATTGGAATGTTAGCGGATGCGGCTTTGATTACCCTAAAGTTACAAAGTATACTTATTGAAAAAGGTTACTCTCTCAAAGATGCTTCCGTTTACAATATTCAATTTGTAAATGACAAACCAGTATTTATCGATATTACATCTATAGAACAACCTCCTAGGTTAGACATCTGGAACGCTTATGGTCAATTTTGTCAAATGTTTCTTTATCCTGCGATGCTGCAGAAATACAAAGGTTTGCCAATAAAAAACTATTACATTTCCAATACCAATGGTATGGCAATAGAAGATGTTCATAGCATTATTGGTTCGTATAATTCGCTAAAACCTTCGTTTTTTGTCGATGTGTTTTTACAGTTCAAACTTCAAAAAACAGCACAAAAACAAACAGGAAAATTAAAGTCTCGCGTTGCGCAAAAAAACACAAACTTTAAACCTCAAAAACTTAACTTAGATCGACTTATAAGTAAAATTAGTAAACTTAGAAAGAATACAATTGTCTCGGGGCATTGGGCTGATTATGTTAATACTCACTCTTATTCAGATGCGGCTGAAAAAGAAAAAGTCGATTACATAAACAACTTTTTACACAAATATTCACCTGAAAAAGTTATTGATATTGGATGTAATACCGGACAATACAGCATTTTGGCTGCAAAAAATAAAGCAAAAGTTATAGCGACAGACTATGATCACAGTAGTATTGACAAACTATACAATGAAATCAAAGGCAAAGATTTATCTATACTACCTCTGTGTGTGGATATTACAAATCCAAGTCCGAGTATTGGTTTTGAAAACAAAGAGCGAAAAAGTTTTCTGGAGCGAATAGATTGCGATGCTATTTTTGCCCTTGCTTTAATTCACCACCTAGTAATCACATCTCGCATTCCTCTCGTAAAACTTCGAGATTTTTTCTATCAAACCACCAGTAAGTATCTCGTGATAGAGTTTGTTGCTAGAGAAGATAGTATGTTTCAAAAACTATTAGAATTAAGAGAAGATATCTATGAGTCTATTGTCGAAGATGAATTTTTGAAAATCTTTCAAGAGAAGTTTACAATACTCGAATCTAGTAAAATAGCAGGAACACAAAGAACACTTTTTACGTTGGAGAAAATAGTTAATGAAGAATGATTTAATGAAATTAGTATTTTGCAGTACTCTATGCTTTTTGATCTTTCTTCCTTACGCTTACCAATTTACTGCTCCAATAAATAGATTTCTATATTACTATAACACCACTTTAATTTTCGCATTGATATCGACAATTATGATGCCAGCCTTGCTATTGTTTATTCTTGGTTTACTTATCGAAAGATCCAACTTGAAGTTTAAAAAAAAACTTGGAGCCGCTTTCCTAGTGTTTTTTGCTTTAGCTATTTCTTGTAATGTTGGTTTTGCATCTGAAAGATTGATCGTTCGTTTTTTTTCTAATCAGTACAAATACCTATCTCAATTGATCTCAATTATCTTGTTAATCTGCCTAACAGGTACTTTTCTTTATTACCAAGAAATTTCCAAAAAAATATGCATCAACCTTTGTAAACTGCTGTGTTGTTTTTTTCCTGTATTCTTGTTTAATCTATTTTTATTTAGTACCCATGAAGGCAATAGAGGTAATTTAAATCACCTAAAGACAAACCAAAAAACATTAAACAAAAATGTATTTATTTTTGTTTTTGATGAATGGTCTTATAAAAGATCTTTTTCTAACGGTAACTTGGTAAAAGAGCTCAATAATTTGTCTAAAATTAAAGATGATTTTCTCATTTTTCATGAAAACTATTCCACTTTTAGCAAAACAGATCATTCTTTACCTGCGATACTTTTTGAAAAAAAACAAAAGTGGGTTTTTCACAATAATAAAATGGCCTTCCCAAAAGTAAGCTCCATGACATATGCTCATAAAATAAAAAACATTTTTTCTCAAGCCAAAAAGCAAAATTTCTCAACAGCGATGCTTGGCTTTTATCTTCCTTACGCCAGTATGCTAAACAATGATGTTGATTTTATAAATTCTATTTCGTCATATAATCGCTTTGGTGGGAGTTTTAAAGGTTTAGCATTTGAACATTTGCGTGGAGCAGCGGGAAAGACAGTAGGGTTATTTCGAAAAACAGAAATCAATATACTCAATGAATTTCTCTATAATTCACATGGTTTAAAAAGAATACAAATTTTAGATACACTAGTAAATTCAATTATCAAGTTCGAACATTCGGGTATTTTTGCTGTTATTCACTATCCTCTACCACATGCACCTTTTATATTTAATCGCAGCGGTACAGACAGTATTGCTAAATATAATATTTCTAACAGTGATGTCGAAAGGTATCGTGGTAATTTGGAATATTTAGATACGAAAATCAGTAACTTTGTTAATCTTTTAAAAGAAAATGGTAAATATGAAAACAGTTTACTCATTTTTACTTCGGACCATTCTTGGCGAAATGATCCCGATTTTGGCAGTGGTCATTTTGAAACAGAACTTGGTCATGGCAATGACATCAAATCAACAAAACAAAAATTTAAAAGCGACAAACACTTACGCCACGTACCTCTATTTATAAAAGCACCGAATTTAACTCCAGGAAACACAAATCAAGTCTTTACCAATTACATGATTGGCAAACTAGTAAAGCAGTTTCTAGACAATAAAAAGATTTCACTTTTTGATAAGAAAAATTAAAGTAACAGACAAAAAACTCTTTTAAGACAGACGGTTTCTCCAGTAGTGCATAGAGCGCTCGATAAATCATTATAGCATAAATAATTCATCGAGCTAGAAGCACCACTAATTACCAAGGAATTTTTTGACCATCCCAAGCAAAAAAACTACCAGAGTCACTCATCTCTAAAGAGTTCATAACCTCTAGTAAATAATTTACTGATTGTTGAGGAGTAAATAGTTTTTGCGCTTGTATATTTTTAGTAAATGGTGATGATAAATCTGTGGCAACTGTTCCTGGATGTAAGGCGACACATATGGTTGTTTTCGCAGTACGTTTAAATTCTAAGGCTATTGTCTTAGTTAGCATATTTTGCGCTGCTTTGGAGCCACGATAAGCATACCATCCCCCTAGACGATTATCGGTGATACTGCCGACGCGCGCAGAAATATTAGCAAAAATAGCTGGTTGTTTATGATGAAAAAGAGACTGGAAATGTTTGGCTATTAGTACTGGACCAAAAGCATTTATCTGAAAACTCTTTGTTAAGCTTTCTGGGCAAATATCTTGAAGTCTCTTTTCTGGAAATATTTGCGCGTCGTGAAGAATTCCTGTACAGTTGACGAGTAAGTGTAAGTTTTTTGAAATAGTTGATACATTTTCTGCCGCAGAACATATAGTTTGCTCATTGGTCACATCGATGACATGTAGTTTTATTTTATTTGGATGTTTCGATGCTAAATCCTTTAGTAATAAGGCTTCTTTAGGCTGTCGACAAGTTGCATGAACAAATCCTATGTTTTGGTGTTTTACAAGTTGCTTTACAAATTCGAAGCCTATCCCTCGACTAGCTCCTTGAATCAAAACTTGAGAGTTTTTTTCTAATAGTTTCATTGTTAGTACCTATTCTTTATGGCTCGGATCGAAAAAATAGCGAGTACTACTTTGAATAATGACAAGTTCTAGACAAGCACGCTCAAAATTCTTTTTGGGTATTATATTTGAATGAGGTTACTAATAGTATAGCAGTGTATTGCTGCTCGTACACTCCACCCAAAAGTACGTAGCCAATTTGTCATCGTTAGATACTTTTGAGCCTGCGCGTTATAACCATTAAGTAGAATGTTGTGTTGTGGAACCTGTAGAAAAAACGTTGATAGCCATATTAATCCTAGCATTCCACAACCTAGCCATAAAGACCAAAGTGGTAACCATTGCGGCTTTTGCCAAAATAAAAGAAATGCGCATCCCAACTCAATCAACATAACTGCTATCACTGCGTATGCAGTAAGATCAACATGCGCTTTCTCGTACACAGCAAAATCCGATTTTCCCACTTTCGATAAAAGAGGATAGTGAACAATTTGTACAAACCATATCAATCCTAACATATAGAAAGTACAAACAAATTCGGCCATAAAGAAATATTTGAGATCCACTATGAATAGCTCCTCTAGTTATTAAGAATTGAGACCGTTTATAATTGTCTCAGCAGCACGTTTTCCTGATGATAATGCACCATTTATAGAGGGCACATCTAAATAATCCCCACAGTAATATATTCCTTCTTCAATACAACTATTTTTTTGGCATACCTCTGATTTTCCACCGTCGAAAAAAGGAATAGCGCGATCAATTTTGTATGATTTTAAAAACTGCCACTGCTGCACTTGTTCTCCAAACCACGTCTCTGCTTCAGTAGAAATTTTTTCTACAAGATCATCACCTTCATCGAAAGTAGTAATAGAGACTAGATGTTTTCCTGAAGGTGCGTATTTAGAAGAAACCAAACTTGGCACTGCTAAAGTATTTATTACACCTTTATTACCATTTAAAACGAGTATTGGTTCAGTAATTGGTGGTGTTTCAGTGGCAAAATAAAAGCACTTTGCGGGACTATAGCTTACTTTGTTGACGTTCTTAACTAGACCATGAGCATCAATGGCATCTGTAGCAATTAAAACATTGTTTGCGTGAATAATTTTTCCATTTTCTAGTTTTACTGTACCTTTGGATATACTATTTACCTTGCTATTTAGCTGAATAGAAGATTCTGGCAATTTGGCCAATAATTGTTGTGGAATTGCAGATATACCTTCTTCTGGTAGAGAGGCTTGTCCTGACGAAAACATTCGGAACACAAACTCAAATACTCGGCTTGAAGTTTTTAAATCTTTTTCTAAAAACACCCCTGAAAGAAAGGGACCAAAAAAGTTTTCAATCATACTTTGAGAAAATCCAACGCTTTGCAAATATTGCATTGTGGTTATTTCGCGCCTTTGTAACATTTCAGGAATCGTTCCTTGACGTAGTTTGATGGACATTAACAAAAGCCGTACTTTATCACCAAGACTTCCAACTTTGCTTGTTAAAGCAGAAAAAATTTCAAATGGATGGTGTCTCGGATCAACAAAGCGCTCAAATCTTTTTCCAATACGGATTAGAGCTCCATTTTTAAATTTACCAAGTTTTAAATCTGGGTAGTTTAATACATTTTTTGCTTCAGGATAAGAAGTTTGAAAAACTTGGAAACCATGGTCGAGCAAAAAACCATCGATTTTATCTGTTTTTAGTTTACCACCGACTTCAGAACTAGCTTCAAGAATGACAAATGAAATGTTTTTTTTTGCAAGTTCTACACTTGCTCGTAGGCCTGCAAGCCCTGATCCCACAATAACAACATCATAATTTTCTGCCATAACGACTCCTTTTAATTGTAATAATACGGCCTGTTTATTCTAATTTAACCAACAAATTGTGACATTCAAAAAAGCAGCAAATATTACCCATAATATATAAGGAATCATCAAGTAGCCAGCCGTTTTGTTTATTTCTAAAAATGCAACCATTGTTGCGATAATAGCAATAATAAGTACAATAATTCCCACAAAAGCTAAATCAGGGTTCTGCATCCCAAAAAATAATGTTGACCATAAAATATTAGTGATAAGTTGAATAGAAAACAAAGTGATTTGTTTTTCAATTTTATGCTCTTCTCGTTTAAGCCAAATTAACCATATGCTTATTGCCATTAATAAAAATAATGTTGACCACACTGGAGCAAAAATCCAATCAGGTGGATTCCATGCTGGTTTTTTTAAAGTTTGGTACCAAGTTTTTACTGAAACACGAGTAACTACAGAACCAATAAATGCTGCTGTAAAACAAACATAAATAGCTACAACTAACCCACTAATTTTCTTCATTTATTTACCTTGCTATCGTTTTGTGATATTACTTTTGATTCACTATACACTCTATCTAGTAAAGCGCGTAAATCCCACGCTCTTTTGTATTGAGGTCTGTCCTTTGTTTCGCTATTAATACTCTTCCACAAGTCACTTTTTAATTGCTTCGACAACTTATCACTATGTTGTTCATAAATAATGTTTAACGATAGATAGTATATTTTTGTGCATATACTAACATAGCCCATATTATATATAGGCGCACCTTTTTCAATAGTAAACTCTACTAATTCTTCAAGGGAACCTTTTATTAAAAATTCTTTAAATGAAGGAGTAGACTTTTTTACTACATATAGCACTCCATTGCTAGAGATAATTTTTTTTGATGCATTTTCTACATCAAAATTCTCTTTTAAAAATGCATTCAATTTATTAGATGAGTCCGTTATTTGTGTATTAGGGCTAAGGTGTATGGAAAGAAAAAAAATAGTGACTAATTCGTTATTTTTTATCAGCTCTCTATCTCGTTTTGGCATTTGTTCAAATATACTATCATGAGGAACAATTACTGTAAAGTTATTGCGGCTTGCCAGTAACTCTTTGTATTTAGTTTTTTCCACAAGATTGTAAAAAAAGGAAGTGTCTTCATTGCTTTCTAATTTTTGCAATAAATTCAAAGGAATATTTACACTTTGAGATGTTTTTTTGATAGCTTTAATCCACTCAATTTCTAAGCGAAATGGTCCTGGTTTCTTGTCTGAAACCATAAAACCTAAGCGTTTTATTTGTTTGCGATTTAACGATGGAAAAAAAGGAATAGCACGACCAAAAGAAGTGGCTTGAAATTCTGTGAATGGAATAAAAATTTCTGTCCATTTTCCAGCAGTAGTTGTAAAACTACCACGATAAGATCCAGCAGGGATGCGAATATTTGTATATATATTAAATAGGTAATTACGCCCATCACCTTTTACACGTAATTGTATTCCTTTACAAGAGGTCAAGTCTTGCGAGACTTTAGGAGAACGTATCGAAGAAAAACCACCATTGTTCTCTAGAGATAAGTTACCTGAAAAGATTAATTTTTGGTCACTAAGAGAGCTATTACCATTAGATAATCCTCCCATGACGTTGTCATTTACAGCAAACCAATCGCCACTGCTTTTGTTAAAATCAAATATAAAACTATCCTCGGCATAAACTGTGATTATCAAAAATGAGAGATAAAAAAGATATTTAAACATATTAAAATCCTTATTAAAGTTACAATAATATGCGAATACTTTTATTCGTGCATTCTATTATATCGGTAATATATCTGTAGTGTAAGTATATTCATTGCTGTTGTATAAATACGCCCACTGCGTATTTTGTGGAAATTCTCAGAATCCCATGAACCATTTTTACAGTTACTAGTGCATTGACTATCTACCAACATAGTTTTCATTATTTCATTCCAGGAAGCCCAATGGTTTCCCTTAAATTGAGCCATAGCTAACGTTTTGTAATAAAAATATTCAAAGTCGACTTTACTTTTGCTGTTTTTTGCTTCAGGTTGATTTAACAAAAAAGAAACGCATTTCTTCGAATTTTCAATTTCAAGGAATGTCTGATAAAATACAATGGCGGCGATTGCAGTTCGATTACTCGCTTTCATTTCAATATTTTTAGTTATAGAGTTAACCCAACTGGTTGCAGCAACAAGCGCTTTTTGAGAGACATTTAGCCTTGCTTGTTGAGCGCACTTCAAAGTCATAATGCACCAACCAGTAATAAAAATGTTGCTTTCCCCCTCTTTATCGCCCCAACCTCCTCCAAAGTTTTGAGCTTTCACTAAAAAATCCACCGCTTGTTGCGCTGAATTTCTGAGTAGTGGATTATAGTGAAATTGATTGTACGCCTCCACCATTGCCAGAGCAGCAAGTGCATGATTGTACATGTAGTAGTTTTCATTACGCGAACCAAAGCAACCTTCACTATCTTGTATCGATATAAGGTAGCGAAGACCAGATTTTATTTGCTTTCTAAATTCTCCTGTTTTCTGAGTGCGTTCTTCGGTGACAAAACACAGTAAACTAAGTGCTGTTAAACTAGGAGTCAATTGCGAAGAGTATGCCTCGTCACACATACCAGAGTATTTTAGTTCTCGACCACATAAATAAGTAAATTGCTCTCCATCCCAACGACCATTTTGCTGTTGATGACGCTTTAACCACAGTAAACCTGCGCGTACTGCATTTTTAGTTGATTCACTTTCCCCTGTTACATTACGGTCAAATAGGAAAAGAGAACGAGAATGAGCTCCTCCTCCTAAACCAATAGCATCGTTAGTAAAATTTCCTCGGAAAGGGAGGTTCATACTATCCTCTTCAGACATCTCAAATGTTTCTTCTTCCACCTCTGTGAAATCTTCTTCATAATTATTAATACTAGCATTTTCAACAACTTTGTATTCGGCATTTACAATAAAAGAATCTTTAATACCAATTGTGTTTTTTTGTTTATAAAGACGCCAATTGCCATTTTCAGCTTGTATGATAATCCAACCATAGTTATGCAATGAAAATTGATAAATCTCCCAGCGATTATCTATTTTTTTCATTGCAAAATCTACATGACCGCGGTAAAGCCCTTTTACGAAAAAAGTAGCTGCGCCGGTAATTTTTCTGCCATGATTAAAATAAGATATATGTTTAATATACTCAGGACGCAATAATGAGATATAACTCTTGCCATTATTTGGAGTAATAGCAGTTAGCAATTTTAAAGGTTGCGGATATCCTGATGTTAGGTACTCAAAATCTTGTAATACCTTCGGATTTTTTTTACTTTCCGTAAATGGATCTAAAGACAATAACAGTTGAGAAAGAGAGACATTGTCGTTGTTTTTTGCAATTGAATTGTTTGGTATAGCCCCTTCTTCGCAAATTAAAATACGCACTTCATCAAGGCTTGGTTCTTTTGCGCTTATTATAGTTATCACAATAACAAATAGTAATATTTTATGCATAATAGAAACCTTAAAAAAAATAAGAGATGGAAATAGGGCTTGTCATGCCCTAAAAAATGTAGATTACTTCCATCTCCCTACGCGTTTTTATTCGCAACAAGAGAGGTTCTTGCATTTTCTAAAGCGGTAATTAATTTATCTATATTCTCTTTATCTGTACGAAAATTAGAGATACCTACTCTTAAAACCGGACGTTTTTTCCACATGAGCTCGGTGTTTGTTATCCAAGTATCACCTTTACTATTCACTAAATTTAGTAATTCTTTTACATCGCAATTGTGTTTAGTATCCACAAAACAGGCTACTGGCCACGGAGTACTATTGAGTACTTGCCATGAATTTTTTTGTAGTTGTTCTTTTAGATATTTGCCGATGTCGATTTGGTGTTGCAAAACATCGCTATAGCCTTTTTCTCCATGCACTAACAAAGTCAAAAATAATTTTAATCCCGTAAAGCGCCTTGACCATTGTAGAGTATCACGATATGGCTCAGATTGCTCGTTTATTTGCGTCTCGTCGGGCATGTATGCAGTAGATTCGATGGAGAATGTTTGGCGTAATAAATGACCTCTTTTTACTAAAAACATACCGCAACCAATCGCAATCGATAACCATTTGTGTGGATCAAAAGATACAGAATCAGCGTTCTCCATACTTTCTCGCAGATAAGAATATTCTTCTAATAATAACGCGGCACCTCCCCATGCAGCGTCGACATGAAACCATATATTATATTTCTTAGCAATTTTAGCAATGCCATCCAAATTGTCTATTGTCCCTGAACTTGTGCTTCCTAAATTCGCCACTACCATAAGTGGTAATCTTCCTTCTTTGATATCTTCATTTATTTGTTGCTCTAGTTGTTCTAAATTCATTTGCAGATTGTCAACTACATCAATAACTTGCAGTGCATCTGTTCCTAATCCAGATATACGGCAAGATCTTTTTATCGATCCGTGGCTTTCCTGCGAGCAGTAGACTACAGGCCATTTATCTAATTTTTTCAAGCCATTGCTGCGATAGTTATCTATTTTTTCTGCTAATGCGCATAGCAATGCCATAAAGTTGGCCTCTGTGGCACCGGAGGTAAAACTTCCCTTTGTCGTGGTTTCGTTTAGGCCAAATTTATTGGCAAAAAAGCGCAATAAATGATTTTCCATCTCTATACACAACATAGCACTTGCACTTGAAGCTAGTTGTGGATTATATACTGCGAGGAAAGCGTCGGCGATAAGGCTCATACTACTTGCTTGTGGATTAAATACTCCATAGTAGTCGGCACTGGCAATATGTAGTAGATGTTTTTTGAGAAGTGAATTTGTCCATTCAATCGCTTCGTTTACATCTATTTCCTTAGCAAAATCTACAGTTTTTAAAATACTATGTATACTTTCTGCTGTGGCATTTTGCGGGACGTTTAGGTCATCAACACTTTTTATATAGTCTTCTAGTTTTTCTCCAAGATTTTTCCATGCCTCGCGTCTTTTCTCTTCTGGCAAAAGTAAACTAGTCAATGTCATTCTCCATAACAAATAGGTTACCGCGTTCAAATGAGCGTATAAATTCATAATCTTTTTCTATTTGTCGCAAATCGTTATGCGCTAGCACAACAATAGCCGGAATAGAAAAATAGTCAATAGTTGGTTTTAGTTTGTCGCCTGGTTGTTTTATCCATCGAAGATACATACAAGACGCTAACTTTTCGATTTCACCATGGTAATTAATCGCTTCTAGTTTTCCAGATTGATAAGATCTTAGAAATACCCGTCTTGCGTGCAAAGGTTGGCGCTTTACATTGGCAATTCTTTGATGAAAATCTTGTGGAGATAGATAACTATCAACGGTTAGCTCAGCAGGTGTAAAACCCATTATCTTGGCGTTTATGCCAAAAGCCGCCATCCCTTGTAAACGAGCACCTATTTCAACTAGGCGCGGTCCAGAAGAAGTTATTTTAATTTCGGCATGTGAAGGTCCATATCGAAAGTCCAAAGTATCTAGCACTTGAAGCATATAATCACAAAGTGCGGTAACTCTTTCGTCATTTGTGTCTAGAGGAATATACTCATTGTAATCATAAACAAAATCGCGCCCATGTAAACTTTTTTTATGGTAGCGCCACACTTCACAAATGAAATGCTCCTTATCACAACTAACAGCGTTAACATAAAACTCATCGCCGTCTAAAAATTCTTGGGCTAAAACTTGAATATTGGTACCTCCCATTTGATTTTCTTGCCCAATAATTTCATGGAAAGCATGTATTACATCTTGTTGATCCTCACAGGCAAAAACGCAATCACTTCCTGCACTTTCAAGAGGTTTTACGATAATCTTTTTTTCATTTTCGCGTTGTTGCCATTCTAAAATGTCATTTACTTGTAGAGATTTTATTTGTTTGGTTGTAGGAACACCAGCACGGCGCAAAGCTTCTATCATTTCATATTTGTTAAAACGTTGCAGAGATGAAATACTCTTATTTCCAGATAAACCGAGCTTATCAGTCATTTTGTCTGTCAAGGAAATAGCCGTTTCAGTTCCAGGAAGCACGGCCTTTATCACAAAGCCATCGTTGCTAATTTTTTCAATAAGTTCTTCAACATTTCCTGTATATTCGCGAATAAAGTGCTCTTTATAATAGGTTGCCATTAACGCGCTTGAGGGATTTGCTATTGAAAAAACATGGACTACCGGCAAGTTGTGCTTATTAATAATAGGTGCTAGTTGATTTCCTGAAGAAAACGCATCAACAACAATAACAATATCTTTACTCATCAGCCAAATTCCAATCTTTGCGGTTCAGGGAAAAAAACGCCATATCTTGCCAGCATTCTTGGATGGAAGAATAACTTAATTCAGGACGAATGCCAATTTCTCGAAACCCCAATTTTTTTACTAGATAAATAGGCGCTTTGTTTGTCAAAGCAATGTTAGCATCAATTCCGTTTAGATTTAAGTGTGAAAACCCAAAATCAATGACTGAGCATAGTGCTTCATAAGCAAAACCTTGGCCCTGAAAATTTACACTCATTTTCGCGGCGATTTCAGCGCGGCCTCTCAAAACGTCAAACTGCCAAAACCCAATATCACCGACAATTTTCTGATTCTCACTTTTGACAAAAACTCCCCAACGAATAGCAGTATTTGCTTGGAACCACGATGCTAAAATGTTTAAAGTCTTTTGGGTTTGTTGTAAGTCTGTATGAGGATGAAGTCCGTAAGATTTCATCGTTTTTTCTTCAGAGCATAGTTCATGATAGCTTTTCAAGTGATTATTTGTAAGCTGCTGAAGAACGAGTTTTTTAGTTTGTAGTGTAGGTAGTTTTTCAAACGGGAATGGGCGTGGTAACATTTATAAAACCTCGACTATTTTGTTTACAATTTTTTTACCGCTTACCGGAAATAACAAATATCCAGTGCAAGAAAAGCCTCCTGTATATAGTAAATTCTTTATCTTGTTTGACCATTTCACATGACCAAATCCTTGCTTGCTGTAACTTTCTACAGCGCACAAACCACCTTCTAAAGCAGCATTTTTAATCCAGTTTATGCGTTTTCCTATTTCGTATTTTGCTTCGTTTGCTTCGATACTGTTTACTTTTCCTGGCATGACATCTTCACTAGAGCTTTGTTCGCGTAAATATCCACCAATAAACGAACCTGTTGGCAAGTGATGCCCAAAGGTGTTGCGCGGTAAATCGATAAAAAAAGGTAGTTTAAAATCGCGACGGTAACGATTAAATCTATTTAATTGAATCACTTTAGGAAAAAAGGGAAGTTGTTCTTCAAAACCCATAAGACCTGTTGACCACGCACCAGCACACAGCACCACTACTTTTGACGAAACAAATGTGCCATCTTGCAATTCTACACCGCAAACAGCGTCATTTTTATAAGTAATCCGCTTAACCCCCGTCCCAAGACAAACTTTATTTTCTCCTTGGCAGCCACGAGAAGCAAGATGATTGACACTACTTCCTAGTCCAGTTAAGCCTGCACGTGGTTCATAAATAGCGATGTCATCCTCGTACCAACAAAATTCGGGAAAACGCCTTTTTCCTTCTTTCGCCTCTAGCATTTCAAAGTCAACATTACTACTCTTAAAGAAATCCAAATGAGCAGAAAATTCTGGTATGCTATCTTTTTTTAGAAAATACAAAGAGCCTGTCTGAATGTAGTGATTGTCGCCACCAAAATGTTCTTTGAAGTTATAATGGTAGTCAAAACATTGCTGTGCTAGCTTTGTCACCTCAAGTTTGTGGTGAAAAACTCTACTGAGAAACCCCCATGAACCAGATGCTCCTTGACCAAGTTGCGCATTTTTATCAAATAATATGGTTTTTATATTTTTATTTTTCGACAAATAGTAAAGAGCCGATGCGCCAGTGATTCCACCGCCAATTATAACAACATCATACGAGTTCATTTTCTAGTTCTTTCAACAACAGACTATTTTCTTTTATAAATGAAGTAGGAAAATGTTTAATAACAACTCCTTGTGATTTTTCAACTTCGCCAACAACACATTTTTTTTCCTGAAAAGAGCTTTGCAACTTTGTACTATAGCTCGGCATAATTGGTTGCAATAACACCGAAAATCGTCTTAGAGCCAAAAGTAAAAAAGATATATCACTATTTTTATTACCAATAAACTCTGTGTAGTAAAAATCGTGAAAATCTTCCATAATCCCCACTACATATCTGGCTACTTTGTTTAAGCGAAAATTTTTGGCGTCATAAAACGACAAAGCCTCTGAACAATTTCTATTGAAATAGAATAAAAACCGTTCTTCTGTTGCAGACATACTTTTATTACCACTGAATACAAAAGGTAAATTAGTGATTTGGCTATTTATAATTTCAAGTAACTCTTCCCATTTTTTAAGGTTTGTAAAAAAAGATTTAAAGTGTGTCATTTGGAAATCGGTAGTGGATAACTCCGATCTTATTAGTGATAAATACAAACGTAAAGGGTCGGGACTTAATTTACGCAACATATCCTCTCCCCAAATAGCATGATTACGGCTAGTTGAAAATTTTTCTCCATCTAAATGAAGAAAGTAATTTGTCAAAAATGCTTGGAAATTCACATTGCTATTTTTCAAAAGAACAGGAATTAGTAATCCGTAAAAAAAAGCATTATCAAAACCAAAAGTGAGGTTTACTTTCATCGCTGAAAAATCAATTTCCGCATTTTGTTTGTTGATTTTCTCTAACAGATACAAATAACCTCCTGCCATTTCGCACCACTCATAAATAACATTCCCATCTTCATTAGGAGCTTTAATTCCCCAAGAAGCTGGTTGAGATAAAGATACTACTGGTAATTTGGTGTCTAAATAATCACGATAAAAAGCGCGCATAACTTCAGGCATAGAAATGCTGTTGATAAATGATTCTAAAAATGAGCGATATTCTTCTAAATCAATATAAGTTCGAGCAACATCAACAAACTCAATATCGCCTTCACCAATAGTTGATTTTGCATCAATAAGATCCCAAGCATCGTTGTAATGTCCGCAATTTTCGCAACCATTTCCTCCGGTTAATTCGCGACAGTTTGGACACAACCCTTCGATCGATGAGCCGTAAAGAACATTGCCTGTTGTCTTGCAACAAGGAGCCTTGCGCGTACTTATTTTAGCAAGACCACTCTCTTTTAACTGTTGATAAAAGCTAGCAATAAATTGTGGATATTCAGGATCTTTGGTTGGATGGAGAAAAGTGTAGATATCAGAATTGAAATCATCAATAACTTTAGAAATACGTTTACAAAAACGATCTGTGATTTCCTGCGCAGAACAATTCTCGTCGTTTGCTTTTGCACAAACATAACTTTGATTGTCATCTGTTCCCATAACATGAAATGATTTACGGTTAAATAGTGAATTGGCGCGATGGGCTACATCTGCAGCTAAGTATGGACCTGAGAGGTGCCCTAAATGCAAAGGGCCATTTGGTGTTGGTGGAGCGGGAATCACCACTTGGACGGCGTCATCTTTGTCTATATTTTTTGCAATTGTCCAGTAAATTGAATAAAAATCTAGGTCTTGTTCTGTTGTGTTTGAAAGACAATGATTGCTATGTGCTGGAATAAATATAATATCGCCTGCCTGTACATCTTGTTGTTCTTCATTTATTTGTATTTTTCCATGACCATGTGCGATTAAAAACGTTTCGTTTTCGTGGTGGGAGTGAGGAGCGGTACTTGTGCCAGGAGTTACTTTACAAAAAGTCAAACCAAAAGGAGTAAAATCCCCTACAAGTTCTTTGTGAAGAGAGCGACACAAAATGCCATAAGCACTGTCTAGTTTCTTTTTGTCGTACGATAATACTTGCATACATTTTCCTTAGCGTAGTGTAAAAAATTGCAAATTTTGCGGAATATCTTTACCGCAAATAAAAAAATCACTGACCTGTTTCGCTAAAAAAGGACTAAACTTAAATGCATGTCCAGACCCACCTCCTAGAAGAATTATATTGCGATCATTTTTGCTATAATCTAGGATAAAATCTTCGTCACTTGTTAATGTGTATATACAAACGTGAAAATTATCTGGAGTAAGTGGAAGCCACGGGAAAAATTGGCTAGCTAAATCGCGAACAGCATTCCATTCTTCTTTAGTGTAAGATTCTCTTGCTTTATCTAAGTCATCAACAGTATTACTCGGGTGATAGCTGGCAATTTTTATTCCCTTTTTCGAAAAAGACGGAAATCCAAAAACGTAGTCTTTGTTAGTTGCAAACGCAAAACACGGCATTTTTTTTGGAAGCAGAGGTGGAACATCCACCCAAAACTGCACTCCTCTTCTTATAGTCAATTTCATTTCACATAGAGACGTCAAGTTTCGTAACCATGCGCCTACAGTAAAAATTATTTTATCGCAAGAATAGTTGCCCTTTTCGGTAGTTATTTGATAACCTTGTTGCTCTTTCTTCCATGAGCAAACTTTTTCGTTAAAAAAGACTTTTCCTCCTTTAGAAATCAATTGTTTTAAACATGATTTTAAAAAGAGATTCACATTTAAAAAACCAGCATGCTCTTCACAATAACCACGCAGAGAACTATTGATCGTAAACATCGGAAATTTTTGTTTTAACTGTTTGTTGTTGTAGTGGGCTCCGCTGATAGACCACTTTTTAGCATTTTGGGTCATTTTGAGAGCGATATCGCTCTCTTGATCAAAAAAAGTCAAATAACCTGTTTCATGAAAAAGATCCACTGCGAATTCTGTTTCCCAAATTTTCCAAAGTTCGTAAGACTCTTTCAAAAAAGGAATATATCTTTCATCTTCAAAATACGCTTGGCGAAACAAGCGCGTTTCGCCGTAAGAACTTCCAAAATGATGAGGCGCAGAAAATTGATCAAAGAGTGCCACTTTGTGGTTGTGTTTTGCTAACTCGTAAGCACAAGATGTTCCCAATGCGCCTGCGCCAACAACAACAATATCAAAATGATTACTTGCCACCTGCTTTTTCCAATTCTTGTTTGTAAAGAACAATAGGTGTTCGGTCATAGTAACCTTTATGCGAAATGATGAGGCCATCTTTCATTTTCATTACATCAACACCACGAAAGTTTTCGAAAACTTTTCCTTTAAACGGAATATCCACTCGATACAAAAACACAAAACCATCGGCAGTAGCAATAAGCTCCTCAACATCAAATTTCCAATCAGGATAAATTTCGAGCATTTGTTCGAAAAACGACAGCAGTTCACTGCGCCCCTTTAAGCCAACAACATGATTGGGATCAACCAGTTCTGCCTCTTCATGATAAAATTCAATCAATTTTGCTGCTTGTGGTTTCCCACCTTCCCAACAAGGTAACCATTTATCGGTAAACTCTTTCATTTCTTGTTCTGTCATGTTTTTCCTTTCTGAAAAATTTGATAAATATACATTAACGGCTATACTTCTCTGGTTTACTTTTTAGTATAAATCAGCTTCTCAGCTGGTAGCAAACACCAATAGCCAAATAAAATAATCGATATAGATATTAAGCCTACGGTTAGTCCGATCCACAAACCAAGTAATCCTTTACCACAAGTAAAACACAAATAATATGCCAGTGGTAAACCTATTAAATAATGACAAATTAACGCTGTAAATGAAGACAATTGAGTGCGCGCTCCGCCTCTCAAACAACCAGCAACGGAACATTGAGTACCATCAAAGAGAAGAGAGATTGTTATCCATAAAAGAATAGGCGTTCCTATTTGGATTATTCGCATATCACTTGTAAATAAACGAAGAACAGCATCAGTATTATAGTACAAAATCGCAGCGATTCCGGTCATGACTACAGCACTACTAAAAATAGCGATGTATCCTATTTTTTTTGCGTAACCAAATTGATCTTTTCCTATAAAAAAGCCAACGCGATAAGCAGCAGCGCTAGAGATTCCCATGGGTATAGTGTAAAAAATTGAAATAAGAACAATACCAATGTGGTGTACAGAAGTAGCCTCAGCACTAATACGTGTTGCAAATCTTGTAGCAATAGCAAAAACACTTACTTCGAAGAAAAGCATTAGGCCAATTGGAATGCCAATAGCAAACATTTGCCGTAGTATCTTAGTATTTATACTCAAACGCGGTTTTTCTGTATTGCGAAGTTTCAAGTAAGTTAAAATAACGACCAAAAATATCATAAAGAATCGAGATGTTGTAGTGCTAATCGCTGCTCCTTTAATTCCTAGAGCAGGAAATCCCAAACGACCAAATATCAAAATCTCATTTACTGCAAAATTTAAAATATTAGCTATAACAACAATAAATAAAAGCGGCTTTGTTACACCTTGTGCCTGCCAGTAACGTTGAAAAACCGTGAAAAAGAGCAATAGTGGTGCGCTGAGTGCGACAATAAAAAAATAATTCTTTGAGTAAACAAGAAGCTCCGTATTTGCAGTAATTGCTTCAAAATTTAGGTATATAATTGCAAATATACCTAGCGTTAAAGTTGATAATATAGCTCCAAGTATTCCTCCTTGAAAAAGTAAATTTACCAAATGCGAGTCGCGCCCGGCACCGGAGCTTTGAGAAGCTAGAGCATCCATAGCGTATACCACCCCACAAAGTGCCATAAATACTGGCCAAAATAGGGAATTGGCATTACCTAATCCACCAATGGCAATTAAGTCAATACGGCTTACCATGTATAAATCAACAACGCTAAAACACAAAAATCCACATTGAGTTAAAACAATCGGCAATGCAAATTTAAAAGACGCCACAAATTCTTTTGTTAGATTATTCATATTTGCCCGCCTATGAAAAATATTCTTCAGGTAAATCAGAAAAATTCCCTACTGGTATATATCTGGTGAGAATATGATCGGACAACCGACCTAAACTACTTAAATTAGGAAATCCTGGTCCTTGATTAATTGCCGCTAGCATAGGAAAATGAATATATGGTTGTACTTTATCGATAGCTAAGAATTCGTTGATTTTCGATTCGATACTTTTAGCTGTTAACTCATTTAACTGCGATTCTTTTTTAATATGACGAGTCGCACTTTCATCTAAAAAATGAGAAAATGTTTGCCACGGGTTAAAGCCCATAGCTAGTACCACCATATCATATAATCTTTTTTCGCAAGCTTCATTATAAGTAAACTCAACGACTAGCTGATCTAAACAATCAACTGTCACTGATTGAAAAAAGCCAGGTATAAGTTCAATATTTCTCATGACATTTAGTTCTTCTTTAGCGGCAAGAGAGAACACTCCTCTATCGGTACGATGAATAAAGTCTTTCTTATCCTTTTCGGTTAGCTTGTACCAATTCATTTGAATAGGGTCAGTATAAACATGATTCTCTAAATAGCTTTCTCCTCGTGAATAGCTCATTGAGTTGGGGCAGATAATTTCAATTGTAGTATCTCTACCCAGTTTGCCGAGCTCAATGGCAATCGTTGCCGCATTTTCTCCCGTACCAATTAAAGCGACGCGACGGCTGACACACCTCTTTATATCCATGTAGTTACGCCAAAAATTTGTCGCCGTAAAAATATGAGGGTGTTGCGGTAAGTTTTTTGGAAGATGTATGTCTCCAGGCCCTGTCGAAACAATGCCGTCGCAAGCAAACACTCTATTATCCCCAGCAATATGGATTTGCCACTTATCATTATCAAAAGAAATACGATCGACGGCAGAATTGACAAACTCAATACTATCAGAAATTTTTTGAAATACAAAATTTAGGTAATCAAACCACTCATTGTGTAGTGGCGACGGTTGCCCGCGATCAATCCAGTCAGAATAACGGTAAGTTTCTACCAAAAAATTTTGCCAAGAATACTCCAACATCTTCACATTTACCTTGGCATTGTGCTCGCCCCAATGAAAAGAATAATAAGGGAAGCCAATATCTTTCATGGGAGAAGTCCCCAAAAGCAGTTCACCGCTGGTTAATCCAGAGTTTTGTGACCAGTTAAAACCGATATGTTCTTTTTCAAAAAGAACAATATTGGGAACCTCAAATCCCATTTCGCGCAAAACCTTATTTTTCGCAGCAACAGCAAGTGATTTGGGACCACCACCTATTAGTGCTAATGTTTTTATGCCCATAATTTATCTCAACAGTTCACTTTGCAAAAAAAATCCTTAACATGTAAATACATGTATAGTATAGAATTATTTCAATAAGTATGAAAGAACGTTTGCATATTTTTCGCATTTAGCATCGGCACTACTTTTCCAGATCACTCAAAGTAATCTTCTATTTTTTTCCTTCCGATAAAGTATAGAAATATCGCAATATAAAAAACGGAGGTTGTAATAAAAATAAAGTTGTTATTTCTAATAATAGTGTTGTACAGTATTGTTGCTGATAGTTAATTAGAATGTATATTTTCTGTAGAGGTTAGAGCCTACCATTAACTAGAAAAAATTCTTATGTTCTGTCAAAGTTCAAAATCCTAAAAAATTACGACAAATACGTGTAAAGTTTAAAGTACAATGCGATTCTCCGCACCTTAATTGAAATAAATAGCGCATTGCCCACCGATAGAGGAGATTATTTTGGGCCAAATAATGTGTCCTAATTGTAAGACAAATTACAATATAGCAAACAAACAAACATCAAAAACAATCAAATGTCCTAAATGCGACGAAGTCCTTATGTTGATTTCCAAAATCGCCCCAGCCACAAACTTACAAAACGGTAATCAAAACGAAGACAAAAAGTTTGGACGCTATGAGATTCTATCTGTTCTTGGACAGGGAGGTATGGGGAAAGTTTACAGCGCCTTCGACCCAAAACTCAACCGCTCTATTGCTTTAAAAATTCTTCTACCAACACAGAACAAAAACATTAGTGAACGTTTTGTTATTGAGGCACAAGCAATGGCCCGTTTAACTCATCCCAACATTGTCTCTATTTATGATATTGGTAGTGAAAACGGTAGAGATTTTTTCACAATGGAGCACATTAAAGGTGTTTCTCTTAAGGAATTTTCCTATACTGGTAATACTGTTGTTTGCCAAATTATTTTAAAATTAGCAAAAGCAATATCTTACGCTCATAAGCAAGGAGTCATTCATCGCGATTTAAAACCTTCCAATATAATGATGTCGGAACAAGAACCGAAAGTAATGGATTTTGGTCTAGCAAAATTGCAAGAATATCAAAAAAATCTTACCACTACAGGAATGATGCTAGGCACGCTGCAGTACATGTCTCCTGAACAAGCAAATGGCCAAACAGATCAAATAGATGCACGTAGTGATATTTATAGCGTTGGGGTTATTTTTTATGAAATGCTTATGGGACGCCCTCTTGTTAGTGGAGAAACAAATTTTCATTTACTCTACCAAGCGCTCAATTCCAAACCTGAATTTTCAGATCAAATACCAAATACACTTGTTCAAATTTGTAAACGTGCTCTCCACAAAAATCTCAAAATGCGCTACCAAAAAATGGATGATTTTATTGTTGATTTAGAGAATTATAAAGATAAGAAGCCACGAATAATTGTAAAAAACAAAACCTCTTCTAAAATCAACAAGCGTAGAAAAGCCTCTGTAAAAAAATCAAACAATAACATACTCTTATATCTCATCGTGGGCTTTATTATTGTGGCTAGTTTTATTTTTGCAGTTAGTCGTAGTAACCCAACTGTTCCAGAAGAAAGAATAGCAGAAGAAAAAACCAAGAAAAAAGATAATAACAAGAAAATAATCCAGATTAAAAATACCAAAAGTAATGACACTTTGAGTTTAGCTAAGACAACGACAACAACTCTACCTGTTTTCCAAGGGGATACGGCTCATACTGGAATATATGATTCTGCGGCTTTGAAAGATTTAAAAAATATCAAATGGAGAACTCAGATCCAAAAATACGCGACTGCTTCTATTATTCATAGGGGTTTGATCTTTTTTGCGGCGCAAAAAAAATGCTATGCACTTGATTTAAAAACGGGAAAAAAAAAGTGGGTTTTCGACAAAGTTTGGAGCGATGTTTACGCTACTCCTGTAGCTTCCGAAGAAACCGTTTATTTTGCAAGTAGGGACGCTCACATTTACGCCCTCGATATAAAAACAGGGCACTTAAAGGGTAAATATAACTCGAAAGGAGGCATTGATAGTTCCCCTGTTATCGTTGGCAACATGATATATTTTGGTAGTACAGATAAAAACGTGCATGCGCTAAACAAAGATACACTTAAACCAGTTTGGAAATTCGCAACAAAAGGTTCTATTCATGCTGCGCCTGCTATTTATAAAGATTGTATTTACGTCAGTAGCCGTCCAAAAGAGGGTGGCACTTTTGGAAGAGCTGTTTGTTATGCTCTTGATCAAAATGGTAAAGAACGGTGGCGATTTACAACTCAAGACCAAATCATTTTTTCTGCACCTACTATCGCACACGATACTGTTTATGTTGCTGATTATTCGTATACAATGTTTGCCGTTGGTACAAAGACAGGGAAAACTAAATGGAGGATTAAGTTAAGTGGTAATGTTGATGCATCTATTGCTGTTGATACCACTGCTATTTATATTCCAGAAAGAAATGGTCTGCTCCTAAAAATCGACGCGAAAACCGGAAATATCCTGTGGAAATTTCGCATAAAAGGTCAAATAACAGCGTCTCCTATTATCGCTGAGGATATTCTTTACATAGGAAGCCACGATATGTCAATGTATGCTATTAATTGCGGGGCAGGTAAGACTATTTCCAAATTTACAACATCAGGTAAAATAAATAGTTCTGCAAATATTCATAACCAGATACTTTATTTTGCTAGTGATGATGGCTACTTTTACGCTTTAGCAAAGTAATCGAGAAAACACCACGGAGAAATAAATGACTTCTATACACAATGGAGCTGGAATTATCATTACCAACGAAAACTATTCGAAGTTTTTTGTTCAGCGCAAAGATAATACATATCCTTTAGAATCATGCCGTCTTTGTATTTCTTTATTTGGTGGAGCTTGCGATCCTGGTGAACAAAGTTCTGATACTATTGTTCGCGAAATAAATGAAGAACTAACTTTTAATGATATAAAAATTCGGCCGACATTTTGGCGTAATTTTCATTTGCCTGGAGGTCAATTTACAAATTCTTATGACATAGACATCTTTAGCTGTTTTCTTTCACAAGAAAAGTTTGACGCGTTATCCTTGCAAATTCAAAAGCCAAACGTTGTACACGAAGGAATTGGCGAAATAGTTAATCGCCAACAACTTTGCAAATGGTTTGATAGTCCGCACCTATTTTTTGCATCTCTTGACAATGTATTTAAAGCGTTTCTTAGTGATCATTCTTCTTGAGAGTGTCTTCGTTAGCTTTTACTTGATGAACAAAAAAATCGCCTTTCTCTTTGTAGTTAGTAAAAGCGTCATAGCTTGGAGCTGCTGGAGAAAATAAAATAATTCCGCTAGGCGTATTGACTTTGTTAGCTAGTAAAATTGCACTGCCCAATTCATCTATATACGTTGTATTTTTATAACCAAGTTTTTGTAAAAAATCATAGATTTTTTTGCCACTTTGGTAAGTCGTTATAATAAAATGTAAATTGAGATTTTGTAATTTTTTCGCAAATCCCTTCCAATCAAGCCCACGATCTTGCCCTCCCAGAATAAGAGTCACTCTGTAATTTGAGAATGTTTCTATAGCTGCAATTGTCGATTCGGGTGTTGTGGATATACTATCGCTAACATAGATTCCTTGTGGTGTTTCTATTTTTTGTAAGCGGTGTTCTAGAGGAGTAAACGTTTTTAGCGGTGTTTTAATTTTTTCTACAGGCAAGTTTAAAAATGAAAAAGCGGTGAATATAGCGCAAATATTTGTATAGTTATGAACTCCTTCTAACGATATTTCATCACAAGAGATAATTCTATTTTTGCCATGAAAAATTCCTTCAACTGTTGCGTGATAAGAATCTTTAGTATTGTAAATATTTGAATATGCTGTATTCTCACTCATACAGTCAGCATTAACGATGTTAGTACCATTCAAGCGAAATATACTAGTTTTATCGTGAAAATATTTTGCGACACTTTTGTGCCAGTCAAGATGTTCTGGATAAAGATTCAAAAGTATATTGATACTAGCACTATACTTTAAGTCAGCTGCTTGATAGCTAGAAAGCTCTATAACATAGAAATTACTGTCTAGTGGAGTTCCAAGAAGAGGTTGCCCAATATTGCCCGCCAGTGTAACTGCAAATCCTTGATTACGCAGTATGTGGGCAAACAAAGAAGCGGTAGTACTTTTACCTTTTGTTCCAGTAATAATAATAGTTGTAAAACGACTTCCATATAACTCAAACCAGAGATTTGTCACCGAAGTAAAATGAACTCGATTTTTATTTTGTTGTATTTCTTTTCGGTATAAACTAACACCAGGTGATTTTATTACTACATCGAAATCTTTAATTTTTTGCTGTATTTCTTTACCAACAACAACATCTTTTACATTTTCTAAAAATGAATGGGTTTCTGGGTCCTCATCGTTTAACAATGTAAAATTAATATTGCGCTTTTGTAAAAATCTTGCCGCAGCAATACCTTCCTTACCCCAACCCCAAATAGCAATATTTTTATTTTGTTCAATCATTGATTTATGTTCTTAACAATTATTATTTAGATAAATATAGTTTACCATCTGTCACAGCAGAATTTGCTCTGACTCATAATTAATTTTTATCCTTATGAAAAACGTCATAGGTAATATCAAGTAATTTCTTCGCAGCAATATGTGCTTCTCTTGGGTAGCCAAACGCATTATTTATGTAAAGAGTATTATTGCGCCATTTATAGGTGTTTACATGCGAGTGACCGTAGATATGAATACGCGATGGCCAACTGCGAATAATGGTTTCTAGTTTTTTTGTTCCTAAAACAGGCGCTAAAAATCCAGTGAGTTTACTTAAAGCTGGTAAAAGGTCTATTCGCGGTAAAAAATGCGAAAAAGAAATCACTGTTTTTTGAGTTTGAGGTATAACATTCTGTTGTAAAAAATAATCATTTACTTGTGCATCACTCATTCCATTCCAGTCGCATCGGAAAAAATCTCCCCACTGACTTGTTAATTTTGGTGTCATTTTTCCTAAAGTATAATCATACCAACACAAAATAGGGGCAATCACAAATTTTTCATACTCGCTATAATCTTTTTTAATGCCATAATTATCTGCTAAATTACTCAAAAAATGAAAACGCTCTTTAGAAGTTTCGTGCCCTCGTTTTATCCATAAATCGTGATTGCCAGGTACGTAAAAAACGGAAGAAAAACAACTAGAAAGTATTTTGAAAGCTTCCTCAATTAAAGAAACCTTGTGAGAAATATCTCCAGCGAATATTAGTATGTCATTTTTGTAATCACTTTTTGACAATGCTTTTAACCACTCTCTGTTCTCTTCATAATCAATGTGTATATCTGAAACAGTAAATATCCGCATTTAATTCTCCTATTCTCTCTCTAACATAAGATGCGACGGACACGCCCTATTTTAAATGAGTTTATGGTTGTGATCTGCGTTCGAAATTAAAATTTCAAGTTAATCATATACTGTTATTTATAACACACATAATCAAAAATTTTTTTTTATTATGGCAAATGTCACATCTAGTGTTATAATTACTGTCGTAATAGGTGTCACAAAAAAATGCAATCTACATTTTATACTGGGAAAAAAAAGGAGCTTCTTATGTCGACTACACTCAACTTTAAATCAGAAAAAAAACAATTATCAGATGGTAGTTTCTTATTTTGTTCTAAAATTATAGGGGCAATTGACGGAAGAACTGTTCCTAGCTTCGAAAACAAAATACTTGATTTTTTTAAACAAGGTGCAAAACATCTTGTATTAAATTTTGCTAGTGTTACTTATATCAATAGTACTGGCATGGGGCTTTTAGTAAAGCTATCAGACACTTTTCAAACTACAGGGGGTAATATTCGTCTTGTCAGTGTTCCTGAAAAAGTTATTGCCCTTTTTGATATGCTTGGTTTACTTTCTCTATTTAAGATCTATGACAGTGAACATGACGCGATAACAGAGTTAACCCACAAAGTAATTACTAAGGTGACAACTCCAGAAAAGAACAAACGTCAAAATCGCGAAGAAATTCGTCGAAAAACGCCTCCTCCGGAAATGCCCATTATCAAAAAAATACCAGACCTAAACCCGAACCAGATTGACAACCAAATGGGAGTTTCGTCAATGGTAATTGGCGACGAACCAAATACACTACCTATATCATTTCCCTATATTAGTAAATGCGCCGTATGCCGTCGTGATATTGAATTTTCAAATCCTGGAAATTTTAAATGCCATAGTTGTTCTAGCTATATTTCTATAGATCAAAATGGTCAGCAAAAAATTCACGCGCAAGTAAATTCAGATGTCGTTGAAATTACTTTTCCTTCCAACGTCTATCACAAAAATGTTGCAATGTTTGCGGTCAATGGTCTTGTCCAGCAGTTAGGGTATACCAATTATTTTTGGGAAGAAATTAAAGATGTGCTAGACAGTGCGTTAACAATTGCTTTAGAAAAAAATTATTTGCAAGCAAAAGAAAAATTACATCTTTTAGCTGTAGCAGATCAAAAAGAAATGGTAATTGGTTTGAAATCTATGAATCTTTTTTTAGATCCTAATGCTCCCAAAGATCCTAGATTACCAGCTATTGCTCGCAAGGTAGATAAGTTAGAAGTGTTTCCTCTACCAACACGCGGCCAGTTATTAAAAATAACAAAAAAGAATATTATGTCCATGCAGCCAGCAATCTAGAGCTACCAAGAACCTTTATCTCTTAAGAAGTGATGTTCTAGAAATGATTTGCTATATTTCCCTGAAACTTCCTAAGTTGTAAAAAAGTTTTGAGTACATTTGAGTTCGGTATAGAATTTAAGATGCTAAATTTATACAGAATTTTATTGCAACAGTTGCGAATTTGTTGTTAGATAAGTGTTAGGTGACCTAGCAAAAATATTCTATTTTTATTAAGTGACTTATGAATAATAAGAAAGGCTCTCATCAAAATTGAGGGCCTTTCTTATTCTCCTTCTAAGGAAAAAGGAGATGCAATGTACAATATACAAACGTTAGCAGATTTAAGTGGATTTACTAGGCGGACAATACGCTATTATATCCAAAAACAATTACTTCCACCTCCAAAAGGAGATTCAAGTCGCGGATCTTTTTATACAGATGAGCATCTCAAAGTTTTAAAAGACATTCATAAATGGTCAGAGCAAGGTATTCCTCTTTTACAAATTAAAAATATTCTCAGTGGAAAAGCTCTTGTTACCGATACGGATTGTAAAACACTTGTACAAACCACACGATGGGAACGTTTTCAAGTGGCAGAGTTTGTTGAAGTACATTTTCGTGAAAAAGCCTTAGATGCCTCGGATTTAAAAAAAATAGAAACTTTTATCCTCGACTTGGTACAAAACAAAAAAGGGGATGGTGATGCCTGAGTTACTTTTACAGCCACAATGCGAAACACTCGAAAATGGAACAGTTGTTGTTATCATAAAAGTAGTTGGTACAATTACTAAAGTAAATTCAGAGCAGTTAGAGAAAATACTTTTAAAGTACATAAATGAAGGGCAGCATTATATTGTCCTTGATTTGATAAAACTGGAAGAAATAGATGATATTGGAGTTGCTATCATTGTAAGATGGCTATCTTCTTGCCGCGAACGAGGCGGAGATATAAAAATTATAAATTCTCCTACAAAAATTATAAATTTTTTTGATGAGAGTGGATTAGGTTCTTTATTAAAATCTTTGGAAAGTAAAGAACAAGCACTGCAAAAAATTTCTTTAGCACAACCTTCTCCAAGAAAACCATCCTGTTACGAATTGCTGACAAACCATCCTCTAAAAAAAAATGTGCATTTGTCTAGTGTTGAAATTAACATAGAAATTACAGATATTATTTCGCACACTTCTCTAAAACAATACTACACAAACGATGAAAAGTTTTCCATTGAAGCAGTATACCACTTTCCTTGTACTTCTACTGTTTATGAATTTATAATAGAAACGCATAGTAAGATTCTAAAAGGAAAAATAGCAGAAAAAGCAAAAGCTTTCTCTTTATATGATAACTCTATTTCTCAAGAAAAATCGGCGTATCTTTTGGAAGAAGAGGAAGAAAATACTGCAACAATATTTGTCGGCAATATTTTACCACAAGAACAAGTGATTGTGACCATACGATCTATTTCAGAATTGTCTTGGATAGATGACAAAATAGAATTACAAGTGCCAACAAGTCTATCTCCTTCTTATTCTAGCCAAAAAAAAACACTAAAATCTTTGCAAAAATTTGTAGACAGTCCTTATTCTAAAGAAGCAACATATAAAATGTCCGTAGAAGCAAAGGTTGCAAAAAATACAATTGCTGCTATTTCTTGTCCTTCTCACAAAGTAGAGATTCTTCAAGATGAAGAATATCTCACTGCTAAATTACAACAACAAAATGCTTTAGACCGCGATTTTCTTTTACGCTTGACACCTTCAAAATTACACGAGCCCGTATGTTTAGTTGCACGCCATCCTAATGGTGTTCGCGCTTTAGTTGCGCGTATGTATCCACAGTGGAATATTTGGGAAAAATCTTGTGCAAAAGAAATTATTTTTGTTGTAGACTGTTCTGATTCGATGCAAGGCAGTTCCATAGCTAAAGCAAAAGAAGTTTTATGCCGTTGTATAAAATCTCTTAATCACGAAGACCTATTTAACATAATTTCTTTTGGTTCAATATTCTCCCCTTATAAACCCCAAAGTATAGAATTTTCTGAAACAAATATGCGACAAGCTCTAGATCACGTTAATACAATAAATGCAAATCTTGGTAATAAAGAAATGCTGAAAGTGTTTGAATATATCTGCGCCAAAACAAGCTCGTTGCCCCGCGATGTAATTTTAATTACCGACGGACATAGTGATGACATTGACTATGTAACCCAAGCAGTGTCAGACTCTAACATTCGCATTTTTATTTTTGGCGTTGGTTACGGGGCAAACCATGATTTTGTAAAACGTTTAGCGCAAAAAACCCGTGGTATGGGTGAAATCGTAGCACCACAAGAAGTACCGAGTGACAAAGTTCTACGTCAACTAGCGCGTATTTCGGGCCCTGCAATAGATAATATTCATTTCAAAGTAGAAGGAATTGAAATAGATTATCGTGAAATAGATCCTATTTTTGATGGTGACAGTATCACTATATACGCAAGGATATATAAAGGACGTGTAGGAAATAACGCTATTTTATCTGCGAAAGTAGAAGGCCAGAATATTGAATGGGAAGCAAATGTTGTAAATCTAAAACAAAATAAAATGATTCCTACCTTGTGGGCTGCTGATCATTGTGCATTTTTAAACAAAGAAAAAAATCAACAAGAAATTTGCGACATAGGACAACAGTTTCATATTTTAACAAGCCAAACGAGCTTTATTGCGATAGAAAAACGCAAGCGTAAAACTAAGCAAGGAATGCAACCTCCAAAAATTAGAGAAATTGCCGTGCAGCTTACACACGGATTTCGCGGAATTTCAACTACAATACAGATTCCTGACCCACATGAAAGTCATTTAAAAGATTTTTTTTCGACAGAAGATGAAAGTATTTTTCCTACAAAAACATCATTTGATCTTACTGGTGGGATTAATCTTGCTGGAAGTCTAGACTCAAATGTTGCACCTCGCTTACAAAGAGTTTCGTTTCCATATATTGATAGATGTACTGTTTGTCAACGTAACCTTGAATTTGCAAGTGTTGGCAATTACAAATGTGTATCTTGTAGTAGCTATATGAATATTGATACTTTTGGGCGAAAATCAATATATGCACGTGTTGATTCTCATGCGTTGGATTTAAGGTTTCCAAGTCATATTGTATACAAAAATGCTATCATTGCGTCTATAACAGCTTTAGCACAACATTTTGAATATTCGACTGCTTTTTGTCAAGAAATGACCGAGGTAATTGACCATGTTGTAGTATTTATCAATCAGCAAGCTCTTAACCAAAATGAAACATTTCACTTAATGGCTGTTGCTGATAATAGAGAAATGATTCTTGGTTTTAGGTGTGTCAATCTTTTCATCTCAGGAACCTCTTCTGTAGATCCACGTTTAAAAGCAATTGCTCGTATTGTCGATCGCTTAGAAGTATTTCCGATTATTAACAGAGAACAATTGTTAAAAATAACCAAAAACAAAAAATAGAAACATCCCCGACGCGTCAACACACCCTTCAATTTATGGAAAAAAACATGAAATACATAATAATAGGCTTTTTTTTGAAATGTACTCTACTATATGCATCTTACTTTGCAATTGAAATCATTGACGAAGAAACAAAACGCGGCATTCCACTTGTAGAATTGCGTACTGTAAATGATATTGTTTACTATAGCGACAGTAGCGGCATGATCGCTTTTTATGAACCAGGGCTTATGAATACCAACGTTTTTTTTCACATAAAAAGTCATGGTTACAAATATACCAAAGATGGCTTTGGTTATTATGGAACTTCGCTGTACACTAAAAGTGGTGGTAAACATCGTTTGATGATGAAAAGAATCAATGTTGCCAAACGCCTTTACCGAATTACTGGCCAAGGAATTTATCGCGACAGTATAATTTTACAAAAAACTTCGCCTTTAAAAAAGCCTGTTATAAATAGTAATGTCTTAGGACAAGACACTACTATGATGACGCGTTATAATAACAAACTTTATTGGTTTTGGGGAGATACAAATAAAGCCTCTTACCCTCTGGGGAATTTTAAAGTTTCGGGAGCAATCTCTGAAATAGAAAACCCTGATAACGGAATTAATTTTCAATATTTTACCCAACAAGATTTCTGTAAACAATTGTGTTCTTTCGTAAAAAAGGGTATTGTTTGGATTGAAGGTATTATTGTTGTTCGTAATGATAAGGGGAAAGAGTGTTTAATTGCACAGTACGAACAACGACAAAGTTTAGATAAGGTATTACAACGAGGACTTGTTATTTTTAATGATGAAAAATCTTGTTTTGAACCTCTGACAGTGTTTAAACCAGATGATTTATATCCGCGCGGTCATCCCCTTCGTGCTAAAGTAAATGGGGAAGAATACTTATTTTTCGGACACCCTCATCCACAACCTTTTCCAAATGTCCGCGTAAAAGCTTCTTGGAAAGATGTACAAAATCCCAAGTCTTACGAAGTTCTCACCAAAAAAAGCTCTACTTTTGCATGGAAAAGACAAGCAAAATATATCACTGTAGATGATGAGGATTGGGTATATACGCGCGATATTAATAGCAAGAAGAATCTTCGTATTCATGCCGGATCTATTTTTTGGAATGCTTATCGAAAGCGCTGGATTCTCATTGGACAAGAGCTTGACGGAGATGCTTCTTTTTTGGGAGAAATTTGGTACGCAGAAGCCGATACACCTATCGGTCCATGGGTTTACGCCCAAAAAATAGTAACTCATGACAACTATACTTTTTATAATCCGACACAACATCCAGTATTTGATAAAGAAAATGGTAAAACTATATATTTTGAAGGAACTTATACCAATACTTTTACCAGGAAACCAGTTACGGCAACACCTAGATACAACTACAACCAAATTATGTACAGCTTAACTTTAGATGATGAAGATTTACGTTTGCCATGTCCAGTTTATACCAAAAACAATCAACTTTTCTTCAAAAACGATATGAAAAAGCAATATGATGACGTAGCTTTTTTTGCTCTACCTCCTGATAGGAAAAAAGACTCTTCTATCGCGGTCTATGCATACAAAAGTGGACAAGGCATGCGTTTAACTACGGATGAAAAATTAGGAAAATGTTTGTTTTATACTTTAGCTGAAGCTTCTGTGCACAGCGCTATTCTCTACGAATATCAAAATATAAACACTAAAGAATATAAATACTCTTACGAGGAACTATCCAACCAAGAATGGCGAAGGGTCAAATCAATATGTCATATATGGATAAATCCTACTGCAAAATTTGCTTATGACTTTACCATAACACATGAATAGGGAGTACTATGTTTCAACTTTTAGAAAAAACAATACGTATTTTACTTGCATTTACAACCTTTGCCGCTTCTTCTTTATTTTTTTTAGGTGTTTGCCTCTTACTGCTTCCCTTTCGTACACTACGTATTAAAATATGTTTATTTTATGGTACGGTTATGGGAAGAACTGTTCTCTACCTTTTAAAAATAAAACCAGTTGTGAAAAATAAACAACGTTTACAAGAGTCGTTTCCAGCTCTTTACGTAGCAAATCATACTTCAACACTTGATATTTTTATTGGTGGTTGGCTAGCTCCTATAGGTGTTGTTGGAATTAGCAAAAAAGAAATTGTCTATGTTCCTTTTTTTGGATGGTTGTATTATTTATCAGGGCATTTACTTATTGATCGTAGTAATCGTCAAGCTGCTATTACTTCAATGGAAAAGGTAGTTAAAAGAGCAAAACGCGATAATCTCGGAATATGGATCTGGCCAGAAGGGACAAGAAGCAAAGATGGACGTTTGCAAGAACTGAAAAAAGGCTTTGCACATCTTGCTCTAAACTCTCGTCTACCAATTGTACCAATTATTATTCACAATGCTCACAAAAGATGGGGAAAGCAAACTGGATTTAATTTTGTGAAACAACCGCTTGAGGTAGAAGTACTACCAACTGTTGATACTAGTAATTGGCAAGCTGATACTCTTGATGAGCATATCGCAAGCGTTCGCAAAATTTTTATAGATAATCTTCGTGAAGAACAGAAACCTTTGCTAGAAACAGCTAGCGAATCTGAAAGATAAGGAATCCTCATGCAATTTATACCTCAAAAATTTCCTAAAATCCCAGCTTATAAACAACAGGCCGACTGGCTTCATTGTGTAAATAACGTTGTTTGTTTAGAAAAAATAGACGGTACTAATACGCGTATAGGTATTAGTAAAGACGCTAAAACCGCAGGTGATATAGTTATTGGTGGGCGTACTGTACTAGAAGATGAGCCAAAATTCTCACAAGGTTTTATTTGCGATATGATTCGCAACGATAGTGATTTATGCGAGCGTTTAATCACTTTTGCTAAAGATATAGATTGTAATGTTGTGCTCTACGGTGAAACGTGTGGAGCCTCTATTCAAAAATGCGGGATTATCTACGGTAAAAAAATACACTTTGTGTTATTTGCTGTCATGGTCGGAAATATATGGTGTAGCTATAGCCGCAAGGTAAGTGAGAATCGTGTACCAACAGTTGTACAAGCATCAAAGAGTCTGGGGTTACCTATTGCGCCATGTTTGTACCAAGGCCAAGCAAATAGTGAAGAATTTACAGCATTACTAGATAGATCTTCCCAACATAGCGAAAATCAGAAGTTTTCAATCAAAAATATTGATAACACTCATGAAGGCATTGTTATTTGGAGTGATCCACTTCTTTTGAATAGTTATGGTGAACCAATTGTAGCGAAGTACAAACACCCAAACCGCCGTGAATACGTACATAGTAAAGGACAGCAAAGTCCCAATGATTTTGCACAACGCACAGTACTGCCAGAACGAATTCGTCATGCAATTGAGCATATAAAAGAGCAAGGACAATGGCAAGAGGACTTTCATAATAATAAAGAACTTGTGAGACGTCGAGTTATTCAAGATATAGCACGCGAAGTAGAAGAATACCAACAGCAAATAAGTTTACATAGTAAAAAAAATGTACGTAAAGCAATAAGTTCAGAGGTAGAGAAAAGATTTTCCCAAATGAAATTGGAAGAATTTTCCTAAAAAAACATGGTGAATATCACCAAATTTATGTATACTTCGAGGAAAATAATATCTCAGGGCGTGTTTGTCGGTGAGTGGTTTGATTAGGGCGTGTCGATATTTGTCTACACGCCCTAGCTACTTCTACAAATACGCCCTGAAAGCTTTATAGGTGACTTGATAAAAGTAGTTACCCATTGAATACAAGTCTTTATTTTTATAGCACGGCGCGACGAGGGCGCACAGCTGTAGCTGTGTAACTGAGGAGCAACAAAGCTAGAAAATTAAAGAACAAAATGCCAATGGGTAAATACTTTTGGCAGGTCACTTAGTTCTATTCAAATTTGTAATACTCCACAGTTTTATTCAACGGAGAAGATACGTGATAAAAATTGCTTTGGCAAATCAAAAAGGAGGTTGTGCTAAATCGACAACCTCTGTCAATCTTGCAGCATGTTTAGCAGCAAAAAACAAAAAAGTTCTACTTATTGATGCAGATCCGCAAGCACACGCAACAATACATCTAGGAGTAAACCCGTATGAAAGAGAGTATACATTGTATGATATGCTCCTACATGCCAAAAAAGCAAAAGATGTTATTGTAAAAACCAACACAAAAAATTTGGATGTTATTCCTTCTCACATCGATCTTTCTGCAGCAGAAATAGAACTAGTTACGCATATCGGTAGAGAAAATGTTATGCGCGACCAGTTAAAAAATTTGGGAAAAAAATACGACTATCTTTTAATTGATTGTCCTCCTTCTCTTGGTCTTTTAACCATCAACGCTCTTAATACCGTTGACAAAATAATCATTCCAATTCAAGCGGAGTTTTTTGCTTTAGAGGGTTCAGGAAAACTATTACAAACAGTCAATGTTATTAAAGATCGACTGAATCCTAAACTAGAGGTATATAAAGTTTTGATTACTCGCTATGATTCGCGAAAAAATATATGTAAAGATGTTGCCCAAAAGATAGCGCAGCATTTTAAGAAAAAAGTGTTCAAAACGAAAATTCGAGAAAATGTCAAGCTAGCAGAAGCTCCAAGTTACGGAAAACCCATAACAGTGTATGCCCCAAATTCTCATGGAAAAAAAGACTACACTGATCTCGCTAAGGAGGTAATTAAGGATGGCTAAAAAATCAGGTCTTGGTAGTAATCCTCTAAGTTGGATTCAGCCAACCAAAGAAAAAGAAGAATCTCAAACTATTGATGGTAAAGAGATTAAAGTAGTCGCAATATCAAAAATCAAACCGGACCCCAATCAACCGCGCCAAAAAATAGATCTGGGAAGTACTGATATTAAAGAATTAGCTCAAAGCATCAAAAATCACGGTTTTATTAATTTTATCACTGTACGCCAAGAGAAAGATACATACATTATTGTTGCGGGAGAAAGAAGATATACTGCTGCTAAGGTTGCAAGTTTGAAAAAAATCCCAGTGATGATTATTGATGAAAGCAAAGCGCCTTTAGATTACGCTCTTATTCAGTTAGAAGAAAATTTGCAACGTGAAAATCTCAATACTTTTGATGAAGCAGATTTTTATCAACGTTTACAAGCTGAGTTTGGATTGCAACAAAAACAAATTGTTGAAAGAGTTGGTAAAAGCAAAGCATATATTTCTAAAATGATGAAGCTTAAGAAAATTGAACCTCAAGTAAAAAAAGAAGCGAAACAAAAAGCTGTTCCAAGAGAAGTTCTTTTTGAACTGGCGGCTTTAGATGCTGAAAAGCAAACGCATATATGGGAAAAAATAAAGAAAAGTCCAACTATTGCAGCAATAGAAAAAACAAAAGAAAACATAAATAAATCAAAGGTATCCAATAAAAAGAAAAAAAGCAACCATGACCCTAGTTTGGTTTTTAGTGCATTAAAAAAAGCTATCAAAAAAGATCCTGATGCTATTTTTCGATTTATACCTTCAAAAAAAATAGAGAAACTTTTGGAAGATTATAGTAGTTAAAAGGTAGGTACGTCTAAGTAGGTTCTTCCAAACGCTGTCTGGTGAAAATAACCAGACTGGACGTGCCTTATAATTGTACATTTGAAAAACTAGTTCATTCTGAAATATAGGGACATGCCCTATATTTATCACCTGATAGGTGTATTTACTAGATTGATCAAGATGCTACTGTTATAAATCACATCTCAGACAGTAACTCATTTCTTTTTGCGCTTTTTGCGTTTGCGACCTTGTTTTTTGTCGTTGTCCCAGCTTTTAGATGGAGCAGCATTTTTTACTGTGTCAGCTCTTTCAATTTGAACTTCTTTTTCGTCCAAGTACACAGGAGTCGCAGTAAGTCCTTGAACTTCATGCGGTGGAACTTCAAAAAATGAAAAGTTTTTCGCAATATCAATCGCACCTATTGGTATACGCTTTTTTCCAGAAATATCATTTACTAAACCAATGATATCTTGAGGGCGCACGTTGTGCTTTTGACCGACATTAATGAATAAACGCTGGAAACCAGCACTTTTTCTATTTTTGCCTTTGCCTCTTTCACCATCACGATCGCGATCTTTTCTTGTACGTTCTTTAGTTGAAGTACGTTGTGCTACATTTAAGTCGCGTTCATTTTTATAGTAATTGAGTAGCATATTAAATTCTAAAGCAACAAAGTTTTTGATAACTTCTTCGAGGGTTAAAGAATCTAATTTTTTGTAAACCTTTTCCATAAAAGGTGCAATTTGTTCTTCATTCACTTCGACGTTTTTTACACGCTCAATCAAATGAAAAAATTGTTTTTCACATATTTCGTGACCATTTGGAACAAGTCTACGTTCAAATTTTTTGTGAATACTGCGTTCAATACGCTTTATTCGTTCTACTTCTCTACGACTTACAATCGCAATAGAAACTCCTGATTTACCAGCACGTCCTGTGCGCCCACTACGGTGGGTATAAGTTTCTAAATCGTCGGGTAAATTATAACTAATAATATGCGACAAATTCTCAACATCTAATCCTCGTGCAACAACATCTGTAGCAACAAGCATTTGTAAGTTTTTTTTGCGAAATTTACCCATAACGAATTCACGCTGTTCTTGAGATAAATCTCCGTGCAAAGCGTCAGCGTTATAACCGTCTTTAATAAGTTTCTCTGCTATAGATTTGGTTTCAGCTCGGGTGCGGCAAAAAATAATTCCATAAATATCAGGATGCACATCAGCAATTCTTTTTAAAGCCTGATAGCGATCTTGACCGCGAACAACATAGTACGCATGATCAATATTTTCAGCGCCTACATTTTTTCTACCAATGGTGATTTGGTAAGGATCTTGTATGTATGTTTCGGCAATTTGAATCACTTGCCTTGGCATAGTTGCAGAGAAAAGAAATATATTTTTTGTTGGTGGTGTATGTTGTAGTATGCCATCGAGTTCGTCTTTGAAACCCATATTTAGCATTTCATCGGCTTCGTCAAGTACCACCATTTTTATTTTTGTCAGATCTACTTTTTGGCGCCGAATAATATCATTCATTCGTCCAGGTGTTGCAACTACAATTTGCACACCTTTCTTAATTTTATTGATTTGCGAATCAATTTTAGCGCCCCCATAAACAGTTACAATAGCCACATGATTCATATATTTACAAAAAAGTTCCAAGTCTTTGGCTATTTGTAAACACAATTCGCGAGTAGGGGATAATATTAATGCTTGCGGTACTTTTTCTTTCGTTATTTTTTGGATGATGGGTAATCCAAAAGCAGCTGTTTTTCCCGTACCTGTTTGAGCTAAACCAACTAAATCTCGGTTGTTTTCCAATAAAAATGGTATAGCTTGTTCTTGAATTTGCGTTGGAGTGTCAAATCCTATTTTTTCTATGGCTTGTAATAATTCAGAGGAGAGTCCAAATTCACTAAACGTTGTCACTATCTAACCTCTTTTGTATCTAATAATTTGTTATATCCAATTTGTACATGACGCATTATGACAAAGTTTGTCTTGTTTTTATAGACATTCTTTGTCTAGAATGAAAAAAATATTTTTTCATTTGCGATACTTTCTTTTGCAAAGACTAAATACAGGGCATGTCCTCACATTTATTATTAACAACATTGTGCAAAAGTTTTACAATATTTATGCTATTATCCAAAAATATAGAAACAAACAGTAGCATTCAGTGACTAAAATCATTCATACCGACAAACAAAAAAATTGAATTATCAGGATGTTAATGTTTGCTAGCTAGAATAATAAAGTATCTCCCAGCTTAGAAAGATGCAAAGACAACAAAGACTGGCTTGCGAATAGTTTAGAGTTATGATAATATGTTAAAAATACAAAATTTTACTACTCGTTGCAAAACAGTAAAACTGTTGTTAGAAAGGCATGCGATGGATTATGTACAACAATTACAACAAGCATATCGACATAAAAACATCACTTTATACTTAGGAGCTGGTACTTCTATTCCCAATGGTCTACCTAGCTGGGACAAGCTAGTTTTGGCTATGTACTTCTCTGTTATTGGTGAACAAAAGATGAAGGGTTGGCGTCCGCTACCTAACTATTTATTTGCTATCGCTGAATGGTACCTTTCTCAACACAATGAACCCCTTGAAATTACTGTACGCAAGTTGCAAAAATATTTCCCACAAGATAGTGAAGGTCAACGAAAATTTTTAGACACTATGTACAAAACACTATATAGTGGTTTACTCGATGAAAGTGGTTTACCTGCGGAAAATTTAAATAGAGATAGCTTACGTGGCGGAAATCCTACTCTAGATGCAATTGCCTATTTGTGTGAGAAATCAACTTCATCAAGAGGCATTCAGTCAGTGGTAACTTACAATTATGACGATTTCTTAGAGATTTCGTTAGAAGGCACAGCAACCGAAAGTATTTATACGTCGACAATACCTAGTTTGCAAAAACTTTCCATTTATCATGTTCATGGTTTTATTCCTATAAGACAACAACTTCCTAGATCTAGTGTTGACCAATTAGTGTTTACAGAAACCCAGTATAACAAAGTAGCTGGTGATCCAAACCACTGGTCAAATAAAGTTCAGTTAAGTACTATGTCAAATTCTATAGGAGTTATGATTGGGCTATCTCTTGCTGATCGAAATATGCGCCGTTTATTGTACGCTGCTAAAAATGAACACACACACACACGCAATTATGCACTACTTAAAAGAGATAAACTAAGTATTACCACTGACGCTTTGGAAAGTATCAACGATAAAGCTATTGATTATATGCATAATTTCCAAAAAAGCGGTGCTAATCGCGATTTTTCATCGAGCTTGATGGGAGCTAACCGCGCTGGTGTTAAACGTGGTATGAAAAAGAAATCGCGTGCCCCTATGCGAAAAACAGCTGCCCCTATGGAAAGTGGCGAGCCACGTTACCGCTACGAAATTCGTGGCATCATTGAACAGGTTGAAAAACTAGATTTCGAGCAACAAGAATTTGTGATGAAAGAATTGGGTGTTCATCCTATCTGGTATGATCATCACGATGAGATTCCTGAAATTTTGAAACAAATAGCTCATTTTGACTAAGGAGTTAAGCTTTTACCTTTAGTCTATCTTTTGTAATTTATTTAAAAAGAAAAAATAGGGAGGTTGTGTTATGAACAAAAAGTGCCTATTACTTGCGCTGTTTTGTATTACTTTTTGTTTTGGTAAAGAAACATTGCTACTTGATTTCGGCAAAAATTTTCATTCTGTTCCCAAAGAAAGAATTGAAAAATTAATTTCGTCCGTAGGTCAAGATCAATTTTATATTGTTAGTGATGATCCACAATTTACAGATGGTGATATCGTACTGAGTTTTGGAAATACACACTACGCTCAACAAATTATTACACAACACGAGCTCGATACTCTTGGTTCGGAAGGTTTTGTTGTTCGTTCGCAACAAATAGACAACAAACTTGTTATTGCTGTTCGCGGAAACCACAATACTGAAAAAAACGTTTGCGCCTCTGGAGACACGAATATTGGTTTATTGTACGGCGCATACAGTCTTTTGCAACAAATGGGATTTGCTTTCTTACATCCATTAGAACCAACTCTGCCTACAAAATTAACTATTCCACAAACAATAGATTCGCAAGAAAAACCATATTGGCCTATTCGCGCATGGCACTTACACACACAACATCCTCTTGAACTCACTGATATGTTAAATGGTTGGGGCCCACAAGGTCCACAAGATCGTCAAGGTTGGGAACAAACACTTCCAGAATGGGATGTTTTTCTTGAATGGATGATTGCCAACAAACAAAATCGCGTAGAGTGGGTTTTGTTAATGGCAAAAACATGGCAGCAATTTGCCGATAGTCGCGAACGCCAGGAGAGATTGCATACTCTTGTCGACATGGGGCACAATTGGGGAATCGCCGTTGGGATTGATGCGCCTATTATTTTGCGCCAGCAACACTCATGGTTGATGGTACGTCAGTTAGATGGTACTGAAATACAACAAATTCATAAAGCCATTGACTGGCTCCACGAAGCGGGTTTTGATTACTTTGAAATTGAAATGGGCTTTAGCGAGTTTACTCATCCTTCTCCACAAAAAATGCTCAGCTGGATGGACGCAGCGAGCACTTACGCCGAAAACACATACCAAAAAAGAACTTATGTTAAAGTTCACTGCTCACAACACCAAAAAGCCGAAGGTTACAAAGATCCTGAAACGGGAGAAGAACTCAACTTCAATTTTCTTCCTTACTATGCCGACAAAAGTATGGGAGTACTACCACACAGTGTCCAATTTTATTCACTAACAGATCCTGCCCCTACATATGGCGGTAAAGATTTTAGTGAAATACGACGTTATATGCAAATGGAAGCGGGAAAACGCGAAGTTGTTTGGTATCCAGAAACCGCTTATTGGGTGAGTTTTGATATCAATGTTCCCATTTTTCTTCCTATATACTCAGATAGACGTTTTTTCGATTTACGTTTAATTGCCCAAGATGAAATCCAAGGAAAAATGGGGCGCGGAGCACATGCTGGTTCACGTATCCAAGGACAGGTCAATTTTTCGAGTGGTTGGGAGTGGGGTTACTGGCTTAATGATGTGGTCACTGCTAGAGCTGTATGGAATCCAATGATTGAGGAAACAGATCACAAAACAGCGCTACGTAAATTGTTAAATGATATTTTTTCCACACTAGGAGATGGTTCTACTCCAGTAACAGAAACCATTATGGAATTGATTCAGCAACAAGAAGATTTACTCATCTTTGGCAAGGTAAATGGCAAGAGTCCGAAAAGCATTGAAAAACGCAACGGAACAGCGTACATTCAAGGTTATGATACATGGATGGACATGTCGAATTTAACAAATGCGGTTGTTGTATGTCCAAGTAAAAAAGGTTTGATCGACATGCGTAACCCTATTGATGAGCCACCATACGATGCTGAAGTAAAACCTGTTTTACGTGCAATGGACGAAAAATTTAATGCTGTCGCCGATGAATTTTCTATGATTTCTGGAAGTGTAGCAACAAGCGGAAGGAAAATATTCGACGAGCTAAACGACGCTATTCGCATTACCGCATTACGCGCAAAGCAAGTTCACAATCTTTATGAAACAGTAGATGAAATCATGGACAACTCATGGAATGGAACTCTTGGTAAAGCACCGCAACGCTTAGCTGAAGCACGTCGCTGTTTAGACAAAGCACAGGTTATTGTTCGCCGCCAAGAAACTCGTTATCGCGTAGATTTAAATCGCATTGCTGGATGGCGTTATAACCCAACTGCTTATAACTATGGCTATTTATGGACCGCGCATTCTTTGGTATATTGGTGGCGCGATGAAGGCAAAGTTGTAGATCAACCAGCAAGTCCTGGTTATTTAAACTTTATTGATCCTATTAACGTAGCCAATGGTGAAGGAGAATGGGTAATCGATGACGAAATCCCAATAATTGGTGGTCTTAACATTACTCAACTACGTAAAGAACTAATCAAAGCTTTTGGTAATGATAGTTTCTTAAAAGAATTACTAACCAGACCAAAGGAAGAGCCGCAATACCCACAAAATGATCTAAGAACAAGACCTGAGTGGTGCCAAGACTGGTAAGTTTTATTATAATGTGGTTAGCTTATAGTTAATCACATTACTCATCTATTCAAACTACCAAAAGGCAACCGTATAGTGATAGATACTAAAAAAATATTTGCTGATTGCGGCAAGTTATTTCAAGAAAGAAATAGGTCATTACTTCTACAACAACTCGATGAAATATTGATTCAAATTCCTCAGCTATATTTTATCGTAGAAAATTCTCTCCTCCGCATTGATTTGCGAAGTAAAAGTCAGATAATCGCTTCGCAAACGTTCGCAAAATCTAGCTTGTTTGTTCAAAACATAAAAAAAATATTTAACCTACGCAACAATAATCCTGAAGTTCATCAATATCGCTTTCTACAATTGCGCGACTGTGCTATTATTCACTGTACTTACCATTTTTCTACTTTCAAAATAACACTCACACAAGTAAAACCACAAACCTCAAGGTCATTAGCACAACTAGGCATAAACAATGCGACGATTACAGCAATAAAGAAAACTGTTTCGACTTCAAAAATGATTTTAGTCACCGCTCCGAGAGAAGGAGGAGCAACAACAACTCAAGGTGCTGTTCTTGAAATAGTTTCAGGAAAATGTTGTGCTATTGATTATGCAAATAGCAAATGGCCACAAAATACCGAACTCATTCCTATAAAATTAGAAGTAGGTAGAAATTGTAGTGCGCTGTTGCGCTCTCTCGAGAGTAATTGTTATCAAGCGATTGCTCACTCTATCCGCGACAATTTTGCGCTTCAGAATTCCATTAATTTACATCACCAAGGTAAAAACATAATAGCAAGTATATGGGGAGGAATGAGATCTCCGTTACATATAATCAAACGACTAGGTGATCTTGGCTTTCCCAAAGATTTAGATGGCTTAGGTCTTGTTATAACCCAACATCTCGTTCCTAAAATGTGCGAGCACTGTTTACAGCCTTATAGACCACCCAAGCAACTCAAAAAACAATTGGCCAAACAAAAAAGAAATCACAACTCGGTATATTATTTTGCCAACGGCTGCGAACGATGTGAACGCAATAATTACCATGACCAAGTTTTGATTTACGAATCCTGGACTATTTGCGATGAATTTCGCAGCGCATTTTTAGCTAATGCCTGCGATGATACTCTCACTAAAATAGCTAAAAAAACAGCGACTTTCGACAAGGTAGCGTGGGAACTTTTACAAAAAAAACAGCTTCACCTAGATTTATTTTTGCAAATCGCGCGAAACGGTTCATTCTTCTCGTAAACATCTGACTCAAACAATTTATATTCTGCATAAAATTCTAAATTCTCGTTTAGAACAGGGATAATATGAGGTCCGTGGCGATAATCTTCGTAGTGTACACCTAAAAGGAATTTTTGATCTTCGGTGATCAGTTCTTGGCATCCTTCCCAAAAAAAGGCATGTATTTGTTTGTCAACTACACTTTTGGCAATTTTGTTTCTTCTTGATTTTGAGCGCTCCCCAAAACTATCTGCAAGTCCGACAACAATAATATCAATTTCATCGTTTATTCTCATTTCTAACATTTCTTTAACATGACCACACATCATTCCGCCAGAAATAATTTCATCTATATAAATAAAGTAATTGTAATCTTTCATAAACGGTTTTAAACGCTCTAGTTCTTGGTAATTGTTTAATCTTCCCGATGCATTTTTACCTTTCCTACTCATAATAGCAAATTCTTTAGGATAAAGTACAAAACTAGAAGTGACCGGATAATAGACATCTATATTAGACAAGTCCAAAAATTGAGAAATAGCACGCCAAATGGGATATGCTCCACGCATAGGAGCGTATACCAAACATTTTTTGCCTTTAACTTGTACTTCTATTTGCTGTGCAAGTTTTTTACAAGCTAACAAATAAGAATGATTGCGTTGTGAATCGTTTTTGTATTTTCTTTCGTGAGGATGGCGACGATTAAAAAATTCGCCTCCAATTTTAAATAACGAATCTGTAGGCCACAAGATAGAGGAAATAACATTTTTGTCGTATATTAGTTCATGCCACTCATTACGGGAAGTGACTATTTGCTTTTTGTCGAATTTTAATCCACATGCTTTTTTATAACGTAACCATAGCTCCATATTACTATTCCTTAAGCCTTCTTTGACCATATTGTTACAAACTATAAATTTATTAATGGGATAGATTTGGAGAGATTCTTGGAATTTTAAAGAGTGTATAAGCAAGTCAAATAGTTACAAAAATCATTTAACTAAGTTGTGGTGACTGTTCGTAATAGAGAACAAGTTATTGTTCAACAATTACGAACTGAGTATATCGAAATGTTATATTAAAATGCGCTTGAGAGCAAACATTAGATTTTTGATTTCGCGATAGCGCTTTTTGGGATCTTTGCGTATCATGCGATGAACTATTTTTGCTAATTTTTCTGGTATGGTAAAATCGATGGATGTTATTGGAGTGGGGTCATTGTTTATGATACTTGTTTTGATATCTTCTATGCTTTTACCACTTGCAGGAGGATTTCCAGTTAGCATACGATAAAAACAAGCTCCAAGACAATAAATATCAGTGCTCGCATCTAATTGTGAAGAAGTACTGAATTGTTCAGGAGCCATATATTGCGGCATTTTTGTTATCTTGCCAATACTTTTGGCTGGTCCACTTTTTGTTGAACGCGAAGCACTTAAGTCTAAAAGTTTACTTACGCCGTCATCGCGAATCATGATATTGCGAGGATGCACTTCTGTGTGCACCCTTCCCAAAGAGTGCATGTGTTGTAAGGCACGTGCTATTTGCTTTATGATGCGTAAGCTTTCTCCTACTTGGAGACGTTTTTCGCGGTCCAATTTCCCCGATAAATTTTGTCCATCTACGAGTTCCATTGCATAATAATACATGTTATTATCAACGCCTTTGTCGTAGATTCGAACTAAGTTCGGATGATTGAATCGTGCGGTTATTTTAGCCTCGTGAAAAAACTTACGAATGTTATCGTAATTTTCAAATTCAGGAGAAAGAACCTTTACCACAACTAGGCGATCGAGTTCCACTTGGATTGCTTTGTAGATAGAGGCTTTTTTTACTTTGTTGAGTATTCCAACGAGTTCATAACCACGTACAGTAGATTTTCCTGTTGATTTTAGCTTGCGAAAGTGTTGAAATTCAGAATCTTTAATAATTTCTTCTACTTTTTCGCGAACAATATAATTATCCATCATTGCAATAGAAGCAAAATTTAAAAGCTTTCCTTGTAAACTTTCGTTTTCGTGTCGTTTACGTAATTGTTTTACTTGATTAGAGTTTAGTACTCTACTTTTAAATGCGATATGCGCGAAATACTCATTGTCTAATTTCGTCCTGTATATAGTTTGCATTTTCAATACACGTTGAATTTGCTCGTCAGAGAGTAGGCCTTTTTCCTTCATCACTTCACCAATTAACTTTGGCTCGCGATATAATTTTTGTGTATTAAGGCATTCCACTACTACTTTTTGGCTTACGTATCCTTCTGAAACAACTATTTCCCCAAAGTAATTCGGAATCACTTTCATAAAAATTTCCTCACAGGATTTTGTTAGCTATAGAGTTTAGAGTATGTATTAGTGCGACTTACTAGAATATCTTAATTTAGTACAGTATTTCTAATGTTACAAAAATTAAGCTTTATTGTAAATAAAATTCCATTGTACTGTTTTTTCTTGAAAACAGCAGATTTTTTTGCATAATTTCACAAAGTTGGTGGTCATAAAACAAGAAGTGTGTATATTTGTAAAGCTACTTAATAAATGAAGAAGAGCATTGCAATTAAGAAGTATCATCAATTAAAATTTAGTTATGAATTACCACAGGAGGAATAACTATGAAAGTTTATTTTACTTTTTTTCTACTTGCTATTTGTATTTGTTCGTGTAATCAAAGTATATCTACTGAAAAAAAAGTAACTTCTTTTCATAAAGAATTTCAAAAAGGACCACTAAAAATCACTATAGATTTTTCTCCTGAAAAACCAACGATCGCAGATAGAATTGAGTTGAGTTTAAAGGTAGAAACAAGCATCAATTACCAAGTTAAAATGCCTGAATTTTCCGATAACATTGGTCGTGTATTCTATGTCTATTCTTTTTTTCCAGAGCCTCCCAAAGTAAAAGACAAAAAACGCATATATAAACACTTTTATACTTTAGAAGCTTTACTTTCTGGTAAAGTAACGATTCCTCCTATTAAAATACTTTATAACAAAGCGGAGCAGCCGACTAAAAAATATACAACGGTAGTTGATTCGATTGACATTGAAATACAAGCAATAGATCTTGACAGTCAAAAAAAAGGCATTTATGATATCCAGAGTATAATGCCTTTGCACAAATCGAACTTTTATTTATTTTTGGCATGTGTAGTTGTAGGAATTATTTTCATTGTTTTTTTTATAAAAAGCATCAAGTCTTCTCCGGTGCTAAAGGGCATTGAACAAGATTTACGTACTCCAGAAGAAATAGCGTGGGAAAGACTCAAAGAACTTTTAGATAAAAATTATGTTGAAAATCAGAAGTACCAAGAGTTTTATTTTATTCTAACGATGATTGTTCGCCAATATATCGAGAAAAAATATAAAATAAAAGCGTCAGGACAAACCGCGGAAGAATTTCTTGACGACATTAAAAAATTAGATATTTTCGACGCTCAGCGTAAACGAGATTTTTCAGAATTTTTAGCTGCAACAGATTTTGTAAAATACGCTGCGCAAGATCCTCAAGAAAAAGAAGTTACTTTAGTGTTCACTGCCGCAAAAAAGTTTATGAACTTAGAGAGTTAAGAAATGTGTCGAAAATAGGAGAATATCTATGAAAAAAATATTTATAGTCATCGCTATATTACCGTGGGTGTTTGCTGGCAATTATAAATACCAAGAAAATATTACAATCCTTTCCGTAGATGGAACAAAAATATCAGCCAACCTATTCACTCCTGAAGGTGAAGGCACTTTTCCACTTATTATATTCCCTAATAGCTGGGCTATGGATGAACATCAGTATTATGTGCAAGCGTCTTTATTTGCCGAAAAAGGTTATGTTGTTTTTAGTTATAGTTCAAGAGGTTGGGGAAAATCTGGAGGAACGGTAACCGTTGCAGGGCCTGAAGACCTTGAGGATCTAAGTTCTTGTCTTGATTGGGTTTTGGCTAATGCTCCTGTTGACGAAAAAAATATCGGAATAAGTGGTATTTCTTATGGAGCAGGAATTTCACTACTAGGCCTAGCGCATGATAATCGTATAAAAACAGCTGCTGTTATGAGCGTATGGGGAGATCTCATTCAATCTCTCTATGGCAATGAAACTCCACATGTGGTATGGGCTACTGTTTTGTTAGGATCAGGTTACTTAACTGGTAATATGGACCCGATGATTTATGAGCACTACCAAAATTTAGTGAAAAGAAAAGATATACCAAAAACTCTAGCGTGGGCAAAAAAAAGGTCTCCTTTGTATGTACTTGATAAAATAAATAAACGCAAAGCGCCTGTGTACATAAGCAATAACCTTCAAGATGAAATGTTTCAGCCAAATTCAGTTGTGGAGCTCTATGAAAAACTAACTGTTCCCAAGCGTTTAGATTTAAATTTGGGAATCCATGCTTCTGCTGAACTTGGAGGACTTCTTGGTATAGACAACTATGTGTGGAAAAACGCTCATTTGTGGTTTGATCACTGGTTAAAAGGACAAGACAATCGAATTATGGAGCAACCTCCTGTAACTATAGCGGTTAAAAACACCGGAGAGCGCGATTCTTTTGGTGCATGGCCTCACAAAAGCATTCGCGCAAAGCAGTATTTTTTTTCACAAAGAACCATACTCGAAAATGGTACGTTAGTATCCAAGGTTCCTAGTCGAGTAGGTAAAGATAAAATTTCTTCTGGTATTCTGTCAGGTATTACGACAGGGATTCCTATTATTGGAGCTATATTCGAGGCCCATAGTCCTATTCCTATTATTACTTTCTTGCCAACAACCAATCCAATTATATCAATCTACTATCAAAGTGAGCCATTACCAGCAAAATTTCAATTACGTGGTACTCCTAAAGTTGAAATCTGGGTCAAGCCTTCCGACAAACAAGTTCAAATGATAGCTCATTTATATAAACTCGATAGTTTTGGTTTCGCTACTCTTATGACTCATGCTCCTATTACTTTACACGATCAAGTACCTGGAAAAGCAGTGAAGGTAACTTGGGACTTAGTAACAACGGCATACGATCTAAAAAAAGGCGATCGATTTGCACTTGCTATTGATAACTACGATTTAAATTACAAAAGTCCAAGTAAGTATTTTTCTACTGAGATACTATGCGGAGAAAATTTTACATCAAATATAATTATTCCTTACACTGAAAAACCATAAATGCGTGTACTTTCAGAACAAGATTGGCATTGTCAAAGTCGGAACTTAAAAAAAAGAATTGATGGCAAACTCCGAAAATATTTCACTAATCGCAGTCAAAGCACAAAAAATCCTATCGTTGATTTTTTGTTTGAGTACTACTCTTTTCGTTTTGCAGAATTAAAATGTTGGAGTCCAGGCGTAGGTGTTATTTTAACTGGCGAATCCACACAGAGTTTTTTAAAAAATCCTATGTACAAAAAAATGGGTAAGGGTGTTACTTTAGATACTGATCAAATCTCTATAAAGCGCCAAAATTCGATAAAGTGGATTATTGATTTACTCGAAAGAACAAAAGAGCGTACCGCTTATCTTGGTTGTTTAGGTTTACACGAATGGGCAATGGTTTATAAACAACAAAAAACGCGACACAATATTTCTCTGCGTATGACTCCGACTCAAATACAACATTTTGTTGAAAATAGTAGCATTTGCTGTTCTCACTACGACGCTTACCGCTTTTTTACAAAAGAAGCGATTAATTTTAATGAGCTAAAACCAACAAAACAAACGCGTCATCAATACGAACAACCTGGTTGTTTACATACAAATATGGATTTATACAAATGGGCTCATAAATTCTATCCGTGGATAAATAGCGAACTTATCGCTGACACTTTTGAACTGGCCTGGGAAATACGAGAAGTGGATATGAGAGCTAGCCCTTATGATATTCAACATTTAGGTTACAAACCTATTCTCATTGAAACCTCAGAGGGTCGACAACAGTACATTGCTTTCCAAAAAGAATTTTCAAATAAAGCAGCACCATTACGTCAAAGATTGATCGATGAATACCAAAAGCTACTGCAGATGCTAAACTATGACTTTGCAAAAACAAAAGCATAGTTCATAATATTAAGACCACGAAGTTATTGTAGTTTACAAACTAATCTTTATAAAAGGAGGCTGGCTTGAGGCCAGAATTTACATGAAAAATATTTGCTACTTACTTATTCTTATCTCATTTTGTTTGCCATGCTTTGCTGACAAAGCAGAAGACAGTAAAAAAAGTCATTCTCTATGGTTAACAGATCTTGACAAAGGTAAAGAACAAGCCAAAAAACAAAACAAACTTATCCTTGTTGATTTTACTGGTAGTGATTGGTGTCACTGGTGCGTTAGATTAGACAAGGAAGTTTTTGAACATAAAGAGTTTAAAGAATACGCCAAGAACAATTTAGTTCTAGTTATGCTTGATTTTCCAGCGAAAAAGAAATTACCTGCAGCGGTAAAAGAAAAAAACAACAAAGCCAAGAAAAAATATGCTATTCGTGGCTATCCTACTATTTTACTTTTAGACCACACAGGAAAAGAAGTTGCACGCACTGGTTATAAAAAAGGTGGACCAAAAAATTACGTAAAACACCTAACTTCAATACTTGAAGAGTATAAAAAAAGCGCTAAAAAGTAATTGTATTAGGAGCGTTCCTTGTGGGCGTCCACGAAAAAGCCAAACGTTTTGTTTTACTGTATAGAATAAATCTATCCTTTACAACGTGCGGCATAGGGGCGGTGTGACACCGCCCATATTACAAATGAATAGCTTTTGCCACTAGTTGTTACCAAGTGGCTCTCTCATCTTAAAAATAAGAATAAGGAACAAAAATGGATGTGTATTATCATCGCATAGAAGGTTTTCATGGATTAGATAGTATAAAAGGGATTGAGCGTTATGGAAAAAGAGCAGCAGCGCTCTGTAATACAGAAGATATTTTATTGTTAGATTATTATTCTGAAATTAAAATTCCCATAGAAGAAATTGAACTTTTAAATACAGCTGGACTTGGTCCTAATCCAGAAAACATATATGCGGTTAAGTTTTCATCTACTCAAACATGGCAAGAAAATTTGGCAAATAATCGTGAAGTTATTCATACTCTAGAAAAACTTCCACTTAAAAGATTCATGCCTTTTACTGCAAAATCTCCTATTATTCACGATCTAGTAAAACATTTAGACATTGATTATGTTTTTTCTAGCCAAAGTTTAGCTTTTTGGGGAGAAGATAAAAGCACTCTTATTACTCTAGGAGAAAAACACGGGCACGTCCCCAAAGGATTTACTTGTAAGAATAAAGATGAATTTCTTGAAGGTTGGGAAAAGCTATCTTTGCAAAAGAACTTTACAGGAGAAGCTGTTATCAAGCCATTCCAAGGAGCTTCTGGTTTATTATCGACAATTGTTAAAACAAAAGAACAAGTTGATAACTTTGTGACAAATCACGAGTTGCCAGGAGGAGGAGTTATTCAGGAGTGGTTTGAGTTTAAATCATCACCATCAATTAACTACTGGATTCATCAACAAAATATCGAAGAACTTTTTATTAGCGATCAAATATTTGAGGATTCTCCTCCTCTTTACGGTAAAGAAGGAACTTGTATTCATCGCGGCAATGTTTTCCCTAGTAATTGTGGTGACGATATTTTACGAAAAATTAGAGACTATGCGCAACCTATCGTACAAGATTTTGCAGATAGAGGCTATCTTGGTCCTATCGGTTTTGATGCTATTGTTGCCAATGATAATGAAGTTTGGATCGTTGAAGCTAATCCTCGTGTCACAGGTCCACACTACGGTTATTTTGCTGCCAAAAAGAAAAACGCCCATGCTTTTCGTTTGAGTAATGAAGTTATTAAAAAAGGAACAACGCCTCAAGAATTACATAACCACTTACAAAACTTATTTTTGACAAAAAATAGTAGTGAAGGTTACTTTGTTTATAACTTTTCAAACGGTAAATTCACAGGTGTTGTTTTAGGGAAATCGCGTCAAAATGTAGATGAAATTTATGATAAGATCCAAAAAAAGTTAGCTGAAATTCGCAGTTAAGATATTGCGAATTTCAAATGCACAGTTGATAGTTACTCATTAAGTTTTATCTACAAATTCGTGATCTAAGGTTTCTGAAACCACATTTTTGCTAAATAATTTTTTTTCTATTTTTCCAACAGCCCAGTTACCAAGAGGAAAATACGTGCCAAAAAATATTGTCATACTTAATGTAAAATTTCTCACGCCAAAACATATATCAATAAAATTATCGGGAAACGCATATGATGTGCCTAGTGCGTAACCAGAAACTTCTAAAAGAGCAATAGCCACAACTCCATAAGCATATTGATCTACTATCGATTTTTTGCGTAATAAAATAGAAATAGGTACCATGTAACAAAGATAACAAGAGATCACTTGTGACCAGTGCGCAAAACGCGCAATTTGAAAATAATCACCGATATTATGCATGATAATACCACAAGTAAAATACACAATTAAGTAGGTGATAAGTAAAGTTTGTGGTATTTTCAATTTAGCTAACAAATGTTTCATAAAAATTCCTCAAGAAGAAAGGTTTTTCTAATGGGAAAAGCATTAAAAATAGTGGCTTTGGTGTGTGCTTTATGCCTTCTTGCTTTACTTACTATTGCATACTTTTACAAACAGCATCCGAATGTAAAGACTTATATAGATCAAAGTTTAATTAGTTCCATACCTTATCTCTGGGATCTTATTATTCACGCAGAGCATTACAAGGTAAAAATTGAATGGGTTTTATATGTCCTACTTATATCAATGATTGTTGGGTATAAAACGGGTTTTCTGGGAACTTCAAAAGACAAACCTAACGCAGCAGCAAAAACTATTAATCTTTCACTTATTGTATTTATGCTTTTTGTAATTTCAACAGTTATTATCTATTTTTGGCCATCAAATCATATAAATCTTGCTGTTGTCGAATTTAACAAAGGCCCTGATTTTTTTACAAAAACGAAATATGTGTTCGATGTAGTGATCATGAGTTACTTATTTTTCTTTGTTTTTATGTTAATTTCAGCTATCAACAAGGACGTGTAAAGGAAGAGTGATGCTGTTCGTAATATCTCCGTCAAAAACACTTGATTTTGAAACACCTGGGAAAATTAAAAAACATTCTCTCCCTGATTTTTTAGATGATGCACAAACAATAGTCAATAAATTACAAAAACTATCGGAAAAAAAAATCGCTAAGTTTATGAACATCAGCCCTAAACTAGCGGAACTTAATCGCCAAAGATACCAAGAGTGGCAATTGCCCTTTACATCAGAAAATGCAAAACAAGCGATGTATGCTTTTAAAGGTGATGTTTACGCAGGATTAAACGCTGAAAAGTTTACTGGCCATGATAGCAACTTTGCCCAAAAACACTTGCGCATATTATCAGGTCTTTACGGAATACTTCGTCCTCTTGATCTCATTAGGCCTTATAGGTTAGAAATGGGGCGCGAACTAAAAATAGGCCGCAAAAAAAACTTGTATGATTTTTGGCAAAAAAAAATCACCCAAACACTGCAAGAAGAACTGAATTCAGCAAAAGAGAATATACTTGTTAACTTAGCCTCTAATGAATATTTTCAAGCTGTATCTACAAAAGAACTGGGTAGCAAAATCATTACTCCTGTATTCAAAGACATGAAAAATGGTAAATACAAAATGATTAGTTTCTATGCCAAAAAAGCACGCGGTTTAATGGTTCACTATGCAGTAAAAAATCGTGTAAAAAACGTAGAACAATTGAAAGAATTTGACAGCGAAGGTTACTATTTTTCTCCAGAAATGTCAGATAAAGAAAAGTGGGTTTTTCTACGCGAGGAGCAATAGCCAAACATTTGTTTGTGGATGCGAGTAGTATCGAGCCCGGGTTCGGGCTCGAAAAAGCATTTTGAATAATGACAGGTCCCCGTGTAATAAAATCAAAGTGGTGAAAATTTGCTCGCTCAAAATCTGTCAATAATTACTCAATAATAGACCTTAACTGTATCTAAAATTGAGAATGCTGCTGCGTGTAATTTTTTCACCTTGGCATTTGCGAATAATTTCAGGATTGCAAACAATTTTTGGTCGATGGTTTACTAGGTTGACTATCGAGCAAACACCTTTAATAAAACGATGTTTTCCTCTATATCGTCCAATAACTTTTAATCTCTCAGCCATTCCCCAATAACCTCCATAGATATAAACTAGTTGGCCTTTACCAAAACTGTTAGTTGCTTTAGATACATTTGCCGCAATCAACGGAATTTCTTTGGTTTTAGTATTGAAATGTCTATTGCGTTATTGATAAAAAACTTTTTTATTATTTCATCAATTTTTAACTGATATGGAGAAGACTTCATTGGCAAGATTTCCTTTATGGTTTAGATCTACATTTTTAGTTTTAAAGGTCTGGCTCAAATGCGAATAAGCCATAAAGTTCACGACACTTTCTAAAAAGTAGTATTCAAATTTTAAATCCTATTTTTCTGTCATAATAGCAGTTTTATTATTGAAATATAAAAACACAGCACAGCAAATAAAAATAGGAATCGCCATCTCCAAACACTCTTCTGCGTATCGAAAAATACTTCTTTCGTCCATTGTCATATCAATAACCAATGATTTACGCAGTATTGACTTCACCGTCTCTAGCAAATATGAAAAACTAATTATCAATAAAACAGAAAAGATTGCTCCCATAAATTTTTCTTGGGTTTTAGTTATTAATATAGGGACATAGGTCAAACACAAATATAAAAAATAAAAACCACAAAAAATTACAATTATTGCCGCCATTAACTTTACTTGTATTTGTTCATTTGACGCAAAATAAAATTTTATTTTTAAAACATTTCCCGATACTAATGATTTATGGCAATCAAGTTCTCTAGCCACAAGCATCATAGAAACAGCGACGACTTGCAGTAGGAATAGTTTTCTATAAAAATAGAAATAAATCAAAGTTACTAGAATTGTTATGAAATATAATACAACCGTAATATTTTCAATTAAACCGTGTTCTTGTGAAAGGTATCTCGTTTTAGTAAATGAAAATGGAACAATTAAGCCAATAGAAAAACAAAACAATATTAGCCATAAGTATTTATTCATAATTCACCAATTAATATTTGATAAGATTTATATTAAAAATTCTTTTGATTTTTCGTCGATTTTCATAATTTTTAGCTTGTTTTAAATTGTCCAGCTTTAAATTAATATCTCTATCTTTGATTATATATTCACTTCTTAAGATTTTTGGTAGTATAGAGTCAAAATAATCGAAGAGAAACATTTGTTTTTGGTTAATTTCAATTGCCATCAAAGAAAGATTCTTAATTTTATGTTTTGAATCTCCAGAAAAACTTAATCTCCAGCTTTTAGCGTATTCGCGTTCAATTTTAAACTTATCTGAAGTATTAGAAGAGTATATTTGATCGAGTAGCTCTGCAGATAGTTGGGGTTGCCTTGCAATAAAAGAGGCTAGTTTTCTATACCATTCAAACCAAGACTCTAAATATATCGAATTACTATTGTTAATAGTTAGCGCTTTTTCTAAAAATAACTTCCATTGAAGAAGATATTTTTTTTGATTTTGAGAATTCGAATCTTCTCTACGTAACTCTTGATAAGCCTTTGCAACCAAAAAATAGTATTTAGAAGAAGCATTAGGATTTTTTTGAATAATTGATTTCAAAAATTGAATATTTTTCTCTAAAAATACCTTTTTATTCCGTACTTGATATATATTTCCAGGATTTACATAACTAAAATAAGCGGTTAATAAATTCTGATTCTTAATTTGTACTAGTTCTCGTCTTTTTTGATTATCAATATAAAGTTGTATTATGTACTGGTCCTTTTTTACTTCATCGTTATCTATTTTTAGAGAACATGCTTTTGCCAAAAATGCTTTTTCACAAAAAGGATGTAAAGAATGCTCGATTCCTATTTTTTTATACAAAAAATAAAAATCACGTAGCTGTTCACTATTAAACTCTCCTCGGCTATCGAAAATCTTTTGTAATAGCTCAATGGTCTTGTTTATCAAAAAACCATGATGATGTAAATATTTGTTTTCTGAGTCAGAAAAAGGTGATTTTAAAGTAACATTTAGCATTTTTAGCATAACACCATAAACTTCTACAAAATTATCTCTTTTGTACCATCCAGAGTTTTTATTTTGGAGTAGTAGTATTTTTTTTACCATTTCTCCTGAGGAAATTTTTTTGGCGGAATTAATTTCTGCTATAACTTCTTTAAATTCGTTTTGATATGAGTAAAGACTATTTTCTAACGTTTTTATTTTTTCTTCTTTTACCTTTATTTTTTTTTCTTTTGCTTTTATTTTTTGAATGTTTTGTATCGAAAATATTCCCAACAAAACGATAACCGCAGCAGCCAAATAAAAGTGATTAAAAAAGGACTTCTTTGAGCGAACAGTTCTCTTGCGAATTGGAATTTCTTGCCCGCTTAGAAAGCACTCTAGGTCTTCGGCCATATCCATCGCCGAAGTATAGCGGTGGCTTTTATTTTTGGCCATTGCTTTTGAACAGATTTTTTCTAAATCTTTCGACACTAGAGGGTTTAGAGCTGTCGGTGGCGTCGGTTCTTCATTGACAATTTTACGCATAACGGCAAAGTGTTGGTTCCCAGGAAAAGGAAGACGTGTTGTTAGCATTTCGTACATCGTAACGCCTAGTGCCCAAATGTCGGTTTGGTTATCTATTTCTTTCCTTTGGGCTTTTACTTGTTCTGGGGCCATGTAAGAGGGAGTTCCTAGCATTGCACCTGTTTTTGTCAATTTGGCGTTACCTTGAACTTCTTTTGCTAACCCAAAGTCCATTAGTATGGGATTGTCTTTCTCCATCATTATATTGCTGGGTTTTATATCGCGGTGGATAATTTTTTTACTGTGAGCGTAATCTAATGCTCTTGCTGTTTTTGCTACTATTTCAGCGATTTTCAGCATCGACATTTTTTGAGGTATTAGGTCTGAAAGCGGTGCGCCTTCTACATACTGCATCGAAAGATAAAGATTTTCGCCGCTTTGTCCAAATTCATATATTTTGATTATATTTGGGTTATGTAGAAGTTGCATTGCTTGTGCTTCTTGAAAAAAACGCTTTACAGCAATTTCGTTGTTTGCAAGATTGGGTAACATTGTTTTTAAAGCTACTTGACGATCGTGCTTAGTGTCATTTGCCAAGTAAACGCTTCCCATCGCACCTTGGCCTAGGGTTTTTATAATTTTGTATCTGTCGACTTGATCTTGCGAAATTTTTAACTCTTCTAGCTCAAAAGCACTTTTCGCCATTTGTTTTTTAGGTGGCTGGTCGTGAGCATGATGTTGCGTTTTTTGGACAGAAGAATTGATACGCTTTTTTAAATCCATCCACTGTTCCGTCATCATATATTTTGAAAGCATTTCCTCAAAAGGCACTTCCAAATTTTGTTGTTGCAACTTTTGAACCGTTGCAAAAATTTCATTTGCTTGTTGTGGAGATAAGTATTGAGCTTCGATTGCTGTTTTTAGTATTTGCTTGTAATCGACCATTTTGCCACCTAATTATTCATTGTATTGGAAGTAATTATCCCAAAGATAATCTAGTTTTTTACAACCCTCAGTTATCGAAATTGCCTTGTAAACTGTATTCTCTCCTTCTCCTTCTTTAGTGCACAATCCTAGTTCTTCTAGTTTTTTAAGTGCATCATCTATTTCAAAATCTATGTGAATTTTGTGTTTTTCTTGAAACCAACTTTCTATACGGTCATCTAGCTCTATTTCGGTAATACCTTGTGGATTTTGTAGTAAAAAATAATAGCTTAGCATTACTTCTTTGCACTCTTCTTCTTCAGCAGAGTCTACTAAATGGTGGAATACACCAGCATTATTATCTAAATTTTTGAAATATAAATTTTCAGATAACGTTTTCATAAATTCAATTTTGCGCGAACGATATTTTACCCATTGGCGCCAAGCATAAGCTCCTATACCTAATAATGCAGTACCAGCAGCGATAAGTGCTGCTATCTGTGCCGAAGTAATTGTAGAAAAGTCACCGCTTGTGGCTAATATATAAAAAATACTAATTAAAAGCGGAAGTGCATAAAGAATTGTTCCACCTTTGGTTAAAAGAATCCCCAGTCCACCTAGAACGGCAGGAACACCGATGAGAAGTTTATCTTTTAAGCGCATGCGTACTTTTGTGTTTGGAAATAGCATTTCCATATCCGCTTTAGGTATGTTACGAAATAATTTAACGATCATTGTGCCTGGTTTAAAAAGAATGTCGTTTTTATCTTCTACTTTTATATCTTCTTTTTCGCAAAATTTTATAAGCATTGCTATGCGTTTATAAGTAGGTACTTCTATAGTTTTTTTCTTCATATTCCAACGGCGAATTACTACCTTGTTCGTTACGTCACCGCGGCAAAACAGCAAGCATTTGTCAAATTGATCGAAGTCGACAAAAAGACTTATTTTAAACAACGATTCTTTTATGAGGGCTTCTTGTAACTCATCTTCTTCTATTTTCTTATAGTTTGCATCGTTGAGTACTTCACTAAAAAGCTTCTCAAGCTCATCTTCTGATTTTTCTAGTTCTTCCGCTTTATAACGACGAGATTTTTGAGTATCAATGTCAGGATTAAAAGGATAATAGCATTGTTTCATCCTTTCCAATTTTTCATGGAATTTGAAATGATACACACTTTCTAGTATACGACAAAATCTTTTAAAATCCTTTTGACTTTCTGGTGAAATATCTTTAGTTATCATATTAACTAATTCAAATTTTTGATACGGGATAAATCTTTCGCGGTCGTTGTACGTAGCCATGTTACGCCTCTCTAGAGAAATTCATTGTTAACGCAATTTCAATTTTACAATATCTTTATGGATTTACCTAGAGCCTGTCATCAATTAGATATTAATAACTATCGTAATCATCACCCTACCATAACTGCGACCAAATATTTTAGGTATTTCTTGAAAAAAATCGTCGTTGTTCGGTTACGATTACAGTAAGATTACAATCGCGAATTTTTCAACATAATGTTTTAATTGATAACAGGCCCTAGTGTATAATAAGTCATTTAAGGCTTATATTGAAATACGCAGTATGATTTATTGTAAGACAATACTAAATATTCCAAAGCTACACATATTATATAAAAAAAAAACAACGGGCAATCTTTTTTTTTAGTTAGGAGACAAAGAATGCGTAGTAGGATGAAAATCTTTGTACTTGGAGTTTTTTTATTTGGATGTTCTGGAGGATATAAACAGCAGCCTGTTGTCGAAAGAATGACTCTTTCTCAGGATTATGCTGAATTGTATTGTGGAACGAGTCGCGTTGCACTTACTCCCTATAAAAATACATCTATGGCTGGCTATGCACCGGGGAATCGCATAGCGTCAGGAACATATTACGATAAAGAGCGTGAACTGTTTCATCATCTTTACAGTCGTGCAGTTGTTCTTCATAATAAATTGGAGATTATGCCAAATAAAAAATATATGGCTTATGTATCGGTTGATTTACTTATATTAACAGATGAATTAACAGCACGCGTGCGTAAAAAAGTAGGGCAAGACACCGTTGTAAATTTATGTGCAACTCATCCTCATTCAGCTATTGGTGGTTATTGGTGTTGCAATTTACCTTCTATTGCGATGGGCTCTTTTGATGAAGAAAATCTACAATATCTCGCCGAGAAGATTTCTCAAAGTATATTAGAAGCCAAAAATAAATTAAAACCAGCGCAAATTGGCATTACTTATAGTAAACTTGAAAACACCACGAAAAATAGACGCCGCAAGAAAGACCCTGTCGACACAAGATTAACGTTAATGCATATTAAAGACAAGAACAACGAAATTATGGCAGATATGGTGTGGTTTGCAGGGCATCCTATACTTATGCCTCCAGAACTTTGGAAATATTCATCGGACTTTCCAGGAGCATTTGCACGTATTTTAGAAAAAGAACAACCTTCTTCTTATGTGGCTTTGTTTTTTCAAGGAGGGCTTGGAGATGTCACCACAAGACCTCCAAGAGATCTTTGGAAGCATATCGAAGGGCGTGTGCCTCAACGCATGGCCAAAATAGAGATTATGGGAGAGCTTATTGCCAATAAGGTAAAAGAAGCGCGAAAAGAGATACAACTTTCTTCTTCTGTACGTTTACAACATTATTCTCCACAGTTTCTGTTGGGAAATGTCAATGTTAATGCTATTCCCGATTTTTTGGTACCGCTAGAAATTGTCGGACGTATTTGGGTAGATTGGGGATACATGCCAGAGAGGTCAAATTTAGAAATAAGCACAATTGACAATAGCTTACACAAAATAGCTCTCGCCAATTTCCCTTTCGAAATTTCATCAAAATTGACTATCGATTTACGCAAAAAATTAGAACAACACTACGATATAGGAATTGTAACATCTCTTGCAAATGGTTGGTATAGTTATTTAATGCACTCTTATAGTGCAATGTGGCCACCTTCCGGTCCTGAGTATATTGAAAGTTTTTTTGATCCAGGTTATGCTGAAAGCGTTATGGACTACGCTTATAGGGTTGCTGCACAAATGAGTGATAATAAAACTCTTAAAGCCAAAAAAAATCACTAATAGATTAGGACACACCTTTTAGTTGTTACCAGCTAAGGTTTTGCAATGCCTTTTCCTAAATCGTAGCGTACACCATTAACCTTTTGAAGGTTACCATAATTGTGAAAAGTGCAGACTCAAAACTGAATAACTAATTCATAAAAGTCCTGATAATAACTTATTGAAAGCTGGATGCTGCTAACGTGGCACGTCCGGTTTGGAGGAGAGTGATTCGTTATCCAGCTTTTTTTAGAAGGGACGGGTCACTTATCCTACATAATTCGTCCGCAACAATCCCAACCATGGAGCGCTTGAATTTACCCACCCCGTTGCAGAAAACGAAATTAGTCTATCATATCATCTAAATAATCATCAAAATCTTCGAAAAATGCTTTGGTTGCATTTATGTCTATAGTATCTTTCAATTCCTCTACAAGCTCTTCTAATCTCTCTTCGAATTCTTCATTATCCTTTTTAGCCCTTTTAATTGCTTGTACATCATTTTGGAACTCATCAAAAATATCAGAAAGATCCTCTAACCTTCTTTTGTAAGTGCCATCAAGCTCTTCACCTGTTCCTTCGAGAGACCTAGCTCTTTGTAATATGCTAGATAAATCTGAATACGCCCCATTGATCTGTCCGAAAAGATCTTCATCTGTCCCCCTAATATATTCCTTTAGGTCAATTAGATATATTTTCATTTCCGAGAAGAGTCTATGTATCTCTGTGAAATCTTCTCTAATTTGTTTTACAACCTTTTTTAAAAGAACCTTCATTTTTTGTGTTTCCGATATAAACCTACGAATAGCTCTCTCTTTTGTTTTGTCATCATTTCGTTTAGCTTTTTTGCTAGCTGCTTTTAATAGGTTTTCGAATTTTTTTAATTTTTTCGTGAATTTTTTTACGCTATCCATTAACAAATTGTAGTTATTATCACTACTCTTCTTAAGATATTTCTTCCACTTTTTTTTCATTAGTTTTAAAAGTTTTGTTACTTTTTTTCTTTCTTTCCAAAAAGCGGATTTAGGTTTATCTTCTCCTGATTCTTTTTTATAGTTTTCCTGAGCAGACTCCCAACGTTCAGAAACTGTATCACCAAAGGTAGGAATGCAAAAAACCACAAAGATAGAAAGTAATAAAATCATTAAATTTCTATTTAAAAACATAGATAAATTCCTCTTAATTTTTAATCGTTGGATAAAAACATTTAACTAGGGCGCCTTTGCCCCTAGTTTAAATAACACCATATTTGTAAAGCAATATCAAGTATCAAATAAACACGGTGCCTGATAATTGTTGACGATTAGTGATTTTGCCGCGTTTTTTCCAAATCCACCAAGTACAATTTCTATGCAACGGATTTTCCATGTTAAGAAGTTAACGGGTGCGGATGTACCGTTCCTATTAAAACGCAAAAATCTAAAAAGATCTAAGACGATCACCAAACAGTGCTGCGATCGATTACCGCTAGAGAGTTGCACTCTAGAGGACAAGTAAGAGGACAAATTCGTTTAAAAAGGAAGATGCCGAGAGCAAAAAAGAAGTTCAACTTGTCGTTCTCTGTCAGAGACGGCGAGTTTGAGAAAAGCTTTCCAGGGTTTCCAGACGTGACAATGTCTATCCACAGGTAAACATCGGGCGGTTCTGGTGGGAAAGCGTTCCGAAAAATTTTGTGCGCGGCGAGCAATAACAAGGCTTGCGGAAAGATGTGTACTGATTCCAAAAAAATGTGCAAATTTATAACGACCAATAACACTGGTGAAGGCTGGATTTACTTCGATAATTTCGACACCGTTTTTCATAGCTTGACTTTTGATGAGTGCAGCAAATTTACTATAGGCAAAGGAAGAGATCATTCTTTTATATTCTGTATTTGACGACGAGATCAAGTTACTTTTCTTTTTTGAGAAATCTAGTTTTTCAATAGCAACAGGTTTTTGTTCTTTCACAGCACGTGAAATAATTTGTTTGCAAGCTTCAGCAAGAGTTGCAGTCACTTGATGACAAGTGCGATCTTGAATGAGAGTATGTATTTTTTGATGATGGACCAAGTTACCATGCCTGTTTGTTTCAGCAACGGCTATATGAGAATGATTTAAGTCAACACCGATAGCTCCGAGATTTTTGTTGGTGATTATGTCGACTTTTTTGTATTTTGTGGTTACAAACAAATACCAATTTTCTTTCTTGCGTACAAAACGGTAGTTCATTGCTTGGTTTTTTTGTAATGCGTAGAAAATAATATCTTGTTTGTAGCTAAACTATCTTTTTATCTAAAAACCTTAACGCTATTAGTCATGGTCGCGAGTTTTTAGTATAATGTTTTAATTGATAACAGACTCTAAATTATCCCACAAGGAGAAAAATTTGAAAACAACGTATTTGTTTTTGTTTTGTACTTTATTTTTAGTTGCATGCTCAAAATCTCAAGAAGAGTACATAAAAGATTTAACGCATGAAGATCCACACATTGTTACCCAAGCGGTTAAATCATTAGGAGAAATAGGAGTAAAGGCAAAATCTGTGATTCCTCAATTACTTTCACTTGGACTCAGTAAAGATTCTTCTATTCGTGCTGCAGTACAAAAAGCATTAAAACAAATAGATGTAAATTGGTTTGAGTCACCAAAAGCCCAAGAGATGATTCCAGAATTAGTAGATGCCTTGGACAAGGATGATCTACGAGAAGATGCCACTGTGCTTTTAATCGCAATCAATCATTCTAAAGCAATACCTGTTCTTGTTGATGCTTTGCCTCAAAAATACACACCTGAAGGGCAAAATGCCTTGTTAGAAGTATTAAAAGGTTGGGAAAAACATTCTAAACAGGTTATTCCTCATATGATAAAGCTACTTATGACTAGTAAAGATTATGCAATAATAAATAGTTTAGGAAATGGTTTATCAAAAATTGATCCTAGTTGGCGAACATCACCTGAGTTGAGAAAATTTTTTCCAGATCTTCCCAAAAAAATCTTCGAAGAAAAAGAATATAAATATACCAAACATTTGTTATCGCATATAAACAACTGGCCAAAATTTCCGCAAACGAAAAAACTTATCCCTTTTTTAATCAAAAAATTTTCAAATAAAAAACTTAAAAGATTTTCTCATGAGGAGTGGGAACATCGCACAGCGTTTAAAATGCTCAATGCTATTGATCCAAATTGGTATCAATTAGAAGAAACAAAAGCTTGCATTTCTGATCTAATACAAGGTTTAGCAAGTAAGGACATACACTCCATCGTACTAGCGGCTTTAAATAAGGTAAACGGTGATTGGAAAAAGCACCCGAGTGCGAGAAAAATCATTTTGGACATCATTCCACAACTACCTGTGGAAAGTACTTTTCTATCTTTTGCAAAAAAATCTTTTGATGAAATAGATCCCAATTGGAGAAAATATCCAAATGTCAAGCCTGTAGTTATTGCTTTAGGTAAAAGTTTTATTAAAAATGAGTGGTCGCGTAAGGAGACTTTAAAAGTGTTGTCTATTATTCAGCCAGAAATAAGGGAAGCTATTCCTTACCTGATTGATAGATCTATCCAGATAACCGGTGATGATCCAAGACAATTAATAAAACTATTAAGTAATTTTGATGACAAGGAGATTATTGATTATATTCTTCGATATCTGAATCCATATTATTCGTCATCAGTGATCAATACTTTAAAAAAGAAAAAAATTGATTGGAGTATGTTCCGAGAACTAATTCCCAAATTTACGCAAGGACTAGTCTTTTACTCTGGAAGCATGAAAGCTTATGTGGAGGAAGTTCTACCTCAAATAGACCCTAATTGGATTTCTTCTCCTGAGGCAGAGACAGCTATTCCCTCCATTATTGAAGCTTTATGGAATGTCGATAACAAAATACACTCTAATGCTAAACAGTTTTTAACCAAATTTAAAAGCAAGGCAACAATTGTAATGTTAACAAAGGCTTTCTTTACAAAAAGAGAGTCTAAGCCAAAATATCAGGAGTATAGTTTTAAAACATATGATTATAAAGATGTAAATATTGAGTTTATAAAGCAGTTATTAAATGATATTGATCCTAAATGGGCGAGCTATGAATTCACTCAAAAAATTCTTATTCTTGGCTACGCAAAACGGTTACGCTCTCATGCTGGTTATCCAAAACAAATAACGATTCTAGAGAAACTAGCTAAAATCAATCCCAACTGGAACAAATCACCATTTGTAGAACCAGCAATCCCCTATATCGCCGAAAGTCTTAAAAGTGATGATTGGAGCTACCGATGTCATATACTGTATTTATTACTCGTAATTGGTCCAAAATCAGTGGTCGTAATTGATGCAATTATAAAGCAAGCCGCTGATCCGAACAAGGAGGTGCGCAGAATGGCAATGAAAACCCTAGTTGCTATCGAATCTGAAAAGTGCGTTCCCACCTTGGTCAAAGGTTTCTCAGATAGACAAAGTCAGTACAATATAATCCAAGGCCTTGCAAAGCTTGGTCCAAAAGCGCGAATAGCTTTACCAAAATTGATTGAATTTACTTGTAATGAACCAACAGTTATCTACCGTTCGCTTGCAATTCAAGCATTAGAAAAAATTGATTCAAATTGGCGACAATCACAAGACGCAGAACATAACATTTCTCTTTTAATCAAATCTTTATTAAACGATAGTGTAAAAGTTCGAAATAAAACCAAAGATACCTTAGATATTATCGATAGTAGCTGGCAAAAACGAGAAGCCACCAAGAAACTCGTTACCCAATTAATAGAGAACTTGGGAAAGTCAGATTCTAAGTTAAAAGCTATAGATATATTAGGAAAGCTGAAAGAAAGTGCTGAGCCGGCAGTCTATCATTTATTAATGGCACTTGTTGATCAAAACGAAGAAGTTAGAGCAGCAGCAAAGATGAGTTTGGAGGCAATACCTAACTGGTTTGTTCTTAGCGAAGCGAAAAAAGCAATCGTGTATCTAAAGGAAGCTTTAACTCGCGATGACAAAGACATAAAGTACTATGCAAATTTTGCTTTAAATAAATTGGAAAATCCCAAGATTAAAGAATAATCCTCTATTTCTTGTAAGAGATCAACTAATAAACAGTAAAATTGTAGCCGTTATAAAACGGCTACAATTTTAAACCCAATGTTAGACTATTTTACTTAATTTCGTAAAAAAATAACCATTGGTAGCTGTATTTATTTTTTGTTTCTGTGTATTTTTGGAGATTTTCTTTTACTGCAACATCATTTTTTTGCGCCTCATAGATAGAAGCCCGCAGCTGATAAACTGCCGCTGGACGCTTATCCGCAGCGATAGATTTATTAATATATTCTAGTGCTTGCGGATATTTTTTCTGAAATAGAGCGATACGCGCTTTCCAAAAAAACTGAGTGGATTTATCAGTGTTTTTTTCGATAATCTTAGCGACACGAGCAAGCTTCTGGTCTTTTAATTCTTTATCTTTTAGATAGTTTTGGGCAATCATTGCAATGTAAAATGATGGGTATGGGTGATGTATTTCTTCTTTTGGGTTTTGTAATATATTTTCTAGCTTTTGTAATAAATTTAACGCTTTTTGCGGCTGCGATGCAATAATCAAGCGGATAGCTTTCACTACTGATGGTTCACTTTCTGGTGTTGGAAACTTTGTGGCAGCTTCAGCGTAAAGATCAAATGCCTCTATTTTTTTATTTAGTTTTTCAGCTATCTTTGCTGCTTCGACAAAGTATGCAGGCATCTCTTTTTCGCGTTCCAAAACAAATTGAACATCTTTCCATGCCTTTATGTTTTTTCCTAGCGCCGCATACACCTTACCGCGCCACAAAATAGCATGTTGGATTGGCGGAACATGACCGTAGTTCTGACAAAATTCCTCTGTCAATAGCTTATTAAATGTTTTTATTGCTTCTGAGTATTGTTCTGTATTTACATACATTTGCGCCATTCGTATGTACAAATTAGGTAAAGTGCTCGGTTGTTGTCCCATGATAGCAATAGCTTTTTTTATATGTGAAATAGATTCTGCGTATTCATTTTTATTTTCGTAGTAGTGAGAACAAACAATAATCGCTTCTACATCTTGAGCATTCTTTTTCAATCGCTTTTGCATTTCGGCAAAAACCTCAGGAGTAACAACATGTGCTTGTAAGCAGCCTAACATTAGTATTGCAATAAAGAGTCTCATACTATTTCCTTTAGCGTTTTATTTTCCCGTAAACAACGTGATAATAACTGTACAATATCAACATTTTTTTGCATTTGCTCGCGCATAATTGCTGCTGGCGGAAACTGAAAACGTTGACGCAACAGAGCTTCATACTCGCAAGTGTCTTTTTGTAGAAGCATATCAAGTATTTTTTGCGCATAAGTAGGCAAATCGATTTTTTTTTCGCGGATTAGGATGTCCGCACTATTGCCATACAAGGTAGCTTGATGAACATTATAACGCAGCTCATCTTCATTATGAGTTAGAAGCGGCCATAAGTCATCTAATTGTAAAATTATTTTTCGTATTAAATAAGTGATCGCCATCGTTGACTTTACACACTCTTGGGCGTCAATACACCTTATTTCTAAGTATTCAGGATAACCACGCTGTTGATTGAAACGCACAACTTGATTGGTAAACAGTTTGTAGAATCCCCATGTAGAACCACGATATTCACTTACTATTTCCTGAGGTGTTAAATTATTTTGTGTAAAGAAGAAATTATTTTTTTCTGTGAGTTGTTTTTGCGCTTCACTAATAACTTTTTCTAATGACTTACTGTACTGTGTTAGACTGTGTAGAGGAAAAGTACCTGCCAAGCAAACATTGGACTGGATCCCCAAAGAATGAATTAATTGTTGTCTACGGTTCCACACTTTCACCAAACGTCCGTGTATACAAGGCGAAAGTGAAAAAGCATATATAAAAACCGGCGCAAGTCCAACTAAACAATTGTATAATTTTGTATGCAATTCTTTATTGCTAGTGCTTATATTTATGTGGTCAGCTGCGGTATAACGCATAAGAGCGTCTGCTGGAAAAACAATGTTAAATTCGTTCCAGAAGGCATTTTTTCCCATCTGTTCTTCGTTTTGAAAAATATCAAGATCTGGATCATCCTGCCCTTGATAAGTTCCGCAGCTATGGACATAACACTTAGGGATACTATCAAGCAAATTTAGAGTATTTTTTTGCAAATTTCTAGCTGCGTCCTCAATAGAATATTCTTCTTTGCCTTCCCTTGTACGCAATTCAAATAAATTTGCCTGATACTCTAAATCACCTCCGCATTTCTGCAACTTTTCGCAAAAAGATTTATCTTCTTTGAGATTATATGCTTTATATGTTTTTAAATGTTTACCTACAACCCACAGTTCTTTTTCTATTCCGCAGCGTATTGTTTTGTCAATGATACTTTAATCTCCAAACAATTCATTTACTTCAACGGAAGTCGAACGCGCAAAAGGAAACCATATAGAGCTAGCTTTTCCAAGAATATGGCTTTTAGGCAACCAACCCCAATATCGACTATCTTTACTATTTTCGGTGTTGTCACCCATCACAAAATAGCAATCCTCCGGAATGGTGAGTTCCTGTTCACACGCCCAGCGGTAAGGTTTCTTAACGATAGTAGGAAGTCCACGATTGTTAAAAATGATTTGCCCTTCTTTATCGCGATTGTAGTCTTTTCGGCTATGACTGTATTTTATTTTTTTAAAAATATCTGGTTCTTGTAGCTTTTTACCATTGATGTAAACATACGGAAATTTTACTCTTATTTTTTCCCCAGGCAAACCAACTAATCTTTTAATAACAAAAATATCTGGGTTTTCAATAGAAATAAACGCCACTATGTCTCCGCGCCGGAAACGGTCAAATTTAGAAATCCCTTTCCAAGCAAGAATGTGGTCACCTTTAAATAAATTAAAAATGCTATTAGGGTTTGTTTTGCGCCCGCTTTCATTTTTTATACCATAAAACGTTGGTTCCATTGAACCTGTGGGAATACGGTAAGGCTCAGCAATTAGATTAATAAAAGTAATGTAAAAAGCTCCGAAAACAACAATTGTTTTCATCCAGTCTTCAGCAATGCGGTAGACTTTATTTTTATATATCATATTGTTACTTCTTGGAGAAGGAACAAAAGAATGAAAATCGTGTAACATACAAAACCTCGAAAATAATAAACAATAGGCTTGACTATTTCTCTATTGCAACTCACAATTAGGAAGCACACTCTATTGTGTGCTAATAGCATTAAAAGTGTAGTAAAATAACTTGGTAAAATATTTCTAATCGTTTACTAGGAAACGTTCCAAAAACAATTTACCGTTTTATGTTCATCAGTATTGTTGTTTGCAGGACTAGGTCATCTCGTTCAAGTCTCTCACTGATAAACAAAACTTCTGGGCAAAATGTAGTATATTTTTTTAGAACATTCCTTATAACATTATTATTTAATATAAAAAGAACTTTGTCTATTAAAAATATCTAATATGAATACATCTACTTTTCAACCACACCCACTTTTTAAAAGTGGAAATGCGCAAACAGTTGCTGCTGTTTGGTGGCCAACAACACGTTTTTTTCCCAAACATACAAAAAAAACGTTTAAAACAATCGTTGATGCGCAAAATACATTGGTCACTCATAGCCAGATCCAACAACAACAGCCACTTGAATGCGATGATATATTGTTAGTTCATGGCTTTGAAGGGTCTTCTGTTTCTAAATATATGCTACGTATGGCTAAAAAAGGCTTACAACGTGGCTTTAACATTCATCGTATGAATCTACGTAGTTGCGGTGGTAGTATACGCAGTTGTGCTCTACCTTACCACGCTGGTCTATGGAATGATGTTCTTCAAGTAGCCAAACAGGTAAAAGTTGGCAGGCGAATGTTTGTTGTTGGTTATTCTCTTGGCGGAAATTTAGTGTTAAAAATGGCCGGAGAATTACAACAAAAATTACCTAATTATATCACGGCTATCGCTTCTGTTTCTGCTCCTATAGATTTAGAAGAAACTCTCGATTGGCTTATGCAAAAAAAAATGTATCACAACAAATTTTTGAGTTATATTGTAAAGAATTATAAACGGAAAAAACGTATACATCCACAAACATTTCCTGATCTTAATGGTTTACCTAGTTCATTGATGGAGTTTGATGAAAGAATTATCTGTCAGATCTATGGTTTCAAAAATGCGAAAGACTATTATACTCAAAGTAGCTGCGGCTCTGTTATTCAAAATATAACAGCACCTACATTGATAATTTATTCCAAAGATGATCCAATTATTCCCCACACTAGTTACTCTTCTCTACACCAACAAAAAAATGAGAATATAGAACTACTTAGTTCGTGTAGCGGAGGACATGTTGCTTTTATTGGTAATGGAAAAATAGAAGGTGATGATGATCGTTTTTGGGCAGACGAACGAATTTTTTCTTTTTTTTCTCGTTTTTAATGAGGTTGTCATGCAATTCATCGTGAAATTATTTCTTATATGTGCATTATCATCTTTAGCATATGCAAATGTTAAAATAGAAATTTTAAAAATCCAGATAACAAAAGTAGAAACACAAATAGCAGGTGGTGGCGATCTTCTCTATTATGCCTATGGCGACGTATACCGGCGTTTGGTAAACAATACTGGCAGAAACAAACGCCAAAATACTCTACACAAAGTATTTTTAGGTGAATTACGCGATATGCGCCGTTTGGCTAAAATGAATTGGTATTTTGTAGGTTCTATAGGCTACAAAGAGCGCCAACACTTTAAATGGGGGAGAACTTACCGAATTAGTGGCAAAGAGTACACGCGTTTTCTAGGCGTTCGTAACCATTCTACACGTAAAAGTTATCGCTACCGACAAAATCGTAATAGGTTTAATGACAATGACGATCACTATGAACAAGATGGCGGTGGATATGACAATACCTACGAAAATGATTATGAAAACGACACTTATGACGATCGCTATGAAGACGAAAATTACGGGGACAACAACAGAAATGAGTACGATGGTGAAGATCTTTCAAGTAACGACTATGAACAAGATGATTTAGAAGAATATTATGATGAGCACGGCGAATATGATGAGAATAACGATGAGTACGATGAATACGGCGGCGAAGATAATAGATTTAGCACCAAAGTACAACGCTTAGCTTATTTACTTGCAAGTGAGCAATTACTAGAAGAACGTGTCAAAATTTTTCAAGAATATTTTTCGCGCATTAGCGAAGGACACAAGGGATTAGCAAAAAAAATCGATCGCGCTTTACAAGATTCATCTCAAAAAACCCAAGGGATCTTTTTTTCTACAGCAATTCAAAACTGTATAAAAACAGGAAATATCTACGGCTTTTCTTATTATTTATCTAGATTACACAAGCTTGTTAGTGACAAAAAGAGTAGCGTATACGCTCGAAATTACAAAGATGGCAGCCGTTATCTTGGTGAGTGGGTCTCACACCAACGCCACGGTTATGGTGTTCTTACAAAAGAAAATGGTTCGCGTTATCTCGGGCAATGGCGTTATAACAAACGTAATGGAGTAGGGCTATACGAATGGAGTGATGGTTCCTTTTACATAGGTGATTGGAACAATGGGCAAAAACAAGGCTATGGAACACTTGTTTCAGCACAAGGATTTGTTTCTCGTCAAGGCTGGTGGCGTAATAATCGCTTTTTAGGTAAAAATTATTTTAGCGCGCTTGAACAGAAAAAGTAAGACTAGTTGAAAACAAAAAGTAGAAACTGTGACATTAGGTTTATTTGTGTAGGAGAATCAAAAAAACAATTGAGAGGAGAAGAACAACAATCGTTGTTAAGAATACTTATGGTCTATTCCATAAATAAATTACCAGAAGTAGGATCATCATAGAACATAATTAAAATCAATGTTTTATTGAATCAAAAAAAACATGGCTTTTCAAATCTTCTCCAACGATATAATGTCCTAAAGGGGTAAAGTGAAAATTTTATCCCAAGTATGTTTTGCTTTTTTTAAAACAGGTGTCGTATCAAAAAAGGAAATATTTAATTGCTTAAAAGCTTTTTTTACATTGTTTCGAAGATGAATTTCAATTCTAAGCGAGTGATCATCATCGACGACTAACACTTTTTCTGATCTTTTTCTTCTAAACAAACAACCATTTGCGATGGTAAAGTTAGATAATCAGCAAAGAACTACCTCCAGTAAAGTTTAAAGCTCTTGTATACTCTATTACCATGTTCATCAAATTCTTCCTCTTGCTCTATTGTCTTACTAAATTCGATTAACGATTTAGATTTTTTTACATAGATGATAGCTAGAATAATAAACAATAGAAAAAATAAATATTGGTAAGGAACCAATATCTTTTTTACACCGTGATTTTTAGGATCGTGGCGATATATTTCGCGGTTAGTCATTTCACTGTACGTCATGGCCATATCTACTTCCTCGTGCTTTTGTAGTAAATCAGCCTCCATTTTGTAAAACGCAGGCAGCCACGATTGAGATTTTTCTAGTTCTTGTGTGATAGCACCAAGTACAACATCTTTATCTTCAATATAGCACAAAAAACGATTGTTAGCATAACGTTTTAACCCGTCATAAACATAATCAATTTTCAATTCCACGATATCCGGACGAGGATGCTCCAAAGCACGAGCACGCATATAACACCACAAACTGGGATAATAACAACCTGAACTATAAAGTTCATCACCAAGAGTAACAAAACCGTCAGCAAAAGAATTATCTACTTCAAGTAGCATTAGTAGTTTAGCTCTTACATTAGAATAATCTACTAGATTAGTGAATGGTGACTCTTGGTACTCTATCCCTAAAAAGTTTTTGCTTATTCCAGAGTTTATTTTTTCAACTTTCGCTTCAAAATTAAATTGCAAATCTAATTCAAAGGACGTAGATCGTTACATTCCATCTCTTTTATATAGTGGCACAACCGAGTTAGAACAACGTCTGGCTGCTAAGCAATGCGAATCCTGTAACAAAACGGAACAGCCCTTTTATGTCCATCACGTCCGTCGTGTTAAAGATCTGAAAAACAAAAAAGGAAAAAACTGGTTAGAATGGATTCACATAACAAGGCAGCGCCGAACAGTTATCCTCTGCAAGGAGTGCCATCTTAAATATCACCATGGTGACTTTCGTCATGGTTAATGCTCACTAATGATTCTGGAACTCTTGTAGTTCCTTAACTCGGAAAGCCCGGTGCATAGAAATTGTGCCTGCCGTGGTTTGGGAAGAGACGCGGCAAAACCCTAGCTGGTAACGGTTAGAAGGCGTGTCGCGTCGACTTCATATTTCATGTCGACCATCCTTTAATCGTTTCAATCACCATATCAAGTTGTAGTTTAGCTACGGATCGATCTTTGTAAAGACGGCTAATCGACATAGCTCCCCAGAATGAACCGATGATAAATTCTGCTGCGCTATCAATATTGATGTCAGATCGAATTTCTCCGTTTTTTTGCAATCGGCCTAGAAGAGATTTGTAATGACCGATAATCATCTGACGGTAGTTTTTAACATTCTCCGCAATCTGATCGCTAATTGTTTTTGTATCCAAAGCAGTGTTGACCATTAGGCAACCAAATTTTGCGGGTGCTTCGTCAGGGTCTTTGGAAATCACGTTTTGTATGAACTTCACCAAATCATCGAGTGTGGCATTCTCGTTATAAAATTGGCTCATGAAGTCATTCGACGATTGGTAATACATATTCTGTGCGGCGATAAAGAGGTGCTCTTTATCTTGAAATGTGTTGTAGAGGCTTATGCGTCCGATACCTGTGGCCTCTTCCAAATTCTTTAAAGATGAACCCTCATAGCCGTTTTGCCAAAAACACAGCATGGCTTTTTCTAAAACTTCATTTTTATCAAACTGTCTTGGTCTTGCCATGGCAGATTTTCCTTCTTTGTTTGTAGTGCAATTTAAATTTTATTCCGTTCTATATCAACGTACCAAGCAAATTATATACTGAATGGTATAAAATCCCTTGACAGTTATATATTGATCAGTATATAATATATATTGTATACCAATTGGTATATAATATCAAGTAAAATGAAAGGAAAGGAAAGGAAGTCATGAAAATTCAAAAAGACATTACAATTAACGCGCCAATAGATCAGGTCTGGGAGGCTGTAGGACCTGATTTTGCCGAGTGCGCAAAATGGGGAAGTGTTTTGGCAACTTCCACAGCGACAGAAGGAAATGTACCTAATGGTGCGCCATGTGCAGGCCGTGTTTGCCAAACTAATAACGGGATGGGCGGCTTTACTGAAACACTCACACATTACAACAAAGATAAAAAGCAACTAGCCTATTCGGCGCAAGGCGACAAAATGCCAGGTTTTGTGAAAAATCTACGCAACACCTGGAAGTTGGTTCCAGTCGGTGCCAACCAAACAAAAATCATGACAAATTTGACGGCAGATATTGGTTTCCCTTTTAGCCTTCTCATGGGGCTAATAATGAAAATGCAAATGAGCAAGATGCTCGTGATGGGATTGGAAGAACTCAAATACTACGTTGAAAATGGCAAGCCACACCCTCGAAAAGCCGAAGCTGAGAAAAAAGCTGGATAATCAGAAAGGAAATCATTATGAGGAATGGTTTTACACAACACACCGTTGAAAGTGCTCCAGAAGACTCTAAGCCAATCTTGCAAGGAATGCAGGAGAGATACCAAATGATCCCGAATATAGCAGCCGTGATGGCAGAATCTCCGACAATCACAAATGCCTATGCTCAGATTGCTATGGTCTTGGGTGAAGATGCAAATTTAAGCTCTGCAGAGCGCGAAGTGATCTTCATGACCGTCTCTGCGGATAATGATTGCCGTTATTGTATGGCGGCTCATTCTACTATGTCGGGTCTTGATGAAGATACACTTTCTGCATTACGTGAAAATCGTCCTTTACCAAGCACAAAGCTTGAAACACTGCGTCAATTTGCGCGGCATGTGAATGCGACTAAAGGTGAAATTTCAGATGAAGACATTGAAAACTTTTTAGCTGTTGGTTTTACACGCGAACAAATTTTTGAAGTTGTTACAGCGATCGCGCTCAAAACACTTACAAATTTTACCAATCACATTGCACAAACTAATCTCGATGAAGTTTTCAAACCGCAAGCTTGGAAAAAGGAACTTTAATTACACTTAAAAGAAAGGAAAATATGGATAGTATGCACATTCGTGCGTAAATACACCCTAAGAGAAATCTACTCTACTTTTATTTAGGATGTAATCGCCATATAAAATAATGTTTTCCCAGGATACAGGGCTAATGTGGCTGAGAAATTCAAGGTTAATGTCGTCTGGCGTCTGAATAACACGATGAATTTCTTTGGCTTGCCAATAAATAATAGATGCGATAACCAGTGTAAGACAACTACAAGAGTTTTTCTGTTGTAACCTCGTCGATTACATTTGTGCATGTGAGGATCAGAGATGAAATTTAAAGAGTACTCCGTGCGGATGATTCTCCCGAATTCGCGATTAGCACGATAAAGTTCATCCACACAAAACTGAAGCTATGAAAAAAACGGCTTAATTAAAAAATTTGGAGATTTATAGTTGTATTTATCATTTTTGCGATTGTGGTGATTGGCAGGGAGTTTTTTTACATTTAACTCTGGCTTGAAAAGCGATTTGAGCGCTCGCCTGTAAATACCACTAAAGGCAAAGTATCCGATGCTGATATTGCAGCTTTTACCCTTGCATAAATTTTTGAGGTCACAACGGCGATTGTTTTCAAGACCATTACCAACATATCCTGCGTACGAATGTTGATGAAGCGTTGGAGCTACAAGCTTGGGAAAAGGCGCTTAACTTGAATCAAACTTAAATAAATAAAGGAAATAATCATGTTTAAACCACTTTTAAAAACCTATATGGCAATTGCCATTTCAGGCATTTTTTTCGCTTCCTGTACTAGTACTAATGTCCCTGAAACTGGTGTCGCTAGTATGCCGCCGCGTATAATTGGCGTATTAAATGTTGACCAATTCACCCAAGCACCTTTGCAAGTTGCTTATACAGCGCACTTAGAAGCAGCTCCGCAAAAAGTCTTTGATGCGGTATCTTCGGCTGGCCTTACAAAAGGCCATGTTATTAAATCAGACGTAAAGGGCGGAATTTTAGCATGGTCAGGCGTTGAAGGTCATTTAGGTGTGATTCACCTGATGATGACACCAGATGGAGGCACAGGTATAAGCTGGAGCAGTTTTTTTAGCCATAAAGATGCGAAAAATATGAACGTCAAGAAAATGGATTACATTGAAACCAAGGTTAATGAATGGATAGGTAAATATGGCGGACGTTTTACGGGCGCAGCTTATGGAACGGAACAGCTTTCGATTATTAGTGATGTCGTTATTGATATACCTGCTGATAAAGTTTGGGCGGCTTCTGCTGATAACTTCGGCTCAGTTGATCAATGGTCGAGTACTGTTGGCAAAGTTGATGGGTACGGCAGCGGTGCAGATGCAGGACGGACGTGTTATGTGAACATGCCTGGCAATCCGTCTGTTGATGAAAAGATTGTGTCTTACAATAAGAAAAATATGACTTTTACCTATACGATTGCTGGTGCGGTGATGCCTCCATTTGTTACCAATGCTTTAAATACGTGGACACTCAAAGACTTGGGGAATGGCAAAACACATGTCCGTGCTCATATGAAGATTCATACTGTTCAGGGTGCGCCAGCACCAGCTGTGGGCATGGTGAAAGGCCAGTTCTTCCAAATGTTGTCTATGGGTATGGAAGAGTTTGATTACTATGTTGAAATAGGCAACCCACATCCTCGCAAACAGACCTCTATTGAAATAATGAAGAAGCAAATGGAAAAGCAGTAGGGTTTAGGACGATGGATTTGCAACTACTCCGTCAAGTAGCATACAGCAACATCTTATAAGTGATATTTCTTTTTCATAAAATGATACACCTACTCGGCAATTAGAAACTAAAATAATGGCTTGATTTCGATATTTCGCTTACTTTTGCCAAATTATTAATAACAAGGCACTGTTGTAAAAAATAAGTTCTCCATTCATTTTGATTTTTTTGTATAATTAACAGCTATATAAAACCACGAAAAATGAATGGAGCAAATAATGATCGACTTTAAATGGCGTCACTTCCAAGGAGAGATAATATTATGGGCAGTACGATGGTATTGCAAGTATGATATAAGTTATCGTGAAATGGGAGAGATGCTTGAAGAACGAGGAATTAAAATCGATCATATAACGATCTACAGATGGGTTCAAAATTATGCTCCTGAAATCCATAAACGCTTAAAATGGCACACGAAAAATTCTTAAAAAAAACCACGACAACAAATACTTAATCTCTGAAATATTAAAAAAACGGAGTATTCTGAGATAGGACATTTGCACGAATGAAATTCTTTGAGAAAGTAAACGGTTACCAGATTATAGAACAAATAAATCCAAGTTATAACGTTTTTAAAGCAAAAAAGGGCAATAAGTTTTTCGCAGTATATATCTCAATTAAAAGAAACGACGATACGATTTTTGAGCATGACATAAAAAAAATAATAGCACTCAAGAACACCAACATAAGAACAGTATATGATGTTGGAAAAATAAACGGGAGCCTTTACTATGTGAAGCAATACTTTTCAGAATATAACACTATATTTGACAATATTTATTGTCAAGGAAGGACATTCAACGAATCTAACATTCTCCAAATTATTATTCAAATAGCCAAAGCTTTAGATTATGCTTCACAATTCAAAATTATTCACGGATTACTACATCCTAATAAAATTATTATTTCTAACGAAATACCTTATGTTTGTTTAGCTAATCGTAGAAACTATGTTATAGGTCGTCCAATGTTCGCATCGCCAGAACGCGTAATGGGAAAAGACTTTGGATTGCAGAGTGATATTTTTAGTTTAGGTTCCATAAGCTATTTTATGGCAACTGGTGAGTTTCCGTTTAAAGCAACACCATCAGTTTTATTATTGCAAGAAATTATGAAAAAAGAACCAAAAGCAATAACCAAATATAATCCGAGTATCTCCTCCAAAACATGTAAAGTTATAAAAAAAATGATGGCCAAGAGCTTAAAAAAACGTTATCAGAACTATTCGCATCTTTTACAAGATTTACAAAATATACTTTGCTAAATGTATTAGCCACTACAAGATCAAACAGACAATGTCAGATGAAATAAAAATAAGAGGATATTCACTCAAGCTCAAGGAATAGAATTATCTATTCCCTCTGCTATCGCATTGACCCCTATATACTACTAACGTTCAAATGTTTGTTTTTTTTACAAAGAAAATTAAGCAGCAATATCATTAAGTTGTTGAAGAGTAATATGTTGACACTGGAGAATAGCTGCAAGAATTTCGCGTCCTTTTGTAGTAAGATGATAACGATATCGTTTAGTAATTTTTCTAATAAGTCCGTGAGCACGAAGCATAGAAATCATTCTTGTAATTTTTGAACTGGCACGACGTTTATCTTGAATAGAAGAAAACTTTTGAGGAAAAAGATGCGAAAGAATATCTTTATTTGAAAAACCATTAATAACAAACTCACCACGGTTAATTGTTGAAAATAGTTCCAAATCTTGGGTGAAACTACAGATTTAGGGGAAAATCACCATAGGACTCTTGTATCCCCCTATAAACGCTGGATTTTTATTTTTTTCTGCCTAATAACGAGCTTTTTATGGCGAATAATTTTAAACCAAAAAGGTCTGTTAAAAGGTATCAAATATTTATACTCTTAATTGTAAATCTGCGTTAAGAGTATAACATACCAGTATCTAAGACTATTTTATTGTAAATAGCACAGCTGGAAAAATAACCAGCGTGACTGTTTTACCCTAAATGTTTAATTTCACCCAATTTTAAAACACAAAAACACACAAATAAATATACTTATAGCTCTATTAACATTTAACCGACAGTTAGACATATCAACATAAAAAAATAACCAACACAAATACAGTTTATCTAAGTTTTCTTATATTGAAGACTCTTAGATTGGTAATATATGAAAAGAAACTTTTGAAAGATACATCAATGGAAAAAAATACATTTCGCGAGCTCTGGGAAAAAATTCTTTCATCTGAAAAATTGGAGAGTAACGAATTTAACACGACATATCATACCATATCGGGAAGTGGAACTATCGATGGCAATTCTCCTAGCGATACCATATCTGGAACTGGCACTATTGATGGCAATTCTCCAAACGATACCATATCTGGAAGTGGCACTATCGATGGCAATTCTCCTAGCGATACCATATCTGGAACTGGCACTATCGATGGCAATTCTCCTAGCGATACCATATCTGGAAGTGGCACTATCGATGGCAATTCTCCTAGCGATACCATATCCGGAAGTGGCACTATTGATGACAATTCTCCTAGCAAACAATCACCTAATAAACTAGGTTCACAGTCAACAATAAAAAACCACATGATTCCAATTGTCCATCACTATCCAGAAGAAAAAAAAATCGCAGAAGGAGGGATGGGGTTAATTATTAAAGCAAAACAAAGCAGTCTCAAAAGAAGCGTTGCTGTCAAAAAAATAAAAGCTAGTGCTAGTAAACACCGTTTTTTACAAGAATCGTTGATCACCGCATCTCTTGAACATCCTCATATAATACCTATCCACGAATTAGCCGTAAATTACAAGCAAGAGGTAACTCTTGTTATGAAAAAAATAGAGGGATTATCTTGGAAAGAGTTATTGTATCCTAAAAATGAGGAACAAAAACAATATGCTGAACAACTTATCAAAGACACTTTAGGCAAAGATTTAAACCAACAATTAGAAATAGACGAATACTTACAATTTCATTTGAGTATTTTACTTAAAGTTTGCGATGCAATCGCTTTTGCTCATGATAAGAACATCATACACAACGATTTGAAACCAGAGAATATTATGGTGGGAAAATATGGTGAAGTTGTTGTGATGGATTGGGGAATATCCGTTCATATTGGAGAAGAAAGACTAGAAGACAAACGTTTCTTGCACAAATCAGAAATAACCTCTCCAATGGGAACACCTAGCTATATGCCATCCGAGCTTGCAGAAGGAAACAGCGCACTTATTGGAACGCGAACAGATATTTATTTGCTTGGAGCTATTTTGTATGAGATTATCCACGGACATGCTCCTCATCAAGGAAGTAGTGTATGGATGGTACTCCTTGCAGCGCGAAACGGAGACATAAAAAATTATGATTCTCTACCACAAGAAAAACAAGAGTTAAAAGTAATTTATACTAAAGCCTTACAAAAAAATCCTAAGCAGCGTTATGCTACTGTCATGGATTTTAAAATGGATATCCAACAATACTTCAAACACCGCGATAGTATTAAACTTACAAACGAAGCAAAAGAAGTATTATGTAACAAAGAAACAGCTAATAGCTATAACAAATTCGATAACGCTATTTCTGGTTTTAAAAATGCTCTCAAGTTATGGAATGAAAACAACGAAGCACAAAATGGGGAACAAGACGCACGCGTACTTTATGCAAATATCGCTTTGCAAAACGGGGACTTAGGCGTTGTTGAAGCACAATTAGAGAATATGGATGCTTCGCAAACGGCAAAACAATTACAAGAGCAAGTAAAAGTTATAAAACAGCAAAGAATAAAAAGAGAAACCCGTAACAGACGACTACGTCATAGTTTGTTTTTCACCATTATTCTAATAATTACTGGACTTACTATTGGTGTTTGGCTTATTAATACCGAAAAGAATAAAACAGAGGAACAAAGACAAATTGCCTTGAATGAAACAAAAGAAAAAACATTAGCATATCAAAAGGTAGAAAAGCAACGAATTGCAGCTCAGAAAATAAACATTAAATTTCATAAAGAGAAATACATATTTAACAAAGAAAAAGGCAAATATGGCGAAGCTTCATTGTGGTTAAGCAATGCAATTGATATTGGTAAACAAATCAATGAAAATAACGACGATGACAAAATGGCCCTTTCTGCAGAACTACAAAAATTTTCGCGAATCTCGTGGAAAAGACCTAAAGTATTAATTGGGATACAAGCAGAACAACTCACTTCAACATCTCCCATATGGTTATGGGCTTATGAAAAGTCAATACATAGAGGTCTTTTTTCAAAAGAAAAAGGTTGGAAATTCTTTGAAGTATTAGCCAAGTTAGGACGCATAAAATGCATGCGTTTGTGGAAAGAGAAAAATAAACTAGTAGCTGTTTTTGAAACAAAACTGTTTCTTCTCGATGGTGAAACAGGAGCTATTGATGTTGAATTTCCTTTTAAAGGTAACGTCAAAGATGCTTTATCACTGAAAGGAAACAATCTCTATTTTATAGAAGACAATTACCTCAAAAAACTCGATCTCTCTTCTCTAAAAGTAGTTAATACCTGGAAACTACCATATCGATCAGCTTTTGGTGCATGGAGCCTTGACGTAACAGAGAAACACAACCAAGCACTGATAATGGTCTCTATACATAGCGGAAGAAAAATAGTGTTGTTTGACATGAACTTGCAAAAAGAAGTAATGCAAGTAAATCGTAATGGTGGTTCAGCCACAAACTCATTAAAAGTATTTGGAAGTAATGGTATTTATGCAGACAGGCAAGGGCATCTGACTTTCTTTCAACTAGGAAAAGAGCCCTCTTTTCATCTCGTAAAAACACCGTGGATTGCTCAACAAGTAGTAGATATAAACTCCAAAGAAGCAACAGTTGTCCATGAAGATGCCATTCGTAAATGGTCTTTAGATGGTCGATTAATGAATAAAACAACCGTTCCTGAACTTGATAAGATATATTTTTTTCGCAATTTACCTTGTGGAACATTTATCTACGGAAATAGAATTATTGTCAAAGACAAGCAAAACAAGACATTGCTATTAGAAACCCCAGAAAATGGTTACTTTAAATCAATAACTAAAATAGATGAAAACAGTTACCTTGTTGCGGGACAAACACAAATCGAATGGCGTAATACCATTGATAACTCTATTATTAAAAGTTTCGATGTGATTGCGAATGAAGCGCAACTATTAAAAAATTTATTATTTGTACGTAACAAAAAACAGTTGCATTGTTACGATACAAACTCAATGAATTTAAAGCACAGCATTGAAATAGAAGACAAACCTTTCTATGCAATTAATTCTTCTATACAACAAGGAATTATTGCAGTAACCAAGAAAGGAGTATTTCGTTTTTCCAAGCAATTGCAGCGGCGAGAACTATTGTATTCGAAAAATCCTAAACAGATTTTCTTAGACAAAAAAGGTGTATACTTTGTCGATACAAACCAAGACCTCAATCAAATAGAATTAAGATTTTACTCGTGGGAAACAGCAAAAATTTATGGACCAATACTTATCTCTGAAAAGGTAGGAGATATTCGTTGTTATAATGTCCATCAAAAAAAATTATTCTGGGGAAAAACCAACGGAGAATTGCTGTCTTACAACTTTAACAAAGTTAGCAACGAAATTGTTTCTAAAATTCGTATACAACAAATCTTTGAAGCAAGTGGTAATCGCGTTTTAAATATTTTCTGGATGAAAAAAAAGCTCTTTATTGCACGCGTAGATGGTGTTGTTGAAATATGGCAAGAACGACAAAGTAAATACGTTTTACAGGAAACTTTAAAAGTTTTTTCTGCAGCTTACATAAAGACAATTCTTCCTTTTGGCGAAAATAGTTTTCTGCTACTTGCTGTACACGGAGAATATGTATTTATCCATACCAAAGAAGGGAGTGAACAAAATTTTTCAGGACTACACCGTAATAACCTAGCATATACTTCGATCTATACCTCTGAAATATATGCTTATCCAACAAAGAGTCAAACAATAATATTTCATCGAAATGGTAAAAAAACTGAGATTTCTCCCCATAAAGTACTTGGAAACTTTAGTAAGATAAGGGTAAATCCATCTCAAACGATACTTGCTGCTGGAAATACTGGAAGTTTCTATGTTTGGAACTTAAATCCACATCCAAGTTCTCTAAGAGTTGAAGCCTTTACCACTAAAGCATACAACATGAAATTTATTGATGATTATACTCTAGGAATCGATGAAGAAAATAAACTACTTCTTGTAGATACAACATCTCAAAAACCTCTTTCCTTGAAAAAAAAATATGTGTGTATATTTAATAACAAAAACATTTACATACAAAATTGGTGGGTTGCTAACAATCTACTCTTTGTTACCGAAAATAAAGCTAGCTTTTATATTTTTAACCTTGAGGATAAAAACGACAAAAGAATGATTCTATTACCACGTCCAGCTTATAATTTTACAACTAAAAACGACAAATGGTTATTTATAACCTGCGATACAGAAGTTGTTGTTTATGATTTAAAGAATGATCGTATCCATAACCGTATAAAAACCAAAGAACAGATTCCTGGTTTATATTTACAAAACGGTAGTTTTTTACAGTCTACGGTAATCGATAATACTGTTGTCATCAACATGAAGAATAAAATACTTTTTGCGCGTCCACAGGGAAAAACATATTTTCTCGAACATTATTTTAAAGACACAGAGGTAATGCACTTCAATGTAAACAAAAATACTCTCTATTGGCTTAGTAAAGGATCTTATGGATACTTTTCTCTTCCTCGTTTTTCAACAAATTTACCTACAACAGAGCAGTTATCTTCGGCTGTAGGTAAATTTATTGATGAGGGTACAGCAAAGAACTTCAAAGACTCCATTAAGTTATATAAAGTAAAATAAGAAATGATTAAGCGTGCTAGAAGTATTAGCTTATCTACAGAAAGATAACATGACTTTTATTCTCTAAGTCTCTTTATTTTTCGCAAAACCAGATACATTATTTGCCTATACACCTTGATTTCTTTAAAACCAAAGGAACTAAAAATGAAAAGAGCTTTTCTCAGTTTACTTGTATTATTAAGCAGTACATACGCGCAGGTAGAAACATTATTTTTACAGCAAGAATCAAAAAAAACAGCGTCAAAGATTGTAGTCGCACCGATTTCATATAAAAAACCAACAAGCGTAAAAAACGTAGTGCATTATACACATCTACGAGAAAGCTTGATTTTTCAATTAAAAAACCATGGTTTTGCAGTAGCATCTGATTCCCTATTCTCTCAAACAAATTTGGAATTTCCGTATGTACCTATAGCGTACTTGCAACAACTAAAGCCTCAAAACAAAACGATTATTCAATTTGTTGTAGAAGAGCAATGCAAGGTCATTGTCTCTCATTTTCAAGAGAAGGAATCTTTCACTATTGATGTGTCAACAAACCTATTTTTTACAGAAGAAATTAACAGTATTCTTTCTAATCTAAGAAAAACATATAAATGGCAAAGGCAACCAACTAAAATCGTTGGTGAAATCAACCTTGATATATTGCAACAGCAAGATCGTCTAGATTGGGGTTTTGAAAAACGTCTCAAAAAAATAAACAGTTTACTTACAAAACTCAATTATGAAAAAATTGAAATTCAAAATTTACTAGAATTAGCAATCATATTTAATTTGCATGGCAGTTATTTTTGGAATACCGACAGACAAAATGCATACAAATATTTCGGTAAATCACTTGCTTTCATTGAACAAGTTCATCTACAAAAACAACAAGAGTCTGTTAAGCAAATATACAAGGAACTAAAATGGCTAGCAGTGAGATTTAGCGGAGAAGATCAACCTCTCGATTTCTCTACTAAATTAGCAGAAACAAATTTATTAAAAGAGTATCTTGAACTTGAATTTCTTTCTCCTTACCCAACAGTAAAAAATACTTATGATTTTTTTATACGTATGCAGAATCGTTTATTAATCCGCAACTACGATAAATACAATCAAGAATTTGTGCAAAAAACAGAAAATCTTTTAGATGTGGCCTTGATCTCTAACAAAGTCAGGCATCACCAATATATAAACGTCCATCAAAGCAAGAAAATTCTACCTATTTTTCAAAGTGAGTTTTTATCCTTACTGTCTTCATTTGGCGTAGATAAAGAAAAGCTAGCAAGCTATATAAACTCTCAGATAGAAAAAAGTCTATGGTTAATGTTCACTCAAAACCCAGAGATGCAAAAACAAAAAGTAGTCAATGGTAAAGCTCTTTATGTTCTCAGTATTGCCACATTAATTAACAAAATTGCAGGCACACAAAACTACTCAAACAAGTTTCACATACGATTGCAAGATGTGTATAGTGAAATGTCTAGCCGTTATGTTGAAATTGTTATTCTGATGAAAAAAGAACAAAAAGTGTGGGGACAGGATGTTCATATTAATTTTATCGACAAATTATTTCACCACTACGGACCGCATCTAATTCCTAAACGTAATTTTTTAGAGCACAAGCGAACAGAATATCAAAAAGAGATAAAAGACAGAATCGATCAAGCAAATGAACTATATTATCGAGGTCATGTCACGGAAGCATTTTTATTATCAAAGCCTCTCTTAGAAATCCTTAGCAGTGACACGGCGTATCTTTACCAGATTTGGGAGCTTTGGTTAAGAAGTGGACAAGATTTAGATAAAGGAATTCACAAGTTTGCAAAAATTTGGGATGTGAATTTTAAAAGAGGATATTTTCGTAAGCATGTTCAAGGTTGGAAATACAACGATTTTTCTACACTACCTAAAAATTACTGGCTCGGACAAACTAACGATTATTACGATTATCTAACTCGTGCTGAGTATGCTTTTCGAAATCGTCAATATCAAAAAGTAATGTCTATTGTCCGAGATTTTCACTATGGTAAGGATTCTCGTATATCTTTTATGGAGACCATTGCCAATATAATGGTTCTCGACCGTAACAATTCTAGGCTATGGAGAAATTTAAAGCTGCATTTCGAAAATATTACTGTACTTGAAGATCAAAGAGTCTATGAAAATTATCACATACCGATAGATCATAGAGTGAGAGTGTTAAATGAAGAATGTGGTGACAATATACACTGGAAAAAGATAAAAGAAGAACTACTCCTTGAGTATTCATCGCAGTTGTCAAAAATCAAGCGTAGCTTAAACAGAAATCCAAAAACTAGCCTACTAAAAAAACTATACAAAGTAGTAAAAGAAATCACCGCTGTAAGCGAACAAAAAAGAAATATTCGTTTACTTGCAGATTCACTTCAAATAGAACATCAAATTTTAGCACGTATACTTTCAGATAAAGGTACGCAAATTACAGCTAAACTCCTAAAAAGAATCATCATGTTGGTAAAGAAAACATCAAGATTAAAAAAGTTACTGCGCTACAAAGAAACTATTATTCCACGCCAATCTTGGTTTTTGTGCTATATGTATCGTTTTGGAGCTAATGAAAACAAAATAATCAAATGTTACCAACAAATAGCTCCAACGAATAAACTTCTGAGCAATGAAATTTCACAAGCAGCTTTTACTTCTCCACAGACTCTAATAGCTTTTCTAGATACAACAATACAAAAAAATCCTTTGGACCAACTAAAATTCAAAGAAACAGACATTGAAAAAGTTTTCAAAGCCGCTTACCTCGAAGGTAATGATAATTGCGCTATGCTGTGTGCGCTTGACTACTGTACTTCTCAAAAATCATTTGCACTAATGGCTTGTTATTTTGAAAATATAGAAGATGGAAAAAAATGGATAAAGCATAACTCTTTAGACAGAAAAATAGAACGAAACTGGTTAAATCTACTTGAAAAAAGACCTAAAGAAATTACCGAGAGTATAATAGAACGTGTTGCTCAAAAACCGTTGCCTGAAAAACTAATGAATGTATACGAATATATAAATAGATAATTTAAAGTGACAAAGGAGAGATAAATGAGCAAAAAAACTTTTGGTGAATATACAATAATTTCTACATTAGGACAAGGAGCAATGGGTAAAGTATATTTTGCTCAAGATATTAATGGCAATGACGTTGCACTTAAAATAATTTTACCAAAAGCCTTAGAACAGGCCGGAGAACCTCAAGATGTTATCCAACGTTTTAGAAGAGAATCGAAACTTGCACTAAGTTTACAACATCCAAACATCGTACGAACTTATGATACTGGAGAAGTTGATGGTACTCTGTATCTTGCATGTGAAGTTGTAAATGGAGGAGATCTTGAGGATAAAATGAAAAGTAATTGTTCGTTTTCTTTTATTGTGAATACCATGGCTAATGTATTAACAGGTCTTGAAGAATTGCATGAAAAAAACTTTGTTCACCGCGATATAAAACCAGCAAATATATTAATTGACAGAAATGGAACAGCAAAAATTTCTGACCTAGGAATGTTGCGTTCTACTGCTGATGATCGTACGATGTATACTCAAGAAGGACAAATACTTGGAACTCCTTATTATATTTCACCAGAACAGGTAAGAGGTGAAAAAAATATTGACATCCGCTGTGATTTATATGCGTTTGGTGCAATGTTTTATCAATGTTTAGAAGGAATGCCTCCATTTACAGGAGGCAGCTTACTTGAGATTTTACAAAAGCATCTAGAATTCCCTATACCAAAGTTCGAAAATCCAGAAGTATCAAAAGAATTAGCTTCTTTTATCAGTAGTTTACTATCAAAAAATCCAAATGATAGACCTCCAACGCCATTAAAAGCGTTAGAAATACTAAAAAGCATTGTTAACATTAACTCCGAAGTATTTAAAGATAATTCGCAAGATAACAATAACAGTAACTATAGTAGCTCTATATCAATGAACAACACAATTATGAACAGTTCTATCACGAGCGACACAGTCATAGGGTTACCATGTTTAGCCCCGATTAATTCCGATCTAAAGGCTGTACTTTCTCGTGCTAAAATTACCAGCGGTAAACAAACTATTTTTGTTTATGGAAAAGATCGATTACAGATAGGTCGTAATGCCATAGATATAGATAACCAAGATATTTGCTTGCGTTTGTTGCCTGGAAGAGGACAAGAGCAAAAAAACCAAAGTATTTCAGGAAAACATTTTTCTATCTATATAGAAAACAACAATGTATTCATTGTCGATCTTGGAAGTAGAGCAGGTACAAAAGTAAATGGCGAAAAGTTGGTTGCGAAAGAACCTAAAAGGGTAGAAAACAAGTGGACCATGACTGTCGCAGATTTGATAGAACTAGAGTGCCAAATAATACCTCATAAATCTCAAACGTCAAATGAGATAATTGGCCAAGGAATAATTACTGAAACGTCCGCAGTATTAATAAAGCGTATAAATAATACTCCTGAGCATCTTTATGTTTTAGCTCCAGGAAAATTTTTGTTAGCAAATGTGATTGACAATGCTCCAGGTGATTTAGAAATATTTTATGTAAATAATGCTCTCGGCTACAACTCAAAAGGTGTATGTTCTCTCTTTGAAAATAATAGTTCCATTTCTACAGAAAAAGATGCAGTTCATATTACTTCGATTGCTGCCGCTGATCAAAAATAAACAAGTCATGTTTCATAAATCGCTCCTAGACCTGCCGAGCAATAGTTGGATCATTAATAACTATATCATTGTAGTTTATTACGGCCAATAGTCATTGGTTTTCTATATCAATTGTTTGGTATACACCTTTAGCAACGGGCGCATGTAACAAAAGGGGGGGACTTTATAAATACGGTTTAGAAACGAGATAAATACTCTAAAATAAGAAAATGAAAAAATTGATTTTGGAAAAGTTACTTTAACAGAAAACGAATATTAGAAAATTAAAGAGATAAGAGAATTGTTATGCTGGGAAAAAAGAGAAAGAAAAAAGAAGAGGTATGACTATGAAAAGAGTTGATCAAAACGTTGATTAACCCAAGCTAAACGAAGGGAAAGTAAATGATCGAAACCAGAAAAAGACCAACGCATGCCAGAGCCTTTGAAACGATGTTGAATAGCCATTTACAAGAGAGTTGCCCAATTTCTTTTGGTATTTGGACCAGCGGGGGCATTTGAACAGAAACTAGCGGTTTTGAATTTTTGGCTGGCATGATTTTGACGAGTAGGAAACTTTAATTAATGTAGACAAGGCTTCTGTAGATGTATTCTTCTGTGTTAAAAAAGGCTAAGGGGGATTTATCAGGGCAGCGCAAAGACCTCGTATTATTGCGCTGCCCGATTGAAATAACCCAAGAATAAGTTATACTATAAAAAGTACAAAATAAGGAGAAAATAGTGGCTTATTCACAAGATTTACGAACTAAAGTAATAACGGCTTACTGTGATAAAAAATTAGGTAGTATGAGAGAACTTTCAGAAATGTTTTCGATTAGCGAAACAACTGTAAAACGTTGGGTATACAGATATCAAAAAGAAGGTAGTTCAGAACGCTGTCCTTATGGTGGAGGAAGAGCAAGCATACTCAACGATGCAGATCGCGAAGTTCTCCATAAATTACATCTAGAAAAAACAGATGCTACTCTGAAAGAATTAATAAAAAAATTAGAAAGCAAAATAGCAAAAACGGTGAGTTCATCTACTCTAAGTCGAGAACTACTAAAACTACAGCTAACAAGAAAAAAAAACGTTTAAAGCAGAACAGCAAAAAACTGAACGAGTAAAAAAATCTAGAGAAGAATATCTAAAAAAAGTAAAAAAAATAAACCACGAAAAGCTAATTTTTATAGATGAATCCGGTTCAAATACAGCAATGACAAGATTATTTGCTAGAGCACCTAGAGGCGAACGCGCTTTCGGTTATCGTCCACATCAAAGAGGCAATAATATTACAATTGTTAGTGCTATGGGTAGCGATGGTATCGTTGCGTCTATGACTCTTGAAGGATATATAGATGGCAATGCTTTTCTTGCAGCTGACCATCTCGTGGCAAAACCCTAAACAGTAATGTTTAGAAGGCGTGTCGCGTCCACTTCATTTTATTTCATTTCATAATTCAAAGTTGCATTTGGTTTATGCCAAACTAACTCTTCTGAAATTTCGTGTGTTCTCAACCAAAACTTACGATTTTTAAGATAAAAACGATGTATTTATTTCAATATATTTTAGAGTTAAATTCCACGTACGTTCTATTTGACTCTAAAACGCTCACTCCACGCAATAGTTCCAGAACTATCAGTTATTTTAATTTGGTACCTCGTTCCAGTACCAATAAGATCCGTACCTATTTCTCCGATAATATGTCTTTTTTCATTAGCTATTCGATCTGAACTCATATGTCGAACAAAAGATCCATTTTTATAAAGTTCTATTTTTAAATTTCCTGAACCACCATTCCAACGAAGAGGGACACTTGTATCACCTTTTGGCACTTCATTAATTATAATTAAGTCCAAACCGTAACTTTTTATATGAATGTTCGCGCTGGTCCTTTTATGGGGATATTGATTATACAAAAACTAGAATAAATGGAGAATTTTTTTTGCAACAGCGTCAGATATACTTGATATCAACATTCAAAAAAAATCTCTTACAGAAAGCACTAAAAAATGTACAACAAAATATTTACTAACTCTCTATTGTCAAAGCAGAGAGAAACGAAGTTTTCTCCTACTTTATTATTTAGAATTTATCTAAATCTTGGAGAGAATTATATGACGTCTTATGTACCTCGCTATACAAAACCCAAATTACAACTGCAAAAATGGGAAAAAAAGCTTAAAAGATCAATCGAGAAAAACGAAAATATAGACAAAATAAAACTTCTAGCATTAAGAGTTCGAGAATCTAGAGTTCGCTTAGTAAAACCATTTCCATACAGAATAACAGAAGAAATGAAGAGCATTTCTCAAACGCCGATTACAAATATTATTGAAGAGTTTAGTAAAGATATACGAGATAAACATATTTCCGAATGTATCAAAGAGCTAAAAGCGTTAATTAAACGTGGTGAAAAAATAAAAGAAATAATATCTCTATCTGAAAAAATCACAGAATACATGGTTAATTCTGAAACAAAGATTACTATTGGTAAATTAAACCAATACAGCACATATCACACGGTTATGACTATTATTAGAGAACTTACAACTTATAAAGATTCATTGATAATCGAGAAAATATGCAATGAAGTTAACACTTCATCCTCTAAAAACATAGAAACCGTTAGTTTGGGAATTGAATTCAATAAGTGATGGCATCTATGTTTTAGAAAATGTATCGGGATTAAACTCAAAATTTTCAATGATTTCAGAACTCTGACTATTAAAAATGTTTTTTCTTCATAGGTGTTTTCAAACGTTAGAAAAAGATACAAAGCTGATTATTCCATCGAAAAATCAGCTTTGTATGATACTAATTCTTTGAAAACACAGTTCTTTATGTATTAAACCCTTTTATTTATTAACTTGTAGGGTAGGATTTTGCACGAATCCTGGCGGTACCCCTAATAGTTTCAAAGAAAATAGCATATTTTTTGATATTAAGAAAACTAATATAACGCCTTGTGCGAGTTGAAAAATACAAAATAGTAAAGAAAATTTGATTTGTAGTATGCAGTAAGAAAAAAGGTATCCTATATATACCAAATAAAAAAAACAAATTTAAAGGATACCTATATGTCAAAGATACCACAGAGTAAAGAGAAACAAAAGAGTCTATTAGAATTAGTAAAAAATGTTGAAGTTAATATTGATGATGTAAAGGCAACTTTAGGCCAGTTTTCAGAAAAAGAAAAACTAAATGTTGAAGAGTTATTTATAATCGTGTACTTCATAGTAAACAACTTTTTAAATTGCATTGGCGGCCAAAAACAATTACGCAGAAGTAACAACAATAATCCCAAATTCACAGATGATGAAATAATAACACTCAATATAGTCAAAGAGCTATGTCAACAAGATTCACAAAATGCTTGGCACAGATATATTCGTAAAAATTACCTGTATCTTTTTCCAGAATTTATTTGCCGTCCGCAGTATGTAAAAAGAACATTTCGCTTGCACGAAATTATTTGTTTTTTTCAGCAGCATCTTTGTAATTTAGTAGGTGCTAACACAGGAAAGTACTATTTGGTAGATTCTTTTCCAATTTCCTTGTGTAATCTACAAAGACTTAAAAGTTCATCGCAACCATTTGAGTATTATGGGGCTAACTTTGGGCATTGTGCCTCTAAAAAGTCAAACTATTATGGCTACAAATGTCATCTTGTTTCTGATCTCAGAGGCATTCCTATATTTGCTTGTCTTACTGGAGCAAATATGTCTGATGTTAAAGCTTTTGAATTTGTTGTTCAACAGATGCTAGAACATCGTGTTATAAAAACTCATTCTCTCTGTATTAGCGATAAAGGTTACGTTGGTAAAGAGTTTCAGAAATTTATTCAGAAACAATATGGAGTTGAACTTCTTTCCATGCAGCGCGAATATAATAATCGTGGAAGTGCTCTTAATCAACTTCTCCAAAAAGCTCGAAAAATTATTGAAACTACCATTAATCTTCTAGTTAACGAATTTTCTCTTTCCGCAACTAAAAGGCGATCTATAAAAGGATTAGCTAATTCTATTAGTAACAAAATTGCTGCTTTCAATTTAGCTAATTTTCTTAATTATTTATCGGACCTCCCTGTTCTACAGGTTAAAGGTTTTGTATTTTGAACTCGCACAAGGCGTAATATAATATGGTAAAATTAGATCAATTAAATAATCGAACATATTAAGGAACATGTTGCTAAAAACATTTCTTAATGTAAGTATAAATAAGAAAATATTGAAAGGTTAACAATGGAAGTAATGATAATCGTTGGTATAATATGCAGCTTGTTTTTTTCCTTATCTCTCTTTTTTGGCTTACAAAAAGGTGAATTGACAATAAAAAGTAATACAGTTAAAAAAAATGAAAACCCTAAGCTTTTCTTATTGCTAATAATCGTTCACCTTATGGGATGCGGAGCTGGTCTATACATGACGATATTAGCTATAAGCGCATAATATCGGAACTACAGCTAGAAAGAGCTTAATAAAACATTTCAGTGTCCTCAATCTGGCCGCTGTTGCAAAAAATAAGTTCTCCATTCATTTTGATTTTTTTGTATAATTATTTTACATTCCGCACCTAGGGGTTGTTGGCCCGGCCCTGTTGCAAAAAACGTTTTTACCCGAAAAAACGGATAATTTTAAAAATAGGAACTGAGTAAATTCGGACGATTCCGAGGTAGCCAAAATTCAAAAATCCAATATTTTAGTTTTTTGCAACAGAGTGCGTCCAGGTAAGACAACTAAATCCAGGAAGTGAAAGTCTTCTCATGGTAAAAGCCAAAAACCATGTAGCTAAATAGCAGGTATTAGAAGAAATTCAGTGCCTGAAGCCTATTGAAAAAAGTCATCTCAAGGGTGGCTGCAAGTTAACAGGCCGTAACAAATGTGAACGTAGAAGTAGCCTCGTAAAAAAATAATTGTGGAGGTCGAATCTGTTCTGTTGGGATGAAGACAATACAAAATACAGAAAATTGGATGAAACTGTAGTTGCTCCATCGGGGTAGCCAGCGATGGCATGTTAATAAGGATTTAGGATGTAACTGGAGAGATCCTACTTGTCCCAATGAGAAAGAATTGGAGTAAGGTAAGTCTTATAACTGCAAAACAGGAAATAGACTGAAAGACAAGAGGAAGTCGGACGGGCTCATAGTAGTGAAGAAGCGGGGTAACTCCTGTGGAGCGAAGGAGCCAGACTGTGGATAATTCCTTCAACAAGAAGTGAGGCAGGTGAAATGATAAAAACACCAATTAAATTGCAAGATCTGAGGAGAAGGATATATCTCAAGGCGAAAGCAGAGAAAGAAAAGAAATTTTGGGGACTTTATGTACATGTATATAAACTAGAAACATTAGATGAAGCATATAGGCAAGCGTATAAAAATAATGGTTGTGCAGGAATAGATGGGGTAAAATTCGAAGATATAGAAAAAGAAGGAAGGGAGGAGTTTTTAAAAGCGATTCAAACGGAACTAAAAGAAAAGACTTATGTACCAAAAAGGTATAGAAAAGTACAAATACCAAAAGAAAACAAAGGAACCAGAAGTCTTTCAATAGCAACAATAAAAGATAGAGTAGTGCAAACGGCAATAAAGCTGATACTCGAAGCAATTTTTGAAGCAGATTTTCAAGAAGGCTCTTATGGATTCAGGCCGAAACGAAACCAACATCAAGCAGTGAATAGAGTTAAGAAGGCGATAGTCGAAAATAAAACTATAGCAATAGACGTGGATTTAGAAAATTACTTTGACACAATACGTCATCATATACTGTTAGAAAAAATAGCGAAGAGAGTGGATGATAAAGAAATTCTGAAAATAATTAAATTCACCCTCAAGCTAAATGGTAAGAAAGGCGTTGGTCAGGGTTCTCCTCTCGCTCCTCTGTTTTCAAATCTATATTTGAATGAAGTAGATAAGATGTTAGAGAAAGCAAAAATTGTGACAAGTAAAGGTAAGTATACCAATCTAGAATATACGAGATTTGCTGATGACCTACTAATATTGATATCTACACATTATTCGCAAAGATGGCTGATAGAAGCTGTGGAAAAAAGAATGAAAGGAGAGTTGGAGAAGGTAGAAGTGAAAATAAACACAGAAAAGACACAAATAATAAATCTAAATCAAGGTAAACATGTAACTTTTCTGGGTTTTGATATTCGACGTGTAAAGTCAAGGTATGGCAAATGGTTCCCTTTAACAACCCCAAAAATGAAATCGCGCACTAAATTATTGCGCAAAATTAAACCAATATTTAAAAAGTATCGCTCGCAGCCTATCGGTAGAATAGTCAAAGAAATAAATCCCATCCTTAGAGGATGGGTAAACTATTATCGAATAGGAAATTCATCAAAATGTTTTATGTATATAAAAGATTGGGTAATTCAAAAATTGAAGAAGTCGTCAAATACCTGGATTTGGATGGAAAAAGTGGAGTACATCAATACTTTACAGTAAACTCGGCTTATTTAACAATTATGCACTTGTACGTCTGTAAAATACGGAAAGCTAATCCATTACAATACTGCATCATAAACCTTGAAAAGAAGTTTATCAGGTAAGCCCAGTGCGATAATTCCGCACGCTGGGTTGTGCGTCCAGTAAAGGCTGACATATTCAGCAGGAGATAAACCTGCCAAGGCAAAAGTTAGATCCTTGTAGCTCGGGTAGCAGTATGGCGAGAAATCAAAATGTTGAAGCCTACCGACAAACTTATCTATAGGGTAAGTGCGAAATATTAGGGGGTGAAAGCAACATTGCAAAATGAAAACTGACTGACACATTTAGCAACTTCGGCGGGGTGATAGTGATGGCATGATATTAAAGGATATGTTAAGCAACTGGAGAAGCCCTCCTCATCCCAGTGAGAAAGCCACTGGAACAAGGTAGATTCTATAACCAATATGGGAAGTGAATCGAAAGATGAGAGGGTGACGGATGGGTGTGTAGTAGCGATGAAGCGAGGTAACTCTTGTGGAGCAAAGGCACCCTACTGACCATAATTCTTCTAACATTAAGGGAGGTAAGGTTGTCATGATAAAAGCAGCCATCGATTTACAAGACCTGAGAAGGAAGATATATATGAAAGCGAAGGCTAATAAGTCTTGGCGTTTTTGGGGTATCTATGTTCACATTTGCAAAATAGAAACACTTTACACATCGTATAAGCTAGCAAAACAAAACAATGGAGCGCCAGGATTAGATGGTGTAACATTTAATAAAATTGAGCTAGCAGGTGTGGATAAATTTCTACAATCAATAAGGGATGATTTACTAGCAAAAACATACTATCCACTCAAGAACAGAAAACAGGAAATACCTAAATCTGGAGGAAAACTTAGAACTTTAAGTATTCCCTGTATTAAAGATCGCGTAGTTCAAGGAGCAGTTAAGCTAATACTAGAAGCGATATTCGAAGCAGATTTTCAACCTGGCTCTTATGGCTATCGTCCTAAGCGAACGGCTGTAAAAGCAGTAGAAAAGGTAACAATAGCCGCTATTAAGAATATGACGCGAGTGATCGATCTTGATCTCAAATCATATTTTGATACAGTGCAACATGATATTTTGCTAGGCAAAATAGCAATTCGTGTGAATGACCATGAGGTTATATGGTTATTAAAGCGAATACTCAAAGTAGGTGGGAAGCGAGGTGTACCACAAGGTGGTCCGCTTTCACCGTTGATGAGTAATATTTATCTCAACGAGATAGATAAAATGCTAGAACGAGCAAAGGCATTTACATCTAGCGATGGTTACCAACATATCGAGTATGCAAGATGGGCAGATGATATAATTATACTCATCGACAACTATCGAAAATGGGATTGGTTAATGCATAGTGTTTACAAACGACTTTGTGAAGAATTATCAAAATTGGGAGTAACACTAAACTTAGAGAAGACGCGACAAATCGAACTTAAGAAAAATGAAACTTTTAGTTTTCTAGGTTTTGTATTTAGACGAATTAAAACAAGACAAGGAAAATGGGGTATCATAAAAACACCAAAGATGGAAGCCAGAACAAAGCTTTTGAGAAAGCTAAAAGAAGTGTTTCGGCGACATGGATCTCAACCAATTGAAAGAGTTATTTACCTGATTAACCCCATATTGAGGGGCTGGGTAAATTATTATAGGATTGGGAACTCTAGTTGGTGTTTTACTTACGTTAAAGATTGGGTGGAAAAGAAGACGAGGCGACATTTAATGAGAGCTCGTTCTTGGCAAGGCTTCGGTTGGGAGAGATGGAATAAACAACTGCTTTATCAGATATTAGGTCTTTATTCAGACTATAAAATCAGATATTACCAGTTGCCAAAAGTGTCACCAATTCGATAGGATATAAGCTTGAATATGAAGTTGTCAGGAAAGCGTAGTGCGAGAAAATCGCATGCTGCGTTTGACGCGGCGAGTACTGGAAACGTGGCATGGTTATAATATTGTGGCACCGACGGAAAACTAGTCGGAAACAGAGAAAACAAACTTTAACCTAAACCAACGCGCCTGTGCTCGACCCTACTGACGTGGCGGGAGCTGGAAACGTAGTCATGGTAGAAATGTGACCCCTTCTCATAATCGAAAGAGTGATAAAGGAAACCCTCTACCTAAAATCAACGCGCCTGCTTTCGACCCGACGCCTATTCTTTTTATTGCGACATTGTGTGCGTTTGTTATTAGTGGATTACAAGGATGGTTACAATATAAATTTTTCGGACCATATAAAAGCGATTCTTGGAGAGAAATGATGTGGCTTGGTGGGATATGTTCAGCTTTTATATTGATCTTGTATTACTGTTCACGCGTAGGGCATCGTTATTTAGTAAAAGATTCGCAAGAGTACGAACAAATATACCACAGCCAGAGATCTCATCAAAAATTACTTGATATTTTAATGATAGTAATCATCGCAGTAAGTTGGTTGGTACAATAGCGGTCAAATAGAGGAATGCTATGTCAAAAAAACAGATTCATTCAAAGTCTCTTGAGGTAATAGAGGCCTATTCTGAATACAGTCACTGTGCTTTTTTCTTTAGAGAAAACAATTTTCAGAATAACGTTATACAGTGTCATTTTGAAAATTGTAGTTTTCGAACAGATGTTATGTTTGGACGTTTAGAAAATTGTAAATTTACTAATTGCAGTTTTTGGGGAAAATCTCAATTTCTAGATATAGAAGATTGTTTTTTCCGTAATGTAAATATTCCTTATGGAATTTTCTTAGTGTCTTTACGAAATACAACTTTTGAAGATTGTGATTTACACGATACTTGCCTTGAATCGGTTCAAGTTGAATCAACAAATTTTATAAAAGTTTGCTTACAAAAAGCCAAAATTGACGTACTGTTTTCTGGTAATAGTACATTTCAATTTTGCGATTTAAGTTCAGCAAATTTAGAATCTTCCTCTGGAAATTTCAGCATCGAAAACTCAAATTGTTCACATGCAAATTTAAAACTTATAAGTTGTTTTGCTGGAAGTTTGCATAATACAAATTTTAGTTTTGCTCATTTGCAACAAATCTATTGTCGAGATATCGATTTTTCTGGAGCGAATTTGCAAGATGCCATTGTGTTAGACGCTGATTTGGAAGACGCGAACTTTACAAATGCAAACTTACAGAACTGTAATTTAAAATTTTCTAATTTAGCAGGAGCTTCTTTCGTCAATGCTAATCTACAACATACTAATATGAATTGCTGTAGTCTGATGGGAGCAAAGTTTAGTGATTCACAATTAGAACACACAGATTTAGGATTTACCTATCTCCATTGTGCTGAGATTACTATTGAACAATTAGCCAAATGTAAAATTCGCGGTAAAATGCTCGTTGGCTCTTGCCAGTTACTTCAACAAATTAAAAAATTAAGTCTCTATTTAGTTTGGCATGCACGATTTGATGAATGGGAGGCAGAAGTCAAAATTCTCAAGAAAGAAGAGAAAAACCTAAATGGGGTTGTGCGCCCACTCCCTCGTAGCGGTTGACGGTCGCTCTATGATCTAATATTAACAACGTCTGTAGGCCAATTTGCTATAAAATGCTATTTTTTACGGAAAAACAGCATTTTTAAGTACAAAGAAAGTCAACAAATTCTTGCTAAACTTTGCTTTGTTTTTCTTAATGGGTTTTCTTGTGATTTTTCCTACAGAAAAAACATATTTTTGGCACTACAAGGAAAACGCTCGTTTTTTTGGCAGTAAATTTGACCAAAAATGGCAAATCGACCGCTATCCTTTATTTTATAAATAGAACAGATCAGCCGTCAACTGCTACGAGGGAGTGGGCGCACAACCCCAAATAACTTTCTGCTTGCTTTATAAAGACCTTTAGGAAGATTATCTATACGATAATCTTCAATATTTCTTATCTCATGAATAACCTTTTCTTTTGACCATTTTGAAATAGAATTTCTGCGAAATTCAGCATAATCAATACCAGCAGAAGCAAGTGCTTTTTTGTACGATTTAAAATATGACAAACATAAATAATAAAGTGTTTTATCTTCTTTCTTCATCTTTCCAGCAATCAATAACTGTCCTAATTTGTACTTCTCTTGTAAAATAGATAATACCTCTTCTTTCGATTTGCATTTTCGATTTACATTATATTTTAAACCGCAAATTTCAACAGCATTCTTCCATGAGCCAAAGTGAAAGGCAGCGCTACTTTTTAGTTTAGAAGGAGCATTTACTAAATGCTTATTTTCGTTATAAAAATTATTAATCTCATCAATAATTTTTTGCTTTGTCCAAACAGGTGGAGGAACTTTTTTGATCTCGTATTTATAACCAAAAAATACTACAGTTCTCTTCCACGAACCAAATATCCGAATACCTGCCGAAATTAAATGTAAATGCTCTTTCGCAACATCTGTATTAAATAGAGAACCTCCATTTTCAACATACTTGCAAATTTCTTTTTCCAGCATGTCTTTTGTAAATTTAACTCTTAGACTTGAGTGATGCTTTCTTAAAGCCTGAGAAGTAATAAACTTCAAATCGAATTTCTTCTTATATGTGCCACAATCCATACCATGCATATATTTTAAATGACTCCACGAAATCGTTCTAAAATACTCACCACATAATAAGCATTTCACTTTTTCATTATCCATAACAACCCCCATACAAGCATTTCGGCATATGCAATTTTTATGTTTCGTTGCTTTGTTCATATTGGAGGGAAATGAAATATCAAAAAGGGGCGATACCATGCACCTTCCACCCATACGAGTAAAAGTGATATCGCCCGTCTTTGATTTTACATCGAGACGAGCCACTTGTATGGGTACTATGGGTACTGTGAAAGGTGCTATCAAATTATATCATAAGAAAAAATTTAACAAAAGAGGACGGTAGCTGTCGACCTATCACAAACTCATTCGAGCACGTCATAGCAGACTACCGCCCGCCTTTGGCACGTGCTTTATAAATTGAATATGTGATAGGTCGATGTAAAAACTATACCATCATAGATCAATCACAGCAATAATGGTTTACTCTTCATCATCTCCATCAAGTATGAACTGTATTTTTTTAGGTGTCATATATCGACAAAGCTCTATCTTCCCTTTACGAACAATCTTTTTCAAGTGATCCCAGACTATAATCATTTCTTCTTCGGTAAAATCCGTTCGTACATCTGTATTTTTTTTTCTCGATACAGGTTGTACCTCCTCTTCTTCTACCTCTACTCCTACAGATTCCATAAGCTTACTGTACTGAGCTGTTCGTTTGTTTTTGTTTTTCAACTTGGCAATATTATAGAGTTCATTTATAGAAACACCTTTACATTGTTTTTCTATATTTTTAACCCATTCAGCAGGTAAAGCTTTTAAAATTTTGATTCCCTTACTTACCTTAGCCTCTGATATCCCTAAATGCCGTGCAATTTCTCTTTGTCCTAAGCCGTGAGTCGTAAGAGCTTGAAACCCTTTTGCTGTTTCTATTGCTGAGAGATCTTGCCGTTGTAAATTTTCAACAAGCTGAATTGCTTTAATTTCAGATTCAGGTAAATTGTCTTCGTGTACTATACATGGGATAAACTTCTGTATCTGTGGACTTGGTATAGTTCATCATCAGCATACGATCCACAGATACAAATGAATAGAAGAAAATAGATAGAATAAAATCGCATTTATACTTCCTTATAAAATATGTCTATATTTATTTTAAATCTACTATAGCACATGTTATTGGTGGGTTTGCTCTTGAGGTACTGATCAGGCTTGTTATTATGTTGATTTACTTACAATATATCATAATGCTTAAATTTAAGAAAGAAAAACTATGACTAAAACCATAGTCAATTAACGATAGTTTTGAAAAAAACTAAAGCATTCATCACTACTTGGTTGTATCCTAAACAAGTAAGTGGCCTGACAAAAGTAATTACCCATTGAATGCAGGGATTTTATTTTCTAGCGCGGCGAGACGAAGGCGCGCAGCTATAGCTGCGTAACTAAGGAGCAACAAAGCTAGGAAATAAAAGAGCAAAATGCCAATGGGTAATTACTTTTGACGGGTCACTTAGTTTAGCTTTTCCGGATATAAGCCGATATAATTTCGTTTGCTTACACTACATGTAATAGTTTTGTACCATTAATTCTGTTTAGGAATATGGATAGAATGTATACTTGGAAAAATGTAAAGATATTCATTAGCTCTACCTTCAAAGATTTGGAACTAGAGCGCGACGAATTAGCTCAAGTTTTCGAAAAATTACAACAACGTTTCTTTAGTCGTAAAATAGCTATTATTCCGTATGACCTGAGGTGGCAGCAAAAACACAATGAGCAAGATTTAGTAAAATGGTGTGTTGATAAAATAAATCAATGCCAGTATTTTGTTGGTATATTGGGACATAGATATGGTTGGCGTCCACAAAAGAATTACCATGAAGAAGACAATTTAGAAAAACATTCGATAACTGAGATGGAGATCAGACACTCTTGCGAAGTGATTACTAAAGAGAGTAGATTTTATTTTTTTGATAGCGCGTTGACAAGCACGCCAAAAACCAACGAAACTCAGGAGAATTTAGATTCACTACAAAAGTTAACACAGTTTCTAGAGCAAAACAATGAAACGGTATTTCGCTACAACAACAGAGAAGTTATTCTCCAAAAAGTTTACACACAACTCGAACAAATGATTGACCGCGACTATCCTAAATCATTAGAAGTGCAAAGCTCATCGCTACAAAGTATGCGCGACGAAATTATACTTGAAAAAATCAAAGGATTTGTTGGGCGCGAGCAATATTTAAAACAGCTGAACGAATTTTGTGAGCAATCTAATGCCGCCAATTATCTTTGTATTTGTGCTGTCGCTGGCACGGGAAAATCTTCGCTTGTTGCTTACCTCATTGACAAAATGCGCAGTCAAGCTATTGTGTTTTGGCATTATATGAGTATGGGTGGTAACACAGGTGAGGTCAATACCATATATGAAAGTATAGCCGAACAATTAGCACAAAAAGAATTGCTCGAAATAGACCATTCTCGGGATCTCAAAGAACAAATTGTTCAAGTTCTAGAAAGAACTAAAGAAAAAATTATCATAGTTTTTGATGGCCTTGACGAGATGCAAGGCAAGGCACTAGAGCTAAATTGGCTTTTTAGAAATTTACGTCCAAATATCCGAATCATTCTTACTACACGTCCTGTTGATCCTTGGTCAAAAATCCAAAATATTCCAAATATTCAACTACTACAACTTCCACCTCTCGAAATCACCGAGATAGAACAGCTTCTCGATAGTTACCAAAACACACGAAACTTACAATTAACGGCAAAAGAACGAACATTATTGGTACAACGCGCCCAAGGAAGCCCATTATTTTTAAAGGTTGCTTTAGATCAAATGCTTAATTCTGGGGTAGCAGTTGGGCAGTTAGCAGAAAGTGTAAATCAATTATTCCATCAAGCTCTAGAGCGCTTAGAAGACAAGTATGGAAAAGATTTAATCGATAGATACCTGGGCACAATTGCCGCAAGTCGTTCTGGAATATCTGAAAACGAAATTAGTGAAGTACTCGTATTTGGTAAAAAATCAAGAATAAGTGGCGATCTTACATTGGTACTACAAAAATCTTTAGATAATTTCTTAATTCAACGTAATTTTTTGCTTAATTTTTTTCACCCAGAATTCGAACGTACTGTAAAAATGCGGCTTGGTAAAGCTAAAATTCGCGAATATCATCAGTTATTAGCGCAATATTTATTAGATAAAGGATTCAATTACGATCGTACACAATTTGAACTTCCGTATCAGTTACAGTGGGGGGAGCAATATAAACAATTATTAGCGATTTTAACTAACCCCCAATTTTTGCAAAATAAATCAGCAATGATTGACGATCTATTCGAAGACTTTGCTCGTTCTATCTCCGAGCCAGCCGTGCCTATCCCCGAAGATCTGCAAATTCAAAATAGTTTAGGGGTAATAGTTGATAAATCTATACTGAAAGATTTACGGCAAATTTTACAACTACATGGTGGATTCTTAAAACAATTTCCACAAACATTATTTCAATGTGTATGGAATTTGGGATATTGGACAGAAGAAAACTCACGCATTCAAAATTTTGTTGAGGCATGGCGAGAGCAATGTTCACCACAAGTATGGCTAAAAAGCTTGAAACCTCCAGCAAATCACCTACGTTCACCATTACAAAAAGTACTGCAAGGTCATAAATCGCGAACCACTGATGTTATCTTCTCTAAAAATGATAAACATCTAATTTCTTGTGGTGGTATATATGACTTTAAAGTGAGAGTTTGGGATTTATACACAGGTGAATGTTTACACATTTTACGAGGGCACGGAAAACCTGTCGAGTCAGCGCAATATATAAAGAATGGTAAACAAATTATTAGTGTCGGTCGCAGTGGACGTATCATTATTTGGGATGCTCAAACAGGTGAAACTATTCGTATCGTAGAAACAGAGCAGGATAAAACTAAAATTAAAGTAGCTAAAATGGATATTTCTCCTAATGAGAAAATAATTGCTCTATCAAGTAGTAACGATAATAGTATTCGCTTGTGGCATATGGATTCACTTGAAATTTACAAAATTATTACTGGTCACGAAGACTGGGTAAAAGATGTGGCGTTTCATCCCACCAAAAAAATAATTGCTTCGGCGTCCAAAGATTTTACTGTGCGGATTTGGGATTACGAATCAGGGCAAGAATTGAAGTCATTTCGTCATGATGCCGAGGTATGGTCTGTTGTCTTTCACCCTGAAGGAGAAAAAGTTATTTCTTCGTCACGCGATCAAACCGTTCGCGTTTGGAATATAATAACTGAGGAATGTGAAAAAGTACTAACTGGACATACTGGTGGCGGTGTAAATGCCGCAAATATATCTAGCGATGGCAAGATGATTGTTTCAGGTGGCGAAGATCGCACTGTACGCGTTTGGGAAGAAGAAAGTGGTAAATGTATTCGAATCTTCAAAGGACATCAAGAATTAATAAAAGGTGTGGCGTTTGCGAATAAAGGCGATATGGTAGCTTCTGTTTCGAAAGACAAAAATGTCATGGTTTGGTGTTTAAATACGAAGCCCATCGATGCAGACTATGACGAACATAAAAATAAAATATTCAAAGTTTTCTACGACAAAGAAAAAATATACTCTGCCTCTCCTGAAGAAATTCGCATTTGGAAAGAAGAAGGTCCACTTCTCCATTCTATGGCGGGACCTCCTGGTCAGACAACTCTATTAAATATTGCTGGCAATAAACTTGTAACAGCAGGTAATGATCGCAATGTTTGGTTATGGACAGATATCAACAAAGAGCCACAAATACTCCCCAAACACAAGAGCGGAATTCTAAACGTCCAATTTGACGCAAAGCAGCAATATTTCTTGTCCGCCAGCCGCGATAAAACAATTTGCCTATGGGACTCAATAGATGAAAACAATGTCATTCCCATAAAGACCTACAAAGGCCATAGCGATTGGGTACAAAATGCCATATTCCACCCGCACAAAAACCAAATTGCTTCTTGTAGCAAAGATACGACGGTTAAAATTTGGGATAGAGATAGTGGTGAATGCATATATAGCCTAGAAAACCACAAAGATTGGGTACGTGATATAGCCTATAGTGACAACGGCAAATATCTTGCAAGTGTTGCTAGCGATAAAACAGTAAATCTGTGGTGTGCTGAAACAGGCGAGTTGTTGAAAACTCTAAAAGGACACAAAAGTCAGGTTCGCGAAGTTGTTTTTAAAAATAACGATACTCAATTGTTTACACAAGCTTTTTCAGCAACTATTGTTTACGATACAGAGACAGGAGAGTGTTTGTACGATTATCCAGGGTTCACTTATTTGAAGATGATTAAGGACGAAGATCCTTATTTTGTCTTTGCTTCGAATCATCACACAACAGTTGTGGATCGCAAAATTAAACAAGAAATTGCGTGGTGGCCTTTTAGTATGGACTCTGTATTCATTAGTCACACAAAAGTTATTTGTGGTGGCAGAGGTAGCGGTCATTTACCAATGATTCGTTTGGAGTCTGGAGTGCAAGATGGTATTTCACATAAGGAATAAGTTTTAAAATTAACGCGATTATAAGTTATTTGATCAAAAGCTTTGAAATCGGTCTCGGGCTTGGACTCGAAAAAACATTTTGAATAATGACAAGTCTAATAAAGGAGTGTCATCAATCAAAGTGTCACTTCAATTGAAGTGGCACTTTGATTTTATAGATATTACTAGGGATCGATTTTAAATTTTAAATGAATACATTCTAAATCTAGCATATTCGATATCTATGGACTAAAATAAAAGAAGCATTCGATATTTAGCCACCTTGTACTACAAAATCTATGCAATCCCTAGTCAACGCACTTCCTGCAACTTCAACGCGCTTTATCTCGTTTGAATGGACACAAACACGAGTTTGCAATAACGAAGGTTGTTCAATGGAGTAGCCTTGTTCAAATGTAAAAATAGTATTTTCCTTTACTTCCTGCAAACGATGATGAACCAAGTAACAACTCAAAGCTGCGGCAGAAGTACCAGTCGCTGAGTCTTCAAATATTCCAACTAGTGGCGCAAAGTTGCGGCATCTCGAAGTACATTGTTTTACATCCAAAGTAAAACAATAAATTCCGGTGACAGAGTATTTTTTGCTTACTTCGATTATTGCGTCGTGGTTAGGCACAATGCTCTCTAAAATTTGCAAGTTTGAGATAGGCGCAAATATTTTGCGCAGTCCAGTGGAAACAACTTGGATATCGTATGGAAAGTCATCGTTATTCAATTGTAAACAAGGTGCTATTTCGTTTTTAGGGATTTTTTCACAAAATTGTGGCAAATTTTGCTGCATATATATCATGCCATTTATTGTGCATTCAATTTGTAAAACACCTGCTTTTGTTTCCATTGTATAGCTACCAGGATTTATGTGTTTTTGCTCCAAAAGCAAATGAAAACTTGCAATTGTCGCATGCCCACAAAGATTTACTTCTTTATTTGGTGTAAAAAAACGGATGTGAAAGTCTGCTTGCTTTGATGGCAAGATAAAAGCTGTTTCTGAAAATCCCATATGATGAGCGATTTTTTGCATATCTCCGCACGTCAAATTTTCGCTGTTGATCACAACCCCTGCTGGGTTTCCACCTTTATTGTTCTGAACAAAGGCGTTTACTTTATATACTTTTGTCATTTGTTCCTCACTGTATACTTGCACAACCAAGACAAGTATTATCTTGGTAAAAGACTGCAAATTGCCCTGCCGCTATTCCTTGGTCTTTTCCTTCTAAATGAACAACACCAGTATTCTCATTTGTTACTTGTAGAGAACAATCATAAAACAGTTTTCCATGGCGAATCTTTACTTTTAGTTTTTCTGTAGATGGTGGTTCAGCAATCCAATTGAAATTTGCAACATGAAAAACCGACTTTGATTCGCTGTGAGCATTCTTGTCTTTGGAAATATAAACAATATTTTGCTGAACATCTTTTTTTACAACATACCACGGTCCACCCGAAAGTCCTAAGCCTTTGCGTTGGCCAATGGTGTGAAACCAATATCCGCGATGCTTTCCTAATTCTATTTTTGTTTCCCATTCCACAATATTTCCCTGTTCGTTTCCTAAATGATATGCAGTAAAATCACTAAATTTGATTTTACCTAGAAAACAGATTCCCTGGCTATCTTTGCGATTCTTATTTGGTAAATCGTATTTTTGCGCCGCTTCACGCACTTCCGCTTTTGTTAACTTGCCTATAGGAAACAATGTATGTTTTATTTGTTCTTGGCTAAGATGAGCTAAAAAATATGTCTGGTCTTTAACAGGATCAGGAGCTGTTTTTAGTAGCGTGTAGTCATTTTTTTCTTCTAATGTTGCATAGTGTCCTGTAGCAATCTTAGAATATTTATGACCAATTTTATCGTAAAAAGCTCCAAACTTGATACGTTGATTGCAAAATAAATCGGGGCTTGGAGTACGCCCTTTTTTTAATTCGTCGATTGTATAACTAACAACGCGCTCATGGTATTCTCGTTGGAAAGGAACAATTTCTAAAGGTGTTGAAAACTGTTCGCAAACACGTGTGATGTATTGTAAATCGTCTTCCCAGGGACAATCTCCCAAAAAAGAAAGTTCCTCTTCCAGCCAAATTTTTAAATAATAAGCTTTTACATGGTAACCTTGTTCCTTTAGAAGAGCTAAAGCTACTGAGCTATCTACTCCACCAGAGATAAGTAAAGCTATTGTGTTGCGGCAGTCGCCTTGCAAAATTTTCTCCTTTTTTAAAGGTGCTTGGTAAAAATTTATTTTATAATAACTTGATCATAACATATCATTAAATTTGAGTAAAGAAACTGAGAAACACTTGAAAAAAACATACTTAACTTAAGTTGCGACCTAAAAATAACAAGAAAAAGTGAAAGCGAGAACAAAAAGGGCAACTTTTAACTCAAATCCATAAGAGGTAACAGCATGAATTTTCTTTGGAAAAAAAGAAGTGATCTGACTAAAAGTAGTTTCAATCCTTTTACGGGTAACCTTTTGAATAAACTCAGTAGCTCCGACTAATGCGAATATTGTCACAGACCGGAATAGGGAAACTAAGTGGCCTGACAAAAGTAGTTACCCATTGAATGCAGGGATTTTATTTTCTAGCGCGGCGAGACGAAGGCACGCAACTATAGGTGCGTAACTAAGGAGCAACAAAGCTAGGAAATAAAAGAGCAAAATGCCAATGGGTAATTACTTTTGGCGGGTCACTTACCTATGATATAATCTCGCAGATTGTTTCGCTTACTAATTTCAGCAAACAAATGAAAAAGAGAAAGCCATACACTTTCACCAATAGCACGTATGCGGCGATTGAAACGACTTTTACTTAGCATTTTTTTAATGTAGCCACGCCCAGCTAAAAAATTTCGTGCTTTTTCAAAGTTGCCAGAAAAGTAGAGCATAGAAACTAATACTGTTGTCATAATTTCTGAATTAGTCATTTTAACTTGAGGATCTTCTACAATCTTGAGTGCTTGTGTTATTTCATATACAGAAAACAATTATAATTTCTTTTTCTATGACTTTCTCCTTCTTGTTTTTCCTACTTTAAGAGAAGAGTCGTTATAACAGTATAAAAAAACGATGTGTGTAATTCGATTTTTGAGGTTCGTGGTCGTGGATCGATATTCCATGTGCGAAAATTAGACTATTAACTTTGAAAGCATACAAATTATTCTATAGAGTAGTTTTTTCTTTTGAGTCTATTATTTGGGCTATCTTGGCAACATCGAATACTGCACTACATTCATTTGCTGATGCTCTTGCTATAGAGAAAAACCTGCTTTCTCTTTTTTGCTAAATTTGGCATTGCCTTCTGCTATATTAAGAGGGACTCAAGGCGATACTCTTTTTAGCTGATCCTTTAAATAGCTGTAACCTGATGGCATTTTCTCCATCACATTAAATGTTTCTTTTGTATATTCTAGTGATACTTGATATACATCTAATTTTTCATGATTAAAATTCATTGCATTACCCTTACTTCGTGCCATGTGCCACGACTGTGTCTCACGAGATTCGAACCCGCGCACATCGAATTTGTAAGAGTAATTATACCAGACTGTACGATAACTTTTATAGGTCGCAACTTGGGTTACTTAGTAGAAACGGTATATGAAATAATAAATTATTCTCCATCGTGTCCTCAGTAGAGATAAGGTTCTCACAAACTATCAAAAAAAAGTCACTGATTATTCTACTAACAATACACATTTAATATAGATAAACATAACTAAATTTTACGAAAGAGAAAAAAATGAAAAAATTAATTGTACTTATTTCAATATTAAGCTCTTTTGTATTTGCTGATGTAAATAGTAAATATGAAGAGTTTAAGAACAAATTTGACAAAAATAACGATGGCGTTCTGTCGTTAGACGAACGAAAAGCTTTAATAAATAATCTTAAAAGCGATTTGAATAATACACTACACAAATACGAAGAAAATAGCGCTTTGCCGGTGAATTCTTCTGAAACAAAGTTGAGAAATATAAACTTTAATAAGCGCACCAATGGTATTTCTGTACAAGAAAGACAACAGTTCAAAAAGCGTATAAAAGCTCATTTGAAAAAGAAATTTGATCGCGATGGCGACGGTGAGTTATCGAAACAAGAGAAAAATCTTGCCAGAAAACACATCAAAAAAATGCGCGAACGTTTTCGCCAAGGAAATAAAAACTTCTCAGAAAGACGTTTTGTTAAAGGCAAAAAGAACTTTCAAAAGAGAAATGGCAAATCTCCTCGGCATAGACGTTTTGCGAGAGGTAACAAACGTTTTCACAAACAAGGCCGACATTTCGCAGGAAATAAACAGCAACTTAAAAAACGCATAAAAGCTCATTTGAAAAAGAAATTTGATCGCGATGGCGATGGGGAATTATCTAAACAAGAGAAAAAGCTTGCCAGAAAACACATCAAAAAAATGCGTGAACGTTTTCGCCAAAGAAATAAAAACTTCTCGGGAAGACGCTTTGCTAAAGGCAAAAAGAACTTTCAAAAGAGAAGTGACAAATCTCCTGAGCATAGGCGTTTTGCGAGAGGTAACAAACGTTTTCACAAACAAGGCCGACATTTCGCAGGAAATAAACAGCAACTTAAAAAACGCATAAAAGCTCATTTGAAAAAGAAATTTGATCGCGATGGCGATGGCGAATTATCTAAACAAGAGAAAAAGCTTGCCAGAAAACACATCAAAAAAATGCGTGAACGTTTTCGCCAAGGAAATAAAAACTTCTCGGGAAGACGCTTTGCTAAAGGCAAAAAGAACTTTCAAAAGAGAAGTGACAAATCTCCTGAGCATAGGCGTTTTGCAAGAGGTAAGAAACGCTTTCACAAACAAGGTCAGCATTTCGCAGGGAATAAACAGCAACTTAAAAAACGCATAAAAGCTCATTTGAAAAAGAAATTTGATCACGATGGCGACGGTGAATTATCTAAACAAGAGAAAAAACTTGCCAGGAAACACATCAAAAAAATGCGCGAACGTTTTCGCCAAGGAAATAAAAACTTCTCGGGAAGACGCTTTGCTAAAGGCAAAAAGAATTTTCAAAAAAGAGGAGACCACTCTCCGCGACACAGACATTTTGCGAGAGGTAAGAAACGCTTTCAAAAAAGAGGACACTACTCTCCACAACACAGACATTTTGCGAAAGGTAAGAAGCGCTTTCAAAAAAGAGGAGATCACTCTCCGCAACACAGACATTTTGCAAGAGGTAAGAAACGCTTTCAAAAAAGAGGAGATCATTTTCCACGACATAGACGTTTTGCAAGAGGTAATAAACGTTTTCAAAAAAGAGGAGATCATTTTCCACGACATAGACGTTTTGCAAGAGGTAAGAAGCATTTTCAAAAAAGAGGAGATCATTTTCCACGACATAGACGTTTTGCAAGGGGCAAGAAGCATTTTCAAAAAAGAGGAGATCATTCTCCACAGAATAGACATTCTACAAGAGATGAAAAAAATACAAAGAGCTCAAAAAAGATAGTCAAAAAATTAATGAAAATGTTTGATATTGATCGCGATGGAAAGATTTCTAAACAGGAAAGAAAAACATTAAAGAAACACATAAAGAAATTATTAAATCGTCGCGCTAACTAAAAATATATTAAACACCGACACACCCTTATTAATTCTGTTGTTATGTAACGACAGAATTAATATTTTTCGAATACCTGGAGGTGGAAAAGAAGGTCCTTTTATCATCTCCAATAAATGCTTTATAATCTTAAGTTCTAAAATCACTTCATTCTAACACCCATTTATAACTCTATAGTACAACAAGCCTTAATGCAAAAAATGGCTCATTGCACTATAGAATTATTTTAAATTGATAAATTAATCAGGATAAATATCGTTTGAACTATCAAATGGGCCTATGAATAATAAAATCCACTGATTGTAGTAACTAGATCCCCAAAGATCACTTGATTTAGAAACAAAAGTATTGTCTTCGGTTTTATATATCCATAACTGCATTTTACACCATCCCTGAGAAGTATCGCGTCTAAAGAGACTTAAAGGAGGAGTAATAACTGGTGGAAGTTCGGCTCCAATGCCTCCTAGTGCAACAGGTAAACCAGGAATACCAATGGTAAAATCACGATCGTAAATACCTAGTGTTCCATTTCGCACTTCAACAGTGAAATCAGAACCATCAGCAACGATGATTGCTCCTGACTCAGATAAATGTTCACGGAGTGCACTTGTTACGTATGGTTTGTCAACTGAGTCGTAGCGTGAATCGTCAATAGTAACCTTTTTCCCTTTTAAATTTGGGTCTACCTTGTAGTTGTGGATAGCTCTTTCTGCAGCTGTTGAAACAAGAAGTATTTCAGTTGCTGTTCTTGCGGTTGTTGTGTCGCGAATTCCACCGATGCATCCTACTAAAGGAAGGATAGCTGATAAAACTATAATAAAACGCGAGATCATTAAAAACTCCTTTTTTTGATGATGTTTCGTCTCATCATAGACGAAAAATCGTTTAAATAATTTGCTAAATTTTTTGCATGTTTAAGAATTAAGTCATGCATTACAATTCGGTATTATGTCTTTCTCACTAGCAATGTTGAGGTTTTGTCTTAGCACGAGAAGTAGAAAATACACTAGTGTGCGAATCCTCGTACTGACTACTACTAGTTATTCTTTCAAGGAGAACATGCATCAAGAATATCTATAATTTAATAGTCTGAATGAAGATTGCGTTTTTTTCCAATACTTTTTAAAATACATCTGCTCTTCCTGAACAGCAATCAGATACAAATCAATGCAAGAACGCATGTTAAAGATATCTACACTTTAAAATTAACTATCACTAAACTAGTAATCTACTATCGCTAAACTAACAATCTACACCATAAGCAAATTTAATGCCTATTTTTTAAATTTACCAATTAATCCCTTTAATCCGGTTAAAACTTTTTGAACTTTTTGCTGAGAAACATCTTTTTGTTCCATGTTCGAAAACTGAGTTTGGATTTTTTCTAATTGCTCTAATATAGAGCACAACTTTTCGTTTTCTTGCATTTCGTTGCCATTTTCTTTTTGTTGGCGTAATTCCTTGAGGGTTTTATTCACCATCTCAAAAAACTGAGTTATACTAGCATTTGCTTGTTCTTTAAACGAATTCTTTAAGTTGTCAACAGCAGTAATTTCAACTTCATCTAGTTTTTTACGAGTGTTTGCTTCAAATTCATCGAAAACAACCTTTGTTGGCTTGCTATAAAATTTACCTATAAATGTTTTACATTTATCTAGAAAGGGAGCAAAGCGTTTTGCTAATGGTATAGATAAGGCTAAACCAATAATTCCTCCAACTGTTAAAGCTACCAATGATGCCGAATTAACTCCTACCGCAGGTTTGAGAAATGGCACCAAAATTTGCCACCCAGATCCTCCGCACATACTTGCTGCAACATAAGTGATACCACCGTGAAAAATAAAATCAAACGTTCGGTCTAGATACCCTGCTCCGCTAATTTCTCCTACCCCCACTGCTCCTGCGTTTGTATCAAGAACAATATTTTTGAAGGTGGCGCGATTTTGTAATTGTTCGCCAATTTCACTTTGTGCTGTTTCAGTTATTTTCCCTAACTCATCGACAAATTTTTGGTATCTTTGTCCAAAAAGTCGATTAAATGCTGAAACTTGTGTTTTAATATCTTTGAGTTCTCTTTTATTGAGTCGATAGATATTTTTTTCAGCGTATTTTTCCTTTACTTCACCAAGAGCTTGATTAATATCGTCTTTCATTACCCGCGACTTGAGTTCGCGATATAATTCTAGTATCTTCAGGCTTGCGCGGTCAGCGATCATTTCCGTAAGCTGCATAGTTTTTTGCTGTTGTTTTTCTTCTTTGGCAATATTGCGCTCAATTTCTTCTAAACTCTGTTGTAAAAGAGATTGTTTATCTTTTACCATTTTGATTAGCCCGTTCAAAATTAGTTGCCCTTTGACTAAGTAGTCAGCAAGCATATTTTGTCCGCGATGGTTTGTTAGAAAATGATAAAGGTCTTTTTTAAATAGCATAAAGCGGCTATCTGCTAATTTATTTTTGTCTTCTGTACTAAGCTCACTATTTTTACTATTAAGTACATCGTGCGCTGCTAAAGCACATAAGCTATAAAGGTGAATATCATGGGCATTTTTAAATTTATTTAACTGTTCTTCGTCTTTGTCATCACCTATCTTACGAAGTATTTCGCAGTGGTCTTCTTCTCCATAGATATCCTTATTTATTTCGTAAAACCCCAATTTATGCAGATTTTCTAGAGTTTGTGCTTCAAGGGGAATCCATGATTCTAACTTATCTTTTGGTAAATTTTGCACAAGAAAGGTGTTGGGAATACTTTTGTGTATTCTTTTGTAAAAACGTAGTTCTCCTTCCCCGAAAGGAGGATAAGTAGAAACGACCACGGCAACATGGCACTGCATAACGAAATCAAGAGTAATTTTTTCGTGAATACTATTTACCGCTTCCAAACCAGGCGTATCAACAAATACAATTTCTTTTTGTAATGCTAGATTAGGACAGCCGTGCCTTACACTGTGAATTCCTTTTTCATTGTCAGGATTGTGGCGAAAATCAATATATTCATCTTTAAGAGCTGGATCAATAGTTTCCTTTTGACCATTATCGTAATGTACAGTACATTCTTCCACGTCCGAGCTGTAAGTAAAATTGAGTACTCCTGTGGAAATGCGCGTGTTCATCGGAGATATGTATTCTCCGGCTAATGTATTCAGTAATGTGCTTTTTCCAGCTTTAAACCGTCCAAATACACCTAATAAAAACTGACTTTCTTGTAAGTTATTTGCATAATAGTATAGATTTCTAAGTAGATTTTTTTCTGCTTCGACAAGATCTTTTTGGTTATTAATTTGGTTGAGGAGATTTTTCCTGTCTTGAATACTCACATTTCCTGAAAAAACATGATTAGCAACCAAGTCAATTAATCCGTAGAATTGCGAAGACAGTGCCTTTCTACTTTCGTTGAATTCATCAAACATTTGTATTGTTTCAGGGGAACTATCGCTCATTTTTTTTCCTTTTTGTTTTGATGATCTTATTATTAGAGCGTATTCTCAGGAACGCTCTAAGGAATTTCACTCACAACTTCAATGGCCTCCAATAACTTAATTTACAACTACTACGCTTAATTGTTACTTTTGAGAATTTTAGAGCCTGTTACAAAATTAGTTGAGGGTGAAAAATTCGGGCATTTTAGCTTTTAATAAGGTTTTTTAGCATAAAATAATGATTTTATTATACAAAAATAACCAAATGAGAAATTAAAAGGAACAATTTTGCCTTAAAATAATTTTATAACAGGCTCTAAGAGCAATGTTTTGCGCAATTATATAACATTACTCTTAGCAAAAATTATTGCCTTGACAAAACCGTACATTTGCCGTATAATAATTCACATATAAATAGCTTTTGAGGTTTAATTGCCAAGAAATGGGTACCGATAATCTGTAGGAGGGCAGAACGCTTGTTTTATCGAACGTGGAGAAACCCAACGAACTAAATTTAAATACGAACCCGCTTTATCATTTGTTCCTGAACCACGACTTCCACCAAATGGTTGTTGGCCAACAACTGCCCCAGTAACCTTATCATTAATGTAGAAATTTCCAGCGCTATCACGTAAATTTTCGTAAGCAGTTTGTACAGCGTAAATATCTGAGGAAAAAATCCCTCCTGTGAGTGCGTATTCCGATGTTGAACCACATATTTCTAATGTTTCTTCGTATTTTTCGTCAGCGTAAATGTATATTGTGATTACTGGACCAAAGATTTCTTGTGTCATTGTTTCATAATGCGCATTTTTAGTTACAATAACAGTAGGCTCTACAAAGTAACCTTTGCTATTATCACAATTTCCGCCAACAAGAATTTCACAGTCTTCGGCTTTTTTTGCTCTATCAATATAGCTTGATATCTTGTTGTAAGATATATCGTCGATTACAGCTCCCATAAAGTTCGAAAAATCTCCGACATCACCTACTTTAATTGTCGGAATTTCAGTGGTCAAAATGTCTTTTAGTTGTGGCCACATACTTTCGGGAATGTATGCACGTGATGCAGCAGAGCATTTTTGACCTTGAAACTCAAAAGCTCCGCGAATAATTGCTGTTGCAACGGCTTCAGTATTTGCAGATTGGTGAACAAACATAAAATCTTTTCCACCAGTTTCGCCAACAATTCGAGGATAGTTGTCGTATACATCAATATTATTGCCTACAGCTTTCCAAATAGAACGAAAAACATGAGTGCTTCCAGTAAAGTGAATACCTGAAAGATGGCGATTTTTGAGTACTTCTTGAACAAATTCTGCGCCATCAGCTGGTAACATATTAATAACGCCTTTAGGTAAACCAGCTTCTTGTAAAATTTTCATAACAAAATGTGAAGAAAACATTGATTTAGGAGAAGGTTTCCATAAAACAACATTACCCATAATCGCAGGAGCAATACATAAATTTCCAGCAATTGCAGTAAAATTAAAAGGAGTAATCGAAAGAATAAAACCTTCAAGTGGTCGATACTCGACGCAGTTCCAAATCCCTTTTGATGAAATAGGTTGATCTTGGTAAACTTGCTCTGCATATTTTACATTAAAACGAAGAAAATCAATGAATTCACATGCTGCATCAATCTCGGCTTGGTAGCAAGTCTTACTTTGCCCCAACATGGTTGCGGCATTAATTAAATCTCGATGTTTAGTTGCAATAAGTTCAGCTGCTTTTAAGAAAATAGAGGCACGGTGATGAAAAGGGGTTCTTGCCCATTTTTTACGCGCTTCTAGACAGGAATCTATCGCTTTTTGTGCATCTTGTGTACTTGCATGATGAAAAGTAGCCAAAACGTGCTGGTGATCATGAGGGCACTTTACTTCTCTAATATCTTGAGAATGACATTCTTTGCCATCAATAACAATAGGAATTTCTATTTTTTCTTGCTTTAATTCCTGATACTTTTTTTGTAAACTTTCTCTTTCTTTCGAACCAGGTGCATAACTTTTGATTGGTTCATTGTATGGTTGTGGGATTTTGAAATTTCCAAAAAGCATGCTGTTTCCTTTAGTAAATTTTTCGAATAACGTGAACTAAAATAAGGGAAGTGGTATAAAATAACGTATAAAATTTTGTATAGGAATTTGTTCACTAAGAAGGTGTAACAATAGTCTAAAGTCTTAGTTTTATAGATCAAAAGCAGCAAGACCAATGTGAACAAAAGAACAAACAAAATGATTTGTTGTTTTATGCCTTTCCTAGGTCACTAAGAATTTGCTATAAACTTTCGCTTCAACACAATTTTACAGCAGGTTCTAAAATAATCATTGTGCTATTTTATTCTAAGTGTTTGTTGCTTTCAATTAAAATTTTACTTGGGTGGGTCGGCATTTAAATTTTTATATAATCTGAGATATTTTAGGGCGTAGCGAGGTACTTTGAGGACACAATTTGTGGTCTATACTTGAAAAGTCATAAAACTAATCCCTAAGAAAGTTAAATTATAAAAAGAAAATGTCGCCGTGCCTTGTCACTACGGAGAAAAAAATGTCAGAAACCAAAACATTGCGAAGTGTTTTAGGAGAGCAGGTGAACATACCTAAATCGTATGCTCGTTATTTAGATTGTTCAGTGGTATCTCAGCAACAAAAAAACATATTCATAAAAACTCCAAAAGGAAATACTTTGATTTTCAAAGTAGAAGATAACTCTTTAAAGAAATTAACCGCCACAAGTCATATTGACGTTAAAGATATAAAAAAACATGTGGGAGAAGCTAACAACACTACAGATCCAAAAACTTCATCAGAGGTACAGAATCTACAAAAAAGTGTCGAGCAACTACAAAATGTCGAAAAAACTGTACCCGAAATAAATAATCGTTTAGAGAGTTTAGAAAAAAACTCTCCGCAGTTAATAGATCGTTTAAAGCATTTAGAAAAGATCTCTCCTCAGCTAGTTAGTCGTTTAGAGAATTTAGAAAAAATTTCCCCTCAGTTAGTTAGTCGTCTAGAAAACTTACAAAAAGTTTCCCCTGAACTAGTGCAACGTTTGGAGAGTATACAGAAATTTCCTCAAGAGGATATTGTTCTTGTTGCAACAAGTGCACTTGAAGATGTGCAAAAACAGTTGCAAAAAAACGAAGAGTATCAACAAAGAATTTCTAGTTTAGAAAAACGCATAGCAGCACTTGAAAAAAACACTACTGAGGGGCATTCTGCTTCTTCTAAGACAGAAACAATGCAAAAAGTAAAAGAAGGTAGCGGGAAAATAGCAAGGGGATCTGCAAAGGCGGCTGTTACAGGTTCTAAATTTTTATGGCATCATCCGCGAGTGTTTGGTGCGCTTATCATTGTTATTGCATTATTTTCACTACAACCTTGGAATTATTTTTCAAGCTCTTCCAATGAAAATTCACAAAACAATAGAACATCTAACTCAGGTACAACAAACTATATTATAGCAAAAGGAAAAAACTATAAAAGTAAGACGAATAATAATCGAAAATCTCAAGAACTTCGCTCAGTTGACGATGGTAACTATTTGTCAGCGCAAGATCGCAAATATTCAAAAGAATTAAAAGAGCCCCAAGGCTCACATATAAAAGAATTAATACGTCAATTAAACGCACTTTCTTCTAAAGACCGCGAAATTGAAATACGCAAATTAAGCGATTCGCGCGATCCAAGTGCAGGAAAAGTGCTTGTTGCGATGTTGAAAGATAAGCAAGTGGCGTGGAGTGCGATAAGAACTTTAGGTGAATTGCGTTATCGACCGTCTACAGCATTTTTAGTCGAAATTCTTGAAAATAAAAGCGAGCCTAATCATGTGCGCGCTGAAACTTGTACAACTTTGGGTATTCTGGGTAATCCTTATACAGCAAAACTTTTAAAGCGTATTTTCTTAGACAAAGCAGAAAATGAAGAGATACGTCTCAATGCTGGACTAGCCCTAGGGGTTATAGGTGACGCAAATGTTAGTCCAGATCTTTTAGAAGTAGTTTTTTATAGTAAAAATCCTGTTATTCGTCAAGCAGCGATAACTACTTTAGGAAAATTTCAATATCCAGCAGCTGTAACTCCGATTATTGACGTTATGAATGCTACTGAAGATATAGATTTACGCCGTGCTTGTATTGATGCCTTGGGAAATGTACGAAGAAAAGCAAATGAAATAGCCCCTACATTATTAGAAATGCTTGAAAAAGGAGATCCTGATATAGAGGATAATCTCAAAGCATCTTTGCGTAACCTTTCTTCTAGGTTAACACCAAAGCTAAAAGAGAGAGTCGCGGAAATGGTACAAGAGTAAGAATTTGAGTTGAAATTATCTATTAAAGCGACTATAATTTCCCCCTGAGTAGATACAACACTCTAAAGATTAGACTCAATATGTGACAATCCTAGGTTAATAGTTCGATTTAGGATTATCACATATTGTGGTTTCCTACACCCTAGTACTTCCGTAAAGTTAATATGATTTAGCTCGGTCTTTTGTTTTTGAACGTTATTGCTTCTCAGGTACATAACCACAACTGTGTACCTTCGTCGCTTAGTTCAAAAAATAAAATATACAATGCTAAACAAATCAAAACTAACTTTACAGATACTAGCAAGAATTAGGTTTCTATATTCTACTAAACATTAGTACGCGTATTTATTGCGTTATTTACCACAAAATCACAATTTAAGGGATGTGGCGGAAAATGATTTACTATTTTATATAATCTTTGATTTATCAGGTTTATGAAAAACGAAACCGTGTGCATTATTAATGCCTAACTAATAAATCAAATTTCTATATGAAATCTAGTATATTTTTTTACGCCATATTCCTAAAGTCAACGGATATGTATTATGCGCCCCACGAACAAAAATGAAAATAGATTTTCTTTTTTTTACTTTGTATTATTAATTACTATTATTTTATTGATCCAAATTTTATTTTTTACACGTAATGTGGATAGACTTACATATGGCCAATTTAAATCATATGTTCAACAAGAACATCGCATTCAACGATGCATTATTTCTGTAACATCTATTCATGGTAAATACATTAAAGATGAAGAAACTTGGAAAAAATATGTAAAAGAAATAAAAGCAAATCCTGAAATTGAAAAAAACGAAGAACTTAAAAAAGAAACTTTTAAGAGAATCGTTGAAGAAGGTAAAGGAATAGGTAAGTTTACAACTACACGCGTTCACGAAGACCCTAAACTAGTTGAATTGCTTGAAAAGTATGGCGTCAAATTCGAAGGAGAAAGAGAAAATTATTGGGGGGCAATGTTCTTTACTTGGGGACTTCCTATTATTTTACTCATTATATTCTTTATTATTCTTATGAGACGTATGAACAATTACGGACGAGATGTGATGTCCTTTGGAAAAAGTCGCGCCAAAATAACTGCTGAAGAAGATACAAAAACAACTTTTGATGAAGTTGCTGGTTGTGATGAAGCAAAAGAAGAACTAAGTGAAATAGTTGCTTTCTTAAAATCCCCAGGAAAATTCGAAGAGCTTGGAGGTAAAATTCCTAAAGGAGCACTATTAGTTGGTCCTCCTGGAACAGGAAAAACACTTTTAGCACGTGCTGTTGCTGGAGAAGCAGCAGTTCCTTTTTTTAATATATCTGGTTCAGAATTTGTTGAAATGTTTGTAGGTGTCGGAGCTTCGCGCGTACGAGATTTGTTTGCACAAGCCAAAATTAAAAGTCCATGCATTATTTTTATTGATGAAATTGATGCTGTTGGTAGACACCGCGGTGCTGGTTTAGGTGGAGGCCATGACGAACGCGAACAAACGCTCAATCAATTGCTAGCAGAAATGGATGGTTTTGAATCGAGTAAAGGAATAATTATTCTCGCAGCAACAAACCGCCCAGATGTACTTGACCCAGCGCTTTTAAGACCTGGACGTTTTGATCGCCAAGTTGTTATTGATCATCCTGATATACGCGGTCGCGAACACATACTAAAAATCCATGCAAAAGGAAAACCACTCGCAGACGAAGTCGATATAAAGTTATTAGCAAAAAGAACACCTGGATTTTCAGGGGCAGATTTAGCAAATGTTATGAATGAAGCCGCTCTTTTAGCTGCCAGAAAAGATAAAACAGAAATCCAACAAACAGATATTGCAGAAGCTGTTGAACGAGTAATGGCAGGCCCTGAAAGACGTAGCATGATTATTTCAGATAAAGAAAAAGAAAATACTGCGGTACACGAATGTGGACATGGAATCGTAGCTGTTTTGCATCCCGATTCATATTCCGCTGTTCATAAAATTACGATTATTCCACGAGGACGAGCCTTGGGATACGTATTGCAAATGCCAAATGAAGATAAACTTTCTAAAAGCAAAGATGAGTTACTTGCCCAAATTTGTATGACTCTAGGAGGAAGAATAGCTGAAGAAATAGTCTTTGGTCGTTTGACTACAGGTGCAGCAAATGATTTACAGCAAATAACAAATGTTGCACGCTCCATGGTCGCTAAATACGGAATGAGCGATATGGGACCTCTTGCTTTTGAAAAAGACAGTGGGCAAGTTTTCTTAGGCAAGTCGCAAAGCGAACGAAGTAGTTCTTTTAGTGAACAAACTTTGAACAAGATAGATGAAGAAGTTCAAAAGATAGTTGCGAATTGTTACAAAAAGACTACAGAAATATTAACAGAGAACCGCAATGTTTTAGATGTATTAGCAAAAGTACTACTAAAACGAGAAAGTTTAGAAGGTATAGAATTTTCAGAGATTGTCGCAAAAGTTCAAAAAGGAGAAAACATTGATTCTCACTTTGAAGAACCAGCGGAAGCAGTTTCTTCGGAGAAAGTTGAAGAGTCAAAAATCGAAGAACCAAAAGCTGAAAAACAAAGCAACGAAACTCCTAACAAATCAAATGAAGATGCTGATTCAATAAATAAAGAAGCTGATTCAGAAGATGAAAACAAAGAAGGTTAATTTGTTAGTTTGAATTCTAAAATACACCGCATAAATGCGGTGTATTTTTTTGTATATTACTCTACACAGTTTTTATTGGTTGTAACAACCACAATTTGTGGAACAAACATACAATTCTCTTGCCGCAACAGTAATTGGATGTTTGGCTTGATGTGTAGTAATTTTTGCATTAAGTCGACCTTCGTGTCCTCAAGCGAAAGAAAATCCTAAATCAAACTTTGTCTGTCCTCTACTTATAGGCGTATAATAGTACTTCTATACGACTATGATATCTAGATAGTGGAAAATCCTTACGCGATGTTTTTTGGGCTTTTTTTAAGAGATGAGCGTTTTGTGAAGCAGCCATTAGTATAGCAGCTTCAATAGCGGCCTTGCGAACGTCCTTATTAGGATCTGATAAAGCTTTTTCTACTGTCGTTGTACTTTCTTTATTCCAGCGAATTTTTCCAAGAGCTTCCATACAATACACTCTCACTCCATATTGCGAATCACTATCATTTACTCTATTAAGTTGATTATTGTATAATGCAGCAAGCGGAGTTATCGCTTTTACATCCTTTATTTCTCCAAGTGTTTCGACTATTCTACGTTGGAAAGAAGGTTCTCCACGACCAAGATTTTCAATAAGAGCCGGTACTGCTGGAGAACCAATAATCGCAAGAGTTTTTGAACACTGAATTTTCCCCGTTGTACCTAGTTTAGGAATAGCCATAGTCGAAATTAAAAACGGTACAGAAAATTCTTTTAATAAAGATAGTTCATATCGCGAAGCACGCCAATGTTTTTCTAAATCACCGACAGATTGCCGCCCGGCAGCAAAAAATTTAATAAAAAATAAACACAAAGCTTTTTTCGCTGCAGGTCCCATCGCTACAATTTGCGCGCGAGATTTAGCCCATGCATTCTTATTTCCGCTATAATAAACATCTAATAAAGAACGAATTTTATCTATTTCAGATTGCGATAGTTGTGTATTTTGCGTGCCTTCAGGCCAAATCACAACAATTTCCTCACTATTTTGAGATTCATTAGTAGCGGAGATTGTTGATTGTGTTTTACAGGCTATAGTAACAAAAATCAGTGCGACTATTAGTATTTTATTCACAATAACTCCTTTAACGTAAATCTTTGCCAATAAGTTTTTTCTCCAGCCAATCGCCTTGGCGTGCGATATACTCTATTGCATCTATTATAAGACTTTTAAGTTTTAGTGCCTGAATAGAGTATGTCTGAGTAATAACATAAAACTCTTCATCGTTTATAGTTGTAATTCCTATGCCACCAAAAGTAAGCTTAGGATTAAGTTTGAGAAATATGCGATTATTTTTTTCACTGCTTACTGGAGCGCATATCGTTGCAATTGTGATTAAGTCATTACCCTTTTCATCTTTTCCGGAAAAAGTAACGATAATATTTTGTTTTCTTCCTTCAAGTAGAGGTACTCGAAGCAAATAACCATTATCAATTCTTTTGTACGGAATCCCAAATTTTTGGGCAAGTTTTTTGATAATTGTTTTTGTTTGATTTTCAGGAGTTATTTTTTCCTTTTCAAGACTATACTCTATTTGCTTTGTATATTGTTTCATTAATATAGCTTGTTTAGATAAGATTTCAGTTCTCGTTTCTGAAATCTCGGATGGAAGTGCTATATCAAGTAGAATAAAATCATTACTGTTTTCATAGTAAAGATTAGTATTAAACCATAAACGGCTGCTTTCTATATCTTGATATATAGAAAAAAGTAAGCCTCCTGTTACTGTTTGGTCACACTCTAAATTATCTTCTAAATAATCGTCAGGAGCAATAGCATCGCAAAAATAACCTTCAGTGTCTTCTAAGTAGAATTGCTTGAAAGTAATTGGTTGCTGACCTATATCTGTGTAAGTAACTTTAATTTTAATATAGATAAGGTCTTTTTCCGCTTTGAGTTCTTTTTTGCGCATCCATTGACTACATTTATTGGCTTTGACAACATCATTACCTTCAAGAAGATCTTCTATCGAGAAGCGGTATTTTTGTTTTACATTATCAAGTGTTAACGACATTGAATTCCTCTATGAAACGTCTAACGACATTAAAAACTCAGCATTGCTACTGGTTTTTTGTAAATTTTCTTTTAAGCGTTCTATTGCTTCTAGTGAATCCATTTCATTGGCAAGAAACTTACGTAATAACCACATTCTTTTTAACTCTTCTGGATCGCATAAAAGTTCTTCTTTTCTTGTACCTGAACGCGTGATATCTATTGATGGGAAAATGCGTTTATCTGCCAACTTGCGATCAAGATGAAGTTCCATATTACCAGTTCCTTTGAATTCTTCAAAGATAACATCATCCATTTTACTACCTGTCTCAACAAGTGCAGTAGCTAAAATAGTTAAGCTTCCACCTTCTTCGATGTTGCGCGCAGCCCCAAAAAATCTTTTTGGCTTTTGCAAACCAGAAGCATCGATACCACCAGTCAAGATTTTTCCAGAGTGTGGTGCTTCCGTATTGTAAGCACGCCCTAATCGCGTAATTGAATCTAAGAGAATAAGAACATCTTTTCCGTATTCTACCATGCGCTTTGCTTTTTCAATTACCATTTCAGCTACTTGAATATGGCGACTAGCAGGCTCGTCAAATGTAGAGCTAATCACTTCTCCCTTGACTGATCGCTGCATATCGGTTACTTCTTCTGGTCTCTCATCAATAAGAAGTACAATGAGATATATTTCTGGGTGATTTTGGGTAATTGCGTTGGCAATTTTTTGCAGGAGTACTGTTTTTCCTGTTCTTGGTGGAGCGACAATTAACCCTCTTTGTCCTTTTCCTATAGGAGTGATTAAGTCCATAATACGCATATTAGGTTCATTAGACTCTGTTTCAAGTATGATACGCTCTTGAGGGTGTAGAGGAGTTAAATCGTCAAAAACGCTTTTTTCCGTAAGTTTTTCCGGGTCTTCATAATTGATAGCTTCGACTCTTAAAAGCGCGAAATAGCGCTCATTGTCTTTTGGTGGACGAATTTGTCCAGAAACAGTTGCTCCTGTACGTATACCAAATCTTCTAATTTGAGAAGGTGATATGTATATATCATCAGGGCAAGGCAAGTAGTTATATTGTGGTGAACGAAGAAAACCAAAGCCATCAGGTAAAACTTCAACAACTCCTTCTCCATACATAAGACCGTTTTGTTTTACACGCTCTTTTAGAATTTTAAATATGAGTTCTTGTTTTTTTAAACCGGTGTACTCTTTTATACCTTCTTTTTTAGCGGTGGCGTGAAGTTGACTTATGGTCATTTTTTGCAGTTCAGTGATGTGTAGATCACCTTTTTTTAGATCTTCGTAAACGTCGCCATGGTTTTCTTCAACGGGGTTTTCTTGGCTTTTTTTTGTGACTTTTCGACGCGAGTTTCTTTCATCATTGTGATCATTTTTCGAAGTCATATATAATTACTTTCTATAATTTGATGTGAAAAAGTGGTTTGTCAAATGAGGTAGCTGATAACTTTTTATTGCTAGGTGTTTGTACGTTTAGGGACTGTGAAAAAATAAGTTAGATGATTTTGTATTTTATGTTAGCTAGATATTTTTGAATGTGCAAAGTCAATTTCTGCAAACGAAAAATAACAATGCTAACAAGCAGAAGAATTAAGTAAAACATACAGGTTATTTTTTATTTCCCTTATTGCGTGAATTGTTTATAAATTTTGATTCTATTATTTGTGGTGTAGAGAATGAAATGAAGGTGTTAACTACTTGAAAATATGATTAGGGACATACCCTAACAAATATTGAATGACCAATTGTTTTATTCAAGTAAAACTACACTTTTGTGTAAATGAAATTATGTAATTTTGGTTATGTAGCTTAATATCCAATATCTATTTTTCATTTTGCAATGTAGTTTTAGATAAAATTTGATCCCAAATATTTTTTACTTGTTGCTCCATTATTTTTTGGTGCTCATTAATAATAACATAGTCGGAATTTTGTTTTTTGGTTACTAGGTCACTTTGGAATTTTTCACGTCGATCTAACTCTTCTACACTCCAACCTCTATTTTTTTGTGCGCGTTCTCTACGTAATTGAATAGGAGTATCAATAAAAATAAGTGTATCAACACCCTCATGAAGGCCATTTTCCCATAGCAAAGGTGCGTCAATAATAACAACCTGTTTTCCTTTAGTTGCAAAACTTTCAAGCATGTTTTTTATTCTCAACCTTACTTGTGGGTGTAGTATTTGCTCTAGTTTTTTCAAATTACTCTTCACTGCAAAAACATGCTCAGCAAGTAATTTTTTATCAAATTTTGCATCTGGAAAGATATGAGGAAATGTTTGGTTTATACGCTGTTGGATATTTTTTTCCTGTAGGATTTGGTGCACAATTAAATCAGCATTTATTATATGAGCACCATACTTAGTAAATTCACTTGTTACTGTTGTTTTCCCTGAAGCTACACCACCCATTACTCCCAAAATATGTAAGTTTTCTCTATTTTCGAAATGAAAGGTATCTAGTACTTCCATGTAATTATAAGTCCTAAAAATAATTGAGATTTTTATTGCGAACTTGTTTGGTGAGGTTTATTGAAATGGTGTTTTGAAAGTTCTTCGGGATCTGTTAATTCACTAATTTCAGTATTTTATATCAATAAAAACTTTTGTCAAGAAAAAATTTACGAAAATTAGTTTCATAAATTTAAAATGTTACTTGACTCTATTTTGAATTTATGATTTCATATTTTTTACACTTGTGTAAGTTTAAATAATTAGATTTTGCGTAGTTACAAAAAAAAAATTTTGCTATTTTTTAAACTCTATAGCATAATTATATTTAAAGCATACTTATATCTAGAAAAATATACTCTTTAAGAGTAGGATTTAGTTATTTTTCACTTACTAGCATTTAGTTTAGATGGGAATTATATTGTTTAATGGACAAATCCATATAATCATCCAAAAAATATAACCCTTCCATATTAAATACTCTTAATAGTATTTGGATATAAGCTTTAAGTTTCGGATAAACACTCATAGTTTGAGATTTTATCTGTAAAGTGTAAAGGTCAGGTTTTCCTTGAGGTGTTATAGCAAAGATGACACTACCAAAAAACCTATATTTTAGCTCTTGTGTTTGCCCAGAGTTAGAAAACAACATTAGAGGCTATGAATAGAGGGTTGTTTTCTAATGAAAATTCTTGTAAAGGTATAAGGAGTTATGGAAGAAAAAAATAACTTACTGGGCTATATTTTATGTACCCCACAGGAAGAAGATCGGGTTTGTTGCCGCGAATTGGATGATCAACGCAACATCAACGAATATACGTATAAAAATTTACTTCTATCTTCATACAATTTTGGATCATCTTTAATTGAAAATGAAGTAGGAGAGTATATACCGTTATTTTTGGACACGTCCTACGATTTTCTTCGTTCTTTTTTCGGTGTTTTATATGCTCAAAAAGTTTGTGTACCACTTCACACTATTGCCAATGAAGATGCGATCACACACATATTGAGAAAAGTACGTGCTAAATCTATTATTGTTACAAAACCATGTTTGTATAAAAAACTGACACAACTTGATTATGTACAAGAACACATTCACACCATTTTTTGCTCTCCAGATGTTCTTGAACAAAAAGCTTTGCCATGTAAACATGTTGATATTTTCGACATTTTTAACAAGCAAGCTAATGTTGAAACAGCAAGTACAAGCATTCAAAAAGTAGTAGATGAATGTAATCCTGATGATTTAATGCAAATTGTTTTTACTTCTGGTACTACAGGAGAACCAAAAGGTGCTATGTTAAGCCACCGTAATATTGTTTCTTGTGTTGTCCGTGCTGGAAATCATCTTCAGATTAGTCCTACATTTCGTACTTTAACCTTTTTACCTCTTAGCCATGTTATGGCGCAAAATGAGGTTTTTATCGCCCTAACAAATCGGGCTCTCGTTCAAATTGTTGGCCGCGATCACTTATTATACGGTTTAAGCAATTTTCAACCCAACATCTTAGTTGCAGTTCCTCGCGTTTATGAAGCTGTTTACAACGGAATCCAACGCAAACTGCGCAAAAAAAACTTTATGAGAAAACTGTTACATCGTTGTGTAGATACATACCATAAATATCGCAACGCTTCGTTTTTCGGAAAATGTTATTATGGATTGTTTGTCCATACGGTTGGTAACCTTGTTACTTCCAAAGTTCGCAAAAATATTGGACAGTTCAAAATTCTGCTTACCGCAGGAGCAGCTTGCCCGCAACATATTTACGATTTTTTCGAAGCAATAGGTATGCCACTTACCAATGCACAAGGATTAACAGAAGTTTCTGGCGCTATTGTTTATAATGAGCCAAGTAAAACTCATAAAGGTTCTATTGGCTATCCTTTGCCAGGTGTTGAAGCGAAAATAGCGGAAGACGGTGAAATTTTATTCAAAGGTGATCCTGTGTTTAGCGGTTATTTCGAGGAACCTGATTTAAACAAGCTTACTTTACGCGAAGGAGGCTGGTTCAAAACGGGTGATCTCGGCCGTAAAGAGATTATTAATGGTAAAGAATACATATTCCTCTTAGGTCGTAAAAAAGAAATTCTGGTGCTATCGTCTGGTTTAAATATTCCTCCAGCACAAATAGAAGAACGAATTTTACAATCAGGTCAAGAACTAATTCAACAAGCTATGGTGGTTGGTGATGGAGAACCTAGACTAGGAGCTCTCATTATACCGCAAAGTGATCATTTTAATAATCCAAACATTCGCGAAGAAATATCAAAAATTATTCGCCGCGTCAATATGCAAATGGACGCGAGTGAAAAAATAAATAACTTTGAAATTATTTGTGAACCGTTTACTATTGAGAATGGTATGTTGACACCGACAATGAAAATTCGTCGCCCAGTTGTTTTTCAACGCTATAAAGAAGTAATAGGACAACTGTACAGTACTACAGCAGTTTAGTATTTTACATTAGATTTAAAATAAAGCCCTCTTATAGAGGGCTTTTTTTTGTTGATAACCCGTATAATACATCTCTAAGCTTGTGTATTGTTTTAGAAATTTGATTGCTTTTGAATATATACGAACCTGCCACAAAAATGTTTGCACCTGCTTGTGCGGCTTTTATGGCTGTTTCTTGATTAATACCTCCATCAACCTCTATATATTTCGGGCAATTGGGGAGTTTTCGTAACTCGATTATTTTTTTTAAAATTTTTTCAATAAATTTTTGCCCACCAAATCCAGGCTCAACACTCATCACTAAAACCATATCTAAATCAGCTAAATATGGAATAATTGTACTTATGTCGGTATTGGGTTTTATCGCGATCGCAGCTTTGCAATTGTACTGCTTTATTTTTTTAATGATTTCGTGAGCACAGTCCGTAGCCTCAATGTGAAAACTCAGCCACTGACAACCTATACGTAAAAAGTCTTCTACATACTCCTCTGGACGATCAATCATTAAATGTACATCAAATTGCATTTTGGTTATTTCGCGAATACATTTTATAACACAAGGTCCAAAAGTTATGTTTTTTACAAAATTCCCATCCATTACATCTAAATGTAAAATCTCTGCACCAGCGCTTTCTACTGTTTCTATATCTTTTTGCAAATGGGCAAAATTTGCCGATAATAGCGACGGAGCAATGTAAACGTCTTTCATGTTTTTTCTCCTAAAACCTCGGGGTGAAACCACTGCTTCGTAAATTTTCTAAGAACAAGCGATTTGCTTCTATTTCGTGCATACCTAAATGTTTAGTAGCAATGTCCATTAGAAAATGAATTTCTTGTTCACTCAGTTCATGGTCGGCAATGACAACACGGCATAAATAATAAAAAATGGAATAGCGTTCTTCAGGGTCAGCTTCTAAAAGACAATAAATAGCTCCAATAAGCGTTTCTTGTAGACCTTCTCTTGTTTTAGCCTGTGCTTGTAAATTTCTTAAAAATACTTTAGGACGCGCAGTAAATTTAGCAAGATACTCAACAATCTCATCGTTTTCTTCCATTGTGATATGGGCATCAAGACCCGCTATAAGAATACCTCCCGCAGCGACTACCATCGAACGATAGTAATCTCTTTGACTAGTAGGAAATAACTCCATTAAATCTAGAAGCTCTTGCATTTCTTTACCAAGATCTTTGTCACTTTTAACTATTTTGTGCGAAGCGGCGTACTCTTTGTATGTTTTTGATTCACTAAATAACTCGATAGCCTTTACACGTACTGGATTTGAAGGATGTGAGCTGCCAAATAAAATTTGGTATTCACCTTGTTTTGCGCGAATAAGCATTTCATCCATTTTTTTCATAAATGCTTTTGCATTAAGGTTTACCTTTTCTAAACTTATTCCAGAGGAAAGTTTAAAAAAATTAGTGATGCAGCTTTCAACGCAAGGAGATGCTATAAATCCCATACGATCAGCAGAAATTTCTGCAAATTTTTCCCAAAGTGATATAAGGTTCTGAATAGAAATAGGAATAAATCGTTCTTCTTCAAAGAGATAATTAATTAAACGACGAATTTCGGCTGTTTTGTATATAAGATGACCAATTTCGTGCCCAATCACAAATTTCAACTCTTTTTCGCTAAAACTTTCTACAAGACCAGAATTTATGACGACAACATGACTGTTGTCTTGTTCACCTTTCATGTAGGCGGCTGCATTTACTTGTGGATCGTTAGTGATGAAAAAATTAACTGGCTCTGTGAAATGAAGTGTATCAAGCACTTCTTGGCATATTCCAAACAACTCTGGAGATAGATCTTTGTCTATATGAAAACTATGACCTGAAAATACAGAGTGCCAATAGTCTTTACGAACTTGAAAACGACATTTTTCAATAATAGGCTCAATGATATCAGCATGAAGAAGTTTACGTAGTTTATCCCCAATAAGAGTTTCTTCTTTAAAGCGCATTGTTTTCCAGAAATTATCTGCGTTGATTTTTTTCTTTGTGGTAGGTCGTTTTTTCAAAGAAGTATTTTTTTTCTTGGTCATTGGGTTTCTCCTTTTAGTTTTTCATTTGCTAAAGCTAGCTTGGCCTTGATTTCTTCACTATCATCTTGAAGAGCAAAGGCTCTTTGATAGTCTTCTTTAGCATTTTGATATTGTTCTAAACTAAAATGAACATCTCCGCGATCAATATAGGCAGGAAGACAATCTTCCTCTATTTCTATTAATTTTGAAAACGCCTCTAATGCTTCTTCATACATATTTTGTTCTTTGAAGATGCCTCCAAGACTTGCGTAGCAAAACGGCATATTTTTATCGAGATCTATCGCTTTTTGAAAATACATCACCGCTTCCTCGTTTTGATACTCACTAGAATGCAAATCTCCTAAATTTTCGTAAGCCCGCGGATCGACAGCATTGAGAGATATTGCTTTTTGATAACATTGTTTTGCTTCTTCTAATTTGTCCATTTCAACAAGAGTCAGACCTTTGTATAGATGTGCATCATACAAATCCTCATCAAGAGAAATGGCTTTGTTAAAATCTTTTAAAGCGTACTCGTAGGTCGATTTACTATATAGCTGTATTCCTAAATGTAAAAAAGAACGAGCTGATTTTTCGCGTCGCATTTTTTGTTCAAAAAAACGTAATTTTTCAACCCAAACTTCAAGTGAATTTTGATCCGTAACAGTTGGTAAATTTTGTAATTCTTCCTGTAAAAGTGTAGATAACAATTCCATTATTGTTTTTTGAGTAGTAGAGAAATCATCATTTTTTTGAACGGATGCGTGCGAGGCATTCTCATGATCAATACCTAAAGAAGGCTCAATACCTAAATCTCCAACTTTCAAGCTAAAGGTATTATTTTTAGTAACGAGAAGTAAATTAGAAAACTTTAAATTACCGTGTTCTAAGTCTTCTACCTCCATTTTTGCATTGTACACCTTGAGGTGATGAATTTTGCGTATTGCTGAACATAAATGAAGGGACAATTTAAGTCGTTCTAGAGTATTTTCCTTGTGAGTAACAATGTAGTCAGCCAGATTAATAGCTGCATACGGCATTGTAAAATAAGGAACTTCATTGGCAGGACCCTGTATTTGTTCGTCATCAAACAAGCTTTGTAGATTGCGATGACTAATAACACCAATAGTGTCTATTCCCATTATATTTGGATGCGAAATTTTCTTGAGAATTTTTAATTTTTCTAAGAAATTCTTAGTATTGAGTTGTGGTAATTTGTACAGAATTTTTAATGCTTTAGGATAACCTAATTCATTTTTTATTTCCCATACTCCTCCGAGACTACCACTACCTAAAAATCGAACTATTTCTATTTTCTTTTTGTTGATTGTTAAGAATTTATTTTTAAATTTTGCCATAGATAGATTTCCTAAGCTGCTTTTTTACGAATAAAGCCCATTTGCGCGCAATATTATATTATAAACTACAAAAAATGTCATCAATTAAGTGAGTTGTAAAAGTTTTTAAGTACTTTGTCAATCAGCGTAGAATTTGAGTAGAACATTGACATAAACTTTATATTCTTGTAATATTGTTGACGGTGTAATCTCGGATGTGAGTGTTTATGTTTCTTAAGGAAAATAACTAGATGTCGGATGTATTGATTGGTAAAGAAATTGGAGGAGCTGTAGTTCTTGAATTTCTAGGGAAAGGTGCCATGGGAGAAGTTTATCGTGCTTATGATAGTAAATTGAATACTTCCGTTGCTATCAAAACACTAAAAAAAGATCTCGTGGATTCTCCAGAAGTCATTGCACGTTTTCGACGTGAAGCCCAAGGATTACATAAACTAAACAGCCCTTATGTCATTAAAGTATGGGGAATTGGAGAAACAGAAGATATTCACTTTATCAAACTTGAATACATAGATGGCGAAAGCCTTCGAGATTTCCTAGACGACAATCTTCCCGTACCTTTTGAAACTTCCTTAATCATATTACACCAAATAGTCAAGGGACTCGAAGCTGCCCATAAAAAGGGAATCATTCACCGCGACATAAAGCCAGAAAATATACTAATCAATCGTAAAGGTCGCGCGAAAATCGCCGACTTGGGAATTGCAAAGTTCCTTGAAAGTAGTACCCTTACGGTAGATGGCGCAATTATGGGAACACCTTGGTATCTTTCTCCAGAGCAAGTAGAAGGTGGTGAAGTAGATTCGCGAACAGATATTTATTCTTTGGGAGTTGTGTTCTTTTACATGATTACTGGAGAATATCCTTTTTATGGACAGACCACACAACAACTTCTCTATATGCGTTTACGACCACGCGACAATCCTCCTTCTCCGAAAAAAGTGCGCAAAGATGTACCTTCTGAAATAGAGCATCTCTCAATGAAGATGATGCAAAAAAATCGCGATCAACGTTATAAAAACACAACAGAACTCAAAAGAGAGATCAAACGCTTACTTCTAAATTACATCAAAATATCTCCTGAGCAAACACTAAACAAGTTACGAAAATACGAAGAAGAATGGCAAGAATTACTGCGAGAGTCCTTAGAAAAAGGTAATCTTGGTGACAAAGACAGTTTTGTTCCATTTGCCACAAAACTAATTACCAATAGTAGCAATTTTGCACAAAAACTAGAAGGTGCTAATCTCTTAAAAAGTGTAAATTACGATATAAAATCTCTAAATGAAGATGTGCAAATTTACTACTATCTAGTAATGGAACGTTATAAAGCTTTAGAAAATTACGATACAGATAAAGTTTTTGTATGTATTGATGAAATTTACGATATGTACGAAAGTGAAAAACCAGAGCGACAGAAACGCTTAATGAGCTGGTTAAAAGAAAATCTTTCTTATTATCTCATTAATAAAAATCGCACTGTTCGCCGAACATGTATACGTATTTTGAAAAAATTATATCCTAGCGATAACGAAACCTGGGAATTGTTTGATGTACTACACTCCTTTGAAGACGGTAAACGTTTAGCTGCGATAGACAAGTTACAGTCTTATAAACTTGACAACGATTATGCCATAGATCTTTTGCGCGGATGTCTATGGGAAGAGAGTAGCAAAGCTAAACAAAAAATTATTAAAATATTGACACAAAAAGACAAAGATTTTTATGAAATATGGGAAGAAAGCCTTGAGCTTTTTAGTGAAGACCCTAGTGTTAAACGCCGCGCACTCGGTAATCTACTCAAACTGCAAAAAGAACAACTTGAATGGCTAAGGCCGATTGTGTTAGATTTAATTAGCGATTTGAATCCAATGGTAATAAAAGATTTCTTTAGCAAACTAGATAAGCAACATCAAAATTCGTTACGATGCATGATTTCAATGTATTTTGGACGCTTATTATTTGATATTTTAGTAAAAAGCCATCGCGAACCAGAAACAATGCAAAGTTTAGTTATTGGGTTTCAAAGTAGAGCTAATGAAGAATTTGGTGATCTTGGGCCAAATATCGAATCAGAAAATGAAGTATGGAAAGAATGCTGGGACAAAGAAGAATTTCTCATGGATTTTTCCAGTGATAAATGGATAAGTTTACCTTGGGATAAACAAGTAGAATACGCCGAAGCTTATCAAAATTGGTACGCAGATCAAAATGAATTGCAAAAAAATATTGAATATGTTTTTGAGGATGTTAGTTTTGAGTTAGTACTTGTTCCACCTGGACGCTTTTTTATGGGATCTTCGGAAAATGAAGAAGGGCGCAAGAGTAGTGAAACTCAGCACATTTCTACTGTTCATCGCGCGGTTTATGTCGCAAAATATCCAGTAACTCAGCGTCAATGGCACAAGATTATGAAAAGCAATCCTTCTCATTTTCAAGGTGACTATCTACCTGTGGAAAGAGTCAGCTGGGAAAATGCCTACTCTTTTTGTGAAAAAGTTGGCTTAAGACTTTTAGGTGAGGACCAGTGGGAGTATACTTGCCGCGGGGGAACGACATTTAAAAACTACTGGGGAGATGATGTAAAAGACGACTATTTCTGGTACCAAGGAAATTCGGAAAATAAAACCCACGAAGTTGGTAAGAAAAAATGTAATCCTTATGGCATCCACGATATGGTTGGTAATGTTTGGGAGTGGTGCGTTGATACGTATAGTAATTATTCCACAAAGAGTGCAAACAATTCTACAACCCTTAGTAGCAAAGGCATGAGCCAAATGTTAAAAGCGGTGCGTCCTGTAAAAGTACAGCGCGGAGGAAGTTGGTTTGACAACATAGCATCGTGTCGTTCAGCAAGTCGTAGCGGTTTAGCTGCAAAATACAGCAACAAAATTTTAGGTTTCCGCGTTTCGAAGAACATCACTTAACTAGAACAACGCCACTGAAAAATGATCTTTGTACAATGCCAGTCCACAATTGCACATAAAGATGATTTTTCTTCGCACAATTATTAAATTGTATCCTCTATAACATCATCAAAACGATACCATTTTCTTACAGTCATTTCAAAAGCAGTTTTTGTTAAATTCCTTGCAAGTTTATAGTTACCACGATACAATTAAATTATAGAGTTACTAACTATTAATTTTACCTTAGTAAGGGAGATTTTTATGAAGAAAAACTCAGGTTTTACGCTAATTGAACTGTTGATAGTGGTTGCTATTATTGGTGTACTCGCTTCTGTTTTAATACCAACAATACAAAGTGCATTATTATCAACGCAGCGCACTGAAGTTAAAACTCTACTAACTACTGTTGATCAGGCACTGACAATGTATAATATTGACCATGGGTCTTTTCCTCCAGATGGCAATACTGCAGGTGGTGATGTAAACGACTGTACGCCGACAAATCGCGCAACAACACGTGGAGAATTCAACGAAGAAGTTAGTGCTTATGCTGACAATAATCTTATACGTCACCTAGATGGTGATACCTCTAATGACGGAGATATTGATGGTTTAGGGATTGTTTCGACAAAACCACTTAACGTTTACCTACAAGTAAGTGAAGCCAATCTAAGAAATGCTAACGGAGATCCTGTAAAAGACGGTGATGCACCAATACTTACCACTCGTTTTGGTACCACTATAAAATATAATGAAATGGATTCAGAAAGAAGAACCCAAAAATTTCAGAGAGATCAAGTGGACGAAGATCCACGCGAGGCCGTTATTTTCTTTGACACATATCAAATGTTTTGTGAAGCTGAAGATGTTCAAATTGAAGACCCTTCGCGCATTATTACTAACTTTACAGAGTAGTTTGTACAAAAAAATACTTTTACATTAGACTACTTCATTGTTGATATTCTTACAAGGTTCGCAATGGTTAATAGAAAAAGCATTGATTGAAAGTTAGTAAGAAATCATAACTTTAGTATTAGGATATAATAAGGTTATTTTGATTACCTATATCCTAAAAGGAGACTTTTATGAAAAAAAATTCAGGTTTTACTCTAATCGAACTGCTAGTGGTGGTCGCTATTATTGGTGTACTCGCTTCTATTTTAATACCAGCAATACAAAAAGCAGTGTTATCAGCACATCGCGCTGAAATTAAAGCACTACTAAGCACTGTTGATCAATCACTGGCAATGTATAACAGCGATCTTGGAGCTTTTCCTCCTGATGGTAATACTTCAGGTGGTGGTGTAAATGATTGTACGCCAACAAACCGTGCAGCAGAACGTGGAGAATTCAACGAAGAGGTTAGTGATTATGCTGACAATAATCTCGTACGCCATCTAGATGGTGATACCTCTAATGACGGAGATGTCGACGGATTAGGACAGGTTTCTGCACGTCCGCTAGACAATTACTTAGATGTAAACGAAGAAAGTTTAACAAATGCTGCTGGAGATCCTGTAGGAGACGGTGATGCACCAATACTTACTACTCGCTTTGGCACTACTGTAAAATATAATGAAATGGATTCAGAAAGAAGAACCCAAAAATTTCAAAGAGATCAAGTGAACGAAGACCCACGCGAAGCCGTTATTCGTTTTGACACATATCAAATGTTTTGTGAAGCTGAAGATATTGAAATTGTAGATCCTTCGCGTATTATTACTAACTTTACAGAGTAGGTGAGTGCTGTTATGAAAAAAAAGCAAAATGCCTTTACATTGATTGAGCTACTCATTGTAATTACTATTATTAGTATTCTCGCGGGATTTATAGTTGTGGCTAGTCAATCCGTGAGAGAAAAAGCATTAATTGAAAGTTCGCGAGCAACAATAATGGCTCTAGTTTCAGGATGTGATGAGTACCGTGCAATATTCAAGGTTTATCCAGACATAAATAACACTGTAACACTTGAAAACAACGGTTACGGAGCTATAGGTGGTGATACATCAGAATTGAGTTCGTTTGACGACGATGCTTTTGAGGAATTTAACCGTCGATTACGTTTTGTACTTACAGACATTAAAGTAAGTAACGATGAAGAAATAGATGGTGATATACTTATTTCTCAAAATTTACCAACAACATTTCCCGATGGTGTAGATCCCGATAATCCAGGAGATAATGATGCGCTAATTTCAGATGGTTTTGGAAATTTTCTACGCGTTTGTCCTGGTCGTGATCATTCAGGAGACGATCCTCAAGGACCAAATAATTTCGATGACGACACCAGAAATTTGCGTATGGTTGATATATATTCTCTTGGAGCTGATGGGTTAGATGGCACCGACGGCAATTCTGACGATGATTCGACTTCTTTTGCCTTAATCGATTCAGATGAGATTGTTAGTTGGAACATCGAAAAGACAAAAAAACGCACTAGTGATTAGGATTAACATGCGCAAACACAAAAAAGGTTTTACGCTACTAGAATTATTAATTGTTATTGCAATTATCAGTTTTGTGGCGAGTTTGTCTGCACCAATGTTCATAAAATTTACACGCAATCGACGTTTAAAAGCCTCTGGACAAATGTTACAATCTATATTTACAAAAGCGCGATCTGTTGCTATTAGTAAAAAAAGTGAAACACATGTTATTTTCTTTATCGATGATACCACAAATACTTTGATTAAAAACGGCGTAGAAACAGACATAACAGGCAGTTTAGGCAGTATGCATATTTATGTTTTGAATAGATCTGACAACACATTTTTTTTACATGAAGAGCCTAGATTATTGCCAGACCGCACCAGCTTTAGTGAACCAGCAGCTAACAAGAGCTATATTTTTTTACCAAGTGGAGAGCTTCATTTTCAAGGAGATAAAGACAATGATCCTGAAGATAGCAATGACACAGATATTGTGATTGTAGAGCAAAATGAAGCTGACAAAAATTGTTATGTTAATATAGTGCGTAATACAGGACGCGTAATTGTATCTGTTCGTTAAATAGTAGGTGTATAATGAATAAAAAACGTGGCTTTACTTTGATCGAACTTCTCATATCGTTGTCGTTAATGATTATCATTATTGGAGCACTTGTCATTATTTTTGACGGTGTAACAGGAATGATGACGACAACAGAAAATAGAATGTTTATTTTTCAAAATGCTCGTGCCGGCTTGAATAATTTAGAAAAAGACTTAAAAAATACCCAAGACAACAATGATCATATTTTTACAATTAATAATCCTCAGAACGATACGAGTCCACACTTACTGATGAAGTTTTTATCTACCACATCATTTATGAACTCAAGTAGTGATGATGTTGAACCTGAAATCGTAACATCAGAAGCGCGAATATTTTATTATTTAGAAGAGAAAAATAATCGCTGGACTCTAAAAAGACATATTGTCGATGCAATTGCAAAAGATGTAAACGGTTTACCTGTTCCCGACCCTGACCCGGTCAATGAATCCTATGAACATACATTAGCAAACGATATTGTTTGTCAATTTATTGCAGAGGAAAATTCTAACAATATAGTAAAACCCTCTTTTCAAATTGATTACTTTGCTTTTGATACGTCAAATGGGCAAATACAAGTCATCAGGCCAAATACGATTGTGTTTAATAACGATATAGACGATCCACTAACAAAGTTTCCATTCGCAATTCGTCTAAACGCAGATCTAACGGATGAAAGAGGACGTCTAACTCGGACTTTTTCAAAAGTAGTACAACTGTTAATTACTCAGGATTAGTCTTATGAAAAGAAAAAATAGTGGTTTCACATTAATTGAAATATTAATAGCAATTGGAATTCTCATTGTTGGACTTGGTGGTGTGTTAGTTCTTTTTCCTGCAGGCCTCCATTCAACAAAAAAAGCAGTAGAAGAAACGCAGTCAACACTCATTGCAGAATCAGTGCATAGTAGCTTTATGTCATCTATGCAAATTTTAAATTCAGAGCCATTAAACACGTCCAAGGGTAAGTTCAAGTTTTTTTACGATGGAATTGATTCTGGATTGAGCTTTATACTCCCTGTAGAAGTTAATGGAGATGATGAAGCCATTTTTGATTCTGATGGCGGAATGAAGCCTTTAGGTTTTGAAACTGCCGACACAAGCGATGATAGTACATTTATTCCTGGTATTCGCGATGCTAATGCTGTATGTAATTTGGGGACGGGATTTGTTGCTGAGAGTGTACCTACATTACCATATAACATAACTGTTTCTGATGAAGATAATCACTTATCACAATACTCTTTTAGTCTAGAAATACAATCGCCAACGCTAGAAAAGCAAACACCGTTGACATTATTTGATATAATTATTAGAATTTTTCGCGCGGGCAAGTTAATTTATCGTGCAAAAACGCAAGTTTTTGTTTCTCCTCCTCCAGGTAATCCCGGTTCGTAGCAGGACGAATTGGTACTATTTAAAAATGCGCCAAAATAATTCGATAAATAAAAAAAGCTCCAAAATAATTGGAGCTTTTTTTATTCACAACAGCAGAGAAAAAAACTACTGTTTATCTGCAACTTGCGTATCATTACCTTTATCAAGTAAATATAAATAGTCCCACTCGGTTTCAGGTTTATAACGAAAAGAATCGATATAGTTATCGTAAACAATTTCTCTTTTTTGACAACCAAACATTGCCAGCGAAAATAATGCCAGCAGAATAAAAAGTCGTAATTTCATGTGAAAACCCCTTGGTAAATGTGGTTCGGCTTTGCGTATAAACACAATAATTTTAGACACTTTGAAGTTTTTTATTTGGTTTTTATATTTTTTTTAGTATCATACACTTCGAGATTATTCATTTATTCTACAATTTGTTTTTTTAGGAAAAAAGAAAAATATAAAATAAATTGTAAAAAGGGAGGTATTAGTCTTCAAGGACTGTACCATAAAAATATGGCTAAAGTACTCTTAAAATTTAAAAATAATATTATTCAAGAATTCTTTGTAGGAGCTGGACCTCTTACAATTGGAAGAACAGAAGATAATACAGTTTGTATTGATAACCTTGGAATTTCACGCAATCATGCGCGAATTATTCAAGCAAATGGTGAATTTTTTATTGAAGATTTAAATAGTCAAAATGGAACAAGTGTTAACTCGCTGCCTATTAAACGCTGTGCTCTTCGCAATAAAGACGAAATAGGCATAGGTAAACAAAACAAGCACAGCCTAATTTTTTACGAAAATGACCGAGAAAAAGTCACCATTTTTAGTGAAATAGCACCAACACAACGCAAAGATTTAGCACCTCCAGAAGAAACACTACAATTAGGAACTAGACGAGTTACCGCTTCGAGTGGTAAAGAAGAAAAAACATCTGCCTATATAGCGATCTTAGAAGGAAATGCCTCGCCTGCAAAAATATTATTAGAAAAAGTACTCTTTATTGCTGGTAGGGGAGATAACGCAGATTTAAAAATCGAAGGCGATTATGATTCTAATGTAATTTTTATTATAAGTAATCGTCCAACAGGGTTTTTTCTTTCCCCGTCTACAAACGTAGAACTGCATTTAGATCAAGCTAAAATAACAGAAGTTGTACAACTAAAAGATGGTGCGATAATTGAATTTCAAAATATTAAAATGAAATTTTCGGCAAGATAATGTTAAATCTACTTTTGTTATTCATAATAGTTCCACTTGTAGATTTATTTTTACTTGTCTACATAGGTCAAACTATTGGTTTTTGGGATACAGTACTTATAGTAATTGCTACTGGTGTTTTTGGAGCCTTACTAGCTCGCTCAGAAGGTCTTTTCCTTTTACAGAAAATTCAAAAACAATTAGCAAGTGGCGTATTACCAGAAAAAGACTTGACCAATGGTTTACTATTAGTTATTGGGTCGGTGTTACTCGTAACACCAGGTGTCATAACTGATATCACAGGCTTTCTGCTTATCATGCCTGGCAGTAGAGATTTGATACGTGTACTTGTCATGTCTCAAATGAAAAAACGTATTAGAGTTGTTCCTTTAAATGAACAAACTCCACGCGCGCACAATGTATTTGATAATGATAATATCATTGATGGCGAAGGCTCTGTGAAATAAGTTAAAAATCTTAAAGTTGATTATTTTGGAAACTTTATTCAATATGCCAAAATATAGTTGATTAGTTAATTTAGATATGTTATATTATATAACGATATATTTTGTAAATTATCGTGGTTTTTGTTTTATATAATAACCGCATCAGGAAAAAGTGAATGGCTGATTTCAGAGAGATTATACAAAAAAGAAAAAGTAAAAACAGACACATGCGTCGCGATCTAAGCATGAATACTCTTGTTGAAACCAATGAAAATTTGGAAGAAAAAATAGAGTGTTTATATGAAATGCTTGGCGGGGATAGCAGTGGTCTAGTCATCCGAGAAAAGCTTTGTGAAGAAAAGCTCAATAAGGTCGGAGAAGCCATCGCGAAACTAGAACGTGCACGACAAGAAATAAATAATATTATAAAAGATGCACACAATAAACTCGAAAAATCAGAGCAAAGAGAAAAAGACGCACTAGTAAGAGTACAACAACTTACCTCTGAAAACGTTAAACTAAAGAGAGATTTAGCCAAAGCGCACGAGTTTAATAGTCGATTGCTAAGAACCACCTCGGAAGATACTGTTCAATATCAAGATACTACAAAACACAGTGAAAGTTCGATCTATGGAAATATTGATAGTATGAAAGAAAAATCAATTGGTATGGATAATGATGGAGTCCAAAGGTTAGATAATATTGAGGAAACGGTAAAGATTCTTACTGGTAAATTAGATAAGATTCAAATCGCTTTGGAAAGATTAACAGACCCAATAACAACTTCCTCCATGTTCCATGCATCCAATCCATATGAACAAATTGAGAAATTTTTAGAAAGCTAACATTTATAATCTAACATAAATGTAGCGGGTCCATCATTCTCAATAGATACTAACATTTTAGCGCCAAAACAACCGCATTCTGTCTTTACAAAAGTTTCTAATTTTCGAATGAATTTTTCATAAAGAGGCTTTGCTAACAGAGGGGAAGCTGCTTGGTCAAAACTGGGACGCCGTCCCTTTTTTCCATCAGCAGCAAGAGTAAATTGACTAATAACTAAAGCTTCTCCTTTTATATCCAACAAAGACTTATTCATTCGACCATTTTCATCACAAAAAATACGATATTCTAATACTTTTTTAACTAAATAATCAACTTCTTTTTCACTATCTCCCTCTAACACACCTAAAAAAACCAACACCCCTTGATCGATAGCTCCAATAATTTTATCATCTACACTAACAGAAGCTTTGCTTACTCTTTGAATTAAAGCTTTCATTTTGAATTTCCTTTGTTGGCAAAATTGAAATCGGAAATGTTATTCATAAAATTTCGTAAAAAACAATAATCTCTCCATAGGTTTACACCTCAAAGCTTATTAATTATATATTAGGGCGTGTCACCATTCAAAATATTGTGTGTTTTTTCGAGCCCGAGCCCGTTTGCGAGCCCGTTTCCGAAACTTTCACTAACAATTTATCAAAGAAGCAAAGTTTCTTTTTCCATCGCAAAAAACTAGTATTGAACCAATAAATCACTTTCTGTCGCTCTCAAAAAGTTTTCGGGCGCGGGCTCGCAAACGGGCTCGGGCTCAATACTACTGGCGTATCATTAAATGAATCCGTTATATTTTTATCTGTATTGAATGATGACAGACCCTAGAGAAAGTCACATAGTTTTCAAATGACTATTGCACTTCCAATCAGGAGAGATCTTCACTCTCCTAGCTTTCATTTCTTCGCATTTATCGCGAAGGACAAAAATTCTCTTTTTGAATTTGGCTTAGTTACTATAAAGCAAGTATCTCAAACCAAGAATGCTTCCTTAAAAGTTAACGGTAGTCGAACTTCGCCTCCCTAGTCTTTGTTTCTATTGATAGAATACCTTACTTCGTATTTACCACCAGACAAAGATTTTTTATAAAGAGTATGTTTCTTTTACGAAGTGAGTCTATCAGCAAAATGATAGCGCAAGTGTGTAGTGGTTATGTGAGAGTGTGAAGGTGTTATTAGAATATGAAATGTGTTGTAGTTTAATACAACACATTTCTCAAAGATATGTTCGTCTTTTTTTACTAATCTTGAAAAGATTTTGTCCCTTCTTGAGATTTAATTGTTTTCCCAAAATCTAAGGTGCTTACCTCTATTGTATTAATTAAATCTCCAACGTCAATCACCTCAACTTCAACTTCAAAAACAATTTTTTGCCCAGGAGACAGACTTGGAATAGGTGAAAAAATAATCGTTTTTCCTTTTACCTCGTGTCCAATATTAGGCATATTCTTTACTTGAGCATTTACAAAAGTAGATTCACTAGGGATTGTATCAACCACTTTTAGCTCGCGAGCGTTTTTATTCCCTTGGTTTGTAATTTCAATTTGATAAATAGTTGTGGTATCTACTTCTACAGGGTCTACAGTATCCAAGTGGTTTATTTTTAAGCCTGCTGAAGCATCAATCATTGTAGCTTTTTTTACTTTTTTCGTAGAACCATCATCAAGAGTAATGTTTGCAACTAGCTTTGCAATTCCTGTTTTCTGTCCATTGGCAGTTACTTTGTATGAACGGCTTGCAAAAGGAGAAACTTCATCCACAGTCCATACAATTTGTTGACCATCTCTTTGCCCATTTCCTGTGGTTGAAAAGAATGTCAAGTTATCAGGAATAGTATGTTTTATCGTAATATTCTTTAGTGGTTTATCGCTTGTATTTCGTACTTTAATTTCGTATGAGAATAAATTATAGATATAGCTTTTTGCCGGTGCTAGTAATTCGGCCGCAACAAATAAACTTTGTTGTTCTGGCTTTTCTGTCGCATCGCTTATTGAATTTTCTTGCTCATTAGCATTTTCAGGAAAGTTAGCATCTGTAGTATTGTCTTCCCAACTATTCTCGTTATTATTTTCAGTTACATTATTTTCAGTTACATTATTTTCAATTACATTATTTTCAGCTACATTATTTTCAGCTACATTATTTTCAGCTACATTATTTTCAGTAGTATTGTTTTCCCAAGTGTTTTCGGTGTTATCTTCGTTTGCCTCATCTTGCTCAGAGGTATAGTCTGGCTGCATTTCTATTGTAGAAGAATCGAAGTTAGTAGGCTGTGGAATATAGACTTCGTTCGTGTTCTCTTGATTTGTATTTTCTACTATAGTGCTATAGCCTGCTGAAGGCCATCCTATACCTGCTACAGAGTCAATATCACAGCAGACTTCTTGTTTTCTACATGACACTAATAATAAGAAAATTGTCATACAAATAATCATAGATCGCAGCATAATTATGTTCCTTGTATTTATTGTTTAAAGTTCGATAGTATTGAGCATTGGCAATATATCTTCTGTTTTTTTCTGTGGTTTCTTTTTCTTTTTCATTTCTACCAAATCCAAACCGCATTCTGTACATTGTTGTATTTCATTTTTTGCGCCAGAAGATGTTGTGGTAATAGAACATTTTTTGCAATAGTATGTTTTGTTCAATTGACTTTCAAGGATAGATGAAACTTGACTAGAGGTAACATAACCTTTTTTAAGTAAAATTTGTCCTATCTGTACACGAACTCCACGTTGTTGATATTTTTCTTGTTCTTGTAAAGCTTGCTCTAGTTGTATTTCACTAATTAAGCATTTTTCTAATGCTAGCGAGCCAAAAAGCGATGCCTCTTCTTTGCTAATTTTTCTAGGTTCAATGTTTGGATCCAACTCGCCATCTATAATTTTTTCAAGTCTACGAATTTGATTTTGCGTCATAAAACCTTTTTCAACTAAGATATCTGTGAGATTCTTATCTTTCTCAAAAAAATCTATAATATTAAGGCATTGAGTATACTGTTTTTCGGTAATAAACTTTCCTTCTACTGCCTTCATTCCCAGAAGTCTTTGTTTAAAGTCTAACCCTATACTTTTGTTTCCAGCCATTTTTTCTCCCTAAATTATGACAACATCATACTTTGCGAAGTAGAACAGTTTAGTTTAGTAAAATGAAGTATTTTCGTCAAGAAATTAATGAGTGGCGCGGTAAAAATATTTACACAATTTGGTTTAGAGCGTGTCTATTCATACCTCCCATAATTCAGTGCTTTTGAACACTAGTAAAAAAATTTAAAAATCAGCAGAAAATTTTTTGATGTGGTGCGTTATGGTATGTAAGGAGCGAGAAATCAAAATCGACTTTAAAACGTATTAAATACTCAACATCGTTTATTGAAAGTAAATTTATGGACAGTTGGCTAATTGAAATGGCAATGATAGGTGATCGAGATGCATTTGCAAAACTAGTCGAAAAATACCACCGTTTTGTTCTAAGTATTGCTTATCAGTTTTTAAAAAATCAACAAGACGCTGAAGATATTGCTCAGGAGGTATTTTTAAAAGTCTACAATCTTTTGCCGCAATACAACAACGAGGGAAAATTCCCTCAATTTTTGCGGCGAATTGTTATAAATGAGAGCATCTCGCGACTCCGAAAAAAGAAGGTGCGCCAGACAACTCCATTAGAAAAAAATGTAGTTTCTCAGGAAAAATTTCCTGTAGAAATATGTGAAAATAAAGAATTAGGAGAAATTTTAGTTGAAGCAACGGAACAACTTCCTGAGCGACAAAGAACAGCTTTTTTACTAAAAACTCATGGAAACTGCTCTTATGAAGAAATAAGTTCTATTCTTGGATGTCCTGAAACATCTATTGGCGGACTTATTTTTCGTGCACGAAAATCATTGATGGAAAAATTAAAGACAATAAAGGATCTGTTATGAATTGTGAACAATATCAACAGTTGATATCAACACAGTGGGACAAAAATCAACAAGATAACGATAGCCAAAAGCATATATCGCAATGCATTGAGTGCGGAGAATTTCTTGAATCTTTGAAAAAATTAGAGCAGTTATACCACGAACCAACATATCCATTTGATTCAAAGCAATTTGTTTCTTCTGTTATTGCGAAAACACATCCTAAAAGACGTAGAGTTTGGAAGCTAACAGCAGCTGCGATATTGTTTGTTGTTGTTGGTATTTGGATGGGTTCTTTTTTCAAAAGACCAGAAGTAATTATTCACAGTGTAGAAAATGAACAACCTTTGGAAGTTGTCGCTGAATATTCTTTAGAAGAAAATCCATGGAAAATGGTACGCCAAGCAATGCAGTATAAAAATAAAAACCTTGCAAAATCTAAATACCTTTTAGCAGAGGTAACACATCGTACTGAAAATACCGAGGTTTTAGCACTTGCTTCGTATCAACTAGCTTTAATTTTCTATCACAAAGAAAACAAGGTGCTCCATTCAATATCACAATTGGCACAACTTATAGAATTTATTGAGGCTGATGAAGATAAAAATGCTTTGTACGCTTCGATGGGACTGCATTTACTACAAGATATTTACATTTCTCTTCCGCAAAACGATGTGAAATTACCACTTATTAGACAAATACTCAAAAGATTTAAACAACTTTCTCAAAAACAGGAACAAGAACAATCCCTTATAAAAATTGGAGATTAATATGAAGATAAAAACAACTATAATTTTTCTTTTGCTTAGTGTATGGATTATGGCAGAAAATTTCTCTGACGAAGATGATTTAGCTCGCTGGAGCGTGCGCCGCGGAATGAAAAGAAGCTTGTATTCATTACCAGAAAATGCCCAAGAAAAAATAAGCAATTTACTACAAGATATAAAAAATGAAAAAATAAGTACCCGCATTGATGCTTTAAAGTCTCTGGCAAAAGTAGGCAGAGGTAACCAAAAAATAGCACTTGCGATTGTTAATTTGCTCAAAAATGAACAGTTCACCGAAGTAAGTATCTGGGCTGCTTTAGCTTTTGGCGACATAGGATTAAAACAACCAAATGTTTTGTCTGCTTTGCGTAAATTGGCCAATGACAAAAACATTCGCGTAAGGCGCGCCGTCTCAATGGCATTGGCTGAAATTAGTGCTGATAATCTAGTTATAAGTTTCGCTACTGATAAAAATCCTACTCTTCGAGAAATTGCAGCTCGTAGTTTTGTAAATATGGGCAAGAGTGCAAAAAAACATTTGGCAGTTATTGAAAGTTTAAGCAAAGATAAAAATATTGGTGTTCGCCGCGAGGCAAGGTGGGCGCTAAATATTATAGCTAACAGTGATAACTTTTATCAAAAAGAAAAAGATCTCATACTCGCTGCACAAAAGAATGATCAAAAAATACGCAAAAAAGCATTTGCATCACTTGTAAAATTTGGATCTGATTCTATTCCTTTTTTTATCGAGCTGACTAAAAGTCATGATAAAAATGTATCATTGGAGGCAAAGGAAGCACTTGAAAATATTCAAAAGCAACAACAATTAGCCATCTTTGCGGAAAAAAGAAAAATACAAGAATATATTCAGTCAGATTCAAGCTATCTTATCGGAGAATTAATAGGAAATTTTGAAATCCCTGTTGGCCAAAAAAGTAGTTATTCATTTACAATTAGAAATACAGGAAATAAAACAGCCTATGGAATAAGAACTCTAATGATGCTTCCTTCTAACTTTGAGTATAATAATCGGGCAGGTTCTACTGCAATTTCATGGAGTTTATCTAGTCTTGAACCAAGCAAAGATCATACATACAAATTCGAAGGTATGGCTCTATCAGCAGGCAAGGATAAGTTTCTTGTTCGTATAACTCAGAAAGAATTACCGCAAATTAATTTACGATATCCTTATATTGTAACAAAAGGAGAACTAAAACCAAAAAGTAATCTCCCACTTAACATATCAATGGATTTTCCAAAAGAACTAAAGGTGAATGAAAAAAATATGTATATTGTTAATTTAGAAAGTGTAAATGGTACTTCTCTAGAAAATATTACTTTACGTATTGTATTACCTTTTAATACGAAATATGGAGATGATAAATATCCAAGTGTCTTTAAGTATAGAATTAACGAACTACGCGAAAAAATAACGCGCCAATTTGAACTTACACATTTATGTAGTGGTAGTGGTTCCTTTGATGTCGTTGCAACTGATGACGAAGGTAGACAAAAAACAGCTAGTTTTGCTCTTAAAATCGACAAGAAAGGATTGCCATATCATAGAGTTACAGCAAAACAAAATAATTATCAAGTCGATATGCAAAGTGCAATGAGTGCTGTAGTTGTAGAAGAAGGAAATGGCTTCATATGTCGAACATCAATACATAATGAGAGTGATAAGGTTAAATCAGTTACAACAAAAATATATACATCATCCAATATAAATTGTCCTGAAAGAGGCGGAGAAAGAAGAACATTTGAGTGGACAAATACCATAAGACCGGGTTTGAAAAGTAATTATTTTATACCACTAAATGGACTAAGTGTTGGCAAAGGAAAAGTCACTGTTAAAGGGCTTGTTGATGGAGAAGAGATATTCGTTGCTGATCATCAAATTACTGTAGAATAAAGCTTTATTTGTAAGAAACTATCAAAAAAATTAATAACAAAAGAAGCGGCAAAAAATAAGCCACTTCTTTTGCTATTATTACTCTGTTTCGTGTAAAGCTTCTCGTGTTAACTCCTTACGAGCATTACGATCGAGGATTTTGGCAATCACTTCTTTTCCTGGTAAATCGGAAGCCAAAATTCGGCTAATATAATCAATAACTAACGAATCTTGGTCAAGATAAACATCGACTAAACGAGGAATATCATTGTAATTGACACTTTTTACCCATCCCAAGCCTTCGCGATAAATAATGTGGCTTGCTATTTGGCTAGCTAATATAGACAACTGGTGCTCTTCAGGAATACTCTCAATAATACGCTCGGAGTACTTTTCAGCAAGAATTGGTGGGCAATGCGATTTCAATAACTTTTGATAACGGTCTACTTTATTTGATTCCTTCATATCCTTACGAATATATGATTTTAAGATATCAGTAAGTTCATTTATCTCAATACTGATTTGAGAAGATAGTGTTGTTAGTGGTATCTTTTTCATTTTATATTCGCGAAAGAGTAATTTTGACTCTTTGCGTGCTTTTTCTTCCAAAATATCGATAACTTCAGTAACATATTGATCTTTGATATCCAGAAACTCTTTTTCGCTTAGTATAAGGCTGGCAATAATTTCATAAGAAGAGCATATAACTCCACCTTTATTCGCTGAACTATCTTTGATAACAACAACACCCATTTCTTCTAGTTTATACCGTGCTTCGTTGGTAAGAAATAAGTTTGCTCCCTCAACAACAGCATTAAAAACAGGTACATTTTTCTCATCTAAAGACAATTGCCAGTTATCAATATTAATCGTATTTGGTCTTCCACCTGCAGGTATAAGAAGGTCGGTTTTTATGCGATTACTCACTTGTAATTCATCTCTCGTTTGCCTACCTTCAATTGTATTAGCATTTACAACAAAGTTCTGAGGGTGTTTAGACAACAGTGAAGATTTGAATTCTGTAATTGATTTTGATTCTTCAACTAAACGAAGAAGTTCTTGATGATTAAGCCCTTTTACATCATATGCTGCTCCACCACCATCAGAAATAGCAACAATTTTTACTTGCGGATAAGAACTAATTAATATTTTCAATTCGTTTCCTGCAACGTCTCCATCGGGTCCACCAATCATTCTAACTGTAAATGATTCTGTTTGCGGATCTATTTTTAAATAGTAGAGACAAGCTTCAACATAAACATTAACTCCGTGAGAAGTTACACCATATTCTTTATGATTGATACCAACTCCTGGTTTACTGGACATAAAAGCATTTGGATATTTATAATTGCGATTTTTTGCGCGTTGAACAATCCAATTAATGCGATCATCTGTAACGTTTTCATCTGGGCCCAAGTATATAATTTCTTCTTTACTATAGTAGTCGACAATACGTGGATGGAGGTTCTCTTTTTCGTCAGTGATAAGCAAATCGAGTAAAGAATCGATAGCACACTCAACACTTTGTTTAACATCCGCTCCTGGTTGCAATAAAAGAATTCCCTTTGAACCACCTTCTGGAATATCTTTGTTTTTTAGCTGTTGCGCACTACTCAATCCGTAAACTTCATCAAAAACGCGCGTAGATTCTAAGTCATAATGTTCACTATCTCTTGAACGAACGATTCTTAAACCTCCACGCGACATGTCTTCAAAGCGGATATGGTAGCCTTTGTAACCACGACCAAAGAAGAAGAAAAAACCAAATGGTTTGGTTTCATAGAGATTACTATCGAGAACTTCTGGATCCATTCGAAATGCTAACCCAATGCTATCTTCAATAAAATAATTTGTCTTGAGTATATTGTCGACAAAACTAAGTGCTGCATTAAAAACCTCTTTATCGACAAAACGCATTAACTGCCGCATTAGTTCGGTAAGTTTTTTGCGAATATTCTCCATATCTAAATTGCGTTTATCAGAAGAAGTTCCACAATGAGGGCAAGTATCTTTTGTGGTTGGATTAAACTTTATGTAAAAGTAATCAGTAAGTAGTTCGGTAATTTTTGCATGTCGTAAAAATGACTTCTTAACCACCTCGTAAGTATAACGTTCTTTTTCTACTTTAGACAAAAATTGATGCACAAAAACCGCCATAGCGCGAATCAAGTTTACCTTGCGAACACTAAAAGTTTTTTCTTCCACTTTTGCAAGAGTTGAAATTTCATCTTCAACAACCCACTTAACAGCTTTAATCGCAAGACGCATTCTTTGCCATAAAACCGAGTCAGTGCTGATTTTTTCTCCATTTTTATCTCGCCCATAAGCGGTAATAAAAACAACTTCTTCATTGTCATCTAGCTCGATAATATTCACGTACATGCGATTTACTTCAACTTCATGCAAATGAAAAATTTTCGCAACTTGATAAAGATAACCTGTCGCAGGAGGGTTGATTGTGCAAAGAGAAATGCGCGTATACTGCTCATCGCGATCATTATCTAAATTAAAAACCGTTTCATAGTCTTTAATTTCCATAAAGAATAAAATGTGAGCATAAAGACGTGGACTGTCATAGCGCATTAAATACTGAGAATCAACGCCATTAATAAATTTTTCAGCGCGTTGCTTTTTCTCTTCTGGCATGTCGGATAATAATTCGCGAATTTGACTAAGAGTCTCTGCATTTTTAGGGTCACTTTTGTCTAAAGCAGAGGTTGCAGTAAAAAAAGTATGTAGTGCTAAGTAGTCTCCTTCGCGGCTAGTATGCATGGTAGCACCGCGGATATTATGATCAGCTAAAGATTCAAGTGCTTCCAAGAACTGATTGGCGTGACTGCGCACACTTATGTAAGTAATTTTGCTACCGTCTGCGCTTTGCAATGTTGCAGCAGGAACATTTGTTTGTTTCAATGAAATTATAGTATGTAGGTGATCTATTTGTTCATTTTTTGGTGTCATTTGATAATAAAAAGTATGTAGGGCGCTAAAAAACCACGGGGTGATCTTTTCAATCGCTTGAATTAAGTCGTTTTTTACTTGGTCAGATACTTCTTCTATCAATTTATTGTTTTTTATATTTGTCTCCATAGTCTTTCTGTCCTAAAATATCACATTTAGGGCCTATTATAACAATGTCCCTAAGCTAATCGAAATCCCCCATTTTTTCTTTTTAAGAGGTTTATCATGGCTACAAGGGGAATACAATTACCAATACCCAGTGCATCAAAAGTAGTGTACCAAATTATCCAAAAAAGTTATACTAATTTTCCAAATGCATTTTCTGAATATCAAGCACCCCAAGATGCAAAATTATTTGCTAAAAAATACGTCGAGTATTTATCTCAATTTGAGATACATAGAGCGACTTCAGAAGAGAGACAACAAATTGCACAATTCATTCTAGATGATATGTACAATAATTTTTTATTTGTCGAAGGGGAAAACACGACCTCTTTTGCTGAATATATGAAAAAAAGTTGCGAGCCTTTGCCACTCTCTGTTGTTCGTTACCCTTGGATGCAAAACCACAAAGGCTATGAGTTGGCATTTTCATATGATGGCAAGATTTATAATAAAGAAGATGAAGTTCTCTCATTTGTCGATAAATTACAACAGGAAAACACTCTTAGTAGTGAAGCTGCTTTTGCGTTAAAAACTATTGCTGAATACGCTTACAAAAATAATAATGGCTATATTAATCTTCAAGGCAAAAAATTTGTGCTTCTTGGAGGTACGGCAGAACTCAGTCCTATTTATGCACTACTTCAAGCAGGTGCCAGCGTTTTAACGACACACACCAAGAAAGTAGAACACATAGTTGAACAAGCAGGCGAATTTTGCGGCGAACTACACTACGCTTCTTCTGGCATGGATTTACTCACACAAACCAATGAAATTTCGGAAACCATAAGAAAATTCGCAGAAAATGACAAGGTGCACTTGGGTATTTTAGCTTATCGCGGTGGCAAAGGCCAAGAACTTCGATTATCTGTAGCCCAGGAAGGCATTTTGCGTAAGATACATGAGTGTTTAGCTTCTATTTCTTGTTATATCTCTCCTTCTGTAATAGCAGAAATCTCAGAGGAAGAAGCCCAAAAAGCTCTTAACACATATAACCAACCTCTAGGCGTCGCAAGTAAAACACTACGCAAAACAACAAAACAAAGATGGTACGGATCATCGATAGCTGAAAAGGATGCGCGCTACTGGACTAACACTATTTGTAGCTTTCAAGGTTGCAGTTATGCTGCGGCAAACCTTTTTGGTAAATACTATGTTGCAGAAGCTTATGGTAATGAGAAGCTAAAAGTATCAGCTAATGTAGGAGGAATTACCGCAACATCCTCAATGGACACTCCTATGTTAAGAGCTGCTTTTCGCGAAGCTAAGCGCTTTGGCATTGATGTTTTCGAAGCAGATGAAACAAGAGAGTTGATGCAAGCTTTGATGTTTTATGATTTACTTTGTAAAAAGGACAATAATTTTAGTGATATTTTTACTAAACAAATACATGGTGGAGCCTTATCTGTTCCTTGGATGTTAAATGGATGTGTTGAAGAAGCAGCTATTCGCGGTAACATTAAGCGTTTTGTGTCGCTAAACGAACAAAAATTTATAAACTTTCATGTTAAGCGTTTAAACAAAGGTTCGAATAAACAAGTTATTATGACGCGTTCTGCTTTTATTTTCGAAAAAATTGTGCGCCGTTTATCTGGGACACTAGCCCTGGCATTTGTAGGCGGAAAATCAGCCAAACCAGCAACACATTTATTCTTAGGTAATGCGGCAATGATACCTAAAAAAATGGCGCGTCTAATGCCTATTATTGCTAAAAGTCATCGTTTCCCACTTATCGGCAAACCGCTATATAATTGGAACCGCCAAAAGAAAATATATGGCAATTTATTGACCAACATGTTATGGCCTCACTACAAAAAACACGATCGCTTGGTTACTACTACTAACGAAGAAGGTTCTCTTGTCTCTGTACGTATTTATAAACGCAATCGCCAAGATATCGAATTCTCAATAAGCACAGAAGGCTTTATTGAACAAACTATTTATTTTGGACGTTCTCTTGTTGATGGAAATAATTGTTTGAAAATGAAGTATAACTACGACCCTAAACTGGGTCAGCTGAAAACAGTGGGATCGACATCAATAGAAACAGCAATTATTAATCAAAGTGTGGTGCTCGGTAATTTAGAACTGACAAAAGAAAAACTCACAAAATTTAAAGAGTTGTGTGGAGGCGAGGCACAAGGAAGCATTACTTTTCCAGTCAATAGCGGCTTCCTAGAAGAATGTCTACAACTGTTACAAACACCTGAATGGGGTATTGACTTCACTAGAGTCACTGTATTTAGCGTTTGTTTTGATAAAAAAAGTTCTGTAGATTTGGCTACGACAAAACTCTTAGGTGCGAAAGTAATGCCCACTGAAATTGTCCAAACTGATAAAGGTCAAATATTTACCTCGCAAATCAGTATTTCCAAAGAAGATAAGTGCTTAAATCAAGCTAGTATTTCTCTTTTAGTTAGAGGTAATACCGTCAAAGGAAACAATGAAAAAATACCGCGCTTAGAATATAAAGACTTGCAAGGCGAAAAACTAGATGTACTAACAATGAATGATGCAAAGCTCGTAGACTTTGCAGCATTAAACGGTGACTACAACCCTTTACATCAAATAGACGGTGTTGCCCAAGTTGTTGGTTTCAAAAGACGTATTAACCCAGGGCTTGGACTTCTTTCTCAAATAGAGTCATTGCTGCGAAACCATCTACAAAAAAATCTCGAAAAATTTAGTGGAACAATAGTTCGTCCTGCTTTTCCTAATCAAACATACACTTTAGAGCTTAAAGAACAATCTGATCGTCATTATCTATATCAATTATTACAACCAAAAAGTAATAAAGTTTTAATTGATGGCGAATTTGTTATTGATTAGAACATCTCGACACTTAAAAGAATAGCTATAATAATGCTGCTTTAGCAACAAAAATAGAGACTACAATCTCGCATTAACAACAATATAAATAACCCAAGTTGCTACCTACAAAAGTGTAGAAAATGCGATTGTTTATAAATAGGTAACAACTTGAGTTAGGTTATAGGGCGTGTCATCATTTAAAATATTGTGTGTTTTTTCGAGCCCGAGCCCGTTTCCGAAACTTTCACTAACAATTTATCAAAGAAGCAAAGTTTCTTTTTCCATCGCAAAAAACTAGTATTGAACCAATAAATCACTTTCTGTCGCTCTCAAAAACTTTTCGGGCGCGGGCTCGCAAACGGGCTCGGGCTCAATACTACTGGCGTATCATTAAATGAATCCGTTATATTTTTATCTGTATTGAATGATGACACGCCCTAGAAATTTTCACCTTATTTTTCGCAATAAATTGTAATTGCTTCATTTAAAAAAATGGCTAAATCAGGATGAATATTTTCGAAATAAACAGCAAAACGTCGATCGCTAACATACATCTTGCCTAAACCACGAAATATTTCGGTTGTACATTCATAAAAGTATTTATTGAAACTATTCTGTAGTTGCTCAACTGTCCGCTGAACCTCTAAATCATCAGGGCCTTTGTTTATGTTATCAGCTATTTTCTGATAAAGACCTGTGAGTTGCGATTGGATATCTTCCCAATCCTTTTTATTATATTTGGATGTTCTTTGTTCGCATTCCTTGTATGCTTTAGATTTTCCCCATTTTTCGCGTACTTCTTGCGCATATTTCGTTTTGTGTTCCTCAATCATATTCATATCAAATCCTTGAAAAAGATGTTCTTTTAACACAACATTATCTGTTAAAGATAGCAACGTTTTGTCTATTGTTTTTAAGATGCAATTCAAGCGTTTTTTTTTCTCAAGAAGAAGTTGTTTATGCATCCCTAACGCTCTTCTACGATCGAAATTTGGAGAATCGAGTATTTCTTTAATATCACCTAGAGAAAAATCGATTTCCTTGAAAAATAGAATCTGTTGCAACCGTTCTAAATTTTTTTGGCTATACAATCTATAGCCAGCGCGCGAACTTTGTTCAGGAATAAGTAACTCTATACGATCATAGTGATGAAGAGTCCTCACTGTTATCCCTGTCATCTCAGCAACTTCTTTTACTTTGTACAGCATTATTTTCCCTCCACAAAAAACTATAGCCCATGACGTTACGTTAGGGTCAACAATAAAATTTTTTTCTGACGCAACTTTTGTTAACTCGTATTGTTTCTATGCTCTCCAAAATTTTATAATATTCGACTACAATAACGACAACAATTACGGTCAAGGTCACGTTTTTTTATTTAAATGAGGACAGGCCCTAACTAACTAATGCCAAGTGAAGTAAATTTATCAGGTGAGAATATTGATTGGAAGAGATGAGTACGAGCCAGAAAAATTCGTTGCTTCCTGGCTCATTTTATCTAAAACTATTAGGACGTGTCGACATTTAGAAAAATAAACAAAATAATAGATATTAATCAGTGAACATGGGGTTTTCGATCCCGGCCCGCAATGGGATCGGGATCGATTTCAAATTTTAAATGTCGACACACTCTAGTTTTCTTCTAGTAAATTTTGCGTAGAAACGTAAAAGTTGCGATCTATCCTTAGTTTTTTAAACGATTTCGGTATTCTTGTTTCGCGCCAAGATGTACTAGGATATAACCATACTTGCTTTTCTGTACCAAATGAAACTTTGACTGGCATATCAAATTTGTCAACGGCATTTGTCCATCGGTAAAATAGTTTATTTTGGCGTGTATAGTACTCTAAATTTGGAATTTGAGTACTACGCAAGTATTGGTCAAAAATGCGTCGCAAATTTACTTTTGTATTTTCATTAATATAGGATTCAATTTCTTGAGTACTGACAATTTTATGGTAAAATTTTCGATTTAAACCGCGAAGAATTTCCCGCCACTTTTCATCATCATCAATCAACTGACGGATAGTATGTAACAGGTTTGCACCTTTGTAGTATATATCTTCACCAGTCTTATTTACATTATAAGGACCAATAATAGGTTTGCGATTGCCAATATTTATTCTCGTCCCAATAACATAATCCGAACTTGCTTTTTTACCGTAATAATAATCTAAAAATAGATTCTCCGAATAATTGGTAAAACTTTCATGAAGCCATAAATCAGCAACATCAGAACTAGTAATACTGTTAGCAAACCATTCATGGCCACTTTCATGTATAATGATAAAATCAAATTTTAATCCCCACCCTGATTTACTTAAATCCATACCAAGATAGCCATTTTGATAACCATTTCCATAAGTAACAGAACTCTGATGCTCCATTCCAAGATAAGGAGCTTCCACTAGTTTATAGCCATCTTCATAAAAAGGGTATGGACCAAACCAATGTTCAAAAGCTTTTAACATTCGCGGTACTTCAGCAAAATGTTTTTTGGCTTTGTCTAAGTTGTAAGATAAAACGTAGTAATCACAATCAAGTACTCCTTTTTCACCATTGTATTTTTCTGAAAAATGAGCATAATCACCAATGTTTATGTTAACACCGTAGCTATTTATGGGGTTAGATACATACCAGTGGAATGTTTTTGTTTTTTGTTGTTTATTGTGATCTACTTTTTCTAAACGTCCGTTCGATACATCTGTTAGATCTTCAGGTACAGTGACGCTTATCCGCATACTATCTACTTCATCATAAGGATGATCCTTATTCGGCCACCAAATACTTGCTCCTTCTCCCTGGCATGAACTAGCAATAAAAAAATTACCATTGTCATCTTTTGTCCAAGTAATTCCACCTTGCCAAGGAGGCATTTTACTCACAAGTGGATTCCCTGCATATTCAACGACAACTTCGTTTACAGCACCTACAACTTGCTTTTTTGTGAGTTGAATAAAATGCGAATAACCATCTTTGCGCACATCAAGTTTTTGGTCATCTTGATAAACACTCAGTATCTCCATTGGTTCTTGCATTTCTAATTGTAATTCGTTATGTGAAGAAATAACTTTATAGCGAATTAGATTGGTACCTGAAATATACTTTTGTTGTGGGTTAACAGTAACTTGTAAGTGATAATACTGTAAGTCCCACCATTTTCGTTCTTTTGTGATAGCACCTCTTAAATGATCTTGATGACTAAAGGGCTGAGAATATAAGCTACTTACAAAAATGGCAATTAATAAAAGTGATTTAGAAAGTTTCATCTGTGCCCCTATATTTTTGTGTCTACAATAGTTCCAAGACTTTTATCTCAAAAAAATAACATCGTTTCGTTTTACAACCCACATAAAAAAAGTTTTCACAGCTATTTAAACTACAATATCATCTTTAGTTTTAATCACTGGCCATGGTTGTTGTTTATTTTCGCTTATAAAATTAGCGAGAGGGTCAAACCGTTTTAGATCGCTTTCAGTTGAGGATTGGACTGGTATTTGTTCTCCTAATTCAAAAGTAAAACTGAGATCTGCGAGTTCTTCAATAAGAGAAACAGCTACTTGATAAAGAGTTAGGTTTAAGAATTTCTTACCATTTTTATCATCCCACATCTCGTCTTGTTTCATCAAAAATGCGACAGAGGACAAACCTCCTTGCGGTTTTTTTAATACAATTACTTTCCAAAAAGCTGTGGGAATGAAAATGTCGCGGTATTTCTGATCGCTTTCTTGAAAAATGGGACCTGTAAATACACACATTCGCGCATTGCTTTGATCTGCTTTAGCGAGAAGCCAATTTTCTAATTCTAACCACTCATCTTGATTAAAGTTTTCGTGCTGTGGAGCAGCATTTGTAAAATAAAAAGTATCACTACTTGCCTTCGACGCGGAGTCTCCCCAAGCAACAGCAGTTCTACGTACTAGGTGTCCCCTATCCCAAGGGTTACGTGAATACGCTTCGTTACCAGTTTGATTGTCTCCGACTCTTGGATCCAAAGACCACTTACCATTTCGCGGTACTGACTTTAAATTCTTACCATCTATATTATGCGCTGTGTATGTTGCTAATTTTCGTACACGATTCATCACTATTGAAAAATGTGTATAATCAAAAGCATTTCCTTTTTCTACCGAATCTTCAAGTGATTGACTACCTAGTTTAGGAAGATGAATATTATAGTCACCTAAGAAATTTTCATTATATCCCATTTTATTTCTCCTCTTGTATATGATTTGATAATGTTATGTTCTCTATTATAAATTTGGTTTAAGCGTCTTTTAAATTAGGAATTTTTGCTTTTACCAAAGGTGTAGAATTACGCTTTGCTTTTGTACATTCTTTAATAAAAAGTCGTTTCGTTCCCCAAGGCAAGCCAGCTTTTTTAGCAAAAGCTTTAATTTGCGCTATATCGTATTTCTGTACAAAGTGGTTAACAAAATTATGATTGACATTGTCATTAAAAACAGGGTATATTTCGGCAAGTAAGTAACTATTTTCCTCTGTTGCCAAAAAAGTGGCAGTTACCGAAGCGCAAACAGCTAATGTATCGGTCTTCGTTTCACAAAACCGCAAAATGCGCGAAAAGTATTTTTCTTGGTATGAATTAGGGACTGATTTCAAATTTTGTAGCCCATATATAGCAGCTAGTATATAATAAGGATTAGAATATGACTCAAGACCCTTTTCAATTGTCTGCCAACGATAACTTTCATCTATTATATCTGGATAAAGTAAAATATTTGCAATGGCTTGCTCATCTTCCCATTTGTCGATCACATTGTGCACGATAAAATGATCATCTTCGTTAAGCTTGGATAATTTTTTTTTACTCTCGTGTAGAGAGTCTAAATCCTCTACACCTAAAAAATATAAAATATCTTCCATGTATTCTCCACTACCGTTTTGCAAAAGATTGTTCTATTGGCAAACTACTTGCCTTACGTGAAATGGCGATATCCTTGCCGAACACTAGATTTTAAATAACCAGCTAAAAGTATTGTATCTCCTACATTTAGAAAGTCAAAAATGAAAAGAATTTATTGTATTTTATCTTTATTTTTTTTTATATCTGTATACGCTGATCAGAGTCAAAACACATTACAACTTTTAGATGTTTTCGAATTAGAATATGCTTCCGATCCTCAAATATCCCCCGACGGAAAAACCGTGGCTTACACACATAACTCCATGGACATAATGAATGATCGAAAGGTAACTCAAATATGGACAGTTGATATAGCTACTCAAAAAAACCTACCTCTTTTACCAAAAAATACCCATTCACCACGATGGTCTCCTGATGGCAAGCGTTTGTTATATACAGCAACAGAAAAAAAATCTACTCAGTTATACGTCAAATGGCTAGACGACGGAAAAACGGTAAAAATAACTCATGTAAATTCTTCGCCTCACAGCGCTTCTTGGTCTGCGGATGGTAAAAGTATCGCTTTTTTGATGTTTATAAAAAAAAGTCGCAAAAACTTTATACAACTTCCATCAAAACCACAAGGCGCAAAATGGGCTAAAGCACCTATCTTTATTGATTCTTTGCGATATCGATTTGACGGTGGAGGTTATGCCCAACCAGGTAGCCAGCAAATTTTTGTTGTTCCTTCGTCTGGAGGTACAGCGAGGCAATTGACTTCAGAATTACACGATCATGAAGGACCTTTGGTGTGGAATAAAAACAAAATTATTTATACTTACAATGAAAACAGTGAAGAACCTTCGCATTCAAACATCTACGAGTTAGATGTCAAGAACAGTAAATCGCAAAAATTAACAACGCGCAAAGGTCCTGACTATTCTCCTGCGATTTCCTCCTCTGGTGAAATTGCCTATCTCGGTTTCGACGATAAATACAAAGGTTACCAAATAACAAATCTTTATTTACTGTCTTCGAAAAAAAATCTCACCAAAAACTTAGATCGCAGTATCAGCAAACCAACTTGGGATGCAGCAGGTAAAGGAATTTATTTTTTATTTAATGACTTGGGACAGACCAAAATCGGTTACCTCGAAATATCCACAGAAAAGATAACCACTGTTGTTGATAATGTAGGTGGATTATCTCTGGGAAGACCATATTCTAGCGGTGATTTTTCCATTGCAGCAGATAATACAATTGTCTACACACTCAATCGTTCTGATCGACCAGCTGATTTAGCTTTAGCACATAAAAAAGTAGCGATTACCAATCTGAATGACGACTTACTTGCGCACAAAAATCTTGGAAAAGTAGAAGAGGTGTGGTTTGCATCTTCTCATGATAAACGTAAAATCCAAGGATGGATTGTTAAACCTCCGCAGTTTGATCCGAATAAAAAATACCCACTTATTTTAGAAATACATGGTGGGCCTTTTGCGAGCTACGGGCCACATTTTGCAATGGAATTACAATTGTATGCAGCTGCAGGTTACGTTGTATTGTACATAAATCCCCGAGGAAGCACTAGCTACGGTGACGAATTTGCAAATTTAATTCATCACAACTACCCTGGAGAAGACTATGACGACTTAATGTCAGGAGTAGATTTTATTATAAATCAGGGTTATGTGGATGACAAAAACTTATTTGTAACTGGAGGAAGTGGTGGTGGTGTACTTAGCGCTTGGATTGTAGGGAAAACTAATCGTTTTAGCGCAGCAGTGGTTGCAAAACCAGTAATTAACTGGTATAGCTTTGTACTTACTGCAGACGCTTATGATTATTTTTGCAAGTACTGGTTTCCAGGTTTTCCGTGGGAACATCCTGAACATTACATGAAGCGTTCTCCATTATCTCTTGTTGGAAATGTTGTAACTCCTACAATGTTACTAACAGGAGAATTAGACTATCGCACACCTATTTCAGAATCAGAGCAATTTTATCAAGCATTAAAACTACGAAATATAGACTGCGCAATGGTACGTATTCCTGAAGCTTCGCATGGTATTGCTAGACGCCCAAGTTACTTAATGAGCAAAGTCGCTTACATTCTTGGTTGGTTTGCAAAATATCAAAAAGACTAGAACCTGTCATCAATTAAAACATTATACTAAAAATTTGCGACTGTGACTTTTGTCAGTCCACTTAGTACAGAGATTAAACCGCATTAGTGTTATAGTGGTTACATTGTGTAACACATACTGTTACTTTTTGCACCAATATGCACATTTTGCACTTAATGAGAAATGTATAATATAAATCTAAGAAGTACATTAAACGCAAAAAATACTTATTTTAGTCTCGACTTTTTTTGTTTCTATATATTTTTCATTAATAGCCTGGATCTCCGGTTTTTTAGGGATAGAGAAAATATAGTTATCGTTTATTTGATAGGTTAGGCACTCTAAATATCTAAATTTTTTCGTTGCTGAAAAACGTTATTTTTGCTATTTTTTTATAGTTAGGTATTATTTTTGCTTATGTTGTTTTAGTAAAATGACATGTGAAAATATTACAAATAAAATTAAAATCTCTGTTTCTAGTGTTTAGAAATAGATGCCAGTGTTTTACTGGTAAAACATCTCGGAGGTTACTAAATATATGAGTTTACGTAAATTATTAGTTACTCTACTAGTAGTATGCTTCGCTTTCTCTTCAGTATCATTTGCAGAGTGGCAAGCTCTTTCTTCTGATGCACCACAAGGTCTTCAGATCAAAGTATTGAAATCTACACCTAATTTAACAAAATTAGAGCTTACTCTTCCTGGTTACCATGTTGGTTACGTTAAACATCCAACAGGTGAAAAACCTTTTTGCATTCAATTTATCATTCCTGATGCAAACTGGCACATGAAAGCTGATTGCCCTAACTTACCACGTATTTCTGAACTTGTTCAGATTGCGAACAACGGGGTAGCACAGCTTGAAGTTCTTTCAACTGAAGAAGTTGAAGTGGATCTTCCTGGTTGGGTAATTCCTTCTAAAGGACACTTAACTCGTGATATTAATCCTGCAACTGTACCTTATAAATTTGGCCCAGTTTACGATGCAAACAATTTCTATGTAGAAGATGGTCAACAATTCACTATAGGTGAAGAGTTCATCATGCGTGATGTACGTGGTGTTCGCGTTAGTGTAATGCCAATTACAGTTAATCACGTTACAATGAAAATGCGCGTTATCAAAAAAGCAGTAGTTGCGATTAAGACAGATGGAATTAGCGCAAACAATACTTTGTCTGTTTCTAATGTTCCTTCTAAAAACTTTTCTTCTCTTTACAACGGCGCTTTCTTGAATTATTCTCAGCCTGCAGGAATCAACAATTCTGTACCTGCTGAAGATAACAAAATTCTTGAAGTTGTTGCATACGAAGCTTTCGCTGAACTACAATCATTCATTGATTGGAAAGCAACAAAAGAAGCAAAAGGTTTTAAAGTAACAGTTAAAACTGTAGGGGATAGTACTTCTGCTCAAGACATCAAAAACTATTTAGCACAACGTTTTCAAGAAGAACGTTTTGGTTATGTAGTTCTAGTTGGTGATATTGCGCAAGTTCCTACTCTACAAGGACCTTACGAAAACGCTGATTCTGATCCTGTATACGTTCGCCTAGAAGGTGACGATGTTTACCAGGACGCTTTCATTTCTCGTATTTCTGGTAACAACGCTTCAGAAATTGATGTTCAATTCGACAAAATCATTCGTTATGAAAAATCTGCAAAGCCTGGTGTATGGAACAATTCTGTTCTAGGTATCGCTAGTGATGAAGGTTTTCCTCATTCTGATGAAGATCGTATGGATTGGATCTTAAGAGGTGGTAGTAAAGGTCAGAAGCAACCTATTGAAGGTAAAGGTTTTATGGGCATGGGCTACAAAAAAGATTACAAAGCTTATGGTTATTCTGCAAAACCTTCTGATGTTGCAACTGCATTAGAGTCTGGTGTAAACGTAATTTGTTATATTGGTCACGGAAGTGCTACTTCTTGGGTAACTAGCCGTTTTAGCAACTCTGACATCAAAAATCTACGTAACGGTGAAATGCTTCCAGTTATCTGGAGTGTTGCATGTGTTAATGGTGAATTTGATAGACGTGAGTGTTTTGCTGAAGCATGGTTACGTCAACCAAATGGTGGTGCTGTTGCGGTTGAAGCAGCTTCTACAAACGAAGCTTGGGTTCCACCTTGTGATAAACAAGCTGCAACTGTTAATGCATACATCAACAGAAAACACAGAACTTTTGGTGCTCTTGAAATGGCTGGGCGTTTAGCTGCTCTTAAACTTTGGGGTGATGGAAATCGCGATCAAGGTACACAGTTAGCTGACCAGTGCAACCTTTTTGGTGACTGCACAATGGTTGTCCGCTACCCAGCAGCAAAAGGAAAAGATAAAAAGAAGTAATTCTTTTTATTCATTCATTGCAAAATAAAACGGGGAAAATTCCCCGTTTTTTTATTGGTAAAGGCATATAAATGCAAATAGCAAAACGCGTTAGTAGCCCACAAGCCTCTATTTTTGCTCAAATGACAGCTCTTGCAAATAAATATGATGCTGTTAATCTCGGGCAAGGATTTCCCAATATGCCGTGCGCGAACTTTATAAAAGAGTTTGCACAACAAGCGATAGAAAAAGACTTAAATCAGTACGCTCCAGGAAATGGATTACCTATTTTAACGGAGCGCTTAGCAAATCTTTATGCAAATCAATTTTCGCATTCTATAGACCCTTCTAAACAAATAATGATTACTGTAGGAGCAACGGAAGCTATTTTTGCTACATGTCAGGCTTTTGTCGAAGAAGGCGATGAAGTTATTCTTTTTGAACCTTTCTATGATTCTTATCCTACTGCTGTTAAAATGGCTGGTGGTTCTCCTCTCTATGTTCCTCTCACTTACGAGAATGAAGAGTGGGTATTTAGTCGTGAAGAATTAGAGAAATCTTTTAGCAATAATACCAAGCTAATATTCATCAATACTCCGCACAATCCTTGTGGCAAAATATTTTCAACAGAGGAATTACAATTTATCGCAAGATTATGTTGTAAATATGATGTGATTGCTGTATGTGATGAGGTTTATGAATACATGGTTTTTGATGGTTTAAAACATAAGCGTATGGCAAATATCGAAGGAATGGCAAATAAGACCATCACTATTTCTAGTGCAGGAAAAACATTTGGAGTAACGGGCTGGAAAGTTGGATGGATCATAGCAGATAATCAGTGGATACAAGCAATATCAGAGGCAAGACAGTGGATTTCTTTTTCTGTTGCAACTCCTTTACAATATGCCATCGCAAAATCTATTGAAAAAGCACAAAACGGTGACTTTTTTATTAAGATGCAACAAGATTATCAACAAAAAAGAGATTTACTTATAGAGTGCTTACAGCAGAAAAATTTATACATCTGTAAACCACAAGCAACTTACTTCATTATGGTCAATCATCAGCACTACAATTTTACTGATGATGTTGTTTTTTGCGAATATCTTACTAAAGAGATTGGAGTGACAGCAATTCCCCCGAGTTTTTTTTATAGTGATGCACACCGGCATTTAGCCAAGAACTATGCACGGTTTTGTTTCTGTAAAGATGAGGAAACTTTAGCAAAAGCTGGAAAAAAGCTTGAAAAACTCGGCAAAAAATAATACTATTTCCGTTTAGATATTACATAGTTAAGAGTCATAGTATTGCATTGGTATAAAAATTCTAGGTATGTTTGACCTGTAAACCAATAATAATTTACCTATAGACTCTAAGAAACAATTATTTATGAGGTATTTTTCATGACTATTCATAAAAGCTTACGCATTAAAACTGGCGCAAACAAAATGCGTAATGTGTTAAAAAGAGACGAACGCTTAGCTATTTTACAAAAAGATGGCAGGTGGGAAGAAGGCAAATCTGTATATGGATTACCAAAAACAAAAACAGGTGCTGTTAAAAAGAAAAAATAATACAGCCCTTTTATACGCAATCAAAATTCGCCTCTTATTTTGAGGCACAAAATAACCATATTGTTTATTTTGTGCCTCAATTTCTTTTTAAGGCGTGCGGAAATAAAGAATATATCTGATTTTGCGCCACAATTTTATTCATCGGTTAGACATCTCGAACGCGCAAACGTCTATTTCTGTAAATGAGAATAACGACAGATAAAAGTCAAGCAAAAGGAGTTCATTATTTATTTCTATACGCCTAAACACAAAATTTATTTATGTGGGGACAAATCATGTTTGCAGATCGTGTAAAAAATCTATCAGCTTCAGGTATTCGTAAGGTTTTTGACCTTGGTGCTTCTTTAGAAGATCCTATTAATTTTTCCATTGGTCAACCAAATTTCGATGTTCCCGATAAAATAAAGTTAGCCGCTATAAATGCAATAAGCGAAGGGCATAACAGTTATACTGTTACCCAAGGAATACCAGAGTTACGTGAGAATATCAAAAATAAGATCACTGAAACTAGAAAAGTATGTCCTGAAGAGTGTTTTGTTACTTCGGGAGTTTCTGGCGGAATACTTCTTTCATTTCTTGTACTAATAAATCCAGGAGATGAAGTTATTATTCCTGATCCTTATTTTGTGATGTACAAAAATTTAGTAGAGCTTGCTGGCGGAATTCCTAAATATTATGATTTATATCCTGATTTCCAACTAAAAGCGCAAAAAATAGAAGAGCTAATTTCTGAAAAAACTAAAATCATTTTAGTCAACAGTCCTTCGAATCCGACAGGCGTACTTTTTAATGAAAAAGACTTAAAAGAAGTGGCTGACATTGCTAGAAAGAATAATATCATTGTTATTTCTGATGAAATCTATAGTTCTTTTTTATACGAAGGAAACTATCATTCGATTTTCAGTTATTATCCAGAAAAAACTATTTTATTAGATGGCTTTTCAAAAAGTTATGCAATGACAGGGTGGCGAATGGGTTATGCCGCCGGAAGCAAAGAACTAATGGAGAAAATGATTACACTACAACAGTTTTCTTTTGTATGCGCACCATCATTAGCACAGCACGCTTGTAATAGTGCTTTTGATGTTGATATTACTCCACATATTAACGATTATAGACGCAAAAGAGATATGATCTACGAAGGCCTAAAAAGCAAAGGCTTTTCCGTGGAGAAACCAAATGGATCATTTTATATTTTTCCACAAGTTCCGTGGGGAACCGCCTCTGAGTTTTGCGAAGCTGCGATTGCTAAGAATATGTTAATTATTCCAGGTAAAGCATTTAGTAATAGAGATACACATTTCCGAATCTCGTTTGCTGTAAGTGACGAAAAGATAAAAGAAGGACTTGAAGCACTTGGGGATTTGGCGAATAGAAAATAAGTGATCAATTAAAAATATTTACAATTACTTGACCACTGGTCATTCTTGATTTGACAGAAATCCGTGATACAAGTTGATTTTTATTCGCGGATCCTGAATCAATTCAAGAATGATAATAAATGTAGATAAAGTTATCGTTTTAAACGATTTACGTTTAAATTGATAGTCTTGGACTTACATCTCGAAAAGTTTTAGCTAGCCATATAGGAGAAAGTAATGGATTTTACTCAAGAAATTGATTTAGCTAAATTAAAGAAAATGCCTAAAAGTAAGCGCATGGTAAAGGTTGATGAATTTGAAGAGCAAAAAGCTGTTCTCATTGAAAGATATATTGAACTGCAAGATATTTTAGATGACTATAATGAGCAGATTTATACAATTAGCTGTAAAATTGAACAGCTTAATGTAGTTGTTCGCGAGCTAACAACTATTAAACGAGGACGTAAAAAGAAAACAAAAGTGTCAAAGTAAATCATAATCATCACGAACTATGTTTAATATAATATCCTCATTGTCTCCTTCCACAAAAATTCTACCAATTTCATCGACGTAACCATTCGAGTCAATAGAAAATACTCTTTCTGTTGTATATTCAATGCAAATACCTGGTTGATTTTTTTGCGGATTTTTTAAGAAATGAAGTTGCAAACTCGCTTTTGTCGTAAACGAATAACAACTTCGAATTCTTTGGCAAACACGTTTACACCATTTTTGAAATTTTTTTGTTTGGATTTGTTTGTTTTTGCGTCTATTCATGATGAACTACATTTTTTAATTGGATTGTGAAAAAATATTCATGGTAATCCCAACTAGATATACCACACTGTGTCGCACCTATTTTGTAATGGCTTAGTATTTTTTTGACAATATCTAGTGCCGCGGACTCATCACCTCTTATTCTGCTTTCTAAAATTTTGCGGCAGCACTGCGAGCATGCAACATCTTTATTATATATCTTGTATAAAGAACGTACTTTTTTATCACATTTTGGACACGTATCTTCATTGGTAGATGAATCTTTGATATTTGCCTTCGCTACACCTTTAAAACTCAAAGAGTCGTCTACTTGCGAAATAATAACTAAAATCTCTTCTTCATGAGAAAAGAATAACAACCACTGATAAAAAATCCATGATCCTAATGGTTCTAAAGGGATTGTCATATCTTCAGGAGCACTATCATCATACTGAATTTTAATACTCTGCTTCTCGTCACTTAATTCATTGTGTACCTGGTGCAAAAAATCATCTATTCTAACTTGCTTCGTATTTGTGGTAGCAAGCTCTTTGTTTTCAAGGGATAAAATATTAATAAATGAGTTTTGTTTTTGAGAAAGTGTTTTAAAAATTCTTTGCTGATTATCATCTTGTAAGAGTGTTAAAAATTTTCTCGATAACTTTAATGATTTTTGCAATTGCTTGTAATTCTTGGTTTCAGTGTTAGAAGTTTTTTGTAAAGAGCGTAACTCTTTTTGTAGCAAAAAGTGATCTTGAATGCGATTTTCTTTAATTTCTTTTAATTTGTTTTGCCATAATTTGTAATGCTTTTTTAACAAGAACTCAAAACCATACCAAAGACTTAAAATAAAGATTGATTCTCCACAAAAAAGCACTATAAATGAAATCATTTTATAGGGAGAAGATTCACTTAACAACATACACAAAAATATAAGTAAAAGTAAGTAACCTACAAACATTTTTTTGGGTAATGGAGATTCTAAACGAAGAGAAAGTAGCATTAATGCTATTTGAGTATTGATAAGAACGAGAATTACAAAAACTGGAAATTGCAATAAAGTACAAATAACAATAAACGCTAAATCTGCAAAGACAAGAAGACGCCTTTCTCCCATATAAGGAAGTATTTGATAGTAACAGTGATAACTAGCATTTATAATCACGTAAAGAAAAAGTAAAATAGCCCACATACCATTTGCTATGTGTAGTACATTTTGCGCCGAAGATAGATACCAGCCACCAAGTAAGAAAAATAACAATACACTACAAAACCAAGCCATCATGTAATGTTGGCGTTCCTCTTGGTGTTTTTGTTCGTCATTCACTATCCGTCTTCCTCTTCTGTATTCGGTAAACGATGTACAAACTGCATGTCCACTTTCCACAAATCATCGTATGGTTTTGAATTTTCTACTTTGAACATCTCTAAATTTTTAACAACTAAGTTGACTTTGAGAGATTGAGCACGCTCTTTAATATAGAAAATATAACGCGCTAGTTTTTCGCGGCTGATTGACTTGAAACCAATAGTATAAGTTCTATCAATAAAGTCAATATCGTTCTCATTACCCTTTTCTTGCTCTGGTCCTTCAACTTGCTGTGGAGAAATACCAGGAACTGTACGCTTGAAAAATGTAAATGTTTTTTGGATAACTGGAATAGTCTCTTCATCTTCGTCTTCGTCTTCGTTTGCTGCTGAAGGCGGGATTTCTTTTTCCAAAGCCACTATTTTTTTGTAATCGCGAATTCCCAGCTCAAAACTAGAAGAGTATGAAGAGTAAGAGTAGTAATTATAAACTAGCCATCCCATTGCAAGCATGCACAATATTGCCATCATACCTATATATACTTTATAAGTATCGTAACCTTCACTTGAGTCCATACAGTACCTTTCTTTATTATTCTTCTTCGTCGTTTTCGCGATAGAAAAACTCTATTTTATATTCTCTGGGCAATTCGCGGATTGGTGGGTTACGAATTACTTCATTACCAATAAAGTTTGTTTTATCAGGGTCCATATCAGCTATGCTATTAATACGTCTGCGTACATAATCAAGAGGACTATCATTTTGCCCTAAAAAACCGCCAATAGTACCTTGATTTTCACCAATACTAAGTTCGGTAATAACAATGTAAGAACGACGACGTATCTCAGCAAATTGTTTGCTTATATCCAACCACCGTTGGAAAGCACTGTTCACTGGAGGGAGTTCACCATCACCATCGGCAAGAGTGCTTCTCATACCTTTTAAAATACGATATAGATAATCTTTGTTTCGTACAGGTAATCTTTTTGAAGGCAAGGTGCGTTTATAAATTTTTTCTGCATTATTACACAGCGTGTTGTATTTTTTTTGAGCGGTAATGCGATTTTCTTGAATACCATAACCCATAACTAAAAATAAAAGAAGCATTATTGTTACACAAACAGCTATAGGAAATTTCATCATCTCAAAGCGTTTAGTATAAGCATACTCTTCTTTGCGAAAATCCATATCAATTTTGTTTTTGCCTAAACCCTTAAGTGCACATCCCAATGCAACACTTCCGCTATAAAGAACCTCGTTACTGGTATCGTTCTCTAATGAAATACTACTTGAGTAGTTTAAGAAAGTAGTGTCTATTTTGAGTTTTTCTTTTAAAAATTCAGCGATTCCTTGGAGTTGCGACCCTCCTCCAGTTAGGCAGATGCGCTCTATTGGATATTCTAATTGTAAAGTGAGCATTGTACGACGAATTTCTTTTACTAAGCGATCAAATACTTCTGATTTTCGCTGCCCTTGTTGCTCTTCTTCTTTGCCATCTGACTGATGAACGAGGAACATGCGATCTGAACTCATACCATCAGGAACAGGAAGAGTTACAATAAGCTCGCTTTCTAAATCCCAGTCAATATCATTCCACTCTTCATCTGCACCATCAGTGGAAGCGTTTAATTTTCCTTCTCCTTCAACTGGCTCATCGTCGCGAAGATTTGCTCCTAAACGAATTGCACGTACATGTTTCATGTCATTTTTATTCATGAAAATCAATTTCGTTGCACTTGCTCCGAAATCGATAATGAGAACCATCTCTCTTTTCATTACAGAGGGACATAAAGCGGCAACATTAGCAATTGCAGTAATATCAAGGTCAACAGAAATCGGATCTATTCCACAGGTTTCAAGTATTCCAAGTCGCTGTGACAAAATAACCTTTGGAACAGCGGCCACAAACAGTCGTGACCTTTTTTCATCGGTATTTAGTTTTGCATAGTCAATAATAACTTGCTCTATGGGATACGAGTGTAAATACTTTTCAGCTTCGTATTTGATAATTTTCTTGATATGTTCATCTTGGGAAAAGTCAACGGTAATCTCGCGCAAAATACTATCTTGTGTGGGAAGAGACAAAATCACATTGTTGCGGTCCAGGGTGTTTTCTTTAAAAATTGTATGTATAGCTTCTATCAACAAGTTGGAGTTGGCCTGCTCATCTTCTCCAAACGAAAGTTCTAAGTCAAAAAAGTGAGTTACGCGTATTTTGCCTGCACTTGTTTCTAGTTGAATAATTTTGAGGCTTTTTGAGCCGATGTCTATTCCTACAGCGCGAGCCATTTTTTTGGGCACCCCTTTCTGCCTGAGCAAATAATCGTTTACCTGAAATAAAGAGGAATATGGTGAGATTATTTCTACCACATATAATAAGACGAATGATTGCTACAAAAGTTTACAAGTAAAAGCTTTTAGGAATTTGAAAGTGAATATTTTTAAATTTTCTGTTAATTTTTTCATATCCCTTGGGCGTGTATTCTCAATACCATCAAGTTAAGTGGAAAGAAAGTTAACTCGATCTCGTAAATCCCTAGCTTAATCAGAAACAATATCGGATATAAGTTATTTCTTTTCAGCCAGATACGCTTAGATCAATGGTGTGTTTCTATATTCAATATTCTAAAATATTCTTTGTTATACAAACGATTTGTAGAGCTTATTACAAAATTAACATAGACTACAAATTTTCGCTTCAATGCAATTTTATAACAGGCTCTTAGAGTATAATGAAATTTTATACAAATATCAAGAGGTCAGCTTTTATTTACCAATCATTTGAAAAACTTCTCGCCACACCATCTGTGAAAAACTTCCACCTTTAGATTTTCCTGGGCGAAATTTTTTAATAAATCCAGAAGGAGAACTAATATGCATAAACCCTGCAATGTTTTCAGGTGCTACAGATTTTATAAGCACTTGGCTATTACGTGTCGCTTTTTTTAAGCTACGTTTTTCTAACCAAGAAGGAGAAAACCATTCATTGATGTATTGCCATTTTTTTTGCGATATTTGTAAAGGAAATCGCGTATAGAAATTTTGCCAAAATGATTTAAGGTCAGTATTTGTATTACAATAATTGTGATACACGCTTTCATCTATACTTGCAAAGTGCAATTGCAAAAATTGATAAAATGGTTCACCAATACCAACATGTTGCATAAAACTTAAAAACTCATCACTAACCTCTACTCCTAAAATATTGTACACGTAGCGGTTCTCATCTTTACGTAAATCTTTGTAGTAACCTCGTTGGTCGCACGGAGAAAAAATGCACCTATCCGTTTGTTTTGCCTTACGCTTTTTTAAGTGAGGTTCTGATTTCTTTTTCCACACTTTAAAAAGTTCGTAACCTAGTAAACGAAATTCTTCCCGCACAAAAAAATGAAAACGCACATAGTCATCTAGGATTTTGTTATCAAGTATAGTGAGAACATCACTGTTATTTTCTTCAATATCAATAATAACTAAGTAACCATCACAATTACGATCTCGGGCACCGCGCACGGCAAAATAAGATGGGCTACCTCCTTCTCCGGCATTAGGCTTACTAGCAATACAGCAAAAATTTTCTCCTGTAATTTCGGTAAGCCACTGATCATCAGTTACACTACAAAGACCATTCTTTTTAATGTCTTTTAAAAAAATTTCTGAAGTTCCATGAAAAAAAATCATATGTTTATCCTAAAACAAGTCTGGATTAGAGCTAAGCCCTAAATAAAGAATGATATAAAAAATTTAAGATGTATCTGTGGAACAGATTTTGTGACACATAAATCGCCGTCAAGGTTAGAATAATTAAGATATTCGACATTTAAACCTAAATATCGAACTAAAATAAGTGGCCGCCAAAAGCATTTCTCCGTTCAGATTTGCTTCCCTATTTTTTAGCGCAACGCAATGAATACCCAACTACAGTGTATAATTAAAATGCGACAATTTAATTGGGCATTATTTTTGTCAGTAAAGCCTTAAATAATCGAAAAATTTTCGATTATTGTTTGAAAATTTAAGACAGTCATTATATTTTAACAAACAACTTAGGGATATGACGTAAAATTTGGTAAATTATTTTCGATTCACAAAAGTTATTTTCAGGAGTTACAAGTATGAAATCAGTACAAATACAAGATAGTTTTGGTATAGATCATTTACAATTTAGTGATTGTTCTCAAAAAGAAATTGCTGACGATGAAGTTGAAATCCGCGTAGAGGCTGTTTCTCTTAATTATCGAGATTTACTAATGGTAAAAGGTCTGTATAATCCAAAACAACCTCTCCCTCTTGTTCCTTGTTCAGATGGAGCAGGAATAGTCTCTTCTGTAGGTAGCTGTGTCGAATCTCTCAAAGTAGGAGATAAAGTAACAACCGTTTTTGCTCCACAATGGCAATCTGGTACTCCGACACTTATACAAATGCGTAACACTATTGGCGGTCCTAAAGACGGGGCTTTAACTCAACGTTTTGTAACATCCAGTTCTCATGTTTTAAAAAGTCCACCACACTTAACTTATGCGCAAGCCTCTACCTTGCCGTGCGCAGCTGTTACTGCTTGGAATGCTTTAGTCGAAGTAGGAAAAATTAAAGCCGGAGATAAAGTACTCATCCAAGGAACAGGAGGTGTTGCACTTTTTGCTTTGCAATTTTCAAAAATGTTTGGAGCAGAAACGATTGTTCTTTCCAGCAGTGAAGAGAAGTTACAACGCGTTAAAGAACTTGGTGCTTCGCATACAATCAACTATAAGAAAAATCCTGAATGGAGTAAAATCGTTAAGAGTTATGTAGGAAACGTTGATATTATAATTGAACTAGGAGGGGCAGAAACATTACAACAGTCTTTACGCGTATGTCGTCCAGGAGGAACAATTGCTTTAATTGGTATTCTTTCGGGAACAGCTCCGAAAATAAATCTTTTACCTATTATTATGAATAAGTTAAATGTCTGCGGCATATTTGTTGGATCGCAAAACTGTTTTGAAGAAATGAATAAAGCGATTGCATTTCATAAACTTGAACCAATAATCGACAAAACTTTTGCGTTTGGTGAAGTAAAGAAAGCGTTCGAGTACATCGAAAGTGCGTCGCATTTCGGAAAAATATGTATCCATTTACAATAGTATGACAATCATAGGAATTATTATGAATAAGATTTCTCAAGAAGGTATACAATCAACAGCCATAGGATTTATATTGGCTCTCGGAGTATTTGCATTTCCGTACATAACTTTTATATTTAGCTACTTTGTGATTTTAATACATGAAATAGGGCATGCGGCTTTTGGGATTTTATTTGCATATCCATCAATACCTGCTTTTGATTTTAGATACGGTGGAGGTTTCACTACGATCCAAACACGCAGTTCTTTTTTTCTTGTGGTTGTATTCCTGCTATTTGCAGTAGGTTTAGTTAAAATTTATGATTCTCGACGTTTGTTAAAAGCAGCAGTGGCACTAATTATTTTGTATACTTTCTTAGCTTTTACAGGTATCCATAAGCAAATTATTTTATTTATGGGACATGGTATGGAGCTTATTATTGCTGGAATCTTTATTTATCGCGGGTTAAGTGGTAGTGCTGTTATTCATAAATTAGAACGTCCATTGTACAGCATGCTGGGATTTTTTATCGTTTTTTATGATATGCGTTTCGCCTATCGTTTGGCATATTTAGAATCATATCGCACACAGTATGGCAATGCAAAAGGAGGTGGACACTGGATGGATTTTAGTCAGTTAGCTACTTATATGCAAATGTCTCTTTCTTCTATAGCCTTTTTATTTATGTTATGTTGTATTCTTCCAGTTGTCATAAGTTTTTTACTCCACATATACCGTGAAGATATAATTTCTTTTATTAGGAAGTAGCTATGTTAGTTGATATTCTTAAATTACTTGGGATTTCACCGGAAATCATTCACTTATTTTTTGTTGTAATTATTTCTTTAGGAAGCATAGCTCTTTTTTTTATAGCGCGTGTTATTGATTATGTTTTTTTTCAAAAACGCTTAAAAAAGCAAATATGGCTGATAGATTTAATATGCCTACCTGCTCTTGTTTCAATGATTGACGTTTTTGTCTATAATTTTTTTGGTGCAGAGACTCAAGCATATTATACAACAAACAATGTCAGTAATAGTTTATTATGGCTTGTGTTTGCGTGGTTGTTTTGCCGTGGACTAGAAACATTTATTTGGACAACTCTTTTTAAAAAATTGACAGGAGAGGAGTGCCCAAGGCTCCTAACTGGTTTTTTTGCTGCGATTGTCTATTTTGCTACTTTTTATATCATATTAACAGTCGTTTACAAAAAAGCTCTTACAAGTCTTTTAATTCCCACTGGTATTATTGCTGGTGTTTTAGGGCTAGCCTTACAGAGTCTTATTTCTAATATTTTTGCTGGTTTAGTCATTGCCGTAGAAAAGCCTTACCGCGTTGGAGACTGGATTGAGCTTCCGAATGGGATGAGTGGTCGAGTAATAGATATTACTTGGCGTAGTACGCGTTTATGGTCGCGAAAGAACGGAATCTATATTATTCCAAATGATATGGCTACAGGTAATGCCGTTCATAATCATACAATTCTCGATAATAAGTTTGCTGAGTGGTACTATATTGATGTTGATGGAGAAGTTTCACCGCATGCCGCCTTAGAATTACTAACAGAAGCAGCTCTTAGTTGCGAAAAAATTCTAAAAAACCCTGCCCCTGTTGTTTCTATATACGATGTTACCACTCGCCCTTATAAATATATGGTATACGTGTATTTTGAAGACCACGCTGCGCATTGGCATGGAAAAAGTGAGCTTCTTTTGAAAATCCAAATGAAATTGATGTCTCGTGGAATTGCTCCTGCTGAAATGCGTATCGAACTAAATAAAATAGAGGCGCCAACTATTGAAGTTCAGACACCAGAACTGGGAGCATATTTGCGTGACGCATATTTATTTAAGTCTTTATCTGATGATGACTTGAATATCATTAGCCATAATAGTAAAAAGAAAGAATACTATCCAGGGGATATGGTAATTGTTGAAGGAGAAGAAGCACAAGCACTATTTGTCATTGCCTACGGTATGCTACAAGTCCTTAAGAAAGATAGCACTGGCACTAATCGAGTTATTGCAAATCTTTCTGCCGGAACAGAATTTGGTGAAATGTCCTTGTTGACTGGAAAACATCGTTCTGCCTCTGTGCAAGCGATGAGTAATTGTGTTCTAATCGAAGTACCAAAAGAAAGTATGAAAGAGCTTCTCGATCGCAAACCACACCTACTATCAATGCTTATTGAGCGAATGGTGGAAAGACGAATGAATAGCGAAGGGATGTTGGACAAACTAAGCAAAGAGGCTTCAAAAACACAATTTCTCAATTACACAAAAGAGCTATTTTCAACGATCACTACTTTTTTTGAGTTACCATCGCGTAGAGCTACAAAAACATTACCAGAATCTCCTTTGTCCGTAGCAAGTAGAGAAACAGAAAAACTGGATAAGGAATCTATTGAAGATAAGAAAAAAAAGTAAGCGATCGAGAACGTTCTTTGTCATCAACTAGCACAAGTCGTTAAAATTTACAAAATATAGAATGTGAAATAATTGTTGGGTCTCAGGAGTAAACTAAGCTCCAACAATTATTTTTGCTGCTTCTTTTGCTTGTTTTGCGCTAAAAGAATTGCCATTGATCTGAGCCATAGTAATCGCTCCTTCGAGTAATAAAACTAGATGAGCAGCCACCCCTTCGGCGTTTACTATTTTTGCCTCAACGGCAAGTTGCTCTATGTATTTTCCCATTAAGCGTTTAAAATTTTTACATACATCCCTAATAGGTGTATCCATATCTGGAAATTCGCTACTCGCTCCAACAAAAAAGCATCCATAAAAATCATCCATATTAAACCAAGCCTCAGCAACATCAAAAATACTTAATAACTTTTCTTTTGGTGTCCCACTTTGTTTTTCCACTTGTTCTACAAAAAAATTTCTAAAGGCTAAATCATAGTAAACCAGTACAGCTAAGATTAAATCTTCTTTTGATTTAAAGTGATTGTATAAAGTCTTTTTTGCTACTCCGGATTCTTTGATTATTGTATCAATACCTACAGCATGAAACCCATGTTTTGCGAAAAGCAATCGAGCAGTTTCTATCAATTGCGCTTTTTTTTGCGACATAAAATCTCCTTCACTCTATTTTCAATCATTCAATTTAAATCTAACCTTGACCAATATTCGTGACCCAATTGTTATCTGAATATACCTCTTTGTATTTATTTGTATAAAAGATTTATCAGTGTTTTGTTCTATTTTATTAACTGTAATCCAAGTTGCGACCTAAAAATAACAAGAAAAAGTGAAAGCGAGAACAAAAAGGACAACTTTTAACTCAAATCCATAAGAGGTAACAGCATGAATTTTCTTTGGAAAAAAAGAAGTGATCTGACTAAAAGTAGTTTCAATCCTTTTACGGGTAACCTTTTGAATAAACTCAGTAGTTCGGGAAAAAGCCCTTTTAGAATTTTTCTTTCTCTGAGGTAAGATAGAGACATTAAGAGCTTCAGAAACAATATCTTCGAAAGAGTAATCATTGTAAGATTTATCAGCAAAAACAAAAGAGTTTTCAGGGATATCTAATTGAAATTGTTTGAGAACACGACAATCATTGCAGCCACCAGGAGCAAGCAAAAACTCAACTGGTAAACCAGTTTTGGTGACGAGCATATGAACCCGCAAACCGAAAAAATAACGACGTTTGCTTGCAACACAACTCCGATGATCTTGTGTATTGTATATTTTGCAACGACTAATGCGAATATTGTCACAGACCGGAATAGGGAAACTATCTATGATATAATCTCGCAGATTGTTTCGCTTACTAATTTCAACAAACAAATGAAAAAGAGAAAGCCATACACTTTCACCAATAGCACGTATGCGGCGATTGAAACGACTTTTACTTAGCACTTTTTTGATGTAGCCACGCCCGGCTAAAAAATTTCGTCCTTTTTCAAAGTTGCCAGAAAAGTAGAGCATAGAAACTAATGCTGTTGTCATAATTTCTGAATTAGTCATTTTAACTTGAGGATCTTCTACAATCTTGAGTGCTTGTGTTATCTCATCACATATACAGAAAACAATTATAATTTCTTTTCCCATGACTTTCTCCTTCTTGTTTTTCCTACTTTAAGAGAGGAGTCGTTATAACAGTATAAAAAAACGATGTGTGCAATTCGATTTTTGAGGTTCGTGGTCGTGGATCGATATTCCATGTGCGAAAATTAGACTATTAACTTTGAAAATACAAATTATTCTATAGAGTAGTTTTTTGATTTTCTCTTTTTCTTTTGAGTCTATTATTTGGGCTATCTTAGCAACATCGAATACTGCACTACATTCATTTGCTGATCTTGCTATAGAGAAAAACCTTGCTTTCTCTTTTTTGCTAAATTTGGCATTGCCTCCTGCTATATTAAGAGGCATTGAAAGCGATGCTCTTTTTAGCTGATCCTTTAAATAGCTGTAACCTGATGGCATTTTCTCCATCACATTAAATGTTTCTTTTGTATATTCTAGTGATACTTGATATACATCTAATTTTTCATGATTAAAATTCATTGCATTACCCTTACTTCGTGCCATGTGCCACGACTGCGTCTCACGAGATTCGAGCCGCGCACATCGAATTTGTAAGAGTAATTATACCAGACTGTACGATAACTTTTATAGGTCGCAACTTGGGTTATTTTTAAATATACAAATCGATAACAATGCTTTTTGCCTTCTTACTTATTTTCTTTCCTTCAATATATAGTTATTCTCTGCATTTGCTAGCTTGTTCTTGAATTTTTTCAAAAAAAAAAGATATATACCTTGACAAAAATAGACAGATCTGTATACTTTCACTATCACCAAGTAGACAGATCTGTCTATCAAAGTTGAGCCTTTTAGGAAAAATACTGGATTAGTATCATCGCCAATTTTTTTCGGATCATTAGAATAGACAAAGCTTTTAATTTTAAAAAGGAAATTCAAATGGAAACAGCACTTTATTACTTAGCTCTTAGCGGTGTATTAACTATTCTTCTTTGGGTACCGTATATTTCTGGCCGATTGTTTTTATGGGGTTTACCAGCTTTTTTAACTAATTATCCAAACAAAAATTATCCAATTGAACAGCCGCAACCAACATTATGGATGGAGCGAGCACAACGAGCTCATCTAAATATGGTGGAAACCATGCCAGCTTTTATTGCCGTCGTTTTAGCTGCCGCTTTTATGTCACAGAGTAATCCAGAAGTAGCAGCAACTGTTGGTACGTGGGCTAAGATATTTTTCTTTGCGCGTTTGCTTCACCCTATAGTTTTTATCCTAGGAGTTCCTTTTTTGAGAACTCCTACTTATCTTATTTCGTGGTTTGCAATTTTAATGATAGCTACTACAACTTTGTTATAAGTAAATTTTTACTGGTATATTTCAATCAATGATAGGAGTTTATGATGTTGCGCTTAATGATAGTTTTTACTGTACTCGTAAGTTTTGCCTTAGCAGAAGACTTTTCTAAATGTACAGTTGGAGTACAAGGATATGATGTAGTTTCTTATCAAACAGGTAAGAAACCGCTAAGAGGAAATGGAAATCACATCGCTGTTCACAAAAAAGTTACTTATTTATTTATAAATAAAAAAAATAAAGAAACTTTTGAAACAAATCCAGAGAGATATGTTCCAGCTTATGGCGGATATTGTGCGTATGGTGTTTCGGTTGGAAAAAAGTTTGTTGGGGATCCTGATGTTTGGAAAGTCGTTGATAAAAAACTTTACCTCAACTTAGACACCAAAATCCAAGGTCTATGGAAAAAAGATGTACCTGGCAATATAAAAAAAGCAAATACAAAATGGACAGAAATTCAATCTGTAGCTCCAGAGAAGTTATAGAAAGGAAATGAATATGAGAACTTTAGAGATTGTTCTATGTAGTTTATTTTTAGTAGTGGGGTGTTCCTCTCATAAAGAAAACATAGTAACAGAAAATAGTGTTGTTGCTGTTGGAGGATATGATGTAGTTAGTTATCATCAAGGAGAAAAACCACAAAGAGGTAATGGAAATCACATTACTGATCATGCAGGGGCTACTTACTTGTTTGCTAACGACGAAAATAAAGAAGAATTTGAAAAAGATCCGCAAAAATACATTCCTGCATTCGGTGGTTATTGTGCTTACGGAGTTTCAGTAAATAAAAAATTCGTCGGAGATCCCGACGTATGGAAAATTGTTGATGAAAAACTATATCTCAATTTGGATACAGGAATACAAGAAGTGTGGAGTGAAGATGTACCTGGTAATATAGAAAAAGCAAACGAAAATTGGCAAAGTATAAAACACGTTGCTCCACAAGACTTATAAAGTTCAAACTGCTAAACAGTAATTCTGGAGTAGAATTACTGTTTAGACAATAGTAGCAACTTAATCTTATTTAAAATCCCAAATCAAAATATTCTCTCCAATTGTTACTAATTTCTTATGGTTGGGAAAATACTGACAATCATTAATTGTTCCTTGAGTAGCAAGTTCAAGAAGTAGTCGACGGTTAAATTTGAAATTAGGCTCAATATTCCACACCATCATCTTTTCATGATCTATAGTGATAATTCGTTCTCCATTTTGTACTACAGCAAAGCAAGTAATTTCTTTACTGTGTTCTAAAGCAAACGAAATTTCTTTTTCGAGTAAAAGCTGATCAAAATCTAAAACTTTTATCTTATTTCTCGTTGAAAGAAAGAGCCTTGTTTTTCCGCCATGGGCAACTAGCTGCACTTTTGGGTTTGCAGAGGGATGCTTATGCTTGATTTTTATTGTTTTTTGCTCACCTGTTTTTGTATCAAAGATATAGAGTACAGTTTTAAATTCTTCCGGAAATCGAAAAGGAAGAAGTAAGTAACGACTGTTACTTCCTAAGGTAGCTCCATTAATGTGATTTTTGTAAATTGATTTTTCTTTGTAGAGAATAATATCTGTTATTTTTTTCAATTTCCAAGACCAAATAAGTATTTCTTTTTTGTTTCCATATAAATAGTGAATATCTCTGATAGGATCGTACACACCCCCTCTCATAAGACTCTTATCGCAATCAACAGTTTTACCATTGTAAAGAAGGTCTAGTTTCGTTGTTATAGTAAGCTCACCTAATTTTTTCGGATGTTTAAAAAAATAGTGCGGTTTAAACAGTTTCATATTAGCATTTAACTTATTATCTCTGAAGTCGTAGTTTATAGTCTGATGTAATAAATTAAAGGTAGAAAAGCTATGTTGAGAACAAGCCATATTCAAACTATGAAAAGATTTTTTTAAGTGTACAGGGTTTTTTACCGATAAGTCAAAACTGTATAAGTAAATATCAGCTACACAGAAAATAGAATTATTCAAATAAATAAAATCTTTTATACCATTTTCTGGAAGATAAATTTTGCGTTCAACTTGCTTATCATGATTCCAGATAAAAATCTCACGTTTATCGTTACAGGTAACAATGCAATTGTTATAAATAGCGATTTTTTTCACTTGTGATTTGTGCGTGTCATAAAAAATATCGATATGTCCGGTTTCGTCAATTGAAAACAATTTGCCTCTAGCTGTGCCAGCAAAGATTGTTTTGGTGTTTGGGTTGTAAGTGTAGCAAGTTATCAAATGTCCAGTTAAAGCAGCTTTAATCTTTGGTTTGGCTTTTTTATCTTTCAAGTTATATGAGTACATTTTTCCAGAATAAATAAACAAAACATAACCATTTTTTTGATCTTTAGTTATAGATGTTATTGTATTTATACTCTTATTAAACGGGTTGAGTGGAAATATTTTTTTGAAATTAGTTTTTAATTTATTACCTTCAATGTACGAAGTACCAATAGATAACGCTCGCCCACTTATAAGTGTATTTTTTTCGTAAAAAAAGCACGAACTGTATCCTTCTTTGGGCTTTTGTATCAGTTCTTGTATCGCTATACGTTTAAAATTTTTGATATTGTATACTATTAAGTAATTTATTCCAGCGTATTCGGCAATTATTGAGATTAATGTTTTGTCGTTACTTTGCGCCGCACAAATTACATTAAGTAAGTATCCCTTTTCTCTTAATATTATTATTTTTTCTTCTTTTAAACTACCTATCTTTCTCTGTACGATAGTATTTGAAGAAACAATAATTAAGCGATTTGGCGTGGTAAAAATGTATCTAGGTGCATGTTCTTGTACTTTCGAATATATTTTGTATTTTTTCTTTAAAAATCGGAATTCAATATTTTTAGACGGATTTACACCTAAGTCTCTATAGTTTTCTTCCGCTTTTTCAAAAGGGTCTTCAGTAGGAAGGTAACCATTGTAAATATGCTCCTTCATTAAAAACAAATTGTTTACCAAGTTAAAGTAGCTTTTTTGCCGAATATCTTGTTTCTGTTTTTTTATGAGTTTTTCTTTTTCTACTATTTCGTTTTGTTTTTGTTGAACTATAACTTCTTTATCTGCTATTTCGTTTTGTTTTTGTTGAACTATAATTTCTTTCTTCTCTGTTATTTGATGTATCTCGCGCTCTTTATAATAATAAAAAGCGGACGCAACTAGAATGATAAATGGAATTACAAAAATAATGGAGGATAAGAGTTTATTGCGCTTAGCAAAACGGTATATACGCCTTAATGAATTTATCGGTTTTGCGACAACTGGTTTTCCCTCCAAGTAATTTTTTAAATCGTTACCTAGAAGTTCCATCGCCTTATATCTTTTATCGGCTTTTTTTTCGACACATTTTAGGCAAATAGCCTCTAAGTCTTTTGAAATTTCAGGATTGAGTAGTCTTAAACGCACAGGTTCTTCGTGCATAATTTGGAACATTATATTAAAGAGAGTGTCTCCTTGAAAGATGGCTCTTGTTGTAAGAGCCTCGTATAAAGAAGCGCCTAACGAGTATATATCACTTGAGCGTGTTAACTTACGACTTTTAGCTTGTTCTGGGGACATATACATAGGTGTGCCAGCTAGTTCTCCTGTGACTGAAACATCACACCACTCAATATCGGCAAGTCCAAAATCCATAATTTTAGGCTTTAAATGCTTGTCTAGCATAATATTTTCTGGCTTGATATCACGGTGAATGATTTTTTTGTCATGTGCAAATTGCAGTGCTTTGGCCGCTGAAATAAAGATGTTGACAATTGTGTTCGAGTACTCTTTCCCTCTTATTGTTTTGTTGCGTTTTTTAATGAATTGATCTAAGGACTGTCCATCAATGAACTCCATTACAAAAAATGGTATAGGGGAACTGTGAACCTCAAATACTTGTATTATATTAGGATGACTAAGTTGGGCTATAGATTGTGCCTCTTTTAAAAGTTTCTCGCTATGCTTTTTGTCATTTGGCGACAAAATAACTTTTATAGCCACTTCTCTTTTTAGATGAGAATCTGAAGCTTTATAAACAATCCCCATACCACCACGCCCAATCTCTTCGATAATCAAATACTGATTCAGTTTTTGTCCTGGTTTTAAGTCGAATGTCGCAGGACTTATTTTTTGAGTTTTGCTATCTACTGCTCCACAATCAAAACTTTCAGATAAGGCTATGTCTAAAAGTGCTTTCATATTATTAGTATTCTTTGGATTTGGCACAATCGTCTCCAATTTTGTTAAGTTTAAACGCAGTATCATTGTTTATCTAGCTATTGGTAAAAAAGCCACTTTTATCTGAATATTTTTTTGGTGGAGTAAAAAATATTTGATTTTCAGATTTAAACTTAGTGATCATAATCGAGTAGTAAGAAAGATGGGTACAGCAGTTCCAAGGAGGGTTTGGACCTAGAGTATCTAGGTTAGAGTATAAATTGGTCATCAGGATTTGATTTGTTTTTCTATTTTATTCCCCTCCATATTAGAAATCGTAAGAAAAGTATGTAAGAGAAGTAAACTGTGCAAAAGCACATATTTGTCCTTAGCCTTATTCACAAAATACTTTGTTTATTCTGGTAGTATAGTTCCTTGTAGGTTAGCTTTGAGAAGCAACGCTTCCGTTAAATTAGCTCCAACAAAATTTGCCGAACTTAAATCTGTGGCGCCAAGGTTTGATTTTTGTAAATCTGCACCACTAAAATTAGACCCAATAAACTTTGCTCCAACCATATAAACATCAATCATTATTGCATTAGAAAAATTAGCCCCTGAAAAATCAGCTCTTCGCAAACTACCACCTGTGAGATTAGTATTACTAAAATTAGCATTGATTGCCGTACTACTTTCAAGTTGTGATTTCCCAAGAATTGCTCCACTGAGGTTTGCATTATCTAACATTGCTCTCGTAAGTGAAACATTGCTAATATTTGCCTCACTTAAATCACTATTTTTCAAGTTGCTTCCAACTAAATAAGCTCCGCGAAAATTAGCTTGCCGTAAATTGGAACTTTGTAAATTTACTCCACTCAAGTCACCTTCACAAAAATTTGCTTCCATGAAATTGATATTACTTAAATTGGCTTTGCATAATTTAGATTTTGCAAGATCAGCATGTGAAAAGTCTAAACTATGTAAATTTTGCTGTCGCCACTTATTCCATAAGAGGCAATTATTTTCTTCTGAGATAGATTTTTTGAGTATTTCAAATGCTTGGATATCCATTAACAACTCCTTTTTAGTCGATGAAAAATTTAGGCTTTATATTCTAAGACTACGCGATAATATAAAGAGAAGAAAAGAGCAGATTTACTATTTTGGCATGGTTGAATTTCTCTTGCTAAAAAGGCCAAATAGAGAAATATCTCAAACCTATTGATCCTCATTTGCTAAATTAAATCTCATATATACGAAATATAGCATAATCACTGAAATTTAATAAAAAAAATAGTTAACCATATGGCGCTTGCAGGATTTGCTGAGCTTGAACCTACGGTATTTAGGTTAGAATTTAATATCTGGCCGCCAGAATTTAATTCGTTTTTGTTCTTGCTCTTCTATTTCATTCCATTCTATATCTAAGTATAGATGAGGAAATCCTACTGATTTTTTGGGAAGATCTTCTAATTCTTTTGGAATATGTGTTAACCTATTCCAACTCAAATCTAGATATACAAGAGAAGAAAGTTGGCCAATTTCTTTTGGTATTTTTGTAAGTTTGTTGGTGCTCAAACTTAGGTATTCAAGGGAATAAAGCTGCCATATTTCCTTTGGAAGACTTCTTAACCTGTTATCATCGATATATAAGCTTTGAAGAGAAGAAAGTTGTCCGATTTCTTTTGGTATTTTTGTTAACTCGTTGCTGCTTAAATCTAGGTGAACGATGCGAGGAAGTAAGAATATTTCAGGTGGGATTATCAGATTACGGCATAAAAGTAGTTCTGTAATGTAAGGCAATAAACCTGTTTCTTCTGGCAAGTTTGTTATTTTTTCTCCAGACCAATCAAGGCGTAATTTATCTGAAAATCCACAGTTTATAAACTTACAATGTGTAACTGTACAGAACTCTACGTCTGTTCTGAAACTACAATTATCAAAAATGGAATTTTCTAGGTAGTATGATTTTTCTTCATCGACATAAAAAGTACAACCTTTGTATTCAGTGTTGTTTTCTATGGTTCGTAGCGACTTACCTCTTATTTTTTGCATGATTATCACCCAAAAAAATTAGTATTGTAACTATGCGAAAAACTTAGAAACCGCATATTTTGTTGTTACGCCATTATTTCTCCTAAGCATAAAACGTTATATTTAGACACTCTTTATCATAATAGATAACCGCATACATACAACATTTAATTTGAAAATAGGCCATAGCAAAAAAGGTAGTTTTTATATTTTACTAAATATTTTTCGTTGCTATTCCTGAATACAAATAACATCGAAAAACAGCATTTTCTAAAAGTGACACCTTTCAATTTTTTGTTGCTCATTTTTTGCTTCAAAAATCAAAAGGCGTATCATTTTCTTGTTCTCACAGCAAACTTCAAATAACAATTTAGCTACTATTTTTCGATAGATTTTTTTGTAAAATTCTGCCAAACTAAGTTGTCACTTAGTTCTCAAAATGAAGAGGAATTGATATGGTAAAACCTGAGAGGCTTTTGAAAAATAGGTATAAACTAGATAAAGTTCTTGGCCAAGGTGGTATGGGATGCGTATATCTAGCGACAGACACAAAAAACAGATGCAAAGTAGCGATAAAGCAAATACTTGTTCCATCAAATTCTCGAAGTACAAAGGATCTTATTACTAGATTCCGTCGCGAATATCTTTTCCTGTCAGAGATAAATCACCCTAATATTGTCAAAGCTTATGATTTCTTTAGTGAAGAGCTTGAACAAGTCACTCTTTCACAAAATGTTAGAGTAGAAAAACAATACTTTATTGTTCTTGAATGGGTACGAGGTCTATCTCTAAAGGAGTTTTTAGAGAAAAAACCAGGAAGTCTAAACTTACTTGAGCAACTAGCTATTGCTATTCAACTTGGGCGCGCCATTGAAATTATCAACAATGCAGGAATTATTCATCGCGATATAAAACCTATGAACATTATTATTGACGAACGTCAAAAATGCGTCAAAGTACTTGATCTTGGTATTGCAAAATCAGTAAAGAATGATATGGATTCTTTGACAAATACTGGCAGCGCTGTTGGCACTCCTGAATATATGAGTCCTGAGCAAATAGATGGTGAAATAGCAAATAACAGCGATATATTTTCTCTTGGTTTAGTTCTATATCAGTTTTTCTTATGGAGAAAACAATCTCCTTTTAAAAGTGAAACTCTAGTTGCTACAATGATGGCCATTGCTACAAAGGATCTACCTCCTCTAAGCGAACAACTTCATCTAAATGTGAATAATCGCGAACCTTACTCGCAAATTTCAACACTTCTCTCGCAAGCAATGATCAAAGATCCTCAACAAAGAATAGCAAATATCACCGATTTAGTAGATACTCTAGAAAAAATCCACGAGCAACATTCACAGAACAAAAAGAAAAACAAGCAACAAGCTTGGCTGCCAACAGTTCGACCAAATACTCAACAGTTAGAACATATTCGTAGTTTGCGTAAAAAATACGAGCGCGAGAGTACTGGTTCACCAAAAGTACGGCGCAAAAAGAAAAGAAAATCTCGCCGTTCTACTACTTCAAATGCTCGTATATATCAGTTAATAACTTTATTACTACTTAGCATCGTTGGGGTATCGTTTTTGTTTTCTTTTCAAGAAGATAATTTTTTACAACGAGCTCGTAACCAATTTGAACAACAGAATTTTTCTGCGGCTTTTCACTTTTATATAAAATGGATTGATGAAACAGGAGATACAGGAAATACTCAATTGTGGTTAGAAATTCAAAAAGTTGTTGAACAGTGGAAACAACAATCCAGTGAACACGAAAAAAAGCAAATAATTGTATTTCTGCAAAACGTAAAACAAAAATTCACGCTAACGCCACAGTGGTTGTCTCACGAGATCAATTCACAAATAAAAAATTCAACCCCAACCCAAAAAGTGATAAACGAAAAAAATTTGCAGAAAGAGATGTTAGAAGCAAATAGGCAAAAATTTCAAGATTTTTTAGCAGTAAACTCTAAATTAAGTTATGCAATTCAATGGCAAAACTGCAATGATTTTTTACAAAAAAACGCACAATTTAAAATAGAAATACAAAAACAACTGCAATCGAGCGAAGCTATGATCGAGCAGCAATTGCAGAGCAATATTAAGCAGATCAAACTTGCGATAAAGACCGATAATACTTACAAAAAACAAATCTATAACAATCAAGAATTTCAAATCATTTCCAAAATTTCACAGAAAAATGTATCTATTGCTAGTTTACTAAAACAAATAGAAAATCTTTCTAAAGTAAAAAAAGTACCGGAAATTAAACATTTTCCCAAAAAACAACCTAAAAAAATTACCGAGAAAGAATGGCAAGAATTTTACGAGAATGACTTTAAACAAAAAATCGCCAAACATAAATTTGATACGCTACTTTCGACTGTAAAAAAAATGCACAAACAAGGAGAACCAAATGTTTCTAAGCAAATCAAGTACTATTTATATCATCTAAACAATATAAATAGAGCGTTCAAAAAATTCAGTAACATTTTATATAAAAAACAAAAACAAATAATTACAGTGTCCGATTTAAACGGGCAAGTTATTCGTGGGACTTTACAAAAAATACGTAAGGGAGAGTTATTCGTAAAGAATTACAAAAATGAAATACTCCAGGTTCGTATTCTTAATTTAAATGTACGTTCTCTTGAAAAATATCTATCGCAAAAAGAAAAGGAAAAAAAATCTACTATTTTTGCTTTAGCATGGTTATTTCTATATGAAAACAAGCTGTTGTGGGGCAAAAAATATTTAGAAGAAGCAATTAGAAAAGCCCCTGAGAATGCTAAAGTTTTAAAAGATGAATGGGAAATAGCTTTAAAAAAAGATCAAATAATACAGCGCGTTATTATTACAAGCCCAAAAGGACTAACTCCACAAAAGCCAGTATCGGTCCCTCCTGATTTACAAAAAATTATAATCAGTGGTACAATTGAAAATAAGTTTCTTATTTCATTTGTAAAACTTAATAGTAGAAATGTATCGTGGGATTCAAAAACTAAAACATTTTCGCATTCAGTAAAACTAAAGTACGGAAAAAATGATTTTAAGTTAGCTATTGTAGACATCAAAAAAAATAAAAGAACATACAAATATCAAATTATACGTTCCAAAATAGAAAAACAATTTGTCGAACCTGTTTTTCGCGGAAGTATGTACAACACAGGACACTATATGACCCGCGGTGTGCACCTTCTTCCTAAAATTAAATGGAAACAACGCTTTAGACAAGAAGTACGATGTACACCAACTATTTATAAAGGTAATCTTTATTTTGGAGGAGGTGATGATAATATCTACTCTTTTAATTTACAAAGCGGACGAAAAAACTGGCAGTATTCGACCAACCAAGATATTCATTCCGCACCGGCAATTTACAAAGGCGTTGTGTATTGTGGAAGTACTGATAAAAATATCTATGCTTTAAATATCGAAACAGGGAAAAAAATTTGGTCATATAAAACTCATGACGAAGTACACGCATCACCAAAAATTGTAAATGATATTTTATATGTTGGTGATTTTAGTGGTTATTTTTATGCTTTAGATTGTAAATCTAGAGAATTAAAATGGACTTTTAAAAGTGCAGAGAAAATTTTTTCTTCAGCAGCCATCCATGATAATATAGTTTATTTTGGCGGGCGAGATGACAATATGTATGCTTTTAATGCGACAACAGGAAAACAAATATGGAAATTTCCTTCTAAAGACAGCATTCAGGCCTCTCCCATACTCAATAAAGGCGTTTTGTATTTCAACGATTTCTCACATAAAATATATGCTTTAGATGCAAAAAATGGCAAGAAAAAATGGGTAGAGCAGTACAAAGGAAAAAGCGAAACATACTCGTCTTTAGCCTTAGCTCGTGGAATACTGTACTATGGCAGTAGTGACGGTAATTTATACGCTCTACGAGAAGATAATGGTAAAGAAATTTGGCAATTTCAAGTAGGAGGGCCTATATACACTTCTCCTTCTGTGGCTGATGGAACAGTCTATGTTACTTGTCTCGACCATTATATTTATGCAATAGACGCACAAACGGGAAAAGAGAAATGGCGCTTCAAAGTAAAAGCAGCTATTCAAAGATACAGCTCTCCTGCGATATATAACGGAATTGTCTACTTTGGAGCGGATGACAATCATATTTATGCACTGAGTAATTAAGAGGAAACACCGTTTGTTAAAGTTATTGCGCTCTTCAATTGAAGTGGCACTTTGATTTTGTAAATATTACTCGAGCTTGTCATCATTCAAAATATTTTTCCAAGTCCGTTTCCGAGCCCGATCCCGATTTCAAGGCTTTTGATTAAATAAAAAAGTATTTGTTACAACTCACAAAAAGCTCTATTTTTCTACCACCTTTAGAATGTTTCGGAAGCGGGCTCGGGCTCAGAAACGAGCTCGATACTACTCGCAGTATCATAATATAAGATAATATTTCAACGACATCTGTTATTCCTGTGAATGATAACACACGTCTAACAACAGAGTGTCATCATTAGGCCACTTTAATTGGGCACCGCAATAATTTCAAACTCGCGAAGTAAACAATTAGATTAGCTAATTGACAAAAGCAGGTTGATGTAAGAAAGCAATCAAAATATTCGATACCTTCCGACAATAACCTGTTAAATACAAGAATTTTATTTTTTAGCTCACTAGAAAATAAAAGAGCAAACTTGAATGAGTAACTACTTTTGATGGGCTACTTATTATAATTTGTACGGACGACACATCATATTGATATGTTCAACTATTAAGGTCTTGTAATTACTTGTGTGTTTTTTGTTGTTCTGATTGTAGTAAAGAAATTACTTTTTCGCGTAGAAAATTTTCTGCTTCTTTATCTTGGATATTTTTTGCATGAGTTATAAGTGTTTGATAAGTCGCAACTTTAGGATAAAAAATAATAATTTTTTTGGCTAATAGTGTTGCTTGTGCTTTGTTACCAATTGCCAAAAGCACTTCGTAGTATTTTCCTCCTGTTTTTACAATGTTGTTTTTCATGTAAGGTGTTATATCTTCGGAATAGAAACCCATTTTTTTATTCTCGTGAAAACGATCTATTTTTTTAGTGATATGTTTTAGTATGTTCGGAGTATCATCAATTATATCGTTATATTTCTTTTGACTAAGCAAATAATCAAGGAGATATGTACCTAATTTTTTTTTGTAAGCGCCTAGCTGTTGTTTCTTAAAAAAAGAGTAAATCTCAACTAAATGATGTTGTTCTTTCAAGGTGTCTGTTAGCGCTATCAAGTCATATAAATTTTGGTTGTCAGGTTTTTGCTGTAGCTCGTTTTTACATACAAGCATACGATTTTTTAATTCAACAACTGCTAAGGGGTACTCTTCTTTCATACTATAAATATCTGATAACAAGAAAGATCTACGCACACCTGAAAACCCTTTTGTATCAACTGCGTGGTCGAAACACCATAAAAATTTTTTGAGCGCTTTATCGTATTTTCTTTCTTGTCTTAAAACGCGTGCATATTTCATGATATTCCTTGGATCATTTTTATCACCACTTAAAAACTTATCCTTTGCACGAGTGAGGTTATCTTTCCCATCGAGAATTTGTGTGGCTTCAGATATAAAATCTTGTGCATTGCGATATCCGACAATGCGCCCCATTTCTTTTTGCAAAATATCAATGAAGATGATTGTCGGATAAGCTTTAACTTTGTATTTTTTGGCCAGTTGTTTTTGCTTTTCTGCATCGACTTTCAGAGAAACCGAGTATTTTGTTAACCAGCTAATGACTTTTTTATCTTTCCAAGTAGTCTTGTCTAATTTCTTACAAGGCCCACACCACACAGTATAAAAATCAACAATTATTATCTTGTTGCTTGCCTTTGCTTTTTCGCAGGCTTCTTCAAAATTTAAATCGGGAAATACAGCCATTAGTAAACAGCTATTTAAAAGTAAAAACATAAATATAAAATTTTTCATATAAATCTCCATTAATAAATATGGGCGAATATTCTAAAGTGGAACGACTTGTACTAGCACTCTATTTGGATAATTAATCGCCAGTTTTATTCATAAAAAATTAAAATAATTCTTGAAGTTCCAATTCGCGAAGCTAGTGTAATTAATTATTGCTTTTTACTTGCCCGCGTAGCACTTATATTCTCTAGTTTCAATGTTGGTTTATGTAAATTCTCGTAGCCAAAATATCAATTTTGTGCTAAAATAATGGGGATACAAAGTGTGTATTTTGAGTATTTTACTATGCAAAAAACAAAAATTTGCTATAGTAAACCATCAAAATGACGCGTTGTGTCATAAAACCATAAAATTATAATTTACACAAAAAGGAGTATGTGCATGGAAACTAATACCAAAACAGTTTCTGAAGAAAAAGCTATTACTCATGACGAAAACCACAACATTGGCAATGGTGGATTTCTTGTTTCTTCTTGTCCTCCGGGAACTATTTTTACAAGAGAACAGCTAAATGAAGAACAACTAGAAATCGGAAAAGTTACTTACGACTTTTGCCAAAGTAAAGTGGAAGATTGCCCTCATGACTTAGATAAAAAGCCTGTAGGTAAAGATGGTATTCCTGTTTTAGTTAAACTTTTTCGCGAGGCAGCAGAGCAAGGACTTGTTAGTGCTGCTATTCCTGAAGAGTATGACGGACTGGGAATGGATCTAGTGACCGATATGTATGTTTCTGAAAATTTGTGTCGTTTTCATAGCAGTTTTTCAGTGACTTGTATTGCGCACTTAGGAATAGGTACAAAACCTATTTTGTTGTTTGGAACAGAAGAACAAAAGAAAAAGTATCTTCCTAAACTAGCAACAGGTGAATATATGGGCTGTTATGCCCTAACAGAACCAGGTAGCGGTTCAGATGCTCTTAGTGGATCTACTAAGGCTCATCTTGAAAATGACCACTACATTTTAAACGGCAGCAAACAGTTTATTACCAATGGCGGATGGGCTGATGTTGCTATTGTGTTTACGCGTATCGAAGGTAAGTACTCGACGCTTATTGTTGATTTAGATCTGCCTGGTGTATCCAGAGGTGCCGAAGAAAAGAAAATGGGTATCAAAGGGTCTTCCACAACAACTTTGACTTTTGACAACGTGAAAGTGCCAAAAGAGAATTTGTTAGGGAAACTTGGTGATGCTGCAAACATCGCTCTTAATATTTTGAATATTGGGCGTTTGGCTCTTGGATTTGCCGTACAAGGTGGTGCACGCACAGTTATAAATACTACGATCAAGTACATCAAGGAACGTAAGCAATTTGGTCGTTCCCTTGCTGAATTTGACATGCAGTTAGCAAAATTATCTGATATGTGTGTAGGTCTATTTGGCATAGAGTCTATCAATTTTCGTACAGCAGCACCCATCGATGACAAGATCAATGAGCAGAAATCACAGGGGTTTTCTGCGGAAAGCATTATTCAAGCAGTGCGCTCTTTTGCGATGGAGTCTTCTATTTGCAAGGTAGAAGGTTCTGAAGAACTGTATCATATTTGTGAAAATGCGGTGAAAATGCACGGTGGTTATGGATATACTTCGGAATATAGTGTTGAAAGAGAATTTCGTGATTGTATTATCAACATGATCTACGAAGGAACAAACGATATCAATCGTTTAGTGATCTTTGATTTTTTAATACGCACTATTTATAGCGGTGGAATTCCTTACCGTGTATTCACTGAAGAAATTCAACAAGCTTTACGTACACGCGAGTTTAAATACTCCTACGCGGGAACATTTTTTGAAAAAGAAAAGGCAAGTATACACGCAGCCAAATATGCTACGGCGTACCTTGTAGAAAAAGCAATCTTACGTTATGGTAAAGATATTTCTAATCAACAACAAGTGATAGAGCATGTTTCAGATATGCTTATTCATCTTTATGTTGTCGATTCTGTTATTGCCAGATGCCATTACCTAAAAGAGAGTGGAAAATATACAGAGGTCGAAGAAGCAGTTGCCAAGGTAACTACTGTCGATCGCTTAGAAAAAATCCGCACGCTTGCACGCCGCGTTATTTGGGATATCGCTTATGAATACGATGTTGATCGTTCGCGCGATGATCTCGAATGGTTGCTGTCGCATACTGAGTATAATGGCAATGTATTCCCTCTAAAAAGAGTGATTGGCCAAGCTGTTTTGGAAAAAGAACAGTATTACCTATAGTTTTGCATGGTGTAAGTAATGAACAAAGTGAACAAATGTTTGTTCACTTTGTAAACTCGTTATTTATGGTATTGTAAATGACTTGCCAAAATTCATTTTGGTAGGTCACTGAAATTCTCTATTTTCTAGAAAGACCAAAGGGAAAATTTATGGAACTTAGGAATGTTGTAATTGTCGATTATGGTCGTTCTCCTATTTCAAAAGCAAAAGGAGGAGCCCTCAACAAGTTAACTTCTTTAGAAGTTGGTGCTCAAGTAATCGCTAAATTATTAGAACGCAACGATAAACTACCAAAAGACCAAGTCGAAATGGTAGCTGTAGGTTGTGCATTTCCTGAATCAGAAAATGGCTTAAACGTTGGACGTGCAATGGTAATTAAGTCAGGTTTACCAACATCTGTTGCAGGTATTACTGTCAATCAATTTTGCGCCTCTTCACAACAAACAGTTATGGTAATTGCCGATGCAATTGCTTGTGGCAAAGGTGACATTGGAATCGCTGCTGGTATTGAACACATGGTTCGCGTACCAATGGGTGGTTATAATCCCGCTTATGATAAAGAACTCAATGAAAAGAATTTTTACATTGGCATGGGAGACACCGCCGAAAACTTAGCAAGAGACATTGAAATCTCTCGCGATGACCAAGAACAGTTTGCTATGGATAGCCATAAGAAAGCTTTAAAGGCGTGGGATGAAAATGCCTTTGCTTCAGAGGTTATTGATATCACTTTACCAGATGGAAGTATTTTTAATCGCGACGAATGTATGAAAGAGCCTAATGCTGAGAAAATCAAATCTCTCAAACCAGCTTTTCAAGCAGATGGTACGGTAACTGCAGCGACATCCTCTCCTGTCTCCTCAGGTGCGGCTGCTATTATCTTAATGAGTGAAGATAAGGCGAAAGAATTAGGCTTAAAAATACGTGCATATGTAAAGACCACAGCAGTTGCTGGATGTGACCACGAGCGTATGGGAATGGGACCTCTTCCGGCTACTGATAAAGCTCTAAAGCGTGCAGGTTTACAGTTAAATGATATTGATGTCATTGAACTTAATGAAGCTTTTGCAGCACAATCACTGTATGTAATTCGCAAAGGCAACTGGCCAACAGAAAAAATCAACGTTCTTGGAGGAGCTATTGCCTTAGGTCACCCTCTAGGAATGTCAGGAGCAAGAATCATTGGTACCGCGATTACTGCTCTTGAAAAACTAGACAAAAAATATGCACTGGCTACAATGTGCGTTGGTGGTGGCCAAGGAGCAGCAACTATATTGGAGAGGAGAGGTGAATGAGTCCAATAAAAACCATTAATCACGTTGCTGTTATAGGAAGTGGTGTGATGGGAGGAGGCATTGCTGCTTTTTTTGCAAATCAGGGAATTACATGTGATATGTATGATATTGAGCTAGATATTGCAGCGGCTAATCTAAAAAAACTTGCCGATCCTAAAGCAAAAATACCGCTGCTATATACACCAAGGCTTGCCAAAAAGATTACCCCACGCAGTAATTCTGATATGGCAGAGCACTTACATAAAGCTGATATGGTTGTTGAGGTTGTGCCAGAGATACAGGATCTTAAAGATAAGATGATGGCGCAAATTGATGCAAGCCGCAAGCCTGATTCAATGATTGTTACCAATACTTCGGGATTATCGGTAAATCGGATGATCGCGAATGTTTCTGACAACATGAAAAAATGTTTTGCAGGAACACATTATTTTAACCCTGTGCGTTATCTTCCTTTAGTCGAAATTATACCGGCCGCAACAACTGATTCTGAAATGGTCGCTTTTTTGCAAAGTTTTTTTACGCAGGCAGGTAAAAAAACTATCATTTGCCGCGACACACCAAACTTTGTTGCTAACCGCGTTGGTGTTTATAGTTTGATGAAAACTTTGGCACTTATGGAAAAGTATAATTTTGATGTAGAAACAGTGGATGCGATTACTGGGCCGCCAATTGGTAACCCAAAAACAGCAACACTTCGTTTGTGCGACCTTGTTGGAAACGACACTACTCTACACGTTGCGCAAAACCTTTATGATAACTGTCCTGAGGATAAAGAACGCGACTTATATAAGTGCCCTCCTATCCTTGCGCGTATGGTCGAAGACAAGATGCTCGGCCAAAAAAGTGGTAAGGGTTTTTACCGCAAAGAAGGGCGAAAAATTCTTGCTTTAGATATAAAAAGTTGGGAATACAAACCAGCGAAAAAAATAAAGCTAGATGAAATTAAAGTTGCGCGCAGTTATCAGAAAATCGAAGACCGTTTATATCAAATGGTAAAAGGCGACAGCCCTATTCATAAATTTTGCCGCGAAATTACTCTATCAACAGCAGCTTATGCTATTGATCTTGTCGGTGAAATAGCCGAAGATGTTCTTACCATAGATAATGGTATGAAATGGGGATTTAACCGCGAAATAGGTCCTATTGAAGCTTTAGATGCCATCGGCCTTGATCGATCGATGGAGTGGATGCGTGCTGCTGGTATGAGTGTGCCAAATCTTTTACAAGAAGTGGCAAGTACTACAGGTAGTTTCTACAAAAAATCAGCATCTAGTAAAAGCTTCTTTGATATAGAAAAAAAGTCTTTTGTTTCTGCACCTAAAAACAATAATGCCATTTCCATTGCTGCTCTCAAGCACAAAGGAAATATTTTGCGTGAGAACGTTAGTGCGCGGCTTATCGATTTAGAAGACGGCGCTTTGCTATTAGAGATTGATTCGCGTATGGTACCGACAATGAATCCTATTGATGAATTTGTCGTATCTATGATGGAACAAGCTTTTGAAGAAATTGCCGCTAAAAAGTTTTCGTGTTTGGTTGTTTCTAACCAAAACGCTAACTTTTGTGCTGGAGCAAACATCCAGCTACTCCTAGAGTTGTGTAAAGAAAAGAAATGGGATGCAATTCGCGACATGAGCAAGGCTTTTCAGGACGCTAATATGCGTTTGCATTATGCCTCTGTTCCCGTAGTTGTTGCCCCTCATGGAATGACTCTTGGTGGAGGGATGGAAGTAACTCTTGCTGGTCACAAACGAGTGTCTGCTGCTGAACTCTATGGTGGTTTAGTTGAAGTGGGTGTTGGACTTCTTCCTGGTGGAGCAGGGAATTTATTATTAATAAAACAATTTATTAATAATATGGCTTCTCAAAGACCAGGGCCGGTTGTGCCAACAATGAAAGCTTTGGAACTTATTGCTTACGGAAAAGTTTCTTCTTCTGCACATGATGCTATGAGCAAAGGCTTTTTGAATAGAGATGATATTATTGTTCTCGATAAAGATATGCAAATTCAGAAAGCAAAAGAAGTGGCTCTTGAAATGGTAGATGGTTTTGAAGCCAAAAAACCGCAGGATTTACTCCTTGCTGGTCGTGGTTCTTTCTATGTAATAGAAGAAAACTTAAAAGGCTTGTTACGTGCACACCAAGTACCACCGCACGGCGCTTTTATTGCAACGAAGATGGCTCACGTTCTAACAGGTGGTGAAAGAGCAAATCCAGCCACACCGATTAGCGAAGACTATTTTCTGGAGCTCGAGAGAGAAGCATTTGTTGAATTGTGTTCTGAACCGAAAAGTCAAGAGCGCATAGTACATATGTTGAAAACCAAAAAACCTCTTCTCAACTAATATTCATTTCCAATAAAAAAAGGGAGCGAAAGCTCCCTTTTTTTACTTTACTTTTCTTTTGCTTTTTGTTCTTGTTCCTGTGTAAACTCAATTGCTTCTGCAATCACTTCAACTAAATCAACAGGTTTAAAATCATCTTGTAAACCTGCACTCTTGATTCCATCTTCAAACATAGATAAACAGAACGGGCAATTACTCACCATAACATCAGGATTGGTACGCGACGCTTCTTCTACACGTTCGACGTTAACACGTTTTCCTTCTGTTTCTTCCATGAACATTCTTGCACCACCTGCTCCGCAACAAAAACTCTTGCTGTGACTTCTTTCCATTTCAAGAAGCTTAGCACCTTTTACTTTACTTAGAGCATTACGAGGAGCCTTATATTCTCCATTATGGCGACCCAAATAGCACGAATCATGGTAAACCATGCGTTTATTCACTTCTTTATCTAGCTTAATTTTTCCCTCTTGAAGTAAATTATCTAGAACATTGCTATGGTGAATAACTTCATATGATCCACCATAATCTGGATATTCATTTTTGATTGTATTGTAGCAATGAGGACACTGAGTGATTATTTTTTTGTCTTTGTATTTGTTTAGTGTTTCGACATTTTCTTCGGCAAGCATTTCAAATAAATACTCATTACCAGCGCGGCGCGCTGGGTCTCCAGTACATTTTTCTTCACCTTGCAATATAGCATAAGAAACACCAGCGTGGTCCATTACTTTGCATAAATCTTCCGTAACTTTTTTATTGCGATCATCAAAGCAGCCAAAGCATCCTACCCAATATAAATATTCCGCATCAGGTTTTTCTTTCATAGTTGGAATACTCTTGCCATCTGCCCAATCAAAGCGACTTTCATGGCTCATTGTAAATGGATTATACTGCGTTTCTAAGCTTTTCATCGCTTGCGCAGTTTCGGGCTTCATCGTACCTTCGGTAAGTACCATGTAGCGTCTTACATCCATAATTTTGTCAATGTGCTGGTTGGTGGCAGGACACTCTTCAACGCACGCTCCGCATGTAGTGCATTGCCAAAAGAAATCTTCGCTAAATATATCACCAACAAGACTCGGAAATTCTGCGCCTTCTTTGAGAAGCTCCGTAGCATTTTCTTGTACGGCGTAGCGAATACCAGTGTGTAATTTTTTAGGATTGAGTTCTTTACCTGTACTATTAGCAGGACATACATCAACACAACGTCCGCATTCCATACAAGCGTATGTATCTAACATATCTTTCCATGGAAATTCAGTCCAATTATTTGCCCCAAATACTTCTGCATCTTCATCATCTAAATCGAGTTTACGTAACTTACCAGGCGCTACCTTCTTGGTGTTTTTGCGTAGCATAATATTAGGAATAATCGCAAAAAGGTGCAAGTGTTTCCCGCGAGGAATCCAGTTCATAAAAAACAAAATAACTCCGAAATGCACCCAGTAAGAAACATCGGCAATTGGATTGAGAATAGCCGAAGGAATTGCAGCGGCAATATGCTTTGAAACAAAAAATCCCTGTTTTGCATATTCCATTCCGTGGTCAACGCGTTGTGCGTGCATGAGAAGTAAAGATATAGCGATAATAGAAATACATCCTAGAATAATCATCGCATCAATATGATCAGAGCCTTCATAGCGTTTAGGTTTTACAAACGTTCGTAAAATAAAGGCCATGCATACACCAACGAGAACTAATATCGTAAATAGGTTTTGTGAGAATGCCATCGCAGCAGTTCCACCTATTATTGGAAATACAAATTCTGGATTAAACGCCTCACCGTACATCTCGACAACAGTGGTTCCAAGAACCAAAAATCCCCAAAAAATCATTGAGTGAAGTATTCCAGAATAATGCCAACGCAAAACCTTTGTTTGCGCAAGGACCATCACAAAAAAGTCTTTGATACTTTGCGAGATAGGTGGAAAGTCTTTAGTCGGTTGTGCTTTTTTTAGTAGTGAATATAAAATATATACAGTACGAGTCAAAAAGCCCATAGCTACCAAAGTTAATAAAATAACAATAGTTGCTTTTATAGTCATAGTGTCTCCATGTCTAGTCAAAATGATAAATGATTACATTTCTAAAAATGCTTTTGATGAAGTGAAAGATTTGGTGGGTAAAACTTTTTCTAAAAAGTGCAACCACTGCTCGCGTGCTCACCTATGGTGTATATCTTTAACGTAGTACGGTGTAAGGGTAGCTTTGTGCTGCCCGCTCTTACAAGTCATTAAAAAAACTTGCTTTAGTGAACTGTAAATACAAATAATCACAAACGTTATTTATTTTGTATTTGTACTACGGGCGGCACAAGACCGCCCCTACATCGCTCTTTGAAAAAGAATTTCATTTTCATGAGTATTTTGGAGATATGATCGCAAATATAATACAATCCCTTTCACTAGCATGCTAGCAATGTGCGATTATATTATATTTCCATTGTAATATCAAGGCTTGCAGTGCAGTTCTATTCATTTTCTAGCAAGTCTTGTATTTCCTTTTTGCAATGCCTTAAACTCAATTTCCAATTACTACCATTACTTGTTGTCAACTCTTGTTCCACAAGTTCATGTAATTTTTGCAAATTAAATTTAATGTACTTCATTTTTTCTTTTTGATTGTTATATTTATTTTGAGACGTAGATTTTTCACGCTTTAACTGCTCAATTTCACGCTTAAACTTATCAAAAACAAGTTGCAATTTTTCAGCGCGATCTATACGATATTTTTTACTAATATTTACAAGTACTTTCAAAGATTCCCATCCACCAATTTCTGTTACCACAGAATCTTTCTCTTCTAATTCATACATCCGTTCACGTAACTTAGCATTTGCGGTATCGAGTTTTTGCCGTAATTCGATATTTTCACTTTCCAAATCAGCAGTGCGATCTACACGACTTGAAAAATGAGGCTGCATCGCCGTAGTCATACTTGTTGACATCGGGTTACTACCTGTATCTTGAGTATATGGCAAAATAGCGATTATAGCCATAGCAAACGCAACAGCCCAAGCCAAAGAGCCAGAGCGGCGCTTTTTCATTGGTACTGGTACATGACTTGTTGTCGTACGATTCAGATCTTTTTTTGGCGGTTCTACAGGTTCACCAAGTTTTGTCATTATCGGGAAATAAGCACTGTTATCTTGTATACTTATTTCTATCTGCGGGTTTCTTTTTATTTCTTTTAAGCCCGCAGGTAAAAATTTGTCAGCAAAAGATATATGTGCAATTTCTTTTGGTAAAAAATTATGCGACGTTTCAAAAATACCGACCAAAACATTACGGCGCATCGAGCCTTTTTCTAAGGCAACAATAGCAATAGCTAAGTGTTTTTTGTCATTTTCTTGCCAATGTCGCGTAAAAACTCCTTCGTTTTCTTCTTTTAAGAATACCTTGGCTTCTAAATATAGATTTTCACACTTTTGTTGCCAGCGAATCATAGGAGAATTATCTCCTTCGCGCATATACTTAAGTCCCCAATCATCGTGGTTGGGTAAAACACCTGCACTATTAAGAGGCTTTATTCCTGAAGTATAGAAACAAATTAAATTTAGAGGCGTCATAAGTTGCTCCTTTATTTGTCCCCTGAAGCCTTTCCTTTGATACCATACCATTGATTTATTGTTGCAACAGTGCTACTTACCAAGTGAAATGTAACAGCGTTATGCTTGTTACTGATTGTTCTTTGAGGTACCATTTTTTTCTCTTGGCGATCTTCAACAGTACAGAATTTAATTAAACTAAAACACCCAACTTCCTTGTGAGTGAGTAATACGTTTTTGCTTTTTTTATCACTATCAATAATTTCTAAACTAACAGTTTCGTAAGCTTTCCAATATATTTCTTTTGTTTCGTCCCACGAAACCTCTTGCTTATCTTTGAAAATAGTAAACGGATAAGTTACACTACCAACTTTAATTGAAACCTTAACGCTTGGATTATAGACCCAATAGTTTTTGGCAAATTTTCCACCGCTTAACTTTAAAGTATAGCGCGCACCATTAAGCAATTGCCGTAAAAAAAGTATTTGTTCTTTCGATTGTTCAATAAATTGCTTTTCTGGTCCCCAGTGTTTACTATACTCCGTGTATAGATGACTAATTTCTTCTATACGTTTTCGACCTTCTACTGCTGAAAATTCATCTGAACGATACTGAAAACTTCTCCAAGCAGAGTCTGCTTTTTGAAACTCGCGACGATCCCATTCAAGAGCAGATGCTTTTTTGGCTTTTTCTGCCTTGTGAAGTAGTTCGCGATATAAATAACGATTTGTTGAATATTTACGTAAATACTGTTCGTAAGCATCGTATTTTTTCTGCGGATCAAACATATCTTCACTGTCTTGCAAATGACGTCTTGCCCAATTAATCTTTGCTTCGTGAATCTGCGCTTGAAAATTTGTCAATGCATTATCACCAGGATGTTCTTTTTGGTATTTTTCGTAAGCTTCTTGCGCTTTAGGTAGCGCTGTTTCATCTTCAAAAGCACGTTCTATTTGCGTTGTAACTTGCTTTTTGTGCTCTTCCTTAAGATTGTCGGTCATACTTCTAGCAAGTACCTCTACATCTTCTTCTACATGTTTATAACCAGGACGCTCGCGGTGTAGACGTTGAAAATCTTGTAAGGCTTCTAATTTTTGCATAGTGGTGAGAAAATCATCTTCAATCTTTGTCAATGACGAATTCCAAAAACCCATAATTTCTTGTTTGTTAATTGCCTCATGCATATCAGAAATACGCGTTGCATATTTCCCTGCGCCCCAACCTTCGTATTGTTCAAGTATAAGGCGTGCTTGAGAATAGTCTTTTTTAGCTACAGCAACTTCATACTGCTGTACACAAAGTTGAAAACGCTTTTCGTCGACCTTCTCTTTATATTCTGTACGATAAATCCCCATTGTTACAGGTTGATTGCTGTAACGACGAAATTTTTCGAGATCGCGTATTGCTTTTATTACACTATTTTCGACAAGAATACTTTTCCATTTATTTTCAAGTTCACGTTGCGCAAGCTTTTGCGACCATTCTTGTAGTTCAAGAGCATATTTTTTTAAGCGAATTTGCCCTGAGAGTTTAATATCATAAATTTTTAGTAACGACCACGCTGATTCATAATTCTTAAGCTCTGCCAATTTGAAAATACGTCCTTGAATAACAGGTAAAAATAACTTCCAAAATGCGGTTTCATTTACCACACTAGGAAAACGTTGTTCTTCGTGATTAAATGTTGCAATACCTTGTTCCCAAATTCCGTTTTGCTGAACTTCTTTAGCCACTTCTGCAAGAGCAAGACACACTTTGTTTAATAACGATTCTTTATCAAAAGCACTGTGATGAATGTACTTATCTTTAAAATTTGCGAGAGCATCTAGACACTCTTTGCCGTGAAATTGCAGTGCTAAATTGAGTTCTTGAGCGTATTCTTGCTCATACAGTTGTTGTAGTTCTTGGCGAATACTTTTGCGAATATTCTCTGGTATTCCCTCTAGACGTTCAAAATTCTTTAGTATGCGCTGCGCATTTTTATAATCGCGTTTGTCAAAAGCTTCCTTGCTTTCAATATGCGTTTGTTGCGCGCGTAGTTCCCAAATTTCACTTTCTAGTTTTTGCAAGTCTTCGCTGACAAAATTCATACGCTCTTTCTTCAAGAAAGATTCAAGAGCAATAACTTTATCCTCTAACTTGGCACGCGTATTGTATATATTACCTTGTTCTAAAGCCCTTTTATACAAAGCAGCACTGTAAACACGCTGTAATTTTTTTCGTTTTTCAATTAAGCTCGATCTCTGAAAACTGTGTCTTTTTAAATACTCGTCAAGAATAGAAAGCGCATGACGATAGTCCGCATGTAAATAACTTTGCTGATAGTTTTCAAGAGTTTTGGCGAGAGTTATGCGTTTCTCTAAACGTTCTAGCATGTCGTGTAAATATTTTTTTCCTTGTGGAAAACCAGAGCGTAGATATTCTTCTATCGATCGAGATGCTTCTTGATAGTCGCGTACGTTTTTATCGTTTTGATCGTTTTCTCGTGCTTGCTGAGAAACTTCATCTAACCACTCTGTTTGAACTTTACTACGTATACGCGTTTGTTTTGCTAAAAATTCTTTTCCTTCTTTGTGAGAAGTTCCATAAGCTTTTACATAGTCACTTATTTTCTGGTAGATTTCTTTTTCTTGCGTTTCATTTTCACGAATAAAATTATTGAGAATATTTGCACTCTCATTACGCATCTGCATAGATAGATTGTAATTGTATACCCAACTTACTGCTGACCACAAAATAAATAGCGCAAAAATAATACCTGCTGCAATAGAAGAAATTTGTAACCTTTGTCGCAAAACGCGCGTACTTTCAAATGCAAAAGCTTGTAATACAAAGTTAATTGGCTCAATAACTCCTTCTGGTGAAATTTCAGCAGGAGGACTTTTTTTCGCTGGCAAATCAATATTGTAATCTTCACCATATTGATGAATAAAAATTTGTTTGGTTTTTGCGTCTTGTTCAGGATCAGGTGCAACTGTTTTTCCGACAGAAGATACAAAAAAGTATTCAACATAACGCGCATGTGCCTGAAACCATTTAAATGTCCCTTGAAATTTTTGTTTTAAAGTTTCTATTTCAAGATTAGGGTAGTCGTCTTTTCGCGTAAAGATAACTGAAATAGGTCGACTGATCTTACCATCATTTCCCTCGATTTGATGACTAGTAATAATCTTTTCTAACATTTGCGAATAGTTCCAGTTCATCTGTCGTGCAAATCGACCTTCTTCTGGAATAATAGATTCTAAATAAGCATTGTCACCAGCTGCAACACGTAATTCTTCTTCGGTAAGCAAGTGTTTAGGAGAAACAACAAAGAAATATGCTCGCGCATCATACATACGCTGAACGAGCTCACTGTCCCCTGTTTCAAAGTCACTTCCTTGGATATCTTGAAATTGAATTTTGTAATCACGTATTTTTTTCGGTGTCTCCCAACGCAGAGATATATTTAAATCATGCCAACCGCGCGTAGGCTCAGGCCACTGCTTCTTTTGGCGGATAGGAATGAGGTGACGATTGAGAAATTCATGCGTTCCTTCGGAAACAGTACCTGTCATCTCGGGAACAAGTCCATCTATAATACTGGAAATAATCGCTGTTGTTAGTAGAGTTTTTCCACTACCTTTTGCGCCTAAAACAGCGATGAAATCCGTTGGGTTTTTCTTAACTTTTGATAAAGAGTCTTGTAGGAATTCCATAGTTTTCACCTCAAAGGATTTTAGTTGCGTTGTTCATTCAAATCTACGCATTTTGCAAATATTATCGTGAATCAAATTTTTTTAGAAACTTCTTAGAGTACATAACCTATATATATTATACTGTAAACCAGTGAAAAACGATGGATTTTTTTTCAAGGAAAAATGAATGAAGAAGCGTATATACCAGATATTATCTGATCCTCCTAAGGGCGATATTGTTGGAAACACTATTTCAATTGGCATTTTATTACTCATAGCAGTCAATGTTTTTGTTGGAATACTCGAAACAGTTCCTGAACTTAATAAGAATCATAGCGCATTTTTTTTCAATTTTGAGCTAGTGTCAGTTATTATTTTTAGTATTGAATATATACTACGAGTTTGGGCATGTACATCTCAACCTCAGTACCAAGGAATGATCAAAGGGCGTTTAAAGCAAATGGGCACACCTATGGCGATTGTCGATATCCTCGCAATACTGCCTTTCTACTTAGAAATTCTACTCAACGGCTTGATTGATTTGCGTTTTATTCGCATACTCCGTTTGTTTCGTCTATTCCGTATTTTTCGCGTTGGAAAACTTGCAGAAGCGTTCCAGATGTTAGGGCATGTTTTGTATAACAAACGCGAACATCTTCTTATAAGCTTTGCTATTGTGATTATTGTAACGATCTTAGCGGCCAATTTAATGTATCTAGTTGAGCATGAAGCAAACCCCGCATTTTCCAGCGTACCTGCAGCATTATGGTGGGCAATTATTACAATCACAACTATAGGCTATGGCGATATGTTTCCGATTACTGTTTGGGGAAGAATTATCGGAGGAGGAATTGGATTTTTAGGGATTTGTGTGTTTGCTCTACCTGTAGGGATTTTAGGTGCTGGTTTCGTAGAATGTGTGGAAGATGAAGTTCCGACAGAAAAACTCATTTGTCCTCATTGTGGCAATGATGTACACGAACCTGTAACAAAATCAAATGATTAGCAAAAATTAAAAATATTAAAACTTAAAATTTACAATATTTGGAGTTAACATGAAGATCGTTTGCGAAAACTTATGGAAAATATTTGGTGCTCCAACAAACGTAGTTTCTTTATTGCAAAATGGGCAAAAAGATGTTCATCAAATCTCTAAATTTTACACAACAGCAGTAAATGATGTTTGTTTGTCCATTAACGAAGGTGAACTTTTTGTTGTAATGGGACTTTCAGGGAGTGGGAAATCAACATTGCTGCGATGCTTTAATCGTTTGATTGAACCTACTCTTGGCAAGATTGTGATTGACGGCGAGAACATTATTGATATGGAGGCTAAGAGATTACGAGAGGTGCGTCAGAAAAAAATGGGAATGGTTTTTCAACACTTCGCGCTTTTGCCGCACCGCAGTGTAATTGAAAATGTTGCTTTTGGTCTAGAGGTACAAAACTTAGATAAGAAACAGCGATTAACGCGCGCACAACAAACGCTTGAAATTGTAGGATTAAAAGGGTGGGGAAGTAACTATCCCAATGAACTCAGCGGTGGTATGAAGCAACGCGTAGGTTTAGCAAGAGCTTTAGCACTTGATCCTGATATTATTCTTATGGATGAAGCGTTTAGTGCATTAGACCCTTTGGTTCGTTGTCAAATGCAAGATGAATTTTTACAACTTGTAAAACAATTGAACAAAACGATTATTTTTATCACCCACGATTTAGATGAGGCACTAAAACTAGCTAGTCGTATTGCTGTAATGAAAGATGGAAAAGTCATTCAAGTTGGTACTCCGCAGCAGATTGTGTTGGAACCCGCTGACGACTATGTAAGTGAATTTGTGAGTTCTGTTTCACAAACTAAAGTAACAGTAGCAAAAAACATTATGTCACTAGATAAAGTTCATATCGTAAAAGAAAATATAACTTCATATCCAACTGTAGACATAGATGCTCCTCTGAAAACAGTGCTTACGAAAATAACACAAACAACAACACCCTTAGTTGTTATTGATAAAAATGAAGAAGTTGCCGGCGTAATTGATCGCGATAGTCTATTGCAAAAACTAGCAAACATGGTGTAAATAAGGAGAAAAAATGGAATTCCCTGTTCGAATACCTCTTGGAAACTTTATAGAGTTTGTGATGGAATGGTTAACCGATCATTTTTCTCCTCTACTAACAGGTATTACGCTTGTAATCAATGCAACATTGCAACAAATTAGTAATTTTCTCAATGCACTACCATGGCCGATTATGATGATTATTTTTATTGTAATCGCTTGGCGCTGCGCCGGACGCAAAATAGCTATCCTTACCGCCGTCTCCCTATTTCTACTAGGAGGATTTGGGCTGTGGAAAGAGGGAATGGATACCTTGGCAATGGTTGTAACAAGTGTACTCCTTTCTATCACTATGGGGCTACCTTTGGGAATTTTATCCGCCTATAACGATATAAGTAATAGGATATTGCGTCCTGTTCTCGATGGAATGCAGACAATACCTAGCTTCGTATACCTCATTCCAGCAGTGATGCTCTTTGGTATTGGTAATGTTCCTGGAATCATTGCGACGGTTATTTTCGCTCTACCACCAATGGTGAGATTAACCGACCTAGGAATTCGTCAAGTTCCTTTTGATGTTGTGGAAGCAGGGCGAGCCTTTGGTTGTACACCTTCGCAGTTACTAGTTAAAATACAATTACCTTTAGCAATGCCAAGTATTATGACAGGTGTTAACCAAACCGTAATGATGGCATTATCAATGGTAGTAACCTCTGCGATGATTGGGGCCGGCGGTCTGGGAGTACAAATTTTGACTGCTATTCAGCAAGTTAAATTAGGACTCGGAGTTGAAGCTGGATTAGGTATTTTATTCATCGCTATTATTTTGGATCGTATTTTACAAGGTGTTTCGCAAACCACAAAATCCAATAAAAAAGATGAGGCTTTGCAAAGTTTAGAGCAAGGTGTTGGTTGGAAAAGAGTATGGAAACAATTTGTTCACCACGGTATGACAGCGGCAATAGTACTCACCATTATATTTCTTGTTACTTTTGCTGTGCTACACAAACAAGACTCTACAAATACAAAAAATGTAGAGTATATCACCGAAGAAAAAGTTATTATTGGTGGTATGCAGTGGTCTGGCTCCATCGCCATTGAGCAAATAATGAAATATGTATTGGAAAAAAAACTACATATCCCAGTCGAAATTAAACCTCTTAACGCAAGCATTTTATTTCCCGCTCTTGATAATGGTACCGCTGACATTTACCCTGATTTGTGGATGCCAAACCAACAAGAAGGTTTTGACAAATATGTGAGCGAGCGCAAAACGGTAAAAGTAAAATTAAGCTATGACAATGCTCCCCAAGGGTTTTACATGTCTGCTAAAATAGCGAAAAAACACGGCATTAAAAGTATTTTTGATTTGCGCGGTAAAGAGGGCATCTTTGACAGTGACGGTGATAAAAAAGGGGAAATATGGGTTGGCCCTTTTAGCTGGGGGGCTTCAGAGATTAATATATCAAAAATAGAAGAATACAATTTACAATTACAACCACTCAAAATTGAACAATGGTTATTCTTGGCCATGTTCAAAGAGGCCATGCGTAAAGATAAACCAATTGTCTTTTATTACTGGGAGCCAGAGTGGCCAATGGCCAAGTTCGACCTTGTTCGTTTAGAAGAACCAAAATATGAAAAGAGTAAATGGGTTCACGTAAAAGGTGAACCAGACAATACCAATATTTCCTGTGCGTATCCTCCCGCAACAGTATATGTCGGTATTTCTAAAAAACTCAAAGAACGAATCCCCAAAGCATATCAATTCTTCTCAAACTGGTCTATTCCTATAGAAGAAGTAAGTTTCCTCATTGCAGAACTAGAAGATGTCCCAGGAAATCCAGCGCAAAAACCGCAAGATGTTGCGCGCAGATGGGTAGAAAGTCATCCTGAAATTTTGGAAAAGTGGTTGAAAGAAAAATAATTTTTTGAAAAACTACATATGAGTGAAAGATACAAAGCCGTAGAAGAACATCTTTCACTTGTATATTTTTCTTGAGGTATATTAAAAATAAATTATTACTGAGAGACAAAGAAAAACAATGTAGAGCAATTATTCATGTCAAAATCACTCCCTGACTACAAATGTATAATGAATATACCTAGTTATACATTTCTTTCCACATACAAATTCTATCTTTTCCTTTGAGCTTAGCAAACTTAAGAGACATATAAGATTCACGAAGAGAACGTCCTAGTCCAATAGACAAAGTGCACTTTGTTTTTTTAGTAAAGCTATTTCGTAAATACTCTAATTCTTCTAAAAAGTGATGTTTTTCTATAAACGTTGCTATCAAACTATCTCCCGCTGTAAGAATAATCGTTGCATTAAATTTTTCTTCAATTGCTAAACGAAGTTCTTCAATTCATTCCTCAAAACTTTGCGAAAATATTTTTAGTTGTTTTGAGTCATTACTTATGACCAAGAGTTCTAAATTTCTCCCTATATCATCTCCATCTATTGATAAATAAAGTTTTTCAGTCACCTATTTCTCTAATGTTTTATTGAAATCATCTTTTACTACATAAGATTCTTCCAAGCCTTCTGCCAATGCAATTATTTCTTGTGGTGTTAATTTTTTAGTACAAGAGTTTATTGTTTCTCTTAGATTTCCTGACAAGTCAACACGATCAAGAAACATAACGCTATAAAATTACATGAGGTCACTTTACAATTTTGTGGGAAAACGGTAGAATATTTGACTTTATAGGTATCTGTGGGTATGTTATTCGAGCGTGTTATTTGAAATTGCGCGTTCCAAAAAATATAAAAAAAATTCGAACCTTAATTCTGAGAACGGGTTTATACATATATATGAAGATAGACGAAGATATTAAATTAATGCTGAGAGTTAAAGAAGACGATCTACAGGCTTTCGATACTTTGTACCAAAAATACGCCTCTGTCGTTGGTAATTTTTATATGCGTTTGGGATGCCAACAAGAAACTAGCCAAGACTATGTACAAGAAGTTTTTATGCGTATTTGGCGTGCGCGTTATAATTATAGACCTCTGGCGAAATTTACGACATACTTGTTTCAAATAGCCAAAAACTATTGGATTAATCAACGTGAAAAACAAAAGCGCCGTCCGCAAGTACATAGTATAGAAAGTAATTCTCATATCCAGCAGCAGGAAGAAAACACCCCACTTCCTGATGTAAAAATGTTAACAGATGAGTTATCGCACAAGATATTAGAGTCTATCCAGCAGTTAGGCGATAAGTATCGATTGGTATTTGTCATGAGCGAATTTGAAGGGCTTAAATACCGCGAAATTGCCGAAATTCTTGATATACCAATTGGCACAGTAAAATCTCGCATGTCTACAGCGGAAAAAAAACTTAGGGAAAAGCTAAGCAAATATGTTGAAGAAACTTCTCATGATTCTTAGCTCTATTAATGTTGATACCCTTCGTTAATGCTAACGAAATTTTTGGCAGTGTGATTTTAAATTGTATTTGATTTTTAAGATTTGTGGTCGCAAACTGATATCTACAAGTCATTACAGTTACAAACTTTAGTAAAAAATAGATAGGAATAGGAAAATGGGAAATGTATAGAGGTAATTTAGCCGTTTGCTGCAAAAATGCAGAAAAGCGATATGCAAAAGGAGGCAAATGTGATCAGCTGTCCATCAAATGAAGATCTTCTAGCATTTCACAAAAATGAGCTTGAAGATAGTAAAAGCATTGGCCTGCATATTGATCAATGTAAAAAGTGTTCTGGGGAAATAACGACTCTTAACAAACATTTACAGTTATATTCTCAGGTAAAAACTCCTCAATTTACACCAAAAGATATTAACTGGGCAAGTCTTATTGACAGTCCACTCCAACCTAAAAAACCCCGCGTGCCTTTTTTACAAATAGCGGCTTCTTTTTTGCTTTTAACAATGGCTATTTATTTTTCATTACCACAAACACCAACAATTCAACTTACCCACGGTTTGCTTTATCAGGCTGACAAAAACATAAAAGCTGGGGACTTCATTCCCACGAACAAAGTTATTGATGCTGGTAGCGTTGTTAAATTTTCCATGGGTAGTGTACAGTGTAATCTAGCGCCAGGTACAAAAATGAAAATATCCGGGCCTGACTCGGTACAACTTATTGACGGCAATGCTTATTTCAATGTTGTCCCAGGGAACTCACTTACAATTCAAACCACACATGGTACTGCGCAAGTACTAGGAACAGAATTTTTAGTATCTGTTACCAGCAAAATAACTGAAGTAGACGTATATAGTGGTAAAGTAAAATTCGTGGACGATAACAACAAAGAGTATATTCTTCCAAAAGGGAAGAGGATCGATAGTTCTCTACTCAAAATCCAAACGAACAAAGATACACCATCTTGGGTAAATCAACCATTGCTGCTGCGTACTGCAGATGGTTCAAAAAAAGCAATTGCAGTATTTGCTACAAACTTGACGTCTAGTGCTTTGTACCTCAAGCGCTTCTCTGGCACACCCAACTTTTTGTTCCACATTCGAAATTTACAAACAAATGAAGAATACCAGACACCTGTTTTTTCTAAAAATAAACAGAGTTTTGTGGTAGAGCCGCAGCGAACACAAAAATTAACTATATCAAAAGCCCAACTGTTAAAAAATCGCGGTAAATATGAAATAACTCTTATATTCCAGGACCAAATACAAGGTGACAATCCGTGGAGTGGTATCGTACGCAGTTCATCTATTGTAATTGACTATAACTAAAGAAAGTTTTGCCATGGCCTTAAAATATATTAAAGGTAAAATTGCCCAAGTACGTAGTTTTATTCGTATACTTCTCACAGTAGAAGGTAGTTTTAAAACGATTTTTACCTTATCAATAATAGTACTGTTATCTTTTACGTTAGACTACTTTTTGCATTTTCCTCTTAATGTACGTATTGTTCTACTTGTGTCATACCTATCTGTTTTGACTTACGTTATTGTACGTCATTTGTGTTTGCCTCTGACTAGAAAAATATCCGACGAAGACATAGCACTTGCAGTAGAAAAACAAAACCCACAATTACAAGACCGTTTAATATCTGCACTCCAATTCGCAAGACTTTTAGACAATCCTGAATACCAAGACTCGCGAGATATGACATTAAGTGTTATCCAAGAAACCGAAAAAATTAGTAAAGAAATTCGCTTTTTTAGCGTACTCAACTTGACTAAAACGATACGCAGTGCTATCTTGCCGATTTTGGCTGTAGGTTTAATTTTCTTCTTACACAACCAAATACCAAAACTTTCGAGCATTTGGTTAAATCGCAATGTTTTTTTAAAACAAAATGCTTGGCCACGAAGTACAACAGTATTTTTGATACGCGACGAATTCACCGTTAATCAAAAGCTTCCAACAAAAGTAAATATAAAAATTGAAAACGCTGGCAATGAGGAAGGAGTGTTGTGGTACAAGTATTCCAAATTTTGGAAAAGAACGGCGCTCGTTCCGGTAAAAGACGGTTACGAGGCAACACTACCAGAGCTCAATAGCAATACAATTTTTTATGCTGAAATTGACGATATTGTCTCAAGTGCTTATCGTTTACGAGTAACAAAAATCGAAAAATCAAAAGAAGAAACAAATTCACTTACTATTGATTTACCAGATACCAACCTCGTAATGTCTAAGGGAGAACGTCTTTCTCTTAAAATTTATGCTAGTGGTAAGATTCCCTCTGGTATCGAAGTTCATTATCGCAACAAAGATGTCGAAGAACAAGAGTGGAACAGTGAATTAGCGGGACACCAAGGTGAGGGGATTTTCAAATACACCTTTCCACCGATGATTGAAAACCTAGAATTCTATTTGGAAGGAAACGACGACGTCGACGGTTTTCCAGTGTATAACGTAAATGTGTTGAATCCGCCAAGCGTTGTTGGAAGTTATATGTGGTACGAGTACCCAGCGTATTCAGAATTAGAATCGACAGACAAAGACAAACCCGAACAACACGGTAATGTTAAAGCTCTACAAGGAACAAACGTGCGCTTAGTTTTCGAAGCAAATATTCCCATCAAAGAGGCCCAAATTTTGTTTCCTGACGACCACCAAAAAGTTTTACCAAACAAACAATTATCAATATCTAAAAATGGAAAATTGCTATCGACCTCCTTTGAAGTAAAAATGGATAGTCGTTATCGTATTACACTTCGTGGTCAAAATGGTTTAGAAAATGCTTCTCCTACTAGCTATTACGTAAGAATGTTGCGCGATGCACGTCCTTACATTAAAAGTTTTTACTCAAGTAGTGCCGATAAAGATTCTACAATTATTTCAAATGTGAAACCACGTATTTACATGTTAAAAACAGCCACAGTACCAATGCGTATTGAAGTTGAAGACGACTACGGAATAAGTAATATTGCCATTTTGAAAAAAGTCAATAAAGAAGAGACTTGGAAAAGACAGCCTTTAGAAATTGTAAAGGTAAAAAATGAAAACAACAAAAAAGAAAAAAGAGGAAAAAAAGCTCTTGGTCATTATCTCACTTCACTAGAGAAAGAAACTGTTGTTGACGAAGGAAGTGTTTCTCCAAGGACATTGCAAACAGGAGATATTCTTTATTTTAAGTTCCACGCACAAGACAACAACAATGTTTCTGGTCCAGGAACTAAAGAGTCTGATGTTTACACAATCCAAGTTGTTGAGAATACCCAACTACTCAAAAAATTAAACGAACATCTACTAGAAAACAAACGCCAGCTAGGTCGTGTTTTAGACCTACAAGTAAATAAAAAAGAATCGATACAAGACTTTTTATCGATAAATGCTGAAGTAGAAACAGGTGACTTGGTAAAGATACATCAATGGCATTTTGCGCAAAAAAATATTTCGCGTCAAATATTCGAAATAGCTGAAAAAATTAGATATGTTCTTTGGACGGCAGGAAACAATAGTATTTGGGATGTCTTTACTACTAAAAAAGTTCGAGATGTTCATCAATTACTTTTAAGCATTGCTAAACAATCGAAATCAACGTCTTATGAAGGAAAGTCAAATGATGCGGCGACGGATATTATTGATGCTTATAAAGTTATTTTAAAAGAAAACAGCAAAGGACAAGCAAAACTAGAAGATGCTGTTCTTAACCAAGAAGAAGTCATTGTACTGTTGGAAGAAATTATAGATTTACTTGGCCAGTGGGAAGACCTTCGTGTTGAAGATGATGTTAAACGTTTATTAGAAGAAAGCAAGAAACAACAAAATATATTAAAAAGTTGGACGGAATAGGTGTAAAGGATGTGGCAAAAGTTTTCTACCATCCTTAAGGGCATGAGGACTTGCTCAAAATTATTAGACAAGTTCTCGTACTCGTCTAAAATATTTTACTTTTTCGATGTAATATCGGTTTAAAGGAGAATGATGTGTTAATAAGAATATTCATAATAACTGTACTATTTATGTGTAGCAGTTTAATTGCACAAAATAACCAACAACAGAAAGAGCGTTTGCAAAAACAAAGAATAGCAATGCAAGCTCAAAAAAGATTGGTTAGAATGCTCAATAATCTAAAAGAGAAAATGACACGCGTACAAGACAATTTAAAGAAAAGAGGTCGAGAAAAAGAAGCAGATAAAATCAAAGGAGCTCTCGATAAAATCTTATACAAATTTGATGGTGAATCTTCTTCACAAACTCCTTTAGAAACAGATATGCAAGAGCTCACAAAATTGATCGAAGATGAGCTTCCTAAACGAGCTTTTATTAAGTCCGTAGAAATAAATAAAAAAATCGAATTGATTTATAAATTTTTATTGGACCGCCAAACACCCGAAAAAGTAGACAAAAAAATCGAAGAGCTGCAAAACAAAATAAAAGAAATGAATAAACTAGCATCTAAACAAAATAAGTTAAAGCAAAAAACAAAACAAATAGAGAAAGAACAAAAAAAAGCATTAACTCAAGAAGAAAAGCAGTTAAAGCAAGAACATAAAAATATATTAGAACGCTTGCGCCAACTAATGAATCAAACGCAAAAAACATCCAAAAAAGTAAATTCTGAAATGCAAAAAATGCAAAAAAATTTACAACAAATGGAGCAAAAACAGCAAGATCTTATCTCTCAAACACAAAACAAAGAAGAGCCGACATCCTTAAAAGATAAACTCAAAGATGTAGATAAGATGCTTGATAAGCAAAAGAATGTTGCAGACAAGTTAAGTGAATACAAAGAAGCCAAAGAACTCCTCGAAGCCTTAAAAAAATTACAAAAGCAACAAAATAAACTAGCAAGTGTAAAACAGAATCAACAACAACAACAAGCAGGTCAAGAAAAAGTACAAAATACAATCAAGTCGTTAGACCAACTTTCAAGTGCTGTAGACAACCTGAAAAAAGAACAACAAAAAACGCAAGATAAAACAGAACAAGCACAAGCTTTAAGCGATTTAAAAAAAGAAATTGAAAATTTAAAAAAGCGCCAAAAACGCGCTGCGCGTGTAATGAAGTTAAGTTCCAATGATCCTAAATTTGCTAAAGCATTATCAAGAGGACAAAAAAAATTAGCAGACTCTGCTAAGGACCTTTCTGATAAATTAAAAAAAATGACAATGAGTAAAGAACTTAAAAAACAACTCAATGATCCTAAGGCTGTGCAACAAGCAGAAAAGTTAGCAAAAGAGCTTGACAAAACCGCGAAGAAAATGCAGGAAATTTCAGAGCAAACTAAGCAAGGACAATTGAAAGAAGCAGGAAAAAATCAAGAACAAATAGCAAAGCAACTTGAAAATTTAGAAAAGATGGCCAGCGAAAGTAAATCTCTGGAAAAGCTTGGCGAAAAAATGACCGCTAAGTTACAGAAAGAACAAGCAAAACACAGCGATAAAGCTAAAAAACTACAACAAGCACTGCAAAAAATCAGCAAAAATGTACCACAAAAAGAAAATATGGAAGAAGCCAAAAAATGGGCTAACGCTGCGCAAGAAAAAATGGAAGATGCAAAAAATAAACTTGCAGAAAAAGATGCAAAAAGCGCACAAGAAAACCAAAAACGTGCACTAGAAAATCTAGATGCGATGAAAGATTATCTAAACAAGTCTCTTGCAAAACTAAAGCAAACTCCTCAAAGTGATATGCAAAGAAAAATGGCTGCTATACAAAATAAAATAGCAAATCGAATGCAGAAACTTGGCGCAAAATCACAAATGCAAAAAATGCCGGAAATGAAAGATATTCTCAACGACATGAAAAAAGCGGCCGAGAATACTCAAAAAGGCAACCAAGAAAAGCGCATTGCTGCACAGAAAAGTGCTGCGAGTAAGATGCAAAAAAGCATTGATAAACTGCAAAAAAAATTGTCCGAGCAAACTGGAATGCAAAATGCGCAAAAACAACAGCAAGAAGTAAAAAAACAAGCTGAAAAATTAGCTGAAAACTGGAAAAAAAGCGATCCAAAACTTGCTGAAAATGTCAAGAAAGCAATTGACAAAATGCAGAGTGCGCAACAGCAGATGGAGAAAAAAGATATTTCTCAAGCAAGTAAAACCACAAAGCAGGCAGCGCAAGATCTACAAAAAATGAAACAAGATTTACAAAAAATGATGGCTGACACTAAAAAATCAGATTTAGACATACAAATGGCACAAGAAGATTTAGAAAACAAAGCGCGCAAGATGGCTAGCGATTTGCAACAGATGTCTAAGTCACAAAAAAATGAACTCAAGCAACAAATGAAAAAAGCTTTAGATAACATGATGCAAGCAAGTCGAAAAATGAATAATGCTAATCGCAATATTGAAAGTAAAGATTTCAACAAAGCTTCTCAAAACCAAAAACAAGCTCTTGAAAACGTTCGTAAAACAATGAATGAGTTGCAGAAAAGTTTACAAAAAGAAAACAAGTCAAATGACAAACAAATGGCTAAACTAGGGAAAGAGCAACAACAACTTCAAAAACGTACCGAACAAATGATGAAAAAGATGAATGAAATGATGAAATCTCCTAAAACATCAAAGGAGAATAAAGATCGTATTGCTAAGGCTAAAAAGTCTGTTGAAAAAGCCATAGAGAAAATGAAAAAATCTCTCAAACGCTTAAAAAAGAAAAAGCCAAAAGAAGCTCAAGACAATCAAAAAATGGCTGAACGCGACTTAGAGCAATCAAAACGTACTCTTGACAATATGAAAAACGAACGCCTAACACAACAACAACAAAAACGTTTAGAGCAAGTTCGCAAGCAACAAAAAGAATTGAAAAAAGAAGCGGAAAAATTAGCAAAAAATCTCGATTCATTAAAAAAGAAAAAAGCTTCAAAGGCAGCAAAAGATGCTTCTAAAGATATGGAAAATGCCGACAAAGAAATGAAAAAGAACAAGACAACTAAAGCAGCAGAAGAACAAGAAAAAGCAGAGCAACGCTTAAAGCAAGCAAAGCGAGAAGTTGAAAAAGAAAAATGGAAATATGAGAATCTACGTCAAGAAGAGATTATCTTTAATCTTAGTGGGCAAATTAAAGAACTGATCAAAGAACAAACGGTTGTATACAATGATACCAAGAGCTTATATCAAAACACTAAAAAACATGGTACAACAAGACGAGATCTTATTGCTATTAGACGCATTAGTAATAAACAGAAAAAGCTTATTGGCGAAACAGAAAAAATAATGAAAAAACTAGAAAAAGAAGACAGCCAAGTCTTTAACTGGATTTTTCGAAGAATTAAAGTTAATATGGATGAAGTTGTAAAAAACCTACGTCGCCGCGATATGGGAATTATGACTCAGTCGTTACAAAAAGAAGCAATCAGTCGTTTGAGCAAACTACTAGTGGCTTTAAAAGAAGAGCAAGATAGACGTAAGAAACAAAATCAACAGCAACAACAACAACAGCAACAGCAAGAGCAAATGCAACAGCGTCCGCGCATACTTCCAACAATTGCTGAGTTGAAAATGATTAAAGACATACAAATAGAAATCAAAGACAAAACACAACGACTATTCAATAATATTAAAGATAAAAAAACAATGGATAGTTTAACGCGTAAACGCTTAGAACGACTTGGCTATGAAGAAGGTGACCTTGCTGAAATGACCAAGAGGTTTATCGAAAGCCTAGAGGGTGTATCTGGCGGAAATTAGGGTATTGAGCGGTTAATATATTCCTAAGTTTGGAGAATAGGTGTATTTTGTACTAGTTTCAAGATACACCTACTCCTTGACATTTAATTAATAAACTATCTAAGTGATCAGCTAAAAGTAGTTAGGTAACTATTTTTAACTGACTATTTAGTTTTGTAAAGGAGTCAAAGATGAAAAATATAACTCTATGTATTCTATGGATCTTATTGTTTTCGCTTGTGGCGTTTGCACAAGATGATGGTGAAGATGCGCCAATGCCAGGGCAAGATGATGGCGCTAAACCTCCAATGCCAAATGCCCAAAAGAAAAAGCCACTTGACATGTTAAAAGATATTCAAAAGAAAATGGAAGCAATAGAAAAAGACTTGTTGCGTGGAGGCGTAAAAAAGAGAAACGTCTCAAAGAAGAAAATACGCCAAGCTGTTGCTGAAGTTAAAAACTCTGAAAAAAGACAAAAAGAAGTTGCTGAAGATTTAGCAAAATTATTAGAACAAGATGGCCAAAAACAGCAAGATGCAGCAGAAAAAATAGAAAAATTACTCAAGCAAAAAGATCAGGGTATCCAAGAAGAACTGATGGAGAAAAACCCACAGCGTCAAGAAGAAATAGCAGAAAAAATAGAAGAGTTTATGCAAACTCAAAAAAATCAACAAGCAGCGATTGATAAACTCGAAAAACTTATGCGTGAATCGGGAATGGATCAGCAAAAAATTGCTCAAGAGCTTGAAAGAATCTTTGACGATATGGAACACCAAAAAGACGTCACAGAGACAATCGATAAACTTATTGAAAATATCAAAAACCAGGAAGATGCAATTTCTGAAATGGAAAGAACTTTTAAGAGTTTGGAAGATAGTCAAGATAAAGTAGTTGATCGAATCAATAAGATAATCAAAGAAGCAAAAAAACAACAACAAATGATGCCATCTTCTTCTCAGAAAAAACCAAAGAGTTTAAAAGAACAAAAAAGCGAAAAGAAGAAAAAAGGCGAGAAAGAAAAAAAAGGCAAAAAAAACAAGAAGAAAAAAGGTGACAAGCAACCTGGAGATAAAGATCCAAATAAATCAAAAAAGCTCAATAAAAAAAATCCAGACGACGACAACGAACGCTGGGGAAATTTACCTCCGCACATCCGTGAATTTATTCACGCAGATCGTAAGAAAAAAATAGAAGGTAAGTATAGCGAAAAAATACTACATTATTACGAAGAAACCGCTAAAATGGGAAAAGACAAAAAAGATAAATAGCTAGAAAATCAAAAGTTCTAGAAGGTTTAACAAAAAACGATCTCTTATATTGTAAGGTTTAGGGTAGCACACTCGTACACAGATCTACAAATAACATGTGCTCTGTATCCTTACAATATAAAGATTTTATTTACTTAATAACAAGTGTCGCGACTACGGACTACAACTAGTGATATGCTAATTGTTTGTTTTGTATCACCTGAAATAAATTTTTACAATAGTTTGTACTGCTATAAAAAAAATCTATTTTACAAGTCCTTTTAGTATAAGATTTAAAACTTAAACATAGAGATGTAATTCTTACAAATACTCGCTTTTCCTTTATAAAAAATAATTGTAAACAATCACAAATTACATACAATGCGTCCTGGATTTAGATTTATACATTATGCAAAAACAAAATAAAATAGTATTCACTATTGTCATAACCTTAATAATCACATGGTTACTTCCACACTGGATTTCTCCTGAAACCGCAACAAACCTATCTCAAATTCCTAGTATAACGCTACCATTTGGTTCCTACCATAACAGCAATCTACTACACATAGTTCTTACTGCTGCTCAAATATCTTTAACTATTAGTTTCTATGCGTTAGTAATTAGTACCTTTTTATGCTTATTGATATTAATTGTTGATTTTTATGTAAAGTTTGCTTTCGTTAACCATATATTAAAAGTAGCCAATTACTTTCCTCGTCTTTTTATCTTAGTATTTTTTTCTGCTTTGCTAAAATTACATGAGACTTCTCAACTTTCCATACCTGCTTCTTTTTATTTAATAATTATTTTAGGGTTAAGTGGTACATTTTTTTTACTGGCTCAAACCTATACTGAAATTTCTAAAGGAAAAAAAACCCTTTATGTACATTTTGCATGCTCTCTTCCTATCTCGAAATATAAAATATTTTTGCGCCACATACTACGCAACTCCATTACATTTCCCATTAGCGTAGCAAAGCAAATGCGAGACAATATAATGTTTATTGCTGTTTTACCTTTTACGGGGGTTGTTCATTTACAACCTGAAGATTTGGGAGGACTTATTCACAAATACTTCTTGCAACCAGATGCTTTTAACGAAGGATGGTGGATTTTGGTTTTTCCTTGCTTGTTTTTAGTGTGGTTAATTTTGGTTTTTGATTTACTTGCTAGTCATTTGCAACAGAGGATTTTTTGTGTTGACGTAAATGTTGTTGCATAAGCGCAAGTGCATTTGTTCGTTTTTAACGAAACATGTAATATTTAAATTACAACTCTATCTTGTATAAAACAAGCTTGACAATTTATTTAATTCGAGTTACATTAGGTCGTGTTTGTAAACAAATTTTGCGATGATGAAAACAATTCAACTTGCGCAAAATACCATAAAATAAAATGCAAAATAAGTGGTTTCGTAAAATAGTTATTCAACTAATAATTTCTTTTTTAGCAATGTAGTGGAAGTAACAAAGCTGAAAAAGAAAAAGTTAGTTTAATTGTTAAAATTTTCGATTGGTCACTTAAAAATCTAAACTTGGTAAACGTTTTTTACAGAACTTAAATTTCTCCTAAATGCATACTATAGTAAAAAATATTTAGCCATAGTTTGTTAATAGAAAGGCAAGCCTGTTTTTTTAGGGCTAAATCTTGTATATGAAAGCTTCCGATTTATTTGTCAAATGTTTACAAGAAGAAGGCGTTGAATATATATTTGGACTTCCGGGTGAAGAAAACGCCGATTTTATGATTTCATTGAAAAAAACTCCGATAAAATTTATTCTATGTCGCCATGAACAAGCAGCAGCTTTTATGGCAGATGTTTATGGGAGATTGACAGGGAAACCTGGAGTATGTTTAGGAACTCTAGGTCCTGGAGCAACAAATCTGATTACAGGAGTTGCAGATGCGAACATGGACCGCGCACCTCTTATTTGTCTTACAGGACAAGCAGATTTAAAAAGAATTCACAAAGAATCCCACCAGGCGATGGATGTTGTTCAGATGTTCCGCCCTGTAACTAAATGGAATGCAACAGTAACACACCCAGATACTATTCCTGAAATCGTACGCAAAGCCTTCAAGATTGCAACACGTGAAAAAATGGGAGCCTGCCACATTGAGTTACCTGAAGATGTTGCAGCACTAGAAACAACAGCAAAAACAATAACTCCAGTAAAAACACGCCGTCCTTCTCCAGAATACAAAGCGTTAGATCAAGCAATTAAAATGATTGAAAGTGCTTCTAACCCAGTAATACTTGCTGGAAATGGTTGCGTTCGAACTCGAGTTTCTCAGCAATTACAGTTATTTGCAAAATATACAGGAATTGGCGTTATCAATACATTTATGGCAAAAGGAGCGATTCCGCGTAACGATGAGCATTGTTTATTTACAATGGGATTGCAGTCTCGCGACCATATATCTATTGAAATGGACAAAGCTGATGTTGTAATTGCTGTTGGTTTTGACATGGTTGAATACCATCCGAGTTTATGGAACAGAGGTAACAAGAAACAAATTATTAACATTGACTTTGAAGCTGCTGAAATAGATGAAAATTATCGTGTAGCAATTGATGTTCATTCTGATGTTGCTGGTGCTCTTTGGTCACTTAATGAGCATTTTAAAAACAAACCACCACTGCGAAAAACAGATGACTACAAAGCTGCTCGCGAAGCGATGCTTTCTGATTTTGCAGAACACAAAGACGATGATGCCGAAGGCCTTATTAAACCACAAAAAGTTTTGTGGGATGTACGTGAAGTTATGGGTGAAGGAGATATTTTACTTTCAGATGTTGGTGCCCATAAAATGTGGATCGCTCGTTACTATCAAAGTGATCTTCCAAATACTTGTTTGATCTCAAATGGATTCTGTTCAATGGGCTTTGCACTTCCTGGAGCAATTGCAGCTAAAATTGTTCACCCAAATCGCAATGTCCTAGCTATCTGCGGTGACGCAGGAGTCCTGATGAACTTTCAAGATCTAGAAACTGCTGCTCGTATCGGTGCAAATGTTGTTATTATGGTATGGGAAGACAGAGAATACGGCCTTATTAAATGGAAACAAATGAACCATTTTGGAGAACACTCCGAATTAGCGTTCAATAACCCTGACTTTGTTAAACTAGCTGAATCTTTTGGATGTTGGGGAAAAAGAGTTACACATTCTAACCAAGTTAAATCTGCGTTAGAAGAAGCTTTTAGTGTAAATAAGCCTGCTATAATCACTTTAGATATTGACTATCGTGAAAATTTAAAACTCACCGAAAAACTTGGAAAAATCCAAGGCGTTTTGTAAGACATGATTTTAGGTGTTATAAGTAATCTATGTTTTTTCAGGTAAGCCAAAATCTGAAAAATTGCAAATCACTTCATAACACCTAGAGCTATATTTTGAGGAGAATTGGCATGAATAAAGCAAAGTACTTGCTTCTAGGTTTGTTGTTGTTTAGTCTAGTCTTTGCACCTGCCCAAGAAGAAGATCTCTTTGGCGGTGGCGACAGCGGAGGAGATAGCCTCTTAGATGGTGGAGCTGACGACGGCGGTCTTTTCGGAGGCGGCGATGACAGTAGTGATGGTGGTCTTCTCGGAGGCGGCGATGACAGCGGCGATGGCGGTCTTTTCGAAGGCGGCGATGACAGCGGCGATGGCGGTCTTTTTGAAGACGGCAACACAACCACTAGCGAAGAAACAGCTACAGACGCTGCTGTGGGAGATGATGAAGAAGCTAGTGATGAAACTAGCACAGAATCGTCAGAAACTGCTGCTGAAGACTTCGAAGAACAGTACAACTTTACCTACAAAGATATTCCAGTAACACCTGAGAGAAGAGTTATCGATCTTTACTATCCACAAACAGTTGCACGTGCGGAAGTAAATATACTTCCGGGTATTGATCAAGAAGAGTTTGATGGTGTTGATGATGTTAATTTTGATATTGTAGAGTACCACATTGAATTTGGTCACATGATTGAAATGTCGCCAAATCTTTATGTCAGTGTTGGTCTAAAAACTTCTATTTATGATTTTTCGATTGACGCTGTTGTTGGTGGTGTAGCTGATGACATAACAGAAGCTCTTTATGCTTTTGATATACCTTTGGCACTTCATGTAGTGGCAAGTGATCAGTTGATGATTAGTTTAGAAGTAACACCTGGTTTACATTCAGATTTACAAGGTAGTTTTGATGCTCGTGATCTTCAGGTTCGCGGTGGCATTCGCATTTCTTACGCTGTCAACAATGTATTAGCTCTTATTGCAGGAGCAGATGTACTTCCTGATGTAAGTAGCTACCGTGTAATACCTGTTGCTGGATTTATCTGGAAACCAGATCCACAATTTGATATACATGTTTTATTACCATACAGAGCAAAAGCAGCATTTCATTTAGGCAAATTCAATTTGAGTTTTATTGCCTTTTACGAAAGTATTTTCTTTGAGCATTTTCGTATTGATGATGATAATCAATTTGCTGGTAATGATCAAGACGACGACTTAAACCTTTACTCTATGCGTGCAGGTCTTGGTATTCGTTACCAATTCAAGAAAGGTTGTTATCTTGAACTTCTTGGTGGTGGAACCCTTGATGGTGAAATCGATTTAAACAAAGATGATGCTAGTGATGCAACCCTTGAAGGTGGAAGTTTCTTCGCGAAGATTGGGTTTACCGTTGATGCACAAATCTTTGAAAATTAAATTATAAGATTATCATAATTTACTTGACTTCCTTATATCTGCGGATATAATTCACCAAAATCTGTATCAAAATACATTTATTACTATTTCAATAATTGTTTAGATTATTGAAATAGTAATTTTTTATAGATGTAGGACTATGAGAGACTATATTCAATACTCACATGTTGGCGTGTTGTTTGCTGCCGTTTTTGGATTGTTCGTCTATGGCGGAATCCAATTAGATAAAAAAATGGATATGCAACCACTTTTCACACTTCTAGGTGTAATTCTAGGGTTTGTGATGGCATGTTATAAGTTAATAAAAGAAACAGAAGTAAAAAAAAAATAGTACATGTGTTCTTTGTATATACAGTACTATTATTTTTTGTATGGTTAGTTTCTTTTGTGGTGGTTTCTAATTTCATTGATGCAGAAAAGCTCTTTGACCTAAGTTTAATTATAGTTGTCATGTTGTTAATCATGACAATTGCAATCACCAGTAAAATCATATTACATCAGAAGTTTCCAAACAGCTTAGAATCCTTCTACATTAGCATAATAATCCGCTTTTTTAGCATACTCACTTCTTTACTTTATTTCCGAATTTATCACAATAACAACCTGAAGTTAATCGTGATTTTATGTGTGATTATATATTTTATAACTTTGATTTACGATACTATTTACGTCGAAAGACAACTAAATGTCTGAGTCAAAAGAAAAATTAGATGTTATTCACCATCTACTCGATACACAAAGAATACAAATATTTGATTGGCATTATGATTTGCCAACCTTATTCAAAGGGGAGTGGTACGAACTTCCTATAACCAAAAATGTATTGATGATGTGGATAGCTGCAGGTTTAATGCTGGTCATATTCCCAATTGTATGTCGTCGCAAATCATTAGTACCAACTGGTCTTCGTAATTTTTTCGAAGCTATATTGGTATTTATAAGAGACGATATTGTTTACAGCAACATGGACAAAGAAGATGGCAACAAATACCTTCCGTATTTGTGGACACTTTTCTTCTTCATTTTTTTCTGTAACTTAATTGGACTTGTTCCATTTGCGGCAACAGCTACCGGAAACATAGCTGTGACAGCAACCTTAGCATTAATAAGTTTCCTCTTTATTCATATATCTGGAATGATGAAAAATGGTGTGGGCGGTTATTTAAAATCAATAGTGCCGCACGTTCCTTTAGTAATCTGGCCACTACTCTTGGTTGTAGAAGTTATGGGGCACATCATTAAGCCTTTTGCTTTGGCTGTGCGTCTATTTGCAAACATGACAGCGGGTCACGTACTAATTCCAGTATTTTTAAGTTTTATTGTAGCCTTAACTAGTGGGCTTCCTGCATACTTTGGTTATACCCTAGGGGTACTACCTTTGTTAATGGCTATTGCAATTACCTTGTTAGAAGTGTTAATTGCAATGATCCAAGCATATATTTTTACATTTTTAACTGCGGTATTTATGGGAATGGCGTTACACCCTGACCATTAATACTCTATATTTTGTAAGTAAGAAAGGCAAACATATGTTTATTTTAGAAGCTATGTCACTTGGAAAAGGCCTTGGTCTTGTCGGTGCAGCGTTAGGTGCAGGTATTGCAGCTATTGGCGCTGGAATGGGAATTGGAAAAATAGGTTCTAGCTCTGTTGAGAGTATGGCAAGGCAACCTGAGCACAAAGGTGATATCAGAGGCGCAATGATCTTAACCGCAGCATTCGTTGAAGGGGTTGCACTATTTTCAGTTGTAGTGTGCTTACTGATCAGCTTCCAGTAATGTAGGTGTAAACATGTCTATATTGACGAAAAATTTGGGAAAAATAATGATTATTTTAATGATCGTTATCCCCAATACAGTATTGATGGCAAGTAGCGACGGCGCCCAAATCACTAAACTTGAAAAAGGTTTGATGTTTTGGAGTCTGGTTACATTCTTAATAGTTTTTGTCATTCTGAGCAAAACAGCGTGGAAACCTCTTATAGAGGGATTGCAAAATAGAGAAAACACTATCCGCAATAATATTGAAGATGCGGAGAAAAAGCAAAATGAAGCTGCTGAAAAACTCAAACAGTACGAAGAAAAATTGGCCAAAGCAGAAGATGAAGTAAAAGAAATCATCGACTCAGCTAGAGCAAACGCTGAACAAATCAAGAAAGATACGATTGCTGAAGCTAACAAAGAATGCGAGAGCATTCGAGCTCGTGCCGAAAATGACATAAAACTGGCAAAGCAACAAGCCGTAGAAGAAGTATTCAAAACCGCTGCTGATATATCAATAGCAATAAGTACCAAGCTGATTAAAGAAACGCTCGATGATAAGAAACAAGCAAAAATTATTGAAGATACTTTAAAGCAGTTTGAAGATTTAAAAACACTAAACTAACTGCCAAAATCTGAATGCTAATTCTTAGCATTCAGGTGCTGGCTCATGTGAAAAACGGAAAACAAATGCAAAACACAATAATTGCTCGTACTTTTGCAGAAGCCTTCTACGATATTATTTGTGATAGTAAAGACAAAAAAGACTTGTTAGATCAACTGAGTTTTTTGGTGAAATGCATTGACGAACAACACGATTTTCATACCTTTCTAATAACACCAAAAGTAAGTTATGTTGCTAAGAAAGATTTTATTGAAAAAGTGTTTCGCGGTAAATTGCACGACACCTTAGTCGACTTTTTACAAGTGTTAACCAATAAAGGTCACCTCTCTGCTATTTGCGATATTTATCGCGAAGTAGAAAGTCTACAAGAGTTAGAAGGTAGTAAGGTGAAGGTTTTTGTTACCACAGCGACATCACTCCTAGAAGACGCTAAATCTAAAATAAAAAAAACTTTAGAGAAAAAGCTTTCTGCGGAAGTAGTTCTTGTGGAACAAGTTAATGCTGACATTATAGGTGGATTCATCGTTCGCGTTGAAGATACTTTGGTAAACGGCTCCATAAAACATCACCTTGAAAAGATAGGCAATTGCATTTTAGAAAGAAGTAAGACATATGGGATTTAAACCAGAAGAAATCGCCTCTATTATACAAGAAGAGATTAAGCAGTATGGCAAAGATCTCGATGTATCAGAAGTTGGCCAAGTGATAGAGGTAGGCGACGGTATTGCCCGTATTTATGGCTTAAAGAATGCGATGGCTGGAGAAATGCTTAAATTTGAAAACGGTGTTTCTGGTCAGGTATTCAACTTAGAAGAAGACAGCATCGGGGCAATTATTCTCGGCGATTCAAAAGGAATCAAAGAAGGATTTAGCGTTGAGTGCACAGGGAAAGTACTTAGTATTCCATGTGGGCCAGAAACCATTGGACGCGTTTTAGATCCACTTGGAAATCCTCTTGACGGAAAACCTGCTATTAAAACCGATATCTATCGCCCAGTAGAAAGTACTGCACCAGGTATTGCAGATCGTCAATCTGTATTTGAACCTCTGCAAACAGGTATCAAAGCAATTGACTCTATGATTCCAATTGGTAGAGGACAGCGCGAACTTATTATTGGTGACCGTAAGACAGGTAAAACTGCTATTGCTATAGATGCGATTATTAACCAAAAAGATACAGGTGTTATTTGCGTATATGTTGCGATTGGTCAAAAGGACTCCACTGTTGCAGCTGTAGTTGAAACTTTGAAACAACATGGTGCTATGGACTACACAATTGTAGTAAATGCATCGAGTTCAGCTCCTGCTCCTCAACAGTTTATTGCACCATACTCAGGATGTGCGTTAGCTGAATACTTTATGTATGAAGAAAACAAGCACACTCTTGTTGTTTATGATGACCTTTCAAAACAAGCAGTTGCATATCGCCAAGTATCACTACTTCTAAACCGTCCTCCTGGACGCGAAGCTTACCCTGGTGATGTATTCTATCTTCATTCGCGTCTACTTGAACGTGCCGCAAAACTTTCTGACGATCTAGGAGCTGGTTCATTAACAGCACTCCCTATTATCGAAACACAGGAAGGTGAGGTTTCTGCTTATATTCCAACCAATGTAATTTCCATTACTGATGGGCAAATATATTTAGTTCCTGATTTGTTTTTTAATGGTGTAAGGCCAGCTGTTGACGTAGGGATTTCAGTATCTCGCGTAGGTGGTAGCGCACAGGTAAAAGCAATGAAAAAAATTGCAGGTAGTCTACGTTTAGACTTAGCTGCTTTTCGTGAACTAGAAGCGTTTGCACAAATGGGAACAGATCTCGATCCATCTGCTGCAAGGCAACTAGAACGAGGTAAACGCATGGTTGAAATTTTAAAGCAAGGTCAATACAAACCTTTAAAAATTGCAGACCAAGTACTCATCATTTATGCTGGATCTCAAGGATACCTTGATGATGTTGCTGTAAAAGATGTGGCTAAGTTTGAAAAAGATTTTCTTGAGTATATGCACTCATCCGAAAAAAGTGTTGTAGATGCTTTAGCAGAGAAGAAAGATTTAAGTGAAGAAGACAAGCTAAAATCTGCAATAGAAAAATTCAAGAGTAAATGGAAATCATAGGTAACCATGGCTGAAATAAAAACCTTAGTTAAGCGCCGCAAAAGTGCCAAAAATATACAAAAAATAACCAAAACAATGGCACTTATTGCAGCGGCAAAATTCAAAGTAGCTTCACGCAAAGTGACAGCAGCGAAGCCATACGCCGAAAGCTTGAATAAACTAGTTGCTGACTTAATGAGTAGAGATTCAAGTTTGTCGCATCCGCTAGCTAGTAAAAACGAAAAAGTGCAAAACGTGGCTGTTATAGTTGTCGCTTCTAATCGTGGATTTTGCGGATCATATAATACCCATGTTGTAAATCACGCAGAAAGAGAAATACAACAGCTCAAAGATGAAGGCAAGAATGTATTTTTACATGTCGTAGGAAAAAAAGCGGCTTCAATTTATCATAGTGGCAGTGGCTCCAAAGAATTGCACACTGATTTAGAAGATGCCAAATACGACAATGTATATTCTTTAGCTGAAACGCTTGTAGATCAATACTTAAACAAAGAAGTTGATGAAGTCCGCGTTATTTTTACCGAGTATATATCTGCGACACAACAAAAAACAAAAGCGACAACGTTTTTACCATTTCCGATTGATGAGTATCAAGGGGAAGGAACCTCTGGAAATTATGAAGTTTATCCAGATGTAAACGAAGTCTTAAACTATGTTGTTCCGCAAAGTATATATTCTAATCTATATCGCATTTTTCTGGAAAGTTCAGTAAGTGAACATGTCAACAGAATGATCGCAATGAATAAAGCAACGGATAATGCGGCGGAAATGATCAAAGACTTAACGAGATTGTACAATAGAGCACGACAAGCACAAATTACTAACGAGCTTTCGGAAATTATGGGTGCTGTTCGTTCTTTGAAAAAGTAATCTTACATTATTATGTATTGATTTTATAGAAACCAGCTCTTAAAAAGTACTGAGATACACTTTTTAAGACTACTATATTTCTTTAATGGAATGCTTAAAATGACAGAAGGAAAAATAGTACAAGTAATCGGATCTGTTATCGATGTAGAATTTCTACCTGGCGAACTTCCAGCTATTTACAATGCTCTAAAAATAGACTCTGAAGTTATAGGTGAATTAACTGTCGAAGTACAACAGCACCTTGGAAACAATCGCGTACGTGCGATTGCTCTCGGCTCCACAGATGGTTTACGTCGTGGTGGTGTAGTAAAAGATTCAGGTAGCCCTGTAAAAGTTCCAGTTGGTAAAGAAACTCTAGGGCGTGTATTCAACTTACTAGGTGAACCGATTGATAAAAGAGGTGAAGTAAAAACTGAAGAACGTCGTCCTATTTTTGCCTCTCCTCCAAAGTTAGTTGATCTCGAACCAAAAACCGAGATATTCGAGACAGGAATAAAAGTTGTAGACTTACTAGCTCCTTACGTGCGCGGTGGAAAAACTGGGCTATTTGGTGGAGCAGGGGTAGGGAAAACAGTAATTATTCAAGAACTTATTAACAACATTGCAAAAGAACACGATGGTTATTCTGTATTTTGCGGTGTTGGAGAGCGTACTCGCGAAGGTAACGATTTATGGCGAGAAATGGAAGAAGCAAAAATTGAAGGCGGTAGCGTTCTAGATCAAACCGCACTTGTATATGGACAGATGAACGAACCTCCTGGTGCGCGCTTGCGTGTTGCATTGTCTGGTTTGACAATGGCAGAACACTTTCGCGATACTTCAGGTAAAGATATTCTTGTGTTTATTGACAACATATTCCGTTTCACACAAGCTGGATCAGAAGTATCGGCTCTTCTTGGTCGTATGCCGTCTGCGGTAGGTTACCAACCAACTCTAGCTACAGAGATGGGAGAACTTCAAGAACGAATTACTTCTACCCAAAAAGGTTCTATTACTTCTATTCAAGCGATATATGTACCAGCAGATGACTACACTGACCCTGCACCTGCAACTGCATTTACACACCTTGACTCAACAACAAACCTATCACGAACTATTGTTGAAAAAGGTATATATCCAGCGGTAGATCCACTAGCATCTTCTTCAAGAATCATGGATGCGCAATACGTAGGTGAAGAGCATTATGAAGTAGCAAAAGCTGTACAGGGTATTTTACAACGCTACAAAGAGTTACAGGATATTATTGCGATTTTAGGTGTTGAAGAACTTTCTGATGAAGATAAGGAAGTTGTACACCGTGCGAGACGTATCGAAAAATTCTTATCACAACCGTTCCATGTAGCTGAAGTATTTACCGGTGTGCCTGGTGTCTATGTAAAACGCGAAGACACAGTGAGAAGTTTCAAAGAAGTTGTTGCTGGAAACTACGATCACTTACCAGAAGGCGCTTTTATGTACGTCGGAACAATAGAAGACGCTGTTGCTAAAGCAGAAAAAATGAAAAAAGAAGGGTAATGTAAAAACATGAGCGAAAAAAAAATAAAGTTTCTCATTACCACGCCAGAGGGAGCAGCAGTAACCAATGAAGTTAATTGGTGCGTTCTTCCAGTAGTGGATGGTGAATGGGCTATAAAATATGACCACGCTCCTGTTGTTCTGTTACTCGGCCAAGGAACTCTACGTATTAAGAACGATGCGTGGAAATATTTCCATATTAAGTCTGGCATTGCTCATGTTGGCAATAATGAAGTGAATATTATATGTGATTCCGCTATAGATGCTACTGAACTTTCAGCTGAAGAGCTAGAAAAACAATTAAGTGAACTCTTAGAGCAATCACCTGCTAACGCGAGAGAAAAAAGTAAATTGCACAAAAGTGTAACAGAGATAAAATCAAAACTATACACTTTAAAACAAATGCAACAAGCTTCCGCCTAAGGGATGTGGCATAAAATAATATACCAAAATGGTAAATTATTTTAGCCGCTTCCCTAACAACAAAAGCACCAGATAATCTGGTGCTTTTGTTGTTTCACTCATATCTCTAAACACCGTAGCTATTAGCGCACTGCAACTAAAACATATCGACCCTTGTGGAATACCTTTACATATTTTACGTTTTGATGAGATCTTTTGTAATGGCGATTATTTGAATAAGATCTTTGTCCAGTATTATGACGATAACTGTTATTGCGATAGTTTTTTCTTACAGGACGATGCTGATTATAACTTCTCTTTACTGATCGATACTGATTATAACTTCTTCTTACAGGTCGATTCTGATTATAACTTCTTCTTACAGGTCGATTTTGATTATAACTTCTTTTTACTGATCGATGATTTCTATAGCGTTTTTGCTTTGTTTGGTAATGACGATCATAATTATTGTATTGTTTTTTTGAATATTGTCTTGAGTATCCATCATCATAAGTAGTACAACGGTCAGCGTATAGTGTAGCACAAGATAACACTGCTGCAATTGTCATGAAGTATAGCTTTTTCATTTTGTTCCCCTTGTTTAGAATATGTGTTTGGTTGTTTGCTGATTTGATAAGCAAATGCCATGCCAAAAAATAAAATGCTGAAGAAATAAGGGATTCAGAGCAACATGTTTTTTTATAGATCAAAAATATAATTAGATGTGTATAAAAAAAAGGACATAATTTTCTCAAATTTTATATTATGAGTGACTATTATTTCTCATAAGGACTAAAATTTGTCTAAACAAGAATAATCCGGCGAGAACCATAATGAAGAAAATAGAGTATAATTCCATGCGGCGTAATCGTAATATAGATACAGAGAGAAATGGCTACGGGCAAAATAATAAATTTGTTATACCCGAACCCTTTCACGACATGTTGTGTTACTGGGAAAGACTAAACAATCCATTAATTTTTCCACTCAAAATCAACGGACATCAAATTGTATTATTTATAGAACCGACTAGGAACGACTGTGTTCACGCTTGTACTCCTGAAGACATAATAACAATATTAAATTTAGTAAACAGAAAACATTTACAACAAATAGAATTATTCGTGTTACGCCAACCCAAACGCAAACAAGAAATTATACGCCCAGTGTGGGGAAGATTTGCTTATTACGCCAACTTAGGAAAATACGAAGGACCAGCGATTATTCTCGAAGCAACGCCCCTTAATCATGTTTTACATTGGAAAAAAAATATTGATCCTTATGAGGCAAAAGAACTAGAAGCGTTGAAAAAAGACGGGCATAAAATTGAAAAATCTCGTCGTGGATATCGTATACATACAACTATTGAAACAGTTAGAAATACACAACTATACAGAACTATACCACATGAAATTGGCCACGCTGTCGATTACTTGGAGAATTGTATGGTTCCCTCAATAAACGCAGAGACAGAAGAACAAAAAAATTATATCTCGCGAATTTTTGAAGCAAAGAACCCCTTAGATAAAGAAGAATTTGCAAATCGTTATGCACGTAATTTTTACGAAAAGTGGTCGCAAAAAGGAATGCTACCATTTTCTAAAAAAGACAACCTTTCCTGTTTAGAGAAGAAATTTCATCGGTGGTTTAAGAATTAAATAATTTGCGACCTTCATGTTGAAGGTCACAAAAGTCACTCTATATCAACCACTTATGATTCATGTCTTTAAGCCCAGAAATGCTTTTTGGCTTCTAAGCCTTATAAAAAAAGGTTTTTTTGCGGCCTTCATATTGAAGGTCACAAAAGTCATTGTAAAACAACGACTTATGAAACCAACGTTTTTAGATATTAATAATCAACGGCTTTAGTTTTTACTCACATCAATGATCATACATAAAAATCTTGAAATTACTGCTAACACAGGTATACTATAACGTTAAACAGTTTAATATTTTATTATATATGAAATAACAGATATTGGAATTTGTGCAACTAGTTAAAGTTGGTTGTTTAAGCTAAATAACCCACCAAAAGTATTTACTCATTGGTATTTGTTCTCTTAATTTCTAGTTCTGTTCACCTTCGTTATGCAGCTGCTGTGTGTCGCTTCGCGCTAGAAAATAAAAGTCTATTATATTCAACGTCGACGGATAACTATGCTTGTCAGGTCACTTACTTGACAATCAATAGCGCTATTCGCAGTAAATTAATCTAAGGCTAACGGAGTGTTTATTCTATGGATCACGTATCTCCAAAAGATGGTATTGCTGGACTTTTTGAAAATTGGCGTAATGATCTTATTGCGTCTATAGGTGTTGTTCTTGTTGCTCTTCCGCTTGGATTAGGTATAGCGCTGGCATCAAATGTACCACCGATGGCGGGAGTAACAGCCGCTATTATTGGTGGTATTGTTACTACGTTTATACGTAGTAGTCATTTAGCAATCAATGGTCCTACTGCTGGACTTATTGTAGTTGTTATTTCTGCGATGGAAGTTCTCGGCGATTTTAGATATGTTTTAGCCGCTATTGTTTGCGCAGGTGTTTTACAAATGTTGTTTGGTTTACTTCGCTTAGGTAAATTTGGAGACTTTTTTCCTTCTTCCGTTATCCACGGTTTACTTGCAGCCATAGGCATTATTATTTTTGCAAAGCAAGCACATGTTGCATTGGGAACCACTGCAGAATCGCACTCTTATATAGATATACTTCTTGAAATTCCGCATAGTATTATTACCCTAAACCCATTTCCAACATTAATAGCTGTTCTCAGCCTTGCTATTTTAATTATCCATCCTCGCGTAAAAAATAAACTTGTTCATTTTTTACCAGCACCAATATTTGTGCTTTTTATCTCTATTTCATTAGCATATGTATTTCATTTTTTTGAAAATCATACCTTAACATTTTTATCTAAAGTTTACGAAATAGGGCCTCACTTACTAGTGTCAATTCCAGAAGATATTACCGATAGTATTCTTTTTCCAAATTTTGGGAAAATGGGAGAAATAGAATTTTGGACAATAGTTGTTTCTATTGCTTTAGTTGCCTCTATAGAAAGCTTACTTTCTACAGCTGCTATAGATAAACTAGATCCTTTCAAACGCAAAACAAATCTCAATCGCGATTTGTTTGCTGTAGGTCTTAGTACATGTGTTTCCGGTTGCTTAGGTGGGCTCCCAATTATTACTGTTATTGTTCGCAGTTCAGTAAACATTAACAATGGGGCGAAAACAAGGTGGGCTAATTTTTATCACGGAGCAATATTACTAGTTTTAGTTTTCATGTTTGCTGGGTTGATTTCACAAATACCACTAGCAGCTCTCGCAGCAATTCTTGTGTTTACTGGTTATAGGCTTGCTTCTCCTAAAGTCATGTCTGATATATACAGTAAAGGACCAGAACAGTTTCTTATCTTCGCCGTTACTATAGTCATCACTCTTAAAATGGGACTTCTTCAAGGCATTTTTGCAGGTATTGTTGCTAACCTGATTATTCATATGATTTCAGTAAATATGCCACCTAAACTATTTTTAAAATTCTTATTTAAACCAGTAATGACAGTTATTGAAGAAAAAGAAAAACAACACCATTTAAAAATCGAAGGTGTAGCGAATTTCTTTAACATACTACACTTGATGAAAAAATTAAACGCTATTCCACGAGGCGAAGAAATAGACGTTGATTTTACCCACACAAATCTCGTAGATTTAACCACGCAAGAATATCTACACGATTATGCCGAAAAATATAGAAAACAAAATGGTATTTTCCACGTAATTGGTCTTGACATACACCAAAGTTTTTCAGATTATCCACATTCTCTTCGTATACATAGACCTCTTAACAAGATTTATTCTCCAACAAGACGCCAAGAGGAATTGGAGGAAATGTGTACAAAGCACAACTGGGATTTTGACGCACGATTGAGATGGGGAATAACTACTAATTTAGAAGCATTTCATTTCTTTGATATACGTCCAGTAGAATACTACAATAATAAAATTCACGGTAGTTATGAAGATCTAAAAATCAAATGGGAAATTAGTGACATCACTTTTGATGAAGGAGCTTTACTAGGACGGCAAGTATATAGAACAACAGTTCAAGTCGTAAAACTACCGCGTTCTTTACCAGTATTTTGTCTAGAACGCGAGGAATTTTTTGATCGATTTTTAGGAATCACCGGCTATGAAGAAGTTGATTTTAAAATATTCACCGATATTTCTCACAAATTTGTAGTAAAAGGTATCAATAGCGAGGAAATCCATAGTTTCTTTACAAAGGAAATTGTTGAATTTTTTGAAAGTCAAGAAATCTATCACTTGGAGAGTAATGGGCAAGATTTACTTGTATTTAAGTATCTGCGAGTAGCAAGTCCAAAAAGCATAGAAGACATGGTTTTGTATAGCGACCGTTTTGTTCATTTGATTTCTTAAAGTGTGCCAATTTCCTAAACATTAACTTCGATATTCGTTAGTTCGTGGAGGTGCTGCTGGTGCTGGTATAACTCAGCAGCACTTCCACAAACCATATATTAACCCAAGCTGCGACCTATAAAAGTTGTCGTATAGTCTGGTATAATTACTCTTACAAATTCGATGTGCGATTCGAATCTCGTGAGACGCAGTCGTGGCACATGGCACGAAGTAAGGGTAATGCAATGAATTTTAATCATGAAAAATTAGATGTATATCAAGTATCACTAGAATATACAAAAGAAACATTTAATGTGATGGAGAAAATGCCATCAGGTTACAGCTATTTAAAGGATCAGCTAAAAAGAGCATCGCCTTGAGTCCCTCTTAATATAGCAGAAGGCAATGCCAAATTTAGCAAAAAAGAGAAAGCAAGGTTTTTCTCTATAGCAAGAGCATCAGCAAATGAATGTAGTGCAGTATTCGATGTTGCTAAGATAGCCGAAATAATAGACTCAAAAGAAAAAGAGAAAATCAAAAAACTACTCTATAGAATAATTTGTATGCTTTTAAAGTTAATAGTCTAATTTTCGCACATGGAATATCGATCCACGACCACGAACCTCAAAAATCGAATTGCACACATCGTTTTTTTATACTGTTATAACGACTCTTCTCCTAAAGTAGGAAAAACAAGAAGGAGAAAGTCATGAAAAAGAAATTATAATTGTTTTCTGTATATGTGATGAGATAACACAAGCACTCAAGATTGTAGAAGATCCTCAAGTTAAAATGACTAATTCAGAAATTATGACAACAGCATTAGTTTCTATGCTCTACTTTTCTGGCAACTTTGAAAAAGGACGAAATTTTTTAGCCGGGCGTGGCTACATCAAAAAAATGCTAAGTAAAAGTCGTTTCAATCGCCGCATACGTGCTATTGGTGAAAGTGTATGGCTTTCTCTTTTTCGTTTGTTTGTTGAAATTAGTAAGCGAAACAATCTGCGAGATTATATCATAGATAGTTTCCCTATTCCGGTCTGTGACAATATTCGCATTAGTCGTTGCAAAATATACAATACACAAGATCATCGGAGTTGTGTTGCAAGCAAACGTCGTTATTTTTTCGGTTTGCGGGTTCATATGCTCGTCACCAAAACTGGTTTACCAGTTGAGTTTTTGCTTGCTCCTGGTGGCTGCAATGATTGTCGTGTTCTCAAACAATTTCAATTAGATATCCCTGAAAACTCTTTTGTTTTTGCTGATAAATCTTACAATGATTGCTCTTTCGAAGATATTGTTTCTGAAGCTCTTAATGTCTCTATCTTACCTCAGAGAAAGAAAAATTCTAAAAGGGCTTTTTCCGGGGCTACTGAGTTTATTCAAAAGGTTACCCGTAAAAGGATTGAAACTACTTTTAGTTAGATCACTTCTTTTTTTCCAAAGAAAATTCATGCTGTTACCTCTTATGGATTTGAGTTAAAAGTTGTCCTTTTTGTTCTCGCTTTCACTTTTTCTTGTTATTTTTAGGTCGCAACTTAAGTTATATTACAAATATTATAATTGGAACTCATCTAAATTAGGACACTTTATGACTGTCTATACGAAGAAAAACGTCGAAGAATTAGAACACAACGCGGAATATCGCGGATGTACTATTTATTTGAACGATATTATTACACAAATACAAAATTGTAAATTTGATCAGTGTAGTTTTCGTAGTAAGTCAGTAGTAATAGAATCTATTGTTGATACATCTTTTGTGAATTGTAATTTTCCACACTTGTGTTTGCGAAAAGTAGATAACTTGCACATAGAAGGTGGGTATATTGAGTATTTGGATTTAAGTTTAGCTAAGTCTGCTGATCTTTCAACAGTACACAATACACAAATAGTTGGTTTAAATTTGGATAACTGTAAGCTAAAAAAAATACCGGCTCAAGTGTTTAAAACATTGTCGTTGAAAACATTAAGCTTATCGACAAATCAACTATCTGAAATACCAAGTGAAATAGAACAGCTTCGAGAACTGCTATCATTACGCGTGTCGGAAAATAATATTGGCAATTTACCAAAAAGCATTAGTAAGTTATCCAAATTGCAAGAATTACGATTATGTATGAATCGTATACAAAAATTTCCAATGCAAATCGTAAAATTATCCGAGCTGCAACATCTCAGCTTATGGGGAAATAAACTTAAAAAAATACCAGAGGATATTTGTGAATTACACAACTTAAATGAACTTTGTTTGTGGAAAACCGACATAGAAACACTTCCCAATTCCATTGAACAGCTTTCACAATTAAATAATCTCAATTTATCAGAAAATAAAATACATGAGATACCTAAGTCTATTTGGAATTTACACAATTTAGCAGTTCTAGACCTGTCCCGCAATTTTATTGGTCGCGTATCTAAATCCATTAAAAATCTGCAAAATTTGTTTGAGCTTAATTTCGCTTATAATCATATTCGAGAAGTTCCCGTGGAAATGATCGAACTTTCTAAACTAACTTACTTAGATCTCTACGGCAATAAAATAGCGAATAGCGATTTTCTTCATCACTATCTACCTAACTGTACTATTGAGGTCTAAAATAGCAAACGCTCTGTTTCAAAACGCTTATTCAGTTAATCTAAATATCGCACCTAACGGCATTGAAAAAGAATTTCTCGAAATATATAAACCATTATTAGAAAATCGTTTACAAGCAAAACGCAGGCGACAAAGTTTACGCTAATAGTGTAAACTTTGTACTCAACGCAACTTTCGGAAACTAAGTTACCCCTGGTGAATTTAGTTCTGCCGAGAAAGCTCGTTTTTATAGAATTGCTCGCCGATCTGCTACTGAATGAGCTTCTATTATTGATATCTGTCGATGTTTAAAACTGGCCAACGGACGAGAACTTCTTTTGCGAGTTGTAGCAATGCTTACTCGTTTGGTCAAAGTTCAAGTAAAAACGTAAGACTTAAATTGCTAGACGAGATCGGGCTCGCAAGCGGGCTCGGGCTCGAAAAAATAGACAATACTTTGAATGATGACAGGCCCTATTACTACAGTTGTAACTAAGTACAGTTCCTTATTTTTCGGTGTTTCTAGCTGTTTACAAATAACAGTATTTTTTGCTATTTGAAAAGAGCTATCGATAAAATAAGACCTACAGAGTGTCTAATTTTTATAGCTACCTATTTGTTATTTTAATTACAACTGTAGTACTATACAATGTAAAATAAAATTAGTTTGTAAAAATGACTTTAGAAAGTAGTGAGGAGTAACTATTGAAAAAGATATTCTATGGAACTCTGCTAACTTTAACAACGCTCATAATATCTTTTTTATGTGTATATTTTAAAGCTAAAAGCGACTGTATGGGTATACTAGAAAACTACTCACCTAAACCAGTACTCAAATTTAGTTCAGTAAAATTTTCTCAAACAGACATAATCAAGTTCGTATTTGACACGCACTACGAGACTCCTCACTCAACTTTATCTTGGAATTTACGTTACTGGAGTGTTGACGAAATTGACAAATTTATTTTTATATGGGGGAGTAAAAAAACTAGCCAATAAAGCTCACCGCGGTAGTGTTTGTGTAGATCTTCAGGGCATTGTCACTAATAGGTTTAATTTTTGGTTTTTTAAACTGTGCATTTATCTTATGGTTGTCAAATATTACCGCGCGACATTTTAAACATGTCAAATGAATAAGAGAATTAGCTGGTGATATTGATATCTCAATATTTGATTGGCAGTTATCGCATTTTACATTGAATATTTGAGACATGACAATTCCTTAAGATCTAGCACCATCATTCTTACATAATATTTTTATTATGCTTTCTTGTTTATGGCGATAAGCATCATCGAGTGGAGTGTTTCCCCAACGATCCTGAGCATTAATGTTTACTCCATGTAAGATAAGTAATTCTGCAATAGCAGTGTACCCTTCACAAGCTGCAAGATGTAGAGGTGTGCGCATATCATAGTCGGCTCCCTTTAAGCTAATACCCCTGGCAATCATATACTGCAAAGACTGTATATCACCCATACTAACAGCCCAAATAACGCGAACAATATCTTCTGAGAAAGGCTCACGTTCTTGTTCGTTGTAATTTTCATTAACGACGTAACCACCTTGATGTAAAGCCTTATACATTTGTAATAGGTTAACTATTTCCTGATGATTTTGACCAATGGCATCGTCAAGAGGGGTCCCACCCCAACGATCTTGTAAATTGAGATTAACATTTCTTTTGACAAAATATTCCACAATATTTTTGCGCCCTTCTGCAGCAGCTAAATGCAAAGGTGTGCGTCCATCATAATCCATTCCGTTGAGATCTACTTCACATACATCTAGTCTTTGAATTGCGCCAAGGTCGCCTTTGCTTGCTGCCCAAATAAGCTCATCTATTTTTTGTGATTTTGTTTGGATACGATCTAAGCGTGGGTTTTTTTTCTCAGAAATTCCAGTTAAGTTATCATAATGATGAACACTGAATTTTTGCACAAGTTTTTTACAAAACTCCAATCCACGAACACTATTACCTAGGTGATCAATCCGCGGCGACCATACACATATTCCCATAAGATTAGGAATTACAATGAGTAGCCCTCCACCTACACCACTTTTTGTCGGAAGACCAATTGAAAAAGAATATTCTCCTGAAAAATCATACATACCACAAGAAAACATAACCGACAAACAATGCTGAACTGTTTTTGTGCTAAACAAACGCTCACCATTTGCAGGACAAACTCCACCATTTGCAAGAGTTGCGGCAACTACAGACATCATTTCCGCATTTATTTCAATTGAACAGCACTGAAAATAGAGTTCTAAAACCTCATTAATATGAATATCTTTGGGAAAAGCACCGTTTTCTAACATTAACCATCCAAGTGCACGATTACGGTGACCTGTTTTACTTTCAGATAAATATACAGCTTTGTTATAATTTATTTTTTTGTCACCCGTTAACCGCGACCAAGTATCTAGAACATATTTTAACCGTTCTTTGGTATTAAAATCTGAACGAATTAGTGAAGTTGTTATCACTGCGCCAGCATTGATCATCGGATTGTGAGGAAGCCCTTTGTCGTTGAAAACAATATCATTAAAACGGCTACCGCTTGGTTCGCGTCCTACATGGCAGTGAACCGTTTCTTCACCATGTTCTTCTAATGCTAAACAATAGTTTACGGTTTTACATATGGACTGGATCGAAAAATTCGTAGAGGCGTCTCCAATGGTAAATCGCTGTCCGTCTATTGTGCAAACTGCTGCCGAAAAATAATCAGGGTCAACACGAGAAAGTTCAGGTATATAATTGGCAACTTTTCCACCGTCATTTTTTTTTACAGTTGTGAATATATCAGTAATTTCAGCACAAAAATCTCCAAAGTTAGGTACAATCATATTTCCTTGTAATGCTTGTTCTATGAGGAGAATGTTCGGACGAATAATTTGGCAAAAACGCTTATAAGAAATCATGTCGTTTTTTTTATATGCATTGAGAAGAGCAAAACACTCTTTTAGGCGAAAATCTTTTTCAAGAAGCCCTTGTCTTATGAGAAAGTTTTTCAAATGATATGGAGAAATACGCCGCTGTAATTTTAAGTCTAAAGACAGAAACAATTGATACTCTCGCAAATTCGCTCCCCTTGGGGGTGCACACAATTTTTTCTTTACAGCTTTGACTTGTTTTTTAGGTTTTTTTGATTTAATCATGGCAACAACTTATATTATGAGGTGAACTTATTTTCTTAAGGTACACATTTAATCCATACCAGGCGCATTTAAAGAACGTAAGTCTGGTTTTATCCAATTTTTTCTTGCATCGATAGAAAATAATAATCGAGAAGAGTAAAACTGTAAAGGATAATTTTTGTTAATGATATCTGCTGTTAGTAGTTGCTGAAAATGTTCTATTGACAACGACTCTATATTCTGTTGTTTTATGTAGTTGTTTATTGAAAATATATAAAAATAAGTTATGGTTTTATGATATCCACGCTCTTCATTATTAGGTATCCCTAATGCAATGTTATTCTTTTTTATGGCTTCAGGAAGGTTTTCTAATACAGTAGGTAATGGGTTTTGTAACAAGTACCACAATGCTATAATAAAATGTGCCTCGTGGGTCCAGCTTTCTTTTTGTAGAGTACCTTGTTCGAAATGGTGGATAAATTCTTCGATATTTATCATTGTTTCAAATGTATTATTCATTTTCATATACCTGAATTAGTTGCGAGATTTTCAAAATGCTCAAAGATCGCTATCAATTGCTAGGAAAAATTGGTGAAGGCTCAATGGGGATTGTTCACCGCGCCATGGATAAAAGCAACAACCGTTTAGTTGCTATCAAACAGTGTACTTCATCTACTAAAAATGCCAAAAATATCGAGCGTTTTAAAAGAGAATATCAGTTTCTGTCGCAAAATCAGCATCAAAATATAGTGAAAGCGTTAGATCTTTTTGAGTCAGGTAAAAGCAATTACTTAGTGCTTGAATATATAGAAGGAATAACTCTTGGAGATTTAATATATAATCATCCACGATCTATTTCTTTTAACGATCAGATGAAAATTGCCATACAAATTTGCGATGGAATTGCTTTTTTGAATAATAGAGGTATTATACACCGAGATCTAAAACCCGATAATATCATACTTTCAGAAAACAACGTGCCCCATATTCTCGACTTGGGAATTGCTAAATCACAAGCTACAGATATGGATTCCCTGACGTCAACTGGATCAATTGTTGGTACTATTTCATATATGAGTCCTGAGCAATTTGCAAATAAAGATTCGAAAAAGATCGATGTATTCTCTCTATGTATTGTTTTATATCAGTTTTTTGCATGGTTACCTGGCTCACCTTTTCAAGGAAAGAACTTTTCAGACACAATGGCAAGAATCTTAAAAATGACATTGCCTTCTTTCTCTATATATACCCAGAAAAATGATTTACACCATAAAACTATTGCAAATTTTTTACAAGCAGGAATGAATAAAAATCCGAACAAGCGCATTGATATCAATCAACTACACACATCATTAACTCATACATATCGTGGTAAAAACATAGAACAATTGCATGAACTTAGCCTCAAAATAAATAACAAACCTAATGCTATGTCTCTTAGATTTTTAACTTTTGTATTTGCGATCTTTGTTTTGCTTGTGATTTATACCTTTGGTATAGCAAAGAAAACCCTACCACAAAACCTCCCAAAAAGTAATAGTGTAACTACGTTGCAAAAATTATACGATAACAAAAATTATGCACAAGTTATCCATCTTCTAAAAAATCGAGATCATCTTTCTACAATTGAATTGTATTTGCGGGCAAACAGTTATCAACGAACTAAAAAATATGAAAACGCTATCCAAGATTATAATGCTTGCTTACAAAAAAAACCTGTGTTTTTTCGCGCCTATGTTAATCGTGGTTTGATGTGGATGAAACTTCGAGAATACGACAAAGCTGAGGAAGATTTCAATCTCGCAATTCCCCATTATCCAAAATCCAGTTTTTTGCATTACAAAAGAGGTTTATTATACCAACGCAACAAACGCTATAAAAAAGCGCTTCAAAATTACAAGAAAGCACTTCAAATAAATAGTAAATACGTTGATGTATATGTTAACGTAGGAGATATTTACTTTAAACAAAAGCTTTACAAAAAATCGATAACTAACTATTCTAAAGCACTAGAAATAAAACAGAACTATGCTAAAGCCTATTTTCACCGAGGAGTAGCGTATCATAAAATACAAATGCATAAAGAGGCAAAAAAAGATTTTTTTATGGCGCGAAAACAAAATAACAATTATGCCAAAAAAATAAAAAGATACTACCCAAAAAAGTAGCGACATTTGCTAACAATATAACCTCGGTATTTCTCAGTGCTGTAGATTTTACAACAATTAATTGTCACAGACGGGAATTGGAAAGTTATCCATTATATAATCTCGCAGATTATATTACTTGTTGGTTACAGCAAACAAAACGATGTACGCTACTGGATTTGTGAGATTCGTGGTAATAGGCCGATATTTCATGTGCGAAAGCATACAAATTATTCTTCTCTATTGAATCGTGCACATCGAGTTTGTAAGAGTCATGATACGAGATCATACGACAACTTCTATAGGTCGCAACTTGAGTTATGTTAGCTTTTATTCCAACTCAAAGTATAGTAAAGTTTAACATAAATCAATATCAAATATTATCAAAAAATATCAAATTGTTCTTGTCGAAAAGAAAAACTAAAGTATAATAAAGTAATGAAACTATCAGAATATGCAAAAAAGAATTCAATAACTTATTTAACAGCTTATCGTCATTGGCAAAAAAGCTATAAAAGGAAAACAACTCCCGTCAGGAACAATAGTTGTTTTCGACGAAAAGGAAAAAAAAGCTAAGGAAGAAAAGCCAAGCGTGATCATTTATGCACGAGTATCATCATCAGAAAATAAAAAAAATCTAGAGTCTCAGTGCAACCGCCTAAGAGATTATGCAAGTGCTACAGGCTATCAAATAGCAAAAGAAGTCAAAGAAATAGGATCTGGATTAAATGATAAGAGAGCAAAATTAAAGAAAATTTTAGAATCAGATGATTGGGAAATTTTAATAGTAGAGCACAAAGATCGTTTGGCAAGATTTGGATTAAATTACATTGAAATATTACTAGCAAAAGAAAATAAAAAAATAGAAGTAATAAACAAAACAAGTGGTGACAAAGAGGACTTGATGCAAGATTTCGTAAGTATAATTACTTCTTTTTGTGCTAGATTATATGGGTTGAGAAGAAACAAGAGGCGAACAGAGAAAATTATAAAAGAGTTAGAAGAAGAAATGAGTAAAACTGAAAAATAAGTGAGTTTAAGCAAAATTATGAAGCTCGTAGAAAAACATAATATAACAAAAAATAATAAAAAATACTCTGAACTGGACGACTTAAGTTTCCGTTCAAAAAATCTATATAATGCTGGATTGTATGTAGTGCGTCAAAATTTTTTCGCAGGAAAAGGTTTTATAGGTTACGAAAACCTTCAAAAAGAGCTACAACAAAGTAAGCAGCCAGACTATTACGCACTACCAACAAAAGTAAGTCAGCAGATATTAAGAGTATTGTGCAAAAATTTCGAATCATTTTTTAGAGGGTTAGAAGGATACAAGATCAATCCAAATAAATTCAAGGCAAAACCAAAATTGCCAAAGTATAAACATAAGAGTAACGGGCGGAATATAGTTTTATACCCAATAGATGCAATAAACAAAAAAGAATTAACAAAGAACAAAATCAAGCTATCAATGTGTAACATAACATTGTCATGTCAACAAAAACACATCAAACAGGTAAGAATAGTTCCTCGATATGGAATGTACAAAATAGAGATTGTTTATGAGAAATCAGTGTATCTACTCAAAGAAAAAGATATCACGTCGGAATTTCTCTTAGAACTACAAAAAGACACACCAATATCATTGTATCTGAGAAAAAAGTGTTCAAAAATATTGCAAGAAAAAATAGAAAACTACAAATGCGATAAACCAGCAAAGTTATTAAAAAAAGCAATAGCAGATAAATTGAATTCTTTGATCAAAACAAAAATTTATAACAAAGATATTTTTGATTCTGTAACACTATCAAAAGTAACAAAACAAATATTAAGTCAAAAGCCAAAAGAAGAAAAGTTACTTGAGTTCAATAGATTATTATTAGAAGATTGTTACAAACAATTAGGAAAACATAAAGTTCTTAATCCTAACCTTGATAAAAACAAAATCGCTGGAATAGACATTGGGTTAAACAACTTAGCGGCTATAACTTCAAATCAAAAAGACTTCACCTCTGTCTTGATTAACGGTAGACCTCTAAAATCGATTAACCAATTTTTTAACAAAAAGCGTTCTTGTTTAATGTCTTATATCGGTAACAAAGGAACTAGTAGAAGAATTGAAAAACTTACATACAAAAGAAATTGCGTTGTTAGCAACTACCTTCATCAATCTAGTCGCTATATCATTAAATTGCTAGTTGAGAAAAGTATTGGAACATTAGTTATTGGCAAAAACGATGATTGGAAGCAACAGATTAACATTGGCAAAAGGAATAATCAAAATTTTGTTTCTATTCCCCATTCTCAGTTTGTTAACCAACTTACCTACAAAGCCCAACTTGCTGGTATTGAAGTTCTTATTCAAGAAGAAAGTTACACTTCTAAATGTTCTTTCTTAGACAGTGAACCGATCAAGAAACATCAAAATTATTTGGGACGTCGTGTTAAACGAGGTCTATTTAGGTCTAAACAAAATATTTTGCTTAATGCTGATATCAACGGGGCAGCAAACATTATTCGAAAAGCAATCCCGAATGCTTTTGCTAACGGGATAGAGGGCATAGTAGTATTCCCCAAAAGGATCACTCCTTTTTAAATGAAAATTCATTAAATGTAATATTTGATCATGTTTTCGTGAACTATAAGACTAGCAATTCAGCAGATACATTATCAAACTAGACAAAAAGAAAAAATAACTGGTGTGCAAATGCAATAGTAGCTATAATAAAATTCTATTTGGATCTTATATCCATTATAAAAAAAATACGGTTTTTATTAGGAATTTATATATGAAAAATTTATTTATTTTATTAGCTATTTTTGCGATGGTGCTTTCTCCATTAGCGATTGCAGATTGCGAATGTCCAGAAGGGCAGTGCTCTTGTAAAACAAGTGGTGATGATGCTAAAAAATGCGAATGCGAAGAAGGCAAATGCGAATGCAAAGACGATGCTAAGAAATGCGAATGCGAAGAAGGCAAATGCGAATGCAAAGACGATGCTAAGAAATGCGAATGCGAAGAAGGCAAATGCGAATGCAAAGACGATGCCAAGAAATGCGAATGCGAAGAAGGCAAATGCGAATGCAAAGACGATGCTAAGAAATGCGAATGCGAAGAAGGCAAATGCGAATGCAAAGACGATGCCAAGAAATGCGAATGCGCAGAAGGCAAATGTGAATGCAAAGACGAAGTTAAAAGCTAAATTTACAGATTATTTTCCGCAAGATATGTTTCTATTTAAAATTTATTACAAACGAAGTTAAATCCTAAGTTTTATTCAAGGATAATAGACTTCAAATAGAAACACAACTTTAAGTAAGCTTACATTCATTTTTAAAACGCAAAATTTCGGATGTGGCTTACTTAATCTAACACCCCAAAGACTCCAAACCTATAACGGTATTTTAAAATTAGTATACGTAAGAACGTAACAAACTTTAGGGGATAATCGGTTTTGGCCGACATGGGGCACTGCAAACCAAAATATTTTCTATGTTTTAGGCTGAAATATAAATGTTATAACAATGCACTAGTACCTAAAATAGCCAAATTACACAACATGTATATAGCTGTATAGTCAATATCAATTTATGGCTCCAAGAAGCATCGCAAAATTAACGAAAGGATTTAACTTCAATGGCTTTGGTATCATTAGTTATTTATGGAGTTTTACTGATTGCAGTCGTCTTTATTGTTGCTATGTTATCAATGGGAGGTAACAATAACACTTCTGTCTCGAGCGAAAATTCGTTTTACTCAGAAAACGAAGCAATCAAAATTTTAGGCATTAGTAAAGAAGCGCTAAAAACAATGGTTTCTGAAGAAATTTTACGTAAGTATAATAATGACGGAAACACAGTCTTTCGCAAAGAAGATATCGAAGAATTGTCGAGAAATCATAAAAACTAGACCAACGTGTCTAATTTTACAGGAAAAAACACATGTCTCCCGTTTACAAAAGATTTTACAGAGAAATCACTGCTGGCTTTTTTATTGCAATTGCAACTATTGGATTAGGCTATTTACCTGGGGATGATTTTTTACAAGGAATTTGGGTATTTTTATCCACATCTACTGCAGCTTGGATTGCTCTACGTACTAGAGTAAGGGAAAACGACGAAGAGCGTTATTCGCGATTGGCCAAAAGTTATTTTCGGCATTGGATCAAAGAAGATCCTCAAAAAGTAGAAGGTTTATTCGCTGCAAATGTCCCTTATTCTGTCATTGACTGGTTTCAAAAAGAAGCGAATTGTAACTTACTAAAGTGCAACTCTCCTCATGTTGTAGATTCTTGGTCAAAAGTAGGTGATGAGCCTGGAGAACTTATTTTCCGGAGCGGACTAAGATTGGGAAAGATGCTTCGCGAAAGCAAAGAAAATAATTGTAAAACGCAAGAATTTTTATCCAAGAAATTTTCTGAATTTGCTCAAAACGGCAAAGAATTGTTAGGTGAAGAAATAGCCCCACACGTTTTTTATAAAAAGCTTAAAAAGGGCGATTATCGTCCTGTTGGTATTCATATCAGTAATTCTCATAGCGAATGCTTGATTGTATCGGAAAAGCAAGAAAGACAAAATGGTGAGTCGACTATAACAATAAATAGAATTTCTCTAGGGTTCAAGCAAGAACAGCTAGAAGCACTCAATGAAGAAGAGTGGGAATATGCCAAAAAGCACATTATATTCCAACATTTTCCTTATTTCAAACCTGCACAAGGTGGTAGTGGACCACAAAAGAAAGTTGTTCCTCTTTTTTTAACGGAAAAAAACCTCGACGAAAAACAGCTTTCGCAGTTTCCACAACTTGCAGTACAAGTCTATAATCAGTTAAAAGAGTATACGCAAAAAATAATAGATAAAAAAACTCCCCCTGACACGGAGGAACAAGTAGAAAATGAACAATCAAACAATTGATTTACGTAGTGATACAGTAACACAGCCTTGCAAAGAAATGCGCAAATCAATGGCAGAAGCAATTGTTGGTGATGATATGTATGGCGAAGATCCAACTATAAATCAACTACAACAATTAATATGTGAAATTACGGGTAAAGAAGAAGCATTATTTGTACCTACAGCATCTATGGCAAATCAAATAGCTATAAAGACCCTAACAGTGCTTGGTGATGCAATTGCTGTACTTGAGCATGCCCATGTATACCGTTTTGAATCAGGAGCTGCGCCTGTTTTTTCGGGCGTTACATTATTACAGATCGGAGATATAAACGGTTGTATTTCTATCAATGAATTACAAAAGATTATTCCTCCTGACGATCAGCATTATCCTCCTTTAACATTACTATGTATGGAAAATACTCACAATGGACAAGTTGTTCCTCTTGATAATATTGCTGCAGTGTCAGATTTCTGTAAAGGTCAAGGTATAAAAATGCATCTTGATGGTGCTCGTATTTTTAATGCTTCTGTTGCTACGGGAATACCTGTAAAAGACTATGCTAAACATTTCGATACAGTAACAATATGTTTATCTAAAGGACTTGGAGCACCAGCAGGAGCTTTAATTTGCTCAAGTAACAGTAATATAAAAAAAATACATCGCTTCCGCAAAATGATGGGTGGCGCGATGCGGCAAGCAGGAATTATAGCTGCTGGCGGTTTGTATGCTTTGAAAAATAATGTATCCCATTTAAATAAAGATCATGAGCTTGCAAAATATTTGGCAACAGAAATAAAAAAAATTAAGAAATTAAAAATAATCAATGATCCGATTGAAACAAATATGATTTTTGTTTCATATGAAAAACTACAAATAGAGAATGATGTGTTTCAAAAACATATGTCCTCTAAAGGTATTGAAATAAGCTGTGATGATGCGAAAAAAATAACGCGTCTAGTAGTACATCGTGATATAAACATCCAACAAATTGACTATCTATTAGAGAACCTCAATTTACTTGCACAACAATAACTACATTTTTTCTGCTGCATCATTTAACAAATAATGATATATTAAAATATAAGTCACCTAACCAAAATATTTGTACAACTGAAATTGAATAGATATTTTTGACTAGGTTATTGTAATCGACAATTTTAGGCGATAAGAAGTTTACAAAACGTCTAACTTAATTGATTGTTTTTGCAATTATTTTAGCGAGAATTCACATGAACGAGGGTTACTCTGAAATTACGCAAATCATCAGCCAAATCAAAAAGAAAAAAATTGAACTAGAAAGCCTTCTGGCAAAACACACTGATGATATTTTTACAAGAAAAATAATGAATTCTATTTTAAAAGTAGAGGGAATTATTTCAAAAGCAAAAAAATTACAAATGAGTATTGATGTAAAAGGCTATACAACATCGCATAAAGTATCCTCAGGCATTTTGCATTCAAAACTGTTAAAAGAAATCAATCAAATAAAAAAACAAGAACAAGAAACCGACGAAATACAAAAGAACATTGAAAAATTAATTGCAGGAACTCCCATAGAAAAATGGAAAAAAGCAAAGCCAAAACCGAAGCCAAAACCGAAATTAAAAAACGACACAGCCGAATCATGGGAAGTAATAGATATTCCTTTTCATCCCGAGGAAGATGAAGATATACAAACAGGTGAAGAACTTATTAGTTACGCAAAAACTTCGCCAAAGGCTACAAAAAAGCCATCAAATACATCAACAAGTGCATCAACAAAAGGTCATTACAAATCACATTCAAACAATCTTAGTCAACTTCACAAAAAAAACTCGCTTGAAGTGCAAGAAATGATTAGCCAATTTCGTAAGATGCGTAGCGATTTGGATTCAATGTTATCTTCTTACAGAGGACAAAAATACCGCAAAAAAATTATGGATTCTATTATAAAAATCAAAGCGAACATAAATACTTTGCTTAGTATGCAGTCTTCTTTCAAAGTTACACAAAGCGCGGCAATAAATCATAGTGCAACTATTAACCATGCTCAGTTTGAAAAACAAATTTTAGTATTGAAAAAAGCCAAAAAGGAAATGTTAGAAAAATTGAAAATACTAAAAGCCAAAGTTGCAAAAGAGAAGAGAGAAATTATCCAGCAAAGTTACGAAACAAAAAAAACACCTCGTAATGAGAAAAATCCTAGGAATGAAAAAGATCCTACAATGGTAAATTTACTTTTAAAAATGGGTGTTTTAAAGAAAAAAGATAAAAAAAAGTAAGCCAAAAGTTAAATATTTAGAAGTGATTATTTGTAAATTTTGGAATGTATTTGTGATTTGATAATTTGGAACGTATTTGCGATTTGATAATTTAATAAAAAACAGGAAAGTAGTTTAAACTACTTTCCTGCAAGTGGGAAAAAGGTTTTTTAGGTGCTACTTGGGATAGGGCGCTTATTACAATCTACGCATTTTATATAAGCACATACTATGCCAAAAGAAATATTTTTTACAAAAAAAATGCCAATCATCCTATTTGCAGGGGAAACAAGCTGTATTTTTTTTATATTGCTCATAGGTCTTATATTTTTGGCAAAACAAAACTGTCTATGTTTTAGACATCTTTATCAGAAAAAAATATTTGAAAGTACGGTATAGATTAACGAAAAACAAACTGTCTATATTTTGGACATATTTAAACTAGGTAAAGCTATGCAAAACGAATTTGAGTTAATAGAAAAATCGATTGATAATATAAAGATTGTAGAAAAGCTAGGTGGAAGTGCGTTAGGAAACAGTTATAAGATAGAGCATGAACAACACGGTGTGTGCGTACTAAAAAAAATAGCGAAAAAAGTAACAAAAAACAAAAAATTCGTAACCCGTTTTTTCAAAGAACTATCGAAATTTAAAAATCTACAAAGTGAAAAACAACTTATTCACCCAAATATGGGAAAAGTACTTGAAATTTCAGACTACGAAAATGAGAACCTTTATATTATTAGAGAGTATGCTAAAGGGCAAGAATTACAACAGATAATTTACAGCAAGAAAAAATTAGAAATAGCTGAAGCTGAAAAAATACTAATGCAATTGATATCAGGCGTTGGCTTTTTACATTCTTACGATTTTGTATTTCGTAATTTAAAACCTAACAATATTATTTTAGATAATGACTATAACCTAAAACTCGTAGATTTTTCTTTACCTCCAACTCAAGCACAATATTTGTCTCCAGAACAATGTAAAGGCAAGAAATCAGGTTTTCACTCGGACATATACTCAATGGGTAGTATTTTCTTTTATTATTTGACAGGACGCCCTGTGTTTGTAGGTGCAACTTCAAAAGAAATAATGGAAGCGCATGTGGTCCAAGAAACCCCTGATATAACAAAATATAGAACGGATATATCTTCAGGAATAGTTAATGTTTTAGTGAAAATGCTAGCGAAAAAAGTAGAAAATCGTTATCAAAATTGCTATGAACTCTTTTTTGAAGCGAAAGACGCCGCGAAAGATAAAGAATTGCACTACGAACCACCAAAAGCAAGTGAAACAAGTATTCATGACTCAAAGCAACTAGTTCGAAACGATAGTTCGTGGAAAACAACTAGTCAAGATACACTAGAAACATCTACTATTCAACTGGTACGAAGTGGAAATTCGTGGGTAAATCCAGAACAAAATTTAGAAACATCTACTATTCAACTTATTCGTGATGGAGTGGGATGGAAAATGCCTGGTACAAAACCAAAAACAAATTCTTCAATAAAATCACAAGCAGATGACAATGCAGCAGGTAGCGCACCTTCATCTGCTGATATTCTTGCTGAAAATAGTTCTGCGCAAAACGTACCAACTATAAACACAAATACTAACCTTGATGTTCCTAATTTAAATATAGATATAAGCATTCCAAAAATAAATTTTGAATCTAATACAAACAGTTCTGACAATTTAGATAGTACTCCAAATGGTAGCTTTACACAAAATTTTGAGTCTTATAACACCGAAATTAGTGCCGAAGGCATTGATATCAGTTCAAACTCAGATTCCTATAATACAGACTTTAATGGTGCTGTTTCAGGCATCGATATCAGTTTTACTGATAATACACAAGATATCGGTGTTGATTCCGGTAGCATCGATCTAAGTCAATCTACAAATCCAATGTCTTTTCAATCATATTCAATTCAAGCCGATGAAGCTGATAGTAATACTTCTAATAACATGAATTATTTATTAGAAAGAGGAACGTCTTCTGAAGATGCTGAAGAAAACCCAAATAACTCTTTAGGACTATTTTTTAATCCCTCTACACCATCTAAAATGTTAATTGATAAAGAAGAAACAGAGTCACTAGAAGAATCTCACGCAATTCCTGTTGAGGAAAATGATATTGAAGACATCGAAGCATTTTCTGTTAGTCCTGTTACTGCTATTGAAGCATCCGCTAACCCAGAAATAACGATAGAACTTCCTAGTGATGCTTCTATTATTGAAGATGATGGCTCGATGGTGTGCACCGCAATTGAGGCAAACGATTATGATGATGATGATGGAGATGGTGATTCTCTCTTTGAAATTTACTTGAACCAAGGAAAAGTAGACACGGATGATGTTCTCAATGTATCAGATGGAAATTTAGAAGCAATAACTGATGACTCTCTTCTAAATGAAATTTCAGGAGAATCGCCGGAAAAAACAGTTACGTCAGAAAAATTTACTACAGTGTTTATATCCAAAGAAGATAGCGAACAACAAGAACTAGAGCAATTTCATGATAGTGTTGAAATAGAACTAGACCAAAGCTTTTTTGAAACCCCTAGTATTGACATTAGTAACGAAAATCAAAATAAAGATGAACTCATACCCAATACTGAAAGTTTTGGTACTAGTTTTTCTGAAGATAATTTTACTGCACAAAATATTGCAAGTATGTATGATAGCGCGCAAGTAGATAGTCAGTGGTTACACAGTTCGCCAACAGACGAAAAAGATAGTGAATTTCGCCAAGCAGCTATTTTATTTGTCCGTATCAAAAATAAAGAAACCCAAGAAAAAGATCTGCTGCAAATGGTCAATTTCATCAACGAGGTAACAGAAAATATAGAAGTATGTGTAGAGCGCTATGGTGGTAATCTAGAAACGTTTATGGGAAGCTATTTGTTGTCTGTTTTTAGTACATCTGCTAATGAAGAAGACGCATGGGCAGCAATTCAAACATCATTAGAAATAAAAAATGACTTTGCTAAACTATATCCAGACGTACAAATATACAGCGGTATTCACTATGGCGAAACAGTAAATGCCGATATTGGATCTTCCAAAACAAAACGCAACACCTCTATCGGAGATAACGTTGATGTTGCGAATGAGCTAGTGCGATTATGCGAATATTATCAATGTAAAATCTTAATTAGCGAAGACGTATATGTAAACCACAAAAATAAGTTAATTGTTCGCGAAATTGATTATACACTTGTTAACAACAAACCTTTGAGAATCTATGAGCTTATTTGCTTTGCTACTGACTTTTTAGATGAAGACATTATTAAGGCGCATGATTTATATAGCAAAGGTCGTAGAATGTATAACGAAGGAAAATTTGCCCAAGCTTTAGAAAAATTCATTGGAATTTCTTGTACATTTCCAGACGACCGTCCAACAGCTTTTCACGTCGAAAGATGCATTCAATTTATAGAACGCGCTCCTATAAACTGGGATGGGGTATGGCGACCTAAGTCTTAAGTGAGTCACAAAAAGTTTTTGCGACTTATTTATGTACTCAAACTCTAAATTTTCGCAACTCACTTAAGGCAGAATCTATTTGACTTACAACGTGATAAAAGTTATGTTAGATTATAGTATATTTTATTTCAGTAACGGGAGGTTTTAATGAAAAAATTATTAGCCTTATTTATGGCTGTAAGTATGTTATTTGTTAGTTTTGCAGTTGCAGATGCTCCAGCTGTTGAGTCAACAGTAAAAGAACAATTTGTTCCTGGACAACTAGTTGCATATATTTCTAATGCGAATGCTCGTAATGCAAAAGTAACAGAAGCAACCCAAATTTTAGAAACTTGGGGCTATACCCAAACACGTCGTCAACTTTCTTTTGGCGAAATGACTTTAAAGTTATATGAAGCTAAAGATCGTTCTGCAGCAAAAAATGTTGTAGAAGCTGTTCGTTTATTCAATAGCAGCATGTCTCGCGAAGCGCAAGGTGTAAAGTTGATGCCAAATTATATCTTTAAGATAAATGACAACAACGATCCTTGTTTTAACCGCAAAGATATCTACAGAGACCGCGAAGGAAACGCTCATGATGTTTTACTTCAGTGGGATATGAAAAATCCTGGCGAATTTGGTGGTATCGCAAATAGCGACTTAAACGCTACTGAAGCTTGGAAAATGATCCCTGAAAATCACGAGCAAATCATTGTAGCAGTTGTTGATAGCGGTGTAGACACAGAACACCCAGGTCTCAAAGGCCGCATTTTGATGAAAGATGGCAAACCAGTTGGTAAAGATACCACTGCTTGGTGGGGTGAAGGTGATCATCATGATGACCACGGACACGGATCTCACTGTGCTGGAAGTATTGCAGCTGGTTACTCTGACAAAGAAGGTATGACCGGTTCTTCTGGCCCAACAAATGTTAAAATCATTTCTGTTAAATCAATGGGCAAAGACGGAAGTGGCGACTTATTCTCTATCGGAGACGGGATTAAATGGGCAGGCGCACAAGGTGCTGATATTATCAGTCTAAGTCTTGGTGCAACTCCACTATTTCCAGAACAAGAGCCTATCTTAAAAGAAGCTTTTGATGATATTCTAAATTCTCCTGAGTTAAAGAATGCAATACCTATAGCTGCTGCGGGTAATAACGGTGAAGATCTACATTCATTCCCAGCTTTCTGCGAAAAAGCAATTGCTATTGGCGCAAGTGATCACCAAGATAAGTTAGCTACTTTTTCTAATTTTGGTACTTGGGTTGACGTAGTTTCTCCAGGAGTTAACATTCTTTCTCTTCGTGCAAAATTCAAGGGCAAGTATGTAGACATGTATCGCGATGCTGGTTATGAAAAAGCAGAATTTGCTGTTGGTAACGGTGGCGCAAAAGACCCTTACGATAACAGAGCTTACTACATAGCATCAGGAACATCAATGGCAACCCCTAACGCTGCTGGTGTTGTAGCAATGTTGTTAGCTGTAAATCCAAAATTAAAGGGTAATACACAAGCTGTTCGCAAAATTTTGATGGAAACAAGTGTTAAAAAAGGTAGTTTCAAAATCAAAGAAAACAGTGGACGTATTGATGCTCTTGAAGCTGTAAAAGCTGCTAAAAACTTTAAGTAAGTTTTTATTAAAGATTATGGGAAATTTCCCATAATCTTTATCTTCCAAAATCAAACACTAAACTCTAAAACTTCTATTTAAGTAGTTTCTTCACACAAGACATCACATTTTCTACATTAAAGCCTAATTTTTCATAAGCAATTTTCCATGGTGCAGAAGCCCCAAAGGTATCTAAACCAATTGTTGCACCACTACTCCCCACAAATTTGTGCCAACCAAGTGTTGAACCAGCTTCGATAGAAATTTTTGGAACATTAACAGGAAGAACTTCTTCGCGATATTCAGGAGATTGTTGTTCAAAAAATTCCCAACACGGCATTGATACAACACGACAAGGAATTCCTTCATTGTCTAATTGTTTTTTTGTCTCAAGTGCCAAACTAATCTCTGAACCTGTTGCAATTAAAATAATTCGAGGATCATTTGCTCCGCAAAGTGTATAACCACCTTTTACTGCGGATTTTTCAATAACAAGTCTATACTCATTAAGCACAGGGAGATTTTGTCTTGTAAAACAAAGTGCACTTGGCAAAGAAGAATTTACTGCTTCACGCCACATAACTCCTGTTTCAATAGCATCAGCAGGTCTCATTACTTGTAATTGAGGTATCAAACGCAGACTCATTAGTTGTTCCACAGGTTGGTGAGTTGGTCCATCTTCACCTAGAGCAATACTATCGTGAGTAAATACAAAAATCGATGGTGTTTTCATCAAGGCCGCCAAGCGTATTGCTGGTCGCATATAATCAGCGAAAGCTAAAAATGTTGCAGAAAAAGCAATGACTCCTTGATGCAAGGACATACCGTTTACGATAGAACCCATCGCATGTTCACGAATCCCAAAACGAACATTACGCCCCGCTTCTTGAGCGCTAAAATCACCACTAGACTTGATATCTGTTTTGTTGGACGCAGCTAGATCAGCAGATCCACCAAAAAATTGCTCTAAGCGTTCGGCAATAAAATTGACAGCTTTTCCAGAAGCAGAACGCGTTGCCATTGACTCTTCCTTGCCGAATATATTCGTAATACCTTCACTCCAGTTTTCCGGAAGTTTTCGCTGTAGCATCATTGACAATTTTTTTGCATCTTCAGGATATTTTTGCGCATAAATTTGCCATTTTTCGTCCCATTTCTGTTCTTGCTGTGCGCAACTTTCGCGAATTTTCAACATCTCTTCTTTTACTTCTTCAGGTATAAAAAAAGAGCTATCTGGCCAAGAAAACTTTTCGCGCGTTGACGCAATCGCTTCACTACCAAGCGGGGAGCCATGAACTCCCGCAGTATCTTGCTTTGGGCTTCCATAACCAATATGCGTTTTTACAATAATGATCGTTGGTTTGTTCTGTTCTTTTGCTTGATTAATAGCATCTGCTATCATATCGCAATTGTTACCATCATTTACATGGATTACATGCCAGTTGTATGCTAAAAATCTTTGTTCGACATTTTCCGTAAAAGTAATATCAGTACTGCCGTCTATTGATATACTGTTATCATCATACAGGTAAATCAATTTACTTAGCTCTAGATGTCCAGCAAGAGAAGCAGCCTCGGCAGTTACACCTTCCATCAGATCTCCATCTGAAACCAAAGCATAGACATAATGATCTATAATATTGCAATCATCTTTGTTAAATCTTGAAGCTAAATAACGCTCAGCTATTGCCATTCCTACGCCCATAGCAAAACCTTGTCCTAGAGGTCCAGTAGTTGCTTCAACTCCTGGAGTTTCTCCATATTCAGGGTGACCTGGCGTTTTGCTATGCCACTGACGAAAATTTTTCAACTCTTCTAAAGATAAATCATAACCGTATGTATGTAACAAAGCGTATAAAAGCGCAGATCCATGTCCTGCTGATAAAATAAAACGATCACGATTTACCCATTTAGGATTACTGGGATTGTGTTGCAAAAAACGCGACCAAATAGTGTGGGCAATCGCAGCGCAACCTAGTGGTAAACCAGGGTGTCCGGAATTTGCTTTTTCAACTGCATCAACAGCAAGCATACGAAGAGTAGTTATACACTGTGTTTCCAAATTATTCAATTTTAGCTCCTTGAAGATGTATTTCTAACATGAAACCTTGATCAGTAAAATTTAAATTAGCATATGTATCGGGCCACGCCGTTTTAACTGAACTTGAAGGCATACGTCGTTGTGGCAATAAATTTGTCCCATGTATATCACACTTAAAGCGATAGAAATCGCGCGCATATTTACCTTCTTGCGGACAAACTATTTCGGTGTAACCATACATTTTGTCTTTTATATTAGCAAGTTTTTTTTCAGGGAAGAAGCGCGCGATGATCTCTAACATATTCATATTTATAGCACACTCTTTAAGTAACGAATCGTCCCATTTCATGTGACTGCGTATTTTCGCCATTTTATTTGCACTGAAAAACACTTCAAAATTATTTGCTTTTGCCATAAAAGATTCTACTTTTTCCTCTACAAAAGAAATAATGATATCTTGTTTATTACTAACTACTATAAAATTCTCCTGTACTCTCAAAAATAAAGAATATTGAAGTGATCGATATTTAAGTTGAAAAGCATAATACATTTGTTCATTGTGTTGCTCTTTGATAACTCGTAGGTCAATTTCGTTATCTATCGATTGGTATTTTTTTATATCGCGAATAATCGTATCCAATTTGCGTTGTACTTCACTAGCGTCATTGATCGTAATCGTACTGTAAAATGGTAGTGCCGCAAAAGCGGGTAGTAAAGTTGTTATATCAACATCACGATTTAGTTGCGGAACAAACAGTAAATCACCATCACACAAGTAGAGAGACAACTCCTTACCTAAGTTAGGTAGTAGAGAGTGTAAATGTGGTATGCGCATCTGTTGTAAATATTTCTTTACTTTGCGATTTTCAATTATCTTATCGAGATTACACGAAAGATTAGTGGAAAAGAAAACATTTGGCAGGTACGTTTTTAAAATCTTTTCATTACTACGGGTTAAATATTTAGGTAAATCTTTAAACAAGGTATAACTTGCTGCAGGGGAAAAAACGCGAACATTCAGATTGTCAGCTTTGCGTATTTGAATAGCAATAGGAGATAGCAATTCATTTTCTTGTCCATAGAAACTTTTCCGAAATTTTGTGTAAGCGTCTTGTTCATTTTTAGATATCGTTTTAGGAGTGGTCTCGTCGACAGGTGTTAAATAAGAGAGATGATTATGTACAGAGCACATCGGCTTTGTTTTACTCTGAGTATATTTTCCTCCACTAGCGCAATACATATTTGCAGGTATTTCCAAAGACCCTGGGAACTCTTTATAGCTACTATAATGCTCTAACGATTCATAGTGTAAGAAACGTAAATTTTGCATACACATTGTTCTGCGGTAATGAGAGATTGCGTAACGCGGGCTATTTATTTTATGTAAATAATCACGTGAGACATAAGCAAAAGCTTGTTCTTTTTCTGGAACAGCCTTAAAAATAGCGCGACAATTTTTAAAATCATTGGTACTCGTTAAAGATTTATCAGGTGTTGTGGCAATAATTTTTTTAATCATATTTTCGCTATTGCTCAAAACTAAGAAATTTTGAACATAACAAGAATGGCTGTTTATACTTTTATCGCGATTAGTTATCTTACGGTAAGCAATCCCCTTAAATCGTTTTGTAAAAGACATTGCACCTTGTTTTACAGCCTTAGCAAAATATTTTTTTAGTTGAAAATTCAAGAGAAATTGGCTTTTAACATGTACTATAATTGCATAAGAACTGCCTTCAGAAAACAAGAAATCAGAACCGACGAGCCCAACATCGGCAACAACCCAATCAACTAAACTTTGCCCAAATCCACCACCACTATCTTCTGAATCTTTGTCAAATGTAATGGCGAGTGTTTTAAGCATTTTTTCGAAAAAATCACTTGAACGACCTGTCGCCGTTAATTGGGTAACGAGCGGATCTTCACATTTACTTAACTTATTTGTAAGACCAAAGATTCCTTTAGCAGAAGTAAAATGCAAAAAATAATAATCCTTAGGTACGATATTTGTCATGAGAAATGTTGGTACATTACTATTATCACTTCCGCCGTTTTTTACTTGTAAACCTTCTACATCATTTATATTTATCGTTTTTGTATCTTCAATATCATAAAGTACCTCTTGCGACTGCCCACTGAGTAAGTAAGGTGCTACTTCCACGGGAATACCAAAGCGTTGTGCAGAATTAATTAAACTATGCTCTATGAATTCATCGCGTTGTTGGCGTAGGTATTTTCGATAAGTTAAATTTCTCGCCATAGCCCATCTTTTCGGAATGTCTTGCTGTGTATCTACATTTTTTGGTAACTTTAAAGTGGTAGCAAAAGAGTGAAAAATCTCTTTTGCAAAAAATGACCGTAACATCACATCCAAAGAAATTTTTCCCTCGCCAACAAAACGTCCATACCAATATATGTTTTTTAAAGTATGTTCTTCCGAGGAACTCTCTGCAGTGTATGGTGATAAAAAATGCGCATATGTCTGTCCCGATTTATCTTCCACAACAATATCCATATCAGCAATCGCCTCAACTTCAATCCCTTTGATTTCTATAGTTGCGCAAAAAAACTTTTCTTCATTTACACTATAATATGAAATTGTATCTATTGTTACTTCATGCGCTAAAATAATATGTACTACAGTTGCCAAAATCAATAGATGTTTATACATTGTGATCTCCGGTATTTGCATACAACCATTTTAAATATTCCTCATTCACGTTAGATACACTTAGTTCAACCATTTCAGGAACATCATATGGATGTATTTGCAGTATTTCTTTCTGTAAACGTTCAAAATCGTTTGCTCTAATTTTAATGATAAGCGTTGCTTCGTTATCACAGCACAATTCTCCTTGCCAATGATAAAAACTTTTAACCTGAGGAATAACATTTACACACGCAGCTACCTTTTTTTCTACAAGTTCCTTTGCAATACTATCAGCTTTTTCTTGTGGGCAATTACACAATACAATATTCATATCCCTCTCCTATAGCTCCGACACTCCTGGCTCTTTGACCAACAGAATAATTATGTATCATAATCTATGACAGAGCAACTTTAGTTATTGATTCCTTCAAGAGATCGCGCGAATACCCCCTAAGCATTAGTTAATACTTGTGCTACTGCTTTTTGCCAACCACGATACTTTTCATTGCGCAATTCTTCTGACATTTCAGAATGATAAGATTTTGCTATTGACCATTTTTTGGCTATTTCCTCGCGATTCTCCCAATATCCAACAGCAAGGCCTGCTAAATAAGCCGCTCCTAAAGCCGTTGTTTCAAATACTTGAGGTTTATGTACCGAAACATTGAGTAAATCAGCCTGAAATTGACAAAGAAGATTATTTTGCGATGCTCCACCATCAATCCGCAATTCTTTTAAGTTAATCCCCGAATCTTTTTGCATGGCATCCACTACATCCTTAGTACGATAACACATCGCTTCTAAAGCTGCACGGACTATATGATTGCGATTACTACCTCTAGTAAGTCCCAAAATCGCCCCACGCGCATACATATCCCAATGAGGAGTTCCTAACCCCACAAAAGCTGGTACAAAATAAACTCCCCCGGTATCAGGAACCTTACTTGCATAATACTCTGTATCTTTCGCATCGTGGACAATACGTAATTCGTCACGCAACCACTGAATCGCAGCTCCAGCAATAAAAACACTTCCTTCTAACGCATAATCAACTTTACCATCAATTCCCCATGCGATAGTTGTAATAAGACCAGACTTTGATTGAACAACCTTTTCTCCTGTGTTCATTAACATAAAACAACCTGTTCCATACGTATTTTTTACCATGCCCGGAGAAAAGCATGCTTGCCCAAATAAAGCGGCTTGTTGATCCCCTGCAATTCCAGCAATAGGCACTTCAGCACCAAATATTTTAGCACAAGTATTGCCATATACTTCACTAGAAGATACTACACGCGGCAAGATACTTTTTGGTATATCGAGCTTTTCTAGTATTTCTTCGTCCCATTTTTGCTCGTATATGTTGTAAAGCATCGTCCTCGAAGCATTGCTGTAATCGGTGACGTGAAGTTTACCACCAGATAACTTGTATGCCAACCACGAATCTATAGTACCAAACAAAATTTCTCCTTGTTCAGCACGTTTTCTAACTTGTGGATCATTATCGAGTATCCATTTTACCTTCGTTGCAGAAAAATAAGCGTCTACAGGTAATCCAGTTTTACTTCGAAAACTTTCCTCCCATCCATTTGTTTTTATTTGCTCGCAAATATCAGAAGTGCGCCTACATTGCCATACAATTGCATTGTGAACGGGTTCACCTGTTTTCTTATCCCATAAAACAGTCGTTTCTCTTTGGTTGGTAATTCCAATTGCTGCAATGTCCGAGGCAGAAACATCTTGGTCGCGTAATACTTTGCGAACAGTATGTATTTGCGATTCCCAAATCTCTCTCGCATCATGAGAAACCCAACCAGGATTGGGATATAACTGAGTAAATTCTTTACTGCGGCTAATAACAGGCTGTGATTCTTTATTAAAGAGAATTGTTCGAGAACTTGTAGTCCCTTGATCAATAGCCATAATATATTTTGTCATAATTTGTTTCTCCAAGGCGGTTTTTTAGTGGAATTTTTGTACGGTTAGAGTGTTTTTTTGTAAGAATCGTGCGTTAAGAGCCTGTTACAAAATTAGTTGAGGGCGAAAAATTAGAGCATTTTAGCTTCTAATGAGACATTTTTTTGGCGCAAAGTAGTAGTTTTGTAACAAAAAAATAACGAAATTAGAAGTTAAAAGGAGCAATTTGGCGCCTTAAAATAATTTTATAACAGGCTCTAAGTCAAACGCTAAAAATATCTAGCGATTTTATTACAGTGGGCTAATTTTGTAAAGTCTCAAAAAGTACAGAAGTTTTGTCGTTAAATAACCGTTTCCAAGTTATCTACCGATTGAGAGGGAAAGCGGAGATGGTTTTTGCAGAACTTTGAGATGTTTTACAAGTAAAAATTTGTGCACCATAGCAGTGCACAAATTTGCTTAACGTTCTCTATTAATAAAATCTATCAATTTCTGTTTGTCTTGTTCGCTGAGATCTTGATGATCTTTGAAGCCTCGTCCAGTTAGCATTGTAAGTGACCTTGCAATAGACCTTCTTACTTGCGGACTTTTATCAGATACACTGCTTAGTAACTGCGGAATGCTTTTATTTGCGCCAAGTGTTCCCAGAGCTTTTGCAGCAAAACTACGTACAAGGGCACTTTTATCTTTTAACGAATCTATTAAAAGATCAATGCAAGAACGTTCACGTGTTTGCATGATTTGCAAAATCGCTTCTATTCTCACTGATTCATCAGAGTTTTTTAGTTTTTGAGCAAAACCATTTTGTACTTTCAGTTTTATTTCAGCCACTTTTTCCTTAATAGAGTTTGGCTCTACGCCTCTTCTAGGTTTTATCGGTGGATTTTTTTTGTTTAAATCGTTAAGAATCTCATCTAAAGACTTTTTAGGTGTGTCATTGTTAGACGTGTTATTTACTGTTTTGTCTGTAGCATTTTCTTGAGGATTATCTACCCTATTTTCAACATTATTACTATTTTGAGGTTGTTGTAAGCTTTTGATTATTTTTTGCATTTCTTCGCGAAGAATTGAAATTTCTTGTTTAGTATTGTTTTGTTGCGAAGTTCCTAAACTATCAGATGCATTTTGCATGTAGTGATATAACCACATTGATGAGCCAATCATCATTGGAATTCCTAGAAACAATATAAACACCGCAGATAGATATTTAAAATCCAAGATTTCTCGTGATTTTTTCTCGGCAAATTCTCGGCAACGATGGCAATAAAGCTTGCCTTTTACTAAGGTAGCTTTTCCTGTTCTTAAGAGATCTAGAGAGTGTTTTTTATTGCAACGATCGCAGCTAAAAAGCTCGCGGCTATTTTTTTGAGTTGTTGAACACTCGCCACAAACAACTTCACCATTCTTTTTGCGCGTGCTACCATTTCGTAACTCGGCTTCTGATATAATTTTTTGGCATTGGTCACATAAAAAAACTATCAATTTTTTTCCCTTGCAAATTATTTAATGTTGTGAAAGTGCAACTTGTGATATACTCCAATACAAACAAAGTAACCAAATGGTTTGGCATTTTTTTTATGAGTTATAAAAAAATGTCAAAATAAACAGCAAATTGTAATAAGTGGCTAGCAAAAGTAACTGCTATTAAAGTAATAAATAGGGGTACGCCCTAGAAAAAACTTTAATAGTTACTTAGGATGCAGACTTTTAAATTACACACTACTATTTAAAATATTCTTTGTTACTTTTTAGTTCTAGAGTAAACTACGCATCTTTAAAGTGCCAGCTACTCCCTAAAATATTTCATACTATATAAAACTTAAATGTCGACACACCCTATGTATATTATAACTTAAAGTTACAATTTGTGCGAGTTTAAAAATTATGTTATGATAGTGAAAATATGACAGTAATAACAGAAAACATTATTGATTTAATAAAAGCTGCTTTGGAAGAAGATCTTGCAGAAGGAGATCTTACCACTGATGCCATTCTTGGCAGCGATCACCACCCTACAACAGCCGAAATTTTGTTCAAACAAAATGGGCTTCTTGCGGGCATGCCGGTATTTACTCAAGTTTTTCATACCTTAGACCCTCAAGTAAAAGTTATTTCACTTTTCGACGAAGGACAATGCGTAGATAAGGGAACAGTTGTTGCCAAAATTTCTGGTTCAATGTCAACTCTACTCAAATGCGAGAGAACAGCATTAAATTTTTTACAACGTTTAAGCGGCATTGCCACTTCTACGCACGAATACATTGAGGCAGCTAAACCCCATCATTTAGGTATTTTGGACACAAGAAAAACAACTCCTTTGCTACGACATTTAGAAAAATACGCTGTCAAAATTGCTGGTGGTACAAACTATCGCTCAGGACTTTATGATATGGTAATGATCAAAGATAACCACATCAAAGCAGCTGGAAGTATTATAAATGCTATCGAAAAAATAATAAACAAATACGGAAAAAAGTATTTTATTACTGTAGAAGTGGCGAATCTACAACAACTACAGGATATAATTAGTTATCCAATAAATCGTATCATGTTAGATAATATGAATAACGAAAACATCTGCAAAGCGATTGATCTTATTCGTAGTGGTAATGCACAAACAGAGATTGAAGTTTCAGGAGGTATCACACCACAAAGAGTAAAAGAATTAGCTCCTCTAGATGTGGATTATGTGTCCTGTGGTGCTGTTACAAATCGTGCCGTCTCTTTAGATATAAGTATGAATTTTATCAAGTAGGAAAGTTATGCAATCAGACAAAAGAATCGTTGAAATAATTGGGTTTCCAATGGACTTGGGGGCTGATCGCCGTGGAGTAGATATGGGTCCATCGGCTTTAAGAATTGCGGGTATCGAAAGTAAATTAGAAGATTTGGGGTACGATGTTATTGATCATGGAGATTTACAAATTCAACACCGCGCCCAACAAAAAGTTGTGGACACAAAGCTAAAATACTTAGATGAAATTGTAAAAACCGCTGAAGTTCTTGCTAACAGAGTAAGTAGTGTTTTAGGACGTGGCAATTTCCCACTGTGTATTGGTGGAGACCACTCCATGTCTTTAGCAAGTATTGCAGGCGTCTCTGATTATTGTCGTAAAAACAATAAGACTTTAGGTGTTGTATGGATTGATGCTCACCCAGATATGAATACTGACCAGACAACTCCTTCTGGAAATATTCACGGTATGCCTATGGCTGCTTCTTTAGGTTACGGGCATGAGAAATTGACAAATCTTTTAGGATTTTCTCCCAAAATCGAAGCGCAAAATTGTGCACTTATTGGCATACGCAGTATAGATGTACATGAAAGAAAAACGATCATAGAGTCTGATTTAGATGTATACTCAATGAGTAAAATTGATCAACAAGGAGTATACAATATAATGACTAAAATTATTAATAAATTCAAAGGGAAAATAGACCATTTACATGTTAGTTTTGATGTAGACAGTCTTGACCCAAGATTTGTTCCTGGAGTAGGAACACCTGTTATAGGTGGTCTTTCATATCGCGAAGCGCACATGATTATGGAATCTATTGCTGAATCATCAATGATGTGCTCTTTAGAAGTAGCAGAAGTAAATCCTATCTTGGATGTAAAAAATCAAAGTGCCGAAATTGCAGTAGAAATTGTTGCCTCTAGTATGGGCCAAATCATTATCTAGGAAGTAATTATGGAAAACCTGCAAAATATACACCTCACAGCAGAGAATTTACAACAAAACTTTGAACAAACAATCAATAAAATAGCGAGTGTAAAAGAAGTAACCACTATCGATCGTCGTATAGTAAGTCTACCAGTAGAGTACCAAGATACTTTTATATATGGACTTTTTAATATTTTCAAACGCGAATGTTGGTTACTTAAAACAGCTGAAGAAGATGGGCGTATTGTTGTTGATATCGACCTAAAACAGGCTGCTGTACAATTTTATTACAATAAATTTGAGAGTATTGTACAAAACCACATTCATAGTTTTTCGAATCACCAGCGAACAAATGTTGCAGAAGAAGCTCCTGTCCAAGAAGGCAAAGATTTTGACTTTACCATGTGTTTGGGAGGAGAGGAAGAGAAACCAAAGCCAATAGATGATGCGGTTGATGTTTCAGTTTATACTCAAGCACCTGAACAAATGATTGCTTGGGACCGCTTTGCCAGCGACTACAAACTACAAAATAATCAACATTATACAGTACGAATAGAAAATGCTTTTAAAATATTTACAGTTCGCGTGCTCAAAATTGAACAGACAGAGGTTGTTGAAGATAGTATTTCGAGAATTAAAAAGTTTTTCGAAGGTGACTACAACATTGTCGAACTCGACAAAGGAGGTATGGGAGCGATATTAAAGCTAACAGCAAAGCACGATCCCACTATTTTACCTTTGAGACCAGAAAATATATGGGCAAGACAATATTTTTCTCATTGCCTGCGTGTGCGAACCGACTCGCAAAATCGCGAAAGCATTTATGGTGAAATTCCTAAAGGAACAGAATTTGTTGCTAAAGTAGCTTTTGAAGGCCATGAAGAGGCTCTTATTCAAGAGGCTGCTCTTATGACACGCGTAGCTGAAGACTCTGAAATTTGCGAAACGATTATTGGAGCAATACAGCACGGGCGCGTTTTTGCTGTCGATGGTAATGACAAAGAATGTGTTGGGTATTACTTAATGTTAGAGTTTGCACCAGAAGGTAATACTGAACAACTTTATCGAAAATTTCCCAACGGGCGCCTAACTCCTACTGTTGCATTTGCTATGATGTATGGAATGGTACGTACTTTACAAAAACTAAAACGCAAAGGTATGATTCATCGCGATATTAAACCACTTAACGTTTTACTTGGCGCTAATGGTATGCCAAAATTATCTGATTTTGGTTTGTCTCTAACTATCAAAAGTAATTCTACTCTTTCTAACGAAAGACGTCGCTTACTACGCATTGTTGATGATAGTTTTCTACGTGTAAGCCGCGATAGAGAGCAAACAGAAACACAATTAAAAAAACTATTAAAAGAAGCTCAAGTAACCAAAGACGAACGCACAATGCAACAAATCAAAAAATTACAATTTCGTATACCAACAATGATCGCCAGAGAAGAAGCACGCGCTGAAGAGTTAAAAAATAAATACAGACCTATCACCGCTGAGGAAAATGCTTTGCGCAATAAGTTTGAAGGTTCCATTTATTATGCTGCTCCTGAGCAATTCGAGCCAACAAATGTCCTTACACCAAAATGCGATGTTTATCAGTTAGGCGCAGTAATATTTACGATGTTAACTGGTTTGCGCCCTATTACAGGCAAAAATCTCGATGAGTTGGTTGATGCGGCAATGAATCCAAATAAAGCGCGCGTAAACGATTTTCTCAAAGGACAACCTCTTGTCGATGAGATGAGTGACCTTATATATGAAATGATTACCTTTGACCACGAAAAACGCATTGAAATAGATGAAGTACGCGAACGAATGGACCATATTTTGTTTTCGCATGCTCTTGAATTGCGAAAACAACCGCACTACGAAATGCCTATGGAAATAACACATCCAGAAGATGTTGCTTGGTGGGAAGAAAGCGTAAAATTTGCAAAAAAAATACACAGTACATGTATGGAAACCATATTCAACAGTTTTTTACACGGATAATTATTTGTATAAATGAATAAAAACGACTGGGCAATTGCTGTAGATCGTGGAGGAACTTTCACCGACATTATTGCTATTTCGCAAAATGGTGAAATGCACACGCTTAAAATATTATCACAATCTAAAGATTACCAAGATGCCATCGTTTTTGGTATCGAAAAAATATGTGCACTTTTTTCCATCGACAACATTAACCGCATTCACATTGGCACAACAGTAGCGACAAACGCTCTACTTGAGCGAGACGGTGAAGATGTGTGCTTTGTAACAACTCATGGTTTTGAAGACACTCTTCAAATTGGTTACCAAGATCGCCAAAATTTATTTGCTCTTGATATAAAAAAACCTGCTCCTTTACACTCCTGCACTCTAGGAGTAAAGGAGCGAGTCGCTGCAGACGGCTCGATTATTAGTTCTATCGATATAGCTAGCACAACCCAAGAATTACAGAAAATACATAGTAAAGGAATCGAATCTCTTGCTATTGTATTAATGAATTCATGGCGTAATGATTTACACGAAAAAAAAATAGAACAGATTGCTAAACATATAGGTTTTACAAATATTCATTGTTCTTACAAACTTTGCCCATTAATAAAATTAGTTATGCGTGGACAAACAACAACAATCAACGCTTATCTCCATCCTAAACTACAAAATCACATTGATTTTTTGCTAAAAAGCTTTCCCAATATTCCTACACAATTTATGCAATCAAGTGGAGGTGTTACTTCTGCACCACTATTTTGGGGAAAAGATGCTATCCTTTCTGGTCCGGCAGGGGGAATTATTGCTGTAAAAAAAATCATGAGTGTTTTAAAAAATAACAAAGCAATTAGCTTTGATATGGGAGGTACAAGTACTGATGTTGCGAGATTTGACGGCTACGTCCACAAAATTTTTGAAACGCAAATAACAGGAATTCCTTTTCACGCCGACATGTTAGACATAAAAACAATTGCCGCTGGTGGAGGCTCTATTTTAAAATTTAGCGGTACAAGACTCAGCGTTGGTCCAGAAAGTGCAGGCGCACAACCAGGACCAGCTTGTTATGGGTATGATGGACCGCTTACTATTACTGATGCGAATCTACATCTTGGAAGAATACTGCCGCAATATTTCCCTTGTGTTTTCGGAAAAGACAATAAACAACCATTACAAGAAGGTATTGTAAATGAATTATTTTCAAAGCTAGCGCAAGAGGTACAAACAGAAAAAGATTTTTCTAGTCACTTACTCGCACAAGGGTTTATCGATATCGCCAATGAAAACATGTGCAACGCCATTAAGGAAATATCTATTGCGGAAGGATTTGCTCTCACTAATTATTCCTTAGTATGTTTCGGAGGTGCGGGCGGGCAACATGTCTGTTCTATTGCGCAGATACTTGGAATAAAGCAAATAATTATTCACCCAACGGCAAGCGTTTTATCCGCCTATGGTATTGCTGTTGCCGAAAACAAAGAAAGCGCAGCAAAATCTCTACTTTTAGATTTTGATCACGACAGTTTTTCCTCTTTACCACAATATTTTAAATCTCTCGAAGATTCATTATCTTACAACGCAGATATATTTCATTATTTAGATGTACGTATCACAGGGACAGACTACTGCACTACAATTCCTTACTTGCCTTATAAAGAAGCATATAATTATTTCAAAAAATCATATCTTAAAAAATATGGATATGCTTTAGAACAAGATCAGCAACTTGAAATCGTGAATATCCGCGTTGAAGTTCGCAAAAGCAATGATCATTTTCAAGAGCAAAAATATCCAGTCATAATTCAACAAGTAAGTAGTGATTTAGCAACAATAAAAGACCACTCTTTGTTTTACAAAACATCAATATTAAAAGTAGACGTCTTTCTAAGAGAGCAACTAACACCAGGAAATTACCTGTACGGTCCAGCAATGATTATAGATAAGAATAATACTATTTTTGTTGCTCCAGGTTTCAAAGCTTCTATTAACGAATATAATTATTTAATTCTAGAATTACAAATCGTCGAAAAAAAAATAATTTCAACTGAAAAAGACCCTGTGCTTCTTGAGGTATTTAATAACGCATTTACACACATTGCGCGGCAAATGGGATTTGATCTTGTTAATACAGCGCACTCTACCAACATCAAGGAACGTTTAGATTTTTCTTGCGCTATTTTTGATACAAAAGGAAATCTTGTTGCCAATGCTCCTCACATTCCAGTGCATTTAGGCGCTATGTCAGAAACAGTAAAAGATCTAATTGCTAATCACCAAAAAGATTTGCAACCAAAAGATGTTTATGTGAGCAACGACCCATTTCATGGAGGGTCACATTTACCAGACATTACAGTTATCTCACCTTTTTTCGATGACAACGCGAGGTTGCAGTTTTTTGTTGCTTGTCGCGGGCATCATGCTGACATCGGAGGAATTACTCCTGGATCTATGCCTCCTTTTTCAAAAACGATAGAGGAAGAAGGCGTGACTATCCGCAATTTTAAACTAGTTGATGGTGGAGTATCAAAAATCGCGGAACTTTGTATTTTTTTACAACAAGGGCCTTATCCAGCGCGAAATGTAAAAGAAAGATGTTCTGATCTTCGTGCGCAAATTGTCGCCAATAATAGAGGCATTAGCGAACTCTCTTCTTTAATAGCGAACTATACCTTAGATGTAGTGCAAAAATACACTACTTATATTCAGGAAAATGCTTGTTCTGCGACAAAAAAACTCATTAATAAGTTACTACAAAATCGCAGTGAAGCTAGTTATTTATTTCACGACTATCTTGAAAATGGTGCATGCATTTCCGTGAAAATTGATTTACAAAACAATGGTTACGCGCACATCGATTTTACAGGAACCTCTTCTCAAGATTCAGGGAATTTAAATGCTCCACAAGCTGTTGTCAAATCAGCAGTGCTGTACGTTTTACGTACTCTAATTGATGAAGACATTCCTTTAAACTCAGGCTGCTTACAACCGCTTAAAATTACTATACCAAGTAATTCTATTTTAAATCCACAACCAGGGGCTGCAGTTGTCGGAGGCAATGTCGAAACATCTCAACGCATTGTTGATGTTCTATTTGGAGCCTTGCAAGTTGTAGCTGCTAGTCAAGGAACAATGAACAATTTTACTTTTGGCCAAGATGGAGAAAATAACTTTGGATACTACGAGACTATTTGCGGTGGTACTGGTGCAGGGCAAAATTTTTGCGGTACAGATGCTGTACATTCACACATGACAAATACACGTATTACAGATCCAGAAATTTTAGAATTTCGCTATCCACAAGTAAGATTGGAATCTTTCTCTATTCGTAAAAATTCCGGTGGCCAAGGAAAATTTCATGGCGGAAATGGCGTTATCCGGCGCTTGCGATTCTTACAGCCATGTAAAGTCAGTATCCTTTCTGAAAGACGCAGCATCCCACCCTACGGTCTAGCTGGTGGAAATGATGGTTTGTGTGGGAAAAATACAATTACATATACTGATAATAGAGAGCAAACATTACCTAGTAAAATAACGTTAGATGTAAAAAAACAAGAGATTATATCCATTTATACCCCAGGAGGGGGCGGTTTCGGAGAATCTCAAGATCCGTAAATTACTAAAGGAGTCAGACTAAATGTCATTTTTTACTAAAGAACAAGAAGAAGTGCTATATAAATTGCACCGCAACGATGAAGATTATGAAGAAAATATTGAATTTCTAAAAGGTTCATTGCAAAATCTTATAGAAAATAAGATTGCGCCAAAAGCTTTTGAGAATGATGTAGATGAGAAATTTTGCGAAGAAAACTTTCGCTTGCTAGGCCAAACAGGTTACCTTACTATGCCATTCTCAGAAGAAAATGGTGGACTTAATACCTGCTTTTCTTATTACGCTGCGGGTCTAGAAAGCTTATCGAAAGCAGATTCTGGCTTTACTTTAGGAGTAGCAATTCACGGTACTGTTTGCGACGGTATTGCCCACTTTGCAAGTAAAGAAATAAAGGATTTGTACCTAGAAGATTTAATTAACGGTAGAAAAATAGCCGCTTTTGGACTTTCTGAGTCCGACAGTGGAAGCGATGCCAAAAGCATGACAACTTCTTATGTTTTTGATAGTAATACAAACGAATATGTTTTAAATGGTTCAAAATTTTGGATCACAAATGGAATGAGTGCTGACGTTTTTTTTGTAATGGCACGCGGTCCTGAAAACCAAATTAGTTCGTTTGTAGTGACAAAAGGCAATGGCGGAGAATTTCAGCAAAACAAAATAGAAGATAAAGTAGGTGTAAGAGGTTCAAATACAGCCGAATTGGTATTTAACGATTATCGCGTTCCAGCAAATCATCTTGTTGGTGAAGAGGGTGGTGGTTTTAAATACGCTATGCGCATGTTAAATGGTGGAAGAGTAACTATTGCAGCTTGGTCAACAGGTGTCGCTCAAGCCGGTTATGAAAAACTCATTAAATATGCACATGAACGCAAACTTTTTGGCCGTTACCTAAAAGACTTAGATAACTTGAAAAAAGAACTTGCCGAAATGGCAATAGAAATAGCAAGTAGTCGCGAATTATCCTACGGGGCCGCTTTTTATAAAGAGAGTCCGGAAGTTATGCGTCATGCCGCTATTGCAAAAGTGAAATCCAGCGAAACAGCTGTTTATGTTGGAGAGCGCGCTATAGAGCTTGCTGGAGGCTATGGCTACTTAAAAGAATCGAAAATAGAAAGACATCTTCGCGATGCTCTACTTGGACGTATTGGAGAAGGAGCAAACGAACTTCTTAAAATAGTTGTTATTCCAAGAGCACTATACAAAGCTTTCGAACAAAAACCAGTTACTGCTTCGTGGTAAGTTAGTTTAGGATTTGAAAAAACTGTTCCTATTTATTTTGAAAGAATACATTATGTTAAAAAAAATATTATGTTTATTATTGATGTGCAGTGTTATTTTTGCAGAAAAAGATGTCAAAAAAAGCGAAAAACCAATATATGATGTTGCAATAACTACCATTGATGGCAAAAAAGCTAAGATGTCAGACTACAAAGGAAAAGTCGTTCTAATTGTAAATGTCGCAAGCGAATGCGGTTTTACATATCAATATGAAGGTCTACAAAAAATATATGCCAAATATCAGAAACAAGGTTTTGTTGTTTTGGGTTTCCCTACCAATGATTTTGGAAAACAAGAACCAGGAAGTAACAAAGAGATTCAAAATTTTTGTACTTCGCGCTTCAAGGTCACATTTCCAATGTTTGCAAAAATAACTGTAAAAGGAAAAAGCAAGCATCCTCTTTATGGTCTTTTAACTAAAAAAGACACTAACGAAAAATTTCATGGTGAGATAACATGGAATTTCAATAAGTTTTTGGTGGATAAAAACGGAAATGTTGTTGCTCGTTTTGGTCCACGTAGCAAGCCGCAAGACGAAGTAATGACTTCTGCAATTGAAGGTGCATTAAAAGATAAGAAGTAATTTATTTAAAGAAAAGTGAGTATTTTCAAGGAGTACAAACTGTGAATGTGATTGTATTCCTTGTGGTACTGAGCTTTTGCAAAGATGTAAGACACAATTAAACAGCGCGGTGTAAAAACTGTTTCATAGCACTCCTACACCGCGTTGTCTTAAAAAAAATCTATTCGATTACAATTATGTTGTACCAACGTAAGTAACCATTTACTCCACTTGTAGTACACTACGAAAACCAATGTCATTTTTTGTTGTTTCTGTTGAAACTTCGATAGGTTTTTGTAACATTTCCATACTACTGTTCCAACTTCCACCATAACAAAATTGTTGGTCATTCTCACCATTTTCACTCCACTCCCATACGTTGCCTAACATATTACTACAAAAATAAGGGGAGTCACCTAATCCATCAAAAGCAATTGTTGGTGCTAACCATGCAAAACCATCTGCATTTGCTTTTTCGGGGTGATAATTACAGCGATAAACAAATTTATCAGGAGAATCACTTCCCCAAGGAAAAGTACGCTGAGGCAGAGGGTTCTCTACAAGGGAAATAGATTTATTTTGTAGTTGAGGTATTTGTGTTCCGCCGCGAAAAGATTTTTGCCACTGTGTTGTAGATGGAAGGTTTTTCCCTGCCCACTTACAATACTCTTTTGCACCTAACCACGAGACTTCAACAATAGGATAAAATTCACTACCTTGTTTCGGCGTATACACACCGTCATTTTCTTGTATAAGAGAATGTGGGCTCTTTATATATTCATCTATTTCATCAGGTTTTTGATCATTTAAGAACGTGCAAAATTGTTGATTATTTACTTCATATTTATCAATGTAAAACCCAGGCACTTCTTGGTCAACATTTTTAAATTTTCCCTTTGAAACATATACCATAGCGCTTTGGTCTTTTTCCCAAGTATAAAGACCTGGTGTTTTTGATTTTGTTAATCCAGAAGGCATCTCTTCATTGAACCATCCGCGATTGTTTTTGCTACTTTGTAATTCAGTAACACGCTTCGCAAGAATACTGTTATTTAAGCTTTCAGAGACGCGACTTTGCATTTCTTTCCAAGTTTTTGTACGTATAAACTTGGTTTCTTCCTTACTATCACCTACAGGGAGTATTCGATAAAATAATATTAGTGTATTTGTTTTACGCGAAACATTGATTCCCGAAATGATCAAGTAATCTACTTGTCGTTCTTGTAACCATTTACGAAAATTGGGTTTAATTTTAAAAGATTTAAACAAATATGTAGCTGTTGGTTTAACACCTTTATAAAATTTACGCATTACTGAAAGTGTGTTCTTTGCAGGAATATAATTCACCATTTCTGGAGGAACAATTTGACGTATCATTTTATTGACGTCTTTTGCTTGAGACTTTAATTTTTTATGATACGCTTTACAGTAAATGGAAACTGTGATTTTGTTGTTTTTGGCATACGCAAAGCTAATCAATACCATAATAATTAAGAATTTTTTCATATTTTTGATGCGAAAATGATTTAGAGATATGGCCAAGAAGAACCATTGCTAAATTTTGCGTTCTAATCCTATTAGAGTAGACCTTCGCATCCTCCTTTCTCGTAATATTTGAATGTTCTCATTTACTCAATGATATCCTTTACCCATAATTTCATAACATTTTTTCCTGACGAAAAATACAAAAATTCTTCGTCGCAACTTGGTTTAGAAAAAATTTCATCTTCCTTAGTTGCTTGGTACTCCATGAGTATTTTTCCTGTGGCTTTGGAAAGTCCCCATATATTATATTCACCGCACACAAAAATAACTTCCTTACACTCAAGAAGCGGAGCATTTATTTGGGAAGATACTTTTTGTGTCCATAAGTATTTTTTTGAACTTGTTTTTATACTGTATACTTCTCCACGTTTAGTTGCAAAGTACATTGTACCTTTACTAACAATTGGATTTGAAACAACAGATGATTTACTTGGGTATTTTGCTAAGACTTTTCTCGAAAGACTTATCGCGAGAATTCCTTTAGTTGTTGGTGTATATATAATTTTATTATCGTATGTTGCTTCTCCGCTAATAGGGTATTGTCTTGTTCTTGCTATTCGATTTGTTTGTACATTCACAAAATAAAGTCGCTTTTTTCCAGAGACAACAACCATGTTTTTTTGGTAAATAGGAGAGTATTCTATTTTGTCAGAAATACGAAATGTCTTAGCTATTTTAAAGCTTTTAGACGATTTATTTACAACATACACTTTCCCAGTTCGAGCTGCAACAACTACCTGGTCAAGGTTACGTGCTTGCGGTCCTCCCTTAAAACTTTCTCCTGAAATACGACCTTGCCAGGAAATAGCATCTTTTGCATCAATAACATCTTTTCGCAAATCAATTACATAAATATAGCCTGCAAGAGTTGAAACAAATAAATGATCTTTGTATATTTTCATTGGGCCAGTAATTTCGGATAGTCGTCCAGTGTATAGTTTCCAAATCTCTTCTCCGCTTTTATTTATACAGTAAATTCGATTGTCGCGGCTTGCAAAAATCACCTTGTCTTTGTATGTTAAAATAGGCGACTCAATACGTCCTTGCGTTGCAAACTTCCAAACGGGTACTCTTTTTAAGTTTAAAATGATTTTCCATGTTTTTTGGCTATTTATCTTTTCATCAGTAGCTTGCTTTAGGCGTAAACCTACTGACTTTATTTTCCACTGTAGTTTTATACTATCGTTAAATTTTTGTTTATAAATAATTGGACTGCGGCCCAAAAGCCTATTTCCATCGTAACAATTAATGCCTGTCATTGGCGATGTTGTTATAATTGTTGGCCACATGGCTTCTTTCAAAAAGCGACTATTAATTAGTTTTCTATTCGAAAGAATGCGTTGTAAATAGTCATAGGCTTCTTCTTCATTCCCGTTTTCTAAATGAGTAGTAGCATCTTTTAACCACTTTTCGGTTTCTTGTAAATCTTTTGTTAATGATTCACGGTACGCACTAGCCCGTTTAGCATTAATCGAATTTTTTAGTAACGATTCTACCCGTTCGTAGGTTTCAATAGCTAATTCGATCATCCCTTTGTTTTCATATTCTCTTGCTTCATTGAGAAGTCCTTGTTGCTGCTCTTCACGTACAATTTTTTCGCTAACCCATTTTTGTCTTTCTCTAGACAATAGAACTTTTACTTCTTCTACTCTTTTATTCCATTTTTCATAATTCTGTGTACGCAAGCTTTCTAATATTAATTCTGCTTTTTCGAATTCTTGGCTTTCAATTAATTGAGTAACACTTGCAAAGTCACGTTCGTTTTTTTCTTTTTTACTAATTTCATACTGATAACGAATGTCATCTATTTTTTTCTGTACTATTTTTTCTAAATATTCTTTTTCTGGTTTAAAATATTGAGCATGGATTTTATCTAACTCTTTGAGCAATTGAGTGTGGTCATTACTATACTGCTTCTCAAGTTCCTCTAGTTTTGTTGCAAGCGCTTTTTTATTGCGATTAATAAGAGTAGCTTCTATTTTTTTGTTTTCCTTGATGTACAAACTCATTGCTTCTACGTGAACTTGTGAAAAATAAAAGTTTTTGCCGATATATTCCAATTCCTGCTGTACAACTAGAAAGTTACCAACTTCAATTTGCTGCTTTATTCGTTGAAATTCAAAATAATAGCTAATTTCGCGATAACCAAACCATGCTATAAATAGTCCAACAATACTAACAAAAATGTATTTCGGGTTTACAACAAACGAATTCTTTTTGATCACTTTAGTTGCAGAATCTAAAACACGAATTAACTTGACGGGTTTACCTTCTAACTCAAATAATTGTTCGCGAATATCATCTTTACCAGGATCTATCTTTAGTATTTTTTTGTAAGTTTGAATGAGAGCTTCTTTATTCTCTAAACGTTTGTATATACCAGCTATTTTAATAAAAGAGTCTACAGCCTCTGCGTTTTTGCTCTCGTCAATATAATAATTAACTAGTTCTTGGTGGCATACTAATAGTCCAGGGTCTACTTCAAGCAGTTGTGTACAAATATCAACAAGTAATTTACTTTGTTTTCCTGTACGTAGTTTGGGAATCAACTTTTCACCAATTTTAATAATTTCATCAGCTGGTTTTTCAAGCTTTATATAAAGCTGAAGTAAATGCAAAAGTGGTTCATGATCTTTATTATTAAGGGTACCTGCATATTGATAACAAGATTGTGCTCGGTCAAAATCCCCTAATTCAGCGCGTAGTTTTCCACAATACAGCCAGTATTCGATTGCTTTTTCGCTATTCTTTTTACTCTCATAAAATTGAGCAAGCTCCTCTAAAAGCTTAAAATTGTACCTATAAAATTTTAAACTAACATCAAGAAGAGGCTTTGCAATCGAAATTTCATCTTGCTCAAATAAAACGCGAACAAGTCCACCAATTTTATTTGCAGAGTACATCGCCTTTTCTTTGACAATAGCTCCAGCAAACAGTATCGCGTAATACTTCGGCAGCCCAATATCTTCTAATTTTTTATATTCTTCGAATATTTGCTGTAGTACACGGCCTAATTTAGTCTCTAATTCTCTTACTTTAGTAATTGTTATTTTACTTTCAGAATTAGGGAATATACTTTTATCAAAAATAGAAAATCCCTGGAAAAAGCTGTAGTCTGGGCATCCTTCTAGAATTTGAAAGAAAATACCAGCTAAAGAATTATCCTCAGCCCCTTCGTCCGCAAAAATATCTAAAACGGTCTGATATTCTAAACTGTAATTGCTTTGTGTTATTTTTTCTATTACGCTTTGTGCATCTTCTGGACCTAGAACAGTAGCATTTTCTTCATGAGGTAGAGGGCTGCAAGCATGAATTTTTTCGTGCGTATAAGTTAAAAGCAGAGATTTTATCGGTGTACGAAGAATAAGGGAGCCTGGTTGAAGCAAATTTAAAAACACCTGGATTGCAGTAGACGTATTTCTTAAAAAAGAAAAGATATCTACTCGCGCAACAATACAATAATCCCTAAATTCTCCTGGAGGTTCTTCTTCTACAAATTCCCAAGAAAAAGGGTCCCAAGACAATGAAATAGTAATGAGAAGCGTGATCATCTCTGAAAATGACAACTGAGAGTGTTTTTCCGTAAATTCTTCCATATAATTTTCAAGATAGGCGTATATGGCGTTATTTTCAATATACAAAAAAAGATGCTCTTCTTTAGAACGCACAGAAAGAATCCCTTTACGTCCTTCGTTTATGATTTTTTCAAGACCATCAGCAAGTTGTTCTTGACTAATGCCTGACAAACGATAGATAGTCTTTTCTTCACTAATCCCTTCAGAAACAACAGTGGTCTCTGGCTCAATGAATTTCCGTAGCTCTTCGGCTACTTCTCCGCAATTTTGATAGCGATCTTCACGATTTTTAGCTAGCATTTTAAGCACTATGTCAGATAATTCTTCTGGAATATCAGGTTCTATTTGAGTCAAAGCTTTTGGTGCTTCAGTGATTTGTTTTTCTAAAATATCATAGGAATTGTCTCCCATAAAAGGAGGACACCCGACAAGCAAATAGTATAAAGAAGCTCCCAAAGAATAAATATCTGTTCGCGCGTCTATTTGTGTTCCAACACATTGTTCAGGAGCCATATAAAGAGGCGTACCGACAATCAATCCTGCTGATGCACTTGATGTGGTGTGTATTGATAAACTTTTTGCCAAGCCAAAGTCGGTAATTTTAATAACTTCATCCATTGTTACCATGATATTGGCAGGTTTTACATCGCGATGAATGATGTCTTTTTGATGCGCAGAGTAAAGTCCCTCAGCAACTTGTATCCCATATTCAAGAGCTTTTTCTATTGGCAAACGACCACTGTCAAGGCTTTTAACTAACTTATCAAGTGAAGCACCATCTACATATTGCATAGCAATATAAAAAGTTTCGAGTTCTTCACTATAATCAAGAGCATATATTTGGATAATATTTTTATGTTCTAGTTGAGCAATAGATTGAGCCTCACGCTGAAACCACTCAATGGCTTTACTATCTTTGTTTGGTGTGCTCAAAATCTTTAAAGCCACTTCCCTATTTAGATTAGTTTGTATCGCTTTGTAAACGGCCCCCATTCCACCTTTACCGATAAATTCAACTATCTCACAACCTCCAAGTTGGTAGCCAACCATTTCGGAGCCATATTTTATTGGGCTACCTCCACTAAAACCAATACTTTTTGAATTGTCACTAGTCATGTAATTCACTCCATATATTCGCACATAGAAAGTTGTTTTGCTCTTGCTAAGAACAATAACTTTATTTGAGTACAGGGGTTTTATTTTCTAGTACAGTACAAGAGATTCACAACTGTACACCAAAACTAAAATAAAAAAATAAACTCAAATAAAAATGCTTTTGTTAAGTCACTTATAAAAATTTTATTGGATCTACTCTTCACCTATTATATATTTGTTTATAAAATTGTATATGATATTTCGCAGAAATAGTAAAATAAGAAAGCCCTAGTTCTAAAACCTATACAAACATTGTAATATTTTGAGGTTATTATGTTGGCAGAAGATTTTCCCCCAGAATTAAAAAAGTTTATTAATACTATATCAGAAATCCTGAGCAAAGTGCAGCAGCAAAAACCACATCACACACTGTTAAACACTCAATTATCTATGTGTTTTGATGTTTTTGCATCTCTATTTTTTACCTCAAATAAAAGCATTGTTATTTGCTTTGTTTATGAAAATGCTCAACATCAATTGTATCTACAGTATACAAAATCCTCACTACAAATGAACAAACAACAAGACTATGATCTTAAAATCACTCTCGATTTAAAAATCCTAGAGCCCTACTTAGAAGAAGGATGGATTTTTCTTTTTTTGGCTTTTTTACAAGGGCATGGTACCCATTTTTCTTCTGACCTTCCACCTCTATTAAAATATCTATCGCAAATCAAAATATCGATGTCAGGTTTTAAAACCCTTCTACAGTGGTTTTTTCCATATTCTGGAATTGCAATTGTGATTCGAGACGGCAATAAATGCTTGCCAATAGTTCTTTATGGAGGAAAGACCCTTCATGGCAAAGTATTTCCTATTAGAGAGCAAAAAAAAATACTTGAAGCCACAAAGCAATTTCGCTATGAAAATAATATTGCTTTCGCTATAGGAGTAGAGCTCTCTTTCCTGTTAAAAATTATTTCCAAAACTAAATCACTAAAAGAATTGTTCAAAAACTATCGGAAAAATTGGGCGATCAGCTTACCCACAGAAATAGACGACTTCTTAGTAAATTATCAAAGCTTTTTTACTTTGATTATTCCTAAAAATATTGCTCATAAATTAGTAGAATCAAAAAATAATACCATTTTGCTTTTGAAAAACTACCACCAAAGTTTACAAGAATATTGGAAAAAGAATTTTATCTATATTCGATTTTTTGGAGATGAAAAAGAATTTTGCTTTGCCATTAACGGCCTGCAAATTGAAGAAGTAAAGTCACCACAGGATTATTTATTTCAATTCAATATTGATTCTTTTAATACTTGGTCATCATGGTTAAACGATAAATCTATTCGTCTATTTATTCGATTTCTTGATGCCATTACCCCTATTAGTTGGATAAAGCGTATAGTCTCTGATGAAATACTCCTGAAATTTAAGCTAAGAAATAGCAAAAACAGTGAACTCGATTTATTTATCATCGGAAAAGATATTTCTTTTCATAATAAATTATGCAATGGTGAATTTTACTTTGCTTTGCTGCATAAAGATAAAGTAATCTTCCAACAACAAATATCAGACAACAAACCAACTATAATCCACAAAAATGACCTTTGTGAAATTCACTTTCCACTGCATAGTTCACTATCTGGTATTTCTTTTGTTTTCAATAAAAAACAATGTGCGCAAGTGAATCGCGGATTTAGTCACTTAATCAGCGAAACATCTATTATAGCGGAGATAGCTCCAGGACTACGCAATAAGATTTATTACGGATCGTCAGAAGATATTGGTAAAAATATTACTATTGAAGAAAAAATCTACACAATAATAGATGGAAGCGCGATGATAAATGCAAGCAACGGTCGCAAAATAAAATATGATCCGCCACTGCAAACTTCGCAATTAAGCGTTCTTCAAAAACAAGAGAGCTACTTTGTAGCACACGGTGCAATGCTAAATGCCCAAGAAAATTGGCAAAAATTCGCTGCGTTAACCGAAACAATGGCAACGCATGTCCAGCAAACCCATGTAGCCAAATTTAAATACAACGAAATTAATTTTCCAAAACATAACAACGAGAAAAATGCTGTCCTTGTTTTTGAAGAACTTCCGATTATAGATAATGAAGTATCTACATTTTTTAAATACAGAGTCCTGCAAGCATGGATTGTCCCAGATTACAATTCTTTTCATATACGCATAGTTTGTATTTGTGAACAACGCAAACAACAAAGGGGCGTTGCTGTTTTTGAATACCCATGTGAAATGCCTGAATCACTACAACCTAATAAAATCAAAATGCTTCAAAGCATACAAAATCAAAAACGCATAGAATTCTTAATCGGAAAAACTTGTATTTTTTATATCCAACATCCAAGCTTTTCACTCTTTGCTAAGAAAAGAATTGCCTCTCTTATTTTGGAGTAAGTAGCATCGCAGGAATTCTTTAAATGAAAAAAGTTATCTTTTGGTTAGAGTATATAGATATTTAGAAGAATAGAGCGTGTCCTCATTCAAATAAAAAGACGTGACCTTGACCGTAATCCTTGTCGTGATCGTATAAAAACAATACGAGTTCATAAAGTTTTCCATCTTGCCATTGTTGAGAATCAAGAACTTGCATAGTATGAGTAGCAAGAATAGAGCTACGAACAATATGATAAAATCGAGCTTTATCTGCACCCAGAGGGGGTCAAGGTCATTTAATTCTTTTTTTGTTGATTTTCAAGAAATGCATAAGGTACTTATTTTACTTGCTATAGAGCTAATAATAGCAAAAATCTCTTTTTGAAATTTAAGATAAATTGAAGACAAATAAAAAATCTCAATTATAAGCTGCTACCTTTGTAACATCGAAGAAAAAAAATGAATGTAGGGCCTGTCATCATTCAAAGTATTGTCTATTTTTTCGAGCCCGAGCCCGCTTGCGAACCCGATCTCGTCTAGCAATTTAAGTCTTACGTTTTTACTTGAACTTTGACCAAACGAGTAAGCATTGCTACAACTCGCAAAATTTGTTCTTTAATTTTCTAGCTTTGTTGCTCCTCTGTTACGCAGCTACGGCTGCGCGCCTTCGTCGCGCCGCGCTATAAAAATAAAGCCCTGCATTCAACGGGTAACTACTTTTGTCAAGTCACTTAGTTTTAAACATCGACAGATATCAATAATAGAAGCACATTCAGTAGCAGATCGGCGAGCAATTCTATAAAAACGAGCTTTCTCGGCAGAACTAAATTCACCAGCGCCTTCTGCTATATTTAAAGAAATCGACAAAGCAGGTAATCGTGACTTTATTAACATTGCTGTTCCTACTAGTTCTCAGGCAAGATTTCTCAGAAGACCATTGTCAAGTTTCTCCGTAGAGTTACCAGTAACAACAATTTTTCACTTTAAACATACTCTTACCATACACAAGAAATCATTTGGTGATAATTTCTAACATATATATATAATCTCCAAAATACCCAGCAATGATATTATCGTGGGGAGATATTTTAAATTGCTTCATTTTTGCGGGAAAATATAGTGTGTCTTTAACATGGCGCGCTTTTATTAACAGTTCATCACTTTGCTGTTTTACATGTAGTCGAGGGTTTCCTGGTGGACTCTCTAATGTCCGATATAAACCATGTTTGACCTGAATACTGTTACCGGTTTTTGTTGACCAAATACAAATACGCTTGTCAGCTCCCCCTGTTGAGATTTCTTGTCCACTTGTGGTAAAGTCTAGGTTTGAGATCATTCCTTCATGTCCACGCATTGCGTACACTGATCCTGGTTGTGTTGACCATATGCGAATAGTCCCTTCGGCTCCTGCAGTTACAAGGTTTGTACCTTGAGAATTAATTGCAATGCTATGTATTCCCGTTTCGTGGCCTTTTATTTTTGATATGCATTTTGCAAATGGTAACTCCCAAGTACAAATCATACGATCCCATGATACCGAATACAGAAAATTACCACTTGGATGTATTGCTAACCCTGAAATCAGTTCATTGTGTGCATCAATTGTCGTTAAGCACAGTTGTGTTTTTATAGACCAAATTTTAATTTTGCGATCTTCGCCAGCGGACATTAATTGTTGTCCACTTTTTGTAAATACTAAAGCGTATAAATTGTTTTTGTGTCCTCGTAGAGTAAAATCTAGATTTTGCGTTTCTAAATTCCAAACACAGATGTTTCCTGTTGCGTGCGCTGATGCTAAATACTTACCATCAGGACTGTAGAGAACTTTCCATACATAACCGTTTTTAGGCAACAGTGTCTTTTGCAAATTTCCTTTACTATCCCACAAACAAATTTTGCCATCATAAGAACCACTAGCAAATTGTTGAGAGTGCGGATGAAAATCAACAGTTGTTACAGCAAGCTCATGCCCTTCGCAACTTGCTATTATTTCGCGACGTGCAGCAGACCATAGGTAAATCTTGTTATCATTTGCCCCAGATGCAAATGTATCTCCATCGCTGCAACTGGCAACACAATTTACTTTGTTACCATGTTGTCCTGAGTGAAAGATCGTTTCGCCTGTTGCAGTAGACCATAGATATACTTGACGATCTTCTCCCGCTGATATGACTTGCCCTCCTTGCTGATTAAATACCACATCATTAACTTTGCGCGTATGTCCGTAGAGCACTTTTAATAAAGGTGAATTTAAACCTGGAAGAAGTGGTCTATTGCTCTTGATCCACGCGAAATTTCTGTCAGATTCTTTGATGCGTCGCCAGTGTTCTGCTAAATGATAAATACATTTGTCATTATTGCGATGCCATGGTAATTCACCTTGTTTGAAAGCATCTTTGACGTGGTGTTTGGCTGTTATTGGGGAATCATGCCAGTAGCATCTATTCCATAAACATTGAAAAAGTTGCTCAGGGTGACGGCGAATAAATTGTAAATCGAGATTAAGAGCACGTGCGATGAGCCGTAGTGTTTCTTTATTTGTTTTCCCAGATCCTGGATGCGAAACATTTAAATTTTCATCAATAGGAACGGTTTGGTTATGTAGCGCACGTTCGAAATCTTCCAAAAGACCACTTAACATACCACGCGAACATTTTGCTTCGAGAAAGTGCAAATCACTAAGAGTATTTAACAGTTCACTTTGCTTCTCTGCCCACTGTAATTGGTAGGGTAATTCGGAAATAGTTCTGTCATATTTGTATTTTTGTTGTTGCAAGTATACCGCAAAATGACTATGTGCCCAGCGCATGCCCGATTTTCCTAAGAACATTTTTACTGATCTTTCGAATTCGGGATGGAAAAAATTTAAAAGGCCTTCACGTTTTACAATAAAGTTATCCAAAGACTTATGAATGCGTATCATAAAATCATCTGAAATAGAACGTTTATGCTCTTCAAGAATGATTTGTTCTAACTCGATTTCGGCAATACCACCGCGACCAGCAGCGATAAGTCCTAGGTAGTTTTCAATAGCATTTTCACCATAGGTTCGTTGTAAGCGCTTTAATATTTGGTGAAATAAACCGTTGACATTTTCCGCAAGTTGCGCAATAGCAGTTCCGCCAGCGCTCATTTCATCTAAAGCTACTTTAAGAAAGAGAGGATTTCCCGTTGCTCTTTTTAAGAGTATTTCTTTTTCTGTCACATCCAAAGAAATATTGTATTGTTCCAAGTAATTATCAATTATAGTGAGTATTTCTTCATTTTCTAACGTTGGTAGTTCGATATGTGATAGTTGTGGGTACTGTTTTAGTTTTTCCCATGCGCCAACTGCACGCGTGGTAATCACCACACGTATGTTCGTTGGCAAATTGTTTGCAAGCCATGATAAGTCGTCAATTTCCATTTCGTCAAGACCATCAATAGCGATCACAAGTGGTTTTTTAAAACTAACGAGAGTACTACGCAGTTGATATATCATTTCCTCTGTAGTTTGCGGAACTGTTTCTAGTAGTTTGAGACTTGCCAGTTGTTCTATCAGGCTTTGGGCAATACCATTTATACTGCGGCTATCACCTGCCATACTCATATAGTGCGCGATGATTGGTACTTGCGATTCTTGCTGCCAGCTGCAAATAAAATTAGCAAGAAGTGCCGACTTACCCGTACCAGCAACTGCTTCTATAGCCAAATAGTTTTTGTCCGCATCACTCTGACAAAATTCTCGAAGCTTTGCTAAGTAGTATACACGTCCAACAAAACCCTTATTCTTTTCTTGAACGATTTCTTGCAAAGCGCTCTTTCGATCTAGAAGTCCGGGTTTGACTACTTTTCCAGGTGGAAAATCGCGGTTTATTATATTTTGTAATTCCTGTTGTAATTTCTGTAAAACGCCTTGAGAGTCTTTATAGGTAAATACTTTTTCACCTGAATCTTCAAGGTATTGTTTCAGTTTTTGTAAAGAATCCATATCTTGTTGCGATTCACTAGACATTTGTTCATGAGTGTACTGCTCTAAGTCACCAAAACAGAAAAAGCGTCTGTCGCGAGGAATTATCTCTAAAGCTTTGCGAATTTCCATTTCAGTAATAGAGATATTTTGGGAATTCGTTTTTCCGTCAGCCGCTTGCGGAGGACGCCAACCATAGCGATATCCTAAAATTCCAATAAAATAATCACATTCTTCTACCATTTCCAAACACCAGCGAACGATGTCTTTTTCATGGCGATCACGCCAACGTAAATCATAGGGAATAAGTTGAAGTTTTCGTGAAAAAATAGCACGTTGAATTTTAGTAAAGACTTTTGCGAGATGGTCTCGTTCAAGTTCTAAATCCTTAAAGGTTGAGCTAACAAATACTTTTAGTGTTCTCCACGGTTGCATTAGATTTCCTCACATTGTAAATTTGGATTAGACATACTGCTGAAAACCACTACAATAATACAACACAAAATTCTACAAACCAATATATATTCAAAATTCCTATTGGCGAAAAGCTTTATGAAAAAAATATTATCCTTATGCACAGGGAACTCATGCCAAAGTCAAATAGCAGTAAGGGACGAAATTAAAAACTTTGTGGCTGACATTGATAAATATCTTCAATGATTTTTTTAAAAACAGCTATATAGAAATATAGAAAACATTATAACTATCTACAATAAGGAAACTTAACAAGAACGACAGATTCTAGCATTTTCATAGTTCACAACTGGAGTCAGTCTTATTTGCTCTTAGTCATGGTTGTTTTTTTTGACAAAGAAAAAATTTTATTGTATTATTCTGGTAATGGTTTACAAAGATCACCAAAACGCAAATCGAGACGATTGGTAACAACGACTACGAAAACGCACAAATTGAGTGATAAAATATCTTAACCATTCCAAGTAAAAACTTATAAATAAAACAAGGACCCGATCCAGAAAGGACAGGTACCATGAAAACCACTATAATACAACACATATATTCAAAATTCCTACCACCTATTCTTTTGTAAATATCGCTGTAAGAGTTATATAAATTCTGTTTATTTTTTGGTAAGTAACACTTACCTTTGACTCTATTCGTATGTCGATTTTTACACAAAGGAAATATGATGAACAGTATCTACGATTTTACCAAAGCTAAGCGCAAAAAGTCCAAAATTTCAATGGTAACATGCTACGACTTTTGGAGCGCAAAAATCATTGAAAATTCCAATATTGACTGTGTTCTTGTTGGAGATAGTTTAGCAATGGTTGTTCACGGTTTTGATTCCACCCTTCACGCCACCACGGAAATGATGGCACTACACACTGCCGCCGTATGTCGCGGAACCCAAAAATTTGTAGTAGCAGACATGCCATTTCTTTCTTATCGCAAAGGCACAACTATAGCGCTCAATCATGTGGAATCATTAATGAAAAGTGGAGCAAAGGCAATAAAGCTCGAAGGAATTGATGGTCACGAAGACACAGTGCGCCATATTGTTATCTCTGGTGTACCAGTAATGGGACATATTGGTTTAACCCCACAATCTATTCACCAAATAGGTGGATTTCGCGTCCAAGGCAAAGGCGAAGAAAGTGCACAAAAACTAGTTGATGATGCAATGAAGTTAGAACAGTTAGGATGTTTTGCTGTCGTTCTTGAATGTGTTCCGTGCAATGTCGCACAAAAAATAACCGATGAGCTTAGTATTCCAACAATTGGTATTGGCGCTGGTGTCCACACTGATGGACAAGTACTTGTTTTACAAGATTTGTTAGGAATGGATGATGAATTTCGTCCTAAATTTTTAAAACATTATCTCACTGGTAAGTCACAGGTATTATCTGCTCTCAACCAATTTGATTCAGAAGTAAAAGAGCGCATTTTTCCAAGTAAAAAGGAGAGTTACTCATGAAAATTGTAAAGAGTATCCGCGAATGGAAAAATGCAAAACCAGAAAAAACAGTAGGCTTTGTTCCGACAATGGGCGCTTTGCATCGTGGTCATTTATCTTTGGTAGAAGAGGCCAGAAACAACAATTCCACTGTTGTGGTCAGTATATTTGTCAATCCAACTCAATTCAACGATAAAAATGACTTCCATTCTTACCCCAATACTTGGGAAAAAGATATTTCTATGCTTAAAAATGCAGGCGTAGATTATGTCTTTTCTCCGGAATACAAAGAGCTTTATAGTGATGAATATCGTTACCAAATTAGCGAAAAAAAAATGGCATCTGTTCTCTGCGGAGAAAGCCGCCCAGGACATTTTGATGGCGTTTTAACTGTGGTGATGAAACTACTAAACATTATAAAACCACAGTTTGCTTATTTTGGGAAAAAAGACTACCAGCAATACATGCTTATTCGCGATATGGTCGCCACTTTTTTTATAGAAACACAAATAGTGGGTTGCGATATTATTCGCGAAACAGATGGACTTGCCATGAGTTCAAGAAATTTACTTCTTTCAGAACCGCAACGAAAAACAGCACCACTCTTGTATAAAATACTACAACAAACTTCTAACGTGAACGAAATTAAAAAACAATTAGCTGTTGTAGGCTTTAAGGTTGACTACGTAGAAGAATTTTGGCAACGGCGGTTTGCCGCTGCTTTTCTCGGTAAAGTGCGTTTAATTGATAATGTTCCTTTAGGAGAAACATATGATTCTTGTTCTTGATGTAGGCAACACACAAATCCACGGCGGAGTTTTTGTTGAAAATGAGCTTCGTTTGCAATTTCGTACTGGAACCAAGGAAGGAATTACTTCTGACGATTTGGGTGTATTCTTACGTTCTGTTTTAAGAGAAAACCATTTTGAATTAGGGCAGTTACAAAAAATAGCAATATGCTCTGTTGTTCCAGACTTAACACATTCTATTCGCAACTGTGTCCTCAAGTATTTTCAAATGGAACCATTCTTTTTGCAAGCGGGTGTAAAAACAGGTCTCAAGATCAAGTATCGCAACCCACTAGAAGTTGGTGCCGATCGCATTGCCAATGCTATCGCCGCCACTCATTTGTATCCTAAAAAAGATATTGTTGTCATTGATTTTGGTACAGCAACTACTTTATGTGCTATTTCTCATAAAAAAGAATACCTTGGTGGAATCATTCTCCCTGGTCTGCGTATTGCCATGGAAATGCTCGATTTAAAAACAGCAAAACTGCCAAAAGTACAAATACTAAAACCAAAAGAACTGATTGGTCGTTCTACAGAAGAAAGCATTCAATCTGGTTTATACCACGGTTACTTAGCAATTGCAACAGAACTAACTAAAAATATTAAAAGCGATTATTTTGCCAATAATAAGGCTATGGTTATTGGAACAGGTGGCTTAGCGCGTCTTTACGAAAAAGAACAGGTTTTTGATGATTTCGTGCCAACTTTGGCGTTACAAGGATTAAAAATCGCTTTATCGCTAAATAATTGAGGTGAACTATGGAAAGCAATATACAACAATTTTTTTCATGTTCTTCGGCGCACAGTGACTTGTGGAAGATAATGGAACAAGCTATCGATGCTAGATCATATACCACCAATACCAATTATAATGGTATTGAAAATTTTCCTAGTAAGCCTATTTCTTTTTCAGAGTACTGGAAAAATTTACAAGACACTATTCTTCCTCACACTGTGAATGTAAGGCATCCTAAGTTCATTGGCCACATGACTTCTTCTATTCCAAATTTTTTCCAGGAACTAGCGCGTTTTGTAACAATGATTAACCAAAATGTAGTGAAAACGGAAACATCTGATATTTTAACATTTATAGAGCGTAAGTCTTTAGAATATATACACAACAAGGTCTATCAAAAAGACACTGATTTCTACAGCAACATATCGACAAATGGCAACTATGCATTGGGAACTGTCACCTCAAACGGCTCTTTATCTAACACAATGGCGATGTGGATTGCGCGCAATCGCGTACTTGAAAGCGCCGAATTTTCGTGTGAGAGCGATGGTATCTCTGCATGCCTTGCCCACAAAAAATACAAGCACGCAGTGATTATTTGCTCTACTTTGGCCCATTATTCTATAAAAAAAATCGCTTCACTAATTGGAATAGGTACAAAAAATATTATCGCTATAGATGTCGATGACAGAGGACAAATATTATTAAATGATTTAGAGCAAGAACTTTTGCAGTGTAAAAAAAACAAAGTATGTGTTATTGCTTTATGGGCGGTGGCTGGCTCAACAGAGTTAGGTAGCATTGATCCACTTGAAGAGATGGCGCAACTAGCAGAAAAATACAACACTCACTTTCACGTTGATGCTGCTTGGGGTGGAATTTTTGCTTTAACAAAATATGCACAATTACTCAAAGGAATAGAAAAAGCTGATACTGTTACTATGTGTGGCCACAAACAATTTTATCTGCCACAAGGAATTTCTATCATACTTGCAAAAAAACCTGATTATATGAGAAAAGTCGAAACCCAAGCAAGATATCAAGCACGTTCTCATTCTTTTGATTTAGGACGTTGGTCGTTAGAAGGATCACGTCCAGCTAATAGTTTATTTCTACATGCGGCATTTTATTGCATTGGTTGCGACGGTTATCAATTATTAGTAAACCATAGCTTTGAATTGCGAAAATACTTCGTACAAAAAATTAACGCAAGCCAAGAATTTGAGCTAGTGACTCAACCTTATACCAATATCGTCACTTACCGCTACATTCCTCATTTACTACGTAACAAAGCTTTTCATGATGAAAAGCAACACAATATTATAAATGAGATAAACAAGTCTCTTCAAAAAAAACAATGGCAACAAGGGCATTCTTTTGTTTCTCAAACAACAGTTAATCTACCTCAATACCAGTTGCGCAACACAGTTATCTTGCGTACAGCGCTCATCAATCCAAATACCAATAAAGAAGACCTTGATAGTATATTAAGTGAGCAACTTCATCTTGTTTCCTCTATTGAAAAAGAGGCAAAATATTTGTAAGCAGAGACCAGTAGCTATAAAAAATAGCTACTGGTCTCTGCTTTATATCTTTTTATCAAAAGATTTTACAATCTAATCAATTATTCTTGGAAGTCTTGAATGCCAAAATCATCGAGTCCAATAATTGGTAATACAAATTTTTTCCAGTCTAAATTTTCGCCTTTTTTCATAGGATGCGGATAACGGCTCATGTCGTAATTATTACGTTGTTGTGGCAGTTTACTATAAGTCGGAAATGTTTTTGAGTAACCAGGTATGTGATATTCCTTCAAGCCCAGCATATTTCGTGCTGCCATCAGAGCTTCCTCTGTATTATAGTCTCCAGCTGTCATTCTCGACTCTCTACTAGAATAGCGATCAAACCATGCTACACCAACACCCTTAAGAAATTTTGGCAGTTCATTCACGTTTTCTTCGTTATCGCATTCCAATTCGTCTTCGAATTCGTCTGCAGTAGCCATTCCTTTACCACCGATACAATAATCACCGCGGCGATTGAAATAAAATTTATTATTGTTCAAAGTCATGTTACTTGAATCAAATTTCAAAGTAATTCCACCACCATCAGAAAAAGCGAGTATATTATTCTCAATGGTATAAGCTCCGCTACGCGGGTCAACAGATAAAGCGCGTCCTTCGGTACTCTTCAATTGGTGGTTAAAGGCAATGGTATTGTTTCTAATGATAATATTTGGTTTTCCCCAACCACCTCCAGTTATTGCTTCTACTGCACGTCCTCGTGAAATCAAAATAAGATTATTCTCTATAGTCACCTTGCCATTACCACCACATTTGACATAGATTCCCCACCACGGATTATTAAGAAGAATCATATTGCGTACAGTAAACGACCCTTTACCAATGAGTTCAATTGTCGGATCGGAACCACTTTTCTTTTTGTTTATGGCTCGATATCCCCAACAACTATTGTCATGATGCCCCTCTATTGATTTGTTTGCTCCAGGCTCACCTGTTGAATAGTAATAAGAATGGCATCCACGATCTACACAGAAACCGTCAATTGTGACATTATCTATTTTTCCATTCCATTTTTCCCATTTGAAAACTTCTTTAGAAGACCCTTGGCGATTAGCAGGGGGACCAATGATAGTAAGATACTTAAATGGATTTCTTTCTGAAAAATCTTTGCTCCAACCGCCAATTAATGCAACGTTACTTTTGTCACAAACTGGCATCACTCCCGATTTTCCTCTTCCGTAATATAGCCCTTCTGCAACGTGAATAGTGTCTCCATCTTTGAGCGCCGAAATAGCTTTCCATAATGTTTTTTTCGGCTTTTCCTTAGTTCCAGGGTTGCTATTTTTACCAGTTTTTGATATATAAATATCCTGAGCTGATACTGAAAAACTGGTGATTAGAAGAAATGTTAAAATTGTTTTTATAAAATTTTTCATGAGTCACTTTCTCAAAAAATGTTCTTTTACTAGCCCAAAGTTGGGCATCCTCATCCTTTTCCAGCCCAACTTGAGTTGGGTAAAAAGAGTGAAATATGAAAAAGCGAAAAATTAAGTGCGACTATCCAATACAAAAATCTTTTCCAAAACAAAAATTGGGAGAGAAAGTTATGGAAGTGAAAGATTTATACATTTGTATTTGGCCAGCAAATCCAAATATAAAAGAAAGAATAGCTTTTGATATTTTTTACCAAGATACAAAAAATCACAATAATGAATATCATGCCAATTCTTTAGGAGCTGAACTTAAAAAAGGAAAGCAAATCTCACTACTATTCGACAAAACAGCAAAAGATCTAGAAAACAGTTCGCGTAATTTTTTATTCATGCAAAAAGGAAGTTATATTCGTATAGAGTCTTCGAACTATACAAACGGTTATTATATATTCGACCGCAATAGTGGTGACCGCCGACGAAAATATTTTGAAGGAATGTTAGACAATATAAAGTCTTCTACAATCGAAAAACAATCTTTAATTGACTATATAGACAATCATTTTCCCAACATTAAAACATTTTCTTTTGGTATTTACTTAAAAGTTCCATTCTCTGTAAGCAAAGATTGTTATGTTTTTGAAAACAATCTCGACATTCCTATTTGGAGTGTATTAGTACTTGGAAAGATTGACTCTCCAAAAGCTAGATACACAATTGCAGATGTCGATTTATTAAAAAAATTGCCGCCCAAGGCTATTGTTGAAACACCCCTAGTTAGCGATGAAAGTACAGACCAGTGCAGCGCCGAGGATTTAGGCAAAATGCGAAGAACTATTTTTGCTTTTATAAAAGATGTGTACCGCGAAAATGAAAATGCTGCAGAGAAAATTATTGATACATTTATGGATGAGTTGGCAGAATTAAAAGATGAAATCGGATTACCACAAAATTTTGACGGAAAATTGTAATTTTCTACAAGCAAAGTGTTTCTTTTTTTCGATCACAGAAGAATGGATTACCCCATCTTCTAGTGAAGAACAAATATTTGTTAAGCAAGTTTTTGAAAACACAAAAAACAAATATCCTAACAAATACTACCGAGCAATTTTTCACTTACTATCTTGCCCTTTTTGTTTAGAGCGCAGCAGCGTCTTAAGAGAGAGAAGTCACCCACAATTATGGAAATTATCACAAAAAAATACTTCTCTTCAATTCGCGAAAACAGTACAACTAGCAAAACATGTAACGCGGCAACAAGACGAAGCGTTGTACTACTTGGCGCTGCTACACAGACAACTTTCCGAAAAAAAACCATTTGTAATCCAGCGTAATCGTTTACCTGCCGCTGCTGGAAATTCAGAAGAATTAGTAAGCATACCTCAGGAGTTACTTAAAACTATGGCATTACCTTCTGATATGGAAATTATTTGCGAACACCGAGAAAAAGGCTACGAAGTACGCATACAATGTAGCGTGCCTATAAAACTTAAAATGATATTTTGTAAAAACAAACAACAGCTATTTCAACTAGATATAAGTCAGCGTATTCCCAAAGAATTAATTCCTTCCGAAATAATCAAAGATTGGGATGAAATCCAACTATTACGAGTAAAATAAAATGGTAACGAAATTTCGTATTGGGTATCCGTATGCAAGCGTTGATCCCGAAGAAGAACGCGAAGCCGTAGTAGTTCTTTATCCTCATCGCTACTCAGGTTTTGACACTGTCATAAAAGAACAACGAGAATGTAAACTTGTTGCAACCGATTTAGGACCTCGCATTCTAAGTAAATTGTCCTCTAGAGGTGTTGTTGGTAATCTTATCGAAGCACAAGACGAGCGTGATAGTATTGTGCAACAAGACCGCGTCATAGGACAAGGTACCTCGATGCAACTGGCTTTGATCTTGGCGGTATTTGCCAAATATCAAACGCAAAGTTCTGATCTTCCGCTACTACTCTTTAGCGCAGCTATTAATAATCCCAAAGGAGCACCTCCTTTTATTGATGCCAAAATTGAAACTTACTGTTTACCAGAAGAAGTTCTTGTATGTCTAATCAGTAAATACAAATCGGCGCAAATGGCAAAAGCTCAGGCACTTGTTTTGCCAAAACGCGACGCGCGCATTCTCGCTGCTGCTTTAGGCAAAAAATCTTACGGAATTGATCAATTAAAAAAAATAAAAACCAAAAATATACCTTTAATTGTCGAAGTAGAATCAGATGCTCTTCCGCAATTGGCCAAAATAATAGGTGTTAGTCCATATCATTATCACGATAGAAAATCCTTAAAAAACATTTTTATAAAAGCGTTCATAATTCTTTTTATTATTTTATGTAGCTATTTTTTTTCGATACTTTATTCTTATCCAAATCAATCACCGAATCTATGTGATGTCCGACTACAATTATTTACTTCTTTCCCTAATAAAAAATTACTTCGTCCAGATATTTGTAATCTCAATGGAGAAAATGTAATAACGACCCAATACTTTGCTCCTGGTAAGTATCAGTTAATACTTACTCATCACGGTTACAAAAGTATCAGTAAAATCATTACAATTCCAAAAAAGAAAAAATATACAATTCACTATATTTTGCAAGCCAAACAAATAGAAATAGGGTTACGGATCAGTCACAGTATTGTACTTCCTCAATCGCAGCAAGATTTCGTCTTCGTCTCTCTAAAAAATTTGCAAACGCAAGAAAGTATTCCCGTTACTAAAAAACTGCGAGTGTTTCCTGGAGAATATCTACTAGAAGCGCAAACAAGGTCCCTAGGTTTTCGAAACCTAAAGTATAAAATAACCATTCCAGCAACAGAACATTTGTTTGTAATTCCACTGCATTTCACCAGTGTTTATCCCAATGGCAAAACCCAGCATATTATTTATAGATTAATAGAAGAACTGGATATAATGGCGGTACCTTCTGCAATAAAAAAACAAACGGCAGATCCAATACTTATAACAAAAGTAAAAACTTGGATAAATAATATTGGTGGTGCGAAAGAGATAGAACTGGACGTTTTAACTGCAGGATGTAAACACATAGATTGGCGTGTTAAGCTAGTAACTATTTACATTGCTTTTATTATTTCCCAAGAAAAGCCCGAGGTAGCCACAATTATTAATAAAGCAATCTCTAAAGATGCACTATTTCGAAGGTTTGTTACGAACGACATACAAAAACAACTCTTTATCACACAAGCACTTTTAGAAGATAAACCACTTGTTGATGTTCTTCTCAATGTTTTTAATCATGGTAATTTTGAACAAAAATCTATAGCAATTGGGAAACTTGCAAAATTAAAAGTTTCCGCATCAAAAATGCCTTCGATAGTAACATCAGTACAACAAATGTTAACGGACAACAGTCACTTGTTTTCTAAAGCTCCTCATCATGACAATTTAGTTGATTTTTTCCAAAAACACGGTCCCAAACTACAACAACTCATCCCAACTTTGTTAGAAGAAATCAACAAGGATAATGGTTCTAAATTTGCATATGAATGTTTATTTTTTATTGGTTCAGACGCGGTAAGCAAGATCATTGACTTCAGTAAACGCAATCCTCAGATTACAGGTCTAAACAATGTTTTAAGTATGATAGATATTAAGGATCTGTCAGTGGTTACAGACCTTCTTTTCTGTTTGCGTCAAGATGAATATAGCGCATCGCAAAAAATAGCGACAATTGGCAAAAAAGCTATTCCTTATTTAGTGAAAGCTTTAAGACACCGCAATCACAAAACGAGCCAAATAGCATCCTCAATAATTGCAGAAGATAAAGAGTATGCTAATGCTGCTGTTCCTGTAGTCATAAATTTATTAAGCAAACACGTTCAGTCTTTACGACAAAAAATAACTCACGCAAATTATTCAACTGTTGTAATGTGGATTAAAATACTTGCCAAGGCTCAACAAAACACACCCCAAGTAATTCCTATATTATTACAACTAATCTCTTTTGACCCTCGTTACCAAAAAGAAGTGATTGTAGCGTTAGGAAAAATAGATAAAGAGGCGCAATCTATAACTACACTAATAAAATCAATACACAAAGACTACAGCCAAAATGCTCTTTTGGAAATAGGACAAACAGCTATTTTACCTTTGTACAAGTCTCTACAAGACCCGTTCAACAAAAACTACAGGCAATACATGGCATATGTTTTAAAAAAAATGGAACCAAGAATTTTAGCACAGTCTAACTTTCTGGATATAAAACAAAACAATGAATTATCTATTCATATAAATCACGCGTTATTCTTAAGTAATGAAAACAAAACACTCGGACGAAGAAACCTTTCACGGATAGCCATCAACAAAAATCTATCACCAAAAATAAGAATAGAAGCGTTAGAGTGTCTTCCTAAAGCCGAAATACCAGAATTTGAAATTTGTCTAGACGACAACAATATACTCATTCAGTTAAAGGTTATTGAAATATATGATAAGTTAGATTCCTTATCTGAAAGTACCACAAAAAAAATCAAACACTTTTTAGGATCTTCATCAAAAATACTACGTTCAGCAGCAGCAATTACTCTTTTCTCTCAATCTCCAGAGAATCCGAAGTATCTAAAGCATGTACTTCAAGAACTTGATGATTTAGAATTAGAACCGAATGATCATCGATATATCAAAGTAAAAAAATACATAGTAATGCGTGTTACTAGAAAAAAAAGACTCGCCTTATTTTTGTTACCAACGATTACTAAAGTAATCAACCACAACTATAATGCAAAAGAAAGTATAGTTGATATACTTAAAAATATAGAAAGTCACGATATTGATCTTGGCGAGACACTCTTAAAACTTTTATCTATTTTTATAAATGAAAATAAGATATCCAAAGCAATCGAAAAAGCAATACTAAAACTTGGTTTAAAGATAGTTCCTTCATTATTAAAAGAACTAATTAAAAAACAACGTAAACCATACTACTATGATTTTAGACTGCTCAAAATGTTAGACACACTAGAATACCAAAGGCCAAAAAAATTCGCATACATATTTAATCAATTACAACAAAGTTCTAAATGGCAGGTACGAATTATGGCGAGAAAACAAAATAATATCACTGACAAGTAATCTACTCGCTTGTCAATCTTGGACTTAAGTTTCTTGTTGATCCTTGCGAACAACACCTCCTGCAACCTTCGAAACAAACTTTTGAGAAAAAAATGTTTGCACGCCTATAATAAACCGGTTTTTGATACCAGGAACATACTGCCATTTTTTCTTCTTTAAAGCTTTCAAGCAACCGCGAACAACAATATCGCACGACATGCTATTACGATCAAATTTTTGTTCACTCATACTTGCTATTTTGGCAAATTCAGTGCTTGTTTTTCCTGGACATAGAGTAAGCACATGAACATTGTGTTTTTGTAATTCATGGTAAAGTGACTGCGCCAAAAACTTATCATAGGCTTTTGTTGCCGTATAAACAGAAAAATATGGAATTGCTTGAAATGCAGCCACCGAAGAAACAATAATCATTTCACCATGCTTACGTTCTGTCATTTTTTTTGCAAAAAAATGAGTGATATCGGTAACCGCTGTAACATTTAACTCAATCATTTGTATAATTGATTCGCGCGTTTGTTTTAAAAAAGACCCTGCGTATCCAAAACCAGCATTATTCACTAAAAGGTCTATTTGGTGTCCTTTTCCTTCTGTTTCCGAAAATAGTGTATCGCGGCCTTCTACAGTTATCAAATCTATGACCAAAGGAGTCACCTTTACTTTGTGTTTTTCGCGAATTTCGTTAGCTAAATTTTCAAGTAGGTCACTACGGCGAGCTGTAATAAATAAATCGTAGTTTTTTGCTGCTAAATGCTGAGCAAATACTTTACCTATACCAGATGAAGCACCTGTTATTAACGCTGTTTTTGTCATTTCATTTCCCTTTACTGTAGTATTTTATAGCGACATTGCCAAATACCGTTGCAAAAATTATGGCTGCACCTAAGTAAAAACCTGATGTCATCGTCTCCGTTTCTCCAAAAATAGCAACCGCTAATAAAATGGCATAGATTGGTTCCATATTAATGCTAATCGTCACTGTATACGGTGAAATTTCTTTCATAATTTCTATACTAATAACGAACGCCATCGAAGTGCAAATTAAACCCAAAACTAGTAGATAAAAAGTATCGCTAAAATTTGGCAATGGAATTTCTGGAATAAAATTGAAAAGATACATCACAATTATATAAATAGTTATTGCAATGAAACCTCCAAGCATTTCGTACAAACTAATCGACAAAGAACTATGTTTTTGAATATAGCAACTGTTTATTATGGTAAAAACCGCTGCTAAAAACGCAGAACAAACAGCAAATATAATTCCCCACATAAACTGTGCTTCAAATTCGAAAATCAGATATAACCCAAAAATCGCAAAGAGACCAAGAAAAACCTCGTAAAGAATAAGTCGTGTTTTTAAAAATAAAGGCTGCAAAAAAGCTGTAAAAAAAGGGGTTGATGACATACACACTAGAGCAACAGATACATTGGACACTTTAATAGCTGCAAAAAACAAAATCCAGTGTAAAGCAATAATAAAACCAACACCAAATAACTTAAATTTGTGCGGGATATCCACTTTTTTGCTTTTCCACCAAACAAAAAGAGCCAACCCACAAAAAGCAATAAACATACGATACCATACAAGAAAAATATGATCTAGAGAGATTAACTTACCTAATATACCAGTAAACCCCCACACGAAAACAATTCCATGAAGATAAAGATGGTTGCGATATTTTGTAATCATTTTCCACATAGTAAACTCTCGATTTTGTATTAAAACGCCTTCGGACGTACCAAGGCGTCCTAAATAAAAGCAGAATATATCATTTATAACAAGTTGTAAGGAACTAAGTGACAAAAAAATTGTCTAATTGGAGTAATTATAGTAAATTAAATATCTATTGCTTTTATAAGCTGTTCTTATTTCCATTTTTGCAAAATACTAGCAAGTGTCCAAAACAGTTACTAAAACCCTAAGAGATTTAGGGCGTGTCATCATTCAAAATATTGTCTGTTTTTTCGAGCCCGAGCCCGAGCCCGTTTCCGAAATTTTCATTAACAATGTTATCAAAGAAGCAAGGTTTCTTTTCGATCGTAAAAAACTAGTATTGAATCAATAAATCACTTTCTGTCCCTCTCAAAAGTTTTCGGGCGCGGGCTCGCAAACGGGCTCGGGCCTGGTGTATTATTAAATGAATCATATTTTTATCTGAATGATGACACGCCCTAGAAAAAAATGTATATAAATTTTATTCGCGAAGTGTTTGAATACGCACAACACTACTTTATAAGTGGAAATTTTCAATGACAACAGAGAAAGAAATTCGTTTAGGACATTACTCTGTCATCGAAGAGGTCGGACGCGGTGGAATGGGCATTGTTTACAAGGCCCAAGATTTAAAATTAAACCGTGTTGTCGCTCTCAAAGTAATGATAGGAGAAAATGCCCAAAGTTCCGCAGTACAAAGATTCATCCGCGAAGCAAAGACAATCGCAAAACTAAATCATCCTAATATTATCAATGTGCTAGATGTTGGGTGGGAAGGGAACTATTACTTCTTTGCTATGGATTTTATCGAAGGTGGATCTGTTGAGGACGCTATTAATGATAAAAAAATAACCTATAATAACGCTTTAGAAATTATGGTAGTTATAGCACAAGCCATGGATTTTGCTCACAAACACGGCGTAATACATCGCGATTTAAAACCAGCAAATATTATGCTAAATAGCAAAAAAAAGCCTATAATCATGGACTTTGGCGTAGCATTATCTCTTGATGAAAGTGTACAATTATCGCGCTCAGGAATGATGGTAGGAACTCTTGGCTATATGTCTCCCGAGCAATTAGAGGGTAAGAGAGGACGCATTGATAGAAGGAGCGATGTTTACTCTCTTGGTGCCATCATGTATAAAATGTTAACGGGCCGCAACGCTTTTTTTGGTACCTCAGCACAAATCATTAACAAAATTCGTATAGAAGAACCCATTCCTATAACCAAAATCAAAAGCAATATACCAAAAGATTTACAGTATGTATGTTCAAAAGCCATGGCCAAAAATAAAAAATACCGTTATGATAACGCTAACGAATTAGCAAAAGATATACAATTGGTACAAAATGGCCAAAAAGTAAGACGTAAAGATTCTATATTTATGCAATCGTCTGTTATCCAAGGTATTATCAAGCGCAAGGTCAATTTACCTTTATATGGATTGTGGTTACTCGTTGCAATGATTGGTTTTGGCGCTGGAAGTATCTTTAGCCCTGCACAAGACATGCCGCAAAGTTGGAGTAGTCATGCGTGGAGTGCTTGTTGGAATGGGTACTTTGTTGATTTTACTCACAATGCCTGGCGAACAATGACCTCCGAACAACAAAGTGCGTGCGCAAATTCTTATCAAACTTGGTATTCATTTAAAATGAATATTCCTCAAGAAATTACTCATAGTAAGACAAATATTGATATGGTTCTCATTCCCCCGGGAAAATTTATGATGGGTTCACCTAAAGAAGAGAAAGGGCACAAAGAAAATGAAGTTTTGCGGCCTGTGACAATATATGCTCCTTACTACATTGCGAAATATGAGGTAAGTGTTGCGCAATGGACTAAGTATTTCAAAACCGATATTAAAAAAGTTCTTCACCCCATTCGTCGGATTAATTGGCAACAAGCGAATAATTTTTGTATAAAAAGCGGACTTAGTCTGCCAAGAGAATCTCAATGGGAATATGCTTGCCGCGCTGGAAGTATCACTGCTTTCTTCAACGGAGAAATTCCAGAAAAAAAATCAAAATCAGTTAGTAGAGTCACGAATATACAAGATAAAAATAGTTGGGGATGTTGTAACATGCAGCAGAACGTTCGCGAGTGGTGTATTGATGCTGCACTCATAAGTTCAAAAATTGAAATAGTCAATATGTCTAACTATTTTAAACTTAAGAAAAGTGGTCATATTGTTCGCGGAGGAAGCTGGGGAGCTAAGGTAGAAGATTATCGCTCAGCGGCAAGACGCTCTTTCTCTCAACCACTACCAAATATTGGATTTCGCCCCGTTTTTTCTTTAACTTATTTGATGAATAAGATACCTGAGCTACCAGCTTCAGTACCTGTTGCCAACAATTAAGGATCGTGAGATTATGGTAAGTGAGCAAGATAAAACTTTTATACAAAGAGTAATACAACTAAATTATGCTACTCGTGAACAAATACAAGAATGCCTAGCACTACATAAAATTAATGCTTCAAAATCGATGGCCGATATTTTACTAGAAAAAAGCTACCTTTCGCAACAACAAGTTGTCGAATTGATGTCAAAAACGACAACGAATCTTCATTTTTCAACAGGATTGTTCAGCTCAAAAATACTTAGCGGTAATATTTTGTTCCAAAGATATGAAGTAATTAAAGAGCTCGGGCGTGGTGGTATGGGAATTGTCTACAAAGCAAAAGATCTTCATTTACAAAGAATTGTTGCTTTGAAGATGTTGTTAGAAAGTAATAGTGATGATGTAGCAGTAAAAAGATTTTTACGTGAAGCCCAAACTTGCGCGCAGCTTAAACATGCCAACCTTGTAGAACTATATGATTCTAATGTAGAGCACGGACGTTATTTTTTTACTATGGAGTTCATCGAAGGACCGACTTTAAAAAAATACGCCGAGCAAAATCGTTTATCCACCAATCAAATTACAGAATTGATGATTAAAATGTGTGCTGGCATTCACTATGCACATAGTAAAGGTGTTATTCATCGCGATTTAAAACTGCAAAACATAATGATAAAAGGGAGTAGTGAACCCAAGATTATGGATTTTGGATTAGCAAAAACCGCCGAAAACACAAAGTTATCCAAAAGCGGGGCTATTGTTGGTACTTTAGTTTATATGCCGCCAGAGCAATTATCTGGTAAAAAACGCGAGTTAGACTTACGCAGCGATGTATATTCCTTAGGGGCAATACTTTACGAACTACTCACTGGACGCCCTCCTTTTCAAGGATCGTATTTCAATTTACTAAATTCTGTTCTCAATCACAAGCCCATTCCGCCAAGCGAAGTAAAACCTTATGTTTCCAAAAGTTTAGAGGTAATTTGTCTTAAAGCGATGCAAAAAGACAAGAACGACCGCTACGCAAGTGCAGATAAGATGATGCGCGACCTTAAAAAAGTTCTTGCCGGAAATAAAATTTCGCAAGACAAATGGCAATCTCTAAAAAATATAAAAACTTCGCAAACAATTATTCTCTTGGTCATCGCTGTATGCGGATTTTTTGTAGGGCGTACTCAAACAGTGAATACGAAAGTTCTTAGCCAAAATAACAAAATCAGTAAGGTAAAAACATTACCCACAAAGATTCCAAAAAATATTTGGCAATCTTGCTGGAAAACCTCGTATTTCGACTTCACTAATGAGATATGGACACGATTAGAAACAAGCAAGCAAAACAGCTACAGTCGAAACTATCAAAAGTGGTACGCAGCGCAACAAAATCTCAAGGTCGCCAAGACGCTTGATATATCAGGACAAAAAATTCACTTACAGTTAGTACCCCCTGGAAAATTTACCATGGGACAAAAAAACGACAGAACCTTAGATAATGCTGCGCACTCCGTTATTATCTCAAAACCATTTTATGCCACTAAAAACAAGCTAAATTATCGCACTTTTACAAAACTACTAAAAACAAATCCCAAACCTGATTTTCCGCGATTATCCTGGCAAGATGCAATAGATTATAGTTCTATTCTCGGTTTATCTCTACCAAGCGAAGCGCAATGGGAATTTATGTTTAAGGCTGGTATCAGTGACGATAAATTTTTAGCCGAGAACAATTCCTGGGGACTACAAAACTTTAACCATATTGGTGAGTGGTGTTTAGATCGTACTAACATTGCAAATCCTAGAGGAAAAAAATATATTCTAACACCAAATACCTATGTTGACGGAAATGTAGACCCACTATCTCTCAAAGGTGAAAAAAATATTTTTCGCAAATTTGGAATTAAACGCTATACTAATAGCCTTGAACTAGTAGAGGTACGATTGATACTACCAATTATAGTCCCAGGTCAACCGTCTGTAGAACAACTCCAGGTACCACAAGAAAAAGTAATTGCAAGTTTGAGGCAACAACCTGGAAAGAAAAAGATAGAGATGGTAAATGCAAACCACAGTCTAGAATCTTTTTTTTGGAACCCTCGCCACAATAGATTTATTGTAAATCAATTTAGAACAAAATTTAATTTACAAGAAGTACCAGAAGAACTATTTATTTATTACTATGGTTTGGTCTCGTATTCTACTGATGAAACAGGCGCAAGTATACCGGGAGTAATAACAATACAAATAAACGGGAAAATATTAGAAAATCAAAGTAGGTGGCCATACAAAGAACCGATACTTGAAATATGGTGCGTAGATAAAAGCATGCTACGCAAAGGTGAGAATGAATTTTTTGTTAGCCATATAGGCGGAACTCATGTGTGGTTTGATTGGCTGGAGATTACAGCAAGAGTAAAGTAATGATAAAATATATGATGGTGCTACTATTCGCTATTTCATGCGTATTTAGCCAAGAAATAAATTCAACAGAAGAAGTAGAGCGTACTAACTGGCTTTTTTATCTCTACCAAAAAATAGGTGGAAGTACTTACAATCGTGTAATTCCACTCTATTCATATAATCGCAATAGTGAACAAGCTTCGGAAGATTTTTTCTTGTGGCCCCTTCTCATTGGCTACGAAATGCGCAAAAATCCTTATCCTGAAGCATTGCCTTTTGCAAAACAATTTCGGTGGTACTCGGTACCGATTTTAACTATTAGTGCTCACTCAGCCACAACAACAAGCGATTATATGGAAAGCAATACACTTGTTTCCTTTTCTCTTCTAAGTTTTTACCAAAGTCGCCACATTAGTGAAAAATATTTTGCTACGAGCTGGTTCTCTCTACCAGCACTTTCATATTATAATCGTGAATTATTATATGACACTGAACTTGAGATTGACCATGTTGCCTTCGGGGGTCCACTGTTTCTTTTTGAAGAAACGCTTATTCGCAAACAAAAGAAAATATATAGCGCTAACAACTTGTCTATTGACCCGAGTTTTGTGGCTTTTGGTAAAGATGGTTTTAAATTATTACAATACCAAAATTGGGGGAAGGATTCGGCATTTAAGTTTATTTCATTGTTTAATTTTTCTTTTTTTGAAATCTCAACAACTTTTCACAAATACCCAGGTTCAAGGTATGAATATTTCAAGGAGTATGACCTAAATCCCGAACATGGTTTTCGCCAACTATATCTATATCAAAAATCTCCGACAACACGCCTTGGTTTTTTATCACCATTTATACAAGTTGAATCTAATCCCAATGGAAAATTTTCTTGGCAATTTCTACCTTTTTTTCATTATATTTCTGACGCAGAAGGCTATCAATTTAGCGTAATTCCTTTTGGCATGACTTTTGGCTCTAAAGGAATAGAGTTTTCATTCCAACCTAAATTATTCCCCTTTGTCTATCGTGATGATCAGTATAATCGTTGGGATATATTGTGGCCATTAATTCGTTATCAAGACAACCCTGAATATCCACAAATTTCTTTACAAATACTATTCTTATTCGAGTACAATTGGCAACAAGACTCTGAAGGCACTGTTTCTCAAAACTTCAATATTGTAGAACAATTTTTATTTCATTATTCTCAAGATGAAAAACAAACGGTTGTTGAAGTACTGCCTTTTGGGATACTATTTTCTTTTTTACAAAATGACAATGAGTTTCAATGGCGACTTGCTGGGTTTGGTTACTCAGAAAATCAGCGTAAACGCTATTTACAAATTCTATTTTTTAGTATTGCTGTTGGCAGTAAATAAAAGAATAAACCAATCAAGGCGTAGGAAATGACGCACACAAACTGTACGTATGCCAAGGCAACAACAAAATGCAGGTTATTTAGAAAGAGGTAGTTCATATCATATAGTGATTAGGTGCTATTGAAATTGTTTGAGAACACGACAATCATTGCAGCCGCCAGGAGCAAGCAAAAACTCAACTGGTAAACCAGTTTTGGTGACGAGCATATGAACCCGCAAACCGAAAAAATAACGACGCTTGCTTGCAACACAACTCCGATGATCTTGTGTATTGTATATTTTGCAACGACTAATGCGAATATTGTCACAGACCGGAATAGGGAAACTATCTATGATATAATCTCGCAGATTGTTTCGCTTACTAATTTCAACAAACAAATAAAAAAGAGAAAGCCATACACTTTCACCAATAGCACGTATGCGGCGATTGAAACGACTTTTACTTAGCACTTTTTTGATGTAGCCATGTTCAGCTAAAAAGTTTCGTCCTTTTTCAAAGTTGCCAGAAAAGTAGAGCATAGAAACTAATGCTGTTGTCATAATTTCTGAATTAGTCATTTTAACTTGAGGATCTTCTACAATCTTGAGTGCTTGTGTTATCTTATCACAGATACAGAAAACAATTATAATTTCTTTTTCCATGACTTTCTCCTTCTTGTTTTTCCTACTTTAAGAGAAGAGTCGTTATAACAGTATAAAAAAACGATGTGTGCAATTCGATTTTTGAGGTTCGTGATCGTGGATCGATATTCCATGTGCGAAAATTAGACTATTAACTTTGAAAGCATACAAATTATTCTATAGAGTAGTTTTTTGATTTTCTCTTTTTCTTTTGAGTCTATTATTTGGGCTATCTTAGCAACATCGAATACTGCACTACATTCATTTGCTGATGCTCTTTTATAGAGAAAAACCTTGCTTTCTCTTTTTTGCTAAATTTGGCATTGCCTTCTGCTATATTAAGAGGGACTCAAGGCGATACTCTTTTTAGCTGATCCTTTAAATAGCTGTAACCTGATGGCATTTTCTCCATCACATTAAATGTTTCTTTTGTATATTCTACTTGATATACATCTAATTTTTCATGATTAAAATTCATTGCATTACTCTTACTTCGTGCCATGTGCCACGATTGCGTCTCACGAGATTCGAACCGCGCACATCGAATTTGTAAGAGTAATTATACCAGACTATACGACAACTTTTATAGGTCGCAACTTGGGTTAAGATAAAGTGTATCTTCCAAAGAGTGTATTGAGGGAGATATAGAAATGTCAAAGGCAAAAGCGAAAAGAAGTTTTTAGAAAACATCACTACATGATATGGACTACCCAATATTTTACGCTTGATCTTCTAATTCTTCCCAACGAGAGTAGCAGTTTTCCAGTTCTTTGGCTATCTCTTCTAATTGTTGTTGTATTTTTGTCGTATCATCTTTGTCTCTTTGATAAAATTGGGGATCAGAAGTTTCTGCAAAAAGTAATTGTTGTTGCTCTTCTAATTCTTCAATTTTCAAAGGTAAACTCTCTAATTCACGTCTTTCTTTATGTGATAGAGCACTTTTTTCTCGTTGTGGCTGTTTGTAACTCACTTCTTTTTTCTGAGATGTTTGTTGCGGACGTTGTTCCAACCAATCGTCATATCCCCCCGCATACTCGTTTACTACACCGTTCTCAAAAACAATACTATTGGTAACGACGTTATTCAAAAATATACGATCATGGCTTACCAAAAAAACAGTGCCAGGGTAATCAGTCAATAGCTGTTCCAGTAAATCTAGGGTTTCAATATCTAGGTCGTTTGTGGGCTCATCTAGCACCAATACATTAGATGGACGTAAAAATAATTTTGCTAAAAGTAAGCGATTTTGTTCTCCGCCTGAAAGAGTCCATACTGGATTATTTGCATCCTTTGTTGAAAAAAGAAAGTCTTGTAAATAACCCATAACGTGTTTCTTACGACCATTTATCACTACATGATCATTTCCTTCACCAATATTTTCGTATACAGATTTGTCCCTATCAAGTAGATTACGCAACTGATCAAAATAAGCGATTTCCAAATTTGTTCCTAGGTGAACACTCCCTTGTTGTGGTTGCAAATCGCCAAGAAGAATTTTGAGAAGTGTTGTTTTACCCGTTCCATTTTTTCCAATAATTCCGACTTTATCTCCGCGCATCACTGTCATCGAAAAATCAGGAATGATTTCTGTATCTTCATAAGAGAAAGCAAGATTTTTTACGCGGACAACGAGATTACCCGATTTATCAGCTTGCTGCGCATCCATTCTTACATTGCCCATTTTTTTGCGCCGTTGCCGATATAATTCGCGCATCTCTTTTAAACGACTTACGCGTCCTTGATCGCGCGTGCGCCGTGCGAGAATACCCTTTCTGATCCACACTTCTTCTTCGGCAAGCCTTTTATCAAAGAGCTTTTGTTCTTTCTCTTGCGCGCGTACTAATTCTTCTTTGCGTTCTAGAAATAATTCATAACCGCAATCCCAACTGCTAAGAGAACCATTGTCGAGCTCAACAATACGCGTCGCTACTTTTTGTAAAAACCTTCGATCGTGTGTTACAAACAAAATCGATGAATTATAACGAGAAAAAAATTCTTCTAACCACTTGATAGAAGGTATATCTAAGTGGTTTGTTGGCTCATCGAGTAATAACAAGTCAGGCTTCTTTACTAAAGATTTCCCCAAAAGAACACGACGCTTTTTTCCCGCCGATAAGTTTTCAAATTTCTCGCTCTCATTTAAATTGAGATGAGAAATAATTTCTTCTACGCTTTGGATTTGTTCCCAACCACCACTATCATCGAGTTTTTTTTGCGCATCTTCTAACTTCTGCAAAAGATGATCAGACGAGTCTGTAGCCAGTTTTTGGCTTATATTGTTGTATTCGGCAATTGCTTCGCCTAACTCTCCTAAACCTTGAACTAGAATATCAAAAACGCTGCCACTCATTTGTTGCGGAACTTCTTGGCTAAGATATGCCACTTTCAGCCCTTGGTTTTTTTGGATCTCCCCTTCTTCTGGAGATATTTCCTCACAGAGCAGTTTTAATAGCGTTGATTTCCCTTGACCGTTGCGACCAATAAGAGCTATTTTTTCGTTATCATGGACTTGTAAATTGGCATTCTCTAGCACTGGATGTCCACCAAAACCGAGAGTTACATCTTTCATATTTATATAAATCATGGTGATTTATTCCTACTTACTGTACAAACTTTTTGAAGTCATTTATTGTTAGGAAATTACAATATTTACGCTTTTGTGAATATTTTTGGATAATTGTTTTTCTTGATTATGATCTAAATATATATTGATATTTTTTATTTCTTTGGGGATTTTAGATATTGGATTGTTTTGTATGTCCAGATCTTCAAGCGAAGAGATTTGGGCAATTTCTTTAGGGATTTGCGAGATGTTATTATATCCTAAGCATAACTTTTTAAGATTTGTTAGTTGTGAAATTTCTCTAGGAATTTCAACAATATTGTTACTTTGTAAATGTAGTTCTTCTAATGAAAATATCTCGCTAATTGCTTTTGGAAATTCGTTTAAATTATTAGAGTCTAAATATAGCTCTTTCAAACAACAAAGTTCGCCTACTTTCTTCGGAACATTTGTTATTTTGTTATTGCTCAAGTATAACTCTTCGAGAGAACTAAGCTGCGCAATCTCTTCTGGTATTTTGGATATCTGATTATTACTTAGGTATAATTGTTTAAGAGAACTGAGTAGTCCAATTTCTGGTGGGATTTCCCTAACTTGATTATAATTCAAACATAAATAAACAAGAGAAGATAGTTGGCCTATTTCTCTAGGAATTTGAGAAATTCTGTTATAGTACAAATGCAATTCTTCTAAACAAGAAAGTTGTGCAATTTTTTTGGGAAATTCTTTAATTCTATTACTTCCCAAATATAACTTCTTCAATGAACAAAGAGATTCAATTTCTTCGGGTATTTGCACAATTTGATTATTACATAAATGCAATTCTTCTAAACAAGAAAGTAGCCCTATTTCTTGTGGAACTTTAGTCAGCTGATTAAATGTTAAAAGTAAATACCTAAGAGAGTAAAGTAGCCCTATTTCTTGCGGAATTTCTCTAAGTTGGTTGAAATTTAAATTCAAAAACACAAGAGAGGCCAGCTGGCAGGTTTCTTCCGAAATAGTGGATATTTCATTGCGGCGTAAGTGTAAATATTTAAGAGATGTCAAACGCATAATTTCTTTTGGTATACTACTAATTTGATTATTATTTAGATTTAACGCTTCAAGAGGAATAGAATAAACTGATTTTGGTATCTGTTTTTTTGTTGAATTCGACAAATCTAAACTTAATTGTATACCTCGAAAACTACAGTTATCAAACTCTACATTGACAAAATCTTCGTATCCTAAGCCATCTAAATAAAACGCACATCCCATATATTTCGTATTTGGAGTTATTTTTCTTAATGATTCTCCGCGTACAATTTTCATTACCATTCTCTCCGTTTCACGACGAATTACTTGCGCTTACATCATCAGTCAGAAACAAACACTGAATCAAAGATAGAATTGAAATAACTGCTGAACATAAAAACACATAGAAGCCTTTTCCAACACTATCAAGCATAGCTCCACATAAAAAAGTGCCAATAAAGCCACCTAGAGAAAACGTAGTAATATAAAATATGTTTTGCCCACTAGTGAGCATATCTTGCGGAACAACTTTTCTCAAATAAGTTACACTTATAGTAAAAAAGGCACCAAAAGTAAAGCCTTGAAAAATTTGAACAGCAATGAATGTCGAGATGTTTAAAGAATACCCCATAGTGGACCAACGAAATGCTGATGCTGTGGCAATAATCATAAACCATACTTTGTATGAATTTATTTTTTCAAACCACTTACTAATGCGCGCCATACAAAAAATTTCACAACAGATTCCTGTACAAATTGCAACCCCGGTTACATAGAATGGAAGTCCTAAAAGGTCACGGTGAATATCTAAACACAAGTTATACGAAATATGTGCGCACCAGTGTAATAGAGAAAAAAATAAAAACGGTAATAAACCTGGAATTTTGAGAATTTCAAGTATATATATTTTCTTTACTATTTCAGTATGATTTTCGCGCTTTTCCTCATGTATAAAAATGAGAGCTATCGAATAAACGAAGGCTAAAACTGTTATAAAAAAAATAGGAGAGTAATCTTTAGGAATTATAAATGGTATAACGAGTACAGCACTACCATATCCAACAGATCCCCACAGGCGAATGTTTCCATAATTTTTAATCGGATAGTTAGTAATAGTGATGGTATCAAGCAGTGCTGGCATTGCCGTCATAAAAAATCCTAAAGACCAAAAAAGCAGCGCAGCGATCCATATGTTATTAATAATAGATAGTAAAAAATAAACAATTAGAATGCAAATAGAACCTATGCGAAGTAATGCAGCGCTACACCTAGAACGATCAGCAATTTGCCCCCATACAACATGGGAACAAACGCCAAATAACATATTTCCAGCAAACATTAATGAAATGTGTTTGCCGCTAAAACCATGATATTTCATATAGTAGTTGGGTAAATATGTTGTCTGTACACCGACAATAGCAAAATATACAAAGTAAGAAAAAGATGTTATATTCATATAAATGTTAAATATCCTTGTTTTTTCTCGTTTTACGTATACGATAAAAATGTATAAGCCAAATGATAGCTGCAATAATAATTACTGATAGAAAAACCCATTTTTGATACTCATAAATACTATGAATAACGATCTCAATGGTTTTGCCAAAATAAAAAGAAGCAATTCCCATAGACGTTGCCCAAAAACACGCACCAACAAAATTCATTGTCACAACATAAGATGTCGATAAATGACTAGCTCCTATAACAAAAGGAGTAACGGTACGAAAGCCATAAAAAAATCGAAAGCTAATAAGTACCAAATGTTTGTGTTTTTCTAACATTTTGTTTACTTTTTCCGCAGGTATTTTCCAATTGGGTCTTTTTTCAATGAAAGGCTTTCCATATATTCGACCTAAAATAAAAAAAACTTGATCCCCTGCGATCCCTCCTAAAAAGGATACCAAAATAACTAACCATAAATCCAAATAGCCTTGATATGCAGCAATACCAGCAAGGACAATAGTCGTTTCACCTTCTATAAAGGTTCCAATAAACAAAATGATATAACCATATTCTATAATTAGTTGTTCTAAAGTCATAAATCACCTCAACGCTTTAGAAAGCGCTAAATCTAAACTCTAATAACTGTGGGTAGTAAAATGCTAAATTACAAAGAACAAAAGCCGCAAGCGTAACAAAAAACAATAGTTTTGCCAGAAAAGAGATTTTTACATATATCGGACCAAAATCTTTACAAAAATAATACTTAATTGTTGGACGACAAAAGCGTAATAGCATAAAAAAACTAAGTAGTAGCCACGGAATATACAACAAATAGAGATTGTGATCACTGACTTTCGTCAATAGAGCAGTAAGCCCTGCAATAAATAAAACATTAAACCCGATAGATAAAGCCCGACCTTTTCGACTCAGTAAAGAAAAAGCTATGCACAAATTACTAATCGCAATTATTCCAAGAAAAGAACTAATATACCTTGCAGAATAGTTTTGTATTATCGATATTTTTTGAGACCAAAAAATACCTGCATATGGTAAAAAAGCCAAAATAATAGCGTATAAAGCATAAAACATATGAAGAAAAGAATTTTGTTTTATTTTAGAATCGTAGTCTGGTAATTTTTTCGTTTTTTTGATTTCTTGTGATGGAATTAGTAAATCTTCTAACTCTTTACGCTGCCCGCCAGTATTCTTATTAAAATGTGCCTCTTCGTACATTATTTTTCCAGTAAGCACTTTTTCTAATTTTTTTGAAAACTCTTGGTCTGTTAAACATGGTTGTAATTTGCGATGTTTAAATTGATGTATTTTGTCTTCATCAATCTTTACAATACCAAAAGAAGCAGGGCGATGATTGAATGTAGTTGATTGCGAAGAAAGTAGTTTGCCTGTGACAAGTATGTTATAGTAAGGAACTGTCATTTTACCAAGAATTTTTTGTAATATAGGTAAAATGGCCTCTACTTTTAAATTTTTACGCATATCAATAAATACTTTTTCTTTTTCGCTCTCTGTTAAAAATCGCTCTATTTTCGCCACGTCACGAAAATGAAAATCAGCATCGGCGTTTTGCGCGTGGTATTCAATAACATCGCTAACAATTTGTCGCGAACGTTCTTTTTTTATACGGTTCCTACGTTGCTTAAGAAACTCAATAAGCACATCTTTCTTCTCTTGTCGAGCACGATAAGGAAAACGAAACACCCCTTTCCATTTTGATTGGCGTTTTTCCATAATAGAACAAACCTCTGTAAATATGACAGGATCTATTTCTCCAAGAAAAAAGTAGGGTCTATCTTCGTAATGCTCAACAAAGCGACTAATCACTTTTCTTCCTTGCATCTCAAGAACTTGTTTATTGATTTGAATATCACAGTGTATACCATTTTTCTGTTGGGCTTCTTTTTCCGTACAAAACTCCATTTCGCAACTGTGATTAGGAGCTAAAAACTTCGAAGGCAATTTAAATGAAATAGATTCTTTTGCAAAGTTAACTTTTTTATGATCAAGAATAACGCGTAATGCTGCGCGGAAATGACTAGTTACTTTTTTATCTACACCACGATTAATAATTTTATCTGCTTTGTTTAAAATTTTATGCTTTGGAATCTTGGGCTTTTGAACGGATTTCTTTTTCTTTTTGATCTGATCACTTCGATAGCGAGAGGTCAAACGCCCAATAAAAGACTTGCTATGTTTGTCTACTTCAGGAGATTTTACTTCTCCCATGAATGTTGCAAAGTCATCATCTTCAAGTTCAGGTGTTGCAATGACTAGCGACTCGCTAAAACTTTTTGCTTCGCTAATAAATGTCTCTTCTGAACCTTCTTGAGGTTTAACTTGCGTTTTGAGTTTTACTGGCTGAATAACGATTTTTATTTCTTCCCCAGCAGCAAACGGCAGATCTTCAAGAATCACTTTGTTATTTTTGTCTACTTTAACAGTGATCGTGTGCTTGTTTCCCATGCACATTCTCCAATTACTTATGTTCGACTCCAGTTTTATATTTCTGATACTCTACAATATTTTTTAATTTAAGTTCCCCTTGTATTTTTGTTTCCTCTGCGTGATACAATTTAAATAATCTGAGTAACTCTAATCCCTTTTCCAAGTAATAATTTCGCTTACCTTCTGGTAACTCATTACACAACAGGCTACATGCACAGGCATAATAGAAATAATACATAGAAAATGTTTGTATATCATGATTGAGCATTTGCATAAACACAACAAAGCTCTGGGGATCTTCTATTTTGGCAAAGTTATCTATAGATAGTTGATATTCTTTTGCATCTAAAAAATGCTTTCCCATCAGATAAGCGTGTTTTACTTTTTCGACTTGCTGTTGATAATTAGTCTCTATATCCTTGGTTATTTGACTAATGCGATATAGCTCTTGTAGATGTCTTTGGGAAGTTACTCGATACTCTTTTCTTTGTAGTCGTGTGAAAAAAAACATCAGACCAACTCCCATAATAAGAGAAAAAAATACCGCCGCTATATTCCGCGATTGATCAGAAGTAATGGAGTAGACAACAAATATAATAGCATATACACTTATACCACCAACAAGCGTTCCAAAAACAACTTCCCACCATTTTACTGATGCAGAAAACTAGCAACCCCCATTCCTGTAAGTGACAGAAAAAACATTAAGGCGTAGGCTGGAGACGATTGTTCTTTTGTAAATTTAGGAAATGTATTTTCAACAATTTTAATTAATTTTTCGAAAAGAAAATGTAGAGAAGTTGTAAATAATACACCTACGATCGCTCCCCATATTTCACCATAGGCAAAACCCACCGCAAAACCGATAAAAAGCAGAATATAAATGTGAATAAAATTTGCAATCATTTGTAAAATTTCATTTTCCTAGAAGCTAAAAGTAACAATTTCGCACCTTGAGATTATTTTATAACGTGCTCTTACACTTAGTAGTAAAATTGTAACATTAATACAAGTATTTGCAAAATTTTTACAAGGATACCTTTATTTAAGAATAGAAGCTTCTATTTGTAATAGAAAAGTAGATAAGCAATCCGTCAAAAGTATTTACTTACTGTAGCCACATTCGCAATCAAAGTGGAGGGGGATGACTACATCTGTTTTAGTTGTGGAAGGCGATGAAGAAGATTTGCATTATCCCGCAGATATTTTGCGAGCGGAACAATATCGAATTCGCCCAGTAACAAGTGGGAATCAAGCTTTGAAGTCTATAGAAGCGAAATTACCCGATATCATTTTGTTAGATATTAACATGCCAGATATTAGTGGCTACGATGTGTGTCGAAGGTTAAAAAGCAATGAAAATACCAAGGATATACCAGTTATTTTCATTAGTGGTTTAACTTCTCTAGAGGAAAAAAACAAAGGATTTTCGTGCGGATGTGTTGATTTCATTACCAAACCATTTTTTAAAGAAGGTGGAACATTATTTTTAGATGAGATTGGCGACTTGTCTTTAGATGTGCAAACTATGCTACTACGCACTTTGGAAGATGGTGTCATACGACCTGTTGGTAGTGAAGTAAATCGTCAAATTAATGTACGTATTATTGCGGCAACTAACAATAATTTACAAAAACCGACATACATCACGCCTCTTATGTATTGCGTAAACTACAAAAAGCAGGAGTTATTATTAAAAAAGGAACACGGCGTTGGAGCTACTGCTTATCCTGACAGCTACTCATGTCAACTATTCTGTCTTTTGATTTGATTTATTGATGAGATTTACAATTTTTTCATAGTTAAATTCATAGAGTAACTTACTTAAATATTCGATAGTTGCTGTATGCTCCATAGACAATTCTCCTATAATATTCTGTATTGTTTCTATTTCTGCTTCGGTAGCAGCCTGTTTCAATAAAAACTTTTGCTCGTTAGAAAACACTCTCATGAGTTCTAAAGGCGAAAGCTTTTGTTTCTCGTCTTCATCTTTACATTGAAATTGCAAAGTTAAATGTTTTTCTATGATTTTTAATAATTGTGGTGGAGAAACAGGTTTTGTCAAAATATCATCGCAACCACTGGTAATAATAGCCTGCTTTTCTTTGTGAAAAGCGAAAGCTGTGATCACAATAATAATAGCTTTATTATCAGATCTTTTGATATCCTTTATTACTTGATGACCGTCTAACTCTGACATATGTATATCTAATAAAATGAGATGCGGTTTATATTTCTGCCATAGGTCTATTACTTGTTTGCCATCGTGAGCTTCATGGATTTCAAATGCAAATGGAGTCAAGATTTTTCTTAGTAGTAAACGATTGACTTCTTGATCATCAGCAATTAGTACGCGTAGTTTTGAAGATGGCTGAGTGTTCAGTGGGTGGATATGAACATCTTTTTTCACCATTTCTTCCGACACAGTAACCAGTATATCAACCGCTATTGTAGTGCCCTTCATCGGAACGCTATCAATTGAAATTTCTCCGTTCATAAGTTGAACAAACTTAAGACTAATAGCCATTCCTAATCCGGTACCTTCTTTTTTTTGTTTACCAGATTTTGTTTGTGCAAATGGCTGGAAAACTTTTTGTATTTCGTGTTGTGCTATCCCGCTACCAGTATCGCGTATTGTAAAAATAATACGTATTTTTTGTGCTGAAATGGGTTTCGAAGTTACCAAGAAGTGAACAGAGCCTTCTTCAGTGAATTTTAAAGCATTGGAAAGAACATTGAGCAATATTTGTCTTACTTTGGTTTTATCACAATAGACAAAGTGTGGTAAATCTTTTCCTTCGAAAAGAAACTGTATATTTTTTTGCTGCGCCTGAAAACTAAAAATATTACTCAATTCTTGTAAAAGCTCGAATAAGTCAACATTTTGTAATTCTAATTCCATACGTTCTGCTTCAATTTTTGATAAGTCAAGAACCATATTGATAATGTTTAGTAGATGTTCTCCTGATTGATAGATTAATTGAAGATCTTTACGCGTTTCTCTACAGATATTTTCCTTTTGACCTAATGTGTAAGAAAACCCCATAATCGCATTTAGTGGTGTACGAAGTTCGTGGCTCATGAGGGCTAAAAACTCGCTCTTAGCACGACTTGCTTTCTCTGCAAATATTGTTGCCTCTTTTAACTGTGCCGTTTTTTCATCTACCATTTTATGTAATCGCGACTTTTCCTGTTCTTGATAAGCATAAAATTGTCGTTGTAAATGTAGTTTTTCTTCTTTCTCTTCGTTAACACGATCAGCTAAAGCAAGAGAAAAAGCAATCGCTTCAAAAATGATTATAGATTTTGAAATGTCATTGTCCCATACATTGTAAGGTATAAAGCCTTCCGTATGAAGAAACATAACTATTGATGCCAAACCAACAGAGAGCCATCCTAATCCAAAGTAAATGATACTACGATTTTTATGGCGGAGTTTCCATGTAAGCCATGGGAAACTACATGTGATAGATAAAATGCCTACCGCTAAAAATTTGATATTATTTTCAAAAGCCATTATTCCTGCAAAGTACAAGCATGAAATTGTTGGTATTGCAGTGATAAAAAAATGAAATACGTATTTCAAACGCGGAAAATGCATTCTCACATCAAGTAAGTAGTAAACAAACAAACAAAGAAATAACCATGCACAGAGAATGGAAAAAATATGCAACTCGTTATCAAAATTGTGAACATTATAAGCAGCAGTAATACCTTCCTGTTGCAATAAAAAAAGGTTTACTCCTACAAAGTATAGACAATAGTATAAATATTTTATATTTCTAGTAAAAATACCAATAACAGTGTTGTAGATTAGGAGAATAAAGAAGCAACCGTAAAAGAAAGCTTGGTGTGTTAATTCTCGCACATCATTTTTTATAAACGCTTCTTTTTCATAAAGGCGGATATCAAAACGAAGAATTCGACTAGACACAATACGTAGGTATACAACATAACTTTGGTTTTGTTCAAGATGTAATGGAAACAACAAATAACGATGTTTTACATCGCGCTTGTTGTAAGCGACTTTTGTTCCTACATGCGATTTATATACTATACGTTTGTTGTGTTCAAGATAAACATCAAGATAGTTGAGCGGTTGTACAGAATACAACATCCATTTTTTGTATTCACTATTGTTGGTAATTTCTAATCGCAGCCAAAATGCCGACGAAGAATGACTGAAATTATTGATTTTCACGGCATTCCAATTGGGCATAGGCAAGGATTTTACTTTCCCTATGCCTAGGTTACCAGTCTTATCTTCGTAATATGTGAAACGTATATTGTCATTAACTTTCGTTTGTAAAACAAGTCCTTGAATATGAGCAACGAAAATAAATAACAAAAAAAACTTTTTCAACATAACATTATACCTATTGCGAAATTATAATTTGTATTTCAGAATGAAATAGTCCAGTAGACATTATAAAGATTTCATTGTCATGGTTAACATTTCTCTGAGTTCTTTCAATGAGCTATATCTTTTTGTGGAATCTTGGTGCATTGTTTTGTATAGAATTTCTCTAACGCCCTCATTTAGGTTATGTGAAATCTCTTCTAAGGGTTTCTCCTTATTAGGATCTATAATTTTTCCTTGTGGAATCTTATAGGGAGTATTGTAGCATACCATTTTATATAGACATGCTCCAATACTGTAAATATCGTTTTTTATCGTAGATTTTCCAAAAGAAGCGGGATCATTCCAATCCTTATAAGAATCAAGGGCATAATTAGGGAATAAAAACATTACCCCTAAAAATAAAATTTTGGGAACAATAATTCCTTGTTTTTTTTGTAAAAAAATAGCACATGGATTTAGACTCCCATGCCCTATGCCAAAAGAAGAGTGTGTATATTCTAATACAGAAGCAAGTGTGTGTGCTATTTGTAAAGATTCTAGCAAGGAAAGGTTTTCTTCTTCTAAAAAATCGCACAATAAAGCACCTTCACAAAATTCCATGGTAACAACACACTTCTTTTCGTGGTAGAAAGTATTGTTTATACTTAAAATATTAGGATGTTTTATTTGTAAAAGTAGTGTCGATAATTTGTGTATGGCAGTATCTTCGAGTACTTTTTTCGAATATAGTACATCGCTCGCGATAACAAAAAATTTTTGCGAATCGTTTCTCGCGATAAAAGATTCTTCACTTTGTCTCCATATTTGTGTGTGAGTAATGCGAACATTCGCAAGTCCAGGTAGTGTTGTTTCCCAATCAACACAAACAGGGCTCTTCTTAGGACGCAAACTGATATGGCTATATGATTGAAGTGTATGAAGATACGAAGAAAATTTTTCATGTAAAATTTCTATGTACGACGCAATACTATGATTTTCTTGAGACTCTTGCTTGGCTATTTGTTTATTACGCTCTACAAAATTGTATACTTTATTAGAAACAAAGAAAAAATGATTACCCAAAATCTCAAAAGGTTGTTCTCCTGAAAGAATTTTCTCTTCCCCCGTTTTTAGTTGTGAGTTACCAACACGAATATAAGCCTTCCCTAAATTTTTTATATATACGTTTTCTTGTTCTTGGTAGAGAAGGAGATGTACTCTAGATACAAGATCATTGGAAATAACAATATCACAGATAAAAGAACGGCCTAAATAAAAGTTACGTTTACGTATAGGATAAATAATTTTTTGCTTATTTTTTTGTATAGTATAAATGTATGGAAAATCTGTCGTAGAAGATTTGTAAGCCATAAAATCAAGTAAGTCGATGTGCAGATCTTGTGCATTTTGATATCTATTTTCATGTTTTTGACATAAGCATTTGTAGTAGATATCTTGTAATCGCTTTTCTACTTTGTCATCATCATAAAAAATGACCTCTCTTTTTTTTGATATGTTTATCATAATTTGATCATAATTATTACCTTGGATATAATATCGCTTTACTAAGATTTCATAGAAAGTAGTACCTAAAGAATAAATATCACTAGATGGAGCTGGCTTAAATTTCTTCTCAAATCTTTCTGGAGCTGTATAACGTATAGTTCCTGAATAATTTTCAATAAAATCATCACTAGTTGCCAATCCAAAATCAACGAGTTTTGCTCTGCCGTCTTGAGAAACAAGAATATTTTGCGGTTTAATATCTTGATGATAGATCGTTTTACTGTGTAAATAACTAAGAGCATCTGCTAACTCTGAAAACAATTTGCATACAATAGATACGAAGGTATTTTGTGAAATATTTTTACAGTATAACGATATTGTTTGCGACTCTAAATACTCCATCACAATGTATGGGTTATTTTTCGCAATACCAAAATCATAGATTTGTACAGTATTTGGATGATTAATAGAGGCAAGAACTTGGGCTTCTTCAATAAACTTAGCTATCATTTGTTCACTATAAGCGCTTTTTACTATTTTAATGGCCACATAACGGCATAAAACAGGGTCCCATCCTTTATAAACTAATCCAAATCCTCCCTTCCCAATCTCATGTAAAATTTCATACTTACCTATGTAAATTTTGTTTTGCCTCTTTTTCGCGATTTCGCCTGACAAAGATTTCGAAGTAGTAGAATCTTTATCTCTTTTATTATCAGAGACTTCTGGGATTTTTAATTGATCTCTTGTAAATTCAAGTTGATTTGAAGTAGACGACAATATCTTTTGGTTCTCTTCTTTTAATTCTAAGTTTGTTACTGAATTTTCTTGCATATCGTTAAGACTTATGAGAGGTAAAAGTTCGTCGTATTCAACAATAGATTTAGTAAAAAAAGTTAAATCTGTCTGCGACTGCACTTTTTCAGCAACAAACTTAGAATTAAAAGAAAAAATGCTTGCGGTGTTTGGACATTCATATGAATCGCCAAATTGGTAACACCTAACTTTATGATTTTTAGAACAATAGGGACAAGTGATTTTTAATATTTGATATTGGTTCATGTTTTTCCCATGGTTACTTCAAAGTATCGCGAAATAATACGACAATACTATCGTAATCAAAATTTTCGACTAGTTTCCTAATATGGTTTGCAACAATAGGCTTTTTATCTTGTAGTTGTAAACTAATTTGTAATAGTAATTCTACATTTGCTTCTTCTGCCGCATGAATGATTTGTTGAATTTGATGCGTAGGAATCTCTGCTAGATCGTTAACTGTTACTGGTTGACAACTCGTAGAAATTTCGTCTAGATCAAAATTCTTTTCTACAGAATAAGATATGTGCTTCATTATTTCACTAACTAAATCTCTTTTACTAAGTGGCTTTCGTAGGTAACCATCGCAAAGCTGTGCAATAATTTTTTCATCTTGTTTTAAAGAAGAAGCAGTAGCTGCAATAATGGGAATATGCCGCAGTTCAGGGTCACGCTTGAGAATATCAGAGGCTTGATAACCGTTCATTATCGGCATTTTCATATCCAATAAAATTAGGTCTGGTCGATGTATTTTAACTTTTTCAATACCCTCTTTACCGTTATGAGCAAAAACGATGTCAAAATTCCAATTTTTAAGATAGATGGCAAATATTTCACGATTGTATTTTACATCGTCCACAATAAGAATAGTCGCTGAAGAGAAATTTATACAAGACAAATCTAAAGAGTTGTCTACTTGTGTTTTTATATTCTCGGTGGAAGCGATTTCGACATCATCAAATGTTATGCGAAAAGTAGTACCTTTCCCAAATTCAGACTCTACCTCAATTTTCCCTTCCATTAATTCAACAAGACTTTTCACAATTGCCAAACCTAACCCAGTACCACCATACACTGCATAATTTTGTTGTTTTGATTGGGAGAAAACTTCAAAGATGCGTTTATGTTGTTCTTTGGCAATGCCAATACCGCTATCGATAATTTCGATAACTAGTCTAAAGCGCTCTTCTTTTGGTACTTCATGAACTTTTGCTTTTACTTTAATATGACCTACATGGGTAAACTTAATAGCATTGCCAATTAGGTTTATAAGTATTTGGCGTAACCGTACTTCATCGGAAATAATGATAGGGAAATTATTATCTATATCAATCTGAAAATCTAATTCTTTGTCAGATGTTTGTTGACGAAAAATAACTTCCATTTCTTCTAGCAAAATCTGTAAGCGCACAGCACTAAATTGCAACTCTATTTTCCCTGCTTCTATTTTAGATATATCAAGAACATCATTGATAAGAGCAAGTAAAGCTTTACCGCTAGTATGAATAGCATTTATATAACTTTTCTTTTGCGGATCATGTTCTTCCTCGGAAAGTATTTCGGTAAAACCAAGAATAGCATTCATTGGAGTACGAATTTCGTGTGACATGTTTGCTAAAAATTTGCTTTTAGCCTGATTGGCTTGCTGTTCTGCCTTTTTAGCTTTTTGTAATTCGCAATTGGAGGCAATTAAATTTTGTTGTGCAATTCGACGTTCTTTTATCTCTTGACCAAGGCGATAATTCCACAATAAAATTAACACAAAAACAATCGCAACAATAAAAAAAATAATGGTAATTCGATACCAAAATTTTTTCCAATGCACTTTTTTTTCAATATGGATATTGCTCCAACGATGCTCTATATCTTTCTTTTCTTCTTGCGAAAAAGAAGCAAGATAACGGTTGAGGATTTTGACCAACTCTGGCCAATCTTTTCTTACGCCAAAGGCCATGTCGTAACTGTATTTGGTTGTTGCTGCCACTCGTATATTCATTATTCCTTTAGTTCTTATGGTATACGTGATTGTGGCTAAGTTTCCAATAAAAGCATCGACTTCGCCTTTAGAAACGCTTTGTAGTGCGTTTTCGAAATTATCATAAAGGTGGCAATTTAGTGTTGGCCAATCTCTTTTTAGAATTTCAACAATAGCATATCCTTTCACAGCAGCTATTTTTTTACCAATAAGTCCCTGCAAACCATTAATAAACGGAGCATCTTGCTCACTAATAATAATTAATCGTAAAGACAGGTACGGTTTAGTAAACCTAAGATAATGACTACGACTTGGCATTTTCACTACACATGACAAAACATCAATTTCTTTATTTTTTGCTTTAGCGAGAACCTGTTCCCAAATTAAACCTTTTTGCGGATTCATTTTGATATCAAAAGCTTGATTAATTTTTTGTACATACTCGCTGGACACTCCTTGAAAAACTCCTACTTCATTAATAAATTCTATCGGCGCCCAATCTGAAGTTATCCCCAAATGCAATTGTTGGTGGTCTTGTAACCATTTTTCTTCTTTAGGAGTTAAACGAAAATCTTTTGAGGAGCGATCACTACCTAGTTCTAGCCATTTTTTGTTGATTGAATGTCGTTGTTCTTCTGTCATTGCGTTTAGTGCCTTTTGAAAAACATTGCGTATTAGAGGCCAGTCACTTCTAATACCAATGCAAAGTTGATCAAAATTTTGTAATCGTTTATCGACAAGTTTAGAGTTTATTTGTAGACCATTTAAAAAATGTTTCTTGATACTGTAACTGACAATACCAATGCTATCCATGCATGCATCTACGCGATCAGATTGAACTAACAACAGTGCTTCGAGAATAGTAGGTGTAGTAACGATTTTAATTTGCGGGTATAATTTGGCTATGGCGGAAATCGTAGCAACGCCCTTTTGCAAAGCAATCGTTTTTATATGATCAAGACTTTCAAGTACTTGAGCATTTTTCTTCATAACGAGCACAAGAGGATTACTAATATATCCTGCGGTAAAATTCATATACTGCCGTCGTTCTTCAATGTCCCATAACACAGGCAATACGTCTATTTTGCGTTCGCGACACATATTTTGAAGTTTTCCCCATCTATAACCATGAATATATTCGAAACTAGTATCGGTAAGTATTGTATCGATAAACTTCATGTAACTAATAGCAAGTCCTTGGGGAGTGCCATTTACATTATAATCAAATGGAGGCCAATCTAACTCGTTACCAATGCGAATAATAGGATACGTTTCTAAAAAAGCTTTTTCTTGCGGTGTCAGTGCTTTTTCTAATCGGCGTATAGTCTCTTCTATATTTTGCGCTACGGCGATACAAGCAAGTAAGCATAGGGCCAAAGTAAAACTTACGAGTTGTTGCAATTCAAACATTCTAATGAATCTCCTTATGTTCAATATTATTTGCCGTATATCCTGAGCAAGAAATTAAGTCGCTATCAAAAAGTACAATAAATCGTTTCACAATGTGTGGTATAGCCAGTAGATTATAGCTTTATTTATAGTTTTTTATTGTAATATTTTTGCGAGTAACTGTACATTGTAGTCTTTTGAAAAAGCAAATAGTATGCCATTACAGACCGAGCACAAACTCTGTTTTTCGGCATTTCAAGATGAATTGTCTTGCATTTATTTCGAATAGATTTTTTATATTTTGAATAGGTCTTATGTATTTTGAATAGATTTCCTACATTTTGTATAGACCGCTCCATATTTTGAATAGTAAAATCATTTTAATAAAAGACACAGTACTTTTGGTAAAAAAAATGAAAGTACGCACATAATTATTATCATTTTAGGTGTATTATCAGCTACGATTATGGCTAGGGTTGCGGTCGACCGTAATATCTCAGTTTAAGTCAACAGTAGTCAGATTGTGGTCACAGCTACAAATTTTTCAGCATAATGGCTTAATTGATGACAGGTCTAAACTTTTTTTATTATTTTAGGTGCAATATTTGCATATTTGATGATTCAAAAGTGGCCATTTTTATTTAGGAATAAAATATGTTAAACAACGCGCATGTTCTAATTGTTGATGATGTGGCAAAAAATATTCAGGTATTGGGTACTGTCTTACGTGGGCAGAGTTATAAAATAAGCTATGCGCAAAATGGTAAACAGGCAGTCGAACTTGCGAAAAAAAAACGTTTTGATTTAATTTTACTCGATATTATGATGCCTGAGCTAGATGGTTTTGGAGCATGTAAAGCTTTAAAACAAGATGGACTAAACACCGAAACACCTGTTATATTTTTAACAGCAAAAATCGAAAAAGAAGAAGTTGTTAAAGGTTTTGAAATAGGAGCTGTTGATTATATAAGTAAGCCGTTTAATAGCCAAGAGCTGCTTTCACGCGTGCATACTCATTTGACGATTGGCTATCAAAAGCGTAAGATAGAAGAGCAAAAAGAAGCGCTGAGTAAAGAGTTAGAAATTACCGAAACGCTATTTGCAGAGGCTTGCTACAATACCGATGGTGAATTACTTGGAAGTAGTGAAGTTATTACTAAAGTACGCGATTCTATCGCAAAATATGCTAGTGATCGAAAGTCAGTTTTCTTAATAGGAGAAACCGAATGTGCTGAAGAAGCTATTGCACGCACTATTCACAAATTATCTAAATGCGAAGGAGCATTTATTCAAATTAATTGCAACGCTTTCAAAGTAAACTTTTTTGAAAAAGCGCTTTCTCTAAATAACGATGATGACTTTATTCCAAAAGTACTTCTTGCTACTTGTGGTACTTTATTTTTGGAAAACATCTATGAATTACCAACTACTCTTCAAGAGAGTCTGCTAGAAATTCTAAAGCAACATGAGATAAATATAAAAATTGTATGTTATGGTGGGTCAAAAGCGAAAAGTAATCTACACTCAGATTTAAACAGCTTGCTAAGCAAACATGTTTTACACGTCCCTACTTTACTTGAAAGGCGCGAAGACATACCAATATTGATCGATTACTACATTAAATTTTATGCACAACAACGCGGAAAAAAAATTACCACCATGGATGAAAAATCTCTTAAAAAACTAAGCAATTATTCATGGCCTGGCAATACCAAGGAATTAAAAAACTTGATCGAACGCAGCGTTACTTTTTCTAGTCCTGATACAACAGAAGTTGTTATTGATGATGAATGGTTAGCTCCTGGAATACGCATAGATAACTATCGTTTAATCGAAAAAATTGGCCAAGGCGGTATGGGAGAAGTTTGGAGAGCAAAACACCATGCCTTGGTAAGGCCTGTCGTGATAAAGCGCATTCAGGAGGAACTACAAGATAAAAATGCCTCGATAATATTAAAACGTTTTGAGCGCGAAGCGCAAACAATTGCAAGACTTCAATCACCTCACACAATTACTCTTTACGATTATGGAATTGATCAATCTAATTCCATTTATTATGCAATGGAAATGCTATACGGACTGGACTTGGATCAATTAGTTTTAAATCACGGTTCTATTTCTCCTCAAAGAGCTGTATATATTTTATCGCAAGTGTGTTTGTCTTTAATGGAAGCTCATTCTAATGGGATTATTCATCGCGATATCAAACCAAGCAATATCTTTTTGTGCAAACTAGGTTGGCAATTCGATTTTATCAAAGTACTTGATTTTGGTATTGTAAAAAAAGTGGATGAAAACTCTAATCTTACAGGAGAATATATAGTTGGTTCTCCTCTTTTTATGGCTCCTGAGTTAGCGTATGGTAAAGAAATCGATGAAAGTATCGATGTTTATTCTTTTGGTTGTGTAGCTTATCATTTACTTGCCGGTCGCCATGTCTTTACTGGTAATAACCCGATGTACATTATTCAAAGGCATGTAAATGATATTCCTGAACCTATTTCGCAATTTTGTAACGATGAAATCCCCAAAGATTTAGAAAATTTAATTATGCAATGTTTGCAAAAAAAAGCAGAGAAACGACCTTCTATACACCAAGTAAAGCAGCGATTAAGTGAAATATCGTTTGTAAGTCCGTGGACTTGTACAGATGCACAACAATGGTGGGAAAGACAATTACCTGATATTGCTAGCTCCTAATTTCAGTAATTGCGTGGAGAGACAGTAAATGAAAACTCAAAATAAATTTGATATTTTAATTGTTGATGACAAACCTGAGAACTTGAAGTTATTGTATGATATTCTTAGCAAACACGATTACTTTGTTCGTCCGGTGTTAAAACCGGATCAAGCTTTAAGTATAGCGGAGCGCAAGCCGCCAAACTTGATACTACTTGATATTGATATGCCTGGTATAAATGGTTATGAAGTGTGCTCTCGTTTAAAAAACAACGAGAACACAAAGAATATCCCTGTAATTTTTATTAGCGCTTTAAATGAGCAACAAGATAAAGCACGAGCGTTTGATGTTGGTGGTATAGATTACATTCCCAAACCTTTTTATGCAGGAGAAATCTTAGCGCGTATCAAAGTCCATTTGAAACTTTACGAAGCGCAAAAAACGCTAGAACGAAGGAATATCGAGTTACAAAATCAAGCAACAGAACTAGTCGAAGCCAAAAAACGTGCTGAAGTTGCAAATCACGCCAAAAGTGAGTTCTTGGCCAATATGAGTCACGAAATTCGTACACCAATGAATGCAATCATTGGTTTTACTGAAGTGTTGGAAAATTTAATTACTGATGGACAGCAAAAAGAATATCTATCATCTATTAAAACAAGTGGTCAATTATTATTGCTTTTAATCAATGATATTTTAGATTTATCTAAGGTAGAATCCGGTAAATTGAAATTTGAATATGCAAACACAGATCTTCTAACAGTATTTAGTGAAATAAAGGCTATTTTTCGACAAAAGATATTGAATAAGAAATTACAATTTCATTTAGAGGTTGCGGATAGCTTTCCACAAATAGCTATGATAGATGAAAGACGCTTGCGCCAAATTCTCATTAATTTAATTGGAAATGCTGTTAAATTTACAGAGAAAGGTTATGTTAAATTAACAGCAGACTATCGAGTTAAAGATGCACAATGTGGTGATTTGATTTTTAGTGTCGCAGATAGTGGTATTGGTATCCCTAAAGAACAGCAAAAATTGATTTTTAATGTTTTTGAACAACAAAAAAAACAGAACCAAGATAAATACGGTGGTACTGGACTTGGCCTTGCTATTACAAAATCCTTAATCGAAAAAATGAATGGACAAATAACTTTAGAAAGTAAAGTTGATTGTGGTTCTACCTTTTACATAAATATTTTTGATGTTCCTGTAAAAACTAACAATGACAAGGAGGTAGAAACAACAGAAATTAATTCTGTTGTATTTGAGCCAGCTACTGTTTTGGTGGTCGATGATATAGAAAACAATCGCAAACTCATTGCTGCATATCTTAGACCATGCGGTTTAAATATACTTGAAGCTAAAAATGGATACGAAGCTTTTGAATTCGCGAAAAAGCATGTCCCGGATTTAGTCTTAATGGACAAACGAATGCCTCTTATTAGTGGAGAAGAGGCTATAAAACTTATTAAAAATCATCAACAAACAAAAGATATTCCGATCATTGCCTTAACCGCATCAGCAATGAAAAAAGAAGAAGAAAAACTTAACATTATTGCTGATGGCTTTTTAAGTAAACCGATTTCATCTTACAAATTGATTACAACGTTGACCAAATTTTTAGCGCACTCTTTACAACCAGTAAATTCTGTGATCAAGAATCCTGAGACAGACAGAAATTCTTTGCAGGTGCCACCAGAAATTCTAGAAGAATTGCAGAAAAGGCACAAGACATGGAAACAACTTTGCGATTTACGCGAAGTTGATGAAATTCAAAACTTTGGAGTACAAATTAGCCTACTAGGTTCAAAGCATAATATCAAAATTTTAAAATCCTGGGGAAACACTTTGGAAGAACAGGCGCAGATATTCGATATTGAAAAAATGATGAAAACTCTCAAAGAGTTTCCCAAGATTATTTCGCGTTTTTTTTCCGAAACTGATAAATAAAATTTCTGTTTTTTTGTAGGATAAATCGCGATTAGCACTGGAAATAAAAGATTACGATGGCTTAAAACTGTACGCCGAAGAATAAATATTAGTACACTCTAATGTCTTGTATATCTTGTATGAGTGGTCTAACTGACGACAACTTTTAGAAAGAAAAAAATTTTTTTCAAAGATATCTACCTTGTGCACAGTCTAATAGGGTGTACAAAGATATTTTCGAGTTAATTATTTTAATTTAACCAACAAATTTCAAATTAGAAAGAAAACAAAAATGAACGCTCAATATTATTTACTCAACTATTTATACCTGCTGTTATATAGCCTTACGAAGCGAAGGTGCGGAGATATTTTGCCATGATAAATATCATACCCTAAAGCCCTGAACTTCGACGAGTTCAGGGCTTTTTTTTTGCCCAAAAAAACTGGTGTGCCCAAATTGGTAAAGGGACTTGACTTAAAATCAAGGATTTGTGGGTTCGACTCCCACCACCAGTATTTAGAAGAGATGCCCAAATTGGTAAAGGGGAGTAGACTGCAAAGTTACTGACCGAAAGGTTTTGGAGGTTCGAATCCTCCTCTCTTCATTTTTGTGAAAACTGGTGTGCCCAAATTGGTAAAGGGACTTGACTTAGAATCAAGGGTTTGTGGGTTCGACTCCCACCACCAGTATTTAGAAGAGGTGCCCGAGTGGTTAAAAGGGGTAGACTGTAAATCTACTAGCCGAAAGGTTTTCGGAGGTTCGAATCCTCCTCTCTTCATTTTTACAAAAAACTGGTGTGCCCAAATTGGTAAAGGGACTTGACTTAAAATCAAGGATTTGTGGGTTCGACTCCCACCACCAGTATTTAGAAGAGGTGCCCGAGTGGTTAAAAGGGGTAGACTGTAAATCTACTAGCCGAAAGGTTTTCGGAGGTTCGAATCCTCCTCTCTTCATTTTTGTGAAAACTGGTGTGCCCAAATTGGTAAAGGGACTTGACTTAGAATCAAGGGTTTGTGGGTTCGACTCCCACCACCAGTATTTAGAAGAGGTGCCCGAGTGGTTAAAAGGGGTAGACTGTAAATCTACTAGCCGAAAGGTTTTCGGAGGTTCGAATCCTCCTCTCTTCATAAGTGGCCCGTCAAAAGTGTTGGCATTTGTTTACGCACCATACTAGAAAATAAAAACTCTGTACTCAGTAGGTAACTACTTTTGTCAGGTCACATAGTTTAAATCCTTAAAGTAATAGTTCACTTTTTTGGGAATAGTAAAATGACGGCAAAAGAAGAGAAAGGCTTTTTTGATGAAGACGAAATACAAAATTGTATGGATCGCATAAAAGCAACTATTCGTCGAATAGTTGTAAATGAAATCGACGCGGAAGATCTTGCTCAAGAGGTTTTTATAAAAGCGTGGAAAAATGCGGGTAGTTTTCAAGAAAAAGCAAAAATATATACGTGGTTGTACAAAATAGCTATCAATACAACCTACACATTTCTATCCAAAAACAAAAACAAGAAAGTCTATGCTTGTTCTCAATTACCAGAGAGCGCGGATCTTTCTCCTTCTACATTGGATAAAATGATATATGAAGAGGAGATGGAAATGGAAACAGGAGTAGGTAAATTCCTGCAAATGTTATCTCCTAAACTCAAATCAGCCATTGTTCTTACTATTTTACACGGGATGGACACCGGAGATGTCGCAAAAATGGAAGGTTGTTCGGAAGCAACTATCTATTGGCGAATACATCAAGCCAAAAAAGAATTGAAATTGAAGTTAGCACAATAACTGACTGTAGGTCGTAACTTATTAGGGCATGTCGACATTTAGAAAATAACATCGATTTTGCTATTTTCATAAAATTTAAATGTCGGCACGCCCTAGGATTGTGCGATACTAAACCAACACCAATCTATCTAAAATATTTATCAATACTTCTATTTCTCAAACTCTTAGATTACATTGGACTCGAGCTCGAAGAATGATGATAGCCTTAGATAACAGTTTATAGGACTAACAATAAATTGAATATAATTTTCGCTGTAAACGATAACGGCGTTCAAAGAAAATCTTATCTTGCAAATGCCATTTTGATGAAAGTGTGAATTTTTTTTCTATCCGTTTGCGTAAAACTTTTTCGAATTGCAGTTGCAAACTCAACCGCGCATCGCCTTTTTGGCAATGTTCGTAGGATAGGTCTTCGATGCTTAAGTGTCGAGCATCTATCATTTTACGTGGATTTGTCAAGACTTGAATAAACCTTTGTATTTGCTGCTTGCATTCGTTGATATGCTGTTCAACATTGCGCAGGTTATAGTTTTTATTAAGAGATGCAATCATTGAGTCTTCATAACTATCTAGTAAAAGATCTTGATCTTTATCTAAACTTTTTACTATGAAACGACAGCTCATTAACATTTCACCATACATTACATAAATATCTTTGCGCGAATATTTCATGACGAATGCAAAAATTATAAAATCTTTGCACGGAGTGAATAGTTCTAGAGGATTTGGTACAAAACTTTTGATAAAATCTCCTAATGTACTTTTTGCTGTGTGAGTCATTTGCTCTTTTGTTAGCAAAGATAAGTCCCTTTTCATTTCATCCATACGATACCTAAGATCGTAAATCAAATCTAAAGTAAATGCTTTTTTTACTTGTTTCTCATTGTATCCTGCAAATTGAAATAACTGTGAAATACGAGAACGAACAATTTCTAGATCATCTGTTATTCCCGCAATTTGCATTTTCACGTCATGGCGTTCTATACGTCTCTTGATACTTTTTCCCATTTTCCAAGTGCGATATATGTTACTAACATACCCTGCGACAAATTCGACAAGACTATCACAAAAATTTATAAACACTACTATACGCAAACCTATCGTCATTTGCAGTGCTTTTAATAGTAATTTTGATTGTGCTAGAGTACGTTCTATAATTCCGGGGCGTCCAGCTTCTTCACTTAGCATAGCCTCAAAAGCAGGGATTTCGACTTCAACAATTTTTTGTTTATTCCTTTGGCTGAACCACAAAAACACTCTTTTTCCAGCAGAAAAAACAAATTTAAAAGGAAAAATAGCTATAACAAGTGGTACAGTTATCGCAAACTTGATTGTTTTTCCTATGGCAGAAAATAATTTAATCATACCTTGACCAATGCTAATGCGATCTTCCGTTTTACCAACAGCTTTTTTTATGCGTTGTGTGATACCCATTTCTTGTTGTAGAAGTGCATTTTTGATACGCGCTGTTACACCCATTTCTTCAGGATTAACTTGTAGTCTATGACGTTGTATGGGTTTTTGATCTTCTTTCTCCAATAAAGTTTCCTGAATTCTTTTTGTTAAACTAAGATCTTGTTCCAAATCAATTTTTATTTTTTGTGGTTTTTGAGGCGCACTTGTTTTTCCTTTAGATAGTCTTAACCGAGCGCTACGCTTTTTTTTTACAACTTCTTTTTTTTGTGTAGCAGATTTTCCAAATTTAGTGGAAAACCTTTCTACTCTGCCGGAGATATCTATACCTGCTCTTTGCGGGCTAGGCGTTGTTGCAAAGTTCGGGTAATTAAAAGAGACATCCTCTTTATGTAAGAATAGTTTACCTTCTTTATAGATAGCTCGGATTGCACCCATCGATATTTTTTGTAGAATGTCGTGTTCCTCTACTCCCGATTCAACGAGCTCTTTTATCTCCAAGGTACAATCTACACTATGAGTATAAAAATCACATATTTCTTGGTAGTGAAAAATAATATTTCCATTTATATAAGTTGCGTATATTTTTCCTGTGTATATACCATGAAGTAAACTATCTTTATGTGTCGAAAAACAGCGCAATACACTATCTATTGTCGAGACACAAAGAATGTATTTATTGATATTTTTAGCAAAATTTTTTCGAATAGGAGCGAAATTATCAACCTTAGATTCTAATCGACTGTCAAGGAATTCGTTGATGTTTTTTTTAGTAATCGGAACTTTCCTCAAATCTCCACGAATTAACTGTAGTTGCATTTGCAAAGGAGCAACCATTATGTTGTTTCCACGAGAAAGGCGACGAAGACAGGCTATTGCTAAACCGCTAGAGGGTGTTTTTTTATTTATGTGGTAGAAAAATTTTTTAACAATTGTATTCCATGTCTTGCTGTTACCAAGAAAAGCTTCCCATTCCAGGATAGCAAATAAAAATTCTCGATGCTTACCTTGTTTCTGTTCAAGAAGTGCATCGATAACTAAGAGATTTTGCATGTTATTCTCCGAAACTCAGTGACTTGACAAAAGCAGAAATTAAAATACCAAAACTCAGTAGATAAATACTTTTGGTGGGTCATTTACATTGCAAAATGAAGAGCAAATACGGATAATTACAATTGTTCACGATTTATCCTTTAACAAATGGTTTGATTAATAGTAATTTTGTTATATTGGGGTAAGGACTTTCGTAATAAACAACTCCATTGCTATTTTTAACAGCGCTGCTTGTAGTTGGCCCAATTGAAATAATTTTTGATTTTATGTTTTGTAAACTTTCGCTATTTACAGTTTTCAGAAAACCTTGTATCGTTGATGGCGAAGTAAAAAAAACATAATCGTTTTCATTATTGCTCCACTGTGCGCGAAGTACTTTGTTTACTGTACAATCTGTACGGTACACCGAAATTGCAATAAAATTCCACTGCTCCTCGTATAACCAATCACTAAAGTCTTTTCGTCCCTTGTTTCCTTGTATAACAACTGTTGGATAAGGTAAAGTTTTGCGAAATAACCTTATCATGCCTTCAGCATTTTGTTCCTTTGGTTGTTGTGCTAAAATTTTCCATTTGCTTTCAATAAGATCTTTTGTCGATTTTCCTACAGCAAAAACTTTGTGTTTTAACAATGGGAAGTACTTTTGAAAACCAATAACACCGTGTTTACTGAAAAATACACAATTGCATTTTGTCCCAAGCATCTCTAAAAGTTGTTTTTCATTATGTGGCAAAGTATATGTAATTTCAATTGTAGGCGTCCAAATAATTGTCTGATCTTTTGGTGGAGTCTTGCTTCCTGTGTAAAAAATCTGATATGACACATTGTTCTCCTGAAGCGTTAGACTTGCATTTTATTAAAGACTTAATATAATATATCAAATATTTTATATCAATTCAAAATCGAAGGAGGGAATATGCGCATCATACGAAAAAAAAGCAAAAAAGTCGCATCGCAAAACAAAGGAAATGTTTGGGGAAGTCCTACTTCGCGCTATGTAGGAAATAATGCCAACAAGCCTACAGCTAAACCACTCAGACCAGGACGCCGTACAAAATCACTTACTGGTCCTGTTCACCCAGGTTTTGAAAAGTCAGCTACCGCTTACAATAAACGTAGATCTGCGACAAAGACAGTTTCAGCTCCACGTCTTACATTACAAAGAGTAAACCAAAGCCAAGATTTGTATAGTAATGGTAAGCCTCGTTCTGTTCGTAAACGTCGTACTCGTTAGAAATTAGGACGTAATCCTATTGCGCTCTACAAGATGTCCTCTCCTGTAAGAGAGGACTCTTTTGTAAAGCAAAATAGTCATGAGTTGCGAATTTAGTGTATTGTTTGTGTTTACCGAGTGGAATAATTTCATTGCTATTATAGAAAAAAATAGTTTACGATAAAAAACTTTTACCACTTTTTACCATCTTGCGTAAAAGAGGACTAGGTCGGTAACGATCTTCTCCGTACTCTTCATATAAACCCTGCAAAAATCCAAGAACATTACCTGACCCTATTTCTTCTAACCATGCAATAGGTCCTTTAGGATAATTAACCCCCTTTGTCATTGCAAGATCAATGTCTTTTGCTGTAGCTACTTGTAAAAATACCGCATCAACTGCCTCATTTATGATCATTGAGACAACACGCATCATAATAGTTTGCGCTAAATCTTTATCTTCTGTTGGCTGTGGTTTTGCAACGTTTTCAGCATAATTATAATATCCATGGCCACTTTTTCGACCATAACGTTTTGCTTGGACAAGTCGTTGTTGAGTAAAAGAAGGCTTGTAACGCTGATCATAAAAGAAAGCTTCGAAAACAGAACAGGTAACTTGGTAATTTACATCATTGCCAATAAGGTCCATTAGTTCAAAAGGCCCCATGCGAAAACCCTGCTCTTTCAAAGCCCAGTCAATAGTCGCAACATCAGCAACTCCTTCTTCAAGGATGCGAATAGCTTCTCCATAGAATGGCCGTGCAATGCGGTTTACGATAAAACCTGGCGTGTCTTTAGCTACAACAACAGTTTTCCCCCACGAGTCGATAAGCATTTTTGCCGCTTCTAGTATTTTTGAATCAGTAACTAAGCCTGGAACAATTTCAACTAAAGGCATAAGGGGTGCTGGATTAAAAAAGTGTATTCCGATGACGCGAGAATCTTTCTCGCAAGCCGCAGCAATGGCGGTAACGGATAAAGAGGATGTATTGGTTGCGAGAATACAGTTTTCATCAACAATTTTTTCGAGTTTTTGAAAGACTTGTTGCTTTATTTGCACATCTTCAATAATTGCCTCAACAACTAATTGACAATTACTTAATGATTCCAGGTCCGTTGTAAAAGTAGTTCGCGCGATGCTCTCTTGCATTTCTTCTAGAGTCATGCGCTTCTTTTCAACTAGTCGACTAAATATTTTCTCGAGTTTTTTACTTGCATTGACAAGTGCCTGTTCTTCATTGTCTATAATGGTGACGTCGTGTCCACTTGTTGCAGCAATTTGAGCAATTCCTGTTCCCATGGTGCCACTACCGATGACCCCTATTTGAATTTTCTCTGTCACAATTAATTCCCCGTAAACTTAGGTTTGCGTTTTTCTAAAAATGCTTTGACACCTTCTTTGTAATCCTCTGTTTGTCCAGCAAGCGTTTGCAGCTCTTTTTCTACTTCTAATTGTTGCTCTAAACCATTTACTAAACTACTATTTAAAGCTTTTTTGATATAGCCAAGACCTTTTGTTGGTTGCGTGGCTAAATATCTTGCTGTTTCGTGAGCTTCTTCTAACAAACATTCATCTTCAATAACTTTGTAAATCATTCCCATTTCATATGCGTGTTGTGCACTTACCTTGTCGCCAAGTAACATTAGAGCACTTGCGCGACCAAAACCGACTAAGCGCGGAAGAAAAAACGAACCGGCCGTGTCAGGCACAAGACCTATTTTGCAAAAAGATTGGATAAATGACGCACGGTTAGAGGCAAATACAATGTCGCAACACAAAGCAAGATTCGCACCTGCGCCTGCTGCGACGCCATTTACAGCACATACCACTGGTTTCGGCGTTTGACGTATTCCATTAACGATAGGGTTATACATTTGCTCGACAAAGTTACCAAGGATTTTTTCTTCCTCTGGATTTTTTGTTGCCTCTTGCAAATCTTGCCCAGCACAAAAAGCACGGCCACTACCTGTTAATAAAACGCAACGTACATTTTCATTACTATTTACATCTTCTAAAATCTCTTGGAGTTCTGCCGCCATTTCGGCATGAAAACTATTGAGAACGTCAGCTCTGTTAAGAGTAATAAGCCCGATATTGTCTTCTATTTTATATGTTACATATTGATATTGCATTGAAAATATCCTTATAAATAACAAAAGGCTACCGGTTTACCGTTAGCCTTTTCGTTTTATTGTTATTTTGCTGACTCTTAGGAAGTGGAAATAAATAATATACCCTTATACAGGGATTTTGTTCATTCGCAAGGCGCGACGAAGGCACATAGTCTTTATTCTGTAACAGAGGAACAACGAAGCAAATGAACAAAAGAACAGTAGGATATTTATTTTTTCTGCTTCCCTTAATTAGAACGTACCAACACGTTCTATATATTGATAACTCATATACATTTAAAATGTTCAAATGGCTGATGGCATCCATCGCAAAAATGCAGTGATTTGCAAAGTGTCGAACCAAATTCACTTGTTTTTTTTGTCTTTTTTGATTCGCAATAAGGGCAATGAACAATTCGGTCATCACCGAAAAGGCTAAGTAATTCATTTGTTGGTACTTTGTGTGGAGGCGCAATTCCACTTTCTTTTAATTTTTGCTTTGTTTCTTCGTCAATCCAATCTGATGTCCATGGTGGAGATAACACTGAGTTAATGACAAAATTCTCAATACTATTTTCACGTAGCTTTTGATCAATACCATCACGAATCTCTTTTGATGCAGGACAACCAGAGTATGTAGGCGTAATAATAACCTCTATATTTTCACTTGTAATAACCACATCGCGAACGATTCCCATTCCAACAATTGTCACCAGTGGTATCTCTGGATCTTTTACCTCTGCGAGCATTTGCCATATGTCTTCGCTTGTGAATTTTGTTGTTACCATACAGCACCAGGGTGAGATCTTGGTAATGTTTGCATCTCAGCTAACATATGACCTAAATACTCTGTATGTTTGCCTTCACGACCATTGTGATACAAATATTCATTACTTTCTGGAGTAATGAGTGTCGCTTCTTTTAACACCTGTTCTATTATTTCCAACCACTGTTTTTTTGAAGAATCCATATCAAAGATAATATTTTTTTCGATAAGAACTTGATCTTGTGGCATTTGAACAAATAGTTCATTTGTATAACGCCATAATTCATTTAGCGATTTTTGGATGCGTTTATGACTTTCTTCTGTTCCATCTCCCAAACGAAGAACCCATTCACTACTATGACGAATATGATACTTTACTTCTTTAATACTTTTTTGAGCAATACTTTTTAAATCATCGAAACTACTGTTACGCAACTCTTTAAAAATTATATATAAGTATGTTGCAACTAGAAACTGACGCATTATTGTAAACCCAAAGTCACCACGTGGTAGTTCTGTAATCGTGGCATTACGAAAGTCAATAGCATCGCGAAGATATGCTAAGTGATCTTCGTTGCGATCTTTTCCCTCTATTTCACCAGCAAGTTTAAGAAAATTAGCCGATTGTCCAACACAGTCTAAGGCTAAATTCGCAAGCGCAATATCTTCTTCAAGCATTGGTCCGTGACCACACCATTCTGATAAACGATGGCCAAGCACTAAATTGCTGTCTCCCAAAAAAAGTAAGTATTCAAACAAAGCTTCTTTTGCAGAGATATCTAAATCTTCTAATTTCATAACAACCAGCCTTATAAATTTTTAATGGCTTTAGGAACCCTGTAAAAATTTGGGTGACGGTAAATTTTGTCGTCCGATGGATCAAAAAATGGTGCTTCATCATCGGAACCTGAAGCATAAATTTCTTTTGAAGGAACAACCCAAATACTACCGTTTCCACCTCGACGGGCATATACATCGCGAGCGTTTTGTAGTGCAAGTTCAGCATCAGCAGCATGTACATTGCCAACATGCTGCTGAGGTCCACCATTTTTTTGCTGCATAAATACTTCCCATACAGACAGTAGTTCATTATCCGACATTTAAAAATCTCTCTAAATTCTTTCCTTGTTTCTTTTTAGCATAAGCAATAGAAGCTTCTCTTACCCAAGCACCATTATCGTGTGCATCATTACGTGCTTGTAGTCTCTCTTTGTTACAAGGCCCGTGTCCTTTAATTACTGCGTAAAATTCATCCCAATTAATTTCACCAAATTCCCAATTTCTGGTTTCACTGTTATATTTAAGGTCTGGGTCTGGTATTTCTAAACCAATTGTGTGTGCTTGAGCAACTGTTATATTGACAAAATGTTGACGAAGTTCATCATTGCTTTTCTTTTTTACTTTCCATTTAAACAAATCAGCGCTATTTGGAGAATTGCTATCGTGTGGTCCAAACATCATTAGTGTTGCCCACCAAAAACGATTTAACGCATCTTGGGCCATTTTTTGCTGCTCTTTTGTCCCCTTCATAAGAGTACAAATAATTTCATAGCCTTGCTTTTTATGAAAGTTTTCTTCTGCACAAATTCGTAACATCGCACGAGAATATGGACCATAAGAACATTTAGCTAACATTGTCTGATTTACAATAGCAGCACCATCAACTAACCAACCTACAATACCAATATCAGCCCAGGTAAGAGTCGGGTAATTAAAAATACTAGAGTATTTAGCTTTACCTGTAAGAAGTTGATCGACGAGCTCTTGCCTTGATGTTCCTAGAGTCTCAGCCGCGCTATAAATATAAAGACCATGGCCAGCTTCGTCTTGAACTTTTGCTAAAAGTGCCATTTTACGACGCAAATTAGGAGCACGAGTAATCCAGTTTCCTTCAGGTAGCATTCCGACAACCTCAGAATGAGCGTGTTGAGACATCATTCTCGTTAATTGTTTGCGATATTTTTCTGGCATCCAATCTTTTGGCTCTATTTTTATTCCTTCAGCAATACGTGTATCAAATTCACTATTACGAGTTAACTCGTCCATGCTTAGCTCCTTACAAAAATAGTTTATAGTCGCTATAGTATCCACTAAATTACGAAAAAATAATAGAGGACATGTACTAGCTACATGCCTCTATTTTACTGCAAATCATGATATTATGCAACACTATTACTTGTTATCTTTTTCGAGGAAGAATTTTAGTATCTTACCATTTTCATTGCGCCAATTTTCCCATGAAAACCCACCGACATATGGTTTACTAACACAATTTTCATTTACCTCATTAATGGCTTTAGCCACGTTAACTCCACTATCTATTAAACTCCATCCTTCGTAAGGGCTACGTAAGTCGTATTTTCCCCAACTAATATAAAATTTTACTGGTTCTTTGATTTTTTTTACTAGAGAGCTTAACTCCAACTCTTCTTTCTTTAAATAAAAAGCCGATACACTTGCACCTCCCGAAAAAATGTTGGGATTTTGAGCTGTAGCATAGAGGGCTAATGTTGCACCGTTTACAAAACCGATATTGAATTTAGGCTCATTTTTTGTACTATATTTACTTTCAAGAAAAGGTATCCACTCTGAAACGAGCAAATTTATATAGTTATTGCGAGAAGCCTCTACAGAATATTCTCTACCGTGTTTCTGTGGAATAAAAACAGCAATTGTAGCAGGTAATCCTTCTGCAATTAGATTATCAAGTGTATTTTGCCATTTTCCTTGCTTTAGTGCTGATGTACCGTCGTGAATAAAAAGAGTTGCGTACGATTTTTTCGAATCATAATTATGTGGAAGGTAAACAGTCAATTCGCGCTTGTCTTTAGTTTTTTCACTTTCATAAGAAAGCTTGTGTGTTGTGCCTTTTTGTTGTGCTTCTTTTAAATAAGGAGCTGCTTTCCATTTGGGCATTTTAGTAGTCGAAAATGTTCCAAAAAAGTTTTGCGAGGTTTTTTTGTTTAGAGGATCGGTAAGAATTTCATCGAAATTTTTAATAAAACGATAAGCGATACATGCATCTTCCTCTAAGTAAGAAGAAAAGTAAAAGAAATTAGTGTCCGGTATTCTTTGCATTGGGTAGTCAATACGAAAGCCAATGATGTCTCCTTCAAAACCAACATCGTCAGCCTCTCCACGGTAAACAAAATGAATAGAGTTTTTTTCTGTTATTGGAAATTGTTTTTGTTTTTCCATAAAAGCATCAATAAGTTCTTTTTTATTAGCAGAGTTGCGCACTTTCTCTACAAAATCAGAAAACTGCGACTCTACTTTTTCATAAACAACCTCTGTGTCACTGCTTACAACGGAATCACTATTGGCAATTGAAACACAAGCGATTTCTCCGAGACTGCGTATGTATATTTTTCCGTGTGCAAAGCTAGGAGGTGTCCACACTAAATCATCAAAAACCTTTTGTTTGTCTAATGATTTATACTTGCCAGAAGAGTCATTGGCTAAATGTAGGTGACCATCTTTTGTTATCAAAACAAAATGGTCGTTAACTACAATGAAAAATCCATCTCCAGGCTGACGTGATTTCCAAATTTTCTTTCCTTTTTTAACATCGATGCAACTAAAAAATCGCCCGCTATAACCGTAAATTTTATCGCCCAAAACAACTGGAGGGGAAAAGGCTTTTTTAATGTGTCTTGTCGTCCACACTTTTTTGACAGGCTCTTTTTCATCTCCGGTTAGCTCAAGTAGCGCAGCTTCTCCACCTTTGTATTTCAAGAAAATTTGCCAAGGAGTTTTCCCCACAACAGTTGGAGCTGTTGACCAATTCCCTCCCTTGTGTTCGTAGCGCCAAATTTCTTTGCCATTTTCCGGGTCAATACAATAGAGATAATTGTTTCCACCGCATAACAAGTGTGTGTTTTCTAAATTATTAATAAGAAGAGGTGACTGGTAATTGACAGCATCATCGCCCATTGTCCAGATAAGTGCACCACTTTTTTTATCAAATGCAGAAATAGTCCCTTTTTTCGATCCAGTTTGCACTATGAGAAAATTTTTGTATAAAATAGGAGAAGTTCCAAATCCATAAAAAGGCTTTTGAACTTCGTGCTCTACCGGCAAATCTTTCTTCCATACCAAACTACCATCATTCAATTGTAAACAAAGTAGTTGTCCATGGGCATCTAGTGCAAATACATAATTTTCTTCTAACACAGGTGTTGAAATGGGTCCGTCATGCGAACCGTCGTGCCCAACGTAAGTGTCGCCAATTGTATACTGCCAAATTTTTTCACCGCTATGGGCATTACAGGCAAATACATAATCTTTTTTCCCGTCAGAGTACATAGTAACGGCGTAACGATCCCAGATAGAAATACTCGAATAACCAGAGCCAAGAGAGCGCTTCCACAAAGTCTTTAGTTTGTAAGATTTGCCATTTTGTAATACACGGCTATCTTGGGAAATAGAGCTGGCATTTTCACCGCGCCACTGCGGCCAATCACTTTGCGCGCTTATTATCGCAATACAAATAAAAAATAAATACAATTGCTTCATAACTAACTTCCTAAAGACGGAAAAATAAAAACGTTTGTTTTACGAATTGGCAAGTGACGAATAGCGCCTCCTGTATGTGCTGTCCAACACAATAGGTACATGATAATAACAACCATACATAAAATGACATACCTGTGGAGAGATGATGGCTTTTCTTCTTGAAAATATTGCGCTATAGCGCTAAAAGAAGCAATGCCCAAAATAATCATCGCCATAAACGAAATTTTACCAAGCATAGCATGCTTATCGACATATTCTTTGTCTAAATCTGTTTGGGCCTCGTAAGCAAGAGGCCCTGAAATATAAGCACAAACAGCAAACACAGCACATATAATTATAAAACTATAGCTTATTTTATATAGAATTTCTTGTTTGGTAATGTGTGCACAAACCAGTAAAATAAATGAAAAAAATAGTCCTACAACAGGGACGTGCACCACCACGAGATGCCAATGAACAGCCCCCATCTACTTACCTGTCTTAATAGCTTTTGCAGGGTCAATACCAGCATCTACTTTCGAATAGTCTAGCTCGCTACCATGGATGCTGTGAGGAATTACATATACCGCTGTCATTACTATTGCAGCTATGATAACTAATATTCGTGGTAATGTTTCTTTAGCTTTTTGTTTTATTCCAACAACAGAGATAGCCGCTACCCACGCAATCCACATAATAAGCATCTTGTTATCCGTCCAGTCTCCTCCCCAAGGGAAGCCTGTCCAGTACTCTCCGAAAGCATATTTTTGTACAATCGGACCTAAAACCATGCCTCCTATAGACATTGATATAAAGGAAAACCATACAAATGATCGCATACTATCAGGTGCAAAAAGAGCTCCTAGTGCAGCGCGCATTCCAACCAATATTGCCAAAAACATCATCAGGATATGTGGAAAAAGTATATAAGTTGGTACATAATCTTTAAAACGTATAACAATATTTTCCTCAGAGTTGTTTGGAATACGTATTTGTTTATCTTTAGTTTTAATTATTACATAATACTCTAATTTTCCCGCTGCTGGTTGTTTTGGAAGATAAGCTGAAAAATTATCTTTGCCTTTTTCCATGAGCACTTGAGTGAAGTCATCTTTTGTTTTTAATCTTTTATAAAACAAAGAAGGAGAGTAGTCTCCTAGTTGTAAAGTTACAGCAGCATCCTCATAACTATTTCCACTGCGAATTAATTTGTGCTTATGTGTTTTTCCGCCAACATCGTAACTTCCTCGATAAGGATGTGTTGGTCCTGTTCTTTTCTGATAAGCGTAAGCAGAAAACATTATTATAATTGAAATAACCCACAATACGGTTTTCTTTCCTTTGCCAGAAACTTTTTCAGACATAATAACTCCTTGTGATCTTGTTTTGCCTTGAGAGTGGTTAACGAATTCCTTGTCGTTAAAATTTGTCGTACTTTTACGTAGTAAACTCGAACACTGATTACATCAGTTACTTCTTCTACACTACTTTTCGGCAAATTATAAATTTTTATTTCAATTTTTTCTACTATTTTATTTCAAGCAACGTACTTAATAAAATTAGCCTTTGCTGTTTTTTGATTACATCACTATAATTATAATAGAACCTAAACAAAAATGTTTGTTATTTTAGGTGTGTTATCTGATTTGTTTTTTGAATAGTAAATTAACGGAGAAATTACATGCCATTGTATGAATATTATTGCGAACACAACCAACAAATTTTAGAAGTGCGACATGGAATGTCGGAAACTGTTAATACATGGGAGAAACTATGTTCTGTCGCCGATATAGATTTAGGAACCACACCACGTGATTCAGAAGTAAAACGACTTATTAGTGGTGGAATGAGTGTGCCGCGAAAGAGTGTTGGGGAAGTAAAAGCTACAACCATACCTAGTAATCATTCTGGAGGGTGTAGTTGCTGTTAAACTATTAATCTTTGCTCACTTAGACATTAGTACGTGATTTTTGATCAACCACGTTACTACTGTCCAAATAATATCTAGGGTATAATTCCTAAGATGTTTTACAAAAGATTTTCTTCATAAACGAAAAAAAACTTTTAAATTTTGTAGTAAACTCAGCGTCATATTCTTTATTGACAACACTAGCAACATCCAACGCTGTTTTTTCTTGATTTTCGTTTTTTTGATTTTTGTATTCGGGATAACGATCGTCCATCTTAAAGCGCCCAGTGGACTTTAATTTGTGATTTGGTGCAATTTTCTTTTTAATACGCAATAGAAAATTTTCTAATGTTTGATAATAGACAGTTGTTTTTGTGTCATTGATTCCCCCTGTCATAGCACCTTCCCCTCTTGTAGAATGTAAACAAGCTAGAATAATAATAATTTCTATGGTAACACAACGAAGGCAAGTTGTCAAATAGAGAGTAAAGCGAAAGGATTTAGGCATGAAAAAATTATTAGTAACTTTTTGTCTGTTCTGTACATTGTTTGCAGAACAAGATCTTGTAGAAATAATCAATAAATATTACAAGCAGCTCGATCAACATGCGAAACGATCTGCCAGAGTAGAATCATTGACTAAGGCTTACGAAAAATTTACACATCTTCCTGCTTTACAAGATTTTTTGACCTATGAAGGAATCGAGTCAACAACAATAGAAATTGCAAATTCAAGAAAAATAAGTAATAAACAGATGGGCTTTTTCTATCCAGCCAAATTGTATGACAACCATCAAAAATTAATTGTAGCAATGAGCCCACTGCGTCGTTCACAAATAAAAGCAAAGTTAAATAATCTTCGCGCCGACTTAGCAAGTGAAATTGCCGCAAAGAAAGTCCAAGAAACAGCGTTAAAAACTTTAGACAAGACGATCGCAAAACTCGGTGAAAAACAACGAAAAGCAAATTTGCAACTACAGCAAATAGAACAAGCGATTAATTTGTTAGAACAACGTATAGACGACGGTCGTTCAGAGATAGATTCTCGCAGGTCTCTTCTTCGTAGTAATGCAGAAGAAGAACTTCGTCTTATTGCTATAATTCGTCGCCTAGATGGACAAATTGTTAGAGAAGTGGACGAAATACGCCGTGCTTCTTTGGTTCGTAGAAGAAATGCTTTTGAACGCCAACGACGTGCTATTATTGCTGAAGAAGATAGATTTATAAGAGACGCACGAAAAATAGAGGCGCAAATTTCTATAGATCTTAGGCAAATTAATAGTTTGAAACGTCAACTCCCAAAAATAGAAGAAAAAGCTTCTCAAGCTTCTCCAGAGTTAGAAGATTTAAAGAACAAACGCGCGCAAATTCTCAGTGGAATCGAAGCGCTAGAAGAAAAATTGTTGCCTTTGGATACACTCAACCAAGAAAAAGCGGAAACGTTAGAAGTCATTAATGAATATCAAAAATGGTGGCAAACAGCAAAACATCGTCCCAAATATCATTTTTTGTTGGCAATGTATGCTATCGATAAATTGCCAAAACAAAATATTGACATTCAAGTAAAAGAGTGGATAGGACTCGAAGGTATTGTTGAAGTGTACTTTCGTTAGAATAACGAGCGATTAGCCCTCACGGGCTTTCCTCCCGCGCTACCTTAACGGTTGGTTCCATCCAAACTAAGTACTTGGCTAGCTAGCCTTAACAAATTTTAACTCAGTACTACCATCTTTATTTTTGATAATCAAAAGCCCATCCTTAACCACCATCTGACTAGTGTCTCTAATCGTTTTAATGAAAGCATCTTCCTGCCGGTGCAATTGATCTGCATTATTAGAAATAGAAGCCATTTCAGTATGCGAAATTCCTGAATCTAGCCACAACATAGCTCCATTTTGATCTACCTGAAGTACTCCTGAGTAAGTATTGACCGTACTCTTTCCTGTAACAGCTCCACTAGCATCGCAAGTGAAAGTAATTTTCGATCCTTTAACTAGCTTTAACACTAACCCTTTATACTTCATACTTTGTAACACCCATTTAGCAGCTTGTGCTCGCTTAAGGGGATTTGTACTCGTATTCATTTTTGAAGTATCTGTCTTGGGAGGATCTGATTTTGCGTTGGCACCTGAGCTTTCGTCATTGCATGCTATCAAAATTACAAAAGAGAAAATGATAGAAATAATCCTCAACTTCATAAAAAATTTCCTTAATAAGAAAACGATATTTAAAAGAACAACTAGGGCGTGTCATCATTCAATACAGATAAAAAATATAACAGATTCGTTTAATGATACGCCAGTAGTATTGAGCCCGAGTCCGTTTGCGAGCCCGCGCCCGAAAACTTTTTGAGAGCGACAGAAAGTGATTTATTAGTTCAATACTAGTTTTTTGCGATGGAAAAAGAAACTTTGCTTCTTTGATAAATTGTTAGTGAAAGTTTCGGAAACGGGCTCGGGCTCGAAAAAACACACAATATTTTGAATAATGACTCGCCCTAAAACAATAGAACTTAGCAAGTAAAAATATAGACATAGCACAAAGAAGTCTACTTTACTTTCGCTAAAATGCCTTGGAGCAAAATGCGAAATTCTTTCATCGTTTGTACTCTTGCATTGGGGTCTTTGTGTAAACACATCATCACAATTTTTTCGAAATTTGCAGGGATTGATGGTTCATATTCTCGAATAGGAATGGGTTCTTCATTGATAATTTTTGTAAAAATTTCACGTAGACCACCTGTAAAAATTTTATGATTTGTCACCATTTGATAAATAGTTGCCGCTGCTGAGTATATATCTGAACGCTCATCCGCTTCTTTCGCGTTTTCTAGTTGCTCCGGAGCTAAATAATCAGGTGTCCCTAATCCCTTATTTGACATTGTAATACCACTGAGTCCTGTCTCTTCATATCTTTTCGCCAAACCTAAATCAGCTAGTTTTATATTCATCGCCTTGTTTTTTTTCACCACAAGAATATTCGCAGGTTTTATATCGCGATGGATAATTTTATTATTGTGTAAAAATTCAATTGCTTCTGTTAACTGTATCATAAAATTTTTTGCCATAGCGAGGGTTAAAGGACCACTGTTGTTTGTAATATACTGTTGCAAATCAATTCCCGGTACATATTCCATTGGAATGTAAAAAAAACCATGCAGTTCGGAGTAACCAGCGCGATAATAATTAACAATATATTTATGACGTAACTGCGCACCAAACTCCGCTTCCTGTAAAAAACGTTTGATTTGATTTTCATTAGGTTGCATACTTGGATGGGCTATTTTTAAAACAAGTGAACGCTGTGTTTTGATGTGTCTCGCCAAGTAAACAGCTCCCATTGCTCCACTACCAATACGGCGTAAAATTTCAAAGTCTTCTATCACTCTTAAAGGTTGTTGCTTTTCTTGTTGCTTGCACTTTTGACAGTAGTATTTATTAGCAAATGTACTTGCTTCACCTTTGGCAAATGAATCATCTTTCAATACGCATTTACATTTATCGCAATATTTTACAATTTTTAGTGGTGGTATTTGTACGCGAAAAGTTGTTCCTCCCACTCGTATATAGTGGTTGTTTTCAACATGCTCTTCACTAATGCGTTTAAACAGAATTTTTTGGGTTTTGGTATCGGGAATACCATAAAAAGTGCCATTGCTACTTCCAAGATCTTGGATATAACAGTTATAAGGCGGTACAAACTCTAACAAACAATGTAAGCGCGAAATTTTCGGGTCTTGAGGAAAGGAAAAATAAGCTTTTGGTGAACGTCCTATTGAGATTTTGCTGTATTCATCAAAACTGAAGGTTTGCCCTTTTAAATGACCAGTAACAACTTTTAAACATATTTTCATTTTGTATCTTTTCCTCGGCCAATACAATAATCTAAGACAAATTTTGTGAGTGTCAATATTTTAGGTTTTATAAAAAAGATAAATGTCGACATACTCCAACAATATAATAAAATAAAAACCAACAATAGTAAACAATTAAGTCAAGCTCTTTTGTGTATACTTATTGTAAAAAAGTGTTGCGTTTTGGATACATAAAGCTTCTGCCTTTAAAATTTCAAAGACGAAAGTTTTACATCTAAGATTTTGAAAAAAAACAACTTAAGATACTTTTCTATAATTGACAGGTATTTGGCATAATACTTGCATAAACACATAGTGTCCTTTTATTATCTCAGTTATAAAAATGTAGTTTTGGTACTATTTCATCAAGAGACAAACTAACAATTTGTTCTGCAATAGTTCATTTATTCCTAGAGCGTCAGCGCGCTCTAATAAGAAAGGAAATACAAATGCGACAAAAAATATTCATTATGACATGTGTTGTAGCCATAATGGCAGTTGGTGTTCTCTATGCACCAAGCGTTCAAGCTGATGATTCTCAAGACGCAGCTATTGCCAGATTACATCAGCAATCCCAAGCATTCGTACGCGTTGCGAAAAAAGCAACTCCAGCAGTTGTCCATATTTCTGTAGTGCGTAAAGTATCTAGTAAAGGCGGAGCGTTTGAGTTCTTCCGTAACCATCCGCAATTAAAAAATCGCGTTCCGAAAAAACAGCAAAAACAACAAGGGGCGGGTTCAGGAGTAATTGTTGATCCACGGGGTTACATTTTAAGTAACCATCATGTAGTTGACAAAGCAGAGGAAGTAATTGTTACTCTCGATGACAAAAGAAAATTTAAAGGAAAAGTCATCGGCTCTGATTCGAAAACAGATGTAGCTGTTATTAAAATTGAAGGCCGTAATCTACCTGTAGCACCTCTCGGAAATTCAGCAAATCTTGCTGTTGGGCAATGGGTCCTTGCTATAGGAAATCCCTTTGGTCTAAGCCAAACAGTAACTGCTGGTATTGTAAGTGCTAAAGGGCGTTCAGGAGTAGGTATTACTGAATACGAAGATTTTGTTCAAACGGACGCAGCAATCAATCCCGGAAATTCTGGCGGACCACTTATCAATCTCCATGGCGAGGTTATTGGAATTAATACTGCTATTCTTAGCCGCAGTGGTGGTTACCAAGGAATTGGTTTTGCAATACCTGTGAACATGGCGCGTACTGTCATGAAACAGATTATGCAAAACGGCGAAGTACGCCGTTCATGGTTGGGTGTGCAAATAGAAGAAGTCACACCAGATATTGCGCAAGCCTTTGGATTGAAAGGATCTTATGGCTGTTTAGTTCAACAAGTATTTCCAAATAGTCCTGCAAAACGTGGAGGACTTAGATCTGGAGATATTATACTTTATTTTGATGGCAACAAAATTATTCGTCCAGCACAACTGCGCCACACAGTATCAACAACTCCTGTAGGCAAAAGAGTCTCTGTAAGAATATTTCGCAAACAAAAAAACATCAGTTTGAATATTCTACTTGAGGATATTAAAAAAGCCACATGGCAGCAAGGTGTGGCAGTTCAGCCGAAACAACCAGAAAAATCTATGCCAGAATTAGCCAAAATTGATCATTTGGGGATAGAAATCCAGCAACTAACAGCAGACCTAGCCAAAGCTTTAGGTGTAAAAACAAACAAAGGTGTGGTTATCACGAATATTGAGGATCAAACCTCCGCTTCTCGTTCTTCACTAAGACCTAACGATGTGATTACTGAAATCAATCGCGTAAAAATCACAAACATTGAAGACGCCAAAAGAGTTCTTTCGCAAGACAAAGAATTGTTTTTGTTCCGTGTTATTACAGGGTTTTCACGCCGATACGTTGTTGTCAAAAAGCATTAAGCTAATGGGGATCAGATTCATTCTGGTCCCTGTTTATAACCTTATCTCTCAACATACCTTAGCTAACGCCTTTCCTAATTTCTTGCTGATCAACTTAAACGTGCTTCTTTATCCATTCTTCTTAATATTGCTAAAAGTAATGGTAAATTTACTGGGCACTCTCTAGATGTAATAAAACTCGATTCTATTATATTGCTCGCAACTCTGCACGCGCTGCTATTCTTGATACTGTTCATATTATTTAAGCTCTTGATTCTCAATAATGGTAAGATGGAAAACTTCTGTTTGTTTATGTTCTCCAAAATGTTATAATTATTCGGTTACGATAACAACCACATCTTTTACTTGAATCAGAACAGACCCAACACGCCGCTAATCATTCTTTATAAAATTTTAATTTTTTGATAAAGTTTTCTAAATGTATATCGTCTTCAAAAAATTCAGGATAATAATTGAAATCTTGTTTCGAAAGATCAAAGATTGCTACTTCTTCAAGACTAGCACAAACCATGTGTTTCCAGCCACTAGTAAAAGAAGCCCCCATACTTTTGTAGTAGCCAACAACAGAAGAAACAAAAAAATCGTATCTTAAATCATAGACAACAAAACTGTCTTCTGTAAAAATAGCGAGATATCTATCTTGTGGATCAAAACCAATATCAGTTATAGGACTTTGGGTTAGGTATTGTAATTTTCTCTCTTGCCATTCATTGTTTTGTTTTGTAAGCAAGTGTACTTCGTTGTTACTCACAAACGCCAATGTTTGTTTTGTGTTCGCCCAACAAAAACGATTAATATTTTTGGTGTGTAGATGTTTTACTTGGTAGTCGAGTTTGTTATTGGCAAAAATGGATAAAGATCCTCCTCCTTGTCCTACAGCCATAAGATTTTGTTTTATTTTTATAGACACAATTCGCGCATTTACACTACAAAACAACGATAAGCTTGTTAAGAGAATTTTTCTATTATTTAACAAATACTCAAGTGGACACTTCCAAATTTTTTGCATCCCGCCGATATAAATAAATCGATTATCGTTAGAAAAATCAAACGCTTGTATGTAATTGTCTTTTTCAGCATCAATATAAATTTCTTTTTTATTTTGATATATATCTTTACTCGTTTGATATAAGTGAAATTTACAGGTACTTTTGGAGATAGTGTTAACTAGATAAAGTAATACCCATCTTTTGTCTTTACTAAAGGCACTGTACTTCATCATGAATAGTGGCGCAAATGGTTCTATTTTACTTTTATAAGTGTCGCCGTATTTTTCCCACATAAACATCGCAATACTTGTCGGCACAAATATACAGTTTAAATTTGGGGTTGCAAATGCTCTTAAAGAGTTATCATGCATTGTTCCCGTTGACAATTTACGAAAATCATTTATTTGTTTTGTACTTATGTGTGGATCTTTAGGTTGTAGTATTTTAACTAGAGAAGGGTAGATGTTCACCTTTTTTAAGATACAATTAAGTTCGTTTGAAGAATGTTTTTTTGTAGAGAATAATTCTAATGTGGTGTTGGAATAGTTATGTATTTGTCCTTGATTTTTCAATGAAAGTATTGTTTTCTTCGTACGTATACTAGATATTTCTATCTGCTGTAAACTTTCACTAAGTACCAAGTCGTTATTCAAAAAAAATACTTCTTGGACTTCACTTGCATGTTCACAAAGTTCGTATTCAGCCTGGCTTTCTAAATTTTTTAAAAAAACTTTTTTTCGCTTGGCAAGAATGATGTTCTCAGAATTTATTTTCACCAGATCCAAGCTAGGGTAAAATTCTTTTTGAGAGTAATTTTGGTACTGTTTCTCAATAGACCATTTATTATTTTTTAACTCAAAAAATATATTTTTTGAAAGATAATCACGCAAATACAGCTTAAGTTTGTCACCGCTATACCAAAAAGTAGCGCCAATATTCCAATCACTCAGAAAATTTTGAAATACCTGTATTTTTGAATTTGTAACATTACCTATACACATATGTGAAGGGGCTATCATTAATAGCCATTTTTCATCAGGAGAAAACAGTAAACGCTTTACTGGTTTTTCGGTTTGAAACTTAGCTTTTTCGAGTAAGTTTTGCGCAGAAAGAACAGTGATTTCATTTTTCTTACTTGTATAAGCAATCATATTCTTTGCAAAAATTATACGCGGATGCTTAAAGCAAGGAAAAGAGGGAATTTCTTTTCCTTGTTTTAGAGAAAAAAAATGTAAACCTTTCTTTTGGTAAACCACATATTTATCGTCACGAGAAAATCCCATAAAAATACCATCTTCTTGATACAATTTGCGATTTTGATCGTAGATCTCCAAAGCATTTTCATTATAACTAGCCACATATCTTCCTGAATGTGAAAGTTTTGTTTTCCCTAGCTGCTGAACAACAAATAATTTTGTTTGTTTCCGTTTACTTAAGCGCGGAAGAATAAAGAATTTCAAAAAAGTATGTGTTTTTTCAAAACGACGAAACCACTCATTTGTTATTTTTTTTGATTCACTAATCACTTTATCTACTTCTTTATAAGCTTCGATCCATTTATCAAGGAGAGGCAAAAAAACACTTTTATTATTTATTGCAAAATCCATATGATATTCTAATTGTCTAGCAATGTTATTTAGCTGCTTTTCATGTCCCTCTGCGATTTTCAAATGCGCTTCGTTTACTATAAGATTTACTGCTTCTATTTTTTGATCTGTAATCTTCCATAACACTAACGCCCAAATAATAGAAGCAATAGAAATAAAAGCAAAGAATTGCGCCAAAGAATTTTGCTTGAACTGAAGTAGTAGTTTTTTTACGCCACGAACAGGGCGTATGGAAATGGGCTTTCCTTCTCTAATAGCACTTATTTCTTGTTGCAATAAGGAAACAGAGTGAAATCGTTTCTGGGGTATTTTTTCAATAGCTTTCATACAAACCAGTTCAATGTCACTATCGCGCACAATTTTTCGATTTAATTTAGAGGGGAGCATGGGAGTTGTTGTTGCTAGCTTAAAAATAATTTCAATAGGGTTTTTTCCGTCAAAAGGAACAAAGCCTGTTAGCATTTCATATAAAATTACTCCGAGAGAATATAAATCAGAAAGATGATCTGCTTGTCCAGAGGTGACTATCTCAGGAGCGATATATTTAGGCGTACCGAAAATTTCGCCGGTTTGTGTTAAATGAGTGTCTTTATCGATGTTTTTTGCTAACCCAAAGTCTAAAACAATTGCAACATTATTTTCAGTAACAATTATGTTATGTGGTTTTAAATCACGATGGATAATATTGTTTGCATGTGCATAACCAACGCCTTCGCAAATTTGGCAAAAAATAGATAATTTTTGCTCCATACTATCTTGCTGTTGTAGCCAAATATCAAAAGAAATGCCTTTTACATAAGCCATTGTAAAATAGGGATAAGTAGTACCATTTTGCTCAAAATAACTAATTTCGTAAACCTGAATAATATTAGAATGATGCAATTTCGCAATAGCACGTGCTTCTTCAATAAATCTTTTCCGAGAAACATCTGTTGTATTGTGTAAAACTTTTAAGGCACATTCGCGATTGAGTTGGCGATCATGTACATGGTACACCACTCCCATTCCACCACGCCCAAGTTCCTTGATTATTTGATATTTATTATTCATTAACGACCTACATTACGCTGTACTTTCGGGAACTTTAGTGTTACAAAATAACCGCAAAACAAACAGTAAAACGGTAAATGGTCCAAGATAAAAAGTCCAAAAAGTTTGAGATATTGCCTGAATTCCAGTGGATTCTAATGAATCAGGACCTAGTCCATCGCGACAAATCCACGCAAAAGGAATTAATAGAACGACCAGCAAAAGTAAAAAATTTATAATTGCTTTGATAAAAATGCCCCCAATTGAACATACAATATTTCGACTAAACGTAACAAGCTTCTTATTATAACTATAAACTACCACTGTTCAATGGAATTTCTTAGCAGTTGGAATGCAATTCAAATATAGCTGTGATTTTTCATTCCAAAATAATCATCACTTTGTTTTAGTATTCGTTTTTAATTTTTCTAAAGCTTTTTCCAAAACAACATCACTTGTTCCTAATTCAAACTCAGGTTGCGAGTACACCAATATATCAGGAAAAATACCATTACAATCGTATAGTTTACCATTTGCCTGAAAAGAAGCCATCCTCGATATTTTAAAACCAATGCCGCTATTTTCCAGGCGAAAAGTTTTGCTCCTGCCACTACCTCCACTACTTGGTGTACCGATAATTTTTATATTCTTACGTCTTTTTAACGCACCAAGAAAAATATCTGTTGCACTAAAGCAATTGCTATTTATAAGTACAACAATAGGTTGACTGTAATAATACACACTTTTGTTACCGGAGTGCTTTAAAATAAAATAATGCCATTGAGAAAAATCCTGTACAGGAGGATTCCACTCAGGAATAAAAGAAGTTTTGAACTGCGCAATTACTTCTCGTTCTTCTTTTGACCAAATGGCAGAATTTTCAGGGTAAAGAAAGCGACTTTGTAAATAACCATCCTCAATTTCATGAGGGGATTTTCGGTATTTTGCAACATTGACAATCTGCGGTTTTTCGCCAGGTGACATAAAGTAGGCAAATAAAACCTTAAGAATATCGCGCGAACCTCCACTATTTCCTCGAACATCAATGATCAATCCTCGTGTCGTTCTAAACTGATCCATCGCAGTATAAATTTTTTCAATGTCTTCAATCTCATCGCTCATAGAAGGAATTCGTAGGTAGCCTATATTTCCAATAAGCTTGGTTTTAGTTCGTGGCCATTTTCCGTAATACGCTTTTTTTGAAGATAATTTAACTTTCGTTTTAAAAGTTTCCGCTTGCCTTGACTCTAAAACTAGTTCTAACTCATTAGTATTTTTAACACCTAATTCTTTTCGCAAAATTCCAATATATCGCAAGTTTTTCATAGCTCTTTTTCGCATCAATTGGGGAGAACCTTTGACCACAGATTGCTTGCTTACTTCTAGCCATTTTTCTATTTTAATCCCATCCATTTCTTTAATATAAAGAAATTTTTGATGAAAAAAAGATTCGCGATTTTCCATAAAAATAAAAATTCGTCGATTATGTTCTCCAAATAAAAAAGGAGTGAATAGTTTATTGGGAAATACCTTTCTCGCTCCTCTTATAGCAGCATGTCCATCAGGAAAAAGAGCCAATATTTTATTAATTTGTAATGCCAAATTCCCCACCTCTATCCCTTCTCCAATATTACTAGAGATAACCTCTAAAGCTTTTTGATAGTTTACCTCGCGCAAAAGTAGATAAGAAAATTTACTCTCTAAATATTGCTGGAATTCTTTTAAATCCTCAACTGCTTGCGCACGAGGTAACCAACGTTTTGCCCATTTATTTTCATTTGGATACTCAAAACGCTTGCTAATATAAGAAAAATCACTCTCTTGACAAAAAATTCCCACCATTGAAATGAATATCAAATTTAATAAAAACTTCATAGAAAAATCCTTAACACATAAAGCCTATTAAGTTAGTGAAGAAAAGTAATGTCGCGTTACTTTCTCTCGCTAACTTATCAACGGGTACTGGGTTTGTTATTAATTGCTAAAAAAGCCTCATACTGCGCTACACAAAATTCCGAAATTTTTTGTAAGAAACGGCAATACTTATCATCGAAATGAGCAACAAGAAAAGTACACTCCACACTATTGTCCAAGATAATTTAAAAAGTATTATCAATAAACTCACTTCAAAGACAAATGCTGCACTAGCGCAAGTGATAGGACTTTCTATTTGCAGAGAAATAAAAAAGCAAAAAGCAAAGAGAGACAACGAAACAACGATAAGTAATTTTGGCGCTACTTCAAAATACTGTTCTGCGGAAATATACAGCAGAAAAATCACTATTATCACTAATCGCAAACTAAGTTTTACTAACCATATTGTAGAACGCCGCGCTGTTAAACTTAGTAAAAACAATAGGTTATTTTTGCTTTGTTCAGTGCTAAACGATGTTACACCCAAAAAAAGTAAATATATTACCCAAACGCCCATAACCACATGATCAACATAATATTTTTCAATTGTCACAAACCGCATTATCATAAAGGCAACAACAATTGCAAACGTCATATTTTGTATTGTGCGCCATTCTTTCCAAAAAAGAGCCTTAGTCATATTTATATCTCCTTAATGCACAACAATAGAATTGTCATTGCGGTCACTGTAGTAAAGTTTCTTATCTTCACCAACATAAAAAACGCCTTGATTTTCATCGATGTAATCTACCCAGGAATGGGCAGGCAATTTTTTGTCTAATAATGTTTGCTTTTTCGTATCATAGTAATAAAGCTTTTTATTTCCTTGGGTATATCCCAAAATAATATAACCTTTTCTCTTCCAATTTATCATCCGCATAACATCAAGCGATTTTTCGTATACGATTTTATTGGTCGTAAATTCTCGCTTCTGCACCACATTTTCAGTATTTAGTAAAAAATATTGATTTCCTATGTCAACGAACCGACCTGTCAACTCTTTTGTTTTACCATTTTCCAAGTCGACAAAAATCATTTGCTCGTAGTTCGAAATTATACATTGGTTGGTGGCTGTGTGGATTTTTAAAACGTACACTGATCTATCGCTTCTTTTAGCCTCGTATATTTTTTTTAGCTGGTTACTGCGTAAATCCTGTATCCAAAACTCAATAGAATCCCCTGTATAATAACTTTTCTCTAGGACAAGAAAGCGGTTTTCTAGTATTTCTACATTTAAATTAAATAGCAAAGGATCATTTTCTGCTCCAAAAATTTGTTTAGTACTTTGGTCTATTTGCATAGACTTACTGTTAAGTCCGAACTTTACCAAATGTAGATTTTTTTGGTTCAAAAAATAAGCGTAGTTATCGAATATTCCTATAAAATTTAAAGATCTATCTATTTGATAAGCAACATGATTATCTAATCTATCTTTAACCTGAACAATATCCAATTGCTTTGATCCTAAAAAAAGTAAATAATTTCTTTTACAGTAAAATGTTCTATGAACACTAGGATCAAATGGAATGTCATATTTTTTTTTATTTATACAATTATATACATAATACTTCTTTAAAGATGGTATTCCCCAACTGTGCTCGATGTTATAGGCTAATAAATATATTAATTCATTCCCCCAAGAAAAGAAATCATCACAATACACATTTGTCTCTTGCATTTTTTTTGATTCATAGTCAAATGTTTTTATACTTTGGCTGTAGAGAATCATTTCTTGAAAGTGTGAGGTCTTTTGGGCTCCAAAAGTATTCTTATTTATATGCCAATAATCTAATTTATACTGCACATTATTAAGCTGTAAAAAAATGCAAATAAGAATAGTTCCGATACTAAGAAATAAGGAACTAATTCTTCTTATTGATTTATAATAAATAAAACGTTGGTAGCTCATAAGAATTGCGGAAATCCCTACTCCTACAAAAATAACAATACCGCTTTTACGAATAACCTCGAATATTTCTTTTTCGTAGGGACGATATACTTTTCCTATTTGAAAACTGTAATAAATGCAAAAAATTTCTACTGTAAGCAACAAACCAATCAAGACTTTTACTATAGGAATTTCTTTTTTTGATAGTAACAACAAACCAATAATGATTGCTGTTACGCAAATAATTATCGTTAGAATAGGCAAAAAATATAAAGCATACAAAACTAACGATAAAGCTATTGCCCCTACGCAAAAAACTACAACACTCGAAAAAACGATCACCAAACTATTCTGAAAGATATGAGAACTTAATATCGCTACAGTCGTTAATACAAAGTATAAAATATACACTACAGGTTTAAATGCGTAGGCATAAAAAACACCGTGAAAAATGATAGATAACAACGCTATGTAAAAAAGGTTCGAAAACCATACAAAACGACGCGAAATTGGCAATGCTGTCGAGAATTTTCCACTATTTTGTTCATCGTCTCCACTAAAAACAACAGCAGGTAATAGTAAAGATAAGAATATTGATGTGAGTCCATATACCAGAGTAGCCACTAAGTGAAGCCTTGCGTCAGAAATAACTATAGCGAGTAAGTTAAGCGCGCAAAACAGAAAAAAAATTGCCCGCGTTTTGCGCCACTCTTTCCACAGCAATTGTTTCATATTATCGCCTCCTCAGTCAGACATTCTACAAAGACATCTTCAAGACTCATGTGTACAATACGAATGTCTTTTCCACCCATTTCTCTCAATGCTTTTTCGTGTAGCTGATTGTAGTCGCGAATAGTTAGCATACACTCTCGTCCTAATTGTTGCTGGTGTAAAACACCTTCTAGCTCAATATTTTCAGGATAAACATCAAATGAAACTTGCACTTTTCGAAATGTATTTTTTAACTCATCCACAGAGTAAGTTTTTTCTATTTTCCCATTGTGAAGAAAACCAATCGAGTCAGCAATGCGTTCTACATCTTGCAATAAGTGAGATGAAATAATGACTGTATGTCCTTCTTTCTCCACAGTCTCAACTACGCATTCCAAAAATTCGCGGCGAACAGCAACATCAAGCCCCGAAGTTGCTTCATCTAGAATAAGTAGTTGGGGACGATGCGCCATAGCCATTGTAAGTAGTAATTTACTTTTAAAGCCGCGTGACAGATGTTTGATTTTGGCTTTGCGATCCAAAGAAAATTTTTCTACTAGTTGCTTTTCATACTCAAAATCCCAAGTAGGATAAAATCGCGAAACAAACCACAAAATTTCGCGAATAGTCATCCACTCATACATTTGTAAACCTTCAGCTACATAACCTACGCGTTGTCGTATTTTCCAATCATACTTTTGAGAATTTAAGTCAAATACTTTTGATTCTCCACTTGTAGGAATTTCAAGCCCTAACAAAGTGCGCAATAATGTTGTTTTACCTACCCCATTCTTTCCAACAAGAGCATAAACAACACCAGCAGAAATACTTAAATTTACGTTGTTAAGAACCTGTTTTTTTCCAAACGTCTTACTTAAATTTTGTATAGAAATCACTTCACTCATATGTCTTTCTCCTCAATGTTTTTGAACGCAGTAATTTTTTCATCTAACACATTGCGAATCTCATCAAAAGTAAGCCCTAAGTTTAAACCTTCAACAATAGCAGGAGACATTTTTTCCCCTACTAAACGCTTTTTCTCTTCTTCAGTAAAAATATTCTGCGTAACCATAACAAAAACCCCTTTTCCTTTATGTGAACGAACAACGTTATTTCTTTCTAATTCACGATAAGCTTTTGCAACAGTATTAGGGTTTACTATTAGCTGTTTTGCTAGTTCACGCACCGAAGGTAACTTCTCATTTTCTTTCAAACGATTTGATGCAATAGCATGTTCAATGTGATCCATTATCTGCTTATATATTGGAATACTCGATTCTGGTTGAATTTGAATAAACATTCATATCCTTTCAATGTATAACGGCAACAATGCACCACTGTATTAGTTCAGCAGTACAGTTATCTGTATTAGTGTATTAGTACAGCATTTCTTTGTCAATCTTTTTTTTACTTTTTATAATAAAATAATAGGGCGTGTCATCATTCAATACAGATAAAAATATAGCGGATTCATTTAATGATACGCCAGTAGTATTGAGCCCGAGCCCGTTTGCGAGCCCGCGCCCGAAAACTTTTTGAGAGCGACAAAAAGTGATTTATTGGTTCAATACTAGTTTTTTGCGATGGAAAAAGAAACTTTGCTTCTTTGATAAATTGTTAGTGAAAGTTTCGGAAACGGGCTCGGGCTCGGGCTCGAAAAAACACACAATATTTTGAATGATGACACGCCCTAGTTTTTTTTAAGGAAATGAGTGTTTGGAGTGTAAAACAGAAATGTTGTTTATTCTAGCTTTATTGGTATTGAAACTAGATTTCTCAGCATCTAAAATTTGATAATGTTTGTGTACTTATTTTGTAAATAAACATTATAAGAATCTAGACTATTTTGATTCTGAAAATGAAAATTTGCGCAGGCTTTTGAGTTAGCTTCAACTGCAACAGCTATTTTTTAAGTTTAGAAATAGCATTTTTTCTAAAAGGCTCAATGCTTTTTGACAAATGAGGAGATATTGCCACTGCTTTGTCCCAATCGTCTAACGCTAATTGATATTTTTGCGTATAAAAATAAACAAGCCCTCTACTTTTATATGCGCTAGAATCTTTGTTGTTGAGTTTGAGCATAGCGTTAAAATCAGGTAAAGCTTTGTTAAAATTTCCTTTTGTATAGTAGACTCGCCCTCGATGATAGTAAGCTTTCCTATACTTCGGGTCTAAATCAATCGCTTTGCTATAACTATCAATAGCAAATTTATATTTCTCTAACGATATATATGATAGGCCCATTATATGGTAACCTTTTGGATTCTCAGAAATTAATAGGCCTTGTTCGCAGGCTTTTATTGCTTCTAAATTTTTTCCCATAGATCTATAGCTTACAGCTTTACTATTATAAAATTTATATGATTTGGTAATTGATTTTTGAATGCACGCATTTTGATCTTTTATTGAAAGTTCAAATTGTTGGGTATTATGATAAGCGAGTCCTCTACTGTTTAGAGAGACAATATCATTAGGATTGTGGTCAATTAGCTTTGAAAATAAGTCTATAGCAATATGAAATTTTCTAGCATTGAAGTTTGCGTATGCTTGTGAGTAGATAGTAGATCTTTGTTTTGCGGTTAGTTTTTTCTTTGCTTTAGGATTGTTTTGTTTTTTAGGAGGTACTTTATTTTGCTTTTTTGGTGTTTTGCCGTTTGTTTCTTGAGAATTTTCTTTTGCACTTGTTTCCTTTATGTGTTTTGTCGAATTTTTTGTAACACTTAACTTAGAAGAGTTATCTTTTTTTCGTATTTTGTTTGGGTTCTCTAAACTACTTGTTTTATTTGGCTTATCAGCTGTGCTTGTTTCCTTTATGTGTTTCATCGAATTTTTTGTAACATTTAACTTAGAGAAGTTATCTTTTTTTTCTATTTTGTTTGGTTTCTCTAAACTACTTGTTTTATTTGGCTTATCGGCTGTGCTTGTTTTAACTGCGACTTCTACTTCTTCGTATTGTGTCTGCGGTTTAGAGGAAGTTTGAAAAATGAGTAGAAAAAAAATAAAAGTGACAGCAACACCACTAACAGATAACCACATAGAAAATTGGCTCTTTTTTTGTACTTGGGTACGTAATTTTTTTGCACTGCGACTTTTGTTTATGGATGTTTTTTCTCTTTGTCGCTTATCTATCTTAGCTGTTTTTTCTCTGTGACCTTTTTTTATCTTCGCTGTTTTTTCTCTTTTGGCTATTGATTTTCTATTTTGATTCCTAGACGACCTCTGGATTTTTGACGTACGCCCACTTATGTTTGTCGCCTTAAGATTTGTACTAACGTTGAGAAATTTTTGAATTCCCTTGAGTTTTACCTCTAACTCTTCACTGGAAATACGGTTGTCCCCGTTTTTTTCAACCGCTTGTTCTATAGCAACAGTGAGTTGTTGCGGTAGCTTTTGTTCACTGCATTCGGACAAAAGAGGTAGTTTAGTATTCACGATTTTATTGATAGTTGAAACATATGTTCCGCCATAAAAAGGAGAATGTGATTCCCAGGTAAAAAATTGGTGAAACATAGCACCAAGGCTAAAAACATCGCTGTTTTTGTGAACTCCTCCTTCTACTTGCTCTGGACTAATATAACTCGGAGTACCAACCACGCTATCAGTGTTTGTCAAAGTAACTAAACTTTCTTCATCAGATTTCGCAATTCCTAAATCAAGTAGTTTAACCTGCCCTTCACAAATAATAATATTGGAAGGTTTTATATCGCGATGAATTACTCCATTGTTATTTAAATAAGCTACAGCACTACAAATTTGTATGGCAATGTCTATTTGTTTAAAAATATCAAGTGAAAAACGTTGATTGCGAATAATGTAAAGTAAATCAGGGCCAGAAACAAATTCCATAATGAGAAAATAACTATGCTGTAGATTTAATAACTCGATAGCTTTTACGATATTGTCGTGATTTGCCTTTTTCAAAAAGTAATATTCTCGTTTAAAGCGCTCTATTTTCTTGCTACAGTTTTCCCCTTGCGTAAGCAAACACTCCTTTACCGCAACTAAACGATTTTCCTTCATATCCAAAGCAAGATAAACTTTCCCCATGCCTCCTTGTCCTAATATTTTCTGGAGTTGGTAGCGGTTATTAAGCACTATATTTTTCATTTTGTTCCCCTTGGGATTTCTTTACCTAAATATATTATTATTCTTATTTATTTTATAATAGGTAGACTACATGTTCAATTAGTAAATAATTTAGCTAAAATGTCAACAAGTCACGATTTAAAAGACATTACTATCCGAGAACGAGAAAAATTTTTCGAATTTATCCGTATTGCGGATATTGTTTTGCAGCCATTCAAATGTCATGCGGAAATGAAGAAATTTCACCCCAAAAACCTACCTACTATGTATATAACAGCTGTTACAATGGCGGACAAAGAAAAAGTCAAAAAAGCAAACCGAAAATGGCGCACATCTCCAACTGGCTATTACGCAGATTGTAAGAAATGTGAGAAATTAAACCACGTACGTTATCTAGTTTTTATGCGGCAATATAAACGAGCTTTTGACAAAGCAGAAGAAATTTTCGAAGATACTTCTAGTTATTGGAGGTGAAGAAGCGTTGGAGGATGCACCAGGAATTTTGATGATCCCAGCTCTACAAAGAGGCGAAATCGAGCGCGCTAGACGTTACCATAACACATCAAGTACTTAACAATAAATACGATACCCGTTCTCCCTTTTTTGCTTCTTCAACATCTTGAGAGAAACATAACAGACATAAAAATATCACGACAAGAACAGCACACAATTTTTTCATTTTTAAATCCTTATTTTTTGCCAAAACCAGGCATTTTGAATTTTATACTCCCGGTGGGAGTATAAACTTCTGTTTCTTCAAAACTAAAAGATGTTGTTACAAGAGCTTCGAATAATTCTTCGGTTGTTTTTCGTGGTTCTTTGTCAAGAGCGTACTCGATAAAGCGACCCGGTATTTGAAGATGTAAATCAAAAGCAGAAAGTTGCGGTTTTTCTAAGCTTTTAGGGATTTGAGTGATAGATTTTTTATACCATTTAGGAAGTTGCTCGATGCCTATTTTACTTTGAGAAATATACTTTCCCAGTGTTTCTTTTCGTATGTCAACTTCCCACATAGAAATGCTGCTAACAGTATTGGCGGCCAGAATTTTACCATCTTTATGCCAACTTAAGGCATATACAGATGAAGTGGCTTCTAAAGTTGTTATTTTCTTTTGGCTAAAAACGTTCCACAGATCTACGGTTTTATCAGCTCCGCCAGTAGCAATAATACGGCTATCTGGTTTCCAAGATACTGCATAATTTAAGCCATGAAGCGGTAACTTACCAATTATTTGGTACTTTGTCATATCCCAAATATATATATAATCACCGTTTTTGGAACGCGAACTAAGCAGTTGTCCATTTGGACTCCACATCGCGCCTCCTTCTATAGGTTTTTCATGACCACTAAGAGTTTTGATTTTTTGCCAGTTTTTTCTCTGCCACACATGTATATCCTTGCCTTCTGTTGTTATAAAGCGTTCACCATCACTACTCCAATCGACTCCTTTTGCTTGAATAGTTTTTACTTTGGTTTTTCGTTGCCAATCCCAAAAGACAACGTTAGCACCCAATGATGCGAGAATTTTGCCATCGGGGCTCCATACCACAGCAATTACCTTGTCTGGATGCGAAAAAGTCGCGAAAGGGGTAGATGATCCTATACGCCACAAACGCACGGTTTTATCATAAGACGAAGAAGCCAAAATACTATCTTGTGGATTCCAGTCTAAAAAAACTGCTAAATCGCGATGGCCGACAAATTCTGCTATTTGCTTACCACTTTTCGTCGCAACATATATATTGTTCTTCACTGCCAATGCTATATTCGCTCCCTGATTATCCCAACGAATAACGTTTATTGAACCATCTTCTTGTACGGGAATAGGTGCTAAAACTTTAGGTATAGTCACATCCCAAATAGCCACTTTCTCTACTGAGTGAGAAGCAAATGCTGTTCCGTCATTATTCCACTCGCCGTGTGCGATTTTTTTGTGTCCTGTAAAAGTAGAAATCTGTTGCTGTTGTTTGACATTCCACAAACGTATTACCGTGTCGAAGGAAGACGTTGCAATTAAACTATCATTAGGACTCCACTTGGCAGAGATAAATGCATGTTTATTTGGGCTACGCAGTAAAGCAATTTGACCTTTTCCATTGCTATCCCATACGCGAATTGTCCTGTCTTGGGAAATAGTAGCTACATACTTACTATTATTACTCCAACTAGCTCCTGTAATATACTTAAGATGTCCACCAAAATCTCTTTTTTGCGCTGTTTTGATATTCCACAAAGTAACGATATTGTCAAAAAAATGACAGACCAAAAATTTTCCATTCGGACTAAAAGACATAAAGTTTATTGCTGTTTGATAGCGTTTGCCATTTTCGATAGCAGGAATCATGCGGTGCGTAGAATTGTGTAGAGTTTTTATTTTTTTTCTAGTGCGAACACTCCATATATGGATGTCCTTTTCATTTTGTCTGAGAACAGCTATGTATTTTCGATTCCTGCTAACAACGACCTTGGAGACTTTTGTAAGTGGCAATAAAACTTCTTTTTCACCGCTAAAAATATCTAAGGTAGTAAGAGGTTCTAAAGAAGTAATCATTCTGCTTTTATCTAGCCATGAATAAAATATGTGATGTGAGTGTGTTTTTACTATTTTGCGCTTAGATACACTCCAAATATTAATATCACTTTGCGAAGTAGCCATTAAAAATTCTCCGCCTGGAACCCACGCAATAGAATTGATACGATTATTTTGGGTAAACTCTGCTATTTGTTTATTAACGTCAATATTCCAAATGAAAATACGGCTTACTTTTTGACTAGTAGAAAAGAAAGCCAATGTTTTATTATCTTTATGCCATACCGTTTTCCCCATTGATGCTTCTTTGTCTTGCGGAAAAATTTTGCGCAATAGTGGATATCTGTACATCGCTGCTTGCACAAGAGCCTTACCTTTTTTTATTTCCACCGCTACTTCTTCACGAGGTATATCTTTTATTACCTCTAAACCCATGCCAGCAAAAACACCACATTCGCGCCATTTCCCCTGATCGTAAGCTTCTTCTGCTTTTACCAAAACGATTTTCGAAAGTCTAATCGCATTTGTTTTGGCATTTTTCTGTGCTTTTTGTTTTGCTTTCTCGGCTTTTTGTTTTTCTTCTAAAGCACTTTCTTCTGCTTCTAGAGCTTTTAGTTTTTCATTAATCGCAATCCGCTGCGCTTTTTCTGCAATGCGCCACTGCAAAAATGAAAATACACTACCAACAACAACACATAGAAAAATTACTGTTGTTGTCAGAAAAGCGGTGCGATGTCGTTTTGCTAACTTTTGCAAACGTGTCCACGTCGTAGGTGGTTTTGCCATAATTGGGCGGTCTTCGAGAAAATTTTGAAGATCTTTCGCTAACATTGCCGCACTTTTATAACGCTTTTTAGGATCTTTCTCTAAGCACTTTAAGATGATTGCCTCAAGTTCCATCGATGTTTCAGGGTTGAGGGAACGAGGGTGTATTGGTTCATCATTCCAAACTTGTTGAATAATATTAATATAAGTAACACCCTCAAAAGGAGCGCGCCCTGTTATCACCTGATACAGTGTTGCTCCTAAAGAATAAACATCAGCGCGTTTATTGATTTTCTTATCACCACGTGCTTGTTCAGGAGGCATATAAGCTGGAGTCCCTATCACGTCACCCGTTTTCGAAATGTTGTCTTGTGATCCCACAACCTTTGCCAAACCAAAGTCCATAATTTTCGGTTGTAGCGCCTTATCAATCATAATATTAGCAGGCTTGATATCGCGGTGAATAATCCCCTTGCTATGCGCATAATGCACCGCTTCTACAACCTTCAACATCATGCCAACCAGTTGCCGCGCATCAACGTTAGTAGATTTCACAAATTCCTTGAGCGAAGCGCCCGCCACTAAGTCCATAGTGAAATAAGGGGTTTTGGAAAAAACACCAATATCGTGAACGCGAATAATATTAGGATGGTCAAGAGCGGCCGTTGCTTTTGCTTCTTTAATAAAACGATTTATTTGCGTTTCACTATCAGTTTCGGCGATGAGTGTCTTAAGCGCAACGGTTCTATCTAATTGAATGTCTTGTACCTTATAAACCGTTCCCATTCCTCCTTGCCCTAGTTTACAGATAACCTCGTAGCGATTTCCCAAAATTTTGCGTGAATCATTCTGCGGCGCATCGTCATTCGCAGATTTATTGGATGCGTTTTGGTGTCGCGGAGCTTGGGTGTCAGGTTTAACACGAGACACTCCTTGTAATTGCCCTAACATGCTTTTAGCCTGCGCATGATTTGGATCAGCAGCCAAAATAGCAGCTAAATCGTTCTGCGCTTCTACCATTTTGTTCAAGCGAGTCCGCGCAAAAGCAAGATAGTAACGAACATTTACATCTTGAGGATACGTAGATAAGTATTGCACCGCACATTTTTCTACTTCGCTCCACTGTTGCTGTTGCAGTAAGCGATAAATATGCTGTTGCATTTGTTGTATGCTACTCATTTTTTAAGCTTCCCTTGGATTTTGACAAAATTGTGTTAAAGGCAAATACAATTAGCGCTTATATCAATTTCTTTATCGAAAATTATAAATACAAACCATGGAAACATCTAGTGAAATTATTTTATATCTTTCTACATTGAACAGCTACTTGCCTTTTGTTATATTCTTGTGCTATTCCAATCTTCTATAATATTGCGAGGACAAAAATGAACATTCGTAGAGAAATAAAGACAGATGAAGAAGAGGTTTATACAATAAACGAGTTAGCATTTGAAACATCAGCGGAAGCAAATCTTGTAAACGTTTTACGCGAAAAAGCGCACCCGGTGATTTCTCTAGTTGCTGAGAAAAACGGCAAAATTGTCGGACATATCATGTTTTCACCTGTTAATACTTCTCAAAATGTCAAAATTATGGGTCTCGCACCAATGGCAGTGCATCCAGAGCATCAGCGTCAGGGAATTGGTGGAGCTCTTATTCGCAGGGGAATAGAAGAGTGTCAACAGCAAGGCGTTGTTGCTATTGTCGTTTTAGGGCATCCGCAGTACTATCCTCGTTTTGGTTTTGTTCCTTCTACACAATTTGATATTAGCTGCGAATACGATGTACCGCCGGAAGTGTTTATGGCAATGGAGCTGCAACCTGCTGCGCTGGAAAATATAACAGGAGTTGTTAAGTATCATGAAGCTTTTGGCAGTGTTTAAGCAAAATAATAAACCGCAAAAGTTATAATTGACTAACTTTTTTATAGTTCAATTACTTTTGTTCTTTTTTCCATAATTGTAGGAATATTTTCGCTTGCGAATATTTCCTTAACTTTCTATAACATTGCGATATTTCTAAATAAACATTTACAAAGTCGGTTTTTAGTCTCTTTGCTTTTTTGTAATCGAAAATCGCTTCATTGTATTTTTGCAGTTTTTGATAACAACGACCTCTTTTGTAATAGCCTTCGTAATCATTAGGGTACCTTTTTATGGATAACGAAAAATCGTCCATTGCTAAAGAGTATTTTCCTAATTTATAATATGTGTCGCCACGTCTTATAGCCAAAAAGCGAGCAGGATAACCCATGTCAATAGCTTTATTCATATCTGCTAAGGCCGAATTATCTTTGTTCAAACTTGTAAAACTAATACTGCGATTAACATAGTGCTCATAATTCTTTGGCTGCAATTCAATTAGCTTAGAGAAGTCTTTAATAATGATGTTATTCCTTTTTAGAATACCTGCTATGTTGATCCTAAACTCATATAAATATACTTTGTGTTTCATTTGTATAGGTTTCGATATAGCTTTGTCTATAGCTATAGATATATATTCAAAAGCTTTTTTATATTTCTGTTGCTGTCTATATATTAATGCGATGCTCTGGTAATAAAAATATAGGGAACTGCTTATTTCTATTGCTTTTAGATAGGACTCTATCGCTTCATCATATTTTTCTAAATAATAAAAACAAATTCCTTTGTGCATGAATAAACTATGTACATCAGGAAGTTCTTTTATAGCTACTTTCGAATAATAAAGTGCTTGGCGGTGATTTTCTATATCATTATAAGTTTGAATTAAATTTTTATAAGCGTCTATATTCTTCTTGTTTAAATTAATCGCTTTTTTGAAATCAATGATTGCTTCTTTCTGTTTTATCATTTCAAGGTGTATCTCACCACGAGATTGAAGCATTTCGCTTGTTGGTTTTATTGCAATTGCCTTATCAATAGCTAATAAAGCTTGCTTAAAAGCATTGCATCGGAAATATGCCTTAGCTTGTGCAAGATGTGCATTGGCATTTTTTGGATTTGCTTCCAGAACTTTATTATTATAACTGATAGAAGCGCCATATTTCTTATGAATATACGCCCATTTTGCTAAGCGCTCATAGTTTTTTTTCGGAACTTGTGGCTTAGAGTTTTTTTGGGAAACCACAAAAGCTAGTATTAAAATAATAGAAGAATAAGTAACACGAAAAACATAATCGCGGTATTTCATCGCGAAATTGTGCAATTTTTTTTGTGGCACAACGGATGATTGTCTTTTTTTTATTTGTTGTAGTCTTCGCGAGCGAGAAGTTATTCGCAAAGCGTTATTTTTTTTAACTAGTGGTGATTTACTTGGAGGTGATTTACTTGGAGGTGATGTACGAACAACATCTTGTCCCAAAATAGCACAAAAAGCGCGATGCATTTCGGACACGTCTATGCGTTTATTTACATCGCGTACAATCGCATTGTCGACAATTTCCGAAATAGGGTCATAAAAAGAATGTACTTTAGGAACGCGAAAAATAATGGGTGGCAACGTTGTTTTTGTTATCTTATCTAAGGCAGCAGTAATACTTGATGCTTGATGAGGAGACTCAGGCAACCATAAAAAAAATTGGTAAAACATCACTCCAAGAGAAAAAGCATCGCTCTTGTTGCTAGCACCTTCAACGAGTTGTTCTGGACTCATATAAGCAAGTGTACCTATAGTATGACCAATTTTTGTCAGGGCTGTTTGGCCTTGTTGCATGTCTTTCGCAATCCCCAAATCCAAAACTTTGGGAATTCCACGGTACTTACACAAAATAATATTCGCTGGTTTTAAATCACGATGGATAACACCTTGTTTGTTAAGCATTGCGATAGCACTACAAATTTGAATCACAATGTTCAACTGCTCTTCAACACTCAAAGATAAAGGCTTTTCTACAATCAGTGATTCTAACGAATAACCATCCACATATTCCATAACAATATAATAAGTATTTTGATATTCAAAGAAATCAATCGCACGAACAATATTAGGATGGTTAATACTTTTTAAAAAATCATACTCTCTCTGCAATCTTTTAAGCTTACGTTGCTCATCAGCTGAAGGCAAGATAATTGTTTCTTTGACAGCCACAAGAGTGTTTGTCTCTATATCAAAAGCACGATAAACCGTCCCCATACCGCCACGACCAAGCTCTTGTTCTATTTTGTATTTATTATTAATTAGCATAATACTCCACTTTCTTGTGAAAATAACAAGAATATTATACCAGAGCGATATCGCAAATCAGAAAACTATTTCTAAAATTCAATGTGGTCTGGGAGGTTACAAGACCGTATCTTGTTATGGTGTCAATAGTATAGATCTGATATACGGTGCAAACAATGTGTATTTGTATACCGCACCATGCAATATTTACAACAAAACCTTATAAACAACAACACAATACAACACCCAATAAACGAAGAATCCCTATAACAACGTGCGATGCAGGGGCGGTCTTGTGCCGCCCGGATTACAATAAAAGACGATAAACAACAGCTTTGTATATCGCAAATGTGCATTGTTTACACCAAACACGAACAAATCCCTATAACAACAAGCGATGTAGGGGCGGTCTTGTGCCGCCCGGATTACAATAAAAGACGATAAACAACAGCTTTGTATATCACAAATACACATTGTTTGCAACCAATCCCTATAACAAACATACTTTGTATACCACACCATGCAATATTTACAACAAAACCCTATAGCAACACGCGATGTAGGGGCGGTCTTATGCCGCCCGGATTACAATAAAAGGCGATAAACAACAGCTTTGTATATCACAAATACATTGTTTGCACTGTATATCAGATCTATACTATTGACACTATAACAAGATACGGTCTTGTTATGCCCAGACTACATTGAATTTTAGAAATAGTTTTCTGGTTTGCGATGTAGCAAAAAGAAAATTACCCTCATTTTTATTTGTGATTCTACATTACAATCAAGACATGTCAATAAGAGATCAAAGCTGTTGCTTATTGTCTTTTATTGTAATCCGGGCGGCACAAGACCGCCCCTACATCGCACGTTGTTATAGTTGTTTTTTTTGTAGATATTGCGTGGTGTGGTATACAAAGTTGTTGTTTATCGTCTTTTATTGTAATCTGGACGGAACAAGACCGCTCTTACATCGCACGTTGTTATAGGGTTTTGTTGTAAATATTGCGTGGTGGTATGCAAAGCACGTTTGTTATAGGGATTGGTTGCAAACAATGTGTATTTGTGATATACAAAGCTGTTGTTTATCGTCTTTTATTGTAATCCGGGCGGCACAAGACCGCCCCTACATCGCGTGTTGTTATAGGGATTTGTTCGTGTTTGGTGTAAACAATGCACATTTGTGATGTACAAAGCTATTGTTTATCGCCTTTTATTGTAATCTGGGCGGCATAAGACCGTCCTACATCACGCGTTATTGTAAGTTTAAATTTGAACTGGAATAATCGTCCTAGAAAGTTGCTGTTTTGCGGTTTGGGGTATTAAAATGTTTTCCACATGAATATCTATTAAGGAGAACATATGTTACCAAATCGCAAAAATATTCGACTAAATTCATACGATTACTGTAAGGCAAGAAAATACTTTGTAACAATATGTTGTGAGGGTGGAACAAGTTATTTTGGAAAAATAGAACATTCGCAAATGTTTGTTAATAAGTTAGGAGAAATGATCGAATCACAGTTGATCATTTTACCAAAGTATTTTACAAATGTTTGTATTGATTGCTATCAAATTATGCCCAACCACATTCATGGCATTATTGAAATAAAATCAAAAAGGACTGGTATTAATCTATCGAAGATTATAGGACAATATAAATCGATAACAACAAATCTTTATATCGATGGTGTACATAAATATAACTGGCCAAGGTTCAGAAAAAGATTTTGGCAACGCGGCTTTTATGAACGCATTATTCGCAATGATAGAGAATTAAAAAATACGAGGATATATATCAAACAAAACCCTATAAATAACCAATCCCTATAACAACGTGCGATGTAGGGGCGGTCTTGTGCCGCCCGGATTACAATAAAAGACGATAAACAACAACTTGTATACCACACCACTCAATATTTACAACAAAACCCTAAACAACCAATCCCTATAACAACATGCGATATAGGGGCGGTCTTGTGCCGCCCGGATTACAATAAAAGACGATAAACAACGGTTTTGTATACCGCACGATGTAATATCTACAAAAAAAACAACTATAACAACGTGCGATGTAGGGGGTCTTGTGCCGCCCGGATTACAATAAAAGACGATAAACAACGGTTTTGTATACCGCACGATGCAATATCTACAAAAAAAACAACTATAACAACGTGCGATGTAGGGGCGGTCTTGTGCCGCCCGGATTACAATAAAAGACGATAAACAACAACTTGTATACCGCACGATGCAATATCTACAAAAAAAACAACTATAACAACGTGCGATGTAGGGGCGGTCTTGTGCCGCCCGGATTACAATAAAAGACGATAAACAACAACTTGTATACCACACCACTCAATATTTACAACAAAACCCTAAACAACCAATCCCTATAACAACGTGCGATATAAGGGCGGTCTTGTGCCGCCCGGATTACAATAAAAGACGATAAACAACAACTTGTATACCGCACGATGTAATATCTACAAAAAAAACAACTATAACAACGTACGATATAGGGGCGGTCTTGTGCCGCCCGGATTACAATAAAAGACGATAAACAACAACTTGTATACCGCACGATGCAATATCTACAAAAAAAACAACTATAACAACGTGCGATGTAGGGGCGGTCTTGTGCCGCCCGGATTACAATAAAAGACGATAAACAACAACTTGTATACCACACCACTCAATATTTACAACAAAACCCTAAACAACCAATCCCTATTAAATCCAAGTGCCTTAGTGGAAATAAGAAATAGAAAGGGCGAACTCTTAGAATTCGCGAAGATGAATTTTTTCAAGATCAAAAAAGAAAAAAAATGAAAACTTCTCAAGGTCGAGCCGAAATAAGAAAAAAAGCTCTTGTTGAACATCGTATTTCTCATCAAGTTAAAAGTCAAGAGCGTAAGGCTCAATACTTGGAAGCCGTAAAAACCAATTTGATGGACGATGTCATGCTGCTATTCTTAATTTGCACCTTGCCCTTCAATATTGAGATTCACAAAAAAACAAGCTACCGCTTAGATAAAACTATTCGGTGTTCTAGTATTGAACCCTTTCTGTCGCTCTCAAAAAGTTTTCGGGCGCGGGCTCGCAAACGGGCTCGGGCTCAATACTACTGGCGTATCATTAAATGAATCCGTTATATTTTTATCTGTATTGAATGATGACACGCCCTAGTTTTTAGCCCCTACTTTTTTTTACCAGATCCCTGACATATTGATGCATTTTGCGATGCTTTTCTGTTGTGACATCTATTTTATTTGGCATCGCGATGAAGCCAAAAATTTGTTCTATTTCTAGTTCGTTTTTTTGTATTTTATTTTTGATAAATTCGCGAAATTGTGGGTTTTTTTCATATGAATCAATAAATAGATTTTTTTTCTTTTTCGTACCGAATCGAATACCTCGTGAAAAAGATAGTCCATCATCGTCTTGACGAGCCAATTTCCAGTTATGTATGTGCTTTGTTTGTAGGTAGTCGCGATACACATGAGTAGAGGATGTTTTCTCTATTACTGGGTTTGAGATTGCTATAGATCTCTTCCAAATTTCAAAACGGAATTGTTTGGTGTATTTCTCCGAATGACAAGTTAAACATTGGTAGTTGGCAATAGACTTATGAGAATATAGAACTCCCACAATCAGTGATGTAATAGTAATAACTATAAAAAACCATATCAAATATGTACTGTATTTTCTCATTTATACATCTCATCTTCTGTCTTAGTGGTTAAAGAATAATTTATCTTTTACAAGAGAGCCAATTTTTTGTATCGATTCACCAATTGTTTCAATGGGAACAGATACTTCTTGTATACCACGGACATCGCCTTCTTTCCAGTCTGTTTTTGGACTTTGCGGATGATTGTTGTGGCAATTGACGCAACTTTTTTTCAAAGGCACTGCTTCTGAGTACCGAAGATACGATCTACCGTTCATTTTTTCAATTTTTGCGAAAGAAGTGATACTAGGGTTTTTTTTAATTGACGCGAAAATGTTCTTTTGAAAGGAATCAAATTCGTTTTGAGCGCGCCATGGAAAAGGATATTCACTGTACAGTTCAACGTGCAAGCCATGTCCTTTTTCTCCTAGTTCGTCTATTTCTTTTGCAAACGAAATGGTAAATGTTGCAGGAAAAGGAATTTCGTTGATATTTTTGGGATCATGAGAAACTTTAATTTGAGGATTTAGTTTTAGTTTGGCTACTATTTCATTAGAGTACTTAGAGCGAATTTGGTTTAGTGATTTCACAAAAAATTTAGCGGTTTTTAAGGCTGCTCTTTCATGCTGGTGTTGCATAGTAAATATTGTGCTAACTAAAATTACCGAAACAGCAAATAGTAGTATTGCAACTCCCCAGTATAAGCGGCGTATGATTTTTTGGGTATTTTGGTGTTTGTGTGCTGATTTTGTGATTTTCTGCTGGAGAGCGGTTACTCCTTTATTCTTTGCGGTAACTTTTGCTATTTGGGATTGAGCTAATGCGAATTCTTTATTGCTAAGTGCTAACTGCGCATAGTCTAACCTTGCTACATCTTCGCCAAGAACGGCTGTTTCATTGTTGGGCCATAATAGTAAAGATTGCTGAAATGCAGAGATAATGTCTTGGAATTTTTCGTACATGTCATCTTTTGATGTTTCTTTGCTGATACTTTTTAATTTGTTGTGGGCATTATTTGAAATGGTGATACTTTCTTTGTGCTCTAAAAAGCGATTGAGTTCTTGTTGAAATTCTTTGACATTTTGATAGCGATCTTTAGGTTCTAGACTCAGTGCTTTGTAACAAATATTGGCAATACTTGGATGAATATGATCAGGAAGAGGTTTGATATCTCCTTCTAAACTCTGCAAGAGAGTGCTGCGGATATCTTCTCCACAGTGAGGCGGAGAGCCGCTAAAAATTCGATATAAAATTCCTCCTAATAAATATATATCAGTCCAGCGACCAATGTTTTGACCATTGCCGGCTAGTAATTCTGGGGCTATATAACTTGGAGTTCCCATTGCTCCGACAACATCACTTTTCGATAAGCACAAGTGACTGTGGTCCTCTGAAATATCAACAGCCAATCCCCAATCCATTACAAATACTTCACCAAACTCACCAATAATAATGTTCTCTGGTTTTAAATCACAGTGGATAATATCCTTGCTATGAGCAAAGGCAATTGCATTGCAAACGGATATGAGAATTTGGATGTGTTCTTTTTCGCTTTTTCTTTTAGGCTCAGCAAGTAACTCCATCCATGTTGTACCAGCGACCAACTTCATTGACATAAATAGATTATCATTATCGCGAAATAAGTCATAAACAGGTACGATGTTTGGATGATTTAAAAAAGCCGTTATTATAGCTTCAGCGATGAACTTATGATTTTGACTGAGACAACTTTTTTTGCTGTTTTTAATGGCGACAGAGCGTTGTAAGTTTTTTTGCCAGCCTTCAAATACAACAGCCATACCACCTTCTCCAATTTGTTTTTCTACATTATAATTAGTTAAGTTGTGAGGCATTGCAATTGAAGAAGTATTTGAAAAATCGACATCTATTGTGTCATTTGGAGAAGCATTTTCGTCTATTAAAGTTTGTCTTTGTTCCATGCTTTCCCAGTTTTGATCGTTATCAAAAGTTGCTCCTGGGTCACAAATTTTATTCAGAATATCTTCATTAATATTTTTCATGGCTATCTCTATTTATGATTTTTATAAAGTGATTGAAAAATTGCATTAACATTTAGTCGCGGAAATCTTATTTTCCATACATTTTTTCTAAAAAATCGCGTATTAGTGATTAGCTAACCGCCAAAAGTAATTACCCATTGGCATTTTGCTCTTTTATTTCCTAGCTTTGTTGCTCCTTAGTTACGCAGCTATAGCTCCGCGCCTTCGTCTCGCCGCGCTAAAAAATAAAATCCCTGCATTCAATGGGTAACTACTTTTGTCAGGCCACTTAGGAAAAAAAACTCGTTTCGCTCTGCTTTTGGTTGATTTAATCAAATGCGTAGTAAGTAGCAAAAAATATGGAACTTTTTTTGAAAATAGTAATCTAAATATACATAAACTACAAAACACAAACCTAAATAAGGACTACAATAGTGAAGATATTCATATTAAGTATGAGCATTCTCTTATTATTGTTTACTGGCTGCGATAAAAACACGGAAAGCAAGCAAGCAAATAATGACAAGAAAAATGTTCAACAAAAAAACGTACGCAATACAGATAATCCGTTTGCCGCAAATATTGCTCTAGAAGCACAAGATATAAACGAAAATGAAGACAATGACGATAGCGATGAAAACGAAGTTGTTGCCAACGAGAATCGCAATATCAACATTCCTAGCAAGTGGAACATTGAAGATAGTTTTGCTTCGTTACCAGTAATTGATTTTCGCAAGTTTAAGTCGATCAATAATTCTGCGATTTCAAAAGAAGAAAAAGAAAGAGAGCAAAAGGCACGAGAGGTGTATAATCGTCTTGTTAAGGCACTAGGAAATAAGGATAGATCAAAAGCATCGGATTTGCGCGAAGAATTACATAAGAATTATAAGAATGCAAATATATCTATCGATGGCGCTTACAAGTATGCTCAGTATCTCGAAAATGTTGACAAGAAAGCCTCGATAAAGGCTTACGAATGGATTTTGATGCACTGGCCTGAGTCTTATCGTAAGTGGACTGCTATTTCTCGATTACAAAATCTACAGAATATGTACATGCATTTGTATGCCTCGGGAAATTATCACAATCCTGATTCCTCGAAGATCCGTTTTCAGCTTTCAGGAACAAATATTGGTAAAGTGGAATTGACAATTTACAAAGTCAATTTGGTCAAAATGATAGATGAAGGTCTCAATCCGCAAGCACCATCAATTCCAGAGCATGCTGAAGAAGTAAAGAAATGGACAGAAAACGTAGAAGAGAAGGCGCGTGGACGATGGTTTTATCAACAAATCCAGATGCCAAAGTTGAATGATCCGTCTTATTATATACTATCTGTCAACTCTAAGTACATCACCATGAATACCTTGTTTTCGACATCGCGCGTATCTTTAATGACAAAGTCAGATGATCGCATGTTGCTTTGTTGGGCAAAAGATATCGATAATAACATACTGAAAAACAGTAAAGTGATTGTACTTAAGGCTGGTAAGGTTGCCTATCGTGGTGCTGCAAATGCAAATGGTTTGTTTGCGGCGAAAATGTTGATGCGCAAGAATGATTCAGATAATATTCATGTAATTATCGATACTCCAAAGGGGCAAGCTGTTTCTGGCTCTTATTATTACTGGTATGCAGGATACTATCAAAGAATAAATTACGCCTATACCGACAGGCCAATTTATCGCCCTGGGCAAAAAGTACATTACAAAGGTTTCTTTCGCGAACGCAAACACGATGATAGTATAGGAGTCACAAAGGGCAATATTCGTTTAACTGTCTATGACCAACGTTGGCAAAAAGTACACGAAAAAGATTTGACGATGGATGAGTTTGGATCTATAAGTGGTGAATATACTATACCTGAGACAGCAAAACTCGGTTACTACTATTTGCAATTTAACGGTAGTGGTTATTACCATTCTGCAAATTTTGATGTTCAGGAATACAAAAAGCCAGAGTACGAAGTTTTTGTAAAAGCTAGCAAGGCAAATGTACTACAAGGTAGTAAGATGCAAGTTACAGCTAATGCCGTTTATTACTTTGGTGAACCAGTCAAAGAAGCTGATGTCGAGTATAGAATCTATGAAAGTAATTATTGGAGTAATCCGTTTTACAGATATGATAGATGGAGTTGGTTTCACGATAGCTATAGAGGTAGGTGGTCTCCTTACCAAGGACGAGGTCGTCTTATTAAGCAAGGTAAGGGTAAACTCGATGATAGTGGCAAAATCACTTTAGACATCGATACACGTAAAAATAAAGATCAAGATTTGAAGTACACTGTTGAAGTTGCGGTTATTGATAAGAGTCGTCGCAAAATTAATGGTTCTGGTACGTTTCTCGCTACGCGTTCGTCTTTTACGCTTGCGGTAAATACCGATCGCTGGTCATATCGCCCTGGAGAAAACGTTCATCTTGAAATTTTAGCCCAAGATTACGGATCAAAGCCAATTGCCGACATTGATGTTACCTTAAAAGTAACAAAACAAGATGACAAAAAAGAGCTTGTAACAAAAACCTTGCGCACCAATGGTAATGGAGCCGCTTCTTTCGATTGGAAAACAAATAAAAATGGTTATCTAAACTTTTATGTAGAAGCGCGTGACAAAGAAGGTAATTTGGTTCATGCTACGCGAAGTGTGTGGGTGGCAGACAATAGTTGGCGTTCTCCTTACTCTTATACTGGACTTAATATTGAATTAGAGAAAAGCACTTACGCTCCTGGTGAAGAAGTGCGCGGCGTTGTGACCACTGGTTACAAAGATTCATGGATACTGATGACCACAGAAACACATCGCATTCAAAGTTATGATCTGGTGAAACTAAAAGGAAGTGTTTATACGTATAATCGCGTTGCCAATGAAAAATTCCAACCGTATGTCGATGTCAAGGCAACGATGATGGAAAACAATTCTCTAGTGCAAAAGCAAAAACGCATTGTTGTGCCACCAACAAAATCGTTTTTGAATATCGCAGTTGCTCACAAGGATACATACCAGCCAGGTCAGAAAGCAACGTACACAATTAAAATAACTGATGCTGAAAATAAACCAGTTGTGACGCAGTTTTCTTTTGGTCTTGTTGATGAGGCAATCTATAGCTTACGCACAGATGATACTCCTGACATCCGTAAAGCGTTTTTTATGACACACCGCGGTGCTGTCAGAACTAACTCTTCTTACTATTTTTATTCCCTTGGATATGGTGGTCGTTCTAGTACAAATAGCAAAAAAGATAGTAAAACGAAGTTAGCCAAAGTAGCCCGTCGCGAAATAGCCGCAGGTGCTCCAGCTGAAGATCGCGACGAAGCGTCTCCCGAAGCAATTGTTCTAAAAACTAGCATGGGACCACAATTGCAAAAACCACGTGTGCGCACAGAGTTTGCAGATAGCGCAGTTTGGGAACCGAATGTTGTGACTGATGAACTTGGTATGGCAAAAGTATCATTCACCATGCCAGACAACTTAACAACTTGGCGTGCTACTATTCGCGGAGTGACTATCTCTGGAAAAGTAGGGCAAACTGTAGACAAAGTAATTACTCGCAAAAATCTCATGGCGCGCTTACAATGTCCACGAACGTTTACCGAACGCGACGAAATAGTTGTTTCTGGTGTTATTCACAACTACCTAAGCGAAGCGAAGAATGTCGTTTGCCGTCTAAAAGCAAAAGGTGTAAAGCTTCTGGGTAGTGAAGAGCAACAAGTGGTTGTCGCTCCAGGTAAGGATGTACGTGTCGATTGGCGCGTGGCGGTGAACACCATAGAAGAAGCGACTTTAGAACTCGAAGCGCTGACCAATGAAGAGTCAGACGCAATGCGCCTTAACATACCGATAGTTCCATATGGTATTGCTCTACGCCAGTCTCATTCAGGTGCAACGAGTGATCAAGTGACTATGAAGTTCAATTTGCCAAGTTCAAGTAGCGAAGATCGTGCGCGCCTTGTTGTGAGTGTAAAGCCTACTCTTGCTGGTTCGATGCTCGAATCATTGGAGTATTTAGCGGGATATCCTTACGGATGCGTTGAACAAACGATGAGTCGCTTCTTGCCATCAGTGATTGTTGCGCAGACACTGCAAAATTTAAATATGCGCCACGCAGAACTCGAAGAAAACTTACCGAAGTATGTTGCTAAAGGAACTGAGCGTCTTTACAAGTTCCAACATAGTGATGGTGGTTGGGGTTGGTGGGAAAGTGATGCCACAAATCCGCTAATGACAGCCTATGTTATGTATGGTTTTGCTCAGGCACAAAAAGCTGATTTTTCTATCAAGAGTGATGTCATGTCTCGCGGCCAAAAAGCTCTCGGAAATTTGATAAATAGTGAAAAGAACTTTGAGCACAAATGTTACATGGTATTTGCATATTCTGAAGCGAAAAAACCACAGCAAAAGTGGATCGATGAGTTGTATTCAAAAGTAGATGAAATGAACGACTACTGTCGTGCTTTACTTCTTATTATGGCGAAAAAATCTGCGAAAATGGATATCGCAAATGATCTACTAAAAATGTTGGAGAAAAATGCCAAAGTGCAAGGTGGACATTGTCACTTTACAGGAAAAACTGTACGCTATGGTTGGACAGACAATCCAATAGAAACAACGGCATACTGTTTAAAGGCGATTGTTGCGATGGACCCAAATCACTCGCTTATTCCGCAAATCTTAAAGTGGTTGGAGATCAAAAAACAAGGTAAGCGTTATCAATCGACAAAAGATACCGCAGCTGTTGTGTTTGCTTTTTGCGATTATCTTATGCACTCTGATGAGCTTAACCCTAATTACACAGGCGAAGTTATTATTAATGGTGTCAAAAAGCCTATCGAGTTTCATTCTACAGATAACGCTGCTTTAAAAGAATTCTCTGTGAAGCCGCAACTAGGTGACAATACTATCACTATCAAAAAGAATGGCCGCGGAAAAGTGTATTACTCGGCTTATATTGAGTACTATTCTACAGAACAAGATATTCCTGCGGTGTCTGAAGGTATTGGCATTAAACGTAAATATTTCAGACTAACTCCGAAAACAAATGCTGATGGCTCGATTACCCATGAAAGATCTCCTCTGGAAGGAACAATCAAGCAAGGAGAAGTTTTTGAGGTAGAGCTAGACGTTTCGGCAAGTCGCAATTACGAATATATGATGTTACAAGACTATATTCCTGCGGGTTGTGAGTTTGAAAAAGATAAAGAGAAGCGCCAAGGATATTACTACTACTGGTCCAACAAAGAGTATCGTGATGATCGTTTGGTGGTGTTTTTCGGTAGTTATTCTGGACAACAGAAAATAGTGTATCGTTTGCGTGCCGAAACTCCAGGAAATTATACAGCAATGCCTGCGCGGGCGGAAATGATGTACTTTCCTGAAATACACGCTAATTCTACACAGCGTGGTTTACAAATTATTGAAAAGAAAGATTAAGTAGGACTCGCCATCAATTAAAGTGTAACTTTCGCCGTAATCATATAGCTTTTTTTTAAAAGAGCAAAAGACGGTGAAGGTTACGCTTGTGGTGTAATGCCACCACTTCCTTCGGTTTTATTTTAAAAGCAGTATCTGTCGTTGTCAGAGCTGCGACATTGAGGTTATAATTACTACAGACTTCTGCGATTAGATCCTCGTTTCCATCCACTAGATGTAAAGATCTGAAACCAAATTCCCCACATTGTTAAAATCGCTTTTGTCGCTTTGAAAATTCCAATCAATTCTGTTAGGTAAGAATTAATTTCTTTGTACCCAACATTCCACAAATCTAAAAAGTAGTAGCGGCAAATCCTAGCAATATTGATAAAAACTATCAAAACATACCTCATCTCCCCACATTCCACTATTTCGACTAAATAACTCGTTTACAACAACTTACAACCAAAAACGCCTTCTTTGTCTCATTTGGCATAGTATTTGTTTTATATACCAATAATATTTCAAATAAGGAGAACAGTATGAAAAAGTGGGTGATTGGTTTACTGATAATAATAGTAGGTGCTAGCGCAGCGCTTTATTATAAAAAAGAAAAAGTGCAACAACTATTACAAACGACAGTACCCAAAGTGAAGGTAAAAAAAATATCAGCGAAAGTAAACTCAGTGGTATGTCTTGGGCGCCTAGAGCCTACGAATAGTCTAAAGATAGGGACTTATGCTGGTTCTATTATCAGGAAACTAAATATCAAAGAAGGCGACTATATTAAACGCGGACAAATTGTCGCTTATTTGAGTACTCACAAAGCAAAATTGCAAGAACAGAGGTATACAGAGAGTCAAATTGTAGAGAATAAAAGACGCTTAGAAGCTGAAACCAATTACGCAAAATCATTTATCCAAGAAGCAAAAGTGCGACTGGAAACGTTGAGAAAAACTAGAGCCGTAGAATTAAACGCGCAACAAATACAGGTAAGCATTAGCAAGGAAGATTTAGCGTTTGCCACTAAAGAATTTGATCGTTTAGAGTCAATGCGCGGCGAAGGGATTTCAGAACAGCAAATTGAAAAGCAATCTTATATTGTTGCTAGTAAACGCGAAGCATTGCGCTACAAGCAAAATAAGATTGAGCAGATAAAAATCAATCAACAAATGTCTATATTGATGGCGGAAAAGCAATTAGACACAGCAAAAAAAAGGTTGCCGCAAATTCAAAGCAGTATTCCGCTACACTCTTTACAACAAACTTTAAAGCTCGTAAAAGAACAGCTACAACAAACTATTGTTCGCTCACCAGTTGCAGGACAAGTTCTAAAGATATTTATTCGTGAAGGAGAAAATATCAATGGAACGCCCATTATGCATATTGGCAATACTAAAAAAATGAATGTTATCGCTGAAGTTTACCAAAATGATAGTCACAAAATTCGCGTTGGGCAAAAAGTCACGATTTCTAGCTCTTCTATAGCGAAACCTTTAAGTGGAATCGTAACAGAAATAGGTAATTTAATCTATAAAAATGATGTGCTTGGTGTTGACCCATCTGCCAAAAAAGATGCACGTGTTATTGAGGTTAAAATTGCGATTAGTGATAGCCAATCTGTTGCGCGTTTTACGAACTTGCAGGTAACTGTAAAAATAAAAATTAGCGAGGAACAGTAAAATGTCTGAGCCTCTAATAACGATCAAAGATTTAAATTTTTTCTTTGGGCAAGGGGAAGCGCGCAACCAAATACTTTTTGATATCAATATCGAATTTATGCGCGGAGAAGTCATTATTATGACCGGTCCTTCTGGATCGGGAAAAACCACTCTTCTCACTCTTATTGGCGCATTGCGAACGGTACAACAAGGTAGTTTAGTGGTAAGTAAACGCGAATATAGTGGACTTAATGAAAAAGAATTAGTTAAAGCTAGAAGAAACATTGGATTTATTTTTCAATTACACAACTTGTTTGACTCTTTAACAGCAATACAAAATGTACAAATGCCTATGGATTTAAAAGAATATACCCGTAAACAAAGACATGAACTAGCTACCGACGTTCTTTCGAAACTAGGGCTTGCAGAGCGACTATATTATAAACCAGCGGCTTTATCTGGAGGACAACGTCAACGCGTGGCAATAGGACGTGCGATTGTAAATAAACCGCAGATTATTTTGGCAGATGAACCAACAGCAGCGCTTGATACTGAAATTGGACGCCATGTTATTGGTACTCTGAAAACCACAGCTAAAGAAAATAACGGTGTGGTTTTAATTGTTACTCACGACAGCCGTGTTCTCGACTTTGCTGACAGAATCATCAACATGGTCGATGGCCGTATTGCTTCTGATATTCTAGTCGAAAAATCGATTGCTTTATGTGAATACTTGACAAAATCAAAAGTCTTTCTTGGACTTACTCCCGCAGAATTAACTGAAATAGCATATAAAATGAAAATGGAAAAATTTAAGCCCGACGAAACCATTATCTACCAAGGAGAAGAGGGCGAAAAGTTTTACATCATTGACGAAGGAGAAGTTACGGTGCAAGTAGATGGTAGCCCTGTCGCAACCCTTGGCAAAGGAGATTTTTTTGGAGAAATGGCTCTTGTGACAGGACAAAAACGCAACGCCACTTGTATCGCAAAGTGTAATAGCAAATTATTTTCCCTTGATAAAGATGCTTTTCAAAAAGCGCGCGCGGCTTGCGAGAGTCTTCCTGAACAGCTCATCAAAGTTTTTTTTCAAAGAGGATAAGGTTATGTTACATCCGCTAGCTGTTATGAATATTGTTCACAATAAAAGCCGTAGCCTTTCTTCTATTGTGGGGATTTCTTTTGTGATTATGATTATTTTTTACCAAATGGGTGCTTATAGTAAGGTAATTTCGGCATCAATGCAAGTATACAATGAGCTTGAATTCGATATCATTGTTCTCTCCAACGATTATTTTCACATGGGACAGTCATTTACCTTTCCCCGTCAACGGCTGTATCAAATTAGTGATATATCAGGTGTCGAAACAGCTGTACCTTTTTACATCGCGCTTTCCCCGTGGCGCAATTCTTTAAACGGGATTATTCGCCCAATTTTAGTTATGGCAATGCCTATTAATAACCAAGGTAGTCAAGTCTTTTCTTCTAACGAGATAAGAGAATCACTACCCCTTATTATTCAACCAAATACTTTGTTATTTGATAGACGTTCGCGAAAATTTTATGGACCGCAAACACCTGGAACCACTGCCGAAATTGCTGGAAATGAATTTAAAATCCTTGGTAACTATACAATGGGTGGAGCCTTTATATCTACAGGAACAACGATTGTTAGTGATCAAAATTTTCAGCGAATTTTTTTTCGATCTTTAGACAACGTATCTTTTGGTCTTATTCGTTTAAAAAATTCAGCACATGCTGATGTAGTGGCAGAAAAAATGCGCCAAATCTTAGAAGAGGATGTGTTGGTTCTTACCAGAACTGAACTAGAACAACGTGAAAAATCATATTGGGCAACAACATCGTCCGTCGGTTTACTTTTAGGATCAGGGGTCATTGTTGTTTTTCTTGTTGGAATTGTTATCTTATCGCAAGTTCTCGCAACGCAAGTTATGAACCACATAACAGAATATGCTACTCTTAAAGCTTTTGGCTATAGTAGTTTGCACCTTGCTAATATTGTATTACAACAGGCCTTTGCTTTTGTGATTATAAGTTATGTCATTGGCTTTGGATTGGCAGTGGGATTTTACAAATTGACAAGTATGTTAGCAGGTGTTCCTATCGGCATGACTACATACCGTGCTATTGCTGTCGCTTTAATGACAATATTTATGGGAACAACTGCGAGTATAACCTCATTAAGAAAAGTTTTATTGGCGGATCCTGCAGATGTTTTCTAATAAAGTACCTTTGTCATGGCTCAATTTAATGCACAACAAACGCAAACTACTACTGTCTATTTTAGGTGTTACCTTTGCTGTTGTTATTATGTTTGTCGAAGTAGGATTTTATTTAACTTTTTTTGATAAAAATACAGTTCTTATCACTAAACTCAATAGTGATTTGATTATGGTGAGTAAATCAAAGTTGTCTCTTATCTTTACACAAAGATTTTCGCGTACGCGTTTATATCAAGCAGCGAGCGTTGACGGTGTTTACGCTGTGCATCCTTTGTATATTGAAAGAGCACTTTCGATGTGGAAAAATGACAACAATCAAACGCGCTCAATCCGCGCCATTGCCTTTGACATTACTCAAAAAATTATCAATATACCACAAATCGAAAAATACAAAGCACAGCTTGCTCTACCAAACACAGTACTCATCGATAACAAATCTCGTAGTTGTTACGGTTCGAAAGAGGTAAACACTACTACCGAGCTAGCAAATAGTCATGTACAAATAGTTGGTGATTTTACTATGGGGCCTGATTTTAGTAACCATGGAAACATTATTATGAGTGATAAAAACTTTGCTATACTTTTTCAAAAAAATGCTATAGACAAGTTAGAAGGTGTCTCATTGGGTTTGATTCAAATTGATCCTGATTATGATATTGAAAGTGTACAAAAAAATTTGCAAAAAACTCTTACTGATGATGTGAACATATATACACGTGATGAGTACGAACAAAAAGAAAAAGACTTTTGGAAGGTTACTTCTCCCGTTGGTCCCATATTTTTAATGGGAACTGTCGCAGGTTTTCTTGTCGGTATCATTATTTGCTACCAAATTTTATATAGCAATGTAATGAGTTATCTCAAACAGTTTGCAACAGTGAAAGCTTTTGGTTTTGCAAACCGCTATTTACTCAAAGTAGTCCTCCAAGAAGCACTTTTACTTTCTATCTTTGGCTTTTTTGTCGCTTTTGGCGCGACGAGAGTTATTGCTAGTATTATTGCTGAACACAGCAGTATTAACATTACCGTCGATTTATACATCTCTACAATCATACTCATTCTTACTGTTGTGATGTGTGTAGTTGCAGGAATTATGGCTGCTAGACGCGCTTTTTTGGCAGACCCGGCTGATCTATTTTAGGAGAAAAATATGAATGTTACTTTAGCAATTTTATATATTCCCAATAAAGAAACTGCAATGAAAGAAGTTGCAGGAGTGTCTCTTATTTCTCGCGCTTTGGTCTGCGCACTTCGCGCTGATATAAATAAAATTTACTTGTTGGGAATCGAAAATAGCGAGCATCAAAAACAAATAGAACAAATGCTTAAACGAGATCCAAGAGTAACGAACAATTGTTGGCAATGGATCAATTCTCCTGAACAAATAGAAACAACACAAACAACTATTTGCTATAGAGTAGATGCGCTATTTCGTCCGGCAACATTTGACCGTTTTGTAAAACAAAACCACAATGCCACAAAAGTACAGGAAGGTAATGTCTTTTTGAAATTTGCTTACAACGAACAGCAATGTATTCCGAGAACGTGGTCAACATTCATAAAATACACCGTTCTCACCCACACAATAACAAATGAAGTGCATATTGTTAACTCTACAAGAATCAAAGAAGCAGAAAATCATATGTTAAATAGTCTACAAGCTCCGTGGGAAGGAAAAGTTGATACTTACTTTAATCGTCCTGTTGGACGACTAATAACAATGAAACTTGCGCGCGCAAAATGTTCTCCAAATTTAGCGAGTTCCATCGCTATCATTCTTGGAATCATTGCAGCACTACTTGTCGTCAACGGCTATTACTGGCAAACAATACTTGCTGTCTTACTCTTACAAATATCAGCAGTAATTGATTGTATTGATGGAGATTTAGCCCGTTTGCAATTTAGAGAATCTATTCTCGGAAAGTGGTTAGATATTGCTGGCGACAACTTTGTTCATGTTGTGTTCTTTATCTGTTTAGCGATTCGCGAATATAGTATAGTTCCTACAACAGTAGTTGTTTATTTGGGGATTTCACTAGCAGTCACCACAACACTTTCTTTTTTTCTTGTGGTCTACTATCAAAATAAGTTAAAGCCGCAAATAACAGGCTCAAATAAAATGCATAATTTTATCGATGGTCTTATTAGTCGCGATTTCACCATTCTTTTACTCATCGGTAGTATCTTTGGTAATTTACACTGGTTCTTATGGTTAGCAGCTATTGGCGGGCAACTGTTTTTATTCTTGTTAGTTTTAATTGTTTTAGACGCTTCGCTAACATATCTAAAATCTCCTATTGTTATAGAAGAACAATAAAATGAACCGCCATCTAAATAGGTGCCTACTTGATACCAATTGTTGGTTCCCTCTAAAAACAATAGATTATCCGTTCGTTGTTTATATTTGGCATATCTTATTACGTCAAATATATTTTTGGGTAGGGATTATCATTATTATTTTAAAAATAGTTTTTTCTAAAGTTGTTAACACAACGCGCACCAAAAAGATAATAAAAAAAATTTCGCTTAAAAAGTCATCAGGAGCATCTTATTTTATCACCTTTTACTCAACTGTCGGGCATATTCATGGGCATGGTTTTATTGCCTGGGGAAACGAACAGTGCACCCATGAGAATTTTTCAGGATTTTATCCATCCAGCAAATTTCGAGGCCATACAAGTGTATTTGTGAAAGCTAAAGGTAAAATTTTATACGAAGAGGATAAAAAATACATCAACGATGTCATCTACGCATTACAAGTAGAAGTTGATTTAGAGACTTACAATTACGCAAAACACATCACTTGTTTATGGCAAGAATCATTTTACGCTGGAGGAAAAAGAGACTGTGTTACCTATTTGTATTCAGTAGCGCAACACATCGGACTAAAAACACCTGTGAGAGGATTTTTTTACCTATATACAATACCAGAAACTTATTTGCCTAAACTGATAAAAATGAATAGTTGAAAATCCGCAGTTATCAAATTTACAATTCGCGGTTCTAGTAAATGTTACGCTAGACCTAAAACTGCAATTGACAAAATGAGAATTTTCTATAGAATAATCGACTTCATCCAAGTAAAATGCACAACATACGTAGTTGGTATCGTTTCCTATATCTTATAGTGATTTATTTTCAATTGTTTTCACTAGACCTGCTCTCCGCATGCTTCTTTTATTGCTGCCTGCGCTAACAGTCTAGTCGAGTCAAGTGAGGGTAAGGGGCAATCATTAGGATCGACAAGCAGTGGTATTTCTGTGCATCCTAGAACAACAGCGTCGCAACCTTGTTCTTTTTGCTTTTGAATTATTTCATTAAAGTAAAGACGAGATTTTTCAAGAAAAACACCTTTTATTAATTCGGTAAAGATAGTTTCATGAATTCTTTCTCTTTCTTGTTGCGATGGAATAACATATTCTATATCTAGTTTTTGAAAATACTCACTATAAACAGGACCTGTCATCAAGAACTCCGTTCCTAACACCGCAACTTTTTTATAGTGAAGACTTTTGGCTACTTTTGTTACCACCTCTGCAATATGTATCCATGGAATCGACGTGCGATCTTTTAGATAGGGAAATGCTTGGTGAATTGTATTGTCTGGGCATATCACAAAGTCAGCGCCACATTTAACAAGTTTATCTGTAGATGAAAGCATAATTTCTGCTGCTTGTTGCCAATCGTTGTTGTTTTTTGCTTTCATGTATTTGCCAAATGAATGTGTGTGCATACTCACTTCAGGGTGTTCGTATTCTCCCAATTTCTTGGATGCTTCAACGCAGATCGTCTTATAACATAGAGCGGCTCCTTCAGAGCTGCACCCTACTATACCTATATGTTTACTCATGCTGTCTCCACTAAAATTTTCTCAAATATTTTCACAACCTGTTTGATATCTTCTTTGGTGGTTTGCCAGTTTACAACACTCATCCTCATCACCAATTTGCCATCCCAACGCGAATCAGAGAAAAAAGCTTCGCCGGTTTTATTCACAGAATCGATAATTTGTTTTGTATAAAAATCATGATCAGCGTTTGTTTTTCCTTTGGGGTCGACAAATCTAACAAGTCCTTGGTTTAAGGTAGGTCTCCAGATAACTTCGGTGTTGGGCAATTTTTCTATTTCGTCTACAAATAATTTACAATGATCGCAACAACGTTCGATCAAATCTGCAACGCCATTTTTTCCTAGCTCCATTAGTGCGGCGTAAACAGGAATTCCTCTGGCTCTTCTTGACCACTCAGGAGTCCAGTCTATTTGATCTCTTGCTGTTTTATGTGGAGTTATATAAGAAGCATGCATTGTCATTGAATTGCGATGAGCTTCCTGATCTTTTACAATAGCGATACCGCAATCAAAAGGAACATTCAGCCATTTGTGTGCATCTGTTGCCCAACTATCGGCAAGTTCAATGCCTTCTGTTAGTTTTTTTGTACGCGCGCTAGCCCTTGCAAAAAGGCCAAAAGCTCCATCAACATGAACCCAAGCATTGTGCTCTTTTGCAATTGGAATTAACCGCGAAAAATTATCGAAAGCGGCAATATTTAAATCTGCAGCGTCTAAAACAATAATTTTAGGTCCGACATGTTCTTTTATTTTCTTTTCAAACTCTGCAACTTTTATTTGGCCATTCTTGTTTGTTTGAATTGCCTGTAACGACTTATTTCCTATCCCAAGGTATCTTATAGCTCTGTCAACAGAGCCATGACGATGTTCACTTGTAAATACGCGAATAGGAGGCGCTCCAAACAATCCATCTTCTCCAACATCCCAGTTATTTTCTTCGAGTACTCTATAACGAGCAGCGGATAAACAAGTAAAGTGAGCTAGTTGGCATCCTGTGGTAAAGGCAAAAGAACTTTGCCGCGGAAGGTCTAACAGCTCCAATACCCAACCTCCAGTTACCTCCTCAACAGCGCTTGCGGCGGGACCGGAAGTAAATAAGGCAGCATTTTGATCCCAACTACTCGTAAGCCAATCACTTGCTAAAGCAGAAGGTAATCCTCCTCCAATAACCCAAGCGAAAAATTTTCCTCCTGGACTAGGTAACAAACCATCTTTACAACTATTGACAAGATGTTTTACTACCTTCTCTGCGCAAGTACCATACTCGGGCATCGCCATCATTAGTTTAGCCAAGAGCTGTTCGCGATCTGTTTTTGTTGGTGTAGTATTTTTATCTAAATTTTCTAACCAACTCTTTGCTTCTTGAAAAGCTAAATCCAAAGCTAGGTATTTGTCCTTCATTAAGTTATTTTTCCTAATTGTCGACAAAGAAATAAACAATAGGAGAATCACTTTCGTCTAAGCGCTGTCCTACTTGGATTCCCACAGGTAGATCAAAATTTTCTAATGGAGATAGATCTATACGTATACCAGCACCTACCGAAAATACAAAATCAACTTGATCATAGTCTTGGAATTTTGAAATGACATCCTCGGTTACAGTACCTACTTGAAAAAACAATATACCGCGAATATCCTTGATCAAACCAAGGTCAAGTAAATAGTTATTCCAATCGCGATATATCGGAAAACGATATTCCATTGTTGCGAACATTCTTTCTGTTCCTTCAAGATCATCTTCGGAAAGACCGCGAATAGCTCCATTTCCTCCTAGGTCAAAAAGCCCTGGAAATCCAGCAGTTCCAATGTCAGCATCAAAAGATAAATGAATGATGTGATCTTCAACAATGCTCCAATAGTACCTAAGATCTAGCTCTACAAGTTGGTAACTATCATCTGATCCTAAAAAGCTTTCGAAAAATGATACGCGCAGTCCCGCTTTGTAACCATACGTATCATCAATACCACGAGTGTACTTATTGGCTACGTTAATTTCAAAAAATATTCCGCCTGACCAAAATTCTTCATCATCAAAGTCATCGTCGCTAGTTTTTTGGTAAATAAGTGTGTATCCTGTAAGTATTTCTAAACGAGGTGTTATGTTGAAAGTAGTAAAAATATTTGTTCCAGCAAAGTAATCAAATGCATCGTCGTTGTCATCATCGTCGTCATCATCGTCATCATCATCGTTGTCATCTGCGAGTTCTAGACCACCAAACAATGAAAATGTTAAAAAATTAGCAAAGGTATAGTTGACAGATCCTTGAATACCAATATCTACATCAACATTGTTTCCACCATTGTTTGGATCTAAAACCGCGCCAGACACAACACCAAACTGTGTATCTACTTGGTGCGCCCCAACAATATCGCTAAACCTAAGTACATTTACTGCTAAAAACGGAAATATGTAATCGGTAGTGGTATCGGCTTTATATTCACTAACTTGCCACTTTTCTGCTTTTTCGGCGGGTAGCATAGATACATTGTAAGGTTTACTACGCTTATTTAGAGCGGAAGCTTGCAGTTTGCTATATTCTACGCGGTATAATCGCGCTTCTTGGTTATGGTAATAAGAATAATATAGCCATTTATTGTCGCGTGTTAAAGTTGGCGCTACAATTACTCCGGGAACATTGCTTAAAACTTCCCAATTTTTTCCATCGAGATCTGTGCGCGCTAGATTAATAAAATGACCGTCATTTAGAGTACATAATATTTTATTGTCATTAGTAAATGACGGATATCCTTCTACAACACCTATATTTTTAAGCCGCTTTTGCTCTTTTGTTTTTAAGTCGAGTATAAAAATATCTCTTTCAAGTTCTACTTCGGCAATGTATGTGATTTTGGTACCATCGGTAGAGAAAGAAGGTTGTAGTTTCGCGGTATTATCAGAGGTAAGTTGCGTAACATTTTTAGTTGCGATGTTATAACTATACAACTGAGAATCACCAGAATTAATTCCTACAAATACAAAAGATTGACCATCAGGTGCATAACATGTACCAGCGTAATCGTCAAAATTTAGATTTAGATTCTCTTCTGCGAGAATAGCATTTAAGTCAATCAGGAACAGCTGTATTTGGTAGCCGTCTTTTGCTTTTACTATTGCAAACTTACCATCAGGTGAATAAGCCGCGGGAAATTCAAACCCTTCAAGTTCGTCAATCCCCCAACCTTGAGTCAACGCCAATAAGCGCTTTGTTTTTAAGGTATCAGTCTCCATTGTATAAAGTTCGACATTATCGCGACGATCGGAAAGAAAAATCATTTTCTTGCCATCAGAGGACAACACAGGAGAAAAGTCAAGACGCCTGTAATACGTTTGGTATTTTGTTAGCTTCTCATCAAAAGAGTGATTCATTTTTTGGTATGAACTGCGCCACTTATTGCGTAAGTGCTTCATTATCTCATCTGAAAGAACAATTTCATCTTTACCTAAAACTTTTTCTAAAATACAATCCGTAGGTGTCAATTTCATTCCGTAAAGAATTTGTCGTACTTTTTTTAGTCCGTATTGCTGCTCTATGTAGCGAAATACTTCAGCCATATATCTGTAAGAAGGGGTGTCTTCTAAACGATTCAGGTGATCTATACCTTTTAACTCTACTAAAGGACGTAAGCGATTTTTAAAAAGCGCGTCCACAAATGTTGCTGTAGCAAAAGGGTCATAGTCTATTCCTGCAAGATAAATAGGAATACCTGTCATCATCCATTCTGAGTAAGCGTAGCGTATAAATATAGTGTAATCTGCTTCGGGAAATAAATAGTGAAATACCAACATTTGAGCAAGGTTTAAGCGTAATTGATATATATTATCTCGTTCAGAAGGAGAAACCCACAATACTATTCTTTTTTTTATGGGTTCACTAAAACCAAAACGACTTTTAATACCAAAAGTAGACTTGATATTCGTACGCTGGAAGGAACCTTGTGATTCGTAAAGTACAACCGACACGCGCATTTTTTCTGGTAGTTTTAGTCCTAATTTATTGAAAAATTCATCATGCGCTGCTTCTAAAACTCTACCAGCTTTTTTAGCTTGCGACTCTAAACTATCTACTGAGAAATGAATATCAAAGTTTTTCGTAGATAGAACTTTGTATGCTTTTAAAGCAATAACTGCATTCTCATCATCGCAATATATAAAGCAAAGAATAATACTCCAAATTACTAAGTATTTTTTCATTAGGAATCCTCTTTGTCTTTTTCCCAAGTTTTCTTTTTCGCAGCAAGTAAGCGACTTGTATAGTCAGGAGCTTGCTGCGTTTTGGTTTTTTCTTGGGTAGTTTGTTTTGTTGTGGTTTTAGTTTGAGTTGTTTCTGTCTTCGAAAAACCTACTGTAGGATTTTTTATCTCGCTCTTGCGGCCTAAATTCTCTAATTTTTTGAGATCTAAATTTGAATTCACGTCCATTTTCTGACGCGCTTTTTCCTTGCGTAGCATTAAACGCGACATTGTTGAATCTTCTTCTCCTGAGAGTTCGCGTTTTAAAGAAAACGTTTTGATGCTCTGCCATATTTTTTGATAGTCGAGAAGTACTCTGCGAACAAAAATATCAATAAAAAAAAGAATAACAAATACTGTTACTAAAATACGCCACAATTCTTTTGGCTGTCCACCTCTAGGTTTGTCGTGTAGAAAAATTTCTTGCTCAGGAAGCTCTGAAAATTCGAGTTCACCATTCTCATCTATGTCCAAACGTTCAAAAACGTTGGCGTCTTTTTTCCACTCATCAAACTCAATAACATTGTTAAAATTGAGATCCATAAACGAATATTCGAGGTTACGCCCTCCTGTTGAGGATGCAATTTGTCCCAGTAGTCGCGTATTACTACTGCTAAAAAGATACTCGGAAGAAAATGACACAGAAAGGCCTGTTGTTAAATATTGACTGTTACCATCCTTATCTTGATACACAACACTTGCAAGGTACGTTCCTACACCATCTACTTCAAATTCACCTTGGTAACGACCAACACCTTTTTTAGAAAATTCTATAAGTTGTGTGCGTCCATCAGGTTTTATCAAAGTTCCTTGCATGCGCAAATAAGGCATATATTCACCTTTGCTATTAATAGCATCAATGGCTATTTGCCCCTTGCCTTTTTTAATTTGCGTATATATCTTAAAGTTATTTTTGTTAACTTGTCGCGCCGACCAACGCACTACTTGTCGCCAAAATTTATCGTACTTTTCCCATGAAATCCAGTCTTTTCCCCAACGATTCTTAGCATCGGATGTAAAAGCGACGCTTCTCCCTAAGCCATATTGTCCATGGACAAGAAGAGGTTCGTTGTCTCCTTGTGGCCCCTTGATATAAAGAGGTGTATGTACCAATCTCTTTTTCGGAATCGTTAGTATACAACCGTATATCGGTGGAATTTCTCCTGGTTGAATTCCACGAACTAAAGTAGTTGATTCATTCATTTTGGGGGCGCGCTTTTCTTCAAAAATAAGTGTACTACGCACTACCATACTTTCTTTTATAAAAATGTTTGGTAGTTGCTTAGCGTTTGTTACATCGTAAAAATTTCCACCTGTGTACTGTGCAATTTGCTGCATAAATTTCCCGTCTCCAGGCGAGTGAGGGTTAATCACTATGGTGGTAATACTTATTTTTGATTTAACAACTTTCTTCATCAGTGTTTTGTTTGGAGTACTTGGGTCACCGTCAGTGATTATTATAATATGCTTTTTCATCGCTGGAACATTTGAAAGTCCCTGATATGCTGCGCGCAGTGCTGGATCAAAACTTGGCATGTCACCAGCATTTGAATTATCAATGGCACTCATAATACGACTTTTGTTAACAACTTTTGTTGGAGGAATTAACCATCCTGCTCCCTTGGTATAGTCGTAAATAATAACGCCTGCATAATCTTCAGGAGAAAGTTTTTTGATCGCTTGTTTGCATATCTCTCTTCCCGTTGCATTTCCTTTTGGAAATTCACAGGTGTGTAATATAACAGCAAGGGCACCGTTGGGAATGATGCGGCGATTGCGAATGTCCATATCTACAGGCAGGGCTCTTTCAATAGGAGTGTTCTTATAGCCCCCGGCTCCAAAACTTTTCTCTCCTCCGATCATAATAAGCCCGACACCTGCTTCGTGAACAGCGCTCTCTATCAGTTGCATCTGTTCTAAAGATAATTCATAAGCAGCAACATTAGACAAAATAATCGAATCGTAGGTATTTAGTGTTAAGATATCTGATGGTAGCTGTTCTGGAGAAATTCGATCTACGTGCATCACAGCCTTGCCGTTTTTCATATTTTGAATAGCATCATACAGATAATCACTGTTGAGCATATCACCTTCCACATAAAGTATTTTAGGAACACCCCTTACGTAAGTGAATTCCTCAACTATGTTGTTGGCGATAATCGAATCATCCTTGCTATTAATGATAGCTTTGAGTTTATGAAAACCAAATTTTACCCATTCACCAGGTATAAGTAAGTCAAAACTACTTTTTCCTTTTTTTAAATCAACATCAAAATCGCGGACAAGTTCACCATTTAAAAAAAGTCTTAAAATACCTGTTGTGTTGGTACGACTTGACGCAACTACCGTGACTTCGTAGGATTGTCCTTCATTTACATGACTAGGCACTAACATTTTATCAATGAGAACCTCTTTGTCATTTTGAAAAGTAAGTGGAACCACATCAATGGTGATTTCGTCAGAAATAGCCTGTTCTATTTCTTGCATAGCATCACCAATAGTTTCATTACCATCACTAATAAGAACTATTCTTCTTTGCCCAGTATTCGGAAGAGCAGCTATTGACAAACGTATTGCTCCAGCAATATCGGTTTGATCTTTTGTTATTTGCGACTGAATATTTTTGAGTTTATGTTTTTTCTTTTCACTTAAATACTCAAAACTAGCATCTTTTCCAAAAACAAGGAGACCATACTCGTTGTTTGCAGCATCCATCTCCCCAATAGCGTTTTCAATAAAACGCCGCGCTTTTTTTTCCGTTTCTTCTGGTATACTTTTAGATAAGTCCAATATAAAGAGAACTGATAAACGCTTGCTGGAAATGGAGATATTTATATCAGCCAAAGCAAGAATCAAAAGCATGAGAAGAACATAACGCAGAAATACACTTACTCGTCTGCGAAATTTAGAAAGGCCTGCTAAACTTTTTTGCGATACATAGTGAATAAAAGGAATAAAAAGTAATAGCAAAAAGGCCCAATAATTGCTTACATATAGAGACACGTGTCACCTGCTTATAAAAAAGGCATTAACGAATAAAAACAAAAATGATAGAATAGGGCGTACCCTAGACACACTTTTGTTATAAAAATTGAGTATCACAGAATTCCAATAATTAGGTTTTTGGGGATGCGGTAAAAAAAAATTTTTCCGTCACCTCTCTTATCCTTGTTTACTTATGAGTGGTGTATGATGATAAAATTATTTCATAATTTCTAAGTGATCCTAATTATTGAAACTTTGATCATAAATTTATCTCAAGATATATATTAAGAATATATATAGTAATATATATAGTAATATTATATGGAAATTATTTTTCAATGACAACAAAACGTTTTTACATAACGTCAAAAACATTTGGAATAAGTGACTAGCCAAAGGGAAATTTTAAATTGACTCTACCATATTCATCTTCTTTAGAAGTCAGTTTATTCGTCACTAGTGCATTAGTTTTGTTACTTTTTAATTAGGTGTGTCGACACACCTAGGTAACGATATTGTCGCAATATGATAGATGGAAGGGTTCATCATGAAAACATTTACTTTATTTCTCACGTTATTATTTGTAACCAACTGTACATTTGCTGAAAAAAAATGGCCTAAAGTTTACGACTCCAGTAACAGTAAGTGGATTGATTTAGAAGAAGTAGAAGAAATTTTACAAAAACAACGTGTCGTTTTCGTAGGAGAAAAACACGGGCATCGTTGGGGACATAGAGTTGAACGAATGTTACTTGAAATGTACTGGAATGTTCGCGGTGATGTTACCGTTGGAATGGAAATGTTTGAACGCGATACTCAACATGTGCTTGATGGTTATGTTCGCGGCGAGGTAAGCGAGGAATTTTTAATGCGCAATACACGTCCATGGAAAAATTATAAAACCGACTATAGACCACTCGTTGAATTTGCCAAAGATATGCGGCTATCTGTTCTAGCGATGAATGCACCTCGCCGCTATGCTTCTTTTGTGGCTAAAAACAAAGAAGAAATTTTATTTGCCATGCCAAATAAAGAGCAAACGTTTATGGCACAGAAAATAACAGCTCCAAAAGACCTTTATTTAGAAAAATTCAAAGAAGCAATGAGAGGTATGCCAGATTCAATGATCTCTTCTTATTATCGTGCTCAGTGTTTTAAAGATAATACTATGGCGAAATCAATGGCTGTTCTTCTTGCGATGAAACCTAGGACTAACATAATTGCTTACATGGGTTCTTTTCACAGTGATAGCAGATTGGGCACAGTGCAACGCTTTTCAGCGATGGTTCCACGAGTAAAACCACTTGTTATTAGTATTATTCCTGTTGAGAGTGAAAATATAGAGGATGTAGAACAGTACAAATCCTTAGGAGATTTAATTTTCTTTGCACCTGAAAATCTCAATAAAACAAAAGGCCCTACTTCTCACCCACACACAAAAGGAAAAAATCCTGTAAATCCGCACACAAAAGGAAAAGTTCCTGTAAACCCACATACAAAAGGGAAAAACCCTGTAAACCCACATACAAAAGGGAAAAACCCTGTAAACCCACATACAAAAGGGAAAAACTCTGTAAATCCGCACACAAAAGGGAAAAACCCTGTAAATCCGCACACAAAAGGAAAAGTTCCTGTAAATCCACATACAAAAGAAAAAACTCCTGCAAATCCACATACAAGTGAAGAGACATCTGCCAACACGCAAACCGAAGAAAAAACATCTACTAGCCTAGATATAAAAAAAGAAGTGAATGAAAAAACGGCAGAAAATCCTCATACAAAAAAGGAAGTTGCAAAAGAAAATGCAGATAATGTTGTAGAAAAGGAAAATAAATCGCAAACTAAAGATAACGACTCTCGTGAGCAAAGTGACGAAGTTGATAATAGCGATAATAAAAAAGAAAACAACAACAAAGAAAAAGCATAGATTGGAATTTACAAGTTTCTAAAACGACGGATAACTACTGTTGAGTTAACAACTGAATCTCTATTCTGTCAGGTTTCATAATTGTCATTTGTAATCTGGTGCTCAAGCTCATTTTAAGCACCTAGGTTCCTACTTCAATGCCATTAATTTAAGAAAAATTTCTTTGTATTGTAGGGAATACAAAGCCCCATACTATTTGTAGATTACGATATACAAGATTTCAAAAGTATGTTATTTTCGCCAAATCAGTAATACCAATTATTCGAAATTTTATGGATCCCTGCTTTCGCAGAGATGACAAATGTAAGAGATTATTCTTTGGTAAACCTTTTAAAGAGAGAAAAACAAAGCTTTTAATAGCATTTGAATTCCTTAAGTCAGCAGTAGTTAAGCGACGGATAACTTGATAAAACAAGAGGAGAAATGAATGAAATACTACATAATTGTCTATGTTTGCTTTGCAATGTGTGTTGCACAAGCAAATATGAATAAAATCATAGGGCAAAAAGAATGCAAGGTCTGTCATAAAAAAGAATATACTGTTTGGGAAAGAACTCTACATAAACAAACATATGATTCTTTACATGTTAACTCTGCAACAGCTAAGATAATGAAGCGCCTTAAATTAGGTGACAGTCCTAAAAAACAAGAAAGTTGTCGTCGCTGTCACTACACAGCAAAACCTCGAGGATCTTTTATACGAACAATTGGAGCTGTGGCTTGCGAAAGATGTCATGGAGCAGCAAAAGATTGGGTAATGGTTCACAATGTGACCCATATTGAAAAACAAAAACGTAGAGAAATGTCTGCTAAGGCTGGCATGTTCCACCCTGGTGATGTTTATGGTATTGCAAATAACTGTTATAGTTGTCATATTATAGACGATGAACAACTTGTTGATCGCGGTCGTCACCCACTAGGTAAAGAAGATTTCAAATTTGTTGTGGACACACAAGGCAAGATGCGCCATAACTTTACATCAGGAAAAGGCACAAATATTGCTGCGCCGATCGAACGCAAGCGATTGTTTTATATTGTAGGACAAAGTTTAGGTTTACAATATCTTCTACGTGCTTTAGGTAACGCTAAACAACAACGTAATTATTTTCTACTAACTCGTAAACGTTTAAAAAGTGCCGTTGATGAGATGGTTGCCATACATAAAGTTGTTAACAAAAAAGAAACTGGGTACATTCTAAAAGTTCTTGCAGAAGTAAAAGCAGTGGCAAATAATAAGAAACAACTACATAAAGCTGCGCAGCTTATTGACAAAGCAACGAAGACGCTTATTAAGAATTACAAGATCGAGAAAATTACGTCTTTAGATGCGCTATTACCAAAGAGATAAAATGGATATAGCAATATTAAAAGCAGAAATAACTCATGAACCTGTCAGAGAAAAAGTATGTGATGTCACTGATTTATATAAAACGTTTTTCTCTGGACACACAACTACGTTTTTTGATGTTTGCCAAGGAGTGTATCCTCAAAAAAAACATGATTTATATGTTTTGACAGGTAGCGCTGCTAGTGCCTATGATAATACTCCGTGGGTAAAGACATTACAAAAATTTGTTGTAGATAATAGCAAGGAACGATTTCTGGGGATTTGTTTTGGGCACCAGCTAATTGCAGAAGCACTTGGGGGAAAAGTTGCCAAAGTGTTGTGGAATTTAGGTGCTCGCGAAGTGACGATACAACAGCATGAAAAATGGATGGTAACAAAGCCTGAAAAACTATATGCGATTTTTAACCATAAAGATCAAGTAGTTACGCTTCCTAATAATGCAAAGTTACTTGCTGGAAATGATATTGTACCGATACAAATGTATTGTATTGAGAAGCGTATTTTATGTATGCAGTGTCACCCAGAATATATACCGTCGTATCAAAAAGTACTTATGAATCATATTAAAAATGTAATCGGTGATGTTACCGTTATAGAAGAAGCGATGCGTAGTTACCAAGAAAACAAATCTATTTTTTCGATGAAATTGTGGATTGAACGCTTTTTCAACATGCAATAAAAAAATCCCCCAATATGGGGGATTTCTTTATACGTAGTGACCTATTAGTAAAGCTTTTGCCTCGGCGTGGTATGCTCCCTGAGGCATCCATTCAAAATAATTCTTTACATAATCTTCGTCTTGTGTTGTTTTGTAAATTTCGCAAAACGCCTGCCAAATGTAGTCATCGGTGGTATCTTCATCAGCTCCGTTTTTTAGTGCTTGGATGTGATAATTGATAGAGCTTTTGTAATTACCCATCGAATATTCAGCAGCGGCCATTTCAGAAAGAAATATAGTTTTAGCATCAGAACTACGTTTCATAAGTTCTTTGTAAATTGCAATTCCTTTTTTACCATCACCATTAAGAATATATAAAGAAGCTATTTTAGCTGCTTTGTTAGTGCTATTTGAATTTACTACGTTTTCGTAATCAAAAATATCTTTCTCGGTCGTATTTGTGGTAACATGCATAGATATCGTATTTTTAGTCAGGCTGTATATTAAACAGCTACTTGATATTGCTAAAACAACGACTTTAGCTACAACTGCGTTTAACATGTAATTGTGGCTTAAAGAAATACATACAAATCCTAGTATGGCGAGAAACAAAGAAAAAATCTTGCGTTTCATAAAACACCTCCATAAACAAGAAAGAACAGATTATTTTTATAAACCTATGATATAAAAATAATAAAGAACAAACACCCAAAGCCTCCAGGCCTTTCTTTAAAGCGATCTCGGAGACTCGTCAATTCGTGTCCCTTATAATAAAGGCCAATAAACAAGGTGCTGCCTTGTGGGCTTTAAAAAAATTGGTTGGACGTAGATTTTGCATCTTATCGATACATTTTAAAAGGAAATTTCATATGTTTGACTTTATGGTTTTTGATCTTCTAGCGCGTTTCAAATTTTTAGATCAAGTTACTGATATCTCTTTACTACTTGTTTTTGCAACTTTATATTCTTTAGGATACTTTTTTACTTTTGTTAAACTAGGTTATGGAAGGTCGGCATTTGCTCTTTTATTTCCTATTATTAACTTAGTGATTATTTTTGATTTCATTGAAATACGCAAGTGGCTCATTTTTCCTTGGGTTTTTTTAACATACGGCTTATTTATTCACAGTTTAGAGCAACCCCTTATTAAGGATGTACTCCTCGTATTGTTTTGGATTGTAAACACATACATTTCAGTTCTCTTGTCATTACGAGTTGCACAATCTTTTTCAAAAGGAAAAATCTTTGCAGCATTTTTGTTTTTCTTTGGATCAATCGGTTACATTATTCTTGCTTTTTTCAAAGTCCCAGGAATCAAGAAGGGTGTCGTTGGTAAAAGACGTAATGCTGTTCCTGGAGCAACATTTAATGGGTAGGAGAATTACATGAAGAGAATTTTATTTGTTTGCCTGGGGAATATTTGTCGTTCTCCTACAGCAGAAGGTATCATGGTGAAGATGATCGAACAAAAAAATTTAAGCGATAAATACCAATGTGATTCTGCTGGTACTTCAGGTTATCATATAGGTGAAAAAGCTGATCAAAGAATGATTTCTCATGCCAAAAAACGCAATTACGATTTGACAAGTCTTAGTCGACAGTTTGATCGCAAGAATGACTTTGAATTATTTGATTACATCATAACAATGGATCAGCACAATTACGAAAATGTTTGCGATTATGACTTTGGCAATAAATATCAACACAAAATATATCCAATGGTAAAATTTTGTAGTAAACACAAGGTCGACAAAGTCCCTGATCCTTACTATGGCGGTGCACAAGGATTTGAAAATGTTATGGATATTCTTGAAGACGCTTGCCGTGGTTTATTAGAATATGTAGAGAGTAACTGAGTTGTTAACCAAAACGATGATCTCTGAGGTTGAAAATTTTGCAAAAAGCAATAAAGTGAAAATCACGCGTTTAAATGGTGGTTGTATTGCTTCTAGCTATCGTTTGGATTTAGAAAATAAACAAACTATTTTTATTAAAACCCACAGTACCCAAGATTTTAACAAAGAAGCCAACGGACTTCGAGAGCTGAAAAAAGCTAATTCAATCGCTGTTCCTGACATTTTAATCTGCCGCAAAAACTTTTTGGCACTAGAATGGATCGAAAGCGGTCGAAAGCCAAAAAACTTCTTTAAACACTTTGCTGAAGAACTTGCACAGTTGCATCGTTATACTTCGGATAATTTTGGTTTTTACGAAGACAATTATATAGGAAGCATGACACAAGAAAATATATATGACACTAAAAATTGGCAGGATTTTTATTATCATAAACGTTTGCTATTTCAAATAAAAATAGCGGAAAAAAATGGTTATGCCACAAGAGAATTTAGCAAAGCATTTTTGTCTGTTGAAAAAAAATTAGTTACTCTTATGGAAGGAAGTGAAAATATTCCTTCGTTGTTACATGGAGATCTGTGGAGTGGTAACTATATGATTGGAAATAAAGGACAGGCTGTTATCATTGATCCAGCAGTTTACTATGGGAACCGAGAAGCTGACTTAGCAATGACCATGTTGTTTGGCGGTTTCCCTATGCTCTTTTATGAAGAATACAACAAGGCTTTCCCTTTGGCAAATGGCTATGAGAAGAGGATAGACCTTTACAAATTGTATCACATTCTCAATCATATGAATTTATTTGGTATTTCCTACCGCTCGCAAGCGATAACAATGATGAACAATTTAGGGCATGAATAAACTTGGACATGCTCAAATATTCAGGCGTATCGCCATTTATCTTTCTTCTAGTTGGCATCTTTTAGAGATTAACTTCACTACTTTTCTTTTACACAGCACAATTTTGTGCTTTTAAAGTACCTTGCTACTTTCTAAAATAACTCAAATTATATAAAAACCTAAATGTTGACACCTACAAAAAGAAAGTTAAAAATGTTGAAACACACAATTATCATTGCTTTTATGTTTTTTGTATCATGCAATTCAGAGAAAGCTAACCCTATAAACAATTCAAGTTTAGCCTATTCGCAAGCGAAAAAGTCATCCAAAGAAACATATAGTGAACTAATTAAAATATTAAAGTCAAAAAAACCAATTGGTATTATTGCAGAGGTAAACCACAGCGAAAATGCTCAAAAAGCAAACATCGATTTAGATTATACCCGCGTTGTTTTATTTGGAAATCCTAAATTAGGAACTCCTATTATGCAGAAAAATTTACAGGCGGGCCTTGATCTTCCTCAAAAGATGCTTGTCTTTTCGCGTTCACAACAAGCTACTGTTGTTTATAATTCTACTGATTATATTGTAAAAAGACATGGAGTTAGTGGTGTAGAGTCTCTTTCTAAAATGTCTAAAGCTTTAGAAGCTATCGCAACAAAAATTACCGGAAAAAAACCTCAGCTACGCAGTGGTCAAATTAAAATTAATGAAGGAATTATCACAAAGCACAGTAAAAACAACGTAGATACTACCTACAACAAAATAAAAACGATTATTGAGAATAATCCAGCTTTGGGTGTGATGGCAGAATTAGACCACCAAGCTAACGCTGCGCGAGTAAATTTGCAACTTCCACCATGTAGGCTAATTGTCTTTGGAAATCCCAAACTAGGAACACCTTTAATGTTGGAAGGACAAACAATTGCAATTGATCTACCACAAAAAATGCTGGTATATGAAAACAAAGAAGGAAAAGTGGTGATTGCTTACAACAGTCCATCTTATCTTGCTCTTCGACATGGTATTGTTAATAACGATATCATAAAAAAAATAACGAAAGCTCTTGATACAATTTCTAATAAAGCCTGTGAGTAAATAACGGAGAAAATAATGCTACATAGTTGTCTTTTTTTTACATGTCTTATTATCATAGGCAGTCAAGTTAGCATTGATGTTCCTCTGAGCCCTGTACCAATAGTATTGGCCAATTTTTTTACGCTCCTTGCCGGATTAACTCTTGGTAAAAAATGGGGAAGTTTAAGCGTTGGCTTATACCTTTTGTGTGGCGCTACTGGTCTTCCAGTTTTTGCAAAAGGTACAGGCGGACTCCAAACGTTATTTGGACCAACAGGAGGATATTTATTTGCATATCTCGTATCTACATTTTTTGTAGGAATGATATCTGAGCGCGGCAAACATAGATGGCAAAGAGATTTATTCGCACTTACTACTGGAGTATTTATTCTATTTTTTATTGGATTGCCTTGGCTCAAAATATCATCTGAATTAAGCTGGGAAAATACGATAAAGTTTGGCTTTACTCCTTATCTTTTAGGTGCTGTAATAAAAGTTCTCTTTGCATTTTTCATCGCGCAATTGTGGTTTTATAGAAGTAAACTCAAGCAGAAAAACCTCCCTACAGATCAAAGTAAATAATTTATTTTGATTCTTTGTAGGATTTATATCTTTTCAGACAGTATACTGACATTATTAAGTAATAGACAACTGCAACAGGAAACAGAAAAAAGTAGAATACCCAACCTACTTGCGCGTATGCTTTGTCAAAAATAATAGCGACCATTGGTGAAACTAGTATGATGCACGTGGGGGCAAAAATAATTAAAAAATAGTGCCTAGCTTTTTGATAAAGTTTTTTGAGTAAGAAAGGCATTACTGGCAATAAAGACAAAAAACCAACAACTACTATTACAACTATAGTTGCGATATGAAAACCACCTTTGATAAATGTTTCCATCTCAACACTCCTTAGGATTATTTTATGAAATATTTATTTTTTTTAATTGTTTTTTATCCGTTATTGTACTCTCAAACTTTGGATAAAACACTGCAGCAAATACAAAAAAAACATGATGTTGTTGGAATGTCAATTGTTATTTCTCATAAAGAGAAAGTTATTTTTGAGGGATAGGACAAAGGGATGTGGAGCGAAAATTAGCTGTAAATAGCGACACTCATTTTAGAATTGCCATTGTTATGCCCTAAAGGTCAACACTTTTCACCGAAGCTATTTGATGATAAAAATCCGCCAGGTATTATTTTTATAGCAAACGGTGGCAAAAAATGGCAATCGGGAAAGTACAGTGCTTGGTATGCATGATGGAAAATAAGTTACTAAATTTTAATAGGTATTTTCAATGCGCATAATAAGTGACCAAACAAATCTGTTATTAGCGAGGGATTGATTGTGGAACAGAAAAAAAACAATGGCATTTCGTGGGGACTAGTGTTTGTTATTCTAGCTCTAATTGCTTTATCTTTCTGGCAAAGAGAACAAAGCAAAAAAGAAATGAATTTACGCATTTTACAAGAAGTAGTCTATACTCTTGTGCGCGAAAAAATTTATATAGCAGCTTGGAACTACATTCATGCTTATCCTATAACAAATCAACAATATACACAAAACTTAAAAACATATATACAACAACAAGCTGAACAAGAAAAAGATCGCGTATGGTTGCTACTTGAAAAAAATTGGCAAATTGAAAAACAACGCGACAATAATATTGCTGCAGCCAAAAAAGCGCAACAGCATCAACTACTCACAAATATTAAATTTTTTCAAAATAAAATAAATAGTCTACCTGTTTTGTTGCCACCAAAAACAGTTTCCAAAGAAATAAAACAAACCCCCAAAGAAATAAAACAAGATATTCCTAAAGAAATAAAACAAGATATTCCCAAAGAAGTAATAAAAAAAGTTCTATCAAAAAATGAACAATTGCTTCAGGATTGGCAAGATTTACTCGCCAAAGAAAAGCCAGAAATTCGCGGTACTTTGAAAGAACTAGAAAAGTATTTGAGAAACAAAAGAATGTCTCTACGAATAAAACAAAAACAATTTGACATTTTTTCATTGCGTTCAAAAGCAATGGTTCCGATGTTTCTTTCTTTGATGCAAAGTAATTACCGCCACGATTATTTTTCTCTAAAAAAAGCAGGGAAAGTGATCACTATTTTAACAGGAAAAAAAATAGAGTTTTCAAATATAAAAAGAATTCAAAAACTTGATGATCTAATAAATTGGTGGTTAAAAGACAAACAAAAAATAACAACGGACTATAAGTCTTTTGATCGCGACATGAAAGATAATTGTGTTCTTGCTATCATCGATGTGACTACAACAAACAACGGTTACTATTCGTCTTTTTATACAAAAAATACCAAATTTCGTGGTTTAAAATCTATATTTGACATGCTGAACAAAAACTCATCTTACCGTCCTTTTGTGGATGTAAAGTGTATACCTGAAATGATACCTCAGTTTCTAGAACATACTAGCAGTCAAAAGTGGTGGGGACTTGTCCATATATTTCACAATCTACACAAACAAGGAAACTTTAAAAATATAAAAGATATTGCCAACGACGAAAAACAAAATTCCATGGCTCGATTTATTTGTTTGTTAGCTTTGCGAAAAAATGGCGAAAATTTTTCTTCGGAGAAGCTATTTTCTATATTAGAAAAAGAAAAACAACCGATAAACAAAATATTTATGATCATGACGCTCAGGAACAGTAATAATCTTAAAAAAGTATTACCTAGATTGTTAAGAAAACTAGAACAAATAGACTATCGAGTCAGGCAAGCTATTTGTTATTCACTCGAAGAATATATACCAACATCAGAACAACGATTTGTGTTTACTCCGTACCTTCCTATACTAGAAAAAATGCTGATATATTCTTTAAACGATAATGGATGCTTACGTGTATTGGCAAATATATCAAGCCAACCATCTATTGAGATAATTGTTTCTTACATCGAAAAAGTATATAGAAATTCTAAGCAAAAACATATTCTTAGCCAAGGTTTGAAATATTTAAAGCAGGCAACTTCCGCTAATTGGAGCGTTGGCAAATACTACGAGCCTAACTACCAAATTGCCCAGCAAGTTATTCAAAAATGGCGCAGATCAGAACAAAAAATAGAGACAATAGATTTAAGACAAAATAAAGTATCTTGGCTGAAAGATTTACCTCAAGGCACTACTTTTACCTTTGACAAAACTAAAGAAGTTCATCAAATAAAAGAAGCATTAAGTAAAGCGCAACCTGGAGATACTATAGAGCTTTCTTCTGGATCGTATTTTGGTAGTTTTCATGTTCCTGCAGGAGTTAGGATTGTCGGAAAATCACCTACAGAAACAAAAATTGAAGGAACTATTGCCCTTTCATCAAAATCAAGTATTGAAAATATTTGCATTCAAAGTTCCAATGTTCCTATTAAAGTAGAGAATGCAAACGGCACTTTAATCCGAAATTGTTGGATTAAAGGGATTTCTGGTCGCTCTGGAATGAGTAAAACAGCGGCCATAGAAATTCAACGCTCTTCTGATGTCGTTCTACTACAAAATGTTATTTATGATATTGGAGTCGACAGTTCTTCCGATGTCTATGCTATAGATATGGTAGAAAGTAGCGGCTTGATTGCAAACAATATTATTGGTCGTATTATCTCTAAAAAGCTTTCAGCTTATGCTGTGTGTGTTAAGAGATGTAAATCTATACAGATATATAACAATACTCTTAGCCATGTTAAAAGCACTTTAAATACAAGCTATGGTATTTATATTGATCATGAAAGTTCTGCTCTTGTTGAAAATAACATTGTTAATGCCATTTATGGTAAAGAGAGCTACGGTATTGTAAATCAAAGTATCACTACTAAATTACAATACAATGTTGTTTCTGAAGCACAGCTTGCTTTTGTCGGAGAGTCTCATAGTAACTATCAACAAAATCCTTTTTTTAAAAATGATCGCAGCGGCAATTTTACTTTGCAACCTCAGTCATCTTGTATTGGAATTGCAAATATGGATTCAGTACCAAAGATAGAAAACATTGTTATTGATAAAAAAGATTTTGCGAATCAACTAGGTGCTTTTGGTGGGTACACTATTTTTGATTCGAAGCATAATAGTCATTTACAAAAATTTAAACCGCAAAAAAGTAATATAAATAATTCTCATAAAAGCATATGGTATGGTTATTCAGGAAGAAATCTGAAAAAGAATTTGCATAATCTGCGCGATCCTTTAAAAAAGATGCGCGCCAAAATGGAAATCAAGCGTCATAAACAAACAATAATAGAAGTTCTACAAATGATTGTAGATCGCCGTGGCCCTGCTGAATTCAGAGGACTTGAGAAACAAGTAGAACAAATCCTTAACGAAATGAAACAGGAAATGCAAATAGGTTCTTGGTCTTTTGGCAAACACTAGTTTGTAGTATTCATTCGTAACTACGACTAAGATGTATTTAAAATTGTGGTTTCCGCTCTAAATACGCTTAATTTAGAGGAAAGTTAATGAACATCTCTTCAAAAAAAATAAAATGCTGTAAAACAATTATAAAAGTAAATAACAAAGCAACTGTTAGATGCAAGTTGTGTGGGGGAACAATCCAAATTTATCGAAAATTGAGACATAAAGAAAAAGATTTAAAGCTAGTGCTTGTTAATCGAAATATATGTTGGAACAGTTATATCGCACTAGATAAAGAAAATACCCCAAAAACTCTTTATCGAGAAACAAATCATAAATATTTATTAAGAATCAATAAACATCTTCATAAATTAGAACATCCTGGTATTCCCAAAGTTTATAAAGCTACAAGAACAGATTTATTAAGAGATTATGTACAAGGAAGAAATCTATATCACTATATAAATAAAATACCAATAAAAGGTACATTAAGCTTGATCTACAACTTGATTGATATTTTAGAATATACACAAACATACGGAATTACTCATGAGAATGTTAGGCCAGCAAAAATATTAATCGACAGAAATAATCAAGTTAAATTAATAGGTTTAGGTATAAACACGCATTGTATTGGTAATTCTCATTATTATAAGCTCACAGAAGATTATTCTTATATGTCCCCAAGTTATATGACAGACGGAACAGCCGATTTTTTAGATAACATTTATAACTTAGGTATGATCATGTATCACTCGCTAACAAAAAAAGCTCCGTTTCCACGCGTTCCATTTATAGATTTACTATATCTTTACCCAAAGGGACACAAAAATATACGAATTGTGGCTCCCAAACTACCAGAAGAATTGATAGTTATAGTAGAAAAAGCTACTGCTAAAAAACGTGAAGACAGATACTCAAGTTATTCTAATTTTAAACGAGATATTAAAAATATTTGGAAGTCCTATAAATAAATACGCAAATGTATCTGTGGAGAATACAAAGAACAAAGGCTTTGTAAAGCCTCTGTTTTTTGTTTTACTATAAATTTCACCAATTACAAAGTAGGAATATCGCCATCGTGAACACATTTACCAGTAGCAAAAGTTTGCACAATAAATACGATGAGCGAAATAACTCCCCAGCTAAGACCAACGACAACTCCCCAATCAATAATCCCCCTCCACGGCTGCGGAACATACTTTAACAAAATAATAAGTACGACTATAAACGAAGTAAGCGAAATTGTAATAATTTTAGTTTTTCGCGACGCGTGGAAGTATCCCATACAAAAAAATGGTGCAAATAAAAACAATTCCCAACTAGCATGCTTTGATAGATAGTGAACGCGGGCTGTTACACGCGGCGAAAAGCTTTTTTGAAATCCCCTGTATCCTTCACTATGGGCCATAAATATTACATTTATAACAAGTACTAAGTAATGGTACCAGTGTAGCGAATGGTCAAAAATATCCCATGCAATAGGTGTTAATCTATAAAGAGCGGTAGCTAGCAAAGTAAAAACTCCAAAAGCTCCCCAAAATGCTGCTAAATATCTCATGTGTTACTCCTGAAGTGGCTAATCGAATTTGCATAGTATTCTAATAGCGCAATTTCATTTTCATTTATAAAGTACTTGTCATTTTTCAATAAAATTAGTTGACGCATAAATAACATCTCAATTGCATGGTCAATCGTTCTTTCTTTCGGCCTTTCATCATTTTTGATAGGGGCTCCGTTATTTTGTAATTCTTTGATAAGAGAATCAACTTTAATTTTAATATCAAAAGAACTTAGGCCGTTTTTATTATCTAGTAATATATTGGCTATTAAAGGAATAGGAAGTATGGGAATAACTTTAGAAATAGATTCCATTAAGTACTCTGTAAGTTTACTAATTTCCTGAAAACGCTGTTCGCGTGGTAATTCATTAAAAAAGACTTCCTGTTCTGTACAGTATTCCTTCAAAGACATGGGATTACCAAAATTAACTCCTGCGTATCCAAAACGTCGCCAACGTTCTTTAGTAGAACGCAGTAACGAATTTTTAAAAAGAAAATGGATAGTTGTTGATATTATAAACCATGGGCTGCGATTTGGCGCTTTGGGATCTAATTTACGAAGCAAAGATCTATCTTCTATTGTTCTGTCGAAATTGATTCCAACAGGCACAAAAACAATATCTCTTTTGGTTTTTATGTCGTAACTACGTAACATATAATCAATAAATCCTAGTTTTGCAGGGCGTATTTTTCCATCTTTAGTAAGTCCTCCCTCTGGAAAAACAGCCTGGCAAACGCCTTGCTCGGTAGCCATATGAACATAGCGCTCTAAGACCTTACGATACAAAGTGTTTTTCGATCCGCGATGGACAAAAAAAGCGCCCATTGATTGAATTAGCGATTTTAACGGCCAAAATTTAGCCCATTCTCCTACAGCGTAAGAAATAGTAGTGCTTTGTGAGGCTAAGTATGAAACAAGTATATAGTCCATATTACTTCGATGGTTTAAAACAAATACTATTGTGGCATCAGGATCTACATTCATTAATTTTTTGGCATCTAAAACGCGCCCGCGAACTCTATATAAATGCCATGACATTTTTTTCGCAAACCAGTAGCTACAACGCTGATAAATGTATGCATTAAAAGAGGGAACTGTTTCCCACACATACTTTTTCGCTAACTTAAGCGATTTCTGTTGTGAGATATCGTTGTCTTCTGCATGCTGCTTGATCGCTTGAGCAACCTGAGGATCGTGTAGCAAGCGATCTGCAATTACTTGTTTTTTTGTCAACTGAAAAGGACGTATAGAAATACGTAAATGATTGCTGATTTCAGCTAAGGCTTTGTTTGTTCTACGCCGCAAATACCAACGAAACGTTGGCAGAAAAACCCATTCAATAAATGCAACACCACTCACCATAACCAAAACAACAAAAGTCCATAATGGAATGACTATTTCTTGTGATAACATAAATTATTTCCAATAATTTTATATACTAAATAAAGATTGTGATCGAATTTAGAGCCTGTTACAAAATTAATTGAGGGCGAAAAACTTGAAAAGTTTTAGCTTCTAATAAGGCATTTTTTTAGCGTAAAATAGTAATTTTATAATAAAAAAACAACGAAATTAGAAGTTAAGCAAGTCGCAAAAAGTTTTTAAGAGCACGCAGTTTGCCTTTGAGTCCCATAGCGGCGTTGAGCCTTCGCCTACATAGCTACAGTTATGTGCCTCTCAGGCTACCCTTGCTCTGACACTCAAATTCTACGCTGACTTGAAACGTGCTCAAAAACTTTTTGCGACTCACTTAAAAGGAACTATTTTGCACCTTAAAATAATTTTATAACAGACTCTTAGTTCTTGGATTGATCCAAGAACTAAATTCTCAACGATCACTTGTGTGTTTATTATTCACTATAGAATTTTTTATTGCCTTTTGCATATTCTTGTAAAATAGGTGCAGGAGTAAAACGAACACCATGTTTATTCTGTAGTGACTCTAGAGTTGCTACAATTTTATCTGCACCTACTGTGTCAACATAACGAAATGGACCACCTCTAAATGGTGGAAATCCCAATCCCAAAATAGCCCCTAAATCTCCATCTCGCGGTGATTTCAAAATACCATCTTGCAAACAAACAGCGGCTTCATTTACCATCATAAGTGCAATGCGAGATTGCATCTCTTCTCTATCAAAATCTTTGCGAGATTTCTCACCAAAAAATTGATATATATCGCTGTTAATTTTTTTATTTTTGCCTTTTTTGCCAGAGTATAAATAAAACCCTTTTTTGTTTTTGCGCCCTTTGAACCCTGCTTTAGTAATTTTATGTGCCACATTACTCCCAGTAACACCTCGTTTGCTAAATAGTTCATTCATTACATCTGTCACATGTGCTGCAACATCAAGACCAACTTCGTCGAGTAAGGTAATTGGTCCAACAGGATATCCAAACAATTTCATATTGCGATCTATGTCTTCAATTTTAGCCCCTTCTTCTAGAAGACAAATAGCTTCATTCATAAGAGGAGCTAGTATGCGTGTCGTATAAAAGCCTGGTCCATCGCCAACAACAATTACGGTTTTACCTTGACGTACGCCTAAATCGTAAGCGGTTGCTGTTACCCAATCGGCTGTCTTATCTGTAGTAATAATTTCTAAAAGCGGCATTTTAGGTACAGGGGAAAAGTAGTGCATGCCGATAACTCGTTCGGGATGTTTAGCTTCGGCAGCGATATCTGTAATCGGTAGGGAAGAAGTATTACTCGCAAAAATACAGTCTTCACGTACTACGGCTTCTGTTTCCGCAAGAACTTTTCTTTTTAAATCAAGGTCTTCAAAAACCGCCTCGATAACAAGGTCTGTATTACGTAAAGATTCGTACTCTTCTGTAGGAAACACTTTGCTTACAATGGTATCCTTTTCGAAAGGAGTATAAATGCGTTTTTTACACTTGATACTAATATCTTTGTATACGGATTTAAAACCATTATTTGCTGCCTCTAGCGAGATATCTTTGAGTATTGCACGAATACCTTTTGTTGCCGAAATATTAGCGATACCAGCGCCCATAAGACCAGCACCTAGTATTCCAATGTTTTCACTCTTTTTAACATGCTCTTGCAGCGGATTTTTTTTACTAGCGTTCATTGCAAAAAACAAATTCACTAGTTGTTTACTTTCTGGACTAACTACAAGCGCACCAAATTTCTGTGATTCTATCTCTAAACCCTTGTTGATACTTGTGCGCATTCCTTGCTTGACGCAATCTAGAATCTTTAAAGGTGCTGGGTAATTTCCATAAGTTTGTCCCATTACTTGTTTTTTAGCTGTTCGGTAAATAATACTTCTTGTAAGCGGGGTGCTTTCTAGAGCTTTCTCAACAAAAGACATGCGATTTTTGCGTTTATAAGGCTTATTCACAAGTCTTTTGGCTGTGTTTTTTGCCGCTTGTAGCAAACCGTGAGGATGAATAATTTCGTCGGCTAGACCAATCTTTTTAGCCTTGTATGGATAAACACTTCTCCCTGTTAACATAAGGCCTAATGCTTTTTGTATACCAATTAATCTTGGTAATCGTTGAGTTCCTCCACCTCCAGGAAGAAGACCCAATTTCACTTCTGGAAGCGCTAATACAGTTTTAGGATGATCTGTAACAATGCGATAATGACAAGCAAGAGCAACTTCGAGTCCACCTCCCATTGTCGTACCGTTAATAGCTGCGACAAAAGGCTTCGGAAATTTGCTTACACGAGTAAGAAGATCATTGCCATCTTTGCTAGCTTTTTGCGCATCTTCCTTCTTGTCAAACGTTTGCAATACATCCAGATCTGCACCAACAATGAAGTTATCTTCTTTTTTACTAATAAGAACAACGGCCTCGACCTCCGTGTCGTTCTCTAATTCATCTAGTAATTTAGAAAAAACATCCAAAGTTTTTACTGAAAGAGTATTTACTTTTTCTCCCGAGCGATCTAGCCATAAAATAGCAACTCCATCGTCTTTTTGTAAAATAACATCTTTGCTTTCTTTGTCGCTCATTGTTTTATCCTCTGCAGTTTTCGATAATCATTGCGTGTCCTAGTGCTCCTGCTGCACAGCTAGCGATAAGAGCAAACTTTTTATTTTCGTGTATAAGCCTATTCGCAGCGCAAGTTACAAGTCTTGATCCTGTAGCTCCAAAAGGGTGCCCTATTGAAAGAGATCCGCCCCAAGTATTTATTTTCTCCATCGGAATTTCGCCTACTTTTTTTGATAATCCTAAATTGTCTTTTGCAAAAGAATCACTATTCAAACATTTTAGTGCGGCAAGAACTTGTCCCGCAAATGCTTCATGAATTTCGAAAACATCAATGTCATCGATAGTGAGGTTTGCTTGTTTTAATACTTTCGGAATCGCATAAGCAGGACCTAGTAATAATTCATCTTCAGGATTTTGGGCTGTATAGGTATAGCTTTTAATAATCGCTTTAGGCTCATATCCAAGAGCACGTGCTTTTTGTTCATCCATCAATAAAACAAAAGCAGCACCATCAGTAAGAAAAGATGCGTTACCTGCAGTAATTGTACCATGAGGTTTAACAAATGCTGGACGTAATTTTTGTAGTTTTTCTGCGGAACTATCCTTGCGAAAACCGTTGTCTGTAGAAATAAGTTTAAATTTTGGTTCTATCGATATAGGCGTGATTTCCTGTGCTAGAAATCCTTTTTCTGTAGCTTCCGCTGCGAGAAGGTGAGAGCGGACAGCAAACTCATCTTGCTCTTTACGCGTAACCCCTATACGCGATGCAGTACGCTCGCAATCTTGTCCCATTGTTCGATTTGTTGCAAATTCTGCAACACGCGGTATTTCAGGTAACCAGTCTTTTAAATTCAAAAAAGTAAGAAATTGCCACGGCTTTTTAAACTTTTGTGCTGCCATAAGTTTACGTCTGAATTTTTTCTTATAACGTATTGGAGCGTCCGATAAACTTTCTGTTCCACCAGCAATAACCACATCTTTTTGCCCACTAGCGATTAAATCTACGCCACTGGTAATCGCTTGATTTGCAGAAATGCACGCCATTGTTACAGTAAAAGCGGGGATATTATGTGCTAAGCCTGCACCAAGAAGGGCATCTCGTGCGACATTGCTTGTTGTAAAATTAGACAGTACAGTACCAGCAATAACTTGCTCCAAATCTTGGGGTGACAGTTGCGTTTTGTCTAGCAAACCTTTTAATGCTAACCTTGCCAAGTCGTAAGAGCGCAAATTTTTATAAGAGGTATTTGCTTTCAAAAATGGTATTCTAGAACCGTCGATGAGCACTACTTTCCTTTCGCTCATATTTATGTAGCCTTTCCTTAAAATGTAGCTAAAAATTTGGAAACTACATGATCTATAGTAAGCCTTAAAAAAAGCTTGCATTCATATGAACAAATAACTATCATGTAGTATGGTAAAACATCTATTGTACCGACAATTGTTTTATCCTAATAAAACTATGCCGCACAAGCAAACGCGATACAACAAATCACTATTTGTGGTGTGATAGTTGTGTATTGAAATTGTTGTGTAGTTCCAGGAAGCATAATCTGAAGAATTATTTGGTGTGACTATATTTTTTATAGGTATGTGGCGAAAAATACTTTACCGTTTTACAATTTATTCATCAGCGCTATTTTTCATTTATAGAACTATAGCTACACGTGTTCGAAATGTATTACTGATGAATATTCTATGTAAAAATTTGGAAATTATTTTCCACCATATCCCTAAGTCAAAACTTGGGAATTTAAATAATGCATGAAGCAGACCAACTAAAGGATTATATATCCTCTGAAGCCTTGAAGGAATGTTTAGAAATACAACGCACAAGTTCCAATAATCGCTCATTGTTTATTATAGCGATTGAACAAGGATATATCAACGACAAAACTCTTGCAAAAATAGTAAAAAATATCTCTCCCAAGGGGCCTGAAAAAGAAGATCGTACACCACCCAAAAAGAAGTTTGGCGAATATTGTGTGGAAAAGGGTTTTGCTAGCCAAGCACAAGTTGATGAGTGCATAACTATTCAAACAAAATTAAAAAAAGAAGGTAAGCACTTTCGCATCGGACAGATTCTTATAGAAAAAAAATATGTGGCTTTTCGCCAAGCACAGTACATTCTTGAAATGCAGGGCAAAAAGATAATGCGCTGCGAATCATGTGACACGAAATTTAACATTCGCAATTTTAAAAGCAATAAAAAATACAAATGTCCTAAATGCAGCGATATACTTAGCGCATCTATCAATTCTGTATCTGTGGGTGTCAATAAGAGTATTGTCAATAAAGAAACAGTTGAAATAGACGATGAAGCTGTTTCGTTATCTGGTCGTAAAATTGGTGATTATGAAATCACTGAACTATTGGGTGAAGGAGGAATGGCTGATGTTTACAAAGTAATTAGCCCTTTTCGCCGTAAACCTAGAGGTTTAAAAATAATGAAAGCTTCTGCGGGAATGGAACGTTTTACCCGCGAATTTGAAAGCGCTCATGCACTAAGACATCCTCATATTGTTCGCGTATATGAAACTGGAAACCTAGACAATCGTCCCTATTTCTTCATGGAATTTTTAGACGGTGGGTCTTTAGATAAAAGAATCGAAAAGATGGGTGTTATTCCACTTCTCGAAGGACTGACAATTCTCAAACAAGTCACAATGGGGCTTAAGTATGCTCATGAAAATAAAATAGTCCATCGCGATATCAAACCAAATAATATTCTTTTAACAAGAGGAAGCCGCCGCGAACTAATAGCCAAAATCACTGACTTTGGAATTGCGCGCGCCGTAAACGACAGTCACATAACCGTTACTGGGCAACTTGTCGGAACTTTTAAATATATGGCTCCCGAATACATAAAAGGGGCTGGGGTTGATGGTAATAATGACATTTTTAGTTTAGGTATTACTGCCTTTGAAATGTTTACAGGGAAAGAACCTTTTAATGTTGACGAACCCATTGGCTATTTATTTGTCAATATCAAAGAAAACGTAGCTCCTATACACCAAGAAAACCCTGATTTGCCAAAAGAGCTGACTCAAATTGTAAATAAAATGGTCGCGAAAGATCCTCGCAATCGCTATAGTTCAGGAGAATTGCTTCGAGATTTGGATCGTTTATGTCGTTATTTACAAAATGGTGAAAAGTTGCAACAATCAGAAGACAAAAGTTCTGTTTTTTATGAAAATAAAAAAATATTCGCCATTAAAAATATTTGGGATAAAATTTCTCAAAAAATTTCAGGCACAGAAACAGAAGCAGTTACTGAAACTCCTAAAGAAAAAGAAGAAGAAATTGATTACGAAAACTTAAGTCAAACAGTAGAGGTCGATAGCGAAGAACGAGCAAAAGAAATGTATCAGTGGGGACTTACGCGTATTCAAAAAGGTGACTATGAAGAAGCGATGAAAACGTTTTATAATATAATTAAAAGTTACCCTAAAAGCTCTCCTGCTGAAAGTGCGCGAAAAAAAATAAAAGCCATTCGTAGTCGAAAAAAAAAAGAGCAGCTAAGTAAGGCACAAAAAAAAAAATAGCAACAGTTAAATTTCCTCAATCGGAAAAAAAAGCGCCGCAACCAGTGCAATCAAATATTCATCCCACAACGCCTGTTATTGCTCCTGATTCTAACCAAGCAAAAAAAATATCTGACTTGCAGGAAACAAGAAGGATCATACTGAGCGAACTTCCTATCAAAGATACTACACAAGATATAAAAGAAACGCAGGAATTTCTAGTTGCCATCAAGAACTTTATTGACACAGTACGTACTTTGGAAGAGTATGAAAAAAAGCAACGGTGGTGTAACGAAATTTTTAATAAAATAACGGATTACACTTGGAAACAAGCAAAAACTGAAGTTTCGGAGATTCTCTATAAGTGGGGTCGTTTTTTACTTGATAACGGTAAATATGTTGAAGGGTTAGAAAAATTCTGGAAAATCTACGAAAAATTTCCCGACAGTAAATGGTACAGAACTGTATTTGAAGAATTAATCGCTCGAGAACAACCAAAAAATATGGTATTTATTAATGATAAAAATATAGATGCTTATTTTATCGACATTTATCCGGTCACCAATTTAGAATATCTTGAGTTTCTCAAAGACATGAACTATCCAGTTCCTCATCACTGGAAAGGTAATATGTATCAGGTAGGAACAGCCAACCACCCCGTTTGTTGGGTATCAATGGAAGACGCAGAGCGTTATGCTTCTTGGTGCAGCAAACGACTTCCAAGTGTTGAAGAATGGGAAAAAGCTGCTATGGGCCCAAGTAACGCAACTTGGCCATGGGGAGACAAATACGAATTGAAGAAATGTAACTGTTTGGATAGCGGTGGTAAGGGAACTTCAGTTGTAGGAAATTATCGTGAGGGAAAATCTCATTATGGTTGCCACGATATGGCAGGAAATGTTTGGGAATGGACAGGCAGCTGGTATAGCGGTGATCACACATATAAAATACTCAAAGGAGGATCGTGGTACACTTGTAAAGAATATACAGAAAATGTGTATCGCTATTTTGATGTACCATCGGTAGCTAGCGGTTTATATGGATTTCGTTGCGCTAAAAGTTTTGCGTAATTAACAAAAGTAGTGCCACTCTTTCAAGAGTACTTGTTTAGGATTTTGATTTATGCAAGATTTACCTTTTTTAACATGCGATTTACCTGGTATCGGCGGCAATATAAAGCAATATCCTGAAGATTTTATGGTAGAGGAAAGACTTCTTTTTCCTCTCAGTGGTAATGGCGAGCATCTATATGTTCTTGTTGAAAAAAAAAACATAACAACAACGGAAGTTGTACGCATTCTATGCCAAAAACTTTCTATACAAAAGCGTGCCGTAGGATATGCAGGGCAAAAAGATGCACGTGCAATAACTAAACAACATTTTTCTTTACATGGCGTATCAGAACAGCAACTCAAAAATCTACAAGGTCTGGATTCTTGTAAATTTCTCTCGTCAAAACGACATGATAAAAAGTTAAAATTAGGCCAAATAAGTGGCAATTTTTTTTCAATAGTTATTCGTAATTCGAAAAAAGACATAACTCTTGTCCGTAAAATATTATCTCATTTACAAACGGTAGGTGTCCCTAATTATTTTGGCGCACAAAGATTTGGCAGCACGTATAACACTCACTTACTAGGTAAATATTTATTGCTTAATAATCACAATCTTTTTGCCGAAGCTCTTTTTCAGCCACATCACAATGATCGATCTAGAGTAGCCACAGCAAAAAAATATTTTTCGATTAAGGAATATAAAGAGGCATACAAAACAATGCCTGGAACATTCGAAGCAGAAAAAGTAGTATTAAGTAATCTCGCAAGAGGAAAAGAAATAGAATATTCTGTAAAAAGAATACCTAAAAAAATAAAATACTTCTATATTTGTGCTTATCAGTCTTACTTATTTAATCTGTCTTTGGCTCAAAGACTACCGACACTAGACATATTATGGGACGGAGACCTAGCAGTGCTACATCCATCGCGATCCGTTTTTTTAGTTGACAATAGTGTCAAAGAACAACCTAGATGTACGAAAAATAATATTTCTCCCTCAGGTCCAGTTTTCGGTTACAAAATGACATGCCCTAGAGGGAAACAATTACAAATTGAAAAAAATATTGCCACCCAAGAGAATCTTGATATAGAATTATTCCGCGACTATAAAGCAAAAGGAGAACGACGATCTTATCGCTTTTTTCTCCAAGAAACAGATGTAAGCGAGAACGAACAAGGAATTTTGGTGCACTTTTTTCTTAATAAAGGATGTTATGCTACCACAGTTCTACGAGAAATAATGAAAAGCGACAACAAAGTTTCGTAGCATGTTATAAACAAAATCACCCCTTAAATTTCGCTTGACTCTCAGGCAATTTAAGGTACACTAAAAATTTAAAGTAATTTTTTAAACTCAATTGGAGAGTTCATAAATGCTAAACAAAAAATTTATATGTATAGCACTTATTACCTTTATTCTTTCAGTATCTGCAGTATGCGACTGGGAAGATCGCAAAGGAGCCCCACCTGTAGTTTATCTATCTCAGATTATGGAAAACCCAGAAAGCTGGTTGGACGTTCCAGTGAGAATACCACTTCGTTTTTCAAGCATACGCGATATATATACTGCATACTTTACAGCTTTTGATCGTGATAGACACCTCAATTTTTCAGCGTGGGATATCCATACTCATGTTTGGCAAAAAAAAGGTTTTCTAAACGACTATCCATTTTTTTATGTAGAAAAAGATGCGAAAGAATTTAAAGCATTTTTACGCCTAAAAAAGTTTGATACAATCGCTGTTATGGGAAAGGTTGTTTCTATCTTTCGCGGTAAACCGTATTTCAAAATTGTTTGGGTATGTAAACAATCAGGGAATCTTAATGTACATAACTTAACTTTACTAAATCGCGCATCTGCTGCTTACGAAAATCGTATGTTTGATGATGCTGTTTCTCATTACGATCAAGTAGCTAAAACAAATCCTCCTACTGACATACAGGCAATGACTCACAAAGTAAGAGCAAACATTTTTCTATACCATAAAAAAAATTACCAAGCGGCGATGAGTGAATTGACTCAAGGATTAGAATTAGCGAAAAGCGATCCACAACTTGTTGAAATGTATTCTCAATGCGATTATTACCTAAAACATGGTGGTGCAGAACCCCAACCAATGGTTGTAAATGCAGAACAAGAAAACTATTTCAAAGAACAAAGTAATAAACTCTCAGGTACAGAAGTTGTTCAACCGTACTCAGGAGGAAGTTACACCACAGTAAATACAAACAAAAATAAACAAGACAGTAACAATTCAAGTCAATACACAGAGCCAGTCAAAAATCAACAATCTCAAGGTGAAGAATTTTCTGAAAACGATGAAGAATCTTATACAAACAACGATGACTTTTCATACGAAGAAGAATTCACAAGTGATGATGATAATGATGAAGAATTCACAAGTGATGATGATAATGATGAAGAATTCACAAGTGATGACAATGATGAAGAATTCGTAAGTGAAGATGACGAGTTTACTGAAGAGTTTACCGAAGATGATGGTGATGTAGAAGATCGCGAATAGTTTACTTATTATATCTCTCATCCCGCTTTTGTGCGGGATTTTAAATAAATACAGACTTAGTTTACAAATCTACTACTTCAATAACAGGCGCTATACAATACCTTCAACCTAGCTATAGCTAGGTTTGTCGTTATTGCGGTAACACATTTGCAGAATAAGACTGCGTTGTTTTGTTAGTAACTTTATTTGATGGGACGCACACAGGCATTCAAAATGCCTAGTCGCAATCTTTTCTATTTATTACTTTTATGTAACTATTAACATAATGCTCATGAGCTTAATATGGATTTTTCTGGTACTTTTTTTACAGCGTCTTATCAATCTCACATATTTATTAAAGTAGAAGGGTGGGCTATTCAAAACAACTCTTTGTTTTTTAAAGATTTTGTGGATAAAATGGTCGCCACTGGTTTTAAAGATTTTATTGTTGATTTAGAAAATTGTCGAGGTATGGACAGTACCTTTATGGGCACTTTACTTTATATCATAAATCAAGTAAAAGTAAGCTCAAACTCTCCTATTACCTTGGTAAATACAAAGGAAGTGCACCGCGAATTATTGCAAAATCTTGGTATTATTCACATATTAGATATCCGAATGCAAAATATTGCGCTTCCCAATAACAAAATGCAAAAAATATCTTTAGACACATCGTTTTGTGCAAAAAGGCACATTGAATTGGTAAAAAAGGCTCACGAATGTTTAGTTGAGCTAAACGATAAAAACAAAGAAGAATTTCGTGATTTCCTTGAAATTCTCAATCAGGAATTAGAGTAATGAGAAAAATACACATTTTATTAGCTTTTTGTATCGTTTTCTGTAGTTGTTTAAATAGAGACAATTTAGCACCGTACCAAACAAACATAACTAAAAACAGAACTGGTACTTCAATGCTAACAACAGAAAAAAGTAACATTATAAAAACAACAAAAAGCCTAAAAGAAATGTCAACAGACATAGAGGAAACATACAACAATGTACACACTGCCTACACAACTTGCCTAGAAGAATTAAGAATTTGTTGCGAGCAAGATAACATAAAAAGACCAAAATACCAAGACGCACTAACTAATCTAGAAAGTAAATACCAAGAATTTTTCGCTCATGCAAAAGATAACAAAAAGAGCGCAGAATTATCTGAAGATATATATCCTTTAGAAGTAGCAATGAAACGCATATTCAACAAATATCGTCGTGGTAACCAACAAACAAAAACAACAACATTAGCTTCTATTGATAACTACAAGTTACCAGCGTTTGATAAGCTCTAATGATTTCAAAATGTTTGCGTTTACTATATAATATATTGTTTTGTATAGTCTTGCCTTTTTTGATTTTGTTTGCTCTCTTTGCACTATCATGGCGCATCATTTGCAATATAAACAGCAAAGAATATAGTATAAGAAAAGACATTCTATCAACAAGTAAACAATTACGCGATCGATTAGCTCTTTACCATCCACTGCAAGAACAAAAAGAGGTTATTTGGTACCATGGATCTTCTCTCGGAGAAGTTTTATCATTAATCCCTTTAATGAAAGAGTTCAAAAAGCAGTACGATCATATCCAAGTACTAACAGTGAGTACTGTTCGCGGTGAAGCAATAGCTTTACAAAAAAAAGCGGCCGATTATTTGTTTTTCTTTCCTTATGACTCCTTCTTTGCAACAAAAAAAGCTTTGGATAAAATTTCGCCGAAGTTTGTTGTTATTTTAGAAACAGAGATCTGGCCTGATTTCTTTTGGCAAGCTGCAAAAAGCCATAAACCTATTGTCATTGTTTCTGGACGAATATCTGAAAAGTCATTTCCAAAATATTACTTTGCGCGTTTCTTTTTTCGTCGTGTTTTACAAAAAAACCATTGTTTAATGCGTAGCCCAGATGATGCAGAGCGCATAAAGTTAATAGGAGCTAATCCTCAAAAAATAAAAACTTTTGGGGATATAAAATATGACGGGTTACAAACAGAACTCAACGAATCAGATAAAAAAATATTGCATAGTTTCCCACAAAATAAACGTATTATAGTTGCAGGAAGTACACACTCTGGCGAAGAAAAAATTATTTGCTCTGTTTTTTGTGAGCTACAAACTCGTTTTAAAGACATATGTTTAATTGTTGTTCCTCGCCACTTAGAGAGACTTGACGAAGTTAAAAAAGTAGTAGCAAGTCATGATCTAGATTTTTGTCTGCGATCGCAACTTCCTCAGCAAAAGAGCGTAATAATTGGAGATACATATGGCGAACTACGTAAAATGTACGGAGTTGCAGACATTGTCTTTGTTGGTGGAAGTTTGGTACCTGTAGGAGGCCATAATGTAATGGAAGCTGTGTGTTTCTCGAAACCTGTCATTAGTGGAAAATACGTTTCCAACTTCCGACGCCATGTACAAAATCTCAAAAGTTGCAATGCTATATCTATAGTAGAAAATGAAGCTCAACTACACGACACAATTTTTTCTCTTTTACAAAACCCAAAGTTAGGGAAAGAGATGGGTAAAAGAGGACAAAGTATTGTTTTAGAAAATCGCGGAGCAATAAAACAGTGTATTGATTTTTTACTTCCGCTTACTAAAAACTAGGTGAAATAGCTCAATGGATGAATTTTTACTAGCAACAGAAATTGTTTCGCGTTTACAAAAAAAATTTACCGCTTACCTTTGTGGTGGATGTGTACGCGACCAATTACTTAGCCGTACGCCAAACGATTACGATATTGTTACCAGTGCCCAACCTAATGAAATAAAAGAAATATTCCATGTTGCTATTGAAGTGGGGATGAAATTTGGTATTGTATGTATAAAATATAAGGGAAAAATTTTTGAAATAGCTACTTTTCGCAAAGATGGTAATTATGTTGATGGAAGAAGACCAGAAAGTATAGAATTTTCAGACGAAAAAGAAGATGCTAAACGTAGAGATTTTACAATTAATGGGTTATTTTTTGACCCTACTAGTAAAAAAATAATTGACTATGTTGGCGGAGAATACGATATCCGCAATAAAGTTATCCGTACAATTGGAAAACCACAAAATCGTTTTGAAGAAGATCACCTACGTTTACTAAGAGCCATTCGCTTTGCAACTCAGTTAGATTTTACGCTGGATAAAGAAACTTGGGCAGCGGTAGTTGCTATGGCTGATTCTATAAAAACAGTAGCAAAAGAAAGAATTCGCGAAGAATTCTTTAAAATGTTAATGGGAAAAAATCCTCAACAAGCTTTAATTCTAATGAAAAAAAGCAGCATTTTATATATACTTTTTCCAAAACTCTTTTGTAATGATGAAACATTTGATAAAACAGTAAAAATACTAAACCAACTTCGCCCTTTTACTGAAGAAGCATTAGCTTTATCCGCATTTTTGTCTTTCTCTTACATAGAAAATAAAAAACAGACTATCTATATTTGTGAAACTCTAAAACTCGCAAATAAAACTCAAAAGAGAGTACTGCAGACTTTAGCAAGCAGTGAAGACTGTGCTTCGCTACTTGATTTGAATATCGCATCACTAAAGCGATTTCTAAGACAATCGAATATCTCTGATATTCTCAAAATACACTATGCAAATTGTTGTATAAACAATTTGAGTAAAGAAAACTACAATTTTGCTCAACAAAGTTTACAAAAGTATAGTGATGACTTGTTTCCAACTAAAGTAATAAATGGCAATGACTTGAAAGAAATGGGGGTGCCTCCCGGACCGTTGTATAAAAAAATATTATATGATGTAGAAGATCAACAACTTTTAGGCAATATACATAGTTATAAACAAGCTACTTATTATGTTCGCGATAAATGGTTACAAAGGGAAAGGATTGAGATTGAAAAATTCGAAAAAGAAAAGTTCTGAGTTGGTAAGGCTTTTATGTTGGTCTTGCGGTAAACGAGTAAAAGTTCCTGTTAAATTTGCTGGCAAAACCGGTACTTGTCCTAAATGCAAAGCAAAAATTCAAATTCCTTCTCTCAAAACAATTAAATCCACAATTAAAGAACTAGAATCACAGCAAAAAAAACAAAGCAAAAATACATTAGAAAATATCGATTTTCCAAGCTTACCATCTTTAAAAACAATTGTTTTGGAAGACACTGACCCACAGTCTCCAGGTGGAGGAAATAAAGGCTCTTTTTCTGTCAAATCACCAAGTCCGGAAGGTACAGCAGAAATGCTTATGAATTCAGGCTCTACAGAAATGTCAGACTTTGACATCTCAGGAGATATTGGCGATGATTTTGATAACGATGATATTGAAGCTCCTGCTTTCGAAGATTTGGGCAAAGTAGCAGTACCACCGACACGTAATATTAAACCCGATGATCAATTTATTACAAGCGCCGACGAACAATTTTATAATGAATTGGCAAGCAATTCTGGTGTCGAAAAAACAGAAACTTGGGCAGAATCGCAAGATTTAAAGACTGTAGACTCTAATTCAGATATATTTCATACGCCAAGTAGTTATGATGATTTATCTGATGATGCGTTAGCTGTTACAGGTAAAGAGGAGTACAAAGAGTCTAGCTTCTCAGCAGAACCACTTGACAATGACTTTATTTTCGGCGAAGGTAATGACGATCCTCTTTCTCCTATTGCTGAAGATGATTTCGCAGAAGCTATTCCAGGGCCAGAGAATGACCAAGACATAGCTTTTGATGTTGAGCCTTTAGAAGCAGGTGTTGAGGCGGAAGACTTTGTTCCTGCGGAAGACTTTGCTCCTGCAGAAGAGTTTGCTCCTGCAGAAGAGTTTGCTCCTGCAGAAGAGTTTGTGCCCGCAGAAGAGTTTGTGCCCGCGCAAGAGTTTGAGCCTGCACAAGAGTTTGAGCCTGCACAAGAAGCATTTGTTCCTGATGCCGTACCTCAAGAAGCTATTGCCCAAGCAGTACCAGAAGAAGTTGTTGCTGAAGAATTTCCTGCTGACGATTTCGATAATGACAATGACGATTTCGATTTTGATGTTGAAAGCGTAACCGATGTTGAGGTAGAGGAAATAGAAGATGATATAGACGAAATATCCTCGGTAGAAGATGCCATTGAAGAAGGTGCACTTGGCGAAGATATTGAAATCGAAGGTTCTGAAATCATACCTGCCGACATTACAAACGGAGCTGCAGATGCGGTTTTTGTGAGTGATGCAGAGAAAAGTGAAATAGAAGTATCTGATGAAGAGTTTTCACTTAGTCACAATCAAATTCTCGAAGAAGAAAATTTTGTAGGTAGTGCACAAGATATCCACTCAGGATGGCAAAGTTTTCAAGAAAAGCAGTGGGATAAAGCACTTTTCTTCTTTTCAAAAGCAATCATTGAAAAGAGTGATGCCGCCACTGGCTATTATGCTAGAGGTTTAATATATGCTTGCGAAAAAAACTGGATAAAAGCATTACAAGATATAAAACAAGCAAAAAAACTAGGTTACCACAAAGCTGACGCTGAAAACCGCTATAACCAAATAGTATTCCACCAAGCTAAGAAGAACTGGGAAGAATGTGCTTTTACTCAAGCACTTAAAACTCTAAATTTAATCGAAACTAAATCATCTCAAATGCTTAAAGGCAAAGTTTATTGGAAACGTGCACAATTTATGATGGCCCAGGGAGCAACGAAACAAGTACTTGCTGATTTAGATGAAGCCATTTTTCATAACTATGTAAAACCTGAGTTATTCGTAATGCGTGGGCGTATTCATTTCTCTAAAGGAGACTATGAATCTGCCATATATGATTTTACTGCAGCAATCAATCGAGGCAAAAAAAATGATCTTTTACTTCGCGCGCGTAGTGAATCATATTATTTTTTAAAAAAATACGACGACGCTTTACAAGACATATCAGAAGCAATTACTTTGGAACCCGAAAATGCTTCTTTGCACAATCTTAAAGGTTTATTACTCACTCAAAAAGAAGATTTTCCTGCTTCAGAACTAGCCTTTGATAAGGCTACAGAATTAGATCCAAATAACTGTAATCACTATTTTAATCGTGGCCTAGCCTATATTATTCAGAAAAGATACGACAGGGCGATAGATGATTTCACAAAAGTAATACAGTTTTCTGAAGACAAGGTAGCTTACTTTAAACGCGCAATATGTTACCAAGAAAAACCAAATCCTAATTTAATACAAGCTCGTGAGGACTTTAAGACCGCTGATAATATGAGTGCCGATTCTACATATCGCACAGACCTATTTCGAGAGTAGATCCATATGAACAATAATCGTTTTATGGAAAATATAAAAGCTTACGCTTTTATATTTCCTTTTCTTTTAGTATTTTTGATGTTTTTAGGTTACCCGATATTCTACTCTTTATGGCTAAGTGTTCACGAAGTACCTGCTTACAGTGATTGGTACAATGTAATAAATGATATGGATTATGTGGGAGGAAAACACTATTTAGGTCTACTACAAGACAAAGAATTTGCCTGGACTTTGATACTTACGTTTTATTATGGTGTCCTCACAATTCCCACAACAATAGCACTCTCTTTATTTTTGGCTATCTTACTACAAAAAAGTTTTTTTGGCCGTACGTTTTTTCGTAGTGCTTACTTTTTACCTAATGTTTTGGATTTGTTGGTAATAGGTGTGATTTGGATTTTACTTTATCGTCCAGAAACAGGTATTCTAAATATACTTTTCCATGCTATTGGTTTACTACCTGAGAAGTTCGAGTTTTTAACAAATCCGTACAGTTGCCTACCGTCTATCGCTGTAGCAATGGTTTTTAAAGGCGCAGGTTTTGGGATGATATTGTTTCTTACCGCAATAAACAACATCCCTAAATCTACTTATGAAGCTGCGCAAATTGATGGTGCAAATGAATGGCACAAACTGTGGTACATCACTTTACCTTTAGTAAGGCCTATCGTTCTTTTTATGACCATCACAGGAACAATAGCTTGTCTTACGGCCTTTACAGAAGTTTACGCCATGACCACAAATTCAGGAGGACCACCTGTAACTTTTTTTGGCGAAACCTTTAAAGCAGCAAATCTTTCAGGGTATTATTTATATAGAGGCTTTATCGATGGATTTTACGGAAAAGCAGCTGCTGTGTCTTTCGTTCTTCTTACTATTGCTCTAGTTATTTCTTTTGCCAATATGAAAATATTAAAAAAGCAAGATTAGGATCTATTCATATTTTCCATAAACTAGGTACTTTTAAGGACTAACGGCTTTTAAGCACATAACAATATTATGTACTTTCAAAGTGCCTTGCTATTCTTTCTCGAATTCTACAAAAATTAAATAGAGACTCGTCCTAAAATGATGAAAATTATAAAAAAAATAGCTATGTACTTCATTCTTTTGACAGGTTCAATATTAGTGTTATTACCTTTTTTTTGGATGGTTTTAACTGCTTTCAAACAACCAGATCAAACATTGAAATATAATTTTGTACCTAACCAAGATTTTGTAGGTACATGGAAAAAAATACCTAAAGAAAACAGTAAGCGTTTTACACTACAGTTTGATCCTCATTTATATAAAAATTTACCTGAGATAAATAGAGTAAAAGTTATTGGAGACTTTAATAACTGGAGCGAAGAAAAAGATACTCTTATTTGTGATCGCAATCTGTGGATTATTTATCTTGATGGACTTGAGCAACAAAAAAAATATTACTATCAATTTGTGATCAACGGTTCAATACGTGTCGTAGATTACGCTAATAAAAATCGTGATAACGATAAATCATTTTTTATTACTAATAAATCAACATCAAATACACAATTAGAAGACGCTAGTTTTGTTGAAAACAACAAGCTATTTATTAAATTACTGTGCGATAAGCAAAAATCTCCTGTTGTTGAATTAGGTAATAATAACCAAATTTCTTTAATAGAAAAAGCAGGTTACTTTACAGCAGAAATACCCTTAACAGAGTCTCATGGTAAATATCGCATCATTGAGCAAAAAGAATGGCAAGAAGCTGTTGATGATTTATACACGCTGAGTAATTTTTTTAAAGTACTATACAATAAAGACTTTCCTTTCGCCCTCTTCTTTTTAAATTCACTTATTGTATCTACCTTAACAGCATTTATTACCGTAATCATTTGTACGATGGCAGGCTACGCTTTTTCTAAAAAAGACTTTTGGCTAAAAGACCAAATATTTCTTCTGCTGTTGAGTTCAATGATGGTTCCAGGTATGATATTCATGATACCTCAGTTTTTGCTGGTAAATGATTTAGGATGGATTAACACCTACCAAGGAATGATTGTGCCACATTTAGCAAATGTATTTGGATTATTTTTATTAAAGCAATATATTGACACTATTCCCAATTCTCTTTTTCAAGCCGCAAAACTCGATGGTGCAAACGAATGGCAGACCTTTAGAATTATCATAGTTCCTTTATGCACTCCCATCATGGCAACCTTATTTTTAATGACTTTTGTAGGCCAGTGGTCAAACTTTTTGTGGCAACTTATTGTAAATACTCCTGATTCAGTCTACCGCACTCTTCCTGTTGGTCTGGCTTTATTTCGCGGTCAATATGCTTCTGATTGGGGACTTATGATGGCAGGTGCATGTTTCTCCATAATACCTATAGCAATGTTGTTTCTGTTTACGCAACGATATTTTGTAGCTGGAATGACAAGTGGGGCAGTAAAATGATAAAAAAATTATCGATGATTTTTATATTGTTTTTCTTGTGTGCTTGCGATAAGACCACACAAGAGGAAAACGACAGCGTTGAGTTAACAGTTTGGGAATGTTATAAATATGAAGAACACGAACTTTTTTTAGATTTTGTTTCGCGTTTTTGTAAAAAATATAAACAAAAAAACGGAAAAAACTTAAAAATACATGTCAAGCGCGTTCCTTTTGATGATTTTGTAACGAACATTAAATTAATGGCTTTACGAGGTAAAACCCCTGACTTAGGCTGCTTTGACAGTTTAAAGGTATTGGAATTTGCCTATCATAAAATTTTAGTTCCTCTAAATAAGTTACCTAATTTTGAAGAAAAAAGTATAGCACAAAAGCGTGAGAGCTATATTAGTGGTGCTTACAATACCAATGTTATACGTGTGCGTGGTGAAGAAAATCTTTATGGACTACCTCTACAAATCACTTGCCTAGGATTATTTTGGAATCGTAAACTTTTTCGCGAAAAGCGCGAAGAACTCACAGCAGCTGGTTTAGACTACCAAGCGCCTCCGCGAGATTGGGACAACTTTGTGCGCTACGCCAAAATACTTACTGACTCCACCAAAAATCAATATGGCTTCGCAATGAAAAACTCAATGTGGTTTACTATTCCGTTTTTTGCAGCATACAATACAAAATACCTACGATGGGATCAAGAACAACAAAATTGTATTCTTGGTGATGAAAAATCAACCGCCGCTCTGCAACTCAAAGCAGATTTATATGCCAAATACAAAATTGCTGCTGCAACTTGGGCTGGACAAGATGATCCTGATATAGGTTTTCAAAATGAACAGTACGCTATGATTTTTATGGGACCATGGAATGTCAGTAAATATCGTAATAGTGGCCTAGATTTTGGTATTAGTCTAATGCCTCGCTTATCTCGGCAACAAGCTATTGCAGCAAAAATTATTAAAGAAAATACTTCGCAGCAAAAATATTTAGAAACGGTAACTCCTGCGACAAATATTGGTGGCCAGAACATTGCAATGTTTAAAACGTGTAAAAATAAAGAAATCGCTTACGAGTTTATGAATTTTATAACCTCTACTGACGTCCAGCTCGAATGGTGCCAAAAATTGAATCAACTTTCTATCAACAAAAAAACGGCACAGATTTTACGAAATAACACCAATACTGACTACGACATACGGATTTTTATGGAACAAGCACTATATTCAAATGCGCCACCTAAATTACCGCGCTATGGTTATCTTGAAGCCGACATTTTAAATCCAGAGATGGAACTTGTTTTTAAGGGAGCTAAATCAGCAAAACAAGCCCTACAAGATGCTGCAAAGAAAATCAACGAAAGAATTATAAAGCCATTCCAAAATCCTAAAGATAAAGACTAGATATTCATTATTTTAGCCTCTTACCAGTAGAAAGTTTTTAATGAACAAAAAAACATACATAATTCTCGATTTTGAAGCAACATGCTCTAATGATGGCAAGGTTCCGCGTAACGAAATGGAAATCATTGAATTTGGTGTAGTTGCAGTTGACTATAAATCTTTAGAAGCAATAGATGAATTTCAAAGATTCGTACAGCCTGTACGCCATAATTTACTCACCAATTTTTGTCAAGAATTAACGACAATACAACAAAAAGATGTAGACAATGCCGATGGATTCTCAAGAGTACTTGCCGAATTCAAAGAGTGGTTAGCGCAATTTTCATCTCCTATTTTTTGTTCATGGGGAGGTTATGATAAAAAACAATTACTCCATGATTGCGCTTATCACAAAGTAGAGTATCCTTTTGACAAAGAACATATTAATTTAAAAAATGTATTTTCTAAAAACCAAAAAATAAAAAAACGATTCGGCATGAAAAAAGCCCTAGAAAAAGCCAACATAACTCTCGAAGGTACTCATCATCGCGGTATCGATGATGCACGCAATATGGTAAAATTAATGCCATATATTGTAGGAGATGTCAAACTTGATTGAAACAATTACCATGTATCGTCCCATCGGTAAAAAAGAATGGCAATTAGTGCAAGACAGTGACTGCACAAAGTGGCCACCACGGTTGCCTGAACAACCGATATTCTATCCTGTTACCAATGAAAAATACGCACGAGAAATTACATGTAAATGGAATATTCCTGACGACGGTGTTGGTTATGTCTGTCGTTTTGCTGTAACCAAAAGTTTTGCTGAGCGTTATAAAATTGAACAAGTTGGAGCAGATTACCACACAGAGTGGTGGATTCCCGCAGAAGATGTTGACAATTTAAACGAAAATATCGTTGGTAAAATTGAGTTAGTCGGAGAATATCATTAAAGGTAAATTTATCTATCGCCTATATTTGTAGTAAATAAGGATGCGCATGAAAATGAAAATACTAGTGGTTGTATTTGTGTGGATTTACACATCTATATGCGCTGAAAATTGGTATGGATACTACTATAAAAATCAGCAAATAGGTTATGCTAAAAGTAGTTACAAATACGATGCTACAAATAATGTATATCATCGCAAAAGAATCAAAAAAATGTTGTTGCCAAATTGGCAGCAAACAGAAGAAATTTCAGCAGTACTCAATAAAAATTATACAGTAAGATCTCTGTATCTTTCAACAAAACAACAAAACGAAAAAAAACTAGACCAACATTTTATCATTATTAATGTTGGTGAACAAATTACGATACAAACAGCAACAAAAGTTTATACATACCCCAAGAAAAGATTTTATTTACACTTAGAAGATTTTATCAAGTTCTTAGTAAAACGTTCACCTAAAGTGGGTACTTACTACCAAACAGCACTTCTCTCTTCTGATCACTTGCGTCTTATAAAAGCAACAGCAAGGTATAAAGGAATTACCACCATTTATAATGGTACAAAAGTACATGAATTCGAAGTAACTAGCGATGAACTACAAAAAAATTGGTCTATCGCTCGGCTTTCACTTCGCGGCGCTTTACTCAGTTATCGCATTGCAAATTTATCCGTAATGCGTACTACAGAAAATAGCGCATTAGGTTTGTTTCGTAAAGGCAAACGCATTCTAGCACCTTATATCCAAGACGTAAATAAAATTGACTTTATGAAGATTTTATATAAATATACTGATGAGACAGGTAAAGATCAAACTCAGCAGCAATCTGTTAGCAAAATTTCTTTGCCTCAGAAATTAAAATTTTCGCAAATAAAAAAACAGTTTTCTTACACAGAAAATACCGAGCTATACCCTCTAAATCATAACTACATCAAGCAATATGCAGTTACTGCGCGCTATGGCGCAGATGAACCAGTTAGCATAGTTAGGAATATTGCACGATGGACTCACTACCACTTGAATAGTTCTACAAGTGAGTATGGCAATATACTACGTCAAATATGGAAGATGCGTAAAGATGCAGCGGCATTTTCGGTAGCAACTCTATGTCGTAGAAATAATATTCCTGCAAGAGTAGTTAGTGGATGGGTGTATCATTCCGGCTTTTTCGAGTTTAAAAGTTGGTGTGAGGTATATTTGCAAAATTGGTTTCCGATATACAATGGAAAAATAAATACCGGAGCTCGTTTTTTTCCTGGCAACAAAAAAAATAACACGTCATTACATATCATAAATTTAACAAAAAATACAAAAAAAATTACCTTAAGTGATGCAAAAAGCTATTTATACTACAATCAAAATACGATTGAAGATCATTTACTTGGGATAAAAGCTGTGAGGCCAAATGACTGGGTTTTGCTACCCAAGAATACATTTACAAATATTTTAGTACTGCGCTCTTTAAAAGGAAAAGGGCCAGCTATTTTAATAAAAGTACTGCATTCTTCTAAAAAGCTAGAAGATATTTTACAGAGTCTGCCGTCAAAGCTTGTGAATGATCGCCTGCAAATTTTATGGACAAAAAAGAGAAAATTTCAAAATATCCACGGATTAGAAGGAGCTTTACAGTCAAAAGAATTTATCTACCGAGCTTTTATTGGTCAGAGGCAGGATAAATTTATACTAGTACTTCTTTTTGTCCCTAAAACTGAATTTTCAAATATAGAAAAAGAATTTTTTGCATTTATATCCTCCTTGAAATTTACGGAGTAAAATATGTCTGATAAGAATATACAAACACAAAACACTCGTTTAGCACAAGTTTTAGTAGACAAGGGACACTTGTCAGAAGAGCAAGTTCAGTTTGCCCTCAAAGACGCCAAGCGTAGTGGTGCTCAACATTTAGCACAGTATCTTATAAAAAATAAATGGGTAGATACACAAGTTGTTATAGGGGAAATGCAAAGCATAAATAGTGGCAACCCTTCTACACAACGCAACTATAAAACAACAATAAATAAATCAAAATCGTCACAAAATACAGCACCTAATTTGCCTAGTGTTGGTCCAGGGCAACATTTTGGTAACTGTGTCATTATCCGAGAAATTGCGCGCGGTGGAATGGGAATTGTGTACTTAGCTCAAGATGCAAGCAAACGCAACTTTGCTCTTAAGATATTGCTCTCAGCAAATGCCGGCGAAACAGATAATCGTCGCTTTTTGCGCGAAGGTAAAGCCATTTCAGAGTTAAACCACCCAAATATTGTTAAAATTTACGCAATGGGAGAAGAAAATAGCTGCCGCTTTTTTACTATGGATTATATTGATGGTGGCACATTTTCAGATACGATTGAAAATAAAAGTACACGTGAATGTATAAGTATCTTAGCCAAAATTGCGCGAGCGCTTGCCGCAGCACATAGCAAAAAAATTATCCACCGCGATATAAAACCTGCCAATATTCTTATGGACAAAGACAACGAACCATATATCACTGACTTCGGGTTAGCTAAAATTGTAGGTGACAAAACAATGACGCGTAGTGGCGCAACATTAGGTACTCCGCAATATATGGCTCCAGAACAGGCGATGGGGGAAACGAGAAAGATAGACTATCGCACTGATATTTATGCTTTAGGTGTTATACTCTACAAGTGTTTAACAAAGCAATTACCTTTTGAAAGCGATACTTTGATGTCGCTATACAAAAAAATAGCTTTAGACGCACCGGTCTTGCCAAGAAAAATCAACGAAAAAATCCCTAAATACTTAGAACGTGTATGTTTACGTGCCATGGAAAAAGATCGTAAACATCGCTACCAAAACGCAATGGAGTTTGCTCGTGATTTAGAAAAATTCGTGCAAGGTCGCCACGGGAAAGCAAAAAAGAAAACATTTTATATTCAAAATACCAGTAAATGGTTGACAAAAAATGCGCTACTGCTTTTCGGAGTTATTGGTGGTGTGGTCTTGTTACTAGCACTCAAAACTGTGTTTTTTCCTTCAACGCAAAAAGTAGTGCGTAGTGAGAACTACCAACAAGCAAACAATATTTATCGCAAAGCCCATACATTCTTGGAAAACGGCGAGTGGCAGCAAGCGATTATTTTATACAAAAAAGCGCTTAACACTGACAAAGGATTCACAAAAGCGTATATTGGGTATGCAAAAGCGCTCATTGAAACCAAAAAATTTACAGCAGCCCAAAAATTGCTTGATAAAGCAATTATAAATTCGAAAGAAGATAAACGCGATATCAATATGCAAAAAGTTCGTCTGCTTATAGCACAACAAAAATTCACACCCGCACTCAAATTAATGAATACAACGATCAAAGAAAATAAGTCGTACGCACCGAGTTATCGTTTACGCGCTTCTATTTTCAAAAAATTACAAAACTATATTCAAGCAAACAGAGACGAAAAAAAAGCAGAAAAGATAGAGTCTTCTAATGAAATTAATATGCAAATTGTAGAAGATTTTCTATCTAGTCACAAGTATACAGAAGCATTTTCAGCCCTAGAAAATTTACAAAGTCAGTATGGTTTCTCGGCGCAAATACTTTACATGCGTAGTAGAATTTATCACATACAACAAAATTTACCAGAAGCTCTGTCTGATATCTCGCAAGCCATTGCTAAAAATCCTTCCGCGAAATATTATTTGCATAAAGCAAAAATTTCTTTTGACGCACGTTACTACGATGATACTCAGCAAATCTTAGATGCAATGTTACTTGTAGGCGATATTCCCAAAAAGCACGAAGAGGAATACCATGCGATTAAAGCTAAACTAGCACTCGCTCGTAAAGATTATGCACAAGCATATCAATACTACCGTCTGGTGCTAAATAACTCTTCTACAGCAGAAAATAATTTGTATTTTGCGCAGTCAGCGTATTATTTACAAAAATACGAAACAGCGCTTAAATTTCTAGATGAGGCACTAACAAAAAAGACGGTATTTAGTACAGTAATCGCTAAAAGCTATTTGTATAAAGGAATTGTCTTTCGCGACCTAGGCAAACAGCGCAAGGCTCTTTCTCAATTCAAAAAAGCCTTGCAAACAAATCAATCTCTACACTCAGCTCTAATGTATTTAGGAGCCTCTCATATAGATTTGCAAAACTATGACGAAGGATTTTCTTATTTACAAAAAGCCAAAAAACACCTTACAAACGAACCTCTTTTATATGAGTATCTAGCAAAATATTACTTACAGCAAAACAAAGTCGATACTGCATTGGTAAATCTCAACGCTTGTTTAAAGATAGTCCCATGGGAAGCCCGCTATTACTACTTATACGGAAAAGCTCTCATAAAAAGTGGTAAACATGACCAAGCGGAAAACTATCTAATTCGATCGTTGGAATTGCAACCCGGTAACTTACAAGCGTTTACTCCTCTACTTATCAACTTAATGGACCAAAGCAAGTTAGAAAAAACAATTCTTGTTCCAGGTTACTATAACTCTTATACGGCACATTTTTGGAGCAATGGCGAACCAAAAGATTTATTTCGCGATCAGTACAATGCTCTCACTCTGCAATATCGTACAATCGTACAACGAAAAAAAGGAAACTATAGTAATTTTGTTGCTATTCTCGATAACAATGACCAACATAAACTGCACGACATTGCCATCAACGCACTTTCTTATAACTACGATGATAAAAAACTGCAGCAGATGGTAAAAAAACGTATGCAAACAAGTAAACCTTGGGCCCAGTTGTCTGCGAAATTACAGCAACAAAAACAAAAAGCATACAAAGACTACATTAGACGTCTTATTGTAAGACTTCTCGTTGCGCGCGATCCTCTAACTTTTGGGATTCTCGACAAAGAAGGTGCAGCAGCAGAATCATGTATAAAAGAAATTTTATTGTCTTCTAGGGAAAACATGCTTATGCGTTTCCTTGCTTGCCGAACACTGCTTGCATTAGGAACTCCAAGTGGATACACTATTGTTCAAGATTATGTAAGACAAGAAGAAAACGACGATGTCGCAATCCTGGCAACAGTGGCTTTAAAAGAAAAAAAGTTTAGAGTAAAAGACCAAGTTCTCCACCAAGGGCTACAAAATGCGAACCCTTTGTTACGTTCATTGTGCACGCAACATATCTCTAACTCTAATATCTTATTACCTCTCCTAGAAGACCCTGATGAACGCGTTAAGGTTTATACTGCGAAGCAACTTATTAGTATTGTTGGCGATACCCAAATTCGCGAGCGTTGTTATAACATTTTGGCCGATGCAACCAAAAGTGAAAACCCTTTTGTCAAAATATATGGTTGTATGACGTTGTGGCCGAAAAAAATACACCGCGAGTATGCCGCCACACCTTCAAAAAGCTTTATAAATAAATACCAACACACTCTTATTCGTTGTATAGAAGATACACATCCTACAGTAAAAAGAGTCGCTGCTACGCGAATTGGTGCTTATTTTTTATATCATTTGGAGCCATATTTAATCAAGCTAGCCAAAGAACAGGATTCTACTGCGCGCTACCAAGCACTTATCTCTTTAGGGTGGATGGGAAAAGGCCATGACCTTATTAAGAAACTTTCTGCCAATCCAAATGAATCACTGTTAATACGTTCGACAATTATTCCAGTTCTCCATTCACAAAGAGGTGCAAAATTACCATTTGAGCTAAATGATTTAATTGCGGAAGAAGGCAAAGAAGCGGCACGCTTCGTGATGTCATTTATCGGTATTGTCGCTGGTCCATTTGGGCCATTTTTGTTAATGCCATACGTTAAACACAAAGATCCAGACATCCAAGCCAGCGCCATTTGCGGACTTATCTTTCACGGTCAATCTTCGGTAATTCCTATTTTGCAAAAACAAATCAAAAAAACTAAGTCAAAAAAAGTACGCACTTTATCTTATGCAACAATGTTGGGAATTATGTCGCGCGAACAACGCAATAAAATAAAAGTTTTTCATCGTTCACTTAAGAAAAAAAAGAGCAGCATACGTGAATCGGCAGCTTTTGGATATTATTTTTTAATATACTTCGAAACTCTTGAGAATACCGTTACCCAGATAATTAATCCCAAAGAAATTCAACAATACGATATATTTACCTACGGTAACATTTTTAAATTTTTATATGAGAAACTCTATTTAGCACAGTTTCGCAGAGCTATAAGCAATGACAAGAAACGCAAAGAGTATATGTGGCGATTATCACAGGCAATAGATTTGTTTCCTAATACTAGATACCACTACGAAAGAGCACTAATTTATCAACACGAAAAAAAGTGGCAAAAGGCTATTAGCGATATGCTTGAAGTTATACGTTTAGAACCAAAACAAAGTCGATACTATCCAGTACTTCTTGAACTTTGTCATCAAGCACAAGATGCTAAAAAAATACTTGAAATTAGCCACAAGTTTACAAAATTAAATCCGCGCTTAATTGAAGGTTGGAAATACCAAGCTGAAGTTTTACTCAAAATGAAAAGATACCCCGAAGCGTTAAATGCATACACGCGTTCTTTTGTTTTAGAACCAACTAACTGGACGTACTATATACAGATTGGTATTTGCAATTTCAATCTAAATGAATATGCACAAGCTCTTAATATTTTTCTATACGTATCAAATTACATATACCCTACATCTAAAGAACAAGTATTAAACGTTCTTCTTTGTTACGCGCGTTTAAAGAAGTACAACAAAGCAGTAGCATTTTTAAAAAGAAAATACAAACAAGTTCCCATTACAATAGCTGAGTTACGCAGGTATAAAGATCTAGATCCTCTTTTTAAAGATAACTGGATGCGTAGTTTAAAATGAAAACGCTAAATGATGAACAAAAATACGCGATCTCTCTAAACGAAAACACTATTTTAGTAAAATCTGCTGTTGGCAGTGGAAAAACAACGGTGTTAGCGCATAAAATTGAACAACTGTGCGCGACGTGTGATCCTCAGAATATTATTGTTCTTACCTTTACTCGTAGGGCTGCACGCGAAATTAATAAACGGTTATCACACACTAATTCGCAAATAGAAAAAACACCTTGTTGTGGTACTTTTCACAGCGTTGCCAATCGATTACTTCGAGATTATTTTGATATAACTGCTTTAGGATTTGATCGACATTTTTCAATCATAGAAGATAGACAACGATGCGAAATCTTAGAAGAATTGTGCTTCGATCTCAACATACGTATTAGCAAAAGAGAACTACGTAGCTTCACAGGTAACAGTGATAGTCCCAAAAAAAAACAACTCGCGGAGGAGTACCAAGCGTATAAAAAACGCACAAATATACTAGACTTCGATGATTTGATGATATATTTAAATGAAATATTATCTTTGCAGAAATCGCTATTTTCTTGGATTATCGTAGATGAATTTCAAGATTGCGATGCGATTCAATCGCAAATACTACAAAAATTTATTTCTCATGGAGCACATCTTTTTGCCGTAGGCGACCCTTACCAAACTATATATCACTGGCGAGGTAGTGACCCAATTATTTTTGATAATTTTGCAAAGTTACCAAACTGCATTACTACCGAGTTATCTCTGAACTATCGTTCTAATGCCAATATAATAAACGCTGCTAAAGAGTTATTTTCTCCTCACAATCAAGTTCGCGCACATCGTTCTCCTAGTGCACTTGTTGAAGTTAAAAAGCATCATAATGCGTTTCACGAAGCCACTCATTTAGCCTTTTCCATAAAAGCTTTAGCAACGGAAAGTATTAATTACAATGAGATAGCTATTCTATATCGTCGCCAAGTTCAGAAAGATACGATTATAAAAGTTTTTCAAGAGCACAATATCCCTTTTACCGTACAACGACAAGTGCAAATACACTCTATTCCCGTTCTCGATTGGCTTTATAATTTATTTATTCTTTGTTTAAACAAAAAAAACTTATTCGCCAAACGCATGGTATTTTCACATAAAAAATACGGAGCGAAAAAGCAAAAACGAGATTTCCTTAAAGATAAAATCGCTAATTTTAGTCAATTTGCTAAAAAAGGTATTAGTTCTCAACAAATATGGGACTATTTTACCATGGAGAAATTTTTATTGCCGACAAACGCTTCTTTCGATAAAGATCAAAAATTTGTAATGACTTTTCTTGAGGAAATTTTGCCAGAGATTTCTCGCCAAGATTTTTACGACTCTTTACAAAACAATATATTGTGCCGCGATTTCAATCTTGAGGCGATTGTTGATATTGTCGATGGTTGTTGCACAGATGGTGTTCAATTGATGACAATACACAGCTCTAAAGGACTAGAATTTTCTCATGTGTTCATTGTTGGTGCTAATGCTGGGAATATTCCCTTACAAAGGCAAAATAGCGACGAAGAAAAACGTTTATTTTATGTAGCAATAACACGTGCCAAGGAATACGTAGAAATTTCTTATACAAATACCGCGGAATTATACGGAACGACTGCTGATCCATCTCCCTACTTATTAGAATTAAATACCAGTGCTGTACACTGGCCTAAAGAACAGTTAGAGCAAGTCGATTTAAAAGAGCTAGCTCATCAATTAAAAGACCAAACAATAAAAAGCTCAGATCAACGTCGTGCTTCTCATGAAAAATATGGAACAGGTATTATTGTCAGCGAAGATCAGGATTCGATTGTCGTTGATTTCCCTGGCTATGGAGAAAAGTCATTTTCTAAAGTTTTTTGCCCTTTGAAAATAGAGGCAAATGATGAAAGCTAAACTAGACAAATATAAACACAAAATTATCAAAACTATCGACTGCAAAGGTCACCCAGGAGACCTTTGTTCTTTGCCCGAAGACTTACATACAGATTTGAAATTATTTTTGATATCGCAAAATATCAAAAAGCTATACAGTCATCAACTACAAATGTACCGCGTCGGAAAAAATGGGCAAAATGCAATTATCACTACCGCAACTGCTAGTGGTAAAACAATCTCTTTTTTACTTCCTATCTTACAAAGAATTATTGAGAATCCTGGAATACGCGTCCTTCTTTTGTATCCGACAAAAGCCCTCGCACAAGATCAAATGCGTAATCTCGAACCTATTCTAGATTATTTTGGTCGCGAGCGTATTGAGGCAGGAGTTTATGATGGAGATACGCCTCCGAATGAACGTACACGCATTAGGCAACGCGCTAACTTAATACTAACAAATCCAGAAATGGTCCATGGTTCATTTCTACCAAATCATTCGCGCTATGGATTTAATAATATTTTTAGTAAATTAACATTTGTAGTTATTGATGAACTGCATGTTTACCGAGGTGCATTTGGTTCGCATATGGCAAACGTCATGCGGCGCTTGCATCGCGTTTGTAAGTATTACAAATCAGCTCCGCAATTTTTATTGAGCTCTGCTACTATAGCGAACCCTCTGGAATTAGCAAAAAATGTTTGTCATCGTAACTTTGTTCTTATTGATAAAGATGGCTCCCCATCTTACCAACGCAAAATTTTACTCTGGCAACCACCTTTTGTTGGCGATTCACCTTATCGTAAAAAGCCCGAGGAAGAAGCAGCTACTCTAATTCCAGATCTCGTGTGTAAAGGTGATCGCTTTATTACTTTTTGCCAAAGTCGACGTCAAGTAGAGGTTGTATTAAAAGAAACGCGGGATCAGTTGCTGGCCGTTGAGGATAAGCCTTCTTTGATGAAAGATCTTGGTAGCAAAGTTTCAGGGTATCGCGGAGGTTATACAAAAAAAGAACGCAAACAAATAGAAAAAAAGCTTGCAACAGGACATCTTTACGGAGTAATTTCAACCAATGCTTTAGAGTTAGGGATAGATATTGGTGATTTAGAGGTGGTCTTGTTATGCGGTTTTCCTTCAACAAAAGCCTCTTTTTGGCAACAAGTTGGGCGTGCTGGGAGAAAAAGTAATTCCGTAGCTATTTTATTTTTAGATGTCGGTTCCGTAGATCAGTATATTGCCTTAAACAGTGATTACCTAACAGACCGCGAAGTTGAAAATGCCATCATTGATAAAAATAATTTATTTATTCAACTCGCGCATATTCGTGCAGCGGCGGCAGAGCTACCTATTACTCTTGAAGATGCTGCTATTTTTCCCGATTTGGGAGAATCTATTCCTGTGCTTTTGAAAGCACAAGAGCTAAAAAATGAACACGGAAACTTCCACTGGAATGGTAAAGAGTATCCTGCTGGAGATTTTAGTCTACGTAACACTTCACAGCACACTTATAAAGTGGTTCACCGCGACCACGGTATAATGATCACAGAGATGGACGAATCACAAGCTTTCCGCGAAGCATACCCCAAAGCAATATATATTCATGATGGTTTACAATATATGGTAGAAGATCTTGATCTCGAAAATCGCATCGTCCGCGTTTTTTCCATTGATGTTAATTACTTTACGGTACCATTTGTTGAAACAGATGTGGCTATTATAAAAGATTTTCGCAGCCTAGACTTAGCGCACACTTCTATTACTTTTGGGGATGTAAAAGTTACGGAAACAGTTGTTGCTTATAAAATGGTCCAATTTCATAACCACCAAAATTTAGGATATGAAAGTATTGATTTGCGGTTAGTCCAAGAATTAGAGACCGAAGCCATTTGGTATAAAATTCCTCAACAAGTAGTAACAATATTTGAAACACATCGTGAATTTAATTTCTATCGCGGCTTGCAACATGCACTGTTAACAGCAGCACGTATGCGTACAATGGCAACAACTGAGGATATGAGTGCCACTTTCTTCACCAACGTAAAAAACTATGGTTGCGATCAATATTCATATATATTATTGTATGATTTATACCCAAGTGGTTTAGGGTTTACAGAAAAAGCTTTTGATTTTGCAAAAGAAATACTTCTTGATGCTATTTCACTAGTTCAGAGCTGTCGTTGTGAACACGGTTGCCCAGCTTGCGTCGGTGATTATTTTCTTGATAGGGACGTTGTTTGTTGGGGTTTGAACAGTATGCAAAAACAAACGACACCTCCGGTAAAAATTAGTGGTTATGATTTACCTCCTATCCCTAAAGAAAAAAAACAATTTCAGTTAGAAGAACTTTCAGGTAAATGGCAAGAGTTTGTAGAGGTACTTTCAACTAAAGGTGAAAAACTTGGCGAATTTTTAGCACATATTAATACCATAAAAGTTGAAGGCAATGTTTTGAAGTTGAGCATTACTTCAGAGTTTCTAGCACAATGGATTTTAGAAAAAGAAAACAAGAAAAAAATTGAAAAAACTATCAGTTATTACGTAGTAGTGCCACAAAAATTTTGTATAGATGTTTTTGATGTAAAAAGCCAAGACCGTACTATTGAGAAAATTATGCGCCGCTATGACAATCTCAAGAAAATAGAAAATTGAGGAAACATGAACTGGTATGTAAAATCATCTAAGGATGGTCGTGTATTTGGTCCTTATCCCAAACAACAATTAATCGAGAAGATAAATACAAATAGTATAAATCAAAAAGAGTACTTGTTTTCTCAGGACCAGGTTCGTTGGTATGAAACCTTTTTAGAAAAAAAGCAAAGCATGCTCGGAAAGTACAAGATTCTTAGAGAATTAGGCCGAGGCGGTATGGGTGTTGTTTATCATGCTATAGATACAAGCTTAAATCGCGAATGCGCTTTAAAAGTTTTATCAAATAATCACAACAGTAGCGCCGCCGTAGAACGATTTTTTAACGAAGCGCGAGCAATCGCTCAAATCAATCATCCCAATATCATTAAAATACACGAAATTCATACACAACCTACGCATTTTTTTGCGATGGAGTATATTCCAGGGCAAACTCTTTCTGTTTACTTATCAACACGTAGATTCAAACAAAACGAAAAGCTTCAACTGTTTCTCAATATTTGCGACGCGATTTCTCACGCCCACAGCCACAAGATAATTCATCGTGACCTAAAGCCCGATAATATTCTAATTCGCGAAAATGGCATTCCCGTTATTTTAGATTTTGGTATTGCTAAAGACTCAAAAGCCACGAGCAATTTAACACAACAAGGTGAGATTATGGGAACACCAAGATATATTGCCCCCGAAATAGTTCTAGAACAGCCCGTAGATCATCGTTCAGACATTTACTCACTGGGAGTAATTTTGTACCAAATGCTTACTGGACGTCCACCTTTTGACGTCGATAATTTTTTCTCTTTAGTGCATGTCTTGACAACCAAAGAGCCTCTTCCACTATCGCAACTAAACACTGCGATTCCCAAAAACAGCGATATAGAAATACTTTGCCTTAAAACTTTGGAGAAAAAACCACTAAAGCGTATTCAAAGCGCTGAGTATTTGAAGTCACAATTACAAAAAATCATTGATGGTCAACCTATTTCTCTACGCAAACCTACAATAATTGAGCAAGTAGTGCGTTGGTACCGTGGAAGCGGAATTGTCGGACGCATTGTCGTTATGTTAATCATAGCCACAGTAATTTTACTAACCACAACCTTCCTAGCATTTCGTTCTGTTGAAAAAGCAAAACAACAAGCTCTAAAAACAATTGCTTCCGTACAACAAAAGAAAAAAGAGGCCAACGATACCATTATTGAAATAGCCCAAAGAGTACCGCAAATAATACGCACAGGTCAATTACAGCAAGCATTACTTAATTTACAGCGAGCTTTCACTGCTTTAGACGATTCTTTTACAGAGAGAACTACAAAGAAAAACAAAGAAATCTATCGTCGCTTGACAAATACTTTACAGTTTTCTGTTTTGACAAATTTACCTCAGGTATTCCAAGCAGAGATAAAAGGTCAAGACGGGCCTTTACATATTTCAAAAGGCGGCAAGTTTATTTGGGGAATCCAAGATGGATTTCTACACATGTGGAAAACTTCGCATATACAAAAAAATACGAACTTATCGAACAGCAGCAAACTTAAAATCGGTTCAGCAAAGCTAGTGCAATTTTCTCCTAATGACAGTTTTATCGTCTATACACAGGAACAAAAAATCTATTTTTATGACTTCAATAACCAAAAAAAATATTTTATACAAAATAGTGCAGGTCCCGTAATTCTTTATATTTCAGAAAATTCGCGTTTTCTAGCATATAATATCGGGCAAACTAAAATATGTGTATACGACTTGAAACTTCAAAAACATATCGCTCGGTTTAGAGTGGCTTCTATCACTGGGGGTATAAAAGTATCAAATGACGGCGAATCTGTAGCGATACTTGGAGAACAAAGTTTTTCTTTATATAGTGTAAAAAAGGCAAAATTATACACTATGCAAGATCCTAATTCCTTTAGTTTTGGCTGTAAATTTATATTTGATAATAAACGTTACCTCTACATACTAAGTGCTTTTGGGCTGACCATTTACGATTGTAAAAACTACACAAAAAAATTCGTGGCCAATCCATATGGTAGCACCTTTATAAAATCAGAACCGGTAACTGTTGATGATCGTCTGATTTTTGGTACAGATCAAGGTAATATGATTTCCTATTTTCGCGAAAAAGATCTACGTCCACATCGTTTTATTAAGTTTCCATCTCTTTTACGAGAAGTAGTAAAAAAAATACGATCTACAACAAAATTTCTTTGTGTTCATAAGGGCAATATTCTACAAATTCGCAATATATTGTCACTAGAAACCACCTTTTCAACTCCTTACCAAGGAAACTCTATTCATTTTGAGCAAAAAAGCAGTGGTCATGTACTAAAAACAATACATAAAAATAATTATATAGAGTATCGGTTTTCTTCGCAAATACTGCACTCTACAAAAGAGGTATCAACTGTTCTAAAAAAGCTACACTATGCCTCTGATGAGTTAAAACAAATTATGCGCAAAATAGAAATTGCTTCAAACAAAAATACTATTATTCTGCCTCATCAATTAGGTTTTTTAGCTTGGTCTGATAACCAATTTTCGATTCAATATGATCTCAAAAAAGGCATGCCTTTGAGTTTTGGATTTAACAAACAAAAATCAAAAATAGCTCTTGTGTACGATAACTTTAAAATAGATATTCTTCATACTCAAAATTTGTCTTTGTACAAAAGCATACTTATTTCTATTCCTAATGCAGCAGGAAGGCCTAGAAATGCTAATTTTATTGACGAAGAGAATCTTTTAATCACAACTACAATGAGAAATGTATTGCTCTGTAATATTCCTTCTAAAATTTGTAAAACTTACGCTCTAAAAGTAAACGCAAAGGCCATTTTTTTACGTAAATTTATGGACTATATTTTTATAGGAACTAAACATGGATTTGACATATTCGATATACAAAAAGAAACCCTCACTACAAAATTTAGAATTACTTTACCCCTATTTTATTGTTTTGCCGTAGCAGAAACTAAATCCATTTTTGCCTCTGGCGATGTCAACGGTGAAATAGCGATTTGGAAAAACTTCAAAAAAATTAAATCATTCAAAGTTCCTGGCCGTGTTAATAGTCTATCTTTTTCTCCTAATGGAGAGTACTTGGCTATTTTTACTCCTGACAGCTTTTTCATTTACGACTTAAAATTACAACAACTATCAGAAGCGTATATCGGCTATTTCAAAAGTAATATTAGTAATATTAGTGATGATTGGAGTAGTATTTACTTTCCTGTGGACCTAGGTGATATAATTGTTTTTGATCAAAATTACTTTTTTAACTATTCTCAACAGAAAAAACGTATAAAAGACTATAGTTCTATCAACGATAAGTACAATCCTGCATCGCTTATAAACGTTATGGATAGAATACGTAAAAAATTAAATTTACACAATGAACCTGACAAAAGGAGATAAGGCAAAAGTTGGAATTAACTTAAAGTATCAACTTTACTTATAATACAATGAAAAAAATTACCGTACTCATTTTATTACTAGGATCTCTATGGGGAGAATCTTATACTTATTTAACTTGGCAAAAACATAATATTCATAACCACATTGTTATTCATTTTTTTTCTCCACAAAAGCGATTCTCCTCTTTATTTGTTGATTATAATTCAGGCGAAAAACAACAACGAAAAACGTTTTCTGAATCTCATATTGCTTTTACCGATAGTGTTTATATCAAGTCAACTTCGGGGAAATCAATTCCTCGCGTTAAAAAAAAATACTTATACGTTTATCACGCACTACTCGAAAACTTAAACCCTGGAAGCGAATATAAATTTACTATACGCGATGATTCTGTAAATTTTTTGCGTTCTCAACAGAAATTCTTTGTTCCTCCATTACACAAACTGCGTATTATCGCAGGTGGAGATATGGGTTATCGGAGCAAAGATCTAGTATCTATCTTACAGTATGCTGCCGCCAAAAATCCTCACTTGGCACTTATTGGTGGTGACATTGCTTATGCTAATGGAAAAAAACAAAATTTAAAACGTTGGATTTCTTGGTTTAGTTATTGGCAAGAAAACATGATCACTTCATCTGGACATCTTATTCCAATGATTTTGGCGATAGGTAACCATGAAGTACACAACTTACTAATTTTTAAACAAGCACCTTTCTATTTTGGTTTTTTTCACCAAGGCGGCAAACCCTACTTTACAAGAAAGTTAGGCCAAAACACACAGCTTATTGTACTTGATACAGATCATATTTATTCCTATTCTTCACAGCGAAACTGGCTTAAAAAACAATTACAAAAATACCAAAAAAGTAAATTCAAAATAGCAATGTACCACGTCCCGATGTATCCTGCACATCGCGAATTTAACAATAGCGATAGTATTACCGCCAGACAATTGTGGTTACCATTATTTGATCGCTATAGTCTCGATCTTGGTTTAGAACACCATGATCATGTTTTTAAGAGAACAAAACGTTTAAAGAACAACCAGGTAGTCAAAACCGGCGGAACAATCTATTTGGGCGATGGTAGTTTTGGTCGATCACCTCGTTCTGTAACAAAGCACTACTATATTGAAAAAGCATCAAAAACAAAACATTTTTGGTTCCTAGAGATAAACACAAACAAAATATTTATTCAAGCAATTGACGACGCTGGGAAAATTCTAGATGAGTTTTCACTATACGAAAAAAGGAAAAACCAATGAATCCACAAGATAAAATCTTATGCACGCGTTTACTACAAACCTTAGATTCAGAGGAACGTTTTGGAGTTCCTTACGGAACAGTATCTCCTTTTCATTTTGGATTTAGAGATTTTGCTTTTTCCCACCCTGGAAGCCGTAGTTACAAATACTATGTTGATTTGCGTTCATATCGTAGCGTAAGAGGCTATCGGCATGCAGCTGTAGAATTGTATAAAGATGATAAAATAGAAATTGAAGTAAATGGAGAAAGACATAAGTTTCCTATTCAAATTATTTCCATCCCTTTAGAAGACCAAAAAAATATAGCACAAATAGCTTCTAAAAATGGCTACAAAAGTGATATTTTAGAGCAACAACAAGAAGAGTTAGTTTTTCTATCAAGCTTACCCTCTCCACGCTTGTTAGCAACCCCTCCCCAAGGAAAAAATCGTTCAGACTATATGATTCTAAAAACAAATAAAGTTATTGATATAGCTCTAATTACAACTCAAAAAGACATTAATGAAGGTAAAAAAGCTCTAGCCCAAGAAATTTCAAAATGTTTGGCTCCTGTAGAACCAACACTCGCTTTTGCCTCCAAAACAGCACAATATTTAGCAAATTCTATTTCAAAGCCCGTGGGAATTTCACTGCGCGGAACAATTGCTGACAACCCAGTAGTCTTTGAAGACTCATTCCGTGTGCCTGTTTCAGGAAAAAACTTTTATGAAATTTCGAAGGAAAAATCTTGGCCAACGCTAGACATTGACTTAGATATTTTTTGCGGCGAGGAAGATTTTGAAGAAGTATATAAAACATTGAGTGACGAAAGCTTATTTTTTGAAGTTAACGCCGAAATAAAAGGCTCAAATTTGCAAAACACCAAGCCGCAATTGCTATTTTACAAAGAAGAAAATTTACGTAGTATAGACATTTATTTAATGACAGAAGAATGGGTAATGAAAAGCGTTGAACGCCATTTAAATCTAGGATTTGAACAACCATGGGCTTACTACTACTTTAATTCACACTCATTACTATTTGATGACTGGCCGCATTTTTTGAAATCTCTAAACCGTCATATTTTTAATTGAGGTATGTCATGACCATAAATTCGGACACAACGTTAGCATCGAAAAAAACTAGTTTTGCAAAGTTCGTAACATGCAAGCTACTTTCCTCTTTTATCCAATCCAAGTAGTTGGATTATCGTTGGAAAAATTTGAACGCGGATTTGTGTTAGTTATTTTACAGTTTGGTAGGTATTTTTCTATCATTTTTAGATTTTCAAATTTGTTACCGCTCAAGTACAACTCTCTAAGATTAGAAAGCTTTCCTATTTCAGGTGGTAACTTTATGAATTTGTTATAACTCAAATTCAACGAAGTAAGACTGGATAGTCCTCCTATTTCAGGTGGTAATTCTGTCAATTCATTATAACTTAAACTTAATGAAGTAACATTAGACAGCAAATTTATTTTAGACGGTAACTTTGTCAAGAGGTTGCTACTTAAATTTAAAAAAGTAAGATTAGGTAGCTGCCATATTTCGGTCGGTAACTCTTTTAGATACTGACTACATAAAATAACTTCCAATTCTCCAGAAAACCCACAGTTATCGAACTTGCAACCTTCTAAACTACAAAAAGCAACGTTGGATCTAAAACTACAGTGCTCAAACGAAGAGCCTTTTGTTTCATAACAATAATCTTCGCGAAAATAAAAAGAGCAACCCTTATACAGAGTAAAACTTTCTATTTTCCCTAAAGATTTACCTTTAACGACTTTCATTTTTATACCTTTTTTTACTCACGAATCATATAAAAATACATGGTATTGTAATCAATTTTTACTTATAAATATAAAATTTTTTCTGTTAAACATAATGCGACCAAAGGCAACTCATATCAATTTATTCACTTAAAAGTGAGGTATTAAGCATACATATAATGTGAAGTGCCACCGTTTGTCAATACCATTTTTTAAGTCAAAATAAGAAAGAAAAAAACAGTGCTCTGATCTCTTCTGGCTAGTGATAGTTTTGGTTTAGGGTATAACGCTTTAACTCCCAACTGCTTTCTTAAGCGTCACAATGTGACTTCCATTTCATTTCTTTTTAGAAGTTCTGTTGTTTTGCGATCTCGTAAAATGGATGTTTTAATCCTACCCACCTTATTTTTTCGATTAATACTGCCTCATCTTCAGCACACTTGCGCTTGTAATAGACTCTGCCTCTACTAACATTTCACATTGCTTGCGTACTGAATATACTGTGTCGTTTTTGTCTACCAAGTCATAGCGTTGTTGCTTACTCAATTTCGCCAAGCTTTTTTTAGTCAGTTGTGTTCTGCTTGCAACTTACTCAGTTCTCTGTAGAGTTTTTCTATTGTTTATTGTTGTTCCTTCTCTTCATCCGTCTTGCCTTGTCGAAAGGTATCTGCATACTCTCTTTTGTTTGTTTCTTCCACTTCGATATTAGTATTGCTGATCACTGTATTTACTATTTAGTTATTGTAATGTACTTTCCTCTTTTAGGGCTTCCAGTGCTAATTTGGCTTTGAACTCTTTACTGTAAGTATTGCGTTTTCTCGCCATTTTTGTTTACCCTTTATTTTTAGCACTGTATTATACTTTATTTACCCTTCTTTTTCGGTTCTATTTTCCGGTGACATTGTACATTATAAATATAAAAAATGGCGTTAATAAAGTATTTTTCATTCAAATCTCTCTAAAATTATTTAAAATCATTTTTGTTGTTTTGGTTTAAACTTGGTATCAATTAAGTAAAATACCTCTCCAAAATTATGATATAATGACTGCGAATCAAAGTATAGTCAATATACATTGTAGTTTTACCTTCTCGATGAAACTTACAAATATAAAATCAATAGAAAGAAAGAAATATGAAAAGTGACTTTGAAGAAAGACTTATTGCAATGCTTGCTATTGAACATGGTCTAATGTCAGAAAAAAACTACACAAAATGTTTAAATATCAGAGATTTTTTTCGGCAAAATAATTCACTACTAGACATTCTTATCGAAGAAGAAATATTGACGCCAAACCAAATTAAAAATATACGAAGTAAAATCGATAAAAACTATAACTTTCTGCCACCTTCAAGTATCAATACAATTAAATTTGGTGAAATCGCTCAAGAAATGGGAATGATTTCACAAAAATCTTTAGAAGAGGCTCTAATCAGTCAACAAGAGTTTCTTACACGCGGTATACAAGTACCTATTGGCCAGATACTCTATTCAAAAGGCCTGATTACATTCGTACAAATTTATCAAATAATATCCAAGCAAAACATAACTACTTTTTATTGCAAAAAATGTGATACAACACTCACTACTAGTGAAAAATATACAAATATTCCCAGTTGCCAAAAATGTGGTGGAGACTTAGAAAAGTGCCACCAAAACAAAAAAGTAGAGAAAGCTCTAACCACAGGACGTGATGACTCAGAGCCAGGACTAGGTAATCTTATACCAAGCTAAAGTTTAAGATGTATTAGTTAGAATTCCCTCTGACAACTTTTGTATAACGAAATAAAACTTGAAATATGTGACCTACCATAAACTAAATTTTCCCTCCCTATACACAATATGATAAAACTACTCAAACTTTTTAAGAACTATTTACTTGGCTTCTTGTTATCTTACTTCATTGAATGAGGACACACCCTAGACTTTATAATTTAGATTTTGATTTCATTTGGTATCTGAACTAATTTATTTCTATGTTTTGTAGCGATTTTTTTTTATTGTAAATTTTTATTGTATGGAATCTTCTAACGAAACATCTTAGCTACTTTCGTAAATCTGGCATCTTTCAAACAGGCATTCAAGTTTGTTATGAATGTCATTCATCATAAAAGCTTTTGGTGATAGAATGCTGCGAGATTTTGCAATAATCCTTTTGCTTGCCAAATAACGCTTGTGTGATCTCCGCTGATAGTTCTGTAATTAACATTTTCTCCCCAAGCATCCACCAGAGCCTTTGTTGAAAAAATGGGGATGGCCTTATCTTGATCAGCTCCATAAATAAGTACATCTGATGCTTTGTTAGTGTCAACGTGGTTACAAGGTTCTATGGCTGCGACATATTTTCTTACCGCGTCTTCATCCATGTCCATATCCTTTGCACAACTACGCAAGTAGAGAGGCAATTTATCTTCTGAATGAAAGATGAGAAGGGTTAAGTCACCACCACCCAAAAAGGAGCAAGCAGCTTTGGTACGCTCACTTGTTCCATGCAAAAGACTTGCATACTGTGCTCCAAGACTAACTCCAAAACAGCCGATATGTTTTTCAGTAGCAATTTGATTAATAATACCATGACCCTCATTAACTGCTTGAAAGTAAGTTTGTTCCACCTGCTTAAAACTTAACCGCGCACTTTTAATACCACTTTTCCTTTTTCCCTTTTTCTTTAGTGCACCTCGTTGTCCCAAGAAAGGAGGAATTACTTCATATGCTGTGATCCCCTGACTATAAAGAAAAGCACTTACTGCTCGCGCACCGCTATAAGCCCCACTGCGCTGAGGAAATACAATAACTGCCTTGTCTGATCCAGTATCAAATTTATAAACATGTCCTCTGTTATTATCAGGATACCCCTCAATTACGATAGGTGAATCAAAAGCGTAATGCGTTACTTCTTTTGGAAACGTTGCGCCCAAATAGAAACCAATAAGCTTTTCCATAACAGCGATTCCTCGTAAACCTACTGCTGTCCAAGGACCATGTCCAAGGTTAACAGGAGGAGGGAGTTTGATTGTTTCTTTAGTTAGATTTTTAAGGGTGGTATTTGAATTGTACATGGATGTATTTTTACTTTGGGTTAATAAACGGCGCGTACGTTGTCAACTTCGCCAAAATTTTTAAGCCGTCTGTAGGATTGTGGCCTACTAACTGCTCGTTAAAATATCTGTCTTAATTGATATAAAAGACTAGAATACCTAATAGTTTCCACGAAGACACAGGGAAGAAGCAAAGATTGGATAGTGATTTGCTTTAGTTTAACAAAACTAAGTCTAAATTCAAATAAATAAAATTAAGGTATAAAAGCAGGTGCCAGACAGGAATGTCATTCAGTTAAGGTTCAACATAACGCTTAGCTCCAACATCATGAATTTACACAACTAAATGCACCATACTACGAACAGCGTCTTCGTCAAGTATTTTTGGATCAACATCATAAGGCTTAGGGATCCTCCATAATTTATCGATAATAGGTCTTAAATCATATTGAGCCTAAGCTTAACCTTGTTTTATTTATTTTTTAGAAAAATCAGTTCCAATTTCTGTAGAATTTGATTTTAACACATTTGGCACATTTAGCGTTGACACTCTTGTTGATTCTAGTATATAGAATGGTTATTACGAGTCTGGCATAAATGCCCTCCTCTATAGAATCAACATCATTAAATTTCTTTAAAACCCAAATTCTATTATGTTTGGTGTACTTCGATTTCTTATAATGTTTCAGAACGCAGAAAGAAAGAATTTACCATTTTACTTGTATTTTATCCATTAACGTCGTTATTTTTCATTTACAGAACCACACTTACACATTCAAAATGTCTAGCTAATGAATAAAATTTCTGTGCAAAATTGGGTAGATGATTTCTTCCAGTCTCTTATTGCATTTACAAATCTTGAATTTGAAAGCGAACTATCATAAAGGTAGATTGATGAAAAGGCACCTGTCATTAAGAAACAAGATTATCTTGACAATATGCGTAATTATTACTCTTATTGTTGTTACTGCAAATATATTCTCACTTATGAACAATAATCAGTATCGTTACGAAGCGCTGTTAACAAGAGCAGAAATGGTAGCGGAATCCCAGGCTTCTGCTATGGCTAGTTCTATCTGGGAATATGACCAAGATTCTGCAGAATTATCTTTAAAAGGGTTACTCAAAGATCCAGAGTTTGTAACAGCAGTTATTTTTGATGATGCAGGGAAATTATTCGCGAAAATAGAAAAAACTAGCGAAGATATAAACTCTGGCGTTATTGTTATTGAGAAGGACGTGTATTTTCAAACTACGGCTAACACACGTAGAAAAATAGGACAGGTTCGCATTACAATGACAACAACTAAACTACAACGCCAACTTAGAAAACAAAGTATACAAGGTATTTTAGAAGTGTTTTTATTGCTACTTCTTGTTGTTCCGAATCTGATTTACGCAATACGTAAGTTTACCAAACCTATTGAAGACATGACAAGAATTATGCGCATGAGTGCCGAAGGAAAACGTCCGCCAGAAATTAATTCTAAGTATTTGAAGCGTGAAGATGAAATAGGTGCTATCGCAAATTCTTTAAAACAAGATCAGCAACAAAGACAAGATGAAATGAAACTACTTAAGATTGCAACTTCTATTTCAAATGAACTAAATCTAACAAAGTTACTCAAGCAAATTATTACGGCAACAACAGAGCTCTTAGAATCGGAAAGAAGTTCGCTATTTCTCTATGATGAAGAAAGTGATACGCTTTGGTCTCTCATTGCAGAAGGAGTTAAAGATCAAGTGATTCGTGTAAAATCTAACACAGGAATTGTTGGAGAAACTTTTACAACAAAGAAATCACTTATTGTCCAAAATACACAAAATCGAAACAATTTTCACAAATCTGTTGATAAAAAAACAGGGTTTATAACAAAGAGCATTCTTTCTACGCCAATGATTGACAAAAAAGGAAACTGCATAGGTGTTTTGCAAATTTTGAACAAAAGAGATGGTTCATTCTGCGAGCGCGATCTGCGCCGAGCTGTTTCATTAGCATCTCAAGCTGCTATTTCTATAGACAACGCGCGTTTATTTGAAGAAACGCTTAATTTAAAAAACTATCAACAGGCGATTTTAGAAAGTCTTAGTAATGGTGTTATGACTTTTGATCAAAGAGAAAGTTTGACCGTTGCGAATGATGCAGCAATGAAAATATTGCAGCTTCGAAATATACTTGAGAAAAAGAATGGTGAGATCTTTGTTGAAAATAATAAGTGGGTAGCTGATAGTATTCACGAAGTCCTTACCAACGGAAGTAATGATTTAGCAATGGATACAGAACTTGAAACTTCGAATGGCAGTGTATCTGTAAATCTAACAACGGTTCCACTTGAAGATATTCACAATAATCGTATTGGTGCTGTTTTGGCGATCGAAGATATTACCAAGGAAAAGCGTATACGTAACACCATGTCTCGTTATATGAGCAAAACAGTTCTTGATCGCGTTTTAGAAGATGACCCTGATATCCTAAACGGATCGCAGCAAGTCTGCTCTATTTTATTTTCTGATATTCGCAAATTTACCACCATTTCAGAAACAATAGGTGCACGCAATACTGTAACGCTCTTAAATAGTTATTTTGAAGAAATGGTATCTTGTATTATGGATCGCGGTGGTATTTTGGATAAATACATTGGCGATGCAATTATGGCTAGTTTTGGTGCACCATTTACTAAACCGCAAGATGCACAAAATGCTGTTTTGGCAGCAGTCGAAATGATGAAGAAACTAGTTCCTTTTAACAAAAAACAACAAGAACTTGGAGCACCTACAGTTGATATTGGCATAGGAATTAATACCGGCGATGCTATTGCTGGTAATATTGGTTCTAGTAAACGCGTAGAATATACAGTTATTGGAGATACTGTTAATCTTGCTTCGCGGCTTGAAGGTGTCACAAAGTTCTACGGTGCTCCTATTGTTATTAGCGAGTACACCCATAAGCATCTTAAAGATAATCTGTTCATACGCCCTTTGGATTATATTCGTGTAAAAGGAAAAAATAAACCAGTGCTCATTCTAGAGGTAATGGATCATTACTGTGATTCATTCGAAATTAATCAATTCATAGAATTTTTCATACAAGGCTTTGACAGCTACAGAGAGCGTAATTTTTCCGCGTGCATAGAGCAATTTGCGAAAGCCCTAGAAGTAAAACCTGGGGATATTACAAGTAAAATGTTAATGGAAAGAGCAAGATATTATGTGATGGAAGCTCCACCTGAAAATTGGGATGGAGTATGGGTTATGAAAGAGAAATAATGAATAAAGTACTCTTTATATTCTTATTATTTGTAAGTGTATATAGCGAAGAATTTCGCGTAACTTTTGTCAATCCAGGAAAGCAGGGAGAAATATTTTGGGATCAAGTGTGCGATTTCATGAAGGCCGCTGCTGAAGATTTGGATATAGATCTTGAAATTTTATACAGTGAACGTGATCATCTGCGTATGATAGAGCTTGCTGCCGAAGTATGTAAAAGACAAAACAAACCAAGCTATCTTATTATTGTTAATGAAAAACAAGCTGCTGGTAAAATGCTACAACATGCAAAAAAGTACAATGTAAAAACATTTCTACTTTTAAATATTTTAACAAAAGAACAAAAAAAGGTACATAGTACACCACGAAAAAAATATTCGCATTGGATAGGATCATTGAGGCCTGATAACGAAAAAGCAGGTTTTGACATTGCAAAATCTCTGTGTGTACGCGCTACAAAAATAATTGATGGAAAGATTGATGCAATAGGAGTTGCTGGAGATTACGTAACACCAGCTTCAATGAGGAGAATATTGGGTTTAAAGCGCCTTATGAAACGCTATCCTCAAATAAAATTAAAACAAGTTATTCACAGTCACTGGCAACAACGCAAAGCATATCGACAGTTAAAAGGTCTGCTACGTCGTTATCCAAAAACAAAAATTATTTGGACCGCAAATGATCCCATGGCACTAGGTGCTATTCAGGCAGCCAAAGAACAAGGATTAAAACCAGGAAGAAATATTTTTGTCGGTGGTTTAAACTGGTCAAAAGAAGCATTAGAAAAAATTGTTACCGGAGATTTGATCACAAGTGTAGGTGGACATTTCATGGCAGGAGGATGGGCCTTAGTTATGCTTCGCGATTATCATGAGGGTAGAGATTTTGCCAAAATTGGCCTACAACAACTTGTTTATATGGGAACTATTGATCGTAGTAATGTAAAAAAATACCTATTTTATTTTGGTGACCAAAACTGGAATAAAATAAATTTTAGAAAATTTCTGCGCAAAAAACCACAACAGAAATATCAATTTACCATTCAAAAATTATTTAAAGTTGTGCGAGAAAATAAAGACAAATTTGAATAGGGCATGTAGATATCTAATTTTTTTGAAATACGAGTAGTTTGAGGTATAGCAAGACGTTTTGAAGGCGCATAATGTTGTTGCGTAACTAGAAAACAACGAAGCTAGTGCCTCAAAACTCTGAATTTACTTGAAAGGTAAATCTTCACACGTCCTAAAAAAATTGGATTATACAAGACGCGTTTATATGTAAAACAGATCCTTCCTACATTCATACTTTATTATCCAACGAAAATTTGCTATTTACATTTTTAGACCTGTCAAACAGTAAGAATGTGTTAATTAATATTTGCCAGAAGAAAATGAGTGTCAGACTGAAATGTCATTTTAAATTCTTCCTTTATTATTTTGGGGCACTTGTTTTTTGCAATAGTATTTGTTGGCAATAGATTTGGAGTTCAATAATGTTACCTATATCTATAAAGATTTTTTTTTATTTTGCATTTTTATTCTGATATTAATTGTTTATTTTTTATCCAAACTCAATAAGAAGAAAAAACGTGAAGAATTTCAACTTTTAGCTCAAGAGATGGGATGTCAATATTTTGAAAAAGGAGAAAGAAAAGATCACTATAAAAGTTTTCAAAATTTTCAAAGAGGGCTGAATTTGAAATTCTTAAATATAATAGAAGGTAAAAACAAAGGATACTACATCGAAGTTATGGAGTGTGAAGATGAGTGTTTGTCAACTGAAGGAGGGTATAGCCTTTGTTTTACAGCATGTATTTTGACAAAAAGGATTTGTCTTTGCCTGTTAGCTATTTGCGAGATAAATCCTTTTGTTCTGATTTTCTGAAACTAAACGTTATGAAAAAAATTAATTTTAAAAATGATCATTCGTTTTCGAATCGCTTTGTCCTTATGGGAGAAAGTGACAATGTAAAGAAAATGTTTTCAAATTCTCTACGTATGGAATTTGTGGATGTAGTAAACGTTTTTTAAAAAAAATTAGCCTCCTCAACTCAAGTCTAATGGAGTGGTGGGATGGTGAAGACAGAACTGATTATGAGCTTTGGTACGAAATGATGAAAGAGCATTACCATTAAACAGCATATCTAAAAAGCAACGAAACAACGATAATTATAATATCCTCAACTCCAGCTTACTTTGTAAATTTTTTTAAATATAGCAGAAGGCGCTTTTTACGAATTGTAGTAATACTTACACCTTTGGTCAAAGTTCAAACAAAACGTAAGACTTAAATTCCTAGACGAGATCGGGATCGCAAGCGGGCTCGAAAAAATAGACAATACTTTGAATCATGACAGGACCGAATGACAGGTCCTAAAAAATTTTTTTTTACTGGCAATTACTGTTCATAAGACTTTACAATTAATATTCAATTACGCACCTACTTCAAGATTGAAAACTATACCCAAAACAACAGTTTTCATTCGTTCGCAAAATTTAAGGTACTATTATTTGAAAATATATTCATTGATACTTATATTGTGTACATTTTGCTTCACCCAGCAAGCTTTTTATATCGAAAATGACAGTGCGATAGGTCATTTTCACAATAGTAAAAATGCACAAAATATTTTGATTTCCGGTGATCAAAATTCGCAGTTAGAAACACTGGCTGTTGATCATACAAATCAGAAAATATATTGGAATTCTTACTCTGAAGCCAAAAATACATCTACGATTTACAAAGCAAATTTAGATGGTTCGCAAATCGAAACAGTGTTTAGCGACGTTTCTTCTATCCGCGATTTGTGTGTTGATGGCAAAAACGACAGATTGATTTGGGTTATGTCATACGATCAAGTTTTTTTTGCTGACTTGGATGGGAATTTACAACAAATAGTAGATGTTGATTTTGTTGACGATATTGTCATCAATTCCAAAACATTGGAAATCTATTGGCGCTATCACGATGGCAAAACCTCAACGACTCATATTCAAAGAAGAGACTGGCATGGACGTTTGATTGAGAATATTCATAGTGAATCAGATCTAAACAATCATATTGTCGATATCGCCATTGACAATAACGGCAATATTTATTGGTCTGAGGATATCGATTTCGATACCAACCCGACTTATCGTCTCAAGCGTAAAACAGCAAAAGGCGTAGAAACTGTTGTCAAAAAATCGTCAAGAGTATTGTCAAGCCTAAGCATTCGCGACAATAAGATTTATTGGAGCAACGGCAAAGCAATAAAAAAGGCGAATTTAGACGGTTCGCAAATCGAATATTTTCACATAAACAATAATGGTATTAGTAGTATCAACATCCGCTAGTTTCGGAGAAAATTGAGCGTAATCAAAATCTAATAAGACTAGAAGATTGTAAAAGTTAAACAATTCTTGAACAACTCCTTTATTGGAGTTGTTCTTTTCAATAACTTTACAAATCCCTTTTCATAGTACAATTAGGAATTACGAGTCGTTTACATTGTAAATCAAATATTCATAGACGATCGACTTTAACGGTATACAAATAAGTATATGCTAAAACCAGGACGAGGTATGGGTTTTACTGATATAATCATTTTCTAAAAATTAACCCAACCTACGCAGCATAAGGAAATTTTTATGTTCAAAAAGTTTTTCACAACAACGAAAAACAATAAAATCTCAATAGAAGAGTGCCTAAACATTATTAGTAAGGAAACTCAATCAACAAAAAAAGAACGCCAAAAAGCTATAAATAAACTTTTACAAACCAATCATCGAGATTTTTCCAACGTCGATTTAAGTGAATTAGAACTTTGCTCCCAAAATTTTAGCGATATGACTTTATCCAACATAAACTTTGCAAGAGCTGATCTATCCTCATGTTGTTTTAACAACACCAAAATATTCTTAGTTAACTTTACCGCAGCTGATTTACATTCTGCTCGCTTTGAATCAACATATTTAGAAAGAGTCCGTTTCAATAATGCTAAAATGTCCAAATGTCAATTTACAAGGTCGGAATTGCATCGCGTTAACTTAGAGTCCGCTTGTTTAGTAAGTGCTATTCTCGAAGACACATCTTTTAAAAAAACGACTCTTAAGAATTCTATAATGAGTTTTGCCTGTTTTCGCTGTCCGATATCGTATCGCCAATTAGCGGAATGCAAAGATCTTCTTGGAATCCGTGGATTTAATGTAGATTTTCTTAGAAAAATTCGCAAGCTAAACCCAAAACTGATGGAATGGTGGGATGGGTTATCGAGAATCAACTATGAATTATGGCATGAATGGAGGAAAGAACATCCGGAAGCCGACTATGAGTCATGGTATGAATGGATGAAAGAATACTACTAGGCGATCATTGTGGTTAATTAGTGTTAGCGGTAGCTAATGAGGCATTAGTTTTTTTTGACATGAAACTGAATCACAATAGAATAGTTAGTGCAAAGTACCTCGCTGTATTGTTAAAATTTAAATTTTAACCCATAAAATATAAGCGAGGTACAACTATGAATCCTACAAAAAAAGTAAGAGAGAAAAAAGCTAAAAGCATAGAGACATTTGATATTATTAATCCTGATGCGGCAGGAATAGACATAGTTAAATGGAGTTGATGTTTTTTAAAAATTTTGGGTCACGGTTTCTTGAGTCTGTCACCGTTTTTTGACTATTGTTCAGTCTGATACAAATTAACAAAAAAGTGTGCAAAATTATACGCTTTTTGAGTCTAATATTCAGTTATATTCAGTTTTTTTCATCTTGTCTTTTGGATGCACTTGTATTTCGAATAAAAATAAAGACCATACACACAACTACTAAAGTAATTAAATCCACCCACTTGCTATTTTGTCGTTGACTAAGTACTTACAAATTAGTGCCAGACTCAAGCGCGAATACCATAAAATACTCCATAACAATAACTTAATAGATTAATCAATGATGTAATTAGGATATTTTGTCGAAAGAATCGGTAAAATGATAGGATCAAAAGTCATTTTACAAAGGAGAACAAATGCGTCCGATTCGTATATCTATGGTCAATGGTTTATTTCATATAACAACAAGATGTAATAATAAAAACTTCTATTTTAAAGAAGATGAGGACTTCATAGAATATTTAAAGGTAATAGAAAAAGCCCGCGAAAAATACTCTTTTAAGCTACACGCTTACTGCATAACCAGCAACCACACCCATTTGTTAATATCAACTCCAATAGAAGACAATCTGTCAAAGATAATGCAATATATCAATGGAGAGTACGCAAAAAACTACAACCGTAGACACAAACGCACAGGACATTTTTGGGGCGAAAGGTTCTATTCGACTATTATTGACTCCGAAAATCAGCTACTTAATACAATATTTTATATTGAACTTAACATGACAAGGAACAACGTTACCAAACATCCAAAAGAGTGGAAATGGAGTAGCTACAGTCAGCACACAACAGGTGAAGGGCTTATCGATGTTGACTATCATGAAATTTATATGAATCTTGGTAAAACCATGAAGCAAAGGCAAAAAAAGTACATTGAAATGATGGAGGAAAGAATGAAAGAGAGAGGGTTACTTACCAAAAAACCTCAAATGACATATGGTTTAATTTTTGGCTCAGAGTCTTTTATAAAAGATGTTATTAGTAAATATACCTCTCATAAATACTACCAAAAACGTAAATGCTGCACTTTAGATCAGAGTACATCTTGTTTGAGAAGATTTAAAACCTAAATCCAGTTTAAATTCAATACTTGATATTTAGATTTTTATAACGATAGGAATCGACTACAACCAAAGTCTGCCTTCATTTCTCAAGTGAGAAAAACACTTCACACTTACTTGCTTTAATTGCAATTTTTTCCGTACAACAGTCTTTTATTTCAAATACTTTTTTTATCACAATTCCAAAATTTCACCTATATCGAAATATCATTGCTTTTTAGACCGTAATGAGTCTGTCACTGAATACTTTCTTTAATACTTTTGTCATCTTGCTACATTTCTAAACTAGATTGTCGTCCACGCTAAGTCTGACACCAAAACTAGGTATATGGTTTTCAAGGGCGAAGAATAGATGAAGAGACTTCGCTTATGTATTTTCGAAATCGGTTTTACAATCAAGAGCTTGGTAGGTTTTTGCAGCGCGATCCATTGGGATATATCGATAGCTTCGGGCTTTATGAAGCTTTTGGTAGTAATCCTTATGCTTTTAGAGATCCATCTGGAAAAGTAGAAATTGTTATGGATGGAAATAGAGCTATGAATAAATGCCCAGCTTGCGGCGAACACGAGATTTTTATTCAAAAAGAAAAAGGTGAAACTATCAAAGATTTAGCAAAAGCATTAAATGTTGATGTTAAAGAAATATCAAATAACACTAAAAAATTATTCCAAGAAGGACAGTTAACACCTATAAAAAGTTTCCTGCCAAAAACTGTAAAAAAACCTTTAAAAAGACAGTATGAAGCTGATAAGAAAGGATATGCATCTCCCTTCTTTAAAACAACAGAAGAAATATTAAAGAACGCTAAAAAAATAAAAAATGAAGAAGGACCAGTAGAATTTGATTGTACTGGAAGCAGTTTAAATCAGCTCGGCTTTAGAAACGAAAATTATGATCTTTCTGGTGGTGGAAATTTTATGAAACAAATTTATGATGCTCTAAGCTCGAAAAAAATAGTTCCATCTAGAAGAAAAGATGCAAAAATGGGTGATATAATTATTTTTGCTACTTCAAAAAATGAATTTAAACATACAGCAACCTATCTATTTACTAATAAAAAAGGAGATGGATATGTCGCATCACAAAATGGTATAGGCTCGCACTTTACAATTGCAAAAAGTGAATATATTCATCGCAAGTATAAAACAAAAAATGATGTTTATCTTCGAAGAAAAAAATAAATTTCAACACATCATAAAGTATAAACTGATAATTATGTTTGTACTTTATGATGTATTGAAAATGAGTAGTAAAATTCATTTATGTTTAATTTTGGGAATTCATAATGTTTAATAAAATATTTTTACCTCTTATTGCCGTGATGTCCATTATCTTTTTTTGTAGTTGTTCTTATTTTGCTCTTTACTACAAGGCATACTGTGATGTCGTTAAAGAAATACCTCCTAGCATCGATGAAAAAATTGAATATAAACAACTTACATTTTCTAAAGATCATCTTCTTGTAATCAAGTTTTTGTATAAATACAATATCAAATCTGAAAAAAATTACCAATTTTCGAGCGTTATATGGTGCTTGAAACCCTTTGGTTCTATTTATTCCAGTGTATCTCGTTCTTCTTTGTCTAGCTCTCAAGAAAGTATTCCTTTACTGGAACATATATTTACTAAATCTGAAGATATTGATTAAAACCGGCGGTAGTCCATATCATGTAGTGATTAGTGTAGCTGCTCACAATCATAAATGGGAATGCTCAGAATCATAGCGTTTTTGTGCTCAAATTATAGCGCGATTTCAAAAACGCTATGCTCACATTACAGGTTCACTATGGGGTACCGCCAGGATTTCGCAGCAATCCTGGCGGTACCCCATAAAACTTGCAATGGGTTCTTGGTCATGTTGACGCTCCTTCAAAATGGTTGTTTTATTATATGGGTGAAATTAAACATTTAGGGCAGATCAGTCACGAGAATTTGAAAATCCTTATTTTTGTTGACTGAAAAAGAGCTTTTTATGGCAAATACTTTTAAACCAAAAAGGTTTTTAAACAGTATCAAATATTTATACTCTTAATCGTAAATTTACGTTAAGAGTATAAATGCCAGTATCTAAGGCTATTTTATTGTAAATAGCACGGCTACGAAAAATAACCAGCGTGACTGTTTTACTCTAAATGTTTAATTTCACCCTATATCCATTTTTTCAAAAGTGTCAGATTAAATCATAACTAATTCAAGTTATTTCTCTGAGCTATATTTTAACCCCCACCTTTTGTTACATGCGCCCGTCTGGCACCAACAATTCCAAACTACCAGTAGATAGTACACTTATTCAACAACAACTTTATTACCTCTTTTTTTTTATTGCTTATGCTATTTCCACGTAAATTAATTCTCGATAGTTTAGTAAGCTGATTTATTTTAGAAGGTAACATATTTATTCTATTATTACTTAAATCTAGGGTAATAAGCTTTTTAAGCTTGCCTATCTCAGGTGGTAATTCATTTATTTTATTACCACCTAGATTAAAATGATTCAAATTCTCAAGTTGTCCTATCTCGGGTGGTAATTCATTTATTTGACAGTCACTTATTGCAAGCACTTGGATTTTTTTGAGATATTTAATTTTCGAAGGAAGTATCTTTATCTTATTCATGCTCACAGTCAAAGAAATAAGGTTTTTAAGATTGAATATTTCAACTGGTAATGTCTGTACCCTATTAAACATAAAACTAAGTTTAGATAAGTTTTTCAATTGTTCTATTTCTCGCGGAATTTTTGCTATTTTGTTATGATCGATATCTAGTATCGAAAGTTTTTTTAACTCGCAAATTTCTAACGGAAATACGCTAATTTGATTCTTTTGTAAATTTAGAGTAGAAAGATTTTGCAAACTTACAATTTCCATGGGAAGCGTTACTATTTTATTACCAACTAAACGTAGATGAGTCAAACTTTTCAGATAAAATATATCTTGAGGTAATTGAGTAATACCAGCCTCAGATAGATTCAAAAAAGTAATTCCTTTTAAAAATATTAAATATTCAAAGTCCTGTTTGGTAAATTTCACAGATTTCCACTGATTAATACTCCAAATAACAGGTTCTTGTTCAAATGTAGAGTTTTTTGTATTAAAAAAAGTTACAGTACTATATATTTTCAGGGAATTAATGGAAAATGCACGAATTTGGCATTTTCCTGTTGTATATTTTTTTAAAATAGATTTTTTCGCTGCAAAAAGTATTATTATTGTAATAATAAAAAAAACGATACAGCAAGAAAGAAAAAATATACACAACTTTACTATCCGATTCTTATTCACTTTGCTCTCCTACCTCCTCCAGAAGATGCTCGAACTGTAATTTCCCAGTTCGTACTGGGATTTTTAGCTGCAGATATAACTCGTGCTGCACGGTAATCTTGATTATATATTTCCCATGTTCCAGCATCTGGGTTTCGAAAATCTAAAGAATGTCGTAAATCCATGAATGCTAACTTCCCAAATTGATGTGGATCTTTATATGAGTTAGGATCAAGGTCAATAGTTTCCGCTGCCGCATGAGATATTTCATGAAATATAGAATCTAATTTAGTATTTTCATTTGTGTTTAGAAAAAAGTTCATATTTCTAGGGCCAGGTATTTTACTTTTAGGAGAAACATTAACCTCTATTGAATCATAAAATTCCATTCCAAAAGCATTACTTACTCTAACTCTTCGTGCAAATACCCCTTGTCCTAACATACTCTTGCCCAAGGTTAATTTTTCAGTTTTACTATTTAATTCTTTTGACATTTTTTGTAAAATGTTTTCCAAAAAAGTTAGTTGGTTATATAACTCTTTTGCACAAGGATCAGTTGCGCCAACCCTAGCAAGATATATTTTTTCTCGTTCTATACTTGGAAGTAAGAACGTATCAATTCTTGTTTTTGTTTTCGCAAAATAATCTTTAATCGTCTTCTTTTCTACAGCAGTCCAAGCCCCATTCCAAATTATTTTATACAGACCAAAAGGGTCTAAATGATTGTAAGAACTTCCTCCAAAAGCTTCATAAAGCCCGAAGCTATCGATATATCCCAATGGATCGCGCTGCAAAAACCTACCAAGCTCTTGATTGTAAAACCGATTTCGAAAATACATAAGCGAAGTCTCTTCATCTATTCTTCGCCCTTGAAAACCATAAACTACACTCTCAAAATCACCGAATTCCTCAAGTTCTCCAGCGTCATCGACAACATACGGTACGCCATAGCTACTGTATTCCAACGCCAGTGCAATATCACCAACATCGTTCGTCAAAGCAACAACGTCCCCGCGCGCGTTTTCGTGAAAATATAGCTCTTCGAATTCTCCTGTATTCTCGTCGTTAAAAACCCGCATTTGGAGGTGTTCATCTATTCCAACTATCGCGTTGCAATTTTCGTTTTAAAAAAACAAATGTAGAAAAAATAAGGCTCAGCGAGTTTTACTTCGCGAGCCTTTTCCTGATTTCTCAACTTTTTTTTGCGTAGATGAACGTCTTGGATTTATGCTTAATTTATGTCGATTTTGTCTCTAGGATGAGCTTTTACGTATTGCTTTCTAAGTAAGACGTTATCGACGCTTAAGTATCTTTGCGTTGTGGCTAAATTCTGATGCCCTAGTAATCGTTGTATGTAGACTATGTTTAGCTCTTGTTGTAATAAATGTGTCGCACAGCTGTGTCTTAGAGCGTGTATGGAAATTCCTGGTATTTTTGTTTTTTCTCTTAGGCGTTTCATTAGTCTGTCTATGTAGGATGCGCTTATTCTTCCTCCTGCTTTTCCTATGAAGAGAGCTGGGCATTTTTCTTTTTTTATTAGCTTTGCTCTTGCTTTAGCTAGGTATTTTCTTAGCCAAGCTACGGCTGTGGCGATTAGTGGTAGTATTCTTTGTTTGTTGCCTTTGCCGTGTTTTATGATTATTCTTCTACTCTCTAGGTCTATGTCTTCGGTGTTTAGTTGTATTAGTTCGTTGATTCTTATGGCTGTTGCGTAAGATAATTCTACTATGCATCTGTTTTGTATGCCATAAAAATCTTCTGTTGTGATTTGGTTTATTATTGTTGCTATTTGTTGCTTAGTTAGTGCTCTATTTTTTATTGTTGTTGTGGTTGTTATTTTTATTTTGTCGATGGGAGAGCTTATTAGATGGTTGTTTTCTATGCACCATTTGAAAAACGATTTTAGGTAGTAGTATTCTATTTCTTTTGTTGCTTGGGATTTAAAATTGTTTGTGAAGTATTTTGTCATTACCTTTTTTGTTAGCTTTTGTAATGTAGTTATTTTGTGGTTTTGCTTCATATAATTTACGAACCTTGTTATCCAGTTTAGGATTTTTTTTAGAGAGAGTTTGGTTCTTTTGCCTTGGGATCGTTGTTCTAAGGCCCATTTTTCTAGTTTTCGCTGCATTCCATGTCCTCCCGTGGATGATGTTTGTCTATTGCTTTTGTTAGGTCGGAGATGTCTATGTGGGTGTAGATTTGTGTTGATGATAGTGAGGTATGTCCTAGTATTTGTTGGATCACTCTTATGTTTGCTTTTCCTTTTAACAGATGAGTGGCACAACTGTGGCGAAGTCCGTGGCAGTGGCCTTCTATTCCTAGCATTTTGAAGTATTTTGCTATGATGTAATGCATGCGGTAGCCGCGCATTGGGCCGCCTTTGTCGCCTACTATTAGGAAGTCGTGGGTTTTTTGTTTTACTAGTTTTGGCCTAATGTTTTTTAAGTATTTTTTTAGTATGTTGGTGATTTTTTTACCTAGTGGAACCCAGCGTTGTTTGTTTCCTTTGCCTTTATTTATAAAGAGTTGCCTTTCTTTTAGATAGCAGTCCTTTATTGTTACATGTTCTAATTCTTGGCGACGTATTCCGGTGGCGTAGAATGTTTCCATGATCACTCTGTCGCGGTAGCCTTTTAGGGTTTTGATGTCGGGAGCTTTTAGTAGCTTTTTTATTTGTTGTTTACTTAGTACTCCCTTTGGTAGTTTTTTGGGGATTTTGGGTAGTACTACTATTTCAGCATAGTTACGTACTGTATAGTTTTGTTCGCTGCAATAGTTAAAGAACGATTTTAGGCAGGTTAGGTTTTGGCATCTGGTGCTTGTTGCTAGGTTTTTTCCTGTTTTACCGATGTATTCAGCTTGTAAGTAATGTTGGTAATTGCTTATTGTTTTTTTGTTGATATCACTTACTTCCTCAATGCCTTGTTGTTTGGTGTATTCTTGGAATCTTTTCATCGACGATTTGTATGAGAGTATTGTTCTTTTGGAGAAGCTTTTTACTTGGCATTCTATTAAAAAGTCTACGACTGCATCGTTTATACTTATCATTTTTTTCCCTTTTTTGTTGGTTGTGAGGTATAGGGGTATCTCTCGGGAGAAATTCTTTCCACTTTTTTTTAGTGAGTAGAGTGGTCGTTTTGAAATGCCACTTCCAGTCCGACTACTCTACTACTTATCTGTAACCCTTGTAGTTTCTAACGAAAAGTAGAAATCACCACTTTTCTACCACTTGGTTATTTTGAGTAGAATTGTGTGCTAGGGGTATCTCTCGGGAGAAATTCTTTCCACTTTTTTTTAGCGGGTAGAGTCGCCGTTTTGAAATGCCACTTCCAGTCCGACTACTCTACTACTTATCTATAACCCTTGTAATTTCTAGCAAAAAGTAGAAACTACTAGTTTTCTACCACTTGGCTTTCTTGTGTCGTTTCGACAGTGTTTTGTAATTTGTCAGGTGGTATTAGCCAGGTCATTGGGTTACCTTCGTCGGGAACTTGGTAGTTACGTTGATACTTGTGCGTCGCGCCTTTTTGCATACTTCCTACTACTAACAGGTATTCCATCTCTACTAATCTCGGTAGATAGCTTTTTATTTGATGGATTTGCCACTTCATCGTGCGCACGATCTCTGAGCGCGTAAAGATGACATCTGTTTTTAGTTTTCGCTCTGCTGTGGCTCTGTGATCTACGTAATCGTTGATTCCTTTTAGAAGTTCGTGGTGTTTGTCGGTTAGGTCACTTACCGATGGTCTTAGTACCAAAGGTGCTAGTTTGTAGGCGATTTCGTAGTCTTCCAGTTCTGAGACCACGACTAGGTCGTTTTTTTCTACATAAGTTTTGCGTTGGTATTGATGTAAGTAAGCTATTGTTGACAGTAACCACAAGAATTTCTGGTGGTCGCGTCTCGTTCTACACCAGGTTATGGGAAAGGTTAAATGATTGACATAGGGGATGTCTACTAGGCATGGTTTTAGCAATTTTTGCGCTACTTTGTGGCGCTGGATTACCTCTTTTGATTGGCGCTGTTTTTCTCGGCCCTCGGCGGTGAAGCATTGGCGCTGTGCTTGGTGAATGCGCTTGTTTTGTTGTGGTGAGTCATCGAGATATAGTGTTAAACAGCGGTTTTCATTTTCAGGGTGGATATTTACGTCTGTCGTCGATTCCATATAGCTTATCGGGCCGTGTAGTTCTTTGATTACGGTGCGAATCTCGCCGTCTACTTCTCGTGATGGCACCGCTTTTCTTAGTATTCCGCGCGATAATAATGTTCTGATGCTGTAATCCGCATCTTCACTTCCTTTTCTTTCATCGATAATTACTAGCTTGTGTTGGATTTTGTCGGTGGTCATATAATAGAGTGCTTGTTTGGATATTTCAGATAAATACAGCGCATCTTCGTCGGGCATTAACTTGGCTGTTGCGTCCATCAAGGCGCTTTTTCCTCCGGCTGAGGTAGCGCGAATTATTAGTGGTATTGGATTACTCAGTTTGCGTGATGACGCTGATAAATAGGCTATCTGCTTCGCTTCTTTCTCGCCGATATAGCCTATCAAATCGTAGTCGTAGGGAATTGTTTCGAAAAAGCCTTTGCTTGCCAGCCACTGTTGTGCTTGTTTACGTTCCTTAGCTGTGTAAGTGGTAACGTATTCCTCCATCGACGCCGATTTGCCCAACGCTTCGCCTGGTAGTTTTCTTAGGTAAAGCAGTATTTGTTCGAGCTCGTTTTCTACTTGCGCGCTTGCCACATCAAAACGTCGTGCGGCGCTGTTGGCAAAGCTTGCCCTTGCTTGGCTGCGGAATAGATCTAGCTTATCTGTATGTGAGTTATTGTTGTGGGTTGCGATTATTAAAACGCGCATCGCTCCTCGTTCGCGTGCGATAAGTTCTATCTCGTAATCCAAACAGCCTGTTGCCCTGCCTTGGCGTTTGCTCCACTGAATTTGCAAGTTACTCCCAGCGTTTTGTTTTTGTGGTGGGATGTTTTCTTTTTTTACCAGTGGTTTGGCTTTTTCTAGTAAAGAGGAAAAAATCTCAGCGGTTTTGGGTTTGCCGTATTTTACCAACAGTTCATTGGCATCTTTAATTCCCTCTGGAAACTCGATGCGCATAACTTCTATCGAAAAAGCTTGCAGCTTTTGTTGTAGATTTATGCAAGCTTTATTGCCGCAAGAATCATTGTCGAAGGCTAGATATACTCTTCGAATTTGGTGTTTTACTAGCTGATCTATTAGCAAGTTTGGGATATTTGAAGCAGAGAAAATACAACTAACGTTTTCAAAACCAAGCGTCCACAGCGAAAGAGCGTCGATCACACCTTCGGTCAAAATCACTTCGCTCACTGCCTTAAAAACAGTAGCGTTGAACAAACCAGAAAAATTGCCTTTGCAAAATTGATGTTTACCGCTTGTTTTTGTTTGCTGTATTCTTCTGCCGTAGATACTAACAACATTACCCTCAGCGTCCCACAATGGCACTGTTAGTGAGCGATAAAAACGGCATTTTTCGTTGCCGTTTATGATACCAACTTCGCTTAAAGTGGTGACATGTTCTGGTTGTAGTAGTTGATTAATCGCGCCATCGTCATAGCCGATAGAAAAATATTGCGCCATGTTGCCATCGAATATTCCTCTGTCACGTAAGAAAGTTTGCGCTTGCTGGTTTTGTTGTAGGGTTTGCTCGAAGATATTTACGCAGCGTTTTATTAATTGTGATTTGCTTATTGTACGAAAAACGGTTGCTTTTTGAGCTAGAGGAATTGGATCTAGTAGGTTTAGTGCTTCTTTGAATGAGCAGTTTTTGTATTGTTGCACGAAACTAATTACATCACCGTTTTTACTGCAACCAAAACAATTGAATACGCCTTTTTTATCGTTGACGCTAAACGAAGGAGTTTTGTCTTCGTGGTCTGGAAACGGGCAGCGGCATAGTATTGCGTTTCCTGTTTTTTTGAATGACGCATTTGTGTACTTTGTTACGATGTCGCTTATTTTGTTTTGTTGTTTGGTTTTTTGTATGCGTTCTTTGTTACTTGATCGAATTGGGATGTTTGTTTTTGGAATTGAGATTGGAGTTGGTTTTGTTTCGAGGTTTGGCTTTGTTGTTGGTTGTGTCTTAGCTGTTTTTTCTTTTGCTAGGTTTTCAATATAAGCAATTGCTTTCCAATCAGAAATACCGAGTGTAAGTTTGACCAGCTTTATTGTGTGGCCTTTTTGTTTGCAGGATTTGCATTTGAATTCGTGTTTACCGATTGTTAACGTATCTCGTTGTTTGCATTTTGGACAGAGAGCTTTGCTATCTCTTTGTAATTGTAAGCGTTTCACTAGTTCGTTAATCGAAAAAGCTGTTAACGCCACCTGACGACGTTTTTCACGGACTACAGCAGCTTTATTTACTGAACTTTTTGTTGCTTTTTTCGCTTGTGTTTTGTATACTTTCTTCGTCTCTGACATATCTCTATCTCCCTATTTTTCGTTGTCTACGGGATTCGAATATTATGTCACGAAGGAAGTTGAGTTTGTTACGCAGTTCTGCTACATTTGCTAAAGCTTCTTGTTTGTAGTACGACTTTGTTAACTCACTTAGATTTTCTCCTTGTAAGTTGAAAAGTATACTTTCTCTTCCTTCAAATGATACTTGTACGTCCTTTAGCTCGGCGTCTGATTCACTCAGAATATAGCCTCCTAGCCAAAGGTCGCTTGTATTTAATGTTTCTAACATTATACAGCTCCTTTTAGTGCCTTTTCTTTCTGGGGAGTCGCCAAACTTTAACCAGATTGAAAAGGTTATTTCTTGCTATTTAATTCAATTTTAAAACGATTTTTGGTTTAAATATTGAGTTTATTATAAATTTATTTACCTATTTGTCAATTTAAAATCGAAAAAAAAATTATAAAATGAATGAGGCGGGTATGAGTCAACTAAATCTAGGTAAATTAATAAAGCAGGCAAGAATAGATAAAAATATATCGCAAAAAGAATTGGCCGATGAGTTCGGAGTTACCTCTTCTGCAATTTCTGCTTGGGAAAGAAATAAAACTACACCGCCTGCTTATGTTTTGATAGAGCTAACTAAAAAATTAGAAATTGTAGATGAAATTTTTGGCAGGTCGAAAATGCAAAGGAAAAAAGATGAGATTGCGGACCTTTGGGAAGCAATTAAGGAAATTCGTGAAAAAGTAGGCATACAACATAACTAAGTATATAAAATAATAAAACAGACTGAATTTATACAAATTCAGTCTGTCACCAAAATTTCGACAGCCGCTTACGGTGGTTTGTAACCTATTCCTGCAAATCGATTACGAGGGACCTACCCTCATCTCTTACGCTGCTTGCAACGGCGCACTTTCGTCGATGCGCCAGCTATCATTGAGGGGGTTTTTCGTGTGCCATTTCAAGCGTTTATGGATTTCAGGAGCATAATTTTGAACCCATCTGTATATCGTTGTATGATCGACTTTGATTCCTCGTTCTTCAAGCATCTCTTCCAGTTCGCAGTAGCTAATACCGTATTTACAGTACCATCGCACTGCCCATAATATTATTTCACCTTGAAAGTGACGCCATTTAAAGTCGCTCATTATTGCTCCATTTATTTTTTATTGTGAATTATACAAAAAAACTTAAAATGAATGGAGAATTTATTTTTTGCAACAGCACCCTCCTAGAAAATAAAACCAATCTGAAAATAGATTCCCACACAACAGATACTCACGGCTACACTGAAATAATTTTCGCTCTATGTTATCTTCTTGGTTACTTTTTTATGCCTCGCATTAGATCTCAAAGACCAACAGCTTTATCGCACAAACAAGAATTTCGATTATGGTGTTTTCAATTCATTGCTCAACAAATTAGCTAATCTTTCCATTATCGAAGAGCAATGGGAACCAATGATACAAGTTGCAGTGTCTCTGAAATTGAAAACGGCACCTGCGCATGTTGTAGTACAGAGACTTACTGTGGTTCTCCATCAGACAGGTTATCCAAAGCTTTTACGAACTTAGGGCGCATTATAAAAACTCGATATATACTACGTTATTTGTCTGATTCAAATTTGAGAAAAACTGTGCAGTTGCAACTTAACAAAGGAGAATATCGCCATAAATTGCCGCGAAGAATATTTTTTGCTGATCAAGGTGAGTTTACTACTGGTGATTACGAGGCCATTATAAATAAAGCAAGCTGTTTAAGTCTTGTTTCAAATGTTATTCTCTATTGGAATACAATCAAAATTCATGACATTGTTCAAAAAATTAGAAAAAAAAGTGAGAACATTTCAGATGAAACTCTTTCGCATATTTCTTTATTGCCTTTTAAGCATGTAATTCCGAATGGCACTTACTTTATTGATGAATTTTAGTTACACAAACAGAAACCTACTGTCTCGGAACAAAATTTACTTCAAAAGCGTAGGTTTCTGTTCAAATGCTCCCGCTGGTCCTGATACAAAAACTTTTACAATTCCCAAAACACTTTATTAGTAAAATCTTCTGCGAAACTAATATTACAAATAAAAAAGCGCGCAATTTGATTTGCACGCTTTTTGTTAGTTCAAAAATTTAATACTAATACATATTTTTTTTAGAAATAGCCGCACTAAACCTAATGCGGTATTCCTTATAAGTGATTACAAAATAAATTCTTATAGTTGCCCGACGCTGAGTCTGACACTAGAATTCACAGCTTAACGTCCCTCCAATAAGCGTAAACCTAAAATATTAGATAAAGCACTGCATTCTTTAATTTTGGCGACGGTTTTTTCTACTTCATAATTTACTCTTCGCCAAATAATTAAATCATTTGAAAATATAGTATAACAAGCTCTAGCATCGCCATCTTGAGGACGTCCAACTGAGCCAACACTTATGACGGTTTTTAAATTATTTAGATTATATTTATTGTTTATTTTTAATGCTAATTTTCCAACATTCTCTTCTGTAAAAAACCATGAACAACCATTACCTCCAATGAATAAGGTTTTCTCAAAATATGAGAAAAATCCTGGCAGCTCATCTCGATGTAAAATGTTTTTCAATATAATAGGTTTATATTCTTCCCCTCTTGGATCCGTATGTGCAGCAGTAAAACGGTCTTCTCTGTAAATATTCTCTAAACTTAATAGCCAATTCCAACAGTCTGGATTTGCTTGTAATTGCGATCGAGTCCAGTCAATCATTTCTTTGCCATGTGCATTAAATTTTCCATTAGCATACTTTTTTTCAAAAATAGAATATTCAATGTGTCCATGAAGACAAACGTTTGAAATTCTCTTTAATATTTTTACACACGGTAGCGGATCAGGTCCATAACCTAATAAATTACCTAAGCAAAAGATTTTTTGCACATCTTGTTTCTTTATATCTTCTATAACAGCATTCAAAGCTTCTAGGTTAGCACTAACATCACTAAGAACTGCATATCGAAAATGTTTCATATTTGCTTATCCTTGTTTGTATAAACATAATATCTGACATGGAGCGACCGATCTAACTTTTACTAAAAACTTATTCATAATTGCATCTTGCTGTGTTTTTTATAAGTAGATATTACACTTTCCCTATGTGTCTATAAAAGTAGGACACCTTTTTTTCTAAATTAAGCTAACAAATTTACTCTGAAGGCCTTATTGAAAAAGACTTTTCTTACCAAAAGTTTCCATCTCTTGAGCTTGCAGATGAAGCTCCGATCAATTCTTAGCTTAATTTCAAAAATTAAGGTCGCACGTTTTATTGGCAACTACCGTTGTACGATCTTATATTTAAAGCTATTCTCTATTTTTATTATCTTTTTACTTATGTAGAACTTAAGTTGCAACTTCTGGAAATGGCGAACATTCAGAATATCACAACAATATACCAAGTGCAATAAAGTGCGATTCTAACCGCCAATATCGCACTTTATTTTTTTTCAAATCACTTATTTCGGATTAAGCTGACGAATTACTGGCATCTTACCCTTTACAAAGCTAAAAACTTGCGTATGATAGTCAGAATAATCATGGTTGAAAATACTCCAACTTTCCATATGCTCTCCTCCAACGCCGCCAACCTCATGTAGCATGTCAAATAAAGCATCTGCTTGTGGATGGTCCTTATCGTATATAAAATCAATATCACTTCGAGTACCAGGACCTTTACCTGATGGTAATTCAGGATTATGAGTGTTACGTCCTTTTCCTGTAGCTCGACTTCCTCCAACTTCTATTCTAGTATTAAAATGGTCTGCTATTTTTTGTATATCAATAGCCTCTTGATGTGTTAATTTACCAAGTCCAACGACATCTGTATCCGCAAGAGATTTATATGCTTTTCCTGCATCACTAAAATTATCTAAAGGGCTAGCTAAACTAAATAATGCCCAACCAAATCCAGCATAAGCTATTAGGTTCATTGGATTATTGAATATAGATTGCGCGCCAGATCCAACATCCCGAACATCGGCAAATGGACTAATTTCAAATGCAAATTGTCCTGTTGTTTGAACTCCTTTTGCTCCTAAGGAGAACAGCCTATTTCCAGGAGTACCTATAGGCATTCCTGTGAGTGTATATCTCAATTCACAATTAGTATCTATTGTCTTTGGAAGGTTTGCAAATTTTAGCTCTTTAAGAATTTGTTTTATCATTTCTGCTCGTCGAGTTAACTGGTTACGAGCATCTATCTTAGCCTGAGCTTCGCGTCTTTCTTTGTTCCTAAAAGCTTGTGTTGTTTGAAGTATACTATGATCTAAACCGTAAGGATCACTATAATTAAATGGATTTCCACCAAAAGCCTCATAAAGCCCGTAACTGTCAACATAACCCAGCGGATCTCGTTGCAACCAACGCCCTGCTTCAGGATTATAAAACCTATTACGAAAGTACATAAGCGAAGTCTCTTCGTCTATTCTTCGCCCTTGAAAACCATAGACTACACTCTCAAAATCCGCAAATTCCTCCAGCTCTCCAGCATCATCGACAACATACGGTACGCCATAGCTACTGTATTCCAACGCCAGTGCAATATCACCAACATCGTTCGTCAAAGCAACAACGTCCCCGCGCGCGTTTTCATGAAAATAGAGTTCTTCGAATTCACTTGCATTCTCACCGTTAAAAACCCGCAATTGGAGGTGTTCATCTATTCCGTTGCCATCAACAAACTGGCGCGAAACAATTTCATCTCCAAGTTGCTGCCCAACTTCTCCGGTTTGCTGTCTTTGTTCGATTACTCGCCAATCGCTATAAAAGAAATTACGTCGAATATCTCGAGTAACAATTTCGCCAGGATCACAACCAATACGGGCAACATTTGAAATGCGTGTTTCCTCTAGCAATCCAAAAAACTTGCCATTTGCCAAACGCGTTTTAATAGTTGGGTCAATAGCAATATTTCCAGTAACGTTTTTCACTTTTTGTTGTTCAACACCGTTTACAAATAATTTTACGGTTTGTCCATCATAAATACCAGCGAGATGTACCCAAGTGCGTAGCGGAATTTCAATATCTCCACGAACTCTTGTTCTTGTTGTAGTCCCATCTAGATTTACAGTGTCTATAACAAATACTGGTTTACGCGAATTTCTGTTTATCTTTAAACGGTAACTCTGTCTACGTTTTACTAATGCTCCACCCAATTCATCCTCTTGTTCTGGAGTTGTTGGATCGAGAAAAACGAATGTTTCTACAGTCAATTGATCTTGGATATTGTCTATTGGACTCGATGATGGCACAGTCAAGCGTTTGCCATTAAAACGCAAAGATCTGGTGTTAAATAATCCATCATCACGACTGGTGTTTCTAGTTTTAGTTATATCTAAACCATTACCAGAACTATCGACGATTGGTCCTGTTTCATTGTTGTAGTGGTACAAAAGAAGTGTATTTGCGTCAGGCGTTAGTTCACCTTGATCCTCGTTACACTCTCCCGCAGTTTTCGTTTGGAAGTTCTTTTCAATGCGACGATTTGAGTAATCGTATTTGTATGTAGCGATTACACTGTTGTCTTCTTTACTTCTTATTTCGATTATTCTGTTTAATGCGTCATAAGCAAAGAGCCTTTCACCATCGTCTGCTAGATTTCCATTATCATCATGAACAAAGGTAACTCCATTGAACGAATTATATTCATTCATATTGTTGACAGATTGCGTTTGTTGTGTTCCGTCAACAGCTGTATTCGCCCAGTTGCCAACACCATCTAATTGCCAGTCTTGGGTTTGGGTTGCTGTTCCATTTATCGCGTCATTTCCAGCAGCAAGAGTTCCACGTTTGAAATCTACTACACGATAAAGCGAATCGAGCTCGTATAACTCACTAAACTGTGGGTTTTTCAAGTTTACTTTATGCTCTTTGAAGTTGACACGGTTGTAACCATAAGCATAACCAGTGATAAGCTCATTGCTACCGTTTCTTAAGTGGCGCATTTGTGCTAATCGTGGTAGATTGTCGTAACCGATATTCGCGTCACCAGTGTCGTTGAGCGTCGTGAGTCTTGTATTGTTCTTGTATACGCGTTCTAAAACGCGACTACCAATGTAATCAAACGAGGCAATTGTCGTTGAATCTTCTTCGTTAATTGAAATAAGACGGTCAATTTTATCATAATTGTAGCTGATTTTACGATTATTTGGATAGATACATTCGGCGAGATCACCTTCTTCGCGCCAGTTCATCGATATCACTTTGCCGTTTTGCGTTTCTTCTAACATGCGGCTCAGGGAATCGTAGTTGCGTGTTACGGTGCTGTCATCATTTGTATCACTTGGATTATTATTGTCGATTGCGACTATAAGTCTCGATAAGCCATCATACTCAAATGTTTGTTGCGTTGTGCCCCCAATATTACTAACTACAGAACGCGCTATGTTTTTTTCTAAAACGCGATTTATACCATCGTAAATGTAAGAACAGACATTACCATTATTATCAGTGTGGCTAGTAACATTGTGGTCTTTACTGTAGGTGTTTGTTGTAAATTTTCCATCAGCAAATATTGTTTTTATTTGACGATTGAGGCTATCATATTCGTAACTTGTCGTGTTGAGATTATCGTCCTGAACAGAAATCAAACGAGAATTATCATCCCAAATATTTGTTTCCGTTATCTTACCGTCAATATTACTTGGGTTACTTACATCAAGAGGATTTCCACCTTGACCATCAACAGCAAGTTCTTTTATTGTTTGTATTGTACGTCCAATACCATCCTGAATAAACTCGTTGATATTGCCTAAGTCATTAATATTTCCAGAAAACAATCCTAATGGATCAGCAATTTCTGGCCCTTGAGAATCCGCTACTTTTATGAGCATATTTCGGCTATCATAAAACAAATAACTGGTTTGCCCGATATTATCTGTTACCCGAATTTTACGGTTTAGAGAATCAAAAACGCTAATGGTTGTAAAACTTTCAGGTATAATGCGACCTGCAGAGTTGACTTCAGTTGTGGTTATTCTAATTGGATTGTTACTCTTATCGTACTCGGTCTGAACAATATTATTTTCAGAGTCTTCCGCGCGAATGGCACGGCTTGCGCCATCGTATTCTATCTTACTTATCTCTTGCGCGTTATTTGGACTTGCTGAAGTCGCAAAAGTTGTTCGCGAGTTGCGATCATAATCGATAAAACTTGTTATGCGCCCATCTCCTGGGTTTGCGTCATCTTCGTTGAGAACTGCTGCTCTTTGTAGATTAATTCCTTCAGAGATGAATAATTCGCTTTCTGTCTTGAAAACGCGAGATAGCTCATCGTGAAAAATATGAGAACGACTTAAGAGAACATTACCTGTGGTGTCATTTCCCGTACGGCTTGCACCGCCAACAAGACCAAAAGTTGATGTTTCAATTACATTTGATGCAGGATCATACTTCTGGTCGGTAACATTTCCAACAGAATCAACGCTACGGACACTTCGGTCGAACCCATCATAAATAATGATTGTTTTCTCATTTTCTCCATCACCGTCGGTATCTTCTGCATCAATTACTTCAACAATATTTCCGTTCAAATCATAATTGGAAGTTACGATGCTCTCTTCAGTAGTTCCAGGCGATTGAATTACTCGATGAATAAGATCGCGCTCATCATATTCTGTTCGTTTTATATTATTTGGGTCTATTCCAGAAGCAGCTAACGGACTTCTTATTTCTACAAGATTGTCATTTTCATCATAAACCATCTCTGTAGTAAGTATTTTGGTATTATCAACCCTTTGTGTTGTACTTATTGGATTATCGAGAATATCATAAGTTGTTGTTGTTTCTATGAAATCTGGTAAATCAGGATTGTTACCATCACGGTACTCAACTTCTGTTCTAACAACATTGTTGTTTTCGTCATAAAACAATCTACTTTTATAAGCAAACGCCACTAAGTTCGGCTCTACTGCTTCGCTAATATCCGTTGCTGCAACAGCTTCAACTAATTGATTTAGCTCATTATATATAAATTGCGATTTTATACCTCGTGGGTCAATCACAAAAGTTTTATTACCTACGCGATCATAACCGAATTTTGTAGATAGTTTTGTAGGGGCTACATTGCCGCGATACCTCGAAGAATGAGCGCTATCGACAATCACTTCTCTCAGGTAACCACCTTGTGGATCAAATTGTTCATCTAAATGATTTAGTCCATCAAGAATATCAGCACCATCACCATCAGGATCATTTGCTGGATAGTAAAAATATTCTGTTATTTCTCCTTCTGCTGTTTCTGTTTTTAAAATTTGTCCAAATTTTCCGTATGAGATACGCGTTTCGATAACTTGTGTTGCGCTTCCTTCTACAGAGGCTTGTAAGCTATTGTCTAACAATTTCACATTCGGAGATTTTGTTACAATGATATTGCCACAAATATTAAATAAATTGTCTTCGTTAATATCCCCTAAACCTAGCTTGTCTTCAATTGATGAGATATCAATAGCAAATGTTTCGGTGATTTCACGCAAGGTAAAACCGCATCCACATCCTGGTGTGTCCAAGTCACCTTCAAAATAATCAGGAATTAAGGTTGTTTTATATCTGTCTGGGGTTACCGCTCCTCCATTTGCCGGTATAAAGCCTGAAGTTAGTGACCTTTGTTCTGTTTGGCTAATGACTTGATTGAAAATCGGTTCATACTCCATTGCGACTTTCAAAAACTGTTGATCACCACCTCGTGCATCTGGAAAATGAGTCACAGATATAACATTACCACGCTGAAAAATATTTGCGGCATTTTCGTCATATTCGGTAACTATTCGTCCACCTTCGGGTCTTATTTCTTCTATTTGTAATCCAGAATCGTTGTATTTGTAAGTGGTGACAAATTCTTGTGGATCACCTTGTCGTATTCCACGCGTTTTTACTTGTTTTTTGATTAAATTTTTAGCGATGTTATATGAGAGTAAGACTTCATTTCCGCGACGATCAATTGTCGTTACAACTTCGCGAGGTAAATCCAAATTAGAAAGATCAACACCTTCATTCACAATTTCTCTTGAATAAAAAATTGTTCCACCTGCAACAACTCCACTTGCATTTGTTCCGCCCCATTCTTGCCTGAATATACGATCCTCGGCATCATAGAAGTTTTTGATTTTTGCAATATTGGAATTTACTTCATTCGGAGAAATAATCTCCACAAGATTATGATTTAAAGTATCATCTTCAAAACCTGAAGAGTATACATACTCTGTTAATTTGCCATTTGGAAAATCATTACCATTTGGTGTTGTAGTTACAATTGGCGATCTTGTTGAAATCAATTGTCCCAAATTATTATACTCAAAAACAATTTCGCGATTGATAAAGTCGCGTATTTTTACAATACGATTGTTTTCATATTCGTATGTAATTGGACGAGATAACGAATCGAACACTGTATCTAAAAGCCCTTCTGAGCTGTAAGTAAAAGTAAGTGCGTTTCCACATTTATTTTTAATTTCAGCTAAATGTCCAGCTTCGTTAGACGAACTATCAAGAGGAAAAAACTTACATACGGTTCCATTTGCTTCTCTAAGTAACAAAAATCCTTCTTCATTTTCAATCATAAGATTAAAATGAGTTGCTGGGGAAATAATGGAACCTGCGGCAATTACTGGATATTCATCTCCGCGACTACCTCTATATAAAATAACACTGCCAGGATTCTCTGGATGCAAAACGACACGCATATTATAATTGTGGTCCCAATTTTTACCTAAAGAACTGTCAAAATTTATTCTCGATCTATAAGTTCTTTCAAATTTATATGAAATTCCGCGTCCTGCTATTTCTAAATCTACAGCTGTTAAGGTGAATTCCAAGTTATTTAGATTTACAGGATCTCCTTGATCTTCTCCTACTAATGCTGTTTGAACTTTTCCACCATCTTCGCCACTGCAAGGACAAATATCACATATGTTGTTACTCGGATTACCACTTGTAGGTAGTATGCTACCGTCAATTTTTATTTCACTAATTGTCGGATTGTTAAAAGGTATCTCTTTTGTGACAGGATCACCATCATTTTCTCTTTGAATATCGCGATCATCTCCTTCAGAATTAGGATTAAATTCTGCTCTAAAAAAACGCGGAACATCCCCAACTCCTTCTATCAAACCTTGTAATACAATTTTTCCATCTTCTACGCGCGCAATCGCTGAACTAATACCCTGCCAATCATTATTAACAAAATCAATTGTTATATCAAGAGGACCGCGAATTTGACTGCTACTATCAAATGTAAAAGAAGTTACTGCGGTAAGCGAAGTGCTTGCTGAACCGCTAAGATTGAATATTTGGTCTTTGGTTGTTATAAAATCCGCATTTTCTGGAGTATCATCGCTAATATTAATCGTTTCTTCCAAGACTATTTCATCGTTAACATCCAAGAATTCAAATTTCCATTCACCCGTTAAATTCCGACGATTATAAACACCACAAAATCGTTTTTGAACACTAAGATGTTCAAAATTATTGGGATTCACAAAAATCAAAGGGAGATCTGAAACATAAGAAAATCGTCCCTCTATTTGAAAACTGCTGTAACCAAGAAAAGGAATTGTTGCCAATGGACTTCTTTGAGTAAGAGGAGAACCATTAAAAGTGAGATTTGTACCCAAAGGTTCAAAAGAAAGTGAACTTCCTAAACCTCCTGAAAAAGAATTTACGCTTAGTGTATTAAGATTTGTTTCTATATCATAAGTAAATTGTAAGTCATTTCTAGAAATTGTTACTCCGGGATCTGAGGGGTTCGGAGTTGAAAATCGAAAAATTTCCCCCCAATTTTCTCCTGATTCTTGTACTTGTAATTTTCCAGGAAAAAATTTAAGATTCATCGTATTACTAGCAAAAAGAGTTTCATTTGTTACAGTCGTTGTTATAGAACCGTCAGGATTGGTTGTTCTCCTTCTTATTTCAACTTCTCCTTGAACTAACAAATTAACAACAACACTCTGTCCCGATAAAGGCAAATCTTGAGCAAAAGACTCCGATAAAACATAATCAAAGCTCGCTCTTGACTGTAAAAAGGAACCTCCCACTTCATTTCCAGTAAAAGCAGATAATTGACCATTGGACATAGAAGCAGATAAAATGGCAAATTCAACTGTATAAGACTCATCAGGCTGCTCATTCGTTAAAAGGAGTTCCCACTCCACAGAACATATGCCATTTAAACCTATTGGAGATACAACATGCTGATGATCTTGAGTTAGAACATCAAGTAATAAGTCAACAGCGTATAAATTTATGCTTGTAATTAAGTATAAAACCAAATACAAATACTTATTTTTGTTCACTTTTGCTCTCTTTCTTTAAATCATCAACTTTATTTTTAAAAATCGCATCCAACTTAATTGCTTGTTCAAAGTATAATTTTGCTTTAGGAGGCCATATTTTCATTTGGGTTTTTCCACACTCAAAGTAATATTCTGCATTTTTGGGCTGTAATTTTATAGCAGTTTCATATTCTATTCTGGCCATGTCATATGACTTTTTATTGTAGTATGCTTTCCCTTTCAAAGCATGATGTTTTGCAACTTCAATTTTATCATTTTGATTTTTGATTTTATGATTAATATCTATTTGATATTTGGACTTTCGCTGCTTTATCGCTTCTGGATTTTTATTTTTTATTTTCAGAAATCTAATTTGCATTTCGATATATTTTTTATCGCTGCGATTTGGATCTTTTTTTAGCATTCTCTGTAAATGTAGTATTGCATTTTTGTAATCTTTGCTTGCTTTATATTGTTTTAAAGTCGCATATCCAGAGTTTATGCTTACTGTGCCTTTTGTTTTGGTTTCTGTTTGTAAATTCGAAACTTCTTTACTGTGTCTTTTTACTGAAATATCACTCGATACCTTATTTTTTTTCTGTTCAAACTCAAAGTGCAATCCCCATAAATAGAAAGACTCTGCTACAATTAAAATTGCTAAGACTGCACAAGTGTATTTTGTAATCACTGGCTATTCCTTAACTTTTTTATCCACAATTCGATTATCTTTTTTTGCGGGTGTTTATTGTTGAGTTCTATTGTTTTTTGTAGATGACGCAATGCTTTTTGTTGTGTGCTTTTGTTTTGCATATATGACTGTGCCAGTGTGAAATGCGCATCTGCATCTTCTGGAGTTTTTTGTAACTTTGTTTCAAGTTTTTTTACTTCGTTTTCATGTTCTTGTTTGTTGTATTTGGTTTTGGACTTGTTTGTACCTTTTGGATATTTTGTTTTATTTTCTGCCATTAATTGTTGATCAACAACTTTGATTTTTTCTTTATAAATAAAAATTAAAGTCGTTAAAACAACATAAATTAACAGCAGAGCTCCAAGAAGTAATCTCCATAAAATTTTGTTATCGCTTTTCATACCACTCCTGTTGTTAAATTAGTAAATAAAAATATTCTGTAGAATATAGTATCTATACATAGATACTCTCCAAAATAGAAAAACGGCAATAAATAATATTTTGCAAAATTTATCCCACTATATTTTAGCATAAGTTTCGACAAAATAGGTTTTGCAAGTTTACGGTTTTGTTATTCTGATACTATCAGCTATACCTTCCATTATTTTACAAAAAACATTTGACAAGAGACACGACGTCTCATAAAATAGAAGACGCCGTATCTTTTATACTTAAGCGACACGCTCAGTACAGAGCTTTTAACGGTAATTACTCCTAGTGAGTCACTTAAAATATTTTCTTACAACAAAATTTAAAGGGAACTAAAATGAATATTGATAAAAGTCAACCTGTATTAGTAACAGGTGCTACTGGATATGTTGCCGGATGGGTGGTTAAGAGGTTATTGGAAGAAGGGTTAACTGTACATGCTGCGGTAAGGCAGCCAGAGAACAAAGAGAAAACTAAATACTTAGATGCTCTTGCTGAAAATAGCTCTGGAAGCATAAAGTATTTTAAAGCAGATTTACTTTCTTCTGGTTCATATGCAGAGGCAATGCAAGGATGCCAAGCGGTTTTCCATACAGCGTCTCCATTCTCCATGGACGTAAAAGATCCGCAAAAAGAGCTCGTCGAACCCGCAAAGTTGGGAACGCGAAATGTACTTGAAGATGTCGATAAAACCGATTCTGTTAAACGCGTTGTTTTAACAAGTAGTTGTGCAGCTATTTATGGTGATAATCGCGATATTCACAGTACTCCAAATAAAAAATTTACAGAGGAAATGTGGAATACCAGTTCTTCACTTAAACATCAACCGTACTCTTACTCAAAAACATTAGCAGAAAAAGAAGCTTGGGATCTTTGCAAAAAGCAACAACGGTGGGACCTTGTGGTTGTAAATCCTTCTTTTGTAGTTGGACCGGGAGTAAATCCATTTGGAACTTCTGAAAGTTTTTCTTTGATTAAACAAATGGGCGATGGTACTTTTAAAAGTGGCGCACCAAATTGGTCTTTGGGCGTTATTGATGTGCGTGATTTAGCTGAAGCGCATCTAAAATGTGCTTTTGTACCTGAAGCACAAGGAAGGTATATTATATCTGCACAATCGTCAAGCTTCCCAGGAATCTCGGCGATATTACGAGATCATTTTGGAAAAAAATATCCTTTTCCAAAAGCTACTTTACCAAAACCCTTGGTTTGGTTAGTAGGACCAATTGTCAATCCAGCGCTCACAAGAAAAGCTGTTAGTTATAACGTAAATCATCCTTGGGAGGCCGATCATGGTAAGAGTGTTGATGAATTGGGGATGACATATCGGCCGCTAAAAGAATCTTTAGTTGATTTTTTTCAGCAAATGATAGATAACGATTATTTTACAAAAAAATAACCTTAACCTCTGGAAAAAAATATGACGTGGGAACGAGCAAGAACTGAAAAACAAAAACAACAACGCATCGATGAGATTATTGATGCTACAGCGAGACTGTATCAAAAATATAATTTCGAAGAAATCACTTTTGCTCTTATTGCTAAAGAAGCAGCGTTTACCCGTTCTAATTTGTATAAGTATTTTAATTCAAAAGAAGAAATATTTTTCGAGTTTCTGAAAAGCGATATTGTGGTGTGGCGTCAAGATATTGTAAGAAGCACGGAAAGTAAATCTTTTACGATTACTGAATTCGCTGAATTTTGGCTGGAAGTCCAGCAACGTCATTTGCGAATGCAAAGTCTAATTTCTATACTTTACGCGCACTTAGAAAAGAAATCGTCTTTTGAAACTCTGGTAAATTTCAAAAAAATGGTGGTCGCAGAGTTTGAAACTTTATGCACACTTTTGCAAAAAATATTTCCAAAACTATCAATAGAAAATGCTACCAAATTTATTCAAATACAATTAGCTCTTTCTATTGGTCTTTACACAATGACCGATTTATCACCTGAGCAACAAAAAGTATTTGAGGTAAAAGAATTTGCGTACTTAAAGATGGACTATGAGCAATATTTTAAACAATCGTTGGTATATGTATTGCAAGGTTTGATAAAAGATAGCGTTTAATAAGCTTTACTGTGAAAATCTATTGTAAATTGTTCGCTTCCTAGAAATTTTATAAATAAAAATTTGTCTCAACAGAAGCTTCATCCGGCTACCGTTGACTTAAGGAATCGCCTATTACACATCGGGATAGATAGGCCCTCACGGGCTTTCTCTCCCACACCACCTGACACACAGATCTGTACCAAGGTCAGCATATTAAAATATTTAGATATGATTCCAATCGAAGCCCAGTCCACAGAGATAGTTATTATTCAGGGCTGCCGCTCCTTTATCTGGTGTTGTTACCAGTCTACTAGTATTCCTGACTTCAAGTATCTTCTTATTAGTCTCAATATCCTTCTTTTATGTACTTTTGTGCATGCTTTATTGCTTCTTTTGCTGATTGCTTGGGCCTAAATCCATAGCTATGTTCTGAAAATTTATTGTCCCATTTACTTTGCAATATTAAAGGATTTGTATACTAATTTAGCTTTTTCAACTGGAACAAGTCGTAAATTATAAAGAAAATCAATGTGGACATGTCCCAAATTTTCGTGTACTCTTTTAAGGCGTTTTGGAATTCTTTATGTGCTTCTTTAGACAGGAACTGTTATGCAAATTTTATTAAATAATAAATATAAAATAGAATCGGCACTTGGTCAAGGAGCAATGGGAAGAGTTTATCTTGCCAAAAACATAGAGAATAATTGTTACTTTGCTATAAAAGAGTGTATTTCACAAAATCCTAAAATTCTAGAACGCATACGCCGAGAATTTTACTTTTTAACGCGTTTAAACCATCCAAATATTGTAAGAGGTGTTGATTTTTTCTACGAAAAACAGCGTTATTTTATCGTAATGGACTACATTCAAGGCGTTACAATTCAAGATCTACTCAAGCGAAACTTATATGCTGTTGATTTCAATAAAAAATTAGAAATTGCTACGCAAATTTGTCATGCCGTCTCCACATTAAACAAAGCACAAATTATCCATCGCGATATTAAACCTTCAAACATAATGTTAGAAGGAAACAATCTCGTGCCTAAACTACTAGATTTAGGTATCGCTAAAATGCAGAGCCTGCAACAACTTACTCAGCCGGGTAAAGTGATTGGAACTCCGCAATACATGAGTCCTGAACAAATAGAAGATCAAGTTGCGCACAACTCTGATGTATTTTCGTTGGCAGTGGTTTTATATCAGTTATTTGCAGGGATGGAACACTCACCTTTCCACGATAGTAGCGTAACTAATATTTTTAAAAATGTACTTAGAATGACGTTACCACCTCTTCATGAATTTATTGGTGAAAACACTCCACAAATAAAATACATTTCAAAAATTTTAGATCAGTCGTTGCTAAAAGACCCACAAAAACGAACCGCTTGCTCTGAAACAATGTATAATTTACTACTAAACTGTCTCCAAAATTCTCTTACAGAAAAGTCTTCTCCTATAGACAAAAAGTATTCTCCTACAGACAAAACTCCCCAGCAAGAATACTTTCCTGCAAACGTAAAAGAAAAAACTTTGCCAAAACGCTTTATATTTATTCCTATTTTACTAGCTATTATTATTTCAATTGGTTTATATTCTTTAGGTTCTGGTCATTCTATTTCAAAAAAACGTCAAAATACAAAACGTCAAAATACAATTACAAAAAAAAGTCCACAAAAAACAGCTTTACCCAAAAAAGCGGCAAAAAAAATACAGTCATCTGAAAAAAACAAATCTATACAGAGAAATAAAATGATAGTCGCATACTATACTTTAGGTCATAGCTACTTAAAAGTTGATAACTACGAAAAAGCTCTTCCTCATTTTTCGAAAGCTATAGAACTAGATAATAATTATATTGAAGCATATAAATCACGTGGACTTTGTTATTTCTATACAGCAAAATACAATCACGCAATTCACGATTTCCAAAAAGTTGTACGCTTGGCTCCGCATCTCGAAGAAAAAGTTCGTTCTTATATCAATAAAGCCAAAAAACTAAGAAAGTAAGCACAGCTTCAATTTATTCCGTTTGTCTCTCAATAAACTTATGAGAGCTAGCAAGTTGTAACTGTAATCCATTAATAATTACTTGGGGGCTATTCATGAGCGCAAAAAACGATGACGACCCTAACCCTCCTTTCGACAAAAAAACAGCACCTAAAAAGATAACACAATCTACGAAAAAGCAGATAAATAAAGCTGGTAACTATGTGTTTACCAAGTATCAACAAACAAAAAGCCAAGTAAAAAAAACAAGTGGACATGTAGGAGGTAAGGTAAAAAAAACGACGCAAAACGTTAGTGAAAAAATGAAAAAGACGACGCAAAACGTCAGTGATAAAGTAAAAAAAACCACCCAAAATGTAGGTGGCAAGGTAAAGAAAACAACGAAAAATGTGGGCGGCAAGGTAAAAAAACCTTTTGATGTCGTTAAAAATGCTTTGGAAACCCGCGAAAACGAAGTGCGATTTTATTTTAACAACTACATGCACACTGGTAATATCCAATACGAAAATGATCCAACAGCAAATCTTGAATATCTAAGGGCACAGAGCGATTATTTACAAGCACAAACTCCGCAACTAAGTGATGACATCAGCCAAGGTTATTATGGACAAAAGCTAAGCGATTTAGGGATAGCTATAAAATCAGCGTTTGCTAAAAATGATTGGCATTACTCGTTTATGGAGTTTTTACCACAGCGGGTGCGTATAGAAAAAGTGATTGTGCTATGGCACGGCATTGGTTCTTGGTGCGGAGACTTATGCCATATTAGACAAGTTACTAGAAATGGAATCTATGTTATTGCTGTTGATTTACTAGGACATGGTGCGTCAAATTCAGACGCACAGCCTCAAAAAATTGCTATCCCCAAAGGCCATATTGATTCATTTGCAAGTTGGACAGAACAAATAGGAAAAGTCACTATTGCCATCGAAGAAATAGTAAATACCTATCTCAATGTTGAAGTTATTATTGCGGGTATAAGCCTTAGTGGTATGCTGACAACCAAAGCAATTTATGATTATAAAGATCACTTACCACAGCGCACAATACTTATATCTCCAGGCTATGCCGCTGCAGGGGGTTTATGGCTTGGCAATATACCTATCTTAAAAAAGTGGAGAGGTTTGGTTAATTTTTCCAAACGTTATATTCCTTCTTTAAACCGGAATAGTCCTTTTTACATAGGTGAAGTGCTTCGCATTATTAAAAATGCCAATTTTAGTAAAGACCTTCATTATAATAATCTTTACACTGGACACATGACAAAAGAACACGAAGAATATGTTGACCGCTATTATGACGAGTTAGATTTAAATAGAGGTTATATAACAACAGAGGTCACAGATAAACTCTATAAAGAAGTATGTAAAGTTTCTCTTCTTGTTGAAAAGCTAATTAAAAAAGGAGAAATTCGCGATAGCAACTTTTTTATTATTACAACGGGAGAAAATGAAATCGATGACAAAATTATTTGCAAACATATCATTCGTCAATATATGCGACACTTATCTACTCACAACAACAATGTTTCTCATGTAAATCTAAATGAAGTTGATGATCACGAACCTATTTTTAATTATGGGCGCGTAGTTAATCGTCCGGATAGCCAAGATATCATGAAAATTATTTCTAGTTATGTTCATGAAAATTTGTACTTATAATTCAAATTATGCGATGTTTTAAAGAAAACATGGGTATGATAAAATTTACAAATTTGATAACTTACCTTTTAGTAGTCAACCTCTGTTGGCAAAGAAACAACTTTTACAACCAAGCTATCGGAATCAACATCAAAAACAGTAGGCATGCGCTCAGATTCCCAAGTAGTTACATTTCCAAAACACGTTTTTTGATGAAACCAAACTCCTCCTGCGTGGTGAATGTGGCCAAACAAATGTAGTTGTGGAGCGACTTCTACAACGCGCTTTCGCAAATCTTCGCAGCCAACCCGCTGTTCAAAACATTCATCACCTATTCCTAAGGGCGGACCGTGAGTAATAAGGACATTTGTATTGAGAGAGATTTTATCCCATTTTTTAGCTAAAGCTGCGCCGCGCGATAAATTAAAAGCCCAATTATTAAATTCTGGTTGCCATGGACTTCCCCAAAAATTAATCCCCTCAATAGTTACTCCGTTATCTTCTAAATAGATAACATTTTTTAGAAACTGGCACGCTTGTTCTCGATTTTCCTCAAAACACCTATCGTGGTTTCCAGCAACAAATATTTTATACTTGTAAGGTAACGAATTTATCCAAAAAGCTGTTTTTTCTAACTCTTTCAAGGTACCTACACGAAGCAAATCTCCAGCATGAATAAATATATCTCCTTCAGGAAGTGTTCCTAAATTCTTTTCAAATGTATGTGTATCAGCAACAGCCACAATTCTCATAATTTCTCCTATTTCACATAGTATATCGTAACGCACAATATCATCTTTATATGTTTTCGTTGTAATAGGTGTTACAACTCTAAGAATCACTTGCATCAATATAATTAACGATGTTCTTGAAAATTTGACACCTATAATTCAAAAACATGATTTTCAACCGAAAAGCGCATACGTGGATAATAAATACCATCATCAGCTTTTTTACCTGCACCGATAATCATCACAGTAAAAGCATCAGCAGGTAGATTTAGTATTTTGCGTATGCGTTTTTCGTCAAAACCTTCCATAGGACAAGAATCAAAGCCATGAGCTTTCAAAGAAAGCATTATATTTTCAGCAGCAAGTGCACATGTTTTAGCTGCCCATGTACGCATTTCTGTTTTGTTGAATGGTCCGCGAGGGACTGGACGAAATAAACCAATTAAACTCATCAGTATACGTCGACAAAAACCAAGTATACTTGCAGGACCTTGCGTGTAAAGTAAACTTACTGTCTTTGTGTAGTATTCAACCACTTGCCGCGGAATATTCTCCGTCGGCCACTCATTTAAAAGCTTCTGAGAATTTTGCTTCCAGGTATTGGTGCGACCTACAACAACGATAATTACTGCTGCTGTTTTTGCTGCATTTTGATTAAAACATGCCTTGGTTATTTGCTTTTTGGCTTCTTCGGAGTATGCAGTATAAAATTCCCATGGTTGTAAGTTACTTGAATTTGGAGCTAATAACGCTAAACGCAAACAGTCATTCACAATATCCTTAGGCACTTCTTCATTTGTAAAGCGTCTTACAGAGCGGCGATTTTCTACAATTTTTCGAAAAGATTCTATACTCATTTTAATTTTCTTCCCATTCTCTATTTTGCAAAACAACGCGGTATTCATCGATATCTGAGAATGTTTTTCCAGCTGTATCCCAGTAAGGATTATATGATTTCACTTCTCGAAAACCAGCTTCTATCATTTGCGAACACTGCGCTTCCCATTCATTTGAATTTGCAATATAGAAAACAAGCAAATTATCATGACTAGGTGCTTTGCCAACAATTGTACCACGATGATGAGTGAATTCTAGATGATACAGATGCTCGCGGTGCCCAACCATAACCCCATCAAAACCTTGGTGATTCTCAAATTGAGCAATGATTTCAAAACCTAAACCATCAACATACATTTGAGCAACTTGAGCTAAATTGTCAGTGGGTCTAGCAATTCTAATTTTAGTGTTTTTTGTGATCATTGTCTTTATCTCATTTTCTTTATAGAGCGCTCTATTTTACTTATCTCTCGCTGCCAATTGAGTTCCCGGTAATAAACAATACTTTTTTCGTAATAAATGAGTGCAGAACAAAAGTTGCGCATATCAAAATTATACACATTCCCCAAAACACGGCAAAGTTTTGCCATACTACGCGTATCTTGTAGATTTTCGGCTATTTTTATTGCTTTTTGGTAGTATTTTGCTGCTTGTGAGTAGGCTTTTTTAATCACATAAACACTTGCAGCATTTTGTGCATGTAGTAAGCTACCTCTGCGATCACCTAGGTCCTCGGAAATCTCTAGAGCTTTTAGATAGCAATCAAGAGATTCATCCGGTTTTTTATCTTGTTTGTAAATACCACCTAAACTACTTAAACGTATGGCAATGCCTTGTTTATCTCCCAAGGAGCGAGTGATACGTTCTGCTTCTAGAAAATATTCAAGTGCTTCTTTTGTGCGCTTTTCATCGCGAAATAATTTACCAATATTATCCAAATTGATCGCTAAACCTTGTTGATCTCCAATCTCTACACACAAATCTTTTGCTTTTTGTAAAAAAGAAAGCGCTTTTTTTCGTTCTCCCACACTCTTATACAATCCTCCAAGCTTATTTAAGTAAAAAGCCAAACCTTTATTGTCTTCTATTGATTCGGCTATTTCTACAGCTTTTCTGTAATAGGCAAAAGCTTGTTGATAATCACGACGAACGCGATAAATGCCTCCTATTGAGTTGAGGTACTCTGCTTGTAATTTTCGGTCACTGTTGTCTTCTGCTATTTGGCATGCTAGTTCAAAATATTCAAGCGCTTGTTGATAATAACTTTGCATTTTTTGCAAATAACCCATTTCGTTATACGCATTAGCAATTAAGGAATAATGTTGTTGGGTGTCTGCAATTTGGGTGAGTTTTTTGTAGCATTCGAAAGCCTTTTCTGGTTGACCGCTGTGTCTTAGTAAGCGTCCGACAATAGTGAAAGCATTGACGACATTTATATGTTTATTCGCCCAATTATCTAGAGAAGTACGCAGTTGTTCGTTCTTGTACATCGTTAAATCGCGCTGCTCATTTTTATCATAAATGATATGCTCTATTTGCTGTTCTTTGGGTAAAATGTCTTTAAATATTTCGGGCAGCTGTCCATGAGTAATAGCTGCTTTTTCACCATATAATTTAACTAGTTCACTTACGTAACTATTTACTGGCTCTTGCCACTCTCCTTTTTGTAAAAAATTCCAAGTAAAGCCTTTAGCTTTTTCTACCTCCGTTTCCATACACAAATAATCGAGATTTATTTTCAAGTCAGCACCACTATATCCCCAGAAAACAAAGTGATAGTGCGCAAGTAATTGCTGTAATACTTGAGTTTTGGAGATGGATAAACCTTGGCTTTCTTGTTCAACGGTGGTGGTTATAGTACCAGGATTACGAATACAACCGTGAAGTTTGAATAAATGAATTCGTTCGTCTTTACTATCAAAAGAAGAGTAGTCTTCATCGCTGCTATAAACTCGGTAGGGAATATTGTTTTCCTGTAAAGCGCTTTCTATAAAGATATCAAAATTTGTGGTCACTATATATTGTAAATAACCAAGTTTAGCTAATTTAGCTAAATAAAGATGGTTGGCGTTTGGTTCTCCTTCTTCCAATACCTGAAAACTTTCAAAATAACCATCGCAGTACTTTAATATAATGGAAGCCACGTATTCAGGTGTTAAACCTTTTTTATTGGTTTCACTTATCATTTCAATTTCTGTTAAGTTTTTGGTATATTTTTGCAAGAAACTATGGCTATTTGCGATAGATGCGAGTGTACAGTCCCTTAGCATATGCCAATCTGGTAAACCTGCTGGCGGCTCTAAACTTACACCTGCGCCACAAAATACCAAGGCCTTTTTTTCGTGAAAAATATCATATAGTGATGTCATTATTTAACTCTCTCTATCTATCTAACTCCTCTATAGCAATCTCTAGTTCTGTTCTTTCGATAAGAAAAGATTGCTGTTCTTTGATACAGTCTGCAATTAGTTTGTTTAAATATATGTTTTCTGCTGTAAGCTTGGCTGAAATACCTTTTTGATAAGAAATCTGACTGATTACTTTCGTTCTTTCAGCTAAATTGCTCCATGTTTTTTTATACTCTAATACTTTTAACTTCGCTCCAAGTTCATCAAGAGCATCATTTACTTTTTCTTGTTTGTATGGAATAGATTTTTGGTTGGCATGCGCTTTTTGTTGTCGCTCTTGAATTCTTTGTTGTTGTAATATAACATTTTTTAATTTTTGCTGCATACTTGGAACCAGGTTACGCGCAGAAACTATTTTTTTTGGCGCGATTTTTTGAGAGAATGCAGTGAGTACACCGTAGTAAACTGCTAATTGATTTTCATTGTAAGTAATTTTTTCACGATAAGAATCAAGTTGCTTATCATAGTAAAGTAATTTCGCTCTTAGCACGCCTTTCTCGATTAGAGAAGATTCATTACTTAGTTTTTGGTGAGTGGAATGTCGTTTTAATAAAAGTTCCTGATATTTTTCTTTGCTTGATTTTGCTTCTTTTTCTAAAATAGGTATCGCATTCTCTATAATTGTTAGATGAGGTTGCATTATTTGTCTTTGTTCTTTTGATATTTCAGTGAACAAAGGAACCAAAACGCATAAAAAAGCACATATAAATTTCATCGAGTTTTCCTTTTTGTAAATTTTTTTTACATTAACAATAAATTTCTGGAAAAAAGTTATTTTACAACTCACAATAGGGATAGACTGGTTGCGATCAAATAAAAGCATGTTTATACATTATTACGCTAAAGTGTTGGGAGTGAATATGAGATTACTTATTTTAATGTTGTTACTCTTGAATATTACAATCTATAGTCAAGAACAGCCACAACAAAATCCACAAGAAGAGATTGTAGAAAAAAATAATAACGAAGGAAATATTGAAAAAGACAATCGCGAGCAAGACGATGAAAAAGACAATCGCGAGCAAGACGATGAAAAAGACAATCGCGAGCAAGACGATGAAAAAGACAATCGCGAGCAAGACGATGAAAAAGACAATCGCGAGCAAGACGATGAAAAAGACAATCGCGAGCAAGACGATGAAAAAGACAATCGCGAGCAAGACGATGAAAAAGACAATCGTGAGCAAGACGATGAAAAAGACAGTCGTGAACAAGATGATGAAAAAAAACATACTGATAACAAAAACAAACATACTGACAGTGCAACTAAGCAAAATGCTAAAACCGTAAAAAGGCAAAGTATTATTGTTATTGGTAAACTAAGCAAAACAAAACCTCTAACAATGAAAAAGCCCAGCGAATATGTTTTAGAAGATGAAATGTTGTATAAAACTACCGATTACTACGTTGGTAACCTCAATATTCATTCTTCCAAAAAAAGAGATCTTTCACATTTAGAAAATAAAGTGGTTATGGTATACGGCTACTTAGAAAAAGACCTAAATAAAATCATTGAAGTCATCGGAGAATGCCCTCAAGATTACGGAGAAAATGAAAATCAAGAACAAATGAGAGCTGATTGGGTTGATGAAGAAACTGGTTTCACATTAGGCCGTAGTAGTAGCGAAGTATTAAAAAAAGTTTCATATGTTCGCTACCACAAAATTCAAAAATGTAAAGGTTTTCGCGCTAAAAAATATTTTGGCAGCAAAAAAGTGGAAATTATTTTTTACAACCACTTGCGTAAATCAATACCAGATCTCAAATTAATAGCTCACTACGAATCGGTATTTGGAAAACCTGTACCTATGTATCAAGATAAAAAAATTAATCATCTTTCTCCCGGAGATAAAGCTTCATTTGTTATTCCAATGACTATATCTTCTATAAAAAAATATCGCTTGCATTCAGTAAAAGCTTGCGCTGATACTACTGATTTGCACATTGACATTAACGAACTTATTGAAGGCGATTAAGAACAAAGGCTACGAAATTCATTTCCAAACACTTAAATCATGGTAGTAAAACCCAAATTACCTTGAATGGCCAAAAGGTTAACATGATTCGTAACCAGCCCCAAAGTAATTCAGGAGTGTCATCTCTGTATAAATTCAAAGTGACACTCCAGTTCTCAATCACTTGCGTATATTTCTATGCTATTTTTTCTCTCTTTTTGTTCCCAAAAATGCAATAATTGTGGCTAAAACAAAAGGCAAAATTCTATCAAAATAAGTTCCTTTTGTTTGCGGAATGCTATGACCAACAACACTCAAAATAAAACCGAGTAGCATCGCGGTTAAAATAGCACGCGGGGTAATTGGACCAAAAAATAATCTTATAATTAAAATAGGGCCAAAAGCCGCTCCCATTGCTGTCCACGCAAACAATACGCGATTAAAAATCTCTTTAGAACCAAAAAGAGCGAGAATAATGGCAGCAATGCTAAGAAGAAGTACAACAACGCGTGCCTGTACTAGAGAGTTTGCTGTATCATTTTTTTCGCGATTTAATCGCAAATCATGAGTTAACGATGAAGCGGCAACTAGTAACTGACTATCAGCAGTAGACATGATCGCTGATAAAATACACGCTGTCATAATACCTGCAATAACAGGAGAAAAAAGACCATTTGTCACAACAAAAAATATTGCTTCTTTATCATTTACTGTATCAAACAACACACGTCCACAAAGCCCAAGAATGATCATACCAGCGTACACACAAACCGCCCATAAAATAGCAATTCGTCTTGCCTGAACGACAGATTTTTGGTCTTTGAGAGCCATAAAACGGTTTACGACATGCGGTTGTCCAGGGTAACCTAGACCAACCCCTAAAAGTCCGAGAACAAAACCAATCCCTGCTGCAGGAGGTAAATTCCGCGTTAAACTCAAATATCCGTTCACTTCTACCTTCGCCAATTGTTCAAAGAGAGAAGAAAAACCGCCCACCTCAATAACTGCTGCCACAGGTAAAATAATAGCTCCTATTGCCATAAGCAGTCCTTGAAGAGTATCAGTAATACTCACTGCCCAAAATCCTCCAAGAAGCGTATAAAAAATAATAATAGCTCCTCCTATAATAACACTATAGGTGTACGAAATATCAAAAGTCTCTGCAAAGGTTTTCCCTGCTGCTTGAAATTGCGATGAAATATAAAAGAGTAGTGAAAAAGCAATAATAATAGATGCAATAGTTGCGATGAAGTATTTTGGTGGCGTTTCGCGCGAAATAACTTCGGTAAGAGTAAGAGAGTTTTTTTCATGGCTAAAAGCATGCAAACGCGGTGCAACAACATACCAGTTTAGTATAAAACCACCTACGCAAGCGGGAAATAACCATATCACTGAAACGCCCCATGTATAAGCAGCTCCACTAACTCCAAGTAATGTCCACGCGGAAGAAGAACTTGCAGAAGCACTAATGGCTGAAACAACAGGGCCCAGTGTCCGCCCGCCTAGATAAAAATCATCTGTATCACTTGTTTTGCGGCTCGTAAATATCCCAATTAAAATAAGAATTACTTTGTAAACTATCAAAGTAATAATAATAGTTGTTTCTCGCGACATAAACTTTCCTTTATAAACATTATCCTGCTTGAAAAATGATGTGTTTTCTGGTAATTTAATAGGTGGTCAATACTTACTGACCAGCAATAAGGAACGTACTGGAAAATAATTTCCCACTGCGCTCCCTAAAGTACTTTATTTTATATGGAGGTTAGAGTATATGCAAAAATATACTGTTTTATTAGTAACTTTACTTTGTTTTGTTTTTACAACAGCTGAAACTACGCAAGTTCATATATCTGTTGTACAAAAAGGTAGTGTTGACAATTACTTGACAATGATGTCAAATGAAAACTATCAAATCATTGCAACAAAAAATCCCGTTGAGAATGCTGTTAGAGCGACAACAGTAAGTGTAAAAGACACAGAATCTTTATTCTTTGTTGAGTCTTTTTCACACATGCAACCTAAACTTAAAGGTGAGGTTGTCCGTTTAGAAAATATCATTGTTGTTCAACTTCCTATTCCTCCTACAGGGCATAGTCATTATCCTGAAAAACCTGCTTTGTATATGAAGCACATTCCTCTTTCGGAAAATGAAGGAGCTGTAACAGTAAAGCAAATGAGAACCTCGGGAATTAATCCGGGCGACTTATTTCATTTCTCTGCTCACAATGTAAACATTGACAGAAACTTCTTAAAGCAAAAACTAGAAGAACTTTCTGGAGCTGTTCCAGTAACCGTTGGTGGTAGTACTTTCCGTATAGAAGAAAGACGTTCTGATACCGGAAGATTGCGTGCGCGTGCTTACCTTACACGTGAATTTGAGAATATTGGTTTTGAAGTACGTGAACATTCGTACACTCAAAGTTGGTACCAAGGAACAAACTTAATTGCGGAAAAAAAAGGTAAGAATGCAGATAAATTTCTTATCATTTCAGCGCATTACGATACAGTAAGTACTGCAGGTGCAGACGATGATGGTACAGGTATTATTGGTATTCTTGCTATTGCTAACGCTTTAAAAGACATATCTTTAGACTATACACTACGTGTTGTGTGCTTTGACCAAGAAGAAATAGGTTTAGTTGGATCACAAGCATACGCTAGAGACTTAAATAATTCTGGTGAGCTCAATAATATGATTGGACTTATTCAACTTGAGATGATGGGATACGATCGCGACACTGATGGTGGTTTCCATGTTATCGATTGTAATGAAAATACTTCAGCTAATTTGTCGGACACTGTGATCAAAACAGTCATTGCTTCTAAAGTCAAATTAACAAGTGTTCCTGCTTGTACAAACCGTAGTGATCATGCATCTTTCTGGAGATATAATAAGCCAGCAATTGTTATTTCGCAAAACTTTTTTGGCGGTGACTCTAACCCTTGTTATCACCGTGCTTGTGACAAAGTTGAAAATATCGATTACAACTACATGCAAAAAATTACTGACTCAGTAGCACAAACAGTAAGAAATCTTATTGCTAGTAAGTAGATCAGACACAAAATGAACGTCCTTTATTGGGCGTTTCATTTTTGGTCATCTTTTATTTGTGATTATTGACTATCAGGCACGAGTTGCAAATCAATAGATCATGAACCAAAGATAGTCGCGCTCAGCTCACTACACATAATTTCATGAAAGGTTAGTATGCACGACAATAAGTATGAACTTTGTTTTTTGTCAGACCTTCGAAAAAAATCACGCCACTCCCAACGCTACGAAAGCGATTTTAAGTTAGTACTGGAATATATATTTCAGAGAATGGACGCTATTGCCGACGTTGCTAGTACATCACAATTTAATACTTTTATCCAATTACTACGACGATTCGTTCCTAACTTCTTGCTTATTACCATTTTAAATAGATTTCGCTACGACTCTATTGTTGGAATTAGAAAAGATGATGATGGGAAACGCGTATACTGCATGATTTCTTTTCAAAAACATCCTGCGTGCAATATGATTGGTATGTTTGATATATATGTCAACCCCGAAGATCGCGGCAAACACCTTCGCAAATTTAGAGCTATGGCAGAGATGATCGACGAACTTTGTAAACGTTACCGTAAGAATGGTTATTTATACTTACAATGTGGAAATAATGATTCTACACGCAGTATTTTACGTATATTTGGACGAATATGTAAAAAAGAATATCCAGATATTGGAGTCGACATCGAGAAATCGCGGATTCTTTTGGTGTGATATAAAAGATCTGCATTGCAGATCTTTTATATTTAAACTATTTCTTAGTTGTTGTGAATCTTTTATATTTAAACTATTTCTTAGGTTGTTGTGAATCTTTATAAACATACACAACTTTATTTTTACTCTTATTTTTTGCTAAGCGCGTATTCTTTGCTTTACGCAAATTTTTAACTTCAGCGGTTAGTCTTTTAAACATCGATTTACGACTAGCAGTCATTTTATTTTCAATGTTTTTTCTAAGAAAAGTACTAAATGATCTCTGTATAACGCGGCGCTCAATAAAATCTAGTTTGGAAATCTTTTTTAAACGTGCATCGCGAAATTCTTGTTCATTTTGTTTTGTCGCACCGCCAAAAAAACTATTGCCATCGGTTGTTGCATCTTTAATAACCTGGTTTTCTGGCGGAGAAAAATCATCAAAAACATCTCGAGAAGGAAGACGTGGTTCAAAAATTTCTTTTTGAAATTCCCTATTTCGAAAGCCAAAGTCATCTATAATACGAATAGGCTGCTCTGGACCTTTTTCAATTTGCAACTCTTGTCGCGGCTGTATTTCTTCTTGAGCAAAAGTAGATGTTATAGAGATTAGTAACGCAATTATGATAAAACGTATCATATGATATATCCTTATACAAATTTGTAAATTCGAATTACAGGTTTTATTGTAGCTTATAGAGATAAAAATAACAACAAATTTGCATCATAGTTCTTTTACAGAATTAGCAGCTACATTTTTAAAACGTGTTGTCAATAAGAAGCTTACGCGAAGAAACAACACCATCACTAATTTTTGCAATAGCAATCACACGATTGTCAATCCATAAAAAAGTAGGGAAACGAAAATCTTTTTCGAGAATTTGAGGCTGCGCAATTTTTTGGCCATTGCATATTCTAATTAAGTATTCATTATTTAAATCAATACGTTGGTAGCGAACAGCCACATCTTCCAACCGCAACATCGACTGTATGGAAATTTCATTAATTGTCGATGAATCTTCTATTCTGAAATCCCCAACTTGCGTACGACGTAATTTTCTAACATATCCTCCGACCCCCAACCCTTCGCCAATATCGCGCGCTAGAGAGCGTATGTATGTTCCAGAACCACATTTTACTTTTAAAGTTAGTGAAGGATAATTGTAGTCAATGAGATCGATTTTATCTATACGTACTTTTCGCGAAGGTATTGCAATTATTTCACCTTCTCTGGCACTTTTATATGCACGTTTTCCTTTTATTTTAATGGCACTATAGCGTGGCGGAACTTGGTCAATCTCTCCGGTAAATTTACCTATCATTTCTTTTACTTCTTCTAGTCCAGGCGCTACAGCATCATCATTAGTGTGAATAGGGCCTTCACTATCATCTGTTTCTGATACTGCTCCGAGAGAGACAGTTACATCATATTCTTTATTGTCAAGAGTAAGTATGTTTTGTAGCTTACGTGCTTGACCACAAAGTAAAACAAGTAATCCTGTAGCTAAAGGATCCAAAGTTCCTGTATGACCTAAACGTCCACTATTTATTATTTTTTGTACACTAAATAAGGCCTGGCGTGAAGTATCACCTAGTGGTTTATCAATCAAAAGAAGGCCTGATGTTACAATATTCATTTAAAACTCCTAGATGAGGCGGAAAGCCTCATCTTTTAACACAAGTAAGTTAAATAATTATCTATTTTTCAGAAAACTACCTTGTCAATCTCTTACTTGATACTCTTGATATAATCAAAAACTTTTGATCCACCTTCTTTTAGTAACTCACCTTCAGGAGAGTATACTTTAATATGCGGTAAAGAACGCAAACCAAATTGCTTTGATACTGGAGATGACCAAGTTTTTACATCTACTTTACGCAACGCTAGTGAGTTACTTGCTTTGACAACTGCCTCAACCTGAGGAGCTAAACGAACACACGCGCCTCACCAGTCTGCACCGAATTTAAAAATAGTATACTTTCCTGCAGATAAATGTTCCTTTACATCAAATTCTTCTGCACCTAAAGATGTGATGTCGTGTTTGCTACTTGAAACATCTGGTGTATTATCTGAAGGATTAGTATTATTTTGCTTTGATTGTTGATAAAAAATTACACCTACACAAATTCCTATCATACAGATCATTACAACTAAATAACTTTTATTCATTTGTATCTCCAAAAAAATCCAAAAATTTTACTATGCTTTACACATAAATCATATATACTTTGATATTGCAAATATAAAATACTTTAAAGTATTTTCTTGCGGTTCTAAAGAGCACAAAGAATGCGCTCCCTATTGTTTAAAACGTAAATGTGGATACACCTAGAGATGTGGTAGAAAACAGTTTGTCATCTTGCGCCACCCTCTTGTTTGGGTAATACTTTAGTGGCCACTAAAATGCTAACGGAGAAAAATATGAAACGCGAACTCACAACAAAAAAAATTGCAATACCGTTGAGAGATCCTTTTATTGAACACTTACTTCGAAAAAATATTTTATCGAAAATTCAAGTATTCGAAGCATTTAAAATTCAATCAGAAATTAATAAAAAAATAGGTGAGTTTGCCGTCGAAAAAGGTCTGATGCACGACAAAGATGTAGACAAAATTCTTAGAGTTCAGTCGAAAATAAAAAAGCATTTCGGAAAACTTGCAATGCAAATGCAATTAATATCAGAAGAACAACTAGAATTTTTATTAGAGCAACAACAACAACATTATGTAACACTATTAGAAGTACTTATTCACGAAGATATGATTTCTTATGAGGAATGCTCTAAACACTTGTTGTATTACAAAACACAAAATCCTCACTATCATATATCGATAAAAGAAGATAAAGACCAAGAACAGTTTAAACATTCGCAATTCGAAGATAGTATAGTCGGAGACATAGGCGCTTTTAGTCTTGTACCAATTTTGCAAATAGTAGCAATGTACGGAAGTAGTGGTATTCTTCGTATTTACGATGCGAACGACAAAATTATTGGGAAAATCTATTTACGTAACAGTAGCGTAGCTACGTGCTCTTTTAAAAATATAGATGGCAAGGAAGCTTTTTTCGCTATTTTAAAATTAAAAAAAGGACGCTTTGAGTTTGCACAGCAAAAAATTGAATCAGGTTCATCAGAAGGTCAAATTGAATTTTTGCTGATGGAATTTGCTAAAGAAGTGGACGAAGAAAGGTAAACAATGATTGGTAGTATTCTCTTTAACGGTAATGTAATTCGCGAGCAAGATTTTATCTATCAATTTGCCGATCGTATTTCTCAAAGTAATCATATAGATCCAATAGTACGAGATAGTAAAAAAGTTTTATTAATCACAGCTGCGTGGCGAGATAATGAGTTTAACGAGCAGCATGTCAAAGACGCTCTAGCAGAAGTAGGAATCAAATCTCAATATCGCGGCGGTTTTGATGCCAATATTCAAAATCTTTGCGTTTATCATAAATGGCTTCAATATTACAAACACAATCCTTTTGCATGCGATGTATACACTCAAGCGATTAACACATTATTAAAGATAAAGCGTTTTTATCAAGAACGCAATAGCGAACTCGTACATTTACTTCAACGCCATACAATTATGTTAAGAAAAGAATTTCCCAACCTTTCCTTAGAGCGAATTCTAAGTAGTGGTAATCAATCGATTTCTTCCTTAGAAAATACCCAAGAATTATTCGCGAACTATGCCTGTCGCGAAGTTCAAAAGACACTAGATTATCTTATCGGCGGTGACGAGCTTCAAGCGCAAATGTCGCAAAATATCCAAGAATTTGCCAAAGGCAAATCAGGTGTTTTCGCTGATCACGTTTATCAACAAACAAGACGCGAGTTAGTAGAAAAAATATTATCTTCGAATTCCATTTTTATTTTTGGCGGGGATATTTCAACTCTTTATCACTCTCTGCGTTTTTGGGAATTACAAGATGCTTTGAAAGAGGCGTTACTGCGTGGAACGAATTTTTATACCGTATCAGCAGGTTCTATGGTTCTAGGACAAAAAATAATTGTTTATGACGACTTTCAAGAGCTTAGAGGGCAAAAACCGCGACATTTCGAGTTTTTTGACAATGGTTTTGGTCTTGTAAAAAAAATGACTCTATTTCCACATTGCAAAGATCGTATTCAAACGGATGATCCTGATAATCTCGCATATCTAGCTCACCGTTTTCAAGGTAAAGTGTGTGTTGGATTAAACGAGGACAGTTTTCTACTTTTAGATTCTCATACTCATAATAATCAACTATATCCTCGTTATACATCTGTAGGTAAAAAAGATGGGGTCTACGTTTTTGATCCATCAGGGCAAAAAATATGCTTAGATTACGGTGAAGAACTTCCCGTTCCTGGTACATTTTGCTGGCATCAACAACAAAATCGTCCTCCACTATCGCAAGAAGTGTACAGTGGCCAAACGCTGTGGAATGAAGACAACAAAAATATATGAGCATATCAGTAATTGTTCCCACCTACAATGAAGAGAAAAATATTGAAGTTTTTCTTCAACAATTACTTCAACATAAATTTAATGAAATTATTATTGTTGATGGTGGGAGCAGCGATCAAACGCGCCAATTAGCGAAAAAACACACAGATAAAATATACATCTCTAGTAAAGGTCGGGCAGCACAAATGAATTTCGGCGCTTCGCGCGCCCAAGGAACTGTTTTTTTATTTTTACACGCTGACACCTTTCTTCCCTCCGATGCAAAACAGGAAATACTAAACGGTATTACAATAAGCAAATGTGGTAAATTTCGCGATAGTTTTGAACCTTCCAATACTTGCCTACGTTTTTATGCTTTTTTCACCCGATTTCAATATTTTTCTTATGGTGACCAAGCTTTTTTTATGCACCGCCAATGTTTCGATTCCATAAACGGTTTTGACGAAAATCATCCCTTTGAAGACATCGATTTTTATAAACGTCTGCGCAAAATACACAAGCCATACATCTCATTAAAATCTGTGCGAACTTCTTCACGTCGATTCATCAAGGTTGGTGTAATTAAACAAGCAATGATAGACTTTTTATTTATTCTGATGATTGAGTTTTCTATTCCTCACAAACACATCAAAAAAGTCAAAAAATACTTATACTCTGATATTCGCTAGAATAGGATTTAAAGTGCGTTATTTTGCCATTATTTCTTTTACTGTAAAAGGAATTCTAATGTTGAAGATTAAAGCTAGAGAAGCTCGCCCAGCGAAGAGCTGGTGGAATGTTTGCAAGATGTTGATGCAATCTACCTTTTTTTGGGTAATATTTTTATTTGTGATTCCTCCCGTTATTCATCACATAGAAAAACAGTCAATACCATATTTTTTATTCTCTTCTGCAGATTTTTTTACGATCAGTCTTGTAATTTTTAGCCTTGGAGGAACCTTGGCAATAACGAGCGGCTTATTTATGGCAATATATGGACAAGGAACTCCTCTTCCTCTTGATTGTCCACGTAAACTAGTCATAGTTGGTCCATACAAGTATGTCCGAAATCCAATGGCAATTGGTGGTCTTAGCCAAGGATTTGCCGTGGGATTGTTTTTAGGTTCATTGGGCGTAATCTTATATACAATTAGCGGTTTGATTATATGGAATTTTTTTGTACGCAGGTGGGAAGAACAAGATTTATGCGAAAGATTTGGTGATTCATTCATTGACTATCGCATAAAAGTGTATTGTTGGTGGCCAAGATTCTCAGCATATGTACCAAAGACAAACTAAGATAATTCTTCTACCAAAGCCATCGAAAATAAAGGACTGTATAATTTAATGTTCGCAAATCAAATTACTGCGTACTTGCATAAGCGCAAACCCTAAAAGATTTAATCCTTTCCAATTATTTGGATCATAAACTTTATCTTCTTTGGCGCTCATACCAATTCCCCAAATGCGATCATATGGGCTAGCTTCGACAAGAATTTTTGCCCCCGTTTGTAATAGACATCTTTTGAAATCTTCATTTTGAGAAAACTTAGCCTGACACCCTTCTACAACTATGGAAAAACGATGTTTTTTCCAAATTTCTTCATCAAAACTGCGAACTAGTCGTCCTAATTTTTTTGCTTCCCCAGGCGTATTACATGACACGATTTTTTTGTAATGTTCGTCATCTTTGAATAATATAGCTTTTTGAGCCATCATGTAATGCTCTGCTGTTTTATATATTATTTTGTCTACGCTAAATGCACTTGGAAACCAGTTACTGAAACAGCTTTGATCTACCTGCTCTTTTCTTTTTTGACGATGTCCCCAAAAAAAAAGGTATTTTAGTTTATCTCCGTTATTATAAAGTTTAATCACTTCTTCAACTGAATTCATTCTATTCTTCTCTTTGCCATTCAAAAACGGAGATTTTTCCGTCTTTTTCTTCAATAGTATATTTATCTTTAAACAAGTTTTTTGTAATGATTACTAAAAATGTAACAGCATAATATCTCGTTTTTAAATTGTTATACGAACTAGATAACCCTTCACTATGCTCATCACCCAACAATGTAATTTTATAATGATCACGGCAAGTGAATTCGAGCTCTTCCTTAAGGCCTCTAATTGCTGCTTGTTCTGCACTTTCACCTTGTTGCAATTTTTCGCTTGGTAGTATAGCACGATGCCGCCATATTTTCTTTTTTGGTAGAAATTGAGCTGTTTCCATAAGCACTAACTGCTCAGAAGGATGAGCAATACGCATCTTCGCAATACTTACCTTGCGAAAAAGGGCATTATCTTTTTTAGTTAGAATGCTTTCTCCTTCTTGTAACTCAAGGAACAAATCTTCACTAGTTTTTGTTCCTTGGTTCAACAAAGTGCTAGTCTCTTTGCCTAAAAAATCAAGAAATTCTTGCCATGAACAAGAGTGACAAAGAGAGACTTCACTCATCTAGTTACTTTCTTCTTTGCTCCACGTAAAATCCACCGAGCTGTAATAAAAGTAACAAGAGGAAGAGCACTTACTCCAATAATCGCAAAATAATCATCAGTCCACTTTCCTTCGTAGTACTGATAAAGAATTCCTCCTGTAGGGAAAAGTAAACATGCTAGAGATAATAGCCATGTAAAACGATAAAAAACACCACGCCAACCTGCATTTGTCAACTGCGGCTGAACTGCAGGAGCATTATCGACATTCACTCCACAAGAGTTGCAAAATTTAGCATCTCGCGGTACATGCTCTCCGCATTTTTTACAAGAAAAATGCGTCTTTAAACTACTTCCGCAGTCAGCACAAAATTTAGACCGCTTATCTACGTAATTACCGCATTGTACACACATCTTTACATCTGAATTCATAATTTAGCTCTCCTCAATTTTTTTTAAAAGAGAATGAACGATCCATATAATAACAACAGGAACGAAGAAAAATACTACTCTTTGTATCGGTATGCGCAAAGCAAGAGAAATAACAATAGATGTTAATACCATAACTAGTATCAGATTCAAATTGCTATCTTTTGTTTTTGCTGTAGTTTTGTTTCCGCATTTGGTGCAGAAATTAGTATCTCCAGCAATAGGAGAATGACAGGTCGGACAATTAATCTCTTTATTTTGACTTACGCCACAATGCATACAAAACGTATGTTCGCGTTTTATTTGATGCCGACAACTGTTACAAATTTTATGTTCCACCATTAAGAAGCCTTCTTTACATCATTAAAAATCAATTGACAATACTTCTTGAACAATTCAACATCCTTTTTATTCACATCACAAGGGCTATACTTGGCTTTCAAAAAAAGTTGTGTCAAAATTTGAATATTTTTTTGGGAACCTTCACCAATTTCTAGCTGCAAAAGATGCAAATACTCTGTAGGCGTTTGATAATTTTTCTTCTCTAAACCAAAATTTTGCAATTTTTTAGACAAATCGGTATATTCGTGAACAATTTGACCCAGCTCTGTTTTCGTTTTATTGCGTGGTGTAAAAATATTCGCAATCATTTTTCCCCATTTAGGCACATTTTCAGCTTCTTCTACCATTTGTTTTTTATTTTTTGAAAACAATATTTTAATGAAAAAATGTATCAAATTTATAATTTGAGGAACAAGATAGAAAAACAAAAAGATAAATAGTAACGAAATACAGAAAAATGCCATGTTTTTAATAAAAGTAATAATTCCATTTACAGTCTTATCTTTTTTTGCTTCTTTCGACGAATTTTGTGAAATATTGTTTGATTTTTTTGTATTTTTTTGCGCAATATTTGTATTCTCACTTTGTACTTTGTCTTGTTTTTTAAGTTGTAACTCCTTGTTTACTAAACGTTCTTTTGCTAAACGTTCCTCTATTAATTTTTCTTTGGCTAAACGTTCTTTTGCTAAACGTTCTTCTATCAAACGTTCTTTTGCTAAACGTTCTTTTGCTAAACGTTCTTTTGCTAAACGTTCTTCTATCAAACGTTCTTTTGCTAAACGTTCTTCTATCAAACGTTCTTTTGTTAAAAGTTTTTTTGCTAAACGCTCTTTTGACTCACGCTTTTTTGCTAGGCGTTTTTTTGATAAACGTTCTTTTTGAAGCTGTTTTTGTAACCTTTGTCGTATTTTTCTTGGTAAATTTTTACGCAATTGCTTTTCCAAACGATCAATACGCTGATCTGTTTTTTGTGTGTGTTGTTCATTTGAAAAAATATCGCGACTTAGTTGTTTTTTATCTTTTTTTAATTGCTCATATTGTGGATCTTGTTTTTGACCATTATCAACAATACCTTGTTGTTGCATACGCCTTTTTTGCTGAAGTAAATCTTGTATACCTAACTCTTTGTTTAGATTTTCTTTTTTCGAAAAGCGCTTGTTTTTGTTTGATTTTCCATTTGCTAAGCGCTCAGGTTGAGTATCTTCTTTTATTTTTTCTTGCCTTTTAAACTCATTTATTTTCTTAGCAATTTCGTTATCCACATTTGATTCATTTACAGGAGTAGGATCAAAGGTAGTCCAGCCTAAAAATTCAAAAGGCACTTCTACCCAAGCATGGCGATGAATGCTAGAAACAACATAGGCACCTTTAGCAGCATCCCATATTCCGCCGTGGCACCCTACAGTTACTCTCGCAGGAATATCAATAGATCGCAAAAGTAAAACCATTGCCGAAGCAAAATGCTGACAATAACCGCGCTTTTTACGAAACAAAAATTCAAATGTCGCATCGCCACCTTTGATACCTGGCTTTAAGTCATATTTAAATCTTGTCTGTAGAAAACGTTCTATTGCCTTTACTTTGTAGTATGGTTTTCTAAAATTCTGAGTAATTCGTCGTGCCAATCTTCTGTACCCTTCAATATTTTGAGGCACAGTTATATAGCGATAATCAACATTTTCCACATCGTATGGTATCGTATTTCGTTTAGTGCGAACATAACTCACCACCTGATATTTATTACTTTGATTTTCTGGAAATATATTTCCTCCGCGGTCACGTAATCCACGATTTATATCAACTAAACCTAGCTGCGTCAAATAATACAAGCGCGAGCTATCGTGATATAAAGTATACATTTGTAATACTTTATTGTGTTTAAAACGAGGTGCTTTTGCCGAAAGTTCTGTCCAACCATTCTTGTTAGCTGGTAGTTCTCGTTGTTGTGTATTGCGTAAATACCAATAACCATTTTGAGCATCATATGTATCAAAATGTCCAAGTTTCCAGTACAAATCTTCGACATTTGCAACCCCGAGAGTTTCTGTTGCCAACTCAACTTCAAAAAGTTTTTGAGGAGTTATATTTGAAAAATCGATATCTCCAAATTTTAAATCTTTTTCCATAGATACTTGTGTGTGATTATTTAACTCATCGTTGGCTTGCTTTGTTTTTTGATTCTCTGGTATTTTTCGAGTATTTTTAATTTTTTCTTTGGCGGTCTGCTTTGGCGAAGTTTTTTCATTTATTTTTTTGGTAATTTGTTGTGATGTTCGTTTTTGTTTACGATGTTTATTAGATTGTTTCGGAGAAAAATATTCGCGAATGATCGCTATGCTATCTAAGTAGTTCGATATTTTAGGCGTCGCAAATGTCATCCACGCCATAATCATCGCTCCACAACATACTGTAACAATCGTAATCGCAAATGGAAATACTTTCGTTTTATTGTTATGAGCTACATATTTGTGATTCATATAATCGTTGTGTATCACGATAGATAAAACTAAAATTCCTAGATAAACGCCAGCCTTTAAAACAGGATCACTACCATCATACAGTTGCGAGACTCCGAAAAGTAAAGAGCAAGATAACAGATAGAGGTATGTTGAAAATTCGCGAAAAATAAAACCAGCAGATAGAGCCATGGAGTAAACCATAAAATAACCAAAATTTATCAAAGGGTGATTTTTCGTAGTGTATAACATATATACATAAAAAATCATTCCAATAATAAACAATGTTTCTAACTGAACGTAACGTCGCAATTTTTCCAAAAACCCCTTACTATCTCTAGAAAAAATTACTCCAACAAAAAAGCTACTAGGGAGGACGTATAAAAGCCAAATAGGTGACTCACGCGTTACCATGTTAATAAAATTGAATACGGCAAATTCACCTAGACAAAGCAGAGACAACAGCAAAAAAAACGAATATAACATTAGAAGGCTCCCTCGAAACATCGAGCAATATCTGCTCCTTTTTCGACAATAACCACATGAATACCACGTGCCATACACATTTGAGGCAAGTCACTTTCAATCAGGTAAGAATCAATTCCGTCGTATTCTTGGAGTACCTTAAAGCTCGTTGCCACAAGAAAAACAGCGGTAACAGACACATTGCGACTTTGTAATAAGACTAGTATATCCAAGTAATGTTGCGGATCACCGATATGACTACTAAAAATAATAACTATTTCTTCTCCAGAAGAAACTAAAGGTATATTTGCTTCCAAAAGCTCCAACAAACTTTGGTCTCCACCAGGCTTCATAACCGCCATCTCTTCGAGGAGCCAGTTAAGGTGAGCTTCACTTTTTCCATAATCAAAATGATAGCTTTTCTCACCTTCTGCCATTAACCGGAATTCATAAGAATTATCTACAGCGTACTTAGCAACAGAGCCAGCTATTTTGATTGCATAGTCTAAATTTGTGGGGCGAAAACCTTGTAAGGATTTGCGATATAAATCCAAAAAAATAGTAATGCGCGACGTAGTAATTTGCTGAAATTCTTTAATGATAAGTTTTGAGGTTCGCGCTGTAGCCGGCCAGTGTATATATCGCAGACTATCTCCGCTACGATATTCTCTAGTTCCACAAAAATCATAGCTAAGACCAGACTTATGAGAAGTACGAACTCCCGAAAAATTTAATCTTTGTTTTCCATCGCGAGAAATAGACCTTAATTGAACTATCGCTGGTAACACTAATACCTCATCTACCACAGGTAAATTTTTACTCAGAATCCAAATGCCCAAGGGATCTGTAACTATTATCTCTACAGGACCAATGCTATATTTACCTCTACCAGCCGCACATTTAGCTAAATATTGAATGCTTTGCCTTTTGCACCACAAATCAAACTGTGTAATTAAATATTCATGTTGACGATCACAATATATTTCTGCACCGAAATAGTCTTTGACACATATCCAACGTATAGGAAACCAGAATTTGCTTTCTATTTCCAGGTATACTGACACAACGTCACCTTCGGTAGCCTTAGAAATTGTTTCGCGCCTAATATCAATTTTATGAATAATATAACGTACATATGTATAAGTTACCATCATCAGAGCAAGCATTGTTTGTGCCAAAATAAGTGCTACGCGCTCACCACGGATAAGGCCAACAGCAAGCAAGAAAAAAATGATAAATATCCATGTGAGCCTCCGATTACGAACATCTGAACCATGATATTTTTTATACGATTTCAATTTTTTCTCCACCGCAGTAGTCAGTAATCGTATCACGAAAAATTTTTTCCACAGTAACAAGTTCATCGGTTTCAACATATTCGTCTATTTCATGTGCCTTATGCGTAGGTCCAGGACCAAAATATGCGCAGGGAATTCCTAACATTTCATGAACTAATTGCCCTTCTCCATACCCAAACTTTTTCGCATCTGCAAAGATATCTCCTTTTACATGACGAGCAATAATGTTAGCAAAGTCATGGAGTTGTTCTTTTTCTATATGAAAAGATCCATAGTCCAACCTAATTTCAATATTTGATAAACCATATCCATGGTCATTAGCAAATTCTTGAAGAAGCTCAACAATAAACTTTCCGTTTACAGTTTCTTGCGCTGGACGAATGTCGAGAATTGCTTCGGCAATGTCAGGTATTTTATTTGCACATTTATCCACTAGTATGTATGGATTATCTTGTTTTCCAGGGTTAGATCCCCCGTGTAAAAACGAAAGATTACACGTCGATTTTCCCAAAGAAGGGTGCGAATAATCGCATAACTTATTTTCAATATAAGTTACAGCTTGCGCTAGCCCAGTAATAGCATTTTTTCCTTCATGTGGCCGCGAAGCGTGCCCCGCAGAACCGTGCATTCGGAAATAAATTTCAATAACTCCGCGATGTCCGTTGCGAATTTTCATTCCTGGTTCAGGGAAAATAGCAAGCTGTGCTGGTGGGTTATTTTGTGCAATATACTTCTGTATACCTTTAAAATAATACTCTTCGTCAACATCAAAAACAAGATGCAAACCTTGGGTATCTTTAACATGTGTTGCAGCATACAAAGCACAAGCAAGTCCCCCTTTCATATCTACAGCCCCTAGTCCGTATAACTTTTTTTCGGATATTTTCCCACCAAACATATCATGTTTCCAACCTGAGGAAGGCAGAACTGTGTCCATGTGGCAAAAAAAAATCAGCTTTGCAGGGTGATTATCGTGTACAATAAGATTATAACGGTTATTTTCTACGTGCTGTCTATAAGTGGTTAATTGTGTGTTTTTCTGAACATAGGCTTCTATAAACTTCATAAGACGATGTTCATCACATTCACCATCAACATAACTAGGAATTTCTACTAGCTTTTGTGTGAGTTCAATTACGCTCATTCAAATACCTCGGTAAACACTCTATAAAGTAAGGGTCTTACTTGCTTTTTTAGTCTTTTTCATTTATTATAGCATATGTTTCTTTTTTTTTAGGAAGGATTTTTTTGTGCTTACACGAATACTAATAACTTTGGTTCTTATAACATTAAATTCTTGCTCCTTTAAGCAAGCATATCCAAACGAAATTATTCCTGCTGGAGAACCTTCTGTTTCGATGCAGGCGCATTTTTTAGCTGGTTTGCAAGAAGAGTACAGCATGAATTGGGGTAAGGCACTAAAACACTTTGAAAAAGTAATTGCAATGGATGCAAGGACACCACGACCACACATCCATCTTGCAAGATGTCTGCTTTTTATGCAAAATATTCACGATGGAATATACCACCTTGAACAAGCAGAAAAGTTGGCAACAAAAGATGATTATATGTTGTGGTTTGATATAGGATCTTTATACCATATTCTTCGAATGAAAGACAATGCTCGAATTTGTTATGAAAAATCCATCACTATTTATCCTCTTTTTCAGAAAGCAGCTTTTGCTTTAAACGAACTGGATAAAATTTAGGAGAGCATCATATGCTACGTATTTTTTTGATTTTCACAATCATGTCGAGTTGCATCTGGGCCGAATCTATTACAGTAAAAGATATTCTATTTCTAGTAGACTTAGGTGTAGAAGAAACTGAAATCATTCGCCATATTAAGCAAGCAGAAAATAAAACTGTTCTATCTCAAGAAGACATAAATCTACTTAAAGAAAAAGGCATTTCATCTCGAATCATGAACGCTTTGACAATAGCAGATGATTTATCGGCAGCTTCTATCGTTCAAAAAATAAAAAACGGTAATAGTATAGATAAAATTATTTTGCAGATTGATAATGCAAAAAAAATGGCAACTTATGGTGTTGATGAATGGCTATTGTTACATCGCAACAAAGTTCCTCAAAAAATTATCGATGCATTAAAAAGAAAGACATCAAAACGTAAAAATCGAGTTTCTATAGCAGATGTTCGAAAATGGTTTGCTGGTGGTGAAACAAGCAGCCAAATTATCGCGAAATTAAAAAAAACAAAAGTAGATACTTCAACTATCAATAGTAGTGTTTTACTAAAGCTAAAAGAAGAGGGACTCCCTTTAGATTTGCTACGGTTTTTAGCTGAAATGCATCTCAATCCAGATAAAAAAGCTGTTGCTGAAATCAAGAATAAAAGGCCAGAGAAATCAGCTCTTCTAGAGGTGAAAAAAACTAATAAACAACCACAAAAAGTAAAACTTGCTCCAACAAAACTTACCTCTCCCAAAAGCAACGAGGTATATGTAAAGTTGTATCCGAATGCCTCGCATATTTCGTTACCCAACTTTCAAGAGCAAGTCATTTCAAAAGTAAAAAGAGATTTTTATTGCTCTTTATATTCAACGAGCATTCCTTTAGAAAAAATAGAAACATTTTACCGTAAAGAATATAAAAAGCCTCAAATAGCGCGAATTAATTTTAATGAAGTTGTTCATATTTTAAAATTAAAATTTTATGTACCTGGTAGCAACGAATTAATGGAGATTCGTTGTTATTCTATTGATATGAATAACTTAAAACGCATTCGTAATATAGACACTATTCGCAAAAATATAACCAAAAACGACTATGCTGTTGAGAAAATAACAAAGCAAATAGAAGCGCAAAAGTACTTGTACAAAACAAAGAACATTTCACTAGAAGAACGTAATAAACAATTAAGCGTTCTACAATCAAAACTCAATATAATGTTGAACACAACATCCTACTGGGATCACATTGTAATTAAGCATGTTTTAGAAAAAAAACAAAATATGCTGCTTATAGTACAACCGACAAACGTATCGATAACAACAGCACCAAAAAAAGGACTTGTCGGTCAAATTTCAAAAATAGACATGCAGCCTGTTAAAACAAAAACATTGGCCAAAGATTATCCCCTAGTTGTTTTTCCACAAGCAACTCTCATTAGCCATGAAAAAATGGAAGAAGGACTCAAAAGAACTTCCAAATCTCGATCGGTATATCGCTCCTTATTTTTATGTAATGCGAGTACTGACACCGTCGAAGCATATTATCGAAAATACTTCAAAAGAGCTTCGGTATGGAGTATTGAATATCTTGGTAGTTTTTTAATTATTAAAGCAAAATTCGAAGTAGATGAAATTCGTTCACAAGTGGAAATAGCTTTCTACGCTCTAAACATAGGACCAAGTTCAAATCGTTGGCAATCTCGCCAAAAAAGAATAAAAGAGCGATTAAAAGAATTGGAACGCTCTGTTAAAAATATCGATAATGAAATAAACGCTTTGCGTAATCTCTTAGCTCGCAACAAAATCTCTGCTGACAATGCCCAATTACGCATACGAAGTTTACAGCGAAAAAAACAGCTTAAAATGAATGCATCTTCGTATTGGGATTTTATTGTTATGGATAAGGTAATGACTTCTCAAAACAGTATATTGTTAGTAAAAGAAATAAAGCGCCATTTTTAAGATTGATGTTTAGGTTATTTTCATTGTTTAAACTCACAATAAGGAGTCGTACCACTTGTATATGTCTAATATAATGTTCGTAGCTATTTTTTCTATGATTTTATGCAGTTGTTCTATATTCCAAGAAAAAAATATTGTAAAAGATTTAGGGGTAGAACTTGGAGATTCAGAAGTGCAGGTTGATTCAAAGATAGGACAACCAAAGTCACAGTTTACCTTTGATACAAAAGAACACAACATCGCAGTATGGGATTATAATGAAGAGAAGCTCGACTACCAACCTGTTCTTCCAGGAGACGATTATGGAGTTTTGCCTCCACCACAAACGACAATTCGTTCGTATAATACACAACAATGTCGTTTAGTATTTGTCGACGGCTTCCTTTGTAGTATTGAAGATTTTGTTGACAACAAGGTTTACAGAATGAGCCGCGATCAATTACCAGATAATGTTCCTGCTATTTTGGACCAGATCCATGGAAGACAAAACGAATCGAATTAAACAATTAGTTAAACAGGATACCTCTAGTCGTTTAGTCACTCAAAACAAAATAGATGACGTTTGAAGACCTTGTACAAGGTGTACTCCCATGAATACACCTTAAACAAAAAAGTTAGGCAAATGAGCATGCCTAAGAACCTGTTACAAAATTAATTGAGGTCAAAATTTGGATATTTTAGCTTCTAATAAGGCATTTTTTTAGCGTAAAGTAATAATTTTATAATAAAAAAATGCCTTATTATGAAGTCAAAAGGAACAGTTTAACACCTTAAAATAGTTTTATAACAGGCTCTTAGTAAGGCATAAGAAATAAAGGAATATAAACATGAATAGCGAAGATTTTATCGACAAAGAAAATAAAGAATCCGTTGATAAAGCCCAACAAAACTCTTCAGAAAATACTTCTTCTGAAACAAGTAATTCTACTCTAAAAGCAAGTGAAATATCTACTTCGCAAGATGCACAGAATACAAGTTCTTCAACAAACACATCGGAGGTTTCCGAGCTTCTTGAAAAAAAAAGCGACTCTACCAACACACAACAATCAGAAATCGACTCCAAACTTCCTAACGAAAAAATAACTAAAGTAGATACTGTGGATTCATCGGGGCAAAATAACCAACAGCTAAATCATCCAATAGAAAATTCAGATCTTCCAAACAATGAAATCCCTGCTTTTGAAATAGAAGAAACAGTTATATCTTCTTTAGCAGTAGACACACCATTAGAGATGGATGAAACGGTAGTCTCTGCCATGGGCGACGAAGAATTTTCAGAAACACAAAAGGTTGATATTATCAGCGATGATGAAAACAAAGAAAGCAGCACAGAAAGTACTGTCGAAATTTCAATGCAAGAGGTCTTTTCTAAAGAAAATAGTGATCAAGCTAACGAAGATAACGAGAACAATGAGGATAACGAACCACAAGAAATCGATGGAAGGAGAGTGCTTTTTCCTGGAGATGCGATCAAAAAAATAAAAGAAACAGGAGTTATTGAAGACGCAGTTATTCCTTTTTTAAACTTAGATGGCTTAGAAGTTAAACAACTTGTAATACGCAACTGTCAATTGCAAGGAATTGTTGCGAGAGGAGCAACTTTTCTACAAGAAGTTAGCATAAGCGGTAGTGAAATAATGGAACGTTTAGAGTTTAGTGCATGGAAACAGACAGGGGGACTTGCACATACAACATTTCATAAAGGTTTCTCTATAAAAAACTCACTGATGCGCGATAATGTTTCTATGCGCAACGCTCGTGTTACGGGTGACGTTGTATTTGACGATTGCGAACTACTAGGAACAGTGCGCCTTGATCAATCCAAAATAGAAGGAAATGTTGTACTGGCTGGGAATAGTGATATTCTCCACGTTAGTGCTTTTCGCTGTACATGCCAAGAGTTTAAAATCAGTCGTCATAAGATATTAGGACTCAAAAAAGAAAGTCTTGATTTAAACTCCGCTAAAATAGGAAAAATTAATCTTTCTCGCTGCATTTTAAAACAAGCTTTTAAAATGAAAAAAGCTCGTATCGGTAATGAAGATATAATGGATGCTATGTATGTTTCTGGCTGTGAATTTGATGAAATAGATATTTCGCAGAGTATGTTTTTCTCTAAAATATACTGGCACGCAACGACAGTACACGGAAAATTTCTTTCAGAAATGCCAAAAGAAGAAAAAGGACGCAAAATAGGTAAACCAGTTTTCTTCAAAGAAGATGCTCACCTTGACAATGTTGTTTTTAAAGCAAAAACAGTTTTCTACGGTACTCGCTTCGCAAAATATGCGCGCTTTGTTAAGTGTATTTTTGAGAAACAAGCGAACTTTAATCAAGTGGATTTCCAGGATGTTTCTAGCTTTTGGACAAGTGAATTCCACGGAAAAGCAGATTTCAAAAAAGCGATGTTTGGCGGTCGTAGTAATTTTGGAAAAGTAAAATTCTATGGAAAGAACTCATTCAACGAAGCTAATTTTGTTGGGGAGGCTAATTTTTACCTTGCCGATGTAAAACAGGACATATTTTTTACCGGTGCCTCTTTTGAAGATAACTTAGTACTACGTAACATAAGCTTTGGCGGCGGAGTGGGCATGTCCAAAATTTATGCGCGCAAGAACATAAAAATATCGCAAAGCAATATTCAAGATCGCTTCATTCTCTCTGGTAGTAATATAGAAGGCGCTCTTATCGCTCCTGCCCTTACAATTGGTACTTGGGGAAGTATCGCAGAATGTCGCATACAAGGGTATACAGATCTCGGTGGTTTAAAAGTAGGTAAAAAAATAACCACAGAGGACAAAGAGAAACTACAGAAATATCGAAAACAAGAAGAAAAAGCAGTTGACGACATAGTGCCAGGTTCATTTTATATGTCAAACAGCTACTTCCATAAAGAGGTGAACCTTTTCTCCACAAATGTAAAGGGAGATCTTTGCCTGGATAATGTGAATTCTCATGCTGAAATGGATTTAAATACTATCAGTGTTGGTAATGATATTTTATTCTCTAAGGCATATTTTCGCGGTATGATTCGTTGCGAAAATGTTATTGTAAAGGGAAAACTATACGCGCAACGATCTCGCTTTAAAGAAGAGGTATCGTGGAATGGTATAAAATGTCAAATGGCAAGTTTGCGTTTTAGTTCTTTTGATGGTGGTTTTACAATGCGTTATGGTCGTGTTGAAAAAGAACTGCACATGTATAATACCGATGTTGATGGCAAGGTCGACCTATTTCGCTGCAAATTCGGAGATATTTCTTTTAACCACATGCTCGTAGATCACTTTTTGATAGATCGCCGTGCAATCGGAGACGAACTTACTTCTGAAAAAAATGGTGAGTTTAGTAATGCTGTTACCGAATACGGAATCCTAAAACAATCATTCCATCAACGCAATGATTATGAAAATATGGACTGGGCTTACTATCGTTTCTGTCGTTCAAAACGCAAAATGAAAAAAACCAGTTGGAAACAACCACTACGCAGCATGGGTATCTTTTTTGATTGGTTGTTTCTTGATAAAGGTTTTGGCTATGGAACTAGACCAATGAATATTGCGGCTGTTGCCTTTTCTTGTATTTTAGCTTTTGCAGTGCTATTTTCTTTTGTTCCAAGTGGTATATTGGGAGCAGATGGTGCTTTGACAAGTATCAGTTTTGCCGATTCGTTTTATTTAAGCATAACGACATTTGCATCAATGGACTACGGAAATAGTGGCCCTGTTCTTAACCACTGGTTAAAACATTTATTCTCTCTCGAAGGGATTCTTGGGATTTTCTTGACTACACTATTTGTCGCTACCATTTCGCGTAAAATTATCCGTTCTTAAAAGCGTACATTATTTTTCAATCAAGCGTATCACTGGCTATGGTGATCGCTAAGCGTGTTATGAATTAAAACATTATACTAAAAAACTCGTGGCTGTGACCCTAGTCGTAATCGTAACCGAAAAATAGTAAAACATTCTTAATGTATAAACGTAATATTTCATATTTTTGTATGCGTAACTATTAAATTCTATATTTTCGGTCAAGGTCACGGGTCACGGTGACGATTACGAGTCCTATAAAATTTAAACTTTATACTTTGAATCGTTTTTTACTAGGGCGTGTCATCATTCAAAATATTGTGTGTTTTTTCGAGCCCGAGCCCGTTTGCGAAACTTTCACTAACAATTTATCAAAGAAGCAAAGTTTCTTTTTCCATCGCAAAAAACTAGTATTGAACCAATAAATCACTTTCTGTCGCTCTCAAAAAGTTTTCGGGCGCGGGCTCGCAAACGGGCTCGGGCTCAATACTACTGGCGTATCATTAAATGAATCCGTTATATTTTTATCTGTATTGAATGATGACACGCCCTAATCAAAAGGAATAAAGATGATTGCTATTGTAATACTTGCTGCAGGTAAATCTTCGCGTTTAGGAAGCAAAAAACAACTTCTAAGTTGGAAAAAATCTACTTTGTTAGAGACAAGTATTGTAGCAGCTCAAGGGACCGATTATTCACCTATTATGGCAATTGTGCCGCAGGACAATGAAATCATCAACACTATACAGCACCATGATATTGTCGTTATTCCAAATTTGCAAAGAGAACAAGGTGTCAGTACTTCGATAAAGCTTGGTACTCAGCACATTATCAACAATTCTCCACAAACCAAAGCCGCTATTTTTATGGTTTGCGATCAACCTTTTATTACCTCGCAAATCTTATGCGAACTTGGCGAAAAATATAAGCGAGGTTGTGATATCGTTACATGTAGTTATGGTGGCACTTGGGGAATTCCAACATTGTTTTCTCGCAAGTATTTTTCTGAGATTTTAGAGCTTAGTGGTGATAAGGGAGCAAAAAAACTACTTCAACGTCACAAAGATTTGTGTGCAACAATAGAATTTCCTCAAGGAAATGCAGACATAGATACAATGGAAGATTACGGGAAATATAAAAATCAAGACTAAAGTAGGACGCGTTAACGCGTCCTAAAGATAAAAGGAGATTATAAATGCGTACTTTTTTTCTAGTCGCTGCTATGTGCATTTTTATTCATGCGCAATTAGACACTAGTTTTAATAAAACGGGATTCGTCGTTCACGAGGATGCAGCAGGGGTAGGGCACGATTTTGGACAAGCGGTAGCTGTAGATAAGGATAATCGCATTGTAGTCGCTGGTTTTAGCTCTAATCGCAACCACGGACTTAATACAGATTTGGCAGTATGGCGCTACCTACCTAGTGGACAAATAGACACAAGTTTCAATAGCAAAGGTTTTTTTATTCACGATAATACTGCAGGCGGAAATAGTGATGAAGAAGGAAATGCCATCGCTCTTGATAGCCATGGACGTATAGTTGTTGTTGGTCGCAGTCGCAACGCACAACGAAATGACGATATGGTTGTTTGGCGGTTAAAAACAGATGGAACACTCGACGAAAGCTTTGCTGGCAGAGGTTTTGCTGTTCATCACAGTGCAGCTGGAGGTAACTTGCAGGACTATGGTTACGCAGTAACTATAGATAGCAAAAACCGTATACTTGTCACTGGTGAAAGTTATGCTGCAGGTTTTCCACCTAGTTCACAAATGATTGTCTGGCGCTATTTAGAAAATGGCGAACTTGACGCGAGTTTTGGAAACGGTGGTTGGATTATTCAAAGCAATGACTGGGATTGGGGCTACGGTATTACCACTGTTGGCGACAAAATCATTGTCACAGGTAAAGGGCTCAATCCAACAGGAATGTATGTTTGGCAATACTTAAACGATGGTACGCCAGACCCTTCATTTGGTGAAAAAGGATTTATTGTTCACAATATTATCAAAGGAACGGATTTTGGAGATGAAGCGCGCGGCATCACAATAGACAATGCCGGAAAAATTGTCATTGCTGGTCGTAACTCAAATTTTAACTTAGAACGCAGTATGGCGTTGTGGCGTTTCAATAACGATGGTTCTCTAGACACGTCTTTTAACGAAAAAGGCTTTGTTTCACACAGCAATGCTGCAAAAGGTAAAGGTTCTGACAGCGGACAGGGAGTTGCCATTGATTCTTTTGGACGTATAGCTGTTGCGGGGCGTAGTGATGGACCAAACGGTAATCTTGACGTGGTAGTTTGGCGCTACTTAGCTAATGGACAACTAGACACTTCTTTTGCGGAAAAAGGCTATATTGTTCATCATAACACCGCTGGGGGTAACCATCACGACTTAGCACATGCTATCACCATAGATAAACAAGATCGTATCATTGTCGTTGGCTGGAGCTTTAACAAGCAAGGTAACTATGGAATGACTATTTGGTGCCATAAATAGTTACAATAAAAAGCCTCAATTATTAGGGCGTGTACGAACACGCCCTAGCTAAAATTTGTGTGTACAATAAGGTGAAATATGATAAACGTCGTTTTTTTATTGTACTCTTGGAAGTACATTGAACGTATTCATAACTACCATTCAATTCCAGAGAATTGTAAAGACTATAATGCCGACATTGCCAAGCAGCAAATGGAAGAAATAGAAAGTTGTAAGCACCAAGGAATAACATATTATTACTTACTTCACACCGAGAAAACCAAAGACATAGATATCGACTATGGAAAACAAGAAATAGATGACTATGAATATGAACTTTTTTGCGAAAACAAACAAAATCACTCACTAAACTTACGAGAAAAAACCACTATTTTACGCTCTGATTTTTTTGAAGCGAAGAAATGCCTAGAATACCTAGAAAACCTAGGTTCAAAAAATATAGTTTCTTGGCAAGACGAACAAAAAGTAAACCAGTGGTATAAGCTTGTTTTTCCACAATTTACAAAACGCAAAGTGGTGGGTGCACTGTGCAAAGAAATTTCTCCTTCTTTCCTTCAAAACTATGCCCGCAAAGATCTTGTTTTTATTAAAACGGAATTTAAGGAGATTAGTTTTTTAACCTCGCCTACTCTTTGCGATTTTGAAGTGCGTTTTATTTTAGAAAATATGGAAGAAGAGCGAAAACTAATCATCTCTGAACCGCTAGACATTTGTCGCGATAAACACGGTATCCAAGAATACCGGGCGTGGATTGTAAAAAACAAAGTCTCTACTTTGTCCAGAATGACAGAATATTCTTCTGATGTTCCCACGAGTATTAAAAATTTCGCAAAAAACTTTGCAACACAGCACGCCGATATTTTTCCTTGTGTATACACCGTCGATTTTGCCATGGACAAAGCTTTAGGACCTGTTGTTGTAGAAATGAATCCGTTTGTTTCTTGTGGTCGTTATGCTGATAACAGTTTCCATCAATTCCTAAGTGATTTACTCAACTCAAAGCTTTAAATGCCAAGCTTATTAACCATAAAATTAGGACTTTCACAGTGCCACAAATAAACAACATCAAAATATCTGGCGATCCGCGTTTACTAAGATCGTTCTTTACAAAAAGTGCACTCGCGATACCTTTTCTTTTCATTTTGCCCACACTATATTTACAAAGTAAATCAGTATGGATTACCAGTGGAATGGTGGGTGGGTGTTTTTGTGGATTTTTAGCGCTTCTTTTAAGGGAGAGTGTTCGTAGATTTGAAGAAGCGCTCGCAAAAATAGATGATGGAGAATATCTACAAAAATGGCAGTACACAACAACAGAATGGAAAAATTTTTCGCAACAGGAATTACAGAGGCGAAAAAAACGAAGTACACATATTACCAAACGCACCATAGCTATTTCTTGTGTTTCCTACATAGTAAGTATCTTCTTTTTCTCGCAAGAAAAAGACTTTGTCGCAATATCGTTAGTTATAGGAATAGTCACTATATTTTTCATAGCACTTACTATTTTTATAGTGCGTTATACCGAAAATACTTGGCGTAAAAATAATATAGATGTTGTAGACAAAGATACTTTAACAGCATTTATTGCTAAGTCATTTGTCGTCTTTGGTAAAGAGTATCATAATTTCGAGGAGCCAGGTATTTCTCTTTTAAAAACAGACATTGAAAATAATAACCTAGTTTTCACAATCGAAATTCAAGCAAAACAAAAAGCAGAACGCAAACTCACCATCCTAATTCCTCAAGGTCAAATAAACAGTGCAAAAAAAATTATAAATACATTGAGCAGATCATCATAAATTTTCAGTACTATTTAACCAAATTTCACCACAACATTGAAAGTGCCACTAGTCGTTACCTGATGAGATGCGTTATCAATATCCGTTTCGAACAAAATTGTAAATTTGTTCGGCGATGGTTACATTAACAATGAAAAATTCATGCATAAGTACTTACTGATACAAAAGATATCGAACGCAGATCTAAAAATTAAAAACAGATAGCTTTTATAGTTTATTGACATCGCTGCATAGAACTTCGAAATAACCACCATTTTTCGCCTTAATCCTTTTAATGGATCATTAAACTTATCTTGAGGCAAAAAAATATCATCTACTAGTGCGTGCCATCAATTGAACTTTGTTTTTATTGATAAATTTCGCAATTTAGTAGCACTTCAAACTTTTTGTATTGTATACTAACCAAGACTTAATATAGATCAACCTACTAGTAATGGAACAAAAATCTTACCCGAAAAATTGCTTTTGCCTGAGAACATCAAGTAGAATTTTAATTATGTTTTTTGTCAAAAGTAAACGTTCCTAATACCAGTATTCTTTTACATAAAGGTGAGTAATTCATGATAAAGAACATCCAAAGATAGTAATTAAGAATAGACCTTAAATTGATGTTCGAAAAAATGATATATGTAGGAGAATCAATATGACAAAACCAAAATACAAAAACGCGAAATCTGCAAGAAAAAAAATACCATTTCGTTATCCCTCTATCAAAACAGAAGCTCAGAAATATGTGGGGGAACAGTGTGTCGCCTTTCAAAAATATGATGGGTCTAACCTGTGGTTCAAGTGGACACAAGAAAAAGGTTGGCAACATTTTGGTACACGAAAATTTTACATTACAGCTGATCATAAACTATTTGGACCAGCATATAAAATATTCTTAGAAAAATATGCTGATGGCATACTTTCTGTATGCCGCCGTTACAAAGAATATCGCAATACCAAAGAAGTGATTGCTTTTTGTGAATACTATGGAGCAAATTCGTTTTCAGGAATACACCAACCTTTAGATAAGAAAGAACTGAAACTTTTTGATGTGTACTTAACCGGCATAGACTTTGTTTCTCCACATAATTTTCTCCATCATTTTGGGAAACTAGATACAGCTGAAGTTGTATTTCAAGGAACTCTAAGTCTAGAATTTATTGTTGATGTATACAACGACAAATACAACGTTAATGAAGGTGTGGTCATAAAAGGAAATAAACTTAAACGCCGCCGCAAAGGCGTGAATGAATTTGAAGTGTGGATGGCCAAAGTGAAAACGCAGTCATATCTACAAGAACTAAACGATATATGCGGCGAAAATCCCGATCTCAAAAAAGAGTATGAAGAGATGGTGCACTTGCATCGCAATTTATCAAGCAATTCGTAGTTGTTTATTTCAACAAAATAGAAGAAGTGCTATTTTTTAGCATTTCTTCTACAGTCCATTTCACCTAACCGGCTTTTACATTGCTATAACCATAAAGTTAGAATTTTGATTCTCAGTTGAAATCAACAACGAAGCCAAAATAAATGAAACAACCGATATTCTAACAACTATTTTTTCATACACTAACCAATAAACATAAGAGAGACAAATACAACGACAACAGCAATCGCAATTTTAAGAAGAAACGCTGCTTCCCAAAAATAAAACCCCGCAAAAGCGACGGCTAATGCCCCGAACCCTATTGTTTCGGCTCCGCCACCAAAGGCAATAATCATTGCCATTGCTGCGACAATAGTGATCATTGTTTTCCAGACGACAGCAGCGCCAGAAAGCCACAGTGCTATAAAGCCGAAAATACTAAAAACACTGACAACGACTTCGTTCGGCATCCCCATTGCCAGAAACGAAACAACAACTACACCACCAAAAATCAGCAACAAATATTCGTGAGGTATCGGAAATTGCCATAAAGCCCAAGCCCCACCAAACAGAATTAATGATATTCCTACTTCAAAAAAGTAAATCGCAACAGCAATAATAACAATACTTGCAACAGCGACAGTCACTTGAAAATTCACAGAGTTTAACTCGTGCAACTGATTCCAGAAATGGTGAATAAGAAAAGAACCTACAAAAGTAACAATCGTCATAAATAGCAGCGCTGTTTTTTCTCGCGACTGTCGTTTTATTTGCGTGCGTTTTTCTCTTTCGTGAATCTCATTTTCAGCTTCCTCGTCATAATCAACAGAAACTACACTGTCTTTAGAATAAGAATTCTGCATATCGTTAAAAGTACTAGATTTGCGAATATCCTCGCGTTTGCCATGTACGTAAAAATCCACGCGCTTTTTTCGCGAAACAATTGCCGTTATTAAACCAACAGCTGAGGTTACTAAGCTAATTACCATTTCAAGATCCATTTTTTATCCTTCAATTGCTTTAGAGCGTGTCCTATGGAAAAAATAGTGCTCACATAATCTACTACACTAACACACAAGTTAACTTTGCTATACACTCATCTACTATTTGATCGAAGTATTATAATTTTCGTATAGTAGACATTCGTCCAAAGTGACTGTAGTACTCAGGAGAAATAGTTCCAAACAAGCGATCCCAAATCAAAGTATAAAATCCAAAATTGTGATCAATGTCTTGATGGTGTTGGGCGTGAAAAGTACTTGTTGTTAAGAGCCCTATCGCTGGAAGACGCAACCACGAATTCGGTAGTGGCTCTACACCTAAATGCCCTACTGTACCAAAAAAAACATTGATAGCTAAGTAAATAGACATTCCCAGCCACGACGCATCGTATACAGAAATAACCGCTAACCACAAAACACCAAAACCTATCACTTCAAATGGATTAAGTGCAAACAATGTTACAGGCCGCGGTTTGTCGAAAAGATGATGCGTGCCGTGAAGGTAACGATAAAGTTGGCGATGGTGAGCAACACGGTGCAAAATATACATACAAAAATCCATGGCCATAAATAACACAACAACATCTAACAAGGCGTAAATACCACTGTCGCGACGAAACTCAATGATCTTGTATTTCCACATTAACCAGCCACCCAAAGTAACAATAGTGTTAAAAATAATAGTCGAAATAGTTAATGTAATTTCGAGTGCACTAATAGGTGTAGGAATATCAGCAACACGTCTTTCAGCAAAAAAGTAAACAAGTATTTTGCCAACAATGACAGCTGAAATAAATAGGATAATATTTTCTAATAAAAACCAAAACGTCGCTTGTTGTACAGTAAGATTTTGTAGTACGGGAATAAACCAGTCTAAAAATGTTTGCATTGTAATTCCTAATTAAAATAGCGAAATATGAAAATTATCTTAATCTCGGTGGTTTTGGTGGCCTTCATAGTTTCGGTACACTATCTAATTTTTTCATTGCGCGTAAGTAGTCGCGAAAATTTATATGTCCAATTTGTGTTATGCCCTCTGGAATTTTATTCAATTGATTGCCATGAAGACAAATTTCTTCTAGATTAGAAAGTTGCACGATTTCCTTTGGAATTTCAGTAATCTTATTACTAGACAAAGAAAGCTTTTTCATGAAAGAAAGCTTTCCTATTTCATGCGAAATTTTCGAAATGTTATTTGCATGTAAAAATAGTTCTTCTAAATTGGAAAGTTTCGCAATTTCCTCTGGAATTTCAGATATTAAATTATTACCTAAACCGAGTATTTTAAGCGAAGAAATTTGAAAAACGAAATCAGGAATCTTTACAAGTCTATTTATATGCAAACGCAAAGTCTTCAAAGAAGAAAGTTGCTTGATTTCTTGTGGAAGTTCTGATATTAAATTAAAACCTAAATTTAAAACCTCTAGATTACGAAGTTGCAAAATTTCTTTGGGTTATTTAATCAAATGGTGGGCAGCTGCAAAGTAAACAGCGTAGTAGACAGCTTCATCACCAGGACGACTTCCTTTGATACGTGAGATACGCTTTTTGTATTCTTCGCGATCTGATTTAATTATAAATCCTTTTTCTTCGTGAATAGCACCTTTGGCTGTTCTACCGCGCGACCAGTACTTGACCTGGATATCACTGTTGTAAAAATTATGATCAACCACTTCTTCCCACTTGTCATTAATTTCTATGTGAAGAGAACCAACATTTGCACGCACTTTTTGACCTTGAATAGTAACACTTTGAAAAGAAATCCCTCTCTTTTTATCAGGAGAAATTGTTCCTGAATAGCCATAAGTGTCATCAATGTAAACATAAGCAAGTATTTTACCGTTGTAGTACAGAGTTAACCATACATCTTCGGTTTTTTTATCGTGAGTAATTAACTCACCGCCTTCATTAAAAGTGTAGGTGTGCTCTGTTCCTGTTTGATTTCTTCCAGAACCATTTGTTTCATAAAAAATCCATACATTTGAATTTGGATTTCGCGGACGAATTCGCTTGCTGTCCCAAATTTTATAAACTTCTAAACGTTTAGGACTTAGACTTTTAAGGAAAGCTTCGTGTTTCTGACGTGCAATTTCTATTGCTTTGAGTTGACGCTCTTTCTCAGCAGCTTTTTCTTGGGCTAATTGTTGTGACAATTTATCAAAAATATCTTTGTATTGCTGCTTTCCTTTACCAACAAGATCTTGATGGTCTGAACTGTCAACAACTAAACTTTGCGCCCAATCTAAGTGCTTTTGAAGATGACGATTACGCGAAGTTGCACTCATATTAGGGTATTTCGCACTACTGTCTAATCCGTACTGTAATATTTTACTAATGAGTTTAGCGCGATATCCATCAATTAATTTTTGCCACCTTTTGTGTTTTTTAGCTATTTTATTAAGGTGCTTACCAAACAGCTTTTCTTTTTTGGCAACATGAATCCCAGCATCATCCCACATAATTTTGTTTGTGCGCTCAGCAGCCTTACTTAGAATTTTTTCTAAACTAGTCTCATACGATTTTAAATGCTGCGGTGAATTTTTTACATCTTTGTATATTTCATCAACAAAATAAGGAAGAGAAATAATATGTTTTTCGGTCTCGACTAATTTTGCCATACGCCCGCAATTATCACTAACAAGCGCTGCCAGACATGATTGTTTTTGTGCCTCAACGTTTTTAATAAAATTCTTTACTTCTTGATCGTGTTTGTAATCACTTACTTCTTCGAGCGCATACTTATAGCTGTCCATTACATTACGATAGTTACTATTGTAAGAAAGAGAAGACGTTTTGGCTGCTGTTTCAAGCACTGCTTGTGCGTACTTGAATCGACGATCACCATCGCGAAGTGCATTTGCTATTTTTTCGCGTTTTTTAGCTTCTTCGGCTTTTCTTTTTGTTTCTGCAGCTTGTTTTTTCGCCAATTCTTTTCCCTGTTTTTGCTCTTCCATTATTTCTGCACGACGCTTTACTGCTTTCGCCATCACTTCTTTTAGTTCAACAAGAATTGGTTTTATTTGTGGATGAATCAAAGGAACGCGTGAGGATTTTAACTTCATTGCCTCGCGTTCCATGGCAACGTAGGCACTTTGAATCGTTCTGAAATCATCTTTGTTCAAAGCTTGTTTGATGCGTTGTAACTGCTGGTTCATACGCCTTACTGAACTTTGCGCAGAAAATGATAGTTTGGGACCAGTGGCTTTGGTTGTGTTGTTGTTTGCTGTATTCTTCGTCACTTTTGTATTTGCCGGTTTTTGCTGTGCGAGAACTGAATTTTCTAACATTGCTAATTTTTCAATAACTGCCACAATTCGCGGATGATTCATATCGACTTTTTTACTGTACATTCGATCGAATTCTTTTTTTTGCCTTTTGGCGTTTTTTAATCGCATTTTGGCATTATTAATATTCTTTTTTCCCAAAGCATTTTCGACACTACCTAGAGTTTTTTCTAGTTGTTTTAATCGCGATAAAGCCCATTTATCTATTTGTACAACTTTTAGTTTCGCTTCTGCTGCCGCTTTCGCTTCTGCTGCTGCTTTCGCTTCTGCCATCGCTTTTGCTTCTACTGCTGCTTTCGCTTCTGCTGCTGCTTTTGCTTCTGCCGCTGCTTTTGCTTCTGCCGCTGCTTTTGCTTCTGCCGCTGCTTTTGCTTCTGCCGCTGCTTTTGCTTCTGCCGCTGCTTTTGCTTCTGCCATCGCTTTTGCTTCTGCCATCGCTTTTGCTTCTGCTGCTGCTTTCGCTTCTGCTGCTGCTTTTGCTTCTGCCATCGCTTTTGCTTCTGCTGCTGCTTTCGCTTCTGCTGCTGCTTTCGCTTCTGCTGCTGCTTTTGCTTCCGCCATCGCTTTTGCTTCCGCCGCTGCTTTTGCTTCTGCCATCGCTTTTGCTTCTGCTGCTGCTTTCGCTTCTGCTGCTGCTTTCGCTTCTGCTGCTGCTTTTGCTTCCGCCATCGCTTTTGCTTCCGCCGCTGCTTTTGCTTCTGCCATCGCTTTTGCTTCTGCTGCTTTCGCTTCTGCTGCTGCTTTTGCTTCCGCCATCGCTTTTGCTTCCGCCGCTGCTTTTGCTTCTGCCATCGCTTTTGCTTCTGCTGCTGCTTTCGCTTCTGCTGCTGCTTTTGCTTCCGCCATCGCTTTTGCTTCCGCCATCGCTTTTGCTTCCGCCGCTGCTTTTGCTTCTGCCATCGCTTTTGCTTCCGCTGCTGCTTTTGCTTCTGCCATCGCTTTCGCTTCTGCCATCGCTTTTGCTTCCGCCGCTGCTTTTGCTTCCGCCGCTGCTTTTGCTTCCGCCATAACTTCCGCTTCCGCTTTTGCTTCTGCTGCTGCTTTTATAAGTGCTTCGTGCTCGTCTTTTGTTAGTGTTCTTGTTTCTGATCCGGAAATATTTTCTGTAACTACTTTTTTTTCTATTGATATCGAATTTTTCTCAAGTAACCATTTTTCTAAAGTGGTAATTTTGCGATTTACAGTAACTATTCGCACGTGCTTCATATCCACTTTTTTACTATACATTCTGTCAAATTCTATTTTTTGCATTTTAGCGGTATTTAATCTTGCTTTAACTCGTGCTGCATTATTTTCTGATAAAGCGCTTTCTGCTTCGGCTAAAGTTTTTTCTAAATATTTAAGTCGCGATGCAGCCCAGTTATTCATTTGTGGGGTTTTATTTTGTACTGTTTTTCGAGAACTCTTCTCCAAAACTGTAGCGGTTTTTCCCAAAACAGAATCCGCTTCTTTTAATATTTCATCTTCAGATCCGCTCTTTTTCAAAAACTTTAGATATTGTGTTATTTGCTCTTGGTACTTTTTTATTTTTGGAATTTCCCAACTATTTAGTTTACCCGAACGCTCATAATTACGAAGATATAGCTTCGCATTACTCATTACTGAATATAGTTTTTTCTTTGTTTCTTTTAACTGCTTTTGCAAAGCTAGTTTATCGTAGCGCTCTTTAACAGAAACAACATCTGGATGATTAGGAATTTCTTTTACTAAAACCTGAATATATTTTTCTGCGGCTTTTAATGCTGTATTTAACGCATGTGGATATCTTGCTTTTTCAGCTCTTTCTACATGCCAAGTAGCTTCTTTTAAATTGTGCTGTTGTTTCGTGGTTAGATCTTCGGTATATGGGCTGGTGATGAGTAAAAACCATACAAAACAGTAAATTGCGTATTTCATATTTAATCCTTTTCGTAAAATACCTATTTCTAGAGCGTATCAATATTTTGGTAGCTTAATTTTATTTTGATTCTGTTTTTATTTGTAATATACACTCCAATGAAATTACACTATCAAAAGATAGATCGATACCTTGAGTTAAGTGTTCGATATTAATTGTTTTAATCGTAGACCCCATTTTATCGTTTTTACTTAGGTCTTTATCGAAAACTTCAAATTTGATTTGGCTGCCAACTTTTACTTTGATTGTCGTATTCACATCCCACTTTGGTTGTAAGTCATTCTTTTGCACTTTTGTCGTATACATCTTTGTCCATCCACCGTTTTGCCACAGATGAACAACAACCAAAGAATCGGGTTTTGTGGTTTTGCCAAAACCAAAGTCCCACTTTTTATTATTTGGCTTGCGCTTTGTATAGCTAGCATTTTTTAAGTATAAAATGTACGTATTATTCTCAACCGGGTTTTGCACAACAACAGTTTCGATTTCTTCAGTTGGTAAAGTAGTAATTTTTTCTTTGAAGTCACTTTTTTCTTCGAACATTTTATCATTTTTTGTACTAACAACATTCTCGTCTAGCGCTTTAGGATAAGTGAAGTCTTCGGTAATAACAGTAATTTCAAAAGGCTGTTCTTTTTGTAAAGACCTTACAAGAACTGTCCATTCCCAACCAGCCTCTTCTCCATCAGGATCAGCATCAATTCCAGAAATAGGATGAACAAAAACAATTCCTTCACTGTAGGAAACTTTTGTAGATGACTCTACTTCAATAGCACTAATTACATCACAATTATAACGAATAACAGCGCCTACATTTTTTACACCAACGGTACCAATATTACTAATTGCGATTTCATACTTACTCTGTTCTTTAGTGGTATGCTGATCTTCTTTAATAATATCAACTTCCAAATAAGCAGCATCTTCAATTTGGAAGTGACTCGCCGCTTTTGTAATTTTCTGTAATTCTTCAGAGACATTTGAATAATATACAGTAGCATGCAGCGGTCCATTTTGCTCTTCTTCGTCAAAATACGGGCTGAAAACTTCACATTCAATTTCATAATAAATTGTTTTTGAAGCTTCCAATGTACACGGTTCAAAAAAAACACCTTCTTCTTCAATGTAGTCAAAATCATCGAATTGAACGTCTTCAGATATTTCGCTAGTTGCAATTTGCGACAAATTTACAATGTCAAGACCAAAACTTGGGCTTATGACAAGCTGCACGTTGTCAATGGAGTTTAATGTAGTATTGCTAATCTCTACTGTGTAGTAAACGGATTCTCCTATTGTCACAGGGCTTTTAATTTCATTAATATGAATGTGTAAAGGTTCATCAGAAAATACACTGCAAATCCACAAAATACCAATACAAAGGTAACTCGTTTTCATAAACACTTCCTTATTAAAGGATGTGGAAAATTAGATTATTTTTTTCCGCACCCCTAAAAAAAATATAGACACACACTAGTTTGTATAATACAAAATAGAAAATAAAAAACCAACAGTATTCACCTATTGATTGAGGTCGTTTACCGTTGAACAGTATTAAAGCTTCGGCTACGTAGCTACAGCGATATGTCTCTTAGGCTGTCTTTGCTCTGACACTCAAATTTTATGCGAATTTAAAACGCACTTAAATTTTTTTGCGGCTCACTTAAATAACGATAGACTCTGGCTTTAAATAAAATTTTATAAAATTTTATTTGCATTCTTGTAAATATTATTTATTATAACAGCCTCGACGATTTTTTTTAGTAGCCTTCCTACTATCCGCAATGTTAACAAAAAACTAGCAGCTACCCTAATAACTCCAAATGAAATCTATTAGTATTATGCTAATTTTAAGGCTAGTTATTTTTTTTTTGCAAACTTTATTACACAAATGCGGTTTATAAAAATATCTGAGTTAATTATGTATTAAATAAAACTATTAAGGTAATCTCTCATGACAAAGAAAACTTCTTTAGAGTCCACACGTAATATTGGTATTATGGCTCATATCGACGCAGGTAAAACGACTACTTCCGAGCGAATACTTTTTTATACAGGAAAGTCGCACAAAATAGGGGAAGTACACGATGGTGATGCGACAATGGACTGGATGGAGCAAGAGCAAGAACGCGGTATTACCATAACCAGTGCTGCGACAACTACCATGTGGCGCGATCATACAATAAACTTAATCGATACGCCTGGACACGTTGACTTTACAGTCGAAGTGGAAAGAAGTTTACGAGTTCTTGATGGAGCGATTGGCCTTTTTTGCGCTGTTGGTGGTGTTGAGCCTCAATCAGAAAATGTATGGCGTCAAGCAGAAAAATATAATGTTCCTTCTATTATATTTGTCAATAAAATGGATCGCGCAGGAGCAGATTTTTTTAAAGTACTCGATGCAGTAAAAACAGATTTAAAAGCAGCTGCAGTACCGCTTTTTATTCCAATTGGAGCAGGAGATGAGTTCGAAGGTCTTATCGACTTAGTAGAAGATTGCGCTGTATACTATGAAGAAGAAGATAGTGGCGCTACGTATCGCGAAGAAGCTATTCCAGAAGAATTACAAGAACAGTACAAAGAATGGAAACAATACTTACTCGAAAGTGTAAGTGAGACAAATGAAGAACTTCTCGACAAATTTTGTGCTGATGAAAAAATAGAAATAGAAGAATTGCGAGAAGCTATCCGCGAGGCTACTCGAAAGCGTAGTATTTTTCCTGTACTTTGTGGTAGTGCTTTTAAGAACAAGGGTGTACAAAGACTACTTGACGCTGTAGTTTATTATTTACCTAGCCCTATAGATATGCCGCCAGTAAAAGGTATTATACCACGTACCGAAGAAGAAGCTGAGCGTACTCCAGCAGACGAAGACAAAATGTCTGCTCTTGCTTTTAAAGTTGTAACTGACAAGCACATGGGGAAGCTAACCTATGTTCGTATATACTCAGGAACATTAGAGTCTGGTTCTTATATTTACAACTCGACAAAAGATAAAAAGCAACGCGTTGGTCGTCTTGTAAAAATGCACGCAAATCGCCAAGAAATCGTAGAGAAACTCGATTGTGGTGATATTGGTGCGGTTATTGGTTTAGGTGAGACTGTTACTGGTGACACTGTCTGTAGTGAAGATCATCCGATTTTACTTGAAGCAATCGATTTTCCAAAGCCTGTTTTGAGTATGGCTATTATTATGAAGAATCGTATTGAGCAAGAAAAAACAATGAAAGCTCTACACAAACTGGCAGAAGAAGATCCGACATTCACAGTGCAACTAGATCACGAAACAAATGAAACTATCATCTCTGGGATGGGAGAACTACACTTAGAAATTCTTCTTGATCGTATGAAGAGAGAATTTGGATTAGAAGTAGAAGCTGGCGCACCACAAGTAGCTTACCGCGAAACAATTCGCAAAGAAATCGAAGCAAACGAAAAATACGTTAAGCAAAGTGGTGGTAAAGGTCAATACGCTCACATTGTGTTTAAGATTGAGCCTTGTGGTGAGGAAGAAGAAGAAGAGTTTGTATTTGTAAACAAAGTTACTCAAGGTAGAATTCCACGCGAATACATCCCATCGGTTGAAAAGGGTGTAATAGACGCATTGAAAAAAGGTTCGTACGCTGGATTTCAAGTTGTTAATATCAAGTTTACTTTACTCGATGGTTCTTACCATGATGTCGATTCTTCAGAAATGGCATTCAGAACATGTGCAAGCATTGCATTTAAAGCCGCTTTGCGTAGAGCAAAACCAGAAATACTAGAGCCGGTGATGAATGTAGCGGTTGTTACCCCTGAACAATATGCAGGTAGCATTACTAGTCACGTTTGTAGTAAACGTGGTCAGATTGTTGAAATGGGAACACAAGGATCTGCACAACTTATTAAAGCAAAGGTTCCTCTGGCAAACTTATTTGGTTACACCAGTGAGTTAAGAAACGCAACCCAAGGACGTGCAGCATTTACAATGGTATTTGATAAATACGATAGTGTTCCACAAAATATCGCTGAAGAAATCATTGAAAAGCAAAGAGAAAAAGATAACAAATAATTTTTAGTGTTATCAAAATAGCGATCTACTGCTATTTATTTCCAACAAAAAAGCGCATTGTTTTTAACAATGCGCTTTTTTATTGTATAGGTTTACAATCACAATTATCCTTCTTCGCTTTGTTCTTTCTCACCATGTTCTTCTTCTCTGTGTTCTTCATTATAAATAAAAATAAAACTGTTACAGAGCCAATGAAAAAAAACAACAAGCCCAACTAAGATAAATGTAAACATTGTAAACATCATAAATTTTGAAGACAAATCGCTATTTATTTTGCTACTAAAAATAGTGTAGGTAACAAAAGGAAACATCGCCAAAAATAAAAGCTTTAAGGCTACGCATGTATTACCTGCCCACTCAGTTCTTCGAAAAATAGAAAAAACAGCAAGAAAAGCAGCTAAAATAAGTAGTATGAAATGAAATATACGCCAGCCCAAAAAACCATACATGACAATACCACCGCTAGATATACTTATTCGATAACCTGTTACCGAAGGATCTATTTGCAGATGATTTAGCGATGCACAAACAAAAGATAAAGAAGCGAATATTCCGATACCATATGCACGCAAATCTATTGCGTATTCATCCGGGTATTCGTCTTGAAAATCGAGTGGCAGTAAAAATCTCCACATAACCCAAAAAACTGACATAATAAATAGACTTGTGGTCACCGCGTTTGCTATTTGAGTAAAAGTTTGAAAATTTGAAAAAACAAACGAAAGCGAAATTTTCGAAACGATTGTGTATAGCATAAAAACTTGCATAGCTAAAAGAAGAAACAATAAAATTTTGCAGGCCAATAAAGCAGTATTATTTTTGAATTTTAGTTGCCAAAAAGACCATACACTGAAAACTAGTAGCGCTAGAATTAGAAACTCCCATATTCCAAAAAATGAAGCTCTCATTCTTGAATAATTAGAGCAAAAAGAAAACACAATTGTTATTAGTGGCAAAGAAAAACCAATGAAACCTAAATAGTGAATTCTTTTTAACCACAGTTCTGTGCGATCATGCAACATATTATTATCCTAAATTAATGCAATAGTAGTTAGAGCAAAAAGAAAACATAATTGTTATTAGTGGCAAAGAAAAGCTAACCAAACCTAAATAATGGATTCTTTTCAACCACAGTTCTGTGCGATCATCCAACATGTTAGACCCTAAATTAATGCAATTCACGTTGTATGTCGTAGATAATTTCGCCACGAATATGTGCGCGAATACGTATCTTACGATTATGATAGCGCTTTATAATTTGCGGGGTTTGCGGGTCTCCCAAAGTATAACTGCGCCAGTTTTCGATAATATAGCTCTCTATTTTGCCAATGTTTCGTCTATACAAATCGCGCGACATGTTAGTTTTTACAAATTCTTTCATTGCATTACGCCACGCCTTATTTATCGCTAACTTCTGACTAGAGCCTTTTGCTCCACTCTCTATCCATACAGGATCAGACGAAGGGATTTCTTGTCCAGGACCAGGTTCAAAAACCCTATCATTTGCGCAAGAAACGAGGAACACAACTACAAATAGATACTTGATCATAAAAAATGCCTTAATATTAGCCATAAAACTATTAATCCACCACTACCAATCAACATTTTATGCTGAGTGTTTAATCGAAAATGGTGCTTTTTTCTCGTTAAAACAATTTGCGATTTTCGGTACGGATCTTGTTCTTGCTCTTCTCCAGAAAAGCTTTCATCAAACTTTAGCTTCTGACCTTGTAAAATAGATTTTAAATCCTGAAGTAATTCTGTAGGAGTTTGGTAACGCTCTTTGCGATTTATAGCGGTCATTTTTCTTATTAATAAACTAGTGTTTTCCGAAATATCACTACCTATTGTAAAATGGCGATTTTCAGTAGGCAAATTTGCGGTTAGCATTTGATAAAGACACACACCTAAGGAATATATGTCCGTGCGTATGTCAATATTCTTACTCCCTTGTTCTGGTGAAGCGTAACAAGCCGTACCAACAGTAATACCTGCAGTGTGATAAATATCTTGCGATAAATCTTTTGCTAAACCTAAATCGCAAAGTTTAACAATACCTTCCTGCGAATATAAAATATTTTCTGGTTTTACATCGCGATGAACAATAGAAAAACGATGCGCATGCTCTAAAGCAGAAGCTATTTGGCGGCAAATAATAAGAGCTTGCTTTTCTGATATTTTACCTTTGCTGTATACAATATGAGCAAGAGAGCAGCCTTCGACAAGTTCCATTGCAAAATAAAACTTACCTTGGTATTCGCCTATATCATAAGCTTCCACAATATTTGGGTGCTTTTTCAGTTTCGCTGCGTTTTTAGCTTCACGCACGAACCGCGCGATAAATCCAGGATCTTCAGCTAGTTCTTGGTCCAATATTTTTAAAGCAACAACACGCCCACCTTTTGTATGTTTCGCTTTATAAACACACCCCATTGCTCCTTCGCCTAATTTTTTAAGAAGTAGATAACTACCTAAAGTAGTTTCACCTTCTTTAATTTTACTAACCTCATTTGCAAGAAATGAATTTTCTATTTTTTCAATTGCTTCTTCGTTGACATATCCTTTACGAAGCAATATTTCTTTAAGCGATAAATTTTTACTGCCACGCAAAAATTTTATGCATTCAAGCATTTGTTCACCACTAATCAATCCTTGGCGAACAATGCGCCTTGCAAAAGCTAACTCATGTCTTTGAATAATCATAATATTTACCATACTAAGGGGCGCGGCGGAAAATAGCTTAATAAATTATTTCCGCCACACCTCTAAGAAGAAATCAAAAGCATCTGTAGTACTAGTAGCCAACAAGAGAGTAACTCACTTAAGTCACTATTTTGGCTGATTACTTACTTGATTTACATATTTGCAACTTATACAAGTTACTCGCTAATTTTAACATCCTCAAAATTATCCATTACACGCTTATCTCGCCAATTGATGAGATTATCACATGCTTTATCAAGACCTATTTTTACTTGGTCTTTTACACAATATCTGCGCCAAGTGATTGCTTGTTCGTCCATTTCGCTATTACCTATAATCCAAATATTTGGTATTTTACGAGTAATACCTCTGCGAATTTTTTTGTTAAATGTTTCTCCGCCTAAATCTAATTCTACGCGAACCATGTTATCAAATAAGCGTTGCTCTATTTGTTTGGCATACTCGTGAACAGTGTCATTAACTGGTATAATTAGAGTTTGTACAGGAGATAACCATGTAGGAAACGCTCCACCATACAATTCAATTAGAAATGCGATCATTCTCTCATGAGTACTTAAAGGAGCGCGATGTAAAATGAAAGGTCGTTTTGATTCTCCGTTACTGTCTGTGTATACTAGATCAAAGCGATCTGGCATAAGAAAATCTAACTGACATGTGGAAACTGTCTCTTCTCGTCCCATGACATTACTCAGTTGAATATCAACTTTTGGTCCGTAAAATGCTGCCTCACCAACTTCTTCATCGAAATCAATATTATTTTCTTTAAGTACTTCGCGAACAATATTTTCGCTTTCTTGCCACTGTTCTTCGCTATCAACAAACTTTTCACTGTCCTTATCGTGTAGAGAAAGACGCACGCGAAAATTTCCTAATCGTAAATGATCATAGTAAAAGCGATACATTTTCATTACTTCAGTAAACTCTTCTTTTACTTGGTCTCTCTCACAGTAAATATGAGCATCATTCATGCTCATGGCACGAACGCGAAGAATACCAGCAAGAGAACCATGCTTCTCATAACGAAAGACATCCCCATATTCCGACAAACGTATTGGTAAATCTCGATAACTGCGTGGCCTTGCTGCATATAATTTATGGTGATGTGGGCAGTTCATCGGACGCAGGTAATATTCATCGTGATCATCAATCGTCATAGGAGGAAACATACCCTCTGTATAATAAGGTAAATGCCCTGATCGAAAGTAAAGGTTTGAACGAGTAATGCATGGTGTCGAAACTCTTTGATATCCGGCCTTAAATTCTATTTCATGAGCCCATTTCTCTAACTCATCGCGAATAATAGTTCCGTTAGGTAACCATAATGGTAAACCAACACCCACTTCTTCATCAAGAACAAACAAATCAAGCTCTGCACCTAGTTTACGATGATCTCTTTGTTTGGCTAGTTCTCTACGCTTTACATAATCTTTTAGTTCTTCTACGCTCTCAAACGCCAAACCATATATGCGCGTTAGAGTTGGACGCTTCTCATCTCCGCGCCAGTAACTTCCAGCTATCTTATCTAACTTAAAAGAAGCCTTAGGAACTTTACCTGTGTCTTCTAAGTGAAAACCTTCGCACATGTCAGTAAAGGGACCATTTGTGTAAAAATCCAACTGCCCATTTTCTGCTTTTCCATTTTCTACAAGTTCTTTAGCAAACTCAATTTTATAATTTTGGTTAGTCTCTTCTAAAAATTTAATTGCTTCCTCTAAAGACTTCTGTGAAGCTTCAAACGTCTGTTTTTGCTTCACAATTTTTTTCATGCGTTTTTCTATATCCTTGAAGTCACTACTACTAATTGATTCTTCGCCAAAATCAAAGTCATAGTAAAATCCGTTGTCTACAGGAGGGCCAAAACCAAGCTTTGCGTTTGGACGTATTTCTAAAACAGCTTGCGCCATTATATGCGCTAATGAGTGGCGCAATTTATAAATATTACTGTTTTTATCCTGTGCTTTTTGTGCAGCTTTCATGTAACGATCCTTTACTTAATTGTTATTCATTTCTATCTGAGTACGCTCTGAAGTACCCTAATTGCTAGTCTATATATTTCGTCAATTTTTTAAGTAAACTCCATAGTTCTTGAGCATCTTCTTTATTTTCTCGTGTACGAGAAAGTACATGTTCCGGTTTGCATTCTCGATCAAACCAAAGCTTTCCTGTTTGTGTCATTTTATCAGAAGTGGCTAGCCACACAGCCGTATCAGCTCCCGCTTCAGGAGAACGCAAAATTTTATTAAATATCTTGGAAAATCGCGGTAATGATTTTTTTATGCCAGGAGTTTGTACCCAGCCAGGATGCATACAGTTCACGTTAATCTCTCGTTTTTTTAGTGAGTTTGCCCATAGAGAATTTAATATCACTTGCGCTCTTTTTGTTTGCGCGTAAGTTTTCACCCCATCGTAATCCTTAGCGCCTTTTTCTAAACTGGCTACATTAATTTTTTGAGTATACATACCGCCAGATGTTACCTGGATAATGCGCGCATCCTTTGATTTTTGTAACAAAGGTAATATACGCATGGTTAATAGAAACGGACCAACAACATTAGTTGCAAAAGTACACTCAATTTGGTCATTTGTCATTTCGTGGTGATGAAGCATTACCCCAGCATTATGTATTATAGTATCAATTTGAGGATACCAGTTACAAAATCGGTAAGCCAGTCGTTCTATAGAACCAATATCGGAAAGGTCTGCCATTTCTAACATAATATTTCTATTTTGCGTCGTCTTTAGTAAATAATCTTGTACTTGTTTTCCACGTTCAAGATTACGACAAACGATAATAACACGTGCTTTTCGCGCGGCTAATTTAAAAGCAATTTCTTTACCAATACCTGAACTTGCACCTGTAACAACGTACACTTTGTCACTAAGATCTTCCGGAAATTGAGTTGTCCAATATTTCTTTCTCAGTGAATATCCAGGCATTCCATACGAAAGCGCTATTGTCTTGTTGTAAATACCATTGACTATTTTGTCTTTAAAATGCATCATTTCCCCAAAACTAATTTGCAAATGTACCTGTAGTTAGGTTAGAATATTATACTATAAAATACAACCGTTAATAACAAATTTGTAAGTGACCTGACAAAAGTTTTAAGTGAGTTTACTATATGGATAAAGTAATCGCAAATGAACAAATAAATTATTGGGCAGAAAAAAAGCCTGATAGGCCTGCTTTGTTTAATAAAGTAGGTGGGGAGTGGAAAAAAACATCGTGGAAAGAATACAAAGATAAAGTAGATAATTGTTCTAGATCACTTATCGCTTTAGGACATGAAACGGATGAATGTGTCGCTATCATTGCTCACAATTGCAAAGAATTTTTGTTTTCGCAATTTGGAATTGTAGGAGCAGGAGGGGTACCAGCCCCTATTTATGTGACATCTAACGCAGACCAAGTGGCCTATATTTTAAATCACTCTAAGTCGCGTTTTGTTTTTATTGAAGATGAAACCCAATATAAAAAATTAATCAAAGAGCGTGAAAATTTAGATTTAGAAAAAGTGATTGTCCTGCGCGACTTTGCTGATCGAGATAAAGAATGGACATTAACTTTTGATGAATTTATGGCACTTGGTACAGACAAACACGAAGAAGAGCGCCAGAAACGCGCACAAAATCTAGACCAAGAAAAATCAATGCTCTTAATCTATACTTCTGGTACGACAGGTCAACCAAAAGCGGTAATCATTAGTCATAACAATATGCATACCACCGGCCTCATCGCAACAAAACGATTTACTTTAAATTTTACAAGAGTTGTATCCTACCTACCTCTCTCTCATATAGCAGAACAAATTATTACCAACGCAGCACAACTGCAAACAGGTGGTGAAGTTTATTTATGTCCTGATATGAAAGAGATCAAAGATTACCTTATCGAAGCGCGCCCAAATGTGTTTTTAGGTGTACCACGTGTGTGGGAAAAATTTGCAGATGCTGTTGAAAAACAGTTTAGTAAAGCAAGCTCATTCAAAAAATCGTTATTGAATTGGGCTAGAAAAGTAGAATGGCAATGCTTTGAAAAAGGTGTAAACCAAGGTAAAGAAATCAATACTTTTTCGCGGAAACTTGCCAATAAACTTGTCATTTCTAAAGTAAAAGAACGCCTTGGCTTTGATCGTATAGAAGTAGCAGTAACTGGAGCAGCTCCGATTAGTCTAGAAACACAAAAATTTTTCGCTTCGATAGGAATTACTCTTTTTGAAGTTTACGGCATGAGTGAAACCTCTGGTCTTATATCAACAACCATTCCTATAAAACCTCGCTTTGGTACTGTAGGGCAAACATTTCCCGAGTTAAAGCTACGTATAGCTGATGATGGTGAAATACTAGTCCAAGGTCCAAATATGTCATGTGGGTATCTAAACGACGAAGAAAACACCAAGGAATTATGGGAAGGTGGATGGCTACATACTGGGGACATCGGTAGACTTGACGAAGAAGGTAATTTAGTTATTACTGACCGTAAGAAAAACCTAATCATAACTGCAGGTGGAAAAAACGTAGCACCGCAACCTATAGAGCAATCACTACAATCTATTAGTGGTATTGGTAGTGCTGTCGTTGTGGGAGATCGCCGCAAGTATCTTACTGCTGTACTTACAGTAAACGAAGAAAATATATCTGAAGTAGCTAAAAAGCTTGGAGTGCAATACGAGTCACTATCTGAACTAGTTGAAAATGCTACTTTTGTAAAATATGTAGAAGACAAAATTGAAAAAGATGTCAATGCTAGTTTAGCAAAGTACCAAACAATCAAAAAATTCTATATTCTTCCGCGCCCATTCTCTGTAGAAACAGGAGAATTAACTCCAACTATGAAAGTTAAGCGCAAGGTAGTTATAGATAAATATGCACAAGAAATTGAAAAACTTTATTAGGTTTTACACATGCTTTCTCATTTAAATAAAAATAATCAACCGCAAATGGTCGATATAACAGCCAAAAGTTCTAGTAAGCGCACAGCACACGCGCAAAGTGTTATTGTATTGCCTACAAAGATCTGTGATTTATTTTGCGATGGCGATTTGAAAACCGCAAAAGGTTCTGTTACCCAAATCGCTATCATTGCCGGAATAATGGCCACCAAAAAGACCAGCGAACTCATACCACTTTGCCACCCGATTTCTTTAGAGAATTGTGATATTGAAATCGAATTTATAGGTGATAAACTTGTTGTTGATTGTTATGTAGCAACGTCAGGTAAAACAGGCGTTGAAATGGAAGCATTGACAGGAGCGACTATCGCTGCGCTTACTATATATGATATGTGTAAAGGTTTGTCCCACGATATTGTTATTCAGAGTACTCGATTGATGAACAAAAAAGGTGGCAAAAGGGATTTTAAGAGAGAAAACAATGAAAAACATTGAAGTTGAATACTATGCTATCTTGAGAGAAGAAAGAGGCTGTAAACAAGAAAATACAACCACTTTATCAACAACTCCACGCGAATTATATTTAGAGTTGCAAAAAAAATATGGTTTCACACTGTCAATAGAGAATGTAAAGCCCGCGATAAACGACGATTTTGTGGACTGGGATTATCTTTTGCAGGTAAACGACAAGGTTGTTTTTATTCCTCCTGTTACGGGAGGATAAGTACAATGTTTAAACTGTCAGAAGAAAATATACAACCTTTTAGATTGCAAGAAGCACTCCATAATGAAAAAGCAGGAGGATATGTTTCTTTTGAGGGATGGGTTCGGAACCATAACTTAGGCAAAAAAGTAACGAAACTAGAGTATGAAGCTTATCCTTCTCTTGCAATAAAAGAAGCAAAACAAATATTAGAAGAAGCAAAGCAGAAATTTTCTATTTTGGATGCACACTGTGTACATAGAGTAGGAAGTCTTGATATAGGAAAAATTGCTGTTTGGATAGGTGTTAATTCAATCCACAGAGGTCCAGCTTTTTTAGCCTGTGAGTATATCATTGATGAATTTAAATTGCGCGTTCCCATTTGGAAAAAAGAACATTATGTAGATGGTGACTCTGGATGGGTAAAATGCCATCATTGTCATGAAAAACACAAAGCATGAGAAAATTAGTTCTCGGTTCTTATCGCTGCCTAGAACATTCTTTAAGTAAACTACTCAAAGGACGTCAAGACAGTAATCCATTATCTCCAGTTGCAGTGATTGTTCAAAGTATCTCGCTAAAAAACTACTTAGAAAAATATATACTTCAAAATATTGGCAATACTGTAAATATAAGGTATTTTACACTTGAAGAATTTATTGAACAATCAGTTTTAGCTTATCCTGAGAATTTTTTTTATCTTCCACGAAGTATGCAAAATATTATTGTGGAAGATGTTCTCATTCATTTACCAAAAGATAATTATTTTACGCAAATTGATCCACAAACTGTTACCGTCACTGTTACTGAAACACTTATTTTTTTGAAAAAAAACAACATAAGCTCTGTTACTTTTCACGAATTTTCACAAAAACAAAACCAAAAAAAAATGCAAGACTTTTCAGCGATTTACTCTGCTTATGAAGAACTTCTCGACAAGAAAAATTTAGTGGACTTTGAAAAAGCAATCCTCCTTCAAACAGAATATTTTTTATCCTTTTCTGGCATTTGTCTCTACGGGTTTTATGAACATAGTGCTTGTGAATATACTTGGCGAACTTATCTTCAAAAACATCCACAAATTTTTTGCTACATACCTTTTCGCTCATTTCCTTTTTATAACTACACTCAATCTATCATTAAATGGCACTATCAAAACGGTTTTGAGGTATATCAGGCAGAAAATATTGAACGAAGTAGTTTAGTTTGTAATTTTTTTTCCCAAGACAGCTCTGGAATACATATCACGATGTTCAAAAATGAAGTAGAAGAACTATACGATATACCGCAAACAACCAAATTACAACAAATGAACTTCGCTATTCCTGCAAACGAACTATATTTAAACGGGCTCTGCAATACACTCAACGATTTAAATCTTTCTTTCGATAATGAATTATTCTGTGAAAAAGATAGTATTATTGTTACGGTATTAGATGTCTTTATACACAACTTTTCAAAAGAAGCGTTGCGCAATCTAATACACCATCGCCATTTTTGTTACCAAAATTTTACCAAAGATACTTTTGATAATATTTTTGAACAATTCGAACGATTTTTTAGTGATGAGTTTTTAGAGGAAGAGTTAGATTCTCCACAATCAATCATAGTCAATAGTATTATCGATTATTTAGTGGAAGCGAATTTGCAATTGTTGCAAAAAGACAACTATCGCGATTATATTGCCATCCTAAGTCGCATTATCTCTCGAATTAGCAATGTTGGTATCGACTACCGCTTGGTACGCATTGTTTCTCAAGTTGATTTTATTGAAGTAAACCACAATAACGCTAAAAAAATGTTGTCTCTCCCCTTACCAAAAATACCAAGTAATAGTTTTTCCGACACCCAAATAAACGATTGGCAAAGTTTTGTGGGAACAAATAGCCAAATTCTTGCCGTTTTAGGCGCAACGAACAATCATTTTCCTTCTGTACAAAACGTACGCACCATTTTTAACGATGATGAACTCACTCAAATTCAAGAAGACCATAATTTTTCCTTACCGAGTAAATTAGAAAAAGAAAAACTTTTACTCTGTTTGCTTTTTGACTCAACTAACGAAATCATTTTTTCTTATCCGCGTAAGGACTTTTTTATTGGCAAAGAACTTCAGCCATGTTCATTCTTAAACTTGATAATCAAGTTCGAGCAAGGAGAATTCTACGAAATTCACCGTTCGCAATTTTTATACAAGATCCCACGCAATCAAAAACATACTCTACTAGAGTACGATTTATCACTACACACTCAAGCAACTACCCAAAATGATGCCGGAGCACTTAGTGTGCTTCATGCTGTTCATCCACAATGGAAAAAATTGATAAATGCCTTAAGTGAGAAATGGCAAAAAGAAATTTTTACTGAATACGATGGTGTTTTTTCGACAGAACAAATAGAATTTTTTCTCAATGACAGATGCCCAAGTAAAATGGCAGAAGTTCCTGCTCATTTTCTAGAAACATATGCTCATTGCCCATATCAATTTTTCGTAAAACACTTTTTGAGAGTCACAACAAAAAATACGAATAACAATATGAATTTATCTAACTGGCAGAAAAAAAATATTCTACTTCGATCAATAAGAAAGATACAAGACTCTAGCAAAGATAATATTCGCAAAATTATCAACAAATGTTTTGAACAAACAGTACAAGAGAGAGACTTCAAATACCCAATGATATTTGAAATTGAAAAAATTCGTTTAGTAAACACTATAGAGAAGTATATTTTCCTTGCGCTTAACGAAAATACAAAAGATTTTTTTATTTCTTACAAAGAGGCAAAAAAAATTTCAGTAACGGTTGATATCAACCACACAGTTTGTTTTAGTGGAAAAATAGACCAAGTAAATACAGCAACAGAGGGGGATTACGGAATTCAGTATCATTTAAAAGACACTCACAAATACAAAAACAATTGCTTTTATGGAGGAACTCAACTCCAACTTCCAACAGAACTACTTGCTCTTGTTCAACAAAAATATACTCCCACACATGTTGAACATCGCTTTATTCGCGAAACAGGTGATTACAAACAAGTAAACTTCAGTTATGATACTTGGCAAGACACATACGATAAACTACAAAAAATTTGTTACTTAGTTTGTCATGGAGTCGAAAAAGGCTTCTTTGCTGCCACCCCTAATTCTCAAAAATGCCGAAACTGCAGTTATACAGAAATATGCGGCCCGCATCGTAATACGATATTTAATATGAAAAATAGCGACTTTCGCATACAATTCTACGATGAATTAAGTGAAATTGAGTAATCATTGTCTTAGTCTCTTAAAAACTAAACCACACTCAAGTTAAGACATTTCATCAACTAAAACTTACAGCTTGAAAACATATGGTTTTGACCGTGTTCCTAGCTCTAACCGCGATCGTAGCCATAATCGCAACTCAAATAAACCACAAATATTTTGCAAGAAATATCTAGAATATTTGGTCACAATCGCAACTACACTATGGCTAATTGATAACGCACCCTAATCATAATTTTATTACTCATCATCGTATAATGCTTGAAAATCTCAGCAAAAATGCTTAATATGTATAGAATAAATCTAAAAAGAATTTTATAGTGAGTAAACTAATGGAGCATCGTAACGGATTTAGCTTTGTAATTCCCCAAATATTAGCAGGAATGGGATTACCAGGCAAAAAAAATTCTATAAAAGATGACTTTGAGTTTTTATTGCAAAACAATATAAAAGCCATTGTATCGTTGATGGAATACCCTTTGAATAAAAAGGTATTAAAACAATATGATATGGAATATCTCCATATTGCGGTTAAGGATTTTTCTGCGCCTTCCTTAACTCAGATAGAAATTTTTGTAAACTTCGTAGATAAAATGCTAAGTAATAAAAAACATGTTGTTGTGCATTGTCACGCTGGTATCGGAAGAACAGGTACCATGCTTGCTTGTTATCTTACGAAAGAAGGTATGCAACCGGAAGAAGCTATTCGCGAAATACGCTATTTACGCCCAGAATCAATAGAAACACGCGCTCAAGAAGATGCTGTATGGAATTATTCACGATCTATAGGTATCAATATCTAAAGTTTTTATAGTTATGAGATATTTCGGAAATAGTAAGGCACTTTAAAAACACACAATGGTATTCTAAAAGAACCAAGTTATTAAGTAACCATTTTTTTTAACATAATTATCTTTGGACATAATAGCCTATCAAAATTTTAAATTGCGTAATACCAACTCCGGTTTTTCTTGTTTTGGTACTCGAACTACATGAATTTTAAACGTGCCTGAAAAATTTTTATAACTCACTTTTAAACGCGCCAAAACTTTTTGCAACTTGCTTAGGACGCATCGACACGCCCTAACTCTATGAGTTTTTTTAGAAAGTCCGAGGATCAACAGTGTCCGTTAATATTCATAAAATTATCAATTGCCCTATTTGTCAGATACAATTGACAATTACATTGTCAAATTTCGCGGGACAGCTACAACTTGTTTGTAACCGTTGCGAGTGCAACATTGTAAATTGGGTTGATAGCGATTTAAAAAATCAGACAAATACTAGTAAAAGATTTACGAAAACGGGTTCTAATCCTAGGAAACCTAGGTCTCACACTGCAAAAAGAATACCTGTTCAGTCTATAAAACAAGAATCGCCTAATGTTCTAAACAAACAAAACACCCATGAAATAAGTCGCGCTATAGAAGAAACAAAAACTCGTTGTGAAAAAATGAACAAGGAACCTAATACCAAAAAAAGAGCACCTACACAACCTATTAAAAAGTTTTCTCTTCCTAAAAATTCCCTTGAAAGAATAGGCGACTACCACATTATAAAACCGGTAAATAGTGGCTCAATGGGTGAAATATATCTAGCACAGCACATCGGTGTAAAGAATTATGCTGCCATCAAGTTACTCAGTTCACAGATGGAAAAAGATTCTCAGGCAGCAGAGAGATTTAAACAAGAAGCACGTGTTCACTCGCGATTAGAACATCCAAACATCGTAGGCATCTTTGATGTAGACAGTTACAACGGTCGCCCATATATTGTAATGGAGTATATCGAGGGGGAAAGTTTAGAAGAAGTATTGAGAAATCGCAAACAATTGCAGTCACGGCATACTTTAAAAATAGCAATAGCAGTTGCCCTTGCTTTAGAGCATGCGTTAAAACAAAAGATTATTCACCGCGACTTAAAGCCAGCAAATATTATGATAGATAGGCGTAATCGCAAAGTAAAACTGGCGGATTTCGGCTTAGGAAAAATACTAGAGGAAAAAGGACTAACACAACCAGGACAAATGATGGGAACAGCTTACTATATGGCCCCAGAACAAATTCGGAATGCAAAAGAAGCTGACCACCGTGCTGACATATATGCTTTAGGAGCAACAATTTACCATATGTTAAGCGGCCAACCTCCATACGCGAATATAAAAGGTGCGCTAGATATTTTAAAAGCAAAAATTAACGAACAACCTGAACCTATCGAGAACTTAGTAAGCGGCCTTTCAAGAGAAGTTATTGATATCGTAAATAAATCAATGCACCATAGCATTAATAAACGCTACCAAACTCCTGCAAAAATGAAAAAGTCAATGGAGTCTGCACTTAATAATCTGTAAGGATTTGTAATGAGAATATTTATACTAATTTTTATATTTACTCATGTTGTTACATGTTCGCTGTTTGCGCAAGAAGATGACTTTTTTCCTCCAGAAGAAGATGAGATTCGCTCTGAAGAAGAAGGAGATTTTTTCCCTCCAGAAGAAGATGAGATTCTCTCTGAAGAAGAAGGCTTTTTTCCAGAAGAGGAAGAGGAACTTCGTTCAGAAGAAGAAGGCTTTTTCCCAGAAGAGGAAGAGGAACTTCGTTCAGAAGAAGAAGTTCCTTCGAAAGAAAAAGAAGATTTTTTTCCAAAAGAAGAACCTTCTGAACAAGAAAAAACACAAGAAAAAACTAAAAGTAACAAACAAGAAGAGTATTCTTCACCGCAAAATGAACCACAAGAAAACTACTATGATTCCGAAGATGATGATTATGGCGGTGGAGGTGTAATTATCAATGAAGATCGCGATGTCCGCAACATAATGATCTCTGGTACTTTAGGGTTTTCTTATGTTTTTCGCGAAGATTTATTTGCAGATGCTGTCTTAGCTGATAACACAACTAATTTAGACGGTGATTTTTTCGACCCGCGTTTGACTTTACGTTTAGATATCTTTTTCTCTAACAACATCGAAGCTGTTATCGAATTACACAATGAAGTACGCGTTGCTACTCAATTAAATACAGGGCTTCTCAATAATAAATCAGGTAACTTATTTATTACAAACCGCGCTGAAGAAAATGCTTTTGTATTCGAAATAGAACGAGCATATTTAAATATTAGTGACTTTGGATTTTCAAATACAATGCTTCAGATAGGTATTATTCCTAAACGTTACGCTCTACGTGCAAATGGCGATGCCTTTTTTCTTGACCTAGGAGAATCAGAATCACCATTTAACGACGGTGACCCCAATGTTGACGAAGATGGCCAAGATATCAACGCACGTGGATTTGTTTACAGATGGCAAGCAAGCGAAGCTCTACAATTAAGTCAAATATTTCAAGCGGATATCGAAGCTTTTTATTTTAACACCCAAGAAAACGGATTTTTACGCCAAGACCAATCTATTGCCGGAATTAATCTTGATCTAGATTTCTCAAAAACAGTTATCAACGAAGATGAGTCTGAAGCACTACTTGTACGTTTTTTTAATGTTATGATTGCGGCAATCTTTGGAGATAATAACCAACCGATATGGTCTGTTGGTTTTGGTTTTGATTATTTTCTCAGCGAAAAGCCAGATGTTTACCTCATTGAACTTTACGGAGAAACATTATTTCAGTTTGGCGTTCTAGATCGCAAAAACATTGCACCCGCTTTTTCTAACAAAAACCAAGCACATTTAGCTTTTGGTGGTTATCTAGGAACAAGATTTTCATACGAAAAAAGCGATTGGAAACCGTTTGTTGATGTTTCTGTATGGTATGTATCTGGTGATGACGATGATCCTGACCGTGATAAAAACAGTGATCTAGTAACCTACGAAGATATTGATAGTACTTTAATCGTAGAAGAAAACGACTACGGCTTAGATATTGACTCAAACTATTGGGCAATTAAATTTCAGTCTGGCATTAGTTTAAAACCTCTAACAAGTGAAGAAATGCGTCTCGAAATTCTGTATGCGCACTTTGAAGCTATAGATACAACGGGCTCTAGTGGTCATATAGGAGAAGAAATTGATTTACGTCTTGTTTGGGAATATAGTAGTGATCTTACATTTGTTCTTGCAGCAGGCATACTATTCAATTCAACTTTCTTTAAAGATGCTTTTGATGAACTAGGCGCTGACGGCGATCAAAGTGTTTTCATGTTACGCTTTGAAACTTTACTACGATTTTAAGATGAGTGTGAAATGAGTGCCCCAGATCAACGAATAAGAATGTTTTCAAAAGAACAATTACAAAATCATTTGTGTGTAAAAGCAAAATCTTCATATGAAACAACCTACCACGGTGAAAAAAACATAACGAAGATTCTTGCTGACGATTACGGCTTTGGAAAAGAAGAGTTTTCGCAAATAGATGAAAATGCCTCTATTTTTAAAAATTACACTGTTGTTGGTAAAATAGGTGTTGGCCGTTTTGGAGTTGTTTACAAAGCCAAACAAAAAAATATGGGCAATCGTCTTGTGGCAATAAAATTATTGCAACCAAGATCGGAAAAACACATCGAGCATTTTCAACGACAAGTAAAAGCCCTTGGTCAACTACAACACCCAAATATTATCACTGCCATTGAATCGGGGCAAATTTTAAATATTTATTATTTAGTTATGGAATATTTTCATGGAATACAATTAGATCAATATGTTCGTGGAAATGGACCTCTTACTGAAGAAAGTACATTAAAAATCGCAGAAGATCTAACTTCTGCTCTAAAGCATATTTGGTCAAAAAATTTAGTACACCGTGATATTTCCCCGCAAAATATTATGATTGGTGAACACAAAGTAAAACTTTGCGATTTTAATTTAATTCGAGCAGTTGAATCAAATAAAGGCCACACTTATGGTATTGAAGTTCGCTCTTATGATTATTGCGCTCCTGAACTTACAGAAAAGGGAAAACTCAGTTTTACTTGCGACTGCTTCTCCCTTGGAGCGGTATTGTATTTTTGTTTGAGCAGTTATTCTCCTTTCGAAACGACGAATCGCCAAAATTTTAAAAAACGAATTGCATATCCGCTAAAAAAAATTGCTCCAAAGACTCCAAGAAATATTCAAAAGTTTATTTCTCGTCTACTTTCTAAAGAACCAGAAGCAAGATGTTCGCAACCAGAAGATTTGTTTCGAGATGTTGAATTTTTAGTTAAATACAATCGCAAAACATCAATAATTAAATCTTCGTGCTTAGCTTTTTTGGCACTTATTTTAGCAATGTATATATTTATGCCTCAAGTGCGTAATTTTGTAAAACGTGAAATCTTCTCTGTTGCAAAGCCAAACAACCTTGGCGAACAAATATATAATCAACGCGTTCAATGTGTTGTCATGATAAAAGCTGATATACTACTTGGAAGTGGCGTAATTATTAAACACGACAATCATCTCCTCATTGTCACAAATGCCCACGTAGTCAAAGGACAAGAAGTTGTCATTGTGACTCTCAGAAATGAAAAATCTTATCGTTTGCGTGTTATAGATCGCTACGATGATGAAGAAATAGATATCGCTTTCATTGAATTCCCTCATGAAATAAGCCCTGAATATATTATGCCTTTAGGGGAAAAAGTTAAAATAGGTGAAACGGTTTATGCAATAGGGCACCCTCGCGGTTATAAGTGGTCACTAACGAGTGGTACTGTAAGCGCAATTCGCGGAAATAGTATTCAAACTGACACACCAATAAATCCGGGGAATTCTGGTGGACCGCTTCTCACTCAAGAAGGATTTATGGTAGGAATGAATACCTATGTAGTAGGAAAAGCAAATAGTATTGGTTTTGCGGTATCCACAAAAAGAATACGCGAGTGTTTACGACTTTCTGAAAAAAATTCTCAATGAAAAAATTGAGAATATACCATTATCCGCATTCTGTTTTAAAACAAAAAGCGGTAGCTGTTCCAAATATTCAAGATAAAAAAATACAAACTTTAATTGACAACATGATTTATACATGCCAATTGTCAAAAGGAATGGGAATAGCCGCACCACAAATTGGTTATAGTTTAAGTATTTTTATACTAATGTCACACCCAAATCCTCGCTACCCTTATGCACCAATTTTTCCAATAACCACCGTTATTAATCCCACTATTATTGAGTATAGCCCAGAGAAGATTTGCGATTGGGAAGGCTGCTTAAGTATACCAGACAAGCGCGGCGAAGTTCCTCGTAGTAAAAATATATATGTTCAATATAGAGATCGCTACAATGAAGAAGTTTTTGCTGATTACAGTGGATTTGTAGCACGTGTCTTTCAACATGAATACGATCATTTACATGGTAAAATGTTTTTTGAACGTATGAATGAAAACCACTTATATACGTTGGACGAGTTTCATAAGATGCGTTAATATTTCTCTCTGTCTAGAAAAATAACAGGTGTTTCTGTTCTATAGCGGTAAGTTAAAGTATCATTTTAATTGAAGAGCGTAAGGCGTGTCCTCATTCAAATAAAAGACGTGACCTTGACCGTAATCGTTGTCATTATCGTAACCGAATAGTTATAATATTTTGGAGAGCATAGAAACAATACGAGTTAACAAAAGTTTTCCATCTTGCCATTGTTGAAAATCAAGAACTTGGATAATATGTATCAAGAATAGCTGCACAGGCAGAGCCACGAGCAATATGATAGAATCGAGCTTATCTGCACCCAGAGGATACCCGGTAAATTTACCATTGCCTTCAGCAATATTACAAAGATCGGTCAGAACCCGATAATTTTGATCAACGACATGCCTTAATAAAAAAAATCTGTAAACATTTTAGTCATTCACCGACCAATTAAACAAATATAACAGTAAACACAACTGAGAGATATTATGGATACTAATGACAACAAAAAATGTTTTGCTAATCGTTTTTTATTACAGGAGCAACTTGGAAAGGGAACAACAGGAGAAGTATATAAAGTTTTTGATAAACACCGAGAAAAAACACTTGCACTAAAAATAATTCGTTCATGTAAGGATCAAAACCAAGTACAGCGTTTTATTCGTGAAATAAAAATAATGCAAAAACTTGACCACTCTAATATAATCAAAATCTTTGACTACGGAAAACACAAAAATCCTTACTTTACTATGGATTTGATCGAAGGAAAAACTCTTGAGGCTTGGCTCAAATCTGGGGATATCAGTCTAAAAGACTCAGTGAATATATTGATAAATGTTGCCAACGGTATATCTTATGCTCATAGTAAGGATGTCATCCATCGCGATTTAAAACCTGAAAACATTATGCTAAAATCAGATAAAACCCCTATAGTTATGGATTTTGGGGCTGCTTTTACCGAAGAATTAGATGGCACTAGACTCACTCAACCTGGAATGTTTTTAGGTACTCCAGCATATATGTCTCCTGAACAAGCAACAGGGGATATCAATGGTGTTACTACTCTTAGCGATATATATAGTTTAGGAGTAATTTTATATGAGGCGACCACAGGCCAACTTCCTTTTACTGGACCGATTGCTAGTTTAATGCTAAAGATTGTAAGAGAACAGCCAACTCCTCCATCTGAAATCAATAATGATATTCCGAAAATGTTAGAACAGATTATCTTAAAAGCGATGGAAAAAGTTCCTAGCGAACGTTATAACAGTACTTCAGAAATGGTATTCGAATTAGAAAAGTTTGTCAATCCTAAAAAAATTGCGATTGCACCGATTTCTAAAGTTGCAAAAACAAGCGTAGCGTTATCTTCAAAAACAAGACAAATTAAGAAAAAAGCGCGTCTAAAAAACAGAAGAAAAAGGAAATCGTTAAACACAAGTTCAGCTATTTTGATTTCTAGTTTTTCGGTAGTAATCTTGTTTTTTTTCTTTATGAGTCAATCATTTCAAACTGAAAAAACAGAAGAAAAACTAACAGCAAAACAGCAAACTGAAAAAGCGCAAGAAAAACTAACAACAAAAAGACAAACTGGAAAAATTGAAGAAAAACGAATAGCAAAACAACAAACTGTAAAAGCACAAGCAAAACTAACAGCAAAACAACAAACTGAAAAAGCGCAAAAAAAACGAACAGTAAAACAGCAAACTGAAAAAGCGCAAGAAAAACTAACAGCAAAATGGCAAAATAAAAAAGTAAAAACTAAAGAAAAAGAAATCATTCCTAAAAAATTATCTTTTGGAAAAAACTTAATTAAAAATGGTAGTTTTGAAACCCCCGAAGTGAATAGTCTAGGCAGTATTACATATCCTCGTGGTTTTCTATTTCCATTCTGGAGAGGAAACGGTCCAATAGAAATTATGATTGGATATACAAAGTATGCTTATCCACACCATGGAAAAAAATGCCTTGAACTAGACAGTGATGGTTTTGGTGTTCGTCAAATTTCTCAGCATTTACGACTTAATAAAGGGCAAAAATATCTAGTTAAATTTGCTTTTCGAGCCCGAAAAGACAGTCCGCTAAACTCAAATGGAGTTAAAGTATTAGTAAATAAGAAAGTTTTCTTCGAATTAACAAAACCATCATCTTACAAATGGACTATTCACCAGTTTGAATTTATTTGTCGCTCCCAAGGAACAACATTATCTTTTGTTGATGCTGGTATTGTCGATTCTCTAGGATCACATATTGATTCAATCGAACTACTCCCTATCATAGAAAAATAATACTTCCACGCGATTTTCGATTAGGCTGTAATCACAATTGTGCCGTTTTTAGTAACTACAATTGTATGCTCAAATTGGGCGGTAAAGTAACCTTTTGGTGTACATAAACTCCAACCATCACTTGCTAACTCAACCCAAGTACAGCCTGTTGAAAGAAACGGTTCAATGGCAACAACCATTCCTTCAGTAAACTTGCGCTTATCATTTTCTCTAGAAAAATCAGGAACATAAGTTGGTTCTTCGTGAAGCTTTCTTCCTAAACCATGACCACATAAATTATGAATAATAGAAAAATTATGTTTTTTTGCACCACGCGAATATATTTTTTTCAGCATCTCTATTTTCTGGTTAGCTTTTATTTTCGAAATAGCTTCGTTAAGAACATTTTTTGTAGTTTTACACAAGAGTTGTAGTCGTTCATTATCAACTTCAACAGGGAATGTAGCGCCAGTGTCTGCGTAAAAACCATTTAATTCAGCAGAAACGTCTATGTTTACCATATCTCCTTTTTGTAAACGTCGATCACTTGGAATGCCGTGGGCTACTTGCTCATTAATACTGATGCAGGTGTAGCCAGGAAAGTCATAGCATTTTTTGGGAGCAGATATAGCCCCAAAACCTTCTAGTGTTTGACGTCCAATTTCATCTAGTTCTTTTGTAGTAATACCCGGCGATAGGTGCTTACTCATAGTTTTTAATGTAGTGGAAACAGCTTTACCTACAGCTTTCAATTTTTTTAAGTCTTCTTCACCAGCAATCCACATGTCAACATTCCTTGCGTAACTCTTTTTTAATTAAAATATTTATATATTGCACTAACAAACTTGCGTGAGCAAGAGGAGAACTAGGATTGTTAATGTCTCCATTGTTCTCCATATCGTGAAAATATTGCGGAATACCTTTTTTGGCATTGTCAAGAATATCGCGATATATTACTTGTTCTATTTTGTTTTCTAAAACCCAATCATAAGAAATTTTGTAGATTTTATAGCGAGCTTCTACTATAGAAAGAAGTTTACCTCCGTACTTGTGCCCCTCTGGTTTCCCACCGCGTTTTTTTCCTGGACCACGAAAATAACGCGGAGCTATTTTTTTACGAATAACCTTAAGGCCTTGCCAAATTCCTTCAACAGTATCACTGTATTCTCCTGGCTTTTTAGGAATAGGGATATCATTATGAACATAAAAAGGACTGAACTGACAATAAGGTTCTTCACTATAACTACTTACATCTATAAGAAGAGCGTCTTTTGAAACATGGTCCCTTTTAGAAAAAGCCACAAAATGACATTTTGCGTATTTGACTTTCTTCATTTCAGTTTCATTTCTTTTTTATAAAACGAACATTTTGACAAACAAACGGTTTTATTTAGTATTATGATAATAATTGGGAAATTCGTTTATCTAAGGAAAGAAATATGAAAAAAATTTGTCTTCTATTCTTTATCACAGTTCTCCATTCTCAGCAAGTACAAAAACTACAAAACTTTACTACTATAAAGATTGCAAAGATTCACTATGATGCAAGTGTTGCTTTAGAAATTGAGTTTTCTTACCTGTCAACAAATGTACTCAAATGTAAATTAACTTGGCAAGGTAGTGGGCAGTTATCTTTAAAACGTATTCACAAGGAGCGGCAACGATATAAACAGCTAAAGGAATTACGGAAAGCTAAAGAAAAATTATTAAACAAAATGCATTCAAAAAGCATTTCTGCAACATATAGTCACGAACATCACCTTTTTAAATTATATCTAGTTAATGATAAACAAGCATATAACGATGTTTATAATGTTAATTTAGAAATAGAAACTTTACGTGTTCCAGAAAAAATGATAATAAAGTGGCCCCTGGGGAAAAAAACATTTGCAGTACAAAAACTTATACATTCAGAAGAAATACAACTTAGTAAAGCAAAGCCTATTAGTTTTGTGAAGCTATCATCTAATCCAACGTTCTTTTCTACAAAATACCCGGCAGGAAGTAATGTTGAAGAGAAAGTGCAAAAAGATGATAAAAAGTGGCAAATAGAAATTGAGGATCATACAAATCTTAGACCCGAAAAAAGTGCTGTACTTAAAATTCATTTTAATTAGAGTAGGGCGTGTCATCATTCAAAATATTGTGTGTTTTTTCGAGCCCGAGCCCGTTTGCGAGCCCGTTTCCGAAACTTTCACTAACAATTTATCAAAGAAGCAAAGTTTCTTTTTCCATCGCAAAAAACTAGTATTGAACCAATAAATCATTTTCTGTCGCTCTCAAAAAGTTTTCGGGCGCGGGCTCGCAAACGGGCTCGGGCTCAATACTACTGGCGTATCATTAAATGAATCCGTTATATTTTTATCTGTATTGAATGATGACACGCCCTGTTTAAGTGTCGGATTTTTTTGGGCACAAAAAATGGCAAATGTTATTCATTTGTATTTGTACTACGGGCGGCACAAGACCGCCCCTACATCGCACTGTTATAAAGAAAATCTATTCTACAAGTTCTTTTGTTGTAAAACTTCGAGTTTTAATACAGAAATGTAATTTTTATGAAATATATCTCTATGCCATTTTTGATTTAAACAAAGCGCTCGTCTATTTCCATTATTTTTCCTGTTTTTGGGCAGGTGCGTAATTTTTCAGAGGAGTAAAATCTTTTCATTACTGGAATAAAATCTTTTTCTATGTTGGTAAGATGAAAATACTCTTCGTACAGTTTTTCGTTTGATTCATCTGCAAACCACAATAAACCATCTTTATGATCTGGTTGACGTTTATATTCAATCACTAAACCAACAGTGTCCGCCGGACGAATCGGAGAGTGAGGTATTTTGGCAGGAAGAAGAAACATTTCGCCTTCACGGATAGGAATGTCCACTCGTTTGCCATCTTCTTGTATGGCAACGGTAATGTCTCCTTTGATTTGAAAAAACAATTCTTCGGTTTCATTATAATGAAAATCTTTGCGAGCGTTAGGTCCGCCAACAATCATTACAATATAGTCGCCAGATTCAACATATAAATTTTTGTTACACACTGGTGGCTTTAAAAGATCTTTGTTATCGTCAATCCATTTGTAAAGATTAAAAGGGCGTCGAATAGTCATATTGTTCCTCTCTATTTAATAACCGCGACTTAGGCGATCTGCTAGAAAATTTTTCACATCTTTTTTCATTGATGTTGCGTGAAGCTTTTTTTGCGTTTTTTTCCAGTCGTAGTTGATACGAAGAAAAGTTATATTGTTTTCATCGTAAATAGCATAAGATGCTCGACGACTTCCATCTCTAGGTTGTCCTACACTACCAGGGTTTATAATCATTTTTTTATTTTTAATATTGCGGACAATTGTTTTTTTACTTGGCACAAAAAAAATAGTCTTTGGGCCAATAAAAGTCGCTTTCGTATTCCAAGTATGAACGTTTTTGAAAATAATGCTGTTATGATATGAAGTAAGTATGGCAGGAACATGAGTATGTCCACAAAAACAGTGATTTTCTGTAAATTGTGCAAGAAAAGTCATGAGTAGATTATCTATTTGGCGATTGAAAGCCAAGAACAAGTGTTCGTCTTCTGGGCAAACATATTCCATGATTGAGTTTCTTGGCGAGGCATGAACAAAAAGAGTGTCTTTATCTTTTTTTGAAGAAAGTTTCTTCGCTCCTTTTTTCTTGAAATCTTGTTTTAATTTTTTCCAAGAAGGAACATTCTGTAATTGCTTTCCTGTCCAACGAATAGCTTCTCGTGCAACAGGATTCATTAACTCATCGCCAGGACTTAGAACTTCATATTCGTGATTTCCAATTAACAAAAGGTCTGCGATTTTATTTGCTTTTTCCCAGCATTCTTTAGGATTGGGGCCATAACCAACCGTATCTCCAAGAATCATTATACGATCTATCTTTTTCTTCTCAATATCTTGTAAAACGGCATTGAACGCTTCTAAATTACCATGAATATCGCTTAAGATAGCACATTTCTTCTTCACATAAAACCCTTTCCACTCACTTACGCAGTAATATCATACTCTTTTTAAACAGATGATCTTTACTTTTATATTATGTTCTAGATAACTATTTTTGATGGGTCACTTAGTTTAACAATTCCCTATGTTTTCTGCTAGTTGAAAAATATTTCTTTACATGTCTCTGTGTATTAAATGTTGACACGCCCTAGCAATACAAAATTCAACTATATATTTTACAAGATAGTAATTAAATTGTATATTATAAACCAAGTTGTGACCCAAGCAATCATTTTATAGTTCATAATATATATGTAGTTTAAAATACGTTCTTATTTTTAGTGACCTGACATTCGTCACATCACTTTAATCCAAACTACTAAAATAAGAATATTTACAAAACTACACTGTTGCAGGATGATTTCCTAAAATGAGCTGACAAGTATAAGAAATATTTGTCAGCTCGCTAAATAACATTCTAGCATTGATATCAAACTATACAACTGTTACAGGATACGATTCTTATGAGATACCTGACACATCTTATTTTAATATCTTTGGTTTTAAGTCCTCTGTATGCTCAAAACTGGCATCACTGGAGAGGATCTACACAAAATGGTGTAGCAGAAGATAAAAATTTACCAAGCTCTTGGTCAAAAGATGGCGAAAATTTAATTTGGAAAGCAGACTATGGAGCGCGCTCCACTCCACTAATAATGAACGGCATGGTATATATGATAAACCGTGCAGGAGAAGGTCAAAATTTACAAGAAAGAGTTCTTGCTTTAGATAGCAAAACCGGAAAATTGGTTTGGGAACATCGCTTCAATGTTTTCCATACTGATATCGTAGCTCACCGCGTTGGATGGGCGAATCTTGGAGGTGACCTCGAAACTGGAAATATCTATGCTCATGGTGTTCAAGGGCGCTTTTTTTGTTTCGATAAAAACGGTAAAATTCTTTGGTCGCGTTCATTAACAGAAGAATTCGGGCGTATCTCAGGATACGGTGGGCGAACAAATACACCAATAGTTGATGGTAACCTCGTTATCATTAGTTTTTTAAGCAGCGGTTGGGGAAAGCATGGAAAAGGCAAACATCGCTACTTGGCAATGAATAAAAATTCTGGTCAAGTTGTATGGTGGTCTGATCCGGGAAAAAAGCCTCTTGATACAACTTATTCTGTACCAGTGATTGCCGAAATAGATGGTTTACGCCTTTTAATTACCGGTTGCGCCGATGGCTATGTATACGCTTTAAATATTAAAACAGGGCAAAGCCGTTGGGGTTATCATTTTAGCAAAAGAGGTATTAACTCTTCTGTTGTAGTCCAAGGCCATCGTGTTTTCGCTACTCATAGTGAAGAAAATATCGACACCAACCTAATGGGAAGTATTGTTTGCATTGACGGCCGAGGTAAAGGAGATATTACTAAAACCGGAACCTTATGGCGAATTGATGGTACACGAGCTGGTTACACTTCACCCATCGTTCATGGAAATCACTTGTACGTAATGGACAACTCTGCCAATATACATTGTTTTAATACTATTGATGGCTCAAGCAAATGGGAGTTTAACTACGGAACAGTTGCAAAGGGATCAGGCGTTCTAGCAGATGGTAAGATATATGTCGGAGTTGTGGGAGGATCTTATGTTATCGCTGAACCATCAGAAAGCGGATGCAAACTTTTAGATGAAGAGCATTTTGCACTAGCAGATGGTTCTCCTATTGAAATCAATGGTTCTCCTGCTATTGCAAACGGTCTTGTTTATTTACCAACAGGTAACAGCATTTACTGTATTGGTTTAAAACAAAAAAACATAAACGGTACAAAACCGCAATTATTGCAAATTGTTCCAGCAGAAACGTGGATTTCTCCTAAAGAGAGTGTTCAGTTTACAGCACAATTATTTGATGGTGATGGAAAGTTCGTTAAAAACGGCGCTGCTAAATGGAATATTTCAGGTTTAAGTGGTGGTATTGATGAACATGGAAACTTCATTGCTGGAGAAGAAAATAAGCAGCAAGCAGGAGAAATTACCGCAGAAATAGACGGGCTTAAAGCCGTTTCTCGCCTACGTATTATACCAAAACTTCCTTACAGCGAAGATTTCGATAATTTGAAAGAAGGTACACCTCCTCCAGGATGGATAACTTCTAAACTAAAATGCCAAGTTTTTGATCTTGAAGGTTCTAAAGTATTGAAAAAAATGGCAAATAGACCTGCTCCGCCTTTTGCAAGATTAAAAGCATATATTCAGCCTCCGTTGCCTGCTGGCTATACTATTCAGGCCGACTTACGCGGAGATCGTAAGAAGCGCTTTTACCCTGACCTAGGTCTCATTAACTGTCGTTATACACTAATCTTACTGGGAACAACGCTAAAACCGCAGTTGCGTTTAGTGAGTTGGGACCCTATGCCGCGTATTCAAAAAGATGTACCTTTTAAATGGCGTACGAATAAATGGTATACGGCAAAATTGCGTGTGGATTTGCAAGACAATAAAGCTTTAGTTCGCGGCAAAGTGTGGTTACGAGGTGAGGAAGAACCAAAAGAGTGGTCAATTGAATTAATTGATTCATGCCCAAATAAAGCTGGAAGTCCTGGTTTGTATGCTTACAGCGTTGGAATTACTTCGAAAAAGCCAGGAACACCTGTATATTTTGACAATGTAGAAATCTCTAACAACTAAGGGGAGAAATATGAGAACATGTATCATTGTTGGTTTATTCATTGCACTTGCTTTTGTCAATGCAGATGATTGGACGATGTGGGGAGGCAAGGTCGGCCGAAACATGGTAAACGACGTCGAAAAAAACTTGCCGACTAAATGGGACGAAGAAACAGGTGAAAATATAAAATGGGTTGTTGAACTTGGCTCTCAGAGTTATGGTAATCCTGTTGTTTCTAATGGCAAAGTATTTGTTGGTAGCAATAACGAAGGATTGAAAGATCCCAAGATAAAAGGAGACAAAGGTAATATTCTTTGTTTCAATGAAAAAGATGGCAAATTTTTATGGCAAGCAGTACACGATAAACTCAATGCTGGTCGTGTAAACGATTGGCCGTTACAAGGAATTTGTTCTACACCTTTTATAGAAGGTGATAGACTTTACTATGTAAGTAATCGTTGCGAAGTTGTATGCGCAGATACCGAAGGATTTTACGACGATGAAAACGATGGCGCTCAAGACGAAAAATACAAAGGAAAAGACAAGGCCGATATCATTTGGACTTTTGATATGATAGAGGAACTAGGCGTTTTCCCACACAATCTTGCAACGTCTTCTCCTATTGTTGTTGGCGACATGGTCTACTTACTTACTTCTAATGGTGTAGATGAAGCTCACTTAAATATCCCTTCGCCGCGCGCACCTAGCTTTATTGCTGTTAATAAAAAGACCGGCGAATTGGTATGGGAAAATGGCGATCCTGCAGACAAGATTCTTCACGGACAATGGTCTTCTCCCGCTTACGGCGTTGTAAAAGGACGTGAACAGCTCGTTTGTCCTGGTGGAGACGGTTTAGTATATTCTTTAGACCCTAAAACAGGAGAAGTTCTGTGGACATTTGACTGTAACCCAAAAGATTCTGTTTGGGAATTAGGCGGACATGGAACACGCAATAATCTTGTGTCAACACCAGTAATTTACGATGATAAAGTGTATATTGGCGTTGGTCAAGATCCAGAGCACGGTGAAGGGATTGGTCACCTATACGCGATCGACGCTACTGGCTCAGGAGATATAACCAAAACCCACACTATTTGGCATGTTGGTGGTAAAGATTTTGGCCGTACTATGTCTACAGCAGCTATTCGCGATGGTTTGATGTATAACTGTGATCTCGCTGGATTTGCATACTGCATCGACCTAGAAAAAGGTAAAGTATTGTGGAGACACGATATGGAAGCAGCTATTTGGGGTTCAACTATTATTGCTGATGGCAAAGTGTATTTGGGAGATGAAGATGGCGATGTCGTTGTTTTCGCTCACAGCAAAGAGAAAAAGATTCTAGGTGAGTCTTTACTTGAAGGCACTATTTATACCACCCCATCTCCGGCAAATGAAACACTTTATATTGCAACCCAGTCACGTTTGTACGCTATTGCATCTACCAAGAAAGACGAGAAAAAAGACGAGAAAAAAGATGAAAAATGATTTCGTAGCTCAACTTAAAAAGAATGTACATCCTAGTGCACCATTAGGTGAATCTCTAATCATAGGAGCTATCGGTGGAGCCGCTTTTTATTTATCATTAGCGATTTTTGCCGGTCCTATTCATATAGATATTTTGTTGATGTGCACTTTGTTTGGTTTGTTGGGCGGAGCTCTACCAGAACTCATTTTTCTAGTCGCAGGTAATAGTATTGCTCTTGTTCGTTCATGGACAATGGTGGCGATTCTTTTGGTTTTACTACCAGCAGTACCTACGGGTTTTTACGGAACCGCTTTTATTTACGGCTATCTCATTTATTTACTCAGTTTAGCTCGTAAAAAAGGACTGCCTGATACATAAGCTGTTAAACTATTGTATTTAGAATTAGGAGGGCAAAGCTCCTGCTGGCTACATTTTATAATAAAAACTTTTAGTAAATTGTTCATTTCCTAGAAATTTTTGTTTTGATATAAGCTTTTCTCGATAAAGTTTTTATTAAAATAAAGGCTTTGGCTCAGCAGGAGCCTCGTCCTCCTAGTCTTTGTATCTATATACCATTGAAAACATTGTTTTTTTCTCCTGTTGTCATTCGTTCCATAAGAATGACAACACAGGGTTTATTCCTTAATTCAACAGTAGTCAAGCGAAATTCCTGTTGATTCTAAATTCAATAGTAACTACCAGAAAGTCAACTTTTACTTATTATTTTTATACACAATATCGTTAGTAGGAAAAAACATGTCCACAGAAACAAGCGAAAAATTAGATGCATGGACTAGAGAAATTATCCACTGGCATTTTAGTCCAGACACAGGGTGTAAATTCTGGTTATCATTCGCGGAAAAACTGTCATGGGATCCGCGCCGTGAAATTCAACAATTTTCTGACCTACACAAATTTGGTTTTTTTGAGGATAATTGGCTACGGTCAGGAGATATACGTGATTGGTTACCAAAGGGAAATGCTGGTAAACCAATGTATGTATTTGAAACAGGCGGAAGTACCGGGCAGCCTAAAACGCGTTTGAGCACAGAAGATCTGCGCACCGACTACACTGATTTCAGTAAAACTTTAGATGATAACCATTTTCCTAAAGGAAGTGACTGGTTACTTTTAGGGCCAACAGGTCCTCGACGCTTGCGCCTTGCAATTGAGCATCTTGCTCAGGTACGCAATGGAATTTGTTTTTGCGTCGATATGGACCCGCGCTGGGTAGTCAAACTAGTAAAAAAGAAACAACTTGCTGTACTAGAAGAATATAAAAGGCACATTGTAGATCAAGCCTTGACAATTTTAAAACGGCACAAGAATATTAAATGCCTTTTTGCCACTCCAAAACTACTAGAGGAACTATGCGCGCGCGTTTCCCTTAAAGATTTAGGGATAAAAGGCGTTTTCTGCGGAGGAACACAGATGGATGCACAATTCCACCGCTTTGCTGTAGAAGAACTCTTAGAAGGAGCTGCGTTTGTACCAACATATGGTAATACATTAATGGGTTTAGCTTGTCACAAACCATATACGCCAGAAGACAACTATGATATTATTTATTACCCACCGTTACCTCGCGCTGTTTTACAAGTTGTTCACCCTGATACTCCAAATAAAGTAGTTGATTACGGTCAGTTAGGACGCGTAATGTTGACCACTCTAACCAAAGAACTTTTTATGCCTAATTTCCTCGAAAGAGATCAGGCTATTCGCGAACCTGCTTGCGAACAATATCAGTGGGACGGTGTAAGAAATGTTGGTCCGTTTAGCCGTATGGGGGCAACTGTAGTAGAAGGAGTATACTAATGCTACATATTCCGTTATTACGTAATGGAAAACAGTACACTAGTCTAAAACAAAGCGAGATTGTCGATCACCGCACAGGAGAAGTACTGGCAACAATGAGCCAGGCAAATTCAGGACTCATTGTTCGCGACATAAAAAACAGTAAGAAAGTGTGGCAAAGCTTACAAAATATGTCTTTAGCAGAAACACTCGACATATGCAAAAAAGCTGCTGACTTGTTTCTTAAAGAAGAAATCCCTTTCGCAAACACAACTCAGACTCCAGAACAATTTGTCAACTATCAATCGGCGTCAACAGGCATGCCGAAAAATATGTGTCGAGCGAATATGGAAAAAGTACATTGGGTTTTGACAAATCTCGCAGAGATTATTAAAAGTCTATCTGGGCGCGTTGATTTTTCTATAATCGAAAAAGGTTATGGAGTACAAGACGGCATTCCCATTTCATTTCTACCGCAAGCACGACACTTAGGGGCGGTATTACCAAGTAACTCTCCAGGAGTTCATTCTCTATGGGTACCAGCTTTAGCACTTCGCGTTCCTATTGTATTAAAACCAGGTAGCCGCGAACCTTGGACGCCTTTTCGTTTGTTACACGCCTTTATGGAGGCTGGTTACCCAAGTGAAGCTTTATCTTGCTATCCTACCGATTATGCTGGCGGAAATAATATTATGCTTCACTGTGAACGTGCAATGATTTTTGGCGACGATTCAACTGTTCGCCTATGGGAAAATGATCGCCGTGTTGAAGTTCATGGATCAGGATTTAGTAAAGTTCTTATTGGTCAGGATATTGTTGAGAACTGGGAGCAACATTTAGACATGTTATTTACTTCGATCATGGCTAACGGAGGACGCTCTTGCATAAATGCATCAGCTATTTGGACTCCGAAATATGGTCGCGAAATTGCTGATGCCCTTGCAAAACGCATGGTAAAAACAATCCCTCTCCCACTAGACCATGAACAAGCAAAACTTTCAGCATTTTCCGACAAACGCATAGCTGAGTATATAAATCAAGCTATTGAAATTGGTTTAGATACAGAAGGCGCAGAAGATATGACGGCAAAATATCGCGATACGGAACGATTTTCTATTTGCGAAGGAAGTGCTTTTGTCCACCCAACTTTAATTCATGTTGATAGTTACGACCATCCTCTGGCAAACCGAGAGTTCATGTTTCCTTTTGCAAGTGTAGTGGAAATGCCGCAAGAGCAAATGCTAAAAACAATCGAAAAAAGTCTGGTAGTAACAGCAATAACAAATGACTCTAACTGGGAACGCGATTTGTTATGTTGTCCGCATATTGATCGCCTCAATATTGGTTCAGCACCAACTTGCAAAGTAGATTGGTTACAACCTCATGAAGGAAATTTATTTGAATTTCTTTTTCAACGTCGCTCTTTTCAAAAAAACTCAATATAACTTAAAGAGGATATGATGTGGCAACCCTTTGAATATGCACCGAAAAACAAAATTATTTTTGGAAAAAATTCTTTAGCGCGTTTAGGAGAAATCACAGAACAATTTACAGTAAAGCGCGTTGCTATTGTTACTGACCAAGGAATTATTGACACAGGTCATGTCGAAAAGGCCGCTTATTATTTAACCCAAAAAAATATCACGACTTATACATTTAGCGATTTTGCGCAAAACCCTACCACTGAAAATGTTACCGCTGGAGTGGATTTTGCCAAAGAACACCAGATAGAACTGATTATAGGTCTTGGTGGTGGAAGTAGTATGGACTGTGCAAAAGGAGTTAATTTTCTTTTAACAAACGGTGGAGAAATGCAAGATTATTGGGGGTACGGAAAAGCAAAGCAGAAAATGTTACCAATGATAGGCATACCAACGACTACTGGTACAGGAAGCGAAGCGCAATCTTACGCTCTTATTTCTGACAGTAAAACACATCGCAAAATGGCCTGCGGAGACCCCAAAGCTTCTTTTAGAGTAGCAATTTTAGACCCTTCTCTCACAGTAACTCAACCAACATCAGTGATGAAAGCAACAGGAATAGATGCTATATCCCACGCAATTGAAAGCGCTGTAACAAAAAGGCGAAACGCCTTATCTGCTTCCTTTTCGTTATACGCCTGGAAATTGTTGAATGCAAATTTTGAGTCAATGCTATTTTCTCCAGAAAATGAAGAGGCTAATATGGGGATGCAGATGGGAGCCTGTTACTCTGGGATGGCCATTGAAAATTCCATGTTAGGCGCAACTCATGCTTGCGCAAACCCACTCACGAAAAATTACGGTATTACTCATGGTCATGCTATAGCGCTGATGTTACCACATGTAATTCGCTATAATGCTGACCATGCACAAGATATATATGAAGACTTATGCCGTATATCTGGGATTGTAATTGCTTCCTGTGCCGGTAAAGCCTTGGCACGTCGCATAGAAAAAATTGTCGCCGCAACAGAACTGCCTACCACATTAAGCGCCTACGGTATCACTGCGGATGCTATCAACAATTTAGCTGTAGAAGCTAATGAAGAATGGACAGCTCAATTTAATCCACGTATCGTTAAATACAATGATTTTGTATCCCTTTACAACAAAGCTTTATGAGGACTCCTATGACTGAAACGAATAAAGATACAGGTGTGGGGAGTTATTTTGTTTCTAATTATCCGCCATACTCCTTTTGGAAAAAAGAATATTCAAATACTGCCCAGGAAATGCTTGTAAAACCCGTTGCCGATAAACGAAATTTGGGTTTTTATTTGCATATACCATTTTGTCGTAAGCGATGTAAGTTTTGCTATTTTCGCGTTTATACCGATAAAAACAAGAAACAACGAGAAGATTATATATATAACTTAGTTAAAGAACTTGAACTATACGCTAATTCACCAGTGGTTGCCGACCGCCTAGTCAATTTTTTCTATATTGGCGGTGGAACTCCATCGGCCTTAAGTGCAGAACAAATTGAATATTTGGGAGAACAACTACGTCGTATCTTCCCACATGATGGTGTTCAAGAAATTACTTTTGAGTGTGAACCAGGAACACTTACGGAAAAAAAATTATCAGCAATCAAGAATTTCGGGACGACAAGGTTAAGTTTAGGAGTCGAAAATTTTTCGGACGAAATTCTAAAAGAAAATGGACGTGCTCATTTGAGCGAAGAAATTCATAACGCATACAAATGGGTACAAGAACTTGATTTTCCCCAAGTTAACATCGACCTTATTTCTGGTATGGTTGGCGAAACCCAGGAAAATTGGCAAGAGTGCATTAATAAGACAATTGATTTACGCCCTTCAAGTGTTACTATATACCAAATGGAACTTCCATTTAACTCTATATATGCAAAGCAAATTCTCGGTGAAGAAGGAATATGTAGAGTCGCAACTTGGGAAACGAAACGTCGCTGGGCTCAAGACGCTTTTGATCAATTTAAAAAAATCGGTTACAAGCAAAGCAGTGCTTATACCGTTGTCTTACCTAGCGACAAACAATCTTTTTGTTATCGAGATCAATTATGGTATGGTGCTGATATGATCGGAACAGGAGTAGCCTCTTTCTCCCACGTTCAAGGAATTCATTACCAAAATGTTGATAAGTTCGAAACGTACATGGAAAAATGCGAAAATAAAGAATTACCAATTCATCGCGCTTTTCCCACTAACGATCGCCAACGTTTAATTCGCGAACTTATTTTGCGTATGAAGCTCGGGTATTTGAAACGCCAAGAGTTTCTGGATAAATTTTCAGTAGATATTATCAGTGAATTTGCCGATCAGTTTTCTGCTTTAGAAAAACGCGGCATGCTAGTAGAAAATGAACAAGGAGTTGAACTTACAACTCAAGGTTTATTACAGGTAGATAGTTTACTACCTAATTTTTACGATCCTGAATATCAAAACGCTCGTTATACATAAAAAATATGCTAAATTCATTATTCACATTTTTCAGTGATGAAAACCTACGTTATGATTTATTGCCAGGTGAAACTCTTCCTGCACCTTATCGCGACTTATTAGTACATCAGAATCATATGACCACAACACTTGAAAAATTCTACGGGCAACCTGTTCAAGTAGAAGTTAAAAAACAACAAGTAAAAAATTCATTGTACAAAAGGTTTTCGTTGTTATCGCTTCCCAAGATAGGGGTTGTCGAAATTGGTATAGTCCACATGGATTTGTCGTTTTTTTCTACGGAAATACGCGACGAAATCTTACATGGTAAAAAACCATTAGGTAAAATACTAATCGATCACAAAGAACCACGAGATATTCAAGTGAAAACCTATTTTAAATTACAAACATGTTCTAGCCTAGAAAAAGCTTTTTCCATGTCAACGCTCTCTTTCTATGGTCGATCAACAAGAATTTCGTGTAAAACGCCTATAGAAGTAGTAGAAATCATACGCCCTCAAGGAGTAAATTATGCAGGATCTTAAAAGCTTTTACGAAGTAATCGTTATTGGAGCTGGCCCTGCTGGTAGTGCAGCAGCTACTTTTTTAGCACAACTAGGTCGCGATGTTCTACTTATAGAGCGAGAAAAATTTCCACGTCACCACATAGGTGAATCGTTAATGCCAAACACCTACTGGCAACTTAAGCGCTTGAATGTGATAGAGAAACTAAAAGAAATAGGGTTTGTGCGCAAACATAGCGTTCAATTTGTAAACGATAAAGGCAAAGCATCAAAACCATTTTATTTTAAAGAGCGCAATTCTCATGAAAGTTCTGCTACTTGGCAAGTAGAGCGTGGCGAATTTGACAACATGATGTTAGAAAACGCACTAGAGTATGGAGCGCAAGTAATACAAAACACAAAAGTGATCGATCTTATTTACAACGATGATGCTGTTGGTGGTGTTATTGTAAAACGAGACAATAATGAACAACAAATTAGAGCTAAAATTGTCGTTGACGCTAGCGGCACAAGTGCTTTTATTGCACGAAAGCTCAAAATATATGAACCAGACCCGCATCTAAACAAAGGGGTTCTCTACACATACTTTCGCGGAGCAGCACGAGAATGTGGCGTCGATGAAGGAACAACAATTATACTACACACTAAAGGTAAAGATGGTTGGTTTTGGTATATTCCTTTAAAAGATAATGTTGTTAGTGTAGGAGTTGTATCAGATATTCCAAAACTTTTTTCAGACCGAACCTTGGACCCTTGTAATATTTTTATGCGCGAAGTTAATCAGTGTTCTGCGCTAAAAGAAAAAATCGATCTTGCAACACCTATCGCAAATGTCAAAGTATGTAAAGACTTTTCTTATCGCGCAAAACATGTTGCAGGAAATGGCTACGTTTTAATTGGTGATGCCTTTAGCTTTATCGATCCTGTATACTCTTCTGGTGTATTTTTGGCGATAAAATCAGCAGAACTGGCAGCAGATACTATTAATGAGGCTCTTGCCACAAATGACACAAGTGCTACTCGTTTGCGTAGCTTTGAACAAGAATTAGTCACTGGCATGGAGTCTATTAAAAAACTTGTATATACTTTTTATGACAAAGGTTTCAGTTTTGCCAAATTTTTAAAAGTATATCCTCAATACCAAAATACATTAATAGATATTCTTATTGGCGATGTATTCAAAGAAGGTGTTAGTGAAATATTTGCGGCAATGGAAAGTTTTCAATCTCAGCGAGAAATGGAATGTGCAAAAATGTAGACGCGTTTTAGTGATCTCTACTGTTATTAATTCAGGTCACTTGGCGATCTTGGAAAGGTAAAAATAATGAAAAAAAAGCTTATTTGGGGAGCAGTAGTTTTACTAGCGATTCTCCATAAAGACTTTTGGTGGTGGAGCGATACAACAATTGTGTTTGACTTCTTACCAGTTGGATTGGCATATCATGCTTTTATTTCTGTATGCGCCTCTATATTATGGGCGTTAGCTGTTGTGTACGCGTGGCCTGAAGATTTAGAAGCTGAGGCAGAGGGAGAATAAATAGTGACAGTACTTATTGTAATTATATGTTATTTGATGCTGCTTGTATCCTTAGGGGTAGCGAGTGCTCGTTTTGGAAAACAAACCTCTAATGATTTTTTTGTGGCAGGACGTAGTATAGGTCCATTTTTGTTATTTATGTCACTTTTTGGTACAACGATGACCGCATTTGCTTTAGTTGGAAGTAGCGGCGAAGCTTACGAACGTGGAATTGGCGTTTACGGACTAATGGCCTCTGCTTCAGGTATAGTTCATTCTGCTGTTTTCTTTTTAATCGGTATGAAATTATGGGTTTTTGGTAAAAAATATGGTTATACAACACAAATCCAATATTTTCGTGATCGTTTCGAAAGTGATGCTATCGGTTTAGTATTATTTCCAGTCCTTGTTCTTCTTGTACTTCCCTATCTACTTATTGGACTTTTGGCAAGCGGGGCAAGTATATCAGCATTAACACAAGGGGCTTTGCCAAGTCTTTTTGCAGGTGGTGCTGTTCCTCCGTGGTTGGGTAGTCTTGTTATTTGTTTTGTTGTTCTCACCTATATATTCTTCGGAGGTATTCGTGGTGCAGCGTGGGCAAATGCATTTCAAACATGTGTATTTATTATCTTGGGAATGGTTGCTTTTTATATGATTGCCGATGCTCTTGGAGGGGCAAAAAATGCGACCCAAATGGTTTTAGCGCATAAGCCAGATCTCCTCGCACGCAGTGCACATATTTCAAAATTCGAGTTTGCAACGTACATGCTCATTCCCTTATCGGTAGGAATGTTCCCTCATTTATTTCAACACTGGTTAACTGCAAAATCAGCAAAATCTTTCCGTTTGTCAATTATCGCCCACCCGCTATTTATTATGTTAGTTTGGGTACCTTGCGTTTTAATAGGTGTTTGGGCATCTTCAGCAATGATAAATGGTGGTTTAATTGTTCCAGAACATAGCCGTGCAAATCAAGTACTTACCATTCTAATTCGCAATCTACTCGATAGCCCAATACTAACAGGGTTATTAGGTGCAGGTATTCTTGCTGCAATTATGTCATCACTTGATTCTCAATTCTTATGCCTTGGTACTATATTCACCAATGATATCGTACTTCACTATGCTGATGAAAATAAAATCTCTAATCAACAGAAAATTTGGATTGCACGCGGATTTATTATTGCAATTGTTGCTGCGACATACTTTATATCTTTATTTAAGCCGCGGCAGGTCTTTCCACTCGCAATATGGTGCTTCACAGGCTTTTCTAGTTTATTCCCTCTCGTCTTTGCTTCTATTTATTGGAAGAAAACAACAAAGATAGGTGCATTTGCATCTATTTTGACCGCTATTTTTATGTGGTTATTCTTTTTCTTAAAAGCCGACTGGGGAGCAAAGAGCAGCTTTGTTTTACCTGAAATTTTACCTTTTATTAGTGCCTCCACTGAATCAATGCAAATAACTATTATGCCTGTACTTCCTATTATTATTTGCTCAACACTGGCGCTCATCATTGGTTCGTTATTATCAAGTCCACCTTCGGAAAAAACGGTGGCTAAGTTTTTTAAATAAAGTGTTTTATTAAATAACTAGGCAAAAAATTTAATCGCTTATTTTGCCTAAGTGACCTGACAAAAGTAATTACCTGTTGAATACAGAGTTTATTTTTGGTGGGTCACTCAGTTTATTCATGAAAGTAATACGTTGAAAGCAAACACAATACAAATGAATTTTCTTATGCAACCAATTTCAGCTTATATTGAGTTAACAAAACCACGAATCCTCACAATGGTTCTTGTCACTGCTGCTATGGGATATTTTTTAGCTGACAATAGTGAAACCTCGGTAATGGTGTTATTATATACTTTATGTGGTATGACTTTCTCTGTAGGTGGTTCAGGAGCTCTGAACCAATATATCGAACGCGAAACAGATAAAAAAATGCATCGGACTTTAAATCGTCCTCTTCCACAGGGATTAATCCCTTCGTGGCAGGCTTTATTCATAGGAATAGCCTTAATCGCAATCGGAACTGCCATTTTGTTTTTCTTAGTTAATAGTGCAACAACTCTTTTGGTTTTACTTGCTGCTCTGTCGTATGTTCTTATCTACACACCTCTCAAAAAAATAACATGGTGGAATACGTTTGTTGGGGCAATTCCCGGAGCAATTCCACCTGTTGCAGGCTGGGCGGCAACAGGTGAAATATCGATAGAAGCGTGGGTATTATTTGGTATTCTTTTTGCGTGGCAACATCCTCACTTTTATGCAATCGCATGGATGTATCGCGAAGACTACGCACGAGGAGGTTTTAAAATGCTTCCTGTTGTAGAGCCCGATGGGAAAAGCACGTTTCGCCAAGTAATTTTTTATAGTTTAGTGATGATTATTTGTTCGGTGTGGCTCTTTTTTGTAGGAAACATGGGCTATATCTATCTAGTGGGTGCAATTTTTCTCGGTGGTTTCTTTTTTCAAAAAGCCCTTGTTTTTTGTCGTAGTAAACAAAAGCCAGAAGCGAAAAAACTACTCAAAGCTTCGATCATTTACTTACCAGTACTTCTCATTCTCATTTGTATGGATAAATTAATATAATGACAGTTCAAGATTTACCAACTCTAAACGTGGGGCTAAATGCACTAGCTTCTATATTTCTATTAAGTGGCTGGTGGGCAATTAAAGTAAAAAAAATAAGTCTACATAAAAAATTTATGTTAATGGCATTCACAACATCAAGTTGTTTTTTAGCAAGTTATCTCTATTATCACTTTAATGTTAAGTTCGTCACGACCTACGAAGGCGAAGGAATTTGGCGATATGTGTATTATACAATACTTTTCACACACATACCTGCTGCCACTTTTTCCGTACCTCCAGTATTCTTAGCTTTATGGCACGGACTTAAGGGAAATTTTGCAAAACATACGCGAATTACTCGCTGGCTGCTACCTCTATGGTTGTATGTTTCAGTTACCGGTATTATTGTATATTTTATGTTATATGTATTTTAGGAAAAAATAATGGGAAAAATTCAGTCTCTTCTCGGAGAAAAAGGCGACTACTTATTGTCGCACACTTGCCAAGGGATCACCAAAGAACAGTTACATCTTCCAGGCGGTGATTTTGTAGATCGAATATTCGGTCCTTCTGATCGTTCTGTACCGGTGTTGCGTAACCTACAAGCACTGTTTTCTAGTGGTCGACTAGCTGACACTGGTTATCTCTCTATTTTGCCAGTTGACCAAGGAATAGAACACTCTGCTGGGGCATCATTTGCTCCAAACCCACGTTATTTCGATCCAGAAAATATTGTAAAACTGGCTATTGAAGGTGGGTGCAATGGTGTGGCTTCTACACTAGGAGTTCTTGGTGCTGTTTCGCGAAAATATGCACACAAAATTCCTTTTATCCTTAAAATCAACCACAACGAGCTCATTAGCTATCCAAATACACACGACCAAATATTATTTGCAAATATAGACCAAGCTTATGACATGGGAGCTGTTGGAATTGGAGCTACAATTTATTTCGGAGCCCCAGAATCGTCGCGGCAAATCCAAGAAGTATCGAAAGCTTTTGCCTATGCACACAAAAAGGGACTACTCACCATTTTGTGGTGCTACACGCGAAATTCGGCGTTTAAAAAAGACGGCGTTGATTATCATCTTTCGGCTGACCTTACAGGTCAAGCAAACCATTTGGGTGTCACTATACAAGCTGACATTATAAAGCAAAAACTACCAGAAAATAATGGTGGATATAACGCAGTTAATTTCGGAAAAACCCATAAAAATGTCTACGAAAAACTATCAACAGATCACCCTATAGATCTTACCCGTTACCAAGTAGCGAATTGTTATATGGGAAGAGCTGGCTTAATTAACTCTGGTGGAGCTTCAGGTGACAATGACCTGATCCAAGCAGTAGAAACAGCTGTCGTCAACAAAAGAGCAGGAGGAATGGGACTTATTTGCGGCCGCAAAGCATTCCAAAGACCTTTGGCAGAAGGAATAGAGATCTTAAACGCTATTCAAGACGTTTATTTAGATGACTCAATCACTATAGCATAGAGAAACTCGACTATTGTTGACTTAAGGAAACGCAAGTCAACAATAGTCGAGTTTCATCCTCCGATTTCTTACCTCTATGAAGAAGCGCTTTATTTCATATTCACCATCATGACAAAAACTCACAACCACTTTGTTTTTTTACAAAAGGGACATAAGTGAGGTCAGGGCGTCGCAGAAAGATAATATTTCTTTTCCTTAAACTCCATTTATCAGGAAAAATCTAATGGCAGAAAAAACCAAAATACTACTACAATCTTTCCAATTTAATCAAAATTGGATAATCTTTGCCGATACTAAAGCTGCTGCAATTTTGACGATTAATGGTCTATTAATAGGATTTATTGTCCCACTAGGAAAACTATTAAAAACCTTATCGAGCTATTCTTTTGGATTCATGCTTACTCTTTACATTATTTATCTACTTGTAGCTCTATCTTCTCTTATTTTCTCAGCATTAGTCATTTATCCGCGACCTCACCGCCGCGGCGAAATATCAGCACTATTTAATATTGCAGCTGTGCAACAAAATTACCCTAAACCAGAAGATTCGGATCGCTATTCAGAAAAATTCTTAGAAACAGATACCGAAGAAATTATGAAAGAGTATGCTGCTCTTTTACATCGAGAATATTTAGTTTCTAGTCGCAAATATAATTATGTAAAAAAAGCGATCCTTAGTTTTCTAGTATCTGCGATATTTGCAGTAGTTTTGTTCGTTGTGAGTACTATTGTTATTTAATTTGTACGATTTTCTTATTTAATCGAGATAAAAAATGAACGCCAAAAAAGCCATAATATCCTTAACAGGGGAAAAAAGCCATTCTATCAATATTTCTCCTGGGCAAGGAAGTTTTTCTATTGGAACAATGGCCATGAACGCCAAGAAATTTGATATTTTAGTAGATGAAAAACTTCCTCTCAATTGGAAAGCCTTTGAGCAATTTTCCACCCCTGCTGGTAGTCCTTGGCCTCGTTTTTTTTATTATTATGGCAATGATTGTGGTTTCATTGAATGGTCTTTGGCAAGAAAAATTGAAACCTTCTACTGGCATCCACTAAAATCTCTTTCGGTAGATTGTTCCAATGCTCAAATAAGTTCACTTTCTATAAAGCCAGGAACAAATAAAATAGAAATTACTTTGGGTGAGAAGATAAAGACGTTAGTTATTGATGGTGATATTGAAAATGTACATGTAATTTCTACTAAAAAAACACCAAGTTTAACACTTTACCCTATAACATCAAAAGAAGAACCTACGGCACATAAATTACCGACATTAAAAACACTAAAAAATTTGACATCTTTAGATATTACAGTAAAACCTGTGGGACAACCATTTGATTGTAGAAGTCTACTTCAATTCAAAAACCTCACGCATTTAAATCTATCAGGGAATTTGGAAAATATAGATTGTTTAAGAAAGCTTGGAAAACTAGATTCTTTAGGATTAAGATTTGTTCCAAATTTAGAAAATCTTCCACCTTTACAAGAATGGAAAAATTTAAAATCCTTTATCGCTTGGAATGTAGAAGCTATTTCAGGAAAACGTATCAGAGCAGAATTGAAAAAACTAGTCAAAGAGCGCGAATTTATGAAGTACTCATCTGTATCTCAACTAAGAGATTCAATATGGTTTACTACGGAGTATGGAATACCTTTTTGCGGTTGGAAAGGAAAAAATGCTAAAACAGCAATAAAATCATACAAAGCCACTGTTAAAAAACTCAAGAAAGCAAAGACTCAAAAAGAAATCAAAAAAATAATGAGTGAATATGTCGACATTTTTAATCGTTTTGAAAATATCGAGACTGTAGAGAGAGAAGATATTGCAATATCTATAGAACAATTGATAGGTGTTCCTAGTTTTCAAATTGATGTAGCAGAAGCGATGCAGTGGTTTGATGAAATTCGTGAATTTTAATGAAAATTAAATATCTAGTAAGAATCGGTTGCACACTCCAAATTGTTGGAATAACAGCGATTATCCTAATTGTTTTTACGCCTTATCCTTTAGAGTTATTTGATTATATTGCAAATAAGTTTTATTTTTATAATGACCTTGATGCACCCGATAACTGGGTGTTTCTCGCTAATTCTTTGCTATTGGTTTGATTTTAAATTTGGTTTGTTATTATTTAGGCTGCACAATCACAGCCTAAACAAATTAGAGGTCAAAACGATCTTTGTTTTTTTGGACGTAAGATTCTTGCCCTTCAGGCATTTCATCTTCATGGTAGATTGCGTTAACTGGACACTCTGGCTCACATGCCGCACAGTCAATACATTCATCGGGATTTATATATAGCATTTCATTTACTTCGCGCATTTTTTCTTTGTCTTCATCACTCTCGATGTCATACTCTTCTGCAGTATAAATACAGTCAACTGGACAAACGTTAACGCAGGCTGTGTCGCATACACCAACACATGGTTCTGTTATATAATAAGACATATTTATTTTCTTTTGGGTACCCAAAACATATTATAACGGATGAAAAGTAATTTAGGCTGCGTAGTTACAGCCTAAATAAATTAGAGGTCAAAGCGATCTTTGTTTTTTTGGACATAAGACTCTTGTCCCTCTGGCATTTCATCTTCATGATAGATAGCGTTAACTGGACACTCTGGCTCGCATGCTCCGCAGTCGATACATTCATCGGGATTAATATATAGCATGTCTTTATCTTCGCGCATTTTTTCTTTGTCTTCTTCGCTCTCGATATCGTACTGTTCTGCAGTATAAATGCAGTCGACTGGACAAACGGCAACGCAGGCTGTGTCACATACACCAACGCATGGTTCTGTTATATAATATGACATATTTATTTTCTTTTGGAATATCCAAGGCTGCCTTCCTTCAGCCAAAGAAAGAGATCTTTTGCTAAAGAAGTAGTCTTTGTTTGAGAAGTTGAAAAGACTATTTCCTTTGTACCAATAAAAATAAAATGACTAAGAAAGTCAACTATTATCTAAAGTTTTTATCGTAATTTTACTCTCGGACGCTTAGCTGCGCGTATAACTTTCTCTTGAATCTGTAGCAAATTACCCAAATGTCCACCTCTATTAGACAAAGACAATCGATTTTCAGGAACTAGTTTTTTAATGAGTAGCAATGATTGTTTATCAACTAAAGGATCGTTTTTGTTTACAAATAAATGTAGCTTGTGGTTGTTTTTAAGCGTATTTTTAATCTTCCAGTAACTATTATTATAACCAAAAGCTTCGACTATATTACTGTCAGACAGACCAACTCTTTTTTGATATGACGGTATAATTAAATTGCGACAATAACTCGAAAAACTAGCAATAGGAAGTCCTTCTGTCCACACAAGTAAACTACGAATATAACTGAAACCAACTAAAAAGCGTGCATCTTCTCCTGTTAATTGATACGGCGTATTCCATGGGTTCGGTCCTCCAGAAATTCGCTCGACAATCGAACCAATGCTTTTTAATTGTCTAGATGTGCGCTCTTCTTTGCTTAAATCTTGATAGCTATCATAAGTGAAACGGTCGATTAGACTCATCGCGTAGGTTAAATTTCCAGGGCTATGCACACTAACATAATTATCAAAAATAGGATTGCGCAGTTTTTCTTCTTTCGCTGCAATGAAGGCGGTATAAAATCCTCCCATAGAATACCCAACAAGAGTAATTTGAGTGATTTTTTGTGGATACTCTTTACGTAAGGTTCGTAAAATCGTTTCTAACATTGTGTATATGTGCTCAGTATCACGAGCGATAATACCAGGTTTACTATTGTTTTTGAATCCTTGAGCAAAATTTACACTAAAAATACTACTCATAGTTACGACAGAAAAACCTTTTTCGTAGAAATCCTGGGCTGTTTTAGTACAAAAACCAGAGTCATAGTCACCGCCAAAACCAGGAATAACAAATGCCAAAGGCGCTTCATTTTCTTGCATCCATACATTATAATTGATATCTTGCTCTTGATCAGAAAATCGCAATCCACCTTTGATTGCTTTCCCTGCAAATTCGAAATCGCGCGTTGCTTCATACTTTAGAAAACCTAAGGTTTCTAAAATCCCAGCGTCTTGCGGACGAATTACTTTTTTAGCTTCCTGCTCTGGTGTATGCTCTTCTATTTCTACAGCACCACGTACTTGTAAACTTGATAAATCACGAAGATTAGTATAAGGGTCTGCAGCGCCATCTGTAGCTGTATAATACAGCGGAACTGTTAGGTAAAAGATGTCATTAGCTCGTAGAACCCACCCTACTTCTGGAAGATAGTAAGTAAAAACGTTAGTAACATTGTCGCCAATGAGCCCAACGCCTCCTCTTACATCCGACGGACCTAGTAAAGGAAGCATTAAAAATGGTCCTGGTGGCAACCCCCAATGAGCAAGTGTTTTTCCAAGTCCTTGGACAGGCGGCTTTTTGAGAAACCCTACTCCTGTATAATCCGCAAAGTCAAATATTCCTGCCACACCAATTGTCGAATTTAACAAAAAGCGACTAACAACGGAGGAAGCGTGAACAAATTTAAATTGCAGTAAATTGTTCACCAGTTTAGTTGGCATATTAATATTATCAGCGACATTAGATATTCGTTTCTGTATTACTCTTGGAACAATATACCCGTAAACCGTTCCGAGAGGTGTTACGACCCAACGAATAACAAAATCATTTCCTTTGAAAAGTGCGCGATTGACAGTTTCTAAAGGATCCCATATTTGAATACCTTCAATAGGGTTATTTTTTAACATATTTACTTCATAAACAGGCATATCACTTAAAAAATCTTCGTACGCCACATCACCTTCTGTTACATAATCTAGCTCTTTTTCACTTTCATATATTGGCTGGCTCTCAACAACTTGCGTTTCGAAAACCTTACCAGGAGTAGAGCACGAGCAGATAAAGATACAAAGAACTACACTCCATGAAAATTTTTGTAAAATCATTTTGTTTCCTATTTAAATTTTGCTATGGCTTTATTGTGGAAAACAAAGCCATCTATTTATAAGCACTCTAAATCTAAATGATGTATAATTAGATTTAGAGTACAAACGATTTCATTTCAAAGACGCGCCGTTTGTATTTTGCCAATAATTGTTGCTATTGTCTTTCGCGGCAAAAAGCGATACGATGATGAGAGTAGACGATTTTTCCATCCAGGAATAGCTACAGTCTTGCCTTTAATCATCGATTGATATCCATACAAAGCTACTTCTTTAGAAGAGGGAAGATTTTTTCCCTCTATCAACTTAGGATCTTTAATATCAGCTACTAGTTGAAATTTTGAAGCTGTAGGACCCGGACACAATGCTGTTATAGTAACACCTGTCCCTTTTGTTTCTCTAGTTAACGCTTCTGATAAATGAAGAACATAAGCTTTTGTGGCATAATATACCGCCATAAGCGGTCCAGGTTGAAAAGCCGCTGTAGAAGCAACATGCACTATTTTTCCACTTTTTCTTTTAAGCATCTGTGGCAAGTATAAATGCGTTAGTTCTGTAAGTGAGGTAATATTCACTTGGACCATTTGTTGTAATTTTTTCCACGGAGCATTTGCAAATGCTCCGTGATGGCCAAATCCAGCATTGTTAATTAGTACATCAATGGGATCGTCTATTTGTTCAAATATCTGCTGTGCAGCATCAATACTAGAGAGATCTTTTTCTATTACTTGCGCTTGACCAAGTTTTTTGGCAAGTAAATCTAGCTTTTGTTTGTTGCGTGCGACAAGGATAACTTTGTAACCTTCTTCATACAAGATTTTTGAAAATTCGTAACCGATACCACTAGATGCACCTGTAATAAGCGCTGTTTTAGACATAGTTTCTCACTTTTTTTTCTTTTTCTTTTTTTTCTTCTTTTTAGAAGATTTTTTCGGAGCACTTTCTTTAGAAGCTTTTTTTCGCTGTTCTTCTTTTTCTGGCTCTTCTTCTTTTTTAACTTCTTGCTTTTCTTCTTTTTTAATTTCTTGCTTTTCTTCTGTAGAAGAAATGCGATCAATAGCCCATTTTAATGCCGGAGGCGCGACAAAAGTAGTCAGCATAACAACCACGATCACTGCTGAAAACATTCCTTCGTCTAAAACTCCAGTAGTTTTACCTATACTTGCAAAAATAAGGCCTACTTCTCCACGTGGAATAAGACCGATTCCCACAACTAAACTATCTAGTTCTTTTTTCACTGCCCAACCAGCAACAATTTTACCAATAATGGCAGCAACTGTAAGTGCTAAAGAAATCTTAATAACTTCTGGATCTAAAAACGTTGTTACATCAACCAACATTCCCATCATTACGAAAAACATAGGTGCAAATAGACTTTCAATAGGGCCAATGGCACTTTCAATGCTATCGTATTGTTCGCGACGCACATCCTTGAAAAATTTGTCTTCGAGAATTAAACCCGCTGCAAATGCTCCGACAATAGATGCTAAACCAAGAGCATCACTTGCCCATGCAAACAACAACATTAGCGATATCGTAAATAGGAGTTTTGCATTTGCTCTATCGAGAAGAATAACATGATAAGTATATTTACTTAAAAATTTACCGATAACAAATATTGCCACGAATAAAAAAAGTAACGCCTTTAAGATAATGAACGACACATTAGTAAAATCTATGTGTCCAGTAGTGATAATACCAGTAACAACGGCAAGAATGATGAGCCCAAGAATATCATCAATCACTGCTGCCCCCATCACTACCTTCGCTTCAGGTATATTTAGTTTATTCATGTCTTTGAATACGCGCGCTGTGATACCAATACTTGTGGCACACAGCGTTGCCCCAATGAAAATGTAAACATTTTGGTCCATTCCTGGGGCTAAAAACTGCGTCACGTAAAAACCAAGTATAAACGGGAGAACAATACCGACAATTGCCGACCAAAATGATGAGGATCCTACCTCCATCATTTCTTTAAAATTGCACTCCAGACCTACCATAAATAGTAGTAAAATAACTCCTAATGCTGAAAATATCTTTAAGGCAATAACCATTTGTAAATATTTGTCAAAACTATCGCGTTGCAAAATTTTAGCTAAGACAAAACCATATTTACCTTCCTGCATATCTTTTTCTGGAATTTCTTTTTTGATAGCGTCTTGCAAGTCCATATTCGAGCGAATGGTATGTCCTAATATGCGCTCCACTTTATCATTGTGACGCATAACAACCATGACTGGCTGATAAGATTGGTATACAAAAGTACCAATTACCAAACCAATAAGAAGCTCACCAAGTACAGCTGGTTGATTGAACATTTTAGCGATAAATCGTCCAAGAACTGCTCCGAATATCAAACCAAATATCAATAAGTAAATAGGCGCAATTTCGTCACCGTGCCCACCTGCATGAGAATCGTGTTCTTTATGTTCTCCGTGGGTTTCTTGTGCTTGTAATTCAGTAAAAGTAGTTGGGAAATCCCCAATTACTCCCAACAATAAAACCAAACAAAGTATCCACCAAATCTTTTTAGTGAATCTTTCCATTTTTGCCACCTTTCCATGTAGTTATAAATATGGTAATATGGGTTGACATTTTGTTAGGGTGTACCGACATTAGATTTTTTGAAATTACTCAATTTATTGGAAAGACAAATGTCGACACGCCCTAAGTGAGTCTCAAAAAGTTTTTTTGATTAGCGAGTAGTAAAATGTATAAACATAACTTAATAGAGCCTGTGGGAAAAATCGTATGTGTTGGTCGCAATTATTTAGAACACATTAAAGAATTAAATAACCCTATTCCCAAAGCTCCAATTATTTTTATGAAGCCATCTACTTCTTTCGTTGCTCTCTCTGAACCTATTTCTCTGCCTTTACATGCAAAAGAATGTCATCACGAGGTGGAAATTGCTGTTCTTATTGCTGAAAAAATAGGAATTAATGAACAAAATATAGAATCAAAAATTGCAGGCTATGGATTAGCACTAGACTTGACATTACGCGATTTGCAACGTCAACTTAAGGAAAGTGGTCATCCTTGGGAAATGGCGAAAGCCTTCGATAAATCTTGTCCGATTTCTCCTTTTATTTGCAAAAGCGAGTTCACCGATCTCAATAATATATCTTTTTCTCTAACTGTAAATGATCAAGTGCGTCAACAAGGTAACAGCAAGATGATGATGTATGGTATTGTAGAACTCATAAGCTACATTTGCAAATATTTTACACTTCTTCCTGGAGATGTTATTCTTACAGGAACCCCGTCAGGTGTTGCTGCTCTCAATTCTAAAGACAAGTTACAGCTCGAATTTAACGGCAAGCATCAATTTTCTAGTCACGTTTTATAAAGGAAAAAATATGCGACAAATAGCAATTATTTTTATTTTTTTTGTTAGTGTTTTTGCACAAGATAAGATTCCGAGTGAAGATTTTAACACCTATGTGATAGATGCTCTTAAAAACTTTGCTACAGATGGTACTCATACATATCATTGGCCTAAAAGCGGTGGATGGGCAGGCAATACTGCTGACCTTTATTATCAAGGTAAATTATTCTCAAAAGGCGACAGTAAAAAGCGCTGTTATTGTTGCGGACTTACATTTGAAGTATTTTTTATTGCCTATAAAAAATATTGTGTTGATAATGGCTGGGAATTTAGCATTAAAGACTTCGACAGCGCAAAACTCAAAAAATTTCGCGGGCAATGGTTTGGGAGCGACGGAAATCGCAAAACCCTATTAAACGCTCTTGAAACAAATAAATTGGGTAAAAAGGTGACTTTTAGCGATGCAAAAGCAGGCGACTTTGTACAACTTTGGCGCCATAGCGGCTCTGGGCATTCAGTTGTTTTTATTAGTTGGTTACGCGACTCAAAAGGAAATATTACTGGTTTGCAGTACTGGTCAACACAAACTTCTACAAATGGAGTACACTACAATACAGAGTATTTTGGTGAGAAAAAAGGTTTGAAACGCAGCGAAACTTATATTGCTCGCGTTGGTAAAAATTCTAGAGAAAAATAAACAATATAAATACATTGTTTATCTTTTTAAAATTAGCTTTGTACTTTTTTGCAAAATGCAACTTTACGCTTTTAAAGACCTTGCTACCTACTAAAGTAAATATCAACCAATCTAATTTCGATTATCAAAAAGGCTTTTCATGTAATATTGAAAGGCCTTTCATATTCGCTACCTTGTTAGGTATTTTTTTTATTGGATTGCCTATAAGGTTTAAAAGAGAAAGTTTTGATAATTGGTGAAGTTCAACCGGTAAATCTTCAAGGTAATTATTCGATAAATCAAGCACCGATAAGTTATGACACTTTCCTATTTCAGGGCCTAACTCAAAAAGATGATTATTAGAAAAATCAAGTACAGAAAGCTTTTGTAATTCTCCTATATTTGATGGCATTACTCTTATATTTCCGCCTTTTATTCTTAAAACCGATAATTTTTGCAGTTTTTCTATTCCATCCATTTGTAGTTCTTCTTCAACACAAGCTTCTATTTCTAATACATCAATAAAAGAAAGATTGTAAACGTAATCTATTGGAATATAAGATTGTTCTTCATGCGCAAAATGACGATAATGCTGAACGGCGTAAAGACTCACTTTTCCATTAAATCCACAATTGTAAAATTCACAACAATACAATCCGCGAAATTTTACATTACCACGAAAACTACAATTATTGAAACTTGTATTTTGAACATCGTAATAACGGTTTTCGTCTAAATAAAAAGTACAGCCAGAGTAAGCTGCATGAGCAGCAACTGTTTGTTTCTGCCCTCTCTTTGCAGAATAACGCTTGGGTCTTTTGGAATAAATGGTGTAGGGCCACGTCTCTCCCGCCTCACTAACATAACGAACATCACTTCGCCGAAACATCACTTTCTCGATTACAACAGTAGAAGGATCTACGCAGTGATACACATTTCCATTGTAAAAAGCACGAATTTCTCCTTCGGCAACCAATTTTTGAAGATCTTCTAATGAAATTTCTAAATACTCTGCCGCTTCTTTAAACATACAGTGCATTTCTTCACTATACTCTTCCGACATTTTAATAACCTTATAAACTATCAATAATCTTATGATCACACTCTGGCAATCGTAGTAAAAATGAGCGAAAATCATCAGCAAGAGGAGCATCTATTTTGACAATTTTTTCTGATCTTGGATGCTTGAATTCCAACCACTTGGCATGCAAGCACAAACGTGGAAGTCCATATTCTGCGCGAAAAAAGCGATTTATTTTTCCTTTTCCATAACTCGTGTCACCAACTATTTGATGAGCACTGCGCGCAAGATGTCTACGAATTTGATGTTTGCGGCCTGTCGATATACGCGCTGCCACCAACGAACAACGAAAAAACTCACTTATTTTACGAAAATGAGTACACGCTTGTTGTTTTGTACCTTTATCGTTTGTTAACTCGCGTTCCATTGTCCATTCTTCGGGCGTAGAGCCGCGCACAAACGCAATATATTCTTTTCTTGTTGTTATAGACTGTAAAGACTCTTGCAATAGCTTCGCATCTTCTGACGTTAGTGCAAAAGCTATTGCTCCTGAAGCAGCGCGATCTATACGATGAATAGGGTAAAGATATTTGTCTACTTGCTGCGACAAAGTTTGCAACAAAAAAACACTATCGTTTGCTAACTCTGTTCTATGCACTAATAATTTGGGAGGTTTTGAAACTACAATAATTGATTCATCGTGATAAAGTATTGGTATTTGCATGGTAAACCTTTATAATTCGCTTGTGATATAATGATAAAGTGCTTTTTCCCAAGTTCTCATTTTATAGACTTTGTGAAATTTAGAACTTGTAATACTTTCATTAATAGGGCGAGGGGCTAAAGTTGGAAATGTCTCGGAACTAACCCCTTCTACGCGACAAGTAATCTTTGCATAAGAAAATATCTTTTCGGCAAAAGACACGCGGTTACATACTCCACCGTTGGCTAAGTGATAAATTCCATATGCAGGAGATTTCCGACATATTTCACATATAGCTAGGCTAAGATCATATGTATAAGTCGGCGTTCCCCAAGTGTCATTGACAACAGAAACGCTATCGTATTTTTGCCCAAGTTCGATCATTTTACCAACAAATTTTTTGTCTTTTTTCCCTCCACCAAATAACCATGTTGTACGTAAGATATAAAAGTTACTTAGTTTCTTTTGAATATTCTGTTCTCCAAACAATTTAGATTGGCCATATGTGTTAACAGCCACTGCCACACTGTCATTTTCAGAATAAGGTAAGGTTTTTTTTCCATCAAAAACCATACCTGTACTAAGATAAACTAAAGTACTTCCAAATGTTTCGCAGCAACAAACTATATTATCAGTGCCTTCAGTATTAATTGCATAGGCTTTATTTTCTTGTTCCTGACATAAATCAACATTAGTAAGAGCCGCTAAATGAATTACCACAGATGGACGAACTTTCTCAAAGATGCTTTTTAATTTTTTTTTATCAGTGATATCGAGCTGTTGATGAGAAAAAGGATAAACATCATAATATTTTTGCAAAACGAGAACTAGATACAACCCTACCATTCCACTACTTCCGGTAACTATTATTTTTTGCATTTTTATACCTAGTGAGAAAAAAATTCAACTTCAAAATTTTCATTTAGTTTACCATTAAAAATATTTTCTGTAAATTCTTGAGGATAATCACTTATATATTTGATGAATGAAGTTTGTTTACTTTTCGGAAACAAACGGTTTATTTGAAAGTTCTGCACTATGTTTTTCATTTTACAAACATGAAGTTTATGAGGATGGACAAATATAATTTTCTGACCTAAGAAGACAACATTTGTCGCTCCTTCTACAGGAAACAGCGCAAAAATATTTTTATTGACCGTTGTTTTAAAGAAAATGGCATAAGAATTGCGAAAAAGTACTATGAATTTGTCATCTACATACCAATCGTTCAAAACTTCAGGAATATTTTTTAATATATCTCCTTGACCATTTATAACTTTCAAATGGAAATCTTTTGAAATCAAATAAGCATTGCCATTTAAGCATTTTAAAATTCGATGAGTAATAGCAAATGTTTTTTGATAAATCGTTGAAAATGTTTGCGGATCAATGATTTTCAACAAATTTCTATTTGTGGTCAAAAAAATACGAAAGGAGTGATTAGTAAATAAACTAGTACATATTGTTTCTTTTGGCAGTATCATTTGTTTTAAAGAGTTATCTTTTGTTTCCTGGATGCATATACAATTATCGTCTTCGTCATAGTAAACAATTTGCGATCCGCTGCCGTTTATGCGCATAAATTTTTTCTTTGGACACCGATAGAACAACTCACCGCTCATTGTATAAATAATATTTTCATTTACCGTTTCAACAACTATATGGTTTTTCGATATGTAAAAATCGTTTATTTTCTCTAAAATATTCGATTCCCATACTTTTTTGTTGTTTACTCTCAATGAAATTTGTTTTTGCAGCACTACAAGCTTTCCAAAATGAGAGCGAAGTTTACGTATCTTTTTTGAAAAAATGACATTTGAGGAATCTAGTGCAAAAGAACGATCCCATAAAAAGACACCACTTTTATTTGAAGTCGCAATATATTTCTTCTGTGGTTGAATACTATATTGTTCAACTGTTTCATTCATATGGTCGATAGCAGATGGCTTTTTGGGATTAGATATATCCACAATCATGAGATGTCTTGGAGTAACTACAATTACTATATTGTCATTTTTGGAATGCGTCTCAATTCTACCACCGCTGATATTGTAATTTTTTTTGTTAATTTGATGTCCACTTAAATCCAAAATTACTAAACTCCCACTTTGACAGCCAGCAAGGTAGCTATTATTAAAACATAATTTTAAAGATTTAAGCTTTGCGTTTTTTTTCCAGCGCTGTACTTTTTTAGTGCGAACATTGAGAATCTCAACTATGCGAGAAGTTGCAGACAAAATCTTCTTTTTTGTGGCATCTAATTCCGTTATGTTATTTTTATAACTTGCAAGTAGTATTGTTTTCTTACTACTTACGTTAAACTGATATAGTTCGTTACTAGATGTAAAATATATATTTGGAAAAACGAAGCTCGTTTTAGATATCGATTTATTTAGCTCACCAAATAGTGTTATTTTATGAAAATCGTATTGGTGAATAAGTCCATTTTGGCAAATAAACAACAGATCATTTTTTGGAGTAAAAACAACCGTTACCATTTGCGAAATGTTGTGTTTTATTTCTGCAATTTTACGATTTTTTTTTATATCCCAAACGCGAATTAAACCTTTGAAATCTAGAGCAGCCAAAAGATTTCCATTTTTATTAAATATTAATTTATCTACATGCGAAAATTTATCATCTGATTTTCTCTGCCATACTAATCCATGATGCCTCAAAGATCGATTGAGCATCTCTTGATTTTTTCGCCTTATTTCATCTACGCTTTGGCCTTCTAAACCTTTTAAAAATTGAAGGCTTTTACCACTAAAAATACCACTTTCTTTTATAAGTCCAATTCTAAACTTTGTCTCAGCATTGTATGCTGCAAATTTAGCTAACACTGTACTTGAAGATCTATGTTTTTTCGCCGAAGCTAAGCGAGATTTCTCGAGGTGCTGTATGTGTAAAAAAGTGAAAGTCACCGATAAAAGTAAGCAAAAAAGTACAAGCCCAAAAACTAATTTATAACGAACAAGGTAACGATAAACCTTTTTAATTGTCGTATAAGGCCTTGCAACAACAGAACGCCCATTTAGGTAATTGTCTAAATCTTCAGCTAAATAATTTGCAGACGTGTAGCGTTTTCGTGGATCTTTTTCTAAGCACTTCAAACAAATGGCTTCTAGGTCAACAGGAATATCAGGATTCAAAACTCGCGGTGAAACAACATCCTTATAACATACGCGAAAAATAATGTTGATATTATTGTCTCCTTCAAAAGGAGGGCGTAGTGTTAGTAACTTATATATGGTAGCTCCTAGAGAATAAATATCTGTGGCTCCTGTTAAAGGCGCTCCATATGCTTGTTCCGGAGACATGTAAGCTACAGTTCCAAGTAGTTCACCTGTTTTTGATATTTGTTCATCATCTTGTTGTAATTTTGCCAAACCAAAATCCATAAGTTTCGGTTCCTTACCAACAAGCATAATATTCGCTGGTTTAATATCGCGGTGGATGATTCCTTGTTCATGAGCGTCTTGTAGGGCAAGAGCTATTTTGCGAATCACCCGAGCTATTTGCCGAAAAGACAAATTATTGATTTCCGTAAGAACTTTTCCTTCAAGATACTCCATCGTCAAATACATTTGTGGAGTTGTTCCGTATGAAAGTAAACGCACAATATTTGGGTGTTGTAGTTTACCAAGTATTTCCATCTCTTTTTGAAAGCGATGGACCATACTTTCACTACCATGAGAAATCACTTTGAGCGCAACAACACGTTTTATTTGTTTTTCATAAGCTTTATAGACAATTCCCATACCGCCTTGTCCCAACTTATGCTCAATCTCATAGTCCCCAAATTCTTTTTCGGTTATGGGAATAGAGTGCATTGTTGTACGATCTACAAAAGTAGCGTCTTCTGAAAATGACTGTTCTTGAAAAAAAGTTTTAGAGACTAGTATTTTTTTATCGCAATTGGGGCAACTACCTGTCTTTCCTAGTTGTATATTGGAAATTCTAATTTTTTTACCACATACACATACAAATTTTTTATTACTGATTTTCATTTTTTTCCCCGTTTTTAGGGTGCCAATGATAAATTATCTTTTCACTGCTCCAGCAATACGTTGCAAACACTCCTCTATTGTACTTCTCGGACAAGCAACATTCATTCTTTCAAACCCTATCCCTTCGTCTCCAAAGAAATAACCTTCATCAAGAGCTATTTGACACTGATCAACAATAAGATTTGTAAGTTGTTCCTTCGTTATGTTTAAAGCTGAAAAATCAAGCCATGCAAGATAAGTTCCTTCTGGAGGAACAAGTGATACTCCTGGTATGTTTTCTTTACAAAACTGCGCTACGTATTTCATGTTATTTTCTACATAAACAAGTAACTCATTCAACCAATCTTCGCAATATAAGTAAGCCGCTTTTGTTGCTTCTATTCCTATAGGGTTTGCATCTAACTGAAAACACTTATCAAAAGCTGTTCGCGTATAATTATCTCGCAATTTTTTATTCGGAATTACAATGTTCGAGGTGTGCATTCCTGCTAAATTAAAAGTTTTACTCGCTGCTGTACAAATGATTGTATTTTTTTCAAATTTTTTAGATACTTTTGTAATAGGAAAGTGCTTATGCCCATTAAACACTAAGTCACCATGAACTTCATCCGAAACAAGAACAACATCATTATTAATGCAAATATCACCTATCTTTTCGAGTTCCTCAGGTAACCAGACACGTCCAACGGGGTTATGCGGACTACACAAAAACATCAATTTTGTGGTGGCATCTTGCGCTTTTTTCTCTAAATCAACAAAGTCAATAGTGTATTTACTATCTTTGTATACGAGCGTGTTATTAGCGACATGTCGACCATTGTTTTCAACAACGGCTGTAAACGGATAATATACAGGTCTTTGAATAATGACACTATCACCAGGATTAGTAAACGTTTGTACAAAAAAAGATAGAGCTGGTACAATTCCTCTAGAGTACACTATCGAGTTTTTATCAATATGCCAATCATGCCTTCTACTCATCCACTGAGTGACCACTTCGTAATAGTCGTCTCCGCAAATAGTGTAACCCCAAACATTATGATCTACTCGCTTTTGAATTGCCTCTTTAATAGGCGGTGCGCACTGGAAATCCATATCAGCGACCCATAAAGGAAGAAGATCTTTATTTGCAAAAACAGGAAATATTTTCCCCATATGGTCCCACTTCATCGATTCTGTATTATATCTAGCGACAGATTTATCAAAGTTGTACTTCACTCAGTTCTCCAAAAATTAAAGTTACTTTACTCTTCCTTTTTTTCATTTTCATTTTCCTCTTTTTCTTGTGTAACTCGATCACTATCTATATTAAAAAAGGAATATATTTTATTTAAAATTTTAGAAATCTCGGCTTGAGTTTCAATATGAGCCTCACTCAATGTCTTTTGAGTACTCGCTTTGCGCCGTACCATTTTCTCTGTGAATTGCTTACTTACCATCGGCTTCTTTCGCAATAAAGGCGACAAACTATCTTTACTTACCTCAACAACCGTGGTATCACTAATAGCTTTAACTGTTGCCGATCGTTTTTCACCTGTCAGGAGCGACATTTCACCAAACTCTGAACCTGAGCGCAGTTGAGCTACTTCTATTTCATGGTCGCCTTCTTCTTTGATAACAACAACCGATCCCGAAATAATCGCGAATAGAGAATCACCTTCATCACCTTGGCGTATAATAATCGTTCCCGCCTCAAAAATGTGTAAACGACTTCCTGTACTAAGTAAATCAATATCTTCACTACTAAGAGATTTAAAAATATCGATGTCTTTCAAATACTCGAATACACCAGGCTCGTGTATTTTTATTTGCGGCATATTACTATTTGCCACGTGAACTTCCATCATTGAAGGAGAAATTCCATGTTTTCCAAGTCTTTTCTGTATAGCAATCATCAAATTACTTTTACCTGCCCAATGCTCTACAAAGTCTGAAAAATAGACATAGACAGTATATTGAAGCGGTCTAGACATTTCACTTAGATATACTCTTGGCGATGGATTTTTTAGAACTTTTGGCGACTCTAAACAAGCGTTAACTAATATCCGGTGAATAAATTCAGGATTGATATTACAATCAATAGAAATTCTAAACCATAAAGCATACACTTTTTCCGGTAAGTCAAAGTTATGAATGATACTACCGGTTGCTACGCTATTTGGAACAACATAAACGCTGTTATTCCATGATAAAACACGTGTTGTACGCCATGTGATATCGATAACTTTACCAATAACACCTTCTTTTACTTCGATCCAATCACCTATTTGATAAGGTTTTTCTACTGCTATAGCCAAACTCGAAAATAGATTACTAAACATACTTTGCAATGACAAACCAATAATACCAGCAACAATTCCTGTAGGAATAAGTAAATTACCAATAGATTTTCCAAAAACAAAGTTAGTAATACCATAAATAGTAAAAACACACAGTATTGTTGTGGTTAAGCCTCTTAATAATCGCGGGCTTTCTTCGCCAGTCATTTTTACAAAATTTGTCGACCACCAAAAAAGATCTAGCGCTTGAACAAGTAATTTAAAACCGGCAATCCATATCAAGGTCAAGAACACTAAATGAATTTGGTAAAAGTATTCTTCTCCTACCATTCCTACAAATATTAATTGTAAATCTACAAGTAATAACGGAATTAGAATCAGACTACCAAGCCATCCTAATTCTTTATAAGTTTTGCCAATAAACTGTACGATGATTAACAAAAAGAGGAGTATTAAAAAAAATAGAGATACAAAAAATATAGGTATGTTGTCTAAAGACATACCCAAAAATTTTAAAAAAATAGACATTTAGACTTTAATCCTTTTGTATTTTGTTTTCTATAATATTTTTTATATGAGGTAAACGGCCTGTATTTGTAACTAGATTATACATTTCACCTTGCTGCTCTAAGTAAAAAGAATTTAATATTTCCAACCTTGTTTTTTTATTGGCATCTGTAGTATCTATTTTTGCTATCACATTTTTAGCTACACGAGGATCGTAACCAACATCGACCAAGTACTGAACAGCACGTAAGTCTAAATCAATTTGACTTTCTACGGAAGGTTGCAATATTTTCTGTTTATGCTCCTCTATCACCACATAAAAATCTTCATCTTTAACATCATGTTCATAACGAAGCTCTTTACTTACTTTCATAAGTGCTTCAAATGACTTTGAGCTTTTTATAGCATTGAGAGCCTGCTTCGACGCAATAGCAGCAATTCCATGGGCTAGAGCAAAAGCTAACTCCGCTTCGGAATCTAGACCAAGAATTAACCCAGAAGTAACAAAAATGAAACCGCCAGGAGCAGCATATACATTTTTCTTTGGCGAATCAATAACAGCAGTATGATACTTTATCTCAGGTCGCTCACTTTCTTGTCCAATAACATTGCTTAGCAAATTGACAAATAAGCCTAGCTCTTCATCCATAATTGGTTCACCAAAACCTGGGGTAGCATACATAGCAAGACCTACATTTTCACCATATCGGCGTTCGTCCTCGTAAGGAATGCTAGTAATAGCAATACGTGCTGCATTTGTGAAAAGGTTTCCTATATCCATACCTGTTTGTAAACGACGAATCTCGTCGTTACCACTACCTACTTTTTGTGCAACAGAGGAATCTGAATTAGTATTATCAGTACTCACAGGACCTTTCACTGAACTACATCCAAATAAAAACAAAATACAATATAACCAAATATACCTCATTTTTTTGCCCTTGATTCTTCGCCTAAAATTTGTAATTCTGAAAGTAAAATGTCTCGTTGAATCTTACTTGTACCTTCTACATCAAATACTTCTAAAGTTATTTTCACATCATTGTTTGTAGGAGTAATTTTTACCCCTCCAAAATTTTTACCTAAATAAGAAGCTACGCGATTTTGGTTTGGTCCCAAACCTTCCCACACTTCTGTAAGTCCACTAGAGGTTAAATCAAAAATAGGGTAAAGACCAGGAACTTTTACACACGATAGTTCCGCCCAGTGAGTATCACCACTTAGAAAAAGCACCCCATTTGCTTGAGTTTTACGAATCAAGGATAACATGCGTTCATATTCTTTCGGCATATTTTGCCATGCTTCCCATCCATTGAAATAGGTTAAAAATTGCGTACTTGTAGCGATAATTCGCACCGAAGCCGGTTTTCTCAATTCTTTTTCCAGCCACTGCCACTGTGTTTCTCCAAGCATTGTTGCCCCTTGGTATTTTGCTTGCACATAAGCACCCATAATTCTTTTTTTGCGCTCTAATTGTTTTTTTCGATCAAGAATACGTAGAAGAGGAGAACGAAAATAGCGCACATCAAGCAAGATTACTTGAATTTTTTTTCCTTGTACTTCATAAAAATAAGAAGTATAGATACCAGGTGTTTTTCGCCGCGTTGAATCTAAATCTTCCTCAAAAAAATCTAGGAATATCTGTTGTGATTCACGCTTTTTTCTATATGAACTACCAGCATCGTTATAACCATAATCATGGTCATCCCAAGTGGCAATAATGGGGCATATTTTTTTGAGTTTCTGAAACCCTGGTTTTCGAGAAAAACGCCGATACTTACTACGCATTAGTTCCATATCGTAAGTATCTGCGTAAATATTGTCTCCTAGAAACAAAAAAACATCCGGTTGCGAAGCAACCACTGCTCCCCATATATCTTGCGGCTCATCTTGGTGACAACACGAACCAAACGCAAGATAGAAACTATTCTTTTGCTGGCTTATTCCTAGTGTAGCAAAAGCAATAAAAGTGATAAGTAATGTAAAGTTACGCATATCAAAATACCTCATAAATGTTGCACAATTTTTATTTATAGATGTTATCATAACTAAAGATGTTAAGCAAGATGAACGTAGACAGGAATAGGCGCTTGTAAAAGTTTGATTTACAAGCGCCTATTCCTTAATAGAAAAACGTAAATACAAGTTTTTCTCTTAATAAAAGAATATTAAAACGGTTATAATAACAACTTGATCGTACTCTTTATTTAAGAATAAACATGCTCTAATATAAAAAAGTATTTATAATAACTAAGAAAGGTAAAGTATGTCATTGTCAAAAAAGCTACCGATTGCAATCGCAATTTTAATATTTTTACTACGTCTTGCTACTGTAAATTTTCCACAACTCGTAGACACATGGTATTCTTGCCTTCTTTATCCCTATTCACAATTCTTTTTGTCTCTCATCGCCAAACTATTCTTCTTTTGTTCTATAGATGAGCTATTTCTACTCGTTATTTTGTGTACATCTGTTATTTTGTGTTGGAAATCATACAAATGTAAAAATCGCAAACAGTTCTTACAGTATTTGGGTATAAATACGATTATAGCATTTTGCTATATCTACTGTGTATTCAATTTAGTATGGGGATTCAACTACCTCCGTCAACCATTTCATCAACATATGAAAATTGAAATTACAACTACTTCCATTGATAACTACGAAAAAGTAGCACAAAAAATGGTGACAATACTAAATGAATTGCAAGACTGTCAATTTCTTGAGACAGAGTTACCAGATAACAAAGTCAATATTGCGATCCACAAAACTATCACGAGTATCTATCCAAATCCAGTCACACCTCCACCAACCAAATATTTATTTTTTAACGAGTTCATGAATATTGCGGGTATTTCCGGGATATTCTTGCCACTCTTTATGGAGCCACATATCAATGCTGATCTATTGCCTTGGGAAAGACCACTAGTAATGGCGCACGAAAAAGCCCACTTCCATGGCTTTGCCTCGGAAACCGATGCTAATTTAGTTGCCTATATCGCATGTATATCTGCATCACAAGGTACTCTGCGCTACTCAGCGGCCTTACGTATTTTCATTTCCTTTAGCAACTACTTGCCCATTGATAAATGGAAGCAACTTGCACAACAATTAAACGAGACAACACGAGAAGACATAAAACGATGGCAACAACGTTTGCAACGTAATCGACAACACTACGGTTTTTTTAATAAACTCAGTAGTCAAGTAAACAATGCTTATCTAAAACTAAACTCACAGCAACTTGGGATACTAGCGTACAGTGCTGCTTTACCACAATTTGTATTATGGTGGCAGCAGTATAAAAAATAAATCTCAAGCGCTTCGTAAAATTTTTTTTGTCACTCGACAAAAGATTCAAGAATGTTAAAAACAACATTACAATTACCGCTAGCTTCAATGTTAACAAGACATCTTTGACCAATTGTGTGCATTGGAATTGTATGAGAACAATCAAACTCAGAAATAACAGGGTATGCCCTATTTCCAATTATCTCAAGTAAAAGTTCATCAAGTTCAAAAGGAGCTCCTTCGCGATCTGGCATTTCTACTTTACCTGTAATTAAACCAATAATTTTGTCAAAAATACCCATAAGTTGCAATTGTCTAAGACTTCTTTCTTCTTGAGACCAAGGTGCTGCCAATTCCTCAATAAGAAGAATTTTCCCTGCAATATCAGGAAAATATGTAGTTCCTGCTGAGGTCAAGAGAGTATTAAGGTTAGCCACAACAACCTCACCTTCGGCTCTTCCAGATTTTAAAACTTTCCATCCTTTGTTCTCACTCCACTCCCTTGGGATATTTTTCCAGTCATCATTCGACCAATCGCGAAAATGATTGCTCCATTTGTTAAACGGTTTTATTACTCTTAATTGACCGCTATCATCCATACAAGCGCTCAAAAATGAATCATTGCTTTCTTTAACACCATTTGGATACTCACCAAACCAGGTCATAACTGCTGGTCCGTATAGAGTTTTTAATCCCGCGTATTTTAGAATAGAAAGATGAAGAGAAGTTACATCACTATAACCACATACAATTTTTCTTTTCTCTCTTATCAAATCAAAATCCAAATACGGAATCATACTACTAGAGTTCATTCCGCCAATCGTTGAAATTAAAGCTTTTACTTCATTGTCTTTGATTAAATCCATAAATTCTTTTGCTCTGTCTTGAGGAGTTCCTGAACGATAACCTTGGCTTGCTCTTTTTTCAGATAAAAACCCTAATTTAACATCAAAACCAAGTTTTTCTATATTTTTAACACCATTCAAAAATAAGCCTTCATTTCTTATATATGCTGGTGAGGACGGTGTAAAAATACCTATGGTATCCCCTTTATTTAATTTATATGGTTTTAATAGTTTCATTTTAATCTCCAAGCCGTAATAGTTCATAATTTTGATTGTTAACTATTGACATTTTTCACCTAAACTGAATAATAAACAGAGAATATAATTTCATAACACGCCATTTCTTTTTCTTCTTAAGTGTACAAGGACATTTATTATGACTCAACAGTCTAAGCCCAACAATCAAAATCAAATATTTGGCCGTTATCACATTCAAGAAGAATTGGGACGTGGAGGGATGGGAGTTGTATACAAAGCCTACGATACGCAATTGAAACGAATGGTTGCACTAAAGGTTTTGCTTAACCAAAACTCCAAAATTGCCGAACAACGATTCTTCCGAGAAGCACAGGCAATGGCCCAGATGAAACATAATAATATTATTGGAGTAATTGACGTTGGTAGTATACAAAGCAAAGCGTTTTTTACTATGGATTTTATATGTGGACAACCACTAAACAAGATTTTAAAAAAACTCTCTTCTCGTGAAGTTGCGAAATTAATGAGTAAAATAGCCCACGCTATTCACTATGCTCATGAGCAAGGAGTTATACATCGCGACTTAAAACCTTCAAATATTATGGTTGATAATAACAACGAGCCAATTGTTTTAGATTTTGGTCTTGCTAAGATGTCAAAGAATAGTAAAGAATTATCTAAAACGGGGGATATTCTCGGTACGTTACTCTACATGTCTCCTGAACAAGCTACAGGTAAAACACGCGAAATTGATCACCTTAGTGATGTTTATTCATTAGGTGCTATTTTATACAGCGCACTTACAGGAAAAACTGTTTTTAGTGGTGGGTCTCCTGCAAATATATTGTACAAAATTTCTTATAGTGAACCACGCCCTTTAAGGTCTTTGGTAAAAAAGATACCACAAAACCTAGAGATTATATGTTTAAAAACTCTAGAAAAGAAAAAAGAAAATCGTTATCAAAGCGCATTAGAATTAGCAAACGATTTAGAACGCTTTATCAATGGAGAACCAATACACGCACAGCCGATAAGTCTTTTAACGAGCACATATCGAAAGATGCGTAGTCGCAAAATGTATATACCACTTTTCATTGGAATTATTGTTGGTTTATTAGGCTTTTTGTATCAAAAAAACTTAGAGCAAGCACAGCAAAAGAAACAAGATAAACAAAAAATTGAACAATTACAAAAAAAGCTACAACTACAACAAAAAAAACAAGATAAAATAGAACATTCACAAACAAAGCGAGATAAAACCGAAGCTAACCTTCGGCATTTTAATAAAAAATATAGACACTTTTTAGACAAAAATGGAACGCTCGTTGTACCAAGGATTGACGAAATAAATTTACAAGAATTAGCCGAAATCTACCACCCGCAACAATTTACAGCTCTCGCACTATCTAGCAACAAAAACATCAATGACAAGAATATAGCTATTATAAGTCAAATGTCACAATTAAAAGTACTAAACCTTAAAAACACAACGCTCACCGATGCTTGTCTTGTACATGTTGCAAAAATATCGAGTCTTGAGAATTTAGGATTAAACAACACAAAAGTATACAACGGTTCTCCACACCTCTTGAAGTTAAAAAACCTCAAAGTTCTATACCTTAATCAAAATAGTATAAGCACCACATTCACAGAGCATATCAAAAAATTAAATATCGAAATTTTATCTTTAAGAAATACACAAATAAAAGATTTTTCATTTTTGCAGAATATGACATCTCTTCGTCACCTAAGCCTAAAAAATACTAGTTTTTCGAATATTGGATATCTAAAAAAATTAGTGCACTTAGAGATACTAGGATTATCTTATTGTAGAAAACTAGATAACAATTCTTTTAGAGAAATAATATATTTAAAAAATCTAAATACACTTCACGCTCCAGGCTGCTATTTAAATAGCAAAGCGCTTAATTCTATTGCAAAGTTAAATTTAAAAATATGTAACCTAGATCCTAATTTAGAAAAACAATATACACTTATTCGGAAACTTAAAAAGTCAAAATAAGACGCTCATCAATTTAATAGAGTTAAATAAAATTACCTACGGCGACTTTGTCTAACAATAGCATTTGAGCAATACGCAGATTGGTCATCTAAAAGCACTTTTTCTAGTTTATAAAGATAGGTGTTAACTTCAGGGAATGCTTCGCTATCCAAAAATTCTAAATCACCATTTTGGTAAGCAAAAATAAGGAGAGAATAGAGAAATACTATTGTTGCCAAAATTTGAAACAAAAACTACATTTTCCTCGTTATTGTTATTATTATCGTCATCATCACAGCAACCTATTATTAGCATGATCGTAATCATAAGGTAAAATAAAAATATAAGGCGTTTTCCATAACTATACTCCAGCTATAAAGAGATAGCCAAAATTTGCACAAAACCCATTTTGGCTACCTTAGTTACTTATTCATAAAGCAAACGAGTAAATACAACCTATTCGTTCACTGAAAAATCGACAACAAAATCTTCTTCTAATGATGTACCAAAAGGATCTTGTAATTTTTCTGCCACACCTATAAAGCGATAGTTTCCTGCAGATAACTTATCAAATGAGAAAACCACTTCATTAGAACCAATTAGATAATCAGCATCAAGATGTAGTGTTACTTCTTTACCATTATCAAGGTTTTCTAATTTCCAATTACTAGTGTTCTCTGCTTTATTACGATCAAGTAAATCTACAACCGCAACAGTCAACTTTGTTACATTTTTTAAAATTGGAATAGTTTTGTTACTCAACTCGCGCAAACCACGAATACGCGGCGCTAAGGTTGGCTGGTGAATAGCGTTATAAGTATTTACACGACCAGGGCCGAGTAAATCTTTATATTTCTTATTTACTTCATCCACACTATCACAACTACGAAATAGTTGCGCAACAACTTGTTCACGTGTCCATTCAGGATGAACAGACCAAATCATTGCTGCTACGGCTGCAGCATTCGGAGAAGCCATACTTGTACCACTCTTACGTCCATAACCATTTCCTGGTATTGTTGATAAAATACCCGCTTTTCCACCTCCACCAGGAGCAGAAATGTCCATACCTATGCCCCAATTGCTATAAGAGCTCTTTTCATCATCACTCTCTTCATCAGCTATTGTACTTGCGACAAGAAGTACCTCGTGGAACGCTTGGCGTTTTGGATTAGCTTGCGAACCGTTTCCTCCAGAATTGAATAGAAGAACACCGTTTTGGTAAAGATATTTAAGCGAAGCTTCGTATACAGGATCACCAACAAAACCGTTGATATTAAAACTAGTGGTAATAATCTTTGCACCATTGTCTACAGCATAAGCATAACTTTTAGCAACGATAGAAGATGTCCAAGAGCCACTGCCATAAAAACGAATAGGCATTACATTCACTCCAGGAGCTGTACCACTGATTCCAGTTTTATTATTGCGTTCAGCAACAACAATACCAGCAACATGTGTTCCATGAGATCCACCATTAGGGCGTGGATCATTGTCATCAGAAGAAAAATCCCAGCCATCAAAGTCATCGACATAACCATTGCCATCATCATCAATGTTATTATTTGGAATTTCTTTGGTGTTTTTCCACATGCGATTTTTTAAATCAACATGGTCAATATCAACACCATCATCTGTTACAGCAACAACAACAGTTACACTACCTTGGCTAATTTTCCATGCTTCAGGATTTTTCATCACTGGATGATGGTATTGTTCTCCTGTTTTTGGATCATTGGTGGTAGTAATGTCTTCGCGAGGATCTCCTTCATAGGAATAATTAGGAGATGCCCACTTAACGGAAGAAGAGCTTGTTAAAGCGCTAACAGCTGCTTTTACAGTACTACGGTTTTCAACGCGATGCTCAAAAATAGTGATCATACTACCATCTTGATCGCGGTATGTAAAAAGAGGCTTGGTACTTTGAGCATCGTAAGGACGCAAACTTTTTGGTAGAACAGCGTTAAGGCTATTCACATCATTTGCACGTAGTGCAGTATTACTTTTTACTGCAAAAATAACTTCATTTGCAGACTCAACGCGCTTAACGTCATTTGAGGATCTGTTGCTGTGTTCTGCCATCAGAAGAGAGCAACAAACAAAAATAATAATTAAAAAAAATTTTGACATTCTCTGACCTTCAAAAAATATTAAGTGACCCGCCAAAAGCATTTCCCCACTCAAGTTTGTTCTTTTAATCTTTAGCGTTGTTACTCCTTAGTTGCGCAATTACAGCTACGCGCCCTTGTCACGCCGCACTAGAAAATGAAAGCCCTATACTCAGTGGGTAACTATTTTGTCAGGCAACTATCAGAAACATTAAAACAACAACATTAGTTGTTTTTTTGTTACAACTATTATAGTTATAAAGTTTTATAATATCTACTGTTAGTTAAAATTTAACATGGCATAAAAAAAGCGCTGTGTATATACACAGCGCTTTTTTAGAAACTTCATTCGTCATTACTTTGTTTGTAGTTTGTTTACTACAATGTTCAATACTTTAGGATTCATCCAGTACGAGTGTTTTTTTACCATGTCTGTTACTTCAATATTCACGACATTCTCAACGGCATTTTGTCCTAAGTCAGCTCCGACAAGCCCCATCGCATTTTTCTGAGCACGAGCAATCGCTTCTACTACTTGTTGCTCGAAATCTGTCAAATTACGCTCATTCTTGTTTTCCCATAACTCGCGCATTTTGTCTAGTCTTTGTTCCCCTGACAACTCTTGCCACTCTTGAGGAACATCTTCGCGACCAAAGAGCCAGTGGTATGCTGCGTATAAATATCCTAGTACAAAATCATTTTTTGCAAAAAAGATCCAATTCTTACTTGGAATTTGCTCAACGTTTTTAAACTCATTTAAGTATACATCTTGGTGAACTCCAGGACAAAAATTAAAACATTGTCCCCATTTGATATAGCGTGCACGATTATCTTTTAGAGCACTAAAGGTAACGCGATTTCCTAAACTACTACTAAAAACATTGACACAGCGCTCGTCATTGCCATACCAGCTAGAAATTTCAGTTAGAACATGCGTTAAGTATTTTCCAGCAATATTCGCATGCTTTATACCTTTACCAAGGTTAATAGCAATATTACAAGGCCAAGAAAACCCAACATAGTTGTATTTTCCTGCTTTAGTTTGCATTACTTTGTTGACAGCAGTATACGATTCTTTTGCGCTATCAAAAGTATTAAAAAAACCATGTACCATAACAATAGTATCAAGTTTCGGATCGAAATTATTTTGTAATTCACTCAAGTCTATGTCAGAAGGAGAATCCAAAAATTTATTATTACCCTTACCACAAGTGACCATATTTACTTGCGGATAATCAAGCTGATTTACAGGGTCTACTATTTCTACAGTAGCCTCTACAGCATAGTGATCAGACATAAATTTAGCATCTTTAACAGGGTTTTTCATTGCAAACTTATTCACTAAACACTGTTTAACGCGAACTTGATTATTTGGATCATTCATAAAAATATAATCAATGCGTTTCGGTTTACCACCACTTAGAGGGTTCTCATCTCCATTTGAAGTGTATCCTGGAGACTTGTGTAGTGTACGGAACATATCTCTTGGGTGTTGAAAAATATTCATCATATTGGTGTACTCTTCAGCGTCATCTCTAACGTTGAAATCACCCATTAAAAAAGTTGGTCCTGTAGAGTTTTCAGCGACAAGCTCCTGCATTTGCTTTAATTGAGTTTCTCTTTCAACATGATAATCTCCACCTGCTTGCGCATGTGTTAGTACAACTTCGAATTGTTTACCACTAGGAAGCTCTATACGAGCAAATATAGCTCCTTTATCCGAAAAATAATCCCAATTATTCGCTTTGCGATAAATCGTTTTCTTGTGAAAAACAATCGGATAGCGGCTAAAAATCATAATGCCGCCATTTATAACATGACGCCCATCTGATCTCTTAGGTGGTTGAATTACATGCGGGTGGGTATCGCTAAGAAGCTCAGTCCACTCTTTTCGTAATTTATTGTCAAATACTTCACACAACCCTACAACGTCATACTTGCGAACAGCTTCGGATAACTCTGCAAATCTTTCAGCTTTATAATCGAACCACCCAACAGGATCAGGGCGTAAGTATACATTGTATGCCAAAAGTTTTACTTCTTCTGCGGTAGCAGGAACTGTAAAACTTAAAATCAACACCACAAGTAGTGTTTTATACCATTTCATATCTAACCTCCAATGATTTATATCATTATTTTTTCGTAGCAAAATAAAGAGCCTTGCTAGGCTTTTAATTAAGTATAACTAATAACAAGTAGGAAGTAAATTATTTTGTTAACCAGTTAACTCACTAACCACGAGCACTATTAACCAAGAATCCGGTCTAATAAAAGATGCACACCTATTGCTTTAACTCTACGCCTTAGGAAATTTGAATGGATAGTTAAAAAATTACTTTGATAAACACAAATTTTCCGATACCTATTTGTCTTTCTTAGAAGTAAGAATCTGAAAACAAGTGTTTAGCGTATGCACTCTAATCTTTTGTAAAAGTAATGGTTAGCTTATCTACAGAATTAAATTGAATTTCACAGCTCTTATTTTCAATATAGTTTTCCTTTACAGTCATAAGAACTGATCCTATTTCGTCGTTTTTTCTAGAATCTTCATCATAAACATTTATGAGAAGAACCTCTCCTTTTTGTACTCGCATTGGAGTTTTATAGTTCCACACAGGTTGTAAAGAATTTTTAATTACCGGTGTCGTAAATAATTCTTTATGAGCAAACTGTTTTACAACAACAAAAACATCTGGTTTGCCTGCTTGTCCCCAAGCAAAATCCCATTTCTTACCACTACTTTTCTTTGGAAAAATTCTGGCGCTTGTTATATTCACAAAATAAAAGACCTGTTCAAAATTTTTTACAGGTTGTACTTTGTTATTCTGTGGCTCTGTAATTTTATTCTTATGTACTTCATCTTCTAAGTTTACTTTTTTTACTTGAAAAGAGTCTAAAACATCTAAGAGGCAAGTTTGTTTTTTCTTATAAAGATAAAGAATCGTATATCCACAATTATTTTCCACACCAAAAAACATATCAATATATTCAATCTGCCGTGTATTACCTCTTTTTACTACATAAGAGAACAACACTCCATTTGATAATAACCGCTGTTGTGAACGTGTGTATACACATTGCGATAGCAATTTTTCTTGCGCGATTTTAATAAAACTTTTTAACAACACTTTACGAGAAAGCTCTTCGAGATATATTTCAATAAAAGAAGTAGAAGAAATTTCATATCGAAAATGTTCTTTTTTAGAGTTGTTTGAAATGCGATTTATCTGCCACTGAGAATCTATGTTGTAGCTTATTCCAAAATTTTGATGTGTTTGTAAAGCTTTTGGTACATCAAAATTCTTTATAGAGAATGTATTCAGTGAAGCTCTCAAGAGTTTGGAGTTGAATTTATTGGTATATGTATAAATAATGATAAATTGTTCTTTTTTAAATGCACCGTAAAAAACATGATAATACTGTTGAGAAGCTGTCTTGTATACAACAGTTCTTCCTAACAAACGATTAATCGTCATATTTTTTTCAGATATCTTACTGTATGTCTGTTTGGCAAATATTGTATTTTCGAATTGATTGTTATCCAGTTTTTTCTCTGTAAAACAAAAACGAATATAATTTTTTTCATCAATAAAATAGTTGTGGTAATTATCATTGAAAGTATTTGTCCAAGATCGCTGCGTTTTATAAGTAAAATTTTCGTATTCATGCGTAAGCCATTGTAATGGGTCATCATTATTTGCACTTAACAAAGTGCTAAATATAAAAATTAAAATATACGGCATTTTTATACCTTAATTCAATTTACAACATAGGAACAACAACGAAAACAATATAACTCACTTAATAGTTTTCAAAACGTTTTCGATTTCATCCATACTTTGAAAGCGTTTTTCTCGGTTTTTTTCTAACATTTTTTCAATAATGCTTCTAATGTTTTGTGGAATTCGATCATTAGGCCAAGATACTTCATCGTACATTTGAGCGCGCATTACTACGTGGTCTTCTCGACCATCAAAAGGAGGATTTCCAATTATTAAATTGTAAAAAATAATACCTAAACTATATATATCGACTCGGTAATCAATTTCATGAGTAAAAATCTGCTCTGGTGCCATAAAGGCTGGTGTTCCAAGTGCTGTTCCCTCGGTTGTTAAACTATAGTCCTCTGGCTTTTTTGCAATACCAAAATCAATAATTTTAACTTTTTTTTGCCTGCGATCATAAAGAACATTGGATGGTTTTAAATCGCGATGAATTAGTTGTAGTTTATGAGCAGCAGCCATACCTTTTGCAATTTCGCCAATGATAAATATTGCTTCTGCTAAGGAAAAAACATCTTGTCTGGATAAATGCTTACTTAGATGGTCTGCTTCAAAAATTTCCATTACAATGTAATAAAATTCATTATCTAACTGGCAAGCATATATTCCTTTAATTACATTAGGATGATCTATAGCCATAAGATATTTAGTCTCGCGCGAAAAACGTTTCATATCATTATTAAATTGCGCTTTTAATATTTTAATTGCCACTTCTCTTTTTCCATCAGTAGCTTTATAAACCGTTCCACTAGCGCCTGACCCTAAAGTTTTAATAACCTCATAGTTATCTATTTTTTTCCCCTTCGCTAACGTATTTTCTTCTTGCTTTTTATATTCAATCCGCAAAGGGGCCGTTTCTATAGCTTCTATTAGTGTCTTTGTAAAAATCGGCTTGGAAAATACAGTAATAACTTGTTGTGGAAAATTATCGATATTTGCATTGTTATCACCAGTAACAGCAATTATGGGAATATCTTTATTAACTTTTAATATATGTGTAAGGATGGATACATTGTCTTCATAGAGATTGATATTAACAATGATTAACCGTGGTCTTTGTAGCAAAATGTTTTTTATAGCTCCCATCATATTAGAAACTACATAAAAACGATAGTTTTCAAAAAGTTCTTTCGGATAGTAATCTTGCCTATCATCTACGATCAAGATAGTTTTTTTGGTCATTTTAATATCTCTTTAATGAAGATCTAAAGATCTAAATATCTATTTCTTCCATCGTGCACAGCAGTGGATAACCTAGCTTTTCAGAATACAGTTCTACTTTCTGAATACCACCGTTTGCAATTTCGTAAGTATAGATGCCAATAACAGAGATTCCCTTCATATGAGCTGCTAGCATTATTTTACGTGCCTCTTCATATGATTTAAAAAATACTTGCTGTAAGACAAATTCTACGAATTCTTGCAGCGTATAATCGTCGTTATGTAGGTATACTCTGTACATGTTGGGGCGCTGTAATTTTTCTTTTTTCTGAGTAATTACAGAGTCATCAAGTTCGTGTTTGTCCATAACCTTTCCTCCTATCACTAGAGTATATTGGTACACCTAGATAAATGGATATCAATTTTTTGTGACTTGGGCCTGTCATCATTCAAAATATTTTTTCGAGTCCGAACCCATTTCCAAGTCCGATCCCGATTTTAAAGCTTTTAATCAAACAAAAAAGCATTTGTTACAACTCGCAAAAATTCCGTTTGTCTACCACTTTAGAAAGTTTTCGGAAACGGGCTCGATGCCTCACATGATGCCTTTATTTCCAATTTCGGATATCATCTTCATAACCCAAATTGTCCTCTTTGTTTTTTCCACTTGAATATAGATCAAAGAAATTTTTATTGTACTTTCCTGGATTTTTGTAGTTATAGGGAATCTCCCATATATCTAGTATTTCCTTATTTTTATCATGTTTAAATATTTTTTGAGGAAATAATTCGCGAGGTATATCTCTTAACTGCTTTGGGAATTTTTTATTTTGAGAATAGAAACGCCATATAACCTTTTCAAGATTAGCAATATGATGTTGTGGGTATTCTTTTTTGTAATCGAACAAAAAAAACAGAAAAAACAGCACAAATAGTAACAACACTACCATAATAAATATTGTTGATATTGACCATTGAACAATTCGTTTTCCACGGCGATGGCGATGTATAATACGATCTGCATACGAGACAGAAGGAGAAACAGTTGGCAAATCTTGTAATTTTTGCCATGAGCGTACACAAACTTCGTGATATTTTTTACACTCTTTGCAATTATGGATATGCTTTTTGACTTTTGTATTTTGCTCATCTTCTAATGCCCCAAGTATATATGCGTCTAAAATATCTTTTATTGTATTGCATTCCATAATATTATCCTACTCTTCTTGATGCGAAGATAAGACACCTTTTAGTTTTTGTAAGGTGTAGCAAATTCTCGATTTGACAGTACCAATCGGGCATTTCAATGTTTCAGCAATTTCTTCATATGTAAATTGTTGGTAAAAACGTAGTATAAAAATCGCTCTTTGCTTTTCTGGTAATGTTTTCAATGCTTTTTGTACAGCTACAGCGCGTTCTTGCTCAATGATCTTTTCCGATGGATCGAGTTGTATATCACTAGCCGTGCTTAGTACTTCATTATTATAAATAGGTGAATGTTTACGCAAATGATTTGAGGCATGATTTGTCGCTATTGCATATAGCCATGCCCGAAAAGAACTTTGTAATTTAAATGTACTTATCTTTTGAAAAACAACAAGAAAAGTATCTTGCACAATCTCTTCTGCAACTTCGTATTTCCCTGTAAAACGATATAAATAATTCAACAAAGGAGTCTGGTATTTTTCCACTAATGTACGAAAAGCTTCATGATCACCATCAACGAAGTTACGTATTAAATCTTGCTCAGACTGCACAGAATTTTCCTCATTTATTTACCATTTTCTTTAGAACGTGTTCTTTGGTGCGTCCTTACTTGTTTTGTATCTAAACAAAGCACATCGACATTTATTCTATTTATAACTTAGCTCTTTAAAAATTTACCTTCGCTTTAAATTAGCAAAGTACAAACTATGTCTTTTTAAAGTGCTTCACTACTCTCTAATAATAACTCACACCATATAAAAACCTAAATATTGACATACCTACAAAATAGCAATTATAATTTTTTTATTGTTATTTTGTCAAAAATTGTTTCATTATTTTATACCATCTTTTAATAGGGCGTGTCGACATTTATCTTCCTTATAATTTGGCTAAGGTGTATTATCCATTAGAAAAAAAATGCAGCTTCGTTTGCATTATATATGATATAAGCTTTAGCAATGATCGCCACAAGTGTTAGAGTAAGGATTTCCAGTAACAATGTTTTCATTCACATAAAAATTTTTCCAAAGTAGCTGATTATGAAATTAATAGAATGTGTTCCAAATTTTAGCGAAGGACGCAATAAAGAAATAATAGAGCAAATTTTATCGTGCATCGCAAGTGTTGACGGCGTGTACGTTTTACATTACGATATGGATTCAGACCATAATCGTACAGTGGTGACATTTTTAGGGACTCCTGAAAATATTGCAGAAGCGGCATTCAAAGGTATTGCAAAAGCCAAAGACTTAATCAATCTGAACCACCATTGTGGAGAGCATCCACGTTTAGGAGTAACTGACGTATGCCCATTCATTCCTTATTGCAACGTCAGTATGGATGAATGTATTGCAGTAGCACACACATTAGCAAAAAAAGTACACCAAGAGCTAGATATACCAATCTTTCTTTACGAAGAAGCCGCAATTACAGCGCAACATAAAAATTTAGCTGATATTCGTTTGCAAAAACAGATTTTAACCCCAGATTTTGGAAAAAAGCCACATCCTACTGCTGGATATACATGTATTTCTGCGCGTTTTTTCTTAATTGCTTACAACATTAACCTCAAAACACAAGACATAGGAATTGCTAAAAAAATTGCAAAGACAATTCGCGAAAAAAACGATGGCTTAAAAGCAGTAAAAGCTTTAGCTTTTTTCCTACAAGAGCGCAACTGTGTTCAAGTATCGATGAATCTTGTTGATTATCGTGAAACATCGTTAATCAAAATATTCAAAGAAGTGCAACGACAAGCCAAAGAATCTGAAATTAATATTATTGATAGCGAAGTAGTTGGATTAATCCCTCAAGATGCACTACGCCGTAGTATTGTCGAAGAATTAAAACTAGATTCTTTTGTAAATGATAAAATCATCGAGCATAAATTACAGTCTCTAGAAAGTTATCACCTCAACGTTTTTCTCGATAAATTATCCGAAGCAACCCCTACTCCTGGAGGTGGAAGTTGTGCAGCATTAACAGGGGCCACTGCAGCAGCACTTGCGGTAATGATTATTGGAATTAGCATGCGTAAAAAGAAGAATCGTACTCATCTAGAATCTTTGTTTAATACAAGAGCAGAACTCAAAAAAATACAGAGCCACTTAGCAAAGCTTATAGAAGAAGACGGGGCGGCGTACAAAGGGTATCTTGGCATAAAAAAAATGCCTCGCGAAACGGATTACCAAGAAAAAAAATACCAAGAAGCATTAGATTCTGCACTAATAAAATGCGTATTAGTACCTTTAGACATTGCAATCACTAGCTTAAAAGTACTAAAACTACTTCCCACAAATAGATTGTCAAAAACAACAATGTCGGACGCAGGGATTATCAGCGTCCAAATTTCAGCAGCCATACAAGGAAGCATTTTGACAATACGCGGAAATTTAGCTTTTTTAAACGACGAAACATTTTTACAACAAGTGCGCAAGGAAATGAGTGATATACACACACAACAACAAAATTTATCGCAAAATATTATGGCTGAAGTCGAAAAATACATTTGTTAAGTGAGGCGCAAAAAGTTTTTGAGCACGTTTCAAGTCAGCGTAGAACTTGAGTGTCAGAGCAAAGACAGCCTGAGAGGCACATAACTGTAACCGCTCAACGCCGCTATGATACTCAAAGGCAAGCTGCGTGCTCTTAAAAACTTTTTGCGACTTGCTTAAAGAGATTTTTGTTATGGTTATGTATTTATAAAAGCATATTTCTAGTGGAAGACATTTCGAAATAGAATAAGACATTTTAAGTGTTATTAGAGATAAATCTACGTAAAAAACAATATCCGTCACTATTTAATTTACCATAAATATGAAAAAGTATAATTCAAAAGAAATAAGAACTAGGAGAGTGAAAGTCGACGACTATTAACTTAAGAAAATCCTAGTTTAATAGGAGCGTCGTATTCCAAAATATTTTTGCTGTCCACTTAACAGTTACTTATCGATATAAGGATTTATTATGTCAATGTTTTGTAATGACAGTTGTAGACAAGCATCGTAAATAGCATCACAGGTATAAATTTTTTTTTCTAGAGAAAGAATACTTGGTAATTGTTCGAGTTTGTTAGTAATCAACTGTTGTTGCTTTGTAATTACGCACTCTTGAGTACTTTCTTGCCATTGATTACGTAAATCTGCGATTACAGCAGCACTATACAAAAACTTTTCCCTTAAATCAATTACGTCTTTCCATACTTCCGTTATTTGCTGCTGCTTATCATCATCCAATTTTATATTGGTAAAATCTTTGTTCCGTATTATTTCGAGATTGTTTGTATCTTCTTGCTTAACACCTACAATGCTCAATATGATTTGTTGTGCTTGTGGGTATTTTTTATCTTTTACAAGTTGGGTAGTTCGTTCGACATAGTATAACCAGTTCTTATTACTTTTGTAAAAATGTGACGGAGTTGTCGTAGGCTTTTGTTTTGGCTTACAGGTATTTGAACAGCCTCCACAAAATAATATATATAACAATAAAACAAAAAATATTTTTACCATAATTGAATTTCTAAAATTAGCGAATATATGTTTTTTTATTACGTACGGTCTTTTCATATGTAAAAATAGGCATCACCGTACCTTTATCCATATGAATTGCTGGATCTGGTGAGCAACGGCACAAAAGGGTTTGAAATTTTTGATTTAGAACAAAAGCAGAGAAACAGAAATAGCGCTTTTCTTTTGAAACCTTGCCTTTTATGAGATTCGGTTGAAAAACAAAAGGCAAATCAACATACTTTTGAACAATCCAATCGCTACGCCCATGATAATTATTTACCATTCCTTCCCAACGAGGCTGCTCCATCGCAATACCCATTTGCACCATATGAGTACTATCTCCATTTGCAGGCTTTAAAACTAAACCTTCGCGATACTCTTTTGTAAACTCTTTTAATTCAATAGCATTTTTACCATAAAAAGTTTGTTGTTCCGAGAAACGTCTTGTCCAAGGGATGTATTTTTGAATGAATTGTTTTTGTTGTTTATCGTATATATCTGAAAAATCATCGTTTGTCATCAAGGAAAACAAAGATTTATCGCTGCCGTAAGCTCCAAACAGTGAATTTATAGCGACAAATGATTTATTGTTGTAGGCTTCGATAAAATTTGATATTTGATCAGCGTTTTGAATCAGATTTTTTGTACTACAACCGCGAATCACAATATCAACACAAGCATCATTAACATATGCCTTGCCATTTTTAAATTGAAAATCGCGAGGATCTGCTATAAATGCTTTTATTCCATTGTGAGTGAGAAACCGACTTGCTATTTGTAAATCTGTAATAGAAGACGACTCACGAAAATCAACAAGAGCTACAGTAGGTGCCGTATTTATTTTTTGCAGTTCAGATATAAGTGACTCAAGTAAATACAGTTTGTTTTCTAATTCTGGAAATTCAATGAATTTTTTATAGTAAGAGTGATTAGCAAAAGAAATGCGAACATAATCAGTCCACGATTGCCCTCGCGGCGCATCGCACTCAACCCCGATAACCTTATAGTCATTTCCATTGTACACAATGTCAATTCTCTGCAACAAGGAGCCTTCACGGCGTTGAACCCACTGTTCAGGTAATATCTCAGTGGACAAGTAATCTTTCATTCGCGGCGAAGCAAAGCAGGCTTCCACAGTTTTGTTAACCAATTTGCCTGTTTCTTGCGCAATACTCGCAATATTATTTTTTTCTTGTTGCGTCAATAGAACTGGCATCATTGATATAGGAATTGCCTTATTGTTAATAATACAATTCTTTTCTTGTAAACTTTGGGAAATCTCTTTCTTCATTTCCCAAGTTCTTCTATGGTTATAACAAAAATAACGTAGAGTCGATAAGTATTTAGCTTTGATTTTCAATTTACTCTCCCTTTGATTCTTGTTGAATTTGTTTTACGGATAACTTGCAAAATTCAAACAAGTAATTTTCTTCTGAATTTAGCTCTGTACTGCGCCTTAGTAATTTTAAAGCCTCATCAAAATCGCCATGAGCAGCAGAATAATTTTTCAGTAACAGTAAGAGGTATCCCCTATTACTGTAGTAGTATGCACTGTCGTTTTTGTTTGTAATATTTTTAATCAAATCATTATAAAACCCCACCCATTTTTTTATAACAGTAACATTATCAAATTCAATATGGTGAAGTGCCCACAAATGTAGTAGTAACATTTTTCTTGGTTCATTTTCAATAACTGATTTAATTTGCCTGTAGGTATACAATTCTGAAAAAGCTAGATATAATTGCTTGAAAAACACAGGGTTTGTCCGTAATGATTTTTCTACTGTTTGTAATTCATAAAGAGAAGAGACTAAAAGTTTTTGTTTACGGTGAATCAGATATACATATCCCACAACACTTACAACAAGAAAACCAAAAATAAGGGCAGAGATAAAAAGACCTACACGGTGCCTTTTTGTATACTTAGAAAGCTTTTGCCAAATTGAAATGGGCCTTGCATTTACAGATTTATGCTCTATGAAATTCTTGAGATCTTTAGCAAAATTTCGTGCATTATCATAGCGATTTTGCGGTTTTTTCTGCAAAGCTTTTAAACAAATTGCCTGCAAATCTTTAGGAATATCAGGTTGTAATTCGCGAGGTGGAATTGGATCTTCATGGAATACTTTGTTTAGAATATCGTAATAAGACTCCCCTTCAAAGACTTGTTTACCAGTTAGCATTTCGTATAAGGTGGCTCCTAAAGAGTAAATATCGCTTCTCTGTTCGGTGTCATTTCCATTAGCTTGTTCTGGAGACATATACGCTGGCGTACCTAGAGCTTCTCCTGACTTTGACAAATTGTCATCAACGTCAATCATTTTAGATAAACCAAAATCCATAAGTTTTGGTTCTTTATTTGCTGTAAACATAATATTTGAAGGTTTAATGTCGCGGTGGATTATCCCATTTTTGTGAGCATAGTACAAGGCTTCGGCAATTTTCTGAACAATGATAGTTGCTTGCACTGGTTTAAGAGATCTTGTTTCAATTAAAGGTGACAGGGTACCACCTTCGAGACATTCCATTGTAAAATAATTTTGAGGATTTTCGCCTGCTTCTAAAACGCGTACTATATTTGGATGATTCAATTGCGCTGTGGCCTTGATTTCTTGGAGGAAACGTTTTTTTCTTTTTTCTTTTATGTTATGTTCGGTAGCAATGACCTTAAGAGCCACTATCCGTTGCAATTTTGTATCGTAAACTCTGTAAACGGACCCCATTCCACCGTGTCCAATTTCTTTTTCAATGCGATAATAACCAAACATCTCATTTTTTTGGATTTTTTGAGAGTACAGAGTATTTGTTTTTGTTATTTGGTTACCTGGCTCAATATGTTGCAAATTAGATTTTTGGTAACGTCTTGTCTCTGAAATTTTGCTTTCGACATGTATCTTGTTAAGTTTTCTGGTGTTAGTTAATCCTTCTAAATATTGATTCGCGCGAGTTTTTTGTGAAATAGGGTTTGGAGGAGTAACAGTTCGAGAGGAAGAGTTTTGCAGTGTCGAATTATTTTGATATTCCCATTTTATTTCTTCTGCTTGTTGAGCTGTTATTATTTTCTTAGCTAACAAATAATTTACTAAAAAAATTTGCTGGCCCTTTTCAGCAAATTGTTTTTGATAAAGAAGAGCATGGTTTGCCTCATCTTTACTCATATATCCTTTATTAATAGCTATTCTTAAGAATAATATTTCAGGAGGCGTTGCCATATAAACCTTTTGCATAAAATCTACAAAGTGATAAGAAATTTTGGGTTTATTATAGTCGTTTGTAGAAACTAATGTCTAATAAAAAATCCCCAAAAACCAAATGTTTGGTTCTTGGGGATTTTTTTTATTGCGATTTTCATAATTAAAACAATCTTTTAAATATAGAGTAAATTATTAAGCCCTTACTATTCTTCTTCTTTTTTACTATGTAGTGGTTGTTCTTGCGGCTTAATATCTCCACGCATTGCAATAACTGCTTCGCGAATCGCATCGGCTAAAAGGTCTTGGTATATCATAGTTTGTCTCCTTGGTTGTATTTTAAGGTTTATACAAAATCTTATTAACTCATTATTATTATACAATAACAAATGTCACAGTCGTGTCATCACTTGGTAATTTTTGTGTCATTTTTGTGTAAAGGTTTTGTTAACACTTGTGCTCTTGTACATATACATTATACAATACAAAATGTCACAGTTGTGTCACAACTTAGTAATTTTTGCGTCATATCCAATTACCAAATAATATTAATACCATACAGTATTTTTATCTTAGAATAGCTCAAGAGGCGTCAAACTGCACGAATTGCATGAATCTTTTATTAAGAATAAAGCTTATGAACCCAAATAACATTATAGAGAAGTACTACACTCCGGGAAGTGAAGTGTATAACGTTCTGTTTACTCATAGTAAAATGGTCATGAAAAAAGCCGTTGCTGTTGCTTCAAAGTTTCCGGAGATAGATCGAGACTTTATTCGCGAAGCAGCTTTGCTACATGATATTGGAATCATTTTTACTAAAGCTTCTGGGATCTACTGCTATGGTAAACACAATTATCTATGCCATGGGTATTTGGGGCGAGAAATATTAGATAGAGAGGGATTGACAGCACACGCCCTTGTTTGCGAAAGACATACTGGAGTAGGTTTGACAAAAAAAGAAATTGTCGAACAAAACCTTCCGCTACCACATCGAGATATGCGCCCTATTTCGCTCGAGGAACAAATAATTTGTTACTCAGATAACTTTTATTCAAAAAATATCAATTTTTTAGAACAAGAAAAATCTATAGAGCAAATAACAAAACAACTTGAAAAGTTCGGAAAAGATAAAGTTTCTACTTTTTTAAAATGGCATGAACAATTCAAATGTTAAACTGGAACACCTATAACTCTTCAAAATCTTCTATATCTTCGATGTCTTCTTCATAACTCACTGTTTTTTTCTTTAAAATTTGTAAGTCAATTTCGCGCGTAGGTCTTTGGGCTAAAGAAAACAACGCTTTTTTTTGATAAAGATAATCTTCTTCGCTAAGATATTTTTTTTGGGTTTCGAGTTTGGCGATTTCCTTAGTGGCTTGATCAGCGATCCATGGCAAGATATAAGTTAGAAGTTTTTTCCCTACAGTGTTTGTCGTAAGAAAAAATTGATATACTTCTTCAGCGACATCGTATTTACGTATGGTAAGTAGAGCAAATATTTTACGCAAAGCTAAAAACTGTAAATGAACCAGTTTCCACCAATTTTTAGAATTATATTTGTAAAAATCGCGAGATGCATCGTGTAAATACATTTGAGTATCACGATGGTTTGCTTGAGAACCTAAATAATAAGAACACTCGGAATAGCTTAGATCCGCTAACAATCTTTCATAGCTTTGGTATCTTTTTTCACGTTTTGGATGTAAATTTTTTTCAATAATTGCGATAAGAGAATTGGGTACTTTCTTTAAAGTTTTACGCAACGCCAACCTTGCTTTTAAAGGCACTCCTTTAGCCCCAGTTTCTTTTTTACCTATAATAACCATAAGCTCAGACTCATCAAAAGGCGAAGCGTAAGTCAAAAGCTCGTAGCCACTAACCGCAAGAGAATACATATCTGTGCGAAAATCTATTTTTATACCGCGATCACATGCCTGGACAGCTTCATAAGAAATATAGTGTACTGTGCCGCGAAAAGAAGATTTTGTAGGGTCAGTAATGTCCATATTCTTATCGTCATTCTGTTCTGCGAATTTACCAATCCCAAAATCAATAAGAACTGCGCGTTGCGTTTCTTTATTAAAAATCATATTTGCTGGTTTTATATCGCGATGAATAATCCCTTTTGTATAAGCATGGTGTAAAGCACTTGTTATTTGTTTTAGTATGCGAAATACAAAAGGAATAGACGGTGAGGTTTTAGTGTGTCTTTTTTCTTTGATGACTTCGTGAAGTGTAGGCCCTTCAATATACTCAGACAAAAATGCAAATGACGCATCTTCCTCAATCACTATAGCGTGCAAACTTTGAATATTGGGATGTTGACCTAGTTCTTTGAGTATACCCATTTCTCTCATGAATAGTTTTTCATTTTGTTCCCTTTTTTTGGGATCTTCATGAGGTAAAACAGATTTCTTCACATAAAGAGAATTATCATCGCGTTTACGTACAAGCACAACTTCGCCCATACCTCCAGCAAAATATTCTGAAGATTCTTCATATGCTGCTACAAAAGTAGGATAGGGAAGTGTGAGAATTGTATTTTGTTGATGCATATTTGTACTTTGCGATTGAATTTTTTTTGAGGGATATTTTATTTTAGTCACAGGTTTTAGTAGAAAATACGATCATTTGAATATACTTCCACAATAACAAAATAGCGAAAATAAGTCAACATCTTGATTAACAGTGTGGACATTTAAAATTTGTTTAATGCGTAAGCCGTTGTAAAACGTAGCTAAGCGTATCAAACGTGACACGACCAAGTCCTGTAAGTTTGAGAGAATGACACTAGGTATTACAACGGTTATGTAACGAAAAAGCGAAATGCCCACACACCTTAGGTAAAATGAAAACGCTTTTCAAACTAGCAATTAAAGCAAAATTTGTTATATTTGCGTTAGGAGTTTCAAAACCTCTCAACAGATATTGCACGATAACTTCAATCGAAAGGAGTTGGTAATGAAAGTATTTATATTTTTTGCCATTTGTTGTTCTAGCATCATATGTGAACAACCCCGCTACGCAGTTACTCTTATTTCCTTAATGCCAAAAAGCCAAACTAAATCTGATTACGAAATACTACAACAAGATCGACGTTCAGCCTACAGTATTGTAATGAAACACCTCAAACCACATTGCCGTTTTTTCGATGAAGATTTATATCGCAAACGCATTGATGATATGTACCGAAAAAATCCAGACCTAGACCCTACAGATTTACAAAATAAACTTGCTGCTTTGAGTTTACCAACGAAACTTATCGTTGTAATAAAAACTGAGGTAAGTACAATTCAAGACGCTCCCTTCGAACGCGTATATCGCCACCAAGCGGAAACAACAATAAAGGTTGTCGATCAATCAGGATGGAGCGAAATATATGCACAAGTAAAAGGAAAAACATCAAAGCTCATTCTAGTACCACCGCTTGATGGAAAAACACCGCAACATTGGCAAACAAATCGCTCATCGCGCCATCGCGCTATCGAAGAGAGTGTAAGTCCTCTTATACCCGAATTAGTGAATCAACTTGATGTAAATAAGGAAATTCTAAATGCTTTTGACTTTCTTGCCGTACGCTTGTTTGCAGAGAAAAAAAATGCAATGTGGCAATTGTTAGACGCTCTTGACGCTACAGAGAATATCAAAGTTCGCGATAAGAGATACACTACCGACCAAGGAATTGCCTCTAAAATCATATGTGAAAACGGAATCACCGCATTTGTTAGCGAGTTACAAAAACGATTTTTGCAATACCCCGCCTTAGAAAATATGGTTTGCGATTTCGATGGACTCAATGTAAAAGTCTACCCTAAAGAAGTAGATGAATCTCCATTGACACCACAACAAAAATTTACCGGTACGGTTGTTTTAGCTTCCGATATTAAACACATAAAAGAGAAAAAATTAACACAGTTACTCAACTACGAAACAAATCAACAAATACTTAAGGATGCTGTGTGGGAACAAATGCAAAGCAATTATCGAATGTTTGATGCCAGTGATTTATGGAAAAAACTCAAAGATGAAAGTATGCGCATGCAAGTATTTGCTGCATCAAATCCCACAGACTATATAGCCAAAAAAAATCACTTAGCAACACACACTATGTATTATTGGGCAACCACAGAGTTCAAAGTTCAACAGCAAAAATATTGTTTCGCCAAAATAGGAATTCGCATTGTGCGTATGGTAACAGCAGAAACCGTAGCCTATTACCAGCTCAATTCTGCTGACGAATTTCAACGTGGAGTTATGGTCACAAGAGACGAAGAACATGCGAGGCGCAAAGCGATCACCGCACTCGCTAAAAGAGCTGTACACAAAGTAACTACCCTCTTGGCACAAGAAAAGAATTTTGCTGTTTATCAACCGCGAATAGCCATTGCTGCTGATAATTTTTCTAACGAACAAATAGAAAAACTAAAGAGTATTTTTACAGACATAGAACAGGAAGGCTTTATTGAAATAGCGAACAATTTTGCTAGTGGAGAAGCTTTTTTACGTTGCGAAATAACCCCAAAAGAAACAACAACTCAACCACGGCTAAGGCAAATTTTGCTTGAATACGCCGAAGATGCAGGGATATTAATTAAAATGCAAACAGAAATAGGAAAAATTTATATAACTCCGGCAGATCGAGAATGAGAGTCCCACAACTTGAAGAGCGTTTAAATCTACGTGAACGCCCAAAACGCAGTAACATTATGTACCAGCGTTGGGAAAACTTGCTGTTTCTGCACTGGCAATACGACCCACAAAAAATACAGAAAACTTTGCCCAAAGGGCTATACGTTGACACCTTTGAAGGCAAAGCATTTCTCGGTGTAGTTCCTTTTTACATGAGAAATATTCGTCCGCGATTATTGCCTGCTATTCCAGGAATTTCAAACTTTTTGGAAATGAATTTACGCACGTATGTTCATGATGGAAATGGAAATGCCGGAGTTTGGTTTTACTCATTAGATGCCAATCAGTGGTTAGCAGTAAAACTTGCAAGAGGTTTATTTCATTTACCATATTTTCGCGCGCAAATAACCGCCAAAAAAGTCAAACAACAAATTCATTACCAATGGCAACGCGATAAAAATAACAGCTCTTTTGTTTATGAGATACAACAACCTCTTACATTTGCAGAGCCAGGAACACTTGATTTTTTTTTAGTCGAGCGTTATATTTTATTTTGCTTACGAAACAATTATTTATATACAGGGCATGTCCATCATACGCCTTACCCTATATGCCAGCCAAAAGTCAGTGAATGGAATAGCGAATTCTTAGATATTAATGGCTTTTCTTGTCACGAGCCACCTTGTCATCAATTGATGTCTCCAAGAGTAGATGTTGAAGTATTCTATTTACAGCGTAGTAAACATGGAGTTCAATCATGAAAATTGCTATTTTCGGACTCGGCTATGTTGGCAAACGTTTAGTCACGGCTTTAAAGAGTCACTTTAAAGTAACAAGTTATTCTACTAAAACCCAAATAGACAATTCGTTTATTTTTGACGCAACAAAGAAAAGTGAAGTGCAAAAAATTTCAGCCTCTAAATATGATTTGACCATCACCACTTTTCCCATCAACAATGCCTGTATAGAATATATAGACTTTTTATTTGCTACTTGCTCAAAAAACATACTTCTTGGATCAACGGGTATATATAAACGCAGTTCTCTAGGAGAAATTGTTACTGAGAAAACGCCACTATTAACGGAACATAAACGCTATCAAAGTGAAATAAATTTTATAAAACGCGGCGGTGTGATTTTACGTCTTGCAGGAATATATGGTAAAAAACGTGTACCACTAAACTGGCTAAAATCTCCAAGAGTAGGGTATTGCGACAAGCAGCTCAATCTTATTCATGTCAATGACATAGTTGAGGCTTTACAACTCATGATCACCCAATATCCAGTAGATCACGTTTACAACTTAAGCGATGGAGAAAAACACACCTGGAAAACAATAATCGACTTTGCCTATCATAAAAAAATACTAGATCACAAAATAGATTCTGTAGAGATAAATGAAAATTCATTTGTCGCTAACGATAAATTTGCACAAGAGTATCCACAATTAAAATTTAATAACCTCTTCGAATTTCTACAAAATAAAGGTAACAACGCATGACTTGCTCACAAATAGCACGAGAAGTAAACGAACCTCTTATTGGTACAGCACCTAATTATGAGCACTATATTTGCATAGAAGACAAACAATCTCTGTGGAAACGAGGTATTGGAAAGTCAGCATCACAACAACATTACTATGAACGCTACGAACACTTAGATATATTTTTTTCAATACTAAATGGACTACAAACAAAGTTTGTACGCCCCCTTCTCATAGACCAAGACCGTGAACAAGACAACCATTGTATTTTTATATATAGCCTACAAGATAATCACTACACCTGTCACAAATATACTATAGATTCTCTTAATTCGATTTTAGCGTTGTTTTCTCATCACCTACTACAAAATGCAAATAATATTCCCGATGTTATTCGCCAAGTACTAAAACCCGCAGCCAAAAAAATAGACGCCGCGCAATTTCCTTGTAATAAAGACAATAATCCGCGAATGTTTGTGTGTAATCACAATTACTATGATAGATGCTGTAGCCGTGGAAAAGCAATTCACGAAGCGATCATTGCCCGTGGAATCGATAGTTGGCGCTGTAGTCATATCGGTGGACATCGTTTTGCTGCAACAATGATGTCAATGCCCGATGCACGCTATTACGGAAAAATAGAAAACGAAGACATAGACGCTCTTGTCGAATGTATGCATGCACATAAACCATTCCTCTCTGACAACAAGTATCGCGGTTTAGCCACCGTCCCCCAAGAACTCCAAGTGGCAGAGTATCTAGCTTGGACTCACCAAAAGAAGTCGCAATGTGTAATAGACAAAGTGTGGGTTAAAAACGACTCCGTAAGAATCTATGTTAAACGCATGTATTCCTCAGGCGAGATAGAATACTGCACTTTGACACTCAAAGAGCAAACTTCTACACAAGTGCGCTTTTCTTCTTGTAGCGATGCAGACAACAACAAGAAACAAAAACCGTGGAAGTATCTAACTATTCAAACTTTCCAAAAAATTACGAGCTAAAAATGTATAACTTCATCCACTGCGAACAACAACTTAAGCAATTTTGCCAGCAAATATTGCCACCTTTGGAAAAAGACGAAGTAATAGTCTTATTTCTCAAAGCGAGAAAAAAATATGCCTCTGAACTTTCGAGTGACAAACTATTACAGCGTAGAGTTATCAAAAACTACAAGTTATTCATGCCTAAATTAAAGCAATTTAACTGCCAAATAGGTAGTTACCAAGATAATGACGAAAAAAATATACCGCAAAATGCCTGCGTTATATACTGTACAGTAAACCCTTGTAGTACATTAACTGCCACAAAGAACTTAATATCACTGTATAGTGAATATCTCTTCAACTTGGTCAAAAAACCCGACCAGTGGAGCAACATTTTACGTATATACAGTACCACTGCTAACAAAATACAAAGCTCTCGCGCACGCAAATATTATATAGATATCGATTTTGATGTTGTAGATAAAACACTTGGCAAAAAATACGTGCAACGTTTTTTAGATGTAATAAGTGAAGTTCATCATCATATTATAGAAACGCGCGGTGGATACCATATTTTGTTACTAAGGAGTTCCCTAACTCCAGAGATCGGACGTAAAATGCACCAAAAAACCCACATTTTAGATAGCGAAGGAAAAAAAGAATTGGGAGATAAATTCGAGGTGATCATCAATCCTGAAACAACCATTCCCGTTCCTGGCACTAAACAAGGGGGATTTGCTGTTCGTATTATTGATAGTTTAGATAAATGAAAAAAAGAATTGCTTTTGATCTCGATGAAACATTAGGCACAGCGATTAGTGATGGTTACAATATTGTTGGTTTTAATATCCGCCAAGGATGTTTAGAACTCCTCAATTTTATATCATCGCAACATGAGCTCGTATTGTGGACAGTGAGTAATCGCAGTTATTTAAACAAAGTTCTTAATTACCACAATCTAGCTAATTATTTTAGCGAGACATATGCTTGGGAAGATGTAAAAGAAAAATGGAAAGACGTACGCAGATTTCACTTAGATCTACTGATAGACGACAGCAACTATCATAAACAACAAGCCAAACAATATGCCATAGAACATCGTTATATTATTATTCCTGAATATGGTAGTCCACAAGATAATAGTGACTCGTTATTGTGGACAAAATTAGTGCGACAAGCTATCAAACACATCTCAAAATAAAGACACAACGAGGAAAGTAATGGAAAATTCAGAATCGCAGGCATTTTTATGGTACCAAATAGGCAAATATTTAGACGAAGCGAAAGCGCAAAACGCCATTATTGATAACGAAAAAAAATGCTTTACCAAAACAAATGAATTGGGAGAAATAGTATATCGCTTATCTCCTCCTGTACTATATAACATTCGCGATGAACATAGTATCGAAGAGTATCGTCGCAATATTCAAGTAAATGAAGAACTAACCTTCGCTGTTTTTTTAATCCAAGCAGGCGCTGCATCTTTAGGCGTTTGGGTAGATGGCGAATGCATTCATCACAAAGTGATCACTGCGTATATGGTGCGAAAAAAACAAGGAAAAAGCCAACTGACACATCTAAACCAAAAAGGCAAGTCGCGACAAGGCTCGCGCATTCGTTTAAACAATAGCATACGTTTCTTCGAAAATATAAATGTAAAACTAGAAGAATGGTTAGATGACATAGAGAACTGTGATCATTTATTTTTTAGCTGCACACCTCGTTTGTGGGGAGAGCTATTTCGCAGTAAAGTTTCTTGCCCTATTGATAAAGAAGATATAAGGTGGCGTAGAATCCCTATGGATATTAAAGTTCCTAATTTTAAAGAACTACAACGCGTCGCACGTCGAATTATGCACGGTCGTGTTACTTGTAAATCTAGTTAGAATCTGTCATCAATTTAAACATTATACTAAAAATTCGCGACTGTGACCCTAGTCTTAATCATGGTTGTAGCCATAATCATAAACGAACAACTGCGATTTCTTTTTCAAGAAATACTAAAAATATTCGGTGACAGTCACAGCCAGGGCCACGACTACCGCTACGATTACGATAGTTATTAATATCTAATTGATAACGCTCCCTTCATCATCCGAAATTCAAAAGAACTTTATTTTTATATAAAATTTCGCTATTATATGACAAATTAAAAAGTTATAGGAAATATTTGTCAACTATTCTTGTGTTTTTTTAGATGGGAATGATATGTATTCAATTGCATTATCTCTTTCTGACAACCTTATGAACGTCATGAGTTTATCTGGTTCTATTGTCGCAGCAATACTTAGTATGTTTATCTTTTTTCGCACATCTAACAAAGAGCGACCACGCGTTCTTATTCGCCAAACTTCGAAAGTAGTACCTGCACAGGATGTTTGGAAAACTGGAGATGTTTTTCGTAATTATTTTGAAACATCGTTTATTATTGCCAATCAAAGTTCTTTACCAAACGCACTCTTAGGCGTTAAATCTTTTTTTCATATTGATGGAAAATGGGTAGAAGATGATATCATGACATCAGAAAAAACATCTCTACCGCAAAACATTCAACCACTATGCACTATTCCTTTTGAAATAAGCGCTGTAAAGTGGATAAAGGGAGAGCCTGGCAAAGATAATGCTGAACGCGCACAAGCTCATCCATCATTACCAGATACCGTAAAAATCAAATTACAATTTGAAATGCTTTCTGGTAAACCTGTAGATATTATGATGGAATATAAGCGCAAAAAAGATTAATTTGCGTTCGTTAGCAGAACTTCCCTGTAGAAATCTACAGGGAAGCATGATCTAAATTCAACTCAAGGAGATACGAGGTTTAAACAGGGTATTGTATATCTAGGTCTATGCCTTATTGCAAAATATCCCTTATAAATGCCTCGTTACAGCATGGCAGACCTACCAAATAATTATAAAAAATTTCAAAATAGTAAAATAAAAGCTGTAATGCATAAAGATCTTCTATCTCAAAATAATTGGTTAGAAGAAGTAGAACAGTTATTTAATAGTGGAATTTTTTTGAAAAAAGGAAATACCGCACAAGTTGTTAAAGCACAAAACAACAACCATAATATTCTTATCAAAAAATACAAATACAAAAATACCTTACACTCACTACGGCAAGCGCCGCGAAAAAAACGCGCAGAGAGATGTTGGTCTGCTGGTTTAAAATTACAAGAAATAGGTATTTGTACACCTACCCCTCTTGGTTATATCAGTAAGTACCGTTATGGTTTGTTTGCGGGAGCGTATTTACTTACCGAATTTGTAGAGAATGAGTATTTACATAAATATTTTGAAAATAGCACCAGAACAAAAGAACAATTGCAACAAACAGCAAAACTAGTGACTGATATATTTACCATTCTTGAACAAAATTATATTGTTCATGGAGACTTAAAATGCTCAAATATTTTAATCCACAACCATAAACCAGTGATTATTGATCTAGATTCCATTAAGTTATACAACAAATTAAGTTACCAACGCCGAAAGACAAAAGACCGCAATCGCTTTCACCGCGAACTACAAAAATTTCCTCACCTTCAAATTTTTTTCGCAGTATCGTAGCTAAGCTATATTAACACAATGATTTACTTTTATGGTAAAGTTCGTATTCGACTAAGAAATCTTCTTGTTCTAATGTTTGAATATAACCTCTGTTGCGAATACGAATGTAATCAAGAGCTTCTATAGCAGTTTTTCCTTTCGAAATCAAGCAACAAGCCAATACCGTTCCTGTTCTTCCAAGACCGGCCTTACAGTGGAGTAGTGCTATTTCACCTTCAGCAATAGCATTTAAAATTCTCTGACATAAAAAAAAAGTTTCTTCGAGTTTAGGTGTCGACATATCGCGTATTGGAAAATGCTCTTCTCGGAATCCATACTCGTCAGGAGAAGGTGAAACTCTCCTTTCAGTTAAATTCACGATAAAAGAAATACCTAAATTCTTATAATAATTGTAATCATCCATAATGTCGTGTGTAAGCCCTGGCCTACCAGCACCAGCTAGTTTTTTTTCCAAAATCCAACAAAATCCAATTGGCATGTTCTAACTCCCGTATATCAAATATTGTTTAGTTCTTGCATGCTGAGGATGAGAAAAAAAGTCATTTTTCATTCCACTTTCAATAAGTTCACCATAAACGAATAACATCACATAATCTGCTACTTTACGACTAAAGAGTAGATTGTGTGATGCTATTATAATTGTTTTTTCATTCTTAAACTCTAATATTTTGCTAATAAGCCACTCGCGTTCGTTTGATTCCAAGTAACGCTCTGGTTCGTCGAGTATTACATAAGAATACTTGTTAGCAAATGCAATAGATAGATAAGCGATTTTTGCCGTAGCTACTGGTAATTCACAAAGAGGTACACTTAAGGAGTTTATTAAATTTGTCGCTAGCGTTGGAAAAGAAGAGTACATTGAATTTAAAAATGTTACGGCGGTAGTACTTGGATAATGCTCATTCAAAAGTAATTGTAAAGATTTTTGTGTTTGAAATTCTTTGTTTTGTGGGCAAAAAAATGGGGTAAGTTTTGGAAAATTTAAATCACCTGTGTACCATAAGTTATCTTTGTTGGGTGCACCAACAAGAATTTTGAGAATTGTTGTTTTCCCGCTCGCTCCTGGCCCCATAATTACCGTTGTTTTATCCAAGGGAATCTTAAATGATATTTTTTCCAATACTTTTTTTTCAGCGTAGCCAATACTCACATTTTCTGCTAAAACCATTCTCTTTCCTATACAGGTATTTTGTTTTCTATGTTTTTATAAATCCCAAAAATATTGGTGTGGCACAAAGACATTTTACTGATATTACTAAAAACATCTGCGTAAATAAAAGCAACAGATTGCGAATTACTCCATAATAGTGCTTGGTAATAATTGTCATTAAATGTTTCATGCATAAAAATATCTTTACTGAAAATAGCTTCTAAACTTTTGCCTAATTCATGCGCATTTTGTAATATTTTACGAATGCATTTTACTTCACTATCGCCTTCTAAAATTTGATAAATAGAAGGACTCTCCATATTAAATGCAATTAAAATACCTGTAGTTGATGGCTTTAGTAATGTAGATTTAACGTCTTGGTAAAAATCTAATATATAGCTAGAGAATTCTTGCGAGCTTACACCATTTTGTTGTTCGGTTTTTATTTTTAAAGTAGAATTTTTCGCTTCTGAAGATATTTCTATTTTTTCCGATTCAGTTCCTTCTTTTTTAGCGTTTTTTGGTTTTTCTTTCATCGAAAGAATAATACGCGATGTGATAGTTCCTTTGATAATACGCGATGTTGTTGATGAATCAATTTCTGATTGTTTTGAGGACATTAACCAGGTTTTTAATCGTTCCGTTGTTGTTTTTTTCTTTTCGGGGTTATAAGCATAGATAGATAATATTTTTGTCTCTTTTGCTATAATAAGAGGTTTATTCTGAAGTAGTGCTTCAACATCAATAATAATATCTTCATATCTTTGATAACGGTCTTCAGGTAACTTTGCAAGCATCTTGCCAAGAATACGGCTTGTGGCCATTTTCAAATGAGTAGCGTATTCTTGCGGAGGAATTACAGGTTCGCTTTTATGTTTGAGTAGTACATCAACAAAATGTTTGCCTGCAAAAACTTTGCGGTTTGTCAATAAATGATAGATAGTTGCACCCAAAGAATATATATCTGAACGGAAATCAATATCATTATGTGTTGCTTGCTCTGGGCTCATGTACTCAGGCGTTCCGAGAACAGTCCCTTCTGAAGTAATGCCGTTGCCATCGGCAATTATTTTTGATAAACCAAAGTCTGTAAGCTTTACATGACCATTAATGTTAAAAAGTAGGTTTGCTGGCTTTATATCTCGATGGATAATATTTTTATTCGCAGCAACTAACAACGCAGAACAAACAGGTAAAACAATTTCTCTCCACACTTCTGCTTCAGGTAATGCACCATCTTTGAGTATCTGCTGCATATCCTGTCCTTCAACATATTCCATTGCAATATAAAAAAAATCATTCTCTTCACCAATATTATAAATGTTTACAATATGCGGGTGTTGTAAAGCAGCGGCAATTTTAGCTTCGCGTTTAAATCTCTGGATAAAATCAATTTGCATTGTTTTATATATAATCTTTAGCGCTACTAAACGCTCTAGATCATTTTGTTTCGCAAGATAAACCTCACCCATTCCTCCACGACCAAGAAGTCGAATGATATTGTAATTATGGATAATTTTTTCTTCCAACATACTTAAAACCTTTACTCTTAAGTTATAATTTTTGTTATGTTTTTTTGTAGTTGTGCTGGAATATAAGAGATATTTTTAAAATTGAGTCTTAAATAGGGCGCACGTTAACACGCCCTAGTATTTAAAGTGTTTCGCTTGAAACTATCGCTCTCGCTCTCGACATAACCATTCCAATATTTGCATCCACACGACATACTATAACGATTGCAACACGCGCATTTGATTTTAAACGACCAAAGTAGTGAAGTAAGTTAGCAGAGGTAATTAACATTTCTTGAAAGTAACGCTCATCACTTTCTACTCCTCGCATTTTTTTAAATGTATTTTCTATAGCTGTAACATTATCCCCTTCGAAAAGATCTTTAGTTGCTGCAGCTACAAGATCTAAAACTTCGGAAGGATGACTATCAACAGTTTTTACATTAAGTAACATACCCATATCAAGATCAATGACACCAGCAGCTAGCGCCTTTGGTACATCAGTCATACATTTTGTAATAATTGATTCGACACTCATGTTAATTCCTTTCATTTGATATTAAGATGTGCGGTTGTTTTAAAAGAAAATAACCGCACACACTAATAAAATAATTTTCAATTTGTTTTCTCATCTGTATACAAGAAATATGCCAATGATAAATTATGTCTCTAAATGAAAAGAAAATGTTGCCTTGCAATAAAGCCATCCTAAGTAAGATAGTTACTTGATTAAAAATATTATTTTTTTAAAAAAAATCAAAAAGCAAATACGATATGTTTTTTTTCTCTTATTCCACACGGATTAAACTATATTTTTTTTGTATAAAGTGCGCTTTCCGCACATTATGAATTTTGACTACATTCTTTTTTTACTTGTTTCCAAGTGTAACCAATCGCCTTCAGTCTTCGGCGAAAAGCTTCACGAGAAAGAGAAAAAGATTGGGCAATATCGTCCATCGAAAATCGATTATTTTTTACCGTAAAAATAGCTATTCTTTTACAAATGATATTTAACGTATATTGATCAATCGCTATGTCTAACGGTACTAAATCGGTGTGAATGTTTTTTGTTAATGTCAAATAGTCAGGTATTCTTTTTAAAGAACACTGTCGCAAACAATTACTCAACTGCCTTATGTTGCCAGGCCAATGATACAAAAGCATCAGTTGCTTTATTTCAGGTGTGATATTTCTAGCTCGGTGCATAGAAAGCTTATTACAGAAATATTCAATTAGAAGAGGAATATCTTGTTTTCGTTTTATTAAGGAAGGAATATTGATGCGTATCGTGTCCAATCTTTCTGCAAGTTCTGGCATAAAATTGTTTTTATCTATTTTTTTTATGTCGCGACTGCTTGCTGAAATAATACGTACATCTACTTTAATGTTTCTACTACCACATACGCGCCGAAAAGTAGCACCTTCAGCGACTCGCAATAATGCCGCTTGCATCGGTAAAGAAAGCTCTGAAACTTCATCTAAAAACAAAAAGCCTCCGTGAGCCAACTCAAAAAGTCCTAAACGACCTTTTGTTGGGGCACCAGAAATACCAGAATTTGGTGCAATTCCAAAAAATTCTGTTTCGCACAATGTTTCAACTAATGCTCCGCAGTTAATTTCTATAAATGGCTGATTACACCGCGTACTATACTTGTGTATATTACTAGCAAGAATAGATTTACCTGTACCAGTTTGTCCATGTATATAAATCAAATCTTGGACATCTGTGTACTCTATTACTTGATCAACATAGTTTAGCATTTGCATCACTACGTCGCTTTCACCAATAATATTAGAATAAGGATACTTTAAAAAAGAACGCTTGCTATTTATTTGTTGTTTTGGTGTCGAAGACAGATTAGTTACAAAAGTAAAAATACTATTATAGGTATTTTTAAATTTTTTGGGAAATTCTAAATCGTCTGTTTGGCATACAAGCAAAGTACTATCGAAAAAAATCCAATACCAATTTTCTTTTCTTTGCCAAGTACAGTCAAAGTGGATATATTCATGAATTGGTACAAGCTCTTTTGCACTATACTTATACCAATTTTCGTTTTTAACAATATGCTGATTACCGTTGTAGGTAATACCCAATAAAATAGTATTTTGCGATGCGTTCGTGTGATACATTCCTAAAAATGCACATTCAAACTCTTTTGCAAGTGATTCGATAACTGTAGAGTAGATTGCGTTACTGTATTTTGTAGATTGCTGAAAAATCGATGGGGAATCATTCATACTACGTCCTCCGTATAATACAAAAACCTTTTATAAAGGTTATACGGTAAAAAAAATTAAACCGGCAAACTTTTGTTTAAAAAAATTAAATTTTTTAAACAAAATATTTTTTGCGATTCGTATCCAGCAATTATCCATTTCTATTATTTTATCACTACACCTGTACCAGCATAGTAACTCCATCTATCTTGTTCTTTTGTGAAAATATACTGAAACCATCCATTGTTTTTATCTACAGCTAGCATCGCGAGATTTTTTTTATTGTTAAACACAAGACTATCCAAATCGATAAGGAAGTAACTACTAGTACTATTTTGTAGCTTATACCAATCGCCTTGGACAAAAATATAAAGCTCTTTCTTTCTAATGATCAGACTTTTAGTAGCGTAAGCTCTTCTCTTAAAACTATGTTCCACAATAGAATGTACGAAACTCTTTTCTTGCGACGAAAGAATAGAGGGATAGCCTTTTATTTCTCCGTGAAAGTCCTCAGGTGAATATCCCTTTATATACAATCTTTTTGTTAGAGCTACAGGCATCTCATTTTTAGACAATTCGGGATATTTTTGTTGTAAATTCTTGGGCAGATCGCGATATATTTGCGGAAAACAACCAAGAACTTGCAAAATACCAGAGATTTGTCTTTTTGATAGATTACTATTTAATTTGGAAATTAGTATACTTTTGCAGCACTCACTTTGTTCGATGCAAATTTTCGGTATTTTCTCGGCTCTTTTCGGTAAAAAATGTTCTAATTTATACTCAGAGCAGCATCCATAGATAAGGAACCACGAACAGAAAACAACCGTTCGCATCAATTGTTTCCTTTACGCAAACGCAAAATAGGAGTTACAACAACCGCTATTGTCAGTAAAAAAATAGTCAATGTAATCGGACGTTCCCATAAAAAGCTTACAGATCCTTCGTTGGCGAGAAGCGCGCGATACAAATTGTCTTCTATTGGTTTTCCTAATATAAAACCCAAAAGCATAGGAGCAATAGGGAAATCAAGTAGTCGTAGAATGAGCGCAAATAAGGCGATAAATACCATAATATATAAATCGATATTGTTAAAAGAAACTAAGTACACACCAATGAGTGAGAAAAATAAAATTAAGGGAATCAGAATAGGACGCGGAACGGTAAGTAGCTTAGCGATATAGGGAATTAAAGGCAGATTCATAATCAGTAGCACCATGTTACCAATATACATAGATATAATTACTGACCAAAATACTTGCGGATGATCAACAAATAAGCGAGGTCCTGGCTGTACGCCGTAAGAAATGAGAGCACCAAGCATAATTGCCGTCGTTCCCGACCCTGGAATCCCCAATGTTAAGAGAGGGACAAATGATCCAGAGCAAGCAGCATTATTTGCTGATTCTGGAGCGGCTAAACCACGTAAACTACCTTTACCAAATTTTTCCTTCTCTTCATCACTTGCTAAATTGCGCTCGACACCATACGATAAAAACGAAGCAATCGTAGCACCTGCTCCAGGTAATATTCCAACAAAAAAACCCAAAAGAGAAGAGCGGCCAATAGTAGGAGCCACTTCCTTAAATTCCTCCTTAGTGATTTTCAAATCGCAAACAGTGGTCGAGGAGTCATTTGTTTCTTTTACAGGAATGAGAATGTTATGTAGCGCCTCCGCTAGAGCAAAAGAAGCCATTGCCAGTAGAAGAAAACTAATTCCATCAAGTAAGTCAATACTGCCAAAAGTATAGCGCTCAACGCCTGTCGAAAGGTCTGTTCCTACAGTAGATAACATTAAACCAAAAATAGTCATCATTGCCGCTTTCAAATAATTTCCTTTACCTGAAAATGCCGCAATTGTTGTGAGGCCTAACACCATTAACATGAAGTAATCACTAGATTGAAAACTCAGTGAAACCTTTGCCAGAATAGGAGCAAAAAGTAACAACAGAAAAGTAGCCACTGTTCCGCCAATAAAAGACGCATATGCCGCAAGTGCAAGCGCTTTTCCCGCATAACCAGATTTAGCCAAAGGATAGCCATCGAAAGAAGAGGCCACTGTTCCCGCAACACCTGGTGCATTAATAAGTATAGAAGATGTCGAACCTCCAAAAATAGCCCCATAGTAGACACCTGCCATTAATATCATTCCCGTTGCAGGATCTAATCCATAGGTGATGGGAATCATCAGCGCAATAGCTGAAATGGGCCCCAACCCTGGTAATAACCCAATAAAAGTCCCAGCAAAACATCCCAAAAATACCGCCAGTAAATTAATAGGCGAAAATGCCGTACTAATCCCAATAATAATTCCATCCCACATAATTTATCCCATCCACCAACTTCCAGGAGAAAGATATATATCAAGCATTTGTGTTAATAGTAACCAAAAAACACAAGTCAACGAAAACGAAGTATAAAACATATGCCGCCACTTTTTTTCCCCCATAATAACAAAGGCGGTATTGAGAAATAAAATAGTGGCGATAATAAAGCCAAGACGCGGCAATAAAAACGCGTATAGTAACATCGCAACGCTAACAGAAAAAACCGCCGTCCATTTTAATTTCAACAAAAACGAAATAGACTTCTTGGATGGCGATGGCATGATCAGTAAAAAAGATATAACAGTTCCACAGATACCCAAGATATATGGAAAAGTGCGCGCGCTAAAAACGCTGTTCTCTGAAACATTGATATCTTTAGCAAAAAATAAGTAAGCGATACTAAAAATAGCAAAGATAACACCACCAGCTTGTTGTTGGTTCATGAGTTTTCCTTATTAAACAGTAGTCAACTTATAAGATACACGTATATAAAGCGCGGTGTAGGGGCGGTCTCGTGCCGCCCGGCCTTCGCAAACAATCGTAAAAACTTATCGAAAGTCATATTGACAAGCGCAAAAAATCGCAAACATTATGCATCATAATTTTACAAAAATAAAAACCACCACTCTAAATCTGGCGATTCATCAACTTATAAGATACACGTATATAAAGCGCGGTGTAGGGGCGGTCTCGTGCCGCCCGGCCTTCGCAAACAATTGTAAAAACTTATCGAAAATCGTATTGACAAGCGCAAAAAATCGCAAACGTTATTCATTTGTATTTGCAAAAATAAAAACCACCACTCTAAATCTGGCGATTCATCAACTTATAAGATACACGTATATAAAGCGTGGTATAGGGGCGGTCTCGTGCCGCCCGGCCTTCGCAAACAATTGTAAAAACTTATCGAAAATCGTATTGACAAGCGCAAAAAATCGCAAACGTTATTCATTTGTATTTGCAAAATAAAAACCACCACTCTAAATTTAACGATTCATCAACTTATAATATACACGTATATGAAGCGCGGTGTAGGGGCGGTCTCGTGCCGCCCGGCCTTCGCAAACAATTGTAAAAACTTATCGAAAATCGTATTGACAAGCGCAAAAAATCGCAAACGTTATTCATTTGTATTTGCAAAATAAAAACCACCACTCTAAATTTAACGATTCATCAACTTATAATATACACGTATATAAAGCGCGGTGTAGGGGCGGTCTCGTGCCGCCCGGCCTTCGCAAACAATTGTAAAAACTTATCGAAAATCGTATTGACAAGCGCAAAAAATCGCAAACGTTATTCATTTGTATTTGCAAAATAAAAACCACCACTCTAAATCTGGCGATTCATCAACTTATAAGATACACGTATATAAAGCGCGGTGTAGGGGCGGTCTCGTGCCGCCCGGCCTTCGCAAACAATTGTAAAAACTTATCGAAAATCGTATTGACAAGCGCAAAAAATCGCAAACGTTATTCATTTGTATTTGCAAAAATAAAAACCACCACTCTAAATCTGGCGATTCATCAACTTATAAGATACACGTATATAAAGCGCGGTGTAGGGGCGGTCTCGTGCCGCCCGGCCTTCGCAAACAATTGTAAAAACTTATCGAAAATCGTATTGACAAGCGCAAAAAATCGCAAACATTATGCATCATAATTTTACAAAAATAAAAACCACCACTCTAAATCTGGCGATTCATCAACTTATAAGATACACGTATATGAAGCGCGGTGTAGGGGCGGTCTCGTGCCGCCCGGCCTTCGCAAACAATTGTAAAAACTTATCAAAAATCGTATTGACAAGCGCAAAAAATCGCAAACGTTATTCATTTGTATTTGCAATACGGGCGGCACAAGACCGCCCCTACATCGCACTGTTATAAAGAAAATTCTAACTCTTTAAATTACCAAAACTAACACCTAACAGTAATACCCCCTACTTAACAAAACCCAATTTCAGCATCAAACCGGCAAGTTTTTCTTCTTGGTCTTGCAAAAAAGTCGTAAAATCATTATTAGCGTGGTAGATTTCCGTCCATCCGTTTTTCACACAAGTGTCTTTCCACGAAGTCTCACCGTGCATTTTTCTAAACAACTCATCGTACAACTCACCGTGCCTCGCGACCAACCCAGGCGGCGCAAAAAAACCACGCCAGTTGGCAAAAACTACGTCATAGCCCAATTCGCGAAACGTCGGAACCTTGGGAATCGCTTCTATTCTTTTCGGAGCTGTCACTACCACAATGTGTAATTTACCAGCCTTCGCAAGCTCCATAGCTTCGCCCAAACCAGTGGATAAAAACTGGGTTTCGCCTGAAAGAAGACCAGCAAGCGCTTTCCCACCAGCGTCGTAAGGAATATACACTAAGTCTTTGAGATTTATACCGCATGCTTCACAGATCATCGCCGCCACAAGATGGTCCATTCCACCTTTGACAGAGCCACCGGCAATAGTGATCGCAAAACGTTTCTTTTTGTACGCCGTTACTACTTGTTCCCAGTCCTTGTATTTACTCTCTGCTGTTACTGCTAAACACGAATAGTCACCTATAATACTCGCAACGGGCGTTAGGTCGCGAAATGATTGTGGGAAAACTTTTTGTAGGGAGCGGATGACGATGGGAGTTGAGTTTACCATGAGTGTTTGTTGTTGGTGCTTTGCGGTTTCGATTAGATGAGCGATGGCTTTGCCGCCTCCGCCGCCTGACATATTTTCGTAGGACACTTCTTCTACTAACTTGGTTTTGCGCAAAACCTCCCCTACTGATCTTGCGGTTGCGTCCCAACCACCTCCTACTCCTCCGGGGACGAGAAAATGTATTTGGGTGATTTTATTGGTGGTGTTTTGCGGTGATTTGCGTATGGAGATTGAGAAACATAGTACTACAAGTATTGCCAAGAACGGCATGGCAAAATAGTCATAGGTTTTCATATAAAGCTCTTTCGTTAGTTATTTCTCCCACACTTTTGTAATTTGTGGTTTAATAATAGATGTCCATAACTTGTAGCCTTTTTGATTGATATGAATGCGGTCCCAGGTAAAGAGGTCGGTGTTTACGCTACCTGTGTCATTTAACATCACCGATGTAATATCAATAAAAGACACTTGTGGATGCTTTTCTGCAAATGTTTTGATTTTTTGGTTTGTTTCATTGAATTTATCACGCCACATCGAGCGCAGTACTGGTGGCTTTATCGATACATAGAAAATTTTTGCTTGTTGTAGTTCGGCGTGGATTATTTTCACTAGTGTTTCAAATTCTTGGAGTACTTCGTTAGGAGAAAATGAATCGGCGATATCATTTTCTCCGCAGTAAACCACCACTATTTTTGGTTTATAAGGCAAGATGATACGCGTAGCATAGTAAGTTAGATGATGCATATAAGAACCACCGAAACCGCGATTTATTACTGGAAGTGGGTGCATGTCCTCTTTAAGAGTATTCCAGTAATTAAAGCTCGAACTCCCTACAAAAACAATTTTTTGTAACGGTGGTGGTGAAAGTTTATCTTGTTTTTCGAAAGCAGTGATCGAGGATTCCCAAAAAGAGGCTCTTCTCATTAAAGATTTTGCCATAATGTAACCTCCTACTGCGATAATGATTGTGATGATAATGCTCCACAGTACTCTTTTTTTCCATTTAGATTTTTTTTCGGTCATTATTTTCTCCTGTGCTTACCATCTATCTTTCAATAGTGGTAATCAAATAAGCGAATGTCATCCTCGTATAGTAATTGTACAATTTTAATATTGCCATCATTTTTGTAATAACTACGATAGTCTTTACAACGAGGTGAAGCGTTCATATGCGGTAAAGGGTTTGTTATTTTTAGATGATCACACAGCTTCTTATAGTCCTGCTGTATATTCTCAAATTTACCGATAAAATCTACTTTTATATTGCCGTTTTTATCGCAAACCCAATGTGTTTGAGGGAGAAAATGTACCATATCACGGGGATGACTTTGTACGAAGAGTAAAAAATCGCTAAATGAATGCAGATGACGTCCATTGGCTTGCAACCAAATTTGATCCAATCCTCCCCAACCACCTTTGCGCAGAAAATTGTAAGTTGAAACCATACGATCCCAAGGATTGCGAACAAAGGCAAATGTGTAGAATTTGTCTAAATCGAGTTGCTTCGCTACTTGCCGATAACTAAAATGATTAGTATCTTTACCAAAAACAGCTGTAGCGAGACTTTTTCCGGCTGCTTTTGGTATATGAAAAAACACTATTTTTTTTTGTTCGAATTCTACAGGTAAAATAACTTTACCTCTTCTTTTTATTACATGCCCTAATTTACGTCTTATCCGCCAATAATACAAAAGAACCATTGCTTGGTATCTCTGGATGTATTCATTATTAACGAACATTTCTTAAACGCACTGCAAAGATTTTATTACTTGCTGTTGTTTTACCAAAATTTTGTTTTAGGGCGTGAATGCCGCCGTATATATAACCGATGGTTATTGAGTCTTGTGCTTTTTTCTGCAAAATTTCTAGATCTAATACTTCGTGGCAAGATCCATAAAGAGCTTGTTTTCCTTCTTTGCTCAACACAAATTTTGAATTGGTGCCAAAAAATCCTTTTTGACCGAATGTTTGTGCCCTGTTGTTTTTTTCAATCACTGTTTCTTTACACTGCCAAGAACTTGGTGACTTGCTACCACTTATCGTCTCGATAGAAATATTGTTCACATACGGAAGCATGCGATCGCGTACAGTTTCTCGAGCAACTTCATCGTAGGCAAAGGCACTGATTCCACCAAAGAGCACTGTTCTCATTTTTCGTTTTACTGGATCAAAAATAAGCATATGTGCACAAGTGTATAAACTCATCGTTTGCTCAAAACCCATATCAATCATAGCATTACAACCAGAGAATTGCTTTTGTGGTGAAAAGAAAATAGGATTTTGATGCATAGTAAAGAGTGGAAAAAGAAATTTAAAACCACCACCGTACAATACAAAACCATGTGTGCCGTCTGGAAAAACAGCCTCGGTGACATTGAGATCACGACGACGCAAGTGACTTTCGCCATCTCCGCCTTCTGCAATGTAACTATCAAGAGATTTGCCATGCGCTTTTATTGTGCGCAAAATTTGAGACCGAAGAACTTTGTTTAAGTCATGAGTGTAACGTTTGGGATTCGCGAGCGTGGTAACGGTTTTACTTTCTCGGATATGTAAACTCTCTTCGCCAATAGCTTGGTAAGAAGTGATCTTTTTTTGCTCAACATCTACTTCAAAGCGACGAATTTGCAATGTGTAGTGCTGCTTTTCATCTTCCATATATTTACCTGAGAACTTTTGCCCTGCGACAAGAAAAAACTCTCCATCAATATACTTTAATTCTCCGCCAGTAACACATAAGCGTTCATCAAATAATTGCCATAAATGCTTTTCTACAGGCTCATTATTTTTTATCGCGGTAATGGTTTTTGGAACATCAATCCAGGTCATAACGCCCATTGTATCATGGCGATTTTTCCGATTTATTCCGTAACCACCGACAATACACAAAGTATTATCGTCAATTTTATAGTACTGTGGATTGGCGACATTGAGGGTGGCAGCTAGATTTTTGGGAATAGCCTGCGACCAGACTTCACCTGTTTGCGGAGAGATTACCCACATACGTTCATTGAAATTTTTTTGTGGAAATTGGCCTGTGGCAAAGATTTGTTTACCATCACCGTGAGTTCCATCACTTAGCCCACCGATAATCAGCCAGTTGTTATCGTGCTCTGCAAGAGAAAAAGATTGCAGTGCTGGAATTTGCGATGCGAAATTAAGTTCTTCAACCTCTATGGAAAAAGGAAGAGAATTTTCGCATAACATGCTAATGATGAATATAAAAACAAGAATTATTTTTTGCACTTTTTTCTCCTGGGTAAATCGTATAGTTATTAAATTAAAATTGAATTTAGAGCTAGGAGACGAAACTTCTATATTGACTTAAGAAAACTCAAATGTCATTAAAAGTATTGTTTCTTTCTCTCCTTGTCATTCCTGCTTTCGCAGGAATCTACAAGCTATTATTCTTTAATATCTAACAAATGAAACATAAATGAGTATTCTAAGGCTGTCAATTTATGGCGCTTGAAACGTCCAGAAGCCCCACCATGCCCGGAATCCATATCTGTCTTTAACAACAACAAATTGTCATCGGTCTTAAACTCGCGCAATTTTGCTACCCATTTGGCTGGTTCCCAGTACTGGACTTGTGAGTCATGCAAACCGGTAGTGACAAGCAAATTGGGATAATCTTTTGCTATGACATTGTCGTAAGGAGAATATGAGAGCATATAGTCATAGTATTCTTTGACATTGGCATTTCCCCATTCGTCGTACTCTCCAGTTGTCAGTGGAATCGAATCGTCTAACATTGTCGTGACAACGTCAACAAAAGGTACAGCTGCAATCACACCGCGAAACAAATCACTTGACATATTAATCACTGCACCCATCAAAAGCCCACCAGCACTCCCACCTTCGGCAAATAGTAGATCTTTTTTGGTGTAACCTTCAGAAATAACATGTTTTGCGCAGCTAATAAAATCGGTGAACGTGTTTTTCTTTTTAAATAGCTTACCATCTTCATACCACTGTCGACCCATTTCTTGCCCACCGCGAATATGAGCAATCGCAAAAACAAAACCGCGGTCAAGGAGACTCAGACGTGCAGAGCTAAAGCTCGGATCAATGCTGTATCCGTAGGAACCGTAAGCATAGAGTAGAAAAGGATTACCATCGCTATTTTTTTTATCTTTGCGATACACCAATGAAATGGGAACTTTTACACCATCTTCAGCGATAGCTTCTATTCTCTCACTTTGGTAGTTCTCTATTTTAAAATCACCTAGTACTGGTTGCTGCTTGAGAAGTTTCTTTTCTTTGCTTTCCATATTGTAATCAAAAGTACTATTTGGCGTAGTCAAAGAACTATAACCATAGCGCAACTGCGAAGTATCAAACTCTCTATTAATGGAAATATAAGCTGTGTATGCTGGTTCGCCAAAATCCAAATAATGTTCACTTTGATCAGACCACTTAATAATACGTAACTGCGGCAGGCCACCTTTTCTTTCTTCCACGACCAAGTAATCTTTGAAAATTTCAATAGACTCTAACAAGGTATCTTGGCGATGAGCTATAACATCTTTCCAGTTTTCACTCGTGGTGTTGTTCACAGATGTTTCTACCAATTTAAAGTTTTTTGCTTTGCCGTCGTTCGTGACAATGTAGAATTTATCACCATAATGATCAACGGAGTATTCCAAGTCGCGCTTTCGCGGTTCGATAATGCGAAAATCTTGCTCGCAGTTATCTGCTTCAACAAATCTGTATTCAGTAGACACAGTACTAAACGAGCCTATCATTATGTATTTTTTAGATTTTGTCTTATACACAAAAGTGATAAAAGTATTGTCATCCTCAGTATAAATCAGTTGTTTTTCTTTGGTTTTAAGCGAGTAACGAATGATGCGATTAGGGCGCAAACTTTCAGGGTCTTTTTCGGCAAAGAAAAACACTTCATTGTTATTTGTCCACGCAACGCTACCAACGGTATTATCTATCTCACAATCAAAGATTTCACCGTTTAGCAAATTCTTTACATATAACTTGTATTGTCGGCGTCCGTTTGTGTCTACTCCGAAAGCTACTAATGTATTGTCACTACTAACATTGAGCCCTTTTACTTGGTAATAATTATGTCCTTCTGCCATTTCATTGACATTGAGAATTATTTGTTCTTCACCATCTAAACTGTGGTGTTTACGACAATAAACAGGGTACTCTTTACCTTCAAAAAACTTTACGTAATAGTAATATTCATTTGAGTAGTAAGGTACAGATTCGTCTTGTTGTTTGATGCGAGCAATAATTTCATCATATAATTTTTGCTGTAAGTCTTCCGTGTGCTTTAAATGAGTATCAGCGTAGGTGTTTTCTTTGGTCAAATATTCAATAACTTCAGGGTTTTCTCGATCATTAAGCCAGTAGTAATCATCAATTCGGGTATGATTGTGGATCGTCAATTCTTTTGGTATTTTTTTTGCTTTTGCAGTAATATTTTCTGACATGCAAACCTCTTGTATCTAGATGCGTTATTAGGGTGTCAAACACCTAATATTGATTGGGCCAATTATTGTTATTACGTAAATACTCACCATCTTTAAATTCACTGAAAAAATGGTAGACAAGTGGATGGATAATTTTTTGTTTCGACGTATCTGCAATTAAACTATTTTGTGCAACGTAAGTATTATGGCTAGAAGTATGAACTAAAACATGGTACCACGGCTGGTTGCGTGGTGGTTGTGTTTGATTCGAGTAGTACCAATTATCATCGGCTTTGCAACTTAAATCGTAGTCAACCACAACTCCTCTGTACCCATATTTGGTATGTTTTATAACTTGTCCTATATAGAATATCGCCTCTGTAGGCATTTGAATTTCGTCCGGCTTTTCTGTTGTCTCTTTGCGAAGTTCTTCAAAGTCTTTTAAAAGTTGCAAAATACATTGTGCATTTTCAGGATCATTTTGGTAACTGCGAATTAGATTGCGAAGTGCTCTTGACAAAATGACATCAGTGTCAGAATATAAATCTTCTTCTGTTAGATTTGCAGAAAACAAATTACTTGTAAATAACAAATGTTTCTCGTCTATGAGCAGACCGCGATTATAACAATCAACAAGTACATTTCTCCCGCTGTAATCAATCTTAGCTAGAAAGTGTCCGGGAAAATTATAGCCCTCGATATAAAACCCCAAACGTTTACCTACTAGAATATAAATACTTACAAGACTAAGAGGAATCCCTTCTTTTTCGCGCATTACGTAAGCAAGATTACTGTTTAAAGGTGAGTGATAATCTTGGTGGTTACCTTTGATACCATCTTTTCCAAATAGAAACTGCGCTAGAGTTATTTCGTTTTTCTCTTGATGCGTCATTAGATATTCTTCTGTTACTTGGTCAAGTAAATATTTGACCGTAAAAGGATACAAACGTCCATTTTGAAAAGTAGCAAGCCATTCCCATCCTTGTTCTAATCTAGCAGCATCATCGTAAATATCAAATAATTTTGGCCAAGTGAATCGCAACCATTGACGATTGTGCTCTTGGAATATAGTATGTAATATTTCTCGTTGTTTTGCATTAGGCCGCAAAGATTGCCGTGCTAACTCCAATTCTAAACTAGGACCGAAGCGGAGTAATTCCTGCAATACCGCTTGAGAAACTTCAGGATTCTCATCCTCAAGAAGTTGCATTAGATATTTTAATTGAGAAGCCATCTTTCCACCATATTGAATAAATACAAGCGTGGCCTCATAAACTGACCACTTGACTGCTAGTAAGAGACAAACAATGAATATATTTTTATACTTAGATGCTTCGGGACAATCCACGGATACACGTTTGTGGGGAGTCCTTACTGTTCTAGGACAGTGCAATAATAGTACAATGGAGTCTATTATAAAAAACTTTTCGCACAATTGCGAAAACTTTCATGAATTAAAAAGTAAATCACTTTCAACTGATAAGATGAAAGAAATTATAATAGATATTCAACAACAAACGCATGCGCATTTTTACTGCCAACGTTTCGCGAAAGAAAATTATCGCAAGAAACGCGAAGCATTTTTGATTAAATTAAAGTCTCTTCATTTTTCACAAGGACAAAACGCGGTAATTCAGTTTTACAGTCGTTTGAAAAAAACCAACCAAGTAAAATTTATGTGTCTGCTAGAAACAATCGAAAATGCCCTACAAAAACTATCCAAAAATGTAGATGTTGATGACATTCACATATTTATCGACGATGAAAATTTTCCTCCCGGAAAAGATCTTGTCTACACTATTAGTGATTATGTATACGCAACATGGAAACACCCTACAAAGAAAAACACCAAGAACAAAACAGTCTATACTCTTCCCGCATGCGATTCACAAAAAGTAGCAGGGATTCAAGCCATAGACTTGTTCTTGGGCTATGTTTGTTCCGCCTTCGACTACGGCAGCAATGTTTTTATTGATTTGTAAGTGCGATCGTTTATAATTTATTGTAAATAACAAGCGTATCTCTAGTGAAATAAGGCAAGGGCTCAAGGATGAATATTTTTTCAAAATTAAACATTTTATATCGCGTATTAAAATGGCGTTTTACTTGGAATAAACGCGACATCGACTACAAACAGGTTGTTGAAGGAAACGACAAGTTTATCAGTGCGCGGCAAGCAGTAAAGTTTATCAAAGATAACGATGTGTGCATGGTCGCCGGCTTAGCTGGAAATCAGCGAATTTCTGTGCTATCGTGGGCACTAGCTGAAAGATTCCAAAAAGAAAATCATCCGCAAAATCTTACCCTAATCACTCCTGGAGGACAAGGAGGAAGAGGTAGAGTTCCAGGGACTTTAGAGGAGTGGGCTCTAAAAGGTTTAGTTTCTACCCTGGTTTCTGCTCACCACGAAACTTACCGTGCTTTTTTAGAATTGGCAGATGAAAACGGTGTTGAACTGCAATGCATACCTCAAGGTCTTATTGCCGTTCTTGTCGAAGCGCAAAGTAAAGGCGAAAAATATTTATCTAGCGAAACCGGTATTGGAACTTTTTGTGACCCAAGAGTGTCTGGATCATGTGTTGTAGACCCTACAGGAAAAAACGCTCAATTAATCGAAGTAGACGGCGACAAACTCAAATACCACCTTCCACAAATCGATGTCGCTCTCTTTAATGCCCCATCAGCTGATAAAGAGGGAAATATCTATGTGGAAAACAGCGCGACAATTTGCGAATCAAAATACGCCGCTCTCGCCGCGCACAAAAATGGTGGAAAAGTAATCGCCAACGTCGGTCAAATCATCGAAAAAAACGAAGACAACATTTACATTCCTGCAGATCTAGTTGATGCAGTTGTCGTAAATCCCATTACTGAACAAACAGGCGTTTATCCACACTTAAAATACAGTAAACACCTAACCGTCCACCCCGAGTCTGACTTAGATTATGGTATCGAAATGATTCGTTTAGTAAACAGAATTGCCGGTATTACTCCCAAACGCGGCAAAAAAGATTTTGTTCTAGCAAGGCTTGGAGCGAAAGTACTTACCGAAGCGATTAGTAAGGGAGCCTATATAAATATTGGTACCGGACTCCCCGAAGAAGTGTGCTACAATTTATATAAAAACAACTGCCTTGATGATATCCAATTTTTTACCGAAGCAGGAGCAATCGGTGGTATTCCTGCTCCCGGAGTTTTCTTCGGAGCCGCAGCCGCTCCCGAACAAATTATCTCTTCGCCTGAAATATTTCACCAAGCCTACTCTCAACTAGACGCCACTATTCTCGGTTTTTTGCAAGTAGACAGCAAAGGCGACGTCAATTCGTCGAGAAAACGCGCAGGTGCACAAGGATTCGTCGGCCCCGGCGGATTCATGGATTTCACCAGCGCCGCAAAAAACGTTGTATTCACCGGATCATGGATGAAGGGTGGCAAAATCAAGATAACCAAAGACAAAGTGACTATTGTCAAAAAAGGCACACCAAAATTTATCGAAAAAGTGCAAGAAATAACTTTTAACGGTGATGAAGGACTACGCAAGAATCAACAAGTATTTTTCGCAACCCACGTTGGTGTATTTGTTCTTGCTAAAGAAGGCATAACCCTAAAACAAGTGATGCCAGGAATTGACATTCAAAAAGACATACTCGACTTTTCGCCAATGAAAATATTGGTGGCCGATGATTGCACTGAAGTAGATCGATCGATTATTAGCGGCGAGCGTTTTAGTTTAGAGGTGAAGTAGCGTTTATATACACATAGATGAACTATCTAGAAGCGCGATGTAGAGCGGTCTTGTGCCGCCCGTAGCACAAGTGTAAACGAATAAATCATCCAAACATTACTATCCGTACAGAGTCAGACATAAAGATAAGTGTTTACAATTATTTGCGAAATCTTGGTGGCGAATGTTTATCGCGAAGTAGCGTTATATACAATTCCATACAGATGAACTCTCCAGAAGTGCGATGTAGGGGCGGTCTTGTGCCGCCCGTAGCACAAATAAAAACGAATAAATTATCCAAACATTACTGCCTGTACAGAGTCAGACATAAAGATAAGTGCTTACAATTATTTGCGAAGGCCGGGCGGCACAAGACCGCCCCTACATCGCGCTTCTAGAAAGTTCATCTTATGAGGACATTATGGAAAGTCTTTTTTACCAAGCATTACGCTAACATTATGAACGCCGCCTTAAATCGAATTTGGGTGTAAACGAATAAACTATCCAAACATTACTGCCCGTACGGAGTCAGACATAAAGATAAGTGTTTGCAATAGTTTGCAAAATCCTGGTGGCAAATGTTTATCGCGAAGTAGCGTTATAAACAATTCCATACAGATGAACTTTCCAGAAGTGCGATGTAGGGGCGATCTTGTGCCGCCCATAGCACAAATAAAAACGAATAAATTATCCAAACATTACTGCCTGTACAGAGTCAGACATAAAGATAAGTGTTTACAATAGTTTGCAAAATCCTGGTGGCAAATGTTTATCGCGAAGTAGCGTTATAAACAATTCCATACAGATGAACTTTCCAGAAGTGCGATGTAGGGACGGTCTTGTGCCGCCCGTAGCACAAATAAAAACGAATAAATTATCCAAACATTACTGCCTGCACAGAATAAGACATAAAGATAAGTGTTTACAATTATTTGCGAAATCTTGGTGGCGAATGTTTATCACGAAGTAGTGTTATATACAATTCCATACAGATGAACTATCAGAAGTGCGATGTAGGGGCGGTCTTGTGCCGCCCGTAGCACAAATAAAAATGAATAAATTATCCAAACATTACTGCACAGAATAAGACATAAAGATAAGTGTTTACAATTATTTGCGAAATCTTGGTGGCGAATGTTTATCACGAAGTAGTGTTATATACAATTCCATACAGATGAACTTTCCAGAAGTGCGATGTAGGGGCGGTCTTGTGCCGCCCGTAACACAAATAAAAATGAATAAATTATCCAAACATTACTGCACAAAATAAGACATAAAGATAAGTGTTTACAATTATTTGCGAAATCTTGGTGGCGAATGTTTATCACGAAGTAGTGTTATATACAATTCCATACAGATGAACTCTCCAGAAGTGCGATGTAGGGGCGGTCTTGTGCCGCCCGTAGCACAAAAATGAATAAATTGTCCAAACATTACTGCACAGAATAAGACATAAAGATAAGTGTTTACAATAGTTTGCAAAATCCTGGTGGCAAATGTTTATCGCGAAGTAGCGTTATAAACAATTCCATACAGATGAACTTTCCAGAAGTGCGATGTAGGGACGGTCTTGTGCCGCCCGTAGCACAAATAAAAACGAATAAATTATCCAAACATTACTGCCTGTACAGAGTCAGACATAAAGATAAGTGCTTACAATTATTTGCGAAGGCCGGGCGGCACAAGACCGCCCCTACATCGCGCTTCTAGAAAGTTCATCTTATGAGGACATTATGGAAAGTCTTTTTTACCAAGCATTACGCTAACATTATGAACGCCGCCTTAAATCGAATTTGGGTGTAAACGAATAAATTATCCAAACATTACTGCACAGAATAAGACATAAAGATAAGTGTTTACAATTATTTGCGAAATCTTGGTGGCGAATGTTTATCACGAAGTAGTGTTATATACAATTCCATACAGATGAACTTTCCAGAAGTGCGATGTAGGGGCGGTCTTGTGCCGCCCGTAACACAAATAAAAATGAATAAATTATCCAAACATTACTGCACAAAATAAGACATAAAGATAAGTGTTTACAATTATTTGCGAAATCTTGGTGGCGAATGTTTATCACGAAGTAGTGTTATATACAATTCCATACAGATGAACTCTCTAGAAGCGCGATGTAGGGGCGGTCTTGTGCCGCCCGTAGCACAAATAAAAACGAATAAATTATCCAAACATTACTGCACAGAATAAGACATAAAGATAAGTGTTTACAATTATTTGCGAAATCTTGGTGGCGAATGTTTATCACGAAGTAGTGTTATATACAATTCCATACAGATGAACTATCCAGAAGTGCGATGTAGGGGCGGTCTTGTGCCGCCCGTAGCACAAATAAAAACGAATAAATTATCCAAACATTACTGCACAAAATAAGACATAAAGATAAGTGTTTACAATTATTTGCGAAGGCCGGGCGGCACAAGACCGCCCCTACATCGCGCTTCTAGATAGTTCATCTTACGAGGACATAATGGAAAGTCTTTTTTACCAAGCATTACGAACATCGCATTGGCGAAAACGAAATAGACGGGGAAATATTACACGTCGATCGAATTTGGGCTCTTGAAGTAAGTCCAAGTTTTTCTTAGAGAAAAAATATCAAAAACTATTTAGTGGTTTTGCTCAAGTGATAGATGTAATTGTAAAAAAAAGCGGCGCAGAAGAAATAACAAAACGTACAGCGCCATGGACAGAACAAATTCAGGAACGAGAATAAGGAGTTTCACTTGGAAAACGAGCAGGTTGTTCACGAACTTATTGGTTATGTTGTTTCGCGACTCTTTGAAGGCGAAGAGGTCGGTGCGATAGAAAAATTCCTTGTCGAACAGGGTATACCGAAAGATGTCAGCGAAAAAATTGTTCAGTCAGGGCTTGACCATTTTGGCGATATCAAAGAACAGCTTAAACATTTCGAGGAAGTTGATGAGCTTTATAAAGCAGAGAAATGGCAAGAAGTTGTTCTAACAATGCATAAATTAACCTCGCCGTCATTTATGAGGCAACTATCTGATCTTCGCGAACTACTCAAACGTCTTGATATGGCTCTTGATGCTGCTCATAAAACAGGCGACCCTAAATTGCTTGCAATGACTCAGGGGAATTTGGGAAATGTATACAACCAAGCCGGAGAAAATCAGCGCGCACTCGAATGTTTTCAAAATGCTTACGATTACGGAAAAGCGAGTGGCGATTTACAGTGGCAAGCACAAGGACTAAACTTCTTAGCAACAACTTATATGCGTATGGAAAAATATGATGAAGCGATTAAGAGCCAAGAAGAAAGCGTTGAAATATCACGCAAACTAGAAAACCCTGAAATGCTTGCGTATTCCATATCTGTTTTGGGTGATGTTCATTTGATGTATTGTCAGGAAAATACTGAAAATGTTGCGAAAACTATCGAGGTCTACGAAGAAGCGATTACTTTGTTTCTCAAACTCGAACTTGAAGATCATTTAGCACAACCTTATACCAATGTTGGTTCAGCATATGCAATGGTTGGCGAATATCAAAAAGCCGTGGATTACATAGAGAAAAGTATTGCTATTAAAATCAAGCAAAACGACTTATACGGACTGGTTGTTTCTTTGCGCAATGTCACTGACATTTATCACACTCTTAAAGACCATAAAAATGCACTTGCTTCTTTGGAAAAATTAGTGGGACTAAAAGAGAAGATAAACATCACCAGCTTACTACCAGAAGTTCTTACTCGACGTGCTTATTATTATTTAGAAAAAGGTTTACATGATAAGTCGATTGAAGATTATAAAGTGGTTATAGAATCCAATCCAAAAGATGTAGCAGTTGTTTACTACGGATTAGCGCGCTCATATGCTGCCAAAAAAGAAAACAAGCAAGCTCTAGATACTTTACAAAAAGCTTTAGAAAAAGGATTCAATGACTTTAAACTTCTTGAAGAAGATGAGTATATAAGTATCATTAAAGATGATCCACAGTACCAAGATTTAATCAGCAAGTATGTGAAAAAATAAGTAATAGAGATATTGTTTTCATACAACAAACAAAGAAAGGCAATAATAATGTCAGATGACAATAATACATATGAGCCACCGAAAATTTGGGAGTGGGACGAGGACGGTGGCGGGCGGTGGGCAAAAATTAATCGCCCTATTTCAGGTGCAACACATGAAAAAGAACTTCCTGTAGGAAAACACCCTCTACAGCTTTATTCTTTAGCCACACCAAATGGTGTAAAAGTTACTGTTTTACTCGAAGAGTTACTTGCTGCTGGTGAAAAAGGCGCGGAATACGATGCGTATTTAATCAACATTAGCGAAGGTGACCAGTTTTCTAGCGGTTTTGTCGCTGCAAATCCCAACTCAAAAATTCCAGCATTATGGGATCGATCAACCTCTACACCAACGCGCGTATTTGAGTCTGGAGCAATTTTACTTTATCTCGCCGAAAAATTTGGAAAATTTATTCCGCAAGAACACAAAGCGCGAACAGAGTGCATGAACTGGTTATTTTGGCAAATGGGTTCAGCACCATATTTAGGTGGAGGCTTTGGGCATTTTTATAGTTACGCTCCGTTTAAGATAAAATATTGCATCGATCGCTTTACTATGGAAACAAAGCGCCAGCTCGATGTACTTGACAAACATTTAGCTAACAATGCTTATATGGCAGGCGACGAATACACTATCGCTGATATGGCTATTTGGCCGTGGTATGGTGGAGTTATGCTCAATAAAGTTTATGAAGCGGGCGAATTTTTGAGCGTCGATTCGTACGAACACTTGATGAAATGGGTACTTAAAATCAATGAGCGATCTGCTGTACAAAGAGGAAGTCGCGTAAATCGCAAATGGGGTCCAGAAGAAGAACAACTTATTGAACGCCATGATGCTAGTGATTTTGATAAATAACTAACTTTAAAATTCTCTCGCTTTAAAAGCGAGAGAATTAATAAAAATACTAACTTAAATCAAGATACCAGCAACTGTTCCGGTCATACAAGCAGCAATAGCACCACCGATCATTGCTCTCATACCTAATTTGGATAAATCACCGCGCCTTGAAGGGGCGATCGCTCCAATTCCACCAATTTGAATTCCAACAGAAGCAAAGTTTGCAAAACCACACAAAGCATAAGAACAAATAATAACAGAACGCTCAGAAAGAAGTTCTGGTGTGGTGCGAATAATATCTCCTAAGTGCATGTAAGCGATAATTTCAGTTAATACTAATTTTTCGCCTAATAACATTCCGACAGTCATACATTCGTCCCATGGAATCCCCATGAAAAAGGATATTGGCGCAAAGAACCATGCGAGTATTAGTTGTAGACTCAGTCTGTCTACTCCCGCAGGAAGTATTGCATCTGGTACTGGAATGACTCCGATAACTGCATTTACCATAAACATAAGACCAACAAATGCAACTAGCATTGCACCTACATTCAGCATAAGCATCATTCCTTCTGATGCACCGCGAGATGCAGCTTCGATTAAGTTATCATCTGGTCTTTCGAGGTCTGATTTCAAAGAACCTGCTGTTGCTGATTCTTCTGTTTCAGGATACATTATTTTTGAAACAGCAAGCGCGGCAGGAGCGCTCATGATACTTGCCATAACTAAGTGACCCGCAATATTTGGTATACCAACAATCGCAACATAGACAGCCATAACGCCTCCAGCTACGGTTGCAAATCCCCCAACCATGATTGCGTGCAGCTCCGACTTAGTCATATCCTCAATAAACGGTTTCACCACTAACGGAGCCTCCGTTTGCCCAACAAAGATATTCGCCGCCGCAGAGAGTGACTCTGAACCACTTGTCCCCATCGTCATCTGCATTAATCGCGCTACTATATTTACCAAAAATTGCATTAATCCTATATGGTATAATATAGTCATTAGAGAGGAGAAAAATATAATAGTGGGGAGAATCCAGAACATGAAGTTTTTAAGGACAGGGCTAGTGTAAGGAACAAATGAAAATGGTTGAACTTTAGGACGAGCAAGAGGTGGGTTCACAGTGTCTTCAAACTTGCCTTCTCCGTAGTTGAATGATTCGACTTTGTTTGGTACAGTTCCTTGGAGAACAAATGCTGTTCCTTCGGCGCTAAAACTAAGAAGCTTATTCACTGCTGTGTCTATACTGGTAAAGAAAAAACCGCTCACTGCAGGGGAAAGAATTACAATTCCAAAAGCCATCTGAAGAACAATTCCCCAAATAACAGGTTTCCAGTTAATGGCTTTGCGATTTACTGAAAATAAACACGCGACGAGAATTAGAACAAAAATTCCAGCAATGCTGGCTAAGCGTGCCAAGAGAGACGTGCCTTCTTTGGTATCAACAGCTTCTTTCACTGCTTTTACGTCTTCGGCGTTTTGTGCTACAGCTGAAGGCCCCATGATTGCGACGAAGCATAGAAGCAGGCACAACAAAAAAAAAGTTTTTTTGAACATTATAGTATCCTTATACTGTTGCGAATAGCAAAGCTTCAAGACATATGAAAATTGCTGTTATGCCTTGCATGTTTTCTATACAATTATTTGCTAAAGACTTGTACTCTTACAATATAGTGCGGTTTTTGCTGATAGCCTAGTTTAATAGAAGCTGTAAGCGGAACATCTGAATCGGCGTCAACTAAATCTTGGAGCATATCTGCTGACATCAGAACACCTATTTCTTCTTGCTCCAAAATAGTGTACTCTTTTTCTCTAGGACCACGTACTTTACTTTTGTTGCTTCCGAAATTTTCGTAGAGCAGATTATTGTCTTCGTCTGTATATAATTTTCCGTGTAAAGCAGAAATAATAGAACAATTTTTTAATATCTGCCTATCTTGCATTTCACCTTGAGAACGACCATATAGTACAGGTGTTGACATATCCAAAACTTTATCCATATATTCTTCGTAGTCTTGTCCTATTTTTTGACGTTTAATAATGGATTGTTTGAAGATAAGTTGCGACACAAGACTCATAGGCGTTTCGACGACATCATCAACAATAATGCCTAAGCTTTCAGGTTCATTAAGAACATCTTCTCCCAAAATGCGATTAATATCACTTTTGGGAAAATAAATCATTTCGCCCTTGGTAATACTACGTGGTTTACCTTTGGCAATTAGTTCAGTAACACCTTCTTTTCCTAATTTGTCTAAAAGTTCTAATAGAGAATAACAATTATCTAAAGGTACTGACATATATTCACTTCCTTAAATTTTAGATAAATGTGGGTTACTCCCACAGTGATTTTCTCTGCATGAGGCTGGTAATCACTTCCATAATATCTTTATTTTCATGAACGATTTCATAGACTCCACGGATAATAGGAAGCTCAACACCTACTTCGAGCGCAAATTCGTGGATTACTTTACAAGTGTTTATTCCCTCGGCAACAGATACGATATTTTCACAAATGTAGTTAAGGCTTTTTCCTTTTGCCAAGTGGTAGCCAACACGGTAATTACGCGACAAGTTGCAGGCACATGTGACCATTGTGTCGCCCACTCCTGTTAACCCAGTAAAAGTTGAGTTATTAGTTCCTAATCTATCACCAATGCGACACATCTCGCTTATTCCGCGCGTAACAAGCAAAGATTTGCTGTTATTTCCAAAATCAAGACCATCTATCATTCCCGCAGCAATGGCAACAATATTTTTCATTGCTCCTCCAAGTTCAGAGCCTAAAACATCGTTGTTGCCATACACTCGAAAATTCTTACTGGCAAAAGCTTTGACTGTTTTCACAATCACTTCGTTAAAGCGACTAGAAACAACTGTCGCCGAAGGGTGCCCTTTTAGAATTTCCTCAAATAAGTTTGGTCCAGCAATCACACCAATTTTTTTGCAGCATGTTTCTTCGACAAGAATTGTTGTCATACGACTTCGAGTTTTTTGTTCTAAGCCCTTACTGGCAGATAAAAGTATTTGATCTGCTTTTACATAATTTCCTAACTTATAAGCAATTTGCCGGAAACTGTGTGAAGGAATAGCAACAATAATAATTTCGCAATTTTCGGCAACCTCTTCAAGACTATTTGTTGCTTTTACTTGTTCAGAAATTACGTAGTCTTTTGTATATTTCGAATTGCGATGATGTGTATTGATTTCATCAATTCCATTTCTCATCCACAACAATGTTTTATTGTTGTTAATGCCTGAAAGGTGAGCAAGAGTTGTTCCCCAACTTCCTCCTCCAATTACACCTACACTATGGTAATTAGTCATCGTTTTTTTCCTGTATTTCGATACCATAATCCATCAAACGTGTGTTGTAGTAATAAATAAGATTGCAATTATTAATATAAATTTTTTCGTTTTTCTTGATAATTGATGGCTTGTTGTGATAAACACGAAATCTTTTCAGAGCGTGGTTTAGTATGACTTCTGCATCTGCATCTTTCAAACGCTCGTCAATAAAAATTTCATTTTTTTCCTCTAACTTTCGTAATTCAACCATGAAAACTTTGAGTGGCTCAAGAACTTCATCAACGGTGTAATATTCTTTTTCTCCGCCAGTGAACAATAAACGATAAAAATCCATTTGCGGATTATCACGCAATAAAATTTTATAAATCACAGAAGCCAAAATATTAGTGCTTAACGCCATGTTGTATTGTTTATAAAGTTGTACAATTTCTGTACCTAACTGGCGTACGTATTCTTCGTCACGTTGTTTTAAATGATCGACTTGTCCATCAACAAAAACGTAGCGCTCTATATCAACCTTACGCCCACGTTTATCATAAGAAACACCGTCTTTATCTACACGGTTTCCAAAGAAATCCATTGCAGGACAAATATTGACATAAATTCGCGAATCCAAACTAAGAGTACTACTTACAAAATTAATCATTCTTCCCAAACGCGAGAATTCATCATCTTGAATAATAAACTTTGATCCACCAGTTTGTCGAAGAAAATCTTTACTAAGTCCCTCTGCTTCAAGAACAAGTTCATACGAAATCGTACATGGAATAATAAAAATTTTTGGCTGCTCTTTGTTGTTCTTTAAGTTATTGATATACGCCTTTAGTCCAGAACCGAGAAGTCCAAGTTTAAGACGGTCTTCTATTGCTCCCGAACGACTTCGCGTACCACCAGGAAAAAATAAATTATTGTAACCATATTCTATAGTAACAGTGGCATACTCTTTTAATATGTCTTTGTACAGAGCCGCTTTCTTCTTACGATCCACTTTATATGCACCAAGATTATTCATGAAGTAGCTAACAATCCAGTTGGTAAATAAATTAATTCCAGCGCCATAAGTAAAAGGTTGCAAACCTATCTTGTACAAAGCAAAACCTATAATAATGGAGTCCATATTACTGGAATGAGTGGGGAGTAAGATTACCGTTCCTTTTTTTTCTAATTCACGAAGGAGCTCTATCTCACCATGGATAAGAAGACTATCTCTTAAATCAGGAAGGCGTGGAAATTTTGAAAGTAAAACTCTTGGAGATATCGTATTAAGTAGTATACCAAGACCTACAGGGAGTATATTGGTAGAGAAGCGATATACTTTCTCATCAAAGTGCCCCACAATTTCATCAATAAATATTTTAATGAGCTCTTTTAAAATGCTTTCCTGCTCTTTACGATCTGCAAGAAGAAATCGTTTATTGACACTTTTCCAGTATTTAAGGGCTTTTTTATCAGGGTCTGCGTGTAGCCTCTTTTTTTCGTGGTAAATTGTATCATTGATGATTGTTTCTAGTAAAACTTCTCCTCGTTGAACCCTTTGCATTTGAGCTTCAAAAACGCGTTCGACCACATCGTGGCAAACGTCTTCTTTGTGCTCAGGCTTCATGCTTGCCTCCTCAAATATGAAAAAAAAATGTGCTTGTGCATTAGCATGTATTTAATTTTGCAAGGTCTAAGCACAGCGTGCGCTAGAGCATCTTCATCTTTGTTTATTGTTATGTACTATTGAAAGAATTTTATTATTGCCCAAAATAACAAAAATTCCATAAAAAACCGAAAGCAGATGTGCCCTATAATTTTTAATACTAACTTATTTTTAATCAAGTGTCAACAAAGTAAGTGACGACCCAATTTTCAGAGTTTATAAGCTTGACTTTTGTAAATTTTCACTTATGATAACAACCTACTAATATCTACTGTAGGTATTGGTTGTACTTTAAGTTTTGCACATTTCTAAGGAGTTGTTTTATGAAAAAGATCTTAGTTACTCTTTTAATAACAACTATGATCTTCGGCTTCACTGGATGTGGAACCTTTGCTGGTTATGGTCCAGGAAGTCACTCTTCACAAGTAACTTTAGAAGATGGAAACTTCACCGTTGTTCAATCTGGTGTAGAAGGTTCTGCTACAGTTACTGTCCTTTTTCCTGCCCTAGGTGCCCTCGGTATACCTGGTGGTCCAGCAGGTCTTCCTCTTGGAGATGCCGCTCTTTATCAAAGAGCAATGGATCAGTTGCGCGGTCAAGTTAAAGATAATAGTAATATTGGTTTAGTAAATATTACTGTTGACGAAAGACTAAAGCATTTTGCAATCATCGGATGGAAAACCGTTACAATTACCGCTGATGTTGTGAAATTCAAGTAATCAGGTATACAAATTATTTCAGGAGAACCAATATGAAGAAAGTTGTGTTCCTAGTTGCAATGATAGCTATAATCTTCACTGGATGTGTCGCAGCTGGTGGGATGAGCAATGGTGGTTTTAGTTCAAACACAAACCTAAAAAGTTCTGGCTATAAAGTAGTCAAGACTGTTTCAGCTAAAGCCTCTACAATGTATATTCTTGGATCTATCCTTTTTGATGCTCCACAAGCTGATTTACACAAAAGAGCTTTCCAAGATTTACGTAGTCAAGCAGGATTGCAAGGAAACTCTCAAGCTTTAGCAAATATAACAACAGATGTAGTTGAAAGAAACTACCTTGTTGTTCGTTTTGTTGAACTAACAGTAACTGCTGATGTAGTGTCTTTTGAGTAATATATCTTAAGATACAATATTAAAAGCAAAAAGACCGACGCTTGCCGCGTGGGTCTTTTTTTATGTAAAAATATAAATATTTTGCTAGGGCGTGTCATCATTCAATACAGATAAAAATATAACGGATTCATTTAATGATACGCCAGTAGTATTGAGCCCGAGCCCGTTTGCGAGCCCGCGCCCGAAAACTTTTTGAGAGCGACAGAAAGTGATTTATTGGTTCAATACTAGTTTTTTGCGATGGAAAAAGAAACTTTGCTTCTTTGATAAATTGTTAGTGAAAGTTTCGGAAACGGGCTCGGGCTCGAAAAAACACACAATATTTTGAATGATGACACGCCCTATTTTAGAGCTACGAATTTTTTAATTTCGCGTATCGAAATCTCAAGAATTTTCATATATTCGCTTTCGCAAGTTCTTTCCTATAAAACCTTTATTTATAGTCGCTTTAGAAATTAAAATACAGGAGTTTCTAATTGCAAAAAACAGTTAAATCAAAAACACTGCGAGAAATACAGCCGAACACCGCTTATAATGCTTGTTGCTTCTACCTTGAGAAGATAGAACCAAAAAAATTCCAAGGTTGTACTTTTGATAATTGTTCTTTTAGAGGCAGTTTACATGCAGATCTTTCCTTCCAAAAATTGGAAAAAATTCCTAAATGGATTTTTAGTATATCTTCTTTAAAATCTCTAAACATAAGCAACAATCAAGTTTCTAAAATTCCAAAAGAACTTACACAACTCTCTTCTTTACAAGAATTAAATCTAAGTAATAACCAAATTTCAAATATTCCAAAAGAATTGGGTCAATTACCATCTTTACGAACCTTGAATTTAAGTAACAATCAAATTTCAAATGTTACAAAGGAACTTGGACAACTTTCATTCTTGAAGTCTCTAGATTTAAGTAACAACCAAATTTCTAAAACCCCAAAAGAACTTACACAACTCTCTTCTTTACAAGAATTAAACCTAAGCAACAACCAAATTTCAAATATTCCAAAAGAGCTTACACAACTTTCATCTTTACAAGAATTAAATCTAAGTAACAATCAAATTTCAAATATCCCAAAGGGGCTTGGGCAACTCTCATCCTTGAGGTTTCTAAACATGAGTCACAATCAAATCTCAGGTATTCCAAACGAACTAGGACAACTTTCATCGCTGGAATTTTTGGTGCTATCAATGAATCAAATTTCAAATATTCCAAAGGAATTGGGGCAACTCTCATCTTTGCAATATCTAGACTTATTAATGAATAGAATTTCGAAAATTCCAAAAGAATTGTCTCAACTCTCCTCTTTGCGATATCTGAATCTACATAATAACAAGATTTCGGAAATTCCAAACGAACTAGGACAGCTCTCATCTTTGCAACATCTCATATTAATTGGAAATAAGATTTCGAAAATTCCAAAAGAATTGTCTCAACTCTCATCTTTGCAATATCTGGAGCTAAGTAATAACAAGATTTCAAATATTCCAAAGGAATTAGCTCAATTATCATCTTTGGATTCTCTCGATTTATATATAAATCAAATTTCAAATATTCCGAAAGAGTTGGCACAGCTCTCATCTCTACAATACTTAGAGCTAAGTAGTAATCAAATTTCAAGTATTCCAAAAGAGTTGGCTCAATTATCCTCCTTAAAATATTTACTTTTAAATAATAACAATATTTCTGTGGTCCCAAAAGAATTGACAAAACTCTCATCTTTGCAGGCCTTACAGTTATCTGGAAATCAAATTTCAAAGATCCCAAAAGAGCTATCAAAACTAACGCTTATCTAAAAATCAAGCTTCAAAGATCCTAAAGAAGCTAACAAAATTATCCTCTTTGAGTTTTGTAAATAAGCTTGGAATTCAAACGAAAAAGGAGTTCTAATTGCAAAAAACAGTGAAATCAAAAACACTGCGAGAAATACATCCAAATACATCATATGCCGGTTGTTGTTTCGACCTCAAACGCTTGAAAGAATTGTGTATAAAAGAAAATCAAATCACAGACATTCCAAAAGAACTAGAGCAACTCAATATCGACATTTAGAAATAACTAATTTTAGTGCTAATAGTTCTAAAGAGGCAAATGTTATCTTGGCGGTAAAAGAATATGAGGGGATACTTGGAGTTTCTCTATTTGACTAAAGTAATCGGAGTGAAAAAAGAATTTTTCTATTACAAAAATAGCATCCAGAATGTTTTCAGGTTGGATTTTTTGCTCACTATTTCCCAATTGTGCTACAGCACAAAAAGTAGCTAACGATACAGCTAAACTAAGATAAGTAAGTGCCTGAATTATATGGTGGGTAAAATAAAAATCACTGCTAAACAGTAATATAAAAAAATAATTATCTATTATTTGGATAATCTCATTGTCTGTAAAATTTTCCTTATACAGTGCGAAGTATTTTTGCAAAGCGCTTTCGGGAATTTTTTCAAAATCAGGTATTCCAAGATAGTCTATGAAATATGAAATAACAGGACTCACTTCTCCGTCTTCGGTATTTTGGCTATACCATAATTGCCAGGCTAAAAGCGTGTTTTTTAAATGATCGTGCTCTGAAAAAGTTTGTGGTGGTGGCGATTGATCACAAATGCTTTTTATCTCTTCAACAGTGAAATATTCTTGTTTTGTGTTTGTAAAAAAATTCCAAATATAAGCAAGAAAATTTACATCAGAGTGTTTACGTAGCAGTTTTTTGTGGATATGATAAAAACCTTGCCAATTTGTTGACGATTTATTGGTAATTTTCACCATCTTGAAATTTTGAACATCTGCTTTGAGGGAAAATTTATTTCCTATAGAACGCGCGGGATTTACTAAAGTAAATTCATTTTTTTCTAAAAGCATTTGCAATGTACACGGGCAAGCCATCGAAGCATTGATATAAGTGAGCTCTGGAGTCTTAAGTGCATAAAAAGGGTATGATTGACAAACAATTGGTTTGCCTTCTAAACCAAAATTAGCATGAAGAAAACACTTCTTATCGACAAGAAAAGAACAACGGTTTTCGCATTTTTTTGTATAAACATCTACGATTTTTCCGTTATCATCTTGTACTGTTTCAAAACCACAGCCACTAGGCCACTCTTTTTGTGGTATAGTTTTTAAGTTTGCAAGAATAGCTTCTAGCTCTTTAGGATTAACACTGATGTTCCAACGATGGCAACAATAGCCTTCCTCAAGGCAGCGAAATTTTCGCAAAAAAGTAGGCATTACATATTTCATTGTTTGGTAAGAGGGATGTCCTAGAATCCTCTAAGGACGAGTGTGTAAACCTCAATCTCCTAGTAGAAAATTTTACAGAAAGTTTGGCGCTATGATAGCAGATACGAAAACGCTTTACAAAAAATTTTTACAATATAGCCCATGTTTTTTTATTGTTTTTATCGCTTTATTTTTACGGTTTTGCGATATAGAACAATCATTGTGGTTAGATGAAGTTTATAGTTTGGAGCGATCAGGCATTACAGGTAAATTAGACTCTACTTGGGACATGATCGTTTATATTGCGCATTCCGATGCACATCCCCCAGGCTATTATTTGCTACTCCGTTTTTGGGCCAGTATATCACAAAATCACTTATGGCTTAAATTGTTATCAATATTTTTAGATATAGCGGGTATTTTGTTTGTATACCTTATTGTTTTGAAAATAACAGACATGAGAAAAGCTTTTCTATGTAGTTTAACACTAGCATGTTCCTATTTCATGATTCATTATAGCCAAGAATTGCGGCATTATAGTTTATCTAATTTTATATCTATTTTTTCCACATGGTGCGTACTTCAAGCAGTGATAACAAAAAAAATACGTTATTTTTATATGTACCTTATTGCGACTACTTTGGGTTTTTACACCTACTACTACTTAGCATTCTTATTTGCGACACATGGAACTATGCTGTTGTTTTATGGTGGGAATGACCAAAACTTATTACATAATCTTCGCAGCTCACCAAGAAAAGCAACAAATATTTATCAACAGATTACTTATCAAGTAAATTTTGCGCGTTGGGTAAAAAGCCAACTTGTTGCAACACTATTGTTTTTTCCATGGCTATACTATGTTCTTCCTATACGTTTGTCATTATTCGGAAGTGCCTCTGTAGAAAAGCGCGGAAGCATATCTTTAGATAATTTGTACGAACTACTGCAAAACTTTTTTGTCGGAGAAAGTCACTTAGGCCATTATGCGTTTGCTGTAATTTTATTGTTATTTATTACAAACATACTGTTGTTTAGCAACAAAAAATTATTATGGCTATACACATTAGTTTTATTGCCGGTATGCATTGTTTTTGTATTTCCGTTCAAAGGGCATATATTTCAAAGTAAACATCTTCTTTATACATTTCCTTTGTTAGTAAGCATAATCGCTATATCTACAAAAAGCATAAAGGCTTTAATTCTTTTTTTATGTACAATTATTGTTTGTAATCTCTATATTTTCTCTTGCGAACATCACCAACAAAAACAACTTTGGCATTCAGCTATAAGTGAGATGTACCAAGATGTAAAACGCGGCGATGTTTTATGCTTTAATCCCTATTACTTAGAAGTTCCAGGCATGTATTATTATAAAAAATCTGGGCCAATACGAGGAAAAGAGATTGTGCCTGCTTTTGTATACCTTTCTGAGCAAACAACAATACCGCGTAGTTTAAAACCTTACATCTATTTTGAAAAGCAACATTTACAAAGGGTCAAAAATCGTAATTTATGGCTTGTTGAAGTTGTCAATTGCTACTCTACTCCACGAAGTTACGCATTTTTTACTTGGTGTGAACAGCTTTTTGAACGCGTTGAGCAAAGATCATACCCTGGAAGTTTTGGAACCATTGTTATTCGAAAATATAAGCCTCGAAAATAAAAAGTAAACGGAGTTTAGTTTAAGAGACTCCTAAAACCTTCTAAAGACAAGGAAACGGATGCAAAGCATTTGGCAGGAAAGGGAGTATGGGAATATCCAAAACATTCTCAAAAAATTCGGATAATGAGATGCGATAATTGATTCAACTGTAATCAAAACACATCAGCATAATACAAGAGCAGTAAAAAGATCAAAACCAAGGAGTAGGAAAAAGTAGCGGAGGGCCTAGCTTGAATAACGACATCCCCTAATCTTTAGTAGCAACAATTTGAATTTCAATACACATACACGGAATTATTTTTCCTAAAGATCGATTAAAACGCCACCACCAACGATAAGACTCTAATTTTCGTAAAATACCACCTGACACAATGCGAAAACCTCTTTTTTGATGTATGCGCCATTTTCCTGTTTTGTTGAGCAATTTAGTAAAAGTAAAAAGGGAAAAAGCCTGTACATGCGAACGTTGTTTTTTTTGGCAAAATATTTTATCAAAAACAGGAACAGCATATTTTCGTAAGAAGTGTACTCCATAAGGAAAACTGGGAACACCAATAATTGCCATTCCACTTTTTTTCAAAATGCGATTGATTTCTGTGGCAAGAAGTTCTGGGTTATGCAGATGTTCCATAACTTGTTCACAAATAACTATATCATAACTATTTTCAGGAATGATTTCTAAACCTTCGGTTTCGAAGTTTGCGGTGTATAATAAACGCTTTTCTTTTTTATATACACGTTCTTGCCCTTTGGGAAAAAGATCGATAAGATCACAACGAACATTTTTAGCACTAGGATAGGCTTCTATATGTCGTAAAATGCGTCCTTCATCACCGCCAACATCAAGAATCTTTATTTGTGGACTATTGTCATGATTTTGTTTAATGAAAAAATTGACCGTTTCTCCTATTGCTTGATAGCGCGCTAATCTTAATCTATAAGGGACCCCTTTGGTCTCTTCTCTAGAAAAAGTAAGGATTTCCTGCTTCTTAGAGGTTTTCATTTTTTTTTCCAAGTGTTATTCAAAATGATTTGCAATATTATCGTAAAATTTTACTTGTGCTTGGATATAAATCAAATAAAAAAGTTGCTTTTTAAAATAAAAAATGTATTCTTCTAGGCATACCAGGTGTGCCTGGAAACACAGAAATTTAGAAATTAGAACGATTAGGAAATACTTATGGATCAGACGAAAATTCGCAATATTGCTATTATTGCTCATGTCGATCACGGAAAAACAACGCTTGTTGATGAGCTATTTAAACAAAGTGGAATGTTTAGACAAAATCAAGTAGTGGCAGAACGTCTTATGGACTCTATGGATTTAGAGAAAGAAAGAGGAATTACAATTTCCTCTAAAAACGGTTCTTTTCACTATCGTGATCATCTTGTAAATATTATAGATACTCCTGGACACGCTGATTTTGGTGGACAAGTTGAGCGGGTATTGCAAATGGCTGACGGGGCACTTTTGCTAGTAGACGCAGCAGAAGGACCAATGCCGCAAACGTATTTCGTCTTAAAAAAAGCTTTAGCAGCAAAACTTCCAATAATTGTTGTTGTGAATAAAATCGATAAACCTGCAGCACGTCCAGACTGGGCGATAGATGAAGTTTTTGATTTGTTTGTCAAATTAGAAGCCCCTGATGATGTACTAGACTTTCCTATTTGCTATGCTTCGGCAAAAAATGGTTTTGCAACTCTTGACTACAATGAGCCAAGTGAGAATATGACTCCTTTGATGGATTTCGTTATAGATAAGGTTCCACCTCCCAAAGGAGATCCAAAAGCATCACTTCAACTACTGGTTAGTTCTATCAGTTACTCTTCTTATCTTGGACGCTTAGGTATCGGTAAAATAACATCGGGAACACTCAATATCAACGACCAAATTGTCGTTATGCGCGACGGTGAAACTCCAAAGCCAGCAAGGATAACAAATTTATATAATTTTGTTGGCAACAAAAAAGAAGATGTTCAAAGTGCAAGTGTCGGAGAAATAGTTGCTGTCGCTGGAATGGACACCATTACTGTAGGCATGACGTATACAGATGCTCAAAATCCAATGCCACTTCGCGCTGTAGATTTAGATCCTCCTACAATTTCAATGACATTTATGGCCAACGATTCTCCTTTTCACGCACAAGAAGGAAAATTTGTCACTTCGCGACAACTGCGTGAAAGGCTTCATCGCGAAATTCTTTCTGACGTGGCTTTAGTTGTACAAGACTTAGAACAATCAACAGGCTATAAAGTATCAGGAAGAGGGGAACTACACTTATCTATTCTCATTGAGAAAATGCGTCGCGAAGGATATGAATTTCAAGTGACACGTCCTCAGGTAATTTTTAAAACGATTGATGGCAAGAGAAAAGAACCATACGAAGAGCTTACTATTGATGTAGATGAAGAGTTTTCTGGAAATGTAATTGCCAATCTTGGAAACCGTAAAGGAATGTTACTCGAAATGAGTACCAATAATGGTTTAACTCGATTAAAATATAAAATTCCTACACGTGGTTTACTTGGTTTTCGCGGTGAATTAATGACCGAAACTAAGGGAACAGGAGTAATGAATTACATTTTTGCAGAATATGGCGATTATGTTGGAGAGATGAAAAATCGCAAACGTGGAACTCTTCTTTCTGCAGAGCAGTGCAGAGCCACATCTTACGCTATTTCATCATTACAAGATCGCGGCCGATTCTTTATTAAACCAGGGGATAATGTGTACGAAGGACAAATTGTTGGTGAACACTCTCGCGACAATGATCTAGTTGTTAACCCTGGCAAAGGAAAAAAATTAACAAACGTCCGTGCTTCTGGTACAGATGATGCATCGGTTGTCGAACCTCCTGTAAAAATGGAGTTGGAACGCTGTATATCTTTTATAAATGACGATGAAATGATAGAAATTACTCCTGAAAGCATTCGTCTGCGCAAAATCTTACTCAAAGAAAATGAACGACGCAGATCAAAAAAGATGGCTTAACAAATAAAATATTTGTATAATTTATTAGGCACGTCCCTAAAAGTGCAAGTTTGTCACTTAGAAACGGAACTATAAGGAGTACAAAAATGGCAAAATATGTATATATATTGATTGCTGCTCTTGCTTTTGTTGGATGCCATCAACGTTATCAATTTGAAAATGTTGGCACAACTGCAGCTGTTCCTGTTGTAAATACACAGAAAAAAGCTGCACAAACTGCTCCTTCTAAGAAAGAAGTAGAAAAACAAGTCGCTTTAGCCGAAAAGAAAATGACTAAGGTTGTCAAAGCAAAAGCTTCTTCAATAGATGATATGGGAACACAAGATAGTGATTGGGTAGACGTTGTTACTACTGAGACAAAACAACCGCAGGTTCAAGAACCAAAAACAACGCGAAAAATGCCTTACTATTTAACACCTGAATATCAAAATAGTATAAAGAGCTATCGTTCAAAGTAAAGTGTTACATTTTGAAACACATTGTAACGCATAGGTGCGAAAGTATTGCACAATACTTTACTTGCAATAAAAAAACAAAAAGCTGTAAGCCCTGCCAACAATGGACTTACAGCTTTTTTATTAGAAGTTCCTATAAAGAATGGCACGCATTTTGTACTAAAGAAACTAAGAAAAGAGGTTTTAAAGCGTTTACTTTAGAACTTCCGCGTATTTCGAAATCACGTGTAAGAAAGGGTACACATACTCATGAGTAACAAATTAATTGTACTATTTACAATCTTAACAGTTGCAATGTCTTGGACAATGGCAGCTGATATAGTTGACTTAACTCAGGCTGAAGCTCAACTAGAACAAATGAAACAAATGAGAGCTTCTTCTCATGAAGCAATGCTACAAAGCGCTTTCGGCATGAGCCCAGAGATGTCTTTAGAGCTTGTACGTAAAACATCTGATCGTTCTGGTCAAACTCACCACCGTTACAAAATGCTTCACAATGGAGTTCCTGTATGGGGACAACAAGTTGTGATCACAGAAGCTGGCCGCGGAGTTGTAAGACTTCATGGTAATCTTGTAACTGGTATCGAAACTGACATGAACACACGCGTTAAGCCTTCTTTCGATGCTGCTACAGCTCTTGAAATGATGAAAAACGCTCAAAGAAGTAGCTCTAATGTAAGAAATGCTAGCTGGAAATATGAAAACGAAACAAGCGAAATGGTTGTTTACGTTGACGAAGCTGATTCTAAAGCTAAACTAAGCTACGCTGTTTCTTTCTTCGCTGATGTTGAAAACGGTGGCGCACCTACTCGTCCTTATTACCTTGTAGATGCTACTGATAAAGACAATGTTCTTCTTCAATTCGAAGGTTTAACAACTGACAGAATTGGTAAAGGTCCTGGCGGAAACAACAAAACTGGCCAAATTCAGTACGATCCTAATTCTAAATTTGGTGCAATGGACGTTCAATTTGCTAACGGTCGTTCTACTATGACCAACAAAGACGTTAAAACAGTTGATATGAAAAATTCATCTTGGGGTGGCAATACACACTCTTTCGATGGTACAACAAACACACACAAGTCTATCAATGGTGCTTTCTGCCCACTAAACGACGCTCACTATTTTGGTGGTGTTGTTTTCAATATGTACAAAGAGTGGTACAACACAGCTCCTTTGACATTCCAACTAACAATGCGCGTTCACTATAGCTCTAACTACGAAAACGCTTTCTGGAATGGTACTTCTATGACTTTCGGTGACGGACGTAACAGATTCTATCCTTTAGTTTCTCTTGACGTATCTGCTCACGAAGTAAGTCATGGTGTTACAGAGCAAAATTCTGGTCTAGTTTACAGAAACCAATCTGGTGGAATCAACGAAGCATTCTCTGACATTGCTGGTGAAGCTTCTGAGTATTTCATGAATGGAAGTAACGATTGGCAAGTTGGCGCAGATATCTTCAAATCTGCAGGTGCTCTACGTTACATGGACAATCCTCCAAAAGATGGTCGTTCTATCGGACACGCTAGTGACTACCGTAACGGTATGGATGTACACTACAGCAGTGGTGTATTCAACAAAGCTTTCTACTTACTTGCTACCGACAAAGGTTGGGGAACACGTAAGGCATTCGATATCTTCATGAAAGCTAACCAAAACTACTGGACTCCAAGTACAAACTACGCACAAGGTGCTAAAGGTTGTATGGACGCAGCTCGTGACCTAGGTTACTCTGTTGCAGACGTTCAAGCAGTTTTCGCAGCAGTAGGTGTATCTGCTGAGTAGTCATAACTACTAGTAACAAAGCCTGAATATAAGATCCCTTCACATTATTTGTGAGGGGATTTTTTTTTGAAAAAATAGAACTTCGTAAAAGTAGCTTTGCAAAAAATAACTACACGAATATACTTTTCGCTATTGGCGATACGTAAACATCCTGGTTATTAATAAATCTCTCTTACAGATGTGCCTCGTTTGTGGATTGTCCAAGCGTATTTTTTTTGGCGCCAGTAAACTTTCACTTTAAATTCATAAACAACAAAGTGAAGAGTTTGCCAACTTTCACAAGCCCCGCGGTATCGCTTAAAAAAAGAAATACCTAAAAATGAAATACCGCGGATAGGATCGCTTTGATAATCTTGAGTTCTTATGTGTGCTAAAACTTGTTTTTTAGCACACATATATCCACACAAAAACCAACAGAACAACACAATAATACAAACTATTGAGATAAGTAGTTTTTTATGCTTCATAACAACTTTCTGCAAGTATTTTCTCAAATTTCTTTAACGCTTGGGCACGATGACTTATGGTATTTTTTATTTCTCCCAATTCAGCGAAAGTTTTATTGTACTCTGGCACAAAAAATAACGGATCGTAACCAAAACCACCTATTCCGCGAAAATCGCTTAGTATAGTGCCTGGACACTCTCCACGAACGGTAATCACCGCCTTCTCGTTAATTGCCATAACAATGACACACACAAACCTTGCCGTGCGTTTTTCTTGAGGGACTTTTTGCATCTGCTCTAATAGCTTTTTATTGTTTTCGCGAGATTGATTTTCTCCGTGTTCTCCCGACCAGCGACCAGAATAGATACCAGGTTCTCCTCCAAGTGCATCTACTTCTAAACCGGAGTCATCGGCAATAGAAGGTAATCCGCTAAATTGGCTGAAGGCAATTGCTTTTTTTGCAGCATTTTCTTCGTAAGTATTTCCATCTTCAATAACTTCTGGCAATATAATATCCAATTCTTTTGCAGTAATAATATTATAAGAAGTTTTTTGGAGTAGATTTTGTAATTCATATAGTTTTTTTTTGTTGCCACTGCCAAGTAGTATTTTATCCATTACTTCCTCTGTTTTGTCATTGGATTTGCGTCAATATGACCTACTTTAAGTAAAAAATCCCACTCATTTTTTTAGCCATTTTAAAACGCGTTTTTTTGTGACTCTTTTTTGCGGGCTTATAAAAATAAAACGCTAAAAGTTCTGTGCTTCCTAGGTAATCGATAGGAGGTGGTTCGAAAGGATCTTCAATAATATTGCGATAACTTCGCGGATAAACTATCAATAAAAAAGTAATAAGTAGTTTTTTTTGCGGAGTTTCTCGTTTCGCTTTTTTGGGTTTTTGCGGCTTCTTACTTGTTATTTTCATTGAAAATGGCGGATGGCATTTTAGAGCCTTTATTTCTTTTTTAGGTAGTACATTCTCTATTTTTACTTGTTGAATTACCCAATCTTTATCCAAATGTTTACGAGTTTTTTTTACAATCTCCAATTTTTGCTTTGGCGGAATCCATGTTGGAGGAATTTGCGTATAGAATTTCTTACGGTAAACATCCGAAATTACTTGCGAACGCGCAAACGAAAAACATACCACTAGAAGAGACAGCAATATGATTTTAGGCCTTATTATCAAATAAACGGATTGAAAAATATCCATAGAAGTGTAACCTAAGAAGCGAATGCCATAATATATCCTTTTGTTGTTTTCCATTTTACAAAGCGTAATATGTGAACATATTCAGTTACGACTTGTACTAGTAGAAAGTTTGCCATTTTTTACGTTCCCGAACCCGATCCCTTATAAATACAACGTAATCTAAGTATGTTTATGTTAACAATAGTGTAAAAAACATAATTGTATGTATCAAATATTAGTAACATTCAAGATGTATTTTCAATTTCTTGGTGTAAGTTCGTACTTATGTTTACTTGTTTAGTTAGTTAAATTCCGGAATCGAGTTCAAGATCGTATTTTTATTTCAACTAGCACAAGTTATTAGTAATTGATAAATCTATCTAATTTTATTTTGCAACAGGTTCTGATTTAAGGACAATAAACTAAGTAAATTTATTCAAAAAAAATTCAAAAAATGGAAATAACAACTGCATATTTTAAATTTCGTTTCGATAAGGCACGACGATGTCGCGCCGTTAAATTTAATTACGATTGCAGTAAGTAACCCTCGATAAAATCATCTAAATCGCCATCCAAAACTCCTTGAGCATTACCTTTCTCAACGCTTGTACGATGATCCTTTACCAAAGTGTAAGGATGTAAACAGTAAGAACGAATCTGATTACTCCAGCCAGCTATTTTTTTCTGACCGTACTGTTCATCAAAAGCTTCGCGTTGTTCATCCATTTGTTTTTGATATATTCGTGCTTGCAAAATTTTGAAGGCCGTCGCTTTATTTTTGTGTTGCGATCGCTCATTTTGACAAGAAACAACCATTCCCGTTGGCAGGTGAGTAATACGCACTGCGGAGTCGGTAACATTAACGTGCTGTCCTCCTGCTCCTGATGCACGGTAAGTATCTATTTTTAGATCTCTTTTTTCATCAATCTCAATAGGAGGTGGAGTTTCAAATTCTGGCGTCACCATCACTGAAGCAAAAGAAGTTTGTCGTTTGCCATTAGCATTAAATGGAGATATACGAACTAAACGATGAATACCGGTTTCTGATTTTAGATATCCGTAGGCAAAAACGCCTTTAATGTGTATCGTCACACTTTTTATACCAGCTTCTTCTTCTGGATCGATCTCTACTATTTGATGAGAGAAATCTTTATTATTTGCAAAACGCAGATACATTCGCAAAAGCATATTCGCCCAATCACAAGCGTCAGTACCACCTACACCAGCTTGCACAGATAGAAAAACATTGTTTTTGTCTTCTGGATTTGAAAAGATACTACTTAAACGAAGTGATTTCATCTTTTTTTTGCACTTGTTGAGATCCTCTTCAATTTCTTTTAGCACTTCTTCGTCTTGTTCTTCTTCAGCTAATTCATAAAGAGCCTCTATATCAGCGAGTTTTTCTTCCATAGCAATTGCAGGTGTCACGATCTGTTTTGCTTCTTTTAACTGGTCAATAACTTTCTGTCGTTCACCTTCTTGTTTTTGCCAAAAATCCGCTTCGGCCATTTGCTCTTCTAATAATTGCATTTTTTCTATTTGTGCGTTTATGTCAAAGATACACCTTGATAGAATTGTAATCTGTTTTTAATTCTTCTATACTTTGTGTTATAGAAACGTTCATGCGTATTCCTCTCGTACTTTGAAATATTCGAATAGGATAACCTTTAGATTTTAAGCCTATAATTATACAACTGTATCCCACAACGTCAAGGAGTGAATTTCAAACGTTTGTTGACTTCAATCACTATTTTATATAAACTTAAAGTAGAGAATAAGTGGCTTGATAATTTAAAAACCGCTTACTTACGAGTTTCTATTTTTGTGTTTTGGAATCATAAACGAAGTATACATCCTAAAATGCTCTGTAAATCAAAATGATAAAGCACAAAGAATTAGAAATTTATACCATAACATAATATTCCCGTTTAGGATAAAACATGCGTTTTTTTGATTCACTACCAACTAACCAATCGCGTCTACTGACTTTTCGTTGCCCATACCACAAAACAAGACCAAGTGTAAAACACTATCTAACTATTGCTTGGAAGTTTCAAGATCCCAAGCGAGGAGAAGCGGTACAATTATTGTCCGAGAATGTTCAGTATGTAGGAAAACCTTTAGCTCTATTTCCAACGGCTATTGATTCATACAAAAAAGATGTTTTTCCTCTAGGTACGCTGTTTATTACTTGCTCTTGTATGCCGGAAAGAAACGGTAAGATTTGTTATATTAGTACTGATGTTATTGACCCAAATAATATGGCTGCAGGCTCTCCTGCTGAGACAACTAAAATTCGCAAGAGACTCGAAGATGATTTTAAAGTAACGAACCGTCTTTTAATTCAAATATATGATGTTTTAGAAGATATACAAGAAGAACAACGCAAACAAAAAGCCGTTTTACAACAAGTTCTAAGTGATCATGGTAAAATTGCCGAAGAACAAACATGTTTAGAACATCATGTATCTAATATGGCAAAAATATTTGTAAAGTTACCAGCTTATTTAGAAGATCGTTTTTCAGGTGTGAGTGATTTAAGTGTTTACAATGATCTGAAACAACAAACAAAAGCTCTTGAGGGTAGTATAAAAGAAACAAAAAGAACACCGCGACCACAAGTAAAAAAAGTAGAAGAATTTGTGGAGAAGAAGGAAAAGAAAAAAGAAGACAAATATCTCGATTTATTCGGAGATGTGGATTCATCACTAGGTTCTGTTCTCAATGAAAAACCAAAAACACCAGTCGCTAAAAATTCATTTAGTGTAACTCAAGTGCTAAATAAATCCGCATTGGCACGCGAAATTAAAAAGCATCCTCATGCGCAAGACTTAGAGCAAATATTCATGATGGATGAAGATATGCCAAAAAAGAAGAAAAAAGAAGATGAATAAAAGAAGGCGCTTAAAGCGCCTTCTTTCTACTACTTATTAAGTAGATTTTTCATGGTAATACCAATTTCTGCAGGACTTGGTGCGACAACAATGCCATTTGCTTCAAGGCATGCAATTTTTTCTGCCGCTGTTCCTTTTCCACCAGAAATAATAGCACCAGCGTGCCCCATACGTTTACCTGGAGGCGCTGTACGGCCAGCAATAAATCCAACAACTGGCTTAGTAAAATGTTCTTTTACATAGCGAGCTGCTATTTCTTCATTTTCACCACCAATTTCACCGATCATGATGACCCCTTCTGTATCAGGATCTTCATTAAAATCTTTTAATAGGTCAATGAAAACACTTCCGATAATAGGGTCTCCACCAATTCCAATACAAGTTGATTGGCCTAAACCTTCGTTGGTCAATTGCCAAACCGCTTCGTATGTTAGTGTCCCACTACGCGAAATAACACCTATTTTTCCAGGAGTATGAATGTATCCTGGCATAATTCCAATCTTACACTGACCTGGAGTAATAATTCCTGGACAGTTAGGACCGATAAGGCGACATCCTTTTTCCGATACATAACTAGCAGCTTTCGCCATATCAATAGTTGGAATTCCTTCAGTAATACATATAATTAAAGGAATCCCTGCATCTGCAGCTTCCATAATTGCATCCGCAGCTCCAGGAGCTGGAACATAAATCATGGTAACATCAGGTTTTACAGAAGCAACAGCTTCGCTAACAGTATTAAATAATGGAAGAGGATCGTATTCTTTACCATCTCCTGCATCTACAGGAGCTGTGGTTCCGCCTTTGCCAGGCTTTACACCTCCTACAACTTTTGTTCCATAAGCAATACACTGCGAAGTATGAAATAGACCAGCACGTCCTACACCCTGACACAAAATTCTTGAATCGCTTCCTACGAGTATACTCATGAGCTTGCTCCTTGTCCTTTAGCCGCTTCTACAACTTTATTTGCAGCTTCTAACATGCCTGTCGCGGTAATAATCGGTAAATCTGAATCTGCAAATATCTGTCGTCCTCTTTCGACATTCGTTCCTTCTAAACGAACAACTAGAGGCACGCTAAGTTCTACAACTTTTACAGCTTCGATAATTCCTTGTGCTACGACATCGCACTGAACAATACCACCAAATATGTTCACAAGAACAGCATTAACATTTGGGTCTGATAGTATGATTTTAAAAGCTTCCGTTACGCGTTTTTCACTAACTCCGCCTCCTACATCGAGGAAGTTAGCTGGTTCCGCTCCAGCTTGTTTAATAATATCCATTGTTGCCATGGCCAAACCTGCACCATTTACCATACAACCAATATTACCTTCCAGCTTTACGTAAGAAAGATGTAATTCAGCTGCTTTGAGTTCTGTTTCATCTTCTTGGGTTTTATCATGTAACTCAGAGTACATTGGATGGCGAAAAGAAGCGTTATCGTCAAAAGTAATCTTCGCATCCAAAGCTAAAACTTCACCTGTCTTAGTAGTGATAAGAGGATTGATTTCCATCAAAGAACAGTCTGTTTCCAAAAATGCTTTTGCTAAGCCTTGCATAATTTGACAAACAACACTTAGTTGATCTTTACCAAAACCTAAACTAAATGCTAGTCGGCGCGCTTGAAAATCTAATAATCCTAATCCTGGATCAACAGGCTCTTTTAAAATTTTCTCAGGAGTGTTTGCAGCAACTTCTTCAATTTCCACACCACCTTCAGTCGAAGCCATTATCACAGGGCCAAGAGCGCGGTCAACAACCATGCCAACATAGTATTCCTTTTCTATATCAGCTCCTGGGCAAACGAGAAGTTTATGAACAGGAACACCTTCGGCTGTTGTTTGCGGTGTTATAAGTGGCTTCGATAAAATAACTTCAGCCACTTCTTTTGCTTCTTGTGCAGAGCGTACAAGCTTTACTCCACCACCTTTACCTCGTCCACCTGCATGGACTTGAGCTTTGACAACGGCAAGTTCTGATCCTAGTTTGCCGTAGGCATCAGCAGCTTCGTCGCCATTTGCAACAACAACGCCCTGTTGAACAGGAACATTGAATTTTGCAAGGATTTCTTTGGCTTGATATTCATGAATATTCATATATTTATTTTGTTACGTCTCACAATAAGTGAACGAGTAAAATTCATTACCTAGCAAAATCTGTAAATTTATTTTTATAATAAGGATAATAAAGGTGTAAAACCTAAGCTTTATAACAGAGAAGCAACAAAGCCTAAAAAATAAAAGAGTACATCGCAAGCAGGTAAGTTTTTTGACTGGTCACTCGGTTTGATTATTTTATGAAGCGCAACAACCTTTCGAGAATCAACTACTTTAATTACCGAGTACAGGATTTCAAAAAATATAAAATTTCATTGTGAAAAAACTTTATTTTTCATACAATCTCGAAAGATTGTAGTCTGTTTTTGTTTTTTTGTCAAACACCTTCTAAAAAGGCATATAACTATGGCAGATAAGCACCCCATGATAGGTCGAGTTTTAGCAGATGACTATAAAATAGTATCTTTTCTCGGACGAGGAGGCATGGGGTCTGTATTTAGCGCTCAACAACTATCTTTAAATCGTCAAGTAGCAATCAAGCTATTTCCTACTTGCGACATGACCACCGCTGAATTGCAGAGATTTGAAAGAGAAATTGCCACAATGGCGACTATCTCACATGCGAACATTGTTACGGTTTATCACCGGGACAAATTTGGCGATCCCCCCACTCTATTTTATGCAATGGAGCTGATGGAAGGAGGGTCACTCCGAGGTTATCTAAATCAAAATGGTAAAATGCTTCCCAATACGGTTTTACGTCTCTCTCGTCCCGTTGCTGAAGGGTTATTTTATGCACACCAAAAAGGCTGCATTCACCGTGATATTAAACCTGATAATTTATTGTTTGATCGCAACTACCGCAATTTAAAAGTCGCAGATTTTGGAATTGTAAAACGCAACTCAGATGCAAGCATCACTAAATCGCAGACAATGGTTGGAACTTTTGTATATGCCTCTCCGGAACAAATGCACTGGTATGAAACAGAGGAAGACATCGATGCATTAGAACTAGATGCTCGTGCTGATCAGTACGCGCTAGGAGTTGTGATGTATGAAATGATATGTGGAGGACCACCATACCAAGCGAAAAACATGGTGAGCCTTATGAAATCTCTAAATGCTCCTCCCATACCCTTGTCAGAACGTATTGATTCGATCAGTCCAAGCCTTAACTGGTTAATTTCAACGATGATTTCAAAATCACGCGATGAGAGGTTTTCTTCTGATGAAGAACTTTTAGCTGCAATGGACAGTGTTGAACTAGAAGTTGCGGCTTCCGTTTCTGCACGCGTTTTTATCCCAGAGCGACCAAAGAAACAGTCTATTGGTGCTACAGCATCGAAAAAAGATCTTTCTGATACAGAAAAACAATTTATTCAAAATCTACAAACAGTGACAAACGATTCTTCAAATGAAGCAATTCGCAAGTATAAAAAAATACTTATTGTATCTGTAGCTATTTTAGCATCGCTCGTTGCAATTATCAGTCTCTACGAATTATTTTTACACAATAAAATTATAAAGAGAAATGTTCCTATAGCCACGAACATACAGTATGATGTTAAACCACCACAAGGCTTTCCACAACCAAGTATAGAATTTATACCTTATAGCAATACCTCTGAAAAAATAATTGTATCCAATCAAGTAGAAATAAAGCCTGGAAATTACACTGTTTTAGTAAACCTACCTGGGTATTCGTGTTTACAAAATAAATCAACAATTACCGTTCCTGAAGATCAAAACACTTTACTACTTAATATTAATTTTGTGGCAAATATGCGCAATGTGATTATACAAATAGTCGATATCGCAACAAAACAAAATGTCATTCCTGCTTCACTACATATTAATGGTAAAAAAGTAGATAAAGAGTATGCTATTAAACCAGGGCTGCACAATATAGATATATATTTTAATAGTCACGAAGAAATTCACAAGAGTATGACTATCTTACCCGGAAATAAACCTGTACAATTTGAATTTTATTTGCGCCCTTTACGTGAGATTATTGTTAATTTAGATACAGTAGTAAAAAAAGTAGACGGAAGTTATTATCCCGTTGAAATTTGGATAGATGGTGAACCTTTAGATAAAAAATATTACAGACATGACGTAAAAAAAGGACGCCTGCACTGTTTTTTAAAAGTACCATCTCATGTGAAAAATATTATGCTCCAAAGTGGTTATTTTTATCAAAAAGTAAGCATTAAAGAAATTTTCTTGTTGAATGATTTACCTAATATAAATATTGACCGCCTGCTACAACATTTGGCTCTTATTGTTAAACGCAAAGATGTGGCTCAGTTTACTCAAAGTTTGCTAAAAAACGATTTGGGCAAAATACAGAGTTTGCCTAAAGATAAGAAAGAAACACTATATAAGTTTTTAGTGTCTCTCCTTCAAGGAGAGAATCCCAATTTAGGAGACCCTAGTTGGAAATTAAGATTTTCTTTGAACAAGAAAGAACATTTAGAAGCTCAGAAATTTAGTGCTTTGTTACAAATAATTGATTTTGAAAAAAGTTTGCAAGCATGGGAAAGTTTTTACAAAAAAAGCCGTAAAGGAATTTTTGCTAGTAAAGCGCTCGAAAAAATAGATTACTACAAAAAAGTAATTAACTACCGCAAAATTCTTCAAAAAAGTACTAAAGACTGTTATTTAAGCCTGAGTGAAAAAAGAACTATTGTAAATTTGCGAAGTAAAATAACAAAAACGGATGTAGGAAAAATACACTTCGCAATAAAAAAATATTTAATTCAATTCAATTGCGGTGAAAGTTTAGAACAAATGTTAAATGAAAAGTGAGGTATCAAAATGTATATTTACTTGCCTATTCTACTCGTGCTTCTTGCCTTTGGATGCACAACCAACCAAACACCAACCCCTAACCACACAAAACCACAACATTCCAACACCGAATTATCTACCGCTGTTGAGTCCAATAATACTAACGAAACCGACAAGAATCATTCACAAAACAATGAACAAGCGCAAAATGAACAAAATATTTCACACATAGAGTCCGTTTCCCAAAATACAGAAGTAAATTCTCAAGCAAACATAAATATATCGGAAAACAATTTAAACGAGATAGTCATTGAAAATCTGATTCATGCCGAAACTCCTCAAAAAGATATTAAAATTTTGCATTTTTCTTCGTGGGAAGCGAGTTTACTTCCACAAATGCTCAGCGGAAAAAAACTAGGTGGGTTTGCTTATTTAACCCAAGCGATTAAAAACATCGAGCAATCTTCACAAGTAATTCTATGTACAACAGGAAACTTTTTTCGCGGTGATACGACAGACAGAAGGCCAGTTGTAAAAGCACTAAACATGATGGGACTTAGTGTTTGTAATATCAGTAACCTAGAACTGAATTATGGCCCTGAAGATTTACAAGACAAACTTGAAGAAGCAAATTTTACGACGTTATGCGCCAATGTATACCAAGAAAATAAACGATTATTCCCAGCCTACACTATTGTCAATAAAAATAACAAAAAAATTGCTTTCATAGGTATAATGTCGCGAGAAGCAGCAGTACAATCTATTCCCCAAGCTATTGAAAATTTAGTTTTTCGCAAACCGATAAATGAGCTGCAAAAAATACTTCCCAATATAAAAACACAAGCCGATTTTGTTGTTGTAATTAGCAATTTGCGCCACAGCGAAGACATTGAAATAGCTAGAAAATTTTCTTCCATAAATTTAATTGTAGGTCGCTACGACGTAGACATGAGAAATTTATCTGATAAAGTAAACAACACTTTAATTGTGCGAACCAATAAAAAACAGGGTGTTCAACTTGGAGAAGTAACGCTTAGTGGAGATTTCACTCCTAAGTTCCATGATATCGGACCAGATTCCAATGAATTCAATAACGCAGATCCACAAAGTAATATTTTAATTAATGAGTGGCAAAATTTAGAAAAAATTAGAAGCGAAATTTTATGTAAATCATTAGTATATCTCGACGGAGAATACTCTCAGGTACGACAAAGAGAAACAGAGCTAGGGAATTTACTTGCCGACGTTATTCTAGCGACGCGCAGCGAAGCCGATGTCGCAATAATTAACAGCGGAGCAATTAGAGCATCAATTGCAAAAGGCGATGTAACATACGGAGGAATTTTAGATACTCTACCATACAAAAACAAAATAGTGGGAATTGAAGTAACAGGAAAAACATTAAAAGAAGTACTTGAAAATGCTGTAGCTCGCTACGAAGCTATTTCTGGTTCGTTTTTACAAGTAGGTGGTATGTCTTTTAGTTTTTCCCAAAGCGAACCGATGTTCTCACGCATTTCTAATGTTAAAATCCAAGGCGAACCACTTACACCAAATAAATTATATAAGATTCTTACCCTAGACTATATCGCCTCTGGAGGAGATGATTACATTATGTTAAAAGATATAAAACCATACTACACTTCAGAACAAGGTTTGCCCGATATTATAGCAAATTACTTACGCGGTAAAAATAAAATAGACCCACGTTTAGAACAACGTATTGTCAAGAAATAACTCCTTCCATTATTAAATCTAAAGCAGGGCGTGTAGCACGCCCTGATCAAATAACCCAATCATTTACCGTATAAAAACCGTAAATCGAATTGACAACATCCTTCCTATTTGTTACAACTATTGTTTCTTATAATTCTTTATTTTCAATTAGATGGATAACAAAAATGACAATTAAAATTTACTTTTTTGGTCCGATGGATCGTAGTGGTAGAGTACGTTGGTTATTAGAGGAAATGGGCATGGCTTACGAAGATCATCGCCTAGACTATCAAAAACAAGAACACAAAAGTGAAGAATATCTAAAAATAAATCCCCTTGGAGCAATTCCTGCAATAGAGGAAAACGGAGAAATCCTTACGGAATCTGGAGGAATTTGTGCTTATCTTGCAGATAAACACAGAGACAAAGAAATGTCGCCAAGTATCGATTCTCCTCTACGTGGTAAATACATGCAGTGGATGTTTATGATTCCAGCAAGCATAGAGCCATATATGGTAGAATGTTTTCGTGCCTCACAACTTCCAGAAGAAGAACGTAACAAAGTAATGGCTGAAGCTGTTACTAAATTTGAGCCTGTTTTAAACATGATTACAGATAAACTTGGTGACAACGAATATATGATAGGCAATAAGTTTTCGGCAGTGGATATTATGCTTGCTTCCACTTTACATTGGGCTAACAACTTTGAGCTTCTTCAAAATAAACCAACTTTGGATAGTTACATCGAGAGGTTAAAATCAAGAGAAGCGGCAGTAAAAGTAGGTGCTTTTCTACCGATTACTCCTCCGAAAGAAGACTAATCATTTGTTATTGGGCGGTTTTACGCCGCCCAATTTACGCCTGTTCCAAAAAGCTTTCCTATTTTTCTACGAAGTAATGAATACGATCTCGATCCCTGAAAATCAACTAACCAAATAAGTAATGATAAGTACAAATTTACATAAAAAATCGAAACCGAAAAATCGTAACACAAATATTGCATTACTTTTGAGAATCAAACTTTTTTCTCAATTATTTTCTCTCTCGTAAGTAATCTCAGCTTTCTCATTTTCACCGAGTGTTTTGTAACATCCATACAACTCATAATACGATTGCTCTATAGGATAGAGCTGCCGCAAAAAATAAAATATTGGATTCGTTTGGATTTTCCTACGAAAGGGAATTTTAAAATGAGCTACAAGGTTATATTTCTCAAATCAAATATTTCCATTTACTGGAAAGAGGGAAGTGTTCTAGAGTTGGCAGAAGAACATGGCGTTGACATTGATTTTGGGGATCGTTGTGGTCACTGTGGTTGTTGTAAAACAAAACTTATCTCTGGAAAAGTTCTCTATATTAGTAAAGTTGCTTTGCCAGAGGAAGGGTTTTTTCTTCCTTGTGTGACACAACCAATTACCGATATTGTAATTGATGCGTAAAATAACTGGCAATTCACAATTTAAACAGTGGTAAACTCATAAGATACTAAAGTGTAATGTAGAAACGGTTTTGTAATGCCTTCACAAACAATTGCAAAACTTATTTAACGCCGATTGACAAATACAAAAAATGGCAAACGCTATTCATTTGAATTTGTAATACGGGCGGCACAAGACCGCCCCTACACCGCACTGTTATAAAGAAAATCTATTTTGGAAAGCACTAATTTACATTTACTTTAAAGCTTCCAAAAACTTGCTTATATCAAGAGTATTTCCGCCAGCAACGTAGTTGTTTAGTTCTTCAATTTCAACACTACCCTTGCTTGATAACAAAGCTGCAAAATATTCCTCGTAAGTTTTTTCTGAGCCGTGCTCTGAGATAGCTAAAGCAATTGCAGCTGTTACGTGAGCGGCAGCAATACTTGTAGAGCTAACTTTTTTATAAGTATTGTTCGGTGCTGTTGTAAGCACATCTTTCCCAGGAGCAGTTGTATGAACAAATTGATAGCTATAATTTGCTAAGAAAGGCTTTTTGTTGTTTTTGTCTATACTTGTGACAATAAAAACATTTTCGTATGCAGAAAAGATTTTATGCAAGCCATCACTACTACCAAGTTCCATATGAATATTTCCCGCACCAACAACAACCGGAATACCTAAATCTTGTGCCTTGTTAAGAGCTTGCTCTATCGCTTTAGTTTCAATACGGCTTATCTCAGGATAAGGCGAAAGTTTTACACTAATCAAATTAATAAGAGCAATATCTGGTTTTACTTCGCTAATATGCATTAAAGCACGAGCAAGTGTAGGAATGCGTGACTGTCCATTTGTGTTAATGTAACGCACAGGATAGATCGACGCCTTCTTTAAAATCCCTTTAACTCCTTTACCGTTGTTATGCGCTGCGGCAATTACTCCTGCCAGGTAGGTATCGTAGCCATAACGATCATATGCTAAACCATCGTTATCTACAAAATCCCAACCTACAAAGTTATCGACGAAATTGTCACCGTCGTCGTCTTTATTATTGAACGAACTACCATTACTAGGATTTTTTTCCTTGAGTTCTTTCATATTGATATGAATGTTTTCGCGCAAGTCTTCATGGTTATAGTCTATACCACTACCAACAATCATTATTTTTACTGCTTTACTACTAGAATATTGATCCCAAACACGTGGAGCAGATGTTTTTTGTAAATTCCATTGTTCAGAGTATAAAGGGTCTTCCTGCTCTTCACCTACGGTTATATGTTTAGGCATAGGATCTATATTTGGCTTAGGAGGTTTTACTACTCTTTTTCCTTCACAAGCAGCCCCTAACAATAACAATATTACAAATATACAAAGTTTACTCTTCCCCATTTTTATCCTCCGCTTTCACGTATTCAATCTTGTCAATGACGAAACCCGCACTTTCAAAATTTGCAAATGTTTCAGAAAGTATCGGAATATAGCATATAGTTTTGCCTGTAGCATCTTGCATGCATAGAGTTGCTCCAGCGCGAAAACCTTCGTCTGGTGTTTTAAACTCTTTTTCTTCATTTTTTTCAATAGCAACTAATGCATTAGCAAAACGCACTAACGCAGCATCTCCTTTTATCCATGGAGTCCAAAACCCTTGAGGGTATTGCTTTTCCACTTTAAAAACAAGACGGTATGACTTATCGTAAATAGCAATAAAATCAAAATTTGGGATATCAGCAACTAGCCACTTGAAATGTACGCGGATATACTCAGATTCTGGTTCAGCGATTCTCCAGGTTTTGTCAAAAAGCTCTTCATTGTAACGTGGTGCTGTAATTTCAATATCTTTGCTTTGAACATTGTCAGACTGGTGAAAAGAATTTACTTTGTTGGTCAAGGCACTGTGGACATTTAAACGACCTTGGCTAGAAACTAGACCAGAAAGTTGTGGTAGAACATCTACAGTTGTCAGTAATCTCTTTTTTATATCCAACGGTTTATTGCGAAGTTCAGGATCATTTGCAATCAGAAGAGCTGCAGCACCTGAAACAAAAGGGGCAGCCATACTTGTACCTGAAAAAGCAGCGTAAGCAAATTTTTTATTAGAACTTTTACTTAGCGGTATAGTACTCATAATAGAAACCCCAGGAGCGGCAATATGTACAGTTGAAGCTCCGTAGTTGCTAAAGTTAGCAATTTGATCTTTGTTGTCGGTTGCAGCAACAGAAATAACATTGTCTATTTCATAATTAGATGGATAATGAGGAAAATGATCATTGTTTGATGCACTATTTCCCGCAGCAGCTACAAACAAAACACCACTGTTTTTTGCTTTTTGCATGGCGTATTCTAGAAGATCATCTTTTCCACCACCACCCCAGCTATTTGACAATACATCTACTTTATTCTTGATTCCGTAAAGTATAGCTCGGTAGGCATCAGCACTTGATCCTCCTCCATCTTTGTTCAAAAATTTTAATGCCATTAATTTTACATTCCAATTAACTCCAGCAATTCCCTTGTAGTTATTTGGAGTAGCACCTATAATTCCAGCACAGTGTGTTCCGTGTGAATTATCATCCATTGGATCTGGATGTCCAAGTTGACCATGGTAAGTTCTTTTGCGACTACCGGTGATAAAATTCCATCCATATTTATCATCTGTATAGCCATTACCATCATCATCTTTGCCATCAATACCCTTTAATTCTTTTTCGTTTACCCACATGTTACCTTTTAAATCGGGATGAGTGTAGTCGATGCCTGTATCCACTACTCCTACGATCACTTCGCGGCTACCCTTACTTATCTCCCAAGCTTTAAGTATAGAGATATCAGCACCAGCTGTTCCTTGGGCTCCAGTAGGACTATCTTGACCAATATTGTTCATTCCCCACTGATGCAACCAAAATGTATCTTTAGGGGGCTTTGTGTCGCGCAAAGAATGAATCCAGTTTAACTGGGCAAAATCAATTTCTCGAAGTTCTCTCATTGCATCGACAATTTGTAAAACGTTCGCATTTTTTTGTAAGTGCAATAAATAGATATTAGTATCAAGTATTTGAATATCGGTAATCTTCTGCTGATTTTTGACTAGGTAATCTTTTGCGACTTGTAGATTCCCTTTTATAATGATCTCTGATGCCACATAGTCTTTGGCATGCAAAAATGCACAACTAACAAGTAGCAAAACAAGCAACTTTTTTTTCATGTTATAAGCTCCCCTTATTTGAGTTTTGTATATAATTCATGACTTATGTGGCTAAAACGTTGCTTAAAAAACAACAAGACAGGGTGAACTTTCGGTTCTGTAGAAAAATGTAATGTCTTTTTAACAGAAGAGAGCCAGTCGATGATAAATAAATTTTTCAGAGAAAATACTTGTTGTACTGACCATTGTGCCCCAGTACTTTTTGCGCTAACTGTTAAACTAATAGATCTAATATCAAATTTGTCCATTGCAAAATCAAAATGGTCAGTATATAACTTACATGGACCATCAAGCTGTATCGTGACCATCGGAAACACTTTGACTTTAGGATTTTTAATCATTTCATCAGGATAGTCAACAGTTGTTACTTTGAATGCAACTAAAACTTCAGGGTAATAATCAATGGTCGATTTAGCAAAAAAATACACTTTTTTTTGTACAGTAATTGACTTTTTGCGCGGATCTTTTCTTTCGCTTATCACTTCTTCAAAAATTTTATCAAGTCTTTCAACATAATACTCTTTGCTTAGAGTTTTGAAAAAATTGTCAGCAAAAACTTGTGGTTTTAAAGTAGCTTTGTTACTCCACATAGTAGTGGAAGAAACTGCACTTGGACTTAGAGCTACCTTGTTTACCAAAGGAGCCTGGGCAGTTAAAAACGCTGAGAACAACAATAAACATATGATAAATCTTTTCATACAACATCCTTAATATAGGGATACGCCCTAGAACAAAAATACAAGTTCTTTACATAAAGAGTACAAGGAGAAAGGAGAAATGTCAAACACCGAAATATCACTCGTTGTAAGTTACGAATAATTATAAACTATATTTAGAAAGAGGTATCACGTGGAAAAAAAACTATTTCTACTTTTTGTTTTTAGCATTATTTTTGCAACAGCATTTTATGAAAACTATGGTATTCCAGACACACAAACATCCGCAATATTCATATTTCTTATTATTGGTAATTTTTTGTGCGTAAAATACAGTAAGCATTATAAAATGCTAATCTCTTGTATTACACCGTTTTTTTTGATTGGTCTTTTGTTATTTCCTCAAGGAGATTATTTACAGGATGTAACCAGAGGTAGAGAAGGAATTCGGCCCATTTTTTTTACTACCTTTATTAAAAACGGCCCGAATACTAGTCTCCTAAATAAATACCTTGGACATGCTCCACCAGTATGGCAACATCTCTGCCCAGGTCCAGGTATGCTAAACCAGGTCTCTGACGGTGGCGAACGTGTCGAATCGCAATCTCTTCTTCGTCGCGAATATCTATCTAAATACCTAAAACTTTTGCCTTCAGAAGAAGCCAGAAAACAAGTATTACAATGCTTGAGTGATTCTAAAAACTATTTGCGTTTTCATCAAGGACTGTTACTTGCTTGTTTAGGAGAATGGCACTACCCGCAAAATATGGATAGTCATTCATGGTGGGAAAAGCACGCCATTTTTTTTAGGCGAGAAAAAAATGTGAGAAAAGCAGCGTCGATGGTTCTAGAATGGAAAGAAAAAGTAGCTAACTCCTCAAGAAAAAAAACTTGGCCTATTGATTGTCAATTATACGCAATGAAATGTTTAGAAGAGTCGCATTGGGCGGTAGAATCAGCAAAGGAACTAGGATATGAGCTCAAAGTGACACAGATGTATATCATAAATGGTATTGCGAAATCATATCAAAAACAGCCAGTGTGGTGGAAATAATCATCTTTATAAAAAGAAAATTAATTGTCTTAAACTTGACAAAAAAAAATTATCGCATACTATTATTGTAAACGATCAGTAAAACTTTTATCGATTAAAATTTTCTTATATGTAAAATAGGGCGTGTCACTTGGCACGCCTTACGCGTTTTATATGTTAAAATAGTCATGCTGGAGAAGAGAATATGCAGGGATTTTCTACCTCGGACATAGAAAAACAGTTGCAATTAGCACGTCAGAGTTTACTCGATTTAACAATGCGTAACCGCTTAATCAACTACCAACCTTCCTCGTCGCGTAGTATAAAAATTATGGAAGAAGATGCGCGTGGAGCTTATGATTTTCTTGTGATAAAAGGCAAGAATATAGAAATCAAACCTGGATTTTCTCCTAAAAAAGCACAAAAAAACCTCGACCCTGATGAAGTTATTGACGAAGAACAAGTGGAAAAAGAACGTCAAGATGAGCGCGAACAGCAAGAAAAGCGCGACCGCGGAGTTAGATATACAGATTTGAAAGCAAAAGAAGTTGAAAAGCGCATGTTTAACGTCTATCAAAAAGCGCGCATGATCATAGAGGAGCAAGGGTATACAGCCCTGTTTGTTGCCGCAGGATTTTTAAAGTGGATCGATGACAAAGAAAGTTGCTTTTCTCCTCTTATTCTAATTCCTGTTGAGTTATTTCGCACACGTGTCGGACGTTCTTTTAAGCTGCGCTGGACAGGTGAAGACATCATCACCAACATTTCTCTACAAGCCAAATTAAAAGAACGCGGAGTGTTACTGCCTGACTTTGAGATGCCAGATCGCATTAGCGGAATAGATAAATACATTAAGCAACTTTCAAAAACTCTCGAAGAACAAGAACAGTGGCAAGTAGAAAACGATGTATATCTTGACTTCTTTAGTTTTACTAAGTTTGTAATGTACAACGACTTAGCTCCAGAAGCGTGGCCAGAAGACATGACACCTGCAAAACACCATTTGATACAATCTATTTTTTACTCAAAAGAGAGTAACGCTCCAAAAAATGAAGAAACAGAGTTCAACGGCCCGATGAAAGATTTGTATCATGTAATGGATACCGACGCTTCGCAAATGGCGATTATTGAAGATGCTAAACGTGGTAAAAACTTAGTCGTTGAAGGCCCTCCCGGCACAGGAAAATCACAAACAATCACTAATATTATCGCCGATTTTATGGCGCGCGAAAAGAGTGTATTGTTTGTCAGCGAAAAGATGGCGGCACTTGAAGTTGTCAAAAGTCGTCTAGATAAGATAAGTTTAGGAGATTTTTGTCTTGAACTTCACAGTCGTAAAGCACGAAAACAAGATGTTTTAAGCGAACTGCAACGCACTTTATCCATGCCTGGCCCACAACAACCAGAAATGGAAGAAAAGTTTTTACAAATAGAGAATTTGCGCGGCGAATTAAACGATTACGTCGATATTCTACAAAACCCTATTGGCGAAATTGGCTTATCTCCTTTTGATTTACATTTGATGCGCGAATCAGCACGTAAACATTTTCAAGGAGAAGATGTCCCGCGAATGACTTTTCAAGAAATAGAAAATGTTGCTGTTAGTGACTGGGAAAAAGCCAAGTCTTTGTGTATTAGCTTTTCACAAGCGCTCGAAGTAGTTCAGCCAGTGTCTTCTCACCCATGGCGCCAGTGTGCTCCAGGAATGATTTTACCTTCTGATGAAGATTCCATAAAAAAACAACTACAAAATACTTTAGCTCACATAGAAAGTGTTCGCGAAAGTATTGAATATTTACAACAAACAACACATGTGTGCTTGCCTGAAAGTTTAGGCGACTTAGCCAAAATAGTCGATGCCACAAAATTGATGGCCGATATCCGTAAGATTTCTCAAAAAGTTATAGAACATCGCGAATGGGAAAATCCAACCGGTCGCCCACAATACCTAATTGAACAAGTAGAAAAAGCGCAAAAACTAAAAAGTGAAATACTAGAAAAATTTGAAGAACGCGTTTTGAATAAAGATGTTCCTGATATCTTGCGCGAATTTAAGCATAGTGCCATGAAATTGTTACATCCTTTAAATAGCCGTTTTCGTTATCTAAGATGGGACATTCGTTTTTGGTATAAAGACCACGCCAAAAGACCTCCTCAACAGGTAATACTCGACCTTGAGCAAGTAAACGATTATTTGAATCTCGTTCACGATATACAACAAAAATTCCAAGAAGGAACAAATCTTTTTGATTTTCTATGGCAAAGTGAAAATGGCGACACTACTTCTTTGCGTCTTTTTATGAAATGGATGGAGCAGTTAAAGTTCTTCTTATCGCGTAATATTCTTACCCAAGAATCATTGATTGCTCTTGAAAATGGCGTTGTACCTGAGGATATTCGTTTATGCACACAGCAAATTTCGGAAAGCCAGGATGCTTTACGCAAGAATATAGATGATTTATTCGAGAAAATGGGAGCAGAAGTACAAAAAACTTTTTCTAATAAGCTAGAAGATGTAAATCTCGATGTATTGTCTGAACAAGTCCAGTTATGGTTAAAAGAAATTCATCATTTACAGCGCTGGTCTCAATACTATTCCATCCGCAAACAGTGTTCGGACACAATCGCTTATTCAATGGTTGACATTATTGACGAAGATCTACTTACTCATCAAGATGTAATTCCATGTTTAGAAGCTAATTTAGCGGACGCTCTTCTTGAACATGCCTTTATTAAATATCCTTTCCTTGCCAATTTCATTAGTAAATTACACGAGAGTAAGATCAAACGCTTTTGCGATCTTGATAAAGAAATCATCTACTACAATCGCTACCGCTTATCTCATAAACTTCATTCACTACGACCACAAATTTTAGGTGGTGCTTCTCCAAATTCCGAAGCTGGTATTTTGCTTAGTGAATTTAATCGCAAACGCGGGCATATGCCTATTCGTAAGTTAATGACCCTAACTGGACATCTCATCCAAAAAGTAAAGCCTTGTTTTATGATGAGTCCACTGTCTATTGCAAAGTTCCTAGATCCACGTAATGTGCGTTTTGATGTCATTATTTTTGATGAGGCATCACAGGTACGTCCAGAAGATGCACTAGGAGCGCTACTACGCGGTAACCAAGTCATTATTATGGGAGATAGCCAACAATTACCTCCGACGAGCTTTTTTGATTCTCTAATCCAAGAAACGGAAAGTGAAATTGCTTCTATTTCCGATATGGAAAGCATTCTGCACCAATGTAAACGTACTTTTCCAACACGAATGTTGACAAACCACTATCGTAGCCGTCACGAGTCGCTCATTGCCGTTTCAAATAAACAATTTTATCACAACAACTTGACTGTTTTTCCTTCCCCTGTAGCACATTCAAATCGCTTAGGCTTGCATTTAAATTACCTAAAAGATACTATATACGATCGCGGTGGAAGTCGCATAAATTTAAAAGAAGCAAAAAGCGTTGCAAAAGCAATTACTGAACACTACCGTAATTTTCCAGAAAAAAGTTTAGGTGTGGGTACTTTCAACATTCAACAACAACAAGCTATCTTACAAGAGATTGAGCTCGAGATGATCAAGTACCCTGAAGTGGAAGAGGCAATCCAAAATAATACCTACGAACCACTGTTTATAAAGAACTTGGAAACTATTCAAGGTGACGAAAGAGACGTTATCTTCTTAAGTATGGGCTACGGTTTCGATCAACAAGGCAAACTTTCCCACAATTTTGGACCGCTAAATCAAGATGGTGGCGAACGACGCTTAAACGTTCTCATCTCGCGAGCCCGCGAAAAATGCGTTGTGTTCTCTAACTTTCGCGGACGTGATCTCCGAACAGATTCACAAAGTCCTCAAGGATTACAAGTTTTAAAAATGTTCCTTGATTTTGCTGAAAACCGCCAACTAAAGCGCGTAGATCATTTTGCAATAGCATCATCAGCAATGCAGGAAACGTTGGAAGAATTTATAGAAAACCAAGGATATAAAGTTGAACGAAATATCGGTTGCGGCAACTTTCGCATTGATTTAGCTGTTGTTCATCCTCATAATGACAACTACTATTCTTTAGCAATCGAAATCGACAGCAAAAAATACCTAGATAACCCATTCACTCGCGAACGTGAGCGTCTATATCGCGAAATATTACGTGGTCTTGGTTGGAATCTACACCAAGTCTGGTTTCCTGAATGGTATCGTAATAAGGAAGCGACAGAAAACGCTCTTCTCGAAATTATAGAAAATAGTAATCGTGAGTCTCTGGATATTTTTCCCTCAAATGAAGAATCGATCGAAGAAAACTTACCAGCACCACCGCTCAAAGAGAAAAAAGAGCCAAAACAAGAACCAATTTCGGAATACAAAGTGTGCAAAAAACTGAGTTTTGATGTTTCCGGTGACTTACAGCAACAGCCAGAAGCAATAGTAATTGCAACAATAAGCGAAATTGTTGAAGTAGAAGGCCCCATTCATATCGAAGAACTTTTGCGCCGCATTCGCGTACTATGGAGCATCAAACGCAGCTCAAGTAAGTTTACCGAGCTAATAGCACAAACGATAAGTGAAGCGGAGGAACAAGGGCGCATTTGTATTCGCGAAGATTTTATATGGCCATATGACATGACACAAGTTATAGTAAGACGCCGTTTTAATGATCCACCAGCAAAGGTTGACTTTATCTGTGACGAAGAAATGAATACTGCACTAAAATTAGTTATTAAACGCCAACACGCCACAAAAATTAAGGATCTAATCAAACAAGCGTCGCGCTACATGGGCTTTAAAACAGTAACGCGAACTGTTAGCGACAAAATAGGAACTCTAGTTGAAGAACTTGTTGTACAACAAGTTCTAGTAGAGCTCTCAAACGGAATGCTTGATTTACAAGAAAATGTATAGGGCACGTTCCCTAATATCACTCAAATTTTAGTTAAAATCTTTGGGGGTAAAAGTGACTTTGTCAGGTCGCTTTTACACTCAAAATAGGAGAATGTAAATGACAAAATACGCGGTGCTATCTGATATACATGCGAATTTAGCAGCACTCGATGTAGTACTGGATGATATTGATGAGCGTAATATAGAAGAAATTATTGTACTAGGTGATGTTATTGGGTACGGACCTAGCCCCCGAGAGTGTTGGAAAGAAATTTCAGAACAAGCAACATTTATTTTAATAGGTGATCACGAACAAGATGTTATTTCTAATGCGAGGCCCGCAGACGAAATGGCAGCATGGACAGCGAAAAAAATGAAGAATCTCGATAGTTGGGATGCTTTTGCACGTATGACAAAAACCAATCTAACAGAACATGCACAAAAGATCTATGAAGGTAACTTCTTTGTTCATGCTGCTCCTAAAAACACAACTAAAGAACGCATTTGGCCTGGTTATGAAGATTTTTATATTTCATACAACAGCCAACTAGATAAGCGCCTACAAGGATTCATGAACGATTTCCCTACAGACCACGGCTTTTTCGGACACACACATATACCTACTGTAATGACTGGTTATGAAAATTGTAGTATCTTTGATACAGGAGGCCCGTGGAACAAAGAATTGACCTTTATAGGCCCAAATAGCATATTCTATGTTCCCAAAGGCAACACGCGCATTGACAATATCGAAGGAAAACTAGTTTTTATAAACCCTGGAAGTGTAGGGCAACCAAAAGATGGCGACAACCGAGCATGTTACGCAATCTACGACGAAAACTCTATCGAGTTTATACGCCTAGAGTATGATATAGAAGAAACAAAGGGAAAACTGGAAAAACTAAGCGTTGACAAAGAAATCACCAGCCACTTAAGCGAACGTCTGCAAAAAGGACTGTAAGTAATAAATACGTAAAATGAAAATAGCCATAACTCAAAATAAGTTATGGCTATTTTTTATTTTCACTTGCAAAGTTCTAGCTTTTTTCATCGAGTAAACCGCACTGCCATAGTGCGAAAAGAACTACACTTCCAGCAATTGTTGCACTAACTGCAATGTAGAAAAAGCTTGTTTGTACTCCGTACTTGTCAGCAACCACACCTAAAAACGGTAAAAACAAAGCATAACCTAAACGAGTCACCATACTTTGTACAGAAATCATTGTTGCTCGTACTTCCGATGTAACAAGGCGATTTAGATAGGCTGAAAAAACGATCTGTGAAAAACCTCTTACAAATTGATGTCCTAATGTAAATAAGAAACTAAAAGGCAGTACCCAAATCCCCATAAACAAAGAACTTAAAACGAGTATAGGCATTAATATAATTATTGAAAATCGAATCCCTAGAGTTTTTTCTAACCAATATGAATATTTAGAAACAACACCAGCGAAAACATTATAAAGTGCAAAAATAATCCCGTAATACTCAATATGCACACCTGTGTACTTGAAATATGGCTGGTAAAGCCACAGTACGCTGTGGTAAAAACACACAACAACAGCACAAAACAACAAAAATGAGCATATTTGCCTTTGAGAAAAAGCATGCGTTTTTATGATAAAAATTAATTTTTTAAGATAACCTTTTTTTACAATAATTCTGCTACGCTTTGGCTCCACAAAACTAAGAGCAGTAGGAATCATAAAAAACATTGTTGTTGCTGTTGCAATAATAGGAACGCGCAAATCCCATTTAGCTAAAAAACCACCTATCACATTAAAAACTGCGCACATTGTCGCAGCATAAAACATAGCATTACCCCAAATTCTTTGGTATTCATCTTCGCGATTAAGCTCTTTCAATGTGTCATATATAAGGGCGCTATCAGCACCAGACGTTAATGATAAAGCAATAGCAATAATTGCTTCAGCAATAACAAAATGGTAAAAATGATAGCTAAAACAATAAACGGTAAAAGAAATAAAAAAACAAGTTCCGCCAATGACCAATGATACTTTTCGTCCAAATAAATCAGCAAAATAGCCCGAAGGAATTTCGAGAACAAGTACAATTAACGAAAATATTGTTTGCAACAACATGATTTGAGTCATAGAAAGCCCACGCTCTTGCCAAAATAAAACAAGAATAGGAATTGCAATTCCTATAGAAAAGTGTAGAGTCTTGAATAAATAATATTTCCATATGTTTGCTGATAGATTTTTATGCACAACAGATCCTTATTGACAGCTGATGTTGTAAAATTGCAGAAAATCAGGTAAAATAGTAGTATTTATCATAGATATAGGATGTTTATCGCAAAACCATCAATGGCATTTTTATTACAAATACCTAGGTAGGTTATAAAAATTGTAAAGCTAATTTTACTGAGTTTAGGAACTCTATATTTCCTCAACTAGCAACATACAAGTAATGGCCATGATTACCAAAAACTAGTCTGTTGCTCAGTATGAATCAAACCATTATTAGTAGAAAACCTAAATACTAGGAACAAATCAAACCATTGGCAATTAGATATTCTGATTATTTTTGTTGAACATAGAAATGATTGCACTTTACAACACTTCGCCAAGGACGTAGCCCAACTCTACCACTAAGAGATTCTGTTAAGTTTACGGTATACTCAGTTTCATCGTCGATAATAACTTTGAGCTTGTCTGGTTCTACAGATATACTCAGGGAATACGAGCGCCCTGCTTCTGCAATAAAATCAACGCCTGCATCTACATGTTTATAATCCCCAAACTCATCTCCTCCATCATTACCAATCAACTCTAATAAGACTCGTCGAGTAGAAAAAAGTAAATGATAATATCTTCTGATGTTATTTGGAGCACTCCATCCAAGGACCAATCCCGAATTTCCCGATCCTTTCTTTCCAAAGCGAATTGTTGTATTAATTGTATAAGGAGGCTTATATTCCTGCTGAGATAAAAGATAGTTGTACATTCCTTCTCCCGAAATTAACTTGCTATTCTCATCGATTTCCCAAGCGCCTATTTTTAGCAAATCTTTCCAGTTATCGGTAAAGTGCTCACTATCTACTTGAACTCTCTTCTGAGATTTTGGAGCAAGTTTGTCAACTAATGCCTGCACTTGTTCAGGAGTTTCAATACGGCATCCATGGCTCATACGAATAATATCTATTAAATCTTTTGGCTCAACAGACATAAAAGCAGGGATCATTTCTTTATTTAGAATCCAAGCTGCTCCCGCTTCGGCATTAACCCAAAGACTATCTTTAGAGCGAGGAGTAAGTATAAAAAGAATTCGACGTGAGGATAAAATTGCACCGTGAATCGTATCCAACCAATCTTTACTAAGAGAAATATCTTTTTCTGCCAAAAAACAATTCACTCCAGCACTGTCAAGAGCAGAGGCTAAGTTTGCAGCAAAAGAACCATCTTCATTCGTATAGCTAATAAAAACATCGTAGTTATATTCTTTTTCATTTTCCATGGTAAACCCTTTGTTTTCTATTGTTAAATTCGCTGACATTACGAAAATATGTTTTATGTAAGTAAAAGTGCTGTCAAATATTCAGTTTAGTAGGGTATTTTCGTATAGTATTATAAATATAATACTATATAATTTTTACATATGCTTAAAATGATTAGGGTCTGTCATCAATTAAAACATTATACTAAAAATTCGTGACTGTAACCGTAACCTGTGACCCTAGCTGTAATCGTGATCGTAGCAATAATCATAACCGAACAACTGCGATTTCTTTTTCAATAAATACTTAAAATATTCGGTTCAGGATCGGATCGGATTCGGGAACGTAAAAAATACCAAACTTTCTACTAGCACAAGTTGTGTTAAATTATACAATATAGCAGAACTTCTGTAAAAGATGCTAAAATTTGCAAGTACACTACTCTGAATTTAGTGTACAAACTATGTGACTTCTACCCAAAGGGATAATGTTATGGTTAGATTTTTATATATCGCAGTCTTGTTCGTGTCCACTTTGCATTTCCATGCTATAGAGTTTTCAAATTATAACATTCCTGATAATGCCCATAAAAAAATAATGAGTTTACAACAATCGCAAATTCAAGTAACAGCATTTACTCCTAAAGGAGGATGGATTGTTACTACAACAACTGGGCAACATTTTTATCAAAAAATCCCTAATAGCTGCGAAGAAAAACTTTTGTCGATTCGAGATAAAGAACAAATTCGCGATGTCATTTTCTATTCTGACAATGATGGTTGGGTTATCTTAACAAACACCAATATTTATTTTGATGATATTCCATTAGAGTGCCAAAATAAGCTGGAAAAAATTTCTGCGAAAGATAATTACGTATACATCAACTTTACGCAAAAAAACGGCTGGATTATTATCACACAAAACCAAGTTTTTTCAAAAAACGTTTCTGGTGAATGCATACAAATAATAAAGAATTTCCAACAAGGCTTTAGAAATGTACATCGAGTTATTTTTTTTGCAAATGGCTGGGTAGTTTTGGCTAAAGATCTATATTTTGCTAAAAATATTCCTAACCGCTGTTATCAACAGCTACAAAAGTTCAATCGCGAAAATCATCTTGTTCATAATATCGCAACTACTTATAACAATGGATGGTCAATTGTTTCAAACAAAAGTATAAACAACATCCCTTTACATCCTTCCAGGTTATTTGAAAAACAATCATCGATCTGGCAATCAATGGCGAATCTCAATGTTATCGGAATAAGTGTAGCTGTTGTTGTTGATAATAAAGTAGATTGGGTATGTAATTATGGCTTGCTTGAAAAATCTCAACCATATCCTGTAACTAAAAATAGCGTTTTTCAAGCAGCATCAATAAGCAAAACATTATGTGCCGTAAGTGTTCTAAAACTAGTAGAGCAAAAAAAACTTTCTCTCAACACAGATATTCGCCAATGTGTAAATAGCCGTTACCTATCTTATCGTTCTTGTTTACAAAACGGTAATCTTGCAGTAACAGTGCAACAACTCTTAAGCCATAGATCAGGAATTATTGGACGTGGGACTACGTATCCGCTAAGTACTTGCTCTAACTTCGGTAGTGGTGGAGGTGGTTTTGCAGGATACTTAGATAATAAAAATCTACCAAGCATTGATAATATTCTATTAGGACACTCAAAGAGCAACTCTCCGCGTATAGAATTTAGCCATTACCCAAATCAACGCCTTAGCTACTCTGGTAGTGGTTATGTACTATTGCAAAAAATAATAGAAAACATAACACAACAAGATTATGCTACTTGGGCACAAGAAAATTTATTTCAACCACTCAATATGAAAAATAGTACATTTACAAAAGATGTGATCACCAAATTCTCTACTGCTAATATTGCAAGCGGACATGATTCTTACGGCTCAGTGATAAAAGGAAAGCGTAGATTTTATCCTGAATCAACTGCTGCTGGTTTATATACAACAGTTACAGACTTAGCAAATGTTATTATACTACTTAACCAACAAGGGATATTCGATAAAAATAACCTACTAAACTCACAAGATGTTCATGCCATGCTACAAGAAGATTTAGGTGTTTTTAGTTCTGGTAGTGGAAATTACCTTTCATATAGTCATAGTGGTTCAAATGCAGGTTTTAAAACTGTCTATTATGGTTTTCCACATCATAAAAGTGGTATCGTTATTTTTTCGAATAGCGATGGTGCTTCTTTTTGGATTAATAAGCTTGTAACGACAATCAGGTCTATCTACAACTGGTAAAATCAAACAAGTATGTAAAACCACTACACATAATAATTATATCCGTAGTGATTTTACTATTTTGTTAACGAACAAAGCCAATTCTATTCCATGGCCATACAATGAACCACGCGCGTCCAATGATATTTCTACGGCGTAAAACACCTGAAAAACGGCTATCATAAGAATCTCGCGAATGATCTCCCAAAACAAAATAACCATCTTTGATAGTCACTTTTCGACCGATATAAAGAGAGCCAAATGCATAGTATTTCAAGAAATCTAAATGCGGCGGGCGAGAAAGAGGGACTTCATCTATCAGTACCCACAATTTCTTAGGGTCAATCGATATCGTTTCTCCAGATAAGCCTGCTACCCGCTTCATAACTTGTATACCGTCCTTGTTTTGAAACGTGACTATTTCCCAACGCTTAGGATTGCGAAACCAATATGTCCATTTTTCAGTAAGGACCCAATCTCCATTGTTACGATTAGTTCCTTGTAATGTTGGGCTCATAGAATATGAAGAAATGATACTCAAATCGAATAGTAAAAAGTATAAGAAGAATATAAAACCTATTATTGCAAAAACGCGTTCTACCATTCGAAAGAGTTTTCGTTTCCATTGACTCGTTTGTTTAGTCATGACACTCGTCTTGCGACTTATTAAAAGCTTTCTCTTGTTCTTCAATAGCTGCTCGAACCTGTGCTTCATTCTGTTGCCATTGTATTTTAGCCGAAGTAGTGCTTCCCATAGTAGTACTTCTTAATGCTGGTACATCTACAAAAGCAGCAGTAATCGCAGCTCCTCCTATAAAAACAGCTGCCAGAGCTAAGGTTGATCCTAAATCAGAGCTAGGAGGTTGCGAAGGGTCCCAATCGTTATCATCCATATTTTTCTCCTAAGTTAAAGTTTTTAGAGCCTTCAATGTTTCTTCCATACATAGTTTGTTTACCATACACAATAACAAATCCGGTTCTCGTGTTTTTCCTGTTCGTATGTAGTTACTGCACTGACAACTAGTACTGCACAAAGATTGAATAGAACAACCACGACACTCTTCATGACACGATTCATTTTGTTGCTCTTGTGGTAGAAAGTTATCTTTACCATCCATCACATGTCCTGGCATACGCATCGCATTCAACTCAGAGTCTTCACCGATTAATCTTTCACAAGGGTAGAGATTTCCGGCAGGTGAAACCGCAATTTCTCCGTTTCCAAAACTACAACGTGCCGTTTTGTTTGTTGGAATTTGCGCATATTTTATTGTTTTTTCATCAAACCAGTTAACACCACACGTAGGTAACTTTTTTCGCCATACCTGCGCACATTCTTTAATCATTGCTTGCAGAGGCAAAGAATCTTTTCTTCCCCATTTAGTCCACAAGTCAAGTGAAAGATCTGCTTGCTTAACTCCTAACCCAAACAAATATTCTATTCCCTTTGCCACAGACGAAAGATTGTTAGGCCTAACCACCATTACCACACGAAATTCTCGTTGAGCTGCCAACAGTTTTTGTATAGTGGCAATAACTATTGACGACGTGCCCTTGCCATCAACAGTTATACGGCAAGAATCATGAACTTCAGGAAGACCATCACAACTAATTGCCACAAAAATATGTGGATGGGTCATCACTTGCCACGCCTCTTCATGAACAATAGTACCGTTAGTAGTTATGTTTGCAACAATGCGAATGGATTTTTTTTCGGCGCAGAGACTTACATAATCAAGAAGCTGAAGAATTAATCCAGATTCAACTAATGGCTCTCCACCAAAAAAACCCAATTCAATGGTTCCGTCATCTGTTATAGACGCAATCGCACGATCAATAGCTTTTTTAGCTGTACCTAGATCCATACGTCTCTGAAATTTACTGCCTGTGTAACAATAAGTACAGCGTAAATTACACGCATGGTTTACCATCAAAGTTAATCCAAAATTCGTAAACATAACATCCTATCATCAATTTCTAATAATATTTATTGTTAGCGTTCAATATAGGGCGTGTCATCATTCAAAATATTATGTGTTTTTTCGAGCCCGAGCCCGTTTGCGAGCCCGCGCCCGAAAACTTTTTGAGAGCGACAGAAAGTGATTTATTGGTTCAATACTAGTTTTTTGCGATGGAAAAAGAAACTTTGCTTCTTTGATAAATTGTTAGTGAAAGTTTCGGAAACGGGCTCGGGCTCGAAAAAACACATAATATTTTGAATGATGACACGCCCTAAATTATATCGCAATTTTTTTATCTCCAAAATATCTATAAACATCTAAGGTTTGTTAACATTTAAAATTCGAAATCACTCTCAAGCCCGTTTTCGAAAATAAAGGCCATTTTCTAATATCAGCACATTCATATCGTAAATCGCGTCGCAAATAGATTATTTGCCGAAAACAACTATTAATAAGTCAGTGAACCTGTTTTGATAAATTAGAAATATCAAATGCGAGACGACCTATCCGTTAGATAGTTTCTCTAACTAACTTTGGTAGTGGCAGAGTAGTTTAGCAAGATACTTAGATAATAAAATCGATTACTGTTATTCTATTAGGACATCTGAAGAGTAACTCACCGTATAGAATTCAGTTATTCCCAAATCAACGTCTTAGTTACTCTGACAGAGGTTAAGCACTACTGCAAGAAATGATAAAAAACGATAACAACCATAGGCATAGTTATCTTTTTCGAATAGCGGTGGTAACTATTGGATCAATAAACTTGTCACAACAATTATGTCTATCTACAACTGGTAAAAATCGCTGTTTTTTTTCACAGTTGTTTCTTTTAGCATTGTTAATCTTTGCATTCATAGAATCAAACAAGTAATAAAATCACCACACATAAAAATTGTATGATATAGAATATTGATTTTACTATTTTGTCAACCAACAACGCCAACCGTTTTCACGCCATACAATAAACTATATGTATCTAGCACCATGTAATCTTGTTTTGTATATTACTATCTTGCTAGACCATCATATACTGGTAAAGAACTTACTTCTTTTTATTTCCGTTTCCGTTTCCGTTTCCGTTTCCGTTTCCAGAAGAATTGGGTTCTGGTTCTGGTTCTGGTTCTGGTTCTGGTTCTGGTTCTGAATCAATCCCACCACTTCCACCACCATTTCCATTGTCGCTATTATCAGTTATATCATTGTTATTCGTATTTTGATTATTATTTTGATTATTTTCTGCACTAGGGTCAAAATCTTCTAAAAAAGGGTGCGGCGAAGCTAAATTTAAAGATGTTTGATAGTTGGCAACAAACATATTACCTCCACCTCTACTTCTAAATATGGAAACAGATATACTTACCCGTCCATCTTGCATTGTAAAACTAACTCCTCGACGAAAAGAAGGGGTTCTGTTACCATTATTACCCGGCCAGTCGTCTGTACTTATTATGTTACGTGATAGTACAATAGTTAAACCATTACCTTTAGTTAGAGTCAATGTTCCTACCTGAATACCATTTTCAATACGGTCATCTTGATAAAAAAATCTATTAATATCACCTAAATTTCCAAGAGCATCTATTTTTTTTATGTATTCGATATCATTGCTGTCTGCTGGAGCTGTTCCATTTTGGGGATTTACTGAAGGCAGACCTGTTCCTTGAATCCATATTCTATTTTCTAGAACATCAACTAACTCTGCTGTTATTTTTTCAACAACTATTTTTGCTTCTAATTTTGCTGCCTCTTTCATCGACTTTTCCGCATATACTCCCAATGAAGTTGAAATAAAAGAACCAATCATAATAGACAACGATGAAAATATTGCTACTGCTATTATCAGTTCAAGTAGTGTAAAACCCTTATTCTTTTTCTTCATTGTTATTCCCCTAAAAATATCATACGGTTTAAAACGTATTGCCTGTTATCATTTGCAGTATTTATATTATGCCAAAGAATTCTTATCGTTATTACTCTTGTTTCGATACCACCAATTATTTTAGGATTAGCTATCTCAACTGCACCAGCAGATGAACCGTCAACTTGTGCAATCATATTTTCATACGGTTGACCAGACTCTGGTACTGAAAAAGTTGCATTGTCAAAATCTAAAAGAGTGTCCTGGTCTTTATCAAAAGCTTCTAATATTTCTTCCATTTTTTGCTGGGCAGCATAAATAGCTATAGAGTCTTCCTCTAATGAGCGATCTAGCATTGCAGATACAGATAAAAATCCTGCAGCTCCAGCTGCAATAATACTTAGAATTGCAATCGCAATTAAAATTTCAAGTAGAGTTAAACCAGTTTGTTTTTTCTGATACATTTCCCCTCCTATTTCTCTCTGTACCAATGATACCAAGTATTATAATCGTTTTCAAAATCTTGTTTTGTGATAGTTAATAAAGTGGAATAACTAAGTATTTGTAGATTTTTGTCTTTTTCATTTAGTAACTCGATTAACAGTGGTATGCTTTCCCAATCTCTTATTTTACGTAAAGTTTTTATTATTTTTTTTTGGAGTTCTATCGTTAGTTTATATTTTTGCATTAAAGCTCTTAATGGCGCAGCAGCTTTTCGCGATTTAATGTTTCCTAATTGTTGAATTGCGGCATCTAATAAGTCACCTTCACCAGTCTCTAGCAACTCAAGCAAGCCTTCTTCGCTATCGTTGTAGTGCAAAGGTTGAGCTTCCCACCATTTTTTCCATAGGTAAGGGTCTTGTTCAAGTTGTATTTTACTCTGTCTTTTTAATATAGTATGGATAAGCCTTTTGTTTATTTCCTCAGGCTCTTGCTCAAACAAGGAGATTAAAACACCAAAAAACTCTCGATAGTTTAATTTTTCAAGATATAAACACGCTTGTCTGCGTATTTTAGCTGAACGATGAAACATTAAGTCCTCTACTATATGCAATGTATTTATGTCTCTATACTTTGCCAGCTCTTGTAAAGTAGAAACGATGTTTTCCTCGGATACGCTGTATAAATTCGATGTAAGTTCAGAAATAGCATAAGCGTTTTCTTTATTTCTTACCCACCAACTTTCCCACAGTGCTTTTTGCAAAGGATATTTTTGCCCTGTTACATTGCGTAACGCCCAATGAGAACTTTCTCTCACTAAGTCACTTGAATCATCTAGAAAAGAAATTAATTTGGGAATTACTTTTGCATTTTGCGTTTTACCTAATGCATATATCGCCTTACGTTTATACACAAGGTCTTTGTTTTCTGTAAGACTATATAATTTTGATATTGCATCACTTGTCGCTAATATTCCTAGTGAATCAATAGCGGCTAATGATATTGCTCTATTACTTGATTTCGAATAGCGATGCAAAATAGAAACAGCTCTCTTGTATTTAATTTTTCCCAGAAGTATAATTAATCCTGCATCTTCATCTTGTATGTTTATATTAGTGTTAAAGTATTTTAGTAGTATGGAGCCCACAGATTTTTTTTGATTGATTTTTTGTAGTATATTATAAGTTGTAATGATGCTCTGCTTTTGTCGAATGAGAGAAAATAAGAAAAATATATGTGCTTGCTGATAACTATTCCGCAAAAGGTTTAAACAATTGCGAAAGACCATAACATCTGGGTGCTTTTTTATTTCATTTAGCATTAGTATGATGTATGGACTTTTAGCTTTAATTGTCGCTTTACAAACATTTTCATAAAATGAAACGCTATATTCTACAGTGTTAGTAAGGCCGATAGACTGCTGATATTTGAGCTTATCTTTTTCAATTGATTTACTTATTTCAAATATCAAGCACTTATAATATTCATCTTTTAGATTTTTTTTTATAAAAGAATAACGATTTTTAGAAAGATTTTTTAATATTTCATCTTCTATTTCTTGAGTTACTTGTGGATCATTGTATTTAATGGAAGATTTCAAATAATTTTTTGGAATGACCATATGATTTTTATTTTGACTAACAACAACAAATTCAGGATAACTTGTTATTTCTCCGATTATTTTGCTTGAGTCTTTAAGAATAATCAGCTGTTTTTCTGAATATAAACATATCGTTAGAACAAAGAGCATAAACAATATTCTCACAAGAAACTCCTAATTTACACTTGTGCGATGGATACCGCCTGTATGTAATACAAAAACAAAATTTCCTTCCCCTTCACTTTGAGGGTTTCCATTAATAAAATCACTAAAGCCAGCATTACCAGTAATACGAATTCTATTCGCAGCAATGTTCCCAAAAAATTGATTTGTTCCTAAAATTTTGACATTGGCATCAGGAGCATACATAATGCCATAAAAATCGCTCGTTCCATTTAGTTTTACATCATCAGTACTAGAACTCGTTGATATGTGTGCAATTTTTACTTGTAAATTTTGAGGGTCAATAGTTTCATTGGTAACAGAATGCCCATTGAAGGTTGCTTTTCCTGAAATAAATAATTTTAATGTTGCTCCTTGCGGAATTACAATCCCACCACCAGCATTTATAGTTAAATCACCTTGTACGTAGATTTCTGTATCACCTGCAATATTTAGTGTACCTTTTACCGTAAGGTCAGTGAAGTGATTTACTCCCGATAAATTATGATCCCCTTTTTTAAAATTTCCATTTGAAGGCGATGTTTGAGGAAAATCAATTTCTACAGGCGGTAATTCGAAAGGCTTATTGAGATTACTTGTTGCTTCTTCAACTGTCTGTCCTACAGGTGGAACTACATTTTCGCTCCCATTTAAAACTCCATCTGGACCAGGGTGTATTTCTCCTAGAAAAGGCACAGAGAGGTTTATATCACCATTAGATGCGAACAATGCTTTGCCTGGTTCAGGAAAAGACAATACTTGTGCAGAACCTCCAATCTCGAGTAATTCGTCAGCAGCATTTCTTGGTATAATACCATTGGTATTTGATCGCACTTGCATTATTAGGCCGCGAAATGCTGTTGCTTCGCGGTCAAAGACCCCTACAGATACTACATCGAAGTCATTTTCGCTAGGATTTTGTATAGATTGCACTGCTGTTAAACGCACGCGAAAGTCATTATTATCTCTTTGTCTAATAGGGGTATTTGCAAGAGCTTGATCATATACCCGTCGAGCAAGCGTGTTAAAACTAGCAGGGTTATCATTTCCAGTAGCCAATTCAAACCATTCTTCCGTGCCATTATCATCAACAAGAACAACGACAGAGTCCCAATTACTACAGTTACCATGGACTTCTGTAGGTCTTTGGTTATTGTTTAAAAACTCGCGAATAGCAAGTGTTGTTGCTTGCAAACCGGATTGCGCAGCTTGGTGACAAGATTTTAGAGCTTTTTGCTGTCTAGTATATTTTGCATGAGTTGCAGATTTAGTAAGTAAAGTACCAATAATCCCCATTACAACTATTGCCATGACCATAACAAGCATTAGAGCTGAACCTTTTTTTCGATTAATATGTTTCACTAAATATTCTCCTTACCCAAGGTCTAATTTTTAGACATTCTAATCCAATATTAAACTTCCAAATGATTATATCCTACAATAAAGTAATACTAGTACGCAAAGTTAAAATAATCAAAAATAACCAAGTATCTTATATTTTCAAAAAAAACTATCTATTTGGATTTTACTATACTAAAAATCTTCTGAAAGGATTTTGGAGAAATCACAAAGAAAAATGTTGTGTTTTCATGATAGATATTTTATTGCTTTCTAAACATAACAACAAAGATAACTGCCCTCTTATTAGGGCGTGTCATCATTCAAAATATTGTGTGTTTTTTCGAGCCCGAGCCCGTTTGCGAGCCCGTTTCCGAAACTTTCACTAACAATTTATCAAAGAAGCAAAGTTTCTTTTTCCATCGCAAAAAACTAGTATTAAACCAATAAATCACTTTCTGTCGCTCTCAAAAAGTTTTCGGGCGCGGGCTCGCAAACGGGCTCGGGCTCAATACTACTGGCGTATCATTAAATGAATCCGTTATATTTTTATCTGTATTGAACGACGACACGCCCTAATACACTTTTTGTGCGAAAATATTTGGTTTATCGATTACAAGAAAGAAGGAAGAAGCTCAGATTATGATTCAATTGTCAAACGGAACAACAAAAAAACTACAAATAAATAAAAAAGTAAATTTTTTATCTTGACTTTTTTCAAAAGTATAGTATTATTTGAAGACTAATCAAACATGCGGCTGTAGCTTAGCTGGTTAAAGCGCCTGATTGTGGTTCAGGAGATCGTAGGTTCGAGTCCTACCAGCTGTACAATTCTTTATCCTCCCATCAAACTAAATATACAAAATAACCAAATCCAAGTACCAAAACCCCCAAAAATACAAAGGTTCACCTTATGACCCAAGGAAGAAAGTATAAGATCCAACCTCGTTTAATAAAGGGTTTTCGCGATATTTTTGCCGATACTTATCTTGCGCGTCAATGGATGATTGAGCAAGTTCGTTCTGTTTACGAAAAATATGGCTTTGTTCCCTTAGAGACACCAGCTCTCGAATATGTAGACAATCTAGGCAAACACATCCAAGAAACTGATAGCGCCGAAGAAGGAATTTTTTCTTTTCGCGATGATGATGACAAACTTATTGCACTTCGCTACGATTTAACTGCACCTCTTTCGCGCGTGTTTGCGCAATACAACGAACTAACACGTCCATTTCGCCGTTACCAACTAGGAACTGTATGGCGCGATGAAAAGCCAGGACTAGGTAGATTTCGCGAATTCTATCAATTCGATATTGATATTGTTGGTAGCAATAAAATGTCTGCTGAAGCAGAAATTTGTAGCGTAATTTGTGAGTGTATGGAAAAACTCAACATTAAACGCGGAGAATATTTAGTACGCGTCAACAATCGTAAAATTGTAAACGGAATCATGGAATCTTGCGGAATCGAGCATTCCGACAAAGAAGGTAATCCCACTTTTAAATGTCTAACAACACTACGTGCTATTGACAAACTTGATCGTTTAGGTATGTCAGGTGTTATAGATTTGTTAGGTAAAGGACGCAAAGATGAAACTGGGGATTTTACAAAAGGTGCCGAGCTTTCTGCATCGCAAATTGATTGTGTGCAAAAATACTTAAGCGTTTCTACTAAAAAACGCGCAAAAACTTGCGACGAGCTACTTGAGATCGTTAAAGATAGTGAAGTAGGTCAAGAAGGTATAACTGAACTTCGTCAAATCAATGAGATTTTATGTTCGTTAGAAATAGATGAGCAGCGCGTTATTTTTGATCCAACTATTGTACGTGGACTTAACTACTATACCGGACCAGTTTTTGAAACCGTCCTTACTTCTTGTAAAAATGAAAAAGGAGAAGAGGTTGGTTTTGGCTCTGTTTTTAGTGGTGGACGTTATGATGGACTTATCGAACGTTTTACTGGGCAAAAAGTCCCAGCAACAGGAGCTTCTATTGGCCTAGACCGTTTACTAGAAGCATTAAAAGTAAGTGGACGCATTAAACAACGTAAAGCCACAGCCCAAGTGTTTGTAACAACCATGGATAAAAGCTTAACGGCAGAGTACCATAAACTAGCTCGTAGCTTGCGCGAAGCAGGACTAAATACCGAACTATTTATGGGAAATGGCAAGTTAAATAAGCAACTTAAGTATGCAGATCGTTGGGACATTCCCGTTGCTATTCTTCTTGGTAGTAATGAGCTGCAAGAAAATACAGTAAGCATAAAAGACTTGTACCACGGTCGTGAAATTGCTTCAGAAATAGCAGATCGCGAAGTCTGGCGTAAAGAACAACCCGCGCAAATCACCGTTTCAAGAGATAATCTTGTAGAAGAAATAAAAGGTATTTTGCAAAAGTACGGCTTATAAAGCTAAAATTCTCTACAAAAACCCCAGTAAAAAAAAATGAGTTAGAACGCAGACGTGTTCTAACTCATTTTTTTTACATTCTAACGTATATTTGAGTACCAGCGTATGAAAAATAAAACTACAAAAAAAATATTGTTGATATGTATTGCATACATCTCTTTCGAATTGACGTTATATGTTGGAATTTTGATTTTAACAGGATACGGATATTTACCTAAACCAATAAATTTATTATCATCAAAACATAAAAAAGCGCTAAAAACAGTAGCATCCCAAAAAAAGAAACAATACACTACTTTCGATCCTATTTTAGGTTGGACGGTTGTCAATAATGGCAGAGCAAAAATGGCAACAGCAAATGCCCACGGAATACGTAGTAAAAGAGAATACTCATTGGTTCCACAGAAAGGTATTTATCGTATAACTACGTTTGGAGATTCTTTTACTCACGGTGCTGAGGTAAATAATCAAAACACTTGGCAGGTTCAAATGGAAAGAGATAAAAGAAAACTAGAGGTTTTGAATTTTGGTGTTAATGGTTACGGTCTCGATCAGGCATACTTACGCTATTTACATAAAGGTTTTAAATACAAAGCCAACGCGGTATTCATTGGATTTATGCCTGAAAACATTTTTCGAGGTGTAAATACTTTTCGACCTTTTTATTACCCTTCGACGGGAATTGTCTTTGCAAAACCAAGATTTATTTTCGAAAAAAATAAATTTACACTAATTGAAAACCCTCTAAAAAAAAGAGAAATGTATAACGATTTATTGGCCAATCCTCAAGAAATATTAGCTAAAATTAGTAAATACGATTATTACTATAAATATCGCTATAAAATAAGCGCATATGATATATTGCCTTCTTTTAGATTGATCAGGACTCTCAATAGCGGAAGTGGTAAAAAAAATATCATCAATAACGGTTCTTATAACACAAAACACGAAGCATTTCTCATTGTGAAAAAAACATTCGATATTTTCTATCAAGCAGTAATTAAAAACAACTCAAAAGCAATTATTCTTTTGTTTCCTGATCGCAAAAATATTTTACAATATCGCAAAGATAAATCAGTAGAGTACAAACCATTGATTAAATATTTTGATACTGTGGGTTATAAATATATTGATTTGATGTATGCTTTCAGCGAAAGAAAAATGGAAAGTTTGTTTTTGCACTCTCATTATTCCCCTTTGGGAAATAAACTAATTGCCCGATATATAGTAAAAAAGCTAAAACTCAAATAATTTCCACAGCAGTATTGCAGATGTCAGCCCAAAGATAAATCGCATAGTTGTTAAATTACTAGGAAAAAAACTTATGAAAACGAACAATTTATAATAGGGCGTGTCATCATTCAATACAGATAAAAATATAACGGATTCATTTAATGATACGCCAGTAGTATTGAGCCCGAGCCCGTTTGCGAGCCCGAGCCCGTTTGCGAGCCCGAGCCCGTTTGCGAGCCCGAGCCCGTTTGCGAGCCCGAGCCCGTTTGCGAGCCCGAGCCCGTTTGCGAGCCCGAGCCCGTTTGCGAGCCCGAGCCCGTTTGCGAGCCCGAAAACTTTTTGAGAGCGACAGAAAGTGATTTATTGGTTCAATACTAGTTTTTTGCGATGGAAAAAGAAACTTTGCTTCTTTGATAAATTGTTAGTGAAAGTTTCAGAAACGGGCTCGGGCTCGAAAAAACACACAATATTTTGAATGATGACACGCCCTATTATAAATTGTTCGTTTTCATAAGTTTTCCTGTAAATCTACGCCTTTTTTTGTAAAAGTAGGCGGTGTAATTTCATAATTTTTTTCTCTGCTAGCTCAGTTAAAATATTAAGCTCCATGCGCATAAGTTTATGAAATCTTGGATCAAGTAATTCTGCAAGCTTCTTTTCATTTTTGTCGAATTGACTTTGGAAAAAATAATAAGTCTTTAACAAATCTTCCGAATGATTGTTAATTTCGACAACTTCAAAATACGGATCACTATTTGTAACTAGTTGTTTTACAGAGGCAAAACCAAGTATAGGAGCTTTCTTTAAAATATCGTTAGAAGTATCTTTGTACTTAGTTCCTTCAATAAAACGACTGTCAGCATTGAGAACTTGTATATAGAGTTTTCCCTGGTCTTTTAGTTTGCTACTACACCACGCAAATAGTTTTTGAAGTCTTAGATCCATTAATCCTGCACGACTTTCAAACAAAGTAGCCATATGCACTAAAATTTCGATGATAATAATAGCATCAGCAAGAGGGTAGGGTGTTTTTACTACATTATCGAAATCTTCCCAGCTGGACCACACACAATCGAGATTTTGCTCTGCACATATACGCTGTTCTGTTTTACTAATTGTAATTCCCAGAACTTCGGCTCCGCGATTTTTCATTTCCCCTAACATTTGTCCACGGCCACATCCAACATCGATAACAAAGTGTCCCTTTTCGAGACCTATTTGTTTCATGGTAAATTCATTGCGATTTTTGTAGGCTTGTTGAATGCTACAATTATCTTTAAATAGTGCTGTTGAATAGCTTCCAAAGTCTTGCATTAATATTTTTTCAACCTCTTCTGGAAGAGAGGTATATTCTGCCATATCCATTTTTTTCTTACGCGTGTTTTCAATCATATCGAAATTTGGATTCAAATGAAGTATATAACCTTCAACAGTAATAAGCGTTAAAAACATTTTACTGGTATTGGGTTTCAGTTGTAATTGATAGCGCGAGAGTACTTGCACTAGTTCATAAAAGACAACAGAGAAACCTTCTTGGCTATGACTGAGTGCTTTAACTATTTTGTATAATTCTTCTAATAGTTGATCTTTATTAAAATCTTTTTTGCGGCGTTTAGGATGAGGTATAATGAAATGATCGATAAAATATTCTGTTGCAAAATGGTAAAAACCTTCTACTAACGAGAAATAATAAGTAGTTAAGTGATTGCGATCGATAACTGGAAATTCGTGAACAAGGCCAAAATCAATAAGAACCAATTCACCTTTTGCATTCCAAAAAAAGTTACCTGGGTGCAAATCAGCATGGCATAAACCTTGTAAAAAAATCATCGAATCCATGAGATTGTCGACACGGCTAGCAAGCTCTTCTCCTGGAATATTGAGTTTTTCATATTCATAAGGTTGAATAGCATCGACAAACTCTGTTACCATTACTTGGCAACTAGAGTATTCGGGAAAAACTTTTGGAACCGTAAGGTTTGGTTCATCCGCAAATAGTTCTTTAAAACGCAAAAAATTATCTGTTTCATGGGTGAGATCTGTTTGAGTTATCAGTAAATCTTCGAGCTCGTTGACAATTCCAGGCAAATTAACCATACGTATTTTTTTTACTAAAAACTCACATATATTTACTGCCATACTAAGAAATTTAAAATTTTCCTGCACTTGTTTTAAAATATTAGGACGTAAAACCTTGACCGCAACTACTTCTCCACTATGTAACTTAGCTTTATATACTTGGGCAACAGAACCTGCAGCAATAGGTTCTTCACTAAATTCACAGAAAATATCTTCTAGCTCTTCAGGTAAATTTTCGCGTAATATTTTACGCATAATTTTTTCTTTTTCTGGTGGAACATCATCACACAAAGTAGCAAGTTTTTCGGTGTATTCTTCTGGTATAACATCGCGACGTGTGCTAATCACTTGTCCCATTTTTACGTATACGGGACCCAGTTTAACTAGAGAATTACTAAGAATTTGTGGAAATTTTGAGCGTCGTAGATAAAAAGCAGATGCCCCGATTGAACCGTACCATAAAAATTTAAAAGTAGATTTTACAATGCCCATGATGTGTTCCTTGCTACTAGTTTTTTGTTTTTTGTTTGATTTTCAGGATAGATCATATTGTAATAAAAACAACGGCTAAAATAAATACCCTAAGAAAAAAAACATGAGGAGCTTTCTATAAAAAATGGAGAAAGCATTTAAAAAACATAGAGCATCAGGTCTTTTATACCTATCTATTCTTACAATATTACTTAATATTGTAACCATAACTTATATTTACGAACAGAGTTATGCATTTCGCGAATTTATCCACGAGAGAATGGCTTTTTTAACTCCTGTGATTAGTCAAGTAATTTCACGATATAGTTATTTTTATGAAATAGACATGCAGTACGTAGTTTTTCTATTATGGGGAATCATTTTTTTAAGTTCAGTTATTGGATTTATCGAAACACCTCAAAATCCATTACTACCAAATCCTCTTAATTTATTTTTAACAATAGCTATTTGCACTGTTTTTTGTCTATTTGTTACTGTTGTGTACTACTGGCCTTACGATACTATTCGTATTGGAAGCTTATTTGAATTTTATCGCGGAAATGCAGAAGAATTTTCTAATAGCGTTATTTATATAGTGAATATCCTTACAATTATTTATCTTTACGTGTTTATCATAAACCGCTTATATTTATGGTTGCAGCAAAAAGATAAAATACAAGTGAGAGAAACATAGGTTATTAATACGTTCATTTAAATCCATAAAACGGAGACACCATGCTAAATGAATCCGACATTCTATTTCTAAGAAAGCATGATATAGCTATTAATGATGCAAAACAACAACTAGAATGTATAAATAAAACACAACCTTATTTAACTTTAAGTCGCGCTTGTGCTTTAGATGATGGAATAAAAAAAATAATAGACACAACCCCTCTTCTAAAATCATGGCAAGAAGCTAATTCAGCTCTTTGTATAACGAAATTCATACCGGCTTCAGGGGCTGCAACAAGGATGTTTAAAGAGTTGATTTCTTTTATCGACTCCCCAGATAATCCTTCTTCAAAGATAAAATATTTCTTCGATAATATTCAAAAATTTGCTTTTTTTGAAGAAATTCCAAAAGAAAAACTCGAAGATCGTTGCGAAACTTTAAAGTTTTTATTAACAGCTGAAGGTCTTAATTACACTCAACTTCCCAAAGCAATGTTATTATTTCATAAGTCCCCTGAACCGCGTTTTGCATTTGAAGAACATTTATCAGAAGCGGCAAATTATATAGAAAAAGACGGTCATTGCCACTTACATTTTACTATTACCAAGGAACATTTGTCGATCTTTCAGCACTTGATCAAAGAAAAAATGATCACATGGGAGGAGCGATGGAATTGTAAATTTAACATCAATTTTTCCTTTCAACAACATGCCACAGATTCATTATCAGTAAATGAAAAAGGGCAATTATGGCGCGATGACGAAGGAAAGCCATTGTTACGTCCCGCAGGTCATGGAGCTCTTATTCGTAATCTCAATAAAATTAACAGCGATATTGTAGTATTAAAAAATATTGATAATGTTTGTCCTGATCACTTGAAAGACACTACTTTTTTATGGAAAAAAGTACTTATTGGACTTTTATATAAACTTCAAAAACAAAGCTTTGCTTTTTTGAGAAAACTACACGATAATCCAAATGAAACGGAAAAAAAAGATGCCGAAACCTTTATTCGCGATTCTTTGAATGTCGACATTCAAGATACGCAAGTATCCGTAGAAACTTTGATTTCCTTATTAGACCGTCCAATACGCGTTTGTGGAATGGTTCCTAATACAGGAGAGCCAGGAGGAGGACCGTTTTGGGTCGAAGAAGAGTATGGTAATAGCTGCCAAATTGTTGAAAAAATACAAATTGCTCCTCAACAGCTTGATGTTATGAAAAATGCTAGCCATTTTAATCCTGTAGATGTGGTATGCGGATTAAAAAATTGGCAAGGAGAAAAATTTGATCTACATCATTTTGTAAATGAAAAAGCGTTTATCGTCGTGGAAAAATCACATCAAGGTAAGTACCTTAAATCTACAGAACGCCCTGGACTGTGGAATGGCAGCATGCATTATTGGAACAGCGTCTTTGTCGAAGTACCCATCACTACTTTCACTCCAGTAAAAACCGTTTTTGATTTGCTCCGCGACGAACACTTATAAGGATAGTTGAAAATGGTACGATTGTTATTGTTAGTTTTACTTACAATATCGAGTTGTAATACAAATAAAGAATCACTAGCCTCAGATTCACACAGTAAAGAAGAACCTCCTAAAGCAGAAATTTCTGTAAATATCGTAAATGAAGCACAACTGTCAGAGGAATTACTACAGCAAATTACTAAAAAAATTCTATATTGGACGCCAAAAGTATACGCTTATAATTATGCTGATCCTGGACCTGTTACATGTATTTTAACTAATAATCGTGGAGTGGGTACTTATTATAGAAGAACAATTCATTTGCCTGCTTTTTTTCGTCCCCAAAGTATTGTTGAAACCTACATTCATGAACTTGGGCATCATGCAACAGGCACAAGGTCTCGTATGTTTTTCAAAGAAGGAATTGCTACAGCGACTTTAGAGGTAGTGTTAGAGGAAGAAAATCAAATACCAGATACATGGCCTCAGTATGGACAAACAAACGACAATTGGGCACGACTTCTGTTAAAAAAGAAAGCAATGGTTCCACTTGAGGAATTGATAAATTGGGCAGGCTTTCAAGGTGGTTCTGACGCTGGTGATTTTGGTTCATGGCAAGTTTACACAATAGGTGGCTCTTTTATAAAATGGTATATCAGTAAATATGGATATAAAATGTTTCGCGCATCATTTCGCAACAGAAAATTTCACAAATCGCATAGAGAGTTAGAGAAAGAATGGAAAAACTTCCTAGGAGATGTAAGCAAGATAGACTTTTACCCTGGTGATTACTTTCCTCGTTTGTCTCGCTATGATTACTTTATCGATCGCTTGCAATAGTTACAAATGCAATACTTCCACGAGCGAAGTTCGACTGTTGACTTGGTCTGAGATACTTATTTTATAAATAACGAGGGCGTGTCATCATTCAATACAGATAAAAATATAACGGATTCATTTAATGATACGCCAGTAGTATTGAGCCCGAGCCCGTTTGCGAGCCCGCGCCCGAAAACTTTTTGAGAGCGACAGAAAGTGATTTATTGGTTCAATACTAGTTTTTTGCGATGGAAAAAGAAACTTTGCTTCTTTGATAAATTGTTAGTGAAAGTTTCGGAAACGGGCTCGCAAACGGGCTCGGGCTCGAAAAAACACACAATATTTTGAATGATGACACGCCCTAAACCAAACTAAAAATAGAGAATTTTGTCGTTCGCGATAATACGAAGTAAGGTATTCTATCGGTAGAAGTAGGAGGGCGAAATTCCTGGAAGTTTAGCCCTGAAAGAGTGAAATAGAAATAAGTTATTCCGTCCTTTCAGAGCTAAACCATTTTTTTACCACTGTACCTAGTGGCTTCGCCCTAGGCTAGAATATATAGCACTTTCAGCATTCTTAAGTCAACAGTAGTCGAGCTTCGCCCTCCTAATTCTAAATGCAGTAGTGATTTAGCAACTATGCGATTTCTCTTTGGGTTATAAATTCTTTAAGTCAACAGTAAGTTGAGCTCAGCTCCTTCTAGCTCGCTGGTTGATCGCCTTCGGCTATATTTTTGCACTTACTATTCTCGTTTCTCTTCTGCCTCTTCTTTCGAGTCTAGTATTTCGCGCATACTTTCCTCAACCTCTTTGTGTAGATCCAGAGAAATTTGAGCATCTTCGTCTATTGGAACATCGTCACCGTTACCCAAGTCTTGATTTAAAGCATCTTCTCCATATTCTTCCGTAACTTTTTCTTTGAATGATGAAGGCATTAAATCCCACGGCAAAGCCTTTGCTAAAAGTGGTAAAAGAATCATTCCCCCTGGAAGTAAAAAGATACCAAGTGCTGGAACTGTTTTTATTATATCTCCAAGTTGTTCTTTCGTCGCTTTTTTTTCTTCTTCAGAAAGATTGTGTCCCTTAGAGTATTTCCACAATGCTAGCAACATTTCATTTGATTCGCCTAACTCTTGACGAACTTTTTTCCAATTGTCACGTAAAATACCTTTTAACCACGGATATCCAACTTCTGCACGATATTTGGCGTCGGCTAAAAATTTAGTTGTGTTGATAACAGACGACGCCAACATTTCAACGCCTTGGTATATTATATTACCTGTAGTTTCAACTGCTTTTCCAGCTACATTTCCTACAGAAACAGCAGTATCCACAACAGTAGATACTGATTTTCCGGCAATATCACCAGACTTTTTGAAAAACTTAGAAAAAAAATTAAACATACTCATCATTTACCTCATGTATAAACTTCAAATGTTTTTTCTCGGATCACAGTTACTCTTACTACACCAGAATATAAAATTTCTTTACCAATAGATATAGCTAGCTCTTTTGCTATTTTTTGTGCATCATGATCATTTATAATATCTGGTTGAACAATAACGCGTATTTCTCTACCCGCTGAAACAGCATAGGCATCTCGAATTCCTTTGATATTCTTAGTAAGGGATTCTATCTTTTGTAATTTTTTTGTGTACTTTTCAAATGTTTCTCTTCTTGCACCAGGTCGTGCTGCACTAATAGCATCAGAAATACTAACAATCGCGGCATATGGTTTTTCTGGAGAAGCATCTTCATGGTGCTCCACAATACCTTCGATTACTTGAGATGCCTCATTTTCATCCTTCAGAATTTGTTCGCCTAAAGAAGAATGTCCACCTGCTTCTTTATGATCTACAGCTTTACCTATATCGTGTAAAAAAGCTCCTCTTTTACTAAGGGACTGTGAAAAACCCAATTCTCCGGCAATACGCCACGCAAGCATGGCAACTTCATATGAATGAGCTAATATATTTTGCCCAAAACTCGTACGATATTTTAATTTTCCCATATGCCAAGCAAGTGATTTTGAAAAATCGAGTAAATCTATTTCTTCGCACTTTTTAAGTACGAATTCTATTGTTTTTTGTTTGTAATGTTCGCATTTTTGTATAATACAAGAATAGAGATCTTCACTATTATCAATAGTATATTGTATAGTGTCGAGTAATACCTTTCTCGCTATTTCTCGGCAATAGCCATCTGATTCATTGATAATAACGATACTATCTTTAAACTGTAACGACACACCTAATAGTTCGTTTAGAATATGTTCGTTGTCTTTTAAAAAGCTTTTCGTTTTTTTATCGTTTATCAATAAACTATTAGGATAAGAATCATTCCAGTGACTAAAAACACTACGCTGCACAATTGATGAAAGCAAACGTTTTACAATTTCTTCTGAATACATACTTATGTCATCAGCAAAGCGGTTCAATAAAATTTGCTTTTCTCCGTGAAGTTCTCGCTGAGTGTTTTGTAATATATATTTTTTTATTTTAGCAATATCATATTTTTTTACTTTGAGTAATGCTTTTTTGTGTTCTTTACAGATATCTGATAATTTATCATTTAAATAATTAAAAGTATCTATTTTATTTTGAACTCTGGATTTTTTGTCGAAAAATAGTTGCTCTTTAAGATTTAAATACTCTTCGCGATTTTTTAATTCCATCTCTTGGTAAGTAATTTGTTCTCGTAAAGATTGAATATTTTGCTGGTATTTTTCAGAAACAACTTTTTTCAAATGTTCATATTCTTTTATAATTGATTTTGTTTTTTCTTCGCCGATATTCTTTTTCTTTGCTATCTTTTTTGCGCAAATACTCTCAATCTTCGTTTTTATCTGTTGAGAATATGATTGCTGACGTTTGTATAAAAGCCAAGAAACTATATAACCTAGAATTGAACTTAAGAATAGTAACAAAATCATTTAAAAGCGTCCCATAATAAAAATAGCGCACCTGCTTCGTAATCGAAGTAGATGCGCTTTTATAGACAGAAAAAAAGTTAAACAAAAACGTTTACTCTTCTTTTTCTTCCTCATTTTGTTCAGCAGACTCTTCGCTCTCTTCAGGAGCATCAGCGCTTTCTGAACTACTATCTTGGACTTGATTTTCTTCTTCTTCAGAATCAGATTCAGATTCTTCTTCATCAGATTGTGCTTTAACTAGAGATAAACCAATTTTTCTTTCTTTTTCGTCTACTCTTAGTATTTTAACTTCCACTACATCACCAACTTTAACTACTTCGTTAGGTGATTTAATTTTCTTATCTGTAAGCTCTGATATGTGAAGTAAACCTTCTAAGTCTGTTTCTAGCTCGACAAATACACCAAAGTTTGTTAGTTTCGTTACTTTTCCACTAACAGTATCATCTACTTTGTATTTACCTAGTATTTCATCTTGCCATGGATCTGAATGAAGTTGCTTCATTCCAAGCGCAACTCTTTTGCGTTCTTGATCAACCTCTAAAACTTGAGCTTGAATATTGTCACCTTTTTTCAACATTTCAGAAGGATGACTAATTTTCTTCGTCCAACTCATGTCAGATATGTGAAGAAGACCATCAATACCTTCTTCTATTTCGATGAACGCACCATAGTTAGTTAGGTTACGTACACGTCCTTCGATAACTGTTCCAACAGGATATTTTTCTTCAACAAGAGACCATGGATTGATTTCTGTTTGCTTCATTCCAAGAGAAATTTCTTGTTTTTCTTTGTTGATATCCAAAACAACAACTTCAACTTCATCGCCGATATTTACAACGTCTGAAGGGTGATTGATTCTTTTTGTCCAAGATATTTCAGATATGTGAACCAATCCTTCTATACCATCTTCTAGTTTTACAAAAGCTCCGTAGTTCATTACGTTTACTACACGGCCTGTAACTTTCGACTGGATTGGGTATTTCTTTTCGATGTCTGTCCAAGGGCTTTCGGTTTTTTGTTTTAAACCAAGTGCAATTCTTTCTTTCTTGCGATCTAGCTTTAAAATTTTAATTTCGATCTCATCATCAATAGAAACGAGTTCTGATGGATGACTAATACGTCCCCAACTCATATCTGTAATGTGAAGAAGACCATCAATACCACCTAGATCAACAAATACACCAAAATCTGCAATATTTTTGACAACACCTTTTCGAACTTGTCCTTCTTCAAGTTCTTCTAGAAGTTTCTCTTTCATCTTCTTGCGTTCTTCTTCGATGAGTCTACGTCTAGAAACAACTATATTCATGCGTGTTTGATCAATCTTGATGATTTGCGCTTGCAGGGTGCGCCCGATGTATTCAGAAATATCGCCTGTGCGACGTATATCAATTTGAGAAGCAGGTAAGAAAACCGGAACGCCAACGTCGAGTAATAATCCACCTTTGATTTTGCGGATAACCTTACCTTCAACAAGATCACCCTCTTTTTTCGTGGCAATAAGTTCTTCCCAACCCTTGATTCGGTCAGCTTTCTTCTTAGAAAGTACTACCGTTCCCGACTCATCTTCGACGGCTTCTAGAAGTACAGAAACTTCTTCACCAATTTCTGGTGGAGTGTCAAATTCAGAAGCAGAAACTTCACCTTCTGATTTATAACCAACATCAATGACCACTACATCATTGGTAACATTGATCACTTTACCTTGCACAATTTTATCAGGTTCGAATTCTTTTGTTGAATCATCGTACAACTGGGCCATATCTTCGCTGGCAATTTCACCCATTGCTTCAGCAACTTCTTTTTCCAAAGTATCTTGTTCTATAGATAGTCGCTTAACAACATCTTTTTGCTTCATTATCATAAAATGGAACTCCTCTGTTCGATGAATTTGCTAAGTCCCAAACCACTTAACTTTACACCAGATACGCTCTAGTATATAATTCATCGTCACAAAAAAAATAGCTATTTTTTTGCTTTTATAAATTTAAGGATTGAAATGTCAATAAACATTCCAAAATGCAGATTTTATAGTGGTAATAGAGATTTTACTCCAAACCACTGTCCTTATATTCCTTGGCTCTTATACTTAAGATAGTCTTCTGCCATTTGTTTCTGTAAAAAGAAACTAAATTTGGGCCAAAAAATTACAAAGAGAAAATACAAAAGCATAAAAATTACTAAAAACTTTAATAATTTTTATGCCTTGTTATTACACGTTATGATAAATATATTTTGTAGATTTTACAATAAAAATATATTTTTATTTTACTTTTTCGTGAATTTTTTTTGCTCTTGAGTACCCAGGTTTTAAATCGAGTGCAGACTCCACGTGCGATTTTGCTTCAGATAAATTACCTAACTTCAAATAGAGCTCTGCTATGTCTGTATAAAGTACATGAACATTTTCTTTTGGCTTCAAAGCAATTGCTAATTTGTAGGCAGAAATAGCTTTTTGCCATTGTTTTAAAGTAGTAAGAACTTTACCACGTTTGATTTGAAACTTAAGATCAAATGGAAAAACATCCAAAGCCTCTTCTAACCATTTAGAAGCTGTTTTATATTTTTGTTGGCTAATATAGTGATCTGCTAATTCTATGCGCAATTTAAATTCATTTCCTTCTTTGTCTAAAAATTGCTCAATTTCTCGAAAATATTTAGCAGTTTGTTTACGAGCTTTATAAATCTTCGCTAATAGTAAGTATGGATTGCTAGGACCTACATAATTTGGAAAACTTTTCTTGGCTTTTTCTAAATACGCTTCCGCTTGTTTTATATTTTTTTGGTTTAAATACATAATACCTAAATACAAGAAGCTATAGAAATTCTTACAACCTAACTCTTCAGCCTGTAGTAGTAATTCCTCTGCCTTTTTATATTTTTGTCGGCGGTAAAATACTCGACCCAATATTTCGTAACCATCTACATTTTCGGGATCTAGTGCTAACACATACCCTGCGTTAATTTCAGCATCTTTTAATCGACCACTTTGCAAGTAAGCGATGGCTAATTTTTTGTAAGCTTCAACATCCTCTGGATCTTCTTCGGTGTTGTCTTTTAAATCATCTATCTCTCGTGATGACACAGCGGTCATTAGATTCATTTTTCCAAAAATGTTTTTCTTAACCCACTCAAGGAAATATTTATCGAATTTTTCGTCATCTAATCCTGTTACTTCCTTGATAATTTCAGCATCTTTTTTACCTTTTTTATACAAAGCTAACATTTCTTTGATTGCAGAAAATCCATAATTATTGCGAATAAAATGACATAGGAGTCCTGCTTGATAGTAGCACACCACAACCTCTAAAGCATATTTAGGCCTAGTAAACCCAGCGTTTAAATCTTTTATACCACGCATTAAACCTGAATTATATACAGTCCACAAATCTTTATCGCGTTTACGAATAACAGAAGGATTACGGTCTCTTTCAAACATTTCAGAAAGCCCCTCTGTAAACCAACGTGGTATTTTGTGATCTGTCATTTGTAATGTAAACGCGTGGCTAAGTTCGTGCCAACCTACAGATGCCCAATTCATTGTACCTAGTTTCATTGCTTTGGGAGATAATTGTGCTAATACTTTTCCAAAACATACACCACTTGCAGCGATCATAGACAAACCAAGTACTCTTACTGAAAAATCTTTGGTTTCAGGATAAACCTCCCATAGCATTGGTGTTTCAGGAACAAATCCATATATTTCGGACATTTTTTCTATAGATTTTTCCAAATGTTCACTAAGAATGGGAAACAATACATCAGCTTCGCTTACATGTAAACGTATACGGAAATTTTTAGTGTGATAAACTTTGAATTCTTTGAATTTTTCTAAAAGTAACAACATATTATGCGTTTGTACGTGAAAATTATATTCTTCGCGTACTTTTTCAAAATGTTTCTTGGCTTCATCTTCTTCACCAGTTCTCATTAAATTTGAACCAAGTTCAATGTAGGCATCCCATAGAAAAGGATTCAATTCAATGGCTTTTCTTTGCATTTCAAGAGCATGCGCATATTGGAAATTCTGCGCCAAGATAACCCCTGACAAGTGATAAAATTCACCATATTTAGGGTTTATCTTAAATACTTTCTCTTTAATTTTTTCATATTCAGCCATATTTTCTTTTAAATGGTAATATGTTGCTAACCACGACAGTGATTCTAAGTGATTTGGATTGATTTGTAGAGCTTTTTGCAATTTTTTGTACGCACGGTCGTATTCACCATCAGAAAGATGAACAGCAGCGCTTACAGTGAGTGCATCAGTGTAGTTGGGATTTATTTCTAATGCATGATTTATTGTCGGCATAATTTCTGGGCGTTTAGCGTAATTTTTTGTACAATAAATTGCTTTTGCATGTAGTAGCTCTGGGTGGTGAGGATTCAACTTTAAAACACTACGAAGAGTAGAACTAGCATCTACAGTATTATAAGCCTCTAAAAACAAGTGCACCATCTCTATATATGCAGGAAAATACAATGGGTCTTTTTCGATAGCGCCATTATCATAATCAGTGTCTGAAAGAATTCCATTAATAACAACTTTTAAAGTATCACTGCGATCTACTTCATCACTATTCATCGCGTAACCGCGACATGCAATTGCTATACCAACTAGATCCTCAGCAGAATAATCTTCATCTGGATCATAGTTATCGAAGATATCACCAAATAACTTTAAAGCTTTCTCTTTTTTGCCAGTCAACATGTAATGTTTAGCAAGACTAACGCTAATAATAATACTTTCTTCGTCTATGATATACGCAGAGATAAAATTTTGATATGCTTGTGGGTAATCACCTTTTATTTCAAGTATCTTTCCTGTAAGCATTAAGCCGCGAGCTGCCTGCTTTTGCTGCGGAGTATTGCCATATTTTTTGGCTAGGGAAAGTGCCTTGTCGTATTTACCGGTTAAACGATAAGCTTCAATAAGACCTTCGACTCCCAATGTCGATTTATCAATATCGACAAATTTTTCGAAAGTTTCAATTGCAATTTCATACGAACCTTTCTCTAGCAAATCCTTTGCTTTGATTGCAAGAGTTTGATCGTTCGCGTGTATGGGTATCAGCAAACATATAGCAATAGAAACAAGAATAAACTTTCTCATAAATACTCCTTTGATAGTATTATAAAACTGTTTTGCTTTCTTATAAAAGGTTCAAAGAACCAGTGGTCAATTGTAGTTACAATTGTTTTATTCGAAGAATCATCAAATATAAAACAACTCGTATCAAATTAAAATATAATCACCTTCACTAAAGTCTACGCAAATTTCGCTACTCTGAGGAATTTCACCTTTGAGTATTTGTTTGGCAAGCATATTTTTTATACGGCGTTCCATTACTCTTTTAAGAGGTCTTGCTCCAAAAACCGGGTCAAAACCTTCTTCGGCAAGATGCTCTTTTGCATTATCTTTTAGCTTAAGTTGGAATTGGTGATCTTTTAATAAATTATTAAACTTTTGCATTTGGATATCAATGATTTGCTTGATATGCTCTTTTTGTAGAGGCTTAAATATAACTATTTCATCAATGCGATTAACAAATTCTGGTCTAAAATATTTAAATAATTCATTATCTATTTTATTTTGTAAATTTTGGTCTATTTGGCCGCCTGCTTCTTTTATGTAATGGCTACCAATATTTGATGTCATAATGATAATAGTATTTTTAAAATCTACTTTTCGTCCCTGCCCATCTGTTAAGTGTCCATCGTCGAGCAATTGTAAAAAAATATTAAATACATCAATATGCGCTTTTTCTATTTCGTCAAAAAGCACAACCGAATATGGACGTCGACGTATAGCTTCTGTTAATTGTCCACCTTCTTCAAAACCTATATAACCAGGAGGAGCTCCAATAAGACGACTAACACTATGTTTTTCCATATACTCTGACATATCAATACGTACTAAAGCATCTTTTGTATCAAATAAAAATTCAGCTAAGGTACGAGCAAGCTCTGTTTTTCCAACCCCTGTAGGACCTAAAAATAAAAAAGAACCGATTGGTTGTTGAGGGTTTTGTAATCCTACGCGACTTTTGCGCACAGCATCTGCTATATAACTTACTGCCTCATCTTGTCCAATTACTTTTTGCTTTATTTTTTGCTCCATGTCAAGTAAACGTTCTTTATCACCTTGCAACATTTTGTCTATAGGAATACCTGTCCACGTTGCTACTACATTAGCAATTTCCTCTTCGCTTACTTCTTCTTTTAACATTTGGTGATCACTCTGCATATCTTTTAAAAGAACGCTCTCTACTTCGATAGCTCTTTCTTTGTCTGGCATGCTCTGGTAGCGAATTTTTCCTGCTAATTCTAGGTTTCCATTTCGGCGAGCAAGTTCTTCTTGAGTTTTCAGACCATCAAGCTCTTTCTTAAACTTACGTATGGCAAGAATTTTTTCTTTTTCTTGCTGCCACTTATTTTTCATCAAATCTGATTTTTGCGTGAGTTGCGCTAGCTCTTTCTCTATAATTTCTGAACGCTTCTTTGAGGCTTGATCTTTTTCTTTTTTGAGCGCCTGTCGTTCAATTCTTAATTGTAAAATCCTTCGTTCGAGAACATCAATCTCAACAGGCATACTATCTATTTGAATCCGTAAACGGCTTGCGGCCTCATCAATTAAATCAATAGCTTTATCAGGTAAAAAACGTTCACTTATATAACGATTAGACAATGTAGCAGCAGCAATAGTTGCACCATCAGTAATGCGTACACCGTGATGTATTTCATAACGTTCTTTTAAGCCACGCAAAATTGCAATAGTGCTATCTACCGAAGGTTCTGAAATATATACAGTTTGAAACCTTCTTTCTAGCGCCGCATCCTTTTCAATATATCTTCGATACTCATCTAGTGTTGTTGCTCCTATACAACGAAGCTCTCCTCTAGCAAGAGCTGGCTTTAACATATTAGCTGCGTCTTGTGCCCCTTCAATCCCACCTACAACAGTATGCAATTCATCGATAAATAATATAATCTCCCCATTTGACTTGTGAATTTCTTGTAATACCGATTTCAATCGTTCCTCAAATTCACCGCGGTACTTTGCACCGGCAATTAACGCTCCCATATCTAGAGAAATTACTTTCTTATTTTTTAGACCTTCAGGTACATCTTCATCAATAATTCTTCTTGCCAATCCTTCAGCAATAGCTGTTTTTCCAACACCGGGCTCACCAATCAAAACAGGATTATTTTTGGTACGACGAGACAATACTTGCATAACACGTCGAATCTCGTCATCTCTTCCAATCACTGGATCAAGTTTTCCTTTTTGAGCTAGTTCAGTTAAATCTGTTGCGTATAATTGCAAAGCATTGGTATCTCTATTTGGATTGTTATTTGTTGATGGCATGTATTTCCTCCTCTTTCTCTTGTTGAAAGTTCTATAATTTTTGATCTTATACTAAGGAGTGCCCTAAGATCAAATTTAGAATAGGAAGTAGATTTTACAACACTAAATTTAGTTTTATTTTAGTATTAGCAAATTGCTTGCCATTTTTTAGAAAAGAGGAGTAAAATAAAGAAAGAGAATTAGACAAGTACTCCAAAGTACAACTAATTCTCGCTTCTCTAAAACATGCTTTTTTATTAAATTTTGTTTTTTGTATGAGGGGTTGTGTGTGTATATGAATTTATATGTTATTATGACATAGTTTACTTATTTCTGTATCTTGTTTTCTCTAAGGTAACCAATTCATTCCAAATACGCTGTAGATCAGATAATTTGTCTAAGTATTGCTCTTTGTATGTTTGAAATTTATAAGAGTAAGATTCTGGATGTTCTATGGCTTCTTCTAAGCACTCTTTATCATCCCATAACTCTTCAAGAAGTCTTTCGCGAAGAGTTAATTGTAATTTCTCAATTAATTGTCTAATTTGTTGCCCTTGTTTCGGATTTATCGACATGTCATTGTCATGGATCCCCACTGTTCACGCTTCCTTTCTTCAACTATAAGTCGACAGCCGTTTTATTCCATTAGCTAAGTCACCAACCAAAACTATTCATAAAATGAGTAGCTTGTCAGGCTCTGTAGAGATATCTGAAAATGTTATGTAAAGTAGAAACGTTTAGCTTGCCTAGCGAAAAATAGTTAGAGAACTTCACGCCATTTTTGTTTTATTGAAAGGCAAAGCTATGGCTGTTTTACCGCGCACCGATGTAAGTATACCACTCCTGCAAGAATTGTGGCACTATAATTTAAACGAACTTCCATTACCAGGATATAATCCTAGTTTAAATTGGCAAATATTGTTACAAGCTGCCAATTAAAAATATGAAAGAAGTTTCTGCTCTAACAGTTATATCCTTCACATTCTTTTTTGAATAGCTCAAGTTGCTATTCTAAAAAAAATCATTTTTAAATAGCAACTTGAGTTTTATTTTTTAAAGACAAATAAGTCAGGCTTTAATATTGTACTAGATTTATTCCAACATTTTTGTAAAAGTTATTCTAGCATTTTTTCTATTTTAGCTAAAACACCTTCTATTTTTTCGATTAAAGCATCATCATCTGTCTCAATAGATTGTACGAAGTATAGAAATTCTTCTTTTTCTTCATATTCCCAGTGGCGTCTTATTGAAGAATCATAACGCATTATTTCTTGCACTGAGTTTACAAATGCTTGTGTTCCTTGATCCTTACTTACTTTTGATAAATGCTCAATAAGCTTTCTACTTGAGAATTTTGCAAGATAACCAATGGTTTGTTTTTCTTTTAATGAAGATTTTTCAGCATAACGATAACCGCTGTAAACAATCACACCTTTAGCTTCAGGATCGATATACAAGTGAAACTCTATTTTACCACCTGATTCGTAAACTGTCACTAAATGCTCTGGTATTTCTTGTTCCCCAACCATAAAACCATAGTTATATTCAATGTTGTCGTATGTAGAGGTCTTACTTGTTTCTGTAAGAACTATCTTTTTCAACAATTTCAAGTCAACGTGCAATACCTGAGAGCCTTCTCCAGATTCTATTTTAGTATTACCTACGTAAGTTTTATAGCTGCTAAACAATACTTTTAATTTACACTCTTCGCCTATCTTTATAGGAGTATTTGTGTAGAGTTTATCATTTATAAAAACTTTAAAAGGAGTTATTTTCTCTAAAGTATTTGGTTCAACTCCTTTTATAACTAGAACTCTTGGTTCGTTTTTTTCTACTTTTACTTGCTCTTTTTTATCTTCAGTAGGTTTCTCAGTTTTGTCACCAAGTGTCAATGGAATTTTTAATTCAAATTCCATTGTTCCAGGTTCGATAAAAACTTCATTTTCACCTGTATAAGAATATCCTTGTTGTTCTACAGATACTTTATACCTACCAGGCTTTATCATTTGGCCAGGAATAACAACTTTATTTGTAGTAATATTGACCATTTCAATTTTAGCATCTGGATAACCTGAGGCAGGAGCTACATCATAGATATACTTAGCACGAAGCTTTCGTAAAGTAGACTCAAGAACGATATTGGCAGCAAATATTTCTTTATCGCTAGTGACTTCGATTTCTTTTTGGTACATCTGGTGACCAGATGTATACGCGACAACTGTATATTTCCCTGGTAATATCTTAAAGTCAGGTGTGAACGAACGATCATTGATTGTAAGAATGTCTACTTTAATAGGCACTTTAGAATCTGCATCGCTAAACGCTTTTAAATCAATCGCTACAGGTACAATTTTCTTTTCTTCAGGTTTAGGAACTAATGAAATTTCTATTTTTTGCGCATTATCTGATGGTGCAATTTGCACATCGGAATTAAAAACTTCATAGCCTTCTTTTTCACAAGAAATAGCATATTTCCCAGGAAAATAACCTGTCGCACCGGCTTTTTGTCCATTCATTTTTATTATATATTCGGATAATGGTTGTTTTGTTTTATCATCTGTGACAGCAAAAGTAACAACAGTGTTTTTAACGTTCAATAAAACTTTCACTGTTTGAGGTTGAACTCCCATATCAATATATATATCTCTTTTCCAAGATTCATATCCATTCTTTCTTACCACAAACGAATAATTATTCCCTGGCATAAGTGTACCTGTAAAAACTTTATCGTTTGCAAGAATCTCATCCGCTTGTAGAACCTGATTATCAGGATAATTAGCATGTATTTCTACTAATACATTCCGTTCTAGTACGGTTAGATTTTCTTCAAGAATAAACAAATCAGTTGTAGCAGGTACTATTATTTTCTTATTGATAACTTTATAACCTTTTGCTTGGACAACAAGTTCATATTCTCCAGCAGTAAAGTTATTTCCAGCGATGTCTACACCATTCAAGGTAGCCTTGTCAGCTTTGACACTATAAGGAGTTTGCGCAGCGTAGTTACTCATTAATTTAAGTTCTATCGCACATTTTTCGACTTTTACAACATCAGTTTCGTTACCTGTGTTGGTTTCGTTGCCTGCATCGGTTTCGTTGCCTGCATCGGTTTCGTTGCCTGTGTTGGTTTCGTTGCCCGCATCGGTTTCGTTGCCGGTGTTGGTTTCGTTGCCCGCATTGGTTTCGTTGCCGGTGTTGGTTTCGTTGCCGGTGTTGGTTTCGTTGCCTGTGTTGGTTTCGTTGCCCGCATCGGTTTCGTTGCCCGCATCGGTTTCGCTGCCTGCATTGGTTTCGTTGCTTATGTTGGTTTCGTTGCCTGCGTTGGTTTCATTACCTGCATCAGTTTCGTTACCTGTATCAGTTTCGTTACCTGTGTTGGTTTCGTTACCTGTGCTGGTTTCGTTACCTGTGTCAGTTTCGTTACCTGTATCAGTTTCGTTACCTGCATCAGTTTCGTTACCTGTATCAGTTTCGTTACCTGCATCAGTTTCGTTGTTTGCATTGGTTTCGTTACCTGCATTGGTTTCGTTACCTGCATCAGTTTCGCTACCTGTATCAGTTTCGTTACCTGCATTGGTTTCATTACCAGCATTGGTTTCGTTACCTGCGTCAGTTTCACTACCTGCATCAGTTTCGTTACCTGCGTTGGTTTCGTTACCTGTATTGGTTTCGTTGCCTGCGTTGGTTTCGTTACCTGCGTTAGTTTCACTACCAGCATTGGTTTCATTACCAGTGTTGGTTTCGCTACCTGCGTTGGTTTCGTTACCTGCATTAGTTTCACTACCTGCGTTGGTTTCGTTACCTGCATTAGTTTCACTACCTGCGTTGGTTTCGTTACCTGCGTTGGTTTCGTTACCTGCATCAGCTACATCTATTTTTTTAGGGAGTTTTTCCAAGTTTGCTTTGTATTTATAAGGACTACCTGCCCCTTCAACTTTGATAGTTTCCGAAAAACTTTTATACCCTTCTAATTCTAGCTGCAACTTGTGAACTCCTGGAACTATCTTATTTCCAAGCAAGGTGTTACCATCTACAATTACTTTTAAATTTGCAGTGTTTAATTTTTCGTTTTTGCTGGAAACTTCTAAATGAAAGCTTCTTGGCAACACCTTCAAATTAAAATTTAATCGTTCACTTTTTTGGCCAATATTTATTTCGCCGCGATGTTCAATTGTTTCATATCCTGGATGTGTAATACTTAAACTATATTTTCCAGGCAAAATAGTCAGTGTTGTTTCTTTGAGAAGTTGTTCTTTGTCTTCTATCTTCAACAACACGCGAAGTTCATCTTTTGACAAAGGAGCAACCATATATTTTACCAAAACTTCAAGCTCACATAAAATTTGTTTCCAGCTAGGTTTTATAGTGTGCTGTTTTGTCTCTTTGGTAATAACCAATTGTTCTTTTATCGTTTCGTAACCATTCTTCTTTAATACAAGTTCATAGTTACCAGGTTTAAGTTTTGTTTCTTTAATATTTGCGAGCTTTCCATCAATATAGATCTCATCAGGTACAATAGATCCCTCAATAGAAACACTGTGTAAATTTTTGGTATTTTTTGAGTTTTTGCTATTTGGTATTTGCATTTCACACGAAACTAAAAACACAAATAGACTCAGTATTACCCAAAAATTGTTTGAAAAATTCATTATATTCTTCCTTTTAATTTTGTAATGGAAGTACAATTTGAAACATAGGAAAAATGTTTTGTGGCTGTCTTTAGACTTGGGGAGATGATAACATTTTCATGGAAAAAGGGGCAAGAAAAATTTAAATTCGAAAGTATAGTATAAAAAGATTTGTAGAGAGGTAAGGAGTGGGGGTTTTTATTTATGTAAGTCAAGGGGCTTTAATAAAAGAAAATGAATACCGCACTGTATTACCCAGTGCAGTGGAAAGCGTATGCTCTAGCAACCCTAGCAACGAACTGTTTTTCATCGAGAAAAAACATTTAAATATAGGGCTCAAAATAATTTACCTACTGATCTCTTTTATTTTTTAACATCGCTGCTTTTTAGCCGCAACACTAAAAAATAAAATTTAGCTGTTGGATAACTATTTTTACTAGATTAGTATACTTGCCACTGTACTAGATTTACAGTAATGGGTAATTATATTACTCATATTATTTTGTATGTAAATTCTTAAATGGCACAATTAGCAGCCTTTCTTCTTTTTATTGTTTGTCTTAACATTGACAAAGTTTCTTTTTCAATTTGGCGAATTCTTTCCTTGGTTAGTTTTAGTACTACTGCAATTTCTTTCAATGTCATTGGAGATTTACCGTTTAATCCGTATCGCAACTTGATTACCTGTGCTCTCTTAGAATCTAAGTTATCTATAATCTGCATGATCCATTCAAATTCGCTTTTGTCAAATATTTGTTGAAGGGTGTTACCTGTTTTACGATCTTCAATCCAATCTTGATTTGCATTTAAAGTATATAAGCTTTGCATTGATTCTAACGCTTGAGTCGTCATAAGTGCTTCGTGAATAATACTTTTCTTGGTTTTCTTTAAGTTAGTTCTCTCGACCACTTCTTGAATCGTTGGAGTTTTGCCCGACTCTCGTATCATTTGTGCTATTTGTTCTTTGCATTGGCTTATTATCTTTTTCATATATGCTGGTATTCTTACCAATTGATTCTTCTCTGTAATTGCGCGGCATATAGAATGTTTAATCCAACATGTAGCGTATGTTGAAAATCTACAGCCTTTGCTCGGGTCAAAGCGCTCTACAGCATAGATTAAACCTACGTTACCTTCTTCTATTAGATCAATAAACGGTAAACCACAGTTTACATATTTTTTTGCAATACTTACCACCAAACGCAAATTTGATGTGATTAAATTTTCTCGCGCTTTTTGATCACAATCTTCTATACACAATTTAAATAATCTTTTTTCTTCTTTTGCCTTTAGAATCGGATATTCTCTGATTTCTTGAAGATACTCTTTTAAGTTTGGGTCACCCATCATCATAACTCACTCCCTCTTCTTTAAGAAATTTACCTGTATTGTTTTGACTGCTTTAGTTCATATGCAACAACCATGCCAAACAATAGAAACAAAAGAAAGAATAACCACAAGCGCTTTCACAACAACCACTTATACCCCCTGATGCTTTTTTTCATTTTAAAAAGAGGACAAACATTAACCAATAATGTAGATTTTTGTAGACACATTTTTCTATTTTTTGTAGACAGTTTTAAACAATAACTGTTTATTGAAATCTATAATTATTGCTCCACAATCATATGTCGCAAAAACTTTCACTGAATATTTCGAATAAAGATCTAAAGTGCATTTAGAAGGAAAACTCTTTTTACTACTAAGTGTCGCGTATTTTGGCCGCCATTTTCTTAATAATGGTTCCATATAGTTGTTTTGTGAACCGTGGTGAGGTACTTGCATAAGCGTAACAGAGGAAATGGAATCATTCATTAAAGTATTAAGAGCCGTATCTTCCATATCGCCCAGCAACAAGACTTTATGCCCATTTATTGACCAATGCATGCCCAAAGAATGTTCATTATCGCTAGTTCTATTTTGAAAATATTGACCCGGATACAAAAAAGTAAAGCCATCTACTTGTTCATTATCAGCAACAACTTGTACTTCAACATTAAATTTGTAAATCTGTTTTGTAAACGATTGCTTTATAAAATGGCTATTGCATATAATTTTATCGATTTTGACATTTCGCAATAATTCAAAAAGGGCTCGATAGTGATCAATATCAGGGTGAGAGATAATAACAGCATGTATACGATTAATTCCTCGGTAACGCAAAAAAGGTAGCACTCGATAGCTACCACAATCATATAGATAAATTTTTTTATTTTGTTCCAGAAGAATACAATCTCCATGTCCTACATCCAGGACTGTCATTCTACAATTCTGTTCTCTATTCGATAAAACAAAGACACAAAAAATCACAAAAATAAAACATAAGCTTTTGATACGTCTAGGTTTGAGAACAACTAAAAATAAATAAAATACAAATACCAACAATGCGCTTGGTTGTTTAACATGAATATATCCCCAAGGAGCTTCAGCTAAATAAGAGAGTAGCCACAGTAAAAAATAAAAATTATAATACACGGCAATAAAAAGATACGGTTTTAACAAAGTTAAAGAAATAGGAGAGAAAACCCAAAATATTATCAATAACAAACCGATATATATTGGTATATATAGTAAAAAATTAGAGAAAATAGCAATGGGAGTTAGTGAATAAAAATAATAAGAAGTAATCGGAGAAGAAGAAACGCAAGCAACAGAAGTCACAAATACACTGGTATGTATTTTGTTTGAATTACGCGGCGCCTTCAAATATAAAATAAAAAAACACACAGTAAAGGATAATTGAAAATCTATGCGAATTAGTTGGTACGGGTCAAAAAATAAAAACACTAGAGCTGTAATAAGTAGACTACGCATTGCGTTTTTTTCTCTTCCGCAAAAAGGCGCAAAAAGATAAACGCACATCACTGTTGTTGCTCGTACAGTAGAGACACTCATTCCAGCAATCAAAGTGTATGCTACTAAAGAAAGAATAGTAAAAAATAAGCTTACATAGTAATCGCAAAATACAAAAAGACATGCGCGAAGTAAAATTCCGCTAACAATAATAATATGAAAACCAGATATTGCCAAAAGATGCATCGCTCCACTTTTCATAAAATTTTGCTTCACAAGAGGTAGAATAAAATATTTCTCGCCAAAGCACAAAGCCGCTGCAACACCTCCGACACGTTCTCCAAACTGATCAATTAAATAATTGCAAATCTTGGCTTGTAAATTTTTTGCCCAATTTAAAACAGGGCAACCAATCGATAGCGATAAAGTACGAATACAAGTTTTTTGAGTTCTCAATTCGTAATAAATGCCCTTTGATTTCCAAAACAGTTGGCGATTGAATTCTCCAGGGTTGCGCGGTAATTGAATCTTGTGAATAGTTGCAAAGACCTCGATATAAGTTCCTCGTAAGAGGTCTTTTTCTATTGCACCTTGAACTCTAAGGCATATCTTTATAGATGCTTGCAACCATTTATTGTTTACTTTTACAGAACGAGCCTGTATAACAACATTACGCCTTATATTTTTAGTATGTTTGGTAGTAGAAAAAACATTATCGAGTAAAATGCCGCGAATAGTTACAAACGTACCTTCGTTAAAAATAAATTTAGATTGATTTTTATCTTCAATACATACTCTCAAAAAACCACACAAAATAATAAAGATAACTATAATAGAAGTATTTCGGTATTTTGAGAACAAAGTCAAAACAGCGAGTAAAAAGATTACCCACACAAGATAACTAAAAAAAATTGCCATTATAATACCGAAAGAGTATAACACTAGAAACAAACCTACAGAGAGGCGATCCATTTTTTTCTCCCATGTTTGGCAAACGAATGCCCACAAATAATTTTACAAACCTTATCCATTAAAACATGGAGTATGACAAATTAAGATGCTTCAGAAAAATACATCAAATAAAATAAGTCTCTCTGGAAAGCCATCAATTAGAAAATTCGTAAGCATAACCATATCCGTGATCGTAGTCTTACTATGGAGCTAAACAATGCCTCATTTAAAACTAGAAGTATCAAAAAATATAGAACTAACGTGTTACAAAGATATCTTTACTTCTTTGCAAGAAGTATTATTTCATCATGCTAATGTTCCGTCTAAAAATTGCAAAAGCCGCGTTTACGTAGCTTCGCATTTTAACGTAGGAGATAACGAAACAGCAGCATTTGTTCACTTAGAAATAGCTTTATTAGAAGGAAGAAGCGTGGAAAAAAAATCGCTTATAGGAAAAAATACACTGCTACTATTACAAAATCATTTTACGAATGAATGTGGTGTTCAAATTACAGTAGAAATTCGCGATATGTTATCATCTCAATACTTTAAGAAAGTACAATGTGCTAGATAAAATCATAAATATTTAATGTTTTTTAAAAAACTTCAGACGCCTTACCTCCTAGTTCCAATATACATGTGGATACTAACCCAGTACAAAACACTAAAATTGGTAAAACACAGCGGAAGAAAACACATGAATGAGACTAATAAAATACGAGATCTACTAGATTTAGGGCTTGAAAGTTTTCCTGAGCAAAATACATATGTGAACGACAAAGTAAAGAAGCAAGGGTGTTTAAACAAAGGTACTTATTTAAATCAGTATTTGATTATGGAGGAACTGGGACGTGGCGGCATGGGTGCAGTTTACCGTGCTCATGATACGCGTTTAAATCGTGATGTTGCTATCAAGATTATTTTACAAAATACCACAAAACATATCCAAAAGTTTTTACAAGAAGCAAAGTCTGTTGCACGGTTAAATCATCCGAATATTGTACAAATTTTTGAGGTGTGTGAAGAACCAATTTGTTTTTTTGTTATGGAATTAGTGGAGGGAATGTCTCTAGATCATTTTATTAGACATCATAGCAAAAAGCTAAAAAACCGAGAGTTTTTTGAAAAAATCATTCACATCTTTACCCAAGTTGCAAACGCTTTATACTTTACACACACACGCAAAATTATCCATCGTGATATTAAACCTGAAAATATAATGTTAGACAGCGAATTAAAGCCAAAGATTATGGACTTCGGTCTAGCCAAAATAGAACGAACATCATTAGTTTCTGTCGATGAATTTGCTGGAACCCCAATGTATATGTCACCCGAACAGGCACGAAACAAAAAAGCAACCAAAATAAGCGATATCTATTCATTGGGGGCTACTTTTTATGAATGCTTGACAACAAGAACTATCTTTCAAGGCGACACCGTTTTTAATATTTTATACCAAATTATACACAAAGATCCTGTCGCACCACGATTATTAAATCCTGATATTCCTAAAGAACTAGAAGCAATATGTCTCAAATCCTTAGAAAAAAAACCACAAAAACGCTATTTATCGATGAAAATATTCGCAAACGATTTACAAAATTATGTAGATAACAAACCGATAATAGCAAAACCTATAACTCGTTTTGGGGGTCTTATTAAATCAGTAAAACGCAACAAACCCATGTCTTCCTTGGTAGTAAGTATTTTAGTAACAATCCTAAGCACCGCTTTCTTCATAGTTAGAGCAAACCAAGCAGAACTACGAATACAAAAAGAAATACTAAAACAAAAAGAGATTTCAGCAAAAGAGATTGCTAAGAAAAAAGAATTTATCGATTTAAAAAAAAATCTTGATCTTGCAAATATGCGCATCCAAAATAATAATATCAAAGCTGCTACAAATGATTTGAAAAGTGCATACAGTAATTATATTAATAGCGATTTTGCAAACCCCAATGACTGTATTGAATTTCGTTGGCTAAAGAATAAAACCAAACTATTCAAATACCAATCCAAAGCCGCAGGTGATGTTGCCTTATTTCTCAAAAAAAAGCTAATAACAAACAGTAAGAAAAGTAAACGAATTTACATCTATTCTTGGCAAAAAGGTTGGCAATTCGAAAAAATAAGAGATCTACCTTTTCGCCCTACATCGATATGCACAGATGATGAGCAAAAGCATTTTGCAATTCTTTCTCGACGAGAATTATATCTATATGACGCAAATAGTTTCGAAGAAAAAGCAAAAATCGCAATTCCAGAAAAGTTAGGAAAATTAGAATGTTGTTATTTTTACGATAAAAACAATATAATTGTCGGCGGTCACTACTACGTTTTTTCTTGCCAATTGCGAAATTCAAAATTTGTCAATATAAAAGTAATAGGAGATTTTTCGCAAGGGTTAGTGGGAATGACATCTATGACAAATACTTTTTCTATTACTAAGAATCCCAAAAATCGCAATGTTTTTTTTGTATACAGCGGTAATCTATATACATACTCTTTTAAAAAGTATAAAATTACCAATATCCATAGAATAACAAACCAAGAAATTCATAAATGCTATTATATAAATTCCAAAAATTGCATTATGATGGGAACAACCTCTGGAAAAATATATCATTTGGATCTTAGAAGTAATAAAAGAACGAAAATTGCTGAACATCACTCTTGCGTAATTCAAATAAAAGGCAATAGCGACTATTTGTCATCAATAAGCCGTTATGGTCAAATATTTATTTACGATTTGCAAGGAAATCTAGAAGAACGTGTTCACAGTACAGAAAGTGAACTAAAAGATATCATTTTCCATGGTAAATACTTTTCCACAATCAATTATTCGCAAACATTAACATATCAAATCCCCATACAAAAAAACCCAACAATTATAATCAAAAATTCAGATGCTCAATATGTTGAATTATCAGGAAACTATATTTCTACTGGTAGCTCTTTTTCCAGGCTACTCATTTACAACACTAAAACTCAAAAGAAAAAAAAACCTATCATCACCAGAAAATCTCTTTATTCATTTGTCGACAGTAAAACGCAAAATGTCTTGTATATAAACGATTTACATGATGTCTATTGGAAAGGCAAACCATTAAAAGAAACAAGAAGTGCAGCACAATATAAATTTTTTAAAGGTAAACCTATTGGTGGTGTTTTTGACAAAAGAAAACGTTGGTTGTATCTATACAATAGAAAGGCAGTTGTTTTAATATGGGATACAGTAAAAGAAAAAATCATTGATGAAATTTCTTCTCGTACTTTAAGTAATCATGAAAGTGCATATGTTTTAGATGCAATTTTAACAACAAATAAATACATAATTTTTACTTTTCTCTACTACGTAAACGGTATAAAGCCACTGTGTGTTTTAAATCTAAAAACAAAAAAATACCAAATAATTCCTTTTGATTTCGGTGCGCAGAAAGTGAATGTCACTTACGCAAAAATCTGCGAAGTAAATTCTTTGATACTACAGTATCAAGACAAAATTAAGATTTTCGATTTTCAAAAATTACTCCAAGGAAAACGTGTATTTCGTTCTTTAGAACAACACAAGGCTTACTATAGTTGTTTTGCCCTCGCTCAAAACAACAAACGCTTGATCTCTATTGACGTAAGAAATCGCATTTTGATATGGGACATTAGCATGAAATCGTTTTGGAATTTTGAGCAAAAATCAGAGAAATTCGTCCAGCAAAGTCTACTTCTAGAATTAAAAGCAAAACACTCTATATCAGATTGCGTTTACCTACCTCAAAAACAAGCTTTAGTTACTGTTGGTAAACAAATATTACTATGGAAGTTCTAAACATCTCGATAATTGTTACGCCATAAAATGTAGTAAGATGCTAAAAGTGCTAAAAGTAATAAAAAAAAGCAATACTCTGTTCCCACGCTGTCAACAAATGTTGTTAGAGTAAAAATCAGAATAATTTGGATGATGTTAGCAAACATAAAAATAGTGGTGTTAACACGTCCAATTATTTCATTATCAACAATGCGCATCATTGCTGTATTTCTAGCTACGCGAATACTGGCATTACTCCATCCCATAAAGAAAACATTAACCACAAATACCCACACTGCATCATTAAATACATGAACACCAATGCAAAGCATGAACATAAAAAAACACAACATAATCATTTTCGACATGTGCACTTTATAAATCAAAATAGGGATAGATATGCCAGCAGTAATCGAACCAAATGCCCACACAATTTCTCCCCAACCAAAGACGTGCGCACTGCCATCTAAAACTCGAATAATATGTGTGGGGAGTAAATAGTTAAATCCAACTAATGTTATAAATGGAAATAGGCTTAAAAATAAAAACAAAAATTTTTGAGGAAATTTTCGCATGTAAAAAACCCCCTCCCACACCGACGAATGCGGACTTTTTTTCGCCGTTTGTTGCTTTTGATATTGCAAGCAAGCAAATATAACTATTGAAAGTAAATATGTACTCGCATCAATAATAAGAACTGTCTTAAGAGAAACCTTGTCGAGAAGTATACCAGCAACTCCTCCTGCCGCTACCATAGCAAATTGCGACTGCACTTCCATCAAGCCATTAACACGCTCGTACATTTCTTGTGGAAAAATTTCTTGGATAACTGCGAGTAGAGTGGGAAATTGAAAGTTATAAACTATTTGTCCTAGTATATAAACACCTGCCAAGGTATATATGCTATTTTCTGGCAGTTGCACAGACAAACTTGTACCAATAAAACCAACAAAAGCTACCATTAGTAATATTTTTTTTCGCGAAAAACGATCAACAATCACCCCAATATACGGCAAGAGTAAAATACTTAAAACCATTGCTAGAATACTTAAATAACCATAGGCTTCCGTGGCATTTAATTTTTTTATTAAAAGCCATGGGATTGCCAGCATGGTAATTCCTGTACCAATATGGCTCAAAATATTTCCAGTTAATAGCAAAAATAAGTTTTTTTTGTGCATTAAAATCTCCTTGCAACCTGTTGTAAAAACAAGTATTCTTGTATATTGGGACAGCATTTTAGGTGTACATAAATAATTTTGCCCTGTGACTTTCAAATACAGAGACAATTTATAATAAATGGATTTGATTCCTAGGGCGTGTCAGCACACCCTAGTAAATAACAATTTTAAAGATTGTTGTTTAACATACTTTTGGGCGTGTAGTCAAAAATATTTTCTTTTAGCAGAAACTATTCTTAGCGAATACCCAAATATGTCGAGAGGGGGATAATATGACTAAAAATCGTAAAAAAGGTCTTGCATTGATTGTAACAATGGGTGTGTTGTTAGTACTATCAACAACAGGTGTAACATTCATACGCATGACTTCTTATGAAAGAACAGCTGCTAGTAACTACAAAGATCGTGTAGAAGCAAAATTGGCAGCATTTGCAGGGGTAGATCATGGAATTGCTGTTCTTTTTGAACAAGCACAACAAGGCATTGTAGGACAGCAAGTAAATGGTGTAGATGTTTTATATCCTCATGCTCCTGGAGATACAGCTCAGATCAATAATCAAACTGAAGATATATTCGAGTTAGATAATGCCATTCGCGGTGGCGCAGAAGAAACACCACCACTATTGTCACTACACCAAGACCAACAAGGTCCATTTTCTTATTCCGGCTTGGTTGGGCGTCGTATAAACGGAGCCATCCGAGGTACATACGAAGACAACGGTAATCTTTACGGATTAAAAATTATCAATATTGGCGGACGACTAAACGTAAACAGTCATATTAGTGTTGACCAAAATGGTAATGTTTTAGCAAACGAACAACAAGACTCTAATCGTATTATGCGTGGTCTTTTACAGACATTAGCAGAAAAGTGCGGTATAGAAACTGCTCCTGCATTTACAATTGCCAATGCTATTAGACCTGACGATGCATCGATTCCAAACTTCACAACAAATGATTTAGAAGATATTGTTGAGTTTAATCTTGGAACCAGTACAGAAAGCCGTCGTTTTTTAGCAAATATATGCGTAAATTCTCGTATAGATCCTAAAACAGCAAAAGCTTCTTTAGTTGATGCGAGTGGTGATATACTCCCACCACAAAATTTATCAGGTACTAACTATCGCACGAATGTTGCTCCTCAGTATGTTCGAGAAATGCGCGCTGCTATTAACATTAATCGCGCTTCTTTACAGCTTATCCAAACTATAATTGAAAGAACAAAAGCGATACCTGTTCTGCTTTTAAGTCGCGTTGATCGCAGTATAGATGCTACCTTTGCTAATGATACAAATACTCAAAGTGCGCGTAGAGAAACAGCAATAGAACACCGCATTCCTAAATTGCAAATTCAGTTTTCGTCTAGCCAAGCATTACAAATAGCACAGTCATTAGTAGGAAAAGACTACAGTTCAAATGCTGAAATTAACGAAGAAATAGATCGCATACAGCAAGTTAATGCTAGCGATGGTATTGATGATGATGAATTAGATCTATTAAATAGTAATACTTTTTTTCCAGCTTTTCCTGTTACAGAAATTAAAAATTTGTTTGGCGCAGGCAAATCATTTGGCGACAACGATGGTGATCTTGCTAAAATTAAGTTTCTGTGGAAACAAGCATGTCGCGATGTTTTAAAAAGTAATTTTAATCCTAACGTAATTGATAATTATTGGAATCCAAATGTTGCATCGCAGTTACTAAGCGTAAAAGCAAACCTTTTTGGGCGAGAAGATGAGAGCATTGCTTCTTTTATTGTTGGCTTAAACACAAAAATAGTGAACCACCATACAACCGAATTGACCGCCTTTGACGATGGTGTATACGAAATAACTTCTTCATCGAGAATCACCGCTGAAAACGGTAATCTTGTCACTGGAGCATGTACTTTCCGTACAGATGTACGTTTATTTGACGTTTTAGAACATTCAACGCAAGAAGATTTTGTGACAAGCGGAGATTTTGGCAATGACACTATTTCGTATCCAGGTCGCCACAACACTAATTTCACTTCTCCATTTTCTGGTCGTGTTGAACCGCGTCCACAGTTGATAAATCCTATCAATGAGACTGATCTTTTGTTTAATACGGGAAGCGCTAGTGAATCGTCTGCCCCTAACAATTCTGATCACTTTTTAGGCACTAACAATAGTACTTTGACAGGAAGTAAAGATGATCAATCTGTTAAAATCAAAGAAACGAATAACGTTGATACGACAACTAGAGAAGAAAATATTCTTGCGCCAAACGCAGTCAGTAATATTGTCAACGACGGCCTTGTTTCTGTAGCCCATTTCTATGAGAGTCAAGGTATTATCGATGGTTTAAACAATGGTATTGGTGGAGCAACTCCTGTAAAATACTACTCCAAATACGCTTTAGACAATTCTGCTATTGGTAGTGATGGTAGTAGTGATAGTAGCGGCAATAACAACGCAAGTCTCAACGACGGTGATGCCACCGGCAACAACGCCGATGACAGTTTAAATAATCATCGTGTTGGAAACTATGAGGGCACGATTGAGTTCTGGATTAAGTTAGCTGTTGATGGCGATTCTCCAACAGAATGTGGAATTCTTTCTTTTTCAACCATCGGAGAAGAACAAACAGGGCCTGCAGATATAGAAGGCACTAGACAAGATACCTTTAGAGAAGGAACACAAACATTCTTAGTTAAAGATACCGAAGGACATTTAAAATTAACGCGTTATTACTTCTGCGGCTACTTTGGTAAAAACAATTTAGAGAACGCAACCACATTCAACCGCAATGGAGATATCCAACGCCGTTTTGCAAAGCGCGATATTAGCTTAGATATCTCTAACTGGAAAGCAAATACTTGGCATCATATTATTATCAACTGGGATGATAAATCACAACAAGGTAATGAAAACAACCAAGGACCAAAATTCGAAGCGGCTGACGACTTTAAAGAAAATTTGTCGCTTAGAGCTGATAATCAAGTTGCTGGCATAGAGCAGAGTTATTTTGGCATAGCTGAGACTGTAGGAGTTAATGAACCGCGTTTTGTCGTTTGTGCTGAGCGTGATGTTTTTAATGTAGGTAGCACTGACTCAAACGTAGGAAACGGGCTTAATTATTTACTGATAAATGGTATTTTTCGCCGCCAAAATAATATTGGCAATAGCAATAAATTTTTTCAGCATAGTACAGGTGTTTATTTGGGAAACGCCACTGTTGATAATGTTATTTCTTATGAAAAAAGATTGGATCGCGATGCTACACTCAATAGATTTAATCCGCAATCAGTTTATACAAATTCATTTACAATACCACGAAAAGGTATGCTAGGTATCCTTCGATGGGTAGCTTACAATAATAACGGTAAATACAATGTCAATGCTGGAAATATCTTTGAAAATGCCTTTGTTACGGCATCAGCAACTTTAAATGGAGCAAGTGTTTTTCAGTTTCCGGCAAGTAAAATAGACCAAGGAGGTGATGGAAGTGGTATTCCTGCATCCGGCACACATACGGTCAAAGAAGGTGACGCCTTAACCTACGAGGTTGTATTTCAAACACCAAGTAATGTTGCGGGAGCTATTGGTAGTGTTTGCGCTGCTTTAGACTCAATGCAATTGACTATTTTAAACATTGAGCATCTTTCTTTTGACGAAATTCAATAAGTATTTCTCATCAAACAAAAAAAGCCACGTCGCAATGACGTGGCTTCTCTAGTTTATTTTTAGTAAACTACGATTAATCACTTGACATAAACATTTGAATGATGTACCAGAACATTAAAGCAATTGAAGCAAAAAGCGCCAAAGATGCCGCGACATACTGATCTGTTCTGTAGTGACGAATCACATTTGAAGTATCATACAACAAACACCCACCTGCAAATAAAACCATCAAAGCACAAAAAACATTGCCAATATGATAGCCAAATATCATTGAGCAAATAATAAATCCAAAAGCCACAAAACCTGCAACTCTTAAAAAACCACCCAAGAAACTAAAATCTTTTTTGGATGTGAATGCCACAAAAGTGATTCCCGCTACGAGTGTGAGAGTAGTTACTCCCGCTTTTGCAATAATTTGTGGATCATTAGCATAATTATTTGCCATGTATAAAAGTGGAACAAAAATAATCGCTTGAGCAACGACATAAAGCGCAAGACCCATATACTGAGTTTCGCGAGAAGTAGAAGATCTTGCCCAGTTTTCAGCAAACCAAGATATCCCGATAAATGCAAAAAGTACTACAGCCCAGCTTGCACGCGAACCTAACATTGTGTTGGTAAGCGTAACAGCTAAACCTGTTTTTTGTATGATAAACGAAATACCAATAAATGCTAAAACAGCACCTGCAAGGTGATTGTAGGTACGTTGGATAAATAAAGCACGTTCGTTTGCAGCAACATTTGCAGCAAGACTTGGATGTGCATATGGATTATTCATGAAATCCCCCATTACAAAAAGGATTGTAAAAAAAAATGTATTACCTCTAGACAGAGAATAATACTTTAAAATACCAGCGGTTGCAATAAATATCGTAGATATTGCAATTATTTTCACTATTGTAACATGTAAACAAGCATGTTCGCATTGATTTTTTATTTTGCATAAGGCATCGATATACTCTGCATTAAGTTTATTTTTTTGTCAAATCTTTTTAGAAACATTCTTTAAACTAGCTAATTAAATTAAGCAAGTCGCAAAAAGTTTTTAAGAGCACGCAGCTTGCCTTTGAGTATCATAGCGGCGTTGAGCTTCGGTTACATAGTTACAGTTATGTGCCTCTCAGGCTCTCCTTCTTTGACACTCAAATTCTACGCTGACTTGAAACGTGCTCAAAAACTTTTTGCGACTCACTTAATACAATTCATTTAATCGATTAGGTTGACAAATGTGCACTTTCGGCTTATAATAATCTTAATGAAAGTAACTATAAATCATTTACAAAATTCATTGGCTTTTTTAAAAAAATATACTTAATCCTATGATAGCAAAAAGCAAAAACGGTATAGAAATATCTATTGATACCGAACATTTAAAAAACCATTTAGATCCTGATCAATCAGGTGGCACTTTTCTATTTAGCGAGATGGACGTTGCCATAGAAAAAATTTCTACATGGTTAAGCCAAGTCACTTTACCACCAGAGACATCCAAAAGTTTTTGGGGAGACCCAAAACCACCTTTAGGTCCTTCTACCATTCGAACAATTGTCGAATGTGAAGAAAATGTAGGATGGCATTCTTTGGTAAATATTCGCGAAGTAGAGGACGGAACGAAAGTCGAGTGGGAAGTTCGACGTGGTTATTTAACGAAAGTTTTCCCTACTTTGACACCAAAATTATGTAAAACAGTTGCGTTAATTATTATGCGTTTTGATCAAAAACGCTTAGCAAAAAAAATTGATTCAGATGTCTCTTTAGGCATTTGTAAAACAAAAGAAGAACATCGACACTGGAAATTTATTCAAAGTCCAAGTGAATGGGTTCTCATTACCGCTTTTCCAGGATTTCTTGCTCCTCCGCAAAGTGATCTAAGTTTTTGGAGATTACACGGATTTGCAACAGGTCCTATGGAAGAATTAAACTCCAACTAAAAATATGGCTAAAAAATCAAAAAAACAATTAAAAAAACAATCGCAAAAAAAACAACAAGAAGCATTTAAAAAAATTGTAAACAGCGAAGAAAAGCCTTTGCGGATAGATACAGATGATACATTTCATGCTATTGTCAAAACCTATGAACACACGCAAAAGTGGATTAGTTTAGCAGATACGAAATCGGGACTAGTATTAACGGTTCATGGTGTACTTGTTGGTTTTATGTTACAGCGAATGGTTTTATGGAAAAAAGCTTTACAATTAGGCAATGTTGAGCATGTTGCTGGTTATTTAATTGGTACATTGTTTGTTTTATATTTTATCTTTCAAATTATCTCTTTTTTGTATGCAGTACGCGTTTTTTTTCCACGTACTCTACCAGTTGACTATTGCCAAACAAGACATGTCTTTAATATTGGTATGACAATTGCTTTTCCAAAGATGGATGACAAAGAGAAATTTTGGCAAGAGTATAAAAAATTATCAGAGGAAGATCTGAAAAAAGAGTATGTGTACCAACTTCATACTGACGCGCACGTTTGTAGTCGAAAATATGCGTGTTTGCGTAGCAGCATAAAGCATTTGCTAGTAACACTGAGTTTTGCATTCATAACATTTATATCTACTGCGATATTTGTTAGCTAGATTTATGGATTTCTCCTTATAGGAGAAATCCGCTAACGTGCATAAAACAGTAACAAAGTTAAAGTGAGAGCAATGATGATAAGAATAGTAACAACTAAAAGAGTCATCACTACTTTGGGATTGTGAAACAAATCAGAAAAAGATGGAAAAGAACCTTTGTGGACTATTTTTTTGCCACTTAAAAATGCTTCAAGGTCTCTTTTTAAACGATATGCATCCTGATAGCGATTCTTTTTATTTCGCTCAATAGCTTTTAGGCAAATATTCTCTAATGATTTGGGAATGCGCGCATTTTTTTTCGTTGGTTTTGGGACTTTAGTAAACAAAATTTTATCCATCGTGTCTGTATGACTTCTACCGTGAAAAGGATTGTAACCTGTTAGCATTTCGTAAAGAATTACCCCTATCGCATACACATCATTTTGAGCATCAACTTCTTTTACCTTTCCACTAACATATTCTGGGGCAATATAAATCAAAGTTCCCAGCATTGTTCCATCACAAGTCAGTTTTGTTTCTGCATGTTGTACTTTTGCTAAACCAAAGTCCATTACTATTGGTTTACCAACTTCATTAATCATAATATTATCGGGTTTTAGATCGCGATGAATAATACCTTGCTCGTTGGCATAGTGTATAGCATCAGCAACTTTAACCATAATTTCAGCCATATACTTTGCAGGCAAGCCCCTTTTTTTCTTTTTTGACATTTCAAACAAGTTAACACCTTGGATTAAGTCCATCGTAAAATACGGGTAACCATTATATTCACCACAATCATATAAACGAATGATGTTTTCATGTCTTAGTTTCGCAATCGTCGCGGCTTCTCGTTTAAAACGCAAGTGCTCTTCTTTTCCAAATTGGTCATCAGATAGTACTTTTAGTGCTATATCACGCGACAACAGTTTGTCATGCACTCGGTAAACTGTACCCATACCACCCTTGCCGATTTTTTGTAAAATCTTGTAACGCCCTCCAACCTCGTGGCTTCTTTTCTCCTGATAAGGGTCTTGTCCATATGGCATATCAAATTCCTATACTACTAATTTGTGATGATTTTTGATTATTGAACACACTAATTTTTTTGTAGACTCAAGGTCCTTAAGAGAACATATTTCATGAGGGCTATGGTTATTCAACGTTGCTATAAGTAGACATAGAGTTAAACAGCCATCACCAACATCTTTAAAATCTTTTGCATCAGTACCGGCGTAATTATATACTTCGTATTGAAGTGGAACTTTATTTTCTTTTGCTATTTGCCCTACTGAATCGCGCGTCGTTGTTGGGAGGAGCACTGCGGCATCTGCAAGGGTAAGAACAGGACCTTTACTCATTTTCACTCGACCTTCCTCATAAGTTGTGTCCAAGCAAATTGCAATGTTCGGCTGTATCATATTTGCTAAAATTTTTGCACCTCTTCCCCCTGTCTCTTCGCAATCAGTGGCTGCAAAGTAAATATTGCAATCGAGGTTTTCATTACTTAATTTCTTTGCAATATTAAGCAATGAAAATATCCCTAAACGATTATCTAAATGTGGTGCTGAAATTAAGTTATTTTCCATTTCCACGATAGGGGAATCAAAGCAAACACTGTCACCAATACAAACTCCTTTTTTTTCTGCATCTTTTTCGGACAAAAAACCAAAAAAGCCTTTATAGGTAGCCATACGGCGATCAGTAACATCCTTGTCTTTTAAAGTAATAATTCCTGGATATATTTTATCTTTTGTACGAAGTTTGACTTGACGCAAATCCATCAAACTCGGGTTAAGTCCACCTAAAGAGATAATAGTGAGCTCACCACTATCTTCAATATCTTTTACAATAAACCCTGGCGAATCCATATGTGCAGTTATCACTATTTTAGTTTGTTTCTTTTTACTGTTGTTTTTGTGCGCACAGTAAAACCCAGTCCATTTAGACCGGTGAATCTTGCCATATTTTTGAAATTCCTCTATTAATAAATCACGCAGATCTATTTCATTTCCAGGGACACTGCACGTTTGAATAATTGATTTTAGTAGTGTATTCATGGTACCCTCATTAACATTTGTTGTTTACGCTCTACTTGATAATATACCGTAAATTTGCTAGAATATAAACTTGTAAATAAACAAATTTAAATCATTTTGACAAGTGTTTGTTAACAAATGTTTAAAATTTCAATACATTATATTCAAAATATCAATGGAGTGCAACAATGGATAAACTACTCGAAGATCTAGTCAGCTTGCCAGGAGTATGTGGACAAGAAGAAAAAATCCGCTTGCGTATAGAAGAAGAAATCAAAGGTCTTGTTGATAACTACGAAGTCGATAACATGGGAAATTTAGTTACGACTATTGGCCAAGGAGAAAAACACTTAATCATCACCGCTCACATGGACGAAATAGGCTTAGTAGTTACTCATATCGAAGAAGACGGCTTTTTGAGAATTCGCAAACTTGGTGGCGTAGATCCGCGTACTGTTGAAGGTCGAACCATGCGACTTATTACAAAAGACGCAGAACTTCCAGTAGCCATAGCCATAAAACCTCCTCATGTTATGGTTGATCGCGGAGAAATGAAAAGAACCATTGCATTTGAAGAGATGTTTGTGGACGCAGGAGCAACGAGTAGAGAAGAAGCTCATGAAATGGGGATACAACTTTTCGATAGTATTGTTGCGTTTAAAAAACTCCATTATGTCGGCAAAAAATTTATTATGGCTCGTTCGTTAGATGACCGTTTAGGTTGTTGGGCAATGGTAAAGCTTCTCCAGGAGTTAGCGGGAAAAGATTGGCCTCTTCGCATTACATTTGCATGGACTGTACAAGAAGAAATAGGTTTACGCGGCGCACACGTACTTGCAAATAAAATGAATCCTGATTATGTAATCGCTCTCGACACAATATCGAGTGGTGACACGCCTGTTGTCCCTCATAACTTGGCTACTTCAGTTTGTGGCAAAGGCCCTGCTCTACGCATGGTAGATTCGCGTTGTATTGCTTCTCCATGGTTAAGTAAGTTTTTAATGGATTTGGCTAACGACGAAAACATCCCTATCCAGCAAGCTGTGAGTGGTGGTACTACTGACGGCGCTGTTTTTCAAACAACAGGTGCACATATGGTAGCACTTAGTTTTCCACTTCGTTATACTCATGCTCCTTGCGAAATGGCAGACAAGAACGATATAGAAAACGTAGTAAAGCTTCTTGCTAAAGTACCAAATGCTATTGCTGCCACACCTTAAACTTCATTTAAAAACAAAGTAGACCATCTTCTTATGTTTACATCGCTTTTTTTCGTTTTCGGTAACCAATTGGAAGCGATGTAAGCATGAAATGGGTAATTATTTTATGAAAAACAAAAATAGAATTTACACACTAAAAATAATCTTTTTTATTACCTTCTTTATCTTTACCGCATTTATTCGTAAACAAAAAGCGTTTATAAATTTTAAGTAGCACGCCCTAAGTAAAATACCAAAATTACGATTAAAGTAAGAAAGATCGCTACAAAAAAACTGTAGCTTTTTGATGTACTTAGTAGTGGTTTTTTATGTTGTAAAATACGGCGTAAATCTTGTGCAAACATTTTCGCCGAAAAGTAGCGACACTGTTTATTTTTAGCAAGCGCTGTCATACATACATTTTGCAGGTCTTCACTAATATTTTTGTTTAATTCGTTTGGTGGCGTTGGATCTGAGCATAGAATAGCATTAAGAATCATCATGTTAGAGGTCCCTTTGAAAGGGTAATGCGATGTTAAAAATTGGTATAAAATAATACCTAATGAAAAAACATCGCTGCGATAATCAAGATCACTTCCTCCACTTGCTTGTTCAGGTGACAAATAAAAAAGGCTTCCCATCACTGTATCGCTATCAGTAAGTTTTGTGTTGTAACCCAAAGACTTTGCTATTCCAAAATCCATTAAAAAAGCTTTATTCTCAGAGGAGCATATAATATTCTCTGGTTTTAAATCGCGATGAATAATACCTTTTTTATGGGCATGATAAACAGCATCGGCAATCTGAGCAATAATTTCAATTCCTTCGGCCTGTGATAATTGTTGCCATGTACCTACAGTAAAAAGTTTGCCTTCGATAAAAGTCATTGTGTAGTACCAACGCTTGTTTGCTTGACCAGCTTCATAAATTTGCACAATATTAGGGTGTTGTAATTTACGCATTGTGGTAATCTCACGCGCAAATCTTTTTACATTTGTTTCATCCTCTGATTCGGCTTCTGCTATTGTTATCTTTAGAGCTTTTATTTCTAAAGTCTCAATGTCTTCAACCTTATAGACAAGTCCCATACCTCCTTCACCGATTTTTTGCATCACTTTATAGCGATCAGCAAATAGATCTCCAGGATATAGGTTGAAATAGATATTAGGAAAAATATCTACGTCGTTTTTATTGTCTAAACTTGTGCCTTCTCCACGCAAGATATTTGTCGATTTTAACTTTAGCCTTATTGTATCCTCTTTTGATTCTTTCTTTTTAGTCATGCTAAGAACTTACCGTTGGGTTATATTCTATTCCGCAACTATCGCGAATATCGTCGAGAATTTTCACCAGCTCTAAACTATTTTGCCAATTCCACAAAGAGCTTTGTTGTTGTGTTCTTTCCATACACTTCATCGCTTCGATAATTTCAAAAGTATAGCCATTACCTATATTGTCATAATTAAAACGAAATTCTTCTTTGCTTTTGTCCTGGTATTTTTTAAATACAAAATGCGAAGGAGCGTACCAAGGTGAAAGTATATCAAGTTCCCCATCTTTACCATACAAAGATGCGCGCGTTTTGGTTTTTGAAGTAATCGAGCTATGCAAAGTTGCCAATGCACCACTGTCATAAGACATATTAATTATGCAACTTTCATCCACATTTGTAGAACCAATTTTAGCTAAAGCTTGGATTTCTTTTGGTATACCAAGAAGTAAATAAGAGAGAAACACAGGGTAAATTCCGATATCAAGAAGCGAACCCCCACCAAGCTTATTGTTAAAAAGTCTTTTTTGCGGCTCAAATGGCGCGCGAAAACCAAAATCAGCTTCAAGAAGATGGATATCTCCTAGAGTCCCATTATCTACAAGCTCTTTGATTTTGCAAATATGTGGTAGAAAACGGCTCCACAAAGCCTCCATAAAAAATACGTGTTTCTCGCGCGCTGTATCAATCATCTCTTCAACTTGCTCTGTGTTTATTGCCAAAGGTTTCTCGCAAAGAACGCTAATGTGTTTGCGCATACACATTAGTGAAACTTCACAGTGCAAATGATGAGGAGTAGCGACATACACAATATCTATTTCGGGATTCGATGTTATTTCTTCATAGCTACCATAGTAGTGAGGCACATCGTATTTTATGGCAAATTTCTTCGCTCTGTCTAAAGAAAGAGAAGCAACAGCACACAAACGCGCCTGCGGAATATGCTTCAAACCTTGTGCAAATAAATGCGCGATATTACCTAAACCAACAATCCCCCAATTATAAGTATTCTTTATCATGTTTAATTTCCTGCGATATTTTCAATATGGTTTAGTTCATCTTCGGTTAGACTAAAATCATCTATCAGTAAATTTTCCAACATACGCTTTTCTTTGGTTGTACCCGTTAAAATCATCATTCCACGTTGCATTGCAAAACGAAAAACGATTTGCCCCAGCGTTTTGCTATATTTTTCGCACAATTCTTGCATCAGAGGGTTTTGTAACTCGCGACTATTCGCTGTTAATAGCGAAAATCCCTGATAGATAACATTATTATCATTACAAAGTTGACGAACATCATAGTCCCAACGTGCGCTTGCAAAACAACGATTCTGAACAAAAGTTGGTTTTATTTTTGCTCTCTTAAAAAGAACCTGAAGTTGCTCAAAAGTAGCATTCGAGATTCCAAGAAAACGTACTTTACCTTCTCCGTGGAGTTCTTCCATTGCTTCCCATACTTCCCAATCGATATCTACAAGTAAAGGGTAAGAATAAGGGCCATGAAGAACATATGAATCGATATAGGAAGTTTGTAAGTGCTCTAACGAGCTTTGAAAAGACTGTTGTACTTGCTGTTTAAAATCAGAATCAGGATCATAAGGTAAGCGATGATCTTGACCACGTTGATAAGTATATTTCGTTTGTAAAAACAAATCTTCACGTGACACTTGTCCATCCGAAATGACTGCAGCAACTGCTTCTCCTACTGCTACCTCAAAATAGTGTTTTCTCTGATTGGCGGTATCAATGCTGCGAAAACCATTTTGTATCGCTTGAATGGTAAGCGGTTTTGTTTGATCTTCTTTCCATGCTGTACCATACATCATAACAGGGACAACACCTTCTCCAACGGTAATATTCATGTGTACTCCTTAGTGGATACGGAAATAATACGGCAAAAACTTGCAATTTGTAAATGTAAATGTAAAATGTAACTCTATAATTTATATATTTTTAACCAAAATATGACCTACTTCAATAAAGGAACATTTTATGCCAATTACTGGTTTCTACACTGCGATACTAGGCATCATTATATTTTTGCTTATGGGTAACGTTATTCGTTATCGTAGATCAGAAAAAATAGGGCTCGGTCACGGGGAAAATCAAAGTTTACTTTGCGCTATGCGCTCACACGGAAATGCAATAGAAACAATACCTATATGTGTGCTACTACTTGCCATGGCAGAGTTAAATCAAGTTAGCAGTACAGTGGTGCACTGCTTTGGTGCTACCCTTGTTGTTGCTAGAATACTGCATCCTTGGGGTCTTTTATCTAACGCCGGAGTTACTTTTGGCCGCTTTTTTGGAACAATACTAACTTTTCTAACAATGATTGGTCTTGCTGGAGTAATCTTAGCAAACGTTATTCCTAAGATATTCTAATGCCTAAGGTTATCACACAAAGAAATAATCTCGATACAGAATACACCGAAGACTTTATTGCTCCTGAGATCGCCAATCTTTGGTTTCAAAATTTAGCAAGTAATCTTCCTTGGCAACAAAAAGAAATATTTATCATGGGGAAAAAAGTACTGCAACCTCGTCTTATCTGTTGGTACGGCGAGGTTTCTTATACTTACTCGCGTTCTACTTTGCCTTCTAAAGAATGGCATCCTTTGCTGTTTGTAATAAAACAACAAGTCGAAGAGAGTACACAACTCAAATTTAACAGTTGCTTACTAAACTACTATCGCGACGGCAATGATTCTATGGGATTTCACGCAGATAATGAAAAACAATTGAGAGAAAATCCTAGTATTGCCTCTCTATCTTTAGGTGGCCATCGTAGATTCGTATTAAAACACAAAACAGATAAAACTGTTCCCAAATTAGAAATACAACTTGGTAACGGAAGCTTACTTGTTATGAAATCTAAAACACAACACTACTGGTTACATGGCATTCCTAAAACAAAGAAAAAAGTAAATCCGCGCATTAACCTAACTTTTCGCTGGACATATCCTAAGGAATAGAAAAAACAGCTGCAACTGGTCGATGGTCACTAGTTGTCTTATCATCAGGAAAGTCATTATCGCGCACGATAATCTCTGATTCGCTTTCCCATAAATCGTAGCTACAAAATATAAAATCAAGCACACTATTGTAGTGACTATCTTGCGTACGTATCATTTTTTCTGGTCGCACCCAACTAACAACGCGACTTGCTGTTAACAAATCATAACCTCTGTCATGATCAAAGTCTCCGTTTTTTACCTGCCAATCATAATTATAATCACCAGCAGCAATAACTGGTTCGCGTTGTTTAGCAATCCACTCATTGAGAAGCACTGATTGTTCATGACGCGCTGTTTCATTACCTCGATATAAATGATTGACCATAAAATAGAATTGAGTATTGGTTTTTTTATCCAGAAATTTCGCAACGACAGGAGACCGAACACGACCACCAATATTGATATGATGCAGTTCAAAATCTTCTAACCTTTGAAGGCGGTCACAATCATAAGCAATAACAAGCTTATCAGACCTTCCTGTGGTCCCCACAATACTGCTATATTTGCTTCGAGAATTAAATACACTTGTGGTAAGGTGTAAACTACGGAAAGCGGCTTTCTCCGCTGCTTGTGCAAACATTTGCGCCGCTTCAATACTCGGCACTTCTGAAAAACCCCAAATATGGTATTTTCCTAAGTCCTCTATCTGTTCAGCAATTACTTCATTTTTCGAACCACTTGATTCGACATTCCAAGAAATAACCTTTAAATCCTCACTTAATAAAGTAATAATAAGTGAGAAAAAAATGACACACCATTTTTTGAACATGAGTTCCCTCAATGCAAAAAAAAGAAATAAAACGCATTAAAAAAAATTCGGTGGTATTCTATATCTATCGCAATCACAACAAACAATAGATTAACCACTAAATTTACAAAGCTTACAAAATAAAACCTTTATTGTTTAATCAATAGTGTAGGTATTATTAAACTAGTGTGCAATATTTTTCTCAAATAACAAATATAAGAAAGGGAATATAAGATGTTAGATCATGGAGTTACTTTCTCCTTGGGGAACTGGAAAGTAAATGGTTATAGCGCTGCTTCGCGCGTAACATGGCTTATTGTACCGCAACTAAATTCAATTTTTGATATCGGATGGTGTGTTGAACCGATGCGTCACATACCACGTATATTTTTAAGCCACCTTCACCAAGATCATTGCATCGCTTTGCCAACCTGGATCGCATGGCGTCAAAAATTTCGCCCGCAAATTCCACAGATTTATGTCCCACAAGAATGTGTAGAACAAACGCAAGACTTTGTAAAGTCTATTTGTGTAGCAGAGCGCTTTAACATGCAATATGAAATCATTGGTCTTAAAGATGGCCAACAAGTCGAAATTGAAAATAATCGCATTGTCGAAGCTTTTACTACCACTCACTGCTTACCAACTATTGGTTTCTTAGTAAAAGAAAAGCGCAAAAAGTTGAGTGAAGATTTTGAAGGAAAAAGTTCTAATGAAATTCGCGATGCAGTTAAGCGCGGCGAAATTGTACACAAATATGTAGAAATCCCTATTTTTTGCTACACCTCTGACACCGACACCGACCTTTTTAAACAACGTCCTGATATTCTAAATGCCGAAATTCTCATCACAGAATGCAGTTATCTAGAAGAATATTTACAATACGACCCAAAATTTATTCCACCGGAAAACCAAGTAACACATAATACAATTGCGCAGTTAGCGCCTGTTCTAGAAAATTTCACAGGAAAAACCTTAGCATTTTGCCATTTACCACGTAAATATGAAATGTGCGATGTACGCGCGTTCTTACTACCACGTATTCCCAAAAAACAACGCGATAAGCTGCAAATAGTACCGCATAGATCTCGTAAGCCAAGGTACATTTACACAAGTTCTCCCACAGAAAAAAACGCGAGCCTGACGCAATTTGCAATAGAATTTTACGATAAGGAACAAACCCAGGAATTACCTGAAATAGTTTATCATTGGCAAAATAAATTAATTACATATAGCAGCGCTTTACAATTATATGAAGATGCCTACTACCAATTTTTAAAAAATAATTCGCATGTATGTCAGTGGTTAGTTGAAAAAGCTAGCGATGTTTACCAGAATACTTGTGAAGATATACATTTAGGTATAGATTACCCCAAGCAAAAAATAAATCCGCAATGCATTGCTATTCGCCGCGCTTTACAACGACTAGGGTTGTGGTTTTCAGGAAAAAGATTACTTGAAATAAACGGAATGCGCTCAGAAGGATACGTTTTAGATGCACATGTTGTGCCTTTTCATGAAAGAGAGCATATTGTTTTAAACTCTAAAGGCAAAGGCATTAGTGGGAGTATTGAACATTTTTGGTGTGCTAATCGCGTAGAAAACTCTAAGTAAACTAATAAAAATAATTATCCAAAGTTTGCTATTAGGGCGTGTCATCATTCAAAATATTGTGTGTTTTTTCGAGCCCGAGCCCGTTTGCGAAACTTTCACTAACAATTTATCAAAGAAGCAAAGTTTCTTTTTCCATCGCAAAAAACTAGTATTGAACCAATAAATCACTTTCTGTCGCTCTCAAAAAATTTTCGGGCGCGGGCTCGCAAACGGGCTCGGGCTCAATACTACTGGCGTATCATTAAATGAATCCGTTATATTTTTTATCTGTATTGAATGATGACACGCCCTGGTATCATCAATCTTGACAAAATTAATCTACTTTGAGAAGATAAAATTCGCACACGCCCTAAGGCAAAACTTGATATTTAGACAGAATCAATAATCTTCTCTTGAGTAGACCGGACAAATAAACGCCAAAGGTTTCTCAAAACCGTTGTTAGACAGGTCAAAAATCTCTGGGAAAGCGTAGAGAAATCAGAGCTCCGAGCTCGTATACCAGGTAGCAAAGGGTCCCCAGAGAACAACACTCAGTGAGAAAGGTATTTCATTCATAAGATAAGGAATAAAAAATGTCAGTTCTCACAGTAGGAATAGATGTAAGCCAAGACAAATTGGATGTCGCAATAATAAATAAAAGTCAGGATAAGCCAACAGATCTTGGAACATTCTCCAACGCAAACAAAGGTCATAAAAAGTTATTAAAACAGTTAAAGAACATAATAAAAAAACATGAGTTAGAAAAAATACGAGTAGTAATAGAGCCAAGCGGTGGATATGAGCAACCAATAGCAAGATTTGCTCTCGACCACGAATGGACTGTAAACATGGTCAACCCATTTAAAGTAAGAAAGTGGGCTGAATCAGAAGGCATAAGAGCCAAAACAGATCGCATGGATGCAAGATTACTTGCTAATTTTGCTATTGCAAAAGGCACTTTACCACAGTGGCAACCTCAAGAAGAACACATTGCTCAACTTGACGAAATGCTCAAACGTAAAGAAGAGTTACAGCAATCCCTTTTACGTGAAAAAAATCGCCTTAATGCTTTACTTCTCAAACTAAAGTTCGAAGGTTCTGCCCTTGCTAGTATCAAAAGATCTATTGAATGGATTCAAGATGAAATCAGACGCCTTGAGAATGACATCAACAACCACATTGGGAAGCATACTGACTTAAAAGAACAAGTCAAAAAGCTCAAAAAAACTCCTGGCGTTGGTGATAAAAATTCTCTTTACTTTCTTGTTCTGTTTCATCGTTGGACTTCTCTTACTCAAGGTCTTGGTTCTGCAAAGCAACTTACTTCTTATGTTGGTCTTGATCCAGTTCCTCGATCTAGTGGTTCTAGCATTAAATGCCACGAAGCTATTTCTCGTAAAGGTAATCCTTCTTTACGTAAAATGCTGTATCTTGGAGCTCTCGGAGCTGTTTACGGAACTACAAAAGGTCCTCTTCGCACCTTTTTTAATCGTCTTGTTTCTCGTGGCAAGCACAAGAAGCTTGCTCTTATTGCTTGCGCTCGTAAAATTCTTATTTGGGCTTGGACTACTTTTCATAAAAATACGTCTTTTGATCCTTTAAAATTTACTTCTTAACCTTATTTTTTATAGCTTCTTTACTGTTCTTTGAAAATTTTAATTTTACTGAGTTTTTGACTTGTCTCGATGAGAGAAATCTAATCTTATTCGAGCACATCATGTAATATAGCAATATAGAATGAGCATTCAATCATACCGTGAAAAAATTTTCACCAATGCCAACGCACTAACATCTAAAATCATTGACAGAGGACCAAAAAACTCAAATAGTAAACGGTGAAATATTCACAGCTAATCATCTAGCAGAGCTATTAGAATGTAACCTCTACGAAGCGATGGCCATATTTCAAATACTATTTAACTAGAACATCAACAAAAACACTAGGCTTGGTGTTAAAAAGCACCAGACTTAGTGAAAATACTTAGCGCTCAATTATATTCATTTTCTATCGCTTGCTTATTTTTTGGGAAAAAAGAAGATAATATTAAGCATTTGTCAAAATTGGTAAAGCACGCCATATGAGTTGTTTCGCCAACGACGAATATAACATAAACAAACGGAGCATCGTTAAATTTGCTAATGGTGAATTGAACAAATTTAACACTAGCATAAGATAAATTATTTGCTCTTTTTATTCCCAGAATTATCGACATAAACAGACTGTTGCGATAAAATATATTATCCCCAGAGAAAACAATTCGTGGTGGAAAAAAAATTCCCCAAGACATCAAAGCAGACATAAACATAAAAAATACACCAAGTAACCGAAAATCGCGATTAAAAGTAAAAACCACTCCTATTAACATGAATACAATCGTAATAACAATGGTCAAAGTACGACTTTCATTCAAGACAATTTTCGGTTCTCCAGGAAACGGTTTGCATTTAACTTCTTTATGTTTACGAATGAATTCTGCAACATTTCTTTTATGTTTTCTACGCGCTATTTTTTTCGCAAACGGTTCTAGTAACTTGCTAATCATTTTATTTGCCTTTTCAAATTACAAACGATACTTTTTTTGTTTGTATTCCAAAATACCTTACATTTTTTTGCATTTTTGATATAAATCGTTATATTTCTTTGCTTCATTCCACTTATTGAGACTTGTATACAGCATTGCCATATTGTAGTAGGCTGTGCTAAGTCCTTCAAAATCTCCCAAAGAACGTGAAACCTGCTCATATTCTCGGTAGTTTTCTAATGCTTTGTTTGCTTCATTACGCTGAACATAAACATAAGCTATATTATTCAAACGCGCAGCAAAACTTCGCTTATCACCAATATCGTATGCTATTTTTTTAGCTCTTTCGTAGCAATTGAGTGCTTGTTCATATCTTTGTTGTTTACTGCACACAGCGCCAATGTTATTTAAATTCGCGGCTTCTTCTTTAAGATAATTGTTATCTACAGCAATTTTTTTCGCTTCTTCAAAACACGCAAGAGCTTTGTCATATTCTTGCCGTGTACCGTAAACAACACCACTGTTGTTAAGACAATGACATGTTTCTTTGAAGAGATTGTTTTGCAAAGTAATGTACTTAGCTTTTTCAAAGTAGTGCAGCGCCTCATCGTAACTTTCGCAATATCTATGCACAATTCCCATATTCAGTAGAGCCTCTATTTTTTCTACTGCTGGTAGCGACTTACAAAGAACGAAAGAACGTTCAAAACAACAAAGAGCATCTAGATACTTACCACTATGGAGAAATAAACGTCCAAGCATATTACATGCTTGTTGTGGTTGTAAATATCGTTTACTCCACTCTTCTAAAGCTGCGCATAATGTTGCGTTTTTTTGTTGTTGCCAATCATCGCGCTCCTGTTCTGTATACTCTTGAATTTCTACTTTTGAGACTTGGCTGAGTATTTTTGGAATATTTCCGACACTAATAGTAGCTTTTTCGCCATAGATCTCTGCTATTTGTGCAACATAAGAATTTACTTTTTCATCGTAAAAATCCCAGAAAAAACCTTTTGCCTGTTCACTAACACTCAACATTTGCAAGTAGTCAATATCTATTTTGAAATCGGCTCCACTATAACCCCAAAACAAAAAATAGCACTCTTGAAGCAAAAGCCGCAAAACATTTCTTTTCGAATAACAAAGACCTTTCGCTTCCTGCTCTACTGTGGCGGTGATACTTTTTGGCTTACTAATGCAACCATGCAACTTGAAAAGATGCACCATGTTCTCGTCATCATTAAAAGTATCAAAATCTTCTTCGGTACAATAAACTTTAAAGGTAACACTCTTACTTTGTAACGCTTGTTCGATAAAAGTATCGAAGTTTGTGGTAAAAATATAACGAAAACCGCTTGCTGCAGCAAGATAGTGATTTGCATTAGGTTCGCCGTCATTTAGAGACGCAAAACTATCAAAATAACCTTCACTATGATTTGCAATTTCTGAAGCGACAACTTCGGGAGTAAGTCCTTTTTTATCCGAATCAGCGATCATTTCCATTTCGAGTAAAATAGAGATTTTACCCTGTAAATGACTATCGAGAGAGGCAATAGCTTCAAGAGTGTAATCACGTAGTTTATGCCAATCAGGTAAGCCTGCTGGTGGATCTAAACTAATACCTGCGCCGCAAAATAGAACCGCCTGTTTATTATTCAAAATTTTTAGTATTTTTTGTTCCATGTCAAACCTACAATAAAAATATCACTTCAATTGAAAAGCATAATAATTAACGACAAAAAGCTCATTGGCCTGTTGCCAGAAATAAAGCATGCAACCAGTCAAGTCGTCTCAACTCAAAAGCATTCAGCACGACAACATCCCTTGAAAGTAAAAAAAATACCCGCAAACCATTTTCATTTCTTTTCAAAAACCCTCATTCCCGACATAATATATTTTACATTCTCACTATTAGCTTTTTCTATTAATTTCAAAATAACAGTCGCACGTCCTTGTCTTTGATTAGCAAAAAAAAGTTGCGGATGATCATTCCACTTATAACCTTCAGGTTTTTTATATGCTTCACGAATATCAATTCGCAATTTATGTTTTCCATCGTACCAGTATTTAAACATTGGTATGTGATGATTGTTTTCTAAATTCTGAGAGTAAAATGATGATAAGTTTTCCGTCCACTTGAAATGAATGAAGGATTTAATCTTTTCTGACGATATGAATAACTTTTCCAATAAATTGTACATTTGTCGGTTAGAGATTTTGTTTTGTCTATGACCTAAAACTATTTTATCGAAATTTTTGTAAGTAAATATTTCTTGCGGTAGCATTTTATCGTAATCAATCAGTAAAAATTCCATTTCATAAGTATTGCTCATTGCCTTGAGATCACATATTGATTTTTCATTTTTAGATTCCCAAACCAGGAACGTATAAAGTACTCCTCAAGGAGCACCAGACACTCCTAGGTCCGACAATACTGGTAAAAATACTGGCTTGGGATATAGTCTTACATTCCAGTAAAACACACTGTAATCATCATCTTGTTGTTTACGAATACTAATATTCAAAAATGTTTGTTTTATAAGCTCGGCACTAAGATTACGTCCACTTATTTTATATAAAAGAATACTCTCTGGTGATATTTTGTAGCGCGTAACTAAAAAATCTATGAATTCATGTTGCTTATTGTTTTTATTGTAGAAAAGATCAAAATACAAATTTTTTTTCGGAGAACAAAAGTACAAAGTTGTATTATTAAGTTCAATCAGCCATTTATCACCACTTTGCTTCACCGTAATATTTTTAAGTGCTACTACTTGATCACCAACTCTTTTGAAAAGGGGAACCCCTAATTCATTTCTCAAAAATACATTACATTTGTTTCTGGCATAAACAGTGTAGTTTTCAGGAATTTTGCTTAGATTTTTTTTTGTAATTGAAAAATGAATATTGGTATACCAACCTTCATTTTTTAAGCTAAAAATTTGTAACGGCATATTTAATGTTGGATAGCTTGAAAAGCCTTTGGTTTCTGTTTCAAATTTATTCCATGACATTTGCTCAACGCGAACTCGTCGCAAAAAGCTTTTTTGCAATTCTTGGGCAATTTCATCGCCAACCAGCTTTATTTTTTGCAAACTAAACAATCCATTTTTATCTATATAATTCGGGGAAGAAATTAAAACAGGAGTGTAAATTTCGGCTATTTTGTGTACATCGAGAACACGAGCTTCCCACATTGTGTACTGTAAAAAATTACGATAGAGCACGTCTGATATAGCAATAGGAATAGGTATTTGTTTTTTTTGGACAATTTGAGACGTAAGAGGGTATAGTTTTTTAACTATTAGACTAATCTCAGAATATTGAGAAAAACTCCGCGGTATACCAAGATAATATGCGCGAAGAAACATTTCTATTTTTTGGTGATTTCGATTTAAAATAAGATTATCAAAAGAGACAGCAAATTCTAAATTGTTATCATCAAAAGACAAAGAGTAAAGATCACTAGAAATATTTTGTTTCTTGGCGATTTGCTGCGAAAGACGTTGCAACTTTAAATAGCGATCAATTACATCTTGAGCATACGGACTCCAACAAAGTAACAGCACTTCATACATCAACCGATATGAAAATTTCACAGCATGCGTATTCTTTTGTTTTAAAGAAACGGCAACTTCATTTCCCAAAAGGTCAAGACGAGCAGGAACCTCCGCAATGTTATTGCCAATAGATGTTAAGCTCCAAAAAATTAGACTCGCCCAACGCAAATCTGACTCGTTTAATTTTTTATAAAACGAACTATGAAGTAAATAAGTAGAAGTGCATGTTGTTAAAAATTTAATGGTTTGCGAACTATCAAACTCATCATTGCCAAAATTTTTAATAATAATTGATACCTGTTTTTTTGAGCTATCGAGACTAACAGACACTTCTTGTGATAAAATAATCGAAAAGCAAACAAATATCAGCAACAATGTATTTTTCATATTGCCTCCAAATAAGAAAAGAGAAGACTTGAATATTCCCAGTCCAAAATGCGTTGTAAAACGTAGTTTTGTATTATCTATTATAAATATGAAATTTGCTGTTGAAAATAATCATCCGCAGGTATATTTATTCTTTTGGGAAATTACAACATACGCACCCATACTAGTCGCTGGTTAGCAGGTGAACGCAACGAGTTTTGGAGTGAATAAAAAAAGTAAGTATTCTATTTGCTAAGTTTCCTAAATTTTTTAATCCAATCGCTTGCAAAATCTAGCTTATTCGATACCAGCTCCAAAAGCCACTTCTCTAATAACTTCCTTGTAATGAGATACCCAATAACATTGACATAATAAGTAGTTAAATCATCCGAATTTGCTACTTCATTTGGATGAACACCTATAGCAATCAAGAAGGATTTCGCTTGTTCCTTAGAAAGGTTAGCTAAGCAATCTTTAGCTAATTCCACTGTGTATTTAAGAGTATTTTTTTCTATATTAACAGCCGATACTGTGTGTTCGTAATCCCTCAGTGTATTCAAAAAGTTACTCATAAAAGAATTGAAACTATTTTTAACCAGGGCGTGTCATCATTCAAAATATTGTGTGTTTTTTCGAGCCCGAGCCCGTTTCCGAAACTTTCACTAACAATTTATCAAAGAAGCAAAGTTTCTTTTTCCATCGCAAAAAACTAGTATTGAACCAATAAATCACTTTCTGTCGCTCTCAAAAAGTTTTCGGGCGCGGGCTCGCAAACGGGCTCGGGCTCAATACTACTGGCGTATCATTAAATGAATCCGTTATATTTTTATCTGTATTGAATGATGACACGCCCCAAATTATCTTTTGAAAATGCGACTTCGCGTTGAAAGTATTATTTGTCCGTTTATGCGAGACAAAACAGATCAAATTTGATGCGCAACTCACAACCATTTTGTTTTTTACTCAGCATCGCATAAAATTATACTTTCTTAACTTGACAACCTCTGCTTTCACAGGGACGACAAAAGAATCCTTGTTTTTCGAGCTTCCTCCCCTAAATACAATAGTGATTTAACAAAACCATGCGATTTATCCTCTTCGTAAACAATTACAAAACAAATTGGTCTTTTAATAGTTTTTGGTAAGCGTATTTTCTTTGAAATTCGCTTAATTCTTGTTGTCGTAATCTTTGTTCTTTTTCACAAATGGGGTAACCTCTAGTGTTTAATATTCTTCTTACCTTTGTCATTACCCATTTTTCTAATTCGAGTTCGCAAAAAGAATTCATTTCAAACTGCCGTACTTTGTGGATTTCGCGAATGATGTCAAGGCGCTGCCAATATTTTGGATACAAAAAAGGAAGAGGTTTGCACATTATTTGTAGAAGCCTTTGCAAACTAAAACGGCAGTCTTTAATTGCATTAGCAATTGTATCTACTTGTTTATGATCAAATCGTTCGAACAATACTTCTTCATATGCCCCTAGCTCAGGCAAATCAACATTTACTACATATTTTTGCGCACCACTATCTTTGGCAAGTAAATCAATTAAGGACAAATACGATTGCACAAAATCAACATACATACCTTCTACTTGATGACGATTGTATTTCATTGAAAACTGGATAACAAAAATATCTTTAAACGAGACAAACATTCCCCATATGTCGGGTAAAAATCGCTTGAAAAAATCCCACAGTGAGTTAGCAATTGTTTGCTTGGTTTCTTTCGCAGTTAATAACGATAATCCGCGCTTCATGCCATCAAAATGCTCACGCATTTCCAGCGCTATTTTTAAGGGAAAAGTTGCGGTAACGTAGTTTGCGTATTTACCAAGATTTTGTCCCTTGTAAATTTGCATAGAATGACCGGCTAAGCCAAAAAAGCGAGATAAATAAATACGTCCGATATTTAAGTCATGGATTAGCATGCGTATTTTTGCTTCGCGGGTTCTGTTTTTCATTGCCTTGCGAATACTGCGCATCCACCTCCAGTTTTGATAGATACTATTTATATAGCTCGCAATCGTATCAACAATAACATCAATAAAATTGGCGATAATAATAAATTGTAAGCCAACAAAATACTGCATGCACCTCATCGCATTCTCTGACTGCGCAATTAGTCGCTCGACAGGTCCTGGCCTTCCAGCATCATCGCTGAGCATTTCTTCGAATTTTGGTAGTTGTTGTGGATATTTCTGGCGAGACGATGATTTTTCAAACGAAAGTTTTTGCTGTTTTTGCGGTAGGTCTTTGCCAGACAAAACAAAATTTTGTTGTTGTTTAAAGATTTTTTGTTCTATTTTTTCTGGTTCTTTAAGAGTATCTCGTTGTGCATATATATCTTCAGGACTGTCATCTGGTTCGATAACTGTACTCTCGAAAATATCATCATACTCATCCTCTATTGACAAAAAAGTACTTTCCTCACCAGATAGTGATAAACCACCAGATAGTGGTAAACCACCAGATAGTGATAAACCACCAGATAGTGGTAATGTACTCTCGAAAATATCATCATACTCATCCTCTATTGACAAAAAAGTACTTTCCTCACCAGATAGTGATAAACCACCAGATAGTGGTAAACCACCAGATAGTGATAAACCACCAGATAGTGGTAAACCACCAGATAGTGGTAAACCACCGGGTAGTGATAAACCACCCTCTCGTAGATATTTAATTTGATTTATTTCAATTCCTTTTGACTTATCCAGCAACTCTAAGAGGATTTGGCTTTCTCCGTAAGGTTTATATAATATTTCTGTTAAGAGCACTAACTCTTCAAAAAAAAAACCCTTACGTATTACCACAACTCCAATATCTTTATCTGCCATTGCGTTTAGTAAAACATCACATTGCAGTGTTTCCTTGAGTTTTCTATTGTTCACTAGAATTTGTCCGTTACGGTTAGCAAATGTCAACTCTAGAAATGCTTTTAAATACGCATTCAAAAAATCAAAAAATTCCGATAATTTGAGGTGCGTTACTGAATGATCTTTGCCATACTGCTTAAAGGTATTCAAACATACACACAAATCTTCTAAAAATTGAACATGTTGTAACGATCGTTTATATTCCTTTTTCTCTGCAGCAGTTAAAGGAATCGGTGAAAAATCTATATTTTTTTCGACGAATGCCACGATATCATAATTGTCAATTTCTCGGTATTGTTCACCTTTATAATTTTCTATGAGAAGTTCATAAATCTTTGAGGTTTCCTGTTTGAGAAAAGAAGTTTTTTTATTTTGTTCTATCTGTTCGCGAGACACTTTACACTCCTTGATTTCAAAACTATTTACCGGCTGCAAAAAATACCGCAATTGTATGATAATTCATTTTTTCTATATCCCAATTCACTTGGCTCCCTCAGAAATTTGCAATTCAAATCAGATTTGAATTCCTTAACTCAACAGTGGTCAAGCCTTGGCTCTCTAGTAGACAATTACAAAACAAATTGGTCTTTTAGTAGTTTCTGATAAGCATAGTTTCTTTGAAATGCGCTTAATTCTTGTTCCCGTAATATCTGTTCTTCTTCACAAATAGTATAACCTCTACTATTTAAAATTCTTCTAACTTCCACCATCACCCATTTTTCTAATTCCAGTTCACAAAACGAATTCATCTCGAACCGCCGCGCTTTGTGAATTTCACGAATAACATCAAGGCGCTGCCAATACTTTGGGTACAAAAAAGGACGAGGCTTACACATTATTTGTAGAAGTCTTTGTAAACTAAAGCGGCAGTTTTTAACTGCGTGAGCAATTGTATTTACTTGTTTATGATCAAAACGTTCAAACAACACTTCTTCGTATATCCCTAGTTCTGGTAAATCAATATTTGCAATATGTTTTTGCGCACTATCTTTTGCAAGTAATTCAATTAGAGATAAATACGATTGAACAAAATCGACATACATTCCTTCTACTTGATGGCGATTGTATTTCATTGAAAACTGAATTACAAAAATATCTTTAAACGAGACAAACATTCCCCATATGTCAGGTAAAAAGCTCTTGAAAAAATCCCACAGTGACTTAGTAATTGTTTGCTTGGTCTCTTTCACAGTTAATAATGATAACCCGCGCTTCATACCATCAAAGTGCTCGCGCATTTCCAGTACTATTTTTAAGGGAAAAGTTGCGGTAACATAGTTTGCGTATTTACCAAGATTTTGTCCCTTGTAAATTTGCATAGAATGACCGGCTAAACCAAAAAAGCGAGATAAATAAATGCGTCCGATATTTAAGTCATGGATTAGCATGCGTATTTTTGCTTCGCGGGTTCTGTTTTTCATTGCCTTGCGAATACTGCGCATCCACCTCCAATTTTGATAGATACTATTTATATAGCTCGCAATTGTATCAACAATAACATCAATAAAATTGGCGATAATAATAAATTGTAAGCCAACAAAATACTGAATACACCTCATCGCATTTTCTGACTGTGCAATTAATCGCTCGACAGGTCCTGGCCTTCCAGCATCATCGCTGAGCATTTCTTCGAATTTTGGTAGTTGTTGTGGATATTTCTGGCGAGACGATGATTTTTCAAACGAAAGTTTTTGCTGTTTTTGCGGTAGGTCTTTGTCAGACAAAACAAAATTTTGTTGTTGTTTAGGGATTTTTTGCTCTATTTTTTCAGGTTCTTTATGAGCATCTCGTTCCCTAGTTATATCATCAGGAACGTCATCTGGTTCAATAACTATACCTTCGCCAATATTCTCGTGATCCTCTACTTCCTCGGTTGAAGAAAAAGTCCCAGAATCAACAAATATCCCTAAATTTTCCTCAAAAAGATACTCAATTTGCTCTATTTTAGTGTTTTTTAATTTAGTAAGACGTTCTAAAGGAATTTGACTTTCTTCATGGGACTTATACAGTAATATTTCTATTAAAAGTACTAATTCTTCGAAGGTAAATCCTCTGTATATTCTTATAATACCAATACCTTTATCTGACATTTTACTGATTAGAAAATTGCCCTGCGGTGTTTCTTGTACTTTTCTATTGTTAAATAAGATTTGATGCCCAACACTTGTAAGTTTCAATTCCTGAAATCTATAGAAATATACATTCAGAAAATCAAACAATTCCGATAATTTGAGGTGTGTTACTGAATGATCTTTGCCATACTGCTTAAAGGTATTCAAACATACACACAGGTCATGTATAAATTGAACGTGTTGCAACGATCGTCCATATTTCACTTTATCTACAGTAGCTAAATGAATCTGCGCAAAGTCTATCTTTTTTTCGATGAATGTCGCGATATCGTAATTGTCAATTTCTCGGTATTGTTCACCTTTATAATTTTCTATGAGAAGTTCATAAATCTTTGAGGTTTCCTGTTTGAGAAAAGAAGTTTTTTTATTTTGTTCTATCTGTTCGCGAGACACCTTACACTCCTTGATTTTAAAACCATTTACTGACTGCAAAAACACCGCAATTGTATGATAATCATTTTTCTATATCTTACTATGCCAAACTAAACTTTTAAAAGTAAAATAGTCGTTATAAAACAAATTTTCAAAAAAATGTATTTTTTTTAAAAAAGCTAAACATTTTATTGAAAAAAAAATGCAAGATTTTGCATACACAAAAGTCAATAGTTGTTCGCGGTAAGTAAAATGAAATTGCTACGGAGGTTATTTTGGATTACGAGTTGCAATTCCTATTTCCAAATAATGGATTTCAAATGTATCGAAACAAGTGTTTTACAAAATTAACCTTGATTTTAGTAAGTGATTGAAATATCTTCAAAGTATACAAAATATTTTACATTCGCACCTCTAGGAGGTTTTATGGTAAAGCTAAAAATCAATCAAAAAAAATATGAAATCGACGCTGATCCTGAAATGCCGCTCTTGTGGGCAATTCGCGATAAGATCGGCTTAACGGGAACCAAGTACGGATGTGGGGTAGCTCAGTGCGGAGCTTGTACTGTACATGTTGATGGTGAAGCGGTTCGTTCTTGTGTTGTTCCTATTTCCGCGGCAGAAGGCAAAGAAATTACCACCATCGAAGGGCTGTCTTCTGATCTTGGTGATTCTTTACAACAAGCGTGGATTGCCGAAGATGTTCCACAATGTGGTTATTGTCAGTCAGGGCAAATTATGAGCGCAGCAGTATTACTAGCACACAATGACAAGCCAACAGACGAAGACATCGATGATGTGATGACCGGTAATATTTGTCGTTGTGGTACTTATAATCGTATCCGTCGCGCAATACACAGTGCAGCAGATTCCGTGAGAAAACAAAAGGGGGAAAATTAATGAGAGGTATTAATGGAATTAGTCGCCGCTCTTTTCTCAAAGCTGGTGCTGCAGTCGTAGGTGGTTTAGTCATAGGCTTTAACCTGCCCCTAAATGGTAAACGCGTAGAAGCAGCTGACAAATGGTCTAGTGCTGACATTGCCAATGCTTTTTTGCGTATTGGCGAAGATGATTCAATTACGATTCTTGTCAACCACTCGGAAATGGGACAAGGCGTCTACACTTCACTGCCAATGATGGTTGCCGAAGAACTCGATTGCGATTGGAGCAAAGTTAAGATCGAAGCCGCTCCAGTCAATGTCGTATACGGACATACAAATTTTGGCGCGCAAATGACGGGTGGTAGCAGTAGTACTTGGACAGAGTGGGATCGTCTACGCCAAGTGGGAGCTACTGGAAAAGCAATGTTGATCGCAGCCGCAGCAAAAACATGGGAAGTAACAACCGAAAGTTGCCGCGCAGAAAATGGCGTAGTATTTCACGATGCGACAAAGCGTCAATTGACTTATGGAAAATTGGCCAAACAAGCTGAAAAAATGCCAACGCCAACAAACATTACTTTGAAAGACCCAAAAGACTTTAAAATCATTGGCAAACCGATTAAACGACTTGATACACCAAGTAAGACCAACGGACAAGCGGTGTTTGGTATTGATGTACAGATAGATGGTTTGTTAACAGCTGTAGTAAGGCGCCCACCTGTGCTTGGTGGAAAAGTGAAAAGCTTTTCTACAGATAAAGCAAAGGCAATATCAGGGGTGAAGGCCATTGTCCAAATTCATTCAGGTATTGCAGTAGTTGCCGACAATTTTTGGTCAGCTAATCGCGGTGCTAAGGCTCTAGATGTTGTATGGAATGACGGAGCTGGCGCAAATCTCGACACCGAAAAACAACGCGAACAGTACGCAAAACTTGCCGATTCTCCAGGAGCTGTGGCTAAAAACAAAGGCAATGTAGAAACAGCGATGAGTAGTGCAACCACAAAACTAGAAGCTGTATACGAAGTTCCTTACCTTGCTCATGCACCAATGGAACCCCTCAACTGTGTTGCAGATGTTCGCAAAGATAGTTGTCATGTATGGACTGGAACACAATTTCAAACAGCAGAACATGCAGTTGCTGCCAAGATAACAGGACTCCCAGCGGAAAAAGTTCATGTTCATACTACCTTGTTAGGTGGCGGATTTGGACGACGTGCTGTGCCAGATAGCCATTTTGTACGCGAAGCAGTTGAAACATCAAAAGCGGTAAAAGCGCCTGTAAAAGTTGTTTGGACGCGAGAAGATGACATTCACGGCGGATGGTATCGTCCAAGATACTATCACAAAATTGCTGGAGGTCTTGATGCCAACAATAACCCAGTGGCTTGGAAACACACGATAGTAGGACAATCGATTGCTTCAGGGACTCCTTTTGAAGGGTTTATGGTTCACAATGGTGTTGACAGTACTTCTGTAGAAGGTGCTGAAAATGTGCCATATGCAATACCGAATGTGTATGTCGATTTACATAGTCCCAAATCAAATGTACCAGTACTTTGGTGGCGTTCTGTCGGTGGCTCACACAACCCTATTGTTGTCGAATGTTTTCTCGATGAGTTAGCAGCTGCTGCTGGTAAAGATCCATACAAATTAAGACTTGAGTTACTCAAAGGTCACCCGCGGCATAAAAGAGCTTTAGAACTAGCCGTTAGCAAATCAAATTGGGGCGCGCCATTACCTGAACGACATGGACGAGGCTTAGCAGTACATGCAAGCTTTGGAAGCTTTGTTGCGCAAGTAGCAGAAGTTTCGGTTTCAAAAGAAGGCAAGGTCAAAATCCATAAAGTTATCTGTGCTGTAGATTGCGGTCCTGTCGTAAATCCAGATACAGTGGAAGCACAAATGGAAAGTGGAATTGTCTACGCTTTAAGTGCTGTACTCCACGGAAAAATCACCTTTAAAAATGGTCGTGTGCAACAAAGTAATTTTTACGACTACAAAGCACTACGCATGGACGAAATGCCTCAAGTGGAAACTCATATTGTGCCGAGCACTGACAAAATGGGCGGAATCGGTGAAGTTTCAGTTCCACCTCTTGCACCTGCAGTTATAAACGCTATTTTTGCAGCAACAGGTAAACGTATTCGTCAACTACCTATTAACAGCGAAGAATTACGCGGATAGAAGGAGAAGAAATGACAAATACTCAAAAATATTCTGGGCTTGCGCGACTAGGGTTAATCGCTTCAATATGGATTTTTATCACTCTAGTGCTCAATTTAGTTTCTGCCCAACAACAAAATGAAGAACAAAACAAAGCAGATATTTCTCGCGCAGCGTTTGAAAAAGCTTACAAAGTTTTCATCCACCCGCGATGCCTTAATTGTCACCCTACAGGTTCTGCACCACTACAATCAGACAAAAGCATTCCACATGCTATGCGCGTTCAAGGTGGTAAGAACGGCAAGGGAATTCCTGGCATGAAATGTACAGCCTGTCACCAAAAAACAAATGGTATCGGAAAACACATGCCACCAGGTGCTCCTAACTGGCATTTACCACATCCAAGTATGCCGCTTGTTTTTCAGGGAAAAACCGCTGGACAATTAGCAAAACAACTAAAAGATCCAAAGCATAATGGCGGAAAAACTCTCGAACAAATTTTCGAACATGTCAGTTCTGACCCTTTAGTTCTTTGGGGATGGAATCCTGGCAAAGGTAGAACAAAACCGCCACTTAGCCATAAAGAATTTGTTCACTACATGAAAATTTGGATTGAAAATGGAGCTGTTGCACCTAAGTAATAGTTTAATCCTCTCGTCTTAAACGAGAGGATTAAAATCAAAATTAAACATACTTATTTTCAATTAACAAAGATATGCTACTTCATTTTCGTATTACTCTGTTATTTCGAGTTACAAACTGGAGAAATTGATGAAAATCTTTTTTTATACCTTCTTTTTTATATGCCTAAGTAACGTTTTTCTTCTGGGGAACGAACAAAACATTCCGAAAAGGCAAGCATTAAAAACAACAGAGTCTATAGTTAAATTCTTGTGGAAGCACGGAGATAATGCATGTTCTGTTGCATCTAATTTGAGAGAAAAAAACTGGGTAAATTTAAATTGGACAAGAGCATCATATCAGTACATAAAAAGTACAAGTAACGAAGTTATTGCCATTGTACCTTCGATATTTATTTTTTTATTTGAGCTAATTTTAAACATAGCTATTCTATTTCTTGTACTAGCGATATTTTGTTATGGTGCTATTGTGTATTTCGTAACCATTATTTTTACTATTTTTGTCGCTATATGGGATCTTACTTTTGGAACTTAAAAGAAGGAAGTTTCTCAACTCAGTTGAGAATATATAGTATAGAGTATGAGAACCTACATTCGTCGTTTGAAAAATTGCGGTTTACAAAGCGGTTATATCGGAACAACAGCTTTCAAAGGTGTCATTCCGACAAAAATTTTTCTATGTATATGGCCAACAGATCCTAATATTAAAAACCGCGCATATTTTAGTATACGCAAAATAGCTGGCAACAATATTTTTGTTTTGCAAACTACAGTAGAACATAGAGGTCATTATGTTCTCAAATTCGATAAAACTGCCAATATTTTTGATAGCGAGGGTTTCTTTTGGACGGCAGCAAAGGGACATAATTTTCAAATTGAAACCAAAGACATAGAAAATAATCAAGTGTTCTTTTGTTGTGATCACATCAATAAAAATCGTTTTTTTCTAGATATGCTGCAAGTAATTAGTGCTGAAAATCACAATGAAGATGTTTCTTTAGTAGATTATTTACAAAAAACTTTTAATGTTCGCGATAAAAACACTTATGGTTTTGCCATTTATTTGCAAGTGGATTTTAAGCGAGACAAGATTCAATTTGGCAATAGTTGCGAAGAAGTGTATCGTTTTGTTTCGCCGCGCTTTTTTCTTGGTGATATCAATATTAGTGCACTTTTATACGAATACAACAAAGACTATCAAGCACAGACAAATTCAACTACTGTCGATCCAAAAGTAATAGAACAAACGCACAGTGATGTTGGCAAAGTTGATAGCATTGAAACAAGACAAAGTGTACGTGATGTTTTAAAGAATTGCATTTCTAGTTTTTTGAATGAAAAACATCAACAACAGTTAAACGATGATGATTACACATGTTTAGTCGAAGATATTCTCGAAAATTTATCTAAAGTTTACCATGAAAATTAAAAAAATCTTACAACCTAGTTGCGATCACTTTTATACAAAATTAGAGCTATTTTCTCTCAGTGAAAATTGGCGTAGCTATGATATTTCTTCTGCGGAAAATAAATTGCTAATCAAAGCATTTAATACCATAAAAAGCCAACACCCTTTTTTGTACTACCACTCTCTTTATCACCTACTAAGTTGTCCGTTTTGCGTTGAAAAAGAATATCAAATACTAAGTGAGAGAAGCCACAGCAAACTATGGTATCTCGCCGACAAACATCCTGGTGAATATTTAGACTTAGTAAGGCAAGCACAAACAAATGAAAATAAGGACTTGCGCTGGTACTATTTTTATCTTTTGTATAAAAATCTAGCCATAAAACGCGGAACTGTATTATTTTTGTGGGTGCATGGCAATAACATTTCACAACAAACTTGCCAAAGACGCGCTGCAGGAACAACAGACAACCTACCACCGAATATGGCAATTCCAAGCCAGTTTATTGGTGGCAAGAATATGTCATTGCATTTTGAATGGGATTCAATTACTCAGGAACTTTATATGAGTTTACGAGGTGGTTCTGCAAAATTACGCCTTGCAATAGTAGTACACGTCTCTTTTTTTAGTGGAGAACAACAAACTTTTAGCGGCAAAGAAATTGCTGTTGGAGGCGTATGGACAATTGAAGCAAATAGAGCAAAAAATATTTGCCGTATAGATTTTATCTACAACACAGAGGACTAAAAATGGATTTTCGCATAGGCTTTCCCGTCGACGCAGGCTCCGCAGATTTATCGTTTATCGTAACTGTGCGCCTTACAATCGCTGAATCTCATTTTTGCAAAGGTGGTGGAGCATCTGGGCTCAGAGAAAATTCTGGTGCGGCATATGTATTTAAACGAACTCAACTCGATATCCAACAAAAATATCGTTATGAATTTGCACTAGCTCCAATGCCAAACAACAAAACCCGTCCTAATAATCTTTGCGATTTTGGCTATTCCGATTCAGCAGCATGCGCATTAGCCATCGAACAGCATCGTGATTCTTATCCGAAAAAGCCTACTGAAACTCCTTTACTTCTCATATCTTGTTCTTTTGTGTCACAACCACAACAACAAGGACTCAAAAATTTACTTTTAGAAAAAGTAACGACTGATGACGAAATTGAAGCGCGAGAATCATTAGCTAACAAATGGCAGGCAGCATGTAAAAACAAAGCCTTGGCGCTTATTCTTCACGAGGACGATGCTAAAATCTTGGGCAAAGAACTCTCGATTAAACTTACCCCATTAGACAAACTAGATTTTTTAGAGCCGTTATCAACACCACATCTTATTTCTTGTCAGACTGATCAATGGCCATTATTACTAAAAAAACTCAAAAAGCCGCGCGTTTCTTATGGAAAACAGCTTACTTTAATTACGCTTCTCATTATAGTTGCTTGTTATTTGTGGTGGCCAAAAAAGAACACTTTGCAAACCTCAATTATACAAATATCAAAAAAAGCGACTATGGCGGATATATATAAAGAAGGTAATGGACCAAGTTTACAGAACGTAAAAAACTATGTGCGCAGCTCTTCTTTTAATCTAAAAGATCATAAAAATACTTTGTTAGCAAACTTAGAGCACAAAGATTGGCGCATACGTCTAGTTAGTTTGTATTTGATTGCAGAAATAAAAGACAAAAAATTTGCAGAAAAGCATTGTTTACAACTTTTGGCCAAAGATCATCTTGCTGGATTTGCTGCAAGTAAAGTCCTTGTAGAATTGCAACCGCGTCTTGAAATTGTTTTACCTCTTATCGAAAAACCAAATAATCACAACATCCAACATATTTGCACCGTATTAAAAAATACTACATTCGAAACAAGCACTGAAACGTTTCTTAATCTAACAAAATATATTAATCATGAAAGCCGCCGAATAGTCGCTACGGTTATGCATTTATTAAAGAGTTTTGAAGTAATACCACCAAAAGTTATCCCTATTTTTTTTGCCAAATTACAGGCATCTGGCATAAGTATTCGCAATATGAGCATGCAAATTTTAATGCTCTCACCAAACACGGTTCCTTTTGTGATAGAAAAATTGCAAAAATCTAGCCACGAAAAGCCACTTTGGGAAATTTTGGAAAACAAGCCACATACCGAAATAAATATACAAACAATGCGCTTTATCTTACAAACATTTAGTAGCAATAAATTGAAATTGAAACAAATAAAAAAAAATATTCTACTAAAAATTCCGGCGACAAAACTTCTACCATTCCTGTTACAAAGTTTACAAGCAGCTGAAAATCGCTATGTAAAAAGTGGTATCATGTATGTTTTATCTCATATCAACAACGTCCCGCGCCTACCAAAACTTTCCTCTACCCTCTTAGAACTTCTTACTCACAAACAACTAGACACAGCAACATACAAAGTTGTTTTAGCGTGTATCAAATGTATAGGACCGCAAATCAAAGACGATGCACTACCTATATTATTTTCTTTGCTGAGCAAAAAACGCAACAAAAATGACGAATACTATTACCGAGAAGTGCGCCGAGAAGTAATTAAGTGTCTAGCAAACATGGGAAAAATACCACTACCAAAACTAAACTATGTGTGGAATTTACTAGGAGACATACATTTTTATCGCGGAGCGATTATTGATTTGTGGCTGAACAACAGTTCACCACAATTAGTAGCTTCCTTAATAGAACGTTTGCCTAGTTTAACCGTCGAGAAGCAAGCAGTGGTTGTTTATACTCTTGGAGAGATGAAAGCGAAAAAGAGCGCCACTACTTTACAAACACTAAACTCACCTGTAAAATATATCAAAGTACTGGTAATCGAAGCTTTGGCAAAAATAGAAGGTCCACTTAATAGTGATTTGTTACTTGAAATTGTTGTAGATGATAGCGAGCCGCCTGCACAAATGAGATGCTTACAAATATTCGAAAGATTCCAGGTAAAGAAATCTTTGCCAATTTTGCGTAAACTACAAAAACATCACAATCCTTATATACGCGCAAAATCATTTATTGCTATTGCTAATATTTCTAGAAATCCCAAATTATTAATAAAAGCTCTTAACGATAAGTCCGCAGTGGTAAGAACGATGATTGCAGAAGAGTTTGCATACAAAGGGGGTTTACAATTTTTGGACGACATACTAGAACTATGTGATCAACCACAGAATACGATTCCAACTTTATTCGACGCAGCCAATTATTCTTTAGTCAACGCGAAGCGCCTTTTGAATCACAATGAAAAAATTCGTATTATTGGTATAAAATCACTAAGCAAATTTAAAGAAAAATCTCTACCAATAATATATGAAATTTTAGAGAAAAAACAATCGAATGCAGAGCTCGAAGCCATAGCGCAAACTCTAATAAAAATCAACAACAAAGAAGCTCTTATATTACTACAAGAGCTTCTGAGTAAAGATTTATTACTTGAATTAGAGGTAAAAGTTAGAAGAGCTATCCGTCATGCAAAACTCGAATAGCTATTTATTTTTTTTAATAGTAATCACTTGGTCAACAAGACGAGCTTTTTTAATTAATTGTAAAAATTCTTGGCGATGTTTTGATTTAGAATTCTGTGCTCCTCTTTGTGCCAGTTCATCAACAATATCATAGTTGAGTACACCTTTGTACTGAGAATCGCGCAGTAACATTCCAAAACTCACTACCGAAGAAGCAAATAAAAAGTCTGGCGACGGCTTTTGGCGTATGTCTTTGTTAATCGCAAATTGCAACAACTTGCTCTTGTTTTCCTTAGGTTCTTTATAACGCAACTTAATAAAAGCAAGCTCTTTTTCTGAACTGTTGACAATCACTTTTTGCTGATAGCGCAAAGGTTTAACCTTAGACTTGAGATTTACATTATATGCTGGAGTAATTTCATAAAAGGCTGTAACTCTATGTCCAACACCTATTTCTCCTGCATCTTTAGTGTCATCACTGAAATCCTGGTGGCGTAATTTTCTATTTTCATAGCCAACCAAACGATAAGACTCAACTAAACTTGGATTAAACTCAATTTGAATCTTCACATCTTTGGCAATAGTCCACAACGTTCCTTGCATTTCTTTCACCAACATTTTTTGTGCTTCATTTATATTATCAATATATCCGTAGTTACCGTTGCCTTTATCTGCTAAAGTTTCCAAAGTAGAGTCTTTGTAATTCCCCATACCAAAGCCCAGTACCGTCAAAAACACCCCTGTTTTGGCTTTCTCCTCTATAAGGCGTGTCAGACTCCCTTCATCGGTAATTCCAATATTAAAATCACCATCAGTAGCGAGAATAACGCGGTTTATACCATCGGCAACATAGTTTTGTTGTGCAATTTTATAAGCAAGCTCAATTCCTTGGCCACCATTTGTCGAACCGCCAGCTTGCAATTGTTTTAACGCATTGAAAATTGTATTCTTGTTATCACAAGTTGTCGATGGTAAAACTAAACCTGAAGCTCCCGCGTAGACAACAATAGCGACGCGGTCGTTCTTTGTAAGATTGTCAATCATTAACCCAAAAGATTTCTTAAGTAACTCAAGCTTCTTGGGCGACTCCATGGAGCCAGATACATCAATCAAAAATACAATGTTACTTGCTGGACGTTTTTCTTCGGAGATTTTTCGCCCCTGTAGGCCAACTTTTAACAATACATTCTTTGGATTCCAAGGACAGTTCGCCATTTCTGTATGCACTGAAAATGGAGTATCTATTAGTGGTTGTGGATAATCATAGTCAAAATAGTTGATCATTTCTTCTAAACGAATCGAATCTTTTGGAGGCATTTGGTAATCATTTAAAAAGCGACGAATGTTTGAGTAAGAGGCTGTATCAACATCAATAGAAAATGTAGAAAGCGGGTCATCGAGAACCTGAATAAACGGATTTTCTTCGATATGAGCATACGCTTCGGTATTGTGTTTACTATTATTTGCCATATAATCAAGAACAGAACGCGCTTTTTTACGATTCTTCGCGTTGCGCCATTCTTGTGGAAAATCAACATTTATATCTCCTTTGAGAATAAGCTCCTCAAATTCTTTTTTTCCCCAACCTTCTTTGTAATTAAAACTAGTGATGTTTGGTAAAAATTTTTCTCGCGCCTGTTCCAATTCCTGTTTCCCGCTAAACGTATATCCAAACACAATGCTGTCGGTATTATTAGTGGTATTGTTCTCGGTATTATTTAGCGTTTTTTCCTTAGAAACCCCCGATTTTTCTTCGGTGTTTTTAACGATCTCATTTTCATTTGAGGGTTGCTGTTCAAAAACATCGTGCGTACCACCAAAGCGAGTAGTAACAGAATCTCCTTTTTTGACCTTTATTCGCGTTTTTTCTTTTATAATGCGCGCTGCACAAGCGTCTTTATAAACCTCTTCAACAATAACCGCTCCTACATATTTTGCTTCTCTGTAAATAGTAAATTGATAGCCTTTTAATACCTTATCATCACTTCCCAAAGACAACATAACAAGAGGGAGCTTTTTGCTTACCGCGGTGATAAAACCATCCAAAGGCTTTTTTTTAGTGTAAAGAAGATCTAAACGCACACCTTGCTTTTCTGCTGCCGAAATAATTTGTTTAGCTTCTAAAAGCTCTCGTTGTTGTTTTTGAATAATTTTCTCTTTTTCACTAACTTCTGCGAGCACATTGTTTAATTCTCTTTGCAAAATCAATCGTTCTTCTTCACTACTTTCTTTCGCGACTATCTGATCTTCTAATTCTTGTCGTGATATTTTTGCTAGTTTCTGTATCTGTTTTTTCTTAGGCGAATTCTCAATCAACGTTTTTTCTTTAGAAACGTCATGGTTTTTTTTGGTGCTTCTAATCTTATTTTTATTTGAATGTTTTTCTTTAGAAACCTCGTGCTCTATACCAAAATGAGTAGTAGCAGAGTCTCCTTTTTTAATCTTTACCAATGTTTTTTCTTTTATAATCTGCGCTGCACAAGCATCTTTGTATACATCTACAACGACAACCATTCCAATATATTTTGATCCTCTAGAAATAGTAAACTTATATTCTTTTAGTACCCCATCATCGCTTCCAAGAGACAACATAACAAGAGGTTTCCTTCTACTTACTGCAGTAACAATACCATCTAGAGGCTTCTTTTTAGAAAGAAACATACCTAAATGTGCGCCAGCTTTTTCAGCAATCCGAAGAATTCGTTTAGCTTCTAATACCTCGCGTTGTTGGTTTTTAATAATCTTTTCTTTCTCAAGAATTTCTCCAAGCGCATTGTTTAATTCTGTTTGTAAAACTAATTGTTGCTCTTCAAAGTTTTCTTTATCTTGTATATATTTTTCTAATTCTTGTGATGCTTTTGTTATCTCGTGCTGATATCTTGTTTCGGACTGATATTCAGCAACAACCTGCGCTAGCTCTTTTTCCTTTCTTCTGCGGATTATACTTCCTACGCGATAAAGAGGAATAATTTCTGTCAGTTCTTTGGCTTTTGTTTCTAAACGTTTTATCTTATGTAGCTGTTCTTGTTTGCTTAATAACGATTGTTTTTTTAATTCTTTGCTCAATTGAATATTTTTCTTTTCTAGCTGTTCAATCTCAATCGCATGTTTATTTTGTTCTTTCGCAATTTTCTGCATATACTGGTGTTGTTTTTCTTCTTCCTCTGCAATAGCTTTTTCGTAGCTTTCACTAACTCGTTGATATGTCGCTTGTAGTTCTTTTAACTGTTTGTCATTGTGTTTTATATTCTTTTGATAATTACTTTCCGCCGCAGAAAAATGAGAAAGCTCATTGTGCTGTTGTACAAACAGCATTGAAAAAATCGCTGATACTACAAAGAAAAAAATAGCTGCCGCTCTCCAATAAATATATTTTGATTTCATAGGCACAACTTTATCCACTACTTGCACTTCTTCTTGTGGTTGCCACGCTTGTAATAAACTTAGTCCTGCTTGCTGCTGCTCAAACTTTTCTTTGCACTCATAGCAACTTTGTAAGTGCTGCTCAAATTCATTTCGTTCTTCGTTTTCAAGAAGATCGTAATAATAATCATAAATATACGCATGAAATTTTCCGCAATTCATATGTACTTTCCTTTCATCGCAATGTCGGTAAGAGATGTGAGCAAATCGCGTAAAGACTTTAAAGCACGGCGCATATCTGATTTAACTGTATTTAACGGCCGTTCTACCGCTATACTAATATCAACATAAGACATTTTTTCGTACTCGCGCAAAATAAAAACTTGTTTTTGGTTCGGTGGAAGCTTTGCCACAGCTTTGTCTATCATCTCTCCGATTTCCTTACAATGGAGATGATGGACAGGAGAATTTGCTGTTTTAGTCATAGGCTCCTCCTTTTCTGCTAAAGATTGCTGTTTTTTCTGCTTTAGTTTATCTTTTGCGGTATTACAAGCTATTTTATAGAGCCAAGGCTTAAATGGTTTTCCACGAGTATACATCTCACATTTTTGAAACACTTTTACAAAAGTTTCCTGCAAAATTTCCTCAGATAGAGTTGTATTACCAGTATATCTTAAAAGATAGTGATAAAGTGGTTTTTGATATCTCTCCATTAGGACTCCAAACATTGCTCTTTCACCGCAGATAAATAATTCAAAAATTCGTTCATCATTCAATGATATAACTCCCGAAGAATTTCAACGTGCAAATCCTTCATACAATATGAAATCCGGATTTCTGTAACTATTACGAATTACAAGTACCAAAAGTTGCAAGTTTTTTGAGGTTTATAGAAAGAGTGTAATGTAGAGTGCGGCCCAATCCACAAAAGAAATATGTCAAGTGCCATTGGCCAACAAACAAAATAATCGCGAAAACAATTGTCAGTAGACGCAAGGTTTTGTAACAAATGATTTGAAATTGACCAATGTAGGAAACGTCTCTTGTGGCCTGATGAATTTGTGAGATAAATAAATCTAAGATCGAGGAATTTTTTTGACGATTTTTTGGTATATATCGGCGCCGTTTTTGAACTGTGGCATATTGCTTGGTGCTTCTTCGAGAAGTTTGCAATATTTTTTTTCTAAGGAACGAAAACAGAAATCTTGCCCTATTTCCAAGCATTTTCGAGCATAAGCCATGATTTGTATGCCCTCTAAACGAGAAATTTCTTCAAAAAACCACCCGCAACTAGTTTGCATAAGAAGAGATTGATGTTGCATGTCTAGAAGTGTAAGTATTTTCTTTTGACTTCGTTCATTTATTCGTTTAGAAAAGTGAGTTTTAAAAAATTCAGTAGTTTTATTGTTTTCTAAAATAAGATCTATGTAATGATTGCGTATTTCCCATGGATTGACATCGAATTTTTGCATTTGCTTTTCAAATATATTTGCGCTTTCATTCACAAGCCAATCCATAGCTCTGCGTAAAGGTGCACGCCAAAGTTGTTGGCCTCCGCCTTCTGAACCACAACCACAATCGTCGCGCCACCTTTCAACACCGTGCATACAACTCCAAGAAGAGTCTTCAAAGATTTCTACTTCGTATTCTGCTGGAAATTTCTCTATAAATTCACTGTAAACACTTAATTTTGCGTGCTCATTATTCATAATATGATTCAAACAATAAGCTAAAGCTTTGTTACCAAAATTATGGTGGTGTCCATATGTCTCACCATCTGTTGCTATATGAACTAATTGCGCTCTTGTGTGAAATAATATGTGTAGTAAGCGGTCTGCAAAAGATTCGCCATTTGCCAAAAGATTGTCAAATGCTATATCTTGCGAAATGGGGCCATCGTAGAAGAAAAGATTGATGCTTTTTCCAGATGGTAATTTACATAAATATGCGCGAAACGGATCTATTTTTTCGTAAGCAACCGATTCCCAAGAATCTTTGCCTATTTCGCGAACCCGTTTTGCTTGGCGCGGTGCTAGGATTGTAAAACGAATATCGTTTTCCGCTAAAAGTTCTAGCGTTGCAGTGTCAACAGCAGTTTCAGCAAGCCACATACCAACAGGCCTACGTTTAAAACGATATTCAAAGTCTTTGATACCCCACACAATTTGAGTTTTTTTATCGCGTTCGTTTGCAAGTGGCATGATGATATGGTTGTAAACTTGTGCAATAGCAGAACCGTGGCCATTAAAATTCTCGATACTTTCAACATCAGCACGAAGAATGGATTCATATGCTTTCTTATTACTGCGTTCCATCCACGAGAGCAGTGTTGGGCCAAAATTAAAACTTATGTGCGCGTAGTTATTCAAATCTTTGACTTTTATTCCACTATGATCAAATATTTCGCAGTGGCTATTGGATTCATAACACTCAGCGGTGATACGTTCATTCCAATCATGATATGGAGCTGCCGATGGTTGCTTTTCAATTTTTCCAGTCCATGGATTCTCACGCGGTGGTTGATAAAAATGTCCATGTATGCAAATGTATTTGTCCATTAGTTCAACTTATGCCATAAAGGAGGATTGTTAATATATTCCGTAGGAAAAAAACTTAAGTCACTATTTATCCCAGTTTTTGCGTAATCTTCAGCAAGGATATCCAGCGCATTGCGCGCAGCAAGTCTTTCCGCTTCTTTTACTTTCGTTGCTCTTGCTTCTGGAAATCTACGGCCACCAATTTGCACTGCAATATAAAAAAACTTTCGCTCATTTTCAATTTCAATATGAATTCGTTTATACTCAGGATATGGCAGTTTATTTTTTTGCGTTACATGTTGAAGTAGCGATTTAGAATTGTGAAACAAGCTAGGGGTTTTGGCCAAAGGTTTATTGTTTTTCTTATTCTCTTCTACAGAAAGATTACGGCGAATATTTTCGGCAATCACCGGGTCTTCCAAGGAAAGAATCTGCAGTGCGGCGTGCGCGGCGAGTTGTTCAGCTTCTTTCTTATTTGGTCCTTCTGCGGCAAGAAACTTGCGTTTCCCAATAATCGCACAAGCAATAAATACTTTCTCGTGGTTTGCACCTTTCATCCCCAGTATTTTGTAACTAGGAGTTGTTCCAAGATATTTCTGGGCAATAAATTGTAGCAGCGTCTTGTAATTTTTCTGATAAGGATTTTTAATCGCCGATTCTATATCGTTGCGTAGCGAAGCAAGAATAAACTTTCGCGATTCAGAAAGCCCACTATCGATATAGATTGCGCCAATAATCGCTTCAAAAACATTCGCAAGCACTGAATTGGGAATCTTATTCCCCTTCTCTTCTTTATTGGGATTGGCAAAAGAAAAGAAATCAGGCAAGCACAGTACACGCGCTTGTTTTGCAAGTGTAGCGCGCGATACCACGATAGACTTTATTAGGCTGAGATCTCCTTCATCAAAATCGCGAAATGTATGAAAAAGAAAATCCGAGACAACGAGCCCTAAGACCGCATCTCCTAAAAATTCAAGGCGTTCATTGCAAGTTCCACTTTCCTTGCGCAGCGATGCATGTGTTAGAGCTCTAATTAAAAGAGACTGATCTTTAAAAACATAGCCAATGCTGTTTTCGCACTTTTGTAGTGTTTGAGAATCTACCAACATAAACCTTTCTTGTTCTCTGAAGCTACATTGCAAAATAAAATACAGCGATTGACCATAAACTATTATTCAATAAAATAGATAATCAAGCTGTATATTTTCGTTTGCAGAAAAAATGTAGTTTTACTTGAATAAAAGAGGCACAATCCCATAATTTCGCATAAAGATTACGCCTAATTATAATTACACTCACTGGTTCTATGGTTTATCAAAACGCAGCGCCATTTTTTGGCCATTGCGTATAATGTTTAAACGAAAGCTTTTCATTTTGCGATATTTTTTTGCCATTTTGCGTATATTTTTCTTTGAAGATAGTTCGTCCAACTTCAAAGGCGCACCATTAAAATCTACAACAATATCGTTTTTTTGTAGGCCATAGAATGCTGCCTTTGAACCTTCAGGAACACGTCGCACCCAAATACCATTTTCATGCGGCCGTAGTCCCATCTCTCCAATATATTTATCGTAGTCTTCGTACATTTTCCGGGCCTCGTCGCGTGTTACCAACCACTGATTTTCACCGATCTGTCGACTACGAGGTAATTTGCGAATCGATTTACCAAGACCATTTTTCTCGCGAAGTTTTAACCACGCTTCTTTACCGTCACTTTTATTCTTGAAAAGAATTCCTTCTTTGTAAGAAATTTTTTGTACGGTCAATTTTTTCCCTGGAATATTCACTTCCCACGGGCGTTGCGATTCATCACCTAAATCGAGAAAAGTATCCTCTTCTGTTTGGTTAAAAGGACGAATGATCATTTTTTTACGCTGATAAATAATAATAGCAAAATCATCATTGAGAATACTGTGGATTTGCAAATTGCGCGATAAAATATCCTCTAGTGTTGGTCCTTGTCGAACAGGTCTTTGCGTATTTTTTATTGGAGTTCTATCAACAGGTTTTTTTGCATTGATTTCAGTTTTCCATAACGCACTAAGCTGGATAAGCGTTGATTTTTTGTTGTTTGCTAGTTTTGGCTTAGCAGGTAATTCTGGTACTTTTTCAGCACTAGCCGCTGAAACAAAAAAAGTAAAGAACAACGCTGCGCATAGTAGTAGGCTTAAGAAACCACTTGCGAACCAAATTGTTTTTTTTATTGTTTTGATGGGCATCTGAAAATCCTCTCTCTATTAACGTGGAGTTTTTATTGAAGTTCCCCGGGAAATGCCGCGAAGTTCCATAACAAGTTCCTCGGGCTTGTCAGAAGCCTGTTTTGCTGCGTCAAGAGTAATAATTTCGCTTTTCACTAAAGCAACAAGAGATTGATTAAAAGTCATCGTACCGTAATAATCGTAACCTTCATGAAGCGCTTTTGGAATATCAAGAGTACGCCCTTCGGCTATCACATCGCGAATAGTTGGTGTCTTCAACAACAACTCTACAGCCGGAACGCGCCCTTTGCCATCTTTTTTACGAATAAGTCGCGTTGAAATAATGCCTTCCATAAGAAGACCTAACTGTTGGCGCAACATTTCATGTTGGTGCGGAGGAAAAAACATGACAATACGCTCGACCGTTTGCATCGCGTTGAGTGTGTGGAGTGTAGAAAATACCAAGTGCCCTGTTTCAGCAGCATTAATAGCAGCTTCTACTGTTTCAACATCACGCATCTCTCCAATAAGTATAACATCTGGACTTTGCCGCATTGCGTGGCGTAGTGCTTGCGTAAAACTTTCGGTATCAATACCTACTTCTCTTTGGCTAAAAATACATGACTTTTCTTTGAATACATATTCAATAGGATCTTCTGCTGTCACAATATGCTTAGAAAACGTTTGATTAATGTACTGTAACATCGATGCAAGTGTTGTTGATTTTCCACTTCCGGTAATACCTGTTGCCAAAACCAAACCGCGTTTACGACTAGATAAATGCTGCAATCCTTTTACCGGTAGACCTAGTTGTTCAAAAGAAGGTATTTTTTCCTGAACATGGCGAAACACCATACCATGCTGACTCATATGGCGAAAAACATTTGCACGAAACCTTCCGACATTAGGGATAGCAATAGAAAAGTCAGCGCCGCCAGTTTCATTAAAGTTTTCTTTGTTGGCTTCATCAAGCAAACGATCAAAAACCTTCCACATGTTTTCTTCTGATAAAGGCACATCAGCAATAAAGCGAATCTTACCATCAATGCGCACTGCTGGACGACTATTTGTTTTAAGATATAAATCCGACGCATTTTGTGCAATCATATATTTGAAAAATTTTGTGATATCCATCGTAATCCACCTCTATAGCAACATAAAGTCAAAATTCCAAGTATATAAAAGAGCAATTCTTTCGAGCCCTTGAAGGTGACAAATTAAGTGACCTGACAAAAGTAGTTGCCACATAATTTTGGCGGATCACCTAATTTTGTCACTAGGAGCGTGCCAACACGCCCTAAATAAACTTTACTTTAATATAAAGTTTATACATTCACAGCATTGAAGTCAACAGCAATTAGGGGAACTGTACTTTATTATGACGTTTTTATAGAAAAAAAGTTTAGAATATTTTGACCTATCATCAACTTATTGCACTCCTTAATTGAAGTGACACTTGATTTTATAGATATTACTAGAGCCTTAGAATAGAAATTTCATATTTTTTTGCTGTACAGTTCCATAGAAAGTATAATAGCTCCACATTAAGGTTTATCCATAAAGCCGAAGTGTAATTAATATAATGTTTCTATTTCATTTTAAGTCTAATTTCTAAGGAGATCTGGTGGATATACCTGAGAAAGAATCAACTCTAAAAAAACGTCGCTCTCTATCATTTCGTATAGCAAAATGGTGGATCCCTAAATTTTTCTATTACACTTCATTCTTCATATTTGGCACAGCGCGCAAAAAATATCATGGTAAGGAAAACTTTGATCAACTTGTTGATAATAGTCAATCTATTATCGTTGCTTGTTTTCATCAAGGGATATTGTTTCTACCGTACCTTTTACGACATGATCGCTATGGTAAAAGAATTGCAATGGTAAGTACCAGTCCAGAAGGAGACTATATCGCAGATGCAATGGCCATGTTTGGACAAAGTGCTGCGCGAGGTTCAAGTACACGTGGTGGAAAAAAAGCATTACAAGTAATGAAGGATATGCTCAATGAAGGACACAATCATGAAAAAGCTCATCACGGGCTCATAACTGTAGACGGTCCAAGAGGTCCAGCTCATAAAGTGAAGATGGGTGTTATTAAATTAGCACAAGATACTGGATTACCGATAGTGCCATTCAACTGGTCTGCGAAACCGCAAATAACTTTTGGTAACTGGGACCAAACTATACTACCATTTCCCTTCTCAAAAATTTCTGTTGCTTACGGAAAAGCTATCAAAGTAGAGAAAGATACCTCTGATGAGAAAATGGAAGAAATCCGCCTAGAATTAGAAAAACAACTTAAAAATTGTCTAGACATTGTAAAAGGCAATTCAACTATTAACTAATTTCCCAACTTAAAATCAAAACAATAACTAAGCACTTCTATAGAAGTGTACCTATTAATTACGGAAAACATACGAAAAAAATGGCAGTTTTTATTGCTGTGTTGTAGAATACAAACGAACGCACTTTTCGTTTTAAAAGTTGAAAGGACTGTTTTTACTATGAATAATTTTCATTTGGGAGATGTCGTACAAATTTCTTTTGGAAATACTAACGATATCGACGGAGACATTAATTTTTTTCAAAAACTGGGATTTAAATTACTAGGTAGAGACACAAAGCCATATCCTTGGGCGAACTTGTTTGACGGTGCTATACGTGTTGTTTTTAATCAAGATAAATTAGACTACTGCGGTCTAACTTATTTTGCAGAAGACATGTCTAAACGTGGAGAAACACTTCAACAGTTAAAAATAGAATTTCTCGACATTGACTTTAATATTGGTGATTTTTATCAAAAAGCAATTGCTGGACCAAGTAAAGAAATGCTAAGTATTATTGAAACAAAAATCAACGACGAAACGATGCCCAAAACAAACATCAATCAGGAAGTGGCGATGGGTCATATGGGGGAGTTTGCACTGCCAGTAAAAAATCTCGACGAATCAATAGCATTCTGGGAAAAACTAGGCTACAAAGTACAAGGAAAATATACTTCTCCTTACAATTGGGCTATTCTCAAAGATCGTAATTTTATGGTTGTTGGTTTACATGAAACTTCAGAATTTGACCAGCCTGCCATTACCTATTTTGATAAAGAGATGAGTACGAAGATTAAAAATCTCGAAGCGCTAGGGGTTAAAACTAAATCTTTCGGTGGCGAAGAAAACAAGATCGCTATTTCTCCTAGTGGTTACAGGGTTAATTTATTTACCGGGGATTTGAAGGGAAAGTAAATATATAAGTGCCAAAAGTATTTACCCATTGACATTTTGTTCTTTTAATTTCTAGCTTTGTTGCTCCTTAGTTACGCAGCTACAGCTGCGCGCCCTCGTCGCGCCTCGCTAGAAAATAAAAGCCCTGCACTCAACGGGTAACTACTTTTGTCAGGTCACTTAGGCTCGATACATAGTCGTTTACCCCGAAATATAAACTTTTCATTTAAATACGTTTTTCATATAATAGTTTTGATCGCAAATATAAAAAGCTAAAAACCGAAAAATTAAATTTTGCTATTATGCTTGAAATGTTATTCAATAGGCCAGCCATTAAATCTTTAGTTGAGAGAGTTATGCAACTTTACCTACACATTGGAATTCATAAAACAGGCAGTTCTGCTATTCAAAGATTTCTTTACCAAAATCGCAAACAACTTTTAAAAAACGGTTGGATTTATCCAAACCATGCAACACGTGGTAGTGCTCATCATCCATTAGCTGCTCTCTATTTGGAAAAAGAAAGGCGTCCTAAATTTCTTTCTGAGTATAAACATCAACTTGCAGGGTTAAAAAAATTTATAAAAGCACATCCCCAAGAAATAATGTTATTATCCAGTGAATATTTCGGAGCTATTGAAAACGTTGAAAGATTAAAAAACGATTTGTGTAGTACAGGATTTACATCTATAAAAATCATTGTCTATTTACGTAGGCAAGACGAAATTCTTGTATCGGGTTATAACCAAGTAGTAAAAGCCAAAAATGAGACGCGCAAATTCGATGTGCATTTTAACAAGATGAATTGGTTCACTCTGTTGCAAAAGTGGGAAAAAGCATTTTCTAAGGAAAATCTAATTGTTCGTGCTTATCAAAAAGAGCAATTAACACAAGGACTTACTAGTCACTTTACAGAAATACTTGGATTAAATGATGTAAAATGGGAAAAACCAGAACAACAAGTAAATCAAAGCTTAGATCTCGACTTATTAGAAGTAAAACGCCTAGCAAATATTGTGGAATATCCACTTAGTATCTCTACTTTAAACAAAATAAATAATATGCTCACCTCGTTTCCGCAACAAAAACTCTTATCTAAACAACAGAGCCAAGAAATAATAAATTATTTTTCAGAGTCGAATAAACAAGTAGCGCAAAGATATCTAAAACGCGAAAATTTATTTGACAAAGAATCGCCAAAAGATGAGAAGGAAATATTCCAAGGACTACAATTAGAAAAAGTTGTTACCGTCATGCTCGGCATACTTATAGATTCGAAACGAGCGAATCATCGTCACTTTGGAAAAAAAATACAAAAAAACAACACTCTTTTATTTCTTTGTTTTATTGCTATTTTTATCCAAACAATTGCTATTAGTTACTTGCTCTTTAAAATTTTGTAAATGGGTAAAGATGATAAAAATAAATCTCTCACGATTTTTTCTAATACACTTTAAACCAACATTAAAAATTCATGGTTGCTTTAATCAAAACCATTATGATAAAAATACCGAAATTAAAATAAAAACGGCAAAACAAACTATATTTTGCCATACATCGTCAAATACAAAAAATACATGTAATTTCAATGCTGAAATTCCATTACAACGACGATTTTCTTTCTTAAGAATAAAAGTAAGTCCACCGCACAAAAAATCTTTTTCTTTACGAAAAGTTTTTATCATTCATTTAGGAAAAAAATTATCATCAAGGTCTTTACAACCTCAGACCTCAAACAAAAAAAATATTCTTGTTGTTTGTCATGAAGTTTCTTTAACAGGTGCACCTCTTATAGGTAAAAAATTATCGTATGAACTCAATAAAAGCTTTAATGTTTTTTTGTGGGTTGGAAAAATACTAGACAACAGCATACTACCGCAATTCGAAAAACATTGTTGTCAAATTTTTGAAGGATTCCACAACTCGAAATATATTGCCAAAAAACTACCAAAGCTAGAATTTGCAATATTCAACAGTATTATAACGGCAGCCGTTGTTCGCGATATAAAGCCACATACGAAAACGATAATGCTAATACATGAATTTTCTTACTTTTGCTCGCAAATGATAACAAACACTCAAAATATTGCTGATATTACTGTTTTTCCAAGTGTAAAAGTTCAACAATCGTACACTAATTTTCCACTTAAAAAAATATTTACTCAACCACAAGGTTTTCTTGGCTTTAATAAAGATGGTGATTTCGATAGCACTTACTTAGATAAGTTAAACCAAGAAAACACAAAATTTGTATTATCTTGCGGAACAATATGTAGTAGAAAAGGTTACGATATTTTTTTGCAAACCGCGCAAAAATATCGCCAAAATTACCCACAAGAAAAAGTAATATTTATATGGATGGGAAGTAAAGATCAGCATAATCCCGAATATAATTTATGGCAAGAGGTTTACTCAAACTTAGTTCAATTAAAAAATATTTGCATGATTCCAGCGCAAAAAAACCCAGAAAATTTTTTCCACAAAGCTGATGTTTTTTACATGTGCTCAAGATTAGATCCTTGTCCCAATGTCGTTATTGAAGCAATGCATTGCAAAAAGCCCATTGTATTATTTGATGAAGGTTGTGGTTCTGTTGATTTTTTTCCAACTGATTCACAAGGAGCAAAAATTATACCTTATTTAGATGTGGAAATTGCGGCGAAAACAATACAATTTTTACTAAATAACCCTTCTCTTTGTAAGAGTATGGGAGATCGGAATCACGAATACGTTCGCGAGAATTTAAATTTCTCTGACTACGCTAAAAACTTAAAAGAAATTGCAGAGACTTAAGACAATTTATAGACTATTATGCCAATTTGCCTCTACAGACTCTATAGGAACAGCATCTTTTATATTTCGCAAAGTTTTATAATTTCGAGAAGCTACTATGAGTAAACGCCCAATGCGATGAGATTTATCATCTGGGCGGCGTTTATTAATTACTTGCTTTTTCCATTTTATAATTCGTGCATGTGGAAAACCCAACCATTTCAAAATTCCTTTTAAACAGTTTGGCCCAGAAGGAAACCAATTGAGATTATAAACTCCTGTCATTAAATAATCCTTACCTTCCCATGAACGAAATAACACTCCTTCTTCTGGTTCTGGATCAAGATCATTTTTTGTTGCTGTAGAAACGACCAAAAGCTCTTTTGTTTTATCTGCTGCTATTTTTAATCCTCTAACCGGATCTGGCAAATGATAAAATATTCCTGAAAACCAAGAAATATCAAACTGCTTTTTTTTAGGTAAATTTTTAGGTAAATCATAAAGATCCATTACTTTAAATTTTATATTAGAACTATCCATTTCACGGTGTTTAAGAACATATTTTGCTTGCCTAATCCAGTGCTCGCGAACATCGTAACCATAGCAGTATTTTGCTCCCAAGTCTTTTGCCCAAAAGCATAAGCCTCCAGAGTTACAAGCATGGTCAAGAAATGTTTTCCCGCCAAGACCATTGGGATATATATTATTAACCATTTTTTTAAATGTTTTCTCTCGATTAAGTGATAAAGATGGTGACAAAAATCTTCCACTGTCTTTAGTCTCAGCCATACCTGTATTCACTTCATTATTGAGCGAAATAGCCATATGCCACGGTCCAATTTCATTAATTTCTCGAATAAGTGTTTCTTTATTTTTTCTCTTTTTAAAAAACATACTTTTTTCTCCAGAAAATAATTTTATGTATTTTGCAATTGACAGATTTACTTTTTGCGGTGTAATTTGGGCATATCAAGACTTGGTATTTTGAGTGTCTCCCAAGTAAATCCACTTATTTCACATAGATAAGGAAATAGACGCTCAATAGCATGAGCAAGAGTTCCGTCAATCCCTAATGGTTCTTCAGGAAAATCTTGTGGTTGCAGTTTTAAATCAAACAAAGGCTCTAGCGCCTTTCTTCGCGCCCAAAACATTGCTCCAATAGGAAACTCAATATGTTGAGGTAACGTAAGGTGATGATCAATTTTTTTTAACAATTCTAATGCTAAATTTTTATTTGCTAGCGATGACCACCCAGGTAATCTTGGATCTTCGGGGAATAACAAACCTAGCTTTTCATTATCTGCAAATAACGACAGAGTGAATGCAAAAGCATCTTTACTCAACAAATGTTGAAACAAAAAATTACGCCATGCATCTGATGATTGAGTTGTTAAATCTTGTGATTTTTTGGTATGTACATGACCTATATAGTCATAATTTTTATATCTTTTTTCCATCAACAGGAAAGCAGAAATATTACGCCCTTGGTTAGGAACACACTCAATATCAACACTGCCTTTGCTATATTTTTCAAAAATACTTCCAATAGTAGTTATATTTTTTTCAGTGGTTGTCGATATAAATATATCTAAAGGATAGTCTAAATCATTTAAGTAGTTGCACAGTTCATTTGAGAATTCAGGATAGTACATATGTATATGTATAGCGATGGAATGCTCAGTTCGGCAAATTTTTTTTTTTGAAATATAGTTTACTTTATAAGGCAAAGTTATGTTTTTCATAATTTTATGTAAAGGATTATGATCTATGGAAATTTTTCGACTGCAAGAATCGAGAAGCAAAAAATAGTTTCCTCCATTACAAGGCTTGTAGTGTTGTTTCCACCAAAAATAATGATAACGAAATGCTCGTTTTTTTGAAATTTTAAAGTATTGAGCTATTTTTTTAATGATATTTCGATCTATGGAAATTTTTTGATCTAGGATTGGTTCTATATCAATATTCGTTATATCTGTGCGACACACAAATCTTTTACTTGAAATATCAAGGCTATCTACCCAAGATTTATCATTTACAATTACATAATCACAAAGACCTATGAACTCATACATCATAGATGTTTTCATTTGCGGGGTACGAAAAACGCCAGAAATAATACAGACTTGATAACAACGTTTAGCAAACTTCATTATCGATAAAAAATTATTATGATCAGTTATCATCCCTTTGATACAACCACTCATAAAAAAAATTTTAGCGACTTGCATTTGCCACCAGCACCATTTTTTGTAGTAAAATATAATAACAATATGTTTTTTGCGCACTTTTTCTAAAAGAATATTCATTTCAGAAGAAACTTCTTGCCCAATAAAAACCAGAATTATTTTACGCATAGAAAAACTCATTAAAAATCATGAAAAAAAGTAGTATGCTCAAAATAGCTAATATTATATTTGTATACATATACTTTTTTTCCAATCGCCCTATTTCCTTACGCTGCTGAGTAACATCTTCATGAAGAGAATAAATCATTTTGGCAGCGATTTCATCAAAAGGCGACATATTAGCGTGTTTTTCTACATTATTTCCCAAACTCATATCGCGCGATTCACCAATAACAACACCATATTCCTTAGCAATAAATTTATTTGTTGCGGCAAAAACGCTATCCATTTCGACCTCTAAGTCTTTAGGTAAAGTTAAATTGACTGTTTCATCGCTCTCTGTCTTTAGATATAATAGTCTATCCGAAAAACTACGGTCATTCTTTTGTTCAGCGTTAATATTTCGCAAAAATTCAAGCTCATTTATATTTGGTGTAGGATTAAATTTTTGAGACACTATGCGGAATTTTTTATACTCTTTGTTTATACCAAGGGCTTGTAAAAAATCCTTGACCAAGGAATGCGTTGTGTATTTTAAAATATGTAAATTTTTTTTCTTGAAAACTTTGCTTAATATTTGTAGTTTTTTTTCGTAATTTAATACATGTGTAAAATTGTGATAGTAGTTATCAATATCTACCGTCAATGATTTAGCTTTTATTGCTTGGGCATACGACGAAAGAAGCATTTCTTTCTGACTTCGTAGGTACAACACAATTTGAATTTTACAATTGTGAGAATCGCATAAATTGTATATTTGCTCAAAATGCTTGCGTTTCAAATTCCAAAAAGCTTCGGAAGAATATAAAAGAGTATATCGTTTTTTTGATTTTAGTTGTTTGCAAAATTCACGATAGGCTTCTTGGTATTTCTTATTATTCGGTTCACGAAAATACCGCGCAATAAAAACACCATTACCACTAGAGATTTTTCCTTGTATTGCATCAACAAAAAAATCCTTTTTTTCTCCAGGATAGATTATGCCCATCTTTTTCAAAATGCGATAATTCTGTGCACAAAACACCTGAATCGCAGATGTGCCTGTTTTTGGAGAACCGATATGCAAAAATAAAGTTTTCATGTAGTCACTTATTATTAAGGCAAAAAATATGGTCTATTTCAAACTGCAATCTCTAACTACAAAGTGGAAAATAAATTTTAATTCCGAACTCAACATTGAAGGTCTTTTTGTCGGTCAAAACTGGTCTCCAATACAAGAAGTAAAAATTTCTTGCGGGAAGCAAAGACAATTTTGCAAAAAAGAAAAATACCAAGTAGAAATTGACAATGAAAAAAAAACGGGGCTATACAAATTTTCAAAAAAAATTTTTCCACAAACAGTATTCTCTGTTGTCAAAATAAAAGTCTATGCTGCAAACGAAACTTATCAAAAAAAGCTATTTGTAATTCAACTAAGAAAAAGAAAAAACAATACTATTGAACCTCAAGGTTTAATATATAGCAATTTAGGTTGCTATGATAGTAAAAAGCAAAATCTCCTACTTTGTGTTCACGAAATATCTCTTTCCGGTGCTCCAATTATTGGCCTAAAACTCGCTCAACAATTGTTTGAAACTTACAACATTATTTTGTGGATAGGCAAAATTATCGATAAGGAAGTATTAATAAAGCAGTTTCAACAATGCTGTTTTAAAATATACCTAGGTCTCGAAAATCATCATAGTATAACAGAACTACAGCAGCAAACACCTGTGCAGTTTGCCATACTCAACAGTATCGTTAATGCACCTATTCTTCCAGCACTAAAAAATGAAAATATCAAAACCATTCTTCTTATTCATGAGTATGCATATTTTATACGCCAACATGTGCGTACATTTAGTTTTGAATTAGCTGATGCCATAGTAATGCCCGCCGCCAGTGTAAAAGAGTCCTACGAAGAGACGCAAACTTTTCCACAAGATAAAATATTTGTAAGACCTCAAGGCTTCATCGAAGCCAAAAATCGCGGTAGCTACTGCGTGCAGCAACTACAGTCTTTGCAAAAATTTTCAGGAAAAATAGTTTTATCTTGTGGAACGATTTCGGAGAGGAAAGGTTTTGATTTATTTCTACAAACAGCGCACAGATACCAACAACTATTCCCCAACAAACAGACTTTATTTGTATGGCTAGGACCAGAACCTCTGCCAAATTTTGTAAATTGGTATAATGTATACCAAGATTACATAACAATGAAAAATGTGTGTATTCTTCCACCACAAGAAAACGTAGAACCTTTTTTTCAGGAAGCAGATGTATTTTACATGTCCTCGCGCTTAGATCCTTGCCCTAATGTAGTAATAGAAGCAATGTACTACTCATTACCTGTTGTTCTTTTTGATAAAGGTTGCGGTTGCACTCAGTTTTTTCCTGAAGACACTGGTGCCAAAATAGTGCCATATCTCGATACGCAAACTGCTGCTCAACAGATAAATAACTTACTTATAGATGAAAATTTAAGAGATAAAATGGGAAGTTACAATAGTACTTACGTAGATAAAAAACTTAAATTTGAAGATTACGTTTCCGATATTTTAAAAATAGCGAAAAGTCTATAGAATCACTCTCGCCACTTTTGGTAAAATTTTTTGCGACTAGCACGACGAATTTTTTTTATGTTACGTACTTTATTATAGGAAATACTATGTAAATGAACAACTATCGCATCATAATTGCAAACTACACTATAACCGTGCCGACAGGCTTCTAAACATAAATCATTATCTTCGTAGTAAGCAGGCACATAACGCTTATCAAAGCCACCAATCTCTTTCCATAAGTTCCTTCGAATTACAAATGCTGCGCCCGTTACAAAATCAAGTTCTTTTACTTGATTGCAAAATTCAGTGTCACAAAAAACACTTCCTTCGCCAATACGTTTAAGTTTATTATTTTGTAAAAATCCGCCAATAATTTGAATTTGGCCATTTTCCAAAACTAATTTTGCGCCACAAACTCCGATATTATCATTTTTGTCTAAAACATTAATCATATCGTAAAGAGCCCTAGGCTGGATAAGAGCATCACTGTTTAAAAAAAAGATATATTTGCCACGCGCTTTTTTAGCAGCGTTATTGCAATTTAGTAAAAAACCAAGATTTTTATCATTGCGTATATAAACTATATTTTGCGCATATTTTTTTATTTCTTGTGTTTTGTCAGTTGAACAATCGTCAGCAACGATAACTTCATAAGATATATTTTTGCAATTGTCAAAAATATAACGTAAGCAATTATAGTTATGATGCCAACTATTATAAACAGGTACAATAATACTAACAATAGGCTGATGTTGTTTTTCAAAAACAATAGGTGTATAATCGTAAAACTGTGTTGTGCAAAGTGCTTCTGCTTCAGGCAGCTTAGTTCTATAATTTTTATCGCGTCCAATAAGTGCATAGTGAACAAAAGGATGATACTTATATGCTAGTACTTGCGGGTATTCTTTAATATAATACTCTTTGTCAAAATCTTGATTCGGATTTCGTTTGTGGTTGTCACCTATTTTCAAATAATGCTCAACCAACTTATCTTGCATAATTCCAGGATACATATTTCCATAATAACGATAATCAAATAAACCGCTTCTATCAATAATTTCTATCTCAAAACAACGTTTTTTATTAAATATTTTTTTTAACATAGTACTACAACTTATCTTTAATAACATTAGCAATTTTATAGTTTGTAATCCCAGTTTTTAATCAATACTCACCTAAAAATCAGGAGAATAAATGAAGGTATACCTACACATAGGCACATACAAAACAGGAACATCTGCCATTCAACGTTTTCTGCACTCAAATCGTCAAAAACTACTAGAATACAACATTGTTTATCCAGAGTTTAAGCAGCATAAATATGCGCACCACATGTTAGCTTGGTCGTATATGCCTCACAAAAAAGATTTGCAAAAAAGTACAATATCTTTTAAAGACATTGTTTCATATATGGAAAAATATCCACAGAAAACTCTCCTGCTTTCTTCAGAAATGTTTTACGCCATCGAAGATATACAAAAATTACAAAACGACTTACAAACACTAGAGATATTTCCTAAAATTATTGTTTATTTGCGTAGACAAGACTACTGGCTAGAATCTAGATATAACCAAATAACAAAAAGCCCTCGTAATAATAAAGCTGGCTTTGTTGATACTTTAAAAAACATAGAGTTAAATTGGTTTACAAGATTGCAAAAATGGGAACAAGCATTTGGTAGAGAAAATTTAATTGTCAAAGCTTATGAAAAACAGCAAATGCCACAAGGGTTAATAATAAATTTTTTACATATCTTAAACATAACCCAAATGGATGCCTTTCAAATGCCAACTAAAAAAATAAATACGAGCCTTGATTTAGATCTTTTAGAATTAAAAAGGTTATTAAATACAATGAACTATCCCGTAGAACTATCCACATTAAATGAAATTAATGAAAACCTACAACCTTTTTCACAAAAACTATTTTCTTTTGAAGAACGACAAAAAATCATAAAAAAGTATACTCATAGTAATTGTCAAATAGCAGAGAGATACCTCAATCGTAAAACACTCTTTTACGATGATTTTCCTAATAATAAAAATCAGTACAAACAGTATAATGGTTTACAATTAGAAAAAGCAATAGCTCTCTTTATCTCCATTACAAAAGCACAACAAAAGCAATTACAAATAAAACAGCAACTAACATTACAAAACAAAACAAAAAGATATAAAAAAAAGCTGCGAAGAGCAAAAAGACTCTCTGTTATTTTTGGCATACTACTTTTATTAAAATTTTTTTTAATATTATACTTACTATATTTAATAGCTTATCGTTATTAAACAAATACATTTTATTTACGAATGAATAGCTGTAGGATAAGCCAATGATGAGTAAATTGCGTCAAAAATGTGCGATTTTCTTTGTAGATCAAATAAATCTAGATATCCATCATTTTATTCACAAAGAACCGTTTTACACTGCTGTAATTAGTAAAAAACCATGTAATAGCGCTTTACTACCAAAAAGAACATTTTTTGCAGCTGACAAACCTAAACGCAAACAATATTTAAAAATATTTAAAGCCTTACTTCCTATATTTCACAAGCGAATAGAATATATATTTGTAAGTAGTTCTGCATTTTTTGGCCTAATAAGGTTTATCAAAAAAAAATTCCCACATATTCCAGTTGTTTTTTTAGATAGCTCTGGTGTTAAAAAAATTGAGTTTAGAAATATCATTGGTCTTGCAAATGTTGTAATCACAAACCGTCGCAACATGCTAAGCCAATTAAATATAGAAGGACATAAGTTTATTATTGCTGAAGATTTAGAAATATCTCTACTGCACTCATCTATTCATCAGATATTAAAAATAGCCGAAAAACACAAATTATCCCATATCAAAGACATTGCCAAATCACTCAATATCTCTCAAGAAAAAAGTTTTGATTACTATTATTATTGGTGGAATCAATATCGCAAACCAATAGTTGGATGTAATTATTTCTTGCTATTAGAACAGTACACTGCACCTGAGTCTACAACTATCAATACAAATAAAAACCCATTGATTTCCTTAATAGATAAAAAGCAACCATACAAAGTAAACTACATTCCATTAGCAAAAACCGAGCTCTCTTCATCGAAGATAGCTTTGCACATTCACATGTACCACCTAGATCTTTGTGAAGAAATTTGTAGTTACTTAAAAGAACCAAAACAAAATATAGATATTTTTATTACTGTTACAGATCATAATAACATTGAAAATGTACAGCAATGTTTTCTCAAGTACGGAAAAAAAGTAAATATACGTGTAGTTGAAAATAGAGGGAGAAATATAACAGCTTTCTTTTGCTATAACCAGCAACACTATCAAAAATACGATTTAATAGCACATGTTCACACAAAAAAATCTAGCCATTTCGACAAAGAAGCATCTAATTCTTGGCGTCATTTTTTGTTTGCTCATTTGATTGATGATAACATGATTGAGTCTATCACAACATTATTCGATCAAAATCCGCAACTAGGACTTCTATTTCCAGATGATCCATTTTTAACTGGGTGGTCTTGCGCTGCTAATAAAAAAATAGCTATACAACTAATGAGGAAAATCGATTCGAATTATAAAATTCCAAACTATATTGAATTTCCTGTTGGCACCATGTTCTGGACAAGATATACTGCGATTTATCCTCTCTTCGAATTAAAACTCAAGTGTATAGATTTTCCTAGTGAGCCAATAGGCACAGACGGAACACTAGCCCATACTATTGAACGCATCATTCCATTTGTATGCGAAAGCCAAGGTTTTTATTGGGAAACATTAAAAAGAATTGGTATCGAAAGAAAAGTTTGCCATTTTGTTCAAAACTAGGGAACGTAGATAAAAGCTACACTATTTCCTAACTCTTCGAATTACTTTATTAAAAAGTAATCAAAAATTTCAAATCTCGGCACGTCATATTTTCTCTTTTTTTATTGTTTCTCCAACACTTTCGATGTGTCTTCCCTTATTAAATCGCCAAAAGCCAAAAAAACATTTCGATATCGCGGTTTATGTGATATAAACTAAGGGTTACAATACTTTTGTTACTACGAAGTAAAGAGTCTATTAAACTTGGTCTTTCACTAAACAATAGAAATTTTTTTTAATAAATATAAAATTATGAAAACCTTAATTTTGCATATTGGCACACCAAAAACTGCGACAACAGCACTACAAATTTTTTTTAAACAAAACCGAGCAGCATTAAAAAAACTAGGTATTTTTTATCCACAAGAAAGCGATCAACAACTGCAACGCGCTCGTAAACATGGAATATCTTCAGGTAATGGTTATGAAATCGCAAAGTATTTACGATCAGGTTCCAATGAATATCAAAAATATTTTAGTTGTTTCCAAGAAACACTAAAAAATAATCAATGTCAAAAAGTACTATATTCAGGAGAAGGATTTTGGTCCTTAGACAAATCCTGGCAACAACTAAGTACAGAAGCAAGTTCAAAAGGCTATACATGCAAAGTAGTCGTTTATCTTCGCGATCTCAAAAACTATTTTATTGCAAGCTATATACAAAAAATTAAATCTCCCACTTCTTATGTTGGAAGTATTTTTGATTATTACGAAGCCTTTTATCCAAAGTTAAACTATCTTGATAAGCTAAATAATCTAGAATCGCAATTTGGGTCACAAAATCTTATAGTGAAAAAATACCCACCAGATAACAATAATATATACTGTGATTTTTTGCGTACACTGGAAATAGATAACCAACAACTATTCACTTTTCCAAATCAACATGTAAATGTTACCCCGAATCCGTATGAAATAGAGTTGCTAAAAAATACTAATTACGTAAACAGTTCTGGGCATTTCCAGCATCGTTTATCTCGTTTAAAACAACAATTAAATAAATATGATTTTTTTGATAACAAAAAAGTCGTACTTCCTACTAATTTAGCAAACAAAATAGATGAATCTTGGCAAGAGATGATTAGTGTTATTAATAAAAAATATCAAGTTGATTTGCAAAAAGAGGTTGTATCTAACGCTAACAATGTTTTAGAAATAAATAAAACACCAGAAATGTCACCATACGAAAAAATTCTTTGCCGTATAGTTTATTCCCTTCATCAAGATATAAAAAAGCAAGAAGATAGAGCGCAAAAAACAAGAAAAACAATCATTAATTTACAAAATCAAAATGCAAAATTAAGAAAAAATATTACCATTTCGTCTGTCATTCTTGCTCTAATTATTATTATCACTAATTTAATACTTCTTTACATATTGACAATTAAGTAGCAGTACTATTCTGCTTAAATAACCGTTGCAAAGCCTTACTGTTTTGGAGAACAATATTTTTGTCTCCCCAGGACTCGACTTTTCCCTTGTTAAAAACAATTAATTTATCTACATAGTCAAGAGCAGCTTCTTTATGAGAAATAATAAATATCGTTTTTGATTGGCAATGATCTCTTATATATTCGCGCGTTTGTTTTTCGCTAATTTTATCTAAAGACGTAGCTACTTCATCTAAAATTAAAATATCGCTTTCTTTTAGTAACGCTCTAGCAATAGTCAACCTTTGTTCCTCTCCACCCGAAAACTTTGTTTTTTGTTCATAAACAGTATCGAAATCATTTTCTAACAAAAACTCTAAGATCTGCGTATTGTACACAATATTTTCAATTTTTTCTTTTTCGACAGGCATTCCACAACATATATTATCCCATATAGATAGATTGAATAGATAAGATTTTTGAGTAACAGTACTTATTTTTTTGCGTAAACTATATGTATTATAGTCAGCCAAATTCTTGCCATCAATACGGACTTCTCCACTACAAGGCGTAAAAAACTTCAACAACATTTTTCCCATAGTGCTCTTACCTGAACCGTTATAACCAAAAACCCCGACCTTCTCTCCTTTGTTAACTTCAAAAGACACGTTTTTCAGCGCCAATTTATTTTTCCTATACGCAAAACAAACGTTTTCAAATACAATTTTATCTTTGAATTCAAAAGTAAGAGTACCATCATTTTTTTCAGAGCAAGAAACAGCCTCGTCTTGGAGAAAAAATACTTTTTGAGCAATAGTGGTGCAACGTACAAGTTTATTATATATTCCACTCAGCTTACGTATAGGATCAACCATAACCGCTACAGCGGCATAAAACACAAAAAAATCTCCTGGAGTCATTTGCTTTTCGAGAACCATGCGCGCTGAAATTAACAAGACTGTTAGTCCAGCTATAGATACCAGAATTTCTACCGCAGGTCCTGTACTAAAATCATACTTGGCAAGCTGCATCCGCTTTTTTAGTAAGGAGTTTTGTTTGCTGTACAGCTTCTCTGAAAAAAAACTTTCAAGATGAAAAATTTTTAATGTATGTATGCCGTGAAAGATATCCTGAAAAATACTTAAAAGAGCGCCATCTTCAAAAATATTTTCGCGCAATTTTTCGCGTATTTTGCGGCCAATAAAATATACTGTTAGTATGATAATAGGAATAGCTGCAAATATAATTAAACTCAACGACCAGCTGATAGTAAAACAAATGCATAACGAAGCAATAATTTTTAATGGTTCTCGTTGCAATTTACCAAAAATTAAACGAATGCCTATGGTAAGTGCTGAAGTTTGTCGATAAAGTAAATTAATAATATGTGCACTATTTTTTTTAGTAAAAAATTCCATATTTGCGTAAATAAGTTTATCAAAAGTGTTATTTATTATGTATATTAGTGTCATATTTGCAATATAACTACTCAAATAATCATGAATAAAACGAAGTATATTTTTTATCACAATCACAAACATCATAAAATAAATACTTACATACAATACATTATAACGGTCATTTAAAAAATTTTTTCCAAAAACTAAAATAACCTTTTCACCAACCCAGCCTAAATTCTTTAACTGAGCAACAACGGTACTATTACTCGCAAATAAACAATCACCAATAGGCTTAAAAACAGCAAGAGAAGCAAAATGCATTATAGAAATCGCAAAAGAAAAAAATATAGACATAATAACAAGCATTGTGTAGGGCTTTGTATACTTGAGTAAGCGCCAATACATCGCAACATAATTTTGCTCTTTTTCGTTTTTAGTTACCATTTTAGTAGTACAATTCTAAAAAAATTTAGTTTAGTCATGTTAAAAATAAGCACCTGCAATCTACCTATTCTAGCGAAAATAACACATTGTTGTACTTTTTTACAAAAAAATTAAATTACGAGAAATCTCTTCTACTTATGAAAATTCTAATACTACACATCAAAGACCTCCGTAATGACTTTTGTATATTTCGCGAAACAGCGAAATCTTTTTTAGGATTTGCACAAGTTACAGAAGCATTTTTAAAAGAAAGTGCTGTTTCGACACAAGGAATAAATATTCATGAATTCCATTTTCCTAAAAAAGATTTAAAAAAAACGTATGTTGTCAAAGAAATGCAGAGATTTTTACAGCAAGAAAATTTCGATATTGTTATAGCTCATCGCTATCGTGCAATCCAAATTCTTTCTCGCGCAAGTAAGCATTTAAATTTTATTAAGATAGGGGTCTTTCATGGATTAAATAACTTATCCTTTTCGAAAAAAAGGTTTTTAAACAAAAACACAAGCGATTTTCATTTTACTTGCGTCTCACAAGCAGTAAAAGACTACCTAGTTAAAAATAAAATTTCCGAGCAAAAATGCAGTGTTATTTATAATGCGATAAACATTTGTGGAGTGAAAAAAAAACAATACTCAAGAACCCAAGCACGCCGAGAATTACAACTTGATAGCAATGATTTTATTTACGCGATGGTTGGCCGTATGTCAACCCAAAAAGGCTATGAATACTTACTTCCGGCTTTTAGTAAAGTTTGCAATGACTACCCACAAGTTAAATTGTGTATTATCGGTAGCGGTAGAAAAAAAATTTACAAATACATTAAAAACTTTGCGCAAAAATACAAGTTGGAAAAAAACATAGTGCTCAAAGGATATATTCCAAATGCTTATAAATACATGGGGGCATTTGACACCCTTGTTTTACCTTCGACATCTGAAGGTTTTGGGATCGTTCTTCTAGAGGCAATGTGTGCGCAAATTCCGATCATTGCCTCTAGCGCTGGAGGAATTCCAGAAGTCTTACAATCACAAAATTATATTTTTGAAACAGAAAATGTTACAGAACTACACAAGGCCATGTCGAATATTTTTAGCAACAGTAACCAAAAAACTCGATACGAAAAACTCCAAAAGGATTTTTGTATTGAAAAACACTACGCTGCTTATCGCAATATAATCAAAATGTTAAGAAATGGTACAATAAAATAATTTTACAAAGGCAGGTAAAGATGGAACAAAAATCGACAACAATTAATGGTGTATATGAATTTAAGCTCAAGATGCACTACGACAGCCGTGGATGGTTGTCAGAAGTTTTTCGTCAAGAGTGGGATGTCCCTTGTCCTCCAATACAATGGAACACTGTTTTTTCAAAAAAAAATACCCTTCGAGGTGTCCATACTCATTTAGATCACTACGATTATTTGGTTGTACCATTTGGAAAAATGCTGCTTGGCTTAAAAGATTTACGCATCAACTCTCCTACGTTTGAAGTAAGTAATATAGTCACACTCTCACCACAAAATTTATCCGCATGGCTTATACCTCCGGGAGTGGCTCATGGATTTTTTTTCCCGCAAGACTCTATACACTTTTATGGTCTATCTGGTTACTGGAATTTAGAAATGGATTTTGCGTGTAAATGGAATGATCCAGACCTCGGTTTAGACTGGCCAACTTCTAATCCTACTCTTTCAAAGAGAGACCAACAGGCAAAAACATTACAACAGGTACGTGAACAATTACGACAACTCCAACCAAAGGAATACTAAGATGAACACTATTGGTTTAATTGGGTGTGGTCACTGGGGAAAATTTATTTTACGCGATTTAGTTTCTCTAAATTGCGAAGTTTGGGTTGTTGCCCGTAGCACTTCTTCGCAAAAAATTGCAAAACAACACCAAGCGCACCACATTGTAAATTCTATTGAAGAACTTCCTCCTGATCTTGAGGGATATGTTGTTGCTGTTCCTACTATAAATCACGCGGAAATTATCGAAAAACTTATTAAATTAAATAAACCTATTTTTGTTGAAAAACCAATGACCCCCGATCTTAAAACAGCGCAAAAAATTACAAATGCGGCGGAAAATCGAGTGTTTGTGATGGATAAATGGCGCTATCACCCAGCTATTGAAAAAATAGCACAGTGGATTAATCAAGAAACGCTCGGAAAAGTACAAACAATAAAAAGCGTACGTTGCCAATGGGGAACCTCACATACAGATGTCGATCCTGTATGGACTTTATTACCTCATGAGCTCTCTATTATACTTCATTTACTTGGGAAAATACCAGAGCCAATATGGGCTCATGCAGAAATAATAAACGATAACCATTTTGTGAGTTTACGAGGCTTATTAGGCAAATCACCAGCTTGCTTTGTTGAAGTATCAACACGCGTTCCACGTAAACAAAGAGGTTTAACTGTAAGCTGTGAAAATGGTTCAATGATGATGGAAGACCCTCTTAACGATCATATTTTAGTTTGTCGTAATGGCAGCAAAAACATAGAAAAAATAGCCATTTCAACGGAGTACCCTCTACTCCGAGAACTCAGAGCTTTTATTAATCATATAAATAATGGTTCAAGACTTCATAGTTGCGCCAAAGATGGCTTGCTTGTTGTAAAAGTCGTTACTCAAATGCGTAAAATGGCAAAGGAGAGAGTATGTCTTTAGTTACAGTGATGGTTTGTACTTACGATCACACTGATACAATTATCTATACAATAAAAAGTATACAAGCGCAAACATTCCAAGATTTTGAAATTTTTGTGGTCGGAGATGGTGCGCCACCACGTACTGATTCTATTATGAAAGAGTTATGCGATGCGGATTCGCGTATACGTTACTTTCCCAATCCTAAAGGTGAAGAACACGGCGAACTAAGTCGCGCAAAGGCCCTTGAGTACGCAAGTGGTCAGATTGTTTGTTATTGTGGAGATGATGACCTTTGGCTTGATAATCATTTGCAAACGATAATTCCACTATTAGAAACCAACGACTTTGTAAATACTCATGAAGTAAGCGTTAATCCCAGCGGTAAAATTACAATTTTTTCGGAATCATTTTCTGCCAAAAGCTCGCAGTTACGCATGCTAGAGAAAAATACATGGAATGTCTGTGGACCAACACCAGTCGCGCATACTATGAAAGCCTATAAAAAATTGCCACATGGATGGCGACCTCGTCCAAAAGGAACGCCAAGTGACTTATATATGTGGCAACAATGGCTAGCTCAATCTTGGTGCAAATTCCATACCGAATCAGCAGTGACAACCTTACATTTTCCTTCTCCTTTGCGGAAAGGATGGTCAATTAATGAGCGCGTCACTGAATTAGAAAAGTGGTGGCAACGTATCTCGCAACCAGATTTTAATACGTGGTTAGAACGCGAATGGCGGCATGACTGGCAAAAAAGAACAGAAAGGGCTAATTTTTATGCGACTCTAGGTAATTCACTTTTTAAAAATAAAGAATATAAACTCGCAGAGCAAGTATACCGTAAAGCATACGAAGCAGAAAAAAAAGCTTCATTTTGTTCACATTTAAGCAACGTTTTACGACTACAAGGAGAGTTAGTAGAATCTTTATTTCTAGCAAAAGAAGCCATTGAGCTTGAAAAAGACAATTACCTTTTTCACATGCGTTTGGGACTTGTGTTTATGCAAATGAGAGAACACAGCAAAGCTCTTCAAGTTTTTACAGATGCATTAGAGTTGCAAGAAGTAGCTCCTTTGTATTTTCACATAGGAAGATGTTACGAAAAACTCAATGATCTACCAAAAGCTAAAGAGTTTGTAAAAAAAGCTCTCACTTTAAAGCCACAATCGCAAAATTTTAAACAATACCTTAAAAAAATACAAATTGAAAATAACAAGTGGTTTACCATAAAGAGCTTTTTAAAAAAAATTGGCAACTATCTATCAGATAAACAGAGGGCTTGTATTATCAAAACTACTTATTTTTTTGCACCTACATCTAAAAAATTAAAACTCTTAGCATCGAAGTATAGCACGAATAAATTAGAACATGGTTATCTAAGTCATTACCATCGGCATTTTTGCCCTTTACGAAGAAAAAAGCTAAATATTCTGGAAATAGGTGTTCGTCGAGCGGCTTCTCTTAAAATGTGGCGCGATTATTTTTCTCGTAGTTTTATTTATGGCATTGATAAAGAAGAACAATCTCAGTACAAAGGTACAAGAATTAGAACTTTTCAAGGAAGTCAACAAGATACGGAATTCCTTGAAAAAGTTGTAAAAAAAACAGGGAAATTTGACATCATTATCGATGATGGTAGTCATGTTTCAGAACATATAGTGACTTCTTTTTGCTACCTATTTCCACATCTTTCTGATAATGGAATTTATGTGATAGAAGATTTAATGGCTTCTTATTGGCCCCATAGTGGTGGAAGTTGGAAGGACTTGCAAAATTTCCCATCGGCAATTAATTATTTAAAAAGCTTAGTTGATCGACTAAACCACGCGCACATAGCGCATTACCAAAGTGATTATTTTGATAAAAACATTATCTCTATTCATTTTTATCCAAAAATTGCGTTTATTTTCAAAGGAAAAAATTGCCCAATCCTTAGCCAAAAAGAGCTGGAGTGGCTAGAAGATGCAAAAAATAGCAATTGACCGTTTCAGCAGAGTATCTTCTACTCCAGAAACTGAGAAATTTTATTGGTTGCATAAAACAATGGCTCAATATTCATAGTTGTGCCGAAGATGGTTTGTTTGTTATAAAAACCATTGCTAAAATGCACAAAATAGGAAGGAGGAAATATGCCCTTGGTTACTCAAGAAATATATCTTCATATAGGCATAAAAAAAACAGGAACATCCGCTATACAGTTTTTTTTGTCTACAAATCGCCAAAGATTACTAAACTATCACAATATTGTATACCCAGAATTAGAGAAAGATAGACATGCACATCATGGGTTAGCTTTGCCATATGTGTCTGCTCATAAGAGAAAAGGTTCACCACCTAAAATATTCTTTAGAGATCTGATTTCATATTTTGAGAAATATCCCAAAAAAACTTTTTTGCTTTCTTCAGAAGCATTTGCTTCTAGTGAAGATATACAAAAATTAAAAGATAACTTGGAAGCACTGAACATCTTTCCTAAAATTATTGTGTATTTACGTAGACAAGATTATTGGTTAGAGTCTCGATATAATCAAGATATAAAAAGTGGCGATAAAAAAAACTTCACTGATTTCTGTAGCGAACAACAAGTCGACTGGTTTAGACTATTACAAAAGTGGGAACAAGTATTTGGCAGAGAAAATTTAATCATCAAAGTTTATGAAAATCAACAAATGCCACAAGGATTAATTGCAGATTTTTTGCAGATTTTAGGCATAACAGAAATAGATGGTTTTGAAGTACCATCCGCAAAAAGAAATATTAGCCTAGATTTAGATCTTTTAGAACTAAAGAGACTAGCAAATATGATGAATTACTCAATAGAGCTTTCTGTGTTAAACAAAATCAATGAAAAGTTACAATGTTTTTCACAAAACAGGTATTTATTTTCTTTAGAAGAGCGCCAAAAAATTATAAAAAAATATGCTGATAGTAATTCCCAAGTAGCAAAAAAATACCTTGGTCGTAAGAAGCTTTTTTACGAAGATGCATTAAAAAGTGAGAACCAGTACAAACATTACAGTGGTTTAGTATTAGAAAAAGTAGTGGTTATTTTTTTATTAATTATGCAAAAGCAATCATCACAAAAGCAATCATCACAAAAGCAATCGCAAAAGCAATCATCACAAAAGCAATCATCACAAAAACAGTATCAACAGCAAATACAAGAACAACAGCGAAAAGTCAAAAGATACAAAAAAAAATTACGACGCTCAAGAAGGCTCTCTATGGTTTTTGCTGGGTTATTTTTACTACAATCTTTAATTATTTTATACTTGCTTCTTTAACGGTAAACTCTAAATAACAAGTTCTAGATTCTTACTATAGAAAAATTGAAAATCGAAAAGGAGCAACCAGTGAAAAGAATTTCACACCTTTCCACGCATTCAAATTGCGTAAAATGGTTAAACGATCCTAGCCACGACAATTACCAAGAATGTTGGCAGCTTTTTTACAACAGGTACCACGAGGCGATATTACACTATATTTTGCGTAAGGCAAAATGGTCACTAAACCAAATAAACGAAGCCGAAGATATTGCCTCGAAGGTATATGAAAAGGGTTTTCGTTGGAGTTTTCATAATGCAAAAGGAGTGCGCTTTCGCATCTTGCTCAAGAGTTTAGTTCGCGATGTTTTTCGAGACTACTGGCGGCAAAAACAACTTCCTGTCGTTGAACTACACAGTGATCTTGTCAGTTACAATGAAACAGTTTCTTGTGATTTATCGTGGGATATCTTACAACAAACTATTTCTCTATCTCTGGAAAAATATCCTCTAAAACAGCGTAATGTTCTAAGGTGGATTTGGGAAAATGGAAAATGGCCACTTGCAATTGAGTTGGCAGATATAATTCAAGTAAAAAGCGTGGGAATAGACATGCGTAAAGCAGCAGCTCAACAGTGGAAAAAGCGCAATCGCTATATCTGGGAAGAATTCCAAAAATGTATATGTATGCAAATAGAAAAATTAGCATATGGAGAAGAACTTCAAGAGCAAGAGTTGATTTATTTTCAACATCTAAAATAAATTTCGTATTACAATAAAATTTTTTGTACTATTTCTAAAACCTCCTACGGATAACAAATTAAACGCCTTAGTTGCGTTTAAAAATATCGATTTTTCTGTAAGGAGTTTTATATGTTATTACAAAAAACGGAAACAAGTATGTCATCTAAAAAAAATCCTCTTCAAATAGAATTACATAACAAAGAAGAGAAATATTTTCTGAGCGACCAAGAGTTTATTTCTAAGTATAAGTTACTAGAAAAAATAGGTCAAGGTGGAATGGGTGTCGTATACAAAGCGCTCGATTTAGAATTAAATCGCGTCGTTGCTTTGAAGTTCATTTCAACTTCTCAACAAGATAAATTCCCACGCCACAGGTTCTACCGCGAAGTAAAATCTCTTGCCAAGTTAAACCATCCAAATATTGTGCGCATTTTGTCCGTAGAAGAACACCCGCAATTATATTTCTCCATGGAATATATCGCTGGAAAAACAATAGATCAGTGGCAACATCTTAACGACTACCATAAAATAGCAATGATTTTTTCTCAAATTGCGAAAGCAGTGCATGCTTTTCATCAGCAGCAAATCATTCATCGCGATATCAAGCCAGCAAACATTTTGATTTCTGATGACAAGCCTGTTATTGTCGACTTTGGCTTAGCGAAATGCGGGGACAACTACTCGGTTTCAGATCACATTGTTGGCACTATTGCATTTATGTCTCCTGAGCAAGTCAATAGTAAAAAGTTAGACTATCGTACTGATATCTATTCTCTTGGGAGTACTTTGTACTACATTTTAACTAAACGGTCTTTGTTTCAGGGTGAAAACATTTTAACGCAAATTTGTTTTGAAGAACCACTAGAATTAACAAAACTTGATAGTAACATCCCAAAAGAAATTGCAGCTATTTGTTCTAAGTGCATAGAAAAAAATCCGTCTGCGCGTTATAAAACGGCTCTAGAATTAGCAGAAGATCTAGAAAACTTTTATCATAATCGTCCAATAAAAGCATCCCCACCAACAGCATTTTTGAGAATGAAAAAATTGTTGATGCGCAATAAAGTTCTGTCACTCTTTCTGTGTAGTTTGTGTTTGTTTTTGACGTTTTACATCAATTCTATTCGTCAGCAACAAAAAAACTCTATTGTTGCTAAAGAGAAAATTCAAAATCAACTAGAAAAAGCGAATGTGCATTTAGCTGAAATTGCATTAGCCAAAGCAAAAAAAGCGCGGCAACAAGACGAGGTTGACGATAGTGCAGTGCTCGTTGGCAGTGCCTTAGATTTTGTAAAAGACTTCAATGGTGCAAATGCAAAACGCATATATGCACAAGCACATGCGCAAATAAAACATTCTTTACAAGCACAACGTATTCTTTGGCATAAGTACCAAAATGATTATCCTGATTTAACTTTAATTACTTACCAAAAAAATACAAATAAACTTATTGGTGTTAATGCAAAAAAAAAGACATTAGAGGTTTGGAATCTAACAACAGGAAATTTTTACAAAACTATAGGGAAAAATATCAATGTAGTAAAGATTGAGTTTAATCTAAATCATCTCATTGTTACCGATGATTCAGGAAGCATTCATATTTGGAATGAAAATTACCAATTACAACGTGTTATATCAACAGGTTTAAAAATCAAAGATTTGCTTATTCATCCCGATGGAAATTTGGCTATTCTTGCAGAAAAGAATATTCATTTCCTAAGTTTTTCTGGCCAGAAACTACGCAAAATGAAAGTATCAAATGCTGCCCACTTTGCTATTCATCCTAGCGGAAAATATCTGGTCACAGTAAACAACAAGGAAATAACTATTTGGAACAATGACGGCGAGAGAGTGTTCTTTCACTCGCACAAAGCAGATACACTTTATGGATTAAACTTTAGTCCAGATGGAAATGCAATTTCACTTTCCTCTTTTTTTGAATTACGAGTGTGGAGGTTTTCTCCTTCTAGTTTAGAAAAACAACTTACAGTTCCTGCCAGTACTGAAGAACTAACAAGCAGACTTTCATCTCAAAACCGCGCAATATTTATTTCCAATAAAAAAATCATCTTTTTAGATGGGCCACGTTTAAAAGTTTTGGACGTCACGACAGGCAAAACTACTTACACATTTCCTGAGATATTTCAAAATTTCTCTAACATTATTGCAACAGAAAATAAGATTATAATGTCGGCGAAAGGCATTTATTCTTGGAATAAAACTTCCCAAAAAAAACTTTCGCCAAATATTTTATCAAGCGTAGAATACTGTGTTTATAGCCCAAATGGTCAGACATTAGCAACATTAGATAATTCTGGAAATATCTTTATCTATCATTCGCAATCAGGGGCTCTAATCAAAAGCCTTCATGGGTGTTCTCGTATTTCAAAAGGCATTTCCTTCTTATCTAACACTGAGATTTCGTTCGTCTCAAACAATCTAGAATTATGTGTATACAACATAACGAAAAATACCTTAGATAAAACAAAAAACACAGATACTTCTGTCGAAATTCTTGCTACCGATTCGTATTTAAATATGGGTAAAAAAATACAGTTACTTTACAAAGATCACGATTTAGATAGTAAAGTCATATTGTTCGATAAAAACGGTGCATCGCAGAAAATTCCGCTAAAGGATACTTCAGGATACTATACTTTTTTGTTTGCAGATCAACACATAATTAAGGCACGTAAACGTCAAATCGATATATGGAATACAGATAATTTCCAAAAGACAACTATCCACTGTGACCAAAACATTGAACGTCTTTTTTTTCGATACAACAACATTGTTGCTACGACCGAGAAGTCTATTCAAGTTTGGAATATCAAAACCGCAAAACTAATCAACAAAATAAACTTTAAAGCCCAAAATATATTAATAGATAACAACACATTTTTATGGATTAAAACTTCAAAAAGTATAGTTGGTTGGAATTTTAAAACAATGGCAACAAAATTCCTTTGTCATGGCGTAGGTAAAGACAACTTACTTGCCAAACATCCTAAAAAACTACAATTTGTTTTTCAAAGCCTTCAAAAAAATCGCTTAGAAATTAGAGACTTGTCTTCTACTTACACGAAAAATTATGACAAAAACATTTCAAATATCTATCAAAATGAGAAATACCGTGCTATACATTACACTCCTACTTATTCATCTATTCAATATTCTGGAGAAAACGAAACAAAACAGGAAGCCAAAATTATAGAAGAGCTAGGCTTTGCCGAAGATATTAAATCTTCTGAGGTTATCCAAGAGGAACAAATTACCCTTAATGAAGATATGTACTTAGAAATGCGCGATAGTAACAGTGGGCAGAAACTGTGGGAGAGAAATGGAATTATAAAACTATTCCATTTAGGAACACAAAAATCTTTGGTTAGAAGTCTTGATGCCTTTTTGATTCTTGAAAATGCAACAGGGAAAATATTTAAAAAAATATCTCCGAAGATCCTGCAAGAAGAAGGTATTTTAGATACAAAGTGGGCAAATCATGGACCCGATGTTATGATTCCAACAGGATATGAGTACACAATTAGTAAAGATATGTCTCTTATTGCCAATCAAAAAGGCAATAAAATATATGTTCGTAGTTTTGTAGATTACAAAATAGTCTCCGAAATTTCCCCCAAACACCATGAAGTTTTTGGTAGTAGTCTACACATCGGGCCAAACAACAAACATCTTCTAGTTTTAACAAACGATGTTGAACTTTACGATATAATAACAGGTAAACGATTATTACATTTGCCAAATTTTCGCGTAATTTTATCTTCTTCTAGTAATACAAAAACCGCTCAACTCCTACACCATAGTTTTAGTGATGACGGAAATTTTTTAGCCTTATCCAATTCTGAAAATACACAAATATGGAACTTAAAAAACCAAAAACAATGCGTCTCTATTACTCAAAGTATTAATGACTTAACAATACATCCAAATAATAAATTACTCATAACTAGTGACTCAAAACGCATTTCGCTGTGGAATTTAACTACAGGGCGATTCTTGCAAAACATATTATATAAAAAAGAGATGAATGGCATTGATAGCCTATCATGTTCAACAGATCAACAAACATTATATTTTTCTTTTTATCACAATCAATATTTAGGAATTTTAGATATTTCCTATCTTAACGACTCGAATTTTTCCAATCCAACTCGTCGCGACATATCGCAACAAAAAATGGGCACTTATCTTCGAAAAAATCCGCGCCAAATAACAGAATATTTGTTCGGTAGAAAAGTAAATCGCGTTTTAGAAGTGGAAAATATTACCAATAAAAAAAATCTGTGGACGACGTCTATAGATTTGAATAAGTAATACAGAAACATTCAAGTAACTAAATGACCCTCTTGTCATTTAGTTACTTATCTAACTACTAGTTAGCGCTCTGTGCTTGTTGCATTTCGAGTGCTTTTTGTTTTTCAAGTTCTTTTTGCTTGCGTAATTCTACACACTGCATTGTTTTATCGATATAAAAATAAATATCGTCCATCGCCTGCTTTCCAAGCCTTGCCTTCTGAATCATTGGTGGCAAAACTCTTTCCCATCCTTGCTTCGATAACTCTTGAGGATAAGTCACTCTGTGACAATCAAGACAAGCGTTAGTTAAGTTATTACGCGCACGAATAATACTTTGTATTTCCGAGGTTTCGTTGACAATACCTTCATCTTGTAATTCTTTTGCTGTTGGTAGAATATAGTTGGCACATCCAACAAGTAATATAAGTGTAAGTATTAGAGTATATTTTTTCATTAAAAGATCCAGACTAAACCAAGATTGTAAAGAGTAGTTAAATCACCTTTGTCATCATCATTACGTAGCTGTATGTCGAATTTTAAAGCTAGGTTAACCTCGAAAAAGAAAGTTAAGCCAAAAGTCCATTCATCTCTTTTTCCAGCAGGATTTTTGTCAACACCGCTAGGAACATTAAATTGTGTGTCTAGGTAATCATAACGTGTAAACAGATAAAGGTCAGAGTTGCGTAGTTTACCTACCTTAAGAGCATCAGGAGTTACACGTAGAGCCATTTGTAAATAGCCTCCAAGAATTTCCTTAGCAACATTGTTACCTATTTCATTAGCACCATTTATCTTTTCATATGCAAACTCACCTCGAAATTCTAGCCTTCCAAGAGAGTACAAGAAATCAAGTGCGTAGATTTGGATATTAGCATCAATGTCCGGATTTTCTCCTTTGTTTCCATTATCTAAACCACCAGCATACATAGAAACGCCAGTAATTAATACTTGTGGAACCTCGGAAGATATTGATGGCGAGAATTGAATGCGCGAAGTAAATGCAGGCTCGTTATAACTTGGTCGCTCTTTAATGCGCCCGTCGCGAATTCCTTTTACATCATCAAAGAGAGATCCATCTAATCCACCAACAATGTAAGCTTCATATGAAAGGGATTGGGTTATATTTCCAAAAATCCCAATACCATCAGATGACCAAGTAGAAGGTAAGATAAAGGTAGCAAATGCTGGTCTTTCAACACCGTGAAATGTTGTTGGATTGTGGCGTGCGTTTAGATAACCAACAGGTGTTAGTATACGCCCAATTCGAAAGTTGAGAAATTGTGAAAGAGAAAAGTCTACCATTAGCTGTTCAATTACAACTTCTCCACCAGAATCGTCACTAACAAAAGCGTGCTCGATTTCGATTTCAGTATACATTGAAATCCAAGTATTGAAGTTGTAACCAAGGAAGAGAACAACGCGATGTATATCGGAAAAATCACCATCGGTACCTTCTTCAAAATTGGCATTAAGATCAACATAACCGCCGAAAAAAGTATTTTGTAACCAACTACTAGTATCGAAATATGTTGTTGTTTGGTCAGGAGTTTCGCTTATAAATTCTGAAACTTCCTGTTGAATAGTTTGTTTTAGTTTATCATCAAACTTTTGCGACTTATTTGATAACTTTTCAATTTCAATTTGATCTTGCTCACGTAAAGCTCTCAGCTTTGTTACCTCTTCTGACAACAACTCTAGTTTCTTTTCTAGTTGTTGCAACCGATCTTCTTCTGTCAAAACAAACGAAGAGCACATAAGCAAGAAAAATACCTGACAAATCAGGCATAGTCTTGTATAATACATGTGTAATCCTTATAGAGATTAAAATCTCTAGCAATAAAATTGATATTGGTGTATCAATTGATTTAACGCGTATTATCTTTGGCGAGATAATACAACAAAGTGTACTGTCTTTGGCGAGACAGTACATTTTTATTTAAGAACTACAACAGAAAAACTATTACCATTTTCAAACTTAGCAATATTTTTTCTACGGCATTCTTAATTTCAAATAGATTTTTAGACAACTTTTTTTTCAAATTACTTTAAAAGTATATCGCTTTCCAAAAAAACGCGATTGAGACTCAATCTCATCAAAAAAGCAATAAGATTGAACATTTGTTGCTTAGGTAAATATTTAAGAGTTTGATTGCTCAAAAGTCAAATAAAAAATTATATTGCTGCCACCTACGATTTGAATTAACATTACAAATTTAGATTTGGTAATATATTAGAACATTTAGGGCAAATTTAACTAGTGCATATTTTGTTTCATTAGGCGACCGTAATTATGACTGATAATAAACAAAAAGAAATGCTTCTCGCAAAAAAAGCACTAGAACTCAAAATAACAAACACAACAACAATAAGTTCTTGTTTAAAATTGCAGCAACAAATGCAACAAAATGGGCAAGGTGTAAGTTTAGTAGATTGTCTTTTACATAACAAAAAAATCAATAATCAACAGCTTAAAATCATTCAAGATGCTATTTTATGGCAAGAAAAAAACAAACCTGGCCAAATTACTTTTCTTCATTACCACATACTACAAGAACTAGGTTCAGGCGGAATGGGAATCGTCTACAAAGTTTATGATACTCGTAGTGGAAGAGTAGCAGCGCTAAAAATATTAAAAAATTCTGAAAGTACAAAAGAAATGGATCGCTTTTTACTCGAAGCGAGAACTCTAGCTCAACTAAATCACCCACACATTATAAATGTCTACGAAGTAGGCGATTATAAAAATTTGTATTATACAATGGAATACATAACAGGACATGATTTATCTCACTACACCAGACCTCAAAACCATCTCCTTCCAGACAATGTTGCTAAAATTTTTAGCGATGTTGCAAGTGCATTAGATAAAATTCATAACCAAGGAATTGTTCATCGCGATATCAAACCTGCAAATATTATATTAAATGAAAAGCATTCCCCTAAACTAATGGATTTCGGTTTGATCAAAAAACAAAAAATAGATCACCAATTCTCAAGTACAGGTCAAATCATAGGAACTCCTTATTATATGCCACCTGAACAGATAGATGGAGGAAAAGTCACACACCGTACAGACATCTACTCATTAGGAATTACCATGTACGAAATATTAACAGGTATTTTACCCTTTTACAGCCCTCAATATTCAACACTAGTTCAAAGAATTACTCATGAAGAACCAACCCCACCAAGAAATATTAATCCGCAAATCCCTATTGAGTTAGAAGCTATATGTTTAAAATGTTTACATAAGAATCCGTATAAAAGATATCCTAGCGCACATCATTTACAACAAGATCTACAAAAGTTTTTGCAAAACGAAACGGTAAGCGCTAAACATTACACAAGTATTGTTGCTGCTAAAAAATTCATTCACCGAAATAAATGGTTAATGCTTAGTATCTCCATCATTTTCTCTACTATAATTTTAGCTACTGTAACTTACGTTTCTATGTACAAAAAATACGCTGCAAAAATTTACACACAAAAGCAAAATTCATTACAGGCTCTAAAAGAAGCTTTTTCTGCTTTGTACACTGTTTACAACTATCATAACGCTTTAAAAGAAAACACCCAACTTATCCAAGGATTACACAAAACTTTTGAAGAAATCGAACGACTAGAAATAGTAGATAATTTAGAGAATCACCAAGAAATGTTAATGCTATATGGTTTAGTATGTAGCCAAAGCGATGATTTACAACAAAAAGGTATTCAAATTTATAGCAAAATTATTCGCCAAAAACCAAATTTTGCTAAAGCTTACACTAATCGCGGGCATATTTATCATTTACTAAAAAAAAATCAACTTGCTCTCCTTGATTTTAACAAAGCAATCAACTTAGAAAACGACAACAAAGCTTATACTAATCGCGGTTATCTTTACTTGGAACAAGGTAAATACATAAAAGCAGAGCAGGACTTCAACAAAGCCATCTTTTTAAACCCAGATAATGCAGAAGCTTATGGAAACAAAGCGATTTTATACCGTCGTCAAAAAAAATACAAAAAAGCTTTAGAACTATACAAAAAAGCAATTGAAATATCTCCTATGTCTGAAAATTTTTACTCTAACCGTGGCCTTTTGTACCAAGAAATCTCTCAGTTTGATTTAGCAATGAAAGACTACGAACGTGCAATTCGTTATAACCCTAAATACTACGGAGTCTATTGTAATCGTGGTAAACTATACAGTCATCTAAATAAATCAGAGCTTGCAAAAAAAGACTTCCTACATGCTTTAGAACTCAATCCCAATTTCTATCAAGTTCATAATAACCTTGCAATGCTGTACATACGAAATAACAACTACAAAAAAGCACATCTGCACATAAAAAAAGCTATTGAAATATTTCCTCGCTACTCTAACGCTTATGCAAACCTCGGAAATTTATATAAAAAACAAAGTAAAAATAAACAAGCCATCATTGCTTGGAAAAAAGCGATCCTCCTCAAGTCCCCACACCAAAAAGTATTAGAAACATACATATCGGAATTAGAAAATAAGTAGCAGTTCAAAATTTGCAACTTATTAAAAAATATTTGCTTTCTTCCTTAAATATCAGTATAATTCATAAACCGTAAGTTTTTCGTATATGAAAATCCTTTTTGGAGAAAATAATGGAAGAATATATCGAAAATCTTGAAAAACTTTTTTTAGACAAGCGAAAAAAAATCCTCGGTAAGAGTTTTTTTGCTGTAGAACGTTATAGTCAAAAAGAAAAGAAAATTTTAGAAGAACTTGTAGCTAAGAATTATCTTTGCGAACAAATTGAGAGTAACAAAAAATGGTACTTGCTCGGAAAAAATGGCCTTGCTCTTCTACAAAACAATCCTTACAGGTGGCAGGCACTACAACAACGAAAAATACTACAAATTCATGAATTTGAAAAAAATATCAACCCATTGTTACAGAAAATATTCATCCACTATGAAGAGAATGTGGATAGCAAATTTATTTTTGGGTATTTGCGTTTAACAAACGAACATAAAGAATTACTTGACGACATGATTACCGATAGGTATCTACAAGAAACAAAGACAAAACTATTCACCCTAACAAAAAAAGCACTCGAATTCTTACAAACTGACTTGGACCGCTGGCAAATATCAGTAACCAAAAAAGAACACATTAAACTAGAACGTCAACAAAATTTCTTACAAAAAATAGAAACCATTCAAGGAAAAAAAAGCATTTCAGTTCTCATGAAAAAAGATTCCCCTAGCGAATTTGAATGGAGCATAACTAAGGGTTTAGTTACAAAAGTAGGTACTGATAAGTACATACTTACAGAAAAAGGACAAAAATTTTTATTTGCTTTACGTCCACCACAAGAAGTAATAGATGACTTGCGACAAAATTTCAAGTTTTTAGAAAACAAAGTCGCAAAAACAAACGAAATTTTTGTGACTAACGATGAAGTAAATAAAAACTTAGCCATTATAAAAGAGGATTTACAAAGCAATTTCGATGGTCTCCTTTCAAACATGCAAAAATCCTTTGACGAACTTGATCAAATGGAAACTGCTGTAAAAGAAAGCATGATTGCCAAAAAATGGAAACAAGATATCAACAGCAAAATATTTCTTTTAAAAGAGCAATTCGAAACAGAGAAACAAAAACTTAAATTCAAATGGCTTGAAAAACAAAAAAAACACTTTGATTTACTTCAAGAAAAGCTTACAAAAAGTGAAAATATGATACAAGAAAGTCAAGATTTCTTAAAACAAGATTTACAAGATTTAAAACAAAATATCAATAGTGTTTACGAAATATTAAACGAGAAAAATTCGTACAATACCAAAAGTAAAAAAAACTTTATATCAATAGAGCCAGACCATAAAATATATAATGGTGTAATATGGGAAGACGAAGCACAATCAGAATCTATTTCCAACAAAGAAAAAAATAACAAACCTAAAGACCTAAAAGAAAATCCTGCTCCTCCTTGGGAAAGAAAAACATCTACCGAAAACAAAGGACCATATGTCGACTATGAAGAATACTATGATGATTCTGTTAACGATGACTTAGATTCAGGTAATTATCTTAAACACTGCGATGATATAGATGATAACTGCGATTCTAATGTCAATGAGCTTAACACTATCAAGGTTGACGAAGTTAACTCCCACACTGACCAGGTTGAGACTGGCACCGAGGAAGTTAACGAAACTGTCTCTGAGTCTGACACCGATCAAGAAATCGAGTCTGACACCGATCAAGAAATCGAGTCTGACACCGATCAAGAAATCGAGTCTGACACCGATCAAGAAATCGAGTCTGACACCGATCAAGAAATCGAGTCTGACACCGATCAAGAAATCGAGTCTGACACCGATCAAGAAATCGAGTCTGACACCGATCAAGAAATCGAGTCTGACACCGATCAAGAAATCGAGTCTGACACCGATCAAGAAATCGAGTCTGACACCGATCAAGAAATCGAGTCTGACACCAATCAAGAAATCGAGCAAGAAATCGAGTCTGACACCGATCAAGAAATCGAGTCTGACACCGATCAAGAAATCGAGTCTGACACCGAGCAAGAAATCGAGTCTGACACCGAGCAAGAAATCGAGTCTGACACCGATCAAGAAATCGAGTCTGACACCGATCAAGAAATCGAGTCTGACACCGATCAAGAAATCGAGTCTGACACCGATCAAGAAATCGAGTCTGAGTCTGGCACCAATGAGGAAACCCAGTCTGACACCAATCAAGAAATCGAGTCTGGCACCAATGAGGAAACCCAGTCTGACACCGACGAAGTTGAGTCTGTTCAGGAAATCAAGTCTGAAACCGATCAAGAAATTCAAGAAATCGAGTCTGACACTCATCAGGAAATCGAGTCTGACACCGATAAAGTTGAGTCTGTTCAGGAAATCAAGTCTGAAACCGATCAAGAAATTCAAGAAATCGAGTCTGACACTCATCAGGAAATCGAGTCTGACACCCACGAAGTTGAGTCTGACACCAGTGTAGAGATTCAAGAAATTGAATCTAAGTCTGATACCGATGAGCTTGACCAAATTGACGAAGCTCACTCTGACCATGATGATAGATTACCGCTACAAATTCTTGAATCGATAAAAAATTATTATCAACTAACTTATTTTCAACATCGTGGTCACTTAAAACTAGGTTTTTTAATGGATTACTTGTCGGAAGAATTTTCTGTAGGGCGTGAGTACATAAAATCAGTAATCAAAGATTTTGCAAAGCAAGAAATTTTAGTGCTTTCCCCGTTGACAAAAACAAAGAATATCGATCTAGAAAATGTAATTTGCGATGGAGCTAAGTTTTATTATGCGCTACAAATTCCATAAGACCTATACTACAAATATCAACATTGTCAGTATTCTCCATCCAATCGCAATCTATTTTCATTAAACAACATCAAAAAATCGTGAAAAGAGGTTATTTCGATACCACTACTAAACATTACATCAACACCGACTTAAATGCTTTCAATATTATTTAGAGAGATTGTTTGTTGAACAAAACAATACCTATTTGATAAAACACGTTCCTATTTAAATGCAAAAGTCTAATAAAAAGTCTAAGATAATCACCGAGCAATATTGATCGATTACCATTAGAGAATGGTACTCTACAAGACATATTTGTTTAAAAAGGAAGATACCGAGAACAAAAATTCAACCTGTCGTTCTCTGTCAGAGACGGCTAGTTTAAGAAAAGCTTTCCAGGGGTTTCTAGGCCTGACAATGTCTATCAACAAGTAAACATTGGGCGGTTCTGGCGGAAAGCGTTCCCAAAATCTTGTGCGAACAATAACAAAACTTGCGGCCAGATATCCTAAAAAATGTGCAAACTTATAGCGACCAATAACACTATAAACGCTGAATTTACTTCAATAATCTCAACACCGTTTAATTTAATGAATAAAAGTAACCATTTATCTCTTAGGATAAAGGCCCACGGATTTTCTTGCCATAAATTTTATAAAATTCCGAAGTAAAATAGTTCGTCAAGAGGTTTATTTTTTGACAAATCTCTAAAAAAACCATAAGATGGTTAATCATCTACGCCCTTACAATGCACATAACTCATAATATGGTTTGAAAATGAAATACAAAGGTTTAGTACTAGATAAATTCCAAGAAGAAGCGATATCATTAATAGATTCTAATATTTCAGTCATTGTTTCTGCACCAACCGGTGCAGGAAAGACAGTCATTGCGGAATATGCTATTGAAAAATCTCTAGAGAAAGAACAATCTGTTATATATACAGCGCCTATCAAAGCTCTTTCAAATCAAAAATTTCGCGATTTTAAATTGCGTTATCCAAACCAGGTTGGAATTATGACTGGTGATTTGTCATTGAATACTTCGGCTCCTATACTCATTATGACAACTGAGATTTTCCGTAATGCTTTACTGGAAGACCCGCAAAGGTATAATAATGTCAACTATTTAATTTTTGACGAAGTCCACTATTTACAAGACGAAGATCGCGGAACTGTTTGGGAAGAAAGCATCATTTTCGCTCCTGATCATATCGAAATTTTAGCTTTATCAGCAACAATACCCAATGTGGATGAATTTGTCGATTGGATTGAGTCGGTAAGAAAGAAACCAATACAAGTTGTTCGCGAAAGTAAAAGACCCGTTCCTCTACGAGAGTACTGCCATGTATTTGACAGCGGAATATTAAATCTAAAAGATGCACGTAAAAAACTACCTAAAAAAGCAAAGAGTTATTCAAAAAATTTTGTTCCTCTAAGTAAAAATGAAGCCGCCCAATCTATTCTCTCAGATGTTGTAGCTAGAAATCACATTCCATGTCTATATTTCGTTTTCTCTCGTAAAGAAGCCCAAATAACAGCGCTCAAGTGCAAAAATAAGCTATCCTTACTTTCAAAAGATGAAAAAAATCGCGCCAAAAAACGTATAGATGAATTAGCAGAATTATATGGAATTGTTAATTTTTCTTCGAAAGAACTCTATTCTTTACTAATAAATGGCATAGGTTACCATCATGCCGGAATGCTTCCCGCTCTTAAAGAAATAATTGAGTTGATGTTCACAGAAGGCTACTTGAAACTTCTTTTTGCTACAGAAACATTCGCTCTTGGTGTAAACATGCCAGCGAAAAGCGTAGTTTTTTCTAAAATAAAAAAATTCGATGGTACATCAGTAAGGCCTCTCAAACCACTAGAATACCAACAGATGTCTGGACGTGCTGGACGCCGAGGTATGGATGAAGTTGGACATGTTTACATTGATTTAACACAAGATCCTATGTCTGTTGGTGAACTAAACAAAGTGGTTAGCGATCAACTTGCTCCTATCCAAAGTAGATTTAATTTATCGTATTCTACTATTTTAAGTCTTTATGGACATTTGGGAGAAGATATTCTCACTGCTTCAGATAAAAGCTTCGCTGTTTTCCAAAAAGCTAGAGCAATCAAGCAGCATGAAAAAAAGAAAAAACGCTTACTACTAAAAACTCAGAGAAATTTATTAAAGCAAAAGCTCGCTTTTTTACAAGGACTTGGCTACGTTCAAAAAGATGGCCTAACATCAAAAGGGCGATTCGCTTCACAGGTATGCGGGCATGAAGTCGAATTAACAGAACTTTTTTTTGATGGTTTTTTAGAAGGTGCAAACGAAAAAACATTGTTTTGTATCGTTGTAGCATTAACTTTTGAAGGAAGAAAAGGTGGACGCTACAATAAAATTCCTAAAGAAATAAGAAAACTATCAAAACGCATAGAAAAACGTATACTTACCATTTGCAAACTAGAAAACATGTACGGAATTCGCGACTGTATAAAAATGCCTGACTTTAGACTTTCTTCTGCAGCTCTTGCTTGGTCATCTGGCAAGTCATTTTCCAGTATACAAAGTCAATTTCGAGTGGATGCGGGAGACATCATTCGAAACTTTCGTTTAGCTATTCAGATTTTACGGCAATTAAAAAAAATCTGTGTGGGTTACGATTCTTTTGTTAACTTAGTTGATAATTGTATTTTGGCAGTTAATCGCGATGAAGTCAATGCACTACGCCAACTACAGGTATTTAGCGATTTAACTCAACAACGGTAAAGAGAAAAATATGGCAAAAGTCATTGTAAAAGGTTCTGTGGGTGATACAGATATTATTGAGATTTCGGAAGAGGTTACCGAAAAATACGTTTCAGAAGTACGCAATAAATTCTTAGTGCGTTTAAGGTCTAACGTTAAAAACATAATACTACTGTGTAAAAACATAAAACGCGTAGATAGCAGTGGCGCTTCTCTACTAGCAGAGATTTCTTCTGAAGTAAAAAAGAATGGTGGAAAATTATTTCTAGTAAATTGTCCGTCCTCAGTAAAAATACTTATTAATTTTATGGGCATGGACCATTTATGTGAGTTCCACACAAGTGAAGAAGACGTCTGTTCTATTTTAAATATATCCCATCAGGATTTTTTATTTTCGGCAACAGGCCGTGCATTAAAAAGGCAAATTATTCTAGAAGATAGTCTACGTAACAAAAAAATAAACCTACAGTACAACCAGACAATGACAGTAGCATCAATGATAGAATTTTTAAAAAAACAATTTATTCACCTACGTAATATTAATGTTTGTCTAGAAATAAATAGTCAACCTTTACCTAGTGAAACTACTGTCATTGACATTTTTAACAAGTACAACTATTCGCAAAAAAACATTATATATATCATCAAAGAATCTCCATCAAATGATGACTTTCCATTAGAAAACCCTACGGAGAAACTCACCGACAATGTCTATGGTGATTTTGGTACAGATCTTATAAATTCTTTAGGCGAGGCTCAACAGTACGGTCTTACAGGCGAAGGGACTGTTGTCGATGAACCAATAACGGAAGAACAAGGCTTACAAGAACAAGTAGAAATTAAAGATGATCTTTTATGCACCCAAGAAATAGCAATTGAAGTATCTGGAACGTTGTCGCAAATTCTAGAACAGGCTCTTGTTCGTATTCGAAAAATAGAGAAAACACTTGAATTTGTTTTAGAATTATCAAACAGTTTTTCAAAAAACAAAAACCTAAAAGAGTCTCTAAAAAGATTAATGGAGACAATTTATAATTTTGAAGATTACGGTTATGGTGTTGTTTTACTCTACAACAGAAAAACAGGTAAATTGGAAACTAAATGTATTATAAATAACGAAGAAGATTCATTTCAAAAAACGATGATATCTAAAAGACTTATTCAAGAAACAGAAGAAAAAAGATCTCTAATTATTGCTACTCACGAAACAAGCAATCGCATTCATATTTCGATGCCTATACTTTCAGGAAAACAGTTATTAGGCATTATTTATTTGATCGGTATTCCAAATAAAAAATACATCAAAGAAAAACTATTGATGTTATCAACAATCACGAATTATGGTGCTTTAGCAATTGAAAATACTATCTTAATTGAGGAATTAGAGTCATCAATGTCTACTAGGAATTCGCAATGATCGCCATTTCAACAGTTGGATGTAATAATGAAGCCGCCGACTATGCCTTACATCTTTATCGCAAAGGCTTATTTAAAAATTTTGAGTACATGGCTGATGAAAACATTATTTTAAAAGACTTAATGAGTGTTATTACAATTTGTATGCAACCAGAGCTTGCAAAAAGCTGCTCTGGGCACTCGATGTGTGCAAATTCACAACATGATCGTGAAAGTTATTTGAATTACCTCGTCACTAACATAAAAAAAGCGGTTCATTACAAGTGCAGTAATATAATTGTATGGCCTGGTTATGTACCTAGCCTAAATGGTTTTGAAAAACACAATAGAGTTTTACACCATAACGAAACATATGATATCGCAGAAAATCAAAGAACATCACACATTCAAAATTTGTGTCGTTCCTTATTTTACCTATGCAAAAATTTTCCTGATATAAATTTCTGTATTCCAACAGGGCGTACTTTTTACGAAATTCCCATTTTCATTCATGAAGTAAAGTGGATTATAGAAGATGTAAAATGCCCAAATCTCAAATACTGGCATAATACAGCCCATAGCTACTTACTAGAAAAGATGAAATTAGAACAGCAAGACAATTGGCTAGAAAGTTTAGGAAATTATACTAGTGGAGTTCATTTAGAAGATGTCGCTGGATTCGATACTCTTTGTCCTCCAGGAACAGGAGAAATTAAATTTCAATATGTAAAATCACACCTACCAAAGAATGCCATTAGAATACTTCGTATAGCAGAACAATTTGGGGAATTTGGTATAGAAACAGCTTTAGATATACTCCGCTAAAGCTTCGAACGTGTAGACATTTAGAAGAATAACTCAAATAACATGGTAAGCACGGTAAATTTTCTACTCTTTTAAAGAGGCAAAATCGGCAAGTGATACATCGGAAAATGGCCTTTATTTTCGAATCGAATGCTATTAAGTCGACATACCTTATTAAAAAAATTTCCAAAAAATCCAACTTTTTTTACAAAGGAACGTATATAAAGATATATTAAATAAAAAAGGAGAAAAATATGTCTGAAAAAGATATTTTCATCAATAGTATTTTAACAATACCTTGGAAAGAGATAGAAATATCTCACTCTCGTTGTGGAGGACCTGGGGGACAAAATGTCAATAAATTAAATACAAAAGTACAACTCAAGTGGCTAATGAGTACAAATATCGAACTAGATGAAGATCTACGTACTCGTCTACTAGAAAAGTGCGCTTCTTACACAACAAAATCTGGTGATATACAAGTAGTTGGTACTCAATACCGCAGCCAAAAACGCAATTTAGAATATTGTATTGAACATCTTAGAAATACATTGTTAGAAGCATTCAAAGTGCAAAAAAAGAGAAAGAAAAAAAGAATATCTCGCGCCGCAAAAGACAAAATTTTACGCAATAAAAAATTTAAGTCTCAAAAGAAAAAAATGCGACAAAAAGTAATTGATTAGGAGAAAAAAAATGTTTTTCTTATATGATAAAAAAAGAAGGCGAAGAGGGCGTCCCCCTTTTCGCCTTTTTTTATGTTCTCTGCGATGTACAAATCTAAAAAACACTTCTAAGAATGAAATACAACCACCACCGTTAAAATCACCAAAGCAACAAAGCAAATAATGGCAAAGAATTCCTACTTATTTTGAGTTATTTTAAGGAACAGTTTTCAAAATTAAAATGACATTTATGAGAAGCGAAAAAACTATTTACCTTCCTCAAACTTTTTACGAATAGCTTCTACACGCTTACGATTTACTCCTAGGTCGGAATGTCCTACTCGTGATGCTGATCGAACATGAATAATTTTTTGGACATCATCAATTAAAAACTCACAGTCATCCACAAACCTGAAAAAAAACGTAGTAGCTTTTGTGTGTAAATATTTATCTGTCTCTTTAACAATTTCCATTCGCGGAACTGTTGCGATAACTGACTTCAGTTTGTCTTTTGCTACGAGATAGTCACCAGTATATTTCAGTGGGCTTATTTTTTTATCCGATTGTTGTGTTTGACTAGATACGCAGTTCGGACTATCAGGGCAAGGCTGAAGTTTTCCATCTACTATACCAATATTTTCAGGCATTGACATACAACTCACCCCAACTATTACAACATAAATAAGCATCAATACTAGTAATACCCAAGTTGATTTTTTTTTAAGTATCTTCATTACTTAACGAGAACTCTAACTAAAATCCTCGTTCCTCCTTTAAAAAGCGAGTGCAGCACACTCAAAACGCGTCCAAAATAAAATTCCTGCTTCATTTTAGTGACCTAACAAAAGTAGTTAGACTTTTAAACGTATTAAAATGTCTAACTACTTTTGTCACATCATTTTAAATAAAGCAGGAATTTTATCTAGGGCATGCCGACATACCCTAGACATAAGATAGTTTTAGACTATAAGAAAATAACGAATGTTATTCTTTTAAACGCTGGTTTTTTGTACACTTTCAATCGAAATTGTTTCAACTCTACAATTTCTACAAATAGGCAAATACTGCGCTTGTTCATCGAAACGGCTTTGGCTTTGTGTAATTTTCTCTGTAAACTGCGCTGGTTTTTCACAGCGGTGACATCGCGATTGTAGTATGTTTATCTTGTCTGCTACACACGCAAAATAGCCTGTTGTTTGAAAAGGAATATCTCTCCAATCCAAATTCAAACCAGCTAGATACACATGTTTTCCCTCAATTATCTCGTTAAATATTTCTTTTTCTGTGTTTTTATTATTTTCGCAATGATAGAAAGCAAATTGAATTTCGTCTATAAGTAGGTATTTTGTGTAGCATTTTATCTGACTAAATGAATTAATTAAAGCGCCTTCGATTTCTACGCCGCCATGAGTTTTCCATGTAGATAGTTTAGGACTTTCCATTTTTTCTAGAGTAAATCGGTAGTAAGATGGAGCATCTTCTGCAAATTCTGCGCTTTCCATCAACTCTGCCATTTTATTTCGTAGAGATGTACTTTTACCGCTGTACATAGGTCCTATATACATCTCAATATTAGCAGCGTACTTCTTCATATTCTAATAGTCCTTCTATTTTAATATCTTCAACATCCGAGCCATCTTCCCAACTATAACGTTGTACATTGGTTTGTTTCTCTAACTCAGATATAATTTTTTCATACGCTTCTGATAAACGTACGAGGTAATCTCTATTAATACCCTTTTCGCAATCACGTCCTCTTTTTTGAATACGATTTATTGCTGTATCCACTGAAACATCAAGAAAGATTACTTGTTGTGGTACGAGTAACTGTCGCTCCATACATTCGCGGTGTTGCATATAAGAACCAAAACCAAGTTCATCAATATGACCATAACCGTAAAGTACATCAGCAAAAGCTCGGTCACCGTAAATACTACGATCAAAAACGGTAGTAACTCCAGTGCTCCATTCTTCTTGAACAGCCTCAATATGCATTTTGAAACGATGAGCCATTAAAAAATAATCGGGTAGGTCGGATTATTTCTTTCCCCCCTCAGAACCGTGCGTGCGGCTTTCACCATACACGGCTCAAGCAGATTATACGCTTATAACTTTAGATATATGTATCTGTTGTTAATTTTTCGAGAGCTTAAGCTTTGCAACAAATTCTAAAATCTGTGTGCTCAAGCATTGCAACTGAATCAATAGTAAAGCGCCAATTACAACCACCAAAATATTTAGCAAATACCCATTCTTTGCTTTTCTTAGGATGGTAAGAAAGCGCCCATTTTTGCTGCTTTTTAAGTTGATAGGTGCGTAACTCTTTAAAAATTCTATTACTTTGTTGATGGCGAAAATAACTACACCACTCTTTTATGGCTGAATTCATTTTCTCAATAACAATAGCAATATCTTTTCCACGCGCCCATCTCCATAATTTCTGCAGATGATTCATATGTTTTTTTACTTCAAAATTACTAGGTTCAATAACAATATTATTGTTTCTATTGCAAATGAAAAAACCAGAAAATTCAATACCTTGCTCCAACTTAGAGTATTGTTGTGATTCAATAACAATACCGCTTTTATCTAAAAGTGGGTATAGTGTTCTACAAGCCATTTTTAGCTGTTCTTTAGAGCAAGCAAGTACAATTAACTTATCCTTGTAAAATATAAACTTAATTTCTTTGTGTGTGTTATGTAGTTTACTGTAAAAAGTATAGGCAAAATTTTTCAACATTTTATGGCTATTTTGCTTTTTCAATACTTCGCACAGATTTTTTTTGTATGGAAAATGAGAAAAAAAGTTAATTACATATTTTTGAAATAAGTGCTTATTTGCACTCAGTTCAAAGACAACAGCATGATTTTTGTACTGTGATTTAATTGTATTCAAAGATTTGTGCAAAGAAGTATCGTAAAAATCGTCATACGTTTTTTGCATCATATCTAAAAGTAAGTATTTATGATTTTTTAATAGTAATTTTTTTGTGTTGTTGCAGAACTTTTGCGAGGCATTAAAATCCTTACGGTATTTTACTAAAGCAAGCACTAAATTGCTTTGACTACGCATTAGTAATTTCTGTAAGTTTTTTTGTTTGCGGTTGTTTCCCGATTGCGCTGCTCGAAAAATTCTACTTTGCAAATTTTTTACTACCTTGCGATATTTGTTTAAGACAGCTCTATGATTTAAGTTTGTGCTATCGCATTTTTTTATGCACATCGAACTCTCCTCATGATTTATAATTTGCCCAAAATAGACTTTCGAGTAATCCACCGTTTATGAAAGTCAGCATATATTTTTCATTACAAAAAATCATTGGCTTTTTCCATACTCTTTTGCTCTATCAATATTGACAAAAAAAAAATACTATTAATATGAATGTTTTTATTCAAATCGATAGTAATTATATTTTGGCAACAATTTCTAGAGTTTACCACGTTCCTATGTTATGAGAAACGATTAACGTAGATGTATCCTTTACTCCGGCTTTATCTAGGTATAGCACAAATCTATGCAAAAAGATTTTTTCTAAAGCAACTCTCTTTTACAACTACCGTGAGAGGGGTTGGTAACGAAGCTTACGGATATTCATTTTAGTTCATCATATTAATCTTCTCTGGACTTTTATTTGTTTGGTAGTAAACACTTTAAAAGTTTTAGTACTGCTTGGGACTTTGTAAGCCCTAGTACTTAGAGATAGTTTTATACCTAACTATTTGCGGTTGCAAAACTCATATAACATAGACTTCGTGTCCCACTTGCATCTCCAACGCCCATCTTTTCGGACTTTCGTAGAACCGACCGAGGTAAGGATTTTCACCTACAGGTTCACGAAAAATTTTCGCTTTAGGAATTTTTTGTTGCAGTTGGTTACTTAAAGTTGTTTTCCCTGCGCCAATAATTCCTTCTATAATTATCATATTTTACCACCTTTTTCAATTTTTATTAATTTAAGTAAGTACCCCTGTAAGGGAAAAAGATTCTACTATATTGTATCGCGTCAATCAAGAATTTTTCAAATGCGGTCTTTGTACGTAGAATTAAGTGAGCAAAAAGGAAGGTCGACTACGTAAGTTGTAATTGTTGGCATAAGTTTTTAAAAAAAAATATAAACCAGAAATAAAAACCATCGCAGACGACTTCCATTTTGTAAACCTTTTATATCAATAATTGTATATTTTCATTCTACTTTAATTCTTTATTTGTAGTAACAGTAAACGGCAACTTGTGTATAACCCTTATTTTTAATGGTTTTTGCCTATTGTGACTCTTCAGCACTTGTTTTTTTTGCTTTATCCGGGAAAAATAGACTGAATATAATTAAACAGGCAACAGATGCAAAAATAGCAGGAAGAACAGCATCAGTGGGTTTATAAATTTCGTTATAAAAACTCGACTGAAGAAATGCCTCTTCTTTACCCATAACATAAAAAATATTAGTCAATTCACTCCACAATATAGTAACAGAAATCCCTGCAATAATTGACGCAATAGCCCCTTTACTACTTGCTTTTTTCCAAAACAGCGCAGCAACTAACACTGGCGTAATTGCAGCTCCATAAATAGTGTAGGCGTACAATGCTTTAGTAAAAAAAGTTTCGGATTGCGCAAAAGCGGTAGAAACCCAATACGCTATTAACCCTAATGCTACAATAAGTAAACGGCTAAGAAGTACAATTTTCTTTTCATTAGCATCTTTATTTACATGCGTTTGGTAAACATCGCGCATAATTGTTGTTGCTGGTACCAACAAATAAGAATCGGCAGTAGACACTATTATGCCGATAATCGTAGTTAACATTAAAGCTCCGAGAAGAGTGGCAAGATGTCCGTGTTCAAGGAAACTGTGTGCTATCGTAATCAAGATATACTTTCCCTTGGTTTCTTCCGTAACAAGACTTGAAGCTACCCAAGCGCAAGCAATGATAAGAATCTCAACAACAGCAACGACAAAAATAAGTACAATAGTTGCTTTTTTTGCCCCTTTAGCGTCTTTGCTTGCAAAAAATCGCTGGTACATATTTGCATCGCCAAGTATCAACAAGAAAGGAGGAAGAAGAAAATTCACTAATTCGATATTCGAATAAACACCCCAAAACTTCATATGATTGGTTTTATTCATGCTAGCAAAAGCCGTTTCCATTCCACTTGCACCTCCAGCCATAAACCACAAGACAGGAAAAGCAATCATCAATGAAATTGTCATAATAATACCATTGCCCACATCTGTATAGGCAACGCTAACTAAGCCAGCAAGCATTGTATAAATAACAATAAAAGTTGCGGCTATTTTAATCGCTAAACTCATTGACATTTCAAAAGAAGATCCTTTTAGGATAGTGTGAAGAACCGCCCCTCCAGCATTATATTGGTAACTCACAATAACCATGTAAGCACATACTAAAGCAAAAACCCCTAACAACCGTGCTGTTTCACCATAACGGTCAGCTAAAATTTCGGGAACAGTAAACTTTTCATAACTACGGACTTTACCAGCTATTTGTGTCAAGAGTATGATTCCACAAACACTACCTATTGGCAAAATTAAAGCGGCAAGTCCTGTTTCATAAGCTTTACCAGCGTTTCCTAGAATAGAACCCGTTCCTACCCAAGTTGCAAGCATTGTTCCTACTAAAACCCATGGAGAAAGAGATCTACCTGCAACAGAAAAATCTGTTTGATTTTTTATTTTTGAGGCTTTGTATATTCCTAAACCTGTAAGTATTAGAAAATATAGCGCCATAATAGAAATTGCAAAAGCCATTCTTGTTTCCTTGAAGTGAAAAATAGAGTGATTGAACCTATGAGTCGAATTTATTTTGTAATTTTTTCAAACAATCATAGTTAGTAAGATCGTACTGCATAGGAGTCACAGTAATATATCCTTCGCCAATTAAAGTAACATCATCTTGGTATTTTTGGTTGCGTTTAGGAACTTTAGCAAATGGCTGAGGTTCAAAACCACTAAAGTGCAACCAGTAATACTCCTTCTTTAAAGGAGTACTTCGTTTTTCATAGTAATCAGCAAAATTGAGCATGCTTTGTCGTGCGACTTTAATGCCTTTTATTTTTTTTACAGAAGGTATATTTATGTTGTATAAAAGGGGGTCCGTACATTCCGCTAAAAGAGTTTCCATAAACTTAGGCATTTGATCCTTGAGCGGTAACATATCTTTGTCTTTAAATGAATCTAATGAGAATGCTAAAGATGGTTTATTATGCAATATACCTTCGAAAGCAGCGGCAATTGTTCCTGAGTAGTACATAGCAGGTCCTACGTTATAACCATGGTTTATTCCGGTAACGACAACATCAACATCCTTACATATCTCAATAAGGCCAAGACGCGTACAATCCACAGGAAAACCATCAACCGCTAACCCATAAAATTCACCATTTTTATACCTTGGCGTTACCATTAAAGGCTCGTACAAGGTAATAGCGTGGCTTTTTCCACTTTGATGCTTCAAAGGGGCAATAAGAACAACTTCGTGACCAAGAGTTACAAGTAGGTCGCGAAGAACAGAAATACCAATAGCATCAATACCATCATCATTACTAAGTAATATTTTCATAAATATTTTTTTTTTGAAAGAACTTTATTTTAGAAGTGTTTAGGACGCGATCAAAATAAAACGGCTCACTAAAATTCGCTAGCTTAAGTATTATAGATTTAACATAACCTTAGTTCTACTAGAACTATAATAACATTATAGTTCTAACGAGTAAGTAAGTCGGATGATTTGTTTTGGTCACATCCCTTAAACGAAAAATACAAAACGAAGAGAAATGAGGTTGCGATGTGTTTTGCATCATTGTAGAATACCCACAACAATCAAGTTGTTCTACAACAAATGAGTAGGTCGCCTATTAAAATTTCCCATTTACTCTTTTATTTTTTAGCGTTGTTTCTCCTCGGTTACACAGCTTTAACTATGTATCTTTGTTGCGCCATGCTAAAAAATAAAATTTAGATATTAGGGCGCTCACATTTAGATTTCTATATAATATTAGTTGTTTTAGAGAGTAATAAGGCACTTGATTTTACAATTTAAAAGTAACAAAACTAATCTCTAAATAGCTAAATTATTACAAAGAGAAATATCAACACGTCCTAATTTGGAAACTATTTTGGGCGTATTGTATTTAGGCTTTATACAATGTAAGTTATCCTAGGGAGTAGTAAGCACCTTGAAATTGTACTCTACAATTGAAGTAACAAAACTAGTCTCTAAAAGTTGTTAAATTATAAAAAAGATAAATGTTGACACCCTGGTTAAGGCGCGTTTTATTATAGGTAAAACCCTTGTTATTGTCAATTTAAAATAGAAAGAGAATATTATGTTAAACGATCAACTACAAGAAGCCCTTAATAGGCATATGAACTCAGAATTCTTTTCTTCATATATGTATCTATCTATGGCTGCTTACTTTGATTCTATTCACTATAAAGGTTTTGCACACTGGGCCCAAGAGCAAGCAAATGAAGAACTTGGTCATGCAATGAAAATGTATCAGTATATTTTAGACAAAGGTGGAAAAATTGTCCTTTTGCCAATAGAAGGACCTCCCACTACTTGGGATTCTTGCTTAGGCGCTTTTGAAGAAGTGTACAAACACGAACAAAAAGTCACGCAACAAATCAACAGCCTCTACGAAATTTGCCAGGAAAACAAAGACTATGCTACACAAACATTTCTACATTGGTTTATTACCGAACAAGTAGAGGAAGAGTCAATGTCCTCTGAAATTGTCGAAAGAATAAAATTAGCTGGAAATTCAAACAGCGCTGTTCTACTCATTGATAGTGAACTGGGTAGTCGTAAGAGCGAATAGTTTCATTTGGTGCAGTGCTAATGCACTGCACCAAAATTTTTTTATTTGGAATACATAATATGGTTATGGAACTTATACAGCAAAAAGTTTCGTTAGGACAAAGAGTTAAATTTGTTTTAAAAACAGGAAGTGAAGTCGAAGGCATTGTACACGAAATAACCGCAGAGTACGTTTCAGTTATTCATCAAGATGAAGTAATTGTTGTACTCAAAGATCTAATAGGCGGTTGGGAAACCCAAAAAAACAACTCTACCAAAGAAGAAGATCAAGAGTTTTCAGGTTTAGCTGAAGATACTGTTATTGAAAAAGTAGAGTTTGATTGGGAAGAAAATAAAACAAAAGACCAAACAGATAGTGCAATGGTTTACTCGTCTCCACAAAGAGATTTAGAACAAAAAATAGACACAAAGCACAAAGTAATATATATGTTAATGGGTAGCGCAATTACCCTAGTAACTATCTTTATTGTCAAATTTTTCAACTTGGTGTAAATAAATGAGTGATCTCACAAAATATTTAAAGAGTACTTCGAAAAAGATAAGCACTTGTTCTCAGCCACTAGTATACAACCTAGAACACCTTTGTATTATTGAAATATGTGGAAAAGATGTAATTTCTTTTTTACAACGAATGACAACAAACAATATAGAATCTATACACGAAAAAGGTTTCGTTGCAACGATCTTTACAAACGATAAAGGTCGTATCATTGACAGTGTTTATCTCTTAAAATTCGAAAAAAAATTACTTATGATATGCCATAAGATTTATAGAGAAAAATTGATAGCCTGGATTGATAAATATACAATACTAGACGATGTTACTGTTCAAAAAACAGATGATTATTTTTTATGGCAAGTTTGGAATTACCAAATAGCAAAAGGCTCCCAAATCAAATCTTTTAATATTTCGATGGGAAATGTTTCTGTAAACTGGTTCATCGGCATGAAATCGCAACAAAAAAGTATTGTCGAAAACTTATCTAACGCAAATGCCAATATTTGTGAAAATAACGCATATGAATACTACCGTATACAAGAAAATATTCCTACTGCTCCTAACGAAATTCACGACCTAATAAATCCTCATGAAATAAACTTCCTCGATCGTTTAGATTTTGAAAAAGGGTGTTATGTAGGTCAAGAGGTTATTGCTCGTCTAGATACTTACGACAAAGTTCAAAAATATTTACGTCGTTTTTCTTGCGATCACAAAAATGTAAAAGAAGGTTCTTCTATCTACTCCATCGAAGGCAAGAGTATTGGCAACGTAACTTCTATATCTAATTTAGAGGAAAAAACAATAGGTTTGTTATTCATTCGTAAAAAGTTTATCGAAAATAAACAGCTTATGCTTGAAAACGGTGAAAAAATTACTATCGAGTAATGGCTATTTCAGGCTAAAAAAATAACAGAATTAGTCTTTTAAAGCACTGAACTATAAACCATTAAGAGTAGCAATACAAACATAAGGAGCGCAAGATTCATACAAAAGAATCCAAAAGATTTTTTGTATCGATAACACAAAAAATTTGCGAAAAGGAAGTAAATTTTTTTTTACAAAGCAGCAGCAACGACTGCTTTTTTGTGTATGGTCCTTCAGGAATCGGCAAAACAACCTTAGTTCGTATATTGGCAGGGCTTTCGCAACCATTAACTGGCCAAATTATCATTAATAATAACGTTTGGTTTGATAGTGAGCAAAAAATTAATTTAGCCCCACAACAAAGATCGATTAGTTATGTTTCGCAAGAATATACACTATTTCCCCATATGACAGTCCTAGAAAATATTTTATTTTCAATAAGAAACTCTTCAGCAAAAGCAAAAGAAATCGCTCGTTTACTGTCTGTATTCAAACTTGCCAGATACAAGAACACCAAGCCGCATTTGCTTTCAGGAGGGCAACAACAAAGAGTTGCAATAATTCGTGCACTTGTTAAAGATAGCGCTTTGTTATTATTTGATGAACCTTTTTCAGGACAAGACAGCGCACTAAAAAAAGTACTACGTCAAGAAATCAAAAAAATTCATAAAAAAAATAATACGATTACTATTTTTATCAGTCATGATATGAGTGAAGGGCTTTTACTTTCCAATTATATTCTATTTATGAACGCCAGTAGTTTTTTTGTTGTTAAAAATGACTATCAACAACAAAGTGGTTTATTACCTATAATTGCGGAGGTAACACGCTCTGATAAGAATGGAGCTGTAGAACTAAGTAGTGGTGAATATACTTTTACTTTCACCACATCTGAAATACTTAATATTGGAGACCGTGTTTTAGTACCACTAAAACCACTGTATTCGCATCTAAAAAAAATAAAATAATATTAGAGCATACCAATATTTAGGTTTTTGTATAATATGGTCATTCCAGGAAGTAGGCACTTTGAAAGTGCTCTACAATTGAAAAGTAACAAAGCTAATCTTTGGAAGAGCCAAATTATAAAAAATAAATATCAACACACCTAGGCCTCAAAAGAACAAAAACGCACAGCAACTTGACGAATGTACCGCTAGTACGATGTCATTTTGCTTAGAATTCAAAGGTCTTAGAAGAACTATATCCTAAAATTTTGATGGTATTTTGTTCAATATTAATTTATTATATTTAAAATAAGCAATTCTATAAAAGCAAGTAAGTGACAAATGCAGTCAGAAAATAGAGCGCATCGACATTTAGGTTTCATCTAGTATGAGTTATTTTAGAAGTAGAGAGGTACTTGAAAGCGCAAAGTTATGCTCCGCCAAAAAGCACGAACGAATATCTAAAATAACTAAATTACAAAAAAATTAAATATCAACGCACCCTAATACTAATTAATAATTGATATGCGAGGAGAATGGCATGATCAACATTCGAGTGAGCAACGAGCAAGGAGAAGTATTAAAAGAACTTCAACTTGGAGAAGGCACACATAATATTGGTAGAACGCCTGATAATACAATAGAACTTCGAGACATGAAAGTTTCTCGAGATCACGCCAAACTGATGGTACAAGATGGTGTATGCACTATTGTAGATACAAATAGTACGACAGGTGTTTTTGTTAATGAAGAGAAAATTCTTTCTGAGACAGAACTACGCACAGGAGATGTTGTGCACATAGGAGATATGGTTTTAGACGTATCTTTTGAAGAATTCTCAGGAACAAAGTTAGAAGGAAATCAAATTGGTTGTTTACGTTTGGTTTCTGGAGGAGTAAATAGTCTTCATGCTTTGAGCAAAACAGAAACTATTATGGGTAGAATACCCGAATGTGACATCCAAGTGATGGATCAAATGGCCTCAAGGCAACACTCCAAAGTAATTTTGCAAGGAGGCAGCTATTTTATTGAAGACTGCAATAGTTCCAATGGTACATTCTTAAATGATATTCAAATCACAAAACAACCGTTACAAAACGGTGATGTTGTTAAGATTTGTAACCACGCTTACAAATTTGAAATTAAAGACAAAAGCGAAGTACAAATGCAAGTATCATCACCAAAACCAACTCCTCCACCTGCTCCTTCTCCTCATGGAATGATTTCGACAACAAGACCAACAAGAGCAACTCCTCCAACAATGCACGGATATGAGGTCTCCGAAAATAAGAAAAAAGGTTCTTTTACAAAAGTAGCTGCTATACTAGTCATTTTTGGATTAGTAGGAGTAGGAGGCTATACATACAAAGACAAAATCATGGACATGGTAAACAGCAAAGGTAAAGATAATAGTATTGACAAAACTCCATCAATTTCTCTCTCTGAAGAAATAGCCGCTGCTGAACTAGAATTAAATGACAAAAAGTCGGAGTTGCAAAACCTAATATCTACGATCCAAGACAGTAGTAACCAATTACAAGATATCGAAGATCAAATTAATAACCAGCACACCGGAAATAATGATTCTTCAGGAAAAGAAGAAGTAGAACAATTAAAAGCCGATATTGCACAAACAAAACAAGAAGGAAAGAAAGCTGTTAGCGATCGTAATTCGTGGAAAAAGAAAGCTAAGAAAGTTTACGCTCAGTACAAAAAAATGCCAAAAAGTACTCGACCTAATCCACCACGCGAAGAGGTAAAACCACCACGCGAAGAGGTAAAACCACCACGCGAAGAAGTAAAACCACCGCGCGAAGAAGTAAAGCCACCGCGCGAAGAAGTAAAGCCACCGCGCGAAGAAGTAAAACCACCGCGCGAAGAAGTAAAACCACAAGGGAATGTAGCGCTAACAGCAGCTCAAATTGCAGAAATCAAAAAAATCAACGCTATTAAAAATAAACCAGTTGACTACAAAAAAATCGTTACTGCAAACAGATGCGGTGAATGTCATAAGCAAGAAAAGAAAGTATGGCAACAAACACCACACCACGAAACATTCAAAAAAATGAGCAAAAAACCACGAGCAAAAAGTATTTTCAAAAAGCTCAAGATCAAGGGAAGCATCAAACGAAGTGGTCGCTGCTCAAAATGCCACTTTTTACAGCAGCATGATGGGCGCAAAGTAAAAGCGGTTGCTGGTGTTTCATGCGAATCTTGTCACGGAGCAGGAAAAGACTGGGTGCTTGTTCATAATGATCGATCAGTGCCAATAGATAAACGTCGTGTAAGCGCTATGAGCAAAGGAATGAACAACCCTAGTGATATTTATTTGATTGCTCAGAACTGTTACGGTTGTCATAGTGTCCCTGACGAAGACTTAGTCAACATTGGTGGTCACAAGGCAGGTAGCTCTTTTGAACTTGTAAGTTGGTCTCAAGGAATGGTTCGCCATAACTTCGTACGTGCTGACAACAAAGCAAATCAAAAATCATCTCCTGCAAGACTACGAGTTATGTTTGTGACAGGTCTAATGCTAGACCTAGAATACTCATTGCGCGGCTTAATGAAAGTAACAAAGCCTGGTAAGTACTATGACACTATGCAACAAAAAGTGAATAAAACTTACAAAGTTCTCAATGCCGCAAATAACAAATCTGGTGGCATCAAAGAAATTAAGGAATTACTCACACTTTTCAAAAAGCTGAATATGAAAAATCGTAAACATTTAGAAGCTGGCGCAAATCTAGTAACTTTAAAAGCACGAGAATTCACAAAAAATCACAATGGAAGCAAATTATCTTCTTTAGATGCTTTTATTCCTAAAAACTATAAATAAGAGGCTTCGCACTCAGGGCATGTTTTATTTTGTATTGCTATCTAGCGCTGCAAACTTTAACAACGTGCCCACAAAATTAATCTTTTAAGGAAGCAAATAGATGAAAAAAATACTTTTCATGATGATTTTTCTGTCATTTATCTTTGCTGATGATCAACAGAAATTAGACACACTAAAAAAACAAGTGCAAGAAGTAAAAGATCAAATAGCTGAAAAAAAAGCAAAGCTACAATTACTAAAAAAAACTATCGAAGATAAAAAAATGCAGCGTGATTCTCAACCAAATGAATCAAATAATGAAGACTATAGCGAAGAGAAACAACAACTAAAAAACCAACTTCGTTCTTTAAAAGGTAAAGTTGCCTCTATAAAAAAAGATAGCATGAAATACCAAAGTCTTTATAGAAAATTCGCTGCAAAAATAAAACAAAAAAATTCTCAACCAAAGAAAAACACTCAACCAAAGAAAAACACTCGGCCGGTCAAGAATACTCAGCCAGCCAAGAATACTCAGCCGGCTAAAAATACTCAGCCGGTCAAGAACACTCAACCGAAAAATACTCAACCGGTTAAGAATACTCAACCAAAGAAAAATACACAACCAGTTAAGAATACACAACCAAAGAAAAATACTCAACCAAAGAAAAATACTCAACCACATAAAAACCCAGGTAATGTAGCATTAACAGCAGCTCAAATTGCAGAAATCAAAAAAATCAACGCTATTAAAAATAAACCAGTTGACTACAAAAAAATCGTTACTGCAAACAGATGCGGTGAATGTCATAAGCAAGAAAAGAAAGTATGGCAACAAACACCACACCACGAAACATTCAAAAAAATGAGCAAAAAACCGCGAGCAAAAAGTATTTTCAAAAAGCTCAAGATCAAGGGAAGCATCAAACGAAGTGGTCGCTGCTCAAAATGCCACTTTTTACAACAGCATGATGGACGCAAAGTAAAAGCGGTTGCTGGTGTTTCATGCGAATCTTGCCACGGAGCAGGAAAAGACTGGGTGCTTGTTCATAATGATCGATCAGTACCAATAGATAAACGCCGTGTAAGCGCTATGAGCAAAGGAATGAACAACCCTAGTGATATTTATTTAATTGCTCAGAATTGTTACGGCTGTCATAGTGTTCCCGACGAAGACTTAGTTAATATTGGTGGTCACAAGGCAGGTAGCTCTTTTGAGCTTGTAAGCTGGTCTCAAGGAATGGTTCGCCATAACTTCGTACGTGCTGACAACAAAGCAAACCAAAAATCATCTCCTGCAAGACTACGAGTTATGTTTGTTACAGGTTTAATGTTGGACCTAGAATACTCATTGCGTGGCTTAATGAAAGTAACAAAACCTGGTAAGTACTATGACACTATGCAACAAAAAGTAAATAAAACTTACAAAGTTCTCAATGCTGCAAATAGTAAATCTGGCGGTATCAAAGAAATTAGTGAATTACTCACACTTTTCAAAAAGCTAAATATGAAAAATCGTAAACATTTAGAAGCTGGTGCAAATCTAGTAACTCTAAAAGCACGAGAATTCACAAAAAACCACGATGGAAATAAATTATCTTCTTTGGATGCTTTTATTCCTAAAAATTACAAATAAAGTATCTCGGAAAAAATAATCCATCTAAAAATTTGATAATATTTTAAGTGAGTTGCAAAAAGATCTTGAGCACGTTTCAAGTCAGTGTAGAATCTGAGTGGTAGAGCAAGGGCATCCTGAGAGGCGCATGGCTGTAGCTATGTAACCGAAAGCTCGACGCCGCTATGGTACACAAAGGCAAGTTGTGTGCTTTTAAAAACTTTTTGCAACTTGCTTAAGTTTAAAAATTTCAAATACCCGAACTTCTAGTTAGAAGCTCGGGTATTTTTTTTGAATATTTTCAAAAACTCAGTGTATCAGTATTTAGATTTTAATTAATCCTATAATTTCGTATGTTTCCCATCGCAAAACGGACCATTTTCTGTATATTTACAATTGCATAATGCAGCACGACGCTGTTCTGTTATTTCAAATTTTACAGGAGTAAAACTTGTTCCTTTATGAGATCCATCACAATATGGTTGATTTTGAGATTTTCCGCAACTACACCAATAATATATTCCGGGCTCTACCACTGTAACGGTGGGCTTCTTACTAGCAATTACTGGTTTTTCCATATCTTTCTCCAAATAAAATATATTTGCTTTGTCATTTACTTGAGGCAAACTATATTTTACGAAGATAACGAGAAAAATGCTTATGAAAAAATTTTCCTAACATAAAATAGAACATCTTGTTAAGACATGTTTCAAAGTGAATATTTGCTTTATACCAATTTATATCTTGACCATACAAATATTTGGAAACTATAATTTATAAGGTGCGTCAACACGCCCTAATGATAACCTAACCGAATATATTTGAAAGGATTTCTTATGAAATGCATCTCGACATTTATGATTTTGGTAATGTTAATATTCAATATCCATGCTGATGAGCAAAAAAAGATTAATGACATTCTCCAAACAATAACATCAATACAAGTAGATCATCTAGATCTCGAAGCATTAAAACAACTAGAGAGCAATTTACAGTCAATAGTAAAGAGTACTAATACTTTACAAAAGAAAGTTTCACAACAGAAAAGTAAATTACAAGAAGAAGAAAAGCTTATCAAAATATTAAGCGACGCTAGCCAAAAAAAGCCTGTATTCATAGTGCTTACAGCAATTGCAAATTTAGAGCAACATCTAAAAAGCAGTAATAACTATTTCCAAAAAGCTCAAGAAAATAAAATTACCCAAAAGCATATTGGTAAAGTAAAAGAGTATCAACAAACTTGGCAAAAACTCCTCGACAAACTCACACAACTACAAAAACATGTTCTTGAAATTGAAAATGCCAATGAAGATTTAAAAAAACAAACACTGCTCAAAGACACAGAGCTACAAAAAAGAATAAGTAGCATTTTACAATCTACAACTAAGTACAACGAGTACTTACAAGTAAATGATTTGTCTTCGTATAAATCACATATAATAGCTTCTTTAGAAAAAGATCTACAAGCACGTTTGGCTCGCTCAGTTTATACTTCAAAAGTAAAGTTTGTACGCGAAGCTCATCTACTATGGAAAAATAGTCAGATGCAAGATAAAAGTTCTGTAGAACTTACAGCAATCAAAAATTTCGAAGTCACATACAAAAAATACGAAAAAGATTTACAATCCGGTAGCGAAAATAATTTCTTTTCCTCAGTGATTTCTCCTCTTATGAGCGAAGCACATGAGCGCAAGAGAGCTATCATTAAGGAAAATGAATTATTTACTTCTGTAGAAGAAGATTACAAAAAAGCAACGGAAATAACTAAAGATGTGCAAACAAAACTAGAAGCCGCTAAAAATGTGCGAAAAAAAATAACAGAATATGAACAACTAGTTCAAGGTAATGAAATTAGTAGCTATCATCGTAAGAATACAACTCCGTATGCTCGCGAATTAGATAAAATAATTACATCTATTTCTCAAGAAATAGAGATGTTTAATTCTTTGCAAAAAAATTACACAAATTACCAAGAACAAAAATACGAAAATATAATTACTGAACGTAATAAAATTGATGATACATTAAAAAAAGTAGTTGCCTACGCAAACTTATTACAAACAGAAAGAATCAAAGGCTACTATAGTGCAGAAGTAAAGAAAATAGCGGAAGCTCTGCAAAAACGACAAGAAAAAGTTGTTGCTGAACAAAGTGCAGTATCCCCTTTTCGTATTGCTCATAAAAATTGGCAAGAGAAAAATAGCAACTGGGATAATGCGCAAAATGAAAAAGAGTTTATTGAAAAAGTAATAAACTCGGCAAATAACTACAGCAAAACCTTAGAAGAAGGTAAAATTTCGACATATTATAAAGATGAGATTCAATCAGTAAATAAAGAGCTTACTGCTCGACTAGCCAAAATAAATAAAGAGACAACGGCTTTTGCAAAAGTAGCAGAAAGTCAAATGACTTATAAGCAGTCAAAATTTGATAATCTAGACAAGGAATCAGCGGCAATTGATACTACTCTATCCATTACCAATGAATATGCAAAATTAAGCGAAAAAAAAGCTATATCGAACTACAACAGTGCACAAGTAGAAGAAATCAAAAACTCTTTACAAAATCGCCAAAAAATACTCAATAACGAAAAAGTTGCTTTCGACGCAATTCAAAAATCATATAGTGTTTGGAAAGATGGAGAGAAAAACACTACCAATGAAATAAATAACATCACAAAAGCTCTAACAACAATTGATAAATACAACTCAATGATCGCAAAATTTGAAGCATCGCAGTTCTTAAAAAACAAAGTAATTATCATTGCAAAAGAACTAAACAATCGAAAAGATCAAATTGAACTAGAGAAAAAAGCTTTTTCGCAAATTCAAGTTCAATTGTCTTTACCACAAGCGACAACCTTACAAGAATATAGTAACACTCTACAAAAACTGAAAACTGCTATCGCTAATTATCAAATGGAATTAAAGGCCCAAAAAATTAGTGACTATCACAGAGCAGAAGTTGCTGCCCTTGCAACAAAAAATGAAGCACAGATAAAAAAACTCAACAATGTTGTTAAAAGTTTTAAAACTGTAAAAGCGAGTTATAATAGCTGGAAAATAAAATCGCGATGGCAAAGTTGGGAACAAGAAAATAAAAAACTACAAGAAATCAAAGATGCTGCACAAAAATACAAAACAAGTCTTGGTGATATACAAGATTCAAATGCTGGCGATGTAAAAACTTGGTTAGTTGCTGTTGCAAGTGAACAGAATAAATTAAATGCCGAGAAAAAACTTTTTGATAACCTCAAAGCTCTTTCGGATACAGTAATCGAAGGTGGATACTCATCTGGTGAAGATGAACTTGCTGAAATTGAAAAACTCCTAGAACTTTGTGATAATTATGTAAAACAAACTCGTGCTAAAGCAATTACTAATCATTACCAAAGAGTTGTTCGTCAACGTAAACGCAAGGCACAAGATGCAAGCAAAAAAATTAAAAGAGAAATCTATGTATTTGGTCAAATAGAATCTTCTTATAATTTTTGGAAAAACAACTCGCCTTGGCAAAACAAAGCTGACGAGGAACGTGCACTTACCAAAACACTTGCAAAAGTTCAAGAATATAATGACGAGCTGCAATTCCGAAAAATCACCACTTACAGAAAAAGCGATGTCTCTGATTGGAAAAATGAATTGCAAAAACGTCAAGACACTCTTCGTAGCGGCGGTTAGTAAAGAAACGTTGTTGGCTCAAGAACTAAAATAGTGCAGGTGCATATCCTCCACATTTAGATTTCTCAAATCAACAATATTCAGATCGGAACAGGATCGTTTTTCTATCCTAAATATCAACACAAGCTCAATAATTCAAATGTTTTTGACTTGTATAAAAATTTAAGCACGGTAATATCAATATTTGGTTATAATGTACCTAAGTCAAAATATTGATATTACCGTGCTTTATTTTTTATGAAGGGAAAAAAATGAATTACCAAGAAACAATTGACGACCATCTCAAAATTTTAAGTCTTTGTCGCACACAAATAGTTGAATTTTGCCAACAAGCTGTAGATATGTGCACAGAGGTATATCGCAATCAAAAACATCTCTATCTTTGCGGAAATGGTGGTAGTGCTGCTGATGCTACGCATATTGTAGGCGAACTTGTAGGAAGACTCCGTCAAGATCGCATTCCTTTTCCTGCAACATGCATGGGAGCTGATTTTGCAACAATGACAGCTATTTCGAATGACTATGGCTATGATAAAATTTTTGCACGAGAAGTAACAGCAAAGATGCGACCTAAAGATGTACTGTGGTGTTTGAGTACATCAGGAAATTCGGCAAATATTATTGCTGCAATCAATGAAGCCCGTAAAATCAATGAAGTAAAAATAATTGGGATGTCCGGGCAAAACGGTGGCAAGATGAAAGATTTATGTGATATTTGCTTATGCGTTCCCAATACATTTTCTGACCGCATACAAGAAATTCATCAACTATCTTACCACTTGATTTGCCAAGGAGTAGAAGAGTATTTGTTGAAGAAAGATTGTTAAATGAAGACTGTAGTATTTTGTATACTGTTCCTTGTGATAGCATGTGACTCGTCAACAACACCCGTTGCTAAAAAAAAGACTCCTGCATCATCGCCCATTTCACTGCAAGAAATTATTATCAAACCACGTAAAATCATAAAAAAATACGAAACAACAGGAGAGTTGGTATCTGTTAATGAAGTGACCTTAAGTTCAGAGATAAACGCTCGTATAATTTCGCGACCAGTCTATGTTGGAGACGAAGTAAAAAAAGGGCAAATTCTTTTTCATTTAGATAGTGAGTTACTTGCAATAGAAGAAGAGAGACTAAAACAAAATATTCTTTTAGAACAAGCGCGCGCTTTTGAAGCCAAGAATAACCTAATTCGCCAACAAAAGTTAGGAACCGCAACAACTCCGCAGCAACGAGAAAGAGCTTCAACAAATTACACAATTATCCAACAAAATTTAGCAATATTACAGCAAAATTTGCGCAAAATAAAAGTCAACATTTCTAAAACAATTATTAGAGCTCCTTTCTCAGGAGAGATAAGTAAATTATTTCTAAATAGTAATGAATTTGCACAAATCTCTCACCCTTTAGTTACAATCACCGATCGCTCTAAATTAAAAGTAGTTACAGGAATACCAGAGCACATCATTGTCAAATTATCGAAAAAAAACAAAGTATTAATTCACGTTTCTTCCATAAATAAACGATACCACAGTAATATTTTTTGCACTTACCCATCTATGAACAATAATACAAAAAAAATCCCGATAGAAGTGCGTATCCATAACAAAAATAAACTTTTATTCAGTGGAATGTTTTGTCGTTTGTCTCTAACATTAGCAATAAAAAAAGGTATTATAGTACCCTTTGAGTTTATTAAAGTTGCCTACGACATGCACTTTGTCAAAGTTGCAGATAAAAAACGTTTTATCGAAAAAAGAGTATCTGTGGCTTTACATAAAGACGGTTGGCTTGTGACTAGTGGACTCAAAGCTGGACAAAAACTTCAGGAGTATTAAAACATGATACGCTTTTTTGCTGAACGTTCTGTTCCCGCAAACTTACTATTTATTATTTTGCTTGTTGCAGGAATATTTTTTTCTCTTGCTCTTCCTGTCGAATCTATACCAAATATTTCATTAGGAGTAGTGGCAGTATATACTCCGTGGCCAGGCGCATCCGCAGAAGATGTAGAAAAACTCTTAACCACAAAAATAGAAGAACAACTCGAAAACCTTGATCATGTTTTATGGATAAAGTCCTTTTCGACACAAGGGCTATCGCGTATTCACATAAAATTTAGTGAAGACTTACACGAAAGTGTGTACGATGAATTATATTTAAAAACACAAAGCGAAGTGGAAAAGATAACTTCTGAATTACCAGAAGACGCAGAAACATCTGTTGTTGAGCTAGTCGATTTTAGTATGATCCGTCCCACCATCGTAATTGCCCTAGGCGGAAATATGCCTGAAAAATCGCGCAATGAAATTGCAAACGAGCTCAAAGAAAATCTTCTACAAATACCAGGCATGAGCAAAGTACGAATTCGCGGGGAACGCGAGCAAAGAATTATCGTGAAAGTCAATAGAGAGCAAACGGAAAAATACAAACTATCTATTCTAGATATTATGGATAGTATTCGGAAAGAAAGTAGTACATTCCCTGGAGGAATTCTACGCCTAGAAAATAGCGAAATAGTTATCCGTACATTATCTGATCGACGAAACCTACAAGAGCTACGTACAACGGTAATTCGTTCTTACGCAGACGGTTCGTTACTAAGACTTGAAGATGTGGCAGATTTATCATGGGCGTATGAAAAATGGAAAACTATTTATCGCGTACAAGGTACACCTGCAACCTTTTTATATTGCGTAAAAGAAGATACTGAAAATGCACTAACAATTATACCTATTATAAAAGAAGAGGTAGCTAAATTCCGTTCAAAGTTACCGATTGAAATATATTGTGAATTTTTCAAAGACAATGTACTTTATGTGAATCGCGTATTGTCTGTTTTAAAAAGCAACTTATCTCTTGGTTTAGTCTTAGTATTTCTTCTGCTGTGGATTTGTATTGGAACAAGTAACGCTATTCTCGCAGTAATTGGCATTCCATTTGCTTTTTTATGCGCCATGATTTTTCTATCGTGGACAGGAAATACCTTGAATGAAATGGTTCTTGTTTCATTAGTTCTTGTTTCAGGTATGGTTGTTGATGACGCGATTATTATTTTAGAAAACATGTATAGACACTATCAAGAAACAGGACAACTTTTATCTTCTGCAATTTGCGGAGCCAGTGAAGTTTTTTGGCCTGTAATTTCAGCGACAGCAACTACAATTGCAGCCTTCTTACCCATGTTACTCATGACAGGTCTCCTGGGAAAAATAATGTCTATTGTTCCCAAAACAGTGTCCATTACTCTCGCAGCATCTCTCATCGAAGCTTTTCTAATTCTACCTAATCACTTCACTGACCTAGGAAAAGTTTTTTCTTTAGCAAACAAACCACAGGTAACTTATCAACCAGGTTTTTTTGTGAAATTTTATCTATCGAGTTTACGTGTATTCCTTAACCATCGCTACATAATGACTTTGTCTTTTTTGATCACTTTTGTTTGTGGATTTGTAGTTCTTATATATATGTTTCCAATATCAATAATTTTATTCCCTTCAGATCACCACGATTTTTGGGTTACAGCAAAAGTCCATGAAGGTGCCCACATTGAATATACAGAGAAAAAAATTAAAGATATCGAAAAAATTCTCGAAACAATCCCCAAAGATGAAATAATGAATTACGTTGTGCAAGTAGGTCGCTCTATGGATGAAAACTACCAACTGGTTCTTGACAAAAGCGTCGCCCAGTTTACTGTTACTTTAAATCCAGACCGTAAAACGCAACGAACCACGAATGAAATTATCCGTAGTGTACGTACAAAAATGCAAAAAGCCCAACTCCAAGGATTTACATCTATAGACGTAAATCATACTCCCAATGGGCCTCAACAGGGCAAACCTGTTGCCGTTATTATTCGCGGAAACAGTTTAAAGGTAATAGGTGAGATACGAGATATCATTAAAAGTAAGCTATCTCAAATATCAGGTGTCACTGACATAAAAGACGACATGCAAGCATTAAAATATCAATTATCTATTCACTTCAAAGACGAAGAGTTAAAACGCTACAAAATAGACCGTTCATTTATAGCTCAAACCATCACTGCTGCTGTCGAAGGCAGCGAAATATCAGAAATGAACTATCACGGAAAACAATATAAAATATATGTTCAATATAATGAAAAAGACATACACAGTATTCGCAGTATTCGAGAAATTCGCTTGCGTATTCCGTCAGGACAACTAATACGTGTTGATGATGTAGCTTATTTATCTTATAAAAAAACTTTGGCTCAAATTCCCCACCACAATAGCAAACGCGCGGTTACAGTTACAGCAAATATAGAAAAACCAAATACCTCTCTTAGCGTAAATAACGAACTACAACAGTACCTAACTTCAAAACTAAAGAAATATCCTGGTTATATTTGTGAATTTGGTGGAGAATATGAAGAAACAAATCGTTCTTTTCGCGCTTTAAAAATATCATTTATTATAGCAATGCTTCTGGTATACATGATCCTTGGAACGCAGTTTAATTCATTTGCGCAACCGTTAATCATCATGAGTATTATTCCTTTTACAATGATTGGTGTAGGCTACGGATTAGCTCTTTTTAACCTTCCGTTTACCATGCTAACATTTATGAGTACAATAGGTATGATTGGAATAGTGGTAAACGACTCGTTGGTATTAATTGACTTTATTAATCGCGAAGTAAAACACAATCAAGATACAATGTCCGCTGTTTTAGTCGCATGCCGAAAAAGACTACGCCCAATTATTCTCACAACATTAACAACAGTACTAGGTTTACTTCCTCTAGCTTTAGGAATTGGAGGTTCTTCTATCACCTGGTCACCTATGGCAACCGCTTTTTCTTGGGGACTTACTTTAGCAACAATTTTAACTTTATATGTAATACCTGCTCTTTACCTAATACTTGTTGATATGAAAATTTTTTTCCGTTTCAATCCACAACTTAGTAACAAGTAAAGCACATCATCATTATAGAAAAAAAAGTAACCAAAACAACCTTGATAAACATACTGAAAAGCTAATTATATTGAAAGGTTAAACTCTATTCTCCGACAAAGAGTTAGTTGTATAGTTTGTAAAATTCTTTCTTTTCTAAAAAACTAGCTCATCATACTGGACTATTCTGTATTTTGTAAACAATTACAACAAAATCTTCCTTACATAGGACTACTAAATAAGTTACTAAAAATATATTTATTTGGAATATAAAAACTTTTGCAACTCACTTAAAAAATAGATTGTATATATTTTCTCATATCTTTAAGATATATAATATCGTCTCTTGTTACGCATCAAATTGCTAAAAATAAGTGACCAACTAGCCATTTAGCGATGTGACCTTTTTACAGCGGAAAAAAACTATGACAAATGACAAATCGAATAACGAAAATAGTCCCGAAGAAAAAAGCCCTAAAAAGAAAAAAACCACTGATATCTTTGGTACATTACGCAATGTTCCTGTACCAATATCACAATCTGTTGAAGAAAAAAAACTACAAGACACTGTTATTGTCTCAAAAAAAGAGAAAAAAGAAGAACCGAAAAAGGTGGATAAGCAATTAGAACTAAATACTGACAGATATCTCATTGTCGATGAAATTGGTAGCGGTGGATTTGGGACAGTTTATAAAGCTTTCGACAATTTGCTGCGTAGAGAAGTAGCCATCAAAACAATTCATTTTGACAAAGAGTATTCACAAACCATAGAATACTTTGAAAAAGAAACGCACATGTTGGCTCAATGCAATCATCCAAATATAGTACAAATATACGATGTTGGTAAAGATGGAGAGAACCCCTGTATTGTAATGGAATTTGTTAATGGATTAAATATTTGTGATTATATAAAACTTCAAAGAACACTCCAAGATCCAAAGCAAATTCAAAGAACTATTTGTTCTTACATGATAGATTTTATTGATGCGTTAAACTATATGCACAAACGCGATATCTACCATCAAGATATAAAACCGGAGAATATGCTCGTCTCACTCGGAAATGGCTGTGCAAAACTAGTAGATTTTGGCCTAGCAGATAGACCACGGCGCGAGAACTCAGAAAGTTTTTATGGTACATACGGATATACTCCTCCGGAAAAGTTTGAAGGAAAAGGTATACCAAGACTACACGACATATATGCCTTAGGTGCTGTTTTTTATGAAATATTGACGGATCGTCCTCTGCACATTGGTAGAAAAGCAGAAGAAATTATGTTTAGTGTTTTCCACGGAAAAGTACAGTTTTTTCCAGAAGACATGATAGATAGAAGATTGGAAGAGATTTGTATAAAGTGCTTAAAAAAGAAACCGCAAGAACGCTATCGTAACTTAAATGATCTTTATAATGATTTAATAAACTACTCAGGTAATACCGCAAATGTAAATGATTATCCTTACCTATCACTAATAATGGGGACTAAAAAGCTCATTTTTCCTCTCACTCACAATAAAAACTTTATTGGTCGCACGTTTAGTAATCATATTGTCATTCCCGACCCATCTATTTCGCGCTCACAGGCCATTATAGAAGTAGACAAAGGTGTGCAAATCAAAAATCTAAGTGAAGTAAATAAAATTAAAATCGGAGAAATAGAACTAGACTACGAAGAAGAAACCAAGCTTACCGGTCACGAAAAAATCACTATTTGCGATTATACTTTTCATTATGTTCCGCAGTCAGAAACACCTGACTTAAGACAAATAGTTGTAGATGTGGGAGCAAATACCCCTATTATTGGACATGCTATTAGTCCTATATCAAAAAACAAACAAGAAGCCCAAGAGTTAGGAATTACTCAAGCACAAATTAATGACAGTATGTGGGAATCTACTCTTGTCCAAAACAGCACTGATAAAAATAGTAAAAAAATTGAAATTCAACAAATAGGAAAAAATAAACTCTTTCATTCTGATGACGATGTAAAAGAAATAAAATCATCTATTCAGCAAATTAAAGAAGCGCTAGCTGCTGTCGAACAAAAATTTTCAAGCCAAAAGCAAGATAAAATTGATCCGCCTCTTTCTTGAAAAGAGAATATATGTCGATTCAAAGCCTTATTTATTTGAAAGTGCATAGCAACATAATGTGCTTTCAAACAGCCTCACTATTCTAAAATAATTGCAAAGTCTAACATCAAGAATCCTCGTAACTATGACAAACATCTATAAATCGCATCATTTGGTTGAATATTTTTTTGAGAATTAAAACAGTACCAGGCTATTGCAACCAGATATGACAAAAGAACTATCAATTTTTTAGGCACTATTTTTCTAGCTTCTTGCGTTATTTTGTAAGACAAAATCAAAAACTTTAAATGTTGACATGCCTACTTACCAATATGCTTTTATTGTTGATATCTAGATGTTTAAAACTCGTAGAAAAGATATTCTGGCCAACGAACGCGAACTTCTTTACAAGTTGTGGTAATGCTTATTCGTTTGATCACTCCGACTCGAAAAACAGACAATACTTTAAACAATCGCAAGTCTAATTTACAAACTTCTAATTATTTTATTTGAAACTCATCGCTAAACATATTAACATCTTACCTCATTTAAACCACATCAAGTTTTGATAAACGATTATTTACTGCTAAATGTGGTCTTACTTTTAACAAAAGACTTAAGGAATTCATATGTTAAACGCTATATGGTTAATTACACTAGGTGTACTAGGTGCTTCTAATTTAATTATTGCTAAAAAACCAAATGCAAAAGAAGTTATTGAGAAAATACAACCTATCCAAGGATGGTTAGGCGTTGTTTCAGCATTTTATGGCGCTTGGGCATTAGTTCAAGTTATTTTAAATATCTCGCTATATTCTGGAATATCACTCATTCTAGCACTTGCCTCAACAGGCTCCCTACTGGTACTAGGTTTTCTTTTAGGTCTTGGCATTTTAAAGACTTTTGTAAAAGACTCTACAAAACTAGACGAATTAGCTATTAAATTAAGCCCTTATCAAGGGACTTTAGGGCTTGTTTCTATTGGTTTAGGTGTATGGGTTCTTCTTCAAGTGCTAAAGGTACTCTAGTAAACGTGTCATCATTCAAAGAATAAAAAATGTCGTTAAAATATCATTGTCTTTATGCATAACTTGCGACTTGTAGCAAACGCTTCTTTATTTGATGAAAAAATTTGAAATCGAGCTCGGCTCAGAAATGGGTTCGGGCTCGAAAAAACATTTTGTTTGTATTTCCACCATCAATTTATAATGTCATACTTAAAATTCGAAAATAGAATAATTATCGAGGGCCTATCTTCATTCAATGAAGTAAGATAACACAAGAAGCCAGGTAAATAGCTCCTAAAAAGTTCTGATTTAAAAGATAGAAAGTATTTTCTTTCACAACTCTATTCATTTTATTTGTAAGTTTCGAGTAATCAAACTATCAACAGAGTACTCGCGCTCATCAGGCCAGAAATTCAAATATTCTGGTGTACACTCTACCTTTTTAGCAATATGTGTTACATCTTCAATACGGAGAATCCATTTTCTAGCATAATTGCGCAACGTTTCACCTTCTAAACCAAGTTGAATTGCTTTTCGCGAAATCTTGTCTAATCTACCATTGCGATCAGGATCCCACTGATAGCGAACATCAGATTGCTGTAATTTCTTACGCCATTCTTTTCCAGAAGAAAACAGATTATTATTTTGTGTTGTAGGAATGGCTTGCGCCAACATTTGATAAAAATGTGTGTGGGAAATAAAAATGCGTAATATTCGTTCTTGTCCAGGTTTACTAGCATAAGCTGAACGATATAACATCCATGCAAAAGAAGGCTTAATCCAACTAAGACGATCTAGAAAAAATCGCTCTCCTAAAAATTGTTTTTTCATCGCTTCTTCAGCAATTTCTTTACCAAAAGCTTGATAAACACAAACGCTACTTTTATCATAAAGCGCTATTATTTTTTGCGATACCGGCATAAAATTCCCATTTCTGTATAGTGATTTTTATCTCAATGAAATGTCATGATATCCTAATTACTTAGCATATGATATTACAATAATAGTACTTTGCTGTATTACTAAATGAACCTATTTACATTTACTAAATTCTCTAAAGGTTGACTTTGTTACTATTTTGGTAACAGAAGGATATATCAAATGCCAAAAAATCATAAAAAAAAATCCATAAAAATTGCATACTATTTATTGACAATAATAATGACATTAATAATCATTATTCTCAACTTCCGATTATACTCAACTACTTCAAATAATAATACGACGAAACAAGTATTACGGCAGTTAAATTTTATCAAAAAAAAATTGCAAAACAAAACACCAGAAAAAATGCAAACTCTGTTTCCAGAAGGATATTTTTTTTCTTATCTTCTTTATAGTTTAACATGGGTAGAAGTTGGCTTAAATGAAAGTGCCCATTTACGAAAACAAGCAGAACAAGAAGTATCTTGGGGATTATCTTTTTTAGATTCTGAGAAAGGCCGCAAACCTTTTACTGAAGGTCAGAAACCTTCTTGGGGGATTTTTTACAGAGGATGGCTCAATTGGCTACGAGGCGGTTTACTAAAACTTAATTTACAGAGCCGTCACCGCAGAAAATTTATAGACGAATGTCATGAAATAGCTACTGCATTTAAAAATAGTGAAACACCGTTTTTAACTTCTTATCCTAATTCTTCGTGGCCAGTAGACAGTGTTGTTGGTATTGCAGTTTTATGTTTACACGATCATCTGTTTTCTCCAAAGTTTCAAAATATTATTAATAATTGGCTAAAAAAAGTTAAACAAAAACTAGATACAAACACCAGTCTATTACCTCATTACGTCAATGATGTATCGGGAGAAATGCTCATTGGTGCACGTGGTACTTCACAAAGTATAATAAATCGTTTTTTACCAGAAATATCAGTAGAATGGAGCAAACAGCAATATAGTTTATTTCGTAAACAATATATAAAAACTATTTTAGGATTACCTGCAGTAAAAGAATATCCTCAAGGAAAATATGGAAGCGGCGATGTAGATTCAGGGCCACTTATTCTAGGTTTTAGCGCTTCTTCATCTGCAGTAACAATAGGAGCCGCTAAAGTTCACAAAGATCCGCTATACATCAAACTTTCAAATACAGCAGAGATGGTCGGTTTGCCGTTCACTTTTGGTAACGAAAAATTTTACCTTGGCGGCATATTACCAATCGCAGATGCTTTTATTGTTTGGAGTAGAACAGCAACATTATGGACAACAAGAATAGGTAAAGTCAAACATTCGCCTATATTAAGTGATTATTGGCGATTTCCATTTCATATTTTGTCGTTCACATTTCTACTGCTTATATTTTTACCTATCTATTTCAAATACAAAATACAAAAAAGGATACATGATGAAAGCTAAATTTTCAGACTACACAGTTGTGTTAATTCTGTTTATTTTCACCGCCTTAGGTATAATAATTTTTATTGTTGATAAGCAAAAAGATTCCCCAGCCTTAGCAATCACCACAATATTTGGTTTAGGGCACACTGCAGTAACGATTTAACTTGTAAAAATCTAAAGTAAGCAGCCATGCAAAAGTTTTCGGATATCATCCGAAAAAGTAATAGAATAGGTGGAAACGGTATTCTTTATCATAAGTTTTATTTTTATACCCGAAAATTTATACTGGAGTACTTAGTAATGCTGAAAACCTAACTTACGGAAAACATACTTTTTTTTATTTGAACTTTGTTTTATTATACGTTATCATAGTGTAAAACAAGTGAAATTACTGTGTCAGGAAGAAATAAAATGACATGGATAAGTATTGGGAAAGTAGCAGAGTTTTTTGGTGTAACAACACAGTCAATTCGCGATTGGACAAAACAGGGGAGATTAGAAGCAATACGGACATTAGGTGGACATAGAAGATACAACCTGGAAGGCATAGAAAAAAAGCTTGGTATTGAAAACGAAAATAAAAAAACAATACTATATTCAAGAGTAAGTGCGCATGATCAAAAAGAAGACTTAGTGAGGCAAAAACAAGAGCTAAAGAATTATAGTGAAAAACACAAAACATCAAATGTAGTAGAAATATCAGAAATAGGATCTGGATTAAATTACGAAAACGAGGTCTAAAAAAGTTACTAAGTTTAATACTAAATGATAATGTAAAGCAAGTGGTGGTATCTTATAAAGATAGGTTAATGCGCTTTGCAACACAAATATTAGAACAAGTTTGTACAGCGAAAAATGTAGAACTAGTAGTGCTAAATGAAAGACCAGAGAAAAAATTTGAAGAAGTAGTTGTAGAAGATGTTTTGTCAGTGTTAACGGTATATTGCGCAAAAATCTATGGACGGCGTTCGCATGAGCGAAGAAAAAAAAGACAAAATAAAAAACGGACAAGTACTGGCGTTTCCAATTCCAATAAAGAATAAGGAAGTAGCCGAAAAATTACGCGAAACATTGGCTTATGTACAAGAAAAAGCGAATGAGTACTTGGAGTTTGCGCACAAAAACAAGTTGTATAGTGTATTTGATGGAAATAACAGCAAGTATTCATACAAGGTGTTAGAGCCGATATTTGTAAAGTTATACAAAAAAAGTAAAATGCCAAGTCGAATCAATCGTGGGGTGCTGGAGATTGTTGGTCGAACGATGCGCCAAGTACGAGATCGCATGCGAGTATTTAATCTGCTGATGAAGGAAACAAATGATCCGAAGAAGTGGACAAACAAACTACTCATTAAAAACGAAATATTCGAAAAAGCAGATTATGTCAAAAACATCAGAGAGCAAGTAATCAATTATAAACGTAAACATCGAGATGTTCCTGAAGATTTTTACGCTTTACAGAAACCACCGAAAGTAAAGAAGAAAATACTGACTTACGCGCCTGATGATGGACAAGCGATAAAACTAACGAAAGATAAAGACAAAATAAAACTCAGTTTCAAAGTGATAGATCGCTGTGGTAAACAAATAAAATGGCGTTGGTTAGAAACAAATATAAAACTTCCCTCTTTTCTCGAAGAGAAACAAATAACATCTCCTGATCTTCGCTTTGATTGTGTTCATGGTGATTATTTGCCAATTCTTGACTTTAAAATCACTGTCGAAAAACCTAAAAAACAAAAAAGCGAAAATTTTATTACCATTGATTGGGGAGTACGTAAACTTCTTACTCTTTGTGTTTTTAATAACAAAGGCGAACAACTTTCGCAGCCATATTTTGCTAATTTTTGTGGGATACAAAGTAAATTACAACGAATTTACAAAGATATTGATCACTGGAAAAGCAAGCGCGATAAGCTTCTCCACAAAGATTCGTTATTCAAAAAATGTAATAGAGAAATTGCCAAAAGATGGAATAAAATTTCATTGATTAACAAAGAAATCTCACACACAGCCGCGAACATCATTGTCTTTTTTGCCAAACACTACAATTGCTCAAAAATCTATTATGAAAACCTAAAATCACTTAAATCTCGTGGTTACTCTCGTAATAAAAATCATCAAATAAACACCACTGTCCGCCAAAAAATTATTGCTCTGACTGATTATAAAGCCAGTCTGTGTGGTTATTCTTTACAAAAGCCTATTCATCCAGCAGGTACCAGCTCCATTTGCCCAAAATGTTCGCACAAAGGGCAACACTTTTCATCTTCTGATAACCACAAAAAACAACACAAATCTCTTCCTTGGTTTTATTGTCCAAATTGCACATTCTCCGCTGATCGTGATTATGTCGCGTGCTTGAATATTGCTCGGAAAGCCATTTTTAAAAAGAATCTCAAAAAATGTACAAAAACAGTCGTCTATAAGAAGACTCGTTTACCTGATTCACTGTTCCGTCAGGACGCCTTTGCTACAACCCATTGCAAAGGTCACATTTATTGTTTGTTGGGCTGGATACATTCTGTTTCCCTCTCTTCCAAAGTCGTACAAAAGAGTTTTAATTCTTTTAAAGGTACTATCTTTGGAATCCTTCGCGTATGAATGTTATCCACTACTTTGGATTTTTTAGTTTAAAGAGGAACGGTTTGTGTTTATGTTTATGTTAGGTAATTTAGGGCGTGCCATCATTCAATACAGATAAAAATATAACGGATTCATTTAATGATACGCCAGTAGTATTGAGCCCGAGCCCGTTTGCGAGCCCGCGCCCGAAAACTTTTTGAGAGCGACAGAAAGTGATTTATTGGTTCAATACTAGTTTTTTGCGATGGAAAAAGAAACTTTGCTTCTTTGATAAATTGTTAGTGAAAGTTTCGAAAACGGGCTCGGGCTCGAAAAAACACACAATATTTTGAATGATGACACGCCCTAATTAATAAACGTAAACAAGCAAAGTTATTTGAAAAAGAAAACGCTGCGATACTTATTCCTGTAGAAAAACCAATTAGAATAAATAAACTTAAATCGGTACTATTATCTGTAGGAATTATTGCTGTAGGAACTGCGACAATTCAACTATCTTTTTATAAAAGTACAAGCGACAAGGATATTCTATTTGCCTGCGGACTTATATTGATTTCTTTTGGTGTGCTTTTATCAACAGCAGTATTACTTGAATTCACTGCAACCAACTACTTTATTCTGCAACCACAAGGAATTTTTATTGGAAAGAAAGGTAGTGATTTTTCAATTCACTGGAATAATATTGATTCTTTTTTTTCTTCTGAATATTGCGACAATCCCATTTTCTGTATTAATGTTCTAGATATTGAAGCTGTTATAAAAACAACAAATGAGCGCAAGCAAAAAAAATTAAGAAAAGAGGCACAATGGACACTCTTTGGAAGATACACTTTATCTTAATAACAGCAATTCGTCAACAGTACCTAATCACGACATGATATGGACTACCAAAAATTTTTTTCTAGAGAAATTATCTTCAGAAGAGTTATAGCAATTGGAAGAAAAATACGATATTCTTATAGGTAACAACTTTACAAAGAAAAGTTTACCAGTAAATTGGAAAGAAAATATAAATAAAACGATTTCGGTTGTCTTCTGCTTAGCATAATGACAGATTAGTAAGAAAATATGCACAAAAGTTAACAAAAACCTGAGTTTGCTAAAGCAAAGAATTATTTGCGAGAATATTTTGATTAAAGTTACAGTTACACGCACAATAGAAATACCTGACACTGTTAAACTAGAACGCTACCGACGCAGTCCGGAATTAGGACCTAAGATTTTATTTTTTAGCGGTGGAAGTGCATTAAAAAAACTAAGCCAACAGCTAATTCGCTACACACACAACTCCATTCACTTAATCACTCCTTTCGATTCAGGTGGAAGCTCTGCGACATTGCGTCAGGCTTTTGAAATGATTGCAGTAGGAGATCTACGTAATAGGCTAATGGCTTTAGCTGACCAATCGGTACGCGGCGCACCCGAGATATATGAACTTTTCGGTACGCGATTTTCGCAAGATCCTAACGAAATTTTAATAAAAGAGTTACACTCTTTAGTGGATGGTAGCCATTATTTAGTGAAAAATATTTCTAATCCTATGCGCAAAATTATTCGCTACAATTTACAGTTCTTTGCTCAAAAAATGACAAAGAATTTTCCATTGCAGGGAGCAAATATTGGTAATCTTATTCTCGTAGGAGGTTACTTGAATTATAATCGCAATATTGATTCGGTAATCTTTTTATTTTCAAAGCTAGTTGAAGTACGTGGAGTGGTTCGCCCCATTATCGGTGGAAATTATCATCTTGCCACGGAATTAGAGAATGGACAATTTTTTGTAGGACAGCATCTTATTACTGGAAAAGAAACACCAGAAATTACATCCCCTATCAAACGAATATATTTAACAAAATCCTTAGATAGCAAAAAAGAAGTACAACCAACTATCCACGAAAAAATAAAAAACACCATAAAAAAAGCTGAGTTAATATGCTATCCTATGGGAAGTTTTTATAGTAGTCTAATAGCCCATTTTATCCCACAACATACAGCCACAGCTATTGCACAAAATAGTTGCCCCAAAATCTTGATACTTAACTATGGCAAAGATCCAGAGCAATTAGGAATGACACCTTCCTCTACAGTCAAAATGCTCCTCTCTTATCTACAACGCGATTTTTCAAAAGAAGTTCCTACGCATAAATTGCTCAACTTTGTACTATTAGATTCGAGTAGTCACCAATCTCCTGATATAAAAAAACATATACAAATAATTCAGGAAATGGGTCTACAAGTCATTGACATTTCATTAATTAGTGAAAGCAGTAAACCATTATTGGATGCAAATAAACTTATCGATATTTTGTTATCTTTTATTTAGGTTTGTCATCATTCAAAATATTGTCTATTCTTTCCAGCCCAATCTCGTATAAGAGCGTGATTCTTAAATTTCTACTTGAACTTTGATCAAACAGAAACATCATCGGTAAGAATCTGTTAATAACCAATAATCTTTCTCTTTATTATCTTGCTTTAATACTCCAAAATCAAGTGGGCAATCTAATCTAAACGAAAACTCATAATCTTTAAGCCACCGGTGCATTTCTTTTCCAATTTCATTCATCGAAAAAAAACGATTCTCTGGTTTAAAACTTAAACATTTTGATATCAAAGAACGTACCACTGAAATTGATTTCGTTGGTAAAGCGCAAGTAGTAGGATCTAAAAACACACCAGGATTTTTTAACATCGTCGTGCGCGCACTGTTTTTTCCACCTGTCGGAATAACAAAATTTACTTCTTCTCCGTAAATCACTCCTCCGAACAATTCACTGAGTATAACTCCAAAAGCATATTGATCAGTCTGAACAGAAACAGTTTCTCTCATAATTTGTTCTGGAGCAGCATATTTAATAGTTATACCTTTGGAATTTTTTCCAACAGCTGTATCCATGCTATCAATAGCAACCATTCCATTTTCAGTAATAAGAATATTATCTGGTTTTAAATCTGAATGCACGACACCTTTGTCATGAAGAATATTTAAAGAAAATGCCAAATTTGCTAAAAGACCAATTAACTCGCTTATTTCAATTTTACATTTCCATTCAAAATTCCGGTCTAATTTTCGTAATTGAAGATATTTTTTATTTAAAACATCCTCAGCAATAACATTGTCAGCTTTGTAAGCAGAATACCTCACCGTTTTCAGGTGCGTTAAATCTTCGCAAATAAAATAGCGATCCCAAAGGACACTCCGGTCTTGCCGTAAGCGTACAATTCCTAATTCTTCACCGTCCGTTTGGATAGCTAATTTGGGAGAAGAAGCATGAAGTTTTTCATTAATTTGTTTTTTCTTTTCTATACTAGTCAATTCATCAACATCATACGACCTAGAGTCATCAAATTCTGACTCCAAACGATCAGAAGAGACAATGGTATTACAATTGTTAAATGTATTGATAATTTTCCGTAATATTGTTTGGCCAAAAAGATACTTCATATCACTACTCGATATATAAAATTCGCGACATGTATTCTCTTCATGCTTTAAAGAAAAAAATTGGCGGTTATCGATAATTTCTTGGAGTGAATTTGTCACAGCATTAAATTTACTTCCCCATTTTTCGGAAGTGGTTTCATAACCTAGTGCTGCTGCAACGGGCTTTAAGTATTCTTGTGGAGAAGTTCCTCGGAACACAGCCATTGCCCACGGGATTCCATCTGGCGCTTTTATTAAAAAAACTAAACTTTTCTTTTGTGATTTTAAAGACATACGAGGTAAAAACATTTTTTATCCTTAACGAAAGAATATGTCAAGTTTCGAATCGAAACTGAATTCTATTTATTAAAATATTCGGAAGGAATCTCTTGTTCTAAGTATTGAGTTATTTTTTCAGCCGCTAACTGATAGCCTTGCACTGTAGGGTGCCAAAAGTCTAGATAATAAGTTGAAATTTGTTGCTGTAAGGTCGCTTGAAAAAAAACATGTTGTAAATCTAGATATTGAAATTCTTTTTGTAGTTTTTTTTGTGGAGAAATCGCTAGTGTATTTTTTGTTAACTGATATCTACACGGAAAAAAGACAAACAGCGTTTTAATACTGCGTTTTTTACAAAATAGATCTATTTTCTGAAGTTCTTCAAATGTTTTTTCTAAGTATTGTGCAAATTTTTGATGCTGAGGAAAATCACAAAGCTCTCTATTGACTGAAAAATAGTTTCTACGCTTTGTTTTGTTGGTATACAACATTTGCAGTAATAACTCTAGTCTACTCGATATCTTTTTTTGTGATAGCAATTCAAACCCAACAATATTATCTCCCATATTTTTGAAAAACATCTTATCGCTAACATCATTTAACACAACAGAAACTACTACTAAATTGGGGTGATATTTTATTCCTTCATTTATTAAATATTCATACTCCTGTGAAGGCGAATAACCACAAACACCTGCATTTATTGTTTCTACAGTAAGACCACGATCCCCAAGGCACTGTTCTATTTTATAAGGTAAAGTATTGGCGTCTTTCTCTATCATAAAACCAAACATTACCGAATCTCCAAGATATAATATTCTATATTTTAAATTGGGTTCATAATCAATTTCTTTCCCACGAACCCCTTTCGCATTAATAGAATATTTGGTACCTAGAATACTTCCCTTAGAATTTGCCTTTAACTTCCACCCTCTTTTTGCATCGGTAGTATATATAGGAGTAAGATCGATAAAAGGTATAAGAGCCAACTCACAAAGAGCAGCTAGAGCGAGTATGCTTAGTAAGAAGAAACAAGGGACATATATAATCTTCTTTTTCTCATTACAATATTTTTTAGCATAGAAAGACAAAAAAACAAACAATACGCACAGAGAAAAGTATGTAAACTGAATGAACAAAATACTATATTTATGTTCGGAAAGATCTATAAATGGAAAGTAACGTGCACTAAAAAACACAAGGGTAAAATAATTATAAAGCAGTGCATTAATAAAAAAAAATCCAGCGACAGTAAGTAGCATGTTGCTTGATTTCATTAAACAGCCTCAACAACAATAAGAGATAGATCATCACCATCGCAGGGAAATGTATTCAAAAAATAAGGTATTACCTGTTCAAAATCGAGTGCCGTACAATGTTTATTCATATCTTCAATATCAGCCAACGTTTGTGTTGGATTTTCAAAATCATTTCCTAAAAAGCAATCAGTCATCAATATAATACGGCGTACATTTTCTATTTCGTTATACACAAATGATCGAGGCGAATTCTTCCAAGCATTGCCATTTATCCACCCTAATTTTAAACCAAATGAATATTCCTGAGCTGGAGATTTCCAAGTAGCTAAATCTTGTTGTACAAGTAAATGAGTTCCATAGCCAAAATTGGCGAACGATAAACAATTATCACGAATAGAGCCTATAGCAATACACAATTGTGTATTACATTCTTCTTTTTTTTTGTAAAGTATTTCATTTATTGTCTGAGAAAACTCATACAATACTTCTTGTGAAAAAGGTGTATCTAAAAAATGTTGCCATTCTCTATCAAATTCATCGCGGCAACATTTCCAAAGCTCGGCAGCATAATTACCATGGCCAGTAGCATCAGCAATGTAAAAACACAAAGCTCCACTATTATTAAGTTCGATGCAAAAACGATCACCACCGGGGAATTCGTCATTGTAAGCTTTAAAAGCACTAACAACTTGCCAGCTTGCAAGTTTATCTCTTTGTATGAAATTATCGCGAAAGTTATCAGAAAGCATAAAAATTATCCTTTTCGGTTACAACCGCGTTTTCCAGCTTGTACCTGTTGAAAAACATGATAAAATTATTAAGTTGTCTCAATGAATTTTTATTATCTTTGTGTCGACACCTCTAAGCAAAAGTAATTTAGGGTGCGTCACTAGTCTAGCACAAAAAATATTTTTAATGGAGAAAAAAGTGTCAGAAGAAAAAGAAGTATGTCCGTTAGATGGACTCGCCTTTCATTCTACTTCCACTTACGAGTTAGTAAATGAAATCGGACGTGGTGGTATGGGAATTGTGTACCTTGCTGAAAAACTAAGCGAGGGGGTTTGCGATTTGATCGTACTAAAAACAATAAAAAATCTATCTCCGGCATACATTGATATGCTAAAAAAAGAAGCAAATATTTCAACGCAATTACGTCATGAAAACATAGTAAAAACTTATGGGTTAGAAGCTGTTCCTGTCGAATTGTTTCCTGAAAATTTCCAAGAGGATCTTAAAGGGTTAGAGTACAATAAACTCCGTCAACAACCCAAAAAAGTTCCCTTAGTTTTTCGTCGTTATCATGGGCGCAAAAAAGAACGGCCAGTAAAAGTACTAGAAAAGAAACATAACATTTCACAACAGAAATTGTACCTAATTGTTATGGATTATGTCGAAGGCACAGATCTAGGTAATTTATTTCGCGCACATCGCCGCCAACATATATTACTTCCACCCATTTTGACAGCATTTATCATAAGTCGTATTTGTCGCGCCTTGGAATATGCTCATAAATACATCATTCACCGGGATATTTCACCTGAAAATATACTTGTTAACAATCACGGCGTTGCAAAACTCTCAGATTTTGGTGTTGCTGTTGGTGGAAAAGACCAACTAGGAATGTTAATGGGAAAACTAGGCTACATGGCTCCGGAACAGTTATTAACTCCGGTGTATGATCATCGAGTTGATATTTTTGCTCTGGGGGTCGTTACTTATTTTTGCTTAACGGGAATTAACTTATTCGCAACTCCTTTAGGATTAAGTCTTGAAGAACAAACAGATTATATTCGCCACCGCCATCAAGAAAAAATAATTCCTCCTACAGAAGTTATGAATGATATTCCTCTAGTACTATCAAATTGCGTAATGAAAATGCTGGCAATTGACCCAAATAATCGTTACCAAAACGCTGGTGAAATTTGTGACCACTTAGAGCAACAATATATGTATGCAAAAGGATTTGGGCCTACTAACAATTCATTGCAAGCTTATATTGACATTTTCGAATCTAAATTTGAAAACTACACACAAAAACAACTACGACAGCTGCGATTCCTAGAAGGCTCGGACGGCAAACTACAATTACGCCGCTTCATTACCAAAAGCAAATACACAAATAAAGGTTTAGAGCTCATACAAAAATTCAAAGGTACACGCTTACGTAAAATACTAGACAATTAATTTATTAAAAATTTACAAACTATAAGAGGATTTTATGTTGCTAAACAATCGCTACACAATACACAAAGTCATTGGCCAAGGAGGTATGGGCAAAGTGTATTTGGCCACAGACACAAAAACACAACATAACGTCGCGATAAAAGAATGTCTAACAAATAATAATTCATCTCAAAAAGAAATTCGTCGTATCAAGCGAGAATACTACTTCATGAAAAAAATGAATCATCCTAGTATAGTCAAAGCGCTTGATTTTTTTACTCATCAAAATTACTACTTTATTGTTATGGAATATGTTACCGGCATTACTCTCAAACAGTTCATAAAAAGACACCCTCAAAGTATATCTTTGGACAAACAATTCGAAATCATGGTACAGATCTGCAATGCCATTGTTTTTTTAAATGAAAACAATATTATTCATCGCGATTTAAAACCGGCAAATATAATGCTTACAGGAAGTGATTTTAGTCCCAAAATTCTCGATTTAGGAATAGCTAAATCAACCAATAAAGAACTAACAACACTTACAAAATCAGATGAGATTATTGGTACAATATCGTACATGAGTCCAGAGCAAGTAAATGGAAAATCAAGTAAAAACACCGATGTTTTCAGCCTAGGGGTAATCTTTTATCAATTTGTTACTTGGCAACAACACTCTCCTTTTTTTGCCGGGAGTCAAATAGCAACGATGACAAATATTATTGAAAATGATTTACCGTCTTTAGCCGCAATATCAACTATTTGCGATAAGCGTACTTTACATCTATCAAATATTATAGAAAAAGCTTTGTGTAAAAATAGTCTACTGCGCTTACGTTCTACAGCCAAAATGTTATCTCTTTTGCAAAGCAACAATTTTATATGGAGTTATTTAGAGAAACCACTCATTGTATTGCGCAAAAACTTAGTGTTAATATCTATCATTCTTCCACTGCTAGTTATCATACCTCTATCGTATGTGTTTTTATCACCAACCACTGATTCTCAAAAAAATATTACTTTTTATATGAACGAAATTGTTCGTTCTATTGGAACGAATGAATACCAAAAAATTATAACCTACGCCAGTAAAATTATTTATATAGACAAAACTTTTATAAAAGCCTACTTTCATCGCGGTTTCGCTTATACACAAACACAACAATATGATCTTGCAAAACAAGACTTTGACATAGTAATACGTTTAGACGAGAAATATGTGCAAGCGTACTCAAATCGAGGAATTGCGTACAGTAAACAAGGATTAAATAAACTTGCAGAGTTAGATTATACTAAAGCCATTTCTCTAGATCCCAAATACGCTAAAGCATACATGAACAGAGGTATTTTATATTCAAATCAAAAAAAATTTAATCTAGCACTTCCAGATTTAAACGCGGCAATTAGGTTAAACATAAATGAGTCAGACGCCTATAGTAATAGAGCAAATATACATACTCTACAACAGCGTTACCGTTTAGCAGAATTGGATTACAAAAAGGCTTTAATGCTAGCTCCTCAAGATACATTTACCCTCCAAAATCAAGGTGTTATGTACGCTAGACAAGATCTTTTTGATCAAGCAGAACGGTGTTTTCATCAAATATTAAAAATAAACTCTCGCTTTATAAAAGCTTACTACTACTTAGGACTTATCTATGAACAACAACAGAAATATACTTTAGCAGAACAACATTATCAAAGAGTAATATCTCTTGATCCACAAAATGCCAATGCTTACAATTCACTTGGTCTTGTCTATTTTAGACTAAAACAATATAGTTTAGCAGAGGCTAATCTTTCTCTAGCAATTAAAATTTCACCAAGTCACACGAAAAGTTATTTCAATCGTGCAAAACTTTATAATATTCAAAAAAAATATAAGAAAGCTCTTGATGATATTTCGCAAGTAGTAAAAAACAACCTCCAAGATGGTGAAGTTTATGCTATGAAAGGAACTCTTAACATTAAACTCGGAAATCATTCTGCCGCTAGGCAGGATATAAGTAAAGCTCTTTCTTTAAAATATGAAAGCACAGATACTTACTGTAATTACGGATATTTACATGCTTTAGAGAAAAAATACACTCTTGCCATAAAATATCTAACAAGGGCAATTGAATTAGACCCTTCAAATACAGAAGCTTATGGTAATCGAGGAGTAATGTATTCACATCAAAAAAAATACAATTTAGCGGAAAAAGATTTTAATATTGTATTAAAATTCAATCCAAAAAATGTAAAAGCTTATACTAGCCGTTCAATTTTATTCATAACCCAAAAAAAGTTTAAACTCGCAGAGAAAGACTTAAGTACTGCAATAAAGTTACAACCCAATAATTTTTTACTTTATGGAAATATAGCACTGCTATACTCTGATATGCAACAATACACAAAAGCAGAACAAAACTTCAAAAAGGCAATATCTTTAGAGCCAAAGAGTAGTCTTCTTTACTTACAAAAAGGTATCATGTACAAAAATAGAAACAACACTTCACTTGCGATGGCAAACTTCCAAAAAGCTCTAGCTCTTGGCGCAACCAAAAGCGAAATACAACAATATATAGATGAATTACGCCAAGAAAAACGATAACATAATTATCAACAATTATTCCCATCAGTTTGCCAATATTTTTCAGAAATCCGAGCACAATACTCTCTTAAATTTACAAAAGATTTTGTATAATCTTGTAATGGTCCTGTAACTGGCGACTGAAGAATAGTAATTAAAAAGCTATAGAAACTACAATCTATACTACGTGGTTTATCGCCAAAAAAATACGGCTTATTTTCCAAAAATTTTGCTAACGCTTCAATATTTGACTTTCCTATGCTATATATCTCTTCGCGTGTATGCCTCCCCATTCCCTGAGCATAAGCTTGGCGTAAGAGATTCTTACGAATTATATGGATAATAGCTTTTCCTATTAGTGGTGGCAGCATGGGAGTAATTTCTTTTTTGATTTCTTGCCAACCTTGCGTATCTCCCCATCTTGAATACAATAAAACCCAATACAAACTTTCTTCTATTAAACGTTGAAAGGCAAGCATTATCACTTTTTGCGTTTCATCCATATTTAAATCAAGATTTGGCTCGTAGTTGCTCTGTAGATACTCTAGTATAAAAGAGGAATCAGCAATTACTTTTTTTTGATCTTTAATAAAGGGCATTTTGCCTTTTGGACCTCGCCCTGGATTGTTTTCCCATACTGTTTTATAAGGTATTTGTGTTATAAGTAAGTACGTTTCTACTTTTATACAAAAAGGACTAGAACTAGGTAATCCCCAAGAACCTGGGTATTGGTGTAATTCAATCACGGCTTTTCCTCAAAGAAAGAAGTATTTTCGGATTGGCAAGAGAATACATTGGTTCCGTCATGTGTAAAATTTTTAGAAAAGACTTGTGGATATTTGGTTGTAGTGTAGCACTATAAAGAACTCGATCGAGAAAGGAATGAATTAGTTTGTAAGAGAAAGACATTTTTTGTCCAGAAGAGGACAGTATTCGACTATCTTCACTATTGGCAATTAACCATGGCATAGAATTAACTTTACTCAATTTTTTGTAGAATGTTCTACTAAATTGACTGCGCGAAATAGATGTTTTATTTAGGCAAGAATCTAGTATTTGCGCTGATATAGCACTTACCGTCATTCCCTGCCCATAAACAGGATTAAACGCGCACACACTATCTCCTATACAAACTAGTCCTATTGGAATTTTTGCCATTTTGTGGAAGTGGCGTAATCTACTTTCGGTATTTCGATAACAATACACTTTACTCAGCGGCTCAGCATTGCGAATAGCTTCATAAAAATTTGGGCTGCGTAAACTTTTAGCAAAACTTAGAAATGCTTCCTCATCAGCAGGAGGATAATCCTTATTCGCTCCAATAAGTGTAGCAATCCATCTATTTCCTTCTATTGGTTGTAATACGCCACCGCGAAAGGACTGTGGTGGTTTCATTTGAATATAAAGTTGCTTCCAGTCTCTATTTCCATCAGGTATACGGTAGTGGCGGCTACCATAACCTAAGTATGAATTTATACGCGACTCTGGAGGTGCGGGAAAACCGTGTTGCTCCAATGTTTTAATTGTTTTACTATTTTTTCCCGTTGTATCTATAACCAAGTCACCATGAATTTGCTGTTCTTCTTTGTTTACTTCTACAACTACACCGCAAATTTCATTTTGCGCGTCTATTATGAAATCTTTCCACTCAGTTTGTGGACAAATAGTTATATTGCGAATTGCCATAACCCTTTCGCGAACTGTGTGTTCCAACATCCATCGCGAACAAGTATAGGCAATGAGATCTGAATCAAAGCGCGGAATCCATCCAAATGGATTCATCCACAAACTATCCTTTGCCCAATCAATTTGTACAGCACCTTTAGCAACTAGGTCATTTTCAATTCCTGAAAAAAGTTCGTTTAAAATAAAAAGACCTCTTTGCAAAAGAACATGAAGATGTACCGCTTGAGGAACGCCTTTACGTGGACACACATCTGTAGGAAAAAGATCTTTGTCAATTAAAGTAACTTTTGCAAAGTGTTGAGAAGCGACTTTGGCGCTAAGTAAACCGGCCATTCCAGCACCAAGAATGATAGCGTGATCTTTTACTAAACTCATATATCACCTCGCATACTAGCATGAAGTTCATGTAGAAGTTTAATTGCTTTTACAAAACTAGGGACGCAAAACGTTTTAATTTTAACTTTATTGATTTCTTCATAAAGTCGTTGACGTTCTACATACATTTCATCAATAATTGGCTGAAAAAGTGTTTTTAATTCTATGACACTTTTGTTGCGCAAATCATCAACATTTATTTGCATTCTTTGCAAAGCCAAACTACATATCTCATTAGTAACATCTCCCTCTTTGAGCTCACGTTCAAGAGTAATGAGAACATTACTAAGTCTTCCTAACATTTGCCCGTTGTAAAGAATATGACGCATAGCACCTAGTTCTGCAAAAAAACCATTTGGTGTTGCCATCAAATCCATCATTCCAGTAATAATCATTCCCATGTTATGAGAAAGATAAGTACGATTTTCAGTTTGATTGGCCATTTCTGGGTATGCAGAAATCATTTCACTGTACAAATTGGCGTTATAGAATTGTTGAATATCAAAAGCAAAAAAATTATAAAATTTATCATAGTAAGGGAATTTTTGAATATCAGTTAAAATATCTTTCCACATACTCTGTGCAAAATTTAGAATATATTTTTCTTCGTCATTGAAGGAACTCGAATCTACTCTGTTTTCGTGGAAAGGAACCTTATACAACTCTTGTAATAACTTCGGATTTTTACGGTCTGGATGATCAGCTAAATCATCGTAAAGAGTAATAAGCATACCAATTTTAGTTTTATTGATTAGCAAATTAAAAAACACATCTGGATTTATACAAGTCACTGTCACATAGGTATAGCCTGTAGGTAAAAAATGTAGAAATAATTCTTCTTTGCGAGTGTGAAATAATGGAAAATCTGTAAGTATTGGCTTTAAAACTTTCATAACTTGTTGCCAATCGAGTTTTACACCTATTTTTTGTAAATACTCAGGGAGTTCTATATTCTCACTCATTTTTATCTATCTCCATCATAATCCCATAACGTGGTCGAGCAGTAATCGTCGTCTCGACCTCTATTTTTTGACCAGGTACTGTTGTGCATTTATGGTTTCGCAAGAACATCGCAAGAATGATTACTCCTTCTACCATTGATAAGCGTGCACCACTACATATACGGGGACCAGCGCCAAAAGGTAAAAATGCAAATCTATGTTGTTTTTTGCTATTCTCAGAAGAGAATCGTTCAGGATCGAAGGTATTTGGATCATCCCAAAAATCTGGATGACGATGAACTTCCCATATGTTAAGAAGGATATTACAATTTTTAGGAATATTTTTACCATCTATTTCATCTTTGTCAATGGGTTGGCGCGCCAGAATCCACGCAGGAGGGTATAAGCGAAGTGCTTCTTGGTATACCATTGCAATATATTTCAGTTTAGGAAGATCTGTATACTCTGGATCGCGCTCTCCAAGAACACTATCGATTTCTTCGCGCATTTTGCGCTCTATTTCGGAATGTTGGCTTATTAAATAGAAGCACCATGTCAAAGAACAAGCGGTTGTTTCGTGCCCAGCAAATAAAAAAGTCATCATATGATCACGAAGTTGCACGTCATCCATTTGCTGCTCATCTTCTTTTCCTTTTTCCATAAGTGTCCCAAGCATATCGTTATCAAAATCTTGCTGCTTTCGCCTTTCTTTTATCATCGAATAAGCAAATTCGTCTAATTTTTTTACAGCACGTTTAAATCGAAGATTATTTGGCGAAGGAATAGGAGTAGGTAGATGAACGATCGACTTGATACGTTTTCCACAACAGCGATTTGCTTCAAGAAAAGCAGTAGTAATTTTCGAAACTTGTTCTTCAGCTTCTAAACTAAAAAGCATACGCATCGCAGTTTTCAATACTAAATCAGTCATTTCATCGCACATTTCAAATTTTTTCTGCGCAGTGAGTTTATCAATAGATTTACGAGTAATTTCTACAATCAAAGGAACAAAAGATTCCATTTGTTGTGGCTTGAAACTGACATTAGTTATTTGGCGGTGTTTTTTCCACTTTTCTCCCTCCAACTGAACAAGACCTTTCGATCCAGTCAAAGGTATGAGTTTATCGAAAATTAAGCGACTATGAAGGTAATTTTTTTGTTTAGTTTGCAAAATATGTTGGATATGCCGAGGGTGGTATACAAAAAAAAATCGTAAAGGCCCCATCCATATTTGGATAAAATCACCATATTGTTTTTGCATTTTTTTCATAAGAGAAATGGGATCGAGAGCAAAATGAATAACATTGCTTAAACCTCGAAAAATATTTGGCCCGGGGGGTTTTTTCATAGATTTCTTCCTCGTTAGCAGTGGTGTTATAGAAGTTTTAGGAATGATTTTATTAAGAAATGAGTGTATTGTAAATATAATTTGCTAAGAGATATGATCAATTGTGTTTTGTTTTGTAATGGGATATAGAATGTAATCGGATTTTATTATGTTTTGGATTTGTTTGGAGGTTTTTGTGTTTGTTTTTTTGAAGAGGAGTTGCAAGGTGGGCAGGGGCGGATTTGAACCGCCGACCCACAGATTTTCAGTCTGTTGCTCTACCAACTGAGCTACCTGCCCAAGCAATGTGGAGATTATACCTTGACTATTTTGAATGTCAAGGCATAAAATTATTTTTTTTTATTTTTTTGCAAAAAACTTTTCGACTTGCTCTATTTTCCAAGTATTTATTACTCTTTCTGCATTGAACCATGCTTTGCGAGCAATGCCAATTCCGTAATATATATCGTCAAAACCTTCGGCAATATGAGAATCAGGATTGATACTTGTCAATAGATTTTTTTCAGCGGCTAATTTTCCCCAACGCCAATCTAAATCCAAACGAAAAGGATGAGCGTTTATTTCAACAACAACATTATTTTCTGCGGCAGCATGAATTACTTCTGTCATATTTATTGCATACGGTTCTCGCTTGAGTAACAAACGTCCTGTAGGATGACCTATCATCGTCAAATATGGATTCTCTATAGCGGTGATTACTCTTTTCGTCATTTCAGCTTCACTCATTTTAAAGTTTCCATGGATAGAACCGATAATAAAATCAAACTGAGCAAGCAAATCTTCATCGTAATCAAGACTTCCGTCAGCAAGAATATCTGATTCAACACCTTTAAAAATACGGAAAGAATCGAACTCTTCATTCAAAGCATCAATTTCGGCAAATTGCTTCTTTACTTCATTAGGCTTCATTCCACCTGCTACAGTTAGTGATTGACTATGATCTGTAATACCTATGTACTTATATCCCATTTCTTGAGCTTTTTCAGCCATTTCGCGAACAGTATTCTTGCCATCACTATATTCTGTGTGCATATGGAAAATACCTTTTAAATCTTGTTGCGAAATGAGCTGTGGTAACTCATTTTTTTGGGCAAGCTCTATTTCTCCTAAGTTTTCACGAAGTTCTGGTATCACATACTGCAAACCTAGAGATAAAAAAACATCTTCTTCACTACTACACGTAGAACTTTCTTCTTTGTCATTAAACAAGCCATATTCATTAAGTTTTAATCCGCGTTTTTTTGCAATACTACGCATTTGTGTGTTGTGTTCTTTACTACCAGTAAAATACATTAACGCAAATGCAAACTGATGTTCTTCAACAACACGTAGATCAACCTGTAAACCTTTACGTAACTGAATACTTGACTTCTTTTGTCCATGACCAATAATCTTCTCGACCTGTGGATATGACACAAAATGTTGCATCACTGTTTCAGAATCAGAAGCCACAACTAGCATATCGATATCTTTAGTAATTTCTTTTCTACGTCGTAAGCTACCAGCAATCTCTAATTTATCAATGCAATTACACTCACGCATATAAGCCATAATTTTTTGGCTTTCAATATGAGCAAAACTAAACAAATATTTCCCAGCATGTTTATTTAGTGTTTCAATTCCAGAAAGAATATTTTCTTGAATTTTCTTACCAAATTTAGGTAAAACCTCGATTTTACTATCAAGACAAGCTTGCTTGAGATCTTGTAAAGTTGATATTCCAAGCTCTTTATACATAGTGCGTATTTTTTTTGATCCTAGTCCTGGAATACCTAGCATTTTTACTAAGTCTTTAGGGACTTCATTTTGTAAATCTTCCAGCCATGTACTTTTGTTATCTACCACCATTTCTACAATTTTTTTGGCAATGCCTTCGCCTATTCCTTTGATATTAGTTAAACGATTTTCTTTTACAATAATATCAAGACTTTCCGTTTCTGCTTCAAGTGCGCGACAAGCGTTGTGAAAAGCACGTATTTTAAAACTATTTTCACCTTTGAGCTCCATCAAAGTTGCAATGTGTTTTAAAGTACTAATGACTTGTTCTTTTTGCATTTTTATCTCTCCTTTAGAGTCACCATAACAGAGCGTTGTTCTTCACCACGCTTAAAAACAACTTCCACTTTGTCTCCTGGCTTATACTCTTTGAGAGCATTGGCGAAACCTCGTAAACTATTTATGTTTATAGTTCCCAGTTTAGTAATAATGTCACCTGATTTCATTTCTGCACCTGCGGCAGCAGAATTGGGAACAACACCAGAAATTCGTACACCTGGACCGCGATATGTAAAATCTGGAATACTGCCCAAACTCGCCCTTCTTTGCTTATTGTTTGTTGACTTGATTTGGGTTTTCTGGCCTAAAATTGTAAGTGGTTTTTCGCGATTAGTAAGGTAATTTAGCATTTCCTGTAAAACGAGCATAACGTTAATCATTCCTGGGAAATCAAGTTTGTCAATGGTGTCTGTAGGACTGTGATAATCTACATGGGCTCCAGAAAAAAGTTGTATTGCTGGAAAACCTTTTTCCCAAAAACTAGTGTGGTCACTGCTGTCTTCACTTTGTGGTACAGAAGTTATTTTTACATTAGTTACTGCGCCGCAACCAAAACAAATAAACGGCCATTCTCTTGTATTACCAGTACCTAAAGCTAATAGCGCTTTATTTTCTAGACGACCGACACTATCTAGATTTACTACTGCAAAAGGTTTAATATTTTTTAATTGCGATACGTAATACTTAGAACCTAGGCGACCTACTTCCTCTCCAGAAAAAGCAATAAAAATTAGAGGACGTTGTCCTGGTTTGCGCACAAATAGTTTTGCCATTTCAATCATCACAGCTATACCACTGGCGTTGTCATCCGCACCAAAATGAATTTTTCCGCTATTACCTTTGCGCACATCAGGCCAGCCTAGGCCCAAGTGATCATAGTGTGCACATAAAATAACGGGCTCATCCTTTAATTTCGGATTTGTGCCAGGAACAATTCCAATAACATTATTCACACGCATTTGTTGTTGCTGTGGATGATTTACTTTCGTGGTAAAACGTTGATAATAACTACCGCTGTTTCCTGGACGTAAACCAGATTTTTTCATTTCATTCTCTATGTATTTTCCTGCTTCATCAAGTTCCGGTGTACCTAATCCACGACCTTTCATTTGTGATGACGCTAAAAAAGCAACATGTGCCCTTAGTCCTTTATCATCTAACATTATAGGAAGATTGCACAAGGCTTTTCGAGTAGGAAGCTTTCCCATTGCCGCGTTAGTCGTCGATAGATGGTAGGTCATCTGTGATTGTAATACACTCCATTGTCCTTTAAGAACGTTGTTTGCTTCTGTGCCAGAAAAAGCCAAATAACTATATTTTCCATAATGAGGTAGTTTTCTCGCAACCGCCGGAATAGCATCTAGTTTTTCACCTAAAATCCAACCAATAGCCAATTCTTCGTTTGTAGGATGCTGGGTACAGAGTACAACAATATGATCTTTCAAAGAAATAGGCTTATTATTTCCAATAGTAATTTCATTTTTGTTTAAAGTTACATTATGTTGTTCAGCAAAAATCTCTTGTAATTTTTTGCGGTGTGAATGATTTTTTCCTAAAAACCACACACAACTATTTTCAGGTATACTCGTAAAATCTTTATTATTCAGCATACGCATATCGCGACCTCGTCCCCACTTATCCAGGGTAGCGCGATATGTATTTGGGTCCTTTGAGACAAGCACTGTTTTTGCGGCACCAAACAATTGTCCAAAAGAAGTAGGGATTTCACTACGATGCACTTTACGAAACAAATCAAATTGCGGATCAATATCTATACGTACAGCGGTTTTTTTTAAATCTAATTCAAATAATTGTTGTTTCGAAACAAGCTGAACTTTGTTGTACGAAGTGCTACCATCTTCATAAGTAATAGCTACAGGAATTTGCAAATGGTACACATTTTTTTCTTGTAGTTGTTCTAATGTAAAATGTAACTTATTTTGGTGAAGATATACATTTTTTATCCCAATATCAGGCGCACCTTTTTTCTCTACACGTTGATGAAAAAACATATGTAAATCTTGTTTTGCTACGCGCGAAAAAATATTCTCAATATCTGTAAAGCTCGCTTTTTTGAATAAAAATTTGTCATAAAATTCTCGTAGGCACTCTATAAAAAGTTTATCACCTAGTTTTTGGCGTAGTTCGTGAAATAGCATTAGACACTTACCATATCCTACAGCTTCTGTTTCAGGAGAATGGCGACTACGAAATTGCGATAGTGGAAAATCGCGGTCTTGTCGAACAAAGTTACGATATCTCTGTAGGGTACTACGTCGCGACTCGACACCCTTGCCTTCTTGTTCTTTCAGCAAATGATCTGCAAGATATGCTGTTAAACCTTCGCACCAATTTCCGCTTTGGTAATCGACAAAAACGCCATTCCCCCACCAGTTATGCAAAATTTCATGTGGATACGAAGAACGTAAAATGAAGGGAAAGCGAATAATACGTGGTCCTAAAAGAGTAAAAGAAGGCATTCCATAACCTGTTTCCCAAAAATTTTCAACAAGTGCAAATTTATCATAAGGATAATTCCCTAATAAGTCGTTGTACATTTTGAGATATTGTCCTGTTGCAGTAAGATATTTATCTGCAAGACCTTCATCGCGACTGTGGATGTACACCATTGCCGTTGTTTTGCTGTAGCGTTTTTCAAATTTATGAAGTGGACCGCCTACCAAATAAATCTCTTCCATTGGAGATGTACAGTTCCATACAACACAATCTTTATCTACGAGTTTTTGCTTACCTTGGGATATTAGTTGCCACTTTTGTGGTAGGTGAGCTTTTAATAGAAATGAAACCATTTTATTTTGTTGTTGAGGGTACCACAAACTTGTACTAGTAAGATAAACACCTTCTTCACTTATAATGCCAGGTGTTTCACTAAAACTACGTACATACTCTTCTTCTGAAGAAGTCGGAGGCAACGTAATTCTACCACTATAAGAAATAGATACTTTGTTCGAGATTGGTTCCTTTATTGGGATCAGCTTGTAATTATGAATCGGAAATAATTTATCTAGCTTTTTGTAATAAGCGTTAATACCTGTTGCATCCCACGAAGTTTTACCAACAAATTCTAGTTTCCAGTGTGCACTTTTAACTTCTACAGTAAGGTTACCATGTAAACTAAACGGAAGATAATTTTTTTCACCTGCGTTTTTGAATGTCATTGTATCAGAAACATTTAAGTGATTTGTTTTTGGATCGAGTTTGAGAATTATTTCGTGGTGCGTTATGTCTAAAGCGTACAAAATATTTAGTACCAGTATTATAAAAATAAGTCTTTTACTCATGGTGGTTACCTCTTTTAAAATGTAGGAATTATAAAAATTGTCAAGTCACTGTAAACGGTTACCAAGCTACTTATCCAGACTGTCTATTATATTTGCCATATGAATGAACTCTTCTACAGAAAAGGTTTCAGGACGCCTAGATAAATCAAAATGTTCTTCAATTTTATCTAAATTATCTTTTGATATTTCTGGTAGATTAGCTCCTTTTTTAAGCGAATTAGCTATTTTTTTACGACGTAAACAGAACGTTGATTGAACAAGTCTCTTAAATAGTTCTATGTTATTGATAGTATGCAATAATTTATTGTGAGGAACAATTTCAATAATAGCAGATGTGACTTTAGGAGCAGGGAAAAAAGCTTCTGCTGGTACATATTTCAGAATTTTAACAGAGGCATAAATTTGTGTTTGAACAGTCAATGGACCATAAAATTCAGTTTTAGGTTCAGCTATAATACGTTCTGCAATTTCTTTTTGTACCATAAATATCATTTTAGAAATAGGTAGAGAAGTCGATAGAAAATTTACAATAATTGGCGCTGAAATATTGTAAGGAAGATTGGCAATTATTTTAAAGTCAAACCCATCGATAGAATCTTTTATTTTTTGCAATACAAGAGGATTCAATTTTCTTTTTTTTTGAAGAATATCTTCAGATATGATTTCTAAATTCTCAGCAGCGACAAATGAACTTTGTAACGCTTTTACCATAAGTGGGTCAATCTCAACAATATAAAGTTTATGAACGAAAGGTTGTAAAAATTGCGTTAGGTGGCCTAGGCCAGCGCCAATTTCTAGCACAACATCATTCTCGCTCAACTCAGCAGCACTTTTAATTGCGACATGATAACTCGTATCTAATAAAAAATTCTGCCCCCATTTTTTTTGGGGGGCGGCACCTAGATAGGTCAAATATTTTTCAAGCTTTTTGGGGGATGTAGGGAACATATTTAATTTTCTTTAGCAAATTTAATCAAGGATTCAATAATGTGTTTCTTGCTCTTTTTGGCCTTGCGTCCTTCTTCGTTTATAGCAACTCGATGGTGTAAAACATAGTAAGACATTTCAACAATATCTTCCACTGTCACTTCTTTACGTTTGCTTAAAAGTGCATATGTCTGGCTTGCTTTCAAAAGAGCAAGTCCTGCCTTACGACCGCAACCATATAAAAAATAACTCTTTACTTCTTCGCACTGACTTTGATAAGGACGACTATGATGAACAATAGCAGCAATAAACTTAAGTATCTCATCGCTTACAACACTACTAGCCATTAGCATTTGAAAATAACCAAAATAGCGTGCAAAATTCATTGATTTTTTCGCTCTATTTACAGTGCTAACGTTTTGCTTCAAAATATCTGTTTCTAAATTAATATCAAGATAATCAAGAGGAATATCAAACATAAAAGCGTCTTTGTACTGCATCATTTGAGAAGATGTTTGTTTGCCAGGAAGATTCCCTGCAACAATAGAATTCACTTGTTGAAAATTACTTGTTTTTCTTTCTGTTGGCATTTTTTGATTTTGCAAAAAATCAAAAATAAGCGTCATTACGTTCTCTGACACTTGAAAATTATGATCAATAAAGTTTAAGTTACTACTAAATAAAGACTCTAAATTATAATTATCACTATTAGACATGTAGTTTTCAATGCCAAGATACGAAACTCGTTGTAACGAAAGTCCCAATAATTCGCCAATCGTACGTACTGTATATAACTTCCCGGCTCCTGGAGGACCTGTAAGTAGGCAATGCTCATTATTGATAAGAGCAATAAAAAGTAATTTTGCTATGTGGTCATACCCTACTATTTGTTGTGAAAACTGTGTGCTATAGGTTTGGTATAATTCAAATACTTGTTTTGCCGCAGTTGCGCTACGGCGACCACGCACCTCTGAAGAACGATTATCGTTCTTAGGAATATTCGGCTGCGACACAGAGTTATTACTTGACTGCGGAACAGAATCACTACTTGGCTTCGACGCAGAATTATTACTTGACTGCGGCGTAGAGCTATTACTTGACTGCGGAACAGAATCACTACTTGGTAGCGGTGTAAAACTATTATTTGGTAATGGTGTAAAACTATTGTTTGGTGGTGTGCCATTATTTAGTGGTGTAGAACTGTTCTGCAAATCACTTTTTTGAGAAGAATCTACTTCTTGCTTTTCCGATTTAGCAACATCTTTTTCAACATGTATTTTTTTTGGGCGCGTTTCAGAAGGTTGAGGCGACTCATTTATTTTTGGATCTGGATTTTTTTCCTCAGATGTTTTTTCGTCGATATCATCATCTTGTAAAGGATGTTTTTTTACCGGAGAAGACACGACCATGCTTTCTTCTGTTTGGAGAGGTTTTTCCTGGGCAATCATAAATATCATCTCTGCCGCTCCAACAGAAATTTTATCCCCATCTTCTAATTCTTGTTTTTTGATTGGTTTTTGGTTTACCAGTGTCCCATTTTGACTATCACAGTCCACAGCAAACCACGAATCTCCTACTTTTATAATATTACAATGTCTACGAGAAGCATTTCTATCTTTTATTGGTATATCATTTTTGCTACTTCTGCCTATAGTTACTACGCGACTTTCGATATTAAAAACGATCTCTTCACCGTTTTCGATAATGATCAAACGTTCCATTATGTTTTCCTTGACCAATAAATATGTTAATAATCAATTTAGATGAGTGGAAACATAACGGTATCACTTGTCTCCATTCTCCTTAGGCTTGTTTTCTTAAGCGTATTATCAATTATCTCTTCTTCAAAAATAAATCGGTCATGGTCGCAGTAACGGCGATGATCACGACAACGATTATAAAATTTTACGCGAAAATGCACTTTAAAACAATAAGCCTTAACCATTATATTCTTGATATACAAGTATAATTGTGTATTTTTCGGAATCTGCATTTTGCGGCACTACAGATAAATGTAGAACTTCTTCTGGAGAAATAAACTCTAAAAGTTCATCGAGTTTGTTACCTAACTTTTCCCTTGTCGTGTCTTCAACATTGGTAATGATACGAGGTATTCCTTGATGTCCACCACTACTTATTTGATCCTGAAGGGTAATAATAAGTGTATTCAAGTTTGCCATACGAATAGCAAATTTATCTTCAATTTCTTGTAAACTAAATGAACATGGATCATCATCTTGGTGTGTTACTAACTCATCCACCATTGTCTCTAAAAGGTTGTCTTTTACGCGTATAAGAACATTTAAAGCTGTATGAAGTGAATTATCTTCCATGTGTTATACTTTCTTCGTCATTAATTGGGGCGCACCAACATTTATCTTCCTTATCGTTTGGTTCTTTTAAAGACCAGTACGATATTACAAAGCACAACTTGTGCGCTCTCAAAGTGCCTTGCTACCTAATATAAAAACCTACATGCCGACACGCTCTGGTAAGTGCACCCTAAATTTTAACGTTATTTTATCTAGGAATCTATTGCTAAAAGTCAAAATCTTTTTTATCTAAGTATTTGTCTGTATAAAAATTTACATTATTTAATTTAATTGACTTGATAATTAGCGGATAAGGTGAAGATTTAACATTAATAACTCCTATATAAAAATCTTTTTTCATTTCAAAATCTTTGTGTTCAACTCTAATATTTTTTTGACGTACTTCTATTAGTAGAGGCTTTGTTCGAGCAGTAACAAAAATAGTTTGTGGATTAAGGTCAGATCTTGGGAATTCATCTCTTGATCGTTTTAGTGGAACAAAGCGTTTTTTCGCAATACCAATTTCTGTCTTATCGCGATTTAATAAAAACATAAGAGAAGGTTCCTCTCTACTGTAGCCTATTATTCCAAATGAATTAGGCCAACGCTTAGAGGATAAGCCTTTACGTCGCGTGCGTTTGTTAATAGGATTCCAAAATTCTACTTCCACCTGAAATTCATCTTTGACAGGAAATTTCCAAAATAAAGAATACCCTCCTCCAATGGCGGGAAATTTTGTTGAAATCTTGTTAGACGTTTTTCGTTTATCTTTAAGCCTTACTAGCTGCCAATCTTCTATAGACTCTGAGTTTTGGTCAAAACGGTAATGAAAATTGTTATTGTTACTCTTTAAAAATAATAAATCGCGTATACGCGCTTCGTTTCGTTGAGTTTGATAATATTTTTCTTCTTCTTTGAAAACTTGCGAAGCTTGCTTGCTTAGTTGTTGTACCTCTTCGTATTCTTGCTTTCTCATAAGATTCTTCAGAGTTCTTGTTTTAAGATGATCACTCAAGACTTGTTCGTTTTGTTTACGCATTTCTTCTATTTTTTCGCTAGGTACATGAATAGAGAATACCTGAGTGTGTGCCGTTAAGAGAGCTGCCATGTGATTACGAAAATGCTTTCGGGTGTATTCTGTAAATTTTTTAAACACTTGTGCAATATCGTTTTCCCAAACATTGCTTAACTCCAGTAGATCTTTTTGGTAATTACGTAAAAACTCTAGAAGCCTAACATATACAGTTAAATCGTTGTTTGCAGGATCTTCCTCAAATGATTGTTTAACAACCTCATCTACTATTTTTTTTACTTCGTCGCTAAGATACGACTGTTTTTCAAGTATATCTCTTTTTATAAACGGAATCATACTTCTATGAAAAATCAAAGCTTGTTCTACTTTTTCGATATTACTTACAGTTAAATTATCATCTTCGAATACAAAAGACTCTACTAAATATTGCTCAATCACTTCATCTATTTTTACTATCTCTAAACGAAAAAGAGCTTGCGATGAAAATAGGTCTAAATCTAAAACACTCAATTTTTCTATTGCTTGTTCCATTTCAGCCGATGATATCAATTCTCTTATTGTTCCAAGCTCTTTAACCATTTCTTGCAAAGCAGGATCAGGTTCAGGTATTTCTTCTTTTTCTTTTTTGACAGCTTTTTGTATTTGTTCTGGATTCGAAACTTGTTTTTGTTCAGAGTACTCCTTTTGAACAATCTGGTTTTCAAAGTAATCAATTTTGTTTGTTATTTTTCGCAGTATTTCTCTTTGCCTTGTTGTTTGATTACTAGATACCAATATCTCTTTTGTCTTTTGTAATAATTCTTGGAATTCTATCAATTGTTTTGCAGTAGTAAATTGCCTTTCTAATTTATCTATAACACCTTTTTCTTTCGTACTAGTTTCTGCCCCAATACCTTCAACATATGTGTTTAATACTGGTGTACTTATTTCTTCCTTAAGCTGAGCAACCAGAGCGTGCGCTTCGTTAAAATTGCCTTGGAAAGCCTTCTGTTCAATAGACAGTTCAAATTGCTTAAACAGCGACATTTGTCTCTCTAAACGCTTTAGTTTTTCATAAGAAAAATAATCATTGTACTGTTTTATTTTTCCAAAAGCGTCGTCCCATTTTTTTTGTTCAAGAAGAGTCACTACATCTTGGTGCATTGTTTCATAATCTATCTCGTTACCACTACCAAAGAAAATAACAAAAACAGTGGCTCCAAGTATGATTCCAACAATAACCATTATATATGTGTTATTGTTGTTGTTTTTTTGAGAACGCTGGTTACTTAAACGACTGGTTGATAAATTTGAAGAACTCTTATTTCGTTCTTTGGCAGTCTCTCTTGTCGATGACAAGCTATTCTTTTTTAAACGCCGTGTTTGTACTTTTTTTACGCGTTTTTTACTTATATTCACTTTGGGTACAATAATTTTACCACTAAGAATATCTTGAATACTTACAATCAGTTCTTGAGGATTTTGAAATCGATCTTTTACATCTTTTGCAGCCATTTTTTTTATTAATTCGAGTGTTGTATTAGAAATATTTTTTGTTTCGCGAGGGTCTGGAATTTCATTTGAAATATGCATCATGCATACAGCGGCGGCATGGGGTGCATCAAAAGGAACACTACCAACGAGCATATGAAAAAGAGTAATCCCTAAGTTATATATGTCACTACGCGTATCGATATCTGATTCTCCGCGGCACTGCTCAGGGGACATATAATGTGGTGTTCCCATCATACTACCACTTAACGTGGTATCATTCGAAACACTTTTTGCTAACCCTAAATCACATAAAAGTACTCGGTTATCTGGCGTAATCATTATATTATCTGGCTTTATATCCCGATGAATAATGCCATTTTTATACGCGTGATTTAGCGCTTGAGAAACTTGTAGTATTATTTCCAGTGATTTTTTTTCGTTGAGGCTATGTTTTTCTAATTTTTGTTGTAGGCTTGTTCCTTCAATAAACTCCATAACAAAATAACAGACCTCTTCGTTCCTTCCATGATCAATACCCCTAACAATATTAGGGTGATTTAGTTTTGCCACAGATTTTGCTTCTTTTTCGAATCTTTTTATATAGGAGTCGTTTTCTGTTGTGTTAGGAATTACTTTTATTGCGACATAGCGATCCATTGAAATTTGTTTAGCTTTAAATACTTGTCCCATTCCTCCTGCGCCAAGAACGCTATCAATAAAATATCCATCTATTTTGGGGTATTTAGTCACGCGATTCGCCTTTCTACTGAGTTCTAGAACATGTTCTTATCTAAATTTTTACAAAATTTCATACTTTAAAGGGACACATTGTACGTATTCTGAAAAAGAAATAGGAACATCTCCTTGTAAAAATTGGATTAAAAGCCGAAAATCTTACACCATTTAAGACATGTCCACATCCATCTTTTTTAAGTCTGCTACACAAAGTATCTAGCTTTTCAATTACAGAGCAGTACTATTACTTTCAAAGTACTTCGCTATTGACCAATATATCTTATATCGTATAAAAATTTGAATACGAACACGCCCCAGCGTATGGACAAATAAACAATTATTTGTTTGCGCATTTTGTAAATGCAACGTAAAATGCCTGCATATTTAAGAAGTAGTCTGAACAAAGTTACAAATAGGAAAAACCATGTCTTATTCTAGCAATAAATGGAAAAAATTACAAAAAATATTGCGAAGATTAATACTTTCTGTGTCTATAATTAGTATCATGTATTTGCAAAATCGTTTTTCTGTTTTACCTATCGATACAACTATAAATTTTCAAGATAAAATTCTTCCTGCAAGCTACACTCTTGTCGATTGGCATTACAATTCAGGAAGAGAACTTGATTCTCAGGACATCGTTGTTACAACAAAAAATATTTGCTATATCATAGCAACAAAAAATAATATTCTTAATCAAGAAAATGGTATGTTATCTGTTGATAATATGTCCACGAATTTTTCTGTACCAACAGATTTTGTTATTCCCAAACTTACAAATAGTGAATATTTAGTGTATACTTGGGATACAAAGAATACAAAAAAAATCTGCATTATCCGTTCTCAAGATATAAATGCAAGAATTTTGATGACGTTATTTCAAAGATAAACAAGGATAAAAATGATTCACAATAAAAAGTTTCTCATGCGGCTATTATACGCAACACTATGTCTTTCTATAGCAGCAGCTGTATTTGCGTTGGTCGAGTTCACAATCACTAATCTGACTTTAGTTTGTTATAGTCTCTCTGTTCCTTGTGTGTGGAAAATTTCTTCTATTCTAAGTTGGCAGCTCGGTTACTTAGTAGAGAAAGAACTGAAGCAACGCAAAAAATTTGCTTTTTTTCTATTTCTTTCAGCAAGTATGTATCTTTTCATCTCTATATTAAGTTTATATTCTTGTGTTATGCTATTTCCACATCCATACATACATAAATATCTTATTGGAATTATTTACAGCGTGGGAATAATAAACGTGTTTTATATCTACTACGCCGCTCTAGGTATAAGGCAAAAAAATATTTCAAGACTATTTGCAACACGCTTTAAAGTACAAAAAATATTTGATAATATTAGTAATGCTCGTCGCGATCACTATCAAAAAAATACCAAGAATTTTTTACAAGATAAATTTGAAAAGCATTGTGACCAAGATTGTTTTGAATATAATGCTAAAAAATATTTTGCAAAACGTTTTTTGAGTACGTGTGGTTATGTCGCTATATTTATGTGGATATTTGTAGTTATTCCATGGACGAGTTTACCTGAAATTTATTTTTTTTACAAAATTATATTTGCAATCGTCATTTCAGTTAGTAGCATAAATATTTTTATATCTATTGTTAGTAGCTATAAAAAATGTTTTGTGTATAATCACGGAATAAAGATAGCTGGCTTATTTTCAAAAAGCACTATTTTCTGGGAACAAATACAGCATATTGTATTGAAAGATGTTGAAATTGAAATCTTTTGCTTCGACAAGAAAAAAATAATTATTCCTTTTCAAAATGCCAAAAGAGACCACAATTTTTTAGAATATCTTTTTAAACCAGGAGAACTTCTTTTTGAAAAGAAAATATCGGACTCTTCATCTTGGACAGAGATACAAAACATTCAAAAACTATTCAAGCAAAATAATCGAAAGATTCATTCTGATGCACAATTAATCAATATAAGTGCTAACAAATTGCTTGTGATAAACAAAGACCAATTATTTTATTTAAAAAAATCGGATGCCAAGGTTAAAATATTTTTAGGAAAACTTCCTTTTGAACTTTTCTTTATCTGCGAACCAATGTGGAAACAATTGCTGAAAATTGAAAAAGCATATATAAAGAATTTTGTTCACGAATACAAAAACAAGATTGCCGCGTCTAGTTAAAATAAACACTAACGAAAAAATTTATTTTTTCTATTTTTAACTAAAGTAAGTAATCAATTTAGAAAAAAAGCCCACTTTCATTTGTACTCTATAATTAGTAATACAACATTTCGTAATTGTTGTCATGATTGTCACCGTTACCACGACTATAACCGTTTTTGCTTTCCTAAAGAGAAGCTATAAAATTTTCTCCTTAAACATAATTCGGCTACAACTACGATTACGACTAAGGTCACGCTTACAATCTAATTGATCACAGCCTCGACTTAATAAGTCGAAACATAAATACGCTTTACAGTGCAAAAAAAGTTCGTTATAATAAAATTACAAAAAATTTTACAATTCAAAACGTTTGTGTGTTGTTGATTAGCATTAGGGATTTGTAAGGAAAAATGTTCCTTACTATGACCTTTACTTCAACTTCAGTAGAGGAAATGTAATGTCTGGTGTGTATACATTTGGTGAAGTGAAAGAAAAACTTGGGATTTCGTCAAAAGAGTTAAACGACTTAATGGCGAGTAATCAATTAAATCCTGTTAGACACGAAGGTAGTTTAAAATTTCAACAAGCTGATGTTGAAAAAGTACAAAAAGAAAGAGACCACGCGCACCTGTTATGCCACAGTCAATCATCTCAAGAAAAAAAGTTTTATACGTGGGATGAAGCTTTAACAAAATTGCAAATAGAAAACGAAGAATTGCAACGTTTTATTGAAGATGGCGACATCCAGGCATACCAAGAAGGAGGGGAAGTGCAGTTCTCCTGTGTTGAGATTGATGGGTTTATTAGTAATATTATGGATGATAAAACCATTGTCATGCCAGGAAGTACTAGTGATATTGTGGTTGAAGACGACGAGGCAATGAGCCTTAGTTTACCACAAAATCTTAGTCCATCTATTTCGGTGCCGATCAAAGAAACTTATTCGCTAGATCAAACTTTACGCGAACTTCAGCTAGAGGAAGAAACTCTGCAAAAAATGGTTGAAAATGGCGAAATTGAAACGCTTAATGTTGCTGGAGACGTGTGCTATGTCAAAGACGATATAGATATGTATCGTCTGCAAAAACAAGCAGATCGAACAATTGTTATGCCATCAAACCACGAAATTGAAGTAGAAGACGACGATGATATAGCGCCAATTGTTATCCCTTCTCCTTCAGCAAATACAGGAACAAACATAAAGATAGATTTTTCAGCTACGCCGGAAATACCAGAAATACCAGAAATACCGGAAATACCAAAACAAGAAACTCCTCCCAGTTTGTATGCAGAGTCTCAACCGGCAATGGTTATTTTTCCAGAAGAAGACACTAAAAGCAATATAACTCCTATTTCAAAACCTGTAAAAGAAACAATTTCTCGTGGAAAAGAATTTACGAAATCTTTTTATACACTTGCTGAAGTGGCACAAGAATTACAAGTAGACCCTGATGAATTAATGGAAATAATTAAGTCACATGAAATAAAAACCTATCGCATGAACAAATTAAAAAATATAAAGCGTAGTGACTTACTAAAATTATGCTCTATGCAGTTTGTTCAAAATTCAATGCAGGTTTCTACTAACAATAAGCCTACCGTTCCTCGTCCTATTGCAAAACAAGTAACACCTGTAGTCGAGGTTGAAGAAGAAGATATCGATTTAGACGACGATGACGATGATTGTGCTGATGCAATTCCAATTGAAGATCTAACGTTATCTATTGAGCAAGAAAAAAAGGTAACTTCTCCGCCGCCAAAATACGATAACACTATTGTTTTGCCTCTTGTGGATGACTTTGACGAAGAAGAGCAAGCAGAAAAAATATCTAGACCAGGAGTGGAACCACAACCTCAACAAGGAGATGCTTCCCTCTACTATTCCTTCGCTGAAGCTCTCAATGTACTTCAAATGGAAAAAGAGGATCTTCATAGTCTACTCAACCAGGGTACTCTTTGTTACTCCCTAATAAAAGGTGTAAAAAGCTTACTAAAAAAAGAGGTTGCGGACTATAAAACAAATAAAATGATTGAACCCACTATCATGATGGATGATTCAGGGGATGATGTTCTCGAAGAAGAGAATGATGACGATATATTTTTTATTAGTTAGAGCCTACCACATTTGTCTTCCTTGTAATATAAACGTTCTAACAAATATATATTTCCCTAAGTTATTCTAAAGCTAAGGCAGTTTAAAGCCGCCTTAGCTTTATCACATTACTTTTTCCACTTCTCTGCAAAAATATTGTATTCATCGATTTTTTCTGCATCAATTTTTATTTTTTTACACAGTTCCCAAATACCTCTTTGTAGCATAGGGTCTTCCAAATAATCACAGGCATATTGCTTACCGCGATCATCAGAAACACGCGCACGGGTTTTTAGACGTAACCAGTAACGAGTATCATTTTTACTTGCTTTTGTTTTTAAAGATTTATGCCACTCATTAAAACCAGGATATAGATCATGATTCAATTGGTCGTTATCTGCTAACTTATGAAATAATTTTTTATTATTTTTGTAATGTTTATCAAGATAGTTTTCGAAAGCTTTGCTTTCTTCTAAGCGCGTAAACTCTTCATTCTTCCAGCTCTCAAAATCATTGTAATTTACTTCAATATCAGGAACAACTCCTTTACGTTCAACAATCTTACCTTCCGTATCCATTATATTGTGAATACAACTTCCATCAGGTAAGTAGTATAAAGCTATTGTTAATTTAAGTCTAGCTCCTGATCTTGTATCAAGAGGGATAGGCTCTTGTACGGATCCTTTGCCAAAAGTTCTTTGACCAATAATTTGTGCTCTTTTATAGTGTTTTAAAGCTCCAGAAACAACTTCAGATGCGCTTGCTGAAGACTCATCAACAAGAACAACCATTGGAAAATTAGGATGTGTATTGTTAGTACTATAGTAGTTATAACGTTTGCCTTTTTCTGGGTGCCGCCCCTCACTATAAACAACAAGCTTCTTACCAGCAACAAATTTATCAATAATATCAACAGCAACTTGTAACCACCCTCCTCCGTTGCCTCGTAAATCAAGAATAAAGGCTTCCATATTTTGCTTTTCTAGTTGTAACAAAGCTTTTTCCATGTCAGCAGTGCCTTTTCTTCCAAACTGTGTCAATTTAACGTACCCAATATTTCCAGGAAGCATTTGTGAAAACAGACTTGGTACACGTATTTTTTCTCGATTTACTTCAATATCACGTGCTTTACTCCAACCTTTACGATATACTTTCAGTTCAACCGATGTACCTTGATCACCTTTAATTTTTTTAATGATATCATCCATCGTTTTATCGCGCGTTGACCAACCATTTACTTCAAGAATCTTATCCATAGAACGAATACCAGCTTTGTATGCTGGCCCACTATAAACAGGAGAAATGATAGTAAATTGTCCATCTTGTTCGCCAACATACACACCAATACCAACATATTCTTCGTTAATCGCTGTTCTTACAAAATCATCCCATTCCTTCTTTGTCCAAAATGCAGAATGAACATCTGTTCCAGAAACAATACCATCTACAGCAGAGTTAACTAATTTTTCTTTAGAAAATTTATCTCCCTCTACATGGTATTCATTGATTTTTTTTATTACTTCGTCCACTAATGGATACTTCAATTTATCGTTTTTTACTTCTGTTTTTGGTTTTGTTGCTTGCGATGATAATAAAGTTTCGTAATGGTTTATTTGCGCATCGTGATCAAGCAAGATTTGCGCCATTCGTCCTTGTGATGTAGGTTGCTCCTTTAATTTATTCAATATAGGAAGCGCTACATTTATATTACCAACTTCTCCAAGAGCAATTGCCGCAGCTGCTTGTATTCGAAAATTATCTACTTTCAAAAAACCTTTTAAAGATTTTATTGCGTCTGGAGCACGCGAAATTTGCCAAGTTAGCTTCGCAATAGCTATTTTCACGTATGGATCAAAAGTTTTATCTAATATTTCTAGGAGATCCTCTTCTAATTCAAAATCCCCAATAACTTCAAGCATTCCTGTCGCCATTGTTTTTATATCGCGCGGGTTTCTCTCTTTGAGTATAACTAATAATTTTTGTTGTGCGTAATCTAATTCTCCAAGACTAACCAACGCTTTTAAACAGCCTAACTGCGCAACGACAGGTAATGTTCTATATTTGCGTTTGATTACAGGAGAGGCATTTGTTCCTAATGCATACAATTTTGCTGACGCTCCCCAAATATTGGGATTTTTTTTACGCGTCATCCATTTTATATATTTATCTACTTTTGTTTGAATATTGTCTGTTTGTGCGTAACCGATATTTACGCAAAATATAATTACTAATAATATACAAGCTTTGTTTTTCATATCCGAAACCCTTTCGCAATTAAGTCGGTCACAAAAAGCTCTTGAGCATTTCAAGTTAACATAAAATTTGAGTGTCAGAGCAAGGACAGACGGAGAGGCATATAACTTTAGCTATAACCGAAGATTGACACCGCTATGATACTCAAAGGTATGTATCCCAATAAACTTTTTATAACTTGCTTTTTAAATTAATCATCCCAACTCCAGGTATACCCTAGTTGTTCTAATAACTTTCTTTCTATTGCATGCATTTCTGCATATTCTTCATCGCTATGATCATCGTAACCTAGCAAGTGTAAAATACCATGAAATGTATACAATAGAATTTCACCTTGAACGTCAATATTTCTTTCTTTAGCTTCCCGCAACGCAGTTTCTGCAGAAACAATAATTTCCCCTTCTTTAGATGAAATAGGAAAACTAAGCACGTCAGTAGCACCACTATGTTTCAGATACCGTTCATTAAAAGTGCTAATTTCAGCATCATCAACATAAACAATAGACAATCGAAAGTTATTCAGCTCCGGTATTAATTCTAGTGCTTTCTTTATTTCGGAGGATTTTATTTCAACATGCGATTGCTCATTGGTTATGACTATTTTGCGATTTTTTTTCATATGCCTCTACAATTCTTTGAACTAAACGATGCCTCACAATGTCATTTTGTGTTAAATGTGCAAATTCAATTCCTCGAACACCACGTAAAATTTTTCCAGCTTCAACTAACCCAGAAATTTGGCCTGGGGGTAAATCTACTTGTGTTTGGTCTCCTGTAACAACCGTTTTAGAGTGAAGCCCCATACGCGTTAAAAACATCCGCATTTGCCCACCAGTAGTATTTTGAGCTTCATCAAGTATAATAAATGCGTTTTCTAATGTGCGACCACGCATATAAGCCAAAGGAGCAACCTCAATAATACTTTTTTCCATGTATTTCTTCACTCGATCGTAGCCTCCTAAATCGTAAAGTGAATCGTATAATGGTCGTAAATAAGGGTTTACTTTAGCTTGAAAATCTCCTGGTAGAAATCCAAGTTTTTCTCCCGCTTCTACAGCAGGACGAACTAGAATTAATTTACGTACAGTGTTTTTATGTAAAGCATCAAGTGCCATGGCTACTGCCAAATGAGTTTTTCCTGTCCCTGCTGGTCCGATAGCAAAAACAATGTCATTCTTTTTCATTGCTAAAAGATAATTTTTTTGCCCCAAAGTCCTTGGAGAAATAGGAAAATATTCCTTTTCTTCTTGGCTCTCTGTTTCTGTTTTCGTTTCTGTTTCTTTCGATAGATGCTTTTCAATGATCATATTTACTTCTTTTTGGCTAATATTTCCTTTTTTTAAGATTTTAGCCTTTACTTGTTCGACAACTCTAGTTATACACTCTATAGAGTGAGCGTCGCCCAATATTTTTAAATGATCCCGAGCTAAAATATCAACATTAAATTTTTTTTTCATTAGTTTAATGTTGCAATTTTGTGCTCCAAAAAGCAATGATATATCGGGAAAATCGTTAAGAGATATAGTGTGTTCCATGATAAATATACCACGTCTTTCTATATTATGATTTAGCATTTGATCATAATGTATTGTGTAATAATTGTAAATATTTTTATTTCCTTTAGGACGTCCTTAATATCTGTAGCAGGTTCTTATACCTGCTTAATAGTTTGGCGTTTCTGAATACTTTTCTATTACAAGTACTAGCAACATCCTAATAGTATATAACCACTTAATATTCGTTGGGTTGATAAAAAAGGATTTTTTTTATGATTACCAATATTGATATTTCAAAAACCATGAGAATAAAACTAGATGAACACTTGCCTGAATATCCAAACTTTGTAGAAAATATACGTAGAGCGCCTGATCGAGGATTTTCTTTGCGAGAAGATCAAACGCAAATAGCCCTTAAAAATGCTCTACGTTATATTCCACAGAACCTACATAAAGATCTTGCTAGCGAATTTATGGAAGAGTTAACGCAGTTAGGTCGAATTTATGCTTATCGTTATCGTCCTCAAGGGAATATAAAAGCAAAGAGTATCAATGAATATCAAGGAAAATGTCTAGAAGGTAAAGCCTTTCAATTAATGATGGATAACAATCTTGATTTTGATGTAGCACTTTATCCTTACGAACTAGTAACATACGGTGAGACTGGGCAAGTTTGCCAAAATTGGATGCAATATCGTTTAATACAAAAATATTTGCAAAATCTAACAGAAAAACAAACTTTAGTAATAGAGTCAGGACACCCTTTGGGACTGTTTGCTTCTTCTGCAGAGAACCCTCGTGTTATCATCACAAATGGTCTAATGATTGGTTCATTCAATAATTCTAAAAGTTGGCACACTGCCACGCAAATGGGTGTCGCAAACTATGGACAAATGACCGCAGGTGGTTGGATGTATATAGGTCCTCAAGGAATTGTGCACGGAACTTATAACACACTCTTGCACGCTGGTAGATTAAAACTAGGCACAGAAGATGACCTGCGTGGTCGACTTTTTGTATCTTCAGGATTGGGAGGAATGAGTGGAGCGCAAGCAAAATCTATCGAAATAGCTCAAGGCGTCGGTATTATTGCTGAAACAGATAAATCGCGAATAACAACTCGTCATGAACAAGGATGGGTTGGAAAAATTGCAAATACCATGGAAGAAACCTTTGCAATAGCAAAAGAATATCAACAAAAATGCGAATCTATTTCGATTGCATATCACGGAAACATTGTTGATTTGTTAAAATTCGCTGTAGAAAACGACATAGCAATAGATCTTCTTTCGGACCAAACATCTTGCCATGCAGTTTACGATGGAGGTTATACACCTCAAGGAATTTCGTTCGCAGAAAGAACAGAACTATTAAAAAACGATCGCCAAAAATTCAAATCATTGGTAGATGAATCCTTATGCACCCATTACAAATATATAAAGGCTCTTGTAGCAAAAGGTACTTACTTTTTCGACTACGGAAATAGTTTTATGAAAGCGATTTTTGATGCCGGAGTAAAAGAAATTGCAAAGAATGGTATTGACGAGAGTAATGGCTTTATTTTTCCCTCCTACGTTGAAGACATTTTAGGTCCAGAGCTTTTTGATTATGGATATGGACCATTTCGTTGGGTGTGTTTAACTGGTGATAAAAAAGATTTAGAAAAAACAGACCAAGCAGCAATGGAGTGTATAGACCCTAATCGACGTATTCAAGACAAAGACAACTATATATGGGTACGTGATGCTGCCAAAAACCAAATGGTCGTCGGATCTCAAGCACGTATTCTATATCAAGATGCTGCTGGCCGTGTAAAAATAGCTTTAAAATTCAACGAGATGGTAAGAAAAGGAGAAGTAGGGCCAATTATGTTAGGACGCGATCACCATGATACAGGAGGAACCGATTCGCCTTTCAGGGAAACAGCAAACATTAAAGACGGTAGTAATGTTATGGCAGATATGGCAATACAGTGTTTCGCTGGAAATGCTGCTCGCGGCATGAGCTTGGTTGTTCTCCATAATGGAGGAGGTGTAGGTATTGGTAAATCTATAAACGGTGGTTTTGGCTTAGTTCTTGATGGAAGTGAGCGTATTGATAATACTATTAAATCTGCTATTAGTTGGGATGTAATGGGTGGTGTTGCTCGAAGAGCATGGGCTCGAAATATCAACTCAGTAGAAACATGTATGAATTACAATGAAAATGGAGAAGTAAATCATATTACTCTTCCTTATTTAACAGACAATGATCTTATAAAAAGCACTGTGGAAAAAGCGTTAAGAGATAATAAAAAATAATTTAGGGCGTGTCCTCATTCAAATAAAAAGACGTGACCTTGACCGTAGTCATAGTCGTTATCGTAGCCAAATAATTATAACATTTTGGAGAGCATAGAAACAATACGAGTTAACAAAAGTTTTCCATCTTGCCATTGTTGAGAATCAAGGGCTATTTACCTAGCTTCTTGTGTTATCTTACTTCATTGAATGAGGACAGGTCCTAATTAGAGTTAAAATAAACAACCTGAATACTTTTGTTAACAGGATAGAGGGTATTGTAGTATATCCAGAGAGGTTCCTAGGTACCTAAAATATTATTTTTTTTCGTCTTATCTATATTTCATGAATGGCAACATGCCTTAACAAATAAATTTAGTATATAAAAAATCATTACGTATCCACCTGTTATACATAAAGATAAAGCAAAATGCCTTTTGGATCTTAATTTTTTTTTAAAAAAAAAGACAAATAAGTATTGACATTGTTTGAAAACGCCTTATAATTACGACGAAAAATCACTACCCCGTGGTGTAATTGGTAGCACTGCAGATTTTGGTTCTGTAAGTTAAGGTTCGAGTCCTTACGGGGTAGCCAAAAAAAAGAATCGGCGCAAACCGATTCTTTTTCTTTTTATAGTGATTTTTTTGTTGACAAAGTACTCTATTCTATACGTTAATAGAGTGATTTTTTATAAAACACTGCACCTTATATAGGATAGTTTGGTAGATTATAGATATTTTATCCGCAATTTAGCAAACCAACCAAATCTTTTCAAATGAGACGAGATCGCCTACTAATTTTTTCAGGAACAGCACATCCTCAACTAACCAACAAAATCTGTGAATACCTAAATATTTCACAAGGGAAAGTATTTATTGATCGTTTTCCTGACAAAGAGGTTGATGTGAAGGTTGAAAGCGATGTGAGAGGCGCTGATGTTTTCATTGTACAGCCAACTTGCTGTCCTGCAAATGAAAATCTAATGGAATTACTAATCCTAATAGACTGCCTTCGCCGAGCATCCGCAGATAGAATCACCGCGGTGATTCCCTACTATGGTTATGCACGTAAAGATCGTAAAGATGAGGGACGTGTTCCAATAACAGCAAAACTAGTTGCCAATCTTTTGGTAAATTCAGGTGTTAACAGAGTTTTAACTGTGGATTTACACGCAGCTCAAATTCAAGGATTTTTTGACATACCTGTAGACCATCTCTTAGCGGGCTCCGTTTTTGTACCGTATTTTGAAAGCCTAAAAATACCAGATCTTGTTGTTGTGAGTCCTGATGTAGGAAGCCTAAAACAAGCTCGCTCGTACGCAAAACGCCTAAACGGCGATTTAGCTATAGTTGACAAAAGGCGGGAGTCTGCAGAAAAAGTAAGCTCTCTAAACATAATTGGAGATGTCAACCAAAAAAACGCTTTGCTGGTAGATGACATGATAAGCACCGGAGGCTCCATTGCTGAAGCATGTCGATTTGTAAAAAAACAAGGTGCAAAGAAAATATACATATGTGCTACTCACCCCGTTTTATGTGGTGATGCGACTGAAAAATTAAGAACACTACCTGTAGAAGAAATTGTCGTTAGCGACAGCATTCCGATTACAGGATCGAAGCAATTAGATAATTTGAAAGTAATTTCGCTTGCTCCTATGTTAGGAGAATGCATCAGGCGAATCAACAACAGCGAGTCTGTGAGTTACTTATTTCAATATTTTGGAAAAAGTTAGTTGGAAAGGAAATCGTTGTGAGTGTGCCCCTTTCTGTAAAGCAAAGAAGCCTTATTGGAAGCAATGCTTGTAAAAGAATACGTCAGAGTGGTGATATCCCGGGCGTATTGTACGGAGAAAAAAAAGGATCATTACATATTCAATTTTCTAACGAAGAATTTGTAATATATCAACGGCAAAAAGATCGTATCTTAGATCTCAAAATGGACGACAAAAATCAATCTGCAATTGTACAGAAGGTACAGTACGATTCTTTTGGTGATGAAGTTATTCATGTAGACTTTCTGAGAATTTCGGCTGAAAAAGAAGTTACTGTTCCTGTAGAGATTATTTTTAGAGGAACTCCTAAAGGTGTGCAATTTGGTGGTATGACAAATATACGCCTAAAGAAACTCCAAGTAACTTGTTTGCCTGATAATGTTCCAAGTGCAATTGCTATTGATATTTCAGATCTTGATGTGTCGGAACAATTTCGCATAAAAGACCTACCTGCAGCAGAGAAGTACAAAATAAGCAATCATCCTGAAACTATGGTTGTAATTGTTAGACCTCCTCGTAAGTCTAAAGGAAAAGCAGCAGAAGAAACAGAGGAGAAATAATTTTAATTGTTTGACAAAATTTTTTCATTTTTTAGTTGTCAACCTATCCAGAGTATAGATAGAATTATACTTGGTATTGGAAATCCAGGAAAAAAATATGCTGGTACACGGCATAATCTAGGATTTGCAGTAGTTGACAGTTTGGCTAAAGACTGGAACATCTCTTTTAATCAAGAAAAATTTAAATCATTAATCGCATTTTACCAATTTGAAAATAAAAATGTTTTGTTAGTGAAACCTCTGACATATGTAAATTTATCAGGGGAAGCAGCTAAAAAAATGTTGGATTATTTTCATTTAGATAATCAGTCGCTACTTATTGTTGTAGATGATATAAGTTTGCCTGTAGGTAAAAATCGTTTGCGTTTAAAAGGAAGTAGTGGTGGACACAATGGATTAAAATCCATTATAAAACACCTTGATTCCGAATGCTTTACTAGACTGAAAATGGGGATAGGAAAAAATAAAGACCAAGATCTTATTTCTTATGTTCTATCTCGATTTTCTGAAGAAGAGGTTCCAATCGTTAACAACGCGATCATGTCTGCCAAAGAAATGTGCCAACACTGGCTTTGTCAAGAATAATACAATAAATCAAGTTATCGATTAGTAGGAAAATAGTATGGTATCTAGAACCTATGAAGGACTATTTTTGCTAGACCCCACACTGGCCAACCAAGACTGGGATGGTTTAAAAAGTAAAGTAGTAGCACTTATTGAGCGTAGAGAAGGTCAAATTGTTAGTGCTAAAAAGTGGGGTGAAAGAAGACTGGCGTACGAAATAAAAGGACGTAAAAGAGGCACGTACCTTTTAATCTATTTTCAAATGCCAGCAGAGCATATAGCTACCTTAAAACGAGATATACAACTCTCTGAAGTTGTGCTTCGCAATATGATTGTAAAACATGATCGAGCCATTGATCAAGAAACGGAAGAAACGCAAGAAGAAGTGAAAGAAGAAGTGAAAGAAGAAGCGAAAGAGGAAGTGAAAGAGGAAGCAAAAGAGGGAGCAAAAGAGGGAGCTGAGGCTTAGTTCCAAATAAACTTGCTATGGTAGGGGAATGTATGTTTTAATAGCTCCTAACTTAAACAAAGTAAATATTAAACAAAATATCATTTTGGTATCTTGCGCGAAAACATTGTCACAGAACATAACTCCTATAGGAAGGTAATAATGGCTAGTTTAAACAAGGTTTTTCTCATAGGAAATCTCACAAGAAAACCTGATTTACGTTACACTCCAAGTGGTACCCCTGTAGCTGAATTTGGTTTGGCAGTAAATCGCAACTACACTACAAGTAGTGGCGAGAAAAGACGAGACACATGTTTTGTTGAAATTACTGTGTGGAGACGTAAAGCAGAAATTTGTCATGAGCATCTCACAAAAGGTAGCCCAGTATTTATCGAAGGAAGATTAGAGTTAGATACATGGGAAACTCGTACAGGCGAAAGACGTAGCAAGCTAAGAGTAGTTGCAGACACCTTACAATTTCTGAGCCGTTCAAAGAGTAAAGACAAGGAGTTTGACGGAAAAGTCGATTCACAAAGTTACAATGAATCTAGTGGTAATGAATCAGAATAAATACTTTACAAACCCCTAACAGAGTTTCTTCAGCGCCTCCATAAGGAACTTCTAAAAACATTCATGTTGTAAGAGGAACCTACTCAATTCTCACTATTCTCTCAAAACAGGGAATTGAAAAAAAATAAGATACCAAGTTTTATGAAGAAATTTTATTTATCAGCTAGGCATTTTGGATGCATGTTATTAAAAATAATGATGCTAATAAATAAAAAATTAAATAAAATGGTACATTGCTTTTTTTCTAAACCCTAAGAACTTTCAATCGTAATAATAATGAAAGTTCTAGGGCGTGTCCCTATTTAGATTTTTGAAAAATTCGAGTTATTTTAAGAGTAGCGAGGCACTTTGAAAAGTGCATAATATTGTTGCTTAAAAGTAACAAGGCTAGTGTTTTAAAGCACCGAATTATGGGAAATATGAATAGGGATAAACCCTATAATAAAGACAAATCATAACGATGTATGGAGATAATCACCATGATAGAACTTTTACTGAAAAAAGATGTCCCTAAATTGGGAAAAACAGGTAGTTATGTAAAAGTTAAGCCTGGATATGCAAGAAATTACTTGATTCCACAAGGACTAGGTGCTATTGCTACAACTGAAAATATACGACTTGTTGAAATAGCCAAAAAACGTATATTACAACAAGAAGCACTTGAAAAAGAACAACTAGTGGAAGTATCAAAAGGTTTAGAAAAAGCTGCATGTAATATTGAAGTTAAAGCCAATGAAGATGATACATTATTTGGCTCTGTGACATATGACATGATTGCTGCCGAATACCAAAAACAAGGTTTTAACTGTGTTAAAGCAGATACATTAAAGTTAGAAGATCCCGATGCATACCCTATAAAATCTTTAGGTATTTTTCCTATTGAAATTACTCTACACGAAGATATTGTTGCAAAAAGTAAAGTATGGGTAGTTAAAGAACAGGAATCTGGTGAGTAAAACGATAAACGATCCAAATTCACCTCATAGTGTTGCTGCCGAATTTGGCGTACTTGGCTCTATGCTCATTGAAGAAGAAATTGCAGGAGAGATAATTCAACTTCTCAATAAAAGCTGTTTTTTAGTACCAGCCAATCAAGTTATATTCGAAGTAATGATTCATTTATATGATAACAATAAACCCCTAGATGTAATAGTTCTTCAAGAAGAATTGAGATCTAGGGGTTTACTTGATCAAATAGGTGGAAGTGAATATTTATTCTCACTTGTAGAAGGTGTACCTTCTGCAGGAAATGTAGAACATTACGCACATGTTGTACGCGATAAGTCTATTTTACGACAGTTAATGGCTGCTGCTGATGAGATAGGCACGTTGACACGTAGTGGTAATGTAGATACAGATGATTTACTTGATCGAGCAGAACAACTAATCTATGAAGTTACGCAAAAAAAAGCAGTAAATGAACCTGAGCACATATACAATTTACTACTAAATATTTTTGCTGATATTGAAAATAGCAATCATGAGCCCGGCTTGTCTTCTGGTTTTCCTGATTTAGACAATTTACTTTCAGGTTTAAAAGGTTCTACTTTAAATATTCTCGCGGCTCGTCCAAGTATGGGAAAAACAAGTTTTGCACTTAATATTGCAGATAACGTAGGAGTTCGTCAAAGCGAAGGTGTACTCATTTTCAGTGTTGAGATGTCAAAAGATCAATTGGCACGAAATATGGTTTGTGCACGTGCGCGTATTAGTCCTCATAAACTTAGTTATGGAGTTGACGAAAAAGAATATAAAATTCTAACAACAGATGCAAGTGTATTTGCTCAAGCTCCTATTTATATAGATGATACTCCTGCTATCTCGATTCGAGAAATTCAAGCAAAAGCTCGTCGATTTAAAAACAAAAAAGACATTAAATTAATTATTATTGATTATCTACAACTTCTTGAAGGTCCAAAAGACAAAAAAGAAAATCGTCAGCAAGAGATATCTTTTATTTCGCGAAAATTAAAAGAAGTTGCTCGCGAATTAGATGTACCAATAATAGCACTTTCTCAGCTAAATCGCGCTGTAGACGCTAGAGATGATCATCGTCCAAGAATGTCCGATCTTCGTGAATCTGGTGCACTAGAGCAAGATGCTGACAGTATACTCTTTTTATATCGAGACGAATATTACAACAAAGAAACAACAGAACCAGGTATTTCGGAAGTAATTGTAGCGAAAAACCGAACTGGTCCAACAGGAAGTGTAAAACTGAGATTTATTAAAGAGTATATGAAGTTTATGGGAATTAGTTATCAAAAACCTACATAGTTAAACATTTCTCTGCCTTACCTTCCTTTTATACAAAACGGCTCGATGTTATTTTTTGCAAACTCTTTCTTTTGATAATTGCCTAAAGGAATCAGTTTACTTTCCTATCAAAATAAATTATAATCATAATCCTATAAATATTTTGTATCAAAACGTTTAACATCGATATTTGTCATAAAATAGTGGTTGATAAATGAAGCTAAGAGACCAACAAACTACTGGTCGCTTCTTTGCCATAAAATTTTCATTAAAGAGGGTTCATATGACTCGTCTACTTTTATTCACATTGATATTTTCGACATTTTTAATTGCGCAGAACAATAAGGTAAGCGAAGTAGAAGTAAAGGGATTACTTACTGTTGGTGAAGATTTTATAAAGGCTAAATTAGAAACACAACCAGGAAAAAACTATTCGCCACAATCATTACGCAATGACATATTAAAACTACACAAACTCAAACTATTTTCAAATATAGATGTGCAATTAGATCAAGTAACTGATGGACTAAAGGTTACTTTCCTTGTAATTGAAAATCAACTGCTTGGTAGGGTTAGAATTGTTGGTAATGTCAATATCACAAAAGAGCAAATTTTTGAAACAATAGAAATCGACAATGAACGCTATTTAGCGCCATACACTTTATCTATAGATAAGATCAAGTTAAAAGAATTTTATCATAAAGAAAGTTTTCTCTTTGTTAAAATTGAAACCAAAGTCATACCTCGTAATGGTTGGGTAGATGTTGAATTTCGTATAGATGAAGGTCCCGCTGTTTATATTTCAGAAATTAATTTTTTTGGAAATAAAAACTACGGAAAAGGACAGATAATCAAGCTACTCAAGACCCAAGAAACAGGTGCTATTACTTCTGTCATTTATGATGAAGCTACTTTAAATGAAGATTTAATATTGATACGTAATTTTTACCGCTCAGAGGGTTACCTTGATGCACGTGTAGAACTACGAGACGTAATATTTTCAGACACAAGAGAAGGAATGCGTATTAATATTAGTATCACCGAAGGAACTTTATATAAAGTAAACTCTGTGAATCTTGTGGGAAATACGCTTTTCAGTGAAGATGAGATTTTTGCACGATTAAAACTCAAAAAAGACACTCCTTTTAAACAAGCAGATATGTTTCAAGATAAATCACGTATTGAACGTATCTACGGCGAAAATGGTTTTATGAATGCGAAAGCTCGACCGCGATTTACTCTTCCGAAACTAAACGCTCGAGTTGTAGATATTACATACGACGTTACTGAAGGCCAAGAAGTTTATGTACAAAGAATAAGTGTTTCTGGAAACACACTGACTAAAGATCGTGTAATTCGCGATAATATTATTATTCACCCTGGAGAACGATTTTCTCTAGGTAAAATTGAAGTTAGTCAGCAAAAATTACGTCGCCTCAACTTTTTCGAATCGCTAAAAATGGACTTAGCAAATACTGAGGATGCAAATTGGAAAGACATTGCTATTCATGTAGAAGAAGGACGCACAGGTAACTTGCGTTTTGCTGCTGGGCTTACCTCTGATGTGGGTGTGGTGGGAGAAGTATCTGTCACTAAGCGTAATTTTGATATTACTAAATGGCCGCGTAGTTTTGATGAGTTTTTTAGCGGTGTCAGCTTTACAGGAGCAGGCCAAACTCTTTCTGTAAATCTTCAAGCTGGAGGAGAAATTTTACGCTTCAACGTTAACTTTACAGAGCCACGACTTCTTGGATATAATTTAATCTTTGGTGTCAACTTGTTTTCAAATGAAAGACAAAGAGAATCATTTGATGAAGAGCGCCTAGGAGCAAAACTTACCTTTGGTCGTAATCTCGATATAGATACCAAAATAAGCGCGAGCTATCGTTTTGAAAGTGTAAATATTAATGATGTAGATAATGATGCTCCTCAAGATGTTGTTGATGTTGAAGGAGATAATATTCTGTCTAGTATCATTCTCGATTTTACTATAGACACGCGCGACGATTTTATACTTCCTGCACGCGGTTATATTTTTGGAGTATCATACGAACTTGCAGGCACCTTGCTTGGTGGAGATCACGACTTCTCTAAAGTGAATTTTCGCCTTGCGTGGTTCCAAACTCTCTACACAAACGATGATGGCTTTAAACATATCCTCAGCCTTGGAAGCAGAATCGGCTTTGCACTTGCTCACTTAGATTCTGATCGTGTACCTATTTTTGAGCGCTTTTTCGCTGGAGGCGCGAGTTCAATTAGAGGTTTTGAATTTCGTACAGTAGGTCCTATCGATCCCGTAGGTTTAGAAGATCCTCTTGGAGGAGAATTATTATTTGTAAATACAGTAGAGTACTCTATTCCTGTATTTCAAAATACGTTTCGCATGGTACTATTTTCTGATTTCGGTAGTGTAGCTCCTGAAATTGAGGATGTCGACGTTATATTTGATGAATTTAGATTATCTGTAGGAATTGGTTTTCGAATCAAAGTTCCAGCTTTAGGACCACGTCCTTTTGCTTTAGACTTTGGTTTTCCAATATTATCAGAAGATACAGATGACAAGCAAATCTTTAGCTTTTCATTTGGCAAGCCTTTTTAACGGGAATAAATATGGCAACTATATCTAAAACAGCACATTTTGAAGGTGTTGGGTTACACACAGGAGAGCACGTTCAGCTCAACATACATCCTGCTCAAGTAGGGCATGGAGTAGTATTTGTACGCACGGATATCGAGTCTCAACCCAAAATACCAGCGAGCATAGATTACATAGATTATAGGCAAAGGCGCACAGCTCTTATGAATAACGGTGTTGAAATTCAAACTCCTGAACACTTTCTTGCTGCTTGCTATGGTTTAGGTATTGAAAATTTGCTTGTTGAAATTAGTGGAGCAGAACTCCCAGGTGCTGACGGAAGTGCATTACCATTCTGCAAAGCTTTACTTGGCGCTGGTATTGAGGAACAAAGTGGTAGTAAAACAGTCAAAGTTAGTTCTGAATTACAAGCAGATAGAGATAAAGCCTATATTAAAGTTACTCCAAGTGAAAAATTCGAAATAAAATATACCTTAGACCATGATCTAGACTTCTTTCCAAAACAAGTATTCTCACTAGTAGTCACTAAAGACAGTTTTTTAAAAGAAATTGCACCTGCAAGAACATTTGTTCTAAAAAAGGAAGTGGAGGCCCTTCAAAAGTTTGGTTTGGGAAAAGGAGCCACGGTTAAAAATACTTTAGTTATAGACGATAATGGTAGTATTATTGACAACGAACTGCGTTTTCCTGATGAATTTACTCGTCATAAAATACTTGACATTATTGGTGACTTTTTTCTACTCGGCGCACGACTACAGGGAAAACTTGAGGCCCATCGTTCTGGACATAACTTAAACGCAATGCTAGTAGAAAAAATTAGAGGTGCAGAGCATAAGTAGAGCATAAGAAAACACAATCAAGTGAGAATGTTTGAGATTTTTAGTGAAAAGGACGATGTACAATGTCAAATATAGAAGAAGTTCTCTCCAGTGACGAGTTAGAAGAAAGAGTTCAAGAACTAGCAGACCAGATAAGTGAAGACTACAAAGACGAAGAATTGACAATTATCACCGTATTAAATGGAGCGTTTATTTTTTCTGCCGATTTAGCAAGAGCAATAGATTTACCTATGCATTGCGAGTTTCTAAAAGTTTCGTCTTATGGAGATGCCAAAGTTTCGTCAGGGAATGTGAAGATGGTTCTCGATATAGATTCGAAAAAAGTAGAAGGTAAAAACATTTTAATTGTGGAAGATATTGTTGATACTGGAAATACCGTTCATTTTTTGAATCAACATTTTACAAAGATGAACCCTAAATCTATTAAGATATGTAGCTTGCTATTAAAAAAAGATGCTCTAAAACATGATTTGAAAGTAGACTACGTAGGTTTCTCTATACCGACTTTATTTGTAATTGGTTACGGTTTAGATTACGGTGGCCTTTATCGCGACTTACCATTTTTAGGTGCTATTGTTGAAGATGGTGAAAACTTAGACCGAGAAGCTTTGGCTCTTGAAAAAGGCCAGTAGGAATGTTAAAAAGCGTTTTTACTAAAAAAATTTCATCTAAATTTAGAAAACTACTAGAAGAAAAAGAATATAACAAAGCAAAAACCTTGTACGATAAGCATATTGCAAATATTCTTTCTCTTCGCGATGTGTGGATTCATGTATACCGTAAGAATTTAAAAGTAGGAGCCCATCAAACGGCTTTAACCATTGCCACTAATTTTGAAAACACAAGACAATGGATTGTGCCAGCAGTAACAAGCCTTGTACAAACCGCTCTTTGTTCAGGAGAGTACAAAAAAGCAAAAGAACTTTTGATGCAATTTCCTGCCCATTATTTTTCAATAATTGAAATTTTAAAAGAAATAAAACCAACTAAAAATTCCGACCTAAAAATCATTTTAGAAACAATAGAACCCCAACCACGCAGAGATAAAAACCAAGTTTTAGAGATTCTCAATGCAGCTCTTGTTATTCTGCAAGACAGTATTTATCGTCAAGGATTTCTATTTGAATTGCCAGAAGATGCAGAACTTTTCATTACTGGTGACCTACACGGAAATCGCAATAATTTCGAAATTATAAAATCAAAAGCTAAATTGCAAAAACATGGAAATCGCCATTTAATTTTCCAAGAAATTATTCATTCTCGAAGCTTTCTCGTTGACTATCGCGACGTTTCATTTTTAGAAGTAATTGACATTCTTGAACTCCTCGTTACTTTTCCAAATCAAGTTCACATCATACTTGGTAATCATGACCTCAACTTTTTTCTAAATCGATCATCTATGAGAAGTAAACGAAAACTAGACGATTATTTTTTCCGTGGTATAGAACTTATTTTTGGTGGTCCTGCTAATGAAATCATCAAAAAGTACAAGGAAATCATCACTTGGATGGCTGCTGCAATCAAATGCGACTCAATGATACTAACACACTCCAATCCTAGTTCTCATGACATGAAAAATTTCGACTTTGAACGATTAAAAAAAATATCAACTCTAAAACCCAAAAAAACTATCGACTTTTTGGTTTCAGGCCGTGATCATTCGGAAGAAACGGTTAAAACATTCTTACAAAAGTGCGAAAGTGAGTTTTCGGTAATTGGACATGAATTTTGTCGCAAAGGGTTTTCAGTTGCAAACTCTCAACAAGTTATTATCGACAGTTGTCATAATTTAGGTACTTATCTGTTGTGTCAGCCCAATAAAATAAATTCAATAGAACAATTACAGGCATGTATACATAATCTTCGCTAACGGAATTTTTTATGAAAAATACCAAACTATACAAAAATTTAAAGTCACATTATTGCAAAAAATTTCCCAATGACATTAAGAATTGTCAAATACGCGCAGCAGTACAAACATACGGTTACATACCTCTTGCATTTGAAATTGCACAAAAAGAGTTATCAAACCAAGATATATTTATCGCTTTAGATACCCTACTTGAAAAAAAATACAATCATCCTATCGAAGATTTAGGTTATGAGACAAGCTCTTGGTTACACCAAGAACAGCACAAAATAGAAACTCTTTGTATGTCGGGATTTCGCGATAGCGATAGAGGCTTTTTTCGCAACTATCTAATAAAAATAATCACCACTCCTAAGGGAAATACCCAATTACAATTACCAGCAACAACTTTTTATTTGCTACCTCCATATAGAAGAGATATGGCTTTTTCATCTGTCTATTGCCCTATTTCTACAGAAATTGATATAGAGGACGAAGATCTTCGCCAAAATTTAGGATGGGATGGAGAAAAACAACTATCTTTTTTTATACGTTTAAGTCAAAGTATTGGCCATCCTATTGTCATCGATTTACTGCCTCAAGTAGGGCGATTTAGCAAAACTATCTTTGCTCATCCCGAATGCTTTCTATGGAATGACCTAAAACATTTAATAAGCCATTTAGAACAAAAAATCCATGAAATTACTGAGAGAATGGGGTTACAAGGTTTTGCTCCTATGATTGTCAGAAACCTTCATGGGCTACCTTTATTCGAAAAAGAAGAAGGTATTGAAAAACAAGTTCTCAACGCTTTACGAGTAGAATACAACAAAAGGCGAAAACAAATTTTAGCTAAATATAAATTTGTTGATGGTGGCGATAAGGGCGTTCGTTGTGCAAAATTACAAGAAGATTTACTCCAAGATATTCAAAATATTGATATAAACGAGCTAGCAGAAAATTTTTCTTTTAGTGAAGAAATTACTCATGAAAATTTTTGTCAATTGTACGCTCAACTTGCAAAAATTGATTTTTATCTTGATAAAGAAAGAGCACACTTTTGCACTCAGCAGTTTATTGATTCCGTACAATGCGAAATCTTACAAAAAGTACAGCACTTAATTTATGAGAACGTAGGTCTTATTCACGATGAAAAAGATTTAGATGACGATGAACATAGAAATCTCATTGAAATATTTATTGCTTCTGGCTTGTGGCCTATTAGTGGAGGTTGTTGGAATAGTAGTGGCTATCCTATTTTTCGCCATATGTCTACAGAAAACTACCCTGTTAGTGACCATTATAACTACCAAGGGAACCTAGTGAGTGCATTTGCGGGAGATATGGACATAATCGCTCCATGGCATTTTGCTATTCCACATAAACATGAGCAAGCGTGTAACTTAAATTATCATGTCATTAAAAAGTACATAACTTACTGCGAAAAAATATACGATCGTTTTCAACCTAACGGCTTTCGTTTAGATCACGTAGATCACAGTGTTGACTACCCTGTGTCAATCAACGAACAAGGAAATCCTATTAGTTATAGAGCTCCATTGATTGTTTTTGCTGAACTAGCTAAAAAATTACGAAAGCAACAACCCACTTTTGCATTTCTAGCTGAATACATGGGATGGGGAGATGACAACAATCCTCATTTGTACGAAGCATATGCTAAAAACGCTATTGGGACAGCAATTTCTTTGGATATTGTCGGAGAATATCGCCACAATGCGAAAATAATTATTGAAGAAACCAACAAGCGCCTAGAGGAGTTTAATGCAAAACAGCAACAACAGAGTTTTACACTAACACATATATTCGACAATCATGATCGTAGTCATCCTGACATTGTCAGAGCGTTAAGTGAATTTAATGAAGAGCGGGCCTTGTTAAAATGGGTAAAATGTATATTTTTACCTGGAGGAATATTTGCGCAAAGATCAACTGTGTATCTCGACGGAAACGATACTTTCACACCAAATAAAGAATTTGCACAAATTTTTCTCAATACCGGACCACTTAATCGTTCGCAAAATTATCGATTTTTTAATGCCTTTTCTGCATTATATAGACATTCACTAAATGACAAAATTTTACGCTATGGAAAAGCAGAATTAATTTTTTGCGACACAGCAACACCAGAGTCAAACAACGCAGTTAGTGCTTGGAGTGTTCTAAATGAAAATCACCCACAACAAGGTTATTTGGTAGTATGCAATGAATACATTGACGACAACACTCCTTCTACTCCTGTTACTGTTAATGCTGCAATTCAAAGTATGCCTTCATATGAAATTGCCTCAGAAATTTTGGTACCACAAACAACTGAAATAATAAGAACGTTCGATAAAATACCTGAAATCATCCAAACAAAACAATCCAAAAATCTTGACATTAATCATAATAAGTGGATATGCATGAATCTAAAACATAATGAATTCCGTATTTTTGTAATTGAGGCTAAATAAGGACTTTCATTAGGGCGTGTCATCATTCAATACAGATAAAAATATAACGGATTCATTTAATGATACGCCAGTAGTATTGAGCCCGAGCCCGTTTGCGAGCCCGCGCTCGAAAAAACACACAATATTTTGAATGATGACACACCCTAATTAAAACATTATGCTAAAAAATTAGTGACTGCGAATCTAGAACGGGAGTTAAAATTATGTTAAAAGCATTGTGGCTAACAGATATACACCTTGAATTCCTAGAAGATGACTTATTGCAGAAATTTATTGTCGAAACTAAACAGTATGATTTTGATATGATTTGGATTACTGGGGATATTTCTCATGGCCCCCACCTTTCGCCACATTTAATTTCTCTAGCTAATTCATTTCAAAAGCCTATTTACTTTGTACTTGGCAACCATGATTTCTATGGCCAAAAAATGATTGATGTCTATGGAGATATGGCAACAATCACAACCAATCCAAATCTTACATACCTTTCCACTTCTTCAGGAATACATCTTAATGATAACAACGTCTTAATAGGTCATGATTCTTGGGGAGATGGACGCTACGGAAATTATTATCAATCAGAAATTGTACTTAACGATTTTTTTGCCATTCGCGATTTTGTAGGTTTAAGTAAAGAGAATATTTTACAAAAAATGCAAGACATCGTTTCTAAAGCTACTATTCATACTGAAAAGGTTTTAAATAAAGCTCTACAAACTTATGAGCACGTTTGGATGCTAACTCACGTTCCTCCGTTTAAAGAGGCAAGTTTATATGGGGAGGTTATAGCAGATGATAATTGGTTGCCTTTTTTTTCATGCAAGCAAATGGGTGATATGTTAAAGGAAGTAATGAGGAAACACAGTAAACAAAAACTTACCGTTTTATGTGGTCATACTCATAATAAAGCTGATATTCAGGTATGTGAAAATCTTCGTGTTTATGTTGGTGGTGCGGAATACTGTAAACCATGCGTACAGAGAATATTTGATATCTAATTAGTATTGTTTTAAAAGCTCCCGAAGGAGCTTTCTACGTTTTAATTGCTAAAAGAGCATCGCGCATTTCTTCCATTGTTTGAAAACGATCTTTACTCTTTTTAGCTAGAGCTTTCATTATGATATTTTCAAGCTCTGCTGAAATATTTGCAACTGCTCCACGAAGAGGAGGAGGATCATTACGCAAAATATTTTCAATCACTTTACCAGGTGGGTCTTCTCCAAAAGGAGGATAACCTGTAAGAGTATAATATAGTGTACCACCAAGCGAAAATATATCAGTTTGCGCATTTACGCTTTTCGCATCTTCTAATTGTTCTGGCGAAATATACTGTATTGTTCCAAGCATTTGTCCCGATGCAGTAAGTTGCCCGGCTTTTTCGCGAACTTTTGCCAATCCAAAGTCTGCTATTTTCACTACACCTTTACGATCAACCAATATATTCGATGGTTTTACATCGCGATGAATAATGCCTTTTTGATGTGCATGTCCTAATCCACTAGCCATTTGAACAGCCAATTTTATAAGTATTGGCGGAACAAGCGGTCCGTGTTTTTTGATAATTTTGTTCACATCTTCGCCATCAAAACACTCCATCGATATATAAAAATTTCCATTGGCTTCGCCAGCGTCATGAATACGTAAAATGTTTGGATGGTCCAAAGATATACCAAGCTTAGCCTCTTGAAGAAAGCGTTTTACAATTTTTTCTTCTGATGTAAACTCTTCTTTAATAACCTTGATTGCAACGACATTTTCAAGATAAGTATGTCTCGCTTTGAATACAAAACCCATACCACCTTCCCCAAGAACATCAAGCACTTGAAAAGGCCCTATTTGGGTTGGAATACCAGGAGGTAGCGAAACCTTTTGCACATTTGGAGCTGGTGGATTTCCACCTCCCATTGGAGGTCTCGACGACATCTCTTCGGTAATTGTCGCTTGGTGAGCTCGCCTTTGGTTCTTTGCTGGAATTCCTCGTTCTAAACACTGTTGGCAATATATTTGATCACCGTGTCGGAAAGCTCTTCTTTCTTTTACATCTCTGTCAAGAATATTACAGGCACATTGACCACACTTCCCAACAATTCCAGGAGATAAATTTTGTTGAGGTACTATTTGAAAAACATGGCTCCCCACGCGAATTTCATCGTGTAGACCAAGAATTTTTTCTCCTATTCTCTGCCCACTGACGAAAGTACCATTTCGGCTTTTTAAATCAATAGCTTTTATACCTGAGTTTGTGATTTCTATAAGGCAATGTTGTCTGGAAAGTAGTGGATCATCGGGAATTGAAAGATCGCAGCTAGCATCTCTACCTATTAGCACTCTCTCTGGCTTAGTGATTTGTTTTAGGTAACCAGTTCTTTGTCCTTTAGTTATACGAAGTTCCAGGTTCATAATTTTATGTTACAAATCTCAAGATATGAGTTTGTTTTCCTTTATTCAGTGTTCTATTTGGAATAACAAGTTTAAAATTTTACCTAAATTTATGATAGAGAATAGTATTGTTTTCTATTCAACATAACTAGTCGTTTAGTTTGCCTAAAACAAGTGATACGTTTGAGCCTCCAAACGCAAAAGAGTTGGACATAGCATAGAGTACTTCTAAATCTCTTGATTCATTAGGAACATAATCAAGGTCGCATTCAGGATCTGGAGTTTCGTAGTTAGCTGTTCCGTGAATTTTGCTATGAAAAATACTAAGAGCACAAACCATACACTCTATACCGCCAGCAGCACCAATGAGGTGGCCTATCATTGATTTTGTTGATGACACCGGGATATTATAGGCATAGTCACCAAACACACTTTTGATTGCCATGGTCTCAATAAAGTCATTTTGTTTTGTACTTGTGCCATGAGCATTAATGTAAGAAATTTGCTCTTTTTTTATGTTTGCATCATTGATAGCTTGAAGCATAACATATTCTGCACCTTTGCCTTTTTGATCTGGTGCGGTTATATGGTACGCATCAGCTCCCCAACCAACACCAACAAGCTCTGCATATATTTTAGCATTTCGCTTTTTGGCGTGCTCTAACTCTTCAAGAATAATTATTCCAGCGCCTTCTCCCATAACGAAGCCGTCGCGCTCACTATCAAAAGGTCGCGATGCTTTTTGTGGTTCATTATTTCTTTTTGATAAGGCTCTTGCCGATGCAAAACCTGCTATTGTTGTAGGAGTCACTACTGCCTCTGTACCCCCAGACACAACAATATCAGATTCTCCATACTGAATCATTCTTGCTGACAACCCAATCGCATAAGATGACGAAGCACAAGCTGCAGATGCTGCAAAGTTCATCCCTTTTAAACCATATTTAATTGAAATTTCAGAACTTGCGGCACTTAGCATAGCAGAAGGAATTGCGTAAGGAGCTACTCTACGAAATCCTTTGTCTCTAGCAAGTTGAACTTGTTTTTCTACTTGCGTCATTCCTCCCATGCCAGACCCCAAGTTTACACTGATTCGCGAAGGGTTTTCTTCTGCAAAATTGATTTTTGAGTCTTGTACTGCTTCATGGGTTGCATACAAAGCGTATTGAGTAAACAGGTCTAATCTGCGAATATCTCGCGGCTCAATTACTAATGAAGGATCGAAATTTTTTACTTCTGCTGCAATCTTACATCTATGTTGCGAACAGTCAAATTTAGAAATAGTGTCAACACCGCTTTTTCCTTGTAACAAATGTTCCCAGAACTCAGGGACACTGTTACCTAGCGAATTCACAGAACCTATACCTGTAATTACAACTCTTTTTTTGTTTGTCATACGCTATATTACTTAATTCTTTTTTCTATATGATTTGTAGCATCATCAATAGTTTTGATTTTTTCTAAGTCTTCTTCATCAATTTCTATTTCAAATGTGGCTTCTATTTCCTGTGCGATTTCATATGTCATCAAAGAATCAGCGTGGATATCTTCGATAAGAGAAGAACTTCCCTGGATCTTTTCCTCAGGAAAGCTAGCAATTTCAGCTACAATATGAATGATTTTTTTTTGTATTTCGTCTCGTGTCACGCTCTTATTTGCCTTTCTAAATGGTAGCTCAGAATAACCTACTTCTTCTTTTCTTTCACTTTCAGAATTTGTACACCCTTGTATGTTCCACATGCAGAACACACAGAATGTGGTCGACTTAATGAACCACAATTTGTACATGATGTATATACTGGTGCTGTGAGCGCATCATGAGAACGTCTTTTTCTCGAACGAGATTTTGATTGTCTTCTTTTTGGAACTGCCATTTTATATCTTTCGCAAATAATGTTCAAAGTTAATAATTTTCTAGTCAATAACAAGTTATGGAATATAGCAAGCATCGAATAGTTTGTCAACTTTTTTTTAGGCAATCTAAGGTGGTCTGATAAAAATATCTACTTAATCGGAATAATGAGGTTTTATTTTTATAGTTCTTTACAAACAATAATAGAGGTATTCAAATAAGATAAACTTGAGCTAAGTGATTTGTAGGGATAACCTTGTGCCGCCCGTATTGTAAATATTTAAATAGTGTTTGCTGATTATTTGTATTTGCAATACGGGTGTATAAATAACGCAAAAGGTGTTTCTATAAAAGTGTAGATATTTGAATGGATTATTTTGACAGAAATAGTTCATTTTAAACACCCAAGTCAATGGTTTGGCTTGGGTATTATCACAACTCATTTACAATTTTAAACTTGTGTTGCTGTGGTGATGTAATTCATTACCAAGTCTTGCGCTTCCTCAAGCAAGTCCAATTTAATAGCCTGCCCTTGAGCAAAATCTTTTCTTTTTGAATTGCCACCTCCACCTAAAAGCCCGCATATTTGTTTGAGAAGTTCACCAGCATGAAGTTTAGGGTGCTCAGATAGATGATCGGATAAAAATACAACTAAAGGCAACTTACCATTTTTCTCACATGAAATCACACCGACACAAGGACTAGAACTTTTACGCATCAAATCAGCCATTTCGCGTAAATTTTCGACCTTTGCTTGATCTAAAGTTGTAAAAATAGCTTTTACATCATTTATTTGACGCGCATTTTGTAAAATCACATCTCTTTGAGCTTTTACTTGCTGCTGCTCTAGCTGTTTTTGAGCTTTACGCAAAGACTTGATTTCATCTTGCATTTGTATTATTTTTTCTAATAATTGCGGTCCACTGACTTTTAATTGCGTCTGTACAGAATCAACTAGTGAATCAACCTCTTGTATATTTTCAATAGCAGCACTACGAGTTACCGCTTCTATTCTACGTACTCCTGCCTGCACTGCACCTTCAGAAGTTATCCTAAAACAACCGATATTGCCAGTATAGTGTACATGAGTTCCTCCGCATAACTCCATCGAATAGTTACTAATAGAAACAACCCGTACTTTATCACCATATTTTTCGCCAAAAAGCGCCATTGCACCTTTACTCTTTGCCTCTTCTAGAGAACAAACGCGACGGCTTACTCTTGTGTTTTGAGCTATTGCACTATTGACAATTCTTTCAATGGTAACAATTTGCTCTTTGGTAATTTTTTGCGGATGAGATACATCAAAACGCAATCTCTGTGGCGAAACTTCAGAACCTCTTTGTACAGCATGTTCCCCTAAAACTTGGTGTAAAGCAGAATGTAACAAATGCGTTGCAGTATGATTTGCCATTATATTACGGCGTCTTTGTTTATCAACATGAGTACTTACCCATCGTGGCAACTGCGACAAATCCCCTTCGACAAGTTGTCCATAATGAACATATATTTCTCCATGTTTCTGTGTATCGTCTACTTGGAAAGCAAAACTCTTACCAGTAATCATACCTGTATCGGAAACCTGACCACCTGACTCAGCATAAAATGTGGTGCGATCTAAAACTATTTTATCAGTACCAATAAGTTTTAATAATTTTGCTTGGCCAGATAGTTTGCCGTAACCATTGAACTTAGTCGCAGGTAAACCTTCTATTTCTGTCATCGAAAAGCTATAGTTAAACGCTTTACCTCGAGAAAGCTCGCGATGTTTTTGCTCTGCTTTTTGCCATTCATCATCATTAATTTTTACTGAATTTTGTTCCGCCATTAACTCGATGAGGTCAACAGGAAAACCGTGTGTCTCGTATAGAGAGTAAGCTTTTTCTCCTGAGATTTCTTTTGCGTTTTTACTTTTAGTTTCTTCAAGTAGCTCGTTAAAAAGAGTCACACCGTTTTCGAGAACCTTTGCAAATGATGGCTCTTCACTTTTGATAACCAGTGAGATATGATCTTGTTGTTGCAAAATCTCAGGAAATATATCCTCGTAAATTTTACCAACACAAGGAACGAGCTTGTAAAGAAAAGGTTCTTCTATATTTAAATACTCTTTAGCAAATAACGAAGCACGCCTTAGAATGCGACGTAGTACCGATCCTCCACCTTTATTACTAGGAAGACCTCCATCGGAAAAAGCAATCGTTAACGCTCGTATATGGTCAGCAATAACGCGAAAAGCAATATCTGATATTAGCGTTTCTTGCCCAGAGTATTTGAAATTACACAAAGTCTCCGTTTCTTTTATAATAGGTGCAAATAAATCAGTATCATAATTCGATTTTTTGTTTTGCAAGTAAGCGACTAAGCGTTCAAATCCCATACCAGTATCAACATGTTTTGCTGGTAAAGACTCTAGTTGTCCTTCTTCATTACGATTATATTCTATAAATACTAAATTCCAAATCTCAATAAAACGATCATTTTCACCATTAACTCCAAGCACTGGATCTGTAGCGAGTGCTAAGTCTCCTACTGTTTCACCGCGATCAATGTGAATTTCGGAACAAGGCCCACAAGGACCACTTTTTCCCATTTCCCAAAAGTTGTCACTTTTATCAAAAGACAATATACGTTCTTTTGACACACCTGCTTCTAGCCAAATCTTAGACGCTTCTTCATCTGCAGGTACATTATCCTTTTCATCACCACCAAATACAGATACCCACAAACGTTCTTCTGGTATTTCAAGTACTTTTGTTAGAAACTCCCAAGCCCAAGAAATAGCCTCTTTTTTGAAATAATCTCCAAATGACCAGTTACCTAACATTTCAAAAAAAGTATGGTGATAAGAGTCTCTCCCGACAACATCAAGGTCATTGTGTTTTCCCGAAACACGCAAACATTTTTGCGTATCAGCAACTCTATTTTCGTTAGTTTGTCGTGTACCAAGAAATATGTCTTTGAATTGGTTCATACCCGCATTACAAAAGAGTAGCGTCGGATCTCCGTGGTTCATAACAGGTGCAGAGCTTACTATTTTGTGGTCTTTACTCTTAAAAAAATCTAAAAATTGATTGCGTATTTCCGTTGAGGTTTTCATTCAAACTACCTTAATCTAAATCTAGGGCGCGCCCTACAGAAATAAAAATTTATCTAGAATCATAACTCCTTTTGTAGTATCATATTATTGATACTCTAAAATTGTTGCTCATAAGTTATGACTACTCTATCAAACATGTGGTTTTCTATGAAAAAATGTATAGTTTTTGTTTTACTAATATGTATCCTGTCTCCAGGATGTGTGTTGTTTGAGCTCCCAGGTATGCTTTTACAACAAGTAGTTCCTATGGTGATTCAGTACGCTCCATATGCACTAATGTTTATAGAAGAAACAAACGAACGCACTATTGCAGAGAACGACCTGGAAAAATTTTATCAAGATCTGCATAGTAATATACCGAAATCTTCTGATAATTTAAATGAATTATCGTTTAGCGTACGTAAAAGTTTAGCACAAAAAAATAAAAAAATACAATCTGTTTATGTCCTAAATATTAAAGATATAAGCGAAGAACAGCTTACACATTTTTTTACAAAGCTGTCTAAAAAGGGAAAAATACATTATAAGTTTGTTAAAATAAATACTCTTGAATACAAAGAAAAAATTACAGAACTACAACTACAAGAAAATATCCCCATACATACAACGCAAATAGCTACAGCAAATCTTTATAACAAACAATAAAAAATACTCCAAAATTAATTTTGGAGTATTTTTATGCGCTTTTACAAAAAAATAACATCGTTTGTTTTCATCCAATCTGACCATTAATTTTAGATTCAAGACAAAACTATTTCAGAGATACTAAGGAAAAAAATTTGCCAAATTATTTTTCTCTACATTCTTTACTAATACATTATTTTTGAGTAAGGCGTCTCGGCATTTCAACTTTTATCTGGCATAAATTGTTTTAGGGAGTAACGAAGAATTTTAAAAGCGCAAATTATGCTCCACCACTGAAAAGTAACCAAGCTAACCCATAAAAGAATTAAATTATAAGTAAGATAAACGTCAGCACGTTCTACTACAATACAGAGATTTCCATTTTTAAACTGACGTTTTCAGTAAGCGAGAAACAATCATACTAAAAATTGAATAGATTAGGGTTTGTCATCAATTAAAACATTCGTGACTGTGACCCTAGCCGTAATCGTGATTGTAGCTGTAATCATAACCAAACAGTTGCGATTTTTTTTCAAGAAATATTCGATTACAGTCAGGGGCAGGTCACGACTACCGCTACGATTACGATAGTTATTAATATCTAATTGATGACACTCCCTAGAATATACAAAAATTTTTGTAACACTGTACTAGCTTTTTCTACTGGCACAAGCCATAATGATTATATATTATATACACAGGGCATTTCAACACCCTTGATCATTTGAACTTAATTTCCTAATGTAATTGTTTTGAAAGGTAATAACCTTGAGACTGCAAATTTTATCTGGTCCTGGAAAAGGTAGAGTATTCGACATACAGAAAAACAGAATAACCATTGGTCGAAGAGCAGATCAAGATATCCGACTAGTAGATGATGTTAAAATATCACGTTGTCACTGCGAAATCACTCATAACGGAATTTGCTATACTGTACAAGATTTAAACAGTGTTAATGGTACGTGGATTGACGGCGAGAGAACAGATTTCGCTAAACTAAAAATCGGTAATGTTTTTACCGTAGGGCAAACAGAGTTTTCTATTTTAATAGAACAAGAAACATCTGTTACTATCGACTCCTCGTCGACTAATCACTTAAATTTCTCTACAATTTCCACAGCAAATCTACTTATAGACCACGAAGACGCACATACTCTAAAAAAGCACCTACTCGTTTTGCAAAAAGTATCAAAGTCTTTAGTTGGCAAACTGAGTATGGAAAACTTTTTAGAAGCAATAGTCGAAATTATTATAAAAGCAATTGATGCCGAACGAGCCTTTGTATTATTAGTCGAAGAGAATAAGTTCTCAACGCCTGTAGTAATAAAAAACTATACGACAAACGTAACAATCAGCGATACAATTTTGCGTAAATGTATTGACGATCGCATTGCAATTCTTATCGAAGACACAGAAAACGACGAAGACTACAGAGACCAAGAAAGTATACGCCGCTTATCGACGCGTGCAGCTGTGTGTGTTCCTTTAACATCGAAAGACAAAGTAGTTGCGGTTATTTATCTTGACTCAAGACAAGAACAAAAATTTCACGAAAATGACTTACAATTACTGGTAGCGATTGCTAGACAAGCTGAACTGGCAATTGAAAACATTAAGTTATATGAAGAATTACAACAAAAACACGAAGAGCTGAAGAACGCACAAGAGCAATTAGTAAAAAATGAAAAATTATCTATTGTTGGTACTTTAGCGACAGCCATTTCTCATGACATGAAAAATATTTTAACACCTATTCTTGGTGTTTCCTATATGGTGCTTAAAAACGATCAGATTGACCCTAGCTTACGCGAAGCTTTTGAAAGGCAGATTGAAAGACTTCAATCTTTAACACAACAATTACTTTCGCTTGTACGAACAGACCCTATTAATCTGGCTCTTGGTGATATTAATGAAAAAATAGATCAAAGTTTACAATTAATAAAAACTGAAGCACGTTGTCAACAGGTTTCTGTTGTTAAAAACTTCGCCAAAGATCTTCCCTCTATACGTATGGATGTAAATCGTTTAGATCAGGTATTTATTAATTTATGTTTAAATGCAATACAAGCAATGGCAGGCCAAGAACAACCAACCTTAGAAGTAAATACACACGAAGATAATAATTATATTGTTGTTACGTTTAAAGACAATGGTCCAGGGATCAGGTTAGAATACCAAGGTTTAATCTTTGAGCCATTCTTCACAACTAAAAATACAGGAACAGGAATGGGGCTTTTTAGTTGCAAAAAAATTATAGAAAAAGATCACAAGGGATTATTGGAAATGAAAAGTGAACTAGGTAAAGGTACAACCTTTATCCTTAAAATACCAAAAAATTGATAGAAGGTTTTAGATATGGAAAAGTCAGGAGATGACCTCGAAAAAACGCAGTGCAATTTGGAAGATGATGGTACTCAAAACAGTGGCGATGAAGTCACGCAAAGACAAGATTTCCAAAATAGTAATGAACAAGAGGGTAATGCTACAAAATCAACCCCCTCCAAACTAGAACAAGACGAACAGGCAACAGAATCTACAAAACTAAATATTCCTTCAATGCCTGAATGGGAAAACAAGGAAAGTAAGGAAACGATATTAAACTCTTCAGAAGAACTAAGTATTCCTTCTGTATTAAAGCTAAAAAATATTGACCAAAAAACAATAGATGTTAATTTCGCAGAAGATTGCTTTAAAGAAAAAGAAGAATGTAAACCTTCTGAAATAGTGAGATCAAATCAAAATTCCTCCACTCCAGACTCAGACACTATTAAAAGCATTTCCAACAAACGAAGTCTTTTTGAACAAGCTCAAAAACCTGCCAACGCAAATAAAAAAACCGCCGTCGACAATAAATCAAAGGAGAAATCATCAGGAAGAGATTCGTGGAACCAAAAAGTAAAAAGTATTGGTGCCACACTTGGTAAATCGACAAGTGGACAAGATATAACCATTGAAAATCTTGGAATAATTCCTAATGAAGAGCGGTATCAAGTAAAGAAAATTCTTGGTAAAGGTGGTATGGGCGTTGTTATGCTTGCGCGCGATAATATATTACAACGCGAAGTGGCCATGAAATTGATTAAGGGTAACAACATAACAAACGCTACAAGATACCGCTTTATGCGAGAAGCTCGTATTAGTGGTTTACTTGAACATCCAAATATAGTAACAATATACGATATATCTTCTTTGGATGACTTATATTTCACCATGCGAATGATTAGCGGTGTTACTCTCGCAGACATCATCGACAACCTTAGAAAAAAAACACCCGAAAGTAAGGAATATACTCTTATACGGCGTTTAGAAATTATTCAAAACATATGCTACGCACTAGAATTTTCTCATAGTAAAAAAATAATCCATCGCGATTTAAAACCTGAAAATATTATGGTAGGAGAATTTGGCGAAGTTCTAGTTCTAGATTGGGGACTTGCCAAAAAAATAGGAGAAGAAGAAGGAGAAGGAGAAGAAGAAGAAGAGAAATTTTCCGTAGATTTTATTGATGAAACTGTTGACGGAAGTATTATCGGTACTCCACGTTACATGTCTCCAGAACAAGCACGCGGCGAAACAAAAACGATGGACGAAAGTACTGATATTTATTCTCTAGGAGCTATTCTTTACGAATTTCTTGTTTTATCTCCTCCTTTCAACGCTAAAAACTTAGTAAAAATTGTTCAGTTGGTAATTAATGAACCTGCAGAAAAAAAACGCTATGATTACAATAAAGATCCAATTCCTAGGGAACTAATGGCTATTTCACTTAAGGCTATGGCTAAAGAAAAACACAACAGATACTTTTCTATCAAAGAACTTCGCGAAGATATACGTCTTTTTATGGAAGGTCACTCCGTAAAAGCAATACGCGATAACTGGTTCAATAAACTAGAAAAAATGATTGCTCGCAATGCAAATATTGCAATTGTCTCTTTTATTTTTGTGGCTGCCCTACTTTTGGCATATAGTTATTCTATTGGAGACACATCGAGTGCTGTTACAAGTGAACAAGCAATTAAAATGCAGAGAACGTACTGGATAGACGAAATCATTAAGCAAGCTGCTTATTCGCAAAAACGGTGGACAACGCTCCGCGAAAAACGTTCTCAAGTACTAGATACTTTACGTAAAGATGAAGAGCAAAACAAAAGTTCTGTTTCAGAGTTGCTATCACAAGCAACAGAAATCAATGCGCGTATACAAGAATGTGAACAGCGCATCACAACATTGTGTAAAAATATCTTAGATTTTTCTCCGGACAATGAAAAAGCAAAAAAGATTCTTGCTCAAAATTATTTAAATTCAGCACAGAAACTATTTCATGAAAGAGATTACAAAGATTTTTCTACTATACGCGACAAATTGAACAAAGCCGTACAGTTAAATTCTCAGTTAAAAGATCTAACAAGTAAAATTAATAATCATGGATCTATTCATATCAAAAATACACCAAATGCTGCGATTACCTTATTTCGTATAATAAAGAAAGATGGTTTTCTGTTGGCAAAAAATCTTAAAAATTTCGTACAAAATGATACTTATAAACTTGAAATTGGCAGCTATGTACTAAAAACGAATCAATATTCTTTTCCTTTCAATCTTGAAACTAACGCCCATCTGGATATCCCAATATTCCGTACAGAGAAAGCGCCTAAAAATATGGTTTTTATACCAGAAGGAAAGTTTTATGTCGGGGCAAAATTACTTATGGATGATTACCAAAATCAAGTATCTGTAAAGTCCTTTTTTATAGACTCAACAGAGGTAACATTTAGAAATTATAAACAATTTTTTCGCGCCCTAGGTACAGATAAGCACATTCCTCGTGTTATGATTGCAAATGCCTGGGAAGTCTTGTGGGATAAGGATCTCAATTTGCGCTTTGGGCTAGAAGAAGAAGCTCCTGTTTTTGGAGTCAATTATTATGCAGCAAAGGACTTTTGTAAGTGGAAAAGTCGCGTGACAGGGACACGTTTTGATTTACCTCGCGTAAAAGAATGGGAAAAAGCAGCACGCGGTACAGATGGTCGGAATTTTCCGTGGGGAAACAAAAAAGACTCCTCCCTTGCTAATTTAGCTACAAACCAACAATTTGGTAGAGTCACAAAAGTAAAAAGTTTTCCATATGACCAGAGTATCTACGGAGTCCATGATATGGCGGGTAATGTAGCTGAATGGACAAATACTCTTCTTGCTAATGGCAAATATCTTGTAAAAGGCAGTCATTTTAACGGTACAATTGACCGAGCAAAGACATATGTTAGCCACGGAGTAGAACCAGAACACATTGGTTTTATCGGTTTTCGCTGCGTATGTAGAACAGTCAAAATAAAGAAACAATGAGGTTACCATGCAAAAAAATATGTTTTTCTTCGCTTGCCCGTTTTGCTGTGCTAAGTTAGTTAACGAAGTTTCAGAAGTTGGGCAAAAAAGAAGCTGTACGCAATGTAGTGGACAGCTTACTATTCCTAAGCCACCAGAACGAATACCTCCATTTGCCATACTTAATAAAGTAGAGCAAACTGTAGTATCGATTTGTCCTTATTGCCGCGAAGTAAAAAGAATAACGAGTAATCTTTATGGCACTCGTATTAACTGCGAGCAATGCCACATACCAATAGAAATTCCGAAAATACATGCAGCAAAACTACAACTAAAACTATCTCAAAATACGATTACTGCTGACGGCAAAGGAATTGTTCATATCACAATCCGTACGATTGATCGCGACAATATAGCTGTTGCAGGACAAAAAGTAGAACTTACTATTGAAAGACAACGCGGAAAAAGTCATAAAGTAACAACTGTAACTAAAGAAAATGGTCAAGTTACAGTGGGTTACACAGTAAACGTATACAGCGGTGTTACACAAATCAAAGCTGTTCTTTGCGAGCACACAAATACAACATGCCAACTGACTCTAAAAGAAATAAATGGTGTTGCCGACGAACGTATTCGTATCAGTGATATTGTTTTTTCTCCTCGTAATCCAGAAGAAGATATAAAAGGAGAAATCGTCCTTGAAAATAACAACGAAATAGATATTGTCTTATCTTCCATTGCTTTCGATTCACAGCAAAATAAAAATATTAGCTGGGGACAAACGTTTCGCGATACGAAAATCACTGCACACAGTAAGTATAATGTTCCTTTTAGCATTCCTCACACAGAGGACAATATACAAAAAATGATAGGACAAGTTAAGGTAGTGGCACAATTGCCAAATGTCCGAAAAACATTTGTGAAGGACATTGAAAAAACACTACCTTCAACAGGTAAAGTATATTTTATTCTTCAAAGTGACTGTGAAGAGGTGATTGCTGGACAAAGTTTTTCATTAAAAATAAAAGCTATGTGTAGCGAGAAACTTGCCACTTCTTTTACAAAGGAACTTGATGTTTCTTTTTGCTTTGATGCCAAAAAATCACCAAACGATAAACAAGTGAAATTTCCAGAGAAGTATAAGTTAAAATTTAATGATGGAATTGCACAAACGGAAAATATTTTTTGCAGTTTTGCCAGCCAACCAGATGCTGTTATTGTTATGTTGCATCAAGAAGAAGTGCTTGGAGAAACAGCAAACATAAAAATTATTCCTAGTAAAGATTTGCAATTAAATATACAACTTACATCTCCTCAAATAAATGGAGAGAAATTAACTGGAACTAATACTATCGAGGTCACTGACATTTATGGCAATTTCATAGATGATTTTAATGAAAACATTACATTATCTGTGGAAAATGGTTACCTGAATAGCAAAGAAGAACAAACTCTTCTACTTCCAACGGTTAATGGTGTTCTCGATCTCACATCGACAGGTATGTCATGTATAGTAGATAATGTTTCGCAAAAAGCAAATTTACAGTGCGCGTACCAAAAAATAAAATCCACAGATTCATGGGAAATGCATTCTTTAGAATGCCACATGGAACTTAGTAATATGCAATTAATTGATAATTGCATTCTTGAAGGAGAAAAAGGAGAAGTTACCTTAACCGCTTTGATAGAACCTTCGCAGTTTTCTTTAGAAAAAGTAAAAGTCCTATATGGTCATTTTCCCGATCAGGTAAAAGAAATAGATGCTCCTTTTATTTATAATGACAATGAACTTAGTGTAAGTCTTTTAACAGAAAAATTATCTTTGACAGGAGAAATGGACTTACAGCTTTCTCTCTGTGCATACAACCCAATCACAAACGAAAAACACTACGCAGACTCAGATAAAATAAGCGGTTTTTTAGTAGAAAAGGCAGGACGAACTTTTGCTATTTCCTCCATGGAAAATGATGTTGTTGTAGGGCAGAAATTTGCTATTTCTATACAATCTAAACACAAAGAAAACGTGGATACTACTTACTCCGGTAAGAAGAAAATTTCTTTTTTCTACAACGACATTAAGGAAAACGAAAATTTAGTTAGTAAAGTAACCTTAGATTTTATAAATGGAGAAGCATGTACTGATAAAATCTTACAATTTAATGAGCAACGTTCGGTAACAATTGAAATAGAAGATCCTTCGTTGGGAGGCGCCAAAGGAACATTTACATGCGAAATTCTAAGTGGAAAACTACAATGCTTTGACATTCACATAGACCCCCAAGATGCATCATTAGAAAAAAACTATATATTGGCAAAAGATGCATTTGGGAATACCATAAACAATTTTGCTAAAGATGTCATTCTTTCTAGTGAAAATCTAAATTTTTACAACAAGGGGTTCTCCTCTATACTGCCAGGAGAACAATTTGTTGATGGCAAATGTTATTTGGAAAAATTGTTTTTGTTCCCAGACAATAACTGCGATGAGGAATCCTATATTTGTTTTTCTTGCGACAAAGTACAAACCAAACATCAAATAAATTTTCCTCTACAAAAAGGTACTTTGTTATGCAAAAGCCTTGTTTGCGACCAGTTTATTGTTGAGTGCGGCGATAAAATAGATTTTGATTTACATTTATATAACAATGGACATACTTCTTTAAAAATAAATAAATTATCACTGACAATTGGAAATTGTTCTATCCCTTTGGGACAAAATCAACAAATAGAAGGACAACAATACTTCCATCATCGTTATTCATGCTCTTTACCTGAAAATCTCAAGAAAGGTACATTTCCTTGTTACGTTACTGTTGAAACAACTGACCTTAGCTCACAAGAAACAAATTCCTATTCTTACAAGAATAGATTTTCCCTGCAAATAGAACCCAAAAATCGCACCTTAAATTTTATTATGCCAACAAATGTTGTTGCAGGTAAAAAATTTGGAATTGAAATTGAGGTTTGGCATAACGGAGAACTTGACCAAACATACAATCGCAAAAGTATTTTGAAAATAAAAGGTGAACACCGCCATGAAGAATTTCCTCCTACAGTGCCCGACAATATTACCCTAAATTTTCATAAGGGTTCTGCAACAACTGATACTGTTTTTTGTTTATATGCAAGCGAAAATCGCTATACCTTTGATGTCTCTTTGCCAGCTCCTGGCCGCGCAGAGTCAATGCTCACATTTCCAGAATGCGTTGCTGCAGAAATAGATCATTTGCATGTTATATGCGCGCAAAAACAAGTTGCTTGCCGTCCATTTGGAGGCAATTTCATTGTATGTGCCCAAGATAAATTTACCAATCTTAAAGAAGATTTTTCAGATAAAGTAACCGTGGAAGCTATTGGCAGTGGTTCTTTACAGTTGAATAATGCTCCATTTATCATTAAACCTCAGCAATTCAAAAAAGGTAAAGTCAAGATAGATGTTCAAAATTTGTGCTACCGTTCCACCTTACGCCAAACAGAAAATGTACAAATTTTACTTCGAAGTTCAAAATGTACTAGCCGTTTCCCTATGGAAATTACTCCTGCCCCTGCTGAATTATCCATTACCGGAGTTACAATTCCAAACAAGAAAGTTCAGTGGAATGAGAGTAACTATATAGTTTCTCTTAAAATAGAAAATATCGGACAGACAACCGCAACCGTAACTAACGCTGAGATTAATTTTTACTTCAACGACACTAAAGTAGAAGAGGGTTACGAGATCACGGCACAGAAAAAAGCGACAAAGATAGCACCTGGCGATACTGGTGTTGTACCACTCATGGTAGCGCTTAGTGACAAAGTACCACTAGGATCTCATAGTTTAATGGCACATTTGGAATATAAAGACGAATATTATAAAGTCGAGTCGACTTGCACAACAAATAACTCAGCGTGGCAAGTAGAACCCTGCGGTCGCGTTGTTACTTTTTCAACCAATGACAAACCACGAATGCTTGAAGCATTTGCATTTGATTTTTCCGTTTCGCTCAATGGTAAAGTTGACACTACTTACCACGGTAAGCGAGTGTATTTGTGTAGCAGTAAAAACAATATTACCAAAAAAATTCCTCGTAAATTGGATCTTACCTTTTACGAAGGTATGGCCCAATCAAAAACTGTTTTTCAGTTTGATGAAAAAGCCCAAAACGTAGAGATTGAATTTTTAGAAATGGAAGTAGGCGGTGCCAGCGGTAAGGGCCAAATTACTATTTACCCTGAAAGACTAGAGGTCGTTTTACAACGTTACTGGACATCCCTTGTAAGATTTTGCAAAGAGCATAAACGGCGTCTTATTCTCGCTTTTTGCGCATTATATTTTATATTGTTTGGTTTTTGGCACTGGCAAAAAGTCAAAGAAACACAATCTTTCAAAATATTATCTATATCCGGAGTTGTTACTGTCGATGGGCAAAAAGTCAATGAAAATTCTCTTGTTTATCAATCGCAAAATGTTCAAGTATCACCAGGAGGATTTTGTGTACTACAAACTAAAAATGGTTCCACGGTAAAGCTATACAAATCAGCAAATATTTATATTCAAAGCGTTGGAAGAGGTATGATTACTTCCTCATACGACAACCAAATAGACGTCAAAAAAGGTGAAGTTAGTTATCAAGCGAGTGAAACATCTCAAGGCCAAAGTTTTCCAAAAATAGCTATACCTGATGCTGACAAAGTGGATGTAAGTAGCCAAAAGTTCCGTGTAGGCGTCCAAGACGAAGGATCTCTTCTTTCTGTATACCAAGGTTCTGTAGGACTAACTTCAGGTGGGCAAACTATTTCTGTAGGTAAAAATCAAGGTTCGTCGGTTAAAAAAGGGCAAGTTCCTTCTCCACCAAGGTCTCTCCCTACTCCTCCTACATGGATTTCTCCAGATAAAGATGGACTCATTATTGCAACAAATGCTATTCCCTTGGAATGGCAAGGAACTACAGGTATTAATCTATACACACTAGAAGTATTTAATCGCGATACGCCAAGTATTCCATTACAATCTGAAGATGTTGAAGCAGAGACTCCAAAATCTATCTTTCATAAATTACGAGGAATAAGTAATGGTAGTTTTTATTGCCAACTAACAAGCATTGATAGTATGGGATTTGCGAGTGAGTCAATTGCATCTAAGTTTTTTATACGCCAAGTGGACAAACCTAAATGCGAACTTATTATAAATGGTCAAGATAAAAAATCTGGCCGTCTTATCGATATCGAAATGTTTTTTATCGATAAAATTCAATATAAAAACGGCAGTGAAATAGAATCTGGCGTTCATAAAATCGAAATTAAAAAGCCAGGTTACCACATCGAAAAAATGGAAATAACCCTAGACAACGATAAAGATGTCAAACGGCTTCAAGTAAAATTGTTACCAAAAGAACGCGTAGTAGAATTTGATTTACAAGCAGACACTGGGTATTATGCAAAAGACACAGTTTCTATTACAACAAAACAGGGACAACAAATAGAGAATCCGAGTAAACTTAATCCTGATAAATATACTTTTGTCATCAAAGTTGAAGGCTTCAAAGAATTTTCAGAAGAAATAGTTATTATTCCTGGAGAAAAACCACAAAAACTCGCCATTCCTATCATTGCCAAAGAACGACAATTTTCTCATAAAATCAATACAGGTATACCAAACTTTGATTTTAATGGAGTTATTAAACTTGGCGAGCATGAGAATCCTAAAACTATCAAACCAGGAGAATACAACCTCGATATACAATGCGATGGTTTCGAAAGAATAAATAAAGATATCAATATTCTTCCAAAAGAAGAACCATTTGTTTTAGAAGAAAAAATAATGGCAATGTTACGCCCTATCTTTTTCAAAATAAAAAAAGACAAAAGTGACATTCCTGGAGCAGTAATTACAGCAACGCAAGGCCAAGAAGAATTTAAATTGAAAGCAAACGTAGAGCAAAAGTTACTCCCAGGAAATTGGAATTTACTTATAGAAGCTCGTGGCTACCGAACAGAAAAAAAATCTATTTATGTAAAACCATCTCAGAGACTTTTTGAGCACGAAATACTACTGGAAATTGAAAACGTAAAACTAGAAATCAATCTCTTTGAAAGCGAATCACTACAAGGCCTTAAATTAACAATCATTAATTCAAACGAGAAAAGAATCGATTTTGATTATCAAAAAATAGTAATGCTCCCTCCAGGAGAATATACACTAAAAGTTACTGCTAGAGGCTACCAAGACTACACAACACAAACTCATTTACGTTCAGATGAAGAAAATGTAGAAGATATTCGCTTAGAACCAATACCAGTAAAACTAAATCCACAAATTATAGATCCACAACATAACATTCAAGAAACTATTGTTGGCGTTATACATAACGGTGAACTTAACGAAGAGCTAGAACTTGTACCGGGGCAATACACAGCAACGATCCAAACATCAAGATTCGGCGATATTCAGGTAGAGGTAAATCTCTCTCCAGGACAAAGTATGTACCAAATATATACTGTGTTACCTTACAAGACCAAAACATATGCTTTTACTCTCAACGATATTCTAAAAAATGGTAACATCGTTGTGCGTTCAAAAGATGAATCAATTATTGAAAATACATTTCTCATTGATAGCCAAACATATTCAATTGAAGTATTTGAAGATGGTCAACAAGTCAATGAAAACCAAATGACAATAGTCGAATATCTTAATAAAGCGAAGGTTGCCAAGGTTAAAGCATTTCATTCATTCAAAGCGTTTGATTTCAAAATAGGCTGTTATAGAGCGCGTGTTACTCGAAACCAGTATATAGACTCAGTAACTCTTTCATTATTGAACATTAATGTTAAAGAATTCTTAGAACACATTGAGAATGAAAAAGATATAAACACCAAAATTCAGCGCATAGAAACTACTCTTAAACTAAGTGAGATAGTTGAAAGCATTTCAACAGAAGAAAAAGAGTTTTTAAGTAAGTTCATTCTAACTCTAGAAGAAGAGTCAGCAAAAGATTTGCGTTATTTAATAAAAGCACTAGGAGAGAATAAGTGAAAAAAATAGTGTTTTTGTATATTTTTTTAGGATGGATAATGTCGCAAACAACTCATCTGAACATTCAACAAGCTAAAGCATATTGGTTAAATTCACAAACCATTTTGTGCAAATTGCCGCAACAAGAGTATATAAATAACTGCCGCATGTACCATATTGAAAATGGCGATAGTAATTTAACAAACTCTCCGTATATAGAGCTTAGCGTTAGCAAAGACAAAATAGCAGTACCTAGTTACTTAAAAGACTATACACAGTTCACTTTAACGATAAAAAAACAACAAATTCGTGAACTCCTACAGCAGCAATTGATTTTTACAGCAGTGCAAAACGAACAAGTTGTATACGCAACAACTTTACAAACTTGGGGAGTATTAGATCAGCTATTTCACTACGATGGTGATTTAGGAGTGATTTTTGATGGCAATAATGTGATTTGCCGTCTGTGGGCTCCGACCGCAAAATCAGTAAAATTACATTTGTTTGATAAAGCGCAAACACCGCAAAAACAAATTTTTACAACTAAATACATCAAAAACGGATTGTGGCAAGTACAAGGTCCACTATCATGGAAAAATAAGTTTTACTTGTATGAAGTTGAAGTTTTTACCACAGCCACAAATCGCATTGAAAAAAATATGGTGACAGATCCTTATTCTGTTAGCTTGGCTCAGAATAGTAAGCGCAGCCAAATTGTTGACCTAAATGATAAATGCTTAAAACCTGATGGATGGGACAAAGTCAATAAGCCAATTCTCGAAGACTTTACTGACATATCTTTATATGAATTACACGTACGCGATTTTAGCATAAATGATTCTAGTATTTCAGAGAAATATCGTGGAACCTTTATGGCTTTCACCGAAGAAAAATCTTTTGGGATGAAGCACTTAAAAACCTTATCGAATTATGGATTAAGCCATGTTCACTTGTTACCTATCTTTGACATTGCAACAATCAATGAAGATAAATCGCAACAACAACACATAGAAATACCAGAAAATTTAGCACGAGATTCAGAAATACCTCAAAAACTACTCAGCGGTGTGGACGATGGCTTTAATTGGGGATACGACCCTTTCCATTACGGAGTTCCTGAAGGAAGCTATGCTACAAATCCTCAGGGAAATTCGCGAATCATAGAAGTGCGCTCGATGGTACAATCCCTATCTAAAATCGGCCTACGTATTGTAATGGACGTAGTCTACAATCATACACATGCAAGTGGTCAAGACTCTCGTTCGGTACTAGATAAAATAGTTCCAGGGTATTATTACCGTTTAGATCGCAACGGTTATGTACAAAATAGTAGTTGTTGTCCAGATACTGCGACGGAACGAATTATGATGGAAAAACTGATGGTTGACACCCTTCTTACTTGGGCAAAACACTACAAAATAGACGGTTTTCGTTTTGACCTTATGGGCCACCATACCATAGATAATCTACATAATATACGCATTGCTTTAGATAAGCTCACTTTAGATAAAGATGGTGTAAATGGTAAAAAAATATATCTCTACGGAGAAGGTTGGACATTTGGTTCTTTACACAACATTCATCCACAAAAAGTAATGAACCAAATAAATGCACGTGGTACAGGAATTGGTACATTTAATGATCGTTTGCGCGACACAGCACGTGGTGGTAATTTTCAACATCATACGCGCTCCGACCAAGGATTTGTCACAGGCCTTTTCTATGACTATAATCATTGTGAAAACAACAGCGAAATTACGGCTGATTTACAGCAACAAAAACAAGTCCTCCTCAACTACGCCAACAACATTCGTATATCCCTAGCAGGAGGCCTTGCCGATTTCCCACTGTATCAAAACTCTAATAAAAATATTTATGGTTACGAAATAGATTATCGCGGAGCTCCTAGTGGTTATACATCACAACCTTATGAATGTATCAATTACATTTCTGCACATGATAACTATACGCTATGGGACCAAATTTGCGCTAAAGCGACACTACGAGATACTCAAAAAACAACAGTCACAACATCAGAACGTATTAAAATGCAAACTTTAGGTTTAAGTTTAGTGCTTTTGGGACAAGGAATTCCATTTATCCATGCTGGTTCTGAAATAGCACGTTCGAAATCGGGTGATGGAGACAGCTATAACTCAGGTGATTGGTTTAATCGATTGGATTTTACTTACGCTACAAATAACTGGGGAGTAGGACTTCCTTGTAGAGAAAAAAACTATCATGAGTGGGATTTTTGGCGTCCACGACTACTAGATAAAAATCTACGAGCGACAACACCAGATATTATAGAGTGCTTTGCGCAATTTTTACGCTTGCTTAAAATTCGCTATAGCTCTAAACTATTTCGACTTGCAAATGCACAACAAATAATCAAAAGAATAAAATTCTTAAATGTTAATTCATTGAATTTACCAGGTGTTATTGTTATGTTAATCGACAATAGTGATTTAGCATTTGATAGTAAATACACACAAGTGATCGTTGCATTTAATGCCGATGTTAATTCAGTAAAATTTTCTCATGAATTATTAAAGCAAACTTCATGGAAAATTCACCCTGCAATGTTGGAACCTGTTGTTATTTCAGTTGCAGGTCAAAATCACACAGTTACCAGTAATTTTAGTAAAGATGTACATTACCAAGAATTAATGTTACCACAGCGTAGCTGCACCGTTTATTTACAAGAGAGGTAAGACAATATGAAGAAAATCATTGTACTAGGCGCTGGTCTCATGGGGAAAGCGATGGCCAAAGACTTGGCAAAAGACTACCAAGTAACAGCCGTAGATGTAAACCCTGATAATCTACAAGAGTTAAAAAATGCCAATATCGAAACCAAAGTAATGGATCTTACAAAGACGGATGAAATTAAGGCTTGTATAGATCCTTTTGATCTAGTTGTACTCGCCGTTCCAGGTTTTATGGGATTCGAAACGCTAAAGGCTGTTATTGAGTCGCAAAAGAATGTTGTAGACATTTCTTTTGGCGAAGAAGACTTTTTTTTACTAGATGATTTGGCGAAAAAAAATGGGATAACAGCAGTTGTCGATTGCGGTGTTGCTCCTGGCCTTGGTAATATTATTTTAGGGCATCATACTCAAAAAATGCAAATAGAGAATTTCGAATGCCTTGTAGGTGGTTTGCCAGCAAAAAGAACATGGCCTTACGAATATAAAGCTCCATTTTCTCCGATTGATGTTATCGAAGAATACACTAGACCAGCACGTATTGTCGAGAATGGCGAAGTTGTTATAAAAGAAGCACTCTCTGAAGCAGAGTACATTGAATTTTCGCAAATAGGCACTCTAGAATCTTTCAATAGTGATGGCCTAAGAACTTTGCTCACCACAATGCAGATACCAAATATGAAAGAAAAAACTATGCGCTACCCAGGGCATATAGAGTATATGAAAGTACTCCGAGAAACAGGATTTTTCTCCAAAGAGGAGATGACAATAAATGGCACAAAAATACGTCCAATAGACTTTACTTCAAAATTGCTATTTCCAAAATGGAAATTCAAAGACAAAGAACACGATTTTACCATTATGCGCATTACTATTGATGGTAAAGAAAATGGCACTAGTAAAAAATATGTATATGAAATGCTAGATCGTTATTGCAGTGAAACAGACACAACTTCAATGGCAAGAACAACGGGATATACATGTACTGGTGTTGCGCGCTTGGTTGCAGAAGGACATTTCTCTCGTAAAGGAATTTGTCCTCCAGAGTATGTAGGTCAGCATGAAGACTGTATGGCAAAAGTATTTACTCATTTACAGCAAAGAAATGTGACTGTTGATTTGCAGCCAGACGCGTAGTGCGATGATAAAGTGGAATCTCGGATTAGAGATTCCACTTGCTATCTTTTTCAAAACAATGAAGTTTCAATTTTTACGATTTCACATAATTCTTAATAATTTCAACACGCCAAAAAGAATGCACAGAGGAGAAGCAATTACAATTATCTTCCCGTAACGATTTTTCCAATCTTCAAAACCTTCAGGATCTTTATTTGGAATAATTTCATTGTAATACAGAAAAGCCCAAAGTCCTCCTATAAAAGGAATTACCCCATCAATCCACTCCCCGATATTTTCAAACATAAATATCCTTTCTCGGGCGTATGACCTCCCTAAGCTTCATTTCTGTCAACAATTAACACTCCAAAGTATTAATAATTAAAATCAACAGAAACAATCCCATTAAATCCCGGTTCATTTTGCCCAGACCCATGTACGCGAAAATCTTTATCGCTAATATTTTCAATAGCAGCGCTCACTGTAATATTATCAGTAATTTGTGCGCCCGCACGTACTGTGTAGGTTGTATATCCTGGTGTACCTCCAGGTGGAATTCTCTCAGTATCAGCCGCATCGCGCGTCGATAGACGATCTTGTCCGCGAACCATAGTAACAAGTCCCTCCGCCCAATATTTTTTCGACGGGTGTGTCCAACGTAGTCCTACAAAGCCTTGTGCTGGCTGCATACGGTCAATGGGTTCATCTTTCTTAATTCCATTTGCTTCTGGAAATGTAGATACAATCCCTTCCATCCACGCAAAACCACCAAAAACTTGCCAATCAGAGGTGATGTTAAAACCTCCCTCAAGCTCAACACCGTGCACAAAACCATCACCTTCATTATCTTTAGTTACTTCGACATCACCATTGATAATATTGCCAGTAGGAAAACGAATGATCATATTGTCTATTTGTGTATAGTAATAAGAGCCTTGAAAATACCAATTCGAATATTGCGCTTTTAAGCCTATTTCATAAGAAATAAAATATTCAGGATCGAGTTCGCGTACAGGCGTTTCGATCTCATTAGAACGAGCTGTATCAAAGCGCGTGACATCTGAAAGGTTTGGAGTACGAAAACTTTGTGAAACACCACCAAAGATATGCCAATTTTCATTAAGCGCCCATACAAACTTTAAACTACCAACAAAACCTCCCCAATCGTCTTCAATAGATACCGCGTCGCCAGTAACTGGATCTTCCACTTCATTTGCCTCTAACCATGCATGAGTGTAGCGTACGCCAGGAATAATAGTAAGCTGATCGAAAACAGGTAGCTCAAGTTGTACATATGCTCCAAGTAAATCGTAAGTCGCATCATCTCCTACTGGTCCTTGTATTCTTCTTCCACGAAAACTACCATCGGCATTAAAATCTTCGCGAAAAGAGCGCACAAAGTCGCGATAGTACTCTCCACCATAAACTAAAGTTCCAAAACCTAAATCACTAGCAAGTCGCGCATTAAGTCCAACCGTATTTGTAGTAATCCCCTGTACATCGCGACGTAAATTTGCACGAACTCGATCTTGCTCTTCTTGTTGGTAATGCCATGAAGCAGTAAAAGTAGCGTTGTCCACAAATTCCTCAACATCATACAAACGATACTGCACGTAAGTCAAGTGTCGATCATGGTCTAAACGCCTTTGCAGTTCATCTCCAACATCAGTGCCGCGAAAACTTTTTGAAAAAATGGTTTTGTGAGTACGCTCTGCATTGTTTTGATTTAAGCCAAAATAACCAAAAACAAGCTCTTCATGATTCGATAAAAACCAATTGAGTTTAAAATCTCCTCCACGCTCATCATATCCGGTTTTTTCTAACTCATTAGTATCACCACCAGCAATCAAATCGCCAAATCGTTTGTAAAAAATTCCACCAGTAAAACCAAAATCATAACCATAATTCCCCGAAACCTCTGCACGCGTAACATGAGAACGTTCACCACTAGAATAACGATAATACAAACGCGTATTTAGTAACGAATCATCACTATAGCGCTCGCGCTCTCTGGTAATAGCATTGACAACTCCTCCCACTGCATCGGAACCATAAATAAGTGACCCTGGTCCCTTCACCACTTCCAAAGACTTGATCGCTAAAAAATCCACAGTATTCCAATATTGATTAGGTCCTTCGCGAAAAATAGAGTTGTTTAGGCGAACACCATCGATAAGAAGAAGTGTACGAAACCCAGTAAATCCACGGATAAATGGTGAACCTTGCCCATGAGCTGTCTTTTGTACCATAACTCCTGGCGTTTCTTTAAGTGCTTCAGGTAAAGTACGTACCATTTTTCTATTTTGTAAGGTCTCTTGGTCGAGTTTATAAATAATATTTGGTTGATCAAATTTTTTCGATTCTTGGGTATTTGGCGTAACTACCGTTTCATCCAACGCCCACTTTTCATCAACCACATCTTCTTCTTGGTTTTCCTTTTCTTTTTCTTCGGCCATTTTCCGCTTCATGTTACTGTTAGGAATAATTTTAAATTCTTTTTTCTCTTTTTTCTCTTTTTTCTCTGCTTCCATTTTCCGTTTCATACTATTATTGGGAATAATTTTAAATTCAGGCTTCTTCTGTTTTTGCGAAGTCTCTTCTTCTAAATCAAGAGGTTCATCAAAAATAATGTCATCATCTGCACAAACGGGCAACATAAGTAGAAAAGTCACAAGTAAAATCGTTTTCATTTGTTATTCCTATGATAAAAATATTTTTTTCGTTGAACATAACGTGTTATATTACGTATACGTAATTAATATACCAAAGTTCATAATAAAATTTTTTTTTGGCCAACATATGAAAATAAACAAAAGTCTTTTAGCTTCCATTGTAGTACATATTGCGATTTTTTCGGTTTCATTTGTCATTTTAATAGGACAAAAATCGAAAACCAAAATCTCACTACACTATAATTATGAAGTAGACCCGCACATTTCACGAGATACAACACTGCGTAACAATTTACTAGTTGAGCCACAAGTATTCGAGCCAAAAATAAAAGACCCGCAAAATCCAAGTGTCGATTTTACAGAACAAACAGACGACTTCTCAAAACCAATTGTAGACCATAAACCTCTTCCAATAAAACCACAACAAAACTTCGGATCATTACGTCTGACCCCAAAAAAACCTATAACGAAACGTACCCCTAAACTACCATCCAAGCAAGTAAATAAAAATAATCAACCCATAAAAAGCAAAACACCCAAACAACAAAACGCCAAAATGACGAAAACAACAAAACAACAATTCGAAAAAAAACAAACACAACAAACAGCGTCACAAAAAAGTACATCAAAACAGCAAACCTCAAAACAAAGTACTGCGACTAACAGCTCTGCGCAAAAAAACGCAAAAATCACCCGACCAAAGCTGCGAAAAAAACTCCCCATAGACTACCCAAAAATGGCGAGAAGACTTAGGCTTTCAGGTAAGCTACTCCTACGCATTCAGATACTCAAAGATGGGACAGTAGGCCAAATAGAGATGCTAAAAGGAAGTGGCATGAGAATGCTTGACCAGGCCGCCAAAAAATCAGTAAAAAGATGGCAATTTGTCCCCGCAACTAAAAATGACGTACCTGTAAATTCGTGGATTAAGGTACCCATTGCGTTTCGACTGTAGAGGTTACTTCGTTAGATGATTTTGATAGGAATTGCCCTAATCGAAATGAGAACAGAATGAAAAAAAGTAAAATTTTAATTAAACTGTTATTAGTGGCAATTATTCTGTGTTCTATTGGGTGCATAATAATTGCTGCTGTATTTTTCCTCGGACATCTCAAAGGCAAAAAGATTTATGGCAATAGTCTAGAAACGAATACTTTCTCTCTTTCTTACAAACACGGAATGATTTTTTACGGTACATATAAACGGCAACGTGAAGTATTAGGAGAAACTCGTACTTTTCGCGAGCCAATATTATGGAGCCTAAAAGCTAAGTATCTTGACTGGACTGATGACAACGTTTATTACATAACAAAGTTGACTAAAACTTCCTTGTGGAAATTAAATAACTTAACCACATTTTTACCAAAAGGAATAGAAAAACTTTCATCTTTGAAAACTTTAATAGTGGGCCAAAAATCCACCGCTGGTTATTCTCGATTTGTGGTTATAGATGTAGATGTAGCTGAAACATTAACAGGTAAATTACCAAAAGGAATAGGACAACTTACCTCTTTAGAAACTTTAATAATAGAAAAAGAAGCATTTGTCAGTGAACTTCCAAATGAAATAGGGCAACTTTTAACTTTGAAAAATTTAGTGATAGAAGACACATACATAACAAAATTACCAAAAGAAATAGGACAACTTACTTCTTTAAAAAAGCTGTCTTTGTCTTATAATCAAATAAGTGAGTTACCAAAAGAAATAGGACAACTTACTTCTTTAAAAGAACTCTTTTTGTCTTCTAATCAAATAAAAAAACTACCGAAAGAAATAGGACAGCTTTCATCTCTTCAAAATTTATCTATAAACGAAGATAAACTAAACAAACTACCAAAAGAAATCGGACAACTTATATCTCTTCAAAATCTAAGCATAGACAAATCACAAATAAGTGAATTACCACAGGAAATAGGGCAACTTTCTAAGCTTAAAAGTTTAACAATCAGACAAACACCATTAACTAGCCTCCCACCAGAAATAGGAAAACTTTCATTAATTAAATGGTTAGATTTATCAATAAATAACTTAACCAGTTTACCTAGTGAAATAGGAAAACTGCATTCTCTTGAAAATTTAAACTTATCCTCAAACATAATAAAAACTTTGCCAAGGGAAATAGGACAACTTACTTCCTTAAAAAAACTATTTTTATCTTCTAATCAAATAAGTACATTACCAAAAGAAATAGGAAAAGCTCATTCTCTAGAACTACTAGATTTATACGACAACAATATAACGCAATTACCAAAAGAAATAGGAAATCTCTATAAACTTAAATTGCTAAGTATTGGCAAAAATAATATCAATAAACGATATCGAGATGTAAAAAAGTGGTTACCTAATTGTAATGTAAAAGATAATCTCGAGTGGTTTGAAATGTTTACAAAATAGAGACTAATACACACAAAATTTAAGTGAGCTTTTCGCGCTAGCCTCAGACTCAGACTGAAATTTTTTTGTACGAAATAGTGTCCAAGAAATCAACACCCACATCACACTTGATGCTCTCATCAAAAACGACCACAAAATCTACAACACTGCCAGAGAACTCAACAAAAAAGAAAACATCGAGAGAATTAATGGCAAAGCTGTTGCTTTGTAAGAAAGATTAACTAAAATAGAAAATTCGTACCTAATTGCAAAATCGTTTGGTTACTCTAACATTGGTAAACGGGTGATATACGTTAGAATAACTACCTTTTAGGAAAGCAGAAAAAATAAATATTTCCACTTCCCTTAGTTTATATAAATATTGTGGAGCAATATAATGAGTAAGAAAAATATACGAGAAAAATATGCTAGTAGCTACTTTTATGGTTCCATAGTCGTCTTTATCATGAATATGTTCTTCAATCCGCTATTGATGTTCTGACCAACCGAAAATACAACTAGTTTAGTTGTAGGAATTTCTTCATTTGTTATTGGTACTTGGTTCTCAATAAATGGATTGTGGTTAAAAACGAGAGGAAGTAGGGTAGCTGGTATATTATTACTATCGATGAACTTAATGATTATGTTATCTGTTATATATCACGCAATTTTTGGGAGAGGCTTTGCATACTACATTATACTATTCAAAGGTTTTTATGGTTTATTTTGAATTGTTATCAAGGTTGCTGTGCAAAATAGTATTTTGTACAGCAATTTTTATTTTATATCTCAATCGTGGATTTCTTACGATTGAAGATGAAGTAGCAAAATTAACAAACAAAGTAAAAAAAATAATAAGGTCTCAAGAAACTTATAAAGCAAGGACTTTATGATTTACGTAAAAATAAATATAATTGCACCTCGATACTATTTTATATAGAGTATCTCTATAAAGACAACTCTCCTTGAGATTTATCTTAAATTTTTGATAAAAATTATACCATTAATAATTTTCGTTATATAAACGTTTTAATATAATCTGTTTTTAGGAACACAAATGAGATATTTATTAATAGTTATAATATTTGTAGCTACATTTACACATGCAGAAGTTGTTTTTGCATTCTCAAATGTAGAATACCGAGATAACGGTGGCGGAGGTACGCTATTCCCTACCCTAGCATCGGATTATTTCGTTAAATAAGCAAACTTACGTTTTAGTAAAATTTCATTCGCAAAGTCAGTTTTTCTATATAATCCTTTAAAATCTTGGTAGATATTTTTTTTAGTAACCATTTTATAGTTTATAGTTTCAAGTATTTGATAATTCTCGTACTCGCGCCATACAACAGTGATCGCGATAAGTATAATTGCTGCTTTAAGCCAAAAATGATTACCAAACTTTGGTTTTTCTGAAAGTCTTGGATTAAGAACCTTACAACTTAATTCTAGCGATGGTTGTTTGGGACGAATTGCCTGCAAACGGTTTTCTAAATCTGCAAATTCATTCATTGTTTTCCCTTAAAAATTTATTCATTTTTTCTAATCCATAGCGATATCTGCTAGTAGCTGTATTGATAGAGATTTTCAGAATATCGGCTATTTCTTGAAATGTCAAGAGGCCATATATTTTTAAGTAAACTATCTCACGTTGTTCCTCTGGTATCCTCAAAAGTGCTTCTTCCAGAGATAAGGAATCTAAAATTGAGATTTGCTCGGGCTTTGCCACCTCAAAAAAAGCACTATCGTCTTGCACTATTCTGATGCGACTTTTTCGTTTATCTAGTTCTCTCCATACTTCATTTCTAGCTATGGCAAACACAAAAGCTTTGAGGTTTTTTATATTTTCTATAGATGTTTTTGTTTGCCATAACTTGCAGAAGACATTTTGAAAAATATCTTCTGCTGTATTGCAGTCTCGTAAGAGAGTTTTGATATAACCAAGCAAAGAGGAAGCCATACTTTCATGCACTATCTCTGCTAGAGAATTGCTCATTTCACGCGTACTCCTATATCAAAATTTTTACCTTGTCTGGCAAAACGAGCATTATCATCTTTAAGATCCTTTCCCACACTATAGATATAATATTTTCCTGCGATATTTTTACATATTAAAGATTTCTGGGTAAAAGGGTCCTTAAATAGCGAATTTTTTTGCAGGAGTTCAAAATCCAATTTTTCAGAATTATTCAAAGTAATATCGATAGCTGCGACAAGACTTCGTGCTTGTGCTAATTTATTAAATTCTTTCATTGCCATGTTGACTAAGTGATTATAATAAGGAGAAATTTTTTCATCTTTTATAGCAGGCAAAATTAACTTATAAGCTTCATCTTCAGTTTTATTAATTTTTTGAAAATGCAATGTATAATACGAAACAATATTAGCCAAAAACCACTTGCCAAAACCACGTGGTATTATAGGAGCTTTTATGCCCATGAATTTATCAATTTCCAGCTCTTCAGGATATTTCCACATATCTTGTTCAGCCCAAGAATGGAGATAAAGCAATTCCCAACTTACATTAATAGAATTATATTCGCAGTAATCTTGCACCATGTTTTGAAGCCTTTGTAAGCGTTCTTTATCATCGCATACTAAATAGTAGCGATAACACTCTTCTAAGACCGATATCTGAGTTCTTATTCGATAGCTTTGAGAAGACATTAGACATTCGCCCTCTAAAGCAGATACCAAACGAAACATCTTAGATATGCAGTTTTCTAATGAATCAAATTGCTTTGTGTGTAAGAAATAATAACAACGTAGTTGATAGAATTTTATCATACTTGGTAAACTAGAAAAAAGGAGAGTTTCAAAGTGCGAACTTTTGCTATAGAGAGAATAATAAGGCTCAAACTTTGGAGAATCCAAAGCTTTTTCCAAAATAGCAACATGATCTTCAGTAAGCGACATTAATTGCGAGATGTGCTCCAAATGTTTTTTAGAAGGAGATTGAAACTTTGCAAGATCACGATCCAAAGGAAACCATGTTAACATATATTTGAGATCTTGATCTTGCAAAGTTTCACAAAAATACTCGTATTGTTTTTGGATAATTTGACTTACTCCCTGAGCCAAAGGAAGCCCGTTGACAGTAAATTTTAAATCATCGCCGTGAGCAAAATTCTTCCATAAATCTGCAACAGTAAGCGGACAATTTCGCTTGCCCGCTTCTTCAAAAGCTTTTCTTAGGCAATGTGTACCGTAAATATTAAATGTTTGTAAAACAAGAAAACAAACAATTGTGATGGTGATAACAGATTTTTTTGCACGCTTATACCAACAATACTTCTGTATAGAACGGCAAAACCAGTGGACGATAAACAATACAGCTAAAGTTGTCAACATTGTAGGATAAGAATCTGCCACAATAAACATTACGATAACATATGCCATAGCCAATAATGCTATTGCAGAATACAGCAAAGATTTTTGCCACCAATTAAGTTGTCTTTTTTCCATTGTTTTCTCCTCGTTATAAGAATAACCTCTAAATTTTATGTGCGATCAAGTAAATAAGTTTTATTCAATATTAAGCTAGACCCCCAAATTTACATTTTTTGTTTATGGAAAAAAAAAATTTAAAGTTTTTAATATGAAAATGGAGTACTACATATCTGTTATTTACGAACAATTTAAGGAACCTCTAAATTAGAATGGTAAATTTACTTATAGTTTTTTTAAACTTGAATATCTGACATAAGGACAGAGGCTTCGAAGTACTCCATTACGAGTTATAAGATAATCAAAAATAGAGCCGTGAGTACTTTGACAAAATTTTTCCTGTACATATATTTTTAAGTAATTGATATGATATAAGGCGTGTTCTTATTCATAAGCTATTCAATCGAACTAGTCATCTAAAACCTAACAAGGAGCACCAAGGTCTCATAGCCAATTTCTTTAAAATAGGTCCAAACAAGATCAGTATTTACAAGGAGTTGTAGAGTCAACAATCTAAATAGAGACACGTCCTAGTAGGAATAATATTTTTAAACTACTTTTTGTGGAATTACTCGATGTCTGAATCAAAAAATAAAAAACCTAGCGATGATAATTTAAATTTATTAAAAGAAAAATACAACAATTATACTTCACAGCGCAATTGGTCAAAAGCTCTAAAAGTTCTTGATGAAATCTTAGATATAAATACCAATGCAGATTTTTATTATAAACGAGCTAGAGTATACTTAAAACTTTCGATGTTAAAAGAAGCCCGCAATGATTTACGGCAAACTATATCACTAGATTCGGCACATCTCAAAGCCCAGAAACTACTAACTCAATTTCGATTAGACAAAGAAATAAGTTCTGCCGATACAGTTGTTTTTAAAAGTCGCGTAGATCAAGATCCAACAGCATTTTTGGAAGATACTGGCAAATTAGAAAAAATGACCGCTGCTGCGACAGTCGTCGATTCCCACGGTTCTAATAAGTCATCAACACAAATATTAATCCAAGCTGGACAACGTCTCGGGCGCTACGAAATCAAAAAGAAAATTGGAAGTGGAGGTATGGGATATGTTTTTCAGGCATATGATATCGAATTGGAAAGAATTGTTGCCTTAAAATTACTACATCGAGGTGACAGTGAAAAACAAAAAGAGAATATTCTTAAAGAAGCAAAAACAACAGCAAAACTTGTACACCCTAATATTGTGACCATACATGACATTGGCCACGAGTCAGGAAATTACTACTTTTCGATGGATTTCATCGACGGTTCACCACTTAAAGATTTAATCCTCAAATATAATCAGCAACAACTAATTGAAATTTTTATTCAAGTAGCATATGCTGTAAATTTTGCCAATAATGAAGGAGTTATTCATCGCGATTTAAAACCTGCCAATATCATGGTAGATAAAAACAACATTGCAAAAGTGATGGATTTTGGTTTGGCAAAAACAGGGGCTGTCCAAGAAAGTATCTCGCAAACAGGAGGACAGATGGGAACACCTCTTTATATGGCTCCTGAGCAAGTAGAAGGAAGCAAGATTGGCAAATATACAGATGTATATGCTTTGGGCATTATTCTTTTTGAAATACTAACTGGCGATGTTCCTTTTGGCGGAGATACTCACTATAATATATTCTTTCAAATTCTCAATACCTCTCCCGAATTCCCAAAAAATCTCAAAATAAATAACAATCTCAAACTTATATGTTTTAAAGCATTAGCAAAAAATCCAAAAAACCGCTATAAAAATGCTGAAGAACTTGTCGCAGATATAGAAAAAGTCATTAAAAATCGACCTATCAATATAAAAAAAACATCTAACAACAGAAAAACTATTCTTGGCTCCGCTATCATTCTTTTATCTATTTTAGTTTACTTATGGCTACAACCACACCTTTCAATCTCAGTACAAAAACCGCAAAAAGTAGATAGCATAACAACAGGAGTTTTTCCCAAAGGAGAACAAATTGACCCTGAGATACTTTCTCTCAACGGTAAAAATATTCGCGACAATACATTTATGCCTGGAGAATACATATTAAAAATTTCTCAGCCAGGTTATTATCCTATTAATAAAAAAATTCATATTTACTCATTTCCATATATAATAAAGGAAGAACTTAAAACAATACCTCGAAAAATAGACATCAAAATTAGTCATGATATAAAACCGAAAGAAAAGACTCCTTACAAAGTAACATTCACTTCTCTAAATAATCCAAATCAATATGAAGTACAAAAAGGCGACTCTATAGCTCCAGATAGTTACAAAGTCAATATAAAGCAACGAGGATTTGAAGATTATATAGGTAAAATCCATATTTGGCCGGATGATCGTCAATATACTCTTCAGGTAAAAATGACAGCAAAATTAATTCCTATTTACATTTCGACAAATATGGACGATTTTTTAGCGAATATTAAGGATATGTTTACTGATGTAAGTCAAAGTATACAAAGTGGAGAAAAAATAAAGCCTGGTAAGTATCTACTTCAAATATCTCATCCCAATTGCAAAACTATTACTAAACAAATAAACATAGCTCCTGGTCCAAACAAATACCAATTTAAATTCAAATTAAATTTTCTCCAAAAAGGTGAAAAAAACACCAAAATATCTAGCGGTCGTCAAATAGTATTTCATATCTTAGATCGTAATCTAAATAAAGTTGTTACCGCTTACAAAATAATTTACCAAGCCAATAACAAAATGCTTCGTTTCAAAGATCGTTTGCCAATTGGAAAAATAAAAATTATTGTGCAGTTTCTAAAATATAAAACCGTTCGCAAAACAATAAATGTTATCGCTGGCAAAGAACCAATGGTTGTAGAAATCTCGCTGCAAAAATTGGCAAAGAAGGAGTTTATAACAAAAGAAAATGCGCAAATGATTAATGGAATCGTATACAAATATCGTCTTTATTCCAATGGTAAAGAAATAGAAGACCACTTGATAAAAATATATAGAGGTGTCGGGCGTTACTATTGGAGTATTCAAGTAAAACCGCAAGTAGAAAAGATAAAAATCTGCGCTGGGTATTTCTTTGATATAAGTAGTTTTGGTTCTACTAAAGATACATTTTTTTCCCAAATCGAGATTGCACACCTAATAGAACACCTAAACAAACTAATCCCCAAAGGAGAAGCGGTTCTTTTATCAGCGATAGAATCATTGGTTCACGATTATATGCACACTCAAGCTTTAAAGAATTGCAACAAAAAAGAAATTAAAAAACTCATTGTTTATCTCACAAACCTAAACTTACGAAAAGTCTACGCGGCACGTAAAAAAGAAATAATCAATACAATCATTGAAATCCGTAAAAGTAAATAACTGCAGCTAACTTGAGTATAGTTTAATATTATTGTTCATTCTTGGACAGTATGCACGAATTGAGTAAATTTTTATTTGCGGTGTTGTATCCTATTTATTTCGTTAAATTTAGGAGGAGATTTCTATCCATGTAGTACATTTGCTGAACAACCTTTCAACAACAAGAAATATAAAGGATATAAAAGATTTATTGAACATATTTCCTCAAAAAATGAGTTAAATATTGAACAACTTTTTATTGTATTGTAAATGATTTCTGACAAGTATTGATGGTCAAAAATCTTTTAGAGCTAGCAATAATAACAACCCACTATCTACAGACGATGAAATAATTACTATCAATATTGTCGGACAACTCTCTGGACAGAACTCTCAATCTACCTAGTTTCGTTATGTACGAAAGAATTATCAATATTTATTTCCCCAAATTTCTCAACGTCCACAAATATGTAAAAAGATCTTTTCGTTTGCAAAACACTACTTGCTTTCTCCAACAGTATCTCGTAAACCATACAGATGCTAACTGTAGCAAAGAATTTCTTATTGATTCTTTTCCCACTTAACCATGTAACATCCAAAGATTGAAAAACTCTTCATAAGATAATCCCAAAAATAGAGCTGTGAGTAGTTTGACAAAATTTTTCCTGTACATATATTTTTAAGTAATTGATATGATATAAGGTGTGTTCTTATTCATAAGCTACTCAATCGAACTAGTCATCTAAAACCAAGGACCTCATCGCCAACTTTTTTAAAATAGTTACAATAATCAGTATTTACAAGAGTTGTAGAGTCAAAAACCTGAATAGAGACGCGTCCTAGGTAGAAAGAATATTTTAAACTACTTTTGTGGAATTACTCGATGTCTGAATCAAAAAATAAAAAGCCTAGCAATGATAATTTAAATTTATTAAAAGAAAAATACAATCAATATACTTCACAGCGCAATTGGTCAAAAGCTCTAAAAGTTCTTGATGAAATCTTAGATATAAATACCAATGCAGATTTTTATTATAAACGAGCTAGAGTATACTTAAAACTTTCGATGTTAAAAGAAGCCCGCAATGATTTACGGCAAACTATATCACTAGATTCGGCACATCTCAAAGCTCAGAAACTACTAACTCAATTTCGATTAGACAAAGAAATAAGTTCTGCCGATACAGTTGTTTTTAAAAGTCGCGTAGATCAAGATCCAACAGCATTTTTGGAAGATACTGGCAAATTAGAAAAAATGACCGCTGCTGCGACAGTCGTCGATTCCCACGGTTCTAATAAGTCATCAACACAAATATTAATCCAAGCTGGACAACGTCTCGGGCGCTACGAAATCAAAAAGAAAATTGGAAGTGGAGGTATGGGATATGTTTTTCAGGCATATGATATCGAATTGGAAAGAATTGTTGCCTTAAAATTACTACATCGAGGTGACAGTGAAAAACAAAAAGAGAATATTCTTAAAGAAGCAAAAACAACAGCAAAACTTGTACACCCTAATATTGTGACCATACATGACATTGGCCACGAGTCAGGAAATTACTACTTTGCGATGGATTTATCGACGGTTCACCACTTAAAGATTTAATCCTCAAATATAATCAGCAACAACTAATTGAAATTTTTATTCAAGTAGCATATGCTGTAAATTTTGCCAATAATGAAGGAGTTATTCATCGCGATTTAAAACCTGCCAATATCATGGTAGATAAAAACAACATTGCAAAAGTGATGGATTTTGGTTTGGCAAAAACAGGGGCTGTCCAAGAAAGTATCTCGCAAACAGGAGGACAGATGGGAACACCTCTTTATATGGCTCCTGAGCAAGTAGAAGGAAGCAAGATTGGCAAATATACAGATGTATATGCTTTGGGCATTATTCTTTTTGAAATACTAACTGGCGATGTTCCTTTTGGCGGAGATACTCACTATAATATATTCTTTCAAATTCTCAATACCTCTCCCGAATTCCCAAAAAATCTCAAAATAAATAACAATCTCAAACTTATATGTTTTAAAGCATTAGCAAAAAATCCAAAAGACCGCTATAAAAATGCTGAAGAACTTGTCGTAGATATAGAAAAAGTCATTAAAAATCAACCTATCAATATAAAAAAAACATCTAACAACAGAAAAACTATTCTTGGCTCCACTATCATTCTTTTATCTATTTTGGTTTACTTATGGCTACAACCACACATAGCTCCTGGTCCAAACAAATTAAATTTTCTCCAAGAAGGTGAAAAAAACACCAAAATATCTAGCGGTCGTCAAATAGTATTTCATATCTTAGATCGTAATCTAAATAAAGTTGTTACCGCTTACAAAATAATTTACCAAGCCAATAACAAAATGCTTCGTTTCAAAGATCGTTTGCCTGTTGGAAAAATAAAAATTATGGTGCAGTTTCCAAAATATAAAACCGTTCGCAAAACAATAAATGTTACCCCTGGTAAAGAACCAATGGTTGTAGAAATTCGATTATCGTATCCAGACATTGCAACTAAGGGAAAGCTAAAACAAAAAAATGGTAATCTCCCTGTTGATATTTCAATGAAGCTTCCAAAAGAACCAAAAATTAATCAAAAAAATATTTATAACCTTGATTTAAAAAGCACAGATGGTTCTTCTCTGGAAAACGTTACTTTACATGTAAAACTACCATTTAATGTGAAGTATAAAGACTATAAATATCCAAGAGATTTGAAATATCAAATTAGCGAATTACGCGAAAAAATAACATACCAATTTGAAGTTGCGCATTTGTGTAGTGGCGATGGTTCCTTTGATATTACTTTAACTGATAGGAACGGTAGACAAAAAATAACTAGCTTTCCTTTTAAAATTGAACAGAAAGAACTACCTTATTACAGAGTTACTGCAGAACAAAACGACTATCAAGTCGACATGCAAAGTGCAACGAGTGCTGTAATAATAAAAAAAGGAAATGAGTTTATATGTAGAACATCAATACATAATGAGAGCGATCAGGTTAAATTGGTTACAACAAAAATATATACATCTTATAACATAAATTGCCCTGAAAGAGATGAAAAAAGAAGAACATTTGAGTGGACAAATACTATAAGGCCAGGTTTGAAAAGTAATTATTTTATACCACTAAATGGACTAAGTATTGGCAAGGGAAAAGTTACTGTTAAGGGACTTATTGATGGAAAAGAGATATTTGTTGCAGATCATAAAATTACTGTAGAGTAAGTGATAAAAAGAAAATCGGAAGTGGAGGTGTAGGATACATTTTTCAGGCATATGATATCGAATTGGAAAGAATAGTATTTTTGGCGTCGGAGCAAAATTACTAGATCGTTATAAGCGTATTTTTAACAAAAAATACCAAGAAGACCGAAATTTGACAATTCGCCGGAGTTTTTGGGGTTACGTTTTAGGTTTGTTAGGAACTATTGCATTTTATGGAGCTTATCTGTGGATTGCAACTGCTGCGATCAAAAATCAAATTACTTTGGGAGAAATGACGATGTATATTCTCGTATTTAAACAGGTTCAAACGAGTTTATCATCAGCACTAAATTCAATTAGCGGAATGTATGAAGACAACCTTTACTTATCAAATTTATATCAATTTTTAGAACAATAAATTATATCCTCTACAGGAAACCACAATGAGGGTTTACAGCCTGGAGATGGAATACGTTTTGAAAATGTTTCTTTTATTTATCCTGGATCAGAAATTCCAGCAGTGCAAAATATTTCTTTTCACTTACAACCAGGAAAAAAACTAGCATTAGTTGGTGAAAATGGTTCTGGAAAAACGACATTGATAAAATTGCTCACTCGCCTCTACAGTCCTACTTCTGGACGCATTCTTTTCGATGGTCGCGATTTACAAGAATGGAGCAAACAAAGTCTGCATAATCGCATTGCAGTAATTTTTCAAGATTTCGTTAGATACCAATTTAAAGTAGGAGAAAACATCGGAGTTGGGGATATTTCAGGTTGGGAAGACGAAGAGCGTTGGCAAAAAGCTGCAGAAAAAGGAATGGCAGCTTCTTTTATTAAAGAGCTACCTGAGCAGTACAATACGCAACTAGGACGATGGTTTCGCGGTGGCCAAGAATTATCCTTAGGTCAATGGCAAAAAATTGCTCTAGCGCGAGCTTTTATGAGGAAAAATGCAGATATTTTTGTCCTCGATGAGCCAACAGCTTCAATGGACGCAGCAGCAGAATACCAAATGTTTGATTACTTTCGTGAAATGACATCGGAAAAAATTACCATTTTCATTTCTCATCGATTTTCCACAGTACGCATGGCTGACCATATCATTGTTCTTCACAAGGGAACAATCATCGAAGAAGGCAGTCATCAACAACTCATGAAGCAAGAAGGTCAATATTCGCGACTTTTTTCACTGCAAGCTAAAGGCTATCAATAAACAACATCAAAGCCGGACTATTCTACTTTTTGTTGGTTCAACTGGTGTTTGTCTGGAAGTGCATCTTTGAAATGTCTACAAAAGCACAGAAAAACGTAAAGCCAATACTACAGCATCATCTAGATCTGGATCGGTACCAGGGTTAATAACATACTGGATATTTGGCTGCAAGGTAAACCATGGAGTAATTTGCGCTAGATAAGTAAATTCTATACTTGCTTCAAAAGCATTTGCACCATTCGCATTTATAAAATCATTTCCGTTATATGCAATAGCAGTAGCAATACCAATGCTATCTTCGTTACGATTGGGAACCAAACCTGTATAGGCAAAACCAAAGCCTGAATAAGCTGCAAACTGGTTTACATTACTGTTAGCAGCACCTATACGCGCGTAAACTACACCGCGAGGAGAATTTCCATCGCAGATAACAGTTTGCTCCATTAACAAATATAGCCCTGCGTTACCACGATGAAAATCATCCTCTCTTGCTACGTCTTCAAATTCTTCGGTATAATACCACCCGCCCAATGCATATTTACTGTAGACTTGTGATTCATCGTTCTCTGAATATGTAATATAACCAATTTCTCCTGCGAAAAGTAAACCATCATCGCGTTTGAGAATAACATGTGTTCCTACTTCGTCGTCTGGATCTCCTGGAATTCCGTCGAGTACAGCTGCTAATAGATAGATATTTTGGGTTGCCTGAACAAGTACTCTTGCTGCTAATGAAGTTACTGGAAATATCGAGGGGCCATTCACGCCGCTTTGTGAATAATCTGCGCCTATTCCATGTGAACCATTGAGAAATAGACCAGCAGCTTCGATTACATCAAATTCTGAGTTTATATCATATAGTCCGATTTTAAAAGAAAGTTGATCTCCAAAGAAATTTTGTTGCCACCATGCTTCATAAAGTTTAAATGTATCAGGAGCTTCAATATTGCTTGTGCCCTGGGCATCCCCAACATTTTCCGAAGGATCTCCTCCGTAATTGCCAATACCATAAATGAGAAAAGTAGAACCACTCCATCCAAATAATTTCTCACCGTCAATTGACATAATGAGGTCTACATTGTCTAGGTATTCCGTTTGACGTGCGACACCTCCTGCTACGTTAGATACAACCTCACCTGTATAGGCAATTTCAAAAAAAATCCCCCTGTCTTGAAGATCTGTACGCATACCGCCCCAATTCCCAGTTGCATAATCCCACTCGCTGAATGGTTTTTCGTCACTTACACTGTTCAAATTTTCTTTGGGCGCTTGCTTGTTTTCTGTTTCTATCGGTTCGTTTGCAAATATTAATAGTTGTAATAATAGTAGTAGTACAAGTATATTTGTCATTTTTTTCCTTATTGTTTTTGTGAAAGTAAATTACACTTCTAGTGCCTAGAATTTTTTAACTAGCATGTTCCCCTCCTATATCATGCGAAATATACTAAGAATGCCATATGTTCAATTCAAATATAGAATTCAAGTTTTAGCAAATATGAATTATTAATAATATTACATATTGAATATATTTAAAAGACTATAAATTAATAATTTATAGTAAATATTGGCAATTGCATATAAACTCAACAATATTATTGTTTATTCTGAAACCCAATCAGTATTGGACAATCTAGCTTCTATTGAAATACTGACAAAACCGATCAATGAACAAAATCTTACAGAGCTAAAAAATTACTACGAAGAACAAAAGTATTGAAATGTAGTAGAAATAAAAGAAACAGAGTCAGAGCTAAATTACAAAAAGCGAGACTTTGTAAAACTACTACGATTAATGTTGACGGGAAACATTAAACGAGTAGTGGTAAGTTATCAAGATCGATTGATAAGATTCGGTAGAGAAATAATAGAAGAAATATGTTTATCAAGAGGAATATTATTAGTAGTTATCCATGAGAAAAAAAAGCAAGCCTTTGAAGAGCAACTTTCAGTGTTCTGTTCGAAAATCCATAGGCGTAGATCTCACGAGCGAAGAAAAAAGAGAAAAATGCAAATAACAATTCAAACTATACTGGATAAAGAAACGGCGAAGTATTTAGAGAAAGCAGGAAAATAAACTGCAAAACTTCGCAGAGAATTGTTGTGCGCGTTGTTACAGGGAAAAAAGCAATCCTATACTAAAAAAGTTACCAAGAAAATTGGCTGCGCTCTATCAGTTGGATAGAGCATCAACCTCGATTGCTTTAAATATTGCAGAAGGAAACGGAAAATATACACCTAAAGATCGCTACTTTGATATTGCTAGAGGATCTGCGCTTGAAAGTGCTGGCGCTTTAGATATAATAATTACCAAAGAATACTACCCTAAAGAGCAAATTAATTTGGGAAAAAATATGCTGCGGTCAATTGTCTCAATGCTGGTTCTTTTGATCAAAAGAACTTCCAAAGACCGCGCCCCTTAAAGGATTAAGATTAGGATTAAGAATTAAGATTAAGAATTAAGACTACTAGGGCCTCTGAATCTCTATTTAGTGTTGATTTCCTACGATATTTCATCAAGCGAAATATTAGAATCCATGTATTTTCACTTGTATTTCTAATCGTTTGTTTTGTTTAGTAATCTGATAATAGCTGCTCTCATAATTTTGTTATATCTTTGTAAATCTTTTTGTGGCAAACCCAAAAGAGCTTTTTCATTGTAATGAGCAATTTGTGTGGCTTGTTGCGGATTTAGATTTTCGATATTTTCGGTTAGACTAGTGCACTTTTCTTGATCTTCTTTAGGCAAACTTGAAAAAGCTCTTTCTTGTATTTGATCAAATTCTTTCTGTTCTTGAGTCGTCATTTCTTCAAAAATGAGAGAAAAATATTGCATTCCGAATTGTAAACCGTGTTTTTTTATATCGTTGTATATATTTATTGTATTTAGTATATGAAAACGTTGTTCTATTTTTACATTCAAATAGCGTTTGATTAGTGCTTTTGTTGTTGGTTCAAATTGCCGTTTTTTCTCTACTACTTCGCTAACGCCTTGTTTCATCTGCTGTTTGATTTTTTCTAATTGCTTCTGAGCATCTTTTTGTTCTCCTAATCCACCAATAATACCTAAAAGCATTGACAGTAAAAAAGTGGTTATCCCTATTTTCATTAAGGACCAAACCTTCGGTGATTTACGAATAATAAATCCATTAACTATCGCTGCCATAAAGAACACAGCGAAACAACGTCCACAAATTTCTGCCACTACTCTACTAGGAATTTGTTTTTCAATATAATTAAAAAACAAAGCTAAAGTGATTACCGCAAACACAAACGCAAATGAGAATACCTTTATAAATGGCTTTGCTGTGTTGTTATTTTCCATGAGTCCTCCTGATGCTTTTTTAAAAGATGACTTTATTCTTCCATATTTTTTTCTTATAGTTGATAATCTCAAACTAAGATTAGCCTAAGAAATAGGAGTGTCATATGTCAAATAAAAAAATACTGAGGATATTGTTTGTTGAAGATCTGCTTGAAAGACAACAGAAACTTTGTGACATGTATAAAGATCATGCATGGATTGTAGCGGAGACAGCAATGCGAGCAATAAAATTAATTTCAGTGTACGACTTTGATCTAATTCTTTTAGATTACAATTTAGAAGAGGAAACAACAGGACTTGAAGTGGCACAATTTATCGTAAAATCTCGTAACGCTCATACAAAAGTAGTACTACATTCTATGAATCCTGACGGTGCGAAGAAGATGCTTGGAGTGATAACGAGCGCAGAAGTGATTCCTATTTCTAAATTAACAAAAAAATCTATGTATACAAAAAGACTAAATGAGCAGTTAAACCAAGAGCAAGTGAATTGGAATTATGTTTTCAATGGTTATTGTTGAACTAAGTAGTCTTTCAATTAGGGCGTGTCATCATTCAATACAGATAAAAATATAATGGATTCATTTAATTATATGCCAGTAGTATTGAGCCCGAGCCCGTTTGCGAACATATTCCCTCAATTACAAAATTACGACGATACAAAATTATTCTATTTATTGTTTTTTATCCTTCCTTTTTTTAACAAAATAACTAAAAGCCTCTTGTACATCCCCTCTTTTATCGTTTTTATACCGCATAATATGTGGTACTGCCTCGGATATATCAGTATCAAGATCAGACAATATCCCAATAGCAAATGTACGACAATCTTCATCATCTATCATCTTGATAAGATGAGAAACGCTAGCTTTTTTCGCAGCTAAAAATATTTTAATAATGATCATCTCTAAATACGGATCAACACCATAGTGACCATCTTTCTTAACTGCTTCCGTCATTTTTTTTACTGTTTTTACAACAGTAGGAAGAGTTAATTCTGCGTAATCTTTTAACAACATAATGCCAAGAGCAGCGCTTTTTAGACCTTTTTCGCGAAACATTTGATATTTATAATGTGCAGTATTATTGTATTTTTTTAAATAAGGTAATATGCGGTTAACAGCTTCTGTTGCCTGAAATAAAGACATATTACCTGGAATATATGTGCTAATAATGCATCCACAATGCTTTACAACGCAACCTGTACCAAAACAACTTCCACACAAATACACATCTTCATTTTGAGTAAATTCACCACTTCCACGGCATTTAGTGCACATATCGCTAATATGAAACTGTTCTTTCTCACATGCACATGGTTCGTCAGCGATAATAGTTGCTGCTAAAATTATAAAACAAAAAAGATAGAATTTCATTTATTCCCCCCTACAAGGACGCTTCTGTGAGCTCTATTTCTATTCGATAAAACGAAAATTTCTATTCTGAAAATAAGTTCGATTTTTTGCTATTATTTTGCTAGTTTATGGCGGATAAATAAACGGTATTCTTTTTTTGAAATAAAAGAATCTTTATTTTCGTCTATTTTCCAAAACAGTGGTTTGTCGAATTCCTTTTTGGATAACTTTCCGTTTTTATCTATATCTAGATGAGTAAAAGCTGGTACTCGCCTCTGCAATTTGTTTTTTCTTGTCCGCTGTACCCACGAGTGCATTTCGCGTCTTTTCCCCATGTGATTAAATAAATGCTTGATCTTTTTATTTAATTCTCGCTTCGTTAACGATTGGTCCCTGTTTCTGTCTATAGCTCGAAAACTCTCTTTTTTGAAGGGCCATTCTTTTATATCTATTTTATTATCATTGTTCTCATCATATTGCTCTAAAAAACTAGCAGCTATAACTTGCTGCGGACGAAGGGAGTCTTTTTCTGAGATTTCTTCGGTATTATTTGGTTGCGTTTTTTCCTCTTTGTTTTTTGGCGGTTGTTGTGCCTTTTGAGTTATCAGGCTTTGTGGAAACAGATATTGATTATTATATATAACAAAAACAAACAGAATTGCCGCAGCAGCGATAAATGATTTTTGTAAAATGCTTTGCTTTTTGTGATGCAGACGCGTAAAGTTTTTTTTCATCTCTGTTACCGATGAGAAACGCAGTTCTTTATCTTTTTGCAAAGCTTTTAAACAATAGTTCTCCCATTTAGGAGATAGCCTTTCTATTGGCAAAGGCTTTTCATTCATTACTTTATGTAATATCGTAAATGGGTTATTTCCTGTAAACACCGGTTGACCTGATAGCATTTCATAAAGTATAGCGCCTAAAGAGTAAATATCAGTGCGTCGATCGACTTTATGTCCTTGTGCTTGTTCAGGTGACATATACATAGGGGTTCCTATAATCTCGCCTGTTGTCGACACATTAGAATTTCCTTCATTTAGAGCTTTTGCTATACCAAAATCAGTTATAAATACTTTGTTATTTTTATCCAGTAAAATGTTGCTTGGTTTTAAATCGCGATGAACTATTCTTTCTTTATGAGCATATTCAACAGCATCTAGAATTTGATGAAATATATGATAGACTTCCCCTAAGTCTAACTTTTTTTTTCTCAAAAAGTCGGCGAGTGATATACCTTCAACATATTGCATAATTATACATGGAGCATTGGCAATTGTCTGAAAATCATGAACAGCAACAATATTAGGATGATGGAGAGAGGCATTGTTCACGGCTTCTTTTTGAAAACGCTGCAAAGCGACAGGAGAAGGGAGCATTATTTGTTTGATCGCAACAATACGCGAGAGTATTTTGTCGTACGCTTTATGAACAACTCCCATACCACCTTGCCCTATTTTTTCGCGTAGTTCAAAGCGTTGGTTTGCAGATACTGTTGAATCATTGCTTGGTTCCATACTCATCGTTTTATCACTGTGAATGCTATTAGAACTATCTTCTGGAAGTAACTTAGCGCATTGACGCAGTAATTGATCGACTTTGCTTGAAGCATCATTCATTGTTCTTCTTCCTCCAAATAGCTTTTTACTTCATCGTGAATCTTCTTTAAGTATTTCTTTACTTGATAATCAGTAATTCCAAGTTTATTTACAATTGATTCAATGCTTTCATCATCGCGGTAACGAAGAGCAAAAACCTTTTTCATTAGAGGGTCTTCAGCGTTTTCAATCAAGTCTCGAATAACAAGCAAACTAAGTACTTCCTCCGCTTTTTTTTCGTTGCTCTCTAGTGTTGATAAAAGTGAAATATGCTCATCGTTGTGATAAATTGTCGCTTGGCGCATCAATTGAGCTTTTTTGGTTTTTTTCCCTTTCCAATAGTTACTAATTTCTCCTTTTATTACCATTAGCGCCAAAGCATTAAACGCTTTTTTTTCGCGAATTTCTTTTACTTTTTTTGACAACGTTAACAAAATTTTATTTGTTAGATCATAACTGTCGTGATAATGACCAACAGTTAAACGCACAAAATTAAAAATTGGAGTTTGGTAGCGAGCCAAAAAAGCATCCATGTGATGAACTGTATTGGGATTATTTTGGATATACCGAATCAGTTCAATTGTCATTGTCGAACATGGTCTATTTAAATTTTTCATAAGCGCGTCCTCAACAATTTTTAAAGATGCTGCCCATACATTATAAGTGTACAGATATGATAAACTTCAGTGTTTTTTGGGTAATTCCATGATGCTTACTTAATAAACAAAATCAATTTCAAGCGCCGTATTCCATTGTATTTCATCTGATGCTGTTTCTATTTCAGCAGAAAGGTTTATCTTAAACGACCTTGCATAATTAAGGTATTTTTTCCAAATACGCAGTAACTGAGCTTTAATATGCTCCATTTTCCTACCATTAGGATTACGGATGGATATTGCCAACGCTTTTTCTTCTGCCCATAACTCTTGAAAATCTTCGATATATTTTATTATACCACTACTTGCAACTTCTACCTTTATTAGTGGAGAAAGAGACTGTACCTCTTTTGAAAAAGTGTATAAATTACTTTGCCGCCAATCAGGAGCTATTTTATCTTTGATATCAACTAGATCCTTAAAAAAGGATATGTGGCTACAGAAAACAATATAGTTATCAAAAATTGTCAGAATAGGCTGCACTGCACCACCAGTAATATCAAAGTTTCCGATATCTATACGCAAAAAAGTATGATTGCCGTATTTATCCTCAAAAACCTTTACTTTACCTTTAGTTTTTGCTACTTCTCGCTGTAACATTTCTTTCAAGTAATTGTAAAATTCCTGGGCTGTAGATGAAGGTGCAAATACACATAGTGCAGGATAAGGATCAAAAACATCAATATCTTGTTTTACATAATCAATAGATGAAGAAGTTAATATCAAATGCTGATCTATATGCTTAAAGATATAATCTTCTACGAAACTAGCTGTTCGATGAGATCTGTTTAATAAGCGAATACGACGATCTGCTTCTTTACGAATTTTACGAGGAAGTAGTAGATAAAGTTTTTCCCATATATCGATGTTTATAGGTACTTGCGTTTTCAAATATACCTTCTTAGGTAAAATTTCATCGCGAAATAAGTGAGGAGAAATTTGATATATTTTTTCGTGATATTGAGATATAGAATTTATTTTCGTAATTCCTTCAATGACAATATTCGGTTGCATTTTTATAGAGACCAGAGTATGGCCAATGTTTTTCAGATCTACTAAAGGTTGAATTTTATGAACTATTTTTGATGAAATGTATTTTTTTAGTGTCTCATTATCTGAATATAGCAACAAAGGAGTTTTTTTATTATGTGCGCGATTTTTTAAAGTAGTTGATTGGGACAGTATAGAGGAATTTTTTTTATTAACTAAACGCCAACTTTCTTGTAGATAGTCCTTGTTATTTGAAACAAATAACACATCGCTTTGAAAAGCAATAAACAGTGTATTCTTTTTATCTAAGTGTATTTCTTTTATTACAGAGTTTACAACATGCTTTTGAGACATATGATCTGGAATAACATAAGGAGCGATTCCTTCAGCAATTCTCATTAAAAAATCAACACGAGCAACACTTAAAAAATGTAATTTATTTTCTTTAAAACGTATAGAGGTAGCTATTTCACCTTTTATAAGTTTCCATAAATACTTTTCTTGCAGAAATTGAAAATCAATCTGCTGTTGTTGCTTCTCTGCATTTTTCCATGCCGTTTTCAAAAGACGATATTCTTTTGTTCTTGCAAACTGGCGAAATGCTAAAGTTTTTTTTATTTCAGAAAATGGAAAGCGATCCTTTACATCACTCCACAATTGTTTTGCATCATGAATATATGCTATACTGTCACTTTCAATAGGAAGAAGAGAAACTAAATTTTTGTTGTAAGCACTTTCAAAAGGATTAGCAATGAAAATGCAAAATAATATAAATGAAATGCATAGCAGCGAAAGTATAGAAATACTCAAATAAACAAAGACTTTTTTCCAGCGCTTTTTTTTCACGTCTTCCAATTTTTAACCTTTCGCGGCAGGGGATTATTTTGGCTAATTTAAAGCATTTTGAGCTTATTCTACAATCTTGTAAACAGAACAATTGTAACACACAATGGAATACATGGCGTAAACAAAATCCGAAAGAATTTATAGATCTATCATCGGTAAATTTATCGTATTGTGATCTATCGTCAGCTAATTTAAATGGAGTGTTATTTGATAAATCTTACCTAAAAGATACTGTATTTACAGATTGTAATTTACAAAACAGTTCCTTCTATAAAAGTTATGCACAGAATGCTTCTTTCAAACATTGCAATATGGCAAAAACAAAAATAATTGATGCTCATTTTTTGAACATATGTTTTTTCGACACAAATTTACTTGGAAGTGATTTTACAGGGAGTGACCTACGTGGATGCCGTTTTGATCAAGTTTGTTACAGAAAGATACGTTTGCAGAACACTCTTGTAGACAATATTTGCTTAAATAATTGCCAGGGGCGCGCAGCGAAAGTTGTAAATATAAAATGTAGTAAGTGCACAATAGACGGCAAATATATTACAAACGAGAACGCACACTTATTGTTGAAAGATATTTTGTTATTTTCGAAACAACATAAAAATTTGCAACAATTCTTCCACAGCAATGCGAAAAAAGAATTGATTGTCCCCAAAAAAAAACAACGACAAAAATCCGAGAAAATTACTTCTAGTTCGCTAGAAACGGATATAAGTTTTTTACCTACAAAAATTCATGCACAAAAAAATGAACCGCAAAAAGAACAGTTTAAATCCATCTCTAATACTTCTCATTTTAAAAAGTACTTACTTCTAGGAGGAGTATTTTTAATTTTTGCAGGCCTTATGAGCTTCTATTTTCGTCAAAATTTGTTTTTTTATATTTTATCTTACAAACTTCATCATCATGAAACTAAAACGCGTTACAAAGCAATCTCTGATTTAAAAATGTCCTCGCGAGAAACCCAGTCACATCCACAAGTTATTAAAATTTTAATTTCGCGATTAGTGGAAGATGTTCCTGAAGTTCGCGAAAAAGTCCTCAAAGTTCTAAGCATGATTAATCGTCCAGCGTTAAAGTATTTGTTAAAAGTTTTATATTTTGGCAATAAAAAACAACGATTGGCAGCATTAGAAATTGTCGAAGGTATGAGAGACGAGGGTTTTGCGGCTTTACCTATTGTTTTAAAACTCCTAAAAAGCACAGATCGCGATATTTGCATTGCAGCAACAAAAGTAATTCTACAAATGGGACATTTAGCAGGAAAAGCTTTGCCTTTGTTACTCGAAAATTTGGAAGTGAACGATTCCAAAGTACGTGTCATTACAATTCGCGCTATCTCACAAATGCCATCGTTTAGTTTAGTTCGTCCGCGTTTATTTAAATATTTACATTCCCAAGATAAAAATGTACTTGGAGAGGTGGTTTTAGCAATCTCTGGAAGTCATTATTTACCTTCCGGTACAATTCCATTGTTATGCGAACGGTTACTGAAAGAAAAGAGCGCCCATCTGAAAAATCGCATATTGTTTTGTTTAGGAAACCTCAGTCAAAATATGGATTTACATATTCCCACGAACAGTATTGAGAAATGCTTGTATGGTGAAAACCCTAAAACAGCTAACTATGCTGCGCGAACTCTAGGACAAGTTAAGGCCATTGGAGTAATAAAGAAACTGCTAAAAGCAAAAGAAGCGAATATACGATATTTAGCGGTAATTAGTGTGCATTCATTGGGAGAACAAAAAAATGCTATCATGAATGATTTTTTTAGGGCTATGAAAAACGAAGAGAATCATGGTGTATTATTAAAGCAATTAGCAGTGTTTTCGTATTTAGAAAAGTCATTATCCAATGAAAAAATGCTACTTAGTATTATGAATTCAACCAACGATTATCGAGTTCGTAACTCTTGTATACACCAACTCCGCTATGTTGCTGTGTCGCCAGAGGTCATTGACATGCTAGTGCAGATTATTATTGACGATTTGCTTGAAAAGGAGGCAGCAAAAGTTTCTTTAGGATTTATGGAGAAACGAACTTTACCGTTAATTTCTAACATTTGGCCTAAAGCAAAACGGCGCGTAAAAATTGATCTACTCGAAGTTTTACAAAAAATGAGCGATATAACAACAATAACGTCCTTAATTTTACCGATGGTTCGAGATAAAGATCCCCAAGTAAGAAGAAGTTTATTAAAAGCGTTAATGAAATCAAAATCACAAAACATCACTCATATTATTGAGAAGTGCCTTCAAGACGAAAAGATAAGTGTGCGGCGTTTAGCAACACAGCTATTTGCAAAATCACAAATAAAACGTTCACCAGGGATCCACCGTTTTCTTATGCAAAATATTACCCACACTGATAATAAATTACGTTTATACAGTTTAAAAGCTTTGGTGGAATCTGGATATTATAACAAAGAGTTTATTGAACATCTAAAAAAAGATCCCTATCACCAAATACTAAATTTAATTAGGAAAATAGAAAGACAAAAGATCTTGAACGAAAAAATCCGCTAAGGGGTGTCGAAATAATTTACCTGATTTTACATGGAGATTTTATTTTATCAGCTAGGCATTTTGAATGCACATAGCCAGTTTCTGTAATTGAAAAATAACGACGCTGAAAAATAAAAGAATATGTAAAATGGTAAACTATTTTCGACCACATCCCTAAGATGTGCTCCAAAATGACGGCACCCCTACAAACTAACATAAACGGATTTTTTTCATACAAAACTTCTTAGTTATTTGACTCGCGATAATTGAATTGAACAGCTTGCCAGCGATAAGCTTTTCCTGATCCAACGCGCTTTTCACTACCAAGAAAAGGTTTGTAGTATATATCAAAGTTTTTAACAGTGTATTTATAAACAAGATCTACATAAGCATATTTTCCAGGTGCAACATCTCGCCAGTATGAAAGAGACCGAGAAAATGTACTGGTTACATCAAAACCTACTCCAGCAGTAACAATGTCTGCTTTAATACCTACACTTGCTGAAACTTTGTTAGAAACAGTTCTTGTTTCGTTAACAATCACTTTTCCACCAGGACCACTGTGACTAATGATAGTACCTTGGCTTATAGGGAAATAATCTTGTTGCCCAGTAACAACGACACGATAAGAACCAAGTACTCGTGCTTGTGCTTGCTGTCTAACCTCAGGTTCAATATCATTTGCAACAGGATCAATTCCTGGTTTAAATACTTTGAAATTATTTTCTTGTAAAAAAGATTTTACGAAAACATTTCGAGAGACACAGTGATGGGCTCCCCACCCACTGTGAATTACAGTCACTTCTTCACCTTGAACATCAATAACAACCATTGTATGTGCTTCAGGTGAATTCTTTTGTAAAACATCACCAGCTTCTACTTTTGCTACAGAATGTGTTGCATAGTCAAGCCCGCTAGGAAGTGCATAACCGCACTCTGATGATACAATAATACGTGCAAAAGTTTTACTATCAGCCACATGGTGGCCAGAGCCTGCAGGAAAATCTGTAAAGCCATTGTATTGAAGAAGTTTATCGTCTTGTTTTAATTGCGTAACAGCCTCCGTGCTACGTTCAACAACCCATTTCCCCAAAAATTCTAGACTATTAGCTCTTTGAGCAATATTTGCATTTTCTGCAGCAATAAAACTAAACGCAATTATAAGTGATAACAAAATATTTTTTAACATAGCGATTCCTTATGAGAAATGCCCTGTGTTCAATGTAAGAGTATTCTACTCTTGTAAAATTGAATAGGAGCGCGTCCTAAAACAAAACATATTATATAATAAAAGATAGCTTGTACAAAGCATTATCTCTACGTATCTTTCAAACCCAAAAAAGAATAGATGTCAAAGTCTTTATCTGCATATCCAGCAGCATTTTTGTGTCCTCCGCCCCCAAATTGTTCAGCAATTTTACTGACATCAAATTCATTATCATACGAACGTAAAGAGTGGGTACCTTTTTCAACATTGACCATATCAATATATTTGACATCTTTCCACTCTGCAGGAGGATTTTTTAGACCACGAACATACCCTGCAAGGTCAGATCTGTGAAGATTAGCAACAATAAGAAGACGATCTCCATCGACAACAGCGCTTTCAATTTTGTTTTTAAAATACCATTCTTTTTTTACAGAAAGAGCGTCTAAAAATAAAGTATCGTTACTACTTATCAAAGCTTCTTTTTTGCGTAAACGACTTAGCATGGTGTCCACAAATTTTCTTTTACCCAGTAAACCGAAAAGATCATTAAACTGCGTTGCGTAAGGTAGTGTATGTAGCCATAGGTCATAGTCATTAACGTAATACACAAAAGCTGGCAGATGTAGAGGAACTTTACACCCTGGTTTTCTTGTGCAGCTATCGTCAAAAATAATTTTGGTGGCACTTTTTTGTTGATCAATCACACACCAACTATAGTCTTTTAAATATTCCTCAGAGGTTTGATGATGATCATACAACAACACGCGTTTTGCATATTTCTCATCTATAAGAATTGCTGTTTCTTCTGAAATAGATACATCACTTACGATTAGCTTTTCTTTTGTTTCTGTGAGAATATTTTTTACTGTTTCGTTTACAATGCCATAATCACAATGGTAAACTTTATCAGGGGTAATTTCAGGATAAAAGCAACGAGCAACTATCTCGCAACCAACGCCATCTAAATCATTATGTGTAACTAAAATCATACAAGAACCTTTAAATTTATTTGGATTTTAACAAGTCCAAAACTTTTTGCGACTTGTTAAGATCGAAGAAAAGTGTGAAGAATTCTTCACTATAACAACTTATCAAACAAATACAATAAAAGAGTTACTAAGCAAGTCACAAAAGTTTCTGGAACCGCATAACTTGTCTTTGAGTATCGTAGCGGTGTCAAGTATTCAGCTAAATAGCCATAGCGATATGTCTCTCGGATGCCCTTCTCTAATAGTCAAATTCTATGTTGACTTAAAATGTAATCAAAAATTTTTCACGACCCACTTAAAATACATATCAAAAGGAAACTCATGAATATTTGGAAAACACTTAAGTTATTTTTAAGTTCTACCTTTGTTGACTTAGAACTTGAACGCGATGAATTGGCTAAACAATTTCGTAAACTTAAATCTCAATTAATTGAACGACAGCTTTCTTTTATGACTTACGATTTAAGATGGCGTCAAAAACATGAGCGCGATTCTATTGTAAAATGGTGTATTGAAATGGTGGAACGCTGCGAATATTTTGTAGGTATATTAGGAAGTCGTTATGGTTGGCGTCCTCCACAAGATGCCTGGGGAAAGAAGAATTTTTCGGGTATCTCGGTAACAGAAATGGAGATAAGGCATGCGCTTTTACATACCGATCGCGGTAAACGTTTTTTTTGTATTTTACATCGAGAAATAAAGGACACTAAAGATCGAGCGTCCATACTGGCTTTAAAAAAACATTTAAAAGCACAAGGAGAAGATGTTTTTGAATTTGCAGATACAAAATCAATGCTTGCCTTTATTGTCGAACATATGCGCAAAAAAATCGATGAACACTACCCTCTCTTATCTACAACTGAAAATGACGCAAATGCTCGCGAAACGTTGATGGAAGATTTTGCGCGCGAAAAATTGCAAGGCTTTGTGGGTCGTGATAGTTTTTCACAAAAAATATGGGAATTTGCTAACAGTAAAAACCAACAAAATTATTTGGTAATACATGCTCTTGCAGGTACAGGAAAATCGGCAATAATAGCGCAGTTTTATAAACATTGGAAACAACAAAATCCTCAAATCACTATCTTACGCTATTTTTTTAGTGTTAACAGTAGCGCTCGTGAATTTATTGCTAGTATTGTCGAGCAAATGTATTTTTATGGTTTATTAGAAGAGGTTCCTAAAAAAGACCCTTTAGAGTTAAGATTTCAAATGCGCTCAGCTCTAGAAAATACTTCCCAAAAATTAATTATTGTTATCGACGCGATTGATGAAGTAGATGAAGCTAACAAGGATTTATCATGGTTACCGAGCAATTTACCAGACAATATCAATATTATTCTTTCTACAAGACCTGTGTCTACTTTTGACATTGCTAAAGATTATATAAATGTACAAACGCAAGAATTACCTCCTCTAACAACTCACGAAATCACAACTATCATCGAAACATATGTTGAGAAACATAAAGTAAAAATTTCACCAGAAGATATTCAACTTTTGCAAAAAAGAGCTGATGGTAATCCCCTATACTTGAAAGTTGCTCTAGAAGAAATTGCCTCCAGTGGCTCAGGTGTTGGACAATTGGCAACATCTATTGATTCTTTATTTGAACAGATAGTACAACGTTTAAGTGACAAATACAATACTAGTGTGATTTTTGACTATTTGGGATTTATAGCTGCTAGTGAAGCTGGTCTTATGGAAATAGAAATACAGGAAGTACTGCAACAATACTACAATACTGGAGATGATCTGCTATTAATGATAACTAAATCTCTAGACCACTTTATTGTGGAACGTGGAGGAATGTTGCAGTTTTTCCACGCGGAATTCGAACGATCTATAAAGGAACGTTTAGGTCGCAACCGTTTGCGAAACTACCACCAAAAACTCGCTGATTACTTTAAAAATAAAGGTCATAAATACTCGCGTGGACTAAAAGAAGTTTGTTATCAACTGTTGTGGGCTGAAAAATATGAGGAACTTTTACAACAACTTTGTGATATTGAATTTCTTCAGAAAAAAGCAGCCAGTGGAATGATTGATGATTTGGTTCATGACTTTGAAATAGCTTTGTATCATCCTCTACTACCTATGCCAAAAAGCACATCTAGCAAATATATGGAAGTAGAAATCGGTACAGAAATGTTGCGTTTATTGTGTCACTCTCTCTCTTTAGATTTGCGCTTCTTGCGCCGTTATCCACTATCTTTATTTCAATGTTTATGGAATCGATGTTACTGGTACGACAATCCCAAGGTAAAAAACTATTATAGTTATGATGAGACGGCGTATTTACCTTGGAAAAAAACGCAATTATTTGTGCTTGTCGAAAAATGGCGCGAAAATTATCACGAAACTTGGGCGAAGAGCTTATCTCCTTTAGAGCCGCACCTAAATTCTAAGCTAAGAAGATTGTTTATTGGACATAGTCGCGAGGTACTTTGCGTTGCCTTTAATCAAGACCGCGAACGCATTATCTCTGTGGGTACGGATAGAAAAATTTGTGTTTGGAACTCAGGAACAGGAGAGTGCTTATACGAAATTAGTGAGCACGAAGAAATTATCCGTCGTACTATTTTTAGCAGTGATGGTAAAAAATTTGCAACAGCAGGAGACGATGGTTACATTTTTGTTTGGGATACCCAAACAGGAGAGTGTGTCCAAATGATAGAAAGTGGCCTTGGCATAATTACTGCTTTGCAGTTTACAAAAAAAAATAAATGGTTAATTTCTGGAGGAGATGACGCGCGCATTGTTATATGGAATGTTAACAATGGTAAACAAGTCTGTTTTTTAGAAGGTCATAACGAAGCTGTATATGCTCTGGATGTAATGGGTGACTATTTTGCTTCGGCATCAAAAAACGGCGAAATAAAAATTTGGCAGAACAATGAATGTATTTGCTCTTTACAAGGCCATGAGAGAATTGTAAACGATTTAAAATTTAGTTTTGATGGAAAGTACCTAGCTTCCTGCTCTAAAGATAATAGCATTCGCGTTTGGAGTGTTACCAACAAAGAATGTATGCAAGTCATTGAAAATCATTATGATAGTGTAAATGCTATAGATTTTGTTCCATACACCCATTTGCTAGTTTCAGGAGGCGACGATCGTTCGATATGCATTACAAATATCATCACCGGCAATATTGTGATGGGTTGGAAACATCATAATTGGCAAGTAACTAGTTTACAAGTTAGTTTAGATGGAAAATATTTAGCATGTGGAGCAAGAGATGGTTCTGTATCTCTTTGGGATATCGGTCGCTATGAATCACAAGACTACAAAGCTCAGTTCACTTTAAAGGGACATAAAGAGAGAATTCGTAGTTTATCTATTTTAACTGAGCGCGCACAAGCCGTAACAGGTTCGAAAGATCAATTTATTAAAGTGTGGGACATAAAAAGCGGAGAATGTAACAAAAGTATTTCCACCAATATGAAAATACGTTGCGTTAGTACCAGTAAAGATGAAACTAAAGTTGTTGTAGGCAGCCGTCAAGGTGATATTGGCTTATGGAACTTGCAAAGCGGAGACTTCATTCACCTCTTGCAAGGACACAAAGGAATTGTCTCTCATGTTTTATTTTGCCACAATGATCAACAATTACTTTCTATCGGTTATTTTGACAATACTATGCGTTTATGGAATGTTGCTGATGGTAAATGTTTGAAAGTCTACAAAGGACACAAAAGATGGATTGAGTGTGTGGGTCTAGATCCGAAACAAAATTTAATTGCTTCTGGTTCTCGCGATAAAACATTAAAAATCTGGGACATGAATGGCAATTGCATTCGTACAATGCATGGGCATGAAATTGGCGTAACAAGCGTTGCCTTTCACTATGACAGTTCAAAAGTTGCCTCAGCAAGTGGTCACTCTGGTATTATACGAATCTGGGACGTAGATACTGGAGCGTGTCTACATATTCTAACGGGACACAAAGATGTAATTACTCAAATGCGATTCAAAAATAATAGTCTAATTTCCGTTAGTCGCGATCATCAAACATTTATATGGGATACAACAAGTGGAAGTTGCGTACGTCAGATAAATGGGCAGGTTGATTTAGAGAGTTATTGTCGGCAAGATGTTTTTAGTTTAACTGAAAGCTGGCAAACCACTATTGTAAAAAATAACCAAGAAATTGTTCACATTCCCGAAAAAATGTCGTTTGTTTCTGTTGTCGATAATCACATAGTTGGCGTTTATAAATCAAATGAACGCTCCGTCGGAGTGCTAAAAATTACTTGCTAGAATAAAAATACTTTTTCGTAGAATACTAAGACGTGTCATCATTCAAGCTGACAAAAACCAAATAATATAAACCGGCTTGAGAAAATAGGTAATACTATAGCAGGCTGTAATTTTCTTATATCATGCAATTGGCTGTAAACTCAAGAAAACCTGTCATTCCCACAAAAATGGGAATTCAGGTATGTGAAAGTTCGAATTGATTATCCTAGGTTACTACTTTCGTTTATAAGATATTATTCAAGCTTAGATTCTTCAATTTGGATTTATTTGGCATCTTGTATATTTTTACAAAAAAATCTTACTTGTATAGGACTACCAGTGTGCGAATCCACGGAGCTACTTTTTTCTATAGGAAACTCTATTTTTTTACTGAAAGGTAGATCCGAAATATCGAGATTTTTATTTGTGTCAGTTCCTCCCAGCCACACTGTAAAGTAACGGCTTTTGAGACCAACAATACGAAGGTTAACGACAGAGATTGCTTTGCTTTTTCCCTTACCAACAACACGACCTTTGGCATCACAAACCTCAACTTCTTGCCTAAAACTCGTTTTACCGTCCACAACAGCAACAAACTCTATGCTCCAAAGTCCAGGATGTTTCCAATCAGAAAGAGAATCTTCTGGTACGTTATAGTATTTTGCAATTTTTTTTCTTATACCACGAAACATTTTGAAATGTTCTAGTTCTATCGCTCGAAAACGTTCCCACAATGCTGGGTCCCATACATAAGAAAAAATTTCTTTATTGTGTTTTAAAAACCACCCTTTTTGATGCCACTTTACTTTCCTAAACTTTGCATTAGCAATTATTTTTCCGTTATACTGATCTAACGATTTTAAAATTTGCTGGCGATCAGGCTGCACCACCTCATATCCGCGAATAAATTTTTCAAAGCCATTGTCACATGCTTTTTGAGAAGCAAATCGAATACGTTTGAGAAATTCTTTTCTTGTAGTTTGTAAAAACGTTTTGGCACTATCATCCGCATTTTTTTGCAAATCGCTTTTTTCTTGGGTATGTAAAGTTGTGAATACAACGAAAACTAGCAACAATCGTCCGAGTGTAGATTTTTTCATGCTTTTCACCCTTACAAAATGAACTCAAACATAAAGTTCCTCTTGTAATTATTCTCCATTAAATACGATTTAGCAATTTTTTTTTAAAATAGTTTCAAAGAAGAACCTTTTTTCTGCGTTTTTTTATATTTTCCAGGTAACAAAATTTACAATCATCCACACCTGCACAAGTGATAATTCCATATCATCCGCACTCTCACTATCTTCGTAGGGATTACTTGGGCTTATTAATGAGAATATTCGATTTTTTTAAGTCGGTGGCGAATAATATTTCGGCCCTTAAAATTTCATAAAATCTTGATGTTTTTTGTGTACCTAACTTATAAACAAAAGGCTTTTTTGTTTTTAAAAGCGTTGGTATAGAGGATAAATAGATTGGAATAAGGTCTTGCAAACTCTGTGGTAATTCATCATTATTACTGTAGTACGCTTCTATTGCGAGTGATATTTTCAATAGTATTGTTGTTTCATTAAATGAAAAAATTAGTGGATACATCTGTTCTAAAGTAATTCCTTGTAAAGCAACATTTGAAGATAAACTCATCTTTTTTATTTTATCTTCAATAGAAATCTTTGAATTAAGTATCTTGTAATCTTCCTGCCATTTTTTTAAATGCCCTATAATTGTTTTTGATGCTGTTGCTTTTATCTTATCCAAGAATTGTTCTTTTATTCCGTGCTTTTTCGAATTTCTAAAAATATCTATCGCACACGCCATTTCAGAAAAAAAATAACGTTTAATATTCATATGTGGAATTTGCGAAAATACGTTTTGCAATACTTGTATGTGTTCATTAGTTAATTTACGATTTTCAACTAATATTTGAAAACCATGTACTATATTAATGTTGATTTTACGTAAGTGAACTAAAGATAAAATAGATGGCTCTTCGCGTATTGAGTTGAGTATCGCAACGCTACTTCGAAGACACTCAATTGCTAGAGAAATATCCTGGGATTCAACTGCAACATACAAACGAGATAAAAGTAAACGCGATAAAGTACTGAGATCTACTAAATGGTCTTGTTGAAGAAGATAGCCTTGGTTAAAATCAATCCCAAATCGACAACGGTTGTTAATAGGAATAGTGTTCAGTATTTTATATACTTCTTTGTAGCGTTGACAAAAAGTCTCGATTTTCAATTTAGAGTGCTTTTTGTCCCAATCAATGTGGTAAAGAATTTCATCGTGAGAATCTATTTTTTCAACACCTTGGTAGGCTTGTATTGCTTTCTCAAAGGACGACGCAAAGTTTTGCTCTATAGGCGCATAATAAGTATTATGAAGTACAGATAAATTCGTGATCATGCCACTTTTTTGTAAATACTGTATCTTTATATCTACAGCGTTGTGAAGAATATTAATACGAATATATACCCCTAGACATGTCACAACAATAAGCCCTAATAAAATACCAAGCACTTTATTCATAGCGAAGGTTCCTTCTTATGTATTTTACGATATAGTTTGATTGCTCTTTGTTGAACTTCTTTCCAAAAAAGCAAATCATTTTTCAGAATCCATGATATCGATTTCTCGCGATAAGTTTCCATAAAGAGGTGTAGATCTTCTTCTGCAAGAGGTAAATCCATAGAAGAAAAGTAAATGGCTGCAAGATCTTTTATTATATAACGTCTCTTTAAAAGAGAATGATATTGAGCTCTATGCAAGTCAATCAGATACAGACTTACTTGATTGCTCTGTAACTTTTTATGGTCAATAAGAAAATGACATATGTACAAATCGTGGTGAGTCATGTTTACGCGATGTAGTTTGCGAGTAATTACTGCCATTGATTTAATGATTTGTTGTTTTAGTGGGTCATCTCTCGTAGCTTGTGCTAAAAAATGGGGAGTAAAATCCTCCAATGTTTCCATTGATTGTAGAGCATCAGTAATTAGAAAAGATTTTTGTTTGGCAGGATTTATTCCTTTTTTCCCATAGCCAGCGATTTCCATGGTGTTTATATCTAGCTTTTTACATAATTCAATGGCTTGCCACTCATTTTTTGCACCAATGATGGGTATTTTGGCACGAAGTAAATTTTTGAAGATTTCTTTCCAGCCAACACCAGTGTGTATTTTAATAAAATATGTTTTGTTGTTTCTGTCTATAGAAAAAGTATGACGATTTTTTACTTGGCGATAAGTTTTACCACAAAGTTTCAATATATCGTCAAATGTATTTTGAGGTGATAAATCTTGTTGTAGATTTTCGCGTAAATAAAACATAGTTTTTACCTGCTAGTTGAAAATAGGCTGCGTACAGCAGCTAAAAAATCCCAAAAGCCTAAAATTACTATTGACTAATTATAAAACAAATGCACAATAAACCGTACAAAAACAGTAACAAGTATTTTGTGAATCATTTTTTTTAGCAACGCTCCTCGTCTGCCAGAGGATAGACTTGGCCACGTACTAGAAATAAAAAAATTATTTACTCTGCTGTCTCTAACAGGGAACTATAAGTTGAGTTTTTACTCTCGGCACTACACTCTCAGACTGTAGTGACCTCCACTTATTTTCTAGAGTGAGATTCTCTAGCAGCAATCGGCCACAGCACTGTTCGGTGTCCGCCTTAAACCTGCTTTTCGATTTTTGGGTTTTAATAGGAGCGGTTCTTCTTTCTAACTGAGACGTACCCATAAAGAAAAACGAATGTCATTTAATTTTCAAGGGATTTAAGATTAGGGCATGTCGATGCCCTAGTAATTGGGTTAGTTTTCTATTGTTGGGTTTGATCAATAATTTTCTCACTAATATCTTCGTGAGAAAGTAACAATAAATCTTTTACTGTTATTTGTTGTAAGAGTTTTGCTAAAAAACAATCGTCTAAAATATTGTTATTTATATTATGATAAGCAAGAATTTGTTCTCTATTTTCTTGGACAGCAATGAATATTTCTGTTGCCTTAGAATTTCTCGCTTCTAATCCACCAAGTAGAGTTACTTTTTCTAATGGCTCAATATTTTCATTCGTTTCAAACCGACACAATAAAATTTTACTAATTTTACCTAAAGAACGAATAGGAATGCTTATTGTATTTTTGTTGTCGTGTCCTTTACCAATATTTACTTTATCATTTTTTATGGCGATGGCTTTGCGCCCACCGCGCAATTGTGCTTTTGAATTATAGCGTGAAGTTTGGTTTTGCGAATCACCAAAAGCTGATTGCGGCACAACTTGTAAGAAGATTTGTTGTTCTTGTTCGTAAACATCATAAAGCAGGCCACCAATAATTTTGCCTATACCACACTGAATATTTGACAATGTAATGAGGTCATATTCATTTACGTCTTCTTCGTAACGAATGAGTAGGTTTTGTTGCAAAAGATTTTGAAAAACACTTTGTAACACTCCATCAGGCATATCAGTAATACCTTCAAATCCCGTTACTCCAACAGTTATATATTTTGCTTGGTGCTTGATCGCATCAATAGAACGACACAGCCATGTTCGCAAATACGACAACTTGCTTTTAAATTCTTGTAAAATACGTTCACTGCTCCAATTTTCATCAAAAAGCACAGAGGTCGCGCTCGCAGGGATAACTTGTAAAATAAGTAAAAAAAGCTTTTCCAATTCACTCGCATCTTTTGTAAGTAAACCATTGTTAAAATCGTTTTTAACAATAAGATCCCTATAGTTTTTATAGTGTTTACTCATACACTTCTGGAAATCTTTAGAATGCATTATATTTTGTTTGTTTGCGCTATTTTCATAAGTCGCTTCTAAATTATGAAAATCATCGAGAATTTGCGCCAAAAACAAGGAACGTCTATTCAAAGCTTGGGCAGCATAATATGCCCATAAATGTCCTGCTGCAGTATTCATTATAACAGAAAAAGTAGGAGAAATTTCTGGAAGAACCTTAAGAAGTTGATAAGGTTGTTTATCTTCTGGAACAACATCGTCGTAAGTGATATCATTTTCAGTAGTGATGACAATAGGGGTATTGCTTTGAGCTAAAAAGATAGCTATTTCGCCTCTCAAGTCTTTAGCCAAAGCACCTTGGTGCGATATACCTGAAAAATCTACTGCTCCTAAAAAGCATAGAATGAGCGCTTCAGCAGAGAGATTAATATGTTTTTTGTTCGCTGCTGCAAACGAAGGAATACTCATATAACAAAGTTCACTTAATTTTATCTTAAGTTCGCGAGCAACAGGTTTGCCAATACCCGTTGAAAGAGTATCCCAATAAACATGTTTAGGGGCCAGCTCATATGCTGAATTTTTGATATGATTACGACGCGCAAATAGTGTCTCTAATTTACTAGGAATCTCTAGTAATTCGCTAACAATTTCGTGAATTTTATTACCAGAGAGTCTCTGTATCTTCGCTATTTCTAATGCATAGAGTGTTCCTGCAACTACTTGGGCATAAAACGCTTTTGTTGACGCCACGGCAATTTCTACATCGCGTCCATCTCCTGTATATAAAACTCCATCTACAAGAAAACTCATATCAGAATCGCGCTTGTTGATAATACCAAGTACATCTGCTTTATCTTCTATGAATTTGCGAATAGCAGCATTTGTGTCTGTTGTTCCTCCCGATTGAGAGACACCTATAACTAGTGTATTTTGGCGATTCTTTTTTGTATAAGTTGCCATAAATTCTGTGGCAAGTAAACTCGAAAAAATAAGTTCACTGTGCTCTTGTAGGATATTGGCAAAAGTAGCAGCAATAGCTTCTCCTGCAGCATGCGCTGTTCCCATTCCGACAAAATACACATACCTATATTCATTTTTTTGCAGTTTATCGCGAATCTTTAGAGGAAGAATTTCGCTCCCAAGATTAGTTGTTATTTGGCCGTTAGTTGTCTTTAACCATTTGCCACAAAGAGTTTTTTCAATAATTTGCGGAGCTTCATGAATTTCTTTTTGTAAGAAATGTTGAAATTTTGTCGTATCAAGAAAAACATCGCGCGTTGTGATTGGCGTTTGTGCTGTTTTGAGATCAAGAGCTATAGGTTGTCCATTCGTGTCAAATGCGCGAATTGCATCAATACCACCACTGCTATTTTGGTCAAGAATAATAATTTGCCCTGGTTCCATTGATATATATTTTGCTGTCTGTTCGACAAACCCATATATTTCCGAGGCAATATGGTAACCATATTCAGAGATGCCAACATACAGTCCTTGCCCTTTACCTTGTTGCGCGAGATATATTTTTCCTGGCTCTAAACTACTGTGCATCTCAATAGCAAAAGATCCGTTTAGCACCTTTATAGCTTTGCAAAACGCCCGATCTAGATTATTATCTTCTTGGAAGAATCTATCAATAACTATCGGAATAATTTTAGCATCTGTCGTTATTTGTTCGCTAATAGTTTGTTGGTCATTTTCATATCGGTGGCGTATTTCTAAATAGTTATCAATATCTCCATTTAATACCGTATAAATAGAACCTTGGTTTTTGCAATTAGAAAGGCTATTATCCACAGGGTGGCAATTTTCAATAGAAACTACTCCTTGAGAAGCCCAACGAGTGTGAACAATCGCACTGGAAAATTCATGTTTCGCATTGCATAGTAAAGCACGTAAAATTCGGTCTTCTTTTATATATTTTTGTAATAAAGCAACATTATCCCCTAGTTGGCCCACCGCTTTTGCTACTTTGTAAGTAAAGGTAAACACACTAGACTTCTCACCATGATAAATGCGAAGTGCATAATTTTTTAAATCCACAATATCACATCGGTCATTGAATATTTTTGCCAAAGACTGTTGATTTAAAAAATCAACAAAAAAGTTGTAATCTTTTTTATCTAAGGTAAACATTACTGATAGTCCACATGAATCGCGTCCACGCGTTTCTAATTTCTTATCTAGTCCGCGTAAGACTGCTGCAATAGCCAAACATTCACAAAAGATGTCTAACTTACTGCGCGCTTCAGGAAATAAATCAACAACATAATCGGCAAAATCTATACACTCTTGTTGAATAGACCAGGCGCTATCAAGAAGCCACAGATTTTCTTGGGTGATTTTTTCTGTTTGTTGCGAAGATATATTGGAAATTTGTTTTACGCGCGATGCCACAAAATCGCGAATCTCACTTGCAAGTTTGGAAAGCTGTTGCCGCTCCTTTTCACTGTTTAAAATTTCGAACATTTTTTGTGGCGTTTTTAATAAGCGTACAGATTCAAGTAGTGACAATGCATTCTGGGGAGAAGATTTTATTTCTCCCCAGAATGCACACGGATCAGGAATATCAGAGACTTGTTTTAAATATCGTGGGTAGACAATGCCTGCGATCCCGCAACCAAGAACAACAGTATCACCATCGCTGTCAGTCAGATATCGAATAATAGCTGACTGGCACTGCCAAATAGTTTTTGCTACCTTCCAATTATAATAAACAAATGTGTTCAAGCTTTTTCGGATGATGGTTTTTATACTCACAATATTCCTCTATACAAATTTTTCCAGATAACCTAAAGATCTTTTAGGTACACTTTTACTTCTTCCATTGTTTGCGGACGTTTTTTCGCATCTTTTTGTAAAGATTGTGTAATAAGCTTGTTTAGTGCAACAGGTATACCTGGGCATAATTCTTTAATAGGAACAAATTTTCCTCCCAAAACTTTATCTAAAAGCTCAGCAAGCGTTTTACCTTCAAAAGGCGGACGCCCTGTTAAACAATAATACAAACACGATCCAATAGCATAAATATCAGCACGTTGATCTACTTTGCTTGCATTTGCTATTTGCTCTGGCGGTTGATAGCGGAGTGTCCCAATAAATTGACCACGCTGTGTTAAATCGCTTGATTCTGGGTTTTCCCACTCTTTTGCAGCTCCCAAATCTGTTAGTTTAAGTTCCCCTGTGTGGTTGATCAAAACATTTGACGGTTTTATATCACGGTGGACAACTCCCCATGAGTGGGCATAGGCTACCGCATTACACAGTTGCTTTGCGATTTGTATTGTTTGAGAAATTGAAAATGGCTTTTGTCCGGCTACCTCATATAATGTTTTACCATCGAAGTACTCTAGCACTAGATAATAATATTTTAGAGCTTTGCCAGCATCGTAAATTCGTACAATGTTTTCATGATCAAAACGAATTCCAAATTTGGCTTCGCGAAAAAATCGTTCAACGATATTTTTTTGACCAGTTAAATTGGTACGCATAAGTTTAATAGCAACCACTGTATCAACAAAGACATGACGAGCTTTAAATACATTACTCACTGATCCACCGCCTAAGGGCATCAGTAATTTGTACTGCGCAACAACAGGAGGAATAGCCTTTTCTAAAGGTAGGCAATCTTCGCAGTAATAACGCTTTTTAAAAAATACAGCTTTTCCTAGTAGTATATCTTCTCTTGTTACTTCTTTTGAACAACCACGGCATGGGTGTTTTTCATCGGCTAGGTTATTACTATCATCAACAAGAACCTCTTTAAGCGTATTGTGTTTTTGTAATCGCTTTGATGTATTACTTGCTTTGGTTTTTTGTACTTCATTACCATCGTCACGACGTACAAACTTGAAGACATTCTTTCCTAAACGAATTTCGTCTCCAAATATGAGGGCTGATTTTTGTACTCTACGGTCATTTAGGTAAGTACCAGTTGCACTTCCTAGGTCGACAATACTACTGCCCTTTGGAGAGAAAACAACTAAAGTATGAAGCCGCGAAACATTCGCGTCGTTAAGGATTACCTCGCACAGATGATGACGCCCTAAAACTACTTTCCCATTGGGTTGGATAATAATTTTCCGTGCAGTATTTTCCCCCTGAACCATTAGTAATTCGGCCTTCATAAACGTTTTACTTCCTCTGTAATGATAAAATGTTTTAGATTAGAGTGCACTTCTATAAGCGCACGTCTATGCAATGTTATCGATTTCTTGTTATTATTATATATTCGAGGTTACAAATCAATAAGAAACTATCATTAAATGTCAGTTGCTTTTTGAAAAAAAAAAAGGTAAACTAGGGCATGTCATCAACGAAATTTGCGCATTATTAGACACTTTCAATAGGGTGTGCTCTTATTTAAATTTTTATAGAATTCGAGTTATTTTAGGCAATAGCGAAGCACTTTAAAAGTACACAATGCCGTTATGTGCTTTCAAAGTAAGACGTATCGACATCTAAGTTTTTATAGAATGTTAGTTATTTTAGGGAGTAGCGAGGCGCTTTGAAAACACAAAATTGCCTACAATAAAAAAGTAGTATGTTAACCTAAAAAAGCTAAATTATAAAGAAGGTAAATGTTCGTACGCCTAACAAAATACTAGTGCTTAAAGATACTGAATATGAGTAAATAGGGTCACTCCTTAATTTATACGAGGAAAATTTTTCCATGTTAGATATAAAGTTTGTCCGGAAGTACCCGGATAAAGCCAGAGAACTGTTAAAAAAAAGAAAATACGATCATAGAATAGATGATCTTTTGCAGTTAGATGAATTGCGACGAGAGAAAATAGTTGCTGTTGAAAATTTAAAACAAATCAGAAACCAAAAAAATGAAGAAGTCGCCGCTGCTAAAAAAGAGGGAAGAGATATTTCCGAAGTAATTTCGCATATGAAAGAAACTTCCAAGAGTATCAAAGATCACGACCACGAAATCAGTGAAATAGATGACAAAATACGAGGCATTCTTTTAGAAATACCAAATCTACCACAGGAAGATATTCCGATAGGGGATGAATCGCAGAATAAACTTCTTAGTGTTCACGGAGAAAAATCTAAATTTGACTTTACTCCTAAAGCACATTGGGATTTAGGCAAGGATCTTGGAATCCTTGAAACTGAACGCGCTTCACGTATGAGCGGCAGCGGTTTTAACGTTCTTGTTGGAGCCGGAGCTAGATTTGAAAGAGCACTTATTAACTTTATGTTGGATTTACAGGTAGAAGCTGGTTACACCGAGATTTCTCCTCCTCATTTAGTTTTGCGTAGAACTGTCGAGGGATCAGGACAACTTCCTAAGATGGAAAACGACATGTACAACACTCAGCCTGATGATTTATTTTTAATACCGACATCTGAGGTTGCCTTAGTAAATCTGTATCAAAATGAAGTTATTCCGGCCAGTGAAATACCTATCAGCGTAACCGCCGCGACTTCTTGCTATCGCAGAGAAGCAGGGGCTGCAGGTAAAGATACACGTGGCTTACTTCGCGTACACGAATTCAAAAAAGTTGAGTTAGTAAAATTTGTTGAGCCAAATAAGTCCGATGAAGCGCTTGAAACGATACTGAAAAATGCAGAAGCTGTACTTCAAAAATTAAATCTACACTACCGAGTATTATTACTTGCTTCTGAAGATATGTCTTTTGCGTCTTCAAAAACGTACGATTTAGAAGTTTGGGCACCTGGAGTAGAACGTTGGCTCGAAGTATCTAGTTGTAGTAACTGCAAAGATTTCCAAGCAAGAAGAGCTAATATTCGCTACAAAAATCAAGGCGAAAAACCGCAATTTCTTCACTTACTTAATGGTTCAGGTTTAGCGGTTCCACGGCTCATGGCTGCTATTTGGGAAACATATCAAAAAGCCGATGGTCGTATTTCTGTTCCAGAAGCTTTACAATCGTACCTAAGTGGGGCAAAAGAAATTTAAGGGATACATACTATGATAGGCCAGGTTTTCAATAACTGCAAAATCGAATCAAAAATAGCATTGGCGACTACTGGAGTAGTTTATAAAGCAACAGATATTCACCTCGAAGTTATGCGCTCAATAAAAATCATACATCCACAACTCGCGAAAAAGAAAGTTGTGCGTGATCGATTACTATTGGCAGTTCAAGCTTGGGCAAAGTTAGATATTCCTAGCTTTGTTCAAATATTTTCGGCAATTTATCACGACGATCAACTTGGATTTGTGATGGACTACTTCGATGGCGTTTCACTAGCCAACATGCTAAAAGATCAAGGTCATCTAGGAATTTCACAAGCGGTAGAGTATTTTTTACAAATATCTCGTGCAATTGCTTTTGCACATAAAAAGAAAATATTACATCGCAAATTATATCCTGGTAATATCATTGTAGGTAAAGCAGAAACTGTAAAAATACTAGGTCTAGGAGCTTGTCGAGAGATAAATGTTCCAAAAGTAACTCCATCTAATTTATGTTTAGGTAAAATAAAATATATGGCTCCAGAGCAATTAGCCGGTGAGTATACTGTGCACACCGACCAATATGCTCTAGGAGCGATTTTTTACGAAATGGTGACAGGTGTTCCTCCATTCAACGGAACAACGATGTCATCGATAAGCCGAATGCATTTACAGCAAAAACCAGCGAAACCTAACAAACTAAATGGCGAGATTTCAAAAGAATTGGAACAAATAATATTAAAGGCTCTATCAAAAAAACCCGAAGACCGCTATCCTGATATTGAAACGATGATCAATGAAGTTATTGGCGCAACAGATCGTATTGATTTTACTACCGATTTAAGTGTCCACTCCTTAATGTCTCACGGACGCAAGGCTCTTGAACGCCGAAAACTCGAAAATGCTATTTATTTTTTCAATAAAGTCCTCTCTATATACGGCAAAGAAACAGCATACTACGAAGAAGCATTCGCAAATCGCGAAGACTCCATCAAAATGCAAAAAGAAGAAGAGGCTGCGGTGCATATTCGCGATTTAGTCCAAGAAACCTTTGTTCTTTTCGACGAAGAAGATGAAGAAGGAGCTCTCAACTACGTTGCAAAGATATTGCGTATAGTTAAAAAATATCCCAACTCTAGTCGTTTAAAAGGAATTGTTCAGGATATAGACAGAGAACTTCCTGATTTACTCAAAGCAGGGGAAGCGATTATTCAACGCGAAACAGAGCAGTGCAATATTGCATTTACAACAGGCCAAAAAGCTTATGATGAGGGTAATTATGAAGATGCAGTTGACTTTTTTGAGCAAGCTTTAGATTACGATGAGGATCACATAGAAGCAGCACAGCTTCGCAACAGTGCCCAGAAAAAATTACGTATAGCCGAAATTACTGGTTTATATACCAACGGCCTTATCTCCATGAAAAAAGGTAGATACCAAACAGCGATCAACTACTTTAAAAAAGTATTGGAAATAAACCCTGATCATGATCATGCCAAAAACTACCATGATCTCGCTGAAAAATCGTACGAAAAACAAGCAACTACGAGAATCGCTGTTGATGAAGCTTACAAACGCGGGTTGCAAATGTACGAGCGTTGGCAATATGATGAAGCGGTCTTTAGTTTAGAAGAAGCCATTTCTTTAAATCCAAATCACAAAGAAGCCCATCAGTTCTTAGAGCAAGCTAAAGCACGTTTACATGATGGAAATACAATTGAAGATATCAGCTTTTTCTACCAGGAAGGAATGAAGTTTTATAATCAAAAACAATGGCATGAAGCAATTGTTTGTTTTAACAGAATACTACAATGTATGGATTCTCACAAAAAAGCTTTGGAGTATAGAAATTATGCTCAACATGAGCTAGAAAAAGAAGAAGTGTTCGAAAAAGCAATGGATGAAGCCATGTTATTTTTCAGAGAAAATAAATACAGCGAAGCACTGGAAAGATTTGATTACCTACTTACCTTGAGCGATGAATCGAGTAAAGAAAGTGAAGAAGTGCACAAATACAAAGAACTATGTTTAGAATTTATGGAGATGGAGAATAAACGTACAGTATAATTCTACCTAGCCTTAAATAATGTCACAAGCATCAATCGTTTAAGAATACAACTTTACACAGACTTTTATTAAAAGTTATGCTCCTTTAGTTCTTATTTTCCGCGTTCTTAATTAATTTTTCTTTTTTCTCTACATCCTTCATGGTTTAATTTTCAAGGGATAAGATTAGCAATTAGGGTAATTATATAAAAAGAGATAGTCCGTTTTTCTTGCTTCTAAGAAACAGCTAAAATTGCTATACAAAAACTAAAATATGAATAAAAAAGCTCCTACTATATATTTTCTATCTTTGTTTATATTGATTATCACTTTGTTTGTAAATTTGATTCTTCAAAACACCACTTTAAATTATTTTAGTTGTGCGATTTCTATTTTTGTCTTGTTCGTAGCCATCAATAGATTATTTCTTGCACAAGAAGAAGCCTTACGAATTAGTAAATTACAAAAGCTACCAATCGTTATACAACAAAAAGAAGAAGCGATAACAGCTCTCAACGCAAAATGTGAAAATTATTCTCAACAACAAAAACAACTACAACAAGATATTAAAAATCTTACTGAAGATAACAAAAGCAATAATAATTTTCGCCAGCAACTAGAACAGCAATTAAACAATGTTGCACAAAAAAACAATTTAGATACTCAAAATTTGTGGGAAATCATCCGTTCAAACACAGATATTCTTCAAGATTTTTTGCGAGAAATTCCACAAAAAATAGAAACACTTCTCCATGAATTTTACCTTCTTCAAGAACAATCAGCGAATCGCGGACTTCTTGCCAATCTAGACATTCACATTCAACAAATCAAAAACCATGTGCGCTTATTAAAATTTGATACCGCAATAAATAAGTGCAAAAAAATCGAAGCTCTTTCTGGAATTGTACGTACAAAAACAGGAGAGATTCGCTTAGAACAACTTGTTGAAATGGAAAATCACGTTTTACAATTAGTAAAAAGTCTCAGACAATATCACAAGTTTGGGCAAGAATACCTAGAACAATTACAAAAAAATGCCAAAAATAATAAACTATCTATTAGTGGTCAACGTCTATCTAACATAGAAAATCACTTACAGGTGTTACAACGTATGATTTTCTCTGGAGATGTCTATAGTTCAGAACTAGATGAGTTTTTAAAAACCACGCACAAGGCGCTCATTAACATTATCGATTTGCCACCATTCAAAGATAAAATTATTTTTGAGTTTTGTGATGTTTTTGATCAGGTTTTTAAATCTCATTATAATAGACTTCTTCGACGCCAAATTTCGTGGAACATTGTTCACGAACAATCTCGCGTTTTATTGTATGCTGATTGTGTAAGTACAAATCAAATACTTACAATTTTTACATACATGTGTATTTTATTGGCTGAAAAAGGAAGTTCGATTTCTTTTGTATCTAAAATTCTTCCTGCAACACGTAAAGGTGACTGGGACATTTTACAAATAAAAACAGTAGCTAAAAATGCTAGTAAAACAGAAAAGACAAAGAAAAGTATCAAAAAGTTATTTCGCGAGTACCAAAAAGTTACGCGTAATACTTTGACAGAATTAGAGGTCATTAGTAAAGGATTTTGTCTGCGTTTTCCCGTAGTAGTCAATAAAAAATTTCAAGAAAAGTTACTTGTGGGAATATTCGGTTCTTTAGATGAACGTCTTTCAAACAAACTAGCATCTTGTGCAAAATTTTTTCCTTTTGAATTTGAAATCGTTTTGAATCCGACAGATTGTTATAATATCGATATTGCAATTGCCGACAGTAAAGTTTTGGGAAGTTTAAGTGGTCATATATACAAATTACTACAAGCTGGTCAGCATGCTATTCCACTGCTTATTCCAGTTTTACAAGATGAAAAAGATCCAATTACATTCGCAGGAGAATATTACTATTTGAATTTACCTGTACGAAAAATTCAACTGCGCTGGCTCATTTTTCAATGTCTTGATTATATTATTATAAATACCAAGACTCCCAAAATAGAAAAAACGATTATGTTTCAACGTCCCCCAAGACAATGAGGTATTTTATGCCAATATATGAATACAAAGCACTAGGAAAATCGGGTCAAATAAAAAGAGGTCTTATTGATGCCGATAGCCCAAAAGAAGCACGAGATAAATTGCGCATGGATCGCATTCATGTAATGGACTTAAAGGTTATGAATAAAAAATCTGCCTCAAGTCCAAAAAATCGCTCGGCAAAGAAAATAAAACCAATGGAATTAGCGATGATAACGAGACAGTTAGCTACTTTAATTGAATCAGATATTAAATTGCGTGAGGCGATTGGCGTACTTATTGAACAAATCGAAGACAAAAATGTACAAATTGTTTTCCGAGATATTCGCGAAAAAATTACCGCAGGTACTACTTTTGCGGATGCACTTGCGCAGCACGCTCATGTTTTTCCCGAACTATATATTCACATGGTTCGCGCAGGAGAAGCAGCCGGAAATCTCGATGCTATATTGAATCAATTAGCAAACTATTTACAAGCGCAAAGTCGCATGAAAGGAAAAGTATCTGCTGCCTTAGCATATCCTTTTATGATGGCATTTATTGGGGTTGTAGTGGTTATTTTCTTAGTAACTTTTGTTGTCCCTAAAATTCGCCGCGCAATTGAAAGTAACGGTGGTGAGTTACCTGTGCCAACACAGATACTTATATTTTTATCTGATTTTTTTATTAATTGGTGGTGGCTAGTTTTGGCAATTGTGATCACTATGGTTATAGCGTTTAAATCTTTTATTTCAAGCCCTTACGGGCGACGCTCTTTTGATCGCTTTTGTTTGTCGCTTCCTATCTTTGGAATATTATTCAAAAAACAATCGGTATCGCGATTTGCAGTAACATTTTCTACATTATTGCAATCGGGTTTACCAGCACTCGAATCACTACGAATTGTACGTAATGTCGTTGATAATAAAGTAATGGAAGAAACATTAGATGAAGTAGAAAAAAATATCATTGATGGTAATGGAATCTCACTTGCCATACGTAAAAGTGATGTTTTTCCTTCGGTTGTAGGTTATATGATCTCTGTGGGAGAGCAGAGTGGTAATCTTGATAAAGTTTTAGTTAAGATTGCAAGTGCTTACGACGAAGAAGTTGAAATTACTACCCAAAAAGTTACATCTTTGTTGGAACCTATTATGATAGTTAGCTTGTCAGCTATTGTAGGTTTTATCGTATTAGCTATTATAATGCCCATCATGCAGATGTCACAACTATAGGAGAAATTTATGAAAAAATCTCATTATAATCGGTCACGTGGATTCTCTCTAGTAGAGATCATGGTTGTAGTGGTTATTATTGGACTTCTTGCAGGAGTTGTAGGTGCAGGAGTTGTTCGTTATTTGAAAGATGCACGTATCAGTGCAGCCAAGACCCAAATTAAAAACTTTGGTGAAGTACTTAAGCTTTATAAAATGAAAAAAGGTTCTTATCCAAAAAACTTAGAAACTCTTACAAAACCAAATAAAAGTGGTGACACATTTATCGATGCAATTCCTTTAGATCCTTGGGGAAATGAGTACGAGTACAAAAAGAGAAAAAGCAAATTCGAAATTACCTCTTTTGGTGCTGATAGTCGTGATGGTGGTGAGGGTGAAGGTGCTGATATCAAATACACCGAGCTACATAAAAAAGAAGAAGAATAGTTTAGTTCAATCATAGTTATCAAAATGCTCGTACTTATTAAACAAGTACGAGCATTTTTTTGTTTAGACCACTGAATTTAACTAATTTTAAACAAAACGTATCGATATTTAGAGTAATTAGGGCGTGTCATCATTCAATACAGATAAAAATATAACGGATTCATTTAATGATACGCCAGTAGTATTGAGCCCGCGCCCGAAAACTTTTTGAGAGCGACAGAAAGTGATTTATTGGTTCAATACTAGTTTTTTGCGATGGAAAAAGAAACTTTGCTTCTTTGATAAATTGTTAGTGAAAGTTTCGGAAACGGGCTCGCAAACGGGCTCGGGCTCGAAAAAACACACAATATTTTGAATGATGACACGCCCTGGTATCATCAATCTTGACAAAATTAATCTACTTTGAGAAGATAAAATTCGCACACGCCCTAAGGCAAAACTTGATATTTAGACAGAATCAATAATCTTCTCTTGAGTAGACCGGACAAATAAACGCCAAAGGTTTCTCAAAACCGTTGTTAGACAGGTCAAAAATCTCTGGGAAAGCGTAGAGAAATCAGAGCTCCGAGCTCGTATACCAGGTAGCAAAGGGTCCCCAGAGAACAACACTCAGTGAGAAAGGTATTTCATTCATAAGATAAGGAATAAAAAATGTCAGTTCTCACAGTAGGAATAGATGTAAGCCAAGACAAATTGGATGTCGCAATAATAAATAAAAGTCAGGATAAGCCAACAGATCTTGGAACATTCTCCAACGCAAACAAAGGTCATAAAAAGTTATTAAAACAGTTAAAGAACATAATAAAAAAACATGAGTTAGAAAAAATACGAGTAGTAATAGAGCCAAGCGGTGGATATGAGCAACCAATAGCAAGATTTGCTCTCGACCACGAATGGACTGTAAACATGGTCAACCCATTTAAAGTAAGAAAGTGGGCTGAATCAGAAGGCATAAGAGCCAAAACAGATCGTATGGATGCAAGATTACTTGCTAATTTTGCTATTGCAAAAGGCACTTTACCACAGTGGCAACCTCAAGAAGAGCATATTGCTCAACTTGACGAAATGCTCAAACGTAAAGAAGAATTAGAGCAATCCCTTTTGCGTGAAAAAAATCGCCTTAATGCCTTACTTCTCAAACTAAAGTTTGAAGGTTCTGCTCTTGCTAGTATCAAAAGATCCATCGAGTGGATTCAAGATGAAATTAGACGTCTTGAGAGTGACATCAACGACCACATTGGGGAGCATATTGACTTAAAAGAACAAGTCAAAAAGCTCAAAAAAACTCCTGGCGTTGGTGATAAAAATTCTCTTTATTTTCTTGTCCTTTTTCATCGTTGGACTTCTCTTACTCAAGGTCTTGGTTCTGCAAAACAACTTACTTCTTATGTTGGCCTCGATCCAGTACCTCGATCTAGTGGTTCTAGCATTAAATGCCACGAAGCTATTTCTCGTAAAGGTAATCCTTCTTTACGTAAAATGCTGTATCTTGGAGCTCTCGGAGCTGTTTACGGAACTACAAAAGGTCCTCTTCGCACCTTTTTTAATCGTCTTGTTTCTCGTGGCAAGCACAAGAAGCTTGCTCTTATTGCTTGCGCTCGTAAAATTCTTATTTGGGCTTGGACTACTTTTCATAAAAATACGTCTTTTGATCCTTTAAAATTTATTTCTTAACCTTATTTTTTATAGCTTCTTTACTGTTCTTTGAAAATTTTAATTTTACTGAGTTTTTGACTTGTCTCGATGAGAGAAATCTAATTGCATCTCACCAGATAAAATATAGATTTTAATTCCGATTTTCATCATTTTAGTGACATAACAGCAATCACAATTACTACGAAAGCAGCAATGACAGTTAACAGTCACGAATTTTTAACATAATTTCCTAATTGATAATATGCTCTAACAAACAACGAAGCTAGTATCTGAAAGTGCTATTCTTTGTTTTATCGGTATTTATGAGATGTTATTTTGATCTAGAAAAGAGTAAAGAAAATAAAATGACAACAGAATCGTTAAATACATTTTGGAATTTACATAAGTCAGGAAGCTTTGTTATTCCTAATCCTTGGGATATTGGAACTTCCATATTTCTTCAACAACTAGGTTTTAAAGCATTAGCAACTACTTCTGCTGGTGTTTCTTTCACTAAAGGTGTCCCTGATGAAATTGGAAGACTTTCTCTTGAAGAAATTTTGACAAATATTAGAGATATTGTTACTGCAACATCTTTGCCTGTTAATGCCGATTTTCAAAATGGCTATGCTAATACGCTTGAAGAATTGGCCGAAAACGTAAAAAAATGTATTTCAACAGGAGTAGCAGGACTTTCTATAGAAGATGCAACCGGCAATAAAAAATATCCTTTGTATGATAAAAAAATTGCCGTTGAAAGAATTCGTACCACTAGAAAAGTAATAAATGATTCAAATATCCCTGTATTGTTGACCGCAAGATGCGAAGCGTGGCTCGTTTGTGATGCGACTCCTTTTGAAACCGCGCTCGACAGGCTTGTTGCTTATGCAGATGCAGGCGCAGATTGCCTTTATGCTCCTGGAGTAACCAATAATCGTGAAATAGAAAAAATTGTCACATCTGTAGCACCAAAGCCAGTAAATGTGCTAATGTCTTCAGCAATTGATAATTTATCGGTTTCTCGCCTAACTGATTTAGGAGTGAGACGTATTTCTGTCGGCTCCGTTTTGAATCGTATCGCATGGGGAGCTTTTATCAAAGCATCAAAAGATCTTGTTCAGCGTGGTTCCCCTGCCTTGTTTGAAGAAGCTGCTTCTTTTTCTGAACTTAATAAAATTTTTGATTCTTAAAATGAGTTTATTATGAATTACAGTATACGTGCAGATTATAACAAAAAGTCCATTGTTGTGTACCAAGCTTTTCGTGAACAAATAGCGGTACCAGCACTACGCGAACAAAAATTTGTAAATCCTTTTTCTTTTCAGCGGATGACATGGATTAAGCCATCTTTTTTATGGCTAATGGCGCGCAGTAATTGGTCTCAAAAAAAAGGACAAGAGTATATTCTTGCGGTTCGTATTTCTCTTGAAGGTTGGGAGAAAGCTCTAAAAAAAGGAGTGCTTACGACTCCTCAGCCTAGTATTTACGGTTCTTATGATAATTGGCAAGAACATTTTTCTCAAGCACAAGTTCATATTCAGTGGGACCCAGAACGCAATATTTATGGTAAAAAATCAGACTTACGTAGTATTCAAGTAGGAATTAGTCGTTTTTTAAGTCCAGAGTATGTAAATGAATGGGTATATAGTATAGAAGATTATAGCTCTCTTGCGCGAAAAATATATGGTTTCTTACAAAAAGGATATGTTGATAAAGCCAAAAAACTTCTTCCGAAAGAAAAGCCATATCCGCTATGTAAAAAACAACACCGCAAACTCATTCCTAAAAATTAAATGATCTAACACAATTGAATTACTCCTCAAGAAAGACACGATAGGTCAAAAATTTCTCACTCGCACTCAAGGCAAACATGAGCGTGAGCGAGAAATTTTCCTCACCATTGTTTAGAAACTACCGTGTTGCAACAAAGCTAGAAAATAAAACAAAGCCAACCATAAATACTCTTGGTAAGAATTTCTCCGCTTTTTCATAGCTTGCTTCGCTGTTATTTTAGAATAAACGCTGAGAAAAAGATTGAATGTACACTATAAAAACAACTTTTATTTATAAAGCTGTTTTGTACACTTATACAAAAGGAGATAAACATGTCATCCAAAAAACATCGTAGCTCTCGCTCGCGCAATACAAGACGAACAAACCGTTCGCGTAAAAAAAACACTCCGCCTAGTGTTATTATGAGTATTATATTCGGTTCTTTTTCTGTTGTACTTATTTTGATAATTTTATTTTCAAGTAATGGCGTTAAAGAAACAGAATTTGTTGAAAATGAAGATACTCAAATTGAACATGAAAAACTTTCTACAAAAAAAGTACCAGAGAAAACGCGGCAAACTCCAAAACAAATTTTTCAAAAAAAATGGCACTCTCTTCGTGAAAAAAAAGATATTGATGGTTTACTATCTCTAGTAAACTGGTGTTCAAAAAATGAGATGTCCGAAAAAATAGTTGATTTGTACAATGATATTTTGCTCATTGCTCCTGACCATGAAACAGCAAGACAAAAACTAGGTTACGTAAAAACGAGTAATGGATGGTTACTTCGTAAAAACCTTGAACAAAAAGGTTATGTTTTACACAATGGTATGTGGTACACAACTAACGATTTACAGGGAAAAGGCTTAGTATTTCACAACCGTAAGTGGTATAGTCTAAAAGAGATGCGCAGCAATGGGTATGTTTTTTTTAAAAATAAATGGATTAAACAAGAATTAGTTACGTACAAAGAAAAAGAAAGACCAAAAGTACAAGAAAATAAGTTAGAAGCTGACATCAAAAAAGATAATATTAAAAAAATCAAAATCGTTCAAAAAAAACAACAAGATACTCCTAAACAAAAACCTGAAATAAAACCTGAAATAAAACAACCAAATCCTGAGACAATAAAAAAACAACGGAAAAGACTATCGCTCACATATAACTTAGTAAAAATCAACACACCTCTTGGGCTGTGGTATCAAAACGAAGAGCCTATTTTAAAACGCCAAGATCGCCGCGAAACAGTAATGCTTTCCTTAAAAAACGAAGAAAATGGAATGCTTGTGAGCATAGATTCAATGGCATTTGGAAAAAGACTGTTTCACAACATCGGTGGAGTAAGAACAACAGGTGACAATATAGAAACGATTATGCTTGGTTATACCACTTTGCTACAACAAAGTGGCTATACCAATGTAAAATTTGCTTCCAAAGGCCAAAGAATAGGCTCAAAATTTGGGGCATTCATTCGTTTCTATGGAAAAGCTTCTTTTGAAAATCAGAAACTTGTAATGGCGTTCAATTTTTTTAAATACCGAGAGAATACATATTGTATGATGATTTCTGTACCTAAAAAGAACTATAAAAAAAGCAAAAAAAGTATGCAGTTGCTATGGAATGGCATAAGAAAATAATAGGCTCCATTTGTGTGCAAGATCCAACCAAAAATGTTCAGTGGGGAACTTTACCACTGAATATACTTTAAATAATCATGTCGCGCAGAGTTAATTTAGGGCGTGTCATCATTCAATACAGATAAAAATATAACGGATTCATTTAATGATACGCCAGTAGTATTGAGCCCGAGCCCGTTTGCGAGCCCGCGCCCGAAAACTTTTTGAGAGCGACAGAAAGTGATTTATTGGTTCAATACTAGTTTTTTGCGATGGAAAAAGAAACTTTGCTTCTTTGATAAATTGTTAGTGAAAGTTTCGGAAACGGGCTCGGGCTCGAAAAAACACACAATATTTTGAATGATGACACGCCCTATCTCGGAAACATTACCCAAACCTATTCTACAATAACCGCAGAAGGCGCAGATAACCATGGCTTTTCTTGTTGCCATTTATCAATCCAATCTTCAGGCATGATTAAACTCAAAGCCGCCAAGTCACCTAAATACTCTCCCAAATCCGAAGCGACTATTTCGACACCGTCGCTGAAAACAGTAAACGATTCTCCAAAAAATTTGCTTTTTATCATTGGCATTAAAAGCTCTTGGTTGTTTAAAAAAACACTTCCACCTAAAATAATTTTGCTAGTGTCGAGAACGTAATTTATGGAAATAAGACCTTTGACAAAATGATAGATTGCATTATCAACAACATTGTGCGCATGTTCGTTATTCGCATATTGCTCAAAGGCATCTTTTGTTGAACCCTGTCCAAAATTGCGAGCTATCGCTGTTCCTGAGGCAAGAGCCTCTAAGTGTTCGTAACTTGCATTACCTGAGTTTTGGTCGCAGTCCACCATATAAATAGGGCCAAAATGCGGCGCATTGCCATTTTTACCTCTAACAAGATTTCCATTAACATAAGCCCCACAGCCAATTCCGGTGCTCCAAGTTATGTAAATAATATTTTCAAATCCTTGCCCCGCTCCAAAAGTTCTTTCAGCCGTAACAGCACTTACGCAATCGTTTTCCATTTCAACACACGAAAAACGCTTGTGTAAATGTTCTTGTAAAGGTATTCTTTGCCAATTGTTTTTTAATTCTTTTTGACGTAATCCTAAACCTCCACACAAATTTGGAGCGGCAATAGCTTTGTAATTATCAATAGAAACAAAAGGGCTACAAGTGCTAATTCCAACACTTTTAATCTGCTTTTCAGTTATTGATATTTTTTGACAAGCGAGATAAATGAGATTATCTATTTGTTTTGGTATTGTCATTTCATCGCCAATAAGTTTTACACTTTGAAACATTTTTATTAAAATTTTCTCTTGGCTTGCAATGCTTACTGTAATTTTTGTTCCGCCAATATCGATTGCTAACAGCATAGTTCACCTCACAAACAAATAAAATTTTTATTTATCCACAACATTACATCATGATATAAGTATATAGCAAATTGAAGTTACATTTAAAAGAAGGAAAGACAATGCAAAAGAAAATGATTTTATTTATATTTGGTTTGCTGACACTCATATATGCTGATGAAATTGTTGTGTGGCAAGCATTTTCAAAAAATGAACGAAATACTAATTACGATTTGACTTTACAATCTTTTAATCTGCAAGGTCGTGTAACTGCGAGTAAAAACATAGTGACGACTGAGGCGGTGTTTTATCGTTATCAGTCTGAAACGCGAAAAGTTACTCTCGATTTATACTACAAAGAAAAAAACGACGCTATTTTTCAAGGACAACTTACAGTTGAAGCAAATGAAACCGATCTCATTATTGTAGCCACCTTAGATGGTGGCTCAAAATTTACGAAAAGAATACAGCTTGGTAATTTCGGATTTATCAAAAATCCGCAATTTGAAGACTACGATTTCATCACTTCAAAAAAAATTCACAAAGATAAAATAACTTCTATGGCGTTTACTCGTAACAGCCGTTATCTTGTAACAGGAGCAGACGATAACTACGCGCGTATTATGGATGCAAGGACCCTTAAAATTAAGCATAATTTGCGAGGACATAGCGGTTATGTAAAATCTATAGCAATCACTCGCGATGATAAATACGTATTATCTGGAGGCAAAGACGGAACAATGCGTGTTTGGGATATAGAAACCGGAAAAAAAATTAAAGTTATACAAGCACATAAAAATGCAGTAAATGCGATAGCTATTAGTAATAGTGGTAAGTATGCGGTAACCGGTAGCAAAAATGCCCGCGTTACTTTATGGGACTTAACTACTTACAAAAAGGTACTTGAATACCCAGACTCTAGTTCAACCCGTGAATACTTATGTTTGGCTTTTAGCAGTGATGATCGTTTTGTTCTTACCGGAGACAATAATAAAAAAGCCACTATTTTAAATGCTATAGAAGGAACTTATGTTAAAAACACTACGGGTAGTGGTCCAATTACCGCACTTGCAATGACACGTAATATGCGTCATTTGTATACAGGAGATACAACTGGCCGCGTAAAATGGGTTCGCTCTTTGCTACAACCAAATTTTGATGATCCCCATTGGCGTGGTCAACGCGATGTAATTTGGACGGCTTTTTTTAAGCGCGATCAAATAGACATTGACGAATTTAAATCTTCTAGTCGAGCCTACAATAAAATTTACTACGGTCATCCTATACGCGGTTATGAGTCGTCTATTGTATGTTTAAATCTTAGCGGCAATGGTAAGTTTATTATGTACGCTGAAGAAAATGGACGCTTACGAATTTCTGATGTAGATTCAGGATTTCGCAGGTTCAGAGCTAGGTTATATAGCGGATTGTCGGCAGGAACACTTTCTTATGATGGTAAGCTTACCGCTATCGGAGAGATAAGAGGAAAAATCAATATATACGGTTTACCTTAAAATTTAGAGAATAAAAGGAGAGTACATGGTGAATAACTATGAATTCACACCAGAACAAGATAAAATCTTTGCAGAGCTCGCAAAAAATGTTCGTTTTGTGGGAACTTCAATTTTAATAATTGTGGTCTTGAAAGTAATTACATTCTTTTTTGTTTTTTCAACCCACCAAATATTGTTAATTGTCGATTTATTGGTAATATGCGGGATTGCAATATCGCACTTTTTTGCAGCAAAATCACTAAAACTCGTTGTAGATACTAAAGGAAACGACATTGCTCACTTTATGAACGCAATGAAAAACTTTAATCGTTTTTACTTTTTATACTACTGGGCGTTTGTGATCTTTATTTTATCAACAACACTTTCTTATATATTGGGAGGCGTCTAGAACATGTCAGAGGAACAAAATAGCGATAATATCGAGAAAGTTACTTCTGCGGAAAATACGCAAGAAACTCCAAATCAAGACATCTCTTCCGAAAGTGTCACAGAGCAAACAACTTCTCCAAAAGAAGTTGTAGAGCAAACTTCTGAAGACGTTACACCCGAAGAAACCCCTCAATCATATGAATTTGAAAACGAAGAAAATATGATTTTTGAAGAGTTCGCTATGCGCTTGGGTGTTGTAGCCAAATTAGCTGTGTTTACTGGAATTATTGGATTTATTCGCTCTGCATTTTTCATTAATGATGGAAGCTTCGTTAATGGAATAGCCACTCTTTTCATTATGGGACTACTCTGTTTTTTTATAGGTATTTGCCATTTTAAAGCTTCGCGGGCCTTTCTAAAAATAGTAACTACAGAAGGTGATGATATTGCATTTGCAATGAAAGCAGTGAACAGTTTACGCCTTTATTACCGTGCTTTATATGGTATTGCAGCCGTTGGAGTTATTATAGCATTAGGCTACACTGCTACAATTATTTTTAGAAGCTTGTAAATTATTTGATAAAAACAACTGGCTTAACAAAAGCAAAAAAATTGTAAAAGTCCCTGCAGGTAATGGTTATCTAAATTTTACAAAAGTGATACAAGTGATTTCATTTTGGCTCTATACAAAACCTTTTACGATTAGTGTTTATATACTTAAGATGTGCGTAAGAGTGAATACACTTTTGTTCCAAGTTTACAATAACCTTACTTGTTTAGGACTACCAAAATAGTAATGCTTTTGCGAGTCGCTTCAAAAAAATCTAAAACGCATTAACATTTATCAACCAAATGCGTTGCTTTTCGAATGGTCACTATCAATTTTTATAGAAAGTAGTATCATGAAACGCTACACATTATTCTTAATAATGTTCACAACAATAATTTCTGCCCTTGAAATCTTTCCACGTCAAGTAGTTATGAATCCTGGTGACAAGCTACAATTTTGCGTTTTTACTAAGGTCAATGGAGCTGTTTCTACTCCTAATAACTTACAGTGGTATGTACAAAGAGGTATTATCTCTAACAAAGGTGAGTTTACAGCCCCTAATACTTCTGGCAAATATATTATTACCGTTACCGTAAATAAACAAAAATGCCAAGCAATTGTGTTTGTAAAAAATCCACGTAGACAAGTCATACAAAGCATACAAATCATCTCTCCTAAAAAAAAGATATACGAGAAACAAGCATTGCAATTACAAGCTGTTGCTTATGATAGAAAAGGTAACGAAGTTTACTTTTCTCCTGCGTGGGAAAGTTCAGGCGCAGGTTCGATTTCAACAAATGGTTTGTTTACAGCAACGCGATCAGGAGAAGCAACAGTAAAAGTGCGTGATATAAATTCTCACACGTTTACTACTTTAAATTTAACAGTTCATGCAAACCAGATACAAAAAGTCACCGTTTCTCCAAAAACAACAAGCCTTTCTTTAAGAGGAAAAATACGTTTTTTTGCTCTTGGATACGATAGCGAAGGCAAAGAAATATCTTTCAAACCTAGATGGTATGTAGAGGGGCAAGGAAGCGTAAAGCAAACAGGTGAATTTACAGCTGGTAGCTACCGTGGTAATGCCAAGGTTTGGGCAAAAGATCCTGTAAGTGGCAAAAAGGGCTACGCCAACGTTTCTATTCATCAAAATAGTGGCGGAAATCAAGGAAGCATAGAAATAGGAACTGCTCTAATTCACAACAGTTATACCTTGCGTATTGCCTATCAAGTGCTAGGTGTTAATATACATAGAACAAAATTATTTGCTATACAACCTAATGGAAGTAAACAAATACTTGCAGAACAAACATGTGGCAATGGAAAAAACATTGTATTCGAAAAACAGTTTGCCTATCGAACAATTGCTTTTGAAATCCAGCTATTTGATAACTATAATCGCGTTGTTGCAAGTGTACGTAAAAACTTAGATCAAATAAAATAGGTAAGAGCTATAACTCGATTCTTGAAAAGAATGAACAGTTAATTTTTATTGTATTTTTTACGCAATTATGTTAATGTTTTTAAAATAATAACTAGCCAAAAATTTGTATACAGATTTTGCTGGATTAGGTCTTACATACTTGCTTTCTTATATGAATATGAGTAGATCCTAAAAAATTGTTCTAAACTTTTATGCTCTCTGAAATATATTTGCATTAACATAGAGCAGAGATGTAGACTATCGTGATTTTTATGTCAGGCTAAACCAATTTACCACCACCTGTAATATAATTATATGCTATCAGAAAAACTTACAAAATTACAAGAAGTTGAAACCTTAGTTGCTAGCGCTACTCGCGCACAACAAAAACTTGCTGAGTACAGTCAAAGCCAGATAGACACTATCGTTGGAAAGATGGCTCAAGCTAGCGTTCAATCATCAGAAATGCTTGCTCGCTTGGCAGCAGGCGAGACCAAAATGGGACGCGTCGAAAGCAAGACGGCTAAGAATTTATTTGCAAGTCGAGATATATATAACAGTATTCGCAATGAAAAAACAACTGGTATTTTAAACTATGATAAGAATACAAATTGCTACGAAATAGCTGACCCTGTAGGAACAATCGCTGCGATTATACCTACTACCAATCCTACATCTACAGCAATATATAAAATAATGATTGCTATTAAAGCGAGAAATACTATTGTTTTAGCTCCTCATCCACGCTCAGCAAACTGTGTCTACAAGACCACTCAAATTCTTAAAGAGGTAGGAGAACAAGTAGGTTTACCTCCAGGAGCAGTCAGTTGTCTTAACCAACCAACTCTTGAAGCAACACAGCGTTTAATGAAACATCCAGCTGTTTCGCTTATTTTGGCGACCGGTGGTCCAGGTCTTGTAAAGGCTGCTTATAGCTCTGGGAAACCTGCGTACGGAGTAGGTGCAGGAAATCCTCCCGCTTTTATTGAAAAGTCTGCAGATATCACTCATGCAGTTCATTGTATTGTGACAAGTCAGCTTTTTGATTATGGTACGATCTGCTCTTCAGAGCAATCTGTTATCGTTGAATCCTCAATTAAAAATAAAGTTATTGCTGAATTTAAAAAACACAAAGCTTATTTTTTAAATAAAGAAGAAACACAAAAAATATCAAATATTGCTGTGCGTAACAAGGTTATGAATCCTGAAATAGTTGGCCAACCAGCGTATGTTATCGCTCAAAAAGCACAAATAAATATACCCATTGATACATCTGTTTTATTAGCTCCTCTAAACGGACTAGGCGAAAAATTTCCTCTATCATTTGAAACTTTAGCTCCCATACTTGCGTTTTACGAAGTAAAATCTTGGCAAGAAGCCTTAGATCTAGGGGAAGGATTGCTAAATCTTGGAGGACGAGGTCATACCTTTGGTATCCATTCTACAAATACCGATATCATTATGCAATGTGCACTGCAGCAACCAGTATCGCGTATTATTGTAAACGGACCAACTTCACAAGGAGGAGTCGGGTTTGCAACAAACCTACTGCCTTCAATGACTTTAGGATGTGGAAGTTTTGGTAATAATATTATCTCCGACAACATTTCAGCAAAACATCTACTAAATATAAAAAGAGTTACAACTTTAAAAGAAAACTTTTCTCTATGGGATAACGGCACTTCAGTAGATCCAGCAAATTGCTATTTGAATCTAGAAGAAGAAGTTCAATTATCACCACAGAATATGTTTTCTTACGAACAAAAAATATTAGCAGAAAAATTAGCGTTAGATTTAGTTCCACCAAAGAAATCTATTACAAGCCATTCTTTTAGTTCTAAAAAGCGTGGTTGGCCATACGATGCGATTTAATATATTAGAAACACTCTAATTTTCGCGCGATTTTTTTTGGAATATAAAGAAAATCAAAATAATAGAATAAAAATTACTAAAGGAGTTTTATTATGAGCAAGATTGCTCTTGGACTTGTTGAAACACGCGGTTTTGTTGGATGCGTAGAAGCTGCAGATGCAATGGTAAAAGCTGCAAAAGTAACATTATTAGGTACTGAAAAAATAGGTGGCGGTTACGTAACGGTAATGGTACGTGGGGAAGTTGGTGCGGTTAAAGCTGCTACTGATGCTGGCGCTACCGCAGCAAAGAGAGTTGGCGAATTGGTATCTGTACACGTAATCCCTAGACCACATAGCGAAGTTGAATTTATTTTACCTAAAAATGCAAACTGGAGTAGAGAGCAAAATAACTAAATAATCCTACATATATTTTGATCAAACTACAGATTACATATTGTTTTGCGATGTTCAATTATAGGTGAGCATCGCAAATCCTCTTGCAATGTAATATTTTATCTATCAAATTTATTTCTATTTTGTTATGTAGTTCTAGGAAACATTATGATTCAACTACGCACGTACACATTTTTAAATAGTTTACAGCCACAACTTGCTAGTTATATGGCCGCAACTTGCCGAGGCTATCTACCAATTGCTGGAGAAGCTTCTTTATGGATTGAAATTGCACCTGGCATGGAAATCAATCGCATTACTGACGTAGCACAAAAAAGTACAGATGTTAAACCTGCTGTACAAGTTGTTGAGAGGGCTTTTGGTATTCTTGAAGTCCACGCTGAAAAACAAGATTCTGTTTTAGAAGCAGGTAGTCAAATACTATCCTATCTAGGTATGACAGAAAACATGAGACAAAAACCAAGTATCAAAACTAACGAAGTAATTACAGGGGTGAATGATCATCAAGCAATGCTCATTAATAGAACGCGAAAAGGCAATATGCTTCTAGGAGGACAAACACTCCTAATTTTAGAAGTACAGCCAGCTGGATACGCTATGATTGCTGCAAACGAAGCAGAAAAGGCTACTCATTTGTCTCTTGTTGATATACAACCAATAGGTGCATTTGGTCGTTTATACATAGCTGGAACAGATAGCGAAATACAGGAAGCGCAAAAAGCTGCTACAAATATATTGAAACAAATAGCTGGAGAAGCGTAGAATGAACAAACCGTGTGTCGGCCTTATAGAATTTGCTTCTATAGCAAAAGGAATAGAAACTGTAGATGCCTTGCTAAAAAAAGCGGTTGTGCGTATACTTATTGCACAAACAATTAGCTCTGGTAAGTATCTAGTTATGTTTGATGGAGAAGTCGAAGATGTAAAGAGTTCTTTCGCCGAAGGTTTACGTATTGGCGCGCAAAGTGTTCTCGATTCTTTTGTTATTCCAAATATGAGTTTGTCTATCATTGAAACGTTAAAATCGAAACCTAGTGTATACGATTTAAGTGCAATAGGTATTCTTGAAACAACAACTTGCGCAACATGTATAGAGGCTGTTGATAGCGCTTTAAAAATTGCCAGCGTTGAACTCGTCAAAATTCATCTTGGTAAAGGAATCGCAGGAAACGCTTATTTTATAATCAATGGGGAAGTCGGCGATGTTGAAACAGCAATTCTTGCTGCTACAAAAATAGCCAAGCGCAAAAATACCTTAATTGAAAAGGTCATTATTCCCCAAGTTACGCCTGAAATTGTACAGGCATTTCGACCAACTTTTCAGTTGTAATTTGATATGAAGCAAGAAGTTGTTTGGGTATCATTTTGTAGTTTAGCCGTTTGCTGTGCTTTATTTATTGTTCACGGTGGAATAGAGATTTATATTCCATCAACAATAAATTCCTCCCCTATTGTTTCTTCTGAAAAACCTAAAGAAAAAAAAACACAAATAATTACAGTTCCTTCCCAAACACAAATCCCCAAAGAATATAGCATTTGGAGAAATAAAGGAAAACGGGCAGAAAAGAACAACGATATTGTTCTTGCAATTCGTTGCTACTCCTGGGCTTTAAACTTTTACCAAGACGAAAATTTACAACGTCATATTTCGATTCTTTCACAAAAAATAAACCAGCAAGACTTACAAACTTTACAACACTACAATTGGTGGAAACAAGCACTACACTACGAAAATAACTATCAATATAATAAGGCCATAAGTACATACAAAAAGCTAAAACAACATAAGCTTTTTTCTCACAAAGTACAAAAGAGAATTAAATATTGCCGCGAACAAATCAGTAAAAGTTTGCTGAACCAACAATCTTTAAATTTAGCGAAAAAACTACAAAAACAAGGGCATTTCAAAGCAGCCTTGAAACAGTATCAAAAAATCAATTCTTCTTATGCAAGAGATAAGATAAAAGCTCTGAGCAAAATACATAAAGTACATCTCCGCGTACAAAAAAAAGCGCAGAAACTTATAAAACAAAAACGCTATGTCTACGCTTTGCGTTACATCTCTCATCCATCACTTAATAAAAATTATTTCTCCAATCTTTTTCCAGATTTACATGCAAAAGTTCATCAAAATCTTGCATTAGTTCCTGAAGGACATTTTGTTTTTGGAAATGATAGCCACAAAGACGAAAGCCCAGAAACGAAAATACACTTGCCAGCTTTTTACATTTGTAAACATGAAGTAACAAATGCACAATACTACGATTACATAAAACATTCAAAAGCAAGTGCTCCTCAACATTGGGAGCGTGGGGTTCCAAATTCTTTGGATTTACAAAAACCTGTTACAGGAGTATCATGGAATGAAGCAGTCAACTATTGTAATTGGATGGGAGTAAGACTTCCTTCAGAACAAGAATGGGAAAAGGCAGCGCGAGGAAGCCAAGGTTTTGTTTATCCATGGGGAAATTCTTTTTACAAAAACCATGCTAATACAATAGAAGAAGGTCTAAAAGACACCAGTACTGTCGCGCGATTTTCTTCTGGAAAATCTTACTATGGTTGTTATGATATGATAGGTAATGTCTTAGAGTGGACAGCTAATAATTATGAAGTTTATGAAGGTAATTCTCATTTCTTACCAATACGACCAGGATATAAAGTTGCACGAGGTGGTAGTTGGTATTACAAAGGTATATCCTTGAGATGTAGTAAACGTTACCCTCAACAACCACAAGTGAGAATGTTAGCATTAGGATTTCGTTACGTTATTGACATAGATCAGTTAGGAACCAGGTATGAATAAGTTATATTTTTGTATTTTTTTAACTATTGTTTTAACTGGTTGTCTTAGCCCATCACAACCAGGAACAGTCGTAGATGAAACTGCAGACGAAAGAGTGCCAAGATTAATTCAAATTATGCATTTGTCTAAAAAAGATGACTATTGGCGATTATGCCAAGAAATTATTGATTATAAAGACGAGGCTTTGCCCCACTTGGCCAAAAACATCACTAGTTTCTCGCCAAAAGTACGCACCGGTTGCATGTATTGTATTTCAAGAATATACAAAAACACAAAATCCGATGAAGCTTTAGAATTGAAAGATGATATTTTCAAGCGATTAGAAGATACAACCGATTATGTTCAATTAGAAGCAGCAGCTTCGTTGTGTGATATGAATGATTACAGAGGTGTGCCTGTATTAATAGGTATTGGACTAAGAAACAATAACATTAATATTCGCTTTCGCTCGCAACAAACTTTAAAATCCATATTTAAAATGAATTTTAATTATCGTTATGAAGTTTCAGAAAAAGAGCGCGAATCTAGTATCAATCGTTGGGAAAAATGGTGGGAAGAAAATAAAACAAAATATATTTAGTGCAAACATCGCTATATTTTCTAAATACTCTTTCGAGCCCGTTAAACGGGCTCGAATTGATCAATATTTTCAATTGAAAAGCAGATTATTTTATAAAACCTTTACGCCAATTACAGCAATATCATCTTGTTGCTTTTCAGCACCTACGAATTTTTCTACCGATTGCTCAATATTACTTAAAATATTCAGTATATTGTTTTCACTATTTCGGATAGTATCACACAATCTTTCCATACCAAATTCTTCTTGTTCAGAGTTCATTGCTTCGGTAACTCCATCGGTATACTGAACTAAACAGTCTCCAGCTTGAAGTTGAATTTGCATTTCTTGTAGCTCGCATTGAGCGAACATCCCTAAACATCTTCCTTCTGGATGATAAGTAGTTATGGGCTTTGCTCTATCAGGATTATAAATAATAAGAGGATTATGTCCCGCGCGGGAAAAACGTAAAGTCTTCTTTTCGCGATTAATAATTCCATAAAAGACAGTTGCAAAAGTTGTTTGATCTAAATCAGGATATACTTCCTTGTTCGCATGCTTCAACGCATCAGTTGTTGTCGCATATTGTTTTGCAAAAATCTTAACAGCCATTTTAATCATACCGACAATTATAGCCGCTTCAATACCATGGCCAGTTACATCACCGATAACAACACCTATTTCTTTATCATTAAGTTCAATAAAGTCATAGAAATCCCCACCTACATCAGCATACGGCTTATAAAGAGCTTCAAAATTGAAACCGCTAACCGATATTTCCTGCGGCAGCATACTACTTTGATTGGCTGTTGCCTGTTGTATACTGTACTCGTTATCTATGCTCGCACCTTTGAGAGCTAATATGAATTCCGTTATGGTTTGGAAGCGCTTTTCAGGATTATACTCAAGTGCCTTTAAAATCAAATCACTAATTGTTCTTGGTATATCTTGATTTACTTCGTGCGGTCGCGGAGGTGGTATTCTTTTGTGAATACAGCTGAAAAAGTCGCGAATGTTTTTTGTGTCATATGGTGTTTGACCACAAAGACAACGGTAAAAAACAGCTCCGAGAGAATAGATGTCGGAACGATGGTCTGCTTTTGACGCATCCAACAATTGTTCTGGAGCAATATAACCAACCATTCCCATCCCTTGACCTGGTTGCGTTAACGAAGTTACCTCATCATTTAAACATTTTGCAAGACCTAATCCTATCAATTTTGGAACATCTTCTTCACCAACTAAAATATTAGATGGATTTATATCACGGTGGATAATATTATGTTTATTTGCAAATTCAAGAGCACTTGCAATTCTTCCAATAATTAGACGCGAGCGGTCAAGTGGTAATTTCCCATATTCTTTTAACAAAGCATTCAAATTTTGACCTTCGACATACTCCATTACAATGTAGTATATTCCTCGTTTATCAAGACGACCGCTATCAAATATTTGAACAATATTAGGATGAGTTAAAACACTTGCAACCTTTGCAACATTAGCAAAACGTTTTATTGCCTTTGGATTTTGTATTAAACGACTTACCAAAGTTTTTATAGCTACAGGACGATTTAGTCCTAAGTGTGTAGCTTTGTAAACTACAGCCATACCTCCTTCACCAACGCGACGTTCAACTTTATAACCATTAATAATTTCGCCGTGTTGCAAAATCTGATCACCAGGAGGAGGTGTAGGCACAGGATCTGTTGTTATTCCCTGATTACCTTGTGCTAGTTCTAAAGATACAATTACAGAGCTACTACTAGCTAAACGAATTTGTTCACCACCTTTTAATTGTGCTCGTCCGTGTATCCTTTGTTTGTTAACAAAGGTTCCGTTACGGCTTGCTAAATCCTCAACAAAGACTTCACCGTTTACGCACGATACTTTACAATGTTCGCGTGAAATATTTTTATCGTTTACCCATAGTTGGACGTTTTGTCCTCTACCAAGAATAAGACTATCACCCGATTTTAGAGTGCTTAATATAGTTCTTGGTTTCTTGTCTACTTCATATAAGATAAGAGTTAGCTTTACAACTGTATTCTCATCAATAACCATACTTATGCCATTTCATAGTTAAGTGTATGTGAACGGGAATGATATAAATATGTAACTACAAAAATTTAGATCCTCTACGTAGGGACACACCCTAAATCATTTTAGTGATGTGGCGAAAGTAGTTGGGCGTTTCGATGTCAAACAGTCTAAATACTTTTGTCAGGTCACTTTAGTGTAAATTTTTGTACAAGATAGCGTATTTTGTATGGTAACAAATATAGTTTTTTATGTCAAACGATCTGTTTTTATTTTTTCTTGCTTTTTTTTAGGGCAAGACTATAATAAAAACACTAACGTGTGGCAGTATATTAAGTAACCGCCGGAAGTATTTGCTCATTTTGATTTGCCCTTTTATTTTGTTACTTCGTTGTTTCCCAGTTACAATTATAACTGTGTACCTTCGTCACACCTTACAAAAAATAAAACTGGAAAATTGAATTTGTGAATATATTTTTGTTACTTGTATAATTATGTAGCAGCGTACATAATAAAATTCACTTTGCTATAGTTCAATCTTAAAATGCACTTTGTACTGTGTTATGTGCAGATTGAACTACAAATTTGCTGAAGCTGTCTTGGATTTTCAATAATATTTTGTTTTGTGACAAAAACTATGGAACGACCTCTTGTACCTAATTACGAAAATTTGGATAGTTTTGATTTTTTAGTTCCAGAAGGAACTTCAGGTAGTAGACTAGACCAATATATAGCTAATTCCTTTTCTCAGTATACGCGATCTTTTATCACAAAACTCATTAAAGATGGTAACATTACTATAAACAACAGCGCGGTAAAACCAAGTTCAAAAGTCAAAGCAGGGCACAGAATTTTTATTTCTCTTCCACAGCTAGAACCTTTGCAGCTAAAACCTGAGCCTATACCTCTTGATATCCTTTACGAAGATGAGTGTATGGCCGCTGTTAACAAGCAAGCAGATTTGGTTGTTCACCCTGTAAAAGGAAAAAATGGTGGAACGTTAGTAAATGCTTTGCTACATCATTTTGCTAATTTGTCAGAAGTAAACGGTTATATTCGTCCAGGAATCGTTCATCGCCTTGACCGTTTTACAAGTGGTGTTATACTAATAGCTAAAACTAATTATGCACATGCATTTTTGGCAAAACAATTCGAAAAACGCGAAATACAGAAAGAATATATTGCATTAACTGAAAAGCCAATTGAGTGCAAAAAAGGAAACATTAGTCTTCCTATAGCAATGGATTCGCGTTGTAGAGAAAAAATGAGTGTGAATCATGGTGGCAAGCCTTCGGAAACAAACTATAAAGTTCTTTATAACTACCCACAATTTTCTTTAGTTCACGTTTTTCCCAAAACAGGACGCACTCATCAAATAAGAGTGCATTTGAAATCATTGGGAAATCCAATAGTCGCTGATGATCTGTATGGAGCAAGCCCTGTTTTAACAGTGGATAATCTTCTAAAAAAAGTTACAGAAGACTCCATAAAATATGAAAAACGGCTTGCAGATGAAAATCTTTGTGGTAAATTGATTGACCGACAAGCACTTCATGCGTGGAAAATAAATTTCATTCATCCTCGTACAAAAAAAGAAATGCTTATTCATGCCCCGTTACCATTGGATTTTCAAAAAGTTTTGAAAGCTCTAAACGTATTTTGGCCAAACAAGGTAGTGGATAAGTTTTTATCATAAGGTAAAGAAGAGTGACAATATGCAAAACGTAACCACGAATTTTTCATATGATACAGAAGATAAAAGAATCGGTATTATTAGTATTTCTGGTATGATAGATCTGTCAAACGTTGGAGATTTTTCTCAATTTCTCGATAAGGTGTTAGAAGTTAACTGTAGTATTTTAATATTTAATTTAAGTGGTCTAACGTACATGAACAGTACAGGCTTCGGTGCTTTAACATCAAGAGCAATGAATGAACCAAAGTTCAAAATTATTTTTTGTAATTTGGAAAATAATATTAGTGAAGTTTTTTCAATGTTTGGCCTTGACAATGTATGTGATATACTCCCTGATTTAGATTCAGCAGTAGAAGTAGCAAAAACTTTAGTTGAAGATAACACACAACATAAAGATTCTCCTGTAGAAGAAATCGAAGAATTAGAAGATAGTAATAATATTGATGTGCAAGATGCACAAACAAGTAAAACCGAAGATCCTCCTATATCTGATGCACCAACAAACTTTAGTGATGCATCAACAAATTTTAGTGATGCACCAACTCCAAACAATGAAAATGCAACTGACAGTTCTCAACCAACTGTAAATTCAAATAATACAGCCAGTGCAAGCCAGCAATTTCCAACAATAAAAAGATGTCTATCTTGCGGAAAAAAAATAAACTTCAGAACAACAGGTCACTATCGTTGTCCAAGATGTAAAAACATTTTATTTATTAATAACGAAGGTGTCTTAAGTTTAATTGAAAATCCATTATCCCCTTCACTACCTGCTGTACCGGAAAATGAAGGAGCCCCAGACGAAATTACAATTATTTTTCCTTCCGACACAAATTACTTAAGTAAAATACGAGATTTTATCATGTCGTTTACCAAGACGACTTTCAGTGACCAGCACGAAAGTATTACAATGGCTGTGGATGAAGCTTGTAGTAATGCAATAGAACACGCGCATCATTTTGATCGTAACAAGAAAATTCACATGTCTGTACTTATTAATGAGGAATATTTTTCAATTACTATAACAGATAGTGGTGTAAATACTTTTAATGAACATCTTGTCCAACCAGATGATGATCAAATCAAGAAATCAGGTAGAGGCATGGGACTTATTTTGATGAGAAGAATGATGGACGAGGTAAATATTCGTAAAACAGAAACAAATGGAACTTCCATCAATTTAGTAAAATATTCAAAAAGTTAGTTAACCAATCAATACTTTTAGAGTTTTTAAGTTGATTATAATATAAATAATAGAAACTAAACTAATAATAATACATACTCCCCAAATAACATAATATATGTTTGCTGAATTTTTGGGAGAAATGATTACGCTGCTATTATAATCAGTTTCGTCGTATGTATCTTCATTTTTTTCTGTCATTTCAACAGTTTTATGACAAGACGGACACTTATCTAAGTTAGTAGAGAATGGTACTTTACAATCGGCGCACTCTAAATTTAAAACCGTATCATCTTGTAAATTGGGTATTTTTATTTTTCTTTGGCAAAGAGGACACTGCAACGTTCGTCCTATTTTTTTTATTGAGGTTTTTATCCTCTTTCCACATTCACATTTAAATTTTATTTTCATTTTCTTATTTTCGGGAGATTTTCATGCCTTTAAAGATTAGGTGCTCTTGCGGAGCCATACTTTTAGCTCCAGAGGAAAGAATAGGACAGACGGGAAAATGTCCGTCGTGCAATCGCTCGATTGCTGTAGACCTTTCTATGTCTAAAACGCAAGAAATCATGCATAAATTAGAGTTGGAAAAAACTCAGCGCATGGAACAACACCAATTGAATTCTACCCAACCTACTAACTCAAATATAGCAAAAAAATCTATTATTCACAAGATACTAACATTATTAATTTATGTTGTTTTCTTTGGCCTTGTTACAGGAACACTATTTTTACATTATTCCAAAGATATTCGAAATATAAATGTTAACAATTCCACAATGAAAGATTTATGGCAAAACTACAAAGAGCCACTCCACGAAATTCGCGAAATACATAGAGCATGGTATTCAAAAATGACCGGTAAGAAAACTAAAAGTAAAAAGCCTTCTATTTATAAACCTACAAGTAAAATACATGAAGCATGGTACAAAAAAGTTATTTTACAGAAAAAATAGATTTGAGGTCTATTTTTTTTGTAACTACTTTCCTATACAGAATTTACTAAAAATTTCTCCTAAAATATCTTCTGTAGTCACTTTACCAACTATTTCTCCTAAGTAGTCAAGAGCTAAACGAAGATCCCCAACAATAAATTCATATGAAGTGTTATTGCCTAAATCTTCTATAACTTGGTCCAATATTTTTGCTGTTCGTTGTACAGCGTAATGTTGTCGAGTATTCAGGAGAATTTCATTTTTGTTTTCTTGTATTTTTACTGCTTGCACACTTAACCACTTTTTTAGCGGCTTTAAGTCTGAATGCGTGGTTAACGATACTGAAAATATGGTATCACATTCCTTTTGTAATCTCTTTTTTTCCACTTGAGAAGGTAAATCTATTTTATTATACATCACAGCAAAAGGAACGTCTGGAATAACGGCAAATAAACGATCGTATATTTCCTGGTACTCTACCGATGAGTCTATAACAAAAAGAATAACATCGCAGTTTTCGAGTATCTCTAGTCCTTTCTTCTGAGCTCGCTCCTGTATTTTTTTATCCGTTTGTTCTTCAATACCCGGTGTATCAATTACATTAAACCGAGTACCTTCAATAACAACATAATCTTCCATCCAATCGAGCGTAGTCCCTGAAATATCAGAAACCAAAGACTCATTCTTTTGTAAGAGTAAATTAAATAATGTTGATTTTCCAGCATTAGGTGCACCACAGATACACAATTGTACTCCATGTAGAGATAACTCTTTATTTTTTTGGTGGAATTTTTCAAGCATATCTAGCACCGGTTTCAAACGAATAAGAACATAGTCTGCAGGCAACGGATCTATTTCTTCATCCGAGAAATCAATATGTGCTTCCATAAGAGCTACTACATGTAACACTACAGACTGCATCTCATCTATCTGCCGCGAAAGCTGCCCAGTCATTCCTAAAAATGCTGACTTTCTCTCAGAAGAAGTCTTAGCAGCAATAATTTCAGCAACAGCCTCTGCTTGCGTTAAATCCATTTTTCCCGATAAAAAGGCTCTTTTTGTAAACTCACCTGGCTCCGCAGGTTGACATCCAGCAAGAATAAATTGCTTTACCATAATATCTAATAATATCGGAGATGAATAAGTGTGCACTTCAATAACATTCTCTGAAGTATAAGAAAAAGGAGCTTTCATCAAATACAATACCACGGGAATAGTTATGTCCCATTCGTCAATCTTTAGCTTGCATTCATGCCAACGATGTTTACAAGGAGAAATTTCTTCTGGAATAAAATTCGAAATTATCGAAAAAGCTTCCAAACCCGAAATTCGAATAACTCCTCTCTGGCCTTCTCCCATTGTAGATGAAACGGCAACAATAGTTGTATCACTCATAATGCTTTCCTATTTGACTTTTTCTTTATTTGAGATCAAAATAAAATAATAAAACCATAATAAAACGACTCGATACTTTATATCGCATGCAAAATAGTTATTCTACACAAAACACCAAGATTTCATTGTACAGTGAGTTGTTGTAAATAATAGTAAAAACACATCTGCATACAAAAAAAGAATTAAGTCGTGTCACCATTCAGTGCATTAGAAGTTAAAAAGAACAATTTTGCACCTTAAAATAATTTTATAACAGCTCTAATTGATGACAGTACTAACTAAATCATTTTTGAAAGTACAATATGAATAAACAAAGACTGTTTTTCCTATCATGCATTATTATAGCTAGTTGCCAGCTTAGTACACCTTCATGGAAAGAAATAAATAGCTTAGAAAAAAAACGAAAATTCCAAATAGTGTCCGAAAAATTAGATTTAGTATTGAAAAATGCTCGCGATAAAAACGTTGCTTCAGAATGGCGGCAAGCACTTATCCGTAAAGTAGCAAACAATCGAGTACGTTGTCGCCATAAAGAAGCAGTCACTTTGTTAGAGCAATCACCTTGGCCTAAAGATGATATTAGTCAAGCAATGTTAAATATGGTTTACGCAGACGCCTTGTATTCCTACTTAAAAGATGAAAAAAAAGAAATAAATAAGCGTAGTAATAGTAGTCATAGTAAAGACTTTACTCAATGGAATCAACTACAATTAGTGAAAGCAATCAATAAGCACTACAAATTAGCATATGATCAGCGCCAAATATTATCAAAATTAAGAGTAAGCGATTTCGCATATTGTATACAACGCGATAACTATCCTGGCAATATAAGTAATACAATACGCGACTTTGTATCATATGCTTGGGTTGATTTTTTACAAGACCATGACTGCTGGAACGATCAGGAATACAAAGACAGATTCAAAACAGCAAAACTTATGATTACTACTCAAAAAAGCAAAGAAACAATAAAAGATAGCCATCCATTGCTAAAAATATCTACTCTTTTAGAAGAGTTATACAATTGGAATGATTCTAAAAATAAACGCGAATCGGCACTTGAAGCTAAGTTAGAAAAAGCTCGCGTGGTAGCAAAATACTATAACTTAAACCAGGAACGGCAAAAACACCTACAATATATACTAAAAGACTATGAAGACACACCATGGTGGAGTTTTGGTATGTACGAACTTGCCAAACTTTTACCTAAAGATGGTTATCATGTAGCACTTAAAGGCTATAATAAATATCCAACAAGTATTGGTGGCAAGATGTGCTTAGAACTGAGTAATTCATTTATAGCTCCTGAGTATGCTGCCGAAGCTAAATTAATAAATTCTCCACAAAGTAATTCTATTCGTGTATATTCAAGGAATATTGACAAGCTTTACTTCAGGGCCTATCGTTTACATGTTCCAACCGTCATTAAAGACCATGGATGGCTTCAACAGTTAGAAAAAGAAAAATACACAAAATCCGTAGCTCATTCCAACTGGGAAGTGACCACAAAAACAAAGAAAGAACACTATACAAACGTTAAGACACCGATACAACAACCTGGTACTTACCTAATACTTTCGTCTATAAGAAAAGACTTTGCGCCGCAAGACAATCATATTACGAGTAATTTATTATGTATTTCGGACTATGTCATTTTAAAGACTGATAGTGAGCGTGGACTTGAAATATGTGTTCTTAACGGAAATAATGGTCACATAGTCAATAATGCCAATATTAGCATATACACAAAAGATGGTATTTTACAGGATTCTCAAGTAAGTAATAGTGAAGGATTTGCCTTATTTAAAAATCTCTCATCACAAAAATTATTTATTGTTGCCGAAAAAAATACACAACATTCTATACATGCACCATTTTATTACCAAGAAGTTAAAAAAAAATCTCCTTTGGGCGCAATTATTAACACCAATCGTCAGATTTATCAATTAGGGCAAGAAATCATATGTGAGATCACAACATTTGCAACGAACAATCATACTGCCTTTCACATTCTAAAACAAAAAGAAATAGAGATAGCCTTCTACTCCAGTTCATTCCGTGAAATTAGTAAACACAAAGTAAAAACAGATAACAATGGTAAAGCAACCATAAAGTTTACTAGTAGTAAACCAGGGCGACATTACATTCAAGCGCAAATTGGTGATTCCCTAAATACCAAAAGAATTGTAATTGAAAAGGCACCCAAACCAGAAAACATTAACATCGAACTATTAGATAAAAAATTGATTCTTGATCAACCAGCAATAGTCAGTGGTTCAATAAAAGACCATTTGGGAAATCCTATCGTAGGAAAGTTGCTCACCTACAAAGTTGAATGTTTTGACAGAATATGGAATTACACAGCGCAGAATGAGCGTCAATTTAAAAAAGTTGCTAATGGTAGTACATATTCAAATTCACAAGGAAAGTTTAATATTAACTTTGTGCCAACTCACTATAAAAGTATATGGATACAAGAAAATTTTCGCGTTGTTGTAGAAACTACCGACAACAATAACTACAAACATAGTCAAAAACACATTTATGTTCCTGAAAAAGCCAACATAAAAGTTGATTTTATAATGCCAAAAAATTTCTTACCTGCAAATATAAGAAATATAATCAAAATAAAAAAATTAGATACCGAAGGTGTACCAATTACTGGACAAGCTAACTACAAAATCTATCGTTCACAATATACAGTTGATAAAGTTTCTTCCAAAAAAATAGTCGTAACAGGCCGTGTCAACCATGATAATCAAGGGATAGCTAAAATTTTATTGCCTGCATTAGTGAGTGATTTTTATAAGATAGAATATGAGACTAAAGACAAATATCAAACAATGTTTACAACAACAAAAAATTTTCATGTAGCGATTTCTCAATCAAATAGAAAACTACCATTTTTAATTACAGAACACAATAAAGTTGATGTTGGAAACCATATTAAATTTTATGTTGGTCCAAGCGTAACAAATCGAAATTTAATATTTGAAATTCATCGTGCAGACAAATTGCTATATCGTAAAACAGTTAACAAAGCAGAAATTGTTTCTTTCAAAACAAATCCTGCCCACACTGGCGAATTACTTGTCCGTCTATACGGTATCAACAATTACAAACTACACAGCATTCAAAAAACAGTAGTGGTACAGCCAAAAAATTCGCAGCTATTGAATTTCTGGAACGAACGATCATTTAAAAACTTAACCATTTCGGCAGCTTGTAAACATAATGACTCTAATTTAAAATATCGAATTCACAAATACAAATATAAACGAAAAACTAAATTTATTCGAGGTAAATTCACGTTTAAATATCCAACACAGCACCAGGCAATGTTTGGATTTGGACACAACTTTGGTGTTCTTTATAAAGGTTCATAATCAATAGATTTGATAAATCAAATTACTAGTAATAACCCAAGTTGCGACCTATAAAAGTTATCGTACAGTCTGGTATAATTACTCTTACAAATTCGATGTGCGCGGTTCGAATCTCGTGAGACGCAGTCGTGGCATATGGCACGAAGTAAGGGTAATGCAATGAATTTTAATCATGAAAAATTAGATGTATATCAAGTATCACTAGAATATACAAAAGAAACATTTAATGCGATGGAGAAAATGCCATCAGGTTACAGCTATTTAAAGGATCAGCTAAAAAGAGCATCGCTTTGAGTCCCTCTTAATATAGCAGAAGGCAATGCCAAATTTAGCAAAAAAGAGAAAGCAAGGTTTTTCTTCTATAGCAAGAGCATCAGCAAATGAATGTAGTGCAGTATTCGATGTTGCCAAGATAGCCCAAATAATAGACTCAAAAGAAAAAGAGAAAATCAAAAAACTACTCTATAGAATAATTTGTATGCTTTCAAAGTTAATAGTCTAATTTTCGCACATGGAATATCGATCCACGACCACGAACCTCAAAAATCGAATTGCACACATCGTTTTTTTATACTGTTATAACGACTCTTCTCTTAAAGTAGGAAAAACAAGAAGGAGAAAGTCATGGAAAAGAAATTATAATTGTTTTCTGTATATGTGATGAGATAACACAAGCACTCAAGATTGTAGAAGATCCTCAAGTTAAAATGACTAATTCAGAAATTATGACAACAGCATTAGTTTCTATGCTCTACTTTTCTGGCAACTTTGAAAAAGGACGAAACTTTTTAGCTGAACATGGCTACATCAAAAAAATGCTAAGTAAAAGTCGTTTCAATCGCCGCATACGTGCTATTGGTGAAAGTGTATGGCTTTCTCTTTTTCATTTGTTTGCTAAAATTAGTAAGCGAAACAATCTGCGAGATTATATCATAGATAGTTTCCCTATTCCGGTCTGTGACAATATTCGCATTAGTCGTTGCAAAATATACAATACACAAGATCATCGGAGTTGTGTTGCAAGTAAACGTCGTTATTTTTTCGGTTTGCGGGTTCATATGCTCGTCACCAAAACTGGTTTACCAGTTGAGTTTTTGCTTGCTCCTGGTGGCTGCAATGATTGTCGTGTTCTCAAACAATTTCAATTAGCTAGATCTGCAAAAAAAAACATATACTTTCTCTTACGTGTAAGAAAAAGTATATGTTTGGTATGTTATACTACTTATCAATAGTACAATATCTACGTATTCTCTTGTTTTTCTTTGAGCTTGCGAATAATTAATTGTTCGCCAATACTAATTAAGTTAACTGTTAGCCAGTACAACACTAAACCTGCTGGTAAACTATAGAATAAAAAGCCAAAAAAGATAGTCATAAACATGAAGATCTTTTGTTGTTGTTGCATCTCTGGGCTTTCAGGTTTTGGCATTAATTTTTGCTGTAATATCCACAAAACGGTCATAATAATAGGCAGAATATTTAAATAATCACCTAGTAGTGGTAATTTATACAACATAAATCTATCTGGCTGTGCTAAATCAGTTACCCACATAAATGTTTCTTGTCTTAGGATAATTGAGTATTGTAGTGATTGATACAAACCAATAAAAATTGGTATTTGTATAAAAATTGGTAAACAACCACCAACGGGTATAGGGTTCACATTATGCTTTTTATATAAACCCATCATTTCTTGATTTAGCTTCTGGCGATTATTTTTATACTTTTGTTGTAGTTTCTTTATCTGTGGCTGGATTACTTTCATCGATTTTTGGTATTTTTGCATCGATAACTGTTGCTTTTTTGTCAGTGGAAACAAAATAAGTTTTATGCACACAGTCATACAAATAATTGCAATACCGTAATTGCCAAAAATACCTGCAAATAAAGTAACGACTGTTAGTAAAAATCTTGCGACAAAATCGAACATCCCATAGTTTTCAAGTATAGTAAAGTCTTTATTGTCTTCTGCTAAGTTAACTTTACTACCAGCTCTAAATTTAAATTGAAGAGTTTTTGTTTCTCCCTTTGCCAAATCAAAAGCGTTAAATTTGATAATAGGGGCAAAAAGCTTTATTTTTTGCAGTTCTTCTTCGTTTGGCGTTTCGCCTTTAAGACGTTTATTGCTTAGATTTTCCTGAATATAGAACTGGTCAAGAGGAAATCCTTGGGTTGTAATTTCGGATACCTCTTCGGGGTTATTTGCTTCTATAACCGTTGCAAAATATTTATTACCTGCAGCCACCCACGAAAAATTATTTTTTAATTCAAATTCTCCAACCACTGTGTCTAGATATTCATATGATGAGATGGCATTACCTTTGTGATTTTTGTAAAAATGATGCAACGTTAAAAACTGCGCTACACTACTATCACTACATTCCCAACTAATACCACTAGAACCATTTATCGAAGATTGGCAATTAATTTTTTCATCTTTAGTGTTGGTAATGGTTACTTCACCTTCAATAATATTCTCTTCGCCGAAAGTAAAGGTTTTCTTATATAAAATCCCATTATCTGTTTTTGTAAAAATCAATTTCCTCGGTGTCTTATCTGTTTCGTTTACAATATTCCACAACGAATTCGATAAAGAAGAATTACTTATTTTTTCCTTCGTTCCTATATTGTTTGCAAAAGCTAATGAGTGATGACGAGAATTAAATTCAGGGATAATTTCTAACCAATTCTTTTTCTCTTTTTGTTCTTTGGCTTTATCTACATCCCCATTAAAATATTTTTTTAATTTTAAAGAGACTAACGAGCCTCCTTTATTTGTCCAAACAGTATAGTACCTAGGGGTTTCAACAACAATTTTTTCATCTTCAACACTGTTTACTTGTTCGTTGTTTTGCTCATTGTTCTGATTGTTTTGGTTTTGTGCATCATTTTTCTGGTTATTATTTTGATTTTGCGCATCATTTTGCTCATTATTCTGGTTGTTCTGGTTGTTCTGGTTGTTTTGATTGTTTTGATTTTGCGCATCATTTTGTTGATTGTTTTGAGCGTTGTTTTGTTGATTGTTTTGGTTTTGAGCATTCTTTTGTTGGTTATCTTTTACTTGCCTTTTCTTAACCATTACTTGTCCCCAAATCATGAGAAAAAGTAATGACAAAGACATTGCAAGAAGAAATCTTTTTTCTGGGGTCATTGAAATGTTCCTGTTTGATGAATTAAAAAAAAGCATGCTTATGAAGCATGCTGCGAGCTAGAGAATTTAATGAATAGGAAAAGGGGAGTAATGGAGCTCCTTTGGATGGTTATTGAGATATGTTGTTTATCGACCTTCTTCTAAACGAACAGCTAAGTAATCAGCTAGGTCATCAACAGCTCTAATTTTTTCCATTGTTTTTTTGTAATCATATGGAAGTCTTTTCCATTCGATTAGCTGATTTTCAACATCAAATAGTACGTAGCTTGCGCGGTTGTCGCCGTCTCGCGGTTGACCGACAGAGCCTATGTTGATCAGCTTTTTCCCAGGATAAGAAGAAATCTCAAAGCGGTTTCCTAAGTTTCGAGAGTACTCAAACTTCAGATCATCGGTAAAAACGCCTGGTATGTGAGTGTGTCCACAAAAACAAACACCGCAATTTTCAAATTCCATAAAAATGGATTCCATTTTATTTTGATCTTTAATATCCTTAGGAAGTACATATTCTCGGGTGGGTTGTCTTGGAGAGGCGTGTACATAGAGAACGCTGTCATCTTTGACTTTTTTTCTCAGTTCACCCAAAAAATCCCAAAGTTCATAATTCTCTTCTTGATCATACTTATCCGAGTTAAGTTGATCTCTTGTCCAATCAATAGCCCTACGAGCTTTCACATTAAAATCTTGTGCACTAAATAGCACTGCTTCCTCGTGGTTACCGCAAAGTGTAAATTCGCTACAATTTCGCACAATTTCTATACATTCCCGTGGGTTTGGTCCATAACCAATTACGTCACCAAGACAAAAAATTGTGTCAACATTTTGCTTATTTATATCTTCCATTACAACGGTTAAGGCTTCTATATTGGCATGTATATCCGAAATTAGCGCTATCAAACTATTTCTCCATACTTGGGAAGGTAAAATTTATTTTGTATCATGTATTTTTAAAATAATTTACGATATTATTCTACAAAAGAAGTTAGATGTCAAGATATTTTTACATGGATACAAATATCACTACAAATCGTTTTAACCTTGCTTTAAAGCAAAAGCAACGATTGTTATTATTAAAATAATTGAAACGAGACCGATTATACCGAAATACAATTTATTGTTTTTATTTACTCCGCCTTTTTTGCGCGAACCTGCATCTACAAAACCAGAACTATCTGGCTCAAGAAAACGTCTTTCGGCATGACGTGTGGGAATTACTGAATTGTCTTCTTCCCAAATTGTTTTACTACCATAAAATCTAACTAAAGGGATCTCTTGATCAAGACCTAAAGCATTCTCTATTTTCGCTTTCATCGAAGTTTCCTGCTGGATTCTTCTATATATTTGATTTGTAACGCGAAGGCCAAGGAAACACATAAATATTGTGGTAATAGGGCCAAAAAGAAAAAATAGTACCGGAAACCCTTTATCATACGAGTTAACAAAACCGGAAAGAGTGATACCTAAAATAGCAAAGCACACAGCAGAGTAAAAATTAGTGAAGCGAAATAAATCTTCGCGAAACCCTCTTGTTCTCGTTTCTATAACTGAATACAAACGTATAAGCTCTTCTTTTGAAAACCCACCCTTGTCTATTTTATACCACATACTAGGCCTTTCTTTAAAGATTTGTTTACATGGGTAGTAAGTTTATAGACCACTATTATGTACAGAAAGTATTTATAATTCAACTAAAACTGTGTTAGGAGAAAATTCTTTTTTTATATTACGCCCCAATATTCGATAACGCGTAGTTAAAACTCTTAATGATGTTTTCCTGCGAAGAGCTACTAGTAGTGTATCATATAGGTTTTTATACGCTTGTAATTTTTGTTGATCTTCTTCGTTTAGAAAAATTTGCATATTTGATAAGTTATTTTGAATATTGTGATGCGAATCTATAGCTTCTAAAGTACTTTTTCCTAAATTAATTTCTAAATTCTTGTGCTCAGCAAGCCACGACAAAAAAAATCGTTTATACGAAGGTTGTGCCGTTTCTCCTTTAAAATTATTGGTAAAGCGACTTATAGGATCTATAGGCGCACGATACTCAATAACTCTAGATTCGCTAATGACATAACGATCAGCCTGATTACATGATAAAATAAAAATAGGTAAAATACAAACCAAACTAGATATAACAATTTTCCTGTAGTAGATAATTATCGTAGTAATCACGTATTCCTTCTTCTAAACTAAAAAAAGTTTCTTTATAGCCCACACTATGAAGTTTCTCCATATTAGCCTCAGTAAAATACTGGTACTGATTACGTAGTGACATAGGCATGTTAATATATTCTATCTTTTTTTCTAAATTCATCGATTTAAATATTGCCTGGGCGAGGTCATTCCATGTTCTTGCTTTTCCTGTTCCTACATTAAAAATTCCATTACATTTCTCATTTTCTAAAAACCAAAGAACAACGTTCGCACAATCTTTTATGTATATAAAATCGCGCAGTTGTTCTCCATCATTATAACCAGTTTTATGCGATTTAAAAAGTTTTAAAGTTCCATTCTTTTTTATTTGATCAAAAGCTTTATAAGCAAGACTAGCCATACTATCTTTGTGATACTCGTTAGGACCATAAACATTGAAAAATTTCAATCCAACAATGGAATGAGACAATTTTCTTTTCAATACCCACAAATCAAAAAGTTGCTTTGAATAACCATAACGGTTTAACGGCATCAAACTATGAGTTTTTTTTTCGCAGTCTATATAACCGTCGTTGCCGCAACCATAGGTTGCTGCACTACTAGCATATATAAACCGGACTTGTTCTTGTAAACACCATTTAGCAAGCTCTATGCTATACAAATAGTTATTATTGTATAGGTAATCAAAATCTTCTTCTGTAGTCGCACTACACGCTCCCATGTGAAGAATTGCTTTTACGTTATGAAAAGATCCTCCGTAAAGGTGCGATATAAAATCTTCCTTCGAAATATAATCTATATATTTTTTGCCTAATAAATTTTTCCACTTTAAAGATTTTTTTACACTATCTACTATTAAAACGTCTTCAATGCCACGTTCGTTTAGTTTTTTTACAAGTACGCTGCCGATAAATCCAGCACCACCTGTTACAATATACATTATACAGCCTTTCGTTGTGAAGTCAGTTAAAAATTAATTTGCAAACACATTAAAAATGCGTAGGGAATCAACTGCATAGTTCGAAAAATATAAAAATATAAAAATATAAAGTTCTCTATAAGTTTTTCGTTGAGAATTTGTATGAATACAACATATAATAATCTTAATAAAGAAAGCTTTCTTAGCTGTAACAAACTGTTTAGTCACAATATAGCAAAAAATAATGTCTTGTGCAGGGAATACTTTTAAAAAATCTTGGAAAAATCGAGCGCGGTTTGTTATTCTTTAATTAAAAATAAATCATGTGTTGGGCAACAGTGAAGTTTTGGTCTTCGTTGGTAAGTCGCAAACGGTAATTCAAAATCCCTAGCAGAAAAGGGTCAATTTAATGGATACGGCCATGAATGGTAAAATGAGATTTGGGCAGTTAGCTGTTTCTATGGGGCTTGTATCTTCTGCACAAGTGGAAGAGTGCTTACTTATACAAAAAAAACTACCACAATCAAATCATCAACCACTCGGACAAATAATGATTAAACAAGGATATATTTCTTCCGATGCAGTATCTGGTGTTCTTCAACGCCAAACACCACAAAATTTTAATGATTTAGATGATGAAATTTCTTCCGACATGGAAATAGAAGAAATAGAAGAGCTGGAAGATTTAGAAGATTCTTCAGCAGAAATGCTTGCGGAAGATATCTCTCAAGAAATGGTTGTGGAAGATGATGATGAACAAGTAGAGGATGGAATACCTTTAGATTTAGGCTATTCTGACAGTATGAAGTCAGAAATGGACGATCAGGCGTCTCAGGATTTTGATATTAATTCTGCACAAGAAATTTTTGTTGATGACGAATCTGGTGCCCAAGATGCCGTTTCTTTAAGTACTAGTAGTCCGTCAGATTTTACTGAACAAAACGAAAATTCTTTTTCGTCAAACTCTGAATTTGATACTGAGCAACCAATAGCGGGAAGTGATGCAAGTTTTGATATTGGATCATCAGGTCCATTCGATACTGGTGGTAGTTCTCCATTTGATCCGACATCAGAAAGTGACTCAGGGTTCGATGTTGGACAATCAAGTCCATTTGATACCGCAGGCAGTTCTCCTTTTGATACGGGAGGTAGTTCTCCATTTGATCCAACATCAGAAAGCGACTCAGGTTTTGGTGTCGGAGGACAATCAGACCCATTTGATACTGACGGTAGCTCACCTTTTGATCCAACATCAGAAAGCGACTCAGGTTTTGGTGTCGGAGGACAGTCAGATCCATTTGATACTGACGGTAGCTCACCTTTCGATCCAACATCCAAAAGTGACTCAGGATTCGATGTTGGGCAGTCAAATCCATTTGACACCGGAGGTAGTTCCCCTTTTGACCCAACATCAGAAAGCGACTCAGGTTTTGACGCGGGAGGACAGTCAGATCCATTTGATACTGGCAGTACCTCACCTTTTGATCCAATATCTGGAAGCGATTCGGGATTTGACACTGGCAGTTCCCCTTTTGACCCAGCTCCAGTAAATGACTCAGGTTTTGATGTCGGAGGACAGTCAGATCCATTCGATACCGGCAACTCCCCCTTTGATTCGCCTGCAAATGATGTAGCGCAATCAAGTCCATTTGATACTGAAGGTAATTCTCCTTTCGACCCAGTATCTGGAAGCTCAGATCCATTTGACACCGGAGGTAATTCTCCTTTTGACCCATCTACAAACAATGCAGAACAACCAAGTCCATTTGATACTGGAGCTAGTTCCCCTTTTGAGCCCGCAAATAATGCCCCAAATCCATTCGATACTAGCGGTAATTCACCTTTTGATCCAGTACCTGGAAACGATCCAGCATTTGATGTCGGCCAACCGAATCCATTTAATACTGGAAACGAACTAGGAAACAATATAGGACAAACAGATCCATTTGATACTGGTGGTAGTTCACCTTTTGATCCAGTACCTGGAAACGAACTAGGAAACAATATAGGACAAACAGATCCATTTGATACTGGTGGTAATTCTCCTTTTGATCCAGTACCTGGAAACGAACTAGGAAACAATATAGGACAAACAGATCCATTTGATACTGGTGGTAATTCTCCTTTTGACCCAGCATCGGCAAATGGCTCAGGGTTTGATCTTGGACAACCAAATGCGCCTTTTGACACAGGTTCACCTTTTGTTAGCGAACAATCTAACGATTTGTTTGCACAACCAAATAACAATCCATTTGAAGACAACAAACAATCAAGCGATCCTTTTTCAGGAGCAAACTCTCCTTTTGAAAGTGGACCACCTCAGGATTCATTTCCTAACGATCCAAATTCACCTTTCAATACTGGGACAAACCCAAATGATATTTTTTCTTCTCAACCAGCTCCAGCGCCGACCCCTGATTCATTTTTTAATCAATTTCCCGATACTGGAAATAATTCAGGTTTCGACATTTTTGGACAACCTAACCAACCAAACCAAGTGAGCCCAGAAGACGATGCTACGATATCAGAAGAAGGTGAAGGTGCTATAGATTTATTTTCTCAATCTAGTATAGATAAGATAGCTACAGGTGAGGAAATAACTTTAAGCGACGGTGTTAATCAGCCAAATGAAAGCGGTTCTTTTTTTAACAACGCTGGAAATCAAAACCTCGATTCATTTTTTACCGGTCAGGGAGATCCTTTTAATCCAAATAGCGATCCAACAATAGATCTATCTGGTGGTAGCAATTTACCAATGGACAATGTCATTGACTTAGAAAATTCGCATGGTATGCCAAGCGAAACATTTGGTATGCAACCTATAGCAGATCCTATTAATTTAGAAAATTCAATGAATGCCGCTGGCGGTTTTGACCCGTCAAATGCATCAGATGCAACGATTTCATATGAAAACAATAACAATCTTCTAACAGGTGAACCAAACGCTCAAACTCAAGAGTGGGATTGGGAGAGCATTAATAACCAAAACCAACAATTACCTCCTGACTCTGATATAGAATCTGATTTTTTTAATCCTCCTGATTTACGCAGCGACATCAAGGCGCCACAACCACAAGCTGGGCCTTTCGATTTACCAGACGTTGTAAATACTGGAGATGTAACAATTGCTGCCGCAGCTAATCCAAATATGCCAAATGCTTTTCCACAAAATATAGGGACTTTTCCTCCTACAGATTCTCCGTTTCCAGGAAACCCAGCACCAAACAACAATTTTGCCGCACCTTCGACTCCTAAAGCTCCAGCACCAAGAAGAAATTCATCGCGAAGACCTGCAAGTAAAAAAATCAATATTCCAAGGCAAAGAAGTTCGCGAATATCACGACGAGTAAGTGGCGCATCTGACCGTTCGAATAGTTTGAGTAGTAAAGAATTTAAATACTTAATTGCTGTTTTGGTTTTTTGCTTTGCTATCCTCATCGCTGTAGCTGTTGTTGTTGTCATGCAGAGTAATGGCGGTGAACGTCGCGCTGAAGGCGAAAATGGAGAAGAAACAGAATATGCAGCAGCTATTGGTGGAGAAAATCCATTAGAAAATGACCCAGAAAATGGTATAGATAACAACATCAATAGTAATGATATAAGCGAAGAACAATTGGCTTCTTACTATGAAAAAGCCAAAGAGTCAATGAAAATTGACTCTCCACCCCAAACTAACGAAGCGATTAAAACTTTAGGGTTCATTATAAGTAAAAACCCTAACTACAAAGATGCTTATCTTTTACGTGCGCAATGTTATTTTCGTAGCAACCGGTATAGAGAAGCAAGACTCGATGCAGAAAAAGCTATAGAAAATTCAAGTGACGAAACTCAATGTTACTACATCTTGGCTGCTTGCGCGCAAAAAAATGAGAACTACGATCGATGTATAGAATTTTGCAATAAAGTATTAGAAACAAATCCTAGTTTTTTAAAAGCAAAATCTATTAAAATGAAAGTATTAAAGGCCAAAGGATTACTCATCGAAGCATTAAAGTTAGCTAAAGAGTTAGAACGGGATAAATACGAGTATGCAAAAGGTGATATACAAAATGCAAGAGTTGCTATTCTAGGCAAAGCACTCCAAGGACAAAAAGAGTTGCTTTACCAAGCAATAGAATTAGACGAAGATTATGCACCTTTTTACTACGAACTAGCCATGCTTAGTTATAGAATAGAAGAGACAAATACAGAAGCTCTTAAACAGGCAAAATCGTATATAGGGAAGTACCTAGAGCTTTCAAAAAGTAGCAATGATACACCCGATATGAGATATCTTGTAATGAAAGAATTGCACACTTTCGCAGAGTATCAAACAGGTAGTATTAACACCAAAAAAAAGATACACGCAAACATAGTAAAAAAACTTCGAGGAAAAAAAGTTAATTTTCTTCCATGTCTCTCTCTTATTATTCTTACCGATGTGCAGCAAAAAATACTTAAAAGTGCCTTAAAGAAAAACGCCTCTAAGAGTGAAATAAAAAAAAAGGAAAAAACTCTTTTTTACTACATGATTTTAGCAATCAAAGCTCGAGTATATGTTAAGAAACCAAGTTTCCAACAAAACCATCCAAGAGAGTCACAACTTGTTGAGGTATCTTTCAACAGCATCGCTGCTTCTTTGCAAGAATACCAAAAAAAAATAGATACGTATATGAAAGATAAGCGTTTTATGAAGTATTTTTCAAATTACATAAGTCTTGTTGTAAAAGATGTACCTAAAAATCACGCACTTAAAGTAAACGATGTCATTCTTCGCTTTGATGATGTCTACATGTATACTTCTTATGAATTTTCCTCTGCTTTATCACGTCAAAATAGTCAATATCAAAGTGTTTACGTGCGGCGTAGTAATAAAATTATACAACTAAGCCTCAGGGATATAGTGCCTGGCGCACTGTTTACACATAACCTACTCACAAGGCGATAATATTACTACTGGATTAGCTAAAAATATTTACGCTTTTTAGCATTATTCCTAATCTAAAAATTTCCTTAAATCCAAATCAAATATTTTTCCACAACAAGATTACGAGAAAAATATACCAACACTCCTAAAACCTGTTGCAAATTTTCATACACTCCGCAATAGGTTTTATATGTAAATTTTTAACTAGAAAGAAAATTATGTCAACAATTTTAGTTACTGGTTCTCTTGCTTATGACTACATAATGCATTTTGGAGATACCTTCGGCAAACATATATTAGTAGATAAAATTGATAAATTAAATGTAAGCTTTACTGCCAGCGACCTCAGTAAAAATAGAGGAGGAACAGCAGGAAATATATCTTACAGCCTTGCTTTATTAAATGAAACACCTGTAATTGCTACAACCGTTGGTAAAGACTTTGACGAATATCGCACGTTTTTAGAACAACGTGGTATTGTTACATCAGAAATAATTGTTTTAGAAAACGAATGGACTGCTTCAGCACACATTATTACTGATTTAAATGCTAATCAAATCACTGCATTCCACGGCGGAGCAATGCTTAATAATGATTTTAGTTTAGAAAGTACTCTTGGTAAGTTTGATATTAAAATTGCTATTATTTCTGCCGATGGTAAAACAGGTATGTTACGCCATGCAGAAGAATTTCGTTCTTCTGGTACTAAATATGTATATGATCCAGGACACTCACTCCCTGCTTTCAACGGCGAAGAAATAATGAACATACTAAATGGTTCTTATATCGTTTTAGTTAATTCTTACGAAGCAGATCTTATAGTTGATAAAACAGGTAAAAGCCTAGATGAACTTAGACAACTTGTTGACTATTTTATTGTAACGCAAGGTGGAGATGGATCTGTAATTTACCATAAAGATGAGGAAACTCAAATCAAGGTAGCAAAAACCGATAATTTTGTTGATCCTACAGGTGCAGGAGATGCTTATCGTGCTGGTTTACTTAAAGGTCTAGTAAACGACTTACCTATGGAAACATGTGGGCATATTGCTTCTGTTGCTGCTTGTTATGCTGTAGAATGTAATGGAACTCAAAATTTCGCTTATGACACAGAAGGTTTTCTCAATAGGTTTTCAGAAAACTACGGGCAAAACGACCAAGTAGTTAAACTTTTTAACGGGTAAAAAATGTCAGAATTAATCCCTTATTCGTTTGGCAAACTCATTAAGAGAATATTTCGCGAGTGGGAAACACAAAAATCGATATTTGATATTAAGCAAAAGTCTTTTTTTCATACTCCCGAAAATCTTGATTTCTCAGTGATGTTTCATAACAAACGTGCAGCAACACCATTTGGACCAGCGTCTGGGCCTCATGCCCAAATGGCCCAAAATATTGCTATGTCGTGGCTGTGTGGAGCTAGAATTATAGAGTTAAAAACCGTACAGATTCTCGACGAGTTAGAAATACCACGCCCATGCATTGATGTACCAAATGTGGGTTACAATGTTGAATGGTCTCAAGAGCTAAAAATCGAAGAATCACTTCACGAGTATGTTAAAGGTTCTATGCTAATTGACATATTAAAGTATAGTGGGATTATCAAGTGGCAAGAGCAAGATATTGATACTGTACTTGATATATCTTTGGGTTACGACCTGAAGGGTATACAAAGCCAGCCAGTTCAAGACTATGTTCGCAAAATGCGTGATGCAAGCGATATTGTTGAATTATATCGCTCGCAAATACCTGAAGAGTACGCCCATTTACGCGAAATACCATTTAATAAACAAATTTCAAATTCGGTAACTTTATCTACATTTCACGGTTGCCCCCCAGATGAAGTGGAAAAAATAGCCTCTTACTTAATTAGCGAAATGGGCTTAAATACCATTGTAAAATTTAATCCTACGCTTTTAGGAAAAGTTAAATTACGCGAAATTCTTCACGAGCGTTTAGGTTACAACGATTTAATTGTACCAGACTCTGCTTTTGACGATGATATGCACTGGGACCAAGCAATTGGAATTTGCGAGAGGATGAAAAAATTAGCAGAAGAGTGCAATGTTGGTTATGGAGCTAAATTTACCAATACTCTGATTGTTGAAAACTATCGCAAAGTTTTTGAAGAAAAAGAAAAAGTAATGTACGCGTCGGGAGCGCCTCTACATGTTTTAGCAGTTAACGTTGCCGCTAAATTTCGCGAACATTTCGCCAATGAAGTTCCCATCTCATTTTCTGCTGGTATTGCGCCTAACAATTTCCACGAAAGTGTAGCACTGGGCTTTAAACCGGTAACAGTTTGTACTGACCTCCTTAGAAAAGGTGGTTATGCTCGCGCAAGTAAATATTTTCAAGCGTTAACAAAAGAAATGAAAAAACTACAAACTTCAGATATCCCAAGTTACGTTAAAGCGCGCGCTCAAGAACGTGGTAGTAGTACAGCCTCTTTATCAGAAGCACTACAAGTAAACAGTCGTATGTATGCAGATGAAGTAGCAAATTCTGAAGGCGAATATCACCAAAGTAAACATATCAAAACACCTCCTAAACCAGGTACAAAAATGAAGATATTCGATTGTTTAACTTGCGATATCTGTATCCCTGTCTGTCCTAATCACGCTAATTTTTCTTACGGTTTAGAAAAAGGTTCTGTTCCTGTTACCAAATTTGTAAAACAAAACGGCGTATGGGAACAGCAGAAAACAGGAGAGGTTTCTGTTAACAAAAGGCACCAAATAGCTAATTTTGCTGATTTTTGTAACGAGTGTGGAAACTGCGATACTTTTTGCCCAGACCTAGGTGGACCATACATTCTAAAACCTAGATTTTTTAGCAGTTTAGAGCAGTGGCAACAAGACGGACAGTATGATGGCTTTTTCTTGCAAAAAGAAATCGGCAGTGAAACTATATGGGCAAGATTTGACAAAAAAGAATATAGTCTAACAGTAGCAAACGACCAACAAGATTCATCAGAGGACTTGCCTCTATGTGAATTCACTTATGAAGGCAAATCGTTTGCAATCACAACCGATGGGCTGCAAGGCGATGCTTCAGACGGCACAGAAATCGATGGAACATATCTTATTTGGATGAACCTACTTCGCAAGGGAGTAACAGGTGAAAAACAGGTAAATTATGCAATGCTATCAGGTGATTATTGTTAAGTGAGTCACAAAAAGTTTTTGAGCACGTTTCAAGTCAGCGTAGAATTTGAGTGTCAAAGAAGGACAGCCTGTAACCAAAGGCTCAACGCCGCTATGATACTCAAAGGCAAGCTGCGTGCTCTTAAAAACTTTTTGCGACTTGCCTAAGTGAGTTACTTTTGTAAAGAAGGTCGTCTTCATGCGATGTCCTCGCTCTGCAAGCGAGGTGAGAACATCGCATAAAGACGATTTTTCTTTTACTCTTCCTCTCTTTTATGCAATTCGCTATATTTGATATCAGCATACTTCCCATTACCACCATAAGCACCATCTGCTCCAAACGAAATAATTTCAAACTTACCATTTTTCTCATAGTAAATGTAATCATTCCCCCACGGATCTTTCGGAATAACATCTATAAACGTATCACCACTTTTGTTTGGAACAGTAACAACTTCTAAAGTCAGTGGATAAAAACCTTTTTTCATTTTGTACAATTTTAACACTTCTCCAAAATTTTTTATTTGCGTTTTTGCTGCTGAACAACGATTACTGTGGTAGCCCATTTTTATCTCACCGAGTAACAACGGTAAAACACATATTACAAGACATAAAAAAATCAAAAGAAGAGAAATTTTTTCCTTCCACATAACGAAATCCCCTAAACATAAACACTAAAGTTTTGCCCTAGTCATTTATACGTTTAAAATACGCGAAAGTTTAGTTAGCAGTTCATTTACCTTTTTTCAAGAAATGCGACAAATGTTTTTAGGCATCGTGAATCAGCATCATTGCGATAAATAAACGTAGCAGGCGCTTTTAATTTTGGCTCAATTTCGTGCATACAAATATTTTGGTATATACGTCTTCGCAAAAGAGTTTTTGGCAGCAGAGAAAATCCCATTCCCGCATCAATACAACTCAAAATTCCATCGATACTATTGAACTCCATAATCTGCGGTTGAGGTAGTCCTTCTTTATAAATCCAGTTTTGTAAATGACTACGATAAACACAACCTTCGTAAAAAGTAATCACAGTAGTTAAAGTTTCGTGGTTAAGTTTTTCTACACTTTTGTGTGTTACCATCACTAAATTTTCATCAGCAATTGGTATAGTGTTTAAACTTGGTTGTTGCCATGTAGTATGTACAAAAGCACCATCAAGCTCATAACGAAGCACTCTTTGAATTAAATCCTCGGTTCTTCCACTTTGTAAATTCAGTCGTATCCCTTTATGCTCTTTATGAAAATTGATTAAAATCGGTGGTAAAAATATCATAGCTACACTTTCAATTGCAGCTATCTTTAAAATTCCCTGAGGTTTATCTTGTGATTTTAGATGTATTATTGCCTGCTCTGATAACTGAATAATACGCCGTGCGTAAGGCTCTAGTAATTCTCCTGCTGGCGCCAATTTAATACCTCGGTTATGACGGAAGAACAACTTCGTTTGTAGCTGTTGTTCGAGCTTCTTAATGCGACTAGTTATATTTGATTGTACATAATGTAATTCTTTGGCTGCCTGAGAGATACTTCCACTATCAGCCACTTGCAAAAAGATTTGCAAATCAGTAATTTCCATATGCGCCTCCTGATATCATTTTTTTTAATATATGATATCAAACAAAATCTATTTTAAAGATATCTAAAGAAGTATATACTTGTAGTAATTAATAGTCAATTAAGTTTTTATAAGAAAGAACAATAATATGAAAGCGGTAGGATATAATCAGGCAGGACCAATTAGTGCAGCAAATTCATTAATTGAATTTGAAACAGAAACACCGCAATTGCAACCACATGACTTACTAGTAAAAGTCCAAGGTATTTCCGTTAATCCTGTAGATGTAAAAGTGCGTGCCGGCGCTACACCAAACAATGGTACTAAAATTATAGGTTACGACGCAGCAGGAGTTGTGCAACAAATTGGTAGCGGTGTTAGTAAATTCAAAGTCGGTGATGAAGTATACTACGCTGGTGATATTACACGACCAGGCACCAACTCAGAGCTTCATGCTGTCGATGAACGAATAGTAGGAAAAAAACCTAAATCTTTAGATTTTGCCGAAGCAGCAGGCTTTCCTCTTACTTCGATTACTGCTTGGGAACTTCTATTTGATTCTTTTAAAATTAAAGAGGGAGAAGGCCAAGGCGAAAGTTTACTTGTTATTGGTGGAGCAGGAGGCGTTGGATCTATTCTTATTCAACTTGCCAAACAACTAACCCAATTGACAGTAATTGCTACTGCATCGCGCCCTGAAACAATAGAGTGGGTCAAGAAAATGGGTGCCGATCACGTTATTAATCATCGCCAATCGCTTGTAGATCAAATGAAGTCACTAAACAATGCCCCTCTCTATGTCGCTGCTCTTACAGGTACAAGCGGACATTTCCCTGCTATTATAAAACTAATAAAACCTCGTGGTCACGTCGCATTAATTGATGACCCCGAATCATTAGACATTCTACCAGGTAAGTACAAAGCTCTAACTTTTAGTTGGGAGTTCATGTTTACACGCTCCATGTATCAAACAAATGACATCGAAAAACAACATGATCTACTAAACAGAGTCTCTGAACTTATTGATAATGGTACACTCATGTCTACAGTAACCAATCATCTCGGTAAAATAAGTGCAGAAACGCTAAAAGCTGCTCATGCTCAACAAGAAAGTGGTCGCGTTATTGGTAAAAATGTACTCGATGGTTTTGGTAAATAAAGATTAAGATAATTCTCTAGCCACATTTCTTTTTAGTAAAGAATCCCTGGCAAATAAAACATTTTGCCAGGGATTCTTCTATTATTTGATTTGCTGAAAAATATCTTGCGCTTCTTTATTATTCTCATCTAGTTTAAGAACGATACGACAATTTTTTTTGATTTTGTCAATATCAATACTTGTTTCAGCTATGTAAAGGTAGCGTTTTGCTAAGCTTGGACTTAATTTGGGATATTGCTGACGAATTCTGGGCACAATACCTGGATCTATACTTATAGCTACTTGTAAACAATCGATAGATAAAGCACCAGAACCATATTCTTGTGCTTGTTCAAGATATTTTTCAACTAGGCTATTGTCTAAGGAAAATTCGCTACTCCATAAGTAAGAACTTCGCTTTTTATGCTTAAGTTGCAACGTTTCTCCTACTTCAAATTGAAATAGCTCACGGCTAAGATGTGGCTGAGGATTATCACAAGCGTGTATAATTACATCAGAGGATATATTGTGATGGATAAACTGCTCTTTTCTAGGCTTAATATACTCATCTGCCGCAATAATATTTTTGAGATAAAATGGTACTTGCATCACTACTCTATTAGTGATTTGAGGACGACGCCAGTGGCGAATTGTTTTATCTTGGGCTATAGAAATGATTACAGGTTTCTTGGGGTGAAAAGCAATATTAGCAGCTGTTTGCGTATGTCCAATAAGCTCGTCTTCTAAAAGACCAGAGTCAGTGTTCCACAAGCGAATGGTTTTATCATATGAACTTGATGCAAGTATTTTATTGTCAGGGCTAAAAGCTAAATCAGTGATAAAGCCACGATGGCCTTGCAATTCTTTTTTTTCACGTTTTTCTAAATCCCAAATAAATACATTTTGACTCGCAGAATAAGCAAGTTTTTTGCCATCATGACTAAATATAACATTAATTGTTATAAGATCTTTTTCAGTCAATGTTTCCAGTATTTTTCCGCTAGCAACATCCCACACCTTAACGGAACGATCTTCGGAAGCAGAAGCTATCATCTTACTATCAGGGCTAAATGATATACGGTATACAGAAAGATGATGACCAAATAGATGGTGCAATTTCTTTCCTGTATCTAAGTCCCATAAAATAATAGTGCGATCTTTTGATGAGGATGCTAGTAATTTGTTATTGTTGGAAAGAGCCACTGACCATACTGGCGCATCGTGCCCCATAAAGGATTTTACAATTTTTTGTTGTTCAATATCAAAAATCTTGATGCCTTTGCTTACGGTTGCTAATGCTATAAAACGCCCATCTTGAGAATAATCAATACCATAAGCTTCACTGTCTTTCAAAGTAAATACTGTTTCCACTTTGCTCGTTGCGAAAGTATATAAACTTATTTTGCGTAATTCTTGCAGGGTTGCATAGGTACTACCATTTTTTTGCGGACGAAGAAACGCTCCAGATACTTTTAAATCCTTTCGATATTTTTCAAGATAAGATAGTTTCCATAGTTTTAGAATACCATCTTGGTCTCCCCCGACTAATAAATTCTTCTTAGGGTGAAAAGCAATAGAATTTACCCAATTAAAGTTAGAGAAATCTTTCACTTGTTTTCTATCTGCGATATTCCACACATATACACGTTTATCATCTGCACAAGAAGCAATAAACTTGTTTGTTGAATCAAAACTAATGTCATTAACAGAACCAACATGGCCATGTAACTCTGTAATTTTTTGATTCATTATATTAAAGATAAAAATCGTTTTACTTTGACCAGCATATGCGATTTTTTCACCATCAGGACTAAATTTTACGGTTGTGAAAGCAAAGTGTTCTAACGGATACTCTAGTTTACCAGCTTCTTCGTTTTTATTTAAATCCCATATACGTAGCGACCTGTCTTCCGAAACGGAGACCAACATATCGTAAAAAGGATGAAAATCAATATTCCACACTTGGTCTTTATGAAGAGAAATAACTGAATGCTTTTTTCCAGATGAAAGAAACCATATGGTTGTATCTCCTGATTGCGAAGATCCTGCGATCAAAGAATCATCGAAATTAAAAGCAACATCCGTAAATTTTTTTCCATAAAAAACCTGTATTAATTTACCTGTCTGCCAATTCCAAACTTGAATCTCTTTGTCCGTAGTAGTGGCAAGTAGGTTGCCACTTCGTGAAAAACAACAACTATAGATATAAGCATTGTGAGGTAGCTCGCGAATTTGTTCGCCAGAAAGAGCATTACAGATACGCACTGTTCCATCATACGACGAACTCGCAACAATTTTACCTTCAGGATGAAAAATTACTTTAGAAATAGCGTTAGTATGCCCGTTTTTATTATGGATTGGTTTTCCTGTTTTTAAGTCCCATATTTCTATACTATTTGCTAAAGAAGCGCTTATCAGGTAGTTGTCGTCGCGACTAATATCAATAGATGAAATAGGCATATGAGTTTTACGAAATATATGATGTAGACCGCGACTGACGACATCATACACTAATATCTCACCATTTTCGCAAGCGCAAATAAAAAAATCATTGTTATGAGAACTTTGCAAATTAATAACACTGCTTTTCGTTTTCCAGGAGTGCAATTTTTTCATTTGAGGAAAAGACCAAAGATCAATAATGTGATTTTCGGAAGCGGATAGAAGCATTGTTCCTGAGTGATGAAATTGCAAGCTGCGAATGGTTTGAGCACAAGTCTTTTGGTGTAATAATTCTTGAGAAGATATATCCCAAATTTTAATCATGTTATCTGCAGCTGATACGAAATGGTTAGTAGATGCACTAAACGCAATTGCCGTAACTTCTTTTATTCCATGAGGTATTGTCGCAATCACTTTTTGTGATGCTAATGACCAGATTTTGCAAACTCCATCTTTTCCTCCAGCAGCAATAAATTTACCATCACGAGAAAAAGACAAAGATGAAACAAAACCATTATGAATAAATAATGTAATAGCTTTTTCAGTTTCGCTATTCCATAAAGAAACTTGGTCGTCATTTGCTGCAAAAGCAAATATCGGTTGTTTTGGGTGAGCAATAAGATGAGCAATACTAAGATGATGTACTGTTATTTCTCTGTTTTTTTTTCCCGTTTTTCGTTCATAAAATGAAATCTTTCCATCCCAACTTCCACTGAGAATTTTTTCTTTACAAAAAGCTACTTGCAGAGGTGCAGGCTCATGAGAAGTTACTTTCGAAATAGCATATTCTTCTCGAACAGGAGCGACTCCAAAGTAATTTGTTTCCCATAAAATGCCATTTCGCTGTAAAGCAATGCGTATAAGACTTTGTGCACGATGAACTATTTCAAGTTTATCATTCCCTTTGTATTCCCCAACTAGTTCAATAGCTGCAACTGCCATTGATCCGCACTTTTGCCATTTTTGTTGTTCTTGAGAATTAAAATATTCTTGGGCTTTAGCCAAAGTAATTTTAGCTAAACGAAAGACTGTATTGCGACGATCTCTCTCCGCTTGTTGTTTTTGCTCTAGTGCTTCTTGCCATTGAATAAAAGTTGTGAAGGTACCGACAAAGATACTTAGTAATAAAAGAAAGCCTGCAATAGCCCAAGTTCGGTGCCTTTTGATAAATTTAACAGCCAGAGTCACTACCGTTGCAGGTTTTGCAGTGATAGGGCGATTGTTTAAAAAGTTTTGTAAGTCTTCAGCTAGAAGATTTGCACTGCTATAGCGTTTTTCTGGTTTTTTTTCGAGACATTTGAGACATATAGCTTCTAACTCTAATGAAATATCAGGATTCAATTTTCTAGGTAAAATAGGATCTTTACTGAGTACCTGAAAAAGAACATTGTAGTGATTTTCTCCCACAAAAGGAGGACGTCCTACAAGAAGCTGGTAAAGAATGGTTCCTAAAGCGTAAACATCAGTACGCGCATCAACTTTTTCACCATCAGCTTGTTCAGGAGACATGTATGCAGGAGTTCCCATCGAATCACCAGTGCGCGACAGTTCATCATTTGAGTGCACCATTTTTGCCAAGCCAAAATCCATGACTTTAACTTCGCGATTTTTTGTTATCATTACATTTGCAGGTTTTAAATCGCGGTGAACAATGCCTTCGTTGTGTGCATAATGAATTGCTTGAGAAATAGTAATTGTAATATTAACAATTTCTTTTATGGATAGATCTTGTTGGGAACTATAACTTTTTAATGTTTCACCATCAATATAATCCATAGTAAAAAATACAAAATTGTTTTGATGATTTATATCGTGCAGAGCTATGATATTAGGGTGATGAAGTTTAGCGGTTGCTTTTGCTTCGCGTAGGAATCTCTTTATTTGTTCGGGACGCGATTCACTCCCTTCAAGAAGTACTTTAAGCGCAACTATCCTATCAAGATTAGGATCAAAAACTTTATACACTTTACCCATACCGCCGCGACCTATTTCACTTTTTATTATATAGCGCCCTATTTTTTTATCCGTGTGTTGCAGAGCTTCTTTTTCTAGAGAAAGTGGCTTTTGAACTGCAGGGGTAACAACAAGTTCTTCAAGAGTTACGTCTTCATCAAACGCGATTTTGCTATTTAACTTGCGCGAAATACTACTTTGAATTTGATATGCATGCTTTAAACTGCTATCTAACTCTAAAGCTTTAGAGATATCAATCTGTGCTTTTCTCCATTTTTTTTGCTTATAAAAAATCATGCCTCTACGCAATATAAATTTAGCATTGTCAGGCTCTTGTTCAATGATTTTGTCTATAACATTTATGGCTTTTTTCCACTTGTGAGAAATTGTATATTTGTTATACAATTCCTTAAGCTCGCGAATGTTGCGACTCATAAATTTTACCTCGTTTAACTAGATAGTATCTTGTAGTAACTTCTTATTATCATAGTCAAATTTTATTGATTTTACAACTCTGTGTAGTTAACATTGCATATAAATTCAAAATTATAATTCCAAAATAAGATGTAGGCACAACTATTAGGTGAAAAAATGTTAAAAGCAATTGTATGCGGTGCGCGACGAGCGCGACAAGGTATTGGAGAATATGTATGTAAGTACTTACACCAAGAAAAAGTAGAGATAAGTGCAATTGTTGCTACATCTATAGAAACGCAAGTACTTACAGCTGAACATCTAAAAAACACATATGGAATAGAGTGTAGAGGATATGTTGATTTAGAAGAAGCTCTTCAAAAAGAAGAATGCGATATTGTCGTTATTTGCACTCCTTTTCGTAGCCATGGCCACTTACTTGAAATTGCAGCAAAGTACAATAAAAATTGCTTATGTGATAAACCACTAGTGTGGGATTATCCATTCACTACAGAGAGGCTAATCACCGCATTTTCTTCAAAGTTCATTGATACTATTACACAATGGCCATTTACTTTGGATAGTTTTTATAAGATATATCCACAAGTCAAAGAGCAAAAAATTCAAAATTTTTCAATGTTGATGAGCCCTATATCTATAGGCCAAGAAATGATTATAGATGCAATGCCTCATGTATTTAGTATGCTGTATTCTGTTGTTGGTGATGGAGATGTTACCAATGTCAAATGTGGCTTTTCGTTGCCTAAAAAACAATTACTCATTGAATTTACTTATAGACATAAGTATACAACAACAGTACAATGTAAATTCATACAAGTAAAAGAGCAACCTAGGCCTGCCAAATATGCAATTAATAATTATGAAGTAAGTAGATACGTAGACACACAAGGCTATAAAATATATTTATGTGGAAACAAACAGGAAATACAAATAAAAGATCCATTAGAAAGCCTCATTTGCCACTTTATCAAAAGCGTGCAAAGCTCAAAAGCCACAGATACAAATAAACTTGTTAGTGGCGTGCAACAACTACGCTGCTTGTATTCTATTATTCAGCAGGAAAATATGAATATTAAATAAGGAATATACAATGCAAGAAGTCCAAGAAAATAAAAAAGAAAAGCAAGTAGAACTCTCTTCCATCCACGACTTTGCTGCCAAATTACTCCAACCGGAAACAATAAAACCTCTAAAAGAATATGTAAAATGGCAAAGTAAACTACGCAATTTACCTCAAGAAACGCGCGATATATCAGATCTCGCCCAAATCCCTGATTTCGCTCCGATATCTATCAATTTAGATATTACAACCTCTTGTAATTATGCATGTGATCATTGTGTAGATATGGACATCCTCAACAAAGCCATTCGTTATAATCACGAACGTTTACTTGATTCTATAAAACTTATGGCCGACAAAGGGCTAAAATCTATCATCGTAATCGGTGGTGGAGAACCAACTCTTTATCCTAAATTTACTGAAGCAATACGTTTCATGAAGTCGTTAGGTTTGCAAATTGCAATTGTTTCAAATGGTTCGCGCAACGAGAAAATTGCTGAAATTGCTGATTGCTTAGGCAAGAAAGACTGGGTACGCCTGTCGTTAGATTCTGGTGGTGATGATGTTTTTCAAAAAATGCACAAGCCGCGTAAACCTGTAAGTTTACCTGAAATTTGTGAAAAAGTATCTTTGATCAAAAAAGTGAATGCTGATGTTCAAGTAGGATTTTCTTACATCATTACTTGGAAAGGTGCCTTCATTAACGATACCGATATTGTCGAAAATATCCACGAAATGGTAACGGCTACAAAACTAGCTAAGGATTCAGGGTTTGACTATATATCTTTTAAACCTTTTCTTACAAGAGCTGAAGATAATAATGCTGAAATTGTAGACTTAAAAGAAAAAGAAAACCATTTTGCTGGAGTAATTAAGCAAATCCAAGAATATGTGGCAGAGGCTAAAAAATTAGAAGATGACAATTTTAAAGTTTACGAATCGACAAATTTAAAAGTACTAATGAATAACAGTGCTTCTGACTATATGCAACAACCACAAATGTGCCACATGCAATTCTTTCGTCAAGTTCTTAGCCCTCTTGGTATGTTTAATTGTCCCGTATATCGCAACCAACCTCATGGAAAACTTGGTGCACGCGACACCTATTCGACAACAGAAAAGTTTGGCGATGTCAAGCAAGAAATGGCACAGCAATTATTTAAATTTAATGCTACACAGGAATGTAAAGAAGTGACTTGTTTGTACAATCATGTCAATTGGTGGATTGAAGATTTAATTGCAAATCCTCATAAGTTAAATGAATTAAAAGCAAGCGAAATGATTGAACCAGATTACTACTTATAAAATGAAGTACTAACTAGGGGTGTGACCGGTCGTTTTTGTTCTTAAAAGAGTTATAGATTTTTCTCTTTAAAGCAATTAATACGAGATCAAAGTCACACCCACTATCTAAATTAACGGTAATCAATTAATCTTGCCATTACAGTACCAATAACTTAACTAAAATAATTTACGACTTGTTCCAGTTGAAAAAGCTAAATTAGCATACAAACCCTTTAATACGAAGTAAAGACCTAACAAGAGACTAAGGAAGCTGGTCATATTAAAAGCAGTAATTTTATCAACAGTTTTATAGAACGACGTTTAGTTTTGTTAGCATGTAACTCTTGAGAAAGTATATTACTCTGCTAATTTTTTCAAACGCTGTAATCGAGAATTTTCATTTTTCTGCAACCACATATCTTTATTCAGTTCATCGTAAGCCTTTTGTGCATATCTTTTATAGTTAGAATCTTCTAAAGATAAGTAACATTCAGCAAGTTCTTCATAAACATAGCCATCTTTTTTTTGTTGATCGTCATATACAGATTCCAACTTTTTTTGAATAGCAAGCGCTTCCATCATTTTATTTTGCATACGTAATGTTTTAGCAATAGACCATCGCGCTATAAGTGTTCGCTGGAGATCCCCCTTGTCTTCGTGCCAAGCTTGTGTTTTTAGAAACAAGTGGTGTGCTTTTTCATACTCTTTCATTTCAAAATATCCCCAACCGATATTGTTATATAAAGATCCACACCAATTCCTTGCTTTCTCTTCCTCTGTTTTCTCTGCAACGCTCAATGCTTTTAAATTCCACTCCATAGAACTGTTTGTGTCGGAAATCCCCAACATGTGCAAAGCATCAATAATATAAAAATCATATTGCTCTTTATTTGCTATTTCCAAAGCCTGTAAGAATAAATTTGTTGCTTTTTGATGATCGTTCGCTGAATTAAAAGTACGGCCACGTTCAAGTAAATAACGAATATTTGTTAGTGAATCTCTTTCCTTGATTTGTGCAATGTCATCTAAAATGTTATGTGCTTTGGTAAAATTTTGTTGTAACGAATACGTACGAGATATTTGTGTTTTTAGTTGAAGAGTATAGTTATTGTTTTGCGGTGAACTATCTAAAATTGATATAAATTTTTTTCTTGTCGTTTCGGGATCCTGGTAATTCCATAAAGAATCAAAATTAATCATTGTACTACCTTTTATTCTATGATGATTTAACACATCGATTAGTAACTAAGTAATTTGCTAATAAATTAATTCTTTTAGTTCTCTTTCTGTTAGTACTAGAACATGCCCATTGAAATAAGAAATATTGATAAACAAAAAAAGAGAGATCTTTTCAAGATCTCTCTTTTAATGTGCTTCAATCTAAGTTGCGCTTTCCAATACTTCTTGACACAATGTAAGGAATAGCATCTCACTTACATTTTTTATGTTTTAACTTCCGTCAAGAAAAAATGTTACAGAGTACTAACTTACTTAACGCGGTTACCAAATGATTTTGGATAACGGTAATATATTTGTAAAGACATAATACTTAGTGCTGTTGCATACACACGGCTATTGACGCGACATCTTTTTCCTACCGCTGGCCATGATCCGTCTTGGCAACCACCTTTTACTTGATGTCTAACAAAAACATCTACCATTTTTTGGTTCCACTCTTCCCAATAAGGTTCACCTTTTTGGAACATTGCAAGTGTACCGTGGTACCAATAGTAATAGTTAATTAAGCTATAACCTTGCTGATCTCGACCCCATACCGGCGGGTTTTGAGATAATCTTTGTGCGCCTGTTTCTACATAAATATCATCATCATCAGTAATAGCCATAAAAACGCGAGCATTCATTCCTACAGCGGTCATTGACTCACTTGCTGCATATTTTTCATTGATTTGATCTGATTTAATGCGATCTGGCATTTTTTGTAGTAAAAATTCTTGGCGTTCAGATGAAACAACATCTTTCACGATCCACGCATCATTAGTTCCTTTTTTACGGCTTGATCCTAAAGCCATATCAATGTTAGTTACAGTCGTCTTTTCTACCGTAGCATTGTATCCTAATGGTTTTCCTAGCTGCTTCAATTTATCTGCTAGTTCACGTGGGACATTGCCTTTATCTAATTCTTCTGCATTTTTTAAATCAATAGAAAAAAGTTCATCATCATCAATAACAGTTCCTTCAAACTCTAAACCATCTTCTCTTTCACGATAAGCTGCGCGATACCCCTGATCTGCAGGAGTTATTTTATTTAGAAATGCTGTCGCCCCTTCAAATGAAGAGTCTGGTACACTAAGTTTTGCTTCTTTTGCCGAGCGTAATGCTGTTACACACCATCCCATCACTGAAGTATCATCTTCTCCTTTGGCAAAAGTATATCGCCATCCTTGGCCAGGGTTTTGCGCTTTTAAAAGAAAATCAACGGCTTTTTGTGCTGGAATTTTAAGCAAGGGATTATAATTCGACATTGCGTATGCTTCTACAAGTGCGAAAGTACCAATAGCATGATTATACATGTGATGTTCTGTTCCACGAGTACCAATACAGCCTTCGGGATCTTGCTGTTGCTTTAGGAACTGAATACCTTTTTTAACCTGCTCTTTGTAATCTCCTTCGCTTGTAGAACTACCAGAAGCTAAAAAACACAATAATGCAAATCCTGTCATCGCCGGATCGTAATCACGATAACCTGCTCCTTCACAGAAACCTTGGAATTTTGGATTTTTACCACACTGTGATGTATATGTATCTGTATCCCAACGCCCATCAGACGACTGATGTCGCTTTAACCATTCGAGGCCTGCTTTTACTGCGCTTTCTGTTAGGTCACTACCACCACCACGTTTAACTAAATTTCTGCGACCGCCTCCAATTCTTTGACCAAAGTAACCACCACCACCACCACCAGCGCCTATATTGCTATTATCAAATACACTTTTAAAAGGGCTATTAGCAGCAGCTTGAACCTCTCCTTTGGCGGTTTCCTGGTCTTCATTACTATCTGTTTCATGGTGATCAGAAATTTCTACTTCTTTTACAACGGGATCTTCTATGACCGGTTCATCGGTAGGAACTGGTTTTGTATCTTTGATTTTTTCTTCGCGGATTTTTGGTTTAAGTACAACTTCTTTTTTTTCCACTGTATAAACTTCCACAGGGTAGGAGTCTTTAACCTCTGCTTTCTTACTAGCAATGACCGCCAGAGTTGTGAGAAGAGCTAATATTGCATGAAAAACTATTGAAATAAGCCACCATGGAGCTCTTTGTAGCTGTTCAGACCAAAAATCACGGAGTTCAACATCGTCTATTTCATCTTGATACTCTTCATCATACGACATCTTGTACTCCTAAATGGGAAATTAACATTTTATTTTTAATTGAGATGTAAAGCGTTTTATTATATATAAAAAATTTTTTTTTTGCAATCAGTACCTAGTAAAACGACTATATTAAATAAAAGTTCAAAAAAAAAACTTGCGAATTTTAAATTCGCAAGCTTTTTTATCGGGGTGACTGGATTTGAACCAGCGACCTCCTGAACCCCATTCAGGCGCGCTCGCCAAGCTACGCTACACCCCGTATCTTGGCAGAATAACTTTTTTTTAAAAAAAGTCAAGAAAAAATGAGCCAGCACATTAACATTTAGGTTTTTATATAGTACCAGTTATTTTACTTTGAAAGCGCAAAGTTGTATATAATCGAAAGCAACATATTAATTCCGAAAAGAGCCAAGAAAATAAATATCAACATCCTAAACTTTAGAGTTGGTAGTTCTGTACAATTAAGATTATTGTAATTTCGATCATTGCCTATGCTCACTCGATGCACATTGTTTACCAATCCGGATATAGTGGCGTATTCGACATTTCTCGATATTCAATCTAGCGAAACAATGGTCTTGAGACAAAAAATCTGTTAAAGTACATTTTGATCTTCTAAGGTAAAAGCATTAGCAATAGAATATTGAGAGTTTTATGAATAAATGGTATACATATACTACGATTTTAAAACTAAAGAGTTCTATAACATATATGAAGGTTACGCTAAGTTTGGAACTAGTAATTTTGCCAAAAATTGGAAAAAAGCTTATTTTGGAAATGCTTCTGGAGGCATATCAGTCTTTAAACAAGATTATTTTATAAATAATTCTTTGTTGAAGAAAAAAATAAAAGATTGCGATACACTACTCAATGAAAAATCAAATTCATGGTTACAACTCATAGAAAGCATTGAGAAAAAGCTACAAATTCGCTAGGAGAAATATTGAAAGTACTTATTGTTGTTGTAGCCATTTGCTATTCTTTGCTTCGATATGCTTGGGCAAGTGGTGTATATATTACCAACTGGCCAGCTTATATAGGAAACAAAGCGATGGCTTTTTGTGCCGTTAGTTTTTTAGTCACAGCCCTATTCAAAAAGACTTCTAATAACAAGGAAGCCAAAGAATATTTTTATTTATCAAGTATTTCTGCTATAGCGCACGCAGCAATGTCTATGGCAATTTTACACCCCGAATACTACAACTTTCTTTTTTCAGCAAACAATAAACTCAATATTTTTGGCGAATTTACTATTTTATTTGGCTCACTGGGATTTGGAATTTTTGTTACTACATCACAACATACATTCGCAAAAGATATAGCCTTACTATCTATCATTTTTGCTCATATCACAAGTGTAGGTATTTTAAAGTGGATTGAACCGCAACGTTGGGCATACGGACTAGTTCCCATCTCTTTAATCAGTGGTACAATTATTATAATCGGCGCTATTATACGTACGAAAGCACAAAAAAAGCAAAAGATTGAATAAGACTACTTTTACAGCATTCTTATACTACATTACTGTCATTACAATCTTTTCTACCGCCTCCTCCTCCGTTTTACATAATCTGGGAGGAGTCATCAATAAAATATGATCCATGTAATCAATCATTCGTTGCAAACCACTACCTGCCACAATTTCACATATGGAGTATTCTTCTAGTAGTTCCAATCCCTTGAATAATAAACCCATACCTGAACTATCTATATCTGTAATCTTTGCAAAATTCAAGACGACATAGCGAGCTCTTAATTTTCTTAATTGACAAAAAACATCATCAAACAGTATCAATGTTGATTGGTTAATTACGCCAGAAACTAAAACGATCAATATATCTCGGTTATCTTTTACTTGGGTTTTATACTCAGTAGAAAGCAGGCTCATTTTCGCTCATTTTTTTCTCGTAAAAAATATTCTATATTTGCACTAGGAAATGTACGTCTTGGAGTTTTTTGTTGTGCTTTTTGTAGTGATTCCACTGTCTGCGATTTTTGTTTATCTAAAAAATACAAACCTTGAAAAAACAGTGCGTCATTTTGTAAAGAAAATTCACATTCTACTTCTTTACCCTGTAACAAACACGATGCTAAATGTGTCGTACGCACATCAGTGATATAGTTTTCCCACGCTATTTTAGAAGTTTCTTGCCATATTTGTTCAGCTTGCGGTTTATTTTGTTGTAAAAGTTGGCACACGCTATCCCATAAACGGCTTGTGAGTATTAAATCGGGAAGACTAGTATTTTGAGTGTATACTTTTCGAAAGTACTCGCTTGCCCTTTTGTATTCTTTTAATGCTAAAAATGCGCGCGCAACACTTTGCATAAGCAAAGCATATTCACTAGTGCCTACCAACATTTTCTTTTCGAGACTTTTAGTCTCTTCTATAATCTTTTGATACTGCTTGCAGTAGTAAGCAATTCTATTTTTAATTATTTGTTGTCGAAATAACTGCTTGTTATTTCCGACCTTTATTTGTTCACAAATTTTTTCAGCACTTTCTACGTCGTTTTCCGCAAGCGCTATTTCAACCATTATTTTGTTTTGCGATGCTATTTTTTTCGCCTCATCTATGTTACCTAAGCGCAGGTAAGATTCGCAAATCAAAGACTGGATTTTAACGCGTAACTTACTGTGATGAATTTGTCGTAGTTTCTTTTTGCCAAGCTCAATAACAACCTTGTTTTCCCCCAAAGTTAGATAATTGCGCAATTCATAATAGTAATCTAATGATGTTTTTTTGGGTAGTTCGCTGTATATTTTCTTCGCTGAAAATGGCGAAAGAGTTAGCGCATAAACAGAACGGTAAAAACTATAGTCCGATTTTTTAGGATTTTGCATATGCGACTCATAAAACTCCTTTGCTTTATTGAGTTTACCTTGTACACTTAGTGCTCTCACATAAAAAATATGTGCTGTAAATACATAAGGATTTTGCATTAAAAAATTATGAAATAGATTTTCCGCTTGTTCATAATTACCCAAAAGCATCTGAATCTTGCCAGCAATAAACACTAAGTCGCGATATTTACCTCGTTCGTGACCGGGTATCTTTGCAATCATCTGTTCCGCTTTTTTTACTTCGTACTGCGCAAGATATATATCAGCACTTGCTAATAAAGAAGGTGTATAATTTTGCTTTATGAGTGTACTGTATATATTTAAAGCTTCAGAATACTGCTGTTGTTGTTGATAGACTCTTCCTTTTAACAATAAATATTCTGGCCTAACATCTTTTTTTATAACAAAGTCAATAGCTTGTAAAGCTCTATCAAATTCATCTCTAGTAAGATAGAGTTGCGCTAAAATATAATAAAAACGATCTACTTCTGGATGATTAGTATACAAACGTTGTATCTCTTGAATAACTTCTATCGCTTCTTTAATTTTATTCTGCTTGAGAGCAAAATTTACGCGCATTGTCAGTTCTTGTAAGTAAGGCTTGTCTATTTTAGTTTTCTTGTTGTAATGATAAAAGAATAAAGAAACGAACATGATAGCAACCATGGATAGTAAGAAAAATTTTGCTTTCATCGGAAACCTACTTTACTAAGAATTTTATAAGCGATTAGTACTTGTAAGCCTTACAATAAGCCAAAGTACTTCAGTTGTAATGAAGCCATCGCCAAGTAAATAAAAGCACTCATCGCATCATTTAATGTGGTAATGAGCGGCCCCGATGCAATAGCAGGGTCTATCTTTAACTTACTGAAGAAAATGGGTATAAAAAAACCTGTGCATGTCGAAAAAAATATTGTCAGAAGCATAGACGAACCAATAATTAGACCATAGATAATATTTCCTAGCCATAGCAAAGATATACAGCACACTAAAAAACCACATGTAATTCCAATAATTACACCCGAAAGAAGTTCGCGGCGTGCTAATTTTTTACGATTACTGTGAAAAACAGCTTCATAAGTGAGATTGCGAATAGTTACCGTTGAAGTTTGCAAACCACTATTTCCACCCATTGCACAAATAGCAGGTAAAAAGGCAATGAGCACCATAGATTTTGAAAGTATACTTTCAAAATTTTGCAATACAAAAGCGGAAACCATACTACCACCTAAACAAATAGAAAGCCACGGCAAGCGCATTCTCGCAATTGCAAACCCTGAATCCACATGTATTTCATCTGAGTCAACTCCAGCCATTCTATAAACATCTTCATCTGCTTCTTCGTGAACAACATCTATGACATCGTCCATAGTAATTCGTCCAAGTAATTTCCCAGCATCATCGATAACAGGAACAGATAACAAGTTATATTTACGAACTGTTTGCCCTACAATTTCCTGATCATCGTTAACATTCACTGCGATAGGACTCAACTCCATAATGTCTTCTATTTTAGCTTTCCCATCGGCAATAATTAGGTTTTGCAAAGGCACAGAACCAATGAGCTTAAAATTCTGATCAACAATATACACATTTATAATAATCTCGTCTGATTTATACTCCCTAATTTGTTCTATCGCCATATTAACAGTATCACCAGCATGTACTGTCAAAAGAATGGAAGTCATAATACCACCAGCACTTTCTTCGCCATACAAAAGTAGCGTACGAAATTTGCGCTGTAATCTTTGTGGTAATTCACTCAATAATTCTTGTTGGCGATCCTCATCTAGTAGACTCAGAAAATCAGCTGCTTCATCTGGTTCAAGTTCTTTAAACAAAGCTAAAAGTCTTTGGTCATCTGTTTCTTCTATGAATTCGGATTGAAGATCTTCTGGAAGTTCGACAAATACATCCCCGCGTTGTTTTACATCTAGTGCATCAAAAACCTTCAACTGCCTATCTTCTGATACGTGTGAGATGATCTCTGCTATATCTGCTGCGTGGGCTTTAGTAAAAATAGAATGTGTAATCGGCGCTTTTTCATCTTTTGAGAACTGACTTAAAAGCGACTGTACCGCTTTACGATAGTTTTTGGTTTTCATAATTTTTAATCTGAATCCAGGCAAGTTTTAAAATAACAAATAGTAATACAACGCCAGCAATTATTTGTCCCCAAAATAAACGTTCATTTAAAAATTGGTATCCGATAATAACCGCCGAAAGAGGATAAACAAGCTCTAAAATGGTAGATGTTTGGGCTGGTGTATACTGAAGTCCTTTATAGTAAAGAGACATGGCTACTGCACCAGCAGTACACGCAATTCCAAATAAATATAGCCATTGTTTATACGTCACAACGTCAAAAATTTCGGTCAAGGGAATATAATTTCCCATGATAATTCCCATTAGGTATGAAAATGGGATTACGATCATAAAGCGTACTATTGTTGCAGTAAGAACATCAACTTTTGTCAAAATCAATTTACTAAGGACTGTTGCTGATCCCCAAGAAACAGCAGCTGCAAGAGCAAAAACAGCAGCAAAAATTTCCTGCGAATTCCCTTTGATTTTAGGCATATAATCCGGAAAAGATAGAAAATAAGCGGCAACAACTCCCACCGATGCCAACAATATATAGTTTTTAGTAATATTCTCTTTAAGAATAAAATGAGCAAGTACTATAGCAAATAGAGGTTGTGTTTGTTGTAATAGAACGACAACAGTATACTGAATAAACTCAACTTTGGCCAAAGCAATCGTGTAAAAACAAGTACCAAGAACACCACCAATAATAGAAACAGTAAATAATATCATCCATTCTTTGTAATGAATTTTTTGTAATTTTGGTATTGTTCGCGGAATAAATGGAAGTAACAATAACAAACCAACACAGTGTTCAAGCATAACGAGTGTTGCTGCTGGAATTGCCCGTAATTCACGACGAATAATTCCATCTAAACTCCACAGTAAAGCAGCAAAAATAATGAGAAAAGGTGCTATTTTTTTGATCATAGTTTATGGTCACTTACTTTTATCAGGACACTTAAATCTTAAATAGTAAACGCCTTAGGTGAGTTATTTTAGAAAATAGCAAGACTTTCAAAGCGCAAAGTTGCGCTCTACAATTGAAAAGTACTAATCTCTAAAAGAGCTAAATCATAAGGAAGACAAATATCGACACGCCCTAACATCAAAAAAAAATATTAGTTGTAATGCAAGAAAAATCTGCGAAAAATTTACGGTATTACTTGTTTACTCTACAAATCAATAATCAGTTGGCTAGGTTCCTTACACTCAAATCTTCTCTCATCCCCTAGATTACTTAAATTGTGAAATTTTTTAAATAATAGAACGGTCTCACAGTAAATTTTATTTCCAACTTGAAAAATTTGCTAAAATTATGTACCATCAGAATAGAGTATATTCATATTTAAAGTTTGTTTAGTGTGTAAGTCATTGTAGAACAGAGAATCGAACATAACATACAAAATAAAATCTAAATATTGATATTCCCTAGTTAATGTGGTTTTAAGCAAGTCACAAAAAGTTTTTTTGAGATATGCAGCTTGCTTTTGGGTATTATAACAGAGTCAGCTCTTCGGTTATGTAGCTATAGTTATATAGCTTTTAGACTGTTTCCGCTCTAACACTCAAATTTTACGCTGACTTAAAATGCACTCGAAACTTTTTGCGGCTCACTATAAATAGAACTTCTCTATCAAAAGTTGGGTTAAACGTGACATCAGCTCAGGTAATTATCAGAAACGGTAAGCAAGCAAATAAAGTTTTTCCGCTATCTAAACACGAAAAGAAAATTATTGGGCGAGAAACTAACTGTAACATTCAAGTTCTAGACAAAGGAGCTTCGCGTAATCATTCTCTTATTGAATTCAAGGGAGACCACTTCCTTCTTGTAGACCTAGGAAGTACAAATGGTACTTTTGTTAACGACAAAACTATTATCTCTAAAATTCTTGCTGATGGCGATATTATTAAAATAGGTCAAACAGAGCTATTATATCGTCTTTCTGAGCCAGAAACAGAAACCAAAGTAGCTCCAAGTGCTGTGGGGATGATTGATGAATTTCTTCCAGCCAATAGTATTGTGGAAAAAATAGATGTAGGAAATTCTCTTTGCGGTGTTTCCTTACAAGACTTGAGGCAACAAACCGGCAACAATAATAATTCTGCTGCAAATTACTTGTCCACAATATACGAACTCAGTAGCTTGATTAATGCAGAACAAACTCAAACCAAGATGTTTGATGCTGTTCTTGAGAAGATTATGGATGTATTTAAGCCTGACCGCGCTTATATTGTTATTTATAAAAAAGAGCAAGAGAATCCTTTCCATGTCGCTGTTGAACGAGATAATATAGGTGATGAACGTAAAATTTCGAAAACAATTCTTTCGAAAACAATCCTCGATGGTGTTTCTGTAAGATCAGGTAATGCAGCCATTGATGGTGACTTAGCAGGCGGAATGAGTATTGTCGTACAAAAAATTAAATCGGTAATGTGTGTTCCACTTGAATCGCAAAACAAAATACTTGGTGCGATTTACATTGATTCCGTTGCGAGTACAAACAGATTCACAAAATCTGACTTAGATTTATTAACCGCGGTTGGTAAACAAGCAGGTATTGCCATTGAACGAGCAAGATTATCAGAGTCAGCCGTAGAAAAAGAAAAACTACACCAAGCTATGGAAATTGCGCAAAATATCCAACGCAGTATGCTTCCTGATCGAGTTCCTGACAGTTTTGAATACGACTTAGTTGGATGGAATAAGACTTGCGATGAAACAGGTGGTGATTACTATGACTTTTTTGAGTTACCCAATAGCAGACTTGCCATTACAGTTGGAGACGTAACAGGCCACGGTATTGGGGCTGCACTACTTATGGCAACCGCGCGAGCTTTTTTAAAAGCGCTAGCAATTAAAGCCCAAAGTGTCACGAGCTTAATCAATGAACTCAATTTTCTGCTAGAAAAAGACATGGATGATGATAAATTCATGACTTTATTTTACGGTGAATTTAATCCAGAAACAATGAAACTCATATACTCCAACGCAGGACACGATAATCCACTATTATATCGTGTTGCCACCAAAAAATTTGAAGAGTTGGAGGCAACAGGTATGCCTTTGGGAATAGATGACGAAGAAGAATACGACGAAGAAAGCGTTGTCATTAACAAAGGTGATGTACTCATTCTTTCTACCGATGGAATCACTGAAGCAATGAATCCCGAAGGTGAACAATTTGGACAAGAAAGGTTTGTTCAAATTATAGAAAGTAACGTTCACAAATCCGCAAATCAAATTATTAGAGAGTGCTATAATGCGGTAACAACTTTCTGCCAAGGTGCTGCCCAAAGAGATGACTTAACTCTAGTAGTGGTAAAATTTAATTCGCGGATAAAATAATACTCTAGGTTACTGGTTAAAAGTATAGAAAACAAATCACAGAGACCACAGAGAAAGGTTTATAAGGTAAACCTTTTTCAACCTTTAATCAAAACAGGAAAACCAGCATTGATTAACAAAGTAAGCTTGTGGTTGCCAATTTCATATTATGAAAGAATTGTGCATAATAACTATTCGCTTTCTCTGTGCCCTCTGTGGTTTGATTTTCAAAACACAAAGCTAGCGATTAGAGTAGTAATAGATATAGTTCTTTACAAGCCTGTATTCTCACCTACCAATCATCTCCATCAAATTCTAAAATAATGATATGGAGCAACAATGAAAAGTATTAGCGCTATAGCAATTCTGGGTATTTTCACGACTATTTTGCTAATCATAATGATGCTGTTTACTCTTGAAAGTTCTCCTACTATTAAGAATACAGTGAGTATGGCAAACGAAATTGAATTTGACCAGAATTTGGATTTTGTTTCTATCGCTCAAACAGCCGAAAAATGCCGCGTACTTATAGTTTCTAGTGTTAGTAAAGACGATGACTTAAAAAAAGAAATACAGAAAATAGGCAATTATATTTGGCGTAAATTTTCCATTGAAGCTGGCTTTGAAGAACTTGAAATTATTTTTCAAGGTAAAGTTGGTTCTGGTTGTTACCAAGACACCGTTATCGTAAAAAGTAATATAGAAAACCCTATTAAACGAAAGTGAAAACAAAGTGGAAACAACAAAGAATTTTTTTCCACAAACAAGTCGTTTGCGAAGTAAATCAGACTTTTCTAATGTATTCTTAAAAAAGAGGTCTCACTCTGGACGTTTTTTACGTTGTTACTATAGAAAAAACTCGCTTTCGGTTACTCGGATTGGTATTGTAGTAGGTAGAAAATACGGCAAAGCTCATGAACGCAATAAGTTCAAAAGAATAGTTCGTGAAGCTTTTCGTTTATACGATCAACAAAATTTCCCAATGGATATTGTCATATTGCCTCTTAAACGCAATAAAAGTCTACAATACGAAGATTTATCAAAAGATATATGGCAATTATTGAGAAAAAGCTACAAAAGACTAGGTTACCATTAACATGATTCGATATATATTCATTGTCATGATACGCATATATCAAAAACTACTCAGCCCTCTTTTTCCCGGCTGTTGTAGATTTCAGCCAACTTGTTCAAGCTACTTTATTGAAGCACTTCAACGCAAAGGTCTCATAAAAGGCTTTGGGTTGGGGTGTTACCGCATACTGCGTTGCAATCCTTTTTGCGAAGGGGGATATGATCCCGTAGATTAATCCACCAAAGAATTTTCCTCATCGTTTATACATAAAAGGGCAGGCGGCAAATTTTTTCGCCACTTCCCTAAGTTTGGAGTTATTGTAATGTTTACAAAGTTTGTACATTTTATAAGCTTACGCTATATAAAAACGCGAAAGGTTACGCGGTTTGCCATAGGAGGAATTGCAATCGGAGTTATGGTACTTCTTGTTGTAATTTCGGTTATGGATGGATTTATTAAAGAGTTTAAATCTCGTTTGCAAGGTGCTCTTTCTGATGTAATTATAACTGTACGCGCTCATCAAATGAACTACAATCAAATTGAAGATATTGTAAAAAAACATCCTAACGTACATTCTTGTTCTCCTCATTTAGATGGTTTAGTACTTATAGGTACTGGTCGGTTTTATGCAGGAGGAATGGTATTAGGTATTGACTATGAAAAAGAATATGAAGTAGGTAAGTTAAATGAATACCTAGTTACTTCGTATAAATCTCAGAAATTACGTGTCGAAAGAATCTTTGAAGAAAACGTACAACGTTCAAGAAAGATGCAAGTTAGTTGGGTTGTAAAAGCAGGAGAAGTTGTTGCAGAAGACGGACTTTTCCCCGCAGGAACACGCATAATATGCGAAAAGATAATCAAATATAAAAATAAAGACCCCGAAAGCAAAAACGATATACCGCCATCAATGAGCCTTATCGCCTATACGTTCAATAGCGAGAATAAAATTATTTTTATTGAGGACGATCTTCCTCTTGATGAACTTGAAAATGTCGCCAGATTATCAGAAGAAGGAAAACTCAAGTGGCAACAGTACTTCTCTGATATGTCAAAATACTTTCGCAATCGCAAGCTCAATGAGTACATGGCTCATTTCGACAAAAATCTACGCACATATAATGGAGAGATGTTGGGAGATGTTGATCCACAGAATCCTTTTAAAACGGAAGAAGAAGGCGTTCGTCCTGTAATTATGGGCTACGAGCTTATGAAAAATCTCCAATTAAAACGCGGTGACGAAATAGGACTTATGACAGGGAAACGCGACGAAACACAAGACGAACTCAAACCAATTACACGTAAATTTGTTGTTGTTGGTTCTTTTCGATCAGGTTGGCAAGAAATTGATGCGCGTTTGTGCTATACACGTCGCTCAGATTTACGAGGTTTTATCGATTGGCCAAACGATGTAAAAGAAGTATGTGTTGCCTTAAAAGACGCAACGCTTGCAGAGGAAACCAAGTATGATATCTACGATATGCTCAATAAAAGCCACTTAAATGCAACTTTTAGCGTTGAAAGATGGGAAGATAGACGTCGTACTTTTTTGTCTGCCATTCAGTTAGAACGAACTGTAATGTATTACATATTGTTTTTTATTGTTCTTCTTGCAGTAACAATGATTATGATCATTTTGGTTTTACTCGTAAAAGAAAAGACAAAAGATATCGGAATTTTAAGATCCATGGGAGCTTCTTCCAATGAAATAATGTGGATCTTTTTGTATAACGGTATTTTAATTAGTTTTCTCGGCGCGGTAATTGGTTGTCTTCTTGGTAGCTACATCAGCATAAATGTAAACGTGATTGCCGATTTTATCTTTGAGGCAACAGGCTTTCGCGTATTTCCTCGTGATATTTACTATCTTGATCAAATTCCATCAGAACTAAATTTAATGAGCATTGTGTGGATAGTATCACCTACACTTATTTTTTCTGTTATCTTTTGCGCTGTGCCTGCTCGGGCTGCTTCAAAAATGACATGTGTCGAAGCTCTAGTCGGTGGAAAAAGAGATAAAAATGCCTCTCGTAGGGTTAGAGGGCGTAAAAATTTAGAGATATCAAGAATTCACAATGAATTTTTCTCTACCAAAAGACTTACTAAAGAGTATCAAATGGGGTCACAAAAATTACGAATTTTAGATGACGTAAATTTTAAGGCTTCTCCTGGAAAAATGACGGCAATTATTGGGCCTTCTGGCGCGGGAAAAAGTACTCTACTACACCTACTTGGAATGCTCGACACACCAACTTCTGGTCATATTTATCTTGATGGCATCGATTTAGAATCATTGTCTCAAAGCCAACGTTGTAAAATTTTAAATACTAAAATAGGTTTTATCTTTCAGTTTTACCATCTATTTCCAGAGTTTACAGCATTAGAAAACGTTCTTCTTGCAACAATGGTTAGATATGATATTTTTTCATGGCAAACAGCGAAAAAGCAAAAAAAACAAGAAGCAATAGATTTATTGACTCGTTTTGGCTTAGCAGATCGCCTATCACATTTGCCAGATCAACTATCTGGCGGAGAACGCCAACGTGTTGCTATCGCACGTGCGCTTATCAATAATCCACAAATCGTTTTATGTGATGAACCAACAGGAAATTTAGATGAAGACAACTCTAAATCAATCCAAGATTTACTATGGGAACTCAATGAGCAATTTGAACAAACATTTGTTATTGTTACCCATGACTTAAACATTGCACGCCGTGCACACGAAGTGTACAAAGTAGAACAAAAAACGTTAGTTAAAAAAGACTTAAAGAGTCTGACTCAATAATCTTAGGGCACATAATGTGCCCTATGTTTTTTTATGGATATTTACATGAACCTACCAAATATGCTTACTCTTTTTCGTATAGGATTAAGCCCTGTATTTATGGTGTTTTTTCTATGGGGAACTCCTACGACGAGAATTGTTGCTTTATGTATTGTTTTTATTTCAGAGTGGACTGATTTACTTGATGGTTACCTTGCTCGTAAATACAAATTAGTAACTGACGTAGGAAAGTTACTAGATCCTCTTGCCGACAGGCTGTTTCGTTTTTCAATTTTCTTATGTTTTTTAGTTCAAGGATATGCCGAAATTTGGATGGTGGCGATATTTTTCTATCGCGATTCAATTGTATCGTGGTTACGTACAATCGCAGCTTCGCAAAATCAAATTCTTGCAGCACGTATGAGTGGTAAATTAAAAGCTTTAGCCCAAGCAGCAGCAACATTCTTTATTATTTTACTGGTAACAATAAACGATTGGACTCCTGTACCTCATCTAACAACAATTAGTTATTCATTAATGATAATGGCTACAGTAGTTACTCTTTATTCAGGTATAGAATATTTCTGGGCAAATGCAACCGTTATTAAAACCGCTTTTATGGATAAAGAGCAAAATGCCTAGTTTAACTTATGAACAACTTTCACTTATTTTTAATGAAAATAAAGATGTTGTTCTTGGTGGTATGATCCAAAAAATACATCAACCACAAAAAGAATTCTTGCTTTTACAAATTCGCAAGCCACAAATAAATTATCGTTTATTTTTTTGTTTTGAACAGCAGAGTATTGCGTTTTATTTGACAAATAAAACTTGGAAGAATCCATCTTCTCCCTTGTTTTTTTGCCAGTTATTACGAAAATACCTGCTTAACGGACGAATTACAGAATTCACACTTGCAAAAAGTGATCGCTCTTTGTTAATGAAAATACAAACAAATAAAGAAAATATACAAACAAATTTCTTATTAAGTGAGATGTGGGGACGTAGCGGCAATACATACCTTCTAGACTCCAATAAAAATATTATCGGTTCGCTGCACCCATCTAAAAAACCAAAAGACTATTTTGCAATTGTAACTCCCTCTGTATCAACAAATGTGACTCCTAAAAAAAATTTTCTGGAAGAACATATAACAAAAGATCCAGGAAGCTTCCCTTGGAACGAAGCCGCAGACAATTTTTTTTCAACAAATTTACTACAAGAAAGAGAGAACCGTCAACTAAGAGTTCTCTCCTCGATAATAAATAAAGAACAAAAAAAATTACGTAATAAAATATCAAAACTACAAACTCATTTGAGCGAAGCAAAAAGTAGTGAAGATTTACGTATTCAAGGTGAGCTACTAAAAAGTAATATGCATTTGGCTAAACGCGGTACAAAACAAATAAAAGTTATCAACTATTTTTCCGAAAACGCAAACGAATACATAGAAATCCCTCTAGACTCACGTAAAGACGCCAAAGAAAATATGCAGCACTACTTTAAACGTTATCGTAAATTACAAGATGGAATTCCCTTTCTACACAAGCAAATCGATAAAGCGCAGCAAGAAATTGACAATAACGAAAAACATTTAGAGTGCTTAAAAAATGGTAACTTTCCACCTTTGTCTAATCTTCCTTTAAAATGGCAACGACAACTGCAACAATTGTCTAAAGGAACTTCAACAAAAAGCGTTCCACAAAAGCAACGTGATTGTTATTACAAATTTACATCCCAAGATAACATTACAATCTTAGTAGGACGCGGTAGTCGCGACAATGATCAACTAACATTTCAAGTAGCAAAAGGTAACGATTTGTGGATGCACGCCGAAAACTACCCAGGTGCTCATGTAGTTATTCTAAACAGAGATAAAAATTCGCCACCACAAAGAACATTATTTGATGCTGCGCAACTTACAGCTTACTATAGCAAGGCCAAAAACCATCCTAAAGTTTCTATTTCGTATACATATCGCAAAAATGTCTCTAAACCAAAAAAATCAAAGCCAGGGTTAGTCTACCTATCAAGTAAGAAAAACTTAATTGTTGCACCTGATAAAGAAATACTAGAAAAACTACTGCCGACTAAGGAATAGTTTGAGGTTTTGTAATAAATAAGTTACGACACCCGTAAAAGAAAGGCAATACAATGAAAATGACGCGCCGTTATTTTTTAAAATCAGCTGGGCTTTTGAGTTTATACTGCGGTTTAAGCCCTATTTTGGCAAATGTCGAACAAATACAGGTTAAGCGCAATAAAACGATAGTAGTCATTTTTTTACGTGGCGGAATGGACGGTTTAAATTTCATTATTCCTTATAATGATCCGCATTATTATACTCTGCGTCAATCAATAGCAATCCCCAAAACAGGTAGTAACGCTGTTATTCCTTTAGATAATTTTTTTGGTCTACATCCCAAAGCTGCTTCTTTACTGCCTTTTTTCAAACAAGGTTATGCAACAGCGTTACATGCTGTAGGCTATTCTCAAAATACTCGCTCTCATTTTGAAGAACAAGATGTCTGGGAAACAGGAGTCATTGGCAATACTATCAATTCAGATGGTTGGCTAAATAGACATTTACTAACTTCAGAAGGCCATGGTCCAATAAGGGCAATTTCTTTAGGAGAAAATCTTCCACGAATTTTGCGTGGTAAAGCGCCGGCCTATTCTATTCGCGGTTTAGATAACCTGGCTATACCAAAAGAGCTAAATGAATCGCAAATGATGGCCGCCTTAGAAAGTGCATACTCCGCTCCTGAAGAAAAAAACGATGCCGCATATCGACTTTCACAAGCAAGCAAAGAAACCCTACAGAGCATAGGTATACTACAAAAAGTAGCTGGGCAACCATACCAAACAAAGGTAAAGTACCCGAATAACCCTTTGGGAAAAAAATTACAACAAACTGTTCAATTAATCAAAGCAAATATTGGATTAGAAGTTGTTGAAATAGACTATGGTGGTTGGGATACGCATCGTCAGCAAGGAGGCGGAAATGGACGCTATGCAACGATGCTAAAAAATTTAAGCGATAGCATTTCTGCATTTGCACAGGATTTACAAAGCAAACTCGACGATGTTCTGCTTATCACAATCAGTGACTTTGGACGTACAGCGAGAGAAAATGGTACGCAAGGCACAGACCACGGTTGGGCAAATTGTATGTTTGCAATGGGAGGGGCAGTAAAAAAACAAAATAAACCAGTTATTGCTAATTGGCCAGGTTTAGCTCCAGAACTTCTATATCAAGGAAGAGATCTAAAGCATACTATTGATTTTAGAGATGTTCTTGCAGAAGTTGTTGCAACGCACCTTGGTAATAACAATCTACAAAAAATATTACCTCAACACAATTTTCAAAAAATCGGCTTTCTAAATTAGAAATTTTATTCGAAAAATATGATAAGAATAAGATAGAAGTGTTCACGTTCATTTATTATTTTAAATAAGAACTTAAGGCGTATCATCAATTAAAAAAAGGTAGCTTCTTGTGTTATCTTACTTCATTGAATAAGGACAGGCCCTAGGCCAAAGTTTATTCATTGCCTAGATTCTTTGGTCTAGTTGATTAAATTCCTTAGTAGACGTGGCCCATCGTCATAAAAATCATGCTGTGTTTGCGTTAAGATGTCATGAATACCACAATTTGACACACCGCATGCAGCAACAATCCCTGATATAGTTGCTCCCATAATTCCATGATAAACATTACTAGCACCACATGTATATAAATTGTTTATTTCTGTCGCTGCAGAATAAGCAAAAGGACCTATCTGTCGTACAGTTTTCTTTACTCCATAAACATTATAATTTGTAGCTGGTATATAATGATTATTGGTAAGAGGTGTCCCTATAGATTCAAATACAATTTTTTCAGAAATGCCTGGAATTAATTTTTCAAGAGCTCTTTTCATTTGTTGCGAAATTTGCTGTTTTACCGCTAAATATTCTTGTGGTCGCGATTGTGGATCGCTATTATGCCATTTTTCAAAAGAGTTATGCGGCACAAATGAAAACATCTCCATTGTGTGTATGCCATCTTTTCTCTTACTAGGATCTTTTAATGTTGTTACTGTTAAAAAGAAATGAGTAATTTCTTTGGGTAATGTTTTGCCGTAAGCAGCATGTTGATAAGTAGCTTCTATATCTGAAGTTGTATCCGCATACAAATAATTGCCAGAATCTAAACCAGCAGCGATAACATCCATATCTATCGCTAAAAATAAACTAATACAAGAAGTAGAGTATACTGTTTTTTGCAACTGTTTTTTTAGCTTTCGGCTTAAATACTGTTGACCTATAAGTTTGTGAAATGTCATGTGAGGGTCAGCATTAGAGATCACATTTTTTGCTGTTATTTCTGTTCCATCTTGTGTGCAAATGCCTTGCGCTTGCCACCCTGAAAATCGTTTTTTCAACAATATTTTTTCTACAGCAGTGCGCGTTTTTATTTTACCATTATGCTGACGCAATGCTTTAATATAAGCTTTTATAATGGACTTACCTCCACCTTTAGGATAGTAAGCACCTTCGAAATAATGTGAGGCTAGACCAGCATGTGATACAACAGAAGCTTCGCTTGGTGACATCGCGTGATTGCCAGCTTGTATGGTAAGAATTCCTCGAAGAAGAGGCGCTTTTATTTTACAATAGTCGAGCAACCGCTCTACACTACCAAAACCATGTCGCAAGAGACAATAAAGGTCTTTTACCGTATGCTTTTTTGATAGTCCTTTCAAGGTGCGAGCCACAATTGTAAAATACTTTTTTATATTCTGTGCCTCTTGTGGAAAGCGCTGCTGTAAACGTTGTATATAGATCTCTCTACCTTTAGGAATATCAAAACGTTGATTGCCAATACAAACATGATCATAGCCATTGGGATTTATCTCTAAAAAAGTAATATTTTCAGCAATTCCTAAATTTTTATAAATATCGTGAAGTTTTCCTCCAGGTTTTAGAGCACCTAGATAATGAATTCCAGGACTAAATTGAAATCCTTCTAGGGAAAAAGAATGACACCAACCTCCTGGTAGATAATGTTGTTCCAAAACCAAAACACGCTGACCACTACGAGCTAGGCAAAGAGCTGCAGTTAAACCTCCTACTCCAGAGCCAATCACAATTGTATCGTAATCTGTTTGCATTATATTGTATTCTTTCAATGGGTAAACATTTTTGTCAGGTTACTTAGTTATTAGACTTTATTGCTTTGTGTAAAAATTAACTTATATTACGACTTGTTCCAATTGAAATAATAATCTTACAACGGGTATAAAATCTTGTTTAGAACATGTTAAAAGTGACCTATGACAAAAGTTGTCGAACTTCAGTGGTAAAATGCTTACAAAAGTATTTCCCCAAAGGGGAAAAATATGTCAGCTCAAGACAACGCTCAACTACAGTTGACTTAAGAGATGGAGATAATGAGTAAGTTACTCATATTCAAATATTTATGTTGGTTTTGGTCTAATTGGAACAAGCCGTACTTTAGAATAGATTACGGCAAGAGTCACGGTGACTATTTAATTGATGACAGGCTCTAAATAAAGATGAACGTGTTCAATATCCCTTATATTTTGTAGACATCCAAAACTTCACGTTAGTTAGCAACGGAAGTTTCTAACTTCTGTGCCGCACCAAAAGAGTTAGAGCCTAATTTAAGATTTCTAACAACACTTTCTTCTGGAGTTTTTGCTACAGCACAATATTTTCTCCATGCCCAAATGCTTTTTCCCAAAGACATAGATATAGAATGTGCAGATTCAAAACCAAAGTGAATGCACTCTTTAATAAATTCTTTTTTACCTGTACTTTTTCCTTTCCAAAACTGCAAAATTATCCAATTAATAAGCCCCTTACGGTGGCCAATATTAGTAAGATAACCATTTGGTTTTAGTAAAGAAAAGAGAAAAGGAATAACGGCTTTTAAGTTTCCATATTCCGTTAGTGATCCAGTACTGATAATTAAGTCAAAAGAATTAGGTTCAAAAGTATACTCTTTTCCGCTTTCGAAATCGTAAAACTCTTGCTTGTTATAATCTCCTTGAATCAAATGTACATCAGGCTCTTTACTTTTGCAAAGATCTAACATATTTTTGGAGATATCAAGTCCAATAATTGTTGCATCCGGATACATTTCCTTCAATTTTGTCATTGCAATCCCTGTTCCACATCCTAAATCAAGTATCTGTGGTTTAGGAGACAGCTTTATCTTTGCTTGCGTAATGTACTCTTCTATTACATCCTTGTAGCCCCATTTTTGAAGAGAAGCATCATACTGCGAAGCTATTTTTTCATAATATTGCTTTACTTTTTCCATGAATAAGCTCGAAATTGTGAAATAATCAAAATACCATTGTTCATTCGCTGATTATAACAAATTAATTTTTTACTACAAGGAGCTATCTAGAAATAATTTGTGTTCGGTAAGCAAGTAAAAAGAAAGGCCTTAAGGGTAAGATCCTTGCAAATTTATATAAAACAGCTCATAGCGATGCTTAAGGAGGTGTTAGCAATAAAAAGAGTAGAAGATCAACTAGCTTATAAAAAGAATATGTAGAAATTGCCAGTTATAGATTGAGGATTGGGATATTTTTGAATTGTTTTAAGAAGTATGGTTTTAGGCGTAGTTTTCTACGCCTAAACACATAGAGTAGCGTTATTCTTTTTCTTTATTCTTTTTCTTTTTTTTCGGTTTCACAGGTTTAATCAAACCAGCTTTGAGTAAAACTCTATATGCACCATCTCGATCAATAGTTTTTAATGCTTTTTTACAAATTTTCACTTGTACATGAGCATTCATTTCAGGAACCCATATTCTTCTTTTTTGTAAATTAGGTTTAAAGGTTCTTTTTGAAATTCCTGTGGTTTTTAAACCGATACCACCTTCACATTTAGGCTTACCTCTTCTGGCAATGCTACGCCCAAATTGTGTGCGTTTTTTTGTGACTTCACAAACTCTAGACATAATTCTTGTCCTTGTAGTAATTATTTTTATCGAACTAAGGACATACTGTGTGAGCAGTCCTATTGAAGAATTTTTTATAATATCATTGTATGAGCTAGCTGTCAAGATTTAAGCAGTTTACTATTTGAAAATAGTTTGCGATCTCTCTGGCCCAACGGAAATAATATCAACTGAAACATCTAATAGAAGCTCTATTTCCTTAATATAAGCTTTACAATTGTCAGGGAGATCATCGAAATTTTTACACATAGTAATATCTTCCGTCCAACCAGGTAAAGTTTTATATACTGGTTCAAGCTCTTCAATTATAGATAACGAATTAGGAAAATGATCAATAACTTGGTCTTTATAATGGTATTTAGTACAAATCTTTATTTCTTCAATACCCGAAAGAACATCTAGTTTTGTTAACGCTATACTCGTTAGACCATTTATTCGATGCGTACATTTTAACAGTACAGTATCTAACCATCCACATCGTCGTTTTCGACCTGTCACTGTTCCAAACTCTTGGCCAACTGTACCAAGTCGTTCACCTATTTCATCCTCTAATTCTGTTGGAAATGGCCCGCCTCCTACTCTTGTAGTATAGGCTTTAACAACTCCAACAATATTATGAAGACTAGACGGTGGTACTCCACTTCCAAGACTAGCAGCTCCAGCACAGGTATTCGAAGATGTGACAAAAGGATATATTCCATGATCAATATCAAGAAATACTCCTTGCGCCCCTTCAAAAAGTATAGGCTTTTTACTAGCAATATATTCTTCAAGAAGCAAAGACGTACTAGTTACATGCTTCTTTAGGAGTTCGCCATATTTGGTATACTGCTCACAAATTTCATCTAACGTTGGGCTCATTTCCCCATGTGCTTCTATAGTTTTTTGCTTTAATGGAAAAACAATTTCTAGCCGCTTTCTCAATTGATCTTTGTCACAAATATCACAAATACGAACACCATTGCGAGAAATTTTATCGCTGTAACAAGGTCCTATGCCCTTTAAAGTTGTCCCAATTTTATTTTTGCCACGATGATTCTCTTCGATACCTTCCCACACTTTATGGTAAGGCATAATTACTTGTGCACGTTCACTAATATAAAGCTTCTCAATGCCAACGCCAGCTTTTTGTAAAATATCAAATTCTTCCAAGAGAACTTTAGGATCAATGACAACACCATTTCCTAAAATACAAGTTTTTTGGTGGAAAATACCTGAAGGAATTAAGCGTAACTTATAAGTGTTTTCGCCAATTACAATTGTGTGTCCAGCATTATTACCACCTTGAAAACGAACAACCGCTTCATAATTCTCGGATAAAAGATCAACTAGCTTTCCTTTACCTTCATCGCCCCACTGTGTACCTAATACAACTGTATTTTTCATTTTTAATTCTTTTTCAACAAAGAGCTAATTTTCTTTTTGAATGACGTTGCTTTTAGCGGAAGTTCTAGAAATTCATTAAACCCATATTGGGTTAATTTTTTTTTCTGAGAACCTGAAAAAGCACCAGATATAGCCACAATAAGCAAAGCAAAATTATTTACTGTTCCACGAATCGAACTACAGAAGTTTTTATTATCTACACCTGTAAGTGATAAATCAACAAAAATAATATCTGGAGATTCTTGCGTTGCAATCATGCCTGCTGCAAAAACATCATTTGCTATATTACATTGATAAACATCGCTTTTACAAATTGCATTTGCAAATTTTTTATTGTAGTGTTCTTCCCCACAAATAAGCAAAATATTCATCGTATTTTGCTCTTCATCTGTAGGAAAGCCGTGAGACTTCATGAATTGATATATTGCATCTCTAGGAATGCGAATTTTTCCTGAGCCTGGCATTTTGAAATGCTTTATTCGATCTTCACGAATCCACTTGTGGATTGTAGGAATGGAAACATCACATAATTTTGCTACTTCACCTGTTGTCAACGATTTTTTTTTATCCATTCTAAATTCCGTATCTATATATTGAGAGTTATAAATAACAATGTGCATATATGCAAAAAATTTCTTATTTGCAAGGCGCCAACTATAACTGTAAGAATGAGAAAATTCAAGAAAAAAATAGGCGTATCTACATTTGTTTTATTGCTGTTTACCGTTTTTAAACTACCACTAATAAAAGCATCTAAATTATCAAAGATATCAGGTTTAAAATTGCTTTGTAATTATGAACAGGAATGTTTAGGTTAGTGTAGGATTTGAGTATGATTTACTATCAAGAAGATAGCCCTACAGGTTACCTTCTTGTTTTATTGAGCCAATAACACTGATTGTTAATAGATTAGCTAGATTTCCTAGAACTACTACATTTTATAGGAATAGAGAAGCAGAAAGACCTAATAAAGCGCCAAAAATTCCACCCCAAACAACTAACCATCCCAAATGTTCTCGAATCATGCTTTGAATGATTTCTTTAACTTTTTGCGGTGTTAATTCCTCTAAACGCTTGTCAACAAGTTGCTCTACTTTAGTTCGTAAACTGTCATAGTTTCCTGTTGTAAATTTTTCAACAAGCTGCGATTCATTTAGAAAACCTAGAGTTTTAGTCTTGAAGTCTTCGCGTAAAGGCTCAAGAGCAGCCACTCCACCAAACATACCTAACATCGAACCAAATGAAGACTCCTCAACGGTTTGTTTTAATTTATCAAACAACCCATTTACGATAGAATCTAAATCAATTTCTTGATTTACGGTTTCCTTAACATATTTTTCGAAATTCTCTTTATTGAAAAAGTTATCCATAATTAAATTACGAATACCTGCTTTAAACTCTTCGAAACGATTAGGTATAATACCTGAACCATACAAAAAGGGAATTTTTTCGAATAACATATAAACAGCTAGCCAGTTGGTAAATGCACCTGATAAGGCGAATAAACTCGCTTGATATAAGTGTTGTTGACCATAAAATTGTGGGCTAAAATAAGCAGCCACAAAAACAGCCAATGAAATTAGGTTGGTAAATAGACTTTTTTTCATAATTTTTTTTGGTTTGTGTATAAAGGATGCCGAAAGTGGGATTTGAACCCACACGAGGTATTACCCTCACAAGGCCCTCAACCTTGCGCGTCTGCCAATTCCGCCACTTCGGCTTTAATTACAATTTCGACCAAAGAATAATACAAAAAATATAAAAAGTCAAGCTTTTTTTCTAACTTTATTATAGTATTGTAGCGTTGGAATAGCTCAATGTAAAAACCATAATCATATTACACATATAAAAACTAATAAGGAGTAGTTACAATGACAAAAACAATTACAAGAATAGTCACAGTATTAATGATTGTATTTACTATAGTTGCCGTTGTTGCTACTGGATTACTTTATGTTTCTTGGTCAAGTAGTCTAGCGACAAGCTCTGGATATTGTAAAATAGTTAGCCTCTGCAAAGCTTACTCGTTGTACCATGTTGATTTTGGAGAAAATAATTTTCCTCCATTCGAAAAACTATTTGAGTTAGAAATGCTTGAAAAAAAAGAATGTTGGTGCCATGAGAGAATACCGCCGTACACATATCACTATAATATTTATGGTCAAGAAATAAAGAGAGAACGAGACTTCAATAATTTTCCCACTCAAGTAGATTATTGTTATCTCTACGACAAAAGTATACCTAAAACGTTCGACGCTATTATCGCTTACTGTCCGCAACACACTGACCAAGGTAATGTTCCGGTAGTACATCGCGATTTATCAGTTAGTACTATGAGATGGTCTAAATTCCAAAAAATATATGAACAACAAGTACATTTCCTTAAACAACAAGGAACTGAATATTCCTTTAAAGAAGGGATTATTTCGCAAAAAACTCAAAAGCAATAAAAGACTTAATTTGCAGTTTTTTTCGTTACAATACCAGCTAAATTATGCCAGCCGCTTATTTTTGATGGTGTTGGATTCATGAGTTCTTTACGCTGTTGTTTTAGCATTTTATAATTCCAAAAACCAAGGGTGGTTTGCCCTATGGCAAAAGTTACTCCGCTATCAATCTCGCATTTACTCATTTTCTCCCCGAGAATTTTTGTGCCGTTACTACTTCCTAAATCTTCTAAGGTACATACACCACTTTGCAGAATGATTTTAGTATGTTGACGCGAGATGTGTGTATCCCCAGGTATATTTATATCTGCTTTGCGTCCAATAATAAAACTTTGATTATCTCTTAGTGGACATATTTCACCACTAATTGGCTTCGGAGAAGACACTATTTCTAACCCATAAAATACTTGCTGTTCATCCATATTAAGAACATTTTCCCATAGTTTGACATCATGAATATCCTGTACAAAACTTTCAATTTCATCAATAAATGGACGGTTATCTGGCACAAAGTCCAGTAATTTTTCTAAAAGATTCGCTGTTTGTGGCGTAATATACACAGAACTAGCTTGTAGTTCTAAACTGGTAACAGGCTGATTATTTTCAATGCGTGTTCGATATTCAGCAGCAGAAGCAAAAGGGAAACGGCCAGTAATCATACGATACAGAATAATTCCCGCCGAATAAATATCCGCAGATGTTGCGATTCTTTCGCCACGTATATATTCGGGCGCTAAGTACAATGCATGCCTTGAAGTAAACATAACTCCATCGAGCGCAGTGTTCCACCCAACAAATTTCACTTGCTTATCGCGACCACACAATATATTGTCTAAATGAAGATTTTTACATATGTATTCGCGCTTTGATGTTTCTCTTAAAAGTAGTAGCACTTTACGAAAAACCAACATAGCTTCGTTATAGGAAAGTTTACCTTTTTTAGCCAAATAATTCTGCAAACTTTGTCCAGCAAAATACTCTACTTCTACATGAGGGAGTGTTTCGTCAAAACTTTTTATATTGCATAAGATATCGCTGTGGATCTGCTTAATACTTCTAGCTACTTTAAAGAACTCCATTACTTGTAATTGTTCTTGCTTGTGATATGGATGAAGAATTTTAACCACTGAATTATCGGTAACCTTGTAGATAAGGTAACGTTCACTTTCAGAAATTTTCTTAGCAAACTGATATTTTTCACCTAGATAATGCTCTAAACCATCTTTGGCATATCCTTCTTCACTAGTAACTGTTACATTTATAATTGCATGTGGTTGTATTTCAATACCCCATTCCAAAAGAGTATGAGCTTCAATAACTTGATTATCACTAAAACGCAAAGTATAGATATCGTCTTTTTGTAAGGAAATTTCGTTGCCATTTTCGCGAATAGTAATATTACCATAAGCTTTTATCAACATAGAGTCATGTTGAAAATTAAATGTACAGTGCGTTGCTTGAGCACCTTCAACAATAATAGAAGATTTCTTAGCACTCCCAATAGAGATAAAAGGTGTTGGAGTGTGGTCAAAGAAGAAATTTAATGTGTTATGCAAGGTATCTTTCACCGTAATGTTATTCGGTAAATTTCTCGAAATATCTATTTTACAATGGAAAGCATCGTGACTATTCATATGTCCTCAAATTTGTAAGTTATTTTATAACAATGACCTAAGATCTACAGGATACTCAGTTTGTGCGCCAGAGACTATCATTTTAACAATTTTACATAATTGAAACACATATAATATACTAAATAGAAAGCGTAAATTGCAACTTTCGAATATTTTCTTAGCAAAAAAGGAGATGTTATGTCTTGGGAAGTAACGATCATACAAAAAATACAAGGCTTTGATTCCCAAGCACTTGTTTACTTTAATCAAGGAATTACTAGTTTAGGAGAAGCTTACTTTTTTTTAATTTTTTTATCTGTTGCCTGGGTAATCGCACCACGTAGATTTTCAATTCATTTTACGTTCCTGCTTTTATTTACAGTACTAATAAACACAATACTCAAGGAAATTTTTACGCGTCCACGTCCTTTTGTAGTACACCCTCAATTACAATTGTTTTCAGCACAAGGCTATTCTTTTCCAAGTGGCCACGCTCAAATAGCCGTGGTATTCTGGGGGTACCTCGCATACTACTTACGAAACAAAGTTTTTTGGTTAATTAGTTTGACTTTAATACTACTTATTGGAATATCCCGAGTTTACCTAGGCGTCCATTATCCAACAGATGTTTTATGCGGATGGCTTGTAGGGAGTGGATGTTTAGCTGTATACTTTTATTCATACACCTTCTGGCAAAAACACTGGAAATTAAGTTCTACTACCTGGGTTTTTACTTCCATTTCTAGCGCACTATTATTTCATACAGAACTACTTGTTCCTACTTTAGGCAGTTTAGTTGGTGTTATTATTGGGTGTCATTTGGCGCAAAAATACTTACACTTTACAACAACTAAAACTAGTAAAAATATTGCTATTCGCATTTCAATTTGTGTATTAGGAACCTTATCGTTATATATCCTAGGTAAAAAGTTTTTTCCACGCACAGAAGTAATTCGTTTTATTCACTACGCAGCAATATTATTATGGATGTCCTTTATCGCTCCTAAATTGTGCTGTTACAAGACAAAAGAGTAATCACATGTTCCACAGTACAAGAGCTTTGTTGTTGCGTAACTTGTATTATATTGTAAAATAATAGCAAAGCTTTTTACGATAAATGACTATTGCATGAAAGTTTATCTAAATGACAAACCATCCTTCTAGTTCAGGTGACAATACGGGTAAATACTCTTCTACACGAGTAAACGGACAAGATACACAGCACTCGTTGAAGATTACTTCTCCACAAATGCTTCGTCATTACAAGATTATGAACCTCCTAGGAGAAGGAGGTATGGGAAAAGTTTATAAAGCTTGGGATACCAAAATAAATCGTCCAGTAGCTTTAAAAGTACTACTTTCTCGAAATGCCCAAATGCAAAAGATCATTGAACGTTTTTGCCGCGAAGCTCTGGCAGTCGCAAAACTTCAACACCATAATATCGTTGGACTATACGATGTTGGGGTTGATAAAGGGCAACGTTTTTTTACAATGCAGTATATTGAAGGTAAAACTCTACACGAGTTAGGCATTCATCGTAAATTACGCATACCAAAAATCGTGACCATTCTAATTAAAATCGCTTATGCTATGGATTATGCTCACAACCAAAAAGTCATTCATCGCGATTTAAAGCCTGCAAATATATTAATAAATGAAGAAGGCGAACCCTTCGTTATGGATTTTGGCTTGGCAAAGATGTCCGAAGTAGATAAAAATCTTACTAAAACAGGTGAAGTGATGGGGACTCCCTACTACATGTCACCCGAGCAAGCAGTAGGACAAAGTAAAAACATTGACCGCACAACTGACATCTATTCTCTAGGAGTTATTCTCTACGAACTTCTTACAGGGGAAGTTCCATTTAAAGCTCCTTCGACAATGCAAATATTGACTAAAATCACCGAAACAGAACCTGTTTTGCCATCCAAAATTAATCCTCGAATTCCAAAATCGCTACAAGCTATATGTCTTAAAGCAATGAACAAAAAAATACAAAAACGTTACCAAAGTGCCAAAGAACTTGCTGAAGATCTAGAGCGTTTTAAAAAAGGAGAAAAAGTTCATGCTAAAAACCCTTTTTCAACGCAGAAATGGCAAGTTATTGCGATTATTGCCACGACAAGCTTGCTATCGATATGTTTTGGGTACACTTTCGGCATACTCAATCAAAAATCACAAGAAAATGTTTACGAACTTAGTATATCCTGGGAATTATTACCTCCGCATGAATGGACAAAGTACGGAAAAAGGCTCATTGACAAAGAATTTTATCAACAAGCGCACGAAATATTTACAAAAGCCTTAACTATACAGAGTGCCCGTTTAGATGAAACAGTTATACTTGGTCACTTAATTACTGCAAGTGTAAATTTGAGTAAATACAAACAAGCTTTGTTCTATTACCAAAAACTACCTTTAAGTCATCAGAAAAATCCGCAAACAATGCTTTCTGCAGCTAAGGCATATTATTACTTAGAAGACTACTCCTCTGCCCAATTGCTACTCAACGAATTACAAAGTAAAAGCAATATTAGCAACCAAGAACATATACAAATGATATTTTATCTCGGTAAAACCGCCTACGAACTAAAAGGCTATGAAACAGCGAAAAGATACTTAGAAAAAGTAGAACACCTACTATTCAAACACAACAACAGCTTTAATGATTCGTATAAAGCAACATTGTTTCTGTACCTTGGCAATTGTTTTTTACACAACAAAGACTATTCGTTAGCCGAAAATTACTTAAAAAAAGCCCAAAGTTTTTTGCCTAATATTATCGAGGTTTATGGTGGTCTTGGAGTATGTTACCTACAAGAAGAAAGTACTATTCGCGATCTTAACAAAGCAGAGAAATGTTTTCGTAAATGCGTTTTACTAGATGCAAACAGTAGCAAATACTACGCTTACCTAGGAAATGTATTAGAAGCATTAGGAGATTATCGCCAAGCCAACGATATGTATGTACATGCTCTAAATATTGATGTCGAAAACTTTACTGCGACAAGAGGATTACTCACCGTTCCTTTAAAAGATGTTGCTATTATTGAAACAAATATTCAATACTTGATGTTTTATTTAAACAAAATACAAAAAGTTTCTGCTGAAGATCTGCTCGCGAACAGCATCACAAAAATTCAAAGGAAATTCCAAGGAACTTACATTCAATATTTATCTATGCAAAAACAGCAAAAAAATTCGCCTCAAATCTTCATAAGACGTTTATTACAAGAAAACATTTCTCTACAAGTATACGACTCTATTCAAAAAGGGCTTCTAACTTTGCGCTACCATCCGCAAATAGACGACTTAGCCAAAGCTATTTTACAGAAGAAAAACCATAAAAACCATGTAAAAAAACGCCTTCAACAAACTTTCAAAATGATTTTTGATGTGCGTCTTCGCGAACAAAAATTTGTGGCCTATTATTTAATAGCAAAACATTATTTTACAAAAAATATCAATATTAAAGATATAAGTAGCAGCATTGACATAAAATTACTGTACAATATTTTACGTGACAACAAGGAAGAAACCCTATTTAGGTACCTCGCCGCAAAAATCATCATCAAATTATTAGATTTTAAAACCATTGAAAACCATGCGAAAAAAGATGATATTTGTTCTATTATCTGCCGCACAGTTCTAAAAGAAGAGGGATTCCCTATTGTATTCGACCATAGCAATTTATTTTGGAAAAACAATCTCTTGCTTACTAAATTTGTTGCACGTTACAGTGATTACTTAGTAAAGGACTGGACTTTTTTCAAAAACCACGAAGACAAAATTGTTCAACTCTACGCCGCAGCAAACATCGCCCAATACAGTAATCAGAGAAAAAAAATTGTCAATGCACGTGAAGTTTTATCTAAATTAACAGAGCACAAAAACTCTAAGATAAGAAGTTACGCACATTACTCTTTATGGAGTTCATACTGCATTCATAATGACAAAGTACAACATATCAAGCAGTTAATCTCAGGGCTTAGAGATCCAAATACTCAAGTCAAAAAAAGCATATTATTCCATCGCCAATTATTTAAAATTCCAAGGTTATGGGAAGAGTTGCGTTTGTTATTGCGCAAATCTGAAGAAGACACGGTCCTACGTATGGCAATGGCAAACCTAGCAACATACAACACTGACAACTCAGTTTTTGATGAGATTATTTATAGTTACAATAAATATTTATACTCAACTAGGGCGCTTGCATTTATGAGTAATTTATTTATTATGGGGCCAGATCCTAACAAAGATCGCAAATCTAAAATTCAACGAAAATTTTTTAAATTATTCCAAAATATCCCCAAACTTACGAAAGACCCAGAGCCACGCTTTCGTTATATTATATATTGTTTTTTATCTTTGGCGGGATTTCAACCCACTGATTTCATAGACAAAGAACAAAATTCTTATGTAAAGTCGCACATAATTGCAAATATAAAGTTTAAATTAATGAGCAATAAAAGTGATAACCATAGTAATGAGCTTAAAATCATAAAACCATTCTTAAGCTACAAAAATTCAAACATTCAAAAAGCAGCAATGATTTCCTATGCTTCTCTTCTTTCCATTCCTGAACAACGAAAATTTTACAAAAAAATTAAAAAAAGTAAAAAGTCTTACTTGCACGAAGGAGCAGCTACAGGATTCTATAGTTCTGCGCGTCTACCTATTTTAAAAAGAATGAATTGGGAAGGACGATTTAATCCGGACTCTGTTAACGAACATTACCAAGGTTATGTAGCATTTCTAAAACACTTTTTTCGGTACCCAACTATAAAAAAACAACTATACGAGCGATTTACATTTGCAATAGAGCTATTTCCCGAACCTCGTTACTACTATGAACGAAGTTTAATTCATATCTTCAATAAAAATCACAATGCTGCTATAGAAGATTTAAAAAATGCATTGAAATTTTCACAAAATATAGAAAATTCAGAAGAGTACATCTATACTATTGCAAAAATTTACTATGATACAAAGAGAATTTCTCAAGCCAAAAAATGGCTAAGCCAATTAAAAAAATCGGCATATGATTTACACAACGCAAAGTTGATAGCAGAGTTACATGTCAATTTGGGTCTGCATGAAAAAGCTCGTAAAATATATTCCCAACTAATATTACTTTTTCCCAACAACAAAAACTTATATTTAGGTTTAGCAAAATGTTATAATAAACTATATGAAACGCACTGGGAAAAAGTATATCTAAACTATGCAAACAAACTGGACTCTAAATAAGGTACGACAAATGATAGGTGGTAGCTTCGGAAAATACGAAATAATTTCTACTATTGGTAAAGGTTCTATGGGCGTCGTTTTTCACGCCAAAGATCCTGATGGTAGAGAAGTCGCGTTAAAATTAATTTCTAATAACGAGAGTGAATATGAAGACACAAGTGTCTCTCGCTTACGTTTTAATCGCGAATCTAGATATGCAATGGAATTACAACATCCAAATATCGTAAAGACATTCGACACAGGAGAAGTAGACAATACGCTCTATTTAGCCTGCGAATTAGTAGAAGGTGGTTCTCTTGAAGATGTTCTCGAAAAAGAAACGTTCTCCGAACTTAATTGTTTAAAAATCGGGCGTCAAATACTAAGAGCTTTATCCAAAATCAATGAATTTGACTTAGTGCATCGCGATATTAAACCAGGAAATATACTGATTCACCGCGATGGAACAGTAAAACTTTCTGACCTAGGCCTTGTACGCTCAACATCTTCAGATAGAACAATGTTAACACAACAAGACAATGTTGTAGGAACACCTTATTACCTAGCTCCTGAACAAATATACTCTCCTGAAGAAGTTGACATCAGATGCGATTTATACGCAGTTGGAGTAATGATGTATGAGTGTTTAGCAGGCCATTTGCCTTTTGACGGCGAAGGTTTGGTTGAAATTCTCAAACAACACCTTTATGCTCCTGTTCCAGAAATTACAAATGTGGATGTACGCAAAGAAGTTTTTGATTTCCTATGCGACTTGATGGCGAAAAAACCTAAAAAGAGACCAAGTTCTCCAAATAAAGCACTTGCTAAAATCGAAAAAATTATGCAGTACTATGGACGAGATATTGAAGATGCAATCCCTGAACTTCGTAAAGTTAATGTAGAAGCAACAACCTCACGCGTCAAAAATTTAAAACTCATTGCCAAAGTTAAAACGCGTATGCAACAAGCCAAGTTTACAGTCTTTAACGGCAAAGAGGAACATACAATTTTTATTTATGGTGGTACAGAATTAACACTAGGGCGAAATTCTGTTAAAGATCAAGAATCGCATGTTTGCTTACGCTTACGTCCTGCAAAGGGCAACGAAAGTTCTACACGCAAAATCTCAGGTCAACACTGCAAAGTTTTTACAAAAGACAATAAAAGTTATTTCCAAGACACAAATAGCACTTACGGGAGTATTATCGATTCCGAAAAAGCCCAAGCAAATACAATCATTGAAATGAAAAATAATCACCAGGTAAGCATTGCCAAGGTCATTGATATAGATATCCATTCAATACAATACCCAAGTCTTGTATACAATATAGAAAATGAAGGACGCAGCTATTTAGCTCCCGCAATATTCGTTGAACGTCCTAACAATGGATCTCAACATTCCTACGCTTTGGTAGCGGGAAATTTCCGTATGGGAATAGATGACGCTGAAAAATTGTACCCACAAATTGATGGAATTATTGAAATTATCTACGTAAATAAGACTTTGTGGCTACATAATCCTTCAAAGAATCAGTGCTACGCTCTTTCTCCAGGAAAATTTAGTATAGGTAGTTCGCGAATCACTGTCGCTCACATCGACATAGAAGATCAAAAATAGGCCGAAACTATGGATGAAAAGAATTTTCGTAAAATATGGGAAGAAATGGTCTCAGAGAAGTATTTAGATAGTAGCCGTTGCGATGCTACATTTAAAGATTCTCATGAGTTTTCATTGTATGATAGTTTTAAATTAGAAGATGACTCAGGTGAACCTATTCCTATAATAGTGGAAGAAGATATTAGTTATGTGGAAAGTGAAAGTACTTACCCTAAAGACACTTTATCTGGAATTACGGCATCAGAGCAACAGAATCAAGCTGTTAACAATACTTTATCTGGAAAAACAATTCAAGAAGAAGACGAAGGCACTCTTTCTGGACAGACTATAGGTAAACATACGCTATCGGGTCAAACTCTTTCTGGACAAACAAGCGATGAAAACGCAGGCGATGAAAACTTAGCAATTCCTTCAGAACGCAAAGACTACGAAATTTTCTGTGAAATAAACCGCGGAGGAATGGGGACTATCAGCTGTGGACGTCAGCTAAGTTTAAAGAGAAATATTGCTATCAAACAAATTCTCCCACAAAATAGTAATATTCCTTCTCACAGGCAAAAATTTATCTCAGAAGCATTAGTAACTGCATATCTCGATCATCCAAATATTGTTCCAGTGTACCAACTCAGTTACGATGAAGAACAAAACGTTATTTTGTCGATGAAGCTAATTGATGGTGTATCGTGGAAAACCAGTTTGAAAAACAACACAACTCAAGAAGAACGCAATCATAAATTATTAGAAAATATCAAAATTTTAGTGAATGTATGCAATGCTGTTGCTTATGCCCATAGCAAAGGAATTATTCACAATGACCTCAAACCTGATAATATAATGGTCGGGCAATTTGGTGAGGTTTTTGTTATGGATTGGGGAATTTCTGTAGATATAAGTGATGAAAAAGCAGAAAAACGTACACTTCATAAATCAGAAGTTATCAAACCAATGGGAACACCCAGTTATATTCCCATTGAACTTGCTGAAGGACGAGGAAATGATATAGGTCCTTGGACAGATGTATATCTACTAGGCGCTATTTTATACGAAATTATTACTGGACGTCCTCCTCACTACCAAGATACAGTATGGCTGTCTCTTATTTCATGCCGCGAAGGTTTATTACCTAAATTTACAGACGACATATCAGAAGAACTTCAAGATATTTGCTACAAAGCTCTTAACAAGAATAAAGAGTCACGCTACCAGAGTATTAAAGAATTCCAGCAAACGATCGAAGATTATCTACAGCACAGAGAAAGCATTGCAATAGAAGAAAAGGCGCGTTTTGTTTTACACAAGAGTCAAAATACTGTAGAGAATTTACTAAAAAGTCATGTCAAAATGAAAGAAACGCAGCGCAATCGTTTGTACAGTGAATTTGCCCAAGCAGTTGCTTTTTTCGAACAAGCTCAAATGCTATGGAAGGGAAACTACCCTGCTCACCGCGGAGAATTACAAGCGCGTAGCCTTTATGCCGATTTTGCTCTTATCAATGGCGATATTGGTTTAGCAGAAGCCCAAGCAGAGTTGTTAAAAATGAGTAACCACTCGCAAGCTTCTACTACTTTAGGTAAAGTACAAAAAGCAAAGAAAAATCGCAATAAACACCAAAAACGCTACCGCAATCTGCGCCATATGCTACTAGGGGCTATTCTTCTTATTATAGTTGGCCTCACACTGTTCACTCTCTCCTTACAAGAAGAGAAAAAGAGAACAGAAGCACAAACAGCAGAAGCAGCAAGACAACGTGAACATGCTTACTATAGGCGCAATGAAGCAATTAATCGCGAATACGAAGCAAAACGTGCACAAGATAAAGCAGAAGGATATGCACTTGCTTTAGAAAAGCAAAAGAAAAAAATTGTAGAAGAAGCGCAGCAAGCAAAAGAAACACTAGCGCAAATTGCCCTACAAAAAGCAAATGAAGCTTATGAAGACGCACAGTGGAAAAACTGTGGTGTTTATGCTGGAATTGGTCTTGAGCTAATCAAAGACTTTCCTAAAAATGTTGCAGCTGACTTACAACGTAAAAATCGTAGTTTTATTCGTTTAGCTTTGCAAAAAGAAAATCTCATCTGGAAAACAAACCCTGGCTATGGTAATTATATACATAAAATGTTATGTATACCAAACAAAGAAACGCTGATAACTGCTGCCAAAGATAAAGACATACGTATATGGAACACAATTACTGGTAAACAGAAATTTTACTTATCAGGACACACATCAGAAGTACATAATATTTTACATTTCGATTCTTTACTTATTTCTGCATCTAAAGACAAAACAATTCGTTTTTGGAATTTAGAAACACGTAAACAGATTCAGAGCATATACTGCGATAATTTTTTAGTAAAATCTATGGCCTATAATGGAGAATTACTAGCTGTTGGTAGCGATGGAGAAATAATTCTCTTTCGGCGCAAAAATTCAATTTTTCATATATGGCAACGATTTAAATTAAGTAAGAAACAACCCGTTAAAAATTTACTTTTTGTAAATAACAAGATGCTTTTTGCTACTCATAACGGTGGAGTTTTAATAGACACGATTCATCAAAAAGTTGTTCAACAATTTACGGATCTTACAAGTGCACGCTTAACAACTTACAACCCGTACAAAAAAATCCTTGCTGTCTCAGATGATAAACGTATTGTTTTGTATAAAAGTAACGGATCTATACTCAAAAATATTGCAATAAATTCTCCTCCTACACAAATGTTATTTACTTCAGAAAACGAATTACTTTCAAGCCATCAAAATGGTATAGTCACCAGTTGGAATTTAGCCAAAAACACCAGTAAAGATATGAAGCACAATACAAACGTCGTAGCTATGGCATACGACAATAAGCTTGGTTTACTTTTTGCCAGTACCAAAAATCAGCGTACTTATGTATGGGCAAAAAACAAAAAAATGTCGCACCTTCCCATTCATACAGAAGCAATAACTTCTGTTGCATTTAACCATTCTGGAGAGAAAGTTGCATCTACGGCAAAAGATAACAGTATTCGTATTTGGAACACCAGTACAGGTAAACAGACACGCGAAACATTTGTGCACACAGACACAATCACCACAATCGCCTTTCACCCAAATAAAAACTTACTGGCTTCAGGTTCATACGACCGCAGTATTAAATTATGGGACTTAGAAAGTAATCAAAATGCAGCGCTATTTGGACACAATGATGACATCACACAAGTAATCGTCCATCCTAGTGGCAATTTTTTCGCTTCTGGGGCTAAAGATAACAATGTTTGTATTTGGGAAATTCCTTCGGGTAACCAAAAAAAGGTTTTATCAAACCATAAAGGTGCTATTACTGCAATAGCTTACAACAAAAGCGGACGTTTACTCGCTTCTGGTTCAGAAGATAATACAATATGTATCTGGAACCAAAACAAATTGCTTTTTGTTTTTGATAAGCACAAAGCCACCATCAATAAGCTATTGTTTCACCCACAAAAAAACTTATTGGCTTCTGCTTCAGATGACAACACTGTTTGCTTGTGGGATATAAAAAAAGGACGTCTTTTAGCAAAATTCTCAGGGCATACAGCCCCAGTAATATCACTATTTTTCTTCAAAAATAAGCCTTTTCTTTTTAGCGGTAGCAAAGATAGAAAAATAGCCTTGTGGAATTTAGAAACAAAACAATTAGTAAAAATGTATCGCAAACACCGCGCTTGGGTAACAGATTTAAAAGGAAATAATGAATTTTGTATTTCAACTTCTTCTGATTCAAATGCTATTTTGTGGAATAATCGTTTTGTAGAACAACAAAGATTCAAACACAGTTCAGATATCAGTGCCATTGATTTTCATTACAGGCGCTCTATTTTTGCAACGTCAGCAGGAAGCAATGTTTATTTATGGGACTACAATGGTACGCGCGTTTTTAAACTTCAAGGACATCGTTCGTGGGTAAAAGGAATTTCATTTCGTTCTGGTACAGATGAGCTAGCATCCTCTTCTTCAGACAAAAGTATATGTATCTGGAATACAAACTCTGGACGCAAGATTAAACAGCTAAAAAAACATAATAGCGATGTGAATGGTGTTATTTATACTGCTAACGGTAATTATCTTGTTTCTTTTTCCAAAAATGACCTTATCATATGGAATGCCCATACCAAAAAAGTAATCACCAGAATTATCGCTGGTCACACCGATAAAATCAATGACATATGTTTTAGCCCTGATGGAAAAAAACTAGCGTCTGTTTCGGACGATGGCCTTGTAAAAATATGGGATATTGCTACCAAAAAAGTAATTACTCAATTTGAAGGACATAATTCGGGTATTAAGTCTGTCGATTACAGCCCAAAAGGTAAGTATTTAGCAACAGCATCAAGCGATAAAACAATTCGCATTTGGGATGTTGAAAGAGGTAAAGCAAATTGGGTGCTTTTTGGCCATGAAGATGTTGTTCACGAAGTATCCTACAACACCAGTGGAAATGCTGTCGCAACAGCATCTAAAGATGGTACTGTCAAAATTTGGAATATTGCAACAGGCAAAGCAAATATTACTCTCGAAAATATGAATAATGTTAGAAGTCTCAAATATAGTAAAGATAGTCAAATGCTAACCATCGCAGCTAATAACGACATTCGTTTATGGGATATCTCCAGCGAAAGTATGGTCGACATTTTAACAGGACACACCTCCGCAGTTACTGACATCGTTTATAGTCCAAATGGAAAAAAGCTACTTTCAGGTTCTAAAGACAAAACATTGCGTTTGTGGAGCATACCATCTCAACCAAAAATTGCGCTACGACGTGGATATAACAATCAACGTATTAACGATATTGATTACCACCCGCAAGGAAAATTTTTCGCAACTGTTGCAAACGACTATATTCATATTTGGGACCACAAATCCTCTAAGCCTATAAATGTCAAAAAATTTCGCGCAGGAAAAATGACAAACATTGAATTTAGCAACAGTGGTCAAGAAATAGCAACAGCTAGCCAAAACGGAAAAATTACATTATGGAGAAGTAAAGATTTATCCGTATTACATTCATTTTCTGGACACAACAAACCTATCACCCAAGTAAAATATAATAAAAATGCTTCGCTATTAGCTTCTTGTTCAACTGACGCAAGTATTAATTTGTGGAGTATAAAGCGCCAAAAGAAAAAAATAACCCATAAAATCTTGGCTTCATTCAAAGCACATTCATCAACCGTAAACTCCGTGGCATTTCACCCGAATAACTATATTTTAGCCTCTGCTTCAGAAGATAAAACAATTCGTATTTGGGATGTAGAAAACAAAGTACAACTAAAAGTAATATCACGACATAAATCAGCAGTAAACGACGTAATATTTAGTCCAAGTGGTGAATTTTTAGCATCGGCGTCAGACGATAAAACTATACGAATTTGGCATACAAAAACATGGAAACAACTATATATCTTGAGAAAACACTCGGAACCTATCGCTTCTTTAATGTTTCGCGGAAATTCGCTTATATCAACTTCTGTAGATAATACTATTTTGCTATGGGACGCGATAACAGGCAAACTCGTTTCACGTTTTCAACACAGCAGTTCTAATATTACAGGGATGGCATATCATCCAAACGGCGAAGGTTTTATTTCTACTTCTGCTGATGCCACTATTCGCATTTGGCAGTTAGAAAAAATAGTAAAAAGAGATATTGCAATGAGTAGTATGCCTGCATGGTTTAAAAACATAGTCGCTCCTTATACCCAGAAACTACAACCACGTAAATCAATGTTTGATTTGCGTTCAGATATACCAGGATATCTATTAGAAATCGCAATTGCCACTCATCCACGAAACGCAACAGAAAACTTGTTTGATACCAAAGGTACTTCTACATTTGCTGTTATAAACCACACCCCTATAACTCTTTTTGAAATTAAGTAAATGGACACACTTTTTCTATTTCCTACAACTAACGAATTACAGTCAGTCCACCGATCTCACAAGAGTGGTGTTTTATACAAGACACCTTCTTTTGATTGTATATGCATCGGTATGGGTAAACGAGAAATAACTATTGATAGTTGCTATCTTCCCGTGATAATTGGTTATGCAGGTGCATTATGTCCACAATTAAAAACGGGAGATATTGTTGTGAGCACCCATTTTATCACAAATGACAAAGAACTCCACTTACAACAAAACAACAAATTTGCTACAGAATTTGTTGCTCACCTAAACAGTATTGGTATTCGCTCATACCACAAAAGCATCTACACCGCTTCAGGTATTATTTCTCAAAAGAAACAAAAGCAAAATATTTATGAGCAGGGGGCGTCGATTGTTGATATGGAAGGATTTTGGTTAGCAGAAAAGTACCCAAATTTATTATCCATTCGAGTAATTCTTGATACTTATGAAATGCATTTGCCTGATTTCACAAATACCATAAAAGGAAATGGAGAAATTTCTCTAGCAAATACATTCAAACATTTGCTAAAATATCCACACCATATAATTTCACTTCTAAAGGTATTTTATCTGACGACAAAGATAAAACCTATTTTAAAAAAATGCTGTTATTCTATGGCGGCATTTAGGAGGTCGTAATGAGACATTTACTTATAGCATCTTTAATTTTCTGTGTGAGTGTTTGGAGCGCAGAATACGATAAGATCATTGATGGCTTAACAAAAATAGTTGATAATAATACAGAATTAGTACAATGGATGGATATTGGTAAAAACGATCAAGGCCAAGACATCCGCGGCGTCAAGATCCACAACCCTTCCGCTAAAATAGATGGCGAAAAAAGAAACCATCTACTTGTAGGAACTCACCACGGAAATGAGCGCCAAAGTGCCTATTTGTGTGTAGAGGCTGTAAAGGTCATGGTTGAAGCTCTAAAAGATCCAAATCATGAATACCACGCAAAACTATCATCTTATGTTATCTATGTTGTACCTGTTCTTAACATAGGTGGTTTTAACGCTTACAGCCGCTCAGAGAGAGATAAAAATGGATACTCTCATGATCCTAATCGCGATTATCCCGATCCTTGTGAGAGCAATTCATATTTCAAATTGATGAGTACTCAAAACATTGCTAACTTTGTAGAGCGTCACAACATTCTTGGTGCTGTTACCGTTCACGGATATATTGGAACTTTTACATACCCTTGGGGAATGTACACTTCTAACACCAAAACAGCAGATCATAGAATATATGACATGATTGGTAAAGAGTGCTGCAAAATTAACAATTATCGTACAGGTACTCACGCTGATGTAATATATCCAGCAACAGGAGCGTTTGAAGATTGGTGTTACAACGCTCATGGTATTTGGACAATGCTTTTAGAGCTTTCGCGCTCTGCTAATCTTGAAAAAGATGCACAAGCAGTTGCAAAATACTTTACACTTGTTCCAGCAGAACGTTCAAAAAGTCATAAGCATCCAGGTAAGAACTGCTCGCTAAAAGTGCGCAGTAATCTTAGCCGCTGCGATATGCTAGAACAACAGCAAAAAGAACAATTACAACCGCAAAAGTAATTGCAAAATAGCAAAGAAAAAGCCTCTCCTTGAAAAGAGAGGCTTTTTTATTAGATCCAATATTTGCACTTTTATGCACTAAATAGTTGTTAGAGATTGTCCAAAGCAGTAAGAACTTCCTCCATATCCGAAAAACGTTCGCTCTTGTTCTTTGCTAACATTTTTAGAATAATTTGCGACAGTTCTAAGGGAACACTATCATTGTATTCCTGTGGATCAACTACAGGAACATTTATCACTTGGTACATAATCTGCATAGGGGTACCGGTAAAACAAAATTGGCCTGTCACCAAAAAATAAAGAGTAGCACCTAAAGAATAAATATCACTTCGAGGATCAACAGCTTCTTTTTCGGCCATTTCTGGTGCCATAAATTGTGGGGTACCAATAATCGTAGATGCCGCAGTCAACCCAGCATTGTTATTTAAATCTTTGGCTATCCCAAAATCGGTGATTTTAACATCTTCACCACAATACATAAAATTCGCAGGCTTCACATCGCGATGAACAAGTCCTTTTTGATGTATTGCCGCCAAACCTTTAGCACACATCTTCGTGATTTCCACAGCTTCTTCAATTGAGAATATGCCGTGCTTTTTCATATATTCGTCAAGACTGTTTCCTTCGACATACTCCATCACAATAAAATAAAAATCTTCCGTTTCATCGATATCATGCACTTGCACTACATTCGTATTTTCAATAGATGCAGCAATATTCGCTTCCACATAAAAACGATCAATATCTTCTTGAGGAATAGATGCCGATTTAGGCAATATTTTAATCGCACGCTTTTTCCCTAGATTTTTGTGCTCTGCTAAATAAACAACCCCCATTCCTCCGCGACCAAGGAGATCAATAACATTATATTTATCAATAATGATAGTTCCAATTAAATTCATTGGATCTCTTCTTGACTTCTGAGGCTTTTCTCCCGCTTTGTATGTCACTGTAGGAGCTAAATTTTGTCCTGTTGGCGGCAAACTACTAGTGCAAAGACTTTCTAACGTTTCTTTTATAGTAGCATCATCTCTAGAAGATAGATTTTCACATATAGTGTTATCATTTGACTGCTCTACAATCTTAGAAAAATCAACATTCATTGTTTGCGACAAACCTTGCTCTATCGGTTTTTCTTTAGGTTTTTCGATAAATTCAATATCATTATTTTTATTTTGGTTACTAAAATTAACAGACGATTGATATTTTTTTTGAAAATTGAAAGCTAAATTTTCAAAACTTTTCTTATTGTTTTGCGTTTTAGCCACTTGTTGATTTTCACCTAGAATAGACCTATTGTTTTGAGTTTTTGGTTGAACCATATAATTACTGGCTGTAACAGCATCAGCATTTGGAAGTGAAGGTCTACGTTCTGTTGGTGGAATTTTGCTCTTAATCGTAGAGGCGTAAAATGGCAAAGAACTATTTTTAAGAAAATCTTTGTGGTGAATATCACGATTTTCTTCTCTTTTTGTTTGGCTATTCTCTGATGATGGAAAATTTCCATTGCTATTATTTTTTGGTAAGTATACACCAACTTTTTTTGGTAGGGTTGTACCCTCTACAAACGTTTCTTCCTCTGTCGATTGAAAGATAAAAGTTTTATCTTTATTTATTAATTCTTGATTTAAACGTTCAATTTCTGAATTGATAGTATGCAATTCTTCTTGTTGCTTCTTCTCAGCTAATTCTTCTTGGCGAAAATTATGTCCACTAGTTTGCATATTTTTTTCGTTTTTTTGTTTATATTCAATATTTCTTTTATTGTTGTTATAATTAAAATTCGCTTTTTTATCCATCTTCCTCACAATATCACATGAAATTAATAAATTTCATGCATACTGTTCTCCATTATTGGATGCCTAGTCTTAGTTCGTTCGTGAAAATTTTATTGCAAAGGAGAATCTTGACTTTTATAATCTCAGAACTAGAGCTGCATAATTGAAGTTTTATTTAATTTAAAACAAAGATTGTATCTTTTTTGAAAAGTTAACTTATTCGTCATTATTATAACACAATATTCATTAGTGTTCCACTTGAAAAGACAAGCACCTAAGCTCTAAAAAATTACCGATCTTGGTTTACTGTGCTAAAGTGTATCTGTTTGTCTTCCTTAATTTGAACACGCCCTAGTAAAATATCCTTTCAAAAAATTTTAAATTATCGATGAATATGTTCTTAGAGTCTGCCCACATTTATATAACATCTAACAATAGCACTATGAAGAAAATGAGTGTGGATGTACCTTAAAAATTGTAGCTCTAATGTAGAAAATCATTTAACTAGTTTTTATCAAACCGAGGTAAGCTTTATGCAAATTTCGATACCGAAAGAAACTCATCCAAAAGAAAAAAGAGTTCCTATTATACCAGCAACTGCTGAGAAATTAGTAAAAATGGGAGCAAAAGTTGTTATTGAATCTGGAATGGGTTCAGGATCTGGTTACAAAGATGAGGATTACAAAAACGTTGGAGCTGAAGTTGAGACTGATCGCGAGAAAGTTCTTAAAGAAGGCGATATGGTACTTCGTTTACGTAAACCAGATATCTCAGAAATAAAACTTCTAAAAAAAGGATGCATCCACGTAAGTTATCTGGACCCTTTTAATGAACTTGATTTAGTAAAAGAATTCAGCAAAGAAGGAACCAATGCTATTTGTATGGAATTAATTCCAAGATCTACAATAGCGCAAAAAATGGATGCCTTGAGTTCGCAAGCAAACCTTGCAGGATACACTGCTGTGATCATTGCGGCAGATCATCTTGACAAGATATTTCCAATGATGATGACTCCTTCAGGAACAATTAAACCTTCACGAGTATTTATTGTTGGCGCTGGTGTTGCTGGACTTCAAGCAATTGCTACTGCAAAAAGACTAGGTGCTCGTGTAGATGCATTCGACACAAGACCAGTTGTAGAAGAACAAGTAAAATCGCTAGGAGGAAAATTTCTAAAAATAGATTTAGGCGACACTGGACAAACAAAAGATGGTTACGCAAAAGCTTTGACAGAAGAACAGCTTGCAATGCAACGAGAAGGCATGGCAAAACATTGCTCTCTTTGCGATGTAGTAATTACTACTGCTCAAGTTTTTGGCCGCAAGGCACCTGTTATTATCACTGCTGATATGGTAAAACGAATGAAGCCAGGAAGCGTTATTGTTGACTTAGCAGTTGAAACGGGAGGAAACGTCGAAGGTTCAAAAGTAGACGAAGTTGTAGATGTTGACGGAGTGAAGATAGTTGGTTTGGGAAATCTACCAGGACGCGTAGCGAGAAATGCAAGCCAAATGTATTCGCAAAACTTGCTCAATTTGATAGACGAATTCTGGGACAAAGAAAATAAAACTTTTCAGTTAGACATGGAAAGCGAAATTATGCAAGGATGTCTTGTAACCCACAATAATGAAGTTCGCCACGAAAAAATCAAAAGTTTGTTAGAAGAAAAGTGAGACAATTATGGACAGTCAGGTAATTTATCTACTATTTATACTTGCACTATCAATTTTTTTGGGCTTTGAAATTATTTCGAAAGTTCCCTCTACTCTCCACACACCTCTAATGTCAGGATCCAATGCGATCTCTGGAATTACTTTAGTAGGGGCTATTATTGCCGCTGGAACTAGTGGTGAAGACCAAACAACATTGATACTTGCAACAGCAGCTGTAACATTTGCGACAATAAACGTTGTCGGTGGATATATGGTTACAGATCGCATGTTAGGAATGTTTAAGAAAAAAGGTAGCGGAGGTAAGAAATGAATGCTGGTATAATAGAACTATCATATATATTCGCAGCGATATTATTTATCTATGGATTAAAAATGATGAGCTCCCCTGCCACAGCGCGCAAGGGAAACTTTATATCTTTTCTTGGTATGCTCATCGCAATTGTTGCTACTTTCTTATATCTTCCAGAACTTGCGCAAACTAAATTGAAAAACGCCTCCAACCTACATTATGACTGGATTGCCTATGGTATGATCGCAGGAACAGTTATTGGAGTTCTAGCTGCAAGGCTTGTTGGCATGACAAGTATGCCCGAAATGGTAGCACTTCTAAATGGTTTTGGTGGTATTAGTAGTTTGTTTGTTGGTTGGGCAGTTTTTCAGTTTGATCTTATTGCTAGTAAACCAGACTCAGTCAACACTCTTACGCTAATAACAATCTTTTTGTCAGTACTCATTGGTGGAGTAACTTTCTCTGGAAGTTTAATCGCTTGGGCAAAACTAAAAGAAATAATTGGCGGAAAACCAGTAAGTTTTCCAGGGCAACATATTTTCAATATTCTACTTGTAGTTGGCGCCGGTACCTGCGCAACAATGATCATTCAAAATCCTGCAGGAGAGATGACACTACAACTATTTTTGGGTGCAATAGGAATTTCAGTTCTATTAGGTATTTTTGCTGTTATCCCTATTGGTGGTGCTGATATGCCAGTAGTTATTTCACTTATGAATAGTTACTCGGGGTTAGCGGCTTGTGCTGCGGGATTTGTTGTAAAAAACAATATTCTTATTGTCTCCGGAGCACTAGTAGGTGCCAGCGGCGTTATCTTAACCGTCATAATGTGTAAGGCGATGAATCGCTCTCTATCTAACGTTCTTTTTAGCGGATTTGGCGGCGCATCTTCTGGCGGCAAAGCTGTTGAAGGCGAAGCCAAACCTTCTTCTGCGCAAGACGCATTCTATGTTCTTGAAAGTGCAAGCTCGGTAGTTTTTGTTCCAGGTTATGGTCTTGCTGTGGCACAAGCACAACACGTAGCACGCGAGCTCGGAGAGCTTTTAGAAGAAAACGGCGCAGAAGTAAGTTACGCAATACATCCTGTTGCAGGACGTATGCCAGGACACATGAATGTACTGTTAGCAGAAGCAAATGTTTCTTACGACCAACTTATTGAAATGGACGACATAAATCCAAATATCGAAAACGTTGATGTTGCCATTGTTGTTGGTGCAAATGATGTTGTAAACCCTGCTGCACGCGACGATGAAACCAGTCCAATATATGGAATGCCGATCATAGACGTTGATAAGGCTCGTACCGTGTATGTATTAAAAAGAGGTATGGGAATGGGTTTTGCAGGTATTCAAAATCCACTATTCTTCAAAGAAAATACGCGCATGATTTTTGGTGATGCTAAAGGCACACTACAATCACTTGTTGATGAATTTAAAAACTAATTAGGTTTTAAAAATTGAGGTATACCTCAAGAGTGTCTCAAAAAAATTTGAGACACTCTTAAAATCTTTGCATCCAAAAATTATAGAGCACTAGGAGCTAAGAATGATATATTTAGACAATAACGCCACAACTCCTCTTGCTCCAGAAGTCAAAACGTGCATTTTTGATCATATAAATTTTTATGCCAACCCCTCCTCTCTTCACGCTCTAGGAAGAAAAAATCGTCAATTATTGGACAATGCACGACAGCAAGTCGCGTTTTTATTAGAATGTAAACCCCAAGAAATTATTTTCACTAGCGGTGGAACCGAAAGCAATAATCTTGCTATTCTTGGTAGTTTACCTAATTCTCCTGGCACAAAAAATCACATAATAACAACTCAAGTTGAGCACCCTTCTGTACTTGAAACAATGAAAAAATGTGAATCTAGAGGCTGGAAGGTAACCTATTTACCTGTCAACAAAGATGGTGAACTGTGCTTATCTTCATTTACAGAATCTATCTCGCCGAAAACATTCTTGGTTTCGATTATGTACGCAAATAACGAAACAGGAGTTATATTTCCTGTAGAAAAAATAGCAAAGATAGCTAAAGAGTACAATGCACTTATTCATGTTGACGCAACACAAATTGTTGGGCGTAGTGCATTTTCTGCTAGTAATTTTGACTTACTAACACTTTCTGGGCATAAATTTCATTCTTTAAAAGGTGTGGGCGCATTGTATGTAAAAACAGGCGTGCGCATAGTTCCTATTATTCACGGAGGAAAACAAGAACGAAATATTCGCTCAGGAACGGAAAATTTTCATAATATAATTGCAATGGGACAAGCTTCACACTTGGCAAAAACCTTATTTTTAGCTAAAATAAGTAATGTGAAAGAAATGCGCGATAATTTGCAGAACTTCATTTTGCACAATATTCCAAACAGCACAATAAATGGGATAAACAGTTCTCGGCTGATAAATACGATGAACGTTAGTTTTAATGGTGTGTTAGGAGAAATTTTAGTTCGCGAATTATCAAAGCATAAAATATATATTTCTCATGGATCGGCGTGTAGCTCTGGCGGAAGAGACCCTTCTCACGTTCTTAAAGCGATGAATTTAGACTGGGGTCTTATTTTAAATGCGGTGCGCTTCTCTTTTTCTATTTACAATACAATGCAAGAAGTCGAACTAATCAAAAAGATACTACCTCAAGTCATATGCAAACTACGTGAAATACCTACATAAGCACCTAATGACAAGTCATAGCAATTACAAAATCTGAATGTGGATACTTTATGGACAAATACTTACGAGATCGTTATCAATTACAAAAAGTTATAGGTAAAGGAGGAATGGGTAAAGTTTACCGCGCTTTTGACACCCAAAAAAAACAACTTTGTGCTATCAAACAAAATATCATTATCGTAACAGGAAATAATCGCGATGTTATCACAGAACGTTTAAAACGAGAATTCTATTTTCTATCGAAAATAGATCACAGAAATGTGATCAAAGCATATGATTTTTTTGCTGAAAACCATCAATACTTCCTCGTTGTTGAATATGTACCTGGTCTATCACTAAAAGAATTCATTCATCGTAAAAATGGTGATCTTTCTCTTGAAGAACAACTTTGTATTGCGGTCCAAATATGCCGTGCAATTGATACAATTAACACCATAGGTCTAATACACCGTGATGTTAAACCTTCTAATATAATTTTAAATGAAGATAAGCATGTTGTTAAGCTACTTGATTTAGGAGTAGCCAAAGCTGTTTCGAGTAAACTAACTAAAATTACCCAAGACAACTCTCTCGTTGGTACTCTTGGCTACATGAGCCCAGAACAGCTACACGGAAAAGTAGAACAAAACACGGATGTTTTTTGCCTAGCCATCGTCCTATATCAATTTTTCACTTGGCAGCATGAATCACCATTCCATTCAAAATCTCCTGCTATTATGATTGACAAGATACAGAGTTCAGAATTACCAGCTCTTCAAAATGTTGTTCCTAAAATGAATCAAGATTTTCACCACTATTACTTAGATATAAACAACATTTTACAACAAGCTCTTTGCAAAAATCCAGAACAGCGAACTCCTTCTGCTGATTTATTAGCCGAAAAATTGCAAGGAATTTTGGAAAAAGTCAACATTAAAGAAAAAACCAATTGGCGTCCTACGGCAGAATCTTCTTACATCGTAAAACGCAAGCTAGTAAAGTTAGAAAAAGAGTATCAAAATTATTGTAAAAAGCAACTTGTTGAAAAGTACAAGCAGCCGCGCAAGAAATTATATCGCTATTACATTGCTAGTACGTGTATTGTTATTGCTGGCATTATTATTTCGTACTACATATATGACCACAACAAACGCAAAGAAATTTTTCAAAAATCGCTTAGTCTATACCTCAAAGGTGAATACCTACAAGCTAAACAAAAAAATCAACAAATTCTAGCAACAAACAACATAAAATCATTAATACTGCAAGCTCTAATTTTACACCAAACCCAAAACATTAAATCAGCAGAAATAGTGGTTATAAATAATTTTCAGCGATTAACCAAACTAAACGATTCTTTTTCTTGGTATGCTCAAGGAATACTATACAAACATGGCATAGGAATCAAAAAAGATATTCACTTAGCAGTAAAATGGCTAAAAAAGGCATCTAAAAATAATAATTTTTCGGCAACACTTCATCTAATAGATATTTTTGAAAAGCACAAAACAGCTTTGAGCCAAAAAGACTACATAGCTTTACTATACAAAGCCGCTAAAAAGCAACATAGTGTATCTATTAAAAATTTAGCTGACATTTACTATAAAGGGCAAATAGTAAACAAAAATATAGAAAAAGCTTTATACTGGTATAAAAAATTAGCCGAAAATGGCGACAACAGTATATGTTTACTTCTTGCAGATGTATATTTATCCGAAAAGAAATATCAACAAAGAAAACAGTGGCTCATTAAAGCCGCAGAAAACAAAAGCGCGAATGCAAAATTACTTCTTGCAGAGACTTATTACTATGGAATAGGCGAAAAAGTAAACTTTTCAAAAGCAAAACACTGGGGAAAACGCGCAGCAGAAACAGGAGAATTAAATGGTATTATTTTCTATACCAAGCTCCTAAATACAAGTGGTCATAATCCAATAAAATGGCATAAGATAGCGGCGAAAAAAGGACATGTAAAGTCTATGAGATATTTAGCAAATCACTTTTACAAGCAAAAACGATTTGTTCAAGCTTTTAAATGGATGAAAAAAGCAGCTTCGCAAGACGATGCCCCTTCAATGAGTAACCTTGGAACACTATATGCTTTAGGGAATGGCGTTCGACAGGACTTCAAAACAGCATACAAATGGTTTCATAAATCAGCACAGATGGGTCACTTTAGCGGTATGTCTGGACTAAGTAAGATGTACGCGCGTGGTGATGGTGTTGAAAAAAACATCCAAACATCTATTAAATGGTTAGAAAAAGCTGCGAATGCCGGAGGAGTAATCGAAATGAGAACGTTAGGACAATATCACATGGTTGGACAGCATGTCACCAAAGATCTAGAAAAAGCGCGTTATTGGCTTACAAAAGCTACGCAGAAAAATGATCTGATAGCACAGCGAATACTCAAGCAACTCGCCAAAAAAGATAAGTAAAATTGTGAAGTATGCCCTAATTTTACTAGCTAGTATAGATATTTATTACTATAATATTTATACTCAGGTGGAGGTCAATAATAAGTCTAGAAAAAATATCATTTTCTAGGATGTCCCTTAGTTGGATAGAAAGGTTTTTAATGAAAAAACTTTATATAATTTTATGCTTAGCCATTACTTTTGTGTGCGCAGAAGAAAAAAGTTTATTTTGGTTGAGCCTAGACAATAATGTATCGACAGTAACAAAATCAGCTTTGAGCGGAAAAAATCAAAAAGAAATTTTGCAAACAAAATCCGCAAATAAAATTACCATAGACGAATTAGATGGAACGATTTACTGGATCGACAACAAGCGTAAAACACTAAAGAAATCGAATGCAAATCGCTCTGAAATCGTAGAGATTGCAAAATTAGATAACAATGCGCGCTCTCTTGTTGTAGATGGAAAAAATCGCAATTTATACTGGGTTAATGATGGTAGGGTATTGACAGAAGTAATTAAGGCTGATTTACAAGGTCAAAATCAAACATCTATCCTAAAAGGTAAAAATGTTCAATGTGTAACTATAGATATTGAAAGCGAACAAATTTTCTGGATGACAGATAATAACATCGCACAACGTATACGCGTTTCAGATTTAGATGGAAAAATTACAAAGACAATTCTACGCAAAAGTCAAGGTCCTTATACTGACCTTGCTATTGATAGTAAGCGAAAAGAACTTTACTGGATAAAATCGGAAGATCAAGTAAACACTGTGATTTGTCGCTGCGATTTTTCAGGTCGCAATCAACAAGAAATCATTGCTTCATCTTTTATCACATCAATAGATATTGCAAACGACAAGGTTCTTTGGGTAGGCAGAGATGCTGGCGGAAATGCTATATTTCAAGCAGATAGAGATGGTTTAAATATAGAAGTTCTTGTTTTATCGAATGCTAAAATTCAAAATATTATAGTTAAGTAACCTGAAGATAATTTTGATTTTACTATTTTATTTAAGTGTGTCTCTATGTAAGCTTCGAACAGAGACACACTTAATCTTTTCAATAATTTTGCTCAAGTAGGTCCTTGTAAAATCTTACAGAGTATTTACCTGAGAACAAGTAATATTTTAGTTCGTTAGATAAGCAGCTACTTTGTTCAACCACTTATTTTTCTTGTAACAATTCAGAAAAATATTTTTTGACATGTTCTTCATGTTCTTTTGGTATTTTACCTTCAGAAATACCACTTTCCACTTCTTGTAAAGCTTTTTTTACATATTCTTCATATTTAACTCGCGCCTCTCCCTTAGGAGCTTCATCGCGAAATTTAAATTCTGCAACTTTCTTCCCCTTGAAGTTATTTCCTTTTAAAACTTCTTTTGTCCATTTATTGTTGCCGTTGTTTTTTCCTTTAGGAGGTGTGCCCCCTCCCTTTCCTTTTCCTCCAGAACCTTTGCCCTGTCCCTGTCCTTGTCCCTGTCCTTGACCTTGTCCCTGTCCTTGTCCCTGTCCTTGTCCCTGTCCTTGTCCTTGTCCCTGTCCTTGTCCTTGTCCTTGGCCTTGTCCCTGACCAAGAATAGGCAATTTTCCGTTTTTCCCTTGCCCCTGACCCTGTCCTTGCCCTTGGCCTTTTCCAAATTTTTGTTCTACTTGAGTTTTACCTTTTCCTGACAACGCTTTTCTTTCTGATTTTAAAGAAGAATACATCTTTTTTAACGCTTTAAGTTCCTCTAAATATTTCTTCATATCCTTCAACTTTTCTTGCATTTCTTGAAGGTTTTTCAACTGTTCTTCAAGGCTTAGTTCCTGACTTTTACTTTTTTCTAAATAATCAGGAGAAAGTTGTTCTGACAATTCGTTTAAGATTTTTTGTAACTCTTTCGAAAGTTCGTTGTCTTTGTTCAAAGCTTTACTTAATTTGTCTAGTTCTTTTTTTAATTTCTCGGCCTGTTGCTTTTCTTCTTTTGTTAACTGTTTTTTTTGCTTTCGACGTAGACGCTTTTTTGCAAACATTTTTTCAATTTTCTTACGCAATTTCTCTAATTCTTCTGCCGCTTTATCAAATTTACCTTGTTGCATATTTTTCATAAATTCTTTTGAATCTTCTAAACTCTCAGAATCAGCATTTTTATTTACCATCTTTTCTGAATTTACTAATTTCTCTTGTGTTTTCTTATGCAATTTTTCTAATTTCTCAAGAAGCTGTGACATTTTCAATTGGTTTTTCTTAATGTCTTTCTTAGGACTTTTTTGCATATTTTTAGCAAGTTTTTCCAATTGCTTTATCATAATCATAATATTTTTATTTTTAAGAGATATTTTAGGTAAATCTTTTTTGATTTTCTCTACTTTTTTGAGTAACTTGCGTGCAGTTTTTTTTTGTCGTTTTTCAACTTCTTTTGTTTCAACATACTGTTTTCCCCAACCAAGTACATCTTTTTGAGGAAACATACCATGCATAAGTATAGCAATTACTACTCCAACAATAGCAATACACATATTTTTTGCTATCTTTGGCGTTATTATAGGAAATAAGCCTCCAACATCTGTCTTTTTAACGTGGGATATCGCATCTTCGCAAATAGGTTTTGCCATAGAATTTTTCTGAGAAATAACTAAAGCACTAGACACACGCTCTTTTAGACCAGCTCTTTCATCAATAGCAATAGCAACTTTTTGATTAGATAAATTCAATTTAACCAATCGCCAAATAGGATACAAGAAAACAACAACAGCAGCTGTAAGATAAAAGCTATTATGCTCTGCTATAGGAAAGAACAATCGCAATAATACAATAATGCATGCACAAACTATAGAAACAACAAGAGCACTATAAACAAGAGATTTTAAAAATGTTTCAAACACAATACGATATTTCGCATGGTTAATGGCTTTTTCAATTACTTTCATTATAAACCCCTTTGTATAGTAATTTTCAGATATAGTGTCGAGAATACTAGTTATTTAGACAACAACAGGAGTACAAAAGTTTCATTATTTTTTGACGATCATTGATTTTAGAAATAGTTATGGCTGCGCTTTCAAAACCAAAATTACTTTATTCCTACGGCAGGGGATTCTTTTGTATAGTAATTTTCAGATATAGTGTCGAGAATACTAGTTATTTAGACAACAACAGGAGTACAAAAGTTTCATTATTTTTTGACGATCATTGATTTTAGAAATAGTTATGGCTGCGCTTTCAAAACCAAAATTACTTTATTCCTACGGCAGGGATTCTTTTGAAAGCGCATATTTCAGTTTCTTCAAAATTGTTTTATTTCCCCATACGCAACTTCTTCAAAATTGCTTTATTTCCCGTAATAGCAAGGCACTTTTGAAAGCGCATATTTCAGTTTCTTCAAAATTGTTTTATTTCCCCATACGCAACTTCTTCAAAATTGCTTTATTTCCCGTAATAGCAAGGCACTTTTGAAAGCGCATATTTCAGTTTCTTCAAAATTGTTTTATTTCCCCATACGCAACTTCTTCAAAATTGCTTTATTTCCCGTAATAGCAAGGCACTTTTGAAAGCGCATATTTCAGTTTCTTCAAAATTGTTTTATTTCCCCATACACAACTTCTTCAAAATTGCTTTATTTCCCGTAATAGCAAGGCACTTTTGAAAGCGCATATTTCAGTTTCTTCAAAATTGTTTTATTTCCCCATACGCAACTTCTTCAAAATTGCTTTATTTCCCGTAATAGCAAGGCACTTTTGAAAGCGCATATTTCAGTTTCTTCAAAATTGTTTTATTTCCCCATACGCAACTTCTTCAAAATTGCTTTATTTCCCGTAATAGCAAGGCACTTTTGAAAGCGCATATTTCAGTTTCTTCAAAATTGTTTTATTTCCCCATACGCAACTTCTTCAAAATTGCTTTATTTCCCGTAATAGCAAGGCACTTTTGAAAGCGCATATTTCAGTTTCTTCAAAATTGTTTTATTTCCCCATACACAACTTCTTCAAAATTGCTTTATTTCCCGTAATAGCAAGGCACTTTTGAAAGCGCATATTTCAGTTTCTTCAAAATTGTTTTATTTCCCCATACGCAACTTCTTCAAAATTGCTTTATTTCCCGTAATAGCAAGGCACTTTTGAAAGCGCATATTTCAGTTTCTTCAAAATTGTTTTATTTCCCCATACACAACTTCTTCAAAATTGCTTTATTTCCCGTAATAGCAAGGCACTTTTGAAAGCGCATATTTCAGTTTCTTCAAAATTGTTTTATTTCCCCATACGCAACTTCTTCAAAATTGCTTTATTTCCCGTAATAGCAAGGCACTTTTGAAAGCGCATATTTCAGTTTCTTCAAAATTGTTTTATTTCCCCATACGCAACTTCTTCAAAATTGCTTTATTTCCCGTAATAGCAAGGCACTTTTGAAAGCGCATAGCCCAGCTATGTGCTTTCAAAATAACGCAGCTAGTACGGGAAATAAAGCTATTTTTAGATTAGGAGAACGCGGTCTAGATCATTTAGTACATCTGTCATATTTTGGTAGCGTTCATTTGGATCTTTAGCGATCATTTTATCAATAATTTTTTCTATTTCAGGGCTTACTTCTGGAACTATTTCAGTGATAGGTTTAGGAATTTGTTCATTTATATTTTTTATGATCTCTTTGGCATCGTTACCAGTAATAGGGTATTCACCTGTTAATAATCTGTAGAACGAAACGCCCAATGCATATATATCAGCGCGCTGATTTGCTTCTTGAGGGTTATGAATAAGTTCTGGGGACATGTAATACGGTGTTCCCATGGTCGACGCTTTTTTTTGTAGCTTAGAAAGTTGACGTGCTAATCCTAAATCCATGATTTTCACGATACCGTCGTGGCGAATAATAAAATTAGAAGGCTTTATATCGCGGTGAACAATATCAAATGAGTGGATATGTTCAAGCCCCTGACCTGCTTGAATAATAATATCAAGCGCATCTTCTTGAGAGAGTTTTTGTTCTTCTAAAAGACGATCTCCTAGATTAACACCTTCTACTAACTCCATAGAGTAGTAATAAAAACCTTGATCGTTACCAACTTCGAAAATATGAACAAGATTTGGGTGATTAAGTGCCGCAGACAGACGCGCTTCTCGATAAAATTGATTTAAGTGCTTTTTTTTTCGCGCAAACTGGTCAAATAATATTTTCAGAGCTATTGTTCGTTCTAATTCAAGCTGCACAGCACGATAAACAATCCCCATACCACCAGAAGCAATCTCTGAGATTAGCTGATAACCACCAAGAACGCGATTGATCAACCCTTTACGGTTAGGATCATCACTCGAAACAGCTTGCTGAATAAAGCGGCGTATTTCGCGCGCTTCTTTGATTTCATTCATACGTACTTGTGTGGCTAAACCGTGGGAAACGACTAGTTGATCAATGGGGATCAAAGTTTTTTGTTCTAATGCGCGTTTCTGAATAGTTAGACACTTTTCGAGTTTATCTTGAGGAACAACCTTCATTTTTACTACATAGTCGACAATAGCTTGGTTCTCTATTTTTTTAATATTAACCTTGCGCTTTTTTTGCAAGTTAATGATTTGTTCTTTAGACAAAAGTTTTTGTGAAAATAATATTTGTTCAATACTATCTTTACCTTCGTTTTTATCGAAAAGGTCAACACTTTGTAGTAGTTGTTCTTCTGTTAGCCATTTTTTTTCTACAGCTAACTTACCTATATTTGTATGCATTACACAACCCTCATACTTAGCATGGTCAAATCATCGTGCTGTGGTCCGGTATTTTGGTGACGCAAAACACCACAAACAATATACTTTGTAAAAGCATCTGAACGAAAATTAGCACCCTTGGCTATAGTTCCAAATAACCTCTCTTCACCATATTCTTCTTGATCAGGGCACATCGTTTCCACTAGTCCATCAGTAAACAAAATGAAGCGATCTCCAGCTTCTAATTGAATAACCTCTTCGCGAAGAGTCCTATTGAAAGCATTACCTGATAAAATTCCTAACGGCATTCCTCCTTTTTTAGTCTCAATGCATTTATTTTCTCTATGTCGCCATATAACTGCGGGATTGTGCCCAGCGCAAGAACAACAAAGTTCTCTTTTTTCAATATCCAGAACTCCGTAATAAACGGTACAGAAAAAACCTGGAAGTATGTCTCGTGCCACCATTGGATTTACTTTTTCTAATAGCTGTTTTGGGCTCTCGCAATGAGGAGCCCAAGTTTGAACAGCGGAGCGAACCATAACCATAACCATCGCTCCAGTAATTCCGTGTCCAGAAACGTCTGCAATTAAAAAACCAATCTTATTGTCATTAATTTTGATTACATCAAAGTAATCTCCACCAATCATATCGTAAGCCTTGTAATACGAATAGATTTCTAAACCTTCTATTTCCGGAAAAGTTTTAGGCATCAGATTCCGCTGTATTTCGCGCGCTTTTTTCAACTCAGCCTTCATTTCTTCTGAAAGCTCTGGATGCCCTTGAGGTGTTACTGGCGCTATAGGATCATCTTGTACAATAGGTGGGCAGTGTTCATCAATAAAAGGGAGGAGATTCTCTACAGCTAAATCTGTTTTAGTGTGGAAATCTAATTTGCGGTGCATTTGTACTTCAAAAGATTCTTTAGCGCTTACCATATCAGTGCATATAATTGTAGGAATACATACTCTCATAGAATCTAAAGTACGAAGGACTTCGATACCTGACATCTCCGGCAATTTAGCGTCCATTACAATTAGGTCTGGTTGCTCTTTACTTTTGGTAATTCTTTCAAGAAGTACTTTACCATCATTCACTACTTCAATTTCAAACCTAAGTTGCGTAAAAAAATCTTGATATGTTTTAATTGGTCCTTCTTCTACTTCGGCAATTAAAACGTTTCCACGCTTTTTGTCAATAATAATATCATTGCGGTCTAATTGTTGTAAAAGGCCGAAAATTTTGCTCATTTTTTCTTGAGAATCTTCTCCACCTTGTACTCCAAATTTCTTAGCAATTTCTTCGGCAAGTTGAACAATATCACCGTTCTCTGTCACTAAACTATCTAATGCTTTTGACAAGTCTTGTCCATGCGAGACCTCTTCAGCAATAATAGAAGCTTTGCGTTCTCCAGAAAAGTTCTTGATGATATTCTCAACTTCTTTGTCTGATTTTATAACTCCACCAAACAATAATTTTTGAACTTCAGGGTCCATTGTTCGAAGAGATGCCTGTAAGCTCTGCTTCGTTTTGGAGATATCTCCTCCTCCAAAACTTTCGATACTCATTTCGAAAAAGTCGCGAATTTCATCGTCTTCGTTTTCAAAATCTTTTTCAGCAAGTTGCGGAAGTATTTTCTGAATTACACTACCTATTTTTTGGAGTGCATCTGTTCCTTTAAGGCCTTTAAATTCTTCTTTGAAGATACTGTCAAAAAACTTTTTAGCTTCTGTCATATCTTCGAGATCTTCTGTAGAAATAAACTCTACTTCATCAATTTCTATATTCTTAAAAGGCAATAGTAACTCGGGGTTTATTTTACTATCAATTAAAACGTGATCGCGTTTTGCACTCATCAAAGTTACTAGAGCCTCTAATTCCTCAGACATTACACCGCGCTTAATAATTACTTTTCCAATTTCTCTTTCAGCCATTTGGCGAAGAAACTGCTCTGCAATAATATTTTTTTCAGTAATTTTTTGGTTTTGAATTAATAGCGTTTCGTTACCTTTTCCAAAAATCAAAGAAGGAGTACTGGCGAGTATTCCACGTAAATCTTCTTCTGCTTTCTCCATACCAGCAAGTACAACTGGATGCTTTTCATTGTACATTTGGCGGTCACGGATTACTTTAGAAAGCTTCATCAAAAACTCTAGTGACTTTTTTTGAAATGCTCTTTCGGATGCATTCATGATTGTACCCCTACAAAAAATCGTTATGTCTTTTCTTTTTCCCGTCTTATAATTATAAGATATTCATCATTCTTTGCAATGAGTTTCTTGCTTTCTTTAAAGCCTGTTATAAAATTGATATTAGCTATAAATTCGTATGCACATTATGATTCACTACTAAAAGTTCTAAAATGCTCTCGCCCCGGCGGCCACTGCTAAGCCTGTAAGAATTCTGGAACTTTTCCTATGTTTAAAAGCACCTATAAATTTCGTTTCAACACAATTTTGTAACAAGCTTCTAACGGAGTAAAACCAAATGAACAAATATGATTTTTTAGCGATAACTTTTTTGGTCTTCACAGTTTTCTTTTTAATCTCCGGTTTTTATCATCAAATTAATCAAAGAAAATTACAGTTGTTATGTCGTGGAAAACTAAATAATATTGGTAGTACTTTCTTTGTCTATCGCCAAACAGCTAACTACCAGCCTAAAAACTTACTTTTGTGGAGAGATAACCTTAAAAAATATTCCGCAGACCCAGAGTTTGGTCATTGTCCGAGTCAAGAAAAAGACCAACCTAGTTACCAACTCTACTTTCCAACTACCCAACAACTTTCTTCAAACAACAAGATATTATTTTTCGATAGTTCTTCGTTAGAGAAACATCACACTACAAATAAAAACAATATCTCTTGGCGTCACCTTGGAGGAGCAAACATATTACTACCCAACGGTGCTGTTGTTTACTATAAAAAAAACAATTTTTTCGCAAAATAAATTTGTTTAAAACACTTTATTTGAATATTCGGGCACTTTTATTGCACATATACAAAATTATTGACTTTATTGCAATATAAATAGTTAACTAAATTTATGCACAATTTGTTAGAATGTCTTAAATCTAATGTGGTTTGGCATTTTTAGTTAAGTACGTTGCGTTATGTACAATATACTACACTGGATTTATAGACGACTTGTCGTCTATAAAAGAGATTTTTAGTTACAGATATAATGATTTCTGTAAAATAAAAATTTAGAGCTAATTTGAAAGCTAATACTATGACTTTGGACGATAGGCCACAACAACGAAAAAAGAGAATACTTGTTGTTGATGATGAACTTACAATTGCTAATTTTTGCGCTATGATTCTAAATGAAGCGGGTATGACCTGTTTTATTGTGCAAGAATTTGATCAAGTAGAGAGTAATTACAAGTCTTTCCAACCTGACTTAATACTACTTGATTTTCACATTCCTGAGTTCGATACAATAAAATTTATTCAAACAATGCGTCAAGAGCGTAATGATATTGTAGTGCCAATTGTGGTTATTTCAACCAACGATAATCCCGATAATATTCTCTACGCTTACGATGCCGGCGCTGACGATTTTATAGAAAAACCAATACATCCAGATTACTTAATTTCCGTAATAAACTCGCGAATAAATCGTATGCAAGGCATACATAAAGTCCTCACTAGTAAATCCTTAGTTGTTCGCTCTACTCAAAAGTTATCACTTGAAAAAGCAAAAATTGGTACCCAATCATCAGCCGTACGTAAAATCTCAATTGCCGACGATATACTTCGTAAGTTCTTACTTGATTTCGACATAATGTCTCCTGATGACATGAAAAATCTTTTACGCAAACAACGCGAACTAGAACAAGATGACTATTTTGTGCGTTTATATGACCTAATAAACCACCTAAAAATGGTAGATACATGTACTCTTGATTATATTTCACTGCTAAAAGATGTCTCAGGTAAATCATTGATCGAAGGTTATGAAGCAAATAAGATTATTGCTGAAGGAGGAATGGGTCTTGTTTATAAGGGCCACGATAAAATAACGAAAGATCACGTTGCTATCAAAGTATTCTACGATAAAGAAAATGTACAATCTATCGACTTACAACGCTTTATAAGAGAATGTAACCTAGCACAATCATTAGATCATTCAGGTATTACCAAAGCCTACAATTTCGGTGAAATAAACGAAATTTACTACATTGTAATGGAATATATTGATGGTGTTACTCTAACTTCAAAAATTAAATCTGCAAATATTATCGAAGAAAAAGAGGCGTTAGCTATTTTTGGAAAAGCACTAGAAACAATGATTTTTGCTTGGGAAAAAAACATCATCCATCGCGATTTAAAACCTGACAATATTATGTTAACAACAGATAAAGTAAAAATCTGTGACCTCGGACTTGCAAAGGCAATCAATAGCGATTCACAACTGACCCAAGATAATGTTATATTGGGTACTCCTTTTTACATGTCTCCTGAGCAGTGCATGGGGAAAGAGCTGGATTACCGTACAGATGTATACTCACTAGGTGTAACTTTGTATGTCATGTTAACTGGTCATACTCCTTTTCAAGGAAATTTTTTAGAAGTTGCCCAGGGGCACATGACAGAGCATCCCCCAGAACCAAGTATTTATGATATTGAAGTATCAAGTCCTGTTCGCGAATTTTTATATCAGTTGCTGGAGAAAATGCCAGAATTTCGCTGTTCTAGTACCAAAGAGCTCTGGAAAGACTTTTGTGATGTCAAAGCAGGTAGAAGACCATATTCGCGACGCATGATCAATACTAAAAATACAATCCGTCGTCAATTTCGCCGTGTAGTACTCATCTCGACTATCGCCCTCTTAGGATTTTTCAGTTTTTGGGGCTACCATAAGTTTGAAAATATTCAAAATCACACAAATATAGAAAAATCTTTTATCAACAATGAGTACCAAACTGCAATACAACAAGCTGATATTTATTTAGTAAAAAATCCATTGGCAAACGATATACAAAAAATACGTGCTTTAAGCTATTTCAAATTAAAAAAATATAACCAAGCCGTAAGATATTTCACAAACGTTGCTATTCAATATCCGAAAGATTTAGAAGTATTGTGGGCTTATTCTTACTCCATTTTCAAAACAAAATCAACAACCGAAGCATCACTTCACATAAAAAAAGCACTCAAGATCAAAAAGCAGGCTCGTTTATACTATTTACAAGCACGTATTCACTTCCAACAAAACAATAAAAACCTAACAATAAAAAATTTGAAAAACGCAATATCTGTGGATAAAAAATATTGGCGTGCTTACTATCTAATGGGAATAACTACTTTTGAAGTTAAGTGGTTCCAAAAACTTTTCTCCTCTTTAGAGAAACAACCACAACAATTACAACAATGGCTCCACTACTCATACGGAGTAGTCCTGTTTCGCAATAAAAAATACGAAGAAGCAAAAGCTCAATTCTCATTAGCACAAAATATAGAAGAAAAACAAGAAATATCATACTACTTAGGAGTAGTTTCGTATTACCTAAATAACTACAAACAGGCCATTATCTTACTTCAAAAAAATAGCGCAAAGTTTAGCAGTTTGCAAAATCAATACAATTTGAATGTCTCCTCTAAAGACTTAGAACTAGGTGAAGATAAGGTATTTGCTTATTTAGCTAAATCTTTTTACAAAACAGGTAATAATAACACATCTCTAAAATATATTAACCAAGCACTACGTCAAAATCCTCAAAATATCGATTATTTAAAAATGCAAGTAATCATTTTAGAGAGCCAAAAAAAATACCAAGAAGTGGTAGAGCACCTCGACTTCATAATAAATAACTTTCCACAAGAGCAAAATCATGCTTTATTAAATAAAGCAATAAATTTATTTAAATTACCCAAATGGCAAGAAGCCTTACCTATTTTAAATATTCTTATACAAAAGAACTTTCAGCTACAAGAAGCGCTACCTTTACAAATAAAAGCTTTAATACGTCTAAAGAAATATGATTTAGCGCTCCAGAAAACAGAAAAATACCTAGCTTCTTACCCCGATAATACTCGAGTGTTACTACTACGTGGTAAAATATATGAAGAACAAGGAAATCTAGACATGGCGATTAAAGATTATCAAACGATTGTTCAGGCACATGAAAACTTAGAAGCCTACCAAAGATTGATTCAAATCTTTTATCGTACAGAAAAGTATTTGCGGGTTGCCGATGCTGTCAATAAAGTCTTTGCAACAGACTTAGTGCTTAAAGACACCAGACCGTATTTACTTTTTTATAGAGGAGTGGCTTACTACTTTTTAAACAGGTTACAAGAGAGCACAAAAGATCTTTCCCTTGCTCTCCAAGAAAAGAAGAAACTAAGCAAAAGAGTATTAAGTCATCTACATTACTACCAAGGGCTTACTTTTTTTAAACAAAGCAAATACGATAAAGCCCAAAAAGTTTTCGATATAGCTATAAAAACTATACGCGACAAAAGAAAAAAAGCTTCTATTCGTTTTCATTTACAAGAAATAAAAGCAAAAGGTCAGTAGTTATTCTACTTAACAAACTAATTCAATTAACTAGTACTGTGTACAAGTTTTGAAGTACTAGAGCGGACGCGCTAACATTTTTTATCAATAAGGGATAAGCGTTTGTTAAGAACAACTAAAGTAAGTTTAAAACAAACTTACTATCAGGAGTGAATTTATGAAAAAAAGTATTATATATCTAATCTTAATCATGTCATTCGTGTTTGCGGATGACCAAAAAAAAGACGTAGATAAATTAAAAGAAGAAATTGAATTTCTAAAAAGTGCAGTTCAGCAACTTTTAGAAAAAGATAAAAAATCTCAACAAGAAGTTGATTCGTTAAAACAAGAAATCGGCAAACTCAAAAATCGCGACCAAAAACACGAGAAAGATCATGGCGAATTAAAAAAGCTACGTAATGAAGTTGAACAATTGAAAAAAACGTCTGTAAAAGATGAAGATCTTTTTTCGGAAGAAGATGCACTTGATCCTTTTGCAGAAGATGATGTTTTTGTAGAAGAACAGCTTGTTGATCCTTTTGCAGAAGACGAACAGCTCGATTCTTTTACAGAAGAACAGCAAACAACTGAAGAAGATCCATCAAATGCAGAAGAGTATTTTTCAGAAGAAGCGGAACTTGAGATCGAAGACGATTTCGGTGAAGAAGACGAAACAGAATTTTATCTTCGCAACGCGGCTAATGTGCAGGGAGGCTATATCGCCGAACAATCGAGGCGTTTAACTAACGATGTACTGTCAGTTAGTGGTTTCTTCTCTCTAGAATATAGCGATTTCCAAACAAATAGTTCAACAGTAGAATCTCTATTTCCTAGTGAAGCATCCTTTAATAACTCGCACATAAATCTTTACTTTGACGCACGTTTTTACGAAAACTTCCGTTTTTTTACTGAGCTACGTTTTCTATATCAACCATTTACTGAAGTATTTGAACTAGGACAAGTAAACCGATCCGGAGAAGTTATCATCGAACGTGCTTGGGCTGAGTGGGAATACAGAGACTGGTTAAAAGTCCGCGGTGGAACATTTTTCATACCTTACGGGATTTGGAATTTAGAGCACGGAGCTCCTATTTTACTTTCAACCTTTACACCTATTTTATTACGGCGCCAAATATTCCCAGAAAGAACCACAGGGATCCAAGCAAATGGATTGGTAGATTTCGAATACTTTGACCTAAAATACTATGCATGGGTAGGAAACGGTAAGGTCCAAATAGAAGAAGCAGCTCTACCAACACAAGATAACCAAAACAACAAAGCCTACGGAGGAAGATTAGAAATTCAATTTCCTTATACTAAAGTTTTTAACGAACTTGCTTTTGGTGTCTCAGCCTATACAGGTAAAGTACAAGGCCAGGAATTTAATGGTGCAGATATCCAAAACCTCATCGCCCAAGTTTTTATTGCTGAAAACGATGTACAAACAATAGTCGATCTTGAACTTGATGGTTTTAGTGCTATTGGAGAACCTTTAGATGAATATTTAGACCGCGCCATCGGTTTTGATTTTCGCTTCCGTTTTCAGAACTTCTCCGTACAAAGCGAATTTATTGTAAACTTTATAAAACCTCTAAAAACAGCTGTAGGTCCTCTCACTGGTGTACAAGTTAAAGGAAACTCTTTTCAAGAGTACGGCGCCTACACACAATTTGCGTACGAAATTGACATAGAGCAATTTGGCTTAATTGGGCTCTTAACACCATTTGCACGCCTTGGTGTTGTGCAGGCAAACAACAAAGTTTCCAAAGAATTGGGAAGTTTTAGGGAATATACATTCGGTCTAAACTGGAAAGTAAATCCTGCCGTTGTTTTAAAAGCAGAATACATCATTATCAAATTTGCCGATGTCGATGATCGCGACTTTGGTGCTTTCTTTTCCTCGTTTAACGTTAGTTTTTAAGGAAATCATGATGAAGAAAATACTAAATATTTGTTGCGTCATTGCCTTGGTTATTTGTGGGTGTAAAACAACCACTAAAACTCCCAGTGAGCAGTACGCTGAATCTCAGAAAAGAACACTATACCTAGTAGTTCATCAAACCAATCCCAGCGAAAAAATAGCAGTGAAGGAACTGCGAAGGCTTTATTTAGGCAAAAAAGGAAAATGGGATCATCTTGTTGTTGTAAAACGTTACGATTATCCACCTCTACAAAAAGCATTTTACGAGCAAGTTTTACGAATGACCTCATCTGAAGTTACGCGATATTGGAATTATCAGAAGTTTATGGCAGGTCCTCCAAGGCCATTTATAATTAAAAGAGCAAAAGATTTAATATCCATTTTACAAAAAGAACCTGGCGGAATTGCTTACGTTACATCAAAAAATATTCCAAAAAATCTCAAAATAGTGGCTGAATTTGAAGTGGTACGCAAGTAGGTGCACTAAACATTTATCTCCTTATAATCAATTGGCTATTTTAGATATGAGTACAATATTACTTTACAACTACAAAATGCAAATATCTAAAATATTTTATATAACGTAAAATCTAAATGTCAACACGCCCTATAAAAGTGAGCTGCAGAACTTTGCAGTTCACTTAACTGGTTACCTAATCGCTTAGTTTTAGGATGAGAATATGAATACAAACATTTCCAATATTGAAGAATTACAAGATGCGCTAAACACTTTTTCTAATGGCGGTAATGGTTCTCTTGAAATGAAAAATCCTTATGTAATAAAGCAATTTAATTATGAAAGCGGCTATTTCACATCGTGGTTTACTTCTAATCGTAATAGACAAATGGGAAATGTCGGCTTTGCTCTCTTACAGCAAGGTTTTGTACCATGCGAAGACTTGTACAATGCTTTTTTGCAACAAGTCAAATTAAGAAAACACTACTGCGAAATTTTAGTAGATTCAAAAAAACTATCCGCTGAACACTTACAAATAGCTATCAATCAGGCTCTTTTCGAAGAAGTTGCAGAAGTATTTATCTGGCAAGAAGGTAAATATAAAGTTTCGGAAAGAAAAATTGAACAATCAAGTATGTATGGTAATCCTTATTTACAGACTTTTCAGTTTAGAACATCTATAGAAAAAATTACCTCGCAAATTAACGGATATCTTAAAAGGTGGCAATTTATTTGCGAACAATTACAAAATTTGAATATCATTTTGTACATGAACCAAAATTTAAAAAATGAACTACGCGAATATCTTCATGAAAATTATATTTTATATTCTGGAAATTTTGACAAAGATGCTAACAAAATATTTCTCAATTGTATTGGCGAACGAGTAGAGAAAAATTTATCTTTCTTCAATAAACAAATGACCTTGCATGAAATTATTCCGCTGCTTTCTATAGACCCTTTATGGTTTTGTAATTTAGTTCTCGATTTAGAAAAACATAGCTACCTTGTAAAAATGTCTCCCGAACAAATAATGGATTTGGCAGAGTCTAGCAAAAAAGAAAACAACACATCAGAAACAAGACGCCTTTACAATGTTTTACTAGAATCTAAAGAAGTCGAAGACGAAGATAAAAAAAATATTCAAAATGTTATCACCAGTATGGAAGAAACAGCGAGTCGGCGTATAAAAACACATAGCTCTGAAACAATAAGCCGTACTTACAATAAAGAAGAGCCCGTAGATGAACAATTTCCTGGTTATGAAATTATGGAAGAACTAGGGCGCGGGGCAATGGGCACAGTGTATAAAGCGCGTCAGAAAAGTTTACAACGCGATGTCGCTATTAAAGTAGTACGACCAAGTTTAGCAATTGATGAAGTCTACATCAAGCGCTTGGAACTCGAGGCGAAAACGATGGCAAAGTTACGTCATCCGAGTATTGTTTCTGCCATTGATTTTGGGTTCCAAAAAAACCTATGCTATATTGTAATGGAGTACGTTGATGGTGGAACAACCCTTCTTGATATAATAGGAAAAAATAAGGTCAATGAAAAAGAGATTCTACGTATTGGTTTGTCTATAGCAGGGGCGCTTAAATATCTACATGAAAACCATTTAATACATAGGGACATAAAACCGAGTAATATTCTTCTCGACAAAAATCAGACAGCAAAACTTGCAGACTTGGGGCTTATCAAAGATACCCAAGCAAGCAGTGACATTACTTTTCCAGGTTCAGCAGTAGGAACTCCTTCCTACATGTCTCCTGAACAACTACAGATGGACAATGATATAGATATTCGTTCTGATATATATTCTTTAGGCGCAACGCTGTTTTACGCCATGACCGGTACATCGCGTTTTGATAGCTCTGTTCCTCCAGGAGTCATTTATCATAAAATTATTTCACTGGGAAACGGCTATGTAAAAAAAGAAAAATGCCTTTCAACAGTAATGAAACAAATCTTAGGAAAAATGCTTGAACCTAAAAAAGAAAATCGCTATCAAACTCCTGAAGAACTCATACAAGACTTCGAGCTCGTTATTATTGGTAAAGGTGCTCGATACGCTAAAAAAAGACGTTTACCGCTACAACTGCTTCTTTTTACTTTGTTTTTATGCGCAGCGATTACTGTATTCATACGTTTTCCTGAATACGTCAACTCGATTTCTCCATCAGCAAAAGCGAGTAAAAAGGAGGAACAACATAAGGTTCCTGAGCAAACAGAGAAACAAAACAATGACAAAAAAAACGTTCAAACAACAAAAAATATAGAATATTCCGAAGACTTAGAAAAGCAGCCGGCAGAAAAGAAAATAGAAGTTGTTAAACAACCAACACAAGAACAAATTCGCGAAGAAAATAAAAATTTAGACTCCCATAATACTAATGAAACGCATCTTGAGAACTTAAAAATAGCATTCAACAATGAAGAATATGCTACTGTTATCAGTCAAATTAATAAACTTAAAAACCCCTCTCCTGAGTTTGTTAACATTAAAGGACATTCTTATATTGCCTTAGAAAAATACAAAGATGCTCTTGCTTGCTTTAAAAAACTTTCTGCGCAAAAACACCTAACTAAATCGTATTTGGGCGCAGCAAAATGCTACTACTTAAGTGGAGAAATAAAGAAATCCTATTCATACTTAAAACGTATAAAAGGCAATAAATCTATAGATTTTTATTATCTACGCGCGCGCGTTTTCTACAAAAGAAATATGGAAGACAAGGCTCGAAAAGACTTGAATTATATCTTAAAAAAATCACCTGATTTTTGGAAAGCTAATTACTTACTTTCTATCATTTGGCTAAAACAACAACCTACACTAGCTTTAGAGTCGCTCAACATCGCATTTGAAAATGGCGCAGATCAGGAAAATTCAAAAACACTAGCATGGTTATATTATTACAAAGGTATTCTGCTATACAAAGAGAAGAATTTCAAAGACGCAAGACAGTCTTTTGATACTTCGTTATCCAAAATAAACACCAAAGAAGCTCTTTTTTATTGCGGCCTCATTAGCTCTCAAAATAAAAAAAATGATAAAGCTATTGATTATTACACAAATGCTCTAGTTACAGATACTCTAGAAAAATACAAAATACAAAATATTGATGTACAACCTATTAGAGAATCACTAGTAAAAACAAAGATAATACACTTTCAACGCGGGCAAATGTTTCTAAAAAGAAATAATTACAAATTAGCGTTAAGTGAATTCCAACATGCTATTAAATTAGACACGAAATATCTCCCTGGACTCAAGGCAGCTTTAACCTTACAGCAAAAACAACAAAATCTTACACAAGCAGTAGCTACTTTAGATGTTTTAATTGAGTTACAACCTGAAAACAATTCATATTATTGGGAAAGAGCAAATTTAAATTTTAAATTAAAAAAGCACACAAAAGTAATTTCTGACGCGTCTTTACTAGTAAAACGCTCTTTCCAAAAAGAACAGGTCATACGATTACGAGCCAAGAGTTATACCTCCCGAAAAGATAAGCGCGCTTTAAAAGACATAAACTATTTACTTCAAATAAATCCTCAGGATTTAAAACTGCTTATTAACCAAGCACGCTTGTATGAACGATTCAAAGACAACCGCGCAAAACTGTCTTACGAAAAAATATTGCTTCTAGACAAAAGTAATGAAAAAGCCTATAAGTACTTACTTCGATTATATTTAAAAGCAAAAAATTATGCTAATTTGGCAGAGCTATATGAAAAACGTCTAAAAATCAGTCCCAATAATTTAGAATATCTCTACGGCGCTGCAAGATGCTATGTTCAATTACAAAAATACAATGAAAGCATACCCAAACTACAAAAAATCAAGGAACAACAAACTGGTTATCTAGAATCGCTTTACTATCTTGGCTATAGCTATTATTTTGAGCAAAGACACGAGCAAGCTTTAGTAACATTATCTATGGCAATTAAACGTCGTACAAAAAATCGTAAAGCTTACTACTTAAGAGGTAACATTTACCATTCAAAAGGAATGTATCGCGAAGCTGTTGTTGATCTTTCTACTTATATCAAATATGATTCGCAAAACGTCACAGCACTCTATTTAAGAGCACAAAGTTATCAAAAATTAGAATTATATAGTCGCGCATTTAAAGACTATAAAAACCTAGCTGTTCTTTCTCCTGAAAATTATAAAGCTAGAGAGAATAAAGGTATTTGCGAAGTTAAACTAAAACAATACAAATCAGCGATTCGCAGCTTCTTACAAGCCAAAAATCACATAGCGTTGGAAACAGATAGCTACCATTATTTAGGCTACTGTTATTCGCAATTAGGAAAATTACAAAAAGCAATGGACTACTACAAACAAGCAATAAGAATGGATTCATCTCATTCTTTAGCGCGCACTAACTACGCAATTACTTTGTACGCGCTCAAAAAATACAAAGAAGCTCTATCTGAAATTTCAAAAGCTATCGACTCAGATCGCAGCAATGCCAACGCTTTAGAAAATAGAGGTAAGATATACTTAAAGTTAAAAAAATATAAAAATGCTGTCAATGACTTTGCTACGGTTATCCAAATAGATACAAACAATAAAGACGCATTTTATTACTTAGGTCTTAGCTACTACAAATTGCAAAATCTGCCAAAGGCAAAAACCCATTTTCAAAAAGCACTATTTGGCACCAAGAAAAAAGTCTTAGCCAAAAAATATCTACAAGTTATTTCTCAAATTGAGAAAGAACAATAATGATAGAATATTCCAAAGAAGTAGCAAACGCTTTTGAAGTCGGAATACCAATAGTTGCACTGGAGTCCACTATTATTTCTTTTGGTATGCCTTATCCTCAAAATTTAGCAGTGGCTAAGCAAATTGAGAGTACTATTCGTTCGCTAGGAGCAGTACCAGCGACAATTGCAGTAATAAATGGTAAAATTAAAATAGGTTTGCAAGAAGAAGAGCTCCTTACCTTAGCAACATCAAAAAATATTATCAAAGCAAGTACTAAAGATTTACCTTATTTATTAGCTACCCAAAAAAATGGTGCAACAACAGTAGCAAGTACAGCTTATTGTGCACAAATGGCAAATATTCGCGTATTTGCAACAGGAGGAATTGGCGGAGTTCATCGTGGGGTCAACGAAACTTTTGATGTCTCCGCTGATTTACTTGAAATAAAAAACAATAGCTTAGCAGTCGTTTGCGCTGGAATGAAATCCATTCTCGACATAGAAAAAACCATTGAACGCTTAGAAACACTTAGTATACTTGCTATTGGATACAAATGCGATACTTGGCCACTATTTTATAGTAGTGATAGTAATTACCACATTTTACGCACTAATAGTACAGTTGAAATCGCAAAAATTATGGACTATAAATGGAATAAATTAGATCAACCTGGTGGTATCATAATCGCCAACCCTATTGAGAAAAACCAAGAAATATCTTACACACTTATCGACAAATATATCCGCGAAATTGCAAAGCAAGCAGCAGAAAAAAAAATCTCAGGTAAAAAGATTACACCCTTTTTTCTACAGGAAATTGTAAATAAAACCCAAGGTAAAAGTCTAAAAGCTAATATTTCTTTAGTTTTGAATAACGCCAAGTTAGCAGCTGAAATTGCCAAACAGTATGCGATTACAAAAAATCACTTTGCAAAAAAGATATAGAAAGATACAATAATTTAAATGATTATCTAGAACATGTCGACATTTAGGTTTTTTATAGAATATGAAATATTTTAGTAAGTAATGAGGTACTTTGAAAGCGATCTCTCTACAATTTAAATTAATGTTAGCCTAAAATAGCAAAGTTATAAGAGAGATAAATGTCGATGCGCTTTAACTGCTGCTAATAACAACATAAATTCAGTGGCGTTGTATTTCTGGCATCACTCGATTTCGAAAGGAATAAAACAATGAACTCAATTGCAAAAATAATGGTTCTCCTATTATGCTTAGTTCTAGCAAGTTGCTCAACATCTGCATATGTATTAGGGTACAATGTATGGCATGAAGAAACTCAAATACCTCACCCTTACGGCGATGACAACCTTCCAAATGATCCATATCGTAGTCCATCAGCAAATAATATTATGTATGCTGAAACAGGTTTTGGAAACCCAGTTTTGTCTATACTTACTTTACCAATGGGAGTACTTTTCGGCCCTATTCTCCTCATTGCAGGAAACATCGCTGGTGCATCTGAACCAAAAGATGTCAAAGATTATAAAAAAAGAACTCCTGAAGAGCTTATCAACATGTACGAAAAAGAGCTCAATGAGGATGCCAAAGAAAACACAAAAGAATAGATTCAAATATAGGAGGGAACCCCTCCTATCATCAACACATTCCCAACCTTGTTATCCTCATTTCACTTCTAATCAGGATGTCGACATTTATAATTTGCTTCTTTTAGAGATTAGCTCCACTGCTTTTCAATTCAGAGCGCTCCAAAATAACATCTTAAATGTCGACATACTCTAGCTATTTCTAAAATAAGAGACAAATTATACTAACCGATAGCAAGCGCTTCTGACATTAAACAAATACTTAAGGAGAAATAAATGAATCGCACACTATTGTTAATTATTTTGGTTTTAATTTTTTCCCCTATCTTTATAAGCGCCATTGAATACAAAAATATAAAAATGGCTAGTCGGCCTGCTATATGGCAAAAGCAACTGGAGCAAGACGGCAAAGATGGTTGGCGTTTTATCGAAGTTTCCTCAGGCTGGGCAACTCTTATTCGCGAAAGTGATAAAACTCCAGTCACATACTTCTTCGCTAAAACTTTCAAACGTTTTTCTAAATACCAAGAACTAATAGAAGAAAAAGCGAATGAAGGATTGCGAGCTCATGGTAGGTATGATGGTAGATATATCTTTTCTAAATACACAAAATCTAATTCCAAAGTTCAAAATAAATTTACCAAAAAAGCATTGATTACCGCAAGATGGAAAAAACAGATTGAACAAGAAGGTAAAGAATCCTGGGTACTTGTTGACATTGACAGTGGCTGGTTTATCTTTGTTAAAGAAAATACACAAGCAATCGACTATAATTTTGTTAAATCTTTTAGTAACAGTAAAAAACGCTTGCAACAAATTAAAACAGAAGGAAAAGAAAACTGGATTTATTTATTTAAACATGGTGGTTGGTTAATTTTTGCTAAATAACACAACAAATAACATTGCTCAGTAACCTTATCCATAGTCATTGAGCGATGTTGTTTATACAAGTATGATAAAGCACAAAGTATCTCTAAGGTACTAGTAAAACAGAACAATCAGCATACTCTGTAACATACTCAGATACACTACCTATATAGTGTCCTTCTTTACCACCACGTTTTCCCATAACAAGTAATTCAACATTATATTTTTTCGTAAACTCAACTATTTTCTTTTTAGGATTTCCTTCAAAAATATACTTTTGTCCCGTTGCTTGTAATTTTTCATACAATTCAGAAATCAGAGATCGACACTTCTTTCTCATTTCTTTTTGCATTCCATCTAACCACTCAGGATGTTTATCCATAACCTCATAGTACAAGCCAGGAGACATTACTTTGTTATTCAGCACATAAACAATACTCAGTGGTACATGAAGTTTCTTAGCCATTATCATTGCTTTTTGTTCTGCTTTTTGCGAATGCTCCCCAAAGTCTGTAGCCAAAAAAATTTCAGAAATAGCTTCCATCTCATCATCCTCTCAAATATACATGCTTTACAATGGTTTTATTATAAAGAAACACTTCCCTTATAATTCAACAACTTAGTAATAACGACATAATTAGCTAAAACTATGCCACTGTAGATACAAAATGTATTGTTATGTACCACCATTATAACTAGCACATAAAAACAATGACTTTCTACTTAACTTGAAATATAGAATAACACTGGTTTGCGATGCTATCTGACTGGCTACGTCAATTCTTCTTATGTGCTTAAATATTTTAAAAAAATCTGAAAAATGACTAACACGCAGTATTTAAAATACCTCTGCGCTTCGAATGAAGCTGCGTTTTTTCATTCTTTTAATATGTAAATCCCTTCTACAAGATTAGCCGCACAAGGCACCAGCCAACGCATCCTCTATACTTTGAATAGTAATTCTCAAAATTTTAATTGATAACAGTTTCTAATTAACATTGTTAACACTGTTAAAGTTTTTTTAGACACAACTCACTTTGTAATAGCTCAATTCTATAAATATCATCTTATCCAATGCTCTCGCGCGCATAAAAATGTACATTTTCCACAAAATCGGCTTGATACAGTAAGTCTATTGGCATGTTGTTTGCAAATTTTTCAATACCACAGAGTAAATTAAACAAACAAAGATTTCAAAGCTATAGGAATTCATCATGAAAAAAAAAGACTACAAAGCAAAAAATATCATGAGCACACAATTAATTTTAGTGCAAAACACTATGACTTTATTTGAGGCTTCAAAAGTTCTTATCGAAAACAAAATATCAGGAGCTCCTGTTGTTGATCATAATAAAAAATTGCGTGGAGTAATATCGTTGCGCGATTTAGTAAAAAAAGAACGTGCTAGTATTGATGAAAATAAAGTTCTAAAAGTAGATTCTAGCCAATTTTTTATTGATTCAAGTTTCTATTTTTCGCTAAATGATCAAATAGACGAAGAAAATCTCACTGTTGAAGATGTCATGACTCCATTAACACTTTATGTGAACCAAAATACACCTATTGAGGAAATTGCTATATTAATTGTAAATACAGGAGTGCATCGCATTTTTGTGCAAAATGAAGAATGTTTAGTTGGAGTTATAAGCACCATCGATATTTTACGTTTTGCATGCGAAGAAGGTTTGTTTGTATGATTTGAGAAAAAAACAGACGCGGAGCCATATTGCTAAAAGGTTATATGCTACCACTGCTATATAGTCTAGTGTTTACTGTTTGTTGTAAATTTACATGTCAGTCCAACACGTACCAATGGTTTTAGCTTATCACAGAAGCAACTCTGGGCTATGATTAGTCACCTAATCATTTGCGCTTGCTCCCCTGTCTGTAAAATCTATTCACTCTATTTGTCTATTGTAAAAAACAGACGCGGAGTCATATTGCTAAGAGGTTATGTGCTACCATTGCTATGCTGGTTTAGTATTTGGCGTTTGTTGTAAGTTTTACGTGCCAATCCAACACGTCCGGGCGGTTTTTGCTTATTACAGAAGCAACTCTGGGCTATGATTAGTCACCTAATCATTTGCACTTACTCCCCTGTCTGCAGAAATCTATTTGTCTAAAAATCCATTTCGACTTCAAATTCGATTTTAAAATTATCCTAGAGTATCATCCAAATTAATAAGGAATAATAGGCGTGTCATCATTCAAAATATTGTGTGTTTTTTCGAGCCCGAGCCCGTTTGCGAACCCGTTTCCGAAACTTTCACTAACAACTTATCAAAGAAGCAAAGCTTCTCCCCCCACCGCAAAAAACTAGTATCGAACCAATAAATCACCCTCTGTCGCTCTCAAAAAGTTTTCGGGCGCGGGCTCGCAAACGAGCTCGGGCTCAATACTACTGGCGTATCATTAAATGAATCCGTTATATTTTTATCTGTATTGAATGATGACACGCCCTAGTAATAAAAAAACAGACGCGGAGCCATATTGCTAAAGGGTTATATGCTACCATTGCTATATAGGTATAGTGTTTAGCGTTTATTGTAAATTTACGTGTTAACACGTACCGTCTGGGTTTTTGCTATTACAGAAGCAACTCTGGGCTATGATTAATCACTTAATCATTTGCACTTGCTCCCCTGTCTGTAGAAATCTATTCGTCTAAAAAATCAATTTCAATCTCAAATGAAGCGCGGCGAATTTTTCTGTTCAAATCTCGAAAACGTAACCTTGCTTTTTCAAGACCTTCAGAGCATTCTGTAAATGAAACTTCATTAGGCTCAACAATATCCCGATCATCTTTGTAAATAACGCGCTGATAAGCCGATTTTACTAATTGAGAATGTAATTCTTGTATCTGCCCATTAAGTTTTTTACGAATTTCAAGCGCTTCACTAATGGTAATAGATTCGTTATCCAATTTTATTTTATTTAAGAAATTAGCTTGTTGAATAGCAATATTTATTTTACTTGCTTTAAATTCTAGCTTTTTAAAGCTCTCGCGCATAGTTTTTGCATTAAAATCAGGGCTTACCTTAAAAACAACATCCGCTTGACGACTATGAGCTTTAAACTCTGGTAAGCACGCCCTACAAGTTTCGATTCTTTTTTCGTACTCTGATCGTAATTCTAAAGCTTCATAAAGCATTAACTTGCGTTTGCTATCGTTCATTTTATCTCCCTAGTGCATTAGTACATACTACTCTAACACAAAATATAAAAATTTTTCATATCATCAATAAATTCTTCATAATCCTGATAGCGATCGTCTGGTTCATACTGCATACATGTACAAATAATATTCTTGAGAACCGAAGGTACATTATGAAAAGAAAGTTTGCTTGCATCTAGTTTGGTGTCGAAAAAATACGAGATTCCATACTCTTTTAATTTAAGCGCATAAGGTGGAATACCTGTGACCATGTGGTACAACAAACAACCAATCGAATATATATCAGAAAGATGTGTCGCATCGCGAAATTTATGTATTTGTTCTGGAGAACAAAAGCACGGAGTTCCCAGTGAAATCCCTGTATGTGTTATTTTAGTTTCTTCTGCCACTTCATCTACAAATTTTGCCAATCCAAAATCAGAGAGCTTAACAATTTTATTGCTCTTATCTAAAAGAATATTTGCTGGCTTTACATCGCGATGAATCAGAGCTTTTTCTCGCCAACCATAGTTTAAAGCGTTGGCAACACTCATGCCAATTCCTAACGCCGTGCGAATGCTAAGACGCCCTTTACGTTTTATAAGAGCTTGTAAGTCACCGCCATCAGCATATTCGGTAATTAAATAAACATAACGAGTTCTTGCACCTGCCTCAAGTGTAGTAATTATATTGCGATGCTCCAAAGCAGAATGTACACGCACTTCGCGTTTGAAGCGATCAAAAAACTGATCACTAGCTTTTACAATCTTGACAACAACCTCATCATGCCCTTTAAAATCACTTTGATAAAGATAGGTCTCAGCCATACCCCCGCCTGAAAGTGGGCGAATAATTTTTTCTTTATCTAATTGAAAAAACGGAGGAGCTTGTTGTTTAAGAAAAGATATAGAAAATACCGCCTTGGCTTTCTCATCTTCACTTATTTCTGCATTGTTAGAAATAGAACGCGGTGTGTTATCAAATATTTTTTTCTTTGGTAATTCCTCTTCACGATCATTTTTAAGCTCTTGAGAAGTCAAAAATGTTATGCGATCTTTCGGTGCTGGAGCACTTCCTGGTTGCTCTTGTAAATTCTCTTCTAACTCACGCGTATTATTCGCAGAAGTAATAAATTCATCTTCAAATGTTTCATCAATATCTTCGTTTACAGAGTCTTCAAATATCGATACAAGAGCTGATTTCTCTGTTTTTCGTTCGAAATTTTTTGTTGCTATTTTAACGAGATCTTTTTCAATTATAATATGAGCTTGTCCCAAGACATGACCACATTCAATACAGTAGAGAAGATTCCAAATACAACTAGAATCTTCTCCAAAAATATCTTTACAACTAAACTCTGCTTGTTTTTGACACTGAGGGCATTTGGCTTTCATAAAACTATCTTTATACACAAAAGGCAACTGCAGGGGTAACAACTTCTCCACGTAGAGTATTTGTTCCTGCTGAGACTATCTTAACTTTGACAAAATCTCCTGGTTTATTCTGCGGTGCAGAAAATACAACACCTTTATTTTGATCGCTACGTCCTAACCATTCTTCGCGATTTTTTTTACTTGGTTGTTCAATTAAAACATCAAATATCTTACCAACATCTAACTCGTTACGCACCAAAGAAATACCGCGTTGAATCTGAACTAGCTCATGAATGCGTTTTGATTTTATTTCTTCACTAACATCATCAGGATATTTTCGCGAAGCAATAGTATTTTTGCGCTCGCTATATTTAAAAATAAATGCTGAATCAAACTGCACTTGCTCAACAACTTCAATCGTATCCTCAAAATCTTTGTCAGTCTCACCACAAAAACCGCAAATAATATCTGTAGAAAGAGAAACATCTGGTATTGTGTCGCGAATTTCTGCAACGACATCGAGAAATTCTTGTTTAGAATAAGTACGATTCATACGATCCAGAACTTCTGTACTCCCTGCTTGTAAGGGCAAATGAATTTGATTGCACAGTTTAGGGTGATTTTTCATTACCTGCAAAAGTTTCATAGGAAAATCTTTGGGGTGCGGAGAGGTAAAACGCACACGACGCATTCCTGGCACATCACCAACCATTTTCATTAAATCAGCGAAATCGTAGTTGCCGTATTTGTATGAATTTACATTTTGACCTAACAAAGTAACTTGTTTAAAACCTTGCGCAACAATAGCTTCTGTTTCTTCAATAATACTTTGTGGAGAACGACTTCTTTCGCGTCCTCTAGTATATGGAACAACGCAAAAAGTGCAAAAATTATCGCACCCGCGCATAATTGCAATCCACGCGTTTACTCCAGGAACTCTCACAGGAGCAATATCGGAGTAAGTTTCATATTCGGATAACGATAAATCGTAGCCAGTATCACCACCACATGCCTCGGAAATTAAACTTGGCAAACGCTTATAACTATCTGGACCTGCTATAATATCAACAACAGGCGCTTTGTCTTTCAGTTCCTCACGTAAACTTTGTGCCATACACCCTAAAACACCAACCACAAGTTTTTGTCCTCGCTTCTTGCGGCCGCGCATTTCATCCAAGCGATTATATATTCGAGTGTGGGCATTTTCGCGAATAGCACACGTGTTTAAAAAAGCAACATCGGCCTCGTTGGCGCTTTTTACAATGTTGTGGTCTGCCTTTTTAAGAATACTCAGAATAAGTTCTGAATCGTATTCGTTCATTTGGCAACCATATGTTTCTAAATAAATTTTCATCAAAACTCTCCCTGTGTTGCGTAAACAACATCGTTTACAACTTCTTTTAGTTGTACATTAATCAGATCGTTTTTGCTGGCGCCCGGTATATCCACCGCTATTTTTATGTAGTTATCACTAAAACCTTGCCAACGACCACTGTGATCCTTATTTTCTAATAACAATCTAACCGTTTGGCCTAAAGATTGTTCATAAAATTTTAATTTTTTGTCGTTAGATAAAATATGAAGCTTTTTACTGCGCTGTTTTTTAACTTCAGTTGTCACCTTTTCAGGTAATCTGTTGGCTGCAGTTTTATCACGTTGTGAAAAGCTAAACACGTGAACATAGGTCAAAGGAGAATTATTAAAAGTTGCACACGTTTGTGCAAAATCTTCATCTGTTTCCCCAGGAAATCCAACAATAATATCAGTTGCAAGCATAACATTCGGCATTTTTTTATAAGCAAGATCTATAAAATCCATGTATTCTTTAATAGTGTACTTTCGTCTCATTGCTTGTAAGGTTTTATCACATCCACTTTGAAGTGGTATGTGTAAATGCGAACATAATTTTTCATTGTCAGCCATTATATCTAAAAGTTCGAGAGGAATAGTTGTAGGTTCAATACTACTAATACGAATACGCTCCAAACCTGGAATAGTCAGAAGCATTTTAATCACATCGAGAAAACTCTTATCTTCAAATTGATAAGTTCCAATATTCACTCCAGTAACAACAAGCTCTTTAAAACCTTGGGAAGCAAGATCTATAGCCTCGCGTTGTATATCCCAAAATGCCCGGCTTCGCGCACGTCCACGTGCAAAAGGTATCACACAAAAACTGCACATGAAATCACAACCATCTTGTATTTTAATATTCGCTCGCGTTGTTTTTATTTTTGGATTTTTGATATCAATAGTAAAGGATTTACGATCGACAGTATCGCGTACAATTTTAGGAACAGGTGTTTTTGAAGGTTCATCTATATGTTGTAACACTTTTAATTTTTCTTGGGTACCAATAATAAGGTCTATTCCTTCAACCTTTTTAAGTTCTTCCGAGCTTGTTTGAGAGTAACAACCCACAACAGCTACGTATGTTTCAGGATTTCGTTTTAGTACTTGACGTACAAGCTGGCGACACTTAGAGTCAGCGTGTTCAGTAACAGTACAAGAATTAATTACACATACATCCGCCGATTTGCTAAACGGTACAATTTCATAGCCATTATCTGTAAAAGTACTGCTTATTAAAGCTGTTTCTGCTTGATTTAATCGGCATCCTAGGGTATAGAAAGAAGCTTTAAGCATTGATTATATCCATTATTTTCCATAATAAAGTCGTTTGGCCAGAATTTCGGGAAGTCCAGCGCGCATAATTTTTTCTACTGCGGTATCTATATCATATTCTACACGATGAATCCACACTTTGCCAAGTTCATCATCATAAACACAGCAGCTAGCTAAAGGATTACCATCACGTGGTTGTCCTACACTACCTACATTAACAAGAACTTTTGAATCGGGATTTACATCAATCTCATCATCCATAGAAAATGTAACAGCATGCCCTTCAAAAAATGCTACTGGGACATGAGAATGCCCGTAAAAACAAATAGGAGTGTCAAGTATTTCGAGAGATAAGTGAGCATCATAACCAGTTTGAATATAATCGAATAGTTCTGGAAAACTCAGTGTACTGTGTACAAGAGTGAGTTTATCATCTAACCTTTGTACCATATCGACACTTGCTAGAAAATTTTTATATTTTTTAGATAACTGTTCTCGTGTCCACATTACCGCTTGTCTTGCATGTTGATTAAAATAGTCTATTTTTAATTTCCCCGCAATAGCGTAATCGTGGTTACCTGCAACTAACATACTATCGAGTTCCAAGACTTTTTCCAAACATTCTTTTGGATTAGCACCATAACCAACAACATCACCACCGCATATATATTTATCTACTCCCTCATGAAGAAAAACTTCAAGAACGGCTTCGAGAGCTTCATAGTTACCATGAATGTCACTGTATATTCCATATCGCACGTAGCTACTCCTTAATGTAAGGTTCCTCCCGCGAACTTACGCCACATAACTGTTAAACGCAAAATACGGTGGTTTTTAGGAGGGCGAAGCTCCTGTTGAGCCAAGTTTTTATAGATAAAAACTTTTAAGAAACAAACAATTTACAATAGATTCTGGCAGCTAAAGATACTTGTTTTCGTAAGTAATTCTCCACAAAGCCTTTTTAAAAAGGCTTTGGCTCAGCAGGAGCTTCGCCCTCCTGGTTCAAAATCCAATACTATCTAGACTTTCCTTTGGGAAATTTTAAAACACCAATAGAACCCTACAATAAACACCTCTAACTTAAAAAAAAGATTGTTGCGTATTTTCCCCAATGTTTGCAATCGGTTCTAACATAACCTCTAGCTCTTTTTCAGAAATAACCGCAATCCCTAAATCATTTGCTTTTGTCAATTTGGAACCAGCATTCTCACCTGCAACAACATAATCAGTGTTTCTTGATACAGATGAACGAACAACAGCCCCTAGATCCTCTAATTTTTTTTGTAGCTCACTACGAGTATAGTTCACTAAGGAGCCTGTAAGAACCATATTTTTACCTTTAAATTGCGATGGAAGTTCTGGTATAGAAGTCGCGGTATCTTCTTCTATTTGCTCCATTTTAACTCCTGCACTACACAGAGCTTTAATATTATTCTGACCTTGTTCGCTACGCAAATATTCATAGACACTTTCCGCCATAACTGGACCTATCTCATCTATATCCTGTAAAGATTCAATCGACACAGTCATCAAAGTATCTATACTGTTGTATGTTTTGGCAAGAATCTTGCTTGCTTTTGTTCCAACATGGCGAATTCCCAAAGAAAATATTAATTTAGGTAAAGAAACATTTTTACTATTTTCGATATTATCAATAAGTTTCTGCGCTGATTTTTCTCCCATGCGTTCTAAAAGAAGCAAATCATCTTTGCGAAGAGCATAAAGATCCGAGAAACTCGCTACCATTTTTTTATCTACAAGCTGGGAAATAATTTTTTCACCTAGCCCACTAATATCCATACCTTTACGCGAAGCAAAAAATTTCAATTGCGCTTTAAATCCTTGTGCACACTGATCATTTATACAACGTAAATAAACCCCACCATCATCTCTTTTTACCTCTCCACTACAACTCGGGCACATCTCCGGCGCGGAAATTATTGTTTCTGTCCCTGTACGTCTTTCAACATCACTACCTAGGACTTGCGGTATAATTTCTCCCGCTTTCACAATCGTAACATAATCTCCAATGCGCACATCTTTACGAGCAACGTCTTCGTAATTATGTAAAGAGGCTCTCTTCACTACCGTTCCTGCTAATTGTACTGGATCAAGAATAGCAACAGGAGTTAAAGTTCCACCGCGACCTACTTGAACAATAACATCAAGCAACTTTGTAATTGCTTGTTCATGCTCAAACTTGTATGCAATTGCCCAACGTGGCGCGCGAGAAGTAGTCGCTAAACGTTGTTGAAGATCAATGCGATTTACCTTAATAACAAGGCCATCAATATCGTATTCTAACTTTTGTTTCTTATCCACCCAGTTTTGACATAGATCTACGACCTGTTCCAAATTGTCAGCATGTTGGCAATGTTCATTTACTGGTAATCCTAATTCTTTAAAAGAATTAAGAGTTTCATAATGATGTTCAAAGTCTAGATTAGTATATTCACCTAAACTGTGAGCAAAAAAATCAAGTTGACGATGACGAACAACTTTACTGTCGAGCATTTTTAGTGTACCTGCCGCAGCATTACGTGGATTAGCAAAAATATTTTCACCACCACTAGCACGCTCTTTATTGATTTTAGAAAAAGCTTTGTGACCTAAGTATATTTCACCGCGTACTTCTAAAAAATCAGGTGCACTCCCTAACAGCTTTAAAGGTAAACTGCGAATAGTTCGCGCATTGTTTGTCACATCCTCTCCAACAATTCCGTCACCTCTAGTTAAGGCTTTAACTAACACACCTTTTTCATACCACAAACTAATAGCAACTCCATCTATTTTTGGCTCTACTACAAAACTAATTTGTGAAGTATTAACGGAAATATTACGAGACACTCTTTGAGCAAAATCGCGAATTTCATCCAAAGAATAGCTATTATCTATTGACAACATTGGTAGTCGGTGGGAAGTTCTCTTGAAAGGTGTATTTTCTATAAGAGCTACTCTTTGTGATGGAGAATCAGGAGTAATATACTGAGGGGATTCTTTTTCTAGCTCTTGCAACTTACGAAAAAGTAAATCATATTCATAGTCGCTAATAACTGGTTGAGAATCAACATAGTAAAGTTTAGCATGCCTCCATATTTCTTTGCGTAATTCATCAATTTCTTTTTTTATATTAGCACTCATTGTTTTCACTTGTTTGCTTTGAGAGTTTATCTAATAAAAATTTTATTTTTCGATAATAAAAAGACGGATCGTTATAATCTATTTTTCTCATAGTTTTTAAAGCTGATTGGGTCTCACCTTTATATACTTGTATTAGCGCTTTTGTTAATAAAATTTCTGGCTCGTTAGCATCAGCTGTTATAGCCGCGCTTACCAATTTTTCAGCTTCCTCTATATCTCCACGCTCTAAATAAACTCTTCCACGATAACCCTTAATATAAGGATTGAGGTGAGAAGCTTTAATTTTTAACAATTCTCTATCATCAAAAACTTGCATTGCTTCATCATAGCGTTCGTTAAGGATATAAGCTTCTCCTAAATAAGCACATACTTCATCGCTCTTAGGGTCTTTTTCTCGTGCTTGTTGAAGTAGTACCAACGCTTGTGCGTAATTTTGTTTCTCAAGTTGCAAATACGCTTTATTCACTAACCGTGAGGCTCTGTAATTCATAACTATTCCAGTTTCGAATTTGCTTTTCTAAAAGTAGAATCATACGAATCTGCAATTCGTGGTTTTCTGACAGTGGTTTTTTTTGTACAATTTCATTAAATTTTTGATTATCCCCATCCCCAAGATAGGCAAGAGCAAGATAACTCCATGACAGCTGATTGTTTTGATCTTTTTCAATAGACTCTAACAATTTGAGAATAGCTTTCTCATAACGCTCGCCATCAATTAAAACCTTCCCCATAAACAAATCAAAAACTGGGTTGGAAGGATCTAAATTACAAGCTTGTTGTAAATGATATTCTGCTTTATCCCAGTTTTCTTTCTGTGCATACGCAAGACCTAAGTGCAAGAATAAGAAAGAGTAACCTGGATACTTAACAATACCTTTTTCCAAAATAGCAATTGCTTTATCAGGTTTTTTGTTTAGGTATACTTGTGCGATACGCAAACGCCAAAAAGCCATAAATAAATTGATCATTTTTAACGTCCGTACCGCAAACGTTCACCCAAAACTTCAGGTAAACCTGCATCAAGGATTTTTTCGACGGCAGTCTCTATGTCATATTCTAAACGATGAATTTCAACAACTCTTTCTTCATCATCATAAATAGCACAACTTGCTAAAGGATTTCCATCTCGCGGCTGACCAACGCTCCCCACATTAACAAGTACTTTTTGATTATCTTCTATCTTAATTTTAGTATCCAAGCAATATGTTACGCGCTCTTTCTCAATAAATGCTATCGGAACATGTGAATGTCCATAGAAACACACTGGTGTGTTGAGTATTTCCAATGACAAAAGTGCATCGTGAATACTTTGAATATAATCAAACATCTCAGGAAAATTGAGAGAACCATGTACCAATGTTAAGATGTCTTCTAATTCGTGCACAAGCCCTAAATTGCCTAAAAACTTAATTTGTTCTTCTTCTAGCTGTTCTCTTGTCCACAAAACAGCTTGTTGTGCAAAAGGGTTAAAGTAAGTAATATCGATGTTCCCTGCTATAGCATAGTCATGGTTACCAGCGACAATTATGCTGTCTAACTCAATTACTTTTTGTAAACACTCTTTGGGATTAGCACCATAACCTACAATGTCACCAAGACATAGATATTTATCTATTTTTTGCTCTTGAAAAAATTGAATAACAGTTTCTAAGGCTTCTAGGTTTCCATGGATATCACTATACAATCCGTATCGCAAATGTAATCTCCTAGCCTTTTAATATTTTAGATCTACTAATATTTAAAATTTGCAAACTTGTGAAGTTAGCAAAACCATATTTATTAGGGACACACCCTAATACAGCGTCGTAAATGTTTTAAAATAACAAAGTCAACAGCAAAAAGCCATAATATTTTTCGTTTCGTACTTAGCAAAATGATCTGAGGCGAGAAATAACGACACTAATAGTAAAATTTTGTTGCATTTCTTACCTAGTTAGTTTAGAAACAAAGTGTTTTTTTGCAAGTTATACTAAAGTAGGTTATTATTTAGAGTCTACATCTAGGTTTTTATAATGTAAAAGAAACGCCAACATACCCTAGGTAAAATTTTTGTCTGGTTTAGAATGCAAGAACATTTCTCAGCAAAACACAAAGCAACAAATACGAAAGGAATTTTTATGAGCCAATTGCCAACATCGCTAAACACATTTAGTGAAGACGAACTGATGTTTCGAGATACGGTAAGAAAATTCGCACAAAATAAATTAAAACCTCTTGTTCCTGAAATGGAAAAAAATGAAAAAGTTGCTCCAGAAATTATAAAGGAACTTTTTGATTTAGGACTGATGTCTGTAGAAATCCCAGAGGAATATGATGGTTCAGGCGCTAATTTTACAAGTTCCATTATTGTTGTTGAAGAAGTATCATCTGTAGATCCTTCAGTGGGAGTATGTGTAGATGTACAAAATACATTAGTCAACAATGCTTTTATTCGTTGGGGAACAGCAGAACAAAAGCAAAAATATTTACCACAGTTAGCTACGGGAAAAATAGGCGCTTATTCTTTATCCGAAGCTGGATCAGGAAGTGACGCATTCGCTTTAAGAGTAACTGCCGAAGACTGTGGAGATCACTACTCACTAAACGGTGAAAAAATGTGGGTCACCAATGCTGCAGAAGCTGAAATTTTTATTGTTTTTGCCTCCGTTGATCGCGAAAAAGGTTATAAAGGTATTACCGGTTTCATTGTAGAAAAAGACTTCTCTGGCTTTAGTATTGGTAAAAAAGAAGACAAGCTTGGTATACGTGCAAGCAGTACATGCTCACTTATTTTAGACAATTGCAAAGTTCCTAAAGAAAATGTAATTGGCGAAATTGGTAAAGGCTACAAGATAGCAATAGAAACACTTAATGAAGGGCGAATTGGAATTGGTGCACAAATGGTTGGTCTCGCAAGAGGAGCACTTGAATATGCAACTAACTACACAAAAGAGCGCAAACAATTCGGTAAAGCCATTGGTGAATTCCAAGGGATGCAATTTCTACTTGCAGACCTAGCAACACAATTAGAAGCTGCTCGATTACTGGTATACAACGCTTCGCGCCTTAAAGACGCAGGTCTCCCATATGTAAAAGAAGCTGCTATGGCAAAATATTTTTCATCAACTACAGCAGAAAAAATAGCGAGTAAATCCATTGAAATTTTAGGTGGATACGGATACACAAAAGAATATCCTGTTGAAAAATACTACCGCGACTCGAAAATTGGTCAAATTTATGAAGGGACTACACACATGCAATTAATGACAATTGCAAAGATGTTGTAGATTGAGAAATGCTTGCAAAAAAATTTATTTTTTGCATACTTTTTCTTTCCATCAATTTACTTGGCCAACAGCAAAGCGTTCATCAAATTATTGGCACAAGTAATAAATACACATACGCGACAACAAAAAATAAACTATTTGTATTTACTATTGATTCGCAAAATTGGCGCGAAATTCTGTCTTTTGCAAAAAAATTTACAACAACCAATCAGAATTTGCGCCACAACTCTATATCTGCATCGTGTTGCGACAGCAACGGTAATTTATGGATACTATCATCGCGAAAAATAGCGGTTTATTTTCATCAAAAAAACCAGTGGGAAGAAATCAAGGCTGCTAGTGGATTGCAAGGAGTGTCCCCTTCTATTTTTGTTAAAGTTGGTATGGTACACTGGAACCAAAAAATCTGGATTGCAGCACAAGATAAATTATTATCTTACGATATGCACAATAAAAAATGGTCATCTGAACCGTACCCGATTGGAATAAGTGGTGGCATGATTTATATTGGACTCGACAAACGTTTGTGGTTAAGTGGTCGTGCTAGCTTCGATGGTAAGGGATGGCAAAAGCTCCCTCCTGTTCCAAGTATATGGCAACAAAAACAAAACGAATCTTTTGCAATAGATTCCCAAGGTCGTCCATGGATAATAACTGACACCCAAATCTATTTTTTCGATTTTTTGCAAAAAAAATGGTTACAAGCAACACCTTCTGAACCAATGACACGGCTAACGTCGATAACATGTTTTCAAAATGAAATGTGGGTATGTGATTATGGGAATGGCATTTTTAAACTTATTGCTAATAAATGGGAAAAAATCGCAATTGATAAACCTCGCCCAAGCTTAGGTTACGGTCACAACTTCTTTGTAACCAGCAATACTTTATGGATAAATACCTACTTTGGTGTAGGAAGTTTCGATGGCCAAAAATGGGAATCTCATTTTGATTATACCCAGTACAATTCAGTAAACAGATTGTTTTACTCTACACTAGCTTCTATTATTATTTTGCTTATTGTATGGATTGTATCTGTTTTTACAGTAAATCGCTTTACTAAAAAATAAGTGCACTTACAAAGACAGAAATTATTTTCTACGCGACAAAGGCACAAAGCTAAAAAATAAAACAACAAATTCCAGTTTTTGGTACGTAGATTTTAGGCTGACACTTAATTGTAACAGCGCTCTCTTTTAAAAGAAAGCGCTGTTATAACATTATAATTTTTAAAAACTCTTAGGAACACGTATATCCTCAACTAGTGCCTGGACTTCTTGTGGAGGAGCAGGTGTCAAATACGAGACAATGTAAGCGACAACAAAATTAAGAACCATTCCTACTGAACCAATTCCTTCCGGAGAAATACCAAATAACCAATTTTCAGGAATATTTGCCACAGTAGGAGCAATAAAAACTCCTTTAAAATAAATAATATAACCAGAAGTAAAAACAAGCCCGGTTAACATTCCACAAATAGCTCCCCACTTATTCATACGTTTACTAAAAATTCCCAACAAAATAACAGGAAAAAGAGAAGAGGCTGCCAGACCAAAAGCAAACGCAACCACCTGCGCGACAAAAGCAGGAGGATGAAGCCCTAAATACCCAGCTATACCAATAGCAAACGCAGCGGCAATTCTCCCAGCAAGTAGTTCATTTTTTTCACTAATCTGTGGAGTAAAAGTACTTTTGAGTAAATCGTGAGAAACACTTACTGAAATCACCAGTAGTAATCCCGCTGCTGTCGACAGTGCCGCAGCAATTCCTCCAGCGGCAATAAGTGCAATAACCCAATTGGGTAATCCAGCAATTTCAGGGTTTGCCAGAACCATGATATCGCGATCTACGTATATTTCATTCGCAAACGCAACGTTTTCTACTGGTTTTCCTTCACTTGGATTTTTTACCAATCGCTCACCATGTTTACCGCGTTTATCTCCATCAAATTGAGGCTTTCCTTCGAAAGCACTTCCCGCCGCATACTGTACATGTCCATCGTCATTATGATCGTACCACGCAATTAGCCCCGCATTCTCCCATGTCTTAAACCAATCGGGAATCTCTTTATACGCTGTTCCTTTTTGTTCGACACCATTTACAGTGTGGATCATATTAGTACGAGCAAGCGCTCCCACTGCAGGCGCTGTGGTATAAAGAATCGCAATAAATACAAGTGCCCATCCCGCAGAAAGACGCGCATCGCGAACCTTGGGTACAGTAAAAAAACGTACAATAACATGTGGTAACCCCGCTGTTCCAACCATAAGAGCAAGAGTAATCGCAAACACATCGATCATCGACTTATCGTTAAAGGGCGCGGTGTAAGCACCAAAACCCAAATCGAGAAGAGACCTGTCTAATTTCGCAAGCAAAGTTCCTGAACCATCTATAACTTCTGCCCCTAGAGCTATTTGAGGTAAGGCAAAACCTGTTGTTTGTAGGGCAATAAATATGGCAGGTACAGTGTAAGCAAAAATCAAAACGCAGTACTGAGCTACTTGAGTATAGGTAATCCCCTTCATACCACCAAGTACCGCGTAAATAAAAACAATTCCCATGCCAATAAATAATCCATTATCAACAGACACTTCTAAAAAACGTGAAAAAACAATACCAACGCCGCGCATTTGTCCAGCAACATAAGTAAAAGAAATAAAAATCAAACACACAACCGCAACAACGCGCGCTAATTGTGAATAGTAACGGTCACCAATAAACTCAGGAACAGTGTATTTACCAAATTTGCGTAGGTATGGTGCCAAAAGCGTCGCTAAAAGCACATATCCTCCTGTCCACCCCATCAAATACATTCCACCTTCATAACCAAGAAAGGCAATAAGACCTGCCATGGAAATAAAAGAAGCTGCCGACATCCAATCAGCTGCTGTTGCCATGCCATTAGCGATAGGATGTATTCCCTTACCCGCCACATAAAATTCGCTAGTGCTACTCGCTCTAGACCAAAAAGCAATCCCAATATAAAGGGCAAAACTCAAACCCACAACAAAGTACGTCAGCGTCTGCAATTCCATCACCTACTCCTCGTAAACCCCAAATTGTTGATCTATGCGATTCATTTGCCACGAATAAAAAAATATAAGAACCACAAATACGTAAATAGATCCTTGCTGAGCAAACCAAAACCCCAATTTATAACCGCCAAGAGAAAAATTATTGAGCGGTTCTACAAGCAAGATAGCAAAAACAAAAGACACCAGAAACCACACGAACAAACAAATAGCAATAACACGCAAGTTCGCTCTCCAGTATGCATTTTTATTTTCCATCTCTACTCCTTTCTTTTATTGTTAGTACTCGACATTTTTCTATAGTATAATTTGAAACCCGCTTTCAGAATATTTTAACACATAGCTTAAGAATACTCATATTACTGCGTATTTACCGATCGGGTCATTTATAACGCGCAAAAACTTAAATACTCCTACGATAATTATAGAAATACCAACGACTCTAACAACAAAAATAATAGAATAGGAATTTTATATGACAGCTACACATAACAAAAGTCTTACCTTAGGACCAATAGCAACTAGATTTCTCTTAATTATATCCATTCCTTTAATCTGCATTTCAGTCATATATATTTTTATTGATATCGCTTACCAAAAACAACAGGTAAAGTGTAGCGAACTCTATCCAGAAAACGCAACAACATATAAATATCGTATCACAGATTGCTATATAGATTACCGACTTGCTGTTCTTGTAGGAGGCGACTACTACGTCCCAATACTTTCATCTTCTACAGACCAAATCGTAAACAAAGTAATGCATATTACAAATCGTAAACAACAACAATTTATCACCGACTTATTAAGAAAAAGTAATCTCAAAAATGAGAACTTTATACAAAAAAACCGCCATAAAATATTACACAATTCAATTGCTGGAACGATATCATCCACAATAACTAACACAAAAAAAGCAGACATTTGTCGTGCCCTTTTATACCACCAAAAACAGGCCACATCTCTTTTGGTTTTCGAAGAAGAGCGAGATTTAGCCATAATGATCGCTGTTTTTTTTATATTTCTAATACCGCTCCTTATTGGTCTATACAACAGAACGTTGCACAAGCAAGGAATTTTTTATCCAAAAAGATCAACAATACTAATAGATACCTTTATTGGTATCCTTTTTCTTTTTATTGCAATTTTACCTACTGCTATTGGTGTGATAGATTTATATAATTATTTAACTGGTCTTCGCAAAACATCAGTTAAGTACAGTGATGTAAAAAAAGGCAATATACCTGCATTTATAAAAATAACCAACGCTCAACTCGAATATAAAAATTCAGTTTGGTATAAAACAGACATTTATGTTCCTCTTGTAGACCCCAACAATAAACAAAGCAAAATTTATGTTGTATTAAAGTTAGAAGATCGCAAAAAAATCTTTCGCGCAATAGAAATCAAAAAAAATGACTCCATAAAAAAAACTACTTACCAAGGCGATCTCCACGGACTCATCAGAAATGTTGAAACAAATAAAATAAAAGAAGCTTTTTCTAATGCCAACAAAAAAACAGCCAAGAATCTTGTTATTCTTCACGAAAATAGAAAACCACAAAGGGAAAATTTCTTTTTGTTACTACTTTTCATCACCTTTTGTTTACTAATTTCAATAACTATGCTTTACTTACTACACCTTGATATAAAAAAATATAAACAACCCAAAAAAGAAAAATTGGTAGCGGATATTCTTGAATAAATCACTTGATAGTACCAAATAAAAAAATAGAAGTACTTATGACAAAACTATGACTTAAAAAAGATAAAAATATCATTCTTTCGTGACAAATCGATGAACTACAAAAGTTATAATAGTCTCTTTATTTATACTTGTCTATCATGCGATTATCGAAGGAGAAGATATGAAATTTTTTTACTTTATAGTTTTTGCTATTATTTGTAGTGGATGTTTCGTGTTGCCAAAAGAAGTTGCCGAAAGACTTAAATGGGAACTAGCTTTGAAGGAAAAGAAAAAACTAGCGGCATTAGATCTCAAGGAGGCAGCACGTTTTAAGCAGCATAGTTTTATTACAACAAAAAGAGGACAGGCTTGGTATTGCATTTCTATAAAAGATGGCAACAAACTTACAAAAACATCAGGAATGTTTATTGAGTTTAAACAAGTAAGTGACAATACTTATCGCTACACAATCAAGAGTGGCGGTGCTGGATTTAACGGCAAAATTCTAATAGAAAACAATAAGTTTTTTATCCTTGATACTCAAGGAACCGCTAAAGAATGCGAACGTTGTGAACAACTGGTAAATTACTTTTGTAGGTCAAAAAAGTTTGCCTTAGAAAACGAGAATCTTCTATTACATGACGACAACAAAAAATTCGTAGTAACTTTAAGCAGAGTGAGCATTTAACATCTATGCCAAGGATAGGTAAACTTCAGTCCACTTCAAAATTGAAACGAACAGTTTGGTAAGTGGGATTTTAAATCGCGAAGTCTTTCATTACTAATGTGGTAACCGTTAAAAAAGAGATGTGCGAGACTTGATAATTTGTAAATGGCTTCGGGAAATTCTTTCCATTTATTATAACTTATATCTAAATGAGTTAATGATGTTAACTGCTCAAAACTCTCAGGGAGTAATTCTAATTTGTTATTGTTCAAATTGAGTTTTTTCAAAGCGGTTAGTTTTTGAATGTTTGTTGGTATTTCCTTTAGCTTGTTTTTACTAAGATTTAAAGAGGTAAGAGCTTGACACCTATAGATATTTTACAATGTATAGTTTTCTTCTCAATATGAAAAACAATACAAGCCATACTTTCTGTAATCACAGCAATATAGAGAGAAGAATATTCGACACCTATAATACAAGATTTCCATTTTTTATAAAGTTCTATTCTCTCAAAATCTCTATCTGTTTCTACTTCAAAAATCAGCTTTTTTCTACTAAAAAACATTACTATTCAATTTAGTGTAACTTGAAGCCCATTTCCTACTAGACACGAACGAGAAATTTTCCAAAGAATTTATTCCTTGAAGCAAAGGATGCGTTTGTACTATTTCTTCGCGAAATCGCGGAGATACATATTTTTTACGCTCTTCAACATTACCAACAAGTGTCTCTAAACGAGCAATACAAAATCGCACAATTTTTTTCTTTATATCCCACAACCACGAAAGACGTTTGTCCTTTAAAGCCCTTTCATCTAAGATTTCTTTGCATGTCTTGAGAGCAAGTAACTCTGTCAAAGCGTCGCCTTCGGAAAAAGTACTGGATATATAAAAAGGCTCTGGGCAAAATTCTTCCTCTTCAAATAGTGGTCTTGGTTTTTCTGTTAGCGATAGTAATTCACCTGTCAAAAATGAAAACAACTTCTCTATTCGTGATATCAACGATATTTCCACCATCAAAAAATTATCTATCGTTTGTCCAACAAAAACCAAGACATCATGATCGTGCTCTTTTTCAAGTTGCAAGCTTAGTTTGTCCATCACAACTTTAGACCTATCATTCATAAAACTTATTGTACGAACAGAGTTATAACGCACTAGCCAATTTTTATGATCAAGAGCGGCCAAAAGGTAAGGAATAGCAGGTCTTCCTATTTTTGTAAGCTCTATTACTGCATTATATCTAACATCTACTTCGTCATCAGAAAAAAGGTCTACAAATTTAATAATATTGTCTTCGTTAGTCATACGTACCTCTATATAATCTCTAATTATATCAAAACCTTTATAACTATATCCTATAACATCAACATAAGCACTGCCACAGTGCCTCTCTTATACTTCAGATAAGGCAAAGATCTGTATTGTATTTACATTAGAATGCACTATTCATAATAACACATAATTTTAAAAAAATCATAGAATTATACACTAGTACTCTGTAACATTGATTCGCAAGAAAGTGTCGCAAACCTCAGCCAAAATACTATTGAAAGGTATATGTAATGAATAGATGGAAAATAATTGGATTTTGTATCGTTAGTTTTTTATTCGCGGCTTGTAATGACTCTAGTTCAAGTACAATTTCTTTTCCTGGTACAGATAAAATCGTTGTAACGTACGCACCTAAATTTAATTTTTCAGCTCCTGACGTAAAAAAAGTACAAATTACCGAAAAAGCGGTCGTTGATAGTTGGCTAAAAGCATTGGAAAAAATACCAACAAAAGGATCTGGTATCAGAGCTAAAATGGCGGGAGATTCTCCGGCATACAAAATTGCATTTTACAAAGCCACAACAAAACTTGGTATCTTGCGCGCCATCGGAGAACGTTTAGATGCCCCTTTTGAAGATGGATTTGATTTTTATGAAAGAGATATTGATCGCGACTTTATTACTTTATTAAAGAGCAGCGTAAAATAATTAAGGTGTGTCGGCATTTAAAAATTTAAATGTCGACACGCCTTAGCAAACGATAAAATTACGGCCTTACAACCTATCTAGCAAAAATTAACCAACGGCTACGATTACCTAAATATACCCAATTATCTTTGCTTTCAGTTTCAATTTGTTTATCGCGTTCTTTTCTTGACGGTTTAACAAATTTATAACTAATAGCTCTTTTATTTTTTCTAGTAAAGACAAACCAACCACTACTGACATCATTAACAAGCCAACCTTCTCGGCCTTCTTGCTCAACCTGCTTGTGCCATCTTTCAGCGATCGATGCTTTTTTAAGAAACTTGCTTTCAATTCGATTGGCTAATTTTGAAAAAATAAACCAGCCATCGTGTTTGCCATGTGTACGCCATCCTTCTTTTACTTTTTCTTCTACTAATTTTTGGTACTTACCAAAACCTTTAAACGCTTTAGCAAAATAATATCGTACTGATTTTTTACGTTTTCCACGAACAAGAGTTGCCCACCCTGAAGAAACTTCGATAAAACGCCAACCATCTTTACCATCTTGTTCTAATTGCTTTTGCCACATAGCGGGATTAGTTCCCATTTTAATATTTTTATATTCAACCCCCCGAGCAAAAATAGGCGAAAAAAACAAAACCAAAGTAGTTAATAAAAGAATGCGAGTCATTTACTTCTCCTGAAATTTTTTTGTGCTTTAATTGGCCTTATAAATAGAAACGTTTGTTAGGCCCTTAAACATAAATTATGCTCTAGTTTTAGCTTTTAGCAAGAATTAAAAAATAAATCTATGTCTAAAAAATATTATTAAATAATGACACAACAATGACTTAACGATTACTACATTATGATTTTTTTTTGCTATTATGTTTCTACTGATACTCACTCAACATAAACACTGTTACCTACAACTATAGACAGGTGGTAAATATGAAATCGTGGATAATTGTTGTTGTAATCTTTATTTTATCTTGCACAACTAGCTTAATAAGAGAAGAAGATGGTAGTATAGCTAAGGAAGAAATTTCGCAAGAAAAAGCAAAATTTGATCAACTTTTAAAAAAATACCAAGCAAATGAACCGCAAACTAATAACCAACAAATGGTAGAAAAATTTTCTGCGCCTGAGTACCGCCAAAAATTATCTTTCAAAGGAAAAGACAGCAAATATTTTACCCAAATAGCTAAAGAACTACGATTGGGAGGCGCAGAAAAAGAGCAACTAGATAAAAATGGCTTTGTTACCTTACCTTCGCGCAAGAATACTACATTTGTAAGTATCTATTATGATATTTACCAAAAACACCTTCCTTTGTTTATAACTAGTGACTCGATATTGTATGCTTTTCAACGCTCGTATGGAACGATGCTAAAGCAATTGGAATCTCAATTATTTAAAACGATTATTTTATCGACCTTGAAAGAAAGTCAATTATTACTAAAAGAAAAATCTGTTGATGTTACAAACAACCTACTACAACACTATAAAGATGTGGATTTGTATTTAACAGTAGCCCAAAATTTATTTCTTGAAAGTGATGAAAGTACTTTAAAGGTTCCACCAGTTGTCGCTTCTCCAGTAAAAGTAAAAGAAATTTTATCTTTTATTTCAAAACTTAAAATGCAAGTCGCAGGGAGAAGCGAATCAACAGCAATTTACGGAGGAACCCGCTATATCGACTATTCGCAGTTCCGACCGCGCGGTCATTACACAGAACAAGGTCTACAAGGATATTTTCGCGGAATGATGTGGTTAGGACGCGCGGACTGCGGCATGATATTATCTTCTGCAAAAGGTGTAAAAGTAGATATTGAGCGCGAACTACGTAATGCAATGCTTATTAGCAAGTTATTCTCGCAAACAAAAGCATGGCAAAGTTTTACACTTGTAGATACTATTTTAACTTACCTAGTTGGCCAAAGCGATAATCTCAAAATTAACACAATGATATCCCTTTTACAAGATCACAAAATACAAAGCCTCTCCGATACGCGAACAGATCGCTGGATTGCCTTTCGCGAAGATGTCGCTCAATTATCGCAACAAGGTATTAATTCGCAATATATCAAGTCTGACTCCAAAACAACAAAACAAGCTGAACATCCGCAACTATTCCAAGTATTTGGTCAACGCTTTGTCATTGATTCTTTTATTCTTTCAAGTGTTGTATACGACAAAATCGTCTTTCAAGAAAAAAAACAAAAGCGCCGCATCCCTAAAGGCCTTGATGTAATGGCGATTCTAGGAAATAGTGAAGCTGCGAGACTATTACAACCAGAAATAGATAAATGGAACTATACTGCAAATATATTGGCATTAAACGAACTTATCGAAGGATTTGACAAAGAGTATTGGCAAAAAAGTTGCTACAACAACATGTTAGACAACTTACGCATTCTCGACAAAGATGTAACAAAAGACAGTCGTTATCCACAAGCGATGCAAAGCCAAATTTGGCAAAAAAAACAGCTTACAACTCAATTAGCAACATGGGCAGAAATGCGCCATAATAACATTCTGTATGCAAAACAATCATATACAGCTTCAATATCATGCGAATACCCTGAAGGTTATGTAGAACCATATCCAGAATTTTACAAACGCCTAGGAGAATATTGCAGTAATTTGGATTCTCTTTTAACGCAAACCGCAAAGTTTATTGACAAAGATCATCACCACATAACGACTGCGCAAAGCCGTTATTTTAATCATTTTTCTCAAACAATGAAAACATTAGAACAAATAGCTAACAAGCAACTAGACTCACAACCTTTAGATGAAAAGCAACAAAGTTTTCTGAAAAAAACCGTAGAAAAAGCCTTTTTAGGATGTGGTGGCCCACCTTCGTATGACGGCTGGTATTGTAAACTATATTATGCTCAGGACTACGACTGGAAACCTTCTATTGCCGATATCCACACAGACCCTAATAGCCAAAGCTTTCTAGAAGTCGCAACTGGTAATGCACAATATTCAGCAATCGTCATTGATAATGAAAACGATCTTTGCTCTTATGTCGGTCCTGTATTCTCATACTATGAATTTACTTCAAAAAAGCGGCTACAAGATGAAGAATGGCGAGAATTATTACGCTCGGAGACATTCGAAGAAAAAAAATATCAACCTGAATGGATTGGTAACACAGAGTAACGATTAACAATTTAACACTGCATATCAAAAAGTACTGAAAAAACGCGACTTCACTTTGAAATACTTAAGTATAGACATTTCAAAGTCGAAGCTCGACAACGTTGACCTAAGGAATTTATAATACAGCTAAAAGTCTTGTATCCAAAGGTAAATCACATAGTTCTTCACTATTGTATTTAGAATTAGGAGGGCGAAACTCCTATTCAAAATCCTAGTTTAACCGCTATGCGATTTCTCTTAGGATGCAAGACTTTTAAAATTGAAGTTTTACTTTACTTTATTGTAGTTCCTTCTTGTTCTTTTATCTTAAAGGAATCGATTTCTAAAATAAAACTGCTAACAGCAAAACCGCTACGTTTTGCAACAGCAGTAACTTCAAAAATCTTCTTCTCTCCCGGTTTTAATGTAAAAGGAGCAAATTGCACTTCATTTTTATTTATAGAATTCTCAACAGAAATTAATTCCATTTCTTCAGCGATAGAACCACGTAAAATAATGCCTTTGCAAGTATTAATACCTTCGTTGCGAACTCCAATCACATATGTAGTAGACTCATCAACAGCAATAGGGTTATCAGTGTCATAACATATTACATCAATTCCCCAGCGATCACGAGCAGATGTTATACTTGTAGCTACACTTGTCGCCTCTTCAATTGTAATACTTTTTAAAAATTCACGACAGGAAACAACAACAGTATTCTTTACAAGACCTTTCTTAGTGGTTTTAACTTTAACATAACAAGTAATTTTTTCTCCTGGAGATAACGATTTATGAGAAAACACAACGTTACCATCTATTATCTCGTATTTCAAATCGCCTTTAGCACCGAGTAATCTCACTTCTGATGAAATATAATTCTTTATCACAATTTCCGAACAATCACTTGTACCTTCATTTCTTACAGAAATAACATAAGCTGTCGCACCTCCTGCAACAACACAATCTTCCGTATCATACATTGAAACATGTAAAGCAGGCATACCTGCAAATAAGTTACATAGGAAAATAACAAAACATAATAATTTTTTCATAAAAGAGTCCTTAATAATAAATATTAATTTAATAGTACTAATTAATTAGTACTTGAATTCAAAAAAATTTCAAAATAAAAAACTATAAATCTTAGTTAGGATACACACTCGTCCCTTCTTCGTTACGCATCGTTGATGAAAATTCATCAAACTTAACAAAAGCTGTATTTTTTGCTGAACCCGGTTTTTGAGCACGCAGCTTTACTTTATATATGATAGATTCACCTGGTTGTAACTTCACAGGAGCAAACCTTATTTCTTTCCCTTGTTCACTATAATTTACAGGGTTCACAGACCCAACAAAAACCATTTCATCAGCAATTTTGTTAGTCAAAACTACATTTGTGCAAGGCGCTGTGCCTTCATTACGCAACTCAATAACATATATTGTAGTGCCGCCAACTTCAACAGGATCGTCTGTGTCATAACTACTAATATGCATAGCTGCGTGGCCAATTCTTTTAAAATAGTATTCACCACTTCCCCAAAAACACAAACAACTACACCAAAGACTAAACACACAAATAACAATACCAATATAACGCACAGGTGAAGTTGTATATTCGGGAGCATTCACCAAAAGATTAATTCTTTCTTTTACATGTGCAAAATAATTAATTGTAAAAGTAGGTGAACTACAAAAAATACTCTTAAGTTCAAGAAAACACATAAAGGATTTTGCATATTCTATACCATTTTGTTCATACGTTAATACTTGTTGATCACAACAGATTTCCATCGTTTGTTCTGTCTCTTTCACGATCCACCATGCTAAAGGATGGAAAAAATAAATAGCGATAAATATTTTTTCCAAGAAAACGACAAGTTGATCATAACGACAAACATGCATCAGTTCATGCGTTAGAATTGGGCGTAACTGTTTTTGAGAAAAATTTGCTAATAAAAATTCTGGTACAATAACCACAGGTCTTAAAATACCAAAAGTTCCTGGTGTAGAAGTTTTTGAACTACGTAAACTAACCCGACGCTTGATATTAAATTCCTTGCACAGCGATTGAAATTGCCGTTGCCTTTCTTCATCGACAAGAGGTTGCTTTTTACACCAGAAAAACGTGGTATATACTGCGCTTATAATAAAACGAAACATCATAAAAACACTTACCAACATCCATAAAAACAATAACGAAAAATATTTTGGCAATTGCTGTTCATTCACTTTATTTACTGCAGTAATTTTAACAACATCTTTGTTAGCAGGCTCTAATTTCATTTTCGCAACAGAAGTTTCGGAGAAAAAATTGGGCACAAGTGGTAGCACCCAAGATAGCGCTAAACAACCAATCATTGTGAAAATTGCTAATTGGAAACGCAATTTAAAATAATGGGTTATACACTTACTTATTAACCACATTACCAACAAACAAATTGTTACAGGATAAAGGGCACTACCCACTGTGCTAAAAAACTGCTCCATGTTACTCGCTCTCTTTTTCTTTAGAATCTATAAGATCACGTAGCTCTTTTAATTGTTCTTTCGACAAGTTGTCTCCTTGAACAAGATGCAATAATAAAGATTTAGCAGAGCCTTCAAAAAAACGCTGTGTTATATACTTTAAAACATTACTTTGTTCTTTTTTCTTTTCGCGAAGAGGCGAATAAATATAAGTACGACCATCTACAATATACGATACATATTTTTTATTTTCTAAAACACGTAACATTGTCGCTATAGTAGTATAAGCTTGTTTAGATTGTAGTGCTTCGCATATTTCTTGTACAGATGCTCGCTTTTTCTCCCACAAAATTTGCATAATCTCGGTTTCAACTTCTGTGAGAATTTTAGATTTACGTCTAGCCATAATTATTACCTTAAAACATATACTAATTAATTAGTATTAATACTTTAGTACACTTTTACATTGTTGTCAATCCAAAAAATTCTATTTTTTTTGAACCTTACGAAAAAAAACAACACTCAGTTTATATTTAAGGCGTACCAATATTTAGGACTGTCATCAATTAAAGTAGTATGCTAAAAAATGCATGACCCTAGCTGTAATAATAACTCAGGGTGCCATGACTATGGCTACAACGGTTATTAATATCTAAATTGATGACAGGTCCTAGTTTATAATATTCAGTCCTTTTAGAGAGTAGCTCCAAGAAACTGACACGCCAAACCAATTTATTTCTGGAGATTGTTATGAAAAGCATATTATTTCTGATCATAATAACTGCTATAGTTGCACAAAATAAAAATTTAGAAATTCGCGAATACAATATGGAAAGTATTATTTCGAAAATGGGGATAGTATCTTTAATTCCTGAAGGATGGCAAAAAAACGATCATTTGCAGGGGCTCAAAAAGCACGCAGAACAAGCTATGAAAACTAAACTTAGACACTTCTTATCTCACAAGAATTTACAAAACAGTTTAGAATATATAGAGGTATACGAAAAAAGCTTGGTCATTTCGGCAACAGAAAACGTTCATAAATACTTAAAAAAATATATAGTTGATCCATTCATTGACAAAAATAATTTCTTTTTTCACATTAATGTTGAACTTTTTCCTGTAACAAAAGAACAACTTGTTACTCTCAAAAAAACGGGTATTTTAGAAAAAGAAAAACAATTTGCAGAGGATATAGACTTGTTTCTAAAAGAAAGCTTTCGTGGTATTTTTTCTGCTGGAAACACAAATGACAACTCTCGAAAGAAACTACATCACTGGTTCAAAACACAAAAAATTTCAGCCAAATCCGCTTCTTCTTTTACTGTTGCAAATGGCTTTTTAAATAAACTAGCCATGAAAGACAAAAAAGCCGTTAACTATATTCATGATTACCACTCTGTTAAAGTAGTGAATCGCCAAGAAATATTGTTTATTCCGCAAATAAAACAAATAAAACAACATTTAGATATTTGGTTAGTCCCTAATTTTAAAACTACTGACAGCGAAGGACGTATTTTTATCCGCTTTGATAGTGTTGACTACGATGAACCAATCCATACAAAAGAAACAGTCCAAGGGCCAATTCATACACCGCGAATCTATACTTCAAGAGTTACTTATGAAGTAGGGCCAACAAAATTACCCGTATCATTTTATACTTTAGTTGGTGCTGGGCCAAACATCTACATGCAACTTGTTAAGCTTACACCATTCGACGCAAAAAACAATAATTCATCAGGTAAAGTAATAGGGTATGTATCTCGTAAAATCCAGTTACTATCCCAAAAGAGTGAAACTTTACTTCCGCAGCTCGTTTTAGAAACTAAAAATATCGTTGGAGCTTATATTGGCTCCACTGTTCACATTTTTGATGAAAATAATCAGCTTGTTGCTAACGGTTATATAACAAAATTAAATACTAAAAGTTGCTTAGTCGAGATAGACAGAGAAATCACATTAAATGCACATTACACTTATGTAATTTATCGTAACCGAAAATGAACAGAATTAAACATGGACGAATATCAATTAATTCTAGGTCTCAAAAAAAATTGTTCCGTAGCAACAGACAAACTAGTAAATCTTTACGGTGATAGATTACTAGGCTCTGCTTATCTGCTTTGTGGTAATGATTCCACAGCGCAAGATTTGGTACAAGATACTTTTATCCAAGTTCTATTGTCTATTAAAAAATTTAAAATGAAATCTACTTTATATACTTGGATGTACGGAATTTTACTAAATAAATATCGTGAGCTTTACCGAAAACAAAAAAAAGCAATATTTTTGCCTTTGCTGTTTGATAGAGAATTGCAAAATGATAGCCATTTTGGTGAAATAGATAGTAATTATTTACAAAAAGCACTACAAAATTTGCCTTTCAAACATAGACAAATTATTATTTTACGTTATTATGAGGATATGCAAATCGATGAAATTGCCATTTGTTTAAACATTAACAAGGGAACTGTCAAATCTCGTTTACACTACGCAACACAAAAACTACGTAATGTTTTAACGCGGAAAGAAAAGTAAAATGAACTGCGACAAATGCAAAGATATTATATATCAGTACATAGATAATTCTCTACACCATAATATACAAGAGTCTGTTTCAAAACATTTACAAAAATGTCAATCGTGTAATGAACACATTTCCCAACATAAAATACTAAAACAAACACTAAAAAAGGAAACAAGCTCAATACACTTGCCTGCCAATATCAGCTCTAAAATTTATGCACAAGTAAATAAACAAAAAACAAAGATAAAACTTCTTAGAAGAGCGATATTAGCCGCCACTATAATAATCATTGCTATAAGTTCTTATTTCTCATCAAACAAAACAGAACAAAAACCAACAAGCACAACTAAATTATTAATAAAAATCCATACCACCGAGTTTTCGTACGAAAATACGGAAAAGAGTTATGTAATTCGCACCGTAAAATAAGTCCAGGGCGTTTACACGCCCTAATTTAAACTGAATAAGTTATTTAATAAAGCCTGAGATTTCTTCAAGCAAATCTACGGCTCTACCACGAAGATCAACATCTGCTCTATTATTATTATTTTGGCAATTAATATCGATTAATATGCTATCCTGATTATAGTTCTTAACACAATCGATCATAATGTGTAAGGCGCTCACCTTTCCAGAACATCCAATAATAAGTACTGTATCTACTTTGCGTTTTGCAAAATCCTTAACCCACAAAAATTTGTCATTATACAGTTCATCAAAAAAATGAATGTGGGGGCGAGTATCATTGCTTACTTCGGGAGGAATTGTCGAAAAAATTTGCTTATCCATCCACACATCATAACCATTTTCTTCTGACCATTTTTTTAATATCTCTTCCTCGTATTCAGGATAATCAGCAAGTAGTAACTCATCGTTGAATTCTTGATCTTCAGCATAAGATTTTTGTTTTTTTTGCGCTAATTTCCATACATTGCCATGTATTTCGCAAACTCTTTCACTCCCCGCTTCTTGGTGCAAATTATCAATGTTTTGTGTTGCAATTAAAAATCGAGAGAACATACCACTGCGTTCCCAATCAGAAAGAATTTGATGTCCGCGATTTGGTTTTTTATCGTATATTAAACGACGCATCTCATCAACAGCAAACCAAACTTTATCAGGATTATTTTTCAAATCACTAAAATGTAACATTCTCTTCTTATCATTATACAAACCTTCATTACCTCGATAAGTGGGAATACCACTTTCTTGAGAGATTCCTGATCCCGAAATAACGAGTAAAGAACTTGTATTCTGTAAAATTTCTACAACTTTCATTAACTTTTTATTCAATCTACAGCCCCCTAAATTTTTATTTTCTTCTTACAACCGAATCTCCCTTTCTGTTGTAAACTAAGTGACTACTTTTGGCAGGTCACTTAATAGTTTAAACGTAGCACAAAGCAACCATTTTCGGTTGCTTTTGCGCCAAATTTTTAAAATAAGCACCTAGAGTTTTGGAGTACAAAAATCACCCCAAAAGAAAAGTTACTTCAAGCCATTTACCCGTTTAAATTCTTTAATATTTTTGTAGCTTCTAGAATTATCCCATTTTGATTTTCCTGGGCTTTTTCCCTTAATTTTAAGTATGTATCCATTAGTATCTATGGCAAAAGCAACATAACTACTAAAAGGTTTTCCTTTAGCAGCAAAATTATTATTCATTTTATAATTTACGACATTATTCTGTTGTAAAACAATCTTTTTGTTATCCCATGCTCTAAACTCTCCCTTGCCACTTAGTGCAAGATTTACAATTGTAGTTTTTGGGCTAGGGGCTACATTGTAGCGATATTTTTTCCCTGCTTTTGCAATATCTTGAAAGATGATAGCTTTCTTTGATTTTTTATCCGAACGTTTCAATATATAAAGGTTATTGTCGCGGATAAAATAAATCATTGCTGCATCTTGCGGGTGATGAGAAATTTTAAAATCAGCAACACGCGTAGTTACTTGTAGCTTTTGACCATCAACGATACGAAATAAATCGCCATTTGCTTTTAGAATATATTCACTAGCATTGTCACCTTTACGCGATTTTTTACTAGTATCAGCATTTAGAGACAAAATCAGAGATGTTAAAATAACAAAAGTGAAAACAAGTTTTACCAGTTTCATGAGCGCTCCTTGTAAATAAATAAAATAGTTAAAAAAATAGATGTAACACATTTAATATAATACAGAGCTAAAAAAGTATGTCAATATAATTGATTAAGGATTTTAAAGCGTATGAACACATCGTTTTAAAATGTAAAAAGTAACCTTTGCTCAGAGTTTACTGTGTTATAATAAAATGGAGTAGGACAATGTTTATTGAGCTACTATTTAACGCCTAGTCAATTCAATTTGTTTAAATTGCAAGTTATTGAACTTATAACAAACCTAAGAATATAACTACCTAACTACAAAATAGCATACATAGAAGAGTAATTTAAATGCACGACTGCTAGAAATAATTGGAGTAACTTATGAATAAATTTTTGATTATTGTAATATTTCTTTCATGTTTAGGCGCAGAAGAAAAATACGATCTCATATGGCGATTTCGCAATGGATTAGTAAACATAATGCCTCAAAAATTTACCATTGAGAAAAAGTTGTACCTTATTTCTCCGAATGGAGATAAAACAAAAGTAGAAACGGAAGAAGGAGTAGTTAATAACACCATTTACTGGAAAGTAGAAAATGTTATCAACGATTCTCAAGCGCTTGTTGTGAATCTCGTAAAAGATGGGAAGATAAAAATTAAAAAAAACGGAGAAACTCATAAATTAAGTATGACAAATCCGTTAAAGAACATGGACAAAGCTTTGCAGCCTCCATTCAAAAATTATCAAGCTCTTACTCACGGTGGTATGGCATTTTTACTCGACATTGAACAACAGAAAGTTTTAGTTACCTGGATATTGCACATTCAAGAAGATGGAAGCTATAAAAAAGAAATGTTCAAGGGAAAACAAGACCCTCATGGGATGAGCGGCCAATACCAACAACTTATCAATCAAAAAGTTTCTATTGGAACTGAGTGGGATATGACGAGAACCGATTTTCGAGGATTTACGTATAAAAACCACTATACATTTGAGAGAATTACATCCTATAAAGGAAAACCTGTTGCTGAAGTAAAAGCGGAAGGAGAAATTTTTTTAGGAAATAATTTGATTGGTCGAGTTAATGGATATTATTACCATGACTACAAAACTCGCTTAATGTTGTTTTATGAAATGAACGAACAAGTTGATCAGATAATCATTAGAAAAGATGAAAACAATCAGGAAAAAAAATATTTGCTTGAAATACATGTAAAAAATGAGTTTGTTTTACAGGAAACAAATGCTAAACTAAAATAAGCAAATCTAACATAAAATACAAATCTAACAAAGGAGATAATATGAAGTGGTTAAGTATAGTTACTATATTATGTATCTCGTTACACGCGCAATCGTTTTCGGATTCTTTTATTCAAGTTTCTGCAGATTTAAGTGCTGCGTATAGTCAGCTATCTCAAGTAAATCAGGAAATCCAAGAAACAGAAAGTTTAATTACTGCCGCTTTAAGTGATATCGGCGCTTATTCTGACAAAGCTTATCCTAATTATTGGTCAACGCTAAAGTCACTAAAAGCCCAACGTTCAGGTTTAGAAAGTCAAATTTCAAGCTTAGAATCTCAGCTAGATTCTATTATAGAACAACAAAACAGTGTATCAACTCCTAATCCAACAAATTCCACGGAAAATGGTCCTCTAATTCAACCGAATTCAGTGCCAAACCTTCCACCAATTCAAGTTTCCCCACCTGTAACTACAATTGTAACAAATGTAACACCACGCTTTGATTTTGGTTTTGGCGAAGGCGGCGGCGGCGGTGGCGCTGGCAATTAACAATCATTAATCGCGATTGCACTATGATTTAATAGTGTAATCTCTCACATCTATTTAACTCTTCTCTTTTAATTTCCTAATAAATTTTTGGATAGATTTTTTATCTTCTTTTTCATTCACATCTACATAGAGTAACGCCTTTTCCATAAAATTAAGAGCTAATCGATAATTTTTTTTGTCGCGATGCAAATAAGCAAGCTCACGAAATAAAGAATAATCTTTGGGATTAGCTTCTAACCCCTTAACCAAATCTCTTTCACATTCATCGTATCGTTTTAAATGTCGATATATCATTGCTCTACCTAACAGAGCTTTAGGATCTTTAGCATTGTATTCCACCGCTTTATTTGAGTAAACAAGCGCCTGAGAATATTTATTTTGCCCTTGAAGTATAGCACTAATATTGATATATGGATACGCAAAGTGCGGTTGAAGTACAATTACCTCTTTGTATGCCTCTATGGCTTTATCATACAACTCTTGCTGATGATAAAACACACCAAAATTGTAACGAATACTGCTATCTTTTGGAGAAAGAGAGATTGCTTTAAAATAATCCTTTTCTGCTAATTTATATTTTTTCATTTCCGTATATAAATTAGCTCTCATATTATATATTTTCAATTGTGGTGCGAGCTTCATTGCTTTTTGAAAGTCATCTAGAGCTAATTGATATTTTTTTACTAGTTGGTATGCTAACGCCCTATTTACATATATACGTTCATTATTAGGATTCTCTTTTAGTAATATATTATGTGCAGCAATTGCTTTTTCTTGTAACTCTATTTGATCGCTTTTGCTCATAATTAAAGCGTACAAAGACAATAACTCCTCATCTTTGCTTCCAAGCACCTCCAAACGTTCTAATTCTTGAAATGTATTGGTCAATGCTGTGAGAATTTGCGGATCTTCCTGTAATACTCTGTGATTCCAGTAAAATTTACCCAAAGATGTTGTAATTGACATCAGTATTTTCACCGCATTTTTCTTTTCTGTTATGGCTTTCTTTCTTTGTTGTTGAATCTGAAAATTGTGATTTTTTAAAACAACAATATACGAAGTAGTAGCAATAAAAATAATCATCAGCGCTACAAGAATTCCAATAGATGAATATTTATTACGCTCAAAGAACTTAATCATTACTTTCCATTTACTTGGAGGAGATGCATTAATAGGACGATTTTCCAAAAAATTTTGTAAATCTTTGGCAAACAAACGCATATTTTTGTATCTATTTTTTGGATTTTTTTCAAGCGTTTTTAAGCAAATAGTTTCTAAATCTTCAGGTATATCAGAATTTAATTTTCTTAAAGTAATGGGCTCTTCTTTTTGTATTCTTTCCAGTAAACGAATGTAGTTGCCTTCTTGAAATATTTTTTTACCCGTTAAACATTCATACAAAGTTGCTCCAAGAGAATATAGATCGCTTAGTTTACCTACATCTTTACCTCTAGCTTGTTCAGGAGACATGTAGAAAGGCGTGCCTACTATTTTTCCTGACTGAGACATTTCATTCGTTGACTTTACTAGGCCAAAATCCATAAGTTTAGGTTGTCCATCAATTGTAACCATAATATTAGTTGGCTTTATATCACGATGAATCATATTTTTTCGATGCATAACATCCAAAGCGACTGCGCATTTACGGATAAGATTAGCTTTTTCTTTTATAGATAACTTACCCATGCATTCTTTTAAATTTCCTCCATCAATGCACTCCATCGTATAGTATATGCTTGGAGAATTTCCTACTTCAAAAACACGAATAATATTAGGATGATTTAGTTGAGCACAAGCAGCAGCTTCGCGTAAGAAAAGTTCTTTTTCTTGTTCAGTAATATCTAGTGAAGATATCAGTTTTAGAGCAACAACACGCTTTAGATTAATGTCCATAACTTTGTAAACTATACCCATTCCACCACTACCTAATTTGTCAAGCACTTGATATTCGCCAAAGTATTCTCCTTTATTAAAGAAAAATCCTCGCGACACACCTTTAGAAGACAATGATTCTATTTGTGATTTTTGTAGGAAATTTTTTTTTAGTAATACATGAAGTAAAGACATTTCTTGGCTGTTATTACGTAATTGCTTTTGAATTTCGAGACATGTACTTATTTGTTGTTGCGTAATTATATTTAGAGATAAAGCTTTTTGGATAATAATTTTGTCCTTCATATTACTTCCTAAAATAAAAATTATTTTACAGAAAAACTTTGTAAATTTAAAGCTTTTTCACACGGAGAACAAGTCTCAAGTGTCAGACTCAATTATAGTATTGATAACTAATGAAATGAGTTGTTTTCTTGTAAAATTATAACTCTATAAAAATACAAATTAATAAAGGTTGTTTACTAGTAATTATTATTTTAACATTTGCTAACAAATATTAAAAAGGTTAAAAAAGGGGTAAAAAATGCAGTGGGTACCAAGTCGAGTAGCTTGCGAAATATTAGGAGTGCACGCAAATACTTTAAGAAACTGGGACAAAAAAGGACTTATCAAAACAATACGCACAAAATCAAACCAACGAAGATACAATTTGGAAAGTATATTAGGTAATAAAAAGCCAAAGAAAAAAGTATGTTATTGTCGCGTATCGAGCAGTAAGCAAAAGACGACTTGGAAAGACAAAAGAAGTTTATGAAGGAAAAGTATCCAAATCATGAAATCATCACCGACATTGGGTGAGGGCTCAACTTCAAACGAAAAGGGCTGCTCAAAGTACTGGAACAAGGACTTAGAGGAGAAATCGAAGAAGTACTTTGTACCCACAGAGACAGACTTAGTAGATTTGGATATCGACTTATCCAGTGGATTATGGAAATCGGTGGTGGGCGAGTCATGGTTGTCGAAGAAGATAAAAGTAGTGCACAACAAAAGCTCACAGAAGATCTTATATCGATCATACACGTATTCTCGTGTAAACTTCACGGAATGCGAAGGTATAGCAGTAAAAAGAAGCAGGAAAATAAGATTCTATCCAAACAAAAAACAGCGGCAACTTCTACGTAACTGCAAGCTGGATGAAAATCAAGAAACAAATACTTGATGATCTACCTGAGTGGTCAAAAGAAACTCCTTTTCAAATCAAATCAATTGCTATTAAAGATGCGTGCAAAGCTGTACAAAATGCCAAAAAGAAGTTCGCAAAAACTGGTAAAGTGCAGGAAGTGAAATTCAAAAGTCGCAAAAAACGCGATGAGTGCATCTACATTCCAAAAAGTGCTGTAAAGCAAGATTCCTTTTATAAACGCAAAATGGGAAAATTGTTACTTCGCGAAGTTGTTGGTAAAGCTTATTTTGATTGCCGCGTTGTTTTCCAACAAGGACGTTTTTTTCTTGTTAAGCCTGAAGGCAAACCTGTCATGAAACCTGAAAACCAAAGGAGTGACATCGTTGCCTTAGATCCAGGAGTTCGATCTTTTCAAACTTTTTACACCAAACACAGTTGTGGCAAAGTCGGCTGTGGTGATTTTGGTCGTATTGTGCGACTATGTCATCATCTCGATCAACTTACCAGTCGCATATCGAAAGCAAAATCACGACGTAAAAAGCGTATGAAAAAAGCCGCTGATCGCATGCGATGGAAAATCAAAGATCTCATCAGAGAAATCCATCACAAAACTGCCAATTTCTTGTGCAAACATTTTGAAATTATTATTATACCACCTTTTGAAACCAGCCAAATGGTGCTACGTTCAAAGCGAAAAATACGCTCAAAAACAGTCAGAGCAATGCTCAACTGGTCGCACTTCAAGTTCAAAAATACTTTGAAGTCTAAAGCTGAGCTCTTGTCTTCTATTGTTATCGAACAAAATGAAGCATATACCTCCAAAACTTGTAGCTCTTGTGGCTATGTTAAAGAAAATATCGGTGGACACAAGTTTTTTAATTGCTCTTCTTGTAAGAAGCGTATTGATCGCGATTTTAATGGAGCGCGTGGAATCTTTCTACGTGCATTGGGAGATAACCCCTGGCTGCATTCTTTGTAGCTTGCATTTGTTAGCATTTGTTAACAAAAATTTATCGGCGCCATTATTCTACGAATTTTAAAAGATTCGACAATAAGAAGTAACAAACAGGAGGTTGGATTATTCTAGTGTTGAGTGTCAGACTCGAATGTCATTCAGTTAAGCTTATGAGCGAGTAAAAATTAGGTATACAAAGGTAATTGAAAAAAGAAATCTTTCTTCCTAAAATGGTTAAATCAGAAAAAACAAAAACCAAGAAGGAAGAAAGAGATGAAATTATACAGAAGAAACGCCTTTGAAAAAATAGAAAAAAAATTTGCAGAAGAACAAGGGCTTACCATTCATAAAACTACTAAGAAAAAATTTAATAGAAGAAGTGATAAAAGAAGAGAAAATCAAGTATCGAAGTAGAGTATTTACACCAGCAATAACATTGTGGGCATTTCTATCGCAAATATTATCAGATAACAATAGTTGTGAGGAAACGGCGGGAAGAGTGAGGGCATTTTTTACGAAACAAAATAAGAAAATGAGTTCAATATGCGCAAGCGCTTACTGTCAAGCAAGGCAAAGGCTACCTAAAAATTTGATATCGAAATTAGTGAGTAAAGTTGTCGCAGAAACGAGGGAAGAACTACCAAAAGAAAGATTATGGAGAGGACGGCGAGTAGCGATAGTTGATGGCAGTTGTATCAATGCACCAGATACAATTAAGAATCAAGAAATGTATCCTCAAATCAAAAGCCAAAAAGAAGGTTGTGGCTTCCCAATTATCAGAATAGCAGTGGCTTTTTGCTTAGCAACAGGAATGGTAATTAAAATTCGTTTTGCCAATTATTCTATTCATGAAAGAGTTTTATTTCGCCGTTTATATGAAAACCTTGAACAAGGAACAGTTGTTTTAGGTGACAGAGGATGTTGTTCTTATTGTGATTCTGCCTACCTTCAATATCTTTATAAGCATGATTTTGTTTTTCGTGTTAGAGGTAAAGCCAATACTCGCTTAGCAAATACTACTTATATTGTTGAAAAACAAGAAATAAAAAAATGGCATCGCCCTAAGAGACTACCTGATTGGGTTGAAATGCCATATTTAATTCCTGAATCAATGGAAGTTCGCCTTGTTCAGTACAAAGTTAATACTCCTGGCTTTCGTTCCAAAGAGTTTATCATAGTCACTTCTCTACTTGATTTTGACGCATATACTTTTGGAGATATTGCGCAGTTGTACTTTCTTCGATGGAATGCAGAGCTTTATCTACGTACTTTGAAAACTAATATGTGCATGGAAAAACTAAAAGGCAAAACGCCTGATATATTGTATAAAGAAATCTATGCCTATGTTTTAGCCTACAACCTTATCCGTCTTGTTGTTTTTCATACTGCTGTTGCACACAACCATATTCTTTATTTAGTTAGTTTTAGGCATTCTCAATACTCAATTCTTTCTTTCCTTGAGCAGATGAGATCTAGTTCTATCGCGGCGCAAAACTTTTTGTTTAAAGCACTTATTTTGGATATTTCAAAAAAGCTTTTACCTGTCCGTACTACTATGCGTGTAGAACCTCGTCGGATTAAACAACGAATGAAGAGATTTACTTTACTTACTAAGCATCGTAACGAGTACAAAGTCCTTATTATTCAAGGGATTAGTACTGAAAAACCTTAGCTTAACTGAATGGCATTAGTGTCAGACTCAATTCTACTAGCTATTTCTAGTCTTGTAGTGTTGAATGCCGGACTCAATTCTAGATACTCATCTTTTTCGTGAACAAACAAGTAATTAAGATACTTATTGTTTGCCCTAATAGTATGTTGTTGAATAAGCCCTTCACTTGTAATTAAGAATGCGAGATAATTGATATCATTAAAAAACTTTTGAGGTAATTTCTCATGTCCTGTTAAAATTTCACATATAATAATAGGATGAAAATGTAAAATAGTGCGCTTTGCTCCATATAGAACCTGTATTTCTGCTCCTTCAGCATCAATTTTGAGTATATCTAATGTTTTAATTTTGTTCTTTTCAACGAAAGAATCGAGTGTATAAGAATCTACACAAATACTTTCACAATCAGCCTTGAATCCAGAAATTAAAGATGAAGAGGTTGGTATTGCAGTTGAAGCTGGTATATATAATTGTAATGGCTCACAGCGATCTGCAATAGCGTGAGGAAAATGTTCGATGTTCGAGTAGCCATTTAATTTTATATTTTTTTGCAACGACTCGTAAATACTTGGAACTGGTTCGAAGGCATATACATCATTTTTTTTTGCAGCAGCAATCAAAGAATATATTCCAGTATTAGCTCCAACGTCAATAAACACCTTACTTTTATCTAACAACTCACAAAATAAATCTGTAGTTTCAGATTCAAATCCCTCTAATCCTCTCCAAAAAATAGCTGTCGCAATAGTATCGTTACCACAACCATACATTAAAAAACTAGTATTGCCCACAGCAGTGTTTACAATACCGATTACTGGAATGCGACAAAAAGCCTTAGGTAAAAGACAAATAACAGGCTTAAGTAGAAACTGTAAACATTTATTTAACCAAGGAAAACACAGTATTTTCTTAATAAGAATTTTATTTTTAGAATTGTGTTTTAACATATTTCCTCACTATGAATTTTAAATAAGATCAGCAGCCTCTAGCATAGATCTAAACTAGAGTAGATTATAATTTTATTACATTATAAGAGATCAGAACTAGCTTCAAAAATAATATCTAGTTAAAAGTAAGGTTTTGCAAATTCAACTTGCTGTTGCACAAAAAGATCTAATATTCTTTATGCGATTCCCTCAATTGCTACACAAGTATTTCTTCGCGATTAATGAGTGTTATTAGGGCCTGTCATCATTCAAGCTAATGAAGCCAAATAATGCAAGAAACGAAGTATACAGCCGCTAAAAGAAACTTTGCTTCTTTGATAAATTGTTAGTGAAAGTTTCGGAAACGGGCTCGCAAACGGGCTCGAAAAAATAGACAATACTTTGAATGATCAGGCCCTAGTAAAACAAAATCTTCTGGCCAACGGACGAGAACTTCTTTTGCGAGTTGTAGCAATGCTTACTCGTTTGGTCAAAGTTCAAGTAAAAACGTAAGACTTAAATTGCTAGACGAGATCGGGCTCGCAAGCGGGCTCGGGCTCGAAAAAATAGACAATACTTTGAATGATCACAGGCCCTATTCTACAAAATATTATTGTTATAGAATATTTAATAGAACAAACAGGAGATTTGAATTATAGAAGTGTGCATAAAAAAACCCTAACAGAGAATAAACTCTGTCAGGGTTTTAGTAAATCGAATCCGGCGGCGACTTACTCTCTCACCGTGAGGCAATACCATCAGCGTGAAAAGCTTAACGGCCGTGTTCGGGAAGGGAACGGGTGTGACCTTTTCACTATGACCGCCGAATATAAAATTTTAACATGTCTTGACAAATCAAGAGAGGAGAAAGAAAAGAGGAACAAAGAAGCAAAGAGGAGTATAGAGAGATAAGTCGAACGGGATATTAGTACTGGTTAGCTGAGTATATCGCTATACTTACACATCCAGCCTATCAACCAGGTAGTCTTCCTGGACCCTTCGGGGAGATCTCGTCTTGAAGAAGGCTTCGCGCTTATATGCTTTCAGCGCTTATCCTTTCCGAACGTAGCTACCCAGCTATGCCACTGGCGTGACAACTGGAACACCATAGGTTCGTCCGCCCCAATCCTCTCGTACTAAGGGCAAACCTTCTCAAATCTCCTACACCCACAGCAGATAGGGACCGACCTGTCTCACGACGGTCTAAACCCAGCTCGCGTACCGCTTTAATTGGCGAACAGCCAAACCCTTGGGACCTTCTTCAGCCCCAGGATGCGATGAGCCGACATCGAGGTGCCAAACCGCCTCGTCGATATGAACTCTTGGAGGCGATAAGCCTGTTATCCCCGGAGTACCTTTTATCTGTTGAGCGATGGCCCTTCCACTCGGGACCACCGGATCACTAAGTCCTGCTTTCACACCTGCTCGACTTATATGTCTCGCAGTCAACTACTCTTCTACCTTTACGCTCTACATACGATTGCCAACCGTATTGAGAGTAGCTTTGAACTCCTCCGTTACCTTTTAGGAGGAGACCGCCCCAGCCAAACTGCCCACAAAGCACTGTTCTGGTACCGGATCTACGGACACCAGTTAGAATTCTAGTATAACAAGGGTGGTATTTCACTTGCGGCTCCACAAAGACTTGCGTCTCCATCTCAAAGCCTCCCACCTATCCTACACAAGCTATACCAAAACCCAATACCATGCTGCAGTAAAGGTTCACGGGGTCTTTCCGTCTTGCTGCGGGTAAGCGGCATCTTCACCGCTACTACAGTTTCACCGAGTCCTCTGTTGAGACAGTGCCCAAGTCGTTACGCCATTCGTGCAGGTCGGAACTTACCCGACAAGGAACTTCGCTACCTTAGGACCGTCATAGTTACGGCCGCCGTTAACCGGGGCTTTAGTTCAGAGCTTCGCAAAAGCTAACCCCTCCCTTTAACCTTCCGGCACTGAGCAGGCGTCAGTCTCTATACATCGACTTTAAGTCTTAGCAGAGACCTGTGTTTTTAGTAAACAGTCGCCCGGGCCTTTTCACTGCGCCCCCCAAAAGCTCCAGATGTACATCTTTCACCATCAGGGGTACCCCTTCTCCCAAAGTTACGGGGTCAATTTGCCGAGTTCCTTAACAGAGGTTATCTCGAGCGCCTTAGGATTCTCTCCTCACCTACCTGTGTCAGTTTTAGTACGGTCACTTATATAACTCGCTTACGAGGCTTTTCTTGGAAGCATGGCATCGGTTACTACAGACTATTGTCCCCCATCGCATCTCAGGATTAACAAGATTCCGGATTTTCCTAGAATCTCTCCCTACTTGCTTGGCCCCGCTCGACCATCCACGAGGTTAACCTAGCCTCCTTCGTCCCCCCGTTGCTCACAGGCGAACCCATTGCTACATAAGTGGTACAGGAATATTAACCTGTTATCCATCGACTACGCCTTTCGGCCTCGCCTTAGGTACCGACTAACCCTGGGCGGATTTGCCTTCCCCAGGAAACCTTAGGTTTTCGGCGAATGAGATTTTCACTCATTTTATCGTTACTCGTTCCGGCATAATCACTTCCATATTGTCCAGCAGTCCTTACGGTCTGCCTTCAATCCTAATTATGGAACGCTCTCCTACCATTCATTGCTGAATCCGCAGCTTCGGTGTTAAGCTTATTCCCTTCAATTTTCGGCCCAGGAATGCTCGACTAGTAAGCTATTACGCACTTTTTAAATGGTGGCTGCTTCTAAGCCAACATCCTAGCTGTCATCGCACTCCCAGCTCCTTTAAACTTAGCTTAACTTCGGGACCTTAGCTGGCGGTCTGGGCTGTTTCCCTCTTGACTAAGGAGCTTATCCCCCATAGTCTGACTCCTTCGGTTCCACATATGGTATTCGGAGTTTGATTAAGTAGGGTAGGCTGGTGGCCCCCACTGACCTATTCAGTCGCTCTACCCCCATATGCTACCACGAAAGGCTAGCCCAAAAGCTATTTCGGAGAGAACCAGATATTGGCCAGTTTGATTAGACTTTTACTCCTAACCACAGCTCATTGCCTGATTTTTCAACATCAGTGCATTCGGGCCTCCACGAGCTTTTACACCCGCTTCACCCTGGCCATGGTTAGATCACTGGCTTTCGGGTCTACCACATACGACTTTGTCGCGCTATTCACACTCGCTTTCGCTTGGGCTCCGTGTCGTAAACACTTAACCTTGCCGCATACGGTAACTCGCCGGATCATTATGCAAAAGGCACGCAGTCACACTTCCTATATCCCAGTTAACACACACTCATGTGTATTCTCTGTTGTGCCTACCGCACTCTAATATATAGTATTGTGCTCCTACCGCTTGTAAGTATATGGTTTCAGGTTCTATTTCACTCCCCTCAACGGGGTGCTTTTCATTTTTCAGTCGCCTTACTTCTTCACTATCGGTCGTTTGGGAATATTTAGCCTTAGGGGGTGGTCCCCCCAGATTCACACCGGGTTTCTCGTGTCTGGTGCTACTCGGGTGGCTAACATAAGAGAGCTATGCTTTTCGACTACGGGGCTTTCACCCTCTGTGGCGTACCTTTCCAGATACCTCGCCTAAACATCGCCTTTGTAACTCTTACTGTGGTTACTGACCCACAACGTTAACTCCCACAACCCCATATGCACAACGATCAGCATCTATTACGTACATACGGTTTAGGCTCTTACCCGTTCGCTCGCCGCTACTTAGGTAATCGAGTTTTCTTTCTCTTCCTGAGGTTACTAAGATGTTTCAATTCGCCTCGTTCGCTTCCATATCCTATTTTTTCAGATACAGATACTGCACCTTCAGTGCAGTTGGTTGCCCTATTCGGAAATCCCCGGCTCAACGTTTGTTGACAACTCGCCGAGGCTTATCGCAGCCTACTACGTCCTTCTTCGCTTCCAAACGCCAAAACATCCACCATATACCCTTAATATCTTATATCTCTATATTTCTCTTTACTTCTTGTTTCTTTTCTTTCTCTTCTCTATTTGTCAAAGATCGGTTGCAGGATTTTAACCTGCCCTTCTCGATATCTACGAGACGCTCTTCTTTTGAGCTATATTTAATTCTCAAACCGATTCCTTCTTCTTTTATCTTATTAAATAAGGGCAAAAAAAAAGGAAAGGGAAAGAGAAAAGAACATTGAGTGTGTTATCTGTTTAAGGTCCAGGTGACCATTTATCGTTTCTAGTTATCCCTAGAAAGGAGGTGATCCAGCCGCAGGTTCCCCTACGGCTACCTTGTTACGACTTAGTCCCTGTCATGGAAGCTTCCTTGGGCGCCTCTCTCTCCGAAGAGTTGAGTCAACGACTTCAGGCTACCCCCACTTCAGTGGCTTGACGGGCGGTGTGTACAAGGCTCAGGAACACATTCACCGTAGTATTGCTGACCTACGATTACTAGCGATTCCAGCTTCATGGAGGCGAATTGCAGCCTCCAATCCGAACTAGGGTCAGTTTTGATGAGATTCGCTCCACCTCGCGGTTTCGCTGCCCTTTGTACTGACCATTGTAGCACGTGTGTAGCCCTGGACATAAGGGCCATGATGACTTGACGTCGTCTCCGCCTTCCTCCCACTTAACGTGGGCAGTCTCTCTAGAGTCCCCGACATTACTCGCTGGCAACTAAAGATAAAGGTTTCGCTCGTTATGGGACTTAACCCAACACCTCACGGCACGAGCTGACGACAGCCATGCAACACCTGTGATAGTTCCGCTCCGAAGAGTGTCATCCTGCTTTCACAAGACTAATCCTACCATGTCAAGTCCAGGTAAGGTTCTGCGCGTTGCTTCGAATTAAACCACATGCTCCACCGCTTGTGTGAGCCCCCGTCAATTCCTTTGAGTTTCAGCCTTGCGACCATACTCCCCAGGCGGGGCACTTAATACTTTTGCTCCGGCAGAGAGACTAAAGTCCCTCTACTTAGTGCCCATCGTTTACGGCTAGGACTACCGGGGTATCTAATCCCGTTTGCTCCCCTAGCTTTCGCACCTCAGCGTCAGTTACAGACCAGAAAGTCGCTTTCGCCACCGGCGTTCCTCCTAATATCAACGCATTTCACCGCTCCACTAGGAGTTCCACTTTCCCCTTCTGAACTCAAGAAACACAGTTTTGAACGCTATTCCATGGGTAAGCCATGGGATTTCACATTCAACTTATGCCTCCGCCTACGTGCTCTTTAAGCCCAGTGATTCCGAACAACGGTTGCCATCTCCGTATTACCGCGGCTGCTGGCACGGAGTTAGCCATGACTTCATTTTGTGCCTTTTTCAATTACAGATAGTATTATTATCTGCACCTTACTAACACATGTTAGGAGTTTACAACCCGAAGGCCTTATTCCTCCACGCGGCGTCGCTGGGTCAGACTTGCGTCCATTGCCCAATATTCCTTCCTGCTGCCTCCCGTAGGAGTCGGGCCCGTGTCTCAGTGCCCGTGTGACCGTCCACCCTCTCAGGCCGGCTATCCATCAATGCCTTGGTAGGCTTTTACCCCACCAACTAGCTAATAGAATACAAACCCCTCTCTAAGCATGAGGCCCGAAGGTCCCCCACCTTTAATTACAACAACATGCATCGCTGTAACCTTATGCGGTATTAGCAGTCCTTTCGAACTGTTATCCCCCTCTTAGAGGTAGGTCATTTATACGTTACTCACCCTTTCGCCGCTCTCCATTCCCGAAGGAACTTCTCGCTCGACTTGCATGGAATAAGCACGCCGCCACCGTTCGTTCTGAGCCAGGATCAAACCCTTCAAATAAAAAGTTTCTCCTGTTTTGTTCTTCTCACAAAGTTCTTAAACTTAATGAGCTCACACACTCGTTCTTTCTCTTTCCCTTTTTTTCAAAGATCTAAAATCTCAATAAAACCAAATTTTTTTTCTTTGCCTTTATTGAGATCAACAACTTGTTCAAAGTCGTTTTTTTCGTTTCGTGCTCGACAAGTATATCACTTATCTTTTGTTTGTCAACTTCTTTTTAAAATCTTTTTCAAAGTTTCTTAAAAGTGCTGAACAAACTTGGTTCCTCTTTTTAAACAACCAGTTTTTTCGGCTGTTTGTTAATCGAGTAAAAAATAATTTTACAACAACATTCGCAACAATGCAAATATAAATTTAAAAAATAGGTAAAAAAATAAAATTGATGCTTTAAAACTAGCTTAGTTACTCCAAGAAAAAAAAGACACAACCTAGTAAAAACAAGGCTATCAGTGTCATATAAATTTCATTATTCAAAGCATCCATTTAAAATAATATTACTTTCAATCTTCTAAATATAGAATGTTATTGCATTTAGTAAAGAAAAGAAAGCAAGATTTTCTCAATAGCAATCCTCAATAAACAAACGTAGCATAGTATTCGACATTGGCAAAGATAAACAGTAGTCACCATACAAAAGAGTTTGCCATACTAGTTCCACAGAAGACTCAATTCTAGTAATGCCTAACTTCATCAGGTCAAGCCCGATTACTGTTGAATCAAGAGATGGAGATGATACAGTAAGCCACTCGTATTAAAATATTTATACTGGCTTAAGTTCCGAAGGAGCGAATATCTCAGCTTAGGGCACATCCCACTACTGTTGACTTAAGGATACTAAAATAGCGCTTTTAGCGCTATACATTCTAGCCTAGGTCTCCAACCTTTTGACTCCTTACAGCTTGCGGTGAGAAACCCATTTTCATCAAATCACCTTGGCTTGGAATATAACTCATACTAAATTGCAGTTTGCAAAATAGCAATGTAGTATGCTTATTTTTCTCGAAAGTGTAGTCCTAACACTGAGACACCAAGAAGTAAAGAGTTCACAATAATCACTCTAATCACAACTCCTATACAAAAAATAATATCCATATCAGGGACTCCATTCCAATCAGGCTTAATCATACTCTCCTGTATCCAATACAAATCGCAACTAACAATAAATACTCCAATAACAACATGTCCAAAAAGTACACCAATCTTTCCACCATAAAACGCAACACAAAAAGAAATAGCGATCCACAAAAACCAAACAAAAAAACCATATGTAAATACTTGTAGTAAAAGATATAGCACTTTCTCTCCTTTTCATGCAGAATTCGAACACTACTATTTATCCCTTGTCAAAATTGCTCTTTCAAGTGCTAAACATAACACAACTCTTCTGTAAGTTACCACAACTTGTATTCCAACTTTGTTCAAAATTCTTCGCACCGAAAAATTGAGGGGTTACCTTTTGTTAGATGGTAGTCCATATCATGTAGTGATTAGGTGCTGTTGACGAATTGCTGTTATTAAAATAAAGTGTATCTTCCAAAGAGTGTATTGAGGGAGATATAGAAATGTCAAAGGCAAAAGCGAAAAGAAAATACAAGAAGAAGTAAGCTGGTACTAACAGAACAGGCATGGAAAGAAATAGAGTATAAGTGAGTAATCTGTAGGTTCAAGAAATCTTAATCTTAATCTTAATCTTAATCCTTTAAAAAACAAGGTCTTTGGAAGTTCTTTTGATCAAAAGAACCAGCATTGAGACAATTGACCGCAGCATATTTTTTTCCAAATTAATTTGCTCTTTAGGGTAGTATTCTTTGGTAATTATTATATCTAAAGCGCCAGCAACTTTCAAGCGCAGATCCTCTAGCAATATCAAAGTAGCGATCTTTAGGTGTATATTTTCCGTTTTCTTCTGCAATATTTAAAACAATCGAGGTTGATGCTCTATCCAACTGATAGAGCGCAGTCAATTTTCTTGGTATACTTTCAGTTTCTCGTGGTCAAAATATGCTTCCATTTCAACGCTCCAGATTAGGATTAAGAATTATGATTATGATCCTTCTATTCTAAATCACAGAGCGAAAAAACTTCCAAAGGCTTTATATTCTTTTATAGCATTAATTCGTCAGCAGTACCTGGTTCTGTAGAGCGCCAATATGGTTTTCGATTTTTTTGGAAAAAGAAAGAGTTTTACGGACGAGTTGAGAAACTCTTTGCCGAAGGGTATTATTAAAACGTTCAATCTAAGCTGTTTTACCAGTATGTTTGCCAACAGCTTTGTGACGTTTAGAATAAGAATCCCAAAAATCAGTATAAGATACAGCGCATTGCTTGTATACCGCTGGTAAAGAATTCCAAAAACCTTGCGCTCCTTCTTTATCACGTTTTGCAATGTGAGCTCCAACAATTTCTTTAGTGTTGGCATCTATAGCTAACCAAATCTTATTGCTTTTCTTAGCAACAAAAGACCACATTTCATCACACTGAATTTTTAGAGTTCCTTTGCTTTTTTTTTACTTCTACCCTACGTGATACTGTCGCGTATTTTTTGTTCACATATTTTTGTAACCAAAACTCCGATATTCCTGTAACTCTGGATATTCCTGCAATCGGAATTTTTTCTAATAGCAGTTTATCCACCAAGTTCCATTCTTCTTTTGAAATCGTTTTCTTTGTTCGATTTATTATGTATTGTCGTCCACACTTTACATTTCTGCTTTGCTTTTCGGTACACGCTTCCATTTTTTATAGACTTCTTCGAGCCACATTTCGGACATTTCATTCATATCTCCTTTTCTGATAACTACTTACTTTGTCCCTTTCGCTAGCCCTTCGATATTACGATAAGAAGATATTCTATTAGGCAAAAGTATCTACAATTAGAAATAATAAAGCTTTTCTAGTATTTGTTCTTTTTACATAAAAAACAAAATACTAGTTTTCAGTTTTCTATTACACTTAGTTATTTGATATGAGCAACAAAACAGGAGATTTGGATTATAGAAGTGTGCATAAAAAAAACCCTAACAGAGAATAAACTCTATCAGGGTTTTAGTAAATCGAATCCGGCGGCGACTTACTCTCTCACCGTGAGGCAATACCATCAGCGTGAAAAGCTTAACGGCCGTGTTCGGGAAGGGAACGGGTGTGACCTTTTCACTATGACCGCCGAATATAAAATTTTAACGTGTCTTGACAAATCAAGAGAGGAGAAAGAAAAGAGGAACAAAGAAGCAAAGAGGAGTATAGAGAGATAAGTCGAACGGGATATTAGTACTGGTTAGCTGAGTATATCGCTATACTTACACATCCAGCCTATCAACCAGGTAGTCTTCCTGGACCCTTCGGGGAGATCTCGTCTTGAAGAAGGCTTCGCGCTTATATGCTTTCAGCGCTTATCCTTTCCGAACGTAGCTACCCAGCTATGCCACTGGCGTGACAACTGGAACACCATAGGTTCGTCCGCCCCAATCCTCTCGTACTAAGGGCAAACCTTCTCAAATCTCCTACACCCACAGCAGATAGGGACCGACCTGTCTCACGACGGTCTAAACCCAGCTCGCGTACCGCTTTAATTGGCGAACAGCCAAACCCTTGGGACCTTCTTCAGCCCCAGGATGCGATGAGCCGACATCGAGGTGCCAAACCGCCTCGTCGATATGAACTCTTGGAGGCGATAAGCCTGTTATCCCCGGAGTACCTTTTATCTGTTGAGCGATGGCCCTTCCACTCGGGACCACCGGATCACTAAGTCCTGCTTTCACACCTGCTCGACTTATATGTCTCGCAGTCAACTACTCTTCTACCTTTACGCTCTACATACGATTGCCAACCGTATTGAGAGTAGCTTTGAACTCCTCCGTTACCTTTTAGGAGGAGACCGCCCCAGCCAAACTGCCCACAAAGCACTGTTCTGGTACCGGATCTACGGACACCAGTTAGAATTCTAGTATAACAAGGGTGGTATTTCACTTGCGGCTCCACAAAGACTTGCGTCTCCATCTCAAAGCCTCCCACCTATCCTACACAAGCTATACCAAAACCCAATACCATGCTGCAGTAAAGGTTCACGGGGTCTTTCCGTCTTGCTGCGGGTAAGCGGCATCTTCACCGCTACTACAGTTTCACCGAGTCCTCTGTTGAGACAGTGCCCAAGTCGTTACGCCATTCGTGCAGGTCGGAACTTACCCGACAAGGAACTTCGCTACCTTAGGACCGTCATAGTTACGGCCGCCGTTAACCGGGGCTTTAGTTCAGAGCTTCGCAAAAGCTAACCCCTCCCTTTAACCTTCCGGCACTGAGCAGGCGTCAGTCTCTATACATCGACTTTAAGTCTTAGCAGAGACCTGTGTTTTTAGTAAACAGTCGCCCGGGCCTTTTCACTGCGCCCCCCAAAAGCTCCAGATGTACATCTTTCACCATCAGGGGTACCCCTTCTCCCAAAGTTACGGGGTCAATTTGCCGAGTTCCTTAACAGAGGTTATCTCGAGCGCCTTAGGATTCTCTCCTCACCTACCTGTGTCAGTTTTAGTACGGTCACTTATATAACTCGCTTACGAGGCTTTTCTTGGAAGCATGGCATCGGTTACTACAGACTATTGTCCCCCATCGCATCTCAGGATTAACAAGATTCCGGATTTTCCTAGAATCTCTCCCTACTTGCTTGGCCCCGCTCGACCATCCACGAGGTTAACCTAGCCTCCTTCGTCCCCCCGTTGCTCACAGGCGAACCCATTGCTACATAAGTGGTACAGGAATATTAACCTGTTATCCATCGACTACGCCTTTCGGCCTCGCCTTAGGTACCGACTAACCCTGGGCGGATTTGCCTTCCCCAGGAAACCTTAGGTTTTCGGCGAATGAGATTTTCACTCATTTTATCGTTACTCGTTCCGGCATAATCACTTCCATATTGTCCAGCAGTCCTTACGGTCTGCCTTCAATCCTAATTATGGAACGCTCTCCTACCATTCATTGCTGAATCCGCAGCTTCGGTGTTAAGCTTATTCCCTTCAATTTTCGGCCCAGGAATGCTCGACTAGTAAGCTATTACGCACTTTTTAAATGGTGGCTGCTTCTAAGCCAACATCCTAGCTGTCATCGCACTCCCAGCTCCTTTAAACTTAGCTTAACTTCGGGACCTTAGCTGGCGGTCTGGGCTGTTTCCCTCTTGACTAAGGAGCTTATCCCCCATAGTCTGACTCCTTCGGTTCCACATATGGTATTCGGAGTTTGATTAAGTAGGGTAGGCTGGTGGCCCCCACTGACCTATTCAGTCGCTCTACCCCCATATGCTACCACGAAAGGCTAGCCCAAAAGCTATTTCGGAGAGAACCAGATATTGGCCAGTTTGATTAGACTTTTACTCCTAACCACAGCTCATTGCCTGATTTTTCAACATCAGTGCATTCGGGCCTCCACGAGCTTTTACACCCGCTTCACCCTGGCCATGGTTAGATCACTGGCTTTCGGGTCTACCACATACGACTTTGTCGCGCTATTCACACTCGCTTTCGCTTGGGCTCCGTGTCGTAAACACTTAACCTTGCCGCATACGGTAACTCGCCGGATCATTATGCAAAAGGCACGCAGTCACACTTCCTATATCCCAGTTAACACACACTCATGTGTATTCCCTGTTGTGCCTACCGCACTCTAATATATAGTATTGTGCTCCTACCGCTTGTAAGTATATGGTTTCAGGTTCTATTTCACTCCCCTCAACGGGGTGCTTTTCATTTTTCAGTCGCCTTACTTCTTCACTATCGGTCGTTTGGGAATATTTAGCCTTAGGGGGTGGTCCCCCCAGATTCACACCGGGTTTCTCGTGTCTGGTGCTACTCGGGTGGCTAACATAAGAGAGCTATGCTTTTCGACTACGGGGCTTTCACCCTCTGTGGCGTACCTTTCCAGATACCTCGCCTAAACATCGCCTTTGTAACTCTTACTGTGGTTACTGACCCACAACGTTAACTCCCACAACCCCATATGCACAACGATCAGCATCTATTACGTACATACGGTTTAGGCTCTTACCCGTTCGCTCGCCGCTACTTAGGTAATCGAGTTTTCTTTCTCTTCCTGAGGTTACTAAGATGTTTCAATTCGCCTCGTTCGCTTCCATATCCTATTTTTTCAGATACAGATACTGCACCTTCAGTGCAGTTGGTTGCCCTATTCGGAAATCCCCGGCTCAACGTTTGTTGACAACTCGCCGAGGCTTATCGCAGCCTACTACGTCCTTCTTCGCTTCCAAACGCCAAAACATCCACCATATACCCTTAATATCTTATATCTCTATATTTCTCTTTACTTCTTGTTTCTTTTCTTTCTCTTCTCTATTTGTCAAAGATCGGTTGCAGGATTTTAACCTGCCCTTCTCGATATTCACGAGGTGCTCTTCTTCTTGAGCTATCCGAAATATTTTAGATGACCATTAAAAAAATGGAGCGAAATCCGCCCCTTTCTCCTTCCCCCCGAATTTTTACTTCATCTAACATATATATTATTTTAACAATTAGGTTAATGGACAAAGCCATCACCATTTTTAGACAATGGGCCTGGGTGGACTCGAACCACCGACCTCTCCTATACGATTTGCAAAAAAAAGGAAGGGAAAGAGAAAAGAACATTGAGTGTGTTATCTGTTTAAGGTCCAGGTGACCATTTATCGTTTCTAGTTATCCCTAGAAAGGAGGTGATCCAGCCGCAGGTTCCCCTACGGCTACCTTGTTACGACTTAGTCCCTGTCATGGAAGCTTCCTTGGGCGCCTCTCTCTCCGAAGAGTTGAGTCAACGACTTCAGGCTACCCCCACTTCAGTGGCTTGACGGGCGGTGTGTACAAGGCTCAGGAACACATTCACCGTAGTATTGCTGACCTACGATTACTAGCGATTCCAGCTTCATGGAGGCGAATTGCAGCCTCCAATCCGAACTAGGGTCAGTTTTGATGAGATTCGCTCCACCTCGCGGTTTCGCTGCCCTTTGTACTGACCATTGTAGCACGTGTGTAGCCCTGGACATAAGGGCCATGATGACTTGACGTCGTCTCCGCCTTCCTCCCACTTAACGTGGGCAGTCTCTCTAGAGTCCCCGACATTACTCGCTGGCAACTAAAGATAAAGGTTTCGCTCGTTATGGGACTTAACCCAACACCTCACGGCACGAGCTGACGACAGCCATGCAACACCTGTGATAGTTCCGCTCCGAAGAGTGTCATCCTGCTTTCACAAGACTAATCCTACCATGTCAAGTCCAGGTAAGGTTCTGCGCGTTGCTTCGAATTAAACCACATGCTCCACCGCTTGTGTGAGCCCCCGTCAATTCCTTTGAGTTTCAGCCTTGCGACCATACTCCCCAGGCGGGGCACTTAATACTTTTGCTCCGGCAGAGAGACTAAAGTCCCTCTACTTAGTGCCCATCGTTTACGGCTAGGACTACCGGGGTATCTAATCCCGTTTGCTCCCCTAGCTTTCGCACCTCAGCGTCAGTTACAGACCAGAAAGTCGCTTTCGCCACCGGCGTTCCTCCTAATATCAACGCATTTCACCGCTCCACTAGGAGTTCCACTTTCCCCTTCTGAACTCAAGAAACACAGTTTTGAACGCTATTCCATGGGTAAGCCATGGGATTTCACATTCAACTTATGCCTCCGCCTACGTGCTCTTTAAGCCCAGTGATTCCGAACAACGGTTGCCATCTCCGTATTACCGCGGCTGCTGGCACGGAGTTAGCCATGACTTCATTTTGTGCCTTTTTCAATTACAGATAGTATTATTATCTGCACCTTACTAACACATGTTAGGAGTTTACAACCCGAAGGCCTTATTCCTCCACGCGGCGTCGCTGGGTCAGACTTGCGTCCATTGCCCAATATTCCTTCCTGCTGCCTCCCGTAGGAGTCGGGCCCGTGTCTCAGTGCCCGTGTGACCGTCCACCCTCTCAGGCCGGCTATCCATCAATGCCTTGGTAGGCTTTTACCCCACCAACTAGCTAATAGAATACAAACCCCTCTCTAAGCATGAGGCCCGAAGGTCCCCCACCTTTAATTACAACAACATGCATCGCTGTAACCTTATGCGGTATTAGCAGTCCTTTCGAACTGTTATCCCCCTCTTAGAGGTAGGTCATTTATACGTTACTCACCCTTTCGCCGCTCTCCATTCCCGAAGGAACTTCTCGCTCGACTTGCATGGAATAAGCACGCCGCCACCGTTCGTTCTGAGCCAGGATCAAACCCTTCAAATAAAAAGTTTCTCCTGTTTTGTTCTTCTCACAAAGTTCTTAAACTTAATGAGCTCACACACTCGTTCTTTCTCTTTCCCTTTTTTTCAAAGATCTAAAATCTCAATAAAACCAAATTTTTTTTCTTTGCCTTTATTGAGATCAACAACTTGTTCAAAGTCGTTTTTTTCGTTTCGTGCTCGACAAGTATATCACTTATCTTTTGTTTGTCAACTTCTTTTTAAAATCTTTTTCAAAGTTTCTTAAAAGTACTGAACAAACTTGGTTCCTCTTTTTTGACAACCAGTTTTTTTTGGTTGCCCTTTCGTTCAAGGAGAAGGGATTATAGCACGGCTTCTTCAACAGTCAATATCTTTTCTTTTTTTTTCTACATCTTTTTTCCGAACACCATCCTAAGCCCTTGCAAAAAAACAACTTAAAAATCAATCTTTTTTCAAGACTTTTATTAAATCACCATTAATAACTCTTTTTAAAGTAACATATGCAACTAGTACGGTAAACAAAAACAAGCCAGAAAGAATATATAGTAAGGCTATCCAATCCACAGACGATTGGCTTGATAGAACTTGAGGATACACAGACACCAAAGCCGAAACTCCTCCACAGACCAAACCAAGAGTAGCAACAATGACTATCTCAAAAAACAATAACATTCTTATTCTTGTTAAGGACATTCCCAAAGACACAAGTAAGCTAAACTCTCCTTGTCTTTGTATAAAAGAATAAACAATTACAATCGCCAAACCAAAGATACCAAGAAAGATTCCTAATCCTCCTAAATTTGCAAACGCAAGAAGATAAGTATTCTGAACTTGGATAAAACCATTTAGTATTTCTGTTGTGGTTTTGACAGACACTCCCATTTCTCCCAGTGTCTTCTGTAACGTTTTCTGCGTTAATTTAAAATTATTTGCTTCTATTAAGTAGTATGTAGGTGAAGAGATATGAGGAAAAAGTTCGCGAAAATTATTCTCTGACATCACAATTTCGCTTGCAAAAATACTATTGTGTAATAGACCAACAAAACGCAATTTAACACTTCCTACTGCTGTTACTAAATCAATAGTTTTTCCCATTCCACTGTGTAAAGACCAAAGCACACTATTAGCATCCCCAAATACAGGAATAGTTCCATCAATACTTTTTTTATTCAACAGTGACCAAGGGTTGGACGAAGAAACAGCACTCGAAACAATAAATCCACCGCGTTCAATAAAGCGATCAGACACTCCAACAATGTTAGGCACAGTCGCTTTTGCTAGGTTTAAGCAACTGATATCTTGTCCTTTAAAAAACAGTGCTGAGAAAATATTGTTTTGCGAAAGAATACCTTCAGCATTGTCGTCAAAACCTAGCTTTTCGCGCCCTTCTGAGGAATTCATATCATGATGTATAGGGAAAGATGCTTTCGCTTGAAGAGCAAATCCTCCTGTACCCGAATTTTTATCATTTAAATCCACATCACTAAAATCATTTTTGTTTACTGCCAACGCAACAAAAAGAAAGCTAGAAAAAGCAAATAACACAAACAGTAATAAGCTACGATCGCGATACAAAGCCAAATTTTTGCGAACAAGAGAAAGGTAAGACAATTGCGAAGATGGACTTCTCTGCCAATAATAGCCCAAAACGCAATAACATCCGCCAAGAAAAGAAGTACCTGCCACAAAAAAGCCTGCTACATTTGAAATAAAATGAGACTTGGCACTAAATATAGATATGACTGCTACAAAAAATAAAGCACAAGACCAACGTCCGTATTTTCGCGGTTTATTTTTCAGTATATATATAGATAAGGATTTCCATCCTTTTAGCAATTGCAATACACTGTGCATTTTTACATGTCGAGTACCATGATACATAGATAGCCAACTGACAAAAAACCCAATTCCTGCTCCCAAAACAATAACTTGTGTATCTGCATATAACCGAATTAAAGTTGTACCTGTTGCACCCATCCATGAAGTTGTTAACAGTACAATTATATATTTAGCGTACAAAGTACCAGCTAAACCACCTAGTAGTGCTCCACAAAAACAACACAGTAAACCTTCCTGCAAAAACAAAAGTCTAATACTTTTATGAGAAAAACCGCATGCTCCCATAATTCCCATCTGGTCAGAACGCGATGTAGTATATAGTCTTGTTAACATAGATATTAACAGTAGCGCTGATAACAAAATAAAAAAATTAAGAGCAATAAACAATCCGCCAAAATCAGTTGCTCCTTGTGAAGAAACCTCAATCTGTCTTCGTATAGGTAAAAAATGCATTCCGTAGAAACCCAAGTTAGCATGCGAAATAATTTTTTCTTCCAACACACCTCGATCAATATTTTTAGAAACAATAATGCTACTTACCCAGTCAACTTGTTCACTTTGCCGATAATTCCAAATATTCTTCATTTGTTTCACAGAAATAAATACCTTAGGTGCAGCGCGATACAATTCCCAATACTCTTCATCGCGATCACTAATACTATTTAGATCGACATCAAATGGAACATTCCAGTCACCAATACTATCAGCGTTAGTTAAGCCTTCAAACTCTGGAATTAATTTAGAAGAAATAAATTCGTGATTCATTTCTAGCTGTTTAGTTACTGAAAAGGATTTTGTTTCTGTAACTAAACGTCCATTTGTTGGAATAAAATACTCCAAATCGATATTTGCATTATTACCAAGTTTAAGATCCTCTCCCAACCATTTGTTTACATAAATCTGGTTTGGAGGTATATCTAATCCCTCAACTCCAGCAATCATAGAATACGCAGCAGTATTCTCCCCATTTCCAATGTTATTCACGACATAAACAGATGCGCGCCTTGCTTTTTCTTTTAAATCGGTGAGAGCTTTATCAACACCTTGTAATTCGTAATCATGGAATATGAAATTTTTACTTTGTATTAAAAGTTGTTGTTTATTCTCGCGAAAATAAATTCCTAAATCCTCAACGGAAAGGTACTTTCTTATATTTTCTATTGGTTTTCCTGAAACAAGAAGCGTATTAATATAATGTTCACGCTCTATCTGTTTAGACAACCATTTTTGAGAAACAAACACGTTACGCGGAGTACGAGGGTTAGCATCTAAACGAAATCCCCCCATTTCTTCATCAGATAAGATATCAATAACTTTTGCACGTAAAGTGTAGACATTATCCTCATAGTTCTTACGTGCAAAAAGTGTTTCGGTAGGTACAAAACTAGAGCGATAAATATGCAAAATCAAGCGCTCACCTTTTTTAACACCCAAATCTTGAGCAAGCGATTTATTAATTGCTACTTCGCGTTTATTTAGCAATAAAGGTGTCCTATAAAAAGATGTAAACTTATCATCCACACCAAGAACATTAACCTGTGGTATAGTTATTTCATTGTACTTAGTAACACCAGACAAAGTTAGAATAGATGCAAATTGATTCTGTTTACAATCTTGCTCTATTCTCTCTAAAAATGTCCTTGTAAATAGCTTCGTACTTTTTAAAGCGTAGTCTATGCTACCGATACGTGAAGTGGCGGTGTCGAGTAAACTTTTGGGTACTGATTTACCAATAATCAAAGATCCAGTAATTACAGTAGTACCAACTACAATACCAATGATAATCAGGATTATTGACTTCCAGTAATACCGAATACTACGCCATAGTAAACGAGTTTTATTCACCTAGTGCTCCTTCACACAATGAACCATTTCGCAATACAAAACAGCGATCAAACTGCTTCGCATATTGAATATTGTGCGTCACCATAACAACAATCACTTTATTTTTATCCGCTATGCTCTTGAGTAAAGAAATAATTTTTTGGCCATTTTCTTCATCTAAATTTCCAGTAGGTTCATCACAAAGAAGTAACTTCGAGGCACTCATAATACTGCGTGCAATTGCAATTCTTTGACATTCTCCTCCTGATATTTGCCAAGGATAAAAATTCTTGCGCTTTTCTAAACCAACAAAATTTAAAATCTCTTCTGCATTCTCTTTACCACTTTTAGTAATAAGAGTAGGTAATAAAACATTTTCTAAAGCGGTTAATTGAGGGAGAAGATGATGATTTTGAAATACAAAACCAATATGGTGGCCGCGAAAAAATTCTTGTTCTTTTTGCGAAATTGACTGTAGTTCTTTATCTCCCAACTTAACCATTCCAGAGTCAGGAACATCCAGTAAACCAATAATGTTTAGCAAAGTACTTTTCCCTGCTCCTGAAGGTCCAACAATAGCAATTGTTTCTCCAGGCTGCGCTGAAAAATCAACATTTTGCAGTATATTAATAGTAGAGTCTGCATGTTGAAAATTTTTGCATATAGATTTTATTTCTAAACTATCTGCGTTCATTATTCTCCAACTTTCTTAGAGTCTGTTATAAAACCGTAACAGGTTCTCAAATAATTCATTCATTAATAAAGTTAATAATACAGGATTTTTTATCCTTTTATAGATTTCTTTTCACTTTAGTATTTTCTTCGTCATTCCCCTATTTTTAACTAAGTGAGGGGCAATTCTCAAAAGCAAATTTTATTTAATTGATCATTCGCTCTATGAAAATAAAAGTATTTTTTGCTAGATCTTTTACATTCTGATACAATCTTTTTACATTCTATAGGGCGTATTGATATTTATCTTCCTTATAATTGGGCTCTTTTAGAGACTCTAAATTAATTCATATTATACAAAAATTTAAATATCCAACCCTTAAACAATCAAACAATTGTAAGCGTGTAATTATAATAAGTTTTCTTCTCTCTTTTCAATAGGTAGAAAATGGATTCGCCACACCATACAACAGTAAAATCTCCCAGCTTTATATCATTTTTGTTGGGACAAGCCTTCGGGGTTATTAACGATAATGCTATAAAAATGACAATGACAGCTTTTGTACTTGATTCAATTGTTCGCGAACAACAAGTGCTATATAATAGTATAATAGCTGCTCTTCTCCCCATTGCTTTTTTAATGTTTTCTCCTTTTGCAGGTTATTTATCTGACCGCTATGCAAAAAACAAAGTGCTTTTTTATGCTAAAAGCCCAGAAATTCTTGCTATGCTATTTTCATGTGTGGCATTGTATTTTTCAAGCTTACCTCTCCTTCTTATTTCTTTTTTTCTCATGTCAACACAAAGTGCTTTTTTTGGGCCTGCTAAATACGGTATACTCCCAGAGACTTTCCACAAAGAAGACCTATCAATGGCCAATGGCCTACTAAATATGACAACTAATATAGCTATTTTACTAGGTGCTGTACTAGGTGGTTTGCTGTTCGATAAATTCCAAAGTAATTTAGCCTGGGCTGGCGTTATTTACTTTGTTATTGCAGTTATAGGTACTTTTTTTATATATTTCGCTCCTAAAGTCCGTGCGAAAAAGCAAAACAATCCCCTAGAATGGAATGTAATTTCCTATCTATGGAAAAACTTCCCGAGAATATCTAAAACTCCGACTATTATGAATACTATTTATGGCATAACTTTTTTCTACGCTCTTGGCGCTCTTTTTATGTCAGTAATTCCTGTATATGCAAAAAATATCATGGGACTAGGAAGTGCTGCTGCCACATTAACACTTGCTTTGTTGACCGTTGGCATTGCAATTGGATCAGTCTTAGTAGGACACTTATCACGCGATAGTATTGAAACAGGATGGGTTCCTTTTGCTTGTTTATCTCTAGGTATTTTTTCCCTTGATCTTGCATGGTATGGGAATACAGGTACTAGAACCTTTATGAATTTTACTTTTCGATCGATAATTGATCTTTTTATGCTCGGAATATCAGCTGGTTTTTTTATTGTACCACTCTATGCTCAATTACAAGCAAGAAGTCCTGAAAACGAAAAAGGTAATTACATAGCGTTTTCTAACATTATAAGTTTTACTGGTATTTTGGCTGCCTCTTTGTTGGCAATCTTTTTATCAAGCGTTCTACAAATGAATTCAGCCAAAATAATGGTCACTATTGGTTGTTGCACTATAACTTACGCAATTTTAATGGCACTAACAGCTCCTGGTTTAGTATTGCGAATCATTATCATAGAAATAGTCAATACTGTATTCAAGGTTCGCACTATCAATAAACACAATCAACCGAAGCAAGGCATTGTAGTCGCCAACCACCTATCTTACTTTGATCCATTTATACTAGGATCCACATTTGAAAAAATGTTAAGTTATCTCATGTTTCGCGGTTTTTACGAAATGCCTGTTGGTAACTGGATATGGAAAAAGCTCAATTGTATACCTGTATCAGGAGGTGATTCTTCCGAGAAAAAACAACAGTCTTTAGATATAGCACATAAATTTATGCAAAACGACGGCGTTGTATGTATTTTTCCTGAAGGTAAAATTTGGCGTACAGGAAATCTTCTTCCTTTTAAAAGCGGGTTTCAAAAAATTGTCGATGGCGTAAATTGTCAAGTTGTTCCGGTATACCTCGACGGTCTATGGGGAAGCGTTTTTAGTTACGAAAGAGGAAAATTCATATTTAAAAGGCCTATTAAGTTCTCTGACTCGGTAAATGTTATTTTTGGAGAGCCTTTGCCATCTAGCGTAGACGCTTTTACTGCAAGATCAAAAGTAATGGAGCTCTCTGCTGAAGCATATACACATCGCTTAAAAGATCCATTACCACTACACATACAATTTATCACGATAGCCAAACGTAACTGGAAAAAACCATTTATCACTACACAAAAAACAACTTTAACCTTTGGAGAAGTTCTGGCTCAGGCTTTATCATGGAGTCCAACTGAAAAAATTACACAAAATTCAAAAATAGCAATCAATCTTCCAAACGATCAAGCTTTTATTGCACACCTTGCTCTTCTTTATAAAGGATTTGTTCCAATTCATATAGATGAAAAAGATAGCCACTTGGTATTGCCAAAACTTGAGTATCTTATTACAAATGATGATTCACTAAAAGACAAAACAACAAGCACTAAAGTTCTTTCATGGGACACCCCTGACAAAAAAGTGTCGCTTGCGCTCAAATCAGCAAAAAACATTATTAAAAATCATGTTGTAGGCAATAAAGAAAAATGTGATGAAGAAATAACAGTGTATTCTGAAAACTTTACATCTATAAGTCATCGTAATATATATAGTAGCGTAAAAGCTTTTCACCAAACATTCGAACTAAAAAACGAAACATTCTTAGCTATAGAGCCCATACACAAACCTTTTTCATTGGTAACGAATTTCTGGTTACCTGCTTTCCATGCCCAACACATATTATGTGTTGAACCAACCGCTGAAAATTTTAACGATTGCAAGCATAAAATATCAATGTTATTTACCGATAGTACAGAAAAACACTTACCATACATTAATCAAATAGCTTCCCAAATTCGTTATTTTGGTTTAGTAACAGATATTTTAAATGAAAATGAGCGTAAAAAGTATCAACAAGAGTTTGCAATTGACATCATGCAACTCTTCGCACTAGATAGTTGTGGGCCTTTAGTTGCTTTAAACAGACCAGACTTTATTGACGAAGAAAATTTCAATACTCAAATCGGAACAAGACCAGGTTCAGTAGGCCTCCCGTTTCCAGAAGTCGCTGTAAGAATAGTGAATCTAGAAACAATGCAAGATGTAGGAATTGACAACAAAGGAACTATAATTATCAAAGGTCCAAATGTAGCACAAAAAAGCAAGAATCCGCACCTAGAGTTCCGTGATAACTGGCTTGTTACTAAACTTCAAGGTAAATTTGACGAAAAATGCTTTATTCATTTAGAGTAATCTCAGGGCGTTTAGGCACTCAGGTTTTTATATAATACGAATTATTTTAGAGGGTGGCGAAACGCTTGAAAGCGCTAAGTTGTACTCTATAATAGAAGAGCAATCTCTAAAATAGTTAAGTTATAAGGAAGACAAATACTGACATGCCCTAATTAATAATGTAAAAACTGAATGTCGACACCTGCAAGCAACTTGATAAATTATTTTTTAGCCTCTATCTTAGTTACTTGCTTTGTCTATAAAAAGAGCTTATACTTTAAAATGTGACGAAAACAATTTTACATAACACTCGGCAATTATTAGTAAATGAACTACTACTATAAGTAGTTGACATTTAAAGCTCAAAACGACAATTTTTATACTTAACAACATACATTTGAGGCACGATTTATGAACATAACCGCTGAAGAAAAACAAGAGATACAACATCTCCGTGGAATACATCAACAAGTATGTGAACAGCTCAAAAAGCGTATTGTTGGTCTAGAAGAAGCGATAGAACAAATTTTAATAGCCATATTTAGTGGTAGTCATGCTTTAGTCGTAGGTGTTCCTGGTTTAGCAAAAACTTTATTAATTCGTTCTATATCAGAATTACTAGATTTAAAGTTCAGCCGTATCCAATTTACTCCAGACCTTATGCCTTCAGACATAACAGGAACTGAAATTTTGGTAGAAGATGCAACAGATAACTCGCGAAAATTCTCATTTTTACAAGGGCCCATTTTTACGAATATCCTTCTAGCAGATGAGATAAACCGTACTCCACCAAAAACCCAGTCTGCTCTTTTAGAGGCAATGGAAGAGCACACAGTAAGCTCGATAGGTACGCGCTTTGAGTTAGAGCCACCATTTTTTGTTCTAGCCACGCAGAATCCTGTGGAACAAGAAGGAACATATCCTCTGCCTATTTCACAGCTAGATCGATTTATGTTCAACATACTGTTTGATTATCCAACAAAAGAAGAAGAGTATCGGATACTACGCCTTACGGTTTCAAATAAAAGCAGTGAATTTACACCTCTTATATCACAAGAAACTATATTAAAATCACTTAAATTAGTACGAAAGATAGACACACCACAATCTTTAATAGACTATACTATTAAACTATGTCGTAACACTCGTCCAGATGTTAGCGATATACAATATGCGATTGACAACATCGCTTGGGGTGTTAGTCCAAGAGCAACGCAAGCAGTAATTATAGGTGCCAAAGCACGGGCAATGCTTCAAGGACGTTTCACCGTAACAGCAAAAGACATACGTGAGATCATTCAGCCTGCACTTAGACATAGAATTGTACTAAATTACACCGCTGAAGCTGAAGGCATAACACCAGACCAAATTATTGAAGAAGTCGTAGATAATACGCCTGCACCTGATGGTTATAAGAAAAGAAAACAAAAAAATAGTTATTCGCAAAAACTCTACATTGCGATGGCAGGACAAAGATAAAGGTAAAAATAATGGATGAATGGTTTGAAGTAGTTGTAGAAATACTACAAAGTCATAAGGATGGAGAATACTCTATCTTAGAGGAAGCGCAATCGTTACCAGAAAATGCTCCTTTAGAAATACAAGCACTACTTTGTATGTCACTTTGCCAAGTTGCTATGGACGCAAATAAACACGATCTAGCAATTGAATATCTTAAACTGGCCATAAAGCATGCAGACCAAGATGCAACAAACATGGTACAACATGAACAATTATTTTTTTTAGAGTGTCTCCTTAACACTAAATTTCTTCATTCTTTCGATAAAACAATTGCAAAAGCAAGAGGTAGTCGCTACAAAAATCACTACCTAATACAATCTATTGTTGGAGATTGTTTATACTGGTGCGGCCATTTTAGTGAAGCCCTTGAAACCTACCAAAAAATAATAAACAGTAGTCAAGCAGAAGATTTTAACAGTGAAGAATATGAACACAAAATTGCCAGAACAAATATTAAACTACAAAAGTATTCAAAAGCACAAACAACTCTAGAAAGAATCGTACAAAATCATGAAGTAAACGACAATACACCTGATTACGTTTTCCATTCTTTACAAGAGTTAATTACACTAAATAATCAAAACCGTTCTCCGCAAAATATAGAAACACTTGCCAGTAAAGTACAAGGTATAAACCTACACCACCCTTATAAAAAAGCTTATGTGAATCATATTTGTGGTTTATCTTCTTTTTTCCAAGATAATTTAGAACAAGCAGAATCATTTTTTCATAAAGTGCTACAAGCACCTATTCGCGATTTTGAAAAACTACCTTCTGTTGTAGCTCTAATTAGTCTATACCACAAAACGAAAACAAGCAGTGAGCAACTAACAAACAAATATTCGTTTGCGAACATGTTCTGGGAAAAAGAAATACAACAACTTTTCTCACCGAAAAAAGTAGAAACTACAATTGATACCGAAGAACCATACGAAGAGGTTCCTGTTTCTACAACAGCTAAAGAACCAAAAAAAGTTTCTGTAAAATCTCTCAGACAAAAAATGCTTGAGAACGTTAATAAAACAGAAATAAATACTCCATTAGAAACAAATGCACAAAAAGAAGAGCCACAACAAAAAGCTACCGCACAAAAAATACAAGCAAAAGCAAAAGCAAAAACAAAGTCACAAGAAAAACCACAGCAAACGCAAAAAAACGAATTGCCAGAAGAAAATACCCAACAAGAAACAAATGTACAACAAGAAGAAAAGCCATATGACATTCCGTTATCGGCTCTTTTATTAGGTATCGAATCACTCCACAAACAAAGTTAATGTACAATAATGCATACATATAAAACAGGCGATATTATAGATAACCGCTATAAACTAACAAAACTACTTGGCAGTGGCCGCGTAGGAAAAGTTTACTTAGCTACAGATCAAAATAATAATAAAAACGTTGCATTAAAGATGCTCATTCAAAGCCTAGATTCAGAAAGAGAGCAAACTCTTTTTAAAAGAGAATTTATCTCTATAAAAAACTTAAATCATCCAGGAGTTGTAAAAGTTTTTGAACAAGGAGAAAACTTCTTTACAATGGAGTATGTGGATGGTTCTTCTTTGAATTCACTGAAAGAATATGAGTTCTCTCAAATATTTGATGTCTGTACTGAAATCACTAAAATATTGGATTATATTCATAAACAAGGCGTAATACATCGCGATTTAAAGCCTGATAATATAAAAATAAATAGTAAACTAGAGCCAAAAATTCTAGATTTTGGTTTTGCTACATACGACAACGTACAAAACTTCTTAGATCCCAAAGCAGACATCATGGGAACTTTAAATTACATGGCTCCTGAAATGATAAAAGGCTTTCAAATAGATACACGTGCTGATCTATACTCGCTGGGCGTTTTATTTTATGAGCTTGTCACAGGTGAGGTTCCATTCAAAAGCAATGACATAATCACCACTGTACTGAAACAAGTAGAAACAACAGCTTGTCTTCCTAGCAAGGTGAACCCAAAAATAGTTCCTGGCTTTGAAACAATTATTATGAAATTGATTGAAAAATCTCCAGCGAAACGATTTCAATCAGCAGAAGAACTTCTAGGTGCTATGCTAAAGCTAGCAGGGAAATCGGAAATACGCGACATCAAAATAGAACGCGGAGAACATCTACTCTCAAATCCTAAATTCTGTGGTCGAGAAAATGAGCTAAAACAATTATCCTTGGGGTTTTCAAAAGCACTAAAAGGACGAGGCTATTTCATTACTATTTCTGGAGAAAGCGGTATTGGAAAAACGGCACTATTAAAACACTTTCAATCGCAAATCGCAGAAGGCACTATTTCTATATTAGCAGACTGTACATTAAGAACTTCTACAGAATATCCTATATTCTCACAAGCCATTGAACAAATACTAGAACACTTTAAAAAAGAAGCGCCAAATATCTTGTCTGAAATACTCGATAGGTGGGGAAACGTATTGTGGTCTCTAAATCCAAATTTGTTCGAACAAGACAACTACTATTCACATATAAAGCCAGAAAAACCTCTTGCTAATAATCTTATCGAAGAAAAAATTTGCGAATTTTTTATTGAAATATCCAAATACCACTTTTTATCTTTATTTGCTGATAATATTCACAATCTCGATGAAAAAAATTGCCAACTACTACTCAAATTTGTACAAAAAACGCAAAACATTTCACTATTCGTATGCTGTACACACAATAGCTTTCTTGAAAGTGCTCAAATTCCCTTGCATAAATTCACTTCTAGTTTCCAATGGAAGAAAATTTGCGAAGAAATAGAGCTGACACCTCTTAAAAAAGATGATGTAAAAAACCTATTTTCTTCCATGGTTAATAACCAATACATGGATTCTAATGTACTAGATAAGCTATATGAAGTAAGTTGCGGAGTGCCTATTCTTTTAGAAGAATCAATTAAAAAACTTGCAAATGATGGTCTTATTTATCAAAAAGGTGGCTTGTGGGTTATTGACATAGATGACTTGCGTAAAATAAAGCGTCCTAATTTATTAGAGGAGTCTCTTCTAGAGAAATACACATCCCTCAATGAAAAAGAGCTACAGATTATCCAACTTGCGGCTATCGCAGGGCACCCTCTTTCTCAAACCTTGATTGAAAAAATACTCAACTCTCAAACACTAAATCAAGTATTCGAAAAATTAATCACTACAGGGTTTATTCTAGAGAAAAACCAAAGCTATGTCATAGGGTCACAAAAGTTAGCAAAAAAAATATACAACAAAATACCTGTTGTTAAAAAACGTGGCCTCCACAAAAAAATAGCAGAGCAACTAGAAGAACAAGATCTGCAAAATAATATAGAGAACCTAGCTTATCACTATACACAAGCCTCGCAAACCAGTAAAGCTTTCTACTATCTTACTCAATCAGGTGATATGTGCAAAAAGCAGTACCTATACAGTCCTGCCCTTAACTACTATCATAAAGCAATTAATATAGGTTACAAAACAACACCACAACAACAAATAGATCTATTGATTAAACTTGGTAACATTCATCTTTTTTGTGGGCAATATAAAGAGTCCTTGACTGTGTTTGAAAAAAGTTTGCTCATAGTGCAACAAAACAAGCTAGAGACAAACAACGCAATTGATAAGGGAATAGGTGATTCCGCTTTCAAAAATGGCCTTTTTGATAAAGCAATTCACCATTATAAAAATTTACTTACTAATTTACGTAATCAAGGGCAAAAAATCGCAGAAGAACTTTTAACAATGGCTTCTATTTACATCGTAATGGGGTCGTACAACGAATCAGAGAAGCTACTCAGCGAATCTCTAGAACTTGCTAAAAGTGAAAAAAATATAGAATTGCAAGCCTCTATTTACAGCTCTTTTGCTTCTATTCACGCAGTTAAAGGTCAACTGCCTAACGCAATGAATCACTATTTAATGGCTTTCAAAATACTACATTCTTCTGAAAATCTCCCACTAAAAGCAAAAGTAGCAGAGGGAATTGCTCGTACTTATATTCGTAAAGGTCAAATAGATTTAGCATATCGTTACTTGGAAGAAGCTTCTTACATTTGTAATATGGTTGGTGATCGCGAGCGATTTATTATAGTAAAAATCAACTTAGGGAAACTATTTGAATTACGCGGACAATTTTCTCGTTCCCTCAAAATATACAAAGAATGTTTGAGTTTTGCAGAAGAAAGCCAAGTTAAAATAGGTGAAGGTTATGCCTTGTTAGAAATTAGCCGCGCAATGAATGTTCTTGAACAAGACACCGAAGCATTGCAATTTATTAAACGCGCAATAAAAATATTCGATGATTTAAAAATTCAATCTGCATCGGCAACAGCATACAAAATATTAGGTCAAACCTATGCTGCTCAAGGAAAAATATCAGAAGCACAAGAAATTTTTAGCCTAAGTGAAACTTTATTTTTATCTCTAAACATGAAATGGGCTTTGTCTGATGTATACTTAAGTTTATCAGAAACTCTTGCTGATGACGAAGCAAACAAAACTCTAAACAAAGCTCTAAAAATCAGTAAAAAACATGACGATGACATAATGTCAGCCAAAATACACACTAGATACGCAATATTTTGTAGCAAAAGAGGACACAACCAACAAGCACTAGAACATTTTGTATCAGCAATTGTTTTACTAGAAAGAGTTGTCAACAAACTAGAACTAGCAAAAGCATACTTTGAGTACGGCAAAGCACTCCTTCATTTTGAAAAAGAAGGGGAGAAGGGTTTTATCAAAGTAGCTATAAACCAGCTTGAAAAAGCAAAAGAAATATATATTCAAGCAGAAATTGTTCCTCTACAAAATAAAACGAACCTCCTCATTAAACAATGTAAGCGAGAAACTTCGACTGTCGATTACAAAAAAGATATTGGTGCAAAACTACGAGAATTCGGACAAGAGATATCTGCATGTGAAAGAGAATACCAGAAACAAATACAGAACTTTAAAAAACAACTTGAAGCGAGTAAAGATATGGGACAAGAATATGTAGATAGTATCCAGGAAAAACTAAGTGGAATGCAAAAACAATTTGAAGAACAATTACAAGTTCTAACATCAAAAAATACAACTCTTATCAACCAAGTACAAGAGCTTAAAGCTGAGAGAGAAAGTTTACTTACACTACAAAAAGTTTCTACAACCATTAATTCAGTCCTAGATTCAAAAAAATTATTCGATCTCATCATGGACATGGTAATTCGTGAGCTCAAAGCCGAGCGTGGATTTGTTGTCTTGAATGACAATGACACCTTAAATTTTAAAGCAGCAAGAAACATAGACGAAAAAGAACTATCTACATCTGAAAGTAATCTGTCAACAAGTATAGTACAAAAAGTAATAAAAACTGGTGAACCAGTTTTGACTTCAGATGCACAAGCAGATGGTCGGTTTCAATCGCAATCCATTGTTGACTTAAAACTACGTTCAATTCTTTGTGTACCATTTAATATTAAAGATAAAACAATAGGCGCTGTTTATGTGGATAACCGTTTAGTGTCTGGGCTTTTTACAGAACACGATCTCGACTTTCTGATTTCTTTTTCTAATCAAGCTGCCATTGCACTAGAGAATGCTTTTCTATATGAAGAGCTAAGAGAAAAAGAACGCATTGAGCAAGAAATCAGTATTGCTGCCAAAATACAATCGGGCTTACTTCCAAAAACTTTACCCGAAATTCAGGGCATAAATGTTTATGGTAAAATGATTCCAGCGCGCCAAGTAGGTGGTGATTATTACGATTTTATCACCCATGCAGAAAATGAAACACTATCTATTGTAATCGGAGATGTATCCGGCAAAGGTGTTCCCGCCGGACTCGTAATGGTAATGGCACGACTAATTCTCCATCATTTTCTCTACAATAGTCAATTATCAACCAAAGAAATTCTACTAGAAACTAACAGTATCCTAAAAGACAACACAGAACCTTTTATTTTTATGTCAATGTTGTTAGTTCATTGGAACAACAAAACTCAAAAACTCGTCTACACAGGCGCAGGACATGAAAACCTCATTACAATAAGAGGAGATACTGCTCCGGAAGCTACTCCAGCTGGTGGGGTCGTTCTAGGTGTAAAAGACAATATCACAGATTTTCTAGAAGAAAAAGAATTACAACTAAACGCTGGTGATAAAGTTGTTTTTTATACCGATGGAGTTACCGATGCAATGTCTCCAACAGGCGATATGCTTGAAATGGATGGCCTACTAGAAATAATCAATCATCACCGCGATAAAAACCCACAAGATATGGTTTACGGAATACTCGAAGATTTAGAGTCCTTCATGAAAGACCAAGAACAACATGATGATATAACTCTAACAGTGCTAGAAAAACTCTAGAAGACTTCTAACAATAGATCTAGCAGTTATGCACTTGATTGTGCATAACTAGGGCGGTCATCATTCAATACAGATAAAAATATAACGGATTCATTTAATGATACGCCAGTAGTATTGAGCCCGAGCCCGTTTGCGAGCCCGCGCCCGAAAACTTTTTGAGAGCGACAGAAAGTGATTTATTGGTTCAATACTAGTTTTTTGCGATGGAAAAAGAAACTTTGCTTCTTTGATAAATTGTTAGTGAAAGTTTCGCAAACGGGCTCGGGCTCGAAAAAACACACAATATTTTGAATGATGACACGCCCTACTTAAAATCAATTAACTTGTCACCTACTTTTCTAAATAAGCGCGCCACGGTTTCCAGTAGCGTTCTTTCCAACCTTCAACAATACAATTATAATCATGCTGTGGAACATCGACATGAACAAGATCTATCCTGCCTTCATTGTTCTGTTCCGAAAAAGACAAAATAAGTGTTGAATCCACATCTTGCTCTTTAAACGATGGCGAACGCCACGTCTGTACAATAAGCAAGGAATCAACTGTTTGTAGAATTGTTCCTTGTAATTTTCCATCAAAAGCTTTGAATTCAGTACCACTTTCTTTCCCTATAGACTCCACCGGTATACCAGTGAAAGCGCCATGAATTTTCGCATCAAGATACATATCAAATAACTTTTTTGGTGAAGCTGGTAGTACAACGCTGTCATAAATAACGCTTTTCATAATTTTTTCCTTTATATAAATGTTTATTACTATCTGAATTTACAATGGTGTCGAATGGGCACAAAAAAATGAGACAAAAAATTATATTTATTTCATCATTTTTTTTTTATACTCAATATGAGTAAATTCGAAGCGCTTTTATTGCACAATAATTTTTCAATAAAGAGTAAAATATCATGAAAGAATATTTAGTTTTAATTGAAGGAAAAATGGAATCGGACTATGCCGCTGAAAATATGCCTCAACGCATAAAAGAATTTCGCGCATGGGTAGAAGAAATAGGTGACAAGTTTATCTCAGGACAACAATTAGAACAAACAGGCGCATATTTAAAAAATAACAATACATTCTTTGATGGCTCGTTTATCGAAAGTAAAGAAGTCATAGCTGGTTTTGTTATTATTACTGCTGTAGACATTGACGAAGCTATTTCTCTAGCAAAAAGTTCACCTTTTGCAAATCATTTTGCACTTATCGTTCGACCGTTATTAGGAAAGATGTAATGTCTAGGTACAGCTCTGCTGAATTCGAAAAACTTTATCGTTACGAGGCCGTCAAAGTAAAAGCAATTATGACTCGATATGTAGGTATACACAATATAGACGTGGTAGAAGACATTGTTCAAGAAACTTTAGTGGCTGCATTAGAATCGTGGCAGAATAAACTTCCTGATAATCCCGGTGGGTGGTTAATGGATGTCGCTAAGAAAAAATACATTGATTATTTACGGAGAAAAATACATTACGAAAAAAAAATCTTACCACAGTTACAATGTAAGTTTTTAAATACATATCAACAATCAGGTGTTGAAGAGATTAACGATAGTTTGCTACGTACTATTTTTTACTGTTGTCATCCTATTTTACAACAAGAGTCCCAAGTGTGTTTGGCTTTGAAAACTCTATGTGGTTTTAACATAACAGAGATTGCCTCATCACTTGTAACCACAAAAATGAACATAAATAAACGCTTGTTTCGCGCCAAACAAAAACTGCGCAATGAAAATATTTCTTTTGAAATTCCCCAAAAAGCTCTGGAAAAACGCTTAGAATCTGTACTTCTTACTTTAGAGCTTTTGTTTAATGAAGGTTATTTATCCTCTCACCCAAATAAAATTATTCGCACTGAATTATGCAGTGAAGCAATACGCCTTGCACAATTACTTTTAAATCTACTTAACGACCGACCCCAAATCCACGGACTATTAGCACTAATGCATTTGCATATGTCGCGATTTTCTAGTCGTTTAGGTGAACAAAACACTATTATTACTTTGGAAAAACAAAATCGCAGTGGCTGGAACTCAGAACTCATTTCAAAAGGAATATATCATTTACAACAAGCAACGCAAAGTAACACCTTATGCACTCATATATTGAAAGCAGGCATTGCTGCAGAACACTCCTTAGCTCCTGATTTTTCTTCGACAAATTGGTCTAGTATTTGTCGCCAATATCAATTGCTACTTCAAATAGAAAACACACCTATTATACAATTAAACTTTGCTATAGCAGAGTACTTTAACCGGCAAACAGCCAAAGCCTTTAAAAGGCTTCACTATATTGAAAAAAAACTAGACAATTATTTTTTACTACCAGCAACCTTAGGAGAATTATATTTCCGTGAAAACAAACAACTGTTAGCTAAAAAATACTTTGAGCAAGCATTGAAAGCAACAACATCTAGTGCGCAAAAAACTTTTCTTAAAAATAAATTAAGTAGTTTTACCACATAGTTATTCTAATACATAAAGATAGCCATCTGTGCTAGCACAATACAAAATACCATCTTCTATTACAGGCGAAGAAAAGATAATTCCTTGTGTCTCTACATTCCACAAATGTTTACCTGTCTTTGTTAAAGCATAAATAGACTTGTCAACAGCAATATAAATATTATTGTCAGTGATAATAGGAGAAGTTATTCTTTTTTCTTTCACTGTACTTCTAAACATACGAAGCCATACTGATTCACTTTTCTGATCAAGATTGAGTTTTTTCAACAGATTTTCCTTTGGGATTGCTAAGTATTGAGCAGAGTCTTCCACCGCAAAAGATAATCTGGTTCTGATATTCTTCCTCCGAAGGGAAATATTACGTTGATATCTTTTTATCTTACCTGTTATTACATCAATAATATAAAGATCCCCCTCAAAGGCCGGAAGATATATTTTGTCTTTGTGTAATGCAGGACAAGACCACCAGACTTTTCTAAAATCTCGGCTTATAAATTTCTGCTCCCCTGTATCTATATCTAATCCATGGATAGAAGATCTTCCATCCCCTACACAAAAATAAAGAGTGTTATTTTTTGACGAAATTACCGGAGGTGTTTTTATAAAAGGAAAATGTTTTGAGTGCCACAAAAGTTGTCCACTATACATATCCAAACAGTAAAAATAATTACCTCGAGAACAGAAAACAAATCCATTAGCAACTATAATGTGTCTTACAAGAAAAGCATCACTCTCTTTTGTTTGATAGCTCCATTTAACATCTCCAGTTTCAGCGTCTAAACAATGAAGATATTTATTTTCACCAAAAAATATAAAACCATCTGCCCAACATGGACTATGCGTAGAAGACTCTTTTTCATATGATAAAGGAAATACCCAAAGTATTTTTTCTTTCACAACATCTACAGCACGTAAAGTTTCTTTGTTATTATAAAAAACGACATTGTCAACTGCAACCGGAGAGGACTTTCCTCCGCCTTCAAATTTCTTTACTTTAGGCTTCTTATTTATATCTATACTTGTGTATTTTCCACTGCGCTCAATATTCCCGCGAAATACAGCTAATCGCGTTTTTCCTGGCATTTCGCGATAAAAAGTTTGAGATTTTTCTATACGGTTTCCCTTGTTATTGACCACAATAGTCAAAAATTTATTTTCTCCATAATTTAGTGAGGTATCTATTAATAGTTTCTGCTCCTTTAGCTCAACACTGTTATTTTCTGGCAATTCACGATTTAGTGGTAATAATTTATTGTCTTGTACAGCTAACTCTATGCGAAAATCATAAGCTTTTTTCTCTGTAATTTTTTCCAAAATAACTCTTTTGATGTTTCCTGTTACTTTATAGGTAAGTTTTACTAAAGAATTTTCTTTTTTATACGACATTTCTTTTTTTGGATCTATTAGCTCCAAAGAGATATTCGGTTGCAAAACTTGGGATAAAAGTAAATAAACAATCATAGCGAAAATAAAAACAACCAAGATGCTCAACGCGTTTATTAAAACCTTCCATTTATATAAGTACTTTCCACGAATAGACTTTCCTTGCTGAAAAAGTTCAAGATCCTGTATCAATTCTGCTGTATTTTTATAGCGATTCTTAGCATTTTTCTCCAACGCCTTTAAGCAAATAAATTCTAAATCCTTTGGAATTTTCTTTTTTATTTGCCGTGGATTCTTCGGACGTTCATTTAAAATTTGAAAAAGTACACTCACCGAAGAGCCTTCAAATAATTTCTTTTCAGTTAATAACTCGTAAAGAATTACTCCTAAAGAGTAAATATCGCTGCGATAGTCTATCTTAGAAGAATTTCCTTTCGCTTGTTCAGGAGACATATAGTGAACACTGCCAATAATTGCGCCTGTACTCGACAGTTGACTCTTAGAGTCAATCATTTTTGCTAAACCAAAATCCATAACCTTCGGCTCGCCATTGTCGTCGATCATAATATTCGCTAGTTTAAGGTCGCGGTGAATAACACCGATATTATGAATATGCTCAATTGCCCGCGAAACTTTAATCATCAACGATACTATTGATTTTATTGTCATAGGTTTTTGTTGTGCGTGTTCGTCTAAAGAACAACCTTTAATAAGTTCCATAGAAATAAAAGGTCTTTCAATATTGTCAACTCGGTCGTAGACATTAACAATATTTGGATGATTCATCGTTCCCATGAGTTTGGTTTCTCGTCGCAATCTTCTTAAATCTTTATCGCTAATTACTCCCATCAAAAACTTTAATGCTACTTCGCGCTCAAGTCTTTTATCATAAGCTTGGTATACCTGTCCCATACCTCCTTCGCCTATTTTTTTTATTATTTTATAGCGTTGATTTTCTGAAAATAGTTGATCAAATCCATCATTATTTATCACTGTATATCTCCACTTAGGAACTTAGGACTATTTTACGCCTTCATGTAAATAATATTGCGGTATTCGTTTTAACAAGTCTTCGTTGATAATTCCCCAACTAGCATGAGATTTTTGTAGAACATCTTTATTTTTTAATATCAATTCAAATATTCTTTTGATCGTTGCTACTGACTGAGAACGATTTGCAATTAGCAGAGATAATGTATTTAAAACAACTGTGTCTTTTTTCAACCATGGGTATGTTCCCGATTTAATGGTAGTGGTGTCGTATATACCTGTAGATTTTTTTTGAATATTTGCAATCACCTCTGGCTGTAACTCTAAAAGACTAATTACATCAGCATAGCTTTTATCTACTTTTTTAAATAGCGCGACAGGAGCACCAACGGTATAAAACATTGCATCTATTTCACCGCGAAGCAACTTTTGTATAGCTAGTTGCGGCGATGAATAGTCAGGAGTAAGAGTTGCGACATTAACGCCTGCCATATTAAGAAGAATTCCGGCAGTAATAGATGTCCCAGATGAATCGGCTCCAAGGTGTACTGTTTTTCCTTCTAAGTCTTGCAAAGACTTTATTCTAGCATTACGATGAACCAGAATATGGATCTCTTCTGTGCCAACTGGAGTAACCACTGCAACTTGCGATATTTGTTTTTTCAGCTGCGGATCAATGGCTGTTGCTAACCAACTATCAAACTGAGTAAAAGCAATATCAACTTCATTTTTTGCCGTAGTAAGTAAATTTTTAAACGCTCCTGGCGATTTTTTTAATTTCAATATAAAATTCTCTTTTGCAAAGAGCTGCTGCATTGCTCTACCTTTTTCATAGTAAGTTCCTTGTAAATTTCCAACAGCAAAATTCAATGTTTTTGAAACCTGCGTTGATGATAGCTTGTGACTTTCTTTTGCGTTATATAACTGTAAATAAAGAAAGCGAGCATGCGCATATTTCACAAATGGCACAAGATAAATCTTTGTGTAATTGATTGTCTGACCAGGTAATAAGGTTTCCTTTGGATCGAGAAAAACTACTTTAATTGTTTTTCTATTTTGATCCTGAAGATTCGCATTAATTTGTAAATTCGAAATAGCAATTTTATTGTTATTAGTAAAAGAAAAATCGACATACCAATTATTGTTCTCAGTATAAAATTTTGCAACCTTGAGTATACCATTTTTGGTTAGGTGACGATTGATCTTGTTAGTCACTTCTTTAAACTTCGGCCGAAGAGGTTTCCATTTATTTTTTGCACGCAGTAACAGTGAATTGGATATGCTCATTGGAAGTTTAGTGGCCATTTCTTGTATTTGTTTTTTGGTATACGTAAAATCAAGATCTGCAACAAGTATAATTTTTGCAATAATTTGCGAAGGCTGCGTCAGCATCAATTCATTTAAGTCTGCTACCGATAGAGGAGTAAGTTTTTTATCTCCTAAAAAATTCTTTACACGTTTATTTTTAGGAGAGGTAGCAAATGCTAAACAATAGTAGGCATCACTATAAGCCTGTTTTTTTAACAAAAAATATATATGTCCTATGCCAACATAAACATCAAATTGTTCAGAAACATCTGTTTCTAATCGAAGGCGTTCAAAGTAGGTCTCAAGAGCTAATTCGTATTTTTTTTGCTCGCGTGCTAGTGAAGAAATCATACGCAGTATTGCTAGATTAGGTGTCATTTTTTGTTTTTTAAATATTTGTAGTGCCTGTTGATAATGACTTAGTGCTTTAGCAGCGTTTTTCTGATAGCTATAATAAAAACGTGCAACCGTAAGTTCAATTCGTGTATTATTAGGATATTTATCCAAGAGAAGGGTATACTCAATTTCAGCACTCAGGTACTCTTTTCGGTGTAAGTAGTAAGCAATTTTTCCCAAATGCGCTGGTAAAGAGTGGGGATTTATATCAAGAGCTTTTTGATACTGTTCTTTCCCTAGAGTAAAATGTTGCTCTTTATAAAAAATCTGCGCTAGTATTAAATGGGCTTCTACTGCTGAACTTCCTTGAAATTTTATAGCTAATAACGCGTCTTTTCTTGCCTGTTCATAACGTTTTTCTCGCATATAAAGCTGCGCACGAGATACATAAGCTCTACTATTTTCAGAATAAAAACTAACCAAACGATTATAATAAATGAGAGCATTAGCACTATCTTTAATACTTTTGTAATATATACCTAAGGTCGTTAAAGCTGTGAAGTTTTTAGGATTGATATTCAAAGCTTTTTTTAAGTATGAAACAGCTTGATCTTGTGGTTTTTTTCCTCGTGTGCCGCTGAAAACAATATCATGTAATAATGTTTTTCCAAGAAGTGCCCAAAACAAGTCGTTCTCAGGTTGCAAACGCGTAAGTTCTAATAATTCGCGTACAGCACCGCGATACCACTTTTGCGATTTATAATATAAAGCCAGTTTGAAATGATCTGCTACTTCCAGTGGTCGATCGTGAGGATATAAAACTTCGGGAAATTCTTCTACAGCAATAGAAATAGGTAAAGTAATATTATAACCGTGCAAACTACCCGTGTGTATAGCAGTGTTTACACCAACAACTCCCCCTAAGTTCAAATCATAACAAGGCCCTCCAGAGTTTCCAGAAGTAATTTGAGCGTCAATATAAATAACATCTAATTTCCCATAAATATTTTCAACTAAACGAATTATTGTTCCCTCTGTTATAGTAATGTCATTACCACCAAAAACATCTGTGCGCGGAAAACCAAGTGCTAGTATACGATCACTTTCTAAAGTATGCTTAGGCATTGCAATTGGCAAAAATGCGTGCCCTTCGCCTTCTATTTTTAAAAGTGCAATATCTTTTCTTACAGGTTTTTCCTGGTACCAGGAAGCCACTAAACGCGCCTGTACTTTTTTCTTCGCAACTCCAGAATCCCAAGATACATATAAATTCTTTGCTTGTTTGCGATTGTTTTTGTGGTTGTAGCAAACATGATGGTTGGTAATGATATATCCACTAGGATGAATAAACCACCCTGTTCCTGTTCCTCGTTGGTTATTATCATATTCAGCATGAACAAGTACTGTGGCTTCTTTGGCAGTCTGTACAACCTCACTAGTAACTACTCTTTGTTCCTTGCGCTTATTAATAAATCTACTCGGAAAAAATTGCATGTTTTTTTGTATCTGTTGCCAATATCTATTGTAATTTGTTGCGGAAAGTTTCACTAACACAAAAAACTGAACATAGTTTTTTTGGGTAAAGTGAATTTCAATATCTTCTTTTTTTTCATCTACAGAAAAGTAAGCTTTAACAACTTTGTTCCCATTTTGCTCATAAATAGAAAATGATTTTTCTTTTAAATTGCTATTTCTATCCAAAAAAGCTGGAAGTGCACTTTTATATTGCTCTGTAATCGTCAATAGACGCGTTTCGTTTTCATTAAAAAACGTTTCTATACAAATTTCATCTTTATTGTCAGCTGTAAATATCGTAGAAAAAAAGCCGTCTTGAGTTTCATGAGAAATACGCCATGCTTGTGGATATTGTAAACTAAATAAACTCGTTATATCGCGATATAAAGAAAAGTTATTGGGATTAGATTGCTTTTTCGCAAAATCTTTTGCACTATCAGATACATTTTCAAATTCATTTGTTCCATATTTTTGTTGATATTTTTTTACCTGATTGTGCAATTCGTTAATTTCTAATTGGTATTTCTGTATTAGAGCGTCTTTTTTCAAGATCTCTTTCTCGTAAGTACTAATCTTTTTAAGCTGTTTTTCCCAATAAATTTCTTTTTGTTCTTTATTTTTATAAGGTCTTGTAAAAAAAGTTAAACCTTTTACAAGCCCAAATGATAGTGATTGTTTTTTTCCAGATAACATACTCTTAGTTACAATAAAATCGGTACTTCCAATAGCATCGCTCTTTTGCAAGTCTTTATCCAAAATTGAAAATTGCATTTTTTGATTTTCATCAATAGAAATTTCCGTAGATATAGTATTTTCTATCTCAAAAGTATCTTGAAACTTTTCGCTATTGAAAATATTAATCCATTTGCTATTTTGCCAGATAGAAATAGCCACGATAATATCAGGTTTCCCATAAAAACCATCCCAATGCTTTCCAGCCTCATTTTTCTTTTCAATTTCAACATGTGAAATATAAACAAACTGCTCACTCGCAATCAATATCGGAAATAAAAACAAAAAAGTATACATTTTCCATTTATTCATGACAACCCACCTACTCAAACAGAGATAACTACACATCTACTTTACAATTAGGTAAAAAAGATATTACCTTTTCCTTCTGAATATCATTTAGCTTGTTGCTTTTCAAACCCAAATATTTTAAGTTCCGCAAATTTGATATGAATGGCGCAACATAAGTAAGTTCGTTAAACGAGAGATCTAATCTTTCTAGAGTTTCTAAATAACCAAGATGATACGGAAAAAGTTTTATTCTATTATGTGAAAAATCCAATTCCTTTAGATTTTTCATTTTTGAAAAATTACGTGGTATGGAACCGATACAATCATAGTAAAGACCTTCGTTTTCCTCCGGCCAAAAATAAGAATAACCGATTCGATTAGAAGCTAAATTCAATTTCTCAAGATGTTTTAGCTTATATAATTCATGAGGAATTAAATGAATTAAACAATTGCTTAAATCTAGCTCTCGAAGATTTCGTAACTGAACAATTTCCTCAGAAAAGCGGGCAACAGATGTTTCAGTTTCAGTCCAGTTAATAGCACCGCTTGATCTAGGAGCCTCGATTCCCCAACGACCATAACAGTCTTCTGGTATTCCCTGTACAGAAGCAAAAAAATCCCACTCTTCTGGATACTCGTAACTGCGAAATTTAGCTACTTTTCCTAAATGTAAAACCTGTAAGCTATGCAAATTAAATAATTTTTCAGGCATAAACAAAACGTTTAACCAAGTCAACTGGCAAATATGTGTACCTTGGATAAATTCGAGACTATTATCTACGGACCTAGCTTGTTCTCTTATTTTCATCATTTGCAAATGAGAAATGTAACCACCATTCATATCAATGTGAGACATTTCTTGTAATACTAGTTTATTAAAATTGCAATTCTGAAATTGACACTTTACAATCCATTCCATCACCACTTCTTCACCGCGAAAACTACAATTTTCAAACCGGCAATTACCCAGAAACGCAACAGGTTCATCTAAGTAAAAAGTACAATTAATATATCTTGTGTCATGTTGTAGTTTTTTTATGACTTGACTCTTTATTTCCAAAATATTCCTCTATATAACTAAAATAGATTTTATCCATTAAAAGATGTCTTTTATAGGTCATAATAACAAAACATGTGTCAAATATGAGCTAAAAATAAATATCAATTAGTCATAGAAATAAAAAATTGTATTTTTTGAAATTCCCAGAGTCATAAAAATTTTATTCAAGGCACTAGAACCTAAACTCCTATTTTACTACGTAAAAAACCAAAACACACAAATATTTAACTTTCATTTAATTCAAAAAAATACTTCCAGGTTTTTACACAATGATTTCTTTTAACATCGCGGCATTATTTTTGCTACAGCAATATTAGTATAAATTCTAATGCTTGAAAATTGTTTGTTAAGATTACAGGAGATGGTAATGAGCACTGAAGACAAAAAATCGGAAAATAAACCAGAACGAGAAAACTCTCAAGATAAACAGCAAATAAGTAATAAATCCAAGCCATCTAGCCAAGGTGGAAAAGATTGCACACCAGACTCCGACAAAACTCAAAATAGCTCTCACGATGATATAAACGAATTAGTAGAACACAAAACTCAAATACCCAACAAGAGTTTATCTAAAGATGAAAAAAATCATTCATCAGAAAACAAAGTTCCAAATAACTCTCATGACGAGATAAACGAATTAATAGAAAACAAAATTCAAATTTCCAAAACTCAACTAGACAATAATAATTTATCTAAAAAAGAAAAAGACATACCTGCTCTCAATAAGCTAGATGATAACGATTTTGAAAATGAAAACACATTATTAAAAGATGAAATAGAATATTCAAAGGAACAATTAGATAAAATTACCGAAGCTCTTACTGCCAACCAAAACATATCGGAAATAAACGATAAAATAAACAATGAGCTAAACGAAGATGAGCTCAACGATCAACTCATCGTTGCCTCAGAAATTTTACCCGAGACTATGCCTATTATACCAATTTTAGATATACCATTATTTCCAAAAATGTTAATTCCTCTAGTAATTAGTGACGATTCTCTCAACAAAACAGTTGAACTACTTAAAAAGAAGGAACAGGCAATAGTTGGAGTTGTGTTAGCAAAAGATTCTCAAAAAGAGTTATTAGATTCAGAACTTTATGAGTATGGAACAGCCGCGCGTGTACACAAAATATCGACAGTTGACGAGGAGCATGTTCAAATCATGCTTGAAGGTGTATGCCGCATTCGAAAAGTAAATCAAAAAACAACAAAGCCAGTCATACATTGGGATGTAGAACATATACACGATATGAAAGGCACACCCGACGACGAGTTAAAAGCTCATACTATGGCCATTATTTCTTCGGTAAAAGAACTGTTAAAATTAAATCCTTTATTTCAAGAACAACTAAAACTATTTATTTCACATATATCTTATGATGACCCTGGACCAGTCATTGATTTAGTTTCCTCTATGACAACTGCCCCTCCAGAAAAAAGACAAGACTTACTGGAAACTTTAGATCTCATTAATCGCGCACAAAAACTTCTCATACTGCTACAAGAAGAAATTCAACTTGCACAATTACAAGAAAAAATACGCAAAAATATAGAAAGTAAAATAACAGAACAGCAAAAAGAATTTTTCCTACGCGAACAATTAAAAGGCATAAAGAAAGAACTTGGTTTAGAAAAAGATGACAAAGTTACTGACGTCGAAAAATTCACAAAAAGACTAGAAAATTTGACTCTTTCTCAAGAAGCACAAGAAATTTTTGATGAAGAAATCGAAAAATTTAAAACCTTAGAGAGAACCTCTCCAGAATATCATGTGTGTCGAAATTACTTAGATTGGATTAGTTTACTTCCTTGGGGCGTTTTCAGTGATGACAATTTAGATATTAAAAAAGCACAAGAAATTTTAGATGCTGATCATTACGGATTAGAAGATGCCAAGGACCGAATATTAGAGTTTTTGAGTTTGATCATAAAAACCAAAAAAGTAAATGGCGGAATTCTATGTTTTGTAGGCCCTCCAGGTGTTGGTAAAACTTCCATTGGAAAATCTATAGCCAAAGCTCTAGGACGCAAATTTTATCGTTTTTCTGTTGGTGGAATGCGCGACGAGGCTGAAATTAAAGGACACCGTCGTACATACATTGGCGCGATGCCAGGAAAAATTATCCAATGTTTAAAAACTTTGAATGTACAAAACCCTGTGGTTATGTTGGATGAAATAGATAAAATCGGCACTAGCTTTCGCGGTGATCCAGCATCTGCCTTGTTAGAGGTTTTAGATCCTGAGCAAAACCAAGAGTTCTTAGATCATTTCCTCGACGTGCGTTTTGACTTGTCGAACATATTATTTTTAACAACCGCAAATCAATTAGATACAATACCTGCACCACTACTTGATCGTATGGAGATCATTAAACTTTCAGGATATATCCTTGAAGAAAAGCTAAATATCGCCAGTGACTTCCTAATAAAAAAACAACTTGAAAATCATGGTCTCGAAAAAGAAGACATAAGCATAAACGAAAATATGCTCAGATTCATTATTGATGGATATGCACGTGAAGCAGGTGTCAGAAATTTAGAAAAACTTATTGCCAAAATTATGCGTAAAGTTTTGCGTAAACACGCAGAGGGCGAAGAAAATTCTGTACATATTTCTAATAAGGATAGTGTAATTAGCTACCTCAAACAACCGCAATTTACCCAAGAAGAGCTATACAACAAAAACGTCTATGGGGTTGCATTGGGCCTTGCATGGACAAGCATGGGAGGAGCGACATTATACATAGAAGCATCAGCGAAAAATTCGAAAAATGGCGGCTATAAACAAACTGGACAATTAGGAAAAGTAATGGAGGAGTCATCGCATATTGCCTACTCTTACATTTGTTCACAAGCTTCAAAATGGGGTATTAACGCTCGATATTTTGATAAACACTTTATACATCTTCATGTTCCCGCGGGTGCAACTCCTAAAGATGGTCCTTCTGCTGGAATTACCATGGCAACGGCTCTTTACTCTCTTGCAAAAGAACAGCCAATAAAACCAGATGTTGCTATGACAGGAGAACTAACGCTAACGGGTAAAGTTTTGCCTATTGGTGGTGTGAAAGAAAAGATGATTGCTGCTAAGAGAGTTGGCATTACCACAATTATTCTTCCACTTGAGAATAAAAAAGACTTTGAAGAGTTACCAGAGAAAATAAAGGAAGGTATCGACTGCCATTTTGCCGATTATTTTAGCGACGTGCTGAAAGTTGTATTTGCATAGAATATCTACAAGAAATTTTTTTTACGTAAAGAAAATTTCACTTTATGTGATATTCTCACTTCGCAAGCTTTCCTCTCCCTGTTACGGGAGAGGACTCATACATTCCTCTTATAAAAAAATGGTTATGAGTTGCGAATTTAACCAAGTGTAACCAAATACTACTTTCGTAATTTCGATAAAATTTGCTGTGCTATACTACTTCTTGAAGAAGTTTTGTTTGCAGGCGCAAATAGAATAAAGTCACCTTTGTGACTATGCTCATGTGGATTAAATTTAGCGCTATCCACAGGCACAATTGAAATTACCGTACTTTTGGTGTTCGGCATCAGTGCATTCACTTTTTCAACTAATCCCAACGATTCATCGCTATGAAAAGCTCCTGTATATGAAATGACTGTTGTATTTGGTTTGCCTTTTAAGAAAGAAACGATAGATTCAGCCATAGTGTCATCTTTTAAACACTGTGAACGATAATAACGTTCAACCAAAGCCGGAGGAACATGCCCACCCATAACTTCGTAAAATTTATCGCGATATTTTCCCTTAAGTGCTTTTATTTCCGTTGCCATATAACTTTTTTCAGCATCAGGCATAGTCGCGAGAGCTGGCTCTTTGTCTTTTGCCACAAAAGAAGCATAACGCCGCGGAACATTCATCGCTAATACTGACAAATGATATAGTCGAGAAAATTCGATAAGTGGTCGATAATCTGCTGCATAATTACCCCACGGCCGACTATTTTTTAGAAAAAAAGATTCGGTGATTTCTTCCGACAAGTATCCATCAATAATATTTTGTGTATCGCGTTCAAACATTTCCAAAGCAATGGCAACATTTGCATTTTTAGAAAAAAGCTTTTCAAGTAGCATCAACTCTATTTTGTGTCCCCACACATGGTCGTGTAGTTCTCCAACATAAACAACTTGGCTGTCTGACATTTCTTGTTCCAACTTTTCCCAACTCATCCAGCCTTTACTCTGACTATCGTATATTTTTGGCCACTCTTCTGCAATAGCAACAGTTGCAATAAGTAGCGCACAAAGAACTAGTCTTTTCAATAGTTTCCCCTTGTATAAAATATTCTTTTACATGTGAAATTCTGTTTAGTATAAACTATTTTGCATAATAAATCTAGAATGTATACATGTTGTAAAATAGAAATTATTTTATGCTGCATTTGGGTTTGCTGCGGCATACTCCCGAACTTTATATTTTTATCATACTGATTAATTTATTACTAACCCAAGTTGCGACCTATAAAAGTTATCGTACAGTCTGGTATAATTACTCTTACAAATTCGATGTGCGCAGTTCGAATCTCGTGAGATGCAGTCGTGGCACATGGCACGAAGTAAGGGTAATGCAATGAATTTTAATCATGAAAGATTAGATGTATATCAAGTATCACTAGAATATACAAAAGAAACATTTAATGTGATGGAGAAAATGCCATCAGGTTACAGTTAATATAGCAGAAGGCAATGCCAAATTTAGCAAAAAAGAGAAAGTAAGGTTTTTCTCTATGGCAAGAGCATCAGCAAATGAATGTAGTGCAGTATTCGATGTTGCTAAGATAGCCCAAATAATAGACTCAAAAGAAAAAGAGAAAATCAAAAAACTACTCTATAGAATAATTTGTATGCTTTCAAAGTTAATAGTCTAATTTTCGCACATGGAATATCGATCCACGACCACGAACCTCAAAAATCGAATTGCACACATCGTTTTTTTATACTGTTATAACGACTCTTCTCTTAAAGTAGGAAAACAAGAAGGAGAAAGTCATGGAAAAAGAAATTATAATTGTTTTCTGTATATGTGATGAGATAACACAAGCACTCAAGATTGTAGAAGATCCTCAAGTTAAAATGACTAATTCAGAAATTATGACAACAGCATTAGTTTCTATGCTCTACTTTTCTGGCAACTTTGAAAAAGGACGAAACTTTTTAGCTGAACATGGCTACATCAAAAAAATGCTAAGTAAAAGTCGTTTCAATCGCCGCATACGTGCTATTGGTGAAAATGTATGGCTTTCTCTTTTTCATTTGTTTGCTGAAATTAGTAAGCGAAACAATCTGCGAGATTATATCATAGATAGTTTCCCTATTCCGGTCTGTGACAATATTCGCATTAGTCGTTGCAAAATATACAATACACAAGATCATCGGGGTTGTGTTGCAAGCAAACGTCGTTATTTTTTCGGTTTGCGGGTTCATATGCTCGTCACCAAAACTGGTTTACCAGTTGAGTTTTTGCTTGCTCCTGGTGGCTGCAATGATTGTCGTGTTCTCAAACAATTTCAATTAGATATCCCTGAAAACTCTTTTGTTTTTGCTGATAAATCTTACAACGACTACTCTTTCGAAGATATTGTTTCCGAAGCTCTTAATGTCTCTATCTTACCTCAGAGAAAGAAAAATTCTAAAAGGGCTTTTTCCCGAGCTACTGAGTTTATTCAAAAAGTTACCCGTAAAAGGATTGAAAATACTTTTAGTCAGATCACTTCTTTTTTTCCAAAGAAAATTCATGCTGTTACCTCTTATGGATTTGAGTTAAAAGTTGTCCTTTTTGTTCTCGCTTTCACTTTTTCTTGTTATTTTTATCATACTGATTAATTTATTACTAGTACTACAGTTGTAATTAAAATAACAAATAGGTAGCTATAAAAATTAGACACTCTGTAGGTCTTATTTTATCGATAGCTGTTTACAAATAGCAAAAAATACTGTTATTTGTAAACAGCTAGAAACACCGAAAAATAAGGAACTGTACTTAGTTACAACTGTAGTACTAGCAATCCCAACTCTTATTTTTGTGGATTTATGTTTGGCCAATTTATGTAAAAAAGAAATAGTGTTTTTATTTCTGGCTTGTTTTATTTAAAAGCCTTTCCTTTTGTAAAATAGCAACCCATTCACGTGCTTTGGTAAAACCTTTCTCAAATTTTTTAGAGACTACCATATTACGCATAACCATTTCATACAAATGATATTGTTTTTGCTTGATAGGTTTGTAACGGTGCGGATAACGATACTGACTATAACTTATTATATTGTAATAAAATTGGTGTATTTTTTCTTGATGGCTTGCTGTAATGAGGTAAGGAATATGGCTATATGTGCTCCATTTGTTTTCGATATGCACTAATTGTGTTTCTAATCTTTTTATAGCATCTATAGTTACACGTTGAATATCTTTGTCAGTTGAAGATAAAAAGTCAGTAAAAGAAGAGAACACCAACAGAGGTTCCATTACCATTAGTTCCAAAGTAAGATTTTTTAAGTTACTATTATAACGACGTTTTTTTTCAAATTCACGAAAGGCTTTCTGGCTCTTGCATATCTCAATAAATTTTTCGGTTAGGTCAGGAGCAAAACCATTGATAAACGCTTTGTGTGAACCCAATGTATCGATCGCTTCTTGATCGCTATAATGTGATAAAGCAGATGCTGCGGACATACGCGTTCGACCATTTAGTGATTGGTCATTTAGACATTGAATGAGAAAACCAAGAATCTGTTTGTTGGGTGACAAACGTCCGAGACCTTTTACAAAAAGATAGGGAGAAAAAGAGCCGATTTTTGTAATATCCAGATATTCATCCTTCATATCAAAGTTTGAAATACTAGAAAAAATAGGTGTATAGTCGTCATTGGCAATACACATAATTTTAAAAAGCCATGCCTCCTTTTTCGGTAGAATAGATTTGATTGACTTTAAATTTTCAATCGAAAAACTGGAGTATGTCTTTCCTGTGATTAGGTCTTTGGTGAAACCACCAATCGTCGTTGATCTAACTAAACAACCATTTGGACAATATTCAATAGGCGTCATGTCAATTAGATGCTTCTTAAGAAAAGAAATAGCTTTGATTTTTTTCCTTTGCCATAGACCTAAAATTCCCATTGCCCTATAAATAGGATTTTTGCTGGTTGTCATGTACTCAAAATCTTTATTTGTTGCAACTTTCATAAATTCTTGGGAAAGTGTGTAAAATTGCCCTGGCATTGCTGCAAATCCTGTATGCTTTCCATAAACACCGTTTACTTTTCTTAACTCATCAAGTAAATTTGGGATCTTGGTATCTTGAGCACAAACAATCGAAATAAAAACTACCACTAGTATATATTTCATATTTAATCTCCAAAAATATACAGTAAAAGTAATTATAGAACACCCAAAGAGGTTTCAAAATTCCTCTTATACTTTCCTGTATAGAGTACAAATTTTTGAAAATATTCATATTATACATGGATGGCACTACATTTTTTCAATTATTGAAAAGTAGTCCCAAAGAACAGATTTGATTATAGATGGTATGGTGGGTAAAGCGATTGATTTTTTAAATAGAAATATTAAAAGCGGCAACAGACAACTAACAATTTATTCTTTTGTCTGAAATATCTCATTGATAGACGAAACTCTACAATACGAATGATCAAACGTTTTGCTTTGGTATTTTTTGGTGATATTCTTTTTTGCGTTTAAAAAATATACACGCGCCAAGAATCCCTAGAAGAAAGTAAATAGAAGGCTCAGGTACCGCGGCAACAAAGTCGATATTCAAATTATCAAAAGCAACATTTGCATCTGTACCGTTGTTGGGGATGGTAATTGAAAATCCAATATCCTGCCCCAAGAAAAGATTGTCACTAGTAATAGTATAATTGTAAGTAAATTCTTCGAAAGTACCTGATGCTGGTAAGGGAGTATCAGACGAATCAAAAGCAAGTAAGTTTCCTCCTGCTGTTAAACCAAGGTCTGTAGCTGGATCAAAACTAGCGAGTGGTCTATTGTTAAAGTCTCCAACATCTATAGTTACAACGTAATTGCCTACTTCTAATGGTGTGCCTGCGAAAGTGATAGTATTTGTTCCATTAAATTCTGGGCTTAGATTATTGAAATGCATTAATTCATTTCCTGCTGTAGGAACTAATCCTGCTACAGCACCTAAAAATTGAATATCAGAAACCCCAAGATCCCATTCACCATTGTCATCGATGACAGAAGAGGCTATAATTTCGGCATTAGCTACAAGTGAAAACGCAAAAATAATTGCGAATAAAAATATATTTTTTTTAGACATACATTGCCCCATAGAAAATAAATTCTAGGCTGTTTGTTTATTACTTGAATTAGTTATATACAATATAATAATTTAAATTTCAAAATAACTCTAGCCAAAATTTATTTTCCTTCAACCGACTCCACTACAAATGGCTTGCGTCGTTTTATTTTACTGCATTCTTGCAAAAAATATATAATGCTATTTTCAACAATATCAAATTTTTTGCGCTGATAAGAAAGTTCAAAAGTAAAAGAATATATACCAAGAACTCCGTAGGTCCAGTCAATTGTGTATCCTGATCCGTTGCGCACTACGTCAATAATTTGATGTCTTTTTGGGTATTGTGAATAACGGTCCATCACATGATGAAGAGTTTGATACAACCATTTGTACTCTTTGTTTATCGGATGGTCAATAACACCAAAAGCTGTAAATATCATATCAGCACTCATATGATAGTCAGCGTAAATTGTTATAGATTTGCGTTGTAGTAAAAAGTCGCGAACCGCTTGCGATTCTGGCTCGGAAAAGGCAGAATCGCCAATATAATAACTACTTTTTTTCTGACGAACGTTCTTGAAACGCGTTCCCCAGTTTTCTCCCCAATGATAACCAAAATTTCTATTGAGGTCAACACCAGTAGCATTTTTGCGCGAACCGCGGACAACACCGTCCGGATTTACCATTGGCTGCACCCAGATTATTGTTGATTTCAAAAGCGAAGCAATATCCCGCTGTTCGCGCTTTTGTAAAAAACCCTTTAGAGCTTCTAAAAGTGCAAAATGACTATATTCGTGACCATGAATAGAAGCTCCTAGATAAATAGCAGGAAGGTCATTGTTTTTCGATGCGCTAATACGCAGAACAGTTAAATCGCGTTTTTCAACAGATTTACCGATAAGCATTTTACTTACTAAACTAGGATATTTTTTTTGCAGATAGTCGATTGTGTCCACAACATACTTATATTCTTCTTGCGAAGCGTTAATTGATACAAAATTAATTAGCATTATTAAAATGATTTTTCTCATTTGATATCCTGCTTTTAGAAAAATCTAGAATAGAATATAGAAAAAGCGGTACACTCAATTACTCTTCTCATAAAAAGTAAATGTATTAAAAAGCGCTAAAAAATGCCGTTCTGGTTCGAACACTAAAACATACACGCTAGCATATCGGATGTTTTACAAAATATATCATTTCTTAGAAAAATAGCCGGTAAAGTCAGTACAAGAAATCGCACACATTCATATTCTAACAATGCATAAAATTTGTAAAGGATTCTTGGTTATTACCTGCGACAAACATTCGCGTCCAGTCTACTAAATAAAGTTTTTCATCTTTTAAAAATGCATTCATCTGCGATGAAAATGGCTCAACTAACGCATTTGCCATAGCTATAACGTTTAGAAAACAAATATGATTGTTGTCATTCAATTGCCCCCAGAAAATCCAATTGGATTCTGTTGCTAAAGCAAAACCATTCTCAATGACTCCATAGCTGCTGCTAAAACCAACGCTATTGTAACGCATTTTAATTTCAAAATGTTTTTCTAGATGTTCAATTAAAAGAGTTTTATCTCCCAGTGGAGAAAGAATCAATTTTCTCAGATGCATATTCCTAAACCCAGCGCTTTCTCTTTCATTTTCATAAACATTACGGATTTGAGAAAGTTCTTCATTTATATTTTTGAGAAAACGAGCTTCTAAACACTCCACTTGCCGCCAATCATCTTCTAATAACACAAGAGTTCCTTCAGTTGTATCACTTTCTATAATATTCGGGATATCTTCACTAATAGAAGGTAAACTATACAATATCTTTTTAGGGTCCATCACTTCTGTTTTGGATAAAAATAATTTTACTTTTCCGCTTTCTTGAAATTCTGATTTTTCAGAAGGTAGCGCTTCAGAAATTACCCAATGAGAGTCAGAGAAGTGAATTGCTGTATCTTTTTCAAAAACATCGGGTAACTGCTCTAAAGATTTACTTACAGTCTTAAGCAATTTCTTATTTATAAAGTCATAAAACTCAATACTAATTTCATTTTGTTTCATCTTAAGAATACCTAAAAAATTATTAAGGTTTATCAACGGAAAACTTGAGATATTATATACAAAACAAGAAAGGAATTAAAATGGATATTGTAGAACACAATAGAAAAGCGTGGAATAGCTACTCGAAAAATGGAAATCGTTGGAGTATTCCAGTAACAAGCGAAGAAACGCAAAGCGCAAGAAATGGGAATTGGAATATTATTTTAACACCAAACAAAAATGTTCCGCGTGAGTGGTTTGGAGATATCGCAGGAAAAAAAATACTATGCCTAGCTTCTGGAGGAGGACAACAAGCCCCCATTCTTGCTGCAGCAGGTGCAGATGTGACTAGTTTTGATAATTCAGAAGAACAGCTACAAAAAGATCAGCTGGTTGCTAAACGTGACTCATTATTAATAAAATGCGTTCGCGGAGATATGGCTGATCTATCTGTTTTTGAAAATGAAAGCTTTGATCTTATTTTTCATCCAGTATCTAATGTATTTGTGGAAAATATAGCTCCTGTTTGGAAAGAGTGTTTTCGCGTACTAAAACCTCAAGGACGTTTATTATCAGGTTTTATGAATCCATTTTTCTTTTTGTTTGACTACCAAGAAATGGAAAAAACAGGGGAAATGATAGTAAAACATAGTTTACCCTACTCCGATATTAAAAGTTTAGAAAAAGAAAGAATGGAAGAACTCGCTCGTAATCAATCAGCTTTAGAATTTGGTCACACTTTAGAACAACAAATAGGAGGACAACTCAAAGCAGGTTTTGTTCTTAGCAGTTTATACGAAGACGACTGGAGCGACGAAGCTACTCCCTTGAATAAATATAGCACAACATTTATCGCTACTTTAGCGGTAAAATAGACACAACTCTGTGCAAAAGATCATTAAGCTAAGCTTGGTTCACAACCATTTTGTTTTTTACAAAAGAAAATCAAAGGCCTCCCACCGTCGTGGAAGGGCCTTTGATTCTCAATTTAATTAAGATTATCAATTAGGGCGTGTCATCATTCAATACAGATAAAAATATAACGGATTCATTTAATGATACGCCAGTAGTATTGAGCCCGAGTCCGTTTGCGAGCCCGCGCCCGAAAACTTTTTGAGAGCGACAGAAAGTGATTTATTGGTTCAATACTAGTTTTTTGCGATGGAAAAAGAAACTTTGCTTCTTTGATAAATTGTTAGTGAAAGTTTCGGAAACGAGCTCGCAAACGGGCTCGGGCTCGAAAAAACACACAATATTTTGAATGATGACACGCCCTAAAGCATCGTTTATTTACTGTACTCAATAATCCGCGTTTCACGTGTCAAGGATACTTTGATCTCTCCTGAATACACAAGCTCACCACTTATACGGTTAGCTATTTCGCGTGCGAGAATGTAGGCTCTTTCCTCAGACACACTATTCGCCGTAACAACGCAACGAAGTTCGCGTCCTGAGTCAACAGCGTAGGCTTGATTCACATCTTCAAATGATAACGCCACTTTTTCTAAATTATCCAACCTTTTAAGATGTTTCTCTAAAGAATCTTTACGACTCTCTGGTCGCGAAAAAATAATGCTATGCGCTATTTGTAAAATAACTGCGTATAATGTTTGTGGCTCTTTGTCATGTGATAAGATACTTGTGACAACAATTTCTGATTCTAAATATTTTTTTGCTGTATCCGCGCCTACAACACACGAACTTCCTTCAAAGTTGTCTTCAACCACCGAACCAATATCATGAAGAAGAGCACAACGTTTAGCAATATCAATATTTAAATTAAGTTCACCAGCAATAAGAGAGGTTAAATGCACAACTTCAAGAGTATGCTGTAATAAACTTTGCCCCATCGTTAAGTGAAATTTCATTTTTCCAATAAGTTCTATTAGATGACTATTTATATTAACGACATTTACATCGCAACACACTTGTTTACCTGTCTTCATAATAAATTTATTGATTTCTAAGCGCGTTTGTTCAACAACTTCTTCAATTCGAGAAGGATGGATTCTTCCATCTAGTATCAATTTTTCCATGGTAATTTTAGCCACCTCGCGACGCAAAGGGTTAAAAGCCGAAAGTATAACAGCATTCGGTGTATCATCAACAATGACATCAACTCCCGTTGATTTCTCGAAAGTCCGAATATTGCGACCTTCGCGACCAATAATACGACCTTTCATTTCTTCATTGGGCAATTCAATTGTTGTAATCACATTTTCTGCGGTATATTCTACAGCGCAGCGTTGCATCGCTAATAATAAAATATCTCTAGCTTGACGATCTATCTCTGTTTTATAACTATCAATATGTTTTTGCACTGCGTCGGAAATTTCACTCTCGAGTTCTTTTTCTAATTTTACAGTTAGTCGATTTCGAGCCTCTTCTTCTGAGATTGAAGATACTTCTTGTAACATTTTTTTCTCTTGAGTAATAAGGATATCTAAATGATCAATTCTTTTCTCTAAGCTAAGTTTTTCCTCGATAAGTTGCTTTTCTTGAGAAATAAGCAGTCCCTCTTTCTCATTCAAAAAATGTAGACGCTTCTCTAAGTCTTTCTTTTTTTCCCTTACGTTTGTATCTGTTTGCCCCAATTCATCTTTAATCGCTAGAACTTCTCTTTCATATAAATCTTTTTTATAACTAAATTCATCTTGTATTTGTTTTTCTGCTTTTTTGAGTAAATACTCTGCTTGTTTTTGTGCTTGTTCTATAATTTTTTGCGAATGAACTTTACCTGTGCTTTCTGAAAACCTAAAATAAATTTCATGGAGCACAAAACCTAAAATAACTCCTGCTAAAGATATCGCAATGTTAATTAAAATATCCATTTGCTTACCGTTTCTAATTTCACTTACAACGAGGAAACCTTTCATTGGTCATTTAGTTTTATGCAAATAAGCCAATAAGCTCTTGATTTATCATCTAGAATTATTTATTTTTAATGAATGAAGTTTTCCACTAGGTGTGTCTACACTATAAAGAAGATAGATGTAAACGCCTCCTAAATCCCAAACATTTTAATAAGGCCAAAATATGGAAATACCTCGTAAATTTGGAAAGTATAACATTTTATCAGTAATCGGCCAAGGTTCCATGGGGACTGTTTGTAAAGCAGAACAAGATGTCATTAGACGTATTGTTGCCATTAAAGTACTTCCTTTAGAATTAGCAAAAGAAGATAAACGCAAAGAGCTACGTTTTGAATATGAGGCTAAGTCGGCAGCAAGATTATTTCATCCTCACATTATTACAATTTTTGAAATAGGCAAATTATCTGTTCCTCCTGATGACATACATTACTTTGTAATGCAATATTTCAAAGGAGAGTCGCTAGCAAACTTAATTGAAGGTAAAAAACTACCATTAATGACAGCTCTTTCTATTTTTGAGCAAATGGCAAGTGCTTTAGATCATGCTCATACAAAAGAAGTCGTCCATCGAGACATAAAACCTTCTAATATTATAGTAAGTTCTGATTGGAAAGCCAAATTATTAGATTTCGGTATTGCGAAAATTATCAAAGAGTCTCCACAACTTACAAAACCAGGGTATGTTATAGGTAGTGCACCTTACATGTCTCCTGAACAAGCGCGTGGCGAAACAGTAGATGGTCGCAGTGATATTTTTTCTCTTGGAGTCGTTGTTTATGAAGCATTTACAGGGCAACGTGCTTTTTTTGCCAAGAACAAAAGAGACATGATACTCAATCGTCAAAAAATGGACAAACTCCCAAAGAAAAAACTTCCAACGCGAATGCGCCTTATTAACCCTGAAATTCCCACATATTTAGAAGAAATTGTTCATAAGTGTATGGAAGGAAACCAAGATAACCGTTATCAAACGGCAGGGGAACTATTACAAGATATCACTAAATGCAAATTACTAATACTCTCTGAAAGAAAATTCTATAACTTAGTGCCCAAATATTATTACTTACCTAAGAAACAAAGTTATTTAACTTTGCTATCTATTTCAGCTATCGCAGGCGTACTCATTTTCATTGCAGGTATGATTTCTTTCTAGGAACAAATTATGGCTATATTACGAATAGAAAAAGGTCCAGGCGCAGGCAACACCTTTTTTCTCAAAGAAAAAGAATTTATTGGTCGCGATGCAGCGCAAGCATCAATTCATCTTCCTGATAGTAAAGTATCCGGATGCCATGCTCTCGTTTCTAAGCGAAATGACAGCTACTATCTAGAAGACCAAAATAGCAAAAACCACACGTTTATAAATGGCCGACCTGTTGAAAGTAAAATTCGTCTAGAATCAGGCGACTACATAAATATAGGTTCGACGTGGCTATGTTTCGAAGAAGAAGAGGAAGTAGAAAGAATTGCAAAAGAATTAAAAACCTATGAAGTTATTCAGCAATTAAAAAAAATTGGTGGTATCGGGCATCATTACAAAGTGCGTCAAATAAAACTAGACCGTGTTGTTGCTTTACAACTTTTACCTCCTAATATTATAAAAGCGCACCCCGACCTAAAGAAAAAATTCCGTTTACAAGCAAAGTCTCTTGCAAAACTAAATCATGAAAATGTTGCAATTATACTAGACTTTGAAGCAAAAGAGTCACACTTATATTACACGACAGAATACGTTGAAGGCGAAGCTATTACTGGCCTTGTTGAAAAAGATCAACCAGTAGACCTTAATCAAGCCTTAGAAATTGGGATGGGAGTAGCCTACGGTCTAGCTCATGCACATAGCCAAGGAGTAATACACCAAGATATCAATCCTAACAACATCGTTCTTAGCGGAGAACGTGTAATTTTAACAGGTTTTGGGCTCGGAGCGATATTTTCAGATATCCAAGAAAGATTCTCATCCCTGGTTGGTAATATTGAATACTTTTCTCCAGAAAAACTTTCAGGTAGAGAAGTCGATTATAGAAGTGATATATATTCGTTTGGTATTCTTCTGTATAAACTACTTACAGGCCATGCTCCATTTATTGGCGAAACAATCGACGAGATCATAGAATCACAATTGCACGATATACCTGCTCTTACAAATTTCAACACCAATATTCCTGCTGAAGTAGAAAAATTGGTCTACCAATGTTTAGAAAGAAGCAAAGAAGCTCGTCCTCAAGATGTTGGGGCCGTGGCAAATACTTTAGAAAATATACTGTACAAACAACGAGCTGTTTCTTTAGCTAAGTACGAAGATATCTACACATCTTTTTGGAAATACGGCATCACAAAAATATTTTACCATCCAGTTTTTACAATTGCAGTAGGACCTTTAATTGCAGGCTTGATATTATTATTAATTCATTTATCAAAATAAGATTTAAATCCCTATTTTACAGGGATTTAAACCTTAGTTGCTTATGTAATTTTGTGCTTCTTCGTTATTTGGATCTAAGGCGAGAATTGATTCATAGCATCTTTTAGCTTCATCAAAGTTGCGTTTTTTGATAAGTGTTTTTGCAAATAAGGATAGTTTTTCTATGGCATCATTTATTTTACCAATAGAGATCGCTAATTCGGCATATTCACTAACAGAATCTTTGTCTAAAGGATTTTGTTCTATCTTCATTGCCAGTTGCGACATTCTTCTTTTTGCATTAGGAGGGGGACTGGCAATAGCACCATCTTCAAAGTCATCAAACAACGATAAAGCAGAATCTATTTGTTGGTCTGTTTCTGATTTTGGCGCTGGATCTTCGCCAAAAACGGCGGACAACGCAGAGTCTATTTCACCACCACCTGTGTCTGGAGAATCTTCGCCGAAAACATTTGCTAAAGCGGAATCTATTTCATTGTTTAGTTGCGGAGCTTCTTCAGGAAAAACAGATGATAAGGCTGTATCTATTTGACTTCCCAAAGGAGAATCTTCTCGTTGCATTGTGCCTTGTAAAGGAGATGTTTCTCGGTGTTGTGTTTTAATAATTTCCGACATAATTTCATTATCGGCTTTATCAAATATAGTTTCCCATACATCGGTATTACCAAGTTGTTGTGCTGATTTACTCTCTTCACTCTTAGTTGCGAAATCATTTATGTGCTTTTCTATATTACTTAGCAAGCCTACAAAGAAAAACAAATCGCAAGATTTTGCACTTTCTAATTCTTGTAACATTTCTAATCTAGGAGGAGAAGTAATAGCCATAGTTAAAGCACCACCTGCTTCAACAATAGGAAAACACAAATAACGTTTCATTAACCCATTAGGAATACTATTTACTAAATCTTTAGAGATATTCATATTCTCAAGTTGCAAAAACGGTAGATTAAGAGTTTTACAGGTAATCTCAGCAAGCTGTTCTTCCGTAATCAACCCATTTGACATCAAGGTTTTTTCAATAGGAACATTTCTCTGTGTACTTTGTATAGATAATTTTTTTAATTTAGAAGTATCAATGATATTTTTTTCGATCAAAAGCTCTTCTAAATTTTTCTTTGTTAATTTTTCTAAATATTTCATATTGTATACAACCATATCAGCAAGACAACACAGTACATGTAAAGGATTGATAGTAACCGTTTTTTAATATTTTGTCAAATCAAAAAAATAGGGCACATCAACACACCCTACTTATAATTTTGCAAAATATTTTTAAGAAAGTATGAAAATGAATCAATTAGATATTTTAAAAGAAATTAAAAGTGACCCTACAAATTGGTCTTTGTGGCATAAGTATGGCATATTTGCGGCAGAAAATAAAGATTGGAAAACGTGTATTAGTGCATACCTTGCAGCGTTAAGACTTAATCCACAACAAAGTATCCAAGATGAATGCATGAATGCTTATCAAAACTATACCACCACTTTAACAACAAACTTTAGCTTTCGTTTTTTAAAGTTACCTAAAAAAACACTTATTGTTGATATGTATGGTCTTATGAATATGGACATGACCGATTTTGAAAACCAAGTAAAATCACTAATTGCAAAAAATAACGAGGTCATTTTTCTTCACTTTGCGTTTGTTAAAAACTTAACAGGATTAGGTCCTTCAACAATAAAAAAAATAATAAAGTGGAGTAAGGAAAAAAATATTTTTGTTGCTGCAATAGCGGTTCACGATCAACTTCGGATAACTTTCAATTTAAAAAAAATAGAAGTAGATGAATATCAAAATCTACTTCAAGCTTTTCAAAACAAATAGGATACGACATGAATTCGTTGCACTTACTTTTCACAACACGTTACCAAGAAATAAAAAGACAGCTAAAAATAGCGACAGAATCTCGCTTTAGAACTTACACTGTTGCTATTTGCGCTTTACTATTTTGGTCAGGCCTCTTTGCTTTTTTCCTACGTGGTTTTTCTTTTTTTACTTCTTACATACCACAAAGCTTTTCCAATATTATTATTGACTATATGTTTTCGATTTTCTATTTTGCGCTTTTTACCATGCTAATGTTTTCATCTTTGCTCATTGCTATATCACTGTTTTTTAAAAACAACGAAACAAAATTCCTAATGACAAAGCCTATTCCTCATCAAGACATTTTTCTATACAAACTTTCAGAAACATTTGTATTTGCTTCATGGGCTGTCTTTTTTCTTGGAGTTCCCGTTGCGTGGGCATATGGCATTCAACAAGGAGTAAATTTATGGTTCTATCCTTTAGTAATTGTTAGTTTTATTCCTTATATCATCATACCCTGTACACTAGGTGCACTTCTTTCATTTATCATAATTCTTTACATTGCAAAGTTTAAAAAAGCATTGGGAATTATATTTGCTCTAGTCTTATCTGTAGGTATAGCATACCTCATTTACTCTATAGCTGCAGAAAAAGAAAATGCTCCTTCATATTCCGCGGTATGGTTATTTAATGTGTTAGCTTATTTTCAATTTACAAAATGGCCTTTTTCACCGTCATTGTGGATGTCACAATGTATGCAATCTGTGGCTTTACTAGAGTGGGGGGAATTTTTCTTTCACTTTATGTTACTACTATCAACATCGTTAGCCTTAGTATTATTTAGTTATTATTTTGCCGCATCGAATTACTTTATTGCATGGTCAAGAGTGTATAGCGACCTGAGCTCTAAAAAGCTATGGAAGTTATCTTTAATCCGCAAAATGCTCACACCACTTATTTTTGTAAGTCGTAGAGCAAAATTATTCTTAGAAAAAGATCTAAAAATCTTTATACGTGATCCAGTACAATGGTCGCAATTTGCCATTTTATTAGGGTTACTTTTATTATATATTTTGAATCTAAGAACTCTCAAATACGACCAAAAGTCTACTTTTTGGCGCGAAATTATCGCGAATTTAAATCTAATGGCAATTTCACTGACGGCATGTACTTTTGCAAGTAGATTTATCTTTCCAATGTTATCTTTAGAAGGTAAAAGATTTTGGACTCTTGGAGTCATGCCAATAAAAAGGTCATCTATTATTATGGCAAAATTTATATTTGCGATGGTAATATTAACCTTAATGACTCAGATATTAGTTTTGTTGTCCGCCATTATGCTAAAATTTCCATGGTCATTAATGGTATACCACAGTATTATAGCACTGCTTCTAACTAGTGGAATTGCTGGTTTGGCAGTGGGATTAGGTGCTATTTATCCTAATTTTAGAGAGGACAGTCCATCAAAGATAGTCTCTGGATTTGGTGGAACACTTAATTTGGTGGTGAGTTTGGTGTATGTATTTGTTGTTATATTTACACAAATTATTCCAAGCCACATACTTCTAACATCTACTTTATCTAAATCATTTTATATTTTGACATTTGCAGCTATTTCTATTAGTGCCACTATCACATTACTACCTTTGTGGATTGGAATTAATAAGTTTAACAAAATTGAAATCTAAGACTCATTCGCAACTGCATTAATTGCAGTTGCGGATTTGTTTAGGTCTATTGACATTGTAAAAAAGATAAATATCGACACTCTATTCACATTGCACTTTAACTAAAGCCACAGTGATATTATCCGATCCTCCAGCGTCATTCGCTGCGTCAATAAGATTAGCAACTGTTTCTTCTAAATCAGCGGAATTTAAAACAATTTGTAAAACAGGATCATTCTCAACTAAATCACTCAAACCATCAGTACACAATAAGAAAATATCGTTGTTCTGCAACTTGTGTACCTTAGTATCTACCGTTACATTTTGTCCCATTCCAAGAGCACGTGTAATAATATTTTTGTTTTGCAAAAACATTAAATCTTTTTCGTGAATAATATTATGGCGTAGTAATTCACCAACCAAGGAATGGTCCTCTGTAATTTGTTCTATTTCTTCATCTCTAATTCGGTAAATACGGCTATCTCCCACACACGCAGTAATTGAGTGTCCACAAGGAGTGATTTGTAAACCAACAACAGTTGTGCCCATACTCTCAAGAGAAAAAACTCCTTGGTTCTTTTCGAATATTTTAAAATTTGCACACTCTATGCTTTCTGCGAGAAATTGTTCCTGAGATTTTATTTGGTCATCATCATCGTTTACTTTTTCGGCATATAAACTATCATACCTCTCGTTTAGAGTCTCTGTCACAATACGGCTAGCAACGTCACCATCGACGTGCCCTCCCATCCCATCAGCGACAATCGCAAGCGAAAATTTTTCCAGTATAATAAAATTATCTTCATTACGAAAACGTTGTCGTCCAACATTTGTGTTGGCGGCAATTTCACATTTTACATCCATAATGGCATACATCCTAGCATATATCTCTATCCTCTTTAAACCCGAGAAATCTTTTATTCATCGTAATCATCTTCATCGTTGTCGTCTTCATCGTAATCTTCTTCGTCGTCTTCTTCGTCTTCTTCGTCGTAAAACTCCTCTATGTTATCAAGAAGATTTTTCGCTGTATTATAAGAAACCGAATTCACAAGTGCAAAGGTCTGTTTTAAATTTTTGCTTTTTCGATTTTCCCAAGTATCAACGACTTCGTTCAATAAACCCTCAAACAAAGACTCATCAGTAGAAAATCTTGCCAATGTTTTTGCATATTCTACATGTATTAATAGTAATTTTCGCTGTGATATTTCCAGCGCTGTCTTGAAATAACTTTCAACAATATCGTTTTTAGATTTTAATTTTCCTAAAAACATAAATGGTAAACCATCTTGGTATTTCTTATCCCAGGAAATTACTTTTTTCATAGATGCTTCTACTTGTGTTAATTCATCTAGTAAAGTAATATTATCTGCATTAACAGATATAAAACTTCCCCAACTTGTTGCAAGCCAAAAAAGAGCTTCTATCATTTGCGGATTCAATTTATCTAGTGCAGCAATAAAGTTTTGTTCTTCTTGCAATATATTAGGTTCTAAGCCACATGCTTTTGTTGCATATTCTTTTGCTTGTTTGTAGTGCATACTCGCCCATACGCTATTATCATTTTGAACAAAAAGAGCACCATACATAGAGTGTAACTGGGCACCTTGTACTAATAAAAACTTATCACTTGGATTCTTGAGTATAAATGAATCTAACATCAATAACATAGAAGGCGTAGCTTTTTCAACTAAAAAGAAATTCTCTGTTTTTTGAATTTGTTTTTGAGATTCCTTCATGTTTTCTATAAATTGCTCTTTAGCAATTGAATCGAAACTACATCCAAAAATCATAAAGCAAAACATTATTACAACCAACTTCATGTTTCAAATATCTTCCTTTGGGCTAGGTTGCAAACTTGGGAATAGGGCACTAGCAAAAATTCGCCCTACGTACAATAAAACATTAGCTTCAAATTAAACAACCTGACAAAAGTAGTCGATTAAGCAACTACTTCTGTCAGACCATCTTGTATATTTAGTGCTTAAATAATTTAGCTATATGGTAAAACAATATACCAAATTTTATGAAAAAATTTTATTCATCAGTTCTTTATTAAAAAAAGTGGCGCGTAAAGCGACCACTTTTTTTATAATAATACATTTACTGATAGAATCTTACCACTCTTCATCGTCGCCAGATTCTTCACCAGAATCATCCCAGCCTTCATCATCACCAGCTCCATCGCCAGCGTCATCCCAGCCTTCGTCATCACCAGATTCTTCGCGATCTTCTTCACCAGCTTCTTCACCCCACTCATCAGTGGTTTCTTCCATAGATTCACCAGCTTCTTCTACTTCTTCGCCAGCTTCTTCACCCCACTCATCAGTGGTTTCTTCCATAGATTCACCAGCTTCTTCTACTTCTTCGCCAGCTTCTTCACCCCACTCATCAGTGGTTTCTTCCATAGATTCACCAGCTTCTTCTACTTCTTCGCCAGCTTCTTCACCCCACTCATCAGTGGTTTCTTCCATAGATTCACCAGCTTCTTCTACTTCTTCACTAGCTTCTTCACCCCACTCATCAGTGGTTTCTTCCATAGATTCACCAGCTTCTTCTACTTCTTCGCCAGCTTCTTCACCCCACTCATCAGTGGTTTCTTCCATAGATTCACCAGCTTCTTCTACTTCTTCACTAGCTTCTTCGCCCCACTCGTCAGTGGTTTCTTCTACTTCTTCCATTGTCTCGTCAGTTTCTTCCATTGTTGCCTCAGCCTCTTCCATTGCGGAACCGGCCTCGTCCATTGCATCTTCAACAATAGCACCACTTTCACCCATCGAATCTTTCATCATTTCGTCTGAGTTATGATTAGCTTTGTATTCTGTAACAGACTTAGTAGGAGCAGTGTAATTTCCTGCGCTGTCACCAACCCAGGCAGCTGCAACATCCGACCAATCGGCTTTTGCCCAATCAGCAGCAGCAATTTGGTTCACTCCAGCAAAACCAGTGTTGTAAGGAGCAGCACTTCTGGTTGCTGTTGAACGAGTTGTTGATGAATCAGTAGTGGTACTATGATCATTGCTTGTGTCACTGTCGTGATTTACGGTAGATTGTTGTGTACTGCTCTTACTATTGTTCGTCTTTTGCGAACTAGAGCATGCAATCATCGCCGAAGCAACGATGAAACATAAAAATATTCTCAGCATCTTTCAAATTTCCTTCCACAAAAACAAGAGTTTTACACACATACAATTACACTTTATGTAGTTGTGTTTATGCATCCCTATCTTGATTGAGTATAAAATTCTCATCTCGGTGCAATAACACCGAAATGAGAAAACCATTTACAATTTCGTAAAAGGCGCAAACAATAGCAAAAGCTTACTTGTAAACACTTGTACCTTCTTCGTCAATGATCTCTTTATCAAACTGATCATATCTTAGACGAGCGGTATTTTTTGCAGAGCCTTCCTTGATAGCACGACATACGATTTTAATTGTTAGTTTATCACCAGGTTGTAAAATAGGCATTGGCGCAAACTTAACCTTACGAGTTGCTTCATCGTATTCGAACTCTCCAGGACCTTCAGCTTTTACAAATTCCATTTCTTCAGGAATATCATCTATAAGGCTTACATTCGTACAAGCACTAGTACCTTCGTTTCTTGCCGTAATAACATAAATTGTTTGTTGCCCAACTTCTACTGGGTCATCGGTATCGTAAGTAGATAAGTGCATCGCAGATACACCTTCGATTCTTAGACCAGCTTCATCTTGAACTTCGCGGCCTTCGCTTGTTACCTTCACAACGTTAATACAGCGCGCCACTTTTTCAATACCGCGAGCAACAAGCTTGATTTCAATAGATTCACCAGCGTCAAGTTTAGGGAATTGCCATCTTACAGTCGCAAGTTGTCCACCTCTACCAGGACGGAAAGAACCTTGAGGTTCAGAAGATATGTATTCTAATTGTGAAGGAAGAGAATCAACAACATCAACTCCTCGCGCTTCACCACTACCCTCATTTTTAACAGTGATTTTAAAAGTAACTTGCTTGTTCAAGAATATAAAACGACTACTAGCGCGTTTCTTAACAGTGATTTGTGGATTGACAACGCGAGTAACAAAACGCGCTTCGTGAAGAACCTTGCCACCGCTAACAGCCTGGGCAATATTAGTGAATTCACCTTCTTTTTGTGTCAATAACACATAATCAAAAGATCTTTCTTCACCTCTTTGCAGAGTTCCGACATTCCACTTCAATGAAAATTTACCAGTATCGCGACCACGATATTTAAATCCCGCAGGAACGTTATCGCGCACAACTACATTGCGTGCAGGTGCACTACCACGATTTTTAATAGTAATTCTGTACGCTGGAGATTCACCCAATCTTGCAAGTGCTTGTCCAGTTTTCACAATGTACAATTCAGGCGCACCAATTAGGGTTTCAGCTTGTGCTTCTGGGCCTTCACCGCGGTCAGTAATTACCTGAACTTTGTTAATTTGCTTACCTGTTTTTGTTGCTTTAACAACTAGGTTAATCTGCTTTGTTTCATTAGAAGCTAGTGTTCCCAAATTCCATCTAATCTTATTACCACGTACAGCAGATGGGTCAGGCTGAGAACTTTCAAAAGCTAGTCCACTTGGAAGAGAATCAACAACTTTTACTTCACGCGCTTCACCTTCTCCAGAGTTTGTCACCATAATACTGTAGCTAACATTCTCTTTTAGAATACCATCCGCCGGACCTGTTTTTACGATGGTCATTTGTGGTGATATCCATCTTTTGGTTACTTTTCGTACAGCTAAAAGCTTACCATCAGGATCGCGAAGTTCAATTTCAATATCATTTTGCCCCGGATCGGGGTTGATTTGCGTTAATGTAACCTTCGCTTCACCTTCTTCGTTGGTCTGAACTTCAACCTCTTTGTTCTCTTCACTATCATTCAGATATGCAGGAACACCACCTTCTACAAGTTTCCAACGAACACGGTAACCAGGAAGCGGAGTACGAGAAGAAGCCTTGATTAATTTGAAAGTAAAGGTGTGAGGGTCGCCTACGCGGTTAATAGCATTGATTGGCCACTGAATATCAGCGTCAATCCAGTATTTTACTGCGTAAACTTTGTGTTGACTTGCATCTTTAATACCAGGGCAAAACGCGATAACGTGAGTTTCTCCTTCAATAGGAGATGTAATCGTACACCATGTTTGTCCAACGGTTAAGTTTAAGTCATCGTTAGGGTTGTCATTTCCAAAGTCCAATGTTCTTGGTCCATCATTGGTATAACTAACAGTGTAGTGGTTAGAAAGTTTGTTAACTTTTTCTCCACCAACAATTGCACCCTTATCGTCATGTTCTACAATATCACCAACGCAAATGTTACCACGTGATAAAATCCACTCAACTCTTTGTCCTCCAAGAGGGTTACCGTTTTCATCATATACAGTAACAACAAAGGTGTGTTGTGTTTTTACAGGGTTAACAGCAGCGACAGGATCGATGGTTAATCTAGCAGGTTGTTGTGCAAATAACGCTACAGAAAGAACCACGAGAAGCGCACTTACTATTCGCTTCATTAAAATATCCTCCAAGTCTTAAATGCATATAATATTCAATTTTTTACATAGGGTATATCGATATTTAGATTTTATTATAATGTAAGATATTTTAGGGAATAGCGCTCTGCAATTGAAAAGTAACAAAGCTAGTCTCTAAAATAACAACACTATAAGGAAGATAAATGTCAACATGCCCTAATTCTTATTGTAAAAGTTTTCGCAATTTCAATACGTAGAAATACAAATACAAAGTGCCAACGCAACCCAACTTGTTAAGAGGTAAATAGGTGGGAGAACACCTCTTACAACGTTAGTGCATCGCGATTACACATCACTTATAATAAGAATTTGCAAGCGTTGCGAGTATAGCAAAAAGCGTAATCCTTTGCAAGTGATTCCATAATAATTATTTTTCCAAGTATAGAGTATTGTCAATTTAAATTTTATTTCGCAAACTCCACCCTCCGCATTCAAGTTTTTATATAATGTAGAAAATATTCCATTGAGGATAGGACCCGTAAACATTTTCAACTATTTGCTTAAAACAAGAAAATACTTGAGACAAATACAATAGCGCGTTATGATTTGTATAAAATATATCAAGTAAGTTGTAGAAACTTTGCGACTTAGTTCAAAACGCGACAAAAATCCAAATAAATTTTAAAATTACTAAAAAGGACAAGACTGCTAGTAAAGTCTGTTTATAAAATTATGAAGTAATAACAGACTCGAAGTGTTCGTCTTGAGTAAAACATGAACAATAAAAAAATTCTCGCTATAGTTGGTATGGCTGGTTCAGGCAAGTCAACAGCTGTAGATTTACTCGTACAAAAATATAATATGCCTTACATATATTTCGGAGATATCACTCTACAAGAAATGAAAAAAAGAGGTTTAGAATCTGGGCAAGAAAACGAGAAAAAAACTAGAATCGAACTTAGGCAAAACCACGGCATGAGTGCTTACGCAAAACTATCTCTACCAAAAATAAATGAATATTTAACTACAAATGACTACGTCTTACTCGATGGTTTATACAGCTGGAGTGAATACACTTTACTGCGACAACAATTAGAAACACCTATTATTCTAGTTGCTGTTATCGCCAAAAGAAAAATCCGTTATGATCGTTTACAAAACAGAGAAGTGCGTCCTCTAACTGCTGAAGAATCGGAAAAGAGAGATTTTGCAGAAATAGAACAAATCGAAAAAGGTGGCCCCATAGCGCTATGTGACTATTACATAACAAACGATACTTCGTTAGAAGATTTAAAAGCACAAATAGAACAAATCACAAGTGAACTAGCTATCGGATCAAAAAAACCCATTTGACTATAGTGATTATTTACCGCATAACAAATTTAAAACAACACTTGTAAGTAGGGCATGTCAACGCCTCAATGAAAGACACATCATTTTGTTTACAGTGCTCTCTATTTTATAGAGCAAAGGCCAGGGCACATCTAAACACGTTAAGGAAATCTCCATGATAAAACAAATAGTATTCATCTTAGCAACATTAGTTGCTTTTAATACTGCTTCCGCTCAAGAAACAGATACTTTATTTGTGATGCCCTTGAGTCTGGATAAAAGTATTAAAGATCCTTATTATCATAGTATTACTAAAAACTTGAACAAAAATTTATTGCAGGCCATAGGTCAAACAAATATTTATAGAATCAAACGATCAAAGCAAATAACCAAAGAACTAGCTTCTAAAAAATTATCACTAAAAAAACTTACGAATCTTCAATATCGTACAAAGCACGCAGCATCTATTTCATCTTTATTCAGTTTTATTGTTCAAGGAGAAGTTATTTTTCCCAAGCAAAACGAGCTGTCTGTTAGCGTACGTTTAATTCAAACTAGCAACAATGCGATTGTTAAGTCAACAGCTCTTCGCGAGCGTATAGACACCATGGAAAAGCTCTCAGCAAAAATTATTGAAACAATTTTTCCAACGCAAGACGAAGTACTACAAAGTATTCGCAAAAAATACAAAAGAGCTTTTAAGAAAAAAAACTATCCACACGCTAAATTGTTGTGCGATTGGGCACTTAGAATAAGACCTCTTTACGCTGATTTTTTATATTTTAAAGCGCAAGTACTGGAAAAACAAAAAAATTATATCAATGCTCAAAAGCTCTACAAAGAAGCAAAGCGTATGCGTTACAAAAATCCACAAAATATAGATAAAGCTCTACAGAGAATTCGACCTTATGCGCAAAAATCTAAAAAAGGTTACCAACAAGAGCTACAAAGTCTTTTCAAAGAATTCGAAAAATTTGAAAAGAAAAACGTCAGTAAAGAGATCGTCGCAGCAGCAACTCAAATCCAGCTGAAACTAAAAAAAATAACGCACCTACAAAAAGTAATAGATGTTGCAACCTCCTTACAGAAAGATACCAAGAATTTCATATTGTGGATGAACCAACTTCACGGTAGTACCTTTTCTGATAAAAAACGCACAATGATAAACAACATGCGCCAAAAAATCGAGGATTTTAAACAACGCCAAAAAACAGCAACAGAGCAATTACAAAAGTATCCAGCGCATAGCAAAATGTTTTTAGATAAATGTACAAAACTACAAAGAAAAAAAGACTATGATAAGGCTTTATACCAAGCAAAATTAGCTATTTTAGTAAACCCTAAAGATGCAGAAGGTTATTATCATAAAGGTATTTGTCTTGGTAAAAAATACAAACACCAACAAGCAATTTTTTCTTTTTCTCAAGCGATAGCTATTGATTCAAATCATTGGCAATCAATATACAACAGAGCAATGACCTACCTTGCTCTCGAAAACACGAATAAAACAATTTCAGATCTAAAATCAGTTTTAAAAATACACAAACACGCCCCCACTTATTATGAACTAGGGAAAATATATCTCGCTCAAAACAAAGACAAAAAAGCGCAACTGTTATTTACAAATGCAATCAACCGCGATCCTACTTTAGCGGCCGCTTATTACGAACGAGGAAAAATCAGCGACAAGCAAAATCAATTTGTGCAGGCCAGTCAAGATTACAAAAAAGCAATGGCGTTAGATAAGGCCTTAGCTACCAAAGTAAGTGCTCTATACGACAAAAGTAAATCTTATATATCCCAGCAAGCTTATATTTACTTAGAAATGGGACAGGATTATCAACAATATGGTGAGCTAGAAGCTGCTTCAAATTTTTATAAAAAAGCTATATCTCTAAATCCACAATTATACCAAGCCTTTTTTCATCAAGCACAAATTTTACATATACAAAAAAAATATAAGATTGCGGTAAAAAACTATAGTAAAGCACTACGCATTAATCCAGAAAAACCAGAAATACACAAGTATCGTTGTATTAGTTTTATTAAGCTAGGCAACTTTGAGAAAGCTCTTCAAGATGTAGAGGATGCACTAAAACACGACCCTAATATATCGGGTATCTATTTACTAAAAGGTCAAATTTACGAAGGGCTACATCAAAAATCTAATAACCCTTCCTATCTTCGTCTTGCTTTACAAAGTTACGATCTAGCAGTAAAATTATTACCAAGTAAATCTCATTATTACATGGAACGCTCACGTATTTACAAACAACTAGGACGTAACGAAGAAGCATTGCAAGACCAAATATATGCTAGAAATTTAAAAAAATAAAGGAATGGAATGAACTTTTCACAACTTCAGCTTCACGCGCATAGTTTGTTAGAAGAAAACTACCAACACCAAGAATGGCTTATTCGATTTACTGCGTGCGAAGCTTTAGCTCATATTCGCGACGACCGGGGAATTGACACACTGATAGAAGGTTTACAACACGCAAGCGCTCTTATTCGTGAGCGCGCGGTTGTTGCGGTTACTGCACTACAAAAACCTGAGCTGTATGAATTTATAGAAAAATATAGTGCCTCAGACAACGACGCTAGTGTATGCGGATATGCAATTATTGCAGCAGCAAAACTTAAGCCACAACAATGCTTTTTTCAAATACAAAAAGGTCTAAGTAACAAAAACGACCTTGTAAAACAAAGGGCTATTGAGTCGATGCATATTTGTTCTACACAACCTGCAATAAAAGAGTTAAAAAAAATCGCCCTAGGAGAATACGACAATCAATTACCGTACTTACTGCGTTTAAATGCGGCTTATTATCTTGCTTTAGAAGAGAAAAGTGGTCGCGAAGCACTATACACATTACTGAATTCTCCTGATGAATGGGTTCAATTTATTACTGCTAAAAAATTAGCAATGCTAAACGATTCTACTGCGATACCGTACTTAAAAAATATGATTACTGACGGTGATTGGGAAAACAAACTAAGTGCAATTGAAAGCCTTCTTTTGCTAGAAGAAAATGTTATTGAAGATTCGCTTTTTTTGAAACCAACGCAAGCACCTGATATTTTTACTAAAATCACCGCGGCAATTGTTCTATACAAACAATTTCCCGATGCCGCTGCAACCACAGTAAAAACGTCTTTGGAATCAAAAGAAGAAGAGCTACAGTTACACGTAATCCATCAAATTACCCGTAGTGGTCATCACCCTCTTCTCGTTCATGCTAAACCTATTTTACAATCTGGAAGAGAAAATGTACGCGCAGCTATAACAATAGCAATTGAAAAATCAGAAGACGCTGAGTTAGTAGTACTTCTCGAACCGATTATTGCTCGCTCTCACTGGATATTACGTTTACAAGCCGCAAAAACCATCCTAAAAATAGCCCAACTACAATGTCAAAAATCAAAATAGATGCGATAATTATTCTTGTCAACTGGAACGGTTGGCAAGACACACTTGAATGTGTCAAGTCTTGTCAAAATCTTGTTCATCATTCATACCAAATTATTATTGTCGATAACGATTCTCAAGATCAACCACAAAAAACTCTACAACAATTACAGCGTTTCGATAATGTTACACTTCTACAAAGTAATGCAAATTTAGGCTTTGCTGGGGGCAATAATTTTGGTATTCGCCATGCACAGCAAAAATATAATTGCGATTACTTTTGGTTATTAAATAACGATACCGTTGTTGAACAAACAACATTAAGTGAGCTCATAAAAACTGCTCGTTGCGATTCTAACATTGGTATCGTTGGTTCTAAAATATTCTACTACAACAGTAGCAAATTATGGTTCGCAGGAGGAGAATTTCAAAAACACAGTGGTTATATAAAGCATTTGGGAATGTTAGAAGAAGATAATGTGCAATTTTCTCAACAGAAATCAGTAGATTTTATCTCTGGTTGTAGCTTACTTATTACTAAATCTGCAATACAAACAGTTGGCCTTATACCCGAGGATTATTTTTTATATTTTGAAGATACTGACTGGAATTTTGCTGTAAAAGAAGCGAGTTTTAAAATTTTATACGCACCTCACTCTCGTGTTTGGCATAAGATATCTCAAAGCGTAGGTCAACAATCAACAACATATTATTATTACATGTTTAGAAACTCCCTTATTTTTAGTAAAAAGTATTTTCCACATTTACAACAACGCATTTTTCTTTTTAGATGTTTAGAAATTATACAGTTACTTCTCAAAGGAAATTTTACAGCGGTACGCGCGTCTACAAAGGGCATTTGGCATTTTTTGAAAAAAAAGAATGGAAAATTATGATACTGCGCTTTTTACGCGTTATAATATAAAATGCCCTACCAACATACTCTATAAATAGAGTACAACAAAATACTAGGGTAGAGAGATATTATATAATTTTAAATTTAATGAGGATAAAATACGAATGGCAAAAAAAAAGACAGACCAAATTGAATCAGAAGAAAACAAAGACACGATAGAAACAAAAACTAAGGCGAAAAAATCTTCCTCAAAGAAAACTACCAAAAAAAAATCTACCAAAACTAAGTCTAAAGACAACAGTGACGAGGAAAAACAAGAGAAAAAAACCACTCAAAAAAAATCATCGACTAAAGCTAAAGCAAAAACCACAAAAGATAACGACGAAGAAAAGCCTAAAAAGAAAACTACTGCTAAAAAATCATCGACTAAAGCTAAGGCAAAAACTACAAAAGATAACAACGAAGAAAAACCTAAAAAGAAAACTACTGCTAAGAAATCGTCGACTAAAGCTAAGGCAAAAACTACAAAAGATAATGACGAAGAAAAACCAAAAAAGAAAGCTACTGCTAAAAAATCGTCTACTAAAACTAAAGCAAAAACTACAAAAGATAACGACGAAGAAAAACCAAAAAAGAAAACTACCGCTAAAAAATCATCTGCTAAAGCTAAGGCAAAAACTACAAAAGATAACGACGAAAAAAAACCTAAAAAGAAAGCTACTAAAAAATCAACAAAAAAACAAACCGCGCCAAAAAAAGTAGCAAAGGCTGATATTGTAGAAAATACGTCATTCGCACTTGTAAAACACAGTGACATAAACAAAAAACACTTGAGTACACCACTGATCTTTATATTTGTTATCATAGTATTAGCTATACCATTGTCTATATTTATGGCAGAAACAAACACAATTGAAATTCCAACAATTAGCGTATCGACAAAAGCGATGCAAATACTCACTATTTTTCCTATTCTAATCTTTGTAGTACTCACGCTTGTTTTTGCCAAATTTATTTACCAAAAGAGTTACTCTTTCTCTCTTAAAGAACAACTGACAGAAGAAGACAATCCTGCCGTAGGAATTAGTTTAGCAGGATATTTAATAGGTGTATCGTTGGCAATTATTGGCTCTGTCTCGCATATTGCCAATGACAATTTAATTGTTAGTCTTCCCAGTATAATGAATAATCTTATCCCTGGTATTGCCATTAGCCTTATTCTTCTCTACGTTTCACAAAAAGTACTTGATAAACTTATTTTATACAGATTTTCAATAGAAAAAGAACTAGCAACTGATAGAAACTTAGGAACAGCTGCTATTTGTTGCGGAGGTTTTATCGCCACCGGCTTAATTTTAATGAATAGCTTCAGCTCCAAAATAGAACAAGGTGTTATTGAATATGCACTTGCTATTGTATCTGCATTTGTAGTCGGTCAATTAATTTTTGTAATAAGCGGTTGGATTTTTACAAAAACTTCTCGTTTCAATTTCCATTATGAAGTAGAGACCAGAGATAATGTATCAGCAGGTATCCTTTTTGGAGGCTTTCTCGTAGGTGTGGGATTAGTGATCGCAGCTTCTGTTTCCAACATTGAATGGGAAAATCCGCCCTTATTTGTTGCAGAACACAAAATGAACAATAGCTTTTCGCAAAATGACATTAATGGCAAAATGATCAAACTATTTCAAGATAATGGTTGCCCCTTAAGCCCTAAAGCTAACGTTCTATCAGAACAACCTAATGAATGGATTATAAAAAACCCTGGATACTACATTCAATACATTATTGTAAGTAAAGGTACCTCAATAGAGGTTTACAACAATAACCTGTTTTTAATCACCTTACACAAAGCAATTACAGCTTTAATTGCCGGTATTTTAGCGATACTTTTATTATTATTTATGGGTTTATGGGCATCAAGACTATTATTTTTCCGTATATCAATCACCCAAGAAATAGAACAAAAAAATCCAGCTGTAGCCTTGATAATTATATGCATCTACATCGCGACAGGTCTCGTGATACAAACACTTCTCAACATTTGAAATTAGGCCCTAATAAAACATCTATTTTCACTAGAGCGCGTCCCTAGTTACCTTACTAGGTTAGACTAAAACATCTTAAATTTTTGTACAATTATGATATCCGCGCTCCCTAATAAACACTGTAGATAAAGTTTATTTATATGTTATATTAATTGATGGACTTTGTAGAGCGTTACAATAAATTTGTAACGCTCTATCACTTGGGAAAATAGATATTATATGTAATACTGTTTGGATAAAAAAATGGACAACAGAGACAAGGAAAAATTAAAACAACAGTGGAAAAAGTTGGAAAAACAACATCAAGATTTAGGTAATACATTCAAATCTAATACAATTCCTCCTCAAAAAAAATCATCATTACCACAAGTAACATTTTCACAACAAGAAATAGATGATTTATTTTTTACTGAACAACGAATAGAAGAACAGAATACAATTATTGACCCTTCTGCTTCTTCTTATACTTCAGAAGCCAAACCTTCAAGCGTAAACTATGATGTAGGTGAAGAAATTGCTAGAGGAGGTATGGGCATTATTTACAAAGCTAAACAAATTAGTTTACAAAGAGATATTGCGATAAAAAAGCTTATTGATAATGAAAATATTCCTAATCTCAGAGAAAAATTCATCAATGAAGCTGTTGTTACCGCATTCCTTGATCATCCCAATATAGTTCCTGTCCATGAACTTGGAAAAAGTGTTGATGGTGAAATTATCCTAGCAATGAAACTCGTCGGTGGAACCTCGTGGAATAACGTAATGTCAAATCCACAATACGACTTAGACTATCATCTGGGTATATTACTCAATGTATGTAATGCTGTTGCTTTTGCACATAGCAAAAAAATTATCCACAACGATCTTAAACCAGAAAATATCATGATAGGTGAATTCGGTGAGGTCCTCGTAATGGATTGGGGGATAGCTCTTGATATAAACGATGTTCCTGACACCCATAAAAAAACATTGTCAGGCCGTACTCTCGACTCCCCAATGGGAACACCTCACTACATGCCTCTCGAATTAGCCCAAGGAAACGGTGCAAACATTGGAGCGTGGACAGATGTGTACTTGCTTGGTGGCATTCTGTATGAGATATTAACTGGAAATCCCCCGCACTCAGGTTCAAACATATGGGAAGTGATTTCGTGCGTCATAGACGGAGCGTCTTTGGAATTTACAGAATCAACTCCAATAGAGTTACAGCAAATCTGTACAAAAGCCCTCAGTAGAAACTCAGAAGAGCGCTATCAATCAGTTCACGAATTCAAAAAAGCAATAAAAGACTTCATTAAACATCGCGAAAGTAACACTATCTCAAACAAAGCATGTGAAATACTAAAGACATGTGAAGAAAAAGTCCTAAAAGTAACATCTGCGCAACTTATTCTTCAAAAAATAGAACGCAGCCAACTTTACGATCAATTTGCACAATCCATAGCAAGATTTCAACAATCAATAGAGCTCTGGAAAGGTAACAGCATAGCCGCTGAGTCAATGCAAAATGCAAGACTTCTTTATGCCAAAGTCGCTCTACACAACAGTGATACTGGTCTTGCAGAGGCGCAAATTTCAAAGATAGTTTACAATACTGAAGAAGTAAAACAACTACGTAGAAAAATTAATCAACAAAAAATTAGCAAAATTCGACAAACAAAAACCACAAGAAAACTTCGTACAAGTTTAACAGCGGCATCGATATTTATTATCCTAGGTTTAGCAACAAGTACTATACTTATACGCAAAGAACATTTACGTGCGCAACAAAAAGCAACAGAGGCAATAGAATTACAAGAGCAAAAAGCTAACGATGCAAATAAATCGCGAATTAAACTTGCGAAAATAGCTTTGAGTAAAGCAATAGAAGCACGCAAAAGAACAGAATGGAACAAATTAGGATCTTATGCTGCGGAAGCCTTAGAGTTCATAAAAAATATTGAATCCGGCAGTGAACAAATACAAAATATTAAAAATACGACGCGCAATCTAATTGCTATAGCAGAACAAAAAAAGCCTTTATTATGGCGAAGCCCGTCGCGACAAAACCTATCTAGTGGCAAAATTACAGCAATAAGCGCACACAAAGACCACATTGTTTATGCTGTAAATCAAAGATGCTATGTTTGTGATACGACAGGCAAAATAATTGTTTATTTACCAGAAAGCGCCTATAAAATACAACATGTTTCTATAAAGCGTAATCTTGTAGCTATAGGGTTAAAAAATAAAGTCATTAAAATCTTTAATTTACAAACAGCCAAAACTACACACACATTTTCACATCATAGTACAAATTCTTTTTTCAATTTTTCCTCACATAGCAACGCCTTAGTATATAACACTAATGAATCGGTGAATATTTGGAATCTCGACACAAATGCTCACCAAATACTTTACTACCACACCAACATACACTCTTTAGCTGTTTCAGAAACAACAATAGCTTCTGCATCCAACGCAAATATTACAACTTATAATCTTGCTACACAACAAACCGTCAACATTCCTAAAAATCGCAAAGTAACCCTGATCTCTTTGCACAAAAACCTGTTACTCTCAGTGCTAGATAAGCAAACAATCAATCTACGATCAGCAAATACAATTGTGCATTCTTTACACAACAAAAATGCCCAAATAAATGCTACAGCTATAAACGATCGTTGGCTAGTCGCTGCTTTTGCAAATCGCTCTCTTGTTCTATGGAGTACACAAACAGGTAAACAGGTATATACGACACAATTAGAAATGGATATCGAATCGATTGAATTCTTTACCGACACTCAAATTCTTATTATCACAAAAGATCGGCAAGTTCAAACCTGGGATTGCAAGACGCGAAACCCTAGTATCATTTTCCCAGGACACAAGAGCAGAATCAACGCTATTAAGTTTAGTAAAAATGGCAAGACAATTGCTACTGTTTCCAACGACCATACTTTAAAACTATGGCTTACTTCAACAGGTAAGCTCCATAAAACACTTCGTGGACACAATGCCGCAATTAATTGTCTAGATTTTTCAACCACATCTAATTTAATAATCACTGGTTCCGAAAACAAAGACTCAACATCTAAATTGTGGAACATCTCACAAAACACCCAACAAACCATTTTCAAACACAATAATCTAGATATTTACAGTGTAGCTTTTAGTGAAGATGATAAATTAGTTGCTGTTGGTTCTGCAGAAAATGTTGCTATGTTATGGCAACTTTCAAAAAAAGCCACTTTTAACAATTTTAGACACCCAACAACTGTCAAACAACTTTTGTTTACGGGATCACAACTAGTAACAGTTTGTCAAGGAAATGACAACAAAATTCGCTGGTGGGATACAAAAGAATATCAACGCGACCCCAAACCTTTATTTGAAATACAAATACCCAATAAAGTAACTAATACCGCTGTATGTAAACGCAATAAAACACTTGCAACTGTAGTCGATAATAACACGATATATCTATGGGACGTCACAACAAGAACACTACTCCATAAATTTGGTCCATATTCTTATACAATAAGTACCCTATCTATCTCACCAACAATGATGGCCTTATTCACTTCTCAATCAACAATAGAAATTCTATCTTTAAAAACAGGTCGATCAATTACAACAATTCCAGCAAAAGAAAATATTAACTGCATCGCCATCTCTCCTGTTGATCAACTTATTGCAATTGCTAGCGATGAGCAAATACAATTACTGTCGATTCCAGCACAAATGAATTATAGTAAGCCTGGAAAATCTATATTTATTGATTCTCAAAAAAAATACATAGCATCTGTTATAGAACAGAAAATATTTATCTACGACAGTTCTTCTTTAAAGAACCTGGGAGAAAAGAAAATTGATGGCTCAGTGGTAGATTTTCTACCAATGAAAAACGCTATATTTTTCAATAATGAAAAACAAGTTTTTGTATGGGATCTAGAGAAAGATAAGGAATATTCGACAAAAATATTTGGTAAGTTAATTACTTGTAGTCCAAGTGGCAATAATGTAGCAATAATGAGTTTCGGAGACACGCATATTTTTTTTCATGACATAAAAACAAACAAAGATCATGGACAAATTCAAAGACATTTGAGTAAAAAAGTACACATGCAGTTTGTTTCTGAAAATATCGTTGCCATTGCACTTGACAACAAGCTACTCTTACACGATATTGCGATAAGTGATAATGTAGAAAAATTATTTAATAACGAAAAAGTCAAAACATTTCCTTCCAATATTCAATACCTAAAAGTATTTGCAAACAACATATTTTTAGTTACCGAAAAACAGATTTTTATTGTTGATAATACCCTAAGAACAACTCAAATCATTGATAGTAAACATGAAATTGGTCACTTATCTTGTGATTCTCAACATATAGTGTTTTCTAACGCTAGTGGAACAATCTATGTGTGGAATCGCACAAGTAAACAATTCACTCATATTTTCAATAACGATCATGAAAAAGTAGACGATATGAAGCTACTAAATGAAAATACACTCATTATCTCAGCGAACAATCAAATAACACACTGGACCATCTCACCTATAAAAAAAATGCATTACTCCACAAAATGGCAGAACACACTAGAAAATAATTTTTCTATAGATACTAAAACCAAGAACTGGACTCTCAATATCAATTTAGATTTCTCGGCCAAAATAACAGCAGAAAACCTTTTTGGGAAACATATAGAGGACAATCTTTCAACAAAAAATACAACTCCTGTGCAATATTTTTTTAAATAGACCTAGAAATATGCAAAATATCTTCGTACACGAGCTTCATCATTTTCATTGAGATCATCAGAAGAGATAAATAATGTTTTTTTCGAAGAATATTCACTAAAAAAGATATTCTCACACGCTGTTCGCGCTTGTTTCCACATGCCTAGCATTGCGTACGCACGAGCTACTCGCAACACAAATGTTTTATCTCTAGCAAGTACATTAGCTGTTACAGGTGCACCAAATAACATTTTCATTTTTTTTGTCGCTTGTTCACCATCATAGTTTTGGATGTAGTATTCTGCTAATTTTAAACGACTAATAAAAGATTCTTTTTGAGAATCATATTTGCGATTATTCACAATTTCTTCCCAAATTTTAACTGATTGAGAAATTTGCTTAAAATTTACTTGAGCAACTGCTTTTTCGAATTTGTATGTCATATTTAGCGGATCGAGTTGAATAGCTCGATCTAAGTGCCGAAGAATTTCGCGATTTATTCTACGTTTAGATTTGTTTTGAAGAGCAGTGAGATATAAATAATACTGTGTTTGTAGTGACTGTATTTCTTTTGGGGCTAGAAATCTAGAAAAAGTCATTAGTTTAACTAAATTATGTATTCCTACAGCAAGCATTTTTTTCTGTTGTTGGCTTTTCAGAAGGTAAGAATTAAATATTTGCTGTTGTTGTTTCTTATCTGAGTAAACATACCATGCCATCAAAGCATTGCGACGTAAAGATTCTTTGTCAGAATTGATATATTTTTTGATTAACTGCAATTTTTGATCGCGACTCCAATTGTCTCCTATTTCTTTATTGAGTGTTTTTAGTGCATATTTAGTAAGAGCATTCCCCGGATTTTGAAAATTTTTCATAAAACCAAATTTCAAAAAGCAGAGATGCTGTAGTATATGAGATTTTGTTGCTTCGTTTTCTTTTTCGAAAGAATCTAGCGTATGAAATCCAAATAATGCAGAAATATAGTACACAAAAATTTTATAGTATTTGTCTTGCTCTTCTGATTGAGTACGACGTAAAATTTTCTTAATAAATCGCATATTTTGCAAAACTTTATTTGGGTTCCAAGAATTTGAAGCTCGTTTGAATATTTCGCTGTTGTAAGCAAGCACTCTTGGAATAGGATGCTCATCTGGTTGTTCTAATAACCGTTTAGGAGGCGAAAGATGATAAAAAAGCACTTTAGTAGCTTGCAAACGAGACACATTAATTTTTTTACCTTCTTGGCGTTTTTTTTCTATATGTTGTGCCATATACTGTGCGATGAGCTTTGATTTTTTTTTATCTAAGATTTTTTCTTTTGCAAAAAAAATCATTGTCGAAATAATTGGCTCATATTGTTCCTGCCAAGCCTTGTGATAATATTCCCAATAGTCTTTGATTCTTTGTTTTACATAATCGTTTTGCCAAAAATAGTAATGTGCAAAAAAGCGATTTTCGACATTCTTGTCATCCATACACTTAAGAAATATATTTTCTGCTTTCAACCATAATTCCCGGGGCGCATTTTTTATGCTAAAAACAACTTTTGCTGCATACATACGTACTATTTGCTTATTATGGGGCAGCATGAATTCTTGTAATAACGATAAGGTTGCTGAATCTATATGTTCACCCGGTAAATATAAGTAATTAATTGATAGTAATTTTAATAAGAAAGTGGTTTTACTTAAACTGCTTACAATAGGCGAAATACTAACAGCTACCGACTCACTACGATAGGCAAGACAGGCAATTAGTCTTCCTATACTAGATTTTGTTGTTGTTAAATAGTTTTCTACATAGTGAGTGTCTTGCGAATTCAGCAAAGCCTTCGCTGCTAAATACCTCATTATTAACTTTTCTTTATCATTTTCAAGTATAGCTCGTAAATTTTGTTTATCTATACTTGCAAACTCTTGCTGAGTCCAGTCAACGACCATTTCTCGATCATTATTTTCATACCACTGAGCTAAACGATAATAATTTGCTTTTTTGATCTCTCGTTGTTTTTTGTTAATAAAAGTTTCCAATATATCAAAAAATTTATGCTCGCTGTCTGAAAACTCTTTTGATATATAATCCTTGATAGTTGTTTCCATATCATTGTGATGGCGAACTAAATTTAAATATGTGCGAAACTGGTCAGGAGTGCCAAAGAAACTTTTTTGTATATTTAGTTGTTTAGAATTATGCTTTTCTCGCCACCACTGTAAACGTTCATAAGACTCTTGGAATTTTGCCTTTAATTGTATTACTTTATTTTTAATACAGTCAGGGACAGCTATTTTATCAAAATTCTTACTGTAGTATGTCATAGTCATATAGTATTCTTGCTGTTGTTGCGGGTTTTGGTAAGCTAATTCGATAAAAGAGGTGCTCGCTATATTGTTACGTGGATCTAATTTTACTGCTTCTATTATACAGCTATAAGCTTTAGAAAAATCCTTAAGAGCAATATGAACTTCTGCAAGTAAGTTATAATAACGTGCTCGTCCTGGTTTGAGATCTATGCTTTTTTGGAAATAAGCTTTTGCTTGCTCAAGATCTAAGTGGTCGACGAACAAACAACGCCCTATATATTCATAGACCTCTGCATTATTAGTTAATTGCTTTTCTAATGAAAATAAAATACCTTTAGCTTGTTGTAAGTGAATATTTTTTTTACTTTTTAGATAAGACTGGAAATATGTTTTTCCTAAAAGCAAGCGAATAAAAACCTCCTTGGTTTTTGTTCGTTGTAAAGAGCTTTGATCTGTGGCTTTTAGACTTTGAAGCAAAGATGATATTGTTTCTTCGTACTTCTTTTCTTCGTAAAAAAGTTTTGCCTTTAAGTAATAAAAATCTGTAGCTAAAGAATTCGAAGTCCTAACTTTATGTTTTAAATGTAACTGGGCTTTGTCGATATTGCCTTTTTCAAAAAACATATATGCCAGTGCTAAATCCGCTTGTAGTACATTTTTTCCGCGAAAATAACGCGTCGCTATCTTCTCAACTTCTACCCATTTTTTTTGCCTTTTATATATTTCCAACATACCAAGATACATTTTCTGGCGAAGTGGACTTTTGGTACTCAACCTTTGTTCCAAAGATGTAAGTTGTTTGAAAGCATCTTCATCTAAACCGTAATCAATTAAATTGAAAGCATTTTGTAATAGAGTTTGCGGTGAAGTAATGCGTAAATTTATAGTATCTTTTCTCTCTTTTGACCAAAAAAGAACAGCCAACAGCACTAAAATTAAACATAGTGGATTGAGAATTTTAAAAAAACCGCTTCTCATACGCCAAAAAGTGGCTGTAGGGGTTTGCTGACTTAAAAAACTATTTAAGTCATCTGCAAATCCCTGGGCACTCTGATAACGATGTCTTTTCTTTTTTTGCAAAGCTTTATAACAAATACTTTCTAAATCGTACGAAGCATTTGGATCAATTTCTCTCAAACGCATAGGTTTTTCATAAATAACTTTCCGCAAGATATCCATAATTTTTTCATCTGCAATCACAGGTAAATCAGTAATAAGCTCGTAGAAAATAGTTCCAAGAGAATAGAGATCAGACAAATGATCTAATTTGCGAGTTTCGCCATTTGCTTGTTCTGGTGACATGTAATTAGGGGAACCAATAAGTAAACCCGTTTTGGTTAAAGTGGCATCTACCTTCATTCGTTTTGCAAGACCAAAGTCCATCAAATGTGGCTCACCTTGCTGATCTATCATAATATTTGCAGGCTTGATATCACGATGAACAATATTTACTTTGTGCGCAGACTCTACAGCTTCAAGTATTTTTATAAATAGCTTTATCTTCTCTTCTAGAGACAAAGTATTGTTTGGTAAATATTCATGAAGTGTAACACCATCGATGTACTCCATTACTAAACATGGAAAATTTTGAATCATGAGTACATTGTAAACTCTTATTATATTTGGATGAGTTAAAGAAGCAATAGATTGTGCTTCACGCATCATTCTTTTTACATAATATGAACTACGATCATTGATATGTTTAATCGCCACTTTTCTTTTTATAGAGTCATCATATGCAAGGTGAACAGTCCCCATACCACCTTCGCCTAATTTATCTAATATTTTGTATTGCCCAATTGTTTTTGTCATACTACATTTCCAAATGAATTCAAGAATGAGAGCTGCGGCATTTTTTATCCACAATTTTTTTTCGTTTTGAGCGATTTTTACTTTTGTACTTTTAATAGAATCAACATACTGCATATAATAAGTATAGCCGCAAGTGCAAAAGGAGCACCTGGAAAATAAAAAATATTATCTTTACCAGTAAAATAACTAAATGTCTGTGTCATTATAATAGGAGATAAAATAGCTGAAAAGCTCACTAAACTGCTTATTGCACCTTGCAATTCTCCTTGTTGATTTTCATCAATTTGGTTTGACATAATAGCGCGTATCGACGGATCGATAAAACCACCAAGAGAAGATACAACAATAAAGAGACATGCTACCCATGTTTGTCGCGCAAAAGCAAATCCTGTAAATGCACAACCAGCCATAAATAAGCCAAGGAGAAGCGCTTTTCGTTCGCCTATTTTAGGAATAACAACACGTATTAATTTTCCTTGTACCAAGGCCAGTAGTATTCCGACAAGAGCTAAGGAATAACCAATTTCACTTTCCGACCACTTAAAACTTTCTATAGAATAATAAGTCCAAATGCTTGCATATGAATCCCTAGCAATTTGCGCAACAAATAATACAATAAGGAGTCCTGAAACAATAGGAAATTGTTTCATTGAAAGAAGTGCACCAATAGGATTTGCACGTTTCCATAAAAAAGGACGCCTTCTTTCTTTGGTAAGAGTTTCTGGAGCAACAAAGAAACCATATATTGCGACGAGTAAAGCGAGTACAGAAGAACAATAAAAAGGAATACGCGTTCCGTATTCTCCCAAAATTCCACCAAGTGCCGGCCCAACAATAAAACCGACGCCAAAAGCAGCACCAATAAGACCAAAATTTTGTGCTCTTTCTTTGGGTGAACTTACATCAGCAACGTAAGCAGCAGCTGTACCATATGTGGCTCCAGCAATACCTGTAAAAAGCCGCCCTAAAAATAACCAATATAAATTAGGAGCAAAACTCATAATCGCATAATTAATGCTCAAAGATACCAGAGAAAAAAGTAAAACAGGTCGCCTTCCATAACAATCGCTAAGGTTTCCAAGAATAGGGGCGCAAAAAAACTGCATCAGTGAATAAATGAATAGCAACCATCCACCATAAATAGCAGCATAACTTAAGCCTTGACCAGTTAATTCAACGATTAATTTGGGCATAACCGGTATTATAATGCCTATGCCAATGGCATCAAGGAGAACTGTAATAAAAACAAAATACAACGCTTGTTTGTTGTGCAACATATTTTTCCTATTCTTAAGTCTATTAGTGATTGAGTTTCAAATATTTTATGATAAGGTAAGCAAAATGTGAATAGATATTTTATTTTAGAATTCACTTACAAGGGAATATTGCTGACGTGCCCTAGAAAAGAGAAGCTATGAGCAACGAAGAAGAAATGCATTGTATGGAAGTATGGGGAGGAAATCGCGATTGTGATTGCCATCTACAACTTATGGGGTTAGGAGTAGAGGTATATAGTAAACCATTTGCTGGTTGCGAGAATGGAGGAGATGTTTACTATGTTTCTTCATGTGCCACTGGTCGCATAACACGATTAATGGTTGCTGATGTAAGTGGTCATGGTGAAGACGCAGCTCACTCTGCAAATCAGCTACGTCAGTTAATGGGAAAGTATGTCAATTTTGTAGACCAAAGTCGCGTTATAGAAGGAATGAACGACCAGTTTGCCAGTATTGTTAAACATGGACGATTTGCTACTGCAGTTATTATTACCTATTTTGCGCCCACAAACGAAATGATCATATCGAATGCTGGCCATCCTCCGCCCTTGCTATACCGAAAAAAAAGCAAGAGCTGGTGCTTTATCGATAAGAATATGATAGGGGAAGAAACCGGAGACATTCCTTTAGGAATTCTCAGCGGTGCACACTATCACCAATGTAAAATATATCTTGAGCCAGGAGATTTAGTACTTTGCTATACAGATTCTCTTATCGAGATGCGCAAAAATTCTTCTGTAATAGGCGCGGATGGACTACTACAATTCATGCAAGACATTGGAAAAATTCACCTACCTAGTGCGCAAATACTCTTAGAAAAATTACAACAACAAACCAAATCGCAATTTAATGATGATGTAACAGTGGTTACCCTTGCAGTAGAAGCAGCACCAAGAGTAAACCTAAAAACGAAAATTCTAATTCCCTTTCGCATGTTGTGGATTGTTATACGTTCACTATTTTCAAATCGAATCATTACTCCACAGACAGAGTGGTCACTTCGCAACCTTGGCGGAGCTTTTTTTCACCGTCTTAATTTCCTAGGTAACAAAAACAAAAAGAACGATGCAAACTAGGAAGTGGTCAGAATCCTAGAATGCATCAATTTCTTTTTGGTACTTAAAGTTTTGTATCGTTAGTTCTTTAGTTAATCGCCGTTGACTCGTAGCTACAAATCCCATCTTTTTATATAAATAAATCGCAGGTACATTTTTTATCGCTGTTGAGACAATAACTTCTTTAAAATTCTCTTGTTGTAATGTGAATGACAAAAGAGTTCGAGCAATACCTTTACGAAATTGCTGAGGATCAACCATTAATCTATGAATATCTAAAACATTTTGACTTATTTTATAAGAAATAGCTCCTTGCAATTGTGAAGAATTTACATACCCATAAAAAATTTCCTGACACTGCTGTAAATCTCTTAAAGATTCTAACAAGGGAGGAATTTCGTAGAAATCTATTAGCTGCGCTTCTTCTTTATATGATTTTTTTTGTAGATTGTGTAGGGATAGCAAAGTTACTTCGTCTGTGAGATTTAAGTATTGAATCATAGTTTTACCTTGTATGAGAAATCTAGGATAAAGCTTTAATTTGATTGTTTATAGCTATTTTCTATGGTTAAATTAATAAATTAACTTTTAAAAAGACTCTCTCTGCTGGTAGATATATTCCAAATGGCCAGCCAAAAGAAAGGTGTAAAAATGGTTCCGCAAATAGCATCAATACTAGGAACAATATCGTTTGTTATTCAAAAAATTATTGAGTTTATTCGTCCTTTGTTAGAATCTTACATTCCGTGGTTTAATTTTTCTGATATTAAGGTTACCGAAAAAAAAGTAAGTTTACTTGATAAAGTATACGCTAATACACTACACCAAACCCAAGCTAAAGATATTAAAATTACTAAGGATGGTGAGGATTTTACTTTTAGCGATGAAATGATGGATGTCGTTAAGCTACGAGCAACACTCTTACAACGAGTTAGTAACCGTAAGAAATCCAAGTCGAGACGTTATATGGTTTTGGGTATGGCAATAGGCGTTATTTTATGTCTTATCGTAAGCAAATTAATGGGAATAACATTTTTCAGTCTCGCAGATAGTTACAAAAATATACAAATGTCTGGAGCATATTGGATCATTGATTCTATCGTTGCTGGTGTATTAGCTGGTTTTGGTAGTAAACCTGTAAACGACGTGCTCAGCTACTTCAATGGTAGTGAAAGAAAAAAGACTGCATAGTAAATTATGAGTGATCAACAAATAACCCAAGTATTTCTTCCCACCGATTTATCTAACACTAGCGAAATTGCCTTTGCTCACGCTTTAAAATTAAGCGTGATCGGCAAAGCGGAGTTAGATATTTTACATGTGGGAGAAAATGTAGATGTGAACAACTTTCCTAAAGTACTTAGCTTGTTAGAAAAATGGCAGTACCTTCAAAAAGGAAGCTCAAAAGCTGACATTTTAAAGCTGGGCTGTTTTGTGCGCAAAATTGCTGCACCAAGTAGTGACCCATTCTCGTGGATTATGGATTATCTAAAGACACATCATCCTGATCTGATAGTTCTTCTTACTCATCAAAAGAAGGGCATCCGACGTTGGATAAAGAAATCTATATCAGAACCAATCGCGCGTAAGTCTAAAGCAATGACTTTATTTATTCCACATGAAACTTCTGGTTTTGTTTGTATGGAAAGTGGAAAGTCCAAACTTAAACATATACTTATCCCTATTACTAAAGATCCCAATCCAGAAATTGCTATCAAGGTTGCAGAAAAATTTGCTGCAAGAGTAGCCGAAGATGAGAACGTCAACTTCACTTTGTTATTTGTAGGGGATATTGAAGATAAACCTTCTGCGAAACTTTTAAACAAAAATTGGGAGTTTATTGTGCGAGGAGGTAATGTTGTTGAACAAATCCTTAGTGTTTCTAAATTTAAACAAACAGACTTAATCGCAATGACGACCAAAGGGCATGATGGATTCGTAGACGCTTTGCGCGGAAGTACAACAGAACAAGTAATACGTGAAACATCTACTCCTGTTCTTGCAATACCAATAAGTAGAAAGTAAGAATTGCGACAATTATAATGTCGCAATTCTTTAGAATATCTTACTTTAAACGTTCCAGAGTTTTTTCAATCCACATTATCAATTCTGAGTTATCAGTTTCTTTTAGTTTATTTTTTAGAAACTTTCGATAGCGACTAAGATATTTTTTCATTTTTTCACTTTTATCCAGCGTTGTTAATGTATAAATAGCAACAATTTTTACTTTGGGATCTCTATCTCGTAATCTATCTGTTACTATTTTTACAGATTCAACAAACTCTTGCTTTTCAATAATGCTAATTGCGCGGTATCTAATATCTTTATTAGAATCAAGTGTTGCAAAATTTATTATCTCTTTGATAGGAGATAAATCTTCTTCTGTATTAAATAATGAATTCATTACTACGGTGCGTATCTCAAGACTTTTGCTACGCAAATATTTTTTGAACAGCAAAAGAATTTCCTGCTCTTCTGTGTATATTTTTCCTAAAGAACTCATCGCAGCAAGACGCTGTTCTCTTATATCAGAATTTTCAACTATAGAAATCAAAGCAGTAATAGCACTTTTTTCTTTCATTTCTCCCAAGCGTTCAATAGCACGCATCTGTAATTGAGGATTTTTTCCATATAAGAGATGGTTAATTTCTTCAACACTAGAATAACTTTCTTTAGGATCTTCCTTTTTCTCTTCTTTTACTTCTTTCTCTGAAGAGGGAGGAGAGACATCTTCTTTTGCAAGAGCTTCGTTTTTATCTTTTTGCACAGTATCTTTTTTTTGTTCGTTCTGTTCTTTCTCTGCTTGCTCCTGCGCAAGTTTTTCTTTTTCTTCTTGCTCTTTTATTTTTTTATCTTTTGCTACAGTTGTTTTCCAAAAATCAAAGTTTTTATGGAAATCTCTTTGTGGTCTAGTTACACCACCAAATCTATTCTTCGCAATGGTTCCTCCTGTTGTCCTTGAAAAATTATTACGTGCACGATTCAGTCTTTTATGCCAACGATTACGATTTGCTTCATTCCATTCTGAACCCGGAGGAAATTGCTCAAGTATTTCTTTTTCATCTTTTGTCAAAACAAGTTTTGGCTCTTCCAGAACCTTTTGTTTTTCTTCTATTCTTTTTTGTTGCTTTACGATCTTCTTTTCTTCCCGTTCACCACGTTCTTTTTGTCGTTCGCGATAGTCCTTAGCAACTTCATTTATTTTTTTTACTACTTTTGCTCGCGCATTGTAACTTTTTTCAATCACGACAATTTTATTAACATCGCCGTAGGGAATATACAGGTATCCTGGAGAATTTTTCACGTACCACAAACGGATGCCAAGATTGCGCATACTAGAACGTATTGCTCTCTCTTTTTTATTTGACAAATCGCGCACGATTTTCCGATTTTGATTTTTTAAAACAACATATCCACCATAGTTTTGCTTCTCTAGAAAAACAGCATTTCTCGCAACACCTTTAAAAGATGTTCCGTTTTTAAGTTTAACTTCTACAAGCCAATCGTTTTTGCCCTTTTGTGCGAAAAGGCATGTTGTTGCGATAACAAAAAGTAAAAAAAATTGAATGTTTTTCATAATTTAGGCTCACTTTACTATATTACAAACTCCACGCATTCCGCAGCTTCCGCCACGCCCTTCTGGGTTGCGACATCTACGAGCAGTTGTTCGCAGAAACTTTTTCCCTGTATACCACGATCCTCCGCGCAATACTTTTCCGATTTCTCCCTTTTGAGAATCTATTTTTGTAGCATCGGACTTACCTGGACCTCGAGGATTTTTTTTCGGAGATTTGGAATAGTAATTTTCTCCGTACCAATCTTTGCACCATTCCCAAACATTACCAGCCATATCCAAGCATCCATAAGGAGATGCTCCTTTTGAAAAACTTCCTACCCGCGATGTAGATTTTTGCCCGCGATTTCTTCCATAGTGAGGCTCTTCATTATAATTCGCTAACCAAGTTCCGTTTTCATCTGGAAGAGAGTTGCCCCAAGGGTATGTTCGTTTGTGATACGGATTTTTTTGTTGTTTTAAATCATCTCCGTCTAACCAAACACCACCTTTCGCTGTTTTTTCCCACTGTGCTTCTGTAGCAAGTATTTTACCTGCCCAAATACAGTAAGCTTTTGCATCCAACCAACTAATATTTACAACCGGGTGCTCTTCGTAAATGCCCCACTTAGGTGGTGTTGGTTTGGGATGTCCAGTTGCATCGCAAAAAGTCAAAAATTGATGCCATGTGGTAAGATACTTATCTATAAAAAATCCATCAACATACACGTTATGTTCTGGTTTTTCTATATCAGAGGAGGTTTCACTACTTCCCATAACGAACTCTCCACCTGGAATATACACAAGCAAAGATTCATCTTTTTCGCATATTATATGGCTATCGTCAAACCAGTGGAATCCATTTGGAAGTTTAATTTTAAGCTGCAGATCGGAAAGACCATTCTCTGCTTTGAGTGCTTGAGATTGCTCAAGAATAACCTCAAAATCGGATGTTTTTAAATGCACATCTTCTTTTGTAACAGGAGATTCATCTTTCATCGCCAAAGAGGAAGCAACGTAATCTGCCATTTCTGCTGGCGGAACTTGAATAACCTGCGTTTCTTCTTCAAAGACTACTTCATCTTCGTTTGAATCTTCGGTTTCAGGCTCCTGAATTTCTTCCACTTTTTCTTCAGGCATTTCGTCTTCTACTACAATGCTAATATCTTCTAACGTATCGTTTGTACTACTATTGTCTTCTATTTTGGTTTGTTTAACAGAAGATGGTATCATTTTTACAAGACTTTCTTTTGCCGTATTCATTTTTTCTAATAGCAAAGGCAGGCTCTCGTTTTCTTCCGTTTGTAAAACCTTCTGTAGAGTACTATAAATACGCTTTTTAGTTTCTACATCTGTCTCTACTTCATATCTTTGAACCAAATCAATGATAAAATCAAGACTTTTTTGAAAATTACTATACTCTTTGGCCGTTGAGAATATTTCGTCAAGAGATTTTTGCTGTTGTTCTTTTTCTAATTGCAAGATCCGCTCAAGTTGTTTTTCTTCAACTAAACCTTGCTCAAATCCTTCTTTTAAGATTCGCGAAGCCTGAGAATAGTTTTTTGTTTTTTCATATTTTGTTACGTATTTCTGAATATATTCCGTCAAAGCTTCGCGTATATCAGAAAGCATCTCTCCTGCGTGCTGATAACGGTCTTCTTGTTTTTTAGCAAGCGTTTTATCTAGTATTTTGCTTATTGAAGGAGCAATACCTTCTACTGAAGGACTTCTGAGACCAAGGTCTAATATTTTTTCCATGCAGTCGATACGTTTATTTTCATAGCAAACTTCGGCAATTTTTCCAAAAGGTGGATTACCTGTCAGCATTTCAAAAAAGATAACTCCTAAAGCATAAACATCTGCTCTCGCGTCAGGACGACCACGTAAGTCAAGTTGTTCTGGAGCCATATAAAGAAGTGTTCCATGGGGTCCAAGTATATTCGTCGCGCTGCGGCCAAAACGCGCAAGCCCAAAATCTAAAATGACCGGTTTATCTTCTCGAAAACAAATATTTTCAGGTTTTATATCTAAATGCCAAATTGGCTTTGATTGGGTATGAGCGTGTGCAATAGAATCTGTCATGTGATATAACAATCTTAGAGATCGCAAAGAAGAAATAGGAGCTTCCCTATTTATATAAGCGCGTAGCGTTTCCCCTTGTATAAACTCCATTGTATACCAAGGAATTTCGGCATATATATCAGCATCTAGAATCCCGACAATACCAGGGTGACTAAGTTGTTGTAAGGCTTTGACCTCTTCTTTGAATTGCGCAAGAAGAACATCTCCTGAATCGGAAAAGGGAGCTTTTATTAATATGTTTTCGTGCTTCACATTATAAACCGCACCCATTCCACCAACATTAAACTGTTTGTCAATGACGTAACTCTTAACTATATCCCCTTCATGAAAAGGTGGCTTTCCCATGAATATGCTCCAGTGTGTGTAGGACTGTGGTTTTTTGGATAGTGTAGTATTTACGAATTTAAAATTTAGGAAAATCCTAATAAATCGTTTGCAATTATAGCATATCGTGTATCCATTGACAAGACCATTTAGAGGTGATAGAGGTGATAGAGGAGTGAGTTATATTACAATTTTTATACCCAATCCCGTATAAATACGTAATTTAAGAATATTGTCAATAGTATAAACACATAACTGTATGCATCAAATATTGGTGACACTTAAGATTAATTTTATTTTGGTAACTTTGCACTTATAATTACTTGGTTGAGTTTCCGATAGGAACAGGTTAAGGATCGTATTTTTATTTCAACTAACACAAATAACTTTGAACATTATCCGAGCTGAGGTGTATATAAAAACAAACAAGTTCATTTTTTATTGTTATAAATCGGAGAAGTTCATGAAGTGTATTCAAGAAAGCTCGCTAGTTGTAGCGGGAATGAGTATTTTGGCATTCGTGACAACATACTTTGTTATTTCTACATTTTCTATCATTTATACTTATCTAGGAGTAGATTTATCAATCATAACAATAATCATTTCACCAGTTGTTTGGGTGTTGCTAAGCATTTTTAGTGTTATTGGTATCGTGGTAAAAGATTTCTGGATTAGCCGTAAGACTTGCGCACAGATCAATTTTGTTTTTGTTATTTTAATAGGGAGCTTTTTATCTTTTCAAATGATTAGCGCATCCACTCCCACCTTTGGCTTTCAAGGGCAACTTCCTCGTGAAGATAACAAGATAGAATCATCCTCAAAACCTTAAACTTAAAAGAACTACATCTTCACTAATTTTAGCTCTAACTTATAAAAGCGAGGTTTTCTTTTAATATCCTGAACCTCCTCTAATCCTTTATAGTGCTCATATACGTTTAAGAAAAAGCCTGGCGTTGTTAACAACACACCAGGCTTGAAAAAAAGATAATAAACCATAGAGAAAACTTGTTTTGAAAAAGTTAGATGTTTATTTCTTAGCCTTTTGAAATTCGTCCAGCTCTTTTTCGCTAAGTAAATCACCGTGCCCATCCACAAAAACATAGCCTTTTTTCTTAGGCCACAAAAAATAGCTCTTTTCGGAAACTAGAACATCTCTTCGGTTTTGCATATTTGCTTTTTGATGAAGAATATAAGACGAATGTTTATCTACAAAATCCCAAGCCTTGCTTTGATAGTTAAAAGTTGTGGTATCTGATGGCGACAAGAAGACTCTGTGCTCTAAATTCTTATACTTTATAACAAAATATCCTTTTAAATCGGAAGGTTTCGACGGAAGTTTACCATTTTTTTTATGATATTCGATCATTGCAATCGAAATCTCTTGCATATTATTTACACTTTCACCGTAAAGGCTCATTTTTAGCCATTCAAGTTTTTTCTCGTACTCTTCAGGTTTTTGATTTTCTCTATCTTTTTTTTCTAAACTATCAACTCTATCTACTAAATTTTTCAATACTTCTAAAAATGTAATTTTTCCAGATTTAAGATTTTTTTCCAAATCTTCATGATCTATATTCTGAGAGTATAAAAGTCCTGAAATACAAATTAAAGCTAGTAATAATAATATTCTCATTCCATTTCCTTTCAATGCTTATAGAAAAATTTCTTTGTGATTATATATTTGTACTTTTATATAATAGTCTCTGCAAAACTATACGGAGAAAAAAAATTTACAAAAAAAATTTACAAAAAAATCGGTAATAATTTCTACATAAAGAAAATTCTCCGTATAGCTATATAAAGAATTTAGGAAGAAAATATGAGTTATACTAACGATTTTATGAATTATATAGCAAGAGACGTCTCTGAAACCAATTTTAAAAAACACGGACAACCTGAAGAGATGGCGAAAAAATATGGTGTTTTTTTGCGCAAAATCTTAGAGGCTATCTTCAGAGATAACCAAATACCAATAATTATTGATAAAGAAGACGTTTTAATGGCGTTTTTGGGGATGAAACTCCCAGTTATTATGAAAAATTTTTCAAAAGAAAAGGGAAGCTTCAGAAAGTATTTAAAAAAATGCTTTAGGAACTATATCATAGACGAAATACGTAAGACACAATCGAAAAAAAATGTAGAAAATAGAACCGTTCCGATCAATGATAATGATTACAGTTTGAAAAATGAAGTGTACGAGCAAATAATAGACAAAGAATTTGACTTAGAATACTCAAAAAATCTATTTAAAATATTAGACTCGGAATTAGAAAGTGAAAATGCTGTACAATGTTTGCTTGGCGAATACCTAAAAAATTTCAAAAATACAGATAACGATTATAGAATTAATGAACGGTACTATCGCGAAAAAACGATAAATGTACTTCAAATAATAATATTTAGAGTTTTGAAAAAACAATGTTCTGATTTAGAACCAGAATATTTCTTTGAGTTATACATAAAGTACAAAAATTTAGGAAATAAACTTTGATGAAGTTTGATAAAGACTTTTTACTTCTCCTGAGAGGTTACTACAAAGAAGCAAAAACAATCTACGAACAAAAAATCGCCGATGAACCAAATGACCCTAACCACCTTTTCAATGGATTTTGCTCTTTTGTTTATTTTGGAAGAGAATTACCTAACCCAAAGAGAGATAAAATTTTTAAACAAGCACTAGAATATTACTTCAAATCTGTAGAGCTAGATCCGGAATATCAATTATTTAATAAAAGATACACAATAAAAGAAATAATAGGTGCCGGAGGAATGGGTGTTGTATTTCGAGTTTACGATACAAAATTGGATTTTGATAAAGCTATAAAAGTATTCAAACCGCATGAAATAAACATTACTAAATGCGATAAAGATCGCTTTATATCCGAGGCAAAAATGGTGCAAAGAATGGAAGATCAAAGGATTGTTAAAATATTTGATCTGTCACTGGATCCGTTGTACATGGTAATGGAATATATACAAGGAAAAAACTTAAAAGAATGTGTCCAAGAGTTTACAACTGACGAAAAGTATGATATAGCATTAAATATAGCAATAGGTATCAACGTATGCCATAGCTACGGCGTTATACATAGAGATATAAAACCATCTAACATATTGATAAAAAATGGTAATATTAAAATCATCGATTTTGGGATAGCTAAAAGTAGTTCATGTAATTCGTTAACTGAAACAGGGCTATCTCTTGGAACGGCAAAATATATCGCTCCTGAAATAAGAGAAGAAGCAAAAGAGGCAAACTTCGTTAGCGACATTTTTTCCTACGGTAGAACATTAATTTATTTGTTTTCAGAAGATTGTATCGATATCGAAAAATGCCCAAAAAAAATACAAAAACTACTTAAAAAACTCACAAAAAACTCCCCTGAAAAACGTTACCAATCCATGAGTCAATTTTTAGACGATTTCGGCAAATTACAACGAAAAAAAACTAGAATAATTTACTTAGTTTCAGCTTTTGCGGCATTTTTTTTACTTTTCAGTTTTTTCTTCGAAATAGAATTAAACCAAACTCTACCGCAGAATATTTCAAAGTCTCAAATTTTAAGATTTAAAAACATCCATAATTCGTGGGGGTTAGAAAGCAATCTTGAAGGTTTCGAAAATTTTACAAGCGAAAGAATATACAAATTATTAATACAACTGGATGAGTTCACAGGAATAAAGGTGACTAGTGAAAAACCCAAAAAAATTAATAATATTTGGTTCGAAAAGCATTTAAAGATGCTCGAAAAAATGCAATGGCGCTAACTCCGGTGATTTGCTTTTACCATTCCACTCAAAGCTTCAATCCATATTTTTTTACTTTGTAACGAAGTGAACGAAACGATAGGTTCAGAAGTTTTGCAGCTTGAGTAAGATTTCCATTGGTTTTGGCTAGGGCTTCTTTGATATAAAAACACTCGACTTTAGTAAGTTGATTTTCCAAATCAAAACCATCTTCTATCAATTCTGGTAATGAATTATCTGAGGCAGTGTTATCGTGAATTTCTAAATCTTCTTTTTGTATTATTGAACTTTCACAAAGAACAACAGTTCGATGAATTACATTACTAAGTTCTCTAATATTTCCTGGCCAATTATAATCGTGGAGAAGTTGCATGGCTTCTGCCGAAAACCCTGTTACATTTTTGTTATTTTTTTGCGTATAGAGTGCGAGAAAATAACCAGCTAACAGTGGAATATCTTCTTTTCTTTCGCGTAAGGATGGAACTTCAATAGGAATCACATTTAAGCGGTAAAATAGGTCTTCACGAAACTCGCCACGTTTTACCATTTCTTGTAAATTGCGATTTGTAGCAGTGATAAAACGTACGTCTGTTTTTTTAGCTTTAACACCTCCAATAGGCATAAATTCTCTATTTTCAAGTACACGGAGTAATTTTACTTGCGTTGAAAGTAGCATTTCGCCAACTTCATCTAGAAATAGTGATCCACTATTTGCAACCTCGACTAAACCTTTTTTGCTTTGTATTGCCCCGGTAAATGCACCTTGAACATGACCAAACAATTCTGACTCTAATAGATTCTCTACAAGAGAGCCACAATTAATTGAAATAAAGACTTGTTCTTGGCGCGAAGAAAAATTATGAATAGCACGCGCAACCAATTCTTTTCCCACACCACTTTCACCATGGATTAAGATAGTTGCGTCTGTTGGTGCCACACGCTGAATAAGGCTTTTTAATTTTTGCATTTGTAGAGAGTTACCAATTATTTTGGAATCTTTTTCTCGGTCGGCAACAGCAAGTTCTCGTTGATGAATACCTCGACGAACGATATTTACGATATTCTCATTATCAAAAGGTTTTCTTATGTAATTAAACGCACCTAGACGCATTGCTTCTACAGCGATTTGCCAATTAGAAAAAGCGGTAATTACGATAATGATAAGCTCAGGATACAGATTTTTTATTTTTTTCAGTAAGTCTAATCCTTCAATATCAGGCAACTTGAGATCCTGAACGACTAAGTCAAAGCATTCATCTTTCAATATTTGAAGTGCATCTGCTCCTGTTTGAGCTGTCCTAGTTTTATACCCTCTTTCTTCTAAAACGTAAGATAGAATTTGGCATATGCTTTTTTCATCATCAATAATCAGTATTTTTTTCATGGATTACGTTTCTATGGGAAAAAAAATAACAAAATCAGTTCCTTTTCCTAAGGTACTTTCTACGTAGTAAGCAGCACGATGAGATTCTAAAATTTGTTGTACAATTGCTAAGCCTATACCACTTCCTCCTGATTTCGTTGTAAAAAATGGCGTAAATATTTTTGTTGTTAAAAGTGGATCTATTCCCTTTCCCCTATCACTAAAAGACACTTGTATTCCTTTCGTAAAATCATCGTAGTAGAAGCCATGAATAGCACCACTTTTACAAAATTCCTCGAAAAGACAAGCCTTCGTTGAGACTGTTATAAAGTTTTCATTCTCTCCTTTGGCTTCTAATGAATTAATACCCAAATTGTAAAATAGCTGCTTTAGGTGTCCCAAATCACCTTTAATTGTAATGTTTTTTTCAACATTCATTTTTATCTTTGCATTGTTATCAGCACGTTGATTTAAAAGGAGTATTACCTCTTCTATAATATGCCCAATACTATGCGTTTGAAAATTAGGTTGCCGCAACTTTGAAAAGCGCAAAAAATCTTCAACAATACGATCAATTCTCTGTGATTCTTTTATCATGATATCAAATAGTATTTTTGCATTATCTTTGTTTGAAAATATGCGACTGAGTTCTTGACTAGCTCCTAGAATAGAGGCTAGAGGATTGCGGATTTCGTGAGCTATCATTGTTGCAGTTTCGTTTACTACTGACAAGCGCTCTGCCACTTTGATGGTCGCTTCCATTCGCTTTTGTAGTGAAATGTCTTTGAGTATTATAATAGACATTTTTACTTTTTTATTGATTGTAATTGGAGTAATTACGATGTTTAAAGGAATTTTTTTCTCTTGGTATTCCCAAACAACTTGATATTCCATAGGGCGATGCATTAAAATTCCCTTGAGGAGATCAAGATGTATGTTGTAGTTCAGTATTTTTAGTATAGAAAAATTATGATAATTTTTGGTTAGAGATAAATCTAACATTTTTCTTGCATCGTGATTAATATAACTTACACAATTTTTGTTATTTGTAACAAGAACACCATCAACTAAATGTTCTAATATTTCTTTGTGAAGTATTCTTTCCCTAAAACGAATAGCGGTAAGATGACCGCTAAAAAGAGCAACTAAATAAAACGACAATCCTTGAACAAATAAATAAGCGCGACAAAAATTTAAGTCGTTCTCTTGAGGAAAAGAAATAGGAGGAAACACTTTAAATATTGGAAGGTGAGATGAATGCAAGATGCTGATATAGTAAATAATAACACTAATAGATATACCTATAACTGCAAAAGAAGCGCAAAAAAGACTGACGCGCAAAGAAATAAACAAGCCAGAGTACAGTATAGACACAAAATACAATATAACAAATGCCGAAAGAATACCACCGGTAATATAAACGAGGATCGTTTCCATAAATAAATCAATTACTATTTGCAAAATGATAAATAATGACCACGAAAATCGAATGTACGGCGTCGCTATTAAAAAAAGAGTATTTATAATTAAAATAGCAATTAACACTAATGTATTTAGTGTGTTAACTTTAGGTCCATAATCTAAAAAAAGATGAATGGCAAAGCAAAGGCTTGTGATCGCAAAACGGAAAAATATGAGCCAATAGATTTGAGATTTAGTAACTGAATTTTGATATGTTTGTGTCGGAATATTCATCGAGTATTTACCTGACTTTGCTTCTTTTTATTACGCTTTTGGGATTGGTGAGTGGCAAAAATAATTATTGCCACTCACTTGTCTTTGTTTTAACCGCCGCGAGCCAATTGCTCTTGTAATTTGAAAATAGGTAAAAATACTGCTAATACAATTCCGCCCACAATAAATCCCATAACGCCGATCATTAATGGTTCGATCATAGAGGTTAGCGATTCTACGGAAGCAGAAACTTGCTGATCGTAAAATTCTGAGATTTTTTCTAAAAGCGCTTCTAGAGCACCTGCGCGTTCCCCGATCGCGATCATTTTCGTTACCATCGGTGGAAATACCCAAAAATCAGAAAGAGGGTCAGCTAAAGATTCACCTTGTTTTACGTTATTCATAGACGCTTTTACAGCATCTTCAATAATAGTATTTCCTGAAGTTTGCCCTACAATTTCTAAAGAACCTAAAATTGGTACACCACTCCGAATTAAAGTTGCAAATGTTCTAGTAAAACGTGAAATTGCGACTTTTTGAAACAGTGTTCCAAAAACCGGTGATTTAAGCATTAGAAAATCAAAGTGCCGACGCCCTTGTTTTGTTGTTACATAAACCTTAAGAGCAATAAAGAAAACTATTGTACCACCAAAAAGTTCTAGCCAGTATAATTGTAAAAAATCAGAAAGTTCTAGAAGGCCGATGGTAATCCCTGGCAGTTCGACACCTAGAGATACAAATATTTCTTTAAATTTTGGTATAATACCCACTAAAAGAAAAGCAGTAATACCAAAAATCATTGCTAAGGAAATCACAGGATACGTCATGGCACTTTTGATTTCTCTACGCAATTTTGCTGTTGCTTCTTGATATTCTGCTAATCTTGTTAGAATAACATCAAGTTGACCACTAGCTTCCCCAGCTTTAACCATACTTACGTATATTTTAGGAAAAACTTTTAAGTGAGCACCAAGAGCTGTTGAAAGGTCACTACCTGATCGCACGCGGTCAACAACATCTCCTAGAATTTTCGCAAAACCTTGGTTTGATTGTTGGTCTTGAAGTATCTCTAAACTCTCTAAAAGAGGGATACCCGCGGAAATCATTGTTGATAATTGGCGCGTAAAAATTACCATGTCATCAAGTTTCACCTTGACTTTGGCTTCACCAAATTCCAGTTGCAATAAGGATTTTTTCTGATCAATATTTATAACAATAAGTTGTTTTTGTCGCAATTGGATAACAACGTCTTCGCGGCTAGATGCTGTCATTTGACCCAAAATTTCCTGACCGCTGTTGTCTTGCGCTGTATATTTATAAACAGGCATACTTCTTTACCTTTCCTACCTCATGATTAATTCTACTTGTTCCATTTCATAAACTGTCGATGCAGATCTTCGGGATCTGTACTGCGGATTAAAGCTTCCTCTTTACTAATCATTTTTTTATCAACCAAGTCAAATAAAGATTGATTCATTGTTGTCATTCCAAATCTTCCACCTGTTTGAATAAGCCCTTTTATCTGCTCGATTCTTTTTTCGCGGATCATGTTCCGTAGTGCGGGGGTTGCAATCATAATTTCAGAGGCAAGTACACGTCCTCTTCCTGATATGTGCGGTAAAAGTTGTTGGCAAAACACTCCTTCAAGTACAAATGATAGCTGTGTGAGTATTTGTGCCTGCTGGTATGCTGGAAATACATCGACAATACGGTTAATAGTTTGCGGACAATCAGTGGTGTGAAGTGTTGCAAAAGTTAAGTGCCCGGTTTCTGCAACAGTTAATGCCGCTTCCACAGTTTCGAGATCGCGCATTTCTCCCACAAGTACAATATCAGGATCTTGACGTAGTACTGCTCGCAAGGCATGTTTAAACCCGTGTGTATCACCACCTATTTCTCTTTGGTTGACTAAACAACTCTTGTTTGGATGAATAAATTCAATAGGATCTTCAATAGTCATTATGTGCTCTGATCTATGTTCGTTAATATAGTTAATCATAGACGCAAGAGTTGTTGACTTTCCACTACCAGTAGAACCAGTAACAAGTACTAGACCTTTTGGTAGTGCACACAACCTTTTACAAACATTTTCGGGAAGACCAAGGTCTTGAAATGTTAGTAAATCATATGGAATGATTCGCAAAACACCACCTACGGCACCGCGTTGTAAAAAAACATTGGTTCGAAAGCGCCCTAACCCTTGGATACCAAATGATAAATCCAATTCCCATTCTTTTTCAAATCTGGCAATTTGTTCGTCATCAAGTATAGCGTAAAGTAATCTTTGTGTTGTTTCTGGATCAAGGACATCATAATCAGTATCAATCAGTTGACCATCTACACGAACTCGCGGCCTTGATCCAGCTGATAAATGCAGGTCCGACCCACCTTTTTCTACAAGAGTTTGTGTTAATTCTTCAATGCTAGAAGGAAGCATCCTTATCCCTTTTAAAATGTTTACGGAAAATATAGTTTACACCTGTGTTCCATAGAGTTTAGCTATGAATTTTCAGATCAATATTTTGTTTTAAATACTATTTATTTGTTACTGTTACACTTAATTCAAAACCAAATACGGTGTTAAACAAATCAAAACTAATTTTCCAGAGTGAGTATCATACTCTGGAAGTATTATGTTTTCCTATTGAAATTGTTTAATAGTCATCATCGTCATCATCGTCAAGACCTAAATCGATAGTAAGTTCTGGATTTTTTTTAGGTTTAGGTTTAGGTTTAGGTTTAGGTTTAGGTTTAGGTTTAGGTTTCTGAGCTAATAATTCCGCATCAGAATCTTCGTCATCGTAATCATCATCTCCGTCAATTTGGATAGTCATTTCTTGGTGAGCGGCAACCTGGCGACTTGGTATAGAAATAGGTTTATCAATAACAAGTTGTGCGTGAGAATCGTCATCGTCATCGTCATTGTCTGAATCATCAAGACCGAGATTGATTGTCATTTCTCCTCCAGCAGGAGATTTCGTATTTGGCATAGGACTCATAGTCGCTTGGCTAACATCAATTTCATCAATAAGAAGTTCAGCATCAGAATCGTCATCATCGTAAGTAGAATTACTATGAACAGGCATCGTCATTTCTTGGTGAGCAGCAACTTGACGATTTGGAATAGAAACATGAGGACTGTCAACAACAAGTTGTGCGTCAGAGTCTTCATCGTCGTTATCTGCATCATCAAGACCGAGATTGATTGTCATTTCCCGTCCAGCAGGAGGTTTCGTATTTGGCATAGGGCTCATAGTCGCTTGGCTAACATCAATTTCATCAATGAGAAGTTCAGCATCAGAATCGTCATCATCGTAAGTAGAATTACTATGAACAGGCATCGTCATTTCTTGGTGAGCAGCAACTTGCCGATTTGGAATAGAAACATGAGGGCTGTCAACAACAAGTTGTGCATCAGAGTCTTCATCCTCGTTATCTGCATCATCAAGACCGAGATTGATTGTCATTTCCCGTCCAGCAGGCGGTTTTGTATTTGGCATAGGACTCATAGTCGCTTGGCTAACATCAATTTCATCGATCAGAAGCTCAGCATCAGAATCATCATCGTCATAAGTAGAATTACTGTGAACAGGCATCGTCATTTCTTGGTGAGCAGCAACTTGCCGATTTGGAATAGAAACATGAGGGCTGTCAACAACAAGTTGTGCGTCAGACTCTTCATCGTCGTTGTCCGCATCATCAAGACCAAGATTAATTGTCATTTCTCGTCCAGCAGACATACTAGCTTGATTAACATCAATTTCATCAATGAGAAGTTCAGCATCCGAATCATCTTCATCATGAGTAGAGTTACTGTGAACAGGCATCGTCATTTCTTGGTGAGCAATAACTTGCCTATTTGGAATGGAAACATGAGGACTATCAACAATAAGTTGCGCATCAGAATCATCATCGGCATCATCGAGACCAAGATTGATTGTCATTTCTTGTTTAGAAGCTGTGGGCTGTTGAATTGTTGTTTCCACAGCCAAATTAGGATTTGAATCATCTTCTGAAAAATCACGCCCATAATCCTCTAGATTCATCGTCATTTCAGGGCTTTGATCATCCACTTCTGATCCAATAAGTATACCATTGTCCTCGCTATCATCAAGACCAAGGTTAATAGTAGCTTCATTGCCAACAAATCGAGGTAGATCCTCCTCATCATCATCTTCGTCGTCATCGCCAAGATTAATAGTTACTTCAGGATTTCCTACCTGCGGAATATTAAAGCTATTAGCCTCTTCACCGATCAAAATGCCTTCATCATCATCTTCATCATCAAGCCCAAGATTAATCGTTGCTTCGATAGTAGATGCCGTACCCTGTACAGCTGATGTTGTGATTGGCACATCAACATCATCTTCATCTAAATCAATAGTCACTTCTGGATTACTAGGAGAAACTGCGACTTCTTCTTTGTTTGCCTCATACTCTTCTTTAGAAACACCTTTAAGTACTTTTCGACTATCAAGTCCTACTACTTTCTTCTCTTTGTGTACCAGGTCACGTACACTCTTTGACTTTGTTTGTCCTGGCATTGGTACTATAACAGCTGTTCCACACGTTTTACATTTAAACCGTTTTCCTACATCGTCTTGACTCACTCGGTACATTGTACGGCATTTACTACAGTGTACAATACGTTGTTTACTTGACTCTTTTATGATTTTTAACTCGTGGTTGGTGATCACTTTATTCTTAATCATAAAAACTTCTACACTGATACGAGGGTCTTCTTTGCGTAGGGCATCGAGTTCGTCTAGCAATCTTTGCATTTCTGCTTTAGAAATAAGGTCTTTAGAAGCAAGTAGTTTAGCAAATTCAATATCTTTTTGTGTAGGCACGGTACTCTACTTTCTTTAAGAAAAGAATTATTAGGATTTTTAGGTGCCATCATTTTTTGTAAAAACGACAGGTTTATTACTGTGTTTTCCGTGAATTTTTGTTTTCTAATATGAAAAAATATATGATACTATTGCTTTTATTTTGATGTCTGAGGATATTTTGTTTACGAAATAGTTCCATAAAACAATGGAATGGTAAAAATGTACATTTATTATAATAAAAACATCTATATCCAAACTTCAGACATACAAAGAAAACACAGAATTAGCGCGTCCAATGTAATCCTAAATTTTCAAAAATTTTAGGGCGTGTTGACACGCCTTAATAGAAACACGCTATAAATTATGTAATTATAGTATAACTCTTCTTTAAATAAAATCTATTTTCTCAAATTTCCGCAAAAATGTATAGTCTAAAAACTATACATACTAAACATGTAAACAATTTTGCAAAGACAAAAAAATATGAAAATTGCAATTGAAGCAAAAAAACTACACAAACACTACAATTCTTTTCACGCCCTAAAAGGAATCGACTTATCTGTTTATGAAGGAGAAGTTTTCGGTTTTCTTGGACCAAATGGAGCAGGAAAAACAACGACAATTCGTTGTTTGCTAGACCTAATTCGTCCAAGTAGTGGTGAGGTCAAAATTTTTGGTACTGATCCCCTGAAAAATAGTGTCGAAGTAAAAAAACAAATGGGCTACCTTCCTGGTGAACTAAATCTAGATGATCGCTTAACAGCAAGACAATCTTTACAATTGTTTGCAGATATGCGCAACTGCAAAGTTAGTTGGGCGTGGATTGAAAATCATGCTGAAAAACTCAAGTTAAACCTGGACACAAAAATCAAAAATTTCTCCAAAGGAAATAAACAAAAAGTAGGAATAATCCAAGCATTTATGCATAAACCGCGCCTACTTATACTAGATGAACCCACAAGTGGTTTAGACCCTCTTATGCAAAAACAAGTTCTAAAGATGGTAATGGCATCAAAAAAAGAAGGAGCAACGGTTTTCTTTTCATCTCATATCTTAAGCGAAGTAGAAGAAGTGAGTGATCGTGTTGCAATTATTCGCGACGGTATTATTATCGATACTGCAGTGGTAGAAAACCTATTAGCTAAAAACATGCGCCGTGTATCAGTAACATGTAGTTCTGATATAGACATTGATGGTCTACTTCAAAAACTGCCAAACGTAAAGTTGTTAGAGAAAAAAGAAAAAACGGTAGTATTGCAAGTCTCAAAAGATCTGGCAAAAGTAATTAATTATTGTACGCCTTACGAGATTAAAGATTTTGTTACTTCTCAACCCTCTTTAGAAGAAATATTTTTGACGTACTATACTGGAGAATATAGTGAGAAAATGAAATAAAAAATTAGAAGAAAAGCTGACTAAGTCAGGTAATAGTCACGCAAAGATATATGAATTCTCAATTATTGAAGAACCAGTAACACAACAAAAAAACACACACATACATTATTTAATATAGACTGCTACACTGTGCATTGCAAAAGCAGTGAATATTACGCATTTTTTTTTGGCAATGAAGGAATTTTTATGAGACCAATATTTTATCATACTTTTAAGCGTCTTGTACCTCAGATATTTGGTTGGGGGCTTGGGTTGGCTTTCTATTGCGCTGTTGTTCTAAGCTTTTTTCATATCGTTTCGGACAATGCCAATGAAATTCAAAAGTTGATTGCTAGCCTACCCAAGGCACTTACCTCCTTGGTGGGAGACTTAAGTAAATTCAATACTCCCGAGGGCTACATGAGTATACGGATTTTTGGAGTTTTTCCTTTATTGCTCGGTGTTTTTGGCCTTATTTGTGGTTCGGGCTTGATTGTTCGCGATGAAGAACGTGGTTTTCTCGATTTAATGATGGGCTACCCTATTACACGCGCACAAATATTTTTTGCGCGATTAAGTGCTCTTTTAGCGTCTATTGTGGGAATTTTACTTATTGTATGGATAGGTATTGCGATTGGTATATGGTTGGCAGAATTGAAAGTTTCTCTATGGCAAGTATTTTTTCCACTAACATCTCTATTTGCGATTTTATGTTGTTTTGCCACTTTAAGTTTGATGTTCAGTATGGTCTTAGCTTCGCGTATTGCGGCAACTATGACCGGAGGACTAGTGATGATTATCACTCAAATGCTTTCCAATTTGGCAAAACTTAGTGATACTTTAAAACCTATCGCATTATTATCTCCATTTGAATATTACCAAGGAGTTAAAGCCTTTGATTCGTTTGATTACATTAGCTTTCTAGTGCTTATTATTTCTTCTATTATTTTTATATTTATCGCGTTTTATTATTTTAAAAAGAGAGACATTCGCGTTGCAGGTGAAGGAGAAATGAACTGGACCAAATTTACTTTGGCAACGATCGCAACTCTGATCATTTTCGTATACACTCTTATTTCTCTCACTAGAGATGTTTCTCAACTTACACCTAAGAATTGTTTTAAAACCACTACAAAAAGCATCGAAGATAAGGATTGGAAAACATTGATGAAGTGTATTACTCAGCAAACCAAGAAACGTTGGTGTGCAGATGCACTTTTACGCGGATCTTTTTTAGCCCTTGATGTCGGAGAAAAAGGAGCAATTCGAATGTGGCAAGGAGCGGATGAACGTTTTAATTTCGATTTTGATTCTGCACAACAAAAAACCATGGGCTCTATTATCCAAATACAAATGGCGATTGCAAATGTCGATATAAAAGTACTACAAAAAAATGCAGACATTATTATTACTTATCCAAATAAATTATTTCTCACGGCAGAAGAAGTAGAAAGATTGTCTTCGGCTGTTAAGAATAAAGATGCCTTTATTCAGGCTGTTTTGCGTGCAACAAATAATTTACGACAATTTGAAAACTATAAATCGGTGCTAGATATTAAGAAGAAAGATAATGTTGCTACAGCAGTGGCACTAACAAACAGTCAAATAGAAATTCCCATTTCATTTACAAAAACGAAAAAGAAGTGGCGGGTTCATCTACCAGAGCTAAATTTTATAAGTGAAGAAATTGTTTCTGAAACGAAAACAAGTGAGGACGACATGGGAGAATACACACTACACCAAAATGTTACCTATGATAAAAAATACCAATTGCTACTCGATGCCTACATTCCTAAAAATGAAAATAATGCGCCTGCTATTTTGTTGGTGCATGGTGGTGGCTGGCGATCAGGCGACAAAAATCAGTTGTCCAAGTATGCCCATTTCTTAGCGAGTAATGGCTTTGCATGCTTTGCTATTAGTTATCGTTTAGCTCCTAAGTACAAATTTCCAGCTCAAATTGATGATTGTCGTCAAGCACTCTCTTGGCTACAAAAGAATGCAGGTACTTACAATATAGATCCTAATAAAATAGGAGCTGTCGGTTATTCTGCAGGAGGTCATCTTGTTTCTCTACTTGCTACGGAAAACCAAAATCGCAAAAACAAATTAAAAGTTGTTGTTGCTGGAGGAGCGCCTACCGATTTTAGCTCTTTAGATGAAAAAGTAACTACTTTTCGTTATTTGTTTGGCGATACGATTACTAATATGTCACAATTATACAAAAATGCCTCTCCCGTTTATCATGCATCAAAACAATCGTGCCCTATGGCTTTTTTTCACGGAGAAGAAGACATGTTGGTTTCTTTAGATGGTCCACTTAGTCCAGTGAAACTATACAACAAACTTACAAAACTAGGGGTAGCTTGTGAAATGTTGAGAATTCCTACAGCGGGACACTTTGAAACGATTTATCATGAACAAATTTTTCCTTTTACTTTAAAGTTTTTACAAAAATATTTGAAATGAGTCGTTTCGATTGTCATGTCGAAACAATCAAAAACACTGCAGAAAATACCAAGCTTTTTGATGTTTTAGCGAATTAAGAACAAATCTTAATTCTAAATTTAACTGTATTAAGTTTGATACAGCACATTAAAAAGGACCGAAGAACATGAAAAAAATAATTTTTGTACTCGTAATCTCAATTGTTATCTTAGGCTGTTCTGCACCAAAAATGACAAGCAATGATATTGCAGTTGAAAAAGCCCAAGTGCAAAGAATTGTTCAAAAAAATGCACCCAAAAGCACGCGTAAAATTATTCGCTCTGGCCAAATTTCTATAACTGTAGAAACGCTACGCGATATGACGGATGATTTTCAAATTTTGGCAGAAAAGTACGATGGTTATGTTTTAAGTTCCAATTTACACAGCGCAACTGTTCGCGTTGCGAGTAATCAATTTGACGCCACCGTTGAAGAAGTTGCGAAATGGGGAGATGTTCATTACAAAAACATCAATAGCGAAGATGTAAGCGAAGCATATTACAATACAAAAATTCGTTTAGATAATGCCATGAAATCTCGCGAGCGATATTTACAATTATTACAACAAGCAAAAAATGTAACAGATATTCTTGCGGTAGAAAAAGAGCTTGAACGACTAAACACAACTATTGAGCTTTTACAAGGACAATTAAGCAAGAAAGATCATTTAATTTCTTATTCAACGTTATCAATTACTATGCAAGAAAAATTTGAAGGGGAAAAGAGTCAACTAGGACCGCTAGGTTATGTAGTTTACGGAGTTTATGCTGGAATCCGGTGGCTTTTTATCTGGGACTAATAAGAAAATTAAGTGACCTAATGAAACAGGTCACTTAATCACAAATTAACGACTCACTTTTAGTGTACTCGTCCAAGTGTGTCCATTTCCACGGCATAACCAATTGTATGAATTGATTGTTGGACCTGACCATGGATCCATGATGTACGATGTGTTTCCTGATAATCCTTTACAAACAACAAAGTGTCCACCACCATTGTCCCACCCCCAGCGAACAACAACTGGTTTGTTGGCAGCAATTTCCGATTGAAGATCGTTATAACTCAAACGATTATTCAGTCCATAACTACGAAGTCCCCAAGTACTTAGAAGTTCGCGAATTCCTTTGCGGTATGGATTATTTGTAACACCCCATAGCCAGTTCCATATATTTTGGCCGCGTGTTCCTTCTTGAGCAATACGCTCTTGCTGTACATTTTTGTTGAAGTAGTTAAAAATAGCTTCGCTGCATCCTGCCCAACACCACTGATTATATTTTTGATACTTTTGCGGAAGATTTAATACCTTGCGCGTAGCATTAAAAGATGTTGGATTGTCATTAGCAATCTCTTCGAATTTTCGTTGTGGTTCCATGTTTTTTTGGACTTCTTGCCATAAATCTTTTGCTATTGTATCCATTGCACCTACATAGTGATAATCAATAGCTTGCTTTGTGCGTAATTGAATAGCGGTAAGATTGTTTTCATTAAGTTGTGGTATATGGAAAAAATATTGTTGCGCTTGATATACTACAATAATTTGCGGAGAAAATCCTCGGTTCTGTGCCCAAGTACTTTCTATACTTTGCAGTTGATTTGCAAGAGGAATATTACCTAGTGAAACTGCTTGCCACTGATTATCGATTTTAGCAACACTTAAAATAGTCTTATTTTCGCCAGAACAAACAATCGTAAAATACCACACACCAGTGTCTTTAGTCATTGATTGTACAGTGTCGTTAATATTGTAACTACGCAATTTGTTTGGAGTAATAGTCTTTAACTGAAAAGGAGCCCCGAGTTGGCACTGTTCTAGCTCTTCTTCACTATCAAATCCATATTCACTTAGCATAGCTTCGGGTATTGAATTTAGAAATGAGTGCATGCCTTGTTGTGCCGCTTTTACTACATCTTCTGGAGCAGCAGAGACAAAAACCATAGCAAATACTGCGAGAAAACAAAAGATTTTGTTATGTAATTTCATATATCTCCCCTAATAATTTTTAAATTAACATAATTTAAATTCTAACAAATAGAACATATCATGTCACCAACCATTTGCTAAACCACTTTGTCATGTTATTCCACAAATCATTCCAGTCATTTTCCAACATAAAATGTTCAGAATCAGGATACTCTATGTATTCTAATTTATTAATCTCAGTATAATATTCCGCTAGTTCACCGTGAAAATTCTTTGCTTCAAATGCAGGAACAGAGGTGTCTTTTCCTGCATTGAGAGACATCAGTGCAGTAGGTGCAAATTTTTGCATATAAAGATGCGGGCTATGAGAGTCGTTATTTTTCCATTTAGGAGAACCCAAAATTGAAACAGCGGCTTTAAAATGTGCGTACTCTATAACAGCGCGATAAGTAACAAATCCCCCCATTGAAATACCAGTAATACCTATGTTACCGTTAAAAATAAGCTCTTTCTTTTCTAATTCCTCTATGATTATCGGCACTTCTTGTGCAGTTTCTAGAACAGCTTGTTGAAAATCTCTTTCTAAATCGGGATTTTGCACCGAGAACTTTTGCTCAAAATCTAGATATCTTCTTTCACCATGGCCTACGTTATCAACACCTACAACTAAAAAACCACTTTTGGCAAGGTTTTTTAAATCATGTATTTGAGCATCTTTAGACGCTCCTAACCCATGAAAAAATAAAATAGTTCCTTTTTGGGATGCTTCAGTTATGTCATTGTTGTAAACAAAAACTGTTGGTATTTTTTGTAAATATTGTCGTTTTATATGCATAATTTTTGCAAATTATTCTAAGAAATATTGGGTCTTGTCGACTTATTTTCCTCAAGATGTAATTTGCCCTTCCCTAAATAAACGACTCATCTCTTTAAATTTTGGATGATTCTTATCACGAGCCCACTCAAAACCAACAGATTCATGATTAGTAATAATAGCTCCTTTTTGATTCATGCGTTGCAGGGCATGATCACGATACTCTTCTCCTCGTCCACTCACACACTCCCAACACACATGCGCTTCATAACCATTTTCTTGCAATTCAATTACAGTTTGCATAACACACACATGTGCTTCAATACCTGCAATAATAATTTGTTGTTTATTTGTATCCGGTCGCGCGTTTTTTAAAATAGAGTAGAACTGATCTTCGCAGCACCCAAAACTATCTTTTTCCATGTAGAATTTTTTTGTGGTTAATTTTTCATAAACGGAAAGCACCTGTGGGTGTGTTGATCCTAAACCCTTTGGATATTGTTCAGTTATAACCACAGGAACTTCAAATAGATCTGCTAATTTCATTAAGCGTATTGTTGAAGAAATAACTAAGTTCGGACGGTAAATCATATCCATTAGTTTTCCCTGTAGGTCAATAATAACAACTATACTGCGATGAACGTCAAGTAAACTCATGTAATGCTCCAGAATGACAGTAGTGACTTAATTCGTTATTTTATAATCGGTAGTAAATCCCAACGATATAAACTCCAAGGGCCTATAACGAGATGCTTTTCTGTGTAGAAATAGAATAGTATATCTTTAGGATAAAACTCTATATGACTAAAACGAGCGCGTACTTGTTGTTTTTTTAATAACATTTGCATTCGTTGCTGTGTAGAGGATTTAGCTTCAAAATATATGTATATAAATCCAACTATTAACAAAAAAATAATCACTGTTAGTATATAAAAAATTTTTTTCAAGCACTACTCCTTTATATCGCTAAGCGACCCAACAAAAGTAATTATTCTTTGGCAGGCCATTTAGAACTAAAAATTTTTGCTGGGTTTATGTGTTTATGTACACTCTATAAATAGAGACTAAAACATATTCACATTAAAAGAATAACTACAACAATGCTATTTAGCTAATTAAAATATAGGCTACAAACAGAAATAGAGATCATTTTTCGATTTTAAACGTCAACGCGATCTAATCTCTTATAGTTACTTTAACTTCGATTATTTAATATAATAAAGTACTCATAACAGCATACTTAAATAAAAGGAATATTATATGAAAAGTATAGGTTTAATGGCAATTCTTTTGTGCTTTGTATGGGCGGATAAATACCCTACTTACGAAGATATTACAGACAACGTTCCTAGCTACTACAAAAAAAATGTTGCTTTTTCTTTTGGTTTTGCAGGTATTAGAAATAAAGTTTCTATAGCTATGGTACGCAGAGGTTTTAAAAATGATAATTATGGGCAGTTATACGCTAACGATCTTAAGTTAGCACTACTAATAACTAAAAACGGCAGCGCGTGGAAAAATATAGAGTCAATGTCTAGAGGAACAAAACTACTGTGCACAGGAAAAGTAAAACGCTTAAATGCACGTTCTGGAGGTGACTTTTATTACTTGGTTATTTCTGCGATAAAAAAAGCCACGGAGCAAGAACAAGAAGAAGGAAAGACAACAACAGATATCAAGCTTTTGGCTAAATCGCCTAAAGAATTTGTTGGTAAAGAGATTGAAACAGAAGATGTTTTTATTCGTACAACAAATTTTCAAAGAATCGAAAACGACAAATACAAACGAATTCAAGGTAGCTCGAAAATGCTTATTGTCTACCCAGCAAATGATGGTGGCATAGAGTATACACTCAAAAACACAAAAAAGAGAACACCTCTACGTATTTTTGGTAGCCTAAAAGAAGTTAAAATAAAAAAAAGAACAAAGTACGTTCTTGTTGTAAAACGCATTGAATCATCTATAAATGAAGTAGAGAACAAATCATTACCTAAAAATGAGTTTCGTAAACGACGACGCAGAAGAAATTAATATTGCAAAAATGAGGATTCACAACAATTAAATCCTCATTTTTTTACCTCAAAACCGAGGTAATATCGGCTTCAATCGTATTTGAGGTATCAGGCCCAAAGCAATCTTTTCTCGTTTTTTTTGCCTTTTTTTACAATTAAAAACACTATTTTTAGTACAAAATCCCCTCTGCACTGCAAAGAAAGCGTTCATTTTTTTGTATAAGTTTGTCTCTGCAATAAGGTCTGTCCTCCTTTTTAAAATGGACAGACTGAATTATCATCTTAATTATCTTTATCTTAATTATCTTTATTTACTGCCAATTGTAGCTATGAAACTCTAAATCAAAAATAACGATAATATCTTTATTGTTTCCTTCTCCTCCTTTTTTGTTATTCAAACCTAAACTTTGCATTGATATTTTTTTTTTGTCTATTATTTTGTAAGTTATTTTGTTTCCCCACTCATCTTGTATATTTACAGATAATTCATCTAAAGAGGTTGGTAATCGATTATACTTTCTAAAATACATAAATACTTGGTGACAATTTTTTGAAATAGTTACCCTTGTTCTTATTTTTGCTGAATCAATATAAATTAAGGACATCACATAAGGTGGTAAAAATATTGCAATAGTTGTAGAGACAATAGAAACAACGATGCTAGTTTGCATCAGTGTGAAACTTCTTGTCTTTGTCATTTCTGCTCCTAATGAAAATACTGTTCTAATATTTCTGTATGAAAAATGATCTTTCTTTTCAGTTGCACTAGCAGGAAAAATTCTTGGGCGAAGTTCTATTTCACGAGGTATAATGTTCACATCTTCCCTATTTAATTGAGGTAATTCATCAATTGCTCCCGCAATGTTTCTACCGAAAACCCCATACCAAATAGCGAAACCAAAGCTAATACCAACTAAGCGTTTTTTAATAACCGAAGTTGCTGTTCCACAAATTAGTGTCAGACTCAAGCAAAAATAACACAAGTTGTTTTATAAAGCGTTTTTTAATAACCGAAGTTGCTGTTCCACAAATTAGTGTCAGACTCAAGCAAAAATAACACAAGTTGTTCTATAGCAGACTCTTACAAAAAAGACCTGCCAATTAGTGCCAAATTAGTGTCAGACTCGAATGCCATTCAGTTAAATTTAAGGTCGTTCAGTTCGAATTCCTTGTAAAATAAGGATCTTGTATTCATTACGATGTTTAGTAAGTAATGTAAATCTCTTCATACGTTGTTTAATTCGGCGAGGTTCTACACGCAAAATAGTACGAATAGGTAACAATTTCTTTGCAACATCAGAAATAAGAGCTTGAAATAAGAAACTCTGCATAGATCTAGAGGAAGAGCGCATTTGTTCAAGAAAAGAGAGAATCGAATGTTGGGAGTATCTAAAGCTAACAGAAAAAACAATGTGATTGTGTGCAACAGCAGTACGAAAAATAACAAGACGAATTAGATTATAGGCCAAGATATAAGCATAGATTTCTTTGTACAGTATATCTGGAGTTTTGCCTTTAAGTTTTTCCATACGCATGTCAGTTTTTAGAGTGCGTAAATAAAGCTCTGCATGCCATCGAAGAAAATACAACTGCGCAATATCCCCAAAAGTGTATCCATCAAAATCGAGAAGAGAAGTAACGATAATAAACTCTTTAGAACGAAAGCCAGGTGTATCAACTTTGTATTGAACAAGACGAACCTCCATTGATTCGGGAATTGAATCTGGTGTTTCAACCCAATCAGGTAGTATCCGTGTTAATGTAAGTGGTGGAAAGCTATGGGCGAAGATTTCTAATGACTTGATACAAAATAATAAGCCAAAAGAAATTCCTTTTCATAACGAGCATACGGGAGATCGTTTTAATTTTAGGGTTGTTAAATGAGGAAATTGACTGCGCAATAAAGTAAAACCTTCTAAATATTTATAAAGAAACTATATAAAGAATAACTTAAGGTAATGAGAATGAAATGCCTCCCAAGTTATCCCCATGATCTACGCGGTATAAATATCTTAAAGAAACCTATCTCTTCCTCGCCGGATACCGACGACTACATGATCGAAACCACACAAAGTACGTCCCAAATAGGGACTAGGTAGCCAGTCAATTTAATTCATTATAACATGTTTGTATTTTTATACAACTAGTATGGAGGTAAAAATGGATCAACCTGTAATTGTATTTAATGGTGATATAGTGAATTAATAAACCAAAAAACTTGGAGCAGAGAAAAAAATACTATCGTGTATATAGTTATTTTTGAAAAATTTTCTAAATAAGATAATCTTTTCACAAACAAAAGTAAGTTACAGGCATTAAAAAAGGAAAGAAGAATACAGTTGCAACAAATACATGAATCGGTGTTGGTGTCCATATCGTAATATCGGTAATCAACCATGCGAAAGAAAGTACGGTAAGAATACACAATTCAAAGAGTAACACTTCTCTGTTTTCCATAATAATTCCCTAGTAATCTATCGTTTTATTCCTGGTTTTTGTAAAAAGATATCCATATTTGTTGACTAAAATTTGATATGTTTCTTTCGCGCTTTTGTAGAGAAGATAATGAACTGTGATCTGCAACCGCTGGACATTATTTCGATTTACAATTGAACATTCACTAAGACAATAAAAACCCGGCCCTACAGAAAAAAAAGAATTATTACAGAGATTACTCGACATCGAAAAACTAGTAACCCGACAATAAGTCTCATCTTGCGAATCGATGGGAGTATATATTCTGACTAAGCATATATATTTTCTATGATCTGTTCCCTGAATCTCTAATAATCTATAACTAAAGCTATAAAAATGATGCGAGAACTCGAACGAAGCGCTTCCCTGCGCTTGAATCAATTTTTCAAGAATATCATACGAAACATTGCAGTTCTTGTGAATTATTCGAGAAACCATTTCTTTTCTTTTTTTTCTTTGATCCTCTGAAATAGAGTAAAATATATTGTTCGTTTTCAAATACGAATACTTTACTTCTTTGTTTTTGGTTATTTTTTCTGTATCAATTAGTGCTTGGTATATTTGAAAATGAGTCTCTACATCAGAATAAACAATAACTATTGAAGTTTTCTCATAAGATTTGACATATTTATATCTGAAGTTATTTTTTATATAGTTAACAACTCGAAGAAAAAATTTCGTGCTGGATTTTCCCGATACTTTTTTACATTGTAACTTTTTGCAAAACTGGCTTTTGTATCTTCAGAAAAAGCGCAGCAAATTAAAATCGCTATTAAACAATACCTAAACTTCATTCCGTGACCTCTTCACTTTTATCATTTGCCAAACAATATAGATGATCAGTATCAGTACTGTAAGTAGCGAAATCAATTTTCCTAGTTTATCGTACCATGGGTGTTGGTATTTAATGGTAATTTTACTGCTCCCTGCAGGAACATTCACTGCTATTGTTCCTGCTTGCGCCAGATATACTTTTGTCGTTTTTCCATTTACTTGTGCTACTAGATTGGGATGGTAGTGTAGAGAAAGAAACATTAATCCGTCTTGCTGCGAGTTTACTTCGTAAGTAATACTTTCTATATTATCGTGTATCACTTTGTAATTTGTTTTATTTTTTGGAGCGTCACCTAAAAAGAATGGAACTAGTTTTGTTTCCCAGTTTTCATCTGTGACTATATCACCAATTTCTTTGCCTTCATAACAAAAGCTTACTATATTCGGATTGAAATTAGGGTGGTGCGATATTTTTTCGAATAACTTCCATGGTTTTTGTGCTTTTATTACCATTACTCTTTGTGGAATTATTATTGGTGAGCTTAACGTATTTTCATATAAAGCAGAAGTGTGCGATTGATGTATCCTTCTTATAGTCGCAGAGTTTGTTATTCTACCAGTAGCTGGTTTAAAATAGCGAAGATTGAGAACTATGTAACGCACGTCTAAAATAGCAAGGCGGTGGGCTAGAGAATTTCCATTGTAGGCAATAAATGGTTTTTGCACACCAACAATAACTTTTCCAGAAAGCGCTTTTTTTTGTATCTTGATTACAATTTCTGCAAACTCAGCGGCTACATTTTTTTTCTCTACAGGAATTATTAAATAATAATTATAACCTTTTATGTCTGCTTTTACTTTCGAAACCGATTTGTTTTGATAAAACGTTTCTATCTGCGTTTGTGGAGATAACAATGTTGGGAGAACAATCCAGCAACTAAATTTTCCTGCTGGGAGATGTATTTTTAAACTCAAATTAGCATTCCCCTGTTGCTTCATTTCCCATAAATATTTCGAATCGTTAGGTTTCGGAACATTACACTCTATTTCATCTAATGGCAAAGGGCAGTGATTGCTATATTCCAGAGAGAAAGGTATTGCTTTCATCACTTCTTGCTGCGCAACTTGATCGCTATAGTATTTAGCTTCTGTCCAGTCAGTGTTTGGTTCTTCGGCAAATACATCTGGGTGTTTATGATATAGTCTATTGCAGTTAAATAAAAGCTTTGGTAGGTCTAATACACGTCCTTGTCGCGCATTTTTTAAAACATTGTATGCGTCAAAAACATTATTATTTCCAGAAATCCCTAACGGATCTTGTTTTCCTTGTCGCGGGGTATACATTTTTGCTGCCTTATTTATCGCTACGAGTGTAAAGAAATCAAGGCATATAATAATGGCTATTGTAAACATTATTCCTTTTGCTAAGCGTGTATTTACAATCTTACATAGCTTTTCAAATATAACTATTGACCCGAATAATACGCACATGCACATACAGAAATAAAAAGGCTCTAACCAATAAAATGGTAGAGTAAGATGGTGCCCGATTACATGAAATACATTATGCCGAAAGCCTTTCCAAAATATAATTATGGCAATGATAATTGTGGTAATACTAATGGCAACAGATACTTTTTTTAAAGGATTTGACCTCGGAAAAATGACAGAGCCAAATATTGCAATAAGTATCACCGTTATTCCAAAGTAAGCAGAATTTACTCCTCCAAAACCCCCAAGAAACGATCCTCCGTTTTCGGCATCTGCATTTAGATTAGAAAACCAATTATCGCGATCGACGAACTCTAACATATATTTGCTAGGTAGAACTTCACTCCAAGACACATTCTGTTGCGCCTGTTGCTGACGACGCATCATTCCGTAATATTCTTTTTCTAACACTAGAGGAAAGATAAACCAAGCAGCCAGACACAAAGAAATAATTGCAGGGCAAATGAGGCTACGCCATTTTTTCCACTGAAGACATTCAAACGGATTAATGATAGTAGAAATAGAAGCGTACATTATACACGTAATAACTAGATAAATAAAACTCCCTGGGTGACACATAAGGCAACAAGAAGTGGCTATCGCCATAATTACCTGCTCATTTTTCTTTAAAGAACGACGCAATAAAATCACAACAATCGCAAAAGCAATCGGGAAGAAAATAAGTGCCCCTGCTCTTTGTAGCGATCCCACATGTAAAACAACTCCCCATCGCGACCAACCAAAGATGTAAGCACAAGCGGCGACAATCGCTGCGCTATCCATTGCTTTTTTATCTTCGCTGTGAACTTCAATTATTTTTTTTGCTGCCCAATAAAAAGATAATCCTGCCCCTAGATTGAGAAGTATTCCAAACAACCGTCCAACAAACATAATAACCGTAGTATCAGATACATTTATAAATATTTGTAGTATATAACAACACCAGCCCATCATTTGCGCAATAAGCATACCTTGGTATCTAATAAAAGTTGTTCCCGCTCCATGTAAATAGTGATATGCTGGTATGGGAATTCCATCTGCTATCGCGTTTTTTATTATGTCAGCTTGCGCAAGATGAATAAAGTAATCTAGTCCTAATACATGCGGCGTTCCAAAAAAGTAGTGCCAACTTGCTAATAACGAAAAAGTTGTTACAATGAACCAGCCCCAATTTTGACGAAGACCCATACTTGACTCCAAACAAGGATTTATTATGAAAATCTGGATTGTTTTACCAGCATATAACGAAGAACTTGCACTACCTCCTCTTTTTGAGGCGATTCATTCCTGTTTACCCCAAAGTAATTTAGAGTATGAGGTTATAGTAGTTAATGATGGCAGTACAGATAACACAGAAGAGGTTACCAAAAATTATAGTAGCAAGCAACCTATATTACTTGTCAACCAACCTCAAAATTGCGGATTAGCAAAAACAATACAACTAGGGCTAACGGAGGCAAGTAGTCGTGCTAATAAAGATGATGTTATTGTTGCCATGGATGCAGATTTTACTCATCCTCCGCAACTTATTCTTCCAATGCTAGATTATATCGAAGAAGGCTACGATGTTGTCATTGCCAGTAGGTATGTTCCAGGAAGCCGCGTTCTTGGTGTTCCTTTCTATCGAAAAGTTTTAAGTGGTACTGCTTCGTGGCTATTTCGCTTGTGTTTTCCTACGCCAAATGTTCGCGATTTTACCTGCGGTTATCGAGCATATCGCGCTAGCGTTTTACAAACCCTGGTTAAAGACTACAATGGTGAATTTGTTTCACAGCAAGGCTTTTCCTGTATGGTGGAAATACTACTACACTTAAGAAAACAAAAAGCCAAAATGCAAGAAGTACCACTCGATTTGAGATATGATCGCAAACCTGGTGCATCTAAATTGAAAATATTTAAAACTATTTTCGAAACTCTAGAAATTATATGGCGTAATTTAAAAAACCGTTAATTAGTGTGTCACCCAACTGCTGTTAATTCCGGAACCAAGATCGCGAACATACAATTTCTGCTATTTTTTGTGCAGCTTTGCCACTCCCATATGGATTTTTAGCTTTGCACATACGTTCATATAACTCTTTATCTTCTAATAATGCACTAACTTTGTTCACAATGTTATCCTCATTCGCACCCACCAAAAGAGTTGCACCACAGTTAACGGCCTCTTGCCTTTCAGTTGATTCCCTAGTTACAAGCACTGGTTTATTTAGTGTGGGCGCCTCTTCTTGTATCCCACCAGAATCCGTAATAATCAAGTATGACTTACTCATTAGATATACAAAATTGGGATATGTAAGAGGTGGTAAGAGATGAATATTGGGTTCGCTCAAAAGAATTTCACTAACCGTTTTTTGGACATTTGGATTTAGATGAACAGGATATACAATTTGTAAATCTTGGTGCTTAGTAGCTATTTTTTTTAGTGCGCGACAAACTCCTTTTAGTTTCTCTCCCAAATTTTCACGGCGATGACCAGTGACTAATATGATTTTTTTTTGTGGATGTAGAATTTGCAAATCTTTAGAGAACTTTTCCGGCTTTTTCTCTATGATTTTGATCGCATCGAGTAACGCGTCAATTGCAGTATTCCCCGTTATATAAATATTCTGTTCTTTGATCCCTTCTTTTAGCAAATTTTTCTGCGCTTCTTTTGTTGGAGCAAAGTGTACATCAGCAGCGTGAGTAACTAGTTTTCGATTTACTTCTTCTGGCCATGGAGCATACTTATTTCCTGTACGAAGCCCAGCCTCGATATGTCCCACTGCTATACCAGAATAGAATGCTGCAAGAGTGGCGCAAAAAGTAGTTGTAGTATCTCCTTGGACTAAAACTAAGTGCGGCTTTACTTCTTCTAGTATCTTTTTTAGTTCAAGAAGAATTCTACTTGTAAGAGTAAAGAGGTCCTGATCCTTTGTCATTATATCTAAATCAAATTCAGGTCTAATGTCGAAAAATTCGAGAACTTGATCTAGCATTTCTCGATGCTGCGCAGTAACACAAACATTAACTTCACAGTTTTTTTCTTTTAGACTATTAATAACTGGAACCATTTTTATCGCTTCTGGACGCGTACCAAAAATAATTAATATTTTATTCAAAATACCCTCATTTTATTTATAAAATATGTTACGAAGAATGCCGTTGCTATTTAGGCTTTTGTAAAGTAATTTGTAGCTTTAGTTTTATAAATTTTTCATTCCAAGGTTGTTTTTTAATCGCTTGTTTTATTTTTTGTTGCGCGAGAGAAAATTTGTTTTGCTTCATATAAGCTCTTGTCATCCAATATAAGACCAAACTGTTTTTTTGCTTTATTCTTTCCAACACGACTAAACTAGTAGAAGCATTGCCTAATAAGTATTCAATAACGGCATTTTCAAGTAAATAACGATCATTTTGTGGGGCGAGCTCTGCGGCTTTTTGAGTACACATTTGAAAAATGCGCCTTTCCTTTAAGGACATTCGTGGAAGTCTTTTTTCTAACGTTTCTAAAAATTGTAAATAATTACCATTATTTTCAAAACTATTTATGTTAGACGAAAATAAATTAGCTAAGTAGTTGTATTTATATAAATAAAAAGAATATCCAAAAGCAGCATGAGATCTTGTTTTACTATCTTGTTTAAGAATAAATTTGTGTAGCTTATTTAATTTTTTTATTTTTTGATGCTGAACATAATTATTAACAAGCGACATATATGCAGCAGCTCGCACTCGTTCACTTTTATGTTTCGATAATTCTAGTAGCAAATCAGAAACTTCACCGCGACATTCAAGAAGGCCATTCGCCATTGCCCATGCACTATTAATTTTTTTCATATCAATATCGTCTAAAAAGTATTTAATAAGATTTCCTTTACTTGTACGCATCAAATACTCTATTGTAATAAAACGCATAGATTGCGCCTTATCTTTCGCTAGCTTTTTTATCACTTTTACAACTTCAAAAAGAGATGCATTGTTCTTATTTTTTGTTTTTTCGAAATAAATAAGTGGTGCTAGCCGCAAGGCAGGATACTCTTTGGTATTTGCTGCTATATTGAGTAAATACATCATATCCCCTTGAACCGTTAGCGAAAAAAGAGCTTGCAAGCGTACAGCTACTTCATCATTTCTGATGTGTTCTTTGATTTTTTTTATGAAAATGGGTTTTTCGAGGCTTTTCATTTTTGAGAGAGCAACCTTCCGTACTAATGGCTCTTGGTCTTCTACTGCAAGTAACAATATTTGATTATGCTCATCAATAAATTGTTTCTTAAATTTTTGCGGAAATTGATCAATGCTCCACAAAGCCTTCAAAGCAAAGGCGCGCATAATTTTATTAGAACTTTGACTGTGTTTTAATAATAATTTTTGTGGTTGTCGATCACCAACTAACCACATTTTTCGCGCGGCAGATAACGATACTTTTGGATATGAACTGTTAAGTAAAGAATCAAACAATGGATGATTTGTAGGTAACATTTCTACTAATTGTACTTGTAAAAAGGCTGGTGTATTTTGTGGTATTTTTTGCAAAGCTAGTTGCGTTGTTTTGCGATTATTTTTTTGAATTAGAATTTTTATGAGTAATTGTGTGGTTTGTGGTTGTGTCTCATACACTTGTTGGAAAAATTTTATCAATTTACTGCGAGCAATTCGAAACAAAATTTGTCCAGCGTAAAATCGTGTAATCATATCCTCCCAAGGATCTAACAAAACCTTTTGCAAAACTTTAATGTTTATTTCTTTGTTGTTATACAACGAAAAAAGCGTTTTATGGTCTTCTGTCATATAGTAACGACTAATTATTTTGCGAAAGTGAGCTTTTTGATTTTCGATGTATTTATCGCGAACATCCACATTAAGTGATCGCAATTTTTCCTGTATTTGAGGAGATAGATTTTCTTCTTTTATCGTTTCTTTTATCATCTCGCGTACACGCTCAATTATGAACATACCTTTTAATCCATCGTAAGCAATTTCATCAACACCTCTTTCTTGTCTAGTTCTTATGGTTTCTAAAAAACGCTGCGCACGTTCGATATCTTTAGAATCAGGTATTGTATTTCGTAAAGTAGCCGCTTGTGAGTAACTACGGCTTAATTTCTTTTTTTCTTCGCTAAACAAATCAATATCTTTTTCTATATAGGTGTGAAAAATACGCCCACGCAACATTTTTTTCCACGAAAAGCGTTCGAATGGATCCTCTTCAAAAATCATATTTTCGTACACATTTGTCACAGTGTACAAATTATCAATATTTAGTTCTACGGCATATAAAAAATCATGATTGGCGCGTCTTGTTTGCTTTAGTTCGTTATAACAAAAAGCTCTCTCTTTGTAAAAAATACCAACCCATGGTTCTAAATGAATAGCTTTTGTATACAATTCTACTGCTATTTGATATTCTTGGCGTAAATGATAGCACTTACCTAGCAAGAAATTCGTTTGTGCGTGTTCGTTGTTAAGTTGGACTGCTATTTGTAAGTATTTAAATGCCGACTCATAATTCTCGTTTGCAAATTCCCACTGTCCAAGATAAAAAAGCACTATGTATTTCTTATGATCTAAAGCTTTTGGATTATTTGCTAAGCTTTTTAGTAATGGTAATGCTATTTCTTTCTCACCTGATTCATAAAGAGTAATCGCTTGATAATACAGCGTTTCTATTTGTAATTTTCCTTTTAGAGACATAATTTGTTGTAGAAGTTTTTTGGCTTTGCTATAGTTTTGTAGATAATAATATGCACGAGCTATTTGTAGTAGATCTTGAGGAACTTTTGCAGAAATACGTTTTCCTGTTGCAATAGCAGATTGATATTTTTTTAAATTTACTTGTAAAGCAAGCATAATTTGTAGAGAAACATCATCAGAAATACGACTCATAGCATCTGATTTTTGATAACACAACAAAGCATCTGACTTATTGCCTATTTTGTGCTCTAGATATCCTAACATTTTGTAGTCTTCAGGAATTGCATTTAAACGAATGGCAGTTTGTAAATCAGGAATGGCAGATTGCCATTTATTTTTACGAAGTAATATACGTCCACGTTCCCTAAATCCTATAGCTCGGTGTGGATAAGAAATAGCTAATTGGCTTGCGAGAGAGAGAGCTTTATTGAGATTAGTGTCTTGGTACTGCACCAATAATTTTTTCTGAACAGAAATAGTAATATCTTCAATTTTAGTGGCATGTGTTTTGTCGCGCGCTGCTAGTTCTTTACGCTGCTTTTTCTCGTAGATACTTGCACGTAAGTGATAAAACTTAGCTTCTTTTGGTGATTTTTCGATGATGTAGTTAATATATTTGAGCGCCTTACTGTAGTTTTTTGTATCATACAAAAACTGCGCGTAAAGAAACGAAACTTCTAAAGTTTTTTTTTTAGTGCCACTGCAAAAAGCATTTTCGCTTTTTTTGTATCACCCATCTTTTGATAAATATGTCCCTTAAGCGCAATGAGATGTGCATCTTTGGTTGTTACCGACGAAATTTTCTGTAATGCGCTATCGTATTCTTGTTGTTGTACTAAATCATAGACCGCGTAATATATTTGCTCCATCTTTGTTGCAGTTGATATTCTAGAATTTGATGCTTGCCACCACCCTAAAGCAACAACAAGTGTTATGGCAATTGCAGCGATAGCACCTATCATTTTTTTATACGTACCCCACCACATTTTCGTGGTAAGGATCATATGTTCTTTGCCTAGAGGTTGTTTTTCTCCTGTGCGATACTTTTCCAATGCCTCAGCAAAATTTGCCGCACTTTGATAACGATCTTCAGCTTTTCTCGCAATGGTCTTTAGACAAATAAAGTTTAGTTCTTCATCAATGTTATTATCGACTTTACGCGGAGCTATAGGAATGTCTTCTTGTATTTTTTTATACAACCCTGGTAATCGACTATCGATAAAAGGAAATTTTCCACAAACAATTTTGTACAATATTACCCCTAAAGCATATATGTCAGCACGGTGGTCAATGTGTTTTCGATGACCGCGTACTTGTTCGGGAGCCAAATAAAAAGGTGTACCAATAACCGCTCCTGATTTTGTCAAAGATGAAGCTTTATCACTAGTTTTTGCTAGCCCAAAATCTGCAAGGTATGGTTTGTGATCTTTGTCGAGAAAAACATTAGCTGGCTTCACATCGCGGTGAATAATATTATTTTTATGCGCATAATCTAAAGCATGGGCAATTTTTATAAGAATATCAATCAGTTCCGTCTTTTTACAAGTATCTGCGTCAATAAGTTCCTGAAAATCCATACCATCAATAAACTGCATAACGAAATAAGGAAAACCATTTTCTTCGCCAAAATCATAAATAGGAATAATATTAGGATGTTTCAAAGACGAAATAGCTTGCGCTTCTTTATAAAAGCGCTTTACACTAATAGGATGACTACTTACATTACCTAATAAGGTTTTTAAAACTAGAATGCGATTGATTCCTGGTTGTCGTACTTTATAAACAACTCCCATACCACCACGTCCCAATTCAGATAATACTTCGTATTTTCCTATGTTTTTAGCCACTACACTTTTTTGAGGTTCCACAACATCTTGTGAGCATTTACTTTTTCCTGTTGTACTTAAATTTTCACCAGTGTGTATCATTTTGATTATCTTTGCGACATACTGCGGCGGAAGCATATTTTTCTGGATTAAAAATTGTGCTAAGTTTAATTGATTTTTGTTACAAAAGAATAACATCTGTTCAATAGCATTTTTTTGCAATGCTTGCTGTTCATCGAGAATTTGCGCAATTTTTACATTGTAATCTTTGATGTCACTCATTTAGTTTTTCCTTTGTAGCTGCGCGATTTGTCGTTTTAGTTTTGCAAAATCTGTATTCCAAGGCTGTCTTACAATTGCTTGCTCAATTCTTTTTTGTGCAAGAGAAAGCTTGTTTTGTTTTATATAGATTCTCGCTAACCAATATTGTTGTAAACAATTCTCGCGCTGCATATTTCGCAGTGAAGTAAGACTACTTGGAATATTACCTAATAAATATTGAACAACAGCATTTTCTAATAAGCAACGATCATTTTGTGGAGCAAGCTCTATAGCTTTTTGTACACACATTCTCATCGTACGCTTTACTTGCGAAGTACAGCCAGAAAAACCAACTTCGAGTATACGCAAAAATTCTAAATAATTGCGGTTATTTTCAAAATGATCAATATTTGACGAAAACAAACTGGTTTGATAATAGTAATTATAAAGATAGTAAGAATAACCAAAAGCAGCGTGAGATCTTGTTTTGACATCTTCTTTCAAAAGTTGTTTGTGAAGTCTATCTAATTTTTTTGGCTTGCTGTGTGAAATATAACAACTAAGAAGAGACATATACGCAGCTGTTCGTACTAATTTATCTTTATGTTTTGTTAGGTCTAATAGTATCTGTGATTGGTCAATATCACTTTCTAAAAGACCATTTGCCATAGCCCAAGCACTGCTTGCATCCTTTATATCTATATCACCTAAGAAAAATTTTACTAATTTCCCTCTGTTCGCTCGCATTATATATTCAATCATAATAAAGCGCATTATTTCATTTTCATCAGTAATCAGTTGTTTTGCAACTTTTAATACTTCAAAGACAGGCGTGTCATTTCTATTCTTTGCTACTTCAAAATAAATAAGAGGCGCTACGCGCAACGCTGGGTATTCTTTCGTATTCGCTGTTATTTTTAATAACGAGATAATATCTCCTTGTAAAGCTAACGAAAATATAGCTTGTAAGCGTACAGTTGTTACCTCTTTTTCTACATGCTCTTTTATTTTTTTTACGAAAACCGGTCTTTTGAAATTTTTCATTTTTGCAAGTGCAACTCTACGTACCAGTTTTGTTTTATCTTCTGCTGCTTCCAAGAGTATTTCTTGGTATTTTGGAATAAATTCGTTTTGAAATTCAGTAGAAAATTGATCTATTTTCCATAAAGCGTTTAGAGCAAAAGCGCGAATAAATTTATCTGTGTCTTTACTATATTTTAAAAGCGTAGGCAGCGATTTTTTTTTGCCGCTCAACCACATTTTACTTGCTGCAGACAAAGAAATTTTTGTCTGTGAACTGTAAAGGAAATAATCAAACAACTTATGATCTGTAGATATTACGTTGAGCAGTTGCACCTGTAAAAATACGGGCGTTGTATTTGCAATTTTTTGTGGTACTTTATTTACTAATTTTAGATTATTTTTTTTACTAAGTGCTGTTACAAGAAGCTTGGTAATTTCAGACTGCGATTTATAAGCGTTCTCTAGAAATTTTATGGTCATTTTCCGTTCAATTTCTAGTAAAATTTTCCCAGCGTAGTATCTCGCAATTATATTTTCCCACGGATCTATTACTATTTGTTGTAAAACTTTAATGTTGATTTCTTTGTTACTATGTAAAGAAAGTAGCGTCTTATTATTCTCTGTCATATAGTAACGACTAATTATCTTGCGAAAATAAGATTTTTGGTTTGTTATATATTTTTGGCGAATATCAGTATTTAATCGCCGTAGTTTTTTTTCAACAAAAGGGTCATCTAAATTCTTGTCTTCAATTGCTTTTTGTACAAGATCGCGAACCTCTTGTATCATAAACATACCCGTAAGCCCCTCATGAGCAATTTCATCTATTTTTTGTTCTTGGTTTGTTTTAAGAGTTTTTAATAATCGTTGGGCTCTCTCAATATTTGTTTTATTTTCCACTTGGTTTTGTAAAGTCGCCGTTTGCGAGTAATTACGGCTTAGTTTTGTTTTCTCCTCTACAAATAAATCGACATCTTCATCGACGTAATTTAAGAAAACACGACCACGCAACATTTTTTTCAATATAAAGCGCTCAAATGGATCTTTTTGGGTAATCATGTTATCGTACACATACGTTGCCAAATATAGATTACTCATATTTAATTCTATAGCGTATAAAAAATCGTGATTTGCTCGTTCTGGCTGCTTTAAAGCCATATAGCAAAAAGCTCTTTTTTTGTAATACGTATCAATCCAAGGCTCTATATCAATTGCTTTAGTGAGAAATCTTGCAGCTTTTTTGTATTTTTTACGTATATAGTAACATTCGCCTAACAAAAAATTCGTTTTTGCGTGATCTCTATTAAGAGATGCAGCTCTTTGTAGATATTTAAAAGCCAATTTATATTTTTTGTTTTTAAACTCCCACTCACCAAGATAAAAAAGCACAATATATTTGTTGTGAGTTAGAGCACCTTTCTGCTTCGCTAGGTTTTTAAGTAGCGCAATAGCCGTATCTGTGTCTTGCGATTCGTAATAGGTAATTGCCTTGTAGTATAATGTTTCTATTTGCAGTTTTTTCTGTTGAGTAGTAATTTGTTTTAAAAATTTTTTTGCATTACTATAGTTTTGCAAATAGTAATGCGCGCGAGCTATTTGTAATAAATTTCGTACTGACTTCGTACGAATGCGTTTCCAAGTTGCCACCGCCGACTGATATTTTTCTAAATTTACTTGTAAAGAAAGTAAATTTTCTAAGGTTTTTGCATTAGTAATCTTGCGTATCGCATCCGATTTTTCATAGTATAATAATGCTTCTGATTTATTTCCAATTTGTTGTTGTAGTTTTCCAAGCTTTTCATAATCCTGAGGAGTTGGGTCTAAATTAATAGCTACTTGTAAATCATGAATAGCAGACTCCCAGTTGTTTTTAAGCAGCAAAATATTTGCACGTTCTCTAAAACCAACTGATCGATGAGGATAAGAAACTACCAATTGACTTGCTATAGCTAACGCTTTATCTGGATTGGTATTGTAATACTGTTGTAGTAATTTTTTTTGTTTAAAAATTGCTGTATCTTCAATTCTTTTAGCGCGTATTTTGTCGTGGGAAGCTAATCTTTTGCGTTGTTTTTTCTCGTAAATGTTGGCCCGTAGTCGGTAATATTTAGCTTTTTTAGATGATAGTTTAATAATATAATTGGTATATTTTAGTGCTTTGTCGTAATTTGTAGTGTCATATAAAAATTGCGCATAAATGAAAGATACCTCAGGGTTTTTTGATGATTTTTTTAGAGCAGATATAAAAAACTTTTGTGCTTTTTGTACATTACCTGTTTTCTGGTAAATACGTGCTCTAAGGGCAATAAGACGCGGGTCTTTATTGGCAAAGGTCGTCGAAGAAATTTTTTGTAAAGCAGCATCGTATTTTTTTTGGTGTATTAGATCATACGCGGTGTAGTATATTTGTTCTATTTTTGTAGAAGTAGAACTCCCGTAACTTGTTGTTTGCCACCAACTAAAGATAATCGCAAGTGATGTCATCGTTATCACTAAGCCAGTAACAAGTTTCTTGTTAGCACTCCACCACATTTTAGTAGCAAGAGTCATGTGCTCTTTACCTACGTTTTGTTTTTCACCTGCACAGTATCTTTCTAGTGCTTTGGCAAAACTTGCAGCACTTTGGTAGCGATCTTCTGCTTTTTTAGAAATAGTTTTTAGACAAATAAAATTAAGCTCTTTGTTTATCTCTCGACTTACTTTTCGCGGTGAAATAGGCATATCTTGCTGTATTTTTTTATACAGTCCCGAGAATTGATTATCAATAAATGGAAATTGTCCGCAGATAATTTTGTATAGTATAATGCCTAAAGCATATATATCTGAGCGGTGATCAATATATTTCCTATGGCCACGTACTTGTTCAGGAGATAAATAAAACGGCGTACCAATAATTGTTCCGGATCTAGTTAAAGATGAAGATTTGTCACTAGCTTTTGCCAATCCAAAATCCGCAAGATACGGTTTGTTATTTTTATCAAGAAAGATATTCGCTGGCTTGACATCGCGGTGGACAATGTTATTTTTGTGAGCATAATCAAGAGCATGAGCAATTTGAATAAGAATCCGAATAAGTTCATCTTGTTGGCAAGTGCCTTTATCGATAAATTCCTGAAAATCCATACCTTCAATAAACTGCATCACAAAATAAGGAAAACCATTTTCTTCGCCAAAATCGTAAATAGGAATGATATTTGAATGTTGTAGAGATGAAATCATTTGCGCTTCTTTATGAAAGCGCTTTACACTAACGGGGTCATCACTAACATTTGACAACAAAGTTTTTAAAACTAAAATGCGATCAATGCCTGGTTGCTTTACTTTATAAACAACACCCATCCCTCCACGACCTAATTCCGAAATTACTTCATATTTCCCTATGGTTTTTGCAACTACGGAAGTATTTTGTTCTTTTGTTTCGGTAATGGTTTTTTCTTTTTGTAAGTTTCCTTGTGTTTCATTTAAACCTTGTCCAGTACGAATCATCTTAATTACTTGACTAACATACTGTGCTGAAAGTATCTTACGCTGTACAAGAACTTGAGCTAAATTGAGTTGTTGTTGATTGCAAAATGACAATGCTTGCTCAATCGTATTTTGTTGCAGTGCTTGTTGCTCTTTGAGAATTTGCGCAATTTGTGTATTATAATTTTTTATGTTGTTCATCTATTTTTTACCAAATTACTTAACCATGTATCTATTTCTTTTAAAGCCTGCTCGTTACTTCTGTAAACAATAGCGGTATTCTTTTCGTAATTTTTTTCTGGCATCCACGGCAAAAGAATCAATTGTAACTGTGCAGAAACAACGTCTTTTTTATAGGCATCTCTAGCCAACTCCATATTCACTTTTACTTGCCGTAACCACTCTTTTTCCCAAAAAGGTTCAAACAATTGTTCTTCTTTATTCAAGTAAATTTTGTATAGATACAATCGTGCTACAATATTATACAAATCTCCAATAATAGGGCTTTCCTTATAATTGTTTATGTCAATCGTTATTTGTTTGAGAATAGAGTTCAAATATTTTTGCGAAGGTTTTTGTAAAACATATAATTTTGTTTGGATACTACGGAGGAATTGTTTTTGTTGAGGAGTCGTTTTGATACGTTTTACAGAAGAATTTTGCTTTACATTACTTGAATTTCCACTATTTGAATTTTTATTTGAGGTAGAGGTTTTTTTGTGAACAATTTTCTGTGGTTTTGTATTATTGGTTTGAGTTTGCGAAAATGGATTAGAAATAGCTACAAGCACAACAACAAAAAAAAGTATACTTCCTGCTATAACATATCGAGATTTTTTGTTAAATTCTTCTTTATCTTTTTGATTGGAACGCAAAAAAGAGCCCTGTTTCGATTTATTCGTTTGTAAATGCGCTCGCTTCTCCGACATTTCATCGTAGAGATCAGAAAAATTATTACCCGATTCTTTTGAAGAATCAGATCTTGGACGTACAGCTGTTTGCAACATATGTTCATGTATTTGTTGCTCATCATTAGTGGCGGTGTCTTTTTTTACTGGTGATACAAATGCCTTTGTAGTGTTTTTTCCAAGATTTGGTGGTTGACGTACACTTGTTTGCACTTGTTTTGTATAATCAATACCAACAGATGGTTGATCCAAAATGGAATTAATATGTTGTAGAGGGCTTGCACTACGCATCACTGTCTTTTCAATATTCTCGATATGTTCCAACTTCTCCATAAGCGTTGGTTGCCCTGTTTTTTCTTTCTGAGTTAAAGCATCTAAACTTTCTTGAAGATCTATATGTGAAATACGATCTTTACGGCTAAACAGCAGCATTTTCTTAACTAAATCTTGAATTTCACTTTTAACTTGCGTGTCTTGCAGTAACTGTAAATCGGGGATTTTATTCGTTTGAACAGCTTCTTTATAATCATCAAGAGAATTAAATAAATTACGACCACTTAGTAGTTCAAACAGTAGTACACCTAAAGTGTAAATGTTGGCAAGTACATCTTGCTCCATACTATCAAATGTACATTCTGGAGGATTATAGTAGTGATAACGTCCCTTGATTCTCTTAGAAAGACCTGTAATGCGCACTTCGTTATTGTGATCTGCAAGTATATTGTCAGGTGTTAATACAATTGAAAATCCTTCTAATTCTTTTAAGTGTTTACTAATGTTTTTTATAATAATGAGCGCTTCATTTCCTGAAATCACTCCATTTTGTCCACGATAGTTTTCTAGGGTTATTCCATTGAAATACTCTGAAATAATAAAGTGATCTTCACTATTGATGTGCTTTATGTAAGGAAATATTGCACACTTAGATTTTTTTCGCTGTTCAGCAATCGCAACTTGTTGTGTGCAATCCTGATAGTTTGGAGAAGGAATCTGAACTACATAGCGCGTTCCTAAACGGTAGCTAATATATTCTTTTTCACAAATTTTGCGTATCATACCGTACTTTTGCTTTACTTTATTTTCTAAAGTAAACGACGGGATATTTTCTTTATGAATTTGTCCAGCAATATACAGATGTGGATTTATCTTAATTTGCCAACGAAACATATCTAAAGATTCACGAGAAAAAGGTATGCGCATTGCACCTGAGACAAAAGTATCGCGCATTGAGCTTGTATTTAACTGTGTATTCGCTTTCGCATTCATAAACATTGCTGTTTTTTGAAAATACATATTTACATGCTCTGGCTCTAAACTTTTAACTATAATGTCAGCGTTTATCGAGCTTCCAATACAAATATTTTGCGTAGGAAATTTATAAAACGACTGTCCATAAAAACTAGTTAATTTACTACCCGCAGTATCGCGGATAATAAGTAGATTGCAAAAATAAGTAGTTGCCATTTTCAACTTTCAGAATTATAGAACCTCTTTGATATCTAAATAAACAATGCGGATTATCCGTAATTGCACATCATCAAGTACAGGAACATCATTACCATTATTATTAAAATCAACGGTATATTCTACGCTAAAATTCTCATCAACGCCCGTATTACTCATAGGTAAACCATTTCCATCAAAACCTGGCTCTGTATCAACAGTTGGTTCCGTAAAGTTTGCAATAGTGCTACCTGTAGCATCTTTAATTATACTACTAACACTTATATTCGCTCCGCCATCGCGTTTATCAGGATAAGCACTCCATCGCAATGTACCCAAACTACTTTTACGCGGAATAACAAAAGTATGTGTATAGCGCGCTGCATTCTCAAAACGATTATTCAATTCAACAACGGTACCTGGGTTTGCAAAAGTACGCACATTTGAAATCGTTCCATTAGCTGAAAAATGAACATTGTTTGAAAATTTAAAGAGTCCGCGCGCCGCATCAACTTGTGGACGAAAAAAACCACCAATATTAAAACAATCTCGAGGAGCTCTTTCGTTGAGTAAACAATATTCAGGGTCGTCTAAAGTTTCAGGTGTAAAATCGATATTTTGGATGGCTGTTTCTTTTTGTTCTCCATCAATAGTCACTTGTAGTGGATTGTTTGGATTGATGTTACTCCATGATACAACCACTTGGTGCCATGTATGCGCTTCCCAGTTTAAATCATTAGCGCGTACGACAACATCTTGACGCGGAATAGGAAAACGAAAACCATTCAGTAATCTCTGTCCTTGCCAAACATCTCCTGGTATATCCCAACCATCAGCATTAGTAGTAAAGTGTGTTCCAATTGGATTTTCATTGTCATCAAACGTTATGCAAAAATACAAACGAGAGAACCGCAATTCACCTAAAGTGTTTTTAAAAATATAAAACTGTACTCCTTCAGAATTCGCTTGATTGGGTAGATCACCTTCTTCGGGATTAAATGGAGGATTAGGATTAATAAATGTAGCGCTTGCTAAACCACAACCCATTTGTGCATTAGACGACTCTGTTAATTTCACCCAAAACTCTAAAGTACCTTGGTAATAAGAGATTTGCGATCCTGCTGTTGTATTCTCACCACGCTCAACACCTGATGGCATTGCTGGTATACTATGAAAACGTAATTGAGTGGGATCAGAAACTTGGCGCAAATCAGAAAGTATTCCATCATTAACTATGTTATTTTGCGGATCGCGAATACTGGTACCAATATTCATATCTTGCAATACACCAGGAAAGGATAAAAATCGTTGAGAATTACTATCTGGCAAATCTGGTGTACCCGCTCTTGAAGGAGAAAATCCTGACGAAAATAACGATCCTCCTGGAGAAGTTGAGCGCACCTCTGGCTCTACACGTCCAACATGTTCTTCCGGGTCCCATCCTAAGTTTTTAATTACACCAGGGTAGCTTGTAGTACTAGTAAATGTTGGCGGAGTTGTTGTAGTTGTGATTTCAAAATCTTGCTGAGTTGTGTGTTGTAAAATCTCCATTACCGAAACATTACTTTCCACGATAGTTTGCGCAACAATACCCACTTCAGAATGTGCCATTTGACCAAGACTAGTAATTTCGTAAATACCCATTGATGAAAAACTAAACTCTGTTGTATGTGAAGACTCCAGTGTAGTGTTAGAAAATAAATCTCCTTTTGTCACACGTAAGAAAGCGTTATTGTTGGGATTAAAATTACTATCTACGTTATTAGGATTAAAATTCGCTTTCAAAGCATCGCGGCACATTTCTTCCCATATTTGTGTTCCTAAATTTGAATCGGTAATTTCAGGAGAACCAGGATTAGGATGTAAACGCGCGATGATATCACTATCTAAAGGAAGCTCTACCCCTATATTCAATTGACCATCGACAAACTTGTAAAAACTATTCCAATTAGTAAAGGGCTGTATAGCACGGAATTGAATAATGCGATCAGCAATAGCATCAGCAGTCGCTTTATCAGGAATCAAATCGAGCACAATGCGAACTGGTAAAGATTCGATATTTGTTTCATCGAAAATATCTCCTGAGCTTACACTCCCTTCATTAGAAGTTTGACGTACAATCGCTGAATTGTCTATCATAACAGGAGCTGCTTGTAATCCTTGTAGAATGCTTGAGAGAACTTCTTTTGAGGCAAGATTTATGTTTATGGGGCTACGCGCTTCACCAGTAAATGTAGGAATAGCATTGGTGCTTGGGTCTATATTTACAATTCTCGAAGTACGATCATCAATCCAAGATTCGGTGGTAATACGATCAATAAAACGTTGCTTGTCATCCTCGTTGACAGCGAGTCCTAACGAATTAATCACAGCAACAGCATCGTCTAAAGATGCCCAGCGTCTTGGCAGTGGTTGTGTTATATCATTATAAAGAGGTGAGAAATTAATATCAATAAGAGTATCAGCTACTGTAGTCGCATCAATTCCTGTAAATCCACAATTGATAGCAAGATTTCTGACGATAGTGTTTAACGTTATATTAGACGGCTGCTGATTGCCTATAGTTCCCGACTGCGGTAAAGCAATATGACTATTAAGATTTATCTGTGTTGAGGTATCAATAATTTTTAAAGAATAACTATCTAGTGTAAAGTCATCCTCTTTCAACAAACCAGAGTAACGAATAGTAAGCGCAGTACCGTCCTCAAGAGAAACACCTGTTTCTTCTCCTACATCAAGTGGGAAATTTTCACTAATTGCTTCGCGAATATCCACTGATTCATCGTGGGGAAAACGCCACGGAGTATCTTCTATATCATTAAAACCTCTTTGGGAAGATTCAGCAACAAGCACTGCAATCGCATGATCTAAGCCTGCAAAAGCATACAAACGTGTTGCCACTTTGTCTGCGTAGTTTTGCGAAGATTTTCGTTCCATTAGTGACAAACGAGTAAAAGTAACTGCTGTAGTTGATAGAACCAGCAACACTCCTATGGTGGTCATAAGCGCAATAGCTTTATGCTTTTTGCTAGATAATAACATAAAAAAATCCTCTACTTGTAGGGTAGTCTAGGAAGCCCAACTAAAAATAACAAAGCTCAAGTGAGTCATAAAAATTTCAAGTGAGTCGCAAAAGTTTTTGAGCACGTTTTAAGTCAGTGTAGAATTTGAGTGTCAAAGCAAGCCTGAGAGTCACATAACCTTAACTATGTAACCGAAGGCTCGACACCGCTATGATACTCAAAAGCAAGCTACATCCTTTTAAAAACTTTTGGCCTCCTTAAGCACCAAGTTCTATTCTGACTTTATTTTTTATTTAAGCTTTTAGCTGTATTGTTAATCAATTTAGTTAAATGGTTTATAATACCTTGTTCTCTACTAACACCAAACGGATCTACGCGACTAGTGTCGCGAATATCCACTTTCACTTTGTGATATTCGTGAATGCGAATACTTAGTATACGTGCATAACGGAGTAACATAAACGTAAATTCTTCTAAATTGCTATTTGGTATAGGGTAACGTCGACAGTAAGTTTTCTTGTGAAACTTTCGTAAAGCCGTCAACTCAATCTTAATCGGGATTTGTAATTTTTTTTCGAGCCATGTACGCCAAAGAACAGGTGAAAATTTTTGTTTTTTCTTACTGATGAAGTGGTTAGAACGTTTATATTGAATACTTGCTTTTGTGTCTAATGCCAACTGCGCATTTTTTAGCAATTCTTTGTAAAGAAAATCTAGTCGTTTTAAACGCTCTTCGTAAAAATTTTTTATTTCTAAATCTTCTTCTGCAAACACCTCTTGAGTTTTCCAATATATATTTTGTGCAAATAGAGTGTGTTTCGCTCCCTTAAGTTCAGAAAGATTTTTGCGTACTTCTCTTGATTGTCCAGCAACTATAATGTAAATATGAACCTGATAATCTCCAGCAAGAACTCGCTGGTATGGTTCATTAAGTGGTCCACAGACAAAACGAAAAGGAAAATACTCTTTGGATGTAGTATTTGTTAGAGTAAAGTTATATTGACTTGCTACTTTTTTATGGTAACGTATTTCTAAAATCAATTTTGCATTTCTTAAATAGCGATGAGCATTCCCACGCACTAAAAATGAAAATTCATCTCCCCATGTATATCTTTTGAATCGAAATTTTGCTTCTTTTACTTTAAACCATTCAGAACCTTGCGTATAACCACAAGTAACAACAACAAAAACTAATAATAGGTACTTTATATTTTTTTTATTCCGCATTTTATATTTTACCAATTTTATATTTTTATTTATTTTTATAAAGTAAGTCAGGGTGTGTCTCTAGCTAAAATATTATAGCAACAACATAAACGCGAATAAATAAAAATCTGATCTCGTAAAATAGTACCTTACTTTTTCTGTTTACGGTAGCTCATTATAAAGCTTTTTCCACCGCTTTTTTCTTTCCCTGATGGTAGAACACAGTGTTCCCAACTCCATCTTGATGAGCCTGATATTAAGTAAGCATCTCCACTAGATAATTCGATTTTGAATATGTCAGAACCCGCATCACAGCGAAAGCCTATCATTCGTTTACTCGAAAGCGTAACAACTAATATTTTTTTGCCATGGCGTTTATTATCAATATGCCACTTAAAGTTTGAAGATAACTCGCCAATCCAATCACAAACGCGATATTGATTAGGAACCTCAGAAAAGAAATCATGGTGTTGAAAAACTTTTCTCCCATAATCAATCATCCACTCTTGTGGAGGCTGTGCTTCTTTCCCTCCAAATTCTCCAAAAAGGCGAAACAACTCCATTTTGGAATTATTAACAAATTCTGTTTGTGATAATATATGATTTATTTCATCTTGATGGAAAAAATTTCTTATGATTTTTAAACCTGGAGGACGTTTCATATTTTGACCTTATAAAATCGATAAATTTAAATAGACCTCCGCAGAAAATAAGCAAAAATTGGAGACCAAGATGGAATCTATAATACAAAAAGACAAAAATTAATTCCAAAAAATTCTAAACGGAAAATAATCATAAATGAAAAAAGCAATTGCCATAACGAACCTAGTAGCGCTATTTACAGCAGGCATATTGGTATACTACATTCTCTTATATAATGCTTTTAATACAGTATCAAACGAATGCATGATGAAAAACCCCATCCATCACAACACAAATATATTTGTAGAAAACAAAGACATAGGTATTTCATTTAAATTTTACAGTCAATCAAGCATTCACCGTGTATTTGGTACAAATTATGCAAAAGGATTTTTTATAAACTATCACTTAAGAAAATGGATAATCACTATTGGGGATATTCCTTTAATTTTAAACGATAACCGACGCTAAAACTCTATATTTGAGTTGCGGAAATTTCTTCCTTAGTTTAAAACAACATTGGTTTAGGCATGGGCGTAGCAGAAATGTACTTCTATAAGTGTAGGAATGTCTTTGTGGGTTTGGGTGTCCATGGCAATCGAGAGAATAGTACAAACATTTTTTACAGACACCGTTGAACAGTAGTTACAATTGGTTTACAAAAATTCTATCGCGAAAAAGTCATTCAATATTCTGACGGTAATTTTAAATTCATGCATAATAATAAATGAACTATTCACACCTTACTTACAAGGTACGAATAATTTATTTATTATCAGTTACATTCTATTATTTTGTTTTTTGAAGCTCTTGCTCCCAAGCGTCAAATGCAAACTTGAATACATCTGGACGAAATTTTGCCCAATTGCCTAGCTTTTTAGGAACTTTGTACTCTTTCCATATTTGGCTTGCGGGAATTCCTTTCTTAAAAGCTTCTGTCGACGTCATCCTGATATCGCCAAGAAGTTCTAAATATGACGATAAACCTTGTGCATTTGTAATGGCTCCATGCCCAGGAACATAAGTAACGTTAGGGTCTTTTAGAAAAGAATTACACGTTTCTTCTAATTGCGAAGGCAAAGCATCAGCGTAATACGGAAATAACCCGTTTAAAATTAAATCTCCGCCCCAAGTAAGACGTGGAGAGTCAATTTCAACAGTCACATCACTTGCAGTGTGTCCAACTCTAGGAACTAGTTTCACTATTTTTCCACCTAGATCAATTTCAAAGGGCTTGTCTGTGTTCGCTAAAATTTGATTTGGCAATATTGAATGATATTGTTGAGTGATTAAGCCTCCTTGTGATTTTTGGTTTTCAAAAGATTTTAACTGAAAATTAGATAGTAATTCTTGCGTTTTTAAGGTAGAGATTATTTTTACTTGCGGATTACGATGAACATAACCAACTAACCCTGATGAATGGTCGATATGAAAATGAGTTAAAGCTACATGAGTAGGAAAAGAACCTGTCAATTCCTTCGCCACACTAGCAATAAAATGCGATCCTTCGACTGTCATACACGCATCAACCACAAGAACGCCATTTTTACCTTGTATTATACCACTATTAGACATCACTTGTGGGCCACCTGTCGGTGTTGCAATAATTGTCCAAACTCCAGGGGCCATCTTTTCAACTCTTGCAAAAGGCTTATTTATAACGGTCTTTCCTGTAGTTTCTTGGGCAAATAAATGACTGTCCTCCATCATAAAAAGAGACAACGCCACAAATCCTCCGCAACCTAAACCTTTTAAAAAATTTCTACGAGAACAACAATTATTAGATTCTGTCATGCCATATTCCTTATATTTTTTTTAAAATCTACTCTAACCTAAGATAATAAATCATTGACCAACAATGAGAAAAAGTAAACACATCTGTTCCTGCTAGTCTCTTGTGCCATTTTTTTTGCATTGCTAAAACGCACTTTGTGGCTAACTTATCAAACACTGTTTGCACTAAAAGCCATCTATTTTTTGCCCCACCGTTTTTGACCACATCACTGCCTGCTTCACGATAATCAAAATTTTGCATTTCTCTTTGGCAAATTTTCTTGAGATCGAGAAGATATTCTTTTGCAAGTATTACATCTTCTCTCATCCCTAGCTTTGTATGGCCTCCAACAAAGTAGTCAAAACTATACGAAAGAATTTTGTCGTGAGCATCAATGTATCCTCCAACATTCGTCGTATAAGCAAAGTTTTTAAATGGTACCCAACCTGGGAAAACTATATCCACAACCATAAGTAATTTTTTCTTAGGCAAATAAATAGCTGAGTCACCACGACTGTGCCCGTATATATTTGCATCCAGTACTACAATTTCTTCTCCCAACTCGATTTGAAAAGTATCATTGTAAGTAATTGTTGGAATTGGACGTTTAGGGTCTTTTGCTTTTTTTAACAACTCAGCTGCGCGCTTCGTAGCAACATATTCAACGTCCATTTTTTTAAATAAATGCGCTGCCCCAATGTGATCTTTATGGTGATGACTATAAATAACATATTTTATTGGTTCTTCACTCACACTTCTGACCGCTTGTAGAATTTTACTTCCAAAACCCATAGGCGCATCCATCAGGATAATACCTACACCTGTAGTAACGAACAAAAAATTAAATCCTGTGTTGGTTACCCAATAAACATTTTTACAAATATTTTTGACTATGTAACCTTCTTTTGGCAAAGGCTCAAGAACAGATTTTTGCGGTACAGGAAAGTACTCCGAAATTTTTTTGTTTTGACTCCAAAGAAAACTAGGAGTACAAATCAAAAAAGTAACAAATATAAATGAGACAATTTTCATCAATATTTCTCTTTATTTAAAAGGTTAAAAATATTTTAATATCCTAAGCCCTAGTGATTAAATAACCAGCAATTATTCTCAACATCATAATTGTACAGACCGGTTGGTATTTTTCAAGAAAAAAAGTTCTACAATAATAGATTTGTTTGTATTGAGTTTAAGAAATACAGAAGGTTATGATTTACGATGACATTGCTTTAAATCTACGATTTTGTACACTCCTTCGCGTAAATCTTTCTTTACCATATCTAAACTACGATAAACTCTACCAACGATAAGGACTCCTTGGATAAATTGATAGAGAATCCGCGCTGTTTGTAGTTCATCATAATCACTATTTGCTAGTTTTTCTGCTTTGATAGAACGCAACAAAACAATATGGTATTTTATAATGTTTTGCGATATTTCTTCTGCGGCTTTTCTAATTTTTTCATTGAGATTACCACACAGCGCTCCAGAAGTAACAAACGGACAACCACTAACAGGATTTTTCTCTTGCGGTTGTTGATGGTCAAGAACAAAAAGAATTAAACCTTCTAACTGTTCTAAAGGACTGTTCACTGGAGAAAAAATGCAATCATAGTCATTTTTCATATTTTTCCAATAGTGAAGAGAACACTCGTAGAAAAGATCAGCCTTCGTTTCAAAATGATAGTAAAAACCGCCTTTTGTTACTCCAGCTTTTTTACAAATCTCATTTACACCAACACTATCATAACTACTTTGCCAAATTAAGCTGGTCGCTACTTTTAGTAATCTTTCTTTTGTTTCTTGCGATTTTTTCATTATCATTTCCATTACAAACCATTGAATCTTAAATATGTGTACTCTTATATTAAAACATTTATGACTTTTTTACTCCACTTTATTTATTCAAGATCTAATTATTCCAATTTACACATTGTTATATTATTCAAAATATTTCATTTATTAAAAATAAAAATTGTGTTGTCGTTACTATAAAAAAAGAACTAGCTAAGCATAAAAACACTTGGTAAAAATTTTTTTCTTGCAAAAAAAAAGACCAGTTGGTATTTTTTCTCTATAAAAATCAATTTAAATAATTTGTGAAAGGTAAAAATATGTCCGATGTCAATCGTGTTTGGCGTTTACGCAAGCGTCCTGTTGGTGATCTTACAGATGATGTACTGAGTTTCGAAAAAGAAGCAATCCCAACCATCGAAGATGGTCAGTTTTTAGTACGCTTAAACTATTTGTCTCTAGACCCGACCAATCGTATTTGGATGAGTGATCAAGACCAATATATGCCTCCCGTCGAACTCAATGCTCCAATGCGTGGTCTTATCTGTGGCACAGTAAAGTCATCTAAAAACTCTGATTTTTCAGAGGGAGATATAGTCAGTGGTTTGGGAGTTTGGGCTGACTACCAAGTGGGTAACCCACAAATGATGAACAAACTTGGAGACACAGGTCCTATGCCTGTAGTAGACGCATTTGCAACATTTGCTCTTGTTGGGCCAACAGCCTATTTTGGGCTTTTGGATATAGGACAACCGCAAGAAAAAGAAACGGTTGTTGTCTCTGGTGCAGCTGGAGCCGTCGGTTCTATTGTTGGACAAATAGCCAAAATAAAAGGTTGCCATGTTGTCGGCATTGCAGGAAGTGAAGAAAAATGCGACTGGATCACAAAAGATCTAGGTTTTGATGTTGCCATTAACTACAAAACAGAAAACGTTGCTGAATCACTAGCAAAAGCTTGTCCAAATGGAATTGATGTTTATTTTGATAATGTTGGTGGTAGTATTCTAGACGCATGTTTAAAACTTATGAATATTAAGGGACGTATCCCAACTTGCGGTCTAATTTCTGGTTACAACGAATCAGAACCAGTCCCAGGTCCTTACAACTACGGAATGATGCTAATGCAAAGAGTGCGTATTGAAGGTTTTATTGTAACTGATTACGCACCGCGTTTTCCAGAAGCAATAGCAGAACTTGGTAAGTGGATGGGTGAAGGAAAAATCAAAGTGCGCCAAGATGTACACGATGGTTTAGAAAACGCTCTTGAGCATCTTAAAATGTTATTTACAGGAGCAAATAAAGGCAAATTGATTGTTCGCGTAGAAGATGCGTAAATAAATCTTGTGGTGAAAAGTTTTTTACCTAAATTCAGTGATAGAGACCTGTTTTCCAAGTGACCTTACAACCTTCACAAATAAATACAATCGGATCCTCTTCGTTACTACTAGATTTTGGCAAAGATTTATCACATAGTAGGCATTTATAATTCGTAAACAACCGATAATCTTGCCACGCCCAAATCAATATAGATAAAACAAAAGAAACTATACCAATCCAAAATTGGATGCCCAAAGTACCTGAATCTAAGTACAGAAAGGTAAAACTAATAAGGAGTGGTATAGTTTTTTTTATGTTATTTTTTATATAGTTTATTTTGAAATTTTTATCCAGTACCGTCTTCACTATTCACCTAAATTTTTCCTTTAGAAACAAATATTTGAATTAATTGACCGCAATATAGTATGCTATCAAGTCAAGCGTATTATACATCATAAACAAAGCAAAAGTGGAACACCAAATATCAACAAAACACAGAAGCGATACATTCACCTAAAATTATATCATAGATAGGAGTACAAATGCCTCGTTACGCACTACTTTCTGATATCCATGCAAATATCGAAGCACTACAAAATGTTCTTTGTGATTTAGAAAAACGCAACATCGATGAAATATTAGTATTGGGTGATGTAATTGGCTATGGACCTAATCCAAAGGAATGTTGGGAAAAAGTTTATGAAGTAGCGAAATTAATTTTAATTGGAAACCACGAACAGGAAATCGTTGCTGCTGATGATGAATTTACCAGAGGCGATGCTAAAGAGATGCTAAACTGGACAGAAAAACAATTGCAAGGATGCGGTAGTTGGGAAACATTTGTAAAGCCAATTACTATAGAAAATTATCCTCAGTATGCTCTGCACATTTACAATGAAAAAACGTTTGTACATGCTGCACCTCATGCACCAACAAAACAATATATTTGGCCTGGGTATGAAGGTTTTTACATTATATATAATGATCAATTGGATTTGAGGCTACAAGAATTTATGTCTAAGTTTACCACAAATCACGGTTTTTTTGGACATACCCATGTTCCAACAATTTTAACAGATTATAAAAATAAATTGATTTTCGACATAGAAGGCACCTGGAACAAAGAAGCGACGTTCATTGGCCCCAATACCATTTTTTTTGTTCCTAATGGTGAAACGCGAATCGAAAATTTGCACGAAAAAAGAATTTATATAAATCCAGGAAGTGTCGGACAACCACGTGATGGTGATTCACGAGCTTGCTACGCAATTTATGATGAAACGAGTATTGAATTTATTCGCGTTGAATATGATTTTACAAAAACCCAAGAGAAAATAGCTAAAATTCCGATAAGTAAAGAAGCTAGACAACGTACAATTGAGCGTTTAGCTGAAGGTAAATAGACCGTAAATCACTCATTATCGACAAAAAATCAAAGGATAGATTCAATGGGAAAAGATATCAAAATCACTATAACAGAAAGCGAAGCATGGGTTTTATTTGAATTAGTAAATAGATTTAGCGAAACAGATAAACTTAGTATTCAAGACCAATCGGAAGAGCAAGCTTTATGGAACTTATGTTGTGTATTTGAAAAAACAATGTCTTATGATAAAGAACTACCATATAAAGAATTTATCAAGGAATGCCGCAACAATTTAAGAGACAAAGAAAGTGCATGATTTTATAAAGGAATGCAGTCTATTGGCCTAAGGAACTCAAATGTCATTGTAAACATTGTTTTTCCCCTAGTTATTCCTGACATTAAGTGAAGAATCTAATCTAGGAGGTTTAACAAAAAATAACTTCTCGTGTAAGATCTACAATAGCATATCACACTTGTCATTTCTGCCTTGACTAGGGATCCAGGTCAATTGAAATAGTGCAATCCCACGAAAAATATTTCCATGAGCAGTTTTATAATAGCCGTTTACTACTTGGTTACTCAAACTCATCTGAATCCCTCACTGTTATTTTATTTGAAAGCACACACAAAGATAATATTTCTTTTGCGTAATTGTGAAATTACGTTTTAATAAAGATAAAACAACAAGAGTAGAAATATAAAATTTTTTAGGACATCTCATTATGTTTACACGTTTCAGATATTGTTTTATGATAGCGATTTTAACACTATTTACCGTAAATACTATGGCAACAGATTACTATGTACTCCAAGGGGCAAAGCGCGGCAAAGGAACGAAAAAACGTCCGTACAAAGGTATTTACAAAGCTTTGAAAAAAGCTATTAAAGGCGATGTTATTCATGTTGCCGAAGGTGTATATCATGGTAAACTAAAAGTCGGCTTTATCACTGTTAGTGGAAGAGGAATCACGCTTCTAGGTGGTTATAATAGCGATTTTTCTCAACGAAATCCATGGCAACATCTTACTTTCATTCAAAGCCCAGACAAAAAAAAATCGCAAAGCGGTGACATGGGACTGGTTAATGTTGCTAAAGATCATAGCAATTTAGTGCTCGATGGTTTTATCTTTGATAGTAGAACACGCAATGTTTATAAAGAAGGCTCTCTTGTTTTAGATATGTCTGCGAGAAGACCACCTGTACTACTTACCAGCCCCGATTGTATAGTAAAAAATTGCGTTTTTATGAACTCTGCCTTGGGAGCATGTCGCATTACTGGAGAAAACTCTATTGTTGAAAACTGTTTATTTATGAACAATGTATATTTTTCATTGCAGGTAGCAGCACGCGGAAAAGTGACTATAAAAAATAATAGTTTTATAAAAACCTATCGCCAAACGCATACTGGCGGAGACGCCATTTTAATCGGGCGTGAGTGTCAAACAGTGATAGAAAATAACATTCTTGCTTTTAATGATGGCGCTGCAATATCAAATAAATTACCTAATCCTTCGCACGTTTTTAATAACAATATTTTCCACGAAAATGGCAAAGGAAGCTACGTATTTTATAGCAGTGACAGCAAATCAATTATCGAAGTAGAAGACCCTGAAGACCTTGAGGATGCCGACCTTGAAGAAGCAGAAGATAACTTTTTAGTTGATCCTGAGTTTAGTTTCGCCGCTAAAAAAGGTGAAGAAAAACTTTATGCTCCTCATATAAGTTTCAAACGTGGTTCAGTATATCTAGAAACAGGAAATGACGAAGCAGAAGAAATAGGAGTTAACAAAGATGGACCTTTTTCTATCACGAAATCCAAAGCAAATACACAAGAAAAATACTCCTACGAAAGCATAAGCATCAAACAAATTCGCACAACCCCAAAAACAGGTAAGGCCGTTACCTTTAAAGCTTGGTACTCAGAAGAGAATCGCTACAAATTCAAAAACGCCAAAAGAGTATTATTTCTAGAAGAAATTACTGAAAAGAACTATCGTTGCATTGTCCTGCGCTCTATTCCAAACTATCCTGGATCAAAAGGAGAGATTTACGGATACATTGAGCGCGGTTCGAAAGCTGAGCAGTATTTTACAAAAAAAATTGCTCCTAAACGTCCAAGCCGCTTTACTACAAAAAACTCTTTTACGGTAAAGGGTTTAATTCACATAAGCCCACGTAGTGATAAGCCGATGCTTCGTATATTAGAACTAACGAAATAGGGCATTAGGCTCATTCATACCACGTGCGTTTAATAATAATTAATATAGAGATTTTGTTGATAGTATTTTCGAAGAGCCAGAATTTTTAGATAATGATGCACTTGTTTTTATCTTTTCTTGTTTTTATCTTTTCTAATTTATTACGGTTTCTACTAATACGATCTCGAACTCAATACCATCCCTGATCCCGGAAATTCAACTAACTAAATAAGTGATGTACAAACTTAGACCAAAATAATTGTAAATTTATTTTGGATGTTACCAATATTTAATACATACAATTATGTTTTTTGTACTACTTAAATTAAGTTGTACTTTTACGGGATCGGGAACGTAAAAATAGTAAAATCTCAACTAGCTCTCTAGATCTTGTAAACTATTCTTCAGAAAGTTGTGGCATGGATGAACATAAACAATCAAAAGAAGATTTACTTTATTATAATGGCTTAGTTTCCATAGACTATGGAACAACGAATACAACAGTTGCGGCGAGAGACGTCCGTTTTGCAGAGGAAGAAATTCGTAACCAACTGAGCTCTCAACAGTGGTCTTTTTTATGTGAGTGGTTAGATAAACATGTATCTCAAAAAGATTTTTCGGCTATTTTTCTTAAAGAAGTTTTTGCAAAAAAACTAGAAACCTGTCAGCAAAGACTAGATATTGTAACGGAGATACTTTGCTATCTTTCTAGTGGTGACAAAAATACAGAAATCCACAGAAATATATCCCAAAAGCTATTATCTGCTTTTGAATCTATAATTTATAATTCAAATTTAGAGGAGAAACGATACTTCACACTACCCTTAACTAACAATAAAATATTTACGCCAAACACACAGCTAACAAAAACCACAAATCCGCTTACGGTACCATCTTTACAATATCTCCTAAACCAAGACAAAGAACAAACCTCTATACGTGATTTTTACATCAAAATTATAGAGAGAACCATTGAAAATATAAATAAAAGAGCAGCTAAAGGAGAATTTGAATTCGCACATCAACTCTCCCACATTATTCTAACCTTACCCACAGTATACACTCATTCTTTTCGGCGAAACCTACAACAAATCTTTGCTGACATGGGAATCGCAGTCGACACTCGCTTTGATACGGCAACAGCAGCCGCACTTTTTTATGCATGGCGCGAAACTGAAGCAGACCCTATCTGTGGCCAGAGTGGCTTATTTTCTCGTTGCCGTAAAAATCAACAACACCAACACTACCAGAATCTTTTGGTCTACGACTTGGGAGGCGGCACCACTAGTATTTCTATAGTTCGTTTTACATATAAAGAGATAGTTGCTTTTGCTAATGATGAAGAGAAAGGAAAAGGAGGGCGTTGGTATAACATTTGTCCTAAAGTACTAAGAGTCACAGGACATCGTTATCTCGGCAGTAACCTCATCACTCTAGAAATTTTCCATTTTCTAAAGAAAAAACTAGCAAACAGCATACGAAATATTATTTTGGATCATCATATTTCTTTACCAAAAGAGTGTAGCATACATACCTCTCACCTACATAGTGAATGGAATACTGAAACAATTAATGCTTTTATACCAACGCACTTTGCAGAAGAAAAAAGATATAAACAGAATTTCATTTCACTGTGGGAAATAGCAGAAACATTGAAAAAAAACAAATGGCATGACAAAATACAACTAGACATAGAGACTATACAAACATTCATTTTGTCTATACACCCTTGGCTCAGAGATATGATTTCTGTGGATAACATTGAAATTTATGTTACGCGTGTAGAGTTAGAACAAACGACTCGACCGATTATTCAGGAATCATTAAAATTAGCTTATCAATTAGCAAAAGATATCGATGATTCTATTGATCGAGTTATTTTAACTGGAAATGCATGTTCTCTAGACTACGTTCAAACGATGACAAAAGAGTTTTTCCCTCTAACAAATGTATCATATGAGAAAGAAACAGCAAAAACCTCCGCGGCAGTAGGAGCCTGTATAGGCCATGAATTGAGTGGTCCTTGCTATTGGCTTAAACACACACGTACTCGTGCGATTTTAAGAGATGGCTACGATTATACTACGTGGGCTGTAGAAGAAATGTTTTCTCCTTTTCCATGCCGTTTAGCTTATGACTCTTTGGTTTCGATGATCTCTATTGTCACACAACAAGATAAACCGAATGTGTACATTCCACAACGCAAACAGTGGGTTTGGAGAACATCAATTACCAGTTTGCATCGCATACAGCCAGCATACTGGATTTACCGCATAGATTTCCAAGAAGCAATACCAAGATATCTAGGCTTATTTATTCCATGTGAAGAAGACGTCGGTCTTACCGATTTTCGTAAATTCGCAAATGAGTATGTTGTAGGTTTTGAAGTTGACTGTGACCTATTCGTCCGGGCTTTCTTCTTGCCAAAGGAACACAAAAGACTCGATGTTATCGAGTATAAAGAATGGCAAAAAAGCATTACTTCTTTAGAGGTCATACAGGAAGATAACGAAGATCTAGTAGTCACATATGATATTTATTTCAATGACGAGGTTATCATCGCCTCTGGAACGAAATTAGAGTATATCGTAAAGTTCCCCAACGGCGAAGAGAGCACATGTGCAATCAGTGGTTATTTACCGATAACTGATAACTATACGTTTTTTATACAAAATGATAAAGCGCTCCACTTTGATATAGACAGAGATGATATCCACCAGGCCATTTTAGCCTGTAATGAAAAAGGTCTCTTTTCTCTCATAACCTCTAGTGATAATAAAGACAAATTTTGGATGAATATTGAATACACAGATCAGAGGATAGGGGAAAACAGCGATCCTTTTTGTGGCTACCATTAGAATTTGTATAGTCTTAGTTATTCTACATGAAGTTGCGCATCATAAAAATCATAAATACACTACTTTTTATTTTGCTCCAACGTGATTTAATTCGCTACGATTGGAAACTTGGGTAAAACTTCGCAATTCCAAATCTAATTTTAAAAGTAACAGTATTCTATCGTTATTGAGCATGAACCTAGAGCGATTTATCTCCTCGATTTGGGTTTTACATCTTTAGGAACAGACATGGAAAAAATACCAGTTGTTTTCGATATGGAAACACAAGATCCAGACGATTATCTAACTTTAATACTTCTTCTAGGACACCCACAAGTTAAGCTAAAAGCAGTTACAATTACTCCTGGCTCATCTTATCAGGTAGGAATAGTAAGACGCGCACTTGATTGTTTTGGAGTACAATTACCTGTAGGGGCATATAATATAAATCATTCCAAAAAATGCGTTTCTCCTTGGCATTATAGAGCCTATGGTACTGTACAACCTTCATACAATGCACGACCAGGTTATGAAGTTCTCGCTGAAAATTGTGATAAAGATACGATTTTAATTACCGGAGCCCCACTAAAAAATATAGGTATGGCAATAAAAAACACTAGTTTCGTTGTGAAAAGCCTATTTGCTCAAGGTGGTTTTGCTGGCGAAGGTGTCGTTCCACGGCATTTACAAATCAAAAAATTCAACGGTAAACGCATGTGCGCAACTTTTAATCTTAGCAGTGATCCTGAGTCGGCTCTTTTAGCTCTAGAGTATTCAGGTTTTCCGCATCGCTATTTTGTGTCAAAGAATGTTTGTCATCGCGTTTTATACGATGTAAACATGCATAATCACATCGATAAAATACGCAAAAAATCTAATTCTTTGGAGGTAATTTGGCAAGGGATGAATAAATATCTATACAAAAATAATAAGCGAAGTGGTAAATCGAAAAAGCTGCATGATCCACTTGCTGCATGTTGCGCGATTGATAGTACAATTGGAAGTTGGGTCGAAGTAGAATTATTTACAGAAAAAGGTTTATGGGGAGCGCGACTTTCTCCTGGTTCAAATACTAAAATTATCATCGACTACGACCATAATAAATTCATCGATACATTCAGCAAGTGTTGAAAGAAAAAATTGAAAACACAGAAAAAAATCGCAAGATTTATTTTTGTAAAACCCCATTAACATTAAATACAAAGCCGTTTACTAGCCATTCGCGTTGCACCGTGTAATAACCACCACGTTTAACCTTTATCTCTTTTGATGATGAATCCAAAGCAGATAAAATTATTTTGGGTGTGCGACTAGCTGCTAAACCCAAAGAACATCGATTTAACATATTCTGATATGGCGCTAAAGGAAAATATCCTAGGTAGCTATTGCTACTACACAAGTTTTTCAAACGCGGCTTTAACTTATGAGGAGATATACCATCGCTAGCCATACCAAGGACGAATAGCATACTGTCTAGCTTTGTTGCTCTGAGTACCTTCAGCATCATTACGTCGCGAGATTTAGCGGCATTTTTTGTTTTGAGAGCATCGCCGCCTGTATCGACACCAATAATAAAATCAAAATGATTGAGATCGATAATTTCTCTTGCTAGTTGCTCAATAATATCAGGGTTTTGTTTATCGAGAAGAAATATCAATGGTGAATGGTGCGAACCTCTGGACAATGAACTATCAATGTCGGTTGTTCCATGTCGCACCTTTGTTATTGGTACTTCGCAGCTTTTCACGTAGCCTATATGTGTGGATAGAAGACAAATATCTTTGTTACCATTTAGTTTTGTATTACCGTAAGCAATATCTACGGCAATGTCCTTTAATATTTGAGCGCAAACAAAAGCACTAATGGCATCAGATCCTCCTCCAATGCCAAGACACAATATGCGACGTTTGCGTAGCTGAGCAAAATCAAATTTTTTTGTAAACATACTATCTTTCTTCTATTTTTTATCTAGATCTGGGTTTGAAGACAATTGATACGCTATGCCACTCCTAGTTGCCCAGAAATTAATACTTTTTAAAATATCTGAGCTTATGAATTCTAAATAAAATCCAAAATTTTAAAAATGTAGTATTTATAAGCACTTGGTGTCTTTCGCTGCTCTGATACTGAAACAAAAGTATTCAGTGTTCTAAGTGGCCTGACAAAAGTAGTTACCCATTGAATGCAGGGATTTTATTTTCTAGCGCGGCGAGACGAAGGCGCGCAGCTATAGCTGCGTAACTAAGGAGCAACAAAGCTAGGAAATAAAAGAGCAAAATGCCAATGGGTAATTACTTTTGGCGGGTCACTTAGATTTCTATTCTACGACTAAGTCAAGTTTTGAACGTATTGCTTTTCCTTGTATTTCGTAATTACTGTGAGAGTTTCCGTTTAACGAAGCGCTGATCTGGTATTTGCCACTTGGTAAATCGGGTAAGTGAAACCAGCGGCTATACACACGCGCGCGTTTTTTTCCATTTATATATAAATGGATATGGCCTTGACCAACAATGTCTTTTTTACCAGCATCTTGTGGAGAAAAAATGAAATTTTCGGTTATGAATTCTATATTCCATCCCGAGATACTATCTTTTTGGATTTTTAATTCTAGTTGAGGTTTGTTTAGTAGTTCTGTAACATCAATGCTAGAATGTTGGTGGCAGTTTTCATTTTTATTTGCCTCATATTGATATGAACTAGATAGTGAATAAGCCCAGGTAATTAAAAATAGAAGTATTAGAAAGTTTATACTTGAAAATAATAATCGCAATTTAAAATTCTTGTGAAAATGGATAGGAGAGGTGTAAAATTTTCCTGGTCCTTCTATTAAAAAAACTATTAAAATTGCGTGTATTGCAGTATGACCAATGATTTCTGTTTTTCCGAAAACTAAAGTGGTGCTAAAAAATACGCAAGTGATGATAACTGCCAAAGGACGCTGTAGTAAGCAAATAACAAGAAGGTAACCAAGACTGAACTCTACAAAAGCAGCTCCTTGACGGAAAAAATCGAGATTGAACCCTAATGCTAATTGTGGGTTTTGTTCTAGAATATAGAGTGTCCACTGAGGATAGAATATTTTCTCCAAAGCCAACCAACACAAGGAAAAACCAGTAAAAAAATATAATAATGGTAAACGTAGTTCTAGAATTTCTTTTGTTTTTACTTGGCTAACTAATAAGAAAAATCCAATACCAACATAGTGCGTGTAATCTAGCATATGCAAAAACCCAAATTTTTGCATCCCGTATATATATAAGAATAAAATTGCGATACCTGAAAAAGGTAGAGTTCGAGAAAACAACAATAGAAAGCAAATCACAAATTGTAACCAGCCAATAGAGCTTCCCTGTACATTTAATTCTGGAGCTAAAATAGAATCTGCTTGCCAACACAACAACATGGTGGCACCTACTGCTATTCTTATGATTAGGTCCGACATGTCTTTATAATATTCAAGTGTATCATTAATTTTTTTGTTCCATGCAAAGTTTTGCAAATTTTTATCTAGATATACTAATAACATTATCGCAAAGACACTTAATATTGCGAAAAAAAGAAATGTGGGATTTAGTACTTGATAAATCCCTAGTGGTTCGTCAGAGAAGCTAAAATCACTAAACCATTTTACGTGGGCATATAAGTTACACAAAAGTAGCAAGAATAAACATGTATATTTTTTCATTAGATGTATCCATTATCTATTTTTTAGTATGCGAAACCCTAACTTTTAAAAGGGTATGTTTAAATTACACTTGTTTTTTATTTCACTATCCAAAACGCATATCCCAATCGAATTGAGATGTACAGAAAGCTTGATTTTATCGTTTTTTATAATTGTTTGCCAAGCAGAATGCATACCCTTCGACCAATTTATATCATCAAAAATAACCAATGATTTATCTGTTAAATGCGGTAACAACATTTCAAAGTAAGTGATTGTTGCTTTTTCATCGTGATGACCATCTATAAAAGCAAAATCTATCTTTTGCTCTATATCACAAATTACTTTTGGCAAGCTATCTTGGAAATTTCCAGAGATCACAGTTACATTTTCAAGAGCAAGTGATTGCAGATTTTTTCGCGCCAATAAAACTCTCTCGTTTGCACCTTCTAGAGTAATCAAACATCCTTTTTTATTTATGTGTTGAGCTGCGGCTTGGTAAGCTGCTGAAATGCCAAGGCATGTTCCTAGCTCTAAACATAGATTTGGTTGGAATTCTCTGATAAACTTAAATAATATAAGTGTCCATATATCGCGTTTACTAGCAATTTGACATACTTCTGAAACAGTTAATGTATCGGTGCGAATTAAATCATTTTCATCGGCAACATAATGACCCATTTCCTCATTATTATTAATAAGCTCTTTTCTCAGTGTTTCAATTTTACATATCCATTCTTCTTCTTGCTGAGAAAAGTTTCTATCTATACATGTATAAATAATATTTGCTATTTTCTTTCCTGTAGGATTTACTTTTGATAATTTTTTGAGATTCAACCTTCTTTTTATTTTATCAATAACAATGTTTATTAAATTCACTTCTTCATCCTAAACTAAAAATAGGACGCAATCCATCGGGTTGCGTCCCAAAATAATACTTTATTACTACACTGTATTTAAATACGCCTAAATTTTATTTTACAAACAAAACTTTGCCACTAGAGAAAGCGGAAAATTCAGGTGCATACATACTTTGTAGTGTTGCTGGACCTACGCGAAAATCTCCGTTCATGTTGGCACGAACGCGGTAGGTAAAATTATACTCGCCTTGCGGTAACTTTTCGAAGAAAAAATTAGCCCCTGAATCACGAATCTCTTCGTACCATACGATGCCATATTCCCAACGATGACGACTCACATTGTTCTCAGGTTCAAACCCTGCACCACGAGGATCGCGTAAATGTACATACTCCATTGGATGTTTACAACGAATACTCAAGTGTACCTCTAGCTGATCGCCAATAGCTACGTTTTTTGCATCTTCAATAGGAACAAGAACATACTCTTTGCCTTGGTGCTTTCGTAAAAAATATTTACGCGTCACCTGTAAAAAATCACCGCGTGCTGTTTCAGGAAGTTTTTCAGTAGAATAATGCCAATTCATTGATGCAAACATATATCCTTTACCTTCTTTTTCGATGGTAACTTTAGACATCGTTTTCGAATCAATATCTTTGCCTTCTACCACTATTTGTTTCTGACCACCGTCATATGTATCTGGCTCAAAAACAACTTCTTCTTTTTTCGTTCCCAACACAACAATGGCCTTCTCTTTCACAGCAAGAGAGCCTTGTTTTTTCATAAATGTCACTAAAGAGTAAATCACCTCAGCCGTAGCACGAGTAGATTTCCATTGATTCATTTTTTTATTGAGAAGTAACCATAAAACAAGACCATCTAGGTGCTCTTCGTTTTGCGGTTGTACTTCCATTAGTACTCTCAAAATAAAAGCATGTGATTCAATGTTGTCGTTATACCACAGCCAACCACGATCCTCAGGCGCCCAAAACGTACCTTGATCTTTTTTGGTAATCGCACTATCCATAATGCTATCAAGAACAAGTACAGCATCAGTATCGCGTTTCATGCGCTTCAAAGTTAAAGACAACATCGCCTTGATATAAGGGCTATGATCTTTCCAACGTGCAAACGAATATTTAAGCATCTCTTCGCGCTGTTTTTCAGTAAAAGCATGCTTGTAAATCTTGCTATCGTAACACGATAAAACATAATTCAGAAAGGTGATAAACTCATAACCAAAATTTTCAAGAACCATACGTTTTTCATAATAATCGCGAAAGTGCTGCCCCATAAACGTCCATGCTTTTTTGAGCATATCTTGGGAAATATCCACTTTAAATTCTAGAGCCCGTGCAAAACTACTTAGTAAATACAGTGTCATATAAGGGCTAGAGGGTCCACCTGACCACCATGGAAAGCCACCATTGTTTAATTGTATTTTTGTTAATTTATCTAGAGATGACGAGCGATGATAGTCCGCTATTTTCGGGTTTAAAACATTAATCAAATGATCTTTACTACCCCCTTCAGCAGCGACAAGCCACGGTGTTTCAGCAAGAGCTAATTTACGATTAGCGTTTGCTTTATTCCATTTTGCAAGTTGTGTATCGCGTTTAGCAAATTCGGCCGCCATTTTTTTCATCGCTGGATAATGATTGTATAGCGAGGTAACCATAGACGTAGAAACAAAACGATTCATCGTCTGCTCAACACATTCATATGGATATTCAGTTAGATAAGGAAGCGCGTTTAAAACAGTGTAAATCAGTTGCCCATCTAAATTCACAACTAACGAATCATGAACAAGAGATTCATCTTGCTGCGCATTGTGCAAATCCTCTATTTCCATAATACGCACATCGTTATTTTTTAGAGTAACAAAACGCGACTCGCTAAGATGAATTCGACTTGGAAGAACAGGAACAGGACGCAATTCACCATCAGAAAGATCATCACTTACCGCCACAACCTTAAACGCATATTCACCTAAAGATCTCGGAGCTGTAAGCTTCCAAGAAACATTGGTACTGCCACTTCCAGCGCACTTCCATTCTAAATCCTTATCTTTAAGAGCAAAATCTCGAGAACGGTCTTTCTTAGTCTTACTATCGAGTATTTGTAGTGAAACTGTGCCTTTCATTTCCTTTGCTGTGGCATTATTAATCACTGCTTTCAAAACAGCTTTATCCCCTTCGCGAAAAAACCGCGGAACGTATGGACGAACCATAAGATCTTTACGCGTCGCTGTTGTGCGATTCATACTCATATATTTCAAATCACTGGTAATTGCATGAACATAAATTCTCCATTCCGTAACACTATCTGGAACTTCAAATTCAATTGTCGCAACACCATCTTTTGTTTCTATGTGAGGAAGAAAAAAGGCTGTTTCTGAAAAATTACTGCGAACGCGTGGCTCTTCTTTTCCTTGCTGTCCAGGATTATTACCTCCCTGTTGCGCATTAGCCGCTTGTTTATCCTCTTCTCCAAGAAAACCATCAATGATTTCCTCATTTTTTTCTGCAAGGCCTTCTTGTTGTACAACCCTATCAAGTTTGGCCCCAAAATTACCTCTCCGAACAGGAAGGTAATGCTCTCTATCCCTACGTCCAACCCCACCAACACCGTATGAACTGTAAAATTTTAAAGTATTTTTGTAATAGTAAGAAGTAGGTGGAATTGTATACCAATTGTTATTCACAATACTATAAAACGATCGCGTAAATAAAGCGTTTCGCGTATTTTCAACACCATATTTACTTGGATATAACGTTTCAGGAGAAGTGAAAGTATGTGGAGCAAAGAAATCCAGGCTACGATCATACATATAAGCCAAAACTTCTGCTGCTACTTTTTCTGCTTCAGGCCCTTTAACCTTCACAGTCCATGTTTCTTTTTGGCCAGGACGTAGAACATCACGAAATGTTGCAAAACTCATTTGCAATTTTTTGTTGTCCCATGGCACAAGAACATGTTTAGTAACACTGTAATATTGATAATCATGTACAGCTTGAACACGAACACTAAACCCGCCGCGGTATCTTTCAGTAACTTTTACTTTAAAAATTCGCGTTTTATTTGCATCATCAATCCACATGCGTCTAAGTAAACGACCATTTTGATGAACCTCAACACTTAACATTTGATCCTGAATACCTGAACCAAGAAAAAAAACAGCGTCTTCACCAACTTTTGCATTATTGTTTTTTGAAATAAGAAATGCAGGAACTGCCACGCGTGTACCATCTTCGCTAACAATAAACTCTTTTTGCGTTTTGTACTCACCACCAAAAGAATCTTTTGTAGTATAACGAATACGATAAACACCTGCCGCTAGGCCAGAAAACTCTAACTTTGCTTTACCATCTTTGCCATGAGAAACTTCACCTGAGTTCAAAAATTCTCGATCTTCAAAAGCAAATAAATACTCTTGTAAAGAACGATTGTGTTCCCAGCGAGGTCGTGTCAAATCGCCTTTCGTATATTTTTTACCTGGCGTTTTTGAAAGAGGTAAAAGTTTAGGCAACATAACAAATGGTTGTCTAACCCGAAACAGTGAATATTTTGCGTTTCCTGAAAGCGGAACATTATTTAAATTTTGTAAATTTATGCTAAAAACAGCTTTTTCTGTAGTGAGAAAAAAGTTTTCTGTAGTTGTAACAGTTGCTTTTACTCCTACAAAACCAATATTATAAGCCATTGAAGCATTGCGTGTTTCACCACCCTCATCAGTAATTTCAGCATGCACTTCAAAACGATAGCTTATATTTTTTTTGTTAGGTAAACTATCATCAGCCTCAGGCGTAAAAGAAACATCAAAATTACCTTGCGCATCAAGTTCTGTATAACCAGAAGTAATTTCACTACGTCCTTGTGCAGAAAGATCCCTATAATACCACCAGTACCAGTATGGATACACAGGAGCACGAGTAACACGATAAAAAACCTTACCCGTTGTAAGAGGTAAACCAAAATAATAGCGCGCATTACCTGTTACTTTTGCTTTATGATTCAAACGTAACTCTTTTTGTGGCTGTTCTAGCCCAACCTCAAATGTTGGCCTCTTATATTCCTCAACGCGAATATTTGCATAACTTATTTTACCATCTACAGTAGAACGTACTCGGTAACTTCCAAGAACCTTTCCTTGTGGTATAACAAAAGATGTAGAAGCTGTCCCATAATCATTTGTCACAATCATTTTGGTTTCGATTTCTTTCCAATTAGGATCAAGCAAATCGATCTTCACTTTTTCACCAACAATAGAGTTGTACTTTCCTGACATCGAATTTCCATTGTAAGTAGCCACTTTACAAAAAACTTTCTGTAACGGCCTATATATGCTGCGATCAGTATATACAAAACTTCCTTTACGATGGTAATTAGCAGTGTGTTTATAAAAGTACGCAACATTAGGATCAAAAGAAAATTCACCATCTTTTTCTGCAACAAAAAAATAATTGTAGCCGCGTTTATTCATCGGAAAAAAAGTTGTGCCACTTAGTGATGTTTTGCGCTGCGCAACTAATTGTGAACCACTATTATGATTATATTGGTATAGTTTAACTGTTGCTCCTTCAACGCTCTTGCCTTTCTTGCCGTCAACAATCCATACTTCCCAGCCATTTTTTTTCTGCGTTTCTAGAACAACTAATTTACTAATGAGTATATTTGTCGAAGAAATAAAATTGTTTTTTGTTGCAAAGTCTTCGCGAGCAGAAGCATAAACAGCATACAAACCATTTCGCTTAATTGGTGATGAAGTATAAGTATTGTGATATGCGAAGTCTTTGACATCTTCAAGTTCTACATTCCAAGAGTGCAGTGGTTTTTGTTTACCAAGTATATCACGTAAATCATTTGTGTAAACACTCCCAGGAGAGCGATGCTGTTTTTGTAATCTTTCTTCAAAATTAAGTTTATAAACCCGAAAAAATAACTTACTCATATTTTTGTGTTGTATGCGTATCGACTTTTCACCATAGTTATCAACAGCCATAGTGATAATATTAAAACCTGGTGCCTCTATTGTTTTTTGTAAATTCAGACATTTTTTTCCGCCTAAACTATCTGGATATTTTAAATACCCTACTTTTGCTGCCTGATGACAAGCGACGAGATTTTGTTGTCCTTGTTCTAAAAAAGCTACCTCGTACATACCAGCAGACCACCACGGATATGCAACATATTTTTCCAGAAGTGCGGAAAGAGAACTTACCATTTGTTGTTTCTGGCGTTTTTGGCCAAAAAAATTCTTAAAAGTACGTATTTTCTCTAACTGAGACTCAAGAGCAGACTCAATTTTACCGTTATCTATACTTGAAAAGTATACATCATCGAGAATATGAACTAACTTCTGTATAGGATGAGCACTACTTAATAAAATATCATCTAGTGTACGTTTTCTTTGATCAGAAGCTTTGAGTAAATGTGCAAAATCAAGGCGATACTTTTCTTGTGACTGCTCAGAAGTCCACGTTGCAGTATTCGCAAGAAATTTTGCCCAAGAATAACAAACAAAATCGCGCATAGTTCCGCGAATGCGTTTAGGATACCCTCCTTTTGTAATATACTCAGAAAAATCATCAACATTCAACTTTACAAGAGTATAGCGCACCTGATATGCCTTATAATAATGCTGGTGGATACGCTTAAATATTTCTTGTGCGCTCCATTTTTTTAAATCCACATTTGTAGTCGAAACGATTTTTTCGCGATTCCGAATTTCCCAACGATAAATATTGAAATAGTTTTCGAGAGTATGAGCATAGAGTAAATGAAATAAGCTACGGCTTTCTCCATCATGTGGCCACTGTTCATTTTGTAAAGTACGAACCGCCGCTTCGTAACCGTGCAAGGCTGTTTGTAAAACTACTTTGCGAACAAAAGCCTTACGCCACTGCTCTAAATCTTTTTGCTGCTGCGCATTATCAAGTAGTACTTCTACCTTTTTTAATGCTTTTTTGTATTGTCGTTTTTTTTCTAATTCTTTTATCTCCGACCAATTATCTCCTGTTTGAGCAAAAACAAAAGAAAAAAAAACAACGATAAAACTCAAATATAACTTCATAACGAACCTTTCAATACATTTAGTAATATTCTATAGATAAATCCAGGTAAATAATAAGTAATTTACTTAGGTTAATTGTCTTTCAACAACTATTCGAAGCTTTATTCTCTCATCATTTTTTCCGTTTGTTTAAGAGAATTTCCTTGCAAAAAAAGCTCGATTCTTTTGAACGTTTCGGGATTAGCCTTTTTAGCAAAAAGATAAGCTTTTTCTTTATTACCTTTCCAAGCGTAAATCGCCGCGACTATATCCATCATATCTGAATATCCTTCTACAGCAGAGAGCGCACAGAAATATACTTCATAAATATTTTAACTTACTTTTAAAGAGCTACACAATAAATGTATTGGCATTTCGTCTTCTTCGTCGAGATAAATCGCCTCACCAAAGTATTTTTTACTTTCCAAAGCAAAACGACTTTCTTGCCCTATAAAATCGCATTCATTCCAATCTTCAACAGTTAGCATAGCAACGAATTCAGCTATTTCAGCTTTCCGTTCATCATTCATTTCTATGTGAGCGTTTTTATCCATTTCACACACAGCGCTATCGTATATAACACTTTCAATAGCTTTTTGGTGAAGACTATTCCATAACTCTGCATTTCCAGCAATCTCAAGTAAATAGTTGAGATGCACTTCTTTATTTTTTACCCAAGTAAAAGGATCGATTTGAATAGCAAAAAATCCTATTTGCTGTTCTTTTGGCGTTTTTAAATGGGACAGCATTTCTTGTGCGCGTTCGCGTACACCTAACATTTTGTCATTCATCTTGACATTGTTTTGTTGCAATAAAGAATTTTGTTCTACGGAACTACCCATGGTTATGGTTCTTGTACATGTGAAAGATTCAGAACCAGAGTTAGTATTTGTTAGTGTTTCATATGTGCGTATCTTTTCCCAAGTTTGACCTTGATTTTGCGTATTAAATCGTAGACCTGAAGATGTAATATCGTTGCACACCGTAAAATCTTTGTTTTTACCAGGATTCCAACGCCCATGTTGTACACACTGCACTGGAATGTCATAACGACCCTTGGAAACAAGACAGCTATGGTACAACTGTCTATCTTGTCCACCGCCAATAAGTAAATGCCCTTTAATGCCAAGAGCATAGCCTTCTCCAACGTAATCAACAGACAAACGCGGTACATTACTTTGCTGTTGTTCTTGTATTTTCAAACTTCCATTTTTCAGTGCTTCACCAAAAAGCATTGGAACATGAAAATCACTTTGCTTTTCGGAGTAAACAGGAACAACAGTCAAACCAGGATAAGATTTCGCCTCATTTATACAAATATCTAACTGTTTCAGTGCATTTACCATAAACAACTCCCTGCATGAATTATTAGTGACCCATTAAAAGCTCTACATTCTATCGAAAAATACTTTTGATGGGTCACCTAGTTGGACGAACGAAGTTAAAAAAAGTTCCAAGATAATTTTCACATGCTTTGTGATTCTCGGAAACGAAATAAATCGCTTGTAGAGAATCACTCAATATTCATATTTTGTTTACAGACTTCAGAGAATAACTAATCTAAAAGAGCAACGCGTAATTGACAACCTGAAAGAGTAGCCATTCCAGCAATAATTCCACCAACAGCCCCACTAATAACGATAGTTAAATACGGATGAGGTAATGAAAATAATGTGGATACGCGCGCCGCAATAATATCAGATGATGTAAAGTACTTAACAGTGGCAACCAAAGTCCATAACAAAGCCACCCCAAAAAATCCTTTAAAAAATACTCCGATACCTGTTTTTCCTTCTACAACGACAAATCCAACAACAAATGCAGCAATCGCCATACTCCACCAAGGAAAGAACATTTGAGTAACACCACATACAACAATAAGACAAACAATACTTCCCATTATTCTGCTCCTACAACTAATTTATGAACCATCTTCTCACTTCGGTCTTTCGCATCTTTTAAAAACAAAAGCTCATAAAGCTGGCCATCTACCCATTTTCCAATAAAATCATCATAGTGCTTACTTCCAGGATTACCAGACTGTCCACCAGGATAAACTCCCCACGCCTTTATTGGCGTGGTTAGCTCGACAACCATACGCCACGAAGGCCCCGCGTGTTTGCGCGTCGCGTTAACAATGTGTCTTCCACCTCCTACGAACAAATCAGGACGACTAAAAGCTGGGATTTTCATCATATGCTTTACATGACAACCTTGATGATGTCCCCATTTCCACTTTTCATTTTGTTGACCATTTTCCACTAAAAATGTACCATGTTCTTCTGTGAGTTGTTTCAGCGTAGCGTCAAAACTGCTATTCACTAATTCCTCAAGTTCCTCTTTATGCTCCTGAGTCGATAGATTATCAAACCACTTACTTTTAGGGTCGTCTACTATAAGTTCTACTGTTCTGTGCCAACTAGGTTTAGTGAATTTTTTACCATCTTTAAATTCATCCCACACAGAAACAAATAGTTTACTCCACCATTCATCAAAGACAGAAGGCCCAATTTTCTCGGCATCATTGTTGTAGTCCCATTTTTTTAGAACATCAAGTGCCCATTTTCCTTCTTCAGAGTCATTCTTTACTATTTTTAGTAAAGTAGGTAAAACAGTCGATGCGTGAACATTGTAATTATCATTTAACAAACTATTGAATTCTTTCATCGTAACCTGTTGCATTTCTTCTAAGCGTTCGTTAATACGTATATTGCGATAATACTCAAAACGTCCATTGTAGTAATAAGGATATGCTTTATCTGTAGGGTGTTGGTTTGCAGAACTGATAAAATTTGACGATGGATTTTTTATGTGTGGCGTGTGATTGTTAGGAACATAAGACTTCCACTCTGTACTTGAAACAGTACCATCTTCGAAAACGCGGCCAAAACCTTCCGGTTTTATGGGAAATTTTCCATGGTGTGTTATAGCGATATCCCCGTTAACATCAGCAAATGCAAAGTTTTGCGCTGGACAACTATAATACTTGAGTGCCTCGATATAATCTTCATAATTTTTCGCGCGATTTAAAGTATAAAAAGTTTTAAATTCTAAAGACGAATCATGAGCTGTCCATCGTAATGCCGTAGGAATAGGCTCTTCAAAAGCAACAGGACCATGATGTGTGTAAACAACATCAAGTACATAATCAGGCTCTCCACGGATTTTAATCACTTCTCGACGTTTTTTGGTCGGCAACCATTTATCATCAAACAAATAAAATTCTTTTTTCTCGGTTTTGTATTTTATTTTGTACCAATCAATAACATCCCAAACAGCATTGGTAACTCCCCAAGCAATACTCTCGTTAAATCCAATAACAATACCTGGTAAACCAGGTATGGTAACCCCGTAAACATTTACTTCTGGACTTGTCAACTGAGTTTCAAACCATATAGCAGGCATAGTTAGAGGTAAGTGAGGATCATTTGCTAACATTGGACGACCACTGCGCGTTTTTTTCCCAGAGACGGCCCAGTTATTACTTCCTTTGATCATATCAGGACGATTAGGAAATAAAATATCATGCATTTCATCCGTATTTGTGTTAGAGGCGTTTTTGTTGTCTTGCGCACTATGAGGAGTAAATGACCATTTTCTCTCAGAAGGGATTACCGGACTCGTTGAGTTTTTTAACGGAAAAAGATTTTCCATTGTTGCGCGATCGTAAGCCGCAGAAATATTGTGCATTTCTCTATCTTCACTACGATATGAGAGTGATTTTGTCATGTACTTATGAACAAAGAAAGTTTTTAACACATTCCATCTCTCAGGCTTGTAGTTTAAAAGCTTATATTCAATCGGATAGTCAGCATAACAAAGTGAGTCAATATAATAATTTACTCCTTCGCTATATGCTTCGAGTAAAGCTTTGATCTTAGGTTCATTTTCTACAGCCTCTAAGCTTTTTTCCGCTGCATAACCCAAACCAATACTGCGATTCTCAATGTCTAACTTTTTGCCTTTTTCACCAATAATTTCAGACAAACGTCCGCTGGCTAAATGCGCAAGAATATCCATTTGCCATAAACGATACTTCGCGGTAAGGTACCCTTGAACCATAGATAAATCGTGTTCATTACTAGCAAAAATATGGGGTACCTCACGATCATCCCATGTGATAGTTACCTTATCTTGAAGATTTGGTAAAGATAACTCTGTAATTTGTAAAGAAGAACCGTTCATCCAAAAACCATGAAACGGATCTAAAAATTTCGCCACAGGAGGAATAGGCGCTATTCGTAAATTACCAACAACAACAATCAAAATAAGCACAATAAAAGAAAAAATAAATTTTAACCACTTCATGTATCTTGCCTTTCTAAACGATATACATTGTGTACGCTTATACAGCTTTTCTCTACACAATACCATAAGGTCAGTTAGTTGAAAACAAAATACTAAAACGGTCAATTAAGTAAAACGAGCCACTAGTTTAAATCGCGAGCATTTAATCTAAACTCATAAAAACCACCTGTCAATGGGTAATGCTTTTAAAAAAAATAACGAAAAATGAACAAAAATTTTATCTTAAAATTCTGGGTTTCAATTTTTATGAGCGAATTAGACAACAGCTTTATAAAACATCTTTTTTTGTAGTCAAATCTCGACTCTTTTATCTCTATCATTTTTACTACTTACAACGTTTTGTTACGAGTCCACACATTTACCGTATAAAACGGTATATCATTTTCAATATTTAAATTAATTTTTTTGAGATTTTGTCTACTCTGGGCTGCCCCACTGTATAATCGAAAATCTAAAACACGCTGGAAGTTATTGACAAATTCAGGTATCATATATCACGTTCCAGGTGAGACAACTCATTTGGTAGTAAAATTTCATTCAAAAGCAAAGCGCCTTTATCACTCATACCAAGCTTAAATTAAAGCAATGAGTTACTTACATTTTCAAACGACAAAAGGAACGCTCAAAGATATGTCAGAAAAACGCAGTCGCGAATCGCATAGACAACAACCACTTGTTACTCAAATTAACGCACTACAAACATCCCAAAAAAATAAACAAGAAAATTTTCAAGTGGGAAAGATATTTAATAACTACTACATCGAATACAAATTTGAGAATCACAATATAACAAATTTATATCGCGGCATAGAACAAACAACAAGCGTTCCTGTACTAATAAGAGAATTTGATGTTGAAGATAATGATTTTTGCGAATACTTGCAGTGGGAATATCAATTTTTAAACAGTACAAATCACCCAAATATCCTTAAAGCACTTGAACTCATTCATTGCAAAAAACAAATCTATATTGTTTTCGAATTTGCTGAAGGCTTATCTCTCAAGGAAATACTGACAGAACAAAGAAAAATATCTTGGTCAGATAAAATTGCCATAGCTTACAATGTTGCAAATTGTATTGAAACACTCAATGGTGTTGGTATTATCATTCGCGATATGAAACCTGCAAATATTATCGTTAATCAACAAAACAATCATATAAAGTTAATGTATTTAGGCTTAGAGAGTCCTTCTAACAAAAAAAAATTACGCGTTACTCTACGCAATAAAATTGATGAATCAGTCATGTACTTTAGTCCAGAACAAACAGAGGGAAGAATAACCGATCGTAGCAATATATTTTCTCTGGGAGCGATATTTTATCAATTATTTGCTAACAAAAAAAGATCTCCATTCTATTCGGATAATCCTTTTAGTTGTTGCTACATGATAGGTAGCCATAATCCATTGGTACTTGAAAAAGTAATCAACAGCCGTGATATTGATAAAGAAATTCGCGGACATATATCTAATATTGTCAAACGTGCTATGCAAAAAAATGATCGCGAAAGATGGGAAAGCGCTATGCAAATATCAGCGCGATTAGCGCAGTGTTATCTTGCAATGGTTCATAAAAACAATAAGTATTTAAAAGAAGCTCTTTCTTTTCAGCCTCAAATCAACCTTTCAGGTAAGGAAGAACAAATCCATGAAAAAGAAAAAATAACCTCCTTAGTACTAGATATTGATAATATAGAAATAGAGCTTCCGCGAGCGAAGGAACAAGTAAATTCTAATTCTCCAGAAAACCCAATGAAAAACAAGGTAGTAACAGATGCACCAAACGTCATGCCAAATTTACACCAAAAGCCAGCGCCTACACTAGAACGTAGCACACAAATAGCAACTAAACCCAAGATCTACAGCAAAAGATTAAAAAAAAGTATCGACTTCAAAAATAATCTACCCCAAATACTTTCGCAAAAAATAACAACAAAATACAAACTTGTTTTAGCGATTCTTATTATAAGTAACGCAGTCGTTGCTTATTGGTTACTATTTAGCTCTAATTCTAAAGCTAAAGCTAAACTAGACGATAAAATATCGTCAAAACCTCAATATTCGCAAGCGCAAAATCTAATCGCACAAAAAAAATATTTATTAGCTACACGACTACTACAAAAAGTGATCACACTTGATAAGAAAAACGTAAATGCTTACTATGACTTGGCTCAATGTTATCAACTATTTGGTGAACACACTAAAGCAATTACTCACTACAACAAAATGCTGCGACTACAAAAAAACGCAAACGCTTACTACGAAAAAGGTAATTGTTATACACACTTAATTAGCTATGCCCAAGCAGTTTCAGCATACAAAAAATCAATGGACATAAACCCTCGTTCTCCTTTGGCGATGAAGGCTCTAGCAGATATATTTTACAAAACCGAACAACATACCAAAGCTATTTATTACTATAAAGCGGCTTTGCAAGTGACTAAAAGTATTGACAGAAAAGCGAACATTCATTTACATATAGGCTCTAGTTTTTTTCAACAAAAAGACTATAACACTGCTGTTAAACATTACTCTAAAGTTATCGAACTAAAACCGCAACAAGCAAATGCATATAATAATCGAGCTATTACATATAATCTACTGGGTATGAAAGAACTTGCAGCAAAAGACCTTTCTGTGTTCAGAAAATTAAAAATAAAGTAGTTCATCCCATCTAAAATTAGAGCTACAATGAAATATAAACATTGAGCGCAGTCTCACAGTCGCTTTTCTATTTTAAATGTCAACATCCGTAGTACTCAATAAATTAGACATTTTCGTTTACAGAAAAAATGTAGTTTTATTTTAATGAGACAATTGTCATTACAATCACTGGTTATCACTTCTAGAAATGAACTTATGAGCTACGACGATATATATCACAAACCGCGAAAAAATGTACAGCGCTTCTGTTTTGACAAAGAGGTGGTAAATGTTTTTGATAATATGATTACAAGGTCTGTTCCTGGCTACCAAACAATAGTACAAATGATTTCAATGATGGCTGAAAAGTATACGCAACAAAACACATGTATTTATGATTTAGGATGCTCGCTAGGAACTGTCTCCGATGCTATTCGTTCAAAATTTGATGCCCCAATTATTGCCGTAGATAGTTCTTTAGAGATGATTGAGTGCGCCAAAAAAAACCTATCGTCCTACGATAATATAGAAATTCTCTGCGGTGATGTATGTGATATTGACATAACAAACGCTTCAGTCATTGTCATGAATTTTACTATGCAATTTATTCCGCGCCAAAAGCGCGAAAAGCTATTACGAAAAATATATAACGGTTTAGTTCCCAACGGTATACTTATTCTTTCAGAAAAAATACAAGAAAATACAAATCTCCTTATTGATCTCCATTTAAATTTCAAGCAAGATCAGGGATACTCATTATTAGAGATAGAGCAAAAAAAACAAGCGCTCCAAAACGTCATGGTCATCGATTCCGTGGAGCAACATCAACAACGTTTACAAAAAGTTGGCTTCTGCTTTAACCAGCTTTGGTTTCAATGTTTTAACTTCGTTTCTTTTTTTAGTCAAAAATGTAAGTAACTTGAAAAGGCAAAACAAAATGAATCAAAATTTTTGGGATATCTGTTACCAAAAATTATACAGCGAACTTGAGAAAGACGATCGATTTCACCAGTGGCTCAAACAACTTCCACAGCAAGTAAACACGGCGTTAGACACCTCACAAAATAGCAACATTAATACCTGGCGATCCGCACTACAACAGTTGCCGAATATGCCAGCAAACACAATCGATATAAAAGAGAGAGTCTATGTAGCTAATAATTCTTTCCACGAACAATCTTTTCTAGAACAAGTTCTTCTAAAATTCCATCCATGGCGCAAAGGCCCATTTGATTTTTTTGATATTCACATTGACACAGAGTGGCGATCTGATTGGAAATGGGAACGCATTAAAAATGCCATTTCACTCAACGACCAAACTATTCTAGATGTAGGTTGTGGTAATGGTTATCACTGCTGGCGTATGGCAGGACAAGGGGCAAGACTTGTCATTGGTATAGATCCTCTTCCTCTTTATATAATGCAATATCAAATATTCGCAAAATACTTGTCTCATGTTCCTACTTACGTTCTGCCATTAAAATTAGAAGACGTACCAAAAAATTTACAAGCATTTGATAGTGTTTTTTCTATGGGTGTTCTATATCATCGGCGTTCGCCAATAGATCACTTGTATCATCTGAAGTCTTGCTTAAAACAAAAAGGACAACTGATATTAGAGACCCTAATAATAGATGGTGAAAAAGGACAAGTGCTATTACCACCAAATCGCTATGCAAAAATGCGCAATGTGTGGTTTATCCCTAGTTGTCTTACTCTAGAGTCGTGGTTAAAAAGATGTGGATTTACGAACATTGAGCTCATAGACGTGAGTACAACATCAGTACAAGAACAGCGCTCTACTTCGTGGATGAAATTTGAATCTCTGCAGAATTTTTTAGATCCTCAAAATCCTAACAAAACAATAGAAGGACTACCAGCCCCTAAGCGCGCTATTTTTATAGCAAAAACTAAATAGAAAAAACGATTCAATCTTGTTTTGTTTTCATTTTAATCTTATAATAAAAAAACCCTATACGAAAGACTTTCAAGATCTCGAAAATCAACGGCTCTTTTTGCAGTATTGTTTCGTTTAGAGGATCGCGAAAATAATATTGCAATGGTTTTTTCAGATAGAGAATTACCTATTTGTGCGATCTCTCCATATTTTTTAGCCCCACTCAAATCTCAACTGCATTTCCCTAAGCCTTTTTAGACCAAAACCACTTAATAACAAAACTTAATAAACATTTCTACCTTGTTTTGTTTCCATTTTGAAGTTATAATAAAAACAAAATTGGTCAATGGTTAGGATTATAACATGAATGAAAAATTTATTTATTATGCTCAGGTATTAAATTTTATAGAAAAAACAGTCAATAAAGAGTCACATCTAGGTTTACTAAATTCGCTTTCGAAAGAGCAAAAAAAAGCTATCAAATTTCTTTTATTCCAGGATCAAATACTACAAAAACTCGTTCTCGCAAAAAAAATAAATATATCTCAAGCACAAAGTGCCCTACAACAAAGTACAACAGCCATACATAACAATACAATCAAGTCTTTTTTTTCTGCTACAGGTGTTACTTTTAATGATTTGCAAGTAACCATTCAACAAAGCCAAAATTTATACAATGAAGAGCAAAAAAAAATAGCAAATCTCATATTACAAATAGAATCAAACAACAAAGTAAAAGAGAAACCACAACATTTTGGACATTATCAAGTCATCCAAAAACTTGGTAGCGGTGGTATGGCAACAGTATATAAAGCATATGATCAAAAATTACAAAGATTTGTGGCTATAAAAAAAATGCATGGTAGTGATCATAAGATACAAGAACGATTCTTACAAGAAGCGCAAATCACTGCAAAACTAAAACACCCAAATATTATTGCTGTCCACGAAATTTGTGAAAAAGAGAACTACATCGTTATGGATTTCATTGACGGTCAACCGCTCAGTCAATCCCTAAAAAACAAACGACTTAACATCCGTCAAGGTTTAGAAAATATACGCGATATTGCTCATGCCGTTCATTATGCCCATAATCAAAAAATTATTCACCGCGATTTAAAACCCGATAACATAATGGTAGAAGTAAAGACAGGACGCTGTGTTGTTATGGATTTCGGAATAGCTAAAAATTTTGACGCAAAAAATAACCTAACAAAAACGGGAGAAATTATAGGTACACCGAGATACATGGCTCCGGAGCAATTTCAAGGAAAAAAAGCCAACATTGGTAGGCAAGTAGATATTTATGCTTTGGGAGCTATTTTATACGAAGTATTAACAAGTAAGCAATTAATACTAGGTAACAATACCATGAATTTGATGTATGAAATTATACATACGGCTCCTATCCCACCTCGTAGCCGTAATCCACGTTTGTCCATGGATCTCGAAACTATATGTCTCAAAGCTATTGAAAAATCTCCTCAAAAACGCTATGTTACCGCCGCGAAGTTTGCCGCTGACATAGACAGTTTCCTAAAAGGAGAAATCATATCTGCAAAACGCAAAAGCCGTTTATATGTGCATTGGCAAAGCCTAAAAAAAAGAAAAAGTTTTGCTGCCACTATACTTTCACTTTTACTACTCATCGGCTATCTTGTATATCAATCAAATTTCGCAGCAGCATATATTAAAATAGTATTAAAAACACCACAACAAGAAATCATTAAAGATCAATACAATATAATCATAAATAAAAAAACAGTAGTTCCTAATTCTAACGGTTACATCAAACTAAATTCGGGCGTCACAGAATTTACAATAAACTCGAAATTATACGAAGAAAAAAAAATTCGTAAAAAAATATTTCCTGGTGAAACAGACATCATTAGAGAAACACTCACTCCTATAAAGGGCACTGTGTCATTCAATTCCGTGTTAGAAAACATTAACGTTTCTTTATCTAAAAATGCACAGCCACCAATCCAAATAAATGCACCAACAACCAATTACGAACTCGATATAGGAAAATATTCAGTTACTTTCTCCAAGCAAAACTATTTTTCCTACACAATAGAAACCGAGGTGTCTAAGAAAAAGCCATTTAAACACAACATACATTTAATTCCAATGAAGATGTGGAGCTCCACAATTTTCGCACAGCCGCAAGCTATTGCTATTGCAAGCGCAGATCTAGACAAAGATGGTTTTGCTGAATTAATATACGGAACTAAAAACGGAGACTTATACTGTTTCAGCTTAAAACTACAAAAACAACTCTGGAAAATAACAAGTGAATTCTCAGAAGAAAATGCAATAGGATCTATACAAATACTAGATATTAATAGAGATGGTATTGATGATATTGTGTGGGCACATTACACAGAGTTTTCGATTATTGATGGTAGAACCCAAGAGCATTTATTCCATCAACTCAACTGGTGGGGACAAGAGTTTATTTTTACAAATGTCAATAGCGATGTGTACCCAGATCTTATTATGTTTCCGCGTTATCAAGGAGTTAGATGCCTCGATGTAATAAATCAAAAAATTTTATGGTCTCAACAAAATTTTATTGCCCGAGATTTCTGTAATCCGACATTTATTTCGAAAAATGAAATTGCACTAACTCAAGGTAACTACTACAAACAAAAGAACAGTGGTATCAGCATAATAAACATTCAAAATGGTCACATAAGAAATGCCAAAAAATACTCAGGCTATACGATGGCGATGGACTACGACCCTAAAACAAAACTATTAGCTCTATTCCATCCAAAGCAAGGTTTACACTCAAAAAGCCTTGTTAGCGACAAACAAAGCTGTTTACAATCAAAAGCCTATCGTTATGTCGATACACCTAAATTTTTTGATATAGACAACGATTCTCGTAAAGAAATAATATCATTCACTGATAAGTTGTATGCTTTTGATACCAAGAACAACAAAATTAAATATACTCTATGGGATCCGCAGCAAGGGCGGTTTACGCGAAATAACTTGCGAAAATACATTATAGATATAAATAATGATAAGATTCCCGAAGTTATTGCTGTTTTTGATCATGTAATCACCATCTCTAATTATAAACAGAAACCCATTGTTTTAAAACTACCTGAAAAAATCATTTCTTGCGTTTTTCTTGATACGAATAATGACAATATCCTAGAAATAATAGGTCTTTCAAGTAAAACACTTTACTGTTATTCTTGTTATCCGATGGAAAAAACATATGTTGTTGACGAAAATACACGCTTAGATAAATTTCGTATATCACCGCATAATAATCACGTTATAGTCTCTACTGTACATGGAAATATCAAAACATTTAATTCGAAAAATTGGCAAAAGCTATCCGAATTTAATGCCAAAGGGAATATAGGCGTTGTATCATTTGCTACAGGTAACATTCTAAAAAAAGATTTAGAAGACGAGGTAGTTATACACCACAATAAAAACATAACATTAGTAAAAAACTCCAAAGAAATCTGGAACACAAATGTAGGTGGAATTCCTCTTGCCAAAGACAATGCTATGGTTCTTCATGATCAAAATGGTGATGGCAACTTAAACATATACAGCAATTTACTATTCGGTTCGATAGTTTGTTTAGAGGCAACGACAGGAAAAATACTGTGGCAAATTAACTGCGGGAGATTATACATACCTCCCTGTTTTATAGACAAAGATTGTATATTTCCATCTGCCCAAGGAATGCACTGTGTAAATGCTAATGGAAAAATCAAATGGAAAACACCTTTGCCATCAGCAGTTGAAAGCCCAACTATGCAAAAATTTGAAAACACAATAATTGTAGGGCAAAAACTAGGCTTCATAACCGCTATCAATATAAAAACAGGACGCGCAACATGGACAAGAAAACTACCATGTTCAATGATCAACTCTGCGCATTTATTTGATATAGACAACGATAAAAATCTAGATTATGTGTGCACCACTATCCGCGGAAAATTAATAGCCTTAAACCCTAAAAATGGCACAGTAAAATGGATAAAGAACAACCCCCACTACCGTACCACTCTTCTAGACAAAAGTAATAATCAACTACTTGTAACAGGAAATACATTTACCGTTGCTAAAATCAATTCTTTTGGTAATAGTGAACAGCAACTCCTTTACCAAGGAATTATTCCCAACAATGCGGCAAAAATCATTGATATTAATAATGATAACAAAAAAGATTTCTTATTCATCAATGATCAAGGCAAACTTGTTTGTATATATAACTGGTCAAAATACCAAAAGCGTAAAAGAAACCTTGTTATTGGTAACAACTCATACACAACACAACTTCTTTACGACATTCAATTAAACAAACTACAAATAAAACCTAATACTCAAATTGCCAAAAATGCCAAATCGTTAAGTGTATCTTTATTAAAAGTAAGTCAGTTTATACAACAAAAAAATTGGCTAAAAGCGAACAATTTATTGCAATCGCTTCAATTTCAATATCCAAAATGTATAGAAGTCAAATTCTTGCGTTTGGTCGAACATATGCACAATAATAAAAAAATCGAAGCCTTAAAAATAATAAAACAATGTACAGATAGATCGCTATTGCATTTTGAAAAACTTTGGGAAAAATACCGTCATATTTTTTCTAACCATGTCAAATTTAAACAGTACACTCATAGCGCCCTATCAAAAAATATCACTCCCTACGAGCAATTAGAAAAAATTTATTGGGGGTTTATATACAACAATCAGCACCGCAAAAGTCAAGACATATTACCTGTGCTAGCAAAATATGATCTTAACAAAGAAAAACAGTACCTCACACAATACAAAAATCTATTGTGGAGTAAAATAGATAAAAACATATCCAGTTATACTCAGTATACTCATATAGAGTATATTGACGCAGCAATTACAGCACTTATAACAGACAATGATCTACATTTTTCAAAAGCTTTGTATAATTTTATATATGGGTACAGTACCTCTTTAAAACAATTAGAAAAAGCAACTGATAAAGCTACATTTCCTAAAAAACAAGCACTCGGATACGCGATATTAGTTCTCTTATCGCCCAACAAAAAAATCCACCTCCAAAAATTTTCGCGTTTAAATTTACAAAAGAGCCAATTTTCTTATAAAATATATAAATGTGTGCAGTCATTCGCGCAAAAAAAACATAAGTCAAAAATAGTAAACAAAACTTTTCAACAACATGCAGCAATGATCAATCAAAATCCCGTTTATTCTTATATATTTAATAAGCTAAGGCAAAGAAGGTAAAAAATGTCGGTAACAAAAAAAAGCGCGTTGATTCAATTTCAACGCGCTTTACAAAAAACAATCAACCAACCAGAATTCAAAAAACTAACCATCCGTTTAGTTAGTAAAGATAAAAGTAAAAATGTTCCCTTATTCAAATGGATGGAAAAAAAAGCGGCCAGTCACGTAACAACATGGCCTGAATGGGCAGCTCTTATTGCAAAAAATACAACAAACAATACAAACAAAAGTAATTTAAAACGCTATGAAAAACAACGCCCAAAACCAACCCAAATAATTCCAGGAGCTTTTCATCTACAACACAAAAAAACCATACAACTACTAACAAAAGACATAAATACCTACCTACAAAAATCAATAATTAATAGTCTGCAAAAATTCGAACAAAGCCCTGAATATAAAAAAGCCGTAAACAATTTTAATAAAACAATTACCCTAAAAAACACACAACAACTGCTCCCCTTAAAAGATATTCTATCCCCAAGTAAGCACCTAGGACAAGAAATAGTAGAAGAAATATTACAGCGCATATCTTCAAATCTAAACGACTTGAAAACACTACCATATCCTTACAGAAAAGACGATCACCTAAGATGGAACCTAGCGATAATAATGCGTGTACAATCCTTATTAAAAACTAACTACGTAGACCGCCTATCGCGTATAGTAGCCGCTGCAGAAAGCAATTTTAACAGAATATTTTGTAAAGAAATCGTAGAAAATGAGGTATTACCGTGTATTGTCAGAGTGATAACCAATCCAAATTTATTCTAAATCTTTTACAATTAAAGATATCTTTCAAAAAAATAACAATACCACGAGAAAAACAACCATTATAAAGAAATAATAAATACGACAAGCATCTCTATAAAGCCAGGTATTTAATAGAAAACTTTTTCCAAAATTAAAGCAATACCTTGCTATTGCTACACCATATAATAAAACTGCTCAGAACTTTTTAGAGGCTATTTATCTGGCTTCTTGTGTTCTTTTACTTTATTGAATGAGGACAGGCTCTAGTTAAAATATTATAGAACATTCTGGTAACAACTCTTTCATTTTTTTTCGCTTATTAGAGCTAAAAAAGCTTTCTCTTAAATTTAATTTTTCAAGAGAGACAAGGCTTTTTATATCTTCCGAAATTTCCTGTATCTCATTGTAACTCATGTCTAATTCGATAAGCGAAGGAAAGTGGGATATTCCGTACCAACTATAGAAATTATTGTGCGATAAATTGAGTTTCTTTAAAGATAAATATGGTTCTTCTCTCTCGACATCGAAAAAATCCTCTTGCACTCCACAATGCGATAGATCAATTTCTTCTAAATTAGGAAATAAAAAAATTACAGATGGAAGACTTGAGTATTTTAATTTTAAAAATCTGATTTTAGTAAGAGATGTAAACAGCTCAAAATCAATATCGCTTAAAACACGACACCCAGAGGAGTAAGATGCTTTATACATTTCATCGAGAGTTAAATTAAGATATTTTGATTTTTTATTTCTTAATATAATCAAATCTGTAACAGCTGATTCACAGCCTTTAAAACAAGGACGTTGGTCATTCCATAAAAATAACAATAACTTTCCAGAAAAACTACAATTTACAAATTCACATTTCTCGCTAGAAAAGCAAAAACACGTATTCCCTTGAAAAGTACAGTTTTCAAAATATACATTCTTGGGCTCATATGGAAAAAGATCATCAGCCCTTATATCCTCATTGTCAGGACACCATTCTGGCGTATATGGAAGATCAATAATACAATCATAATAGCTAGTTTCTTTTTTAATTTGATCAATATTTTTACCGCATATTTTTTTCATTTTTTATCCTAGATTGCCATTGTAGAATTTAAATGTATTTGTATGAGTTTGGTCTACAATGCAGTATAAAACCCGTATCTTTATTTTTCAAGTTGAAATTATTTTTTGAATTTTCATTTCAGGCCAAAGTAAACGGGTTTTTTAAAGAGCTACAATCCGAATTTGTAAGCGCATGTCCCTCTGCATATACAAAAACCTTACCTCTCTCTAATGTCTGATTTGCGCTTTTGAGTTTGTTACTTCCTAAATGCTCAAACACAATATTGTGGTCACGGCCATTTAATTCTTTTTTTGTTGATAATTTACATTCATGTTTCTTCTTCGAGATTATCTTGCTAAACGCCCATAATTGAAATTTTTTGTTTGTCTTCAATTTGTCTTAAATTTCGAAAATGAATTTTCACTATTATTAGCTCTATAGTATGTAAAAACAGTACTTTATACATATTCTTGGAATATCAACAAAAAAAGCATTAAATGGCCGTGACCAATAAGTTCTCTTGTTGATAAAATTACTGCTTTTAATATGGCCAGATCGTTAGAGCCCCTACAACATATTAACCAATAAAAAAGGCGCGCCAGAAATTTAAATTAAATTTCTGGCGCGCCTTTTTTTATCACCTTAAATTTTCGATACAGGCTAACGTATAACTTTGCGTGTAAAAGCACCGACAAACAGCGCCATTGTAAAAATACCGACGAAGGCTTCAATAGTAACAACGTAACGAAACACACTATTTGGTTTGGGAGCCCAATCTCCAAAACCCATTGTTGTAAAAGTTGCGATGCTAAAATAAGCGGCATTGCTCCAATCAAAAACGGTCTTCTCAACACCACTATAAATAAATTCATTAGGAAAATAGCTATAACAGAGAGCAAAGGTAAGTGCTATTACAATAGAAGTAAATGTAATGCGAAATGGTCGTGTACCATAACCACAGCCTAAATCAAGTGTCAAAAAGCTCATCATTCGCGTCAAGGTTTGCCATGGGTGTAGTAAAGAAATTTTTAGCGTTTTGCGCATAGTCTGCTTATAACGAAGGTAAGCTTCGTCTTGATCATCGTATCTGTTTTGTCTTTCAAATATATTTTTGAGTAGAGAATATTCTTCCGCTGCGTCTACATAATTTTTGTTAACAACACTTAATAGCTTACCATCGACTTGTCCCCAAGTAATTGCCATATCTTGAACACTCATTCCAGCGAGTGAAAGCATTCCATTAAACTTGGTTTTATCAAAACTCACTTTAGAATCAAAGATAGCAGCATAAAAACGACAATCGTTATTAAAAACGGCGCTGTGAAAAGTAGTTGCTCCGCGAAAAACGGCATAGCTAAAATTGGTTTCACCAAAAGCGGCTTTTGTGAAATCCGCGCCTTCTTCTAAGCGAACACCTTCCATGTCCAATTTACCGAACACTGCATCGTTAGCAAATAATTTACCGCGAAACTTACTTTTAATCCATTCGATGCCTTGTACAAAATTACTCTCAGCAAAGTAAACTTCGTCATCAAAAGTCGATAATGAAAAGCGCGCTTTCTCCGCGAAATGACAACGAAAAAATAATGTTTGATGAGAAAAGTGCGATTCTCCCCAAAAAACAGGGCATTCAAATTTACAATCAAAAACTTGTAAATCTTTTGAAAAATGAGTTCCTTGGAATTCAGCTTTTTGTGCAAAACAATTTTCTTTCATCTTTACGGAGTTCTTAAAAATGGCCCCTGATCTTTCGCCAAGAGCACCAAAGATAGTTTCTTCGGAGAACTTACATTTTTCAATTTTTACTTCACCACCAAACACAGCATCGCGAACATCTAAACCACGTATTTGGCAGTCGCTTATTTCAAAATCTCCAAAGAATTGCGCATCACGAAAAGAAACGATAAAATCCTCAATTGTCGCTTTCTTGCCTTCTCTCTTCGGCATTTTTACGTTATACAAAAGTACATAGCTATCAAAATGAGCAACATCAAAATCAGCTTTGCAGTTTATAACAACATCCTCGAGGATCAAACTTCCTGAAAATTTTGTTGGAGAAGAAAATTCTTCATCACGTGCTAATTTCTTCTCAAGCTCACTTAAATACTCTCCTCCAAAAAGCATTTCATTTATTTCTACAGATTTAAAACGCACCTCTTGTAAAAAGTGAGTACTGTTACCTATCAATTTATCAATAACAACATTTTCAAAATATACTTTTTCTTTAAAAACTTCATCACTAATGTCTAAAATCGCAATAGAAACATCTCTTATAGCTTCGCCTCGAAGCATCATTTCGATTACTTTTACATTTGAAATATGCATTCGTTCGGTTTTTGGATTATTTATTGCTTCTTTGTGTACAGGTTTTTTAACTTTTCGTGGTACTTTACTATCTATCGTTTGCAAAATATTTTGACCACATTCTCTTGCCATCAAGTCAAAACATTCATAAATGTTATTCTCACTACAAGCACTTACTTCAAAACTAGGATAGTTTAATTTGTTTATTTGTTGCTCTAGTTCTTCTACAGGAGTCAAATTTTCTAAATCGCGTTTATTCCATAAAATAGCGATGGGAATATTTTCGTCCAAACCCATGTCTTTAATATTAAAAAGAAGTTCTTCCCACGAATCAATATTGTCTTGAAATCTACTTTTTTGCGAATCAGCAACAAAAATAACTCCATTTGCACCTTGTAGAACCAACCTTTTCGTTGATTTATATCTCACTTTTCCTGGAACAGCAAACATTCTAATTTTTGTATCCATTCCATTTATTTTTTCTTGTGGAGTTATAGCTGTAAATATAGTACGATCCGATTCTGTTGATATTGTGACAAGATCACTTCTTTTATCCATAGGAGTTCTGTCATGAATTTTTTCAAATGTTGTAGTTTTCCCAGCCATTTCTGGACCATATAGAACTAGCTTAATGTTTACTGACCTGCGAAAAAAATTAAATTGAACCACGTTCTTCTCCGTTTTTATGGCTGTTAGGGATTTTGTATACGCAATAAAGTTCCAGCAATACCAACTAAATCGACAAACTCTTTACGATAAGGATCATCACCTTGTGCGCTTAGTGCTAAACTCCTAACAAGTTCCATAGAAGCGCTACCTTTAAATTGTGAATCACGAAGTAATAGACCATATGCAGCAACTGCTGCGGCAAAACGAAAGCTCGTAGAGGTCTCATTAAGGCTTTTAATCGGCAAAGGTAGGGTACTTGTCAATAATTCACTTGTATCGCCATCAGGAGCCTTGTAGCGCATTTTAAGAGTTAATATCTCATTGGTGAATGATTGCTGAGAAAGTTCTCGCTCTTCTTGGTACTTAAGATCATCGACATTTCCTCCACGCGATACATTCCCTGACGGAACAACTTCGTATAGTGCTGTTACTGTGTGACCAGCACCTATTTCCCCCGCATCCTTATTGTCATCATTAAAATCTTCTGCTGCTAACAAACGATTTTCATAGCCGATTAAACGATAGCTTGCTACATAACTAGGGTTAAACTCAACTTGAATCTTTACGTCTTTTGCTATGGTAAACAAAGTACTACTTAACTCTTCAACAAGAGCCTTACGCGCTTCTGCAAGAGTGTCAATATACGAGTAATTTCCATTTCCTTTATCAGCTAGTTTTTCCATAGTAGAATCGTTCAGGTTGTACATTCCCATGCCTAGCACTGTTAAAAATATTCCGCTTTCTCGTTTGTGTTCTATCAAACGTACTAAACCACCCTCGTTGGAAATCCCAACATTAAAATCACCATCTGTTGCAAGAACTACGCGATTTACTCCACCAGGAATAAAATTTTGCGTTGCTATACTATACGCTAACTGAATTCCCTCACCGCCATTTGTCGATCCACCAGCAGAGAGCGAACTAAACGCACCGAGAATCTTTTGTTTGTCATTACCGGCTGTCGGAGGTAAAACGAGCCCTGCAGCTCCAGCGTAAACAACAATAGAAACAGTGTCTTGTGCGCGCAATTCATCTGTCAACATTCCCATCGCTGTTTTTAAAAGCGGTAATTTTTGTGGGCTACTCATAGAACCTGAAACATCCAGCAAAAAAACTAAGTTCATTGGTGGCAACTCTTGGGCTTCAATTTCATAGCCTTGGACACCAATTTTTACTAGCCAATTTTCTTTATTCCACGGACATTCAGCAACTTCCATCGACCGAGAAAAAGGAACCTTATCCTCAGGAAGAGGGTAGTTATAAGAAAAATAATTAATAAGCTCCTCAATACGCACTGAATCTTTTGGTGGTAATTTATTTTGCGTTAAAAATCGCCGCATATTACTGTAAGATGCCGTATCTACGTCTATTGAAAATGTAGACAGCGGTTCTTTTACTGCGTCTTTAAACTTATTTTCTTGAATATGAGAGTATGACTCTGTATTCATTTGCTCTGGCGTCATTTCTGGCGTGCCCGGTGCCAAACGACGAACAGCCGATCCGGCCATAACCTCATCTCCGGAGAAAGCAGTACTACTGTCAGCAACCATTTCCTTATTCGCAAGCCCCGAAGCAATATAACTAGCTCCTCCTTGAGATCGAGATTGTCTACCGCAACATGTAACAATAAATAACAATCCCACTACAAAAGTAATATATGTTTTTTTCATTTTATCTAACCTTTATAGAAAAACGACCTGTTTCAATAGGACACTTTAAGGCGTGTAGCTATAACATACATCAAAGCAACAAAACTTACATAAGCAATTAGCGACCCATCTTAATTAGAGTATCCGCAATATTTACTAAATCAACAAATTCTCGTCTATAACCATAATAATCTTGTCCTAAAGCACTCATCGCAAGACTGCGAACTAATTCCATAGAAACATTATTTTTATATTGTGAATCGCGTAAAACCATCCCAAAAGCGGCAACAGCTGTAGCAAAACGAAAGCTAGTTGATGTGTTATTGATACTTTTTACAGACGTTTTCAAAACACTAGTAAGAAGTTCGCTTGTATCACTGCTCGGAGATTTATAGCGAATTTTAAGTGTTAAAATTTCATCATTGTAATCATACTGCGGAACAACAATCTGTTGTTTTTGGTATTTTAACGGATCAACAGACGGCCGAAATTGTGCATTGCGTGGGACAATTTCGTAAAAAGCTGTTACAGTGTGCCCAGCGCCAATCTCTCCAGCATCTTTACTATCATCATTAAAATCTTTTGCTGCTAACAAACGATTCTCATAACCAAGCAAACGATAATTCCCCACATATGTAGGATTAAACTCTACTTGTATCTTAACATCTTTTGCAATAGTAAACAATGTACTACCTAGCTCATGCACTAAAACCTTGCGCGCTTCTGCAAGAGTATCAATATAATGATAGGTACCATTTCCTTTATCCGCTAACTGTTCCATCATTCCATCTTTTAAATTTCCCATACCCATACCAAGAACAGTAAGAAAAATATTACTTTGTCTCTTGCTTTCAATAAGTTGCCACAAATTATTTTGATTTGATATACCAACATTGAAATCGCCATCAGTTGCTAATATAACGCGATTTACTCCATTAGGAATAAAATTATCAGCCGCTATTTGATAAGCCAACTGGATTCCTTGTCCACCATTGGTAGAACCACCAGCTTGCAAATTACTCATCGCTTGTAAAATAGCATCTTTGTTACGTCCAGAAGTTGGCGGTAGAACAAGTCCTGCTGATCCAGCATACACGACAATAGAAATAGTATCTTCAGGACGCAATTGATCTGTTAATAACCCCATAGCTGTTTTTAAAAGTGGGAGTTTTTTAGCACTGCTCATCGATCCAGAAACATCGAGAAGAAAAACAAGGTTGGACGGAGGCATTTCTTGTTGTGGAACTTTGAATCCTTGGATACCAACTTGGACAAGCCAATTGTTAGAATTCCAGGGACACTCAGCCACTTCCATTGTTCGTGAAAAAGGTATGCGATCTTCAGGAACAGGATAGTTATAAGAAAAATAGTTAATAAGCTCTTCTACGCGAACAGAATCTTTAGGTGGTAATTGATTTCCAGATAAATAACGACGTACGTTACTATATGAAGCCGTATCAACATCAATTGAAAAAGTGGAAAGCGCTTCTTGTTGTGGATCTTTATAAGAATTTTCTTCAATCTTACCATATTCTTCATTATTTGGTGAAATTTTAGGTACCATATAACTCTCGTTAGAAGTAGCACTTCCCATACTACCATCTTGCCAGTCACCTCCTCCAACATTATTGATTGTAACATTGTTACTATCAGGTATAACCAGTGGATATTCATCTACACTACTTTTCACATAAGCATTAGCACTCATACGTTCGCGGTAACTATCACCATCTTTTGTTGCTTCCGAAACTTCTTGATCACTTATATATACATTTCCGGATCTAGTTGAACAACCAACAACAATAAAAAGCGTTAATCCCCATAACCATAACTTTTGAGTTAAATCCATCGCGTAATCCTCCGTATTTATATATGTACAAAAAAATAAGTGGCTACCTGCGATAGCCACTACGATTGTCATGATTGATACTGCATATTCCAAGCCTTTTACGAATATGAATATAGAAAAATTATAACAAATCAATATCACCAAAATGTCATGACCTAGTAATATTTAGGTAATTTTTACATAACGATTTACGGCACACTATCTGCCAAACTAATTGCGTAGTAAAAGGTTAATTTAATCATACTTTCAAAAAAGAAATGCCATAAAATTCAATATTTTATATCATACTTTCAAAAAAGAAATCGAATTACAGTACTTTCAAACACTACTTTCCACCTAACAAATACCTAAGAAAAAATCGATATGTCCAATATATTTATATCATACTTTCAAAAAACTTTTGCATTCAGAAGCATTAGTCACTTTTAGCAAAAGTAAGTTCCCTTAGGTTCACAAATTCAAACATAAACAAGAATTGTTCTTCTTTTTAAATACCAACACCGCGATAAACACTAAAATAGAATCTAAAAATCTAGTCTTTTATATCATACTTTCAAAAAAGAAATGTCATAAAACCCAACATTTTAATCATACTTTCAAAAAAGAAATTAAATTACCATACTCTAAAATATTACCTGTCATCTAACAAATACCGGAAAAAAACAAAATGTATCGATAAATTTTAATCATACTTTCAAAAAAGAAATACCATAAAACTTAAACATATTAATCATACTTTCAAAAAAGAATTCTAACATAAATAACTGCATTTTAATATAAAATCATAGAAAATACAGTGGTTTGCGATCTATTACACTACATATTAAAAAGAATTCAAAAGTACTAATCAGTTCAAATACGCTAACAAAAATTGCGCATTAATATACCATTTTTTCAAGTTCAAGAAAAATACACGAAAATAATTTATATCATACTTTCAAAAAACTTTAATAACTAAAATTTATTAGGGTAAATTTCTCTATTACTTAATTAATCACATTAAGAAGCGGACAAAGCTCGATTATTTAATCATACTTTCAAAAAACTTTTTAGTAAAAACCTCGATATTCAATCATACTTTCAAAAAACTTTATTCTTGAAAACTCTATCTTACTTTCATAAAATCAGGAAACTTTACCGACAAGGTCAAATATTGATTATTTAATCATACTTTCAAAAAAGTATACATATATAGATATGATTTTTTTCTTCATTACGATAACAAAATTGTGTAAATTAAATATAATAAGATCCTTTTAGATTAACGTTTTTAAAAGAAATAGTAATTAATCATTTTGAAATAGAAATTTAATACGCAGTATTTTAAACTTGCTTGTTTTCTTAGTATGAAACGGTTTTTTAATCATACTTTCAAAAAACTTTAGCATTAAAATTTGCAAAGTCGCGATATTGAGATTATTATTAATAATCAAACGTTGATAACGCAGTAAACATATTGGCGTTATAATATATTTTGCAAACATATATTTTTTCTATATTTAAAAAATACTAGTTAGACTGTCGCACTGCTAGTATCTTTCTTATGTTTATTGATACATCCTTTTGTTTTTCTTTATATATATTATGTCTAAGTTATTGTTGTAAATCTTATATCAAGGCATGGTTTTTTTCTTCTATATCTATAAAAAACCACTACGACTTGGCTCTTGTATAGTAGTAGTATATTATTTATGTTATAAAAGTATAGTAAAGTATACGTTTTGCGAGTTTGCTTATATTATAAGGACCAGAGCGCTATTTTTTTTTCTGAAAGTATGATTACACTTGTTTGAAAGTATGATTACACTTGTTTGAAAGTATGATATTTACTTGTCTGAAAGTATGATTAGATGTTTTTGAAGGTATGAATAGAACCTCAAAAAAATTATTCATTAATAAAATTAATATTATTCTTTGTTTTTGGTACATACCGCGCTGAAAAGCGCTATTTTCTTTTCTGACGGTATGATTAACTTTTTTGAAAGTATGATTAAATAGGTCAATTATGGATTATATGGAGCCTTATGCAAAAGAGAATAACCTTTTGCAATTATCGCTTTTTCATTTTGGAAAAAGAAGACCTGTTCCCGAAAAGACAATTAGTGAGTGGGCTGATACTAGAGGTAATTACAAATTAACTTGTGTATGTCAATATGGCGTTCCTGGGAGTTTTGAACAGGATGTGTATGCTGCATGTATGCGTATATGGGTAAAAAATGGTATGCCTGCAACAAGTATTAAATTAAATTATAGTGATATTGCGCGTGAATTAAACCTAACTCCTATCAAAGCGTGGGTAGGAAAAATTAAAAAATCATTGCGTAAACTTGCGCAGGCTCGTTACGAATTTGTACAATGTTTCATTAAAGCTGATGATGCAGGAAATAAGAAAGTGTCTACACACTTCTCGTTATTTGATTCTGCTAGTTTATTTGAGCACGAACGCGGTAAGAGCAAAAGAATTAGTGAATCAGAACTAATTTTTCCCGACATTATTAAAGGGAATTTAGAAGCTAAATATTATCAATTATTAGATATGGTTTGGTATCGTGCTTTACCAGAAGGATTGTCAAGGCGTTTATATGAATATTTAGCTAAACGTCATTATCACAATGTTGATGGGAAGTTTACAATATCAGAAGAAGCATTGTGCCGCTGGTTACCTATTGTTGATAAGAATGTAACAAATCGACGAAAACGTTTAAACAAAATCTCGAACTCTTTAATCGAAAAAGGTTTTTTATCGAGCTATGTGTTTGATAAGAAAAAGAAGTTGTGCATTTTTGAATATGCGAGAAATGCCACTCCTAAAGTACATGATATTATGAGTTCTTCTGGGCAAGAAAGCGCTAAAGATTGTATTGTTACAGCAGAAGAACAGGCTGTGTTTGTCGAATTCTTAGATTGGATTAATAACATACCTTATTTTCATAAGAGCAAAAAAAGAGATATAGCGTCTTTACCTATTTCGAAAGTGATTGGTTTGTATCCTACTATACGTCAAAGTTATGAAGAATTAGTAAAAAATAATGACAAACCTAAAGCTGTGTGGATTCATAAAGAGTTTATGAAAGATGCCAAGAAGAAAGATTTACAGATAAAAAGGATTGCTCCTGTTGATAATTCCCAGTTGTCTTTGTTTCAAGATGAGCCTGAATCAGTAGAGTTAGATTATGATTTTGATCAAGGAAATCAAAGTAAGATTGAAATGGATATGGAAGCTCTTTTCGAAAAAATGAATATAAAAAAATGTTCAAATGCTTTGAAGAAAGTGGTAAAAAAGTGCTACGAACTTCATGGATTTGAGTATGTAAAGTGGAATATTCTTTATGCAAATAATTATGCTAAGAAAAATTATTCTCCGTATTTACAAAAAGCGCTTGCAGAGAATTGGGGAGAAGAGTGGGCTGAGCAAGAAAAAGCTCGTATTGAAATTGCCCAAAAAAGAGAAAAAGAAATTGTTGAAAAAATCGAATCAAAAAAACAGGAAGATAATGATATTACAGAGTTAAAAGATAAATTCCAGGTGAAAATAAATCGCTTACGCAAATCAACAAAGAGAAAACTTTGGCTGGCAGCAGAGGATGAAGTTCCTAGAGATAGTATTGGCCGTGGAATGAATGTAAAAATTGCTTACAGTAAAAAACTTTTACAATATGTAAATAAAAAAAGTACTGAATTCCCAGAGAAAGTTGTAAAAGAACTTAGTTTTATCAAAGAAATTGCTTTTGAAGAATAGAAAAGCCAAGACAAAGTCTAACAGACATGCTAAAAATGACACCAATATAACTAAACGATAAATGTTAGATATTCGTAGTTCTCTGAAATAAGATTCTATAGAAACCTAAAATTCCACTGATTTTTGCCCAAGTTAAGATTTGGTTATTTTGAAGTGGAATTGAAGATGTCAAAGCGAAATTAGAACTGATAATAACACCTTTCTCGTTGCCAGACCTTGTTGTCAACCTCCTCTAAACCAATTGTACCAGCCTTATCATCCAACAACAATTCTAAATCGTTTCCTTTTGAATATTTGCAATATGCTCTAACAAAGCTGTTAATAAAAATTATAAGAAAAATGCTTTGTTATTCATACTCCAGAAAAAGTTTGGGTATTTTTCTGGAATATCATTGCGAAAGTTTTAAAATAAGTTCATGGTATTCGCGTTCGTTTAGATTGTAGGACAAAAAGATGAAAGATGATATTAAAGACTTAGTGCAAAAAATTATAGAGGAAGAGGACGGAGAAATTCGCAGCGAATTATGCGAGGTTTTAGTTGGTTTTAAACAGGAAGCCGTACTTGCAATACTTCCGTGTTTGCAGAACGAAGACTGGCAAATTCGTTATCGTATGATTCGAATTATAGCGCAAATAGGTGTAAAGAACAAAGATGGATTTTTGAGTGTTGAAGAAGCTTTCTTAGTAGAAGAAGATGATGATGTTCGCCGTATGATGATGCAATGTTTACTTACAGCACAAGTACCGATTGTTACTGATTTTTCTGGGGATGTTAAAGGAAAAAAAACTAAAAAAATCTGGAAATTTGCGGGTGAAGAAGCGGAAACAATTAAAGAAATGTTTGCTGAAGAAAATATTATTTACCGTGAACATGTTGTTTGTTGTGGACATCCCGACTACCCTTCTTATCGAGAAGAGGTAACGTTTGAAGTAGTTGAAGATGAATTTGATAAAGCAATAGGAATTTTGAAAGATTTTTTTGGTTTGGGTTCTGGAAGTGGTTTTACAGGAGAGTGCCCAGCGTGCGGTACAGAAATTGAAAGTGCAGCTACATGTCCTGAGTGTGGGCTAAATTTAGAAATGGACCCTAATGAGGTGATTCAATATCATCCTTTCGGAGAGTTCTTGAGTAGTTTAGGTGAGTAAAATGGTCAAGATATTAGACGCAACTTTGCGCGAGGGCGAACAAACTCCAGGGGTTTATTTTGAAGGGCATAACAAGCTCGCCATTGCTGAAAAACTTGATAATATAGGTGTTGATATTATTGAAGCAGGACACCCTCTTATCAGCAAAAATATATATAAAGCTGTAAAACAAATTGCTAATATGGGACTAAAAGCAAAAATAGCAGCACATTCGCGTTCAACTAAAAAGGATGTTGATACTGCTTTAGATTGTGGAGTTGATTTTCTTGGAATTTTTTATTGTGTATCGAATGCAAGATTAGATGGCGTTTTTAAAAAAGACATTTCTTATGCTGTAGACCAAATAACTAAAATCATTGCCTATGCTCGAGAACAACAACCAGATCTTACTATTCGTTACACACCTGAAGATACTGTACGTTCTAATTTTGATAATGTAGCGCAGGTTGCAGTGGCTGCTGTAAAAGCAGGTGCAGATATTATTAGCATTGCGGATACCACTGGGTATATGATACCGGGAACAGACCGTAGTATGTATGATTTTGTGGTAAAATTGAAAGCAGTATTTACCAAAGAGAACCTTTCGCCGCAAATAGCTGTGCACTGTCATAATGACCGTGGTTTAGCACTCGCAAATGCTATAGATGGTTATCGCGCAGGAGCAGATATTATTGATTGTACTGTTCTTGGAATAGGTGAACGCGCGGGAATTGTTGATTTAGCGCAATTATTGGTATTATTGCGTGAAGATTTCGAAATAAAAACCGATTGGGATTTACTACGATTAAGTAATTTATATGAATTCGTGAGTGAGTATGCCGATATTACTATTGCAAAGAATTTACCTATTATTGGTAAAAATGCTTTTACACATTGCGCTGGTGTTCACACTCATGCTGCTGTTATGAATCCGATACACTATCATAGCCTTGCGCCAGAAGTTGTGGGGCGTAAGATGGAAATATGCTTGGATCACATGTCGGGCATTTCGTCTGTTAAGTATGGACTAAAACGCATTGGTATGGAAGACATTTCTGATTCTTTTACAATGCAGGTTCTCCATGAAGTGAAGTCTATTGGTGAAACAGGTCGCACAGTTAATGATCTAAAAGAATTAGAACGGATTGCTTTGTGGTGTAAGCAAAATGTGGAGGACACATTGTAATGTGGAATTTATTTTTTCATATGCATGAGGACCACTATATAAGTTTAGCGTACTTTTTTGCAATGATCTTTATTTTTTCTGGATTACATGAGTATGCTCATGCTCGAATTGCTTACGCTTGTGGGGATGTGTCTGTAAAGAATCGCGTTACGTTAAATCCTTTTAAACATATAGGACTTGTAGAAACAATTTTGTTTCCGGCTCTTATTTTATATATTTCTGATTATCAAATTATTTTTGGAAGTGCAAAACCAGTCCCTATCAATATTGAATTGTTGCGTAGGCGTGGACGTGATACGATGTCAGCGGTTCTTGCTGGTCCTGGAATGAATTTTTTCTTAATAGTGACAACTTTAGTTGTGATGATTATTAGTAAATTTTTTATGACACCAAAAGAATTAAGCTCTAGTTTCCTTGTAAATTTTTTAGGTAATTGTGTGCTGATTAATGCACTACTTGTATGTTTAAACTTAATACCTTTTCCTCCTCTAGATGGTTTTAAGGCATTTTGCGGATTTTTGCCGCGTTGGAGATTTTTTATCATTTTAGATTTGATTGGTATTTTGGCTTTGCTTTATGTTTTTTGGAACTATCCGCAGTTCTTTATGACAATAATGAATGATTATGTCAGACCTTGTTGGCAATTTGTATGGAAATGCTATTTTCATTTTCCTGTATAGAGGGACTTGTAAAAGTAATTTACTTGTTGTAAATAAACCATTGATTTAAAATGTAAATTCCATGGTTACGAAAATTATTTTGGATGTATCAAGTAAACGAATACTTTACTATAAGTACCATAAACAATAATCTAGATATGTAGGCTCGTCTATGGAAATAACCAAAAAAGATATTCTGTCTGTACCTAAAAGTGAGTTGCACTGTCATTTAGACGGTTCTGTTCGCATAAATACAATTATTGATATAGCTCGTGAGTACAAAATTGATTTGCCCAGTTATGAAGCTAACGACTTAGAAAAAAATCTTATTTGTGGACGAAAAGTTCTCGATTTAGTTGAATATCTTGACGCTTTTCGCATGACTTTATCCGTTATGCAAGAAAAAGAATCTTTAGAACGAGTTGCTTTTGAATTAGCGGAAGATGCAGCGCTTGAAAATTTATGGTACTTAGAAGTACGTTTTTCTCCTATCTTGCATTCTAACAAGGGGCTTAGTTACGAAGAGATTGTCGAGTCAGTGTTACGTGGTTTTGAAAAAGCGCAGCAAAAATACAAAATTAAAGTAGGACTTATTATTTGTGCTATGCGTCAAAAATCGGTAGATGAAGCTCTTGTCATGGCCGATTTATGTATTAAATATCGCGATAAAGGTGTTGTTGCATTTGATTTGGCCGGTCCAGAGGCAGGAAATCCAGCGAAAAAATATCGCAAAGCTTTTGCTGTAGTAAGAAAAAATTTAATTAATCGAACTATACATGCTGGAGAAGCATTTGGTGCGAAAAGTATTTTTCAAGCAATAGAGCTAGGTGCACAACGTATTGGTCATGGTATTACGCTTTTAGAAGATGAAAAACTATCGAAATATATAAATGATCATCGTATTGCGCTTGAAGTTTGTTTGAAGTGCAATACCCAAACAGGGATTCCTTTAGAAAAACATCCACTTCCAGAATTTATAAAGCAAGGGCTATGTGTTACTCTTAATACTGATAATCGCCTTATGTCTGCAACAACACTTACTGATGAATACTTACTTGCCATTGAAACATATTCTTTGAATTGGAATGATGTGAAGCAGCTTACTCTTAATAGTTTTAGTAGTGCTTTTTTACCATTTAGTGAAAAACAAGTTATGCTAAGTGAGTTACAAAAATTTTGGGAGGAAAAAGCACCTGATGTGTTGGGCGATTGATGTTGGAAATACTCATTACAAAGTAGGGATTATTAAAAATAATAAGGTCGTCAAGGTTTATCGTTTTAGAACGATACGCGATCAATCTATTGATGAATATTATTTTCAACTGCGCAATATTTGTCGCGAACATAGTATTGCAAATATACCAAAACTGTGGATTGCAAGTGTTGTACCATCAGTAACCATTGCTTTTGAAATGTTGAGTAAAACCAAGAATATTGACGCTGCTTTTATTGATACACAGAGTTCTTTTTCTTTTAGTTTAGATGAACGTATAGGTAAAAAAATAGGCGCAGATATTCTTATTCTAGCTGAAGCAGCTGTTGATATTGTTGGCGAAAATGTCATTATTGTTTGTGCGGGTACGGCAACAACGATATTTGCTGTTGTTGAGGGGGTTCTTATTGGAGGCGCTATAGCTCCAGGAATTAAAGGTTCTGTTGAATCACTTATTGATAGCGCAGCGTTATTAAGTACGACATACTTAGAATTACCAGAGAAGGCTATTGGACAAACAACAGAGGGGGCAATGAGTAGTGGAATTCTTTATGGTTTCGCTGGACTTGTTGATGGACTTATTACTCGAATGAAAAAAGAAATTGGCAAAAATGATATCCCTGTTGTTGCGAGCGGTGGAATGATCAGTAAAATTGAGCGCGCTTCATGTGAAATTGATAGTGTTTATCCTGATTTAGGGATGAGAGGTATTTTAAGTTTGGCGAAAAAAAATTAGGGCATTATTGCCCTAATTTTTATACGCGTTCTAAAATTTTTTCTCCTTGTCCCAAATGAAGCTGATGCGCTTTTTTTTGTGGTTTCCAACCTTTTTGTAAAGCAATTTTTATAAGGCTTTGAACATCGGCAGGAGTGACTGATGTTGCTTCGCCATTTTGATCTTCCCGATGAAAAGCAACGACTATACGTTGGCCTGGTTCGTCGGCGTATTCTGCAACAAAGTGCAAACCTTTTTTATCTGTAGCTACTACCCAGCGGTACTTTATATCATCCACTGTAATAACACGAGATCCTTTTTTACGTAGAGCCATTATCTATCTCCTATGAATAGTTCTTAAGCGCAATTAAAATTAGTGTGGCAGAAGCTATAAAAAATACATAAGCAATGATGGCCATCCATTTTGCTGTACTTTGTTGACTACGTATCAGCTGTTCTTCTGATTTTGTTGATATAATGAAGGGACTTCCTGATGCGACAGGTTTTCTTATCGATAAAGTTTTATCGTTACTAGATACTTCCCCTAGTATGTATAGTTTTTTATCTAGTGGTACAATACTTTCTTTTAGACGATAACCGATTGTACGATTTCGAGATTGATTAGTAATGACTCTTGCAAGATCTAGTACCATGTTACCCATTGCTAAATTATTGTTGCGAGGATGGCGCTCTAGTTTATTAACTACTTGCACTGTATCCATATCTGCTCCTTCACCTTCAATGAGAATTTTGCCGGTCTCATCTTCTAAGTAAAAGGGAATATGACGTGTGTCTTTTGTCATTACATCACTACTGCGTCTTCTTCTTGTAACACTATTACCGTTAGAATCTCTTTCTTTGTAGGTTTCTTCATATTCATGAGTGACTTTGGTATCATAGTAAACGCATTCTCGTTTGGATAATTCGCCGATTAAGGGTTTTTCGCAAACGATTTTACCTTTGACTTCTACTTGTTCTCTATACTCTTCGTTTGCGTTTTGCCCTTTACTGTGATGTAGACGATCTTCAAGTTGTTTTACTGTGGATGTAGGGGTGTCAATCATGTTTTGTAGTTTTTTTATTGAAGAATTACGTATGAACCAGAAGATGATTCCTATAGTTCCTGTAATTCCAGAGGCGACGTAATAAGCTGTCATTTAATTTTCCTTGTTAGGCCAGTTGTTTTGGCAGTTAGGGGTTTGAAGTAATTGGTGGTAGTGCTTAGAGTTTGTTATAAAATTATTTTAAGGTACAGCATTGTTCCTTTTAACCTCTAATTTGGTTATTTTTTAGGATCAACATTTATTTTTTCAACAAATTCGGTAATTTGAAACACTAGGGCGTGTCATCAATACAGATAAAAATATAACGGATTCATTTAATGATACGCCAGTAGTATTGAGCCCGAGCCCGTTTGCGAGCCCGCGCCCGAAAACTTTTTGAGAGCGACAGAAAGTGATTTATTGGTTCAATACTAGTTTTTTGCGATGGAAAAAGAAACTTTGCTTCTTTGATAAATTGTTAGTGAAAGTTTCGGAAACGGGCTCACAAACGGGCTCGGGCTCGAAAAAACACACAATATTTTGAATGATGATACGCCCTAGTTTTATGTTTTCAAAAAAACCTAAATGTCGATACGTTTTGTTATAAAATTATTTTTATGTTTTGTTAGAAGTTCAAATGCCTGAATTTCTCGCCCTCAATTAATTTTGCAGGTTGTTAGATGCTATTATATAGTACGATCAAATAATATAATTTGTTTGTAAAAATTTGCAACGAGTTCTAGGAACATGCCCTAATCATTATAAAAAAAATGATTGCTTGTATTAAGTAAAATATCGAAAAATTTATGTAGGAGAATTAAGATGTCTAGAATAATTTGCGTTAAAAAATTTGCAAATCGTTTAGAAGCAGAACTAGCGAAGTCGCTTTTGGAATCAAAAGGAATTATGGCAAATGTTTCTGCTGATGATAGTGGTGGAATGGAAATGATGCCTGTTCAACTAATAGGGGGAGTTGAACTACTTGTTTTAGAAGATCGACTTGAAGAAGCTTTGAATATTTTACGAGTTTGAGATGAAAAAGTATACCGTTCTTCCTGAAAAAGGGCGTCTGTTAATTTCTACTGACTTACACGGAAACTATGGTGATTTTCAAACATTGAAAGAATTTTTCTTCTGCCAAGAAGAACCTGTATACTGGGTTATTTTGGGAGACGCTGTGCATGGACCCAGTCGTGAACATCGCAAAAAAAATCTATACGATTATAGTGATCGATCATGGGATATTGTTTCCGAATTAATGGATTTGATGGCGAAAAATAAAAATATTTACTATGTACTAGGAAACCACGATCATGGACATATTGGTGGACGAACTACGCGTAAATTTCATCAAGATGAGGTGGCATATTTGCGCTCCTCAATTACCAGTAAACAGCATCTTGAAATGCAGTATTTTTTTCAAAACTCACTTCTTGCTATTGTCGTTCCAAACGGGCTTTTACTAACGCACGGTTCGCCTGATGATACACTACTAAACATAGAAGATCTTAATGATATTTCTTTTGATCCCAAAGAAAATAATAATTATCAAAATGAAGTGCTGTGCAGTTTCTTAAGTCATTATGGACAGGAAGAACAAGTAACAGCAAATCTTTTGAAGCGTTTATCGCAAAATTTAAATTTATCAATAAATGTTGTTATTCATGGACATGATCGCTCTCTAGATGGATGGTTTGTCGAAGGAAATAACCAGCTTTGTCCAGTTATTTTTGGCGCAGAAAAGCAAAATAAAAGTTATGTTTTCGTTGATTTATCAGAAAAATTTACTGAGGTGTCGCAGCTAGAGAAATATATTTTTACTATTTACCATTGAAATTAGTTAAGGAAAAGGCAATGCGGATTTTAGTGACAGGAGCAACAGGGTTTATTGGTGGTCGTACAGTAGAGAAATTATTAACTTTGAATTATAAAGAAGTGCGAAGTTGCGGACGAAATCATGACAAAGGCAAGCCTTTGGTCGATAAAGGTGCCACTTTTTACAGTGGTAGCTTGTTAAATGAAAAACATTTAGAGGAAATTACTCGCGATATTGATGTGGTAATACATTGTGCTGGTTTAGCAGGTACTTGGGGGAAGTACGGTGATTATTACCAAGCCAATGTTCTGGCCACAGAAAAATTACTCACTGCTGCGCAGAAAAACGGAGCTAACCGTTTTATTAATATATCTTCACCAAGCATTTATTTTAACTACAATGATCAGTTAGATCTTAGCGAAGGGGATTTACCTGTAAAGTTTTCAAATCACTATGCAAAAACGAAATTCGAAGCTGAAAAATTAGTAGAAGCAGCGCACAGTAATAGTTTTTTGACGGTTTCTTTGCGCCCGCGCTTTGTGATTGGAGCAGGAGATAATCAAATTTTACCGCGCCTTATACGTTTGCAACAGTCAAATATGCTAGTACAAATAGGGAATGGTGAAAACATTGTTGATATGACCACTGTAACGAATGTGGTTTGTGCTATACTTCTTTGTATTGATGTTTCTTCGCAGTCAATGGGAGAGGTTTATAACATTAGCAATGGTTCACCTGTTAAGTTTTGGGAATTTGTCGATATGGTCATTACAAAGATGAAATTGCCTACTAAGCGCAAAAAACTATCGTATTCAGTGGTCTTTCCTCTTGCAAAATTGAACGAGTTTTTTTCGTTAGCCCTTCGACGTAAAAAAGAACCACGTTTACTTCCTATTACTGTTGCTGCTTTAGCTAAATCAATGACTATGAACATAACAAAAGCTCGTAAGAATTTAGGTTATGACCCTAAACAGAGTTTGGAAGAGGGGGTTGACGAGTTTCTATTGTGGTGGCAAAACAAGATTGAATAATCATTGATATTTTGAGCAGCGCAATCAAATATTGAGATTCTAAACGAATGAATTAAATTTGTAATTAGTTGTCTACTACTGTTGATTTTATGATGATTTTCTATAAGTGAATGCTAGGAGATATTATGCGGAAAGTATGTATTTTTCTTTTGAGCTGTTGTTTGTATGCGCAGACAATGGATAAGTTACTTGAAGATTTAGAGCGTAAAGATTGGACACAAAGGATTTGCGCTGCTTACGAATTAGGAAATAAGGAAGTTAATAAAGAGTTGGTTTTACATCTTATAAAACTAATGAATGATAAAGAAATTGGTGTTCAGAATTTAGCGACGAGCGCTCTTATTCGAGCAGCAAATAGCGATGAAAGTGCTATTGTTTTATCTCTTATTTTTGATCATCTACGACTTAAAAAGAATATCAAAAAAGTTTTATACGTACTTAGTAAAACTGAGAAAAAAAAGTCTTTGATTTTTCTTGAAATATTACGCTTTTTAGAAAAGCATCCTGGAAAAACAACTTTAGCATTAAAGATAGGAAAAAAAGAAGACTTTGCTCCAGTTTTGTTGAAAACATTGAGAAAGGAAGATGTTTTTGTAAAAAAGCGAATTTTTGCTATTTTAAAGCAGTATCACAGTGGTTATTTGCCGTACAGCGAAGATATAGATGAATATTTAAGAACAACAGTTAAGATTTTGATAGAAGAGCAAGAGTTTTTCGAAGAGTTATCAGAAAAATTGAAGGTTGAAAGTAGCATTGTTAGAAGATATGTCTTTGCGCTTACAAAGGAGATAGAAGCGCGTGTAGTCAAGGCTGAAGAAAATGAAGTTGCAGAAGCAGTGAAAAAAATGATTATTAGAATGACATCAAGCAAAGAGGGTAAAGCTTTTATTCCTGAATTGAAAAAATTGTTGTCCCATGAAAAACTGGAAGTAAAAAACCATATTATTGATATTCTTAGAGCTTCGAAAGAAAATACTAGCGACTGTTTACTGCCTTTAGCTAAACTACTGAATGAAAACGAAAAGTATGAAAATCTTGAAAAATCTGTAGTTGAAATAGCACTTTTTTTTCCAAAAGTGTTTATCTCCGAAAAAGTAGATATATGTTTAGCGGACAAATTAAAGAGTGCAAAACAAAATGAATTTCGGCGACGACTTACGAAATGTTTTTCTGAGATAAACATAGTAACACCAGCGATTATAAATACAGTTATTAATCTTTTGGATGATGATGATCGTTATATGCGTATGTTAGCATATAAAACTTTATATAAGTTTGGTATGAAAGCTGAAAAATCTTTAATTTTAGCTCAAAAGTATTATCCTCATCGCATTGACCGTTTGTTAAAAGCTATACAGCAGAAAGATGAAATCAAAGATCCGTTGCCTATCGATAATCGTAAGAAAAATTATGAAGTAAAACTGAAAGAACTTTTTTTAGATGAGATTGACTACTCATTTGGTCACCGTGAGGCTCAGAATGAAGTTGAAAAATTAACTTACTCCGAACCTTACACGGTAAACACTTTAGTGGATATTGTGTTACTAGATAATGTTTTTTTGAGTGCTAGTGCAGCGAATACTTTAGGGAAGGTAGGAGGAGAGAAGGTTATTCTTGCTCTTTTAAATTTATTAAAGCGTCCCAAATGGTCAGTAAAAAGAAATACGATTAGGGCCTTAGGTTTGTTACAAGAAGACCATAGGGTTGTTTCAGCGCTTGTAAATGTGATTCGCAGCGAAAAAATTGGTTTATTGAGGTTAGAGGCGGCGCAAGCTTTGTCGCTGCCTATACATTAATTTGTAGCAAGGGGATGTTATTATGTGGAAGGTATATCTTATTCTTTTCAGTTGTTGCCTGAATGCCCAAATCACAGAGCAATTATTAGAAGATTTAGAACACGGAGACTGGATACAAAGAATTTGCGCAGCCTATAAATTGAGAAGTGAAAAAGCCTCTGATGAGGTCGTTGCAGGCTTGGTAGATGCGCTAAGCGATAAAGATCGTGGAGTCCATAATATTGTTGCTGATTCGTTGATTCAGATAATAAATGACAATAATAATAGGAAATACTTACATTTTTTATTTGAGAAATTGCGGTCAAAAACTGCTAGTGTTGCGATTTTTTATGTACTTTCTGAGCTTAATGACCATAAATCTCTTATTTTTTTAGAAATTTTGAGTTTTGTTAGAAACAATTCGCATTCAATTAAGGAATGTGAATATGTTTTGAGTTCTGTAGAGCAGGATTTAACTCCGTTTGTTCAAAATCTAAAAAATGAAGATCTCTTTATAAAAATGCGCGTGTTTGAAATTTTAAAACAGCTTGATTCTGGTAATAAAAGTAATGTAAAAAATGCAATAAATAAACGGCTTGGAGATGTCATAAAGAATTTGATAAAGAGTGAGAAAAAAATTTTACCCGATAAGTTGATGGAGAAGCTTCAGGGTGAAGATGCTATTGTTCAAAAGTATTTACACGTTATTTTGACAGGAGCAAATAAAGAACAGTTTAACTTGGGAACACACGATCTTACAAAAGTGGCAAAGAAAATAATTATTAAAATGGTAAATGAATCAAAAGGAGAAGCTTTTGTTTCGCTTATTTTGGAAAATTTAAAGTATAGTGATAATAATGTTCAACACTATAATATTTCTATACTAGACTCTTTAGAAGAAAAGTCTAAGGAAACTAATTCTTCGCTAATTGTTAGTGCGCTTGTTGAGATTTTAAGTGGCGAGGACCGCTATATGCGAATTATGGCAAGTAGGATATTACTAAGTTTTGGTGAAAAGGCTCGTCAAGCTTTAGTGGAGGTAAAAGAGTCTTGTCCGCGCGCTGGTGTTCTTATAAAGAAATTTGATAGATTTAAATCATATAAAAAGCAAAATTTACAAAAGAAATTATCGAGTGTTCGAAAAAAACCTGTTGTTGAATATAAAAAACTTCTTATTTCCGTTATGTTAGAATATTTTGAAAAAAGAGTGGTTGACGTGAGCCTGAGGGATCTTGATTATGCGCAGCCCTATAGCCTTTCGACATTAGAGCAGATTGTCAAAGGAGAAAATACCTTCTTAAGTGTTTATGCTGCATTGGCATTATCCAGTGCAGGAGAAGAAGGAATTTCTTTATTGCTTAAGTTATTGAAACATAAAAACTGGCTAGTTCGTCGTAATGCAATAATAGCTTTAGGTAATGTTTACCCTCAGAGTAAATCAATTAAAAGAGCGTTAATGAATATTATTTTAAATGACGGAAGTGGTTTTTTTAAAATGCAAGCAGCACAAGCTCTTACGAAACGAGATTATTAAATCGCTCGTAACTACTTTGCTAGTGGCCCTAGATTACTATATGGAAACGGTAATAATTATGGATTCAGTTCAACCTCAAAAAAGAATTGTTATTCTAGATGTTTTGCGCGGTTTTGCAATACTCGGTATTTTAGTGATGAATATCCAATCATTTGCCATGCCATCAGCGTCTTACGAAAATCCTATAATAGTAGAGGATTTTGTTGGTGTTGATATGTTGGTGTGGATTGCATGTATGATTTTTGCAAATGGCAAGTTCATGGCTATTTTTTCGCTGCTCTTTGGTGCAAGTGTTCTACTTATACTTGATAATGCTAAGAAAAAAGGTCGTCGTAGTGGGGTTCTTCATTACAAACGTAATTTTTGGTTACTTATTATTGGGTTTTTTCATGCTTATATAATTTGGTTTGGGGATATACTTGTTAGTTATGCGCTGTGTGCTTTTGTTTTATACCTATGGAGAAATGCTTCAGCAAAGAAACTTTTTATAAGTGGAATTTGCGCTTTTCTTGTCTATGCATTTCTAAGTGTACTACTTCATGCGGTTTTTTTGCAAATGTCAGAGGATGATCTGATTGCAGCAGGTTTAGACGAATCTACAGTATATCAGGAGCAGCAAATGGAAACGCGTATTTGGCAACAAGGGAGTTGGCAAGAACAGTTTGCGCTGCGCGCTGAATATTCTTTAGCTATGCAAACGATTATGTTTGTGCTATATACTTTGTGGTATGGTCTAGGTTGGATGCTTATTGGTATGTCTATATACAGGAGTGGTTTCTTGCGAGGCGAAAAAAGCAAAAACTATTACCTGCGTTTTCTTCTCTATGGTGCTATTTGCGGTATTACAGCTATCTCTTTTGGTATAATATGTAATCTTGAGCAAGGATTTAGTTTGGAGTATAGTGGAACTATTGGTACATTGTGGAATTTTTTTGGAACCATACCACTGGTGTTTTCATACGTAGCGCTTATTATTTTGTGGTGTAAAAGCAGTGTCTTTCATAAATTTAGAAATTCTCTTGCGTGTGTTGGGCGTATGTCACTGACTAATTATCTTAGTCAATCACTTATATGCAGTGTGATTTTTTATTATTTCGGTATGTTTGGGAAATTAGCGCGATGGGAACAATGTATTGTCGTTGTACTTATCTGGAGCGTACAAATTATATTTTCTCAATTATGGCTACGAAAATTTTCTTTTGGACCATGCGAGCGTGTTTGGCGTTATTTAACCTATGATTTTAGATTGATACGTAAAAATTAAAGTCACAACGCAGATAAAATGAATTTGTAATAGATTCCAAGATCGAGGTAGTAAACTATGTCAAAATCTATTGTATATTTTTCTCACGGTAAAGAAAGTGGACCGTGGGGAACTAAAATTTCGCGGTTAGCTGAAATTTCGAAGGAATATTCATTTTCGGTAGAAAGCCCTGATTATTCGTTTACCAAAAATGGTGATGAGCGCGTTGTTCACTTTATGGAAAATATCTATGATAATAAGTATCAAAAAGTTGTTTTAGTTGGTTCAAGTATGGGCGGATATTTAGCAACTGTGGTTTCACAGCGTATAGAGGCTCTAGGTCTATTTTTACTTGCCCCTGCACTCTATATGCCCGGTTATTCTTGCCAAAAGTATAAATCACAGGCTGCGAAAATTAGCGTTGTGCACGGATGGAATGACACTATTATTCCCGTGGAAAACTCTATGCGCTTTGCACAAAAACATCACTGTGATCTGCATGTTATTGATGGCGACCATCGTTTGGTTGGTGTACTAGATGAAATTGAAAAACTATATCGTAACTTTTTAGATTTGATCACTTCTTAGGTTATTTTTTATGAAATATTTAATTAAAACTGTTATTGCTTGTGTTTTTATTTTTGTGGTTCTAGGTTGTGGCACTGTACAGTCTCAAACTCAAAAAATAGATATACTGGCCGAAAATCCTGATTATATTGGGCCTTTTTCGGGCATTGTTTACGATGGAAAATGGGCTGTGTGTAATCCACTTCGTATTGTTGATTTACCTCTAAGTCTAGCGGCAGATTTTGTGATTATGCCGTACACAATTTATCGCGCGAATGAAAAATGTCGTTTAGAAAAGTGCGATGCTCCCGAGTAAGACGCGTTATCAATTAGATAACGACAGTGACATATTACGACAGTTTTTCGCTCTTACTATCAGCTAGGAGTTAATATGAGTTGGACAAGAGTATTTTTGAGACTTATTGGTATACTCAGTGCTCTAAATGGTTTATGGATGCTTATTTCTAGTTGGAGTTGGTATCATCATATACCATTTGAGGTATGGAATATTGGTCCGTATAATGCGCATTTTATTCGCGATATAGCGATTATTTATATTGTCCAAGGTGTTACTTTCTATTGGTGCGCAAATAATCTGAAAAAATGCCGATCTGTTTTTATAATAATGGCAATGATTGTTATTGCCCATGGTGTTTTGCACATTGTTGATCTTATTTTATATCGAATTCCAAGTAGCCACTGGATTGTGGATATATCGAGTATATTTATTCCTGCGATATATATGTCTTTGTTGTGTATTCCTCATATTTGGAATGGCGTGGTAGTTCACGCAGAGAAAATCGATAGACAGAAGCAAGAGTATGTCGCAATGTACGTTTTGTTGTTTACGGCTTGTTTAATTAGTCTTGTGTATTTTTATGTAGCGACTTTTCACTATAAAGATCATTCTGTTGGAAAAATTGAGTGGTACAATGATTTTTATCTTGCCCAGCAACACGCTAGCCAAAAAAACATGAGGCTTTTAGTAAAAGTAGAAGCGCCTGTTTGTATTAATTGTAATAAATTGGATTCTATTACTTTTGCCGATCGCACCATAAACAAATTGTCAGATTCTTTTATTTGGGTAAAAATCAATCGCGTTGAAAACAATGCGTTGTGCCGTAAATTAAACATCACTCAGTGCCCAACGATTGTTTTTTATGAACCCAGTGGTAAAGAAATTGTTAGGGTCGCAGGTTTTTTAGATTCTGCGAGTTTTATTTCTTTAGCTGAAGACATTGTTAAATAGGATTGTTACCTGTATTATTTTTGTTTTATAAAGCTCTGAAAAGCTTTTTGTATGCGACGAGGCCATATAGGATCTTGATTTTGCGTTGATGTTGTGGAAAAATACTCTGGAAAATTTTCGAAGTTTAGTTTTTGTAAATCGAAAAGAAAAAGCTGAGCATTCTTTGTTGGAAAAGCTGCGTATTGCCAGTCAGAGCAAAAATTTGCGCCGGAGTTTTTGTGGTATCCTGGGAATATAGGAAAATAAATTTTAAATTTTATGGAGTAGATATAATTTTCATGAGAAGTAAATATTGCAAGCATTTTTCCGTTGGGGGAAAAAGATAAGTGAAATTTTCCTCCTGGTATTGTGATCCGTTCTTGCTGCCAGTTGGATTTTTGGTTTTTAGATATTAGGTATAGTCGTTGTTGTGTGTTCGCTACAGCCAACATTTCTTGCGTAGGGTGCCAAGCCAGTAATTTGAAAAAATATCCTTCTTCTTTTAGTTCAGATTTGTAAATAACTTGACCATTTGTCTTTATAATATCGACCAGATCTTTTTGGCCAATAGCGATAAGTTTTTTAGTTGGATGTACAACTATTTTCTCAATTTTTACGCGGCAACTGTAAATCTTTTTTACTTTTCCTGAAGAGTAGAGCCATAGCTCTTTTTCGCGACTGAAATATAATTCATTATTTGCGGAGAAAGCAATGCTTTTTATTTGAGGGTTTTTACTGTGCTGCCACTCCTTAATGTATTTATTGTTTAATTTTTTACCATCAATAATTTTTGAAGTTGTGCGTAAATCGAGGTTGCTAATTTCGCTACTTTTTAGAAGAATAATTTGCTGTTTACGTAGTTTTTTGTTGTGTGTAAGAGTAGCTATCCACTTATTGTCAGGGCTTAATCGCATATCCCATAACTCAGATAAAAAATCGGTTTTTAAGTAGTTGATATATTTTTCTCCGTGCTTTTCCCAAATTGATATACCTCTGTACCACGGCAACATAACAGTTTGTATTTGGCCATTTTTTTTTATTAGTAGAGACGGTCCAGATGATACTAAATCTTCGTTAACAATATTTCTTATTGCTAATTGGTAAACTTTTAAAGTATCCGCGCTTGGTTGTAATAGCTGTGTGAGAGAGAACGGAATTTGCCATTTTTGGAAATAAAATTTTTCTTCTTTTCGTAAAATAGCGGTGATGATGTTGTTTGTTTTGTCGTAATGTGCGTGATAAACATTTGGTTGCTGATAAATAGTTTCTTTACTGTATAAGTCGCGTAAGTAAAAATGATTTTCTTTATCAATAGTGAAGAAAAAATGGTGCTGGGCAAAGGATATTGTGTGTATTGGACTGTAGTTTTGTTGCTGTCTAATTGTGCTGGCAAAATTATCTTTTAATAAGGTAACATAATTAATTGCTCCTGTATCACTTCCCCATAAAAGTGTTTTTTGGTTGGGACTTATAGCACTGGCTGTAAGTGCTTCTTTTGATGCAGTAGTAAAAGTGTATCGTTGTTTTTTTGCAGTCTTTGTATCGTAGATATCTAAGGTTTTTCCCACATGAATGATAAGTTTGTCGTTTTTTTGTATGGGAAATGAATCGCGTTTGTACTCGCCAATAAAAGTAGTTACTTTTTTATCAAAATTATGAAGATAGTACCCTTGATTTTCAATGCGAAATACTAAACTTTGAGATTTTGGAAAAAAGCTGTAATTTGTTGCTTTTTCTAGTGTTTCTTGCCCTTGCAGTGTTTTAGTATAAATATCTCTTATTACTTTTTTGGTACGAGTGTCTATAGCTGATAACCCGTAGGGCTCCTCTGCATATACAATGTAGCGCGAATTCGGTGAAAACGCAAGTTGCGATGATATATATTTTCCTATAGATTCTTCTTGCAGAAGATCTCGTGATACTACGTCATAAATACAACATGATCGTTTACCATCTACTTTTAATATCAAAGTTGCTAATTTTGTTCCATCTGGCGAAAAACAGAAAGAATCGCATTTTGCGGTTAGAAAATTATTTTTGGATACGAGAGATGTGTTTTTTGGAGAAACTTGTTTGGTATCTAAAAGATAAAGTTTTCTTGAATTGTTAATAAAAGCAATGTGTTGGCGCGATGAAGATGCTATTTGGTATATACCTTTTATGTCTTGTAATTCAATACTTTTTAAAATTTTTGGGATACTTGGCAATAAAAAATAGCGCATTATACTATTTGTTCGATTTAAAAAATGCGTAATATTTTGTTTTTGTTCCGTAAGTGCTTGTTCGTACTTTTTATCATGGATCTTATTCTCTAAACTGCTATATTGTCGCGAAATTTCACTTAAAATAGAGTTGATTCCTCTAGAATCGTAGTATTTTTCATAAAGTTGCATAAGCCCATTGTTAATAGCGTTTGCATACGAACTAAAAGATTTTATCTCTGTCCGCCGTTTATTTTCTGATTCTTGCTCTTGAACTTTTAGAATCCGATCTTGAGCTTTTAGAATCCGATCGTAAGAAAGGACTAGTAAAATAAGAAGAGAAACAACTAGAGTAAAAACACCTGTCGCAAGCTTATTTCGTTGTAACCACCATACGGATTTTCTTACAATACTTGGTGGTTTTGTGCTGATTGGTTTACCTTCAATAACACATTTTAACTCTTCGCATAAAAAATCTACTGAAAGCAAACGGTCATTTGATTTTTTTTCCAAGCATTTCAAGCAAATTGTTTCTATATCACTATCTTTTTTTACCTTATTATTTACACGCGATGGAGCAATAGGCTTAGTGTGAGATACTTGAAATAAAACTTCGAGAACATTGTCTCCTGTAAAAGGAGAAAAGCCAGTTAACATTTCGTATAAAATAACTCCTAGGGCATAAACATCGCATCTCTCATCTGCTTTTTCGCCACGCATGATCTCTGGAGCTATATATTTTGGAGTACCAATAATATCTCCCGTTTTTGTTACATCGTCTGCTTTATCTAAATTGCGTGCTAGCCCAAAATCGAGAATAATAGGAATACCTTGCTCTGATACCATAATATTTTCAGGTTTTAAATCGCGATGTATTATTTTTTCTTTATGTGCGTAGGCGATGCCAAGGCATACTTGTAAGAGCATTTCTAATTTTTGCTTAAGAGGTACTTTTTTATTCATATATTCTTTGAATGAAATACCCTTGATGTAGTCCATAGAAAAATAATATAAGTTATTGCCTTGGACATCAGAACAATTATTGAGCTCTTTTATTTTTATGATGTTTGGGTGATTGAGTTTTGCAATAGATTGTGCTTCTGTTATGAACCTTTTCGTGGCATTACTGTTTGTTCCTTGGTCTAGTCGAATAAATTTTACAGCACATTCATGTTGTAAATAAACATCGCGCGCATGGTAAACAACACCCATTCCGCCGCGACCTAGCTCTTTGATAATTTCAAATTTACCAATTTTTTTTTGCGCTGGTAGATTTGCAAATTTAGTTGCCATTTCGTTGGCACTATACCAGGTAACTCCATCGCTTGAAATAGCACAACTATTATCAATGTTTCTTTTTTGTATCATTGTTTTTAGCTGATCAGAAGAATAAGGTCCGTATTTTTTATGCTGATTTTTATTGTATATATACCAAGGATTCATTTTTTCCTCATGACTATAAAGTTACAATTAGGTATGGGCGTAACTTAGTATAATGTTTTGTGAGGAAATTTTACAATTAAAAATTTATAGTTTTTTAATATGTATTAGAGGCTAAATTTAAGTTAAATTTTATAAACTTTGCGAATAGAACGTGTCTATTTGGGGATTTTTGATAAAATAAAACTCAGCACAGCAAAATTAAAACAATTAAAGAGAGAGCTCCTGCACTTCTCTAACACTATAGCCATTAAAATATCAAGAAAGTTAATATAATGAGTACGGAAAATGTTAAACCTCGGATGCTTTTGCACATTGCATCAAAACTCAAATTTATTGAGAAAGAACAAGCTCGCGATATATTGAAGTCTTCTAGAAATATAGAAATACAACTTGTTTCTTGCCTGAGTAAATCGCAATTTCATATTGTGCGTCTTTTGTTTATTTTGAAATCGATACTCAAAATAGCAGAGTATAAAAATTTTATTTCCCGTGTTGAATATATTCATTTGCTTGATTGTCAGTTTACTTTAGCGCAAAAAAGTGTCCCAGAAATTGCGTCAGCAATGGGTGACAAGCTTAGTTCTCCTGTGATTGTAAGAGTGGTAAATGTTTTGGTAAAAACAAATATACTTTCAAGTAGTGATAAAGACTTTATTCTAGATATCGTGGCTAAGAAATATTCTTCAGTACCGCGTTTACCTAAAACAATAGATGATATTCAACTTGATCGCGAAGAGACTATATCTATTTTACGTCAAACATCTTCTATGCCGATTGTTCCTCAAAACAAGAAGTTTGTGTTAAAGGAATATAATATCGTAAAAAAAATAACCGACGATGTGTATTTGGCTTTGGATGAAAAAAACCAAGGAGTGGCAATGGAGCTTTTTTCTTACGATGTTAGCAATGAGTTGGTTAAAAAGTTTCATGATAAAATACAGATTTTAAAGACTCTTGAACACAAAAATATCGTTACGATGTATGATTTTGGTTTTTATCCTTCCTATCATCAGTACGCTTTAATCAAAGAATATGTTGATGGAACAAGTGTTAAGCAAATGGTGGGTAAACATGCGAAGCTTACAATTCCTTTAGCTCTAAAAATAATTTATTATGTTCTTAATGCCTTGAAGCATGGTCAAACGCAAAATATTACTCATGGAAACGTTCGTCCAGATAACATAATAATCACTGGGGATAAATCAGCAAAACTAGATGGCTTTTGTTTGGATCGTATTGTAAATGAGTTAGAGATGAAGTCTGATAAAAATGATACATATTTTTATATGTCGTTAGAGCAAATTCAATCTCCAGAAAAAATTGATCAACGCTCGGATATATATAATGTAGGAGCTAGCTTATATTTTATGCTATCAGGGCGTTCTCCTTATTTTGAGTGTGCTAATATGTATGAAATTGCAACAGCTTATATACAAGACCGCAAGCCCGCTGCATTAACAGGGATTCCGAGTGGTGTTGTGGAAGTAATAAACAGAGCGATGATGATAGACAAAAAGAAGCGTTACCAAACACTCTTTGCAATGCAGTCGGATATCAAAAAACTTTTGAAGGAATAAATCTAAATCGCTTTAAAAATGCATATTTTCTAGGCTTTGTTGCGGTTTGTTTCGTAGATTTCTATTTATTTTTTTTGGGTATTTTTCTTATTGCTGTACGATCGATATTGAGATAGATAAGAGAAGTTAGGCGTGTCATCATTCAAAATATTGTGTGTTTTTTCGGGCGCGGGCTCGCAAACGGGCTCGGGCTCAATACTACTGGCGTATCATTAAATAAATCCGTTATATTTTTATCTGTATTGAATGATGACACGCCCTAATTCTTTGGGTAATTTATTTATTCTTGTTCCTTCAAGTGTCAATAGTCTGAGAGAAGACAATTTTCTAATTTCTTTTGGTAATCTTTCTATCACTGAATGAACCAAACCAAGGTGAACAAGAGAAGATAATCTACCAATTTCTTTTGGAAGTTCTGTTATATTCGCATTGCTTAAACATAAATGAGTAAGAGAAGAGAGTTGTCCAATTTCTTTTGGTAACTCTCTTATGTCTGTATCGCTTAAGTATAAATGAGTAAGAGAAGAGAGTTGTACGAAAACTACATTTTCAAAAATACAGTTTTCTACTGAATGTGCTGCTATTTTTGATGCTGCGAAAATTATGGAAATCATTGATTCCAAGCAGTGGCAAAATGGAAAAAATTTATTAGGCCGTATTGTTTCTATGCTTTGTAAAATGCTATAATTACTTCGGCTACGATTACGGATACGGTCAAGGTCACGCTCACGAATTTCTAATTGATGACAGGCCCAAATTCCTACACCCTACTTACTAAAGATTATTTTACCTTCTACTGGTATAGTACTCTCAATACCTTTATTAGAAAAATAAGTGAAAAATAATTGACAGGTATTTGCTTCTAATAATTTTTGTTTTTGTAGAGTTGTTATATTTTGTAATTTTGCTGCCCATACTACTGGAGTGAGTTCATTAATAAGTGTTGAAACAATGGGAACATTATGTTGGGCGATAGTAACCGCAGCTCGCTTTCTAATTAAGGAGTCTGCTAAACCAGGGTATGCGATATTAAATAGCTCTTTGTTTGTCATGTCAAAACGTAGAGAAAACGTCTGTTGATTTGATAGCTGAATTTGGGTTGGTGATAGTAATTTGGGATGGCTATCTTGAGAACTCGGAAAAAAAGCAATTTGTTGCCACGGATCAGCTAGAATACTATGCTCAATATCTTCAGAATGCATTTTTATGCGTACATCTACTTCGTACAACTGTGGTGTTTTCGGAAACTTGTCTTTACTTGTTAAGGTAAAATTTAAAAAATTTCTGTTTTTCAAACTACCAGGGTTTCTCAAAAGAAAAGAAATCTTGTCGTTGTTGGTTCTCAGGTGGCAATGAAAAGAATGATATCCTTGTGGAACAGTTGCAGGCGCTACGGCTAAAGAAAGTCGAGGAGAAGTTCCTACTAGTGTGGGGATAATATTAGCAAAAGGACGTACTTGTACATCGCGGCGCGCAGGTATAATAGTAACAGCATTACGCAGGCGACTACTACCTAAACTTGTGATGACTGTCAAATCCACAGTTGTTTCTTCTGATTGTGCGTAGGGAATTTCAATATCGTTAAAATAAGCATATAGCCCTTCCATGTCTGGAAGAACATCAATTCGATGTGCTTTGTGGGTTCCGACAAATACTTCTGGATTGCGCCATAATTCGTGGCCGCGAATGAGTAGATGTTGAGTCTTGTTAGAAAAAGCCTTGAGAACCATTTGTTTACTATCTAGAGGGGGTAGAACCATCGGTCTGGGACGCGACTTGTGATGTAGACTAATGAGAGCGTTAGTGAGAGATGACATATCTCCAGGCAATACAACTTCTATTTGTTGTTGTTGCCACAAAGAAGTAGAGTCTTTCTTTTTTCCTTGTTCGTCAATCCAGTGTGAAACCCCTGTTAAACTAATAGAAGATTGCCATGCCGGAACAACAATGGATGCGGTAAAAGTGTGGCGTATAGGAGTATGCAAGAATATTACTTCGCCATTATTTAAAGAAAATTTAGGCCCTAAAATCCACCCAAATTTTTTTGTTCCTTGCCCGAAACCAATAACTAACGGACGACGTTTAATCGCGTTAACTAGAGTTTGTGATTTACGTATATATTCTAAAGATTCGTCGAAATTCATTCCCTGTGGTAAAGCTGCTTCAAGAGAAAACAAAAGGTTTAACAAATTCTCCTTGGAACTTACCTCGGATATATTTTGGGCGTGCTCCTTTGGTTCTACTCCTGCCACATAAGGATCAAGGCTGTGAGTTCGTAAGTGTTTTATATGTTTTTTGAAATTAGCAAGGCCTTTTTGGTGAGCAAAAACTTCAACAACGAAATTAGTTGTTCCTTTAAATTCTAAAGGTTGAGTGCGGATATTAACAGTGTCGTAAAAGTAATTTTGATATTTAGAAACAACATGTGTTACGGCAGCTTCCATGAAAAATTTGCGATGTGAACGGTGATTGAGAATTTGTTTCCATTGTTTGGGATCGTTTATCAAATCGAGGATATGGTGGTGCGTTTGTTCCCAATTATAAATCAATTTTTTCACCTGTGAACGCGTTGTCCCAGGCATTTTGGCGCTTGGTGGGACGTAGCGTTTGTATAATTTTCTCTCTTCGCTGTTAAGACTTAAGGTTTTTTGTTTTGTTAGTTCTTGTTGAAGGCCTATTATTATGCGATCTTCTTTTTGTTGTTGGTCAAAAATGATATGGCGCAAATCTCCTGGTTCAATATGCCCTGTGACCAATCGCCTTTGTAAAATTGTAATTTCTTTATTGATATCATCTTTCAGAGAATTTAACCATTTGCCGTACAATTCTTGGAAATCTTGGTCTTTAGAAATAGGCGGTGATGAGGACAGTTGGACTGTGGCCATTGCATAACGTGAACTTTTTTTTCCAGGGAGTAGTGTAAGATCAAATTTTAAAGTATATAAGGTGAATCCTCGTAAATCATGTGTATCATCAAGCTGTTTTTCGCGAATAATAGCGTTTACCGCATCGCGGTAAGCCATATGGTCGTGTAATCGATCAAGAGAACTTATTTGCGCTTTGGTTTCTGCAATTTGTTCTTTTGGTAGTGTTTGTGAAGATTTAAATTCGCTTTGTTGTTTACTTGGCGCGGTGTTAGATATAGGAGGTACTAAATTACTTTGCGGTTTGGGATTCGCGGAAGCTTTGTTATTAAGCTGTTCTTGTAGCTCTTTTACCTGAATTTGATGTTGTAATCTTGCAATTTCATTTTGGCGTTGTAATTGTTGAGATTGATTTTTTTTCTGTATGTCATTTACTTCGCCAGCAAGTGGTTTATATGTGGTATTTAGCCTGTTGAAAAAACCTTCAAAATTGCGTACTTCACTTAAGCCTTGGAATGTACTTTGTGGTTTTTTTTCCAATTGATCTTTCAACCACTGATTTTCTCTAATTCTAGTATTGACAAGCCTTTCTCTCGTGAAAACTTGCGGATGACTAATATAAAGAGAACCGTGGGATTGGCATCCACAAAGAAAAAGTGTAATTCCGATACACCAATATGCTATTTTCATTTTATATACCTATCGTTTTAAATTGTTTCGAATTCAAAAAAATGCATTTTCTAAAGTTCATATCTTCTTGAAAACAAAATGATCTTTGTCATCTTTCTTTTGGATGAAATTGCAATGTTATTAAAGCAGTAAATAAGACAACTGTGATAGATTAAACACTTTGGGAATGTAATCTAATCTTTAACCTCAGAAAAAATTTTAAGTTTGTTCATTCTCCATAAAGTATAGCCACCGATCATACCATACATTACTCCTGAAAATAATAAAGCTGTTTGGATAGAATAAGCATCAGTAACAACTCCTATAATTGGTCCCAAGATTGCGTATTGTAGTTTCTGCACTAAGTTTTTAACAGAGAGAACGGTCGCGCGAATGTCAGAAGAGACAATTGCATTTACATAATCTTGAAAAATAGGGGTATGCACACCACGCACTAAATAAAATCCGAGAATAAATGGCAAAGTAATTAGTGATGGATAACAGCCCATCACAATATAAGAAACAGAGCCTATTACTGTAAAAGATGCAAAAGCTTTTGTTTTTCCCAAGTACATTTCATAAGCGTTTGCATATCGCGCAAAAATAGCCATAAATCCCAATTGTGTGGACCACAAAATTCCGAACCACCCAAGAGAGATACCTAGTAATTGATAATATGGTTGTGTGAGCCATACCATCGTGTAAGTAAGAGTTCCTAGTGTTGCGCTATAGAAGATAAGCCATTTTACTTCTTGTTGTTGTATTAGTGCATATTTGGTGATATCTATAATATCAACTAGTGGGTTTTTAGTTTTTTTCTTCTCTCTTTGTGGTTCTTGGAGAAGTAATACTAATGGAATGAGAGTAAGATATATTGATGTTTGTACATATAATGGAAGGCGCAGCGTTACTAAAGCAAGGAGACCTCCTATTATACTTGCTGCTGCTTCGCTAATACCTGTTAGACTGTAACTGTAGGCTTCAAATTTTCGATAATCACTTTCTTTTTTTATAGTAAGAAGACTGTCATATGCCAAAGCAGAGTCGGCGCCAGATATGAAACTGTAAGCGATACCTAAATTGATTGCGCCTATTAGTATTGTTGAAAAATCGTGTGCATAACAATAAGCTACATGCCCAATTACAGCAAAAATAACTCCGACTAGCATACTGCGTTTACGCCCTACATAGTCGGCAAAGTAGCCACTCGGAATTTCTAAAAGAACTATCATAACTGCATATATTGACTGCACTGTGTATATTTGAGTCTGTGTAAGGCCGTTTTCTTGAAAAAATGGTACTATAACAGGGACAAATAGCAAAAAGGTTCGTATCGAGCGTATAGCGTAAAGTAGTGTGATATTGCGTTTCATGTCTATCCTGTAAAAAGTTGTAGTAGGTATTGCGGTGGTACAAGCCACTGAAATATGAATACACAAGTGGTCGAAAGCGCTATGCTGATCACGAACACTAGAATAAACTCCATTAAAATAATTCCACGCAACATTTTATAACTACACCCCATTTTTGATAGAGTTTGAAATTCTTGGGTACGTATACGTATAGATAACATAATAATTAGAACAAGAAACAACGACACTGTCGTGATCACAAGGATAAAATATGCCTTGAAGAAAGCGTGTACACGTAGTATTAAAGACATTAGTCGATCAATAACTTTTAGTGGTTGAATGAGAGTTATGTTTTCATTACCTTGGTAGTCGCCGAGCAAGATGGTTTTACTTTTGTGATCGCGAGCGATGATTAAAATGGTGGTTATTGGCAACTCCTCTGCTTTTCCATGATGATGGAACATATCGAGGTTGTCTAAAGTTACTTGAGGATATTCGTATATTTTTGCTTTAGAAATGACAACATTTTTTTGTTGGGTGTTCTTGGTTATATTGTCATGACCATGAAAAATACCTTGGATAATCCACGTGGTTTTTATGTCCACAAATATTGCATTGTCATCAGCAGAATAGTTTGGACGCAAAATCCCAACTACTTTCATTTTTAATGGATAAGAAGCTGAAATGTCATAGAGGTTTTTTTGATCAGAAAGAACAAAGTCTCCAACTTGTATGTTCATATCTTGGGCAGTACTGGCACCGACGACTGCTTCTCCAAGAATACTCGGAAGCCTTCCTTGTTGTAAGGAAATTTTGCGTAAAGAAAAGTAATCTAAATGCGTTCCTATTATTGGAATGTTATCGTAATAAGCGTTTTGTTCATTGTTTGTGTAAAGTTTGTGTCCTGTGAATGGCAAGTACATTGGAATTACTTTTCCTACATGTTTCATATCTTCGAGGTTTTTCATCGATAATGAACCAGGATAAGAACCTTTGTAGTATAACGAGCGCAATAGAATGTCGTAGTCATTTCCCCGCTTGCCAGCTATTAAAGTTACTTGTTTGGCGCGTTTTTTAAGATCATTTTGATAATTTTCAATAATGAAGTAGGCGGCTAAAGGAACTATGGTTGTTAAAACAAGGCAGATGGTGAGGATTATTGTTTTTGTGTAGTTGTGTACTATATATTTATAAGCAAGAAATAATACAGATCTCATTCTTCCAATCCTTTCTCCCCTACATGAATGACGCGATCAAATTGATTTAATAAGCTGTGATCGTGGGTGATCATTAAAAAAGTGGTTTGTTCGTTAATTTCTTTCCACAGAAGATCCATTATTTTTTTGCTGTTTTTGGGATCTAAATTTCCTGTTGGTTCATCAGCAATAACTATAGAAGGTTGATGAATAAGTGCTCTAGCAATTGCTACGCGCTGCTTTTCTCCTTGAGAAAGTTGGTGTGGTTTGTGTGTTGCTTTATTTTTGATAGACATCGCATTTAGCAAGTAATCTAACTTGTCAAGGGTTTGTGGTGTCGCTTTTTTGAACAGTAGGGTAAATGGCAGTAGTATGTTTTCTGTCACATTGAGATAGTCGAGCAATTCGAAGTTTTGGAATACAAAACCAACGCTACGTAAGCGAAACTGTCGTAATTGTTTGTCCGAAAAATTGTGAATTTGTTGGTCTGCAATTGTTATTTGTCCTGCATTTGAACGCAGTACACCTGCAATTAAGGATACCAATGTTGTTTTTCCGCAACCACTTTCACCAACAAATGCTACTTTTTCACCGCGAGCGATTGTTAATTGTTTGATATGGATTTCAAAATCACTTCCGTAACTAAAAAATAGGTTTTGCAATGAAATCATATTATTTTCTCCATAATAAATGAGGAACAATATGTTTTGCAAAAGTGTCTTTTAACCTTGAGATTAAAAGATTGAGTGCTGTTGTTTTGAATCGATTTCTTAAACCTTCTTTGATAAAGGTTATTTGTTGTTGGCCTTTTTCAACTGTTAACCTTGCACGCTGTGTTTTGTCGCCATACAAAATAATTGCTTTTTCTTGAGCCCATGTTTGTAAGTACTCTTCTAGAACATCCTTTGATTTTTCCCAAAAGTCAATTCCATCCTCGTATTCGGTTAAGTCGTTAAACATTTGGTTATAAAAGTCATTTGTTTTATTGTCAATATCTTTCGTCATTTTAGAGAATAACTCCTATAAAACGCGTTGTGGCTTGCGCAAAGATTTATAAAAATGGATCTTACTGCGAATTTTTTGGATATTCGTATAGAAACGTCTATTGTGGTGGTTATGGAGATCGATATAATAACCGAAAACAAACGCCTGGTTCTTCTTTCCGTGGACACTGTGGATCCTGCAGTATCGAATGGTTTTATTACTAGCACAAATCATACGATTTACATATTTTACCAAGTGGATTGTCAAAACAATCGACAAAATTTAATAAATTTTAACTTGTATTGCACTAATATAGCGATAGGTCCTAATCAACGGAAAGATTGTGTACTTTACAAAATTGTTGAAAGTTAATTTGTAAGGCATTTAATACTTGTGGGTTTTTTTTCCAAATAATTGTATTTTTTTTGAAGTGGTGAATACATTGATCTTTATTGGTTGCGTGCAAATATTTTTGCCAGTACTCATAGATAATTCTTGACTGAGAACCATGGATAATGAATTTTTTCCCTCTATTTATTTCTTGATGAAAAACAGTGTTACTAACGTTGTGAGAGCAGCTTCCGTGAAGCAGTAAAAAAAAAAGTAAAAAAAATCTGATAATCATACTTGACTTTCTAAATATTTGTGATAGTATATTCCAACCTCAATAGGGGCGATTAGCTCAGTCGGCTAGAGCACCTGCCTTACAAGCAGGGGGTCAGTGGTTCAAGTCCACTATCGCCCATTTTTCATTGGAGACGTAGCTCAATTGGTTAGAGTACCGGACTGTCGATCCGGTGGTTGCGGGTTCGATTCCCGTCGTCTTCGTCACTCCAAAAAAGTTAGAATCTGGAGACGTAGCTCAATTGGTTAGAGTACCGGACTGTCGATCCGGTGGTTGCGGGTTCGATTCCCGTCGTCTTCGCTACACAAACAATCTCCTAAACTACACCACAAAAACACACACAATCTCACAACAAACCTCTTTGTTATTTTTTCTTTTGTAAATGAGCAACTAAATTTCCTTGTTGGTATTTCACCATATATCCTTCTTTATCTACCCACATTTTAAGTTCATAAAACGGTGTTTTGAGTTGATAAACATATGTACCACCTTTTAGTTTCTTAAGTGGCGAAAATAGAGCTTTTGTTAGTTGCAATCGACGTGGATGAAATATATATACATTAATTTCGTTTGTAAGCGAAAATGGAAGTTGTGAAGCAAAAGTAGCGAAATGATGGTAAGAATTGTTGTCGAGAAATACATATTCTACATCTAATGGTATTAGACGATCTATAATATGGGTTCCTTTTTGAAAATGAGCTTTAACACCGCTTTTTTTAAAGTTACAGTTGGCTTGTATTGTTGATTTACCTTCCACATCTTTTTGCTGTAATTGATAGTGTACTGGTTTTAAGTTTTCGTTATATTGAGTTTTTGATGTAAAAGAAACTCCTGAAGCAACTAAATTACCTATCGCTGTAACTTCGTGAAGTTTTTTTTGTTCATTGAAGTGAACAAAGAATTCAATAATGCCTGTTTTTTCTCCTGCAACGGTTGTGACATAACGATACATTTGTCCTGATTTAAATGGAAACGGACGAATTTTCGGAAGCGCATCACTTGGTTTTTTATAGACAACATCTTCCGTATTTAGTTCTATAATTGTGCTATTGAGTTGATGTTGTTTGACGCGTAGAATTTTTTTCTTATCGTTTGATAGCCAAAATGTCAATTTACTGGCATTTTCTTTTACCATTTGAAATACTTGCGTTTTGTGTCTTTTTCCTAAAATCTTTATATTGCGTGTACCTAGAGGTACTATTGTCATTTTTGTCGATGGAACACTTAAGGCGTTTGGATTGATACCTTGAGGTTCTACTACAAAAAATGATAGGGGAAATTGTTCACATTTAGCGAAAAGAGGTATTAGTGAAAAGTAATTTGTGACGACAGTGACTCCGCGATTCAGAGGTAATTCGATATTTATAGGAGGTTTTGCAGAGCTTGACAATATATTTACGCTGTTCTCTGAAAATAGATATTGCTGTTGCTCCGTTGCTAAGTTTCTTTGATATTCTAGCAGATATGCAGCTACTTTATTTTTTGATTTACTAATAATTGTTTTTTCATCGATGATATATTTATTGCCTTGCAAATTAAAAACAGACCAACTTTCAATAATACGCGCAGGTTTATTCTTGTAATCGAGCTCTGTAAAACGAGCATGAATATAGCCTGCATCTTTGTTTCCAATGCTAACACTATAATAAAGATCTTCTGCAAATACAAAAGATAGTGCGAGTGATATGAATATTAAAATTTTCATTGTTGGTGACGAGGATTTTTCGAAGGAACTGCCAATAACTGATGCAAAACCTGCATTTTCCTCGTATCTCCCTTCTCTAAAACGAATTTATATTAGATGTCTACACAACAATATTATGCACTGCTAAAGAGTTTTACTACCTAAAATAACCAAATAAGGCGCGTCACCAATTAAAACATTATGCTGAAAAATTCGTGACCCTAACGGTAATCGTGATCGTAGCCGAAAATAATAAATTGTTTTTAATATAGAAAACATTTATCTTTTGTACGATTACAGCTATGAGTTCTATAATAAATTAGCTTTAGGTTTTATAATTGATGGCACTCCTTATTATGTCTTTCTAAGACTGTGCAAAAAGTTAAAATTTTTTAGCTTTTTGGCTCTTGGTTTCGTAGCTCGATAATGAAGAGCCACAAAGCCAAAAGTTGTATCTACTCTTTAAGATTGATCATTGTTTTCCTTTTTTTCTCCCTTTTGACTTTCTACGTAGATTTGTTTGAAATCAGCAGGGTAGAAATGCGGATAGATATAGTGTATTGGAAATTGAATGTTATTTTCTGTTATCATCTGTTGGATCTTGTCTTTTACTTGTTGATGGGAATAGCGAGATGAGAAATGAAATAACGCCAAAGAAGCTACCTCTGCTTCTATTGCTAGTTGACAAGCTTCTTGTATTGTTGCATGCGTTTTTTCCTCGCGATCATTTTCCAATACAAAAGTAGCGTCGTGAAGGAGTACTTCTGCTTTTTGTACTATAGAAGTATCTAAAGGCATTGTGTCTCCACTGTAAACTAAAAGATTTTTTTGGTATTCTTCATGGATAGCTTCGCGGCCTTGTTCTTTGATTATAGTAATTAGATCGTTTTGAGGCAAACCTTGGTGCTCTGCTTTTAAACGTTTTCTTACTTCTATAATTTTATATCCTAATGACAAAGTTCCCATGTGATCAGAGGCAAAAGCTTCTACAAAACGATTTGCGTGTAGTTGTACTTGGTCTCCTGGTGATATACCTTGCCAAGTTAATACAAAGGGAAGTTTGGGAATAGATAGATCAAGGTAGTCTTTGAACTGCAAGATATAAGTGTCACCTTTTGGGTAATATATTGTGAGAGGTTTTGTAATGTCACCCATTGATGAGGCTCTTGATTTTATGAACCCAGGTAATCCACCGATATGATCCCCATGATTATGAGAAATAAATATACGATCAATTCCGTAAATCATATTACGAAGAGCAAGGCTAATACCTTCTCCAACATCAAAAAGTATATGATCTGGACGATAATAAAACCAAGTAGAATATTTTGCGCGCGAATATCCGCAGATGTTTTTCATAATTTCGTGAGAAAGAGACATGATTTTTCATTTTAAAAATAGTTAAATATAGAATGGTAATAGCCAAAAGTATTGTCCACTAAATTTACTCGCTTGTTGTTTCATTGTGTATTTACACAGCTAAATATCAATTATCGAGTTTCAGTTGGGTACTAGTTACATTGATTCAAAATTATCAGCGTTTATAACGCAAAAATTTATGAATCAATGTACTAAGTGATTTGTTAAAAGTATTTACATTGAAATTTGTTGGTTTATTTTTTAGCATTAAATTAGGGCGTATTGACATTATCTTTTTTATAATTTAGCTTTTTTAGGAATTCATTTTGTTGCTTTTCTTGTTACAGAGCGTAATTTTGCACTTTCAAAGTGCTTTGCTACTTCCTAGAATAACTCACATTATATAAAAACCTAAATATCAACACGACCTAGTTTCGACACTAGGCAATTACTTTTATCAGCTCACTTATTTTGTCAGGCACTGATAAATTTTACTCAGATTAACTCGGATATACTAAATTGTCAATTTTTTTTTACAACGGAATCATATGATAAATTTTATATTACAAAACAAAATGAGATCTAATGTATTTTTTGGTATTAGTGCATTTTTTCTATCTTTTATAATCTGCATGCTACTTGTATATATAATTAAAAAACATGCAGTGAAGTTACGTTTAGTAGATGCACCTGGAGAAAGAAAAATTCATAACCGTACTATGCCCTTGGGTGGTGGCATTGCTATTTTTTTAGCTGTCATTTTTTCTTTATGTAGCTGTATTTTTTTATATAAAGCAATATTCTCAATAATAATTTTTTATATATCACCACAAATAATGTGCATTTTGATAAGTGGCTTTTTTATTTTTATTGTCGGACTTGTTGATGATTATATTAGTTTAAAACCGCGTACTAAGTTGTGTTGTCAAATAATAGCGGCGGTTTGTTTGTTTCTTTTCGATATAAAGCTCACTGTTTTTATCGATAATGATATTTTTTCCTTTTTTATTACTATTTTTTGGATAGTACTAATTACCAATGCTTTTAATCTACTTGATAATATGGATGGACTTTCTTCTGGTGTTGCGTTTATTATAGGCCTTATTCTTATTTGGGTTATGGTTTGCTTTGATCAATGGTCTATCGTGTTTGTTCTATGTGCGTTGCTTGGAGCTTTGTTGGGTTTTCTTCGCTATAACTTTTCTCCTGCGTCTATTTTTATGGGAGATAGTGGGAGTTTATTTATTGGTTATACCTTAGCTTCATTGACAATATACGCTGATTTTTATCAAATGAATTTTCCACATTTTGCTGTAGCTCTACCAATACTTGCATTTGCTATTCCTATTTTTGATACTACTACTGTTGTGTTATATCGTTTGCGAGAGGGGCGTCCTGTTTTTGAAGGAGATACTAATCATTTTTCGCATAGGCTTACAAAATTAGGTTTGAGTACACAAAAAGCGGTGCTTGTTATTTATTTAGTTACATTTGCCACTGGAATTAATGCTACTTTGCTTTATCAAGTAGATGATTGGTTAGGGGCAATGGTTATTGTTGTGCAGCTCATGGCTATTTTATTTATTATTCACATACTGGAACACACGGCTTATGTCTCTAAATCTCAAGAATAAAGATCTATTATTTGTTATTCTGAAAAATATTTCGTTGTTTTGTCTGTTTCAAGTTATCTTTTTACGCACATTTATTCCTACACAATCGCTAGCGTTTGTGCATTTGTGCTTAGTTTTTTCATGGATGGCCTTTGCTTTTTTAGCGATTTTTTTGCTATTGAAACAAGAATATGAATGGCGTAATTTTAGCTTATTTTTGGCTATTTTTTGTTTGATATTTAGCTGTTTGGTTTCTTTGTTGTTTTGCCGTAATGTGCACGCTGCCGAAACCACTCTGATGATGTGGGTCTCTGATATATGTTTGTTTTTCTGTTGTTATTTTTGGGCAAAAGATCAAGCAATCTGGCGATTTATTGTTTTTGCTTTATTATGCGTGTTTTGTATAGAGTTAATGTATGGTTTTTACCAATATTATTTTGATTTGCCTGCATTGAAATTACAAGTACAGCAAAAGTCAGATGCACTTTTATCTTTGTCTGAAAATAAACAGCAATTGTTAGCAGCGCGTATTTTATCACAAAGACTGTTTGGGCATTTTCCATTAGCAAATCACTATGGTCTTTATCTTGTTGTATACACCGTTGTTGTTGCTTCTGTGTATTACAAATCCGTAACGAAAAAAAATATAGGTACTTTGTTGTTCTTTTTGATTGCAGGTATTATGAGTCTTTACCTTACGAAGTCAAGAGGAGCATTTTTAGGTTTTTTTGTAGCGATAAGTTTTGTGTCTCTTGGATATGTGTATTCTAGGAAGAGGTTTTTTTACTTAGGGTCTTTTAGCTGTCTTGTAGGCTCCTTAGTGCTATACTCTTTGATGTGTTACACACCATTTTTTGATTTTATTGGCGATTCTAGTCTTACGTTTTTAAGTCGAATAGGTTATTGGCAAACAACAATTCTTATGTTTCCAGAGCATGGTTTGACAGGTATTGGTGTCGATAATTTTTCGCAATATTTTTATCAGTACAAGCCTTTATGGTTAGAAGAAGTTAATAATGCCCACAATTTTTATTTACAATTTTCTATTGAGACCGGCATTTTAGGAATGGCCGCTTTGTTGTTCTTTGGTGTTGTGTTTTGTCGTAATCTTTGTGAAAAAGAAATAGCTGAAACAGAGGAAAATCCAAACCGTTTACTTTTTTTCTCAAGTGGTTTGGTTTCTCTTGGTTTCGTTATTATGCTGCAATCACTTTCCCTTAGCGATCCTGGACAGAAATATCTAGATGCTTATGGAGATAGCGCAGTATTTTTGGGAAGGACGTTTTTTTGGGGATTAATCACTGTTGGTATTGTTGTTTTGTACAAACAAGTGATGAATAACCGTTTTTTTTCATCTATTCTTGGGCTTCGTATTGCGCTTATTTCTTTCGCTGTGCATGCTTTTATAGACACTAATTTTTATACTTTTAATTTAAGCCATCACTTTTGGATACTTTTTGCGTTGTATATTGCGCGAATGAAGAGCACTCCTCATAAAGTTTCTCCAGGCTTGTATATTTCTGTTTTGATTATTAGTATTCTTTTTATATTATTTTTGACGATCTATTCACCACATAGTTTACAAAAGAATAATTTTTCACAAGTAGTTAAAACTTTACAAACGAATGATTTGTCAAAAGAACGCGTACAAAAATACTATAAATTTTTGCAACAAGAGCTTTTACTAAATCCTAGTCACGCCCAAGCAAATATACGCTTGGCTCTTTTATTACTTAAATCGTTGCGGTCGCAACTACACAATGTTCCCAGAAAGAGTATTTCAATATCAAAAGTGGTGGGAAAAATCAATTCTCTTGAACAACATATACAGATGGCAGGAAAAGATACGATTTTAAAAAATCTAAACGGAAAAAATATATTCTATCGCGATCTTGCTAACTTTTGGTTACATTTACAAGAAAAAGATAAGATGAAAGTGTCATTGCAGAAAGCATTGCAGATTTCTGAGCAAGCTCTAGAGGTATATCCCAGTAGTAGTTATTTTCTTTTAGTTCATGGACAAACTCTTGAGAATCTTGGAGATAATAAGGCATACGTATTTTATAAAAAAGCACTGTGGTGTTCTGATATGATTTACCCAGCTGTTTATGGACTTAGTGATGCGCAAAAGAAATTTATACAGGATAAGTTGGCTAAAGGAGTTAAGTAATAGTTATTGTCATATTAATACGAATCTTTATAAAAAAATTTGCTACGCTTGCATAACATTTTCTACGCGTTTTTTGAAATTCTCATAACTATAAGCTTCTACTGTTTGATTGCGTAAATATTCTCTATCGTAGAATTTAGGGTCAGCATTATTATTTAGAAATGTAATGAGTGAATTTGCGATTTGCTGTGGATCATCAGGATTTACGAGTATTCCTGTTTTTCCTTCTAATACAGCATCAGAACTTCCATCTTTGTTTCCTGCTAATGTTGGTCTGCCGCAACAGGATGCTTCTGTAAAGACAATACCAAAACCTTCTTTCTGAGAAGGCATAGCGAATATATCGCATAAATTGTAGTAATCAACGATTTCGTCATCGGGTATAAAGCCAGTAATGATAACGTTGTCATGTAGGTTTTTTTGAGATACTAGGTTCTTTACACGCGTCAAGTCATCGCCTGTTCCGCCAAGTATATATTTTACATTTTTAACGGATTCTAAAACTTGGGGAAGAACATTTATTATAATATCATATCCTTTGTACATTTCTTTTTTTGATAAGCGGCAAATGGTTAAAATTATTTTGTCTTTTTTGTGTAAATTCCATTTTTGTGTCAGATTTTGCGAACGAGGAACTATTTTAAATTTATTGTTGTCAACGCAGGGAGGAAGTAAAAAAAAGTTATTGTTGTGTGTTTGTTGCTGAACGTTTTTTTGAGTATATTTGCTAACCGCAATTAATTTTTCTGCTTTTTGTAGAGCAGTGATTTTTGAGCGCGACATGTTGAGTGCATCAATGCCGTGGCATATTACATAGTAGGGAATGCCTAAAGGTTTACATGCGCGTTGGCATAAAAAAGCGAAATTTATATGCCCACATATTACTAAATCTGGTTTGAATAATAAAATTTGTTTTAGAAAACGAAAAATGAATTTACTTTTACTTTGTGAACAACCGTTTTGATTGTAGTCGTTAAGAGTGAAGAAATTGCAGTTATAGTTTAAGTTTCTAAGAGAATTTAGTAGTGAATGGTTGTACATCTGTATACCGCCAAAAAATTTGCGGTTTTCTAAATCGGTTAACAGCAATAATACTTTTTTTTTAGTCATTGCGAAATCCTGAACAAAAGAGGTAGTACGATATTCGTACTACCTCTATATTGAGTAACTTTATTGCAAAATACAACTAAGGCTTCTAAAACAACTCACATCCCTATTTCTGCATAGCATATAAAACAATTTGCAAGCGAATGCGAAGTTGTCCATTTGTTATACGCCATGAACGTAAATGCTGTAGGAGCGTTTGCTTTTCTTGCGAACTTACTTTTTGCCACTTACGTCGAAAACGATAATTTTGAAGCATTCCTTCTAAAGCACCTATCGCGGAACCATAGTTTTCATTTTTATGTAGTTGTTGCAAATGTGCAACTAGGTTAGAAGTGTCAATTCCGTTTAAACGGCCAAGCATCATTCCTGAAACAAACTCGTTCATTGAGATTTGGTTGTATAAATATCCTGCTGTAACACGGAAATTTTTTGTGTGGCTTGGTACCATTACTCGATGGTAGTAGTAACTGTTGATTGTGCGCGTTTCTATATGGTGAGCTTCTATTTTACTGTTGTTAGCGTAGAAAGCGAATGGATAGTTAATACCATCGAAATTCATTTCGTTATAACGAGTTGAAAGCTCTAACTTTTGCCAATGATTTTGTAACCAAATGTCGACAATGTAAGGTCCTTGGCCGGATTTTACAACAACAATAGTATCTATAGAACCATACTCTTTGAACTTTAGATTTAGTTTGAGTTTCGTGTTAATAGTGTACCAGTCGTTCGCTGTGATTTTTGTGTTGGTTGCTGAATTTATTATCTGATAAGCGGTTACAATTGCACGGCTATTTTTATCGCGTATATTAAATGAAATCTGGCGTTTATTTGTCGAAAGTACCTCTTTTATTATATACGGATCATTGTTAGGTGCAATGTGGATTTTCTTATCTTTCTCGAATGTGTAACCATCTTTCTTGATATTTAAAAAATACCAACCAGGCTTTACTGCTTCATTGTTTTCGATAGCAGTCCAATATTTTGAATTTACAGGGGTTATTGTTACTTGATAACCACTAAAATTTTTAACATTGTTTGCGGTGATGTTAAAAGATACTTTGCGCGATTTTGCTTGTAGTTGCTTCTTGATGATAACAGGGGCATGTTCTTCTTTTATGTGTAGATCGTATTGTAAAGAATGGTAACCTGGCATAGAAATATCGATATGATATAGACCTGGGACTATTGTATCGCCTGTTTGTAAAACGCGAACATTTTGTGGGTCACTGGCGAGAGTTGCAGTAACTACATGGTTTGTTTCTATTGGTTTGGTATTGTAGCTAATATCAAATGTTATATCTCGCGGGTAAACAGGTTGCGGAGAATGATTCATTTGTTGCTGTATGTTTTGCAGTACTTGTAGAATGTCAGTATTACTTTTTTCTAAAGCGGCAATTCTTTGGTTTTGGTTTGCTACTTTATTTTCAAGCACTTGTATTTTTTTTTCGTATTGTAAGTGGAGGTCTTCAAAAGCTTTAGGGTTCCAATTCGAGGCTTTTGGCTTTTCGTAGATAACAAGACTTTCACTACCAATATAAATTGTTAAACCATCTACAATTTTTATATTTTTTAGCACTAAAATGTTTTTAGAACGTAATTCTATTTTCCCCCAATTATTTAAGTTGGCTGCCAAACCAAGCATAATATTTTCGTAATCTTTAACAGTTCTGAAATTGGCATCTCGTGCTTGTTGTTTTTTGTTGGGTTTCATAAGAGAAATAACAATTAAACGGTTATTTTGTTCTGAAATGATTAATTCAATATCTGTAGTTTTGTTGACATTTTTTTTGATAAATCTAGGTCGTTTGAGTTTTATATCTGCAAACAACAAAGAACTGCTTATAGCTAATATACACAGTATAATTTTATGTATACTCATATTCTAATCCCTTAATAAACTGCTTGCTCAAGTTACGACTCTTATACATTTATAAAATGATGTGTTTTGTGAGTTTTATGCTTTAATCGGTAGCAACTTGAGTTACTATTATAAATAGAAACGGCCTTTGATTCGACAAAAGTAAGTAAATCCGCCAAAAGTATTTATTCTTTGAAAACAGGACTTTTATTTACCTCGTCGTACACTTTAATACTATCACACTAGAACTTATTACACAAACGATGATTTAAATTACATAGTAAGGAATTTTGTTATGCAATGTAATACATGTAATAAAGAATTAGATATCAAATATTTTTTACCTTATCCACAAAGAGAAGAGTTGCACATAGATTGTGTTTTTTGCATGCACAAGAGATTTAGTGTTGTGTCTAAATTTTGTAAAGTGGTAGCAGATGAAGGAGTAGAATTTGCTTTTTCTTCACTGTCACAGCAAGAGAAAAGTTTTGTAAATGATGTAACTTGTTTGCAGAAAGAACTTTTGTCTATAAATGAATTGAAAAAAATATTTAGAGAAAACTATATTCGTCCAGAAGGAGAAACGCGCGATAAGAATTTGTTGCGTTTTAGATTAAAATGTGCTTGCGATAGTACTTGTAGCTATGATGGTATGGCAATAGAAAGGCAAGATGGGTCTTTTTTGTGGCAAACCTTTAACAATCACAGCTGTTCTGAGCGCAATTTAGAACAAGACTGGTTAGAAATAGAGAAATTTGAATCGTTGGTGGGCCTTATAGAAAAAGTAATGCCCAGCGATTCTATTGTGAAAGCAAATGAATGGTCCACAGATTACAAAACTTTGTCGAAGGTATATAATAAGGGACAACAAGAGGTTCATGATTTAGAAGACCAAGCAATTAAGGAGGTTTGGGGATTACCTTGTGTTTGGCGGCGTGCACGTGGGGAGGTAAATGAGCTACCTTCGCAAGAAGATGTTGTGACTTTAAAAGAAATTGTCAAAAAAAGAGAGCTTTTGAGTAGTGAATTGGATGATTATATAGATAATAATTTTTATGTACCACAGCCAAGTTATTTTCAACAGCGCGGCTACTTTATTTTGCTTATGTGTAGCTCCTTAAGCATACTACAAGACATTTTTGAAGCACGTTTAAGAGTTATGTACTATGCGCGTAATTTGTTGCAACAAGATATGTTTTTATTGTGCTTTAGAAGATTGAATCGTATTGTATTACGCAATCATGTGTGGATGCTTGGGTTTCTTTGGCAAGTTATGATGGCAAGGAAAAGTAGTGAACCTTTACCTTTAATGGGAAAAACGACTATTCCTCTAGATTCAGAGAGCAAAAGCCTGTACGAAGACTTGAACGATTTTTTCCATCGCCAAGGAGATAAGTAAGTGGTCGCTTGTGTTTATCATCCTATATACAGTGTTCCATTTCCTAGCAAACATCGATTTCGCATGGAAAAATTTCGTTTGTTATACGAAAGGCTACTTAGAACAAGAATCATTACTAAAAATGATATTGTCAGTCCAGAGCCTGTTACACAAGAGATGATCAAAATTGCACATAGCCAAGATTATGTAGACAATTTTTTCGCTAATAATCTTGATGTAAAGCGCGCTAAGAGAATTGGTCTTCCGTGGAGTGAACAACTAGCTTTAAGAGCAACTTATTCTATAGGTGGTACATTGCTAACGGCAAAGCTAGCATTAGAAAATGGAATTGCATGTCATTTAGCAGGTGGTACGCATCATTCTCATTTTAATTTTGGTTCAGGTTTTTGTATTTTTAATGACTTAGCGATTACAGCACTTACACTTATTGAACAACAATTGGCGGATTTGATATTTATTTTAGATTGTGATGTTCACCAAGGAGATGGCACAGCAACTATTTTTCAAAACAATACCGATGTTTTTACTTGCTCGATACACTGTAAGAATAATTTTCCTTTACAGAAACCTGATAGTGATCTCGATATAGCTTTGGAAAAAGACATTGGCGATGATGAATACATGGTGGCTTTGCGACAAGGGCTCTCTGCAATGTTAGAATTTGAGCCAGACTTGGTAATTTATGATGCTGGTGTGGATGTTCACGAAGATGATGCTCTCGGGAAATTGTCAATGACATCACAAGGAATTGCCGCGCGCGATTATCTTGTACTTAAAACATGCGTCGATAATGGTGTACCTGTTGCGACTGTAATCGGTGGAGGCTATCATAAAAATTTAGATGGCCTAGTCCGCAGACACTGTGTTATTCACGAGCAAGCACGACAATTTGTTTAGAGAAGTTGGATAGAAATTAAAGAGTGTAACTTAGGATGATTGTAGAACATATAGCTACAGATTTAATGTTTTTTAGGGAGTAACTTTATTACTTTTAGTTGTAGAATACAATGTATTTCTAAAACTTTGTTACTCCCTAAAATGAAAATCTAAACGTGGAGATGTTGTAGTTTATTTTTAATAAACATTTTGCTTTGAGAAGTGTTTTTGCGCGCGTCCAAGAGCCATGAGCGGAAAATAATGACGATAGTAATTGTAGTTGATCATAAATGCTCTGGAAAGCTCGGAGCCTTGCTGCAAGGAGCCTTTTACTTTCTTCAAAAACACACGTTCACCAACACCATAACCAGGAAATCCTGTTCCTGTGTACTGGTTTTCATCCCAACTACCTTCTTCATGATTATTTTTTAGCCATTCAATTCCTTTTAGGATGGAGTTGTCATAAGAATTTGAGTCTACAGCTAATAGAGCCATTAGCGCCCATCCTGTTTGGGAAGGAGTACTTTCTCCTTTGCCTTTAAGGCTTTCGTCGATGTAAGATTGGCATGTTTCTCCCCATCCACCGTCGCTATTTTGATGTAACATAATCCATTCGGCTGCTCGGTGAATGTATTCAGAATTCATGTCTTCGCCTACCACCTTGAGTGCTGGTAAAACAGCTGCGGTTCCGTATATGTAGTTAACCCCCCATCTTCCAAACCATGAACCATCTTCTTCTTGTTCGTTTTTCATGTATCTGATAGCTCTTGCTACAGGAGGGTAGTGTTTATCGTAACCCATTTCTCCAAATGCTTCGACTACATGCGCCGTAACGTCAACGCTTGGAGGATCTAGTGCTTCACCAAAATCGCAGAATGGTATTTTGGTAACGATTTTACTATTGTTATTTTTGTCAAACGCTCCCCAGCCTCCATTAGAAGACTGTAGTTCTAGTAGCCATTCTTTTGCAGTGTTTATCGCTTCTTTCATTTTTTGTGTTTGCTCTGAATCTTGCAGCTGGTGACACATTTTACTAAGAACTATTAAGGCAACAGCAGTATCATCAGTATCAGGATAGTAATTATTTGCTCTTTCAAAAGACCACCCTCCGCAAGGGGCTTTTGGAGAGTATACTTGCCAATCACCTTTTTCTTTGATTTGTTTGTTGAGAATCCACTTCATTGCTTTTTGTAATTGTTCATTTTCAGTTACTTTTACATCGCAATCTAACATGGCGAGACATGAAAGAACAGTGTCCCAAACGGGAGATTCGCTAGCTTGTAGATATATACCGCCGCCTTTTTCGTAAGACCAGTGTTTATCAAAAGCAGAAAGGCCTTTGTCAAGAACAGGGTGGTCTATGGAATAATTTTCGGTATTAAGAGCCATAAGCGAATAAACCCAAGGTGGTTGAATACCGCTCCACGCACCATCTGCTTCTTGGCGTTCAATAACCCACTCAACACAAAGTTTTTTGGCTAGTTTCCTCATGGGCTTCCAAGGTAATTTGGTGTAGATGTTTAATGCGCGATCGATGACAAGAAAAAGTGATTCCCAAGAAGCTACTGATTTGTCACGAGGTAAACTGTAATCTAAATTTTCTCGTCCTTGTGGAAATAATTCATCAAGTCTTTTTTCTGGAGGTAAAGGTCGAACAGGGCGATTCGCTGATAGGATAGCCATAGGCACAAGTGTACCACGTGCCCAAGAAGAAAATTTGTAAATATTAAGAGGTGACCATGAAGGCAAGAATATTAGTTCTGGTGGTAACTGCGGTGTGTACTCCCAAGGCCACTCACCAATAAGTGCAAGCCAATATTTAGTAAAAACACGTAAACTTTTTAGATCGCGTTGTAAAATCCAAGTACGAGCTTTTACCATTGGCTCGCTGTTTAAATCTACACCTGCGACTCGTAAAGCAGCATAGCTTTCAACTGTTGTATTGATATCTCCGGAGGGAGCATCGTAAAATACTTCCCAAGAACCATCGGCTCGTTGTTCGTTTAGAATACATTGAACCACTTTGTTGTATTTATGATCACCATCAATACCTAAGAAATGTTGCATTAAAATCCACTCTGCTTCCATACACGAGTTAGATTCTAACATACCGACCCAGTAGCCTTCTTCGTTTTGATTTTTCTTTAACCAATTAACAGCAGAACTAACAAGACTGTTTATATCTGTAATGTCTGTTTGATTTCTTTGTGCCTCTAATACATTAACATTCACAATAATCCCTTTATGTTCACATGTAGACAACCAACAAAATATGTAGTGTGTTTCAATAGTGCTGACCAAGCGGTCAGGAAAGGGTTGCAAAAAGCTTAAGAGCTTTTACCCAAGGGGGTTTACAGGATTGACCGTTCGGTTAGTCTGTTAATAATAAAGCATAACTAACTACATTTGTCAATTATTTATTTCCACATAGTTTTGCAAAAACAAGCGTAGCTTTTTTGCTTGCGTACTGGTTTTTAAAATTTTTAAGTAATTGCGATGGAGGTCATTATCAAAGGGCGACAATTTCTGTGTTTTTTTATAAACACGCCATGTACGCTTTGCATTCCATGCGAAAAATTCTTCAAAATTTGGGTACGTTTGGTAGTAGAGAGGCGCTAATTCTTGGGTAGCGATAACAAGCGCTGCAGAGTAAACTAAAAATTCGAGCGTTGCAAGTAAGGTATCGCGTTTTCCTTGATTCCATAGTTCATTTTCTACAAGATCAGTTCCTACTTCAGCTCCGTTGACATAAGCAGTCCACTCTTCCCATATATATAGAGGGTTATCTTGATAACCAGCGTTCGGAAAGTAGTTGTCAAATAGCTTTCCCTTTAGTTCTTTTGGTATAAAATTATATACCTTTTCTAGTGCAATTGGAGGGTTTTCTATAATAGCTACTTTGTTGTCGAAGACATAAAAAGCATTGATTTTGCGAAAATAGTGTTGCTGCTCATTCATTCGGAAAAATATACTGATATCATGTGTAGCTTCGTGCGCTGTAGTCACGAGGTCTTTAAAATTATTTTCATAAAAGACCTCATGATTTTTAATATCTTGTAGTTTCTCGCCCCATTTAGGGTTATTGACTGTTTTTTGTGGAGGAAAATGTTCAAAAAGTGGTTTACGTTGTTTTTCCGGTATTTGCGTTTGGCAACCGAAAAAACAACACGTCAAACATACAAGTAAAAGTTTATTCATAATATATTACTTAAAATTCATTTCTGGTAATTTCGTCATTAACATTATTAACTCTTTTAACTTAGCACGATGATCTTTATGTGTTTTATTTAAAATGTTCCTGGCTATTTTTTGCGACTTCTCATTGAGAACATGACCGGTTATACGCATAGCAATTATATCAATTGTTTCTTCTAAAAATTCGCGATTGCTAATTGTATATGATCTTTGCCATGGTCCAGGGACAAATTTCATAAATTGATTTTGTAGATCGTTACTCAATTTCCAACGTTGCAAAATCATGTTGGAGTCAGTGTAAAATTGCGCATGTTGAGGGTAGCCATCTGGTGTTGCTTTATCAAAAAATGACATGCCGCTGTTTCCCAAATAACGGCTAATAACACCTGAAATTTGCATGTTAGTACAGCGTCCTAAACGAAGAGCGTAATCTTGGGGAGTTGTGAATTTTTTGCAAAGAAGAGCGTCTTCCCAAAACAAAGGGTGCTTACTGAGAAATAGTAATATTTCGCGAAAATCACCGTAACTTTCATGAAAAACTTTTGTTAGATCTTCCACCAATTTTGTAGGTGCTGGAGATGAAACATATTGATCGGCCAGTTTTTGACAAATAAACTTTGCAGTATTTGGATGCGCAGCAAGTAACTCAAATACACGTAAAATTCTATGGATTTTTTCGTTTCCTGTTGCTACAGGAAAATGCACGCCTAGAATCTTTTCTTGTTTACTACTATTAAGCATTTTTACAAAACGTTGTTCACGGTTTATTCCACCACCAGAATCGCTACGTGTAGTAATGGTAGATGTCCATCCTGTCAGTAGTCGCGACAAAGCTGTTACATCTTGCTGTGAATAACCACCGTTTACCCCAAGAGTATGTAATTCCATAATTTCTCGCGCATAATTTTCGTTAATGCGATTGGTAAAGCTACTATCTTGATCTAAGTAGAAAAGCATTGCTGGACTTGTTGCTGAGGTTAATAAAAGATCATGAAAGTGACAAACACCTTCTTTGTTAAACTGTTCGTGCTCTTGCCATTTTTCCATACCTTGTACTTTACGAAGCCATGTTGAAAAATGGTTCTGAGCCCACATGACAAAACGTCCTCGTACAGTGTTTTGCATTAGTAGTAACTGCAAAATTATACGTTGCTGAATTGCATATGAACCTTGACGTGGAAATTGTTCAACGACACGCGAAATGATCATTGAATCTTTCGAGCTTTGTTGGTGGGTAATATTTTGTGTTAACCAAGTATTTTCGCCTAAAACAAGAACTTTACCAAGTTCATCGAGTTCTGGCCCATAAGCAAAACGGTTGAGAAGCGCTACTGCACGGCTATATTTTGTTCCCATTTGTGGTTTTTCGCTTACCACATTAAAGGCAATCTCTTTGCTTTCGCTTACATTACCAGCGCTATCGCTTACTCGTACAAAAAAATAGTGCTTTCCAGTTTTAAGGTGAGTTAAGGGTAAAGGAAAAATGTAGTGACCAGCGCGCCCTAAACGTTGGATGTTCATATTTTTTGTTTGTCCGTTGATATAGATATTAGCTGGACCAACAAGTCCGTCGTCGTATATTTGAGCGATGATGACATCACCACCGTAGACTATTTGGTTTTGCTCAGGGTATAAAACGCGTACACTTGGAGGTGTGGTGTCAGGAGGCATTACTTGTACTAGTATTATGGCATTCACAAATAAATTGCGGTCACCTATTTTTTCTTCGAAAGCATCATTAATGAAAGAAACTTTTATTTGGCCGTTGTCAATTTTTGTTTGACCAATCTCTTTAATGTTCCAAAATTGAGGAACTTCAAATACAGGTAGTTCCTGTTTATCTACAGTTACTTGCAGTTTTGCTTTACCACGAAAATTTTTACCTCGCGCGTCAACGTAGATGCGGAAGTTTCCACGTATATTTTTTGGTAGTTGTAAAGTGCGTGTTTCATTTGTTGCGAAAAACAAAACATCGCTTTTTTTCTGATTATCTTTTGTTAATTTTTTTTGATTATCCCAACGTAAATCTACGCCAGAGAATCGATAAAATTTAGGTAACGGACGGTTTAGTTCTTTGGGATTTATCAATTCTTGTTTCAAACTAGTAAAAACAGGACCGTTACCTATCTGTGCACTTAGATAAACAGTGTTTTTTCCTTTTTGTAAACACTCGCGAAAAATAGGAAAAAAAATATCAAATGTGGTCTGCTCGTAAACAACTTCGTCATTTACATGTAACTTAACTCTAGGAGCTATTGACGAAGATGTAATACAAGTACCATCAACAAAAGTACACCCTGTTGTTTCTTCTCCGTCAAAAAGGCTACGCAAAATTATTTTTATTTCTTCGCGACTTGTTGGTTGAGACATCATCATTGAAGTATCTGCTTGTTCTTCGACGGAGATAAGCTCATATTGATCAAGCATTAAATTGCGATCTTGCCAAGGTGTTGAAAAAAAGTCATTAACAAACAAAACACTGACTATGTTTTTTCCTTTTGTTAAGGAAAACGGCTTGCCAATTACAGTGCGGTGCCAGTTACTGTCGACAATTCGCCCAGATGTAACCGGATTTTGCTTATTGTTGACATGTACGCTTACTCCAGGAAAAGCTCCCCCTGCAAAGTCCCCTTTCGCTCGAAGAATGAGTTGGTAGTTGCCTTGTTTCGCAATATTATATTCAAAACTCCATACAGGAAAAGTGCTTGCTTGAAAAATACAGGTTTTATTACCTGCGTCTGGGTGGAAGACTTTGCGAATTTTGCGATTGCGATTGCGATTAAAACGAGATTTTACATTTACGATATAATCATCTTCACACTCACCTTTTTTAGCTAATACTTTAGAAGTAGAAACAATAACTTGAGAGTGACCAATAATCTTATACCTATGCCATGCTTTTGCAACCAAACTAGCTGTTGTCGGTAATAATTCACTATTGACAGAAAATAAATAGCGTTTGTGGATTGCATCTAAATGCAAAATTTTATAAGCTTCAAATTGATGGTTACCTGATTTTAACTGTATTTTATCAAAGGCCTTGTTATTGTAAGAACTAACATCAACTGCAACAACAAATTTACCGTAGACACTACTTCCGGAGATTGGCGTGATTATTTGTAAATGAGCGCGGTGATTGTCTTTCGCTTTACATTCAACTATTAATTCACTACCGTTTTCTAGGACTAATTTTGCGCTACCTAATTTAATTCCGCGTACGCGAACATAAGCAAGGTTGTGTTTAGCAAGTAAAGTGGGTTGTTCTATAATTTTTACAAATTCAGGTGCTAGACTCTTAACAGTAACTAGAGTGTCTTTTTTGGTAGCAGTTTTTTTAGAAATAACAATCATTCGCGTTTCATTTTCTCTAACTACTGTTGTTGAATAGAGAAACGATAGCTCTTCGCTACAGATGAAAACGCACGACATGAATAGTAATAAAATTTTCACTTTAGTATCCTAAATATGAGAATTTGAAGCATGAATTTCTGCGACTTTATTTAAAATTTTTTGCGCGCATTGTAAGTGACCGTGTACAGCAAATCCATGCGAAGATCCTCGTGGAACTTCTTGTTGGCGAAAACGTTGTGCCGCAGCTTCGCAATGGCGTGCTGCAATTTCTAGTTCATCGGCAATAGCTTCGTATAACATTGCAACTTCTTCAATCGAGATTTCTTCCATTAATTTTTCCTAATTTTTTTCTTGGTGATTTGTGCTCTTTGTTCTACTGACATCTTCTTATCTATCGATCCTTTTGTGAAAAAAGGTACTTTTTTCCACCATAAGCGTAAAGCTTGGTAATGTATTAGCAAAACTACTTTCCAAGTCATATGTGGATATTTGAAAAACATCTTTAAAAGAGAGCCGCTGGCCATCTCGTTTCTTTTCAATGATAAAGCTGTTTTCACAATTGGTTTTTCGTTGGAAAACGAGTGGATACATACTTTGAGGTTTTCATTTGGAGCTTGAAAAAAAAACTGTAATTTTGTATCTGAATCAACAAAAGGAGAAATGTAAAAATCTTTTCTATCGTTGTGACGATAAACGTGACCTTCTTTATTTTTCATTGGTATATGATAATATTTTTGCTCAGAAAAAGTATTGGTAACTTCCGCGACAGTGTGATAAAGATTATTGTTTTTATCATAACAAAAATAAAAACTGACTGGATTAAAAACATGACCTACTATTCGTATATTTGTAAGTAAACATACGCGATGTGCTATCGCAATTTTTTGTTGTTGTAAAAAGCTGCGAAAACGTTCATTTAGTGGTTTGTTTTGTTCTTTATTATGCCATAAATAGTCTTTATCATAAAAGGAAAACAATTGCCATTTGTTTTGTCCCAAGCACCATATATTTTTTGTCAAATTTACAATTTCATCTAAATCGAGGAACATCATATATACGCGGTAAGTAAATTTGTTTTTGATCGATCCTACGCGATTATGAATAACTCTTCCTTCATATATACACGAATTTTGCATTAGCTTTTTCTCGCTAATAACTCAGAAACTTCTACTGCTGAACGCAAACCATCTTCATGAAAACCATAGCCAAAATAGCTTCCGGCAAAAAAAACTTGCCCATTGTTTTGTAGTTCTTGTAGTTTTTTTTGTGCGTTTATCGCTTCCATAGAAAACAAAGGATGTTCGTAAACCGTTTCGTATAAAATTTTCTGTGGATCAATGGGCATAAATTCATTGATTGACACAAAGTAATCGCGAGTAGTTTTTAGATTTTGCAGGTAATTCATATAGTATGTTGTTGTGGTTGTGTGTGTTGAATTTCCTGGGAGTATTTTATAATTCCAAGCACTCCAAATACTGCGTATTGGTGGCATAGTACTAGAGTCGCAGTGTAATATAGCTTTATTTTTTTGATATTTAAAGCATCCGAGAACGTTTTTTTCCTCTTGCGAAGCATCTTTAAGAAGATGTAATGCTTGATCAGCGTGAGTAGCAAGTAGAACCTTATCGAATTTATATTTATGTTCTTTTGTACATACAACCACTCCATTATGATCACGACAAACAGATTTTACAGGGCTATTGCTATGAATTTGTGCAGATATATTTTTGCATATTTGTTTTATGTAAGAAGAAGATCCATTTGCAACAGTGCGCCAAGGATGATGAGTATCTACACCTAAAAGACCATGATTGCGAAAAAACTCAATTAGAGTTCGCGCTGGAAATTCCATCATCTTTTCCATTGAGGTTGACCAAATTGCTGAACTCATTGGAACAATATAATTTTCAATGAAATATTTATTGTATCGACGCTTCTTGAGGTAGGTTCCAAGAGGCATATTGACGTTATTGTTTTGTAAATCACTTACCGATGTTTTAAAAAAGCGCATGATTTGCAGAATAAACCGCCAATACTCGAAACGGAAAGCATTACTTTTTTGCGCGAATATTCCTGGTAAGCCTGCGCCACAAAATTGCAGATTTGTCTTTAGATTATGTAAGCTAAAAGACATGTTGCTTGCTTGTGTTTCTACTTCTAATTCAGAAAAAAGCTTAGTTAAATTGGGATATGTTACTTCGTTGTAGACAATAAATCCAGTATCTATATTATACTCTTTACCATTTTCTTTAATGGTAACAGTGTTTGTATGCCCACCTAAGTAGTTTTCTTTTTCGAATATAGTTATATTGTAGTTATTTCTTAGATAGTATGCGCTGGCAATGCCCGAAATTCCAGAGCCAATGATTGCTAATTTTTGCATATGATAAGACACCTAACGAACTATTTTTCTTGCATAAGTACCGACAAACAAAGTCATTGTAATAATTCCGACTAAAGCTTCAAAAGCGACGACAGTTTTTAACCAACCATAAAAGTCAGGGTGTATATCACCAAAACCCATAGTGGTAAATGCCATGACTGAAAAATATATACATTGGCTCAAAGTTGGACTTTGGCCTTTCATTATTTCGTCACCTTCTAGAATTAATTGTCCAGGGAACATCCAATAAAAAGCTCCAAAGGCTGCGATCATGAGAGCTGCTAGGAAAGTTATTCGAAATGGATGTGTTCCGTAATTACTACCGTAATCAATGAATATTTTTTCTAGGAAATTTTTACCCAAAACGAAAATATTTTTGTCCTTTTTTGCTTTCAAAGAACTTTGACCTCTTTTTGTACGGCGAAACCTCCAGTAAGCCCAGTCTTCTTCGTCGTGCATACCCTGTATAGAGAAGCTTTTCTTCAAAGCTAGGTACTCTTGTGCTGTACGTTCAACGTCCATGGTATTATCAGCCTTTTCGTCTCCGCGTAATTTACCGTCGATTTGTTGTGGAGTTACTGCAATAACATCAGTGACCATATTGTAAAATGATATTTTGCGAAAAGAAGCGTCTGCTAGGTTTATGCGGCGATTGATATTGGCTCCTTTGAGAATAAGTTCTTCTTTTACATTAATTTTTCGTAGATCGAGTTCTAGACTACAAAATGCACCAGAAAAAATCAAATCTTCATCAAACTGGGCGTGGCGAAAACTGATCTGTTCTCCAAAGTAGACATTGTTGAAGTTCGTTTTTTTAGCGAATTTCACCTGTTGGAAAAGTGCTTTTTTGTTAAAGCGAGCATTTGAAAAATCAGCATTGTCTTCAAAAAATGTTGCATTTTGGTTCTCTGGACAATTTGTCATCGCAGTTTCTGTAGCAAAACGTACTGCTCCTTCAAATTCGCTGTTCATGAAATTGACTTCTTGGAAATGGCAACCAACAAAGTACGACTGCTTTAAAAATTGTGTTCCTTCAAAAGAACACGTATTTATAAATTTACAAAAGCGAAAAAATGCTGTTTGATGAAAGATTGTTTTGTCAAAAGCTGCGCGTCGATGAAAAGTACTTCCGTTGAAATTTACTTGTCCTACAAAAGCAGAATTATCTAACTTCAATGTGTGGTTAAAACTACATTTTGAAAAATCTATATAGCTACTTTGTGTTCCCCAAGTAGAGTTTGTAAAAAAAGTTTTGTGAAAAGAAGCTTCGCTAAAATTGACAAGAGCAGATTTTAATTGTGTGTTCTCAAAGTTCACTGCTTTCTTAAAAACAGTTTGCATAAAATTGAGTTGTTGGTCTTCGCCACCAAGATAACTGTTGCGGCAAAAAACATCTTGTTCGAATGTAGTTTCATTAAAGTTTAATGTTCCTTCGCAACTAATGTGGTCTAAAAGAACGGCGCCAATAAAAATGGTATCTTTTGTGTTTATTTGGTTATTGATCGAAGACTTACTTAAGTTGAATTTCTTTTCGAATGTAGTGTTTGCGAGAGAAACTACACCATTGATATTGCACTTATTCATATTAAAAATATGACTATACACACTGCCTTGAGAGGAAAATTCGCCTTCGAAAGTACATTTTAGGAATTCGACTTTCTCTTTAGCAGTTACAGCATTCCATCCTGCACGATCACCAAATGTAGACGCACCGATATGTGCAGTGTCGTGAAAAACAGAGTTTCCTAAGTTCATTTTTTTTGCAAAAATAACGCGACTCCATGAAATTTTTTTGTGGACAGTTATTTTGCGGAACCATGCATGACCATCAAAATTACAAGCGGCTATTCTAAAAATATTCTCAAATTCACTGCCGTTCAAACTTATGTCTTGGTAAAAATGGTTGTATTTCAACAAAAATTCATCTGCGAAATGTGCAGTGCAAGAAAATTCACCTTCAAATTGCCCTTGAATACAACTAAATGTATCTGTAAATTTACAATTTTGAATACGTACATGTTGCTTGAATCTTGTTTGCAAAATTACTTCTTTGTGATCTTGTAAGCTAAGAGCCGTTTTACCAATAGTTGAATTTTGTATAATGACAGTATCTAAACATGTACTACCTGATAAATCGAGGGTTCCTATTTCGCAATTGTCTAATGTAATTTTTGCTATTGTATTGTTGCGTACAATTAGATTGTCAATTTTTGCATTACTAATTACTTCACCAGCAATAATTTTTTGTTGCGCTTCTACATCGTCAATATGGGACATATTGTCGTTGTTTGTACAGCCCCAATCGGTTGTCATAGTAACTCCTTTTGACGGCAAGTCGTCTTGTTAAATGTAAAGTTGTTGTTTCCTCGTCACTATTAAGGGAACGAGAATATTAAAGTGTACTACGTTTAGTTTAAAGTACTATTAGTTAATAAAATCAAAGGTTACAAGCGTATCGAAATCTAATTAGGTAATAATTTTTAATTAGAGTATTAGCTAAAAATTTTAATGGCATTATATTTGCTGCCTAAAACAACACAAACACACAAGGCGTTTTAGGAGTCATAAAATGTTAGATTTAGGTTCTATTCTTAAAAGCGGTAGACTGCGTAAAGGTATGTCTCAAATTACTTTGGCCCGTAAATTAGGTGTCAATTCCTCTAGTATATCACGATGGGAAAAAAATCAACAAATTATTGCTGGAGATACACTAATAGAGGCTGCCAAGATACTCGGAATTATTCAAGAACTTTTTCCTGATTACCAAATGAATACAGCGGATAGTACACTTTTAAAAAATGACAATGTATACAATGTTGTAAAGAATTTAGAGCAAAAAATCACCAACATCGAAAAAAAAATAGCAACAAATGAATCGCGAAAAAAGTCAAAAATTGTAGTTGTAGAAGATAATCACGATGTTCAAATTTCGATACAAGAAGCAATATTTTGCTTACCAACTAGGTATCACATTGTCCACATGTATGAAAAAGAAGAAATTTTTGGCCTTTTAAAAAATTCTTCTGATGTTAGTTTAGTAGTAATAAGTCTTGTCTCTGAAAAAATAAATGGTCGAAAAATTTTTGATTCATTGCAAAAATCTGATTTTACCAAAGTACCTATAGTTTTAATTACTAACCGTGAAATGGATAAGAAAAACTTAAATACCGGTTTAGTCGGTTACGTGAACCAAATATCAAGCTATAGAGCTTTTTTGGATGTTTTTGAAAAAATCGACCTCGCTTGGCCTTTATGTAAAAACAATGAATCTAAAGAGTATGCATCTTATAATTTTTCATAAAACTGCATTCCTAGTTGTTTCAGTTTTTCGATCATGGGCAAATATATACTTGAAAAGATTGGTATTTGCACACCTGTTTGTGAGATTTTGTTTTCTAAAATCAGTTCTGTTGCAATGGCGACAGGAAGAGATACGGTTCTTGCCATAGCGCTATCGTTATTTTGCTCAAAATCTACTAAAGTAATTTCCATATTTTTAATCTCTTGGGGGTATTTGACCTCTATGCTATTATGCAATACAATCATATCTTTCTCTTGCGGTTTGTAGGACATCTTACGCAAAGAAAGTTCTACAATAAAATCAATGGGAGAGATATGCTTGCTTGGGAGTAAAATCTTTTCGTCAAATATTCCAAGCCACTCCAGAGAGCTCATTGCAGATAAATTTGTAATACGATTTTTGATTTCGGAATAAATTTCTGAAGAGTTTTGTTGTCCAAACATTTTGGAAGTAAACATTGCAGCACTCATGTCCGTTGTATCAAAAGTAGGCGCATCGCTTAAAAAACCTAAAAGTAAAAGTGCTTCAACAAATTCACACCACCCTTTATGGCGCAAAGTACAACGCATAATATTTTGAATATCTTTTAGGTTGTATAGCTTTTTGTATTTTAGGGAATCGCGATTTGCGTATGCAAAAAATGGCATTTCTTGGATTGAGATTTGTTTTTTTTGCCTAAAAACATTGATACTATCGAGCATAACTTCTTCACTGTTGTGTAAGAATCGAGCTTCGTTTTTACTCGCGCGCATAACAGCTAGTGGACTCCACGAAAATTTGTAGCCTACTGGGTTATCGTTAGACTCAGGTGCAGGCAGCCCACCGCAATAAGAAAGGAAGGATATGACTTTTCCACCTTGTTGTTGTGCTAAATCAATCATGTATTTGGCAAGTATGTGATCAATTCCAGGATCTAGTCCAATTTCATTTAAAAACAACAAACCTTTATTTTGTGCTTGCTCATTTAGCGATTGCATATCTGGAGTAACGTAGGATGCGGTAATTAAATTTTTTCCGAAATCTAAGCACATACACGCTATTCTATAATGAAGAGTTGCAGGGAGTAAACTAATAACAATATCATGGGACTTTATGCTTTCTTGTAATAAAGATTTATTTTCTATATCTAAAGAAAGTAATTTACCTTGAGGATGCTTTGATATAAAATTTAAATTCTCTGCTATTTCAAGACCTGCAACTGTAACTAAATAATTTGTGTGTCCAAAGAAATAATCTATCATCGGTTTTACAACGCGACCTGCTCCAAGCACTAATATTTGTTTATTCATTCAAAGATCCCTCTAAGTGTTTTTGTAGATATTGATAATTCTCTGTCAACTCACCTTTGTATACAATAGTCGCATTATGCCAAGTAGCAGATAAACCACTACTTGCTAGATTTCCTGCGTAGGAAATATTGCGCAAATCACTAAATAAACCGTAAAGCTCTTCACTAAAACCTTCCGAAGATTCTTGAGGAATTTCTCCTGGCAATTTATCTACGGCAAGCACTGGTAATCCTATGGTTTTCCAACCGTATTCTGCTTTCTTTGAAAACGGATTGTAAGTGTAACAAGGGTTTTCTGAGGAAGTCGATTCAACATTGAATTCGATACTACCATTTATATCGCACGTAATATCAGCGAGAGTTTGAAAACGGGGATTGTCCCGTGCTGTCAGTAAGTTCTTTAAATCCAAAATAGTCAATAAGTGTGGATATTTTGGAGCCCAGTATAAACCATTAACTACTATAGACAAATAAGGAATATACTCTGCAAATATACTGTGATATTGTTGCGGATGTTTAATATACTCTTCTCTTGAAAAAGTATTTTGACTATTGGTAAAAATATTTTCTAATGAAAATGATACTTGGTATACACAGTGATGAGACACATTTTCAGAAATTTTAGATAGATCCTTCGCCATTATAGTTCGCACAGGTAAAAGTGAATAAATTTCTTTTGCTCCTTGAGCGACTCTTCCACTTCCTGTAAAGCCACACACTATAGGAAAAGGCAAACCATGCTCTTTGATTGTCTTGCCAAGATCGCTAATTGCTGTTTTTGCTTGCTCTAGATTTTGATATTTGTTTGCTTGTTGGACTTGTGAAAATGGAGTCTCACATCCTAGTGTTTGCATTCTTTGTCCGTAAATCCATAGGGCATCTATCATGCCTGCATATCCTGCAAATTTTCCAAAAGCAATGAGTCGTTTTCCGCTACTGTCTGTTATTTTTTCATAATCAATAAGTGTCGCTTGCTTTTCCATAATTGTACGTAGCATTGTCATGTTGTTTTTTTGCCCCTTAATCGTATGGGAAAAAAAACAATGAATCTTTCCAGGTAATATCTTGGAACATGGTATCTCTTTGACGCTAAAAACAATGTCTACGTTTGATAAATCTGTTTGTAAATATGCACCTGCCTTTTGGTACTCTTCATCCGGAAAACAGCGTTTTTGTGATGGTTGCACATATACACTTGTTCCAGATTCAACAATGCGTTTTACATATTTAGGCGTTAAAGGTGCGCGAGTATCTAACTCTTCTGCTCGGATGCCAATTATTATGCTCATAAATACTCCTTTTGATGATTGTTTTCAGAACCAGTAACTTTTCACTATTAAACTGTGTAACTTCTGTAAACGTTTATTGGTTCCTCTTTGTCATTGTAGCAAAGATTTTTAATCTTAGAAAAAAAATATTACATAAGCGACAAATATAACATAATACGGAAGTATATAGGGATGCATCGATATTTAAAAGAATAACGAAATAATGCGATTTAGATAAGTGACTTGACAAAAGTAGTTACCCGTTGAATACAGGGCTTTATTTTTATAGCGCGGCGCGACGAAGGCGCGCAGCCGTAGCTGCGTAACAGAGGAGCAACAAAGCTAGAAAAATTAAAGAACAAAATGCCAATGGGTAAATACTTTTGGCAGGTCACTTAGTTAAACATAAGTTTCGATCTGGCCGAGGTTAGGAAGAACATCGTTTAGCTCTGTTTTTGGTTCGATTTTGTTGTTTTAGGCTACTTGAATTGAGTATCGTAGTAAATGTCGATATACCTAGGCAATGGTATTTTGACATTGACAAAATTGTAAATGAATAAAGTTGGTTTTAAGGCGTTCTAGATTATCGTGTGTTTTGTGATGAATATGCAGAAAATGAGGTTGTTTACTAGTAATTATTATTTTAACATTTGCTAACAAATATTAAAAAGGTTAAAATAGGAGTGAAAAAGGGGGTAAAAAATGCAGTGGGTACCAAGTCGAGTAGCTTGCGAAATATTAGGAGTGCACGCAAATACTTTAAGAAACTGGGACAAAAAAGGACTTATCAAAACAATACGCACAAAATCAAACCAACGAAGATACAATTTGGAAAGTATATTAGGTAATAAAAAGCCAAAGAAAAAAGTGTGTTATTGTCGCGTATCGAGCAGTAAGCAAAAAGACGACTTGGAAAGACAAAAGGAGTTTATGAAGGAAAAGTATCCAAATCATGAAATCATCACCGACATTGGGTCAGGGCTCAACTTCAAACGAAAAGGGCTGCTCAAAGTACTGGAACAAGGACTTAGAGGAGAAATCGAAGAAGTACTTTGTACCCACAGAGACAGACTTAGTAGATTTGGATATCGACTTATCCAGTGGATTATGGAAATCGGTGGTGGGCGAGTCGTGGTTCTCGAAGAAGATAAAAGTAGTGCACAACAAAAGCTCACAGAAGATCTTATGTCGATCATACACGTATTCTCGTGTAAACTTCACGGAATGCAAAGGTATAGCAGTAAAAAGAAGCAGGAAAATAAGATTCTATCCAAACAAAAAACAGCGGCAACTTCTACGTAACTGGTTTGGTTGCGCTCGGTTTGTTTACAACAAAACGATTCACTATCTAAAACAGCCAAATACAACTGCAAGCTGGATGAAAATCAAGAAACAAATACTTGATGATCTACCTGAGTGGTCAAAAGAAACTCCTTTTCAAATCAATTGCTATTAAAGATGCGTGCAAAGCTGTACAAAATGCCAAAAAGAAGTTCGCAAAAACTGGTAAAGTGCAGGAAGTGAAATTCAAAAGTCGCAAAAAACGCGATGAGTGCATCTACATTCCAAAAAGTGCTGTAAAGCAAGATTCCTTTTATAAACGCAAAATGGGAAAATTGTTACTTCGCGAAGTTGTTGGTAAAGCTTATTTTGATTGCCGCGTTGTTTTCCAACAAGGACGTTTTTTTCTTGTTAAGCCTGAAGGCAAACCTGTCATGAAACCTGAAAACCAAAGGAGTGACATCGTTGCCTTAGATCCAGGAGTTCGATCTTTTCAAACTTTTTACACCAAACACAGTTGTGGCAAAGTCGGCTGTGGTGATTTTGGTCGTATTGTGCGACTATGTCATCATCTCGATCAACTTACCAGTCGCATATCGAAAGCAAAATCACGACGTAAAAAGCGTATGAAAAAAGCCGCTGATCGCATGCGATGGAAAATCAAAGATCTCATCAGCGAAATCCATCACAAAACTGCCAATTTCTTGTGCAAACATTTTGAAATTATTATTATACCACCTTTTGAAACCAGCCAAATGGTGCTACGTTCAAAGCGAAAAATACGCTCAAAAACAGTCAGAGCAATGCTCAACTGGTCGCACTTCAAGTTCAAAAATACTTTGAAGTCTAAAGCTGAGCTCTTGTCTTCTATTGTTATCGAACAAAACGAAGCATATACCTCCAAAACTTGTAGCTCTTGTGGCTATGTTAAAGAAAATATCGGTGGACACAAGTTTTTTAATTGCTCTTCTTGTAAGAAGCGTATTAATCGCGATTTTAATGGAGCGCGTGGAATCTTTCTACGTGCATTGGGAGATAACCCCTGGCTGCATTCTTTGTAGCTTGCATTTGTTAGCATTTGTTAACAAAAATTTATCGGATATAAAGATGTGCAAAGAAAGGGCGTTAATTAAATTTAAATGAACAGCAAATTTGCTGTTCATTTAAGTTTAATGGATATCTGAACTATGTAAGCAGGTGTTGAACCGCTTCTTTTTCTTCACTTAGTTCTTTTATTGTTGCTGCCATTTTTTCTTGAGCAAATTCGTTGTGATTAACTCCTTGCACAATTTCCCACTCTTCGCCATTAGAGCGAATAGGATAGCCAAACATCAGTCCTTCTGGAACTCCATAACTTCCATCAGAACAAACGGCCACAGAGAAGTGTTTACCTTCAGGAGTTGGTGTGACTAAGTTACGTACTGTATCTACAGCAGCATTTGCTGCTGAAGCAGCAGAAGAAAGGCCTCTAGCTTTTATGATTGCTGCTCCGCGTTGTTGAACAGTCTTAATAAAATCACCTTTTAACCAATCTTGGTCACTGATTGTATCTGTGACTGGCTTTCCGCCAATAGTTGCATTGAAAAAATCAGGGTATTGAGTGGAGGAGTGGTTTCCCCATATGGTTAAGTTAGCAACGTCTGTATTGTGTGTATTTGATTTTTGTGCTAATTGTGTTACTGCGCGATTTTGATCGAGCATTGTCATTGCAAAAAAGTTTCTTGGGGGAATATTAGGAGCTATACTTTTTGCGATATACGCATTAGTGTTGCACGGGTTTCCTACAACTAAAACTTTGCAAGTACTTTTTGCGTTGTTATTTAATGCTTTGCCTTGGGCAGTAAAAATGTTAGCATTTTTTGCCAATAAGTCTTTTCTTTCCATACCTGCTTTACGAGGGAAAGCTCCAATAAGAAGTGCCCAATCAATGTCCTTAAACGCTACATTGGCATCAGAAGTTGTGGTAATTGATTGTAATAGTGGAAAAGCACAATCATCCAACTCCATTTTAACACCTTCTAAAGCTGGTAAAGCAACTTCTAGCTCTAATAAATTTAAGTGCACTTCTGTATCAGGGCCAAACATTTGTCCAGAAGCTATACGAAATAGAATTGCATAACCGATCTGCCCGGCTGCACCAGTGATTGCTACACGTACTGACTTTGTCGACATAAGAAATCCTTTATAAGAAACCTATAAAATTTGACACTCAGAATATCATCGAAAGAAATTAAGGTGTGTCCTATTTGGAAAATTTGAGAAATATGAATAGGAACACGCCCTATCTTACACTTTCAATAAATATTGTAAAGCTTAATTAGGCCACTCAGTAAAAATATTCGCATCAGATTACCGCGTTTATTGTAACATGGTTATTTCTTGTCGTAGTTTCTCGTTTTATATAGAATGGGAATTTATATCTATCTATTTATACCTTAAAAGTGTGAGGCAAAAAATGCTTTTTAACTCAACGATCTTTATTCTTTTTGCTGTTGTCTTTTTTTTAGTTTGGTATTTCGCAAAGCGTTTATCCTTGAACGTTCGTTGGGGCACAATCATTTTATTTTCTCTCATTTTTTACGGATGGTGGGATTGGCGGTTTATCTTTCTAATCATTTTTAGTGGGCTTATCGATTTTTTTGTTGCTTTATCAATGCATAGAAGCGGCAAACACCGCAAACTATTTCTGTGGATTTCTCTTACTGGTAACATAAGCTCACTCTTACTATTTAAATATAGTGAGTTTATTGCTCAAAATATAGATAGCTTTCTAGAGGTTTTATCTATTTCGTGGCAAATAACTCCACACATACCGGAATTTACTTTAATTTTGCCTGTAGGAATTAGCTTTTATACTTTTCAATCCTTGAGCTACACACTCGATGTCTACAAAAAAGAGTTAGAACCAACAACTAATATTCTACATTTCTTTGCTTATTTATGTATGTTCCCACAATTGGTAGCAGGCCCTATTGTTAGAGCAAAAGATTTACTCCCACAATTGAAAAATGACTGCTATACTTCAGAGCCGGAGCGGTGGATGGGTTTTCGTCTGATTGTTTATGGCCTATTCAAAAAAGTAGTTGTTGCTGATAATTTAGCCCCTGTTGTGGATAAGTCGTTTAATTATCCTATTGATAGCGGTGTGTATTGGTGGGTTGTCATTACGATGTTTGCTGTACAAATTTACTGTGACTTTAGTGGTTATAGTGATATTGCTTGTGGACTTGCGCGGTGGATGGGGTACCGCTTTTGTGACAACTTCAATAATCCATATATTGCAACTAGCATCCAGGATTTTTGGGCGCGTTGGCACATTTCTTTGTCTACGTGGTTCCGCGATTATGTTTATATACCTTTAGGAGGTTCGCGTTGCAAAAAATGGATTGTTTGGCGCAATATCTTTTATACTATGTTACTTTCGGGCTTATGGCATGGTGCTTCGTGGAATTTTTTAGCTTGGGGCGGAGTACACGCGGCTTTTCTTTGTATAGAAAGACAATTAGGTTATCATAAGTATTTACTAAAATATTGCTTCGGTCGCTTGTTCTGCTGGTTTATACTTATTGTGCAAGTGTGGGTTGGTTGGGTGTTCTTTCGTGCAGCAGACTTTGCACAAGCACTAGATATTCTAACACTCATGTTTGACTTTACCTCTTTTTTAACACCCGCGGTGCCGTTTTTATATAGTCGGCAAATGTTTATTTTGTATATGATGATGTTTCTAGGGATGATGTACTTTTTCTCTTTAGACCAAAAATGGCGCAAATATACCCACTACGAATCTTTATTTTTGGCTATACTCATTGTTATTATTATATTTTTTCGTGGTACAGGAGCAGCTTTTATTTACTTTCAATTTTAGGATACAGATATGCGTAGAGAGAGAATAATACATTCTGTTTTAATCACTACTATTCTAGTTGTGGGTTTTATTATGCTTCGCATACATTATGATACATCCCTTTTAAAAAACTCCAAGAAAAATAAATATTGGGTTAACAAAACTTTTTCAACAAAGACTTACAATTTTGTAGCGATGGGGGATTCGCGTTGTGTGTATGGCCTTTCTCCGCAAAAAATACAAGAAATACTTCCTGGGCGTCAGTGTTTTAATATGGGGTATCTTGGGTGTGGATTTTATGAACCTCTTTTGAAAATGGGGCTTGCGCGTTGCAAAAATGAGCCAGGAACAATTATTCTACTAGCAATAACTCCTCGATCTTTATCTGATTATCAATCTTCGATAGATTGTACTAAACTCAAACAAATTTTGGCTATATCATTCGAGCAAAGATTATGGACGCAATATTTTCCCTACACTCGTGCGCTCTTTAATAACTTTAGGGTTAGTAATCTAACGGCTTTTCCGAAAAATACTCGTTTCGAATTTCACCTAAACGGATGGATTGCGGCGCATACTAAAAATAAATATGAAAATCAAAGTGATAAACGTTATTTACAAATTTTTCAGCATTCTCGTTCTCGACAAGGAGTAGAAGTTCTTTCCTTTGTTAAGAAGGCTGCCAAAAAGAAATTTATGGTTATAGGCTTTTTTCCTCCGATATCGGAAAGTTTACAAGTTATAGAAAATGAAAAAAGTGGTTTCCTTCGAAAAACATTTATTGATATGTTTACAAAAAATGGAGGGTTCTGGCTAAATTTTTTAGATAAATATGAAACTTTTGATGGTAGTCACTTACACGCAAAGTCAGCACAAAGATTTTCTACAGATCTTGCGCTCAAAATAAAAAATGAAATACTTGTATATTAACTTAAGTTGCAAACCAGTTTTGGTGACGAGCATATGAACCCGCAAACCGAAAAAATAACGACGTTTGCTTGCAATATAACTCCGATGATCTTGTGTATTGTATATTTTGCAACGACTAATGCGAATATTGTCACAGACCGGAATAGGGAAACTATCTATGATATAATCTCACAGATTGTTTCGCTTACTAATTTCAGCAAACAAATGAAAAAGAGAAAGCCATACACTTTCACCAATAGCACGTATGCGGCGATTGAAACGACTTTTACTTAGCATTTTTTTGATGTAGTCATGTTCAGATAAAAAATTTCGTCCTTTTTCAAAGTTGCCAGAAAAGTAGAGCATAGAAACTAATGCTGTTGTCATAATTTCTGAATTAGTCATTTTAACTTGAGGATCTTCTACAATCTTGAGTGTTTGTGTTATCTCATCACATATACAGAAAACAATTATAATTTCTTTTTCATGACTTTCTCCTTCTTGTTTTTCCTACTTTAAGAGAAGAGTCGTTATAACAGTATAAAAAAACGATGTGTGCAATTCGATTTTTGAGGTTCGTGGTCGTGGATCGATATTCCATGTGCGAAAATTAGACTATTAACTTTGAAAGCATACAAATTATTCTATAGAGTAGTTTTTTCTTTTGAGTCTATTATTTGGGCTATCTTAGCAACATCGAATACTGCACTACATTCATTTGCTGATGCTCTTGCTATAGAGAAAAACCTTGCTTTCTCTTTTTTGCTAAATTTGGCATTGCCTTCTGCTATATTAAGAGGGACTCAAGGCGATGCTCTTTTTAGCTGATCCTTTAAATAGCTGTAAACCTGATGGCATTTTCTCCATCACATTAAATGTTTCTTTTGTATATTCTAGTGATATACATCTAATTTTTCATGATTAAAATTCATTGCATTACCCTTACTTCGTGCCATGTGCCACGACTGCGTCTCACGAGATTCGAACCGCGTACATCGAATTTGTAAGAGTAATTATACCAGACTGTACGATAACTTTTATAGGTCGCAACTTGGGTTATATTATAAAAATTACAATAAACAAAACTAATGTTAGGCACATGTTTTGAACAAGGATTTTAGATATGTGTAAAGAAAGAATAATACACACAATTTTATTTGCCACTGCTTTACTTACGATATTTATTATATTTCGTATACAATATGATGTTTATTTCTTAGAAAACGCCGAAGAAAATAAATACTGGGTACGCAAAACTTTTTCAACAAAAACGTACAATTTTGTGGCGTTAGGAGATTCGCGCTGTCAATACGATGTTTGCCCGCAGAAAATAGAAGAAGTACTTTCTGAGTATCAGTGTTTTAATATGGGATATGAAGGTTGCGGATTTTATAAGTCGCTTTTAAAAATAGGATTAGCGCGTTGTAAAAGTGAACCAGGGACAATTATTTTACTAGCAATAACTCCTCGATCTTTATCTGATGAGAAAGAAGTGATGGATGGTACTAAAATCAAACAAATTTTAACCATGTCTATTGAACAAAAACTGTGGATAGAGTATTTCCCTTATAGTTATGCGCTTTTTGATCGTTTTTCTATTAAGAATATAAAAGCTTCAAATAAAGGTATTCGACTGAAAAATCATTTTAATGGATGGACCGCGGTCTATCCTACAAAGATAAATGAAAGCCGGAGCGATGGAAGCTATTCGCGAATTTTTCGACACTCTAATTCGCGTCAAGGGATAGAATTACTATCTTTTGTTAAGAAGGTAACAGAAAAAAAATTTATAGTTATAGGCTTTTTTCCACCGATATCGAAAAGTTTACTTGTTATAGAAAACGAAAAAAGTGGTTTCTATAGAAAAAAATTTATCAGTGCATTTATACAACATGGAGGGTTTTGGCTAAATTTTTCAAATAAATATGAAACCTTTGATGGTAGTCACTTACACGCAAAATCGGCGGAAAAATTTTCTACAGATCTTGCGTTGAAAATAAAAAATGAAATTCTAAAAGAATAGACATGTAAACTTCTGTTACACCACTAATTTCGCTTTTGTAATCCAATAAATTTGATCATTAATTTATCTAAAAGGCGTGTTGGCATAAGCCTTGGTATAATCCAACCAGTAATTGGACGATCAGGAAGTGGGTAACGAGGTTTTGGTTTTCTTTTTCTAAGAATCTTTGCCACTAATTGACTAACATATTTAGGATCTATGGCATTTTCTACCATTTTGTTAACAAAGCCTTGAAATATTTCGAGACTTTCGGCATAGTCGGTTTTTTTATAGGCACTAAGGTCGTAACTGCTCGATTTTTCCCAAATGGGGGTTTTTATAACACCAGGTTCAATAATTACGACGTCTATTCCGTAAATATTTAATTCAACTCTTAGAACATCAGACATACACTCTAAGGCGTGTTTAGAAGCATTGTAAGCACCAATAAATGGGTTAAACATTTTTCCACCAACAGAACTTATATTGATAATTTTTCCAGGAGGATATTTTTGCGGAAACTTAGCGCCTAATAGTGGTAAGAAAGCTTGTGTTACATCTAAAACGCCAAAAACATTTACTGCAAATTGTTCTCTAAATTGATTTACAGGAATATGCATTAGAGGGCCAGGAACAGCGATTCCTGCATTGTTGACTAAACAAAAAAGTTCAGATGTTATTTCTTGTACTTTTTTAACAGCTTTATTAATATCGTCGCGGTTTGTTACATCAAAAACGAGTGGAGTAAAACGTTCGCTAAATTCTGTAGTCAGTTTTTGGGCATCTTGCTCATTTCTTACACTACCAAAAACAAAATAACCTTCTTTAAGAAGATGAACACATATATCTTTACCTATTCCTGTAGATGCACCTGTTACAACAATGTATTTCAATGTTCTCTCCTATTTGAAAGTAACTAGCTAGCAAAGTTGAATTTTATTAAAAATTTTTAATAAATGTTAACATTCCTTATTTAGAACAACGACGAATGAGAGGTTTTAAATCAATCGGAGAGCCTAATTTTTCAGCTATTTGAAAATAACGTGCCGCTAACAGATTTTCTTTTTCTTTTGCGGAAATTTGTCCTAGATGGTAGAAAATTTGCCAAAAATTATGGCCACTATTACCTAAAATCTCCGTTGCGACCAAATAAGCTTTTTTCGCTTTATTGTATTTTTGGTTTCGTAGAAAAAACCCACCTAAAGCTGTATAGCCTAAACCTGTTTTTTTGAAATCATTACAACATAATTTTAGATAGTAAAGAGCAATATCATTTTTGTTTAGATTTTCGCAAATTGTAGAAAATTGTAGTAGAGTAAAAATATTGTATACTTTTTGCTGTTTGAATAACTGAGTGTTTTTATCTAGAATAGGTTTAAGTATAGAATAATGTTTATGTAAAAAGTTAATATTATTGCTAGATGAATAGATAAGCAGCTCATGCAATTTTTGCAAGAAAACTTTTTCTCGTTGTATTTCAAAAATCTCAACGGCGTTTTTTACTTTGCTACTGTATTCTTTTTTGGCTTGTTCCTGGGCTTGTTGTGTTTGCTCTTCTGCTTTTTGTTTTTGCTGTTTTTCTTCTTGTAGCTGCTGAATAATTCGTATATTTTTTGCATTTTGTCGCTTTATTTTTGAAGCTGATTTTGACAATTTTTGCTTTTGATTACGCACAATTTGTAGTGTTTCTTGTAATTCCATATTTTTTTCATATACTTTTCGCGCTTCTTTTTCTGCAAGTTTTTTTGCCGCCATAGCTTTTTCCTCATGCTGCTCTGCTAATTTCAAAGCAACTTTAGCTTCTTGTTCTGCTGCAACAGCTTTTTGGCTTGCTAGTAGAGCATTCTGCGCCACAATCGCTTTTTCTTTTGCCAAGTTACGTTCTCGTTCGTTTACTTGATACTGCCATGTTGCGAAAAGCACTAACCCTAACGTTGTACATATAATAGTGAAAAAAATAAATCGTGCAAATACAGGATTATTTTGTGTCCAGTTATAGGTTCTTGTTATTACGCCTGGTAGTTGACCAGTAATGCGTTCCCCTTCTATAACCTTGAGTAGATCTTCTCCTACATGATTCATATTTCGGTAGCGATCTCCAGTATTTTTTTGTAACATTTTTAATAAAATAACTTCGAGATCTGGAGAAATATTACTGTTTATCTGTCGTGGTGGAATAGGGTTATCGGAGAGAATACCCGATATTGCTTCGGCGGGAGAACCTTCAAAAGGACGTTCTCCTGTAAGAAGTTGATAGAAAACAACTCCCAAAGAAAATTGGTCGGTAGCAGGGGTGACATTTTTTACATCAAGCTGTTCAGGAGAGCAGTAATGGGCAGTTCCAGCGAAAGATCCTGTACGAGTGATTTCTGAATGGCTTTTTAGATTCTTTGCAAGACCAAAATCTACTATTTTTGGTTCGCCAGAAAAATTGACTAAAATATTTCCTGGTTTGATGTCGCGATGAATAACACCCATGCGATGAGCATAAGCAAGAGAGAAACATATTTCAGCCATAGGGGCAAGTAATTTTGTTATGTTCTCAGTACAATGTTTACCGATAAGGCGATGAATTGTACCTCCTTCTATATACTCCATAACATGGTAAAGGACTTCGTTTATTTCGCCACTATGGTATATTTTAACAATGCCTGGATGTTCTAATTCTGCCATGATAGATGCTTCTATACCAAAGCGCTTTTCACTAGCACTGCTAGTTGATGATCCTTCTTTTTGCGACCCTAAAATTTTTATAGCTACTTTACGCTGTATCTTTTCATCTGTAGCTAAGAATACTGCCCCCATTCCTCCTTGCCCAAGTAATTTTTCAATTTTATACCCAGGAATAGGTGGGAAATGGTATTTTAAAACATCAAAAGTAGATGTTTTGTTATCAATTGTTGTAAGATTAGGGTCCTGAATAGGAGGCAATTTAAGAAAATCTTTTTTGTTTAAGTCCACAGTATTTCCTTACTCAGAACAAGAATAGTCATTTTAAAAAGATCCCAATGTTGTTATCTGCGTTGCGAAGATGTTCTAAATTGTGATAGCATTTGGAATATATTTTGGAATATAGCAAAACAAATGTTGAATGCCGATGCACTATACAAATAAAAATAGCTATAAATTATTATTCTACTGTAATAGACTAAAAAAACAATGAAAATAAAACAATACGATAATTGGTGGGAATTTAGTGAAAAACAGAAAGTGCTTGCTAAATACTATTACCAGAATAAAAATCTATATAAGATCAATGGTCATTTTGAGTGGCTAAAAGAAGCTCAAGTACCTATGAATGTAGTTTTTATTACCTCGGTAGCAGAGATATACGGTGAAGAACAACTAGATTTTGCGGACGAATATCTCTTGCTACATGGAGAAGAGTACAAAAATTTTTTTTGGGAGCCTTAATAATGGAAATATTGCAACAACTTTGTGCTTTATTTGGTGGTGTCGCTTTATTACTTTTTATTTTATACAAGCTCGAAGTGTGGACGACACGAAGGTTAACCAATAAGTTAGGTTGGAACGCAGTAATGTTTACCGGTATTATAGGAACACCTATACATGAAATAGGGCATGTGATTTTTTGTATTCTGTTTCGCTATAAAATTCGCGAAATTAAATTGTTTTCTCCTGATCGCAAGACAGGTACTTTGGGATATGTAAGTTATTCATACAACAAGAAAAGTCTTTACCAAAAAATAGGTACTTTATTTGTAGGATTAGCACCTTTTTTCATAGGTATTACTGCCTTACTACTTTTTACCTACTGGATGTTCCCTGAGTTTGCTGTAGAGTGGAAACTTTCGTCTTTTTCCAATATTATGCAAGCAGAATTCGCTGTTTTTTGGGATGAATTCTCGCATAATTTTACAATATTTATCAATGAGTTGTTCACTGAACAAAATATGAAACGTTGGGAGTTTTGGCTTTATTTGTATGTGTGTCTATGTATAGCTTCGCACATGGCACCAAGTTCTTCTGATTTAAAAGGAGCGTGGCCAGGTGTTTTTTTACTGGTGATTATTATAGCTATTACTGCGTTGATTTCTCATTATACAAATTTTCTCCTTAGTAATGAGCACATGGATAACGTAAGAACTTGGAGCCGTCCAGTACTCTCTTATATGATGTTTGCAACAATACTATCTATTGTAAACATGATACTAACGTATATACTTACTTTTTTCATTCGTCGTTAGATATTTATAATACATTAAAAGAAATGTTTTTAGACGATTGAATTATCTAATTGATGGTGTTGAGCTTATGTTAAGGATAAAACATGGATAAAATAGAAATATATATAAAGGGTGGCGATAAAGAAGTAGCAAAACTAGAAGGCCAAGAAGTGCACATACTATGTACATGCGGTATGAATGGTATAACAGATAAAGGCTTAGAAAGCATTTCTAAGATAATAGGACTTCGAGAATTAGACCTAGAGTGGGCTGAGAGAATTACAGATGAAGGATTAAAACAACTCCATAAAATTAAGACGCTTGAGTATGTTGATTTGGAGTTTTGCGAAAAAATTACAGTAGACGGTCTTCTAAAATTGAAAAATGCTTTACCTACTTGCAAAATAGAAGGCTTTTCGTGAATTAAAGGCCTGCTATCTCAAGAATAACAAGAGATCGCACGCCTTGTGCGAATTGAAAAATAGATAAACATTGAAGAGGAAGTCCAAGGTGAAGAAGAAAACTCGAAGGGCGCTTTGGAAATAACTGGTCGATACTTACTTTTTTCATTCGTAGGTAGGAGTCATTAATTAGGGCCGTCATCATTCAAAAATATTGTTTATTTTTGGAGCCCAAACCAGCTTCCGAACCGATCCCCAATTTTTTACTTGAGCTTTGATGAAACGAATAAATATTGCTATAAATTATAAAAGACATAATTTTCTACAACTTTACCTGTAGGAATAACAAAACTAAATTTTTTTTCAATCAAGATGTTCATGGTCGAAATTGTTCACCACTGCCTCTTTTTGAAAACAAAATCGGGCTTGCAAACGGGGCCAAAGCATTTTATGTTGAATGATAACGCGCACAAATTTATTTCACTCGTCCTTAACTACGTACTAAAACCGTTCACAGCGATGGTTTTTATATTTTTTAACGATACTTGTAAGGTACATAATTTCAATGGAAACAACAGAAAAACAAGAAAATTTACAGCCTGAAGAGAAGAAAAAGCTTTTTCAGCATTTTATTGGAATTTTTATTTTTATCGCGATTTTATTGGGATTTTTGGTAGTACTTTATCAAAATACTGATGATGACATTCTGCGAAGCATACTAGGTGTTCTTAGTGTATTTTTTGTTGGTATACCACTATGGATGGTAAATAGCTACTTTGTCGACTGGAGTATGGGGCAAAAAAGTATTGTTCGAGGAATAATTGCAGATCGAAAAATGAAAAAGATGAAAAAATCCAATTCATCAACAACATACAGCATTATCATTGACCAAAAAGAAATTGTCGTAGATTTTAAGCAGTATGCTATAGTTGGGACAGGTGATTTAGTTGAAATACACTATTCGCCGCGTTCAAATATCTCATTTAAATTACAAGTAGTTAAACCAGCAAAAGAAATTTTTCGTAACAAATCAGAAACAGAAAACATAAAATTTGATGTTACAGAAGATAATTATGATGAACAAGACAAGAGAGTACTGAAAAAGCAATTGTTTTCAAGACTAATGCCGCGAATTTTCATGTTTGTTTTTGCCGCTTGGATTGTTGTAGGTCTTTCATTATCGGGTATGTATGCTTTTTTAATTTTGTTATTCCCTTTCCCAATAATGTTAATAGTCAGTACGTTCAAGATTATCAAAGAAATATATCGATATTTTAGTGATTGTAAAATGGGCAAAAAAATTATTTACAGCACTCAAATCACTGATAAGAATTCATATCAAGAGCAACAGACCATTTATAGAGTTATAACTCGTACGCTTCACGTAGACGTCAGTCAAGAAGCTTATAATGCTGCAATTATGTTCGACCCTATGGAAATTCATGTATCAAAATACTTAAACACGCCAATTGCAGTTGTGATAAATAATAACAACTATAGTGTATAACATAAGATATTCATATATGGATGTCAGTTTTAATCGTTGAGTTTTTCTTATTTGTTTTTGATTCGTAATAAATGGTACTTAGCTTTGTTGCCATTTCCTAAATTTTTGTATGCATGGTATAATCCCTTGTGTGCAGCTTGGGGATAAGTGATAGTTACTTTTTTAAAATCATTTATTGCTTTATTATACGGCTTTAAATTTATATAGACATATCCTCTGTATAAATGGGTTAAACTGTTGTCTGATAGGTTTAGCGCTATTGCTTTACTATAATCTATTAAGGCTTTTTCATATTCATTTGTTTCTTGATACACAAGACCACGGCTTACATATGCATTCAAAAGTTTCGAATCGAGATCTATCGCTTTGCTACAATCTACTAGAGCTTTATCATATTGTTTTCTTTCTATATACAAAAGACCGCGATTCATGTACACCATTGCAAGTTTAGGGTCAAGCTCTATTACTTTATCGTAGTCTGCTAAAGCTTTCCTATATTGTTTTATTTCTGTATATAAACTGCCTCGATTCATGTATGTACCGATAGATTGAGGATTAAATTCTATTGCTTTGCTATAGTCCGCGAGAGCTTTTCTATATTGCTTTATTTCGGTATATAAAGTTCCACGGCTATAATTTATTTTGTGAAATTTGGGATTAAGTTCGATTACTTTGTTGTAGTCTATGAGAGCTTTCCCGTATTCTTTTATCTGTTGATATAAACTTCCACGATTCATATATGATTGGGTAAATTTGGGATCAAGTTCAATTGCTTTGCTGTAGTCTACAAGAGCTTTATTGTATTTTCTCATTTTGGTGTAGAGAATCGCACGATTGAAGTGCACATCTCTATATCCAGAAGTGAGTTCAAGAGCTTTGTTGTAGTCTGCGAGAGCTTTTTCATATTCTTTTATTCTTGTGTATAAACCACCTCGATTGAAGTATGCTAAAGCGTTAGTAGGATTTAATTGTATTTGTTCACTACTATACCGTAGACTATTGCGAATATCACCGCTTTTAGATGCTATATAACTTTTAATAAAACTCCAATCCTTGTTTTCTCCGTACGCTTCGAGATCTTCAAAAATATTGTCACATAAACGTGCAAATTGTTTATCTTTTTGTAAAACTTGATATTTTTTGAGGGAATACTCAATAACTTCCATCGTTTTGTTTAATGTTGCTTTCGTTTTGCGTTTTTCTTGCTCTGTAAATGCCAAGGCTTTTAAAGTAATGAAAAGCGAAATGGTAAGGCCTATAAATATAAAGAGCAAACTAAAACAAATAACCTTGTGTTTCGCGATAAAATTTGTAAGTACATCTCGCAAAGAGTATTGTCTCGCAATGATTGGACGGTGTTCTTTATAATTAATAAATTCTTTAGATAGTTGCTTAAAATTTTGATAGCGTTTTTGTTGTTTTTTCTGCAAACATTTTAGACAAATAGCTTCAAGATAAGGTGAAATATCAGGATTTAGCTGTCGCAAGTTTAGAGGTGCATCATCCATTATTTGCATAATGACATTTATATCTGTTGCTCCTTGAAAAACAGTACGAAATGTCAGTGCTTCATACATTGAAGCTCCAAGAGAGTACATATCACTTTTGTATGTTGCATTACCTCTTACTTGTTCTGGCGACATGTAAGCGACGGTACCTAGAATCTGTCCTGACTTAGAAAGCTGCGTTTTATCTTCTCTTTTTGCTAACCCAAAATCCATAATTTTTGGAACGCCATCTTTTGTTATTATTATGTTACTTGGCTTTATATCACGATGCATGATTTCGTTGCGGTGCGAATAGTGGAGTGCGTCACAAATTGGAATTAGTATATCAATGAGTTGCTCGGGAGTTATTTTCTTGTGCTTGATCAGGTCAGCAAGTGTATAACCTTCAATATACTCCATCGTAAAATAAGGATATGGATTTTCACCATATTCGTAAAAGCGCACGATATTTGGGTGGTTTAGTTTCGCGATGGCTGTAGTTTCAGTGAAGAAACGACCAATATGTTCTCGTTCTTTGTTGAGTATCATTTTTAGAGCAACGTTCGACTTTAATATTGTGTCGTAAGCCTTGTACACGACTCCCATACCACCACGACCCAATTCGCTTATGATTTGGTATTTTCCAAACACTCGATATTTTTTTTGCATCTTGTCTCGCTCTATTTTGTTTTTTTGTCTACGAAAAGACAACATTTTGTTAGGAATAACCCAAGTTGCGACCTATAAAATTTGTCGTATAGTCTGGTATAATTACTCTTACAAATTCGATGTGCGCGGTTCGAATTCGTGAGACGCAATCGTGGCACAAAGTAAGGGTAATGCAATGAATTTTAATCATGAAAAATTAGATGTATATCAAGTATCACTAGAATATACAAAAGAAACATTTAATGTGATGGAGAAAATGCCATCAGGTTACAGCTATTTAAAGGATCAGCTAAAAAGAGCATCGCCTTGAGTCCCTCTTAATATAGCAGAAGGCAATGCCAAATTTAGCAAAAAAGAGAAAGCAAGGTTTTTCTCTATAGCAAGAGCATCAGCAAATGAATGTAGTGCAGTATTCGATGTTGCTAAGATAGCCCAAATAATAGACTCAAAAGAAAAAGAGAAAATCAAAAAACTACTCTATAGAATAATTTGTATGCTTTCAAAGTTAATAGTCTAATTTTCGCACATGGAATATCGATCCACGACCACGAACCTCAAAAATCGAATTACACACATCGTTTTTTTATACTGTTATAACGACTCTTCTCTTAAAGTAGGAAAAACAAGAACGAGAAAGTCATGGAAAAAGAAATTATAAGTGTTTTCTGTATATGTGATGAGATAACACAAGTACTCAAGATTGTAGAAGATCCTCAAGTTAAAATGACTAATTCAGAAATTATGACAACAGCATTAGTTTCTATGCTCGTAAAAGGATTGAAACTACTTTTAGTCAGATCACTTCTTTTTTTCCAAAGAAAATTCATGCTGTTACCTCTTATGGATTTGAGTTAAAAGTTGTCCTTTTTGTTCTCGCTTTCACTTTTTCTTGTTATTTTAATTACAACTGTAGTACTAAGTTATCTTAAATTACTTTCGCAAGCGTTTAGGAATGCCAACAAACATTTTTTGTTCGGCTGGTCGAGCAATAATGTGTTGTACTGTAATTCCTTGCATGATGTCCTGGTCGTTTAATATAGAAAGAATAAGTTCATCACTCGGGTTCTTATATTCTGGAAATGCACAGTAGCAAGACATTGTATCAAAACGTTTGCAGCTTGTTTGTGCTAAAACATTTGCGTTCTCTTTGGCATCTATATTTGAACAGTAGTGATTTGTTGTGATGAGTGCTTCATCTCCTTTCGGTTTCCGGTAATATGCCTTCGACGGAGTGCGTTCTATTACAATACGTTCTTCATTCTTTTTTCCAACAAGAGTAATCAAGCACGCAGACATCAACTTTTGTTTTGTTAGCATTTTGACGGCTTCTTCATAACTATTTGCGTTATCGAGTACTTTTCGCAAAAACAATAATACGGGATAACCTGTTTTACGCAATCGCTCACTACTCCAAACGGCATTTAATGCAAATGCGAAACCTTTTCCTGAAAGTCCCGTTACAACTCCTAACGCGCCAGGCCAACCAGCGCAAGAGTTAATGAATTCACCGTTTTTTCGTTTAGTTATTTTAAATGTATTCCTTGCCAGTTCGCGTTCTGGCCAAAAGTCCATGTTACGGGCAAGAACAGGACCAATATCCGTAGCAATTGCTGTTGTAGAACAAGCTAGAGCCATTAGCTCGTAAGCCATTCCCATCATCATGATTACTCGCCAATCTCCACCCGAAACTTGGGCAACGGCCTTTGCTTCTCGAAAAAAGCGTCCAGAGGTTCTTAGATTAACAATGTGAGCTAAATATAAAATATTTGGCGCTAAGTTTAAAATTTCAGCAGAAACAGAGCTAAGTAGATCATCGATGGCTGTTTGAAGCTCCTCACCATATTTCGTTAATGTCTCATTAAACGATTTATCAATATCGATATTTATTTCTGGAGCTTGTATCCATGGAGTATTGGTAATTATCATAGTGTTCCTTTACAGCGGTTATATTGTCCACATCGACTTTATTTTCTCTTTGTATTTGGAAAACAATTGTAATATGAGTAGTATAGGATTTATCACTAAAAGTGGGATACAAGCATCTATAAAAAAAGCGATTACTTGGCGTTCATAGGTATAATCAAATAAACTTAGAATCAAAAATACAAAGGGGGATATTGTTAAAATGAACAGAAGACTAAAGATTGATGCTGTTGTTGGTATTTTGTTCATGGTTATGAGTAGCATACAGATTATGTTTAGAACAAAACTAATGGTTAAAGTTATCATTGATGTTTTAATAATTGCGTAACTCTCATCTATCTTGTTGTTTATCTGTGTTATTCTCTGAAGTTTTGATTTTACATGCTCTAGAACACCTCCCGATGCGCCGTGTTTAAGTATTACTTTAAAGTCCTTAGTGCTAATCCACCATGAGTAATCTTTATAATGCACTAGTTGTTTCTCTATTGTTAAATCTTCATTGGGAAAATATTGAGTTATTTTCAAAATGACAGATGGTGGCACTTCTTTTTTATCAAAAGCTTCATGATCTTCTTCTTCGAAAAAAACATAACCAATCTCGTCTATTTTTTGATAACTAAAGGTCCATGCACGAACTAAAATGCTGTGTTGTGATATTTTGTCTAAGTCCTCTATTTTTTTGTCTATTTGTTGCTCTATCGCTCCTGGATTTAATTTTTTAAGCGGTGGTAAAGTAGCATATGAATAAAAAACATAGGCCAAGAAAGATAAACATGCAACAATTGATAACCAGGCAATTGCCTTTGCTGTATTTGAGAAAGTAATTCCAAATTTGGGTAGATTTTCTTGTCCGGCTTTTTTGAAAATTTTCAATGAAAGTTTCATCCATCCCAAAGCAATAGTACATAGTAACCCTGGAATAATCCACATATCATCATCTGCTTGTGCCCGTACTATTAAAAGTAGTATGCCAAGTGCGAATAAAACAATCGCTCCTGAATAGTGCAGTGTATCTTCTCGTATGTAGTATATATACGTTTGGATAACAAAAACGAGGACGACAGCGATTACAAACAGCTCTAAAAGTGTGGTATAAAGTACAGGTAAGGACATGGCGATAGCGATAGTGATAAGCGCTGCGAGAGAATAACGAGGATTGTCGCTTTTAAATTGGCGTATCAAACAAAAAGAGCTAAAAATTAGTAGAATAAAAACAAGAATGTCATATAGCATAAGCAATTTAAAATATGAAATATCAGAATTCACTTCTTTAACGATTTCTTTTGTCGAGTATTTTCGATAAAGAGCTTTCTCTTGTAAAAATAGTACAAAAATTTGCTGCCCAGCATCAATCCATAATTTATCTTGTTCATTTTTGGAAAAAATTTTAGGTAGTGTATATGGTAGGTCATGCTGTTGACAGTAAAGAATAATAGCAGTATTTATTTGTTGTGGAATAAGGTTGTTTTCTACTGCAATATTAGAAAATACTTCAACTAGATTATGTTGATTACTATTCAACAAATATGCCAATTTATTTTTACTATAAATAAAAATATTGTCATTTTTGGAGAGGTTTTGTAGTTGCTTTTCTACTTCTTTGTCGACATTAATTTTTTTCAGTGTATATGTATGTGAAATATTCAACGCTAACAAAGTAGCGAAACAAGTGCAACACAAAACTAGAAGTACCATCGTTATACTTCGTATTATAAGAATAGCTTTTTCTATGTTCATTTTAAACTTTCTTGTGCCTAAGATTTATACTTTTTATTGAGAATGTTTTCGAACTATATTATAATAATACAACGATTTATATCGCAACACTCTAATATTATGTTTTTCCTAAAAGATAGGATGGTCAGATGTTAAAAAAAGCAATACTGTGTGTTTTTCTTACTGCGTCATTTATTTGCAGTGAAAAACTTCCTGTTGTTTATTTTAACTTGCAAATGTTTAATTCTCCTGAAACTGTTAGCGAATTAACGGGAGAGTTTAGTGAATATGTAAGTTATGGTGAACAGACTGTTCCAACAGTGGTCAATAACAGTTATTCCAAATCAGCACCTCAGTGCAAACCTTTTTACAATAGTGACGAAAAACCACAAGAATGTTTTTATAGTTTGAGTAACCCACGACTTGTAGAAGCACTTCTTGCAAATGGTTACCATGTTAATGTCTACATGTGGATTGTAAAAGAAGAAAAGGCAGTTTTTGGTACCACTTGCACTATTGTTGGTTATAACCAACAAGAACAAATTTTTATTGGTCAGCAAGCAAATGGCAGTGAAACAAAAATTTCTTACGATTATGCAGTCAAAAATTTCCGTTTAGTTGAGGTTTATAGTGAATCTGCAACTACAAATAATTGGAAATGTATGGCTTATAATGCAGAAGATCCTACTAAGCCTTTTACATTTAACATGGACGTTGCTTCTTTTGTTACAGCCTCAGCACAAATTTCTCATGAAATGACAATCAATAATTGGCTTGTAAACGATGTTAATTGTTTAGCGCACATTATTCCACAAAAATTAAATCGCGGTGAAGTAGAAAAAAGCGTAAAGTTTAGCATGCAGATCAAGAAAAAGAAGTTGTCCTCTAAAGGATGCGGCGGTTTTATTTGGTGGCCGGTAGGTTCAAAAGAGTGGGATAATATTACTTGGGATGCAACTAAGAATGGTCGTATTCTTTATCTCGACCCTACTATGCCTCTTGATTACCCAAAATATGGATCTAAAAACTATTTTCATAATGTCAGTACTAAATGCCATCCGTGTACAGCTAGTACTATAATGCCAGGCGTTTGGATTAATGTTAAGGTCGAGGGCAGTACAATTCGCACGCGAATTGTAAAGAAAAGCACTTGTAACATTGGTCATGGGTACTTAGATAAATACAATAATTCTACAGCTACAGTTGTTGGTGTTGTAAATGTTTGGGTTGAAAAATAATCATATAATAACTACCTACGCTAACTGTTAATGTTTGAGTACAAATAAAAAAAGCTCCCATAATGGGAGCTTTTTTTATTTGCTATTTTAGGTATTTTTATATGTTTGATGTAAAAACGGAGGTATTGCATCTTTAGTGTAATCTGTCTTCTTGGTGAGAAAGTCTTGTGTACAAGTATCATAATTTTGCCAGGACATATCAAAATATTTAATAAGTAAATCTTCTCTTTTTACTGTAGGTAAAGTACTTTGACTACTAAATGCTCTGGTAACGCGTGGTTTGATCTCTTCATGACCTAAGTAGTAAGTTATTTCTCCTACTGGCATTAGTGATTTAGCACTGCGTATTTTAAGGACTAAATAGTCCTCATCTAAACTATAAAGTGCGTACCATTCTTCTTCTAAACGTAAATTGTTTGCTATATATTCTCTCATTTGGTCGTGAATAATGTCAACATCTGACTCTTTCCATATAACTACAAGCGTAAGCAAAACATAGTCTTTGATATCCTCGTGTAAATCAGAAAGATCTCCCTCAATGTAAGAGCAAATCAAGTCAGATTGCAGCTCATAAACAATTTTAAGGGTGACATTTTCTCTATCTTTTTGATATAGAGTGATTGGTATACTAATGCCTTGATTATGAATAGATGCATGACCTACTTTAGTGCTTCGTAAATAGTCACGCATACGCGTGTTTATATTAAATTGACTACAAAAAGAACGCGATATAAACTTTTCTAGATCATGACAAATGTGGTGATGCTCATACTCTATTTTACGAGAGTATGCAATTTTGGCGGTGCCTTCTTTGTCTTTACGAATCTTTCTATACAACTTTGGAATTGTTCCAGAATGAAAGCCCGTTTTGAGAAGTCGTGGAACTGTTTCTCCGTGACTACCAACAACCACAGGTTTTATGATTTGTGAGCTAGAGTATTTGTACAGTTTCCAGTTTTCTTTGAATTCCCATGCCATAAATCCACAAATTCCTGGTAATCCAAATTGAATAAACAAAAACACCACTGTCATACCAAGACCAAGTAAGAAAGAATCTCCGAGAATAGGTATAAGTGTTTCTTCCATCGCAATAGTAAGAGGGTATGAGAAAGGAAGAATGATTTTGTGTGAAATTGTTACTATTGGAAAGTGCTTAATTGGATTGATTTGCGGTTCTGCAATTAAGTTTATTGTAAAACGGAAAAGATAGTTTATTGCAAACCATATTTTCCCAAATATTGCTTTCGATATTTGAGAAATAATATTTTCACCTTGGCGAAAACGAAAGAAGTCATCGACAGCGTAAAGAACGCGCTCAATCCACTGAATTGCAGCGCTAAACCCTTCAACAATTAAGTGAAAAACACCTACAAATACTGTGCGATTAAATTCATAAATCAAGTGAGTTATTCGGTCTTCTAGGTAGTCAAAAATATTTCGACCTATAGAAGTATTTATAATTAGATTTCCGAACGCAATTCCGAACAGAACAAATAGATAGCCATTTAAGTATGTAGTTATACTCGTAAAGAGAACAATCGGTACTGTAATTGGGCATGTATACAGTGCTGGTCGAAATATAAAGATGTTTAAAAAACGCCAAAATTTTAATTTATAAAGAAATTGGATGGGTGGAAAAAACCACAACCATTTTGGGAGTTTAATAAACAATATCCGTAGAAATTTAACAAAGAAATGAAATATTTGTTTACCTAGGCGTTGACCTGTTTTTGTATAGAAAAAAAACAAAATAGATAAGCCAATAGCTGCGACTAGAATTGGTTTTGTGGAAGTTTTTTGATCTAAAGGAAATATGTAGTGTTCGCGAAGAACATTCAGGCGATACGCAGACATTTCCAAGGAATCTTTGAAAAGCTTACCAAATTTCTTACCTATATATAAGCACATTTCGATAAGCGCATACGCACCTCCAAAAGGAGCTGCTATATACTTTGCGCACCAGCGACCAATACTAAAACCAAATAAAAGAGAGCTTACACGGTGGATCATTCGCATGTACATTTCACCGCGGCGATGAACGCCAAGAAGTGCTTTGTCTACTTTTTTATCTAAGCGTAGAAGTTGATCGCCAAGAATAAACTCTTGGGGACTCTTCAAGTCATTCATTTTTAACTGGTTGCGACTGATAATATCGCGCAAGTCAGTCATATGGACATAGCCTTTTTCAACAAAAAGATCGAGAATTTCTTCTTGCATTTTATATAAAGCTATACATTCGCGTTGTGGAGAAAAATTATCTTTTTCATAGTTTTTAGGTTTTAGGCCAGCTTCGATAAAAGCCTTTTCTAAAAGAGGGCGATAATGTTCGCGTATGCGGTTTTCTTCATTTTCAAATGTACGCTGCATAAGACCTATAAGTAAATTTATTTCATATTTTCGCAATTGTAAGTTGTATATTCGTTTTTGTATAGAACGCAAAGAACGAATTTTCTTTAAATGAGCTAATGCAGGTAAAGGCGTTTTGAAACTTACTCTACCAAAAGAAAATAACCACTGAAAAAACGATATTTTAAAATAGACCTTACGCGAGTCAACATAAGATTTTTGGATATCTTGCAATAATCTACGGTGCAAATGTTGTAAGGGGTTTAATTTCAAAATGTACTCAAAGCATTTTTTAAGCTCTTCTTTTTGTTTATCGTTGTATTTATACTCTGTAGCAAATTCTTCTTGTATACTACTTAAACACGCATTAGCTTCTTTTGTGATTGTTTGGTATAGAGGTGAGTTTTTTGGCATCTCTATAGGCCTTACAATTGTAGAAAGATGACGCTGGCATTTTTTAAACTCCATAAAAGCGCGGGCCATATTTCCTTTATGTTTTGCATAATAAGCAATACGAAGAGAGTTGCAATATTTACGACGAATACTTCGGTGTACTATTTTCTGTGCTAACGGTGAACGGAATTGAAATAAACGAATTGCAGGGTAGAGCAGCCGTGGAACGATTGCTAAGATTTGCCACACTAGCCATAGTGGGAACATCAATTTTAAAAGAAAATTACCTTTGGCAGCTTTTGCTTGTATTTTCTTTTGATCTTTTTCTATCTTTGGTAGTATTTTTTCTATGTTTTTTCGTATAGAAATACGGTATTTATCATTTTTAAGTAATTTTTGTGGAGAAAATGAAAATATGCGGCGCTGTAAACGTGAACATGGTTGGTAAAGAGTCTTTAATTGTTTTTTGAAAATAATATCGAGTTGTAGCAAACTAGCTGTGGGTAGTTCTATATTTTTACGAAAAGCTTTTGCATGGAGTTGTTTGAAATCGCAACGTCCAACAATACCATTGTAGTCAACTACATCGTTAATAACTTCTTCAATAAAATTGCCGTATTGTTGACGAAATTTGGCTTTGTTATCGCCAAAAAACTCTTGAAATTGTGGACTTTCGTATATTTTATCTAAATGATAACGCGTTTCAAATGTAGGAAGATCTGGATTAGGATCTTTGAGGCGATATTCTCTTTTTATAATAAGTTCTTCTACAGCAATGGCGTTGTTAGGACGTGATTGAGCAAGTAGCTGTTCAACATCAAATCCTAAATCGACTATTTTCTTGTAGATTTCTTCATAATTAGTTAATATCGGGAAGATTTTTGCTAAGCTTTGAGGAGCAAAGTTGTAGAATTGCAGAAAATAAGCAATAAATTCATAAAAAACTTCGCGATCGTTTTTTTGATCGAACAGTAAGTTTTCATGGAATAATACATAACGTATTTCTTCAAAAATATTTCGTCCAATACTTTCAATGAAACCATTAATTTGATAATCAGAAATTTTATTTTCTTTTTCCCACTGCATTTGAATTTTATGGATCTCGCCATGAAAAATTAGCGACCAATAATAACGACGAAAATGTAGTAGGCTATATGTTGATAGTTCTTTAGATGTTGGTTCTCGCAGAAGAATGACAATTTCTGGAATAGTTTCCGGATTACCTATACTCGAGTATATATCTGGCATTTCGATTTTTGCTATATGCAAAAAATCTTCTTTTGGCAAGGTATATTCTTCTGTATGTGGAACATACAAGTCGAGCAATCCCAAATTTTGATGCATTTGAATTACATCGCGAATATATTTTTCACGAAGAATAAAAACGCCTTTTTTTGTAGAAACAATATCGTTAATGAGTTCTTGACGATTTGTCTTTCCGGCATTGAGTTTATTGTCAATGTAATATTTTATGATTTGTGTAGAATCACCTGCACGAAAACCGATAATTTTTTTTGGGTTTTTGTTAGTTGTCATACTTGTCTCTTCAATAAAACAAATAGGGATGCGGCCAAAAAAAAATGTCCCTATTACGCTGAAATTTTGTATTTTAGCTAGGCATTATAAATGAAACTTAGCTGTTGTTTTGTTAGTTTATAATAACAACGCTATAATACAAAAGAGCAAGTAAGTGGGATGATTTATTTTGGCCACATTCCTAAACATACATTTTTCACAGATTAACAAAAAACGCTATATAAGTAAACTCAAAACCATATGAGTGTATAAGAAAGTAGGAGAAAACAATGGATTGGGAATACAACGAAGTACAAAATGAACATTCACTAATGTCCGGTGGTAGCAAGATTGCTGCTATACAGATAAAAGCCATGGAAAATAGTGAAAAGTTCAAAGTAAAAACTATTATTGATATAGTTTACTACGGTTACAAAAAACAGCTTCTCATGGAAAAGAAAAGCAAAGATTGGATTTGTCATCGCAAAAAAGTCCGGAAAAGCGATCTTGACCGCTATGTAAATGTGAAAAAAACAGTGGTAAAAAAGTTTATTGAGTCGCGGGAAAAAGAAGCGTGAATTTATTTGCCAAACAGCAATATCTCGAAGAAAAATTTAATGACTTGCATTTCGAATTTTACGAAGAGATTGATTCTACTAATGAAAAATGTAAAGAGTTATGCCGTAAAAAATATATTGATAAGTGGGTAATAATTGCAAATTCGCAAACCAAAGGCCGCGGAAGATACGGTCGAACATGGGATTCCCAAGCTAAAAATATTTATATTTCCTTTGCTACTGCTAATGCTTTTGTTCACGATATTGTTACTCTCAACTTTTATCTAGGTGTAGTATTGTACAGAACATTAATAGATGTTTTTCCTGAGATACAAACTCATTTAACATTAAAATGGCCCAATGATTTGTATTTTAACGATAAGAAGCTTGGTGGCATACTCATTGAAAATGTTGACAATGAGCTCAAGTGGATTGTTGTTGGGATGGGAATCAATGTTTACTCGGGAGAAAATGAAATTCCAAACACAGCAACTTCCTTACAAATGCAAGAAATAAAAGATGACAATGTACGAGTTAGGATAATTGAACGTTTGCTACATAATGTATACCTGACAAATAGAGAAGAAGATTATCGTGAATTGTTTTGGGAATATTGCCGCAAGACTCAATACAATGTTTATAGGTACACAAAACACAATGAAATTCATGCTGGTATTGCTCAAAAACTACATGCAGACGGTAGTATGACTATTCGCGATACAAAAGGTCAGCAAATACATTTACAAATATGATAAGGATAATAATTATGTTTAAGAAGTTTTTTTCTGGTTTTTTCTTTTCTATACTCTCTGTAGTACTTATTTGTGTTCTCTTTGTAAGCATAATGCTAAATGTAGTTTTGCTTGGTTCTTCAGCAATGCAGAACGCAAGTACGCTAGACAACGAAAAACATTTTTCAGAAGAAAAGCTAGAAGGCAACAACAAAGATCTAAAAATACTGGTTGTTTCTGTTGAAGGTATGATTAGTGATAGTGGCCCAGATTCATACATTGTGAAATCAAAGTACATAGAAAAAGTATTTGAGCAAGCAGCAAAAGATAAAAACATTCGCGGAGTTATTTTGAATATAAATTCTCCAGGGGGAACAATTACTGCTACAGATAAAATGTACAATACCATCGCCAAATACAAGAGCAAGATGAATGTACCTGTTATTGCTTATTTTGATAGTGTAGCTGCATCAGGTGGTTACTATATGGCAATGGCGTGCGACAAAATTATATCTCATGCTACCACAATTACCGGAAGCATTGGTGTTATTATGTCTTTTTATCAAGCGCAGGAACTACTAGAAAACAAACTAGGTATTGAGTCTGTTGTTATTAAGTCAGGTGAACATAAAGATATCGGATCGTCTTCGCGAAAAACTACTGATAGTGAACGCGAGATACTAAATAGTATCTTGCAAGAAATGTACAGCACCTTCCTAGAAAAAGTACGTGCAGGAAGAAGCGAACTAAAGGATATGCCAGAAGATGAATTGAAAAAAATAGCTGATGGTAGAATTTATACGGGAAAACAAGCTCTAGCACATAAATTAGTAGATGAATTAGGATATTTTTCCGACGCACAAGATGTTATTTGTGAATTGTCAGGATTAAAGCGCAAAGAGGTATCTTTTGTTGAATACAAGAAAAATAGCAATGCATTTCTTGATTTGTTAAAAGCAGAGTCTAGCGTACAAGGTTCTCTTCAAAATATGATAAGAAAAGAATTTACTGCTAATTTTTATTACCTGTGGCGCCCGTAGTAATAAATATCTTGACCGTAGGTATATTATCGTTAAGTGTGGTGTGGGGTTGTTTTGTGCCTTCGCAAATAATTGTAAAATTTATCTAGAATCGAACATATGACAAAGAAAATTTTATTTTTAGATATTGATGGGGTTTTAAATTTTGAGAGTATGCAGCCAATAATGGATTGCTTCAGTGCTCCTAATGCTGGATTTCATGGTATACATATGATTGATCCGCAAAAAGTTGAAATTTTGAATTTGATTGTTAGTAGAAGTGAATGCGAAGTCGTTGTTTGCTCTACTTGGCGCCAGAAATTTAATTTAGTTGAATTAAATGAGATGTTGACTAATCGCGGTTTCAATGGAATTGTGAGAGACACAACTACTCTGCCTTTCCAAAAAGAAGGAATTTGGTCTAAAAAAGGAGATGAAGTTGGAGTGTGGTTGAAGTCAAACTTTGACATTAGCGCATTTGTAATTATAGATGATGATGATGAATTTTCTCTTTTTAGAAATTTTCATGTGAAAACTGATTTTAGAGTTGGGTTAACAAACAAAGATGCGGAAAAAGCGATCTCTATTTTGACTCGATAAAACAGCCTTTAGTGTAAACGAGTAACCAAAAAATCATTTTTGATAATATCTCAAGTTGAACAATATATTACTTGTATTGCAAAATTTGGTCACCTAACCACTTTATTGTAAATGAAGGGCTCCAAACAATGTAATTTTTTATTCTGTGTAGATGATTTTCAATTGGTTTTTTTTCTGCTAATAACAACAATATATTTCGTAAATGTTCTTCTAAACTGTTTTTTGTAACAGGAAGTGTATTTAAAAACTTTTGCGCACGACTACGTTCATTTACTGCAACAAGACATAGTCCATATGTGAGTTTTTTCGAAAGCTCTATTTCGTAATCGATACTCTTTCGAAGAAAAGGTAGGGCTTTGCGATATTGTTGTTGTTCATAAAGTTGTACTCCTTTAAAATAAAGAGCATGAGCATTATTAGGAGATAGTGATAACAATTCACTAAAATAACTAAAGGCTTTGTTTTTATCTATTTGTAAACAATATTGTCCATAAAACTGTAATAATACCGGATCTTTAGATAGATATTTTAGTCCTTTTTTAATCTCGGCAAGCGCTTCGTGGTATGTGTATATTGCAGTTGTTTTAGCGGCTGCAGCGTTCAATGTTTTTTCGCGAAAAAGCTTGCTAATGTTTTCATAACCTTCGTAATTTTTTGAGCTGTACTTGACAATTAACTTCATCCATTTGTCTATATTTTCAGAGTCTTGCATGAAAATACTGTGATGATATCCGCGATACAAATGATCTTCTGTTTTTGCTTTTTTTGTAGCGTAAGGAAGGAAGCGAACTATAAGCTCGCGGTGATTTTTTTGTAATAAATGATTATAATGTTGCCATTGTTTTTCAAAATTTACAATAGAATTTTGCAATAAATAAATAATGCTTTTTTTCGCATTTTTTGTTTGTCCGGTACTCCATTGACACATCATAAGTATAAATCGCGCTGAAAAATGATTTGGCGTTGTTTGCAATATTTTTTTCGCAAGTAGTTGTGCTTGTTGCCATTTTTTTTGTGCAATATTAGCAACAGCTCTGTGAAAATCGAACGAAGTTTTGCTACTTTGATTTTGGTAATAAGAGCTGTCTTTTTGCAAAATAGAGTAGTTTTGATTGCGCAGTAGCATATTTAAATGCTTTATCTTGTTTACGTGATTCGTTTTTCTATATTTGGGCACTTCTAACACTTTTTGAATGTAATGTTCCCAGTCATGTAATACTACTATATGTCCTGAAGTATTTAGAAAAATGACATCTAATTGTGAGTCGCTATCAATATCGACAATAAGTGGTTTTTGTATTAGCCCTAGGGCGTTATTATGCCTAATTATTGTACCATTATCACCGCTAGTAACAACAAAACTGTGGTAAGGGGAAGTGCTTACAATGTCATTAATGCCATCGTTATTGTAGTCTCCAATTGTTTTCATCAAACCACTATGAATTTTATGTCGCAACCACTTGACATTCCCTTGTTGTAAGTCAATACAAATGAGCCTGTAATCTTTGGTTTTAGCGACAAGCTCTACATTTCCATCGCGATCAAAGTCTTCTATTATGTAAGGCGCATGTAAACTCGCACAAGCATAACGCCGGCTCCAGTATAAATGACCGTTGCTCTTTAGACAGTTAAGTGTTCCAGCAATTCCACCAACAATAATTTCGTTTTTACCATCCTGGTCAATGTCCACGAGTAAAATGTCTGAAGCTTCTGCATGTTGGACAATAGATGTTTTCCACCTCACGCGCCCGTTAATAGCGTTAAAACATACCACATAACTGTCATTGTCCTGCATTTGCATGCCATTAGTTACGATAAGCTCTTGTTGTTTGTCGCCATCTAAATCTGCGAGAAGAGGGCTCGCAAAGATACGCTCTACTTTTTGATGCCATACTAACGTACCTTGGTAATTGAAACAGTATATGTCTCCACTGTAGGCAGATAAAACAATAATATCGTAAGTACCATCAGCTTTAAAATTTGTAAGTAGGGCTTTGTGGTGTCTTGATAGTTTTTTATTTGCGGAAAATCGTTTTTTTATCGCACCATTTTTTTCGACAATAACCACTTCTTTGTTGCTTAAGACAATAATAGATTTTTCCATTACGGTAATGCCAAGTGAGGAATTACTTATTTTGCTTTCCCACAATATCTCGTGGTTTTTTCCATTGAAACAATAAAGAACGCCATCTTTAGTACTTGCTACTAATTCTTTGATATTGTCATTTGTAATATCGCTGATAGTTTCAACGTTATCAAAAATATACTTGGAAATAGTATTTATATTTGCGAGGTTATGGTATCTATAACAGTATAAGTCGGTGTCAGACAAGCACAATATTTCTTGATAACCGTCGTTATCTATATCTACAGATACACACTTTCTTAAAGTGGTAGAAATAGTAAAATGGCAACGATTCTCTCCTCTATGGTCAAGTACCCAAACATTCTTTGTGTCGTAGACAATTACTTCAATAAGTCCATCAAAATCAAGATCAGCGGTAAATATTTTCAGGGCCGCAATAGGTTTTTTCCATATAACGCTTTTTGTCCTTGAATCTAAGCAATATAATTTATCGGTGATAACTAGAAGCTCTTGTTTCCCGTCTTGATTTAAATCTGCCCAAATAGGTAAAGTCGTGAGAGGTGAAGTATTTTGCCATGACCAAACGATTTTCTTGTTAAAAATATTATGTAAGCGCAATCCTTTTTCCATAGAGTATGTAGCGACTACATCTTTCTTTGAACTTGCAAAAATTTTGGGCGGATTTTGGGAATGCTCTCTAAACCAAAGAGAAGTACTTCCAGACAATAAATCAATGGACATAATAGCATTGGTCTTGTTTTCAACGAACAGAGCCATATTGGGTGATATTTGATGTACAGTGTTACTTAGGCGCGGTGTATTATACCCTATGCGCCATACAATGCTGTTATTGTGTATATCATGGCACTCTATACCTTTGTAGCTTGAAAATGTAATAATTTCTTTACGCTGATCATTATTCACATCTTTGGTAATAAAACTGTAGCCCCACCAGTTGAGCTTTTGAAATAACATGCTATGACTTTTACCATCTATTACCTTAAAATCGTAATGATGGCTGTAGATAATTTCAGGTATACCATCGCCGTTAATATCATCACTTATCACCTTACCCACTGAAAAAGAATTATTTCCTTGTACTTTCCAAATACGCTGTTGCTCTTTTATATTGTAAGATACTACGGAGGCATTTTTGGCGGTGTAAACAACCTCACTGTTGCCATCACCGTCATTATCGGTAATTACCATTGTATCAGATAGTGGTTGCTCAAATAATTGCGTTTCCCATACCTTCATTGCTTTAGGTTCAATAAACAAATTAGATTCAGTATCTCTCTCGACATTGATTTTTTGCTCTTCAGGAAAATAATTTTGTTTGTTGGCAATAACCCTGTAGCGACCTGTTTTTACTTTCCATTTGTAAATAGGAGCAACAACGGAAATCTTTTCATTGCTGTCAAAGTTAATTAAGTCAACGTTTAAACTTGAAAGACTAGAAGAGATTGTTAATAGACCTGTTTGCGGTTGCAATTCTTTTTCTAGGTTAATTTCTTGGTTAGGAGGAATATGAACAAAAAACTCTTGGGATTCATAGTTTGGCGCTGCTAAAGTAACTTTGTGGTAACCACTGTTAATAGATGTTCCGCTGCGAAATGATATTTTATCATCTATTTTTATATTTGCTGTTAAAGGTTCGAGTTGCTGTTGGGAGTTTTTTACCACTGTGCGCAGATTTAAAACGCCAGGAGCTAAAAAAAGTTTATATGTTAAAACAAGCACGCAAATAAACAAGCTGGCGATAATAGTTGACAAAACTTTGTTGCGAGCTGCAATTTGTGAAAATCTAGCGATGTGACCCACAGGCTTAGCTTTAATAGTTTGCCCATTTGTGTAGCGTTCAATGTCTAGCTGTAAAGCTTTTGCATTTACGTAGCGATCTTTCGCATTTTTTTGTAAACACTTTAGACAAATAGTGTTGATGTCGTTGGGTAGATCTTTAATTAGTTTTTTGGGAGGAACTGGATCTTGTGAAGTAATAGCATTAAAAATCGCTTGAATGTTGTTCGCTGTAAAAGGTGTTCGACCCACAAGTATTTCATAAAGTACTATTCCTAAGCTATAAACATCTACCGGTTTTCCCACATTTTTAGAGCTATTGATTTGTTCAGGTGACATGTATGCTGGTGTCCCTATTCGTGCACCACTCATAGTTAAGTCATCACCTTTACGGATGTGTTTTGCTAGTCCAAAGTCCATCAAATACGGATTATGGTTACTGTCGACGATAATATTTCCTGGCTTTATATCGCGATGAATAATGTTCTTACTGTGTGCGAAATTTACAGCTTGTACAATCGGCAATAGGAGTTTCATAACGCGTAAAGGAGTTAATTTAAATTTACGCGCATAATCATTTAAGGGCATTCCTTCTATGTATTCCATAGTGAAATAGCAAATCTTTTGAGAATTTCCCACCTCGTAGACAGAAATAATATTAGGATGATTCAACGAAGCAGCAAGTTTTGCTTCGCGTATAAATCGTTGAACTTCGCGATCACTATTCATCGAAGGCATTACTTTCAGGGCGACGGTGCGCGACAATTTCGTATCGCGAGCTAAATAAACAATTCCCATACCACCGCGTCCTATTTCTTTTAATATCTCGTAATGAGCTATTTTAAAATCGGATTTTTGAACTACTTGCTCATTTTGGATAGCAAGAATTGGAGCTTCGCAAAGAAACTGTTGCTTTTGCATGGAAGATAATTGTTGTAAATAGCCGCGTACCTCCATACACTGTTCAACGGATAGAATTCTACGCCGCGCAAAAACGTTGATAACATCCTCAATAGACGGTGCCGATTTCTTTTGTAAGATAATATTTGCGTCATTAAGGGAGATTATTCCTTGAAGAAATAACTTTTTGATCACGACTAAAAAATCTAAAGTAATGTCCTTGCTGGGATCGGATAGATTAATTGTAGTTTTCAAAAACTGTTGATAGGTGTTTTCAATTTTGGCAGGATCTTGCTGAAGTTGTCTACCTACTATTTCCCATAAGGGTTGTTGAATATCAGCAGATGAAATATTTTTTAATATTGCTTGCACTTGTTGTGTACTGAGTATTTTGTTTTGTAAACAATACTGTAAAAATTTTTGATTTATATTATCTGACAAAGCAGGTCTCCAGATTTACGACAAATTCAGTGTAGATTTTTTAGATTAGGTGTGATAACAAATACGATTTTGATAGGAGTAGGATTGAGGTATTCTAAAATAGAAAAGAGATTGCGACCATAGGAATTACCTATGGTCGCGACTGCTATTTGTTTCTAAAAAGAAATGGTGCTTCTGCTTCATCAATTGCTTTTAAAAACTCAATGATATCGCGTATTTGGGCATCGTTTGCACCAAAGGTAGGGTGTTCAAGTCCATCGTCTGTTCTTGGTAAGAATACATCTTCTAAGTTCTCTGCACGTCCGTTGTGTCCATAAGGAGCAGTATGGCGTACACCAAGAAGTGATGGTGGATTAAATGAAACGTTTTGCCCTAGAGATGGTTGAGCATTTGCTCTTACTTCTATAGGATTACCAGGATCAAGCGTTTCGAAATTTTGATTGATGATAATAAAATTTTGTCCGTTTCCATTGAACTCTAGAGTACTTCTTGCTGGTCCAATAACCACAACATCATCATCTAATTGATTTCCACCAATATCAAACAAAGGTGTGTCCCATAAAATTTGCGATGTTGTCCACTTGTCCCCACTGTGACAATCTACACAAAAAGTTTCAAAAGCATCTCTTCCGCGAAGAACTATGGCATTGTCTAAATTGGTAGGTCGATTGAAAGTACGAATTCCCTTTTGGGCGTATATTGTCATAAGATTCAACGAATCAGAGATACCTACGCGTCCTAAGGCTTCTACTAGTGTATTTTCATCAGGACCATGATTGAAAACTTCATCGAAGTCTTCTACATCACCAGGCTGCCCTTGATCGTCAATAGCACGCTGTGCATCGGGAGTAAAACCAAAACCACCTTGAACATTACGTGCGTTGTTGTTGAAGTCTGTTACACTTCCGCGAACAGCATTCCAGTTCATAACACGGCGATCGTTTTCTGGATCAACAAATGAAAAACTTGCGTCAAGTGGAATAGTTTGTCTTGGGCCAGTACCAAATATCCAGGTAACACCATCACTAAGACCGTCTGGGTGGCAAGAAGCGCAAGAGCTCCAGTTGTCTTTGGAAGCGACATTGCGAAATCTGTGGGTATCGATATCTCGTACGTTTTGATTGAGTAAATCTTCTGCTGGTAAACCCATACCAGTGAAGAAAGCTAATTTACCCATTAAAATTTGATGTTGATCAGAACCAGCCGCAGGTAAATCAGCATTGTTAACTGTTGCAACAACTACATTTTCCTCAACGTTAATTACTGTAGTGGTTGCGTCTACATCGGCGTTTACAAATGCGCGCGTGGCATCGCTATTCATTACAATACCACTCGGAACATTTCCTACAGGAATGCGAAATGCTGCTGGTACATCGAAATTAATTTGATCACCATTAAAAAAACCTTTGGTAACAAAAGCACCTGAACGGCTTAAAAATAAAGCGGTATCAAGTTTTATCGCCATGGCAACTGTATCACCTGAAAATGCGCGGTCAAGACGAAATGCATTGTCGGCATCAAAAGGAGCTGTCGGTTCTATTTCGTTTTTAAACTTGGCATTTAAGTTAAAATGTTGATTTGCGAGCTCCGCATTTGAGCCTGTTTGAATAACGCCAATTAACGACTGAACATTTACATTGAACCTGACAGGAGGTTCGGGACTTGCAGCAATTGAAGGTAAGTAAACGTTTGTTGTACCATCGCGAAATGTCATGGTGTGGAGTTGGTTAAAGAAAGCTCCTTGTGGTGCATTTCCTTTAGCTCCTCCAGAAACTCTAAATACCGTTTGTTGAAAAGGAATACGGTTTGCTGTAAAACCAGAATCTTGTACTGGCGAAAGAGAAATAACATTAAGAATTTGGTCGTTGGATACGGTAATGAAAGCAATTCGTCCTTCTTTACCATTGTCAAAACCTTCGCGAGTGTCTTTTTGTAATCGCTCTATTTGTCGACCAAAAAAGTCGGCGACGATAAGAGTTTCATCTTCGTCAATATCATCTCCGTTGTCACTGACACCTATTGCATACGGATTTGCAAGAATAAATGGATCAATGTTCGTGCCAAAAAACTCTAGCTCAATAGTACGAATTACAGTGTTATTTCCAGTGTTGATAACCGAAATATTTCCTTCACCATAGTTCGCAACATATAATTTTTCACCACTTGGAGTAAGTGCAGTCCCGCGTGGTTCAGAACCAACATTTATCGTTGCAATAACTGCGGCAGCACCACCACCAGGAACAGCAGAAATATCAATTGCTGTTACTGTATTGTCTTGACCATTACTGACAAAAGCCCGTGTGAAGTCTTTATTGATAGAAACACTACGAGGGTCTTTTCCTACAGTAATTTCATCAACTTTTACATTTGCGTCGTTAACAACGCGAATAATTGACAAAGAACCGTTGACGTCAGAAAGGCGATCAAATGCTGTGGCTGCTTCTGCGCTATCTATTCTATTAATTGCGACGACAAAATTATCATCATTAGAGATTTGGATGGTACTGCTTTGTGAAGATTGTCCATTTATATCTATATCATCTCCACAACCCACAAAAAAAACAAAACTTAAAACATAAAAAAATATACAATATTTCATAACATCCCCTAGATTAAAAATTTCCAGGTATTATAATTTGGTTATTTAGAGCGTACCGATACTTATGTTTAAATTGTAGGAACATAAGTATCGGTACGCCTACTTATTACGAATTATAACAAATGGTTCTTCATCTTCGTCTATAGTTTTTAAAAATTCAATAATATCTTGTAACTGTGCTGCATTTGCCCCAAAGTCTGGGTGCTCAAGTCCATCTTCTGCAACAGTCAAAAATACTTCCGCCAAAGTATCAGCACGACCATGGTGCCCGTAAGGAGCAGTATGACGAACCCCTAGTAGTGAAGGAGGATTAAATGAAACATCAGATCCCAAGGATGCTTCTGCATTTGAGGTGACCTCTATTGGATTGTCAGCTTTAAAGGTATCGAAATTTTGCTGTATAATAAAAATATCGCCTCCACCAACTCCGTCATTAAATACAAGTGTACTGCGGTCGTCACCAACAACAATAACGCGATCATCTAGCTGGTTCCCTCCATCATCAAATAAAGGTCTATCCCACAGAATCTGCGAAGATGTCCATTTATCACCACCGTGACAATCTACACAAAAAGTTTCAAAAGCAGTTCGTCCGCGTGCTGCAGCTGCTAAATCAACATCAGTAGAGCGTTTAAAAGTACGAATTCCCTTTTTTACATATAGTGTCATGGTGTCGAGAGCGTCAGAAGCTCCTTGACGTTGAAGATTATTAATAAAAGTATCTTCGTCAGGCCCGTGGTTAAAAACTTCTATAAAATCTATTACTTGTCCAGGCTCGTTATTCTCGTCAACTGCCCGTAAAGCATCAGGAGTAAAGCCAAAGCCGCCTTGAACATTACGCGCATTGTTATTGAAATCGGTTACACTTCCGCGAATAGCATTCCAGTTTAGAGAGCGACGATCATTGTCAGGATCAACAAAGCTAAAGCTACCATCTAAAGGAATACTTTGTCTTGGGCCAGTACCAAATATCCAGGTAACACCATCACTAAGTCCATCAGGATGGCATGTTGCACAAGAACTCCAGTTACTATTTGATGCGATATTGCGAAAGCGGTGCGTGTCAATATCGCGCACATTATCGTCAAGTAAATCGTTTGCAGCAAGTCCCATTCCAGTATGGAAAGCAAGTTTACCAATGAGGATTTGATGTTCTGTAGTGTTTGCTAGAGGCAAGTCGGCGTTTTCTACGGTATCTAAAACACTATCATCGTCAAGGTTAATGACTGTAGTTGTCGCTGCAACTTCGGAATTTACATATGCTCTAGTTCCGTCGCTGTTCATAACAATACCATTGGGCATATTACCTACGGGAATGCGAATAGCTGGATTTTCAAAGTTTACTTCGTCGCCAATAAAAAATCCGCGCGTCACAAAAGCTCCCGAACGACTAACAAAAAGTACTTTCTCAGCGTTAATAGCCATCGCCGCAGTATCTCCTGAAAAAGCTCTGTCTAACCTAAAAACGTTGCCTTCATCAAAAGGTGGAACAGGTGCAGCTTCATTTTGAACTTTATCATTAACGTTGAAATGTTCCGCAGCTACTTCGGTATTGCTACCAAGCTCCATTACTGCAACAAGAGCTTGAGTGTTGACATCAAATTGAGTAGGAGGTTCAGGGCTTGCTGCAATAGTTGGGATATAAACCCGTGTTGTTCCGGTACGAAAAATAATTTGATTTAGTTGATTAAAAAATGCGCCTTGATTGGCATTGTTGTTTCCGGCGAAGACTGTCCCATTAAAAGCGGTACGGTCAGCGGTAAAGCCAGTATTGTCAACTGGAGAAAGTTGTACAACGGTTGTGATGATATCAGTGCCAGACTCAATAACAGCAACAAGTCCTTCTTTGCCATCATCAAACCCTTCGCGCGCATCTACGGCAAGATCTTGTCGCCCGCGTGCAAAAAAATCAGCAACTAGAACAGTTTCATCATCGTCGTCGCCATCACCATCATTGGTAATGCTAATGGCATTGGGGTTTGCTAAAATGAACGGATCTTCTGCATTACCAAAAAATTCTAACTCAATAGTGCGAATAACAGCGTTGTTTGCTGTATTTATAACTGAAACGCTGCCATCCCCATAGTTCGCTACATAAAGTTTACGACCATTTGGCGTTAGAGCTGTTCCTCTAGGTTCAGATCCAACGGCAATGTCTACAACAACAGCAGGAGGGTCAACAGTTAAATCAATTACTGATACCGTACCATCTTGACCATTACTGACAAAAGCGGTTGTGCGGTCAACATTGACTGACACGCTTCGCGGATCTTTACCTACAGTTACTTCGTTATCTTTTATATTTGCGTCATTGGCGACATCAATAATAGTAAGAGAACCATTTAGGTCAGACAAGCGATCAAAGCGTGTACCTGCTTCAGCACTATCTATTTTATTTACAGCAAATACAAACTGATCATCTTCTGAGATTTGAATAGTGCCACTTTGCGATGGAATTCCAGCTTCGACACCTTCTCCACCACCTCCACCGCCACCACCGCATCCGATGAGAGCAAGCAAAGAAAGTTGGCAAATCCATACGGTTAATTTCATACGAGAACTCCTGTTTCCATATTAATGACTCACTTAAATTTAAATATTAGTATTGCGTAGAGATTTAACACTCGCATTATTGTAGTAGTGCACTCTAAACGAGAAATCATTCCTATATAAAAAACTTTTTTTGTAGATGTTTGGTAGTCGCCTAAACATAAACAGTTATAACACATACGATAATATTCGATTATATTAATTTTCGCAAGGTTTTTATTGTACTCAACTGACAAGAGCGACCAATAATATTTGTATTATCGAGTACCATTATTTTGAATGTAGATAGAGCGTACTTGTTTTGGTGTGGATCCTTGAAAGAATCTCTTGTTATTTTTGCCTTATCTTATTTTTTTGTCCGCGTTTTTGAGGGTAGTCTTTATTGAGACAAAGGCAATAGATTTTTAAGATCAAGAGAATATTTTACTAGTGTGTCAACATTTAGGTTTTATAATGGAGACTAGCTAGTTCAATAAAAATATTTAAGGATACAATTATGCGAATCACTTTATTCATAGTAGTATTGATTGCAAGTGCTTATGCACAAAAACAACCTACGATTATAAAAAAGCAAAATGACAAAATACAATTAGTTGATGTATGTCAGCTCGATAAAACAATACTCCTTGATATCCGTTATGCTACGACAAATAACATCACAAAAACGCAAATATACAAGGTGGCGCGTTGTTTATTAGCTAGAGACGCAGCTTATGCTCTTGTTCGCGTTAATAAAAAATTAAAAGAAAAGGGACTTGTGATTAAAATTTACGATGGATACAGGCCTCATTCTTGTCAAAAGTTATTGTGGAAAGTACTTCCTGATTCGCGTTATGTGGCTAATCCCAAAAATGGAAGTCGTCACAATAGAGGTTGCGCTGTCGATTTGACTTTGTGTGATTTAAAAACAGGCAAAGAATTAAAGATGCCTACAGGATTTGATGATTTTTCGAAAAAAGCACACCGTGATAACCCTGATCTTCCGCAAGAGGAAAAAAATAACAGTGAATTGTTGCGCGAAGTTATGGAAGCAGAGGGTTTTTCTCCCATTCGTACAGAGTGGTGGCATTTTGATTACAAAGGTTGGCGTGATTACCCACTTCTTGATATACCTCTTGAAAAAGTACAGCTAAAAACAAAAGTCAAAATTAACATCAAAATGAAGAATTAAATAGGAAGTCTACATTAGGAATCAAAATGATAAAAAAATTTTTAACCAAAGATTTACTTGTGCTATCTTTGATTTTGATAATTTCATATCTTATTCTAACGATATGTGTTAGTGACAGTCCTGTTTGGGGAGATGAACCGCATTATTTGTTGATAGCTTACAGCTTAGCATTCGACTTTGACAGTAATTTGCACAATAATAGTTTTGCGCAACTCGATGAGTATTTTTTTGTACATAATTCTAAAAATATAAAATTTCATGCTACGCCGCAAACGAATTCAGATAAAATTTATTCGCGGCATGAGATCGGTTTACCGCTACTTTTGGCCCCTGTTCTTAGGCTGGCTTCAACAACGCCCTTTCCTCGAATTATAATGTTGTTGTTTATGAACTTATTGGGCTATTTAACAATAATTAATATGTATTTATTGTTGCGGCGTTATGGTAAGCAATCAGCTTTTCTTGTCTCTATTGCGGTAGGATTGTCAGCTCCAATGTATTTTTATAGTGCGCAGATTTTTTCTGACCTTGTTGCAGCACTTGTTATTCTATACAGCTATCGTAAAATTCAAGACGTAATGACTATAAATGTGGGTCATTTTCTATGGTTAGGGTTTATTCTTAGTTTTTTACCTTGGTTGCACATTAAGTATGTACCAGTAACTGTTTTTCTTTATTTGTACTATGGATGTCAAATGAAAGTACACAAGGGACAGATGTTAGCTCAATTTGCGAGAATAACAGCGGCTGCTGTAATTAGCGCTATTCTTTTATTTGTGTCTTTTTACTATCGTTTTGAGAGTTTTTTCCCACTTGCGGCGTGGAAGGGAGAAAATTATCTCGATATTAGTATAATTCCTTACAGTGTCATCGGAACGTTACTTGATACAAGCAAGGGTTTGTTTGTTTACGCGCCGTTCTATTTTTTTTCTATTACGGCTTTGGTTTTTTTGCGTTCAATACCTAATAAAATACCACTACTGTGCATATTTTTACTAACTCAGGGAATCAATCTACTTCACCCTGTGTGGTGGGGAGGATTTTGTCCGCCAGGAAGATATTCACTCGTTGCCATTTTTATTCTCGCAATTCTATTACAAGTATTTATCAATAATGCTCATAAAATAACGTGCCTAGTTGTTTATTTGAGTTTCGCTTTGTCGATTATTAACACTTGTATAATGTTGATAATGCGCAAAGAAGATGTTCCATATATGATATGGTCTTGGGGAAAATCAGAGTACACCTTAAGCCACTTTTATGATATATATTTTCTACCTAACCTAATCTTTCAACAAGGACAACAAGTGGACGCAGGAGAGATCGCGACATCGGTAGAAATATTTACGATGTTTCTATTTGTAACTGCTGTAGTAATGGTGTGTGAACGTTATAATTGGCAGAGAAATACAGAAGTGCAAACATTGGTCGATGATAGTAGAGAATCCACTTAGTCAAGAAACTATTGCGTTTTATTGATGTTTATTGTTATTATATAGATAATAGATTATAAGGACGTGTCCTTAATCAAAATTTCAAAGAAATTTTAATAACCAATTTTGGAGGCAGAGTATGTTTAAAAGCGCTCTATATTTATTTTTGGTGCTTTCAGTTACTCTTTTTGCTGACGAAGCAAATGTAAAACAAGAAATGCAACAAATCATCGAGTCACTTGATAATGGTGCTCGTTCACAAACATTACACAATGATCAGTATGTTGTGGCTCTTTTCCAACAAATCCTTGGAAAAAATCCGACAATGTATGAATTGCGAAGTATTGAAAGACTGATGAAGGGCGATCATTGTGATGATAAATGTTTCGTTCGTATTTCTCGCAGTCAGCTTTTAGCATTATTATTATGCAAAAAAGAAGGTTCTTTGACATATGCGTCAATAGAAAAAAACCTAGATACAGTTCGCAATCTTAACTTAGATGTCGTTCCTATGTGGGAACCTCGTCGCGAAGAGGAAGAAGTTGAAGTAGTAGCTGAACGCCAAAATTTCCCTGTTGAAATACATAATGAAGATTACAATGTGTATTATGGAAATTTACACGGACATACTTCTTTTTCAGATGGAAAAGGTACTCCTGACGAAGCATACACAATGGCGCGTGATGAAGCTAAAATAGATTTCTTTAGTATTTCTGATCACTCTGAAATCTTGACATTGTGGCCATGGGACAATAAATGGCAAAAGATCAAGGATACTGCTGCTAAATACAATGAAGATGGTAGATTTGTAGCACTGCACGGTTTTGAATGGTCTTCGCCTCTTCTAGGACATATCACTGTTACTCATGCAGATGATATTACTAGTTGTGTAGAAGAAATACGTGTAAAAGACATGTGTCGTTGGATCTCTAAGCATCCTGAACTTATTGCTCGTTTTAATCACCCTGGTCGTGACCACTTAGGTCTAGAGTTCGATCATTTTAAGTTACGTTCATATGCAGTAGATCAAATAGTGGGCCTAGAGATGTTCAGTAAATCAAAAGGTATCACCCATTATTTTTTCAACAAAGGTTACTCTGGTGAGAATAACTATCTAGATGACGCTAATAAAAAAGGCTGGCGTTTAGGTGTACTAGGTGGACAAGATAATCACGATAAAGACTGGGGAATGCGCAATGATTTCCTTGTCGCTGTTTGGGCGAAAGAACTTACAAGAGAAGGTATTCTTGATGCTTATCGCGCACGAAGAACATATGCCACAGAAGATCGCAACCTAAAACTGAGTTTCCGCATGAACAGTGCAGAGATGGGTTCAACTTTGCGTAGCGGTGTAAAAGATCTTGAAATTAGTCTTTCTGATGAAGATCGTGAAAACTTCAAGCGTGTAGATGTATACCGAATGGGTGAGATTATTAAAACCTATGAAGTAAAAAACAGCGCTCCAAAATTAAAATTACAGGTAGAGGCGCAGCCGACTGAGTATTATTATGTACTAGTTACTCAAGAAGACGGAGATTTGGCTCTTTCTTCACCTATCTGGATTACTGAATAGTTTTACTAACTAAATATTCAATTTGAGATTTTAGTAGAACAATACCAAAGCCATTTCGCATAGGAAAACCTAACGCGTGAATGGCTTTTTTTTTTACTGTAGGAATTACTCACGCAGTTGGAACAAAAATGAAATATAAAACAATTATTATTGGTGCTGGAGCTGCAGGGATGATGACGGGAATTGCGGCAGGAAGTCATGGAGCTAAAGATGTACTTATTCTAAATGCTACACCACGCATAGGCTTAAAAATATTAATGTCGGGTGGTGGGCGTTGTAATATTACCAATGCTGAACTGCAATACCAAAAATTTTATGGTGAATCTAAAAATGCTATAAAAAAAATTATCAAACAATTTCCTCCACAAAAAGTTATTGATTTTTTTGAATCGCAAGGTGTAAAAACTAAGATAGAAAAACCATGGTTTAAATACTTTCCTGTTGATAATAAAGCTCAAAGCGTACTAAACGCTCTCCTGAAGAAGCTGGATACGCTCAATATCAAAATAAAATTTCCTGTTATTGTGGAAGACTTTTTTGCTGAAGAAAATGGGATTTGGAAAGTGATCGCTGGAGATAAAGAATATTCATGTGAAAACCTTGTTCTTGCTAGTGGAGGGTTTTCTTATCCTCATACGGGAAGTGATGGGAAATTGTGGCCAAAGCTTGTAAAAATGGGGGTGCAAATAGAAAAAGACATTCCTGCTCTAACTCCTCTAAAAACAGATAATCGACTTTTTCATAAGCTTAAAGGTCTGTCTCTTCAATGTAATCTCCAAGTAAAAAAACAACAAAAAGTTATTCAAGAAGAGTGTAATTCACTATTATTCACTCATTTTGGTTTAAGTGGTCCAGGGATTTTAAATGTCAGTCATAATTTTGCCTGCAACAATCCTAATATTAAGTTGTATGCTAATTTTTTGCCCGACCACCAAAGAACCGTTTTTGAACAAGATTTAATGCAATTGCCACATAACACAAAAATAGTGAACGTTTTGGGCAAATTTTTTCAGCGACGTTTAGCAGAAACACTAACATCGATGAGCTGTCCAATAGAACAAACTGCTGGACAAATGACAAAGATACAGCGTAAAAATGTATTAAAAAATGTATTCGAACAACAATTTAATATAACAGGTACTCTTGGATACAAAAAAGCAGAAATAACCAGCGGAGGAATACCTTTTAGTCAATTAAATTTAAAAACAATGGAAATGAAAAATTACCCAAGGTTATATGCTGTAGGCGAGATAGTAAACGTTCACGGAGATATTGGTGGTTACAATTTTCAGTGGGCGTGGAGTAGTGGATGGGTTTGTGGTAAAGCAATTGCTTCAATAGCATTGTAACATATCTTATGTAAAGTAGGTGCGACATGGAAAAAAAGAAACGTCTTAAAAGTTTACGTCAAAAACGCGATGAATACATTGCAAGCCATGATTGGTACATGGCTCTAGAAACTCTTAACGACATGATTGAAGTCGAAAAAAAAAGTTCTTTTTATACACGTCGAGCAATGATATGGATAAAACTACAAGAGAGTAAAAAAGCTATTGAAGACTTGAAGCTAGCTTTGGTAATGAACCCCAACGACAAACATGCACAAAAAACATTAAAAAAAATTAGCTTCAATAAAGCTTTCGCTGAAAGCGGTGGTTTCTCTTCTGATGTTACTATTTTTGATATAGAAACAAAAGTCAAAGAAAGTGAAGAACCTTCTTTTAGTCGCTATAAAATAATTGAAAAACTAGGGCAAGGAGGGATGGGGAAAGTATATAAGAGCTATGATACTCACCTTGAGCGTATTGTAGCGCTAAAAACCCTACTTTCTCAAGACAACGCGTCAAAAAACGAGCGATTTTTACGCGAAGCAAAAGCGATTGCTCAGCTTCATCATCCCAATATTATAGCTATTCATGATATAGCTAATCAAAATGGTCAAAACTTTTTTACTATGGATTTTATAGAAGGAACGACTCTTAAAATCTTTAGTGAGAAAAATAATATTGGCATTCCTCATAAAATAAATCTTATTACAAAAATAGCAAAGGCTTTATCCTACGCACATAAAAATGGTATTATTCATCGCGATATAAAACCAAGTAATATAATGATCAATATAAATCACGAGCCTGTCCTTATGGATTTTGGTTTGGCAAAAATTACTCATAGCGAGGACGGTTTATCAAGAACAGGTGATGCAATGGGGACACCTGCTTATATGCCGGTGGAACAAATTCACGGAAATAACGTAGATCTTCGTGCTGATGTTTACGCTCTAGGAGCAACTCTTTACGAAATTCTAACTGGCCGTCCTCCATTCCAAGGAGAATCTTACTACAATATATTGCATCAAGTTTTACATTTAGAACCAATGCCGATGCGCACACTCAATCCTGATGTTCCTGTGGATTTAGAAGCTATATGTATGAAGTGCTTAGAAAAAAATCCCAATAAGCGTTACAGCGATATGTTACTTTTAATACAAGACCTTCAAAATTTTTTAATGAACCGCCCTGTTAGCGCTCGTCCAATCACTCGTTGGACACAACTCCGAAAATTCATGGCACGTCACTACGTAATTGTTTCTCTTTGTAGCTTTATGATTCTCTCTGTGAGTTCGGCAGGCATTTTTTCTTTTTTTTCTTGGAAAAAAGCAGAAAAACAAGAAATACAAAGAACTATGGAAGCAAGGCAAGCAAAAAGACAGCTAGCGGAAATTGCACTAGCGAAAGCAAAAGAAGCTTTCAAGAGAAAAGAATGGAATTCATGCGGGGTACTTGCTGGTGAAGGTTTACACTTTATTCGAGACTTTTCTGCGACTAGTGATCTAGCTCTTAAAAAAGATCTAAATCATTACCTTAAACTATCAATGCAATATGCTGGTCTTATCTGGAAGAAGCAACAACTCTATACTTTTTCAAATGCAGCTTATACTAACGACGGTAATTCAATTATTTCCTATGGAACAGGTCTTGCTATTTGGGATGCTCATAGTGGAAAAATCCGTCGCTTTATCAATAACAGCGATACTACACACCTAGCGATTTCCTACGACAACAATTATATTGCTTACACAACACCCAAAAACAGTGAAAATCAAATCACTGTTTCTTCGCTAAACAATAAAAAGACGTTTTATCATTTTAGCTATTATCAGCGAGTTCTTAGTCTACGCTTTGCTAAAAAAAGTTCGAAATTAGCTGTGCTGTATGCTGATGGAAATATTCATATATGGGATACGTTGCAAAAAAAAGTTATCCATAAAATTAACAACAAAGCACAAAATTTACAATTGGAGTTTGTTTTAAATGATACTGCACTGGCGATAATTTCAGAACAACAAGTGGTTATACAAGATTTGGCTACCCAAAAAAAGATCGCAAAAAAAATTGTTCACGAACCACAAGCATCAGCATATCATCTTAAAAAAAATAGACTGGCAATTGCATGCAAACAGGTAATCTATATTTGGGACTTACAACAAGAATCTCACCAAGAAATAAAAATAGCAGGCGAGCCAACATATGTAGGTTTTAATTTCGACGGAAGTTTGCTTTGTTGTACACGAAGAGGCTTTGATGATCAAATTTTTGAAAAAACTAGTGTGTGGAATATCAATACGCGTATTAAAATAACTAAAGATATAGAAAATGTAAGAGCAATATTCCATCCTCAAAAAAACGATTTACTGGTATTTAATGAAGGTATTCCACAGCAACAATGGGACATTTCAACAAAATTTTCCTCTTCTTTGTTACCAAATGGTGTATATAGTTTGGATTTTGATCCTTCAGGAAAACATTTTCTTCATGTAAAAGAAGGAATCGTTGAAATTTACGAAAGTCAAAAAAGAAAAAAGATTCAAACACTTGATCTAAATAGAGTTTTTGACGCCCGGTTTAGTAATAATGGAGAGTCTGTCGTTTGCCTGTCGGAAGATACAAATGTTTACGTTTGGAATAAAAAAAATAAAAACATACAAACACTCAGTGGGCATTCAACATCTCCTTATTATGTGACTTTTCATCCAGAGGATAACCTTGTTGCCTCCAGTGAAGATAAAGCCATTATCATTTGGAATCTGCGCGAAAAAACCCATCGCATTTTAGAAACAGAAAAAGATTATACTGGTTTTTTATTATTCAATAATGATGGTTCTTTATTGGCTTCTTCTCATAATAGTGAAATTAAAATTTGGGATGTAGCTTCTGGTAAATGTGTAGACACAATTATCCTCAACAATGAGATATATTCTAATATATTTATATTAGCTCTTCATTTTCAAGATAAATCAAAACTTATTTATGCTACATCGAATAATGTATTTATTTATGATTTGCAGCAAAAAAAGCAAACAAAACATAGTTTAAGTGTTACTCAAATGGAAAACTTTGTTGTTGGCAAAGATAGCCAATATTTTGTTGCGATATTAGACAAAGGCAAGAAAATAAAAATCTACAATGCACTTACCGGCGAACATATACAATCTTATACAGAACATATGCCAATATCGGCAATTGCTCTTAGCAATGATAATAGATACTTGATTACGGCTAACTCTAAAGGGTATATTAAATTCCGCGAATTATTTTTACAAAAACCTATACGCATTTTAAAAGCAAGTAAAAAAGTGAAGAATATAAAACTTGTTTCTGTCAACAAACTACTTATTCATCAAGGTGGACTACAAATCTATGACTGGCACAAACAAGAAACAACAACACGCTTTTCAGAAGAACTAAGCAAAGTATCATTTAGCCTGTCTGGAAAATATACAGCGACTTTTACCAACAAAGATACTTCTATAATAGAAACAGAAACCAGCAAGCAAGTTTGGAATGATCAAAGCACAGAAACACAAGTCGCTTTTTCTCCCCAAGAAAAAATTGCAACTTTATCACAAAATAAAAGATTTCTTGTATTTAAGAATGAAATTTCTCAAGAAAAAAATCGCCTTATTTACACAAAGCGTTTTGGTGATTTACATCAGTATATTTCTTTTAGTAACAGCGGTTTGTATGCTGCAGTTGTCAACGGCGAGATACTTGAAATATGGAATATAAAAACAAAAGAAGTTATCTACAAAATTGTGATTACTAAGTTTCTCGTTGATGTTTACTGGAGTGGTGATGATAAAAAAATTGTTGTTCGCGATTTACAAAAAATAACTATTCATAACATACATAACAAAACATCTTCTTTTATTATTCGCAATTCTAGTATTTATGTTGCTGCTTTCAACTTTAACGGACAATTTATTTTGCTCACCACAAAAGGAATACTTAAAATATTTGATACCCACACAAAAAAAATGATTGAGATCAAGAAGTATGAAAATTTACCACTGCATATAGTTGCTTTAGGTGATTTTGTGGCTTTATCGCAAAAAGAGAAAATCGTTATTCTGAATTATAAAACCTTGGAAGAAAAAAAAATAAAAGGTGATAAAAGGCAAATCAAAAAACTTTTATTTCCTTCAAAAAAGAGGCTTATAGTGGTAGGTAAAGATAATAATGTTGTTGTATGGAATCTTAATAGTAAAAAAATAGAGCATGAATTTGAGCATAACGACGAAATACAACATATACTTTGCCAAGAAAACCAACTAACAACTGTTGCCAACAATACACTTAACAAATGGAATATCAACAACGGAACTAAGATTCTAACAAAAAAAATAGCCGAAAAAATAGCAGCGATTCGTCCGCAAAGTGATGAATATATCACGATAGAGAATTTTAATTTTCTAAGTTTGATTGATTTGGTATCCAAACAACAAATAAAAGAGTACAACAATCGAAAAATAGCTAGGCATGTCTCTTTTCTCTCTGAGAGCGAAATAATTCTGCAATTACCCAAAAAAGTAGTTACTCGCAATTTTGAACAAAATACAGAAATGAATTTTCCTTTTACTGGATATTCAATAAGCAGCGATCGTAAACTTTTAGCACTTATTCACAGGAAAAATCAAGAGATTAAAATATGGGATATAAAAAATAAAAATTACATAAAAACATATAGTATTCCCGAAAACATTTTATCTGTACAATACGCTGGAGAATACCTAATAGTAGCTCACTTCAATAGCATACGTATCATTAATATAAACAAAGAAGAGCCACAAACAATAAATGCTGAACAAGGATTATTTGTCTCTTACCTAGGATATGATCCAATAAATAAAATAATGGCTGTTGCTTCAGAGAAATCTCTAGATTTTTGGGACATCACAAAAATAAGAAAAATAAATACTTATCCTGGGAGATATGCCAAAATTTCTTTTCTACCACATCAAGGCATTGCAGCTCTCTTAACAAGGGAGTCGCAAATTGAAATAGTAAATTTTCCAAAGCAAAAGAACAATTGGAACAATTTGCAACTAAACCCAAGACAAGAAGTTCGCAAATTTTTTGGACGGTTTGCGGATAGTACACTAGGTATAAAAAAACACTACAGTCATTTGAAAATTTGGTAAATAAGTTACTTTGCAAATGAAAAGACCTTTCCATGAAAAAAGTGAAAAGCTGTGGATTTCTAATTATTCACAGAGAGAGACAACAGTTCTTGCTATTAAAACATCATCATCGTTACGATTTTCCAAAAGGCCACGTAGAGTTAGGCGAGTCAGATTTAGAATGCGCTTTTCGCGAATTACAAGAAGAAACGGGCATTACCAAAGAACAAGTTAACGCGGATGGATTTTCTTGTGATATTAATTACACTACGCGTTATAAGCGTTTTGGTAACAGAAAAGTACACAAAACGGTTGTTATATTTCTCGGTTGGTTAAAAAAAGATGTGGATATCTGTGTAACCGAACATCCTTCTTTTGAGTGGTGCCCTTGGCCGAATAAACGTAAATTTACGGAAAAGAATATTGTAAAAGTCTTAGAAAAAGTTGAGGATTACCTTCATTAGGATGACAAATATGATGTACGATACAGTTATTGTTGGAGGTTTTGGTCATGTTGGTCTACCTCTTGCTATTTCACTTGCAAACAAAGGACAGAAAGTTTGCGCATTTGATATAAATCGCGAAGTGGGAGATCTTATTGAAAAAGGTCAAATGCCATTTATCGAATATGGTGCTGAAGAAATTCTAAAAGAAGTAATTAATCGCCAACTATTTTTGTCATATGACCCGAAAGTAATTAAAGAAACGAATACTGTAATTGTTATTATTGGTACGCCCGTCGACCAGCACCTTAATCCAGAATTAGATCCAATTATAAAACTTATTCACGATTACTTAGACTATTTTCACGATGAGCAACTTATCGTTTTACGTAGTACCGTTTATCCTGGAACCACAGAAAAAGTAAAAAATTGGTTTCATCAATATGGGAAGAAGGTGGATGTCGCTTTTTGCCCTGAACGAATAGCTGAAGGCTACGCAATGGAAGAGTTGCAAAAATTGCCGCAAATTATTTCCTCTTTTTCAGATAAAGGGCTGGAGCGTTGTCGCGAATTATTTCAATTGCTTACAGACGATATTATCTGTTTAGAACCAATTGAAGCAGAACTTTCTAAACTTTTTACCAATGTGTGGCGCTATATTAAATTCGCGACATCAAATCAATTTTTTATGATTGCTAACAACCATAACGTAGATTTTTATCGCATATTACATGCAATGACGTACAACTATAAACGTGCCGAAGATTTTGCATCACCTGGTTTTGCAGCAGGACCTTGTTTATTTAAAGACTCTATGCAATTGGCTGCTTTCAACAATAATAATTTTTTCTTAGGGCATAGTGCTATGTTAATCAATGAAGGTTTGCCAAACTATATTGTCAGCAAGCTCAAAGAGAAACATCCACTACATTCTATGACCGCTGGTATTCTAGGGATGGCATTTAAGGCCAATATTGATGACAAGCGCGAATCGCTGTCCTATAAATTAAAAAAAATTCTAATGTTTGAAAGTAAATGCGTTTTGTGCAGTGATTCTTATATTGAGGATGAAAAATTTGTTGACCACGATACTCTTATCTCTCAAAGCGATATCGTGATTCTTGGCGTTCCACATACGCAGTACAAAACTATTACAATTCCAAAAGGCAAAATTGTTGTGGATATTTGGAATTTCTGGGGAAATGGTTCCGTTGTTTAATAGTTTGCAATATTTTAACATAGATTGACGAAACCTATTATCGCAAAATGGCAAAGCGCGCTGATCTCACTTCATTTTTGACAGTATATCATAGAGAATGAATTGAGATCATGATACATTTCTTCAACGGTTTGATAACATTCTGGTGAAGGAAGTAACATCGCTTTCTTGATAATAGTGGCAAGATGTTGTGGAATATCTGGTCGTTTCTGCGATATATCTGGATAATCTCCCTCTGCGATTGTTGTAAGAATTTTTGACATATCATTGTTTGACAATTCTTTTCCATAATGCGGATAACCACAAAGTAAAAAATAGGCCAAGGCTCCTGTTGAATATATATCACAAAAGAAAGATGAATAACCTTTATCTAAAGCATATGGTGAAACAGAAAAATATTTTTGGAAAAACATTCCTGGGTGGCAGTTAAGAGGTGGTTCTTGATGGAGATCAATGGTCCACAAAACTTCTATTGATTCGTTATCAAAATATATGTCATAGGGATTGATTTCATAGTGGCCGATATTTTGTTTATGTGCATGGACAAGTTGTTCAATAACTAACAATATGATATGAGTGGTCAACTTGGCCGAAAGCTTGCCAACTTTTTTTACTAGATCAGCCAAAGAGATTCCATTTTTGTATCTCATAAATATAAAAATGGAAGTTGGGGTTTTCTGATAATCAAATAACTGTGCGATTCCTTTTTTGCCAATTCTGCTTATTTTAGCAATTTCCTTTTCTATTTTTTGGGCAATCTCCTCATCACTTTTTGGTGTGTGTAAAAGCAAAGTTATTTGTTTTGAACGCAGTGTATAACGAACTGTAAATTCTTTATAGGATACGCGTGCAGGTATTTTTGAGTATTGCCATTTCTTTTGATCTAATTGCCATATTTTTTGGGTATATCTTTGCGGCAATAATAATTTTTCTTCGTTTTCAGTATATACAATTAATTTTTTTGGTATTTCTAGAGATTGTAGAACGTTTTTGCCTAACGATTTATTTGTTAAATATATCTCTAGCGATTGAATCTGGCTTTTTTCTATATTAAGGTTTGTTGGAGAATTTTTTATTTTTAATTCGTTGATGTTACAATTTACAAAAGAAGTTATGTTGGCATAACATATAACAAGCCTATCACTACGAAAGCTACAGTTTTCGAAAACACAATTTTCTGTAGAATATATTATGTGATTGATATAGAAAGTACATCCAATATACCTAGTGTCTTTTTTTATATCAGATAACACTTGTTTTGCAATTGTATTCATTGCCTTTTACCTTTATGCAAATATTTTGATTCTACTAGATGCTGTTAAGTGTGCCTACTGATTCGCCAAAGATTTCAAACTTGTAAGTACATTTGAATAGTAGATTCTGTTCATCCAAATAAAAAGATATGACCTTAACCGTAATCGTTGTCGTAGCCGAATAATTATAACATTTTGGAAAGGGTAGAAACAATACGAGTTAACAAAAGTTTCCATCTTGCCGTCTTTCTATAACAAGTACATGAATTAGTGTTGATAGTTACAGTTGTTGCTTTAACTACATTGGTTACGATTATTGAGAATGTAAAAACTTTTTTTGTAAAAAAGAATGAGTAATCTATAATTATACTTTTATTGACGCTGTTAATATAAAGATTTAAATGTCGGAGGTTAGGGGCTGTCATCAATTAGTAAAAAACTATTCAAAGCATAAAGTTTAGATTTTATAGAACTCGTAGCTGTAGCCGTAATCGTGAGCGTGATCCGTGACCTTGACCGAAGATATAGGATTTTCATAGTTATGTACTCTGAAAATATAAAATATTACACTTTATGCATCAAGAACGTTTTACTATTTTTTCGGCTACAATCACGATTACGACTAGGGTCACGGTCACAGTCACGAATGTTTCAGTGTAATGCTTTAATTGATGACACGCCCTATTTATAAAAAATTCTTTTGTGCCGCAATTTTGTGAAAGATTTCGATTTTAATAAAAGGAAAATGCTATGAAACAACTGGCAGGAAAAACAGCTCTAGTAACAGGAGCTTCTTCGGGAATTGGTCTGGCTTTGGCTAAATCGCTTGCCGCTAGAAAAATGAATCTGATTATTACCGCTCGTTCTGAAAATAAACTGAATGAAATTGCGACTGAATTGCAAAAATCCGGAGTGAATGTCGATGTTTTTTCTAGTGATCTTAGTGAAAGAGGTGCAGCAGAGAATCTTTTCAAACAAGTTAGTGAAGCGAGTTTGCACGTTGATCTCTTAATTAACAACGCTGGTTTTGGTAAATGGGGTGAGCTTCTCGAAATTAATAGAGAGGAGTACCAGCAAATGTTACAATTGAATATCAATGCTCTTACTGAACTTTGCCACTTATTTATTCCTGACATGCTTAGTCGCAAAGAAGGTGGAATTATTAATGTTGGTTCAACTGCTTCCTTTGTGCCTATTCCTTTTGCTGCTGTATATTCAGCAAGTAAAGCATATGTGTTATCATTTACAGAAGCACTACAAGGTGAATATGGAGACCGCGGTTTGAGTGTTATGACTCTATGCCCTGGAGGGACAAATTCAAATTTTGCAGCAGTAGCTAATCCTAATTTAAAACAAATATTTGCTAACAAAGACACACCAGAGTTTGTGGCTGAAATGGGTTTAGAGGCTTTTCTAAAAGGAAAATTATATGTTATTACAGGCAAGGGAAATAAAAAAGTAGCGCTTTTACCACGTATTCTTTCGCGTCAGAAAGTACTGGAAATTGTTGGCGCATCTTGGAAAAAAACAATAGGTAAATCTTAGTTGATTAGGGCGTATTAATACGCCCTAACGAATTACCAACTTAGTATTTATTGACTAGGAGTGACATAAATTATCTCCTAAAATAATATGGCTATCTGTCGAAGTTATTTCTAAAGAAGTTAGGGACCGCTATCAATTAAAACATTATGCAGTCGTGACTTTAGTTACGATTATGATAGTTATTAATATCTAATTGATGGCACCCTACTCTTTTATCGTGTAATTCTTTTTCACATAAACTTAAATATAATTTGAACTAGCGCAGTTATAATATTTTTCAGTTTTAAAATTAAGGTGTAATTGTTTTACGATTCTAAATAGAAAGTAGAGTTTAGTATGAAAAAATTTACGTTTATGTTATTAGTACTTATGCTTATTTACGGAATTTTAGCAACGGTAGGATCGATTATTGTTGAGTACAGAAATCGCAAATGGTTAGAGAAAACTTGCCAGTTAAATTTACAGCAACTTGGAAAAGGTTTTGTTATCTACCTATTAGATATTGGTGGGCAAAAAGATTTTCCAGACCGAAATGGCCAAGGATTTTTGCTTAGTTTGTATGATAATCGAATAATAGTAGAAAAAGATGTTTATTTATGTCGTATGACAAAAGATACAAATAGCGAACAAGAGCTAAAAAATGCTCCTGATAATGGAGATGCAAGCGGTCCAGTGAGTTACGCTGGACGAAAGAATGCTAACTCTAGAGTTTATCCTGGTCTTTTTAATGTGAATGATGATGTATCTACAACTCCGATTGTCTCAGACGATATAGGAGAACCATATAATAATCATAGTGATGGCAAAGCTTCTAATTTTTTATTTTTTGATTTACATGTTGATATGAAATACAAAGGCGAAACTGATTTTCCTAACTTGGATGTTTTAGCGAATTAAGGTACTACTTTGAGTAAATATTTTTTTGCTATAGATATAATCTATAATTTTGTTTGTGTCGCGTGTCTCTTACTCATTTTTTTGCTGTTAACAGTTATCACTACAGCAATAGGTTTTGAAAAACAATAGAGCAAATAATGTCCTCAAAACAAGAAATTTTATTTGGTAAAACAGCGGTTACAATGGGACTTGTTACACCACATCAGTTAGCTTCATTTTTACAGATGCAGCAAAAATGTAGTTTACAAGGCAAGACTCTTTCTCTTGTAAATTGGCTGGTTGAAAAAAAGTATATAACGCAATCGCAAGTGCTACAAATAAAAGAAGTGTATAACAAAGATAAATCGAGTACCTTAATTTCACTTAATCTTAAAGAAAATAGTCAGTTCGCTAATTATCGTATTGTGCGCGAATTAGGTGAGGGAGGCATGGGGAAGGTTTTTTTGGTATATGACGAGCAGCTTCAAAGACACTTAGCGCTTAAAATACTGCTTGTAAAAGACAAAAACAGTATTGAACGTTTTATCCGCGAAGCGCGTACTATTGCGAAGTTGAAACATCCCAATATTGTTTCCATTTATCATGTTTCTCAATTCGAAGATAATCATTTTTATACCATGGATTATGTAAATGGGCCCTCATTGAAAGAGCTTTTGGATAATAAACGACTATCTACAAAGCAAACAGTTGAAATTCTCAGTACTGTAGGAATAGCTTTAGACTATGCTCATCAACAAGATGTTGTTCATCGCGATATTAAACCTTCTAATATTATGATAGATCAGCAAGATGAAGTGTTTATTATGGACTTTGGTCTAGCGAAGCTACTTGATGGAGGTAAACAACTTTCTAAAAGTGGAACGATCATTGGAACATTATACTATATGGCGCCTGAGCAGGCAGATGGAAAGCTCCGCGATATCGATGCGCGTACTGATGTATATGCTCTTGGGGTTACAATGTATCAAATGCTTTGTGGAAAATTGCCATTTACAGGGAGAACGTTTTCTCATGTTGCTTCGAAAATAGTTCATGAACTTCCTATTTCTCCACGGCAATTAAAAAAAACTATTCCGCAGGCATTAAACACTATTTGTTTAAAAGCACTAGAAAAATCAAAAGAAAAGCGCTATCAAACAGCACGAGAATTTCATTGTGATTTGCAAAATTTTTTACAAGGAAAACGCATCAATGCACGTCCTCCTCGAAAATGGTTTAAATGGGTAATTAGTACTATCATTTTATTTGTATCTTTGTTTGCCTTGTTTGTAATTTCTAACGAAAAAGTAACCATAAAACTGTCTGCTAAAACAATAACAAAGTCGCAACAAAGCAAGAAGCTCTTTTATGTTGGCGACAAGGTTTATCTTTCTATCCGCTTTACTCCATTCAAAACGTTAAAGAATATTACGATTATCGGAGAAGGTGTCAAGAAAGATTTCTTTTCATCAAAGAGTGTAAAAGTACAACGATTGGTACAGTTTACTTCTGAAAAGAGAGAGACATACAACATTGATATTTTTGTAGAAACTGAAAACCAGAAATTAAAATCGCAAGTTGAATTTTTTGTTGCTGAAAAAATAAAGACAAAACCACAACCAAACACCTCGTTCTCATTTCAACATATTTTACTATACGAAGGTACTGCAAAATTACCACCGCAAAATTTAAGAAAATATTCAAATATGTTTTCTTTAAGAACAGCGCGCTATATTTATTTCGAAATAACATTCAAAAATTTACTTTTCCAAAAAAGGCCAAACCAAGTACGAGCACATGGAAAATATTATACTGCTCAAGGACAACTAATTGGCACATCAAATGAAATATCCTATATTGTCGAACCAAATGCGCAGTACGCATATATTACTTCCAGTTGGGGCTTTAACAAACCGGGTTTGTGGCGCGCAGGAAATTTCTATATCGATGTTTTTGTTAACGATAAAAGTGTAGGAAGAGCAGCATTTGCGATTACACACTAGATACGAAAACTGAAATTTGTTTTGCTGAAACTAACGCTGATCCTGATACATCACTATAGACTAGGGCGTGTCATCAATTAAGTAAAATGACAGAAGAAGCCAAATATACAGCGGTTTTATCATATCTGGTTGCAATAGCTCTGTATTGCTTTAATTTTTGAAAAAATTTTCAATCAAATGCCTTGCTTTATTAAAGATGTTTATCATGCTCGCGTGGTTGCTTATTATTGGCATTAGAAGGAATAACAGAGAGAATATTCTTATCATCCCTTATCATCCAATTTTTGCAGAAGACGTCCAAATCTTTCCGTATTCAACAACAAGAAAGAATCCACATAACACGAAGACTATGCCAATAACAATTTTTTCCTTTATTTTTAACTCTCCTTTTGTTTATAACTTAATCTTTTCTGGTTTCGGACTAGCATTTTTTTTAATAAAAACTAGAAAAAGCAAAAAAGCTAATAATAAATAAACAGAAGGTTCAGGAACGCTAGCTGCGTTTACACCAAAAGTAATTTGTTTTCCGCCTAAAATGTTAGTTCCAAAAGAGTTGACATCGAAACGTACAAATTGACCGATATTATTTCCTAGATTGCGGACTTCAAAGGGAGAATCTTGAGCAGCATCACCGCTTAAAGCAAACGTAAAATTTCCAACAAATATCGCGTCACTAAAGTCAGCTTGCGTTGCCGTAAAAATATCAACGTCTTCAAAACCGCGATTCTGATTGTTAAATAATCCAAGTTGACTAATTTGAAATAATTCGCCTAAATCAAAATCGATTATTGGCCCAACATTGTTATTTTCTCCAAAAAATTGCGTAGCTACGTTATTTGAAGTTGCTGTTGGATTAAGAGCTGCGAAATCATCAAAATCGTCTACTCCACTATTAAAATCAACTAAATTATTTGTTTGATTTATCATATTATCAATACTAAATTGAGCTGCAAATTCTCCAAAATCATTGCGAATTACTGCGACAGGAGCTACGATTATTTCGCTAAATATCGGTAGTAGACAAAAAATGCATATGATGTATTGTTTAATTTTAAAAACCATTATTATCCTTGTATTGTAAATTAATCATGCTGGATTGTTGGTAATATGAACAATTTTAAAACTTACTATTACTTGTAAGAACTAGGGCGTGTCATCATTCAAAATATTGTGTGTTTTTTCGAGCCCGAGCCCGTTTCCGAAACTTTCACTAACAATTTATCAAAGAAGCAAAGTTTCTTTTTCCATCGCAAAAAACTAGTATTGAACCAATAAATCACTTTCTGTCGCTCTCAAAAAGTTTTCGGGCGCGGGCTCGCAAACGGGCTCGGGCTCAATACTACTGGCGTATCATTAAATGAATCCGTTATATTTTTATCTGTATTGAATGATGACAGGCCCTAATTATTTAAATCTATCAAGTTGCGGATCTATTATAGGTTCTTGTTTTAAGAAAAGTATTGTTATCTTTAATTTGATTTTACGAAAGTTATTATGTTTTTGATATTGTCTACAACAACACTTCTGAAATTTCCCCATTTTCTTTCTCATAAGGTAATTAGTTTTGAGTCTGACACTTTTTTGTAAGCATTAATAGAGCAATGGTAATATGAAATATTTGGTAAGGCAATGTTTGAAAATGGTGCACGTGGAGCATGTACTTCTTCTTCTATTTATATTCAAATTGTAGAGAAAAAATTCATCTAAAAGTGAGGTTGTTGTCCTATTTATATTTTTTATTTGTCAATTTGCGGTAACCAAATAAGCCTAAGAGTGATAGTAGCAGATAGGTACTTGGCTCAGGTACAACTTCAACATCAATGCTAAAAAAACCAATATCTCCGCCAGGAGCAAATGCTAAAGCACTACTACTTATTTGGGTATCTGTTAATAAACTACCAACGTTTGCATATTCTATAAGAAGACCAACAGAACTATTGACTCGGAATATACTACCGTCAGATTCAAAGAAGCCCACATCTCCTCCAGGATCAAACCCCAAAACAGCGCTACTTGCTGCGGTGTCAGTGATGAGATCTGCAACACTAGCATATTCTACTAAAAGATTCACTGAATCATTCACACGGAATATACTACCTCCAGATTCAAAGAAGCCTGTATCCCCACCAGGATCAAACGCTAGAACTGTACTACTTTCTTGAATATCAGAAAGAAGGTTTGTAGCACTTGTGTATTCGATTAATAAGTTTGCTGTATCATCTACGCGGAATATGCTTCCATCTATTGTAAAATAACCTATATCACCATCTGGGTTCGCAGTCATAACATTGTTGTTCGTTTGAGCGTCTGCTATCATACTTGTAGTATCAGCATATTCTACAAGGCGATTGGTTGGACCATTTACACGAAATATAATTTCTGCTGTTATTGGAATAACCAACATCCCAAATAAAACAACAAGAGCTTGTATTTTATTTTTTGACATATTTTATCCCTAAGTTTGTAGAAATTTTAAACACCTAATATTTCAATTATAGCAAAGTAGATATGGTTTATGTAAGGAAAACTTATTGCTGTGAGCATCGATATTTGGTTTACGTTTCTATGACACTGGCTCGTACAAAAAGTAAAAATTGAATGGTATTTGAGTCTGGCACGAATGTCATTCCAACTTTTGACTATCTACATTTTGTTGATCTGTAGAAACTCGAATATAAGCAATATTTTTTTGCAATTTTGTATTCCAAAAATATTGATCCAAATTTTGCTCTGACACCTATTTTCAATTACAATTACCTTTAACAAAAAAAACTTTTCCAAAATATTTTAAAGCTTTTTCCATAACAGGAGTTATATCACCATCACTTCCCATAACTCCTTCCCCTGCCATATCTCCACCACTTATGAATACCCACTCTTCGGGATATTCTACCTGGTTTGCTATGGTTTCGATTAACACATTAGCATTCTCGTGTAAATCGCTAGTTAAGATAATCGGGCATGAAATATCACCAGAAGCATGAATAAATTTAACTTTTCTTAATTTTCGCACTGGTCGCGATTTTTTTTTACTACGTGGCGGATCAACTTCTATTTCTTCTTCATAATCTACAGAAAAAAACATAAACAATCCTTTAATTCAACTTTGGTAGGTGCAGATAACAGTTATTCACATGTTATAAATAATCTTGGTTCTTGGCAAAATCTTTTGTAAACTGTTTGTAGTTGTGGAACTTACAATTTGTCGCATCGTATTCTTTGTCATCTACATAGAAAGAGCAAGCATTATAATTTGTATTAGGTCTTATTTCTCGAAGTGATTTTCCTTTGATTTCCATATAAATATCTCCATTTGTTAATACATCGCGGTTTATCAATAGTGAAGCTGGACACTAATTATATGTTGTAAACGTGCCCACTTGAAATTTTCAATTTATGAAAGCTTACCCATTTTAAACTTCTGTCACCCACTTATAACAAATAATTTTCAAATCGAATACCATTGTATTTCTTGTTAGAATTGCCATTCCCACTTTTCTTAACATTTAGCACGAATATCATCTTAACAAGAACTTATAGTGCTATCATATTTTTTTGGCTCTTTGGTATTAGATTTAGGAGGAATCGCGACAAGAATATCTCTTTGTTCACAACAAAATAAATTGTAATTGTTTTTTTACGGTTGAATTGGGATCCGTTTTTAACGGATTATCTAAACAAAATAAGGATTCACAATATGAAGAAACTTCTAATCAACGTTTATATCTTATTTATAAGTATTTCATTATTTGCTCAAGCAGAATTAACAACTTTTCGTTTAGACTTGATTAACAAATCGATTTCGAAAGTGGATATTGATGATCATGAAAATGGTTCAAAAGGACACACAATTGCCAAGCACTGTAAAAAAGACAACGAATTTCTGATAGACCGTCTAAGCAAAGAGAGAAAAATAAAAGGGGCAACGTCTTTTAAAAATAAAAGCGACGCACAAAAAGCTATCCTACAAGTTTTGAAGAAAAAAAGGGGAGATATATCATCTTGGCTAAATAATCGCAAGCAGAACGACTCTCAAACCTTCCAAGCAAAAACATCGGTCAAAGCTTATGGCATAAGAAGAGGAAGTAGAGAAAGAGAGACCATAAAAAATAGCACTGTTCATGTGAAATTAGTTAAACAAAGAGAAAAGAAGAAAAGAATTTGTTATATCGAAACCGCTTTTCCCGTTTTTACAGGTCGAGCACCAAAAAAACTCAAAAGAAGTGATAGCCTACCTATTTTAGGTAGCAAAAAACAAAAACAAAAACTTAAGCGTAGTAAAAGTGCTATTGGATTAGTAACACCAATTTCAAACCCATTTAGAGGAGGTAAATACAAAAAGCTATGGGTATTCACTCAAGCATTGCGTAGCGGAAAAGGTATTAAGGTTAATCTTAATGATCATGAAGATAGCAAGTTGGGGCACACAATTAGTAAACACTGTAACAAACGCGAAAAACAATTAAAAGCGCTAGCAACCAAAACGAATAAAATCGCAGGTTGTTTCAAGAATAAAAGTCATGCGAAAGATGTTATTCTGTCTATTTTACAGAGCAAAAAAAATGATTTAAAATTATGGGCGGAAAGCAAGTCTGGTAGAAAAATACTACATGTTGAAAAAAGTGTAGAAGGTGCTATTGCCGAGCTTGTTAGTAAAAGGAAAAAGACTTATAGAGAGTTAAATAATACCACTATCAGCGTCCGAGTTGTTATTAAGCGCATAACAATAGAAGATGTTGAACTTTTCTATATATTATCTGCTTTTCCTGAAATTCAATAATTTATTGGTGTTTGATGCCACATCAATGTTAGGCATGATGTGGCATTTCAAAAATTTGATAGGGGCAAAAAGATTGCTAAAGTAATCAGTGTCATCATTCAAGCTAACGAAGCGAGTTAACACAAGAAACTAAGTATACAATCGTCTCGTAGTCGATGTCTCATTAGTCCATCACTATACTTTTTCAATCGACTTTTGGTAAGGCTGTTGTTTATCTCATGTTATTATATTTTGAATTGCTTTGAGTTCACTTACAAGCCCGAGCCTGTTTCTGAAAACTTATGAAGGAGGTCATAACGAACAACTTCGATCACGAATGTCTCGATGTTTACAAAGTAACTCTTCAATTTGTTATCTTGCAAATAAAATTGTCGACAATTTACCAAAGGACTACTCTTACCTTTGTAATCAACTTCAGCGCGCTTCTTTATCCATTTCTTTGAATATTGTAGAAGGTGGAGGAATTTAGTCCTGCTGATAAAGCTCGGTTTTATAGAATTACTTATCGATTTGCTAGTGAATGTACTTCCATTGTTCATATCCACAAATAGAGGATTTCAAATTACTAAGTTTCCTTCGCTACTGGGATATGAATATAAACTCTAGATTCTTCTGGATTTTCAATCGAAAAATCGTCGTTATACATCCCAAAATCATAAAGACCCGCTGAGGAATAACTCGATTTACTTAGCCAAGTACCATAGATATACTCATAAGTGTCCTTGATTTTGTCCAGAGAGCCTTTGTGAGTAAAAACGGCATATTCATTTTCTGGCACAGTCTTGGCAACCATGGATATCGGGATATTATCGATATTGTTTACTTCAGCGCATGGCATATATAAAAACGAGTTTGCAGTACAATTGTCTTCGATATGAAAACAAAGACTATAGCAAATGTTATTTTTGAGATTTGTAATTGAATTTCTTTGTGCTATGAAAGTCTCCCAAAGTTTAGGTAATTCTTGACTGTCGATACTGCAAATCATACCGATAAATTTCATTGCAGACATTTTTTTGAATTCTGGTTCCACAGAAATTCCTCCTTGATAACGATGATTCAAGTTATCTAATGTAAGTTTTGGAAAATGAGTTCTCTGAGCTAAACCACTTCGCCGGTATTGACCAGGAGTAACGCCAAGAAATTTTTTAAAAGCGCGACTAAATGATTCTTGAGATTGAAACTGGTAATCTAAAGCAATGTCTAAAATTCTTTTATTGGATTGAAGAATTTCATGAGATGCTTGTGATAGACGTCTTTTTCTTAGGTAACTTCCTGGTGTTTCCTTTGTAACAGCGGAAAATAAACGATGAAAATGGAAGCTTGAATAGTAAGCTTGTGAGGCAATTGCTTCTAGGGAAATTTCTTTGGTAAGATGGTTTTCCATGTATGCAATTGCCCGAATAATGTTTTCTTCATAATTCATAGTCAATAGTTTACTAAATTTATTAGAGTGTTTTTTGATCATTTTTGCTTTTATCGAACTTTTTGAGAGCGACAGAAAGTGATTTATTGGTTCAATACTAGTTTTTTGCGATGGAAAAAGAAACTTTGCTTCTTTGATAAAATTGTTAGTGAAAGTTTCGGAAACGGGCTCGCAAACGGGCTCGGGCTCGAAAAAACACACAATATTTTGAATGATGACACGCCCTAATCAAAACTGAGTTTTTTCATAACTATCTAAGGCTTCTTGAGCAGCATTTTTTACGTCTGCTACATCATCAGAAAGCGCTTTTTCTAGGTCAGGAATGGCAAAAGCAATATTTGGAGACATTTTGGCTAATGTTCGAGCAGAAACTATACGCACCTCACTTGTCTTGTTACGCAGTGTTGTAGTTAGAAATTTAAACAAATCGTCTTTTGTCGTTAAGATGTTAATCAAAACTTCTACAGCCATTACTTGGATCTTGGCATCTTTGTCGTATACCATTTTTCTTAGAGCTGGAATGGCTTCTGTGGCTTTCGATCCTATTGAAGAAAGTTTATCTACGGCAATTTTTCGAATGTCTTTATTGGGATCGCGAAAAAGCTTTAGAAGTAAAGAAATCGCTGCAGTGGATTCTGAAGTGACTGAGTCTAGTACTTGAGAAATAATCTTCTTGGTAGTTACATCGTGCTTTGATTTGTAGTTTTGCTCTACAATAGAAAATAAATATTTGGAGTTAGGTTCTTGTTTTAAGAAAAGTATTGTTATCTTTAATTTGATTTTATCATCTAATTTGGGGTTTTCCAATGCCGCTGTATCTACACCTTCTTTTCTGATGATGGTCATTAACGTGTTTTCACTCGCCTTTTGGATGTTATCTTTTTGATTAATGAGTAAATTTTGAAACGTCGAATTTTTGACAATATTGAGAGAACCTATACATTGAAGAGCTTCTACCACAGCATGCGTCATATCATTATTTTGTAGCATGTGAAGCAAAAAATCTTCTAGATCTTTTGAGTAAGGAGCCAATTTTCCCAAAACACGCACAGCATTTGTTGCAATTTGTCGAGGGGCTTCTTTACAACACAAAATAAGTAATTGATAGAGATCTTTTGGAAGCTCACCTATATCCCCTAGAACTTCGACAGCTTTTGCACGGATGTTTTTTCTGACAGAAGTATTTTTTATAATGTGTGATAATATAGGAATAGTTATCGCAGATTTATTACCTATGCTTCCTAAAACAGAGATAGAGTCTTGCATGTGTTGATCTTGCTCAATAAAGTCTACTAAGTAGGGAATAATAGGATATGCATCTGATTTCATATCATACAAGATCGTAAAAATTTCTTGTGTCTTATTGTTTGATTGCAGGTGTTTAGCAAGAATAGGAATCGCACCTGCTCCTATTTCTAGGATGAGTTTTGTTTTTTCGGTATCGCGTGGATCTGTTATTTTTTGTAGAATATTTTTAATTTTTTCAACAGATTCATCTGTTATTGGCGGACATTTTGTTATCTCTTTGGGTATTTTTATCTTCGGTGATCTATTGTAAACGCGAAAAACCGACTCTTGTGCCTCTACTTGTTCGTAAATGCTTTTAGGGGGAATATATTTTATGCTATTTTTGTCTATAACAAGTAAAATAACCGCTGCTAATCCAATAGATGCTAAGTTGAACAATCCCCAGAAAAGAGTATTTCTTTTTAGACTACGTGCATACATTGTGATCAAAAAACTTGAAATAATGAATAGCCCTATAAAAATAGATATATCGTGAATACTGTCCCACACTAACATTGGAACTATATTTACTAGAAATACTATAAATGTTGCTATTCCAGTAACAAAAGTTGGGTATCGCCATTTATTTTCCATGGTTTTTTCAAGTCCTTAAGGTAAAACTATTGCTCTTTGCCATCAATTTTTTTCAATATTGGAACAAAAATTTCCTGAAGAGATATTTCTGATCTATTACCTTGCATTACGATTTCCAACCAGGTTTTAAAATTATCCTGTTCTTGTTCTGTCCACTGCGAAGTAAAGCCTTGTTTTTCCCCATTGTCTACTTTAACTGTTGTGTCTACGCGTTTTCCATGTGCTCTGTTGACCATATAAGAATAATATAGAATCATGCGATCTACAAGTATATAGTAGAACTGTATTTTTTTGTTGGTAATAGTAACTTGTTGTTGTTTACCATCGTAAATATCAAACATTTCTTCACTTTTAAAGTGAGCCGTTACGGCTGCTGCAGCGCCGAGAAGGCCACCTACTGCTAAACTTGCACCTCCGGTAATAGGAGCAAGTAGTGCACTAATGCCTAAACCAATTCCTGTTCCTCCTGCGGCAGCCGCTAACGTTAGCTGACTTTTGGTAAGCCCTAAAACGCTCCATGTTTCTTCGGAAAATAGTTCTTCATTGATAATTGATTTTTGGGGAATTTCCACGTCGAATATTTGGTGGCGATAGACTTTACGAACTTCTTTGCGAAATTCGTTTTCTATTTTTTCTATTCCTTTTTTATAAGAAATAACGAGCTTTTGTTTAAGAAGTTTTTTATCGCCAAGAGTGTTGCCTTTTACCGAAAAATGAATGGATTTTTGCAATTTTTCTTCGATGAGTTCTACTATTTCTTCGTAGAGACGATTGCGTTGTTTTTTTAGATTTTCAGTAACGAGCTCTAAGGTATCTGCAAGGTTATCTACTAAAGTTCCCATTGTCGTTAAAAGACGGATACGATCTTTAAAATTGGCATAGTGGGCATTAAAATCTTTTACACTGTTGAAATACTTATTACATTCATTTTTCCATTTTTCAACATGATCGTAGTTGTCTTTACGACAATTGATGAGAGCAATTCTTCCGCAGCCAGACATACTGACAATCTCCATTGCCCAGATATCTTGTTGATCAACAGGACGAGAACCATCAAATACATAGAGTATACATGCTTCAGCATAATTTTTGATTGGGAATATTAGTTGGCAATCAAGTTCTAGATTTTTCTTATTGTTGTGAATATCGTAGAAAGCGGTGATTAATTCCTTGCTACTACTGTAATTGTTTTCGTTTTTTTTCAGCCATTTCAAAATTTTCTTTGGATGTTCAAATCCAGGAGTATCGATAAAGTCCATGATTCTTTTGCCATCAATTTTAATAGGAAAAATGCGATGCTTTCTAGTCGTTCCTGCATTGTGATCCACTTCAATTTGATCGTGCCCTACCAAAGTAGAAACGATGGATGATTTTCCTTCATTACTTTGTCCCATAACAATAAATACAGGGGAATCATTCATTTTTTTCTCCTAAACATACCACGCTTGTAAATGGATCTCCCAATTTAGCAACTGCAGTATTCCACATCTTGAAATCTTTAGTGTCTATTTTTTCTTGCTTGTTTTTATTAGGTTTGCCGATTAAAGCAACAATGATTTCTTTTTGTTTGCTAATGTTGCGAATATCTTCAATGAATTCCATCGCTTCACCAATAGGCGGTTTCCAAGAGGCTTGTAAGATAACAGTTCCTTCTGGAGATATTTTTTCTAAGTATTCGAGAGCTTTATCTTCACCGTCAAGACTAGTTTCAATTTCGTAGGGTTTAATATCATAAGTTAATTTTTGTTGCACTTGTTGCTGTAAATAACTATCAGCGTATAATTTGGCAATAGATTCCCATACAAAAGTTTGATAATTGTCGCTGGAAGTGACTTTTGCTGTTTTGCCTTCGGAAATTTGTGCGTCTTTTTCTTGGCTTTGTATAATCGTACTTGAACTATCATCAATTTCTACATATTGAGTTTCAAATCTACGTAATAGCCTGTTGCAGTTGGCGCTGTTAAAAGGAAAGTGATTGATAGCTCTGCGTTGTCCTAGGTAACCTACGATAAAAAATAGTAATCGCGGGAGTAGCCCGTAGAATAATATAGATAAACACAAAAATGGCCACCAAGATGTAAGAGCTTCGCTTTGTAAGTGATATATTCCATCTTTAAGTATAATACGACTACCTTCTATTTGTTCTGGAGAAGGATAGGCATTTTCGGTAATAAACCATGACCATGGTGTGGCGATGACTTCTACGGTCTTGTACAGAGTTTGGTTTTGGATTTCGGCAGTAGATTGCCATCCTAGTGCTAGGTCAGCAGTAAAAACTTTAAATAATAATGTAAGAAGAATTGCGAGGTTAAAGAAAATGGCGAAAAGTTGTGTTGCGTTGAATATTTGCCATTTAAATATGTGACCATAAATGAGTTTTTGTGCTTTTATAAATCCCATCTTACTATCAAAATTTTTAGTGTTTTTACTAGACAGTTTTTGATAGGTATTTTTTAATACAAAAATGCTGAGCTTTTTGAGTAGCCTTTTAACAAGAGGACTAAGAAATGTTAAAGATCGTAATTTACTACGAAATAATACTGCAAAAAGTAATGAGACAAGTAGTAACATTTGTAAAATAATAAGTACAAAGAAAAAAGAACTGACGTTGATAGGTGTCTTGCCATCGTACCATAAAAAGCTGCTAGTTATGGTAAAACCAGAAACTATACCAATGACTATGAGTATATTTTTTAGTAATAGGTAACCATTGTTGTATATTTCTCCTGGTAGCTCTTCGCGATCATCTTCTTCAGACTGTCGCAGTTCCGCCCATTTTTTTATTTGTGAAGGTTTGTCTTTATGTTCGTTGGAGATTTTATTGATGAAAAGTAAGCGGTCGCGTTTAATGAGGTGCTCTTGGTCTTTTTCACGATCGAGATAAAAAAAGTATTCTAAGTCGACAAAATCTTTTATTTTCCACATTGTTATTCCAAGCAAGTTTAAAGTTATTTTGAGATTGTGATTATCTAAACACATAAAATCTATAAAGTCATTTATGTGTCAATTTTTTTCTGGCGTAAAATAGTTGTTCTTGTGACTAATTGGTCTGACAAAAGTAGCGTGAGCTACTTTTGTTGGATTAGGTTGTTATTTGTCTAGGTTTTTGAATTTTTTGCTAAAAAATAAAGAATAGCTTGCTAAAATTGGCGCTAGATAGCCAAAGGCATAGTAATCTTTATGCAAGTATACAAGATGTACTAATGCAGCTAGTAAGCAGCAATTGTTAAGCAAAAGAGCAAAGCGCATAAAGTCATATTTCGCTTCTCTAAAGGCTCTTGGTCCCCATACCATTAAAAGAATAAGTGCTATTAATAAAACCGCCACCACAGCACCAATAATTATCATTGTTTGTGTTGTCACTATTAACTCCTTCATTTTTTTTATGATTTTTGTAAAAAAATATAATATCAAATCTCTGAAAAAGAATCATTATCTGTTTAAAAATTAGCTTTGATAATTTATATTGTTGATAAAAGAAGATAAAATTCGCACACTCCCTAAAATAAGATATGAATTGTAGTTATGAAAAATATTTTACAAGTTGTACATAGCATGCCAATTGCAGGTACTGAAAAATTGGTAACGTGGAGATGATAAGGAACTTGCAATGAATGTTATACATATTTTAAAGGAAGATGATCTGCGCAAAAAAATGGGAGAAACTGCCTGTGCGAAGGTGTAGAAATTTTACACCAACTTATACAGTCCTATATTTTTAATAGTGTAAACTTGCGGCGAGAGAAATGGATATTACAAGAATTGATGATGGTTGTTTTGGGTGGATGGTGTGCTCTTGGGGTCTCGTGTTTTGGCTTGTTTTGGTATTGTAATTTATTGCATTGCAGAATAAAATTTAGAGCGTACTTTTGTCTTGCAAAACAAAGGTACGCTCTAATTGTTATTTACAACGACTTATTTGCGAAGCAGCTTTTCTACTTTGGCAAAAAGTAGGTCGTTATCAAATGGTTTTGCAAGAATATCATCAAAATTTTTCTTCTTAAGCTCATTGAGTTCTTTCTTGGTGATATTACCTGAAATTCCCAAAATACGAACATTTTTCATTTCTGGCATATTGCGTACATACTCGCAAACGGTGTTTCCATCCATATCAGGCAAACAAATATCAAGTATGATTACGTCAGGTTTGAATTCTTTTGCCAAGCCGGCATCAAATCCTCTAGATACACAACGAATATCATAGCTGTCTTCTTCAAAAATTCCCTGGAAAACTTCTAGTATAATCTCTTCGTCATCAACAGCTAATATTTTTGGGCGGCTTTTTTGGAGTTGATCAGTGGGAATATTATGCTTTTGCATAAACTTAATTAAGTTTTCTCTTGTGATACGGCGATTTTTAGAACCTGGTATTTTAAAACCTTCTAATTCGCTAGATTCGATCCATTTTATAACCGTTGGAATTGTGACATGGCAGAGTTCTGCTACTTCACCAGTAGTAAAACCTTTTTTATCATGCATATTGTTGAAACCTCAAAAAATTCAAATTTTTTTGCTTAAAATGTGCACCCAAATTTAAAGTAGTAACCTATATTAAGCTTATAACCACTAGTTACTTAGTTGTTTAATTTACAAAATCATAACTTTGCTTTTGTATTAAATTTATTAGGTCTTTATTGTTTAGGCCACTTCGTCATAACAAGTCTTTTGTTTGATAGGTGTTTGGTTCGGCAAAGATTGTGATCTTGAAAGACTTTATTATAATCTTGATCAAAATTTACGAAAAGAACCACTAATTTCTAAAATTTAGTTGAACTTTCTAATAATTATTAAGACTATATGTAATATAATAGCTATTATTAAACCAAAAGTATTTAAAAAAATTTTTTTTTTTTTACTTTTAAAGAATTTGGCTCTTTTCTAGAACAATTTCAATATAACAGTGTACTAAGTGACTTGCTCATATGATTCTGAAATATTGTAAAGTAATAAATCGTGAACTGTGGCCATATCCCTAAGCTCTTCTAATTTATTCTTCAAATGCACTCCCATTTCCCAAAAATAAACAGTGTTAATTGCTACTTCTAAAGAGTCAATGACTGTAAAAGCACAGCGATTAGATGCATAATCCATATATTTAACATACTGATCTACATCATAATTGACAAAGTTTTGCCAGAAATCTTGTTTGCTTTCCAATATTTTTCTTGTTTTGCGCGGAATTAAGTTACGTAATTTTTTTTGGTTAGCATCGAATTCTGCTGTATCAAACATGTTCTTTCCAAAACATGCATGGATCATTTTCCAGTGTTCGTGAAGTTCGTGCATCTCCAGTTTTTGTACGAGTATTTGTTTTTGTGATATATAGAATAAGTATTTTGCTATTAGAAATCGCAGGTATTGTTCACTTAAGTTATCTACCAAGTTTTTACATATGATTAAACTTGGAGGGTTTGTATTCTCTAAGAATATTTTATTGCGATGTTTTTCTGTAATATACATATTTAAATCAGAAATACCCATCGCTTTCATAATACTGTGAGTGTGATACCAAATAGGACGTTGAACGCGCTCTGCTCCTAAATGTTCGCGTTTTTTAATGTCAAATTTTTCTTCTATGTTGGTTTGGTATATTTTTTCACAATGGTCATCGATAAGAGAGATAACTTCTCGTATTTCTTGTATTGGACGTGGAATCACTAATGTTGCAACAGTGTCATTACTCACAGGCACAAGATGACTTGATGGTTCTACTTTTTCATTGTTTAAATATTGATGTGCTCGGTGGCATTTTAATGCGCGACTTTTCTTGTCAGCTTTTCCTAGTAAATCATGCAAGCTTTGGTAAGAATCAATGCGAAGAGGGTCTTTTTTCAGTATGCGAAAATGCCCTTTGATTGCTTCTTCTTGGCTACTAGGTTCTTTTGTTTTTATTTTAGTTAAAGCAATGAGCGCTTCTGTGTGGTCTGGATCTAACTGTAGTACTTGTTCGAATTGTTCCATTGCTAAGTCGTCTTTTTCGATTTTCTCTAAGAATAGAAATCCTAAGGATAAATGAATAGGAAGACCTATTTTTTTATTTTCTGGTGGTAGGTTGACTAAGAATTCGCGATAGGCATTTGAGAGAGAGGTCCAGTTTTCTTCTGCTAAGTAAATTTTGGCAATGCCTTTTATTGCTTTTATACATTGAGGATTGATTTTTAGCGTTTCTTGGTAACAATGTACTGCTTCACGTTTTTGGTTTAGCCCTATAAGAATGCGAGCGTGTAAATTGCGGTTGTCTTCTTTATCTTCTGATAAATCGAGTTCTGCAAAACATAAATCATTGTAATTTCGTGCAGACTCCCAATCTTTTTTCTTAATGTATAACGCTACAAGTTTTTTCTTAACACCAATGTTATTTTGACCAGCTTCCATTGCCTTGAGATAATAACCAATGCTTTTGTCTAAGTTGTCCAGTTCTTTATGTATGTCTCCCATTTCTAAATAAGCTAAGGCTTCTTCGCCTTCAGATGCATCATTAACAACTTGCTGCTGATATAAAAGGGCTCGATCCCATTCTTTTTTCATCATGTGTAACGTGCTTAGTGACTTTAGTGTTTCTAAACGAGAAAAGTTTCTTTCTAGAAGCATTTGGTAAAACTCAGTTGCCTTGTCTATGTTTCCAAGAACTTTATGTAAAATCGCTGATTGATGAATGATATTGATATTGGTTTCTTCGCTTTCTAGATCATAGGCTTTTTCATAATACTCTAGAGATTCGTGGAAAGACTGTTTACTAAAATAGATTTTGGCTAAACTTAATATGGAAGGTAAGTGCTCACTATTCTTTTTTACTGCGCTTTTAAAGTAGCCTGCTGCTTGGTCTAATTTTTTCTGCTTTTGCGCTGCAAATCCCCAATCATAATAGGCTTCCACTATTTTTGCCGTTTCATCTTCTGGTAGGACTGAAACTAGACGTTCTAAAAGAATCTCAGCTTCTTTCCACTTTTCGTTTGCAGAATAAACAGCAATTACTTCAGTTAAAGGTTCTACTGCTTTTGGTTGTATATCAAGAGCTTGTAAATAGTAGCCTTTAGCTTTGCTAAGGTCACCAATAGATGTTTTGTATATACTTGCGACTTTCAATAATAGAGAGTATTTTTCTTCTGGGTTTTTTGTGGTGCTCAAAGCAGTTTGTATATAATCGATGGCTTGTTGCCAGTTTTGCTCGCTAACTAAAATGTCTGCAAGCAGTTTGATAGATTCTACATGCCCTGGATCTTTGTTTAATGCCATTCGCAAGTGGGCAGTTGCTTGTTCTGTATCCTGATAGTTGTCCAAGTATACTTGTGCAAGTTTGTAGTATGTTTCTGATGTTACTAGCGGGTCTTCAACAGCCTCTAGTTTTAAATTGTATATTTCCATTAATGCATCAATGTTTTGTTGCTCACGGTATAGTGTTTCTAATTTTTTTATGGCTTGTAAATCGTCAGCAGCTATTTGTAATATTTTACTATAATAACGAATAGCATTTTCTTTTTGCTCTAATTTATTAAGCAAAATATCTGCAAGTTTGTGAAGAATTGTTATCTTTTGGCTTTCTTCTTCTGTAATGTTCATCTTATTCGTTAGTAAGTGTGCTAGCTCTGTATGCTGCTGACGTTTTTCTAATATTTCCTCTAATAAATTGAAAGCTTCATCATCTGTAGGGGATATTTCTAAACAGCTTTTGAATAAAGAGTAGGCCTTGTCGTAGTCCTCTAAATAGTAATAGTAGGTTCGGGCTGCGTCTAGTTGCACTCGCATTTGTTCTTCTGTGTTCATGCGTAGTTTGGCGTCTGCGATTAATTTATCGAATATTTCAATTAGCTTATCCCAAATGTATTGACGTTTATAAATATCAACTAAGGCGTAGCAGGCATCTATGTCGTCTTCTATGTTGAGTATTTTTTCGTAGATGTCTATAGCAGCACTATCATCAAAAATGCGGTTGCCATAGATATGGCCTAATTTGTGATATAAATTGATTTTTTCACTTGCTTGGACATTATCAATAATTAACAAAATTGAATCTATGAGTTTTTTGTAATATCCCCACTCTTCGTATACCTTTTGTAATTTGCGTATTGTTTCTAATTCGTTTTTGTAGACAAGTGCTTGTTCATAAAAGTCAATTGCGCGGTTTCCTTCTCCCATGTGTTCATGAAAAACATCTCCTAACTGCACACATAATAAATAGAGTTCTTCGCTATCTTCAGTGTTTCTGGTTTGGCGGTTTAATATTCCAATGTACATTTTCCAATCGCGACGGTATTTTGATATTTCTGCCATAACCGTAAGGGTTTCAGGATGCTGTGGGTCTACTTTTAGAATTTTAGAGTAGGTGCGGATAGCTTCGTCGGCTTTGTGAAGTTTATACCAATAAATTTTTCCTAACTGCAGGTATTTTTCCAATCTTTCTTGTGGCTCACATTTACGAGCGTCTTCCTCTAGAATTTTTGTCATTCCCTCGTAGTCGTTTAATTTTTCTTGGATTTGAACGAGTGCTTGTCCTGTTTTACGATGAAAACCATATTCGATTACTTTCAAGTAGTTATCCCGAGCCTGTACAGGTGAATTTAGTTTCTTTTCCCAAATTTCTCCTAAACGAAAGAATATTTTCGCTTTCTTTTCTTCGGCCTCGATTTGGCTTTCTTCGACTAACATCGTTGCTGCCTCAGGCCATCTTTTCATTTTTTCATATAGTGTACGCAGTCCTTTGACTACTGCTAAATTGGTTGGATCTTTACTATAAGCGTATTGGTAGTGAGGTAATGCTTGTGAGTTGTCTTGTAATTTATCCTCCCAAGTATATGCCATTTTTAAGTGCAAGTTGATTATTTCTTCTTCGTGTACGGAAACTTTTGCTGTCCATTCGTAAACTTCTATTAAACGCTCCCAGTTCCCCATTTGTCCGTAAATTTGAATTAAGTTTGTCAAAGCTTTAGAGTGAGATGGATTGACTTTTAAAATTTGATCAAAGCAAAATATAGCATCTTCATTTTGGGCAAGTAAGGTATAAATTTTTCCTGCTTCAAGGTATAGACCGCAAATTCGTTTGCCATCACCGACGTTGTAAATTAAATTTGCTTCTTTAACACACATTTGTGCAAAAGACTCTTCTTCTTCTATTTTTTTGTATATTTTTTGCAAATACTGAATTGTTGCTAAATGTCCATCATCTATTTCAAGGATTTCGAGACCGTGCTCTATAGCTTTTGGCCACAAGCGTAAGTAATTACCATATGTCCTCATGGCATTTTCGTGGACTTCTAATACATTTTTGTAGCGCTTGGTCAATGCTATTTTTTTCTCAAGGATTGCTACATATTCGCCCCACATTTTTTGGTGATGCAAAAGAGATTCTAGGCTATTGATAACAAATATATCATTTGGCCAAGCACTATGGACTACTCGATAGAACTCTATACTTCCCTCGAAATCTTCTAAGTGCCGTTCTTTTAGTTTTGCAATTTCTAGGTGTAATTGTAAAGCACGTGCATCTTCTTTTTGAATTTCAAATTCGCGAATAAGCATTACTTGTAATTCACTAAACTTCTTTTGAAAACGATAAACGCGTTGTAGGCCGCGCAGTGCTATTAGGTTATTTGGGTCTAGATCATTGTATAGAACTTTAATGTAGCTTTCGTGTGCTTGGTCCCAATCTTGTAGAGTGTATTCGTACATGTCGCCGCACATTAAATACAACCAAATTTTTCTTTCGCGTTCGATGCTTTCTATTTCTAACTCGCGTAAATACATTTTTAGTAATTGTTCAGGATTTTTTTGCAAGGCGTAAATTGTTTGTAGGCCTCGAACAGCTAGTAAATTAGAAGAGTCTAGTTCTAATACTTGTAGATACATTTCAAGAGCTTCGTCTGTCTTATTTAATTGTTCTGCCCAAATATTCCCGAGATTATTGTATAGATGTATCATTTCTTTGTAGTCTGTTGTTTTTTGAAGTTCTTCTTCAAAAAACTCAACTAATTGTTCCCATTTTTTTTGCGTGCGTAGTATTGAAATAAGCGCTTTTTTGGCCTCTTCATATTTACTATCTAACTGAAGGATCTCTTTGTACGTGGTAATGGCCACATCCCATTTTTCGATTTTTTCGCAGATATATGCTTGGCTTAGTTTAAGAGACAGTTGCTGCTTCTCATCCACTTCACAGCGCATTTGTAAGATAGAAAGAAGTTTGTCATACTCTTCTCGTTTGTGATATAAAGACTCTAACCTGTAGAAAGCTGTGTTGTTCATCGGATCTATTTGCAGAAGCTCTTCAAGTGTTGTTGCTGTTATTGCTGGTTGATTGATGTAGTGTAGTGCTAAATCCGCTTTTTTGAGTAGTAATTCAACTTTTAATTGTGGATCAATATCTAGCTGTAACTCTCTATTTATTATTTGCAGCGCTTTAGGATATTCTTCGACATCGCAATATAAATTACGTAAGACCTGTAGTATTTGCTTGTCGTTTTCGTCTAAAGCCAAAATATCGTTATAAGTTTTTATGGCTTCTGGCAATTGTAGAGTTCTTTTGTGATATATTTGAGCTGTCTGCATTAATATGCGGCGACGCTCATTTGGGGAGATACGCAGTTCTAATTGTAATATATTGAGTAATTTGTCCCAATTGTCGTAGTAAATGCTTAGCAAAGAAGAAATGGCAGCTTCATTTTTATTGTCGGTTTGTAGTATTCTTTCGTAGTGTTCTGCTGCATGTTGCGGAGCTTCAAGATGCTTGTTGTAAATATTTGCCAAATCGAGATGATATTCAACAATCTTTTGCTTATCATTGCATATCTCTAGCTGTTTTTTGCGAATATCAATAAGCTTTTCCCAGTTTTTATCTTCTTTATAAAATGAAGCGAGTTGTTCAAGAGCTTCTTTATTCTTGTCGTCAATATCGACTATTTTTTGATAATATAAAGCTTTATTTGCGCATATTTGTGCGGCATCAAGGTATAACTCTATTAATTTGTTTGGGTCGGTAGTTACCACGCCCAGTTTTTCGTATATCGCTTCGATTTTTTTCGTATCATTAACGCGTTTATATAATTTTTTTAATCTTACCAAAGCATTTGCATGGTAGGGATCATTTAGTATGACATTTTCGTAAGCAGTAATGGCTCGTTTGGGTTGCTCTAATTTTTCTTCGAGGATCATTGCAGACATGAAAATATAGTTTACGCGTTGCGAGGAATCTGTTGCTAAGTAGGAATTTTGCTGGAGTATTTTTACGAGTTTATCAAAAGCCGCTAGTTGTGTATAAAGTACTTCTAATTTGCGTAAAACGTCAATATGATCTGGTTGTAGTGCTTTTATTTTTTCCAGGTAAAAAACTGCTTGATCTGGATCGCGTAATTTTTCTTGGTAATAAGTAGCGATTGTATAAAAAATCTCCACAGCTTTGTTGATATCATTACACATTTGTGCTTGTTTTTGGAGTATAGCTATTAATTTTTTCCAGTCTTGCTTTTTCTCGTAGAGTTCTTTTAAAGATTGGATCGCTTTTTTGTTATGACTTTCAACCTCTAGAACGTTTTTGAGTTGTTCTTCTTGTTTAGAGACAAGATCATGTTCTTCGTAAAATTCGCATAGTGAAAATAGTAAATCCAATTTTTCAGGAAATTTGGGTGTAATGGAAGCCAATTTTGCAGTAATTTGTAGGTATTCTGCTCTTTTACCATTTTGTTTGTATAGAGTACAGAGTTTTCGATAGGCCTCTAAATTATCTGGTATTGATTGAATGATTTTTTCATAGCTTTTACAAGCAATGTCAGGATTTTCTAAATGATTAGCGTATATATCAGCCATTTCCATGTAACCATGTTCATACATGGATTTATCAACATTGACTATTTGTTGTAAAACAGTGACTAGTTGCTTGTATTCTTGTTTTTCGCGATAGTAGTCGGCAAGTAAATATAAAACTTTGCGATTATTCGGTTGTAATTGCTTTATCTTTTGATAATAAACAATTGCTTCATCTTCTTTACGTAATAAAGTACATAGTTCAGCTATTTCGCTGTATGCATCTACTCGTTCTTCTCCGCGCACTAGCTTACTTTTTTTTACGAGAACTTGTAATAGTTTTTCTTTTTGGTCTTCTTGGCTCGAAATTTTTTGCAGCTCTTCGTACGCACGGAGGTTTTCATCGTCTAGTTGTAATATATTCTCATAGGTTTCTATCGCTTTATTCCAGCGCTCTTTTTTTTGTAAAATTTCGCCCGTTTGTAGTAACAGATTTATTTTTTTGACTGGATCTTGTAGCCAATTTATCTCTAATCGGTATATCTCAAGTAGTCCTTCTTCGTCATCTACCATTAAAGTTTTTAAACGTTGCAATATTTCTTTATCTTTTGGAAAGTCATCTAGCGCTTTGTATAAAGAAGAGGCTGCGTCGTTTTTACTTTGGATATTTTCTTCATATAACTTTGCGAGAGCAAAATAAAGATCGCGCTTCTTTTTTCTTTCGCTTACAAGCTCTATTTGTTTTTGGTAAATGTGCACAAGTTTTTGCCAATTTTCTAAGGCACTATAGTGCTTTTCTAGGCGAATGAAAATATTTAAATCTTCCTTCGGAGAAGCTTGTTCCAAAAAAGAAATGCACTCCTTATTGTCGCTTAGTTTGTTTTCTGCGATATCAGCCATTGATACTAAGTAATCGTAAGAGTTTGGTGGTTCTAAGGTACTTAACTTTTTGTGCATGATACTTAGCACTGATTGCCAATCTTGGTTTTCGGTATATATATTTTCCAAAGCATTTAGCGCATAATCCTGCTGTTTATCTAATTTTAGTATTTCATGATAGAATTGAGCTGCTTCTTCCGTTTTTTGAAGTTGTTCGCACATGCTTGCTACTTGTTGTAGTCGTTTTATTTTTATAGAAGAATCGCTACTGTTTTCGATTTGGCTACGGTAAATGGATATTAGTTTGTCGTAATCATCATCTTCTAAATACAAAAGCTCTAGTTTTTCAAAAGCCCCGTCGTTTTCAGGAAATTGATTTACAATACTTAAAAATATTTCTTTTGCTTTATTTCTATCGTTTTTTTCTTGTAGATGGCAGGTTGCTAGTTGTTGGAGCAAGTTTACTTTGTCATTGTCAGACTTACTACTTTTTAATTGAGTTTCCCAAATTTGGCATAGCATGTCCCAATTTTTTGTACTTTTGCATAAGAGAATAAAGCTAGATAAATAAGGATTATTTTGTTTTTGTAATGCATATGATTTTTGGTAAGAGGCGAAAGCATCTTGCGTTCGAGATAAATATTTTTCTTCAATGCTAGCTTTTTCTCCATACAACTTGGCCGCTGCTTCTGGTTGACTTTTTTCAACAAAGTCAATATGCAAAGAACAAAGCTCTACGAGTTTTTTCCAGCTCCCTGTTGCCAAGAATGATTCTTTTAGTACAGCAAATTGCTCTTCATTTTGCGGAGAACTTTGGAACTCTGTCCAAGTTTTTTCTAATTCTTCGCCTCTAATCATAATGCTCTCCTAGGATTTGGCACCATAAATTTTGTTAGGCCATTAATAGGCTTTAGAGTTTGTTACAAAGTTGATACCTTTTTCTTCGTCTTTAAAAAAATCTCAATAGCTATTAGTTTAATAATTATTAGGATGAAACAGTTTTGGGATCTTTTTCTTATTCAAAAGTACTTTTGAGTTTTTGTATGAGTTTGTAACAAACTCTCAATAAATGATTTTTTAGATCACTTAAGTTGATATACGCCATAAGAGTGTATATTTTTTTTGATTATTCGTCAAACAAAATTGCCCAAAGCCCTTATTATATCTGGTAAGGTATTATAACCAGATGCAACATGACCTGATTATCAAATTAAATTCTTGCGAAAAAGTTTGCGCTCTAATATTCTGATATAAAATAAAGACACTACCTTTCACTTTTCCAGGAGATTTCTCTAGAATGCTCAGTAAATACAAAAAGGCAAATCGGTACTTAGGAGTTAGAGGAGAGTTAACTCTTCCTAATGTGTGTATTATTACTGGAGAACCTGTTGATGGTGCAAGTATTCAAACTACGATCGTACAACGTTTTTTTTCTCCTTTACAAGTAATTCTCTTATCGATTTCTACGATCTCTCTTTTTTTGATTAACTATGCGCTTATTTTTTATGCGTCTCTTTATGTTTTTTATCGATTTTGTATTAGATATCGTTTGCCTGTGGATGTCGAATTCTATATTTCTCAACGTGCGATACGCAATTCAATGTTCTGGAACTTTTGCGCTGCAATTGTTTTTGGCGTTTTGGTTGCCTACTATGAACGCTTATTTCCTGGACTCTTGGGGGCTTGGCTTATTCATTATTGTTTGGGAAGAACAGAGCTTTTTATTGTTAAAGGTAAACATGATTATGTGTTGTTGCAAGGGCTTTCGTTGAAAGCTATAGATAATATCGTCGGTTTAGATATCGAATTTATTCGTCCAGATCAGAAGAAAAAGAACGGCATATTAAAAAATTCTATAGAAGCTATTCCTTCTTCTTTATCCGTGGCAGCACAAACCCCAAGCGCTTTTTTAACGAATTCTACACCAGAAAAACAAAAATTAATTGATATCTCAAATAGGAATTTATCTAGTATTCCGCAAGAAGTGTTTCATAACACTGAGTTGAATAGTGTTCGAAAATTATTAGCTGCAAACAATTCTTTTGGGCAAATACCGGAAAGTTTGTTATTACTTGAAAATTTAAATTCTTTAGATCTTTCTAATACTAGGCTCAAAACGATATTTAGCATTGGGGAGTTAGAGAATCTTAGCGAACTTTATATTAATAGTAATCGTTTAAAAGAAATTCCTAAAGATATAAGGAAATTACATTTATTGACCATGCTCGATGTTAGTAGTAACCGCATCGAGTCTATACCAGCAGAAATTACCTTTACTTCTTTGTCGCGATTGAAACTTCATAATAATTTTATCTCTAATATCCCTGAAGAATTAGTGCATTTACGTAATCTTACTCATCTAGATTTATCCCATAATAAAATTAGCTCTTTACCTGAAAATATTGGCGCGTTGAAAAACTTGGAACAACTATATTTACATAATAATAATATTACTTCTTTGCCCACTTCTATTGCGCGATTAAGAAAGCTTAAAAAACTCAACCTTGGTAATAATAAGCTTACAAAAATTCCAGAAGAGATTACTGAACTAGTAGAACTTCAGGTGTTAAATCTCGCAAGCAATGAAATATGCGAAATACCAGAACAAAGTATTCAGCAATTGCACCGACTCGATTTGGCAAATAATAAACTCACACAAATAACAATAGATTTTCCGCACATGACCTCTCTCAATATAGCAAATAATAATATTGAGAATATATCTCAAGAAATTTTATGTTCGAAAATGCAAAAATTAAATTTATCGGATAATAAGTTAGCTACTTTACCAAAGCGAATTTTTGAGAATGGTTCTTTAAAAGAGTTGCTGGTTAATAATAATCAGCTTTCTGAAATTCCTTGTACAAAAAAACTATGGCAATTGAATCGATTAGAATTGCGTAATAATTTGTTGCAAAAGTTACCACCATCTCTTGTCGAACTTAATATGTGTGAAGTAGATGTTAGAGGTAATCTTATTTTAGATATTCCTTTACAGTTACTGGATAAAGTGAAATACGACAAATTAAAATGGAATACTTTCGATAAACCACTACCCAAAAATCCATTTGTTTTACAAACTTCAACTCATGTTTTTCAATTAGCAATTGAAGAATGTGTTTCTTATGCTCATGTAGAAAAATACGAAGAAAAAGCTTATGTGTGGCATGATAACGAACTGCAAGAAATGCCTGACTCATTTGACCATTTACCTAAAGATACAGTAGTCGTTAAAAATGGCAAGTTACATTTTGTTAAGGAAAAAAGGCGTTTTGAGATTAAAAAGAACTTTTCTCATTACGCATTATTATTACCTTATCCTGAGGAATCTTCTTTATCTAAAAGTTTTGTTGCTTATGATGGGTATGACTTTTGCCATTTGGAAATTTTCAATGCTTCATTGTCATTTGATGAAAAATTTATTTCAATGTTGAAAAGAGATGTCAAAAGAATTTGTGATACTAAGGGGTCTTCATCAGCAAAGATATATGCTTTTGATAAGTTTCAAGAACAAGTTTATTTTAAAACAATATTTCTTAAAGGAATATCTTTAAAATCTCACTCAAACAGTTACGAATTTTCATTGGAAGAAAGTATTTATTGGATTGTGCAACTTCTTACGCAGTTAAGTAAGCTATCTGTTCGAGTTGAGCTGATTACACTAAATAATATTTATTTGTATCATCACTTTATTCATTTGGTTGGGATGACAACAATAAAGTCTAAGTACCCTGTTCAAAGGGATCTTGAGCAAGTAGGAGATATAAAGGATGATAAATACTACTTTTTTTCCCCTGAAATTTATTCTAGTGGTGATGTTAATCAGCAGAGTTCCATATACAGTTTGGGAATTGTATTTTATTTTTTTCTTACAGGAAAATATCCATTTAAGGAAGAACGGTTATTTCAACTGATTTTGGAAATAATGAGTGAAAAATATGTGAATGTTGTTACGGATAATCCGTCTTTAGATTCGCATCCAGTATGTGATGTTGTACATAAGATGCTTGCCAGAAAACCAGAAGATCGTTACGCAAATGAAAAAGAAGTGATTGATGATATTAAAGCCAAATATCCACAAAATTTTTTACAAAATTTTTGCTTATTAAAGGTAGATGCTATAAGCTCTGGTTATGAGTTATATGTTGCTGTTGATAGTGAAAGCGGTCAGCTTTGTCAAATAGCGTTTTTTGAAAATGAACTTGATTTGCCTGCTAATGATCTAGCACAGTTTGACCTTCAAATACAACATCTATCTACGCAAAAAGGAAGCTATGTCGTTTTCCCATATATATATTACGATACTCTTGAAGAATGTGAAAAAAAATCGCAATTGTCACCTTGTAAAATTATTTACTTTGCACTTGAAATTATTGAGTTTTTAGAAAAATTGGCGAGATCAAAATTGATGCCACTACTCAATGAAAAAATGATTATTGTTGATCACAAGGGAAGAATTCTTTTGCATTTACCTACAATTTTTGAACAAATTGGAAACAAAAATCAAGAAACGTCTTCTCTCCTTTCCTTAGAAAAAGCTTGTAATTTAAATACTGAAAATGAAATTTATTATCGTTTACCACAAGAGATTATCACTCCTGAGTACAGTATCGCTGCGCAAATCTATTCTTTGGGAGTTGCCATGTATCATATGGTGAGTAAAGAGTATCCATATGATAAAGAAGAGTTGCTTCAGATGAAAAGTCTCTATCATAAAAAGAAACTGTTGTCCGATGAAAGTATTCCTTGTTCCTTACAGGCAATTATCAATAAAATGATTTCTTACCTTGGTTCTACATATAGCAATTGGGATGAGCTTAAGAAAGATCTTGAACTGAGTTATTACGAATTAAAGTAGATAGCTTGGTAACAGGTTAAAAAAACAAAGTTGCGTAATTCTTCACAAAAGATTAAAATTTAAATATAACTAATTTAGGGCGCGTCCCTAACCAAATTTTTGTTTAGGAGGTCACATGTTCAAATATATATTATTTGTTGCTCTTATTATTAGCACTATTATTTGCGATCCATGTCCAGAAGAAAAAGTACGCAAAAATCCCCGGGATCTGAAGAATGGTGTTTTGTTTGCATCGCTTCCTGTGATGACTAAACAGCAAATTTTTGATGATGCTAAAGAAATTGTGCGCGTAGAGGTCGAGTGGATAGAGAAAACGGATAGTTATCGTTTTGCCTATGCAGTCATTGAGAAATCAGGTACCACAGGATTACTAAAGCGTACCAAAAATCTTGATACGTTCGGAAGCTATCGTGGTCAACTTGTCGATACGAATAACAATATTTTGTACTATAATTCTTTGGGAACAGGACAAGAATATCGTAAGCTTTCGCGCTCTTTGACTTTTCGTTTTCCTATACCGAGTAGCGTGGTCGAATTTCAAATGATTGCAGAAAACCCGCAAACAGGAACAATGGAACATGTACTAACACATACTATTGACCCTCAAGCTCTTACTCATTTAAGAAGTAATATCGGTTTTAATGATATAGAAGTTCGTTTGATTAAAGCGGCCAACAAATCTCCAAAGCTTATTGTAAATATTTATGCTGAAGGTTACAACGCTAACGGCAGAAGTGCCTTTTGGCAAGACGCTCCCAAAGTAGCAGATCGTTTAGCAAGTAACAATTTTCCGATGATTGATCACTTGGAATTTCGCGGAGTTTTTGCTGTTTCTCAACAAAAACTAGGTAGTGCAAAAAAATTAGGTTTCCCAGTGCCAGAAAGAGATTCTTTTCTTGGTTTATACTATCCATATTGGGACGATTTTGGCCGTTGGTATCATGTTATATATCCAACGCGAGAAAAGCGTTTTCGCGAAAATATAGGTTTAATTCCTTATGATTATCCTATTGTGCTTGTTGATAGTAGTAGCTATTGGGGGGTTGGTAATTTTAAAGAACACACTGCAATACCTGCGCGAAGTAGCAGTTTTACTTATTTACTTCTCCACGAATTTGGACATTATTTTGGTTTGAACGAAGAGTATGACAGTGGTGGAAAAACAGAACTAGCTTTTGCGCCGGGAATACGCGAACCGTGGTCTCCTAACATTACTTTTCTAAATAATAAAGATGAAGTAAAGTGGAAGCGATTTACCACAAAAGGAATACCTATTCCCACTCCGAAAAGCTATTGGAATGGCAAAGATTCTTATGGAGCATACCGTGGTGGTTATGCACAAACCCCACCGTTTGATAAAAGTTATAAACCGGGTTTTAAATGTATTATGGATAGTGGAAATACTTTTTGCGAGATATGTCGCTTTTCTATTACTCAACGAATTCGTTTTGATCTAGGTTTAGAAACTAAGTCTTTTAGTTTCAATAACACACAAAAATGTTGCGAATAGAGATAATCATACGAAAGGAATTACCTTGTTAAATATTGCTCATCTACTACATACTTCAACTATGCGTTACCCCGATAAAGTGGCGGTTCGTTTTGGCGAACAAAAATATACTTATAAATATCTTAGCGAACTTTCTGGTAAAGTAGCATTTTTTTTAGAGAAGCATGGTATAAAAAAAGGCGACAAAGTCGCTCTTTCATGCCCTAATGTTCCTTACTTTCCGATTGTGTATTATGGAATTTTGCAAGCCGGGGCTGTGGTAGTGCCACATAACGTATTGCTTAAAGCTCCAGAAATAGAATACTTGTTGAATGATAGTGAAGCAAAAGCTTACTTTGCTTTTGAAGGAACTGCAGAGTTACCTATGGGAAAAATGGCTTGGGAAGGTGCGCAAAATACTTTATGTCGTACTTTTGTTCTTATGACAGCTGACCCAACTGCCTCTTCTCCGATAGAAGGAGCTACTACTATTGGAGAGGTATTTGCGACTAGCGAAAGCAAAAAAGAAATCATTTGTACAGAAACAAGTGATACAGCGGTAATTCTTTATACATCGGGAACAACAGGACAGCCTAAAGGTGCAGAGTTAACTCATTTTAATATTTTTATGAATACTCAAATTAGTCGCGACCTCGTAGCGAATGCTACTGCCCACGAAGATGTATTTATGATGGTTTTACCTCTGTTTCATTCGTTTGGTCAAGTTGTTGGGATGAATGCAACTATTTATCGCGGTGCAGAACTTGTGATGTTACCGCGTTTTGATCCGCAGATTTCATTGGATCTTATGTATAAGCATAAAGTCAATATTTTTGCTGGCGTTCCTACTATGTACTGGGCTTTACTTAATACGGCAGGAAAAATCCCAGCAGAGCAGCTTCAAGAAATAAAAAGCAATATGAAAATATGTGCTTCTGGTGGTGCAGCGCTTCCTGTTGAAATACATCAAAAATTTAAAGAAGTTTTCGATGTCGACATACTAGAGGGTTATGGTCTTTCTGAAACAAGTCCTGTGGCTAGTTTTCATCATCAAAATCGTCCATTGAAAGTTGGTTCTATCGGTGAGCCAGTATGGGGCGTTGAGATGAAAATATTCAACGAAGATGATGAAGAAGTTCCTGTGAATGAGGTCGGAGAGATTGTCATTCGTGGCCATAATATCATGAAAGGTTATTATCGTCGCGACCACGAAACGGAAAAAGCGATGCGCGGCGGATGGTTCCACTCTGGTGATATGGGGAAAGTAGATGAAGATGGTTATTTTTATGTAGTTGATCGTTTGAAAGATATGATTGTTCGCGGTGGGTTTAATGTGTACCCAAGAGAAATAGAGGAAGTACTTTTACAACATCCTGCGGTTTCTTTGGTGGCGGTTATAGGTGTTCCTCACGAACAGCACGGAGAAGAAGTAAAAGCATTTACTGTATTACACGAAGGCGCTAATGTTACAAATGACGAACTCGTTCTTTGGTGTAAAGAAAAAATGGCTGCCTATAAGTATCCGCGTATTATTGAAACTTGTAGTGATCTTCCAATGAATGCAACTGGTAAAGTGCTTAAGCGCGAACTACGAGATAAATAAGTAGAATCGTTGCAATGGTCGGCTTTTGTGGCCATGCTTTAGACTTGTTAGAAAGCTGTTTTGCAGTAGCAACAGTTTTCTAATAGGCTTTATATCTGAAAGTAGAAATATGAAAAAACCAACAAACAATAAAAATATTCGCAAAGTATCTTCCAAAAAAACAGCTGCAAAAAAACCAGTTGCTGCAAATAAAAATATGAGAAAAACTAGTGCTACAAAAAAAAATACATCAGTAAACAAAAAGAAAATCAGTAGCCAAACCAAAAAGAAACCTACAACAAAGAAACCTACAACACCAAAAAAATCTAGTTTACGTATATGTAGTAAGTGTAGCCATAAGGTTTCTCCCTCTGCGAGAGTGTGTCCTAGTTGTGGCCATCCAATGGGATTTTTAAGCTGGCTTACTGAGAATAAGTTTTTACTACTCATTACTAGTATTGTTGGTGTCAATGGTTTGTGGTTTGTAGACGTTTGGGATTATTTTGCAAAAGAAGATAATCAAGTACAAACAGAAAGTCAAATGCAGAACCATAATGATATTCCTCCTGCTAAAACGCAAGAACCAAAAATAACTTCGCCAAATAAAAGTAAAAAGAAGTGTTCTGTGTGTGGCAATAGTAAGAAAATGCAATGCCCTGTTTGTAAAAAATATGGAGGGCAAGGAGGAGTTCCGTGTTCAACTTGCCGCGGGAAAGGTAATCTAAGGTGTTCAAAATGCAGAGGAAGTGGACGCATAACGATTGGAACTGCTTCAGGATTTTGCGATGATTGCCGTGGAGCAGGGAAAAAACAGTGCGATGTTTGTAATGGAAGCCGCTTTGAAAGGTGTTATAACTGTAGCGGCGGGAAGGTACCTTGTACTTATTGTTATTAGATGTTTGATGGTAGTCGGTATATTAAAATCTCTATAAACTACAATCGCTCCATCGAATTAAAATAAGAATAATTATCATTTTAATTCGATGGGATTGAAACTATCTAAGCGTTGCACAGAAGAGTAGATTTTATTTAGGTAAACGTTTTAAGTCTTTAAGAGTTTTTGAAATAATGCGATTAATACGATTTTTGATGGATTGACTTATCTCTAAATTAAGAATTTCTTTTTTTATTTTTTTTATCTGTGTTTCTATATTCGAAATATCTCTTTGTAGGTTGTTTAGTAGTGTGTTTTTTTCTTCTTCTATAGATACTAAGCTATTTTGTAAATCCTGTTTTTCTTGTTGGATATTGTTTATTTGTTTTTGATGTTCTTGGTTTTTATTTTCAACTTGTAAAGATAACTGTTGTATTGTTGACTCTTGTTTGCTTATTTTGTCCGATAAGTCTATTTTTTCTGTTTGTAGTTGAGTGTTTTTTTCTTCTTCTATAGATAATTTGTTTTTCAAAGCGTCTACTTCTGCGATAAAATCGATTTCATCTGCTTTCATCCACTCATTTTTATAGAAAATAAATCCTTTTTCTCTCATCTTGACACTAAAATCTCGTTTTTTAAGTTCTTTTACTTCATATTCTGGTAACCATTTTCCATTATATTTTCTTTGGTTTAATGAATATCTTGCCATCGTGTGTTCTGGGTCAATAGCCAAAACTTTTGATAAAATCTCTTCCTTTGAAGCACCGCTGTAGTTGCGTCTTTTTTTCCAAGCGTACAGCTCATACAGTTTTTCAACATTCTTACCTGCAGTAGTTTCTAAATTTTTGAATTGCAGTTGATTGAACTTGAATAATATTTTTTTGTATTCCTTTGGTAGGTTATCTTGTTTTCTAGTCCATCGTACTAATTCTTTCAATTGCTGCTCGTTTGTAGGATCTATTTGATGATACTTATTGTTGAAGATTTCTTTTGCTGCTTTGTATTTGAGTGTCTTAATTCTTGTCATGACACTTGAGTACTCAGAAGATAAATATTTGTGTTTGCTTGCCCACTGAGCTAATTTTTTCAATTCTTGTTGATCGTTTTTGTCTATAGACTTGTATCTTTCTCTAAATTCTTGTTGTGGTGTTTTTCTTTTTAAGATTCTTTTTATATTTCTACGATCTATGGTGATAATAAGACCTGCCTGGTTTTTGATAATAATAACTTTATTTGTTTTCGAAATAATTTTCCCAACATGAATCTTTTTGTTTTTTAGTACTACTTCATCTGCATACAAAAAAGAAATAAGAAGAATAATAATAGCTATGCTTTTAACTTGGTTTTGAAAAAAGAGCATTGTTTAACCTCCGAGATTTTAAATATGTTATTTGAGTAGAATATAATCAGATTGTAAACATGTCAACCTAGTCGTTGTTATCGATTAAAATAAGACAAAATTATAGCTACTGAATGGTAATTTTATTTTCTTTTAAGTGAAGTGTGTGATCAATTAACTATTAATAACTATCGTAATCATAGCCGTAGTCCGTAGCCTTGGCCTGACTGTGACCGAATATTTTAAATATTTCTTGAAAAAGAAATCGTAGCTGTACGTTTATAATTACGGTTAAGGTCACGATCACAGTCGCGAATTTTTCAACATAATGTTTTAATGGATGACAGGCCTAAGCTATTGTAAATTCTATTTTTCTTACTGGATGGTATTGATTATTGTGCGCTTCTTTTAAAGAAGTGCACAATCATGGTAATATAATCTTGATAAATTGAATTTTTGATCGAAATTAAACATTAAAAAAAGATTGCTATTATTAAATTTAAATTTGCTAACATCAGACAAATTATTTATCCAACTTTAGCAACTTCTCGCAAGAAGTACGCTACAGTTTCTACAATAGAGGCAATTGTACTCACATGTCCAGATATTGTATCTAGTTTTTCTAAACCTACTCCTGAAATTTTTGACATTTTTGTGAGAATTTTATTTTTTGTCGATGGATTTGCATTTTTATAGGCTTCAATTTGATCTTGCATTTGCTTACCTGTGACTTCATATTCGACTAAAGCATTTTCCATCTCGATAATTTTATCTATCATTTCGTCTACTTTGCCATCGGTATCAAGTATAAATTTGTCTACTTTAGCATGTTTTGCATTTAACTTCTTTAGCTTTTTCAGGTCATTTTTTTTCTTATTTTTCGCTTTTTTGAAGTATGCAAATCGGCTTTCTGTTTTTTCTTGTAATAATTCAATTTTTTCATCTAATTTTTTTATTTTCTTCTTTTCTTTTTCAATTTTTTCGTCGAGTTTTGTTGCTTCTTTTTTCATCTTCGCAATATCTATTTTGAAGCCGTTTAATGCTTCGTTGTAAGAAGAAATATATATCTTTGCTTGCTTTTTCCACTTTTTGTCAGTTGTCGTTGCATTAATGAAAATTTCTAAACTCTGTTTCTCAGCTTCTATATGTTTTTGAATTTTGTCTTTACGCGAATCAACTAGGTCTTTGATTCCTGATACAATAGAAATAGATGAAGCAAGGACTGCTGCTGATCCTGCAACAATAGCCAAAATAGAAGCAGGGGCTGCGGGATTCCAAGCTGTACCAGCAACTGTTGCTAATACACCAAGAACTGTTGTTACTATTGATATTGTTCCTCCCAGAATTTTAATACCTATTTTGAGTTGCTTTTTGAGCTTTTTTCTCTTGGCTTTTTTCAGGGTCTTATCATTATCTATGATGGTTCCCCATTCTTCGATGATGATTTCTTTGGCTTCTTTGGTAACCTCCTTTTTTTTCTTTACATAATATTTGTTTAACCGTTTTTTTCTTACACGAAGACGTTTCGCTATTTTTTTAGGATCGGATTCAGGTTTTTCCATTTCTTCTAGCAGTTCTTTTATTTGATCATTCTTTTTTTCTAACTCATCTTCAATTTCCGAAGCTGTCTCTTTAAAGTATAATTTTAATCGTTTTTGAATTATCTTGCGTTCAACTTTTGTTAGAGAACGTTTACCTGGAAGTGTGATTTCAATTTCAACATCACCCGAAGGTTCTTCAATATATTTTTCGTCACACTTGATAATATCGAATTCAAATTTTTCTTTTTCTGCGCTTAGAACGTTTGTGAATATCCAGGTAAAAACTAAAATGAAATACATGTTGTTTTTTAAAATTTTCATATGATAATCTAAGTATCGTACTAAATTTATTAGTATGATACTCATTCCTTTCTGTTGCACTACGTTTTTTGACTAGGGCATGACCTATTTACTTTCGTATATTATAGTTACTTTGTCTTTAAAAATAAAGAAAATGCCTTTATTTTTGGGAACGAGATTAAGTATTTTAAATATATAACACGCCTTAATAATGGCGCACCTACTTTTATTTATTTCAAAAAAAAATGAACTTCTTAAATGTAGATTCGTTTCTCTAATTAAGCGCCCAAAGTAGATGGATCCACTACTCCGAATAATGCTTTTATTGAGCAGAATAATATTCTGCGACCTAGCTATTTAGCTAAGTTAACATAACTCAATATTATAGGAGTACATCTTATGAAGAAAATTATCATTTTATTTTTATTTCCTTGCTGTATATACGCAGGAGTTCTAACACCCCAAAGAAACGTTACTGAAAAAAGCCACAAAGTTCATGTTGATATTCGTGACCAACTTGCCATTACAACTGTGACTCAAGTCTTTGAAAGTAATGCTTTACGCAATTTAGAGATGATGTACAAATTTTCCATTCCGCCGTCCGCGAAAATACATCACTTGTCTATGTGGGTAAATGGTGTTGAGATGCTAGGAGCTATTGTTGAAAAGAACAAAGCTAGCAAGATTTACGAAGAAATAACTAAAGCTAAGCGTGACCCTGCTCTTCTTGAATATCTTGGAAACGGCAATTATCAAATCAAGGTTTTTCCTGTTCAGCCACACAAGCAACAGAAAATCAAGATGGTGTATTGGCAAAATTTAGAGTATGACTCTGGCGTTGTGCAGTATAAGTATCTCTTAGAACAAGAAAAATCACGTAAAACACATTTTAAATTGACAGCAAATGTGTTTTCATCAATGAAAATAACACAGTTTGATTGCCCAACACACAAAAACAAACGCAAAGTTTCGTCGTCTAAAGTAAAAATGCGTATCGAGCATGAGGAAATGTTACCAAGTAATGATGTTGAGTTTTATTACAAGGTAAAATGCGAAGATTGGCGTATGGACTTTTGTTTTTTTCGACCAGATCCTAAAAAAGATGGTTACTTTACTGCTTTTTTGACTCCACCGCAAAAAAAAGTCGAGGTTATGTCGAAGGCCGTAACTTTTGTTCTTGATACTTCAGGAAGTATGTTGGGAGAGAAAATTACGCAGGCTAAAAAGGCTATTTCCTACGGAGTTAAGTCTCTAAATGAAACAGATACATTTAATATTATTGCCTTTGAATCTGAAATCAGTTCTTTTTCTGATAAGCGGCTTACTGCTACAAATAAAAATAAGCAAGATGCACAGAAATTTATTAGTAATCTACATGCGATGGGATCCACAAATATTAGCGCTGCTTTGAAACAAGCATTAGCTGTAAAAACATTACGACCGCATATGGTTGTGTTTATTACCGATGGCAAACCAACCACTGGAGAGACGAATCGCGATATTCTTTTAAAGAATATTAAACATCAAGAAAATACTCGCTTATTTACGTTTGGAGTAGGTTTAGAACTCGATGTTAAGTTATTAAAGGGTTTAGCGCAAGATAACAAAGGTTTGTATTTCTATATCCCGAAACAACTTGTTGAATTAAAACTATCGCGTTTTTTTAACAAAGTATCTTCCCCTGTTCTCAGTAATATAAGCCTTGACCTAACAGGTGCAAAAGCTCATAGAATTCTGCCTGAAGTGACAACAGAACTTTTTGCAGGGTCACAAATTGTATTTACAGGAAAATTTAGTAAATATGGTCGTTTGCTAGTTAATTTAATTGCAACTACAGCGAATACAAAAATAAAAATAGAAAAGCATATCAATTTCCCACAAGAAACGATGAATAACCGCGTAGTAAAGAAGTTGTGGATGAGTGAACAAATAGACTTTTTAATCGCTGCCCAACAGAAATTTCCTATAGACAAACAGAGCGCTGAATTACGCAATGAAATTATTCGCTTATCTAAAGAAGTTGGAATTGTGACACCTTATACTTCTTATTTAGTTTTAGAAAAAGACGAGGACTATCGTACTTGGGATATAAAAATGCATCGTTATGAAGACCCTGTTGTGAAAGAACCAAGAGGTCATGTGAAAAGCACTAAATCTGTTAAAACTAATTTGGCTTTGGGTGGTTCTAATGGAGCATTTGGTTCGCGGTTTGGTGGCAAAAAAAATATGCTAAAAGTTGGTGGTGGTATTAATACGAATAATTCTATTGTAGCACAAAATCTTCAACGATTAGCTGATATGCAGTGTTTAGACGGAAGTTGGGAACATAATGTTAAATCTACATCTTTAGTGATACTGTGTTTTTTGCATTCAGGAAGTTCTTGGGTTAGAGGACAATACAAAACAAATGTAAAAAAAGCGGTGAGGTTTTTACGTGATAGCCAGCAATCGCAAGGAAGCTTCAGTAATAAAGCTCTAATAGAACATATCATAGCTACTTTTGCTATGGTTGAAGTTTATAGTTCTTCAAATTATAATCCAATTCTACGCTCTTGTATTAATAAAGCTCTTCGTTATATGACTAAAAACAACAAAACTGAAATTTCTGAAGTTGCGTGGGCAGCAATGACATTATTTGTAGCAAAAAAATTTGCTCTAGTGGCCGAATCTTTTTCTTTAGATAAAATGGAAAATTTTGTTGTTGTAAATTTAGACAAAAACTATTACCGAATGCCGAAAAGTTCTGCGGTTGACGTTAAAACGGCGACTGCGATGGCGATGAGCGTTCTTTTATTTTGTGATTACTCTAATACACATGAATATTTAGCTGGTGGTGTCGCTATTCTTGATAATAATAAACCTAATTTAGAAAAAAATATAGATTTAGAGTACGGTTTTTGGGGTTCTCTAGCAATGTATAAAATGAAGCACAGTTATGATGTAGATGGCTGGAGAGAGGCAATAGCAAGAGTAGATTATCGTTATATACAAAAAATACTTTCAAATAATAACAACTCTGTTGAAAATATTGCTTTTATTACTCTTACTTTGCAAATTCAAAAATAAAAATGAGCAATTCTGGATCAAAGGTGACTAGTCTACTACGTTTGTTCTATTTCACCACTTGGATTAAAGTGCTGGATTGAAAACTTTGTAAGGTCTCCAATAATTTTGTTTTGCGTATTGAAAATTTTATGATTCTAAGCTATCATTAAAATATAATATTTTTAATCTATGTTTCTGTATCTACCTGAAAATAAAAGGATTAGTAATCTTAATAGAGTTCTTTTTTAAGATTGTAGATACAAATATAAAGAAAATATTGCTATATTTTTTTAGTATAAATGTTTTTCTTTTATAAAAAATATTTGAAAGAATTATGTATATTTCTCAAAGGCTCAAATTAAATTATGAAAAATATAGGACAGTTGATAAGAGAGTATCGGAAGCGCCAAGGTATGACACAACAGTACTTGGGAGAAGTTATTGGTAAAAAAGGAAAATCAGCGCAAATTTATATATCGCATATTGAAACAGCCAAAAGAGCTAAGTACCAAGAATCCGAACTAATACATTTGGCTGAGGTGCTAAATATACCTAAAGAAAAAATGGAAAATGCTTTAGAGTGTACTCTTGTCCAAAAAACTCTATCGCAAAAAACAGCGAAACATCTACGAGAAACCTTATTAAGACAGACAGACATAATTTCGTTGCAGCAATTAATGGAGTTAGAAATAACCTCACAGCGAACTTGGGTAGTGGCAGTGGAAGGAGTTTTTCATCAACGGTATTCATTACCGTTAGAATTTGATTTGCAGTCTAAGATTGTTCAAGACACTGTTTTTAAAAGTTTGTCTAATGGTACTTCATATCGTTATTTGTTGGAACGAAATCCGGAAAACATTTCCTGCTACAAAAAATTATTAGAAATGTTTACACCTGCAATGCAAATAGGTCAAGGCAAAATTGAAAAGCCGTTATTACAAGCCTCTTTTGTAGCAGATGAATTTATGGGTTTTGCTGTTATGCAATTGGTTATTTATCTGATAAATAATAAAACTATTTGTTATGCGATTAATCCAATAGGAGCAAATGTTAGTGAGGATAGCGTTTTGTGTTTTCGTCTTCGCGAAGAAATAACTAGTAAAGTAGAAATGTCTTTTCAGATAGCGTGGCACAAAGGTATTGATGTATTGCGCAAATTTTAATAACTTATGAGAGTTATTATGATTTTTGTTCGCACCAAGGTCATCGGTGGCAATTTTTGAGTTTATCTTTTCAAAAATTGAATGGAAACTTTATAAATGCCAAACTTTTCGTGATTTAATTGTACAAGAAGTACCTTATCATAGAGGAAATGCGGTAACGATCACGGTTCCTATTACAAATATAGTAGTGACAACTTAACAAGTAACGCGAGAAAAATTTAATGATATAATAAGCACCTTTACAAAACTTGTGGTCTTGTTGAAAATTTTTTCCAAAAATTAAAGCAATATCTGGCAAGATCGGGAACGATTTAAAATTTTAAATGTCGACACGCCTATTTACTATGTCTTTTTATGAAGCGAAGTATTTTACGTGTTTCAAAATTATTAGGATTTAATTCTAAGAATTTTTTAAAGTCTGAGACTGCTCTTTGGTATTTTTTTTGTCTTTTAAAAACATTAGCGCGGTCATTATAACCCCATGGATTTTTGGGATCTAGTTCTATTGACTTGCTAAAATCCTGCACTGCTCCTGTTAGGTCATCTAATTGTACTTTAATTAAACCACGATTATAATGAGCCCATGAAGAATTATTAGGGTCTAATTCTATTGCTTTGTTAAAATCCTGCACTGCTCCTGTTAGATCCTTTAGTTTTCGTTTCACATTACCACGACCATTATAGGCCCATGAATTATGAGGATTTAATTCTATTGCTTTACTAAAGTCCTTTATTGCTCCTGCTAGGTCACCCTTCTTGTCTTTCGCATTACCACTATTGTTATAATTTTCTGAGGCATGAGGATTTGATTTAATTTTCTTTTGAACTTTTTTATTACTAGGGTTTTTTTTGGCAGTGTTATTTTGAACCTTTTTATTGTTAGGGATTTTTTTGGCGATGTTATTTTGGGCCTTTGTATTATCAGAGGTTTTTTTTGTACTAAGTGTTAGAAACATTCCCCCAATAAAGATTATTATACTCACGATTATAACTAAGGATTTTTTTGGCAGCTGTTTTGTTCTTATTATTGGTTTTCCTTGAATAAAACGTTCTAAATCCTGTGCCAAATCATTTGCGTTTTCGTAGCGATTTTTTTTCTTTTTAGCGAGCGCTTTTAAACATATATAGTCTAGGGTTTTAAATTTGCGATTTTTTGCTACGGTGCTAGGGACTTGAATTGGATCTTGGGTAATTTTTTTTAAGACTGTTAAGGTTGTATTTGAGTAGTGAGGAACTCTCCCTGTTATCATTTCGTAAATAATAACCCCTAGAGAATAAATATCGCTGCGCTGGTCTATTTCACGATGCTTTCCTTCTACTTGTTCTGGTGGCATGTAAAAAAGAGTTCCTACTATCATTCCTGTTTTGGTGAGTTTTTTGTCGCTATTTAGTGTTTTGGCCAATCCAAAATCCATAACGTACGGCTCACCTTTTTTATCGATCATAATGTTGGCAGGTTTAAGATCGCGATGTATGATTCCATTTTGATGTGCATAGTACATTGCCTCAGAAACTTTTTTCATTATAGCTAAGCCTTTGTGTAAATTGAGTTTCTTTGACTTTATTATCTCTTTCAAAGAAGAGCCTTCAATACAATCCATTGTAAAAAAAGCTATTCCTTTTTCATTCCCGATTTCGTAAACACGTACAATATTAGGATGCACTAATTTAGCTGTGGCGCGTGCTTCGATAATAAATCTTTGTATTTGTTCTGTGTTTGTCTGATTCTGAGAAATAAGCACTTTAAGAGCAACAGTTCTTTGTAATTTAGTATCAAATGCTTTGTAAACACAGCCCATGCCACCGCGACCAAGTTCTGATAATATTTTATAGTGAGCAAATGTCGAGATATTAGCGTTTTGGTGTAAAGTAGATTGATTTTTAGTAGCCACGGTTATTTTCCTTAGTATAATTTCGCAAAGAATGTTTTATTAATTTTTATAGAAAAGTGTAACGAAGGTTACTCTTAATGTTACTGCGTCTGGAAGCGTTGCGGTTGGTGGGGATGGTGATGGATTGTATGGCCCGGAGCATTTTAAAAAGATACCGTATTGGACAAGATGTGTAGATAATACAACTTATGCCAATGCTTGAGATGCTTAGGTATTAGGTGTAGTTGCTTGAGCAACATAATCGCAGGACTTATTAAAATTTTTGGAAAACAAGATAATTTTTATCTTTTATTATTGGAAGTTATAATGGTCTTAACTACCTAGTTTAGAGGAAAGTTGTAGTAACGCTCAACTCTGTTAATCACAAATTATAGTTATTTTAAAATAAAAAAGCCAGAACTTTAACTAAAGTTCTGGCTAGAATACCTCAAGCATTTTCTTTATTTATGCAACTAAATATTTCCAATCCTTGGCTTTGGTAAAGTCTGCAGTGTTATAGATTGAGTGAGAGTTGCAGTCAAAGTCGATAACACATACTAAGTGCACATACATATTATCTTTATTTCTAAATGTATCGACACAATGTAATTTTGAGTATATTTGCGGTCCTTTTCCACTATTGCTTTTTAGGGTATGCAAATTATCAAAACATATAACAAAACAGTCGTTTTTTTTTATAATAAGTGCGCATCTGTTCATATGTGACTACACTCCCAAGTGTGTGAAATTGTTACTACTATTTTATAACTAACATGTGGTTTATGCACCCAAAGCTTTTAACCTATATTTTATATAGTGTCGGGGTTTTTGGCATTTTGAAACCGTTGATTTTCTTGCGAAAAAAATAGTCATCGTTCTTTACTTTATGATTTTAGACACTTTACACCATACTTCTTCGCCAGAAAAAACAATACTGCGTTTTACTTCTATCTCTTTTGTGCGAACAATCACTCTCTCAATACCTTCTACGCAAAACAAAAGTTTTGCGAAAGTGTTTTGCTCAGCCACTTCCACTCCTTCATATACACCGCATATTTCTTCATTATTAGAGAAAGTGCGTGTTGTATCGGTGCTCATTTCGTTTGCGTATTCAACGATTGTGTGTTGTGGGAAAATATTCTTTATCGCTTGTAAAATTTGCGGTAGAATCACATTCCAAGTTTGTAGATCTCTGTTTTTGTAAATCCTAATTTCATAACGCGTAATTTGTACACGACGAACCCCATTTATTTGAAAGAAATAATGCGCAAAATGGTGCAACTTGGCTTGTTGAAGCGAAGTAAATGATTCCGACATTTTTGTGGTTTGTTGTTGCGATAGTAAAAATATCACCATATTAGGGTTTGCTGGAAACTTTTTTATAATTCGCATAAGATTCTTTCTATGGCGGTAAAGAGTATGAAAAAAATTATTTTTGTTATTGCTGGTGTCGCAATTATCATAAGTGGGTGGATGCTGTTCTCGACGCAAAATTCGCAGAACTATAACCTAGTTCTCATTTCTGTAGATACTTTACGAGCAGATCGCCTTGGTTGCTATGGATACAGCGTAGCGCAAACGCCTAATATTGATAATTTGGCTAGTGAAAGTGTTCTTTTTGAAAAATGCTTTGCGCAAACACCTTTGACATTCCCGTCCCACATTTCTATTATGACTGGCACAAATCCAACAACTCACAATGTCAAAGACAATTTATATTATGCTTTTGATGAAGCTAAACTACCTACTATGGCAAGTATTTTAAAAACATACTTTTATCAAACGGCTGCGATAGTGAGTGCCGCACCGCTTAATAAAAGCAAGCGTTTAAACAAGGGCTTTGATTGGTACTCTGATGTAGAAGATAACGCCATTGAAGACAACAGCAAATTTGTTGCAGAGCGTGCAGCTGTTGCAAGTGTTGAGATTGCCAATGAGTATTTAGATAAAATGTCGCAAAAATCCCTACCGTTTTTCTTGTGGTTACATCTTTTTGATCCTCATGCAGAGTATAAAGCTCCACAACGTTTTGCCGAATCTTTTGTTCACCCTTATGATGCTGAAATTGCGTACACTGATTATTGCCTTGGGCTGCTTTTTGATAAGTTAAAAGAACTTGGTCAGTATGAAAACACTATTATTGTCTTTGTGAGTGATCACGGTGAAGGACTTGGCGAACACGGAGAACTTAGCCATGGATACTTCACTTACAATTCTACATTGCACGTTCCTTTGATGTTCAAGGTACCAGGTATCTCAAAAAAAAGACTCTCATTTCCAGTGAGCACTATTGATATTTTACCAACTGTAATGTCGTTACTGAGGAAAAAAAATCTCAGCGACAAGGTTGGTATATCGCCTGTCTCAGAAGGCTATGATCTTTCTGCACATTTTACGAGTAATAAGAAATTTCCAATTCTAGACTGTTATGGAGAATCGTACTACGCTTATAATGTTTTTGGTTGGAGTATTATGAGAAGTCTGACTTCTGGAGATTATAAATATATCGCTACAAAAAAAGGAGAATTATACAATATAGTTGATGATATGCACGAAAAAAACAATTTAGTTACCGATCAAAAATACCAAAATATCGTTGAGGAAATGAAAGGTAAACTGATTCATGTGAGTAAAAATACTGGCATATCACAAACATTAAATATGGATGAAGACAAGGCAGCGATGGCAGCGATCGGTTACTTGCAAGGAAGTCAACCAAAAATAGCACCCACTGAAGGACCTGATCCTGTAGAAATGAAAGATATACTTAAACTCGTCACCAATGCACAAACGCAAATGGTATTGCGGCGTTATGATCAATGCGAAAAGATATTAAATCATATTATTGAAAAAGATCCGAATAATATAATGGCATGGATGCTTCTTGGAAAGCTCTATACTCAGGTTAATAACTTTGCAAAATCGATTGTGGCTTTCAAAAAAATGGAAGATTTGTGTGTGACTTCACGGTTTGCAAGGAATGGACAAATTGATGCTCTTATTCAACTCGGACGTTTTTCTGATGCTGAGGTGTTGATAGAAAAAACGTTTAAAGAAAATGAAGCTGATAAAGATGCTTTTTTGCATTCACGTAAGGCTTATGTGCTTTTACAACGCGAGAAATATGAAGATGCTGAGCGTAGCGCTCGTACCGCTTCTTCACTTGATTCCGATTTGCCAAGCGCTCAATTTTACTTAGCACGCTCTTTGCAGTTACAAAAAAAATATTCTGTCGCCGATAAAGAATTTATAAAAGCGATAAAGCTACAAAAGCATCATCCTCAAGCGTACTACTATTGGGGAGAGTGCTTACTGGCTATGGATAAAAAAGAGCAAGCGAAGCAATGCTTCAAAATAGCAATACAGCAAAATCCGCAACTACGCGAGAAGGTTTTGGAACTTTTGCGAAAGTAAGGTTTTTTACACAAGGATAAAAAATGCGATTCATTGTATACACGCAGTTTTTTATAACCATATTACAATGGACTCTAATGAGATCGATTACTTATGGATAGACATTTGACTTTGTTTTGCTGTGTTGTAATAGTTCCTAGTTTATTAGGAGTTATTATTACTTTTGCATGGCGAAAGTCTTTGCGAAGCGATGTTGCTGGTCACGTTTTTGCAATGTGGTTTGTTTTTTTGTGGGCATACTGTGGTTTCATGTATCCATTGTTGCATGAAGATGATAATAAGAGAACTGTTCTCATTCAGGGATATTTTATATGTGTGCTCATTTATATTACGTATGTTTTTTGGAAAAACTGGCGATTTTCGAAAACAACTAATTAGCAAGTTTGATATCTTTGAGTAGCCTCGTGCAAAAGTGGCGTTATAGGAAATGCTTTTTTAAATCCCACGGCCTCACTACTTCCGTATTGTCAGATCTTCAGTATTATCTTTTCATTGTAAAACATGAATCAATGGTTGGCATCCATCTTTGGTTACTGATAAAAGCCACAGAATATTAGTTGCTCAAGTATAGCTTCAGCTTTTAAGCGTTTTGAGAGAGTTACTGCACCACTTTTTCTATTATCTTGTTATGCCTTAATATAGAACTATTCAAAACAAATTTGATATATTTTCTTCTTGCTTTTTTTATAAAAACAAAGTACTCTGTATTGCAGAGTGAAATTGAGATAATCTATCTCAATAATAAAAAAGAACTAATACTATTATATTTGAAATATTATGGATAAAAAAGAACTTGTACAGAATATTAACTATATTAAATATGTGATATCGTCTTCAACGGAGTATACAAATCTTTCTGGAAAAGCAAATGTTCTTTGTGGTTTAGTTGCGATAGCTGGTTATTTTACCACAAAGTTTTTTGCAGGTGATGATGTGTTTCGTCAACAGATTTCTTACACTCATCCTTTTATTGTCGTATGGTTTTGTGTATTTTTATTTGCGTTATCACTTAACATTTTTTTTATTAAACGCAAGGCCAAAAACAAAGATGAGCCTGCTTGGTCGCGCCTTGTGAAAATGATTTTCGATGCTATTTTTCCAGCAATTGTAGTGGGAGCATTTCTGACGTTTTACTGTATTAGAGAACAAGTTCCGCAGTGGATACCTATCGTTTGGATGGGAATGTATGGACTGGGAGTTTGGTGTGCTAGTTTATTCTCTGTCAGAGCTGTGCGTTTTCTCGGCGCTGCTTTTATCATTACAGCACTACTGTGTTTGTTTTTTGCACAGAAGTATGCGATGTTGATTCTAGTTGTGTCATTTGGAGGATATCATATTATATACGGCTTTTGGCTGTACTATAAATACGGCGATTAAACTATGGATGATGATTCAATACAGTTAGATCAACTTTTAGAGTTAGATAAAGTGATTCATGAGCGTGTACGCTTAGGGATTATGTCTGCTTTATCTGCTTCTAAAAATTTGACATTCAATGATATAAAACAAATACTAAAAGCCACGGATGGTAATTTAGGAATGCATTTGCGCATGCTTGAGAAGCACCAATATATTGAAGTGGAAAAAAAATTTATTGGCCGAAAACCACAAACAAGTTACCAAATTTCTCAAAAAGGAAAAAAAGCTTTTCGTCATTATATTTGTGTGATCGAAAAATTGGTATCTAATTTGAAATAGGAAAAAGATGAAGGACAAAGAAATTGATAATATTCCGAGCCATATAGCTATTATAATGGATGGTAATGGACGTTGGGCTCAATCGCGTAATTGTCCACGGATTATGGGGCATCAGCGTGGTGCAAAAGTTGTTGAAAAAATTATAAAAGAGTGTGTGCGTTTAGGTGTTGAACAGCTTACTTTATATACTTTTTCAGAAGAAAACTGGCGACGTCCTGTGGAAGAAGTCGATTATTTAATGAATCTGCTGCAAAAATTTCTTGCAAAAGAACGTAAAAACCTTGTTGAAAATAATATTTGTTTTTCGGCAATAGGTGACCTTGGACGCCTTCCTAAAGCAGTGTGCCAAGAGTTACAAAAATCAATAGAAATTAGTTGTAAAAATAATGGTTTAAAATTGTGTCTAGCACTTTCGTATGGCGGGCGTTCTGAGATTGTAGATGCTACCAAAAAAATAGCAGAAAAAGTCGCGCTAGGAACTTTGAATGTAGAAGAGATTAACCACTCTATTTTTAAAGAACATTTGTACAAGCCCGATATGTCAGATCCCGATTTATTTATACGTACAGGTGGAGATATGCGCATTTCTAATTTTTTACTGTGGCAAATATCTTATACTGAATTATGGATTACTGATAAAATGTGGCCGGAGTTTAGTAAGGAAGATTTGCATGACGCTATTGCCGATTTTAACAAGCGTGAACGTCGTTTTGGTAAAACATCTGCACAGATTAAAGTGAATAGTAAAATTAGTTAAGTGATTCGTATATCAAAAGAGAGCTGAAACATCTATACTTTTGTTCGAAGCACAAAAGTATAGATATTTTAAAATTGAGTGGTAAATAGGCCGTTTTTTCAGATTCCAAGAAATACGTAAGTGCGTGGGAGGACAGCTGGCTACGCCAGCAGGAGATCATCGCAAATCACTATACTTTTTGTGTTTCGTGGTTGGCGGCTAATCAATCTTCCATAATCTAGTTCTTCGGACACAATTTTATAATTGTGCCCAGTCTTTAAGGAGGTTTACTATTAGTAAATATATACCAGCTTGGCAAATTAGAGCACGATTTTGTAAATATTTGTCAGATTTATATGCGAGAGAGGTTCCTCTGTACAAGACTCTTACTTCTATGGTACAAAAGACAAACAAACAAATTATTGAAAAACATCCTGAGCTTGGTCTTAATGTTCGAGATATTGAGGTAATTAGTGCTGAGCGCCACGGAGCTATAAGGTTGGGTAAACCACAAGAGCTTTACGTGATTGCAAAAATTTTTCGAATTATGGCGATGTATCCAGTAGATTTTTACGATTTGACGAAATCTGGTGCTAAAAGGCAGCCGGTTATTTCTACTTCGTTTCGCCCTATCTCTTTAGACGAAATTGAAAAGTCGTCTTTTCGAATGTTTGTATCGCTTTTACAGCCCGACGATCGCAGTTTCTTTACGGAAGACATAGGTAAAGAAATTAAAAAAAACATAGCACATCGATCTTTTTTCTCTACAAAGTTGCAAGAACTTATTGTGCAATATGAAAACGATGGAGGTTTTACAGAAGAAACTACAACTGTGTTTATTGAAGAAGCAGCAAAAATATTTACTTGGTCGCGCCAAGCAAATAATCGTAAGCTTTACAATTATTTAATGGATAATGGTTTAGCTATTGCCGCTGATATATCGTGTTTTAACAATCCTCATTTAAATCATTTAACTCCAAACTCTCTTGATATTTCTAAGTTATATGAGTTTATGTCCCAAGAAATTCCAGATAATTTGAAAGATAGTATAGAAGGTCCTCCTGCTCGGAACGTACGTATTTTACTGCGACAAACGTCTTATAAGGCTGTTGTTGAAGAAGTTATTTTTACAGATGAAAGTGGTGAGAAGAGTAAAGGTTCTCACAAGGCGCGTTTTGGAGAAATAGAAGAACGCGGAATGGCCATGACTTCTAAAGGTAAAAAACTATACGAGAATGCTCTCAAACGCTATATGGAGAACAATGACGTAAGCGAATTTTCCGTTATTCCTGATAACTACACAGAGTTATATAAGCAAAAACTTGGTTACTATATCTATGCTGCTACATCGCAAACCAAAGATAAAGGAAGTTTATGTTGCGATATAGATGAACTTATTGCTAATGGTGATGTAATACTTACTCCACTTCGCTATGAAGATTTTTTGCCTGTTAGTGCAGCAGGCATTTTTGCGTCCAACTTGGAAAATTATGGTGTTGAAAAGAGAGTACACGCAGAAGTGGATTATAGAAAAGAGCAGTTAGAAGAGATTATTGGACAACAAATATATGATTCTTTTGATATCTATGGATCTCAAAGTGCACAATCTTTAATGAATACATATCAACAGTTAGGTGTTTGGGAACAAGTGACAAACAAACAAGAAATACAAGAGAAAATAAAACCCATAGGCTGATAAATGCAAAAAATCGAAACGTATAATACGCTCCTTGCTAAAGAAATAAAAAAATATTCTTTGGTTTCTATGGATTTACTTATTGATGGTTTGAGGCATTGTAATAACGAGAAAATGAATCTCGGAGAGTATTTAGTATATAAAGAATGGATTTCTATTTCAAATTTAGCAGTAGCTATTCAAAATATACATCATCACATACCTGATTATTTAAAGATAGGTAAATACGCTGTTTTAAAAGAATTAGGTCGCGGCGGAATGGGGATTGTATATTTAGTTGCTCGTGAAAACTCTTCGCGCGTTCTAGTTTTGAAGACTTTACTTGCTTGTAGTGGAGATAATATTAAACGTTTTTACAAAGAGGCGCGTGCTGTCGCAGCTTTGCAACACCCTAATATTGTCCCTATCTATGATTTTGGTGAAAACAAAGATATTCCTTATTTTACAATGAAACATATTGAAGGTGTGGATTTTGATGCATTTTTGGAAACGCATCGTCATAATACTGATGCTTGTATCAATGTACTAATAAAAATATCTAAAACATTAAAATATATTCATGAAAAAAACATTATTCATCGCGATATCAAACCTGCAAATATCTTACTTGATAGTAATCTCAATCCATACTTAGTTGATTTTGGTTTAGTAAAGTTAGCTGAACATACATCATTGACAAAAGACGGCGATGTTTTAGGAACAATTCATTACACTTCTCCAGAGCAAGCAAGAGGGTTAATGAATATTAGTGACAAAACCGATATTTACAGTATGGGAGTGATACTGTATCAAATACTCACAGGTAAAACGCCCTTTGCTGATTATAATATGTTGGCTGCATACCGAAAAGTAGCTGAAAGTATTCCACCACCGCCACAAAAAATAGACAATTCTATTTCTGATGCTCTCAACGCTATTTGCTTGAAGGCCATGGAAAAAAAACCTGAAAAGCGTTATAGCGCTTTTGAACTTGCCGTGGCATTAGAACAATACAAAACCATCCCTAATTTTTCATTTCTCCAAAAGTTTTGGAGACAACATCTTATACCTCATCGTAATAAACTTTATATCTTTCTTGGCATTACTTTTTTGGCTTTATTTGTAATGTTTTTTCGGAAAACAGAAAACTCAAAATGGTATGAACAATATGTCGCAGATAGTCTTGTAGAAGAACAACGTTACACACAACTTATGAATCGTGCGAAACAACTTACTAAGGATAATTTGTACGATAAGGCATTACCATTATTACAGCAGTACCATCAATTTAATCCTCGTAATATGGAAGTTAATTATTTTCTGGCTTTGTGTTATGAAGAGCAAGGGAAATACACTATGGCTATTAAACATATATCGTGGTGTATTGAAATAGCTCCTTGGGAAGGGAAATATTTTCTTCAGAGAGGTGAAGTGTATTGTAAAGCGTCTATGATGAATGAAGCTGTTCGCGATTTTTTTCACAGTATGGAATTGGAGCCACGCAATATATTCATTATAGAAAGGTTATATACAATAGCACTTGACAAAGCCTCGCCAAAGTTACTGTTTCTTATTAAGAAACTCTTTGAGCAAGATGTATTTTTGAAATATTCGAAGCCAAAAATTGATTTATTTCAGCAGCAAAAAAATGAATTGTGTGCTGAAATTACCCAAAGTAAGTCTCGTCATAGTTTACCAAAAGAAATGCCGCGAATAATTATTTTGGGACTTATTGATACTTTTATGAAGAATAATGATTCTAAGCTTACTATGCGTGCTTATAAAGGAATGATTGTTCACCCTGAGCTATCTATTAGTTGCATCAATAGTTTAATCGTGTCGTCTACAAATGAACAAGTCGAAAAATTGACGGATTTAAAAAATCGCATTCATAAAAAGCATATAAAGAATATTAAAAACTTTGTTTTACAAACGATTGTTGGCTACATCCAGGCGGGGGAAAAAAAAGGATTAAGGCATTTGTATTTATGGCGACAAGAGGCTATTAATATTTTACAAGAAATGATTGTTTCCAAAGAAAATGATGTTATAGTGCGCTACTATGCATTAGAAGTTTTTTTTGAAGTTAATTTAACTGCTGCTTATCAGTTTACTCACGAAATATTACAAAACAATTCGGATTTAACTTTAGTCTTAATGAGTAAAACTTTAATGAACAAGTACGCTATGAAACTTAATCGCTACAATAAAAAGCAAGTAATTACGAAAAACAAAAAAATTATTGGCATAAAAATAAACGATAAACTTGTTACCATTAAAATCCAAGGAGAGGTAACAAGTACGAGGATTTCCGAGTTTATAAAAGTACAAGCATTAACATATATTGATACTAAAGTACTATGGCAATTGATAACGCCAAAAAATCCGCGACAAGTACGCTTACAAGCTTTAGAAAGATTGTTAGCTCGCTCACCAAAGAATACAACACTTCATGAAACATTACGCGCATTTTTAATTTCCCAAGATGAAGCAGAAAGAGGAATGGCTGTTTCCTTGTTGTCTCATCATATGGGTTATTACGAATTACAATTACTTGAATCTATGGATGATACTAGTTCTTTAGTAAAAATTATTGCTATAAATAAAATAAAAAAGGGGTGTTCGCAAGCAGTGTTTACTAAATTGAGAGAACAATTAAATGATGGCGATATGTTCCTTCGTTTGCATTGTGTTTTGTCTCTGGCATCTACAGGTCACTATTTGCGAAGTATTTTGGTCGATCCAAATGAAAATATATTATTGCGTTTCGCTACGATGGCTTATTTTCCTGGAAATAAGAATGTTAAAGCGTCAGAAATAAGTGTTGCTCGCGAGTTACTAAAAGACAAAGATCCAATTATGCGCTTTTTTATTGCGCACCGTTTTACAGGAAGAAATTTTGGTTCTCTGGCTTCTTTTGCTGCGATGGCTCTTGTTCAAAAAGACTATCACAGTTATATGGGAGTAGCAACATCAGACAACGTTTCTGTAGCTAAAAAATTGCATGAATTCGTTAGAAAAAATCCTCATAAGGAAGTTCAGCGTATAGCTTTAGTCTCGTTAGCTGTTGTTTCAATTCAACAAGGTATTGAGAAAATCACAAATTTTTTAAAGAGAAATAAGACCTTGGAGCCTTTAGAGTTTGAGAACTTCTTTTCAGAGTTAAGTACACTACAAAAAGAAAACAGCAAAATGCGCAAAAATATCGCGTTTGGTTGCCGCTATTTTTTGTATAGAAAGTTCTATCTTTCGAGAGATTCTTACTCAATACGTCGTTTGTTTAGTGAGTATGATTCTGAGTATTTACAGAAACTGGTTAAAGGAGCAGTAACATCTGATACATTTTCTCTTTTTCAGCTTGATTTTTTGAGTAAGAAGGCGGTGATTTTAAATGATGATCGCGTGTGTAAGCTTGAAAGAAGCGCTGTTCTTTATGGACTTTTTAAAAGAAATATGTCTCGCGAATCGTACAAGACTGCAGAGATTGCATTGAAAAAAATAAAGAATTTGCGGCCACTACAAAAATATTGGTTAGCTAGTCTCTATTTATATAATAGCAATTATGATTTAGCAAAAATTTTGGTTGAGGAAGCGGTGTCTAGTGAACCATGGAACATACGTTTTTTAAGGTTACGTAGAGAAGTGGATAAAAAACTTTTACAAAGAGAGTAAGTCTTATTCATTTTCGCTTTCTTCTAATTCTTCATGTAAGCGTTGAATTATCTCTTCTTGGGCGTCTATTTTTTGCTTGAGATAGGTATTCTCTTGCTTTAAAGTTTCCAACTCTTCTATTGTTTCTTCTGAAACATTGCCTACAAAAACAGGTGATGAAGAATTACTTTGATTTTGTGCCATTAGTTTTGTTGTTTGTGCAAGTAAGTCGACAAACATTCGTCTTATACCTTCACATTCTTTACGAATAGATTCGTTTTCTTGTTTTACTAAATTAACTTGTTGCTGTTGTAATTCCACTTTTTTGTCGAAATTCGTCTCTATATCTTCGATTTTTTTTAGCCATGGAAAGATCATGTTGCCTCCTGTATTGTTGTTAGAACACGTTTGTAGCGTGTTCTAGAGCTTTATATTAGAATAACACGCTTGTGCTAGAATGCAACTGCAAAATTGCGATTTTCAAAAAATAATAGCTTTGTCTGTCGCAAATTCTATAAAGACTTTCTCCTCTTTTGCGATTAATTTTTTACGACAAAAAACTATGAATTGTTGCACGCCAACTTCTATGTAAAACAAGAATCCTAAACCATTAAACTCAATATCGCGAACAATTCCTTTGATGCCTTTGTCACTTATATATATATGTTGCGGATGAATTGCGACCAAAACTTTTTTGTCTTGTGTATTTTGGCTAAGAGCTATTTTATGATCGCAAATTAAGAGTTTGTTGTTTTGTATTTTGGCGGGAATGATGTTCATTGGTGGATCACCTAAAAAAGTAGCTACTTCAGGTGTTTTAGGTTTATTGTATACATTTTCAGGTTTATCCAATTGTTGTAAATGACCATTGAGTAAGATGGCGAGTTTGTCTCCCGTTGCCAATGCTTCTTTTTGATTATGTGTTACATAAACAATGGGAACTTGTAATTCCCTACATATCTTTTTTACTTCGCGGCGCAAGGTATACTGCACTTGGACATCCAAGTGAGCAAATGGTTCGTCTAGTAAAAGAAGAGATGGTTTTCGGATAAGAACGCGTGCTAAAGCTGCTTTTTGAGTCTCTCCCCCAGACAATGTTTGCGGATAACGAAACCTCAAGTTTTGTAGCTGTAGTTGTTCTATTACCTTATCGATAGCAAAATCCTGTTGTTTTTTTGAAAGCTTTTTTACTTTGGTAACAAAACGCAAATTATTTTCAATTGTTAAGTGTGGAAGTAGCGCCGATTCTTGAAATAACAATCCAATCCCACGTTTGTAAACAGGAACTGTTGCGATATCTTGGTTATTAAGAAAAATTTTACCACTGTCCATTTGCTGTAAACCAGAAATTATATGCAATAAAGTTGTTTTTCCGGTTCCCGAAGATCCAAGTAACATTAGAATTTCGTTGCTGTGAACGTTAAAGGACACATCGCTTATAATCTTTTTGCCACAAAAACTTTTACACACATTTTTTAATACCAAAGACATAAATTCACCTAAGTAGAAATTACGCGTCCTTTTAAAGTACGTTTTGAATTCTTTTCTTGAACAATTAGAGCTGGACGTAGTTGGCGAATAACTTTTCCAGGAGAAAGTTGTTGGTTCTTTTGAACAATAATACCTTCAACATAAGAGTTTATAGCTCCTAAAGAGTCTTTTTTAGGAACGAAATCTTTCGCCATAATTTTATGTTTACGTGCTAAAAATCCTCGCCAATCTTGTACACGTTTACGTAATATATCGAAGAAAGAATGACCAAAAGGGCGATCGTCATGAAACAAACTCCAAAAACACTCTTCAATACGCCAGTAATTTGTCGCAATTTGGTAGTTACTTGCCTGTGAAGATAAACTGCGTTCAAAAACTTGTTTGCGTCGTTTTATTTCATCGATAATTTTAGCGCGATTTTCTGCTGTTAATGGTATTACTTTATTGCGATCAATACTTTCTATTGCGCAATTAGCTTTTGGTTGCATCCGTACGTGTATGGTTAAAAGTTCCAACTCACCAAGAATTCCGCGCCAGTACCCTGCCAAATTTTTAGCCTTGTGATGATCAGGAAAAGAGGTATTGGCAGGCAAGATTACTGTGGTTACTGGTGGTAAGAGTAATTTTCCTTGTTTCTTAATGCCTGGAACGACTAAAATCATCTTTTTTTGTTGCGCTCGTGGAGAACAACAGTAAATGATTTTTCCTACTTCTTTTTTTAAGTTTCCCATTTGTGTCGGAAACATAGTATACCCGGCTTTTTTTACTTCGTTGAGCCACAGATTCCAATTTTTTTGAAAGAGGTGCATTGTTTCTTTTGGTATTTTTCCTAAATTGACTGCGGCGATTAAATTGCTACGCACAGCGGAAATATTTTTGATAAAAGAAATAGCGTCTTTACTTTGCGAAAGATTGTACTTTGTTGTCAATCTGTGCCACTCATTGGCTTCTGTATTCCAGTTCTGTAGCATTTTTAACCTACTTTAAATGTTTTTCGAAAAGTTGAAAAATACGCATATATTCATCACGCCAGTTTTTGGGGCCGATGAAACTATGTCTTTCTAAAGGATAGACGGCGAGTTCCCAGTTGTCTTTTTCCAATTCAATGAGACGCTGTACTAGACGTATTACATCTTGAAATTGTACATTGTCATCCAACATACCATGGCATATTAGTAGCGCACCTTTTAAACCTTCGGCAAAATAAATAGGCGAACTACGCTTATAAGCTTCTTCGTCCTCATGGGGAATGTTTAAAATGTTTGATGTGTAAGGATGATTGTAATGCGCCCAATCTGTTACAGAACGCAGCGCTGCCCCTGCTTTGAATACCTCTGGTTCTTTGAACATTGCCATGAGGGTAATGAATCCGCCATAAGAACCACCGTAAATGCCGATGCGATTAGAATCAATGCCGCATTTTTCTATTAAAAATTTAGCACCGTCTACTTGATCGCTAAGATCCTTGCCACCCATGTGGCGGTAAATAGCGGTGCGCCAATCACGACCATAACCAGCACTTCCACTGTAGTCTATATCTAAAACGGTGTAGCCATGATCTACTAGTAGATTGTGAAACATGTATTCGCGATAGTAAAGACTCCACCATTTGTGCGCATTCTGTAAATAACCAGCTCCATGCACAAAAATTACTGCAGGCTTTTTTGATGATGTTGGTTGTTTTGATTCATATAGTCGCGCGTAAACATTTTTGCCATGTCTGTTGGGGAAGGTGACGATTTGTGGAGCGCGCCATGGATAACTACGAAATTCTTTGGTTGTAGAATTTGTTATCTGGTACGCAGTCGCACCTGGTTTATTATCCATGAGGTATAATTCCCAAGGTTTATTACAAAAGGAGTGGCGAATCGCTATTTTTGACTCATCAGGAGAAATATAGGTTTCATTGTTTCCGCGCATAGTTGTTATTTGTGTAAGCTTTCCGCCCATAATTGGCATACGAAATAAATGTCTTTCTCCAGGATGAGTTTTGTTCGCTGTGAAGTACCAGTGTTTGGTATCTTTTGAAATTTTCGGAGAATATATTTCGAAATTTCCCGATGTAAGCTGGGTTTTTTCATTGGTTTCTAAATTATAAAGATAAAGATGGGAATAACCTGTTTCTTCTGATTGGAACCATAGGAGTGGTGTTTTGGGAATAAACCCTATGTTTCCTGAATTCCAGCGCCAGCCTCCTATTCCAGGGCCGCCAATCCATGCTTCGTCTCTTTGGCGATCTAAGAGGGTTAATTTCCCGTCTGCAGGATTGAGCTGCATAATCCATCTATCTTTGTTATCAAGAGCAAGAATAACAACAACACAGGTGCTTTCAGACCAAAAAGGTCCGTGGATAATGACTTTACGTAGTTCTTGGCGATCTTTTAAGTGTTGTGGATGATCTTTGATGCCGGGAATTTGCGCTGTATCAATAAAATATACTTTATTTTTTTGGCGATTAAAAATCCCCATTTGGCTGCTACTAATTACTGTACCCACTTTATTTCGAGCGCTTATATTTTTTGTATAACCAGACTTTGTTGTGTAGTTGGGAACAAGTGTTGGCTTCGCTTTTCCCTGTTTTTGCAAACGAAAAGTTACATAGTTTTTATTAGGACTAAGTTTGATGTTTTGCAAAGAGCGATTATTGGTGTAGATTTTGCGCAGAGCTGGATGTTCTTTTTCTTTGGAATCTTTAACTTTTGTAGTTTCGCGTAGTGTTTCTACGAGTTCTAATTGTTGTTTTTTTAACCATTCTTGCGCAAGGTCTTTCTTGTCGTTTACTGGTGATGGCTCGTTACCTTTTACAAAGTGGGTTATTTGTTCATAACTATTTGTCTCTAGAGACCACGAATATAAGTTTTGGTCTTTGCTAAATACTATTTCTTGGTCACTAGAAAAATAAGCCCTGTTTTCATTGGCGACTGTTTTTGTTAGTTGCTTTGTGGTCTTTTTTTGTAAATCAACTAAATAGATATCGCCATTTTTTGTATACACTTTTTTGGTTTTTTGTGGATTTAATTTTCCGTTTTGTTCTGTTGTGTCTACCGGTTTAATTTTTAAAGAAGTGGCGTCCGCCATATAAAGATCGTTACCATTTTCTTCTTTACCGCGAAAATAAACACCACTACTGTTTTTTGCCCAACGAATACTTGATGGCAAAACACCTACCCAGTCTTTGCTCATAATTTCTTTTATTGTAAGCTCAGCTTTTTGCTTGTCATCAGCCACAACACTACAAATAAGCACGAAAATGATTATTAAGCGCAACATCTTACTCCCTTTTACTTGTTTTGAAGGCTATTGTATGAAAAAGCTTTGGCACACTGTTCTTTTAAATTTTGTAAGCTTTTATCAAAAACTTTGTTGGACTCTTGGTTTTGCAGTACTTTTAAGTTTTCTATTGTTTTTGAAATCCGTTTTCGTAAAGATTGTGGAATAGCTAAACGACGAATAGCTATTTCTAACATAGCATACTCTCCAACCCATACTTTGCTGTCATTGCTTGCGAGTTGTAGTTTTCTCATAAATTCGAAGACATATAGAGCGGGAAATTTTGTCACATCTTGCCTTGTAAAATCTTCGATGTTTTTAAATGAATCCATGTTTTGTTGGAGATTTTTATAAGCCGCAATTATTTCATCTTTTTTCATTAGGAAAATAAGTTGCGATGCTTTTTCTAGAACAATTGTTTGTTTTTTGGAAAGCGCAAAATTTGTTGGCATGTTTTGCAATTGATTCATAAAGCTATCTACATCGTCGCCAATAATCTCAGAACAATCTTTATGGAAACCGTCCCACCATTGTTTTGGTTTTTGAAACCATTCATCTAAAAATTGTTGTGCTGGTAGTGTTGTTGTGTGAATTCCTCGGTTTATTTGTTGTTGAAGCCGTTCTAACATTTCTTGACGTTCCTGTGGTTTTTTTTGCGCAAGACGCCAAATACCAATAAGTTCGCCAAGACTGAAGCGTACAAATTTTAACGGAATGCGTATTTCATTACTGAGGTTGACTTGATCACGAAGAAATTTGTCAAAATAGATTTGCATACGTTTCTCATAAACTTCCATTGTGTGCAAAATCATATCGAGTTCGCTCGGAGAATCGAAACGCTCAGTTCCAGGCAGTGAAGCATCAATAACAAATACTAAGCCTCCAAATATACGCATTTGTAAACCATTGTAATAGTTGTCTATTTTTTGTTTGAATAGCTGCAAGACACTTTCAAGACCATGGTTGTCGTATATTCCTCCATCGCTTAAATGAATATCAATACTTTGTTTTGCTGTGTAACCAGTAATTGTAATTGGTGGTAAGCCGACAGGAAAGGCGCTAGAGGCAGCTAAGGCTGTTGATATTGGACAATTGACACTACTGAGTTGGTACTCATCAAGTGTAACAGCAGCTGCAGGAAAAGGATCAAGATTGGTAAAAAGTGAAGGATAGACTTCTATCATGTTATTAAAATTAGATTTCGAAAGTGTCGTAAATACAAACTTCTTCCCTAGATTATAAGAAGTAGCATTCACCACTAGACGTGGCCTTAGAGCTAAATCTCCTAGCTTTTTATTTTCAACTAAATGATCGTTCCATACCTTTTCGATAATATTTGTTCTATCGCGATGAGTTAAAGCTATTTCGCCAAAATAAAGTGGATTAGCTAAATATTGATAAAGTTTATGTTGAAAAGGTATTCGCAAAGATTTTTTGAATTCTTTCCAAGAATTTGATTCCCAAGGTCTGTGTATACAAAGACTTGTGGCTGTTACTGTTCCTCCTGAAACACTGCTGATAAAATCAAGAGTGTTGAGGATATTTGTGCTGTTTTTTGTTTTATTTTGGAATGCGTTTACTGGATCTTCAATTTCGGTTATTGTGTTGAGCCAATATAGTGTTTCTCCCGCAAAAATAGCTGATCGACTACCACCACCACTTACACAACAAGCGATAAACATTTTTCCTGTGGAGTCAATTTCAATCGCTTTTTCAATTTGTTGGGTACTATATGAGGTACTTGATTTTATAAAACCAGGATCACCTAAAAGAGCAAATATTCCCCAAGCAATAACACCGTATGAAATTACAGCCATGAGCATAACTGTAAAATAAATGTTTATAAGAAGTGTAGGTAACCACAAAATCACTCCCAAATAATACTTGGGTGAAGAAAATATCTTTTTAAGCCATTTGAAATAATTTTTCCAAATAAGTATACGCATAATAACTGATCCTTTGTAAACTATGGAAGAAAATTGTGGGACTTTCCCTAAATAACTAACATTCAAGCTGTTTTCTTCCTGTAAATTCATCATATTAACATACTATAATCTGCTATAAATGACTATTAAAAAGTTTTATTGCACTGTTAATTTATGTATAATATTCTCATACACTATTTTAAAAAAAGGGAGGCACCATGAAAATGTTATTATTGGTTGTTGTTGCAACAACAGCTATTTTTGCTCAGAGCATTTGTATTGACGCTGGGCACGGAGGAAGTGATCCTGGGGCAGTAGGTTGGGGATTACAAGAGAAGAGTATTAATCTTGACGTTTCTCAACGTTTGTATAATCTAATGAGACAAAGTGGCTGGAAAGCTTATCTTGTACGTAGCACAGACAAAGCAGTAAGTTTATCTGGGCGCACAAGTTATGCGAATAGTCTTGGAGTTAGTCGTTTTGTTAGTATTCACTGCAATGCTTTTAACAAAAGTGCGAATGGAACAGAAACTTTTGCTTACAGCAAAGGAAGTAGTAAGTCTTTTGGAATGCGCAACAGTGTACATCCTAAATTAGTACGTGCAATGCGCACCAAAGATCGCGGAACAAAAACCGCTAACTTTTATGTAATCAAAAATACAAATATGCCTGCTATTTTATGTGAATTAGCATTTATTGATGAAAAAAATGACTCTGCAAAACTTGGAGATTCTTATTATCGCCAAAAAGCCGCTGAAGCTATTCATTCAGGAGTTGTTTCTTCGTTAGCAGCGTTCGATGAAGAAATCAATGATTCTTCTTTGTATATGGCCCCAAAGTGGTCTCCTGATGGTAGTGCTCTTCTACTTACTCACCCAGGGTATAATGGGATTGCTGTTATGCAAGTAGGTGATTACGATTTGAAGAGTATTTCTTCAGCAAATGCTTACAATGCAAAATGGATTTCTAACGATGAAGTTTTGTGCGGTGGAAAACAACAACAAAAATTGTTGAACATGGCAACAGGAAAGTCTGTAGATACTTTTGCAGGTGTTGATATGTCTCTTGCTAGCATTGAGGATGGTAAATTAACTGTTGCTGAGCATGTTATTGCATTAGATAACGATGTAATTTTTAACGCTGCTGTTTCTCCTGATCGCAACTATGTGGCGTATGAAAGTTTGAAAAATGGTATATCCATTGTAAACGTTGCTAGTGGTAAGTCTGTACATGTTGGAACAGGGAATAATCCTGCGTGGATGCCTAATAGCAAAGGGATTGTTTTTGATCATGCTCTAGATAATGGTCATGAAATCACTCAAAGCAATATTTACTTTGCCGATATTTCTGGACAAAAACGCATGAACATCACAGAAGGTTTATCTCTAATTGCTCAGAGACCTTCAGTTTCTCCTGATGGCCAAAAAATTGCTTTTGATGCAGAAGGCAGCATTTTTATTGCTTCTCTGAATGAACTCAAAATAGAGCAAGTGCTACAAGTTACAAAGTAATATCTTTCCCCAGCATGGCTGGGGAATTCTTTTAGGCATATAGAAATAATAATGTACCTTTTGCTAGAATATTATTTATTTTCGCACGCTTTAGTTAAGGTTAGTAATGACTTATATACTAGGAATTTCTGGGTATTATCATGACAGTGCAGCTGCTCTCATTAAAGACGGAGAAATTATCGCTGCTGCGCAAGAAGAAAGATTTACGCGAAAGAAACAAGATGAGTCTTTTCCCAAAAAAGCAATAGAATATTGTTTATCAGAGGCGGGAATTAATGCTTCTCAGCTGGATGCTGTAGGCTTTTACGATAAGCCGATTGTTAAATTTCATCGTCTTCTAGAAACATACTTCGCATTTGCCCCAGCAGGATTTGTTTCTTTTTCAAAAGCTTTGCCACTGTGGTTGGGTCTAAAGCTTTTTATTCCGCGAGAAATTCGCAAAAATCTTTCCACATTCAGTGGACCTATTCTGTATGCTGATCACCATGAAACACATGCAGCTTCCGCTTTTTTCCCTTCGCCATTTGATAGAGCTGCGATTCTTACGATTGATGGTGTTGGAGAATGGACAACTTCGTCTTTTGGCGTAGGAAATGGCAACAAAATCGAGTTGAAAAAACATTTGAAATTTCCTCATTCATTGGGATTGTTGTACTCAGCTTTTACTTATTATACCGGTTTTAAAGTAAATTCTGGAGAGTACAAGGTTATGGGACTTGCGCCATATGGTGATAAGGAAAATGCTAAAAAATATGCACAAATAATTTACGATAATTTAATTGATTTAAAAGAAGATGGAAGTTTTCGTCTCAACTTAGATTATTTTAATTATTGCCAAGGTTTGACAATGACAAATAGCCGTTTTGCTAAACTTTTTGGCGGTCCTGCACGCAAAGCAGAAAAAGAAATCACTCAGCGTGAAATGGACTTAGCAGCAGCAGTACAAGAAGTGGTCGAAGAAGCGATGCTTCGTATGGCAAAACACTTACGTAAGGAAACAGGTGAAAAAAACCTGTGTATGGCTGGTGGTGTTGCTCTAAATTGTGTTGGTAATGGGAAGATTATCAAAGAAGGAATTTTTGATAAGTATTTTATACAGCCTGCCGCTGGGGATGCTGGTGGTGCTTTAGGTACAGCACTTTTTTTGTGGTACCAATTTTTAGATAATAAGCGCAAAGTAAATGGAAAAGACGATCTGCAAAAAGCTTCGTTATTAGGACCGCAATTTTCAAATCGTGAAGTACAAAGATACTTAAACGGTATTGGCGCGAAATACACAAGTTATGATAGTTGGGATGAGCAACTTGATTATCTAGTAGAGCTTATTGAACAAGGAAAAGTGATCGGTTTTTTTGAAGGACGTATGGAGTTTGGGCCTCGTGCTCTTGGCTCGCGTTCGATTATTGGCGATCCGCGCAGTACTAAAATGCAAAGTATTATGAATTTAAAAATTAAATTCCGCGAATCTTTTCGACCATTCGCTCCCATTGTTATGGAAGAGCATGCTCAAGAATATTTTGATTTGAAGGATCCGAGTCCTTATATGTTGCGCGTTGGGCATGTTGTAGAGAATAAAAGGCTTAAACTCACTGAAGAGCAGCAAAAATTATGGGGAATTGAAAAACTTAACATTCCGCGGTCGGACATACCAGCAGTTACCCATGTTGATTACAGTGCGCGGGTACAGACCGTTGACAAAGTTCGCCACCCAGTGTTACATCAGCTAATGTCAAAATTTCGCGAAAAAACAGGATGTGCGGTTTTCGTTAATACCAGTTTTAACGTTCGTGGAGAGCCAATTGTTTGTAGCCCCCATGATGCTTTTCAATGTTTCCTCAATACTGGCATGGATGTTCTTGTTCTTGAACAGCAAGTTTTGCTCAAAGAAGAACAGACCATAAAACAAAAAACAAAAGATTATTTGGCTCAATTTGCATTGGATTAACAATGGACTTTCGTCACCCTAAAGAAATATGGAAAGATCCGCGCGAAGCGGTGGTTGATTTTGGACGCATTTTTGGTATAGGTGTTTTTGTTATTGGCGGAGTTCTCCAGTGGAATAAAAACGACTGGGGTTTTTCTCTTACTGCTTTTAGCAATGAACCAAGCTCACTTATTGTGTGGTGGATGGTATCAGGCTTTGTTCTTACTCTTTCTACTTTAACCTCTTGGCTTATGCGTCCTGTTTACTTTACGTGGATGTTGTTGGGACAGTCAATAGGATGGGTAGTTCAGAAAATTATTTTAGCGGTCATTTTTTATTTGTTGTTTACACCAGTGGGTTTACTATATCGTAGATGGTGCGGTGTGATTACTAAGAGACCAGATGAGAATCTAGATAGTTACTGGGAACCGAAGAAAATAGCTTCTAAAAAACAAAGTTATTATCGACAGTTTTAAGGAATAAACTATGACAGACGACAAAAAAAGCTTCGAAGACAGTGAAGATGAGAAAAAAGGCTTTGAAGATAATCAGGATATGAATATATTTCAGGAGTTTTTCACTTTTTTATGGCAAAATAAATTGTGGTGGATGATTCCTATTGCAATTGTTCTCGCGCTATTAATTGCGATTATTGCCTTGGGAGCACAAGCAGGTAGTGGTGCCCCGTTTATTTATACACTGTTTTAAAATCTTGGCTATTCCGTTTCACTAATGAAGCGGAATAGCTGTTACATTAAACAAGCGTTTTCTCAAGGTATGAATGAAATTTTTATAATCTACTCACTATTGTTGAAAACAAGCACCTCTCTCTGAGGTTTGAATAAATTGAACGAAGTGATCTATGAATTCTTGGCTATTGCTGAAATCTTCTTGTTCTATGGCTTCGATCATTTTTTGTTTAGAGCCCGATTTCGTGTACAAACCATATAGTTTACGCAAGTCACGTATTTGTTGTTTACTAAAGCCAGCCCTCTTAAGCCCAACCAAATTTACTCCCCAAGTTTGGTTGCGTTCACCTGCGATCAAAAACGGTGGAACATCCATGTTAATGCGACAATTTCCAGATAAAATAGCTAGTTTACCAATGCGTACAAATTGGTGAATCATAGATCCTCCAGACAAAATAGCGTTGTCTTCTATTTGTACATATCCAGCAATTCCAGACATATTAGCCATTATAACCCCATTACCAACTTGGCAATCATGAGCAATATGTGCTCCTCCCATAATTAGGCAATGATCACCTATTTTTGTCGTGCTTTCTGGTTCGGTTCCTCGGTGAATAGTTACATATTCGCGAATAGTATTGTTATTCCCCATAACCAAAAAAGTCTTGCTATCTTTTTTAAATGCTTTATCTTGTGGAAAATGACCAACAATTGCTCCCATATGAATCTCATTGTTGTCACCAATAGTGGTATTCTCACCAATAAATGCATGTGGATAAATGTGATTGTTATCCCCAATTGTTACATTGCCCTCAATAATTACGTAAGGACCTATCTCATTTCCTTTTCCTATTTTCGCATTTTTATCTACGATAGCTGTTGGGTGAATGGCCATCTAAAATCCTTTGTGTGTAGAGTGTCGATTTCTTTTAAACATAGACAATACTTAGGGTTGAGAGTGTAGCAGAATATATTATTCGCGTCAAGAACTTTTATAGATATGCGTATATTTACGAAAATTTTCATTATTTTTACTCGATTAAGAATAAAAACATCTTTTTTTTTAGTAATCTTTTCGCTAAACTCAGAAATAAGTGAGTTTACTTTTATCACATACATCCCTAAAATCTTTATCCAAAATGAGGTGATTTATGGACAACGCACAAATTCCCAGACTAACAACTTTATCGCACGGAGCAGGCTGAGCGTGTAAAATAGGTTCAAAAGACCTGACGGAGGTTCTCCGTTACTTACCAATTATTCAAGACCCTAATGTTTTAGTCGCTGCAGAGACAGCAGATGACGGTGGAGTTTACCAACTTACTCCAGAAATAGCTCTAGTTGTTACTCTCGACTACTTTACTCCTATTGTCGATGATCCATACAGTTTTGGAATGATTGCCGCTGCAAACGCGCTCAGCGATGTATACGCTATGGGTGGAACTCCTGTTACCATGTTAAATATGATTGGGTTTCCTAAAAGTACTCTTCCTTTTTCAGTACTCGGTGAAATTATAAAAGGTGGTGCTGCAAAAGCAAAAGAAGCAGGTGTAAACATTATCGGCGGACACTCGATAGACGACAGTGAGCCTAAATTTGGATTTGTAGCAATAGGTACTATACACCCACAAAAGATTTTGCGCAACTCTACTGCGAAAGTAGGCGACACACTAGTACTTACAAAACCACTAGGGACAGGAATTGTCAGCACCGCAATTAAAAAACAAAAAATTAGCGAAGAGATGATAGCGAAAGCCGTTGATATTATGTCGACACTTAATAAAGAAGCTTCCGAAGCAATGCAAGAAGCTGGAGCCAATGCTTGTACAGATGTTACCGGATATGGCCTATTAGGACATTTAAATGAAATGGTCCAAGGTAGTAAAGTAAGTGCAAGATTAAACATCAATGCTATTCCTTTGATAGAAGGTGTTTACGAACTAGCCGACCAAGGTTTTATACCTGGCGGAACTAGACGCAATTTAGAAGCAGTCACTGATTCTGTAACGTGGGATGAAGGAATTTCTCCTATTTCCCAGCTTCTACTTGCGGATGCTCAAACTTCGGGTGGTTTACTTATTTCGATAAGCCAAGAAAATTTACCACAGCTGCGCGAGAGTTTACAAAGCAGAAATATAGAATTTGCCGAGATTGGTGAAATAGTTGAAGGCAAGAACATCCATGTTAGTAGCCAGACATAAAATTGTATGGGGCGCGCCAACGCCCTAAACACACTAGAGAAAGAATATTCCCATGAAAAACTATTGGAAGCGCCTATTAACAAGAGTCTTTATCGCTATTTTCTGTATTATTGCTATTTTGTATACTTTCGAAATAATGTTTCCTGATCGAGTTAATTGGGAAACCGTTTTTACTCTAACGAATACTTTAGTTGATGCTTGGGGAAATATTATACTTATGCTGATTGTTCTCGCTTATTTGGGATACACGCGTAATGTAATGATGAAATCATTGGCACCTTTTCTCAACGATCTAAAAGGTCAAAGCAAAGATTTAAGTGACGCAGTTATCGCAAGTATTGACAAGATAAATAAAACAATGGAAAGTGTGGAAAGTACTCTAGAAGCTTCGCGGCAATTTGTGCAATCAGAAGAATGGCGCAAAGAACTACAAAACGCTTCTGATCATCTACAAAAGCAACTAGAAGAATTAGCGCAATCAGCAGGTCTAAGAGACGATGCTATCGAATTGAAAAATGCAATCGTTGAATCTTTGGCAAAAGCCAACAAGGCAATGGACAAATTAGCAGAGTCCACCGAAGATTTGAAAGTATATTTACGCAATAATCAGAAAAAAATAGAGTAGATTTTTTAATTTATCAAATTCCAAATTTGTCATTCGCGAGGTATACGAAATAAAGCCTTTACCGAGTAAAGGTAAAGACTAGGAAAGCGAAGCTCGACTACGTTGTCAAACTTCGCTTTCTTAATTCTAAATACAATACTTTCAACACCGATTCATTATTCAACGGATCAAATATTATCAATGCCAACACACTCTAATGAAAAAATAAACACACCACATATTTATCAGCTAATGACCACAGTCGCAAGTGCGCTAATAATTGTTGGGTATTGTTGGCCATTTGTATTGAGAATGTTTCTTTTTACTGAATTTACAGTAATTGGTTGTGTTATAGCGTCTGGTTTTATCAGTTTTTTGTTATTTCCAGGTTATTGGATACTGTGGTGTAGTTTTAAAGTAGCGCTATGTACTTGTTTTGCTGTTGCAAGTGTTATATCTGTAATGTTTTTTCTTGCAAATACATTCTTTGTTACGCTACATTTGCATTTATATATTCGCGGAACAGCAAGAATTAATATTTGGGATTTCCAATCTATCAATTTGCTAATTCTTCCGTGTAGTTATCTGTGGATCAGACTTCTAATAAGAGAATTTCGTAGGATTACGGTGATAACTCAAAGATAGAAATATCAGTGTGCGGCAGGTTGTCTAAACAATCGAGATAATTTTGCGGACAATGTATAAGCTTGAGGCTTTGTAAATTTAGTTTTCCTAAGCAAGAAAGATTATTAACAAAGCGAACATCAAGAGTAAGTGACTGTAAATTGGTAAGCGAAACAAGAGCATCGATATTTTCTAGATAATAGCAGTTTTCGATTGTCAGTTCCTTGAGATTTGCCATTGGAATTAGAGCATCTAAGTTTTGCAGAGTTCCACCTTCTATGTGAAGAGATGTTAAATGATTTAAATGTCTTACTGCTGTTATATATTGTGTTGTAGAGCCATTTTTTATATATAAATATTCTACGGATGGCCAATTTAAAAGTGCGCTTTCATTTGCAAAATTGCAAAAAAATAAATGTAAAGATTTAATATTTGGTAATGGTGTGAAGTGATCTAGAGTGCAATAACTCAAGTGTAATTCGCGAACATGATCTAATTTATCCATTTTGGGTAGATAAGAATCTATCTTTAAACAGTGCATGCTTTTTAGATTTGCAAATAAACTGGGATTAGGTTTGTCCAAGTAAACTTTATTTAAGTCTAGGGTTTGTAAATCACTCATTTCTGTAAAATCGAAATGCGAAAGCATTTTGCCAGAAAGACCAAGATATTTTAAATTTTTATAGTTATTATGACGCGATAGTTTCTTTAACGATTGACAGTCTTGAATATTTAAATGTTCAAGTTCACTACTTGCTATCGACAAATTATCGATCTCTTCTTGGGTCTTACTAAACTGCACGTTTATATGACGCAGTTTTCTTAACCCTTTAATACTGAATTTCTCTAATTCTGTACAGTTATCTAACTCTAGAGAGCGTAGATTTGTAAATGTATGGAGGAGGTCTATATCTTTTAACTCGCGGCAATGGCTCAGTTTTAAAGTTTTTAAGTGGGGCAATGAAAAATCTATTTTTCGCAATGCTCCATATGATAAATCTAAGTGTTCTAGCTGTGCTAACATACTAAGAGATGTTGTTTTGGTTAGCGATATAGATTTAGATAAATCTAAATATTTAAGCTTATCTAAATTTCCAAGAACTTCGAGATCTGAATACCTCATTCCTATTAAGCAAGGGGCTTGTAAGTGTGTAAGGTTGATTAAATGGCAAAGGTTTTCTATATTGCGATCTACCGAATTTTGTATGCAAAGTTTTTGTAAACTTTGTAAATTTGGCCATTGTAAAATAGAAGCATTTTCACATACTTCGTTTTCAAGATAAAGCTCCAATAATCGCGGAATTTTACCGAGATCTTCAAAATTGGACAATGAGGAGCAATACTGCAGGTTAAGCTTACGTAAATGAGGTAGCAAATCTAACCCACGAAGAGTTGTTAGCGATTGACAAAAAGATAAATCTAGATCAGTAACATTTTTTAACTTTGCAATATTTTCGGGAAGAGCAGATATTTTGTAGTCTTTTATTTTTAAACGATTAACACTTGGAAAGGCAAAACACCATTTGGGAATTTTTTCTATATTTAAGTTACTGAGTACAATTGAAATATTTCCAGAAAAACCACATGCTGTAAAAGTACAGTTACTTGCTTCTCCGACAACTATATCACCGCGAAAACTACAATTTTCAAAGTTTATATTTCGCCAGCGTTGTATATGTTGTTTGTCTAAGTAGAAAACTTTATCGCGATAATTTTGATCGTTTTCAATTTGTTGTGCTGTTTGTATTTTTTTCATAGCCAATCAAGTAAGGACACCCATAAAGGGTGCCCGTGAAAAGAAGAATTTAAGCGTTTGTTTTCGTTATTATATCGATTACCGCGGATCTACTTCTTTATTACGCAAGCGCATATTGCGAAAAGCGCGTTTTATCTGTGGCTTTAAGATAAGCTTCTTCCCCTGAGATTTTGCCGTTATTGAGTACTTTTTGAATGGCATCATCCATAAGTTGCATACCCATACCTTTTCCACCTTGAATGATATTGCGAATATTGCCAATATTACCTTCGCGTATGGAAGAAGCTAAAGCTGTTGTTCCTATCAGTACTTCATTACAAGCAACGCGGCCTTTTTTATCTTTGGTCTTAAGAAGTAGCTGTGCGCAAACTCCTTTTAAACAGTCGCTCAACATGGTACGAATTTGTGCTTGTTGGTCTGCAGGAAATGCATCAATAATACGATCCACTGTTTTAATGGCTGAATTTGTGTGCAGTGTACCAAAAACAAGAACACCAGATGCTGCTGCTGTTACCGCTAACGAAATAGTTTCGTAATCGCGCATTTCTCCTACGAGAATTACATCGCAATCTTGGCGCAAGCTGTTTTTAAGGCCATCTGCAAATGAGTTACTGTCAATTCCTACTTCGCGCTGACAAATGATCGAGCGTTTATTACGGTGTACAAACTCAATCGGCTCTTCAATGGTGACAATGTGTCGCGCACTTTTTTCGTTTATTTCATTAACCATTGCTGATAGAGTTGTTGACTTACCAGACCCTGTTGGTCCTGTGACTAAAACGAGACCAGAACGCATATAACAAAAGCTCTTTAACACTTTGGGAAGATTAAGATCCTCAAGAGATTTTATTTCGGAGGGAATTACACGAAAAACCGCTCCCATACCGTGTTCTTGAAAAAAATAATTTGCACGAAAACGCGCTTTATTACCCAAACCATAAGCAAAATCTAAGTCTTTAACTTTGCAGTAGTGCTCCCAACGATCATTGCTACAAATTTCGCGTAAATACTGTTCCATGTGTTGCGCTGTTAGAGTAGGATGATCTAAATTACGTATGCGCCCATGAGACCTTATCTTTGGAGGCTGTCCTTGGCTTAAATGCAAGTCCGACGCATCTTCAGTTAACATTATTTCAAATAGAGTATCAATTTTCGCCATCTTTAATTCCTCCTAAAAGTCGTTTTTGGGTGCCCATTCTTGGAATCTACTTTTATCTACAGCGCTGTAGTATGCGACTGTACCATCAACAATACCATCTTTTACCAGTTGATATAAGGAGTGGTCAAGTGTCACCATTCCTTGTTTTTTACCCATCTGCATAACAGAGCCAAGCTGGAACATCTTACGTTCACGAATCAAGTTAGCGACAGCATTGGTGTTAAACATGATTTCTAATGCGAGGGCACGTCCTTTGCCATCTTTGCGTGGTAAGAGCTGTTGACAAATAATTCCTTTGATTGATTCTGAAATCATTGTGCGTATCTGATTTTGTTGGTCTGGTGGAAATACATCAATGACTTGTTCAATAGTTCGCGCTGCAGAAGTAGTGTGCAAGGTACCAAATACCAAGTGCCCTGTTTCTGATGCACTAATTGCTAGCGATGTTGTCTCTAAATCGCGAAGTTCTCCAATCATAATGACATCTGGATCTTCGCGTAGTGCTGCGCGTAGTGCTGCTGAAAAGCTTTGAGTATGTACTCCTACTTGACGTTGGTTAATATGCGATGTTTTTGGAGAAAACACATATTCAATAGGGTCTTCTATGGCGATAATGTGGTCTTCGCGTTTTTGATTAATAAGATCTATCAAACTTGCTAGGGTTGTGGTTTTTCCACTCCCTTTAGGCCCAGTGACGAGGACAAGACCTTGGTGGTATTCTACTAAGCGCTTTAGGTTTTCAGGTAATCCTAATTTTTCGCATGTTGGCGGATCTTTTTTAATAATGCGAAAGGCACCGTTCCAACCTGTACGTTGTTTTACAATACAGGCACGGTAGCGATTACTTTGCTTATCGATATAGCTAAAATCCAATCCTTTTTGTTCAGTAATTATTTTTCGCTGCTCGTCACTCAAAGTAGAGAATAGTAATTTTTGTGCCTCGTCGGCTGAAAATATGCTGTTATTTAATTCTATAAGGCTTCCATGCAAACGCATAATAGGCTTGCAGTCAGTATTAATATGTAAATCAGAAGCTTCCTTGCTGCGCGCGTGTAATAAATATTCTTCTATAGAAGAAAAAGAACCTACATTACTTGCTGTAGAAGTAATATTTATAGATGGTTCTTTTACTGGTTCTTGCGCAATAGGTCGAGATTGTTGAGCGTGAAAATCATCGAGAAAAGCAGGCCCTGCGTCAATTGGAGAATTCTCTTGTGGTTGGTTTACACTTTTCTTTTTCAGACGTTTTTTTTCATAAAGTTTTAAAATAGATTTTGCCTGCTCTTTACTAATGAGTTTTACATGAACGAGAACCTGAATGAGGTTTTTCCCAGGATTAGCCTCTAGTATTTTTTTTGCTTTTTGTAGCTGTTTTTCAGTGGCAAACTCATTGCGAAGAACGACTTTTTCTACAAATTTATCTTGTTCGTTCAATGTTTCTCCCCTAATATTGGCACTCTAATTATCAGCAAAAACTTTGCTCAATTGGCGTGCTCTTTCTTCATTGATACTGTCTTCTACTAAAACGGCAATTTGATAATGTAGATTACTTGGAAGTGTTATTTTATTGCGCGCTGCATCACGATAAAACATAGATATTGTATTGCTTAACTCATATCCTGTCAATGTTGATCCATCGTTAGTTAAATTTACGCTACCGTATATACGTAGTAGATCTATGAGAGGTCTACGCAAACTTAAGACTTTTTCACTTGTTAAAAACAACAATTCTTCATAAAAATTTTGCAGATTTTTTTCTTTTTTCTTATGTTGTTGTGAATGTTTTTGAATAATAAGATCTTTCAAGTCTTCTGAAACATCTTCTCCGTAAAACTCGTGTTCTACAACTTTATTGATATCCCCTTCGCTGTTAGATATTTTACGTAGTGCAATAAGTAAATCGTCGGGAGAATAACCAAAAGCTTTGACATTCGCACCTTCAAATTGAGGATTGCTAAGCAGCTGGAGAAGTTTTTTCCACTTTCTTTCAATTGAAAGATTTTGCAATAAAAAAGTTTCCATCTTATAGTCAATATCATTTTGCAATTTTCGAGTAATAATGCGAATCGCATGGTTGCGGAGGTTGTTTGGAGTAAAATTAAGGCTTATTTCTAAATCGCGAAATGATATTTTTTTACCTCCGCGTAAAAAAGTTACCACCAGTTGAAAAATAGTGTGTGACATTTTTTCTGTTTCTGGAATTTCTTTTAGTTGTTTTAGGCATTGAAAAAATTGATATACTGACTGAGCCTTACGCATAGCATCCCATATTTTATTAGTGACAGGACTTTCAAAAAGAGAAACATATAGCGCTTTTTTTATGTTTGCCCCTTCGCTACCTAAAAATCTGTTAGCTGTGGTTTCAAAATCTTTACCTTTTTCTACTTGTTCACAAATCTCTTTTATATTTGCAATGATTTGCAGATTAAAATTTTCGATATACGCTTTATTTTTGAGAGGGTACCGAGCTAAAAATTCATATAAATCATAGCGATCGTAACAAGACTCTACGGCGCGGAGAAACTGCTGTCTGTGCTGCGCTAGCAATTGTTGTATTATTGTATAGAAATAGTCGTGGAACACACTATTGATTTTTTTATTTGTGGTGATATTCGATGCTTGTTCTAAGATGTCAACACCTAAATTACCATAGTTTATCACTACTAGAATATTTTGCGGTTTACGTATAAGTTTTTCATGGCTTAGAAGTGCGTGTTTTATTCGCATCAAGCAATATTTTTCTTCCTTATCTTTCAAGTTACGCATAAAGCCGTCAATGATTCTTGGTAAGTGTGGATAGGGGTTTTCTGGTAGCTCTTTTAACAAAGATTTTGCAAAAACTTTACAGTTTATAGCTTTTGTATTCCACTGCTTGAGTATTTCCCAATCTTTTTGGATTTCTTGTTGTTTTTTATTTGTGCTTTCTTTAAGACACTGCCGCGAATCATTTGTTGGAGTGACATAGTCTATTTTTTGCTCTTTGGTTTTTTGCAAGCGACGTGATCTTTTTTTCGTTGCATGTTTTTCAGTAACAGGTTTTGCTTTTTTTTGCGTGGTAGTATTTAAAGTATTTTGTGATGTTTCCTCAGATACAGAGGACTTTTCTTCAAGTTTTTGGGTAGTACGCATAATAAAATCATTGCGTGATAATTTATCAAAGGATAGTATTTTTAGTAAAATATCTATAGAAGGTTGAAAGGCAACATTTGGGAAGCACTGTAATCTGTCGTGTACACAGCTTAAACGCTGTTTTTTAAAAAAAGCATATAGGCGTTTTGCAATAAAGCGTTTAGCCTCTAAGTCAATATCACTTTCGTAAAACTCCGCTTCTTTAAGTAAAAAACTTTTGGATGCAGCATTACCTAGTGTTTGGGCAATAGACACTAGGTGATCCATATATTGAAAAATAGGATAACGAGTATGGGGAAATTCGTCCAAATAAAGTTGAAGAGTTTCCATGGATTTTACAGAAGAATTAAACACCAAATCCTCCTTTTACGATATATGAACACAAGCAAGTGGTTTATATATAACTTTTTTATATTTTCCACTTTGAACGGATTGACTTTCGTATAAAGTTAAGGCGTTTATCTCACAATTTGTTACGAAAATATCTTTGTGAGCTTCAAACACTGGAAAGAAATTCTGTGGTAAGTGTTTTACACGCCCCAAAGTTATATGTGGATTAAAGCCTGAAAATTTTGTTTCTTTGGCAAAGCCGAGATTTTCTAAATTATTCTCTAATTGTGAATGTACATGGTTCAGTAATTCTTTAGCACCTATGGTGCCTAGCCACAAAATACGCGGGTTTTTCTTTGTAGGAAAAACTCCTAGCTCTTTTAACTGTATTTGCTGACGTTGTTGTTCGGCTAGAGTTTCTTCCATTATTTGAGTTATTTGTGGAATAAGGTGTTCGTCTGTATCACCTAAAAATTTAGCAGTGATATGAAAACTCTCTGCCCCTACCCATTTAATTCCTGTTGGCATTTCGTTGCGTAAAGTATTTTGTGATTGTGTGATTCTTTGTTTTATTTCTTCATCAAAGGAAAAAGCAATAAACATTCTTTTGCTACTCATGCGGGACACCTGAATAAAGTCACTTATGGATATATAACGGTAATTATTTTTTGCCATATCTTGATTCATGGTACTGAAAATGCTATGATTGCGGAATATTTCATCGACCATATTTACATAATAACAAAATCTAAATCATTCGTCTATCTATGTTTGAAATCCCTTGGAGGAAAAATATGGAACAAGAACTACAACAATTCATCAATAATTATGTTGACAGTGTACGACCTTTACTTAAAGAATTGTATACACTACATTGGGAATATGACACTACCGGTGACAATTCTCTGGTTGATCGCAAAATTGAAATTGAAAAACAGTACAAAGAAATCGTTGCCAATAAAGAATCTTTTCAACAACTACAGGCTTTTAAGAAATCAGGGGTGGTTAACGATGCGACTTTGGTTCGCCAATTAGATTGTTTACTCAATGAATTTGGCATGAATCAAGGAGATTCTGAAAATATAAAACGTATTATACAACTAGAATCAGAAATCAATACCAGTTATAATCAGTATCGTGCCAAAGTAGATGGACGTGAACTCAATGATAATGAGATTAAAAAAGTATTGAGTGATGAACTTGATTTAGAGATGAGAAAAAAAGCGTGGGAAGCAAGTAAACAAATTGGGCAAGAAGTGGCAGGAAAAGTGATCGAAGTTGTAAAACTTCGCAATGAAAATGCACGCAAAGCAGGTTACTCTGACTATTATCAAATGGCCTTGAGTCATAAAGATTTAGACGAAGAGAAAATGTTTAGTACATTAGGACGTCTTGCTGAATTAAGTGATGAGCCATTTCGCCAACTAAAAGAAAAAATGGACAAAGATTTATCTCAAAGATTTGGTATTGATGTAAAAGATATGCGCCCTTGGCATTACGCAGATCCATTTTTTCAACAACCTCCCGTAGATAAAACACTCGATATAGACCAATTTTATCAAAGTGTGGACATTGAGAAATTGATGATCGAAACGTATGATAGCATTGATATGGATATTCGCGATATTCTAGAAAAATCAGATCTATATCCAAAAGACAAAAAATGCCAACATGCTTATTGTACTTTTATCGATCGCGAAGCTAAAGATGTGCGTATACTGTGTAATATCGCTCCTACAGAGCAATGGACAAGTACAACATTGCACGAATTTGGTCATGCTGTTTACGATAAATATATCGACTCTGGCTTGCCATATATTCTCATCGATACTCCACATACTTTGTCAACAGAAGCTATTGCAATGATGATGGACACATTGTCAAAAAACCCAAAATGGCTCACTGACTTTGTAAAAGTAGATGTTGAAAAAGTAAAACCTATTCACAACGATCTTATTCAAGCTGAACGTTTAACGCAGTTTGTGTTTATTCGTTGGGGACTTGTTATGGTAAATTTTGAAAGAGAACTATACAAAAACCCTGACCAAGATTTGAATAAGTTGTGGTGGGAATACGTAGAGAAGTACCAATGTGTAACGCGTCCCGAGGATCGTAATGCGCCAGATTGGGCAGCAAAAATACACTTGGCTCTTTGTCCTGTGTATTATCAGAACTATATCTATGGAGAGCTGGTTTCTGCTCAACTTCAGGATCACATCAAAAAGCAAATAGGTAATGGCGAGTTATTTGGTAATAGTGAGCTAGGTACTTATTTAAAAGATAAATATTTTGGCAGTGGAGCAAAATACGATTGGAATGAAACTCTGAAAAATGCAACAGGAGCAAAGTTAGATCCAAAGCATTTTGTGGAGCATTCTTTGGGAATATCTCTTGCATAGAGATATTATATTTGTGCTCATTGATCCTTTGGTGCAAACCAAAGGATCAATGAGTAAGCTACTTTATCTTGTTACTATTTACGATTAAATGATAAAAAAACTGAATACATTGTTTGTAATTTTTGATTGTCAAGCGTTCGTTGGAGCCGTGAATTCTTTCAAGGTCATCGCTATACATTAACATTGGGGCAAAACGATATACATTGTCGCAAACAATAGCAAAATGTCTACTATCAGTTCGCGCTACCATGAGGCCGGGAGCAACGATTACTTCTGGAAATACTTGCGAGATTGAGCGTTGCAAAGTGTGAAAACCAAATGTATTGGTTTTTGATACAGGAGAGGGATCACCTGCGCCTTTACTTGCGATTTTTATTTGAATACGTTGATCATTAATTGTGTTTTCTACATATTCTTTTACAGATTCAACTGTGTCTCCAGGAATAATGCGAAAATTTACTACTGCACGTGCGTGACTTGGAAGTACGTTGTTTTTTTGGCCTGCTTGAATTACCGTTACTGCGGTTGTGGTTCGAAGTAGAGTATTACTTGTGGCTTTTTTCTGTAGCGATGAAATAATAATCGGTTTTAAAAACCACATATTGGCCATTGCCATTTTTTCTCCAAAACTCATTTCTGGCCCTAGATAATCGAACATTTGGCGCGCTGGCCCTGAAATTTTTGCTGGTAGTAGGTTATTTTCTAGTTTGTGAATAGCTGTACTTAAAATTCCAATTGTTGAAGGATAGCTTGGCATAGAAGAGTGCCCACCTGCGGTTTTTACTGTTAATTCGAGATTAACTAAACCTTTCTCTGCAACACCAATAACTGCGACAGGACGCTTAATACCAGGAACAATTCCTTGGGTGACAATTAAGCCTTCATCTAGTACAAAAGATAAGCGTACATTACGCGATTTTAAAAGTTCGGCAACCTTACGTGCTCCTTGTAGACCATCGATTTCTTCGTCATGACCAAAACAAAAATATACAGTTCGTTGCGGAGTAATGTTTTGTTCTAGAAGCATTTCTGTTGCTTCTAAAATAGAGATAATCATGCCTTTATCATCCATTGTACCTCTTCCCCAAATATGCGTGTCTGTTACTTGACCGCTAAACGGCGGATGCTGCCAATTTTTTTCTGTTCCTTTTTCTATAGGGACTACATCCATGTGCGCCATTAACAAATATGGTTCTAATTTGGGATTGTTACCTTTCCATGTATACAGCAAGCTATTGTTTATTTTTTCGCGCTGTAAATTTTGATGTACTTTAGGAAAAGATGTTTCTAGAAAGGTATGAAATTTTTTAAATTCGTTGGTGTTGATTTTTTCTCTATCTTCATAAGATATTGTTTGAAAACGGACAGCTTGCGAAAGTTTATTTATTGCGCGGTCGTTGATTGTTAGCTCTTTTACTTCGATAGAGAGTTGTTTTGATGAAAATCGCATGTAGTTAATGGAAAAGACTATTATTAAAAGTAGTAGAAAAATAAGTACTAATATAATTGATTTTTTTATGATAGATTTCACTATTTTTTTCCTAAAGAATTTTACAAATTGTATTTTATTTTAATATCTGCAATTTCGTTTGCCATGTCAAAAATCTTTTCGTCATATGGCTTGTTTTCTTCATTGAGGTGAATTAGGTCAAATGCATCCATGTCCCAGTTCACTTCTGCACCTCTAGACCATAAAATGGTAAGTTTTTCTGCTGAATCGTTGTCTACAACGGCATAGATACCATTATATTTTTCTAAAAGTTCGCTATAGAATTTTTTAAATGAAGGAGAACTTGCGATAATATTATTACAAGACTTCCATCCAGCCTCAATTTCTATAGATAAAATATCTTCGAAAAAATGCAAATCAATATTGAAACCATCTACAAATAACTGTTGTTGACATCGGTGTCTTTTTTGTAAGTATTCTGCAAGTAAAGAATCTTTTTCTTTTATTAAGTTTTGTGCGATGGTTATGCCATTTGGATACTTTAGTGAGCTTAAATACGCTACTAAATCAGAAGAATATAGATGCGGATTCGCTGTAATATCAAAGAAAAGACGTGTTGCAAGTGTATCAATGATAACGGGATCTTCTTTTAACCATATACCACACTTACTAAGATATGGATAGGTCCCTTCAAATTTATTGAAATCTATATTTAGATTTGGATGTTTTTCCACGGGTATATTGTGTTGTAAGTTTTCAATGAGATCCCTTGCTCTTTTTTTAGAAAAATAGAGCAATTTTGTGTAATGTTGTCCCATATTAAACCTCCATAATTTGTTTTGGCGAAAAGTGTTTACAGCTAATATTTAATCTAATTGTGCTATAAGTATTTTACCAGGTGATTTATATCAATTTTATTTCTACACAACGATAAGATTTAAAGGTTTGAGTGTAGAGTTGTTTCTTGTGGAAATTCAGCAAATTTGTTGTAATCAAGGTCGAGTTTTTTGAGAGAGGAAAGTTGATTGTCAAATTGAATCCTTCAAAATCTTCAGCATTGATTTTCCCGAGGTCGTACAAGCGAAATATTTTGTACTTTTGACTGTTTTCATTGTGAGCCTTTTCAGATAAACTCTATCGCACTTTTGATTTAATTTATAAATTATAATTTTTTGCCGTTTTGGGGAATATATGCTTAATTTGGGATATATATTTGATGATGCAACGCGTGCTGTAAAAAAATATGCCAATTTTATTACCATTCCAACACTGCCAGCAACCGTTTATTTGATGCAAGTTGATGTCATCAATCATTACAACCATGCGCTTGATCATTACTTCACGCTTACTTTAAAAGAAGATTTTTTACAGAACTCTTCCTTGGGAACACCTTATGAAAAGTGGGCATATTTTACAAATCAAAACTTTGAATCACTATCTTTTTGTATCTATAATCTTATTCGTTATACTCACCGTTTACTTAGTGAAAGTGAGCGCCTTGGATTAATTGCGAGAAAGCAAGTCTCAACAGGAGTATGCAGCCGGTATATTAGTAATACTGTCGAATTGAGAAACAAAAAAATTGGAATAAATATTATCGCCGACGAACGTATTGTTATAACAGCAGAAGATCCCGATTATAATATCGGCGGAACATTACTTAGTAAGTCAGAGAACAATATTACTAAAAGATATTTTACTCCTTGTAATAACGATGAGGAGAGAGAAATTTCTTTAGAAGAATGGAAATCTTTGCGAAGTAAGATTAGAGAGAAAGAAATTAGTATTTCCGACCGCAATATTCTTACTAATATAAAATGCAATGGTAAGGTTGAAATTGAAGAGCTTTATAAAAAAAATGCATTGTATGTTGCCACTTGCAAAAAATATTATTCATCGACAGATGTTATTTGTCCGTTTAAAGAATTAGGCGACAACTGGATATAAGCTATTTTTTAGCGCGGTTATCGAAAAAAGGAAATGTATTTTTGAACACGTTTGTAATCGGATAGATTTAGATCGCGTTTTTTTAACTGTAGCACTGAATATTTTTCTTCTGTTATTTTTTTAATATGCTTATCCCTGTAACAATATACCTAGTATTGATCGCTATAGGAGTAATATATGGAAACATACGTCAAAAATATTATATATCAATGTGGGGAATGCTTTCTTGCGTTTTATTACCAGTACTGGTAGTAATTACCCCGCTGTTTTCTCCTCCTCAGATAATTCACATAGTGGAAACGGCTCTTCTTTTTACAGAAACAACTACCACAGCGGTAGTCTCTGCAAGTACATTAACTAACGAAGTAGATTATTTTTATTATTTTTGCCTATTGTGGTTGGTTGTTTTTATTATCTTAATTGCGCGTATCTCTTTAGTGATAAGCGAGAATGGTTGGGGACCACTCAATGTTGGTATTTTAAAATCAACAATTGTTCTCCCTCGAAGAACAATTAGTGCATTTTCTCGCCAAGAAATAGAGTTGATTCTTCTTCATGAATTATCTCATATACGGCGTTGGGATAATCTCTTCATATTGTATCAAAATATCATTAAGACGTTGTATTTTTTTCACCCATTGTTGTGGTGGATAGATCGACAATTAGCGGTCACCCGTGAACAATTATGTGATTCATTTGTATTGCAAGTTCGTCCTGATAAACGTATCGATTACGCGCAGGTACTATATCAGTTTTTAGAATGGAAACAAAGAAAGTACTACTTTACAACAGGATTTTGTGGCGTTCATTCTCGAGTTAAAAATATTTTAAATAAGGAAAAATTTGATATGAATAAACGAAATATTCCATTATTGAGTGTCTCTTTTGTCATTTTTTTTATTTTCACAATTTACTACCAAAATACTGCTGTTTTTGCTGATAGTTCTCCTATGAGCGTCGCGTTACAGGAAAAACTAGAAAAAAGAATAAATGTTTCTGCCGAAAATGCAGATTTTTCAGAAGTAATAAATTCAATATGTAATCAGCTTGAAATAAAAGCGGAAATTGATTCTCGAACTCTGAATAAGCTTAAGACAATAGGTGTCTCTCTTCAAATGAAAGAGTTAAAGGGAAAATTAGTTCTAAAGTTATTTTTGACATATTATAAAATTTCCTATATTGGTGTTAACGAAAATACAATATTCATAGCCGACCGTTTTCATCCGCGTCTTCGAAATCATACGAAACCTGAAATTAAAAAATTTATGCCTTACAAGCATGAAAAAGGTATGGTCCTACAAATGAAAAGCCAATTTTTGGATGTTCGCTTTACTAGTTCACCATTACCAGAGATTATGGATTTTATTCGTACTCTTACAGGGCTTAATATCATTATTCACCCTCAAGTTTATGCAGAAAAAACGGAAGAACAAATGACCATTGATCTTAATATAAAAAATAGCTCAGTACTTTCTATATTCGAAACGATAACAAAAATAACAGGAATAGAGTTTTTTACAGAAAATGGTGTTATTATCTGGGGAAAGAAGCCGCAGGAATTTATAACAAAAACTTATGAAATAAAAGATTTATTACAGAAGTTAGATAAAGATAAAATTATTCATACCGTCAAACAATGCTGCGAAGAAAAGTATTGGGAAAAAGGATTATTTGCGAAAATAGACGACGATGTTTTAACTGTACGCAATCGAAATAATGTTATTCCACGCATTACTTGGGCGCTAGGAATACTAAACTATGATGCAGTCGAAGCGAAATAAAAATTATAGTAAAACAAAGTAATCTTTGTAAATGATCTGACAAAGCTAGTTACCCGTTCAGTGCAGGACTTATTTTCTAGTGCGACGCGACACAGCTGTAGTTACGTAACCGAGGAGTAACAAAACTAGAAATTAAAAGAACAAAATGCCAACAGGTAACTGCTTTTGGAGAGTTACTTAGTTCTTTGTAACATTTTTCTTGCTCTTTATTTAACCATTTGGTTAAATAAATTAAACGTTTTATTTTAACTGAATTCGAAGTGTTAAATATTTTGTATGAAAAGAGAGCTAAATGAAAAAATTCTTGGCAGCATTTATAACTTGTTTTCTTATAAGCAATGTACTTACTATTGTTTGGTATACAGCAACTGCTGATGCGAATAGTGTTCCTTTTAAAAGAGAACAGCCCGATTATTTACTGTTGCAGTTGAACCACATAGTTTTTGCTTTTATTTTAGCATATATATATCCCATAGGTTATAAAGGAGGTAGTTTGTTAAAGGAAGGTTTTTGTTTTGGGGTATTGATGGGAATTCTGATGTTTTTGCCTACAGGTCTTGTTGTACGAGGTATTTGGGAAGTTCCAGCAAATTTAATGTTTGTGTTCAACACTATTTTTCATGCGTTGGCAGGTGGTGTTTGCGGAGTAGGGATAGCATTTACTTATGGGAAGAAAACCGAATAACTTAGATATTGTTTTTTCAGCAGTTTCGGATCCGACAAGAAGAGCAATACTTGAAAATTTAAAAAAAGGTAAAATGTGCGCTTCTGACATAGCAGTGCCCTTTCAAATTTCACTTCCTGCTGTTTCAAAGCATCTTAAAATTTTAGAATCTGCGAAACTAATCGTTCGTGAAAAACAAGGTAGAGTGCACTTCTTTCATCTTGATGCTTATCCTATTAGAGAAGCAATAGAGTGGATGAATAAATATAAAGAATTTTGGGAAACTCAACTAGATGCTTTAGAAAATTTCTTTGAAGAAGGTGATTAAGGGATAGCAAAATGTTAGCAGAAGTACCTATTTTTTTAGAAATAGATCGTGTTATTTCCGCCTCACGTGAACGAGTATTTGCCGCTTGGACACAGCCAGAAAAATTGAAAAAATGGTGGCATATAGGAAACGACTGGAGTAATTCTATAGCAGAAGTTGATTTGCGCGTAGGAGGAGCTTACCGATTGGGGATGAGTTCAAAATCTGGCCAAGAAAGTATTGTTGTTGGTGTTTATAAGGAAGTTGTTGTTCCGGAAAAATTAGTTTTCACTTGGAATTGGGATCACGATCAACAAGAACAAGAAACGTTAGTCACTATTCTCCTTACCAAACTAGAAGACAACACTACACACATACTTCTCAAACATGAAAATTTCGAAACGCAAGAATGGTGCGATCGACACGAAGCGGGTTGGAATCTTTGTTTTGTGCAGCTTGAAATCGTTCTCTTATAAATGATTGATAGAAAGCCGATTAAACGGTTTTCTACCAATCGTTTATTCAAACGAAAATCAAATAGATTTACTTCAGAAAACTTTGCACTTTTTGCAGGCGATTTTGCAGTAAATCAGGAAATATGTGGTAATACTTTTGATTGAGCGGAGATGGATGTGGCAGAGGAGCAAGAATTACTTTTTTTTGTAACTCACTTTCTTTAGAAGAAATTGTTATTTCTAATTCTGCTTCGTAGCGATCTTCGCGTTTAAAAAATTCATCAGCAACTTTTTTTGTTGCATAAGGATGAAACCATTTAAATGCTTCGTTACCAAGAGTGATAATATAGTCGCCTTGCCAATGTTCTAAGAGTAGTGTTTCTAAAAAAGGACGAAAACGCTTTTTAACGCCTGCAGAATAAGCTTTATTTCCTGGCGGTTTATAGGGAACTGTATTAGTGAGTAGTACTTTTTTGGCTGCAGCTTCTAGTTTATCCTTATCACTTGTTTGTTCACCGTAAATTGCAGAATGAAGGCCTTTTCTTACTAAACGTCCAGCAGCACCGTAGAGTGGTTGCTGTGCATGAACTTCATCTTTGCCTAAATCGCGTGCAAAAAAACACACCTTGCTTTTCAAGTCCCCAAAAAATAAGGTTGGCTCTAGTGGATTGCGCCCTGCAGATTCATAAACTTTCTCATCTATCGGAAAATCTTCGCGGCTTGCTTCTTCTTGTACAGAAGCAATTAGCTCTTTTATATTACTCATATTGTTCCTTTATCAAGATAAGATATATTCAATTTGAGTTGGTTGATTTGTTGGTTTATATTCTAGAGTACATATGCTAGCATTTACAAACGTTGTGTGATCGTTTTTTGTTATTCCATAAGCTTCGTGAATATGTCCAAAAATATGGTAACGTGGTTTTATTTCGATAACCTTATTGAGCAAATCCTCGCAGCCTACTTTATTGCCATTTGCTACTGTATCTCCATACCCAAGAGGAGGACCATGAGTAATAAGAACATTAGTATCATTGGGAATTAATTGCCATTTTTCGCGTATTTCTTCTCCGCGTTGTAGGTTGAATGCCCAATCAAAAAACCATGGTTGCCACGGACTACCGTAAAATTTAATTCCTTCAATGACGATTTCGCTGTCTTGAAGATAAATGGCGTTACTAAGTTCCTTCTGCGCAGCTTCTCGCTCTCTTTCAAAGCAAAAATCGTGGTTACCAGCGATTACAATTTTGTGCTTGTGTGGAAGCTCGCCTAGGTAATTATTAAATCTACGAACATCGCGTAGTGCACCTTTGGAAGTAATGTCTCCCGCATGGATAAGTATATCTCCATCAGGAATTGTAACCTGCGGACGACGATTATGTGTATCGCTGATAGCCACTATTTTTATTTTGCTCATATAATATTATCCACCCAAACGAAATGCGTTTTCCTTGTCCTGTTTACATTTTTCAATTTGATTGTGGTAAACTTTCTTAGGGTTTGCTTCATAGGCAATATCTAGATAGCGCAGAGCGCGATCGTAGTCACCATCATATTGTAAAGCAACACCGTAGTTAAAATAAGCGCTTGCTGCCGCTTCTGTGCCGATAACCCCTTGATTTTGTTTTCCATATTCCTGGATTTCGCGGAAAACGTTTGCAGCTTTGTCCCAACTACCGTTTTTCGCAAAAGCTAAACCACGTTCAAAATCGGGATGGTCTACAGTTTCTAACTGCACTTGTAGGCGTTCTTGATAAGGAGTTATTACTTTTGAAAATTTCGTAGCAATGCGTTCACAACATCTTTTATACAAAGGAAGTAAATCTAAGCGTTGTGGCAAACTATCAGGATTCTCTGATCTTCCATAAACGCTGTCAGCGTATTCGTTGTAATCTTTTTGAACAACAATTTGTCCGGTTCCTGTTTCTATAACAGAAATAGATACGTTTAAAGAAACACTACCTTTACGGCCATAGTATGTTGGAGGCTCGTAATCTGGATCTTGTTGTTGTTGTAAAAAATTATATGTATCTTTGTGTTTCACTACTTCTTGGTCATTCCAGTTATTTTCTGTTACCTGACCGACAATAACAACATCAGCTCTCACTAATTCACCTATTTGAGAAGCACCTTCAGCAGAATAAGCATCTGAATCAGTCTCTAACTGATATTGAATTACTTCGTCAATTTTCTGTTGGTCTATAAAACGCAAGCTGCCAGCAGAAGATACTTTAGACAGTAGACTGTTGGTCAAAAAACGATCTTGATCATCGTCTATTTTTACCAAAGCAACGGTTTGATAACGATCCATATTGACTTCTGATGGTCTTTTAATTGTCGTATCAATAGTTACTGTTTGGCAAGAAGCTAGTAGTAAAAATATACTACATAAAATTGTTGTTGTTTTTATACTTTGCTTAAACATTATATCACTTTCAATAGAGATATGTCGAGTTGCCATTTTATATATTTTACAATAACTTGCGAACTAAATAAACGTTGAATACAAATGCAACTTAATATTTTTATAAAAAATTTTTGTAAGAGCCAGCCGTTGCAAGTTGCTTACGCATTTGCGGTCGCGTGCTCTTGTCGCATCGTACTAGAAAATAAAAGTTCTGTACTGAGCAGGTCACTTTTGTTAGGTCACTTAGTTCTATTTATATTATGCATCAAGTTCCATCCCACCTACACTAGAAACAAATACTGTAGTAGAAAAATGATCACTTAATTTTGTCATATTTTTAAAAGATTGTTCTTCTTGCCCTTCTTCTGGAGGAGTGAATCCCATAAATACAACGGCAGAACGAACAGAGGTCATACGCATTGCTGTGGTAACATCTTTTGCCACTATAACTTGAGCAGAGGCTTTGATACGGGAGATATGAATTAGCTCATTTAAGTGATTGGTTGCTTCGTCAAGGCCGGCTTCCGAATTGATGATACGCAGTAAGCGAATACGGTGAGTCCGCCATTCGTTATTTTTTAATAATAAATGCGCAAGAAGAAGCATTAAGTGGCCATTTTTTTGACCCCGCCACCAAATATCGATTGTGCCTGTTGGAGCTTCCCACCGGCTAAATTTATTTGGGTCTGTTCGCAAAAGAATAAGGCTTTTCTTAAGACCAACTAAAGCGCGTAATAGGGATGCAAAGTCTTTTGTTCGTTCTGGGTCAGTGCTCCAACCTAGAAGAACTGAGTTACAGTGAAAGCCGCCTAGACCATGGCATTGTACTAATGATTTTATACTTTCGGTTAGGTCGCTTCCCACAACAACTGCTGGGAAAGCAGATAGCTCATTATCGCGAATGAACTTTTTAAGAATTTTTTCTTGATTGACACGTCTTCCTAGAAGATCATCCATATTACCGACAATGATTTGTCCTAAAGAAAGAATACCGTGCCCGGCAGTCAGCCAGTGTCCATAAATAGCTAGATGGACGCGACTCCAAACTCCACCACTTAAAGCAATAATAATAGGTCGCCAGTTTTTAGGATGATAACGTTCGTCTTGAATAATCAGTAAATTTTTGCGCGCTCTTTCAAAAGCAACACCACTTTGAACATCTCCCCAACGTGCTTCTATTTCTTTACGTGCAATATACCACTTTAAAGCTCCCATTGCCGAAATAGATATAATTGCCCAAACGGGAGAGATTAAAAACATTACACCTATGCACCCTAGAGCACCAATTAGTTCTGTTGACCAGTGGCTATAGCGAAAACGCGGGCGATAGCTAGGATTTTTAGTCATGGATTCGTAAAAAGTTGATAGATTTAGCATTCCGTAGGTAATCATAAAAAACATCGTTATAATGGGGGCAATTGCATTTAAGTCACCAAGCAATATACATATTTGCGAAATAAAAAACGTTAGGATAACAGCGCGTCTTGGTTCATTATTGACACCACTTCCATGAGAAAATATGCGCAAAGATGAAAATATATTGTCTTTGGCGAAAGCTTGTAGTATGCGCGGAGCCCCCATCATACTTCCGAGTGCTGAAGAAAGTGTTGCTGCAAAAATACCTAGGACAACAAGTGTTTTAGACCAAGCAATGTTTTTTACAATAAGAGAATCGCTGACTAAACTTTGTGGTGCACACGCGGCGGCAAGTACTAGTGCCATAATTAAATATATAAAACCAGTGAATACAATTGCCCAAAGAGTTCCTTTAGGAATGGATCGCCCCGGATCTTTTAGGTCTCCAGACATATTTGCACCCGCCATTATTCCGGTAACTGCGGGAAAAAATAATGCAAACATGGTAAAAAAACTTTGCCCATCTACATAGTTGGGTTGTAAATTTTGATATAGGTTGTCTAAGCGCATATCACCTAAAGCACCAGCGAAAAATGAAATAAGAGACAATAGTAAAATGCCCAAGATAAAATACTGTACTTTTATTGCCCAACCAGCACCAATAAGAACGCAAATAAAAATGAAAAAGTTAACAGCGCTGGCAGCACTAACATCGAACCATGCACCAAAATTAGCTTGTATTTCAAGAGGGACTACATCTGAAAGAGCTTCTGTAAATCCAATAACATACATTGCAACTGAAATTGCCTGGGCGAGAAAAAAGAATACGCCAATAGCTCCACCAAGTTCGACACCGAGGCTGCGGCTAATGAGATAGTAAGCACCACCTCCTTTTACTCTTGTATTGGTTGCAATAGCTGATAATGACAAAGATGTAAGAGTTGTGATGATTTTTGCTATAAGTAAAATTATTATTGCATTTATCAAACCACTTTGTCCAACTACTTGACCATAGCGCAAAAACATAATTACGCCTAATATTGTTAGAGTACAAGGAGTGAATACACCACCAAAAGTTCCAAATTTATTGGCCCCTAGATCTTCTAATTTTTTCATTTTGATCATTGAGGTTGTTTTGTTGCCACCCTGCTTTTGAAGCTTCTGAGTTTCGCGCTTTGTTTGTTTTTGCATTTTCTGAGTTGTGCGCTTGTTCGATTTACTCATGTAGTTTTCCTTGAAAAGTTTTGGAGCGTACTATTGCAAACATTTTGGTGAATAGGAGCACATCTAAGGAATTTTTCATGATTTTAGTGTTTTCAAGTATGAAAAGCAAATACTTTCGTTCCCTTACTTGACAAAAAAGTAAAAACAAATACAATAAAATAAATATACCCAAATACATGGATATTAAGTAATGTTTCATTTTCTAGATTCAGTATTGCAGCTAGTGCGTTGGTATTGTTCTTTGCCGCGTCCCCTGTTTGACTCTTTTAGAGATTTTCGTTGTTACTTTCAATTGCAGAGCACAACTTTGCGTTTTCAAAGTGCCTCGCTACTCCCTAAAATAACTCACATATATAAATCTAAACGTTGATACCCTAGCGCTATGAAATATTGATCCGTAAGGAAATCTTTATAATGCAAAAAAATGCACGATTTAAATGGTTAGCTATTTTTGTCCTTGGTTTGTGGGTAGTAATGATGGCACTACTCATTCAAAGAGAATATTTTCCTTCGATGGGATCGCTTGAAGCTAATTATGAAGAAATCTTAAAGACAGTACCAAGAAGCCATCAAGAAATAAAACGGCAAACAAGGGTGATGGAAGTATATTACACAAATAATGTTATTCCTATAGGTGAGATACAAAGTATTACGACTTCCTTACCTGACGGAACGTTTGAACTTAGTACTCGTGCAAAGCTTGAAGTTACTAAGGAACAACAGCAAAAAATTAATAAACTGACTAAATTTTTTCAAATACCTGACAAACAAGATGAAAATCTTAAGGTTCTAATGGAAACAACAGCGACTGTTGGTCCAGACTACCAACTGCAAAATTTAGATTTTCGCGTAAAAGCAAACCTTTTTGATATTGCTTGCGAAGGAAAAATGAGAATGGGGAAATTGTTATTTGCTATAAAACAAGGCAAGCAAACCATTAATCGCGAAGTTCAGCTTCCACGTGGCACAGTTGCTATGAATCAAATGGAAACTATACCAGTTCCTAAAAATATCAAAGTAGGCCAAAAATTTCATATGCGTTGGTTTGATCCTTTATCGCAAACGCATCGCAATATAAAGTCACACGTTATTGGTAAAGAGAATATTATTTGGGGTGGCAAGAGCGTTTCAACATACGTTGTTCACTCTGATTCCGGAACGTTTAAAACTATTTCGTGGGTTGATGTAGATAATCGAGTTTTGCGTTACCAGATAGCAGGTTTTACTTTTAAATTGAAAAAAGAAAAACAAATAGAAAACCGCAAAAATACCGAGAAAGAACAAAAAAATGATTAAAATAGAAGGGCTATCAAAGCACTATGGTAATAAAGTGGGCCTAAAAAAATTAGATTTAACTATTAAGTCAGGTGAAATATTTGCTTTTCTTGGACCTAATGGCGCAGGTAAAACGACAACGATAAAAATGATGGTTGGGTTACTTCGTCCAACAACAGGAACAATTACCATCTGTGACAAAGATATTATCAAAGAAACAATTGCTGCTAAAAAATATCTTGCTTATGTCCCTGATCAGCCTTATCTATACGATAAATTAACAGGACGAGAGTTTTTGGAATTTGTTGCTTTGATGTATAAAATACCATTGCAGGTCGCCACTGAAAAAATAGAAAAGCTAACAGCACTTTTTTCTTCTTATGAGTATGTTGATCGTTTGACTGAAAACTATTCTCATGGAATGAAACAACGCATCGTATTTTCTGCTGCTCTGATTCATGATCCGCAGGTTCTAGTTGTTGATGAACCGATGGTGGGACTAGATCCGAAGAGCGCTGCTATAGTAAAAAACGTATTTAAAGATCAAGCAGCTAAAGGTACAACTGTATTTGTTTCAACTCATAGTTTAGATGTTGCAGAACAAATCGCAGATCGTATTGCTATTATTAAACATGGTGAAATTATTGCTCTTGGTACTCTAGAAGAGTTAAGGAAGCGAGTGCAAAAAGAAGCGCGTTTAGAAGATATTTTCTTAGAGCTAACTGAGGAAGAACAACCAAATTGATAAATTTTAAACTAAAGGGTTTTTTTATGTCGATTTTGAAAAAGATGAGTTGGGTGTGCATTTGTGTTTGTTTTGTTTGTTGTACAACGTCACAAAAACAAGATAATCAGAAAACAGAACAACAAGATAGCCAGAAAACAGAACAACAAGATAGCCAGAAAACAGAACAACAAAATAGCCAGAAAACGGAACAACAAGATAAAGTAGCAAGTAGTACACAGGATGTAAAAAACACATTACTTCAAGATAAAGCTGGTCTACAGAATGTCCAAATTAGCGCTCCGAAATCTACGATACCTTTCAACACAATAAAGATCGCTTTAAACCCCGTTATACCGCAACCAATTGAAAATAAACGTTTCAATATTGCACAAGTAAAAAAACAATTGCCAGTAAAAAAAGAACAAAAAATAGAAGATTCAAGTCCGACGATTAAATCTTATAGTGATATAGCAAAACTACCGAAAAAAATCGATGGTGAAATTCTTTTAAAAAAAGGAACTTATTATTTAGAAAAATCGGTGACAATTACGCGTAAAGGGACCTTGATTATCGAGCCCGGTACTGAAATTGAAATGGATGCTTGTGCTGTTATCTGTAATGGAAAATTAATTTCTAAGGGAAGTAAAAATAGTCCTATTGTTTTTAGTGGTGATGCTTGGGATAATATCAGCGTTTTTGGTGAGGGTAGTAGTGCTATTCTAGAACACTGTGAAATTAGAGGTGGATCAGGGATGGGTGTTCAACAAGAGAATGGACAATATACTGTAACTCCGCAATTTTTGGATATTACTTATGGCGGTGGAGTTCTTGTTGCTCAGAAAGCAAAAGTTGTAATGCAGGATTGCAAAATTGAAAATGTGTATGGAGTTAATATGTTAGCAGTAATAAATAGCACTCTTACATTAAAAAACTGTAAGCTTGTAGAACATGACCAGCAAGGGATTTTTAGTCTGGATGGTAAGCTCACTTTGACTAATTCGCGTTTGGAAAATCAATCTGGAGTTGCTCTTCAGTTTTCTGGTGTGAATATTGCAAAAATTGAAAACAATATTTTTGTAAATTGTAATACTGCAATTGCTAAAACGGCAGGTACAGTAGCTAGTTTGAAAAACAACAAGTTTGAAAACTGCGAACAAAAAGTCACTAATAAATAAAATCTGGTACAGTGTTACAAAGCTATTGAAGATTCTAATCTATTCTTTCGATTTTTAGGTTATTGTTTTTTGTTTATAGAATTACAGCTTGTGCACTGTAAGACATCTAACTAAAAAATCGGAATTCTTATACCCCAGGACGAATGTAATACTGTACTCACGGTTTTAATTGACGTTTTTGTTTATTGCAAATGACTAAACGCCCCACGCTAACCGACACAGGTCTCCAAATTTCACGTAGGTTTTGTCAAACCTAAATGGTGCACTTTTTGTTATAAGGTCTATTTGAGTAAATCTCGTTGTAAAGCCCATTTACTTCGAGGAATTCTTCTTACCATACCACAACCCATATTAGTATCTTTACCCAATCCAACATAAAAAGAGATATCTGAGAGTAAATTAAAATATCGCAGTAATTGTGGATCTTTTTTTATTAGACGAAATCTTACTTTGCCAACAAAACCAACCCTAAGAGTTTCCTGTGAAATATTTTGTATACTTGTGCATAGATTTTTAAACAGTACAATCACAACATTATTTGCTATTTCAGAGATAATAGAATCATCTATTTTATGTTGTGGCAGTATTTTATTCCATCTTTGACCTAGATCGTTGTAAACAAGTTCAGGAATAGGTAGAGGTGTAAATTTTCCATTATTGATAAACAAAGTACTTGAAACAAAATCAATAAGGGCTTCATCATCGTCCTTGTTGTTTTCCGACAATAAATCTTCTAGTGACTGTGAATTTACCCATGGATGTTTAGATGATGCCGTCGAAATAGCTCTGACAACTTCAAAATCTACTTCTTTGGTTTTTAGAGCTGGAATTTGATTTGTGATGATATCTTGGTATAAATGATTGAATAGTGGATTTGATACTTGCTCTTCTAAAGTAGATAAGCGAAACCAACACAAAGTACCTTTTTTTGTATCAATGTTGAATATTCTTGGAGATCTTTCACCGAGATAAAGAGGCGAGAATGTATAGTTTTTGATCAGACTTTCAGGAGAAGTAACCTGCATGTCTTTCATGTACTTGTATAAAATTTTTCCCAACGATGTAATAGCTATTCCGCCATCAACTTTTGTTGCTGGACAGTGATCCGTCGGTTTTACATGCAATACCATTGATGCGGGCATAATAACACTTTCTAAAATATAGAATTAATACGTTGAGGTGAGTTGAAAAAATTCTATTTACAACAAAGTACTTAAGAAATTTCTATCTTATCATGTATTTTAAATATTTCAAAGCAGTATTGAATTTTAATGAAAAAAATTAGGATTCAATACTAGGTATAATTGTCATTTGGATTATGAGTTTGTAGATATGTATTTATAATGCATTTCTTTTGAGGAGTTGCTCAATGAACATACACCTTCTTCAACTGAAATAGTCTATCAGTTCATTATAAGAGTGCAATAAAACAGTAGTTTTATTCCCAGTTTGTCAATAAAATATATTGCAATTTAAGATGAAATTTATATATAATGTAATGTAAGCGTGTATTGTTCTAGCTAGATTAGGTTCTGACCTAAACGCTTAGAAAGAGACCCTTGTACTTTGGTTGACTATTTTTATGAAGTATTTTGGAAAGGATTATAGAATGTTTATTTTAGAAAAGACACAATTGATTGGGTTTGTAGAATGTTTACAAAAAATTTATCTACTCATTGGCAAATAATTCTTCATTTTTTGCCCGAAAATCAACAAAAAGCGCTATTGCAAACAGGTGCAGAGATTATTACGACGCTGCATTTATTTTTTGTGATGGTTGGTATTATATTTCCTAGTAACAAATCATCTAAAACTTACAACGCTCTATACTGGAATCCACTGCAAATAAAAATCCTTGAAGGATACCCTGCACGACGCCACCCTACTTGATTTTTCTCTATCATTCAAATTTTACTATTGTTTATTCAACGCTAGAAGTTTGTCTATAGTTAGGGTTTGGAAAAAATTATGTCCATTTTATGACATTATTTTTGGCAGCCCTTAGCGTAAATTTCAATAATTATCAATATGATAGTTTACAACTAGGAGCTTTCAATGAAAAAAGTAGGCGTTATATATAATCCTTTCGCAGGAAAAAATAAAAACAATCCGCAAAAAAAACAGTTAGTTTTAGAAAAAATAATTGGTAATAGAGGTATTGTAAGAGCAACTCAAAGTATTGATGATATATATGAGGTTGCAAAAGAATTTCAACAAGAAGGTATTGATATTCTAGGCATTAGTGGTGGAGATGGTACAAACCAATGCGTTCTTACTACTTTTTCTGATGTTTATGGAGAGGAAAATTTACCTTTAGTTGCATTACTTCGCGGAGGAACTATGAATCTACGAGAACAGTCTCTCAAGATGAAAGGTTCTCCTGAGGCTCGTTTAAAAAGACTCATAAAAGTTTTAGATCAGGACAATTGCCCAACAGTAAAACACACCTTATTAAAAGTGAATGATCGTTATGGCTGTATTTTTGGTAATGGAACGATTACCAATATCATGGAAGAATACTACAATGGTGGGAATCCAGGATTTAAAAAAGCATGTACACTTTTTTTGCGATCTCTTTTTTCCAGTATTACCAATCAGAAATTTATAACAAAGTTGTTTAGCCCCATAGAAGCGCAAGTAAAAATTGGAAATGAAACACTTCCACAACAAAGCTTCACTGCGCTTATGGCTGCAACAACAAAAGAATGTGGACTAGGTTTTAAGCCATTTTACCGTGCCCAAGAAAAAGCAGGATATATTCACTTTTTAGCAATAGATCTGAGTCCCACAGAGGTGATGAAAAACCTTCATCGTATTCGCGCAGGTAAGAAAATACATAGTGATCGTGTATATGATATTGTAACTAAAAAAGTTGAAATCCAAACAGTAAAACCATACTACTACACTATTGATGGTGAAATGCTAAGTACCTCAAGCAAAATAGTTTTAGCTGCTGGCCCAACTGTTAATTTGATGGCTATTTAGATACTGTTAGTTGCGATTTTTTTGTGGACACCAGTAACGATTTAACTTGTAAAAATCTAAAGTAGCAACCCTGAAAACTACTAACTTACGGAAAATATACTTCTTTATTTGAACTTTGTTTTATTACACGTTTTTTTAATGTAAAACAAGTAAAATTGCTATGTCAGGAAGAAATAAAATGACATGGATAAGTATTGGGAAAGTAACAGAGTTTTTTGGTGTAACAACACAGTCAATTTGCGATTGGACAAAACAGGGGAGATTAGAAGCAATACGGAGATTAGGTAGGCATAGAAGATACAATCTGGAAGGCATAGAAAAAAAGCTTGGCATTGAAAACGAAAATGAAAAAACGATACTATATTCAAGAGTAAGCGCGCACAATCAAAAAGAAGACTTAGTGAGGGTAAATCTCGCCACCGCTTCAACAAACAATCTGTTGTTTTCGGCTGTTTTGATTGGGGAGCGCGTAAACTTCTTACTCTTTGCGTTTTTAATAACAAAGGTGACAACTTTCGCAGCCATACTTTGCTAATTTTTGTGGCATACAAAGTAAATTACAACGAATTTACAAAGATATTGATCATTGGAAAAGCAAGAGCGATAAGCTTCTCTACAAAGATTCGCTTTCAATTCTACTTTTCGAAGGTGGTTGGAAATTTTTCTTTGTGTATTTTTGCCAACTCTACATATTTAGCAGCCCATTTCAAGTGTTCTTCGAATATACTGGTGTTTAGTTCTCTTACCTTTTTACCTGGAATTCCAACAACTAAACTGTTTTCTTCAACTGTAGTGTTTTCCAATACAACACTACCAGCTCCAACAATGCTACCTTTTTTAATGTGTGCTCCTGTTAGGATAATTGCACCAATTCCGATAAGACATCCATCTTCGATTGTACACCCATGAATATTTGCGTTGTGCCCGATTGTTACATTTGCACCAATAATACAAGGCGTATCATTTGTAACATGAACAACACTACCATCTTGAATATTTGTATTTTTACCAACTGAAATGTAATTGACGTCGCCGCGAAGTACGCTATTATACCATACAGATGCATATTCTTCTATACGTACATCTCCCATAACTTGAGCGCCATTTGCAATAAATACCGATGGTGCAATAGTTGGTAATGTGCTTAGGGTGTGTTTTGGTAGATCTGTTTTTTCCATGGTTTTTCACCTAAAATAAACGGTTAAGTCCATTAAGGGCAGCTACTCGGTAAGCTTCTGCCATTGTTGGATAATTAAAGGTCGTATCAACAAAATACTTAACAGTGTTTGCTTTGCCTTTTTGCGACATAACTGCTTGTCCGATATGAATAATTTCAGAAGCCTGGTAACCAAAACAATGAATGCCTAAAATTTTGAGTGTTTCGCGATGGAATAATATTTTTAACATTCCAACTGTGCGCCCAGCGATTTGGGCGCGTGCAAGACTACGAAAGAGTGATTGTCCTACTTCATAAGGGATTTTTTCAGCTGTCAATTCGCGCTCTGTTTTACCTAGAGAACTGATTTCAGGAATAGTGTAAATTCCCGTGGGAATATTTTCAACTAATCTTTTGTCTGCCACTTTTAGTATTTTTGATGCAGCATAACGTCCTTGATCATACGAAGCGCTTGCCAAACTTGGAAATCCGACTATGTCACCGACAGCGTAAATATGTGTTGCATTTGTTTGATAATGATCATTTACTTTAATGTACCCGCGGTAGTCTAGTTCTATACCAAGATCTTTTAAACCCATATTTTCAGAATTTCCAGTGCGTCCATTTGCCCATAATAATGTATCTGACTTTAGTTTTTTTCCTGACTGTAGATATAAAACTACCCCGTCTTCTGCGATTTCAATTTTTTCATAAAGCTCATTATGACGAATAAGAACTCCTTGGTTGCGCAGGTGATAACTAAGCGCATCTATTATTTCATTGTCTAAAAAAGCCAGTAGTTTATCACGTGTATTGATTAAACTTACTTTCATGCCTAGGTTTTTTAAAATAGAAGCGTATTCACAACCTATAACACCAGCACCATATATTGTAATTGATCGAGGTGTGTAGTCCATTTTTAATATACTATCACTATCTAAAACACGTTTGTTACTGAAATCAACTTCTTTTGGATGATAGGGACGCGAGCCTGTAGCAATTACAAAGTTTTTTGCATGAAATTTTTCACACGCTCCAAAACTGTTTTCGACTTCAATAGTATTTTTGGATATAAAGCGTGCATAACCAGGAATAATCTCAACGCGATTGCGTTCATAAAAACTACGACGCATATGAGATTGTTTATTGATTACTGACTCTGCTGATTTTATTAAATTAGAGTATCCAACATCTATGTGTCTGATTTCACTAGCAAATAGAGGATTATTGCGTAACTCCAGTACAGATCTAACTCCGTGGCGTAAAGATTTTGAAGGGATCGTTCCCCAGTGGGTGCATCCACCACCCATATCAAAATATTTTTCAACAACCGCTGTTTTTTTTCCGCTTTTAGAAAGCTGCATTGCAGCGCCTTCTCCTCCTGGACCGCTCCCGATAACTATTACATCGTATTTTTTCATTCCTTATTTTTCCTTATCTTTCCTTATACAAAAAGTATTTACCTTGATTTTGGAGTTATTCATGTCGATGGCAAAAAATTTAACAAACATTTTGTGCTTTTTAAGATCAAAACGCACAAATCCAGGAACTTCTTGCGAAAAAATAGTGTCTTTGCCACTATGCGCCGCATTCAATTTTCCAGCGCTTCCCGAAATCACCTGAAAAGATTTATTTTCTAAATCCAAAAATTGCAAATTATGATCATGTCCGGCAACGTAAAAATCTACACCACACTGTTGTATAATTCGACTCATGTTCTTAATGAATTTTTGGTAGGGTTCAGCATTAAGATCCTGTTTGTAGGGAGATAATGAATATACCGTTTTATCTGCGATTACAGATAGAGATGTGAGCCATAAAAAAGTAAATGGTCGTAACCAAGATGGAATGACATCTCTAGTACCTGTCCATGTCCATTCTCGCAATGAGCGAAATCCAGAATGCGTTCCATGGGAACTTATAGGATGATGTCCGAAAATTAATTTCCATTTTGCGGGGCTATTATTTAATTTATCGCGTAAATAGTCCCAATGTTGTTTTGCCATAGATGTTTTTTGAGAGTACATTTTTAAATATAAGGGTGTATCTAGAGCTATAATAAGAATATCATTTGTATTAATGACTATTTGTGGAAAGGCAATTTGTTCTATATTGGCGGATTTTAGCTGTTGGTGTTCTTTGTCATTGTTTGTATCTTGTATGATTTTATGATGAATTGGGTATGATTTAAAGATGGGAAAATCATTTTTACCGTTAAACAAAAATTCCGCTGTAGTTTCTTCGTGTAAACGACCATCTATTTGATGGTAATCGTGGTTTCCTGGTACCACATGAAAAATAATATTTTTCTTTTGGTACTGAGTGTTACGATAAGATTGTCCGAATCTTTTTTGTAATACTTCGATGACCAGTGGATGATTGAACTTTTCATTAGGTAAACCGTCAGGATATATGTTATCTCCTAAGCCTAACACAAAAGGGGCCATTTTGAGTTGTTTAAGACGTAGTAGGTCTTCTCGTAAAGCTTTCGCTACCATTTTTTGTTGGATGTTTGCTGTTCCCCAATCACCAAGAGCATAAAAAGTAATTGTTTGTGCATCTGGTTTTTGAGAATCATGATAAAGGTGTTGATAGTTATTATTTATAAAAGCCTTATGTTTATAGCTTCGTGGAATGAAGATAATTGTTAAAATTGCAATAATTGGCATAGAAAAAATAATAGCGCGGATTGATTTTTGTAATTTTGCTTTCAAGAGATCTCCTTTACAACATAATAGACTCGAGTCGTAATATTAATAAATTAGATTTTTATGTTAGATATAGAATGATAAAGGTGGCGTAACTGATTTGTGTGTTTGGTTTGTTGTTATGTCGTTGCCGTAGGTGTACACCTACGGCAAACTGCATTAGGACATTTGTACAACAATTGGATGGCGGCAATTTGGACAACAACCTTTTTTTCCCATCATCTTTGCTGATATGTGTAATTTTTTTGTACAGCTTGGACAAGAAAAAAAGATTTTTTTCTTTGCTTGCTGTGCTTTCTCTAATTTATCAAGGTATGCATGTAAATTGCGTAAACACTTCATGAACATTCGCTGCACAAATGCAATCTTGCGGTAGTACTCGCTTCTTAGTTCTGGATCATCTATTTTTGAAGCATCGTAAATAGGTGGTTTTGTGAGTTCATCCAAGTGATTGAACAAAATCTTGTTGAGCCTAGCATGTACGCTTTCGATTTTTATTCTTTCTTGAGGATTATTGCGCATCATTTGTGTTAATAGTTCACAAAGTGCTTCGACTAAACTACCTTTTGGAAGGTGGTCACTGAGTTTTGGTTTTTCCGAATACAATATTACTTCAATGAGTTCATGCAAGCTATTTGCACTTACGACTTTTTGTCCTGTAAGGACTGTAAAAAGTGTACTCGCAAGTTGATAAACATCGCACTGGTGTGTCAATATATTGTCAGGTTTAAATTGTTCTGGGGCTGCATAATACAATGAACCAGCAAAAGCGCGCTCTACGTTTTCTTCTGCTGTGACTGGGCGGCAAAGATGTTGTAGTTCGTAAGCTCGGGCATATTCTCTTTCTTGTAGCTGTTTGTGTGTAGTCTCTAGTGACGTTATTTTATTATTGATTTGGTTCATTTCTGTTTCGTTAAATTCTTGCATATTTACTTTACGTTCGTATAGACGTTTTAATCTTTTATGTACGAGTTCACATTCAGTGCTAATACGTAAAAAATCGCTGTCGAGAACGCGTAATAGTCGCCTATTATCATCATTTAATTCTGAATTTACAGAATGTGTTATTATAGCAAGTCCAAAGTCGAATAACTTGGGCATACCATCATCAGTAAGTAAAATGTTCTGTGGTTTAATATCACGATGAATGACACCTTCTTCTTTTAGCTCCATTAAAGAACGAGTCAATCCGTATAACAACATAAAACCTACAGTTATTGGCAATTTTTTGTCAGGAAACATCTTACAAAGTTGATCGACGGCAATATCTCCTCCATACTCCATCATTGCATAGTAACCAAGGTGCGAATTATCTTCGTGATTTTTTGCCATTAAACACCCTTGTTGAATTAGTCCTACTACACTGTCGCTAATTTTTGCGCGTTGCGCAATTTTTTCTAGACAATTTCCTTCGTGTATTAGTGACTCTTCGCAGCCTTTAAAAGCTACTTTTACAACAAAGCTTTTTCCTGCTGGCAATTCCGCATAGACAATTTCTTGGTTGTTAATTCCACTACGAACACAGAGATGATCGGCAAAATATTCTCTTGCCCAGTTATTTTCTGGCCGAAGTGATAATATTGTTCCGTCGAATTTTGTAGTTAGCTTTAAAACCATTCCCATTCCGCCGCGGCCAAGTTCGCTAATTTCGTAGTCACTTTGGAAAAAATCTTTGATTGATGTGCTTTTTTGTTTTAGCTCATAGTAGTGTAAAGCCCAGTCTATTTTTAAAGAATAAATGTGCGTTTGTGGTTCTTTGATGGCAACTAAAGCGTAGTTCTCTCCTTTTTTGAGATCATTTTCTTCAACAAATGTTTCCCATGATTGAACTTTATGTTCGTTTGCGAAATCGACTGAAACTTGCATTACTACCGATGAGGGTTTCTTATTTTCTTGCGATAAACTTGATTTTTCTGACAGGCGCGTTTTAGTTGTCGAAATGCTGTCTTTTTTGCCTAAAGTATTTGTATCACTTTTATTATCTGGATTTGCTGTTGGTGCGCTGACGATAGTTGCTTCTGATTCGAGAGATGGATCGTTTGGTTCTTTAGAAACAAAATCAGTGACATTGCCTCCAACAACAGTCATATCTGTTGCCATAGATTCGTTAACAACATTAATGCTTGCTGCTACTTGGGGAATATTGTTGTTGCCAACTACCGTTGTATCTGATTCGAGATAACCAGGAGTATTGGATAAATCTTTGGAAACGAAGTCGGAGACGTTTGCTCCCACAACAGTCATATCTGTTGACATTGATTCTTTAGCGTTTGTTACTTGGGCATTTGAATCTATGTGGCTAGGTGTTGAGTCTTTCGCGACAAAGTCGGAAAGGTTGCCAACAACAGTCATATCTGTTGCAAAAGAGTCGCTGGATGAGCTCAATGGAGGTGTATATGTTTCGGGTGCGTAGTTACTATTATTTTCTTTTGAAATAATATCATCAATCTCTCCTCCTACAACAGTCATGTCTGTTGCAAAAGACCCCTCTGAAGGATTTAATGGCGGTAGGTATGTGTCTGGATTTACTTCACTTTTTTCTGAAACATTTTCTTTAGAGATGAAATCGGAGACATTTCCTCCTACAACAGTCATGTCTGTAGCGAAAGTATCGGGTTCAGAAGCACTTGGTTCTGAATTATTTACACCACTAGGAATATTTTCTTTAGAGATGAAGTCAGAGACATTTCCTCCTACAACAGTCATGTCTGTAGCGAAAGTATCAGGCTCAGAGGCACTTGGTTCTGAATTATTTATATCACTAGGAACATTTTCTTTTGAAATGAAGTCAGAGATATTTCCTCCTACAACAGTCATGTCTGTAGCGAAAGTATCAGGCTCAGAGGCACTTGGTTCTGAATTATTTATATCACTAGAAACATTTTCTTTTGAAATGAAGTCAGAGACATTTGCTCCCACAACTGTCATGTCTGTAGCGAAAGTCTCAGGTTCAGAGGCACTTGGTTCTGAGTTATTTATATTACTAGGAACATTTTCTTTTGAAATGAAATCAGAGACATTTGCTCCCACAACTGTCATGTCTGTAGCGAAAGTCTCAGGTTCAGAGGCACTTGGTTCTGAGTTATTTATATTGTTCGGAATACTTTCATTGGAAGTAAAACTTGAAGCCTTTTCTTCTGCAGTCATATCAGTAGCGAAAGTATCAGATTCAAAATAACTATTTGTTTGTATAGCCTCTGCTACTTTGTTAATGGCATCACTAACTACAGTTGCATCGCTTGTAAAATTAGGTTGAGGTTCAGGCTCAGGTTCAGGTTCGTCGAAATAGCTGTTTGCTTGTTCTTGTTCAGGGTGCTTGTCTGTGATTTGTTCAGCAACTTGCGATACTTTTTCACTTACGATGGTTGCATCAGAAGAAAAATAAGAACCAAGTCCTTTTTCTTCTTCTAATCCTGTTTCAAAGTAGTTATTTGGTTGTGAATTTTGCTCTTCTGCTACATTTCCGTCACCTAAAATAGGAGAATCAAGCTCGAAATAACTAGGAGATTCTACAGGAGCTTTTGCATTTTCGACGGAGTTAGAGGACTCTATTTGTCCAACAATCTCTGGTAATTCGTTGTTCCCAACAATAGTGTCATCAGAATCTAAGTTAGGAGATTCTATTTGTCCAACAAGTTCCGGTAGCTCGTTGTTACCAACAATAGTGTCATCAGAATCTAAGTTAGGAGATTCTATTTGTCCAACAAGTTCCGGTAGCTCGTTGTTACCAACAATAGTGTCATCAGAATCTAAGTTAGGAGATTCTATTTGTCCAACAAGTTCCGGTAGCTCGTTGTTACCAACAATAGTGTCATCAGAATTTAAGCTGGTAGATTCTTCTACTGCTTTTGGTAATTCGTTGTTACCAATAATTGTTAAATCTGATTCTAGATCGCTATCTTTTTCTACTGGCGCTGTGTGTGGAAGATCTCCAACAATAGTTTCGTCTCCACCAGCTAACTGCGGTAAGTCGTAGCTGCCTTGTTCTTTAGGATTTTGTTGGTTTACGTCTACATACATATCTACTTTTGAGTTGCTAAGAGAAGTAGTTGAGTTCTCAATGTCCAAATGTTTTTGGTCGCTAAAATCACCATGAACAATTCTTATATTATATTGTTGTAAGCCAGAAAATTCTACAACGCTTGAATTTTGTAAACAATTTTTATACTCAAGTATTATTTTTTTTAATTGTTCTTCGAAACTGTATAAGTGTTGGAAAACAATTGCGTTTTGTAAATTAATTTCTAAATCAATTTCTTCGCTGTCACTTGTATGATTAAAAATCCAACATTTTCGATTAAATTTTTCCTGTAAATATAGTAGCACATCGTTTTTTAGTTCTGAAGGAAAAGACATTGTGTTTTGTGTAGTTTGTAAATCGGTTGTTTGTTCTAGTTCTTTAACGATTTGCTCTAATGAAATATTTTTTTTCTCTTCTAGAATAGGCACGTCTTCTTTTATTTCTAACTCTTTTTTGATCATATCGTGCACTAGTTTTCTGGTTGTATCTATGCGATTATCATCCTCGTCTTCCATTAGAGCTACTTGGATATCAATAGTCTTTTCTAAGTTACTTGCTCCAGTGAAATCAAGGGAGTCTTTTGTGTTTGTTTGTTGATTGAGATCTTTGAGGAGTTTTTCGTAAGAAGAATAGCGTTTTTCGGGATCTTTATTTAACATCTTATCGATAATATTAACAACTTGTGTTGAAATATTAGAAGGTATTTTTGGATGTGGTTGGGCAATATGTGCTTGCATAATGTCAGTATAAGGACCGTGGTATAGTGTTTGCCCCGTTAAACAGTAATAGTAAATAGCGCCTAGAGTGTATATATCTGATTGGATTGTTGACTTTTTTCCTTTGCACTGTTCTGGCGATAAAAAATGCGCAATTGTTGGCGGTAGACTGTGGTCTGTAATTTTAATACCGCCATCATGAAATATCAAATTATTAGGTTTTAGGTTTTTTAGCGCTTGATTTTGAGTACAGAATTCTCGAAGCACTTCTACAATTTGTATTAAAAAATCTGTCGCTTCAGGTTCTGCTATCTTTTTGTGTTTTTGAATTTTTTGTCTTAAGGTTTGGCCTTCTTGATACTCGCGCAAAATAAAATAGTTTCCTTTTTTCATGATAGCAAATATTTCAGCTATGCCTGGATGAAACACTTTACAGTTTGTTTCTAGATCTCGTAAAAACTTTAAAAGAAACTTTTCGTTTTGCGTTACTTTCCCTTTTAGTATTTTCAAGGTACAAAGACCATGTTTAGGATGTTGTATTAAGTAGCTTATACCTAAAGAACTACTACCTAAAGATTTCTTTATTTCCACATCTCCGAGGAGTCGTTTTATTAATGATATTGTTTGTGTTGATAACATAAAACACCTGCTATTGTAGTAATGGACTTGGAAATATTTCGTTGGAAATTAATTGTTGTATTTGTTGCTGTACATGTGTCAAATCTTGAGGATAAGTAATACCTAACCACTGCTCTTGAGAAAATAAAACTTTTACATCTGCTTTTTTTTCGAGAATAAAATGATTAACAACTGATGGAATGTAAAATTCATCTTTTTGAGGGTCTTTCATTTTTGTTAGAAACGTAGAAAATAATGTATCTATGTAATCGAAAATATCTGGTGGAAATCCCCAAAAGTTCATTGAAACTGGCGTTTCGTAACGCAAAGGACCAGAATTTTGCACATCTGCCAAGAGAATAGCAGTATGCTCCTCTATTTTTGATAAAATATTATTTTGCGTAGTGCATACTCCACGTGAAACACTACCGTGTTTAGACAAGGTCTTTCCTAACTGAAAAGCTACCATTGCAAAAGAATGCAGATTTTTCTTTAAAAACTCAGCTATTAATTTATATGAAGAAGCGCCATAAAAGTCATCAGCGTTGATTACTACAAAAGGAGAATTTACTTTTTCCCGTGCGCATAGAACAGCGTGGCCAGTTCCCCATGGTTTTATTCGTGCATAACGACTGTTATATTGCTTATGATGTTCGTCTTGAAAAACGTGACATATCTCTATGTGCTTTTCCCATTTTTTTGTTACTAAATTATGAAAATCTTTTTCAATATCTTTACGGATGACACATACTATTTTGTCGAAACCTGCCCGCACAGCGTCGAAAAAAGAGTAGTCCATCAGTATTTCGCCGTGGTTTCCCACTGCTTGTAACTGTTTTAATCCGCCATATCGACTGCCCATGCCTGCGGCTAAGACTACTAAAGTAAGAGACATCCAAACCTCCAGATTGTACGTTTATAGGGTTTATTTGCAAGGAAAGCAAAATAAAACTCAAACTAGGGTGTCGACACTCGGGTTTTGCCAAGAGAAACGTCGACACATTCTTATAAACTCTCTATTTTTCAACGATGATTATGATCTACGCGATTTAAAATATTTTTTATGTTTTCAAAATGAAAGCTTTTGATTGTGTAGTGGGTTTCTTCTTCGATAAAGTAAAAAACCACTTCTTTTAACATACAGTGTAATAGTTCAGACACTGCAAATGCATAAATAGTTCCCAGGTCTAAATAGTAATCATCGTCTTTCTTTTTATTTAAGCAAAAATCCATCATAACAAAACCATCGTTTTCTTGAAAGGCAATATCAATATTTCCCTTTACCAAATAGTTTTCGAAATTTAACACAAAAGGGAGGTTTTGGTATTTTTTTGTGCATAATTCTATTCTTTTGTCTAAATTTTTCAAGAGTATTAATATTTTTTCTAAGTGAAAAGTTTTTATATAATGAAAAGATTGGATTTTTTTTTGTAGAAATTGAAAATCTCTATTTGTATATGAAAGAAACAGTAAATCCTGTAATTCCATAGCCATTAGTTGTTTATCCATTTGAGTATTGATTATCTTGTGGTGACTTCGAGTATTTTTTTTCTGCGAAGATACAAACCGTTGTCGATGAGAAAACCATTTACTCTCTGATATAGGGTCTAGGTGTTGAATTTTTGTTGGGGCCATTGATGTAAGTGCAATATCCTTTGTTATCGAGTGAAATGTGTCTACATGTATATTTGTAGAAGCAGAAGAAATATCATTTTCTAGAAAATTTAAAAAACCCTGTTTTTTATCAGAAACGGGTATCATTAAGTAATCTCGCGCTCTTGTTGCTGCAACATACAATAGTCTTTTTTCTTCGGCAAGTAACCTTCTCTTTTCTTTTTCAGATGCCGATTGATAGTTGTTTGTTTCTAATAAGCCTTTTTGTAGACGTATGGAAATAGATTCGTTTGTTTTGTCGCGTATAATACTAGGGAGTTCACGAATGTTTGCTGCTACATCTGCAAGAATAACAATCGGAAATTCTAGGCCCTTTGAACGATGAATACTAAATATACTTATGGCGTTTTCTTCTATTTCAGACTCATTATCTATACTCTCTAGTTCGCTTAACCATAGAACAAAATCTTTCCATTCTACGAAAGAGGTTATTGATTTTATTTTTACAAAGTGGAGTATCTTTGTTAATGATTTTATATACTGATTTTTTTGCTGCATAGATGCAAATGTAAGTAATATATGAGTTTTATGGTAAAGTTGTTGTAGCCACTGATATCCAGGTATTGTTGCAAGAAGTAGATGAAATTCGCGAAGCAATATCATTATGCCTGTTAAGCGACCTTCCTGTTTTTGTGGAGTAGCGAGATAACTGAGTTCACATTCGCTGTATTCAAGTATTTCGTAGTCACTAACGCAGAAAATAGGGGAGCGAAGTGCTGCAATAAGGGATACTTTGTCGAGAGGATCTAATAGAGATTTTATAAGAGAAATTAAACTATGAATTTCTATGCGGCTAGAAGAAGATTTTCCTCCTATTACTTGGTAAGGAATGTCTGAACTTGATAATACTTGCTCGAATAGATTTACATAGGTGTATCGGCGAAACAAAATGGCAATGTCCTTGTAAGAGCAGGGAGATGCTTCTTTGTCTTTGTATACGGTCCATTCTTCTCTTGTTATACGATGGATTGCTTCTGCTATACATTTTGCTTCTTGTTCTATAGCTTTTTGGCTACCTAAATCGTAAGAAATAAGCGTGATAGGATTGTTGATTTGTGTCCCTTCGCGGCTTGGATCGAGAGGGGTGTATTGGGGTTGATATTTTCCATCAACTGGTTTTGTGATCAGACGAGAGAATACTTGATTGCACCAGTGAATGATGCCATGAGTAGAACGGAAATTTCGCGTAATAAAAAGGCAATTTTGTTGCCCAAGAATTTCTTTTACTGTTTCGTATATTTCTATATCTGCACCACGAAAACGGTAAATCGATTGTTTGGGATCTCCTACCATAAAAAGTTTGCCAGGTAAAAGATTTGCTTGTTGCCAATTGTTGACTTGTTCATCGCTACTGGCAAGTAGAAATAAAATTTCAACCTGTAAATCGTTAGTATCTTGAAATTCATCTACAAGTAAATAGCGAAAATTTTCTTGGCACTGCTGACGAATATCATTATTTTTTTGTAGTAATGTTTTTACGTAGTAGAGTAAATCGTCAAAATCGAGTATAGCCTGCGACTGTTTTTTTTGCTGCACAATATTGAAGAAATTCTCTAGCCACAATAAGGTATCACATACAAGATTATGATTGTGGTTGGCTGTTGTTGTTTGGCAAATGCCTTTAAGCTCTTTAAGTTGCTCTTTTACTTCTTTTAAAACTTGTGGTGGCTCCCAGTTTTTTTGGTTGCCACCTGATTTGATTTCTATGCCGTGAGCAACATGATACATAAATTGTTGTAATGATTTCTCTTGTAAGAAACTATGATTGCGACAAAGAGCTTCGATGGCAAGATAGCCTTTATCTTCTTTATTTGTACAGTGTTTTTTATAAGTTTTCAAGGTGTAGATAGCATCAACTAATGTTTTTCTAAATTGTTCTAAGTCGACATTTACTTTTTCCAAATGGCAAACACTACGTTCGTGAATTAATAACTGTACAATTTTTTCCAGTTTTTCAAAAGATATACCTAGTAATAATAAAGAGTACAAGCACTCATTTCGCTGTTCTATTTGTTCTTGTAACCATAATTGCCACTGGCTGTGGATAAATTTGTTGAAAGCTCCTGGGTCTACAACTGAAAATTCGGGTGAGAGTCCTGCTTCGATAGCATATTGTTTTAATACAGAGGCGCAAAATCCATGAATGGTGTTGATATTCGACTTTTCAATATCCAAATAAGCAGTGCGAATTCTTTGTAGAACTTGAGTGTTTTTTTCTGTTTCTAAAAGAAGTAGGAGTTGTTTTTTTATGCGTGTTTTTAATTCTTCTGCTGCTTTTTCTGTGAAAGTAATAGCCACAATTTGAACTAATGTTGCACGGCCACTACAAATTAAATTAAGAATGCGTCCGACTAATAAGGTTGTTTTTCCTGTTCCAGCTCCTGCTTCGACTAAATAAGTAGTGTCTAAATCATGTTGTATAAGTTCCCGCGCATGTTGATCCATAGTAAAAAAAAATCTCTACAAAGGTATATTAAAAATATGGAATCTCTGGTAAAAAAGTTATTTGGTAATTATAATGGACAGTGCCAATACCAATTTGGCAGTGGATTTTAAGTATACTAAACTTTTAGAAAAGTCACACGTCTTTTGTATAAGAATGTCGATTTTTATTAGGGCGCATCAATACGCCCTAAGTGCCCTAATACAAAACGGGAAATATCAATGAAGCAACTTATTATAATTTTCTTTTTTACTCTATTTTCTGTTGCTATTGCAGCACAAGAGGACAAATATCAGGTTAAGTTTGAAAACGAGAGCCTTGATTCGTTTTTGCAAAAAGTTAGCAAAATTACTGGTCGTGAAATTATTATTTATAGTAAAGATTTAAAAAACAAAAAAATTAATATTGCATCCACACAAGCAATTACCAAAGAGACTTTGTATAGTTTTTTTCTATCGGTAATGGAATTCAATGGTTATATCGTACAGAGTGTAGGGCAAGGAGATTCTCAGATACTCAAGATTCGTCGAGCAACCTCTGGAACTTCTATACCGACGACAACGGTATTTACTAAAGAAGAACTACAAAAGTACCAAGACCAAGATATTTTCTTAACTATGGTTATAGAATTAAAGCATATTTCGGCTCGCGAAGTACAAACTTCGCTACGCGCTCTACGTATAATAAATCCTAGAGGAGGAAATCTGGGAGGTATTAACAGTTCAAATACAATTTTAATTACTGATTTTGCGCCAAATGTTAAACGAGTTTATGATGTGATTCAACTACTGGATCAGCCTGGTGCGAGCAAAGAGTTACGTGTAGTTCGTTTAAAAAATAACAATGCCCAAGAAGTAGCAACTCAGTTGAGCGAACTTACTTCTGGAAACAAAAGAACGAATTCGCGAATAGCACCTCAACTAGATCAGGCAAAGCTAGCCGCCGATCCACGATCAAACTCTATTATAATCAAAGCTTATCCTGCTAAAGTAAAGCAACTTGTTGCACTTATTAAAAACTTGGATTCTCAGGTAATAAAGGAACCATCCGCATTTCATTACGTACGCATTAAAAATATTGATGCCCAAGTATTACAAGAAACTTTAGCAAAGTTAGTAGAGCAAGAAAAAAATGACGAAACCTCTGTTGCGATTGAAACGGACACACAAAATAATGCTCTTATCGTACAGTCAGATGAAAAGATGTGGTCGCAAATATCAGCAATTATAAAAGCTGCAGATGTGCGTAGTCCACAAGTGCAAGTGAAAGCCGCTTTGGTAGAAGTGAGCCCTAGTGATTTACTAGGATTAGGTATTGAACTTTTTTATGCTGAAAATTCAGAGGATGGTAAAACGACAATTGGTGGGGGATCAAACTTTGGTTTTACCAATCTTGTTGCTGTTAATGGTAACACTGCTGTTCCTATCAATCCGAATCAGGCACTTACCGCACAGAAGTTTGGAAAACTTCCCCTTGTTCCTTCACGCGATCCTTTTCAACGTTCGGGAACTTTTTTTGCGAATTACGATGATTTATTTACTTTACCTCTTTTACTGAATGCCATTCAAACCCAAACAGATGTTCGCGTTGTGTCGCTTCCAAGTGTTGTTGTCAATGATAATAGTGTTGCGCAAATAAAAGTAGCAAATTCACAACCTTCTTTGGCGACAAAGATAGATGATTCGGGGGCTTTCATTGATTCTTTTGGTGATTTCCAAGAGGCAGGGACAACATTACTTGTAACTCCTCATATTAGTAGTGAGAAAAACTATCTACATCTTGATATTAGTCAAACGGTGGAAGCTTTTGACCAAGCATCTTTGGCTACAGGTGGTGTACAAGCAAAAACAGCGCGACAAATTGTTTCGACAATTAGCATTCCGAGCGGACATACTGTTGCTGTTGGTGGATTAGAATTTGATCGCAATGTGATGACTGTTGAAAAAATTCCTTTACTTGGAGATTTGCCTCTTATCGGCTTTTTATTCCAAACACGTGTTGTTACTCATCAACGCCAAAATGTCTTTCTATTTGTTACAGCTAAAATTCTGGACGATGAAGGCTTTGAAGATTATAAAAAGATGTCCCACGAAGTAAAGCTGGAAACGAGTAAGTTTGGTGTTGACATGGAATTAATTGACGAATCTTTTAAACGCTATCAAAAAAAATATGGGCTTACAGAAGAAGAACCAGAGCCGAGATATATGCTTGAATACCAAAGTCCAAATAAAAAGTAACATTGATACGTCTGTTCTATGCCATATAAGTGACCAACCAAAAATATTTATTATTGTTTTTAAAAGGAATAGAAGTTTATATAATGTAAAAGACATAATTCGTACTTCAAAACGAATATCACTGTTTTGTAAGTCACTCTACATCTCTAAGATTATTTACATGGGACCTTAAATTATGAATAACAAAAACTTTGTTGAAACCATAAAAGTTGTGTGCATTATATTCATGCTGTCTTTCGCATCGGTTTTGACAGCGCAAAATGAAGATGAATATAATATCAACTTTGTAGATGATGAACTCGAACTGTTTATCAAAACCGTGGGAGAAGTAACAGGTAGAAGTTTTATTATTTACGACCAGTCAGTAAAAACCAAAAAAATCTACTTAGTTTCCTCAAAACCGGTATCAAAAGAACTATTATACAAAATCTTTCTTTCCGTAATGGAATACAATGGTTATATTCTTGAAACCATCGGCAAGGGCGAAAATGAAATTATCAAAATAAAACGCAATATCCAAGGTCCATGGACACCAACAGTCACAATATTCGATGAGACCGAGCTGAGAAAATATCAAGATAAAGATTTCTTTATTACCATGGTTATTAAACTAAAGTATATATCTGCTCGCGAAGTTCAAACTACTTTACGTGCTCTACGCATTGTTAATCCTCAGGGGGGTAACCTTGCGGGTATTGAAGGTTCAAATACTATTTTGATCACCGACTTCGCTCCAAACGTTAAGCGTATTTACGATGTAATCCAAATCATGGATAGACCAGGACCAGAAAAAGTATTACGTATATTTAAGATGCAGTATGCAGATGCAACAGCTCTTGTAGATACTTTAAATGAACTCACTGAAAAGCAAACTCGTTCGTCAGGAATTGGTTTAGGTCCAAACTTAGATGATGTAAAAATTGTAGCTGACCCACGTCTTGGTGCCCTTATTGTACAAGCGTACCCTGGTCGCATGGAGAAATTAGCACTCATTATTGAAGAATTAGACCAACAGCTTAACCAAGAACCATCAAACTTCCATTATATTCGCTTAAAACACGCTGACGCCGCTATCTTGCAAGAAACATTGGCGAAGCTTGTTGAAGAAGGTGGTTTTAGTGGGCAAAGTGGAGCGCGGCCAGCAGGATCAAAAGTCTCTTCTGGTGGTGACGACAAAGATAATAAACCTGCTATTGAAGTAGACACACAAAACAATGCTTTAATCGTTAGATCTTCTCCGCGTGAGTGGAATGAAATTTTAAGCATTATTCGCCAAGTAGATGTGAGAAGACCTCAGGTACAAATAGAAGCTGCGATTGTAGAAGTAAGTCCTCAAGACATACTTGGTCTTGGAATTGAATTGTTTTTTGCCGAAAATGCAGAAGATGGCCAAGCGACTCTTGGAGGTGGTACTAACTTTGGTTTTACAAACTTAGTTGCTGTAAACGGAAATACTGCGGTCCCTATTAATGGAAATCAAGCAATTACAGCACAAAAATTTGGTAAATTGCCTTCTCTTCCTTTTCGCGATCCGTTTCAACGTTCTGGAACATTCTTTGCAAATTATGACGACCTATTTACATTACCTATACTACTAAATGCTATACAAACACAAGTTGACACAAAAGTTGTGTCATTACCAAGTGTAGTAACAAATGACAATCAACAAGCACAATTAAAAGTAGCAGATGCCCAACCTTCTGTTGTAAACAACGTAGATGATGGTGGAGGAGTTCGCGAGACGTTTGGTGAATTCCAAGAAGCCGGGACAACGTTACTTGTAACACCACACATCAGTGGAGAAAAAAACTATTTGCGTTTAGATCTTAGTCAAACAATTGAGGCATTTGATCGCGCTTCTGCAGCTGTCGGTGGTGTTCAGGCAAAAACTTCTCGCGAAATCGTTACATCAGTAACAATTCCTGATGGACATACTGTTGCTATTGGTGGATTGACATTTGACTCTCGCACAATTAGTGTTGAAAAGGTACCTCTACTTGGTGATTTACCACTGATTGGTTTCTTATTCCAAACGCGTATTGTGACACATAATAAACAAAATATATACTTGTTTGTAACTCCGCGTATTTTAAGAGATGAAAACTTTGAAGATTTCAAAAAATTCTCTCATGAGAAAAAAATGGAAACAAGTAAATTTGGTGTAGATATGAGTCTCATTGATCCTTCTTTTGCTCGTTATCAACAAAAATACGGCTTGTCGGAAGAAGAACCAGAACCACTGTATATGCTCGAATATCAAAGTCCTAACTCAAATAATACAGATAATACAGATAATAAATAACATTGAGTAGTTAGGGCGTGTTAACGCGCCCTAATACAGAAAAATAAATAGAACACACTAAGTAACCAACTGGTAACTTAATTGATAGGCGAGCTGCGGAGAGTATAGCGGTTCGCCTTTTATTTTATATTTTGTATAGGGACACGCCCTAGAGCGCGTGAGAGGAGAAAGCATGCAGAACTTAAAAGATTTAATGTCCATCTTTGTGGAAAAAGAATTGATTGATGAGGCCAAGGTCGATGAGGTTATTAAGTTGACAGAAGAAGAAAATCTTACATTAGACCAGTGCCTGGTTCAACACCGTTATATTCCTGAAATGCCGTTATTACAAGCTATGAGTGAATATTTGGGTTATGAGATTCTTGAAAAACTAGAGAAAATTAAAGTACCTAAAAGTTTTTGCGACAAAGTACCGATCAATTTCTCGCGTAACTCAAGTTTGATTGCGATAGAAGAAAAGCATGGTTTTTACTATATCGCAACTTGTACACCTCTGTTAACATACCCTTTAGATGAACTTGCTAGTCTACTTGATAGTGAAGTTGAGATTGTATTAGCTCCACGCACGGAAATTCTAGCCCTTATAAATCAAGCTTATCAGCAACATATGTCCGATAGTGGCGGTGTTGATGAAATGGAAGAAGATTTTGATCTTGACGGTATTGGAGAATTTGAAGAGCGTTTTGATGTAGCTGAATCTCAAAATAAGCCTCCTGTTATTCGTACGGTAAACAATATCTTACTACAAGCGCTGCGTAAAAAAGTAAGTGATATTCATTTGCAGCCTTATGAAGAAAAATTGCAAGTTCGCTATCGTATCGATGGTATTTTATATGATGTACAAAGTATCCCTAAACGTTACCAAGATGCTGTGACTAGTAGAATTAAAGTAATGGGCCGTATGGATATCGCGGAAAAGCGTTTGCCTCAAGATGGGCGTTCATCTATTGTTATGGGAACTAAAGAGGTTGACTTACGTATTTCTTCTCTACCTGTTGTTTCTGGTGAACGTGTGGTAATGCGTATACTTGACAAATCTAATAAGGTTTTTCGCTTAGATGATATAGGTCTTGACGAACGCGATTTGAAGGTACTGAATCACTTTATCAACTACAACCACGGTATTATACTTGTTACAGGTCCAACAGGTAGTGGTAAATCAACAACACTTTACGCTTGTTTAGCAGGTTTAAATGCTGTCGAAAAAAATATTGTGACCGTGGAAAATCCGGTTGAATATCAAATGCGAGGAATTAGCCAAACGCAAGTAGCAGTAAAGAAAGGTTTGACCTTCGCAAAAACATTAAAGACTCTTTTACGTCAAGACCCTGATGTTATTATGATTGGGGAAATTCGCGACGAAGAAACAGGGCGTATTGCGATTCAGGCAGCACAAACAGGGCACTTAGTTCTTTCGACTATACATACCAACGACTCAACTAGTACGATTACCCGACTTTTAGATATAGGCATCGAGCCATATATGGTTTCCTCATCTCTTGTATGTGCTATGGCTCAGAGACTCATGCGTAAGATCTGCGATGATTGCAAGACCGAATATAAACCAACAGAAGCCAAATTAAAATCTGTAGGTATAGATTTCTGCGATTTGCCGCAAGGAGTTTTGTGGAAAGGCAAAGGTTGCGAACAGTGTATGGGAAGCGGATATAAAGGACGTTGTGGAGTATACGAAGTTTTGCCAATTACCGAGAAAATCAAAGCGAAAATTGTAGAACGAGCAAGCGCTAGTGACATCAAACAAGAGTGTGTTGAACGCGGTTTGCGTACTTTGAGAATGGATGGAGCAGCAAAAGCAGCTATGGGTTTGACAACGATAGATGAAGTACTACGTGTAACTCAAATGGATTTGTTCTAGGCGTGGTGGATTATATTGTGCAAGTTTCTGCGGGAATATCTGCTCCTGCAGAATGTTGCTGGGTTGTTGTCAAAGTAGTCGAAGAATTACAAAAAGAAGCGTTAAGTCTAGACTTCCTTGTCGCAGATATACATCTAGTACCTGGAGAGCACCCACAAACGGCAAAGTCCATAGCGTTATTTCTTAGTAGCAGTAAAAATCTCACGAGTTTTATAGATTCGTGGCAAGGTACGATCAAATGGATTGGAACGAGCCCATTTCGTCCTAACCATAAGCGAAAAAATTGGTTTATTGACGTGCATTTTCACGCGGCGAATGAAAACATATTATTCGAAAAAAGTGAAATAAAGACAGATGTATTTCGTGCATCAGGGCCTGGAGGGCAACACCGCAATAAAGTAGAAACAGCTGTACGCGTTACTCACGTGCCTACCGGTGTTGTTGCTACGGCAAGTGAGCAACGTTCTCAATCAATGAATAATAAGTTAGCACTTGTACGATTGAAACACAAAATAGAAGATGTTAATCGTCAAAATACTCAAGGAAAAAAGAACGAGATGTGGCAACAACATCAAGCTTTAGAAAGAGGAAATGCTCTACGCGTTTACCAAGGAAAGCAATTTCGTTTACGCCGCGAAAAATAGAGAGATAAAAATGTCTTATGATTTTGTCCCACTAAAATTTACTGAATATTCCCAGGAAAATATGATTGAACGATCACGTGCATTTTACCAAGAAGTACAAAAGAGACGCACTGTTCGCGATTTTTCTGATCGCCAAGTACCGCGAGAAATAATAGAAAACTGTATACTCGCAGCAGGAACAGCGCCAAACGGCGCCAATTTACAACCTTGGCATTTTGTTGTTGTTGAAAGTAGCGAAATAAAGCAACAGATTCGCATTGCTGCTGAAAAAGAAGAGCGCGAATTTTACGAAAAACGTGCTCCTGATGATTGGCTTTCTGCATTAGCTCCTTTGGGCACAGATGCTAGTAAGCCTTTTTTAGAGATAGCGCCTTACTTGGTAGTTATCTTTGCGGAAAGTTACGCCAAAGACGAAGAAGGCAACAAAAGAAAAAATTACTATGTGCAAGAGTCGGTAGGAATTGCTACTGGAATTTTAATTACAGCACTCCACCACGCGGGTTTAGTTTCTCTGACTCACACGCCAAGTCCAATGAATTTTCTAAATAAAATTTTGAATCGCCCCAACAATGAACGTCCTTACCTAGTTTTAGTCGTTGGTTACCCTCAGCAAAACGCCCAAGTTCCCAATATTGACAAAAAAAATCTCTCAACAACAGCAACTTTTCTGTGATTATATGTTTAGTTGAACAATTTCGATCGCGAACATCTTGATTTTAAAATAATTCTCTAATTTTGTCATTCTTGCTCAAGTAAAACTTGGGGATCGGGCTCGGAAGCGGGCTCCAAAAAATAATGAATGATGACAGACCCGAATGTTATTCAGCTAAATGGGAATAACTTAGCCTTAACTGAATAGCATTAATGACAGACCCTAACTTTTTAGAATACCAGGAGAAGCCATTGAACGAATTAACATTTACGATAGACAAAATTAAATACAATGTAACTGTTCCAGACGAAGAATCGATTTTAGATGTTTTATTGGAAAACGGCTATAACATACCTCATTCTTGCCGCTCGGGATTTTGTACCGATTGTAAAGCTAAACTAATATCTGGCAACGTTGACTTAGAAATAAAAACAGGATTAAGCGAGGAAGAAATCAATACAGGTTATATATTAACTTGTCAATCATACCCGATCTCTGAAAAGTTAGAAATTACTTATGACGGGATTCCACTTCCTCCAGAATTTCAAGATTAGGAGTGAAATATGTTAGCTAAAGTTAAATTAGTGCTAAAGTTTGTTTATGGATTATTTTTTATTATGGCAGGTATCTCGCATTTTACCAACACTGCATTTTTTGTAAAAATTGTGCCACCATATTTACCATGGCATGTTGCACTTGTGTATGTAAGTGGTGTTATCGAAATTGCGCTTGGTGCGTTACTTATAACGAAAAGATATCAAGCGATTGCAGGATGGGGACTTGTTATTCTTCTTGTTGCTGTGTCGCCAGCAAATATTCATATGGCAATGAATCCGCAGTTGTATCCACAATTTAGCTTGTTTTTTTTATATTTGAGATTAGTGATCCAAGTAGTGCTTGTTCTTTGGGCATATTGGTACACACGGAAAGACTAAATATTTTCAGGTGGGCATAAAAAAACTCTAATAAGTAGCTTTACTTATTAGAGCATAGGGGAGGTCAGAGTTTATTTTCATTAATAGTCTACAACCAAATAATGAGATTGTCAACTATTTTTAAAATATTTTTAGATTTATTTTTATCAACTCTTGTTTTCCTTATTTGGATTAATATTTATTATGGATTTAATCGAAAGCAATCAACTTGTAAACGAACAGGAACATTGGTGGACAAAGACGAGATTTTGTTACATCGAACGCGCAATAAAATTACTTAGTAAAAAAAGGCAATCTATTTTAGAAGTTGGGTGTGGAACATGTCAGAATTTAGCTTTTTTACGAACTAAAGAGCGAGTGTCTGGTAATATAGAGCGCGTTGTTGGTTTTGACCCCGGATTTATAGATCCACCAACTTTTTCATGGCGAAAAACAAATGATCTTTTTGTGAAAACACTTGAAAATTCCTCGCAAGAGTCTTTTGATTTACTTCTTGCTATGGATGTTCTTGAACACTTGGACAATGATGTTGAGCATTTGCAGAATTGGTTGCGATATTTAAAAAAAGATTCGCTCGTTCTCATTACTGTACCAGCTTTTGAATGTTTGTGGTCGTATCATGATGAATTGTTGTTTCACAAGAGACGATACACTAAAAAAACATTGCGAAATTTAGCTTCGCAAGTGGGCTTAGAGCCGTTAATGCTGACTTATGCTTTTGGGCATATATTTTTACCAGCTTTTTTCATACGTAAAATATTAGCGCCTTTTGCCAAGCAAAAAAAATCTACTGATTTACAAGAAAGCCATTTTTTACTTAATAAAGCCTTGTATTCTTTGGGAAAGATAGAAGCCTTGTTTGGTGGAAATCCTCTGTTTGGAACATCAGTTATAGGAATTTTTACTTATGCAAACCGCGATAGTAATTCCTTGTTATAATGAAGCGAAACGATTTAAGCAACAAGCATTTTCTCGCTTTTTAGAAAAAAATTCTCATATTTGTTTGTGTTTTGTCAATGATGGCAGTAGTGATGGAACATTACAAATTTTATCAGCAGTAAATCATTCATATCCTGAAAAAACTTTTGTTTTAGATCTACCTATGAACAAAGGAAAAGCGGAGGCTGTTCGTGCAGGAGTTTGTCATATTCTTGCAAAAAATAAGTTTTCTTTTGTTGGTTTTTGGGACGCTGACCTTGCGACACCACTTGAAGAAATACATAATTTTGTTGGTATTTTACTACAACAAAACGCACCACGATTTGTTTTAGGAACGCGAATTAAGAGGTTAGGAGCTAATATAGACCGTGTTGGTTATAGACATTATCTTAGTCGAGTATTTGCAACCTTTACCAGTCTTACTTTAAACATGCCTGTTTATGACACTCAGTGCGGAGCTAAAATTTTTGCAATAGATGTTGCTGAGGAAATTTTTTCACAGAGTTTTTTTTCTAAATGGTTTTTTGACATCGAACTTATTTTTCGCGCAAAACCAATATCTAAAAATAAACACTTTTTTTACGAACATCCTTTGAGTCAGTGGACTCACCAGGGAGAAAGCAAATTAACTTTCAAAGATTTTCTTTTTGCCCCGATTGAATTATTAAGACTTTTTTGGCACTATAGAGTAAAAAAATATGACAAAAACACTAACTAATATAACCTGGGGGGCCGCAGGTGCGGTCTTTCTTGTTTTGATATTTCCAGCGTTACAAGCAAAAACGTATATTCTCAATGATTTGATTAATTTTCATATACCTATGCGAATGTTTTACCAAGATTGCTTAGTTTCTGGAGATAGCTTTCTGTGGTTTTCGAACATTTTTTGCGGTTATTATATACACGGAGAAGGTCAGGTGGGAATGTATCACCCTCTACACTTGTTCTTGTATTACTCTTTGCCTTTGAGCGTTGCCTTTAATGTTGAGTTGTTTATTCACTACCCTTTGATGTTTTTTGGAACGTATTTTCTTGCGAAAAGGTGGCAATTAGAAAGATATGGAGCTGTTTTTACTGCGCTTATTTTTACATTTAGTGGCTACAATTTGATGCATATTATTCATATTAACTCTGTGGCTGTCATTGCGCATATTCCTTGGTTACTACTTTGTATAGATATTGCTTTAAATAGATCTTCTGCCAAAAATACGCGATATGCCTTAACCGGGATTATTGTTCTGACATCTTCGCAGATTTTACTTGGTCATCCTCAAAGTATGTCGTTTTCCTTGTTTAGTGAATTAGTGTACGTCTTGTGGTTGCTGCCAAAATCAAGTAAGAAATGCTTATTGTGGGTGTTTATAGCCAAAATGTTAGCTGTTGCAGTAGGAGGAGTACAGCTCCTTCCTACGTGGGATGCCTTTTCGCAGTCATTTCGCAGTGATGCCGTCGCATCTTACGCGACAATTGGTTCGATACGATGGAGTGATTTGAGTTTGTTTTTTGCTCCATTTACACCATTATTACCAGAAGGGATGGTGGTGCGCCATGCATACGATTTTTACAGTAATGGCCACGAATTTGCCCTGTATTGCGGTAGCAGTACTTTACTTCTTATTTCGTGGTTATTCCTTAGATACAAACACTTTTCGGCGTCGCAAAAAAAAGCCATAAAGATTTTTACATGTCTCATGATACTTTCTCTTATGATGGCGATGGGCAAAAATTTAATTGTATCTTCTCTTCCTATTATTAGTAAATTTAAATACCCTGTGCGTTATGTTTCCGTAACTCATTTGTGTATGGCAGTGCTAGCAGGGATTTCTCTTGTCGATTTTGTACGTTTCGCTAGTACAGATGAGCACATCTCCTTTGCAAAGCTGTGGCCAATGTTTCTCATGCTATTCATTAGCACAGGGATTGCAATGTGGGCGTTACAACTACCACACAATGCTGAATATGGAACCTCCATACTCATGGGACCTCTTTTCATGTTGATCTCGTTGTTATTACTACTAAGCACACTAAAAGTGTCGACGAATTGTATAGCTTTACTTGTTGTTTTTACCGCTTTTGAATTAGGTCTATGTAGTATTAGCTATATCCAAGTTCTTCCAACAAGATCATTTAATGATTTTAAAAGAGATGTTAATGTTGATACACAACTTTACCGTTGGGACATAAGAGGAAATGCTAACTTGTGGGCAGCCCAAGGGCTACGTTGTTTTAATGGCTATACAGGACTGCGCCCTAAATTTAGTGTCGATCCTAAATTGGCAATTTACAAAAAAATAGCAGGAGTTTCTACGGAGTATATTCCACGATGGCAAAAAAGTGTTTCGTTAAGCAAAGCTCAGCCTCGCGTACGCCTAGTTACAAACACTGCTGTCTCTACAGATATTGAAAAAGACTTAAATAATATAGACATAAGTACTACAGCTATCGTAAATGATTCGCTAACTCTAGAAAAAGAACACCCTATAGGAAAAATAAAAATTGTCGACGAAAAACCTGGTTATGTAAAAATGTCTTTACAAGTTCTGGGAAAACAACTTGTAGTTTTTTCCGAGAGATTCCATTCAGGATGGATGGTGAAAAGTGGAGATAAATCACTCACTACTGTGCGTGTATATGGAGATTTTTTAGGATGTGTTGTCGATAAACAAAATAGCGAGATAGAGTTTTCTTTTTCGCCAAAAAGCTATCACTACGGAAAATGGATTAGTGTTGTTGGTTTGCTTTTTTCTTTGTTGTTTATTCTCATGGGTTGCGGAAACATGAATAGTGAAGTTAAACATGTTTAAATTTATAGGAATACTATTGAGGATTTATAAGCCATACATTGAATGTCGATCGTGTAATTACAAAGGTGAGGTTATCACATTTGGCATAGCAGGAATTTTTCTCTATGGCATAAGTTTTTTATTGTACTTTATGTGTTTTTACGCTTTTTATTCGGCAGGTTTTTATTTTTGGCCTAATTGGATTGTTGCATTGTTATTTGGGCTTTGTATGTTGAGTTTTCTATTCGCTTGCCCAGATTATTTTTGTCCAGATTGTCGTACGTCTATAGAAGACAATTAATTGTCTTCTATAGACATTGATATTAATAAAAGGGGTTCATCTTGATCTTAATCCATTCTTATGGAATAATAATTAAAATACATGCGAAGAAAAATTAGCCTCTTTGAGTTATCAAACTCCAAAAAACTTTGTTACTGAAACTAATCAAGTTACAAATACTATGTACCATGTCCATGTTCAAGGAGGTCTAAACCCCTCCGAGAACAAGGAAGAAGACGGCGGCTCCACGCGCGCACCAGGCCCCCCCCACCACCACCCCAAGCATTTTTCTTTTCTAGATGAGTCTTACCAAAAATCAGCATATTATTTCCCTTTTGAATCTCGCGTTTCTTCTCTTGCCGAAAGAATTACGATGCGTGAAGGTAGCTGTGTTTTTTGAAACCATTTACTTCCTCATGGATCATCGCCAAACAACTCATCTCGTTCTCGTATAGCGCAATTTATAAAGTTTTTTCCTCTTCTTTTTTCTTGCTAAGCAAGAAAAAAGAAGAGTTGAAAGAAGGAAATTTTTACAAAAAACGATTGATTTGGCAACGCGAAAGCATAATTTTAAGTTAACAGAAGTAGGCAAAAAAGTTTTTGATTTGTAGTGGATAAAAATAGGTTTGGACAATGAAATGATTTCTTTTTATTACACTCTACAATTGAAATGATGCAGATTTAAAACATATTCTTTTTTAAAATTAAATTTAATGCCATCAACAAAACAAAGAAAGTTCCTGAAGTTGGTGATAAGAACTCTCTTTATTTTGCTGTTCTTCTCTTGCACAAAGACTTGGCAGTTCTAAAACGCATATTTCATATGTTTGGCTTAGATCCTGTTCCTTGTTCCAGTAAGAGCATTAAGTTTCATGAAGTTATTTCTGAGGGAAATCTAATAAGAATTTACTTTTTTGCAAGTATATTCTTTTCTCGTTTGTGATACGAGTGTCCTAACATTTCTGACAGCTTTGGAAAAAAGCGGTACATGCGCGACAAGATGTGTGCATGACCAGTAATAAGGATAATAGCCTTATTCTTTTTTACTCCTTTTACAATTTTGCGCGCAGCTTTTTCTACGGAGTAAGGTTTCAGTTGTATATTTTCGCGAATTTCTTCTCTAGATGCCACAAGCTTATCTTCATTGATAATTTCTGAATCTGTTACCATTGGCGTGTCGATAACCCCTGGACAAATTGCACTAACTTTAACTCCAAATGCCCTTGCTTCGATTCGCAGCGATTTGCATATTCCGAGTACAGCGTGTTTAGTTCCCGAATAAGCCCCCAGGTTAGGTGAGGGAATAATACCTGCTAGTGACGCGGTGTTTACAATATGTCCGTATCCTTGCTTTTTCATAACATTACACGCAGCATGTGTGCCATAAATAACTCCACGAACATTAATATCAAATAGGCGATCCCACTGTTCTAATGTCATCTCCATCATTTCGCCCATTATCGCAATTCCAGCATTGTTAAACATATAGTCTAGACGATGGTGTTGTTCTATAGTGTTTTCTACTAGTTTTTCAACTGCATCTGAATCGCGAACATCAACTTCATATGGGAAAGCTTTTCCGCCATTATTTTTATTGATGTTTTCTGCTGCTTGTTGCGCTTGTGAAAAATTGATATCAGCTATAATAATTGTTGCTTGCTCTTTTGCCATTTGCTTAGCGATTGCATATCCGATGCCTGATGCAGCACCTGTGATAATCGCTACTTTATCTTTAAAGTACATTTATCCCTCTTTGTTTAGGTTTTGTATCTTGCAGTTGCTCAATTACGATATTGAGATTATATTTTTATATTTTTATATTTTTTACCATACTACAAAAACACTGCTTGTGCTATTAGAAAAATCGTTTTGAACTCTTCTAAAGCGTTTCACTAGGCGATGTACTTAGAATTTAGTACGATTTAATTTGAGAGGTTTGCAGTTATTTGTTTATTTAGAATTCGAGTTTTCTTGTCTGAAATGAAGAATAATCTATCTTTAAGTCGTACAAATTCTAATCTTTGTATAAATGTGTTGCGCATTTTTTCTATTTACAAAAGTAGAATATTAATATAAAATTATAAAAAATGAAATACTTTAAGTTTTGCTTTTTCTCAAACCAACATTTCTTGCTCTACAATCTTAGTTCTTGATGTTTTTTAGATATTTGGGATTTTTATTTATTTTTGTAATTGCGTTACTTCCTATTAATTTTAAAACACTTAATTGCTTTGAGCGACCTATTGCAAAAAATAATTTCGTAGCAAAATTAGAATCATTAGCAATACTATATTTACAATTATTTTGAGGAGACCCCCATGGCATATCAATCGCCAGGTATATATATGAAAGAAGTTTCGAGCGGTTCAAAACCTATTTTGAGCGCAAGTACTTCGACAGGTGCCTTCATCGGAATCGCGGAAAAAGGACCAACAAACAAACCAATGCTTATTACAAATTGGACGCAGTTTGTTACGACCTTTGGTAATTTTATTCCAGGCGGGAGACTTGCTTACGGAGTATATTCTTTTTTCCAAGAAGGTGGTGGTAGCTGTTTTGTTATTCGAGTAGGTGCTGACAACGCAAAAGAAGCTTCTAAGACTGTTAGCGCTGGAGAAGGAGAAGCAGCAAGTAGTATGAAGATTGCTGCTAATTCGACGGGTGAATGGGGGAATCGTGTAACAGTACGAATCTCTGATCCTCTTGATGCGAATCCTGAAACACACTTTAGCGTAACAGTTTTATACCAAGAAGCGGACGGTTTTACTAACGAATACGATGGAAATGATCCGCGCGAAGTAAAAGAAGAATATGTTGATGTTGATATTCAAAAATTCATGGACCAAGCTAATGTTCCTGAAAGCGGAGAAGGTGGTTCGTCTTTCATTCGCGTTGAAGTAACTGGTGATTTTAAGCGTCCAACAAACGAAGAACTTAAATTGGAAAATGGTTTAGACGGTGACCTGGATAGTCCTAAACCGTTTACAAATGCTTTAAAGTACCTAGATCCTATCGATGAAATACTTCTTCTTTGTATTCCTGATCGCCCAGGAGATCGTGCTGTTATTATCAAAGCAATAGCTTACTGTCAACTACGTCAAGACGCTTTTTTTATTGCTGATCCACCGCGCGCTTTAGAACCTACGGACGTAAAAGATTTTAAAAGTGGTACTGGTAAATACAAAGGTGAAAAAGGTCTTGCTTCTTCTTATGGATCGCTTTATTACCCTTGGGTTTACATTAGTGATCCTGCAACAGGTCGTAAGAAATTAGTTCCACCTTCTGGACATATAGCGGGTATCTATGCATATACAGATAATAAACGTGGTGTGCACAAAGCACCTGCGGGTATTGGCGTTGGAGCCTTAAAAACTATTGTTGGCATGGAGCGCAGTACGTCAAAAGGCGAACAAGATTTTCTACATCCGCGTAATATAAATGTTCTTCGTAGCATCACCGGTGCTGGTGACTGCGTATGGGGTGCAAATACATTATCTGCAGATCCAGAGTGGAAATACGTTAACATTCGCCGCTTGTTTATTATGGTGAGAGTTTCTATTGCTAGAGCAACACAGTGGGTAGTTTTTGAACCAAATGACAAATTGTTGTGGGGTAAAGTAAAACGAAATGTAAGCGCTTACCTCTCTAATGTCTGGCGAAGTGGTGCTTTAGTTGGTGACACAGAAGATCAGGCTTTTTATGTTAAAGTCGATGAGGAAAATAACCCTCAATCTAGTATTGATGCTGGTGAACTACACATTGATATAGGAATTGCTCCTGTTAAACCAGCAGAATTCGTCATATTTACCGTTACTCAAAAATCCCCACAATCATAGATGAAGGAGTAATTCACTATGGCAGATAGAAGACCAGATCTCGATCCATATCTTGGGTATCGTTTCCGCGTTGACATTGATGGTATTGGAATTGCATCTTTCAAAACAATTTCTATTCCAAGTCCTGAAACCCAAGTGAAAGAGTATCGCGAAGGTGGTAACACCGTTTCTAGTAAATTAGCAGGTATAACAGGTGCCACAGAGATTACCTTGGAAAAAGGTTTGTTTAGTAGCATGGAGCTTTGGGAGTGGCACAATTCTGTGGTACAAACAGGAGCGATTCCTAATCGTAAAAATATGTCGATTACTGTTGTTGATGAGGAAGGCAATGACGGTCCTTCTTGGGAAGTCGTTAATTGTTGGCCTTCAAAGGTTGAATACGGAGCACTCGATGCGACAAATGACGAGCCAATACCTGAAACTGTTACAATTCAACATGAGGGTGTTAAACGCGTAACATAGGAATTTATAAATGACTGTTTTACAAATTGAGCACGATTTTGAATTACCTTTAGGGTATGTTGATGAAGATGGAAATCTACACAAGCACGGCAAGATGAGACTTGCTACAGCAGCAGATGAAGTTTTACCGATGCGCGATCCGCGTGTTCAACAAAATCCATCTTATTTGAGTATAATTATACTTTCTAGAGTAGTTATAAAACTTGGGTCTCTTAAAATGATAACACCGAGAACAATAGAGAACTTATTTACTAAAGATTTTAATTACTTACAGAAAATATACAGCAAAATCAACGATGTTGATGATAATTCAGAAGATTAAATTGATCTAAAGCGTACATAATATATGTACGCTTTAGGCATCTAGACTACTTGTGTTGTATTTTCAAATAATTTGAGTGCATGCTGTTTATGAAAGCTTTTAGATATGGACATTGCTACGCAATTTGAATTTTCGTTACCTATGGGCTATGTTGATAATGAAGGAGTTGTTCATAAAAACGGCGTCATTAGACTAGCAACAGCAGCAGACGAAATTTTTCCAAATAAAAATGCAAAAGTAAAAACAAATCCATCTTATTTGCCAATAGTACTTCTCTCTAGAGTCATCGTGGAGTTAGGAACTGTTGATGTGATAAATACAAATGTTATTGAAAATTTATTTACAAAAGATTTTACCTATCTACAAGATTTATATAATCGTCTAAATGAACATGGCGAAGATACATTTCGTACTAAATGCCCTAACTGCAGTGCTAAAATTAAGGTAGATGTTCCCTCTTTGGGGGAGTAGTTCGCTATCCTTTAGAGCGTCTCTATGAAGAGATAGCATTTGTAGCATACCATTTTCACTGGGAACATAAAACGATTATGAGTATGGAGCACAAAGAGAGACAAAAGTGGTGCCAACAAATTAATAGTATTAATGACAAACTAAATAGTGGTGAAAAGAAACAAAGCAGCAAAAGTATTTTTAGTATAAAGTAGAATGTGTTGCCTCTTTTTCATAATGAAACTTTTGGGCACTCGCTTTATTATTTTTCAAGTAATACTATTTACTTTTAAAGTACCTTACTATTACTTAAAATAACTCGAATTTTGCAAAAATCTAAATGGAAACACTCCCCTTAGTATGTTTGTTTTTATATTAAAACAAGGAACTCATTATGGTAGACATTCGCAACGCAGCTTTTGGATCGACTCCCGATTTACTATTTATGAATCACCGCTTTATGGTTGAGATAAATAATTTACCTCTCGCGGGATTTGCGGAAGTATCAGGACTAGAGGCATCTATTGAAACAGAGACAATAAAAGAAGGTGGTTGCCCTTTTCCTTATGTTATAGCTACAGGAGTAAGTTATAATGAGCTGACTTTAAAGCGAGGACTTGGTTTGATTCCCTTTTTTAACTGGCTTCAAGATGTTGCAGAAGGAACAACTGAGCGTGCAGATGTTATTGTGCACTTGATTGAAAATATTCCTGGACCTATACCTATCCCCACAAAAACATGGAGTTTTAAGGATGCTTTTCCTACTAAGTGGTCTATAAGTGACCTGAATGCATCTGAGGGAGAAATCATGATCGAAGAGATCACTATGCACCATCATGGTTTTGAACAAATTCTGTAATCTAATACTCTGGTTGATTATCAATCTTTAGTTTGGATTTTCGTTTTTGAAGTTACTCGCCAGTTACAGAATTACAACTATGCGTTTGGTCGCGACAAAAGAAAATACATAGTGTTGAATAGAATCAAAACTTTACAGAGTACTAGTAAGAGGTTTTTACATCTGATGGTAAGAAAGGAAGTGCGAGGCTTAGCTTTGTGGTCCGCGTTATAACACTTATATAAAAGAATATAGTGAGTATCCTCGCCACATTAAAATGAACGCTATAAAACACATTCAGCCACAAAATTTAATTTCGCAACGCATACAAACAAGAAATCTTACAAACAGAGTACTAGAAAAGTATTGTTTACGAACAATGCATGCTGATTTTTTTCCTTTGGTTTTCCAAGAGTATACCGAAGCTACTGACGATAACAAAGAAGAACACAACACCACAGATATTCATAACATTAATTTTTATCTAAAACACTTTGAGCGAATTTTACAAACAAATTTGCATTTATTCCATAAAACAAACCAAACCAACAAACTTAACAAATCTTTTCAAAATAATGCAAAAGAACACAGCTTTAAACAGCTAAAAAATCAACTACAAAATACTTTGTCTTATAGGTTACCACATAGTTCTTTTTTGGAAAAAACTGGAACCCTCAGAGATAACTCAGTGATACAAGATCTTATGCAAAAAGCGCAGCAGCAGGTACTTGTACAAAAAATATTGACGAATATAACTACTAGGTTAAAGAATGTAGAGAATATTCAACAGTATACTGCGGAGGCATTGTCGAAAGAAAAGTATATAAATGTACATGGGATATTAGATGAACCGTTGTATAAAACTGTTGAGTTAAGTAATTCTGTAAAACAAAATCTGAATGCGCAAAACGCACGATTGACAGAAATGATTTCGCGTTACAGTAATGTAGATAAACCATACACAAGTGAGTATATGAAGCAGAATGACTTGGGGTTTTATCATGATTCTGATAAAAAGATACTATCGAAGTTTGGCGACTTAAAACAAGTTACTTACATGTTTAAGCATTTTAATGCTGAAAAGATAATTCAAAAATTTAATGACACCTCAAACCAAAAAAATTTAAGAATACTAGATAACTTGACTTATAAAGTTTCATCTCCAATGTTTGAATCTGGTGAAGCAAAAAATGCTTATTCTGAGAAACTATTGCGGCATTTCGCACATTTGACAAATGTATCTAGTTTATCTAATGTGCATACACAAAGTAATGTACGAGCTAATCGTTTTGATCAAAAATTTAATCTACCCCAAGTAGTGCATCAGCAACAAAAGAATACTTCTAGTTTAGCAAAAACAGTAAATAATTTTGTGGAACCTGTTGAGGACCACACTAAAAGTTTCGAACCAATAAATAATACGCGTGTTCAAAAAATTATTAGTAAATATACTGATCTTTTTTACTCAAGTGTGAATGCTCCTAGTTCACTCCAAAGAAATTATATTCAGAATCTGACGACTCCATATAACTTAGTTTATGAAGAATCGCATCATGTAGATGCTTCTCCGCAACAAGATAAAACAGTAAAAATGTTACAAGTTTTAAAAAATTTGGAGCGTAAATTCTCGATTGGTACGCAAGATAAAACAATTTCTACGCAGGAAAACAAAGTAGTGGAAACGCTGCAGGCTCTAAATAATTTAGTTCATGAAAATTTGTATTCTACAGAAAATAATAAAACAATTTCTAAGCAGGAAAACAAAATAACGGAAATGCTACAGGTTCTAAATAATTTAGTTCATCAAAATCCACGTTCTGTAGAAAATAATAAAACAATTTCTAAGCAGGAAAACAAAACAGCAGAGATGTTACAAGTTCTAACTAATTTAGTTCATCAAAGTCCACGTTCTGTAAAAGGTAAGGTGCTTTCTGTAGGGAATAACAAGACAATTTTTGGTGGAAAAAACAAGACGGTAGAGATGTTACAGGTCCTAAATAATTTAGTTCATCAAAATCCACATTCTGTAGAAAATAAGACAATAATTTCTAAACAAGAAAACAAAACAGCAGAGATGTTACAGGTTCTAAATAATTTAGCTCATCAAAATCCAAGCTTTATAGAAAACAAGGCAATTTCTGTAGAAAATAACAAAACAATTTTTGGTGGGAAAAACAAAACGGTAGAGATGTTTCAGGTTCTAAATAATTTAGCTCATCAAAATCCACGCTTTATAGAAAACAAGGCAATTTCTGTAGAAAATAACAAAACAATTTTTGGTGGGAAAAACAAAACGGTAGAGATGTTTCAGATTCTAAATAATTTAGTTCATCAAAATCCACGCTTTATAGAAAACAAGGCAATTTCTGTAGAAAATAACAAAACAATTTTTGGTGGGAAAAACAAAACGGTAGAGATGTTTCAGGTTCTAAATAATTTAGTTCATCAAAATCCACGCTTTGTAGAGAACAAGGCAATTTCTGTAGAAAATAACAAAATAATTTTTGGTGGGAAAAACAAAACGGCAGAGATGTTACAGGTTCTAAATAATTTAGTTCATCAAAATCCACGTTCTGTAGAAAATAAGACAATGATTTCTAAGCAGGAAAACAAAACAGTGGAGATGTTACAGATTCTAAACAGTTTAGCTCGTGAAAATCCACATTCTGTAGAAAATAAAACAATAATTTCTAAGCAAGAAAACAAAACGGTGGAGATGTTTCAAATTCTAAATAATTTAGTTCGTAAAAATCCACGTTCTGCGGAAAATAAGACAATTTTTGGCCAAGAAAACAAAACGGTGGAGATGTTACAGGTTTTGAGTAATTTAGTTCATCAAGATTCACATTCTGTAGAAAACAGCGAAGCTGCTTTAAATAAACAAGGTAAAATCACAAAGGTATTGCAAACGTTAAATAACTTAAAAATTAAGGTTGTGAGCAATACACAAGATAAAACAAATGTTTCTATAGGTAAAAACACACGCACTTCGGAGATATTGCAAAAGTTGTTAAAAGGTGACGTGTATAAATCAAATAAAACGTTGCTAAGTAATTTTCAATACATTAAAAACATTGGTGTCGAAAGTTCGCATCTCGCTATTCCGCAAAGTAAGATTCAGCAAATGCTGCCTGTTATAAATCAGTTGATAAAATCATATAGTACGAATAAAAATATAGCTAATTACTTTTTAAATACGCAACAGCCAGTAAATGAACTTACATATAAAGTATTAACTACAGATAATGATGTTGGGAAGATTCAGAATTCCAATAGTCGAGAAAAAGCATTTGAAAAACTTATGGTAAAAAGTTCTTGGAATACAGTGGATGGTATAAACAGCGGAGAAAAAAAATTGAATTCAAAGATGTTGCAAAGAGTTGCGAACTTACAAAACCAAGTTTGTAATAAGTTTTCGCTGTTATATGACCAGTATTTTTTTACAGAGCAAAATCCTTTGTCTCATCGTGTGTATACAAATCGTATTCAACATTTAGATAATAACTACCAACAATTTTCTAAAAAACATTTACAATATAGTAAAAAACCTACTCAGAAACATGTTGCTATTCATCGAGAAGTTCTACCTTTGAAATATAAAGAAATTCAAAAACAACAAGCTGCTGTAGAAGAAAAACAAAAGCATAAAAAACAAAAAACAACACACATTCACATTACAGATAATAAAATTCAAAACATTGCAGCACGCGTATACAAAATGCTAGAAAAGAAAATGGCCATAGAGAAAAATAGAAGAGGAATTTTTTAATGGGCTTAAATCCTTTTTTTCCGTCGGAAAAAGATTATCGCGCTACAAATAGTGAGCGCGCATTTATTAAAAATGAAGATACAGGCGATACGTTTACAGTGATGTTTAATCCCACAGAATATAGTTATAAACTAAGTGCAGATGATAGTTCAAAAGATACAGAACTTGATGTGTTAACTGTGAGCGATGGCAAGGTATCAAGTGAAAAAGACTCTGTTGATCTCCCGTTTCATGTAACAGCTATTAGCGATCTTAGCATTGATTTATTTTATCATGCTTATGAATCGAGTGTTGATATTCGCGCTGATATTCAGGATATTCAAGATTTGACATTACCTAGTGAGTCTAGTGGTAGTATACGTCGTCGACCAGAGTGTTCTTTTAACTGGGGAGAATTTTATTATCTTGGGTATATTACTGAAGCAGACGCTAAGTATACAATGTTTTCTAGTGAAGGAAAACCTCTGAGAGCTGAATTGGGAGTTACTTTTCAAGCAATTATACCAGAAGCAGACAAAAATAAATATTTTGGGTATGAAGGGTGTCGTAAAACCTGGACTGTTAAAGGTAGCGATCGTTTAGATTTGATTGCGAATGAAATTTATCAAGATGCCAAGATGTGGTTATTTATTGCAAAAGAAAATGGTATTGATAATCCAATTAAGTTTCCAACACCAAATGACATTGGTCGGCAGTTAATTTTACCAGATTTACCCACGTAGGGATTGAAAATATGGCAAAACCAATAGCAAAAATCTTAATTGATAATTCTGATGTTGCAGAGTGTGCAATGGAGAATATTATCGAAGTTGTTGTAGAAGAGCAAATCAACCTCCCAACAATGTTCTATTTTTTGATTTCGATTGTTGATGAAAAAAATGGTCCTTGGCAAAATGTAGATCTTTCTAAATTTACTCCTGGTAAAGCTGTTACTATATCTATGGGACTTGACCAAGAGCAGGAACTTTTCAAAGGTGAAATTACCGCTGTAGATATATCGTTTTCATCTATACCTCACATTGAGGTACGTGGTTTTGATCGTTTACATCGTTTGCAATTTGGTCGTAAAAATCGTTCGTTTGTCGAACAAAAAGATAGTCAAATAGTTTCAACGATCGCTAGTGAAGATGGACTTTCTGCTACTGCAGATACAACTACGGCAGTATACCCATGTTTATTTCAGTTTAACCAAACAAATTATCATTTTCTTTTAGAAAGAGCACGACGTATTGGTTTTGAACTTATGGCTGACGATAAAAAATTACTGTTTCGTAAATCTCAAGAAGATAAGTCTCCACAAAGTGGATTTAGTTTTCATTTTGGAAAAGATATTTTTGATTTTAACGTACGCCTACGTACGGTAAGACAAGGTGGTGAAGTTGAAGCGCGCGGCTGGGATATGAAACAAAAGACAGAAATTGTGGGGAGTGGGGGGGCAGGAGATGAGATTAGTAAAATGGGAGGAAGCCAAACAGGCCATGCCTTTTCTTCTGCTGCTTTTACAGCTTCTCAAAATACCATTATCAATGAAAATTTTATTGATAAAAGTGATGCTGATACTCGCGCTGCTGCTTTCTATAATGAGACACTACAAAACTTTATTACAGGTGAAGGAACATATTCAGGCGGCGAACAAATTCGTATGGGAACTACTATTGAAGTTACAAATATTGGTGATAAATTTAGTGGAAATTACTATGTAACATCCACAACCCATATTTTGAATAAGAGAGAATACACCACTAAATTTAAAGTAAGAAAGACAGGAATATGAGTTTTGTTGATATGTTTTATCAAAGCGAACATCAATCACGAATAACAGGTGTCTTTATTGGTATTGTAACAAATAATCAAGATCCTGATAAATTAGGACGAGTAAAAATTAAATTTCCGAAGATTAGCGATGATAATGAAACTGATTGGGTTCGTATTGCAACGCTTTTTACTGGCACAGAATTCGGATCTTTTTTTCTTCCAAGTGTGGATGATGAGGTATTAGTAGCATTTGAAAATGGAGATATCAATACTCCATTTGTTATCGGTTCTTTGTGGAATGGAACAGAAACTCCTCCTGAAACAAACGAAGATGGAGAGAATAACATTGCTGTGATTAAGTCTCGTAGTGGACATTATATACAATTTGATGACACTGATGGAGCAGAAAAAATTACGATTATGGATAGCGCGGTTAAAAATTCGATTGTCATAGACTCCGCAGAAAATACCATTACAATAGTTAGCGATGCCGATATAACTGTTACTGCCGATAATGGAGCTATTTCTCTTTCAGCTGACACCGTTACTATCAAAGGAAAGAGTAGCGTCTCAATAGAATCTGGAGGGGGCTTGGACGTAAAGGCCTCGGGAGCAGCAAATGTCGAAGGTTCCACAGTCAACTTAAATTAGGATATATACATGCGATTTATCTACTTTGTGTTAGTACAACAAAATGTGTTTAGGAGGTTAGAAATTGCCTGATGAACATGATTTTTTAGGAAAAGGTTGGACATACCCTATGAGCGAACGCACCAGTAGATCTGGTGCTGGTGGAGATGATAGTATTGCCCAAGCTATTGTAATTATTATCCGTACAATGAAGGGGGAGCGAGTGATGCGCCCATCTTTTGGTTGCGATATACATAAAGTAATTTTTGAGTTACAAAATTCTACGACATACCATACTGCAGAACGCTATGTTCGCGAAGCGTTAGAGGAATGGGAACCTCGTATTACTGACTTAGAAGTAAAAGCGGCTCCGGATCCTGATGTCTCAGGAAGAATAAATATTAGCATCAACTATACTGTTGTAGCTACAAATACGCAGAAAAATTTAGTATACCCTTTTTATATTACTGGTTAAAACATGGACTCATTGGTAGAACAAGCAAAGATAAAATTGCAAGAGCTGCATGAAGAGTGGGATGCAGGGCAAAAAATGTTGGCACAAATAGAAACCAAACAACGAGATTTAGAGCAAAAACGCAAAGAATTAGAGCAGACAATGTTGCGTATTAGTGGTGCTATTCAAGTATTAGAAGAAATTTTACCCGACGCAGAGGAGCAGTAATGCATTTTCATCTCGATCATAGAACTGCGGAAGATATTTTCAAACATACAGTTGAGTTGGCAAGAGAATATTGCCCCGAGTGGACAAAGGATTGGCCAGAAAATATTAAAGATATCGACACTGGTGATTTTCGGGTTGTTGTGTTGAAATTATTTTCTGAGTTGTCAGAAACTATTATTCAGCAATTAAATTTAGTGCCTTACAAATATCTAGTAGCGTTTCTTGATTTGATGGGAGTTTCTCCATTACCTGCCGAACCGGCAACAGTACCTTTATCTTTTAAAATTGCTGAAGGTGCAAAAAGTGCTTATGTGCCATTTCGTACGCAAGTGGCTTCTTCTGAGAATGGCAATGTTGTTTTTGAAACACAGCAGGGGTTATCAGTGTTTCGCACACCATTAACTAAAATTGTTTCTTTGAATTCTTGGTATGGAATGTTTACAGAGCACTCTCTTGAATTAGAACAACAACAAAAAGGTTTTTATATTTTTGGTAAAGATGATAAAGAAAAATTTATTCCTCATCTTCTCTATTTAGGAGATCCGTTGTTATTTGCAAGCGAAAAGCCTGTGAATATGACCGTTCGAATTACTGGAGCAGCAAAAAATTTTAAAGATTATTTTTCGATTTGGAAAGATAGTACAGGAAATATCTACGAGCCAGAGACTTCCTTAAAAGAAAATGAATATAAGGTGGTTTTCAAAGATATAGGCCCATTAGAAAAATCAGTTGTAAATGGTGAAGAAAATTATTGGCTTTCTGTAGCACCTGATTTTTCAGAGGTAAAGATTATCGAAGAAGATTATTCTGTCTTACCTAGTATTGACAGTATTAGTGCTGATTTACAAATCAAAAATTTGATCCCTGAATTAGCAATAGCTAACGACAGTCCTGTTGAAATAGAAAAAGGATTTTTTCCTTTTGGAGAGACGCCAAAGAAATTAGATGCGTGTTATCTTTGTTCTAGTAATTTTGCAAAGGTGGGTTCGCAAATCACTTTGAATATTAAGCTCCAAGAGGATTTACATCATATTAATCCTGTTGATTATATTGTAACAGATAAAGATCTCAAAGATTTGTTTTTATTGAAAAAACGACTAGTAAATAACAGTAAGATATCCCAATACTTACAAACAAGGTTTCCTTCTGAATTACAAGTTGAGATAGAAAAAAATGAGGAACCTGAAGTTTTGAAGGAAAAGATTTTAGAAGCTTTAAACACTATAATAAATGGCGAACTGTTATATGATGCTAAGGCTTTTAAGGGCATCTCTCTAAGCGAACAAGCACGTTACTCTATATATAATGGTAATCTTGCAGGAAAAGAGTTACAGCGAGTAAATCGTATTTTGTTGGAAAATGTTTTTCCTACGGAGATTCAACACCATTTAGAGTTATCTCTCATTTGGGAATATTGGAATGGCGAAAAATGGCTAAATTTTGAACAAGAGAAAAAAGACTTAGACTTAGATTTAGATGAAGATCAAAAAGAGGCTCGAGAATTTGAAGATGAGTTTCTATTTGTTGATAAAACACCAAAGAATGCTCCAGATTTAGAACTTAAAGACAATACCCGAGGACTAACGCGTAGCGGAAGTATTACTTTTATCTGCCCTGAAATAAAAGCTGTTGAAATTAGTGGTATCAAAAATTTTTGGATTCGTATACGTATTGCTAAAGGAACATATGGTCTCGTCGGTGGTTATGTAAAAACGCGAGATATTTTTGAAATATTAGATGGTTGGGATGAAATTGCTAATATCTTGGTAAAAGAGGGAATTATTGGTGGATCGCGTTATCAAGCACCCGAATACACGCCGCCTTTTATTGAAAATATGACTCTTGATATATTGTATCGTGAAAAAAGTTTTGCGACCATTAAAAACTATAGCAATTTTGAATATTCTACGTGCGATCAAAGTAAGTCTTTTCGCCCGTATATGCCTGTTGTAGAAGAAAATCCATCTTTATACTTGGGCTTCAATGAAGACATTGCAGGGATTCCTTATGCTTTATATTTTGCGTTGCGTGAGATATATAATGATAAAGATATACGTACATTAGCGAAGGATTTGCGAAATAAAAAGCAAGTGGCAAGCGCGACTGTGAGTTGGAAATACTACGATGGAGAAAATTGGAGACTACTAGAAGTAGAACACGGAGATAGTTTTTTTGGTAGCGGTGAAATTACTAAGTTCTACGTTCCTCAAAATATTAAGAAATCTAATAAATTTGGTCAAAATTTACTATGGATAAAGATAGAAGTGGAAGGGAATAAAGTAAACAGTCCTTATATAAAGGGGATACACTTTAATTCTGTTTGGGCAAAAAACAGCGTCACAATTGCAAATGAAGTTCTTGGCTCAAGCAATGATGAACCTAGCTTACAGTTTCAACTTACACATACACCTATATTAAAAAAACAACAAATTGTCGTTCGCGAATCAAAACTTGTCCCTAAAGAAGAACAAGAATTATTGTTTACTGAAGAAGGAAAAGATGCTATCTTTACCGAAAATGAAGAAACGTGGGTACGTTGGCATGAGGTACGCGATTTTTCGGGGTCAAATTCTTTTAGCCGCCATTACACCTTAAATCGCCAAAATGGAATTGTTGTTTTTGGTGATGGAATCAATGGTATGGTTCCTTGTAAAGGAACCGATAATATTATTGCTAAAATTTATAATAGCGGTGGAGGAAAGAATGGAAATGTTTCAATAAATACTGTGACATCTTTAACAACAAACATCCCAAGTATTGATAGTGTAAATAATTATGCTGTTGCTTCTGGAGGTAACGATCAAGAACGTTTAGATGATGCTGTGAGACGTGGTCCGCAAACTATTAAAAGTAAGGATCGTGTTGTCACGAAGGAGGACTATGAGTGGTTAGCGCAAATGGCTTCCCAAGAAGTAGCGAGAGCAAAATACATAGAAAGTAGTCGCGGTGAAGTAATTATTGCCATTGTTCCTAGTGATGAAAGTGAGATTCGTCCTAAAAAAGCTCTACTCGATACTGTAGCAAAGTATTTACAAAGACGTGCTCTGATTTCAATCACTAAGGGAATTCGTGTTATTGGTCCGCAATACCAAAAAGTGAATGTTACTACAGAAATTACCACGGTTTCTATTACAGAAATTACTCAAATAGAAGAAAATGCTTTGCGCTTGCTCAGTAGTTTTTTACATCCTATTAAAGGCGGAAATGATAAGCAAGGTTGGGAGTTTGGTTCGCGTATTTTACTCGTTGATATTGTAAAAATACTCAATAGTATAGATCAAGTGGTATCGATAAAGAAAATTACTTTAGAAAAACTGCGAGAAAATCGAGTTATTGAAAGTGCTTACGGTACCAATCAAGGGTGGATAACACTCGAAGCAAATTCTTTGCCTGTTGTGGGAAATATAAAAATAACCGTTACTACAGAATAATGGAAGATAAAACATGTCATTGCCTGTTCCGAATTTGCATAAAAAAAATTACGATGCATTGCGTGAAGAAATGCTTTCTTCGATAAAAAAATACAACAGTGAATGGACAAATTATAACCCTTCTGATCCAGGAATTACAGTAATAGAACTTTTAAGTTGGTTGGGAGAACACCTACTTTATCGCATAGATCATTTACCTAAAAAAGCGTATCTCAATTTTTTACGTTTAGTCGCTGGAGCGACTGGTGACCAAATTGATGATGTGCTTTCGCAGAAAGACTTAGATCCAGAATATAAAGATCTTCTTGAATTTTTACGTACTTTAGAGGATTATTTTTTATTTAGTATTGTAGAAAACGTTGAAGAGATTATGAAATACTTATTGGAAGCTGATTTGAACGAAACGATACGCAAGGCTTTTAGTACGCAAGGTTTTGAATTATCACAGTACGCAGAGGCTCAAATCACTGGTGATAATGAGTGGACAATAAAAGACAAAGATCAATACTTAATTCGTTATGAAAATTTACGGTTAGATATTTTTAAAAAAGGTAAAGTTGTTGATACAAAAAAAATTCGTTTAGCAATCTCGCACTTTGCCAACTCGCGTTATCGTGCAGTGACGAAAGAAGATTTTGAGTATCATGCGATTAAATCAACAGAAAATCGTTCTTTGAGTAAGGTAAGAAGAGCGATCGTTAATGAACGCAAAGATCTTGGTAAGATCGAAGTTATTGTAATTTCCGATGAAGAAAGCGCATACGAAGATTTATTACCGGTGGTAGACAAGTATTTAAGTGAACGCAAACTACTAGGAACTTGGTTGGAAGTAAAGCGTGCAGATTATACCTCTGTAAATATTGTTGCTAAAATAATGATACCTTTTCACGTTCCTGAAAAAGATGTTGTTGAGAGTGTGAAGCAAAAAATAACAGCATATTTAGATCCAATATCGGGTTTTAAAGATAGTCGCGGGTGGCCATATAAGAAACCTTTAAATATTTACGAATTAACAGAAATTATTTCTGGAGAGGAGTATGTTACAGGTATTCATCATATTTATATTGATGATTCTTTAATAGAAAAGCGAGTAAGAGGTTTAATTAAACTTGAAAAAATGGATATTCAAGTGGTGTATATAGGAGATAATTGATGAAAAAAAAATATCCTAAAACGGAAAGCTCCTATCTTCATTTTTTACCACGAATTTATCGCGAAACACCAGATAAAGATCTTCCACCATTTTTTGACTCATATTTGAAAATATTTGAAAGAATTTGGGGAGAAGTTAAAGATGATCGTCTTTTTGATTATGTATTTTCCATTCCGCTTAACAAGCGCAAGCATATTAAAGATGGTGAAATCAGTGAAGAGCTAAATAAAAGATTTAAAAACGCAGGCCATGACTTGTCGCGCAATGCACGTATAGAGACATTAGTTTCCAAAAAGAAATGGCGCCTTCACGATCATGATCATACATATTTAATTTGTCGTGAAGAAGATAAATTTGATGTTTCTTTATCTGGTCGTAAAGGTATTGAAGAACTTCTTGATGTTATTGCCGATTTTTTTCATCCGCGTTTTTCATTTCTGTTTTCAAAAATAGAGACGGAATTTATACCTGATTTAGATAACAGAGATTTACAAACACTTAATAAATATTTCACTCCTAATAAATTTTTTGACGATTGGTTAGAAGATTTTTTATTTTGGTTTGCGGGAGCGATGTCTCTAACTTTAAGAAAACAGTGGTCTGTTCACAAGAAGCGACAAGTTATAGCTGAAATTATACCTTTGTATCGTATGCGAGGCACAAAAATTGGTTTAGAAAAGTATTTATCTATTTATATAGGTGAAAAAATTAGCATTACTGAATCTATAAAGCCAATGTATTTAGGTGACAATACTTTTGTCGAAGGTGCATTTACTTTAGAAGGGTCTCCTTATTTTTTTGATGTGCATGTTACTTTGAAACGAATGCCAGTCGCTGAACTTCGCATGACGATTAAATCTCTTATTGAAATTATTGAAACAGAAAAACCTGCTCATACAAATTATAAATTACATATAGATATGCCAACGATTGATCTCGAGAATCACAGTCGTCTTGGCGAAGATACTATTCTTGGAAAATAAATTTACTTGATTAGGGCATATCAATATGCCCCATTAATGCAAAGGAACAACAATGTCACCAACAAGAGTTAATTTCTTTAAAGGTCAACTGTTAAGAGTAAAAGATTTTAAAGATGAGCAACAGTATCATATGGAAATGATGCGTTTGCATAATAAATACTTGCATACCTGGGGAATTATAAACGGTTTGAAGGTGAATGCAGTTCGTCAGGCAATTACTATTGAAGCTGGTAATGCTATTTCAGCAAACGGTGATTTGATATCTCTCCGAAAAACTTTAAATATCGAAGATAATGAATTTCCTTCTGATAAGTTTCATGTTGTTATTATGTACAGTGAAAAAGAGAATGAGCCAGTGGAAGAGGCTGGGATTAAAGGGTTTAGTCGTATTGTTGAAGCAGGGAAAGTGGATCTAGTTGCTTCTCCTGATCGTACAAATCACGTAGTTCTTGGTAAGGTTATTGTGAAGTCTGGTGATATAAAGATAGATACATCAGGACGTCGCAGCAGTGGACTTGCTGTTACTTCCGAAACGGGCAAAATATTAAGTATATCGGGTAAATTATACGAGAATGATGAAAGCGGAATTTTCTTTGATGCGCCTTGGGCTGAATTTGACGGACGACTTATCACAAAAAATCTCAAAGTAACAGGAACAGCTATTTTTGGTAATGATGAAAAAGATCAAGCGATTTTTAATAGTGCTATTTATCCGCGAGTGAAATCGAATAAGCCACTGCCAAATAATCGTTACCCAGGACGGAAACTACAAATAGCAGGGGATGTTGAATTTCAAGAAATACTTTCAACTCCTGATGGGATGATTGTTTCTGCAGGGAAAGACATTTCTTTAATATCAAATAGTGGCGTATACATTAAAACAGATAATCCAAATGATAACAATCTTGGTGGTCATTTAATTGTCGAAAAAGATTTAAGAGTTTTAGGTAAACTGAATGCAAAAACCAAGCAATTTGTCATCGATCACCCTACAGATAATGAAAAAGATTTACAACATTCGACGTTAGAGGGACCTGAGATTGGTGTTTACTATCGTGGTGAGTCTCAATTGATTAATGGTGAAAAGGCGATTGTTTTACCTGATTACTTTGAAGCTTTAACACATATTGAAAATCGTACGGTACTCATTACAGCAAAATGTGATGGTCAAAATATATCGGCTTTGGCAGCATCTGCTGTTCGCGACGGGAAGTTTACAGTGAAGGCCATAGATGGGCGCAACAAAGAACAGAGTTTTTATTGGGAAGTAAAAGCAATTCGTTCTGATGTTTCACCTTTGCAAGTTGAAGTGTCTAAGGTGGTAACAGATGTTTATCAAAGTAAGTAGTTTTGAGTAAAAGATATCAATGAGTACAAATTCTGAATGCGATTACATTTCTTATAATATTGGACTTCTGCAGATAAAAATATCACTGCTACAATATAGCGATTTAACAATCGAAACTCATAAGATACATTTAAATAAAGTGGTGTAGGAGGTCTTGTACCGCCTGTAGTTCAAATACGAAGTAAATAACGTTTGTCATTGTTTGTATTTGTTAGTACTCATTTTAGATGCGTTTTACAATTGTTTGCGAAGGCCGGGCGGCACAAGACCGCCCCTACATCGCGCCTCTAGAAATAAAATCTATTCTACAAGTTCTTTTGTTATGGGCTCACGTTGTCCGGCAATTACTAGAATGAGCTGTGTTACTCTTCAATTGGTTGCCCTGAAATTGTTTGGGTATTTTCAAATACTTCTTCAAAGCTCGCATCTACGAGAATCGATGCTGTAAAGCCTTCTATTAAGAGATACTCGGCGCCATCGTAATTAACTTTGCCATCGTTTGTTGAAATAATATAGGCGGCGTCTTGGTCGTTAAAAATTAGTGCGGACCCTTTTTTAAAGCTCACTGCAAGAATGTCTTCATCGACGATGATTATAACTCCTGGAGTTTGTTCTTCTATAATAACTTCTGCTACGTCTTTTTGAGCATTAGGAGTGATTTGTCCATTTTTAACAATAGAATCGTTGTCTTCTATTTTACGCATTTCTACATCTTCTGAAATATAAACCTGTAGAGATTTTAAATTTTCTTCTGATAAATTAAATTTGTCTATTAATTCTTTATTAAGCACTAGAAGATTAGAAGAACAACCAACTATAAAAAATATAACCACAAAAATAAAGTACTTCATAAGAACTCCAAAGAACGGAAATGTGATGAAAAATATCATAATATGTATATCTATTCTACTAGTATGCTCTTGTAAATCAACACAGGAACCGCAAAAAAAACCTGTAAAGAAAGATAAGTCATTTAGTTTTGCAAGGTGCGAACGTATACATAATGAAATCAAAGTACGTTTAACTCTAGCAGTAAATCATTTAGGAATCAATGATTCTTTTGTTACTTTTGCTCCACATTTAAAGAAATATTTACAAGAAAGCTTTGTTGATTTTTTGCAAAAAAATAAACACCAAAATCAGCAAATAACTGTTGAAGTACTTCGCAATTATCTCTCATATCTCGATGGATTTTTATCACGAGCATTAACTCTTGAGCAGAGAATGAAAATATATAGTGAATTGTCGCAAACATTCTCAATGATAGAGTATACGCGTTTGTGGTATGAAGACGAACTATATAAACCGTATCAAATACAATCTTTTCTTTGTTTTGCTGAAGGACTAGTGGTGGCTTTACATCGTTATGAGTTAGTTGACAGTGAACTGGAAGATTTAAAATTTTTAGAAAAGCCACAACAAATAGATATGCGTAATTATATAACTTCAAAAACTAATCGTTATGAGAATCCAGTTAAAGAAGTTACCCCTGAGAGAAGTGACCAAAAAAATGAAGAAAAGAAAATAGATGATACCGAATCTAAAAGTCTAGATTTGGAAAAGAAAGAAACCAATAATTTAGATAATGACTGGAAGCCTATTCCAGAAGAACCGGAAATGGTACCTTATAAAGAAACTGAAACGGTACCTTACGAAGAAACAGTTACTTCAGAATTTAAAGAAGAAAATGGTGTTATTGACCTAAGTAAATGATGCTCTAATTTAAAAATGAGGAATAGAGATGAAATATATATTATTCATTAGTTTTCTTTTGCTGGTTGGTTGTTTCTCTAATGAAATAAATGACGAACCTAAGCCACAAGAAGTAGTAAGCGATGAAAACGACGCTGAAAAATGTAGTTTTATAGATAATAAAACTCGAGTGAAACTAGTTTTGTTGATAAGAAAGATGGCGCTAAATGAACAATTCCAAATATTTGCAGCAGATATAATAAAATACGCACAACGTCACTATATGTTAGATTTGCATGCTAACCAAATTGTAAATCGCTACATTAATGTCGATACGATGAAAAAACACTTGGCATATATTGACAAAATTGCTTCAGAAACTCTTACTAAAAAAGAGCGTAAAGAATTGTATCGTGGAATGGCTGAAATATTGCCTGTGATAGGTTACGAGACGCCTGTAGATGACCAAGAATTATTTGAACTACCTGTTGTGCATAGTTTGATGTGTTATAGTGTTGGAGTACTGGGTGTTTTAAAGAAGTATGAAGATAGCGTTGCGACAGATGAGCAAAGAAAATTAGTTGCAGAGAATCAAAAAATATACCAACAAAAACCAGCTGTTTTGATTGATATGGACACTTTTTTTGGTATTGTTGAAGGTGAAGAAAACCTTTCTTCGAAAACCGCTGCTTCAGAAAATTCTCGACAAAAAAATGTTTTGCCAACAAAAAAACAAAACAGTGCACGGCACTTTACGTTAATAAATCCACAAGAAAAAGCAATTGCACCAGGCAAAGCTGCAGAAAATCAAGCGTCGACTTCAGAGGATAGTGGATCGGCTGCTCCAGGAGTACTTAAAGAAGTTACCGATCCTGCAGCGAACCAAGTAAAAGAAAAAGTGAAAGATACAATAACCAAGGAAGTTCAAGAAGTTTTAGAGAAAATCGAATAGAGGGCTCATGAGATACTTTATTTTAAGTTTAGGATGTTGTTTATGCTTGGGGTGCTCAGGACAGATTCCATTTACTAATGGTATAGTTGAAACTTACCAATTGACTGAAAAAGAAGTAGAAGGTCTTCAATTTTATACAGAAGGCGATGACATTATTTTACAGCGCGAGGTCAAGAAAGTAAATCGCGATGTTGGGAGTTCTTTAGAAGAAGAGTCAGGTAGTCATATCGATGAAATTATTGTCGAAGAAGGAACCCCCGGAATTATTTGTTATCTTTCCTCCGATCATATTGGGGTGAGTTTTGAAAAAAAGTTTTGTTTGGTTTTTGCGAAAATTCAAGATGGCCGTTATGGTTTAGGTTACGTTGATGGCTTTGTGAATTATTACAATTTAGAAACGGGAAAGACTTTTCAATTTCGGAGAGTGCACCCATATGAATTTACATTTATTGTAATTGATGAAAGTGTTTTAGAACGTTTCGAAAAATTAAGAAAATATCTTCCTGGGCGTACAGTTGAATAGGGGCCTTTATGAGAATTATTGTTGTTTTTGTAGTACTTTTTGCTACCCAAAATCTTATATCTCAAGATTTTGAAATTGATATTTTTAAAAAATCAGAACTGATTTTATTTGTAAAAAAAGAAGTTAAAGTGACTGTTGAAGGAGATAGCGTTCCTGGTATAGATGCATTGTATGCTGATTCCGGTGAAACAAGTTTAAAAGATTATTTTAGCTTGAGTAGTATTCTAGAAGAACAAGAGAGTAATATTGAAAATGTGCTTGATAAATTTAGTGTAGAAAAAAAAAGTTTTAAACAGAAAAAAAAGACTCTAAAAAACTTTCCTCAGTACTTAAAAGAATTGAAAAAAATACTCAAAAGCGTGGAAAAAAAAATCAAAAATGAAATTAAAAAGAGAGGAAAATTAGGGAAAGTTTTTGATGCTGACGATAATAGTTGGGATATTAAGAGCATCAAATATCCTGAGTTTCGCTATGATTATATAATAGAGGATCAAAAGAAGTCATTAGAAAGTTTAGAGAAAGAAGTTAAAGAAGAACAAGAAGAGATTGATGAAAAAAGGCGTAGTAAGGAACTACAAGAGAATTTCAAAAAAGATATTTTACCCAAGCTAGAAGAAATATTAAAAGAAATGAAAGAGAATATTGATGATAGTCTTGAGGATGATGAAGCTATTGATAAACTTGAAAAACTTTACGAAAATCTAGAAAAATTTCTTGCTACAGATCTAAAAACGCGTTTGCGTGATAAAACGTTATATGAAGGTTTACAGGAAAAAATAAAAGAAGAATTGTCCGAAATGAGATCTTTCAAAAGTTTGGTTGAAGATGTTATTGATAGTATAGATGATCTTGTTGGCATTGCAACAAAAGAAAGTGGTTTTCGATTACATCCTAAAGATGAAGAGAAATTTGATAGTTTAAAAACTGGGTTAAAGCGCGAAGTAAAAGACTATAAAAACATGACAAAGAAAACCAAAGGTGTTAATAAATTTTTTACTAATGATAAAGCTTTTAAACGTTTGTATAAAGAACTTAAAAATAAAAAGGAAATAAAAAAATTCCTGAAAAGTATAAAAAAAGCCAAAAAAGAAATTGCAAAAATTGAAATTGAATCTCTGATAAAAAAATTGCAAAAAGTAATAAAAAGTGTTTCGTTTATACCTCGCGAAAAAAGGAGACACTCGTAAAACGGAAATGTTTTGAAGGTGTTTTACGAAAGCCGGGCGGTACAAGACCGCCCTACATTGCGCAACATTAAAGATATCTTATGTGAATAGGCATGTAGTTCTTGTTCGCAGTTTACTTGTTGTTAATGTCGAAAATAATGTTATCAATGTTCGCTTCTTCTTGTGCAGCATTTTCACTTTGAATATCTTGAGCTTTTTCATTAATGTAATCTTGTTTTTGTTGGACTTTGTTCTGTAAATTACTTATCTCTTGTTGCAATTTTTGAATTTCTAATTTCTGCATTTGAATTTCAAGCCCATCTTCTTCAAGTTGGTCGCGAATTGCATTTGCTTTACGAAATTGTTCTTGTTTGTTTAATAGTATAGTATTTACATAGTCTACTTTTTGGACGAGATTATTATGTCTTTGAGTAAGCTGTTTGTAAAGAAGTTGCCCTGATTCTTTACTAATCTTGGTGTTACCTAATAGGAACGAATCCTCATCGGTTTTTAGTTCTTGCAATTTTACTTCTAAAACACTAATAGCGTTTTTGCATTGGCTTTTTTTACTTTCCAACTTTTGTTTTTGTGCGCTTAATTTTGTGATTTCTTTACTGAGATTTTCGTCTTGTTGAAAATTATCTATCTTGTTCATGCTTGTTGTAACTTGATAGTTTTTGTATGCGTCTAGCCCTTTTGTTGCAATAGAAAATACATCAAAAAAAGCACCTATAGCAAAAAGAAAAGTTGTTAGTACTGTATAAATAATACGTTTTTTTGTTTTTTGTTTTATTTTGTTCATACTATATATGGCGAAAGCCATCCTCCTAAACCAATTCTTTTATAAAATATTTCTCAAAATTCGATGGTTTTAGTCTCTGTATTTACAACTAAGTGACTTATTGTAATTATAGCTAAGGGATGTGGTAAAAAATAATCTACCATTTTACACAATCTTTTACCTATCAGAATTGTCATTTTTCACTTACAAAATACTATGCGCATTCAAATGTCTAACTGATGAATAAAATTCCTATGTAAAATTTGGTATATTGTTCTTGGCCACATCCTTAAGATTCCCTATAAAACAGTAGAACTAAGTAATATTGTACCAAATGTACTCTAATAAGTACTTTAAAATTTTAATTTTTTAATATTTGAAGTTGTTCTAGTTTGCTTTATTCATTTTTTCGATCGTTTTATTTACTTTGTTTTTTCTTTCACTATAACGGTCAACTAGAAAATCTGAATGGTCACGGGTTAGGTAAGTAAAACGCATCAGTTCTTCCATTACATCGACGACTCTATCGCGAAAACCGGACTTTTTCATTGTTCCATCATCGTTAAACTCTTGATAAGCCTTCGCTACAGAAGACTGGTTGGGAATCGTAATCATTCTCATCCACCTACCTAATATTCGCATATTATTTACAGCATTAAAGCTTTGCGAACCTCCAGATACTTGCATAACTGCTAGGGTTCTTCCTTGAGTTGGTCTTACAGATCCTAAAGTAAGAGGAATCCAGTCAATTTGTGTTTTCATTAAACCTGTCATATTACCGTGCATTTCAGGTGACGACCAAACTTGTCCTTCTGACCATAAACTTAGATTTCTTAGCTCTTGTACTTTGTGATGATTTACTGAGCGATCATCGTCGTGAGTAGGAAGGCCGTCTGGATCATAAAATTTGACTTCAGCGCCCATATAGTTCAATATTTTTCCTGCTTCTTCTGCAAGTAGTCTTGAATAAGAGCGCTTTCTTAGAGACCCATATAAAATTAGAATTTTAGGTTTACTTGTATTGTTGTTGATTTGAGGTGGGGTAACATTGAAGTTTTCAGAGACTAAGTAGTCCATTTTTTTATTCCTTGTATGACTAGGGCCTGTCATCTCGGCGTAATCGTAGTCGTAATCATAACCGAATAGCTGCGATTTCTTTTCAAGAAATGCTTAAGCAAGTCGCAAAAAGTTTTTAAGAGCACGCAGCTTACCTTTGAGTATCATAGTGGCGTTGAGCCTTCGATTACATAGCTACAGTTATGTGCCTCTCAGGCTGTCCTTGTTCTGACACTCAAATTCTACGCTGACTTGAAACGTGCTCAAACTTTTTGCGACTCACTTAAAATATTTGGTTACAATCAGGGGCACGACTACCGCTACGATTACGATAGTTATATCTAATTGATGACACTCTTTAATACACTGTTATATTCGTTTTATTCAACCCAAATTATTGTTCTTATACAGAATTATTTATGAATCAATGTTCCAGTGTACTAGAGGTCCTACCTATATATCGTTAGTAGTTGACGAAAAGCCCATTTATTTTGTAAGTTAAAATATTTATTAGATTTACATTGTTCTGCTATACGTTGTAATTCTTTTTTCGAAAAGGCTCTACGTAGAGCAAGAAGGCCATCTTCGCGAGTTATCTTACTTAAGTTTAAAATACGCGTTCCTATTTGAAAAAGTATATAAGCTGTACGGCTACGTTTTAGTTCACTAAATATAATGGCTTGTTGTACTTTATGCGAATGTTTATTGATAAAATCAATGAGCTGTTTATTAGAAAAATGATACATGAAGTGGCTGCTTAGAAGAATATCACATTGTGGTACCCTAAAACTATCTTCGAAAATATCGTTAACAACAAATTCTATTTGTGGATATTTGATGGATTTTTGCTGTGCGTAGTTAATGGTTGCAGGGTTACCATCTATTCCTAGGTAATGAAAGTCTACTCCGCGACCGCACAGATGTTTTGCCACCGCTCTCGCTATATCACCACCTCCGCATCCTAAATCTACTATTTTGATGTTTGGAGTTGCTAAATTTGTTATGGCTTTTATGATAGAACGAGTGTTGCCAAAATACTTATTGATGAATTCTAATTCCTGTAGTATTTCGTGAAGTTTGATTCCATCTAGATTCAAGTTATCTAGCTGCTCTTTTGTATTTGTTCTTGTTGATAGAGATTCCATTATTTAATTGCACTATGGTGGTAAGCATCTACATAACGTTTGTTTACCATTTCTAGCATTCTTTCTATCTTTTTTTGTTTGCGTGGTTGATCTTTGTAATGCTCCATTCCTTTATGTAGGATGCTTTTGGCTTGTTTTAGAATCTTTTGTGCCTCACGGTATTTTTTTTGAATATAGAGTTGTTGTCCGCGACTTGAAAGTTGCTGTGCTTTTTCGATATCTGGAGCTGATTTCTCAATACGTTTTCGTGTTTTTTGCGGAGATGAAGAAGCGATGAGTATAATAATAAATAAAACTATGAAAACAGTTGCAGCGATGCCAAAGTAGAGTGATTTATCACTTTTTTGTTGGCGTCTAGTATTTGATTTTCTTTTGGGGGTGTTTTTTGCTGTTATATTTTTCGCTGTTGCTGTGTTTTTTATTGAACGTGTTCTTCTACGACGTGTCATATGAATATCCAAATAAAAATGGGTGAACAAATTATATTGTTCACCCAAATTGTTTAGCTAGACGATCAAATTGTACATTTTTATTTACTAAAAAAATGTAGTTTTATTTAAATAAAACAATTGTTATTACAATTGACCACTCTAAATATTTTTAGTATTGTCTTAGACCAGCTTTTGGCTCGTATTCTTCAGGAAGAATAATTTTTGCTTTGATTAGAATTAACTTTTGTAATTTTTGAGTTGATTGACCTTTACGAGAAGTCAAAAAACTAACCAAAGGTAAGTCTGAAAGAATTGGAACACCAGACATTTGATCTACTCTTCTTGATTGTGCTAAACCACCAATTAGAAGTGTACCACCATCAGGAATGGTGACTGTTGTTCTAATTTTTGTCAATTCAATATCTGGGAATTGAATGGTAACTGCACCAGCCGCTGCGTTTCCTAGTTCTGTCTGTAATTCACGAATATCAAAGTTTACAGCTAGAGTAGGTTGCAATTCAAGTGTTACATATTTTCTATCGGCACTAACTGTAGGGCGTACGTCTAAAACCACACCCTCTTGAAATGTACCAATAATTGGGTCAGCAATTACAGCGTTTGTTGCAACTTCAACGTCAAAGTCTTGAATAAAAGATCTTTGAGTAATGATAGTTACATTACCACGTTGAGTATTGAATAGAGTTAGTAAAGGCGCATTAACTACGTTACTACGAGCTTTCTTTCTTACCGCTTTTAAGATCGCTTGAAGTTCAATATCATCTACGTAAGCTAGTTGTAGTGATAAACCACCTGTTTCGCGGAAAGTTGCTCCATCACCAAGAGTTTGGTTGAACAAGTTTTCGATTCTTTGTTTTGTTTCTACATTGTCGCCAGTAAGACCAAAGAATCCAGCAGCCGAACCAGTACCAATTACTCCGTCTTGGTCACCAGCTGTTGCATCAAAAATGAAGTCATCTAATCTACGGAATTCTGCGCCGATTGTGTCGTTAACACCTACTTCACCTGCTGCAATAACATTGTTGTTGTTTTCAGGGTTAACATCATCTTCTGCAAATTCACCTAAACCAGAAACAGCTACAGCACCTAGACCACGCCAATCAACACCAACATCTTCAAGGAAGTCATCAGTAACATCAATAAAGCGAGCTTCAACAGTTACTAGAATACCAGTTGATGTACGAAGATCTTCTAAAAGGTTTCTGATTTTCTTATGTACAGGTTTAGATTGACGAATAATTAGAGTTCCACCTCTTGCATCAATAGAACGATCGTTTTCGTCCCAAGATTTTTTGTCGATGTTGCTCTTTATTAAGTCAGTAAGTTGTTCTTCTGTAATGGCTGACTCTGGAGCTTCGTCGTTTTCTTGTAACTGTACACCAACACTTTGTTCGTTAGGATTGATTTCTGCTAAATCAAGTTCTGGTCCAGCGAAATCTGTCAATTTTCCAGTTAAATCGCGTACATCGTACAAATCAAGAACAGCTTTTTCTGTTGCATCAGTCTTTGTAGAGATGATAACAACACCATTGTTAACTCGGTAAGTTAAATCGTTGTTTGCCAAAATTAAGTTTAATATAGATGATAATTTTAGTTCTTTTACAGTAATTTCAACTTTCAACGCTTCTTCTTCTGGAAATTCAGTAAAGACAGAAGGTGCAATGATTATGTTTAGGCCTGTTGTTGTTCTTAAGAAATCAATTACTTCTGGCAAAGGAGCTTCTGTAAAGTTCATAGTGATCGCTCTGTTTTCCAGAACTTCTTTTACTGCTCTTGTATCTGGATCATCTTGATCTAACGAACTTTGATTGTCTTTGCTTCCTCTTTTTTCAATTTCTTTCCACGTTTCATAACTTGGGTATACAAGAATGTCTGTGGATGGAATACTTGCTTCGTCTACTTGTTCAAAAATCGTTTTCCATTCTTCTGAATAACGATCTCTGTTGAGTCCAGCAATATACTCATGTCTTGTTTCGCGTACTACGCGACGTAGACTTTGTGCTTCTTTGTTTTCTGGCTCAATTGCCATGATTTGATTACAGATATTTTCTGCAATATCATATTTTTCTCTTTGGAAAGCAGCATTTGCTTGACGAAAAAGGTAACCTAGTTTTTCTTGTTGAGTACGCAAACGACTTTCTTCTTCTTGTACAGCTTGCTTTTCAGCAACAGCCATTCTTTCAATTCGTTCTTCTTCTTCCTTTTTTTCTCTTTCTTCGTCAGCGCGTTGTACTAAATAGTCTATTTGACGCGCTTTACCTTTGGTATCCATAGAGTAGTAAGGCATGAATTTAAGAATTTCTTTTGCTTGTTTAAAAAGAGGAATCGCTTTGCCGTATTCTCCGTCATTAAAAAGACGCTTACCTTGAATAATTTTGTTATCAATTTCTAAGCGTGCTTGCTCTATTTTTACATTTGCAACAGACTCGGCTTCTTCCAATTGTTGTTCAATTTCATCTGGGCGATAACCTAGTCTTTTTCCATACATATGTTTTAAAGTAAGAGCTTCTCTGTGCTCAGGATCTTGGTTAAGAGCTTCTATTACAAATTGGTAAGCATCTGCATACTTTCCTTCGTTTGCGTAATTTTTTGCACTGTTTAAAAAGCTCTTTACAATAAAGCCTCTTTTTTGATTGATAAGTTTTTCTCTTTCTAGAGTAGCTTTAAAATTTTCTGTAGCTTCTTGCGAAAGAGTACCATCTATCTCTTGAGGTTCTGTATTTGCATTGTCGTTTTCTACTACATCTTGAGGTTGCTGGTCATTTTCGGCAACTTGAGTAGTTTCTGACGGCTGTTCTTGGTGTTGTTCTTTTGTTATATCTTGTTTATTCTCTTCGGCTTGAGGTTGTTTATTTTGAGTGGTTGAGCAGCCGACAATGAATAACAAGCATACAAAAGTAACAATACTGTATATCCAACGATTACTATTGCTTTTCATTCTATTTACCGTTCCTAAAAATGTAGAACAACGAAAATTGCAATCCACAATGAGGTATTTGTGGAACTAATTAATATTGACGTAAAACTTTTTTTATTAGAGTGTCACTTATTGTTAAATTTCAGTATTAATTTAGTATGCCAAATGTTTCGAATTAACATTGATGTTGTGTTACAACACCTAAAATTCTAACTCAGATACTTTAACATACACAGTTCGCTAGCAGTAAGCAAGCAATTGAAACTCATTTTATATGGATTGCGGCTTTCGTTAGAACTTATACTAAAACGGCTGCTAAATAGTAGTGCAACCGATTACCAATAGAGATTTAAAGAAAACCTTTTATTTTTTTAGTGTCTCGAATATGTTGACATTTGTCTTTAGAGCAAATGTTCTTTAATTACTTTGCCACTGACTAAATGTCCACATACCTTTGCCAAAAATATTTACATTTCGAAATTTTACTGTGAAAAATAATTAAGTTACTTTACTTTTACAAAATGAATAAAATTTTATTACTTAGTTTTCTACGTAATTCAATATTTTGCATCCAATTTTTACTGTTACAGGAATAGCAGAGATTCCTTTTTTTTGTAACGCTTCTTCTAAAGCTTGTTCTTTTGTTTGGCCAATTTTTATGAACACCGAAATATCCTCAGGAGTATAACTCTCATTTCTTGCCATATCTACTTGAGTTATTTCTGTTAACATTTCTTGCGATTGAAGTATTTTTTGTATAAGCAAAGGAATGTTTTCAAAATTCATGTTTGCAATGATTTCTACTTTGTACTCTTCAAAAGCAGAATTTTCTCTCTCTTCTTGTTTTCTCACTAGGAGCTGTTTTAGAGATGATACTTTGCTTGTTTCCATTAAGTCGAGTGTATTTTTTATTATCCAGAATTTTTTCTGAGCTTCTGCTTGAGTTGTTGTACTTACAATACTTCTCGATCCATCAAATCTTAGAATCCCACGAACTTGTTTTTCTTTATCGCTTACACCATCGAAAAAATCGTCTTCTTTTTGTTGGCCTATGCGCATACCTTCGTTTTCACCTGCATATTTCTTTATGATATCAGAAACTTCTTTTTCATAAACAGCTTGGAAATATGCCAGTGATACTTTTGCACCATTTTGTTGTTCTTTTGCCTTTACCTCTTCAAATGGCTTTTTGAGTGATTGGCTTTTACTTTTAAATATGCCGTATATTTTTTCTTTTGCTTTAGTTAGTTGTTCTTTTTTTTGCGTATGATACTTTATTAGTCTTTCACTTGGGATTACAATTTCTTTTTTACCTTTTTTGTTTTTGCCTTTTGAGCGCTTACCTTTAAGGTATTTATCTAAATGTTTTTGATCTGTACTTAGCTTTTTTTTGAGTATTTCAATACCTTGTCGACTGTCTGTATAAACAGGACTGACTATAAACATATAAAGTACAATGTAGACAACAATAATTCCTGCGATTGCTACCGCAAACTGATTGTTTTTTAGTTGCTCCATCTTATTCTCCCAAATTTAATATCCATTTTATCGTTACTTTAAAGTGATCTTTTTTGTCTTGACCACCAACGTTGGGAAAAACACCTGCAACAAAGCCCCAGCTACCTTCGAGAATATCTATACTTCCGAATTTTTCTCCGTAAGTTGTTATACATTTTTTTCTTAAAGGATTCACTAAGTAGTTACTTAAATAATCGTTGTTACCTAGAGGGTTTTCTGCCACAGTTTTAAAAACGACTGTAAATTGAGTTAGTAAGTGTTTTTTGATGGTTTTTTCTGTTATAGTTTTTCGTTTATTTTTTGGGTCTTGAATTGTTTTTGACTCTTCTGTTTGTTTTTTGTCAATGCTACTTTTTACAATCCAAAATTTTGGTTTATCTTCGTTTTTTATTTTTTCCGAAGTCTCTAGATATTGTTCGTTTAGTAGATTGATTACAGTAAGCCATACATCGCGGCCTTGGCCATAGTGGCTTATTTTTTTGATATCTTTTTCAATATTTCCATAGTTGTTCACTGCTTTTAAACGTTTTTGTAAATCTTTTACGTCATCAACTATAGGACTAATGGTTTTTGATAACCTTAACATTTTTTGTTGTAATTGTGTTGCTTGGTTGTACTCTAAAATAGGAGCAATGCAAAGCAGGGCAGTTGCTGCAATAAGAAAAGGTTTTATTTTTTTCCACTTATGTAGCATGGATATTTCTGATGGAATAAGCTTTATGTCGTTTTTTGCTTTACCTAAACCTTGAATTGCAAGACCAAGCGCGACTGCAAAAGTTGCTATGTTGCTTTGAAACTGATTTACATTGATTTTTGGAGACACATGAATATTTTTTACTTGTGACAATACCTCTATATTATATTGCATATTTTGTGTAAAAAATTGTTCAAAGCCGTTTAGTTTTGTGGCATTACCTACAAATAACATCTTTTCAAATTTAATGTTTTTTGACATAGAAGATTTGTAATAACCAACAGAACGATGCACTTCACCAACTAAATCTTTAAGTACTGGTTTCATTACCTCAAAAATTCTTTGAGATTGTTTGGTTTTTCCAGATTTTATTTTTAGCTTTTCTGCTTCAGTATAAGGTATTTTAAATCGTTTTTGTAATGCTTTTGTTATGTCATCACCTGCATAAGGAACAGCTCTAAGCCAAAGTTTATCTAAATCTACGATAACTAAATCCGTATGCTCAGCACCAATATCAATTGCAACACCAGCTTCCATTTCTGGTCGTTCATAACGCACAAAGTTATAAAGTGCAAGTGGTGCGATTTGAATCCCTTGTACTGAGAGTTGTGCCGCCGCTAAGTTACTTAAAAAGTTATTAATTAACTCTTTACGAACAGCAAAAAGCATCACTTCTCGTTCTTCAACATTTTTGTTATCGGCTTTACCAATTAATTGGTAATCCCATATAACGTCCTCTATCGGAAAAGGAATTTGTTGTTGTGCTTCATATGTCACAACTTCTTTGATTCTCTTTGCTTCAACTGGTGGGATGGTGATTAAACGGTTAAATGTAGCTTGCCCTGGAATAGATGCAAAAATACTATCACTACTTTTAATTTTATTGCGAGCTTGAAATTCACTCAATGCCTGACGAATTTGTTCTTCTCGATCCACATCCTCCGACTCAGATAAAGCCTGTTCATACTCAATTATATCTATAGCAATGACTTCTAGCTGGTTTTTAGCCTTACGCATCTTGATGGCTTTTACACCAGATTTTCCTATGTCAATGCCCCATACTTCATTGCTCGCCATTTGTTTTTCCTCAAATTAATCTACTTTGGTAGACCATTATCTGTTAGAGACTTAACAAAATTCTAGTTTAGAATTTTATGATAAATTTGTCAACAAAATTAGAAATATCCTGGGATATTTCACTGTATTTTGGGTATATTTCTTTACTTTTGCAACAAATTAATAGTTGTCTCGCACTTTTTTCATGTTTGAAAATAAATAATTAATTTTTTGTTGAACAAGTTTGTTGTCTGATTTGTTATCTGGAACTGGATAGGTTATGCGAATGGCGTATGTTAGAGTTCCGTAACGAAAAAAGCTTAGTAACACCGCATATTTTTTTCTGTTGTTAGTACCTACGCCAAACTGTTGAGTAAATACTTCAGAGCCGTAGCGTGTTCGACGAATTCTTTCAAATCTCAAGCCTTGGTAAAGATTAAACGATTCTCCGCGAAAAGCAGTCAGTAAATTTTTGATTTCACTGCCTTGGGCAGCACTTCCATCTGAAAAGGTATACAGAATCTCAGGGCTGAATCCTTGAATACGCAAAACAATGTTACTTTCGGCATCGGCAAGAGTGTCCCTTAAACCATTTTGACGAGTATTAACTGTAGGATTATTTTCGTTTGAAACTACTTGCGCACCGCGTCCCGAGCCAGAAAGAGACCATTTGCCACTAGGAGGTGTATATATTCTAATTTCGCGAAAGCTCAGAGCTATTTGCTCACTGTAAACAGGTTTGTCTCTTTTTTCTTGTTTTTCTTGGGCAGTTTGTCGGTTTTTCTTTTCTTCTTTTTCCTGTCTTTTAAGTGCTTTGAGTTCTTCTTTTGTCACTACATTGTCTTTATGTAAAACAAGACCTTTGGTTTTTAAATCTTTTTTGGTAAGCCAATCACCTTGATAAAGATATAAGCCTCTATCGCGAAGCGACTTTGCATTAACAAATTTTCCCTTGAATTTGTAATAACCGAGTTGCTCTGCATTTTCTTCTTTTGCCCAAGTGGAACCTAAACGAATATAACCTAAAGATTTTCTTGCCACAGTGTTATTTGGTTCAATACTAATTACTTGGCGGTATACATCTTCCGCACGCCCAGGCATTTCTTTTTCTTCACACCACTTAGCTAAAGACATTAATTGTGTAACATTTCCAGAACGTTTCGCTCTTTCAAAACCAATACGATATTTTTCGTCTTCCGATAGATTTAAATCATCATCCGATTTATTTTTTGGGTTTTTCTGGGCAAGTTGTTGTGCTGGTAGACCTCTAATTCCTTCTTGTTGAGGATTTTCTTTTTCTACCTTATTATTTGCCACTTCTTGATTCTTGTCTTGTTCTGTGTTATCTATTTTATCCTGATTTGTAGGCTGTTTCTTTTTTGTTTCTTTGTTTTTTGGGTTGTCTTTGTCATTTTGTTTAGTTTTATTTGGTTGGTAAGAATTTTTTTTATTACCATTATTATCATTGTATGCAAATTCTTCCTGGTAATTGTCTGTTCGTTCATTACCAGAGTCGATGAAAATAATACCAATAAGTACTAAAAATAGAAAGACGCCTACAAAACTTAAAACTCCAATGACGCTGTTGTCCTTTGCTATAGGACGTCCTTCGCGAGGAACACGATGCCTCGGTGGAACTCTTCTTTTACGAACTGTCTTTCGACTCATGCTTGAACTCCTAAGTGTTTTTACATGGTAGTTTGTTGCCAGAAATATAAATGAGCAGTACGGATATATCAGCAGGTGTCACTCCTGATATTCGCGATGCTTGACCAATTGAACTTGGAGTGTGTTTTGCCAGTTTTTCTTGAGCTTCTCTCGACAGAGTTGGTATAGCAAAGTAGTCAATATCTGTAGATAAATGGGCATTTTCCATTTTTTGGAATTTATTGATTTGTATCTCTTGGCGTTCAATATACCCTTCGTATTTCACTTCTATTTCTACTTGTTGAAGTACTTGTGGAGCATTTAGCCACTCTTGTAGTTCATTTTTCTCATGACACATATCATGAATATTTATTTCTGGACGGCGCAAAACTTTTTTTAGTGGTTTATTTTCATGTCTTAAGCCTGCAACGGTTTTGTGTAGTTGTGATATTTGTTCTTCGTATGCCATTAATTCTTGGTATTGATGATTCGTTATTAATCCTATTTCGCGGCCAACAGGCATTAATCGTCTATTTGCGTTGTCTTGGCGCAAAATAAGGCGATACTCTGCTCTAGAGGTAAACATTCTATAAGGCTCTTTTGTGCCTCTTGTGACCAAATCGTCTATGAGGACGCCTATATACGCTTGGTCACGCATTAGAATAATAGGGTCTTTTCCTGCCACTTTTCGCGCAGCGTTAATTCCAGCCATAAGACCTTGAGCTGCTGCTTCTTCGTAGCCTGTGGTTCCGTTAATTTGTCCTGCTAAAAACAGGCCTTCTATTTTTTTTGTTTCTAAACTAGGAAATATTTGTGTTGGATTCACAAAATCATATTCAACAGCATAACCAAAACGCATAATTTCTGCTTGTTCTAGACCAGCAATGCTACGAACATACTGCATCTGTACATCGGGCGGCAAAGATGTTGATATTCCATTGCAGTAAACTTCAGAAGTATGCATTCCTTCTGGTTCTAAGAACACTTGGTGTCTTTCGCGCCCAGCAAAACGCACTATTTTGTCTTCGATTGAAGGACAATATCTTGGACCAACACTTTGTATTGCCCCCGAGTATATAGGAGATCGGTCAAGTGCATTGTGTATAATTTCATGTGTGTTGGGATTTGTCCAAGTTATATAGCATGGAACTTGTTTAAATTGTCTTTCTTTTGTACTAAACGAAAAGAAATGAGGATTTTCATCTGGCAATTGAACTTCGCATACATCATAGTTAATAGTATGTGTGTTGACTCGCGGTGGAGTACCTGTTTTTAGCCTCCCAATTTCAAATCCAAAGTCTTTTAAACTATTACTACAACCACCAGTACCTGGTTCAGAAGCACGACCACCGCTATAATTATTTAGCCCCATATGAATTTTCCCATTGAGGAAAGTACCTGTTGTAAGGATAACGACAGAACTGTAGTAACATGTTCCCGTTAAAGACTTTAAACCTTTAATCTGGTCATTTTTAACTAAGATTCCCTCAATGCGATCTTGGCGCACTGTTAAATTTGGTGTACTTTCTACTACTTGTTTCATGTATCTTTGATATGCTTGTTTGTCTGCTTGAGCTCGTGGGCCGTGAACTGCAGGCCCTCTACTTTGACCAAGCATTTTGAAGTGAATCCCTGTGGCATCTATTGCTTTACCCATTTCTCCACCAAGCGCGTCTATTTCACGCACGAGATGTCCCTTTCCTAGACCACCAACAGCAGGATTACAAGACATTTGTGCTATGCGATCTATGTCCATGGTAACAAGCAGGGTTTTAGCCCCTATTCTTGCAGATGACAGTGCTGCTTCACATCCAGCGTGTCCAGCTCCAACAACAATAATATCATAATGTTCTTCTAGCATGTGCTTACCTTTTGATTTTTCGATGTATGTATTTGATTGTGGTCTATGGCAATGAAAGTGTTGGTCTACAAATATTTAGAAATGGAGATGTAGATACAAAGACCAACGGATATATGTATTTTGTAGAAGCGTTTTGCGGCGTACCTCTTTGAGAGATTAGCGTAGACTTAACCCTGTATTTTTTCTAACACGAATCTTGTATATATAGTAGAAAAAAACAACAATTTTATTCCCAATTTTATTTGCCACCACTTTTAACTGACTACTAAAACATAAATACATATTATGTTTTTTGAAAGTCCGAAAGTCTTTCTATTATAAAATAACTTAGTGTTTAGATGCAAATTATTTTTTGTGTAAAGAATTATAAGACTGTGAGCGGAGTGGTGGGAGGAACAGGGTTATTTTTTAACGTTGATGAGAATATCGAAAACCAAGTTTCACACTGTTGTCTAAATTTAGAATATCGTTTATGTTTACACTTAGAGCCTGTTACAAAAAATTTGAAAAAAGAGGATTTCATGCAGTACAGCCAAGGTCATTTTGCAAAAGCATATAACAAAAAGTATAAAAAAACAGGGCATTTTTGGACAGGTAGATACCATTCAACTATTATAGAATCAGAAGAACATTACATGAACTGTCTTTTTTACATCGAACTAAATATGACGCGCAATGGTGTAACTAAACATCCTAAAGAGTGGCGATACTCTAGCTACGGACAGCATGCTTATGGAAAAGGTATTTTTAAAATAGATTACCACGATCAATATTTACAGTTAGGCTCTTCACCAAAGCAAAGGCAAAAAAAATACCGCCAAATAATGCAATCAGCAATGGAAGAAAAAGGCTTACTGAAAAAACAACAGCCACTCACTTATGGTATTATATACGGCTCAAAGCAATTTGTACAAAATATTATTCAGAAACATGCCAATCATAAATACTATGAAAAACGCAAAAATTACAAAACGCAAGAAAAAGAAATATACACTCTGAGAAAAACAAATATCGATACTAGTTAGTAAGTTATTCTACTGTAATCCCAGAGCAAAATGATTGTGAACATCGACAATGCTCAAAGTCTGTCAATAACTCCTTAATGTTACATCCTCTGCACACAATTTCCTCATAATTGAATTTTTATTCAACTACTATTTTCGCTACTATTCTCTTTTTCTTAAATTCCATTGATTATTCATCCACAAAATCTTTATTTGTATATATAAGTTTGTCTCCGTGAAAAAGGTCTGACACCCTTATTCTTAAGATTTAAAACCTAAATCCAGTTTAAATTCAATACTTGATATTTAGATTTTAAATTCCATTGATTATTCATCCACAAAATCTTTATTTGTATATATAAGTTTGTCTCCGTGAAAAAGGTCTGACACCCTTATTTTTAAGATTTAAAACCTAAATCCAGTTTAAATTCAATACTTGATATTTAGATTTTTATAACGATAGGAATCGACTACAACCAAAGTCTGCCTTCATTTCTCAAGTGAGAAAAACACTTCACGCTTACTTGCTTTAATTGCAATTTTTTCCGTACAACAGTCTTTTATTTCAAATACTTTTTTTATCACAAGTCCAAAATTTCACCTATATCGAAATGTCATTGCTTTTTAGACCGTAATGGGTCTGTCACTGAATAGTATTCTAAATATTATTCAAGAACATGCTAAACATAAATACTATGAAAAACGAAAAATTACAAGACGCAAGAAAACGAAATATATACTCTAAGAAAAACAAATATTGATACTAGTTAGTAAGTTATTCTAATCCCAGAGCAAAATGATTGTGAACATCGACAATGCTCAAAGTCTGTCAATAACTCCTTAATGTTACATCTTCTGCACACAATTTCCTCATAATTGAATTTTTATTCAACTACTCTTTTCGCTACTATTCTCTTTTTCTTAAATTCCATTGATTATTCATCCACAAAATCTTTATTTGTATATATAAGTTTGTCTCCGTGAAAAAGGTCTGACACCCTTATTTTTAAAGTTCTGACACCCTTATTTTTAAAGTTCTGACATCCTTATTAGCACCCTTATTATTATAGAGTTTCTCTCTCTTAACTGAATGGCATTCATCGCTGGCACCCTTATAAAAAAATTAGAATTGGATGCAGCAGTTTGGCAAATAAGATCTTATTTGCTTTTTCTCTTCACCAAACATAAAATTAAGGGATAGATATAAACGTTTTAAAGAAATTAACTCACTAATTTCTTTCGGTAAGGTAGTTAATTTATTTCCTTGAAGATCCAAGTACTCCAGACGTTTCAATTTAGAAATTCCTTTTGATATACTATCTATTTGGTTTCCTCTCAATACAAGATGTGTTAAGTTTCTAAATTGATAAATATCTTCAGGTAAAGTTGTTAGCCCTACAAAAGGAATCATTAAACGTTGTAGTGAATGCATTTTCGATATTTCTTGAAAAAATCTGCCTGTGTAGGCAAACTCAACCAAATTAGAAATCTTTAATATTTGAGAAGGAAATTCATCGAGTTCACATTCAACTTGTAAATTCGTTACAGGAATTTTATGTATGTTTTTTAAAATACTTTTATTAGGGTAGGATACAATCAGATTAAACTCATCAGAAGAACAGTTTTCAAACCGACATCCTGATAAATTTGAGAAAACACTTATATATTCAAACTTACAATTATAAAAAAAAGAATTCTCAATAGAAGAAAATTCTTTTACATCAAAACAACAAGAAAAATATTTAGTGTTGCATTGAATAATGTTCAATGTTTTATTTTTTATGATTTGCATTTTGATCTCCAAATATTAAAAAGTGAGAATCTATGTTCTTTATAACTTTTTCCATTTAAATAATGACATTCCAGTCTGACACGTGCCAGACTCTCCCTGAAGTTGCTTTCCTTGGGTTAGATCATTCTTTAATGCCGTTTTGGGTTGTTTTTGCTTCCAGCAGCGCTCTCGTTGAAACCAAAGCTTTTTTAAAATACATCCAGTATCAAAAGGATCGCCAAGAGACAATGAAGATCACTGAATCTCCATGATTTTCGTGTGACTATCACATTGGATTTGATAACTAGCAAAAAAGGAAAATTCTATCTCCCAAAATTTGTAAACAAGCATGTGGTAACAGACCAAGAAGAAAAGGTGTTGTTAAAGAAATGTTAAGAGTTTAAAAACAGACTTCTTACTGATCCTGTTGATACACAGGGGTAAATTATCAACTACTTGTTTGGTGGTGTTTAGCGGCCAAACTAAACACCAAACAAGAGAGATTCATCTGAAATATTTTGTCTTTCTTTTTGTTGAACTAAGGGCATTTGAACAGAAACTAGCGGTTTTGAATTTTTGGTTGCAAGCTGAACCAAAAAATATCGTTTGTGTCTCAGGATAAAAATAACCGTTTTTGTCTCGTGTGCCAATTTAAAACTAATTTGTACATAACAACTGATTATGTTGGGTAAAAGATGTACCATTTTGTCCATATGGATTTTGGCAAAAGGATTGTCAATATGGATTTTGGCAAAAGGATAAGGTTCCTATTTCGTTGCGCTATCTAACCGCTATAGGAATTATAGTTAAGGGCATATCCACCTATTGAAATAAGAAATAAATTATTAGAAATCTTACATATAGAAACAATATTTTCTGTTTATATAAAATTCTTATTTCAATAGGCTTGGGACGAATCCACATTCAAGATTTGTTTGTACAACAAACCAATGGCTTACTCATAAAACAAATGAATGTTAGTTATAGCCAAAAATATTTGCACCTTCACCTCGTCCGCCAGTGAATATTAGTGGATTATCTGGAATTGTCGGAATTGTTGGAATTATAACTGGTGGTGTCGGATTTGGTGTTGTGTTGATAGGAGGTTCTAAAAAAGGTCCTTCTTCGACTCCTGTTGGTTCAGGAGGCTGGTTTTGTAAATCAATTTGTTCTTGAATAGATTGTAATTGTTGTTCTAAACTAGAAACTTCAGTTTCCAGTTGATCGCGTTGAATTTTTAATTTCTTCAACGTTGACCAATAATCTGGATGCGCCTTATCAGAAAACTGACCTAGATCACTAAGCGCTTCCTAAATTAGATTTATCGAACGTGTTAGACGATTATGACATCTCTTTTTATACGATTTTTAGTTAGATGGAATTGAATAAATTCAAATTCTCTAAACTCGAAAACCACAAGCATAAAAAGATCCAAGTCTCTGGCCAGAGACTTGGATCTTTTGGTTCCATTCTGATTCGAATTGGAAGACTATTTTAGATAATCGTATATTTTTTTGGCCACTATTTGTGGATGGGAAACTGCGTTAACGTTTTGGTCGCAATCACAGTATAAAGAGTAGCGTTCGTTGTAGATAGACTGCAATTGCTTTTTGGATTTTGCCAAAGGACGTGTGTAGGATTTTGTTAGCCTGTCGTATAAAGTGTCAATGTCTACTTTTAAAAATACTCGGTAACCATTTCGAGACATGATTTTGCGGTTTTTAGAGCTCAAGATACAGCCTCCGCCAGTAGCAATTACTGACGAGTTGTTACTACTCATTTTTGCCAAGATACTTTCTTCGAGAAGCCGAAAGTAATTTTCTCCGTGAATTTGGAATATTTTTGTTATTTGCATATTTGCGTCTTTTTCAATTTCGACGTCTAGGTCGATAAAACGCAATTTCAAAAGACGAGCAAGGTATTTTCCTACAGTACTTTTTCCTGCTCCCATCATTCCAATAAGGTAGATATTTTTATCGAATGACATTTTTGAGGACATTTCGTATTATTTGTGGTGGTGGAGAAATACCTGTCCACTGTTCAAAAGCATAAATAGCTTGATAAATGAGCATTCCTAAGCCATCAACAACTGTAGCATTTTTAGTACTAGCTATTTGTAAGAGTTTTGTTTGTAGAGGTTTATAGACTAGGTCAAATACAGTATGCTCTTTATGTATCCACTCATCGGGAATAGGGGAAATATTGATGTTAGGAAACATTCCTACGGAAGTCGCATTGATAATAATATCCGCAGAAGTAACTAATTTCTTTGTTTTCTCTCCATCAAAAAAGCAACCTGTAGCTTCAAATAAAGAAACCATCTCTTGTATTTTTAATTTGTTGCGGCCTACAATAATAATATCTTTAGTATGAGAAGTAATAGCAGCTGTTACTGCTTTTGCTGCACCTCCTGTACCAAGCACTACTATTTTACGGTTTGTTAAGTTGATATTTTTCTCTTTAAGCGCAGCCACCGCTCCTTGCCCGTCTGTCGAACTTCCATGTAGTTTATTATTTTTCATAAATAGTGTATTTACTGCCCCACACTTTTTCGCTACTGGACAAAGCTCATCTACATATTTTATCACTTCGCACTTGTAAGGTATTGTTACATTTGCTCCGCTGATTTTGCCACTACGGATGTCATTTATTTTTAATGGGAGTTTTTCTAGGACGGTGTCGCTGAGAGTATATTTGCAATTAAGTTTATTGTGTTTGAATGCTGTATTATGTATTGTTGGAGATAATGATTTTGCGACAGGATGTCCTATTAGTGTGTACTCTTTCATTTCTTACGCTTTTTCTTTTTGAGCTTTTTCTTTATTTCTTTTTTAGCCATAACATCTGCAAAAAAATCTTTTTCGTGTAAATAAGATAATAAAATTAAAATAAGTGGTGGAAATACAATAAGAGAAAACCACTCTAGTTTAGAAAATAACATTGCGATTATCATTATATTCCTTTGTCAGTACATGTATCATTAATAATTTGTAAAATTTCACAACCATATTTTTCTAGTTTTGCTTTTCCAATACCAGATACTTGTCCTACTTCTTCAAGTGTCTGTGGTTTGGATTTTGCCAGTTCTTCTAAAGTTGTGTTATGTAGCACAACAAAAGCAGGCTTGTTGATTTCTTGAGAGATTCGCCTACGCATTTCTGAAAGTTTTTTGTACAAATGTAAGGTATCTTTATGGGTTGCAACTTCAGTTTTCGATTCGAGTGTGGTATTTTTGCCTTTACTGAAGTTGCGTAAAGTATCTAATTTTGTTGAGCGTTTTGTTGTTTTTTTGGTGATTTGTAACAGGCTATCTTGTGGAAAATAACACTTTTCTTCTCCCATCATAATAGCTCTTCCACCTTCCGTAAGACTTAACAAGGGATAACGGCCATCTTTTAAACGTACTTGTATATAACCCATTTCGATCAATTTGTCCAAGAACTCACACACATAGGTTTGCGAATATTTTTTTAGCGCTCCATATGTTGGAATATCAGTAATGTTTAAAGATAAAATATCTTTTGATTTTGATCCAACTAGTAACTGAGCAATCCTTACTTTTCCTAAGCGCCCATTTAAACGAGCAACAGCACTTAAGGCTTTTTGAATATTAATGAGATCATCACCTACAACCTCGTTTAGGGTAACTTCCATATTACAATTATCGCAAGCATTGCAACTTTCTTTTGTGCTACTATCACCAAAGTAATCTAAAATCCACAATCGCCTACAACCTTTATGATAAGCGTATTTTATCATATTGTTTAGTTTTTGTTCGTCATGTTCTTTACGTTTCGCGTCATTGTTGATGATATTTTCTAGAATTTGAAAACCTTCTTTTGAAGGTGTCAATACATAGAAATCACCTGGATTTGCTTTTGCAACAAGACCTGCTCTTTCAAAAAAACCTAAAGTATAGCGTACAGTCATATGGCTGGATGCTTTGCATTGCGAAGTTATTGAGTCTATGCTTGGTACAACTTGTTCATTTTGTATAAAGCTCCACACTGTGTGTACAAATTGGATGGTAGGATGGGCTTCTTCAATAAAAAAACGTGGTATACGCGTATCAGCATAGTTAAATAATAAATAGCAAGAAGCAGGTTTACGGTCTCTACCTGCGCGACCTACCTCTTGATAGTAAGACTCCATGTCTCCAGGAATATCAAAGTGGACAACAAAACGAATATTAGATTTGTCAATCCCCATACCAAAAGCATTTGTCGCTACAATTAAATCAATTTTGTCTTCCATAAAATCATTTTGTATTGTTTCGCGAATATTGTCAGCTAGTCCAGCGTGGTATTTCTGAACATTAATTCCTAGAGCACTTAATTCATTACAAACGTATTCAACATTTTTTCTTGTACTCGCATAGACAATTCCAGCAGCGCCTTTTTCTTGGAAAATATCATAGATACTATCAATTTTGGCTTTTTTTGACGGAGAGAATGCTACAGAAAAATATAAATTATTGCGATCAAATCCTGCAACATGGTCTGCCCATGTATTTAAATCTAGTCTACTTGCTATTTCTTCGCGTACGATTTGGGTTGCTGTTGCTGTCAATGCAATGGTTTGAGGAAAGTTCAAATGCTCTCTGATGTCTTTTATTTTTAAATAGTCTGGACGAAAATCATGTCCCCATTGACTAATGCAGTGCGCTTCATCTATAGCCAGCATTGCAATATTAGTAGAGCGTAGTGCTTCCTGAAAACCTTGGTGTTGTAATCTTTCCGCAGAAACATATACAATATCGTAATGGCCTAGTTGCATTGCTTGTACTTTATTGTGTCTTTCTGTTGCGTTTAGAGAACTGTTTATATAAGTTGCTTTAATTCCAAGTTGTAGCAAACTATCTACTTGATCTTTCATTAAACTTATGAGAGGAGAAATGACAATAACTGTTCCTGGAAATATAATTGCTGGTAGTTGGTACAGCATAGATTTACCAGCACCAGTAGGCATAATAGTAACAACATCTTTTCTGCTTAGTACATCTTCCATAACGACTTTTTGCCCAGGTAAAAAATCATTATAGCCAAACTTAATTTTTAATATTTCGAGAGCTTGTGTTATCGTAAAAATTTTACTCACGTTGCTTTTCCTTGCTTAAGAAGATGTAAAAAAAATTATACAAATTTGTGTAATTTATTTTTTCACAGTCCCTAACCATTCAAATGGAATCTTGGTTTTTTCCCATAAGAAACTATTTGTTCCTGCTTGATTTCTCACTGCTTTTATTGATTCATAAGCGCTAGCATCGCGAAGTCGACCTAGTGCCCAAATAAGGGCTCCAGCCTCTTCTATATTATTGCGAATATCAGTGTATTTTAATTTTTCTAATAGCCATTCCACTGTGTTTTTGTCTTGTACTTTTATTTCTTTATTTCCTATTTTTCCGAGGCATTCTATTGCTAAACGTCTTTGCCATATAAGAGGGCTGTTTATTAGTGAAATAAGAGGCGCAACAACATCTTGCGGTGGCATAGTAATTACTTCGTGTACATATTCATCAAAAAGGCCAAATTTAGGTGGAGTTGCTAAATCGCGTTTAATTGTGGAGAGCCGGTTTAAATAGTATTTTTGCTGCCTTTCTTTGTAATCACGGAGAATCTGAGACAATTGCTCAGCTCTATTTCCGCCAATAGCCTGACAGCGATCAAAAGCTAGCTCACTTAGCAGATAGTTGTGTGCTCCTAAAGCTATAATACCAATGCCCTTTTCTATACGGTATAACAGTTGGCGTATACGATTATCATTTTTGAAAAAAACCTGATTTTTTTCTAATTTACTTCGCAGCACTCGATATTCTTTTATTAAGTTTTTTCGTTTCTCTAGTTCAGAAAGAGGAATACTCGCCCTTTGCTGCTCTGTTACCTGCAAATAGTTAGAATTTTCAGATGTGTCTAGAAATGTTTGAACCTCAACAATTGTAAATTCTAGTTCGGTGCGATGTGCTTCACTTGTCTTTTCTTCGCGTTGATTTTGCCGTTCTTTTGCCCAATATTTAACTACGATGATTCCTAAAATAGTTGACATCATGGCAATGAAGATAAATAATACGCGCAGCAAAAACTTCTCATGTCTTTTGATAGAGTCAACAATGTATGATGAGTTCCCCCATAGTTGAACATGCACTTTTTCTCCACGAAGAAAGCGTAGTAAATCATCTCCCATAAATGCGGCGCTGCGATAGCGAAATTCTTTATTTTTTTGAATAGCTTTTAGGCAAATATTGTTTAAATCTTTTGGAGTACGCGAGTTAATTTTTATAGGCGGTGTTGCCGGAATATTCAATATTTGATGGTAGATTTGGGTGAAAGACCGTCCTGCAAAAGGCAAGCGTTTCGTTAACATTTCGTATAAAATAATTCCCAAAGAGTATACATCTGTTCTTTCGTCAACTAGATTATTTTTACCGCTCGCTTGTTCGGGAGACATATAGTAGATTGTGCCAAGAGAGGTGCCTGTTTGTGATAGTTTTTCACTGGTATGAGTTAATTTTGCTAAACCAAAATCCATAATTTTTGGGGTACCGCTACTAGTAATAATAATATTGGAAGGTTTTAAGTCGCGGTGAATAATGCCTTTGCGGTGAGCATAATGCATAGCATTTGTTAACTGCCCAAGGATCTTAGTTATTTGACGTGTAGTTAAAAGGTTATTTTTGATGGCTTCAGACAATGTATAGCCCGATAAAAACTCCATTACAAAAAAATAAGGCGGCGATGTTATTTGAATGTCATATACTTTGACAATATTAATATGTTCAAGAACGGCGATAGATTTAGCTTCGCGAAAAAATCTTTTTAGTTGTACTTCATTGCAATTTACATCACGTAATACTTTAATAGCGACAGTACGCTCAAGTTTTGTGTCATGAGCTTTGTAGACTTTGCCCATGCCTCCTTGTCCTACTTCTTCTAAAACATCGTAGCGATCAAAGTAATTCATCGTCACTGTTATCCCCAATTGCGGAATGTAAGTTATCTGACAATCAATATGTTTTGTTAGGTTAAGTAGCCAGACAAACTAAGCGAAATGTCGAAAGTACAACAAATTTTACTTTACTAATTAATATACTTTTGCATAATTTAAATAGGCTGTGTCGACATTTATTTTACCTGTAATTTGGTACTTTTAGAGATTAGCTACGTTACTTTTGAAGTGTAAAGCACCACTATTCGCTTTCAAAATGCTTCGCTACTATCTAAAATAACTCACATTATATAAAAATCTAAATGTCGGCATACCCTGAAAGTAAATACTTTTGACCGACCACATTCACCTATCAGATGCGAAAGCCATTATTATATTTGTATCATAAACAATGACAAATATCTATGCTCGTTTTCGCCATTCTCAAAAAAACATAAGGTTCAAAGGTGTCAAAATTATAAAGAAAATAGGTAGTTCCCTACAAGTAACGGTGATCCCGAGTCTAAAAGAGATGTAAATAATTTCTTCTCGACTTTATATGAAGTCATTCACGTTCGCGGCCAGCGTTTACGGACATTGGATGTGCGATACTGTTAAACCATGTGAGCGTGAACATAAATGATGTTCAAAATTTAGAATATAAACTTATTTGTTTGGGATCACCAGGAAATGAATGTCGATACGCCTTACATAAAGATATAAACCTGAAAGGATATATAGATGAAATACTTATGTATTTTATTGGTAACACTTGCGGTTCCATTTACGTTGTGGGCTGATAATTGCAGTGTTACTGTTGGCTCTATGGAGATATCACAGTCTGTTCCAGACAAAGTATCCATAGGCGAAGAGTATGTGAATAATATTGAGCTTCGAGCGCAAACAAATGTACGTAGAGTACAGGCTGTTGTATTTCTTTCTCCCAATATGGAGTATGTGAAAAGTGTGCCACCTGCGGAGCAAACAGGTGATACTTTAACTTGGAACTATGACCAAATGAGCGCTGGGGAAAAGCAAGGGGTTAAATTGTGGTTGAGAGCTGCTTCCGAAGGTGAACTTACTACATGCGCAACTGTCTCATCAATACCTGTTTGTTGTGCAACCACTTTTGCTGGTAAAGCAACTTTAGTTGTTGAAAAAACAGGACCAGCAACGGCGACAGTCGGGCAAAAAGTTACTTACACAATTATAGTGAAAAATACTGGTTCTGCTGCAGCAAGAGATGTAAAACTTATTGATCGTGTTCCTGAAGAACTGGCTTATTCAAAGACTCAAGATCGCAAAGAAATTCGCCACTCGTTAGGAAATTTACAGCCAGGTGCATCTAAAACTTTTACTCTGAGTTTATTTGCTGTGGCGCGAGGAACTGCTTGTAACGTTGTTGAAATTACCTCTTCTAATGCAGAGACTGTTTCAGACCAAGCCTGCACTGAAATTCGTCAATTAGGCGCAGAACTTGTTTTACAATGCCGTAATGTGAGCTATATTGGTAAGAATTCAAAAAATTCACTGATTATACGTAATACTGGTGATGCTCCTTTGACCAATGCAGTTGTCGTTGTAAACATGTCAGATAAACTCAAAGTTACTAAAACTTCAATTCCTGGTGAAGGATATGGATCACGGCTAACTTGGAAATTCGATGAAATAAAGCCAGGAGAAACAAAAACGATTGACATTATTGTTATCTCAAAACACAAAGGCAAGCATTGTGTCGAAGCTTCTATGAAAACAGCTGAAGGTTTACAAAAAAGTGCAAACTGTTGTACTCAATGGCAAGGATTTGCTGCTATTTTAATAGAAATGATTGACACTGAAGATCCACTTATTGTCAATGAAGAAACAACATATATTATTAAAATTACTAACCAAGGTACTGCAGACGATCACGATGTGAAAATACATGTTCAATTTCCACAAGAGATTTCTCCAATAAGCGCGTCAGGTGCTACTAGAGGTACTGTCGAAGGGAAACGTGTTGATTTTCAAGCTTACGCAGTATTTAGGCCGAAACAAATTATAGAATTCCGTGTTCGTGCCAAAGGTGTTTCTACTGGAGACGCTCGTGTGCGCGTATTTTTGACATCAGAGCTACTTAAAAAGCCTGTGCCTGAAGAAGAAAGTACACACGTATACTAAGATTTAAATGAGTATGTCTTAAAATGAGTTACAGTTTCTATGATCTTTGTAATAAAACCATTCAATGTCCATAAAAATCGTAGGCACCCATAAAGGGTGTCTGCGAAAAGAAGAATCAAAATGTTTGTTTTGGGTTATTATATCGATTGTCACGGATATCGACAACGGGGTTCTAGTCTTTGTACATTTCTATCTTTGCGGATTGCGGAACTTATTTGGACACACTTGCCTTTACACACTTGCTTTAATTTGCGAACTGAAGCAGGTACTTATACAATTAAGAATTAAGAGCTGATAATTCGACTTGAAGGAGAAATGAATGCCTAGAGAAACTATCCCTTCTCATTTTTTTACCATTATTATTATTCGCAGGGGACATCGCTTTTTACTTGTGCAGGAAAAAAAAGGACAATGGTACTTTCCTGGTGGAGGTGTACTTCCGCGGGAAGATTTGTTTCAAGCTGCGCAGAGAGAAACGCTTGAAGAAGCTAGCATTTCTATTTTTATTGAAGGAATTTATCGTTTAGAGTATATTGCCAATCCAGATGGAACAAGTCGGTTTCGTATTATTTTTACTGCGCGACCTGTGGATGATATGCTTCCAAAATCGGAGCCTGATGAAGAAACTTTACAGGCTAAGTGGTTTACTGTGAAAGAAATAGAGCAGCTTTCTCTTCGAAGCTCTGAGGTACTTGATATTATTAATGATGTACTAAATGGAGCTGCTATTTCTTCCACAGATTTACTTTTGACCAATCCTTTGAAAATAAGAACACTATGAGTTATGTTCTAGGCTAAAATGATAAACAATTGGAATCATTGAATTGTTACACGCCCATATCTCATTGCCGCAGAAATGACCAGTTAATAAAGAGCGATCCGTTGCAAATACTTGTAAAGCACAACCTCGCGTTAAACACCATAGTCGGAGTGTACCATCGAGAGATGCTGATAAACCTAGTTTGCCATTTGGAGAAAACGCAACGGATGTTATGCTTTTTTTATGCCCTGCGAAGGTAAATATTTCCTTGCCACTTTTTGTATCCCACAATTTAACAAGACAATCTTTTGCACCTGAAATAGCCGTAGAGCCATCAGGGGAGTATGTAATTGCAGTAATTGTGTCAAAATGCCCTGGTAGTTTACGAATGTTATTCGTTTCAAGACTCCACAAAATAACATTTTTATCAGTACCACCAGAGATCATTTCTGTGTTTCTTGGCGAAAAACTCAGGGAAGTAACAGCACCTTTATGCCCGCGAAAGACTCTTAATAGTCGACCAGCTTCAATACTCCACATTTTAATAATACCATCGCGACCACCAGATGAAAATAAACGACTGTAGGGTGAAAAGGCCAAAGAAAGAATCCAGTCATTGTGCCCTTTAATTGTTGTTATAAGAGGATCATCTTGTTTCCAAAAACCAATCGTATCATATTTACAAAAGATAATGTATTTGCCGTTTGGTGCCATCTCAACAACATTTGCATCTGTGACTTTTGACAATAGTGTTGAAACTTCTTTTCCAGTAGCAGTATCCCAAGTTTTAACTGAGTTAGGAGTTGCGACGATAATACGACTACCATTTTTAGAAAATGTTGCTGAGCAAGCATTACCTGCGTATTTTAGAATGCGATGGGTTACTAATTTTGAAGAATCACTTTGAATACGATTGATTCTTTTTAGCCAGTATGCTCCTTTTTTCCATTCGACGTTATTTAATGAATTTTCTAAAATATTAACAAGCAAGTCTCCAGTGCGATTGTTTTCTCTAATACTGTTATAAATTTGCTGAATGAAAAAATGAGAGTAATGAGCAAATTCATAGACATGGTTCTTCTCTTTTACCAACGCTGAACGAAGTTTGTCAATTTCTTTATTTCCTTCACTCCAAACAAATGCAATATTAAAATCATCGATGATCGAATGTAAATCTCGTTTATACAATTGTAGTTCGAGAAAAGAAAATTCTTTGTATAAGTCAAATAGTTTTTGCGCCATTCCTTTTCTAAAATTACGCATCGTATTTTTGTCTGTGAGTTTATAAAAATTCATTATCTCACTTCGTAGAAGGCAGTGCATTGAAAGAGTGCGATCTGTATTCTGGTTTAGTAATTTTAAATTTACTAAACTCTGGATATTTTTTTGGACAATTTCTGATCCTTCGTTAGCCCCAAGAAAAGAAGACAAAGTATGGAGTGAAATACTGCGGTTTTCGGGAAATAAGGCGATAATTTTTAGTATCATCTCTGCATATTCATCTTTTACTAAACTTAGGTGTTTTTGAATGATTGCCTGTAAAATCACAAAAGGAGCCATGTCTGTGAGATTGAGTGACTGGATATAATCTTTGTATGTAGTATTCATATTTTTCTTAAAGTAACTACACAAAAGTGTTATTGCTACTGGAAAGTAAGCTATGCGATTGCATAATTCGCGGACGGCTTTTTCGTCTAGCATGCTTGTTGGTTTGTTAGCGCCGTTTAAATATGTCAAGGTATCTTCGACGGATAAAATTGGTACGCAGTAGTTTTCTATTTCTTCAATTTGTAGTTGCGAACTTATAAAAATTGTTCGACAATTACAACTCATAGGAGAGAAACCAGGAACAATGTCTTGGGTCATTTTTGAAAAATCATGTACATTGTCAATAATAAGTAGAGTTTGTTCTTGCATATGCATTTTAAAATTCATTAAGAACTTAATATTGTTTCTGTCGTATTTAATGTTTAAATTCTTTGCTGCGCGTACAAATTCTTTTTCCATATTGTTTGCAGCATTTATCCAAACAATACCTTTTTCAAATACGCATCCAAAGTTTTGGACAAATTGATAGACTAGCTCTGTTTTTCCAATACCATGTATCCACTGAGGATCGGTGGGGGTAACACATATTTTCTGAGAATCAAGTAATTTTAAATATAGGCTTACTAGATGCTGACGATTGCCGTAATAGTCTGTACTTGGTTTGCCAAAAAAGCTTTTATTTAATGGTGTGATGCTAGCAATTTTACGACTCAATCGATTTTTGGCAATGCTATTCATAATAGTAAGTAATTGCTCTACACCCTTCTTAAATTTACGGAGAGAAACACTTGGTAAATTTTGAAGCGGTAGAGGTAGAGTATATTCATCATCAATAAAACATGGAATAACTTGCTTTTTTAAAAAGACACTTATTGCCCATTCGCGATTAAAAAAAGTTCGTTCGTCTGTATTATCAGAACAAAGTAAAACTACAGTGTCGCTTTGCAAAAGAACATCGGTGATTTCTTTTGTCCATTCTCCTCCTGTTTTGTAGCAACAGGTGTTGTAGCCGTTGTCAGTAAAATGCTCTTCCAGTTCTTGTGCTATACTTAGGTCGTCAGAAGAGTGGCTTAAAAAAATTCGCTTTTTGTTTTCATCTACAGTTTTGTATTTTAACTGGCTTGATTTTTCTTTAGGAGTTGTAGGTGTAGAATTTACCTTGCTAATAGTTTCTTTCTTTTCACCTTCTATTTGAAATGCCGAAATTGCTTGTTCCTCTGTGTCATAAATCCCTAAAAAGTGTTGAACGCCCATCATTTCAAAAAAAGTTTTTATTTTAGGCCGAACATAAACGAGATTTACTTCACCTTTCATCATCTTCGCTTTATTTGCAATTTCTATGATCATACCAAAAGCAGTACTTTGCATATGTTCGACCTCTTTAAAGTCAAGAACTATACGGAAATCACCTGCCAGGTAACACTCTTGTAGTTTTTCTTTTAAAAAGTTGATACTTTCTTTGTCTATTTTGCCTTTTAATCTCAGTAATAAAACGCGCCCTCCGTCTGACATCTCATGTTTAATTTCGTCAACTATTTGGAAATTTTTCATATTTGTTAGGATTTTTTTTATTGACGGATCTAAAACTTTCCTTTGTGTTTGTTCTATTGGTGCGATAACTTTGTTGAGTGGCGTGAATTTTTCACTTGGTTTTTCTTGTTCATTTTTTGACACTAGTTTGTAGTTATTTTCGACAAGTTGATCTGCTAGTATTTCAAACGTATCAAATACTCCATCTCCTGAAACTGCAGATGCTGAAGCCTCTCGTGCTCCCATATAATTAATTTGTTTTTGCAGAACTTCAAGACCAAGGGCCTTTTCGTGGTCTCTTTTGTTCCACTGTATTATAAGAGGTATATCGTTTAACTGTAGATTTTGTTCTAGAAGTGAATTTTCAAGTTTGGTCATTGCTTGAATATTTGAATCTAAATCACAACTATCAACAATAAAAATGATTCCATCCACGTTTTGTAATATCAACTTAAGTATAGGCATATATTCTTCTGAGCCAGGCACACCAAAAAGTTGAAAATTTGTTTTCAAGCCCGCAATAGAACCAACGTTTAAGGATAGAAAGTCAAAATTTAAATCTTTCCCTCTCTCAGTGGCGATAGATGTAAGTTTATTTCCGCGAGCGTAAGAAGAATTTTGTTCAATATATTTTAAATTAGTTGTTGTACCGGAATACTTTGGACCATAATAAACAACTTTATACGAAACTTCTTTCTTCATAGCGTTATATTGCACCATTTACTTCTCCATATTAAAAATCGACTGAGAAAAGTACTGAATTCTGTGGTTAAGAGCGTCAACAATAAAAAGTTTACTATTAGTAATAACAACATCCCAAGGATTGGCAAACATTCCAATTACTCGTCCGCTGGTACCAAAGTAACTAATGGCCTCACCATCTAAAGTAAACTTTTGTATGCGATTATTTCCAAATTCACTAACATACAAGGCGTTGGATGTTACGGCAACTCCGTATGGATAAGATAGATCACCTAAATCGCTGCCTATTTTTCCCCAAACAGCAATAAGGTTTCCTTGTTTGTCAAACTTTTGTATACGATGATTGCAAGCATCAGCAACGTATATTTTTTCGTATTGATCTATGGCGAGACTCATCGGTCGGTCGAATTCGCCAGGTTTATTTCCTCCTTGTCCCCAAGAAGCGACAAAGTTTCCTTCGTAGTCAAATTTATATATACAGTCAAATTTACCTAGAGCACCACCATATTGAGAAATGTAATAGTACTTCTCATCAGCCGTTACATCCGTGACATAGATAAAATCAGGTTGTTCTGCACCATATTTTCCAAAAGACAACAATTGTTTTCCTTGTGGAGTATAACAAAGAATACGATGATAATGAGTATCGGCAACAAGTAGATTTCCATTTGGAGTAAATCCTAACCCTGTAGGTTTTCCTTTTGCTATAGCAGGTGTATTAAAGAGGAAAAGGTATTTTCCCTGAGAGTTGAATACTTGTATACGTCCTGTCATGTCTACAACATAGATATTTCCATTAGGAGATATTGCAGCCGCCCTAGGTTTGTTAAACATTCCTGGAATGCTACCTCGTCCACCAAATGAATGGATACTATCATCGTCAATAATCGAAATTTCCGAATCGCATCCTAAAAACGCAATAAATAAGAAAAAACAAATATACTTAATCATAATTTATACTATTCTAAGAGATAGAAACGATGTCAATTTCTTAATTCAATATTTCCAAATTGAGACAAAACTTGCGTCACAATGTGATCTTCTGTACCATTATTTTCATCAAGATCAATCCATGAAACTTCAAAACTTCTCCACCAAGTCATTTGTCTCTTGGCATAACGTCGTGTATTTTGTTTAATGATTTCCGATAAAGAGTCACAGGGATTTTTACCGGAAAGAACATCGATGATATCTTTGTAACCGATAGCTTTTGCGGCAGTTTTTGAAAGTTCATAATCCATAGAAAGTAAGCGCTTAGTTTCATCAATGAATCCTTGCTCAAGCATAAGATCTACGCGTTTTTCAATACGCGTATATAATAGATCGCGTCTCCAGTTTAAACAACAAACTTTCCAAGGATAATAAGTCGCAGGTTTTGTCTCTTCGCGTTGTAATACAGAAATTGGTTTTCCTGTTAAGTGGAAAACTTCAAGAGCTCTAATTACTCGCTTACGATCATTAATTGCTATACGTTTTGCTGCTTCTAAGTCTACAGATTGTAACCGTTGGTGAAGTTCAAGGCTTTCGCATTTTTCGAGGGTCTTTCGAAATTCTTCATCGGCTTGCGGAGATTCGAACATACCTTTTACAAGAGCTTTAAAATATAAAGGTGTACCAACAACTAACAAAACGTTTTTTTTTCTGCCAAAAATATTCTCAATTGTCTTAACGCATTTATCTAGAAATTTTTGAACGCTGAACTCTTCCGATGGTTCTATTATATCTAATAGATGGTGCGGCACTTTTTTTTGATCCTCTATAGAAACTTTTGCTGTGCCAATATCCATATTTTTATAGACAGACATTGAGTCTATACAAATAATTTCAGCTCCTAATGCTTTTGCTATTTTTATAGATGATCCTGTCTTGCCGCTTCCTGTTGGTCCTGCAAGAACGTATAAAAACTTATTGAGATTCACTAGATATCTTGTCCAATATATCGTCGGGAATTTCAAAATTAGCATACACATTATCTGCGTCGTCGTAGCCTTCTAAATCAGTAATTATATTGAGTACTTTGAGGGCATTACTTTCATCCAAAGTTATTTTATTGCTTGGAACCGTTGTTACCTCTGCTAAAACAATGTTAATTTTTTTGGCTTCAAGCTCTTCTTTTACACTACCTAAGTTTCCAGGATCAGTTATGATTTCATAGCTGTCGTCTTCGCTAATGATATCATCAGCGCCTGCTTCCAAAGCCATTTCCATAAGCTCGTCTTCTGAAAGGTTTTTTTCTTCTACAGAAATAACACCTTTTTTATCAAACATGTACGCGACGCAACCGCTTTCACCTAATTTGCCGCCATTGTTTTCGAATAATTTTCGCACTTCGAATGCAGATCTGTTGCGGTTATCAGTAATGACTTCTACCATAATTGCAACTCCGCCAGGGCCATACCCTTCATACATAATTTCTGTAAAAATAGTATCGCCACTAGAGACTCCAGCTCCTTTTTTTATAGCGCGCTCAATGTTGTTTTTGGGCATATTGTTTTCTTTAGCGCGATCTACAGCATAACGGAGTTTTAGATTACTACTTAGGTCCGTACTTCCTCCACCGTCTTTCACAGAAATTATGATCGCTTTTGCTAATTTAGAAAAGAGCTTTCCTCGTTTTTTATCCGCGGCGCCTTTTTTGTGTTTAATACCAGCCCAATGCGAATGTCCTGCCATTTTTTTTCTCCCTAGTCACTTACATTTTCTTCATCAACTACAAAATCAAAATCATCATCATCTTCGGAGTTGGCCACAAGAGTGATGTCTATTTCGACTTCAACATTGCTTTCTTCATCATCAAAAATATGTAAATCATCTTGATTTATATCCAAAGTTTGTGAAGCTGTTATTCCTAACTGATTTTCTGTAAAATTCGCAATGCTTTCCATGCCCTCTTCATCAATTTCTTCTATTTCTTCAATCTCTTCGATTTCTTTTTCGTGTATATTTTTTATTGTAGGCAATTTGAGATCTTTTAAATCCTCATCGTCTAAAATTAAATGTACCTCAGAAGAAGCATTTTTTACAATACTAGATATTTCTTCTCTAACAATGGGGAGTACGTTTACCTCGTCTGTGTCTTTTGTCTTGAGTATTTTGCGAAAAAAATATGGAGTTAAATATCCATCATCTATCATAATTTGTTCAATAGGTACGTATTTTTTTTGGCCGCGAATTATATTCAATTGTTTGAGTAGACATTTATTAATTCGCCAAGGGCTTAAGTACTTCTTGCGGGCAATTTTTCGCGCAATAGCTATGTCGTCTTTTTGTTTTTTGTAGAAAGGGTATCTTTCGGATATTGTTTTTTGTACGACTTTATTAATTCGTTGTGAGCTTTTGTCGTTTAAAAAACCTCGGTCTAAAAAAATCTCAACCAGTTTTTTGTTTGGCCATTTTTTCTTTAATTCACTCCAACATTCTTTAAACTGATGTTCTGAAATAAAATCGTTTTTTACAGCAATTTGTCCTAAGTATCTATCTTTTTGATATTGAGTAGCATCTACTACTAAATCGTCTGGAGACTCATATTTTTTAAGCTTTTTACGCAAAAGTTTGCGAACCATGTATGGAGTGATGTACCCTTTCTCCACAAATAACTCAAAAAAACTTTTTTTAGTACTTTTTCGCAAATCATTACAAAATTCAATATCTTCTTTACATACGATTTTTAAATTTTGAATTTCTTCCAAAAGCCTTTTATCTTTTTTGCGTTTTCTTTCTTTGCTTTTGACTTGTTCATAGTTTGCTTCTAGTAACAATAGTTCATCGAGAGACTCTTTACTTAGTATTTTTTCTGCAAAAAGTATTTCACCAAGATGTCGTTGTTCTTGATCCTGGACATGAACACACCTGTAGTACTCCAACTGATCTTTAGACAATACTTGTTTTGCTATTAATAATCTTTCAAAGATTTTGCTCATAGCATCTCCTTGATCATCCTGTGCGCTTAAAGTTTTAGTGGTCTTTGATACAACAATATCGACAAGTAGGTAGTTTGCCACGACATGCGATTCATGACGGGTTTAAGGTAGTGGCGAAAAGTAATCTTTCATTTCACTATACTAACCTTTTGTAGAACGAAATTATTCTGAATTACCAACTTCTCCTGTTTTAGGATTATAAGTATATTTTCTGTTTAGTGGTAAAGGGTTTAGCTTTGGAAGTCCAGATTTTTCCACGACCTCTTGAAGGTTTTTGGGAAAATATCCAAGTTTTTTCTTGAATCTATCTACCATTATTTGCATACCACGGATTTGTTTTTCAAGATACTTTTTTTCTATAGTGAAACTCAAAATTTTATCACCACTTACAATGTAACTTTTTCCTAAAGGAAATTCTAATAAAAGTTGTTTGTGAATGAAATTGTTAAGTAATATTTCAATTTCATTTGCTTTCATTCTTTTTTGTAATGAACTAGTGATAATTTGTAATAGTCTTTTCGCTATTTTTGGCATATTTTCGATAATAGGTTCCACGGGAACAACAGCCATACATTGTTCGAGTTTTTGTGGATATACACCATGCTTTTGATAGTACCCTTTAAACTTTTGACGAATAGACGATAGATGAACTTGAGATATCAACTCTTGCAAAGTTTCCAAAATCAGACCGCGTAGTACTTCGTTTTTCTCTGCACCACTATAAATTTGTAACCATGTTAGTAAATCAAAAGAAAATCCTTGGTCCAAACGAACGAGAAAATAAGCAAAAAATTGCGCTCCCGGATGTTTGCCTTCACTTAATTTTAAACATTCATCCATACAATGAACAGCTTTTCTCATTGTTTCTTTAATAGTAACTCCGTCTTTTTTCTGTAGCTCCAAGCGTTGCAAGCAATAAATACGTCCTAAGAGATACCACATCCATGGTTGCTTGGATAATTTTTCATTTTTCGGATACTTAACTCCTAGTGAAGGTTGCTGTTGCAAAGAATTTTCTATGAACTCAACACCTGGTAATGCCTTTTTTTCAACCATGTTAATATAGATGCAAGCAGTTTCATACATTCCTTCGAAATGTGGATCTAATCGCGCTATACTTTGATATACTTGTTTTGCTTCAGAAAACGGAACTTTTTCAATACAATATTGCCGAAAAGCCTGAATGCTAAGCATCCATAAAACATCGGCGTATTCAGATTCAAAACCAAAGGCAAAAGATTTTATTTCATTGTTTTTTGCTAGATACAAAAACTCTTGTAGTTCTTGGTTAGGTCTAATCTCATCGCATTTTTTGGCCACGAAAAAAATAATATTCACCGACGCAATAACAACTAGAAGGTGAATTGTAAAGCGTATTCCGCGCATATTACAAATTCCTTTTATTAATTGCCAATGACGCAAGGTATAGCATCAAAAAACTATATATCAACATATACAAACAGGCGTATAGATAAACTTCTCCTGGTACAGTAAGTGCATGTGCAGCTTCTTCTTTTATGTCAAAGTTATTAAAATTTGGCAGTATGTAGTATAGTATTTCTGAAGTATATTTCGCAAACGCAGAATCGTTAAATTGTGGAATTGCTTTTAAGTGATATGTGCTCCTACCAACGAAAAAAGTAATTGCTGTTACAATAATACTTACAGATGATGAAGCAAGTACGGACAGTAATATTGCGACGGAGTTTAAAACCATAAGTCCCATAAACAGTAGTATGATTGCCCCTATCAAATCAAAAGTGATTTTTCCTCCCATAAGATAATAGTAGGTGCAGAAAAATGTACCCATCACTGATGTTGAGACAAAAAGAGTGATACTCATTCCTAGGTATTTCCCAAGAATAAATTCCCAACGGTTAATCGGGCAAGAAAGAATAGTGTAGAGTGTTTTCTTCTCTATTTCTCGTTGAATAAGATTTGCGCCTATAAAAATACACAATACGACCCCGAATATATCTATTGTTCCCAATGAAAAGTCGACGAGTATTTTGAGATCCTGCCCAATAGACAGTTCTCCTATAATTTTTGAAATAATGATAACAAAAATAGAGACACCTACTATTACTCGTAAAATTCGATCGCGCATTGTTTCTCTAAAAGTATTTATAGCAATTACCGTAAGTTTCACCATTAAACTCCTCTAGAGTTTCTAATATAAAAATCTTCTAAATTTTCTCGATGGGGAATCATAGCACGAAGTGTTCCTCCGCATTTTTCAAGAATGTCTTTAACCTCTTGTGCTTTTTTTTCATTGTTAACAGTAACAAACGTTATATTGTCTTTGTGTACTAAATGAGTACTAATTTTTTGTAGTTTTTCTAAACTATTTTTGTCAAAACCTTCTCCGTGTATATCAATAGAGATAACTTCACGATTGATTAAATCATCTATTTTTCCAAAAGACACAAGTTTTCCTTGGGAAACAAGAGCTACCTCATCACATAACATTTCAACATCTGCAAGAACGTGTGAAGTAAAAAAAATAGTACTACCATTTTTTTTAAGCTCAATGATTTTTTCGCGAACTTCTCTACGGCCTACAGGGTCTAGACCACTTAGTGGTTCGTCAAGAATGTATACATCGGGATTGTGCACCATTGCTTGGGCTAAACCTAAACGCTGTTTCATTCCTTTAGAAAAACCGCGTACGGCAGTTTTCTTAGCTTTTGCAAGACCAACACCGTCTAAAAGTTTATCTACTCGTTTCGCGATTTCTTTTCTTTCGATTCCATGAAGACGTGCATAAAAAGTTAGTGACTCTTCAGCGGTTAAATATTCATAAAAATAGGGATTTTCTGGTAAAAAACCTATTTTATTGCGAGCAATGACATTCTTTACCGATGTCCCCATTATTTCGGCATCCCCACTCGTTGCGCGACACAAACCAGTCAATATCTTGATTGTTGTTGTTTTTCCTGCACCATTATGTCCTATAAAACCAAAAATAGCACCTTCAGAAACTTTTATACTTAGGTCACTTACCGCTTGTTTTTGTATACCCCATTTACCGCGATAGACCACCGTTAAATTTTTTGTCTCGATAGCTGTTTTCATATTACAAAATTTCCATTTTTATAAATAATCTCGTCATCAATATAGACTTCACTGTCACTACGCATATCTTTTACTATGTCAAAGTGAATTGCTGAGCGATTTGTCCCACCAACTTCGGGGTACGCATCTCCCAAAGAAATATTGCAAGTACCTGCAATTTTTTCATCAAATAAAATATCATGTGTCAACTCTTGAATTGCAGAGTTAATTCCAAAACCAAATTTTCCCAAACGTTTTGCGCCCGAGTCTGTTTCTAGTAACTGCGCGAATTCGCTTTTATTACCACTTGTTTGAAAGTTAACTACTTCGCCCTTTTTGAATTCTAGGTATAAATTGGGAAATTCTTTTCCGTTGTAAGAAGCACTATCAAATTGTATAAAACCATCAACAGAATTATCGTAAGGAGAGCAAAAAATTTCTCCGTTTGGTAAGTTAATAAGTAAAGAATGCATTGTGAAAATTCGTCCATCGTCTAGAGAAAATCGCAATTCTGTATCTTTTGTTTTAACATAAAAGTTTTTTCCAACGTTTAGTCGTTTTTCAATATGATTGTATTTTTTATATAGATTTTCAAGGTCAACAGAGACAGCACTATAAAATAGATTTTGGTACTCGTCAAGACTCATGTTTGCTTTGTTTGCATAGTAGGCGTTAGGAAAAATAGTGACCAAGGTCGGTATAAAATCAAGTCTAGAGTGAAATGGTTCTACTGTTTGATTCCACAAATTGAGACGCTCTTGATCAACCTTACTTAATTGATTGGGGTTTATTGCTGAATCAATAGAAATAAGCTTAGTTGCTAACTCTATATCTTTTGCTAACCCTGGCGGAAAACGACGTAAATGTTTTTTTTCTCCATATTTAAAAAGTATATAGCGCGTCTCTTCTAGTGTAATATGAATTTCAGGAAAAGCTTTGCGTAGCAAGATCTCTTTTTGTAACTCAAATAACAACGAAGCTGTATTTCCTGTACTCATAATAAGAACTACATCGTCTTCAACTATCTCTAAGGCATTACATATTATTTGTGTGAAACGTGTAATTCGCGGGTCACTCATCGTTTTCCTTTCTGTAAAACATTGAATTGCGCTTTAAATTTCGTATTGAGTTACAACTTCTCTAACGATGTACCTAAAGTCTTTCTGACAAAATATATTTTTGCGCATATGCTTTATTCATAATTTGTTGATTTACCATTGAACTTTTCGAATTGAGTACGTTTTCCATTACGCAAACATTTCTGCGAATAGGATATGGATGTAATAAAAAAGCGCCGTCAGTTTTCTCCATATCAGACATTTTTATCGACCAATTATCAAATTGTTTCTGGTATACTTCTTCAGCTGCGCGATCAGCATAGTGTTTACAACTACGCCAATTCATTGCATAGACAATATGAGCGCCATTTAAAGCATCATTCATATTGTTACTTACTTCAAAAGATGAACGATTGTGGGCTGTATTTTTATCAATTAGTTTCATAACACCAGAATCTAACTCAAAACCCTTTGGAGCAGAAACAGTTAAGTCCATTCCTAGCTTAGAAGTTGCTAAAGCAAATTCATTTACACTTCCGCTTCCATGCGCATAAGGATGATGTGTCCATACAATACCAGCTTTCCATCCGTTGAAATTTTTTAACAGGTCTTTAACAGTCACAAGATCTGCCAATCCTTGGAGAGGATTGTATAAATTCGATTCTAAATTGATGATTGGAATGGAACTGTAACGAGTAATGTAGCGCAATAACGAATCTTGTCTATCTGTTCGCCATGACCCTGAATAGGGTAAGTGCCTGATGGCAAGAGCATCTCCACACGTGTCTAAAAAAGCGGCTGCATCTTGAATATGGGCCATGTTTGGATGTAAACACATTACCCCATCTTCATGTAGAAGGTTCCACTTTTCACTCGAAAAATTGATATTTACAATACTACCACCGAGTTTTTTGACAGAAGATTCTAAGGAGAGCCTACTGTATGTGCAGTGGTCAGGGAAAAAGCCTAGTATTGTTTTATGTTCGAGGCCAGAGAAATATTCTTTTTCTTTAGCAATTATTACATTATTAATAAGATCGTCTAGCTCATCACGTCTTAACTCTTGTAAAGTAAGAAAGTGTTTAGTTCTAAATCTCATTATGCGCTTTCTAAATTCTTTTTTGTCTTTGTTGAAAGGATAGGTTGTTTGCCTTCTATCATTTTTTCTGTAATAGTTACTTTTTTGATATCATCTCTCGATGGTATTTCAAACATTGCGTCTAACATGAAATGTTCAAGTATTGATCGTAGTCCTCGTGCTCCGGTTCCTCGTTCAAGAGCTCTCTTTGCTACAGCTCGTAAAGCATCTTTCTCAAACTCTAGTGCTACTTCGTCCATCATGAAGAATTTTTCATATTGACGTACAATTGCATTCTTTGGTTCTACCATAATGCGCACTAAATCATCTTCGGATAGCGGATTTAGAGAAGCTACTATAGGTAAACGTCCAACAAACTCTGGTATCAAGCCAAAACTAACTAAATCTTCAACTTGAACTTTTTGTAGAAGATTTCCTTTTTCTTGTTCGTTAAGATCTTTTGCATCTTCATGGAAACCTATTAATTTTTTACCTATGCGTTGCCCTACAATTTCTTCAAGCCCTGTAAAAGCGCCTCCGCAAATGAATAAAATATTTGTAGTGTCTAGTTGAATATAAGACTGTTCTGGATGTTTACGCCCTCCTTGTGGAGGTATATTTGCCATTGTGCCTTCTAATATTTTTAACAAAGCTTGTTGTACACCTTCTCCTGAGACGTCGCGAGTAATGGAAACATTTTTACTTGTTTTACCAATTTTGTCTATTTCGTCAATAAAAATGATACCATTGTTTGCTCGTTCAATATCATAGTCTGCTGCTTGCACTAAACGCAGCAGTATATTCTCTACATCTTCCCCTACATAACCAGCTTCTGTTACTGTTGTTGCATCTCCAATGGCAAATGGAACATCTAATACTTTTGCTAAAGTTTTTGCTAACAAAGTTTTCCCTGCGCCTGTTGGACCAATAAGCAAAATATTACTTTTTTCTATTTCTACATCGTCTCCAACGTTACCGCGTAAGATTCTTTTGTAATGATTGTGAACTGCGACAGAAAGTACTTTTTTAGCTATTTTTTGCCCAACAACAAATTTATCAAGTTCGGCCATCACTTCTTTAGGAGAAAGTAACTTGTTATCTTTTCCTGAACTTTTATCGTGTCCTTTACGTCTTACTTCTTCCACAAGGATCGTGTTACAAAGTTCGATACATTCATTGCAGATGTAAATTCCAGGAGGCCCAGCGATTAGCGTTTCAACTAGTTTCCTGCTCTTCCCACAAAAAGTACATCGCTCGACATTATATTTCTTAGACATGAAGTTTCCCTAAAAAAGGCGTTTACGTGAAGTGTACAAACAATTTCATCCAAACACAAAACTGGCAATGTTTGGATGAAATTTTTGTATACTATAATTATAAAATTTGTGGTAAGAAAACCCTTCGATTTTAGCCGAGGTAGATTACCACTTCTATTCTTGCTATTCGATACTTATGAGTAGAGTACAACTCTACTAAGGCCGGTTGCCCATTACAGTACTGCACTACTATCTCGAATCGAATGACTCAAGCCCCTTAGTTTTTAGGGATGTAGCGGGTTGGCTAACTGTAGTGTCATTAAGGTGTGTATATTTTGACGATAACACCCTACATAACTATACAACAATCATACAATTTAAATTCAAATTTGCAAGATTTCTTACAAAGGATTTGTTTTGCCTCAGCAAGACAATACCGATTCGGATAAAACATCTCTACTGCTGGTATACTCTAAAAAAAAGGGTAGTCCATATCATGTAGTGATTAGGTAGTATTCTTTGGTAATTATTATATCTAAAGCGCCAGCACTTTCAAGCGCAGATCCTCTAGCAATATCAAAGTAGCGATCTTTAGGTGTATATTTTCCGTTTCCTTCTGCAATATTTAAAACAATCGAGGTTGATGCTCTATCCAACTGATAGAGCGCAGCCAATTTTCTTGGTAACTTTTTTAGTATAGGATTGCACCATTTTATGAATTCTATTGCTTGTTGGTATACTTTCAGTTTCTCGTGGTCAAAATATGCTTCCATTTCAACGCTCCAGATTAAGATTAAGAATTAGAATTATGATTAAGATCCTTCTATTCTAAATCACAGAGCGACAAAACTTCCAAAGGCTTTATATTCTTTTATAGCATTAATTCGTCAGCAGTACCTGGTTCTGTAGTAAAGAATTATAATGGTGAATGAATAACCAAAGAGCGCCAATATGGTTTTCGATTTTTTTGGAAAAAGAAAGAGTTTTACGGACGAGTCGAGAAACTCTTTGCCGAAGGGTATTATTGTCGTCCACACTCTTTACATTTCTGCTTTGCTTTTCCGTACACGCTTCCATTTTTTATAGATTTCTTCGAGCCACATTTCGGACATTTCATTCATATCTCCTTTTCTGATAACTACTTTTTTATTTTAAATTGTATCAAAAAAGAAGTTTTTAGAAAACATCACTACATGATATGGACTACTAAAAAAAGATTACAATTCGAAATTGTATAACTACTTTTGTCGTAACACTTACAACTCAAATTGAAATCTATAAATTTCAATTTAGAATAATATTTTGAGAATAAAAGAATTATTGGTAATTTGCGCAAGAAATTGTACCATAATAAAAGTATTTGCCTATTTGAAGACTTGACTTCTATAATAGAGATGATATACTCTAGAAAATAATTATAACAATTCCAATTTAGGACAATCACCAAGCCAACTTCGAACGAGTGTATCGAAATATACTTACCTACCGTACAAGTTGATTTATGTTAAAGGTTTGTCCTTAGTGACCACGAACAGTTTTGACAATACTGCAAGGAGGCCTAATGTGGCGGATTTGACATTTACTGTTGAGCAATTGCCTGAAATGAATACCGCAGCAATTGTCCGCATAAACGGAGCCATTGATGCAAAAACAGTAGTCCATTTTCAAGAAAAGCTAGATGAGCTACAAAACGGAGGATACACGCGCTTTATCTTAGACATGGTGGGAATCAAGTATGTAAATAGTACAGGTTTAGGAACTCTGGTTAATGTCGCTGATGCTCTCGAAAACCGAGGTGGAGGTATTGCCCTCGTCAAGATACATCCAAAAGTAAAAGTTGTATTTGATATGTTGGGTTTAAATGCTTTCTTTAAAATCTTTTCTAATGAAAAAGAAGCGCTTGGTTTTTTCCAAAAATCAGCTAAACCGGAAGAAATGGGTAGCGCCGCTCCACCAAAAAGCCCAAAACAAGAAAAACCGAGAAGTAGTAGTAACAGTAACAGCAGTAGTAATAGCAGCGGCAGTAGTAGCAGCAGTCAAAACAAAAACAAACCAACTAGTAAAAATGCTGATAGTGGCTACAACGTAATCAAAACCAAAGTCCCCCCTCCAGAAGCACCAGGATCCCCTTATTCTTTAGTTTGCGCTGTATGTACCGTAAAATTAACTATTCCAAAACCTGGTAGCTATAAATGCCCAAGGTGTGGAACTTTTTTTAAACTTACTAAAGATGGAACAGCTACTTTTACAGAAAGAAGAAGAGCAGCTTCTTTACAGATGAAACTGGCTTGTACAGATGAGTGTGTTGAAGGACTTTGTGATTTTGTGGGAGTACTTGCTAGTCGAATAGGTTTTCCTGCTGACGCAATCAAAGCTATCAAAGAATGCTTAATGGAAATCTGCGGTGCAGTGATTGAAAAAGCATACGATAATAAGCAGTACTTTTCTTATAGTGTTGTCATTAATCCGTCATCTACCGAACTCAAAATACAAATATCTGATTACGGTAAATTTATTTATGACAACAAGACATGTTTTGATAGAACTCGCCAGTTTATGAGTGAATTTGAACATAAGCAGCACCCAAAAGGCGGAAACATAATCACAATGGTGAAAAAATTCGGTTGATCTCCTGCGAAATGAATTCAGCAATGGACAAATTGCTGAATTCTTCAAAGAGTATCTCTGACGATTGGATTCTAAATGGGCTTGCAATTAACAATATTGAACGGTACTAGTAAGGGAACAAAGCTACAACTCAGACCGGAAAGCAATGTTGTAATTGGTAGAGGAGATGATTGTGATTTACAAGTAGCAGATGAAAGTGTATCTCGCGTTCATTGCTATGTTATCTTGGAAGAAGGTGTACCTTCGATAAAAGATGCAAAAAGCGTAAATGGAGTGTTTGTTAATAATGAAAAAGTAAACAAACATCAGCAGCTATATTCAAATGATTTAATTCAAGTTGGCTTAATAAAAATACGCATTCACGAAATTAGTGAAGTATCAAAATACTCTACTTTAGAAATAAACCTCGAAAATAATATTCTTTTCCGCAAGAAGAAAAAAGACCCTACTTTTTCAAAAAACTTCCAAACAATTAAAATGCATCGCGATCTTATGTTATTGCATAAAATTAGCAAACTAGTTTATAATTACAATGACATAAACAAACTTCTACAAACATTAATAAAAGATGTGACGATTGAACTCTTGTCAGAAAGAGGGTGTGTTTTCCTGTTGCAAAATGATATGCAGACCAAAGAGGAAAAGCGCCTTTTTTTTTCACGAAGTCACAACGGAAAGCATAGTAGCAAAGAGTTTGTGCTAGATGATTCTATACTAGAAAATACAGTGATAAATCTTCAAGGAACAGTTAGTGCAAAGGAATCTTTTGTTGAAAGTACAGATTCCGAAAAATTAAAAATTCGTTCAACTATTTGTGTTCCGTTAATGGGTCATTCCGGATGTTTAGGTGCACTGTATCTTGATTCGACATCAGCAGATAATTTATTTAGTGAAGATGAGCTCGATCTCTTAACAGCTATTGGTCGCCAAGTTGGTCTAGCGTTAGAACGAATGTTACTAGAAGAAAAACTGATTGCTTCAGCTAAACACTATCAATCAGTATACCAATCTATTATTGAACATGCTTCTGATGTAATTTATCGTCACGATCAAAAAGGTAATTATCTCATTGTAAGTCCTTCTGTCGAAAAAATTCTCGGGTATAAATCCAAAGACTTTTTAGAAAACCCAAATACTTGGGATCTTTGTGTTTTAGAAGAAGATTTTGAAGCTTTTTACGAAGGACGCAGTCAAGTCTACGAAAAAAAGCATTGTGCATTAAAATATCGTATGGTGCATAAAAATGGCAAAACCATTTGGGTAGAAGAAATACGTTATTTAATTGTAGAAGAAAATGATACTTATATTCAGGGTATTTTACGAGATGTTACAGAAAAAATGATTCTGGAAGAGCAGCTACAACGTGCACAGCGTATGGAGGCTATGGGGCTTCTTGCAGGAGGAGTAGCACATGACCTTAACAATATTCTGAGTGGACTTTTAGGTTACCCTGATTTACTTCTTATGAAGTTGCCTCCTGACAGTCCTTTATGTAAATATCTCCATGGTATCAAAGAGTCAGCAGAACGAGCATCAGATGTTGTTAATGATCTTCTCACTCTTGCTAGGCGAGAAAATTACAGTATGGAGTCGATACCTCTAAACCGTATAGTGAACGATTATTTGAATTCTTTGGATTTTAAGGCAATTAAAGATCGCTATCCAAAAATAACGATTGACCTTGATCTAAACCAAGAAAATATTTGTATAAAGGGTTCTTTATCGCATCTTGTAAAATCTTTTATGAATTTGATTATCAATGCAATGCAGGCTATGCCAAAAGGTGGGGATCTTCACGTTTGTACTAAACAGTTGTCGACAGAGAAATCTATTTTTGGCTACGAAGAAATCATCTCTGGTGATTATGGGGTTATTGAAATACAAGACAATGGACAGGGTATTATTAACAAAGATATTAAGAAAATTTTTGAACCATTTTATAGCAAAAAAATACACAAACGAGGTACAGGGCTTGGATTAGCTATTGTATACGGTGTTATTCATGATCACGATGGATTTATCGATATAAAAAGCATAGAGGGTAAGGGGACAACATTTTTCATTTATCTACCGCAAACAGTACCAAATGAAAAACGTGTTCCTACAGCATCTCTAAATCTAAGAGGAACAGAGAGGGTTTTGGTTGTTGATGATGTTCCTGAACAACGAGAACTCGCAAAAGAATTTTTAGAACCTTTAGGTTATAAGGTGGAATGCGTTCCATCAGGAGAAGAAGCTGTAACCTATCTTTCTAAGAATTACGCAGATATACTTATTTTAGATATGATAATGGAAGATGGTATAGACGGTCTTGAAACTTATCAACAAATATTAAAAATGCATCCAAAACAAAAAGCAATTATTGCAAGTGGTTTTGCAAATAACGAACGAGTTAAAAAAGCCCAAGAATTAGGTGCTTGTAGTTACCTAGGGAAACCTTACACAAGGCAACAATTATCTGTTGCATTGCGCAAGGAATTAAACAGGAAAAAAAACCCACTTTTTTAATGAAAAACGCTTGACTTTATTTAGGCATTGCTGTACTATTACCTAAACAGGCCGAAGTGGCGGAATTGGCAGACGCGCTGGATTCAAAATCCTGTGAGGTTAAACTCGTGTGGGTTCGATTCCCACCTTCGGCAATTAGTTTATTTTTATTCGGTTATTCGTGGCGGCTAAAAATTTTAACTAAAATAATACCAACCAAACACACTCCCAAACATACCAAAAAATGTAAATTATATATATTTGGTAAAACATTTTTTCCATAAAAAACCATATCATCTACTACTAAAACTTCCTTGAATGGCCATATACTATACAAAGATCCGAAAATCAGTCCTGAAAGAAAAAACATTAAAGCTGATTCGTATTTCTCCAGTAGGTATTTCATTATTTTTGTAAAACCAATTAATCCAACAAGGCACCCACAGCCAAAAAAAGCAAGCAGTAGAATATTGAGTTGTTTAATCGCTAAAAGGATATCAAAATACGATCCCATAAGTAGTAAGATAAAAGAGCCACTAATTCCTGGTAAGATCATAGCAGAGATGGCAATCGCTCCTGCTAAAAAATAGTAACCTAATTGATAATAGTTTGTTTCTATATTTGATTGTACAATTCCTTTTTTGATCATTGTTTTTTTCTGATGTGCTTTAGCTTGGTCTTCCACTGTAATACCAAAAGAAAGACTAACAACAATAACTATAGCAAGAAGTGCAATTATCCAATTGTACCACTTTTTGTCTTTAGCAAGACGAAGAGGGATGACTACCGATGCTAAAATAAGTCCAAAAAACAAGCTATATGTTGCATCATGGTAGTGATCTAAAGAATAGGAAATAGCGAAAGAAAAAATATACACAAAAGTAAGCACTCCAAGTAAAATTGCTGTTAAAAATCCTCCCTGGATTTTGTGCATCTCTTCTTTGAAGTTTTTTAGATTAGGCAATGACTTTAAAACAGCTAGTATTGACTGAATATTAAGTGCATCAATTGCTGTAATCAGTCTTTTGTATATTCCTAAAAGCAGGGCAATTGTCGCTCCACTTACTCCTGGAATAATATTTCCTATTCCGATAAGACCGCCTTGAAAAAAATATTTGATCGTAATTCGCATTATTCACCTAATATTTCTGTAGCTTTCCTTGGTAACCTTGCCAAATCAAATGTGCAGTATAACCATAAATAAAAGCGGCCCAAAACAAATCATCGCGGAGAGGTGCTCTTAACATTGGCAACACAACAAAAACGCAAACGCCTAGCGCAAGCCAAGAATTAATAAGAGGTAGACTTCGTCCACTTACTTCGTCAAGCGCTCCAATAATGAGTCCCGCAAGACAACCAAAACCAAAAGCTTGTATAATAAACTTTGCTTGGACATCATCAAGTCCGTATTTGCCTATTACAAAAAAACAGTAGACTGCCATACCTCCAAGGCCTGATATTAGTATTCCTCTCATAAGATGATTCATCTAGTTCTCCTTTTTTCTGTGTGCTTTGAACATTAGCTTAGGTAAAATTTTTATTGCTTCCCATGCTATATCAAAAGACATTTTCGATTCACCATAAACTCGATCTTTAAAAATAATGGGAAATTCCTTAATTTTATGACCTTTGCTATGGATACGATATGTTGTTTCAATTTGAAATGTGTATCCCTGCGAACAGAGTGTTCCAATATTCATATCATCTAGCGCTTTGGCATCGTAACATTTAAATCCGCCGGTTAAATCCTTGTAGCGTAGATTTAGTAGTAATCGTGCGTATATATTTCCTCCTCGGGAAATAAACCTACGCCATAAAGACCATCCATCAACCCCTCCACCAACAACATATCTTGATCCTAGAACTAGAGAGTATTTTCTAGCTAGAAAAACCATTTGTTTAAGATATTGCGGATCATGGGAAAAATCACAGTCCATAGTAATTATTTTGTCATAATTTTGATTTAGAGCCTCGTAAAAACCGTGTATATAGGCTTTTCCTAAACCTTCTTTTTTTACGCGGTGAATAACAGATATGTTATTGTACTGCGTTTGCAATTCCTCTGCAACTTGACCTGTACCATCAGGAGAGTTATCATCAATGATAAAAATATTAACACCCAAATCTAGGCGATAAATGGCTTCTACCATAAGAGGTAAATTGTCTTTTTCGTTGTATGTTGGTAATAGAATAACGATTTTCATGTGTATGTCGAATTTAAAAAACCTGGAAATAAAAAAAATTTAGGTATATAATACCTGTTAATTGGAAAAAAATAAACATTTTACTGCTAGCAAGGTACAATAAATATGCAAGAAATACGTGGAACAACTGTTCTTTGTGTTCGAGATGAGAACACTGTAGCTATGGCATCTGATGGTCAAGTTACCCAAGGAAACGTTGCTATACTTAAAAATAACGCCAAAAAAGTACGTAAAATAAATGGTAACATTCTTGTTGGTTTTGCTGGCGCTACAGCAGATGCCTTTACTTTAATGGAGCTGTTTGAAGAAATGGTCACTAAGTATCAAGGTAACTTACAAAAAAGTGCCATTGAGCTAGCTAAAAAATGGCGAACAGACCGCGTGCTTCGCCGCCTTGATGCTCTTATGGCTGTTGCCAATACCGAGGCTTCCTTGCTTATCTCAGGTAGTGGTGACGTTATTGAACCAGCCGACGGAATTTTAGCTATCGGTTCTGGAGGAATGTATGCTTACGCAGCAGCTAAAGCTTTACAAGATCATAGCACATTAAGTGCCAAAGAAATAACAAAAAAAGCACTATTAATAGCTGCCTCTATATGCGTTTATACGAATGATCATATTAGTATGGAGGAACTATCTATTGATTAATTTAACACCGAGACAAATAGTCGAAGAGCTGGATAGATATATTATTGGACAAAAAGAAGCAAAACGCAGTGTGGCAATTGCTGTAAGAAATAGGTGGCGTAGACAACAACTCTCGGGTGAATTACGTAACGAAGTTGCACCTAAAAATATTATAATGATTGGTCCTACAGGAGTTGGAAAAACAGAAATAGCAAGAAGACTGGCTCATTTAGTTAAAGCACCTTTTTTAAAAGTAGAAGCGACGAAGTATACGGAAGTAGGTTATCACGGGCGCGATGTTGAATCTATGATTCGCGATCTTGTTGAAATAAGTGTAAATATGGTGAAGCAAGAGCAAACTAAACAAGTTCAGGATGCTGCTTCTCTTGAGGCGGAGGAAAAGCTTCTCGATTTGTTGTTACCTTTACCACCTATTCCTCATAGTTCGGGTGGAGAAGCTGAAGATATTCAATATGAAGAAGAAAAAAAGAGAAGAGCTAAGTCTCGCGATCGTATGCGCCAAAAATTACGTGCTGGAGAACTTGAGAAGAGTACTGTCGAAATTAACGTAGAAGAAAAATCAAATGGTCCCGTCATGGAAATATTTACAGGTGGTAATCCTGAACAAATGGGAATGGATATTCAAAACATATTTGAAAAAATGGTTCCTGGACGCAGCCAATTAAAAAAAATGTCTGTTGAAGATGCGCGCAAAATACTAGTGCAACAGCAATCAGAAAAGCTCATTGATCGTGAAAAAGTTTCTACGGAAGCACTTTCACGTGTTCAAGACACTGGAATAGTATTTATTGATGAAATAGATAAAATTGCTGGCGGAGGTGCTGGAAAAAGCCCTGATGTTAGTCGAGCTGGCGTGCAACGGGATCTTCTACCTATTGTAGAGGGAAGTACTGTTGTGACGCGATATGGTATTGTGAAAACGGACCACATTCTATTTATTGCTGCTGGAGCTTTTAGTTTTTCTAAACCATCGGATCTAATTCCTGAATTACAAGGGCGTTTTCCTATAAGAGTAGAGCTTCAATCACTTTCACAACAAGATTTGTTGAAAATTTTAACGGAACCACGTAATGCTCTTTTAAAGCAATACTCAGCACTATTAAATACTGAAAATATCAACATTCATTTTACTGACGATGCCACTGTTGAAATTGCCAAAATATGTGAAAAAGTTAACAAAAATACTCAAAATATTGGCGCAAGAAGATTGCATACGATAATGGAAACACTTCTAGAAGAAATATCTTTTTCTGCCCCTGATTTTAAAGAGAAAAAAGTAACTATTGATAAAGAAACGGTTTGCGAAAAATTAAATAAAATAGTGCAAGACGAAGACTTATCTCGTTATATTCTATAGATTTCAAGGATATCTCATGAAAGCGAAACTTCTTATTCGCAACACAAATAAAGAAGAGATGCAAGTTAAACTTGATAAAGCCCAACAGACAACACTTGGTCGTAGCCGTAAATGTTTAGTCCCAATTAATGATGTGCGCTTATCTCGTATTCATTGTGTGGTCTTTTATCACAACGAGCATTTTTATATACAAGATAATAATAGTACAAATGGTACTTATGTGAATGAACGTAATATAGATACTCCTAAGAGATTAGAGCATTCAACAACTATCAACATTGGTGGGACCCAGATTACCTATATAGAAAATGATCAAAGTGTAAAAAATAAATCTGTTCCGAGTGAAAAAATTGGTCCATACCGCCTTCTTGAAAAAATAGGTAAAGGCGGAATTGGTGCTGTATACAAAGTTCAAAAAGATGATACAGATGAAATATATGCACTAAAGATTTTAAAACCAGAAGTAGCGGAAGATGAAAAAATAGTAGCGCGTTTTATCAAGGAAGCTCGTGTAACTGCTATCTTAGATCATCCATCTATTGTAAAAACTATAGATATGGGAGTATATAAGTCTGAACCATATATTGTACTAGAATACTTGCCTGACCCATCATTATCTGAAGTAGTGCACAAAAAAAGAAAAATCTCTTTAGAGCAAACTTTACTTATAATAGAACAAATTGCAAGTGCTCTCGTTTGTAGCCATAAACAAGGTGTTATTCATCGAGACATAAAACCTTCTAATATACTTGTTTCTGATAAGTGGCATGCTAAGTTAATTGATATGGGACTTGTTAAGGTAATCCATGAAAGCGGGCTTACTTTAAGTGGGCAAGCAATGGGAACTCCGCGATATATGTCTCCAGAGCAAATTTTAGATTCTAAATCCGTTGATCCACGCACAGATATATATGCATTAGGCGCTACAATGTATTACTGTATATGTGGTAAACCACCTTACTATGATGTACACGATAAACGCATCGCGAGTTTACTTAAGAAGATATATGATAGCTCTCCTGCGCCAATAAGCTCTGTTATAGAAGTTCCAAATGTTATAGAAGAGTTGATTGATAAATCAATGGCGCGTAATCCTGGTGATCGTTTTCGCAGTGCAAAATCTTTTTACAAAGCTGTTTATAAGATTCGTAAGAAAATGTTTTCAGAGAGTGATTAAGAGGTTTGTGGTGATATCTAGAATTTCAAAAGAGCAAGGAGGTTGTCTTTATAAGAGTCTGATGTAGGGCGGTCTTGTACCGCTCGTATTACAAACAAATAAATAACGTTTGCTATTTTTTTACCTGTTATTACTGTTGAATAAGTTTTTGCAACTGTTTACGAAGGCCGGGCGGCACGAAACCGCCCTACATTGCACTTCGTTTAAGTATTTTATGAGTTTACGCTAGAACTTGGCTCGGTTATTCTCCAAAATTTATACTCATCTAGTATACCTTACTTCCTACTTATCTTATATTCCACTCTTTTGATGTCGTAGTTGTCCATATTCATGTGAGTTGCGTGATTACTTTCTGACCAAAATGTATAATACATCTCAGGATAAGAAACTACATAATTATTGTGATAAGCATCATCTAGGTGATCTTGCAATTGATTAGTTGGTCGATTAAAACATATATTTGACAGTTCAATAAGAGGAGAAACCGTTACTAAAGTAAGTTCTTTTAAGGTATTCACTGGAAGATGATAAAATAGATAACCAGTCCATGCCACAGGATGCTTATATGAGTTTTCAATAAGTGTATCTGTACAAGATGGCCAATCTGTTCTAATAAGTGGCTTAGTTTCTGTTTCTTGTTGTAAAGAAACGATTAAGTCGTAATTACTTTGTGCTAGTTGTAAGTCTTGTTGTGATGTAACTTTTTGCCCGCTGTTACAGCCAACTAAAACTAATGTAGAAATAAGAATCAATATTCTCACTTAATTCTCCTTATGTTGTAGATGTGTGATCGCGGACAGAATATCCACTTGTTATGTCGTTATAAGAATATGTACCTTTTGACTCTGAGGTTGAATTTGGATCGACTTTGCGGAGTATTTTCAATTTCATTTTTCCAATCACAACTCCTTTGCGTCCTCTTTCTTTAGCCGGAACAAAAATAAGCATTCTATCTGACGCACCTAAAATATTACTCTTGAACTTGGAGTTAGGGTCGCGGTTTGCTTCTTTTGCTAGCTTAATCATTGCATCAATCTGGTAGTCATCGCGGGTAGGAGCGTGATGCCCAATTGCAACATTAGGTACTTTTAATTTTTGGGCCATTTCCCCAATTAATTCTACACGCCCATGCCCAAATCCAGGAATATAATTCTTATTTTCGTATTGCCCATCAATATACAAAGCGTCGCAACCAAGTACCTGGTCGCGAAAATAGTTTTCGCGGTAATCTGTATCGCGAATATCATGATCAGACATAAAAGTAATGGCAGAAACAATTTCGTTGTCGTGATTGTATGTTTCATAACGATAGCTAATACATGGATCAGGGTGGCATGTTGGGAAACATTTTACTACGAGGCAGTTTGCAAGGTCATGACTTATTTTCTTATGCTTGATTTGCGGAACGTTTTGTCTTCGCAAATTTTTAAATTCAGAACATCCCATTTCTTTGAAATCACCATCAGGCAAAAAGATCATTACAGAAGAACGAGGGTCTTTTATTTGATAAAAGGCATAGCTTGCATTCATCTCGCTAAAATCTCTAGGAAAAGCCGGACGTTTAAAGACGTTTTGAAACATTCTTCGTGGTCCGCAACCGCCAATAATCATTTTTCTGACAATAGGAGAGTGAAAAAGGCCAGAAATAGGTGCACCTGTATGAAGATGATCATAGTGATAGTGAGTGTAAGTGTTTACAATTTCGGTGATTACAGAAGAAACCTTTTCCTTGGAATCTGTAAAAGGATTGACCCCTTGCGAAAAACATTTTTGAATAATAGCTTTGTCAATTTCGAGAATTCCACTACCCCCATCACCTAAATAAAGATAATTACTTGGTAGTTTTGGGCTAAAAATTTGATATGAAGTTGTATTACCACCATATCGTAGACAATCAGGGCCAGAAAAAGCTGTACTTCCACGTGTTCCATACGTAATCATAAGCAAATCATTGTCATAAAACTCTATCGTGTCTTCACCTTCTGAGTTTTTATGTACATTTACCCAATCAATATCAGCTAAAGATTTAATTATATAATCAGGAAGCAATAATTTATTTGTGCTCTTGCGAATAAGTTTCATCAATTCTCCTTTTTCAATAGGTTCTTCAACTATTTATGCATGTGTAAGTAGGTACCGATGAATAGTTGACTTAACAAGGGATGTGGGCTTGGAGAACAGCAAAGCCCATTGAGTCGCAAAAAATTTGAGGTTTGTGCTTTACCTTTGAGTATAATTGTCGTACTCAATCTTCGATTAACTATACTTCTCAGGTTTTACTCGTCCCCTAACTAAATGCATCTAAAAATCTTCGTAATCTATTTTATTCAATTATAGATTTAGAGCGTGTTGACATTTATGTAAAATCTAAATGTCGACACGCTTTGAAAAGAAATAATCTTTATAAATTTATTTACTAAAAGGTATTATTTATTTTTTTAAATAAATGAGATTATTTTTTACTCATCTTCACCAAGAAGTTCAAGTTCTTCATCAACATTGATTTCGTCAGCGCTATCATCAAGGTTGAACTTAAATTTCTCAACAAGACTATTGTAGTTTAGAAATTCACTTCGAAGTTTCTCACGAAACTGTAATTCCCAAAGACCTTGTTGAATGTTAACGAGTTCAGTTTGTGGAATTTCACTTAACGAAGGTTCACGTTTAGAATTTAGTAAAAATAAGCAAACAGATTTTGTTTCACTATCTTCAACAGGAGCACCAAGAGATTTGACAGCAGTCTTTTTGATTTCAGCATCTACATTTGCGAAATCTTGAAGCTGACCGGTATCCTTGATATTTGTAAAAGGAGCACTACTGTGGTATGTTAAAGAATGTTTAAGTGCAATAGTACGAAAAACTTCTTTAGGTAAGTTTTCTAGCTTGGCTGTTTTCTCATTCTTTGTATCTTTTATCGCTTCATAGTGCTTTTCTAAATTCTTTTTGGCTTTATCTATAGTACTAGTATACTCAGAAGCAAGTTTACCAGCAAAACTTTTAATTTCTTCCATTGCTTGTTTTTCTAAAAACTTTGCTTTTACTTCTTCTCGAACATCTTCGAATTTTTCACCGTCTTTATTCTTGTGTTCCAAAATGATAAAAAAGTATTTTCCGTTTTTATAATCAACTACATCGGAAACTTTAGTGTCTTTATTGATATTTGCTGAAAAATTATCATCACCTGGAATATTCTCTTGTTTTATTTTTTCGACAGTTTGAAGATCTGAACTTTCGTGGTACTTTAGACCAACGCGGCGACCTAATTCTTCTACTGCAGGCCCAACATTTGCATTTTCACCTAAACTTTTACATTGCTTTTGCACAGCGGCAATTTTCTGTAAAATACGTGTTTTTAAAAGGTTTTTTGCTCTTGATGAGACGTCTGATTTAACTTTTGAAAACTCCTTATGACCATCTTCTGTTTTGTACAATTCTTCTTTGTATTTATTGTAGAATTGTTTTAAATCGTTGGTTGTTGGTATAAGAGTTTTTTCTATTTCATCGTAATCGGCGATAATATAAGCCAAACGATATTCTTCAATAGATTTGAATTCCCACTTGTTGTTTTTATAGTATGCTTTTAAAAAGGCAGTCTCATCGCTTGCAACGTCTTCTTTGGTTAATTTACTACTAGGAGTAACCTCTGTTAAGCGTATAAAGAAATAGCCTTCTGTTCGGCCAGCGAAAATACGACTAAAATCGCCTTGCTTCAGACTTTCATATACTTGTTTTTTTGCAGCAGTGGTTCCTACATCTTTTAAATCTAAATAACTGGTTGCTGCAGTATTAGTATGTTGCCCATAGCTAAAATTATATGATTTGGCAATTGTATCTAAAGGTACTTTACCTTTTAATTTACCCAAAGTAAGTCGTAATTGACTTAAAGCTTGTTGTGCTTTTTGTTTTGCTGTTTCGTTTTTTAAGTCTTCTACAATACGATCGCGATTAATAGCAAGAATATCTTTAACTTGGTCATCTTCACTTGCGCGGTATTTTTCGAAGTTTCTTTCTGTATAAGCTGTAATATCTTGTTCACTAAATACTAAATCTGACTTGAAAGCATCTTCATGTGCATACACAAATTCGAAACTCGCGCTAGGTGATGTTTCAAAAAAAGTAGGATTTTGGTTTTTTTCAAAAAATGCAACACGTTGTTTGCGATATTCACGTTCGGTTTTCGCTAAAAAAGCTTTAGAATTAACAGTGACGTAATCAACTTGATATTCTTGGTAGTTGCTTTTTATGTTGTCATACACTTCTTTAGAACGAACTTTTATTGTACTTGCTTTTGTGTCAATGAGTTTAGCAACCATCAAAGCTTGGCTAATAATATTGCGAAAATCTGAATACAACATACGTAGACTACTGGATAATTCACGATTGAAAGCTTGGCGACCACCTAAACGATCCATTGTATTGCGCACAACGTTATCTATTTCGATGTTAGAAACTTGAATACCGTAACTAGAAGCTTCCTCAGAAAGGATTAAGATTGCCCATACATCTTTATCAGTAAGTGGTTCTTCTGCATCCTTCTTGCCTTCTTCAGGGAGATTTAGATATGCATCAACTCTTCTCTGTAGCAATTGTTGTGAAGTAAGTGGTGTCGGACTAGATTCAATTTGTTTATCAATTTGTGCATCTAGCTTTTGCACTTTGCTGCTCAACATATATATTTGGTTCCATATTGGCGGAGCTTCCATTTGATCGAGAATCATGCCTTGCATAAAACGAATATATTGTTGGTAGTCGTTACGGTCGATATTTGCTGTCGCTGCTTTAGCTTGAGGACTCATTTTTCTTGCTAATCTGTGTAGCCCTCGCCATTGACTAAGAGCAACGGAAAACTGCGATTCAGAATAGCTCTTGTCTAGCTCGTTAATACTAGCGATAGATGTAAAATTGCTGGGGTCAAAAAGGGTAAAACATACACCACCCAAACCAAACGCAGCTGTGAGTAAAACGGTTATAAAAACTAAAAATGCCTTTTGATATTTTTCTATAGTCGTAAACATTTAATCATTCCTATTTTAGAATAATTTCTTGAAAACTCAGGGATAAGACGTATCACATAAAGCGTGTCGAAATAAACAACTATATTGATGATAAAGATCAAGCAAATGGTATATTATATTTCTATACGCCTAAGAGCCTGTTATAAAATTATTTTAAGGTGCAAAACTGTTCCTTTTAACTTCTAAATATTATTATTTTTTTATTATAAAATTACTACTTTACGTTAAAAAAATGTCTTATTAGAAGCTAAAATACTCGAATTTTTCACCCTTAATTAATTTTGTAACAGGTTCTAAAACCTATTCAAATTTGTCTGTAGCCTTGTATACTTTTTTCATGTGATTCAGCCACCGTTTAAAATCTCTAGGAGACGGTTGCTTTTTTTCGAGGGAATTTTGGATCTCTTTTTTTATAGATGACCAGCTAGCATTAGGAAAACCATTGTTTACACTCATGACTTCGACAACATGGTATGCGTTTTGCGAAAATATGGGACCGCTAATCTTCTTAGGTTTCATGCCCCATACTTCTTTTTCAAGATCAGCAGGAAGTTCTCCAGCAAATGCCATAGGTAGTTTGCCACCAACATCTTTTGTAGTCATAGCTTTTGATTTTTGACTAGCCAAAGCAGCAAAATCAGCTCCTTGCTTTAACTTGCTAATGATCTTAAGGGCTTCATCTTTTGTTTCTACCATTATGTGTCTTGCTTCAATGTGTTTGCGTCGTAACTCAAACAAACGTATTAATTGTTGAACAGACAAGCTGTAGCGCCACTTTATAAATAAATTTCTCTTTAGGTCGCGTTCTGTTCCTCCCTGGCTTTTTAAATAAGAAGCCCAATTTTTTCCTAGCTCTTTTACTTTTTTTTTGGTCTCTTTTATTTCTTTTAAAACGTTTTTGATTATGTCATCTGAACTAATTTTGATTTTTTCTCTATTTATTTCTTTACGTATAATATACCGCACAACAAGTTGTCGAATAACTTCGTTTGCTTCTAGTGGGTACTGACGCACAAACAAATCAAAAACGTCTTCTTTTGTAATTTGGTAATCGTGAAATTTGACGATAACATTTTTATTTTTGCTATTTTGCGCTATTCCAGGAGTTGCTAAAATAGCTGCGAGCAATAATATAATAATATACCTAACAACACTAATCAAAACGTTCTCCTGCCAACTTCAAAATTAAGATAAGAGGTTAGTTTAAGATTTACTTTGTTGTTTGTCAACAAAATACTAAGGTAATCGCTAGGGCGTGTTGACATTTAGACATATTGTATAATGTGAGAATTTTAGGGAATAACAAGGCACTTTTAAAGTGAATGAGTTATTTTATGAGTAACATTACCTAAGGACAATTCTTTTAAATGGCTAAATCATAAGAAAGATAAATACCTGGTTGTCTGCGAAAAAAGTAAGAAAAAATACTTTTTAATGATTCTAAAATCATATCATTTAGTAAAAACTATTGACAACGGTTCTAAAATAATGTTACATTTTGTAACACACTGTATGGAATTGATATACGAGACATCCAAACATTAGGATACATACGAAACTACAAAAATGACTCAAAGCTTTATATTTTCGTATTGAAACAAAAAATCAAAGAAAAAAATAGAGTTTGGCACAGTAATCGCTATATAATCCCAGTGTAATACTAAAATTTAAATTAAACCATTTAAACAAAATTTGAAGGGGCTTTAATATGAAACCTTTTATTCTTTCTGTACAACCAAAAGAAAAAGACCTACTAAATGAAGAAAATCTTTTCGCAAAAGAAAGAGCATTTGCTCGTAAATTAGGTCTAGATGCTCGTCTACTAGAAAGCTGCACACCTACTCCAGATGATGACTGCGACGAAGGTTTCTAAAGACCGCATTAAAATTTAATATGATTTATGAAAACCCCAGGTAACTGGGGTTTTTTTATTAGCTAGTTAGTTCTTACGACTCTATAAGAGTCTATTCATAAAACTTTTTTTTAGATTCTAAAATGAAAAAGCCCAATATCTTAATTATTTCTCCGCATGATGATGGTCATACAGCAGTTGTACAAGCCCAAATAAAAAAGATAGATCCGAATATTGAAGTTTGTATTTTTGCCACCCAAGACTTTCCTCAAAAAATGGAGATAAGTACTTCTGTTTCAAATGAAGATGTACAAAGTATAATAACCACTGAAAGCGAGACGATTTCCTGCGAAAACATAAAAAGCGTTTGGTTTCGTCGTCCGAGAAAGCCCGTTCCGTCACCTGATGTCACAGATTCCAAAAGCATAGATTATATTGAAATGGAATGTGATCATGCTGTTTATGGTTTTTGGCAAACTCTTGATTGTCTTTGGATTAATCCTCCTTCTTTAAACAGAGTTGCTCATCGAAAAGTATTCCAATTACAAGAAGCACAAAAGATAGGATTGGCAGTACCCGATACACTCTTTACCAATAGCCCTGAAAAAGCACATGAGTTCTATGAAAAACATAATAAAAAAATAATATATAAAACTTTGAGTAGTAAACCTGGATTAACCTTCACAACAAAAATGTTAACAGAAAAAGATTTGGAATTTTTAAAACAAGTGAAGTTAGCTCCTGTGACATTCCAAGAATTTATACCTGCTAATTATGATTTACGGATAACTATTATCGACAACAAAGTATTCTCTGCTAAAATAAAATCTCAAGAAAGTAAATGTGATTTAGATTGGCGAAATGATCTTGATATACCAATGGAAGTGTATAATTTACCTGAAGAAGTAGAACGTAAACTGTTAGCTTTGACAAATAAATTAGGCCTTGTGTATAGTGCTATCGATTTGAGAGTAACACCAGAAAATGAATACGTTTTTCTAGAAGTAAATGTTGGTGGGCAATTTTTGTTTGTTGAAATTAACACAGATTTGCCAATTTCCAAAACTCTTGCAGAGTTACTTATAAGAGGTAAAAAATTCTCTGATATTTAGGATTTTGAGTAACTAAGTGACCTGCCAAAAGTATTTACCCATTGGCATTTTGTTCTTTAATTTTCTAGCTTTGTTACTCCTCTGTTACGCAGCTACGGCTGCGCGCCTTCGTCGCGCCGCGCTAATAAAAATAAAGCCCTGTATTCAACGGGTAACTACTTTTGTCAAGTCACTTATTTTTGTCAGAGAACTTAGTTTGACTTTTTAGTCGTCGTTTTTGATCCAGTTTAGTTGTGGATCGTTGCCAGAAATAATATTATTACGATTTGTTGTGATTCGGTGATCGGGAACAACTGCTTTTTGGTTTTTTCTATTTGTGTCTGGTCGTGTGTAGCGACCAGAAGCAAGAGTAAAATTAAAATAGTCGTTTTCTGCCGATATAACCTTACGCAGTCCGCTAAGAATTTCACCTTCATTTTTTCCTCCAACCACACAAATGGCATGTCTATGACAAAATATAGTTTTTCTAACACTGTTTTTTTTACATATACATTACTATGAGTATCGTGAAGAGAAACGAGTAGCTGTCCAAGCACAAAATAAAACTCTTTTGATGGTAAAGACGTTGTTATTTGTTTTTGGGCTTGCTTAGCAGCAGATTCAAATTCAGCAGAAAAGCTATTGATCGTTGCAATATGTGATGTTTGTACTTTATTAGGGTGTGTCATCATTCAAAATATTGTGTGTTTTTTCGAGCCCGAGCCCGTTTGCGAGTCCGTTTCCGAAACTTTCACTAACAATTTATCAAAGAAGCAAAGTTTCTTTTTCCATCGCAAAAAACTAGTATTGAACCAATAAATCACTTTCTGTCGCTCTCAAAAAGTTTTCGGGCGCGGGCTCGGGCTCAATACTACTGGCGTATCATTAAATGAATCCGTTATATTTTTATCTGTATTGAATGATGACACGCCCTAATTACATAATTAAGAGACTATTTCATCATCGTTGGCGAAAGGTGTGTCGTTTTAGTTTGTGTACAAATGAAAGAGATACAGAAAACGAGAATAATAATTTGTTTCACAATCGATCTCCTATCCTGTAGTTTGAATCAGCAATAAATTTAATCTAATTTGATTTTATCACTATAGTGAATAACCCACCAAAAGTATTTACCCGTTGGTATTTTGTTCTTTTAATTTCTAGTTTTGTTGCTCTTTGGTTATAGCATTGCGCCCTCGCGCTGCACTAGAAAATAAAAGCTCTGTATTCAACGGGTAACTACTTTTGTCAGGTTACTTAGTTGTCTTAGCAGTAGCTTTTTTGGTAGTAGTTTTCTTAGCAGCAGCTTTTTTGGTAGTAGTTTTCTTAGCAGCAGCTTTTTTAGTAGTAGCTTTCTTAGCAGTAGTTTTCTTAGCAGTAGTTTTTTTGGTAGTAGTTTTCTTAGCAGCAGCTTTTTTGGTGGTAGTTTTCTTAGCAGCAGCTTTTTTGGTAGTAGTTTTCTTAGCAGTAGCTTTTTTGGTAGTTTTCTTTGCAGCAGTTTTTTTGCCTGCTTTTTTAGTTTTTTTCTCTGGTGCTTCTTCTATGATTTTCAAACAGTCTTTTGCTGTTAGTTTTTTAGGATCTTGGCTTTTGGGTATTTTGTAATTTCTTTTGTTGTAAGAAATATAAGGGCCATAAGGACCGTTTAAAACTTTAATGTCTTCTTCTTCAAATTCGTGGATTGTTTTTTTAGCATCCATTTCTTCTTTTTGTTTAATTAAAACAATTGCTTCATCAAGTGTTACTTTTAGTGGATCGTATTCGCCTAAAGACACAAATTTTCCACTGTGTTTTATATATGGTCCATAACGACCTTCTGCAGCAATAACCTCTTCACCTTCGTGCTCACCTATCTTTCGTGGAAGTTTAAATAACTCTAAAGCTTCTTCTAGAGTAATTGTTGCCAAATGTTGTTTGGGACGTAGTTTCGCAAACTTAGGTTTTTCTTCATCGTCTACATGTCCAATTTGAGCCATTGGTCCATAGCGACCAATTTTAACAAAAACATCTTTTTTACTCTTCGGATCAACACCTAGTTTTCTTTCTCCTGTAACTTGTTTTGCTTCTTTTAAAGCTAATTCGACGTCTTCATTAAATGGTTGATAAAAACTATGAATAACATCATTCCATATTTTTTCACCTTGAGCAATATCGTCAAATTCCTTTTCAATTCGAGCAGTAAAATCATATTGCAAAACCTGCTGAAAATACTCAATTAAAAAATCATTTACGACCATTCCAATGTCTGTTGGAACTAACTTTCCTCGATCTGATCCAAAATTTTCTGTACAAATTTGCTCTAGTATTTTCTGTGCTTTTAGGGTTAGTAATTTAAATTCCCGCTCTTTTCCAGGGGTTTCGCCTTTTGTTACATAGCCGCGTTTTTGAATAACGCTCATTGTTGGTGCGTATGTCGATGGTCGTCCGATACCTAACTCTTCTAACTTTTTAACAAGAGACGCCTCAGTATAGCGCGCTGGAGCACGAGTAAATCTTTGTGTGGCTTTCATTTCATCTAAATCAAGTTCTTGCCCAACTTCAAGAGGTGGCAATATCTCTGAATCTTCTGAAATTTCCTCGTCGGTAGATACTTCGTATACTTTCAAAAATCCATCAAATTTAATTACTTCGCCATTTGCTGTTAGTAAATCTTTCAGAGTGGATATTTTAATTTTGACGATGGTTTTTTCCAGTTGAGCGTTACTCATCTGTGAAGAAATCGCACGTTTCCATATTAAACTGTATAGTTTTTGCTCGTCACTTGTTCCTTCGACTTGATTGTTTTCAAAATATGTAGGACGAATAGCTTCGTGGGCTTCTTGTGCGTTGCGTGCTTTGCTACGATATTGTTTAGAATTTGAGTACTGTTTTCCATAGGATTTTTCAATAGCTTTTTTCGCTGATGCAATCGCTACTTTAGAAAGGTTCACTGAGTCAGTACGCATGTAGGTGATTTTTCCTGATTCATATAAACTTTGTGCAACGCGCATTGTTCGCGCAACAGAAAATCCTAATTTACGACTGGCTTCTTGTTGTAAAGTAGATGTTGTGAATGGGGCGCTTGGAGATTTCTGAGTGGGCTTTACTTGAACACTCGCAACGGAAAAACTTGCTTGCGAACATTTTTCAAGAAACGCACGTGCTTCATCATAATTTTCTAATTTTCGTCCCAATTCGGCTTTAATTTTATAGTTTCTGTTGTTTGAAGAGGCTTTAAATAGAGAATTTATTCTAAAAAATGGAGATGTAGTAAACTCAAGTATATTGCGTTCTTTTTCTACGAGAATTCTTACCGCTACCGACTGAACTCTTCCTGCCGAAAGAGAAGATTTTAAACGAATTTTTTTCCATAGTAGAGGAGATAGTTGAAAGCCAACTAGTCTGTCGAGAATTCTACGTGCTTGTTGTGCGTTTACTAAGTTTTGATTTAAAAAACGCGGTGTTTTTATTGCTTCTAAAATAGCGGGTTTTGTTATTTCGTGAAAAACAATTCTTTTTGCACTTTCAGGTTCAATGCCTAAAACATGGCAAAGATGCCAAGAGATAGCTTCTCCTTCGCGGTCTTCGTCTGTTGCAAGCCAGATTTTCTGAGAATCTTTTGCTAATTTCTTTAGTTGAGAAACAACTTTCTTTTTGTCTGTGGGGACTTCGTAAGTAGGTGCATATTTTTTTTCAACATCAACTGCTAATTTTTCGCGGGGTAAATCGCGTATACATCCATAACACGATTCAACTACAAAATCTTTCCCCAAAAATTTTTCTATTGTTTTTGCCTTAGCAGGTGATTCGACAATCATTAAATTTTTTGGCATATTTTAACTCTTAGAATGGATTACATATATAAATTCTAACCAACAATGTAAGTTGCTGTTCCTATAGCAATCAAGTCTTCTTTTTGATTACGAAGTTTCATTTGGGTAACTGCAACTTTATTCCCAAGACGTAAAAGTGATCCGGTCGCAAAAAAGCTTTGACCTAAACCGGGTCTTAAATAATCAACTCTGAGATCTATAGTTCCGAATTGATAAAAAATTTCTTCTATCTTGTGTTCCCAAGTACATGGGTCTAACGTTTTTAAGATGCCTACAAAAGCGGTAATGCCTCCCGTAACATCTAATACTGTAGAAATAACACCACCGTGTAAACTTCTACGCACAGGATTACCTACAAGCAAATCATTCATCGAAAGTTTTAAGCATACGCTTTGTTCATCTAGGCAATCCAATTTAATACCAATAACTTTATTAAAAGCTATTTTTTCATTAATAATATTCGAGACAATATCGTACAATTTCGGTTTCATATTCTTATATTTTTCGGATTAGGACGTTTGTCTTTTATTTTGAGATACCATTACTTTATAAATCGCGAACTTACTCCTTTATTTTTTACAATATAAAAAAAAGAAAGCAAGACGAATTAGAGATTTTCGTGTAAAAAAATAGAAAATATGAATTTTAAAAAAGAAATGGCTACTACTTTAAGTGACCTGCCAAAAGTATTGAGTGATTGAGATTTGTTCTTTTATTTTCTAGTTTTGTTGCATATTTGTTGCACAATACAGCTAAGTATTCTTGCCGCACCGTACTAGAAAAAAATCTCTATTCAATCGAGTAACTATTTTTGTCAGGTCGCTTAGAATTTGTATTTTGGTATTTAGTTACAATTTGATTTACGACAACACTTCTGTAATTTTTTGCATCGCGTCATCAATTTCCTCTTTAGTTATGATAAGAGGAGGTGCAAAACGAATGATATTGTAATGAGTTTCTTTACACAGTATACCTAGTTTTTGTAAAGCTTCACAAAAACGTCTAGCTCCTTTAGCCTCTTCGGTGAGTTCTACTCCGATAAGAAGCCCTTTACCTCTAATATTCGCAACATGAGGGCTATTCATTGCAACAAGTTTTTCGCGGAAGTATTTTCCTACGTTGTAGGCATTGTCGATAAGGTTTTCATCCACTAAAATCTTTAGTGCTTCGCGAGCAACAGCCATTCCTAATGGATTTCCACCGAAGGTAGATCCGTGCTGACCTGGTTCAAAAACATCAAGTACATCAGAATTAGCTAGTACTGCTGATACAGGGTAGAATCCACCAGAAAGTGCTTTACCAACAATTGTAACGTCAGGTTTCACGCTTTCGTAGTCACTGGCAAATAGACGTCCTGTTCTTCCTAGGCCAGTTTGGATTTCATCTGCTATGAAAAGAGCATTCTTTTCTTTACAAAGTTCTGAAATTTGCTGAAGATATCCTTCAGGAGGCATTATAATACCAGCTTCTCCTTGAATTGGTTCGATTAGAACAGCGGCTGTATTATCGGTAAATGCTTCTTTCAGAGCTTCTATATTACCGTACTCAACTATTTTAAAACCAGGAGTGAAGGGGCCAAAGTTTGTTTTGTAGCATTCTTCAGAAGAAAAAGAGATAATGGTCGTAGTTCTTCCATGAAAATTGCCAGTAAAAACAATAATTTCTGCTTTGCCGTCTGCAATACCTTTTTTGGTGTATCCCCATTTTCGAGCAGCTTTGATCGCTGTTTCTACAGCTTCTGCTCCACTATTCATTGGCAATACCATATCATACTTTGTTAGCTCGCAAATTTCTTTACAAAATAAAGACAATTGACTATTGCGAAATGCTCTAGAAGTTAGTGTCAATTTCGCGATTTGTTCTTTAGCTGCGTTGACTAATCGTGGATGGCAATGACCTTGATTTACTGCAGAGTAAGCACTTAGGCAATCAAGGTATTTATTACCTTCTACATCATAAACCCAAATGCCTTCTCCTTTTTCTAAAACAACATCTAAAGGATGATAATTTCGCGCAGCATATGTGTTTTCTAAATTGACATATTCTTCATTACTCATTTTTACCGGTGAAACTTTTCTTTGTTGATTCATGGAAACCTCCTTGAGGGATGTGGTGGCAAATTATTTACCATCACATTCCTAATTTCTTTTGCTAGATCACTTTTTGTTTTCTTTTTGCGGTTTTTTCTTTTCGGGTGCTGGTATCTTACGAGATACTAAAATGGGTACTGTACGCCGGAATAAACGTACTTCTTTTTCTTGTTTTATACCAAGTATAATTTCTACAGCTTGTGGAAGTTGTTTTTTTTGCGTGCTGTTCCATGTTGATTCGGCTTTTCCATTCTCGTAAAAACGTAATTCAAAGCTCACAACCTCATCATACAATTTAATCCCCAACCCTCCTGAAAAAGGGTCCTTATCAATAAAAAAATCTTCGCGTCGAATGATTCTATGAGTGCCATCTCTATTTTTTTTCAAAAAATAGCCTATTTCACATAAATCGCTATGATTTCCGCCAGGAGCTAGTAATATACTATCTGTATTTGAAATAAAGTCAATACGTGTATTTTTTCCTTGTTTCCGCGCAAAAAAATAACGATCGTCTTGTACCTGATACATATAGGCTCCCTGGATATCTTTACTGATGAAATTTAGTAGCCTATTTCCAACTCTTTCGGTTTGGACGCGGGCTTCAATAAAATTTCTAGAATTTAGAGTAGTAATGAGTATTGAGTAAGCCATTGTTAAAATAATAGAAAGTATTGTTGTGGCTATTAGTACTTCTATCAAAGTAAAACCTGTTGACTTACTTCTTTTTCTCTTCATTATCAGGTCTTTCTGCTAAAACTTCAGCTTTTAGAATATATTTTTTTTCTTTTTCTTCTACGTGAAACACACTTACTGTAATTTCTTTGATTTGCACAGAAAATTCTTTTTCTGTTTCAGTAGAAGTTACGGACAAAGCTTTTGGACGCTGTTTGACAGTCCACTGATAGTATTCAAAACCTTCTTTGCGGAAATCTCCTGACTGTCGTCTTTCTATTCCCATCATTACTTCTGTCATTTTTTGCTCGAGTAAATTCTGCAGCCGGCGAAAGGCAATAGCGTTGATTGATTCTTCTACAGCTTCGTTACGAATGACAAGAAGTGTAGAAACAGCAATTGATAAAATCGCAAGAGCAACCATTACTTCAAGCAGTGTAAAACCATTATTTTTTTTTGTCATTTTTTTTGTCTTTTAAACATTCCCAAAGTAAACCTAATACGAAGTGAGCTGAATGTTTTTTGTGCTCGACTCTTGGTTTACGAATAACCTTTTTTCTAACAATAGTATTGTCTTTATCTGCATATGCGACGTACAACAAACCCAAAGGTTTATTTGGAGTAGCACCTGTTGGTCCTGAAATACCTGTTGTAGCAATCCCAATATCAGTTTGAGTAATTTTGCGCACACCTTGTGCCATTTCTTGTGCACACTCGCTACTAACAGCACCGTATTTTTCTATTGTCTCGGGGCGAACGCCGAGAATTTTTACTTTTGCCTCATTGCTATATGAAACAACACCATGTTGAAAGTAACTAGAACTTCCTGGAACATTTGTTAAAAGGTGAGACGCAAAGCCACCACTGCATGACTCAGCAACAGCAATTGTTTTTTGTTGCGCGCAAAGTAGTTTTGAAATTGTTTCTTCTAAAGTGAGTGCACTTTCGCTGTATATATGCTCTTGTAATTTACTACGTACATCATTAATAAATGCCACCGCCTCAACAGAGCTTTTTATTACTACGTTTACTCCATTGTATTGCGGTAGTAAGCTAATTTCTACGTGTTTAGGCCAGTTAGTTTTTTTTAATATTTTTTGAACCTGTGATTCATACGTTCCGCTAAGACGCATTACATGACTATGGTAGGTTGTTGACATTGTTTTTAATATAGGCTCTACTTCTTTAGAAAATAGACTTTTGGCTTCTGATGGAACTCCAGGTAGCGCAAAAATGTGGCGCTTGTCGACTTTTATATAAACACCTGGGGCCGAACCAACAGGATTTTTTAGTAAACAAACGCGTTCATGTAAGTGGTTTATCTCTTTTGTTTTACAATAATGTGTTATTGTTTTTTGCCATGAATTTTTAGTCACAAAACTATTAAAATTGTCTGTACAAAATTGAAAAAGGGCATCTGTTGTTATATCGTCATGGGTAGGACCTAGTCCTCCTGTCACCACTAGGATATCTTGTGGTGCGTTTAGCGAATGAACTATATCATTTATATCGTCTCCGATTGTAGTGATACGAGAAATTCCAATACCCATTTGTTGGATTTGTTGTGCCAAATAAGTCGCATTCGTGTTTAAAACGCGCCCCTCTGTTAGCTCTGCGCCTATAGAAATAATATGAGCTTTTGTCATGCTTTTCTCATTAATGAACAATTAGCCACCGCATGTTGAAAAACCCATACTCGATTGTTTGCAAGGTTTAACATAATATCATATGGCGTAGACCATAAGATTGTTCCGCGGAGCATTTCTCCTTCGTGAAGAGAAAGTATAACTTCGTTACCTTGCTGCAACATCTCTTTAGAAAAAGAAAATCGACCGTCCCTACTATGTGTAGGTTTTAATCGCTTTCTTTGTACATCTTTATCTACCATAATAAATTTTTTCAACGTTTTTTGGATAGATCTTTCATACATATATTTAATTTCCAAGCGGTGAATTTTTTCAATATTATCTTTGCGATCTGCTGCAAAAAATTCGTATGGTGTGAAATTTTTTATTCGCACTGTTTGGTACTTGTTTTTGTACTTTTCAATAACAACAATACTGTCTTTTTCCATGTATTTAGATAACTGAGAAAATGCATCTTTTTGTAAATTGTCATTTTGCATTTTCAACTTTTTTTGCATTTCTTTATCAAGTCTCTTTTTCTCAAGCGTTAATTTTTGTTGTCGATGTTCTTCTATCGAAATATTGTCTTTTATTAGAGAGCAAGCTAAGGCCAATGTAATTTCAGGATGTGCATCACACATTTTTTGTGCTTTTTCTTTACGAATATCTTTTTCTTTTTTTTGAGCAATGGCATCTTCAAGGGAGATTTTATTGCGGTATATGGATAATGCCGTATAAATTCCAAGATTATGCGTTGTTGAAATTTCTTTTACCTCATCTGGAATTTTTGTTTTTCTTCTTTTATTTGTTAGCCGCCTTTGTGGCTTTCCATATTTAGAAAACTTATTTTTTGGTCTTGCTCCTTTGTAGCTTTTTTTGTGTGATGACACTTTTCTATCCATGTTGTTATCTCACTAAATAATAGTTTTGTGGAATGATAGCATCTCCTTGGTATTGGCAAGTAAGTAACCAAAAGAGGAGGTCGCCGAAGGCCTTTTCCTTCATTCAAATAATATTATCTGTTTACGATAATGTCAAGTCGGGGTACAAATTCCATGCGAAAAATAATTTTTTAATTGATTCTTTAAAATCAACTGTATAGTATATGTAGTTTGCAAAACAAATTACATACTCTCAAACCTCTCATGAATAAAATAAGTACCATAAAGTTCTCGAATCTCAAAAAACAAGTAGAGTTTGGTATTCCAGATTCTAAATGAATATTCATCTTCGGATGTGCTGTATTCTTAATGGCTTTTATGGTTTAGATATGAAGGTAGTCGCAGAATTTCCGGTTTAAGACTTCGCATGAGAGCATTACATTCATAGACACAAAAGCTGAGAAAGGACTTGTACATGTACGCTATAATCGCAGATGGTGGCAAAAATTATACAGTATCGCCTGGCCAAGTAGTAGAATTAGAAAGAAAAGATATTGCTTCAGGTAAAGAAATAGACTTTTCTGATGTGCTATACTACAAATCAGACAAAGAAGTTTTGGTCGGAACTCCTAAAGTTGACGGTGTGAAAGTTACAGGCGTTGTTGAAGGAGATATGAAAGCTGCAAAAGTTACCATCCTAAAATCTAAACGCCGCAAAAATTACCGTAAAAAACAAGGTCATAGACAGACATATACAAAAGTTAGAATTAAAGATATTGTAAAGGGGTAAAATATGGCTCATAAAAAAGGGCAAGGTGCTTCGCGCAACGGCCGAGATAGTAACGCACAATATCGCGGCATAAAGAAATATGGTGGAGAAAATGTGAAACCAGGAACAATTATTGTTCGCCAGTGTGGAACACGTTTTAAGCCAGGAGTTAATGTTGGTGTAGGTAATGACTATACAATTTTCAGCCTAATTGGTGGAAAAGTAAAATTTGAACGCAATAGAGTTATTAGTGTTTTGCCAGCAGAATAGTTATCTAGGCGTATCATCATTCAAATTTAAATGGTGATACGCCTAACTTTTTTATAATTAAAGTTGCGATCTTGAACTCTAAGAAAAAACAATCATAATAACTGGCGGCGGCAACGACAACCATGTTTTTTTATCTAAAACACTGGTAGGACTAGAGTGCTTTTAAAATTATGACATATCTACTAATATTAATAATTATTTCTCCCTTTACTAACACTCCAAAATTTTTCCATATAATTCAAACGAAAGTGGATTTTTTTTCTAGTTGATAACACACCCTAACTAAATCTTTTACTAAAATACCTTTATTGTAATATGAAAAAAATACTTATACTTTTCTTATCGTGGTTAGTTCCAGGTAGTGGTTATTGGATTTTGCGCCAAAAAGCCAAAGGCATCGTATTCTTTTTTTTGATTGTGTCTATTTACTATCTCGGAATACAAATGTTAGATTTTTCGCTATATTTTTTGCAAAAACATCATTTCTATTTTACACTTAACTTTGCTGTTGGTATACCTAGCATTGTTTTTAGTAGTTTTGCTAATAACCAAATAAAACTATCATCTTCCCCTGATCTAAATCAACTAGGTTTTTTATGCGTAGCCGTATCATCACTACTCAATATATTGTTATTATCTAAAACATACTTTATCCTTAGTAAAGTAAGCAGTAGACAATGATTCCATTAAAAATTCTCATATTGATGTGTTTATGCTACGTGATATGTATGTGTTCGGCCTTGACACTTGAACATGATATTAAAAATTGCTTTATCAAAGGTTGTAAGTTTTTTGTCTTGGTACTTATCACTATTACCACTATTTTACTATTTTAACCAAGCTACAATATTTGAGTTATTTTGGGGTGATTGTTTATCAAAATTCAATAAGTAGAGAGAATACATTATGTATGCTCAAATTGCTCTTCCCTTACCATTAAAACAACTTTTCTCATATAATATTCCCAATGATTGTTTGCTTGAGGTAGGAATGAGAGTAAAAGTGCCTTTTGGCCGTAGAACCCAAATAGGGATTTGTGTTGAAACTCTTGCTCAATTAGAAAACAATAGTTTTCGTATTAAAAACATACTTGAAGTTATAGATGAAAAACCAGTAGTCGATAGTATAATGCTGAAGTTAGCTAAGTGGATTTCTGAGTATTATAGATGTTCTCTTGGGGAAGCATTAGAAACAATGGTTCCTAGCTTTTTGCAGCAAAAAAGCCATAGTAAAACGATTGCGTATATGAAATTGAAATTTCCGCAAAATGTTGAAGAACAGATAGAAGAAGTACAACAGAAATTTCCGCTACAAGCTCACGTTTTAAGGTTGGTTCGCGAATTTGATGGTGAATTAACTATGAAATCTATTTGTAATAGATTAGGCATCAGTCGCTCAGCGATTAAAACGCTTTTAAAAAAAGAATTTTTGTATGAACATAAAGAAATACAAAATATCGATCCTTTTAGTGAAGTAAAAATTGAGAGAGTAGAAAAGCCAGAATTAAGTGGTGAACAACAAGGCATAGTTAATACTCTTCTTCCGGTTATTCGCGAAAAACGTTTCTTTCCGGCTCTTGTTCATGGAGTGACAGGGAGCGGTAAAACAGAAATATACATGCGATGTATCGAAGAAGTAATTAAAAACAAACGTGCAGCTATTGTACTGGTACCTGAAATTGCTCTGACCCCGCAAACAGTGACTCGCTTTAAACAACGATTTTCTAATGTAGCTGTATTACACAGCGAACTTACCAATGCTCAAAGAAACTTCCAGTGGCAAAAAGTCCTACATGGCGAAGCTGATGTTGTTATTGGTCCAAGATCTGCATTATTTGCGCCAGTGAGTAATTTGGGACTTATTGTGGTAGATGAGGAGCATGAGCCGTCATTTAAACAGCAAAATACCCCAAGATATAATGCTAGAGATTCTGCTGTAAAAAGAGCGCAGTTAACAGGTATTCCGGTTATATTAGGTTCAGCGACGCCTGCTCTTGAAAGTTATTATAACACAGATGTCGACAAATATCATTTATGTACTTTGCAACAAAGAGTTGGAGATAAAACACTTCCACATGTTAGCATTATTGATATGAAGGAAGAATGTCGCGACCATAAAAAATTTGTGTATTTTTCACGAATATTACTAGGAGAGATGCGAAATACATTGCAAAAAGGACACCAAACAATTTTATTTTTAAATCGTCGCGGTTTTGCCACGACGCTAACATGTCCGCAGTGCGGGTATAATGCTAAATGTGATAATTGTAATATTGCTTTGACATACCATAAAAAAAACCACACAGCTGTTTGCCATTATTGTAATTACGATTACATTCCCCCTAAAAGTTGTCCTATTTGTTCATGTCCTGCTATTCTATATGCTGGTGCTGGCACCCAAAAAATAGAAATGATGTTGCGAAAACTTTTTCCTGAAAATAGCATCGAGCGTATGGACAGTGATACAATGGTGGGGAAAGGCAAATACGAGGATGTTCTTTCGCGTTTTGGCAATAAGGAGATAGATATTCTTCTCGGAACGCAAATGATTGCAAAAGGATTAGATTTTCCCAATGTCACTCTTGTTGGAATTATATCTGCGGATACAGCTTTGCAAGTACCTGATTTTCGAGCAGCAGAAAGAACTTTTCAGCTAATTGTTCAAGTTGCGGGACGTTCGGGTCGCGGTGATGTATCGGGAAAAGTGATTGTACAAACATACCATCCAGATCACTATGCTATACAAACAGCTATTAACCAGGACTACCATTCGTTTTTAAAGTACGAGATGAATCAACGTCGGGACATTGGTTATCCTCCTTTTGCAAAATTACTGCGTGTCTTGATTCAAGGAGAAAAAGAGCAAAATGTTATTGATGAATCAATAAAAATTGCTCGTCTCTTACGCCAAGATAAACATACAAAACACATTCAGCTATTAGGTCCAGCCCCAGCTCCTATTGATCGTATAAAAAATCGTTATCGCCATCATCTAATTATAAAATGCCAGAATGTACAACTTTCAATGCATTTTTCACGTTTAATTGATCAATTGATACAAGGTAGTTCTAAATCGTTACGAATATCTCTTGATGTAGATCCCTTATCTTTAGTGTGAGAAACAAAATGATTGACAAAACAATTCTCAATTTATTGTCTTGCCCACAGTGCCACGAGGACTTGTACGAAGATACAACAGGTCTGTTGTGCAAAAAATGTAAAAAAATATACCCAATTGAAGATGAAATAATAGTGCTTTTGCCAGAAAGAGCACTTCAACAGAAGTAGGATGATATAATGACTACCAATAACTCTAAAACGAAGAAGATACTAAACAAAGCGGAACAACTAAAAAAGATATTTAACGAAGATGTCAAGAAAGTAGCTATTTTTATCGGTAATCCTGACCCTGACTCCATTGGTGCGGGACTGGGAATGAATTTGCTTATTCAACGCACTTGCGGAGCTGTTTGCGACTTGATTTATGAAGGTGAAGTATCTCATCCTCAAAACAAAACGTTGCTCAACGTTCTTAACATTCATTTTCTCAATAAAAGTGAAGTGATTGGCAATGATCATCCACTGCTTTTAGAAGTTTATGACAAGTTTGTGTGTGTAGATCACGTTCCAAGAGAAAGATGGTGTAAAGAGTTGCCAATGGCTGCTGTTATAGACCACCATAAAGTGAATTATAGTGACTCAGAGTTTGTGGATATTCGCCAGGTTGGTTCTTGTTGTTCTATAGTACTAAGTTATCTTCTTGAAGCAGAGATTGATTTTACTCAAGATGATGATGGTCTAATTTCTAAAGCTGTTACCGCAATGTTGTTTGGAGTAAAGACTGATACTCTTGATTTAATGTCTGAAAATGTTGCAGAACTCGATTTCGCTGCATACCAACATTTGGTAAGATATGTTTCTCGTTCAGAGTTAGAACCGATTATTAACTACCAATTACCAGCATACTACTTTGACATTCGCCGCGTGTTAGAAGAAGAAGGAAACAGCATCACTAAAGGAGCGTTTTTTGTTGCAGGAGTAGGAATTATAACCTCTGCACGTAGAGATTGTTTGCCTATGCTTGCTGACGAACGCGTACGTATGGAAGGCATTTCTACTGCTATTATTTTTGCTGTGGTTGACAATTGCGTTGAAGCAAGTGTACGTAGTAGCAATCCTGCTGTCGATGTTAATTCTTTTTGTAAAAAAGTTTTTGGGCGCGACTATGCTGGTGGAAAACTAGGAGCAGGAGCCGCTAAAATTCCAATGGGAATACTCGCCATCGATTCATTACCAATAGAAATGAAAGAAGAAGCTTGGGAAACGTACCGCAAAATTATTATGACTAAGGTTTTTCGAGTTTGTGAAAGCGAATAGATGCGTTAATGTGAGGAAAAAGATATGAGTTTAGAGGAAAAATGGCAAAAAGCTGCTAAAGAAACGCGTGTTATTCGTTCGCGATTACAAAAGTTATCAAATACAGAAGCAACAACTTTAAGTTATATATTTTTAGCTCCATCGGAAATAAACGCTGGAGATACCGTTGTACGCGAAGGTAAAATAGTTGTTGACAAACCCGCAATTATACTCCCTAAAAACCTACCACAGTTTTTTGGTTTTGATTTTCAAGATGAATTGGGAGCTAATGATGATAGCGTACGTTCATTTTTAATTATAAGAGGGATTCAGTATCCTTCTTTGAAATATCAAAACGAAATCTCGACAATTGATGTGTTTGAAGGTAGCGTTGATACAGCAATTTCTCATTTTGGAAATGACTTAGAACGCAAAGAAGATATAGAGACAGCTCTTTTAATTGGAAACTCAGAAAGTTGGCAATTTTCACTGCTTATATATGTTTCGGTGTTGATACAACGCTCATTGCCAAGAGACTTAGATAATTTGTTTGATCAATTCAAGGAGTTTTAGTTAAGGATTTAACTGCGAACGAAAAACGTCTTCAATTTGATCCCCATCCCCCATTTTAGCTTTATCAGCTGTTCTTTTAGATGGTGCCTTTGTAATAATAGCACGTAGAGGCGCTTTTTGTGGATGTCCGCGAAAAGAAAAATCAAAACATTTGTTTTGTGTTTATTATATTGATTGTCACGGACATCCACAAGATTGTTCCTACTTGTCGAGACCACCGATTTTTTCGTATCTTCCAATAACTCAGCCACGTTTATAAGCATTGTGTTCTCTTCGTCGTTGGCTTACCGATTCTTCCGATGTACCCTCTGTTACCACCTCATACAAAATAGCTTTTTTGTCACCGTGTTTGCGCAAAATACGTCCTAAACGTTGCACATGCTCGCGAACACTTGCACTTCCCGATAAAATAATGCCGATACTTGCCGAAGGTATATCAACTCCCTCATTTAGAACCTTTGATGTCGCAATGATGCTATAGATACCCTCGCTAAATTTTTTCAAAATATCTTTTCGTTCTTTGATTTTCGTTTGGTGAGTAATAACTGGTACAAGAAAACGCAGTGATATTTTATATGCTGTTGCATTGTCATGAGTAAAAATTAGAATGCGCTCTTTATGATGCTTTCGTATTAGATATTCTAACGTTTTCAATTTTGAAGGCGTTGCTTGCGCTATTTGCTTTTGCCTACGATAAGCAACAAACGCTCTTCTTCCTTCTTCCGTGCGATGTGTAATTTGGATAAATTTTTGCCAACTATTTCTACCCATTTGAATATAATTACGCCTTAAAAAACTCAAATATAGAGTTCGGTTCTTTTGATATTCTTCGCGTTCCTGCGCTGAAAGACGTGCTGTGACTTCGACAACGTCGTAGTCTGCAAGATATGGACCTGCCATCTCATTAATTTCTTTACGAAATACACATGGGCCAATAAGGTAGTTTAAATCGTTGTGTCCACCATCAAGTCTTTCTGGAGTAGCACTTAGACCTAGGCGGTATGGTGCAAGTATAAATTCCGCACCTAGGCGATATGTTCGGCCAGGTAAGTGGTGGCATTCGTCAAAAATCACTAAACCAAATAAATTACCTATCTTGTCAAAGTGAATGTAGGCCGAGTCGTATGTGGTAATTGTGATAGATGCTGGCTCATAGTTGCCACCTCCTATGAGACCAACTGGTATATTGGGAAAACTGTTTTTGACGTTATCGTGCCACTGGTGCATTAAATCAATGGTAGGAACAACAATGGCTGTACTACGCTTTACGTGAAGCATTGCTAAAATTGCCACAAAAGATTTTCCTGTTCCTGTTGGTAGAACTACGTAACCACGTTTGCGAAATTTTTCCCATGATTCTATTGCTTGTTGTTGATGGATAAAAGGTGTACGATCTAATTTGAGATCCATCGGTAAAATTTCGTATTGTCGTGCTTTGTCTTCATAGGGTATTTTCTCATTATAAAGGATTGTAATTAGTTCATGGTATTTGAATGCAGGCAAGCGAAAACAATCTGTACGATGATCCCATTTGCATCCCGGAATAGATTGCACAATAAAAGAACTCTCCGAATTCACAGCAATAGAAAGCGTTCCTTGGTAAAAAGAAATCGTGATCATAAAGCACCATATAGAGGAAAAGAATTTTGTGTTGTATTATAAAGTAGTAGATGTATAATCTACCAAAATTTGACTTAATTGACAACCAAAGTAACTTGGGTTAATAACTATGATACGTTTAATAATATGTAGTTTCATCGTTGTTTGTAGTTGCGCAACTACCAAAGACATCAATCAGCAAGGCATTACTTTAGCAAATGAAAAAAAATACCCGCAAGCACTGCAAAAGTTTTTAAAGGCACATGAACAGCAACCTGATAGATTTGAAACCTGTCTAAATGTTGCTCAAATGTATATTATGCTTCAGGACACTAAACAAGCAATTGTTTACATTGATAAAGCTCTAGATTTAAATGCACAACTTTTGGATATCCATCTTCTTAAAATGCAAGTTCTTTTTATACAAGGCGAAAAAGTACGAGCAATAGAAATTTTAGATACTTTAGCGAAAAAACACCGTGATAGTCCTCGCTTATATACATTATTATTGTCTATGGGTGATGAGGCTCTTAAACAAAAAAAGTGGAAAGATAGCTATAAATGGTATCAAAAAGCAATTGATATAAATCCACAGCAAAGTAAAGGATATATAGCTCTTAGTCGCGCTTTGATTTTTAAAGGATCTGACTCTGAAGAAAGTTACGGAAACTTTGTTACATCAATAGACAGTCGCAATGAACAGTTTAATAAAGCTAAGTCTACTTTGCGAAAAGCAGTGTATGTGAATAATGATGATTTTGATGCCCACTTGATGTTAGCCATGATTGCTATGCAAATGAAGGACTATAGTGAGGCGCAAATTGAATTTGCCGAAGCATTGCGTGTTGAGCCAAACAATATTATTGCACTTACCTCTAATAGCTTTAATGAAAATCAAATGGGAAATATTTCAAAAAGTATGGAATATTTAAAGCGCGCAAAGCAACTATATCCTGAAAGAGTAGAACCGTTGTTCTTAGAAGCAACTTTGTTTATTCAGCAAAGTGAATTTTCGCAAGCAGTTTTAGTATACATTGGAATTTGGACGAAACATCCACGATTACGTAATAACGTGGTACAAAACTTTCAAGTAAATATGAGTAGTTACTTTCCGTGGATAGTTGAGTTACTAAATCATAGTAATCAAAAAATTGCGAATTTTAGTTTGGATATTTTAAAAGAAATAACTAAACAAGATTTTGCACGAGATACTACAAAATGGCAGGTGTGGTACAAAGAGAAAGGGAAATATGAAAACCAAAAAAATTAAAATCATGGCTTCATATGATTGGAGCATGTGTTATGCGGTATCTGAATTTTTTAAATTTTTAGATCCGGTAGTTCATTACAAAGGTGAAAAGTATCGTTTAGAGTTAGGCCGTGTTATTGCAAAACCACTTCTTTGTGGAAAAAATTTAAACGAGGAAGTTGATTTTGTTGTGGATCGTACGATCCACTGGAATGACTATTACAAATGTTGGGCACAACAAGCTATTAATTCACAGATGAGCATTGTAAACCATAGCAATACGTTTCAAAATCACGATAAGCACAGCACTTATGATCTTATGGCACGTGCTATGCATCCCAAGGATAGTTTTCCTACTACTGTTCTACTTCCACAATTTTATCCATACACCGAAGAGCTTGAAAAACACGATCAATGGAAAGATCTTCAAGAGTATATAATGAAATACACAAAGTTTGGCCATGATGAAAATCTACGCGAAACAGACTGGGATAAAATTCATAGTCAAATGGAGAGAGCAAATCATTTCAGAAACCAAGGGAAAATTGTTCGCGCTCAATATTATGACAAAGGCAACTACCTGAAAGATGCGATGGAGACATATTTTGATAATAAATTTCCTATTTATTTAAAGAAGGCTTTTGGTGGTGGTGGAAGCGATGTTTTTAAAATAAATAGTATGGATGAACTGTATCAAAAATATGATGAAACAGATGGACGCACATTTCATCTTCAAGAAGCGATAGAGGACTATGATTTGTTTGTACGCTGTATTGCTGCTGGTCCACAAGTTTTACCAATGCGCTTCCAACCAGAGCACCCTCATCACCAACACTACAGCGAAGAAAAAATACAAATGGAAAAAGAAATGTACAAACGTCTTCGTAACTATGTACTTTTTATCAATTCTTACCATCGTTGGACATACAATTCTTATGAAGCATTAGTTAAAAATGGCAAAATACACCCTATTGATTTTGCAAATGCATGTCCAGATAGCCATTTCACATCGCTTCATGTGCACTTTCCTTGGGCTGTTTGCGCATGTTTGAAATGGTTTTCTTATTGTGCTGTTACTGGAAAAGATATGCGTATTGATCTAGAACAAAAGAAATATCTTTCTGTTTTGAATGATCCAGGGAAAAGTGGTGAAGAGAAGTATGAATTTTACTCTAAAATAAACGAAGAGTATTTTGAAACAGAAGATTTTGAAAAATTTTGCAATGAAAACTTTTCCGATATGGATGAGAAAATGTTGCAGTTTTATGATCAAAGAATCGATGATGTCATACGCTACGCGATTTACTACAGCGATTTTCCGAAGAATGAGCACGAACAATTTTTTAACTACTATAAGCAAATGATGGAAGAAAATTTTCGCGCTAATCCTAAAGAATATTTGACAACAGTGATGTATAGCTAGGTTTTGTTGCGCGAAAGAAATATTGTCTTTTTGCGATGCCGCCTTTGCAAGGTATCGCAGAAAGACAGATTACTTTTGCGCAAGATTTTACATACTAAATTCGTTAGGACATTGATTGCGAAAATGTCCTTGGTAGGCAGCTTTGCCCAATGTACGTTGGAAAATAAATTGGCAAATACGTACTCCGGGAACAATTTCTAAAGGAACGGGACCAAAGTTACTCATTTCTAAAACTTGGTGGTTGTCAATGCCTGGTTGCATGAAGCTTGCCGAGATGTGTATAAGCAGACCTATTCTAGCAAATTTACTTCTTCCTTCTAACCAACCACATATATGATCGCACAGTTTAATGCGTTCAACCGTTATACCTAAAATGGTTTCTCCAGGCATCAACAAAAAAGTCTCTCCTTCGTCAAGCAAAACGCCTTTTGTTGCTTTGCGATAGTCGACTTCGTTTACAACGCGAATTACTTTTTTTGGTTTGTCAAAGACGCGAAAAGAATTACTTAAATGTAGATCGACAGATGCTGGCCCGACAAAATCCTCATTAAACGGTGAAATTTCGATATTTTTTGCTGCAACCTCTTTTAATATTTCGTCGCGTGTTAAAATACTCATTTTTTAGAATTATCCTAAAGTAAGGGGCGCCCCAAGAAGGTCATGCCTTTTAAAGCAATCGTTTGTCTAAATTTTTTGAACGATGAAACGCAAGTTTCTTTATCATAAAATATAGAATAAATAATGTGCGATTGCAAGAACAAAGGGAGAGACAAGGGAGTGGACTTGTGAAAAGGGTGTTGATTTTTAGGTGTAAGACATAACTTAGTTATTGTAGTTATTGATTAATAGTGGTATAAGCAAACAGTTCTACTTATACCACTTAGTTTTATCCAAAACTATTCCGCTGAGCTAGGCACTTGTGATACGTGCGAGGTTTGAGCAGTATTTATTGTTTGTTCTTTGTTTGTAGAGGCAACAATTATTTCGTCTATTTTTTTACTTAGTTCATCAACTTTTTTACTTAAATTTTCTACATCGTTCTTACTCGGTATGTTCATTTTTTTTAACAAGTTAGAAACCTCTAAAGTTTTTTCAACGTCACTGATGGTTTCTTTTGTTTCGCGATAGCCTTTTTTTAGCATGTGATTTGTCCACTCGCTAAGATCTTTTTCTGTTTCGGAACCTTTGTTTATAAATTGTTTCATTTTCTGTTGAGCTTGTTCTTGGCATATACTAAGTGCTCCAAGGGTGGCTAATCCTAAATGTTTTAACTGTCTCTTAAAATTTTGTTGGACCTCGCAAGATTTTTGTAGTAATTTTTGCGATATATTCTGTTTATTTTGTGTTATATTATGGGTAGTGTTCATAGTACGATTCCTATCAAATTAATCTAATAACTTATGTTTTACGTTGATAATAAAATTATAACGCAATGCGTCATGGAATGCAAGAAAAAAATATAGACTTTAATTTATCTTGACACTAAATTGACCTCTATTTTATAATTTAGTTAAAATAAAGGTGTATAATGAACCCAATTTATTCTGTGTAGTAGTATTTAGAACATTCTTTCACACAATATCCTGATACACCAAATACTATTTCTTCAATTTTATTGGCCTCTAGAGGCACAATTTATTTAGTACTATCTTGCTTTTGAGGAATATATAACTCATGTTCAGACGAAAAAATACTATACTGGGCCTCGATATCGGTACTTCAAGCATAAAAGCAATTGAAATGACTTCCGCAGGTGGCGGTGATTTTTGTATTACAGGTTACGGTCAAGTAGCTGTCACTGATGTAGAAAATCCACTCAATGATATTAAAGAACTTCTGCATACAAGTGGCATTAAATCTAAACGTGCCATCACGGGAGTTTCAGGACGAGAAGTTATCGTTCGCTACATATCCATGCAGCCAGTGGACAAGGAAAACTTAGCTGAGGCTGTACGCTTTGAAGCCGACAAATACATACCTTATGATTTGGAAGAGGTTGTTCTTGATTCACAGAGATTGGACGACGACACGACGATAAATGTAAGTACTTCAGGGGAAATGAAGGTACTTCTTGTGGCTGCAAAGCGCAGTCTTATCGAAGGGCGTGTTGGTTTACTACGTAGTTCAGAGCTTCATCCATCAGTTATTGATGTAGACTCTTTTGCTTTAGGGAATGCCTTTGTATTAAAAAGTATGCTCTCTCCAAGAGCAGAGGTTGAAGGAAAAATTGTTTCACTTGTTGATATTGGATGTACGAAAACAAATATCAATATTATGATTGGCAATACTTCTTTTTTTACGCGAGAAATTTATCTTGCAGGGAACGAATTTACAGAAGAAATTCAGAAAAGACTAGAGGTAACAACAGAAGAGGCAGAGGGTTTAAAAAGAGAACCTGGTATCTTTGCTCTTGAAGTGCAAGAAGCTGTTGCTCCTGTAATTGAGGACCTTGCAAATGAAATTACCCTTTCATTCGAATATTTCGAAGGACAATTTGAACGAGAGGTTGAAGAAATATTTGTATCTGGAGGTGGAAGCCAGTTATTTTCCCTTGAACCAGATTTTGAAAGAATTTTTGGAAAAAGAATTAACCGTTGGGATCCAACAGAAAACTTTGAGATTAGAGAAGATCAAGTCGATATAGATGCTTTACGAGCGAATTCTTCGCAATTAGCTATCGCCATAGGCTTAGCTTCACGAATTTATCAAAATAAGGTGTAAGTTATGATTACAATCAATCTACTTCCTCCAGAAGAGAGAGAAGCTCCCCCAACATCGGCAGCGCGTTTATTAGTAGTTGCTGCAAGTGTTCTTATTGCACTAGTGGCAGTAGTTTTTTATGGGATGACTCACTACATAGATTTACCAAATATGCAAACGGCTCTTGGTAACAGTCAAAAAGAATTTAGAGAGTGGAATGCCAAACAAATTCCACAACGCCATACCGAAGCTTTTCAAGTAGCTGGTGTATTAAAAAAGCGCGAAGATACTATTGAGAACATTCGCTTACTCAAAAGTGAAATGGCGCGCAAGTTAACAGAGTATGCAGAAATTATAGATACTCACGGGCGGTCTTGGTCTGGAGATTTGCACGTAAAAAAAGACGATGTTGCTGGTGTAAGGCGACAGCCACTACGTGGTCCTATTATTCCAACTTCGACTGTAACTATTCCTACATACCAGTGGGCGTATAAGGCCGGAACTGCGAGTGACAATTTTCAAATTGCTATTGACTACTACAAAGCTATTCAGAATCACACATCTTTTTGGCGCGATTTTGTGGGTATTAAAACGCCTGAATACGATTTACAAGAAGAGGACGCTAAAATATTCAAGCCTCATTTATGGTATCAGTTTAATATTCAGATGACGATGAAGATGGATAGGAAACAAAAATGAATAAACTAAGCGAAAAGCAAATCAACCTAGTTATTGTAGGTGCCGGCGTTTTGGTTGCTATCATTTTCTTTACTATGCGACACTTCGACCAAAACGAAATAGAAAGATTAAAAGTTGAGAAGCAAAATGTAGATTCGCAAACACTACAACTAAAAAACAAAGAGCGCCAAATAGAAACAAAAAAACAAGAACTTTATTTAATGCGCGCAAACACCGATGCCGTAAAAAGACTCTTGCCACAGGACAAGAAAGTAACGGAATTCTTCGAACTTATGGAGCAATTTCGCGTTCAAAATGAAATACAGGCTTTTGAAAAAGTAAAAAAAGTGGCTTCTTTTTTTGAAATAAACGATGACAAAGAAGATTCCGCTGGGCAAGCTGCCGTACAACAACCAGTGCGACGTATTGTAGCTCCTACAGCGTCTAATCCATTTGTAGAAGATGCTTATCACGTTGAATTTCAAGGGTCATTTAATGATCTCGGAGAGCTAATTAGTAAAGTTGAGTCGCACGAACGTTTCTTTAGTGTTAAAGAACTCAAAATCGAATTTGCCGATGGTAAGTTAGAGGTAGACCAAAACGAGAAAGAAATGACTGGTAAAGTACAACTGGTTGTGACCACTTTTACCTTTGAAAACCCGGATCAAACTCTTGACGAAAAACTCGCGAGAATTTTGGACAAGTACGAGCCATCAACTTTACTTAAACAAAAAGTAAGCGAGCGTCGTGAAGAACTTCTCAAACGCTATGTGTATCAGTGGGGTACTTTTGAACTTATTCGAGACCCATTTTACCCTTTTCGTGCTATAGAAGTTGTTCCAGAACCAGTAGAAGGTGGTGGAGAGATTGATGGTGGACCTATCGATGTTAGCGAAGGAGAGGAATTAACTGAAGCGTATAATAAAGTGAATAATTTATACAATGACATTTTAAATCCGCTTTCGTTGGAAGGTGATTGGATAAAACTACATCAAACACTCGAAGAAAATAATTTTGAAATAAATTTGAAAAGATTAAATCTCGCAACATTTCCTGGTGATTTTGATCCCGATGGACAAAAACACAAAAAATTAACCAAAATCGCCGAAGATCTTGGTGTTTGGAAAACATATATCGATGAAAGAATTGAAGATGCCAAGATAAAACAACTTATTGCTACAATTAGTGATAATGTAAAAGCTGTTGCCGTTGTGTATAAAAAAGCGCGAAAAAAAGGCGACTCAGTTGAACTTCTTCAAGAAGTTGTTAAAAGGCACCAAAAATTAATGCCAGACCTTCTTGAACACCGTGACAAAGAAAACCAATACAAAATATTGGCCACTGCGCGCAAGAAACTGGAGTTTTACTACAAAAAAGCTAAAATTCAACTTGAACTTATCGATAAAGTTAAAAAACTTGAACTAACAGGGGTTATCTATCAGCCAAGTAAGAATAGACCTTCTGTTGCTTTTATCAACAAAAAGCCAGTAAGAGTTAAAAATCTTTTGAGCTCCGGTTTTGTTGTCAAAAAGATCAATAATGGTTGGGTTGTTTTAGATTACAAAGGTGAAACAGTTCCGTTGAGAATGAAATCTTTGGGGAAGCAAAACTAAGGAAATCTTAGAACATGTTCTATTTGGGTATGGTTTTACAATGAACAATGTGTATCCGAAAACGCGAACATCTGGCTTTGTTTGTTATGTGAGGAGTAGAAGCATTTAAAATACTTCTACTCCTCACTTACTACAAGCAAAAACGTTGATAGTTCATAAATGCTTCTTGGAAAGAAACCTTGACGACTATATGGTTTTTTGTATAATCTTTAGTTATAAATATTTATTCCTAATTCAAAAAAGCGGTTATGTTAACAGATTACTTTTGATATTTCTGACAAAATTCGTTGAATTTTAATTTTTTTGAAATAAGTTTTTCTGTTTTTACAACCTAAATAATATGGGTTTGACTGTCGAAGCATTTGTGTCTTCAGCAAAAACTTCAAATAATAAGTATTAAGTTTCTTTGAAGGTTTACTCCTGGCAAATTTCTGGGATAGAAATTATAAATTATACTGATAAAAACAGTGGGAGAAACTTAAAACATTTATACCTTAGAAAGGCAGGAAATAGTTCATGCGTTTTTGCTATATTTTTGCGATCATAATGAGCAGCTTACTTACTCTCCCGATACAAGCACAAAGTGCACCCCCTCAAGCTCGTAGTGAACTTATTTCAATAGACGTGCGAGATAAGCCATTTTCGGACATAATCGAAGGGATAAGAGAGCAAACAAATAAAAATATCATATACGATGATGAAATTAAAGATGTCTATGTTACTATTAAGCTCGTGCAACTACCGTGGTTAATGGTATTAAATACAATTGCCAAAAGGCATAACTGTCTTGTAGAGGAATTAGATCTACAGGTAATCAAAGTATCAAAACCTGCTGTTGTCAGAATGGAATTTAGTGGGGCTGACATTCGCGATGTTATCGATCAAATAGCAGGGTTAGCGAATAAAAATATTATTATATCAGAGGCAGTAAAAGGCCCAGTAAATCTTCGACTACATGATGTGGCATGGAGAGACGCGCTTAACGCTATTGTAAAAAATAGTGGTTATGTAATTGTAGAAGAAAATAATATTTTACGTGTAGTTCGTCCAGAAGATATTGAAACACAAACAGAAACAGCTATTTTTAAATTGCGTTATATTCGTCCTAAATCTCCTTTTGTTGCGCAGATGCAAACTAATTTTTTGAGACAAGAAAATACTGAAATTGGCGAAGGTACTGGAGTTCAATTAAGTAACTTTAGTTTACTAAACGCTTTGCAAACAGTAATTACTGCAAACAAGGGAAAAATAACATATGACAGTGGTACGAATACACTTGTTATTACAGATACAAAGCCAAAACTTGACAAAATGGCCGAAATAATAAAGCAACTTGATAAAGAACCAAAACAAATCTTCATTGACGTAAAATTTGTACAAACACAAAACAGCGATGTATTTAACTTTGGTTTGGGATTTGGTGACACTGGTATTGAAATTACCCACACATTTCCTGATTTATTAAGCCGTTTACCATTTACTAATGGTGACAGTGGTTTTGAAGATGTCATTGCTTTTGCAACAGATGCTCAGCGTGATGAAGGAATTCCTAACGACGCAAACATTGAAGCTCTTCAAGCAAATGGCGGTCCTATCAATGAAGTAGGACAGCTTGATTTTAAAAATACTCAATTTGTTTTCAAATTATTTAAACAAGATGTAAAAACGAAAGTAATTCAAGCACCAAAGTTAATCACTCTTGATCATCATGAAGCGACTATTTTTGTTGGTGATACTATTTCCTTTGCCAAAACAGAATTTGTTGAAAATGACAATGGAAACTTATCTGTTCAGCTGGTAGAGGCTGATGATTCACCAGTTACCGAAGGTTTCCAGCTTCTTGTGGTGCCTCACGTAATACCTGATACAAACAAAGTACAATTGACAGTTGTACTATCAAATACTCTTCTAAGTGGACAAGACGACAACGCAGGTATCGCTGGTTTTAACCTTTTTGCTGCAGGTGATGTTGAGATTCTTCTCCCGCAATTGACAGAGCAAGTAGTTGTTACTCACATGATTTTGGAATCCACTCAAACAGCAATCGTTGGGGGTTTATTACAAATCACCGAAACAGAAAATGTGAACAAAGTTCCTTTTCTCGGCGACCTACCAATGCTTGGTTACTTCTTTAAACGCAAAGATATCAATAAACAAAAAGATGATTTATTTATTTTTATAACACCTCGTATAGTTGAAAGTGCCCAAAACACACAACAAAAATTGCGAGTTGATATAAACGATTATCGAAAACGAGATGAACAAAAGTTCAATAATATTTGGGGTGGTGGTAATAAGTAGATATAGCTTCTAAATTTTATATTATGCATAACCACCAATGAGAAAATATATAACTAAGTGGCCTGACAAAAATAAGTGATCTGACAAAATGTAGTGGTAAATATTTTTTGTCAGGTTACTTATTAGTCTGTTTTTAGGTATAACAAACTATAATGCTAAAAATAACTATTATTTTTGACAGGTCACAACTTAATAAGTAAATACTGAAACTTTATTTTCAATTTTGTAAAGTATTGTCGCTTAAGATAGAACTGAAAATAAAAGCTACTTGACCAGTCACTAGTTACATATTTAGACTACTTCGTTTTGCAGTTCTACATTTCTTGAAGGCAAACCAAGAAATCCTTTCCTAATGAATGCAAAATTTACAACATCTTTCTTATCTCACACCCAAATAGCATTTCTTTAATAACTAGAACTAAGGAAAAAATATGACCAAACGCATTATGCTCATAAATGTAAATGAACCAGAAGAAAACAGAATTGCCGTTATTGATAATGATCGCCTAGAGGAATTGTACATAGAGAGAGCCTCATCTTTAGGTCATGTAGGCAACATATACAAAGGAAAAGTAGTAAATATAGAGCCTTCTATTCAAGCTGCTTTTGTAGACATAGGTGAGGGACGTAATGGTTTTTTGCACGTCTCTGATGTCATGCCTATTTATGGGCACATGAACAATAAAAATAGACAGTACGGAAGAAATCCTCGCCGTAGACGCGAAAAAAAGATTCAAGACCTACTAACGAAAAATGCAGAAGTATTAGTGCAAATTACCAAAGAAGGAATAGGGACAAAAGCTCCCACATTAACAACGTATCTCTCTCTCCCAGGAAGATATATTGTTTTAATGCCTTCCATAAAAAGATCTGGTGTTTCACGTAAAATAATCGATGAAAAAGTACGCCGACGTTTGAAAAAAGCTTTAACCGAACTAGAACCACCAAAAGGCATGGGGTACATTATTCGTACAGCTGGATCTGATAAAACAAAACACGAATTGGGTAGAGATTTGAATTACTTGTTAGATCTGTGGAAAGTTATTACGCGCAGAGCTAAGCATTCCACAAGCCCAGCAACAATCTATCAAGAAAGTGACCTTGTAACGAGAACACTACGCGATATCTTTACCGATGATGTAGAAGAGATTATTGTCGATAGTGAAGAGGACTACCAAAAAGCACTCGACTTCATGAGTTTAATTTCTCCTGACGATGAAGATCGCGTCCAACTTTACAAAAGTCATACCCCTCTTTTTCATGAATATCGAATCGAAGCAGAAATCGAAAAAATCTATAAAAAACATGTCCCGCTTAAATCTGGTGGCCACCTAGCTATTGAACAAACTGAGGCGCTAGTCGCTATAGATGTTAACTCAGGAAAATATACAGGTGAAGAGGACATTGAAGAGACTGCATTACAAATTAACTTAGAAGCAGCAGTCGAAATTCCACGTCAATTGCGTTTGCGCGATTTAGGTGGTGTTATTATCAATGATTTTATTGATATGAAAGACGAAAAAAACAAAGAAATAGTAGAAAGAGTTTTTCGCGACGAAGTACGTAAAGATCGAGCGCGAAATCGTGTCGCAAATATTAGTCCTTTTGGTATTATTGAAATGACACGCCAAAGACTAGGCCCTTCATTAAAGAGCTATACGCATAATGTTTGTCCTTATTGTGATGGACATGGATGGATTAAAAACTTGGAAAGCATGAGTTTACTGATTATGCGTAAAATCAAACTGGGCGCTTTATCTGGAAATATTCATAAAATTGTTGCAACAATGAATCCCGAAGTTGCTCTAGATTTAGCCAATAGAAAACGCAAAACTCTTCACGAACTAGAGGAAGAAACTCGAATCTCTATTGTTATAAACCCGTGTGATTCGTTTTCAATTGAGAACTCAAAAGTAGAATATTTTAATCGCACAGGATTGCCAATTCAATTATAAGCTAAATGCTATTTCGACATGTTTAGATAACAAAACAGCAGATACAAAGATGGGCTCAACTGAGAAGTATTAAGCCCAAATAAAAAGCCCGCTTTTTTTAAGCGGGCTTTTTATTTGGGTATCTTTTTTACTATTTTTCTTCAATAAAATACACAAAACCATTATCGCTAATCACAGCTATTTTTTGGTTAATAATAAATGGTGAGCAGTTGATAGCACCAATAATGTTAACTTGCCAAACTAATTTGCCTTCTTTTGAAAAGGCCAAGACTTCTCCCGCCACTGAGGTAAAATAGACCTTTTCTTTCGTAATCAAAGGAGAGGAGGTAACTTTACCAGTTATTTTTTTTCGCCATTTTGTTTTACCAGATAGAATGTCTACTGCATATATTTGGCGCTCACTGTTTCCAAAGTAGAGAATGTTGTTATCAATGACAGGTTGGCTGTAGATTTTTCCTGAAGTTTTTATTGACCATTTAAGACGCCGGCGTAATAAATCAATAGCATATAGATGATGATCAGCGAAATATAAAGTGTTTTTAAAATATAAAGGGGTTGTTGTTACAGCGCCTTCTGTTGCGAATGACCATTTTTTTTGTAAAAAAGAGATGTTGTCTTGTTTTGCTAATCCCAGTTCGTAGACATACCCATCTTTACTACCAATAAAAATACTATTCTCGTGGAAATATGGGTTAGAGGAAAATGAGTTTCCTTTAAATTCAGAATATTCTAAGTATGATTTCTTTCCTGTTTTTATGTCTAAAGCAAATATCGTTTTTCCATAACTAAAGAAAATAGATCCCTTACCAACACATGCTCCTATATATTTTTGGTGATTGTTTATTTTGTCCGATTTCCAGATAGGCCAACCTGTTATATTGTTAATTAGCTGTGCTTGTCCGTTGTTTATTGAAAAGAAATGTTGTTTATCAACAGCGACAAGAGGTGTGTGTGCAGTGTTATAAGCAGCAATACGATAATTGATTTTATTATCTTTTGAAAATAGCTCGTGAATAGAACCATCTGTTGTTGTTATAAATGTGCGTTTGTCTTTGGTTTGTAAAACTTTATTATGTGACGCGAAGGCAAACCTTTTCTCCCATAATTGTGTTGGCGTTTCTTTCTCTAGTGTAAAGCAGTGGGCGATATAACTATTATTGTCTGAAGTCACTGTAAAGAGTGTATCCCTAGTTTTTTGAATAGGCATTGCAACATTTTTATTTTTGTAAGTGAGTTGCCATTTCTTTTGTATGACGTCAATACGCTTACTGAAGAGCTGAATATCCACAGCAAAAAGTTTTTGCGATGAAATTGTTAGCGACCTTCCTAAATTAGAAAATTGCATGAATGTTTTAGAATCGTTCAATAAAATAGATGAGGTTCGATTTAACGGAAAAATAGATTCTTGTACATTTTTGGGATTTAGTGCAAATAATTTGAGATGCTTATTCGTCGCTACAGCTAAATTCCCGCAAGACATTGCTGCTGGAGTTGTCATTTCTCCTTCTACCTCAATGGTTTTTAACAATTGTGCACTTTGTGGTGTGATTTTGTAGGTATTTATATAACTACGAGAGTTTTCCGTGGTAAAGGTACAGAGATATGGAGAAACAGCAATTGTAGAAGCACATGGCTTTTTTTCATAGGGAATAGTGTAAGTAAGCTGTCCAGTATTTTTATTGTAAACATAAATGTTTTTATGGCAGGGAATAAAAATCAAATTTAATTTTTTGTCTATTGTCGGTGCATATACAGGAGTTTCTCCTGTACGATATCCTCCGAGTATGTTTCCGTTTTGTACATCTATTTCTAAGCAGTGGTTGTCGTAAGTGCCTAAGTAAATTCGTTGTTTGTGTAAAGTCAATTGAGAACTAACAATTCCTGGAATTTTTAGTTCCCATAATACTGTACCATCATTTGTTTTGAGCATAGAGAGTATGCTTGGCGTTTTTAGTAGTAGTACGCGGTCAGCTATTTTCATGTTGAAGTTTTGCTTCGGCCCTGCAAGAAATATTGGTTGAATAGAATTGTTTATACAGCTTGTTACCCATTTTGTTTTTCCATTTTGACCATCAAAACAATACATATGGTTTTTAGCAATAGCAAAAAAATTTGTTTGCGTTAGAGAATTACTTTGTTTGTTTACTTCTCCGAGTGAAAGAATTTGTATATCTAGTTTTTTGGACAATTTAGGAAGTTGTGTTTGTTTGTAATCGGGTAATTTGTCTATGTATTTGTACGTTTCTTGTGCGAATTTGTGTTTACTTAAATTGAGCTTATCTTGTAATATTTCGATATCCTTTTTCGCCCAATTTTTTTGAAAGCGTATTTTTATATTGTCGATCGTCAACTGTGCGCTCTCAAAATCATTACTTGCAATTGATTTTTGAGCTTTTTGTAATGCGTTATCGAAAGTATTTTTACGTGCAGTGATTTGTTGTTGCTGTACTATTTTTTCTTGCAATGTAGAAATGCGTTTGTCTTTGTAGTCACCTAAAAGATTTGCTTCCTCTAACCAAGAAGCCGATTCTTCTATTTTTTCTTGGTTGAGAGAAATTTGTGCTTTTCGTATTAGAATATCTTGTAAACTTTTTTTGACACTAGTGACATGCTTACTTTCTGGATAATTTTGTAAAAATACGCGGCTTTTTTTCTCAGCTTCTACATTTTCTTGACGTTCAATTAATTGCAATATGACAGAAAAATCTTTTTTGTCTGTGCTATTGTTTAAATACAGTATAGTAAAAATACCTACTAGCACAATGGTTGCGATAATAAAACTTTTAATAACTAGTTGATTCTGCTGTTTATCTTGATCGATATCAAAATTTTGTTGAGGTTGCGTTGTTGATAATGGTGGTGGTGGACTTAATTTACTCGGTGGAGTTTCGTTTTCTGTTATTTTGCTAGGAGGTATTGACAATTCTTTGGGAGAGGAACTTTGTGGCTGATGCTTATGTATATTTTTTTTTGTGTCTTTATTTTTTTCTAAAGAGAAAGTTGTGATGTCTTTTTCTAGCTTAGTTGGTGGGGGAGTATTTTCTTCTAACTTACTTGGTGGGGGAGTATTTTCTTCTAACTTACTTGGTGGGGGAGTATTTTCTTCTAATTTACTTGGTGGAGGGGTATTTTCTTCTAATTTACTTGGTGGAGAAGTGTTTTCAGTGTTTTGTGGAATATCTTTTCCTAAATGTATTCTTCGCCATTTTAGAGCATTTGTGTCTTCTTTTGTGATTTCAGATTCTTGCTTTTTCCATTTTTTGGCAAAATCTTCTTTGGACAAAGAACTTAGTTTACTTTCTACTTTTTCCCACGCACCTTTTTCGCCTTTTAGAAAAAAAATTTCTTTTAAGGGTAAAATTGTCTCTTTCACTGAATAAATAGCTCTTTGTGTGATTAAGCTTTTTTCATATAGTTCCTGCGACACTATTTTTTCGTCAATTGCTATTTGACAAATTAAACTATCGTTGACCCTAGTATTAAAAAATTCAACTAGAGATAATAGCTGGCTCAAACGATTTTCACTAAAAACTTTTTTGTATTGAAATATTTCGAGCAACGTTTTTGGGAGCTTATTGTTTTTTAACTTCTCTTGTAATTCACAAAGAGATTTTAGTTTTACTTGAGTTAAGAATTCATGTCGAATAATGAGGTCTTTTAAAAAACTTTCTGTTATTTGCATAAGTAGCCTTGCTCCATATTTCAAGTCTTTCGATTATTTTTTCTTTTCTAACTTTAGCTTGACGTCTTCTATTCCTGAGCCTTTGATTTCATCTAGTACAGACATAATAAGTCCCCAATCAACAGATCTATCAGCAGCAAGAAGAACATCTTGTTGTACGCTTTGCGAAACTTTTTGTTGTAGGACTGTTTTTAACTCGGACAAAGAGACTTGTTGTTTGCCGACAAAGATCTGCCGCTTTCTATCAATAGAAACAGTCATCTTTTTTTCTTGGTACTTTTTGGTATTTTTTGCATCCGGAACTTTGATATTTGCGATTTCGTGGACCGCAAAGGTTGCTGTTACCATAAAAAATATAAGCAATAAAAATGTAACATCAATCATTGGTGTTAAGTCTACATGAGTGTCTTCGTCATCATCAGTGCTCCAACCAAAGCTTAAATCGCGACTGGAAATAACATCCGAACCTGTAGATGATGGCGCAAAATAAGACTCGAAAATGCTCAGAGAAGACGCCTTTACCCATTTTTTAAGTTCTGCACTGCTTACATAATCATCTGCTTCAATGCGCGCTTCTAGAATCCACGTTTTGATGGTAGCTAGAGGTAGATCTTTATATATTTTTTGTGAATCGCGCTTTTTTAAATTCCACTTTACTTCGGCCATTTACGAGGAAACCTCCTTGCGTCTACGTACTAAACGAATAAACTTTGTAAGGCAATTGTAAGTGTCGCGTTCAAAACTACGGATACGGGTTTTAAAGTAAGCGTGCACAAAAATAATAGGAATAGCAACCATCATACCTGCAGCAGTGGTGAAAAGCGCTAATCTAATTCCATTTGCCATTGCTTTAGGATTACCTAAGCCTGCGCCTGCTATGACTTCGAACATCTCAATCATTCCAAGAACAGTACCAAGAAGGCCAAGCATTGGAGTACCTTTAGCGATTGTTGAAAGAATATTTAAATTTTTGTTTAAAGTAGGAAGTGCGTTTATTTGTACTTCGTCAATTAATATCAAACGAATATCCTCAACACTTTCTTCTTTGTGTTTTATCCCTACTCCAAGAATGCGCGGAATAAGCCCCGATGTTTTTTGGCAGTGTTGTTGTGCTTCGTCCCATTTTCCAAGTTTAAGAGAATTTTCTAGGTTAGGAAGAAATGTGTTTAAGTTACACTTTGCTTGGTTAAAACTAATTAATCTTTCGATGGTAAAACCTAGTGCGACAACAGAACAAAAAATAATCACATAAAGAGTGACACCCCCTGCTGCTAATACTTCATTCATGATATTTCCTTAACGTTTGTAGTAGTTTCCATTGTTTTGTGCTGCAAGCGATTCTAAAAAATCTTCCGCTTGGTGCGACCCTAAACCTATAGTATGAATAGTTATATTTTTCTCTTGGTTCCAATGATCAACAGTTTGCAAAATTCTTTTTGGATCTACAATTTCTCCTTTAGTAGGATGACCATCAGTAATAAAAAATATGGTATCCCTATGAGCGCGAGCAATTTTAAAAGCGATGCGTAGACCATCGTACATATTTGTTGCGCCGCCGCTTTTCGCGTCGTTTAGCCATCCATCAGCTTGCTGTTTATTTTCTTCTGTAGCTGCTTGTCCACTATTTTGCCACTGATTTGCCTTATCTGAATAAAGAATAATGTTAAAACTCTCACCGGACTTTAAGCTATGGTAAGCATTTTTGAGTTGTAATCTAGCCTCTCTAATATCCATGCTACCGGAAACATCTAAAACAAAAATTATGTTTTTCGCAAAAATACGTACTCCGTAAAACATTCGTGGTGTTAGTGGACCATACTTACTACGCTTAACTAAATTATTGCCAATATTTTGCTTCTCTTTGTTTGCTTTTGTATTTTTGTCACGTATTTTATCGTACTGTTCTTTTATATATTCAGATTCATCATAGCCGTCTTCGACAATGTTATCCAAATCGTTTTCGATATCTTCAATATTTTCAGACAGATCAGGCTGGTAATTTTCAGGAGTATCTTCCGAATTTTCAGTGCTTTGGGAAGGAGCACTTTCAAAAGATACTTCGATAATATCTTCTCCCTCACTTCCACTAGCGGGCATCATTGCAATATAAATAGCGATTAGAAAAAAAATATGAGCGACTGTTGAAATCCCCATACATCTCAGCGATTTTTGATCCCAAAACTTACCTTTAGTAGGTTTATCTTTTTCACTCATTAGTGGCTCCTTAGATATATGTGGGTATAAAATTTATTCGACTTTGATTGTGCAAAAGAAATATTCTTTTTATGTGATGTTCGACTACGAAAGAGCTGCTAAGTCAATTGTACGAGGTTTTAGGAGAGCGAAGCTCTCTTACTATTAACTTAAGAAAAAAGTATTCTTTTCTGTTATTCCTGTTTTTACACATGTGCGAAAACAGAGGATTCCTTGGGTTAACAGTAGTTGAGTTTCGCTGTTCGGATCGAGATCAGGATCAACTTTACTATTTTCGTAAAATTTAAATGTCGACACGCCCACTTTACGTTAAAAAAACCTTATTAGAAGCTAAAGTGTCCGAAATTTTCATTCTTAATTAATTTTGTAACAGGCTCTAAGCTTTAACCTTCTTTGGGGTAATAAATACAAAAATCAAAATACTAAGTAACATAATATACGAAACCAGTAGCCAATCGCTTGTTTGCATTTTTTGGGAATATCCGTATTTAGGCCTTGGGTATGTAAAAACTGCTGCAGTGGTAACATATTCTTTTGCTTGAGGTTGTAAGGCTTCTACTATGCTTTTTTCTGCTACCCAAGACTTATCTTTTTTCACGAGAAGCTTTAATTGTAGCGACTTATCTTTTGCTATTTTGGCAATGGGATCACCTTTTTTAACGGCGTCTCCTAGAGCCCAATAACGTTTTTCTGCTGGATGTTTTTGTGCAGAAACATTGTAATAACCCCACGCTTGTTTACCACGCACATTTTGTACAATAATAAAACCTGGTTCATCCATGCAGCTTTGAATTGCAACAATTACACCATCCTCAATACTAACTACTGATTGTTGAGCGCTGCCTTTAATTAATAATGATTTTTCTGCGGTATTGAAAGTGATCTCTGGAATTTCACTTTGTGGAAGCAGTGGCCAGTTACCAACTCCTTGGCTCTTTTCAATTATTTTAATTGTACCTAATAAAGTTTTGCTCATTACATTACCTGCAAGGTCTTGCAAATTTTCCATGTATACAGAATAGTCACCTGCTGAAAAATCTTCGGTAATTAGTAGTTCTGCAGAACAGTTTTTATCTTTGTGTTCTATAATCTCAAAAACATGAGAAGTACTTTCGATATAGATTTTTGGTGTTACATTTTGAGAGATTCCCGAAATAGAGTCTTCATAAGTCGCAACAATACTTACAATTCCAATTTGTAATTCTTGAGGAGTGATTTGAATATTTTTAACGACAGGTGGAGTATTGTCAAAGATAAATTTACGAATGTTACTTTTGCCTTCATTTCCCAGTACATCTTTGCTTACAACATGAAGACTATGTACCCCTTCTTCGGAAATTGTTCCTTGCCACTGCCATTTATTATCTTTGTTTTGTAGATTGGCAATTTGTTTGTCTCCGTCATACAAAACAGCGCTTTCTATTGCTGAGGAGTCTTCTATTTTTGCATCGATAACTATAAGGTTTTTATTGGTAATACTTTCATTTTCTGAAATGGTTATTTGCGGAGGATTTGTGTCAATGCGTATGGCAAACTCTTCTTCTTTAGCTTGACCATTTTCTGATTCTAAGAGTAAAGTAAGAGTGTAAAGACCATCATCTTCTGGACGCCAAGAGATTTCATAGTGATCTCCTTTGTCTTCGACGTCGGCACGAACATCTGGATTGTCCGAAAGATAGCACACTATGTTTGCTGCATTTGTCTTTATTTTACAAACAACTTCATCGTTACTCGTTGGTGGAAATGATTGTAGTATTTCCAGTGTAATCTCTTCGGCTTTTGTTTCTAATGTGATTTGCTTTTGAGATACATTTTCTGCAGTATCTACCGCTTCAATATCAATAACATAAGACTCTCCGGTTTGTATGGTCCATGTGAATGGACTTCCTGAGTTATATGTTTGTACTTCATCGTTGATTTTTAAGTGAATACTATACTCAAATTGATCTTTTACACTTAGAGTGATTTGTCCTTGGTCTGTTGAAATTTGTTTTGCACTCGCGACTATTTCAGGAGCGTTATTATCTACTTTACATACCAATACTTCGCTAATGGTTTTTTGCTCTTTGTTTAAAAGAGTAGCTGTTAACTCATGTGCACCATCATCGACTAACACTGAGTCCCATTCACACTGCCATTTTTCTTCAGAAAGGATACCCTCTCCTATTTTTTGACCATCACAAAGAAATTCTACTGCTTCGGCTTTGCCTTCTACTTGTAATAGTACTTTGCTTTTTGTAAAAGCATTTGCAGGGGTCATGATTACTACTACACTTTGTTGTTTTTCTTCTACTGTTTCTTTTACTTCTTGCGCGTAAAGTGCGCTTAAAAACAGTAGTGATACCAATATGTATTTCACCTCTATCTCCTAAATTTTCAAAAGTGGGGCAGTCTTTATCTTTTGTTATTGCAATTCTGTCGTGCCCTACTCTTTTGTAAACTCACGCGCATTAATCGCTAGTTCACGTAGTTTTTGTTGTAAGCTTTGCCTAGGAATACCTAGAGTATTTGCTGTTTGAGTAATGTTTCCTTGGTGCTTTTTTAGTTTTTCAACGATAAAAACTTTTTCAAATTCTCTTACAAATGCTCTTTTGGCATTTTTAAAGGAGCATTTGTTTGTATCTATATAGTTTTGCCACAAATTAAGAATAGTATCGCTAGATGGGGAACTATAGCTTTTTTTGAAGTTTCCTTGCGTTATATTTTCTGGTAAATCCTGTTCTGTGATTTTGTTACTATCAGCCAAAACCACCATTTTTTCGATAGTATTTTTTAATTCTCTAACATTTCCTGGCCAACAATAATCTATTAAAAACTGTAAGCCTTTCGGAGATATATTTTCAATGTTCTTTTTATGCTTTTTGCAAAAAAGTCGCAAAAAATGTTCTGCTAGTAGAGGAATGTCAGTAGATCTTTCTCGAAGAGGAGGCATGACAACATCCACTACTTTTATGCGGTAGTATAGGTCTTCTCTAAAGTTTTCTTCTTCAATTTCAATATCAAGATCTTTGTTGGTTGCTGAAATAAATCGTACGTCAGCTTCGACGCTGATATTTCCGCCTAATCGTTCAAATATACGATCATTGAGAACACGCAACACTTTTGCTTGCATGTTGACTCCCATGTCGCCTATTTCATCTAGAAATAATGTTCCTTTATTGGCTTCTTCTAGTTTCCCTTTACGTTCTCGCGCATCGGTAAAAGCCCCTTTTTCAGTACCAAACAATTCACTTTCAATTAAATTTTCAGGAACAGAGGCACAGTTGACGGGCACAAATTTTCCCTTGACGCGTGAACTGCGTTTATGAATTTCGCGTGCAACAAGTTCTTTTCCCGTACCGTTTTCTCCGGTGATAAGTACTGTAACATCAGTATTTGCTACTTTTTGAATCATGTCATACACACGTTGCATCGCTTTTGACTCTCCGATGAGCTCGCCAAAAGAGTCTTGTAGATTAATTTTTTCTTTAAGTTGTATATTCTCGCGAAGTAATGATAGTTTTTCCAATGCATTACGAGTTATAATACGTAATTCTTCTACATCGTATGGTTTGGCGATGTAATCGTAAGCCCCTTTTTTCATAGAATCTACAGCTATTTTTTCTGATCCGTGAGCAGTAACAACTATTACAAGAGGTGGATTTTCTAATTCGTTTATTTTTTGTAAAGTTGTTATGCCGTTCATTTGTGGCATATTCAAGTCTAAAAAAGCGATATCGGGAGCAAAAACGGGAATTTTTTCTAAGGCAACAATGCCATTCTCTGCTTCTTCTATTTCATATTTTTCTTTACTTAGTGCTTTTTTCATTCCGAAGCGAGCGTTGTATTCATCATCTATTATAATTATCTTGGGGTTCATGAATAACTCTTTGCAAGTTTCGCCATGAGTGATTTTTCTACACGCCTATACCACTGAGCCATTCGAAAATTAGACCAAACATTGAGACGCGTGTATTTTACGATAGCAATAACTTCATTTCTCGATATTTTTACAGGATTATCTTTGTCAAATAGTTGTTCGTTTGCTGTTGCTTGCTCTAAGGTTTTGATGGCCATCATTAGTGGTAGAAAACAAAAAACGCGCGCCTTTAATGCTCGCTTTGGTAGAGCACAAGAGTAAAGCAAAGCATTATCCAGGTGCGATTTTGCACGCTCTATGATGGTATTCATTAATTTATAAGCATTTTCGCGGGATGACTTCTTGAGTAAATTTCCATCAGTTAATGATAACTCTGCTAAAAGATCTCCAGGTAAATAACACCATCCTCGTTGATAATCTACAACTGAATCTTTGATAATATTTGTCAGCTGTAATCCTAGACCAAAAGAAGTGGCTTTTTTTTCCATAAAAGCATATTTTTTCTTTGATATACACGAGTAATGATTGGCAAACAAACCATTGAGAAGATGTCCTACAGTCCCTGCGACATAGTAACAGTATGTTTCTAAATCTTCTACTGATTGCAGAAATGTGACAGAGCTTTTTTGCAATTTTCGCGCTGAGTACTCCCCCATTCCCTTAGTCATCTCATTTACCCATTTTCGAATATTACTGCGCACAGTTTCTGAGAATTCCCAAAAACACTGCAAAACATACAGTGAATAGTGCAGTAGTGTTATATCTACTTCATTTCCGAGTACCTCTTTGCGACAATCTTTCTCGAATTTAGAATAGATAGACTCTTGCCAGTTAGCTACTGTAACTAGTTTGGAGAAGTCATCTAGTAATTCTTTTTTTCGTATTGCTGGCAAGTCGGCGTTGTCTTCAATAGTGTCAGCTATACGGCACAGTAAATACGCAATGAGAACTTCAAATTGTAGAGGTTGCGGAAGACGAACAACATTTACAGCAAATGTTCGTGAAACTTGAGGGAAAATGAGCTTGCAAAAAACGTATTTATCCACTTCTTTATTTTGTTGCAAGTGTTGTTCCAGGGTGTTAAAGTCCACGAATTATAGCCTTTCTAAATATGATCCAGGAAAGTCCTCTTTTATTTTTTCGAAGAGTTGCTCCTGTTTTTGTTCATCCTCTAACATTGCATATGCACTTCTAGCAAAGAAAATTTTGTTCTGCTTTTCGGCGTTTTCTGCTAAGTTTTTCCATTCTTCTTTTGTCAAAGGAGAGAACTCATCTATTTTTTTTGCGAAAAAGAAATCTCCCATTTCAACCATTTGTGGTGTAAGTTTTTTTAATTCTTCTGTATCTTTTATCTTACGAAAACAATCAATTGCATCGTTTAAGTCGCCATTTGCCAAGAACTGTAGGCCAACAGCTTTTACCTTGTCTTCTGCTGTTTGTTTACCATAAATTATTGGTCGCTTGTCGAGAACGCTTGGTAGCTTTGCCATATTAATTTCCTTTTGAAAATTCGCGTAATGTAGGAGTTTGTAATACAATTTATGATTATAGCAGTCTGAAGGATTACGGTCAAGTTTTACACTGGTGTTTCGTGTTTTAGTGGGTTACTTATTTGCGCTTTTTTCTCCAACATACCAATCTTTCGTGGTTTGATACTTTCCGCGTTGATCGCGTCGCCATGGAATGCTTTTTGGTGGAGTTTTTTTCTTTTTGGTATTGATACCTTTGTATTTTTTACGATCCCAGTCTTCCATGTTTTGTGTGTTGTAGGTGCGTGCCATTGTTCGCCATGGAAGTCTTTCTCTTGTTGGTAATTGTGATATATCTGGAAGACCATAGTGTTGTGGGTTAGCAATCTTCCATTTGTTTTGCTCTTTCATTAACAAAAAAGCGGCTTCTAATTTTTGTAGTTTCACCGATACTTTTGCTAAATCCTGGCGTTGTGGTAAATCAGGGGTAGGTGTTTCTACTTTCTCGATCTCTACTTGTCCAACTAAACTAAAAAGGTTTCCTGCAAGTGCCCATGCAAATATAAATTGATCAAATGAAAACTGTGCTTTTATATAGTCAGCAAAACAAAAGTAAAATGCATCGGGGTCATCCGCCTTGACGGCTTTTTTTAGAAAATCGAATGTTTGTTGTGGAGTTTCTAGTTGTGAATAGTCTTCTTTGGCAATTTTTGTTGCCCCACAACCGACCATAAAAATTAAAGATAGTAAAATCAGTACTCTCATCTTTTTCTCCTACGCTTTTTTTGGCGCTTGTTCTTTGTCCCACCACTACCCTCTTTTAAAGATAATAGTTGGTCGCGTAATTTTGCTGCCAATTCGAAATTGAGTTCTTGGGCAGCGAGCATCATTTGTTGTTCTAACTCATTTATTTGTTCTTGTGTATTATAGCCACTTGTTGACTCGCGTACAAGGTTATCTAGCTCTGATTGTGTTTCTTGGATTTCTTCGATACCAGATAAAATTTCTTTGTGGATATCCCGAGGAGTAATACCATGTTTTTTGTTGTATGCTTCTTGTATTTTTCTTCTACGCCCTGTTTCTTCCATGGCATTTTTCATTGCAGAGGTAATTTTATCCCCATAAAGAATAACTTTTGCACGAGCATTGCGTGCAGCACGTCCCATTGTCTGAATAAGCGCTGTTTCTGAACGTAAGAAACCTTGGCGGTCTGCATCGAGAATCGCAACAAGAGATACTTCTGGTAAATCAAGACCTTCTCGTAATAAGTTAATTCCTATGACCACATCGTACTTTCCTTTGCGCAAATCTTGTAAAATAGTAACGCGTTCAAAAGCATCGATATCACAGTGTAAATAAGCTACCTTGATGCCTGCATCTTTCATGTAGTCTGTTAAATCTTCAGAAAGACTCTTTGTTAAAGTAGTTACTAAGACGCGTTCGTTTGATTTGGCTTTTTCTTGGATGCGGGCAATGATATCTTGAACTTGGTTTTCTGTAGGTATAACTTCTACCACTGGATCGAGAAGCCCTGTGGGTCGAATAATCAGCTCTATTGGTTGGTGTTGGCTTTTTTCTAGTTCATAGTCGTTAGGAGTAGCCGATACAAAAACCGTTTGCCCAGTTACTGCTTCCCATTCGTCTAATTTTAAAGGTCGATTATCAAGTGCAGATGGTAAGCGAAAACCGTGGTTGACAAGATTTTCTTTACGAGCGCGGTCTCCGCGATACATACCTCGTATTTGTGGAAGAGTAACGTGTGACTCGTCGATAAAAGTTAAAAATCCTTGTGGTGCATAATCAAGTAAGCACGCTGGCCTATCTCCAGCTTTACGACTAGAAAAATGTCGCGAATAATTCTCAACACCAGAACAATAACCCACCTCGCGAAGCATCTCTAGGTCATGCAAAGTTCGTGTTTCTAAACGACTAGCTTCTAAAAGTTTTTGCTGATCTTTTAAAATTTTTAGCTGATGTTTAAGTTCTGTTTGTATACGATCTATAGCTTTTTCTACTTTTTCAGCAGGGGTAACAAAGTGTTTGGCTGGAAATATGCTGACTGATGTCACTTCCTTGAGTACTTCTTTGCTAACGGGTTCTATATACACGATCTTTTCAATAGTATCGCCAAACATTTCAACGCGTATAGCTGTGTTTTCATCGCTTGGGTATATTTCAATAGTATCTCCGCGAACGCGGAAAGTCCCCCGTGAAGTTTCAATATCGTTACGCTCATACTGTATATCAACTAGTTGTCTCAATAGAAGATCGCGTTCTATATCGCTGTTTTTCTCAATACGCACAACCATACTACGATAGTCTTCAGGATCTCCTAATCCATATATACAAGAAACAGATGCCACAATAATCGTGTCAGGGCGTGATAGTAAAGAGGATGTTGAAGATAAGCGCAGTTTATCTAGTTGCTCGTTAATAGACGATTCTTTTTCGATATAGATATCGCGTTGGGCGATATATGCTTCTGGTTGATAAAAATCATAGTACGATACAAAATACTCCACAGCATTTTTTGGGAAAAAACTTTTAAATTCAGAATACAATTGAGCAGCCAGGGTTTTATTGTGCGACATGATAATCGTAGGGCGTTGTAATTTTTGAATTACATTAGCCATCACAAAGGTTTTGCCGCTCCCTGTAACTCCCAATAACGTTTGGTATTGTTTTTTTTCCTCTATACTTTTTGCCAGTTTCTCAATGGCTTTAGGTTGGTCTCCCTGAGGAAGCCAATCACAGCATAATTCAAACATATTTTTATCCTTAGTGACCACTTATCGATTATGTATCGCAAATATAATACAATATTTTAATCCAAGTTGCGACCTATAAAGTTGTTGTACTCTTGCTCTTGCAAACTCGATGCGCGCGATTCGAATCTCGTGAGACGTAGTCGTAGGAGACACAAAGTAAAAAGAAGTGCAGTGGTTTAAAACTTTAACGTGGAACACAACTACGGATTTCAAAAATCGAATTAGATACATCGATTTTTTGTATATTTTGCTGACAGAAAAAATGCAATTTTAGTTGAATAAAACAATAGTTATAACTTAAGTTGCGACCTAAAAATAACAAGAAAAAGTGAAAGCGAGAACAAAAAGGACAACTTTTAACTCAAATCCATAAGAGGTAACAGCATAAATTTTCTTTGGAAAAAAAGAAGTGATCTGACTAAAAGTAGTTTCAATCCTTTTACGGGTAACCTTTTGAATAAACTCAGTAGCCCCGGAAAAAGCCCTTTTAGAATTTTTCTTTCTCTGAGGTAAGATAGAGACATTAAGAGCTTCAGAAACAATATCTTCGAAAGAGTAATCATTGTAAGATTTATCAACAAAAACAAAAGAGTTTTCAGGGATATCTTGAGTGCTTGTGTTATCTCATCACAGATACAGAAAACAATTATAATTTCTTTTTCCATGACTTTCTCCTTCTTGTTTTTCCTACTTTAAGAGAAGAGTCGTTATAACAGTATAAAAAAACGATGTGTGCAATTCGATTTTTGAGGTTCGTGGTCGTGGATCGATATTCCATGTGCGAAAATTAGACTATTAACTTTGAAAGTATACAAATTATTCTATAGAGTAGTTTTTTGATTTTCTCTTTTTCTTTTGAGTCTATTATTTGGGCTATCTTAGCAACATCGAATACTGCACTACATTCATTTGCTGATGCTCTTGCTATAGAGAAAACCTTGCTTTCTCTTTTTTGCTAAATTTGGCATTGCCTTCTGCTATATTAAGAGGGACTCAAGGCGATGCTCTTTTTAGCTGATCCTTTAAATAGCTGTAACCTGATGGCATTTTCTCCATCACATTAAATGTTTCTTTTGTATATTCTAGTGATACTTGATATACATCTAATTTTTCATGATTAAAATTCATTGCATTACCCTTACTTCGTGCCATGTGCCACGACTGCGTCTCACGAGATTCGAACCGCGCACATCGAATTTGTAAGAGTAATTATACCAGACTGTACGATAACTTTTATAGGTCGCAACTTGGGTTAGTTATAACAATTGACTACTTGTTCTCTTATTTTATATTTGTAATTGACTACATGCTCTTGTTAAGATTTGCAAGTAAGAGACCTGAATTTAAAATTTGAGTTTTAAGTGGTCTGACAAAATTAGTTCTCCGCTTGGTGCAGGGCTTTTGTGGGGTTACTTAGTATATTGATTTCTTAATTATATGGGGTTTTGATGAAAATACTCATAACCGGAACAGCCGGCTTTATTGGTATGCATCTTGCGCGTTTTTTATTAGAACGCGGTGAACAAGTTTATGGTATAGATAACCTAAATGACTACTATGATGTTTCGTTAAAAAAAGCACGTAATAATGTTTTACAGCAATATGATAATTATCATTTTTTTGAAATATCCCTTGAGGATAAAGTAAGTGTTGATAAAGTTTTTTGCGATCAGGATATCGATTGTATCGTACATCTCGCTGCTCAAGCAGGAGTTCGCTATTCTCTAGAGAATCCGCAATCTTATATAGACACAAATATTACAGGATTTTTGAATTTATTAGAAGCTTGTCGTCATAATAACATTCCTAGAATTGTTTACGCTTCATCATCAAATGTGTATGGTAAAAATGAAACGTATCCTTTTTCCGAAAAACAACGTGTGGATGAGCCTCTTAGTTTATACGCGGTGAGTAAGCGTTGTTCTGAATTAATGGCCTATTCGTATAGTGAACTATTTGATATACAGACTATTGGTTTGCGTTTTTTTTCGGTGTACGGTCCATGGGGACGACCAGATATGGCTTTGTACATTTTTACCAAGGCAATTTTTGAAGATCGAGAAATATCTATATTTAATCATGGGAATATGGAAAGAGATTTTACATTTGTAGATGATATTGTAAAAGGTGTTTCCGCGTGTCTTTATGTTGACGATATTCAGAAATATGAAATTTTTAATCTCGGAAATCATCGCTGCGAAAAACTCATGGACATGATTTCCATGATCGAAAAATTTATTGGTAAAGAAGCACAGAAAAAGTTTTTGCCAATGCAGCCTGGTGACTCAAGGAAAAGTTATGCTGAGATTGATAAAGCTAAAGAAAAATTAGGGTTTGAGCCTTCAACAACTATTGAAGAAGGTATTCCTCAATTTATTGACTGGTATTGTAAATATCACAACATAACACGTTGATCTTTAGGTTTAATATAATATATTGCTAGTCTTACTCTTTAAAAACAGGGTTTAAAATAATAAAGAACTTAGGTCTAGCACACGTTTTCAAGGTTTCCTCGCTCTAAATATCACAATAGGATTATCGACATGTTATTTAATGATTTGCGTTTTTTTCTGTTTCTACTTGTATTTTTTTCCTTGTACTTTGTACTTCGAAGTAAGAGGGATAAGAAAATTGTGTTATTAATAGCCAGTTACACCTTTTATGGTTTGTGGGATTGGCGGTTTAATTTTCTGTTGCTGTGGTCCACTATTATTGATTTTTATTGCGGTAAGTATATGGATAGTCAGAATAAAAAGAAATTGCTATGGTTTAGCATTTGCAATAATCTTATTATCCTTGGCTTTTTCAAGTACTATAATTTTTTTCTAGATTCTTTTATTCAGCTAAGCCATCAGTTTGGTTTTGATGCTTCTCCACATACTTTAAAAATTATTTTACCTGTTGGAATTTCCTTTTATACTTTTCAAACAATGTCCTATACGATAGATATATATCGCGAAAAAATGAAGCCAACCGAGAGCTTACTAGATTTTTCATTGTTTGTTTCTTTTTTCCCCCAACTAGTTGCCGGACCTATCGAAAGAGCCTCTAAATTATTACCCCAAATTGAAAAGCTTATTTCTCCAACACGAGAGCATCTTATTGCTGGTAGTATTCTGATTTTTACTGGTTATATTCGCAAAGTTCTTATTTCTGATAATATAGCACCTATTGTTGATGATTATTTTAAAAACTACGAAACGTTGTCTTCGATTTATTTACTTGCAGGTTTAATATTGTTTTCTTTTCAAATCTACTTCGACTTTTCAGGTTATAGCAGTATTGCTAGAGGTCTTGCAAAAATATTGGGAATAGATCTGATGATTAATTTTAATCAACCTTATTTTTCGCAAAATATTTCAGAGTTTTGGAACAGATGGCATATTTCTCTCTCTAGTTGGTTACGAGACTATGTTTATATACCACTAGGCGGCAATCGCAGTGGAGAAACAAGAACATATATAAATTTGATGATCACTATGATGGTTGGTGGCTTGTGGCATGGACCAAGTTGGAATTTTGTCTATTGGGGAGCTTTGCACGGTTGCTACCTTGTTGTGTACAAAATGATGTTTCGTCCAAAAGAGAACGAACAACGCCGGTCACTATTGTTTTCAGTTCTTTGCGCGGTATTTATTTATTGTCTAGTTCTTATTACTTGGCTGCCATTTCGTGCACCAGATATAAAAACAACACACCATTTCTTATATAATATGGTAATGTGGTCAGGAGAGATAGATATAAACATTATCTGGTTATTGTCACTACTTTTTAGCGTACTCATTCTGATAGATTTACCTATATACATAACAAAAGACCATACTTGTATTCGTCGCCTTCCTATTTGGTTTTTAGGAGCGGTTCTTTTTCTTGGAAGTATTGCTGTTCTTATTACTATGGTGCTTAACGTTAATTCGGTTCGTCCTTTTATTTATTTCCAGTTCTAGGGATAAAAATGAATTCACAAAAGAAGAAAGCTATTCTTAAACATTTTATGTTATTTTGTATAACACTCTCAGTTACTTTTGTTGTTTTAGAATTTGTGTTTCGCAAGTATACACAGACAAAAATGATTCCTTACATTGAAATGCGTAAATATTCAGAAATGCTTTTACAAAAAGCGCAAAATTATTCTCACGAGCATATTCCCAATAAAAAAGCAAGTCTCATGGGGGTTGAAATTGCCACCAATAATTTAGGCTTTCGCGGAAAGAACTTTACTTTAGAAAAAGGGATTGAGAAGCGTGTTTTTCTCTTGGGTAGCTCAATTACCATGGGATGGGGAGTTAAAAATGAAAATACCTGTGCTTCGCAACTGCAGAACTTGCTAAATAAAGATAAAGAGTCTTATCTTGTCGTAAATGGTGGAGTTGCGAATTACAACACTGTAAGAGAATCTTTATTTTTGAAAGCAAAAATAAAACAAATAAAACCTGATATTGTCGTATTGCATTATTTTGTGAATGATGCTGAAAAGCTAAAAGATACCGCAAATAGCGCACTGAGTAGAAATTCGTATCTTTTTGCTTATATCGCAATGCGCATTGAGGAAGCTTTAGTTTTTAATAAGCAAAAGTTTAAAACACTAGAAGATTATTACACTAGTTTATATAGTGACGATTCTACTGGATGGAAAGCTGCACAACAGGCGATACAACAAATAAAACAAACTACTGATTTAAACAACGCAAAATTGATTGTTGCTCTGCAGCCAGATTTGAGAGATCTTTCTCTGGACAACAAAAAATATCTACAAAAAATAATTAGTTTTTTGAAAAAGGAAAATATTGCATTTGTTAATTTATTTCCGGCATATCACAAAAATTTTTCAGAAAACGCCAAAAGTATATGGATTAGTAAAGACGATGCCCATCCTAATAAAGAAGGTCATAGAGTAATTGCCGAAGAATTATTTTCGGCTATACGATAGTATTGTAAAGGAATATATATGCAATTTTTATTACGTAATATGTGGTGGATTTTACCTATAGTTATCGCTGTTGTTTTAGTTCTTCTTATTTTTACTGATGCTGGATCAATGCTACCTTTTAAATATGATTTTTTTTAAATAGGAACTGTTAATGAAAAGAAAAAAGATTTTCTTAGTGCTTTCAGTATGGTTAGGTATTTTCGCGCTCGCTGAAATAAGCGTACGTATATATTGTTACGCTAAAGGTCGCTTGATGCCTGTTGTCAATTCATTAGAAAATGAATGGGAGTGGGTTGAAAAGCATTTAGACCCAGATGCTGAGTTTTCAAGTTCACTTGTTTTCGATTCGAGTATTGGTTGGCAGAATAAACCAAAATACAAGAGTGAAGATGGCAAAATACAGTTAAACTCACGTGGAATGCGTAGTACAAAAGAATACGCGAAAAAAAAATCTACACTAAAAAGAATTTTAATTCTCGGAGATAGCTATACATTCGGAAGTCATGTTGCTAATAACGAGATATACTCTCATTACCTGGATGAAAAACTTCCTGATTATGAAGTACTAAACATGGCTATCCAAGGAAGTGGTAATGATCAACACCTTTTAGCATACCAAAAATATGGAAAAGAATACCAAGCCGATGTTGTTGTTTTTGGTTTTTTTGTGCTGTCTTATTTTCGAAATTTTCTTTCTTTTAGAGGATATGCGAAACCGCATTTTACTATTGAAAACAATAGTTTAGTATTGCAGAATTCACATATAATTCCACCTGAAGAACTCATTTCTCAATACCGGTCAGGACAGAAAACTTTTGGCAAGTGGTATGATAGTTATTTGTACAATGGGCTTTATCGTGCTATTTATAAGGCAAGTACCAGAAGATTAAATGAAAAGGCTTATGGCTGGAAAGTTCTTTCACTGATCATGGAAGCGTACTACAAAGAAGTGACTGAATCGGGAGCACGACCTTTATGGTTGATTATTCCCAATAGAGATGTATATAAAGAAAACTATCGTTATGAAGCAATACAAGATCTTTGTGAACAAAAGTGTATAAAGATGAATATGCCATATATTCGATTAGATAAGAAATTTTTAACCGTAGATAAAAAAATTGTTTTTCGTCCTAAAAATGTAGGTGGGCATTTTACTCCAGAAGGTCACGAAATGGTAGCAGATGCTATTCGCGATTGGGTAAAAAAATAGTATCCTTGTTTAGGTATGAATAAATGAAAGATCTACTTATTAACAAAATAAAGAATCGTGAAGCGTCTATTGGAGTTGTTGGTCTGGGTTATGTCGGTTTGCCTTTGGTTCTTAGGTATTTAGATGCTGATTTTTCTGTCGTTGGCTTTGATATTGATGAAGAAAAAAATAAAGCACTGCAAAGTGGAAAAAGCTACATCAATCATATTGATGCTGAAGGAATATTAGAAAAATACAAACAAAAAAAATTCTACGCTACTAGCGATTTTTCTTGCATCAAAGATGTTGATGCTATTGTGATTTGTTTACCAACACCTTTGTCTAAACACCGCGAACCAGATTTGTCGTACATTGTGAATTCTGCTGATGTGATTATTTCTCATATGAGACCAGGACAAGTTTTATCACTAGAAAGTACCACTTATCCAGGAACAACAGACGAAGTACTTGTGCCCAAGTTACAATCAGCAGGCTACACAATAGGTGAAGATACATTTCTAGTGTATTCTCCCGAACGTGAAGACCCAGGAAATCCGAAATATAATACACGCACAATACCTAAAATTTGTGGTGGAACAACTTCAAGTTGCTTGGAAGTGGGGGTCACTCTTTACAATGTTGTTATCGATCAAGTTGTTCCTGTGTCGTCGACACAAGTTGCAGAGTTTGTCAAAATTTTAGAAAACACTTATCGCGCTGTGAATATTGCTTTAGTCAATGAATTAAAAGTATTAACAGATCGTATGGGCCTTGATATCTTTGAAATTATCAAAGCGGCCTCTACTAAACCCTTTGGTTTTAGCCCTTTTTATCCTGGACCAGGATTAGGAGGACATTGTTTACCGATTGATCCTTTTTATTTGACGTGGAAAGCAAAAGAGTTTGAATTTAATACGCGTTTTATCGAGTTGGCAGGAGAAGTAAATTCATCAATGCCTGATTATGTTGTTCAAAAAGTAGGGCTCGCACTTAATAGCCATGAAAAATCTATCAAAAGTTCTCACATTTTAATTTTAGGAATTGCTTACAAAAAGAATGTCGACGACACACGCGAATCTCCTGCAGTGGTATTGATTGATAAATTAAGTGAACTAGGAGCGAATGTACAGTACTCTGATCCATATGTTCCCGATTTTCCGAAGTTACGTAAATATCACTTTGATATGAAAAGTGTTGCGCTTACACATGAGAATGTTCAAAAATTTGATTGTGTGCTTATTGTGACCGATCACGATAAATTTGATTGGCAACTTATCGAAAAGTCCGCAAAACTCATTGTCGATACGCGCGGAGTTTTAAAATATAACAATAAAAATATATTTTTAGCGTAAAAACAACAAATACTTTTAAGTGGCCTGACAAATTTGAGTGAGTAATCCTCCAGCAGGTCACTTAGTCCAAACAATTCATTTTTCAATCCAAGAGGTTTTCCATGGAACATTCGTTTGCACAAAATCTAAAAAGATTTTTTACTAATTCAGGTTTTATCGCATTTTTTATAGCAGTGCTTTTATCTCTTTATGTTGGTCAAACTATATCTCCAACATGGACAACAACGAAGGTCGAGATTGATGCCAAAGAAGACGGAGATGGTAATTTTTATTACATTTACCGTGAAAAGAAACAGCTTTTGTTGCCCCCGAGTGATGAACCTATTTTAAGCAAAGAGAATCTTGCACGATTGAATGCAGAAGGTAAAGAGCCTTCAAAGAAAGAAGAAGTTGTGACTGAAAAAGATGCTTCTGGTAAACTCTTATATTATAAAGTTACAGCTAAACGTCATTGGCAAATATGGTCGCTTCTTCCGGCTTTTATTGCCATTATTTTGTGTTGGTGGACAAGAGAACCAATAACAGCTCTTGGTAGTGGTATTATTTGCGGAGTGCTACTTGTAGGTGATATCAATATTTTTACCAGCGCCTTGCTTCCCAATATAGGGAGTAAAGATGCGGCCGCTATTTTGATTCTTTACCTATGGTTTTTGGGAGGGCTTCTTGGTATATGGGCGAAAACTGGAGCATCGCTTGCTTTTGCGGAATATGTCACTCATAAATTTGTGCGTGGTCCAAAATCTGCAAAGCTCGTGGCATGGTTTTTAGGTGTTATTTTTTTTCAAGGAGGCACTATTAGTGCTGTTCTAGTAGGAACCACTGTTAAACCAATCGCTGATAAAGAAAGAGTTAGCCATGAAGAACTTTCACTTATTGTCGACTCGACCTCGTCGCCCATAGCAGCGCTCCTCGCTTTTAATGCTTGGCCTGGTTACGTGCAGGCATTTATATATGTATCGGGTGTGTCATGGTTGGCAACAGAACAAGACCGCATTGCCTTTTTTTTCCGTAGTATTCCTTACAGCTTTTATGCCATTTTCGCGGTAATTTCGACTTTTCTCATCAGTATAGATAAGTTTCCAAGTAAAAAGTTGCGTTTAGCAAGAGAGCGTGCTAAAGAGACAGGAGAACTTGATGCTCCGGGAGCAGAGCCACTTAGCTCTAAAGAGCTAGAACTAACAGAAGTGCCTGAAAATTATACTCCACATCTCGTCGATTTTATGCTACCTCTATTTACAATACTTGGTATTGCAGTTGGTTCTTACATATACACAGGGACACCAGAAATCTTATCGGCATTTGGTATTTCGCTAGTTTTAGCAATGTTTTTGGCATGCTTTCGCGGTATGAAACTTCGCGATGTAGTTGAAGGCATGGCTAGCGGTTGGAAAGGTGTCGTTCTTGGAAGCATTATTTTATTACTCGCCATTTGTATTGGTAATGTAAGCAAAAACGCTGGTGGAGGCGCATATCTTGTAGATCTACTTGGCTCTGGCGTTCCTTATTACTTACTTCCTGGAATATTACTTGTGATTTGTATTGTCATTTCTTTTTCAACAGGAACAAGTTGGGGGACAATGGCGGTAACTTTTCCACTCGGAATGCCATTATCTTATGCGGTTGCACTTAGTAATGGTTTAGCGAATCCTGAATTTTACATGATGATTTGTTTCGCCACCGTATTAAACGGCTCTATATTTGGTGACCAATGTTCACCGATTTCTGATACTACGATTCTGAGCTCAATGTGTACAGGATGCGATCTTATGGATCATGTAAAGTCTCAAATCCCTGTAGCAGTGACTTCTGTACTTTTGGCTTTGATTTGTTGGACAGTTTGCGTCGTACTATACGCTTAGTACAGAGCTTTATAAAAAAAATCTATATTATACATCAGAAAGGACATCATTGATGGAACAGGCACTAGCACAACTTTTAGATGAAATTTGGGAATGGGAAATAAAGAATGATCCTCTAAGCGCTACTTTTTATGGAGATCATCGCTATAATAATGTGCTTCCGTCTTTTAAACTAGAGGCTATTGAAAAACAAGCAAATGAAAACAAAGATTTTTTGGATAGGCTACAACAAATTGACGCAGAAAATTTAAGTCATTCAGACGAAGTGAACCGCAAAATTATGGAGCAACTTCTCGACGAAAAGTTACAAAGTTTTTCTTTTCAGATGCATTTGATGCCAATAAGCCAGATTCATGGTTTCCATGTTTATCTACCAGAACTTCCCAATTATACACCATTTGAAACAGAGCAAGATTACGATATATATATCGAACGTCTTCGGAATATTCCGCAGTTTATAAATGAGCATATAGAGCTTATGCGTATAGGTTTAGAAAAAGGTTATAGCATACCTAAAGTTGCATTGTCTTCTTGTTTGAAAAGTGTCACCACTCAAATGAATCAGGATGTTGCTGAAAGCCCTTTATTTCGTCCTTTTTTGCAAATGCCTGAGACTGTAAAACAATCCCAAAATATGACGTCTAATGCAGAGAAAGCGATAAGCGATATTCAAAGTAGTTATGAGGGTTTTGTACAGTTCTTGACAAATGAATATATGACAAATACGCGAGAGACAATTGGAATTTCAGACATTCCGGATGGAAAAGCTTGTTATGAATTTTTGGTGAAATCGCAAACGACCTTGGATGTGACACCGCAAGAAGTGCATGATATTGGTTTACAGGAAGTTGCGCGAATCCAAAGCGAAATGCTTGGGATTGTTGAAAAAGTTAATTTCGATGGTAACTTAGAGCAGTTTTCGAAGTACTTGCACAACGAAGAACGTTTTTATGCTAAAACGGAAAAAGAATTATTAGCAGAAGTGAGTCTTATCCTAAAAACAATGGATGGAAAACTGCCGCAATTATTTCATCATTTGCCTCGGACGCCTTACGGAATTAAGAAAGTTCCAGAGCAAATTGCACAAAGAATGCCAACAGCGTACTATATGCCAGCACCAGGAGATGGAAATGGAGCGGGTTTTTATTTTGTCAATACTTACAATTTAAAATCGAGACCTCTTTACGAATTAGAAGCGCTATCTTTACATGAAGCGGTTCCTGGGCATCATTTGCAGATTGCTATCCAGCAAGAGTTAACTAATTTACCAAAGTTTCGCCGCTTTGCAAGATTTTTGGGATTTTTAGAGGGTTGGGCGCTGTATAGTGAAAAACTCGGAAAAGAAGTAGGCTTTTATGAAGATCCTTATAGTGATTTTGGGCGATTGTCTTTTGAAATGTGGCGCGCATGCCGTTTAGTTGTCGACACTGGTTTGCACTATTTGGGATGGAGTAGACAACAAGCTATTGATTATTTGTCCGGTTATTCTTCTTTAACAAAACACAATATTGAAGTAGAAGTTGATAGATATATTTCACTTCCTGGACAGGCTGTTTCATATAAAATGGGGGAGCTCAAGGTAAGTGCTTTACGCAAGTTAGCAGAAAACGAATTGCAAGAAAATTTTTGTGTACGAGAATTTCATCATATTTTCTTAAAGGAAGGTGCTATTCCGCTCAATATTTTAGAAGATAATGTGAAACAATATATTGCAGATAATAAGTAACTCTAGTTGGTAAAACATTTGTTTTACCAACTAGGGCTATTTTTATAAGAATAGGTGTAGTGCGTACGAACTACTGGTAATTCACGATCATAGATAGTTTTTATTGCTTTGCTTTGTTGCTCGTGCGGGTGAACCTGTATGAAATAACAATCTTTGTTACTATGGTTTCGTACTTTAATATCTGTGTATTCTTGCGCTTGCAAATCAAGATTTGTAAATATAGTAAATATAAGACTTGTTAAAGAAAAGATTGCCAATGCTCGTAACATCTGGAGCCTCCTATTTTTTATGGGTTAATTTTAGCAGTCTAGTGGTGACAAGATTAAGTTTCAATTTGTAAGTTCTTGTCGCCTCACTTAGATACTTCGACATGTTTTAATAAATGTCAAATTTTTTATTGGAAAACATATGTTCACTCTTTTTATTCGTAACTTGTTAATGGTTTTTGCGTCTGTATTTGGAAGTGTTTGCGCAATATTTGTTGCCATGGCTTTTTCTGAAGCAACAAATATTTTTCCGCAACAAAATTTATATGTATCCCTTTCTGTTTGTATTTTCTTAACATTGATATCTCTTATTGCGCTTTACGTAATGGCAAAAAGAAGTAGCTCCCCCAATGATATGGAACTTTTAAAATGGTTGCTCAGTGGTCTTGCTACCACTTTTTTTCTTGTGGCAATGCTAACATATATGCTTATTACTACTTTCAAGGAGGAGCTTCTGTGAAATATCCCAAATTATTATTATTGTATTTACTTCCTAAAAACCTACTGAGCTACATAGTTGGTGTTTTCATGAGTTTAAAGTTGCCACAATTTATTCTAAAACCGATTATTAAAACTTTTTGCCGTGCATATCGAGTGAACATAGAAGAGGCTCAGCCAGCAAAATATCGTTCTTTTAACGAATTCTTTACACGTGCACTCCGTGCTGAATGTCGACCGATAGACCAGCATGTTGAGAATATTGTTTCCCCTGTTGATGGTATTATTGGTTGTGGTGGAGAAATTACTGATGAAACTTTAATCCAAGCAAAAGGTAGAAATTACTCTTTAGGTGCGTTTGTTGCCAATGAAGAGTATCGCAATTTGTTTCTCGGAGGTACTTATTTGACTATATACCTCAGTCCTAGTCACTATCATCGTATTCATACACCTATTGCAGGGACAGTGGAGTCTTTAAACTATATACCTGGAAAATTGTATCCTGTAAATCCTTTTGCTATTAATAATATTGACCATATTTTCTCTAAAAATGAGCGCCTTATCTCATTAATGGATTCTCCTACAAGTGGCAAAGTAGCTGTAGTAAAAGTAGGTGCAACAAATGTGGGAAAAATAAAAGTGGTTTATGATACTATTACTTCCAATAACTTTTGGCGTAAAGGTGTATACAAAACATATGAAAATGTCCATTTAGAAAAATGCGAAGAACTAGGACGATTTGAACTAGGATCTACAGTTGTTTTACTTTTTCAAAAAGGAAAAGTAAAATTAACATGCACAGAACCAGATAGTAGCGTGCGTCTAGGGGAAAAAATAGCAGAAATTTGTAAGTAAAAAATGATTTCAATTATTTTACCAGTGTACAACGCGGCAGAATTCATTTGCGATGCCGTTGGTAGTATACAAGACCAAACGTATCGTGATTATGAGCTTATTATAATAGATGATGGCTCTACTGATACCACAGCGAATCTTTTGCAACAATTGCAAAAACGAGATACACGTATTCGTATAATCACATCTAAAAAAAATAAAGGTATTGTTGATGCCCTAAACACTGGAATAAGAAATGCTTGTTATCCTTATATAGCGCGTATGGATGCTGATGATTTTTGTTACCCTCAGCGTTTAGAACTTCAATATCAATTTTTGCAAGATAATCCTCAAGTTGGGGCGGTCTCGTGTTTGGTTAAATGTGAAATGTTATCTGAAAATAAGGGAATGCAGAACTTTGTTGCGTGGACAAATACTTTGCTGAGCGACAATGATATATACCGCTATCGTTTTGTAGAAACACCGGTTATTCACCCAAGTGTAATGTTTCGCAAACAATTGATAGACAAATACGGTTACTATAATGATAACTCTTTTCCTGAAGATTATGAACTATGGCTGCGATGGTTACATCATGGTGTGCGAATTCAAAAAATAGCGCAATGTCTTTTTGTATGGAATGATCCACCAACAAGACTTACGCGAACCGACGCGCGTTACAAAGAGCAGGCATTTTACGCATGTAAAACTCATTACCTTGCGAAGTGGTTATCTAGAAAAAATATCAACAATATTGTGATTTGGGGAGCAGGTAAAAAAGCGCGACAGTATATAAAACTGCTTAATAACTACGCGGTCACTATTGAAGCCTATATCGATGTCGATGCTAAAAAAATAGGCAAATTGATACAAGGAAAACCAGTTTATCACTACAAAGAAAATTTTTGCGAATATAAAAACCACTTTATACTTTCTTATGTAGGGAATAGAGGCATTCGCAACAAAATTACTGATTATTTGGAGCAGCATGAACTGGTAAATGGTAAAAATTTCTTACTTATGGCATAGGAAAAATATGAGCGCACATATTGAAACACTGGTTATTCATACTACAGGAAAAGCCACATATGAAATCACTAGCAAAGTACAAGACGTAGTTAAACGCAGCAATATAAAAAAAGGTGTCGCGACGGTTTTCATTCAACACACAAGCGCTAGTTTAATTATATATGAAAATGCCGATCCAACAGCTCGCGTGGATTTGGAAAATTATTTTGATAAACTAGTGCCTGAAAATTTACCATACTTTACTCATACTTACGAAGGCAGTGATGATATGCCGAGCCATATACGTATGGTATTAACAAGAACTTCCGAAACTATTCCTATCGAAAATGGCCGTTTGTGTTTAGGAACTTGGCAGGGAATTTTTGTTTTCGAACATCGTCGTCGCGAACATGAACGCAGTGTTGTAGTCTGTGTTCATTAGCATGTATCCTTATTTCAAAAGAGAATAAATTATGATACCTTTTTCTGAAGCTTCAGAACGATCCCAAGCATATAGACTCCGCAAACTAGCGATGGAAGCTCTTAAACATTATCCCTTAGCAATTCAAAAAGTGCATTTCATTCAAAATGGTGAGAACGCTACTTTTCAGGTGCTAGATAAGAGTAATAATAAATATCTTTTGCGTATATTCCGTTATGGCTATCACACAACAGAAGCAATTAAAGAGGAACTTGATTGGTTAATCGCTATTGGAAATACCACAAATATAAAAGTGCCGCAACCCATAAAAACAATAAAAGAAAAGTGCTTTGTTACTATAAAACATCCTGCGATGACCTACGCAAGACACTGTGCTATTTTTAAATGGGTAGAAGGGCGTTTTTTGTGGAAGTATACAAATACTTCTTACATGAAAAAACTTGGGCGGCTTATTGGCAAATTGCAACAGACAGGCAGAAAACAAAAAATACACCATCGCAATTATTGGACAGTGGACGGATTAATTGGGAAAAATGCTAAGTTTGGAAATCTTGAAGATGTCATTGGTATTCCTAAAAAACAACACGATGAGCTTCTCAGGGCGCGCAATGACATGTATAAAAAGCTAAAAGAATACGAAATAAATAATCCACAGCAATCTGGCTTTATGCATGGAGATCTCCACTTTGGAAATTTTGTGGTGCACAAAGGAGAATTAGGCGCAATTGATTTTGATGATAGTGGTGTTGGTCTTCATCATTATGATTTGGCTATACCAATGCGTTCACTAGCTTACTTTACAGAACATGAAAAACGCGATGATATAGAGCTACTCTCCTCAGCGTTATTTGAAGGGTATGCGGAGTTTATGCCATTTACTGAAAATGACGTCCAAAACGTTGTTGTTTTTCAGGCCGTTAGGCAATTAGTTATGCTACCTTGGCTACATTCGCGTTCAGATGTTGCAAGATTGCGAAAACGTATTCCAAAGGCAGCGAAAAACGCTCTTGACTATATAAAAAAGAATCTCTAGGGCAAGAGATTCTTTGAAAATTTATTTCGTAATTATTCACGCATTTGCTATGATAAAAGTGCATCGAGTAATTTTTTAGATAAAAGGTCAGAATTATGCTTTCAGAAAACGAACAAGTAGAGTTACCTCCCGGGTACGAATTTGTTAAACAAATAGGACAAGGAGGACAAGCAATTGTATGGATGGTACGCAATGATAATGCGCCGAAAAATAGGCGATATGAAGCTCTTAAATTGTTAGATTCTCGTAGCGAAAAAGCAAGCATTCGTTTTGATAAAGAGATGGAAATTCTCTCTGGGCTAAAGCATAAAAATATTGTTCGCGTTTTGAAAATGAATCCTAAAAGTCATTATTTTATCATGGATTACTATTCTAATTCTCTCGATCGCTACATGAATAAAGCAAATTATTCTTTATATACCGCTGTAGAAATTTTGCAACAAGTTACTGAAGGCGTTGCTTTTGCCCATAAATATAATATTATACACCGCGATTTGAAGCCAAGTAATATACTCCTATCCAAAAAACTCACACCAAAAATAGCCGATTTTGGCGTTGTTAAGATTATAGAGGAAAATGCAGAGCCGTTTACCGCCACAGAAGATGTTATTGGTAGTGCTCCGTACATGTCACCAGAACAGTGGGAACAAGATATGATAGACGAGCGTACCGATATTTGGGCGTTAGGTGTCATACTTTATCAAATGATAACAAGGCAATTACCTTTTCCTAACGTGTCAGGGTACCGCTTAGCAAAAGCAATTATTATGGAGCCAATTGTTATCCCTGATAATATGCAAAAAGATCTCAACAGATTAGAACATATGCTTATTCCCATATATCAAAAAGCAGTAATGAAAAAACCCAACGATCGCTATCAAAGTGCTAAAGAAATGGCAAGTGAGATTCGTAAAGCTTTACGGAAATACTCAACAACTAAACTCAATGAAGTACAAGAAGGCTATGTTTTTGTTGCTGATACAAGTATGAAGTATGTAAAACACTACGAAAATATGTTTGCCAAAATGCACCTGAAGATCATTATCGTAAAAGGATGCCGCGATTTGGTTGAAAAACTAAAAGACATCCCACACCCCAACTTTTTACTACTTGATAGTAAGATACCCAAAAGCTCTGTACTAAAAATGATTGCTATTTTTCGTAAAAAAAATCTATTTATTCCGATCATTATTAGTCGTAAGATTCAAGTAGAGCGAAAAATTCGCCTTAGTTTAAGTGATTGTCTAACATACCAAAAAGTGCAAGAGTTATATCGCGCTAAAAGCTAAAGATTCCAACATTTACTTCCTCTAAACATTAAAAAATATGCACACAAAATATCACTGTCATGGCGTGTCTATTTTTGGACTGACGAAATCGATATTATTTTATATAATTATATATCTGTCGTGAATTCCGTAGATGGAATTTACAATGGTCTGTAGTTGTTTTATGTATTTCAAATACAAGTAAATTATAGGGGAAGAGTATGCGTTATTTTGCTATATTGTTAATCGCGATGTGCAGCTTTTTATATGCAGATGCTGTAGTTTCTTACGCGTGGGAAAAAGATGTTGCGCAGTCGCAAATAGGTCCACAAGCAATAGTTGTTGACGACAACGGAATATATGTGCTGTGTAATTTTTCGCAAAATGTGTTATTGTTTTCACACCAAGGAACATTAGTGGAACAAATTCCTTACAAAGCCGAAGGATGCGGACTTGCAGTCGGCCCAGATGGTGAGCTTGCCGTATTTTCGCCACTCACCAAAACAATTACTTGGATACGTGGTGAACTAACAGGTTTGACGAAAACAGTAGATGAGTTACCTGCTGTTAGCGAAGTGTGGAACGAGAACGGAAGTTGGTGGGCGCGTTGTGGATGGCAGGTTGTTGCTGTAGATGCACAAGGTATGACAACTTCTTTGTGCCAAAAATCTTTTGTTAGCGAGCAAAAAGTAATTATGCAACAAGGAGCAGACGTCGATCTAGTATTCACATTTGCAGAGAACGCCACAAATGTAAAACCAATTGCTCATGCTTCAGCGGGCACTTTGTACGTTGATGTTTTAGTAGATGGCCAACACCAAATATTTCTATGCGGTTCTCAAGCAGAAATGTTTAAAAGTAACACAATTAAGTCATCACAACCAAGTATTTTTAGCCATTATTATGTATATAATAATCATTTGTATCAATTGTTTTCTACGAAAAATGGATTTCAAATTACCTGTAAGCAAATGTCAAAAAATACTTGTAGTGGTGTGACAACTCAAAGACACCAAGAACAAATCACACCAAATGAAACCATTTCCGCAACCGACGCACCAACATACATAGATGTTCTTTTTCAAAATGAAGGTGTAGTAAAACGCGTTAAACTACAAGACTATCTAAAAAATGTAGTTTCTGCAGAAATCTATGGAAGTTGGTCACTAGAAGCACATCGTGCAATGGCAGTTACCGCACGTACTTACGCTATAGGACGTAAAAGACACTCCAACGCAAATGTTTGCACCACAACCCATTGCCAAGCTTGGAAAGCAGACGTAACAAGTAAGGCAACTCAAGGTGTAAATGACACTAACGGGGTTCTTATCTACCACAAAGGACGCGTAATTTCCGAAGCGTTGTATTTTGCACATTGTAATGGCAAAACGCGCAACAGCGAAGAAAAATGGAATTATAATCCTTACTTACGTAGTAAAAACTGCGCCTGCGGCAAAAAATCATACTACGGCCACGGAGTTGGAGCTTGCCAATACGGCTTACAAGCTTACTCTCAGCAAGGTTGGTCATATAGTCGAATTTTGGAACACTACTTTACCAACAGTGTTGTGAAATAGAAACCTGTCGTAAGACAGTGTATAATGAATCTTGGTTGTTTTGCCAAGATTTATTATACCGTGGTAGGAATCTTTAGCTGTTGAAGTTGGATAAGCGCTATTATCCTAATTTCAAATAAGAATAACTTAGTTTTAAAATCTATCTAAGGAGAGCTATAATGAAAAGTTGTAAGCAGAAAATACTGTTTTTTGTTCTTTTCTCTTTTTGGGCTAATATTTTTGCTCAATCTCCTCTTCAATTAAAAAAGGATGCTTTTGCAACTTTAACAAATATTTTGACCACTGATCCGATTGTTCAAAAGGCAATAAATACAGCACGTCTCTCTATTCAGAAAAGCTTGACATTTAAAGAACAACCGCTCTTCATTGACAGTTTTAGAATTTCTGCTAAAGATGGTCCAAAAGTTTTTTCAAATAGCAAAAGAGCAGCTACCACACTAGTAAATGCAATCGCTAAAAATACTACTCCACAAGACATCAAAGATTCTTTTCAACAAATAGTTGATTCTTTAGTTTTATCGGACAAACAAATAGCTGATCTTTCGTTAAAAACGGCGCAGGCAATGATAGGCGTTTTCGAAGTAAAATCGAATCTTTTTGGTCAGTCCGTAGGAAAATTTACAAGCGGAGAACAGGAAACTAACGCACCAAAAGCAATAGCGTTTTTTGACCAATCATGGCGGCTTTCGCAGAAAGCGGTATTTAATAAGCTTAAAAATATAACAATCACTAGTTTTAGTGATTCTCCAGACCCTTTTGATCCAACAAGCGAGCAAAATATATTGGATGTAACTATTCGTATCGAGAAACTTGCTCCTAAACAATTTCTTAGCATTACTCAAGTAATCAAAGATTCCTCGAATAACATTGTCCACACCATAGTTACAAAGAATCAGGTTTTTAGTCGCTCTGTAGATATTCAAGCAAAAAGTATTTGGGATGGACGTGATAATCAGGGAAATATTGTAACTCCAGGTGATTATACTTACGTTGCATATGGACAATTATTTGTTTTTAGGAATGGGTTGCCTGTAAACAAAGAACTTTCTTTTCCTGTTATCGGGAAAATTAAGGTTGCAAGTGGGACTACACTTCCTGTTGATGAGCATACAGTCGCATTATGGAGGTTTGATGATGAGGGAGGAACAACAATAAGTGATATTAGTGGGAATGGTCATACTGGCACAATTGTTGGACCTACTTTTGTAACAGGAAAAGATGGAGGAGCATTAAGTTTTGACGGAGTAGACGACCATGTGATTGTTGCTCATAGCAACAAGCTTAACTTTTTTGATAGTGATGATTTTACTCTTGAGTGTTGGATAAAACCTGGCGATGCTAAAGATGGAACATGGTTTGTTAAAGGAAGAATTGGCATCGACTTTAATTGGGGGCTAAGAGATCGTGGTAATGGCGATTTAGTTTTTAGAAAAACTCCAGAAGATCCAATTATTGGTATAGAACCAATAGTAAATGATAGTAGAGGAAAATTTACATACTTTGCTATAGTCCAAAAAGAGGGTCAAATTATTTGTTTTGTTAACGGTGAACTATACCAAACAAATAATTTTACAGTTGCCAACGCAGATGTGAACAACGAGCCGCTATTTTTTGGTGGTAGTAGTCCAACAACAAATTTTGGAAGATTTACCTTCGATGAATTTAGAATATCTAATATTGCTCGTACAGCTTCTGAGATTGCAGATCACTTCGAAATAAATAAACCTTTGCTACAAAAAAAATAAATCAATGAGTATGTAAGTAAACAAAATAACCTATGCATTGAAACCTGCCTATACAACCTATTTACAATAAAAGAGTACATGGTCTAAATAAAAAATAAAATGTATTGCCGTTTTTTCTCCGCGAAAAGTATTATTATGTAAATAATAATACTTTTGTGAAGGAGATAAAAATCATACTATGGCCGACGGAGTCGGAGCTTGCCAATACGGCTTACAAGCTTACTCTCAATAAGGTTGGTCATATAGTCGAATTTTGGAACACTACTTTACCAACTGTGTTGTAAAATAGAAACCTGTCGTAAGATAGTGTATAATAAATCTTGGTTGCGTTTCGCCAAGATTTGTTATTGTTCTATGTGTCTCTTCTTGCAGTTTACTCCACATATATTTGATTTTGGTAAGCCAAGTCCATTTCCGAAAACTTTCTAGTATAAAAATAGAACTTTTGTGAATTGTAACAATATTAAAAGCTTTGAAATGAGTTCAGGCTCGAAAAAACATTTTGACCTAATCTAAAAAAAATACCACATCTGCCATTCTTTTTGCCATCCAGTAAAAAATACGCCGAACATGCTTCTCTGATCAAGATAAGGAATAATACCGTTTAGTTTTTAGTATTTTGCCAAAGAAGTCATCAATCGCTTGAATCGCATTAAAATTATCAAAATAAAGTTAGAAATTTTTTAGAAATTATTGCCGCTTTTAACATGAAATGAGTATATAAAACAAATATGTTTGCAAACATATTTCACAAATAGAAGAATTACTATTATTTTTGAAGTCAACCCACTATTTATTGTCTAATAGTTTTAAGAGGAAAAAATGGTAATAAGAAAATGTGTTGTAGTTGTACTGTTATTAATTTTAATGGTTGAAGGCGTTTATTTATATCAACAACAGCAAGAAATAAATGTTTTATCTGAACAAGAAAAATAACTACAAGCAGAGAAAGGGTTCTATGAATCAGCAAAAAAAAGTAGTTATTTACAACATAGTAATCGCTGTTCTATTGGTGATTTATATAGTATTAACTACCTTGATATTTATCAATCATAAAAAAATAGCAATACTCAAACAAAAGATTGTGCAAACGAAAAATAAAACCAAAATACAAAATAATGAATCTAGCACTTATATAAAAAATAATAAAACTGTACACAGTAAGAAAAACAGTGGAAATATTAATACAACGATCAAAAAACATCAACAAAAAATGCAAGAACAAAAACCAGATAGTGAAGCCTATTTTAAATTAGGTGTTCTATATTTCGCAAAAGCAGGTAAAGAACAACAAGCGATCGATTGTTTTCGCAAAACACTTAATCTAAAACCTAATCATTCAAAAAAAGCAGCAATACAACTGTGGATAAACTTATTACAAAAAAAGCTGAATAAGGGGAATAAAAATTGAAAAAATGGCTAGTAGCAATAGTTATATCACAACTCCTGCTGGGAGGATTATCAGCACAAGCATTAAGTTCGATAGAAGTTTCGGACATTGATGTAAAACGCGACGGTTTTTTCAGTCCAGTAATTACCTTAATTTTCGATGATGACACAACAGATACGATTTCAGCCCGAGAAATCAATCTAGTGAGTTTACAACCAAGTGGTTTTGTTGAGTTTGTAACGACTCCATTCTCTGGAGGAGGGCTACGTAGAGAAAACAATGTTGCTGATACAACAGTAACAGCAAATTGGACAGTGACTATAGGAGGAGTCACGGAGACAGCAAGTTCAAATGTAAACGTGTTAGGGGAACTAAGTGAAATTGAAGTCCCTGATATTTCATTGAATAGAAGTGACATTAAACTTCCATTTTTGATACTAAAATATACAGATGAAACGGAAGACATAGAGAATCCTCTTGCAGTCGGTTCTTTTGGAGGTCGTCTTTATTTTGATTCGTTTGCAGAGCCAAATATTGTGAGAATAATTGAAGATCCATTTAGTCTCGATGGTTTTGGAAGAAGCTCAAATGTACCCGACACCTTAGTAACAGTAAATTGGAGTCACACAGATGGTGTGTTTAAAGAAACAACATCAACTATTGATGTCAAAGGCCAACTTGATGAAATAGAAGTAACCGATATTAATATAAATCGTGATGATATCTTACTTCCAACTCTTACTTTAAAATATACAGATCAAACAGAAGAAAACGGTCAGCCATTGCAAACAGGTTCAACAGGAGGACGACTGTTTTTTGGTTCGTTTGCTGAGCCAGATATTATAAGCATACTTGAAAATCCATTTGGAGCAAGTGGTTTTAGAAGAAATGCCAATGTACCTGATACCTTAGTAACGGTAAACTGGAGATACACAGATGGTGTATTTAAGGAAACAACTTCAACAGTTGATGTTAAAGGACAAGTGCGCAAGATTTTTGTCGATGATGCTCGTTTGGTACACGGGGAGAGACTAAAACCTTCTATGGAGGTTGAATTTACCGACAATACTGGAACAACAGTGAACAATGCACTTAATAATTTAGCAAGTTTATTACCAGATAATATTGTACGTGTTGTGAGTAGTCCTTTTGATGGAAGTGCAATTGTAACTGTTTCATCTTCATCGCGCGGGAATGTCAAAGCAACTTGGAATTTTACTGATGGTGTTCTTGCTACAGTACAATCAACTATCCGCGTTACAGGAAAAAGAGACAATCTTGTCCAAGAGAACAAAGACGAAGACAATGGTAACAATGGCGATGATGACCAGTCAGTAGTTACTACTGAAACCAGTGAAAATAATCGTAGCACAAGTAGTGGAAACCCGGCAACACTAGTACAAGGAAAAGCTTCGACAGCAAGTAGAAAAGGTTGCGGAGATTGCGATACAAAATGTACAACAAAAGAAGCTATAACGCAGCTCCCTTCGCAAAAGAATACAGGTGATCCAATACATATCAATTCTTTGGAATTTTTTCTTGAAGCAGTTGATTTACAAATACCAGGACGTGGCATGGATTTTGTTATGCGTCGCACTTATCACAGCCGCAGTAACTTTGATGGACCACTCGGATTTAATTGGGATTTCGAGTTTAATCGACGCTTTGTGCCTGATCCACAAGATCCAAATATTTTAGTACTATACGATGGACAAATGCGTGGTAATCCTTATGTAATTTCTGGCGATGATGTTATTTCCCCAGACTATCATTTTAATAAGGTTGTGAAAGAAGATGATGGGCGGCTATCTCTACGTAATCGCACAGGGACAATTACTCGGTTTTTGCCCATAGGTAACAGTGTGACCTCTGGAAAAATAGACGAGATCGTTACGCGTTGTGGTAATCGCCATAAATATACTTATGACTCTAACGGCGATTTAGAAAAGATAATTGATTCGCTAAGCAGAGAAATTGAGTTCTTTTTTAATAATGATGGGCGTTTAATTCGCATCAGAGATTTTTCAGGTCGCGAAGTAATTTATACTTACAGTAGTGAAGGTGACTTAATTTCTGTTCGTAGTCCTGTCGTTACGGGAACATCAACGGGAAATGACTTTGCTCAAGGAAAACTTTGGCAATATACATACTCCACAGGTTTCGATGATCCTAAAATGAATCATAATCTTTTAACCATAACTGCCCCAAATGAACAAGGAACAAATATAAAACGCACTACAAATTTTTATTCATCTGATGATCGCATCATTATGCAAGAATGGGGTGGAACAGTTAACGGTGTGCCAGCAGGTGGAAGTGTTACTTATGCAAGAGAAATTCTTAACGAAGGAATAGATCCTGCAAACCCTGATCTTGAAAGAGAAAAAGTTACTTGTATAGATCGCAATTCTAACGAAAGAATCTATTTTTACAACAATGCAAAACTACTTATTCGCAAAGAAGTAAAAACAAGAGGTGTACGCGAAAACGAACCGCAAGCGTTTATAACGCAGCACAAATATTCTGACACAGGTTTACTCCTCGAAACGATTTTTCCAGAAGGGAATAAAACCGTATATGAATATTCGAATAGTACCGATAAATTTCAACAAAGCAATATGATTTCAGTAACACAAATTCCAGACGCTGCACGTGGTGGTGACCAAGCATCCATTAAAGTAGAATATGAATATGACCCTGTTTACAATCAAGCGATAAAAGTAGTTTCGCCAAGGGGTTTGGATAATAACTACATTCCACAAAATGGTGGCGTAACAAGCAAAGAACGTTACACAACCGAAATGATTCCTGATTACTTTGAAGCAAACCTTGATGATCAGGTATGTTTTTGTGGATTAACATTACAGCAAATCATTGACAAATACGATATTGATATTAGTAGTGTGCAAGATAGGATCAATCAAGGCGACTTAAATGGAAATCTTCGTATAGATGGAATATGTGGCAATATGATTGTCAAGCGCTTACCAAATGTAAATTTACGTAGTGAATCTCTACAAAGCGTAGAAGAAGGATCATTAGTTCAAGAAATAGAATATCGCTATAGTTTTAACCGCTTTGGCCAATTAGAATCAGAAGAAACGCCAGAAGGTGAAGTAACTCTGAGTATCTTTTATCCAGAAACAAATCCAAGCGGAATTCCAGGTGTCAATCGTACAGGCAACAATAATGCTGGCGAACCTTTTGATACAGGTACTGGGGGTTACCTACAAAAAATTATTGTGGATCAGTCCCATTCAGCACGTTATAGAGGGAATTCTTTACCAACTCAACTTACTTCTGAATTTGCGTACAACGAAGTCGGAAATATGATTTCAATACTCGATGCACGCGGTGTAAAATCGGTGATGGAGGTAAATCAATTAAACCAAACTGTTGAAGTTATATCCGCTTCTGACGTATCAGCATCTACCGAAGATTTAACAGCTTTTGCCTACAAAACAAGATTTTTTTATGACAGTAATAATAATGTGATTGAATCGCAAATCGAAATACGTGATTCTAATAACCCCGATTTACCAAATTTTTTACCAACGAAATATAAATATGACATTTTAGATAACGTAATTGAAACAGAAGAAACAATAAGTAACAGTGAAACACGTATCACTCAAATGCGTTATGATGCCAACGAAAATGTTAACGAAATAATATCCTCGGAGGCAGTAAATGGTAACCAACCTAATAACATCACTAAATTTATTTATGATGAAAGGGATATTGTTTTTTCAACAACATCGGGTGTTAACTCTTTAGAGGAGAGAACTTTAATATTTAATGTTGATAATAATGGAAATGTAACAACAACGATTGACGCCGAGGACAATAACGGTGATGGTGAAGGAGATGCATCAACAATTATTCTAGATGGATTTGACCGTGCAAAACGAGTGATTGATGCGGTTGGCAACGAATCCATTATGACATATGATCCAGATAGTAATATAATTATGACCGAAGTTTTTGGACCAACATCTGGACCAAGTCGTAGCGACAATGATACTTCAGGCAATGTTCTTCTTGCAAAAACAGAAGCACTATACGATGAAATATCGCGCGTATTCCAAAGCGATGCTCATTTGTTTGTTTCCGATAACGTAAGTACTGTTCGTCCTGTAGTTTTAAATGATAACGATGTCTCTCCAGGAGATGGCAAAGTAACATCATTTATCGATTATGATCGTAATTCGCGAGTCACATTTACTACAAGTCCAAGTCCACAAAATGAAGCTGAAATAACAACGATAAAATACGATGGGGCGCAACGCCGAATTCAAGTAATCGACGCTGAAAATAATGAGCAACTCATTGAGTACGACAAAAACAGTAATCCGATACGCATTACAAGTATAGATGTAAACCCTACAGGGCGCGTTACGAATGAAACATTTACAAATATCAATGTATATGATTCTTTGAACCGTATCGCAAGAACGACAGACAATATTGGGCAAACGAATTATTTTACTTACTCAAGCCGTAATCTTCTTATTCGTACTGCCGATGCTCAAGGTCCACAAATTGCTGACCCACTGGGTTTATTTGCTGGCAATATCAACGATGAAGGTAACATTAGTGAAACCAAGTATGATGGTTTAGCCAGAGCTTTTGAAAGTATTCGTGAATTACGTATAGATGGCGAAGGAGGCAATCCTCTTGATTTATCCAATCCATCAAATACTGATGGTAAAATTACAGAAACCACCACTTACGATCAAAATTCAAGAGTACTCAGTGTAACAGACGACAATGGCAACACTACTGGTTATCAATATGATAACTTAAATCGTTTAATCAAAACAGTTTATGCTGATATACGGGAAACAACAATAGAGTATGATAAAGACAGTAATATCATTCGTACTACTGATAACAATAATAATGTCTGTGATTATACGTTTGACGCTATTAACCGTACAATTGAAAAAAACATTTCTCGTTCTGTAAGTAATAATATAGAAGGAACAACGCTACAAACTTTCGAATATGATGGTCTTTCGCGTTTAGTTACCGCAACGGACAATAACGACCCTAATGATGTAAACGATAACAGCACTGTTCTACGCAAGTATGATTCACTAAGTCGTTTGGTGGAAGAACAGCAAAATGGCAAAGTCATTTCAATGAACTGGCGTGAAGGCGGTGACTTGGCTGATTGCACCTATCCAAATGAAAGAGTAATTTCTTATACACAAGACAAACTAAATCGCACGAAAACTATTGGCGATACAGGCGAAAATCCTATCGCTACTTACGATTACATTGGTGGTCGTGTTTTAGAACGCGTATATAAAAACAATACCAGATTAACCATGCTCAATGATACAAATGATACCAATATTGGTTATGACAACTTACCACGATTAGCACAAATGCGTCATTTAAAAAATGGTAACAACGAACTCATTACTGGTTATGCTTATGGTTACAATCGCGTCAATTTCAAAGAACATAAAGTAAACTTAAAAAATCCACAATTTAGTGAATTATATAAGCTTGATTCGCTTTATCGCGTTGTTGATTTTAAGCGCGGAACTCTTGCTGCTGGAAATGACTCAATAAATGGAACTGCATCTCAAACCCAGGACTGGCAATTAGACGGTGTTGGTAACTGGGCAAATACCACTGTTGATGGCACAGCACAAACGCAAACAGTAAACGAAGTGAACGAATACGATTCTTTTAATGGAGTTACTTTTGTTCACGATGATAATGGAAATCTTACCGATGATGGCGAAAGGCTCTTTACTTATGACGCTTTAAACAGAATAATTGAAATAAATAGCAAAGAGGACAATCGTGTAATCGCTACATATAAATATGATTTCTCGAATCGTCGTATTGAAAAGAATTTCCAAACAAAGACTGCAGGAGAATGTAATACAAATCAAGGTGAATCAACACCTGATGCAAATACACTTCTTTTGTATCATTACAACAACGAAACAGGACCAATAGTCGATAGCTCTGACAACGGCTTAAATATTACTAATACCAGAAATACCAGTCGCGATGATGGGTTATTTAACACAAGAGCTTTACGTTTTAATGGTAAACGTTTGACTGTTCCATTATCAAATGCAATTGATAATATTCAAGATCAACTAACTGTAGAAACGTTTGTTTTTCTCGATCCAACAACTCCAGAAGAAGAACTAGAGTTAGGTGGACCGTTAGTAAAACGCAAGCAAAGTTACCGTTTGAAGATAAACAAAACCTCACGTAAACCAGTATTTGTAATCGATACTGTCAATTCAGATGGAACTACCACAACAAGAACAAGGGTGCGTGGAGATATTGAAATTCCGCTGCGAACTTGGGTACATCTTGCTGGCATTTATGATGGACAGACTGTAAAATTGTTTGTAAACGGTGTTGAGCAGCAGAAGGTGAAAAACGTTAGCGGAAACATTGCTATTGATCCAACAGTGAAAACGCGTTTAGGTAATGGTCAGTTTTTTGGCTTACTAGAAGAAACGCGCATTTCAAATGTTGCTCGTATTGGCTGTGATCCGGGTGAAATTGTTACGCAAGATATTCGGCGTAATTTCTTTTACAGTGGTTGGCGTGTAATTGAAGAAAGACAACAGACAGGAGAAGCTGGACAACAACTCGGAGACGAAATTGTGTCGAGGCAGTTTGTTGATGGTAACGGAATAGATGAACACCTCCAATTACGGGTTTTTAACGGCGAGAATTTGGGGGAATTCGAAGAACTATATTTTCATGAAAACGCGCGCGGGGACGTTGTTGCTTTGACGAACGACATTGGCGATGTTGCACTGTCGTTAGAATACAGTAGCTATGGCGTACCGTATGTTGTCGATGATGCTGGAGAGCTGGAGGAATTTGGTGATTTTGAGAGTGTAGTTTATGGTTTTCAAGGGCGAAGAATCGACCAAGAGACTTCGCTGATGTATTACCGTAATAGGTATTATAATCAAGAGCTTGGTAGATTTCTTCAGCGTGATCCACTAGGATATGTTGATAGTTTTGGGCTTTATGAGGCTTTTGGTGGTAATCCTTTCAACTACTCTGATCCATTTGGTAAAGAAGATAGTTGGCTTGGTAGTTTGTGGAGCGGAGTAAAAACAGCAACTTCTTTCGTTGGAAGAACGCTTCTTGGTGCTGGAGCAGCTCCTACAGCTTACGTAATGGATTCACTTGGCTTCAAAGAATCGGCAGAACTAGTATACGACAATCTCACTATACGATCTGAGTATAACGCTGCAATGAGTAGTGATTATGTTGCATATATGGCAAATTATTTTAATGACGAGCAGGCTAATGCAATAAATGCAACATTCACGACAGCAGGAGCTGCATGGGGAGGTTGGACTGCTGAAGGCCTATCAATTGGTGGAGCAGGACCTACAGGTGGGGTTAGCCTTGCTTTATCTCCAGCTTTTGTTGCTGGAGGAACTGCTGCTGGAGCTGGTATCGGTTATGGAGCAGGGCTAATATTCAATACTATCTGGGGTTCTATAAACTATATGATGGGTGAAGGTAGTGGAGGTTCAAACAATAGTACAAGTCCTCATAATCCTTGTCCTGATATTTCTTTTACACGAAGACAATTGCAAAAGAAATTTGATAAACATGCTAGTGATTTTCTTGATTCGAAAAAATACCCACTGAATTCAAATGGAACTATAAGAATGAACAATCAGTCCTTAAGCGATTTTGAAAAGGCAATTGTAGATCATATGAAAGATAAAGATACAATACAGCAAGGTGTATATGGACTTAATAGAGATCCTGTTTTCTATAATAAAAAAACGCGTAACATAATTGTTAAGAATAAAAATAACGATTTTGTAACCGGATTTAAGTTAGACAAGAGAACTAAACAGTATAAAAACTATGTTAAGAATGGATTCTTAAAGTAAAGATCAGTAGTAGCTGAATCATATGATTCAGCTACTACTAATTGCCTACTGTTAAATATCAGCTTTTTGAAAAAAATTAGAAAGACTACTTTATTTACAAATGAAAAAAATAAAATCTAAAACACTCAATAAAATAAAAAGTAACACAGAATATTTTTGTTGTGCTTTTTTCTTAGACAACAAAATAGAGCATAAGTTGAACAATAGTCATTTTTATAACTGTAGTTTTCGCCAGGATGTTTACTTTGGAAATTTAGAAAATTGCTCATTTAATAATTGTAATTTTTCAAATAATGTTCAAATAAATTTTGAAAATATACATTTAGTCCGAATTCCTTGTTGGGTATATTCTCTTCCTGTAACATTTTTAAATTTAAACGGTTGTGGATTACCAAATTTAAAATTAGAGAGTTTAAAAACACTAACGAGTTTAACTTTAGCTAGTAATTGTTTAGAAAAAATTTATCCAGAACTGATGGAGTTAAAGCAATTGCAATATATAAACTTAGATTATAACAAAATCGTAGATATTCCATCTCAGATCAAGAATCTTAAAAATATTAAATCTATATCTCTTAGCTACAACGATATTGGTAGGATTTCTTCAGATTTCATGACACTAAAAAAAATAAATTACTTAAATTTAGCGGTTAATGATCTTAGAAGGTTTCCATTAGAAATTACAGATTTTCCTAAATTGACTTATCTGGATATCGGCAGTAATGAAATTAAAGAAATACCTAAAGAAATTGGACAATTGAAAAATTTAACGCATCTAGATCTTTATGAAAATGATATAGAAAAATTACCAGAGACACTAAGAAATTTAAAAAAATTAATTTTTTTGAACCTTGGGAAGAATAAATTTACTACTACATCTAAAGATAAAGTAATGTCTTATGTTCATCCAAAATGTAAAGTATTATTTTAGCCAGAATTGTCTATTCTGGTGCCAGACTCAGAATAGATTGATGTTAATTCTTTATTTTGCAACTACTTATAGTTACAATTGTAGCAAATGGATTTCTTAAAATACAATTTTTTTTAAAAACTTGAAATTACAAATAGCAAACAAAAGCGCACATTAAATCGTGCGCTTTTTTTATTATATTCAAGAATTACGAACCAGTCCTATTTTTTCCCTAATCTCATTTATAGCATTCCATATTTTTTGGTTTTCATCTTCTTTTTTTGGTTTTGGATAACCAAACAATTCTTCAACAATATCTAACTTTTTAGCCAATAAAATCAAGACATGTGCAGGGGGAGAAGTTTTATTTCTTTCCCAAGCAGATATAGCAGCAGGAGTAACATTATATTCATCAGCAAGTTGTCGCTGAGAGATATTTTGATTTATCCGACCTTCTCTTATTATCTTTCCGATATTTATTTTTTCCATAGCAGCACCAAATAAATAATTTATATTTATCAATTTATTATTGACTACAGTAAATTATTTGTTACCATAAAACAATATTTTATTTACATTAATCAATTTTAAATTGCCATACAGGCAAAAAATAAACCTTTTCAATCTGGGAAATCTTGGCGGATTACAGAAAGAAAAGGTTCTTAAACAAGGAGCAAAGGAAATGTCAGAGACATTAACCACTTGCGACCTTTGGCTAGGAGGCTATATTCTGAGTGAATCAGACGCCGAGCTAAAGGACGTACAAGTATCATTTGAAGGCAGAAAAAGTATCCTTTTTAGTATAAAAGGAGAAGATTTAAATGAGCTAGCAAAGTCATATTACAAACAAGAAGCATTAGCAAATGTAGCAGAATTAAGAGCTAAACTCAATTTCCTTCGTGACATAATATTCGAATCCCGTAGACAAAGAAAATCAGGGAGATAGAATAATGTCAGAGATAAAGAAATTATACAGCCAAAAAGATAAAAAATCAACAAAAAGTTTAGTTGCAAAAAGAGAGAAGCGTCGAAAAGCAGCATTAAGTTTTTTTACAATAGAAGAGCTTCTGCAACATTTAAAATTGCAACAGAACAACAAGGCAATCTGTCCTAAATGCAAAAAAGAGCACACTCTTGAGAGAAATAAGCATGAATTCAAATGCAAATCCTGTAAACAAAAAGGCCACACAATAAAGCTGGTCAAACTTGCACTCGGTATTTCCGATTGGAAAGCGATTGCTTACATTGAAAACCTAGCAAAAGAAAAAATAGCGAAACCAAAGCCACAATCAAAAGCAAAACCAAAGCTCGAAACAAAACCAACTCCAATCTCAATTCCAAAAACAAACATCCCAATTCAATCAAGCAACAAAGAACGCATACAAAAAATCAAACAACAAAACAAAATAAGCGATATCGTAACCAAATATACAAATGCGTCATTCAAAAAAACAGGAAACGCAATACTCTGTCGTTGTCCATTTGCAGACCACGAAGACAAGACACCTTCGTTTAGTGTCAACGATAAAAAAGGCGTATTCAACTGCTTTGGTTGTAGTAAAAACGGGGATGTAATTAGTTTCGTACAACAATACAAAAACTGTTCGTTCAAAGAAGCACTAAACCTACTAGATCCAATTCCTCTAGCTCAAAAAACAACCGTTTCTCGTACAATAAGCAAATCACAATTAATAAAACGCTGCGTAAGTATCTTCGAGCAAACCCTACAACAAAATCAGCAAGCGCAAACTTTCTTGCGTGACAGAGGAATATTCGATGGCAACATGGCGCAATATAAATAAGAGTGTCAGACCTTTTTTGCTGAGACAAACTTATACAAAAAAATGAAGGTTTTATCGGTTTGATAATTTACAAGACACAGAATAAGAGTGTCAGACCTTTTTTGCTGAGACAAACTTATACAAAAAAATGAAGGTTTTATCGGTTTGATAATTTACAAGACACAGGAAAAAGAGAACAACAGAGAAAATAGTAATTGAATAAAAATTCAATTATAAAGAAAATTGTGTGCATAAAATGGCACATAGAAGAGTTGTAGACAGACTTTGAGCATTGTAAATTTTCGCAGACATTTTGCTTTGAGTTACAGTAGAATATTTTTTTTAGCTACTATCTATATTGGTTTTGGCTTTCCTTAGAGTATATACTTCTTTTTCCTGTGTTTTGTAATTTTTACGTTTTTCGTAGTATTTATGATTGGCATGTTTTTGAATGATATTTTGTACAAATTGCTTCGAGCCGTATATAATACCATAAGTGAGTGGTTGTTGTTTTTTCAGTAAGCCTTTTTCTTCCATCGCTGATTGCATTATTTGGCGGTATTTTTTTTGCCTTTGTTTTGGTGAAGAGCCTAACTGTAAATATTGATCATGGTAATCTATTTTAAAAATACCTTTTCCGTAAGCATGTTGTCTGTAGCTAGAGTATCGCCAGTTTTTAGGATGTTTAGTTACACCATTGCGCGTCATATTTAGTTCAACGTAAAAAAGACAGTTCATGTAATATTCTTCTGATTCTATAATAGTTGAATGATATCTTCCTGTCCAAAAGTGCCCTGTTTTTTTATACTTTTTGTTATATGCTTTTGCAAAATGACCTTGGCTGTACTGCATAAAAAGAGACAAGTTTTTATTTTTTGGCGTGCCTAAAATTAAATGGATGTGATTATTTGTCATACAAAATCCATAAATACTTACATCGTACTTATCTCGCGCTTTATTTAGCATTGTTAGATAGAGATCAAAGTCTTCATTGTCATTGAAAAAATACTGGCGATTATTACATCGTGCCACAACATGATACACTCCACCAACATAAATTAATCTCGGAGCACGCATCTCTTCTCCTTTTTTAGTTATCGAAAGTTTTATTTCTTATTGTATCGCCTTGTTCGACAATTTAAGAAATGACACAATTTTGCTCTGACACAATTTTATAAATTTTTGGTCGACCAGGTACCGATTTTGTTAATGTAGAATTGACGAGAAAAACCTCAAAACCCTTTGAGTCGAGAACTTAAAAAAGAGGAACCCAGTAAATTCCTGTAGACTCCATTGCAACGGTTGTTATTTGGCATTTTTTTAACCAATCCGCTATCTCATGCAAATCACATGTGAAGGTAGGAAACTTTCTAATATTTTTTGAATCTCGGTCTGAGGATACGCATACCCAGTGTTCTTTTGATCCTATGTCTATTCCTGCCGTATCAGGATTAATAATATCAAATGTCTCTATGCTTTTAGCTTTTTTCTCTCTTACTTTTTTTGTAGGATTCATAGTTGTACCTCGCTTATATTTTATGGGTTAAAATTTAAATTTTAACAATACAGCGAGGTACTTTGCACTAACTATTCTATTGTGATTCAGTTTCATGTCAAAAAAAACTAATGCCTCATTAGCTACCGCTGACACTAAAATTCCTAATGCTCAAAAAAACAAGGCCGTTAGGTTCTAGTGCTAGACTCAGTGACGAAATTTAGTGCGATTATTTCTGAAAAAAAAGCTTTAGAAAAAGATACAGAAAGAAATATGAATACATGGAAAAACTATCAATAATTTGCGAGACTATTATGGAAATCAGTATACTTGTATTTTACGGTGATTATATCGTTGATGAGATAAAGTTACAAAATTTTGAGGAAAATAGGTTTAAAAAAAATTTTTCAAAGATGAACATTGATAATATGAGAATTGAAATGGAACATTTCTCTTTTTTAGAGAAATATCTTTCACCTAGTACAAGCTGGGATTTCAATGAGTATCAATATTACTTGACCCGTGGAAAAGTATTGCTCTAAATACTTGAAGTTATATCGTCAGGCTCAGAAAAAATTAACGTTAATGTCTTGTTTATTAACGTGATATTAGATTGTAAAAATTTAATGTATTTTTCTCTAGAATTTTTTGAATTTCTTCTTGGAGAAACGGCAAAAAATAGAAAAATTAAAATTACAAATGTGCATGGAAACGTTCAAGAATTTTTGGAAATGCTGTCTTATGAGTCATTTTTAAAAAAAATTAAGCTAGATATTAATAATAAAAATAATGTATATGTAGAAGCATATATCGAAGTAGATTAAAACGGGCGCTATGTACAACATAGCGAAATTCTGGTGCCAGAGAGCGTCCAGCAAGCCGTACCTAGTGCGACATCACTATGCGCAATCAGCAATAGAAGAAGGATGGCTTGAGCAGCGTGGAAAGGAAGAGGTGCCCATTATTTATATATTGAGTAACAAAAAAAATTGTGTAAAAGGAAAGCGATGTGCAAAACCGAATAAACGTACTCCAAAAAAGTAATATACTCTATCCATGATTTCGGAGAAAAAAATGAGCGAATTTCGCAATAAAAAAGTTTTGATCACTGGTGGGACTAAAGGTCTTGGATTTGCGATTGCCAAGGCTTTTTGTAAACAACAAACAGAAGTTTTTTTAACATATAGGTCGGATGAAGAGACAGCTAACAACGCTTGTAAACAAATTGTCGATGCTGGAGGCAAATGCACACTTTTTAAATGTGATTTGGCTTTTTCCAATGCGAGTGAAGAGCTTTTTACACAAATTAAAGATTATACTCAAACTCTCGATTTTTATATTCATAACGCGGCCGCAACAGCATTTAAGAGTTTGCTACAAATGAAAGAGCATCATATTGATAAAACGTTCAATATCACTGTAAAATCGTTTATTTTAAATATGAAGCATGTTGTAGAAATGATGGATGGTGGCGGAGCAGTCGTAACTATTAGTGGAATGGATACTCTAAAAGCAGTTCCTTTTCATGGACTTTTAGCAGCAGCTAAATCATCTTTAGAAACTCTTACTGCATATTATGCTCACGAAGTTGCAGCAAAAAATATCGCAGTGAATGGCATTAATCCTGGTTTTTTCCGCACAGAATCGACGCAAAAATACTTAGGTAAGATGTTTGACGCAGTAAATGATAAAGTTAGTAATTCTGTCCCTCTCAAGCGAGAAGCAACCCTACAAGAAATTTCAGAATTGGTATTGTTTTTGTGTTCGCATAAAGCTAGTTGGGTTGTGGGACAAACAATTAAGGTTGATGGTGGTTTAGATTTTGTTTCTCCTTTTCAAATTTAGAGTGTAAAAGCAACATTCTTCGATTTAAAATATACAAACCCAAGCATTGTAAATAGAAGAATTGCGTATGTTGATGGCTCTGGAACAGCAGTAGTAACAGTCACAACATCTGGATCTAGGCCCAAAACAATCGAGGTTATGGTATCAGAGCCATTGTTACCTAAAACGCCAGCTTGTAATATGCCTACCCCGACAAAATCATTTGTAAATGTATTTCCTGTACGTACTAAATACTCGGAAAAAGATTCATTGAGTAAACCAGGACCAAGTTCGTTATTATCAAGAGATCCTCCCCCATACAAAAATCCATCAGTGTTGTTTTCAAATAGCATATCAAATCTAGCTCCAATACTAGAATCAACAAGAGTGTCAACGCTAAATGTACCAAATGTGCTAAAATCAAATTCTACAGAAATTGGAACACCAATATCAAATACACCTGCTCCATCAAATGTTATACCGTCGTTGATCTCAATAGTTATAGTCACTGATTATAATAATAATAATAATAATAAGAGTGTCAGACCTTTTTTGCTGAGACAAACTTATACAAAAAAATGAAGGTTTTATCGGTTTGATAATTTACAAGACACAGGAAAAAGAGAACAACAGAGAAAATAGTAATTGAATAAAAATTCAATTATAAAGAAAATTGTGTGCATAAAATGGCACATAGAAGAGTTGTAGACAGACTTTGAGCATTGTAAATTTTCGTAGACATTTTGCTTTGAGTTACAGTAGAATATTTTTTTTAGCTACTATCTATATTGGTTTTGGCTTTCCTTAGAGTATATACTTCTTTTTCCTGTGTTTTGTAATTTTTACGTTTTTCGTAGTATTTATGATTGGCATGTTTTTGAATGATATTTTGTACAAATTGCTTCGAGCCGTATATAATACCATAAGTGAGTGGTTGTTGTTTTTTCAGTAAGCCTTTTTCTTCCATCGCTGATTGCATTATTTGGCGGTATTTTTTTTGCCTTTGTTTTGGTGAAGAGCCTAACTGTAAATATTGATCATGGTAATCTATTTTAAAAATACCTTTTCCGTAAGCATGTTGTCTGTAGCTAGAGTATCGCCAGTTTTTAGGATGTTTAGTTACACCATTGCGCGTCATATTTAGTTCAACGTAAAAAAGACAGTTCATGTAATATTCTTCTGATTCTATAATAGTTGAATGGTATCTTCCTGTCCAAAAGTGCCCTGTTTTTTTATACTTTTTGTTATATGCTTTTGCAAAATGACCTTGGCTGTACTGCATAAAAAGAGACAAGTTTTTATTTTTTGGCGTGCCTAAAATTAAATGGATGTGATTATTTGTCATACAAAATCCATAAATACTTACATCGTACTTATCTCGCGCTTTATTTAGCATTGTTAGATAGAGATCAAAGTCTTCATTGTCATTGAAAAAATACTGGCGATTATTACATCGTGCCACAACATGATACACTCCACCAACATAAATTAATCTCGGAGCACGCATCTCTTCTCCTTTTTTAGTTATCGAAAGTTTTATTTCTTATTGTATCGCCTTGTTCGACAATTTAAGAAATGACACAATTTTGCTCCACAATTTTGCTCTGACACAATTTTACACTTATTCCCGTGAAGAAGTAAATCCAAATGGCAACCCCAACGATGTTGATCTGCCTCGTGAAGTAACAACAATCGTAGATCGCAATCAAAATATTACCATTATGTCGTACAACATCAACGGTAACCTTGTAAAAAAAGAAGAAAAAACACGTGGGATAAGACCTTCTGATCCACAAAGTTTTATAACTATGTACAAATATACAGCAACAGGTTTGCTAAAAGAGACAATTCATCCCGAAGGAAACCGCGTAGTTCGTGAATATGACGAAAACAATCCCGATCAATTCCAACGTGGAAACCTTATATCAGTGACCCATTTTCCTGACGCTGCGCGCGGCGGAGATCAACAATTTCACAAAGTAAGTTATACTTATGAACCGTTTTACAATCAGTTAATTTCTGTAACAGAGCAACGCGGTAATGACCCGTCTTTCCAACCGCAAAATGGTGGAATAGCAAGTTCAGAACGATACACATCACAAATGATCCCAGATTATTTTGAGGCAAATCTTGACACCGTGGGCTGTACATGTGGTTTTACTCTTCAAGATTTGATTGACAAATTTGGTATCGATGCCAGCTCTGTACTTAGTAAAATAGGTAGTAATGATTTAAATGGTGATGGAATTACAAATAACGTTTGTGGAAATATCATTGTTGAGAAATCTCCTATTGTCAATTTAAGAACGAACTCTCCTCAAACGATCATCGAAGGTGGAACACAACAGTTTATTGAAATCCGCAAATCATACAATAAGTTCGGTCAATTGAGCACCGTTGAAACACCAGAAGGCGAAGTTTCATTAATGGTTTACAATCCTGAAACTGATCCTGATGGGGATGGTGTAGATGTTCAGTCGGGAAATAAACCAAATGGCGATGAATTTGATATTGCAACTGGTGGGTATTTACAAAAAACAATTGTTGACCATTCGCATTCGACTAGATATCGTGGAAATTCACTTCCAACGCAAATTTCTTCAGAATATGGATATGACTCTGTTGGTAATGTAGTTTTTACGATAAATCCGCGTGGTGTAAAAACTCTCATCGAAGTAAACGCTCTCAATCAGATTGTAGAAACAACTGTCGCCGCAGATGTAAGTGCTGCCACAGAGCCAAATTTGACAGCTTTTGCTTATAAAACGCGTTTATTCTATGATGCGAATAACAACCTTATAAAATCGGAGGTGGAATATCGCGATGGAAATAATCCTGATTTACCTAATTTCATCGAAACAACAACCACTTATGATATTTTAGATAAACCGCTAAGTATTACTCAAAGAGTAGACAATAATAAAACTTTAACAACGGAAATGCGTTATGATGCAAACGAAAATTTAGTTGAGGTAAAAAGTCCTTTGGCCGTTTCAGGTATCGATCCTGACAATATTACTCGTACCGAGTATGATGAACGTGACCTCGTGCATAAAGTAATCCAAGCTCCAGGAACAACAAACGAAAGCATTGTAACATCCAATTACAATCTCAATGGCAATCCACTAGAAATTATTGATGCTGAAGACACAGATGGTGATGGACAAAATGAAAAAACATTGTTTGTGTATGATGGATTTAATCGTCGCATTCGCACAATCGATTCTGTGGGAAATGTTGTTGAGCAAAAATTTGATCCGGCGTCAAATATAATAGAAGTATCGTCTTTTGGTCCTATTGGTGAAGAAAGTAAAAGTGCAAACGATACTACTGGAAACGTTCTCCTAAGTCGCTCACACGTATTTCACGATGAACTCTCGCGCGTTTTTAAAACAGAAGATGAGTTATTCATCTCTCAAGGAGTAAATCTACAAAGAGTTGCGAATTTAGACGAAAACGATGCGACTCCTGGTGATGGTCTTATAACAAGCTTTGTAGACTATGATCGTAACTCGCGCACAGTATTTACCACATCAGCAAGTCCTAATACTGAGCAAGAAATCACCAAAATAGAATATGACGGTGCCAGCCGTGTTATTCGTGTGGAAGATGCACTATCAAATACTGTAACAACGCAGTACGATCAAAGTAGTAATCCATTAGAGATAACCGTTACTGAAGTACATTCTACAGGGCGCATTGCTTCAGAAAGCTTTACCACAATCAACGTTTTCGATTCCCTAAATCGCAAAATCCGTACTACCAATAATATTGGCCAAACCAACTACTTTTTCTACGACAGTAGAAATATGCTTACAAGAGCAGCTGATTCTGAAGGAACAGAGATAGCCGATTCACTTGGGCTATTTGCTGGAAACATTAACGATTTAGGTAATATCAGTGAAGTTGTACAAGATGGTTTAGGACGAACGATTAAAACAATCAAGGAATTGACTGTTGATGGTGAAGGAGGGAACCCTCTAGATCTGAGTAATCCAAGTAATATTGATGGTAATATCACAGAAACAAGTATTTGGGACGATAATTCACGATTGTTAACTGTTCAAGACGATAATTCGAACACCACGACTTATGAATACGACAACTTAAATCGCCCGACAAAAACAATTTTTGCTGACGGTAAATCTGTAACAAATACCTATAGTAAAGACCACAATATCATAAGCCACACGGATAACAATGGGAATGTTTGTACGTATGTTTATGATGGAATAAATCGTATAGTTGAAAAAAACATCGCACGTTCCGTCACAAATAACATAGTAGGTACTACCCAACAAACATTTCAGTTCGATGGTTTATCTCGATTAACTGTTGCAACAGACAATAATAATCCGAGCGATACCACGGATGACAGCATTGTAGTACGCAACTATGATTCTTTGAGTCGTATGCTTGAAGAAATACAAAACGGTAAAACTGTGTCAATGAACTGGCGCGAAAAGGGTGACCTTACCGAATGCATTTATCCAAACGATCGCAAGATTACTTATAACTACGATAAAATAGATCGTTTAACAACAATCAACGAAAATAGCACTGCGATTGCCTCGTATGACTATATCGGAAGCCGCGTAATCGAGCGAATATACAAAAATGGTACAAAACTTACAATGCTCAATGATGCTGGCGATGCCAATGTTGGCTATGATAATGCACGACGATTAGTCCATATGCGTCATTTACGACCAAATAATAATCGTATTCAAGAATATGAATACACCTACAACCGCGTAAACTTTAAAACGCAAAAGAAAAATCTACACAGAAACAAATTTAGCGAACGATATCAATTAGACTCGCTATATAGAGTAACAGACTTCAAACGTGGAAGAATAAAAGAGGACGGCTCACTAGGTGGCGTTTCGCAAACCCAAGACTGGCAATTTGATGGTGTCGGTAACTGGGCAAAAACGACAGTTAATGGCCAAGAAAAAACACAAACCATTAACAACATGAATGAATACGATTCATTTGATGGTACTACTTTTGTTCATGACGATAATGGAAATTTAACAGATGATAGTGAAAGGCTTTTTGCTTACGATGCTTTAAATCGCATTACTGAAATCAAAAATAAAGCAAGTGACGAAGTAATCGCAACTTACAAATATGACTTCATGAATCGTAGAATAAACAAACAATTTCGCGAACAACATGTCGAAGAGTGCAGTATCGCTGACGGAGAAGCAATACCTGATGCTAACACTTTAGCCCTATACTACTACAACAATACTGATGGCCCAATTGTCGACAGTTCTGGTAATGGAAGTGATATTAGCAATCCTAAAAATACCAGCCGAGAAGACGGTCTTTTCAATACAAGATCTGTGCGCTTCAACGGACAAAGACTTAAGATTCCACTTGCAACCACCTTGGACAACATTCAAGATCAATTATCTGTAGAAACTTTCGTATTTCTAAATCCACAAAGCACAGACAATCTTCAAGATGTAGGTGGTGCCTTAATAAAAAGAAAAGATAGCTTTACCTTAAAACTGTCACGCGGAAGACTCAAGCCTGTATTTATTCTCAACACTTTAGATGTAAATAACGAAGTTGTGGAAACTAAAGTAAGAGGAAATGTGGCGATACCTTTAGCAACATGGGTACATATCGCCGGAGTATACGACGGACAAAGCCTCAAGATATTTGTCAATGGCACTCTATTGGATGAAAAACCACTTATTGGTAATGTTGTTATAAACGTTGCAGAGCATACTTTTCTTGGGAGCACTAGCTTAGCTGGAAATTTAGAAGAAACCAGAATTTCTAATATTGCTCGCGTTGGCTGCGCTCCAGGTGGTTTAGTTACCAAAGATGTGCGCCGCAGTTTTTTTTATTCGGGGTGGCGAACTATAGAAGAAAGAGAGCAAGCTGCCGAAATAGGACAAGCGTTTGGACAAGAAATCGTTTCGCGGCAATTTGTTGACGGTTCGGGAATTGACGAGCATTTGCAAATTACTTTGTATGACGAAACTGGCACGTCTATTACCGAAGAAAAATATCTTCACCAAAATAGCCGTGGCGATGTGGTTGGTGTTAGCGATATTGGTGGTAATATTGTTTACCGCTTTGAACATAGTAGCTATGGTCTGACTTATCTTGTGAATTCTGATAACGAGTTAGAGGAATTTACCGATTTTGAGGAAATGGTGTATTCGTTCCAAGGAAGGCGCGCTGAGGTTGAAACTGGTGGAGATACTTATTACTATCGCAATCGTTATTACAATCCTACTTTGGGGAGATTTTTACAGAGAGATGGTGAAGGCTATGTTGATGGATTAGGTTTGTATCAGGCTTTTGCTGGAAATCCTTATACTTTTACTGACCCGAAAGGTAAATTTGCTGTTTTTGGTGCAGTTTTAGGTGCGACAATTGATCTTGGAGTTCAAGTATTTTTACAAGGGCGAAGTTTTTCGCAGGTCAACTGGAAACAAACAGCTTTAGCGGGGGGAGCAGGATTTTTCTCTGGAGGAGTTACTGGTTTAACAACAAGAGCTGTAGCCAATGGTTCTATGTCGTTATCTCGGGCCTTAACTATCGATTTTCTTGCTGATATGGCAATAGGTACGGTACAAACTATAGGTGAGTATTTTCTTGACCCTCAACAGGGATGTTGTGGTAATTTGTGGGATAATATCTTTAAAAATGCTATTATTACATCTCTATTCCACAGTTATAGTTTGTTTAAAGGTATAAGACGTTACAGTGGTGAAAAGGATTTTTCTAAATCTCATGGTCGTGGTTCAGCACGTTGGTATAAACGCTTATCAGGCGTGACTAGAAAAAGCATGGAATATCGTGCTGGGCAAGTTAAAGCAGAACGTTTAGTAAGACAATTTGCAAATCTTGCTAAAGATGCCTTAGGAGTAGAGCAAAAACAGGTAGTCGATAAAGTGTTATATGTTCCATACGCAAAAATGTCTCATTTTGTTGGAAAACTACTTTGGAAAAAGAAACGGCAAATAAGATTAAACAAAAATGATTTGTATGGGGGGGATGAATCTTCTGCATTGGTTACCGCGGGGCATGAGTATATGCATTCGTATTTTTATTCTAACGGCGAAAGTGCGATAGATCAACTCGGTAAGTGGAGAGAAGAAATCAATGTAGAATATTTTGCTATGAAAATTTTAGATTTCAACGGCCTTCTTTCCGATTTTGCAAAGAATAAATCTAACAATTATATTAAACATTACCAAGATTTATTAAGAAACTCTGGCGAAGAATATGATGTTACTACCATGTTTAAGTAGTAAATTGTAATTTCTGATAACCATAAACGCGATAAAAAATTACAGGCAAAAAACACGGGTCAGCCTAGTTGTATTAAAGCTGATCCACGTTTATGAACCAACCATGCTTATCGTTATTACTCGAATTTATCTTTGGTTAAGTATATTATATCTTTTGAGAAGAATATAACTTTCAAATAAACGCTCACTACATTTAAGGATGGAGAAATAACCATTGAATGAGATAAAAGATAAACAACTAAATTGTATACATAGTCATGTTTCTTATTATAATTGTAAGTTTTCTCTAGCATTAGGAAAATGTCGTATAGAAAAAACACATTTCCATAATTGTACATTCCAAACTGATGTTGTTTTCGAATATCCTAGAAATTGTAAATTTATCAAATGCTGTTTTGATGGCAAATTAGGCTTTGATTTATCTTTTATTCCTTGGAGTGAAATTTTACCTTATATTTTTGATTTACATTCTGTTACTGATTTAAATTTAATGGCAAATGGCATGAAAGAACTTCCCTCAGAAATAAAAAAATTAAAAATGTTAGAGCGTTTAAGTTTATACTGCAATCAGCTAGATTCTCTTCCCGAAGAAATATGGGATCTTAAAAATCTACGTTTTTTAAATTTATCATTAAACCAATTAGAGTACTTACCTGAAGAAATAACAAAGTTGTCACATTTGACTCAATTATTCATTTCTAGAAATAGGTTAACAAGTATATCAAAAAAAATAAAGTTACCGATGTTAAAAACTTTAAATCTACATATTAACAATTTGTCTAAATTTCCAACTGCTTTTTTGGAAAGTCCGCTAACTGAATTAGATATTAGCCAGAACAAATTAATATCAATCCCAGAAGAAGTTGAAAAATTTAAAAATTTAACTCTCTTTAATTTATGTTCTAACAAGTTAAAGACTTTACCAAAAAAAATACAAAGCCTTACAAATTTAAAACACTTACTTTTATTAGAAAACTCAATAAATATAAGCGAAAGAACATGGATTACAGATAGTTTACCAAATTGCAAAGTTGTTTTTTAAATTGCATTGACATTCGTGCCAGACTCGCAATAAATATGCTTTTGCAAAATGACCTTGGCTGTACTGCATTGACATTCGTGCCAGACTCGCAATAGACATTCGTGCCAGACTCGCAATAAATATGCTTTTGCAAAATGACCTTGGCTGTACTGCATTGACATTCGTGCCAGACTCGCAATAGACATTCGTGCCAGACTCGCAATAAATATGCTTTTGCAAAATGACCTTGGCTGTACTGCATTGACATTCGTGCCAGACTCGCAATAGACATTCGTGCCAGACTCGCAATAAATATGCTTTTGCAAAATGACCTTGGCTGTACTGCATTGACATTCGTGCCAGACTCGCAATAGACATTCGTGCGGACATTCGTGCCAGACTCGCAATAAGAGTGTCAGACCTTTTTTGCTGAGATAAACTTATACAAAAAAATGAAGGTTTTATCGGTTTGATAATTTACAAGATACAGGAAAAAGAGAACAACAGAGAAAATAGTAATTGAATAAAAATTCAATTATAAAGAAAATTGTGTGCATAAAATGGCACATAGAAGAGTTGTAGACAGACTTTGAGCATTGTAAATTTTCGTAGACATTTTGCTTTGAGTTACAGTAGAATATTTTTTTTAGCTACTATCTATATTGGTTTTGGCTTTCCTTAGAGTATATACTTCTTTTTCCTGTGTTTTGTAATTTTTACGTTTTTCGTAGTATTTATGATTGGCATGTTTTTGAATGATATTTTGTACAAATTGCTTCGAGCCGTATATAATACCATAAGTGAGTGGTTGTTGTTTTTTCAGTAAGCCTTTTTCTTCCATCGCTGATTGCATTATTTGGCGGTATTTTTTTTGCCTTTGTTTTGGTGAAGAGCCTAACTGTAAATATTGATCATGGTAATCTATTTTAAAAATACCTTTTCCGTAAGCATGTTGTCTGTAGCTAGAGTATCGCCAGTTTTTAGGATGTTTAGTTACACCATTGCGCGTCATATTTAGTTCAACGTAAAAAAGACAGTTCATGTAATATTCTTCTGATTCTATAATAGTTGAATGGTATCTTCCTGTCCAAAAGTGCCCTGTTTTTTTATACTTTTTGTTATATGCTTTTGCAAAATGACCTTGGCTGTACTGCATAAAAAGAGACAAGTTTTTATTTTTTGGCGTGCCTAAAATTAAATGGATGTGATTATTTGTCATACAAAATCCATAAATACTTACATCGTACTTATCTCGCGCTTTATTTAGCATTGTTAGATAGAGATCAAAGTCTTCATTGTCATTGAAAAAATACTGGCGATTATTACATCGTGCCACAACATGATACACTCCACCAACATAAATTAATCTCGGAGCACGCATCTCTTCTCCTTTTTTAGTTATCGAAAGTTTTATTTCTTATTGTATCGCCTTGTTCGACAATTTAAGAAATGACACAATTTTGCTCTGACACAATTTTATAAAAGAGCAATTAAAGAAAAAATAAGACTCAGCGAATTTTACTTCGCGAGCCTTTTACTGTTTTCTCAATTTTTTTTGCGTAAGATGAACGTCTTGGATTTGCGCCCAATCTATATGGATTTTATCTGAACTATTTGATGATTTCTTGATTTTTTTGTAGTTTTAGAGGTCATTTGTCTTTATTTTGCTTTTTTTGCAAGGTTTCTCGGAGTATGGGAAGAGTTAGGTGATCTTTATCTCTGCCGATTTCTTTTTTTGTTAGAATTAAACTTTCTAAATTCTGTACTCAAATGTGAAACTCTCCAGCCTTCATGATATTTGACTCTTTAAAAATATCGCTATAATCTAATCGATTTCCTATAATTCCAAGGATATCTAAAGGTCCAAAATCTGTTACAAGTAAATGATGTCCTTGAGAAGATAGAGCTTCAATTTCAGGAACTATCTTGATGTCTCTTCTTTTGAATAATAAGAGTGTCAGACCTTTTTTGCTGAGACAAACTTATACAAAAAAATGAAGGTTTTATCGGTTTGATAATTTACAAGGCACAGGAAAAAGAGAACAACAGAGAAAATAGTAATTGAATAAAAATTCAATTATAAAGAAAATTGTGTGCATAAAATGGCACATAGAAGAGTTGTAGACAGACTTTGAGCATTGTAAATTTTCGTAGACATTTTGCTTTGAGTTACAGTAGAATATTTTTTTTAGCTACTATCTATATTGGTTTTGGCTTTCCTTAGAGTATATACTTCTTTTTCCTGTGTTTTGTAATTTTTACGTTTTTCGTAGTATTTATGATTGGCATGTTTTTGAATGATATTTTGTACAAATTGCTTCGAGCCGTATATAATACCATAAGTGAGTGGTTGTTGTTTTTTCAGTAAGCCTTTTTCTTCCATCGCTGATTGCATTATTTGGCGGTATTTTTTTTGCCTTTGTTTTGGTGAAGAGCCTAACTGTAAATATTGATCGTGGTAATCTATTTTAAAAATACCTTTTCCGTAAGCATGTTGTCTGTAGCTAGAGTATCGCCAGTTTTTAGGATGTTTAGTTACACCATTGCGCGTCATATTTAGTTCAACGTAAAAAAGACAGTTCATGTAATATTCTTCTGATTCTATAATAGTTGAATGGTATCTTCCTGTCCAAAAGTGCCCTGTTTTTTTATACTTTTTGTTATATGCTTTTGCAAAATGACCTTGGCTGTACTGCATAAAAAGAGACAAGTTTTTATTTTTTGGCGTGCCTAAAATTAAATGGATGTGATTATTTGTCATACAAAATCCATAAATACTTACATCGTACTTATCTCGCGCTTTATTTAGCATTGTTAGATAGAGATCAAAGTCTTCATTGTCATTGAAAAAATACTGGCGATTATTACATCGTGCCACAACATGATACACTCCACCAACATAAATTAATCTCGGAGCACGCATCTCTTCTCCTTTTTTAGTTATCGAAAGTTTTATTTCTTATTGTATCGCCTTGTTCGACAATTTAAGAAATGACACAATTTTGCTCTGACACAATTTTATAAAAGAGTAATTAAAGAAAAAATAAGACTCAGCGAATTTTACTTCGCGAGCCTTTTACTGTTTTCTCAATTTTTTTTGCGTAAGATGAACGTCTTGGATTTGCGCCCAATCTATATGGATTTTATCTGAACTATTTGATGATTTCTTGATTTTTTTGTAGTTTTAGAGGTTATTTGTCTTTATTTTGCTTTTTTTGCAAGCAAGACAAAGACTTCCCAAGAATTTGATATCAAAACTAGTGAACAAAGTTGTAATAGAAACAAGAAGGAAATTACCATTTGACATTCGTGTCAGACCTTTTTTGCTGAGATTTCAATGTACTTTTTTTGCCTTTGCTTCATGGTTTTACCAAGATTCATATAAACTTCATGATAGTCAAGGCATTCGAGTCTGACACTAAAATTCCGGTCGCTGAAGCAGGAGAACGAGCAGAAAAAGGTCGATTGCAAAGGAGAGAAGAACGAAAATATCAACTAGGTTTTGGGCACTATCACCTTTCGTTAAAGGACGCAGAACACGCTCTTTTTTCAGCTCGGAATATTGATAGCATTTTTGGTCCTGGAATAGTTATTGCAACTGCTGGTTATGAAGCATTAAAAGTAGTATCTGAAACGTTAGGTGTTAAATTCTTTCAAGTAGATAAACAAAAAAAGACTTTGCTTGTATCGGAAGAGGAGGTAATGGCCGATCAAACTATATTTTCGAAAACTGATAAAGAAAGAATACTAAACTTATCAGCGATAATAAAAATGGATAGAATTAAAGACTTTAATTCATTTGTAAAAGAGTATAAAAAACATGAAAATATTCCATGTATAGATATACAAACAAGGGAACAACTCACAACTATAATGCTAGCTGATTTGCTCTATCGAGCCAAATCTCAACTCGGAAAAAATGCAAGCACTAAAGAAATTTTGGATCAAGCTTTTGATATTTCTAAAGAAGAAAGAAAATATTTAAGTGTAGAACCTTCTTTAGCGGAATACAGCTCGCTTTACTGGGGACTAGTAGGCAAAACCCTTGATGATCAAGAAGTAAATAAATTTATTTTAGCTGCTGAAAATTCTATTAATGGCAAGTGCTGTCCAGAAAGGAATAAATAATGAAATTTCGACTGTTTTTATTCTTTTTAATCTCGGCGACTCTATTGTCTGTTTTGGCTTGGCATCTTTGGATGGATAACGTAAGTGTTACAAATAAGGTATCTTTGAATTCTGATTTTAAGATGCTGCACCTTGCAATTAAGCATTACTACGCAAATTTTAAAACATTACCTACAAGTATAGATGAGCTATGTAAGAAAAGTACTTTGAAATTAATAAATAATGTTCAAAAGTACAGGGATCCTTGGGGAAAAAAGTACTTTTACAAAATAATTAGTTCATACAAGTGTAAAGTATATTCTCTTGGGATTGATCATAAAGTAGGCGGAAAAGGATTTGCAAAAGATTTTATCTATATTATAAACTTAAAAGACAAATCTTTTTAAATGGAGAACATAAAAACTTTCGGACAATATCGGATCCAGGCTGAGTAAATAAAGAAGTAGACAAAGAAGTAGACATTTGTGTCAGACCTTTTTTGCTGAGAATCTTGAAAAAAAGAACCAACAGTTCATTCTCAAAAAACTAAAAAAACAAGCTCTCTCTTTCGGTTTTTCTCTTGAGGAATTAAAAACTCAGTTACCAAAGCCAGAACAAATTGCAAAATTACTCAAGGGAATAGAAAAAGAAAAGAAAATAACTAATCAAAAATCTCTAGAATATAACAATAGATTATTACTTAAAGTTTGAAAAAAAGTGACAGGATACTTCAAACAACACAACTCTATAACAAATCAAGAATATCAAAAACTAGCCAAAGTCTCAAAACGACAAGCAAGTAAAGAGCTAAAGATATTGGTAGAAGAAGGTATATTATCAAAAGTGGGAAAAAGAGGACCTGGAACTTACTATATTTTAGCAAAAGACTAATTTGTTTTGGCTAAAATTTATGCTAGAGAGCGTACAGTAAAGCTCTAATTATCTAGAAAGTGAAAGTCCTTCCATAGTAAAAATTAGACTGTAGCTACTCCACTTCCACTCTTTTGGATGTTTGGTAACGTTGTTCCTTGTCATGTTAAGTTCAATGTAAAATATGGAATTAAGTAGCTGAGTCTCCGAGTCAATAATTGTTGAATAAAACCTTCCACCCCAAAAATGCCCTGTACGCTTGTGTCTACGGTTATAGTTTTTTGCGTATTCACCATTGATAAACTGCATCAATCTGGATAAATTATCATCTGTAGGTGTCGATATTAGTAGATGGACGTGATTGCTGGTAATACAGTAAACGTGTAGCTTAAAAGAGTATTTTTCGCGCGCTTTTTCTATGACTTTTAAGTATTCTATAAAATCCTCATCTTGTCGAAAATAAAAGTTCTTATTATCACACCTTGTTGTTATATGAAATAAACCGTTGACCATAGATATACGAATCGGACGCATTTGTTCTCCTTTGTAAAATGACTTTTGATCCTATCATTTTACCGATTCTTTTGACAAAACATTTAATCTATGCTATTTATTAGCTTGTAAGGATCTGCTATAAAACAACTTGTGTTATTCTTGCTTGAGTCTGACACTAATTTGAATAGCTGGGGCGACTTATCCAAGAACGTGCGCTCTGCGTACCGTGACAGGGACGTGCCCGGCTTCCGCAGCGGCGACATTGGTTTTCGGTTTTGCCTGAGGTCACAGTAGAGAGCGGAGCTCTGCAAGAGAAATGTATAGGAGACGGTGGAACCGTCGACAAGACATTTCGAAGATGAGTATAAAAGTGTAATTTTGTGAATGAGTTTTGGAGTTTGCGATGAAAAAACGCGTAAAAGGCAAGTCGTTGAAGGAAATACAGCCCAATACGACGTACATAGGTTGTACGTTTTATTTAGATTGTGTCGATGGCGAAGACTTTGTAGGAACAGAGTTTGACAACTGCTCTTTTCGCGGAATTTTTTGCGATTGGGGCCGAGATGAGTATGGCTTGTGGATGGGTTTTACTTATAAAGATGTGTATCAAGTAATGAGGTGGATCAGGCCAGGAACGTTTATGATAGGTTCCCCGGAAACAGAAGAAGGTAGATACGCAACCGAAGTTCAACATCAAGTAACGATTAGCAAAGGGTTTTGGTTGGCAGAAACAGCATGTAGTCAAGCATTGTGGAAAGCAGTGATCGGAGATAACCCAAGTCAATTTAAGGGGAAGAGGTTTCCAGTAGAAATGGTAAGTTGGGATGATTGCAAGGCGTTTACTGAAAAACTAAACGAGCAAATGACAGAATGGCAATGTTGCCTGCCAACGGAAGCGCAGTGGGAATATGCATGTCGTGCAGGAACAACAACAGCGTTTAGTTTTGGTAACAGGATTACTAAAGATCAAGTAAACTATAGTGAGGATGGGGCAGTAGAAATTAAATCGCTACCATGCAACAATTGGGGACTATATGAGATGCATGGCAATGTATTTGAGTGGTGTAGTGATTGGTATCGCGAATATGATATTTCCATAACAGTAGATCCTGTTGGTCGTAATGGTGGTACTGACCGTGTCATACGTGGTGGTTGCTGGGGCGACTCATCCTGGAGCGTACGCTCTGCGTATCGCAACAGGAGCGGGCCCGACTTTCGCATCCAAGACATTGGTTTTCGGTTTTGCCTGAGGTCACAGTAGAGAGTGGAGCTCTGCGAGAGAAATGTATAGGAGACGGTGGAACCGTCGACAAGACATTTCGAAGATGAATATAAAAATGCGATTTTGTGAATGAATTTTGGAGTTTGCGATGAAAAAACGTGTAAAAGGCAAGTCGTTGAAGGAAATAGAGCCCAATACGACGTACATGGGTTGTACGTTTTATTTAGATTGTGTCGATGGCGAAGACTTTGCGGGAACAGAATTCGACAACTGCTCTTTTCGCGGAAGTTTTTGCGATTGGGGCCGAGATGAATGTGGCTTGTGGATGGGTTTTACTTATAAAGATGTGCATCAAGTAATGAGATGGATCAGACCAGGAACGTTTATGATGGGTTCTCCAGAAACGGAAGAAGGTAGATTCGCAAATGAAGTTCAACATCAAGTAACGATTAGCAAAGGGTTTTGGTTGGCAGAAACAGCGTGTACTCAGGAATTGTGGCAAGCAGTGATCGGAGATAACCCAAGTTATTTTAAGGGGAAGAGGTTTCCAGTAGAAATGGTAAGTTGGGATGATTGCAAGGCGTTTACTGAGAAACTAAACGAACAAATGAAAGAATGGCAATGTTGTTTGCCAACGGAAGCGCAGTGGGAATATGCATGTCGTGCAGGAACAACAACAGCGTTTAATTTGGGTGACAGTATTACTAAAAATCAAGTACACTATGATGAAAATAAGACAGTAGAAATAAAATCGCTACCGCGCAACAATTGGGGACTATATGAGATGCATGGCAATGTATATGAGTGGTGTAGTGATTGGTATGGCGAATATGATATTTCCATAACAGTAGATTCTATTGGTCCTAATGATGGCACTTTCCGGGTCATACGCGGTGGTTGCTGGGGCCTCTCGTCTGGGCTCGTGCGCTCTGCGTACCGTAACGAGTACGTGCCCGACAACCGCTACGGCTTCATTGGTTTTCGGTTTTGCCTGAGGTCACAGTAGAGAGCGGAGCTCTGCAAGAGAAATGTATACGCTGTTTCCAAACGTTTGTGTGTGACTTTTAGCTCTATAAAAATTAACGGAAGTCCATTGATAAATCCCACTAAATCAGCACGACACCTATAAATATCCCCAGAGATCCAAAACTGCGATGCAAGAAAAAAATCATTATTGTTTGGTTCATTCCAATCAATTACTTTGATAGAGTGTGTTTCTTGCCCGTCTTTACACTTACTTTTATACCGTTCCTAATAAATCGATATATTTCGCGATTCGTAATTACAGGGTGTAAAGTACTTCGGTCTTTTGCGAGTTCTTCTAGAGCTTGCTCTATTGCTTCACCAATTACTTTTTTGTTTAAGGCTGTTAGTGCTTTTTTTAGTTTGGGAAACAAAACAACATCTTGAAACGTTTGCTGACCAAGAGAAGTGTTGTCTCCTACCTGCCATAAAAGCAATTTTTTGCTTGCCAACCTAACTTTTCAAAGAGTTCAATGACTGGTTTTTCGACCAAAACATCTTCGCTATACTCCTGCATGTTCGAACCCCTTTAGCTTTAAATTTTCAACATTGATTTCTCAAGATATAAGCTTGGGCAGTAATATATCGCGAGTTTTGCGAAGTTTTTCTATAGTGCTCCTTAAAAGAACAATCTTATCAAATATTGGACTGATATTATTTTTGAACAATACAGTGAGACTCTTTGGCGGAAGTATTGATATAAGTTCTTTTACTGAAGATTGTGTGAACAAAGGCTGCGCTGAGCCTCCAGCGTACCGTTTAAGGCTCTTCTCCTGTAATATAAAATATATATATTCAATATTCACGTGGTTTTGGTCTAAAGTTTGAGCCACTGATAGTATTATCAGATGCCCAAAATCCTAACTTGCAATACAACACATTTCCGCAATAAACACCTACACGCTCTATTATAACCCCATCATTGAATCTTGCTTTTTCTGTTTTCCAATAATACCATTTGATCCATATAAAGGCACACTGCCAGTTATACAATTCTTAATTGCTTTGCCATTTTAAAAGAATTAACACCACAGGTTAAACAGGTTAGAATTTTTATCCATAAAGGAGATGATTTCCCATAGAAATACACTTTCTCCTAATAAATAAGAAGCCTTCGTTACTAGGCCAAACTCGCGCCAGACACTCATTACTAACGTTTAATTAGTGGTACACCAAGTCTGGCATAATGTTCCTTGAATCGCGAATGTCTATTGGAATGCTAAGTCTTATTCTAGATGCCCGTCTAGTAATAATCTCTTACAGAAAGCTATAAGAATCTTTGTAATTATATTTCTAATAGGATAGAATAGAATACCAAATTCTTCTATTAGAGGTACAAAATTTGAATAACGATTTTTTGCAAAAACATGCTTCAAATATTGTTGAAAAAATTTTAAACCCGCTATTGATACTTAATACTCAGCTAAAAGTATTATTTGCAAATCAATCCTTTTACAACATTTTCCCCATAACATCAGACCAATTACAAGAAAAGTTTATTTCTGACTTGGGTGATAATCCTGAGCTGTTAGAACTCTTACAAAAAACTATTTTACAAAATAGTTGCGAAAGTTTTGAAGTTGACTGTCAGTTTTTGAAGTCTAGTGAAAAAAAGATGATTATTAGTGTTCAAAAACTTTGCAGCGAAGGTGTAAATAGTAAGCTACTCATCCTTTCTATCGAAGGTATTACTAGGCGAAGAGAGAATACTACTAGAGAAAGTCATGATAAACTGGAATTACAAGTAAAAGAGCATACGAAAGAACTTCGTATTGCTCTTTCTAAAATTAGTACACTAAAGAATCAATTAGAATTAGAACAAGCTTATTTACAAGAGGAAATAAAGTCGCAATATAACTACGAAAACATTATTGGACACAGCGATGAAATCAATTACGTGTTCTATAAGATGGAGCAAATTGCAGGTACTGATAGTAACGTTCTGATTCTCGGTGAAACGGGAACGGGTAAAGAGCTTATTGCCCGAGCAATTCACAATTTGAGTAAGTGTAAAAATAGACCACTGGTAAAGATAAATTGTGCCACATTACCACCAACTCTCATAGAGAGCGAACTATTTGGCCATGAAAAAGGAGCTTTTACCAGTGCAAATAAAAGGCAGCTTGGACGATTTGAGATAGCCAATGGAACTACTCTGTTTTTAGATGAAATTGGAGAATTACCACTTGAGCTACAGTCCAAGTTACTCAGAGTGATTCAAGATGGTGAATTTGAACGTTTAGGAAGTTCTCAGACTATTAAAGTGAATGTAAGGCTTATTGCAGCTACTAATCGTAATTTAAAAAAAGAAATCGCAAGAGGACGTTTTAGAGAAGATCTCTGGTATCGATTGAACGTTTTCCCTATTATACTACCACCTCTAAGAGATAGAAAGGGAGATATCCCCTTACTTGTTTATTTCTACGTACGGAAAATATCGAGAAAACTGGGGAAATCTATTAAGATTATTCCTACTAATGTTATGAATGCATTGCAAAATTATCAATGGTTAGGAAATATTCGCGAATTAGAAAATGTTATTGAAAGGGCGGTACTAAACTCTTTTGGAACAAAGTTGTGCCTGGCAGAAAAACTGGAAAGTTCACAAACTATTTTGGCAGCCCCTAAAACGTTAAAAGATGTTGAACGAGAGCATATTTTATTAGTTTTAGAACAGACAAAATGGAAAGTAAGTGGAAAAGAAGGCGCAGCTGAAATTCTGGGGCTTAATCGTAGCACTTTGCGAGCTAAAATGCGAAAACTCGGCATTGATAGACCATAGCATCGATGTAAAATTCACGTGGTTATATTTGATCATCTCTTCTTGCCTATTATTACTACATTTCTCTCCATTCGTTAACCTAGATTATTTAATAAACCTCTATTCTACCTGTAAAAAAGCAAAGTGCATTGGTGGTTATATTTGACCACTTTGTTCATATTTGACCATTGTTTAGAATGTATATTTTGTCAACATTTTATTGTAGAAGCAATGTTCTTGGTTATTTCCTCATTCTAAATATATGTGGCACGATATTTGATTAGATAGAGATGTAGACTTAAATAAAACCAAATGGTAGGAAGTAACCATGCAAAATGATGGTAGAGAATTTCTTATAGAAAAAATAAATAACTCTGTAGATCAAAAAAACGAAGATGAACATGAAAAAGAGCACCAAAAACAATCAGAAATGTTTGTCGCAAATATTGTTTATACATTTCTGATTATTTTGGGCATCATTTTGATCTTATGTCTAATACCCATTTTAAAAAATTAAATTAAAGGAATAAAAATGAAAGAAAATAAAACAAAAGCCAAACCGAAGCAGAAAAATTTAAAAGAGAAAAGAAAAGATAAAAAAAAGAAAAAAGAAGATAAAAAAATTATTTCCGAGTAATCATAAAGATCAATTACAATGTCTTTGAACAAAATTTTACTAAAACTAACAGCAGAGCGTGATGGTAATATTGGAAGGCCTCATTATTTTGCCATGATTTAGACAAGATTCTTCGCTATTAAAAGAAGAGTTCAGTAATATTGACAGTAAGTGCTAAATGGATTTGCCAAGAATAAAATCATAAAACAAATCCATAAAAAGAAGGAATTAATTGCATGCTCGACTATCAACGTGACCACGGTCTACGGATGATAATCTCTATCGTTAATTCTGTCCGTTAACTGTTGTCATGTAGTAGTTTATATTTTCCGAGTGATCTCTCTTGATCAAGAAATTCTTCCTTCCCATAGTGGAAGGAGCTACTTTTGAATAAGTTTTATGACAATTGCGAAAAATAAAACATTTAGAGTTTTGATTGATCACTTTTCAGGAGCAAGAAATGAGAATTGCGCGAGTATTTTATTTAGTTTTGCTTGTTTTACCTGCTATATTTCCACAAGATTTTTTTTCTATGGAAGAAGCATTATTCAACTATAGAGAAGTGAAAACATTAGATTTAAGTGGTACAGATCTTGGAGAAAATATTAACCAAATTACCAGACTTACCAACTTACGCGTTCTTTATTTAAGAAACTGTAATCTGAAAGAATTACCATCAATTATATTTAAAATTAGGCACTTAAAAGAACTTTATCTCAGTAATAATAGATTGTCTAAAATATCAAATAAAATTAGCCGGTTGATAAAACTCGAAATTTTGGAGTTAAATGAGAACGAACTTATTACAATTCCAGATGAAATAGGAGAATTGATAAACTTAAATGAACTCTATGTTAACGAGAATAAATTAACTCAATTACCTAGAGCTATAAGTTTTTTAACGCAATTGAAAGTTTTAGAATTAAATAGCAATCAACTAGAAAAATTCCCTTGGGAAATAAAATCACTTACGAATTTAGAGATTTTGAAACTAGAAGATAATAAAATTTACGAGATTCCTTCTATTATTGAGAGATTGCAAAAGTTAAAAACATTGATTATTGCTTCTAATAAGTTGTCGCAGTTACCAGTAAAGTTTGCAAAATTGAAAAACTTATTGCTTTTAGATCTTAGCCATAATGAATTTCAAGATTTTCCAAAAATTATAACAGACCTTTCTAAATTACAAGTTTTGGTTTTTAACAACAATCAATTATTTATACTACCTAAAGAAATAGAAAATTTCAAACAACTACACTCCTTAGAGATAGGAATGAATCAATTGAGTATCCTTCCTTTTGAAATTGGCAAACTTACTCGATTGAAGATACTCGAAGTTCATAGTAATCATCTTAAGGAACTCCCCATAGAAATAGGGTATCTTGTTGAATTAGAAGTACTGCACCTTCGCCATAATTTATTAGAAAAGATACCAAAAGAGATTAGCAATCTTCAAAAATTAAAGAATATAAATCTTAAAAACAATAATATCTCAAATGAGGAAAAAGAAAAAATTCGATTGTTATTTCCCAAAGTGATTATATCTTTATAATGCTGCAACAATTTCGTACTGAGAAATCGCATATCTATAAGTTTCAACATGCGATTCTTTACAAGTTTCAAAGAAAAAAATTATTCTTGATTATTTGGAGGAGAAATTATTTCGGTGTTTTGCTGCCTAGGAGTTGTTTTTTCAGAGGAATATTGTTCTTGAGTTCCTAATGAATGAGTTAGTGTACTGGGTTTATACAAACTCATTATTTTAACAAGTATACTTGTATAGCCTTTGATGATTTCTTCTGGAGATTTTTTGGCTTCAATTGGTATATTCCATATTTGATTCTCGATTATTGCTCCTTTAAACTTTTGCAAATTTAGCCCATTTGGATTGTGAGGCTGAAATTTTATCCAGTATGGAGTTGAATGTTCTTCCCAATTTTGAAAATCAATAAAAAATAGTATCGGAGATTGATCAACCTCTAGACAGTAAGTGGTCATATGTCCAGAATTACTCCAATTACCTTTCTTGAGTAACTTGCTTCCTGGAATTTGTATACATTTTAAACCATCAACAACATGTGGCATAACTTGCATGGCATTGGCGAGAGGAGTTAATTTGGAAACATGAGAAGGTAATAAACTATCAAGTTTCTCCTCAAAAGCTTCCCATACTTGTTCATTGCGAATTATTTCTATAGATTTAGAAAGTTTTATTTCATGATTCTCTAAGTTTCCAATTTGTTTTTTATTTTCGTTAAGAAATCTGACTTTGATGCGAAATGGACTTTCTCTTCTATCCCATTCAGAAAAATAAACTCCGCAATAAACCTCAATAAAAAAAGCTGTTTGATCAACAGATGGAGGCAATTCACTTGATATCGAAAAAGAATAACTATTTGGTGAAAATCTTGCGCTTCCCACTGACCAGCTTCCCATTTCATATGTTTCTTTTGCTTTAGATCGCAGTTCTTGAACGATAGAAATCAACCAGTTTAATTTTTCTCCTTGAGTATTCCTGCGCAATTCTGCTCTTTGGGTATCTATCTCATGTTCCAGCATTATTTTTTCGAAAAATTTTTCAAACCAATCATCTAAATTAGGGTCTTTAGGATTATAGTCTGCTATTTTTACTTGTGACCAATCAGATGGAGGACTTATAGGTTTTCTTGAAATGATGTAAGGATTATTACCTTTTCCTAGTGCAAATCCTGCTTCTGTCATAACATTAGGGTTTGGACAATTTCTATAACGAGGATCTAAACTAAAATCAGCAATTACAAAAGAAGCTGTTGCTATTTTTTCTTTTATTTCTTGGAATAATTGCCCTTTGCTAGGTATTGAAGTATCACTATGATCGATTGTCAAATATTTAAATCTTTTTCCTGCTTTTTTAATCGCATCCCACACAACCTGAAAATCTTTATGAAACGGCATGATGATAAAACAACGATCTTTCCTCGCCATTTATACTCTCCTATAAGGAATACTGCACCTATTATAATCTTTAGCTATTATAAATAGCTTGAAATTTTAAAATAACAATTGTATATAAAAAAAATACCTTCTGCAAGTCTATATTTTTAGCGTATTAAAGTAGGTTTTTCTGTATGCGCAAAAGAATCGGAGCCAAGAAGCAACTTAGTGCATTATCTTAATTCTGAAGAATTGGTACTAGCTAGAATACGATTCAGGGATCATTTAAATCGGTGCTAGACTGAAGTTTTTAAGAACGTATCGTTCATATCTATAATTTGCTTGGCGACATCCAAATAAATTGCTGTCCATAAAAACAAATACAATTTTACTTGTGCTCAGTAAATTATAGTTTGCGAACTCAATTATAAACTAGACTCCAAATAATTTTTTACAAAGTACCTGATAGCTTCATCGCTATTTGGGAATATTGAAAAAATAGTAGTCATACCAAGCATTTCTAATATTGGCATCAGGTAGTTTGAAACATTACATAATACTAGATTACCACCTTTACTTGTGCACTTCTCGTAAATCTCGACCATTAATCCCAAAAATTTACTGTTAACATGCCCAAGTTGAATATCGAAAACGATAAAATAGTTTTTGTTTTTTAACAACTCATTAGAATATTGTTGAAATGCTTGATACTCGTGGTCTCGATCATTTCCGATAAATCCAGTTATTTTCACAATTGTAATATTTAGTTCATTAATTACGATACATTTGTCTACATAGTTCATTACTTTTCTCTTTAGTTGATTAGTTTACATTAGTGCCTTACATAGTGTCAGACTGCGATGAACCGGCCCACTACATTGACGAGTCTGGCTAGAATACCATACTAAAATTCCAACTGAAAACGGTTGTAAAATTTACTCTGTTGGTTTGTATTTTTCATTTGTAAAAAATGATGCTGAGCTTTGGTTGTGTTTTGGAGATTTTTGTACGATAGATATAAACCTCGGTGCGCTTCATAGGGATGAACTGTAAGTACTCTCTCAAAATCTTTAATTGTGTTGGCATTGCTTCATATTGAAATATGCAGCACCACGTCTTAAATATATGGCATTCGTGTTAGATTTAAGCGCAAATAACGTAAAGTACTCCATGGTAACATCTTATAGGCTAACCGACAACATGGTTAGACAAATACTTTTTTATCACAATTCCAAAATTTCACGCATATCGAAATATCATTGCTTTTTAGACAGTAATGAATCTGTCACTGAATACTCCTGTACTCCTGAGCTATAAAATTGTTAGTGACTCAATCCCGCACTTGTTTACTTTATTTTTTTTATGGTATTATATGGTAAAAAAAAATACCATAATTTAAGAAGACGAGAAAAGTTATGTTTTATAACATTTGGGAAGAATATGGTTTTAAGGGAAATCCATATAGTACAAAAACTCTATCTTTGCATAAAGATTCTGATTGACATGTTGAAAAGGCATTTATTGAAAGACAAAATTCACAAGAATTGACAAATTGAGTCTGGCTTTTCAAATAAACCGAACTTATTCGTTTTGTTGTTCGAACCACTTTCCATATTTTTCTTTGGTTATCGATTCGTGTTTATCGATTCCAGCGATTACTTTTTGTGTAAATTGAGCTCGGTCTTCTTTCTTTTCCCAATCAACTACTTTTTTTAAGTGTTGTTCCACTTCATCTCGACTAAAAAATTGCATGTTGTATAAATGCATTCCTAAAGAGTAATTATTTATTTCTTTGTCAATTTCAACTAACATACCTATAAAACCTAATCCTCTAGGAGGAAATAGATACATTCCTTCAAGTGATGGTTTTTGTTGGCTATACTTGCTTTTTATACAGCATATTGGAAAATCATTTTTTATGCGAAATGAACTACGTGGAATACCTAAAAAATCTATCATTGTTTCTTTCGTTTCGCTTATTACGGAATGTACAACTGCTTGTTTTGGAAAACGAAAAATTGAATTTTCGGCATCAGCGTTTTGCTGCTTTCTTTTTCGTAAATCGCTAGTTTGTTGTACCATTAGGTATTGCAAATCACCATTCTCATTTACTTTAAAGGGGATTGTTAAGACTGTTGGACGAAAGCCCATCCAATGATAAAAAGCCACTTTATTACGCCCAAAAGCGTGTATGCCACAAAAATCTTTACCAATTTCCCAAAATACATATACGACAGCAACAGGCGAAGCCACAAGCCACAATACACTTAACAAATACTCCGTATCATACATTGCCGAAATAACTATGCCTATAGCAACAAACAACAAAATGACTATTCTCATTTGAATTTTGCCTTTCAATCAATAAAAGAAGAAAATTAGGAAAATTTTACCGTGACGCAATTTTGGTTTGCTCACAATAAAGTAAAAGAACATTTTATTTGCGATTAACTAAACAGCGTGTTCTTATATGAAAAGAACTACTAAGCCTTGTATTTTTTATTATTGGTGCTATTCTCTCATTCTTGTCGGGCCTTCACTTGAATTTTTCCTTTTACATCGCGACGGGTTTTCAAGTTCCGTATAAAAACCTAAATCAAGTTCATGTGACCTATATGCCGGATGCCATCAATATAGTAAACAGGTTTCTTATTGATTTTTCCTGGCTTGGACTCACACACTTTCGACATGTCTTCAGTCGCTTTTGCTCATCTCCTTGATTCTTGTCTGACATATTCTTTATGCCTTTTCCTTACGCTCACTACCATAACTCTTTATCACAGCAGTTTAAGGTGATTTGGAACTTTCTCCTGTAAGTTGGTTCCGAGAGCCTCATCTTTTATCAGCATCTTTATCATACCAAAAAAGCATCATAAAGTTCATGGTACTCTTCACCCAATTCAATGTCTATCCCTACGCATTAGAATATAATAATATCAAATGTCTCTATGCTTTTAGCTACTTTTTTTTGTAGGATTATAGTTGCGCTTTGCATATATTTTATGGGTTAAAATTTAAATTTTAGCAATACAGTGAGGTACTTGCACTAACTATTCTATTATTAATTCAGTTTCATACCAAAAAAACTAATGCCTTATTAGCTACCGCTGGCACAAGACTAATATTTCTCATCTTTTTGGAAATAGTTTTGCTAAACGGTAAGTTTTTGTAAAATATATGGAAGAAAACTTGGATTTTTAGGGCGTAAAACGTCCTAGGTGTACAACTCAGATGCTCTTACGAGGAACCTATGGAATTATCAATACCTGAATCTTTAGAAAACCATAAATGGTATATCAAGCGAGATAAAAAGGCAGTAAACGGGCAAGGTCCCTTTACTACTCAAGAACTTACTTACTATATTCAGAGAGGTAGGTTAAAAGCACATAACTGTATATCATTTGATCTAGAATCTTGGCAAGAAGTAGCTACTGTCTTTCCCAATATTCTCTCGTCGACGCAAGTCTTGCAAACTTTACAGCAAAACTTTGCGTGTACAGATGTAAAAAACGCATCTTGGTATGTAAAAACGCCTAAGAAACCCGCACGTGTTCAAGGCCCGCTTAATACATCGCTCATTGTAAAGTATATTCAAAACGGCCGTTTAAAAGATCACCATTTTTTATCTTATAATAAAGAAAAGTGGTTTGATACAGCGGCTTTATTTCCTCATAGGTTGTCTATTGCTCAAATTGAAGAGACTCTCGCGGAGCACTTTGATAATCGCGATATGTTAGAATTAGCTAAGTCGCAAATCCAGACGCGTAATAGTTCTTATAGTATACGACAGGTAAAGTATGCTGCTCTAAGATTTCAGGATGTTCTCGATAAAATTCCAGGAAAAATGTTTTTACTTACTGCGGTAATTATTTTGGCCTCTTCAAATGCCATAGTAAAAAAGCTTATTGAAATTGGAGAGCAAAACTTAATTGCTGGTCATAACCCCATTACGTTTTGCAATGTGCTTTTTGCTGGAAACTTTTGCGCACTCATTGCTCTCATGTGTGTTTATCGTCGTGAAATGAAGTGGTCCTCGTTTCGATCTCTGACGCGAAAAGATTGGGTCAGTATAGGTGTGGTTTCTACTCTTTCTGTTGCAATTGCACCTACGGTGATTGTCATTGCTCTTGGACAGACAACTGTGACAAATGTTGTACTTATTGGACGAATAGAGCCACCTTTACTTCTCATACTATCTATATTGTTTCTGAAAGAGAAAAGTAATTTTTGGCAAATCACAGGATCATTTATTGCGTTTGGTGGCGTAATTATTACTGTTGTGATTCAACAAAATACAGATGTTAGTCTAGGAAAAGGTGAAATCTTAGCTGCAATAGGAGCTGTCTCTTTTACCCTTTCTACGATTGTAACTAAGCGTTATTTGATGGAAATTCCTTTGGGAGTTCTTACTGTGTTGCGTTTGTTTATTGGAACATTACTATTTTTTGCGATTGCTATGTATATGTTGGGCCCATCGCACTTTTCTGATTTAGTTTCTCCATTTTTGTGGAAATGGATGTTGTTTTATGGCTCCATTATCATTGTATTTGGACAGTTGTGCTGGTTTCATGGTTTGAGAAAAACTACCGCATCTGACGCTTCACTGATGACTTCATTTACTCCCATCGCCGGTGTTCTTGCTGCGTTAATTATTTTGACAGAAATTCCTACTGCGGCACAACTCATTGGTGGAGTTGCCATTCTCGGAGGAATTTTCTTTGCTCAGTATGGAGCAGCGCTGCAACCACGTAAAACTTCACCGTCAGAGATGCATCCTCAAGAACTAATGGACTCTGGCATTGGATTTAAAGGACTCTAATGAAAATAGAATAAAAAGGGGAGAGACCTTTATCACGAAGATAGACAGATTGAGCAACCTCCCTTCGAACCATGTTAGGGAAGAATAGGGACAAAAGAGTTGGTCCTACTGCGCTGTTGTCCATAAAATTTGCAAAAGCTCAGAATCTTATTCTAACAGAATTGCCCCCTTTAATTCCGCATACTAGTGACGATGTTGAAGATTCCTAGAAATGAAATTAACAATCGTTTGAAAGCTTTGAGGACGATTAGAAGGCTCTTTTGACATCATACGTAAAACCATTCTCTCTGTCTGTTCGGATACATCTGGTGATGCCTCGCGAATAGATGGAATTTCGTTTTTTATTTTTTGGTAAAAAATCTTATCTAGATACTCTCTGTCATAAGGATTTTTACCGGTTAGTAATTGATGCCATATAACGCCTAAAGTATAAATGTTAGAAGTAAGAGTCACATGGTTATTTTTTTGTAGTGATTCTAGAGATAGATAGCTAAATAATTTTATTGTTTTTTTATCAGGGGCTGTTTTTGTTTCATGCTCTACTACTGCTTTAGGAATGCCAGCCCAATAAATCTTAGGTTTCATTTTATCGTTGATAGATATGTATTTGGGATTGAAACAATGGTGAAATAGATCATTCTCTTCAAGAAAATATAACGTTTTTGCAACTTCTAGTATAAATTTGTTGGCTAGCTCTTCTTCTTTTATCGTCATAAAATTGTCTAGTGTTTTATTGATTTCCTCCATGACAATAACTAAATTTTCTTTGTGAAGGATAAGGTCATAAACTTTAACTAAGCCTGGGTTTTGTAGGTTTTCAAGTACTTTCCAGCAAGGCATTAGCACTTTTATTATTGCATCTCTACCGCTTATTGCAATTGTTGCACGTCTATTTTTAATGATATCTCTTGCTTGATAGAATGAGAAGTCAATAGAACTTTCGTATGAAAGTTTTTCTAATATTTCCCAGCGATCTTTAATCAATTTTTTTTGAGTAGCTGTCACTTTTTGAGGCATTGATTTCGAGATAGGTTTTTGTAGATTAGAGGAAGAGTTTGTGTTTGGTATAGAATTAGAACCTTGAGGTTGGGAATCACTGGGAGAATTAAATGCTGCCAAAATAGATTCATGGGAGTGCTTTTTATTAGATTCATTAAATGCTGATAAGATAGATTCACGGGAATGCGTTGGTTTTTTTTGCACGGCTTTATCGTTTACTTGGTTATTATTAGACTTGAAAGTTTCTAGTTTTGAGTTGGGCTCTTTACTTTTTACAGATGGCCCTGGCTTTGTCTCTTTTTTCTCAAGTTTATCTTGCTGGAAATCTTTACTCGTTGTTTCTTCCTTAATCGTAGCTTCCACAATTTTCATTACCCTATTTTGCGCATGGCGATATATTTTTTGTGATTTTTTGTGAATATAAGATTTCCCATAAATGGATACGATAAAAAATAGAACCAAAGATAAGAACGCTATTGCAATGTCAATTTCGCATAAGTGCAAAAAGATAAAGACGAGAGAACTAACAATACCCACACCACATAATTGCTGAGAGAAGTCTTTATACACAACCCCGCTAGAGTAGAAATTACGTAAAATCATTGTTACTTTTTCGGCATCATTGGCATTATCTGCTCCAGAGAGAAAACGATTCAAACAGATATTTGAATACATAGATAAGATAACAGCGCTAAAAAAGGCAAAAGAGGCTGTTGCAACGAGAAAAAGTATGATTCTGTATAATAGGCCTTGTGATTCCCAAGGGGCAACGACAATATTTGTACTAATACCTCCCAAAAAAGTAGCCAATAATATCAAGTTGTTATTTACGCTTTTATAGCGTTCGCAAGTAGTAGCATATTTTTTTACTAGTTTTTGCATTTTTTCCTCTAATCCGAATTTTTGATCTCTATGTTTGAAGTAAAAGAATTAAACACAACTTACGTTACTAAAATCTGAATATAAAAATTTCAAATGATTGTATCATTTTTTAAATTTATTAGAAATAATTTTGCCTACAAGTGATTGGTTTAAGTGACATTCGCTTACTGAAAAAAACTTAACTTTTACTATTTTGGTGTTTAGAAAACAATACGTTAAAACTCATCCTAATAATTCGGTACTAAACTCAACAAGTAACGAGAAATAAAAAACAGCAAGTTGGAATTTCATTAGTGACTTACGGCAAATAAAGATAGTGAGAGAAAGAGGTTTACTCGTCAAACAACCACATGAATACCTGACTATTTATCCTTTTTTAAAAAAAGATTAAAACCTTATCACTTTCTTTTTATTTTTTCTTTTCCAAAAGATTTTGAATAGGAATTGCAATCTCTTCTAACGTTGCAAAGATAATCGGCCATTTCGTTTGTGCATAATTAGATAAGTTTTCTGTATTACGCTGTGTATTGTAAGCATTCGTTGCTTGTTTTTGTACTTGCTGCAAAGAGTTATTTAGGTCTTTTAGATCTTGCATCGTTTTGTTATATAAACTCTTTTGGGTAAGATTTTTTTCTAAAACTGCTATGTATTGCTTTATTAGTGGATTCAATTTTTTGAGATTTGTGGTGCTTGTCATATACTCGTAAAATCTTTGTGAGTTTTTGATTTTGTCGATAGTGCGAATGTACTCTTGTTTTCCTAACTTTACCCATTGTGGATTGATTTTCGCGAATATTTCAGACAATCCTTTTTTGGAGTACTCGCTTAAATAAATATAATCGACCACTGCAGGTGCCAATCCCTTTTGTGCACCAAGCGATTGTGTCCAATTTGGATCTAATTCTCGAAGAAATTCTAGTGTTTTTTTACGCCTGTATGAATTTGCTTGGGCAATTCCAGGTACAAGTTTAGGAATAACTTGTTTGACTATTTCAGGTGTGTTCCAATTTGGGCAAATTTTACTTAGAGCTTTATCAGCTTGTCTGCCAAGACCAGAGTCCTGAGTTTTAATTACAATGAGTGGGACTGTCGCATATTTTTTTGCAGAGGGACCGAAATTTCCAATGGCGTCAATTGCTCTGGAACGTGTAGAATAATCATCTACATTTAAACAAGAAACTATTTTGAGAAGAGATTTGTGATCTCTTACCTTGCCTAGATACTCTACGATCATATTACGGTTGCTTATTTGTGGATTGTTGAGTGCGTTTCTCATAAAGGCGCGCGCTTCCTTTGTATTTACTTTTCTAGATGAAAACCAGAAGGCGATTTCTGAGATTGATTGTGTGTCTGTTGCCATTTCTATAAGAGGTGCAATGGGGATTTTTTGCATACTTTGTAATGTGAGAATGACTTGATGCTTTAAATCCCAAGGAGTGTCACTTGCTATACTTGCTAGTAGTGGAACAATCGTAACCGCATCGGTATCTATAGCTGTCAAGACTTGGCGTATATTTTTCTGTTTTTGTGAAAACAAATCCATAAGATGCAGTGCAATTTCATCGCTATGCGGTTCCAAATCGATTTTACGTATATTCGCTGTCGCGATTTCAGCGACAACACCTTTCGCATTTCTAATAACTTCAATAAAATGAATAATAATTTGCGCGTCAGAAAGTGATTGATGCCAATTCGGGGTCATTTTTTGCACTGCTTCAAGGGCAGCGTCGCGGATGATCCAATTATTATGCGTTGTATTCATTAAAATAGGTACTAGTGTGCTCTCTGCACCTTTGCGTAAATTTGCCAAAGTCTTTATGATATAAGCGCGTATTTGCGGTTCGGAGTTTAATTGCAAAACGAAATCATCTACAAATTCTTTTGTAATACCAATATTATAAGCCATCTTTGCTGCCTTAAAGCGAACAAACCAATTTGGATGTTGCTCTAACACTTGGAGTAGAGACCTGATTACCTGTGTTCGTTTTTCTGTACTCCATAGCGAAAAGTCTATTTTCAGATTTGGCAATGATTTACAAGCTGTGTAACAAATCGGAGCAGGCTGCATAAGATTATGAACGGTAGCAAGAGCTATCTCCAATTGTGAGATTCTAGCCATGGGAGAGTTTTTATTTCGAGAAAAGTGTTGTGGATTACTTTGGGTTTTTTGGGGCGCTACTTTTTTCTGACGATGCTCAATGATTTGTTGTGATTTCTCTTTGTTTTTGTATTGCGTAGAATCGCGGCGAATTTTTGTTAAAGCGTCGATCATGCTTTGTCTACGCCATTTATTTTCGTCGGTTTGGATAACTTTTTCAATAATAGGAATTGCTTTTTTAGGAACAATACCAAATCCTGTTAAAGTGGTAACTACTTCGAAACGAAAGCGCGCATCTTTGGCTTTGAGAGCTTTGATTAGAAAGGGAATTGCTTTAGGGTTTTTAGTCTGTTGTAGAGCTCCTAAAACTCTATAACCGACAAAATTTGTGTTTTTTAGCTTACTCATCACTTCCATAAAAATTTCATGGGGAACTTCTTTTATTGAAGTCAAGCCTACTAAAGCAGCGTTTTGCAGATTATTGTCCTCGCTATGAAAGGCATTAACTAAAAGAGGTACGATTTCTTTTGAGTGCGACTTCATATTGCCAAGCGTTGCAATAATATCGTAGTTCGGTTGATTTTTACATATGCGAATCAAAGTAGGAGTATGCCTTTCATCTACCGCGTTTCCCATATTTTCGGCGACAGCAGCAGCCGCTTTTCCATAGTAGTCGAGGTTTTTTCGCAGAAGACTGTCTAAAGCATTTTGAACAACGGGCAACTGCGCCCAGTTAGGCTCTATTTTTCTTAGAATTTTGATAGATGTCTGGGCAACAGACGCATGCCCACTTTCAAAACCAGCGACAATATTTGGAATGGCCTTCCGCACTTCAGGTAAACTAGTCCAGTTTGGATCAATAGACCTAATGGTGCTTATTATTTTTTCAGCAGAAGCATAAATCGAATATGGTGTTGATTTTAAAATCACAAGTATCGTGCGATGAGCAATAAGTGAATCTTTCCACTGTGGCATAATCTTATTAAGTGTTTTTCTATAAGGTCCATCGAAGATACTTCCTGTTCTATAAGCATCAGCTGCTATTAACATTGGAATAGCTTCATAGGCGGTCTCCCCGAGTTCTCCCAAAGATTGACAAATTAAAGCTCGTTCCTGCCAGCGCTGACTATGTTTGTATTTTTCTATCAATTGCGAAACAATGTCCCTCGCCGCATTGGTTTTGTTCCAATAATGGTCTATTTTTTTTAGAAGACGTATCGCTTTTTTTGCCTTCTTTTCTTGTAGAAGTAATTTTATAAGGTACGGTTTTGTCTCTGTAAAACCAGGATCTCTTTTTTCGAGATCCATTAACAATTGTTGTTCAATGTTGTTGGAAATAATTAGTTTCTCAATTATCTCTGTTGTGCTCTCTTGGGAAAAGAGAGGAACAATTACAAGAAACAATCCGCAAATAAAAGTTTTATTCATATATATTCCGTTCATTGTAGGGCTTTAATGCATTTAGTTCCTTCATCTTTTATATTCTATCACCCACCAATTTTTTTTACTAAAAATTTACATAAATTCTTGGTAGTCCATATCATGTAGTGATTAGATGCTGTTGACGAATTGCTGTTATTAAGATAAAGTGTATCTTCCAAAGAGTGTATTGAGGGAGAGATAGAAATGTCAAAGGCAAAAGCGAAAAGAAATACAAGAAGAAGTAAGCTGGTACTAACAGAACAGGCATGGAAAGAAATAGAGTATAAGTGAGTAATCTGTAGGTTCAAGAAATCTTAATCTTAACTCTTAATCCTTTAAAAACACGGTCTTTGGAAGTTCTTTTGATCAAAAGAACCAGCATTGAGACAATTGACCGCAGCATATTTTTTCCCAAATTAATTTGTTCTTTAGGGTAGTATCCTTTGGTAATTATTATAGCAAAAATCTCTTTTTGAAATTTAAGATAAATTGAAGACAAATAAAAAATCTCAATTATAAGCTGCTACCTTCGTAACATCGAAGAAAAAAAATGAATGTAAATTATCAAGAAAAAAAGAATTAAATGACCTTGACCCTTTTCTCAACTCAGTACTTTTGCCAAGTCACTTAGAAAGGAATTTGTTATGAAAACAAAGTCAATTATCTTGTTGTTATTGATTCTTTTATCTACAAGTGTTTACAGTGATAATAAGTGTCAGGTGTCTGGCACTTTATAAATTCGAATAAGTGTCAGGTGTCTGGCACTTTATAAATTCGAGAGGTAAATCTCATTTTCTGAGTTGAATACTTTTTTGGACTCCGATATATTAGTCGTCGCGGTGCCCTTTTTTTTGTGATAGAATTTTTTGGGTATTATTTTCTTCTTATATTAACGACTTTCGATTTTCGTTAATTTAACAATGCTGAGTTAAGGGATTTGATGTGTATAAAAATGAAAATGTTGCCTTTGGCCAAGCTGGCATTCATAATGGAATTCTACAAGAACGCTATTTTAAAGAGTACATTGCTGAATGCCCAGAGCATTCAATGATGTTTTCACAATGGCTTCTTTATAAAAAATATATTGACCAGGACCAAGTAAATATAATTTCAAGCTACACAAAACAAGCATTAAATTCCCCTTCCATATCAGTTCACGATTTGACAACAAACAACAATAGCCACACAAACCACCAAAAGCGCACATTGCAAGCTACAAACCAAACTCAATCTAAAAATCCCGACTACATAGGTCGCTATAAAATTATTTCGGTGTTAGGACAAGGCGGAATGGGAAAAGTCTACAAAGTTTTTGATCCTGATATGCAAAAAGAATTAGCACTAAAGGTTAACTTTTCTAGAGAGGTTAGTTCCCAAGCGGCTAAGAGATTTCGTCGCGAAGCACAAACAATGAGCAAACTGGACCACCCTGGAATTGTAAAAGCTTACGATATTGGTTGCGAAAATAATCAAATGTTTTTTACGATGGACTTAGTACCAGGTGTATCTCTAAAAGAATTACAATTATCAACTCCAATGAGTATAAAACAAAGCGTAGATTTCATCATCAAAGTATGCGAAATCATGGATTATGCTCATCGCAGTGGTGTTGTGCATCGCGACTTAAAACCAGCAAATATCATGGTGCACAAAGGTAAACCAATCATCATGGATTTTGGTTTGGCTAAAGTAGAGGAAGCCAGTCAAAAACTTTCGAAGACAGGTATGATGATGGGAACTTTGCGTTATATGACACCTGAGCAAGCAGAAGGCCGCCATTCCGCGACAACCGCACAGAGTGACCAGTACTCTATAGGTGCTATTCTTTATGAATTATTAGCAAAACGACCTATTTTTACGGCGAAAACTCACTTGTCACTTTTGAAATGCATTTTAATAAAAGAGCCTATTCCTTTATGCGAAATCAATTCAAAAATTCCTAAAGAATTAGAACAAATTTGCAACAAGGCACTTTCTAAATCAAAAAAACATCGTTACCAAAGCTGTTCCACAATGTCCAATCATTTGCGAAAAGTACACAACAAAGATACAAGAAATCGAGCTACGCGCCGAACAAGCGCGCGCTTAGTTACGCCAAAAAGAAAAACAATAAGTTATAAAAATATTATTATTATTTGTACTATAGCTTTTATTACTTTACTGTTATTTATCGGTATCGGTAATAAAAAGCTACCAAAGCCTAGGAAAAATAATAAAGCTACCGCGCTGGCAAATCAAAAAGCGCATTCTAAAAAACAATCCCAAAACGATAAAATCAAAAACAAACTACAAAATAAAAATCAAAGTACTCAATTATCAAAGTCTGAAAAAAATGAGCTACAAAATAAAGACCGAAACACTCAAATTCCAAAACCCAAAAAAAGCAAGTCTCAAAATCAAAGCATCCAATTAGTAAAACCACAAGAAAAAATTCCTCATCCCAAACAAGATTGGTCCCAAGCAGTTGTTGGTTTTAGCATTAAAAATAGAAAAATTGTTTCTCACGCTGGAGCAAATCTATATAAATTAATAGGAGAAGATAGAACATGGACTGTTAAACGCGCTCCAAGAAAAAGTCTTATGGTAATTCCTGCGCGAGTAGGAGGTTTGCAGATAAATTTTAATTTGGATCGTAAATATGAAGCATTACTAGTGGGTATTAGTCATTTATCGACGCTTGCAAAAACAAATTATTCTCCTATAGATATCTATGTCAACGGTCGATTAACCGTTAAGAAATTAGAACCTGGTAGGAGCCGACCTCATTATTACGAGTTTGAAATTGCAAATAGAGTTAAGCAAGGAAAAAACAACATTCTTATTCGCTCATCTTCGGACGCAATTACACACCATTGGCTATTTAGTTTTGGTATTTTTACAGAAAAACAAGAATAGTTGATGATTATTTAATTAGGATTCGCACGGATTTTGAGTCCAGCGATGGATAAACGAAACTCTATTCACTATAAATAGTTGATTCAATATTGCAGCTGTTATCAGAAGTAATAATTTCTAATCTCTATTTGCTGAACCTAGCACTCAGCAAATAAAAAATCACAAGGAATAAACTTCCTTGTGATTAATAAGTACTGCCAGTTAGAGAAAAGTACTCATTTATTTAATTACTTTTCCATCTCTTCGATTTTTTTCTTTGCATCAGCAATCAAATTCAAGGTGCCGAAGCAATTACTACTAAAAAAGGCAAGGTATTCTTTCACAATACATTAAAAAATAAAAAATGTCTTATCAGTTGGAGTCCTAAAAAAAAATACGCGATATTGGGGATTTTTGATGGTTGGTTACGAGGATTAGAGAATGGTACCTTTTTACATGTCGATCCAATAAACTCATGTTACAGTATAGTATTTCCACAGTGAATTGATTTTTTGGAAATTTTTTGTCCACTCTCTGGCTGCAAAACAAGAAATGAGATCAAAAGAGGAGAGGCAGTTTAGGACGGTTGATTCTTTGATTTTAGCACTTTTTACTAGGTTGTTTGTATTTCATATATTGGAGTTATTTAAGTAAATATTGCGTAATTATACAATACTTTGTATAATTATCTCATAAACTTTTTGCTATATTAGACAAAATCAAATTGTGTGAGTTGAGAAACTTTCTAGCAATTATATTTTACGTCTTAACTACTCGTTTTACTCATAATTTTTAGAGTATAACGATATACGATTCTCGTACAAAATGATTTAGATGTAGCAAAGGTTTGGTAATATAATTTTTTCAACTCACACGAGTCGTAATTTATAAACAACTTCTGAAAAAGAGGAAAAAAATGTATTGTAAGAATCATATCTATTTGCTACTTATTATTGGGAGTTTAATTGTCTGTTCTTTCGCAGATAATGCACGCCTCGATGACCATTTTGCCGAAAATGGCATTCTTGTTTTAGACACGAAAGAAGGCGACGATTCTGTAAGTTCTGTTGCCACCAAACATGATACTATTGTTTATGCTGGGCGAACAAATAGCGTAGCTGTTAGCAAAGTATTTGTGGCTGTTTCTAATCAAGACGGTATTTTAGACACCACATTTGGTACCGATGGTCGTGTTGTTATAGATATTGGCGCTCCTAGTATTGATAGTATTGCTGTCAATGGTGTTGCTATCGATAATAACCAGAATATTGTTGTTGTTGGTACTTTGCAATTAAATAGTCGTAGTGCGATATTTGCAGTGCGACTTCTCCCTAGTGGTATTTTAGACACCAGTTTTAGTAATAATGGTATAATATTGTTGGCTAAACTTGAAGGCGAGGAGTTCAACATGCACCATGGCAATGATGTTATCATTGCTGATATAAACAAAACTTCTCTAGGCCAAGAAATTATCATTGCGCGAACTTCATATAGTGGCGCAAGAACAATTGCTGGTGTTGCGGTTCTATCACAAGAGGGATATTTGCTACAAGATCTATCAACCTTTACTGAAAATACAGAATGCTTATCAATTGCTATTGATAAGAAGAAAAATATCTTTGGTGTAGGTAGTCGTGCTAGCGGTTCGTTTATTTTTAAAATGGATCGTCATGGAGTTTTGGATGGTAGATTTAATGGCGATGGTACAATAGATATTGCTAACGTGCGATTATTAAGTATCACTACTGAAAGCGATAAAGTTTTAGTTTGCGGGTTAGATGTGGCAACTAGTTCTGCTATCGTTCAAAGATTTTCAGGAGTTCATGGTACAAGAGATCCGCATTTTAATAACGACAAACCTCTTATTTTTACATCAAAAAAAGGGAACTATCAACAAACTGGTTCTCATGTATTTACAAGAGGAACAGAGATCGTTGTTATTGGAAGTTTTGCTAATAAAGGTGATGTTGCAGGATTTATTGTGATTCTCGATTATTTTGGTAATATCCGCACCACTTTTAACACTAAAAGATTAATCGATAGTGGCAAAAATACTATAAATGAATCTCTAACTACTGGTATCGTCGATACAGCAACAAATTGTATAATAGCTGCTGGTATAGGGTTAAACAACAAAAGATTTAGTGGAGTGGCTATTCGTATTATAGAAGAGTAATCGTTACTTTCCATTAACAAATTTAAGCTATATTAGATCACCGTTATCTTGTAATGAGTAGCGGTGATCTTTAATTATACAAGTTGCTTTTTTCTCCGCCTAACTTCGTTTCATTGATTATACAAACTCCTTTCCTGCTTTTTTCTTCCCGTTTTCGTTTTCAAAACAAGATAGCATTTCTTATTTGAAACAGCCAAAATCCCGCGATTTCTTTACTTTTTTGTTAAATTATAGGAGTATTTTTAATGAAATCCCCGAAAACATTACAACAGTTGGTAACTGTTATGTGGAGTATGATTTTGTTTACTTTTGCCCTTTACTGCTTGCTTTGTAGTCGAGAACCTTTTTCTTTGGCACAGCGGCTTGGTCCTAAATTACCTGCTACTACACCAGAATATTTTCGGTTTGCCGTATTAGCGATTCGCATTCTGGTGGTGCCAGGTTCAGCACTCAGCAAATAAAAAATCACAAGGAATAAACTTCCTTGTGATCTTTAATAAGTGCTGCCAGTTAGAGAAAAGTACTCATTTATTTAATTACTTTTCCATCTCTTCGATTTTTTTCTTTGCATCAGCAATCACTTTGTCAGCTTTTTCTTTTGCATCAGTCATTATTTTAGCAGCTTTTGCTTCTGCGTCAGCCATTATTTTTTTGGCCATTGTTTTTATATCTACGGTCTCATTTTTTACTTCAGAAGTTGTGTTAGGTGTCTTTGGTTTCTGTATGTCGTCAACAACTTCTACTTTTGGTTGCACTTGTACAGGAACTTTTGTTTCTACCTTTGGTGTTTTTATGTGTACTGTCGCAATCTTAGTACATTCGATATGTACTTTTTTTATCTTTAACTCTTCTTTTTCCTTTTGATTGTATAATTGAAATATATACTTATTGGGGCTTATGATTCCTGTGTCATATGTAACAATTGCGGGTTTTCCTGTTGAGTAATCGATGCTATCACCAGATAGTAAAAATTGACTTGGACCAGTAACTTGGCCTTCACTAAAATAAATGCCTGTTCCAAAGTTATCTATGTATAGAGTTGTGTATTTTTGCTTAATATTATCAAAACCCATGATTCCAATACTTTGATAATCGTCAAGTTTATAATGTAACAAAGCAAAACGGCCACCTAAAATACTTCTGTTAAAGGCTTTTCCTTCAGGAGCTCTAATAATATTTCCTGCTTCATCATATACTAAAAAAGAAACTTTCCAGTTTCCAATGAGAGGATATAATGCTTGATGGTGTTTATTTGGAGTTGAATATTTATTCCAGTTTTGTTCATCTTTTTTAGATACATCTTTTGATTTTTCGGTCCAGTATTTGTTGTTGTCTACCAAACTACTTTTGGTATAAGTGATATCAATTATTTTTAAAGCTTTTTCTGACGAAGAAACGTTAAAAAGAGTAAACGTATAGCTATTATCTCCTGTTATTGTATAAACATACTTAGCTTTTATTGGTTTACCAGTGAAGTAACTGATACTCTCTCCCATTAAAACAATGCTTTTATCAGCTTGTATTGTACCTTTGCTAAGATATGTTCCTGTACCTTGATTATCAAAATACCCGGCAACAAATTTGTTAGAGTAATTGTCGTATCCCATTACGCCTATGGCTTGGTATTGAGTAAAGCGATGATTGATAAGCAAAAATCGTCCACCTAATATCCAACTATTATTACAAGTTCCAGCATCTTGACGGAAAACTTGTCCTTTATCATCATAAATATTGGAGATCGTCTTCCAATCACCTGCCATAAAACTTAGTGACTGATGATTTGAATTAGGAGAGGCGTAATGTTGCCATTCTTGTTGAGTTTTTTGCTCTTTTTGTTTTTGTTCTTGGTCTCTTTGTTCTGTTGTTTTGTTACTTTGAGCCATTACTAATGAAAAGCTCAAAAATATTAAGAAAAAGATGTTTCTCATAAAATGTGTCCTTAAACATAGTATTCATTTTACTCTATTTGAGTAAGAGTAAACATTCTAAAATTTTTGGTAGCTCTATACAAGTTAGGAGTATTGTCTAGGTCTGTCATTTTGTATGAACGATCTAATAAAATAAAATGATTCGCATGTGTTTGTAAATTCTAAATAATCATACTTGTAAAAGAGTTCCAATTTTACTGTTGTTTGCTTTGGGGTATACGCAAGGTTGTTCTTCTCTAAACAAAAACGTTAGTAACTTTTATTGTGATGTAAGAATATCTAGTAGGCAAGTACAAAAATTTAAAGAACTTGTAAAGGCTACTTAAATTAGTCGTTTAGAGTGTCACTTGGAAATAATAAGTGTATGTATCTTTTGCTATATGAGATGAAGTTAAATTGTGTGAGTTGAGAAACTTCTAGCAACTATATTTTATGTCTTACTACTCGTTTTACTCATAATTTTTAGAGTATAACGATATACGATTCTCGTACAAGATGATTTAGATGTATCAAATATTTGGCAACATAATTTTTTCAACTTACATGAGTTAAAAAAGAGGAAAAAATATAGTGGAAGAATCATATCTATTTGCTACTTATGATTGGAAATTTAATTGTCTGTTCTTTTGCCGATAACTCACGCCTCGATGACCAATTCGTCCAAGATGGCATTCTTATTCTAGACATGGAAGAAGGCGACGATTTTGTAAGTGTTGTTGCCCAGCATGACGCTATTGTTTATGCTGGACAAACAAATAGTGCAGCTGTTAGCAACATTTATGTACCTACTCTCTTTTAACAAAGAGAGGTTATCTCCGACACTCGTTTAAATTACGAATTACCTGTAATATCACTGTGTTTTATTGCGCTCTTCAATTGAAGTGGCACTTTGATTTTGTAAATATTACTAGAGCTTGTCATCATTCAAAATATTTTTCCAAGTCCGTTTCCGAGCCCGAGCCCGATTTCAAGGCTTTTGATTAAATAAAAAAGTATTTGTTACAACTCACAAAAAGCTCTATTTTTCTACCGCCTTTAGAATGTTTCGGAAGCGGGCTCGGGCTAAGAAACGGGCTCGATACTACTCGCAGTGTCATAATATAAGATAATATTTCAACGACATCTGTTATTCCTGTGAATGATAACACACGTCTAACAACAGAGTGTCATCATTAGGCCACTTTAATTGGGCACCGCAATAAATTGCAACAAGTGTACTTTTGCGAATGGCAACGATTATTTTTTATTTACAGAATATACTTTTATGTAATCAACGAACGAAAACCCTTTTTCTTTTGTATTATCTGAATCAATCATAATTGCGATTTTAGCTCTTTTCGGAGGTTTTTTACTGAAAGCTTTTTTGTAGTCATCTATCAAATTAACTTTTTTTGTTACCCATGTTTTCGCATTTTTACTCCCGCTAGATGCTACAATCATTTTGATATTGTCAACATACGGACTGGTTATAACTTTAGTTCGATGATATCGGTTAGCCCAAATATAACTCAAGGTACTATGAGGTGGATATCTTCCATGAATAGCTTTGATCGCTTTATATTTTAGTATTTGTGTAAAAGAGGCTTTTTCGGGATTAAATTCAAACATTACAAAAACCCTAATTGGATAGTCATCACCTGTTTTTTTAAAAGCATTACCTCTTTGGAAAATATTGTTTATTTTCCATCGCCATTCTAAATTTGGGTATTTATATACATTGAAAACTTTTTCATGAATAATACCAGAAGCAGAAGAATTCGACTTTGCTTTTAAATAAGATTTTCGGTTTTGTTTTACTATGGAGTATTTGGAGGGAGAGATACTTGAAAATTTAAGTTCACTCCAATGATCTAAATTGTGAAAATTTTCAGAGATGAAGGTTTGAGATAACATATGTGTACAACATGCTAAAAATAATACTAATACAATATATTTTGTCATGAAAAATTCCTTAAAGGATATTAGGCAACGATTTTTGCCAGGTCAACTTTTCGTGAATTAATAGATTCATAACATAGTAGTCGTATTGTTTGGGATATTTTGTAAAAAATCTTTGATTTTTTTTGAATAAATTTTGGATTGAAGTGCGAATGGAATATTAATTTGAGAGAGTTTATTCCTGTAAGAGGAAAATAGGGAGTTTTTGCAAGAAGAATTTGGAAGGGGAAGTTCATGGAAATTATATTAAAAAGCAAATGTTCTAAGTTATGTTTGAACTGGATGAACAAAGTTTAAAAAAGTGCCTAGAATTGTACAAAAGTCATGCTACAAGCCTGTTACAAAATTGCGTTAAACTAGCAATTTGTAACAGACTCTTAGTCAACTCTGACTTCACTTAAATATTATTTTTCTGAAAGAGTTGCTTGTAGTACATGTGAAAAACCTTTGGTAGAATCTTGGGCTTCATCTTTTGTTATCTCAAAAGCTAATTTTTTCTGTTTTGCATATTTTTTCAATTCAGAATTTGCTTTAGCTTTTGCTCTTCTTTTTGATTTACTATGAATACAAGTAACTGTAATATTGTTGTTGAATACTTTTATATCAACATGTACAAATGCATTTGTTTCAATGTCTGAAGAAGATCGTTCGCTAAGAGTATTTGCTTCTACTAGATAAGAAAATCCCTGTTCTACACGACCTAGATCTTGTTCTTGTACAACAGAGAATTTTTTTCCTTTTAAATACTTTTTCAATTCAGAATTTGCTTTAGCTTTTGCACTTCTTTTTGATCTACTATGGATACAAGTCAATCGGACAAAATTACCCAGTTGTTCAATGTCAATACTAACAAAAGCTCTGTCAAGAGATGAACGTTGTTTTTGAGAAAGAGTAGCTTCCAAGACATGAGAAAAACCTCCCTGAACAGGGCCTTGTGCTTCATCTTTTGTTATTTCAAAATCTAAACTCAGCTCTTTTGTGTATTTTTTTAACTCAGATGTAGCGCCAGATTTTGCTCTTCTTTTTGATCTACTATGAATACAAGTAACTCGAATCTGATCATTGAATCGTTGTATCTCAATACGCTCAGATACGTTTAAATCAGCTAGAAGAGATCTACTCTTGCTCTGAGTTTGTCCCACAATAAAGTAAGCGAAATGATTATTTACAGGATCTAAATGATCCTCTTGTGTTATTTGAATTTCAAGCTTCTTCGCCTTGAGGTATTTCTTTAATTCTTTATGAGTATAAGCTTTTACAGCTCTTTTTGATCTACTATGAACAGCTATAATTTGAAGTTGACCGTTCACGATTTTTACTTCGTAACTTTTAGCGCGATTGCTTGTTTCGGCTGTTACAAAAGGTCCAGTAAATAATACTATTAAAGCTAAGATTAAAAAATTTCTACAAAAATCCATTTTTACTCCTGTTTAAATTTTCAAAAGTTATACAACATTGTAGTAAGGAGTTTTTTTACAAGTACTTTGAAGCACTTAGTATCAAAGAAATTTATTTATATTTCTTTGATCTATCTCCCCTTTAACTTGCTAGTAATCTATAATTTGTTCAATAATCCCTATAACTAATGATAACGATATTAAATTTTCAAAAACTCGTTTGGGTTTTGTTAGCATTGTAAAGTGATTATTCTAGTAGTAATAGACGCTAAAAAATTAAAAATGGAAATTTTTTTTATTTTTTTCTTTAGGCCTGTTATCAATTAAACGAATGAAGCAAAATAACAGAAGTAGCCAATGCTTATCATATTCAGAGGTTCTTTGTGTTATCAGGAAGGCGTTGTTTTAATTTTGGAGGATTTAAAGGATAAGTATAATTTGAATTGGAGCCTGTAGGATTTGAACCTACGGCCTAACGCTTATCAAGCGTTTGCTCTATCCAGACTGAGCTAAGGCTCCTGTTTTACTCAAGCTAATATAATTTAAATTGGAGCCTGTAGGATTTGAACCTACGGCCTAACGCTTATCAAGCGTTTGCTCTATCCAGACTAAGCTAAGGCTCCTATTTTACTCAAGTGCTAAATTTTTTCTTTAAACGATGTAATCGCGTATCTACTGTTCCTGAAGAAATATTTAATATATTTGCGATTTCTTTTCGTTCATAACCTTGTAACAACAAACAAACAATATCTCTTTCTTTTTGCGATAATTTTTGTAAAAAATTTGTCCACCACTCTTGTTTTTCTACAAGATCAGAGTGGAGAATAGTGCTATCAAGTTTTTCACAAGCCAGATAGTGCGTTCGTTTTTTACGAAAGAAATCAATGCACTTACGTTTGGCAATTGTCCAAATAATCGCATGAGAGTGGATGGATTTCTTTTTCCGCCATACATCGGCAAAAATATCCTGAACAATTTCTTGTACATCGTCTTTGTTCTTTGTTTTGCGATATACATAACTTTGTACATTTTTAACATAAGCACAATACATTTTTGTAAATTCTGTATGATCGCCATTTTGAATCTTAGTAATATTTAGGTAATTCCCAACATGTTGTTCTCCTTTTTTTGCGTTTGCTATTTTAGATCGTAATCTATGCAATAAATCTTTCATAAAAATAAAAAATATTGAAAAATTTTTGTTTTGCTTTTCGATGATGTGAATTAGACGTTATTAATTATAGTTTGTTTGATAGTTGTTATGTCTTTGTTGATGTGTCAGTTGGAAGGAACCAATAGTTTTTTGTGGAGGATATATTGCACAAGATTTCGTTAACTATGATTACTTCATGTTGTGTTAGAGAACAAAAATGAAGCTGATTGAAAAAGATATCTTGAAGAGGTCATCGAATATTCAAAGAAATTGATAACCTCATTTTTTGTCAAAAAATCTGTATAGTTCTTAAACCACGAAGTTAAGTTTTTGGTAAATATTTAACCTTGTTTTCATTTTTGCTTTTGAGAAAAAGTCTTTTTTAAACCAAGAACAAAAAGATCTTTTTCTTCTGTGTTTAATACCGCTTCCGGATGCATTTTAGTATATTCCTCGGGTGGCATGTGGCCATTTTGTATCTCTAGAGCAGCTTCTTTACTTCTACCCATGTTAGCAATAGAAATATTAAAACGTTTGCGCCCAGAGTCTACATGATCGATGATCATTTGTGAGACAGGAGCAAAATGAGAATACCATGGCCATTTTGTTTCGTGGCTATGGCAATCAGCGCATGCAGCATAAAAATATTTCTTTGTTTCTGCTGAATCCCATTTTACAGAATTTGTAATTTTTGGGTTGGTGTGTTCACCTGCAGAAAAGTAAGAAATGATTATGATAACAACAAATGCAATAAGTAAAATAATAGAAATTCTTTTAATTTTTTCTATAACAACTTGCATTATTTTGTTAATCCCTGGAAGAGTTGTTGAAAATTGTATTGCAACATTTCAATATAAGAATTAGTGCCATCTAACGCTTTTACTTGATGTGCCATATTAACAACAATTGCCCCACTTTTCTCTGCAACAAACTTCACATGGCGTTTGTCAAAATATGGACATGTTAGCAAAATTTTAACGTTGTTATTTTGCATTTTTTCAATTAATTTTTTTAGGTGTTTTGTTGTCGGTGGGACCCCTGGTTTAGGCTCTAGATAACCAAGGATTGCCAGGCCATAAGTTCTCGCCATATAAGGCCATAAGTCATGATCACCAACAAAAGAACGGTCACGTAAAGAGTGTAATTTTTTGAACCAGCCAGTTAATTTTTCTTTATCACCATTTTTAACAAGAAATTGTTCGAGTTTGTTTTCTGAATACATTACAGCTAACTTTTCGACGCTGTATTTTTGTGCCAATTGTTCACCAACTAGTAAAGTAGCGATTTTTTGACGAAATGTTTGATAATTCTTATTAAAGAAATCTTTTTGCAAAGGCAATAATTGACTTAATTTTTCGCTAATAAGTTTTGCGGTTTTAATTCCTTCGATAGGATCTAAGAGAAAATGAGGGTTTCCATCGGCATGTAAACTATCAGTAAATGCATATTTCTCTGGATTATGTAAATGACGCACAACGTCAGCAACAGACAAATGTTTTTCTTTCCCAGGAAACATATCTGGACGTTGCGCTGATTTTAGTAAGTCGGGTAACCAACCTCCTGCCATTCCAATTCCAACGTCTATTAATATATCTGCTTGACTAAGTTGTTTCACAAAATTTGGTTTTATTTCAACAACATGAGGATCTTCCGCGCCTTTTCCAAAACAATATACGGTAACATATTCTCCTCCAATGTTATTTGTAATATCTTCCAAATCTGTGGTTGTAACACATATAGTTAGTGGATTTTTTTTATGTGTAGATTTTGAATCGCATCCCAAGAATACAATAACGATTAACATAACTAGAAAAATTGGTATTTTCAAACCTTAATCTCCTTAATGAAAATTGATGTTTTTCATAATGTTTGCGACTTACAAGTGAAGATAGATAATCAAGTAAGAAACAACATGATATGCAAAATAAAGGAAGTACATAACAAACGAGGTAAAGAATAATCCCTAAAAGAAAAATAGCTACTGGGAGAGTTATTACACAAACTCGCATGAACTAACAACAATAAAATAATTTTGAAGTTTTAGGGCGCGTCATCATTCAATACAGATAAAAATATAACGGATTCATTTAATGATACGCCAGTAGTATTGAGCCCGAGCCCGCGCCCGAAAACCTTTTGAGAGCGACAGAAAGTGATTTATTGGTTCAATACTAGTTTTTTGCGATGGAAAAAGAAACTTTGCTTCTTTGATAAATTGTTAGTGAAAGTTTCGGAAACGGGTTCGCAAACGGGCTCGCAAACGGGCTCGGGCTCGAAAAAACACACAATATTTTGAATGATGACACGCCCTAAATTTTTAGATATATTTAAAGTATATTAATTTCGTTAAATTATCACCTTGTCATAAAAGTGTCAAATTAAAAATGCAATCAAGATGCATTTTTTTTGAGAAATAGGTAGTTTTTATGCATGAAAAAGCAATGTAGTTGCAATTCTAGGTTTGTGATATTGATAGGTAATGCCTGAGAATATATTATTACGTTAGCAGAAGGATTGTAAAGTGTCGAGGTTCGCGCCGAAGAGGATAAAATGAGGGAATAACTTAGCCTTAATTTTCTGGTATAATATCACATTTGGGAAGATGGTACGGGTGATAGGATTCGAACCTACGACTTCTAGCGCCACAAGCTAGCGTTCTACCAACTGAACTACACCCGCTCTATATTGGTTAAAATATTTTTCCACATTTTATCAATGTTTAGATAATTCTCTTTATCCTCGTTACAAACTATGCGCTTTTCTAAAAATTTTTGTGCTTCTACAGTAAGAAGCGAATTATATTTGTTGTGATGCTTATCTACACAAGTACGAAAGTCAAGATCCGTATTGTATTGCTTCAGCAATTCTTTTTGTTCTTCACCGCTTAGCTCTTCCTGAAGAAATTGCGTTATTTTTCGTGCATGATCACTTTCATCATTCGTATGTCCTTCTTCATCCATTTTATTCTCTCCGTAGTTTACAGCGAATACGATTAAGTCTTGAATCAATAGTTCCCAGAGGTATTTCTAAAATTGTGGCCATTTCGTTTCGCGATGAACCTTTTAGCGCGAGTAAAATGACTTCTCTGTCTACCATTGAAAGTTTATTTATCATTACTTGCTGTTCGTCTTGACAAATAATTTCTTTCTCACTAGAACACATCTGATACAATGAGGCCCATTCTTGCGGACAAAGAAAAAATAGCTTTCTTTTTCTCATATAATCAATGCATTTTCTCTTTGCCATAATCCACACCACTTTTTCAGACTGAATTATCGCACGTTTTTGCCATAAATTAATAAATACTTCTTGTACAATCTCTTCTGCATCGGCTGTATTTTTTAACATTTTGAACACGTAACTGTAGACCGACTTGACATATTTCCTATACATTTTTTCGAATTCAGTTAAACTGTCTGTTTGGATTTGTTGTATATCCACTTCCTCGTTCATGGTTATCTCCTCATTTTCAGGAGAACTAAGCTGTGATATTGTTATGACGAAATGAAAAACAAAAAGCTTCACAAAAAAAAATTTTTTAGTCGAATTTTCAAAATCGATTCTTTTTGAATGGTGACAGGCTTTAATTGATTTGTAATTATATGTTTTTGCAACTATAACTTAATAGGTAGTAAAAATATGATCGTTGTTTTATTCTTCGCTTTTGCAATAGCTGGTTTTTGTATATTTTGTTACAAAAAACGAAATAAGTCCTGGTCTCTTTTTTTGGTTCTACTGCTTCCTCTTTGTTTCTCCTTTTTTTATTGGCAAGTATCGGAAATGGACAGTTCTCACTATCGGAGTGCTAAAGGAATTGGCTTGGGAAATTGGATTGTTTTTTCTTATACTTACGCATTGAAGGCAGTTGATTTTACCGATTTGTTAAAAGAAGAGCATATTATAATTTTGTATATAGAAGTAAAAAGTCATTTTGCAAGGATATCTCTTATTGTTATGCACTGGCTAATAAGTATTTTGTTGTTAACTTCTACGTCTAAGTCGTGGGAAAGTTTAAATTTAATACTTGATGCAATAAAAAATTATATTCTTCGTTACGCGGTCTTTGGAATGGCTCCGATTATCGCGCTCATTGCGGTTGTTGCGATTGGAGTTGGTGGTATACGCGGTACATGTAGTTTTTTGGTGGATATAAATAACTACATAATTTTATTAGATAACTTTATTCGCATAATAGATATTGGAGATACTTTTCAGATATATCAAACGCAATTGTATTCTAATAAGTTGAATATTTTCATCATAATCTTGATAAGAATACCTCTAATATTTCTTGTTGCTTACGTTTTTCAAATTATTTGTATGAATATTCGAGTTAAAGCAAAGAAGAGAGCTACACTTAGAAAAGAACCTAGAAAAATATGTCCTATTTGTAAAAAGAGACGTTTGCTTCGACACTTCTATCAGGTCGATAACATTGCTACTAAAGTGTGCGCTTTGTGTTTTAAGAATAGACCTGGCGTTGAGCTAGATAGCTGAGTAGACTAATGGAACAAGCTGCAAAAGAGGTGATATTTCTTTTGTCTCGTTTGTTTCAACCATTACCATATTTTGCATTAACACCTAACTATTCTAATGCGCATGATTCTGCCATACGGCGAGCTTCTTCACCTGAACCGACATTGATGTTGTGGTTACAAGCGGCATCGATATTTGTACTTGTTTTTAGATCGATGACTACCCACCACCAGGAATAATCCTGACATTCCTCCGCTCTAAGTAGCAAACCTGCCCATTCTGCGTTGCAATCATCGTCTAAGTTTCCGTACCATTGCGGTTTTTTTTGTTTAGCCTTTGTTCTTTGCCATTTATAAACTTGCACGCTATTGTTTTCGTTGTGAATTATAGTTATGTAATTCTTTTAACCACAAGCGGCGAATTTCATGTGCTGCTATGACACCTGGTTCAATAGTTGCATAAAACCAATTTTTCTCTCCTGCTGAGTATCCATGACCATAGCAGAGTTTGTGAATATCTGCAAGGATGTAATTTTTGCGCTTTTCGCAAATTTCGCGCACAATATCATTGTAACGATAAAACCATATATGGTCGCGTTTATAGTTGCGCCACATTATATCTGGGCAGTTGTCACTTGGGTCATAGACTGTACCGAGAATGAGTATATTGTTTGGAAATAACAGATTTATTTTCTGCAAAATCTGTTCTAAGTTCTCAATAAGCTTTTTAAATAAATCATCGCCTTGTGCTTGGCTTTTGCCCATCATAAATAGTAAATTATTGCCGCCAACAGTCATGGTAATGATTGTTTGTTCTTTGCTCCCCGCTGATAACTCAGGTAATTGATTATCTAAAACTGTGGTTGTTGTTGCCCCATCACTTGCATGATAGCAAAGTTGTAACTGCGGGTAAAGGCTACTCAAATCTCGTTGCTTAAATTTGGGCCATACTTCGTCATTGTTTTTATAAAAAAGCATTGCTGCTCCAAGTCCATCTGGTGGATTTGATACTTGGTGTTTTTCCATGTAGTCCATGCTTGCGTAAAAACTAATAGAAATACTATCTCCTAGAGCAATGTATTGTTGAAAAACAGTCATTGTTTGTCCCTTAACAAAATCGAATTTTTAACTAGCACAGATTACTTGTTTTGGTTATAATAACTATGTGGAGTATGTTTACAAACACACTCCTACAGCGTTTTGCCACATAATTTGTACTGTAAGTAGGAAATATTGTTTATGATGAAAAAATATATAACATTCACATTGCTAATATTTTTAACTATTCCTATATATTCCCAAAATTCGCAGGTCGCTTTCAAGCGCAAAGTTAATAAGCTTTGTCAACTGTTAGGGCATTCGTTTTCGCATAAAAGAAAATTGGCTGCTGAGCAATTGGTGTCCTTAGGAAAAGATGTTTCTCCCTACTTGGCAAAAAAATATTCACGGAGTAATTACTTAGCTAAACGCACTATTGTTGATATTTGGCAGAGAATAGGTGATAAGCGCTCTATTGAGTATATTCTTTCTGCTGTCAACGATAAAGATGAAGGTGTGCGCATGTGTGTCGCTAGTTCTTTGCTTGAGCTATCGGATAGTCAGCCATATCTTGTTAAGCGTTTGAAAAATATTGTTCCACGTACGCGTAAAGAAAAAAACACCATACAAGAAATCGTAGACACACTGTCGTATAAACAAGTAGAAAGTGAGCTAGCGAAACTCATTTCACCTTATGGTGGCCATTCACTATGCTACTCACAATATACTCCTATTGCCAAAATGGGGAATCGAGTTATTAAGCCTCTTCTTGCTATGTATAGCGAAGACAATTATCGTTTTATTCACCTAGAATTTTCAAATGACCGTTCTAGAGGGCAAACGATGAAAACTCTTGCTGGTTATGCATTAACACAAATGCAAGATAGTATGACTGAGCAACAAAGAGTTATGATACTAACTCGTTTACGCAAGGTTCGTTTTCACAAAAACCCAGATATGCGTCGTTCTGTTGCATGTGTTCTTAAAAAGTTTCGCCTTGGAAAGTGGTGGGACCAAATTATAGATCACGATAAAAAACTCGTAGCTAAAGATCCAGGCGAAAATAATATTAGTTACCATTTGGGACTTATGTTATTACGCGTCGGTCGCGATTACCAGGCTATCCGCTATTTCAAAAAAGCTATCTCTTGTAACTCAGATGATAGTCTTGCTCATTATTATTTAGCGTGTGCGCATGCAAGGCGCAATTCAAGAAAACAAGCACTTGCCTCCTTAAGAAGTGCTTTTGATAAAGGCTTTCGTGACTATGAATGGATTGCCAACGACGGAGATCTAAAAAACTTAAGCGGAAGTAGTGGATTTAAAGAACTTCTTGAGCAGATACAACAAGCTTACCTTCGTGATTTGCTAAAACATCGGCACCACTCTCACAATTAGAAAGATATAACAGTGGAAATTACAAAACTAAGTGCATATGAAACAGTAAAATTAATTCGCCAAAAAGAACTTTCTCCTATGGAAGTTATACAAGCGTATATGGACGTTTACACTAAATACAATCCGAAAATAAATGCTGTTTGTTCACTTAGTGACGATGTTTTACAACAAGCGGAAAAATGGGAGCAGGAAGCCAAAAACGGTAATTTCTATCCTTTGCACGGCTTGCCTGTAGGTATAAAGGATATTACACCTACAGCTAATCTTAGAACAACATACGGTAGCAAACTTTATAAAGATAATATTCCACAAGAAGATGCTCTTGTAGTACAGCGATTGAGAGAAAATGGTGCTATTATTTTCGGAAAGACAAATACTCCTGAATTTGCTACGGGAGGAAATACGTTTAACGAAGTATTTGGCACTACTTTCAATCCTTGGAATACTGAACTTAGTGCAGGTGGTTCTACGGGTGGAGGGGCTGCAGCCTTGGCAAGCGGTATGATAGCTATTGCTGAAGGAACAGATCTCGGTGGTTCACTTCGTATTCCTGCATCATTTTGCGGGATAGTTGGTTTAAGACCAACCCCAGGACTTATTCCTACATATCCATCTGAGTATTTGTGGGATGATATGCAAGTAACAGGTCCTATGGCTCGTACTGCTGAGGACATTGCGATTGTTCTCGATGCGATTGCCGGTGAAAGTTCTTTATCTCCTATGAGACAACCAACTCATGGCAGAGAGTTTTTAGAAACGGTTTTAAGAGGTATTCCTGCAGGAACACGCGTTGCATATTGTCCAGATATTGCCGATATAGGTGTTGAGGAAGAAGTAGAAAAACTTTGCCGCGAAGCAGTTTTTGCTCTTAAAGATAAAGGTGTTCATGTCGAAGAAATCTCGTTTGATCTTTCTTTTGCCCGAAAAGCGTTTTTACATTTACGCGGCGAGTGGATGTTAATCCAACAGTATCAAAATTTAGAAAGACGCAATGAGTTTGGGAGTAATCTAGCGGGTAATATTGAAGCCGGATTAAAAATATCGGCAAAAGATTTAGCAATGGCACACCACGATCGCGCGAAAACTTGGTATAAATTTAACGATTTTTTCCAAAAATATGATTATTTACTTACACCATGTATGGCTGTTCCTCCTTTTCCTGCAAGCCAAAATTATCCCTTAACTATTGCTGGTAAAGAAATGAAAACATATATTGATTGGGTAGCGCCTACATTTTTATTGAGTTTAACAAGCCTTCCTGTTGGGTGTGTTCCTTGTGGTTTAACTGAACAGAAATTACCTGTTGGTCTTCAAATAGTAGGCAAACCTACAGGGGAAGAACATGTGCTAGCATTAGCCAAGTTAATACAAGAGACTTCTCCCATTGGACTCCCTTCTTTAGAAGGTATCTAGCAGTTATTGTTGCATTAATTTTTGTGCATTGTAGTGTGTAAAAATAATGCAACATTGTAGAATTTTGTTTCGATATCGAGATAGTATGAAAAAAAGAAAAAAACAACGAAAAATTTTTTTTGATTTTCCTAAATCACTCCTCCTATGCATTGTTGGTATTATTGTTGCTTATCTATCACTCCGAATTTTAGTGCCGCTAACATCATCTCTGCTTGTTGTTATATTTTTTAATGTATTTCTTCTTGGTAGTACGATGGGAAGTTATCGCTTAAAAGACAATGATCTTTTCTGGTTCCTAGCAGGAAGTTTCTCTTTAGTTACTTTTCTACTATTGCGAGCCGTATTTATCACAAACCATTATTATTCTCATTATTAGTATCGTGTTAACAAATGTTTTATTCTCAAATATCTTGATTAATCATCAAGAACTACTTTGTAAGAAAAATTTATGCAACTAATATATTATCTTCCTATTATCACAACGATTGTTGCTATCTGTTTTAGTTGGGAAGTAGCAAATCGTTATCGCCAACGCCAAGGACTACATTTACTATGGTGGTGTATTGGTATTGTTTGTTTTGGTCTAGGGACACTTGTTGAAAGTTGTGTTACCTTGTTTGGTTGGCATCCTCTTTTATTTCGTTTCTGGTATATTGCAGGTGCGTTACTTGGTGCAGCTCCTTTAGCGCAAGGAACTGTTTATTTATTGATCAACAAAAAACTTGCACATATTCTTGCCGTTTTTCTATTACTATTCGTAATAATAGCATCTACATTTGTTTTTCTTACCCCACTAGATATCTCCTTGGTAGAGAATGGTGAACTATCAGGTAAAGTAATTGAATGGGAAAAAGTACGACTATTTAGTATTTTTCTAAATGTATATGCTGTGTTTTTTCTTGGTGGTGGTGCATTTATTTCTGCGTGGCGGTTCTACAAACAAGGAAAAGAGCACTATCATCGTTTTATAGGAAACGTTCTCATTGTTATTGGGACTTTTTGTGCGGCAGCAGGTGGAGCTTCAGCAAGAATGGGGCACACTGAAGTTTTGTATGTTGCTGAGTTATTTGCTCTACTCATTATTTATTTAGGGTATCGCGTAAATATAAAACAAATAAAATAGATTTTTAATACTTTGATCCAAACTACAAAATTACTATAATAATTCAAGTTGTGGTCTATAAATAACGCAAAAAATCTTAAAAGTAATTTACATTATTCCATTTTTGAGATTAGTGATCATGGATCGATGATCTAAGTGGCTGGCCAATGAACTTTGTCAGGTTACTTATTATAGTTCACCACTTAAGTTATAATAAATTTTATTAACATAAACACATAATTAACGAAAGGTTCATCATATGTGGGACTTAGACGAAAGCACCGGAGCAATAGTTGACAAATTTATGATCGGCTTAAAACGACGTAACCCTGGAGAAAATGAATTCCATCAAGCCGTTTACGAAGTTGCGGGTAGTGTGATGCCTTATATCTTGGATCACAAGCAATATCGTGATGCCTATATTCTAGAAAGAATGACCGAGCCAGATCGCGTAATTTCTTTTCGCGTATGTTGGGAAGATGACAAAGGCCATATTCGCGCCAACCGTGGTTATCGTGTTCAGTTTAACAATGCTATTGGTCCATACAAAGGAGGATTGCGTTTTCATCCTTCGGTAAACTTGAGTATTCTTAAGTTTTTAGGATTTGAGCAAACTTTTAAAAATAGTTTGACAACTTTACCAATGGGTGGAGGTAAAGGTGGTTCTGATTTCAATCCTAAAGGAAAATCTAGTCGCGAAGTTATGCGTTTTTGCCAATCTTTTATGGCAACTTTGTATAACCACATTGGTGCGAAGAGAGATGTTCCTGCTGGAGATATAGGTGTAGGCGGAAGAGAAATTGGTTATTTGTTTGGTCAATATAAGAGACTTGCGAACGAGTTTACAGGTGTTCTTACAGGTAAGGGTCTTTCTTACGGTGGAAGCTTGATTCGTCCAGAAGCAACAGGATACGGTTGTGTGTACTTTGCGAATGAAATGATGAAGCACAAAGGTGAAGACATCAGTGGCAAAGTATGTGTTGTATCTGGTTCTGGTAACGTTGCTCAATTTACTGTTGAAAAACTTTTACATTTAGGTGCAAAACCAGTAAGTATGTCTGACTCTGGTGGCTCTATTTACGATGAAAACGGTATTACCGAAGAGAAACTTGCCTTCATCAAAGATCTAAAGAATAACCGCCGTGGACGTATCAAAGAGTATGCTGATAAATATGGATGCCAGTATCTAGAAGGTCAACGGCCTTGGGGAATTAAGTGTGATGCTGCTTTCCCATGTGCTACTCAAAATGAAATCTGCGGAGATGATGCACAAACGCTAGTCAATAATGGTTGCCGTATGGTATCAGAGGGTGCAAATATGCCAACTGACATGCCTGGTGTTAATGTGTTTATGAAAGCACAGATATTGTATGCTCCAAGTAAAGCAGCAAATGCTGGTGGTGTTGCTACATCTGGTTTAGAGATGACGCAAAATGCTACAGCTTTACCGTGGACAAGAGAAGAAGTTGATCAAAAATTACTTGGTATCATGAAAAATATTCATGGACAGTGCGTTAAGTATGGAGAGTCTGGCAGCGGCGTTGATTATGTAAAAGGCGCTAATGTTGCAGGCTTTGTAAAAGTTGCTGATGCTATGCTTGCTCACGGAGCAGTATAAAAGTCATCACTTTACTGTAGTATAAAATAGGGAGCTCTCTTTCTTTAAAAAAAGAGAGCTCCTAAAATTTTATTTGCTTTTATAAGCAAACTTCGTAATGAACATATTTTTTACAAGCAAATCAATTATTGTGAGTCTTTTCCTAAAACACGAATAGAGATCACAACCGCTGCAATACCAAGTATGAGACATAGCCATACTGGCGCCCCAAACCCAATAGGTAGATAACCAAATACACACGAAATAACACCGCATGTCAATGCATAAGGGCTTTGTGTTTTAACGTGATCAATATGATCGCAAGAGCTTGCCATTGATGACATTACTGTTGTATCTGAAATTGGAGAACAGTGATCACCCAATGTTGCTCCAGCTAGAACGCTTCCAAGAGTACCAAGTAGGATATAGTTATTTAAATCTAGAGGAAGTCCTAGTTGTTGTTGTGATAAATCTACACCTAGAGGTATTAGCAGTGGAAATAATAGGCCCATAGTTCCCCATGATGTACCCGTTGCAAATGCAACTACCGCTGAAGTTAAAAAACCTATGACAGGTAAGAATTTCACTGATATAATATCTTTAATGTTATAGTAGATATATTTGTTCGTTCCTAGTTCTGAGCACGCATCTTTTAATGTCCATGCTAAAACTAATACAAGAACAGCTAATAACATAGATTTTGCACCACTTACCCATGCCTCTACAAGTTCTTTGGCGCTCAAAATCTTTTGCACTAAGATAAGAGTAAAAGCCGATAGTGATCCCCAAAAGGCAGCCCATAATAAAACTAAATAAGAATCTGCGGCACTAACTATATCCATCAAACGTGCATTTTTGGCTTCTTCACCTAAACTTTCAGAACCATTGAGATATAAACCAAATATTGTTGCAAAAATAACAATAGCGATAGGAAGTATTGCATTTATCCAACGATGAGGTTTGCCTTCTGGCGCTTCAATGGTCTCAGCAGTACTTAGTGGAACAGCTCCAGGAGCAAGAACTTGTCCTGTAGAACGCGCTCGTTTTTCTGCTTGTAGCATCGGTCCATAGTCTTTTTGCGAGGAGGCAATATAGTACACGAAAAATATAGTGTAAATACTATAGAAGTGAAATGGGATCGAGTTATAGAAATAATCAAAAGCTCTTTTTGCTTGTCCGTATTCATCAAGAGCACCACCAATGTAGCCTAGCTCTGTTCCAATCCATGTAGAAATGAGTACGATACTACAAACTGGCGCTGCAGTTGAGTCGACAATATAGGCTAGTTTTTCGCGCGAAATTCTCAATTTATCGGTAATAGAACGCATGCTATTACCAACGATTAAAGTATTAGCGTAGTCATCGAAAAAGATTACAATTCCCATAAGCCAAGTTGAAATCATCCCACTTCGTGGTGAGGTAGCCCAAAGAGAAATTTTTTCAACTAAATTGTGAATCCCTCCTGATTTCGAGACAATGCCGATCATACCACCAATCGTACAGGTAAAAACAATTACTTGTACATACTCACCCTCCGATAGTGTTGCAATTAAATTGTGACTAAAAGTATTGAGTAGACTATCTATCGGATGAAAGCCACTCATAATAAAAACAGCACTCCACACGCCGATGAATAGGGATAAAAGCACTTCTTTGGTTATAATTGCAAGAAGGATTGCGAGGAGTGGAGGTACAAGTGTCCAAAAAGGGCTAAAAGCAGAATACTTGGTATCAAACTCTTTGTCCAATTGCTCTTTTGGTTTTATAATTAATTTATCACCAATAATTTTACAACTAGAAAGTTCTAGTAGGCCTTTATTAAACTTAAATTCTGTTTGTTTGTATACCTTGTCTTTTTTGCCACGCAATTCTAAGTTTTCAATAATAACAACCTCATTATAATTGAAAACGTTTCCGTTCTTGTCTAATGCTTTAATAACAATATCGCGAGGGAGGTTATCCGCAAAACGTCCATCTACAACAAAGCGATTTAAGGTAGGAAATTCAACCATATAATGAGTATCACCCTCACTAAAATGAATATTCTTACCAACTACTTTTGCGCGATCAATTGTGAGCATACCACTAGAGAACATTACTTTATTATCAATTGCTTCGTAAGATGCGTTTAGAATTTGAATGCCATTTACGGTAATTTTTTTTGTGTAGTCAATAATTTTACCTTTGTTATCTACTACTTGAAAAGATAGTGTTTGTGGAATACTTTTTTCAAATAGTTCGTTGCATTCAAAGTGAGAGATCTTGGGGAAGATTACTGGAAATTTTTGGTCGCCAACAATGACAAGTATTTTGTCTTGTTGTTTTTCTACCTGTTCTATAGAGAGCTCGCCTTTTACAAAAATAAGCTTCATTTCTTGCGAAACTTTTAGCCCTTCAATAGATACTTGTTTGGCAAAATCTACTGATTGACCGTTGCTATCCACAGCACGAATAACAACATCCGTCGGTATATTATTTGCAAAAACTTTGTCTATTCTAAACTCATGAACATCTTCAGCGAATAAAGAGAACGAGAGCACAAACAACAAAGTTGTACATACAAGATTTTTCAACATTCTACAACAGACCTTTCTAAAACAAGTTTGGGCGCACTTGTCCGAGACAGTGCGCCCAAAAACGTAGGTAAGAGAGATAGTGAATTATTTTCGACCATCTCCTTTAAGGTGCGTCGACATTTATCTTTCTTATAATTTGGCTTTTTTAGAAATTCGCTTCGTTACTTTTTAGTTACAGAGTAGAACTTTGCGTCCTCAAAGTGCCTTGCTATTTTCTAAAATAACTAAATGTCTACACGCCCTAGTTAAAATATAAATGTAGGAGCGTTTTCTCGCCATCTAAAGCAATCTAGAGTTTATATACTGTTCTAAAACCAATCACATTCCACCACTGGTCAGCTTCCATCCACCCGCGAAAAGTTGTGGATACTAGTTTAGGGTCGCTATTCCATGCTCCACCACGTATTACTTTGCCATTTCCGGCTCTTGGGCCAGACGGGTCTTCGCTTGCTGCTGTTTGGTAATAGCTTTCATCAAACCAATCATTACACCACTCCCAAACATTACCAACCATATCAAGGCATCCGTATGGTGATGCACCTTTTGGATAGTGACCAACAGGAGATGTACTTCTTCCTCCAAATTCAGGTTCGTGCTGACAATTCGCTTTCCAGCCGCCGAAACTAGGAATATCATCACCCCAAGGATATTTGCGTTTATGGTTTGAATTGGAACGTGTACCATTGTTTCCATCGAAATAAAAACCACCTTTGGCAGCTTTTTCCCATTGTGCTTCTGAAGGTAAATCTTTGCCTGTCCACTGCGAATATGCTAGCGCGTCTTCCCAGGTAATATTTACTACAGGTTCTGTGTCATCAAGTTCCCAACTGGGCTTTCGTGGTTTTTCTCTATTAGTTGCATCGCAAAAGTGATTGTATTGTAGCCAACTAACAGGACACTGATCGATTAGAAATCCACCTAAAGCAACTTCATGCTCTCCTCTTTCGCATTCAAATTCTGCGCCATTGAACCCCATAAGAAAAGTACCTGCAGGAATATATATCATTACTGAACCGTCTTTTTCACAAATAATTTCACTTGCTTCTTCATCAAGAGAAAATCCATTTGGGAGGTTTAATGTTGAGAGTAAATCCATTGTTTGGGCTTCTTCTTCTACTGCTCCTCTTTCAGCTTGAATTCCCATTTGACTGTCGATAAAGGTGCCATCATCATCATCTAAATCCGAAAATTCAGGAGTATCAAGACTAATACCAGCATCTACTGGTAAAAGTTCTGGTGAGTCAAGACTGAGCCCTATATCCATTGGTAATGGATTTAAATCTTGTTCCGCTGGCATAGATGACAAATCTATAGGATTAGCGTCTATAGACATTGGTGTAATTTCAGGTTCAACATCAACAGGGATACTTGGTATATCAGCTTCTGTATCGGTAATATGAGATGTTTTTTCTTCTTCGCTCTTTATATCAAAATTCTCAGGAGAGATGACAACGGAATCAAAATTATTAGCCATTGTTGGTTGTTCAGGTTCAGGATTTGTAGAATCGGTAGATTCTTCTTGGTATGGCTCTATCACGAAAGAATCGAACATGTTAGGTGATTCTAGTTTGGGTTCTGAAGTTGGTTGTGGAGTATTCTCTTCGTTGTCTTCTGTATTCTCTATTTCCTCAATATCTTCCACTTCTTCTATTTCCTCTATTTCCTCTATTTCTTCGATATTTTCCACTTCCGGAATCTCTTCTTCTGGTGGACTTGTATATTGTTGAGAATCCTGATTGTAACTAAATGGATCTTGTTCAAATCCATCTTCATCAAAGCCACCTATTTCATCCTCTAAAGCTATTGCTGCAACAACTGGGGCAGCTGGAGCTTGCGCAGGCATAGCATATCCATGTTTTTCTACATGGTTTTTAATTTCTTGGATTTTTTGCACTACTTGCTCTGTACCATATCTTCTCTCAGATTCAGGCATAAGACAGTGCCCTACAAGGTCAGATATTAAGTTGCGAATGCCTGCGTCATTAATCGCTAGAATATTTTCCGTTGGCGGTGTTTTTGCTGTGAGTAAAAACATCAACGTTTTACCTAAACTAAAAATATCAGCTTTAGTGTCTATTTGCCGATCTCCGCGCTGTTGTTCTGGAGCCATATAACCAAGTGTACCAAGCATTTTTTTGGCAATGACACTATTTGAGTTTACGGTAACAGTACGATGAATTTCTTTTGCATCTGGTAACATACATGCAATTCCAAAATCAATAATACGTATTTGTTTTGTTTGGGGATCGTATAATATGTTACTTGGCTTTATATCTCGGTGAATTACAGGTGTCGATAAGTTGTGCGCCGCTTGCATTCCTTTCGCAATTTCAAGGATAATATGTAGCGTTTCTTCAAATCCAAGAGGTTTGTTGTCGTTATTGTTTACAACATATTTATATAAGTCTACACCTTCAAAGTATTCCATAACAATGTAAGGACGACTTCCTTTGTGCCGACGTATTTCATATATTGACAAAACGCGGGGATCATTAATTTTTTTAGATATTAACGCTTCAGAAAAAACCTCTTTGATGGTACCGCTTGCATTACGCCACAATGTTTTTACTACAACTTCGCGTTCTTCGTACACATCGTTACATAGAAAGGTAACCCCCATACCGCCAGCTCCAAGTATTTTTTGAGGCTCATATCTTTCTACATCAAATAAATCGCATTCTTCGTTGCCAACCTCTAATGATTGCATCATGTAGCTTAAAGCAGCTTCATAACTTTCTTTGTTTAAAAGAGCGTGGAATAAATTGCTTTCTATATTCGCTCGTTGTTCGTGATTTGTTCCAGATAAAACAAGAGCTCTTCGAAAATATTCCGATGCTTTTTCAGGCGAACCAATTGCAAATAAAATGACTCCTATTCTATTTGCAAGAATAGGCTTATTGGGATTAGAGTTCGGAATCTTATCAAACAAAGTTCTAGCTTTTTCTATATTTAGCTTTTCGTTCTCCAGTTTACTAGCAAGGAATGCATGCGCGTATTCTACTTTATCTTGCCCAATAACTTCCATAGCTGGTCTTATTAAATTTTCGATTTCTAATGCTTCATGACCAACACTATCCACCTTTTCACCTCCAGCTTGAACTTAATATTTAAGTAATGATTTACAGTACAACTCTAGTTCGTAACTAACAACTAGAGCAATGTTTATATTATAGCAATTTTTTAAATGAATTCAAATGAATCTTAGGGCCTCTATATCTGAAAAAGCAACTTTGATTTACCTATTTCAATTGTATCTTCGTCTTTTAAGAGAATTTCATATACAGGCTTGGCATTCACTTTTGTGCCATTTTGACTTTGTAGATCAATTAAGACAAAGTCTTTGTTTACGCGAATGATTTCGCAGTGAATACGCGAAAGCTTTGGGTCTTTCAAAGTTATAGAACATCGCGAAGCTCTTCCTAGATTTACATATGTATCAAATGATACAACATTACTCGTATTTAAATTTGTAATTTTTGCCATTGGCTATCCATTTATTAGTAGGACGTTATATATGGATTAAAAAATTCAATCGTTTTTAGATATTGGTATTTATACTTTTTACTTATCCATTTATCAATAAAACACTGCTATGTTGGTCGCCAGCTGCGATTTCTGTAAGTAGTACTTCTCTTTTTGGTATTTTTACTTTAAGCTTGCATCGTGGACATTTGGCTGTTTTGTTTGCCATAGGTAAAAAGCAGTGAATGTTTGTACCACAGTGCGGACATGTTGCACGAATTTTAACGTGATCAAAAGGGCTTTTCTGGTCTTTGCCACTTTCAGTATGGCTATCTTCTTGTATTTCTTCGGCAACACTAGCTTCCTCAACATTTTCTTCAGCGACGGCTTCAGCCATTTGATAGTATTCTTCCTCTGAATCGTCATCAGCAAGATATGTTCCAGTAAGACCAACTCCTGTACAATAAAAGGCACCCCAGTAGAAAGGATGTGAAAAAGGACGGAAATTTTTCTCTTCGAATTCTTTTTCTCCTGGAATTGAACCGTTTGCGTCTGAAATGAAATCGCTTAATTGTACTTTGATCGGCTTACCTTCGAATTGAATCATGTTGCGATTTGTTTGTAGAGTTGCAATTGCATTTTTCTTTTCGTCAAAAGTGACTTTACCCGAATCTATAAGAAAATCGCATAAATTAGATAGCCAAGTAGCTCCTCGTTCATTGGATAATTTTTGCTGCATTTTGATACGTTCAATAATATCATTGATTGTCATTGTGCGGAGTTCGTTTTGCGCTTCTTGGAGTGCCATTGCTGGGCTCAAGCCTTGGCCAAGTCCGTGGTAAAATTTTTCTGTCACGAAAAATGTTGCTATATCAGGAACAGTCCACATCGGTGCAACTACATTTTTGACACCTATTTTTAGTAATGCCCAGTGCAGCCCCATTAGGTCGCCAAAATCATCTAAATTATCTATGTTGCGTTCGTTTGCTGAAAAAGTGATTGCATTGATATTACTTTTTGAAATATAGCCAAGAATATCGTGGATAAATACTTGACGGTCAGCTAAAAGAATACTGGAGTTTTGCACCTTGGGGTATACATTTTTACTATGGACTGCTAAGTGGATATGTGAGGCCTGTTCTAAATTGCTTTTGAAGTTTTCTAACGTGCTATTGGCACCTAATTGAAAATTAATTTCTCCTGGCCAAATTCGATTCATGATACGAATTTCTTCGCGCATAAAAGGAATATTTTGTTGTGTACAGTGGGCTATAACTATTTTATATTCTTGATTAACAGTACCATGTGCACACTCGCTAAATGTTAAAGCTGTTGGTGCGTAGATTACTTCGTAACGATCTTGCAAGTATACTTGAAAATTAGCCCCTTCGATTTGCATTAAATGGAGAGGATATAATTGCAAAATACCTTCAGGAACTAAAATTAGACGATTGATTGTTTGTGTTCGCGATTCAATACGAGATACCAATTCAGGTAATATTGCTTCTGCAATTTTTTTGGTAGCTAAACCGAGTTGTACTTTCCAGGAATTTTGTGCTTCGTAAGCGTTCTTCCAGCCATAGCCTGCTATTTCGTCGCTGATTGCTTGGAAAGATTCTTGTGAACCATAGCTTTTTTCTATACACCATTTCGACCACAACTGTAAAAACTTTTCGATCGTTAATATTGGTTCGTATAGGTCTGTTAAATATTGATGTGTCAACTCTGGTATCAAGAAAGCGTCTACACTATTTCCATCTACTATGAAGACATACATTCCTTTGTCTGTAATTAGAAATTCGACTAAGACAGTTGAGCTGTCTATTTTTTGTTGCAGTTTTGCTATATCAAAATCAAAGCCACGTCCAAATTTTTCATCCCATTGTGGATCTTGTTGACCAATATCATGTCGTAGTTTTTTTAGAATAGGCAGATTTTTCTTTAAACTTTCAACATGGTGGGTAAAATTTTCGTCCATTCTCAGTAGTTCTTGGTATAGAGCATGATTTTGTTGCAATAGTTGTATATAATTGCTTTTTAGGTCAGCAGGAGCTTTACTATGCTCGATAACGACACTTTCCTCAATATTCGCTGAGTACAACCATTTCCTTGCATATTCAGTATAATACAATGCTTTTTCAAAGTCACTTTTTGATAAACAGCTAGTGACAACACTGTGAAAAATATCTTTGTATTTTTTGGTGTCGTTGATTTGAGGAATACAATCCTTCAAGCTTTTTAGGCCATCAATAGCAAAAGATAACAGACTCGAAGCTTCCTCTATTTCGCGGTGGTCTATAGCTACTCTACCGAGATTACCATAGCTTTGAATAATATTTTCAATGTACTCTGTTTCTTTTGAGATCATCAAGCACTCATGCCAAATATTACTAGCCTTGTCAAGGTTTTTTTGGCGATAATGATATTCACCTATTTTGATAAGTATATCGTTTTGGGTGATTTTATCGTGGTGCTGTCGAGCCTGTTGCAATTCTTCTTCTAAACGATCGAGAACTAAGCTATCATCAGTAGATGTTTGATTTAATTTTACCGGAGGAAGAGCCATTTTTGAAATAGGAGAACTCATATCTGTGTCTTCTATGGCAATGCCATCTTCAGAGGGAACAAAGCTCACTTCTTCATCGGAATTTAACAATTCTTCGTCAAGTAATTGTAGCATTCTACGCGAACTTTCAAAATACGGAATTGCTTTTTCAAAATTGCCGGTGTCGCGGTGTAAATTACCTATGGTCGTCGCTAGTGACGAAAGTCCTTGGTACACATTACTATTTTGTATTTGATTGTAGATAAGTTCTAATTTTTCTAAGCGTTCTGTTTTTTCTAGAATCTCAGAATGTTTTTGAATAACAAATAATAAATTATTGCCAAAACTTTTTTGTTGGCATTGTTGTTCGATTTCACTAGCAACTTCATTCCAATCTAAAGACTCTTGAGAAGATATAATTTTTTCATTTGCTTCGTCTTGGGTGATTTCATATTGAGTTAATTGCTTTGCCAGTTGATAAAGTATCTCTTTCATCATTTTTCCCTACTTCATAATTTCCTTCGGCATATTTCTCCGAACACCATAGAATATGTTATTATAGCAATCTTTATAAACTAGTTCGTAGTTTATATCTTGCGATTGCATAGGAATGTTTATTTTTCCTACTGAGAAATCAACAAAGTGATATCTTTTCAAAAACTTAGGTACAAAAGATTGTAGTGCTTTACACCAACCAATATGAGTAATAGAAGTATCTATGGAACAATTCCAAGAAATGGCCAGTGTGTTTTCTGATACCTGTTTCTGATTTATACTAAGCCTATTTTCATCAAAGTCTTCTAAGTATACATCTATTTTTTTTAATGTTTGGTGGTTTTTATATTTTAATTTTACTATATATTGATAATTTTTTTGCGATTCTAACCCGTAACCGTCATTATCATCAACAATGGACACATCTTCATTTATTCCACTGTATATAACTCGATTGTCACTCAAACGCTCCAAAACAACTTCTTCCAAAAGTTGTGTAGGCATTTTTTCCCATTGGAAGTAAATACTTGAATATTCTCTAAATACATTAAATTGATATGGAAGATTACTATAATAACATTTAATTCCTTTAATCGAAAGAGTCCATTTCTTTTTGCATTTGCGTTTTATTGGAGCAATTCCTACAACTGCTAGTTCAAAGCTCATCGATTTTTCTGGTAAGCCAATTTTCTTATCAACATTGAGACTCTGTCCCCAATCTTCAAATACTAAGGAGTTTTCACTGTTCTCTTGGTGAAATAGAGTATTATTGTTGAAAAATAATTCAACACTTTGAAAAAAAGTATATTTCTTGAGTTCATTAAAATCCCAACATATCGCACCTGTTTTGGGTTTTATGTTGATAGCAGAGAATAAGTCTTTCATACTCAATGATTGTACTTTTTTTTCGGTCGCAAGTAATTTTCGACCATCAGACATTACATAAAAAAATCGATAAGTGATTTCCTTGCCACCTTTAAAATCACTATCGTAGAGTTCATCTTCATCCGTCTCAATAAGAGGTAAGTCGTTTCGGTGAACTTCTATTTTTAAGATAGCTGGAGTTTTTTTATAATGCCATTTTATATGATGAATGAGCCCTACTTCTACATCTATATGCAGTTCTGGTGTTTCAGTTGTTGCGTCACCGTTTGCGAGAAGACAAACTTTTCCAGATTTGAGTTTGCCGTGTATTGTCCACTGATAGGTTGTGCACGGAAGAAGTTGTTTGAGTTGAACGCTACGTGTTGAGGGACTAAGTTCGTGTTCGCCTACGTTGGCAGAAACTTTAAGAAATAAACTTTTTAACTTCATTGCAAAAGTCGTGTCGTTAATATCCCATTTCAGGCGAAAAGAGTCTGTCGCAAAGTCAGTAGTCTCTGCCTCAATTTCGTATGGTTTTGTTTTAAACTTTATTGATGTTCCGTCTTGTACATGACCAGATAAATATTTGTATTTTAGTGGAAAGATATATTCTCGTTCTGGTTCAAGGTTCTCCAAGGTAATTGAATCACTTTTTGTCGTTGTTAATAGTCGATTATCTTGGCTATGCACTTGGATACACTCTATTTGACCATGAGGTGATGGTTTCCAGCTAATACAGCTACTATTGTAAGTTGCTTGAGCGTCGACCTCTAAATTAAATTTATTTGTTGTTACATTGCCTAAAAAATACTCGTGGCGCTGCTTTTCTTCTAAGTACAAGTACAAGTAATACTCAAACTGTTCACCAGGAATTAAGAATTTGTCGGTAAATTGTAAACTAGTTTTACTTTTATTCCAGTCGATTTTGTGGATCTTTTGCTTTTTACCTAAACGATGAATTTCTATATTTGAATTCATGCATTGTAGTGTTTGCTGATCTATACGAATGAGCCACGAACAAGTTTCATAACCTACCTTTTCAAGAGAACAGCTAATTCCTATTTCTGGAATTTTAGGTGTCTCGTCAAAAATTTTGTAATCAATACCTTCTACTTTAGCAAAGTAATTATATGTTTCACCAGGGAGTACTTTTTCATCCTTGATTTTAGTATTACTACGCAGGATCGACTTTGAGACTAAGGATGTTTCTCCTTTGTTATCCTGACGGTAAAAATACAAGTAAAAAAACTCTTCGACGATATGGAAATGTTTAAAGTGTAGATCAAAAGATACTGATTTTGGAGAAATAGATCGTTTTATATTACACTGCAAAATATTTTCAATTGTGGGAAGTATATATTCTTTACTATATGGTTGTGATTGTTTTGTTGTGCCTTGTGATTCGTAATAGGTTACCACTGCAATAACTAAGCTTTTACCGATTTCTTTCATAATTGTGGCTTTATCAAAATCAAAATCGTAATCGCATTCTGTTGTTCTTGCTATTTCTTTTCCGTCAAGAATGACTCCATAGTCACGCAGGTACTGGCTAGGATAGCTCTGCCAACTTAAACGTAATTTTCCCAACTGTGGTTCTTCTATTGATAAAGTTTGAATACCAGGAGGAGCAATGTCTACTTGCCAATTAGGTCCTTTTTTCCAACCAATGGAGTCGACTAAAATGCGGCAAGAAAAGATATGTTTATCAAACATTTGTAAATTGCGTTTGTTCAGTTTAAAAACGACTTTGTTTTCCTGTATTTGTTGTACGAAATCTTCTTTAATTTGCGTGCGATAAGGAACACCGTTGTGCAACAGTTCTATTTGTGAAAAGATTTTGTGTTGCTCTTTGCTTAGAACCATTTCAAAAAATATTTGATTTAGTTTATTGTAAACAACTGGTGTTTTCATTGTTGGAACTAGACATACTTCGTGAATGATTTGTACAGAACTTTGCTCTTGACTATAAAAATTAGGTTGGCAAACGATCTTGATTTTTTTATTTTGTGGTATCGAAGGGCCACCTGCTATTGGAAAAATAATTTTGTCGTTTGCATCGCATAATTTTGTTAAGCGATTGTTTTCTTGGATAAAAAAAGATACGTTTTTTAAATTAGGTACTTCTGGCCACTGAAAACCGATTTGATCTGTAGGTAAATCGGTAATTTCGTTTAACGGAAATTTAATTGCTGTCAACGCGCTTTTGTATTTCCACCATGTGAATACATTACCACTAACAACACGTAGCGCACAGGTAATTTCGCCACTCCATTTTCCTGAAATATTAATAGTTTTACCAAAAGCTACGTTTTTCTCTATAATTGTGCCTTTTTCGTGGTCTTCGATTCTAAATTCTAAATTCTTAGCCCATTTGGGAGCATTTGTGATTTTTATCTCAATGTTAGAACGCGAAGCTTTGACAATTTCGAAATCAACTTCTTCTTGTGGAGGGTTATGCAAGTAATGAGCTATACAACTCACCGAATGTAAACGTTGATGAATGGATTCGCATAATAATTGCTCTAGCAACTTTATTATCCAAGAATGATTTGAACTGAGGCGTTCAATTGCTTTTCGGGTTTCAGATAGGTCAGTGCTTTGGTCATAGTCTTGTAGAGTTAATAAATAGCGCAGTATTAATCCTAGTTGGCGGATATCTGTACGAACATCCGGACGATATTTTTGAGGAGTTTTTTGACCAGAAAGAAGCAATGATCTTTTGTAACGGCCCGTGTTTTCTGTAGATTTAAGTGGACAGCTGTAGTGTAAGCCGACAATGTTGATGTTATCACTGTGTTCAGGATTAGTAATAATATGCTCAGGATGTAAGCTCTGTAAAATAAAGCCTCGCTTGTGGATATAGGATATTAATTTTATAAGTTTATGAAATATATTTAAGCGCTGTTTTAAAGAAAAAAGTTGAATTTGATCTTGTAATATCGGTAGAGGATTTCCTGCTAAATACTCTTGCACTAGCACTAATTCTTCTGTTTTTAGATGCTTCCAGTCAGGAAAATTTTGAAATAATTTTGTGTCCTCGTCGCAATCATTATTCACTGTCATCATTGCTAATGGTTCAGGAAGAGAGGGGTGCGATATTGCAAGTACACGATGCTCTGTAAATAACATTTGTCTACGGTATTTAATGTAGTCAATTGCGGAATCGAAGATGTTTTTTCTTTCGCTACGATAGCGAATTACTTTTACACATACATGATCTCCGTTGCAATTGACAGCCTTGTAAAAATTAAAATGATTTCCTTGATATATTAAATCAATCACTTTAACTTTATAAGCTATATTGGAACGGTTTTTATTGAAATACAAATACCCGTTTATTGTTTGACCTGGAGAAAACTTCATAACTACCCCTGGAACCTGCTCAATTCATTTAGTGCTTCATATAACATAGTACTACTATCTTGATAGCGTTCTTGTCGTTGATGCATGGTTGATTTTTTTATAATGTTTTTTACATTTTTAGTGATGTTATCGTAACTAGCTAAATCAAAGTTATGTTGTGGAGGAGTTGTATTTATTAAAAAATCCCTTGGTTTCTTTCCGGTGAGACAATAAGCCATCAAAGCACCAAGAGTAAATAAATCAAATCTCTCATCTATGCGCGGATTATCTATAAACTCTAAACTTCCAGAGTATACTTCAGGGGCGGCATAGCCGTCCGTAACAAAAATAGGAATATTTACCTCGCCTCGACTACTTGAATACACTTTAACAGCTCCAAAATCAATTAAGCTGATATGCATGTCGTCGGTGACAATAATGTTTTCCGCTTTTAAATCACACAATAAATAATAGTGTTCTTTTCCCTTACTCGATACACGACGTTTATGCATATATTTCATTAGTGAAAGAATTTGTTTCGCGATTGTTAATGTTTTATAGTTTCCTAAAGGTTTTTCTTGGATAATTTTTCCCAGTGTGTTTCCGCGAATATATTTCATTACGATGAAAGGAGCATTTTCACGATATTCTTCTGAAACTTGATATTTGACACGTGCTGCGTTGTGGAAAGATCTACAAAGATCCACACTACGATCGAAAAAAAAGCCGTTTAGATTCACTACACTGTCGAATCCAGCATTAGAAAGTTCTGCAAGATACTTTTTTTCATCGCGATATATTTTATTTAAACAATCAATTTGGCGTTCAAAAACTCCTTTTCCTCTTGATATATAAGGAAAACAATAGTCTCCCATATAATAAGGTGTTTTGATAACAACCATATTGTCGCAGTTCCAGCGATCGTAAGCTGTAAAAACACAGCCAAGACCACCGGTTCCAAGAAATCCGCATATTTGGTAACGATCATTGTTTAAATAGCGTTTAATCCAATGCTCTTTCCCTTCAAAAGCAAAGCACAATGCTTCTTCTGTTCCATGTGCGGTATCATATGTTTTGATTTGTCCAAGTGTTTGTGGCATAGTTTTATCGCCCTATTTAACTTCCTTGAAGCGCATAATAATATAATTTTTATGATTACCCATTGAAATTAAACTACCAGGTTCTAAATATATAGGGTTACGATTTTTAGGAGCGCGCTCTCTTTTTTCACCTTGCTGTGTTTTTACAATTGTGTAGTTTTTATCTGATAAGTGAAAAAATACGTAGCTTTTTTTACTTTTATCATAACGAACAAGAGCATGTTTTCGTGAAATTCCTTTTACCATTTTCATTTTATCTTGGAAAGCGTTGCTACCTGCCTTGTCTTTATACGCATATTTCCAGGCCATAGTTAGGTCTATATCATTTTGAGAACCTCTTTCGCTGGAACGTCCTATAATGATAGAACCGACTTCGTCTATTTTAAAATAAGCAATAGCTTTTTTTTCAGCATTGTACAAAATCAAGTAACAGCCTTTTGGAAACCCCGTTTCCTTATCTGGTAGAACTTCCAATGAACTAGCGCCTGTTTTTTGCGGTATTGATGGTTTCGAAGGTAACTTCTCTTTTTCTAGCGCCGGATCATCAAAAACAACATCAGGTGTATCGTCGAAAACGACGTCTGATGCCACATCATCATCAAAAACAACGTTTTCTTTAACATCTATTAGTGAAATATTTTCTTTAAAGATAATTCCATCGTCGCTCTCATCATCATAGCAAACAATATCACTAATTGGATCTTGCTCCTCTACAACAACAGCAGGCATATTATTACTGAAAGCTTCTACTTGTGTAACATGAGATTCTTTTTTATTATCGTTTGTCTCTGATGGTTCTACTATTTGTGGATCGCTTATTATTTGCGAATCTACTACTTGCGGTTCGCTTGTTATCTCTAATTCAGTGATTGGATTTTCCGCTATTGTTGTAATTATTTCAATTTGCGGAGTTTGTATTTGGTTGTTTGTTTCTTCCGTTTCCTCTAAGCTTTTTATTTCTTGTATAATTTCGTATTTACGCGTATCACAAATAGGACATTTATCTGGTAAATTATCTACTGTGTCTGCAAGCTCTTCATCGCATATATGGCAAAAAATTGTATTCATTACTTACCCTTACATCAACGTAAAAGTTATTTTCTTTTTCTTTTCCGGTTGCAACCTACCATGCTAACTCATCGTCGTAGTGGTCGTCCATAATGTCTGGAGGTGGTAAAGCTGAATATGCTGCACTTGTTTTAGACTTAGAAACGGCAACACTATTATACTCTTCTAATGAAAATTGACCTTTACTGATATAGCTGTTGCGAACAGCTTCCCAGCGTGCCATTGTTTCCATATCTCCGATTTTCTTCAACCTGTTGATAATAAGCTTCAAATTACGCATAATTAAATCTTTGTTTTCGCTATTGTCTTGGATTTCTTGAGCGCGAATTGCAATAGTGTAGTATGTCGAAGCATGGATAACTTCGCTATGCGGAGGCTCGGCAAGACGTGCTTGATCGCTGGTAAAATTAACAACAACTATTCTTTCGATAACTTCATCAAACACATTTTGTTTTGGTACATCGAATCCTAATATTGCGGTCATGATAGCTTTTTCGCCAATGAGACCTGGATCAATAAGGGTTCTGACAACAGCTGCGTAGCGACGGTTACGATCGACATTTTCAAAAGAGATTGTATTTGACTGGTAGTTTACCATTTTTATATCAGGTGATATTTTAGCAATACCTCGAATTTCAACACCGTGCGTTGTTTCTAGCTCTACTTTTACCTTTGTTGCTACCGTATTTTGTAAAATGCGTAAACTACGTTCAAAAACAGCCATCGTTTGCGCTGCGTTTTCGAGCTTTTCCATGAAACCACTTGTCAAAAGCTCCATTTCTTCTCCGCGAAAGTCAGCGCCAATTCCCAGTGTGTCTATATCAATGCCTTGCTCGTGAAAGTGCCGTGCTTCTGGTTCGCAAGTTTCAACATCGTGAATCATTCCATCTGTCAATATAAGAAGTTTTGTTGCTACATTGTGAGAGCTATTTTTCATCTTTTGTAGTTTTTGCTGCGCCAACTTTAACGCAGGATAAAGATTTGTTGAGCCGCGAGGGTATTCATATATTTCGGTAATTTTATTGCGTAATTTTTCTTTGTTGTTAACGGGTTCTGCCCAACAAAATAGTTTTTCTTCTGTTGTAAAGGTAATAATTGAAATCAAGTCATGATCTTGAAGTTGGTTGATAACATGACAAGCGGCTTCGATAACAGCTTCTAGTTTAGTTTTATTTTCTTCAAGAATATCATCCATTGATCCACTAATGTCTAACATTAATATAAAATGCGTGTTACAAAGTAACTCTGGTTTTACACGCAATTCATCTTGAAGATATGCTTCGATGAGTATATCTTTTTCTAGGGGATCTGGTGCATCGCTTCGCAGATAAACTTGCTCGATTGCACACTTAAAACTAAAAATGCTTTCTGCATCTAACATCTACAATTCCTCAATCTATATCCTGGGTAATAGACAGTCTGCGCGTTACTTTTGCTGTTTCGTCTGCGTTTGCTCTTTGGAGTTTTTTTTGTCTCACAAACGACAGCAACCGTAACCTATTATACGATTCTATTTTTGGTTGAAAAGATTTTGGTAAAGTGCGTAACACAATGGCAGATAAATTATCTTTTCCCCCGCTAATTCGATTCGCACTAGAAATTAATATACTTGACAATGCTTTTGCGTTTACAAGAGAATCTCCGTTGTACGAGGAAAAAATAGAGGCTAACCTCATCATTCGATAGTTTTCTTGTAGTGATAAATCGGACTCTGGCTCTATGTAGTCTGGTATACCATCAGAACAAATAAGCAAATTTTCGTTGGCACTTAAATATGTATGAGCAAAATGCATATCAACATGAGCTTTATCGTAGTAGTTGGCTCCGATACAACGAGTAATTGCATTTCCGCCATCAATAAACGCTTCTTCTAGTGGTCTACCCGAAAGAATTTTAATGTTTCTTTCATTATCTTCAAAATTAAGACGTTCCCATCCATATTTACTAAAACGAAAAATAGGACTGTCTCCGACCCATGAAAAAAGTATCATATCCTTGTGTACTAGTCCTGCAGTGACAGTGCTTCCCATTATGGAAGAGAAGTCGACATTTCCAGTGTGCTCTATTACTTTTTTACGTATTTTACTATTAGCAGTGTTTACTAGGGAGCTTAAAAAATTACAACCTTGTTGTTGATTATCACTAGCATAAGCACAAACCTCTTCGCGCCTTTTCTCATCGTTATTTTGCCACCATTCTCGGAAAGTATCAGTAGTAATTTGACTTGCATCTGCTCCAGAGCCGAAACTACAAGTGGAAATTCCATCGCAAAGAACAAAAAGTCCCCAACCATTTTGTGTAAGAGTATGTTGGGTAACAAATAGTGAATCTTGGTTCTTTGTGAAATCACTTTTGTGTTTTTCATCACCAACATCTAGATCACTACCTATTTCAAGAGTAAATTTTTCATTATCACTTTCTGATGTTAAATAGAGTGATTCTAAAGCGTCTTGAAAGTATTTAATTTTTTGGTAACCTCGTTCCTCTGGGTGTGAAACAAGTGCTTGGTTCAAAATAGATTCGAAATATTTATCTTGGACATTTTTAATAGAAGATAAGTCGTTATCAGCTTTAAAAAGTTTTAAGCTAGGTAATCCGTAGTGATATGAAATAGGATTGTACTGTAAAAGATTAGGTGATTTTGCTTTGAGTAGATAGAGTGCTGCCGCTATGATATATACTTCTGAAGTTTGAGTTATGCGTTTTCCCGAAGAATCATCCCAGTACAACTCCCACGGTATTAGACTATTATCTACTAATTTTTGTGATGGATTTTCCTGCCAGCTGATGTCTCTTGTACGTAGATATATAGTTACTGGGTATTTGGTTTTAGGTTTACGTTGAAGAACCAAATCCGCAAGGCGCAAACTACACCAATGTTGATTATAGGAGTATATTGTTCTTGCGATAATACACAACTGAATACCAATACCTATTATTTCTTTTGTGGTTAAAGGTTCATTTACTTTGGAAGTAATATAATCATAAGCTGAAATACTAGGAAATTCGTTTTCTTTTAATTTTTGGTAAATCCATAGTATACGATTAAAGTCTTTTTGGAAGCTTACAAGAGGTGGCTGCCAATACTGGTTAAGAAGATCACTATTTTCAAGTATTTTGTACAGTTGTAAAAACTTTACATTTACTTCTTCTGAGAATTGTTCTTCTAGAATATCAACATTTTTTTTAGGAGAATCACCCGCTTGATATAAGCCCACTGAATATACAGAGTTATCGTGCTCATGCTGTTCTTTCGACTTCCACAGAGTACCTTGTTCTCCGTCAGAGAGTGTGACATTTATACAACTAATCCCCAGTTTAGGAAATCCAGTTGTGTATAAATGCTTTTTGACTCTTCTTCCGCAGTGCTTACAATATCCATCATCTTTTACATGTCCCCATAAATTGCAATCGTCGTGAGGGCATTTTTGGATTTTTATTGGCTGAGAGACAATATCCGCTGCTATAGCAATTATCTCTAACTCTTTTTCTGTTATTTGCGAAAAGTTTAAATCTTCAAGGCGAATATTGATTTTGTTTTGCTTTTCTACATCCAAAGAGTAAAGGATTATTTGTTTATCTTTATTGGAACATACAGTAATTCTTTCACAAGGAAAGTCCCATAGTATCTCCAAAGTATCTTTTAATTTGCCTCTTAGTAACAAAGGCATAGTGTGTTCCTTACTTATCATCAAATATCATCAAGGTTTTTCAAGCCGAGTTTTGCGCGCCACTCATCTACAGCTTGTGAGCGTTCATAATTTCTTTTGCTCGTCCACAGTTTTTCTACTTTTATACTCGGTTTCTTTGATTCTTTCAAGTCTTCAATATCTGGCAATTGACTAAGTATATTATTGACTTTTTTTTGAAATATTACTGAATTTATTTCTTCATCACTATCATCACTATCATCATTATAATTGAGTGTTGATGGTTGAGGTTGGCTCTGACCGTTATACTGTTCTTTGATTTGATTTACTTCTTTTAACAGTTCATCAATTCCCAATGAAGCTAGTATATCTTGTTCCTTTTCTTTGCTTGTTTCAACCACAGACTCCCCTTTTGCAAAATAGCGACCTGTCGATGATTTTCTTTGTGGTTGACCTAAAAATTCATCATCCGTTTTCTTTCGCTGTAATTCTTCTTCTAAGTGCACTTGTTCTAATGCTTCAACTAAATCTTTATCAATACGATTTTGGTTTTGGGGTGGAACAAACGAGTCTATTTCTTTTTTTGATAGTTTTTCTTGGGCTAGTATTTCGCGAACTAAATCATCTGACTTTTCATCGTCTATAGAAAAAAAATCGTTATTGTTTATTTTTTCTGGTGGTTGTTCTTTTTCTGATAGTTGTTCTTTTTCTAATGGATTTAAACAACTATCTAGCTGTTTATTTTTCTTGTCGGTGTTGTATGGTTCTGTTACCGGTACCACTTCAAATTCTGGTTCAAGTTTTTCAGAAAGCACTGCTCCTGCGATTTCGCCTGTTATATAGAATTCTTTTGGTTTTTTATTTTTTTTAATTTTACGAGAACGAAATACACCATTTCCTACACCGCGACCAATTCCTGTCATAGCAAATGCATCGTAAGGGTTACTTGGTTTGCTTTTTCCACGTCCAGAAAAAACAACAAAGTATATGAAAGCTAGTAGTATCAAACAAACAATAATGTATTCCATTTCACCACACTTTTTAGTAATGCTTTCGTTTTCGCGAATTTATATGTCAATTTTACAAAGTTATTAGCCACAGACCATTATTTTTATCTTGGATGGCTCAATAAATATGTGAATAACCAGAGATTTATCTCGGACGTTTGTATGTTGTTAGAACAATATTTCCGTGGGGTTTCCACGAATGTTTTTGGGTTGAGTTTTGCTCAACGAATTACATAACATCTTCTATAAAAATGTAACTATATTCCAGAATACAGATCTCAAAAATAAAAGGCTGTTGTGTCTAGGGATCTTCTATATTATCTTATACGTTGATGCTAAAATCAACATTTTTATCTTTTAAGCTCTGGAATAATTACTACATGTGTAGAAGCGAAGTAACTTATAAATGCAACTTCAAAATTGTTGCACAACCGCAGACTGCGGGAGAAGAAAGCTTTTGTCCGTTATACGTAGTAAAGCCTACTTTGCGATAAAAAGCCTGTGCACGGTGATTACTTTCTTTTACTCCAGCAAGAAGTACTTGAGCACCACTTATGGTAGACCACATTTTTACTTGGTCTAAGATAAGTGTTGCCGTATCTGTTCCTCGATAATTGGAATTTACCCACATGGCAACTAAAAAAGATAGAGATGGATTTTCTAAATCTGCAAGGCCAGTAGCCATACCAACTCCAACACCGTTATCTATAGCAATAGTGGAAAAAGACTTTTCTCCTTTAGCACCATCTTCAGCTCTTTTTTGCCAGTGTTCGTCAGGCATTACTTGCGCTTCTTCAAATATAGTGGAAAATGCTTGAGGAGAATCACAAAGAGCATCTAAACGTACTTGTTTCGCCAATTTCCATTCATTGCTTTTTATCTGTCTTACAACAACAGTCATGGTCTTGAGCCTTTCCCTTGTTTTAGAGTAAAAATTGTGTTAAAAATATATTATGGTGCCCTAGAACTTATGTTTAGGTACTCTATTATAGACTAATTATAGTTGAAAGGGAAAGAAATGCGTAGTAAAAATTTTGTTTGGCAAGTGATACTTGCATGTACCGCAATGTGCGTTATTCATGCTGATTGGCCGCGTTATTTGGGAAATAATTATGGACAGGCAGATGTCAAAATCGCACGTAGTTGGCCAAGTAATGGACCAAAAGTTTTATGGCAACAGAAATTGGGTGTAGGTTATGGCGGAGCATGCATCCATAACAAGGAAGTTTTTCTATTAGATCGAGTGAATAACGAAAAAGATGTTTTGCGTTGTTTTGCTTTGGGTAGTGGTAAGGAATTGTGGTCTGTTTCTTTTGTTGCGCGTGGTCGTCTCTCCTACGATGGATCACGGTCAACACCTGCGGTAAATGATACTCATGTTTATGCATTTGGTCCCTTTGGTGATATATATTGTGTGGACCGTAAGTCGCACAAAGTAGCGTGGACAAAAAGCTTAACTAAAACATATGGTTTTAAGATTCAATCTATACCTCACCGCTGGGGGTTTTCTCAATCGCCTTTACTTCATGATGGTAAGGTTATCCTTTCACCATGTATTTCAAGACGTGTAGGACTTGTGGCTCTTGATGCTAAAACAGGCAAAGAAGTGTGGAATAATAAAGAATTTCGCGGACAAACATATGTATCTCCTATGGTCTATAATATTGGAGGTGTTGAGCAGGTAGTGGTAATGGTTCCGCGCACAATAGCAGGTGTAGATCCTAAAACAGGTAAAACTTTATGGGCATACAAAGAATATAAGAATCCAATACCGATTCCAACAATAACTCCTTTAGGAAATGATCGTTTTTTTATTACAGGAGGTTATAATAGTGGTTCTGTTGTTGTGACGATTAGCAAACAAAATAGTTTGTATAAAGTTAAAACGGAAAAACGTCTTAAAAAAGGCGCACAAATACATCCAGGTGTTTTTATTAACAATCATATATATGTGAACTTAAATGAAAATGCTAATTTAGGAAGTTCACCACCAAATCTTGCCTGTTTAAATTCCCAAGGAAAAATACTATGGGAAAGTAAAAAAGGCTTAGCAATTGGGCGCGGAGGAATGATTACCATTAATGGTTTATTACTTATTTTAGCTGGACAAAGTGGTAAACTACACTTACTGGAACCAAGTCCTGCTGGTGCAAAAGAGTTAGCAACAGCTCAAATTTTTGAACCTAGCCGCCAAAATTATATTTGGGCTCCTATTGCGTTTTCCGACGGAAAATTAGTTATACGCGACCAAACAAATCTCAAATGTCTGGATCTTAAATAGCATATTGTTAGATTAGAATTTGCGATAGGCTATTGTCAGATCACTTATTTGAAAGATAATGACTTTCTTCCAACATCTGCAGGTATTCAATCTGTGGATGTTGGAATTATAAGGAATACGCCTTGTGCGAGTTCAAAATACAAAACCTTTAACCTGTAGAACAGGGAGGTCCGATAAATAATTAAGAAAATTAGCTAAATTGAAAGCAGCAATTTTGTTACTAATAGAATTAGCTAATCCTTTTATAGATCGCCTTTTAGTTGCGGAAAGAGAAAATTCGTTAACTAGAAGATTAATGGTAGTTTCAATAATTTTTCGAGCTTTTTGGAGAAGTTGATTAAGAGCACTTCCACGATTATTATATTCGCGCTGCATGGAAAGAAGTTCAACTCCATATTGTTTCTGAATAAATTTCTGAAACTCTTTACCAACGTAACCTTTATCGCTAATACAGAGAGAATGAGTTTTTATAACACGATGTTCTAGCATCTGTTGAACAACAAATTCAAAAGCTTTAACATCAGACATATTTGCTCCAGTAAGACAAGCAAATATAGGAATGCCTCTGAGATCAGAAACAAGATGACATTTGTAGCCATAATAGTTTGACTTTTTAGAGGCACAATGCCCAAAGTTAGCCCCATAATACTCAAATGGTTGCGATGAACTTTTAAGTCTTTGTAGATTACACAAGGAAATTGGAAAAGAATCTACCAAATAGTACTTTCCTGTGTTAGCACCTACTAAATTACAAAGATGCTGCTGAAAAAAACAAATAATTTCGTGCAAGCGAAATGTTCTTTTTACATACTGCGGACGGCAAATAAATTCTGGAAAAAGATACAGGTAATTTTTACGAATATATCTGTGCCAAGCATTTTGTGAATCTTGTTGACATAGCTCTTTGACTATATTGAGTGTTATTATTTCATCATCTGTGAATTTGGGATTATTGTTGTTACTTCTGCGTAATTGTTTTTGGCCGCCAATGCAATTTAAAAAGTTGTTTACTATGAAGTACACGATTATAAATAACTCTTCAACATTTAGTTTTTCTTTTTCTGAAAACTGGCCTAAAGTTGCCTTTACATCATCAATATTAACTTCAACATTTTTTACTAATTCTAATAGACTCTTTTGTTTCTCTTTACTCTGTGGTATCTTTGACATATAGGTATCCTTTAAATTTGTTTTTTTTATTTGGTATATATAGGATACCTTTTTTCTTACTGCATACTACAAATCAAATTTTCTTTACTATTTTGTATTTTTCAACTCGCACAAGGCGTAAGGAATGGTAAATGTTGGCGAGTTTTGTGAGCGAATTTGAAGTTTGTAAAGTCATGTTAATATGTTAAACAATGATCTTGTCGGCTACCGCGATCAACACGAGAAGCAAAAAAGTACTCATATCTAAATCCTCAATAATTTTTCATCATATTCTAGTTCCTTGAGCGATAAATTAGGGTCTGTTATTAGTTAGAGCGTGTCGACATTTAACTTTCCAGCAAATTCGGCACTTTCGAATACTACCTTCGTTGTTTTTTCGTTATATAACGAAAACTATGCGCCTTAAAAACGCCTCGCTATTACTCGAATTTCAAAAAAACCTAAATGTCGACACGGTCTATTCAAAGTATTTGTCTATTTTTTTCTTCGAACCTGCTTGCCGTTGACTTAAGTTTTAAAACTTTTCAAATAAATAGCTTAGCGATTGCGTTATTTCGGTTAAAGTTGGAAAATTCAGTAAGAAAAAATCAATTTCCCATAGTGGATTTCGAGTCAAGTTTGAATGACAAGATTTGTAAGTCTTTTAATTTTTAGACCTTAGGTTGTAAATATTTTCATCGCATAAATTTATCTTCTTTACAATATAATTATATTGAGTACAGTGGTTTTCAATTGTAGCAAGACCTCGCAAATTGTTAAAACTTGCGTATACAAGTTCACATTTTCTTGTCGATAGGTAGAAGTAACATGAATAAAGTTATGTTTAATTCGGAATTAACAAGTGTTCACAATGATAGTACACCGTTTACAGATTCTTCACTTGCTCGGTCGTATATGCACTTTTATGGTTTAGCAAACGAGAAAGACAACATGTTTTTTGCAAGTGCAGAAGACTATAACGAGGGAAAAATTTGCGGTTATTGGATGCCACAGGGAGAAAAATGGATTCCTGTGGTCGAAGAGGTTGCTGTAAATTTTGTTTTTAATAAACTTGATTGTTTTGATGATACGCATGCACGAGTACTTAATGATTTGCGTGAACGGGGTGTTCTTATTTATGGTGATTGTAGATTAGGGGAGTTTGTTGCTGATAAATGGAAATGTTACGAAGAGTTTGCTGACTATTTTTCCTTAACAGAACGCATTCACAAAAAAGAAAGTGCACAAGAACAAATACAAAAGTTTTTTGAACGTATGGATTCTTTTTATGCTGAGCACAATAACGCGGTTATTTTAAAACCAATTAGTGGTTGGCAAGCGCGAGGAATTCACTTAGTTACTCGTGAAAACGGTAAGCTACAGTTACGTCATTTATTTGGACAACTCATAGAAGAAGAAAACTTAATTGCGCATATTTTTGAATTGTTTACAGAAGTTCCCTACATCATTCAAGCATATGTTGATACCAAAGGTGGTATTCCTGAAATAGGTTTGGGAGAGGTGGCATTTCACGACGTTCGTTTTGTTTTTTATATTAAAGAGTCTGGCGTTGCTCAATTTGTTCAACTTTATTTGAAAACACCGCAAGGCATGGTTTATTATCCTGTGGAGCAATTTCCACAAGAGGTTTTTTCCGTAGTTGAACCTGTGGCGACTAAAATAGCAACAATGTTTTCCTTTGGGGTTTTCTCTGTAGACGTTATGCGTGATCGTGGTGGAAATTGGTACTTAACAGAACTCAACGATCAAATAGGTTTTAACATCAACTGGCAAAAAACTAGTGATGTGCAAAATGTAACTCATTTAATGATGACTTTTTTGGAAGATATGTCGCGATTACAGCGAAGTTTCTCCCAGTGATGCGATGATTATCGAATGATTATTTTGTGGTTGTTTCCTTTTTCAAAGATTTTAGGAAAATAAAATGGATATTATACAAGTAAAACCTATTGGTTGGATTGAAAACTCCGTAAAGCAAATTCGAGATGATCATTGGGGGAGCATAGAATCTACTATATGTTTAGATGATAAACAATTTACAAGTGCATCTTTAGCTACCCTTGATAGTTTTTCTCACGTCGTCGTTCTTTTTTATATGCACAAAGTTAGCGAAGAAAAAATTCAGTATCTTGCTCGACATCCTCGAAATCAAAAGCACTGGCCTAAAGTTGGTATTTTTGCACAAAGAGCTAAGAGCCGTCCAAATAAAATAGGTGTATCTGTTTGTAAAATTGTTTGTGTAAAGGATCTTAAAGTTATTGTTGTTGGGCTTGATGCTATTGATAAAACACCTGTTTTAGATATAAAACCGTATATGGAAGAATTTGCGCCAAAAAGTTCTATTGAGCAACCGTCTTGGAGTCGCGAACTTATGAAAAATTACTATTTGTGATAAATAAGTGCAGATTAAAATCTATTCTAGACTATTGAAAATACTAGAATTTTGTTATTACTTTTTTGAAACAGTTCGAAGAAGAACTTAAGTATGTAGTGGTGTGGTTAATTTGTAGTTATTGGGTTGTAGACGATCAAATCTGTTAGAGTAGGAATATTTGCGAATATAGTTGAAAGTTCAATGCTACTATCGCTTTTTTAATGTTTAATGATTTTAAGTATGTTACAATATTTGTTTTAAGTGACCTGTTAAAAGTATTTATCTATTCAACTTTATTCTTTTATTTTCTGGTTTGGTTGTGTGATTACAGCTGTGCGTTCTTGTTGTCGCGCTAGAAAATGGATCTTCGTATTGAATTATGTAACTACTTTTGTTAGGTGACTTAGATGTAAATTTCTCTTAATTTTTGTACCTTAAGAACTTAAATTTTACAGGTATTTAAAATATGTAACTTGAATATAACGGAGGCAAACTTGAAGAAAATAGCATTTTTGATAATAGTTGTGTGTACTTGTACTGTTCTTTTCTTTTGGCAAGATGTTTCCGCGTATTTAGCAAAATATAGTGCATTTCTCAACCAAGATAATACTACAAATTTTGTTGCCAAAAAAGATAATGATGTATTGATGAACACTGAGAAAAACACTAGTAAACAAGATACAGCGGCTAATAAAAAGAATAACGATTTGTTTACAAAAGACCGAAAGAATATTGAAGTTACAGAGAACAATGAGGAAGTGTCGTATCCTGTATCAGACTTGGTAAAAAGGGAAGAAAACCCAAAACCAAATGTAAAAAAGATAGAAGAGCAAGTACAAGAAAGTCCTAACGAAAAATTCATAGATAAAACTATAAATGATGAGCGTAATCATGAAAAATTTGAACAAAAAGTCGAAGTTGAAAAAAAGGACATTTATGATAGAGAAAACAATGATCAAGATGATGCTGTAGTCCAAAATAACAACCCTGAGGACAAAAGTTCAAATGGCGATGAAGACGATGAAGTTGCAGATAATGATTTTGAGGATAAAAGTTCAAATGGCGATGAAGACGATGAAGTCGCAGATAATGATTTTGAGGACAGAAGCTCAAATGGCAATGAAAACGATGAAGTTGCAGATAATGATTTTGAAGACAGAAGCTCAAACGACGATGATGATTTTGATGATAGAGGTTTAGACGTCAATGAAAATGACGAGGTTGTAGATACTGACTTTGATGATAAGGGTTCAGGCGATAATAAAAGTGATGAAATTGCAGATGACTTTGACGGGAAAAACTCAAGCGATGATGAAAGCGACCAGGTTGTAGATAACGATTTTAATGAGGGTGTAGACGATAATTTTGAAAGCGATTTTGAAAAAGAATTTGCACAGATAGAAGAAGACGAAGCGGTTGAAGATGGTGGTGTTGTTGAAGATAATCGCGATAGAGAAACGAATAATGAGGAATTAGCTGTTTCTCAAAAAACTTATGAAATGATTAAAAATGCGTATGCAAAAAATAATTTATATTTAGTTCACAAGTTGATTAAGAGCCTGAAAAATAAAAGAGATCCTCGTTTTAAAACTTTATACAATGAAATAAAGTTGTACCGTAAAAGTTTGCGCAAGAAAGAAGTAAGTGATCAAATAAAAAATTGGTCGCGATTTACTAAAGAGTATCCACAAAGTGTCCATATTAAGTTTGCTGAAAGTAAGTTGTTATTTGCTCTCGGAAGACATTTGCACAAGATGTCTAAAAAAGAGCGCCATGCAAGTGAAATACTCCAAGATTTACCTCAAAATACCAAAGATTTGATCGATCTAGCCATTTTGGTATGGAAAAATAGTAGCAATAAATCTTATTTGATGTTGAAGTCTGCGCAAGAAAAAATTGAGGAATCTGATGGGGCTTTACATCAGGGAATACGAGGATTACAATACTATTTTTATTTGCGTGACATCCGACGTAATTTACGAGATGGTGATTATAAAGTGGCGATGGTACTTAAGTTTGGTGTTAGTGAAGATGCACAGTTAGATGCACACTTTTTGCTTCAATCTTTGGAAAATAAGATTCTTATTCAAAAAGAAAAAGAAGAGTATGAAAAAGCTTTAAAGTATAGGAAAGATGAACAGTATCGCAAAGCATTTTCTATACTCAATAAAATTAAGACACAAGCAAGTGGTTATTATAGAGACAAAGCAGACTATCAAATTTCCCAGATAACGGCTATTATTATAAAAAATGGACTAGTCATTGCAGAAAAGTTAGCTGAAGAGAAAAAGTTTTCTGCCGCTGTGGAAGAATACAAATCGCTGCAAAAGTATGCTTTGAGTTATGAGCAAAAACAGCTTTTAGATGAAAAAATATCGCGCGGTCAGAAAAACGAGTTCCAGTTTCACTATGAGGCTGCTCAACAAGCATTTAGCGATAAAAAATATAGACTATGTTTGACTGAAATTGTAAAAGCAGAAAATCTTTCTAAGGATAAATCAGATATTTATTTACAAGAACTTAGGAAGTTGATTGAAAAACGCGTATTTCAAGCACATGAAAAGACCATTCGTGTGCTTATAGATGAAGAGAAACTTACTGACGCAGAAGCCTATATATACAAAATATACAGCCAACATTCTCCTAGCACTGAACATCGAAATCAAATCGCAAAATATACTGAATTTATGACAATTTATCCTAAGATCATTGAAGCTTTTAAGAAAAAAGAATATGCAAAGTGTGTTGAGTTTTGCCAAAGAGCACTCAAGTATTATGAAAGCAATCCACGAATAAATAGGGTGCATAATTTTGCTATAGAAGAAACAAATGCCGTTACGCGCCATATTCAAGAAGCCAGGGATGCTATTTATCGCGGTGATATTGTTCGCGCTCTAAAAGAGCTTAACTACTGCAAAAAAATCTCTCGTGTCGAAATAGGTGAACTAGACGAACTTCGGGATACTTGGTTTTTGAACCTAGCAGAAAAATACGATGAAGACCTTATTCGCAATTTAATGTTTTTTGTTAAGAAAAAAGACACATGGATTCTTGATATGACAAGCACTGCTTGGGAGAAATTATCTTTTGATGATAAGGTAAAACTAAGCAGTGACTACCAAAAAGCATATGCTGTGCAAGATAATGTCCCAGTTGAAAATACATTCACTATTGAAAAAGTTGATTTTGAAATGGTGTTTATTCCTCCGGCAAGGTTCTTCATGGGTTCTCCAAGTGATGAAGTAGATCGTTTTACTGATGAGTTACGTCGTACTATAACGATTGACACTGCTTATTGGATGGGAAAGACAGAAGTTTCTGTAGAGCAGTGGTATGGAGTTACTGGAAGAAAAATACATCATTTGGAAGTTTCGGACAAAGAAGCTGCGAGTACACCTGCTTCTCATGTGAGTTGGGAAGATATTCAGCGCTATTTCTTGAGTAAAGCTCATGAGTCTTTTCGGTTACCAACAGAGGCAGAATGGGAGTATACTTGTAGAGCAGGAACACAAACGCGTTTTTATTGGGGAAAAGACCCTAATTATAAAAAGATAAACGATTACGCTTGGTATAACGAAAATACTGAAAAAGCAGGTGAAGCATTTGTTCATAAAATTGCCACTAAAAAACCAAATCATTGGGGTTTACATGATATGAGTGGTAATTTATATGAGTGGTGTAACGATTGGAGCGCTCCTTACTCAAAAACAAATGTCGTGAATCCTCAAGGACCAAATAAAGGCAAGATGAAGGTTTACCGTGGAGGGCTGTGGTTTCATCATGGCAAATATTGTCGTTCTGCGGCGAGAGTGAGCTATTATCCAGACTATAGAGGTTATTATATTGGGTTTCGTTTATTTAGACGTCATACAGACCATAAAATTGTTGTCGCTAAAATGGATTGGGTGGCTTCTTCTGTTGTTGAAAAAGTATTGAAAAACACAATTGAAAAAGAGTTTAATATTCCCGTTGAATTTTTACCTGTATCTCAATTGGAAGTTTGGCAAAAATTAGAAACAGGCATTGTCGATATACACCCTGATGTGTGGTTACCGAACCACCAAGAAAAATTTGAGGAGTATGTTGAAAAAAAGAAGAGTATACATGCAAGATTAAGTTATCGCAACGCTTTTCAAGGGTTTTACATTCCTGAGTACATTGCTGACAAACACAACATCTACCATGTGCGCGATTTACAAGGAAAAGAACATTTATTCGATATTAATAATGATGATGTTGGAGATATTTGGGTAGGGGAACCCAAGTGGCTAACTAGTAAAATTAACGAGGTAAAAGTCAAAAGCTATCAACTAAATCTTAATCCACTTACTCTTTATGAATCAGAAATTGTGGATATCGTTCGCGATAGAGTTCTCAATAGAAAACCTGTTCTGTTCTATAGCTGGGAACCAAACCCTATTGTCGAATGGTCAACTCTGAGACGTTTAGAAGAACCAGAATACGATGTCGAAAAGTGGAGTTTTAATCAAGATGATATTGAGAATTCAAAAATAAGTTGCGGGTATCCCAGAGCCTCTGTTTATATGCTTGCTTCTTCTCATTTAAAAGAAAGACATCCTCAAGTATTCAAATTTCTAATGAATTGGTACTTTCCTATCGAAGAATTAAAGGGTTTAATGTTGAAAGTGGAAAGTATTACTAAAACAGCTTCAGGTCCAGAAATTACTGAGATTATTACCACATGGATAGAAGAAAATCCTAGTATCATACGTGACTGGCTAAGAGGTGTTCGTTAAAGGTTAGTATTATGGATATACAAAAAAAATTACTCGAAGAATGTTACACGATGATTTCTTATTTGCAAAAACATCAAAAGGAATTACCGTCTCAAGTAAGTATACAAATGGAAATAGCTTTTTCGCAAAAACATGTAAGTAGTTTGCAAAAATTACACTCTGAATTACAAAAACTTATTTCTCCAGCATTGTTAGAAAACCTTGTAAAAGAGACATCGTTTTTTTCTTTGACACTTACACGTTTTTCATTAGTCATTTTTACCACTGGTTTTATTGGATTTTTAGTATTTAGTATTCTAGCCTCTTTTAATTTGAGTTCAGTGTCCATTACTCATCATGGTATTTTATTGAGCTCTGTTTTTGTTGCAAATAGTCTTTATTTGTTATATGAATTAAAAGATCTTGTTGATGATTACGCCTTAACAACGGCTATAAAAACGAATTTGTGGCTTAGGTTTTGCGTAGGTATCTTTCCCTCTGTTGTATTAGTAGAGCTTATTTTTACAGATGTAAAAATTATGCAACAACCACTACTTGTAACAACATTGTTTGTGTTTTTGTTTCCATTTGCAATATTTCATATTTGGGATATTAGTTTTGCATTTATAAATAAGATCTTTTTTGCAGAAAAAACAGACGTAAAAAAACAATTGATGAGAGAAATAATGGTTCTACATCGTTACTTTCCTAACTCAGAAGAAGCTTATTTTCAGTGTTATAATATTCAAAATTTTTTACGCGAGCACGGTTTGCTAGATGAAATAGAATTTCTTGATGAGTACGCAAAGAAAGACACTGATGTATATCTAAAACTATTATTATCCACTCACATTGTTGAAAATAAGGTCGCCAGTAATAATGATGATAAAGATACTAATATAGACGCTATTGTTGATGTTCATATACAAAAAACTTTGCGGAATTTGCGAGAAAATAAAGTAGAGCAAAATATCGAAAAATACGAGGATGTTAAACCAAAAAAACAAAGTAATGAAATTTTCGAAAAAGAATTTGTGCGAATTAGGAATAAGAAAAATGCCAAATCTTGTCGTTTATGAATCTAACTATCAATGTATTCGCGATCATTTACAACACCTAAATTTAGTGTTAGCAAAAATGCTGTTAGTGCGCGAGAAAAATTCAAAAGAGCTATATATTTCTCAAGAAGAAGTGTGGGAGGTTATGGATCATATTGAAGAATTCGTTCAATGTGATAATGAGCAGCTTATTTCTAGTATCGAAGAAGCCAAAAAAATCATTTCTACTCGTAGACAAATGTCAATAGAGAAGCACCAAGATTTTCCATTTTTGAAGTTACATTCCCTCTTTGAGCTAAACGAAGATGAGATTTTTATCGTGTCTATGTTGTTATCTTGTTTCATAAATCCTAAATATAAAACAATATACGCATACTTAAATAATGATATTACTCAAAAAATTCCTACTGTTGATTTGGTATTAGATACAATCTCTAGAAGTAGTGAGGAACGTTTTACAAAACAACGTTATTTTCATAGTTCATCTCCACTGATTCGCAATCAGATACTACATGTGGATAATAATAATTTATCCTTAGATTCTAGGTTTAAGGATTGGTTATTTTGTATTGATTGTATTGATATGAGAGTTAAAAAATTTATAGAAATTTATCAACCAAAATATCTCAATATTTCTCCTCAAGAACTTATAAATATACCAACGAACCAAATTACATGGTTGACTGGTATATGTTTGCAAGAAAAGGTTCGTTGGATACATCATTTGACCCAAAGAGAAGTTATTGTGTGTTATCTAGATGAAATTTTATTACAAAATGATTTTTATAGTACTCTTGATTTAGTATTTAGAGAAGTACGATTGCGAAAAGCCTGTGTATTTTTTGGTAATGGAAGTGCTGTTTCTAACCACGCGCTACGTGATATGTTGATGCGTTATTTTAGAAATCAATTGGTTCCGATGTATTTTTGTGGAGAGAATCTTTGTGGACCTGAATACGAAGTGTACCACGTATCTATTCCAAAATATAAAGAGCGTTTGCAAATATGGAATCTTTTTGTAAAGAACTCTTTAAAAGATACTGAAGTAGATTCGCTTGCTAAAAAATACTCGCTGTCTTTTTCGCAAATTAAGATGTGTTTTGATAAGTGGAAGACTAAAAACAAAACCTTGGCTGAAATATGCAAAGAATTTGTGGCACCTAAAAAATCAAATCTAATTGAGTATGTTGCACCTCATTATAAATGGAAAGATGCTGTTTTTTCTAAAAGCAAGAAGCAAGAGTTAAAAGAAATTAGTTACTGCATTGAACACAAAGACTTTGTACTTAATAATTGGAATTTTCAAAGCAAGTTAGCTGGCAAACAAGGAATAAATGTCGTTTTTAGTGGTGGTCCAGGAACAGGAAAAACGATGACCGCAAATATTTTAGCCGGTAGTAACAAGATGAGTTTATACAAAATAGACACTGCTAGTATTGTTGATAAATATATTGGTGAGACGGAAAAAAAATTAAAAGTGGTTTTTGAACAAGTAGAAAATACTAATAGTATTTTGTTTTTTGACGAAGCCGATTCTTTATTTGGCAAAAGAGGAGAAGTTCAACGTGCTCAAGATCGTTATGCTAACGTAACAGTTAGTTATCTACTACAAAAAATAGAAGAGCATAGCGGCGTCATTATTTTAGCAACTAATTTAGTTGAAAATTTAGATAAGGCATTTGTTCGTCGAATGAATTTTGTTGTACAGTTTCCTCACCCAAATACAAAACAACGAGTGGGAATATGGAAAAAAATATTTCCTGAAGAAGTGCCTAAAAAAAATATAGATTATGCTTTTTTGGCTGATAAAGTGAATCTTTCAGGTGGCTACATAAAGAATATTGCTTGGTTAGCTTGTTTTTATGCTGCAAAGCAAGACAAAGTTTTACAAATGTCTCATATTATCCAGTCAATTCGCCGCGAGTATCAAAAAATAGGAAAAGCATTTTTAGATTCAGATTTTGCCCCTTATGTGTAGGAATAGGAATACTAATATTTGTAACATTTGTTTTAACTGTGCATGTGAATTTCTTTTTTCATTTTCTTAATTTTTTGGAATTATTATGTCCACTGTTTTTCGAGATATTAATACAACATTAAAAAAATTATTGTCAAAAAACTTATCGAGTTTGGTAGATGAGAATTCGATTATTTTTAGTCAACCCGACCAAGTTGAATCTTCAGGAAGCACACAAATATGTATGTTTCTTTATCGGTTTCAACCAAATGTTCATATGCGCAATGTACCACCAAGGTACGAGAAAAACAAAATGATTGATCCACCTTTAATTATGGATCTTCACTATATGGTGATTCCGTATGCAAAGGATTATGAAACGGAGTTAATGCTACTCGAAAGAATTATGGCAACACTTCACGATTACTCAAATTTAAAAGGTGATATGCTTGAAGGTGATCTTGAGACGACAGGAAATACACGCGTAAAGGTTTTGCAAAATTTGAAAGGCACAGAGGAAACACAGCCACTACTTGGTTCAGTAATGAAAGAAAAATTTAAATTGGCTGCCCATTATGTAATAACTCCAGTGCAAATTCCTTCAAGTAAAGCTGCTGAAGCTAAGTTAGTAGCAAAAAGAATTATTGATGTTAAAGATATTGAAGAGTTAAAAAAAGAAGAAGAAAAAATAAAAGAAGCGAAGAAAAAAGCGCGTACTGAACACATGAAAAAATTATGGGAAGAGCAGCGAAAAGCCTATATAGAAGAAGATGAGGACGAGGACGAAGATTACGACGAAGATGAAGATGAAGATGAAGACGAAGACGAAGACGATTACGACGAGGATGAAGACGGTGACGACGACGATGACGATGACGATGACGATGAAGACGACGACGATGATGATGAAGACGACGACGATGATGATGAAGACGACGACGATGATGATGAAGACGACGACGATGATGATGAAGACGACGAAGATGAAGATGAAGATGAAGATGAAGATGAAGATGAAGATGACGATGATGAAGACGGCGACGATGATGAAGACGGCGACGATGAAGACGATGAAGAAGACGATGAAGATGATAGCGAAAACACTAAGTCATAATGGGAAGAGTTTGGCTATCTACAGAAATGATCTTGACAATAAGCATTAGTTGAATCTACAATAATTTGTGTCTTACAGACACACTAACATATTTAGAGTTTATTTTATAAGTGGCCTGACAAAAGGAGAACACAATTGAGATATTTTGTTATATTACTAAGTTTAGCGCTTGCTAACTTTGTTGTATGTGCTGAGTACGATTATGAGTTTGAGGACAAAACAGATGCAAATGGCATTTATAGCTCAGAAGGCGAATTTGATGGTTATAATGTTAAAATTCGCAAAATTAAGTTAATAGATACAGATGCAGATAATTTACTAATCACTAATGGTAAAGGTGTTCAGTATTGGAATGGTCCTCTAAAAGCTGGTGTAATGCAGAGCACTCAAAATACAAATACCAAGACAAAATACATGACCATGAAACTTACAGGGAAAAGCAATACTTCATTTAAATGCTTGATTGTAGTTGAATGGCGATGGGGCTGGTTGCAAAAACCTATGATGATGAAAATGACTATCAGGTCTTCTGGAAAAGTAAGTAGCAAAGATTCAAAAATGCTAGGAACTGTTCGCAATACAGAAGAAAAGATCAGTCCACTTGCAGAAGCTTTGATTGGTGGGGATGATGGTACATTTAGACTAAATTTTAAAGACAATACAGATGATAGTGGTTATGTAAGTACTAAGCCGCAAAGTATTAATCCAAAAGGTCTGAGTCCACAAATCGCCCTTCTTATTGTTGACCATGAGTTTAGAAATGTTGAGTTGTTAGTAAATGATACAGTCTTCCATCCTGAATTTTCTATTAAATTCAATGGTCGCTACATTTATAAAATCAATTTACCTGTACAAAGCAACACTGAGTTAAAGCTTAATCTTACTGCAGAAGGTGGTAAGCCTGCTTCCGTAACCAACTTTATATTGATTTACAAAGACACAAAGTAAGTAGACGATAACCAGACAATATGTCTGGTTATCGTTCAAACTCTATTTATTTTGTTTTAACTGTAAAACATATAAATTATTATTATTGTAACCGATTACACAATCATCTACTAACTGCGTATCTTTTAATAAAATAGGAAAATAAGCACTAAGTCCATTGTATTTTATACACATAAATTCTCCAGAATTATCTATGTCAAACGAATGTTTCTCTTGTACTGTATCACATTTTTGTCCTGTAAAAGTCCACGCTTGAGAAGCTTCTTCTACTTGACAAACGACGTACGTGGCATAAGCAATCATTTTATCGACTGGATTAGACGTCGAAACCTCATGTAATAATGCGAGTGTTGTGGTATCCCAAAAACGTAAAAAACCGTCGCTACCGCTTGAAACAATTTTTTGTCCACTATGTTCCACTGCAATTGATTTTATATAACCACTATGTGCTTTTATTCGCTTTATTTTATCATCGCGTAGCCAAATAGTACCATCCATATGCCCAGCAACAATAGTGTTTGCGTTATGATTTGCAGCTACACACATAATGCGACTCTTTTCGCTATCTAAGTTCTCAATGCATTTGCCTGTTGTAGTATCCCAAACTTCTATGGTAGTTCCTTCACTTCCTCCTGCAGAAATAAATCTTTTTGTGTCAGGAGTAATTGCAATACTCTCTAGATGACCTTTTTGCCTAGGAATAGAATGCATCAATGTTCCTTTTTTAAGATCCCAAATCTTTGCAAAGTGATCTTTTCCCCAAGATAATATTTTGTTTATCTGAACTTACAGAATAGCTTTCTATATCGTTGCTATGTCCTTTAAGTGCATAAAGTGGATTATTAATATTATTGAGGTTCCAAACGCGTATCGATGAATCCCAGGAAGCAGTATAAAGTGTATTATTATCTAAACACATTGCGCTTACCCAGCCATCGTAAATTGGTTATCGTTTTGATCTTCTAAACCCCAAATACCAACAGTTTTATCAAACGAACATGAAAGCAAAGTATCGTTGTGGAGACATAGATCGCTAATAATATCGGTATGCCTTTCTAAAGTAAACGTAGGTGAAGATTTTATAGATAGCTTTTCTGGACAAATATTCCATTTTGATATTGTCTTGTTTTCTAAAGAGCAATAAATACCGACATACCTAAATACGACAAAGTATTATTCTTTGTTTGACTGATATGTTATAGCGAGGAGGACTAGAGTAATTCCTAAACTTACTAGCATAGCAATGCTAGAAGAAACGCTAGGGTTTTTAACTCCCCAATAGAGGTTTAGAAATAAATGTCCACCTACTCCTATTGTCGCAGCGAGCCATACAATAAACGTTGGTATTTTTCTTTTTAGTAATACACCCATTAGAATAGGGACAAAGCTTGCTGCGGCTAATCCATAAACACCTTGTTGAGCAAATATTCCTAAGAGAAGTGGAGGCTTAATTGCAAGAGCAAATGCGACTAAACCTATAGCAATGAGCACATAACGCGAAAGAGCAAGACCAAAAGCCGACATTTCACCGTCATCTTTATTGGTTAGTGGTAAATAGATATCGTTTACTACCATTGCTGATAACGAAACTAGGATTCCATCGAGAGTTGACATCCCTGCCGCAAGTAGCGTTACTGCGATAAATGCGAGCATACATTGCCCACCAATACTACTACTATATATGTGTTTGATGTAGTCATTGACTACTCTGTCTTGACGACCAATTTCTAATCCTTCAAAACGAGCATAGAATCCAACAAATAACATTAAAGTAAATATCGAACCGACAATAAGAGTTGTTACTAAGAATCTATTGACATCTTTTTCTTCTTTGATATATAGAACTTTCGTTAATATATGAGGTTGGAACATTAGAGCAAATGAAATTAAAAAACCACTTGCAAATACAGAGAAAAAACTGTAGTAGAGTGGTGTAGTCTTACTAAACGGAACAGAATTATACATGCTCGCAAAATTGTCGCTAATATTTTGCATTTCACTAAAAAAACCATTTTGCCAGTATTCCCAGCCACTAAAAAATAGTATAATAGCAACTAAGATCATTAAAATACCTTGCAGAGAGTTTGTGTAAGCGTGGGCATATGTTCCACCCATTAGCACATAAGAAAAAGTAAACAGTAAGCCTATTGCAAGTGCCAAAGTTTCTGAGATTCCGAATAAATCGGAGGTTAGAATAGCGCAACCGGACAAAATGAGAACAATAAAAGCGATACTGAATAAATTAATTACGGCAAAAAAAAGACCAAGCATCTTACTGCCGTAACGGTGGCGAATCCAGTGTGGAATCGTTAAGCTCCCATGCTCAGCACCCAATTTACGAAATCCTTTACTTAAGGTAACAAGTGCAGTGATAATGCCTAGTGTTGCTGCTACGGCGTAATGCAGATATGCTGAAAAGCCATGATTATAAACAAAGCCTGGATTAATAACAAAAGTTGCTGTTGAAGATATTGATGCAGCCATTGTAATTCCAACAAGAATTGGGCTCATGTCTTTGTTGCCAATAGAAAAACCTTTGAGGTCTTTGGTTTTTTTCATACCAATGTAGGATAAGAAAAACGTTGATCCTACATAAAGCAGGGTGATAAAATATTTAAAAATAACAGGTATTATTTCCATAACATGTTCCTTAAATTTAAAAATTCACAGATGAGTTTTCATCATTTTATTGCAAATCAATCCATGCGCCAAGCTTAAATTTGGCAAAAACAGTAAAGCGAGTAATCTTATGAAATATGCATGTGTTAAAAGTTCAGGGGTCTATGTTCCAGAAGAAGAATTGCCAAATTCTGTTTTACAACAAAGATTCTCTGACAATCCTGATTTTGTTGAAAAAATGGCTCAAAAAAGCGGGATTTATACTAGGTGGCGTGCCCCTAAGAATTTTGCAACTTCTGATATGGCAGCAAAGGCTGGAGAGAAAGCCATTGCCGCAGCCGGTTTAAAACCAGAAGATATTAGTATTGTGATTGTGGGAACTGACTCACCAGATTATATAACGCCTTCGACAAGTGTGATTACTGCTCACAAGTTAGGAGCAAAAAATGCCGGAACGTTTGATGTAGGATGTGCTTGCTCCTCGTTTCCCAGTGCTTTTTCTATAGCAAGTGGTTTAATGGCAGCAAATACAAGCTACAAATATATTTTAGTAATAGGTGCATATTTAATGAGCCGTTTTGCTGACGAAAAAGACATAATGTCCTTTTTTTATGGAGATGGAGCTGGAGCTGTTGTTTTAGAAGCAAAAGACACTCCTGGCTTTATCGCTTCATCGTTTCTCTCAGATGGAAGTTATGCGATGGACTGGGGAATTTATGCCGGAGGTACTGTAGAGCCAGCAAGTAGTGAAGCAATCGCAGCAGGGCGTACACAAGTAAAAATGCTCAATAAATATCCACCATCTGTCAATGAAGATGGCTGGCCTAAAATTGTTAACGAACTCGCAGAGCGCGGCAATTTTGAGTTATCTGATGTGTCATTATTTATTTTTACCCAAGTACGTAAGAGAACAATCGAAAAAGTAATGCAAAAACTAGAAATTCCGTGGGAAAAAACTCACTGTGTTATGGAGAAATGGGGATACACAGGTTCAGCGTGTATTCCAATGGCTTTGCACGACGCTTTAGAAGAGAAAAAAGCCAAGACGGGAGATCTTGTAGTGCTTGTTGGTTCAGGTGTAGGTTATAATCAAGCAGGAACTGCTTTTCGTTTATAAACTGTAGGTAACCATTACTTGTAATTACTATGGACAAACTACGGTTGGAAGTAGCAAAGAAACGGAAGTATGACAAGTTTAAGTTATAAGACTTAAACTTGTTGTGTACGATTTGCATTACTTTACATCCACATACTTAAAAAAGTTATTTAGTATTTCGCTTGTAGGATAAGCAATAACATTTTTATGCCAAGCAGTCAATCTCATTCGTGAAAATCCAAAGATGCCAACGCATTCTTCTAGCAAGATTTCTGTCATGAGCTTATAGAGTTTTGTACGCTCAGGACTATTAGGCATTAGTGAAGCTTTTTCGAATAAACGATTGAATTCTGGATGATTAAAGTTAGCGGCGTTAGCTCCAGGAGAAGCATTAGGTCCATAAAACAACATCATAGTATTTTCCGCATCGGGATAATCCAGTCCCCACCCATAAGCATTCATCGAATTTTTTCTCAATTTCATTGCTTTATTTAAATCGCCAAAAGTAGAAAATTCGCGGTGTAAGATTTTATTCTTTGGGTAGCCAATATCGATTAACCAACCTTGTATCTGCTTAAAAAATCGATTACTAGTTATACTAGCCACACTCGGATAAACAAACAAAGGTAGGTTTTCTGATGTCCATCCAGCGTCCTTTAAAAGTTTTTTTGCTCCTCCAACATCGCGAGTAATCGAATCCTTAGGGAATTCGCTATAGCCCACTATTCCTGGAGGAATTACTCCTACAAATGGCTCGCCAATTCCATAATAAAAAGTATCTATGCGCTCACGCCAGTCAAAAGTTTTGCGAATTGCTTTGCGCAAGGCTTTATTCATCTTATTACGCTTCTTATCTGGGTGATAACCAAAACTAGGGTCCTCCATGTTAAACACTAAAAATACGAGCCCTGCTTCCCTATGTGGATGTAGGTGAAACTTTTTTGCATAGTGCTTTTTTAGACGCGGAGATCGTTTACTCGCTAAAGTACTGTCAAGAGCAAATTTAGGTATATCAGAGAGTTGAATACCATCTTTCTTGTTAAAACTAAGCCATCTTTGTTCTCTGCTTCCAAAATGAATCTCAACTCTATCTAGAATAGGTAAAGTTTTTCCGTAGAGTTTTTTAATGCCTGTAAATCCGTGTAAATTTTCGTCGTAGCCATCACCATAAATATCAAAAGTCTCTTTACGGTAGTTGGGATTTTTCTCTAAAACAGCTTTACTACGATTAAAAGATGTTAAGCGAAAAGGGCCAGAGCCTACAGGATGAGTACGAAGTCTTTGTTTATGTTTCATCACAGCTTCGCGAGAAACAATGCTAGAAAAGCCAGTAGCAAATGTATATATAATTTGTGGATAAGGTTTTGTTAACTTGATTTGAATCGTATACTTATCTATAGTTTTTAAGCCTTCGATTACCTCATTGTAATTAGTATATCTTTTACTTTTTGATTTGTGTGCCCATTCATCTAAACCGACGATGCGGCCTCGCCACAACCATGAACCTTGTGAAGAATTGCGAAAGTCAAAATGACGTTTAATAGAATACACAAAATCCTGAGCTATAACTTCTCTTCCGTTGCCTTGCGGATTTCGAAAGCTTTGAAAGGCAACATCGTTAGCAAAGTAAATTCCTTTTTTTATCTTAATTGTATAGGTTAAACCATCAGCGCTTATCTTTGGCATTTTCTTTGCTAAACAAGGTTTTAATTCATACGGTGTGCGCTGTAGATATTTATATTCAAATAGTCTGTCGTAAACAGCTGTTACAATACGGTTCGCATATGTTGTCGCACTTTGTAAGGGATCTAGGCTAGTAGGATAACCATCCTCAGAATGATGATACACTTTGGCGTTCAAAGTGGTGTTCTGCGCATGCAACAAGCATAAACTGCATAATAATAAAACGTATTTTTTCATGTCACTATCCATTCAGATAAAAGTATGAAATTTGTCCTGTATATGAAAACGTGATCTAGTTTACTTTTCGCAAAAATAAACAAACAATCTTTCTCATAAAAAATAAATACAATAAAATAGAAATTAACTAGGACGTGATTATTACTGAATATTCTAGGCACTTCGTGTAAAATATATGGTGTTTTTTTTGTAATTACCTTTATAAACAGGGTCAAAGTTAATTGTTTTTAGTTGGTGTCACATCTTAACTAGAGTTTGATGTTGTTTGTAGTATTGCGTGCAGAATGATGACATGCCCTAATCTAGTTAAAAAATTAAATTCTATTCTTTACTAATAATATTTATACTAAATACGTTGCAAATATCAAAAAACGTAAAAAAAAATTATTTATATTACTGTATTTCTCATTTACAGTTATTAGGAGAGCAAAATGAAAAAAAATTTTTTTATTGTTTGTTGTATAGCACTTTTCCTCGAATCTCCGTTATATGCAGGAATGCCAGCAATTAGGCTTGGCTATCTAAGTTCTTTGCGTGTTGAAGCGTTATCTTTCTTTCTATTTATTTTTCTGGTCGCAACTTGGATTTTTAAATCTTTGTGGAATAAAGTACTCATTGAAATTGTAAATCTGCCAAAAGTAACTTATAAACGAGCTCTTGGTATTATGATTTTGTGGGCCATGGTATTTAATTTAATTTTAACGATGATTTCTGGAGCAAGAGAACTGATGACTCCTGGAGCATGGGTTTCGCAAGGCGCAACTTATCGTTTAAAAAGCAGTATTTCCGATATAACACAGCGGAAAGTTCATATAGAAGCGTTGAGTACAGCTCTTGTTGAATATGCAAAAAAACATGAAAATACTTTTCCATTAAACAACTACAGTAACGCTATTTCTCAAGATTTATGGAAAATGCCAGGAAATAAAGAGCGTTATCATTATATTACTGGAGTTTTGCTAGACCAAGAAAAGAAATGGATTCTTCTTTACGAACCCGCTACTGTTGGTAGTCGTCGATATGTGATGTTTAGCGATGGTAGTATCAAGCGTTTACTTATTCGTGAGATAGAACAAATTCTTCGACAAGAATTAAGCGCACATAACAAAAAGAAAGCCGAGGAAAATGACTAAAATACACAAAAAAAAGATCCCTATATTTAAAATTATCGCAGGAATTTTTCTGTTTTTTATTGTAGACATTATCACTTTTGTAAATTTTCCTCTTTTAAATACATTGTTTTTAAAAATCACTTTTGGATGGATACCTTTTCTAAAGAATAATTTATCGCAAGCCAATGTTGATTTAGAAATTATACTACAAGCTATCATTGCAATACTTTTTTTATTAAGCGGCGGGCATTTTTTCTGTGCATGGATTTATAAATATCGCACAGGAAAAAACTGGAAAAAATCATGGACTTTTGGTGGCACTATTTCGATTATAATTTTATTTTGTGTAGGTGTTGCTAGCGCTGGTATTTTATATTTTACTGAAGAAATAGGTGAAAAAGGTGTATCCATAGGAGGATTTAGTTATCGGTATATTCCTATATATACTAATGAAAATCTTTTACAGGAATCGGATAAAGATTTAAGGCAACTGTTCTATTATTCACAAAGATCACAATTGCTCGCAAAACATTTGAAAGGTGAATTTACAGGGCTTTTAAATTACTATAGTGCGAATTTCAAATATCTTACCGTTCTTTCTGAAGATAAGTCTCTTTTCGCTGTTATTCGCTACCCGTCTTCGAACGGAGAGGTTTTATCATATCACAAAGGTGTATTTTTACGATTTTGGACACCAGGCCAACATCACTATGAAATGCGAGATTACAGAGTTCTGTCTTTAAATGAAATCATACAGAGCATTGAGAAAGGCATTGTTCCCGATGACAAAACCTAAAAAAGGCTCCTCTATAGGAGAGAAAATTGTTGTTATATTCTTGTTATTTGGAATTATGGCGATTCTTGACGGACCTATTTCTAGCTTTTTCATATATTTACTAACCGGTTGGTCGCTATACCTAGGTGACTTAGGCATTAATATAAATCTTTTTTCTTACAGGAATATTAAGATTTTGTTTTTGTTTTTAGGTACTGTTGTTGGTTTTCGTTATACGCTGCGTTGGATACACAGCCACAGAGAGACAGATAGCCATCTTTTTTATTCGTGGCGACGCTCTTTTGCTCTTGTCTGTATTATGGTTGTTATTGTTATTGCGAGTACTGCGACTATTGGAATTATTCATCAAATTGGTTGGTTATCGCGCGATGGAATTGAGATGACAAACTCTTCTAATATGATTATAAATTCTAGAGTTAGATCATTTCTTCATAACGAAGATAGAAAATCAAAAATAAATCATTTGCGGGAGATACAAAAAAAATGGACGCAGTACAATTTTGTATGGATTGACAATGAGAAATTAGAAACTGTTACTGTTATTCCTGTTCCTAGTAGCAAACACTATCCTCAAAGTTTATCTATTCGTGTTCATACAAAAATGGATACATTTAGTTACTATAAACTCACTGCAGAAGAGATTATTGATAGTTTAAAGCAACAAATTATCCCGAAGGAGGAGAATGAGTAATTGGTGTTAGACTACAATACTATTGAAAATTTCTTAAAATATCAGAAAAGTAATAATATTTTGAAAAAAATTTCAATAGCATAACTTAAGATTCTTACAAGCTTTGGAGAGTACTTAAAAGATTAGAGCAATCAAATTCATCAAGTGATACGATTGATTCAATATAAGAATCTGGTCTTACTAAAATTACCTGATTTAAATAAGGAGAGCTGATTGTCCAGTGGTTCTCCTTATTCTCGCTTGGGTAAATTCGAATAACTTTCACAAACTCAGGGATATTCAATTCTAATTCTGTGTCACCAAAAATTAATAAAGAAAACTTAGTGTAATCAAGAAGAGAATAAAGTCGCGTTTTGGTAACTCCACTATAGACTTCAAAGTCAAATAATCGAGTACCTCTCAATCCATTTTCACTGTAGCAAATTCCCATCCCTGTTATATTTCCAGCGCGCTTTTGTACAATCTTTACATAATCCTCAGCATGTGTCCCCTGCTGTGAATATTTAGTGGAACGAACAAGTTCACCTGAAGTATTAATCACACTTTGTGCAACTGATTTGCGTTCTACTTCGTAGCTGTGTAAAAGATCTTTTGTCGCTCCCCAGTTTACAGTCATATTCAATTTCCACATAAGATTGAATGCGTCGGCAAGACCTGTGTTGAGGCCTTGTCCTCCGTTTACAGAATGAATATGACATGCATCTCCTGCGAGAAAAACACGATCTTGTATAAAGAATTTTTCTGCCACAGACTCTTTTACCGAAAATTGCGAAAACCATACAATTTTTTTGAAGCTTAAGGTGTGAGGTTTCATAGCGCGATTTATTTTCTCAATGGCTTCTTCTAAGGTAAACTCTTTGGTATCCATTCTGATATAAAATCTATCGATTTCACCTTCTCTTGGGATCCACGCCACATCTGATGTTTCTGCTTGAAAAACGATAATTTCAGGTACTTTTTCAAAATCAGTGTCTATGATTCCATCAATAACCGCCCATACAATTTGTGGCCGTACAATTTCAAAAGGTATTTGTAAGTGTTGTCGAACAAAAGAGTGAGAGCCATCTGCTCCAATCACATATTTCGATTGGATTTTCTCTTTGTTTGAAAGAGTTGTCAAACATCCTTCTTTGTTCATTTCAATATTCTCAATTGTTGTTGAACGTCGTACTGCGGCTTCAATATCTTTGAGCCTATTATCTAGAAGCTTTTCAACATAGGATTGGCCAATCATAAGAAAATGTTTATGCAAGCAACCTTCAAGTGCATCCCACCACGAAGACTGACGCGAGACAAACTTTCCATCCGCCCATACAGAACTTGTATTACATATTTTTCCTAAAGGATAAATTTTATCAAATAAATCAACTAACTCGAAAAGTTGCAAAGTACGAGCATTAAGAGCGTCGGCCCTGCCGACTTTTAATGGACCATCAGATTTATCAAAAATAACAGTACGCATACCACAAAGCTGACCAAGATAAGAACACATAAGTCCTACAGGGCCTGCTCCAACTATGAGAATATCAGTTTGTATTGTCATTGGTAAGACTCTAAACCAGGATTATCAAAAGGAGGGCTACTCAAAACTTGAACGCGTCTAATATGACGAGGGGATTTTGAGGTAAATTCTTCTCTTCCATGTAAAAGTGTAAAGTTGTCTGTAACAACAACATCTCCCTCTTGCCATTCATGTGCATAGAAATTGCGTGAGTCGCAAAGAGCTTGTTTTAAACCACGATGAAAATCACCCACTTCTTCGCTATTAATGCCTGTAAATTCAAGGTCGACAGGATTAACCAAATGGCCTTGCTCTTCAAAGTGAGGTTCATTATAACGAATAACGGAAAAATCTCTTTGTGGGTGTTTAGTAATAATCGGTGACACCGTTTTGCTATTATAAAATTCCATTTTTCTTTGGTAAACGCCTGTTACTTTACCCCACAGGTCTTTTAGTTCAGGAGAAGCGTGTTCTAAAGCTAAAACAGTATTTGAGAAAGTTGTTCTTCCTCCTTGCCCTGATAATGGAGCCTTTACACAATGAAAAATTTGATATTCAGGAACTTGAGGGCGGTACATACCATCCCAATGCATAGGAACATAACTGTGATCAAAAATATGATCTTTTGGATCGTCTTGCTGAATTAATTCGAGCACTCTTCCAAATGGCCAAATACTAACTTCTCCCCATCGTTCACAATAATCAGGAAACTCCTCTGAGCCTTCAAAAGTATCAAATCCTCTTAATAAAACGAGATGCTCTTGGCGAAATAATTTGCGCAAGCTCTCTATACCCAGGTCTTTCACATTAATGTTTTTACCATTAGGTTCTACAATTACACCAAATGGTTTAAGAGAAGTGACCTTATAATTCATGCTATATTCCTTACATAGATAAGTTTTGATCTGCCTTTAGTTTGTAATGGCTAGGACGTCCATCAGAAAAATAAATTAACTCTGCACCTAAATCTTCTGCTTCAGAACGTTTAAGTAAAACAAAACCTTCGTTAGTTTCTACAGCGACCCCATGCCAAGGTGTCATCCAACTCTCGTTGCCGATTAGACGAATACCTAACTTCTTTGAACCACAAGTTTGAGGGTGGATAGACAATCTAACTGCTTCAGGGAAGTATTCTGCGATAAGCTCAGTCCACGCATTGCTTCTTCTTATAACCTCATAAGTCTTAGCACGAGCTTCTTTTTGAATCGAGGCTCGGCTTTTTGTTTGCCCTGGATGCATCGCATCTTCAAATAAAAAGCGAGTAATTCCGCAGTACATGCGGTTTGCTTCTTTTTCTTCTAAATTTCCAGAAGGTTTTGAACCATTGCGAACATTTTCTCTGAGAGAATCTAATGATTTTCCATAAACTCCCATTAATTCATCACGCATTTGTACAAAATCAAGTTCTTTGTAGTAGTCATCAAGATTGAAAGTCGATATATCTGAAAGAGCCATTTCGTTAATAAGTCTGTCTAGTTCGACTTGGTATGCAGTTACATCACTTTCTTTCATTCCAACGACATCGCTAAAAACTCTTCCATCTGAACATATAATAATTTTAATCCCAGGTAAATAATATTTTTTAATTCGTTTACAAAGATCTCCAAGGAAATCAAGTGAAAGCTCTTCTGCACGATCAGGTAAAGTTCCTAGTACTTTTTTAAGATTTGGAGACTTCCCGGGAAAAGCAGGTAAAACAAAAGTAACTGGTTTATTGTTTTTTACAGCCGAAATAATATTTGGTAAATGAGAGGAAGAACACTTTTGACACTCTGAATCGCCACATGATTCACTTGATTTTGGAACACGGCGAAAACGCATAACCTCGGCCAGTATTTTAATAGCTATTTCTCTAACAGAATCGCGATTTTGTGATTTTTTAGAATAGAGGCTTTCAGCAGAGATATTCGGAACTGTAATTAAATCTAAACTGGATTCTGTATTTTGCATTTTTCTCTCCTGAGTGAAAATTGACTCTGACTCATAATTTTATAGTAAGGTTTACAAAGACCTTACTGCCTCTGAATAGTTATTATATTTTTATTATAGATGATTCCCCTTTATAAAACAAATCAAGCGTCCCTATATTTATCATAAATAAAATTTATAAAAGGAAATGCGAAGTTTTTGAAATAAACGTATGTATTTTTTGGGAAGAGAGGCAATACTTGGAGAAGCCTGTGAATGCTCTTACTTGTCCTCTAGAGTGTAACTCTCTAGCGGTAATCGATCGCAGCACTGTTTGGTGATCGTCTTAGATTTTTTAGATTTTTATGTTTTAATAGGTATCGTGCTTGGAAACTAACGCCATTCAATTAAGAATACAAGTTATATTTTGTAAGTGTTTGCTGTGCGCTATTCGATTTTCGCGATTCGCGGTCGAATATCGGCTATCAATCCACGATTATGAACCTCAAATATCGAAAATGGACCATCGTTCTTCATAATGCAAGTTATTTTATAAACTTACGTTTTAACTTAATGGACCGATATTACTTGCCTTATCATAAATGTAAGGCAGTGATATTTTAACGACAACTTATATCGAAAGGCACTCTGTATTCCAGTGTTCTAGTCGGGTGTACTTTCGTGTACTATATTTCCCCAAGGTGAAAAGTACCAATAGTAATAGTCAAGGCTAGCGCGTTTTTTATCTTCCTTCTTGTACGCAAAAATTAATATATGATTAATGGATGTACGGCATTCCATATAACTAATATCATTGTTGCCAAGATATTCTTTTATATCAATAAACGATTTGTATTTTATCAACTTAAAACTTGTATAGAATATCGCGAAAATACCTAAAATTGTTGCGATTGTAACAATATAAAAAGTTTTGTTTTTACTCATGTTATCTTTCATTTCTCAGCTCAAGGGTAACGCCGAGTTACTGTTGAATCAAGGATAACTTTTTGGACTGAAATACTAATTTTGTAACAGTCCTAAGTCAAGTTCAAAAGCGAGTTTTGTCATTAACGATAGATACGAAATAAAGTCTTCACTCAGTAGAAATAAGAACTAGGAGAGGAAGCTCGACTACTGTTGAATTAAGAGTTGAATTCTTATTTTATTATTCTTGCTTTTGCAGAGGAAAAAACAATGATTTTTTTGTTGGTTATTAGCGATTTCAATTGGAAAAATTTTACAGGGATTTCTTTACATTGTGAAATAACTTTTTTAAACTAAAGGCTTAGGTTAAAAGTCTTTAAGTCTATCAATCTTGCAATTGCATTGCTAAATCTAGGAGCAGTAATGTCGGGTTTAAATTTTTCAAAAATGTGGAATAATTATGAAATTCTGCACGAAATTGGGCGCGGCGGAATGGGGGTTGTTTATAAGGCACAACAAAAGTCTCCGTCGCGAATGGTGGCAATCAAATTTTCACAAGCCTGTTCTCAAGTTAGTAATGAACGTTTTTTACGAGAGATGAAAATCGCAGCAAACCTCGATCATCTAAATATCCCAAAGGTTTACGATGCAGGTGTTGAACACGACTACAAATACTTAGTTATGGACTATATTTCAGGTATTCCTATAGATCACTATGTACAAAAAAATCGCTTATCTGTAAAGAAAAAAATTGCTCTATTTTACGACGTTTGCTTAGCTGTTGACTATGCTCACAGTAATAAAATCGTTCATCGAGATTTAAAACCGAACAATATTCTAGTTAATGAAGAAGGAAAACCATTTGTTATTGATTTTGGTTTAGCAAAACATATAGAAAAAGAAGAATTTGATTTGACTAAAAGTGGAGAGCTTTTAGGAACACCAAACTATATGGCTCCTGAACAAATAACTGGTAAACGTTCTGCTATCGATGAACAAGCAGATATTTATGCATTAGGTACTCTTTTTTATAAAATACTCACAGGAAGGAACATGGTAGAAGGGAATCATTTTTTTGAAATAATATGCAAAATCCAAGATTCCGACTTTATTCCTTTGTTAAAAGCAAAACCACAGTTGAATAGGAACTTGGGAATTATTTGGAAAAGGGCCACTCATTTTAAGAAATGTTATCGTTATCCAAGTATTCAGAAGTTGATTAACGATTTAGATTCTTTTTCAAAAGGAAAGAGTATAAAAAAGTATTATTTCGCGCCGCAAATTTTGTATACAGTGTTTTGTTGTACGATATTTTTGTTTATAGGGTATCATATACAACCACAGGTTTCGGATGAAATCCAGCTCAGTCAAAAGGATATAAAGCAACAGAAATTGTTTGAACAACTAATTGCCGATATAAAAAATCGTTCTACAAAAAATATTCAAATCACCACACTCACTGTCTTAACAACTGTTCAACAACTTCAAATCGCAAAAAAATTATACCAACACCAGTATTACCAGGAAGCCTTGCAAGTACTAAACAGTTTGCCCGAAACGATAGAAAAATCATATTACCAAGGATTGATTTTTTATCACCAAAACCAATATTCAAAAGCCCAGAAAAAATTAGAACGACTAGTATTATCAGACCAAAGTAATACAAAGGTCAACTACTATTTAGGCATGTGTTACTTGCAACAACAAAATTTAGAAAAAGCCTTAAAGCATCTTTTATTAGCTGAAAAAAGTTTTAGCGATATTCAACTATTGGAAACTATTGCTAAAATTTATCTTCGTTATCCTTGTCGTAATACAAAAAAAGCCGAGGAGTATTTTACTAGATGTATGAATGAAGCGCCTCTCATAGCTAAGTATTCTACTGCATTAGGTAAAATTAATCTTGAGAATAAAAAGTACTACCAAGCATTTGTATATCTAAAGCAGGCACTTCGTCTTGAAGATAAATTTGAGGCAATAACGTTAATTCATAAAATACCTTACTATGCACCAGAATTAAAAAGAATGTGTTATCACGCTCTAATCCATGAAAGCCTTATTGAAAGGCAAATAGAGTGCCCAGATTTATTTCGTGATATGTGGAAATTGATAGAAGATCGTTATCGTGATGATTCGATTGAGTGGAAAGAGGGGGTAAAAAAAATAAACTCTTCAATTGTCTCCTTTTTAATACCTATCAAAAATGATCTATCTATTGCCCAAACAGTCAAAAGAGCGTTGTTTAGTTTAAGATACAGTAAAACCTTTGATATCGATATGGCAAATTTTTTGCAAAATAGTAGTTTGTCTTTCAAAGAGAAAGCATTTTTTCTTGAAATACAGAAAGATGTCAGACAGATACGAAAACGCGAACAGCGAAGTAGGATATATTATCTATTAACACACATGTATCGCAATAATAGTTGGCAAGAAAAACGCTTTTTAAAGATAAAAGACCTAGAACTACTCGATATACTACGCGAAGAGCGCAACCCTATTTTGAAATATCTTGTGGCAAAAGGATACTTAAATACATTTGGTTTTAAACCAATGATAAGAATAGTAACAAACAATAAAGAAAAAGTTATGACACGTATTATTTGTTGTGCAGTACTACGGGAAAGTTTTTTAGCCTCTAGAATAGATATATTTCAAGAATTACCTAACATCAAAAAATACTCAGGAGAGCAATTAGAATTTTTACAAACACTAGTAGCGCGAACAATATATGTTCGTCACAATGCAAGAGTAAAAGACATTTTTTATCGTCAGAGAAAAGCAAATAAAATTGATCCCGAAGAGAAAAAATTGTTATATTACCTATTAAAGCAAAAATCTCAGAAGGTATCGATATCAGCAGCAAGTAGCTTGCACGCACTACTTGGTGATGCTGAATTTAAAAACACGCAAAAAATGAGAACAGTTATCTTTCAAGCAATGAAATCATCAGATAGTCTAATTAGTAGCTATGCTTATTACATGTTTTGGGGAAATTTAACGATAGGAAAAAATGACGAATATTTTGCTATGTATAAAAAAGCATTGCAACACACTAATCACCAGATTCGTAAGATTACTCTTTCATATGCTATGGTTTTTCGAAAAAAGATACCAGAGCTCGAACAAGAAATAAAAAATTGCCTTGTATCTCCATTACCAAGGGTGCGTTTGTCAGCAATTTTTCTCTGGAGTCTTTCCCCAGAAAGTAATATTATTTTTGATGACCCGTTGTTCAAGGAAAGAAAAGAATTTTTTAGCGATATCGAAATTAGTTATTCGATTATTTTATTTTTCTCTAAAATTTTGAGAGAAATGCGAGCGGATCAATCGAAGATTTTAAATATGATTTCCTTTTTACAACGGCTAAAAATAGAGATATATACATTACCTTCTATTTCGCAATGTATGATAGCTTATTTGCTCGCAATATCAAATAATCATCCATCCACAAAACAGCTCGAAAAAATAAAAGATCCGCAACTACTTTCTTATTTATTATTTCATTTACACCAAGGTATTTACTCAGACTCGCAACAATCAGTGTTTTTTTTAAAAACAAGAAGCTCTAAACAAAAAAAATATACTGCAAGACACTTCCTGCAACACAAAAATGAAAAAATACGTTTATCTGCTACAACGAGTTTTGTGGCATTTGCTTCCAAAGAACAAAAGCAAAAATATTATAATCAAGCAAGGTTATCTGAAAATAATTCTTTGAAAAAAGCAGTGGCCCAAGGGTTATATTTTGCTTTGCAAAATGCATGGATTAAAGGCTCAAAAAGAAGTAAAAGTTTGAATATGCTTGATTTTATCTCGCATCACTCTATAGAGTTTTTATTGAATAAGGATCTCTCCAATATAAAAAGCTTCATTAGCAGAACGAAACAACAATCGCCAGAAAAATACATTCAATACAAAAAATGGATTGAACATGCAGTCGAATTAAGTCCTTCTAATGATCAGTTGTGGTTTATACGAGCTTTTTTTTCGTCAGATGATGAGTCAATAAAGAATATAAAAAAAGCAATTTACCTAAATAAAAAATTTCGAGCTGGTCATGTCGAGGACATATATTACTTATGGCTATTTGAATCTTTGATAAAAAAAAGCCGCTATGCTGATGTAGAGATTCACCTAGCTAAAAAGAAACAAATTTCTCTTTTTTTATTAAGTGATATAGCTCAAATCTACTATAGATTGAATAATTTTCCTTTAGCTCTAAAGACATATGAAAAAAACTTTTTGACTAAATCAACAGAATATTCGCCTTTTCGACAAACATTTTCAGACCACTTGTTTATGGTCCAAATTTATATCAAACAAGGTGATATTGAGGAAGCAAAAACGTTGTTAGAATATCTTTATCAATTAGATAGACGTGACCAAGAGAAATTCAAGGATGTAACTAAAGAACACTTTTTACAAAAAGTACGGACATGGCATCCTGAAATTGATATAAATTGGTGATGTTTTGTAAAAGGAATATTCGCAACTCAATCATTTTTTTATAAAAGAGATGTAAGCTTTCCTCTTCTATAGAGGAAAGCTTGTGAAGCAAACGAGGAGATTGCAGAAAGGTGATATTTTTTTAAGTTCGTTAGAGTAGCTTTTTTCGTGTTACCAGCCTAAAACCTTAATAAGTTTTTTTTCTTTTGAAGAACTCAACATCGTGTAAAAACTAAAAGTATTCGCTTGGGATGAACCAGAATTTAGTGAAACGGTTGTTTCGACAAAGGTGATATCACTGATGCGGTTTTGGTTGCCACGAAAATATTGCACGTATATTTTGTATTTACCTTGCGTGGCTTTCTTTAAAGTGTAGCGCTCGGGACCATAACCTTGGGTTACGTCGGCTAGAAGTTTACCTCCAGAGCGTGTTTGTAGGTTCTCGTAGTAGCATTTTTCACCACTTGGCTCTACTACCCTCAAATCTACATCGGTGTCATTGGTACTCCAGGTAATTGTCACTGTAATATCGTTAGTTGATGCCGGTGTTAACTTTTGTATTTTTTGCAAACGTTGCTGGGAAAATATTTTGATTTTACTGTTGTCACTAACAGCTATTCTACGCAGTATTTGTAGGTATTCTTCCTGGGCGATAGTTTTAATTTGGCGAAAACGTTGGTCCCAATTTCCGGCGAGTAAGATTTCGTAGTATAAAGCAGCTACTTCATTTTTTCCTAAGGTCGCGTAGCTTTTTGCTAAATCTCTATAAGCTTGAGGTTCAAAAGGACGCTTGTCGCGTACTCTGCGAAAAACAGAAACAGCATGAGAAGCAATTTTTTCTTTTAGTAATAAATATCCCGCGACTCGTAAAGCTGTGCTTTCCTGTGGTTGAAGTTCTACCACTGAACTGAGCGCACGCATATACCCAGTTAAATTATCTTGGGCACTATACTTTTGGGCTTTTTTTAAATACCAAGTGTAGTTTTCTTTTGCAGGTTGTTTTCCTGGAAATGTATATGGAAGTTGTTGCAGAGAAAATGAAAAATTTGATTCATCGAGTTGTGTGAGAAGGGTATCTATTTGTTTTGACTCTATTTTTACCAATTCGTTTTCTTGCAGTGTTTTCCAAAAATGTAAAAAGCTTTGTTTTTCTGAGGAAACACTGTTACTTAATGACATTTCTGCTTGAGAAAATAGCTGTATTACGCGAGTGTTTTCTATTTTTTGACTATCTTTTTGTAGGTTGATTTCAAATTCATCGTAATCATCTTGTGATTCTAACATTAATAAAGAACATGTTTTGCCAGGGATAGAAAAATAACGTGAGTAGGCGATAATTGCTTCTTCTAAGCTTGGATCATCCAAACTCTCCATTTGTCTTACTGCTAATTCGGCAAAAGCGCGCGGTGCCAGTGAACCAGAGTTCTTTACTGGTATTTCGAAAGACAGGGTTTTTTGTATTCCTGCAACGCGCCCGGTAATATTTATCATTGGTTTATCGTTAATCACTTTGCCTGCAACAATAATTTGCTGTCCAGGATAGATATTTTTTATATTTCCAGCGATCATAACATCTTCAATTCCTATACCAGAAATCTCTTCGACAAACAATGTACTCCTGCGATGCGCTACTGCCAATTTATCAAGTTGCATACTACTTGCAAAACTACCTCCTCCAAATTCGTTTAGTAAATGGAATAACTCGAGATTTGCTGTTCCTAATCCTAAGTTATAGCAGTAAAAATGAGGAGAAAACTGTAGCACTTGGCGAAATCTTTTAACACTTTTTCGTAGAGAAACTTCACCCCAGTTGTGTTGCCCGTTACTGAGAAAAAATACATCGATGTTGGTATTTATTTGGTTAATCCAAGGAGTTGTAACGAGGCGTTGTAAAGCTTGATCAATATTTGTTGCACCTTCTAAAGCAACCATTTGTGTTTTATTTTTAAACAAAGATAGCCCACTTGAATTGTTAGGGATCCAACCTTGTTGTAACCATCCACTGCTAACATCAAAAAATAAAACGTTAAACTCTTTAATATCTTCGTTTTTTTCCAATATGTTTTCTAATAGAGAAATATACATTCCAAATTCTTTTTTTTCCTGACTTAGAGAAGTGTCCAACATGAAAACGGCTTTACCACTACGCGATGCGCGATATTCCGAGGTGAACTGTGGAGATATACTTCCATAAGTGTAGGTAATTCCTTGTTTGGGGTCTTTATTGGTAATGAAATCACTAACTAAAGAAGCGCGAAATGTTATTTGTTGATCGTTTGCCGTAGTTTTATATGAGATCCAGTGGGTATTTTGTTCTATAGAGCTTTTTATATTTAGTTGCGGATTTTCGACATAGTGTTTGTCGGCTACTAACATAAATTCACTGGCAACTTTAGCGAAAGAAAAGTTATAGGTAATAATATTATCAATGCTTGGCAATGTTTGTTCATAAGCAATAACAATGCGATAAGATTTATTAGGCAGTAGCGGGAAAACGCGTGTTGTAAAGTTATTACCTCCTGCCCATTCGACTAAGGCAGGATCGACACCGCGCCTGACGACCGCTTCGTATGCAGCAAGCGCTTTTTGCTGCGGAACAGCATGTGCGATTTTAGCGCGTCCAAAAACGCTATTTTCTTCTAAGAAATAATCAGTAACAGGTCTATTATAGACTTGAGCAGCACTAGGTAAGTCAGGAAGTTCGTGGTTTTTTTCTAAACGCTGTGGTACAACACCATCTGGGTAAAATGCGAAGTAACAAATAGAAGCGTGGTCTGGTAATTTATAACGAAAGTCTCCTTCTAGAGTTCGTTGATAGGGATTGTGAAATACATGGTCAACAACTGTTCGCGCGCGGATTCCTTCCACTGAAACAACTGCACGTACAGATTGAAGTTCCAAAAATTCATCTTGCCCTACACGTACTTGTGCAACGTTTGTCTCTTGTGGTGAGCGTATCCAGGTTTTTTCTTTGCCTTTCTTGGACTCAGATTTTTCCTGTTCAGCTATATTATCGTTAATGACTGAGGTTTCTTCGTTTTGAGAATTGCTAACAAGAAGATCACTGTCTGTTGAATCTTCCCTAGCACTAATGTCTTTCCACTGATCATGACTAGGATATGTCAGAACATTTGTAACGGGAGTATTGCTTTGCGATAGTGCTTTTTCCGTAACTCCAACTCCAGAATTACAACTTATAATACAAACATGTATAAATACCACAGCGAATATTCTAAACAACATTATATTTCTCCTTGCTTGTAAGTAATAATCTTATCAATGGTTATACTATAACAAAGAAATGTCATGCGTTTGTCATCGTTCAATCATATTACTGAAATATTTATATTTGGATGAGTTGATGCACTGGGTTAGAAAATACCAGATTGAGTTGGGTAATTGTTTTTGTCGGGTCACTTATTGCGGTGTCCGATTAAAGTGGCCTAGTGATAACTAGGCGCGTCATCATTTAGAGTAACAGATGTCGTTAAAATATCATTGTTTTATATTATGATACTGCGAATAGTGTCAGGCTCAGAAATAATAATAGGCCTAGTAATATCTATAAAATCAAAGTGTCACTTCAATGGAAGTGCGCAATAGTTCTAAAAAAACTTGTAAAGAAAAGTGATTTATTTTGCATCTTTGCCTTTGTATATCTTAGAATTATAAAAAGCGTGTACGTCTCTAACAACAACCAATGTTTAATAAGATATGATTAATATAAATGGTTATTAATAGAAGAGAAACAAATAGTCTTATACTAGATGTGTACAGATCTATGCGTGTTGCAGGTACAATTACCGCAAATCAGTACGATTACTATCGCGATGTTGATATGCCAGTGTCGCAAACTCTTATAAGACGCAGTGGTAAAAAATGGAGCGAGATACTTAGTGAGGTAAATCTTCCGCAACCGCTAGATCGTTATACTCTTGCAATGTTTAGTCGTTCACTCCATTTGCTCGAAAAAAAAATCAAAGATATTTTTGCTGTTGGCTGGCAAGAAAAAAGTTTCAAGGTATCTGGTAAAACTTTGCGTCCAGATTCCTTTTATCTCGAGAGATCTCTCATTGAAAATGGACGTTTTTTTCTACTCGATATAAAATTATGTGTATCTGCTGCTCCTATTACTATCTATAAATACTTACCACTATTTTCCGAAAATCTATCAGCGGATAGTGATCATCAAGTCACTTTTTTTGATGATTGGTTACCTGAAGCAGCCACCCAAAAACCGTTTTTACACTACGATGAAGATGGACAAGCCAATATGGCTCTAAAAAACAATGTTTTATACATTTGTTACCTGTTGGGTAAACCTAAAAAAGATATCATCCCTCTTTCAGTAATTGCCAGTCGTAAATCGAGCAAGAAAATCCCGCGCAATATGGAAGTGCGCTATATCGATTTTCTTGAGCTTTCTAAATTTTACTGCGATCTTGCTAATATCAAGTACGAGGCAGAAAAAGTTAAAGCTATAAATAAATGGGCGAAAGAAATTAAAAACTTAATCATGAAACCACCGCACAACGTTCGTTCCTTAGTAAAAGAAATGTACCAAGAAATAAAGAGCTATTGCGCTAAAGTCTAGATTCTGTTGTAGATGTGAAGAATTTTATGAACAATGATGTGAAAGACGTGTGCATCTAACTAATGTTAATTAGTTAGATACTGCGTTTAAGTCATAAACTTGGAGCGTGACTTTCGCCAATATTTGTGACCCGTTGTTCTTTGATATACTCTCTGTGTTTATTTGAACCAAAAAATTTCTCAGTATTTTTATTCAACTTTATTAGTCGCGGAACACTCAAAAACAAAATGCACGGTGCTAAATAGAACTAAGACTTTATTTGGTGTAGCGAGTGGATATATTGTAACTTAATTTGCGAATTAATTTTGATATATTAAATTCCATGTACGCGTAGAAAATGGACATTGCCAGTACCGACACCTCCAAAAAATAAATTTCCAGACACAAAAGCGTGATTCAAGCCTTCAGCAAAATAACAAATAGGCTTATTGCTCTTCTCAATTACCATTTCCATTCCATTATTAAAAACATGGATTACATTCTTTTTTGCTATAGCTTCTGCTTTAGCATAGCCTGGTTTTACATGTTGCGTTTTACCTGTTGCTATGTCCCAAACGCGCGTTGTACGGTCCCACGAAACGGTAGCTAACTTTGTTCCATCTTCGTTATAGGCAATTTCGATAACGTAGCCGCTGTGCCCTTCGAGAACTTTCGTACACAGTCCTGTTTTCATATCCCAAATGCGTACTGTATGATCGTCGGAGGCAGAGGCTAAGTATTGGTTATCTGGTCGAAAAGCGAGTGCTGTTATTCCTGATGTGTGGCCTTCTAATGTATATATGCTTTGGTCATTGAACCCTGCATCTGTATATTTCCATACTTTGGTAATGCCATCGCGTGCACCTGAAGCTATATAAATATTATCATGAGAACAAGCGACACATTGTAAATGACTTTGGTGTTCAGTGAGAATTTTTATGTTCTCGCCGGTAAAGGAGTTCCATACGCGTACTGTCGAATCTCTTGAAACAGAAACGATGTATTTGTCATTAGGTGTCCATGCAAAATCGCGTACAAAATCGCTGTGCCCTTCTAAAGTGCAGATTATTTGATTATCATCCCAAATTTTTAAAGTTTTGTCATGTGATCCAGAGGCTAATCTATCATCGTTATGAGCAAAAATAACATTACTTACATTATCTTTGTGGCCTTGTAAAATATGTTTGCATAGGCCGCTTTGAATATCCCATATACGAATATTGGTGTCTCTAGAACAAGAAGCTATTTTGTTAGCTCGCTTATTTATGGAGAGATTACGCACGTAGTCACTGTGAGAAATCAATTTAAAAGGCAAAGGATCTACAGCGCTGTTCCATATGCGAATTGTGCGATCCATTGCGGCTGAGGCGATGCGACCATTTTTTCCGCAAATAACCGAACGTAGTTCGCCTTCGTGTCCTGTAAAAATACCTAAATTTTTGCCTGTTTGGGCTTCAAAGCATCTTAGAGTTTGGTCTTTCGAGGCTGAAAAGATTTTATTACCATCATGACTATACGTTACGGAGCGCACTCCTTCTTCGTGATCGCGAATTGTGTATTCTTTATTTCCAGTTGTTAAGTTCCAGATGCAAATTGTTTTGTCGCCGGAAGACGATGTCAAAAAGTTTTTGGTTGGGTGAAATGATAATCCGCGTACTTCTTTGCTATGTCCACCTAGTTTCCACAAACATTTGCCGCTTGTATCCCACACGCAAATTTCTCCATCTTTTGCACCAGAAGCAAAAAAACTTCCGTTAGGGTGAAACACAACACAACGTATAGAAGTTTTGTGGTCGTCCAAAATTTTGATGCACTGTTTTGTCGAAATTTGCCACATACGCACTTCGCGATCTTTAGAAACAGAAACTAGTATATCTTTGAAAACAGCAATGTCTTGTACTGAGTTTTTATGTCCTGTAAGTTTATATAGTTCTTCTCCACTACGACTATTAAAAACGCGTATCATGCGATCGCGGCCTGCGGTAAAAATTTGTTGCCCGTCTTCACTAAATTGCACACTATTGACCCAATCAGAGTGTGGCATAGTAAAAAGGCATTGCCTTGTGGATATATCCCAAATTTTTGCTGTATTATCTCCCGAAGCTGAAGCGATTTGGTCGTGATTATGTGGATGAAAAGCAATAGCTCTGACCCAACCTTCGTGACCTTTTAAGGTTGAAATTAAAGGAGAATCAAGACTTGGCTCTAGAGGTCTTAAACTTTCAACCCAAACAGTATCTGGACTTTTGTGTTGCCAATATTTTGCTAAACAAGATAGTTTTTCTATTTCGTGGTTATCCCACGGAGGGATTACCTGTGTATCCGCGACAACCTTGTAATGTTTTTTGGTTGCTGGTGAATCATGCCAGTAACAGCGGTTCCACAGACATTGAAACAACAGTTGTGGATGACGTTGAATGAATTGTAAATCTAGTTGCAGGGCATGTAATAACAGCTTTATTGTTTTACGCGATATAACAATTGTATCTGTTATTTTAATTTTAATATCTGGTAGAGTTACTTCTGGTTGTTCGAGAAGTCGTGAAAGATCTTCAACAACGGAGTGAGTCATACGCTCCAAACTTTTGGCACGTAAAAAATCGATATCAGTTAGCAATTGAACTGCTTTGGGAAACTGTTCGCTCCACTGTAAATGAAAAGGTAAATCAGCAAGTGCTCGTGTATAAATCCACCCTTTTGACGATAAATATTCGGCAATAATAAAGTGCATGTCGCGCATATCTTGTTTGCCCAGTCGCTGCTTAATATTACGCTCAAATTCGGCATGAAAAAAGGATAAAACGCCTGAACGTTTGACAATAAAATTGTCCAAGGCTCTTTGCACTATCAATAAAAAATTATCGGTTATTTTGGCTTTTTGACTTAATATTTCCCACAGTTCTTCCTCGCTAATTCCATTGCGACTAGCAGCAATAATTCCTAAATATTGTTGGACGATATCAACACTGTACGTTTTCTGCAAGCGTTCTAGTATTTGTGAGAATAAAGCTTCTACTGACAACGCTAATTGGCCGACTGCTATTCCTGAAGAAACAATTTCATCTAGTGCTACTTTTAAATACAGTGGATTTCCAGCAGCACGTTTGCACAATAACGTGACATCTTCTTCGGAAAAACTCAAATGTTTAGTTTTCTCATACCAATTGATAATGGATTGTATAGCTTGTGATGTTAATGGAGAAAGTTCTTGAGTTTGACTTTGTGAAAAGTTTTTTAATATTTGCCATGTTCCTACTGGACGAGTGGTAATAATAATGCGAATATTCGCAGATAAATTTTGCGGTAACCATTGTAGATCGCGCCCAGATTCGTAAATCTCATCAATGCCATCAATAAGTATTACTAAAGATTCAGAATACTCTTCGAGAAATCTCTGAACTTGTTTGCGTATTTGTGTAGGAGAAGACTGTGGTTTCGGTTCGAAACCTACACTGCGTAATTGTTCACCAATAGAAATCATAATTCCATTAATGTCGCGATTTTCACCGCCTAAACTCAAGAAATGTGCGACTATTTTTTGCGGATTTGTTTGCTGCCATCGCCAATAAAATTGACTTAGAAGAGCTGACTTTCCTGTACCAGCGACAGCACCGATAATGAGATAATTCTGTTTATTCTTTGCCAGTGCGAACTCTTCTAGTGTTTTTAGAGAGTCTATACGTCCAACAAAACCGTTTCTTTTTTCTTGTATCCATTCACCAAAAATTTGTTGCTGGGTTAACTGGTAAAAATCGACTTTTTCATTGGAAGGATACTCTTCGTCAATTATCTTTTGAAGATGTTTAACAATAATACCAAGTGCTTCGCTAATGTCTTGGTATTCAAAAATAGTTTCTCCTTCAGAACGTAAACGTTCTTTTAAAAGATTTAGACTATTTAGGTCGTTCTTATCCTCCTTCGAAATAGCTTCTGATGGATATTGATTTATATCTCCGAAGCAGAAAAAACGCTTTTCGCGAGGAATACACTCTAAAGCATAGTTGATCTCCATTTCAGTGATCGATAAAAGATCCGTGTTGGTATTTCCTTTGTAGTCAAAAGGAGGCCGCCATCCATAACGATATCCCAAAATACCTACAAAATATTGACACTGTCCAACCATCTTTAAACACCATTTAACAATATCTTCTTCATGGTGACGTTCTCGCCATCTTAAGTCATAAGGGATAAGAGTTAGTCTGCGGCTTAAGATATTCTGCTTTATAGAATCGAATGAATTTGTCAGTAAATCTCGTTCTAGTTCGAGATCTTTGAAGGTGGAACTAATAAATATTTTTAATGTTTTCCAGAGATTCATTGTTACCTCACTATAAAATAAATTTGGTCGTACCCAAATTTATTATATCGATTAATGACGGTTAAGCAAAAAAATACTAGTGGCAGCAATACCTCTGTGATTTGTCACAACAATTTCAAACGATACAGTGTCGTTAGGATAACTTCCTGTTAACCAAATAGTAACATCGTTGACGCCTGCGGCATTTGAAGATGAAATATATTTTCGAGGCTTACCTTCGCGCAGTGCATACAAAGTTATGGTATCAGCGCCAAAAACAATCACTTTACATTTTACCTCAACAGACTGAGTATAAAAAAAAATTAACCCAAAACAAATTAAAGTCGGAAATTTTGCAATATAAGGATCTTCTCAAACAGCTCAATGAGCTATTAGAAAAAGAACAGAACGAAAATAAAGTAAAGCAACAAAAACTAAAAAAACAAATCTCTCAATACAAAGAACTTATAGATAGGGTGTGCGGGAACAAATAGTGTTATAATTCTCTATTTGTGATAATAAACTGAAAAGTGTTAAGGAGCAATATGTGTTTAATTTTGACAATACTTACGCGCAACTACCAGAAAAATTCTTTGCTTCCGCTAGTGCTCTAACTATTCCCAAGCCACGGTTACTAAAATTTAATCATGAATTTGCAGAACAACTTGGTGTTCAAACGCTCGATTCTTCAGATGAACTAGCGAGTATTTTCTCAGGACAAACTATTTTAAAAGGTTCGCAACCTATTGCTCTTGCATATGCTGGGCATCAATTTGGTCATTTTGTACCAAAACTAGGAGATGGACGGGCTATTCTACTTGGAGAAATTGTTGGTAGAAACAAACAAAGGTATGATATTCAACTAAAAGGTGCTGGACGGACACCTTTTTCTAGAGGCGGTGATGGACGATGTCCTTTAGGACCCGCTATACGAGAATATATTATTAGTGAAGCAATGTATGCGCTTGGAGTACCAACCACTCGTGCTCTTGCACTAGTCACAACAGGAGATTTTGTTCATCGCAATAGTGCACTTCCTGGAGCTGTTTTTACACGCGTCGCTTCGAGTCATATTCGTATAGGAACATTTGAATACTTCGCATTGCAAGGAGATAATGAAGCGGTAAAAATTTTAGCAGATTATGCTATTGACCGTCATTATCCGCAAGCAAAATCAGATGCTAATCCGTATCTTGCTTTTTTTAAAGAAGTCATTTGTGCACAAACAACACTGATTACCAAATGGATGTCACTGGGATTTATTCATGGGGTAATGAATACCGACAACACTTCTATTAGTGGCGAAACAATAGATTACGGTCCATGTGCTTTTATGGATGAATTCAACTTTCAACAAGTATTTAGTTCTATCGATTATCATGGACGATATTCTTATTCTAATCAAGCGGCAATAATTCTGTGGAATTTGAGTCGGCTTGGAGATTGCTTGGTACCACTTGTTGATTCTGATTCAAAAAAAGCAATTACTGTCTTAGAAGAAGAGCTTTCTGCAGCTCATAACAAAATAGAGAGTAATTTTGTCATGGAAATAGCTGCAAAAATAGGTATTGAACGGCCAGAAATGAAGGATGAAACGCTGGTCACTACGTGGTTGCAGTACTTGCAAACTCAGAAATATGACTATACTCTTAGCTTTCGAGAACTAGCAACTTTAGTGTCCACAAAGAGTGTTAATCGTTTTTTTGAGAAGACTTCACAATTCAACGATTTTTTGGATATGTGGCGTATAAGAATCAAAGAGCAAACTACTGATGACACTCAGGAAAAAATGAATAATGTTAATCCAGTGTTTATTCCGCGAAATCATCAGGTTGAACGAGCGATTACACAAGCTATAAACAATGATTTTTCTGTTTTCGAAGAGTTAAACCAAGTTTTACAAAACCCGTACAAAGAGCAATCAGAATTTTCTTTGTATAAACAGGCACCACAAGCTAATGAGAAAATAACAGCTACGTTTTGCGGGACTTAGAGCCTGTTATGAAATTATTTTAAGGTACAAATTAATTTTGTAACAGGCTTTTAGGGTATGTGTACTCTAGAAAGTTAAAAAACGATAAAGGCTAACAGTTGGGATTTAATTTGGATTTTGGTGAACGAATAGCTAGGGCATAAAAAAACGGCGTATCCAAAATTGCAATACAAACTTTAATTATATAATCACCAATAATAAGTTTTACAATACTTATGCCAGGCATCACAAAAGCAAATGCAAGTGTAAAAAAAATTGCTGTATCAAGGAGTTGAGAAATCATAGTACTACAATTGTTACGTAGCCACCATAGCGAATGATACTTTTCTTTTAAACGGTGGAAAATATGAATATCAATATTTTGTGAAATAATAAAAGTCAAAATAGAGGCCGTTGCTATTCGTATGTCTGCGGCAAAAGCAGAAGGGATAATAGCAATAATAACGCCGCATTTGACAACTTTTTGAACGTCTTCTTTTGCAAATCTTTCAGAGAGTATGTCTGTAAGCAGGAATGTAAATGGATAGATAACTGCTCCGTAGGTTAACCATTCGTTTATTGGTATTTGCACTGTGTAGTTTGCAATGGTAATAAGGGTGGCAAAAATAATAGCAAAAAACCATACTGATTTGTTGTTCATCTTGTTGTACTTTCAAAAGTATGTTTATAGCGCCTAAAAGGCGCTATTTTATTTCAATTACTTAGTTATAACCAAAAATATCACCTCTGTTTATTGGATTAAATGGTGGATCCACAGGAGGAGCTGATGGAGGTGCTGGTGTTGTCGTTGTTGGAGGTGTAGGTGCTGTTGGTGCTGGAGGTGTAGGTGCTGTAGGTGCTGTAGGTGCTGTTGGTGCTGTTGGCGCTGTTGGCACTGGAGGAACAGGTATTGTTGGCTCTGTAGGAGCAGGTGCTGTTGGCTCTGTAGGTGTAGGTTCTAAAAAAGGCCCTGTTGGAGTTGTATCTTGTGGTTGTGGCGGAGTTGTAGCGATATCAATTTGATCTTGTATCGAGCTCAACTCTGACTCTAAATCAGATATTTGACTCTCTAATTGGTCGCGTTGTGTTTTTAGTTTTTTTAACTCAGACCAATAGTTTGGGTGCGCTTTATCTGAAAATTGTCCAAGATCGCTAAGAGCACTTTGAATTAGGCTTTCTGTCTCTGAAATTTGGCTATTCACCTCTGACAAATTGCTCAAAGCACCACTGAGTTGAGCAGATGTTTCCAAGAAAGATTGTTGTAATGACTCTAAACTTTGAGCAACACAACAACACATAACAATAAGAAAAGTTATAATATATTTCATGTTTATCCCCTATTAAGATTTATTTTTTGTCTACACATTACAAAGAAGGTAACGTACAATATAGTACAAAATTATACGTTATAGCGTAAGGTAAAATAAGAAAAAAACAAAAAAGTTATTTTGGAAGAGATTATGTTAAATAGAATTTTTTTGCTCGTTGTTTGTTGCCTGTCTGTTTCGTTAATGGCAGACTCCAAAAAAGAATATGACTTGACCTGGCAGTTCCGCAAGGGGTTAGTAAACATCATGCCAGAAAAAAGTTCTATTCTTTCAGAGACGTTTATCCTTGAAAATGGCAAAGAAACGAAAATAAACTCTCTAGAAGTTAATTTTCAGCGTACAGCGCACTGGACAGTTGAAAACGTAATAAATAAGAGCCAAGCAGCGGTTTTGAATATTATTGAAGGCCATAAACTGGAAGTAATTGAGAATGGAAAAAGATTCAAGTATGATCCAAATAAAAGTTGGAGTGAGCAGGATTCGATTATTCAGCAGTACAAAGAACGATTAGGTTCTGGGGTAGCATTTCTTCTTGATATTCAAACGCAAAAAGTGCTTGTAACTTGGGATATCAATAAGCAAGGTGATGGTACATACAAAAGAGAAATGTATCGTGGTAAAAAAGATCCTTATGAGCTAGGAGCTGCCTACAAACAACTTGTAAATAAAAAAGTTGCGGTTGGTCATACATGGACACTACAAAGAACTACAGGCCAAGGATTTTTGTATAACTACAACTATACTTTTTCGGATGTTGTACGCTACAAAAAAAAGCTCGTTGCAAAAATTGAAGTGCAAGGGGACATTTTGTGGAATAACCTAAAGTTAGGAACAATCACTGGTGAAATGCTTCATGACTTTAAAACAAGACTGATGAAAAAATACAAAATAACCGAGAAAGTCGAACAAGTGAGTGAAAAGGGCGGAAAAAAATATATACGTCGTTTTGTGGTAAACACTGAATGGTATTTAAGTAAAACGAATTCAGAAAAGAAATGATATTTTGTAAGTTAGACTACAAATACCAGCCTTTTTTTTGTGAAGAAAATATTTGGTGGCTTGGTAAATCATTGCAAGTTAAAGGTTTATCATTAGAAAAACAATACGCATTATTTTTTTCTAATGATAAACAACAAATACCACTATTTTTTCAAGACCAAGGAGAAGGTTTAGTTGTTTGGGATTATCATGTTGTTTTATATTACAAAGATGAAATATCAATGATATTTGATTTCAACACTCTTTTGCCTTTCCCATGTAATGCACAACACTATTGTGCATATACTTTCCCCAAAAAACTTCCTAAAGAACACCAAATATACACTCGCCAAATCCCTATGAAAGACTATCACCAAAAATTCTACAGTGATCGTTCTCATATGTTAGACAAAAACCAAAAGCCGCTACAACCATTTCCAAATTGGCCAGCAATTACTGGCAAAAAACCGCACTATACTCTTGACGAGTACGTAGATTTCAAACAACAAAAAATAAGTAAAGTCTTACCTTTGGACAAATTTTTCACAAACCTTCAAATTACCATTTGAAAATGAACTATGATCTCTATTCTCAACAAAGTTATTTTGAAAAATATAGTTTTAGCTTTTTTTGACTTTTTACTTGATTAGTGGTGGGTAATGATTTGTTTTTTATTTTGGAAATGTATTTAAGGATAGAATCAAAATCATTTTCCATATTTAATATTTGGCACATTATTTTTAATACATGCCGGTTTGGTGATGCGCAAGGACGTACCTGTAGAAGTTCGTCAACAGCAGACATATAGCAACTTCGATTTGATAATAAATATCCTAAGCCAACAGCAGTCGAACGACTTACTCCTGCATCGCAGTGAATTAAAATAGGACCACCTTTTTGTAAAAATTCTAGAGCGTTTTGGCAATCATTTTTTGTAGCTAATTTAAACTTTATATCTATTTTCTTGCATAGTTCAGCCGTAGCATCATCAAATTGAAGTCGCAAAATTTCTTTTGATTGTGAAATTTTATCAGCGTGCGGTATTCTCATAATATATGCACTGCTTATGGAAACAACTCTATAATAATTTGGTCGCTTATCGATCATAGAAACAGCATCAAATACATCGGCAATACAAAAAGAATCTCCTTGGTTCATGTAATCTCCCTAACAGTACTTTGGTTTTTGTGTACTTTATCTTTATTACTAGACATTAATAGTACGCAAACATTCATTGAGATGTTCTTTATTTGCCAGATTTAAGACAGGAATATTTTTTTCTTTTGCTAATATAATACCTATGGCTGTTCCACCAACTTCTTTTGCTTCATGAGTCCAGCAGATTACAAAATCTGAAGGCGTTTGCAGGTCGTACCCAAGTATCATTTGGACACTACGGCCATGGAAAATTTTCCCCATTTTACTAAGATTGCTCCATCGCAAATGAATTTGACTTGCGATTACTAATGCTTCTTTAAAGTGCTTTTGATCGTAAACAATTCTATTGCCTTTGACTTGTTTTTTTTTGTTGTAGTTTTTATTGGGTAAAAATAGCTCTATAAGATGTGGCTCAACTATATTTACACCGTGTTGAAAGGCTTGGTCTGCCCCTTGGCAATTACCAGATCGGAGTAAGTATTTATTATTTGCATAGTGTGTTCCTAACCGCTTCATGACTTTCAAAATCTCATTAGGAGTATTACGACTACCAATTCCCGCATATTTTTTTGGTTGCATTTCGTTCTTCCTAATCAAATTTTTTCTGTAATTTTAAGTCCCACTCGCAAATATAAACTCTCTTATCATGTAGTAGTAAATCATTCCATAGCAATGTACCATTAAGCATTTCAGCATAGTCTTCTTTATTTTTAGTATTGTTCGGCTCTTTGTTTTTTATATTCCATTTTGTGTAAGTCGTTGGTTTAGTTGTGTCTGTTAACCAAAACCACTTACCAATTTTGGTTTTTTGTCCGTCTTTTTCAACCTCTTTCATGTTGTCTTCATATAGTCCTATCCAAAAAGATTCCCATTGTGGGAGAGCCTTTATAAACTTCGTTACATTATCATGCTCTTTTATTGTTTCAAGAGTAATCAAATGTCCTCCTATTTCTTCACATTTTTTCTTGGCTTCTTTCCATGTTACTTTTCCTGCTTTTTTTCCGTTTATTCCTTTTTCTATATAAAAAGCGTAGTAAGAATTGTTGAAGTAGTGCGCAGCGAAAATACTTATTCTCTCCAAAGGATTTTTTTGTAGCTCTAAATAATATCTATTTAAGGGCAATTGTTTTTTTTTCCATCTTTCCTGGGCAATTAATTTTAGAATTGTCATATTTAAACTTTTAGGATTTGATGATCTATAGTCTTTCCACAATTTATTTACCACTATATTTTCTTCTTGTTTTCTTTCTTTGCGCATTATTTTAAGAGGTAGCATTATGTGTTCCAACTTTTTATCTAATTCTACTTGAAGCTCAAATAGTTCTTTTTGCTGTGTTTGCTTTAGTATTTGTTGCTTTTGTTGCCATTCTTCTTGCCATTTTGGATTATTTTGCTGTGCTAATTTGTATCGCAAATGTAAATTCTGCCATACCAAAACAACAAATGCTATAACGGCAACTAAACCAATCCAAGAAAGTTGTCTCCACGAAAATGGCTGTTTACTACTTTTGCCTTCCAAGAATAAATTAATTTCTTCTATCATTTTTTCAACAGAAGAGTAACGTTTATCTCTGTCTTTCTCTAAGGATTTTAAGCAAATTCTTTCAATTTCTCTTGGAATAGTTGGGTTAATTAAATGAGGAGCAATCGGCGTTTTGCGCATAATATCAATTAAAATTTTTGTGGGATTATTGCCTGCAAAAGGTACTTGACCCGTAAGAAGTTCATACAATGTTGCTCCTAAACCATAAACATCACTTCTTTTATCAATTTTTTTTCCACGTGCTTGTTCTGGAGACATGTACGCAGGAGTTCCAATAATTAAACCTGTTTGTGATAATTTTGACCCTCTAGTACTTTTTGCTAATCCAAAATCTGTTAAATATACTCTATTTTGTTCATCGATCATTATATTTTCAGGTTTGATATCACGGTGGAGAACATTACATCCATGAGCATGCTGGATTACTTCAGCAACGCCGCGAATTAAGCGGGCGGCCTTACGTGATGGCATACGCTTCTCTTCTTTTAAAATGTCAGCAAGAGATTTTCCTTCAATGTAGGTCATGGTATAAAAACTTTGGTTTTGATACTTTCCTCGCTCGTAGACTTTTACAACTCCAGGGTGATCCAATTGACTTATTGCTTGGGCTTCTCTTTTAAAGCGTTTTTCTGAAGTTTCATCATCGTCGCGTCCCGATTTTAGTATTTTGATTGCAACTTGGCGATCCCATTCATTGTCAAATGCCAAAAACACAGTACCAAATTGTCCTTCTCCTAGCTTTTTTTCTATGGTGTAGCGATCAAATTTGTTTTTTTTGTTGGGGTCATTACTATTTCGCTTTGTATTTTTTATGTCAAGTAACTGCTCATTTTTTATGAAACCTAATTCAAGAATAATACTTTCATAGCTACGTCCAGTTGTTTTTTTTATTTGTTGGACTTTTTTTAGTTGTTCAGGACTAATTAAATTTTGTGAAACTAATTGCACTATAAGCCACTCATTTTCTTTCATTTTCCATACCTATTCTAAAATGACCATTCGCAAATATAATGCTTAGAAGCTGATTTTTCTTTATCATTTAGCCAGCGAAATTTTACTATTTCAACTCCGTTTTCATTTCCACCATGGTTATTAGGTTCACTTTTGTTCCACCGAAGATAACTCATTTCTTTTTTGTTTATCCATACCCAGCGTCTTTTGTTAAAGGGAGCTCTTTCTAAACCAATCCAGCAAGCTTCCCAACTCAGTTCGTACAAAAACAAAGAAATAAAGTCAAACTCTTTCTCCGTTTCTAAAACAACAAGCTGACCACCCATTTTTTCTTTACATGTATATCTTGCTTTTGTCCAAGATTCTCCATTTTCGATCGCAGCATAATAGTGATTTCGAAAATAATAAACAGCTTTTATCTTCATAGGAAGTGTTTTATATATTGTCTTTTGCAGTTCTTGTGTGGCTTTTTTTTCGTTGGGGGATATTTTTAATATTGCTTTTAAAATAACTTTTTTGATGTAATTCGTATCTAGCTCAGAGCTATCATCACTTGTCTTCTTGATACTTTTGTAGTTTTTCCAATGTTCTATTTTCTCTTGCGATATTTTTTTCTCCCAGTTTTCACTTTCTTTAGCAATAGTTTCTTGTGTCTTTTTTTGTGATCTGAAAAATTGTGCATTTTTTTGTTGTTTTTTATTTTGAAATTTCTCTTTTGTCGCTTGTTGTTGTCGGTAGGGTTTTTGTATTTCGTAACGTAACTCAATATTCTTTACATATATATAGATAAAAATGATCACTGATAATATAAAACTAACAGCTACAGTTATTACCGATTTCCAAGGAACTGATTTTTTTTCAGAAGGATTTCGCGTTAAAAATAGCTCTATATCTTTTAGGATTTCGTCGAACGATGTATAGCGTTGTTCTTTTTCTTTTTCTAAACACTTCATGCATATTTTTTCAATCGCTATCGGAATACTTGCATTAATAGAATGGGGAGTTATTGGTGTACGCCGAGGAATTTCTTCGAAAAGATTTGCAAAAGTTTTTCCAGAAAAAGGGGCTTGTCCAGTTAACATAGTGTAAAGAGTTGCTCCCCAACTGTAGATATCACTAGAACGATCGATTTGCTTATTTTTGATCTGCTCTGGAGATTTATAGATAACCATTGCCATAGGAATTTGATCTAATTTAATTTTCATTTCGTACAAACTTTTATGTAAAACAAAATCTTTTAAATGCACTTTATCGTTTTCGCCAAGAACGATGTTGTCAGGATTCACACCACCATGAAGAATACCTTCCTTGTGGATATGTTGTATAATCTCAGCAGTATTGCGCATAAGTCGTATGGTTTTACGAGGTGAAATTCGCTGCTTTTCTTTTAAGGTCTCAGCAATTGATAAACCGCTAATGTAGTCTGTAGTATAAAATGTTTGATTTTGATGGACTGCAAATTCTTTTGCTTTGACAATTCCTGGATGACTTAATGCTTTTGCTAATTGTGCGTTTTCTTGAAATTTTTTGATAAAAGATTGGTTATTTGCATATATTCCCTGCCAAAGATGGATCATTACTTGTTCGTCTTTAACAGGATCAAATGCGAGAAAAAGATGACGAAAGTGATCAGAAGGCCACCTTTGTTCTAAATCATAACGCCCTAGCTTTACTATTTTTTGCTGTTGAAAGCTAGCTGTGGAGGAATAATGTTGCAATGGACTATTTTTAATCATTAGTAATTGTGTTCGTTTTAGAAGTCCCAAATCAGTAATGATTTTTTCATAACTTTGCAGTGTTTGTTTATTTATATGTTTTACTTTTTTAAGTTGCTCACTATCCAACAAGCGATGTTTAATAACTTGTTTTATTAACCATTCATCGTCCGTCATATTACATCTTTCTTATTCCAATACTCAGATATTATTTTTTTACAAATGTAACTTTTGTATCGACGTGTCTGAGCACATCTAATATTTACCTCTATATTTAAATTTACAGCAATATAGAAATTATAACATCTTCAATAATTGATGACAACGGCGAACAAAATCTAAAGATTGATGGGCTTATTAGAGTCTGTCATCAATTATTGCGCTCTTCAATTGATGTGATACTTTGATTTTATGGATATTACTAAGACACGTCTTAAGATTTTTTTTATTTTTATGGAAGTTTTTCGGGATAATTTTCGTCGTAAGAGGTGAATACAGTTACTAAACCAAAAAGGAGAATATACATGGTGGGGATAACTTAAATATTGTCAAGATTCAAAGAGGTGATCGCGTTGAATTTACCAAAATGTACAACACATATTTGAAATATGTGCGTAGTTATGTCTATCGAAAGATCAGAGACAAGCACGACGCGGAAGAAATTATACAAGATATTTTTACTGATGTGTGGTTGAAGAGAAGTGCTATTCGTTCTCATGCTGTAGTGTGGGCAATTGCAAAGCATAAATGCATTGATTTTTTTCGTAAAAAACGTATTCGCTTTAAAAGTTATGAGGAATATATTGATATGTTTATCTGTCAAGATAAACAACAAGAACAACAAACAGATTTTTTACAAAAACTGTCTTGTAAAGAAAAACAGATGGTTTCTTTGTTTGTAGATGGATATGAGCGCAAAGAAGTAGCAAAAATCCTAGGAGTTGCATTAGGTACTGTAGACTCTCGTTTGCATCGTCTCAGAGAAAAACTTCAAAAATAAAATTTTTGGGCAAAAAATGATATAAATTCACTTCGATAATATAAATTTCTTTGCCTAAATTTAGGAGCCTTAGCTCAGTCTGGTTAGAGCAATTGCCTCATAAGCGAAAGGTCGTAGGTTCAAGTCCTACAGGCTCCATTTGATATAAAATTTGTACTTCATTTTATGACAGTTACGAGGTTTCTCACCTTGTAACTGTCATAAAGGTATTCTAGTTTACTTAATTTTTAATTAGCTAGTACGTCCAACTGTTTTTTCAAATCACCATGAAAATTTAAATTTTCACGATCGTGATCTACATGACCATCCAAGAATAAAAAATTGATCACCGTTCCATTCTCATGATTGTGTGATTCACCAATGTCATCAGAAGCAATTGGTGTAGTTGTTACATCTTCAAGTAGGTTGAAAATACCTGGGTAAACGTTTTGATTTGCATTTTTACGTCCGGCATAACTCACAGGTCCGTTAGCATCACCTTTATCGGGGTAACTAGTAAATTCTTCTTTTATTTCTTCGAGGGATAGATGATGTTCTTCCGCTGATGGACAAATGTAAACCTCAGGTTCTATTAGTATCTTGCTATTGTACAAGGAAAGAATAAATCCCTGTCCACTTTTTTCGGGATACTGAACTTGTTTACCAATATCTAATAAGTAAATTGTATATCCTTTACCAAACTGGCTAAGGTTGGCTTTGCATTTTGACTGCTTTGCCTTTTCACTCACTCAGCTAAGTGCAGGAAGAAACATTGCTCCAGCTATCATCGTAATCAGTATAAGTACAATCACACCGATCAAAGTAATTCCTTGATTTCTTTTATACATAAGCATTTCCTTAATTTAGAATTGCGATATTTTATTTCTCAATTATAACATTGAAGATAGATCATAGTACAAAATAAACCAAATTTACCTGTTCTACAGGCCAAAGGCTTTGTATTTTGAACTCGCATAAGGTGTGAGCAGCTTGTATAATTGCGAATAGCACTTGTTGAGCAAAACAATTATTCTTGGGAAGGACAAGGAGAGCATCTGTTATTTGCAGAGCATATCTTTATGGCAATACAATGAAAAAAATATTAGTGGTTGAGGATGAGAGTGTTATTAGAATGGTACTCAAAATTCTTTTGAAAGAAAAAGGTCATATGGTTCACGAAGCGAGCAATGGTGAAATAGCATTGTCTCTTGTTGAAAAGAATCAATTCGATTTGATTTTGATGGACTTGCATATGCCTGTGATGAGTGGATATAAAACTATTAAAACTCTTCGCGAAAAAAAAATGGACATGTTTGTGGTTGCTATTACCGCTTCTATGACTGAAGAAGACAAGAATGAAGCTCTTGAACTTGGGTTTGATGATTGTATTTTGAAAAATTTTGATGATAATTTTAATAATCAAATAGACCAATTTTTAGGGCGAGCACTCCCTGGATAAAACAGAGTTTCTTAAGAAACTCTGTTTTGGTGAGAAATAGAGTACTATTCTAAGTAAGTAATTTTTATTTTAGTTACTAATTGCTCGTTATAGTAGGATATTGGTTTGCTATATATATGGCCAAGGTGTTTTTTTAGGCTTAAAACATCTTGTACATCTTCTGAACTACCTACAAAATCATTTTCGGTAAGTTTTTCGATATTTTGCACTTGAATGTCTGAAATCTTGATTTTTAGTTTAATATTATTGAAAGTAGGTGGTATTTGTTTTGTATCATCTCCTACTTTTTCAATGACACGCAATGTAACAACTTCTCCTTGCTTATAGCCTCGCCAATTAGGAAAAACTCTATTTCCTGGACGAAAAATAGTAGTAAGTTCTCTTTTGAGAACTAAATTCTCATATTGTTTACGAAAAGCCATTTCATCGCGCGGAAGATTAAGTTTTATTGCAACGCTGATCTCATTATCCTTTCTAATTCCTCATCCGCTTTGTCCAGCTTTGTCATAATTTTGAAGGCTGGGACTGCTTGATACAAGTTCATATGTTGGCCATTATGTACTCGATTACCGTGCTCTTTTGCCATTTTTAAACTTAGAGTTTCATCTTCTAGGAGAATATCAGCAATTATTGCTGTGGTTGGAAGGTTCCCTAAGTTGCTTAAGCTAACTTCCATATCTTTTTCAGGGTCGCCGGTCATCGGCCCAAATGCAGAGTACTTTTCATTTGGTTGCGCACCTTTGTTAGATGTATTGATAACAAGATCAGCATCTTTGAATTCTTTGCCTATTTCTTGTTCTCCTGCACCGTAAGCAGCACAATATCTACCTATTAGGTTAGCTATGTTTTGAGCTTTTGCAACAGTACGGTTACAAATGACAAGTACACTAGGTTTCTTTTTCGCTAACTCATACGCTATTGGTAAAGCTGTACCACCTGCTCCAAGAATAACTATCTTCTTACCTTCAATGGAACCAGGATATTCAGCGAGTAGCCCGTTAGCAAAACCAATACCATCGGTATTATAGCCAATTAGTTTTCCATCTTCTTTTGCAACAACGTTAACACTTCCAATAACCTTGGCTGAATCATCTAGGCCATCCAGAAAAGGCGCGACTTTGTCTTTGAAACCTGAACCAACACCACCGCCAACATAACGCGGATCTTCGCGAAAAGCAGACATCACAGTTTCTGCGTTTGCAGGGTCTCCAACAACAAAGCTTGTACGATATGGTAAATTGTGATGTTCAAAAACAGCATTGTGCATTGCTGCAGAACCACCTGGATAATCATGATCTATAGGAATTAGTAGTAAGTTTTGCCCTTCACAATTGTTGATATCTAGGGCGTTGTTTTTTGGTTGTTCAGCTATTTTTACGGTTTTATTATCGAATAACTGATCAATGGCCCCTTTAGCAGATTCTTTCGGGCCGTAGAGAGCATCACGCATGATGTTTTCTATATCTTTATCAGGTGTATCAATACCGGTCATTATTTTGATTGCTGGTATTGCTTGATATAAGTTCATATGACGTCCACTGTGAGTACGATTACCATGGTCGCGAGCCATTTTTAGAGTTAATGTATCATTTTCAAGTAGAATGTCTGCGACTATAGCACTTTGAGGCAATCGTCCGATATTTGCTAAACCTACCTGCATGTCTTGTTCTGGGTTTTTGGTCATAGGAGCATAGGCAGAATACATTTCGTTAGGTTGTGCACCTTTATTAGAGGTATTGATAACTACATCTGCATCTTGCAGTTCTTTACCAATAACATCTTCACCACCTGCACGCGAATTAGCATAACGCGCGATAAGTTTTGCAATTTTTTCCGCTTTAGCAACTGTACGGTTAAGGATAACAACTTCTCCTGTATCTACGATTTCGGTAGAACTGTGTTGAGAAATTTCGTAAGCGATAGGTAGTGCTGTACCACCTGCCCCAAGAATAACCACTTTTTTTTCTGAGATACAGTCTGGATATTCGTTGAGTAAACCATTTACAAAACCAACGCCGTCAGTGTTGTAACCTATAAGTTTACCATCTCTTTTCGCAACAACATTGACACTGCCAATTGCCTTAGCAGATTCGTCTAGTTCATCTAAAAAAGGAGCCACTTTATCTTTGAAACCAGAACCCATACCACCACCGACATACAATGGGTCTTCGCGAAATGCTTTGACTATTGATTCCGCATTTGCTGGGTCAGCAACGACAAAGCTACTTCGAAAAGGTAAATCGAATTTGGAAAATACAGCATTGTGCATAGATGCAGAACCACCTGGATAGTCGTGATCTATAGGTAAAAGAAGAACGCGTTTGCCTCCCAAGTTATCGATGTCAAGTGCGTTGTCTTTTGGCTGTGAAGCTACTTTTATAATACCTTGAGAAAACAATTCTTTTATCATCATGGATCATTTTTCCTTTCTGAAATTGTATGTGTAGGCGAGTTTTAATTAACTCACCTACAAAGAACCTGTAGCTCAAAATTGTAACAGTATTTTATATAACAATCAAATTTCAAATATTTAAATATTTAAAAGAGCGGTGAAAAATTTTAAGGTGCGCAGTAGAATTTGAGTTCTAGAGTAAGAACAACCTGGGAAGCAAGTTGTCCTTACTCTAGTCGAACACTTGATACCGCTACGATATTCAAAGGCAAGTTGTATGCCTCAAAAGTTTTGTCTCTCTAAAACTTATTACAAGTCCTTTGTTCAATTTAAAAATGCTGGACTATTTACAATAATGAAGATTATGCTATGATAGTTGAAACTGGTACGTTAAGTGAGTTACAAAACTTTTGTAACTCACTCAGATGACAATTATTAAGGCACACTTTGCCACCACTTAGATATTCTACAGGAATTTATGATGAAGATACTTAGATATATATCTCTTGCTTTGTTAGGTGTTGTTAGTCTTAGCGCGGGAACAGAAAAATACCGCCTAGTATGGAGCGGCGATCCAGCAACAACAATGACAATCGCCTGGAACCAAATTAGCGGAGACACAGCTACCGTTTATTACGGACAAAAAAAAGATCCATCAGATTGGCTAAAGCAAAACGTCGATCGCGAAATAAAATATCGCGGTATGAGTAATAAATTTGTACGTCTTAAAAATTTACAGCCTAATACTCCTTATTACTTTCGCATAAAAGACAACGATAGTGAAAGTAGTATAATGTGGTTTCAAACGGCTCCTAATACTCCGCAACCTTTTACATTTATTGCAGGAGGAGATTCGCGTACCAATAAGGAACCACGTATAAATGGTAACAAGCTGATCGCAAAAATACGCCCACTTTTCATTGCCCACGGTGGAGATTATTTGAATGATGGAACTGCTGAAGAATGGCAAATGTGGCTTGATGAATGGCAACTCACGAAGAGCGAAGACGGACGAATGTATCCCATTATTCCTGCTCACGGTAATCATGAGAATGACGATCGCGACATGATATATAATCTTTTTGATATTCCAAACAAAGATGCTTATTTCTCATGTAATATTGCTGGTGATTTACTTCGCCTATACACTCTAAATACTGAGCTAGAGCCTGGCGTTGGCTATGGAGCATTTAAGGATCAGGATGATCGAAAGTGGAAAGAGCAAAATGAGTGGTTTGTAGAAGATTTGAAAAACAACCATGATAAGGCAAAATGGAAAATTGTGAACTATCATCGTCCTCTTCGTCCACATACAAGCGCTAAATCAGAAGGGTTAGGTCGTATAACGGCTTGGGCTGAAAGTTTTTATAAATATGGCGTTAACGTTGCTGTAGAATGTGATACTCATATGGTTAAGTATACTTATCCTTTACGACCTTCAATAAAAGGTTTTGAAAGCTTTGCACGCGACGACAAAAAAGGAACGGTATTTATTGGCGAAGGAAGTTGGGGAGCGCCTACGAGATCTACAGACGATGATAAACCTTGGACTTTAGCTAGCGATTCTTTTTGGCAGTATAAATTACTTCATGTTACTCCAAAAACAATAAAAATTCGTACTGTTAGATTTGGTCAGTTAGAAGAGGTCGAACGTGGTATTCACTATGATGGTAGTGAAGTAAAGAGCTTGACACAAGAACAACAGAACAAAAATCCACTGATTATACCTGAAGGATTAACCCTGTGGAACCCTCTTAGTGGTAAAACTTTGGAATTACCTTTTACGGCACAAAATATAGATCACAATACTTATATTCATTTTGGTGATGAATGGAAATATTTAGCACAACAAGAAGTACTTGAGGGTTGGCAACAGCTAAATTTTGATGACCAAAATTGGCAAACGATGACCACAGATACTGTTCCACAAAAGAAAGTTCTCTTTTTACGCAAAAAATTTACAGTGTCTCATGAAAAACTTCGTACTTTACGTTTAAACTTAAGAACACAATGTAGCGATGGGGTTGTTATATTTTGTAACGGTAAGGAAATTGCTCGTTATAACACCACAGAAGAGGATCCTGTTACTGCTTTAAGGCAAGTAGAAGATATTAATACGATTGATATTCCTTTGCCAGTTAGTACGTTGCAGCCAGGTGAAAATTGTTTAAGCGCTATGCTCGTCCAGTATGGAGAGCCTAACGCCAACTGGAATATTGATCTAAGTTCGATAGTGACGTTAAAAGATTTGAATCCACCGCAAATGCCAGGAAGTTTTTCTGCAAATGTTCTGTCTGATAAAGAAACAAATTTAAGTTGGGAAGGTTCAGCAAATTATTTTCAGCTTGAGAGAAGAAAAGAAAATGGGATTTGGAAAGTTATTAAGCAACGCATTTATATAAAAAATTACCAAGATCGAGCGCTTGCAGGAAATACTTCATATCAGTATCGCATATTTGCTATTAGTGGTAACGGTGTTTCTAATCCTAATTATATAAAAGTCGCTACCTACAAAACCCCTGCAAATGTTATTTTACAAGAAAATTTTACTAAAGGACTAGGACAATTTAATTCAATAAGCGCTGCTAGCAATGCAAATTGGGAAGCGAAACTAAAAGCTGATCGTCTTTGTGCTCTTATTTCTGGATATGGTGCAGATGCCGATAGCAACGACTGGTTAGTTTCTCCGGAAATTGATTTGCGCAAATATAAATCTCCAAAGATTACTTTCGATATATACACAAAGTATGCTGGTGGCAAACTTCAAATCGAGAAAACTTGTAATTACAATGATAAAAAACCTCAGGACTCTATATGGAAGAATTTAGCTGTAAATTTACCTGGCGAAGATTCGCGTAAGTGGACGACTTGTTCTGTGGATTTAGCAGAGTTTAATGATAGTAAGATTCGTATCGCTTTTCACTATACTTCTGGAACAACAGGAGGAAATGCTGCAAGATGGTGTATTACAAATATCGAAGTTCGCGATGGTGAAAAGCACAAGTTTTCGCCTAAGACAGTAATTCCTCAACAATCATCTGTATCTCCAAAGAGTAAAGATGATCTGCGTGTAGCAACATTTAATGCGTCTTTATATCGCAATACAAAGAATCAGCTTAGTAAAGATTTGCAAGCATCTTACGATCCGCAGATTAAAAATATTGCTGAAACGATTCAACGTGTAAAAGCAGACATTCTTTTGATAAATGAATTTGATTATGTTGCTGATGGTTCAGCAGTTGAACATTTTAAAAAAAATTACTTACAAGTCTCGCACAATGGTTCGGAAATAATCGATTATCCTTACTACTATATCGCTGAATCAAATACTGGGATTGATTCGGGCTACGATTTAAATAACGATGGGCATTTAGGAGGTCCTGATGACGCTTTTGGTTATGGGGCTTACCCAGGACAGTATAGTTTTGTTGTTCTTTCAAAATATCCTATTGATAACAATCAGATAAGAACTTTCCAAAAATTTTTATGGAAAGATATGCCTGAAGCACTTTTGCCTAAGAATCCTCAAACAAATAAACCTTGGTATAGTAGTGAAGAGATGGATGTTTTTCGATTGTCTTCTAAAAACCATTGTGATGTTCCTATTAATGTAAATGGACAAATCATTCATATTTTAGCCAGCCACCCAACACCTCCTGTGTTTGATGGAGAGGAAGATCGCAATGGTAAGCGTAACCATGATGAAATACGCTTTTGGTATGATTATATAAATCCTAAATTATCATCGTATATATATGATGATAAGGGGAAAAAGGGAGGGTTTTCTGGAAAACAATTTGTTGTGGCAGGGGATTTGAATGCAAGTCCCACAGAACGAGAAGCGATTAAAACAGCTATTAACAAATTAATTTCTAGTCATAAAACTCATAATCATGTACCGCAAAGTGAAGGTGGTAAAGAAAATGATCAGGGAAATATATACTCTCCAGCACATACTGCAGGATGGAAATTAAGAGTAGACTATGTTATTCCTTCATCTTTAGGTTTTAAAGTAAAGGGAGGGCAGGTTTTTTGGCCTACTTTAGAAGATAAATATTATCGTTTAGTAAGCACACCTGAAGAAAATTCAGACCACCGTTTAGTGTATGTAGATTTAGAAGTAGAGGTCACAGAGTAAAGATTACTTTTTCTTAATTCAACAGTAGTGGGGCATCGCACAAAGATTATTCTTTTGCGCAATTATGGCCTTAATCCTCTGATAATTATGATTAAGGTCATGCTCACGCTAATTGATGACAATCCCTACACTTGATTGAAATTGGAAGTTATTGATGTCTAATCAAAAACAAATTGAAAATAATCGATTGTTATATGATTACTTGCAAAACCGTAAACTGATTGATGAGCAGGTGTTGCTTAATTATTTTCAAAAATGCAATGAACAAGGCATTAACTTTGGACATACTCTCGTTCAAAGTCATTTATTGTCCGTTAACGAACTTTCTCATTTTTTCAAACAGTATGCAAGTAAAACGTTGCAGGCAGATATGTCTTTGCAATTAAAATTGGGAGTTAAAAACTCTGATTTTGGTAAATATGTGTTAGTAGAAGAAATTGCTCGTGGTGGCATGGGGATAGTTTACAAGGCTATTCAGAAAGACATAAAAAGAGTTGTAGCTCTTAAGGTGATTATAGATAGTGAAAAAACACAATTGCGGTTTTTTCGTGAAGCAAAAGCAACAGCAGCTTTAAATCATCCTCACATTGTTCGTGTATACGAAATTGGAACGTTTGATAATGTGCATTTTTTTTCTATGCAATATGTTGAAGGCACAACTTTAGCAGATAAACTGCAACAAGACGACTTTCTTGAGCACAAAACGCGGAATATCGAATGGTTAATTAAAATTGCAGAAGCTTTACATTATTCGCATGAAAAAGGGATTATTCATCGCGATATTAAACCTTCCAATATTCTAATTGACACAAAAGGAAATCCTTTTCTTGCTGATTTTGGTTTAGCAAAACTAAATAATAGTAGTCATGCGCTGACAAAAACAGGAGAGGTAATAGGCACGCCGTTTTTTATGTCTCCTGAACAAGTACTCGGCAGAAAAATAGACTTACGAACAGATGTTTACTCCTTGGGCGTAATTTTATACCAAATGCTCACAAAAAAATTACCTTTCTCTAGTAAAAATATCTCGCAGTTATATCAAAAAATATTACGTGAAGTACCACTTCCTCTGTTACACTACCAAACAAACCTTGCCATTTCTTTTAACAGTGTATGTTTAAAATGTTTAGAAAAGAAGCCCTACCTTCGTTATCAAAATGCGCAAGCGTTAGCAAAAGATTTGCGGCTTGCGTTACAGGGAAGTTATAAAAAATCAAAAACCGACAGACTAAAAAAAATATATTACTCAATTAAAAATAATGCTATTTTTTTACTAATAACAATGTTTTCTCTTGTTGTTATTAGTACAGTATTTTTTTTATGGAATACTTTTCAAACGCAGTTACAACATCAATTACAAGATGTAGAGGTATTAATTGCTCAGCATCAATATAATCATGCTAAAATGAGTTTGACAGAACTATTAAATAAATACCCTAAGCGCGCAGAATTATACGCTAAACGCGCTCGCACTTATTACTTTCTAAAAAACACCTCTCAAGCATTTAAAGATATATCAACTGCTATTGGACTGCAGCGAGATAAAGATTACTTACTACTAAAGGCGCGTTGGTTGCGAGAACAGCAGCTTTATTCTGATTCACTTGTTATCTATAAAGCCTTATCCAGCGAATACAAATCTAAGAACCAACAATTTGATTTTGAAATTGCTGAAACTTTACTTTTGATGAAGAGATATAATGAAGCTTTGAGCATTTACAATATTTTGTTGATTAAATCTGTACGCAATATAGAAACAAAGCTGCAAATCAGTAAAATTTATTTTTTTCAAAATGAATTTCACAAAAGCTTGCAGTTTTTAGATGAACTAAGTGTATTGAAAAATATACCCGATAAAATATCAGAAGAGATATTTTATTATTTGGGACGAATACACGACAAGCAAAACAATACGTCTTTAGCAATTACTGCATATAAGAAAGCTTTAAAGAACCAAAAGAAGTTTATGGATATAAAAAAATTTCTTGGTCTAGCTTTCGCAAAAAAAGGAGAATTTTCGAAAGCAATTTCATATTTGAAGCAAGTAGGTAAAGAGAATCGAAATCTAACTATTAATCATACCTTAGCAAGATGTTACCAGGGGATAAGTAAATACCAAGAAGCAGTTATTTACTACAGCAAGAGTATTAATAGCGAGCCTTGGCAATATAAATTTTATGCTGCTCGTGCTATTTGTTATGAAAAACTAGGCAACTTTGACGATAGTGGCGAAGATTTTCTAAAAGCCAGTGAATTGGGATCAAATAGTGTCGAGAGTTTAGCGCATTTGTACGAGAACTTATTTCATTATCGCTCTTTAGAAAAACGTTATGAGATTGAGAAACGTATTGCTAATTTGTTGTTGATTCGTTACCAAAATCAACCGAAGAATCTGTTTGATAATGAATATCAAAAATTAGGGCAAAAATGTATGGATGAATATAACAACATTGCTCTTGCCCCCATACCTAATGAACAACAATTAAACCATTTTATTTCTATTCTCTCAGAAGAATCCTCCTCTGCAGTTCGGCAAATAGCTGTCTCGGCACTAATGAAGTTCTATCATAGTAAAGTTGTTTTAGAAAAAGTATCGAGCAATCCTTATAACGTTTCGCTGCGTAAATTACACAAAGAGATGCAAAACAAATATAATGAATTACAAAGAAAATATGCGCGACAACTTTTGGTTCGTTACTATATTATTAGGGATACTAGCGCTTTATATGAATTATACAACAAGTATACTTTAGCTTTGAAAGATATCGTTGAGCGCGAACAAGAAAATAACATCTTGCGATTTTTTGCTATTAAAATTTTGGTACATATGCGTCAAGTAGACACGCACAATTTTGCTCTACGTAAATTGTCTTCGGAATCCACCGCTTTAATCACAAGCGCTGCTTTAGTTAGCGAAAATATTGCTAGCGTTTCTTTTTCAAAAGATTTAAATTATCGAGATAGCGCTTTTTTACGTATGTTACAAGCGAAGTATTTGTGTACTAGCTCTCAAGAATTATTATCTTTTTTAGATGATGATGATATACGTGTGCGTATGGTTGTTGCTGATAAGTTGTGGCACCAAGGTTATGTAAAGGCAGAAAAAGTATTTATCGAAGGTTTTAAACACAAAATGGCTGTTGTTAGAGCTTTTGCGTGTGATTACTTTTGGAGCTTTGCGCCAAGAGAAAACGAATTGATGGAATATACCGTACGAAAATATTTACCTTTACTAATTAAGTTGCTCGATGATCCTGATCCAACGGTTCAACGCATTGCGATATTGCGTATTTCAAAATTGCCGAATATAAAAGTAATTGATTTTTTAAGACCATTGTTGAAGAGCCCTCATTCTTTTGTAAAATTACAAGCGCTTATTGCTATTGGTATACGTGGTGACCTTGCTGTAATTGCTGATTTTATTCAAAACACCACCGAGTCTTACTTGCAAGCTTCTTTGTTTGTTGTTACGAAAATGACATCGGAGAAAAACCTACGAAGTTTGAGCTTAATTCCTATACTTAGTAATGCCATAGAAAATAGTAATCCTCATTTTTCTATTTTTGTTCTCAAAACGATAGGTAGAACAAAAGAAATAGGAGCACGCTATATATTAAAGTACTTAAAGCATCCAAGAGAACAAGTGCGTCTAGGAGCGGTACTTGGTTTGTGTCGCTATGGTACAGTTGATATGTTACCTAAATTAGCGCCATTTTTAGATAGTAAAAATAATGTTATCCAAGATGCTGCCGCCTTTACTATTATGTCCATTGCTTCTCGCACCAACAAACTTAAATTAATAGACAAGTACCACAAGATGGTTGTCAAAAAAAATTTACAGCTCAATGGAGCTTATGCCTACGTTCGTGATTTTCATAGGGAAACATCTCTTGGTAAGTTGATACGTCGTAAGAAGTCTATTGATTGGAACGTATTGTACCCTCGTTACTTTCAAAATGTTTACAGTGCTGTTTTACAACTAGCCTCAGAGCGTAAAAACTTCTTTGAGTGGCAAATTTACCGAATGAACAAGGCAATAGAATTGATGCCTAATAACGAACGTTATTTTTTTTATACAAGTTTGATTCACTATTTTGTTCAAGACTATTCTCAAGCGCGAAAGTTTTTAGAAAAAGCAATTGCGATTAAACCTCTTACCGCTTATTACTATTGGCTAGCAGATATTTATTATAATGAAAAAGAATATGTAAAGGCGTTAGAAGCATTGCAAAAATATCAAAATGATTATTTTTTACATCTAAAAGGAGAGCAATTGAAATGGTATATTTACAAAGCGATGAATAACGTAGAGGAAATGCAGAAAACGCAGCAGAGGCTGCAAATTTTAGAGTTGAAATAAATGAAAAAAATAATACGTATAATTGATCGATTAAATATTGGTGGTCCAACAATTCATGTTTCCATTTTAGCCTCGCAGTTAGATCGCGAAAGTTACGATACGATGCTTGTCAGTGGTTTGGTTTGCGAAGAAGAAGGAGATATGAGCTACACAGTAGCGAAATATGGTGTAAAGCCTTTCTATGTTCCGCAACTAGGTCGTGAGATCCACCCAATAAAAGATCTCATTGCTTTATGGAAAATATACTGTATTTTACGCCGTGAACGACCACGTATTGTTCATACTCATAAATCAAAGGCTGGATTTATTGGGCGTTTAGCTGCTGTTTTAGCAGGTGTTCCTGTTATAATTCATACATTCCACGGTCATGTATTTCATGGATATTTTTCGCCTCAAAAAACGCGGCTCTTTTTAAGAATAGAACGATTTTTAGCACGCTTTACTACCAGAATTATTACGATAAGTAAACAACAACAACAAGACATTTGTCATAAGTATCGCATTGGAAGATCCAATAAACATGAAATAATACCTTTAGGTTTTGATTTTTTACCTTTAGATGAAAGCAAACGCGGCTGGCTTCGCGAAAAATATGGTTGGTGTTCACAAGATATTGTTGTTGGGATTGTCGGGCGGTTAGCGGCGATAAAAAACCACCAAATGTTTTTAGAAGTAGCGCGACTTATGCACAGTTATCCACATATTAAATTTGTGATTATTGGCGACGGGGAACTGCGCGAAGATTTGGAACAAACTGTTTGCAAGTACAATCTAACAGATACAGTGGCTTTTACAGGGTGGGTTACCGAAACTGCGCAGATTTATAGCGATCTTGACATTATAGCTCTTACATCAATAAACGAAGGAACTCCGGTGGTGGTTATTGAGGGTATGTATTATCATAAACCGGTAGTGGCAACAAATGTAGGAGGTGTTGCTGATGTTGTTGACGAAGAATGTGGTTTTCTTTGCGATACTAATGATAATCAAGCGTTTCATTGTCATCTTTTAAATTTAGCCAATGATAAGGAATTACGCAAGAGAATGGGACGACACGCCCATGAAAAAGCCAAAAAAATGTTTTCTCATAAACGTTTAATTCAAGATATTGAGTATTTGTATTCCTCCCTAAAATGAAAAAATCTCAAACTTGTATTTTTGTGACCTTCAAGCTGAAGGTCACAAAAGTCTTTTGTTATCAGTTGCTTACAGAAAAATCCTCTTTTAGTTTTTCGCCTCAAAACCATTTTTTGGTCTGTAAGTACTGTAAATACTCACTTTTTTGTGACCTTCAAGCTGAAGGTCACAAAAGTCTTTTTATATCAATGATTTATGACTGGTGTGTTTTTTTGCCTATTACAATGATGTGATTTTTCACTTGAGTAGATAAAAGTGTATTATGGGCGCATGTAACAAAAGATGGAGACGCTATTCAGTGGTTTCAGTTTGCTCGACATTTCTTACGTCGTTGATACTTCTATTGGTTGCTTTATCTTGACTCTATATGGAAAGAAAAATATTATGAAGTTTTTGTTGTTAATTTTTTTATCGGTAATGGTGTGCGTCGCAACGCGAGGAGACATAATATCTTCGGCTCGCGAAGGAGATTTACATAAAATTAAATCCCTTATTGCTGCTAAAGTTAATGTCGATATAAAAAGCAAACTTGATAGTAAAACAGCTTTGATAGTAGCTGCAGAGAGAGGGCATCAAGAGATAATTTCTGTTCTTATTGCTGCTAAAGCCAATGTTAATGCCAAAGATAATAATGACAATACCGCTTTGATAGAGGCTGCAAAGGGAGGATACAAGGAAATTGTCACCACTCTCATTGCTGCTAAAGCCAATATCAATATAACAAATAAGAGTAGCCAAACAGCTTTAATATGGGCGATAATGAAAGGATACAAGGATATCGTTACCGTTCTCGTTGCTGCCAAAGCTGATGTTAGCATAAAAAATTATAGTTATACAGCCTTGATGTTGGCTGCAGCACGAGGACATAAGGAAATTGTCACCACTCTCATTGCTGCTAAAGCCGATGTTAATGTAAAAAATTATGATGGTGCTACAGCTTTAATATTGGCTACAACAGGAGGGCATCAGGAAATCGTTAGTACCCTCATTGCTGCTAAAGCCGATGTTAACGTAAAAGATCAATATGATAGTACAGCCTTGATTTTAGCTGTAGCAAGAGGACATAAGGAAATTGTTACCACTCTCATTGCTGCTAAAGCTGATGTTAGCATAAAAAATTATAATTATACAGCTTTGATGTTGGCTGCAGAGAAAGGACACAAGGAGATTGTTGCTACTCTCATTGCTTCTAAAGCCAATGTTAATGTAAAAGATGATAATGGTGAGACAGCTTTAATAAAGGCTGTAGAGGGAGGACATCAAGAGATTGTTGCCGCTCTCATTGCTTCTAAAGCCGATACTAATGTAAAAAATAATAATGGTGAGACAGCTTTGATAGTAGCCGCAGAGAGAGGACATCAAGAGATAATCTCTGTGTTAATTACCGCTAAAGCCGACGTTAATGCAAAAGATAATAATGGTGAAACAGCTTTGGTAAAGTCTGCGAAGGGGGGATACAAAGAAATTGTCTCTGCTCTAATTACCGCTAAAGCTAATATTAACGCAAAAAGCAGATTTAATCGAACCGCTTTAATAGAAGCTGCGATTAGAGGGCACAAGGATATCGTCTCTAGTCTAATTACAGTTAAAGTCGATGTTAATACAAAAGATAACAATGGCAATACAGCTTTGATGAAGGCTGCAGAGGGAGGATTCAATGAGATAGTATCTAATCTTATTGATGCTAATGCTGATGTCAATGTAAAAAATTATGATTATCAAACAGCTTTGATAAAGGCCGCAATCGGAAAACACAAGGGGATTGTTGCAGTTCTCATTACTGCTGGGGCTGATATTAATGTAAAAGATCATTACGACCATACCGCTTTAATGTGGGCCGCTGAGATAGGACATCGAGAGGTAGTTGCTACTCTTATTACTGCTGGAGCCAATGTTAATATTAAAAGCAGATTTAATCGAACTGCTTTGACACAAGCTGTAGAGGCAGGGCATCAAGATATAGTTTCTGCTCTTATTATCGCTAAAGCTGATGTTAACATAAAAGATAATAATAGCCAAACCGCTTTGATGTTGGCTACAATTGGAGGATATGATGAAGTCGTTTCTTTTCTCATTGCTGCTAAAGCGGATGTTAACGTAAAAGATAATAATGGTCAGACAGCTTTGATAGAAGCTGTAAACAGAGGACACAAGGAAATCGTTTCTTCTCTTATTGCTGCTAAAACGAATGTTAATGTAAAAGATAATAATGGCCAGACGGCCCTGATAAGAGCTGCGGAGGGAGGACACAAGGAAATCGTTTCTTCTCTTATTGCTGCTAAAACGAATATTAATATAAAAGATAATAATGGTCAAACAGCTTTGATAAGGGCTGCAGAGGGAGGATACAAAGAGATCATCTCTGCTCTCATTGTTGCTAAAGCCAATGTTCATATAAAGGACAATAATGGTCGGACAGCCTTAATGTTGGCTGCAAATAAAGGATACGAAGAGATAGTAACTACTTTTATTGCTGCTAAAGCCGATATTCACATAAAAGATGAATATGACAGTAATGTTTTGATGATGGCTGTAATCGGAGGATGCAAAGAAATAGTATTTGCTCTCATTGCTGCTAAAGTCGATGTCAATAGCAAAAATAAATTTAATCGAACAGCTTTGATAGAAGCAGCAATGAGAGGACATAGAGATGTAGTCTCTGCTCTTATCGTTGCTAAAGCTGATGTTAATGCAAAAGATAATGACGGTCATACAGCTTTAATTTTTGCTGCAATTGAAGGACACGAGGAGATTGTAACTAGTCTTATTTCTGCTAAAGCTGATGTTAACGCAAAAGATAATTATACTTGCACAAGTTTGATTTATGCAGCAATGAAGGGACATAAAAATATAGTATCTCGTCTTATTGCTGCTAAAGCCGATGTTAACATTCAAAATTATAGTAGTGAAACTGCCTTGATGTCTGCTATCGGAGGAGGACACCATGATATAGTCTCTGTTCTTATTAATGCTAAAACTGATGTTAATATAAAAGAGAAAAGTCATTTTACAGCTTTGATGTTAGCGGTAATCAGAGGGCAGAAGAAGACAGTTTCAGCTCTCATTGATGCTAAAGCTGATGTTAACGTAAAAAATTATTATGGCTATACAGCTTTGATGCTTGCTGTAGACAGAGGATATAAGGAGATAGTCTCTACTTTAAAAAAAGCTGGCGCAAAATAATATTTCATTAAACGTGGCCTCGTAAAGTTTGTTATTACTTGTTTGGTAATATTTTGAAACGGAGTTTTACGGACGAGTCGAGAAACTCTTTGCCGAAGGGTATTATTAAAACGTTCAATGTAAGCTGTTTTACCAGTATGCTTGCCAACAGCTTTGTGACGATAAGTGACCTGCCAAAAGTATTTACCCATTGGCATTTTGTTCTTTAATTTTCTAGCTTTGTTGCTCCTCAGTTACGCAGCTACGGCTGTGCGCCATCGTCGCGCCTCGCTATAAAAATAAAGACCTGCACTGAGTGGGTAACTACTTTGTCAAGTCACTTACTAAAAAGGCGCGCTAGAAACTTTAATTTTCTGGCGCGCCTTTTTTATTGGCTAATATGTTGTAGGGGTTCTAACGATCCTACCATATTCAGTATATAGTTGTTTTGAGAATGATTTTGAAATTACATGTTCTTAACTTGGTATGAGTACCAAACTTATTTTAGTTTCTTTTTTGTTATATCACTTTGTAATTTCTATTGTTATATAAACATTATAGCATATGATAAATGCTAGTCAATATAAAATTACGGAAAACTTGCGGTTTTTTTTGTTTTTGTAAATAAGTTATTGCTATAAAATAGCTTATGGTTTATATTTTTTTATAAAAAATTTGGATAAGGAAGTGTTGTAAATGGCATTCCTTTTTGTGACCTTCAAGCTGAAGGTCACAAAAGTCTTTTTATAACAGATACTTACAGTAAATTCGCATTTGGAATATCGCGAGAAAATGCAGTTTTTCGCTTCTAAGCATCATAAACACTGACTTTTTTGTGACCTTCAAGCTGAAGGTCACAAAAGTCTTTTTATAACAGATACTTACAGTAAATTCGCATTTGGAATATCGCGAGAAAATGCAGTTTTTCGCTTCTAAGCATCATAAACACTGACTTTTTTGTGACCTTCAAGCTGAAGGTCACAAAAGTCTTTTTATATCAATGGTTTACGTTACCACTGTTTTATCATTGAATTTGCGGTTTATTCTTCTATTGTTTCCAAAATACTTTGAATTCTAAAATGATTACGCATACTGCTATTTAGTTTTTCTAATAAAGGCTTGGCGAAAAACGCTCTCTTACCTAGTTGTTCTAAAATTCGCAGCGCGTAATTGCGTCTAAAACTACTTTGTGACTTTAGATTTTTGATGATGTAAGGTTGGCCAATTTCTGGTTTACCGTAACGAATTAATGCGTATGCAATTGACATTTTTTGCGGCACAAGTAACATTCTCGTTTGCTGTAGCTCTTGCCATTTATTAAGTAAAATAGGTACTACCAATTCTGGTTGTTTGCCTATATCTCCTAGTGCTATGTAAATGTTCTCTTGAAAACGATTATTTCGATCTTCTAGATTTTTTAGAAGAGGAGATATCGCCTGGATCTGGCCAATTTTACCGAGAGCATATATCGCCTCCTCACTATTTGTATCTTGATTTATAAGCTTGATTAACTGAGGAACAGATTGTTTAGCTTGTGCTCTAATAGTTCCAAGTGTTTTAATAATACAACTCTGTGTAAAACCTTCGGTCTTGGATAAAAATTCCAGGGCAAAATCAGTAACTATATCGTATTGCACAAATCTTGGTAGGGAATAGGCAATAGTGTTTTGTGAACGATCGCTGCAGTTGGAAAAAATTTCCAAAAGATATGGTAATCCTTCGCCTACTTCACACAACATGCGAACAGTGAGGTGGTCTATTTTGTTAGTGTTTTTTAACTTTTGTAATAGTGGAGACGCAATGCTTTTTGCTAGTTTTTGATTACGGAATAGTCCGCGTTGTCTGATATGATGTAGGGCTTTGTATACATTTTCTCTGACGGATTTTTGTTGATGGTTAATGGCTGACAATAAGATATCGACATGTTGTTTCTCTCCTGAAATGACAAGACCATAAGCAGCCGGAATTTTTATTTTATAGGATTTGTGTTTAACAAATCTTTCGAATAGTATTTTTGTGTCTGTATATTTCAAGTCAGCCAATATCCACAATATATCACCTACAATTTTATCATCGTTATTCAGCATTGACAATAAGCTTGTTTTGACAGATTTTGTAGCAAATTTGTGTACATACAATAACTTATTTGAACATAAACGAGTTAGTAATTCGCAAGCGTGTAATCGAATTTCTTGCCGCGAGTTTTCTAAGTTCTTAGCGATGGCAGGGAGATATTTTTCATTGTAGTAAATAGGAGCATATTGTTTGTATTTGATTAGATCATCAATGTACTCTATATCAATCCCTATATTTTCTAGCGCGATTCTTACATAGGTGTCTTCTCTGCTACCCAGTAAAGGAATAATTTGTGGAACGGCTTGTTTGGCTTTTGTGCCAATCCTTCCTAAAGCCTCAATCAAACGCAGTCGTTGATGATGATCATTTGTTATTTGCAATATCTCTAATATCAATGGTATTGCTGGCGCTGCGGTATCGCCTATTTCCCCCAAAGTCTGGCATGCTCTAACTTTTAAACTTAAAGAAGTAGAATTGTTGTTTTTATTTGATTTTATAAATGTAATTAAGTCAGGTACTGCTTGGTGTGCAGTATGCTCAAAATTACCTAGAGAAGACAATGCTGAATCTTGAATGTAAGAATCTGTGTCTTTTAGACATCTTAGATAAACTTTTACTATTTGTGCAGTCTGTTGTTCGTTTGCAATTCTTGGCAGTTCTTGGATAGCCATTATGCGTAAATGTTTATCTTTTTTTGGATTAGTAATAATGTTAATTAAGTGAGGGACTGCATTGCTAGCCTTTAGTCCTAACATTCCAATTTTTTGCAAAGGTGCTTGTATGTCTTTATCAGGATCTTCTAAGGCATTTAATAAAATAGGTAACGCCCTTTTATCATCAACTTGCCACAAAATGTTAATAGCTTCACTACGTACAAACGAATCTTTAGATTTGTAGGCTTCTTTTGAGAACTCAATAGTTCTTTGCGGAAAGTTAGACTTAATATGTTCTAGTAACCTTCGAACTTTAATATTATTATCTCCACCGTTTTCAATTGCTAAAATCTGTAATTTTAGAGAAGATAAATATTCACCATTTTTGAGTTTTTGATCTGCTTGTAATTCTAGTTTTTGTATGTATTGTTTTACTTGGTAATTTTTCCATGCTAAGATCGAGAAAATTATAGCAATAACTATTACTATAATAAATAACCATTTTTTCATTGTATTCCTTTATAAATATAAGTGACCTGCCAAAAGTATTTACCCATTGGCATTTTGTTCTTTAATTTTCTAGCTTTGTTGCTCCTTTGTTACGCAGCTACGCTACGCGCCTTCGTCGCGCCGCGCTATAAAAATAAAGCCCTACTTTTGTCAAGCCACTTAGTTTTCCGCTTGTGTGGGATTCTGCGGTAACTATTTGTGACTTATTTCGTTTGAATTTACGTTTTTTCTTTTTCTAAATCCGCTAGACGCCATAGATACCAAGATGCGATTGTACGGTATGGTTGCCACTTTTTAGCTGCTTCTCTCATTTCTTTTGGTTTAGGTAAGTTTTTTAGTTCATAGAGAACCGCAAAACCTTTACTAATACCATAATCATCTTCAGGAAAAACATCTAGGCGCTGTAAAAAAAACATTAGTAACATTTGCACTGTCCAGTTTCCAATTCCACGAACTTGGGTTAAATCTTTTATTATCTCTTTGTCGCTCATATTGGCGAGCTGTTTTATGTCAGTGGTAATTTCTTTGTTAGATGTTTTTTGGGCTAAATCGCGAATGGCGAGCATTTTATTACGCGAAAGTCCGACAGAACGTAGAACTTCATCAGATATACGTATTAATTTTTTTGCTGTTGGAATTTCGCGAGGAAATAATTGACAAAATCGTTGCCAAATAGCTCGCGCCGCTGCTCCTGCTAGTTGTTGAAAAACAATAGACATTGCAAGTGATTCAAAAATAGAATGTGCGGAAGATTTTTCTAGATGAAAAGTACCAATCTTGCGCATCGATTTACCTAGTTTTTTATCTTTGTTGGCTAGTATTTCCATGGCGTTCAGCCACTCAGGTATTTTTGAAGGAACATTATTTACTTTGGCTTTTTCAATCTCTAGTATACGATATTTTGTAGATATAGTTCCTTCAGCAGAAAAGCCACCTATTTTCCTTCCTGAAGCTAATACTCTATGGCAAGGAATGACTATAGGGAAAAGATTTTTTCCTAAAGCAGTCCCTACAGCTCTTGCAGCTCTAGGTCTTCCTATTATTTCTGCCAATTCCCCATAGCTCATTGTACTGCCAACAGCGATATTTTGACATCCATCGTATACGAGTTTTTGAAATTCGGTAAAGCTAGAGAAATCTAGAGGTATGTTTTCAAAATCACAATACTTTCCCTGTAGATGTTTTTGAATTTGTTGCGCAGACTCTTTTACCCATTTGGGAGGTTTGCTTTTCGAGTTTCTCATACCACGTTCTGGTAAAGAAATAAGTTGGATTTTATCTTTTTCCCATGAAATGGTCATTTTTCCAATTTCAGTATCGAATGTATAGTTTAGCATGGTGATTCCTTAGCATTGTAGGGAAGATAAATGTCATTTAAAGTTTGTTTCATAGATAAGTCATTGTAAAATAGCTGAGTTTCAAGAGTTGTTAGGTTGTAAATTCTTGATATTACTCGATTGTACATGCCCTAATAAATTTTAGTGGTTTTTAGGTGTTGTAGTCAAACAATTATTTTGGAGCTTACTGTGGGGTATATATTTGTTATCTGTGCTTATTTGTTGTGGGGAGTTTTTCCTCTTTTTTGGAAACAACTTTCGCATATACCAGTGATAGAAATTATTTTTCATCGTATGTTCTGGTCTTGCATTACAATGATCTTTTTTTTAACTGCTTTACGTAATTGGCAGTGGGTTTCATTGTTGCGCAAATCACCTAAAACAATTTTACTGGGATTACTATCGTCGATATTAATTACTAGTAATTGGATAATTTTTGTTTGGTCGGTAAATAACGGATATTTAGTGGAGGCAAGTTTAGGGTATTTTATTAATCCTCTTCTTTACATCGTAGTCGGCGTTTGCGTTTTTAAGGAAAAGGTGCGGCGCGGGCAAATAGCGGCTGTGGCTATTGCTGCGATAGGGGTTTTTTATTTGACATTTGTTTACGGACACTTTCCTTTTATTGCCTTTACTTTGGCTGGAACCTTTACTCTCTACGGTTTGATTCGTAAAGTCGTTCCTCTTGGAGCATTTGCTGGGCTATTTCTTGAAACGGCTTTTATGATTTTGCCAGCTATTTTTTATATACTTTATATTGAGGTGCAAAAAGACGGTAATTTCTATTACAGTGGATTTTCAACGCAGATTTTGTTTATTTCTACTGGAGTTGTTACAGTGGCGCCACTGCTTTTTTTTGCTGCTGGAATCAGGAGAATTGAATTGTATGCTGTGGGGTTTTTACAATATATAGCACCGACACTACAGTTCTTATTGGGGGTGTTTTTATACAAAGAAGCCTTTTCTTTTTCGCAACTTATAGGGTTTTCTTTTATTTGGTTGGCTATATTGGTCTTTTGTATCGAGAGCTACATATTTTTTAAACAATCAAAAATGACGAAGGTCTTAGAGGAAACCTAACCAATTCAACTTGATTTTTGTTTAATGGTTGTGTTATGATTCGAGTATCGCCTCAAAAAAATTTTGTGACACTTAACTTGGTCTGAGGAAAATTTATGGAAACGATCTTAGTTGTAGAAGATGATCCTGCGATATTGCTTGGTTTGACAAAAAACTTGCAATTCGAAGGGTTTAATGTTTTGTGTGCAGAAGACGGGGAAGAAGCATTAGAAATAATATTTAATAAGCCTATAGATTTACTTCTTCTTGATGTGATGTTACCAAAACTAAATGGTTTTGAAGTTTGCAAAACTGTTCGCAAAAAAAATCTTCCCTTGCCTGTTATAATGTTAACGGCGAAAGACAAAGAAATAGATAAGATTATGGGTTTAGACTTAGGAGCTGATGATTACATCGCAAAACCATTTTCTATTAGAGAACTCATCGCCAGAATAAATGCTGTTTTAAGACGCAAAAGAAAATTTGAAGATAAAGTGAATGATATTTTGCAGTTCGGTGATATTAAGGTAAACTTCCAAGGACGAACTGTTCACAAAGGGGAAGAGAAAATTGAGTTGTCTCCTAAAGAATTTGATGTTTTGACTTTACTTGTTCAAAACAAGGGTAAGGTTTTATCGCGTGAAGAGATATTGAACAAGGTCTGGGGATTTGACTATTTTGGAACAGCGCGTACCGTCGATAATTTTATCAACAAATTACGCCAAAAAATAGAAAAAGAAGCGACACAGCCAAACCATATTCTAACGGTACGTGGGATAGGCTATAAGTTTCAGATACAAGAAGCAAGCTAACAATATGATAAAAGTTATATTTGTTGCCGATTTACATATTGATATCGGAGAAGTTGGACGATTACAAGCGCTCGAATTATTTATTGCTTCGCAACAAGTTCCCATTTTTATTATGGGAGATTTATTTAACTTTTGGGCTGGAAACGCACAGGGAAATTTGGGATATGTGCGCCATTTTTTGCGATTCCTAAGAAAGGAATGCAAACAAAAGCCTATTTTTTTCTTAGCAGGAAATCGCGACTTTTTGTTCTCGCCGCTGTTTCAAAAACGCTTGGGTGGTAAGGTAATTGAGGATGGTTATAGTCTTGAATTAGGTAAAAACCGCGTGGTCTTATACCATGGTGATGCATTATGCACGGGAGATAAAAGCTATCTTGCTATGAAAAAATGGCTACAAAGTCAATTCGTTTATTATTTGTCTCGATTAATACCTAGTAATCTTTGCGTTAAAATAGGCCGGAAATTTCGACAACAGAGTAAAAAGGCCACCAAGAACAAAGATAAAACAGACATGAGCCTGGATTATAACCATATCTCAAATATCCTCGATAATGCCAACCACGATATTTTAATTTGCGGACATACGCATGAACCTCACCACAAAATATTAAATGAAACTGACCAAAAACAACTTTACGTTTTACCTGAATGCAAAAATATGTGTATTTCCTATTTGGAATGGTCTAATAATCAGTTTGTATACAAAGAGAAATCGTATGACTAATTTTGCTCGTGGCTATCTTCGCGTAGCTGCTGCTAGTCCGAAGTTAAAAGTAGCAGATGTCACTTATAATACTCAGGAAATCATGAGCACAATTGATACGGCGTGTAAAGAACATTGTCATATTGTCGTATTTCCAGAGTTATGTATTAGTGGCTACAGTTGTGGTGATTTGTTTTATCAAGAAATTCTTATTGAAAAGTCGCGTTTAGCTGTGCACGAAATAGCATGTTCTACAAAAAAAAATGATATTTTCATTGTTGTTGGACTTCCTGTTCTAGTACAAAATAAGTTATTTAATTGTTTAGTTGCCATTTTTCGCGGAAAAATATTGGGCGCAGTACCAAAAACACATTTGCCTAATACTAACGAATTTTATGAGAAAAGGTGGTTTTGCTCTGCAAGTGATCATCCTTATCATACATTGTACTGGGATGGGGTAGCTATTCCGTTTGGAACGGATCTGTTATTTTGTGCCGCCAATTTTCGCAAGTGTATTATTGGTTTAGAAATTTGTGAAGATTTGTGGGCTGTAGCTCCGCCAAGTGGAGAAATGGCCATAAATGGTGCTACTATTATTTGTAATGGGTCAGCTAGCAATGAATATATTGAAAAAGTAGACCTAAGAAAATCTCTAGTTACAGTCCAGTCTGCACGCTGTATCTCTGGTTATATCTATGCTTCATGTGGACCAGGTGAGTCGACAACAGACCTTGTTTACGCTGGGCATTCTCTTATTGTTGAGAGTGGTACTGTGCTTGAGGAATCTTCTCGTTTTTGCAATGAGACAAATATTATTATTTCTGATCTCGATGTAGAAAAATTAACATGTCAACGTCTTAAGAATAGTACTTTTTTTACAAGTAATTCACCAAAAAAAATGCGCTTTATTGAATTTTGTTTTCAAGGAAGTAACGGAGCAAGAAAACTCAAACGACCGCTGTCTCGATTTCCTTTTTTGCCATTAGAGAACAAAGAAAAATCTTATAGTGAAATCCTTGAATTGCAATCTATCGCTCTTGCAAAGAGAATGGAGCATATCGGCAAATGTAAACTTGTTATCGGAGTTTCTGGTGGCTTAGATTCTACACTCGCTTTGTTGGTTTGTGTCAAAGCAATAAAACGCCTTAAGCGTAAATGTGTAGATATTGTAGCGATTACTATGCCAGGAATGGGAACCACATCGCAAACGAAGAGTAATGCGGAAAAATTAGCTGAAAATTTGCAAGTTACTTTACGAACGATATCTATAAAAGAGGCTGTGCTTCAGCACTTTTCTGATATCGACCATAACCCGCAACAACATAATATTACTTTTGAAAATGCACAAGCACGTGAGCGTACACAAATACTTATGGATGTTGCAAATCAGGTAGGTGGTTTTGTTGTTGGAACAGGCGATTTGTCAGAGTTAGCTCTTGGTTGGTGTACTTATAATGCTGATCATATGTCGATGTACTCTGTTAATGTTGGAATCCCAAAAACGCTTATTATTCACTTGCTTGAATGGTATGCGGCTACTGTAGATAAAAAACTTGGAAAAATATTGAATGGTATTTTGGCAACGCCTATCTCACCAGAACTTCTTCCTCATAACAATGATGAAATTGAGCAAAAAACGGAAGACACAGTTGGCCCTTATATTCTTCACGATTTTTTCTTGTACCACCATTTGTATTTTCAATTTGCCCCGCAAAAAATATTCTACCTTGCACAACAAACATTTTATAAAGAGTATAGTCCTGAAGAAATTAGTAAATGGCTGCGTATTTTTTATAAACGCTTTTTTCAACAACAGTATAAACGTTCTTGTTTACCTGATGGGCCGAAAATTCTTGCTGTATCTTTGTCACCACGTGGAGATTGGCGTATGCCTAGTGATGCAGAAAGTAAGCTGTGGTTGAAAGATTGTCCTTAGAGCCTACGATCTCGCAGCTCTTTGGTGCTATTTGTTAAATATTTGATTTAGATAATTTTTTATTTGGCTATTGTCGTTCTCTAATTGCTTCATCTTGTTATTCATGCTTGAAAGAGTAACGTTCAGTGCTTGTGTTAAATTGTCTTGTTTTTGTTCAAGGATAGCTAGTTTTTTTGTTAGGCTATCGAGTTTGGCTTCCCAAATACTTAATCGCGAATCACTAATATTATTTGTTGTAGCAACTTTTATAGGTGTGTAAGCGCTGTATATCTTTTGTAGTTCTACTATTAATTCTCCATAACTTGTAAAGCGTTTTTGTGGGTCGCGGTGGAGCATTTTTTGTAAAGTGTTCTGCGCACTATAATTATCTAGAGGTATTTGCATTATATCGAAATCAAATAAATCTTCCAATGACTCTATTGGCATTTTTCTTTGTAACATGTATAAAAATATTAGCCCTAGGGAATACATATCACTTTGAATAGAATAATCAAATTGTTCTGAGCAAATTTCGGGGGCAGTAAAAAGTATAGCACCTTTTACACCTCCCTGAGAAGTGATTGTTGCAACATCAGCATTTTTTATTGATTGTAAGTTGCAAATTTTAGGCTGTAAATCTTGCGTAAGGTATATGTTATCTGGTGATAAATCTCGATGTAGTATTGAATATTCTCTATGTAAAACTTCTAAACCTTGTGCAAGTTGCAAGGTAATTCGCGTTGCGATTTCACAAGGGATTTCTTGCTCGAGTATACTCTCTTCTAGTGTTATACCATCCGTTCCTTCCATCATATAAAACCGTGGACACATGCCATGTTCTACATAAATAATGCGAGGTACACATGGGTGAGCTAACGAAGACATTTTTTTAGCTAGGCGGCATTCTCTACGAAACTCATTGGTAATAAAAATATCTTGGCCACCTTCAGCGGTAAGTGCTTTAATAAATACAAATTGCTGGATATCTTGGTTTTTCGCAAATAAAATTTTATAGTATTTATGTGATTTTATTACTTTTTGTATTTCGAATTGTTTTGGAATAAAAGTAAATTCTTTTGCTATCAAAGAAAGCTCCTAGACAAAATTGATTAAAAATGTTACCAAAGCCGGATAGAACGCAACCAAAAAATTCTTACCAAAAATAGCACACAACACATATAGTATATAAAAACTCTATTTATTGCCAGTGTTTTTCAATAGACAACAGGGAATGAATATGTTTATTCGTGTTGGTCTCAATTATGAGAGGTTTGTTTTTATGGATATGTTGCCTTTTGCATAGGTGATATAAGAAGGCAAGGTAAATTCTCGCAAAAAATACAAACTATCAAGGTCAACCATGGTAATATTTTTATGTGCACAAGCAAACATTGCGGCGCTTTCTATAGATTTAGGCCCTTCCATCATGCATCCTAACATACACGCTATTCCAGCACTTTCTGCGGCATGAACAATCTTCGTAGCGCTAAAAATACCACCACATTTAAGTAGTTTTATGTTAATAAAATCTGCCGCTTGTTGCTGCACAACGGCCATCGCATCGTAGTAATTAAAAACACTTTCGTCGGCCATAATTGGGATATCTACGCGATCTTTAATCCATTTCATGCCACAAAGATCATGTGCTTTTACTGGTTGTTCGATAAAATCTATGTTACCAACGCTACTGAGCGCATGAATGGCTCGTACTGCTTCGCGTTTTTGCCATCCCTGGTTTGCATCAATACGCAAAGAAATGTTCTTCCCTACTACGTTGCGAATTTCGCGAATAGCTTTTATATCTTCATCAACGTTTTTACCCGCTTTAATTTTCAGAGCAGTGAAACCTGTATCAACGGCTTCCTGAGCATTGCTACACATCTCGGGAATATTACCTAAGCTAATAGTCATACTCGATGAAAGTTGAGAGCGAAAAATGCCAAGATGATTGTGCAATTTTATCCCAAGTGATTTACAATACAGATCGTAAACCGCCATATCAATACCTGCCTTGGCACCATAGTTATTTGGTAAACTATCTTGAATTTTTTGTAGTATATTGTTTAAGTTTCGGACATTGTTACCAACAATAGCTGGGAATATGAACTGTTTTATAGCAGCGCAAATAGAGGAAATTGTTTCACCAGTAACTTTTGTCGTTGCGCATGTAGAGGCAAAACCACTTTTTCCACTATCGGAAATAAGCTCTATATCTACAAGGGGGATTTCCGTTGCCGTACGTAGTGCAGTACGGAATTCTTTTTCTAGCGGTAGGTGAGTGTGGGTTACTTTAATGTCGATAATTTGCATCTTCTCTTGCTTCCTTGTTGTAAAAAATGACTAAAGATTCTCGTCGCAGATCTATTGAAAACGGTTTTCTAATTCGCGAATTATATTCTTAAGTGAAAGCGCGTTTTGTTGTTCTAGTAGAGGGTAATTTAAACTGTGATCACCTTGCGGAATAATTTGCAAAGAGACTTTTGTTTTTTCTACGAGTTTTTTGCTATCTTCGATAGAAACAACTTTGTCATTCTCTCCATGAACTATATGTACTAAGGAAGATATTTGTTTTGTTTTTTCACAAATATTTTCCCAGTTTTGTCCACTAAAATCAACTTTATTCAAGACCATTTTAACTGGAGGGGCAATAAGAACAACAGGACAATTGTAAATTTTTTGGGTAATGCAGTTTAAGGCAATAAGCCCTCCCCAACTAGAGCCAACGACGAGATCTGGTTTGAAATCTTGCAGAGCTTTGCTTTGTATACTTGTACATTGTTGTAAGGACATACTAAGAGCCGATTGGAATATTCGTTTTTTTATCAGAAAAAAACTAACAAAAGAAAAGAACAAAGAAGCTAAACTTTGCCAATCGTAAGATAGTCGAAAAAGAACAATAATAATAAAAAAAGTCCACATACGGAAAATCCATGTTCTTGTAACGTTGCGAATGATGCTATTTTTTTTCTTAAGGTTTAGCATCGACATTTGCATATCGGGTGTATATACATTTTCAAAGTTTTCACGTAAATATTGACTTTTTTTGCCTAGTATTCCCGATTCTAGACCATGCATAAATATTATTTTTTGTGGCATAAAAGGCCTTTCGTTTTTTTGCTAACGTTTACTTTGATAGCGATAATTATGATTTGTTCAGAAAAATTACCAAGATTAAGTTGTAATCTCAACCAAAAAGATATGTTTATTATTCACTTAAATTAAAATTTTTAGGCTAGAAAAATTAGGATTGATATGAAAAATATCAGTTGCAAGATATTATGTAAACTGCTAATATTTTATACTTTGCGAAAATAAGATAGCCATTTGATTATCACTGTGCAATAAAAGCTCATAAAGAAATGGATTCAAATGATAAAAAGAAGTAAGAGAGTGTGGTCGTTGCGTAGTAAAATTTTACTATTAAAAATAGGCGATGTGTTACTTCTTGTTTTATCAGGATTTTTATCATTTTTTGTATTACCAGTGTATGCAAATTTTCATTATTCTGTGCAAGAATATTGGACTATTCTTTTTTTGACAATCTTGTGGGTTTTTATATCAGTTATTTCTGATTCGTACAATCATAAAAACTTACAAAAAATTTTTCGATCTTTGCAGGAACCAATAAGAATAACTATCTTTTGTTGGATAGTTTATGTTGTTTTCTATTTTTTTTCTCCCCGTAATTCTCTTCCTCGTAGTACAGTTCTCATATATTGTTTTGTCTCTTGTTTGTTAACGATGGTTTGGCGTTTTGCACATTTTGCTATATTTTCTCTGGAAAAAATGCGGCAAAAAATTATTATTCTCAGTAAAGAAAAATTATTCGATTTTGATCAAGTTATGAGTAGTAATTATTTTGAAGTTACAGAGGTTCTTTCATCCACAAATGTGAATAAAGTTATAAAGTTGACATCGACACAACAAATACATCGTGTAATATACAATCCTAAAGAAATGACAGAGAATGAAATTATTCAGTTGAATATGTTAAATGATAGAGGAGTTCAGATTACCTCAATTTATTTATTTTATGAAGAGTTTTATTCGCGCGTGTCGTTAAAATGTCCTGATTTATTTGAATTACTCAATACACAGAGGGATATGGTACTTTATAAATTTTTAAAGAGATGTTTGAATTTGAGTGGGGCGCTGATTGGTCTCATGATTTGGATGCCACTCTTTCCTATAATTGCACTATTTATAAAAATTGATTCACCGGGCCCGATATTTTTTTCACAAATACGTAGAGGAAAGAATGGTAAAGATTTTCGGCTTTGGAAACTGCGTACAATGTTTGTTGTCCACGAAACAAATGAAACCTGGACACAAAGCAAAGATCCACGCATCACTAGAGTTGGTAAATTACTACGTAAAACGCGAATAGACGAATTACCTCAGTTGTGGAATGTGTTGTGCGGAAATCTTTCTCTTGTCGGTGTAAGACCTCTTAGTGCGGATCAATGCGAAAGATTTGCTCGTAAAATCCCATATCATAATTTACGTCATCATACAACTCCGGGAATTACAGGATGGGCGGTTATCAATCAAGGTTATGTTAATAGTGATGATGGAGCAATCATTCGTTTAGAATATGATCTTTTTTACATTAAAAATTGTAGTATCTGGTTGGATATCCTAATCCTATTACGCACAATTTCGATTGTAATAACTTTGAAGGGCTTGTAACTATATTATAGCTACTCTATTTCAAACTCAGAGATCAATTCTTTAAAAAACGAAATTATTTCTTTTTTGTCGTTGTTATCTCGGAGTTGTGTAAACTTCTCAATAGTTTTACTTATATTAGAGAAAGGAAGCTCTGTATTTGTTACATGCAATATTTTTTCGTAAGTAGTGCGGTCACACGTTTCTTTGTCGTAGCTTAAGGATTCTTGAAGTTTTTCTCCCTTCCGCATACCAATAAATTCTATTTTTATATGATCAGTTGATAAACCATACAAAGTGATTAAGTCTGTAGCTAAATCAACTATTTTTATTGGTTTTCCCATGTCTAAAATAAAAATATCTCCTGCTTTTCCCAATGAAAATGCTTGTAGTACTAGTTGGACAGCTTCGGGTATTGTCATAAAAAAGCGTTCCATATCTGGATGAGTAATTGTAATTGGACCTCCTGATACGATTTGTTGTTCAAACGTTTGCACAACACTACCACGACTGTTAAGGATATTACCGAATCTTACACAAACATAAGGAACATTGTGTTTTTTGGCTATATTATTAACTAAAAACTCTGTAATTCTTTTTGTAGCTCCCATTATACTGCTTGGATTTACCGCTTTGTCTGTTGAGATTAAGATAAACTTAGAGACCTTGTTTTTAATACAAGCTTGTAAGAGATTATAAGATCCTAGAATATTGTTACCAATAGCTTCTCCTGGATTGTCCTCCATTAGTGGCACATGTTTGTGAGCTGCTGCGTGAAAAACTATATCAGGTGTATATTTTTGTAGTATACATTCCATTCGCTTTTTGAAGCGAATATCAGCAATAACAGAATCAATGATGATGGATGTTTGCTCTTTTAGTTTTTTATGAATCTTAAATATCGAGTTTTCGCCATGTCCAAGTAAAATAATTCTCTGGGGATGTAGCGCGAGTAATTGCTGGCATAATTCACTACCAATAGATCCTCCAGCTCCTGTAACTAAGATGACCTTGTTATACACAGCTTGTTTCACATCTGTCATATCAAATTCAATGGATTTTCTTCGCAATAAATCCTCTACGTTAATTTTACGAATTTCATATGTTGGCGTTTTATTACTATCAATTATTTTATAAGTATCCACTGCTATTTTGACTTTCGCACCGCTGTTTTTAGATAAACGAATAATGTTTTGTATTAGAATGCCTGTTGCATTTGGGATGCAAATGATAACCTCTTTGATATTATATTTACTTATGATGTTGTTTATTTCGCTTATTTTACCTAAAACAGGTTTGCCACTTATACGCATTTTCGCTTTATGTGTATTATCATCTAAAAAGCCACATATAAAATTTGTATGAATAGTTTTTTTGATAATTATGCGAGCAATATCACCAGATCCAACTAAAAGTGTAGGAGTACCAGAAAAATTAGATGAATTGTAAATAGAGATATGTTGCCAAGAGCGTAAACTAAAGCGAATTATCATGAAAAGCAAGAGGAATAGTATGCCATGAATAAAAGGAACTGATCTTGGAAATTTTTTGAGATGTGTAAAAGGAAATAACTCACTATTTACAAAGTAAGTGTGAGATATCAAACATATTATTATTAGAATAATATTGCAAAGTAAAATGGTGAAACAAGAAGACAGTAATTCGTGAACACTTGCTTCTTGCCAGTAACGATGGTATATACCCGAAATATAAAACCCTGAGAAGTGTATAATTAATGAACAAGCAATATAAGTGTATAATGGCAAAAGGAACGATTTATTTGGATAAAAAGTTTCTAACCTTAGAACTAATGATAAAAAAGGAGCAATAAGTAAAATAAGTATATCTAAGAAAAAAAAATGCCTGTTTCTCATGGAATGTCTTTTCGATTAATTATGAAAAATAGGAACTCTGTGGGCAAGAGCTTGTGAATATCGATTTTACACATATCAATATTTCTTTACAATCAGTTTAGCGAGTCCTATTGTTGGTACGTTATCACAAAATTGTGGATTATTCTAGCAGAATAAGTCTTAGAAAAAAAGTTTTATCTCAGAAGAGTTACTCTAAACGTTAGTCGTATTCAATACAACAATTAGGCAAAAGTGTTTTGATTTTCTCTATTTCCTCAGAGGAAATAGGATTTATTGAAATGGATAAATGTTTTAGAGATGTTAATTTTGAGATTTGTTGAGGTATGCTCGTCAATTTGTTGTTAGCAAGATAAAGATACTGCAAATTTTGTAAGTTGCCAATTTCTGGTGGTATATTTTCCAGTTGATTGTTAGACAAACATAGCTTGACTAAGGAAGTAAGCTTTCCAATTTCTTTTGGAAGAGTAATCAATTGATTTCCATCGAGGATAAGTTCCTTTAAAAATGTGAGTTGCGCTATTTCTGGAGGGAGTTGTTGTAAAAAGTTCCGTAATACCATTGCCATTCCCATATCATGTGCTCCCATATTTAAAGAGGTTATAGGCAAGGATAGTATTTCTTTTGGTACTTGTCTTTTGTAGTTGAAAAGTGCTTTTACATCTCTAAAACTACAGTTATTAAATGTGCAATTATCTATGTCATCGAAAAACAGATCACTACGAAAACTACAATTATCAAAACTGCAATTTTTAAGATATAACGAAGGATAGCTACCTTCTAGGTAAAATGTACACCCGTAGTATTTGGTGTTATTTTCTATTTTACTTAAAGACTTTCCTTTAATTATCATTACTTTCTAGGAAAGATTACTCGAAAAGCTACTTGAGTACTTTCTTGTGCATCGGATAACAATCTTGGCTTTTGTTCATTGTGATAAATAACATGTGCATTTGGTCTTTTATATGAGCTGCGTGTCCATTCCCAATTTTCTGTCATCATACCCGGTGGCAGCTTTTTTAGTTGGGTGTAAGTCATTAACGTTCCTCCTGCCCAGCGCGCGTATTCTTGTGCATCTTCAAAGCTAATTTGAGTGACAGGCAATTTACTTTCACTAGAGTTATAATACATGCCGCGAAATTTTTGCCAGTACTGTTCGTTGGTCACTGGTTTTTCGTAAATCCACGCTCCTGCGACTAGAATCATTGGAGCACCGTCTTTTGCGTTTGGTTTACGATTACTTGATTGTTGTTTTTTGCGAGAGCTGTCGTCATTGTCAATATCGATTTGACTTGCTACACCGAGAAGTAGTAGTATTTCTTCTTCGGGATCGGGAATTTCCCTGACGCGATTCCTGCGTCTTCCTTGGGCATTGTTTTGTGCAGCCTTGTTTTTGGCAGCCTCTCTATTTTTTGCAATGTAAGCAGCGGCTATTTTGCGCTTTTTTTCTTTCTTTTTCTTGTTCTCTATGTGCTGTAGTAAAACAAAACGTATTTTTTTCTGATATACTGATACATTTCTTTTGAGTATTTGACGCTCTTTTGCTTTTTTGGCGAGAACTACTTTATAGAGTTCAATTTTTTTTGATAATTGAGTTGCTTGTTTTTTGTGTTGCACGAATACCTTTTGACGGTCGAGCACTTGTAAATTAATTTGTTTTTTCGCTTGTATAAGTCGCTGCATTTTTTTAGACTCGATTTGTAGTTCTTGGATGTATATTTTTAGCTGATTATCAGAACTTTTTTCCATCGCAGATGTTAGCTTTTGTAAAGTGTAAATTTTAGCGTTTATTTGTTTAGATACTGAACTACTATTGGTTTTTTTTATCGATTGTTGCCATTTTGTCATCGCAGCAATTAAACGCGTTTTCTCTTGCTGTAATTTTTTAATTTTGGAAGTTAATGTTATTATATCACCATCTATTTTTTTTATAGATTTTTGGGTTGAATATAAATCTTGCTGGTAGCGCTTAATTACTCGCTTTTCTTGTTGTTGAGCAAAAGTATTCGATAATAAAATGAAAAAAAATATAGATATTAAAAGTGGATTGTGAGCGCGCATTTTTCTTCCTCACCAAAAGAGCCAAGTGTATTAGAACAATCGATTTATGACATATTTTACCAAGCATTCTATAAATAGTAAAGCATTCTCTATAACACAAAGGAATTACTGTGAATAAATCAACGGTCAAATGGATGGCTTTGTTTTTGTTTTTTTCTGGTGGATGTAGCCTGTCTTATCAGATTTTATGGCGAAAGTTACTTATGCCGTCTATGGGAGGGTCTACTTGGGCCACAACCACAATTGTCGCGACATTTATGTCTGGTTTAGCGCTAGGTAGTTTTTATGCAAAGAGAATCCATACACAAACGCCGCTGCGTTTTTATGCGTATTTAGAATGGGGAGTTGCTGTTTATAGTGTTGTTGCGCTATGGATTTTTCCGCATGCAGATATAGTGCTGTCACCTTTGTATTCATTATCGAGCGTTAACTTTACTGTTTTTATTTTTTTACAGTTTATTATTGCGTTTTTTCTATTTTTAGTTCCTAGTTTTCTGATGGGAATTACTTTACCACTGCTTATTTTCCATTTTTCTGAACAAAAAACGCTATTTCTAAACACAGCAGTACTGTATGCTGCAAATACTTTTGGCGCAGCATTTGGAGTTGTTGTTACGACGTTTTGTTTGTTGCCTTTTTTTGGTATCTCTTACAGCGCTTATATTATTAGCTTCCTTAGCGTTATTATTGGAATTTGTGCGTTTAGAATGGACAAAAACTACCCTTGTCAATCTAGAGAAATTGAAAAGCAACAAAAGCAAAAGTGGCCCCTCGATTCTTTGTGCTTGTGGGCGTTTATGTGTGGTGCTTTGGGACTATTTTTAGAGATTAGTTGGACGAGAATTTTAGTAGTTGTTTTCGGATCTTCTACCTATGCGTTTTCTATTATTTTACTTTCAATTCTTTTGAGCATAGCTTTGGGAAGTTGGTGGGGGCGCAAGTTTATTTTACTGAAGAACAATAGCCAATCATTTTTATATACTTTACTTTGTTGTAATATCTTTGTGATTGCGATTAGTTTGTGGGTGATAAACTTTCTACCTAATTTTTTTGTGTCGCTTACTTATCTTTGTAATGAAAATCTTGTGATGTTTTTATTATTACAGGGATTAACTACAGCGCTCGTCGTTTTTATTCCAATGACTCTTCTCGGAATGACTCTTCCAGTAATTGTCGAAAATTATAAACTAAAAACAAACATGGCTGCGGTGGCGACTGTGTATGGTTATAACACTCTTGGTGCTATTGCTGGATGCCTACTCGCGGGTTTTTTATGTATACCAATGCTGGGAGTTTATCTTTCTCTGAAAGTTTGCTTATATGTTTGTTCGGGAGTTCTTATCGTTACTTTGTTACTTGATTCTTCGTCTCTACCTCAAAACTGGCCTAAAATATTGGGCGCTATTTGCGCTGCGCTTTTAGTTTTTGTGTCGCCGGCAATGAATGTCGAAGAATTTCATAAAAGCTTGTTTCGCAAAGCTCTAGTGAATAAGAAAAAATCAACTTACGACGCTAAACTTATCTATGCAAAAGATGGAATCAATAGCTCGGTTACTGTGTATCGAGATTTTTATCATACCTCACTCAATATCAATGGAAAAACGGATGCATCGACTGCTGGAGATTTAGACACGCAGTATTTGCTAGGGCATATTCCAATGTTTTTAACTTCAAAAACAAAGGATGTTTTTGTTCTTGGGTTGGGGAGTGGTGCGACAGTGCATGCAGTCGCTACTCACGCAAATGTAAATGTTGATGTTGTCGAGATGGAACCAGCGGTTGTTGAAGCTAGTAAATATTTTCGCGGTATTAATGGTGATGTTCTCAAGAATCCAAAAGTTAACATTTTTGTTGAAGATGGACGCACTTTTTTAAAGTATCGAAATAAAACCTATGATGTGATGATTTCCGAACCTTCAAACCCTTGGATGGAAGGTTCTGGAAGTGTTTTTACTAAAGAGTTTTATGACATTGTCAAAAGTAAACTGAATAAAAACGGTGTTTTTTGTCAATGGATTCAGGGTTATGAAATTTCTAAACAGACATTTGATATTATTATTACTACATTAAAAACGGCATTTCCACATGTGTTGATATTTCGCCAAGATTTGGATTTTTTGTGTATAGCGACTACAAATCCACTGCAACTGTCTCATCAAGAGCTTACGAATAAATTTATAGGTGAAGATTTAAAGAAAACTTTACGACGTATTAATATAAATAGTCCATGTGAATTGTTGTGCGGTTTTCATGGTTTGGCAGAGCGCAATTATATGTCGCAAGTAAATAGTGATGATGACGTTTTATTGGAGTATCGTGCTCCTATTGAAATGTATCGTGGAGTAAAACTTACCCTTAAAGATGTCAAAGCAAAAGAATATCTAGATTTATTACATTCTTATTTCTTGAAAGATCTAAGTAAAAATGAAGCACTAGAAAAGCTTATTTCAGCACTGCGTACTCGTATGCCACAGAAATGGGAATTTATCAAAGAGTTAGCTCAATATGCCGAGAATAAAGCCCACATGGAGGCGATAGCATCTATTGCTCGCGAGCGTTATAAAATGTTACAAAATCATCATGAAATGGTTAGGCAAGCTGCCGTTCTTGTCTCGGATGGAAAAGTACAACCTGCGTTATTGAAATTAGAAGAAATTATATCACTAGATCCACTAGACCCTAGTGGTTATCGTTTACTCGCCAAAATTTATACACGTTTGCAAAAAGTACAGTATGCTATGAAATGCTACGAACAGATTACGTGGCTTGCTCCTGAAGACTATGTTTCTTGTTTGAATGTAGGGCTGCTTTCTTATCAACATGGGGACAAGGATGTGGCAATAAAATATAGAGAGCAAACATTTGACATTTATCCCTCTTATGTTGACGGACGTTTAGCGTGGATTGCTCTTTTTGTAAACAATAAAGAATTTGACAAAGCCAGAGATTTCTATCAGAAATCACTGCCTTTTATTAAAAAAGAGGACTTTGATAAATTTAAGCAGAAGTATATTGCTATGACTGATAAAAAATAGGAGAAATTATGTATAGGGAGCATCAAGCTTTTACTACACCAGATGATAATGTTAAGGTCTGGCGTTACCTCGATTTAGCTAAATTTGTATCTATTTTAGACCGGAAGTCCTTGTTTTTTGTGAGGTCAGATCGACTACAGGATCCTTTTGAGGGAACATATCCCAAAGTCGATTTGCAAAAGTACAGCGATAAATATGGAGACTATGTCCAGGATATAGATAAGCTTATACATTTACTTGAAAAAACAACAAACGAAAGAAAAAAATATACTTTAGTAAGTAGTTGGAATATTAGCAATTATGAATCAGCAGCGCTGTGGAAGGTATTTCTCAAAAGCGATGAAGGTGTTGCAATTCAATCTACTTTTGGAAAATTAAAGGATAGCTTCGCGTCTTTTGAAAAAGATATATATATTGGTAAAGTAAAATATATTGATTACGAAGTTGAAGGTATACCAAAAGAGGCAGCGCTCTCGCCTTTAAACCCGTTTGTTCTTAAACGCAAGAGTTTTGAGTACGAGCAAGAAATACGCTTGATATATCGCGATGTTAGTTTTGAAGATAAGGAAAATGTAAGTGGCGCGTATGTTGATGTTGATCTGAGTTGTTTGATAGACCAAATATTCGTAGCTCCTACAGCACCTAAGTGGTACAAAGAAGTTATTGAGTCTTTAGTAACGAAGTATGAAGTAGGTGATAAAGAGGTGATCCAATCGAATCTATGGCAAGGAAAGATATACTAGAATGTTTAGTATTTTAGTTCTACTTGCAGCGCGAACTTCTGGAGAAAAATTGACTCAGAGCGCAATTGGATGGGTAATTATTTTATTAATATGTGTTTACTTGTTCAAAAAAGAGGAGCCTGAAAACGAGCGGCGTAGAAAACAACCCAAAAAAAAGGAACGTATTGTTAAATCTTGGGTATATACTGTATTTTTTTCTTTGATTATGCTTACTAGTTTTAGTGCTATTTTTTCATCCTTTCAAAAAGGAAAACTTTCATTATTCTCTTTTATAGTGCTATTTACTATTTTTTATAGTTCTGCTGTTGGTGTTCGAAAACTGACTAATTTTCGCTTATTATTTCGCAAAAAATCTGTTGCTGTAAAAAATCATGTGGCTGAACGGTCTTGACCAGAAATAGTATTTTTTTCATGTAGAACAAGTAAAATAAGTATAAGTATTACCCGTATAGTGTCGGCAAATATCATAATTGTTTTGTCAAAAACAACGCTACCAAAAATGCCAATACTAAATAAATAAACCATAGCAGGGATAAGCCATGCGAGATATGCTCGGTTATTTTGAAGAATATAAAAAACGGAGATTATTTGCGAGACAGCAAAAATAAAAGCTGCGTTTAAACCGTAATAGTGATCTATTAATATTGATTTATTATTATGGGCTTCTATTAATACGGGGCGAAGTTGGAATAAGATATATTCTAAACCCATCGCTGCCGATAATAAAATGCTGAAAATAAGTAACTTAGAAAAAATATGAATCTTTGACATTTGATCTTTTTTGAAAAACCAAATTATTGTTGTAATTAGTACAGTTATGATAATAATGCGCGTTATAGAGATTATCATGAGCACTCTCTTTCAGTGGGTTGTAAAGTGAGTAATTAGCTCTAAACCCTTTGTTAATAACAAAAGGTTTAGAGCTAATTACATTACTAAGCGCTTTCTTGTTTTTCAGCCTCATCTTCTAAAGCTAACTTTATACGGGATTTTTTTTGTGGGTAGCGTGGAGTTATGTCTTTGTAAAATTTTCGAAGATAATCCATATCTTTTTTTACGTCACTAGGAATAAAGGACTCTCCAAAACCTGCAACCCGCGTTTTGTAATTAAGGTATCCTGGAACAATAGGAACACCAGCTTCTTTTGCAATTACATAAAAACCTGATTTCCAGTAGTCACGATAACTGCGTGTTCCTGCGGGAGGAATTGCTAAAATAAATTCCTCTTTCTCAGCAAATTTTTGTATCATCTGCTGAACAAGACCTTGTTTTGCAGTACGATTAATAGCGACAGCTCCTGTTGATTTCAATAACCAGCCAAATATGGGTATCTTAAGCATTGTGTGCTTAATCATCCATGATATTTTCATGCGAAAAAAACCAGCAGCGGCAAGAAGTAGTAATCCATCCATATTTGTTGTATGAGGGGCAGCAATCATCACATATTTTTTATGTGGTGATTTGTTTCCTTCTGTTTTCCAGCCTAGAATCCATAGCGTAAAACGTGCCAATAAGTTACTAATCATCGTTTTTCCTTATTTTAACTTCTCAATATTTCCTTGATAACTAGTCATGACTTGCTTTTCTTCGCTGCGCATGATTGGAGTGTCAATATACAAATCTGACTCCCATAAACCACGACCAAAAGTTCCTGCACGTAATTTACGCGCTTCACTGTGAATACGTAGGTCTTTAACTATAATTTTTGGTAAACCGTTGCTGAAAGGAATCCATTTTTGCAGTGTATCGTTGTGGTAGTATATGCCAACGTCTGTTCCAATATAGATACCGTTTTTGTTACCTGGCTCATAAACAGATGTATGCACAGGTAAATTTGGCAGGCCGGAGGAAATATTTTTCCATGTGTTTCCCGCGTCTTTACTTTCATATATTTTGCAATCACCTTTGTAACCAGAGAAAGTAACGCATATATGTTTCGGATCGTTGTTTTTTATGGCAACAGAAGTAATTTGTGCAAGCGAAGTAGGTAGATCTGCTGAGATGTTAATCCATGAATTTCCGCCGTTACTACTGCGATAGATTTTTGTGGTCTTGCTTACGTAGATGTAATCAGGGTTTTGTTGACAAATAGCTATTGCTCTCGCAGTGCCATTACCAATCTGTCCGCGTGAAATATTTTTCCAACTGTCAGCACCATTTGTTGTTTTCCAGACATCGGTGTAGCCAGTAAAAAGTGTTTGCGCATTTTTAGGGTGTATAACATAAGGAGTTACCCAGGCTCCTGAGCCTGCGCCAGATGGCTTAACGCTACGAAAAGAAGATCCACCATCTACTGATTTATGCATTCCTCCGCTTTGCGTTGCTATGTAAACGCGTTGCGAGTTTGAGTGATCAATCGCGCATGTTCCACCATCTGCTCCAAAAACGTGAGTTCCTTCTGAACCAGTGATGCGGTTGCTTCCATTGTCTTGTGCACCAGCATATAGAAGATAAGGGTCTTGAGGAGTGTCTGCGATTTTGTAGATTTGCATGATTTGTAGCCCTGTAGATAGATCTTGCCAGTTTTCTCCGCGATCTGTAGAGTGATATATACCGCCATCGCTACCACAATATAAATCATTGCCATTATATTCTAGTGCATGGATATCAGCGTGTGTATAACCATAATTGCTATTGGATTCTATCCAGTAGGATGTTATGTTCCAGTTTTTCCCGCCATCATTGGAGCGCCAAGTATTTACTCCGCCAATATGAACAACGTTGGCATCTTGTGGAGAAACAGCTAGGGCTAAATCGTACCAAGATTGCGAGCTACTGTCGTTTCCTACTTCACTGTATCCTAGTAAGTTTGGAGTAGAAGAACGTTTGTTAAAGGTTTTGCCGCTATCAGTGGAGCGGTATAGGCCTAAGAAACCGCGACTACCTGCAAATAGGGCATACACTGTTTTGTTGTTTGCAGGAGATACAGCAATTGCTATACGATTAGAACCATTTGGAAAAGAAGATGTCACTTCCGACCACGTAACGCCAGCATCTTCTGAACGATATATTTTATTTGTTGTGGCAGCATAAACAATTTGTGAGGACCCTGGTTGGAATTCTAAGTCGCGAAAATTTCCTTTAGCAACTTGTTGCCAGTTTTCACCTTTGTCTTCAGTGCGAAATAGGCCAGAGCTAGTAACAGCGATAAGTAGTTTATTGTTTTGAGGATGTTGGCCGAGTTTGTAGCCACGCATATTTTGTTTCGTTCCCCACATAAGACCGGTGTTAGTCCAAGTGTTGCCGCGATCTGCTGATTTCAAAACGCCAATTGAATTTGTATTTCCACCATCGCCGTCGCCTGTAAGAACGAAAATGGAATTGTCTCCTAAAGCTATTCCTGAAATACCTGTGGTGGGAAGCTCATCTGTTAGACAAGACCATTTTCCCTCAGAATTGCGTTTCCACAAGCCAGCACTGGGAGTTCCAATATATAGTATCTGTGGATTTTTACGATCAAAAGCAATACAATTTACACGTCCTAAGCCACCGTTGTATCCAGACATTCCCAACTTATAACTCGAAGGACCAATTGCTGCCCATGATCCCGAAAATAGGTTGGTGCGTGTAGAGCTCGACTTCAAATATGAGTGATATTCATACCAAGATTTTGCGATGGTGTTAAATAAATCTCCATTGGGGTAAACTCGGTCTTCCATGAACCAAGCCCAACGTTGAAATTGCTTGTAGCCAGGTACTTTAGTTCCTGTAGATTTTGTTTTTTTGCCTGGCTCGGTGCTACGTGTTTTTTGTAAATAATTTTCCGATAGATCTTGTATTTCATAGAAATTCTTACCATCGAAATCTAGCATCCACTCAAAATGTTCTTGAGCGCCTACAATAGAAAAGGCTAACAGCAGTAGCATTAATATCATTTTCATAGTATTACTCCATATAATTAGTTCACTTGTTTCATCACTGAAAATTTATCATGGCAAAAAATATTGTTTAAGGCAACAATAAAAATCTAAATGTCGACGTGTCTTAATTGCCAATACGCATAAATTTTTGAGTGAATATAGGGCATGCCATCAATTAGATATTAATAACTATCGTAATCGTAGCTGTGACTATGACCGAATATTTTAAGTATTTATTGAAAAATAAATCGTAGTTGTTCGATTATGAGTACAGCTACGATCACAATTACGGCGAGGGTCACACGAGTCACAGTTACGAATTTTTCAGCATAGTGCTTTTATTGATGACAGTTCCTGGTTACTTTATTTTTTTCCCTGGAATATCGCGTTTATTTTGGTGAAGAACGAGGTGAGTAACTATTCCATCTTTATCTGTATGGAAACTCACCTGAGCATTTACTGCCTTGAGATAGAATTTAGATTGCGACATGGCAAATATTTTGAATTCAGGTTGATCAGTTGCCTGTACTGTAATTTGTTTGTCTTTTAGGCGGACTGTTAGTGTAAAACCTGGTACTATTTGGTATTCTCCGACATACTTATTTAGTGTGTTGAGTGATATGTCTATTTTTTGCGCTACAAAATCATTTTTTCTATCCTTTAAAGCACGGCGAGCATCTTCATTTCCAGGATGAGCTTGCAAGGATTTTACATAGTTCTTGGTAGCGAGTTCGTCGTATGCTTTTCCTAAAAGGTAGTATGCTGTAGATGAGTCTGGGTTCTCTTGCACCATAAGTTGAAATGTTTGGACTGCTTGCAGAAAATATTTATTTTTAAGTAAGTATTCTCCAAGTGTTTCTAACTCTCTTTCTCCCCAACGATAAATTTTCGGAGCTTTTACTTTTAGTTCACTATATTGTTTGGTAATATCTAGTTTTTTTTCCAAAAACTGTTTTAACAAGGTGCGCGCAATAGAAAGCCGAGGATTGTTGTACTTTTTGTTATACAAAATGTCTTCAAATGCACGGCGGATAGAGCGAAAATTTTGATTAGCATTTGTTAAAATAATTATCGTGGTTTTATCTTCTATATCACGGGAAATTCGAGTACTGAAGCCAACCCATCCTCCATTATGGCTGACGCGTTTTTTACCCGTTGGGCTATCGTCAATGCTCCACCCAAAGCCATAATTTTTAGTAGAACCGTTTTGTAGGGTAGTTTTTGTAAATGCTTCTTCTAATATTTCTTTGGAAACAAGTTTTTCGGTGTACAGAGCTTGGTCCCATTTATATAGATTATCTAAAGTAGAGTAAATACCGCCATCACCAGCAATACCATTTAGGAAGTTAAAGTCATTTTCACTGTAACTTCCATCAATATGCCAAGTAAAGCCGTAGACGCGATTTGGCATCATATCTTTACGAATGGGGCTATATACTAATGAATTTTGCATTTTCAAAGGTTTGAATATATGCTTTTGCATAAACTCATGGAATGGCATTTTTGATGCTTTAGTTACTATCGAAGCTAAAAGTGCATATCCGGTGTTGCTGTATTCCCAACGTTCGTTGGGCGTAAATTTTACACTTGGTTTATATGTTGATAGCAAAGAGATAATATCGTCATTTGTTGCTATTTTGCTTTGGTCCCAGTGTATTCTGAATAGATCCATATAGTCAGGTAATCCAGAAGTATGATTTAGAAGATGGCGTATCGTGATTTTTTTGTAAGGAATATTAGGTAGATATTTTACAACATAATTATCATATTCTAATTTTTTTTGCTGTTTTAAAATCATAATCGCCATAGCTGTAAACTGTTTTGAAACGGAGGCTAATCGAAATTGTGAATTAAGATCTAATGACTTTTTTTCTTTAAAATTAGCCATTCCCAATGCTTTACGATAAATTACTTTTCCATTATGTGCAACTAGAACGTTACCATTAAATTCATAATTTTCATAACTTTGTTGTAGCACTTCATCGAATTTTTGCGTTTTAGTTTGAGAAAACAAAGTCGTTATGCTAAGAAACAATATTAGTAAATATTTCAAGTCTTATCCTTTCCAAAAGAATTCTAAAATATACAGTTTCTGTATTTCAGAACAGATATTAATAAAGATTCTAGGAAGTTTAGTAAAAAAGAAAAAGTATGATATTACAAAATTGCTATAAATTCTATTTAATGTCAAGTTCTTTGATTTTGTTATAGAAAGAAGCACGGCCCATTTTTAGAAGTGACGCAGCTTGACTGCGGTTGCCTTTTGTTTTTTTTAATGCGTATAAAATAGCATTTTCAGTGACAATATCTACTAAGTCTTTTAGTGACTTTGCTGAGGATGAAGTATCAATTTGATTTAAAATTTCCTCTACAAAGTTTTTGGGAAGTGTTGGGCGTTCTTTTTTACTCCACAGTAAATTGTGAGTGATTGTCTTTGACGTGGCTAGTGTTACAGAGCGCTCTATGGTATTTTCAAGTTCTCGTATATTACCGATCCAATTATGTTTCTTTAATTGCTCCATGGCTTTGGGGGTGATGTTTTCAATATTTTTGTTATTTTTCTCGTTATATTTTTTAATAAAGTGAGGCACTAGTAGGGGCAAATCTTCAAGACGTTTTCTTAGAGGAGGAACAGGTAGCTCGATAACAGCCAATCTATAATATAAGTCTTCGCGAAATGTTTTTTCGTGCATTGCGCGCCTTAAATCAACGTTCGTGCTTGCTATTATTCTAAGGTTTACTTGTTTGTACTTAGTACTGCCGAGAGGTTTGTATTCTCTTTCTTGTAGAACGCGTAATAATTTTGTTTGTAATGACATAGGCATATCGCCAATTTCATCTAGTAGTAAAGTGCCGTTATTTGCGACTTCGAAAATACCTGGCTTGTAGTCTGTAGCACCGGTGAATGCGCCTTTTACATGGCCAAATAATTCGTTTTCTAATAAATGTTCACTAAAAGCTGCGCAGTTTATAGGAACGAAAGCTTGCGTGTGTCGTAGACTATTGCGATGAATCGCTCGGGCAATAAGCTCTTTGCCAGTTCCACTTTCTCCTTGGATTAAGATAGTTGTAGAAGATGGTGCAGCGCGATTTATTATATCGAACAATTTGTTCATTGCCTTGCTTTGGCCAATAATTTCTTTACAAGCAGGAATTTCAGTCGATAAACTCTTGCGATACTCAGCTTCTTTAATGGTATTTTCAATAGTATCAAGTATATAATTACGGGTAAAAGGCTTAATTATATACTCTACTGCACCAAGTTTAACAGCGCCTACTGCACTTTCTATAGATCCGTATCCTGTAATGACAATAAAAGGTATGTAATTGAGTAAATTATTTAAATATGTTAGGAGTTCGAGGCCATTGCCATCTTGTAAATTTAAATCTGCGACTACAAGGTTAATTAGTTCTTTATCTATGATTTCTACAGATTCTTTGATTGTTGAGCATACGAATACTTCATATTTTTTTTGTAAAATTCTTTGAAATAGCCGTAGCATATTTTGATCATCGTCTATGACTAGAATTTTTTTTGTCATTTGCCTATCTCGAAAATGAGTTTGCAAGTTAAAAGTTGGTTTTGAATTGTATGTGAAAATTCAACACTTTTTTGTTGCAAATATTTGTGTAAATAAGAAAAAATTTCTTTTTGAAAAGCACTATCAACACCAAGAGTTATAATTATTTCTAGTTGAGATATTTTTATTATTTGCAAAGTGGCTTTTTGGTTTTCTTTACATATATCTAGCAAATTTAAAAAAGTACAAAGGAGTATCATGCTGAGTTTGTAAGCTTCATTCTCTAGAAGAAGTACTTCATTTGGCATATCTATATGTAAGCTAATCCTTTTTTTGCGAAGACGCAAATCGATCATTTGTTTTACACTTTCGAGAACAAATGATACATTCCTGTACATTGTTTCTTGCGAACCGTCGTGAAAACTCCTGACGTGTTTAACTATCGAAATACATTTGTGTACTTCTTCTTCAATTATTTTAACATCTTCATAAAACTCTTCTTTTTTCGATATTATTTCGAGTGTACTTTCGACAAAACCTAACATTACTTGTAAGGGATTATTCATTTCATGAATTAAGTCTAAAGAAACGTTTGCAATTGCAGCCTTCTCTTGTAAATAAGTTATATGTTTTGACATGTCTTTGCGAGTTATATGTTCGTATATTCTTTTTTTATAAAGTAGTTTATTTATAATTTTTTCTGCTGTGGATAGTGCAGATAAAAACTCAATATCCTCATCAATAATAAAAGAAGCTATACCAAGGCGGTTTTGGGATTTATCAACGTTTTGGCAAAACTCTTTCTCTATAAATATAAAGATATCAGCATTTTTATTTAGAATTTTTTTCCAGCTTTTCTCTTGTGTCTTTTTTGCATTAGGAAAAATCTGTTTTATTGGTTTTAGTAAATGCTGCGCACCTGTAGAAATTAGTATTTGTATAGGGGGTGTTGACATCTATCTTCCTTATGGATGTGGCGCAAAACGTGGTCAATTATTTTAGCCGCTTCCTTAGAGCATGTGGATACTACGTGAGAGCCTACTACAAAACTATTTTGCACTTTAAAATAATTTTGTAGTAGGCTCTGAGAGCTCAATGTTGACGTGTCCTAATTCCAAAAAAAAACACGTCTAGTGGAAACCAATATTCAAACAAATATTGATTACAGACGTGTTTTGATTGGATGTATTACAATTTCAAATGTTTAAGAAAATTTTGAAATAATAAATGTTGCCGCTGCAGTCAAACAAATTAGAACTAAGCCTAGTAAATACAAAGACACTGGATTATCATCGTCTTGGTCACGAATCAACCTATTGACGTATTCGTTTAAAGGCAACTCTTGAACTACAAGTTCACCATTTTTTACATTTACATATGTCTTTGTTGCAACTTGGTCTGGGCTATTATTCTCTGCGTTTGTATAAAACGTTTCGTCGGAAATATCATAGCCTAAACTTTTTAAATGATCTAAGCGTTCTTTATAGTTTTCGACAGTCTCTTTCAAATTTCGAATAAGTGCCGTTCTATCTTGTTTTTGTTGTACAGCAGTTCCCATTAAGGGATGTTCGTCTAATTCCTCTTTAGATAAATATTTTTCTTCTGCAGTGTCAGCGCTTCGATCCGTGTTGAGAATATCAAACAGAGTGCGCGGTAACATGTGAAAATTCCAATCAGATAGTGACACTCCTTTTTTTGAACTGGCCATGTCATCATAAGTTGGAAGAAACACTTTACCTGCGAAATATTCTGCTAGTTTTTTCTTTGCTGCATCTGCTTTGCCTTGCTTAAGTAGTTTTTTGCATTCTTCGCGAAGCTGTTTGTTATACTTATACTTTTGCGCGGTGACTCCTCGATGGTAGCTATTTTTAGCATAGACATTTGCATCGTTTTGCGCCAGTAGAGGAATTGTCCACATACAAGAAATCAATAATATAGCAATGTATTTCATTGGAAATTACTAGCTAACAGCTAGCCTCCTAAATAATATGTCGGTGGAATATGGTAGAAAATAATATTGTTTGCTATATTTCCCTACTTATTAGTATTCACTATTCTATATAAAAATAATTCTACTAATAACTAAAGTCCTACATCAAATTTGTTCTACCAAATTCCAGGAAGTTTTTGTTGCTATTTTTAGGGCGTGGACACGCCCTACTACAATGAAACCACTTTATCTTCTTCTTTTTGCGCCATCGCGTTTTAATCTACGCCAAACTAACCGTTTTTTTAATTTATTTGGAGCAACTTTTTTATTACCACCATAAACCATGTATGTTGGACGTACATATTCATATGTCATGTCTGTAAACCAACCGGTTAAAGGTGTATCTACTGTTTTTATATTGTTAATCATGAGTACTCCGGTCCATAACATGGCGACTGTGCTAAGGATTAACAATGTTACAGCAAGAGGACTTAAAACTAATATAGGAGCCATAACTACTGGTGCTCCTGAAAGTTGCTCTATAGTACCAGCTTCGCGATGATGATCAACTTGTCCTGTTGGTTGGTCTTCAGCAATAAGACCATATGAATCGTCGTCTACAGGAACGGTGTCATCACCAGTTGCAGAGTCGGCAAAATCTGTTTCGAAATCAGCGCTTTCAATGATGTCAGAATCCATGTCTAAAGGTTCTGTTTGTAGCCCAGTGTCTGATTCTATAAAAGTTTCACCACTGGAATCACTACTGACATCTAAAAGTTCACCTGAAGAGTCAATAAGAACATCATCTGATGACTCAAGAACATAGGAGCCGCTATCTTCTTCAAACGTAAGCTCTTCTGTAATTGTTTCTGACGCAGATGAAGAATCATCAAAATCAGAAGAAGAAAAGTCAACTGTTGGCACTGTAGTAGAGCTAGAATCTCCACCATCTAGATCATCTATATCTAGTAAGGTTTCAGAAGTATCCTCTTCTACTAAAAGTACTTCGCTGTCTTCCGAAGAATCATCGGGCTCTCCAGATGGAAGAATAATTGTTGGTTCGGTCATTCTTCCTTTTTTGAGGCCATCAATGTCAGACTTTTTGAACTTCATTTTGTCTTCATCGCGAAAAGCTCTAATTTCACCTTCCGAAACAAGTCTTTTCAGTTCATCTTCTTCCATCTGTAGTTCTTTTAAGACTTTTTCGAAAGAGTAATATTCCATTGCCACAGGCCAAACCCTTTCTAAATGAGTAATTTGTTCTGCAAAAATGAAAATTCAACGAATTTTTTGCTTTTGCAGAGTATTTATTTTGCAAACTAAATAGTTCAGTATTCTTAAGAATTCTATTGTACCTAAATAAATACTTTTTGCAAATAACAAATTTAGAAGTCAAGTGAGGATGTTGCGGAAGTGTAAAAAAGAATTTTGAGATTTGATGAGAAAAATAGAGACAACGTCTCTATTTTTCGTACTTACGAAGATTCTATTTGTTGCCGTCTCTGTTGATTTTTTTCAATTCTCTTTCCACTTTTGCAGGAGAAAGTTGAGAGCGGTCGTTTAAACGAATGATTTTAAAATCCTGTTTTATACGACGAGCGGCTGTAAACTTTATACGGTTACCTTCTCTTTCAGGCACGTATAGAGCTAGAGATGGCGAATGGTCTGTTTCGTTAGTCTTAATTATCCACAAACCTGAGAATGCATTTGATACAGCACCAGTAACAGCGATGTAACCATTTGCAGATCCACTTGTACCACCACCACTAGCTTGCGCCATTACTGGAGTAGGTTCTGATAATATAAGAATGTTCCAACTTAGAAGACCAACAATGATACCAAAAACAAATGTAAGAACCAGTTGATTTTTTTGCGACATAGTTATGATCCTTTCTTATGAAAGTTTGGATAATTTCTTTATGCTATCGAATATATTTGAATAATATTATTTGTCAAGAATATCTAAAAAATAATTACTTGATGAGCAACGCGTTTATATTTTGCTATAACTTTTCGCAAATGTTAAAATAAAAAGTAAATTGATACATACCAAAGCATTCTGTGTGCCATTATATAACGCCCACATCGATAAAACCCCTTTTACAAAAATCTACTTCAAATTTTTTGGTCTTCTGTTTAGAGTAATTACTTTGCATATTTTGCCGCGCGGAACTATTTTTGTAGTTAATAACAATTTTAAGTTGACGATGAAATTTAATTGGTGGCATATTTTAGAGTAGCAGAAAAAATATTATCTATAGCTATATTATAGCTAATTGAGTTATAACAAAATTCTTGACTTTGGGCCTCAAAGAAAGTATAAAATCGATAATAAAGTGTGTCTGGACTTTGCAAAAAAAGCAAGGTATGCTCACACTAAGTGACCAAGAGTCACTTATCTTTTCAAAGTAAATCACCAAAGGGAATAACGTGAATAAAATACTTATTGAATTAATTGCAGATCCTCGAGATGGGCTTCAAGGATTAAACTATCCTCTTGATAACCAGAAATATGTTGAGCATCTTATACATATTGCCAATGCTGGCTTCAAGCATATTATGATTGGCAGCATGATCAATCCACATTTAGTTCCAGCAATGGCAGATTCTGAGGCTAGAGCTCTTTTGTTTTTAGAGCAAAATCCTGATCCCGAACTTAAAAGGCAGATACTTGTTTTTCGACCGTATGGCAAATATATGGATAAAGCGGTAAATTTGATTGAAAAAAAAGCAGCAAATAGTATTGCTTACACGCACTCACTCTGCGGTGAGTTTTTGTATAACAACAATGGGATAGGTAGAAAAGAATTCCCTACATATTCAGAAGAATATTGCCAAAAAATTATTGAACAATCTCGCGAAATTGTGAAACAATTTTCTGAAAAAAGTAAAGGGCTGGGAGCAAGTTTAGATATACACATATCAAAAGTAACACATCTACTATCTGATTTAGAGAAACAACCAAAACTACTTGCAGATATAAAAACAGAGTTTATTATTCTCGCTGAAATTACCAAAGATATCGACGGGCGTATCGTTTTTTCTGATACAAGTGGCGAAGCAACACCTGAAAATATAAAACCACTAATGCAAATAGCTGTTGATGCAATTATTGAGAACAATATACGCAAACCAATTGGTTTACATCTGCATACTACTCCTAAGGATAACAATGTTCTTAGTGATCTATTGTTGTCGTGTTTAGAGCCGCTAAAACAAATAGACAATAACATAAGTTTTGATATTGGTTTTGGGGGAATTGGTGGGTGTCCGTTTGATTCTAAGAATCCAAAAGCAAATCTTCAAGTAAAGAATATTCTCGAGTTAAAACAAGAACTTGAAGAGTTTGGGGTTGATGTTTCACCTCATTTGGATATGAAAAACTTAGACATGTTGGATGAGGAAATACTGGCTTTTGTAAATAAACAAACAGATAGTAAACAAAAAACTATATTCGAAAGATTCAAGAGTATTTTTGTTAGTTGATAGCCATTTCTGGCTATCAACTTGTGTGGTGGGTTACTTTAGTTACTTTGTCCATATAGCATACTTATTGCCTGATGCAAGTAGTTTCCAGTTGCCTTTTGGCGACCAGTCGCCATCACCTATCTTCATCGCCAATTTACTATCAATAATCGCAGCATAAATATTACTATTTGCTTGCTTAATCTCTACTTTACTCGCAGAGGTAATACCAAATTTCTTGCGAATACTCATAATTGTACTTATTTCTTTTCCCAATTTCCAATCAAAATAATGTACCCAATAAACACATGGTATACCAGGGTGAGTTAGAATATAGCAGTAGCCTTGCATTAATTTTTCACTTGGGAAAGGCCAATGATTTTGTCCACCACTAGGACTTGGACCTGTGTCGTGATTATCAATAAAAGTAACAGCGCGTTCTGGCCACCAACCAATGAGACCAACAGGCTTTGCATTTTTATCTTTTAAGCGCCAATACTCACCGTTGCGAACGGCTAATTGGAGAATTCCCTTTGTTGTAAAATCGAAAGCAGCTGAGGTTGCATTGCCAGCATCAATCCAGTCACAAAGTTGTTGGCGATGAGGATCGGGATTGTTTACATCAAGGTTATCCCACAATTCTCCTACGGAAAAAGATGGACTAACAGCGTCGTTGTATATTTTGTTGTATTTAGCAGAGTATCCTTTAACATAATCGTAACGAACACCATCATAACCGATAGTATTTTTAAGCCATAGCATCCAATCAATGATACTCTTTTGCACATAAACTTGGGTATGATCGACATCGCGCGCAGCGCCGTATTTTTCCCCGGTATCAAAATTTCCTTTTGCCCCTTGCCATTCATCATCGCGACAAACAGCATCTTCTCCCCAATTGGGATTTGTAAAGTCAGCCCAATTTTTTGTTCCAACACGGTGATTAATCACAATGTCAGCTATCGCTTTAATACCGAGACTGTGTAAACTTTTAATAGCACTTTGTAATTGTTCCTGATTACCATACTTTGAATTTTGTAAGTACAACTGATGAGGTAAATAACCTTCGTTGCTTGCAGCGCCGGACGAAGGGGGAAACCATACCATTGTAAAACCCGCTTGCGCAATTTCGGAAGACTTTGTTTCTATAATCTTCCACCAAGGTTTTGTTGTATGAGAAGTCCAATGAAAACCTTGTAGGATGATATCCTGGCTTTCTTTTTCCCAATTGTCCGCGGTCACAGTACTTATTAAACAAACTATGCAAATGAGTGTTAAAACTTTTTTTACCAAAATATCTTTCATGTAAAAGACCTTCCTTGAATATTGAGTGGTCTACTTTATTTACTGCATTATCATAGCATTGTAGCGATTTGTGCTTTTTAGAGCTACCACAAGTTGTTGCGGAACTAAGTCAGCATTTCCAGTAATGTATGCCATTTTTTCATCGTAATCAATAATAACTTTTTTGACCCCTGAAACTTCAGAGAGTATTCGCTTCACGCGAGTTACGCAGCTTGTTGCTCAGGTCATGCCAATGACTTTTAACATAACAACTTGTTCTTCTTGCATTGTTTGTTGTGATTGCTCTTGTGGAGAGCTATCGCTGTTTGTTTGTGTGTTTTGAACTTGTGATTCTTGGTCGCGAACATCGTTAGATGTACACCCTATGAATAATAAGCTCAAAAAGACACCACTGATAAACAATTTACTCACAGTTAGAAACTCCTAGATGAAATTATGTGTTTTACAATCTACTAACACGCCATAAAGTTACTCTGAATTACAGCTATGTGCGCTTGTTACGCATAGCTCAAAAAACAAAAGAGATGATATTAAACAAATCAAAACTAACTTTACAGAGTACTAGTAATGAAATATGTTGTTGGGTAACAACACTTTACTAATTCTAACATTTTGGTGGTCTTGACAAAAAATAAAAAATAAATATAATAGCCGTCCTCAAAACAGTACCCTAAGTTTTTAGGGGATTAGATTTCTTCAAAAGAAAGGAGAAGCGAGAAGTATTCTCCTACTGTTAAATAAGTGGCTTAGATATGTAGAGATAAATGTAGATTATTTGTTTCTACGCGCCTTACTTATTTTAAGGTATATTCTCGCAACAATGCAATGAGAAAAGATACGAGCCATTTCGAAAAAACTGATATTACTTGGATTTTATCAGAAGAAAAAAACAAAGAAATACTGAAAAAACATGGTAAAAAAGCACATGCTCAAGCTCTTAAAGGAAAACAATTATTTCTCGATAGCGATTTCAGTGGTGCTTACACAGAATTTAAGAAATTAGCGAACAGTCATGAAGAAGAAACCGTCTTTACTTTAGCTGCGACATCAAGTGCTGTTGAAAGCCAAAAAGCAAAAGAATTTAAAGATTGGAAAAAGAAATTAGCTCCTCATTACCAGTGGTATTTTGAAGGAGTAATGTCCGATCGTTCGGGAGATAGTAAGCATGCAATTGTTTGTTATGAAAAATCTTCACGAGAAAATGAAAATTTTACACCTACATTATATCGTTTAGCATATTACTGTGACTTATATGGCGATGAGAGCACAGCTATTAAATTATATGAAAAATGTTTACCTCTTCGTCCGCTCCACACAAATATCTTGATGAATTTAGGTATTTTGTATGAAGATCTTGGACAATATGATAAAGCGACTGAGTGCTATGAGAAAATACTTGATCGTTATCCTGAGAATGTACGTGCAAAATTATACCTTAAAGACGCACGTTCTTCTATGACTATGTATGTAGACGAAGAAAAAGAAAAGCTAAAAGACCAACGCAACGAAATTCTTTCTACGCCAATCACCGATTTCGAATTATCAGTACGTAGTCGCAATTGTCTAAATAAAATGAAAATCAAAAGTTTAGGTGATTTGATAAAGAAAAGTGAAGCAGAGCTTCTTTCCTACAAAAACTTTGGTGAAACATCTCTTGCCGAAATAAAAGAAATTTTAGGCAAAAAAGGTTTATCTTTGGGAATGGAATCAGATAAATTCTTAGAGCCAAAGAAAAAAGACATCAAGCCTTTTGCTCTTATCAAAGACAACAAAGATGAATCCTTGTTATCAAAATCAATTGCAACACTTGAATTGTCTGTACGCAGCCGTAAATGCTTGTCAAAAGTAGGTGTCAAGAGTATTAACGATCTCATTGGACACAGTGAACAAGAGCTATTAAGTTGCAAAAACTTCGGTCAAACTTCTATGCAAGAAATCAAGAAAAAGCTAAACGATATGGGGCTAGCCCTTAAATCGTAAAAAAACAATTGTATTATGTTTTAACTGTTAGTATGTAGATTGTAACTTATTTTACAATCTACATTTATGTCATATACAAAGTCTACCTATTTATAGTATCACCAAATTTTGTTTGAATAAAATTTTCTAAATTTGAGTAAGATTTTTCCGATTCTTTTATTATCTTGGTACTAAAAAAAACGCGATATTTTCCAAAAGTAATCCATGATTCTGATATTTGATCTGTACGCTTCATTGACTCTAACCATTCGCTATATTCTTCTGAAAGATCATTTCCTGTATCTTTTTCTAATGCTCTTCGCAATTGTTTTGTTTCTGTTAATATTATGTCGCAATCTTTGAGTATATCTTTTGAATAATAATCTATCTTTTTGGCTTCAGAAGAAGATGTCTCTTGTTTTTTCGATTTTGTTAAGTCGTCGATATATTGTTTATATTTTACAAGCCGTCTTTCTAAAATAATTAAATTGTCGACTGTTAAATCACTTTCAAACTCTTGATATGCACGACGATCAGCGGTACCGAGAGTTGCTCGATATTGTTGGAAAGTTCCCTTTATCACTCGTAGTGTATTCTTGCCAATGATAATTTTACTTTTCATTTTTTTTAATTGTTTCTGAATTTTTTTAATTTTTTTTTCTACTTTTTTTTCATAACTACTACGCTTACTACTATAAGTAGTGAGAGCTTTGTAGAATTTCTTGCCTGACTTAGGACCGGATTTTGTCATAGATTTGTAGGATTTATCTAATTGCTTTAATGCCTTTTTAAGACTTGAAGTACTTTCTATAGTACTTGATAAACTCTCATAAAAGTCTGCCTCTTCAATAAAACCCTGCTTGTCTAGATCATTTGCTCTGTCTTGATAGGCCTCTGTTAATCCTTTTTCAACTAATTTCCAGTGTTTATACCATTTTCCTGATATCACATCTTGTTGAGAAAAGGTGATAGATGTAAGTATAAAAGGAATAGTTATGAGTAGTAATTTTTTCATTTGTTCTTCCTTAAAAAGGTAGATTTATTGTTTTCACGAATGGAATTCCAATGTAAACTTTTGTGGCTTGCTGTCGCTCTAGGGTTTTCGGAGTTGTTTTTTGGCTGTCCCATTTTTCATAATATATTTGCTTCACTATTTTAAATCTGTTGTGGATGGCTGCTTTGCTATTCCAAACACCTCGTTGTAAATCTAATACTTCGCTTTTTTGTAAATTTTCATAAGTTATCCATTCGTTGTCAACTAGCATGTAACGTAGGTTTCCTGCCATTCCTTGGGTATTTGTTAAATATGCTGTAGTGTCGGTTTCTGATAAGTCACTTAACAACTCTTTTGGTTCTCCGTTTTGTAAAACAACAGTGACATTCATTTTTAAAGGCTTAGCATGTTTTAAAGGATTTCCTGTGCGAAAAAGAAAAAAATCTGTGAGGCGGCGTTTTGTAGAGTCCCAGATTAAACTTGGTCCTCCTTTTTGTTTTCTTTGTGGTAATTTTTTGAGATTCCAAGTGAAAGTCGTTGCAGTCCAACACTTTATCTCCATATTTAAAATTCCTGATCCAAGAAGGTGACATTTTTCTCGTATCTTTTGTGGTGAATCTATATTTTTATCGCGAAAAAACGAATTTTTGCCGTCAATCGGAGCCTGAATACCGCGGTATAAACCCATTAATCCATCTTGTTGAGGCACAAAACAGTACATTACTTCTGCCAATCCTCCAGGAGCTAATAATTTTTTGGTTTTGTCCGCTTTTAAGTTATAGTAGTCTAGTTTGCTTGATTTTTCCGTTCCAGCGTAGCGTAAAATAGGATGAGTATTTTCTTGTGATATTTTGCGAATAAAACGCAAACGTTGTTTACCATTGCTATCATAGTCAAGTAGTAATCCTGTTGTGGTTATCGATTTAGATAAAAACATTGCGTTTAAATCTTCGGTGATAATCTCCATGATGTTACGCGAAGCTTCTAGTATTTCTCTTCGCTTTTCCGTTGTTCTCCAAACGCTTACAGATTGCGAAAGAACTTTTACTAGCATTAATGTAAAAACAGATAACAAAGCAACTGCTATCATCAATTCTATGAGAGTAAATCCATGATTTTGTTTATTTCGCATTTGTCCACCATTTATTAGTTGAAATTTATTAGTAGTTCTTCGTAATATAGGGGCGTTAATAATAATTATGTTTGAAAAAGGATCGCCCAAAATGGAAAAGAAATATTTAGTACTTGCATATTATAAGTATGTTCAAGTAGAAAATCCACATCATGAAGTTACAATCCACAAAAATTTTTTTAAAAACAGCGATGCTTTCGGACGTATTTATATTTCAGAAGAAGGAATTAATGGCCAAGTTAGCGCAAGTGAAGAGGTTGCAAAATCTTATATCGATTGGATGGCGGGTCGCGAAATTTTTTGCGATATAGAGTTTAAAATTCACGAACATCGAGAGCATACTCTTCATAAAATGACAATAAAATACCGCAAAGAACTTGTCGCGTTAAAGCACAAAGTTGATTTAAACAGAAATGGCGAACACGTTTCTCCTCAACAGTGGCAAAAAATGCTTGAGAGTGGAGAGTTTGTTGTTTTAGATGTACGCAATGATTATGAGTGGGAAATAGGCCATTTTGAGAATTCGGAAAAACCGGACTGTCGCTACTTTCGAGATTTTCCAGACTATGCCGATGAATTCAAAAAAAAATACCCTGAAGATGCTAAAATAATGATGTGTTGCACAGGAGGTATTCGTTGCGAAACGTTCTCTGCATTACTAAAAGAACATGGTTATAAAAAAGTATATCAGTTGGATGGCGGCATTTTAAAATACGGCCTGGAGGTGGGAACAAAGCATTGGAAAGGAAAGCTTTTTGTTTTTGATCAACGCCTATCAGTGCAGGTTGATAATAAAACAGAACTTCCAGCAATTAGTAATTGTCATGTATGTGAAAAATCTTGCGATATTTACTATAATTGTGTTGATTCTAGGTGCGACCGTCTTTTCTTGTGCTGTGATGATTGCCAACGAGAGTTGAAAGGACTTTGTTCAACGGAGTGTTTGCAGAGAGCCGAAGGTACGATTTTATAAGATTTTTCTTTATCACTATGCAGATCGATTTTTTAGCTAAGTGACCTGCCAAAAGTATTTACCCATTGGCATTTTGTTCTTTAATTTTCTAGCTTTGTTGCTCCTCAGTTACGCAGCTACGGCTGTGCGCCATCGTCGCGCCTAGCTATAAAAATAAAGACCTGCATTCAACGGGTAACTACTTTTGTCAAGTCACTTAAAATGAACTTTTCTGTGAAATCCTCTCCCTTAGGAAAGCTTACTAAGCAAGCGATGTGAAGAGATCACAAAAGATGTTAGTTGATTTTAAGAAAGCGGATGAATTACTACACCCGAGCGCAATTTGGGTTCAAACCAAGTTGATTTTGGTGGCATCACTTCTCCGGCATCGGCAATTGCCATAAGCGAATTAATATCTACAGGATAGAGATAAAAACCAACGCCATCATCATTTTTCTTTACGCCTTCTTCGAGGGCTTTTGCGCCGCGAATACCCCCGACAAAATCAATTCTTTTATCCTTACGTGGATTTCCAATACCTAAGATTGGGCTTAGTACGTATTCCTGTAAGATATACACATCTAAACTTTTTACTGGATCATTTTCTTCAACTATGCTGTTTTTGCATTCTAATTGGTACCATTTTTCTCGTAAATACATACAAAATTTGTGTTTGTGTTGTGGAACAGGATTTTGCGTTTCTGATATATTAAAAATAGTTTCCAATTTGTGCATCAGTTCTTCGCTTGATAGACCGTTGAGGTCTTTGACAATGCGATTGTATGCCAATATTTGCATTTGGTTATCAGGAAAGATAACACTTAAAAAGAAATTGTATGGCTCTGTACCGAAATGAAGAGGATTTGCTTGTTGACGTTTTTCGCGTACACGTGTGGCTGCAGCGGAGCGATGATGTCCATCGGCGACGTAGAGTTTGTCTACTTCTGAAAATTGTTGGCTTATTTTTTGTATTTTAGTATTATCGTTTACTGTCCAAAACGTATGCTTTATTCCATCATCTACGGTAAAGTCGTATGTTGGTGATGTCTGGCAAATGTCGTTTACTATTTTGTCTATAGATTCACGATTATGGTATGTTAAAAAAACAGGACCGGTGTTTGCATTTAGCGAATCAATATGTCGCGTGCGATCGATTTCTTTTTCGTTACGTGTGAATTCATGCTTTTTAATGTTATCATCTACATAATCTTGAACAGATGCTCCTGCAACAATTCCCGTTTGTATGTGTTCTCCCATTTGTTGCCTGTATATGTAAAAGCAAGATTCAGGATCTTTTATTAGTATTTTCTCATTTACTAAGTCGCGTAGGTTTTTCTTCCCAGTTTCATAGACACTGTCATCGTAGATGTCAATGTTAGAATCAAGATCAACTTCTGGTTTGATAACTTTTAAGAAACTATTCTTATTGGCAGTCACAATGTCTCTTGCTTCTTCGGAAGATATTACGTCATAAGGAACACTAGAAACGTTTGCTACCATCTCTGTTTTAGGTCGCACACCTTTGAATGGAACAATATTTACCATAAAAAATTAGCCTTTCTTCTTTAGGTCACAATTTACAGAGTCAGAAAATTTGTTTAGGACTCGCTTAATTTATATGTTGGGCTCATTTTATAAAGGATGGCCTAACAATAGCAAATGAAAATTGACGAATACGCGTTGTTTATTTTTGAAAAATAGGTAAATAACGATTGGGAAGTTGTAAAATAATAACAGATAATGCTGTTGGACAACTGTAGCCTGTGGCGTCTTCCCATGCACCACTTCCTTGTTGCACGCGCACTAATTCGTTTCTTATATTGCGATACCACCTGCTCCAATATGGTTCCCCTGCAATAAACATAGCTTGTGCAGCGTAATAATGACCGTAGTAAAAAAAATAATGGTCGGAAGAAGGATGTGGTTCATATGCTGGCGGATTTCTTAAGTAATTTAGACCTTTTTTCAGTAAGTAATCTTCATAAACTCCTGCGCCATACATCGAAGTAAGTCCTGCTGCTGTTACTGCAAATGTAATACGTGATTGACGGATAGGGAGGTCTTGGTATTTAAAACCTCCTGAAAGGCTATCTGCACTTCTGCGTATGTATCTCAACGCTTTTTGTATAGTTCCTTTGGATACTTTTAATCCGACATTACGCGCGGCTCTTAGAGCTTGAACTTGGCATACTGTAACTGACATATCAGCGTCCATGGCTATAGGCATATATCTCCAACCACCTTCTGCATTCTGGCAATCGGAGATGAGGTCTATTGATTTTTGTAGTTTTGCGCCGACAATAGGATCGTTTGTCATTCCATATACCTGAGCTAAGAATAAGGTAGCAAAAGCGTGACTGTACATGCGAGTTCCGTATTTGCTAATGTACCCTGTGTGCTCGTGTACACATCCAAGAACAAAATCGAGCCCTTTGCGCACGTTTTCTCCATAACGTCCTCTTCCTGGCAAGTTACCAGCAGACATGAATGCTAAGCACGCAAGAGAAGTAACTCCCACGTGCGGTGCATCTTTGTTATCTATTCGATAATCATAGTTGAGTTTGTATCCTACATGGTTTAGCCATGCACCTGTTTTTTCATCTTGTACCTTAGCTAAGTAATTCAAACCTCTTTCTACTGCATTTACCGTTCCAGGAGTAAGCAAATTACTAGTAAAAGTTTCTGAATAACAAAACTGAGTGGCTATGAGAACAAGTACGAAATTTAGTATTTTCATTATGCTTATTTTCCTATTATTGAAATAGTATGATTTTTTAGTAACCAAATCTCATTGTTTACTATTTGTAAACTTGCGCTATTGTGACTACGATCACCTTCATTGAGTTCATATTTTTTCAATAGTTTTCCATTACTTTTATTGAAAACAACAAACCGCGACTTACAACCGTTGAAAAAACGATTGGTTAAACACAGTACATATTTTTGAGTAAGAACAATCTCGGGGATTTCAGTGCTTTCTCCGATGGGAAATTGCCACATAAAGGTATTGGTGTCAGTATTTACACTCGAAAGTGTGTAACCGGTGGTGTTATCTTCTGTAGCAAAATAAAAGTTACTAAAATCAAAAAGAGCCTTTTGTACATAGGATCTACTATTCTTTGGTTTTTTCCATTTTTCTCCACCAGAAATCAAATCTGTTAGTGCTACATGATCTTTTGTTGCCCAAAAAACATATTGGTCATTTCCTTTTACACTCGCATGTTCTATGTTATTTGCTTCAATAGCCCATGCTTTTTTTAGAGACGGAAGTATATAGCATTCTATGGATGTTTGCCGTTTTACAACTGCTAAAAAGCTATTGTTTAGAACAACAGGATAAAAAAATAAATTTTTATGAATGCGTTTATCAGAAAATACTTTTTCTCTTTTCCCTGTTTTTACATTGATAATAAACATTTTTGCTGGGCGGACAAAACTAGCGATAAAATAATCTTTTGTAACAAGTGTTTCGGGCAACCAATCGATTGTTACTGGAGAGTCTATGGTTTGCTCCCAAAGAGTATTTCCTGTACGATAATCGCGAGCAGCAATTACGCACTTCAGGCGGTCACCGCTTACTGTATAAATTGTATCGTTCGCTGTATGCAAATTGGTTAAAGGACCAACATTTGTTTGCCAGATGATTTGTCCATTTTCTGGTTTTATAACAAAAACGGTACTATCATTCCACACAACTATCTTATCTTGAACAAATTCAACACTGCGAATTGGCCAACCTAAACTAGCTTGCCAGATAATTCTATATGTACTCGCATCATAACAATGTAATCTCATGCCTTTGGGAGTGTCTAGAGATACAAAAACTAGATTTTTGTATTTATTATTTCTGTGACCTTTTGTCGGAACAAATTCATGAGATCTGTTTGTGACTTTTAAGTAGATTTCTCTTTTGACAAAGTTTGCAAAGTTGATTTGTACAGATGGCATTGGTGTTTTATTTATACCACTGTACATTGGGTTTTGTAATCGTTTTTTTACAAAGTCTTTCACTGTGGTTGATTTTCCGTCGACCACTAATGTGTTGTTTGCAAAATTTTTGTTCATATTGTGTAAAACAGAAAAAGCAGCAATAAACTGTTGTTTTTCCTCGTAGCACTGTAATAATAGGTAGTACGCTTGGGTTAATGCTTCTTTGTCTTTTCTATATTTTTTTATGTGATTGTTTAGATGGATAATGGCACGGCCAAGAAGATTTTTATTTATGAGCTCTTTGGTGATTTTAATAGAAGCTTTTGGAGCTACGAAACTGTTGGGATACTTCTTGAAAACGCTCCAGTATGTAGCATTGTTTTTTTGGTCATACAAACTACGAGCTTTAGTATCGTAAGCTAAGTATATGTTTCTTCCTTGTGCATTAATCAGTTGTTGGATTTTTGAATAACCATAGTCACTACCAAAACGGCCATCGAAATTTTCGTTAGGGTAAAGGATAATTGTTTTTTGATATTCGTGTATTGCTTGTTCATATTGTCTCAGTTGAATGTTGTACTCTGCTGTTGTTGTGATCACGTATAAGTCAATTAAGGTCTTTTTGAAATTGATAGCAAAATATTCTTTTCCATACTTGTTTTTTAATGCATTTAGTGTTGAAAATGCTTTTTCTTTTTTAGCGTTTTTTTTGTAGTGGGCAAATAATTTTAAGTATAACGGAATTGTTATATATTTATCGTCTGTGAACTGAATGATTTTGTTATAGTATTCAAACACTTGTTTGTCATTGTGTTTTTCAAAATGTTCTGCGATTTTTCTATAAACACTTAGTAGTTTGTCGTTGATTTCTTGCATCCAGTATAATTTTTGCCGTCCTTGCTCATTTCTTGCTATTTCTCGCGCTTTTAGGTAATGCTTCTCTGCTTTTATTAAAAAATCGCGCTTATTTTCGGAGTACTGTGTATATAAATTAGCAAGCTTTATATGTAGCATGGTATCTTTTGGATTTTTCTTTATTTGCTCCTCGTACATGCCAATCATTTTTTTAAAGTCAAAATATACGCAAATGCGTGTGTCTGAAACAGTTGCAACTAAACCATTTGCGGTAACTAGATGTCCAGGAGAGCTTAATCTTGGCCATGATACTTTTTTTATTTCTTGAGATTTTAAATCGACAATGTATAAGTAGAATAAACCTGGGCAATACAATTTATTACTTATAATAGAACCAAATCCTACCACTTTATCGCGTAGTATCGAAAAATATTTTTGGGTTTTTCCAGTCGTGGCATTAATAAGTGTAATATTGTTTTGTCCTCCTATGATTAAAGAGCCATCATATATTCCGAGAACGTATTTATACTGGTAACTTCGTGGTATTCGCCATACTCTTTTTCCATTCCAAGAATTAATACAGTATAGGTAATTAGAATCGATAGGAGCTGCATAAACATATTTTCCCCAGACCATAATTGGCGTTTGATGCCAACCAATATCGCGATATATTGTATGAAAGAGTGCACGAGTTGGTTTACGAACAGGTATGCGATCATAAACTTGTACCCAAGAAATTCGTCCATTTTCTGGATCTAAACACGCGATACCACCTAAATTAGTTAGATAGTATATTTTTCCATTTGAAATAGCAAGCCTTGCTCCCACGGCCTCTCGTACAGGTCTTCCAAATAAATTGAGCTCTTGGTGAGCGGAACCAATGAGTTTACTCCACAGTGTTTTCCCCGTTTCAGGATCAAGGGCCAGAATATAACTATTAAATAGCCCTTCTATTTCTGTTGCAGCAACAATTAATTTGTTTTGCCAAGCAACAGGAGGTCCCATAAAACTTATTCTACTTTCAAATTGGTCTTTTTTTGCACTTTCTTTTACAATCCACATTACACGCCCGGTTCTTGCATCTAGTTTGACAAGCCGTCTCTCTGCAAGTATTTTGCGTATTAAGTATATTTGCCAGTACTGCTTTTCTTGCTTGGTATTGCCTTCTACATTAGCATAGACAGCACCGTCGTGGTAAGATATCGAATGAATGGTTTGTTCATGCCAGTCACTGCGAATTTTTGTGATAAGTCCTTCGTATTTCCACTTTAGTTTTAAAGAAGGAAGCTCATATGCAAAAACCGATTTGCTGTTATTAACAAAAAGCATGTTGTCAGCTATAACAGGGTAGTATTGTACTGGCCCATTTTTTTGTCTGTTTTGCTCGTTAATATAATAAGAAGAGTCTTTTTCACGAGGAGCTACTTGTAACATGACGCTTTTCGGCATTTTCAAGTTTGGGAATGCCATATTTTGCTGTTGGAAATTGCGTTGTAAATTTCCGCCTAACGTTTGCCAATTACTATTTTTTACAGTTTTTGATCCACGTGTTTTTAATTTTTTATACAGTTTCCGGGTATAAGATCCAACTGTTGTTTTATTACCACCAATTACAATAGAATCATCAAAAGCATATTTCTTTACTGTGTCCATAACATTGCGAAGGCCAAGTATGTCATTTGTTGCATAATAACAGAAAGCTAGGCGAGCGAGTATTGTTGTGTTTTGTTGTGATTCTTTGGCAATATAGTGTAGGTACATAAAAATATAACGAATAGCTTCTTGGTACTTCTCTTGTAGTATATAGTTATCGCATACTTGTATAAGAGATTTTGTGCCAATACGCGTAAACAAAAAATTATCGATGATAAATTTTTTGTCTTTTGTGTCGGCAAGTGCTTCTGCTCTAGCCGAGATCATGTTGCGATATATATCTAGAGCCTCTGGAGAAAATTGTTTTATATTCTCGCGTACAATATCTTGTACATTTCGATATAACTTCTTTCCATCTTCTACAAGAATATCTTTGTTGTTTGAAGAAACTTTGTTGTGTGCGGCCATAATTTTTTGGTATAGTTCCGCCGCTTTTTCCCAGTTTTTTTCATTTTCAGAATCTTTGGCCTGATCCAGCATTTTTTGTATTTGCTCAATGTTACCGTTAGCTGGAACAAGAAATTCTTTTTGCGCTTGTAAAAAACAAGCATTTACAACTAAGAAAATAATAATATTTTTAACATTTATTATAGGCATAAAAAATTCCTATAGAAAAGAGAAAGAGTGGTCTTCATTTTCACTGTAGTATGCTGCCTCATAACAAAATTATAGTGCAACAACGCTTATTATTCAATAAATTTCCGAGGATACGTCCTTGCTATTTAAATTACCGTTTTATTTTTTACTTCCTTAGAAAACATTGCATTTTTTTGTTGTACACGTTATTATATCCTAAAATTTTTCTACGTTGACGTAGAGTATGTTCTATATTATCTACAATATTATGAGGTATTAAAAATGCAGCTGACAGCAAGTGATATTTCTATTTCTGGATATGATTTCGCGCGAAAAATGTCGGCCAAGAAATTAGACTTAAATTGCAAAGAAGATATTTCTATTTCTGGTACAGCATCGCGAAGCGGCAGCGATATTTTTGTAAAGGCTAAGTTGCGCTGTGTGCTCATGGAAGAGTGCCACCGTTGCTTAGCCATTTTTGATCTCGAAATAGACTCAAACATAGATTTATTTTTTCAGCCGCTTAAAAAAGGTGAGCAAGTTAATTTTCAAGATTTAGATGCTGATGAGTTGGGGATTTTATATTATCGCGATAATACTATAAATTTAGAAGAAGCTATTCGCGACACAATACTTATCGAAAAACCAATTAAGGTACTATGTACAGAAAATTGTAAAGGACTATGCGTTTCGTGCGGCTTTGACTTAAATGAATCAGAGTGTAGTTGTAGTAAAGACAATAAAAAAGATAATCCATTCATGGAATTTTTAAATGACAGTAAAAAAAATTCTGATCGTAAAACCTAGTGCTCTAGGTGATATTATTCATACAATACCTATCGTAAACGCAATAAAACAAAATTATGATGCAGAAATCTCATGGGTAGTTTCGCGGCCGTTTATGAATTTACTTGAACACACACCTGTTGTAGATAAAGTTTTTGTTTTTGAACGAAAAAAATGGGGAGGAATGAGGTTTTTTCGCTACTTTGGTGAAATATTAAATTTTTTGCTAAAAATCCGCGCTGAAAAGTTTGATATTGTAATTGATTTTCAAGGACTTTTACGTAGCGGAATAATTACATTGCTTTCTGGATGCAAACACCGTGTAGGCTTTAAAAGTGCTCGTGAATTTGCATATTGGGGTTATTCCCAAAAAGTAGAAACTCCTAAAAATGTAGTCCATGCGATAGATCGCTATAAACTGATAGCAAAAACTTTAGGCGTTTGCGAAATAAAAATGTCATTTCCACTAAACAGAGATTTGGCATTAGAACAAAAATGGGACAATGTGCTTCCATCGGATTACATTGTTATTGTTCCTGGAGCACGCTGGTCTTCAAAACGTTGGCCGCCTGAGAAATTTGCTGAGCTTACAAATATTATACATCGTAAGTCAGAGTTACCTGTGGTTATTGTCGGTTCGCCAAGTGAAAAAGAAATTAGTTTACAAGTTATAAACAATGTTCAAAAGACTGATAAATGTATAAACACAACAGGAGAAACCTCTTTAATTGAGCTTGCTTATATTATAAAACGCGCAAATATTGTTGTGACTAATGATTCAGGACCTATGCATTTAGCGGCAGCTTTAAACACAAAAACTATCGCTTTATTTGGTCCAACAGACCCCGAAAGAATTCGTCCATACGGTGATGAGCATGTTGTTCTTCAGGGAGAAAGTTTGTGCCAGTGTTACTATCAAAAAACTTGCTCATTTGATTTAGAGTGCTTACGTACAATATCACCACAAAAAATAATTCCTTTGCTAGGATTATAAAATGTCAACACAAGAAAGAGCTGAAATTGTCCTGAAAACTATTGGAAATAGTAAATTAGTGGGGCATCTAGGTAAAAGTAAACTTGGTTCCGTATATGTTGTTAAACATAAAAACTTAGGTCTTTGCGTATTAAAACTCTTTAAAGATGATATTTTTGTCACAAAGAAGTTTTTAAAATCATTAAAGAGAAACATTGATGTGATAAATGAAATTTCTCACCCAAGTATTGCCAGCATATATCGCCTTTCTGAAGAACCGTTTCCCTATATGTTTAGAGAGTATGCCGATGGCACATCTCTTGAACAAGCTATTAATGAAGGTTTGCCTCCTATTGAGGCTACGTCGTGGATGGAAAAGTTAACATTGGCACTGCAAGCAACATACAATTTTGGTGTATCCCACAAGAATTTAAAACCGAGCAATATTTTTCTCAATGACGATAACTTAACTATTGTTGATTTTTGTTTGCCAGCATCTTCTTCGTATTACTTGTCTCCAGAACACTGTAAGGGAAAACGTTGTGGACACAAAAGTGACATGTATAGTCTAGGAATTATGTTTTATCAAGCTCTTACTGGAAGTGTTCCTTTTCGCGGAAAATTTCGCAAAGTTAAAAAACAACATATAGAAAAAACTTGTCCTCCCATCCCTGGTATTCCCACTGAAATAGACCTTATTTTAAGTCGCACACTTGCAAAAGATAAAAATGAACGTTATGAAACATTGTTGGATCTTTTAAATGATTTGCGCAAAGCGCGAAAAATATTTACCGATAATCACGATTTAGTAAAGAAAAATATTACCTTTGCCATGCAGCAAATGACACCCGACGATGACAAAGATGACAAAGATGACAAGGACGATAATCATATATCTATTACTATTGAGAATGAAGAAGAGCAAGATGATTATCTTGAAGACGTAGAAAATTTTGATATTGGTACAAGTTCTAGAAAGTCTGTTTCTACTCTACAAGATTTTAAAATGATAGAACTTGAAGAACAAGAAGAATTCTTAGCTGGTAAAAAACCTTCTTGTGCTGATAGGGAGTTGCCTGATATTATTTGTAAAGCTCTGGAATGGATTACTGACACACGCCAAATACTTGAAAATGGCAAGTCTCTGGAAAAATTTACTTTACATTTTGATCGAAACTATTGGGATGTTGTTGAAAATTATTTGCAAAAAATTATTCGCAGAGAATGTTGGCTTATTGAAAATACTAACGATCCACAAGTTTTACAATTGGTTGTGGATCTAGAAAAAGCTAAAGTTTTTCGTTACTATAATTATTTTGATGATCAAATCAACAACGCTTTGCAAAAGCTTCCTAAATATTCAACAGTACACAAAACATTTTTTACTCAAATTACCGATTCTGTTGAGAGTAAACATAGTAAATCTCAATCTCGAACATCACTGTTTAGCATACTTGATACGATTATATCTCTCAAAGATGATGAAGAAAATAATGAAGAGGAAAGTGGCGATACTGGTGGTGGCGAAGAAGTAAAACTTGTCGAAGATGATAACTGGTTAGAGGTTGATGAAAAAGCGGGTGAGAATATTCGCAAGTTATCGCAGAAAAAGCCGCAGTTAGATGAAATATCTATCGAAACTTCTATTGAAGTAGTGGTAAATTTCAATAGCCGTTATCAAACGGCCGCTTGGCTTAAGTTGATACGCGAAAACAGTCTTGAACAAGGTAAACATTTTCAACTTAATAAAAAAATAAGTGAAAAACTTAAACGTTGCTTTGTCATTAATCTTTTGGCTTTACAAGAGTACCACAAACACCAGGAAGGAATTTCAAATGTAAAGGATTTTTTTCAGGGTGATTACCACATTGAACGACTTGACCATGGTGGAATGGCAACTGTACTCAAATTGATCACTAAAAATGAAATCACTATTATTTTTCTGAGACCTGAGAATCAATGGGCGCGAGATTACTTCGGAGAACATCTACGTATACGTAAAACTAAAGATGGCAAAGAAGGGGTTTATGCCGAAATGCCAAAAGGGCACGTGGCTGTTGTAAAAGTTGCTTTTGAAGGGCGAGAAGAGGCCCTTATTTATGAATCGAGATTACTATCCAAGTTAGCAGAAGAAAAGAATATTCGTCAATATATTATAGGGATGATTCAAGAAGGTAGTTTCTTAGCGTCTTCGGCGGCAGACTCCAACAGTAATCAAGAACGCGTAGGTTATTACTTAATGATGGAGTATGCTGCTCAAGGAAATATTGAACAATTTAGTAAACGTTTTCCTCATGGCAAATTATCCGCTGCTGTGGCTTTTAATGTTCTCTACGCTATGATACTGACTTTACAATTTTTGAAAAATCGCGGTATTATACATCGCGATATTAAGCCTCAAAATATTTTAATGTCGGAAAAAATGGTACCTAAACTTGGTGATTTTGGTCTAGCAATTACTGTTGATGAAGCTGGGTCAAAGTTAAACGAAGAACGCCGACGATTGCTAAAGCTTGTTGATAAAGAATTTTTACACATAAGTACTGAAAAAGAGCAATGCGAATCTCGTTTACAAAAAATACAAGAGAAGATAAAAAATTTATCGTATCCTGAAGACTTTAAGACTTTTGAAAATTTATCTGAGCAGATCACAGAACTTAAATCAAATTTACGCAAGCTAGTTCAGCAAGAACTGCAAAGAGCTGATAACTTAAAACAACGTTATCGCCCAATGACAGCAGAAGAAATTGCTGTAAAAGGTGAATTTGCTGGCTCAATGATTTACGCGGCCCCAGAACAGTTTTCCCCATCAAAATTACTCACTTGTAATTGTGATGTGTATCAACTTGCTGCTGTTACTTATACTATGTTGACAGGAAAACCACCTGTTCGCGGTAAAAATATTTCAGCTATTATGAGCCAAATTATCTTGTCGCAAAAGCCTAAGGTTGCTGATGAAATAAAAAATATTCCAGTAATTGATGCTGTTAGCGATTTGATTTACGATATGATGAATAACGATTCTGAAAAAAGAATTTCTATTGATGAAGTGCGTAAACAATTAGAAAAAATTATTTTAAAGCACTTTGCCGAATTACAACAACTTCCATACTATGGAACCCCAAAAGATTTATCAAAAGAAGAACAAGAAGAGTGGCAAGAAAAAGTATCTTACGCGCAAAATGCACATAAACAATCGCTCATTTATATCAAAGAATGGCAAGAAAAAATTATTGAAGATATGGTTCTCCTTGAAAAACAAAAGAATGAGACAGAAGAAATCGAAATAATACAAATTTGGTGGGATGATGATGATATCCCTAATCACTTTCGTTTTCGCTGTCCTAAATGTAGCAAAAACTTAAAATTACCAGTTACTGTGGTTGGCAAAAAAATTCGTTGTCCTCATTGCCAGTCTAAACTAATCGCAAAGCGCTTTCGTCGAGAATAGAATATGAAACAACCATCAGGCTCTAGTGCCATGTTTAATATTTTTTACTCTATGATACCTCTACTGGGGTTTTGGCTCATAGAGAAATACTATGGATTGCAAGCTGGTATTATTGCTGCTATTGTCTTGTCTTTTATAGAAGTAGCTTGGGTTTACTATCGCGAAAAACGTTTGGAACCGTTTGCGGTTTGGAGTGCCGTTTTAATTGTTTTGATGGGAGTTATCAGTTGGATTACAGAGAGCGCTACTCTCATTCTATTGAAACCGGCTATTTTTGAAGGAATTTTTGCCGTCATATTTTTATTCTCTTCCTTTATTGGAAAACCGTTTATGGAAATTATGGCGCAAAAACAACTTAAGGGACAAAATATAACTGCTTTTCATAGCATGTATTTTAAGGGATTAAATTTTCGCATAGGTGTATTTTTCCTTATACACACTATTTTGACGGTGTACGCTGCTCTCTACCTTAGTAAAGATGCCTGGTTTTTCGTAAAAGGTATACTCTTTTACATGATGTTCTTCGTATTTTTCGCTTTTGAATTTGTATATTCACGTTTGAAGGCTAAACGTTATCGTGAAAAAATGGAAGGTCAATATGCTTTTTTGCAGTATCAACAAGATATGGTAAAGCAAATACGTGAAGGAAAACATAATGAGTAATTACAGGAAACAATTACACAATACTTTGCGTTTTAGTCGATTGAGGTATATTTTCCAATGTTTTGTGAGTGATATGAGTGATGTGATTATTGCAATGGGAACTGCGACTATCATGATCTCTCTTGGGTTGTATTACGCCGATCATTTTGATATTGTGAAGCTTTCTACTCCACGGACTGCAGTAGTTTTTTTTGGATTGATGGTCGTGATTACTTCTCTAACATACGCGGTATGGCAAACTATATTTCATATGCCAACTATGCAGGAAATTGTAGACAAAATAGATAAGCAAGCGGGTATGGAGGAGCAATTACTGTACAGTTATGACTTTTTGCAAGACGATCAGGACGTAGTACTTAAATATGTGGCGCGTAAGGTTTGTTCTGAAAAAAATAAATGGCAAAAATATCCGCGAGTGGCGACGGGAAAAAATCTAATAAAGTCACTAGTACTCGTTGGAGTATGGGGTATCTTGTTCTTTACTTTATTTTCTCCTGGATTAAATTCTATTTTGTTACCAAAAATAGCGCATCATAAAAAACAGGTTGTTCAAAATGATACTGATAAAAAGAAGCAACAACCAAAGAAAAAACAACAATCAAAGAAGAAGCAGCAGCCAAAGAAGAAGCAACAAAAAAAACAGGAGCAAAAAAAACAGCAACAATCAAATAATAAAAAGCAAAGAAAACAACCATCTCCAACAAAACAACCTAATAACAAACAAGCTAAAAAACAATCTCAGAAAAAACTAAAGAATCCAAAGTCAAAAAATAAAAATAAACAACCTCAAGGAGGTAAAGGTACCGGAAACAAAAAAGACAAGAAGAAAGTAGCAAATCTTCCAAAGGCAAAGCCTAAAAAAGAAAAGGTTTCTTCTTTGTTTTCCGACGGAAAAGATGTTGATTTCCGGGCCAATGTGGGAACAGAAAAAGGTGCATCTGATATTGAAATGTTCCATCGGAATTTTAAACAACTACCTATATATTTTCAAAAACAGTTTCTATCTCCAGAAGATAAAATGGCAATCAAACGTTATTTTAACATGATTAGACCATCAAGAAACTTGAAGAACAACTAAAGGATAACTAATGTCATTTTCCTTCAAACATAAAAACGTATTTCTTAAAAAAGGTAAAGCAAAACCATTTTGGTACCAACACCCTTGGGTTTTTTCTGGAGCAGTTAAAAATGTAAAAGGAAAGCCCGAAAATGGTGATATCGTTGAAGTCTTTGATCATGAACGACGTTTTATAGCAAAAGGTTTTTTTAACGATAAATCGCAAATTATGGTTCGGCTTCTTACTTGGGACTTACACGAAAGATTAGATTATAAATTTTTTGAACGTCAAATAACAAAAGCAATTCACTTACGTGATAATGTATTGGCATTGTCTTCAAAAACAAATGCTTATCGCCTTATACATAGCGAGGCTGATGGTTTACCAGGGTTAACGGTAGATCGCTATGAAAATATTTTATGTGTGCAGCTTACATCTTTCGGTATAGATAGACGGCGCGAAATGATTTTTGAGATACTACAACGAGTTACTAAGGTACCTACCATAATAGAAAGATACAGTGCTGGTGTACGCAGACTCGAAGGTTTACCAGAATTAGATTATAGTGTGACTGGAGAAACTCCGCCTGAAAAAATAACAATTCATGAATATGGAATAAATTTTCAACTTAGTTTGTCACGAGGACAAAAAACAGGTTTTTATATAGACCAAAGAGAAAATCGAATGTTGGCATCTAAGTTTAGTTACAATAAACGCGTGTTAGATGCATGTTGTTATAGCGGAGCTTTTGGGATTTACATGTCCAAAAAAGGAAAAGCAAAAGAAGTTGTTTTTTTGGATACATCTAAATTTGCACTTGAATTAGCACAAACTAATGTTGAATTAAATAATTGTAAGAATAGCACTTTTCTTCATAGAGATGTATTTCGTGATTTAGAAAAGATGCACAAAGATGGTGAACAATTTGATGTTATTGTGCTTGACCCTCCAAAAGTAATTACATCGAAAAATAGTTTGCAAACAGGATTAATGGCTTTAAAGTCTATTAACTCTACTGCGATGAAAATGCTGACAGATCACGGTATTCTTATTACTTGTGATTGTTCAGGAATGATCTCTATGCCAAAATTTATGCAAACTATAAATGCTTCTGCTATGGAAGCTGAGTGCGAAGTAAAGATTATTGATAGTCGTTCTGCGGGAAATGATCACCCTCAAAATCCTGCCTGTCCTGAAAATACCTATTTGAAAACTCTATTTGTTTCTGTTACCAAAAAGCCTGCTAAGGATGTGGTAAAAAAGAGTCTACCTGGTAACACAAACCGCTAATTTTGTATTAGTACTAGTAACAAATATCTAATTTTAGGGCGCGCCCGCATTCAAGAAATATGGATGTGGTCACGCCCTAGTTTTTTGTTGTGATAATTCTTTATTGAGAGATATCTATGAATATAGTGCACAGACCAAGAAGATTACGCAATAACCGTGTTCTTCGGCAAATGACTTGCGAAACTCATTTGCAAGTGAGTAATTTTATTACTCCTATGTTTATCGTTGATGGTGAGAATAAGAAAAACCCAATTTGTTCTATGCCTGGTATTTATCAATTTTCTTTAGATCGTTTAAGTGAAGAAATAGAAGAAATGATGGCGTTAGGATTAGAACAAATTATTTTGTTTGGTATACCACAAGATAAAGATGAAGTAGGTTCAGACTCTATATGCGATTCAGGCATTATCCAAAGGAGTATTCGTTTTCTCAAGAAAAAGTACCCAGAACTTTATATAATAACTGACGTATGCATGTGTGAATATACCGATCACGGGCATTGTGGTATTATTGATAATCAAAGTGTAGATAATGACGCAACGCTTGAGTATTTACAAAAGCAAGTTATTAGTCATGCAAAAGCAGGTGCTGATATGGTTGCACCTTCAGGAATGATGGATTACATGGTTGGGTCTATTAGGCAAGCGCTTGATGATAATAATTTTACTTCGATTCCTATTATGAGTTACAGTGTTAAATATGCTTCTAGTTTTTACGGTCCTTTTCGCGATGCTGCGGAGTCACCACCTCAATTTGGTGACCGCAAGAGTTATCAAATGGACTATGCAAATCGCCGCGAAGCAATCAAGGAAGCGCAACTAGATATCGCTGAGGGTGCGGACATTATTATGGTAAAACCAGCGTTATCATATTTGGATATTATTCGCGAAATTAAGTCAACAACTCATATTCCTGTTGCCTGTTACAATGTGAGTGGTGAGTATAGTATGATCAAAGCTGCACATGAAAAAGGCTGGGTAGATGGTGAAGCGCTAATGATGGAAACTTTAACATCAATGAAAAGAGCAGGGGCTGATATTATATTGACTTATTTTGCCAAAGAAGCGGCAAAAATTTTGCGAGAGAAGGAATAGTTGTGTCAGATTCTATTATCTTGGAGCTTTCTGATATTACTATAGAAATACTTTACGCGGCCGATTTACCTAATGTGATAGAACTAGAACGGCAAACTGTTGGAGCACAAAGTACAGAGCAGTATCATATGCTCACAAGAGAAGAACATTATGAGCTTATAGACCAAGGAGTGTATATAGGGGCAAAATATCAGCAAAAAATAATTGCTTTTAGTAGTATGAGATTTCATGCAGCAGAAGAACTATTTTGTGGTATTCATATAAATGAACCTTTTGTAAGCTTTGTAAATACTCTTGTTCATGCTAAATTCAGGGGAAAAGGATTACAGTTTTTATTGCAAAAGCAGCGTGAGAAATTGGCACAACAAAAGGGTTATCAAATAATAATGGCCACAGTTTCTCCTGAAAATCAACATTCATTGCGAAATGTTGAGAAATTTGGATTTTCTATTGTAGAAACACGCGATTTGTCTAAGGGAAAACGTCATATTGTGTGTAAAAAATTGGAGATAGAGTTAGATGCTACATGAACTAGGTAAAAAACTGTGCACACTTGCTGAAAAATATATGCCAGAGCCTTTTACTTTGGCAACGATAGTTACTTTTTTTACCTACATTTTGGCTACCACGTTTACGCCATCATCTACAATCGATGTTATAGAGTATTGGTACAAAGACTTTTGGAGTTTTTTGCCGTTTTCCATGCAAATGTGCATTATTCTTGTAAGTGGATATGCACTTTCTACGACAAATATTGTAAAACAAATGATTTGTAGAATAGCTTGTTGGCCAAACAATACAGTACAAGCGACATTTCTTATTAGTTTTACCTCTATATTTTTTGCTCTGATAAATTGGGGGTTGGCACTGATTATAGGCGCTTTTTTAGCAAGGCAAGTTGCTATAGAAGGACGTCGCAAGAATATATCTCTTCACTATCCTCTTCTAGGTGCTGCTGGTTATATGGGATTAGCAGCTTGGCATGGTGGTTTGTCGGGTTCTGCGCCTCTTCTTATTGCTACACAGGGACATTTTTTAGAAAAAAGCGTAGGTGTTATTCCTATAAACGAAACTTTGTTTACGCCACTTAATATTGTTAGTTCTATTATTTTACTTTTAGGTGTGCCTCTCGTACTCGCAGCTCTTGCACCACGCGAAGAAAAAGATATTGTTGAGTATAGTGGAGAAATAGAAGAGCAAACAGAAGAGCAAACTGAGAGTAATTATTCTATTTGGGGAATGCTCGTTGGTATTGTCGGATGTATTTATATTACTTATCATTTATGGATACAACAAAAGAGTTTTGATCTTAATTCTTTAAATTTTATTTTTATTTTTGTGGGGATTTTTCTACATCGCAATTTAGATAATTATTTTAATGCTATTCGTAGTGGTGTGAGTGCTTGTGCTGGTATTATACTGTTGTTTCCCTTTTATGCTGGGATTAAAGGAATTATGGTTCACTCTGGACTAGTTGAGCTTATCACAAATGGGGTTGTGAGTGTTGCAAGTGCTACAACTCTTCCTATATATATCTTTATAAGTGCGGGTGTTATTAATTTTTTTGTTCCTTCAGGTGGCGGACAGTGGATTGTACAAGGGGATATAATTGTAAAAAGTTCTCAACAGTTAGGTGCTTCAATAAATAAAACTACGTTAGCTTTTTGTTATGGAGATCAGTGGACAAATCTCCTGCAACCATTTTGGGCATTAGCGTTACTTGAAATTACCGGACTTAGAGCAAAAGACATTATGGGTTACTGTTTGGCGATTATGCTTATTGGCATACCCGTATTTATCATGCTTTTGTATATGTTTCATTAAGGAGAAAAGCTTAGCAATGTCTATCGATGAGTGGCTAATCCAGCAAGTTGTTTCTTGTAATTTGATTAGTTCAGAACAGTTACAAGACGTACAAAAAATAAAAGATGAAACAAATAGTTCTTATGAACAAATTCTTATTAATAGTGGTTTTATGTTGGCGCAGCAATTACAACAAATGAAAAGTCAATATGATGTTCATATGGAAAATACTGCGAATGAACAAGCCCTTAAACAAACAATGGTAAGTAATGTACCAGTTCAAAGTAAATACCGTACGATAAGAAAGTTAGGGGAAGGAAACTTTGGAGAGGTTTTTCTGATTTACGACAACTATTGGAAGCGTAACCTCGCTTTAAAAGTTTTGAAGTCCAATTTAAATGATGAAGTTTCTATCAAGCGATTTCAGCGCGAGGCGCGTTCAATTGCAAAATTGCATTATCCAGGCGTTGTAAAAGTGTATGATATGGGAGAGCAAAATGGTAAATATTATTACACTATGGATTACATAGAGGGACAATCTTTAGATGAATATTTAAAGCAAGAAGGACGTCTTTCTTCTAAACGCGCTGCACGTATTATTCGCGACATTGCAAAAGTCGTTGAACATGCTCATGATAGAGACGTGATACATCGCGATATAAAACCAGAGAATGTAATGATTGGGAAAGATGGGAAAACATACGTTACTGATTTTGGTTTGGCAAAAGGTTTGTATAACGATAGCAAGATTTCTCAGAATGGCAATATTCTCGGAACACCTTCCTATATGTCTCCAGAACAAGCACAGGGAAAAAAAAATCAAATAGACAAACGTTCTGATATTTATGGTATTGGTGCAACTCTTTATGAACTTATGACCGGAAGAGTTCCTTTTGCAGGAAAAAATACGCCGGTTGTGTTATACAATATTGTACATAAGTATCCTCGTTCTCCGCGATCTATTCACGGCAGTATACCTGAAAACATAGAGCGCATTTGTTTGAAGTGTCTTGAAAAAGACAAGAACAAACGTTATGAAAGCATAAAGCTTTTTTTAGAAGACATTGATAAATTTTTGGAAGCCAAGACTCTAAGGATATCGAAAAGTGTAACGTCTCCGAAAAAGATGAATTACAATATACTTGCGACTGTTTGTGGAGTAATTATCGCCTTGATTTTTGCACTTACTTATAGTGACACAAGGACTTCTTCAAAACGAACACACCATTCTTCCGTAGATCAAAAAAAAGTACCTCAAAAAACATTACAACAAGTTATGTGGGAGGACTATAGGCGCGCTAAATCAAACCCTGCTTTCCAGGCAGTGGTTTTAAAAACAATTCAGCAACGTTTTCCTGAAGATTTGCTAAAGACACAAATGCTACTTAAAAAAACGAAACTTAGCAAATTTGTGAGAGAAAAATTAGTAGACGCTACATTTTTTGATGGTTATTACTACGGAGCTTTTCATACTAAAATGTTTTGGACAAAAGCAAATATGGAATGCAAAAGCATGAAGGGGAGTTTAGTTACAATTGAAAATGTAGAAACTCAAAAGTTTATGATGAGTTACATTCAACACCTTAGGCAAAATGTTTGTGATTGCTGGGGACGTTGTTGGTTAGGTTTGTATCGCAATAAAGATAGTTGGCAATGGGTTACAAAAAAGCCTTTGAAATATACACATTGGATGCAAGGTGAGCCAAATAATAGTAATGGCTTTGAGGATTATGTTGAAATATTAGGTGGTAATGTATGGAACGATAGCACTGACCAGAATCCACGCAGTTTTATTTGTCAGTGGTTTGCAATTAGAAAGAAATAACATTATGCTATCTTTGAATAAAAATAGCATCGTTGGATGTCTGTTAGGAACGGCTGTTGGTGATGCATTGGGCTTGCCGTGGGAAGGTCTCTCAGCTAATCGCCAACGCGCTTTTATTTCTAATATAAAAAAGCATCATTTTTTTTGTGGTAAGGGGATGTGCTCTGATGATACCGAGCACACTGTTCTTGTTACCCAAGCTCTTATTACTGCGCAAGATGATGTCGATATTTTTCGCCGAGATCTTGCGCGCCGTTTGCGATGGTGGTTGTTGGGATTACCTGCTGGAATTGGTTTTGCTACATTGCGTGGTATCTTAAAATTATGGATAGGCTTTTCGCCGAAAACCAGTGGTGTCTTTTCAGCAGGTAACGGCCCAGCCATGCGTAGCGCCATTCTTGGATTAGTGTATGGTGAGGATTTGCGTAAACTGCACCAGTTTGTTGCGGCATGTACACAAATGACTCACCAAGACCCTAAAGCAGAACTTGGAGCACTTGCTGTAGCAGTGGCAGCACACTTATCAGCAACAAATCAGGCTAGGCCTCAGAAATTTTTTGAAACCATTTCTTTCATTACAAAAGAACAGTATTCTGAGGAAGATTATGGTCCTTTTCTAGAATTGCTACAAATAACCTTACGTTTTTTAGAAGATAAATCTTTACAAGAATTGTTAGATCACCTTAATTTACAACAAGGGATAAGTGGTTATATCTATCACACTCTACCGATTGTTATTTTTATTTGGCTTAAATACCCTAACAACTATCGAAAAGCAGTTGTTGAAATCATTCGTTGTGGAGGAGATACAGATACAGGTGCAGCTATTGTTGGTGGAATCATTGGTTGTGCTGTTGGTAAAGAAGGTATTCCCGAAGAGTGGTATAGTTCTATTATTGAATGGCCGCGCACTACGAAATGGTTAGAGACTTTAGCACAAAACTTATGTGATTACACCCCTACTAAAGCGAATGTTTTACTATTGCTAATACGAAATATATTTTTTCTATTTATCGCTCTTGTCCACGGTTTTCGACGTATATTCCCTCCATATAAATAACGGAGCTACACATGGTTTTATTAAATGAGCGGTATCAACTCAATAAAGAACTTGGGCGAGGAGGTATGGGGGCTGTATATCAAGGAGTAGATACACATACTAATAGTTTGGTTGCGGTGAAAGAATGTATTGTCAAAGGTAATAATCCCAATATTCTCAAGAGAATTCATCGCGAATATTACTTTATGAAAAATATCAAACATCCAAACGTAATTCGCGGTTTAGATTTTTTTCAGGTCAATGATAAATACTTTATTGTAATGGAATATGTTCCAGGAATTACTTTAGAAGACTTTATTGTCAAATTTCCAAGAGTTATAGATTTTGACAAGCAGTTGCAAATTGCCCAACAGATATGTAGTGCTCTTACCGTTTTACACGATAAAGGAGTTATTCACCGTGATATTAAGCCAGAAAATATTATTTTAACAAGTAAAGATTTTGTTCCTAAACTTATTGATTTAGGAATTGCAAAATCAATGAGTAGTGAACTTTTACAAATAACAAAGACGCAAAGTCTGATCGGTACACCCCAGTACATGAGTCCTGAACAAATAGATCCTGATTTAGAGGTAGGTGAAAATAGTGATGTATTTTCTTTGGGAATTGTACTGTATCAATTTTTCTTATGGTCACCATCTTCACCGTTTGCCACAGGAAGAATGATAGCAACAATGAAAAACGTGCAAAAGCTAGAACTTCCACCGTTATTTGCCGATGTAGATGATCCTAAACTAAAGTATTTTTCGCAAGTAATACAGCTTGCGACGCATAAAGAACAAACAAAACGTTTAGACAAAATGAAAACGTTCTTGGATTTACTCTCTAGTCGTAATTTTGAATTGCGTCCTTCTCTCCCCAAAACCCAAAGGATAAGAGTTTCTACTCAAAAATACCGACGAAGTTTAGCGGAAAGATCTCAAAAAGATGCGCGGCATGTAAAGAAAAAATGGCTACTGATTGCTTGCTCAATCTTGCTGTTTTCAGTGATATTTACATTTGTTTTACGTAAATCTTTTAAGGAAGATGCTAAAGCACAAGCGAATTTCTATTTTGAGCAGGCTAATACTTTATTTGAACAGAGAAAGTTTAGCAAAGCAATAGAAATGTACTCGAAAGCGGTTTCTCTCAACCCTAGTGATGGGCTAACATATATGAATCGTGGCGTTTGCTATCGACAACAAGGTGATTATGATTTAGCACTAAAAGATTATTTACAAGCTATTTCTCTTAATTTCCAAACGAGTGCTATATTTAATAATGTTAGCGCACTCTATAATACACAAAAAAAATATGATCTCGCGTTAAAATACAGTAATTTAGCTGTATCTAAAGATCCTACAAATTTTAAAGCATACAATAATCGCGGTAGCGTATATTATTTTTTAGGAAAATATGACTTGGCTCTTTCTGACTATGACAAAGTAATTTCGTTAAAGCCAAAGCAAGCGCATATATATGTGAACAAAGGTAATATATATAATGATAAAGGAGAATATGATCTTGCATTTGTAGAATATAAAAAAGCAGTCATTATTGATCCTAAATATGCCAAGGCCCATGTTGGTATAGGAAATCTATATTTACGGAAAAGTCAGTATTTTCTCGCATTGCAAAGTTACGAAGAAGCAGAGAAGTCTGCACCATGGGAGGCTTCTATTTACGAATACCGAGGGTTATTATATTCGGAACGAAAAGAATACGGTTTAGCAATAAAAGAATATAATCGATCTCTAGAACTAGATTCCAAGAATTATGATGTCTATCTTGATAGGGCTTTAGCATATAGATACATTAAGAAATACAAACAAGCTTTACAAGATTACAATTACGTATTAAAACTAGATAAAAAAAATCGTCGAGGGTATAAGTATCGTGGGATTGTATATGTTGAGCTAAAAGATTATCGCAAGGCACTTGATGATTTTGAAAAAGCTTTGGCTTTAGGAAGCAAAGATCCCAATCTTAAAAAATGGATTGCGCAAATAAAACAGGTTTTGAAGTAGCTTCTACAAAGATTCGCTAAAAAACCATGGTATTTGTAATGAACGCGGTGCAAAAACTAAGTGAATTACACGGCGGTGTTTATGGGAAGATGATCGATTAGAACTATGAAGTAAAAGCGGTTTCATTAGTAGTATTTCTCCACGCAGCATTGTACAAACGTGTTTGTTCTTTTTTTGTACGATATTTGAAATGCCTTTGTCACTTATAATTCCTTGACTATGGGTTTGCGGAATGACTTGCAGTGGTCCATTGTCAATATTGTTGTCGTCTAAGTGAATTCGCATGACAATTAACTGTTCTAGTATTTCAGGTGGTAGATTTTTATGTGGAACATTTGTTACTATTTTGTCTGCTCCATGATGCGGCATAACAATGTCTTGATGAAAAGGTACGCGAAAATTAGCTTCAGTGATTTTATCGAATAGCAAACTATGGATTATTACACTTCCTCTACAAATATTTTTTATGATTGTATCACTTAAAATATCTTTGATTGGCGAAGAAATTTGAATTAAATTGCGTATAGCGTAGAGTTTATTCTTACGATAGCGTATGCTTTTTGGGTATGAGTGATTTGGTTTTATTTGCTCTATGCACTCCAATAGAGAATCTATTTTTGAGCTGCTAATTTTTTGTTGTGCTTTGAAAAATCCTTGGCTTTTGAGCAATTGTCCAAATCCTAAAATAACGCCCTTACCTGTATTACAGATAAGGACGATTTGTTTAGCAAAATACGTTTATTTTTACCACTCACTTACATTATTGTAGTAAATAGGTTTGTAGCTAGACATTGATGAAAAAGAACGTGTGCGTTTTGAAACTGCCCAATCGATTCCCGAAGCTTCAATTACATTCACTGTTCCACTTGGATTATTTTCAATAACGAGAACAATGTGGCTTCCACGTTTGTTTAATGCATCGCCTTTTTTCAACTTAGAAACAGAGCTTAATTGAGTTGAAACTTGTCCAATAGTGCTTGTTCCGTATTTTTTGCTTGTTCCCCACGCTCGCGAAACAAATCCAGAACAATCCACACCTACACAATAATTATCTCCCCACGAAACTGACTTGGTGTAATTACTACCAGCGTATTTTCCTTGAGAAGCTTTTTGCTTAAATACCGAAACGCTTGTGAATCCACCCCATTTATAAGGAATTTTGTAATGCGATCCTGAAGTAACCCAAGATGGAGTGCGAATTTTAGATCCATCTGGTAAAGTTTTTAGACCTGTTTTATTCTTAGAGCTACAACTCCAGTATACACCAAGAAACGCTTCTGCATTCCATATGATTTGGCTGCGAGAAATACGTCTTGTCGATTCTTCAACAACTTCATTTGAGTTTACTTCTTCTAGCTGTTGTAAGTGATCATTGTAATGGTGGGTGTAGTCGTAAGGCCAGCTATTAACTCCATCTTTTTCAGTGCTAAGTGCAACAATATCGATACCTTTTGGAGTTAGCATCATTTTGTATAATTGGCTGCCGAATTGTTTGCAATCATTGTAACTGAAATTGTTGTGAATGCTTGGTATTGTAGTTGTAGCGATTTCACTACGGTTGGTTATGTCCAAACATAATATTTTCTGAGAAACTTGTATTGGACTGTTAGAAACAAGTATTTCTAAACGAACAAATACTTTATTGTTTTTGATACCAATAGGTACAATGGATCCAAGTTCTTCTTCAGTAGGAACATCAAAAGTTATTTCCATATCGCCTTTATTGACAATAACTTTACCCATGTGGTCAGCGACTTTCTCTGTATACACATAAGTATTTTTGGCAAATTGCCAACCTTTGATTGTTGTTCCGTCTTTTGCAGGGTTGAGCGTTGAGCCATTAGCTAAGTGTAGTACCGGTAAACCATCTACTAAATGAACACCAGAAATGACATCTTTGCCAATTTTGTGAGACGACAGTTTTCGTTCATTGACAATGTGTAATTTATTATCCGTTGTGACAACAAAAACAATTTTTCCTTGAACTGCAATATCTATAGCAAAAGCTGGTATTGCAGTACTATTTAGTAGTTTTTTCTGAGAAATAGAATAGTGAAGAATGCGCTGCTCTAAACTATTTAACAAGTATAGGTTGTCTCCAGAAATATAGAAATTGTCTATGCCTGTTGCTATATCTGATCCATTATTAATCGCGATTTCTCCACGATCATAAGTTGTTGAAAATACTTTTTCTATTGAAAAATCTGCATTTAAAGCTACTAAAAATAGCATACAGAAAAGTAAATTCTTCATTCTAACCTCCGTAAAGTTAGGGACATACCCTAAAAGTGTAGAAATAACAAAACTCTTTTACTCTAAAATAATTATACCATACTGGTATTATTATTACTAGGTCTCTTCGCAGCTAAAGTTTTGTTTCTCTTACTCCACATGTATATACAGCGCTGCATTTGTTTTGTTAAGTCAGTAGTTAGGCGCTGCTCTGAGCGTATGTTCTTTTGGAATTTTCGTGGATATGGCCAGCTTCCTCAATCTCCTTTAATTCGTATTAAAGGATTTGTATACTAATTTAGCTTTTTCAGCTGGAACAAGTCGTAATAAATTCTAAATAAATAGATAATAAATCTTTGTATTCAGGTATTTTTTCAAAAGTATTCTTTTGTACAGCATTACTACAATCAAAATGTATAGTAGATCCCATTTCAAAATTAACCCCAAACATATCAAGAAAAGGCGACAGCGGATTCGTTTCTCCATTTTTGATAACAGTGTATAATTTTTTACGCCAGTTTGGATATGGTAAAAATTCAATTGGATAACTCTTTTGTTGTACGTATTGAAAAATATCTCGAACACTTACTCTGTTCGGATTTATAACGTGGAATATTTGATTGTCAGTAGATGTGTTGTATGACAGATTTGCAATTATACTACTGGCGTAGTTGATAGGAGTTAAGTCTGTTGTAAAATTGATTTGAGGTGCCGCTTTTAACTGTATGCAACCACGAAGGAAACTGTAAAATAAATCATTTTCATTACAAACACCAGTTTGGCTGTGCCCAGTAAGACGACCTGGACGATAGATATTAATGGGAAACCCACGTTTTTTTGCAACTTCGATAAGTTGTTCTGCAACCCATTTACTTTGGGCGTAACCTCTTGTTAGTTGGTGTTCATTAGGCACTGCTATTTCTTTGATTGGCGATAACGCTGCCGTTTTCCATACCGAAACGGTTGAAATATAGTGGATCGTTTTTATTTTATCCTGACATGCCATTTGTAAAATATACTTTGTTCCTTGTACATTTGCAGCTTTGAGTTCTTGGTAATCTCTTATAAAATCAACTTTCGCTCCGTTATGATAAATAACATCAATAATAGAGGATAACCTGTTAAATTCGCGTTGTGTAAGTCCTAACATTGTTTTAGATAAATCACCACAGACAATAGTAATTTTTTCGCGATAATGCGGTTTCCAAATTAGATATTTTTGTAGTGCACTTTCTACTCTACGGTAGCCTTCTTCTTTATTTTTGGCGCGTACTAAACAGTAGATTTTTGCATACCCTTTTTCTATTAAACGTTCCAGAAGAAATGTACCTAAAAATCCAGTGGCACCTGTTAATAAAATATTCTCAATTTTATCTATCTCTTTTATTGTTTTGGGTATTAAAATTTGAGAATCCAATAGGATTTCTTGGGACCAATCAATATTTCTGGATTTTGGCTTTTGGAAGATTTCTACTGTGAGTTTTGCTATAGTTGGCGCTTCATAAAGCGTTTTTAATGGTATATTTAGCGAAAATAATTCATTGATTTGTGCGACAATAATAGCTGAATTGAGAGAATGTCCGCCAATTTTAAAAAAATTGTCGGTTATTCCAACTTGCTCTAGATGTAAAATATCTTGCCATAAAGCGACTAATTTTTTTTCATTTTCATTACGTGGTGCAACATATGAAGTGGTGAACATCTTCGGGGTTGGCAAGGATTTGCGATCTATTTTATCATTTGGCGTTAAAGGAATTTTGTCTAATACGACAAAATGATTAGGAATCATATAGTATGGAAGTTGTTCTTTTAACCATGAGCGCAATTCTTCAATTTGGTTATTTTCATTTACTAAGACTACATATGCAACTAGTTGTTGTTCTTCTACTACATTTTTTACTACCACAGCTACTTCTGCAATTTTTTCATGTTTACTCAAACAATGCTCTATTTCACCTAACTCTATGCGAAATCCGTGTATTTTTACTTGGTTGTCTCTTCTTCCTATAAATTCAATGTTGCCATTCTCTATATAACGTGCCAAATCTCCGGTACGATACAATCTTTCTCCTGGAGTAAAAGGATTGGGAACAAATTTCTCCGCTGTTATTTTGGGTCGAAGGTGATAGTTTCTTGCTAGACCAACACCACCGATATACAACTCTCCAATACATCCACAAGGAATAGCTTGTAAATATTTATTCAGAATATAAATTTGTATATTTTGAATAGGTTTTCCTATTAAAACAGTTTGTGCTTCGCGATTGCATTTCCACGAAGTAACTTCGATCGCTGCTTCTGTTGGGCCATAAAGATTATATAGCTCGATATGTGGCAAGGCGACAAGAAATTGACGCTGTAAATTTAAAGAAAGAGCTTCTCCACTACAAATCACACGCTGCAAATGTTTATACTGTTTTAAAGGGATACTTTGTAAAAAAGTTTGTAACATAGAAGGAACAAAGTGTAACGTTGTGACCATATATTTTTCGATGACTTGTGATAAATATTGTGGATCTTTATGCCCTTGTGGACGCGCCAATACTAATTTTGCACCATTGAGTAAAGGCCAAAAAATTTCCCATACCGAAACATCAAATCCAATCGTTGTTTTCTGCAAAACTACACCAGTTTCATCAATAGCATATTGATTTTGCATCCATGATAGACGATTGATTAAAGCTCTATGAATATTAACAACACCTTTCGGACGCCCTGTAGAACCAGAAGTATAAATCATGTACATTGCATTGTTAGTTTTCATCGGAATGTTTAAATTTTCTTTGTTAAGAGGCTTTATTTGTCTTTCTATATCCTCCCAATATAATACCGATGAATTATTTTCCCACAAATGTTTTAAGTTAGAAGAGCTAATAATAAGGTCCACATTGGCGTCTTGTTGCAAAAATTGCAGTCGTTGTTGCGGTAATTCATTATCAAAAGGAACATAAGCACCACTTGTTTTCAAAATCGCAAAAAGAGCTACAATCATATTAAGTGAGCGCTCCAGGCATACTCCAACGAATGTTTCTGTTTTGACTCCTTTTTTTCTTAGAAGTTTTGCGACTTGATTTGCCTTTGTATTTAACTCTTGGTACGTCATTTTTGTATTTTCGAATATAAGTGCTATGTTATCAGGTGTTCTCTGTACTTGTTCTTCAAATAATTGATGTATTGTCTTGTCTCGTGGATATTCTACTTTAGTATTGTTGAACTTAATTAATAATTGATTTTTTTCCTTAGGAGATAATAAATCGATAGTTCCTATTCGTTGATTTGGATTTTCCAAAATTTCGTGTACGAATATTTGGAAATGTTGTATGAATTGAGTGATGTGTTTTTGTGAAAAAAGAGAATTGTTATATTGGATTTTGCAAGTTAAAGATTCATTGCGAAAGCGAATAGGCTCAAATAAAAATCCTAAATTCTGATTAGGTTGTGCATTTCCAACTTCTATGCTGTATGTTTTTAGATTTTCTAATGCCAAGTTATTTTTAAATAATGCTTGTCCTACTATTATATCAAAATTAATGTAATCAGAAAATCCTTCTTTTTGCATTAAATGTGCAAGGTCAATTTGTGAGATATCCTGATAAGATATATCATTTTTTCTTTGGCGTGTAACTTTTTTTACGACAGTCAAAAAAGTATCACTAGATTTTAAAATGATTCTTAGAGGAAGCATTGACACATAAAACCCATACATATCAGGATATCCTTTAGGTCTATTGTCGATAGGATAACCAATAACTAAATCTTCTATTTGCCAATACAAATTTATGATTGCGGCGAAAGCACTGGTTAAAAATAAAAATGGCGTGGTTGTATGTCTTTTACAAAATCGTTTTATTTCTTTACCGATAGTCTTCTCAAATTCGAACTTTATCTCTTTCATTTCGAATACATTTTTTTTCGCTAAACCAAAGTTATTTTTTAAAGATCTTTTGTTTAGAATTTTTTCCCAATATCGCAGAACTTCATCTTTTCTACTTTGGGGAATTTCATTGATTTTTTGTAGATAGAAGCCAACATTTTCGTTTTTTGGAAATCGTTGATGTAGATTTTGTGCTCCTTCGTTATATGCGGTTGAAATACTCTTTAAACAGAGTAAGGCAGACTTGGCATCATTGACAATGTGGTGAATTAAATGCAGAAAAAAGTATAGATTTGAATCAAATTTAATACAGTAAACTTGATACACTTTCTTGCTCAAATTTAAAGTATGTTTACTTTTTTCCTCTATCAATTTTTTTGCTTTTAATTCTAATTTACTTACCTCTAGCGATTGGTTCTGACTATAGATATCTATGTATTCGAAGTTAACTTTTTCCACCGGAGGTGTGATAACTTGAAAAATTTCTCCTTCGGCATTTTCAATAAATAGTGTTCGCAATGAATCAAAGAAATTTGCTGTACTTTTCATACTATTTTTGTATTTTTCGATATCAAGATTACCTTCTACTTTTTGTACCGAATAGTTATTATACGAATTCGAGTTAAATTTGTATTCGAACCACAGTCCCTTTTGTTGATCTGTCAGAGGAAAAATGAAAGTAGAATCAGGGAATCCCAATTTTTTTCTCAATTCATGCTGTTTTTCTATTTGCAAAATAGAGTTGATAGATTTGGAAAGTGTACCGATGGTTTGGTTTCTGGAACGGGTAATGGCAGCAACACACTCCGTGAAATAGCGAATGATATAACGTATGGTCTTTTCTTTAAATAAAGATGGATCGTAAATTAGTTGAAAATTTATCTTATTTGAAAATTTAACCCCTAAGAGAGTTAAATCAAACCAACTATCTGGTTCATTACTTTCAAATTCAGATAAATCTTCAGTGTTATTCTCTTCAATCATCAACGAAAACAAAACATCAAAAAGCGGGTTTCTATTTTGTGTACGCTCTATTTTTAATTTATTAACTAAACTAGAATAAGGATAATTTTGATGTGCAAAACAACCGAGAACTACCTCTTTGCAATCGTGTAAATATTCCCATAGCATCTTGTCTTCTCGTGGTTTTATCCTTATACATAAAATTTTTACAAATAGTCCCATTATCTGTTGTAGCTCCGTTTTATTTCTACCATTTAGAAAACTTCCTACAACGATATCTTCTTGGTTACTCAATTTGCTTAATGTGAGGGAAAAAGCTCCTAGTAGAACCATGTACATCGTTAAACCTTGTTGCTTGCAAAAATCAGCTAACTCTTTGCTATTTTCTATTTCAAATCTTACATGTTTTCCTTTATATGTTTTTATATTAGGTCTTGGATAATCCGTTGGTAGATTTAATAATTCAGGTATCTTTCGAAATTGATTAAACCAAAAGGTTTCGGAAATTTTCTGTTCTTTACTCTCAAGTAAATTCTTTTGGTAATAAACGTAATCTTTATATTGCCATTTTTGCTCAGGTAATTTACTAGTCTTGTACAAACAATCAAATTCATTTTTAAATTGATTTATAGAGAACCAATCAATGAGTACATGATGTAGATCAACTGTAATTAGGTGTCGCTTGGCAGAAAAAGTAAATAAACGAAACTCAATAGGTGGTTTCTCTAAGTCAAATTTTGGAAAATAGCAATTAAATTCATTTATAAAATCATTATAAGATTTGTTTGAATAATCTTTGTAGATTAATTTGACTTCCCATTGTTCCTCGATTTTTTGGCGTAATTTCCCTTTGTTGTTTAAGAAAAAATTAGTCCTTAATATTTCGTGTCGCTCTACTATTTTTTGTAAAATTGATGCGATATTGTTTATTTCAATTGCATCATTTATTGGAATTATTATTCTAGAATTAGAGAGGGTTCCTTCTGGGAAAATGGAAGTTAACAAATAAAGGTGATTTTGTTCTTCTGAACAAGGATAATGCTCTTTATTTCCTACTTTTTTAATTATATGATCGATGTGTTTTGCATCGTACTGGATACCAAAAACGAGTTCTTTAATTGTTTGCTTTTCAAATAATTCTTTCAGAGGTAATTCGATTTCAAATATTTCTCTTATTTTTGAAATAATTTCAACTGCAGTTAGAGAATGTCCACCAACTTCAAAAAAGTTGTCATTTATTCCAATTTTATCTATATCCAATACATCTTCCCAAATCTTTACCAGCCTTTTTTCTATTTCGTTTCGTGGTGCTATGTATTTCTTTTCAGCAGTTAAAATATCTTGAACTAATAGAGCTTTGCGGTCTATTTTTCCGTTAGGATTGAGTGGGAATTTCTCCATTATGACAAAGTGAGCAGGGATCATGTACTGAGGTAGTTTCTCCTTCATCCATAGACGTAGTGTTGAACTGGCAAAATTTTGATTTTCATCGGAAACAATGTATGCAACTAAAAATTTACTTTTAGTATCTTCTTTGGCTAAAACAACAACTTTCTTAACGATTTCGTGTTCCAATAAAACGGTTTCAATTTCTCCTAGTTCTATACGAAAACCACGAACTTTAACCTGATGATCTAAACGGCCTAAGAATTCAATATTGCCATCAGGTAACCATCTGACTAGGTCACCTGTTTTGTATATCCGTTCACCTGTTTTATAAGGATTGGTAATAAATTTTTTTGTAGTTAACTTTTTTTGATTTAAATAACCACTGACTACTCCTACTCCACCAATGTGTAATTCGCCAGGTACACCAATAGGACAAAGTTTATTTTTTTTATTGAGAACATACAACAAGACATTGTCCATCGGTTTGCCAATAGGTATAGAGTGGATTTTTTCTTCAGAGAAATTTGTAACATCGACAGGATAATAAGTAGACGTCATAGTACATTCAGTTGGTCCATAGATATTAACTAATACATCTTTTTTTGCGAAAACTTTTGCGGCAAGAGCACAAGTTGCGATTTCTAATTTTTCTCCAGACACATATATTTTTTGAATATTACTTTCTAATCCATAACGAAGAGCTGCTTTAAGAATATTGTCTAGTAGTGTCGGAACTATACTTAATATTTTTGAAATTTTATGTTGTGTTATTTTAGTAAGGATGTAGGAGCTATCTTTTGCTCTACTTGTCGGCAACAGTACTATCTTAGCTCCGACAAGAAGAGGAGTGCAAATATCTCTAATTGATGGATCAAAAGATAGAGAAGGAATCTGCAATACAGTATCTTCACTATCAACGAAGCGATGTTTTATCAGAGAGCAGAAGTAATTAACAGAGCTTTTGTGGTTGCCTATAACACCTTTGGGTTTTCCTGTTGAACCTGAAGTATAAATGACATAAGAAAAATTTTCAGGACGTACTCCAGTTGTAACATTGTTGACTTTCTCTCTATAAATTTCCTGACAATTTGTATCTATATATATACATTTTACAATATCTACAGAAAAGTGAATAGGTAAAGATTTTTCGGTTAATAATAAGGAAATATTGGTATCTTTAATCATATATGCTAAACGTTGTTGAGGGTAGTCAGGATCAAGTGGAACATAAGCACCACCAGCTTTAAGAACACCTAGTAAACCAACAATCATATGAATAGAGCGTTCTATACATATTCCCACTAATACATTCGATTCCACTCCTAGTGATATGAGATAATGTGCCAATTGATTGGCGCGCTGGTTGAGTTGGTGGTAGGTGATCTTCTCATCTTCGAAAATTATAGCAATATTGTTTGGTGTTTTTTCTACTTGTTCTTCGAATAATTGATGGATGGTTTTATGCTGTGGATACCTTACTTGGGTATTATTAAATTCCATCAATAGCTGATTACGCTGTTGTGGATTTAGTATATCGATATCATCGAGGAGTATATCTGGAGAAGAAGCGATGGCTTTTAGTATTTGATAAAAATGCGTAATCATTCTTTTTATCGTTTTTTGTTCAAAGAGATCTATATTATACTGCAAAATTCCTTGCATTCCCCCTGCTGTTTCAACCAAATTAATTGAGATATCAAACTTTGCTACTTTGTGGTCAATTTCGAAAGGTTCTACGATTAATCCTTCTATTTGTAACGTTTGCTGCGTAATATTTTCCATTGCAAACATCACTTGAAACAGAGGATTATAGCTCATATCGCGTTGTGGTTGGATTGCATTTACCAATTTTTCGAAAGGTACATCCTGATTATCATAAGCTGCTAAACAGGTTTCTTTGATTTGCAACAGCAATTGGCGAAACGTCATTTCTTGTTCTATCTGGGTACGCAAAACTAACGTATTGACAAAAAAACCTATTAAATTTTCTATTTCTAGATGATTGCGATTGGCAATAGGAGATCCGACACAGATATTTTTTTCATTTGTATAGCGATAAAGCAAAACTTTGAAACCCGCCAACAATGTCATAAAAATAGTTGTGCTACAATTTTTACTTAAATTGCGAAGAGAATCAGTCAATTCTTTATCAATGATAAAATTCTCATGAATTCCTTGATATTTCTGTATTTTAGGGCGAGGGTAATCTGTCGGCAAATTTAAAAGAGGAGGGGCATTCGCCAAGTTATGTTTCCAGTATTCTATCTGTTTATCTGCTATTTCTCCTTGGAGTTTATTTTGTTGCCAATAAGCAAAATCTGTGTATTGAATTTGTAAATCTGCTAGAGGAAAATTTTCGCCTTTACTAAAGGCCTCATAGAAAATTTTAAACTCATCCATAAATATCCCTAACGACCAACCATCAGATACTATGTGATGCATATTTATTAATAAAATATGCTCTTCTTCTCCCAATTTAAATAAATTAATGCGAATGAGTGGCCCTTGTGATAAATCGAATGGGCACAACACGTGTTGTTCGATACTTATTTTGGCTTTTTCCCATTTTTCTTGTTGTGACAATTGACAAAAATCTTCTATATTTATAACGATAGGTTGTCCTGCCGTAATTACCTGTGTTGGTCTACCTTCTATTTTATGAAAAGTGGTGCGTAAACTTTCATGTCTACGGATGATTTCATTAAACGATTTTTGAAGTATCTCTAACCGTAATCTACCGCGAAGTAAAAACGATTGGGGTAAGTTATAAACTGGACTGTTTGGAGTGAGTTGATTGAAAAACCACATGCGTTTCTGAGCAGAAGAGAGGTACAAGCTGTCATTTCTGTTAACAACAGAGATAGCATCAGCACATTTTTTCTTTGAATCCTTGATTAGTATTGCTAATTCGCTTATTCTTGGAGCGGCAAATAGAGAACGTAAAGACATTTCGATTGTAAATGTTTCTTTTACACGAGAAATCAGCTGAGTAGCTAGTAATGAATGTCCTCCTAATTCGAAAAAATTATCCATTATTCCTATTTTTTTTACTCTTAATACTTCTTGCCACATACTTACCAGTTTGATTTCTACTTCATTGCGCGGTGGAATGTATTTTTGTTCCGATATTCTCGAACTATCAGGAATTGGTAAAGCCTTGCGATCTACTTTGCCGTTAATAGTAAGCGGTAATTTATCTAATTTTATAAAATAACTAGGAATCATATACTCAGGAAGTTTTTCTTTTAGTGATAATCTTAGTTTAGAAAGACTCATTTTTTGATTTTCTTGGTATACAATATATGCAACCAATTGCTTATTTTGCGGAATATTTTCTCTAACTACTACAACTACATTACTGATAGCGTTATGTTCTAATAAAGCTGTTTCAATCTCCCCTATTTCTATGCGAAAACCACGAATTTTTACTTGATCGTCTGAGCGTCCCATAAACTCAATATTACCATCAGGTAACCACCGAGCTAAATCACCCGTCTTATACACGCGTTTTCCTGATTTATAGGGATTAGCAATAAATTTGGTTTTGGTTAGCTGCTGCTGATTGAGGTAACCTTTTGCTACGCCCACTCCACCAATATACAATTCACCAGAGATGCCGATAGGTAGCGGTTCAAGATTATCGTTAAGAATATATATTTGAGTATTATCGATTGGTTTACCAATTGGTACTGTCTGTTTTCTCATAAATTTTTGATCACGATTATCATATCCAATCGTTGTTAGATTTTGATTCACTTCATAGTAAGTCGCATCTGCATGTACTTCTGTAGAACCATAGATATTCAAAAGTCGTGCGTTTGGTAGTTTTTTATGAAAAAGTTGTGCAAGTGAAAGAGTCAATATTTCTCCACTGCAATAGACAAATGTAAGTTTGTTGAGTTTTTCTATTTGTTTATTTTGTAATAAAACTCTAAGTAAAGAAGGTACTAACACAATTCTCGTGATATGATATTGAACTAAACATTTAATCAAAAGATCAACGTCTTTTGCTTGTTCAGTTGAAATAATAACTAGTGGTACGCCATTTAAAAGAGGAAGAAATATTTCTGCTACGTGATCAACAAAACTTAGAACTGTTTTTTGACAAGCTATCTCTTCTTTTTTGAATGGATATACTCGTTGCATCCATTCAATGCGATTTATAATTCCTTGAGATAAAGACATCACTCCCTTGGGTTTTCCTGTTGATCCAGATGTATAAATTACATAAACAAGATTTTCTGGGCCGGCAATATTCTCAACATTATTACCCTTTTTCTTAGCAATCTCTGACCAATCTTCATCGAGGCATACACATTTTATGCCATATGATGAAAATTTGGATAATAGATTTTTTTGAGTTAATACAATAGAGCTTTTTGTATCTTCAATTATGTATGCTAAACGCTGTTGTGGATATTCTGGGTCAAAAGGAACATAGGCTCCACCAGCTTTAAGAATGCCAAGTAAACCAACAATCATCTCAATGGAACGTTCGATACATATTCCTACTAGCACTTCAGGCCCGACTCCTAGAGACATAAGGTAGCGTGCCAATTGGTTTATTCGATAATTAAGTTGCCGATAACTTATCGCTTCTTTTCCAAAAATCGCAGCAGTATTTTCCGGCGTTTTTTCTACTTGTTCTTCAAAAAGTTGTTGTATTGTTTTATTTCTCAAATAATTAGTTTTTGTATCATTGAATTCTACCAGTATTCGATGGTATTCGTTATCAATTTTTGGCTCAGATAGAACTGTTGCCTCATCTTGAAACATTCTTTGAAAAAATTCAGATTTCCAAAGTAAAACGGTATTATTTTTTAATTTATGTTTTTTACATATTTCGGATAAACTCATTTCCTCAGATAGTAATTCTCGTACTATCTGCGATTTAAATTCTTTTGAGTAATTTTGTTTTTTTTTGGACATATTGTCATCTTTCACTCAAGGTCGCTATTAAATATTGTTTAGTATGTAATTAATTATAAGCTCTACCAAACGTAGAGGCCTTATCAGTGAATTTAATATGACAAATCTAGTATTCACAAAGGCTGCGTAATGAATAATTCTGTTGACATGTATCAAGAAATTTAAGGTAAATAGTGTACCATTATTGAAGAAATAATGAATATTAATATTAATTAGCAGTTCTGTCGCAGAATGTATTGGAACATATGTAAGAAAAATATTGCCAGGCCCGTTATGCCAGACTCATCCAAACACGGTCTCAAATTCAATAAAGAAGGAATGACCAATACCATGAGCAAATACATGCGCAGCATTGGAAAGAAAGGCTCATGCCACTTGATCCGCCACACCAGCTATACACGCAAATGTCGATCACTAAACTAAAGGAAGTACACGAAAAAACTCACCCAGCAAAACACGATTTCTAAATGATATCTATTTTTTCTTTAGCTGCTTAAACCAATAACCGCTAAAGAAAAAAATCATGTGTTGAACTGCGTAATGAGAGTGCATAATTTAGAAATATAACTGTAAAAATATAAATGAAAGGTATTAAAAATGAGAATAATAAAAGCAAAGATCGTAGACTCCAAGCACTTGGAATTAGAAGAACCTTTACAAGGAAATGTAGGGCAAATTATACAAGTAGTTGTTTCTGATAACGAAGGAAATGCTTGGAAAACAAAAGCGAAACAACATTTTTTCAAGATGTATTCTGATGAGGATAACATCTATGACGAAGTATAGTTTTGGCGACATTGTTTTTATTGAATTTTATCAATTTGCTTCTGAAAACAAAAAGAAAAGACCTGCGATGGTGATTCTAGATATAGGAGATGATGACATTGTTGTCTGTCCTATAATTTTTCAAGAGAGCATTTATATTTTGTTTCATGTTCTTTCTCAGAAAAAACAGCACTTATAGCAATTTTTTCGTTAGTGGTTTGTGGCTACTGCAATTACAATTGGGACGTTTTTTAGTATACAAATTATTAGAAACGGAATTGTTTGAACGTAACCAAGGAAAATGCACTTGGCTAAGGTGCGAAAAATGTGTCTTCTCTTGTTTTGATAATTTACTCTCTCTCTGTGTCTTGTTTGGGTTAATAAACGCTTTAATAAGTTATTTCTCTGAGCTATTTTTAGACTCCACCTTTTGTTACATGCGTCTGATTGTACATCCCACTAAATCCTTGAGTTAAGTTTTGCTTAACGAATTGCACGATATTTTTTCTTTGATACATTTTGGACTCTTTGATAAATTGAAATACAGAGCTTTTGTCAGGTTACTTAGTTAGTTTTCGGAGAAAACTATGCTCAATGAATTTATCCAAACCAACATTGGTAAAATTATTTATGGAATTTTATTTCTTGTTGCTATTAGTGCTGGTTGGTGCTTTTTGTCGGTACTACAAGTAGAAAAATGGCATGACGCTTACCGCGGAGGTCGCGAAGATCTAGAGAAAGCGCTTTGTTACTTTGATGAACAAAGACAACCACATCTTGTTAGTGCAAGTAAAAAATTGGTGGTAGCTTGGAACGCAGCCCACTCATTACCATTTTTTATTCCGTGGTCAATAATAAATGTTAAGTCGTTCTTACCAAAAGAAGATTACTATGGTAAAATTTATAAAGCTGATATGAAAAAGTATACTTCAAAACTTTTAATTCTTGCGTACTGCGCTTTAGGAGATCAACAACAAGCTTCTGAGTATCTTCAAGGTGATAATTCGATAATGGAAACACTAGTAAAAGATGACACTGGTAAAGCATTTGAAGAAGCTCATATAAAATATCTAGCCTTGTCTATTTTTCCAAAATACACACACACATCAGCGAAAACAACACTGAATTCGTTGGAACACATGACGAAAAACAACCCGCAACGAGCTGCTGTAATTCTCAATAAACTTGCTCAATACTGCCTAACTAACTACGATCAGTACCTAACTAAAAGTAGAAATCTTACAAGTGAATACTTTCAAACATATACCACTAGTTATCGCTGCGATTTTGCCATTAAAATTATAAAGTTACTTTATCAGACAAAAAAACAATCTGTAGTTGCCAAATCAGTGCTACTGACTTTCTTAAGCGAAAAACGTAATATTTCGCAGGAAGAGTATTCTTGGTCATCTGACCCTGCAGCAAGTGCCTTAGTGCGTAGCCGCGCTGGGGATAAAGCTTTTAGGCTTTTAAGAGTAGCCAACGCTTTGTCAAGAGTAGCTAGCACATCGAATAAATCATCTGTTATACGTGGTGAAGCCAATGCCGCATTGAAAATTTTACAAAAATTTTCGGCAGATATTTATAGTGATAAAGAAGTGGAAGGCATAGCTGAAATGTTTATGCACAATAAAAAAATCGCAAGGCTTTTAAAGAAGATAGGCAAGCGTTCCTTGCCTTTTTTAGAAAAATTATTACGCGATAAAAAATCATCTTCTTATCACGAACAGATAAAGAACTTAGTTTTAGAAATACGAGGAAAATAATAGTTGGATTTTCTAGAGTTATATCGAATAAATTCTTTGGCGATGTTCTGGAATAATCGACGTTATATGATGATTTGTAGTTTGCAATTTTTTTTAAGATTCTCGATTTCTTGTGTACTAAGGCCTCATCAGATTTCCTTTTGCAACAGAATTGAAAGATTTGATATTCATTTAATGTGAGCTTTCTACATTTTTTATTGTGCGATAGATCGTAAGAAAGACTTGAGCGCTATTATTTGGTCTTTTAAAAATTTTTTGTAAAGTATCTAGGAACATCGTACTATTATGACACCGTTTGGTAAATTTTGGGCTTTGGAAATTTTGTAAAAAAAAGCATTTGTTTTTACTTATTTTTAGAAAGATTGTTATATGCGTAAAGTATTGTTTGTGGTAATAGTGGTTGTTCTTCTTGCACTTGGTTTTTATTCTATTAGTGGATCTACAGATTATGATGATTTTTTACCTGAAAAAGCTTTGATGACATTTACTTTTAATTCGCCAGTTGAATTTCTTCAAAAATTGCCCGTAGATGACTTCCCTGATATGGTAAAGGGAATTTCTCAACAAGGGCAATCTATATTGGGAAAAGATATCTTTACTCGCGAATTTTATATGGGAAATGGTATTGATCCTCGAAAAACTATCGGAGTATCAGTTTGTAGTCAAACATCAGCGGCTGTGTTTTTTGGTATTCACGATTCTGCAAAGTTTATCGCTTTTTTGAAAGAAAAAATGGGAAGAAGCGCTGAATTTACAGAGCAGAATATTGCTGGGTTAGATTGTACTATTATTAAAGAAATTCCTTTTTCTTCGCGGCAAACACTATACACTTCTATTGGTAATTATGGCGTGATTTATGTAAGTTTTGAAAGAGGTATGAAAAGTGATGGTTTTGCAGAAAAATTCACAGAAGAGATTGCTTCTCAGGAATCTCGTCTAGGAGATAGTGATAGTTTTAAGCGTTGTGAAAAAGAGTTGAAGAATAAAGGTGATTTTTTTATGCATTTAAACTATCAACATTTTGCGAAAATGTATGAGAGTATGGCGCCAGCAGAACTTAAACAAATTATGAAAGCTACTGCGGAATATCAAAACGATACTATTGCTTACGCAGGAACTTTTTCGCTTAACGAAAATATCTGCGAAGTTCGAGCTTATAATGATTATGTTGCCGATAGTAATTTATTAGAATCTTTGAAGTCCAATAGTTCTTGTCGAGATCTTGTGGCTGCTATGCCAAAATCTCCTTTGGCGTTTTCTACTGTTAATGTAAATGCCAACATAATGTGGAAAATGTATAAAAAAATGGTGAACGCATTTTTTGCAGCAATGCCAAATATGCAAGGACAAAGTATTGATCAAATCTTACAAGAAGCGAATAAAATAGCTCGGGAAGAATTAGGGGTGACTGTGGATGTAGAGAAAGACTTTATCCATAATATCAAAGGAAATTTAGCTGGAGCTATTTACAGCTTACCTTCTAATATTGAAAACATTGATTTTAATGTTGTTGTAGGAGCCAAGCTTGTTGATCCGGAGAAATTTCGCGGTGTTTTTGATAGTATTGTGAACACTGTTAATGAAAAACAACCGTTTGCAAAACCTCTTACTGTAGAAAATAGTAGTGGTTGGGTTATTGATGTTGAGGCTTTTCAACCACCACAACCAATAGCGATTACTCCAACAATTGTTTTTTTTCAAGACTACATTCTATTCACTAGCAAACAACAAATAGCACAGGATATTGTTAAGAGTGTGAATGCTGGCGACAGCCTCGTTGACAATATTAAAAATGCATCTTTGCGCTCTGAAGTTGAAAATGGCGGAATGTTACAATTTTATGTTGATCTCGATACCTTGTTGACACAAGCATTACAACTAATACCAGAATTGCCAACAGAGCAATTTTTGCCATTAGTAAAGCGTTTTGATGAAATTCGTAGTACTTCCCAAGTTAGAACGCAAGGAGCGTATGGAGATCTTGCAATTCAAACAGATGAAAATTTTGTGAAATCTATAGTTTTGACAGTGATGGATGTACAAAAAATACAAATGTCTAATCCCTTTGAAAAAGCACTAGACCCTAAGAAAGTATCTATGGCTAACCTTCGGCAAATAGGTAAAGGGGCAATGATTTACCAATTAGATTTCGGTAAATCTCTTTATTTTCCTAATTCTCTTGAGGCTTTATATACTAATCGAATTATAGTTGAACCTGAAGCATATATGTGCCCTGGTAATTATGAAGAAATTGTGCCGGGAAAAGAAGATCCTTCTTTTGTTACAAATTACAAGTGGTTGATGTCTCGCGAAATATACAAGCACTTTAAATCAGATGAGATTAACAATTTAATTTTAGCTTATAGCGATTCTTTTTCAGGGGTAACTTTAGTACTTTTTGCTGATGGCCGTGTAGAGGAGCGTAGTAACGACGATTTAAAATTGAATGAGTTATTTACAAAGCAATTGAGCTTGCTAAAAAAAGAAGGGATTGATGTTTCTCGAAAAGATGGTATTCGCTAACACAAAACTTGTATAAAGAAACGCGAGTAATTTTAAAGCTACGGATTTTTGGGAAGTTCGTAGCATTGAGACAATTGACCGCAGCATATTTTTTCCCAAATTAATTTGCTCTTTAGGGTAGTATTCTTTGGTAATTATTATATCTAAAGCGCCAGCACTTTCAAGCGCAGATTCTCTAGCAATATCAAAGTAGCGATCTTTAGGTGTATATTTTCCGTTTCCTTGTGCAATATTTAAAACAATCGAGGTTGATGCTCTATCCAAATGATAGAGCGCAGCCAATTTTCTTGGTAACTTTTTTAGTATTGCACCATTTTATGAATTCTATTGCTTGTTGGTATACTTTCAGTTTCTCGTGGTCAAAATATGCTTCCATTTCAACGCTCCAGATTAAGATTAAGAATTATGATTATGATTAAGATCCTTCTATTCTAAATCACAGAGCGACAAAACTTCCAAAGACTTTATATTCTTTTATAACATTAATTCGTCAGTAGTACCTGGTTTCGAGCCAAATTTCGGACATTTCATTCATATCTCCTTTGTCGCAAAACCGTTGCTGCCCGCTGACTGCTGTTGCCTTCCGAGTACCAAGAGCTAAATTGATGGTAAGTTTACTCCTTTTCTAGATATATTTTTGCCGACGTTTGTTTATGAGGTGGATATATAGCCATTGCCGTTTTATGCTTTTTGAATTCTAGTTTTCGATAAAATCCTTCTTTACCTATTGTTGTTGTGAGTATTATAAATTGTCCATCTAATTGCTTTAGTAAATAATTCATAATTTCTTTACCAATGCCTCTTTCTTGGTAATCAGGTAAAACCGCTATATCGAAAATGCCAGCATAGTAGACTCCATCACTAATTGCACGTCCTGCGCCGATAATTTTCTCTTTATCATAAACAAGTATAGTATATTGACTATTTTGAAAAGCTTGTTCTAATTCTTGAGGCTTGCGCATATTAAGTCCTGTTATTTCGTATATAACACATAATTGCTGCCAATTTACGTTTTGTATTTTATCTGAAAAACGACACATGTTACCTCCGTTTTTGATAGGTTATAACTAAAGAATGTGGTATATTTTTACACTATAATATATCTTAACCGTATTGTATAACGCATTTGTTTTACATTCAATAGTATATATTATACTGCATTTATTTGTTTGGAGTACTTACAGCTAATAAGTAACAATGCTGTATCATCGATAACTGAAGAATATAAGACAATTTGAGGAGTATTATATGAAGATGTTTGTTTTTTTTATCGTTAGTATCATGATTATTGGATGTAATGAAAATGTGACTTCTAATAAAAAGGGAACAAAGGAAAATAAAGAGCACCACCACGGTAAAGGAGAGCATGGCGGAGATATTATTGATTCAGGAAGTGCACTTCACATTGAATTTGTACAAGACAAAGAGCATGGAAAGGTTTCTTTGTATATCTTAGGTGGAGATGGAAAAACTCCACAAGAAATAGCAAAAGCACCTCTTCTAAATTTAAAAACAGCAGAAGGCACTAAGCAAATCATCACTAAAATGGTAAAAGAGAATAAGGCGCACTATGAGGCTATTGATGATGTTTTTAAAGAGAATCTTCATGGACGAATTGCTCTAGAATTTTCTGGTAAGAAGTATAATTTGGATATTCATGTTGATCATGGTGACAACGATGATCATGGACATGACCACGACGATGATCATGGACATGACCACGACGATGATCATGGTGACGATGATCATGGACATGACGATGATCACGGACACGATCACTAATTAAAATGATACTTGTTAAAGTTGCGATTTGTTTTTTGGGTTGCAACTTTAGGATCTATTCTAAAATGGTAGCTTACTTTTGTAAGGAGTACTGCTATTTGCCGAAAATGGCTACTATATAGTATTTTATTCTTTTCAGGTATGAGCGCATTGATGTATGAAGTGTCGTGGAATCGGCAAATTGGTTTGCTATTTGGTTACACTGCACAATCTGCAGGTATTGTCATGACTGTGTACTTCCTTGGAATGGCTTTCGGGTACTATCTAGCAGGAAAAACTATAGACAAAACAACGACACCTCTTTACCACTACGGGTTTGCCGAAATTATTGCTGGAATTTGGGCGCTCCTCATTCCCTTTTTTTTGCAACAAAGTCATGAAAGTTTATCGCCTTGGATAAATGCACCTCAGCAAAAAATTTTATGGCGTACACTTTTTGCTAGTGTTGTTCTATTTCCGAGCACGATTGCTTTAGGTTATTCGTTTCCAGCATTTGCGAAGTTTCTTGCTCTTAGCAAACGATCGAAATCAATTATTCCTATGTATGCGACTAATACCTTGGGAGCTTTACTCGGTACTTTTTTGGCTGGTATTTTGTTTTTATATCGCGTAGGGGTGACAGGAACAAATTATTGTGCTGCAATAATATCTATATGTTGTGGTATCGTTGCTATCGTAATTGCTAAATCGCATCGGCAACAGCAATCGCAAAAAAAATCTAACGAGCGGTTGATACCGTATTATATTTATTTTTTTGCACTTCTTTCTGGCTTTAGTATTTTAGGACTAGAAGTTCTCTATACTCATTTATTTGCATTTATATCGCAAAATAGTACTTATAATTTTAGTGCTACGCTTTGTTCATTTCTTTTTGCTCTTAGTATAGGTAGTTTTTTCGCTACACGTGTGAAAAATGATTTCACCTCTTTTGCATGGATATGTATTACTGTTGCTAGTGCAATACCTCTTTCGTTATGGTGTTTCTCAGTAATTACTTCTGGTAAAATCCTACGTTCTACATCAAATTTTTATGTATATTTATTAAAATACTTTACTCTTAGCGCAGCAATTATTGTTATTCCGATAAGCGTAGCAGGCATAATATTGCCTTTATGCTGGCGTTTTTTTTCAGAAAACCATGGAAGAATTATTGGGCATATAACATTTATTAATATTCTTTTCTCTGCCTTAGGAGCTGCTACTGCAACGTTTATATTTATTCCTCATCTTGGTTTACATGCTTCTTTCCTTTTCTTTGCTTTTATCTACTTGTGTGCAGGAGTTTTTGCCATAGTACAAACAACTAAAACGAAGTATACTTTGTGGCAAATTGCCAGTTGTGTTGCTATTTTGTTGTTGTGTTTTTTTACTCCGTCTGCAACAAAGTACGAGTATCGTGATTATGATATTATTTGGCATGATGAAAGCTTTTATGGGCCAATTACCGTTGTTCGTCATCAATCATCGGACAATTTGAAAATGATACAAAATCATCACTATACATTGGGAAGTAGTCGCGCTGAAAATAGAGAAAAACGTCAGGCACATATTCCTTTACTACTCCATCCGAAGCCAGAGAGTATAGCTTTTTTAGGAATGGGAACAGGGATGACGGTTAAAGGGGCGCTTTCTTATAAAGAGATAAAGAAAATAGATGTTATTGAACTAATACCGGAAGTTGTTGCTGCTGCAAGGTTATTTCACAAAGAAACGAATAATCTTTTTGAAGACAAACGCACTCATATTGTTATAAACGATGCGCGCCATCATTTATATCAACAACAAGATAATTATGACGTTCTCATCTCTGATCTTTTTGTTCCGTGGCATAGCCATACTGGCTATTTGTATACTAAAGAACATTATATTACAGCTAAAAAATCGCTCAAAAAAAATGGACTTTTTTGTCAATGGCTTCCACTATATCAGTTAGGAAAGAGAGAGTTTTTAGCAATTGCCAATACTTTTTCTTCTGTATTTGATAATACAATTCTTTGGCGCGGTGAAAACAATAAAAGCTATCCGCTTATTGCTCTAATTGGCGGGAAAAATGATTGGAAGATAAATGAGAATAATGTAAGAAAACGCTTAAGCACAACAACACAAAAGACTCAAATTCGTATCTTGAAAGGTAGAATGCAGGTTATCTTATCTCCTGATCGTTTTCTAAATGCTACTGAGTTTTTTACACTATATGTTGGTAAATGGTTATATGACAAAAACAAAGAAATCAATAGTGATGAATACCCACTTGTTGAATTTTCTACACCGATTACTTTAGCAGAAGGACGTTTATTGCGAGGAAAGCAATTAGAGCATTTTTATAGTGAAGTATTAAATGTATTGGTTAAATAAAGGGCATATCGACATTTGAAAGAATAACGTTCATAATTGTTATTTTTTATTTTAAATGTCGACATGCCTAAGAGTCGCTTATTTATCTCTTTATTTCTCCTGTTCTTGTATCCACTTCATGAGCGTAAATTTTCAACAAAGCGGTTATGCTTTTTAATCCTTTTTTCGCTTCATCCCATACGTCATTTTTAGATAATTTTTTATCTGTGAGTTCCTTTAGGCTCTTTTCATCTTTTTTGCTAATTTTTTTTATTCCATCTTTTTTAAGTTCTTTTTTATCTTTATCATCGATTTTTTTTACTTCTTTGTCGGCTTCTTGTTTCTTTTTTAATTTGTTATTAAGTATTTTTTTAATTTTTTTTAATTTTCCTAATACTTTGTTGCGAGCAGTATTCAAATCTTCTTGAGCTTGTTGTAATTCACTGTCAAAACGGTAACGGCTTTTTGTGAAGTTATCTGGTATGTAAACTGTTAACATGTGAGTTAATATAGCGAGGAGGGTTTTACTTTGGAGGTTTTTTTTGTTAAGAGATTCATCCGGTTCAGCTCTCCATAAATCAGCGACTTTTTGGTAAATATCTATAGTGTCAAGTGCTTTGTTGTCAGCAAGAAGTTGATTGCGCATTTCGTCAAAAGAACCTGGCGAATAAACCATATCAAAAAAAGTTTGTAATTCGTCTTCTTTTAGAATTTCTTCAAACACTGCCTTGGTTGCTTCATTTGCTTTCGCGATTTTTTTTATGGATGTGTGGACTGGTAATTCGGCTAAACGTTCTTGAACTTTATCGTTGGCTTTATCTAGTTTATCTAACAACTTTACAAAATCTTTCATCACTGGAAAGTCCATGATGTTTTTAAGTTTACTATCGAGTTGAAATTTTTCTAGAAGAACATTTTCTAATCGTTTATCTTCGATAATATTAGTAATAAATGTTCGTGCTTTGTCGTATTCTTTTTCGGCTTTCAAAAGAGATTTTGTCCACGTTTCTACAGCACCTTCTTGAGCTCGTAACGATATAACTGAAAGCATTATGCTTAATAAAACAAAACACAAATACTGTTTTTTCATTTTTTATTCCTTTTCAAAAAAAAATGACTATATTGCGAATTTTTATATAGGCATATCGGCTTTTATATTTTTTTCTTTTAAAGAATAGCGAGGTCTTTTGAAAATTTTTCAAAAGAAGGATAAGAGAGTTATGACGCGTCTCTTGAGCTAGTAGAGATAAAATAACTACGCTCTAATTCTGGAAAAGATCAAATATAAGATGTTTTTAAACCGATTACCTCGACTATTATATCAATAAGTAAATATAAATATAGGCACAAAAAAATGTAGTTTCGGTTCGAAACTACATTTTAAAAATAACGCAAAACAATTTGTGGAGAAGTTCTTTTTCTACAAATTATGTTATATTGCTAAAGCCTTATTGCATAAATTATAGTAATAACCTTTTTGAGCAAGCAGTTGCTGATGATTGCCATCTTCAGCTATCTTTCCATTTGAAATTGCTAAAATACGATCAGCAGAACGTATAGTCGATAAACGATGCGCAATAATAAAACATGTACGTTGTGATAAAATACGCGAAATAGCTTTTTGAATATAAAATTCTGTTTCTGTATCTATATTTGCTGTGGCTTCGTCCATTATAATAATACTTGGATTAGTGATTATTGCTCTTGCAAAAGAAATGAGTTGTTTTTGTCCGCAAGATAAAAAATTTCCTTCTTCTCCAACTTCAGTGTTATATCCTTTTGGAAAATCTACTATAAAGTTGTGTGCGTAAACTAGCTTTGCGGCTTGTTCAATTTCTTGTTGAGAAGCATCTAACTTACCATAACGAATATTCTCAGCAATAGTTCCACTAAATAAATGAGGTGTTTGTAGAACAATACCTAGTTGCGAACGATACCAATCTATAGGATATAACTCATAATTTTCTCCATCAATAAATACTTGTCCTGAATTAGGTTGGTAAAAACGGCTGACCAGGCTTACGATAGTACTTTTACCGCTGCCTGTTTCTCCTACAAGTGCGACTACTTGCCCAGCTTGAACATGAAGATCGAATTTGCTTAGAACTGTTTCACCTTCTTTGTAGTGAAAATGTACTTTACGTAACTCTACTTCTCCACGAAGTTTTAAATCGTTTGTGTTTTTTGTTACATTGTCGGTAATTTCAACAGGAGTATTTAGTAAAGTAAATATTTTTTCTGCTGCAGCTCTTGCATTTTGTAATTCAGCAAAAGCTTTTGCAATATGATTGACGGGTTCAAAAAATAGCTTTACATATGAAAAAAAAGCTACAAGCGTACCATAAGTAATTGCTCCAGCAATAACACCGTTTCCACCGAAATAAATGGCAAGAGCACAACCAAACATCGCGATAATCTGCACAATAGGAAAAAACATAGCAGAATAAATAGAAGCTCTAAACGAAGATGTATACATTTTGTCAGTAAGTTTCTGAAATTCTTCGAAGTTTTTTTCTTCGCGCACAAGTGTCTTTGTTGTATTAATACCTACTATTTCTTCGTTAAATGCCCCAGTAATTTGTGCATTGTTTTCACGAACACCTCGATAGTTTTTTAAAATAATTTTTTGAAAAAACATACTTACAAATAATAGCATTGGAACGACGGTTAGTATAATCAAAGCAAGTTTCCAGTTAAGAATAAACATTGCAATTACTACAAAAAGAAGAGTAAATGCTCCCCAAGCTATATCGACAATTCCCCAGGCGATGATGGCGCCTAGGCGCTCGCAATCAGAAGTTACGCGTGCCATTAACCAGCCTACGGAGTTGCGATCGTAAAAAGAACAAGATAAATTTTGTAGATGCTGAAAGGCACTTTGCCTAACATCATGAGCAACAAAAGTTTCAATTTTTCCAGCAAGAGAAATAAATAACCAGACGTTTATTGTTTGTATAACGACAATTGAAAAGTACAAAAATGCAAAGACATGTATAGTGTCAAAGTGGTTAGGGACAATAAATTCATCAATAACATATTTCGTGAGAAATGGAAAAATCGCGTCAATTGCTCCTGCTAATACGGTAACTATAGTTAAAAGAATAAATTGTTTCTTGTATGGTCGCAAAAAAGGTAAAATTTGCTGCCGTAAAGATATATTTTGCATAACTTGGTTCCAAAAAAACATAAGTTATCAATAATGACGAAGCGCCGCCACTACACAAACGTTGTGCAGTGGAGATTTATATACAAGGAGGAGCATGTACTCTTTGTGCTATGTCAATGTTATTGTCATACTGCATTTTCCAAATACGTTGGTATGCACCAGGTTGATTTACTAAATCGTGATGTGTTCCTTGTTGTACAACTTTTCCGTTTTCTAAAAATAGTATCCAATCAGCATTCATTACTGTACTCAAACGGTGAGCAATAATTAAGGTTGTTTTGTTGAGTACTTTTTGACGAAGCGATTGCAAAATCGAATTTTCAGTTTCGGTATCTACGGCACTAAACGAATCATCAAATATAAGTATCGGGGTTTCTCGCAACAATGTTCGGGCAATTGCTGTTCTTTGTTTTTGCCCTCCGGAAAGAGTAACACCTCTTTCACCAAGCTTGGTTTGATAACCCATTTCAAAGTTTTGTATTGTTTTATGCATAGATGCTACTTCTGCTGCTTGATATATTTTATCCTCATTAGCTTCGAGATTTCCCCATAATAAATTGTCGTAAATTGTTTTAGAATAAAGAAATGGATTTTGCAAAACAATACCAATTTGTTCTCTTAGAGTCTTGCGTTCAATTGTTTTTATATCAATGTTGTCAATGGTTATTTTTCCGCTGTTTTGCTCATACAGCCGAAGTAATAATTTTACTATAGTACTTTTTCCTGATCCTGTGGCACCTAAAATTGCGACAGTTTGTCCTTTCTTGATACGAAAAGATAAATTTTGTAATACAGGTTTTTGTTTTTCGTAAGAAAAGGAAACATTTTCAAAATAAATTGCACCTCGAAGTTTTTCTTTTTCATTTTTGAAAATACTTTTCTGCTCTTCTATTTCATTAAGTATGTGTGCTATTCGTTTAGCAGCAACTGTTGTTTTTCCAAAGTCGGCAAGAATTCTTCCCATATGACGAATAGGCCACAACAGCATGGCTTCATAAGTAATAAATACGACTAGTGTTCCTAGACTAATGTAACCATAAATTGTCCATAAACTTCCGAAAATTAGTATTGCTGCTATTTGTAGCAAACAAATAAGGTCGGAAATGCTCCAATACCAAGCGATAAGGCGAATTACGCGGTAGTGTTTGTCGCGATATTCGACATTTTTAACTGAAAACTTTTTTATCTCATGATCTTTACGGCCAAAAGCACGAACTACTTTACTCGCTGTTAAGTTTTCTTGTACGGCCGTAGTCATTCTTGCTTCCGCCTCATCTGTGATCTTAAATGTGTGTTGCATTTTTCGGAAAAACACTATTGCAAAAATAAAAATAAATGGTATAGCAATTACTGCAACTAAAGTCATTACTAGATTTAAATACAGCATTATTGGCACAACTAAAACGACCATAATACACGAGCGGCTTATTTCTGAAACGTGCATAGCTAAAAAGCGTCGAATAGTTTCAACATCAGATGTGCAACGTTGAATCATGTCACCAGTGTCATTTTTGTTGTGAAAGGCACAACTCAAATGTTGAATGTGGTTGTATAGCTTTTCACGAATATCGCGTGCAATACCTTCTGCCGCATATTGTGCGTAATAGCTACGCATATAATTGAAAAAACCTTCTACTATAGCAAAACAAATTAAGCTAACTGCAATAAGCCATAAACCGTGATGTAAAAAAAATTGTTGTGATTGAACCCATTCTGTTGGCTTATTAGCAATAATATGGTCTATTGTAAAACGTATCAATAGCGGAGATATATATGCAAAAATTGTTGCAATGATCACCATTAAAAAGGCTTTTATATAAAATTTGCGATAACCGCGGGTGAAAAACCATAAATTGTTTTTTTTCATAAAATACTCATCCAAAAAAAAAGCCACGTCAATATTGACGTGGCTAAATTATTACTCTATCTTTAAAATAAAAAAGCCACGAAATCTTTTCGTGGCTTTTTGTTAGCCACAGAGTCTAACTCTGTGACTTTTTATAAATGAATTATTTTTTGATCACAGACAGACTTTCTTTCCAAAATATGGTTTATTTTGATTAGGTGTCATATATGTGTCTCCAAAAATAAGTTATTTATTATTAGAAATAATAGATTGACTTAGTCAACCAAAGTGCTTTCTTCTGGCTATTTATTTCTATAGCGTGACAAATGTAACATATTATTTTTATATTGCAACATGTTTTTAAAAAATTAACTAAATTATGTTATAAGGCTTAAAAGAATTAAGGTAACTGTGATGTTAATAACTCTAAGTCCTGTAAAGCTTCTTTATAATTTTTGTATGTAGAATAGCGTGTATTTTTTTTATTATTTGATTCGTAAATATAGTATTCTGGCATCCATATACGTATGCGTAGTGACATTGTGGATTCGATATTATTTTTTCGATAGATGTCTTTTGCTTTTTCAAAATAGTTTCTCGCTTCTTTTCGCCAGCTTTTTTTCCATGATTGAGGAAAAATATTTTCTTTATCAAGATGTATTTTGTACCAAAATAGTCTTGCTGCTAAATTATGAGCATCTGCACTTTGGGCATTTTCTTTAAGTGCAAAATATAACTTTTTCAGTAGCGAGTTGAGCAAAGTTTGGGATGGAGCTTTTGCCAAATACATTTTTTGAGACACTATTCTTATAAGAGCACTATGCGGATCTTTTTCTAGTTTTTTTGTTACAACAGGAACCGGATCCTTAGTTATTCGATTTTTTTTCTTTTCTGCTAAGTATATTTCGATTTCTTCGTCAGACATCGAATCATAATTTTTAATAACGAGAGATTTTCCACCTCCAGAGCTTCTGCCTGAAAAACTAACTGAAACAAATAAAATAAATGCTATAAGCATTACTGTAACGCCAACAGCTGAATACATGCGAATTTTTTTGCGGCGTTTGTCCACTTCACCTTTTGGCATTTGTCTTTTACGAATAACTTTAACGCGAGCTGATTCTTCAAGAGTTTTTGGACGGTGGGTTTTTCCTGTGTTTTGTAATTCATCATCGTCCATACCACCGTATTTTTGGTTGTATGCTTTTAATGCTTCTTCGTAAGTTTTTTGGAGTTTTATGCTACGTTCTTCGGCTTCTTTTGTTTTTACGTTTTCTACTTTTTCTAAAATGGCGTTTTCTTGTAAATTATCGAGTTCTGATTGTAGATTTTCAAAACCTAGCATACCATCTTGTTCTTGTGCTTCAGGTTTCCTTACAAGAGTGACTTGGCGTCCATTATCGCCCACTTTTACTATATCAGCTCCGTCATTGAACATTTTCTGTGAGCGTTCGCCTATGTTATTTGGAGCTGTACTGTCGCACATAAGAACAGCAGCCCACCTAGGCTCTTGGATTTGAAAATCAAAACTAAGTGATTGATTTTGCGATCCATTGGCTAGTACTTGTGTCATGGCTTCAAAACAAGCGAATCTCCAAGTGTTTTCTGTTGGATCATTTTTTCCAGAATTAAAGTACAAACTAATCATTTTGAGTAGACGTTTTTGACCCTGTGGATGGTGAACAGTATTACCACTAAAGCGTAAGTTACGTTTACCATCGACGATACTTCCCTTTAGTATTGCTTTATTTTGTTTACTTTGGAATACTTCTAACTGAAAACTACCATCATTTTCTGATATTAAACTAATTGTGAAACCTTGTGTTCTGTACATGGATGCTTGATAACTTTCCCACAACAATGAAACTAGCTCTATAAAAAGTTCTTTGTCTGGTAAGGAATCAAATATGTCACTACCATTGAGAAGAGTAAACAATGTTTTAAAACGTTTTTCCAAACCGTCGTGAGGTTTTGCTTTGAATGTCAGCATGTTACGATTGTCTTGTATACGTACATCAATATCTATGTCGTCTTCTTTAACAGAAAATTCATTAAAGCTTTCAGCTAAATGTAATTTGGTATGTATAGGTTGTTTCATTTGCGCAGCACGTAAGTATAGACGTATAGAAGTCGTAAGGCTGTCACTATGTTTTGGAAAAAGAGTTGTGTATTGCGAAAGAAGCTGCCCAAATCCCGAAGTAGTAAAATGAAGATTAACTTCGAATTTTAAGAATTGTTTTTCAAGTAGGGCAATTGTAAAACTACCTTGAGCATCTGATTGCGTTTCGCATTTTGGAAGGTGTTCAATAATTTGTTGTAGGTCATCGTTAAGAACATGTGAAAGCTCACCGCCTAAAAACATTGAAACTTTACGCATGTGATCAGGGTCTGTGTTGAGGTAGTAAATATAAGTTTCGTTTGGCTTTCCTCTATTATGTAAATAACGAGACATTACGTATTCTGCAAATAATTCGTAATCATAACCCTTTGTTATCATTTGCGGAGAAAGTATGCGTAAGCCAGGATCCGCAGCAGGTATGATGTGATTTATTTTTTCTCCACGACTTTTTAATACGTTTTGTTTGATAGCAGTAGCTTCACTTATTTCATCAACAATAACTAAGTCGGGTGAAAAGTAATCAATGGTTTTTAACGCGTGTTCATGACCTTGTACTTTATGTATAAAAAGCGGTTTTGGGGGGGCGTTCTTTTGCGAAGCTGAAGTTATCGCTGTTATTTCTGCTTGTATTTTGCTCTCATGGTTCGTTTCTCGACTTGAAACAACACGAATAATGTTACCTATTTCGTTGATTGTTTGGCCTTTAAGTATGTGTTTTAATTGCCAAGACTGAAATAACCCAGAAGTTACAAAATAAATTCCTTTTGAAGAGACGCTAAGGTTATATTCTTCAAGCGCTTCAGTTATTGCGCTCATGAATCTTTGGTTTAGAATAAATACATCGGCAATATCTAAAACAAGAGCACTTGATATTGGGACCCAAGAATTTGATATTCCAGTATCAAAAAGATTTGCTGTTTCTAATATACGACCTGAAGGTTTTATTTCTTCTAGTGTGTTTACTATTTTTTTGGCAGCGTGTTTCGAGGCATTAGCGACATGACCACTAAACTTGATATATGCTACGTTGCCTAACTCGCGACGAACAATTCTCGGTGTTAAAAAAGATTCATCAGCTAACCATGCAAGAGCTTTGTCCATGTCAGTAGTTGATAAGTCTTCATCAATAATATTGTTCCAGATTCTTCCCCACTTAAGTGCTTCTTGTGGAATGAACAGGCATTCTTTATATTGTTGAAAAAATTTCGAAAACTCATCTGTACTTCTTTTTGATAAAGTTGAATTACCTGGTAAAGTGATGAATATTTTCTTGTTCTTCTCTTGTGCTCTTACAGTTCTCTTTTTCAAATATTCGAATATATCAGGTGTTATTTTTGTATTTTTGGGAATTTCAATGCAATCATATTTTTCATAACTTTGATGAGATAGACGAATCTTAGCCATGTTTGTGGACCTCATAATTAGGTATTAAAGAAGTGATTGGAGGGAAGTGCTATGAGTTGTTACTCATAGCACTTTGTTTGTAGAAATTACGCTTCAATTACATTATTGAATTATTGTATCCCTCATAACTGGATACTTTTTAATTGTAAGCAAGGTTACAGAATCCAAAGTTGCACAACGAGCACCTTGCAGAGTATCTGTGCCAGATACTGTATTTAGTTGTTTTGGAAGAGGTGATAAGAATTGAAATCTATAATTTACTTGTTGTTGATTGTTTAAAATAGTTTCATTATCATTGGTAAACATTTTCTCAGCAACTATAAATTCACGACGGTCAGTAGCACTACCTTCTTCTTCAAATGGAATGTTTGTTCTTTCACTATCACCATTTATTGCAAGAGAATCTAAACGAACGTGTGGCCTATCTCCTCCATCGTCGCCTTCGGCTCTATAAGGAGGATAAGATACCCAGTGTAGACCAACAATGATGTCGTCATCATCGTTAAGCTCTATAGAGTTACTGTAATTTGTTTCTTCGTTAAAGCGTCTTGGAGCAGAAGCCTTAAATCCAAAATCAGTATCACCCGAAGAGATAAATTGATCAATGGTTGCATTTCCAGGCATATGAACATCGGTATCAAAATGAAAGTATCCACCTACTTGAGCTTGAGGACGTGGAAAACCTCCTATATACATAGCATCAATAGGTTCTCTTTCATTTAATAAACAATATTCGTTACCAACAGGAAGTTCATCAACTACTTCTACAACTCCACCTTCATTTTTGACCGATTGATTATTAACTTTCAAATCGATTGATGCTTTACCATTAAGACTATCGTCCCACTCCACGCGAACATGGTACCATTCATGTGCTTTAAAAGGTGTTGTTTTTAAGATAACATCGCGACGTGGTACTTTACGATTATTACCATCTACCTCTGTATCAAAGAATGCGCCATATGGACGTTCACTTCCTATTGGAAAGCAAAGAGCATAGTATAGTCTTGTTACACGTAGTTCACCAAGTGCATTTAGATAGACATAAGTTTGAGTTCCTTCGCGAAACAGAGGATCAAGTCTCCCAAATACATCTACACCATCTCTAATAATTAGTGCTCTACCTGGACGAAAGCCACTTGCTGTTGTTGCTCCAAATAAACCAGAGGCAACTGTTTGGCCATTTACACCATCAGTATCATCGGCATCAAATTTTACCCAGAATTGAATTGAGCCTCGAACATTTCCCATTTTTGATGTTCCAGAAGGAGATACATTGATTGCGGTGTTTACGTCACTGCGTAGTTTAGGCTCTGTGTTAGATCTACCTGATGTGTAGCTATCAAAATTTTCTCCAGTGTCTAAAGAAATAGAGAAGTCTTCAAAGCACGTTTCTATTAGATAGCGTTCTAAACTATTTTGTGGACGAAGTCCAATGTTAGCAAAAGCAGGGCTAGTTTCTCTTACGAAATCAGGGGTGTAGAACATTCTACGTGAGATTAATCCATCATAAGCTAGATTGTTTCCTTGACTTCGAACACTTGTTCTCGCTCTCATTAGTTTTGGCAAACCTACGGTTGCGGGATTAGGATCAGGAGTACTAGCTTGAGAATAATTGATTGTTTTTGAACCGAGTACATTGCGATCAGACCATTGTACTGGAACTTTATATTTATTATCGGTATTTGCGATATCATCATCAGGATGGAATCTGTTATCATCTGCATCAATATCGCCATCTCCATCGCGATCACTTTCGTTGACGAAAGTACTACCACTAAAATAAAGAGCGCTATTAACATCGCTACCATTGAGATCAAGGTCATCTTTTGGACTTGGTTCTACTGCACCAGCAAACTCATCTTCAAAAGTAGAAATTACTCTATTTCTTTGTTGACGTATATTATTTGGCGATGTAATCGTATCAGCAAGCGGAGTATCACCTTCAAAGTCCTCTTGAGTGGTATGAGTTATTTGACGACCAAAATCTGCAGTTGTCGAAATAACAGATACACCTGTTACTAAGTTTCCTTGATTTGCGGTAGTACGGCCAACTGATGTAATTTCGACACTTCCCACAGAAAAAGAAACTAACTCTATTGTGTGAGAAGGTTTCATTACAAAACTTGTTCCGTCGTCTTCAACTCGTATCAAATCGGATGTACTTACACGGCGATATACATCACTATTAGGGTTCCAAAAGTTTTCAATTACATTGGGATTGAAGTTACTGCGCAGCATATCACGTATAGCTTGGTCCCATACTTCTTGAGTTATTACAACATTACCCGCGAAACTTGGATTGGCCTTTACAATTGTTGCCGCATTAACAGCTCCATCATCTATTCCATCTACGGTTGGTAGACTAATAGCTATGTTTTGCTCGTTTAAAAACTCGTCTATCTCGCCTTGATCTAAAAATGAACTGTCATTGCGACGATCAATAATTTCATCAGCAAGTTTTTCAGCTTCAGCTTGAGGAATTTCTATTTCATATTGGATAATTTCGTTGAGTAAACTTGTTTCTACTTCTAGTGCAGCGTTATTAAATGTTGGGTCATCGTTTTTTGTAACAGCATTAGCAAAAAAATTAGCACGGCCGCGGATATTTACAATAAGTGCTACAAGAACATCTTTAGATGCAGTATTAATATTGACAGGAGCGCGCTGTTCTCGATAGTAATCAGGTGCGTCTCGCAAGTCAATTACATTTTCGATGTTTACACCTACTGTTTTTGTGTCCATAAACGATGATGTAGTTAGGTTACTTATAAATCTATCAGCAGCATCACCGTCAAATCCCGCTACGCTTCTCAATTGATTTTCTAACTCTTCCATATTGGTAAAACGTTGTCCATTTGGATTGATAGGACTTCCAATAATTGCACCTGCGAGAGCAGTGCGAAACTCAGGAGATGAGTTTGGAAATGCTGACAACGCAAGAGACTGCAATATTCTTTCAAATACTTCGACACTACGTAGTTGTACAGTTTGTTCTACAACAGGAGTACCATTATTTTGAATAGCTATAAAACTATTTACGTTGATTTTTCCAGAAGTATCTTCCAATTTGAGTGAGTAAAAGTTCCCATTTGGTTCGCTAGTACCAAAGATGCCTCCTCCTCGAATAGCGCGGCCTACAAGTCCTGAAACAGCAAAGTTATCATCTGAAGTACTATCATCATGTAGTTCGATGTTTGCTTGCAAAGATATTGCTTGTCCTTGTTGACTGGCTTGAAAGAGATCTCTGTCTGAATTTAGTGGATATTGCAATTCGACGCTATTAACTTCTTCGTTTAATGCAATACGTCCTTTTGTTCTTATATTATTGTAAATCAGTGCTAAAGCGTGATCTACTCCTGCATATGCTGTTAACTTCGCATCTATGGTTGAGGCGTAGTTGCTAGCCGCTGTACGTTCGTAACCTGTTAATCGTACAAATGTAACAGCTGTTGTTGATAATACCAACATTATACTTGTGACCACGATTAGGGTGATACCTTTTCGTTTTTTATTTTTTAACTTTTTCATATTTTTTTTAGAACATCTAAACCAATGCTACTGAATGATTATTGTCTTTTATCACTTAACTTTACAATTGGAAAATGATTAAATAATAATAATTTCTTTCGCACTCTAAGTAGTAGATGTATAACCTCCTTTGAATGAATTGTATTTAAGGAGTTAACTGTGAAATAAAACCATAAAATCTAATTTATTCTACACTAAAATAAATTTACTGTAAAGATTTAAATGTGTTACTTCATTGTTGTTTTGAGTAGGCATGTATGTTGACATTTAAAAGAATACAATTGAGGTACTTTGATGAATTATTAATTCAAGCGCACACTTTTAAGGTGCTTCAGTAATTAATTTTTGATTATGGTTAGTAGCAGTGAGTTTTTATGCCTTGGCAGGATTGTATCGAACTTATGTGTTTAAGGTATTTTGATAATGAATGCTGGGCACAATTCCATAATTGTACCCAATGAACTTTACTCGCAGAAAAACTAGGTGAATAAAATGTTACTTTGGTGGAGGTATATAGCCTAGCTTTTGTCTTAGCGATATATTCATCTCTCTTGCACTGCTTCTATGAATGCTTTCTATTATTTTGTTTAGACTTTTTCTTGATTTTATAGAAAAAGGATCAATACCTCTTGTACTTGCGTTGTCCGGGCGAAGACGATGACGTTTATATAGAACTTGGGTTGATGTTTTACCTATTCTTACTAGCAAATCACAATAATATTTCATTCCGTTCATTGTGTATTTGTATCTTGGACGATAAACTCTTTTTTGGCGAATATCCAGTAATTTTTTTTCGTTGTTTATTTTTTGTAAATACTCATTATATAACCACTGTAGCCATTTTTTGCGCTTAAAATTTTTGTTTCGATATGCAACTACTTCTCTTTTTTTTAACTTTGAGTATAGTGCATTGAGATTTTTCATTCGTTCTATGTAAAATTCTTTTGTCTCTTCTTGCTGTTTTTGTGTTTGACTTTCATTTCCAATAGAGAATGCTTTTGTTATTATGGTAATTCTCGAAGCAGAAGAAAATTTCTGCCAGCGCTTTATGAAATCAGGATTTTGATTTTTTACAATCATTTCTATTTTGACACTGTATTTTCCAAGCAAAGCTTCTTGGGCAGGTTGGTTTAAAGGTTCCCATGTCTTTTTAGCTTGGTAATAGCGATCTGTTTTTTTTACAACGGCGCTATAACTAGCGACATTTTTGTCAATATATTTAATCGCAATTTGTAATTTAGCATCAACTAATATCTTTTTGGTGATTATATCTACAGATAAGCTAAATTCGTTTGCCCATGGATAACGAATAACTTTTAGATCAAGAGTTTTTACTTTAAAAAATTGTTGCTGGGCGTTTATTGGTATAAGTATTGAAATTACAATCAATGTCCACAAAGTTTTTTTTATCATAGCAAGCTCGCTAATAATGATTGATGACTAAGAGTTACTCTCACTAAAGTGAGAGCAATCTGATAAAAAAGAGTAAAATTTACTTTTCGTTTCTTAACAATGTACCAATCTTCATGCCGTCAACACTCATAAATAAATAGTATTTTGCATCTTCTGATATTTTCATTGCACCTAAAGTTTCATTTTTTAGAAAACGCATAAGTAAATATCTTTCTTTTTCTATACCAACATAAGCATTGAATGTTTTTTGCTTTATGTTCGTTTTCAGAACAACAAGACGATCCTTTACCATAAAAGGATAAGTAAATCGATCACCATCAGCACCAATCTTGTACTTTTCTCCGGTTACGAAATTTTTTAAGTAGTGGCTATATTGATTTTTTTTGTTTTTTGTGATATAGAAAATACGTTGATCGTTTGCAGCGAATGTAGAAAGAATATGAGCGCTGTCAATTGTGGTTACTTTTTTGTTTCGAAATTCCATTAAATGGGTTTTTTTGTCGATTTGATCGATAAGCGAAAAATAAAACAAATTACCAGATACATAATAGTTGGTGTGCACTGTCCCGCGACTTGTATAAGCATATCTAAAAAGATAATCTAAGCTTGCGATTCTTTTGAAGCGAACACCTTTTTTTGTAAATCGTATTCTCGCTATGTAGTCACCCAACCAGTTTTGATCTTTATCATAAAACCAACCAGTTGCATAAAGTTTGCTGTCATGACAAATAACGAAAGGACCCATTTTAAAACCAGGATTACCTTTTTGGTATTGGAATATAGTTTTCTGGGCACCGCTTAAAGCATCGATTTTAATTATTTTATTTCCGCGATTACCAACAACATAAATTCGATGTTTTATATTGTCATATGCGACGTTTACTAATTGATACAACTTTAAATGTATGCGATCAACTTTTACCAATTTTTTGTTGTTAAAACGAAAAATTAGCATATCGTAGGCATTACCTTTTGCTACTTTTTTTACATCATAAACCCGTTCGGTGGCCATAAAGTAGCTTGCTCCATTAGATAGAGCACATGGATTTATTGTCTTGTAGTTTACATTGTGTGCTGAAATGTCATCGACAGCGATTGAATAACTGTCTGCATAGATTGCTACTGATATGATTGACAGAATAATGAAAAATTTTTTCATATGTTCCCCTGTATTTGTTAAAAATTTTGCTATTGATTTGACAGCAGATTTTTTTACTTATACTGTACTGTGATATTGAAAATATATAACATATTTTTTGTTAACTAGGAAAATTATGCTATATGCAGTAAATAATTACAAGTATGCTATCGATAGATTATGTGCTGTTACGATTTTAACTTGATAATTCTGCTATTTTCCAATCAGTAATTTACTGCTGTATAAAGTAGCTAAAAAAAAAGAGAGCATTATGTGTGACCATAATACTCTCTTTTTTATACTTAATTTCTACTTATTATTTTCTTTTTTTTACGCGGAACATACTTGGATACCAATCCCACATAGTAACGTCTTTGCCGTCCATTACACAACTAGAAACAAAGTTATCATGTTCAACAGACAACTCTGTAATCTTTAGTTCTGTTAGAGATTTGATTTCGCCGGCATCTACTTTAGCGTTTAGATTTTTATCTTGCCAAACACTTAGGGTCGCTATTTCAGAACCATTTAGTAGACCATTTTCGTCAGCATCTAAAGATTTCAATTTTTCGTAACCGTTGATAAATCCATCACAGTCACCGAATAATTGAGCGCCATTTACAGGCTTAGAAGGATCATACTGAATTAGAAGACCATCGTTTTTACCAACCCACTCTGTTAGGTCAACAAAACCGTCACCATTGATATCAAATTCAACAATTCTACCATCTTTGTATACGTGTGGTAGGTGTACACCACTAGAAGCTTCTAGTTTGCCATCGCCATCGATATCGATAACTATAGGACTTGTAAATACTGTGTCTACAATATCATATTGTTTATCGTTGATGAAGATACTTACACTTTTGTGTTGGCCAGGGCTACCACCAAATGATCTGCTGTTGAAACCGCGACTGTCACCACTGATACTACTTACATCACTAACAATTGTTGTAACGCTTGTTGGATCTGCTTGGTTGTCTCTGTTATCAACACCAACTAGACGACCATCTAGACCAATATCAAACTGAGTAGCAGTGAAAGTATTTTCTGTATCAAAATCAGCTAGTTGATTTTTATTGTTTTTATTGAACTCTAAACCATCAATGTTGTTTAGAGTTGTATTTCCATCGGCAAAAAGATCAGTTTTTGGTTCTAGTGAATCTTGAACTGCAACTTCTGCTGATGATGGAAAAATATCTAAGAAAAATTGTAAATCACTTGCCAATTGAGTGTTAGGAAAACGATCTTTCAATTGTGTAATTATTGATACGATTGAAGATGTTCCACGATCGAAATTAGCACCAGGTAAGCTTAAAGGACTTAGTATGTCAAAGCTAATGCTGTTTACACCTGCTTGTGTTGGTGATTTGAAACTTGTGTCAAGCGCACCATCAAAATCAGGAGTTGTGTTTATACTAGTACTTTGATCGTTTTGAGCATCCGTCAAACCTTCTATTTCGCTAATAGTAGATTCTCTTACTAGTTTGAAATCGTTTAGGAATTGTTCTTTGGTAAAATTTAGTCTATCAATAATGTTTTGGCCAGTAGGAATGTTTGTAGATGTTACTACTGCGTTTTCATTATTTGTTTCAAGTTGGACAGAATTATCAGGAAGAACATTTTCTTCAAGATTGTTTGTGTTGATGTTTGCTGTACCTAGTTCTTTTTTAGCAGCACCTTCTAGGTCTCTGAAAAATTCGCCGTGAAGAACACTTACTTGATCGTAGTAAGCATCGATTAGACTGCCTGGAGCATCTTCTAGTGCTGTACTGTTCTCAGTTACGAACTTACTGACATCTGCGTTTATATCATTAATAAATGAAGTAACTTCTGCTAGTACTTGTGGTACTAGTTTTTCAGCAATTGCAATTTGCTTTTCATTTCTCAGGATACGAGATTCATCTGTATCTTTACTAGAAACAGGTAAGTCAAATGCCGCTGCAAATTCATCTATTCTGGTTAATGTTTGTTCAGAAAGTCTTTCGTTTGCATTATCGTCAAACGCAACTTCTTGATCGTTAGAACCAAACTTGTCATAATCAGCTGCAACATCTTTGATAAGCTCAGCCAAAGTTTCAGGCTGTGGTACTGGTGCCGGAGCAGGTTGTGATATCGGAATGTTTGGTTGTGGTTGTTGCTGTTTTACTTGGTTTTGTGCTTGAGCTGAACTAATAGCTCTAACACCACAGCACCAAGCCGAAGCAGTCATTGTAAAAACCATTAACATTATTATGCAATTTTTAATCATATAAAGTTCCTTTCAGGAAAGAACAATTTACAAATGCAAAAATCTAATATCTTTGCATATTTTTATATACTTTAACAAAAGTAAAGCATTTCTATAGTAGAATATTAAAACAAAGATTCTCCAGAGAATGCAAGAAAAAAAAATAAAACTTAAAATTATTACGTTAAGTTTTACGAAAACGAGTATTTAGTTAAAATTATAGCGATATTAAAATACTACCACAAGTGTTTAGGCGTCCCGTAGTGATGTTTAGAGCATTATCCATTAACTATTAGTAACATCGCAATCGCCACCTTCATCGTAACTCTGACCGAATATTCTAGGCGTTTGGTATAAGATTTGTGGTTATTTATTTCGATTACGGCTGTGGCTAGGTCGCGTGTTTTCAAACTAAAAAATTTTAACTGATGACATTTTCTAAAGTGAAAAATAAAAAATTATTCTGGTAGTAACATCTTAAGTGTTCTTACGTATTATGTCGCGTAACTAGTCGCTTGGAATATAGATATAGCAAATAAGGATAAAACAATACTGAAAATATGCAATTGACAAGAGGAAAGGTAGTCATTATACTAAAATATAATACTCGGAGCGTGATGACCTTTTATTTTAAGGTTGACATACCTAAAAATAAACTCACTTTGTACAACAATATTCTTTATATGGTGAAGGTAAAAAAAAATAAAAGCGAGCGAGTCAAAATATAGAGTAGAAAATCAATATCCTGAATAATTTTAATAACAGGATAAAGGGCGTAGTAGTGTTCCCAAAGAGGTTATCCTCTTAAAGCAATTATTTATGAAATACAAAATTTTTGTGAACTACAATGCTCTGGTACAAAATATTATGATATATAATAAACATTTACATGTAAAAAAAATTGTTTTTAGGGGTGTTTTGTTTTGCTATTAAATAAAAAACATTTCAAAGCGTTTACTCTAATTGAACTACTGGTAGTTATTTCTATTATTGTGATGATAGCAGCGGCTGTTTTACCTACGACACTTGATTTTATGAAAAAAAGTCGATTAAAAGGTGCTGCTTCTATGATCAAGATGGCATGTTTACAAGCTAGATCACAGGCTATATCACAACGTGAGCGTCAATTTGTTGTTGTTTATACTCAGGCAAATGCAGAAGTGAATACGAGAATTACGGTTACTGCTGACGCTTTTGACGGAGTTCCTGGGGCAGAAAACCAACAGGCACGCGTAAACACAATTCAGATTTTTGATTCGAATGAAAATAACCCTAATCGTGAATTTGAAAGTAGGACGCAAGCAGAAGAATTTCCAGAATTTATTTCGATACAGAGTTTAGGTGGCGATGAGAACTTTGGTGATTCGTTGGTTTTGGAATTTTCTCCTACAGGTAGTATTAGAGTACGCTCTGGTTTTGCAGGTGATCTTCCAACACCAGGTACTCAGGCTTTTACAAATAACGAAGCTGACATTGTTATACAACAAGACAATGGAGAACATATAGCTTTAGTTGATATTATAAGAAATACTGGACAAGTTCGTTCTACAATCCGTACTCCATAATAAGAGGTATATTATGCGTAGAAGACAACAAAAAGGTTTTACATTAATAGAATTACTCGTTGCTGTATCTTTGATGATTATTCTTATGGGTGCAATTGTCCTTATTTTTAGCCGCTCAACACAACTTTTCAATCTCTCTGAAGCTAATATGAATATTTTTCAAAATGCGCGCGTTGCTTTTGATCTAATGTCAAAAGAACTGGCAAGTTCTCGTGGTAATTTGCAAATTAATCCAGTAACAAGTCTAGCGCAAGAACAAGAGTTACTCTCTTTTCGTTCGATCGTTACTTTTGAAGGTGACAGTGGCCCTGAAACAGGTGTTGCAAATGTAAGCTATCGTGTCATTCCTTTGGAAGGTAGTGAAAATAGACGTTGGATTTTATTACGCAATTTCGTAGTGCCAGCTGTTGGTGATCCAAACTTACTCGATCCTAGCGTTGAGCCTGATCTTGCCAATGCACGTGCGAATGAAAGTGATGTATTATGCCAATTTATTGGAGCTCCAAGAGATGGGGCTGCCCCAGGCATAAGTTTTGCTTTTGCAAGTTATTTTGACGATACCAGTGCTGCTAACGAGGATCGTTGGGAAATACTAACAGCTAATAATGGAAATGTAGATGCAGTTAGAATAAGTATGGACGTTACTGATGAACAAAGTCGAATTACACGAACAGTAGGACGTGTTTTTTGGGTCGCAAACGCAAATAATTAGGAGGACTACAATGAGGCAAAAATCAACATCGGGATTTACCCTTATCGAAATATTGATTTCTTTAGGTATTTTGGTGTTTGGAGTTGTAGGAATTTTGACGTTATTCCCTGCTGGAATAAAATCGACTAAAAAAGCGGCAGAGGAAACATATGCGGCTTTTATCGCTGACTCGGTATATGCTGCACTACGCGCTTCTGCTTCTCAAATGGCACCTGGTGATAATTTGATATATTTTCACGATGGTATTAATGATACAAGTAGGTTAAATGAATTTGTATTACCACTAGTAAACAAATCTATTGGTATACCTTCTATTGATGATGTACCTACAACAGGTCCCGTCGTGGTTGATATAGATACAAGAACAGGTGGTGATCAAGATAACTATGCTCCGCTTTTACAAGGAGGCGCAACAGGAAATTTTGCTTTTCTTGGTCAAAACGATAACGGTTTTAATGTTAGTATTAGCGATGAAGATGAAGCTGGAACATTGGGACAATTTTCTTATAACATTCAGATTTCGTATCCCGATGATAACGGGCAACCGCAGCAAAATCCAAAAGGGCTTTTTGACGTGATGATCCGCATTCGGCGTGGTGAACGTTTGATTAAGCGATTTCCATCGAAGATTTTTCTACCGACAAATAACGATAATTAACTAATGCTAGTGAATTGTATACACAATTCACTAGCACACTTCAGTTGTTCATCATTGTTTGCGCAGGTATTTTCCATAATGGAAGTGCTTGTTGCTCTGCTTGCATGTGTTTTTCTATGTAATTGAAGTACCAAATTGGTAGGCTAACAGTTGTGACGATCAAAAAAATCATCCACGCCACGCGCAGCGGTGTATGAGTTAGTCTATAAAAAGTATATTCTACAACGAAAGTTAGTTTTTCAACAAACGAAGTATTGTCATTGTGTAAAATTTTTTGTAGATTTTTTGCAAAATTCTTACTAGGATTAATACGTGTCATTTGTACGATGGATGTAATTTCTTGGTACTTTTTGTACTCTATCTTACAGTTAGAACACTCTTCGATGTGTATCCTAAAACTATTTGTGCTGTTTTTCTCACAAATAAAATCAACCATCTTTTCTCTAAACTCTCTACATTTCATGGCAATTCTCCTCTCAAAATCCTATACTATATTATAGGATATGTGTGTGCTTTTTTCAATACAAAGGACAATAAAAATGTCTAATATGAATTTACCTGTACTACCAGATGGTTATGAGTATGTACAAGAACTTGGACGTGGAGCGCAAGGTTGTGTATGGTTAATTCGCAATAATAATACTGGCGGCCGTCACGAAGCGTGTAAAGTAGTCACTTCTATTTCCCCCAAGGAGTTATCCCGGTTTAAACGCGAAATCCAATTACTTGCTACTTTAAATCATCCTAATATTATTACTATTTTTTACGCAAATCAAAAAGAGAAGTTTTTTATTATGGAATATGTTTCTGGAGGCAATCTTTACAATTATTGTCGTCAAAAAGTTCTCAATTTGAAGCAACGTATTCAGTTATTTTCATCTATAACTGAAGGACTTTCTTTTGCTCACAACAAAGGACTTATACACAGAGATTTAAAGCCAGAAAATATTGTAATGTCAGATGACGGAATTGCTAAGATTACTGATTTTGGAATTGCGCGGTTATCCGATAGTAGCTCTCAGACGATGAATATCACATCGGGAACTCCTTCTTATATGGCTCCAGAATTATGGTCGCAAAGTCCACCAGATCAACGTTCAGATATCTGGTCTTTGGGAATTATTTTGTACGAAATGTTAACTGGTAAATGTCCATTCAAAGGAACAGTTCAAGAAATCTGTTACATGGTAACTCAGGGCAATTTAAAAGCGCCTCATGTTGTTAGCTCTTTGCCACCACTAGGTCAAAAAATGTCCGTGATTTGTATGAAGGCTTTAAAGCAAGATCCTATCAAGCGCTATCAAAATTGCGAAGAGTTACTGGCTGATATCAAAAATGCTACGGAAAAAGGCGAAGATGAGTTACAAACATCCATTGGATTGTCGACAGATTTAGCCTTTAAAGATGATGATGACGATGATGATGCAATGTTAGAAGATCCCGATTTTTCATCACTAACCGATGATATTGAGGAAGATATTCCTGTTTTGTCTGAGCCTCTGAAAAAAGATGTTTCTGTTACAAAATCAGCACTTGTACCAAAAGTAAAACCAATGTCAATTGCTCCTGTAAAAAATACTGGTTCTCTTGATTTTGAAGACGATGAAGATGAATTACTTGATGAAAATTCAAACTCTCCTCAAGATTCACCAGAGAACAAGCCTATTTCAAAGCCAAGTATTTTTGATCAGTATAAATACCCAATAGTTGGAGCGGCTGTTTTTTTTGTTATGGTATTAGCTCTATTTTTAATAATGCCTGCAAGTCTTTCAACACTTCAAGAACAGTTACTTTCTAACGATATTGAGGAACAGAAAGTAGCTTTTGTGGAGTTAAAGACTCGGGGAGAAGAAGCTGTAGAGTCTTTGGTTTATGGTCTTAACAGCTCACAAGTAAAAATGCGTAAAGATATTATTGAGCATATTAGTCAATATCCAGAAAGTGCTTCTTACTACCTTAGTGAGGTTATTGAAGATTTTTCTAAAATTTTTAATCACCAAGCCAAAATATATGCTGTAAGAGCGCTAGGGAATCTTAAGGTTGATTCTGAGATTTCTTTACAGAATCTCGTTATTAGTGCGTCAACGCCTGAAGATTTACGCCAAGAAGCGATTAAAAGCCTTGTTAAATTAAAGCCTAATATCTATAAAAGAAAATATCATTTCATGGGAGGACTGTGGTTAAGTACACGTGATTTGAGGAAGCAAGGTTATATTCGAACAGAGCAAGGTTGGGTTTTAGTCAGTAAAATGTTTGGTGATTTGCAGTCAAACATATCTAAAGCTTCTTTAAAGTACAAAGGCTTAATGCAAACCGAACAAAAAGTCTTTGATGATCTTGCAAAAGGAAAACATCTTTATCTTGAAGATTTTATCTCAGAGTGGGACAAATTATTTTCTGATTATAAAAACATTGTTATTGAATTTGATGTTCTTACTGAATCTGTTGAGGATAGCCTTGATATTGAGAAAGAATACGGTAAGATTATCAAGGATGCACTCATGACTTTACATTTGGGTATGGTAGAGTGTGCAGATAACTTTATTTCGGTAAACGCTACAGGTTTGGCAATTAAAATATTGAAGAAAGAACTAGAGAATATTTCGTTAGTTATGTCTTGGAAAAGAATTTCTTTTCCGATTGAAAAAGCTCGAGCGCTTAAAACTAAACATGGCGATTTGGTAAAAGAAAATACATTGTTTGTTTACACAAAGTTTAATTTTTTTGGAGATTACGACACTAGTTCATTTCAAGACCGAATTATTGAGATAATGGACAGAGCTATTCTAAAAGAAGATCTGTACCCTAGATTTTCTTCTAAATCTCCGAAAATAGATAAACCAAAACATTGGATTATTTGTGAATATCGCGAAACAAATATAGGTAGTTATCATGGAAACCGCGATAAAAAACGTAAGGATATTCGTCGTTTGCGTGCTTCATGTAATTTTAGTTATTGGGTTGATTCAAACAAAGTCAAGAACTGGCAACAGGTTATTTCGTCAAATATTTATTTAGAACTAGCAAATAAAGTTGACGATGAGCAAAAAGAAATATGTAATATGGTAAGAAATGACTTCAAAGAGAAATTGACAAGTTGGAAGCCTAAAGAATTTAATCAACAAGTAATAAAATCAGATAGCAATACGGTTGAAAAAGTAAAAGGCTCTACCATTTATTCGCAGACGGCTCTTGACATTATATACACAAAAGACAAACGCAAAATCAAGGGACTTATTAAAAAAGAAAATTCGAAGGAAATTTTGTTTACGGTAGTAAAAATTTCTAAAGGCTCAACGTCATTTGTTGAGGTGAAAATTCGGAAAAGTAAAATTGCTAAGATTAAGCGCATACCAGACGAAGTACGAGAAACTAGACTACAGGATATAAAAAATCTAAGTCAGCAAAAACTTATTGATCGCAAAAAAATAGATCTTGTTCCCTTAGAAAAAGTACCTTGGGAATTTGGAAAAGGCACAGGTCTTGTTTACACAGGTAAATTTTTTACATTGTATTGTAATACTCCTGAGAACTTTACTCGCGAAATTGCATTTCGTACAGAGAGTATATTTGAAGCTTACCAGCGATTTTTTCCCGTTACTCGTAATAGTGATAAAAAAATAAAAATATATATATTCAATTCTACAGCAGAGTACCAGAAGGCTATTGGTCGTGCTTTTGCTAATCCAGCTTTTTACTCACCTACTAAAAATCATATCATGGCTAGTTGTGATTTAGCTGCTTACGAGAGTTCTCTAGCAAAAACCAAAAAACACAATGATAAAATTTTCGCGCTTCTTGCTAAAAATGAAAGAATTATCGCTAAACATCGAAATCGAATTACGCGTCAAAAACGTACGCTTCATAATCAACTAGATAAAAAATTGGCACGCGGGCAAATCAAACAGCGCGATTATGATGTTGCATATCGTAATATTGGAAATCAGATTGATAAAATTAATCGGCAAATAAATGCTCTTCTAAAAGAACAAAGAAAACATAGAGCAGAAGGACGATATATTGCATCCAAAAATAGAAAATTAATACCAAAATATATTGATCAAATGATTGAAATGATGTATCACGAAGCGTTTCACGCTTTTATGAAAAACTTCCTTTTCACTGAAGAACAAACTATGTATGTGCCTCGCTGGTTAAATGAAGGGCTTGCCCAGTATTTTGAATCGTCTTTTTTCTCTGGAAACAGACTTATTATAGGAGAAATGGATAAAGGTCGTTTGAGTTTTTTGAAAAAATTTACGAAACGTAAAAACGCTGTTCCTGTGAAAGATTTGCTTGTCGCTGGTTATAAGGATTTTATTGTAACCTCCAGTGATAATTTAGAAAATTCAAACTTGCATTATATTCAGTCGTGGGCAACGGTACACTTTGTTACTACATTGTTTGATTTACGAAAAGGCGATGTGTTTGGTAGTTATATAAGAAATATTTGGAGTGGTAAAGATCAAATAGAAGCATTTGAAGAATTGGTAGGAATGCCTGTTGATGAATTTGAAAAGAAATGGCTGGCATTTTTTCAAGAATAAATGATTTAGCTAGAAACAATCTCAAATAGCTCAATCGGAGAAGATACACTAAAAAACTACGCGTGGTGGTGGAAGCGGTTTTGTACCGTCCCACTACTACGCGTAGTTTTACAACTGCTTTGAGTATCTAAAGTTGGCGATGAGCTTCATCAATCGCGTCATACATAATGTAACTTTGTGCTACAAAATATACCGTTTCAACGAAAGTTTCACCATCTAAGTGTTTTTTTACTTCTGCCATAATAAGTTCTGCGGCTCTCTTTACCGGAATATTTAAGCTAGAACTTCCAATAAGTGGTAGAGCTATAGATTTGAATTTTTTTTCTTTAATGAGAATGAAAGCTTCGCGAATCGCCTTCATTAAAAATTCTTCTTCTCCATCATTGTGGTCTTCTCCAAGATTATGGACAATGGCGTGAATGATGCTTTGTGCGGGCAATTGTCCAGCTGTAGTAAGAACAGCTTGTCCTTTCATGAGTTGTTCGAAACTGTTGCACTCATTTTGGATATCATCTCCCCCATATTCCAATAACAAAGATGAAATTGCTTCGCACATTTCCAACTCGGTATTTGCATGACAAATGATAGCATCTACTTCCATTTTCCATATATCGTTTTGTAGAATAACTATTTTTTCTTTCACCTCTTAATCCCTTTTTAAACATTCCATGTCGGACATTTCGTTTACATTTGATGCTCCACTAGTGAATAGAGCAACTATAAATTCTTTTTTCCACTGTTGAATTGTTCTAGCAACAGCCTCGCTAGATTTTAGAGCAGGATCCAAAAATGGTTTTGCTGCTGTAGCGTATGAAGCGCCCATCGTTAATGATTTTGCTACATCCAAGCCACTGCGAATTCCTCCTCCTGCAATAAGAGTTATATCCTGAAGTTTTGAGCATATTTTTAGAGCATGATCAGTAGGAATTCCTTCTGCTCTAAAAGTGTGGCCTAAATTGCGTGAATCTGGCAGACGGTAACCTTCTATCCAAGCCCATGAACATCCTCCCATTCCAGAGACGTCAATATATTTTACACCGATGTCTCTAAGTCTTTTTGCAGTATTGTAATCAATGCCGTGACCTACTTCTTTTGCAAAAACAGGGACATTGAGTTGCGAAATTACTTTTTCTAGTTTGGGAATAAGATTTTCAAAATTAGTGTCACCCTCTGGTTGAATAGCTTCTTGAAGATGATTGATGTGGACAAAAAGGGCATCGGCCTGAACCCCATCAATTATTTTTTTGAGTTCCTGCGCAGTAAAGCCATAGTTTAGTTGCACAATGCCAATATTGGCAAATAGCGGAACATCTGGGCAGTGTTCTCTAACTTGAAATGTTTTTAACATTTCTGGGTAGCGAATAATTACGCGCATAGAACCTAGTCCTAGGGCCACTTTTTCTTGTTGTGCAGCGATGGCTAAGTTTTTGTTGATTTGTTCGCCTTTTTCCAAACCACCTGTCATTGAAGATATTATAAAAGGAAAAGACAATGTTTTGTTGAGTAGTGTTGTGGAAGGATCGATTTTTCCCATGTCGATTTCAGGTAATGCGCAGTAAGGTAAGTAATATTTATCAAATGAGCTACTTATAGGTTCTGTGTTTTCGTTTAATACGATATCTATGTGATCTTGTTTTCTGTTACTTAAATTACTCATAATATTTTGAATCTCAAACGAGAAAAGTGGCAAAGTAGTTACTTTGCCACTTAAAGGAATGTCAAATAAAATAGGCGACAGACTAAAAATTTCGTAAAGCTAGGCTTAAAAAATAGAGTTGATCTCTAAGAATTTTTTCAAACTTGCTTGGGTTAAACTGAATCCTTTGTCTTGGAGACTTTCTTCTAGTTGTAAACCAAGATCCTCAAAATCTTTCCAACGGCTAGCAGGATTTGCCCCTAAACATCTAAGTACTAATCCATCGACTATATCTGTAGCCTTAGAGTTTATGCGACTTGGAAAAACAATTTCATTTGATTGGTTATTGATTTGTTCTGCCGTGTACGGCTTTTGATTTGTGAGTAATTCATAAAACAAGACACCTAGAGAGAATATGTCTCCTGATTTTGATGGAATTCCAGATTGTTTTACTTCTGGAGCCATGTGTGTGAATCCATGTGAAAATGCAGGATTCTCTTGGTGGCGAACTAAGTTACTTGCTTTTGATACGCCAAGGCCAACAAGTTTTATGTCTAAATCTTTACTAATAATAACGTTCTCAGGTGTTATTTCTCCGTGGATAATTTCTATTTCTCCACCATTGCTATCTAGTTTTCTATTTGCGTATGCTAGGGCTCTACAAATGTTGTAAACAATAAGTGACGCAAGGTGCGGTGGAAGTAAACGAGTGTTTTGTCTTAACTTATCTAGCATTGTCGCTAAATTAACCCCATCAACATGCTCCATTACTACAAAATAGTAATTATTTAGGGCGACAAGTTTGTGAACTTGTGCAATATTTTGATGAGTAATGAGTGATGCTTTTCGTATTTCGTTAGTAAGAATTTCTAAATAGGATTGCTTTGAAAAATGAGTTTTTAAATATTTTAGTGCCACAGGTTTGTGGAAGCCACATGCACTGATTTCTTCGCCGCGGTATAATTTTCCCATATGACCTTCAGCAATTTTATCAGCAATTTTATAAGTAATTTCGTACTTGAATACTTTTGTGTCTTGTTGTGTGCCTGTTTGGGTAAAGTGAGAGTCAGCTGTTACGGTCGGTTCTATTGCTATAGGTGCAGGTGTACTCATTGCAGGCACTTGTGGTGGAGCTGCTGGTTCATCACCAGATAGAAAACTAAGGTCCTGTTCCTCTCCTGAATCAATAGTGAAACTTGCATTTGTTAAGTCTTCAACGCTATGTTCTATTTTTGGTTGCGGAGAAGATAAACCTTGGATTGGAGATTCATCAAGGGATATTGTCGCACCATACATTTCACTTGGCTGTTCTTCTTGTTTACGATTTTGTAAAGGAGAACCTGTCATTTGAATTGTGGCACCATAAGGGTCTTCTGCACTTTGGTTACTCTTTTGTTTATTGCGGTTTTGCAGAGGAGAACCCGTCATTTGAATTGTGGCACCGTAAGGATCTTCAGTATTTTGATTATCACTTGGTTTATTGCGGTTTTGTAGAGGAGAACCAGTCATCTGGATTGTAGCACCGTAAAGGTCTTCAGTATTTTTGTTTTGTAAAGGAGATTGGTTACCGTGTATTGTTGGAGCATATATGTTGTTAGAAGGCTGCGTAAAGTCTGTGTTTGATGTTTGTATTGTTGCTCCAAAAGGATCTTCTTCATTATTAGCAAATCTTTGATCTGATAGTTGTTCTAATTGTTGAGCTGCGACTTGTACGTTGTTGCAAAACACTTTGTCATCATTGAAACCTGCATAACGAAAAATACCTTGCAAAGAAGCTTGTACGTTTAACAATTTTAAATCACCGCCGCGATTTCGGGCGCTGTGAACATTCTCTAGGAAATTTTTTAATACGGGAGCACTAATATGTTCGACACCTTGCATGTTGCAGATTATCTTACTTTGGTTTAAGTTAAAAACACTGTTGAAGGTGTCTTGCACGAGGCTAATAGTATTTTCGTCTATATGCCCTTCTAATGTGATTAATTTGATGTTATTTGGGATATCTTGTGTATTGATTTTCATGGTAGATTAGATAGTAGTACTATCTATCTCCTTTCTCAAGAACAACAACATGATTTAAAAGAATTTATTTTAGTATATATTTTTTGTGTTTCATAAGCAAGTGCAAAGTATAATCGTTTTAAGCATTTGCACTGAATTATTCAAGATTTTATAATACAAGCATTGATTATGAAAATGAACAATAAACGGCTTGATAAGTATTCAATTTATTTTGATTTCATTATTTCATTTTTTTTGCTGCTTATTGTATAGCATTTGATGTAAAGTGCGTATGGAGATTTCTTGAGAGTTTTTGTTTTCCTTGAGTATGTGGTGGCTGTAACTTGTAACAAGAGGTACCATTCGCCAATTTTGTTGTAAAGACCAAGCTGTGACTTGAAAGAGAATATCTTTAAGGATTTCTTGTTCGTGTCCTTTTGGGGATTTTTCATGTTTCTTTTTGGCGCCGTAGTGAATGGAATTTTTTAAGGTATCAACTATTTTTTTTATAGGAGCTATCGTTCCAGTTGCATAAAATTCAAGCCATAACATACTAACCTGTACAGGGTTTGAAATGTCAGTATACGGATCAAAAAGAGGTATTTTGGTTTTAGAAATGATTTGGCGTTCGGATTCATCGCAAAGAGCTAGCACTTTATCGGTTTTATTGATTGCATTGTACAGCGTGGCAATTTTTATTTTTTCTGCTGTTGTGTAAGAAGAAAAATTGCGTAAGGCTAAGTCAATTAAATGTTCGTTTTTGGTAAAAACGGTGCTAAAAAAATGTAAAATATGATAGCTGAATTGTTTGTTTTTGTCGACAGGAACAAAGTGGGTTAAAAAAGCTTGAATAGCTTGATTAGGTGCTGGATTTTTATAGTAGTTATGCATCCACTGAGAATATTCTTGTAGAGATCCAGGATAATTACCACGTTGCCACTTCATTAGTTCAATTTCAAAAGTTCTTTTTAGTTTTTTCTTATTGATGTAATCAATGCATAGAACCTGAAATTTATACTTGCCAGTAGGGTCGTTTTCGTTAAAAGATATTGATTCTATGCTTTCCGAAATTTGCTTTTTTCCTGTACCACTGTTACTTAAGCCTGTCAGTTTATTCTTGCTAAAGCGCTCTGTCCCATCTGGTTTAGTACACTTTATCCAGAATTTTACATCAGCATTATTGTCTTTAGTGCCGTAGTTAGAAAATAGTACACATAATCTAAATTTTTGTCCCGGAACCACTTTTTTTACTGCTGGTATGGCAAAAGCATCTTTATTGACAGACTTGTGCCAACAATCAAAAGAAGGATCGATAACTGTTGGAATGACTTTCGCATTAAATTTTTGTTGTGCAAAGAGAACGCTTAAAGAAATAAGCACACTAAAAAAGATAAATTTGTTCATTATTTAAATCCTCAAAAAAATTTATAAAGTTACTTGTAAGGGGTGTCCCAAAAAATAATTTACCATTTTACATGATCTTTTATTTATCAGCTTCGTTATTTATCACTTACAGAACTAGACTATGCGCGTTCAAAATGCCTAGCTGATGAATAAAATCTCTATGTAAAATTTGGTATATTATTTTTTGGGACACCCCTAATGCTTTTTTATTGCAAGGTTATGTTATGATTATTCGAGTGTTATTGATGAGAAGCAAACATTATTATTTTATTCTGTTTGATATATTTGCGGTAACTGTTCGTAACTAACCTCTATAGATTTAATGAGAGGTGTGTCTTTCCACACTTCGCGGCTGAAAGCACCATTTTTGTAAATAAAATAGACGCGCATTTCAAATAAATCCCCAGTAACATCGATAGTGTTCGCTTTTTTAGTATCATTAAATTCATAGATTTGTCCCGGAACATTTTGTGGTTCTTTTGTCCAGTTTGGTTTTCCGTCTATACGGACAAGAAACTTGACCGCTGTAAAATTTTTTGATGGTAGCTCTACTTCCCACTTTATGTTTTTCCACAGAGCATTGTGTGCTGTTTTAGCAGCCTCGAAAAAAGCTGTATCGTTATCGTTGTTACTTATAGTACTTCGATCCCAGTAGCGAGAAGGCATCCAGTGAACTAATTTATCCGCAGAATGACTTTCCTGAGTAGATCCAAAAGCTCCACGTCCATTGTTACCTCTTATTGTTTCAGGCAATAGAAAACTGTTACCTTGTTTATTGCTGTAACTTATAATTTCATTTCCACTACGAATGTAGCCACTACTAGGAAAATCACTTGCGTTACCAACTTCGATGGTATTTGCTGAGTTAAAGCCATTTGTAAGAGAAGATATTGGTAGGAAAAAAACTGGATAAATGAAGGTGTTTGCATCGTTGTTTGTAGCTTTGGAGTTAAGAAAACCACGCTCTACGTTTTGCAATTCGTTGTTGATAATAGAAGAATAAGCTATGTACTCGTTTCCTACTTTTAATATTCCTCCATCATCTGCTAAAGCCGTTTGATTATCTATGGCGATATTTTGTTCTGTATTATCGGTAGGCTGAGAGAATGACAGAGCAAATTTTTGACGTGCTTGAATAACTTGTAGTTCATCAATAATAATACCGGACTGCCCAATGGTAAATTCGCTATTTTCGCTAGGGAGTTCTCCAGAGGGAAATTTTAATATACGTGTTTTTTGCCCTTGCGGTTCATAAATACGTGATACATCCTCGGTAAATGCTATAAAATCTCCTTGGCTCCAGTTTACTTCGAGTTGGTCTTGTTGTGAAAAATCATTGTTGTCAACAAGAGTGACTGTATCGAATCTTCCCAATTGTCCATTTCGCAATCGAAATACAGGTAAAACTTTTGTATTTCGAAAATGAGATGCACTTGCTGTTTGTGCAACTTTTCGGTAATTGGGGTCATATTGTTGTGTTGAAATTAATTGATTTATAGCAGCTCCTGGAGGATTAAAAATAAAAATATCTTGGTCCACTTTAGCTGAATATTGTAACCACTCGTTGTCTATTTGAATAGCACCAACGTCAGGATATTCGCTATTGTCAGCCACAGATATTGATATGGGTACTACAAAAGCTCCTGTTTCAAATTCAGCGCTACTAGTACCAAGTTGTGCTCTGACGCAATTTTTTAGGCTTTTACGATCACTACGTAAATAACGTATTTTTTCTTGGACTCTTGTTACTGGATCTACAAGTAGTGCAAAGCCTGCTGGTGGAAAATCCTTCGTGGTTTCTAACTTGATTGTTCCTTCGGAAAGACTTACTTGAGCAGTTGTTATTGTAAAAAGATCTGCTTTTCCTATTGCTGAAGTTAGAGTGGTTGCTGGAAAAACTCTATCGCGCAAAGCGACACTATAACCAAGAGGAACTACTGCTACTCCTTGAATGTGTTCACTTGCAATTGAACCTCGTGCACCACGAGCAAGTTGATTTCTTTCAAAACCAGAATATGATTTTCGAACAATTAAATTTCTACCTGAGATTCTTTCGTATTCAATAATTTCGTTACCGATTTTTACTGCACCTGCGTTTGTAAGGCCGCGTGTCGAAGAGACGGGGATAACAGTAGCAAGACTATCTATTTTTTTCGTTGTTCGTATATCTAGTTTTGTGCCATCGAAATCATAACTAAATTCTCCTACAGGACGACCATCTATCCACAAAGCAAGACCGCCATGTTCTGTGCTGTACCAAGTGGCCATTAAATGTGTCCACGTTCCACTCTGTGGAATAGGGGCGGTAATTTCACAGCAACTATTTTCCTCTGCGCCATCAAAGACTTGTAGGATGAGATTACCACCTTCAATAAAACAAGAGATGCGGTTTTGTGTTTGTTGACGATCTCCCATATTGAATATTTCTGTGCGTCGCGCAGCTTGTTGGATTTTAAACCACAGAGAAATACATCCAGGGCGTACTTCTAGTCCCGATGTGCGCAAGTTGGCTTTTTGTACGCCTGTTACTCCTTCGTAAGTATTGTCAAATGTATTTTTTTGTACAAGTTGTGATCCTTGAGGAGCTCGATAATCGCTTGTGAAAGTGTCCAGTGAAATTCCTGTCGTTTTCCCTAGTGTCTTTTGCGGGAATTTAGTAAACATATCTACAAAAACAGGATGGCTTGTAACGCGCGTAGCGGTACGGTTGTTTAAGTAGTCTTGGAAATCTTTTTGGGTGTTTAATTTCCAATAGATGGTTTCTGAAGGAATCGTTGACACAAGTGTTTTTTGCATATGCTGTGCAAGTGGAATACCTGAAGAGTTGTTTATTACAGCTGTAGATGTAAGAGTATAGGTATCATTACTTTTGAAAATAATAGGTGCCAAAACAGGAAAGGGCTGGCGATAATTTGTTGAGCTTGGTCGTATATTAATACCGTGAAAACGATTGCGTAAACCGTTGGTACTGATTGCTGCAGATAGAATTCTGCGGATTTTTTTCTTAGAAAAGAATGGTTGCTGATTTATATCTAGTTGTTGGGCGAATTTTTCGCGAAGATCATTTAGGAGATTTTGAAAACCTTCTAAAGAGCTAAAAGAACCACCACTTGCGCGAATTTTGAGAATTTCATTAACAAGTGTTGAGGCTTCTGCGGCACCAATCCAACCGCCACCTACCCGTAACCCTTTGAATATAGCAAATAGAACTCTTGGAGCAGCAGAATTTATATTGATGGCCGCTGGAGGTTTGACGGATAATCGAAATGTGCCACCCCGTTCTTTTAATTTGCGATCTATTTGAATGCGCGTAGAACTACTACTTAAAATCATCGCTAGTTGTTTATTGTTATTGCTTTCTATCTTTACAATCATCCCAGGAATATAGAACAAGGCATTGTCAACGGTAAAAATATCTGGGCTGCTAGGGTCAGTGTTTGCAACTAGCTCAGCTGGTTGTTCGTTGATCCAGTTACTGTTACTTACTGTTGTTGAATGAACAGTAAGTGTTGAATACAGTGCATCAAATATTTGCGGAGAAATAGCGAAGTCACCTCCAACGTTGGCAATGGTTTTAACTTCTTCAATGGTATGAAAAAATCCAAAAGTCATTTGGTGACTGATAATGCGATAGGCGTGAGCATCAATGATAAGTGTTCCACGTCTAATACCGCGTGGAGCTATGAAATTTGGCTTTTCTTGAAATATACCGCGTTCACAACCAAAAAAGTGCGTTTTATCTTTATGGCTATAACTTATCAGTTCACCGTTCACCCACAGAAACCCATTTTTTTGTGGAAATCGCGAAGTTGAGTCGACAGAGATTGTTGTATGACTGTCAGTTGCTTGCTCTTGTGTGATTGCAGAAGCTATAAGGTTTCCAAGTAGCCACGGTGTTGCAGAGTGTAAATTGACCTTACCTTGTTCGTCTTGTACATCGACGGACCAAATTTCTCCATATGGGTTGTTGGTGTCTATTCTTGGAAGATCTATTTTTATTTCTTGTTCTTGAGGAGCATCAGAGAAAGGAGTTGCATTTTCGTCGCGTTCTTTCATGTCGTGGCTTTTGGATAGTTGTGCTATAGCATAGTTGATCGCTCCTTTCGTGGCCATTTTGGCTTGGACCTTAGCTAAGGTATTTTGCGAAGCTCTTTTTTCTACGGCCATAGAAGAGGCAAATGGAATTGCAATAATAACTAACATGCTCAAAGCCACAACTGCGAGTATCAGTGCAGCACCTTTTTGGCGAATTTTATTCGTTGGCATATTTTAACCACAACCTTTCTAGTGTTGAGAAGTTCGGAATACTATATGTTTCTTTTAGGGCTATTTTTATATCTGATTTTGCTTTTTTGGTGAATTGTAGCAATTTGGCGTTACCGCCACGTTTTAATAAAAATTCAACTATGGATAAACTCTGTGAGTAAAATATCGAGGCTTTTTCTTGGGAAGAAGGATACTCATTCATATTTAGTAACTGTGCTACAGGAAATACACTTCCTCTTTTTAGCGCGCGTTTTAAAGTAAATCTACGACTATTAGTGCGAAAACTTGCTTCGTTTGTCATGGCAACACCTTCGTTTAACCATAGAGGCAATTGAACCCGGTATTTCAAAAACCACGGCAACATTACATGAGTTAACTCATGAGGTATTATGTTTGAAAGTAGCAGTGGAGCACTTGCGTAGAGATGAATTTTATGTTGGAACAGGCGTCCTTGTTGGTATGCCATTTGCGAGACTCCGTCCGACCATTGTGGTAGACCTGTATTTTTCATGTACTCTTTACGCGAAGGAAATATGTATACGTCGCAGCGCATAGGCCAATTATTATTTGTATCTTTTGGTGCTAGTTTTTTGAAAATAACGCTCCAGTGAAATTCTAAAGTAGACGCTATTTTCTGAGCTAGTTCTTTGTTTTGATAATAAATATTAAAGTGCGCAGTGGTTGATTTTATCCAGTCTTTTGTGGGAATAGAATCTTGTGGTACAAAAAAGGGCTGTAATGTTTGGCGATTAACCACTTGTTGAGCTCGTAAGCGCTCTTGCTCAAGAGATGTAAATTTTCCATCCCACTCTCTATTTTGGCGATTTTTGGTGGCGCTGTTGTAGTATTCAAAGGCAGTTTTGTAGTCTTTTAGCTTTTCTAGACAAGTTGCTGTTAGAAAAAGGGCTGGAGAATAGTCAGGGCGATGTTTGAGAATTTCTCTGAGTTCTACAATCGCACTGTTCCAGTTGCTTTTGAGAATATATTCTTTTCCAATAAACTGCGTTTTACTATACAACCATGGCTGTTCAATATAAGGATATATTTTTGGGTATTGTTGCAGAGCTAGTTCGTAGTATTTTAGCGCTTCTGTAAATTTTTGGGTTTTGAACAAGTCGTTTGCTATCTGTGAAGCACAGTGTGATACCATTTGTGCTGATGTAGTTTGTAAATCTGGGTTTAGCTCAATTGCTTTTTCGTACTCTTTAAGTGCCTCTTTGTAGTTTTTTGATTGTAAAAATTTCTCGGCTCTCTTTTGAATTTCCAAAGCTTTGTGTTGTATTTGTGATATTTTTCCTTTGTAAGAAGAAATATCAATTTGCGGATTTATTTTTTGGGCCTTGGTAAATAACTGAAGTGCTTTTTTGGGATTGCGCTGCGTATATTTGCGACCTAACTGGAAATATAGGTCAGCTAGAGCGTCTTTTAGCTTTTGTTTTTTGGGGTATTTACGAATAGCTCTTTTTAAATGTGATATGGCTTGATAGTCCGCGCCTAAAAAAATCAAGCGATTACTTTGAGCGATGACTGTTCGTTCAAAGCTTTCGCGGGCTATTTTGCGAATATCTTTGCGAGCAATAAAAATTTTGCCGAAAGCCATTTTAACAGTGACCCCGCTTTTATCTTTCTGTATAACTTGTCCTGTTACCTGATTGCCATTTTTCAAGTAAACTGTGTCAGCATAAGTGTTATGCAGCAAAATACTCACGATTGTGAGAATAAAAAAATAGCGCATAAAGTATTCCTCAAAGAGAGCCAAGAAATAGGAGCTAGTCTAGGCTAAAGTGACTAGCTCGTTGTGTTGGTTTTAAGTGAATCTACTTAGTTAACGTTTTACAGAACTTTGCAACGACGCTTTTTCAATTTTGCGATATATAATTTCGTTGTGTTTAAAAAAGTATACAATGCGTTGGTGTAATCCATTTGTGGTGTCTTCGCCAAAATATATTTCAGGTATTTTTTGTTTTTTTTGGGTATCTTTTACAATTTGGCAAAATTCAGCAAAGGGAATTTCTTTGCCCATAAACATAATTTTATTCGCTGTTGTTTGAAAATAAATGGTTTTAGGCTTTAGTTTCTTGAAATGTTCATCGTCCGTTTGCTCTTTATTTTGTCCTGTTCCCAAGCCACCATCCCCTGTGAAATCAAGAGAAGACAGATATAATAAAGCGCCATTAAATAAACAAAATATAGCTGCAAGAGCAGCTACAGGTTTATGAGGTCTAATTGGTTCATCAGACATAAAGTTTCCTTTAGCAAAACTAATGTAACACTGACTAAGGCGTATTGAAACGCCCGATATTTTTTACGGTAATTTGTCGCCCACCCATACTTGCCGAACAAAAGAATAGTGCTTGTTTTTTTGATCAATTAAAATGCCTTTTATTGTCCACATTCCTTGTGTCGGGAAATATATAGTGCTTTTTTGTTGTCCTGACTTCCAGCTTGTCCAGAAAGCTGTTTTTCTTAGGTGTTTATCATTGTATTTGTTTGTTTGTGGAGGATCTTTAGGTAGTTTTTCCATTTGTGGATCAATCTCTTTGTCAAGTTGTTCAAGTAGGTCGAGCAATATATTTTGGGACTGTAGAGTGATAAACAATACGCCATGTTCTATTTTATAAGTTAGGGAACGTGTGATAAAGAAATAGCTTAACAAGGAAAAAGCGTTTTCGCCACTAGGAAGCCCTGCAATTGTAAAAGTTTTTTCTGGATATTTTTGGTACACCTGAGGATCTACTTCTATATAAACATTAGCTTGCTCTTCTATTTTCTCTACAAGTTCTTGAAATGTCATTGTTGATGCTAAACCTCCTATATATGTATATTTTAATCGCTCTTTAGGAGATAAGTATTCTTTGTTGGTGTTTGTCGTCATTGTGCTAATAGATTTGAGTAGTAAATTTTTTGCTAGTTGATTTTGTGGGTCCCATTTTAGAATTTGTTGACATAAGTATACAGCAGATGCGTATTGTTTTTTTGAAGTAGCAACGACTGCCAGTGCATAGTCTGCTTTTATTTTACTACGTACCCATTTCTTATATAAAAATGGCAAATTACGAGCATCACTTAGATTCTGGGTTGTTTTGACATTAGGTAATTGTTCATTTGTGTTGCTGCCGCTTGTTGCCCATAACAAATATTTATAATTTGAGTTTTCAAAATTTACGCCTACTTGTATTTTTTGTTGTGCGTGTATTTCTGAAGGCAAAGAGATATTTATTGAGTTATTTACATAAAACTCAAAAGTATTTTCTAGTTTTCCTGGAGAAAATACTTGTGCTTGCCATCGGCCATTTCCTTTGATAGCAAAGTCTTTCCACATACCCGTTTCTTGAGGTGGTTGTACATGATATAGGCTATTACTGCCTTGTAAAATATACAAAGAACTGTTGTTGTTTTTTGGCACGAGTATTTTTGCTGAATTATTTTTGAATGTCGTTTGCTGGGGAAAAGCTTCTTCGGCAACCATTGTCTCATTATCAATATATATTGTTTTTGTTACTCCACAGCTTTTAATATTATAGCTTCCCTGTTTTTCAAGTTGTAGATAGCAAGTAGCAACGCCGTTGTTGCTGATTTGTATTTGACGATCAATTATCTCATTTTGTTTGTAAATATCTATTTTAACTTCGGACTCGTTAGTACCATAAACGTTTACAGTAATGATATCGCCAGATTTGTATGCGTGTTTATCAGTGGTTATTTGTGGATGATATTTTTCTGTTGAAGTTTGATCTGCGACTATTATTTCTTCTTCTATATTTTCAATTTGAACTATGAATTTTCCTGAAGAGATGTTGTTTGGTAGAGTTAATGTTGTGCTTGGTTGAGGAGAAATTTCGCGGCGGATAATTTCGTTACCATGAACAGAGATCACTCTTGCAATTGTTTTTGGTGACAGTGGATGTTTCCAAGCAATGTGAATTGTTTCGCCTGGCGCATATACTTTTTTATCTAGCCATAGGTGAATACCATGGTTACGTTTTTGAGGATTGTCAATTATAGCTACTTGCGATTTTTGCCATGCGACAATCCATGGTGAATAGCTTGTAAGAATAGCTACACCAGAAGTGTTTGTTCTTTTTTGTAAAGAGTTACCATTTTCATCTTCATAAAAAAGAGGAACGTTACCAACTCCTATACCTTGTGGGTTAGTAATCCAAACTAACGTGCGATTATCATATTTACGAACAGTAGTTGTAAAGGTGTTAGCTGTTACGACTAAATAAGCAGCTTGAGGACCAATACGCGTTTCCAGTAAATACATCCCTGGTTTTGCCAACGATCCTAATGTAATTTGCCTATTTATCCATCCGGGAGAAGTATCTATCTCGTATGTTTCGTGTATATCTACCACATCAAAACTAGCGGTTGTTTGTATTTGATTTTTTTTCTGATAAGAAATAAGATCTTGGCGATTTTTTTTTATAAGCGCATCGCTGAGGCTTGCTAAAATTGTATCGGAAATAATTGGGTTTTTTGCACTTGTCACCTCGTCAATAAAAACAATAGGTGTTTGTACATAGTATACTATTGTCTGCACTGTATCTTTTGTTCGTGTATGAAGATCAAAAGTATATTTTTCACCTGGTGAGATATGAGTGCTTCCCGATATATAAAACTGTGATGGTAGACGCTCTTCTAAAATGCTTTTATTAGGTTTTGTTTGTAATACGGATCTTTTTTTTAGTGGTGTTTTCTCGTTATTGTTTGAAGTAGCGATATTTGTAGAAAGGGTATTTTTAGGTTGCTTTGTTGTATCGCATCCACAAAAAACAATAAATATTATCAATACGAATAGTCGTTTCATAAAATCTCCTTATTTACCTGCTTTTTGAAGTTCCGACATTAGTTTGCTGACTTCATGATTTAGTTGTGGGTGCAACTTACTCAATTTTTTTAATTTTCGAAAAATAATAGGGTTTTTGTTGTTTCTTTTTAAACTACTTTCCATAAATTTTAACTGAGTGCGGAGGAGTTGTCCTTTAAAGCGACCAACGTTGCTAGCCATTTTATGCGCACGTTTAAAAAAAACGTCGATAATTTTTTGACGATCTTTGCTAGTTGGACGTTCATTATTTTTAAAAGATGTGCGTTTTTTTTCTACTGTTTTTTCTATATTGGTTTGAAAATCATGTACTATATTTTTAATTTTTTCTTTGAATCGTTCTCTTTGTTGTGACGGACCTTTAAGGCTATCAATTTTTTGGACTATTTCTAAAAATATCTTATTTACATTTTCACGGCCTTCTTGGGCAATTTTTGTGAGTTGTTTTCTCGATTTTGCGCGAGTCACATTTCGCTCTACGCTTTCTAAAATTTTTAGGAGTTGAATTTCAAATTCTTTGAATATTATATTGATCGTATTTTCTATACTTTTAAAATTTGCTGAGTACTCATCTGCTCGTTGACGAAGTATTTGTAAGTGCTTATCAAGAGCGTCTTGTATTTCGATTTCTAAAGACAAAAATAGTGGTAATTTAGCTAGCTGATTTTTGGCATTTTTTGCATAAAAACGCAACTTATATTCGTTATCTTTGATTGCTCTTTTAAACAGAGGAGGAGGAATCAGTTTTATTTGCATCGGAGTTATTACTGTAGACTCTAGTTGTTTATTTACTTCGAGAAGAAAAGCCTTTTTACTAAGAATGATATTTTGCAGATTTTTTATAACCTCAGCATAAGGAGTATATCCGTATTGGCTTAAAAATATTTCTATTTTATTTAAAGCAACATCGGTTTTTTGATCAACAACTGTGCTGACTGTATCATGGTACTTTTGTACGGCATCTCCGTATAGCAAAGAGTGTGGGTGTCCAAAACTTTGATCATAAATATGAGAATATAGGAAGGTCTGTTTTTTCCATACACCATGTACTACAACAAAAGCGACTAAAATTGCAAAAATTATTTCACAACAAGGTAATATAAATCCACTTGTTTTCTTTTTTCGTGAAGTTGCTATTTGATGTGAAGTTTCGGGTTTTATTGCGTGCATAGTTTGAACAGAATTATTTGCTAATGGTGTAGGCGTAATAGCACTGATCTGTGAATTTGTATCGGTAATAGTTTTAGCACTAGTTATTACTTGTTCGTTTGGTAAAATGCTTGTTGACGAGCTACTATTGACAACAATGTCTGATATTGTTCCTGTAGAACTAAAGCTCTTGGTAGGAGGAAAATTAGTTGCTTTTGATACATTGATTTCGAGCTTTGTTGCTTTGTATTTGTAGTCTTGAGCAAATTGATTAATTAAGTTGTTTATTTGTTCTAACAGTGTTTCTGCGTTTTGTTGTCTATCTTCTGGTTTGCGCTGCATCATGGTCAATACAAACTTGTTAATTTCAGCTGGTATGTCTTTGCGATACTCAGACATTAGTGGCGGATCTTTTTGTAAACGTGATATAACAATAACAAGAGAGCTTTCTCCTTCAAAAGGAAGATGTCCTGTAAGCATATAGTACATCACAATCCCAAGGGAGTAGATATCGCTTCTGCAATCGACAGCTTTGCCCTCGCATTGTTCAGGAGAAATATAGTAAGGCGTGCCTAATACTTGTCCTGTTGCAGTGAGGTTGTTGTCGCTCTCTGTTACTTTCACTAGACCAAAATCTGCTATTTTTAAAGTACCTTTTTTATTAATAAGTACATTGTCCGGTTTTATATCGCGATGGACGATATTTTCTAAGTGGGCATCATGAAGCCCACTAGCAATTTGTTTTAAAAAATGCAGCGCTAATGGAATTTCCAGAGGAATATTTCTTTTTAGGTATTTCGCTAGACTTTCTCCTTCTATGTACTCCATTTGGATATAGTAAAAGCCTTTTTCCTCTCCTACTTGCATTACGCGTACAATATTGTTGCTATCTAATTTTGCTGCTGCGCGTGCTTCTAATATAAATCTTTCTACTAGTTCTGGCGAAGATGTCATTGTCGAGTTTAATAGTTTCAAAGCAATTGGTATGTCGAGATTTAAGTGGTGCGCTAAAAATACATAACCCATACCACCTTTACCTAGAAGAGTATTAATACGGCACCCACCTAGTACTTGACCGATTAAATCTACTTGCTGCATTTTTTAGTTCCTATCTTAAGGCAGGAAAAACTTTATAACATAGTTTCTCGCTTCTTCCCATGAAGAAGCTGCTTGAGCAAAATCAACATCCATTTCCTTTATTTGCATTGGAGTCTTTACGCGTGCACGCACTTTTGTTTGGCTATTAAGTGGAATTTGCGACGAGGGGCCTTTTGCCAGTAATTCTTCCACTTGTGGCGAGAGAAGAAAATCAATAAGTTTTTTTGCATTTTGTGGATGTGGAGCATTACGAATTAAAGCAAGGGTATTAGGAATAAATAAAGTTCCGATTCCTTCTGTGTCCAGGTAGATGATTTTTACTGGTTTTTTATCGTTGATTTCAATCATTGCATCGTCAGTATCTGTAAAAGCAGCAAATAATTCCCCTTCTGCTACCTTGCGCGCACATTGTTTATTTCCACTTTCTATGGATACGTTGTTATTTTTAAGACTTTGTAGTAGTTTTTGGGCTTTTTCTGCACCGAGAAATGAAAACCAACAAGCAACATGAGTTGCTGTGGTTCCTGCGACTGGTTTAGCGATGCCAAATTTTCCGCGCCAGTTTTTTTGGGCAAAATCCCAAATTGATTTTGGATAGTCTTGTGGTGCAACTTTGTTGGTATTTATGATAACAACGCGTGCTCGTGCAGCAAAACCTGTCCAGTAATACTCATCGTCTTTGTAATTTTCTGGAATGTTGTTTGCTTGGGGTGGAGAAAATGACGCAAGTAAACCACGTTTTTTTAAACGAAGAGTGTTTAGTATTTCGTTGTTCCAAAATACATCACAACGCGGGCGTAGTTTTTCTTCGATAATACATGCTGTAAGTCCTACCGATTTTGTACTTTCGTTATCATATTTTGCACGTACTTCTATGCCCGTTTTTTTTTCGAACATTTTTAATATTGGTTCTGAAAACATACGGTCTAGAGCTGTATACACGACTACTTGGGGTTTTTCTTTTTCAGTGCATGAGCACATAAGTATAAACAAGAATATAATGCATATTTTATACAACGTATTTCACTTTCATAACAGAATTATGTTAATTGTGTAAGTTCTATTATTTTATCCCAGTTGTCATCAGGGGCGGTGCGATTTTTTTTCATTTGTCGACATTTTGTGCAACGATGGCAAATCATATAGCCTTTAGAGGAAGATTCTATTTTATAAGGCTCCATTAAACCTTGGCATTCGCAACTTCGATCTCCAGGAACATTACCATCAACATGTAAGCTCCATAAACAATAACAACAGTGGTTTCGGCACGAACGTTGTGAAATAGGGACTTGTTGCTGACAATTTCCACAAGGGAAAGTCTCGTTGCGTTTAATTGTTTTTGCACACATATTATGTTAAAAGTCCCAAAGCACCTACAACGATGAGGAATACAGCCAATAATAACATTGCAATGTCAGGACGAATCAAAATCATAACTCCAACAACAATATATAAAACGGAGGTAACTTGTTGAGATTGACGCATTCTTATTCTTTTTGGCATAGTTTATCCTTTATTGAATATTAATATCAAGGTGTTTGCTTCCCGCTTCTCTGTATAATTAAACTTGTATAATAAGTATAGCACCTTTAAGTATTTAACTCAAGTCAAACCAAAGAACAGGAGAAAAAAACGATGTGTATTATTGGGTACTCTAAATGGAAATAATAGTTCAAAATGAACTTGCGAATTTTTAGGCTTTTTTGGCAAACAATGTACTAAGCGACCGCTATTTTGCGATATCGTGGTATATTTTTTCCATAATACAAATGCCTTGGTGAATTTGTTGCGGAGTATAGCCAGCATAACCAAGAACGAAACCGCTGTAGGGCTTTTGTAAATAGTAACTGGATAAAGTTCGCAGTTGGAGACCATATTGTAGTGCTTGTTGTGCGAATACTTTGTCATCGTTTTCACAAAATGCTACTAAGTGCATTCCTGTAGAACTTGGTTCAATTGTGCAGAAGCCTTTCAATTTGTGCGAAAAAATTTGCAAGAAATACTCTTGACGTTTTTTATATAATATTCTTGTACGTCGCAAATGATTATTGAAGTGTCCTTGTTCAATAAAATCGTTGAGCGCTGCTTGTAATAAAGTATTTGTGTTGTGATCAGTGATTGATTTTGCTAAAGAAAATACAGGTATGAGAACTTTGGGAACAACTAAATAACCTATACGTAAACCTGGAAATAAGACTTTACTAAAAGTCCCTAAATATATTACGCGCTCCGATTTACCTATTCCTTGCATTGCGGCAATAGGCTGTCCAGAATAGCGATATTCACTGTCGTAATCATCTTCTATTATCCACGCATTTTGTTGTTGTGCCCATTCTAGTATTTGAATACGTCGTTCTAGGGATAGGGTGACTCCAAGGGGATACTGGTGTGATGGAGTCAAGTACACGAGGCGAATATTTTTGTGTTGTTGCAAAGTCTTTGTTTGTAGACCTTGCTTGTCTACATCAATAGGTATTAGTTTGGCTTGGGCAGCAAGAAATGCATTACGTGCTCCTATGTATCCGGGGTTTTCTATAGCAACGCAGTTGCCTGCGTCTATTAAAAAACGTGCGATAAGATCTAGTCCTTGTTGTGCACCTGAAGTTATGATTATTTGTTCTGAGTCGCATTTAACTCCGCGGCAGGAGCGTAGATAGTGGCAAATTGCTGTTTGCAAGGGTTTGTAGCCTGTTGGATTGTCGTAGGCGAAAAAATCTTGCATGTTATGGCGACATTGTCTTGAGAGTATACGCGCCCACACATCCTTACGAAAAGAACCAAAGTCGGGTATTCCGGGAGAAAATGGAATGGACTTAGAGATGTAGTCTTTTTTTGCTAGGTTGAATATCTGTTCTCCACGCTTTGATAGAAATGGATGCGACGAAGTCTTTATTTGTGGAATACTTGTCGATTTTAGAGGAGTGAAGTCGATGTGGGCAACATAGGTCCCCGCGCCAACTTGTCCTTCGACGAATCCTTCTGCCCAAAGCTGTTCATAAGCAGTTGTTACTGTATTACGAGAAACAGATAAACGTTTGGCAAGGTCTCGCGAAGCAGGTAATCTTATTCCTGGTGCTAGCTGTTGTGAAAGTATAGCTTGTTTTATTTGGTTGTATATCTGGCGATACAATGGTTTTTTTTCTCGTACAATCGCAAGCGAAAAAACTTGGCTGAAAGGAATGTTTGATTTAGGCTGTGTTGACATTTATCGTCCTTATAATTTAGCTACGACTAGAGAATAGCTTTGTTACTTTTAACAAGTAGAGCACAGACTTCCAAATTACTCACCATTCTCTAAATAATCGACATTATGTGAAACCTAAACATCGACACGCCCTAGTGTTTTTAAATGTTCTATGATTTATAAAGCTTGATTTACGTATGTAGCATACTATGCCATAACATTTCTAATGTTTCTTGTAATTCCTGCTGGTAATTCTTCGGAAAATCAGTCCACTGTTCTTCTCTAAAAACTTCCTTAACGATGGTTGGCATATGAATGACATCCCACATACCAAAAACCAGCGCATAAGTGCGTAAAAAAAGATTTATTCCTTTGTTAGGTGGTATTTCAAAACGTTTATACAGAAGTTGGCTAGATTCTTCTAAGTTTTTTGATAAGATTTTTTGATAAGAACGAATTACTTCCTTATCTTTGGATCGACCTAACATGCCACTACAAGCGATCATTAGAGGTAAAAAAAATGTATTTGTCACGACATATTCCGCTATGGTAGCTGTGATTTCTTTTATAGGTAAATCTGGAGTAGAAATCGCTTTGTTTATTTGTAAAAAAAGCGGATCCCACTGTTTTTGAAACAGTGTAAGATAAATCTCTTCTTTAGAGGTAAAATATAGGTATATAGTTCCTTTGGCGATTTTAGAAGCCGCCGCAATTTGTGCTGCAGAAGCGACCACACCGTTTTTTAGTAACAAATCTAAAGCAGAAGATAAAATTTCTTCCTTGCGTTGCTGTTTTTCGTCTTTTGATCTTGCACGTTGATTTTTCATATCAAAAATAAATTGACAAATGACCATCGGTCATTTACACTAAATCCCTTTCAGTATTCAAATTATAGTTAGTTAATTATTTTGCTATGTATTTTAGAGTATACCTAATTCGACTAGGTAATTAATTGACGTAGCAAAATATTCCTTTAGGAGTTCTAGGATGCATAAGAGTATCACAATTTTGGTGCTTTGTCTATTTTTCTGTCTGGTACTTAGCGCTGAAAATCCCTATAAAGGTTTTGAAGACATTATCGCCGCTCTTGATAAAGATGGGTATAATATTGTAAAAGTAGCAAAATATAAAAAGAGTAGAGGAGCACTTGCTTACCATCGAACAGCTGTAAACTACGAGACCAAAAAACCAAAACAATTGTTCTATCTTGAAGGTAATGCTTTTGAAATGGGTTACCTTACTGGTGTACTTGCACATGAAGATGTAGAAATTACATGTAGTAAGTTTATTGATGGTGTTTTAACCGATTTTCTTAACGGTGATGTGGGGACAGGTCGGCGTAATTTCATTTTGGAAATTGTAAAAACATGGCTAAAAGAAGGTGTTAAAAGCGTACGCCCCGATGTTCCGCAAGAGTATATTGATGAAATGAAGGGGATGGTTGCTGGCTGTAAAAAAATGAATTTGAAGACAGAAGTTTCTGTAAGCAAACTTCTTATGGTTAATGTTGGCTTCGATTGCATTTTATCGCGCTATTATACTTTAGATTTTTCAAATATTTACGGTATTAAGCCAGAAGAGTTAAATGCTCCTGTAATGTGTAACGACTTTTCTGTCTTTGGGAATGCTACTGTTGACAAGAAACATTATTTTGGTCGCGATTTTATGTTTCCAACAGGTGGCATTATGGAATATCGTTTAGGAATGACTGTTTACAATCCTACTGATGGGCGTTTACCGATGGTTGCTGTTAATTGTCCTGGGATGGTTGGAAGTGTAACAACGATGAACAGTCGCGGAGTTGGTATGGCAGTAGATAATTTGCCGGGAAACAACTGTAATCCTAAACGCGTTGGTATTAATTCTATTATGATGTTACGCCATGTAACTCACCGTGCAACGAGCGCAAGACATGCTGTTGATATTATGGTTGATGTTCCACGAGGAGTGAGTTGGCTATATTTTATTGCTGATGGAACTAATGATGAGGCTGTTGTTGTAGAAGGTGGAGCAACAATGGATAAAATGGATTTTCCCGCTTTTGCAAACCAAGATTTTATGTGGTTGCAGATGCTACCAAATAGTACCTTTTTAAACAATCATGAAAATCAACAACATCGCAAAGGACTTACTTTTCGCTGGAATGATTACAAGTATCCTCAAGAATTTTTGAAATTCAATGCTGATATGTTTAATTATTTTGAAAAACGCGAGCACAAAAATATGTGGTCTACTCGCGGTTATGTCAACAAAAATTACGAAGAGAAAAATTGCCCTTTGTATTACTTTTTTCCACCGCAACGCGAAAATAAAGACGATGTTCTTATCATGACGAACTTTAGCATTGTACCAAGTATGCGTCTTTGTGGAATGAATCCGTGGACTGTTAATGTTTATGCAAAACGCTATGATGACATGCAGTGGCGTTATGATGAACTCAATGTTCAAATTTTAGATTCTTATGGAAAAATCGACGAGAAAAAAGCGATAGAAATTATTGATTACTTAGCCCCATACAAAAAATTTCCTCACTATTATGACAAAATCAAAAGCAGTCCTGACGGTAAGACAAAAATTATCAAAGGTGCAGTATCACTTTGTAATATGACTGATCGAGTGATTCATAGTCATGTTGGTTATTATGCTGATGGTTGGATAAAAGCAACTTTAGATAACTATTTGTCAAAAAAATAGCCTTCTCTTATTTGATGTATACTCCTTTATTTATTAGGGCCTGTCATCATTCAATACAGATAAAAATATAACGGATTCATTTAATGATACGCCAGTAGTATTGAGCCCGAGCCCGTTTGCGAGCCCGCGCCCGAAAACTTTTTGAGAGCGACAGAAAGTGATTTATTGGTTCAATACTAGTTTTTTGCGATGGAAAAAGAAACTTTGCTTCTTTAATAAATTGTTAGTGAAAGTTTCGGAAACGGGCTCGGGTTCGAAAAAACACACAATATTTTGAATGATGACACGCCCTAATTGCAATTATAATAAATAAAGGAGCGGTGTCTATTTTAGTAGTTTGCTTTTAAAATTAAAAAACGCCTAGAGTTTCAGCTAGCTCAAACATTTGGTACCAAATTTGGAAAGATATGATAGATGTTTTTGTCAGGATTTTAAGGTCTTACCAATAAGAAATATGAAAAGACTTTTTAGGAGAGACAAATGAAGAAATGTAATATAGTTTTAAACTTTATTAGTGAAGTGTTGATGTTTGTAGCAAGAGTAATTTTTAATAAACAAGAAACTTTATTGTTATGAAACGTCGAGAAAAACTACAAAATGGCATTATTTCTTTATTGATACACACTGCTATTATTTATCTTTGGGCGTTTTGCAGTCAAACTAAAAAACATCAAGAGCGGCAAGTAACGTATCAAGTTACTATAGAGAATATCACTACTCCACGGGAAATTCAAAAAGTTGGAGGAACTAACGCTTCGGAAAGTAAACAGAAAAAAGTACGTCAAACGGTAACTCATAATGAAAATTGGTTTCCAATCGATTCGTCGCAGCAGGAGTTTCTTGCACCTGTTGTAAAAAATAAAGTCATAAAAAAACAATCACCATTTGTGGTGACAGGAGAACGATTATTACCAGTTCAAGGTAATGTTGCACGAATATTGCAAAAAGTCAGATCACAGAAAGCAGGAAACGGAGTTGGTGCAGGAAATGGTGACGGTGTAGGCGATGGAACTGTTTTCTTTAATATTAATAAGCAGCACAAAAACATTATCTATTTGATTGATATTTCTCAAAGTATGAATATAAATCGAGTCAAACAGCAACTTTATAAAAGTTATCGCAAGTTAACAAAACAATATACTTTTAATATTATCGCTTTTTGTGGAGAAACAAAAGCGTGGCAAAAAGAATTACAGCCTGCAACAGCACAAAATAAAAAAAATGCTGATATTTGGGTTGAGAATCTTTCACAGGGATATTCAACTAATTTATACAAGGCATTAGGAGTCACATATAAAATGATTAAGCAGAGCGCTACTATTTTTCTTGTATCTGATGGATATACTATTGATCCTTATTTACTATTGCGGGATATAAAAAAGTGGAGAAAAGGTTTGGATGTTCACCTCAATATTATTGCTGTTGGGAAGAGACTTAATTCTATCTTGTTGGAAAAACTAGCGTTTTCTAATAATGGTTCTTATATTGAAAAATAAATGGTTAAAGTAACTCAAATTGCGATCTAGACGCAACAGAAGCTTCAACAATATTAGGTTGTGTTATCTCACTACATATACAGAAATCTTTTTTTTACTTTAAAGGAAGAAAGTCTTTATAACAGTGAAAATAACGATGTGCGCTACTGGATTTTTGAGATTGATGGTCGCGGGCCGATATTTGATGTGCGAAAGCTAAGTAAAAATAGATTACGGTTGGTATTAGGACTGTCGTCTATATTTTTGTTAGTTAGCTAAATTGTATGAGGCAATCATTTTGCCAATTTTTTTAGTAGCTTTATGTATTCAGGTGTTTTGCTAATATTTTTGAGCTCTTGTTGTTTTTTTATCAAATCGAGATCTTTCATACCTAAATTTATAGATTCTTCTAATAAACTAAGTGCTTCTATTTTTTTACCTTGTAATGCATAGATACAGGCTAAGTAAAAATAAGATAACTTACGATACTCAGGGAGATAAAATATACTAGAGAAGTCGCGATGCGCTTTTGCGATATTTGGTAAATTTAAATAGGCAATTCCTCTTTGAAATATTGCATCTCGGTAACTTTTGTCTATCTTTAATGCCTTATCTAGCTGTTTTACTGCATCTTGCCATTTGTTCATTTGGATATATACAAGCCCTTGGAAGTAATAGGCCTCTTTGTACTGTGGATCTAGCTGCACTACTTGACGAAAATTCTCTAATGCTTTTTCTAAATCTGTTTGTTTCCATAATACTATGGCTTTTTGATAATAAGCTTTGGTGTTGGTCTTATCGTTTTGAATAAGGACATCAAAATCGCGAATAGCTTTTACAAATTGTTTGTATTTTATGTAAGTAACTCCTCTTGTGTAGAGTGCAAGATCATGATTGGGATTTAATATTAACAATTGATCTAAGCTTTCAATTGCCCTCACAAAATCGTTGCGTAAAGCGTATATTTTTGCCTGTTCTATGTATACTGGTGCGTAGTTAGGACTTATTTTTAAAGCTATTTTAAAATCTAAAAGAGCAAGAGCATATTTGTTTTTCTGAGCGTAGATCGTTCCACGCTGGTAGTGTGCTAATGCATGCGAAGGTCCATTATTTATAATGTTGCTGAAATCAGAGAAAGCGTGTTCTATATTTTGTTGTTTTAGATAACATATAGCACGTAGATAGATACTTTCCCAATCATTACGATTTTTTTGCAAGACTACATTTAGATTTACAATGACTTGTTCAAAATTTTGACTTTGCAAATACAAATGAGCGCGCTTTTGGTAAAAGTTGGATTGTTGAGGTTGTAGTTTTATAGCAGAAGAAATATCCGTAATTGCTAGATCATATTTCTTTTTGGCTGCGTATATTTCTGATCTTTTCAAATAACTTTGTTCGTTTAGAGGATTTTTTTCAATAGCTAAATTTAAATCCTTAATTGCTTTAGAATAAAGGTTTTGCGCAAGATGAATGTCTGATCTTCTAATGTAACCTTCGCTATTATTTGGCTCAAGTAGAATGACGGTATTAAAATCAGAAATAGCAGCGCTATAGTTTTTTTGGTAAAAATGTGCTAAGCCTCTTTGTAGATAGAATGAAGGCTGATCGCTTATTCTTAGAGCCCAAGAGAAATCTTTTATTGCTAGATTTATATTATTAAGGAAAAGATGCGTGTTTCCTCTTCGAAAATACCCTTTGGCGTTGGGGTTTATTTTTATTGCAGAATTATAGTTATTAAAAGCTTTTGAGTACATACGGTGATAAAAATAAATATCACCCTTTAACAAGTAAAGGTGGTCGTTATTCTTCTGTTGTATACGAAGCAGGTATTGATTGGCTTTTTCTTTGTCTTCAAAGCAAGATAAAGACATGAGTAGGTAAGGAAAATATTGTTGTGGATTTAGAGCAATACAAGAAACACTTGCTAATCGGCTTTGATCATATTTTTTTTCGCAGAATAGTTGTACTGCTCTAACCATGTGTCCCCAAGCAAACGATGGAAATTTTTCAGTGAATTTTTTTACTGCTTGAACATTACGCGTAACAAAATAAATACTTAGTTGAAGGTTGGGATTTGTTAAATAGGAAATTTCTTGTCCGAGGTCTTCCATTATAATTTTTATTTTTGCTTGCGAAACGTATTTTCCCAAAAACATAGTCATTTTTTTTATAAAGTGAATTTCTGCTTTTTGCGCAGGAAAGTTTTGACGGTAAAAAAAATAATTGATATTTTCATCACATTGAATAGCTTGAGTTTCTACTATCTCTGCTAATTGAAATATCTCTTGGGCTAATTTCAGAATACGAGAGGCTTGCATCATTGGTTGATCACTGTATAAAGGCATTCTATCGTAAAAAGGTTTTATCATGTAGGAACTATAAAATGCAAAACGTATGTCTTTCATTGCGTTTTTAAATTTTAGATAGTCACTTAACCACTGTAACTCTTTTTTGTAAAGAAAGGAGTATTTTTGATAATGAGAAATGGTTGTTTCTATATTGTTTGCTTTAAGAGTTGTACGGAATTTTTTTTGATTTTGTAAATAATTGTTGCTAAATGAAATAAATGTAAAAATAGAGAACGATAGTAAAAGAAAAATAGTAGTGACACTTTTTGGGTAGCGGCGTAAAACCTTGTCTATTTTGACGGACATGGTTTGACGAAAAGCAACTCCGTCTTCGAAATTTAATAAACTGTCAATATCTTTTTGTAAATTCTCGATGGAAGAATAGACCGCAGTACTTTTTTCTAAAACGCCATTTTTGTTTACACCAACAGCATGTTGGTAGATTCTGCTTATTCCATGGATACTAATGTTCTTGCTTAAAGGTTTACTGCATTTAGGAAGCATTATCTGTAATGTTTCAATTGCCTTTAAATATTCTCGCAAGGAGAGATCTAAATCTACATTTTTGTTGTAAGGAAAAAATTGCCAACTATTATTGATGAATTGATAACTTGTCGCTGTTGTCATACTAAGCAAAATCATTCCCAAGGCATATATGTCGACTCTTTTTGATTTTTGAGACTCGAATAAATATCGGGGGTCGACATAATTTTTAGTTCCGCAAAGATCTTTTGCTTCCTCTGTAATAGTTGTAAGTCCAAAATCAATTAAGTAAACTTTGTAATCACTATCAATAAGAATGTTTTGTGGTTTTAAATCGCGATGCACATAATTTCTTTCGTGTAGATAGCGTACGACATCACAAATACCGCGAAAGATATGCATAAGGTCTCGCAATGTTAAGTCTTTGACCATCATTCTTAGTCGTAGGTTTTTATTTGGTAGTTCGTGTAACATATAAAGAAAATCAGAGAGTTTAACACCGTCAATTTTGTGCATGGTAAAGTAAGGAATTTCACCGTCGTGTATTTCAAAAATAGGAGGAATTGATGAATGGTGAAAGCTCGTTTGTAAAGTGACTTCTTGTAAAAAAATATGTTTCTTTTGAGTCAGGTTTGATTGTTTTAATGCCACTTCTCGTTGTGTAATAGAGTCGTAAACTTCCCAAACTATGCCTTGTCCTCCTTGCCCTAAAACACTTAATATTTGATAGCGCTCATTTATATTTTGTTTAGCCTCTTCCCATTCAATTTTTGGCTTTTTGATTGCAATATCTTGTAACGAGGACAACGGCGAATATTTAGATTTTTTTTCTTCCATAATTTTCTCACAATTTCAGATAGGTCAGCACCACTTGAGCCAAAAGTATTTATCTATTAAAATTTTATTTTGTATACCTTTCAACTAAAAAGCATTGTAATATTTTGTTTTTTGTTGCTTTTTATTTTGAGACTTGCTATAAAACATACCATACCGTATGGTATGTTTTGGAGGCGTTATGAAAAAAACAAAAAAACATTGGCTTGATGCTGGACTTGATATATTAGAGCAATGGGGAGAAAAAAAACTGAAAATTGATTTTCTCTGCCAACAATTAAACATGACAAAAGGTTCTTTTTATCATCATTTTGCTAATAGAAAAGAATATATATACGAACTACTAGAATATTGGAGTAAGAAGTACACTACTGAGATTATTGAAACTATCGCTAAAATAGATGAACCTACTGAAAAAACGTACCAGTTGATTAAAAAAGTACTTGTTATTCCTCAAAATACAGAAATTACTATTCGTATATGGGCTTTACAAAATGAAACTGTGCGCCAATTTCAGCAGCAGGTAGATGACGTAAGAATTAGATTTTTTGAGACTTATTTGCAAAATACCAATGATGATATTTTACTGAACGAAAAAAATGCTCAGCTTATTTATACCTATTATGTTGGTTGTCAATATTTATTACCACGCATTTCACAAGAAGATTACATTGAGATGCTAAATCATTTATTGACAATCGTAGGGCTACCACCTTATTTTCACAATGTTGATAAGTGATCTACCCAAAACCATTTACCAATCTCTAATAAAGGAGATTCAAATGCCTAAAAACAATATAGTACAGTGGCGAAAATATACAAATCGTTTTGCTTGGCCGACCGTATGTTTGGCGATTTTCATATTTTGTGGTTTTTGTCTATCATTTTTCTTGGTTGTTAAATATCCATATTTAGAGATATGGTTGGGAATATGGAATGTGATTTTCTTTTATCTAGCTTTCTCCGTAGCTCACGAGGCCGCTCACGGTAACATACATGGGGGAAATAAAAAATGGAAATGGGTAAATACGTTTTTAGGGTGGGGATTTACGGCACTATTTTTTGTTCCATTTTCAGTATTTCGTCGTGTTCATTTACGTCACCATGGAGTAACAAACGATCCTCATAGAGATCCTGATTATTGGGTTGCTGGAGACAAATGGTGGAAAGTGTTATTTCGCTGTTCTACAATATTTTTCCACTATTTAAGCAATCTTGGCGGAGCTATTTTACGTGAGCCTCCAAAAGCTGTTTGTTCTTTTTCTGCAAATATTATTGCGGTATTCCTTCTTGGAATTATTATTACAATTCCTTATATTTTAGGATTTGGCGATATTTTTGTTACACTGTGGTTATTTCCTGTTGTTTGCGCAACTGCACTACTAGCCTTTGTTTTCGATTGGCTTCCTCATCATCCCCACCAAGTGCAACAACGTTTTATGGACACAAGAATTATATTGTTTCCGGGCCTTAATTTAGTTCTACTTGGACAAAATTATCACCTTATTCACCATCTATATCCAAAAATACCGTTTTATAACTATAAAACTTGTTTCGATGAGATAGAGGAAGGTCTACGAGAAAAAGGTGCTCCTATTTCTAAAATTATTGCGGTGCCCAATTAAAGTGACCTAGTAGTAACTAGGCGTGTTATCATTTAGAACAACAGATATTAAAATATCATTGTTTTATATTATGATACTGCGAATAGTATCGGGCTCGGAAGCGGGCTCGAAAAACATTTTGAATAATTATAGGGCCTAGTAATAATCAAAGTGTCACTTCAATTGAAGAACGCAAGAATAATTTGTTTGTGTTTGATAACTACTCTGTTTAACGGAACATATGTTTTAACAGAAACATCGTACCAGAAACGGGACAACAAGCCACACCACTGAGAACTCCGCCCATCATTGCTCCGATGACTCCAGGAGAAGCCATGTCGCTACCACTGAGAAACAGTCCATTAATAGGTGTACGCGGACGTACCCATTTTGAATGATAGCGTTCAGGAGTGGGGGCAAGACCGTAAATACTACCATGAGATGTTCCCATAAAGTGATTTGTCGTTAGAGGTGTGGAAAGTTCACTGTAACTGATCGACGTTTTAAGGTTTGGAAAAACTGTGAAAAATTGTTGAAGAATTTGTTCAGTGAGTTTGCTTTTGAAAAGCTCATACTCCTCGCCACGCTTTTTCCACTTAGTATTTTGCCATTTATCAAATAGGTCCCATGGGGCAAAAGTGATGATTTCTGCGGTGTGTTTACTTGTATGCTTGTCTTTTAGAGAAGGAAAAGAACAGTATAAAATACCAGGCGTTTGGTTTTTCGTTATATCCCAGATAGCGTGTTTGGCACCGTAATCGCTTAAAATCCATGCATTTGCAGCGGTTGCTCCTGCGTTGCGAATATCACTGTTAAATCCCAAGTGCAGACACAAGTGGGCTGGAGTGCTTGGTAATTGCTGCAATTCTTGTAACCACGGTTGTGACGGTTGTGGTAAAATTTTTTCAAGGCAATGAACTGGGATTGCAGAGACAACGCGCGGTGCATTAATTTTTTCTCCATTGTTTAAGGTAACTCCTGTTACACGATTCTTGTGGGTATTTATTTGGGTGACCTCAGCGTTAATACGTGTCCAGCCTTCTTGCTCGTATATTTTTTTTAAAAACGCATTCACAAATTGTTTTCCTCCACCACAAGGATAATAACCACCTTGATGAAAATGTCGATCGACTATGGCCTGCACACCAAAAGAGGAAGTTGATGGAGGAGCTCCATAGTACACCCAGCGTGTGGTTAAAATATCGTATAGTTGTTTATTTTTAAACATCGGTTTCATCACCATTTCAGTGGTTTTACCAAACCATTTCCAAACGTTTCTACCAACAATGCGATCAAGAAAACTTAGTTGATGAGGAAATAAACAACGCGAAGTATAATAAAACTCTAAACGGCGCAGAGCTTTCTCTACAGTTTTGAAGTATTGTTTGATTGCTTTTTCGTCTTCTGGAAACAATGTTGTGAGTGTTTCCATTTGAGCCTGTACACTGTCTTTGATTTCAACTGTTTTGTCGGGATAATAGTAAATCTCGCAAACATTTCCCATTGATTTCCATTGAAGATTATCACCGCAAAGTGTTTGCAAAATGCGCCCTTCAAGATGATTAAGCGTTACTTGCCCCATTGTATGTACGCCGACATCCCAAGTATAACCTTTACGTGAAAATGTATGAGTAAATCCTCCTGGTTGATAATGGCGTTCCAAGATAAGAACCTTTTTACCAAAACTTCCCAAAAGCGAAGCTGTTGCCATTCCTCCAATGCCTGAACCAATAACAATGTAATCCCAAGATTTGTTATCAGAGCTTTTTTTTCCCCAGTAAGTTTTTTTCATGTGAGTTTCTCTATGATAGTTTGTGGTAAATGTGTGCGTTGCCAATTATCGTTGTTTTTGGAAAACCAGTAAGCTGTGTGTGATGCTGTAGCTAATTTTTGCTCTTCGTCAGCTGTTATCTTGTAAAAATTAAATTGTAAATCTATAGAGTTTTGCTTGCAGTTTTGCAAATGCATTCTCACCAAAATAGTATCTCCAGGCATTGCTTCTCGCAAATGTTGAGTGTGTGTGGCAGTACAGCGTAACTCTCCTTCTCCGTAGGGCACGATATCTTGTAGCCACAAATCACGAACTTCTCCCATCCAATCTGCGTAGTTACTCCAGTAGATGTTTCCTACAAAATTAGCATGACGTGGAGTAGTACGGTAAGTATTTTCCGAAAGAATAGGACCTAGTTGTGGACCCTGTGCAGTAATACAAATATCAGGTCCTTGTGCCCAATCAACTTTCCAACTCAAATTTTTGCGCTGTTCGTTGCGTGGTAGAGTACTTTGAATCCATTTTAACATATCTTTGGGATACGCAGTTGGTTTAACAATTCCGTGAGAAATTACTTGCGCCCAAGTTGTGGTTTGCGCAATTTCTGCTAGTGGGTAACGGAAATCATCGCGGCAAGCGTAAAAACGATACATCATCTCTAAGCTAGCATTTTCTGTTCCATATAAACGTTCGTTCCAACATTCTACTTCAATAAAATCATCGCGTAGTGGACTATCGATTATGTTGATGTTGGTTTCTTTTGTGATCCATGCATAGTTGTTATCGCTAATGTATCGCGTGGCTTTTTCGTAAATACTTCCCTTGCGAATTCCTACCTCTCTTGTTTCTCCTATCCAGTGAGCGTAAGTTGCGAAATGAACGCTACCACTAGGATTGCCTAGTGCAGCAAAACGCATTGGAAAGCGATATAAAAAATTGACTTCACCACGCGTTCCTCGTTCGTGGTCTTCTACTGTAAATATCTTGCCATGTGCTTTTGCTACTGGCTTTTTATTGTTGGTAGTACCTTGTAGATAAGTAATTAAGTTTTCTGGACAAGGTAGAGAAGTATTTTCACGGAGAACGCGAATTCTGTATCCTTGTAGAGTTTCGATAATATTTCCGTTTATGTCGGTGACCACAACATTGCCTTCAACATCTTTATCTTTTTCGTCACACAAAATGGTTTGCGCATAGATATTTTCGATACAGTTTTGTATTTTTATATTAATGGAATCAATCGCAATAGGTAAACCTACACGCGGTGAAATCATTAGTTGTCCCATCTGTAAAAGTGCATCTCGTTGATAGGGATCTCCAAGTACAAAAGAATTGCGTTTATGGTACCACTCTTCTTTTTGGGAAACTCCTGGGCTAATTTTGGCATCGCAATGTTGTCGAGAAAGTGCATTTACTTGGGCAATACGTTGAAAAAGTGGTCCTTGAAATAAAAGTGTTTCATAAAGTTTTTGTGTTTCTTTAATGTGTGTTTTTGTATTTACTTTAGCCGTGGCTATTTTTATTGTTTCTGTGATGGTAACAGTTGCTGAAAAATGTATTAGCTCGTAATTAGTATCAGCAGAGTGTAGGGAACATTCAAAGTTATTTTCGCTTATGCGTTGTACTTGAATACGCATATTTAAACTAGTATTAACAACAATGGGGTAAGTGAGTTTTATATCGTTGAAACATATATTTTCGATGCGACTTTCATATAAAAATTGTACGCCTTGTGCCATGGCCTCTAACCCAAACACTGTAGGGAATAACATTTTACCGTCAAAAACATGGTCATTTAGATATGGATCTTGTTTTGGACTAAGAGCACACTCTGTGACTAGCTTTATTTGTGGTTCAAATTCGATAATGTTGTCTATAAAGCGACCGTGAAATATTGGTTCCTTGGAGAAGTGTCGTTGCTGTGAAAAATGTTTTCCCATGGAACTACAAATTACTACTTCTTCAGGTTTATCTGCGGCTAAACTCCAGTCAATGAATTGCTGAACACCTTTAGTAACGGGAATGGCTTTAATTCCTTGTTGTTCTAAATAAGAAATGCTGCCTAGCTTTGCCCCCATGCCAATTTCATCCCAAATGGAGAAAGCTAGACAACAGGTTTTGCACTGTCTATTATTTTGTCGCCATATTGCTAAAGTGCGGCGTGCAGATTCGTTGGCGAATGCATACCAAGCATTTCCCGCCATTCCTGTTACACCTATGACAGAGGTAAGTACGATTACTTGTGAAAGATCACTACTGTTTTTTAGAAGATTTTGTAATCCATAGAGTTTAGGAGCTATCTCTGCTTGCGCATCTTTAATAGAAACGGAAGCTGCACGTCTAGGAATATTAATACCTGCGCCATGGATAATCCAGTCGATTTTACCAATAGTACGGTTGACCTCTGACATCATTTTTTTTACATCATTTTCGTTACAAATATCGCATTGTAAGTAGTGGAAATCAATGTCTTGTTCTGCAAAAGATTTTAACTCTGAAGTTATGTTTTCTATAGGAGAACGTCCTAGGAGGACTAATTTAGCACTACATTTTTGCGTGAGGACGCGAACACATTCTGCGGTAATTCCTTTTGCGCCTCCGCTAACAAGTACTACATTTTTTGGTAAAGATATTTGCTCGTTTTTATCGGGAAATGTAAGTTCAAAAAAAGATTCATGACGTTGTTGTTCATCGTTATAATAGAGGTTGCAAAATGAATACTTATTTTCGTTGTTGTATTCTTTGGCAATAATTGTTGCGATATTTTTTGGCGAAATGTTAGGAGAAACGTTAATAAAATTTACATGTAGGGAAGTATTCTCCTGTTGTAAACTTGCGACAAAAGATTGAATACCTGTGCTACGTTCTATATCTTGTGTTGTGTAATCTATTACAGTTAAGTGTTGTAGTTGTTTGCTTGCTAGTGTTTTTAGCCAGTCCATAACACAAGAGTCTTCGTCTATTGGTAATATTAGAATGACATTTGTAGAGTCGCTAGCTATTTTGAAAGAGCTTTTTAAGGTAGAGGCCAAAGAACTACTAAGGTGCCCCATAATTGAGAAACTAGTTTGCAGGGTCGTGTTTTCGTTTAGAATAGTGCTTTTTTTCCACTTGTTTACAAAAGAATGAACCCAATTATTTTCTCTATCAATATTTATTGTAGTATCTGCAGATGCTTGTTGAGCTAAGGTTTCGAGAGTAGCATTAGTGAAAGCTGTGGGTTCAAAGTCATTTTGTAATTTGTGTTGGCGGCTGAAAACCGAGATAATTTCAGCTGCTTTTATCGAGTCTAAGTTAAGATCGTCTAGTAAACGGTGTTGTGGTTTGATAGTTTCAAATGGAAATCCTGTTACTGATGCGATATGTTGACGTAAATCTAGTAAAGGGTCGTGTGCTAGAGTTTGATCTATCTTTTTTTTCTGCTTGTGTTTAGAAGGAATTGGCTTGTAAAGACTATTCGCATCTTGTTCGCATGGATTGATCAAAAAATTACGACTTTGTGGTTTAATATAAGGATGAATTATTCTGTCTTTAAACAAAGGTGAACTATTTATAACGACTCCACGTGAAAATAGCACTGCAATAATCTTGCATAAGTCGCTGTTAGTACCTGAGGTACTTTCAACTGGTAAATATAGTTTTGATTGGTCGACATGATGTGCAATATTGCTTAAAACGCGTCCGCCACCAACCTCAATTACTATATCACAACTTGATGCCATTTTTTGTAGTGTATTTACAAAGTCAACACTTGAAGTTATTTGCTGTTGCAAATACTCTCTAATATTAATACTTCGGTATTGTTTGCCGTCAATTCCGCTTATAAAATCTATATTAAGTGGGCTGGTTTGCGAAGGAAGTGAACACATATCACTAAAAAGAGCAACGCTTGGTAACATTAACTTACTGTGAAAAGCGCGCGATACAGGAAGCATCATACTGCTTACTGTGGATGTGTTACTAATGTCAGATAACGCTTGTTTATTACCAGCAACAATGGTTTGTTGGTGGTGGTTTTTGTTAGCAATTACAGCATAATTTGTTTGCCGTGGATCGTGGGATTGACAACCAGCTTTTAGAATTAATTCAGCGGCATGCTCGCTATTTGTTCTAAGGCTTAGCATTCCATCATTGCTAGAACTTAAATTCATTGCAATTCCGCGCTGTGTTGCAAGTTCTAATAAATGTGACTCGCTAAAAGCGCCTGCAACTTGCAAAGCAGTCAGTTCGCCTAAACTATGCCCACAAACAACTTGCGGAGTAATTCCCAAATTTTTAAGTACTTGTAAATGAAGTAAAGAACTTAAACAAATCGCTGGTTGCGCAAACTTTGTTTGTTTAAGTATAGAACTAAGGCTATCGCGGTGGTCGAGAGTAGCAATTTCATTAGGATAAAGTACTTTAGTAAATGTTTGGAATTCTTTTTCTCCCAAAGCGTTTTTTACACTATTCAAAATGTGGTCATAGTTTGAGGTTCGCATCAAAAACTTTCGAGCCATACCGATATTTTGACTTCCTTGTCCGGCAAACATAAATCCGATACGCGTTTCTGCGTTGTTAGAACCAATAAAAACATCTTGTGGTAAATCACCTTTGTTATCCAAAAATAGCATTGTGTTATGCAAATTTTCAGTTAAATCTTTGGGATTTTTAGCAACAATAGCTAGTCGTTCCTTGCCTTTTTTCATATTTTCAAATAGATGGCAAGACAAGTCGGCTAACTCGCAATCGGCAATTTGTTGTGCTTCCTTGTGTAAATCTTGGCACTGTGTATATAAACTTTTTAGAGAAGCTCCTTGAAGAACTATCACTTCCGCATCTTGCGCATGGGCGTTATACGAAGATAATGGTTTCGATGTTTGAAACTCACTGGAAACATTTTGCGGTGATTCGATGGCAACATGTGCGTTGATACCACCAAAACCCATAGCTGAAACTCCTGCTTTGATTTTGGAATCAATAGGTTGAGCATTTTCGATAGGATAAAGATTTTTAGCATACTCGTGAAAGATCGAGTGAGGATTATGGCAGCCTGCTGTCGGAGGCAAAATTCTTTGGTTAACAGCAATAGTCGCTTTAATAAATGCGCCTATTCCTGCAGCAGCTTTGGTATGTCCTATGATCGACTTTAACGATGTGACACCACAGTTTCTTTGATCGAGATCGCTTATATTGCCAAGAGCTTTGTTCATACTGCTGAGTTCTATACGATCTCCGAGAGTTGTGCCAGTACCATGTCCTTCGATAAAATCTACTTTTTCATAATGCGCGCGTTTCCAGGCTGTAGTTAAAGCGCGCGTTTGGCCATTTACTTTCGGAGCGGTAATAGCTCCTTCACCGTCAGAAGAAACTCCCCAACCTTTTACCAACGCATAAATATGATCGTTGTCGCGAACGGCATCATCCAAACGTTTAAGTACAACGATTCCTGCTCCTTCTCCAGGCATCATTCCTGAAGCGTTTTGATCATAAATAGATAAGGGGCCTTTGGCGAGAGCACCTGCTTTAGAAAAGCCGACCATTTCAAAAGGGTCAAGACTAATATCTACTCCGCCAGCTATTGCCATATCCACTTCGCCGCAAGTGAGTTTTTCGATAGCAGTAATCACTGCAAGTAGTGACGAAGCACAAGCACCATCAACGGTATAACCACCGCCACCAAATCCAAAAGAATTACAAATGCGCCCTGCGATAGTGTTGGATAAACTTCCGGCAAGTGTATCTTCACTTGTTAGAGGAAAAAAACTTTTGTATTTGTGTTGAATGTTTTCAAGGAGTTCTGTTACTTGCTCTTTGTCGATATTTTGTTTATCGAGCTCCTCAAAGATAACACGTTCAACAAATGGCCAACGCAAACGCAAAGATCGTGCTCTAGTAAATTCACCTGTGAGTGTATTACCGATATACACGGCCGTTTTTTCACACAATTGTTTACTTAGAGAAATATTTTGCAGTGCTTGTGCAGATAGATCTAAAGCGAGCCAATGGGTTGGGTCTGTGCTTTCATACGTTTGTTGAGGTATACGCCATTTGACTAAATCAAAATTCCAGTTGTCAATAAATGCAGCTTTGTCCAAAGAGGTACAATCATCTACCTGAGGATTTTCGTCGTAGTAAGAAGCAAGTGGCATTCTTTTTTCGGGGAATCTGCGAAAATGTTGGCGTTTAGATAAAATGTTTTCCCAAAGTTGTTGAAGGTTAGCAGCGCCAGGATAACGGCAACTCAAGCCTACTACTGCAATAGATGTTTGCATAAAAAACCTTTCGTGGTCACAAGACCACTTGTGTAAATGGATGTGGTATAAAATAATATAAATTGTTTTAGCCGCTTCCCTAAGTAGAAAAAACAAGTATAATAATCTTTTTGGGTAACTCAGGTGAGCTTCATATGGAAAATAGGACGAAGATGAAAAGAAGATATTCCAAACAACAACGACGAACAATGATCTTAGAAGCGGCACTAATTTGCTTTGCTCAAAAAGGTTACAATGGCGCAACAACCAAAGATATTGCCGCACAAGCCAATGTTTCCGAAGCGCTATTATATAAACATTTTTCTAATAAAATGGCAATATACAAAGCCCTCAACGATTTTTGTACAGAAGAAGGTGGTGTTGTTGGAAGCATAATAATCAACCAAGAGAATTCAATTTTTGCTTTTATATCTTCGGTTTATTTTTTGATGTATGTTGTTGTTTTTGCTACTCCACCAAAACGTAAATATAAAAATTTTTCCCACCGACTATTCGCATACAGTATATTAGAAGATGGCCAGTTAATAGAGCGTTTCCATGAAACAAGTATACTGCCTTGCATTGCTGCTATTAATCAATATTACAATTACTTAAAGTCGCAGGACAACATTGTTGTGACTTGCGCTTCGACACAAAATCTTATTTGGTGCGTTTACTCTGTTGCAGCAATGATGACTATCTTTGATTTATCAGATAAACATTTGGCATACGAGGGAAATTTAAAAGAAGCTTTTCACGATGCTGTGATTTTCTCTTTGCGCGGTTTAGGACTTAAAGAAAAAATTATAAATGAGCACTATCAATCTCAAAAATTAGAACAATATATTGAGCAGCTTTTCGAAAACTAAGTAAGTGAATACTTACTTACTTGAAATTTTAACAATTTTAATGTGTAATGTCAATAGATAAAGACGCTAAAATTATCTGAATTGACAACTTGATTGATATTTTAATGAGTAAAACTTATTTAACGTACTTATCTAAAGGAGGTCAGGGATGCGTTTCTTTTTATTACTTCTTATAGCATTATCTTTTGTCCACGCGCAGCACCGTGTATATTTGCGCCAATCAAACACTATTCCTCTTTATTCACAACAAACAGACTATTGGTGTGGAGCTGCAACAACACAAATGTTACTACGCGGCTACCCAAATGGCAAAGAGCATGCATTTGACCAAACTCATGTTTGGGACACTATTCAAAAATATAAAGTAGAGACAGGTTGGGCGTCTGATCCTGAAGGAATGAAAGGAGCTCTGAATAATTTAGCCGATTCTCATGTTGGAGGTTTTTGGCAAATCTTTTGGTGGAAAAAAGGTTATAATCCTGGACCTAATTTGATGTACTGGATTGCGCGTGGCATGACAGAATTAAAATTTCCAGCGCATGCGACTGTTTATGGGCATGGTCATGCCTTAGTTGTTACAGGATTAACAACAAGCAAGAATCCTGTTAATGTTCCCTCTGGTCCAATAAATTTAATCAATATTGAAGTACACAACCCGTGGCCACCAAATAAAGGTGAAAAAGTTTACATGACCGGTTCACATTGGTACAGTCGCTACTTTTATCCACCAAATAGCCCATCTAATAGCAAATGGTCAGAGTGTATGCTTGCCACAGTTCACATTGCGAAAAACTCTAATGCTTTCAAAGAAGAACTTCCAATAACACAAGGACCAGTATTAGTTGCTCCTAAATTGCAAAAACAAGGAGAAGTTATATCCACGGCAGTTGCTAAGTTAAAGATGCACGAGGTACTAAAAGGAAAAATACGAGAGAGTGACCAACAAATATTGGGTGGCTTGACTATGTTGCAGCCTATACTTGTAAACAAGAACCATCAAGGTTACTACTTGATTCCTTTTGGTAATGTACGGACAAACGAAAGTTCAGCGGCAATTATTTTGAACGCATACACTGGTGATTTTGAAGCAATGAGTGTTTTTGGAAAGCCTTTTTTTTATCTTAACGAGAGAGAATATCGCGTTAAAAACATAAATATAGAGGCGGTGTTTTCTCCATCAAAGGAGTGCCGAAGTCCATTTACTCCTCTGTGGAAAAGCGTTTCTTCATTTGACGAAGCTGTATACTATGATTACGAAGGAAATATTGTTACTTTGGAAAAACTTACGCGTGAAAATTAATAATTAGGGCGTGTGATCATTCAAAATATTGTGTGTTTTTTCGAGCCCGAGCCCGTTTCCGAAACTTTCACTAACAATTTATCAAAGAAGCAAAGTTTCTTTTTCCATCGCAAAAAACTAGTATTGAACCAATAAATCACTTTCTGTCGCTCTCAAAAAATTTTCGGGCGCGGGCTCGCAAACGGGCTCGGGCTCAATACTACTGGCGTATCATTAAATGAATCCGTTATATTTTTATCTGTATTGAATGATGACACGCCCTAGACCACGCGCGGATTTAAACAATCCGTACAAAATCACTGTCGCGGTAATCAGGGAATAATTTAGGCATAGTATCGCGAAACTCCTGTTCTTCGCGACCACCTCCAACAATGGAGGTTTGCCAATACCAAAAACCGCGCGATTTTAGTAGTAATTCTAAGTAGCCACTTATGTCAATACCCATGCTTCCTCCCCCATGACCAAGACGATGGAAATGAAGCATTGGGTTTTCATCACCGTTTAGATTTAGAGCTACACAAGCTTCTTCAATAAAAAAATCAAATGGATGAAGAGCTTTAAATTCGTTTGGCATACAGTTACGCCATGAATCAAAGACGCGATTAATTGGTTCGATATCAATATTACCGTGATTATTTCTATTTGGTGGAGCACTTTTTAATCGCCATTCTAATCGTATTCTACTACATTCGGAATAAAACGCGACTAAATCTTTGGTTAATGGAGGAAGTAGAAGCTTTTGTAGATACTCGTTGGCAAATTTGATTCGATATGGTGCTGCTTTTGATGCTTTATCAATTTTATAACGAATCACTTCTATTTGAGGATGTTCGATAAGTTCGTCAACCATAGATTGAAAGCGTTCTCGATAATTAATAAGACTAGACATGTACTCGCTTTCTTGAAATTGTTTTTGTCAGGTAATAAACGGGGGTTACTGGTATTCTCGTTTTAGATCGCGCCATTCTTTTCCCTGCGATTTCAATTCTCGACGTAGCGCAAAACGACTAATTCCTATAGCTTGAGCAACTTCTTTCATCGACAATTTGTTGTTTTCATGCAATAAGTCTTTTACTTTTTTTTCGGTGGATTTTGTTTGTTTGTTGATAGTGATCGATTTTAGGTAGTCAGGTACAAATCCTAATGAACATTGGCGTATACAATTTTGCAGTTGGCGAATGTTTCCTGGCCAATTATAATCAAGCAGCAGTGTTTTTAGGTCGTTGTCTATGTTAGATTGCCTCTCTGGGGAAAGTTCATTGAAGAAATGATCAAACAAGTGAATAATATCTTCTCTACGATCTCTTAGGGATGGTACATTAAGGCGGATTCCATCGAGGCGTTCAGCTAGTTCAGGCATAAATATTTCTTTGCTGAGTAATTTTATATCCCTAGTGCTCGCAGCAATAATACGAATATTTACAGATATATCTTCTAAACCACAAACGCGACGAAAAGGGCAGCCTTCTATAACAAGAAGTAAAGCTGCTTGCATTTGTCGCGACAATTCCGAAATTTCGTCAAGAAAAATAATGCCGTTATTGGCTAATTCAAACAAGCCAGGACGACCTTTGGGAGGAGCTCCTGAAATCCCAGAGTTTGCTGCTACGCCAAAAAACTCCATTTCACAAATGCTTTCTACTAATGATCCGCAATTGACATGCACGAAAGGTTGCTTGTGACGTTTGCTATATTTGTGAATGGATTTGGCAACTAGTGATTTTCCGGTTCCTGTTTCTCCTTGAATATAAATATTATCGTTGCTGTCGCTGTACTCAATAATTTTATCGAGGTATTTTAAAATTTTTAAAATAGAATCACTGTCACCAACAATATCTGAATAAGAGTGTAAAAGGTTTGAGCGCGAGGAAATAACTTCTTCAGCAAAATTATTACTTTGCTGTAATTTGCCAAGTTGCGACCATAGAGGAACGGTTGTTGCAATTGTTTGGCAAAGTAATTGCAATAGCTTTTTTTGAGTATCACAGAGATCCATTTCAAAAGCGAAAAAGAAAATATTGCAGTGGTATCCATAAATTTTTTGTTGTGGTAAGGAAACGAAACTATCTTTGCTAAAGTCAATTTTTTCTTTTAGATTAGTAAATATTCCTAGATCGGCTTGTTCCCATAAAGTGTTTGAAACATAGTTTGTCTTATCTTGTATATGCCAGGTGGCACCGTGTTTTAAATGTTTTCCTTGGGGGCGATGACGAATGACAAAGATGCCAGCTTGTCGTGCAGTTAATTCTTCGCCTAAAAAGTTTGCCAAATCTTGGTAAAGTTCGGCCTCGGTTTGTGCAGATTTTAAAAGCGAAGAAACGGTTTTTGGAGTAATCATAGTTTATTCCCTCAGGATAGCTAAATGTCTTGTGTCAATTTATAACAGGGGAACGCAAATGTCAAAAATAAAACTTTTTCTCTCTCTTCTTTATGAGAATAATGCAATAACAAAGAGTACTCTTTTAAAATTTAGTGACTCTAAAAAAGAATACCAAAATGTTGAAGTACTGGCGGATGAACTACTTGATTTGGGAAAAGTGGCCGAAGATGATCTTGATTTAGCTTTAAGAGAGTTTTATAACAATCAAAAAGATATAAAACTGCAAGAACAATCGCATACGAAAAAACAACACCGATTTTATCGTTATTTGTTGTTAGAAGAACTAGGTAGCGGTGGTATGGCAAAAGTGTATAAAGCTGTAGATGAACACTTAGATCGTAAAATAGCACTAAAAATTACAAAACTCACCAATGAACGCAAGCGCTTCCTAACAGAAGTAAATACCATTGCCAAGTTACAACACCCTAATATCATTACTATTTATGATGTCGGAGAATACCAGGGGTTTTGCTATTATACAATGAAATATATTAACGGCAAGACTCTGACCCAAATTTTACGAGAAGGAATAGATTTTGATAGTGGACTAGAAATTTTTTATAAGGTTGTGTGTGCATTAGATTATATACATGAGAAAGGTATTGTACATCGCGATTTGAAGCCGGATAATATCCTTATTGATAAGGATAATGCACCGATTATTATCGACTTTGGATTGGTAAAAAATATTGATGATACGCAAAAAAAAACAAGTATAGGGATCGTAGTGGGCACACCTTGCTATATGTCTCCTGAACAAGTTCTAAATACAAAAATTGATGCTAGAAGTGATATTTTTTCTCTTGGGGTAATCTTGTATGAAATGCTTACTGGGGTTAGCCCATTTTTTAGCGAAAACATTCCGCAAACATTGTTTAAGCTGTCTTTTTATGATCCACCGCAGCCAAGAACGATATATCCACATATTGCCGTAGATCTAGAAACTATTTGCATGAAATGTCTTGAAAAACGTAGCAATTATCGCTATGCGGGGGCTAGTATGCTAGCAGAGGATATACGTAAATTTCAAAATAACGAAGTAATCGATGCCAAACCAGCAAATGCTTTACGCCGATTGTACAAATTTCTACGGAATAACAAATTTCTAGCGACGCTTATTGCCATATTCACTGTTGCAGTTGCAGTTTATGTTTTTTTGAGTCAGCATTTCTCACAGCAACAGAAACAACAAATTCGCAAGGTGAATATTAAATTTGCACTGATGGCAAAGCATAAAGCAGACCAAGCGTATTCTAAAAAACTATGGCGCGATGCTGCCGTTTATAGCGGTATTTCATTGAGGTATGTTAAGGACTATCAAGGTAAAAATGTCGATTCTCTTCGAGATTATAATGAAAATGTTGTGCGTTTGTGTTTACAACGAGATTCCTTACTGTGGAAAAAACAATTTGCTCAACCAGTGCTTCTTTCTCGTAGTGGTCGTGTTGCTTATGTGAAGGATGGTATCCGCCTTGATGATCTTACTCAAAACAAAGAGGTTACTCACTTTCAAGAAGTGAACTCCGAGCGTATTGTTACAGTTAATGATAGATCATTAGTAAGCTATAATTCATCAGGTAAAGTTAATATATGGGATGTAAATAAACCGCTAACTGTACCAAAAACAATCCCATTTAAAAGATTTGGTTCAATAAGTGGCGATGGACGTTTTGCTTTTGTTGTTAGTGAAAAATTTCAATATTTTATTTACGATCTCCACGAAAAAAAAATACATTTCGATTTGAGTAAACTAACTCCAAGAGCACATTTTTCAGGAGAAGGAGTGTTTTTTAGTCCAGACAACAAACTATTTGTTTATTGTGCAGGAGAAGGGCATGATATTGTTGTACGAAATTTACAAACAACAGAGCAGTTATATATTCTACAGGAACATAGTAATGTGGTAACGAGTTTTGTGTTTACCAGTGATAGCAAGACTCTTATATCTAGTTCTTTTGATGGTTCTTTGTGCTTTTGGGATTTAGAATTAGGTAAGCGAATTTCGCAAATCAGTAGCGAGTTTGGCCAAATACAATCAATAGCATTGTCGCATAACGAACAAGTTTTAGCCATATGGTACACTAATGGTTATATATTTTTGCGAGACCTAAATGTTTCTTATAGACCGTTTAATATTATCCATGTGCGGGACAATAGTGATTATGCTAGGATGGGGTTTTCGCGAGATGATGCTTTTCTATATACACAGTCCAATTTAAACTCTGTTTTTTGTTGGCGAGTGTTTTACAAGGAACAGTTGTTTAAATTTCCTGCACATAGATCTCACCACCGTACAAGACTAGTGATTAATCATGATGAAAAAATTCTTGCAACAGTTATCTTCCAGGTAGAAAAAGTTGTGAAAGTGTGGGATCTATCACAGCAGAAATTACTTACAGAACTTTCTCATCCACAGCCGATAATACAATTTGATTTTCATCCAAGGAACAATACTCTGTTATGTGCCACAGAAAAAAAAATTTATATCTGGAATATTTCTTCGCAAAAATTACTGCAAACGTTAGATTATCACACGTATAGTATCACTCATGCAAAGTTTTCTCCCACAAGAAATGGCCTTTTAGTTTCAGGAGATTCACAAGGAAATATAATTTTTTACGACTTGATAAAGCAGAAAATATACAAGACCTTTGCTGGTAGTGGTGAAAAAATATTGCGCCTGTTTTTCTTTGATGGAGGAAAAAAATTAGCTGTTGCAAGAAATAGTCTATTACTGTGGGATCTAAGCACCGATCGATTTATAGAGGAAGCTCCCAAAGAACAATTCCCTAAGAATATGGTACGGTTGCAATTAATGGATGACAAGCATTTTGTTGTACATGCTACAAAAAAAATGTCTTATATTTGGGATATTAATACCGAAAAAATACAACGAATTTTGCCCGTTTACTATTACTTGAACTACGAATATTTTATAAAAGAGTTGGATGGTATTCTTGCTGGTAATTACCTTTTCGATTTTAGATCGGGGAAAGTTTCACAGCCAATGACGACGGCTTGGACTACTGTCCAAGATTGTCTACTTCTATCTGACAGAAAAGTTATTGTTTCAACTGGTAGAGGAAAAATATGTGGCTATCAATTACCAGCTAATTTTCGTTATCGTGCAGTAGAGTTACCTTCTTGGGCAAAACAATTTCCCAAAGCAAAACAAGGCACTCCGCATCCTTCGTCTTTTGATTTTCGTCGAGATGTACCTGGTTGGTTTATTGAAAAAGCACTCAAAGAATCTCCGCAAAGAATCACTGAAATTTTATTTGAGATGAAAGTAACCGATAATTTACAAATAGAAAAATAGGGGAACGCAAATGTCAAAAATAAAACTTTTTCTCTCTTTTCTCTATGAAAATAATGCAATAACAAAGAGTACTCTTGTAAACTTTAGCGGTTCTGAAAAACAATATCGTAATATCGAAGCATTGGCGGAGGAGTTACTTGATTTAGGAAAAGTGGCCGAAGATGATCTTGATTTAGCTTTAAAAGAATTCTATGGAAAAAAAGATATAAAATTACCAAAACAACTATACAGAAAAAAACAACAGCGATTTTATCGTTATTTGTTGTTGGAAGAACTAGGTTGTAGTGGTATGGCAAAGGTTTATAAAGCTGTAGACGAGCGCTTGGATCGTAAAATAGCACTGAAAATCACAAAATTGACTAATGATCGTAAGCGTTTTCTAACAGAAGTAAATACAATTGCCAAGTTACAGCACCCCAACATCATAACTATTTACGATGTCGGAGAATACCAAGGATTTTGTTACTATACAATGAAATACATCAGCGGTAAGACTCTGACCCAAGTTTTACGAGAAGGAATAGATTTTGATAGTGGACTTGAAATCTTTTATAAGGTTGTGTGTGCATTAGATTACATACATAATAAAGGCGTTATCCATCGCGACTTAAAACCGGATAATATAATTATTGATAAAGATGGTACACCGATAATTATTGATTTTGGATTAGTGAAAAATATTGATGATACGCAAAAAAAAACAAGTATAGGTATTGTAGTGGGTACACCTTGTTATATGTCTCCTGAACAGGTTTTGAATATAAAAATAGATGCTAGGAGTGATATTTTTTCTCTAGGAGTAATATTGTATGAAATGCTTACTGGAGTTAGTCCATTTTTTAGTGAAAATATTCCACAAACGTTATTTAAGTTATCTTTTTATGACCCACCGCAGCCAAGAACAATATACCCGCACATCGCCATTGATTTAGAAACCATTTGCATGAAATGTCTCGAGAAGCATAGTCATTACCGTTATGCGAAGGCTAGTATGTTAGCAGAAGATATACGTAAGTTTCAAAATAGCGAGGTAATCGAAGCGAAACCAGTAAATGCTTTGCGCCGCTTATACAAGTTTGCGTGTAATAACAAGTCTATGACAGCGTTTACCGTAATATTAACGATTGTAGTTGCATTCTATGTTTATTTGAACCAGCATTTTTTACAACAACAGAAACAGCAAATTCGCAAGGTGAATATTAAATTTGCACAGATGGCAAAATATAAGGCAGATCTGGCTTATTCTGGACAACTATGGCGTGAGGCAGCTGCTTATAGTGGTATTTCGTTGCAGCTTATTAAAAATTATCAAGGCCAAGATGTCAATTTTCTTCGAAATTATAATAAAGACACAGTACGCTTATGTCTACAACGAGACTCCTTGTTGTGGCAAAAGCAATTTTCTCAACCAATACATCTTTCTGGTGGTCATGTTACTTATTTGAAAGATGGTATCCACATTCATGATCTTTCTCAAGACAAGGTTATAGCCCACTTGCAAGAAACAGACCTTAAGTCTTCAAGAGCTATTCTCATGAATAATGGCAAATCACTAATTACCTATAACTCACCAGATAAGCGAAAAATATGGAATGTAAATAAATTATCAGACACACCAAAAACAATTCCATTTAAAAGAGGCGGGCGAGTGAGTTATAATGAACGTTTTGCCTATGTTGTTGATAAAGGTAGATATTTTATTTACGATCTTCTCGAAAACAGAATACATTTCGATCTTAGTCAATCAGATTCAAAAGTACACTTTTCAGAAAACGGGGTATTTTTTAGTCCAGATAACAAACTATTTATTTATTTTGTAAAAGAAGGACATGGTATTGTTGTACGAGATTTACAAACAACAAAACATCTATATACTTTGGAAGACCATGACAATATAGTGACTGACATTTTGTTCACTGATGACAATAACACTCTTATCTCTAGCTCTTTTGATGGTCGTTTATGCTTTTGGGACTTAAGCTCAGGCAAGAGAACTATACAAATTAGTAGTGACATAGGCCAAATAAAAAAAATAGCATTGTCGCATAATGAACAGGTTTTGGCTGTATGGTATACAAATGGTTATATACTTTTACGAGATGTAAACTATTATTATCGTCCATTTAATACTATCCATGTACGAGAAAATACCAATTTCGCTGGAATGGGATTTTCAGAGGACGATACTTTTCTATACACGCAGTCGAGTGCAGATACAATTGTTTGCTGGCGCGTATTTTATAAAAAACAATTATTTAAATTTTCTGCGTATGAATCCCACCGCTTTGTGCGATTAACTATTAATTATAATGAGCAAGTTCTTGCAACCACTATTTTGGGACAGGAAAATGTTGTAAAGTTGTGGCGTTTGTCGGAACAGAAATTACTTACAGAGTTGTCTCACCCACAACCGGTAATACAATTTGACTTTCACCCTGAAAAAAATATTCTTTTGTGTGCTACGTCAAAAAATATTTACATATGGGATGTTTCTTCGCAAAAGCTACGCAAAAAATTATCGTATCATACTGGAAATGTTACTCATGCGCAGTTTGCTCTAACGAGAAATTCTTTGTTGGCATCAGGGGATTCTCAAGGAAATGTAATTTTTTATAACCTTGTAACGCAAAAAATACATAAAAAATTTCCTAGTGATGGCGGAAAAATATCATGTTTACATTTTTCTCTCGATGGAGAAAAAATTGCTATTGTAGGAAAAGATATACGATTGTGGGATTTAAAATCGGATCAACTTATTCAGCAAATTTCGGGAAAGGAATTTCCTCACGACATAACAAGTTTACAATTTATAGATAATAAGCGTTTGATTGTATATACAATCAAAGGAATGGTTTGCGTTTGGAGTATTAAGAATAAAAAAGTACAACAAGTTTTTCCAGCATACCATAATTTCTTGTATTACAAACATTTTATTAAAGAGTATGATGGTATTCTTGGTGGCCATGATTTGATAGATTTTGCATCAGGAAGACCTTCACAACTTTTCATGACAGCTTGGACGACAGTCCACTCTTCTATATTGTTATCTGACAGAAAAGTGATTATTTCAAGTAACAGAGGTAATATATGTGGATACCAATTGCCAGTTAATTTTCGCTACCACGCAACAAAACTTCCGAAGTGGGTAGAACAATTCTCCAAAGCAAAACAAGGTACTCCTCATTCTTCACCTTTTGACTTTCGACAAGAAGTGCCCGGCTGGTTTATTGAGAAAGCGTTAGAAGAATATCCGCAAAAAATCACTGAGGTTTTATTTGATATGAAAATCACCGATGATTTACAAATAAAAAAATAGGACGTTTTACCTAGAGTACTGAATAGTTTTATTTAAGTTTCAGAAGAAAAGGGCATGTCATCATTCAGCATGAAATGCCTTGAGCTCGTTTACGAGCCCGTTTTCTAAAAGAGATAAGTTAAATATTTATTCGTTTCATCAAAGCTCAAGTAAAAAATGGGGAATCAGGCTCCAAAATATACAATATTTTGAATGATGGCACAACATAAATGCCAAGTTGTAAGCCCCATTATTCAACACTTATATCTAAAATCTATATCCATGCGTTTAGTTATATCAAGCATCGTAAACGACAATGCCGGAGCACATTTTTTCTTACCATTGTTGTTTTTATCGCGGTACTTTTTAGATTAGACGATCTAGATAAACTGATTTAGCAATCAACTTTCCATCTTGTTTACTTACCGATACTTTATTTTACCGCTACACTGCGCTGTAAATCCGTTTGCAATCCTTTAAAAACAATTCCCCCTGGACTATCTCTTCGATAAGAGCTTATAGCTGTTAAAAGAAATATGAATATTTTGATTAATCGTAGTGTTGTCACTAACTGCTTTCATCAAGGTATTACTTCATTCAGAATAATCATCTGTTGCCTGTTCTTAGCCAAAAAAACTTTTAACACAGTGCGCACATGTGCGCGCATGTGCGCACTGTGTTAAAAGTTTTTTTGTCGCCTGAGATATGAAATTTTTATTTGTAGTAATTTAACACGAAGTAAAAAACACGCTTGATTTTCCTGAACAAGATCAGGAACGACTTTACTATTTCATGTTAAATGTCGTTACGCTCTAGTGAATAAAACCTAAACGGGTATAAATTTTGCTTTCTATTGTTTGTTCACTTAATTAGCAATGTTAAGTTTAAGTACTCTGCAAATACTGATAGAAAACTATTGTAATCTAAATCATCAAGAATAATGACGTGAGACAAAAAAGTTCAAAAATTATATTTCTCTTTTCTTTGCCGGAAATACTAAAGCAAGAAAATACTTATAAAGCAGTGAGACAATGATTATGCAAAATATACAGCTAGAAACAATAAAACCTTTTGGTATTTATATTCATAACCAAGGTTCGCAATCCATTACCGATTTAAATCGCAATGAAATTCTCGATTTAGTGAGAGAACATAAAATTGTTTTGTTTAAGGGATTTCCGAGCATTAATAAAGAATCTTTAATCAGTTTTTGTGTAGATGATCCTGACAAAGAGTTATTGCATTGGGATTTTGGGCCTGTTATGGAAATGCAAGTGAAAAATGATCCTCAAAACTATTTGTTTTCCCGTGAAAAAGTCCCATTTCATTGGGACGGAGCCTTTCATACTGTTCCTAGTTTTCTAGTATTTCATTGTATTGAAGCGCCCTCACGAGATAGCGGAGGTGAAACTATTTTTACCAATACGGCAAAAATTTGGGCGGATGCAAATAAAGAAACGCAAGAGAAATGGCAAAAGATAAGCCTAGCATACGAAACAAAGAAAGTCGCACATTATGGTGGCCGTATTGAAAACAAAATGGTCCAGCCACATCCCGCCAATTCCAATCAAAATATATTGCGTTATGCAGAGGAAGTTGAAACGGAATTGAATCCAGTTTCTCTTGAAGTGGTAGGAGCTTGCGATAAAAAAGAGTTTCTTCGCAACATGACAGAACTGGTATACAACTCAGATTTTTGCTACCAACATGTATGGGAAAATAATGATTATCTAATAGTTGATAATCATGCAGTTATTCATGGACGTAACGCTTTTACTCAAAGTAGCCCTCGTCATCTACGACGAATTCAAATTTTATAGGAAAAAACAAATGGACCAACAAACTGCATCAGAGTGGGACAACGATCAGCAATTTAATGAACCTACAATTATGCGAAAAAAGCATAGTTGTACACCTAATGAGCTCGCTGATTTTTTAAAAGAACGTGGGGATGTTTATTGGTGGCCAGCTGGTGGTTTTTTTGTGGTAACGGATTTCCAACTAGCCAAAGAAGTAATGACGAGTAAACAATATTCTGCTGATCGCAGCTCTTTTTTTATTTCGCGGATGCCAAACCTTGATCTTGCTCTTATTAAAGATTTTTTCTCCGTAGTTCAAAAAATGATGGTAATGAGTGATGACGATGAACACAAAAATAGACGTCGTATGGCAGCGCTTGGAATTAACGATGGATTAGTTGATCGTTATACTCCGATTATAGAGAAAACCGTGGATAAATTGATTAATAAGGCAAAACAAAAGGGGTATATCGAGTTTGTTGATGATATTGCTGAGCCACTGCCATCTACCGTACTTGCTGATATTTTTTGCATCGATGAAAAACATCGTAAAGACTTTTACAAATGGTCAAAGAATATGACTCAGTTTTTCGGTGGTGCTTCAAAATATCGAAACGAAGACGGTATTGAAGTAAATGAAAGCGCTACACAAATGCGAAATTATTTTGCTAATTTGATCGATAACAGAACAAGAGAACCTCAAGATGATTTTATCAGTGCGATTATCGAACACAAAGAAGAGTTTAAGCTAGACATTTCGGAAGTTATTTCGCAAGCAGTAATGATGCTCGTTGCTGGTCAAGTAACTACAACCGATCAACTTTGCAATAATATGTATACGATGATGAGCACTCCTAATATTTTTGAGCAATTGCGCGAAAATATTGATTTGTTACCAACGGCACTGGAAGAATTTAACCGACTTGATCCAGGGGTTACTTTCTTGTTTCGCGTGGTAAGAGAAGAAACATTTCTTGGCAAACAAAAAGTAAAACCCGGGGATGTTATTTTTGTTGCTAGCCATGTAATTAACCGTGACCCAAAGATTTACGAACGTCCTTATGAGTGTATTCTTGATCGCAGCAAAAACGTTCACTTTGCTTATGGGTACGGTTCTCATTTCTGTATTGGTGCTCGCCTTGCAAAAATTCAAATGTCTTTTTGTTTTCATAAACTTATTACCCAGTATCCAAATTTAAGACTAGATCCTAATAGACTAAGTAAGAGAAAGCATTATAGTCTGGCGTTTTCAGGTTTTGACTCAATGCACTTACTGTTTTAAATGATGTTTGTTCTGAATGCTTAAATTTTTTACTGAAAGTTTTTGCGACTTGCTTAAGAACTAAATTTGTGATTTTTGTATCGAAACGTAATGAGGAGTAAACCTAATGAACAAAAACAGCACTGTAGTTAATACTAAAAGTCAAGCAAATCAAATTTTAAATTTGTTATTAAAATATACAAATACGGTTGAAAAAAATTGTTTGCATCTATTTTCTTCCGTACAAGCAGTTCACGGTGAGAAATTAGACAATTACATAGATAAAAATTGTAAAATTCAAATGGTTTTGCCAGCTTTTCCTGCCAAATCTCCTAACAATGAAAAAATATCAGGTAAATTACCCGATATGGCAGAAGTGTTAGCATTAAAGAGCCTGAACAATCTTTGCAATGAAATCGCTCATATTTATGACCCTGGTGCAGAAATTATTATCTGTTCGGATGGTCATATTTTTAGTGACTTGGTTGCTGTAGATGATGCTGATGTTGATATTTACTATCAAAAACTTATCAATATTATTGATAAGTTTCAATTACAAAACCTTCGTACTTTTTGTTTGAACGATGTTTTTTCTGGAAAGACACTTGATGAAATGAGAATCATTGTTACAGAAAAATATGGAGCGCCTATCGAAGAGATAAAAAATAGTGTAAAAATCGACTCTTCACAAACGTTTTTGTTTAATGGGATTCATCGTTTTATATTTGAAGATCGTTTAGTTTTAGACGAAGAGAATAGCCGAAATTACATTAGAAATTACTCGAAACAACTAACATACAAAATTATTCAAAGAAGTAATGCCTGGAGTGCTTTGGTAGAAGACTTTTTTTCTGAAGCCGTGCGTCTTTCTATTCATCCGCATGGAATAAGATCAGGTAAATTAGGGATTCAAATGGTTGCTTGTCGCGATCGCTGGGGAACTCCTTGGCATAATATTTTGTTGTTTGATGGAGAAAAATTCATACTAACGCACAAGAAATCACTGAAAGGCCAAGAAATAGAAGAATACTGTTTTGCAGAACATTATAAATTTTTCTCGGTAAGTCGACATGTAGACAAGGCGTATACGTTACTAAAACATATTGTTGGATAAAAGCGTTATTACCATGTGTAGAAAATCAAATTAAGGAATTAGTATGCATGTACAAAAAACATCTCTAGAGCTTCCAGGTGAGCGAGCAGCTTTTCTTCTTCTTCATGGTTTCACAGGTCTTCCTGATGAGATGTGCGGGTTAGCCAAATTCTTGAATGAAAAAGGGTTTCACGTTAGTGTTCCTCTTTTAGCTGGACATGGAACTACTCCTGAAGACCTCGCGACAACAACTTGGAAAGATTGGGAAAATAGCGCCAATGAAGCATTAATAGAGTTAGAAAAACTCAACATTCCCATCTTTATTATTGGTGTATGTGCAGGTGGCCTTTTGGCATATACACTTGCAAGTAAGAAACAAAAAATTGCCGGATTAGTTAGTATGGCAGCGTTTTATGAATTGCCTGGTTATTTCAAGTATATTGCCCCGTTTTTTAGAGTGTTGAACTGGCACAAATTTAAGCCAACTTTTGATAAAAGAATGAAACCAGAAAGTCTTCCTTTTGCTTACCCTGTATGGCCAACTCCTTGCATAACATCAGCACGCGATTTAGTTTTTGCGACTAAAAAAATTCTACCGACAATCAAGCAGCCGACATTGTTAGTTTATTCGGAAAGAGACCGTGTTGCAGGATTAAAACACTTTAAGTATGTGAAAAAACATCTTCGTAATTCGCCTACGTGCCTTTTACTGCAAAGCGCAGGTCATATGGTTATAAAAGGCTCACAGAAAGAGAAAATTTTTAACGAGATTCTGTCATTTGTCGATGACAAAATCTAGAGGCAATTTAGTTTTTCAGTTAGGAAAAGTATCAATGAAAGTCGTTTATTATAATATTTTTGGTATGGGACATATTAATCCGACCTTACCCATAGTTAAAAAGCTCAAAGAAAATGGAGCAGAAATTCTTTATTATACTTCTCCTATCCGCAAAAAAAACGTTGAATCTGCGGGAGCATTTTTTCGCAATTATGGTTCTGATGATTACAAGGCAGAAAACTATAATCCAGGTAAGAATTTTATTTTGCAATTATTACCTGCTACCGTAGGAATATTGCCATATCTTTGTCAAGAACTAGAAAAATTTCAACCTGATCTTATCCTTTACGACTCTATGGCTCCGTGGGGCTATTGTTTATCTCAAATTTACCAAATCCCTTCGGTATGCACTGTAACAACCTTTGCTTTTAGTCCTCAGAAAAGACAACAGATGTATGATTTCTATAAAATTGAAATAGATGACGTTTCTAAAAATGCTATAGAATTTTTGGAAACGGAACACAATATTTCTTTAGAACTTATTCATGCTCTTGGTAGCTATAATCGTTGTAATTTAGTTTTTACTTCTAAGAAATTTAATCCTTCTCTTGGGATGATGAAAGAAGATCATTTTCATTTTGTAGGTCCAATGATGGAGGAACGCGCAAAAGTTGATTTTCCTTTGGAAAAAATCCAAAATAGCGGCAAAAAAATAATTTATATGAGTTTGGGTACAGTGGTTGTTAATGAAGATCCAACGCTCATAGAGGTTTTCAAAACTGCAATAGAGGCAATTCGCCAAGATGAAAGATTTTTACTTGTAATGTCTATTAGTCGTGGTTTGAAAATCGAAGATTTCGACAATATTCCACAGAACGTCTTAATTTACAATTTTGTTCCTCAGTTAGAAATTCTAAAAATTGCTGAAATATTCATCCACCATTCTGGTATGAATAGCATTAATGAAGGGCTGTTTTTCGGCAAACCTAGTATTACAATTCCAATTGCCCATGAGCAATTTGCAAACGCGGCACGTATATCAGAACTGAAATTGGGTATTGAGTTAAGTAGAAAAAATCTCACCTCTAGTATGATACATGAAGCAATAACAAGTGTCTTAGAAAATCCTCTATACCGGCAAAATTGTTCCGAAATTAGCAAAGATTTTAAAAATTGTCTTGGTCATAATGAAGCTATGAAAATAATTTTAGATGCTATGAGTTAATACAAACGAAGAAAGGAAATCGATGAATTATCAAACTGTTTTAGATTACTGGTTTGGTGAATTACCAGATAAAACTTATTTTCCGCAAGAAAAGTTTAAAGTTTGGTTTGGTGACTCAGTGGAAATTGATAATGAAATTCGCGAAAAGTTCGAAGATATTTTACATATTGCCAAAGAGGGTAAATTAGATCATTGGAAAGAAACTGCGAGAGGGTGGTTGGCTCTGCTGATTGTTTTAGATCAATTCCCTCGTAATATATATCGTCGCCGTCCAGAAATGTTCGCTTTTGATCATATAAATCTCAAACTATGCTTGGAAGGGCTTGACAAAAAAATCGATGAACAGCTTTTTCCTGTAGAACGAGTGTTTTTTTACTTGCCACTAGAGCATGATGAAAATTTAGAAATACAAAAGAAATCAATGCACTACTTCAAAAAACTGTGGGATCAAGCGCCGCAAGAACTGAGCAAGAACATGGAAATGTGTTACGACTATGCGCTAAAACACTACAAAATGATAGAGCGCTTTGGTCGCTATCCATATAGAAATAAACTGCTTGGCCGTACATCTACATCAGAAGAAATTGAATACTTGAAAGAACCTGGTTCTTCTTTTATTTAAGGGCGTTTTGGTTTGTCTTCCGTGTAATTTTGGAGATCATTTTTTAATTACCGTGTAAATAGCTTGTATTTTATGTATGTAAAAAGCGCTATAAGTACTATTATTTCTTAACTTTAAACGAAAGCAATTTAAATGCAGCAATATCTTTCTACTCTTCAACAAGTGGTGCAGGATGGATTAGACAAGAATTTGATTCACTACTCAACTCAGAGTGAGATTCTTGATGGACGGGTCATGTCCATAAATAGCAAAGAGCTTATTAATTTTGGATCTTGTAGTTATTTAGGTATAGAGCAACATTTATCCCTGAAAGAAGCTTGTTCACAAGCAGCGAATAAGTACGGAACTCAATTTTCCAGCTCGCGTACTTATGTTTCGTTGGGCTTGTACGAAGAGCTTGAAAATTTATTATACCAAATTTTTGAAAAGCCTACTGTGGTAACAGCAAGTACAACACTTGGGCACTTATCGGTATTGCCAGTGATTATAGAAGATAACGATGCTGTTATTCTTGATTTTCAAGTTCATTCAAGTGTACAAATGGCAGCTCAACTTTTAAAAGCACGTAACATTCCTATTCATATTATACCACACAACGATATAAATAGGTTGGAAAGTAAGATTGAGAAATTAAAAGCGCGTCACAATAAAATTTGGTATTTAACAGATGGCGTTTTTTCAATGTACGGTGACTTTGCTCCTATGGAAAAACTAGAAGAGTTACTTAACAGGCATAAACAATTCCATCTTTACATTGATGATGCTCATGGTATGAGTTGGGTAGGAAAAAATGGTTGCGGTTATGTTCGCAGTTGTGTCGAGCACCATCCCAAAATGATTATTGCTATTTCATTAAATAAAGCTTTCGCAAGTGCTGGTGGAGCAGTGGTTTTTCCAGACGCAGAAATGGCAAGTAAAGTGAGAAACTGTGGGGGAACTTTGATTTTTTCTGGACCTATTCAACCACCAATGTTAGGAGTTGCGTGCGCCTCTGCAAAGCTTCATTTATCGGAAGAAATTTATCAATATCAGCGACATCTTGCAGATTTAATTAACCACACAAATCAACTTTTAAATGATTACGGGCTACCTCAATTTAGAGAAACATCAGGACCGTTGTTTTTTATCCCGGTAGGTTTACCTCGTATAATATACAATATTATTAAACGACTATTAGGTGATGGGTTTTATACAAATGCTGCTTCTTTTCCTGCAACGCCAATGCGTAAAGGAGGGTTGCGTTTTCTGATAAATGGTAACATAAAAAGAGATGACATTTCGCAAATGGTAGAATGCTTGGCAAAACACTACCCTGAAGCTCTCGCGGAGGAAAAAAGTAGTTGCGAAGAAGTCGCACAAATATTTGGCCTTAGCGATTTTTCTTCTAAACTTTCAATTCCTAAATCGCCACATTCAAGTACTTTCAATATCGAATTCAAAACTTCACTAGAAGATATAAATGCTGATGAATGGGATAATCTTTTTGCGGCAAGAGGAAATCTCAGTTATGAATCTTTGGCCATTCTTGAAAAGAATTTTAATTGTGAACAACGTGACTTGGAAAATCAGTGGCGCTTTTTTTACTTTATTGTGCGCGAAAATAGTCGAATCGTTTTAGCAACTTTTTTCACTTGTGCGTATATGAAAGAAGATATGTTTGCTTCGAAAGAAGTTTCAAAAGAAATTGAAAAAAGCAGACACAATGATCCTTATTTCTTAACAGCAAAATATATTATGCTTGGTACCCCTATTACAAAGGGCAACCACCTTTATCTAGATTATGATTCTTCATCTTGGGATCAAGCTCTCGAAGAACTTATATCTAAAATGCGTGAAATTGCACACAGCGAAAACGCCTCGCAAATTTTATTGAGAGATTTTCCGCGCAAGAATTCTCATAACTTCAAACAAAAGATGTTAGACTTAGGATTTATAGAATATCACCTCCCAAATCTTTGCACAATAGACGATTTGTCTTGGAAATCTAATGATGAATATCTCTCGAGATTAGGCCAAAAATTTCGCTATAACGTACGTAGAGAAATACTCGCTTACCAAGAAAATTTCAAATGCTATGTGGCAAAAAACATGTCACAGCAAGAAATTGAGAATTGTTATCAACTATACAGTCAGGTATATGAAAAAGCATATGAACTGAATGTTTTTAAACTTCCTCTAAGTTTTTTCCAAGATATCTGTCAACACCCCGATTACGACATAATCAGAATGTATTTACAACCAAGTAACACTTCTATAAAAGAGGAGAAACTCGTTGCTGTTATGTATAGTTTTGTTAAATCGAATGTTTACTCGGCTTTAATCGTTGGTTTAGATTATCAATATCTATACTCACATAAAATATACAAACAAATACTTTATCAAACGGTACAACGTGCATCGGAACTAGGTTGCACGAGTTTGGATTTAGCATATACAGCTGAGTTAGAGAAAAAAAAAGTGGGCGCAAAAACGAAGCCGATGTGTGCGTATGTTGAAATTTTTGACCACTATAATCAAACGTTAATACAATCTATGACAGCAAAAGTAGGAGAATAAAATGAGCTTTTCTCAAGAATCAGATTCCTTTGAATCAATCGTTGATATATTACAAAATCATGCAAACTCGCGCTCAGAAAAATCAGCTGTGACTTTTTTGAAAGATACAGAAATACACGAATCTTTAACTTACAAGCAGCTGGATTCAAAAATTAAGGCGTTTGCTGCACTAATGCAAAAACGCGGACTAGAAAATCAAAGAGCACTGCTGCTTCTACCCCCAGGGATGGATTTTGTTATTTCGTTTTTTAGTTGTTTATACTCTAAAGTTATTGCTGTACCTGCATACCCTCCTGATACAAACCGCCTTGAACATACACTTGAGCGCTTACAGTCGATTATTTCTAGTGCGCAAATCTCTGTTGTGATTACCACAAAGGAAGTTCTTTCAATTACAGAAAAAATGATGTCTAAGTTTGCAATAGATAAGTGGAAAGATTTACAGTGGTTGACACCCGACGATGCACAAAGTGGCGCAGAAGCACGTTGGGTTAGCCCAGACCTTAATCAAGATGATTTAGCTTTTTTACAATATACTTCTGGCTCTACTGGTAAGCCTAAAGGAGTTATGGTAAGCCATGGTAATCTTATTGCTAATCAACATATGATCCAAGAAGCTTCTAATTGTAATGAGGACTCTATTGTTGCTTGCTGGTTACCACTCTACCACGATATGGGTCTTATTGGTGGAATGGTACAGCCTTTATATTGCGGAGCTTCTTATTATTTCATGTCTCCGCTAGATTTTTTAAGAAAACCAGTTCGGTGGCTAAAAGTTATTTCGAAATATAAGGCAACAATTAGTGGGGCTCCCAATTTTGCTTATGATATTTGTACTCACAAAATCTCAAATGATGTTCTTCAAGGTTTAGATTTGAGTAATTGGAAAACAGCATTTTCTAGTTCTGAAACAGTGCGTTATAGTACAATGAAAAACTTTGTTAAAAGATTTTGCGAGTATGGTTTTCAAATGCGAAATTTTCGTCCTTGTTATGGTCTAGCAGATGCAACATTAGCTGTTAGTTGGGCTGTTAATAAAGAAGTATTGACGTGTAGCGTGAGCAAAGAACAACTGGAAGCAGGAAGTGTCACTATTTGTGAAGACAAGAATGACAGTATTGTTTTAGTTGGTTTAGGTAAACCATGTTTAGATACTATCGTTAGGGTTGTTGACGAAAAAACGCTTCAACCAATTGCTGATGGCAAAATAGGAGAGATTTGGGTCTGTGGACCGCAAGTCGCACAAGGATACTGGAATCAAAAACAGAAAACAGACGAAACATTTAATAATTTTATTGGAGACACAGGAGAAGGACCGTTTTTAAGAACGGGAGACCTAGGTTTTTTATATAAAGGCGAAGTGTTTATTACCGGGCGCACCAAGGATGTTATGATTATTCGTGGACGTAATATTTACTCTCACGATATAGAATATCAAATTTCTCTCACACAAGAATTTTGTCCTGAAATTCGCCCTGGTTGTTCAGCAGCTTTTAGTATAGAAAAACAAAACGAGGAAACTCTCGTTATCTTACAAGAAATCAATCCTGAGAAAAACCCTACATTTGATATCAAAAAAACAGCAACAACTATTCGCAGTGCAATACTAAAGAATTTTGGTATACGCGCTTACGCCGTTATTTTCTTAAAACCAGGTCAGCTTCCTAAAACTTCAAGTGGCAAACTAATGAGATTTGCTTGTAAGAAAGCTTTTTTGTCTGATTTCAAAGAGATTATTCTTTCTGTAATTGCAAAAGATATTATTGATGACAATTACGACTCTTCTAATGCTCAAGTAAAGTCATCTAAAGAGATAAGCGATAAAGAAGATATTGTCCTAGATTGGCTTCAACAGAGACTGTCCGTAGAAAAAAATCAAATAGATATATACCAAAATTTTGCTTCATATGGACTTGAATCGGTGGATATAGTGGAATTTGGTGCTTATCTTGAAGAAAAATCAAACGTTCTTATACCAGAAACTATGTTTTTTGACTTTCAAAATATTAATGAACTTTGCAAGTATGTAAATGAAGCAGTTTGTTCCCAATGAAATACCTAAGTTTTTTTTGTTACGCTGTCGTATTTTTCACGGTTTTTTGGGGTATACAAAAGCACTTACAAACGGATGTTAAGATAAAAAATATTTCTCCTACAATTTTACCAGTGAGTGTCATTAAATGCGTGGTAAAAAATCAGTACCAAACGGAACATGTATATAGCGGTTACATTGAGCCGTACCTAGTAAGTGAACTAAGTTTTGAAAGAGAAGGTAAGATTAAAGAAGTGTACGCCAATGAAGGTGCGTATGTGAGTAAAGGAAGTCCTTTAGCAAAACTGTCAACAGTATTGCTTGAAATGAGCAAACAACAAATTTCTGCTGAAAAAAATGCTGCTGAAGCGAAACTAAAGGAAATGTTGAATGGAGAACGAAAGGAAAGTATTGACGTTGCTAAGGCTGTTTATTCAGGGTTAGTGGAGCAAGTATCTTTTGCGAATAAAAAATTGGATCGTTTCCAACATTTGTATAGCAAAGGAACTATTGCTATAGAGGAATATGAAACGACACAGTCAAATCTCAAGGTTTTGAAAACAGCACAAAAAGCTGCCCATAAACAATTGCAAAAGTTACTTGCTGGTACTCGCGAAGAAACAATTGCTCAACAGAATGCTTTAATAAAAAGCTTTCAAATACAATTACGTAAAATAAATGTCCATATAAAGAATAGCTTATTAACTTCTCCTCATAGTGGAATAGTTTCTTTCAAGAAGGCTACGCCAGGGAAATTTGTACAACCAAATCAAACAAATTTCCGCATCATAGAGGTGCATAAATTGAAGGCCAAAATTGGATTAACAATTTCAATGGCAAAACAAATAAAACTAGGAAGGCTTTACGATGTAGAAATTGCAAATAGCAAATATAAAATGATGGCCTTAACCAAGCTTCCTGAAGTAGATAAGTATACCAATACCATTATATTTATCTTTACTCTTACGCAAAAGAAAATGAATATTTATCCTGGAGAATTGGCAAGAATAAAATTACTTCAAACGTATAAAAAAAGAGGTATATGGCTACCAATCACTTCCTTACTCAAAGGCAACAGAGGACTATGGTCCTGTTTTACTTTGAAGAAAAATAGCAAAGTCGCAAATATCTATACTGTGGTAAAAAAGGACGTAGAAATTATTCATGTTAAGGATAACGAAGTTTTCGTTCGTGGAGATTTTTTAAAGACTACAATCGTAATAAAAAATGGTGTTCATAGAGTTACTCCACTACAACAAGTAAATATTGCCAACGAACCTTACTTTCATTAGAAGATTTTTATGGATACTCTATTTTTTCGCTACCCACGCCTTCTTATTCTTACTTTGCTTTTTATTGTGCTAAGCGGAATATCATCGTTCTACGTTTTACCTCGTATAGAAGATCCAGAACTGCCGTTACTACACGCATCTGTCAAAATAAAATTGCCTGGCGTTTCTCCTGAAAGGATTGAATCTCTAGTTACCGAAAAAATAGAAAGTGAATTGGCAGAGTTTGATGAGATTAAAACCGTAATATCAACAACAACTCAGGGAATATCGGATATACAAATTATCCTAAAAGATCATATTTATAATGTAGAGCAAGTATGGCCTAAAATTAGAGACAAAATCAATGTTTCGATGTCAAATTTGCCCGCAGAGGCAAGCAAGCCAAAATTTAAACTTATAGCAGCCAAAGCAGATGCACTTATTATTGCTCTTATATCAAAGAGTAATGAAGTTAATTATTCCATTTTGAAACGGAGAGCAAAAGAATTAAAGAATCAGTTTGATGCTATATTTGGTACGGAAAAAGTTGAAATTTACGGTGAGCCGCAAGAAGAAATCAAAGTAGAAGTTGATATTAAAACTGTAGAGTCCGGTTTATCAATTAATAATATTGCTGAGCAAATTAGAAATAGCGATTTAAAAAAGCCTGTTGGAAGGATGCAAACGCAACAAAATGAAATGTTAATAGAGGTAAAAGGTAGTTTAAGTTCTCTATCAAGTCTTCATCATGTGCCAGTTGTAACTGGAAAATCAGGTAATACTCTTCATTTGAACGATATAGCGAAAATAGAAAAGACAATTCGCCGACCTTTATCAAGTTTTGCTTACATAAAGGGAAAGCCGGCTATTGTTCTAGGATTGAAGACCATAAGCTCTCAAAGAATAGATTTGTGGTTAAGTGAAGTTGATAATGTTGTGAACAGTTACCGCAAACAATTGCCTGATGATTTAGAGTTACAAGTGATTTTTCGTCAAAATAACTACACAGAACTAAGGCTTCAGAAACTTTTTGATAACTTACTGAAAGGCCTACTATTAGTTATGTGTATTATCTTTTTTATAATGGGATGGAAATCTGCACTAACGGTGTGCTTGGCATTACCTTTGTCTTGTTTGATGATCATTAGTGGAATGAAGCTTCTAAGTATTCCGATTCATCAAGTCTCTGTTACTGGAATTATTATATCTCTGGGTCTCTTAGTTGACAATGCAATTGTTGTGATTGATGAACTTGAATATCAACTTATAAAAAAAGAAGGATTAGCAGCACTTAAAACAACTGTACAGCATTTGGTCACACCGCTAACAAGTTCTACCTTAACAACAATTTTTGCATTTATGCCGATGGTGATTATGCCTGGTCCTATTGGAGCATTTGTTGGACCAATTGGTGTAAATGTAATGCTAGCTCTGTGTAGTTCACTATTTCTTTCTTTGACAATTATTCCTAGTTTACATGTTTTCTTTTATAAACTGTTAGGAAAAAAACATTCTACGAAAATTCGTTTTAAGTATATAAGTAGTCTATATTATCACATACTTAAGTTCTTTCTAAAGCAGCCTATTCTCTGTATTGTCGTTTGTTTACTTCTTCCTGTGTGGGGTTTTTTAAAAGCCGTAGAATTGCCAGAACAATTCTTTCCTCCATCTGATCGCGATCAAATCCAGATAGAATTTGAGTTTCCAGCGATAATGTCTATTAAACAAACGCAAAAATTTGTTCGACAAGCACATAGCTTACTTCTTGAATCTTCTGACATTATTAATTCATATTGGTTTATTGGGGAAAGTGCCCCGGTCTTTTATTACAACCTGCCACGAGGACGCGAAGGTGTACCGTTTTATGCCCAATCTTTAGTTCAATTACGGTCTTGGCAAAACAGTGCTCAGGTTGTTCAAAAGTTGCAAATACTCTTAAATGACCGATTCCCCTCGGCGCGCGTTATTGTCAGACTATTGGAGCAAGGACCTCTTATTGAATCTCCTATAGAACTAAGAATTTACGGATCTGACATTGAAATTTTAAGGGCGTGGGGAGATAAAGCTCGAAAATTGTTGTTCGAAATACCAGATGTTATTCACACAAGAGCTAGTTTTAGCGAGGTTTCTCCGCGATTACAATTTCATCTTGATGAAGATAAAGTGAAGCTTACAGGCTTAAATTATCGTCAAATTTTGCAACAGTTGAATTCTCTTATCGAAGGAAAAGTTGTAGGTTCAATAGTTGAGATGTCCGAAGAGTTACCTGTTCGTGTTGTCTTAAAAGGTATTCATCAAAATACGCCTGATAGAATAAATTCATTGTACCTGTTTGTAAATGATGAAGATAAACATCGAGTACCGCTTTCTTCTTTAGGAGGAATGAAGCTCATTCCTAACTTATCATCTATCTATCGACGTAATCGTCAACGTTACAACATCGTACAAGCGTTTTTAACTGCAGAAACTCTTCCGACGATAGTACTCGAAAAATTTAAAGAAGTTTGGGAAGAGAAAGCGAAAAATCTACCGCCAGGATACTACTATGAATTTGGTGGAGAAAATGAAGAGAAAGGAGAGGCTGTAGGGCATTTAGTTTCGACGACTGGTGTACTTTTTTTTCTAATATTTGCAACACTAGTGTTATCTTTGCAGTCCTTTTTTATGGCGATAGTAATTTGCTTTATCGCTTTGTTGTCCATTGGTTTAGGGCTCGGAGGATTATGGTTTTTTAGCCACCCTTTTGGATTCATGGCAATACTTGGTTCTTTAGGATTAATAGGAATTGCTGTAAACGATTCCTTGGTTGTCATATGTGGTATTAAGAGAGATGTTCTAAATTCCAACGATGTGCTTGAGTCAGTTTGTCAATCTGTAATGAAATCAACAAGGCATGTTATTGCAACATCAATTACTACCATAATAGGTTTTGCTCCTATTATTATGAGTCAGTCTAAATTTTGGCCGCCAATGGTGATTCCTATTTCGGGAGGTATCATTGGGGCAACAATGCTAGCGCTATATTTTTTGCCAAGTATTTACTTATTAAGATTTTACTCTACCAACAAAATATAACAAAGTACTACGAATATTAACGAGGAAGGGAAATTGATGTTACAGTATTATTCAGAAATGGTTCCGGCTGCAATGACAATCGTTGCTATTGTGATTGTTATACTAGAATGGATTGCTCTAACGATTACAGAACGAATTGAAAGTCATAAAGAAGGAATAGTCAATATTCTTAGTGCAGCATTAACTTACTTACCTATATTTACAGTCAACACTTTTCTCACTGTATTTCTAATGTTCATTGTCTATGAATATAGAATATTCAATTTAGGGTTCGAGTGGTATGTTTGGGTAATGGCCTATATAGGTTACGATTTTATGTCCTATATTCTTCATTTATTATCACATAAAGTTCGGTTTTTTTGGTGTATTCACAGCGTTCATCATTCTCCTAAAGAAATGAAAGCTTCGGTGTCTTTCAGAGGTTCTTTTGCTGAATTTATACTTGCTCCCCATTTAATTTTGTGGTTGCCACTTCTGGGTTTTCATCCACTGCTTATTATCATTGTCGAAGGTGTTGGCCAGTTGTACGGAGTTCCACTTCATGTAAGTGAAAAGTTTTTTAAAAAAGGGAAAAAATCATGGATTCACTACATATTAATTACACCCTCTATCCATAGAATCCATCACGCAAAAAACGATATATATCTCGACACAAATTATGGGCTAACTTTTGCGCTTTGGGATTATTTGTTCAGAACATTTCAACATGAAAGAAAAGAAGACAATCCTGTTTATGGATTAACAAATGATGTCGATAGTGAAAATCTACTTGTTTCGCAAACGGATGAATTTGTTGAGCTTTGGAAAGATATAAAAAGCACAAATAATATTGTTCATAAGTTAAAATACTTACTAATGCCCCCTGGCTGGAACCACATAGATGGAGGGATTACAGCTAAAGACATCCGCGAAAAAATTCTAGCTCATAATTAGAGAAAATTGATGACTTCGTGTGCTCATCTTCTTGCTCCGAAAATCTAAAAAGGATATCATAAATTTGGAGAGCATTCAAAATTTGCGACAGAACCGCCTGTATGGTAAAATTACTTAAATATAACGTTCGTCACAAACAATAGTAGGCCGTTGATCGTATTAATACTTGTAACGAAGCATAAGCTTTAGAAACGATAAAAAACTTCTTACGTAATCTACAATGACAATTTCAACTTCCACAAAAGGAAAATCATGGATATTTCATATTTAGAAAACCCTTATGAGGAAATTATTGGGCGCCATTGTTTAAATTGCAATGCCCGTTTAAAAGAACCAAAATGTTGTGAGTGTCACTACGTTTGCGAGTTTATGTATGAAACTCAATTCATATTTGCTGGCAGGAGGTTTTCACAAATACTATCAATTTCTTACATAGCTTTCTTTTGTAGTCTTTACTTTTTCCCTGATGGAGACCCAATGAACTTCACAGCCTTCGCTCTAGTATTACTCTTTTTTACCGGGCCATTTATGTTCTTACTTCGCAGGAAACTTTTGTGGGATGCTGGACTCATTATGCTCGATAAAGATTCATATTCTTTAGGTGATGAAGTAAAAGTACTATGGAAATTTGAAGATAAAAAGCGCCTCATAAAAAATATGCAAATTTCTATCTTTGCAGAAGAACGCTACCCTAATAAATCAGAATTAGACCCCCACGAAGACTATATGGATGATTGTTTTCCTTTTTTTAACACCACCCTAAAAGGAAAAGTAAATCCTCCTATATTCTCGGGAGAAGACTCTTTTCTCCTACCTGAGTCTCTAAATCCACCTCGTAGAGAAAATAGAAGTTGCAGGTGGTCGGTACAAATAGATTATAAGATTTTATGGTTTCCAAACAGATATCATTTTTACTTTGGAGTAAAAACAGAATAAAATCATCGTACATCATATGTATTTCGATGCTTCAGAAAACAGAGCGATGCCCTTTACAGTGTTATTTATCCCTTTGGGAATCATACTTTCTTAGCGTAATTTCGCAAACTTTCGATAATCGTTTTTGCAAATAGAGCAGCAGAAAGAGGATCTCTAGCAGTAATTATGGCTGTTGCAAAAAATAGATGCTCATTTATTTGGGTTTTCCGTATAATAAAAAGCTAGACAAAAACCTCGCTAAATTCCGGCCCATATTTTCTATTCTTTAGTTCCATAATTTTCAAATTAGAAAGGCAACTCTTTCTTTATCTAAAGTTTGCGACAGAGCCTGTAGATATTTAAAAGGTGTCTAAAACTAAATATGAAATTACTTCTTCGGTATCGTGGTTAATTTGCGTAGGTTCATAACCAAGCTAAGGTACAAAAAATAAAAGGCATTAGTGTTCTCCTGCAAAGTTATGAATATATCACAAATATAGCTATTTGTTAATGGTATTGCGCAGTTGTTGTATCTTCTGCTTGATACTTTTCGCCTTTGCTCCTAAAATTACCGCTTTTTCAAAATCTGCAAGAGCGTTTTCTAATCTCTGCATGTAGGAGTAAACAAATCCACGACTGATGTAACTTTTGGCTAAGTTGGGTTGTAGGGAAATAGCTTTGTTACAGTCTCTGAGAGCTTGTTGTTGCTGTCCCATGTGTGCAAAAGTTCGTGCTCTGATGTTGTATATCTCGACATGTATTGAGTCCATTTGTAGACCTTTGTTGCATACTTGTAGAGCTTTTTGGTATTCGCGAGTAAAGAAGTAACTCAGAGAAAGTTGTTTGCATAGTTCTGCGCTAATAAAACCTAATTGGATGGCATGGTTTAGGTCTTTTATGGCTTTTGTGTATTGTTTTTGTTCTGTAAGAGCACTACCGCGTATGAAGTAGGCCTTGCCATTTTGTGGTTGTGCTTTTATAACATAAGAGGCATCGCGAACTGCTTGTACGTAATTTTTGAGTTGATGAAAAGCAATTGCTCTATTGTAATAGGCATTTACGTATTTCGCATTGTATTGTAGGGCTATGTTACAATTTTTTAGTGCGGCAACGTGTTGTTTCTGTACAATGTTGATAACGGCTATTTCGTTGTAGGCAATGTATGCTTTGGGATTTATGGCAAGAGCTTTTTCATAGTCGGCAATAGCGCTTTTGTATTTTCTCAGGTTACCATAAGTTGCTCCACGTTGGATGTGAGCTTCAAACAGTTTTTGTTTAGAATCGACAACTTTGGTAAAAAGCTCTAAAGCTTTCTGGAATCTTTTGTTGACAAAGTGTACCTTCGCTTGCTTGAGCCAAATATCTACTTGTTGTTCCGTCGGATGTTGTCGTTTTGTCAGTTGTTTTTGCGGTTGTTTTGTAGGGAGTTGCTTTACCTGCTTCTTCGTAGATTGCTTTTGCTTTGTCTGTTGTTGCAATGACCTTTTCTGTGTTAATTTTTCGTGAATTTTGTTACAAGAACCTATCTGTAATAGAGGTGGAATGGCATTAATTCAATGCCAGAGTTGGCACCGATATTAAGTTCCAAAATTATGATATAATGATTGCGAGTCAAAGTATAGTCAATATACATTGTAGTTTTACCTTCTCGATGAAACTTACAAATATAAAATCAATAGAAAGAAAGAAATATGAAAAGTGACTTTGAAGAAAGACTTATTGCAATGCTTGCTGTTGAACATGGTCTAATGTCAGAAAAAAACTACACAAAATGTTTAAACATCAGAGATTTTTTTCGACAAAATAATTCACTACTAGACATTCTTATCGAAGAAGAAATATTGACGCCGAACCAAATTAAAAATATACGAAGTAAAATCGATAAAAACTATAACTTTCCGCCACCTTCAAGTATCAATACAATTAAATTTGGCGAAATCGCTCAAGAAATGGGAATGATTTCACAAAAATCTTTAGAAGAGGCTCTAATCAGTCAACAAGAGTTTCTTACACGTGGTATACAAGTACCTATTGGCCAGATACTCTATTCAAAAGGCCTGATTACATTCGTACAAATTTATCAAATAATATCCAAGCAAAACATAACTACTTTTTATTGCAGAAAATGTGATACAACACTCACTACTAGTGAAAAATATACAAATATTCCCAGTTGCCAAAAATGTGGTGGAGACTTAGAGAAGTGCCACCAAAACAAAAAAGTAGAGAAAGCTCTAGCCACAGGACGTGATGACTCAGAGCCAGGACTAGGTAATCTTATACCAAGCTAAAGTTTAAGATGTACTAGTTCGAATTTCCTCTGACAACTTTTGTATAACGAAATAAAACTTAGTTGAAATATGTGATCTATCATAAACTAAATTTTCCCTCCCTATACAGTCTTGCTTTTTACCGTTCTTGATCGAGAGGAAGGCATGATTAAAACCAAACAATCTCCTTTTTAAGAGATTATATCCATAGCAATACTTTTTTCAATTGATCTTGGCTAAAGATGTCGTTGCCTCGTGTTATTATACGACCGAACGTTTTGAGCCCGTTTCCGAGCCCTAGCCCGCTTCCGAAATCTTATAAATGAGGTTATAATGAATCGTTTCGATCATGAACGTCTTGATGTTTACCAAGTAGCTCTCCAATTTGTTATCCTTGCGCATAAAATTGTAGAGTATTTACCAAAAGGCCACTCTCACCTTTCTAATCAACTCCAGCGTGCTACTTTGTCGATTTCTTTAAATATAGCAGAAGGCGCTGGTGAATTTAGTTCTGCCGAGAAAGCTCGTTTTTATAGAATTGCTCGCCGATCTGCTACTGAATGTGCTTCTATTATTGATATCTGTCGATGTTTAAAACTAAGTGACTTGACAAAAGTAGTTACCCGTTGAATGCAGGGCTTTATTTTTATAGCGCGGCGCGACGAAGGCGCGCAGCCGTAGCTGCGTAACAGAGGAGCAACAAAGCTAGAAAATTAAAGAACAAAATGCCAATGGGTAAATACTTTTGGCAGGTCACTTAGTAAAACAAAATCTTCTGGCCAACGGACGAGAACTTCTTTTGCGAGTTGTAGCAATGCTTACTCGTTTGGTCAAAGTTCAAGTAAAAACGTAAGACTTAAATTGCTAGACGAGATCGGGCTCGCAAGCGGGCTCGGGCTCGAAAAAATAGACAATACTTTGAATGATGACAGGCCCTAATTGTTCAATAAAACAAGAAAGAACTCTTATTTTGTTATTTTAAGGTTTCAACAAGTTTGCGACTTTTTTTGAGCAAAGTATTGATAGAAGACTCGCGAACAGATTTATCATATTGTCTTTGGATAGAGAGAAGTTTAACGCCAAAGAGAAGTTCGATTTTTTTATGAAATTCTTTGCCGACATAACCTTTATCGGCAACATAGAGAGTCTTAGATTTAATAGCAATTCTTACTCTGCTGCAAATTTTTTTTTCTATTTTTTCAAAACCTATTGTTCTGTATAATTTTATCCATTTCTTCCTTTCTCCCTGTTTTAATCTTAAGAGGTATTCATTTAGCGAAAGGCCTAATGAATAAAGTAAAAAATAATACAAGTAGAGGAACATATGGACATCAGAAAAAAGTGGGAAGCTCTAAGTGAATTCAATGAAAATGCGACTGTGACTTTCAAAGGAAGTAATCGTTTACCTAATGAGACAATAAATACTTTGATGAAAACAGTTGGTGACAATAGTACTATTAGTCAAAATATTAATATTGCTTCTAGTAACTACGAACTATTGTCGAAAATAGCGCAAGGAGGAATGGGAATTGTTTTCAAAGGGCTACAAACGAATTTACAACGTAGTGTAGCGGTAAAACAGAGCATCAGCAAGGATAAAAATCTTGAGGGGAAATTTGTTGCTGAGTCGGTTATGACAGCTTACCTAGATCATCCGAATATAGTTCCTGTACATGACTTAGGACGTAATAAAGATGGTCATGTGTTTATGGCTATGAAGCTTGTTGGTGGGGTTGAGTGGAAAGATATTATTCATGCTAACGACGATAAAGTGTATAGCTTAGAAAAAAATTTACGTACTTTGTTGAATGTGTGTAACGCTGTTGCTTTTGCTCATAGCAAGGGAATTGTTCATAATGATTTAAAGCCATCAAATGTTATGATTGGCCAATTCGGAGAAGTTCTTGTTATGGATTGGGGAATTGCGGTGGATATTGAGCCTACGCCGCGGGCAAATATGTTGCATAAGTTGTGTGTAGATGATCCTATGGGAACACCAGCGTATATGCCTTATGAATTGGCCAATGGGCAAGGAGCAGACATTGGACCGTGGACTGATACTTACTTGTTGGGTGGTATCCTTTACGAAATTTTGATGAAACAACCACCGCATAGTGGAACGCCTTTAGAAGCGATTATGTCTTGCAGTTTAGGAAAAACACCTCATTATGATGAGAATATACCGCGCGAATTACGCAATATTTGTTCCAAGGCCTTACGTAAAAATATCGACGAGCGTTATGCCAACGTTGCTGAGTTTATAGAAGACGTCGAAGTATTCTTGCAGCACCGCGAGAGTTTGGTTTTAACGAAAAAAGCGGATGATTTACATGAAGAGATCGATGAGTATTTACAACAACAAAAACAGAACCGCTTATTTTTTGGTAAGTTTAAATATATTTTCTTTGATGTACCAGGAAAAATGTTATTTCCGTACTGTTGGTACTATAGTGGTGTGTGGGGCAAGTTAATTTTTCTTGTTTATATGTTAATTGGTGCAATATCTTCTTATTATGCATTTGATCGCGATATCTTTAGTGTTATTTTCGGTGGTATTCCATTTTGGTTTATTATATCTAATATATTGTTTGTAACATGGCAAGTTGTTCGCGCTTTGTGTTTTCGTAAAGAAATTGGTGTACAACGCACTCGGTTAACGGCCACTAATCGTGATTATTTATATTTTAATTTGATAAAAATCATAACCCTCTACGAAAGAAGTATAGAGATTTGGGAAGACAACCAAAACGCAAAAGAAAAAAAACAATATATGCACGCAAAGTTTGCCGATATAGCTTTAAATTTTAAAGATTCGGGTTTAGCAGAAACGCATTTGCAAGTGTTGAAAGATTTAAAAACCCCCTACATAAATGAAATTAGGGATCGTTTAATTCGCACTAAAATAGAACAAAAAAGCGACCGTTTGGCCTTAACAATAAGTAAATTTTTTATGGCTGGACTTGTATATATTTCCATTGGAACTATCATTATAGTATTAATAAATAAAGATTTTTTCGCTACTGCGTTTATGACACAAGATGAAGAGACAGCAGTTTCTTTATTAAGTTCTTATTATGAAAAACAAAGGCAATTTCGCTCTGAAAAACACTGCGATCAAAATAAAAATGGTGTAGGAGAATACGGCTTTCTGCAAGAGTTAGCAGGGATAATTAATATACGTGGAAAACAAGAATCTTTAAATCCACCATTAATTAATGAAAAGTTTAAAAATAAGGTACTTATTTACCAAGGATATTGCTTTTATTGTTATTTGCCAGGAGCTAATAATGCTATGTCAGAAAGTAATATAAAGGTTTTAGAAGAAACTAAGAGTGCTGTATCACTTCAAGAAAAGTATTTTGTTATTTATGCTTGGCCTCAAAAAAATAAACAAACCAGTAATCGCATATTTGCCATTAATGAGAGTGGTATGATCTTAGGTGCTTATAGTCACTATTATAGCGAGAAAAATATACCAGAAGCAAATGCCGCATATAGTAAAGATTCTGAAAGAATGGATTTATTAGGTACATGGGAAGTAGGTACAGGTTTAGATGACAATGAGTGGAGTAAAATTCCTACGATAAAATAGACTTTGTTTTCTAAAGCGATTTGATTTATGGGAAAATTCGCTTGTATAGCCATACTGGTTCTAATTTGAGTAATTTTTTTTGGTATACTTTGGTGTCCTGCTATTTAACCCAAGTTGCGACCTATAAAAGTTGTCGTATAGTCTGGTATAATTACTCTTACAAATTCGATGTGCGCGGTTCGAATCTCGTGAGACGCAATCGTGGCACATGGCACGAAGTAAGGGTAATGCAATGAATTTTAATCATGAAAAATTAGATGTATATCAAGTATCACTAGAATATACAAAAGAAACATTTAATGTGATGGAGAAAATGCCATCAGGTTACAGCTATTTAAAGGATCAGCTAAAAAGAGCATCGCCTTGAGTCCCTCTTAATATAGCAGAAGGTAATGCCAAATTTAGCAAAAAAGAGAAAGCAAGGTTTTTCTCTATAGCAAGAGCATCAGCAAATGAATGTAGTGCAGTATTCGATGTTGCTAAGATAGCCGAAATAATAGACTCAAAAGAAAAAGAGAAAATCAAAAAACTACTCTATAGAATAATTTGTATGCTTTCAAAGTTAATAGTCTAATTTTCGCACATGGAATATCGATCCACGACCACGAACCTCAAAAATCGAATTGCACACATCGTTTTTTTATACTGTTATAACGACTCTTCTCTTAAAGTAGGAAAAACAAGAAGGAGAAAGTCATGGAAAAAGAAATTATAATTGTTTTCTGTATATGTGATGAGATAACACAAGCACTCAAGATTGTAGAAGATCCTCTGTGACAATATTCGCATTAGTCGTTGCAAAATATACAATACACAAGATCATCGGAGTTGTGTTGCAAGCAAACGTCGTTATTTTTTCGGTTTACGGGTTCATATGCTCGTCACCAAAACTGGTTTACCAGTTGAGTTTTTGCTTGCTCCTGGCGGCTGCAATGATTGTCGTGTTCTCAAACAATTTCAATTAGATATCCCTGAAAACTCTTTTGTTTTTGCTGATAAATCTTACAATGATTACTCTTTCGAAGATATTGTTTCCGAAGCTCTTAATGTCTCTATCTTACCTCAGAGAAAGAAAAATTCTAAAAGAGCTTTTTCCGGAGCTACTGAGTTTATTCAAAAGGTTACCCGTAAAAGGATTGAAACTACTTTTAGTCAGATCACTTCTTTTTTTCCAAAGAAAATTCATGCTGTTACCTCTTATGGATTTGAGTTAAAAGTTGTCCTTTTTGTTCTCGCTTTCACTTTTTCTTGTTATTTTTAGGTCGCAACTTAAGTTATTTAATACTTGTTTAGGAAAAAATATGAGGGTCTTTGTTTTTAAACTAATCGTGAACAAAGTTTTGCCGTTTGTTCCTTTGTTTTGCCGGTTGAAGCTGCATTATCTGGCAACAAAAATAAGAAATGATGAGCCAGAACTCATATTTTTAGACAGAATTATAAAATCGCGTTTGGATAAGAATGCTGTGGACATTGGTGCTCACAAAGGTTTGTTCTCGTATAAAATGTCTAAAATGTTTAAAAAAGTGTATGCCTTTGAGGCGCAAAAATACTTGTCAGCGAACTTGAGTAATTCAAAAATGAAAAATGTCGAAGTGCTCAACATTGGTTTGTCGTCGAAAGAGCAACAGATGAAATTGTATACACCTGTTGTTGGCAATATTGTATATGGAAATTTTTCTAGCTTTACTAATTATTTTGAATTTAAATGTGAGATTAAAGAGGAAGTTGTTTTTGTAAAGCCGCTAGACGATTTAAAGTTAGAAAATATTGGTTTTATCAAGATAGACGTTGAAGGTCATGAGTGGGAAGTTTTGCAAGGAGCGTCTAAAACAATAACAAAAAATCGCCCTGAATTATTAATTGAAATACGTGACGAGAATTATGAAAAGATCTTGGATTTTCTATCGAAGCTAGAATATGAACGTTTCCACACCGATATGCTCGACGATAAAATGAACTATATATTTAAACCAAAGAAAAACCAGGATCCTAGATAGAGCTGTGGTAAGATTTGTAGTAATTTGGGAGAAAAAAATGTAGTTTGTGACTAGTCTTTTTTAAAAAGATTGGTGCTATAAGTACTTTTAATGTTATCATTTAGATAATCCGACCTTTTCGGAATTTTGAAAAATATCAAATAACAATAACAACAAGGAAAGCTACACTTCGTTGATTCACAAAGTGGAGCGTTGTGTGGCAAATACATTGAGTAATGAAAAGGAAAAACCAAAGAAGAAATAAAGTTCGTCGGGCAATTACCTTACAAGCAGCAAAAATGATGTACACCGAAGGAGAAGCCCAATATTTTACCGCAAAAATGAAAGCAGCTCGTCAAGTAAATGCTGATGAGCGTCAATCCCAACTCCCTTCTAATAAAGAAATTCGTCATGAAATTTTGCGCCAAGCTGATTTTCATGAAGGAGAAAAACGTATCGAAAATTTACAAGCGATGCGTCTATATGCTTTAACATTGATGAAGCAATTACACTCTTTTACTCCCAAACTTATCGGCAGCACTCTCACCGGACACATTCGTAAAAACTCGGATATTGATATCCATCTTTTTGCGCGAAATATTTCATGTGTTACGCAAATCCTGGACCAAGAGAATTTAACATATGAAGTGGAAAGAAAACGCGTTGTAAAATACAATGTTGAACGAATATTTACCCATGTTCATTTGCACGGAGTTTTTGAGGTAGAGCTGACAATTTATAGTATGGATTACTTGAAATATCGATTCAAATGTTCTATTTCTGGTGGTTTTATGCAGACAGCGACTATAGACCAGCTAGTGCAACTTATTAATGAAGAATATCCTCTTGTTGACATTGATAGCGAATGCGAGAAGTATTGTAGCGAAGTGAGTGATTACGAGATGTTTAAATCACTTTTGCTTCCTTTGGAATTAGTTAAAGGTGGAAGACACCATCCCGAGGGTGATACTCTTTACCATAGCCTACAAGTTTTTGAGCTGGCTCGCCGCGAAGGATATGGATATGATCTAGAATTTTTACAAGCGGCTTTACTCCATGATGTGGGAAAAGCTGTAGATAAAAAGCACCATGCCGAAATAGCTGCGCAGATTTTGGAGCCTTATGTTGCGCCTCGGACTCTATTTTTAATCCGCCACCACATGGACGCTCTTAAGATTCAAAAAGGATCGTTAGGGCATCGCCATCGACAACGATTAAATCGCAGTGAATATTTTGATGACTTAATGGCGCTGCGCCATTTTGATAATCGTGGGCGAGAAAAAGGAATGATTGTTGATGATGTTCGCGATGTTATTCGTTATATGCAAGAATTGGAAATATCTTTGAACAACATGTAATGTTATTTAGAGATAATTGAATTTTTTGATGATGAATCGATAGGTTAGTCCTAGAGTGTCAGACTTGCAGTCTGACACTTTTAGAAATTATTCCCACAGTTTATCTACTTCCTTCCACACTAGACTTGCAAATCCACCGTGTAAGCGCGAAGATCGAAAATCTCCAGCAAACCCAGATGGAGTTGTTATTTTTATAAACCCTAGAATGTGTTGAAGTTCTATTGCCTCGGTTAGAATTTGGCAATTATTTGTTTCTTTTGTTAATCGCCGACTATCTAGCCAATTAGGAGAGAACCAATCTTTAAAATATTCGTGGCGTAAATCATCAATTTGTAGAGGAAACGAAGTATAAAAACTACGCCAAAATTGATCGAGTTTATTAGGCGCATCTTTACAAAAATTTTGGTATTTTTGTGCGTCAATATTTGCAAAGTGTATATGTAAAAATTGATATAATGTTTCCCATTTTCCTAGAACTTCTATAAAATTCCAAAATTCGTCGGTGATTTCAATGCCTAAAATTTGATATATATAGCGCTCATTCTCTTTTAAGTGTTTATTGTAAAGTCTTTGATCGCTCGGCGATACAATGAGGCGATCTTGCTCATTTCCTTGACGCTTTGTTATCTCGTCTAGCTTTGTAAAATCTTTGTGTTGTTCTCGGTGAGTGCGTAATTTAGAAAATAGCTCGTATCCTATATTGCGAAACTCTTCTCTTATAAAAAAATGAAATTTTACATAATCGTCTAGAATTTTATTATCAAAAATAGCAATGATTTTATTTCGGTATATCTCTTCTGGAATTTCGATCACCACTAAATAGCCATTTTGATTCTTAATCTTGGGATTGCGATAAGCAAAATAAGCAGCATTTCCTCCCTCTCCAGAAGAAGGCTGGTTGCTAACGCAGCAAACATTTCTTTGTGTAACTTCTAATATCCACTGATCTGTTGTGTTATCGAGAAGCCCTTCTTTTTTTATTTTTTTGACGTTTTCTTCTATTGTGCCATGGAAAAGTATTATCATTATATGCTCATTTCTAAATAAAGTAAGTGACCCGCCAAAAGTATTTACCTATTGACATTTTGTTCTTTTAATTTCTAGCTTTGTTGCTCCTTAGTTACGCAGCTACAGTTGCGCGCCTTCGTCGCGCCTCGCTAGAAAATAAAAGCCCTGCACTCAACGGGTAACTACTTTTGTCAGTTCACTTAGGCAATTTCTACTTAATTATACCTATAAAACAACAACCTGGACTTTTCTTTTTTATTTTATTTTGATATTCTGTTGTTGATAGCTTTTTCCTCTTAGCCTGAAAATTTAAAACAAAGAGATATGTATGGACTCGAATAAATTACTCGAAATTTCAGATGAAATCATTGCATTTGACCCTAAATCATTGAATAGAATACCTGTGCGTAAGAAAAATGTGATAAGCAAATTTTTAGATTGCGGTAATAAGCAAGCTGTGAAAATAGTTTCTGCTATGCCAGAAAAAAAAGGCTTTTTAGATGAAGACTATGTTAATCAGTTGTTTCTTGTTATTCATTGTGAACTGCAGTATATTTCTGAAGAGTTTCAACATGGACAGCGTGTTGCCGAGTTATTGCAACCGCTTATACAGGTGCTTATAAACAGTGGCACAAGTTCTCCTTTGCGGATTGTCGATATTGGTTGCGGAACTGGTTATGTGTTACGGTGGCTTGCAGCTCATATGGATTTGACTAACGTTGAATTGGTAGGAGCTGATTATAACTCTGTGTTAATTGAAGAAGCGCGCCGATTGGCACAGATAGAAAACTTAAATGTGCGTTTTTCTGTCGCTAATGCTTTTGAAATGGATGAGGTGGCGACAATTTATATATCGACAGGAGTTATTCATCATTTTCGTGGTGACCATCTAAAGTTGTTTTTTCAAAGCCACAATAAAGAACAAACCCAAGCGTTTTGCCATTTTGATTTTCAACCGTCAATTTTTTCTATTCCAGGTGCGTGGGTAATTCATCTGGCGAGAATGAAAGAAGCCGTTTGTTTTCACGATGGCATTGTTTCTGCTAAACGAGCTTATGATGGACAAACACTACATGCAGCAGCAAAAGATATTTCTTTCTCCACGGCGATTTACAGTTCTAAACTATGGTTTTTACCTATTCCGCGAGCAATGCACACTTTTTTAGGATTACGCCCACATCTACGCGCGGATCTGAAGAAGCAACTTGGTAGACGTAGCAATCGCTTAGGAGAATGGAAATGATTGTTCTTGGCTTGTTATACGTTTTGGCGGTGCTAGATTGTGCATTTAGTGGCTATCGCAGTGCTGCGGGCAAAAATGCACTTATTTATAAAGGTAAATATTTTTTACAGAGAATGGCATGTGGTGTTTTGATCGGACATATTCCCATTTTAATTGCAGGCAGTTTAATATTTTTAGGATGGCTAGTTACTGCAAATGCGCAATTATTTTTACAAAATGTGAATCGCGCTGGTTACTTGATGCTGGTTATATATGTTCCGTATACGATTATTGTCATGGCAGCGTTCATCGTGCGCGCTATTCCTTCTGTCGATTTGCGTAGCATAACAAGTGTTGTTATATTTGGTCCTTTTACCATTTTGCGCATACCCACTGCTATTGTTGGAGTGGGACTTGCTATATACCACACTAAAGACTTAGTTGTTGCTGTGATTACTTTTCTTGTTCTTATTATGATGTTGTCGTTTGAAAAGTTTTTGCGGTGGTTCTTTTCACCAAAATTTTGAATTAGGTATATAATGAATAGTCGTTTTAAAAAAATTGTGCTTGATGCTACAAAGGCTAAAGAGCTGGTTGAAACCGAGAAGATTCAAGATTTGTGGAGTGGATACGGGGTTATTATGCGTTATGCTCTTATCGGATCAAACTTAGAGTCTGTTGTTGTTAAACACATACGTTTACCTCAAAAAAGTACACATCCACGCGGTTGGAATACTGATATTTCCCATCAAAGAAAAGTAAAATCTTACGAAGTAGAGATGGCTTGGTACCGAAATTGGAGTCGCTTTTGCGATGAGAATTGTTATGTACCACAGTGTTTTGCTATGGATTTCTACGATAATGAAACATTGATTGTACTCGAAGATCTTGCTTATGTAGGGTTTGGAGAGCTAAAAAGAACAGTAACTTTTAGCGAAATAAAAGTATGTGTAAAATGGCTCGCCAATTTTCACGCTACATATATGAATAAATCCCCTGATGAACTTTGGGAAAATGGAACTTACTGGCACTTAGAGACGCGTCCCGATGAACTAAAGGCATTAGATGACCTACCACTAAAAAAAGCGGCAAAAAAAATTGATCAAAAATTGCGCGATAGTTCTTTTCAGACATTTGTTCATGGTGACGCAAAACTAGCTAATTTTTGTTTTGGTAAAAGCGGGAAAAGAGTTGCTGCTGTAGATTTTCAATATGTCGGCGCAGGTTGTGGAATGAAAGACCTCGCTTATTTTATTGGTAGTTGTTTGCGCGAAGATGAATGTGAAAAATTAGAAAGTGAACTGCTCGATTACTATTTTGATGTTCTTAAATATGCATTAAAAGAGAAAAACAAAGTTATTGATTTTTGTGCGTTAGAAAAAGACTGGCGTTCTCTATTCCCTGTCGCGTGGACAGATTTTCATCGCTTTCTCAAGGGGTGGAGCCCAGGGCATTGGAAGATTAATAGTTATAGCGAAAGACTTGCGCGTCAAGTAGTGGAATCGTTATGAATGAGCAGCGTTTGGAAGTTTTATGTGAGATAGCAATTGAAGCAGCTATACAAGCAGGGGATATGATCGAAGAATATTCTGAACGTGATATTGCTGTCAAGAATAAAGATTGTGGGTCTAGCAGGGCTTCTCAAATAGTCACAGAAGTAGATTTAATGAGCCAAGAAATAATACTAAAATTGATTCATCCCACATGCGAAAAATACGATTTGGGATTATTAACAGAAGAAAGTGACGATGATTTGAGTCGCTTTCAAAAAGACTATTTCTGGTGTATTGATCCCTTGGATGGAACATTGCCTTTTGCTGAGAAACGTCCAGGTTACGCTGTTTCGATTGCTTTAGTTTCTCGCGAAGGGCGTGCTTGCTTAGGAGTAGTTTACGATCCGCGAACAAAAACCTTATATCACGCTATCAAGAATCTCGGAGCTTTTCGCAATAAAAAGATTTGGGATTGGAAGCCAATTTTTGACGGATCGTATGAATTGATAGACCGCGGAGGGGCGGTGATGAATGCTTGCTGGGTATTAGAAGAGGCACCTGCTTGTTTTGTTAAGAGACCAAAAATCACAGAAGGAGGTGGCTGTTTATGGGACTATGCCGCGACATCTTGTTTATTTGAAGAGATAGGCGCAGTAGTTAGTGATAGCCATGGCAATACTTTGAATCTAAATAATAAAGAGACTGTATTTATGAATCGCGTAGGGGTTTTGTATGCAAGTCATAGAGAGATTTTAGGGATAGTAAGCTAATTTTAGGAGCTGATCGTGTTTAATCATGTTATCGTTGGAGATTGGACAGAACTTTCTCATTCTTGTGGATCAGCTTTTGATATTCCATATCAACTACAATCCCTTGCCAGTGATAATTCTAAAGAACGAGAGAAAGCAATTTCTGATTTACGTGATAATATATTTTGTGATGGAATGTACTATGAGGTAAGTCCTTATGTAATTCCTGAACTATACAAATTACTAGCAGATAAAGGCGTCATGGACAAACATGAGATTGTCACTCTTTTAACAGCTCTTGTTTTAGATTTTTGGCAGCATCACAATTTGGCTACAGGTATTAATTTTGAAAAAAACGATACAATTCAACATTCGAATATAAATAATTGCCAGATATACTTAAAGAAGAGATGTTACGAAGCTGTAGAGAAAGAAATACCAAAGTTAATATCATTAATTAGCATAGATAATGCCAGACTAAATAGTTCTATTTTTTATGCTTTGTCATGGTTTCCGAAGAATAAAGAGCAATCACTTCAAGTGATAAAAAAATTTTTCAATGATATGTCAGATCTTGATACTATAATCAATGCCATTTTCGCAATTGGTATGTTGTCTAAGTCCTCTAAAGATCTACAAAGTTTTAAATTAGAACCTTTATTATCTGATTCTAATAGAGCTATCAGAGTCGCCACAGCAATGACTTTTGCTCGCCATTCACTAAATCATACAATAATTGACATTTTGTCAGAAGCCGTTGATTTTCTTGGTGATATCAACAGAGGATATAGCTATTTGTTGTGGTTTTGGGATGAAGAAGTCTATATCAATTTTCTATTTGAGTTGCTAAAAGTAAATCAAGATAAAGAAGTTATTCATTTGTGGTATGAAAACTTACGCCTTAATGATGTCTTTGAGTATCGCAACCTACCTAATTTTGTAAAAAAACAAATTTATAGAGTGTGTAAAAGCCTAAATCCTGATCAACTGTATTTTTCATTTTGATCTGTTTTTTGTTTATGATACTACTTTTACTTTTAGTAGTTTACTAATCGCTAAATTTTACAGTGGTGTTTAAGTTATGTCAAAACTTGTAAAGCTCCAACTTGTGGGTTGGATATTATTCATTATCTCTGCTTTATTTTTTATTGTCTCTAGCATTCGATCTGGAGATCAGATGAGTCTTCTTGGAGGCATTTTTTTTCTAGTGTCGTGTTTTTTGTTTGTATTTGTGTTGCTTCAAAATGAAGATGAATAAACGCGACTATTTGAGTACAAGTTTTGTTAATTGAGGAAGGCTCTTCTATAAAGTACAAAAGAAATATGCAATGGCCGAAAGAGATTATAACGTTGCGATTCGAATAGATCCTCTATATATAAAAGCTTACATAAGTAGAGGAATATTTTATTATGAACAAAAAAAATACAATTTGGCTATTCGCGACTGGAAAAAAGCTACTTCCCTAGGATCAAAAGAGAATTTGCAGCCTTGGATACAAAAAGCGTTGCGGGAAAAATAAATACAGTCCTAGACTAGGACGTGTCGATATTTAAGCAAGTCACAAGAAGTTTTTAAAAGCGCGCAGCTTGCCTTTGAGTATCATAGCGGCGTCGAGTCTTCGAACCTTCGGTTACATAGCTATAACTATGTGCCTCTCAAACTGTCCTTCTTTGACACTCAGATTCTACGCTGACTTGAAACGTGCTCAAAAACTTTTTGCGAATCACTTAAAATAACTGCCAGCGTTTATGAGCGGCTTTTTCTTTTTCGTTTTCACCAAGTGCACGTAGAATACGAATTTTAAGACCTAAAGCATTTTTGTCCCATGGATCTTGGTATAATATTTTTTCTACTGTTTGCAGTGCTTTCTTATACTCATCTGAGCGATACTGAGCTTTTGCTAGCCATAACTGGTATACGGTATTATTGTTTTTTTGGTCGAGAGCTTTTTGTATAAATGTTTTACATTTCTCAAATTTTTTATTTACGAAGTAAAAAAGTCCTATCCTAAAAAGATATTCTGAGTCTTGAGGAGTTAAGTCTAAAGATAGTTTAAGAATGCGTAGGCTACGTTTTTTTTCGTGCTCATTTCGTTCTGAAAATTTTTCAATTATACGTTCAATATATTTTTGGTACACTTGTTTTTCGTTCCATACTCCTGTTTTTAAAGTATGCTTATGGCGTTCATTATTTTTTACGACTAGGTCGGAGTAAGCTAAGGCTGCTGCTTCACGTACGTTATATGATTTTTTCTTGATTATCGTGTGATATTTTTTTAGTTCTTGCCAACGATTGTTTGCTCCCAAACCTAACACAATTGCAAGTGATGCAGCGCTACGTACAGTTAAATTCGGATCATTTTCCAAAAGTGGATAGGCTAGTTTAGAGTAGTCTCTTTTGCTGTTTGCCAAACCAAGTAAAGCTCCTACGCGATTATAACTATTACTATGATTTAGATTTTTCAAAAGAAAGCTATTTCCTAGTCCACGTAGCGCTCCCCCTAATTCTCGCATAAGTAGTACGCGTATATCTGAGTTTTCTTCTGCAAAAATATGGTTAATAAATTTCATAAAATTTAATAAATTTTTTTTCTTATTTTTTTTGTTCATTCTGACAGCTAGTAGGGCAGGTAGTTTGATTAGAAAATGCTCGTTTGGCTTGGTTCCAAAAGCGGCACATGTCTCAACATCTCCTTTTATGCCAATAGTTGTCAAGGCTTGAAATCTGACAAATAGACTTTTGTCATGAGTAAGTTGATAGGCTTTCTTTAAACATATTGTCGAATCAATATATGCTGTTTTCATTAAACAAATTCTTTTTACATTTTCATCCTTATCGTTTAAGCCATCAAGGAGATGCGTTTGATATTGCTGAGTAATACGTTCTTTGTGTTTTTGGAGTGACTGTGCTTCTAAGGTCCAAAAGTGAAAGTAACAATAGCGGCGGATAAAAACATTAGGGTTACGAAAGTGTTTTACGAGTAATGTCTCTCCGGCATTATTCCCTTGTTCCCATAGTCGCTTTGCTGCAGCCAGTCTAACAAGTAAGTTTTTATCTTGTAGTAGAAAAATAAGTAGTTGTGGGTTGATACTATGCTTAGCAATGATGGTTTTTATAAGAGAATTGTTTGGAGTTTTTTGTAGATGTTGAATTTGAGCATCATTTTTACCCAAGGCTAAAGATGATAATAGGAAAGCACATGTGTTATTTCCGCGTCTTAATTCTTGTAGCAGTTCATATGTCGGAACTGTTTTTAAGTCTTTTAAAGCCCGTGCTGAAAAGTAACGCACAATGTCATTTTCTTCTTCGTCTAACAGTATATTGTATAAAATGTTCGCGTTATCGTTAAATCGATACAAAAAAAGCAGTGCTTCGTTATCGCGTGCAACATAGTAGCGTACTAGTAATGCTTTTACACGTGTACTTTGGATTTGTATATAGCGACGTTTTACTGATTTGTATGCTTTTTTCAAAAGAAAATTTCTAGGATTGGTATTTATTTTATTTTGTATCTTTTCAAGTACTTTTGGCGAATGGGCCATCGATATTAAAGCGGTGATTGCTGTTGTGGCAACTTCTTTATTGTTCATAGAGCACAACGTGTCTATAAACTGTTTTATATGTTTTTCATTTGTATTACCTAGCTTGAGTAAATTATTTTGCTCAAGATAGAGAGATGTTAAATTTTGTTTTTCCTCGCCTAGTAAGTCAATCTTTATTCTACGATATAAGTGGTCGCCTACTCCAACTAACGATCTAAGATAACTATCCTGTTGGCGAATACTTGGGTTTTCGAATGCTTGTTTAAACAAATGACCAAGTGGATCGTAATTTTGCGGATTTAAACTCATGACTTTGAGCAAGTCCTTTTGGCTCGCCGCGTAATTTTTTTGCTTACCATATACCACTCCGCGTTTTTGATAAAATGCATCGTTCCACGGTTGCAATTCAATACATTTTGAAAAAGAAGTTACTGCTTTTTCGTAGTTTTTTTGATGCTGATAAATTTCTCCTAGAACATTGTATAGTTGCACATCTTTAGATAGGTTTGTTTGCGCTTCCTTGATAGCAGTAAGACTAAGAGAGAACTTTTGCATCTTATGATAGCATTTTCCTTGGAGCAGTTTTAACTTGGCGCGAGGTATTTTTTTGTTGTACTCAAGAGCCTTTGTTATGTACTTTTCTGCTTGTTGGTATTGATATTCTTCATATAAACAATAAGCATAGTAGTAGAGAACTTCATCATCTTTGTCGTACTCTGTGATTAAACTCTCGAGATGCTTTTTGGCAGCATTGTAGTTTCTTAATTCAATAGATATTTTTGCTAAAAAAACATGGTCTTGTTTCGTGTACTCTTCTGCGGTAATAACTTGATATGCCTCTTTTGCAAGGCGCATTTTTTTTAACTTAAATAGAGTTTTGGCGTATTCTCGGTAAAATAATGGTTTTTGCTGCGATGATATTTTTTCGAGTAAAAGCAAAGCGCGACGAAAGTAACCAGCGCGTCTTAGGTATTTACTTTTAAGTAATCGGTATTCATCTGTGGTATGTAATTTAATTGCTTCGTTTATGGCAGATATTGCCTCTTCATATTGCTGTTCTGCAAAGTAAATGTGGCTTTTTTGAACATAAATATATTCGCAGCTAGGATAATTACGTTCTGCTGTTTTTAACCTTGATAGAGCTTTTCCCCATTGCTTATCGCTTAATGGTTGTTCGATACTTTTTTGTAAATTTTGAATCATTTGCTGTTCTAATTTTTGCGCTTGTGTGGTATCTTGCTTGGCTAATTTGGGTTGTGTTTTTTTGCATATAAGAGAACGTAAACGATAGAGTTCAGAATATTTGTGGGAAGAAATGGATTTGTTTAAATAATTCAAAGCTTTTGAACTCTGGTTTTCGCGATAATACAATAATGCCTTTAAATAACGCACTTGAGGAGTATCGGCGATTCGGAACGATTGGTCGATGTGTTTTAAAGCTAAAGAACGATTATTTTTTTTTAAATAGACTTTTCCTAAAAGCGCGTGAGTTTCCCACAAAGAATTATCATTTGCAATTCTCAGAAGTAACTTAAGCGATTCATTAATCTTACCTTCGTAAAAATATTGTTCGGCTTTTTGATAAATCGTTGATATTTCTACACTGTGATTTTGTTGACGAGCAACAAATGTGTGTATAGAAAAAGCTATTGTAGCTGTACAAATTATAGCAAGTATTACGCGAGCGTATTTGTGGGATAATAATTGTAATAAACGGATGCGTATACTACTTTCACGTAGAACAACATCTTTGTTTTCTAGATAACTTTGTAAATCGTCAGCTATGAGTCCTGGCTTTTGATAGCGAAATGTGGGATTTTTCTGCAAACACTTTAAGCAAATGTGTTGCAAGTTTTGTGGAATTTTACTATCAATTTTTCGAGGAAGAGTCGGTTGCTCAGTAAGGATTTTTCTGTATAGTGCAGCAGGAGTATCGGCAAGAAAAGGTAGCTCTTTGGTGAGAATTAGGTATAACATAACACCAATAGCATAAATGTCAATAAGTGGAGTAACGTTTTTTGATTCAATTTGCTCTGGAGCCATGTAATACGCTGTTCCTATAGTTGCTCCTGTTTGAGTCAACATTGATTTACTGTCTAGAGTTTTTGCAAGCCCAAAATCGGCAAGGTAGGGTTCGTGGCTTTCGTCTAAGAGTATGTTTGATGGTTTTATATCGCGGTGAAGAACATTATGACTGTGTGTGTGATCTAGAGCACGACAAACTTTAATTAGAATTTCTATTAATTTATTTAAACTATGATCTTGTTTAATAAAATCTTCAAAATCTCCACCATTAACATGTTTCATGACAAAATAATTTTGCCCTTCGATATTACTCATTTCGTATATCGGTATAATATTTGGATGTTTTAGTGCAGCAGTTACTTTGGCTTCTCGAAAAAAACGACGAATAAGGCGCATATCTGTTTGGCTGGCATTGTTTAGTACTTTTAATGCCGCATAACGCCGCATTTCAGGTTGATAAACTTTATAAACAACCCCCATTCCTCCGCGGGCAATTTCCTCTATTATCTCGTAATTGCCAAACTTGCGTTTAGGGTTATCGTTATTGGCACTCGGTTGGGCTCCGGTTGTTGTGTGAGGATTAAACTTTGTTTGATTTGAAAAAATTTGCTGACTGAAACCTTGAGATGCTAGAAATTTTTTAGGGCAAAGAGGACTTAGACTCGTCATTTTTAGCCATTTTTGCCATAACTCAAATGCATTTTGTTTGCTACATACACCTTGGTGAATCATTTTCTGCAACAACAATTGCATTTCTTGGTTTTTACTTTGAGAGTTAGAGCTTGTCATTTTTTTTCCTAGAAAAATTCACTTTGCTCAGGGTAAGTTACTGGCTTTATAAGTTCAGGAGCGTCGTTATAAGTTGCATTTACTTTACGCGATACGTAGTGGTGTGTTATGTACGCATCATCGCAGGGCCGTAGTAATTTTAAACATTCTTGCGCAGGAGAGTCTTCATTTAGCCATATATTTTGATTTTGTTTGGTTGTTAGTATCACTGGCATGCGATTGTGAATCTCTTTTAGAGTATTATTTGGTTCTGTAGTTGCAACAGTAAATGAGAAAATTGTTTTCTCATTTATTTGGCACGTTTCCCACAAACCAGCAAAAGCAAAAATTGCAGCGTTTTTTGGAGTAATATAAACAGGGCGTTTGCCGCTACTTGTTTTTTTCCATTCATAAAAGCCATTGACTGGTACTAAGCAGCGACTTCGACTAAAGGCTTTGCGAAAACTAGGTTTTTCAGCAATAGTTTCGCTGCGAGCGTTGATCATTTTACTACCAATTGATGGGTCTTTTGCCCAAGAAGGAACAAGACCCCAAGAAAACAATTTTATATAGTTTTGTTGTTGGCGAATAATGACAGGTAATTTTTGCGCTGGAGCTGCGTTGTATCTTTTTTCTATTTTTTGTTGCGGTATTTTTGCTGAAAATTCTTCCGCGATTTCCTCTAAAGAGGAATGTAATGCATATCGTCCACACATAAGTATCTCTTTTAAAGAACATAAATTTAAAAAGTAATAGATATTTGTTAGGGAGTGTTAACATTTATTATACAAGTAATTGTAGTCTAGTTCTAAATATTTTTGTCAAGGTTTGTAATGAAAATACCAAAACGTCGACTAACATTGTATATTGTTTTGACTAAACGTTTAGGATTTGTTTAACAACATCCTAAACGAATTTTTATCAAATTGTTACTTTTGAGGAGAAATGGATGAGATATTTATTAATTGTTTCGATAATGCTAATGGGCTTATCAGCGGGAGAGAAGAAAGATTTTGTTCGCGTAGACAACAAAAAAATTGCTGTTGACGGTTATGATGTTGTTGCATACTTTGTGCAAAAAAAACCTGCAAAGGGACAAAAGAAATTTTTAGTAGAGTGGAATGGAGCGAAATGGTTATTTAAAACCAAAGAAAATTTGCAGCTCTTCAAAAAAACTCCACAAAAATATGCTCCGCAGTTTGGTGGATTTTGTGCTTGGGCTGTAGGGAATGGTTATACCGCGAAAATTGATCCTTTAGCTTGGAAAGTAGTAGATAAAAAATTATATCTAAATTACAATAAAGATATTCAAAAAAAATGGCAAAAGGATATGAGAAATTTAATTAAAAAAGGGCATGAAAATTGGCCTACTCTTGCAAAAAAACACCATGAAGAAAAAAGCCACAAAAAATAAAATAACTTTTGTTAGGCCAATAAAAAATAGAGGCTCCATCAGAAAGAAAGAGCCTCTTGTTTGTAAACCAAATAAGGATGATGTTGGGTAAGTCTATTTCAATTTATTTTCCGTCTTCTTTAACTTCTTCTTTGTCGTCGCCTTCTTTAGCTTCTTCTTTGTCGTCGCCTTCTTTAGCTTCTTCTTTATCGTCGCCTTCTTTAGCTTCTTCTTTGCTGTCGTCTTCTTTAACTTCTTCTTTGTCGTCGCCTTCTTTAGCTTCTTCTTTGCTGTCGTCTTCTTTAACTTCTTCTTTGTCGTCGCCTTCTTTAGCTTCTTCTTTGCTGTCGTCTTCTTTAGCTTCTTCTTTGTCGTCGCCTTCTTTAGCTTCTTCTTTGTCGTCGCCTTCTTTAGCTTTTTCTTTGTCGTCGCCTTCTTTAGCTTTTTCTTTGTCGTCGCCTTCTTTAGCTTTTTCTTTGTCGTCGCCTTTTTTAGCTTCTTCTTTGTCGTCGTCATCAATATCAAAAGCTACTTGCTCTACAAAAAATTGCTCTGCGAATACTGGTGCGCAAAAAGTAATGGCCAGTAATAAAATAATTAAACGAGTTATCATATGAATCTCCTTTGATAGGGTGCTTTTGCACCGCCTTAAAATTATATGTTATTCAATCCTAGTTTAATTATTGGCAACGATTTCGAGATAAGCAAATTTTTTTCTAAATTAATTTTGAGGTCTAAATTAAAAGTCAATAGTACAATTCGTTGGAATCCAACTTTTAATTGTTCTCTTTTGGTTGCTTTCTAAATCGTTTCCGACTAAGCAAAGTTCACAAAGATTTTCAAGTTGGCTAATTTCTGATGGCAGTTCGGTTAGTTTGTTGTTGCTTAAGTTTAATACAGAAAGATTTTGCAATTGCCCGAAACTTGCAGGAAGTTCTTTTATGTTGTTATTTGATAAGTCTAATACCGATAAATTCTCTAGTTTTTCCCAGTTACTAGGTAAATCACCGATCTCGTTATTTGAAAGACACAGAGAACATAATCTTTTTAATTCGAGTAATTCAGGAGGAAAGTGACTGATGCTGTTTTCGTTTAAATGTAGTTCGACAAGCTTTTGTAAATTTTTAATGTGCGAAGGAATTGTTGTTAGTTGGTTTTCCGAACAATCTAATTCTGAAAGTTCTTTTAAATTGAAAAGCTCTAAAGGAAACTCTGTGATACCGTTACCTGGTAAATCTAATTCTTCTAGCTTCTGCAATTCACCAATTTGCGCAGGAATACTTGCTATGAGATTTCTCGATAAATCTAGCTTCCATAATTCTGTTAATTGAGAAATTTTCTTTGGTAAATTGTTGATTCGATTATCGCTAAGATCTAACTTTCCGAGGTTTTTTAGTTTAAATATTTCTAGCGGAATATGATCTAGTTTATTTTGTGAAGCGCAAAAGGTAACCAATGTTTGTAATTTGTTGATTTGAGATTGGAATTCGCTAATATTGTTTTGCGATACGTTTAAAAGTTTTAAATTTTCTAGATCGTAAACTTCTACTGGCAAACTAGTTATTTTATTTTCGCGTAAATCTAATTCAGATAGATTTTGTAGTAATTCAATCTCGGTAGGTACTGTTTTTATTTTGTTGTCACCCAAATTTAATACGGTAGGATATATTAACGAAAAAATGGATGGAGGAATAGTGTATAGCTTTTTATCGTGCATATCTATAATAAAATCTGCACTAAATCCACAATTTTCGAAAACACAATTTTTCACAAGGTCAAAAGTAATATCATTTCTAAAACTACAATTGTCAAAGACAGAGTCTGTTATACAATAATGTTTTCCTTCTTGTGGATCGAAAGTACAAGCATAGTACTCTGTATCGCTTTTAATTTGTGTAAGCGTTCTACCTTTGATTTTTTTTCTGCCAAATATTTTTGATAAAAGAGTCATTTTTTTCTCCAAGTTGTATAAGCTCTAATCAAAATTATAAAGTAACCGCTTTTATGGCAAGCCAATTACAAATTGTACATTTCTTCATAGCTTACTTGTCTTCAGCTAATTTTGTAACAGGTTTTAAGTATATTATATTAATAATGGAAAAAAGGAAAAAAATATTTCAATCCTCCAACGGATCTAATGCAAAATGAAAAGTCGTTGAGGTGGAATTTCTTTTATTTGAAGCTACGTCGATGTTTACAGTTTTCATAAAATTTAAATGTCGACGCCTAATATATTGTTTTTTCAGTTTTCTTGGATAAAATGTCCACTTTTTACTGCAAGCCAATTACAAATATTGATTTTGCTGTCACTGCAAGCTTCTTCATAGCTTATCGCTTGCAATCTATCAATGTAGATTAAGGTTTCGTCTGTTTCGTAATCTATAACTTTCTCTAGAGGAATCCACTGAGCAATAGCTTCGCAAAATCTTTGTTTCCTTAGACTTTCTAAATCTTCGTGATTTAAGTACCCTGTAGAACTCCATTTTCCAAATATACGACCGTTTGTAAAAAAAACTGGAGGAGTTATTTTCTCTCTATTTTCTTTGGATGTATCTAAAATGTAAGATTCTATTTTTTTCCATATTCGAAAAGCTTTTTCTAGGGCCTTGTAAGCGTCATTAAAGTTCTCAGCTATCTGCCAATCAATATAAATATTGTTTATTGGACGAAGAAGTTTATCTAGTGATTTTATTTTGGCTTGGTATGCCACAGTATTATCGCGAAAATGCTCTATGTGAATCTGCACTTGTGATTGGTTGGATATTACGCGTCCAAAGTAACGGTCACAGGCATAAAAAATCCATTCACCTATTTGAAGTTCGTTAATATTATGTATGTACTGCCAAGTTTCAATTACATCCCCAGCATTGTTTTTTTTATAGAAATAGTTGTTCATTTTTTATCTTTAATAATTTTGAAATTAAAAGGAAAGAGGAGTTTTATCCTCTTTCCTTTTAAGGGATACTCCTAAGCGCTTTCTTCTTGAGAAGAAGAAACTAAATCGTGGTAATAGCCATTTTTTTGCATTAATTGCTCGTGTTTACCACGTTCTACGATATTACCATTTTTCATAACGATAATAAGGTCGGCCTTTGCTATTGTTGACAAGCGGTGTGCGACAACAACAACTGTTTTCAATTTAAAAATTTCTTCTAGGGCTTCTTGAATCCATTTTTCAGTAAGAGAATCGATGTTTGCTGTAGCTTCGTCCATTAGAATAATCGGAGTATTGTGAGCCATCGCTCTTGCAAATACAATTAATTGCCCTTGACCAGAAGATAGATTGCTGCCGTTTTCTTTAACCAGAAAATCTAAACCACCGTCGAGATCGTGTACCCATTTGTCTACACGAGTAATGGCAATTGCATTTAGTATATCTTCTTCACTAATGTTTGGATTTCCTAAGGTGATGTTTTCACGTATTGTTGTTGGAAATAATACTACGTCTTGGTGAATAATAGCCATTTTTTCGCGAAGATCTTGCGCATCGCTTATTTCTGTTTCGCCAATATAAATATGACCTTTGTAACCATCATATGTTCTTGTAAATAGCCTACCAATTGTGGATTTACCACTACCAGTTGCCCCAACTAAAGCAACTACTTCACCTGGCATTACTTTAAAGTTTATGTCTTCAAGAACTTGTGGACCTTCTTCTTTGTAAGCAAATGACACATGTTGAAATTCGATAGAGAGGTCTTTTTCTGCAAGTTTTTTTGTGCCTTTGCTAATTAGATCGGGTACATGTAATAAAGAAAAAACGCGTTGCAAGGCAGCGAATGCTTGCTGAATCGTGGCGAATTTACCGCTTAAGTCGCGCACTGGCACAAAAATTCTTTCAACCAAATCAACATAAACAATAATCACACTAATCTCAACAATACCGAAATTGAATCCCATTGCCCAGTACAATAAAGCAGCTACCGTAATAGAAGCAACGCTGTCTACTATAGCATAAAGAGATGCATCATATATATTTGTAAAGATAGTCGCGCGCCTATACTCGCGGTTTACATTTTCGAATTCTTTATTGCTATTATCATAATGATTGAATAATTGAATGATTTCAACACCTGATATTCCTTCGGCCATGTATGCGTTTGATTTTGCAAGTTTTTTTCGAACAATTAAATACCAATTTCGCAGTTTTTTACCAAACCAGCGTACAGTGATCATGACAATTGGAACTGCAATGATGATAATTAGGGATAATTGCAAATTGATTGTCATCATAACAATGACAATACCAAAAATGGTAAGTACATCGACAAAGACTGTTGCGATTCCTGAACGCAAAGAGTTGCCTAAAGATTCGGCATCGTTTATTGTTCGCGTGAGTAGAGCCCCTACTGGATGCTTGTCAAAATACGCCATTTTAAGTTGAATAACGTGATTAAATATTGTCTCGCGAATACGAGAAATCGTACGCAGAAAAGCTAAATTGACGAGATAATTAAATATACTGCGCGATATATATTCAAAAACAACAAATCCTAAAAATACCAGCCCTACAAAATGTAGTCCTGCTAGATCACTTTGGGTTATTTTATCGAGACCTGTTTTCAGAATAAATGGACGTGCTAGATCAAAAAAAAGTGTCGCAAACATTAGCAAAAAAGAGGCATAGTAGGACTTACGATAGGGGTAAGCGTGCGACCAAAATTCTCGTATTAATTTTTTATTACTCAGTTGTTCCATCATCGTGTCCTTGTGCTTGATATTGGTATATTTCTTGGTAAAAACCTGGTTTGGCAATAAGTTCGTTATGGGTGCCTCTGTCTACAATTCCTCCATCTTGCATAACGAGTATTTCATCTGCCCACTGTATCGCAGATATACGATGAGAAATAATGATAAACGATTTTTCCGTAGCAAAGTTACGCAAGTTTTCAATAATAGTGCTCTCTGTTTCGTGATCTACGGCAGAAAGCACATCGTCTAAAACGTAAATATCTGCATCTTTTAGTAGTGCGCGCGCTAGTGCCACTCTCTGACGTTGTCCCCCTGAAAGCATAATACCTCTCTCCCCTACTAGAGTGTCTAATCCTTCTGGTAGTTGCTGAAGATCAAGAATAAAACCTGCAATTTCTAAATAGGATAGTAGCTCCTTGTCAGTTCTTTTACCAGCTAGATTTAAATTGTCACGCAAAGAGGTCGAAAATAAAAATGGTCGTTGTGGTACAGAAGAAAAATATTGCCTGTATACTTGTATGTCGCAGTGGGCTGCATCAAAGTCATCAAGATATATTTGTTTACTTGAAATATTGTTTAAGCGTTGTATACAATCGATTAGAGTCGTTTTTCCCGATCCCGTTTCGCCAACTATTCCCAAAACTTTTCCTGGTGGTAGTTGCAAGTGAATATTCTTCAATGAGAACTTTTGGCCATCCCCTTCTGGTGAATGAGTGTAATTGCAATTTACAAGTTTTAAGTTGCAACCCTTTTTTTGCCATGGGGAGAGTTGTTCTGTTACTTCAAGTAGTTGTGGTTTAGCTAAAAGAATTTCATCTAAACGATGCATGGCAGGTAAAGCTCTATTAATAGAATTTAGCATCCATCCTAGAGACATAAGAGGTGGTAAAACCATAGAAACATATCCAATAAAAGCTGTTAATTCTCCAAGAGAGAGTTTGCCGCTTATGACCTTGGTACCTACGATCCATAAAATTGTAAAAACAGATACACTACCGACAAAACGAATAAGAGGTAATGAAAAACAACGAATTTTTGCGAGTTTAATGTTTATGTCTAAAAACTGTTGATTGGTAGAAGCAAAGCGCTCGCTAAATCTATCTTCACTACTATAACCTTGAATAACAGAAACACCCTTGTAGGAAGATAAACAAAAAGAAGATAATTCGCCGATTTTTTTATCTGATTCTTTCCAGTAGCGAAACATCAAAAGAATACTTGTTTGAACAATAAGATAAGATACGACCATTGGTATTAGTAAATAAAGCGTTGTTGTTGTATCCATACGCATCATTGCTGTAAATCCAAAAATAAAAGCGAATGACACATTGAATACTTGCATAACGGAGAATCCAAACACTGAACGCACAAACATAATATCGTGGGCACAACGATTTACTAAGTCACCCGTTTCGTGCTCAGTAAAAAAATTTCTTTGCAACAGAAGCAGTTGACGAAAGTAATCATTTCGTATATTGTACTCTATCATTCGGCCAGGAGTAAAAAACATATGCCGCGACAAAGTTCTCACAACAAAAAGTATTGCTGCGCATACAATGATGTAGTATACAAAAGGGACAACAGTCTGCGCTGTTGCTTGGGATGTTTGTACAGCGTCAATAGCTCCTTTTATTGACTCTATTATCATAACTGCCAGTACTTTGGTACCCGCTACAAAAAACATTCCTAGTACAAACCACCATATATAGGTGAGAGCATAACGTTTACAATAACTTAAAAATATCTTCACTTGTTTTCCTACTTATTATTTTGCATATGTAATAGTGAATAACAAACAAATAAAGTGGCTGACATAATAATTTGATTTTTATTTTGATTTTTGATTGTTTGTTGTTAGATTAGGGCGTGTCCTCTGAACTATTTTTAAAATGAAATATGCATGTTGAACGTAAGTTATTTTTATTGAATAATCATACGAACAAGCTGTATATTTTCGTTTGTAGAAAAAATGTAGTTTTACTTGAATAAAAAATTGTAATTGACTACAGGTCCTCACAGGAATACGATCCTTATATCATATTTTATAAGTATTGCAACAAAAATCGCATTGCGTAGGAGGCTGTTTATGGAATTTGAAAGATGGTTGCTCAACAAAGGACTTAGCGGAGATTTAACTTCTGAAGCCTTTCAAAAAGCAAAACAGGTTTATCAGCAACAACAAAAACAAGGAAATAAAATAAGTGTTGTTGAAGTCCTTATTCAGTTGGGTTATGTGGACAACGAACGTCTAAACCAACTAAAGCAACAATATATTAAGGAACAGAATAAACAGCACGATTCTTTAGAGGATACAATGATACAAAGACACAAGTTGACTCTTTTCGAAGAACTACTTAAAAAAGATAAGTCAGAGAAAGTTTCTGGAGATGCGATTTATCCTACGCAAATTATTGAAGAAAAAAGTAATTTAAAACCAGACCTTAATCCTGTATCTTTCGATGATACCGTGTTACGGCAAGAAAATTTATCAGCACCTCTTGTTGCTAATGATTCTCCCCCAGCCTCAAAAAAACAGATAAAAACGATTGGTCGCTATAGAGTACAAAGAAAACTTGGTGAAGGAAATATGGGAGAAGTTTTTTTAGTACACGATGACAATTTGCAACGCGATATCGCATTAAAGCTTATTTCTAGCAATGTTAAGAATAGTAAAAATATTGAACGTTTTCGCCGAGAAGCGCGCGCTGTTGCACAGTTAAACCATCCAAATATTGTCGGTATTCTCGAACAAGGAGAAGTTGACGATAATATTTATTTTACAATGCAGTATGTAGAAGGACAGTCTTTAGAAGAATATTTAGAAAAAAACAAACGAATGTCTTTGCGTAAATCAATAGAGATTATTGTGAAAGTCTCGAAAGCACTGCATTCTGCCCATCAAAAAAAGATTATTCATCGCGACATAAAACCTGGCAATATCATGCTAGACAAAAAAGGTGAACCTTTTATTATGGATTTTGGTTTAGCGCGAGACATAGATGATGAAAATAAAGTTACCAAAACACAGTCGTTTGCAGGGACACCTTCTTATATGTCTCCAGAGCAAGCGCGAAATCGTCACAGTGAAATAGATGCGCAAAGCGATATTTATTCTCTAGGAGTAACCTTTTATGAGCTTCTTACTGGTCGATTACCATTTGAAGCACGTGAGCTAGTTACCCTACTTACACAAATAGCAAAATCACCACCGCCACCACTCACATTTTACATAAAAGAAATTCCAAGTACAATTGAAAATATCTGCTTAAAAGCTATGGCAAAAAGTAAGAATAAACGTTATTATCGAGCCATTGATATAGCAAAAGATCTTGAAGAGTATACAAAAAAGAAACGAATAAATAAAACCCATCACGTTGCATTTGAAAAAGAAAATTTACATTGGAAATCCAAAAAAGGTATCACTGCAATTGCAACATCTTTTTTGCTAGGGTTGATTGTAATGTTTGTTTTTACTCCTTCTTCTAATAAGGAGGAAGTACAAGCATTAACAGAAGAAAATTCTAATCTTAAAAAGCGAATAGATATTTACAAAAGTATAAAATCAGTAGAAGATCTTGATCTCAAAATAAAAGGTAAATTAGGTGACACAGCTAGCAAAGAATTTATTTTTATAGGTAAACAAAGAGGATTATTTAAAACGCCACTGGTGTATCGAAGTTTTCTATACACATCACTGGCGAAAAAAAAAGGTTCAAGAAGTAACCGCCAAAAAACCTTATACGCTGTAAGATTAATAAATAATACTTCTAATAACGCTGGTATCTTTGATGAGTCGAAAAACCAAGGTCATATTTACAAAAAAGACCTTGGTTTTACAAAGGTTGCTGATTGCCGCTTGTGGAAAGGTCGAGTCTTTTTTATTACTGGTCAAGGAATATACGCTTTTCGTGGAAATAGCTGGGAACACATATACAGAAAGGGTGTTTTTGGCGAGACTTCGTCACCTGTATTTTATAAAAACACCATGTTTTTTATTAGTTATAGTAAACGCTGTGTTGTAAGTTTGAATATAAAAACAGAAGAGTTAGATGAATGGACTTTAAAACTGAAATATAATAAAAAACAAAAATCTAGTTTTTTAGGAATAAATAAAGGAATTTTGGCTGTTACAGATGAAGATAAAGTGCGTGTTTTTGATCTAGAAAAAGGAGCGAAACAAATTGCTGAATATACGACGAAATCTTCTGTCGATTGTGCTCCGGTTATAAGGGATGGTAAGATATACACATCTTCTGGAAAATTTTTCGAATCTTTTAATTTCTCGAAAGGGGAATTCTCTGCTGTGTACGATGGTTTAAAAGTGGATAAGCATTCGGGAAGTAAAAAGCCGGTACAATTTGGTAAATATTTGTATGTAGTTTCAAAAGGCAATTTGGTTGCTTTAGAGGAAATTGAATCGCAATTTTTTAAAAGTAGCAATATTATCAATGATGTTATAACAACTCCTATAGTTTTTGGTTCGAGAATGATCTATTTTGCTAGCAAGCGTTCTATATTTTTGTACATATATGGAGTAGAAATTATGAAATATGATTTTCAAAATAGTGAAATGTATGTAGATTGGTTTGCCTCTAACAAAAATATTTACTACACCGTAACGCAAAACAAAAATAAGTCAGACGAAACTTCTTATATTTACAAATTTGCGAAATAATTATGATAAAAATACGACGGAACAAGAAATTTAAAGTAGCTGTAACAACACAAGGTTGGATAAATAAAATTTCTTCTATGGCACAAGAGAAAGATTATTCTAGGGTGAAGTTTGTTCTCGAAAAAAATGTGATCAAGGAAAAAGATGCTATTGACGCTATTTGCTCTCAAATTTTAGAGAACAACGATAAAACTCTAATTCGTATACTATTTGAACGTCGTATTCTTTACAAACGTAGGTATAAATTTCTTTTAAAATTACCGTTGAAAAAATTTGCTAATAGAAAAAATAAAGATATTTCGCGCAAAAATTTTTACATTGGCAATGTACTTGTTGAATATGATGTTGTTTCTAGAGAACAAGTAGGGAAGTATTTACAAATTCTGCATAAAATGGAACAAATTGGCCTCGATGGATCGTGGAATATTTTTGCTGCAAAAACTAAATTGATTTCAGAAGATGTTCTTTTGGCAATCTTGGATCGTATACAAGAAAAAGTAGCTACTTTTGAAATCAAACAAAATTCTATTGGCAATATTCTTCGCTCGCAGAAAATTACATTTTCATTGACGGCAAAACTATTTTTAGTTTCTATTACGTTTGCTTTATTGTTTTTTCCTTTGCTCCTTATTTCTATTGCTTCTTATGAGACGATTATAGGTGAGGCGGAGGCCCCTCCTCTTGACCTAACTCCTAAAATTTATTCGCAAGTAACTATTTCAAAAAAAGTTGAGATTAAGAACAATAAGTTGGATAAAGAAAAATATTTTGCTGTACGAGAAAATCGTCTATGGGGAAATGAATTTATTACGGCATCACAGTGGGAAGAACTAGCAAAGAAATTTCCACCAAATCAATTTCCAAATACTATTCCTGAATTAGCGATTATTGATGTTAAATATAGTAAAAATATGGTGATTATCTCAGGTAAATTAGACGCGCCTTTTATGCCTGTCGATTTGAGACTAAAGCCGTTCGTGGTTTTAAGAAAATGGCAAAGTGAAGAGTTTATAGCTAAAGAAATTTCTCTTGATAAAGAAAATCAATTCAAAATAACAATAGAACAAACTTTGGCTACTGGCCACTATGAATTACTTTTACAGTTGAAAAAAATAGATCAACCATCGTTTACTAAGAAATTTATAAATAGTTCTAACCAGACCTGGATGGTTTTGATGCAAATTGGAAGCGATAGTTTGATTATTCAAAAGCAACAACAAGAAAAACAAAAACTTATGGAGTACATTTCTCTGCTAAAGAAACAATCACAAAATCAAGAAGATATTACGCAAATCGCAAAAACTGTATCTTTACAAAAATTTATATTTATTAATGACAGTAAACCGTTTGCTATGTTGATTAGTATATTGAATAAGCAAAAAGATAATAAAAACATAAATGATCGAAAGTTTCTTGTTAACTTATGTAGAGTTGAAATTGAAATTTTGAAGTACAAGTATCAAGTGCAAAAAAAACACTATTTCAAAGTCTTTTTTTTACAGAATTAAGACGAAGAGTACTAGGACGAAGTGGTGTTGGATTTTTCGAGTAAGGAATATTAGGGCGTGCCATCAATTAGATATTAGTAACCATCGTAGCCGTAGTCGTGATCCTGGCCGAATATTTTAAGTATTTATTGAAAAAAAAATCGTAGTTGTTCGATTATGAGTACGGCTACGATCACGCTCACAATTACGAATTTTTCAGCGTAGTATTTTAAATTAATGACAGTCCTAATACCCATCACAAAACCATACTTGTAGATTGTCAGTAAAATGATGATTTGTAAATTATCTTCAACTACGCCCAGTTATAAACTAGTTAGGTGTTTGTAAAAATTTTCGTAAAAACAAATATTTATTTAGGGTATTCCCATTCAGAAATTTAGTGGCAAAATGCGAATCTGTGAAAAACAAGGAAACAAATCAGACACTGTACATTATGAGACAATAAGAAACCTGAGAATATGATGAGTACTTATACAAATCCCGGTATCCTATTGAAAATTTTTTCAAAAATTAAAACAATACCGAATTATTGTTATTCGTTACTATAAAACGGCTCGTAACTTGATTGAATATTTGGTCAATTCTATTATTTTAATTATTATAAGAAATAAAGCCTAAATGTCAACATTTCCTTGTTTTTTGGTTTCTTCGCGAATAGCAGAGCTCATTTTTTCTTTTACCTCTTTGGTGAGAAACACATCGCAATGTTTTTTTTCATAGTAGTAAGTTACATAACTATTAAGAAATCGCAATTGTTTTGAGTAGCGGCGGCAAACATAACATATTAATAAATGTAGCCGTATTTCAATTCTTGTTGCCCATGGTAACTTTCTTTCTAAAGAGTCGGAAAGAAGTTTGGCAATATCTTGGCATCTTAGCATATTTTAACCTGTTTTTGTAAACCAACATTTTTCTAGACATTGACGCATTTTGAAGCGTGCTCGATGTAATCTTACCCACAAATTTGCGGATGTGATTTGTAATTCAGTACAAATATCTTCAGAATTCATTTTTTCTAACATTTTTAACTGAAATACTTGCTCCATTTCTAAGGGCAAATGCGCAATACATTTTTCAAATACTTCCCAAAACTCTTTTTTCTCAAGTACTTTTTGTGGATTTCCGGGCCACCTCTTCGGACTTTTTTTCCAGTGACCACGTTTATCAAAATACTCATTTTCAGTATCGTCAATACTAATTGGTTGTTGTTTTTCCATTTTCCGGTAGTGGTCTATGATTTTATGTTTTAATATACCAAACAACCACGTCTTCTCTGAAGAACGTCCCGAAAAATTTTTGCGCGCTTTTAGGGCTGCGAGAAATGTTTCCTGTACTACTTCTTCTGCTGATTCGCGTTTGCAGATACGAGCTAATGTAAATCGAAGTAACTGATCACCATATAATTCAACCCAATTATTGGGATCTGATAGTGAATTTTGATTATTTTTCATAACTAAGTTTTGTTTAGAACTTGCACAAAATTTAATTTTATAACAGGCTCTTAGTCGTAACCTTAAAAAAAACTATACAAAAATTTTATATTTTTTATACAATAAAAATTCAGAAAGCCTCTTGTTTTGACATTTGCAAGGTCGTGAGTCATCTAACATATATTTCGAAAAGGTTTATATAATCAACTACAAAGAAATTATCTACATCATATATACATCACCTTTATCTATAGCACTTATATTCTTTGCTTTAGGTGTTATATTTTCAAGTATTATATATAAAATGTATTTAAAAAATATACAAAAAAAATATAGTAGTGCAACCCACCGAGAAAAAATAGCTTTTTTAGAAGAAAATAGGTATCAAAAACAGCAAGTATTATCACTTAAAAACGATAATGAGAAGCTCGTTATCGATTTGCTTAAACTGCGAAATCATTTACAAGAAGAGAAACGTGAAAATCAGAAATTGCAAGGTTATGAAAAGCAAGTCCAAACTTTGGATAAACAGGTAAATGAAAAATCGCTGGATATTTTTCGTTTACAGGAATCAAACATTACTTTGCAAACACAGTGCTCTATGTTACGTATAAAGATGGAGCAAATTCAAAAGAATAGTGAAGAAAAATTAAATTGGGTTCAAGGGATGCAGCAGCAGCTAGGGCATACATTTAAATCTTTGGCTGCAGAGTCTTTACAAAACAATAATAAAAGTTTTATGCATCTTGCACAAACTATTATGGAAAAATTTCACGGACAAGCACAAATGGATTTAGACGGCAGACAACAAGCAATTGATCACTTAATAAATCCTATTTATAACTCTCTAAAAAAAGTAGACGAACGTATACGAGAAATGGACATAGAACGCAGCAATGTTTATGTTAGTTTGACGGAGCAAATCAAAAACCTAGCACTAACACATAACCAACTTCATGATGAAACCTCTAATTTAATTCGCGCCTTACGTACACCTACAGTAAGAGGCCGCTGGGGGGAAATACAACTTAAACGTGTAGTTGAAATTGCTGGAATGGTGGAACATTGCGATTTTGTGCAGCAGCAATCTGTGATGTTTGGAGATGGAAGTTTACGCCCTGATATGATTATTCGCTTGCCCAATGAAAAAAATGTAATCGTTGATTCTAAAGCACCGCTACTTGCGTATTTGGAAGCAATAGAAATGCCTGACAATGAAAAAAGAATTGAAAAGTTGAAACTTCACGCAAAGCACGTACGCAATCATATTTCTCAACTAAGTAGTAAGGCGTACTGGGAACAGTTCCGTCACACACCGGAGTTCGTGGTCTTGTTTATTCCTGGAGAGAATTTTTTCAGTGCAGCTCTTGAACAGGATCGGCAATTAATTGAATATGCCGCGCAGCAGAATGTAGTTCTTGCAACTCCAACATCATTAATCACATTGTTGCGGACTATCTCTTACGGATGGAAGCAAGAAAAAATCACTCAACACACGCAACAAATTAGTGATTTGGGAAAAACTCTCTACGAACGATTACAAATTTTTGTTGCTCACTTACACGAAATGCGAAAGGGTTTAGAGCGTTCTATCGATTCCTACAATAAAGCTGTTGGTTCTTTTGAGAATCGTGTTTTAGTAAGTGCTCGAAAATTTAAGGATCTTGGAACCAATGACCAAGATATTGAAGTGTTGACAACTATTGATAAATACCCTCGTAAACCTGGTGATAATGATGACTAGGTCTTGTAATGCTTGTATTAAGACAAACGACTTGTAGTTAAAATTTCAAAACAAGAGTAAGGAAAATAGATGGATGACTTAAAAATACTCGATTTTGCGGTTATTTTTCGCAATATAATTGATGTGGGAAAACCTACTTGGGAAAATCGCAAAAGAATACTTGAAGAAATAGAGCCTGTTACTGTTAAAGAGGATGAGCTATTTACTTCAATGAATAGGGTATCAGAGACAGTTTGTTCTTTGTCAAAAAAACAAATGCTACGCTTTGAATTACCGGAAATAGAGGTTTTAGATCTACCAAAACTTTATTATCTTTCAGATAGACTAATTATCGAAAAATTTGAAAAAAATAATAGGCACACCATACAGGTTTATCCTTCGTTACATAGATCGGGAACTTTAACTTGTAATTTTCATTTTCGCGTAGAAGAAAATTGCTCAGTGGAAGAAACTATCCATTTGATTCGCATTAATTTACGCACCTTGATTATAAAAATACCTAGTGAATTTATACCATATGTCGATACTTTTGAGTGTAAAGATGAAAAAACACGTCTTGTTAAAAGTGACAACGGTGAAGTCTATCTACTAACAACTCTCAAAAATTATACGTCAAATGTTATTCGCCCATTATTGAGACATTTGTGGTGTAAAACAATTCAAACCGAGATTAGTTTATTTCGTTGTGTATCTTCCACTCTGGTACAGCTTTATAAAACAAGCCCTGAATATTCTTCTGTAGATGAACTGGTTTCAAATTACGCAAATGAGTTACTTGCTATAGGCACTATGCATAAAACCTATCAAAAAAGTGCTACTGCAAGTGAACATTTTACTAACGATTTGTCTAGTGATGAAGAGTTAGGGGTTTTTACTTTTGGTCTTTCTGACCTACTTATTTTTGATAATACTTATGAAGATGTTACGAAAGCAATACAAGAGCGAAAAAAATTGAAAGACTTTTACAGCGCTGTTATGTACAATACTATGCATTATGGGATTTTATTTGAATGGTTATACCTAGAAAAATTTATTATTGATCGCTATAATCGTTTACTTTCGAGGGCAATTGCCGGAGAAAACACTTCTCCATCACAAATGCTTTTGTTGCAAAAACAGTCGATGCAAGACCTAATCATGTATACAGCAGGAATCACTCCTTACCCATCGCGCGAAGAATTTTTAGAAAAAGCACGTTTGGCACACCGTGTGCCAGAACTCCAGGAGAAATTAGAAAAAAAACGAGATTTAGCAACAGATTATGTGATCCAAGAATATACTCTTCGTACCAATAAAGCGATTCAGTTAGTGAACATTTTTGTATCAGCAACAGCAGCATTTGGGCTTATGGAAGTTATTTTAAGTATATCTCAACAGCCAACAAGTAAAATGTTTTGGGGAGGTATAACTTTTGCTCTGTTCATTGGAGTACTATTGTTTTTATCTGTTAGCTCAAAAATTATCTTATCTAAAAACAGGAGATAACTATGTACAAACTTTCAATAGAGGCGGATAGTTTAAAAGAAATGCTTCAAGAATTTTCTGATACATTTGAAGAAATGGGATGCGTTGTTTTAAAAATAAATGAAGAAATACCAGAAGAATTGGATAAAATGTTAAAACTTCATGATGTTTTGCTGGTACGCAAAGGAGAAGGATTGTCTGAAGAGGTTGTTAAAGAGCTTCTTGAAGAAGATTCTGAAGAAATATGCTCTACAGTAGTCGAAAATGAAGATTGCTGTGACAGAATTATTCAGCTACTTGAAACCAAGGGTTACAACATCAGTAAAGAAAATGAAGAACAGGATTAGAAGCCGTTTGTTTATGGGGTGTTGTTAGAGATATCTTTTAATAAAGAAATGTGAGTTCTATTGAAAGTCTATATTTCATAAAGAATACAAACGTAAAATTATTTTTTATTAATTGACGGCACCCCAAACAAAAATTTGAATCGAGGCACTATCTACTAAATTTATCATAGGAAAATAGAAAATTTACTTGTCAAAACAGGCCATTTTGCATAAAATTTTCTTTATCGATAACATTTTATCCCTCTAACACACTACTCCTGAAAATATTAAAAAATTTCTTGGCATAGCAAAAAAATATACGCAAACCATCTATCTTAAAAGGAAAGCTGGAATGAGAAGATATAAGTCATATCAGACTGGAAGTGTTGTATTTCCAACAATATTATTTACATCATTGTGGATTATCACGATGACTATTTTCCTGCTTTATTACACGCATTGGCAGTCGACCAAGCAAGATATTGCAGCTTATAAAAGTCTAAACGATGAGTTGAGAACAAATTTACGCAGAAATCTCGATGAGCAGTTGCGTGGTGTAGAGAATTTAACTGGTTTCTACGGTGAAGATGATGCTCGTACTTCTTTAGATAAGATTATTAGTAATCTAAATACCATTATTAAAAATAAGAGTTCTGAAAAAGGAACAAAACAATATTACGGCATTTATGGTCTGGCTTCACCTGAGATATACAGAGAAAAGCTCACAGCAACAACATACCCTATCAACATCGAAACAGTACTAAACGCTTTTGAAGCAAGAATTATTGAATTGCAAGACCAAGAAGGAACACTCAAAGAATCTTTCAATGAAATTCAAAAAGATATTGCAGCAAAAACACAAGAATATGTGGTGATAAAAGATCACCATAACGAAAGAATTGAACAGCTTAAAAGAGAAAAAGAAAACTTAGATCAAAAATACAAAAATTTTATTTCTAAAGTAGTTGATCAAAAAAACTTAGCTGTTAAAAACAAAGAAGACGCGGAAGCAAAACGTCGTGAAAAAGAAAATACTCTTAAGAAAAAAACACTGGAGTACGAAAACGTTATTTTGAAAAAAATGAGCGATATTCGACTCCTTCAAGCAGAAAAATATGGTGGAAAAGAAAAACAACTTAGCCAACCAAAATTATTTGATGCTTCTGAAGAAACTATCGATGGACAAGTGGTCTTTAGTAATCCTTTAAGTAATGCTATTTATATTGATTTAGGACGTAAAAATAAAATCTTCAGAGGCTTAAAATTTGATGTATTTCGTTTAGCAGAGCGCGGCGAGAAGGAATTCAAAGGCCGTATTGAAGTAAAACGCGTTATGGATAAAATCAGTGAAGCCGTTGTTGTTAGTCAAATAGATGAGATGGACCCTTTAGTGAACGGCGATGTTATTGTAAATCCTATATTCAATCAAAATAAGCCGATGTATTTATCTTTTACAGACAACCGTTTAGAAAAACCACGTCTTGCTCAATTGGTTAAAGACGTACAAGAAGTTGATGGCATTGTAGAGAAAAAAGTAACTTCAAAAACAAACTTTGTTGTTATTGATAATGATAAAAAAGGCCAAGAGCACGAAAATTATACTTCTGCTGTCAAATTTAAAATACCATTAATGGACGAAAGAACTTTACTCAAATATGTTGGCGATCAATAGGGAGACATTCTGTCTCATTGCAAGTCTTAACACGTAGGAGTTTTACAAAGGAAATTTACAATGAAGTCTGATGGAGCCTCTCGAATATTTTTAGGTATCTTTTTTGTTTTATGGCTTACTTTTTCAGGTTTAGTATATTATGTGCATACAAATTATGAAGATACTAAAACAAAATTACGGGAACACAAAAATACATTAACAAAAACAACAAAAAACATCATTCTCATAAAGAAAAAGAGATTATTAGAGTTATCTAATCTTGTGGGTTACCATGAGGCTTATGAGGATAATTCTTTACAAGATGTGTATTCATATATCGAATTAAAACAAGATGACTCTTTATGGAATAATACACGAACTAGTCTTGATGCTATTGTTACTAAAATAGAAGCAATTACTTCAAACAGTGCATCTGTTCGTAATAAAGAAGCACTAGGTATTACAGTTCCCGAAGTAAAAATTGATAAAAAAGATTTAATACAGGTTGAAGGTTATAGTAGCAAAATCGTAACGCTTGAAAAACTGTGGAATGAATATACTAGTCGTATTGAAAAGCTTCAATCGTCTATAAAAGTCGTTGAAGATGACATTAATAAAAACAAAAAAGAATACGATGATCTTATCGTTGCAGAGAGAAAAACAATTGTCTCTCTAGAGACAGAGATTGAAGAAAAAAAACAAGCTATAGAAGATTTACGAACTGAAAAAGAAGAATTATTAAAAGAAGAAGAAGATAAAAGGAAGAAAGCGCAACTTGAAAATTCTGAAGAACGCGATCGTCTTGCTGAACTAAATGAGCAAAAGCGCATAGAAGAACAGAAATATAAAGAAGAGATTTCTGATCTCGACCAAAGAATATCAGAACTTAAAGATGAAGCTGCAGGTCAAACCGGTATCGATAGATGGTTCCAAAATCAAAAACGCCAGGCAAAGCAACAAGAAATGCCAGATGGTGAGATTATATATGTAAACCAAAAACTAAAAATAGCTTATATCAATATTGGACGCTCTCAAGGTGTACTTCCTGGCCTTAAATTTGATGTATTTCGTTATGGAAAAGGCGGTCAAAAGATCGCGAAGGGTAAAATAGAAGTTAAAAAAGTGCGCGACAAAATGAGTATGGTTGGTATTTTAAGTACTACCGATGATTTGTCACCAATCACAAATAGCGATAAAATTATCAACGCTGTTTATGACAAAAATAAAGTCAAGTATTTTGTGATTGCCGGAAATTTAGTTCAAAAGTATTCAAGAACCCAAGTAAAAAGAATGGTTGCTAAAATAGGTGGGACTGTAGAAGATGAAATTACAGCAAAAACAGATTTCATTATACTAGGCAAAAATTTTGCTGACGATGCTATTTACAAGCGAGCAGCACAACTTGGAATAGAAACAATGCTTGAGTCTGAGTTTATCCAACATTTAGATAATTGGGAAAACTAAATTTCAAAATAAAACACGCTGGCATGCCGAAATGCCAGCGTTTTTTTATTTGTAGTAGTTTGATGAAAGTGGTCATTTAAAGATATAAATGAGAGTAGTGGTATTTGTTCCAAAAATTTTAGCGTAAATAGAACGTATTAACATTTGGACTTTATTATAGTGAGAGTTGTTTTGGGAGAGTTGAGGCACTCTGAAACGCACAGAGCTCTATTATTTGATCAAATGTATAAATTATCAGGAAGATAAATGTTGATGCGCGTTAACTTACATTAAGTTACTTAGTGTCTTTATTTTTCTGCTTTTTCTTTGCTTCATAAAAAAAACGCGCTGCTTCTTCAGGAGTAGATGCTTTTTCTTCACCAAAAACGTGAGGATGTCTTTCTACCATTTTAGTATGAACTTCCGACACAACATCATCCATAAAAAACAATTGTTTTTCTTCGGCTAAGTTGATTATGAAAATTAAATTGAATAAAGCGTCACCAAGCTCTTCTTTGAGATTTTCGTAGTTTTCGTTTTCAATAGCTTGAATAACTTCATTGATTTCTTCGACAAGGCAGTTTTTAAATGTTGCAAATGTTTGCTTTTGATCCCAAGGGCATCCTAATTTAGGATCTCGAAGAGTTTTGGCTAGTTTTAATAGTTTATGCATGATTTTTTTGCAGAAAAAAGGGGTAACGCACTTGGCAGGGCTCGAACCTGCAACCGCTGGTTTCGTAGACCAGTACTCTATCCAGTTGAGCTACAAGTGCTGTTGTCGTAGACATTCTACGATGTAAAATTTAAAAAGCAAGAGAATTTTTAAAAAAAAATCAAATGTAGTTAATGAAAATTTTCTATACACTTGTAGCCCTTGTAATTACGTATTTTAAATTGATTATAAATAATGTGCTTTAGTTGTAAATTTGGTATCCCATAAACAGCGATCTAAGAACCTGTTACAAAATTAGTTGGTGAAAAATTCGAGTATTTTAGCTTCAGAACTTTTTGCGCGTTGCAACAATTCTTTGTTGATTAAAAGCTTTGAAATTGGACTAGGATTCGATAGACCCTAATTTTCTCCGACTTTATATGAAGTTGTTCACGTGCGTGATGTAAATGATGTTCAAAATTTACAATATAACTTACCTGTTTAGGGCTACCTGGGATCTCATCTCCAAGTTGTGACAAATCCATTATAATCTGAAAAAATATATTGAAAACATTGTATATATTAGTAATATACTAGGAGCCCAAAAGCATCTGTAAATTTTCGCTTCAACACAATTTTGTAATAGACTCTAAATAGCAATGTTTATAATGCAAGAGTTAGGGCATGTCGACACGCCCTAATGTTATTTTACTCTCAAGAAGGGAGCATGAGGATTAAAAAAGGTTTCATACCCAGGTGGGTTATAATTCCTGCCTTTTTTTCAAAAAAAGGTTTCCTCGCCATAGCATGATGAAAAAATGTCGTAAATGTTCAAATAAATTAATCTCACAAGTAACTATTTGTGAGAAATGTGCAATGCCTGTTTTATTTGAACCTGAAAATAACCATTTTCCTCGTCCGTCACATTTCTTAAAGCAATTGAAGCAGGCAAAGATAGACGCAATAAAAGATACAAAGCCAATACCTCTTTTTGATGATGAAGATGATAATGCCTTAAAATCGTTGAGTTCAACAGAGCTTTATATTGAAAGTGGTCTGGATATTATTGAAGATTCTCAACCTCCAGAAACTACGGCTGAAGCATCAGTGAAAAAAAATAAAAAAACCGCTTATAAAACCATTAGTATCCCTTTGTTTGATGATCGAAAATCGTCAGGAAGACTTTCAAAAATAGACGAGTTAGAGGATGATGAGTCAGAAGAGTTAATTATTTCTGATTTAGAAGAGGATGACGAGATAGAGGATTTGGGATATGAACCTGAAATCGTAGGTGTTGCAGGAATAGATATAGAAGAACCTGCGTCTGAAGTGGACATCGATATTGACATGGAATACATGCCTCTACCAGGAGAGCAGCAAGAAAGTAAAGAAGAATTAAACGAGCAAGAGAAAGAGCAGCCTGAAGAAAAAAGAACAATCACTAGTGAAAATAAACAAACGCAAAAAATATCTCGTGTAGCACAACAATCAAACTTGAAAGTTGAGTACATTGATGGATATCCAGATACATGGGAGTGGGTACTCTTTGAAAATGACACTGAAAATCGTTTTGGTTACCAAATTTCTGGGCGAGAAAAAGAAAGAGGGCATTTCGATTTTTTAGTTTTTCCTGATGAGAGCATTTCTTCTGATAGCGTTATATCTAAAATCAGTGAGCAGCAAAAAACCGAAATCACATCTTTAGTACGCGAAGGTAAAACGATGGAGTCGGTACGACAATTACGCAAAAATTTTAAAGCGCTTTCTATTCGCCAAGCGCAAAAAATCATCAAAAAATTTGCGCGCCAAGAAAAATTTAAAGTGCAAAGTTTTGACATGATAATAGATACTTTGCCAACGAAAAATAAAAAAGTTATCTTGCGAATTTTAAAGCAAGGTAAAACATTGGAAGCTATATACCTATTCCGCTCAATGACAAAAATGGGCCTCAAGGAAAGTCGTGAGCAAATTGAGTATCTGTGCGAAAAAGAAAGTTTAAACTACAATCCAATGCAAATTACTACTGAACACTTAATGATCAAAAAAGGTTCGACAGATGGTCTCGTTATTGTTATTCGTTTAGTACTTCTAGCTATTATTTCTTTCATTGTGTGGACGATTATTTCCTAATGACAACACTTAATCTTGATAATATTGCGATTGTTTTAGTTGAAACAATAACGCCTGGCAATATCGGGGCTGTAGCAAGAGCAATGAAAAATATGGGTATTAGTGATTTGCGTTTAGTGAACCCGAAGCGAGATCATTTATCTGAAGATGCTCGCAAGTTGGCTCATGGAGCAATTGATATGCTAGAATCAAGTACGGTTTTCTCTTGCATTGATGATGCTGTAAGCGATTGTTCAACGGTGTTAGCAACCTCACATGACACTGTACGCTATAAAATAGAGGGTTATAGTGTTCGCGAGATCGGCAAGGTGTTGATTCCATACTGTGCAACAAACAAAGTTGCTATCTTATTTGGGCGCGAAGACATAGGTTTACACAATGAAGAGATAAAAAAATGTTCGTTTCTCATTAACATTCCGACCTTTCGCGATTATCCAGCTATTAATTTATCGAAAGCGGTTATGCTTGTTTGCTATGAGTTTTTTATGACCACTAAAATCAAATACGAGAGTACAAATCACCCTGAGCTCATTGACAATGAAAAAATGGAAAATTTTTATTCTGTTGTACTGCGTATGATTGATTCAGCAGGCTTTCGTCACAAAAACAATGACTCTTCTATTTTCATGGGATCACTGCGCCGAATTTTTGGACGTACAGGTTTAGAAGAACACGAAATGGCAGTACTTATAAAATTATTTAGCCAATTTACATATGCAGAAAAAAGACACAACAATGGAAAGTAAGTGGTACGAAGAAGGCTTAAAGTTTTCATGCAAACAGTGTGGTAACTGTTGCAGTGGACAACCTGGTTACGTATGGGTTTCTCCTCAAGAAATTGAGTCTATCGAGAATCATTTACAAGACAATGATATTCCTCACTATAGCCGCTATTTACGGCGAATAGGTCAACGTTTTTCTTTAGTAGAGCGAGATAATGGCGATTGTATTTTTTTAAGACGCGGTGAAGATGGTTTAGCGCTTTGTGCCATCAACAAAGTGAAGCCACAGCAGTGCAAAGCGTGGCCTTTTTGGAATGATCTTCTTGAGAATAAAAAGTCTTGGGACGAAGAAGCAAGTAAATGTCCAGGAATGAATAGCGGTAGACTATATTCCTTTACTGAAATAGAAGATTTTCGAAAGCAAGATCAAGACTGAATATACCTCTACAACTTGTTCTGCTTAACAAAATTTAAGCATTAACAAACATTATTTTTTAATTGCTCATAAATATGTTTATTTGTCGCTAGTATATTACCGGAAAACAAATAGTCTTTTCCTCCATTAAAATCACTAACAAGTCCCCCTGCTTCCTCGATAATAACAGTTCCAGCAGCAACATCATGTGGTTGTAGCCATAACTCCCAAAAACCATCGTAGCGACCACAAGCAACATAACACATATCTATGGCTGCTGCTCCGCATCTACGAATCCCACGAACTTGTGGTAAAATTTTATTAAAATTACTGAGATTATTGCGCTCTATTTCCGCTTTTTTGTATGGAAACCCTGTAGCAAGTAGACTATTTTCAATTATTTTTGTTGTAGAACAACTTATAGGCTGATTGTTTAAATAGGCTCCTTGCCCTACGGAAGCGCTAAACATCTCTTTGAGGATAGGAACATACACTACACCACTAACGAGCTGCTCACCGCGCTTTAAACCCATTGAAATTGCAAAAAATGGATGGCCGTGAACAAAATTGGTGGTACCATCTAGAGGATCAATAAACCAAGTGTATTCACTTTGAGCTTGCTTTGATGTAAACTCTTCGCCGTGAATACCATGCAAGGGAAAACGTTGTTCTATTCGTTGCACGATTAACTTTTCAGAAGATTTGTCGGCATCGGTAACAAAGTCGTGCTTATTTTTTTTAGTGATATTGTCTTCGCTTAGTTGCCCATAGAATTTTAGAAGAATTTTACTTGCTTCTAGGCATACTTCTTGGGCAAAAATAGTATACTCATTTCGCAAAATATATTTCCTTTAAAGTTGTTTTTTCTCTACTTTTCAATATGTGTTTTGTAGCTATTTCGCTTCAAGTTGCTTTGCCAAAGTTTCAATTGCACAGTCGAGTTGCAAATCTTTTTCTTCGGAGTATGATTGTGGTGTGTTCTCAATATAGATATCTGGTTCGACGCCAATGCCTTCGATTTCACTACCATCATTGAAATAAAAAGCGAACTCTGGTTGGGTGACAATTCCTTTGTCAATTAGCTCCTTGTCATTTATTATGCCAATGACTCCGCCCCATGTACGGGTACCTATTAGTGTACCAATCTTGAGGCTTTTAAATACTTGGCAAAAAATGTCGCCATCTGAACCTGTATATTCATTACATAAAACGACAACCGGACCTTGTAATGTTTCGCGCGGGTAGAAAATCTTTTTACCACGTCGTGGTTTCAAATGAGCAATTACTTTTCTTTGGAGCTTTTCTATAAGAAGGGGAGATACATTACCACCACCATTAAAACGAACATCTACAATAAGAGCGCTTAATGTGTATTGCCATAGAAAATCACGATGAAAAGAAATGAGGCCTTCGGTTGACATGTCGGGAACATGTAGATAACCAACTTTGCCATTTGTTTGCTCTGTTACATAGTTACGATTTTGATTTACCCAGTCTTTGTAGCGCAAGGAAACATCTGAAATAAGAGCCTTGACTGTTATGTTTTTCTGCTGTTTTTCTTTGTTTGTAATTGTTAATTCGACTTCTTCTTTTGCCAGATTAATTAGAGATTTTTGTAGGTGATTTTCTTTGTTAATTTTTTGACCATTGACAGCTAGTATAATATCGCCTTCTTTGACATTCATTCCTGGTTCTAAAAGAGGACACCCCTTACCTTGATGAGCTAAATCACCGCGATAAAAATCTTTGATAACAAATTGATCATTTACAAGTTCAGTGCGCACACCTAACATACCTATTCTTTGGTATACTAAAGGCGGCTGGTCTCCAAGGAATGTATATGCGTGAGATGTTTCTAAATCACCATGCATTTCGCTAATTACATCTGTTAATTCGCTGCGCGTTCGCACGTGCGACACTAGAGGTAAGTATTTTTTTTGTACGTTTTCCCAGTTGTCGAGTTCTTTCCAAAAGAAATCACGCTGTAGTCGCCAAGAATGCAAGAAGATTTGATGCCATTCACTATGTGGAGTAATGGAAATTTTAATTCTTTTTAAGTCGATCCATCCGCTTTTTTCACTTGGTTTTTCGTACATTTTTTTGTATGAGCTACCAGCATTTACAACACATAGTGATTTCCCCACGCGTAGTACCATTTTTTTATTGGAGTAAGAATGAGAATAAGCTGTTATTTTTTCGACAACAGTTTCTTCGTTTTTATTTGCTAGGTCGTACATAACTAGTTTGCGAACTGGTTTATCTCTGTCCTGCCAAAATTTAGGAGCGCCAAGACGGCCTTCGAGAGGTTTTTTAAGTAAAAAAACCTTATTTTCGTGTGATGTTAATTGTAAATATAAACCTTCCTTTACAGGAATTTCAACAATGCGGTCTCCAATACCTTCTAAATCAATGTGAGTAGTAACTTCGCCTTCTTCTGTTTTTTCGTCTTCAAACATCGATGAGAATGGAGAAAAACTATTACTATTTAGTATTACCATATATGGTTTTGCTGATTCAGGAAAACTATATTCAAATTGCATACTATCAGCATAAGGATTTAATACTCTCTTTGAAAGAAAATATAAGTATTTACCATGAGAAGAGAAGCGAGGGCAATAATCATTTGCATCAGGAGTTGTGACTCTGGTAACAGATTCATTGTCAAGAGAGTATAAAAAGATAGAAGCATATATTTCTTCTTCATATTTTGAATATGTTAACCAGGTAGCATCAGGGGACCAGGAGAAATCTCTAAAATAACGCGCTTGGCCTTTGTCGACTAACGTTGTTTTTTCCGTTAGTAAGTCGATAACATATAGCTCTGATTGTATAGCAACAGCAATATTGTCCCCTTTGGGAGCAAGTAGTATTCTCTCAATAAATCCTCCGCGGCCGATATTTGCGATGCGTTTGATTTCTTTATAATCTTTATCGTAAACTATAATTTCTTCTTCACCGGAAGAGTCAACCGCCGCCACAATACGTTCACCATCATGACTCCAATGAGCAAAACGATGGTTTATCGATTTTTCGCCTATTCTTATTGCAGCTCCTTGCCAATTTTTCATACAAAACAGCTGTCCGCGTGTCGTTAGTAAGGTTTTATTACCACAAGGTGAAAGATCGTAACCGGAAAGATATTTGCTTGGGGAAACAAATTTCTCGCGCAAAGAACTTCCGCAGCTTTGAATTTCAATTTCGATTTTTTTAGTTTGATTGTCGGACAAATTTAGAACATGGATTTCGCCACCAAGTTGGTAAGCAATATTATTACCAAATCGATTTGGGCGACGAACATAAAAATTTTCATGAAAAGTGTGTTGGGTGAGATTATTCCCAGAGAAATCGCAAGAAAAAATATTTCCTTGTTTTTTCGTGTCGCATAAAAAGTAAACGCGTTTTTTATGAATCATTGGTACAGAATGATGTTGTTGGTCTTTGGTAAGTTGTTTAAATGGTTGTTCTGATGTTTTTAACCATATTTTCCCTGTGCGTCCTCCGCCATATGATTTCCATGTTGCAGGATCACTATAACCTCTTTGTATTGCTACTGTTTTGCCATTTTCGGCGGTAGTTATCCTGTTACCTAGTCCAAATGGAAGTTTTTGCCAGTGGCCACCATCTTTTGAAATACGGTAAATAGCTGTGTCCTTGGAATGAGAGCCTTCTATATTACTGGCAAATAGTACATCGTTGCCATCCCAACCAACTACAGTACAAAGAGAAGGATGAAAAGTTAAGCGTTTAGCAGTTCCGCCGTCAACGGAAATGCAATATACCTCTGCACTTCCGTAGTCTCCGGCAGAATACGCTAGCCATTTACCATCATGAGATACAGCCATATCATAGGTAATACCTGGTGTTTTGGTGAAACGATTGGCAACTCCCCCCTTTAAAGGGGCTTTCCAAATATCATCTTCGCAAACAAAAAATACACTATTTTCGGTTAAAGTTGGGAAACGATAATAACCTTTCAAAATATACTCCATTTCTTAGGGTGTGCGACGTTTATCTTCCCCATAGACTTACTAAAGTTAAGTTAGGAGGTAATAAAGTCATTTCTAAGCATCGATAAAGTTACGCAATATTTGTGATAATTGCTGTTCTATGCTTTTAAATATAATCTGTGCTTGCGGATTTACAATTCGTATTTTTTGGATTTGCGATTCATCATCTATAATAATAATGTTCGCCATTTCGACATTAATGCGCCCAGGGTAATGGTACATAAAATTATCCTGCTTAGAAACAATACAAATGTAAAGGTCTGGTTTTACAAGAGGAAAGTCATTTCCTGGAGGAGTAACAAGTATAATATCGCCTTGTTTTTCACCTTCTCGAATAACAGCTTCAAAATTGTTTCCAACTAAAACATTGTGTTTCAGTTTATAGAATAAAGACTGTATTCTCTGTAATATGGGAGGAAAAAATGAATTAGGGCGGTTAATAGATATGTGATTTGTATAAAAACTAGAATAGCAATAAGGCAAAAAAATCCAAGACAGTTTTTTTTTCTGTTCGTAAATAGTTTTTGCGATAAGGGAAATATGATATTCGTTTTTCGTTTGTGGTATTGCATTACAAATAGCAATGGTTTTCTTGTTAGAATCTAACATTATTCTCTTTATAGGAGAATATCGCAATTCAATACCACAACGAAAAAATTTTTTACCTAAGAGGCTAAGATATTCAAAAGTGACATTACTACCAGCAAAAACAGCGTCGGTAATGTTATGTTTTTTAATATGTAATTCTAGTGTATCTAGAGGTAAAATTGGAATTCCCTCTGGATATAGTCTCCCAGCTAGCGGATATAGACAATGATTTGTTGCGTGTTGTGATGCAAAAAAAGCAACATTTTTATTTTTACGGTAATAAAGATTATAGAGATGAAACTCTTTACCATTGTTTCCGATGATACATATATTTTTTTTCATACAAGAAATAACTTCTTATTCTTTTCCTAATATTTGGAAACATCTTTCTAAAGCTTCGTGGAACTGAGCTCCACCGCTGAGCTGTACACTTTTTTCGGCAATCATTCTTTTCATACGAGTAATAACGTCCATTGCCATTCCGAAGTTGTTTTGTTGGTAATAACCTTCTGCTAGACCTAGAAGAGTTTTAAGAGCGGCTTCTGTGTTTTCGGTCTTTTCGTAAATTTCCCCTAATTCTTGTCTAGCAGCATGGTAATCGGGAAAAAGTTCTAATAATTTTTCTAGCTCGCCTATTTTTTCCTCAACAGACATAAGTGTTTTTTTGTGTTTATAACTTTGTAAGTCAACTAAAACTTGGACGCGTATTTTAAAATCTTCGATGTCTAAAGGAAAAAAGATATAATCATCTACTGGAATATAAAGAACTTCAAGCAGAGAAGTTACTGCATTTTTGGGAGCAATGAATATAAGTGGTATTCTTTGCGTGCCTGGATATTTTTTTAGAGTTTCGCAAATTTCAACGCTTTGTTCCCCTAATGCTTCGTGATCCACAATAATTAAATTGGGAATAGCTTCGCGTATTATATCTAGACATCCTCGCAGATCATTTGCGATTTTGTATTTATAATTTGCATTACTTATTGCATCTTGGAGAGTTTGACTGTGGTCTTCGCCAACAATTAATATGTCTTTTTCCATTGCTTTGATAACAACTAAACGTTGTTTCTCCTAAAACTAAATAACTAGCCAAAATAGTGGCACTACTTTTGCCGGTCTACTTACGAATTCTGAATTTCCAAGAAAGATTCTAACTCTTCAACTATATCGATAGGAGCAGGTCTCCGTGCTGGTTTATAATCCATCATTTTTTCTATTAAGTTGCATAAAACTTTACTAACATTAGGATTTTCTTTTTTTACACGTGGTGATGTTTTTGTGAGTCTTTTTGCGATCACTTCTACTTGATTCTCTCCTTGAAATGGAACCTTGCCAGTAACAAGTTGATAAAAAGTTATTCCTAGACTATAAACATCACTTTTTATGTCTATGTAATTGTCTGTTACTTGTTCGGGAGACAAATAGTAAGGGGTTCCCATAATAATTCCAGATGTTGTTAGTGTGCATTTGCCATGAATAGACTTAAAAATACCAAAGTCCATCAATTTTGCTACTTGATTTTCATCGATTATTATATTTGCTGGTTTTACATCGCGATGAACAATTCCCAAAGTACTTAAGTAATTGAGTGCTCTTGCTACTTGTAGTACGATATCTGCGGCTTTTTTTTCTTCCACTTGCTGTTCACCAATGACATCTTCGAGAGAATCTCCTTTTATATACTCCATTACCAAAAAGACTTTATCAGGCGTTTGATAAAAATCTAGCCCTTTAACTAGGTTAGGATGTTGAAAATACAACATCATCCTTGCTTCTTGAACAAAGCGCAAAATTCTCTTATTTTCATCCCCTTCATCCGAAAATTGAAGAGTTTTTATCGCAACGATTTCTTCATCTACATGTCGTTTTGCTAAATAGAGATCTCCCATACCCCCGCGTTTATACTTTTGAACAATAGTATAGATACCTCTACTACCAGATATGATTTCGTCTACAACAAATTTTCCAGTTATTGTTTTGCGGTAAACTTCAACTTGATCTTGTAGATGTTCATTTTGGGTTACTAAACGCTCTACCTCTTGTTGTGCTTTTTGTAGTTTTTCAGCTATTTCGTTTTGTGAAGCAAAAGATTCTTCATAAAGATTTAGTTGCTTTGTTAAAGCATCAAAATTTTGCTGTAGAAGTTGTCTATCTTCCATTAACAAAACTTTTTCTTTGTGTAAATTTTCTGACTTTTGCAACAATTCGTCGCGCTCCTGGCAAACTTCGACAAGTTTCTCCAAACCTTCGCGATTTTCTTTAGCGTTTTCACCTAGGATGGAGTGTAAAGATTGGCGTCTTTTCTTTTCTATTTGTAGTTCTTGCGCGATTTGTAGATTACTGCCTTTTTCTTCTCTGTACTGCGACTGCTTTAGTAGGAGTTTGGATTTGTAGTTATTTATGACCATCTGGGTGTGTTGATTGAGTATCTGTAACTGAGATTCCAGAGCAACAATATTATCTTTAAATTTGTGGTTTTCTTTTTGCAGAGATTCTTTTTCTAAACTCCACTGTTGTTTTTTCTTTTCTAATTTTTTTTCTAAAGCTTTGTTGTTCTTACGTTCTTTACCAAGTATTTCTTGTAAGCTTTTTTTGTGTGCTCTTTGCTTAGTAATTACTTTTTGCATCTCTATCAGAGATTCATTGTCCTGCTTTTCATTTTCTGGTGCAGCAATTTCTAAGCGGTATTCGATAGTATCAGACTTGTCTTTATCCGCTTGTTTTTGAACAATTAAAAGAATTTTATCGCGAGCCTTGAGCTTCTGCCTTTTTTTGAAATCATCACTCAAGTTAGGCTTATAGTCACGTGCTCTTCCCTGCCAAGGCGCTAAAGGCTCTGCGACGCGTATAATCTCTAATTCATGTTTTTTCTTATTGGGTTTTTGTTTCTTATTAGACATTAAAATCTAAACTTACTTGTATTTATAGAAAATGGTTTGCCAAATACTAAGAATTGTAAAATATACAAAATTATTTTTTTACATTCCCTAACATGTAAAATACTAATGCCTATCCAATACTTTGAACAAAAATTTCAGCTTCTTTAGCAGTATTCACTTTCCCTGTTGCAATTGCTTGAAACAATTTTCTACCGTGTCCACCTGAAGTGTTATAAGTTTTGATTAAAACCATCAGAATTCCCCATGTGTAGAGATCTGGTTCTGCCATAACTTCTTCTTGAACACTTTCTGGTAAACTTAATAAACTAATTGCTTCTTGAATATATCCAGAGGTTTTCCCTATATTGCGACATAATTCGTCGGTAACTTTGTCACCCAATCCTTGGTATGCAAGTGCTTCTTCGATAGGATTTAAAGCCAATCGCGCAAAATTTTCTACCATAGATAACGACAGTAAACGATTTTCAATAGTTACGAGTTCAACAATACACGGAACACTATCATGACCAGCTTTTTTAGCAGCTTCTAAACGGCGTAAACCATATACCAACTGATACTTATTTGTACCTCTAAGTTTAATAACTTTTAGCGGTTGTTGTATGCCGTAAATTTTAATGCTGGAAACTAAAGGGGAAAGGTCTCCGACTGATTTTCGCATGTAGTTCTTTGGAATTTCAATGTCTATGGTATTAATACCAATGACTTCTAAAGTCACTTCTGGCTCAGCAGACGATGCAAGAGGGCCTTCACCTTTTAGCTTAGCTACTCGCGTAGCAAATCGGCCTAAAGAGTCTGAATCTTTTACTCGAGTATTGTCCTCTGAGCGCTTTTTTACAACCATGCGTAAAAGATCCACTTATGTAACCCTCCTCATAATTTCCGCTGCAACGTTTTTATAATCTAGCGCTCCATAACTATCAGGAGCATAATCAAAAATTGGTTCCCCCAATCCTAGTGATTCTGCTAGCTTAATATTTTGGCGGATTTTTGTTTCGAATAGTAAGTTAGGATATTCATCTTCTAACCAAGACAATACCTCTGAACAAATTCTAGTGTTATTTACCATACACGCTAAAACTCCCAAAACAGACAATTTGCTGTTTACTGCTTCTACAGTTGTCTTTATTGTACGAAGTTGACTAAGTAGAGCAACTATACATACAGAAGAAGAAGCATTTACAGGAATAAGTACGGAGTCAGAAAGACACAAAGAGGTCATTGTAAAGTTTCCTAGAGTAGGAGGTAGATCTATAAAAATAAAATCGAAAATATTACTCATAGGACTTAAAAGATTGTCTAGTTCTGTAGTAAATTCATTAGAACCATAAATAGCCAGCTCGTGGTTAGCAGGCATTATACATAGGTCGGAATCGTTATACGAGTATACCGCGTCCTGAGGATCAACTCTTCCAGACAATACATCATAAATAGTATTTGTGTCTGTAGATAGAGGTGAAATACCAAATCCAAGAGAAGCAGTACCTTGAGGGTCTAAATCAACAACTAAAACTTTTAATTTATGAAAGCGAACTAATGCACAAGATAAATTCACAGCTGTTTGACTTTTCCCCGTCCCTCCCTTTTCAATTGCTACACTAATAATCAAGAAAATCTCCTTTCACTTCTTTTAAAGAGAATGAGCATGTAAACAGTGCAAAACGAGAAACTGTTTTATTCTACTTTTAACACTTATCGTAGACAAATAAAACTATAATATATTCATAATGAACTATAAAATATAGTAAAATTTTATATGCTACAGACTTAAATAACACTGCATAGTTACAAATTATACCAAAACTAAAAAGGAAAACAAGAAGCTACCTGAAAATAAGTGACTTTTGGGAATTCGACGTATAAGAGAGAGGTAGATGAAAACGGTAATCAGAGACAGGAATAGTTGAAAATTTCTAGCAAGTTATGCGTTGCGGTATGATATCAATGTTCATTGGAAAAATCTTCGAATAAACAAAGTTTTGGTTTATAATATTAATGGGTTTAGAGCTAGGTAGATTTTAGCGATATGCGTTATCAGTAAGGAATAGCAATGGAGAGTATAAATTATTCTGCTCGGTTTTTATTCGACGTGGCAGGGTTGTTAGCCAAAGAAATTCATGAAGAAGAACATATTCGCGTAGTGGCTGGTATGACGTGCATTGATCTAGGAAGTATAGCACTTGCGAAGGATGCTAAAAGTTGTTGGAATTCAGTACTTCTTTATGCAAATACTCGAACAATAAACAAAGTAAAAGACATAGTAAACAATGCCTGTATATATAGTCCTAACAGTAAATATCTTGAAGAAGCAAAAATAAAAATTGATGTCTACGCTAAAAAAGAAAAAGACAGATGCACATCTGTAACTGTTATTTATGTTGTAATTACAAATAAAGAGCAAAGTAGGTTAAGACAATGTTTACCTCAAAATATTTCTTTTGAGGAGTGTTCTTTCAATGACGATCTTAACTGCTATGATCTTAGGCGTCGCAATTGGAAGGCTTTTAATCCTCCGCATGCAGAAACAATTGGAACAGAAGTTGGTTCCATTATGAAACAAAAAAATTCATACATTTCAGAAACACATAACTTCAATTTTCAAAAAGAAACACCGCAAGACTTTATAGAAATATTGGAAGACTGCAAAGAAAAAAAAGACTTAGTGATTGTTATCGTTGATAACTGGAGTTTATTTTTGGATGAGTATGCTACAACAATGAAAGATTATTCTAAAAAGAATTTTTACCATTGTGGGACGCTTATTGTACGTAATGTGGAAAATGATCTTGTCAATAAAAATGAAGATTGTTTGCAAGATTTGGTAGATGATATATTCTACAATGAAAATGGTAAAAAACACCATCATAATACAAATATTGTTGAAGATATAAAAAATTTAGAACCACGCTTATTTCATGTATTTAATTCAGTAGTTCTCTCAATGAATAGTAATCTTCCAATGATGCGCCGCGTAAAAAAACCGGCTAAAAAAATTCCGAATACTAATTTAGGTAAACAGAAGCCAGCCGAAACAGAAAGGAATGAAGCCTTAACCAGTGGAAAGGTAAAAAGTAAAATTTCAAAGAATAGAGAATACACACCTCCACTTCCAAAACTAGGTTTCGAATAAAAAGATGTTAGGAAAATTTATCACTTTTTACTCCTACAAAGGGGGGACTGGACGTTCTATGGCCTTGGCAAATACCGCATGGGCTTTAGCCAGTTCTGGTTATAATGTTCTTGCTATAGATTGGGATTTAGAAGCTCCTGGTCTTCACCGTTACTTTGATCCTTTTTTACTAGACCCTGACCTAGAAAATACCAAAGGGATTATTGAATTAGTTTCAGAATATGCCTTTGCAACATTAGAAGAATCAGAGTCTGAAAATTGGTATGACGAGTATACCGAACGCTTTTTTAGTGGTGATTATAAACAAAGTATTGACTGGGATTTCAAAAATGATGGTTGTCTTGATTTTATTGGGGCTGGTTGTCAAAACTCTGCTTATCCATCAACTGTTACTTCTTTTGATTGGGCTAATTTTCACGAACGCCTTCAAGGAGGATATTTTTTAGAAGAAGTAAAAGAATTACTACGCCAAAATTATGACTACATTCTTATTGATAGCCGTACAGGAGTAAGTGATACTTCGGGAATTTGTACTATTCAAATGCCAGATATTGTGGTGTTACTTTTTACATTAAATAATCAGAGTATCCAAGGCGCGGCAAAAATAGCAAATGCTATTTGTAACTCTTGGAAAAGAAACGAGATCAAAGAAAGAATAATTTATCCTCTTCTTTCCCGTGTCGACTCTGCAGAATCTGACCGCTTGAACTCTACCTACAATTATGCTATTAATAAATTTTCGAAAATAATAGAAGATTTTTCTATTGAGAGAAAGAACTATTGGAGTGAGATGCAAATACCTTACGTTCCTTTTTACAATTACGAAGAAATTTTGGTATTTTTCCAAGAGAGCATGGCTCTTCCAGGCCTATTACTAAAAGCGATGTTGCTTATTGCAAAGCGTTTGTCGAAAAAGGATCTCGATATACAAGAGATTCTTCAACATGAACGTAGTAATATCATTCGGTTGTATATGCGACAAAATATGCGTGAAAGAATACAGTTTCGGTATAACTTATGGATAAAACAAGATAAAGCTGTGGATTTGTTACTTTGCGATGAAAATTTAGAAATGGCAAAAAAGTTTTGGCCTGAACGAGATAAATTGCGCTTGAGAGAAGAGCTTGAATTTGTTGATATATCGATAAATAATTTAGACTTAAGTAACCAAAAGCTAAGAATTCTTAACTCCAACAGTCTAAATGATCATTCAGGTTGTAAGGTTTTAAATTTGCATAAAAATTTTCTAGGTAATGTTACAGGTAGTATTAGTAAACTAAAAAAACTAATTTATCTTGATATTTCTGAAAATATTTTGCAATCTCTACCCGGAGAAATCGGTGAACTCTCAGAACTCAATACTCTGGTTTTGCATAACAATAAATTAAGAGAATTGCCACCAGAGATCGTTTCGCTCTCAAATCTGAAAAGATTAGATTTGAGCGTTAATAAGCTAAATAAATTACCAAAAGAAATGGAAAAGCTTTACCATCTTTCTGTTCTTGATTTAAGAAGCAATCGCTTGGAAGAGCTTCCTGGAATAAGCCAACTTAAAAAACTTACCAAACTAGATATTAGTAAAAATGAACTGTCAATTTTGCCGTCTCTTTCTCAACTAAAAAACCTACGTATTCTAGATTTGCGAAATAATAGGTTAACAACCTTACCGAAAGAAATAGATAAATGTACAAAGCTCAATGAACTGTACCTTGACAACAACTTTTTTATCGAATTATCCGCAGAAATTACACAATTAAACGAACTGAGAAAATTGTACGTAGGAGAAAATAAGTTAACCCAGCTGCCAAAAGGAATAGGGCAACTAAACAAATTAGAAGAATTGTTTTGTGATAATAATCAAATAAAAGAGTTATCGCAGGAAATAGGAAACCTTATTAATTTGAAAAAGTTGTATTTTGGAAATAACAAATTGATAGCATTACCTATAAATATTGGGAAACTTAAAAGTCTTAGAACTCTATATCTTGGTGAGAATTCCTTGAAAGAGTTACCGTACAACATTATGCAGTTTTCGCAATTGAATGAGCTATTTTGCGATCACAATCAATTGGCTAGTTTGCCTAAAGAAATAGGTTATCTTAAAAATCTCACAACTTTATACCTTAGTGGAAATAAAATAAAAACTTTGCCAAAAGAGATTGGTCAACTTCACAATCTTACCATGCTCGACTTGAGTGACAACGAATTAACAGAATTACCAGAAGAAATAGGAAATCTTGAAAGTCTTACCGTTCTCAATTTAAGTGGTAATCGTTTGAAAACTTTGCCAAAAGAAATAGCAAAACTAACTAATCTTACAATACTATTTCTTGACAGAAATGAATTGCTATTATTACCACAAGAAATGAAAGAACTTTCTTGTTTGAAAGTTCTAAATCTACAGGGGAATGACTTTGAACTTCCCTCTAAAATATACGAATTTTTGCCTGTTGAACAAATTAAGTATCTTTTACATCTTCAAAAGCAAAACAAAGAAACAAAATTACTGGAAATAAAAATGGTTATCTTTGGGGAACAAAAAAAAGAAAAGCAGTTTTTGGAAAAGCTCAGTGAAAAATCAAATAGTGTGCTAAAAAATATAACAGAATTGATAAACACAACAACTTGGCAATTACAACTGCGCTCAAATCAAAAAATTAAACTTAATATATTAGATTTAGGACCGGAGATTCGAAATAAGATTCATTGGTTGTTTATTACGAAACGCAGTTTGTATGTTTTTTTGTGGGATATAAATCGAGAAGATAAGTATGAACATCTAGATTACTGGTTGAGCACTATTGCTGATCTTGCGGGTAGTGTACCTGTTTTGATTGTCGTGAATAAAGCTGCCGACGAGGACGATTCGCTTATTGACCGCATAGCTTTAAAAAATAAATATCCGACAATTAAAGATTTTATTGGGTTGTTTCCAGAAACAGAAGAGGGTTTTCGTCGACTAAGAGAGGCGGTAAAAGAAACAGTTAGTCAATTAGAGTATGTGCGCACATCTTGGGTATTAAGTTGGTTTGAAGTAAAAAAGCAATTAGAAGAACTCTCTGATAATTTTGTTACTTATTCACACTATCAAAAACTATGTTCTAGTCAGCAGATAACTAAAGAGCACGGAGAAATTTTATTACAATTCTTACATGATTTAGGTATAGTTCTATATTTTCGAGATAACAGTGATTTAGCGGAAATAATTGTCGTGAAACCGGCTTGGCTAGTAACAATGATTGACTCTGTACTAAACGAAGATTCGCTAGAAGGTATGTTAACAAAAAGCGACGTAGAGAAACTACTACAGAGTAATGCGCAAAACAGCGCTTATACAATAGCAGTTATGAAAAAATTTAAGATGTGTTTTGATCTTAAAGATAATAAATTACTCATCCCACAACAATTTGCATTTGAAAAACCACAGTTATATTGGCCTAACACGGGTATTATTTTTGAATACGAGTATGAAATTCTATCTCCAGTTATTATAGCTCACTTTATTGCCAAAACTCAAAAATGGTACCAAATTTGTTGGCGAGAAGGTGTTTATATACAAGATGGTATGAGTATGGCACTAATAGATGTTGATCAGATAAAAGATAAAATTTGTATTCGTATTAGTGGAGCAAAAAAGAGAAATTTTTTAGAACATATACTAGAGCATTTTGAGCGCATTCATTGTGCACACTTAAATACCAAGGTACAACAAAAGATAAAAGTACCAAATCACGATGTTTATTTAGATTACAAACACTTAATCGTATATGAAGAAATGAAAAGAATCGCTATCTTTGTTCCTGAAATGAGAAAAGAATTGTCTGTTGAAATGCTATTAAACGGTGTAGATGATGTACAAATAGAAGAAGTTATCTTAGAACAAAAGCCCCTAAAAGATATTGCTAGTGTTTGTAAGAAAAGAGGAGAGTTTGGTTTAGCCATTCGGTATTATAGTAAAATTTTAGAACAAGAAAGAGAAAAAGATGATACCATACATTTTTGTGATATGATAGCTAATACACTGTATGATAAAGGCGAGTTAGATTTAGCTCTTGAATATTACGATAAATCGCTTAAATTAAAAGAAAAAGCGGGAGACTTTAATGGGACAGTCGTTATACTACATAATATAGCCATTACATATCATTGTATGGGAGAACTCGATTTAGCTCTCAAGTATTACAGTGAATCACTTTTGGAAAATGCAAATGCTATTAGCTTGATGAACGTTGGTAGGTTATATTGCGATCAAGGAAAGTTAGATCTAGCTCTCAACTGCTACAATAAAGCATTTGAGTTGGTAAAGAAAACCAATAATTCTATTGAAATAGCTTTAATTTTGGGTCGTATAGGCGGTGTATGTTTTGACAAAGGAGAGGTAGATTTAGCTCTTAAGTATTATAATGAATCACTTGAATTGACAAAAAAAAGAAATAGGCCTTTACCAATAGCTCGCAGTTTATGCAATGTAGGTAATGTGTACTTTGACAAAGGAGAGCTAAATCTAGCTCTTGAGTACTATGATGAATCACTTGGTTTAAGAAAGAAAATCGGCGATTTTTCTATAATAGGAGATGTTTTATACCGTATTAGTCGTGTATATAAGGCTCAAAATCAAATGGCAAGATCGCTAATATATAAACAACAAGCGTTAAGTTTGACGCAAGATAAGAGACTTGTAGTCGTTATCCTCAGTAGTATTGCTGTACTCTATCAAAAGCAAAATAATATGAAAGAAGTAAATAAAACAATTGCTAGAATAAACAAAGGGTATGCAGGTAGTACTGCATATTACAATTTAGCTCGCGTATATTCTTTACAAGAAGAAAAACATCAAGCACTCGAGCAGCTAAATCTCGCCTTTGATAAAGGCTTTGTCAATTTGTATCGCCTAAACAAAGAACGAGATTTTGACTTTATACGCAGTACATCAGAATATAATGAATTAATACAAAAAATACGTGCAAAATCTCAAGAGTTGGATAAGATACAAATAGATGTGTAATATTATATCAATGACATCATCTTTTAAAAAATCGCAGTGTGACTTTAAACAGGAAAATCAATGAATACAATAATTAAAGACTTCGATAATAAAGAGGGTAAAGATCTGGTTATTGCTGATTTAGAACAGGAAGTGAAGTCTCGACAAACACTCATAGAAAGAGTTACTTCCGAATTAGAACATTTACAAAAGGATTTTTCTTCTTATGGCACTGAACAAAATAATGATAACGCTTTTGAGCAACGCCAACAAATTCAATATCTTATCACGCAAAGAGAAACGTCTTGGCGACAGTTATTACAAATGCAAAAAGTGCTAGACCAGCTATATAACGAAGTAAATGTTAGTGTAAAAGAAAGTTTTGGGCGCTATCGCGATGGTTGGGAAGCGATTATTTGTGCAAAATATCGTCCAGCTCTAGCTGTGAGGGAGGAATACAGTAAGTATACTTTGCGAGAAGATGATCTTGAGCGTTTGGGGGTTGTGAGAGGAAATGATCAGAATTGGCGCGAGATTATTACTGGGGAAAAACAGCAAGCAATGCTTAGTAATGCCCACAAAGTAGGGCGTATTGGGTTGTTTAATTCTAATTACTGGCAGGGAACAGGTGCACTTTTATTTAGAGAAAATCTTGTTGTTACTAACCGTCACGTGTTAACTAACAATGGTTTTTACGAGTTAAATTTTCAGGATTACAACGGACGTTTTTTTACCGGTAAATTTAATTTGGTAAAAATGGGATCGACTCCAGCGATTGACTTTAATGCTGTTTACAATGCTAAGGAGAAAAAACAACAGCGCCTTTCACTTGGATCTCCTTTTGTTTCTAGTCATTTGGACTACGGCTTGCTAACTTTGAAAAAATCCCACGGTTATTTAGAAGTAGACACAAATAAGTACTCCGATGATGACCTAAAAGATCGTAAAGTTTATGTGCTTGGGCATCCAGCAATTGACGAGAGAGCTTATGTTTCCGATTTACGCATTTTTGAGCACTACGATTACAAACATATTATGCCAGGAACAATACGTTCAGTAGAGCAAGTAGCAGTGAACAAAAATATTGAACCACGTATATATCACGATTGTTCGACTCTTGGCGGATGCAGTGGTGCTCCATTAATTGATATCGAATCAGGCAAAGTAATCGCGATTCATTGGGGTGGTGTTCATCGCGAGCAAAACTATGCGCTTCCTATATGGACTCTCATAGAAGATTTGAATGAAAAAGGCAAAAAAGATCTTTATAATGCTTTGTTATAATAACAGAGAATATTTTTTTAGAATAAAAGAGGATAGTAATGGATGTTAACTCTGCGACTTTGTTAGAAATAGCAAACTTGCTAGCTCGCGCATGTAGTATAGATGATATGGAATTAGCGGTGCAGCTCACTCGAGACATTGAATTACATAATTTAGCGCTTAGAGGGAGCTTGCGAAATCAGTGGTTCAAGCTACTTCAATATGCGAATAATCGCCAAACAAATAGAGTGTATGAGCTTGTCGAAAATATTCTGAAGCAAGACCCAACACATAAGGATTTAATTGCATCGATGAATAAAGTAACTGAAATTTTCGATGGCACACAGCAACACAGTCACAAAAATGCAAATTCTAAAAAGGAAAAATCAGTACTCAAAGTACAATCGATGGAAGGTTGGCGTCGCTTGACATTGCCAGAGATTGGCGATCTAAGTCGCGATTTGGTCAAGAATTACGTTTCTCTTGATCGCGCCAAACAAGCTCTTGAAGATATTGGTGTTTTTCCAGCTACAATACCAAATGCAGGCACTTTACAATATTACTATGTGAATATAATAAAACATCTAGAACCAAAACGTATGTTAGTGCAGTGGTTACAGAAATTAGCTATAGATCTGCTTGATCCAGAAGACTATGGTTATGTATTTGTCCGCGAATGGTTGAATTTGTTAGTAAAAGTTGACGATATAGACAAAAATAAGAAAGACAAAGCAAATTACATTCGCGAAAAAATTTGGCGCCCAGGCAAAGATTTATTAAAACCCGTTAATTGGTTATACAAAGGCTATAAAAGTATAGAATGTGTAGCAAATTTACTGGTCGGGGATGGAGGGGGAACAGGTTTTTTAATTGCCAAAGACTTACTGGTAACTAACTGGCACGTAATCTCGGATGAAAATGTAGCAAATGGTGCTATTGTTGAGTTTGATTACTTTAGAAATGAAGAGAATACAATTGCTCCACAAGCAAAAACTCTAGATCCTGAGAATGTATTCTTCTCTCTTTTAGATGAAGAAAGAGAAGTTGATATTGCAATTATTTCGCTAAGTGAGCCACAAGAAGACCGTTATATACCAAAAATACGCGAAAACATAGGTAGCAAAGAATCCGTTTACATTTTGCAACATCCAGATTCAAATGACATGAAAATAGGTCTAAATAACAATGAAATTAAAGAAATCAATGAAACTTCTTTACGTTATATGTCGCCTACCGCCAAAGGTTCATCTGGATCGCCGATTTTTGACCATGATTGGAACATCATTGGTGTTCATTGGGGCAAAGATGAAAAACGAAACATTGGTACGCGTATTAGTAAAGTTATGTCTATTTTAAAGAATCATAACAATGAAAATGCGCAAAAAATCTATCAGAAAATTTTAGATCATCAAAGATAGATATGCGTAGAAAATTAAATTAAACTTTTTATTAAGAAAATAGTTGGTTTGTGTCAAAAAGAATTATTCAATCGACCTTAAAAAAATAGATAGTTGCTATTAAGTCGTTTTTCAGAGTCTAAAATGTAAAGAAGCTTTATATAATACTGAAAACAAGGCTCTTGTTTGTCAATTATGGTACAGAGTGAAACGCTCTGGCTGCACGTAGACAGTCTATTTCTCTAACTCTAAAAAAATCTAGTTCTGTATGTGAACGAGCACTGGTATATGAAGCATCAACAACACGAACTAATTGAGAGATTTTGTTGTTGCGAAGTTCGGGTTTTACAGCTTTTATACCTCGTTCTAACGCCTCCCTACTGTTATTACTACTACTTAATATCTCGTAACTTTTTTCAATAGGAAGATTAAAATAATGAGCCAAAATATTCTCTACTCCGCCAATGGCTCCGCCGTTGCTATATTGAGATAAAACAATAATAGCTTGTTTGATAGAATTTGGAAGTTTTGCTCTTTGTTGTTGTATAGTTTCTTTGCTAATATTTGAGTACGCAAGTTTAGTGTTAGAAGGAATTGGAATACTCAAGTATTCTTTTAAATATAAGTTTTCGGTTATCGCATTTTGGTAGTTTTGTGCTAAACTTTTAGAAAGTATTGCTAGCAAATACTTTCCAGAACCGTGATTAGTTATTTCTGCTGATATATATGCGGCTTCAATTTTACGCAAGATCGGAAAGTCATCCCAAATTTTTCTATTGAGGGGTGTATAGCCTGTCTTCTCTAAAGAGTTTTCGATAGCAAAAGATTTATCAAGATAATGCTCTGAAATTGTGAATAGAGCTTTTTGATGTCTTTCTTCTATAGAATTATTTAGTTGTGCTATTGTTAGAATTGGAATTAAAATAGACAAAAGAACTAACAACAAATATTTCATCTTATTCATGATCACTTTCCTACCTTAAGTTAAAATCACATAAAATAATTAATAGCTAATTTAATTATGTAGTTGAAAAACAAAAAAACAAATTAAAAAATGCGAATAAGAAAAAATTTGTTTATTGTCAAAGAATTATTTGTGAGATACTTCAAGATAATTAACTAAATAGTCTATGTTGTTTTTGACATTTTGAGGCAGGAGTGTCTTATTTACGACTAGTAGCAAAGATGTGAGCATTTTTGGGCCATGAAGTCGCGCTTCATTAAAAACAGCATGCCAATATCTGTTGGGGGCAACATCGAGTGAAGGTAAAGATGATTGTTTAATTGTGGTTTGCGCATCAGAATTAGCTTGTTGGCACAAGCGGTTTGCATTAATGACTATTTCTCGAGCGCGAATTCCGCTATACAATTCTGCATATGCGTTAATAATACTGTTATCAACTTGATCACTTGGTACTATAGGACCAGAAGGCATAGTTTGGATAATTGTTACTGGATCTCGTAAGCTTTTTACTTTCTGTAAAGCAAGATTGAGATGCTTTTGAGTTTTATCGATAGAAAACGCATTATTGACTAATTCAAAAACTCGATTGTTTACACGATTATTTGCAGCAATTAAAAACTCAAACCAGTCATTATGTGCATTATTAGAAAATGTTAATTGATTTAACTCTAAGTCTGTTGTTAGTTGAATAACTATTTTTATTTTTTCTGCGTCTGTTATTCCTTTGGCTAATAAATCTGCTATTTCTTTCAAATCTCGAACATCCATATGATTCCTCTATGAAAAAATTTAAAATATTATGCTTGAGTATGAACATATACTTATACTAGGTAAGTTTTTTTTTGAAAAGGGTAATTTAAAATTAGAGCTAACATCTAGCGGTGTTTTTAATTTAGTTGAAAAATTGATTAAAGACAAATCTGCCTCTATAAAAATTATATATATAGGTTATAATAACTATGAAACAAAGCGAATAACTGTGAATTAGATTTTGCTTTGCTAATAAAATTTTGCAACAAATTAATTGTAAATTTTTGAATATATTTAAAAGAAAGGCGTAGAATGACCCCTGAAGAAATTGCAAATCTGGCAGAAAAATGTATCGATAATTACCTAACTAAAAATGACGTGGACTTTGCGCTGATGAAAATAAATATAAATCCTCAAAAAATAGACAGTGCAAATAATGGACTTGTTTATTATCAAAATGTAATCAAATATTTGCACAAAGAGAATAAACTACACTTGTGGTTACAAAGTCTTGCGAATAGTGAAATTGCGTTTGTTCGAGATTATCTTAAGTCGGAGAATCTGCCTGAAGAAACTATACAATCAAAAAGTGATTTTTCTTATACATTCACCGCACAGGAGTTATTTGATATTGCAGAGTTATTGGCAAAAGCTATATACGATAGAGATACTATTGAAATAGTAATCTCACTTACCAATGATATAAAAATAGAAGATTTCAAATATATTGGAGTTCCCAAAAAAGATTGGCTTTATTTGTTGGAAAGAGCTAATACCAGAGTTACAAATCGTGTTGCAGAGCTCGTCTCAAATGCGCTAAAACAAGATTCTGGTCACGTTAATTTAGTCGCCGCAAATAAGAAAGTTAAAGCAATTTTAAATAGATAGGGGTAATGAAATGAGTGGTCATGATTTGAAATTTGCGAATACAAAAACTAATAAAGTTGCGTTTTTTTCTGACGCCAAAGAAATGATGTCTAAACTTCGGGATGATATTTTAGCGGCAAAAGAGTCGGTTTATATTGCTGGCTGGAGGCTAGATCCTTTTATTCATTTAACACCTGATCAGGAAGATAACAAAGATGAAACGTTGTTTGATGTTTTGCAAGAAATTCCGAATGTAAAAGTTAAGATTTTGCTGTGGGATCGTCCAACGAATGAAAATGAAAGAGTTCAGGATATTTTTTCTGATTTAAAACACGTGGAAATTGTTTCTGATGAAGTAGGACGCAATCCAAAAACTGTTCTTCTGTCTCATCACCAAAAGTTTACGGTTATCGATTTAAAAATGGCTTATATTGGTGGAATAGACCTTGCTGGAGGGCGTTGGGATAATTGCGAGCATCTATCGTTTGCTTCTGTCAATCATCCAACTCTTTACAGTTACTTATCACCTTTTGTAGAAAAATACGATTACGAAGATGAGTACAATCCCTATACTCGCATAGGAGTTTATGATTTTCATAACGAACAAGATTTGCCAAAAGAAGCACGCGTAGGTTGGCATGATATCCATGCGAAAGTTGAAGGTCCTGCAGTAGGTGATATTGCAGAGGTATTTTGCGGAAGATGGAATAAACTTTACAACTCTTCTAAATTTGTGCAAAAAATGATGGGTAGAACAAACGAAAAACTATCAAATTGGAAACGAGAAAGTTACGAAAAAACAAAGGAGCATACTTCTTCGGTGAGAGTTGTGTGTTCTATTGATAACAAATGTATTGAGTTGCAAGATGACACAGTGGTTACTACATATCGAGATGCCTATATCGACTATATTGCAAAAGCACAACGTTCTATTTACATCGAAAATCAGTATTTTATTAAATCGGAATCTGAGCCACACGGGGTTGTTGTTGCTGTTGTCGAGCGCATCAAAAAAGCAATGCAACAAAACCAAAAATTTGAGGTAATTATTTTGCTCCCTGCAATCCCGGGTTTTCATCCAGAAGAAATGATAGCGCGCGGAATTTATGACTTGCAGTTAAAAGTGCGCGCCTTTGTTTATAAAGAATTAGAGGAAGTAGCACAACAATATGGAAAAGATGTTCACGATTACGTCGGTTTTTTTACTCTTGCTAACAAAGAACAAGGCACAAATAAACTTGCGCAAATATACGTACATTCTAAGTTAATGATCGTTGATGAACAAATTGCGATACTTGGTTCTGCAAATATTAACAAAAGAAGTTTTACCGGAACTTGGGACACCGAGATTGGAATAGTTGTTGAAGACCAAATCGCTGTTTCTAATTTTCGACGTCGTCTTGCACAAGAGCATTTCCAACTTTCTGATATTAGTGAAACTTTACTGAATCAGTTTACAAAAGTCGCGCAGTCAGAAGAAACGCGACTGTGGTTATACCCTTTGGAAGATAAGAGAGTTTATGGTTTTAATGGAGAAGCTCCTATCGCAAAACACTATAAATATATACCGAAGTCCGTTTTTGACAATCGCCAGCCAGAGGCTACTCTTGATTTAGAAATGCTTTTTGAATATCGAGACTAAGGCGTATCGACATTTATTTTTGGGAAGAAATTTCGTTTAACCATTTTTGTACGAATGTATATTCTTCTTCCTTGAGATGCTCTAACCATTTTTTAAGCAAATCTTTAGCTTGTAGATCCTTAACTACAATAATACAGTATTCTTCAAAGTTGTTAGACTCGTCAATTTGGTGAATACTGGCGCGTATCTTTTTCAAGGATATACGTAGTGCACTTCTCTCCATGTTTTCAGCTGTATCTTTTGCAAGCGGAATAATGACATATAGTTCAATATATTGTTTTTTGGCAAATGTATATTTTTGGTTTTTGAGATGTTGTAGCCACTGCTTTAATTTTTGTTCCTTGTGTAATTCGCGAATAGCGAAGGTGCAAAATTCGTTGAAATTTTTGGAATCTTTTACCTGTTTTAAAATGCTTACACTTTGCAATGAAACACGTAATTGGCTCTCTGTCATATTTCTGGCAGTATCTAGAGCTAAAATATCGAAAACACCACTTTTTATATTTTCGTCGGGCCAAAATTGATAAATTGCACTGAGAGATACATCTACCAAAACAAAACCCAAACAAGCAATAGCAGTTATTTTTAGTATTAATTTCTTATTAGAGTTTTTTTCTTTTACGCCATAAGCATCGTCGTAGAGCTCAAAATCGACTGAATCAGGCCCTCGCGAATTCTCTTTTTTGCTAGTGGTTGGAAGAGACTTTTCTAAGTGTTTTTTATTGTTGTTGGCGGTAGATTCTTTGACGTTGTTGACTTGCGGTGTCTCTTTTTTCTCTTGGCCATCAGCGGTAGTGGTTCTTCTTGCGTCTTCTCTTGGGCTATCCATCTCAAAAATACGCCGCATTTGTTGTAAAGCATCTGCCGTGTAGCGGTTTGTCTTGTCTATTTGATGAGCGGCTTCTACTAGAGAAGGAACTTGGTTTTTTGTTCTAGTATTTGCCCAAGATAACAATTTCATCCAAATGTTTTTTGCAGGACCTGTTAAAGAAAAATTAACATCGGCGGGATGAATATTTGCTAGTTGCATAACCATCGTTATATCGTCTTCAGAATGGTAACGTTTACAAAGTAGCTGTGCTAATTCCAGTAGTTGTTGTGTTTGTACTGTTTTTTCGGTAGCCATATTTTTTCCATTAGTTTAAAGAATTGATAATGAACTCTGTTTCTTATATTGGGAATATTACTTGTAGAGTTTGTCGTACCACTCTTTTGCAAACTCATTTTCATCTTTAATTAGATACTTTAACCACTTTTCTAATTTTCCTTTTGTATGTAGATAATCAACAACATTCATACAATACTCTAAGAAATTTTTTGATTTTGTTATTTTGTATTTTTTAATTTTGGTGGCTTTTAAAGATGTTGTTAATGACTCCTCGTCGATTTGTTGAGCAACAATTTCGGCAAATTCAGGAAGTAAATCTTTGATGTTTCTTCTCTTTTTTATTGGAATAATATTCTTGTTGTCTGTTTTGTCGAAATCTCTTTTGATAGTTTCAGGAACAATCTTAACAATCTTTGATTGGTGATATTTTATTATTTTATGATAAATTCTTTTGGCATTTGGATCAGAGTTTTTTTTAAGAATATGTAATATTTTACTTATACGTGTACCAGCATTGCGGCCTTTTTGTGAACCCCAGTGCACAGCTATGACATTCCAATTATGGTCAAATACTGGTGACCCGGAAGATCCCTGCTTTGTTGGAGTAGTATACTTTACAGAATTTTTTGTTATATTTCTTATTTGATTGTTATTAATTGATATTTGTAAGTCGTTTCCTTGCGCATGCTGCATTACATATATCGGAGTTTGTTTGTCTATTTTTTCTTTTATTTTTGGAACATATCGCGACTGTTTATTTTGAAGAGCAACAATTGAAAAATCAATGTCTCCATTTCTTGCTACAAAAAAAGCTTTGTCAGGGTTTAAATTTATTGGTGGCGCTTCTTGTATACTGCCATCTATATTTTGATAGTAGTCGAAAACTATTTGGCTCTTCTTGGCTATGTTGGTACTTGAAATTACATGATGATTCGTTACTATTAAATCATCTGTTATCAAGAAGCCTGTTCCTTCTTGTGAGGGAGTTCTCACTTGACCAATGCTCTGAACACATTGATATCCCTGTTGTAACCATTTTACCGATTTTAAAATGTCGTATTTGGGTCGTAAAAATTTTTCTCGTATGTAATTTGCTTCATTTTTTTGTGTATTATTTTCTGCATTTGCTAAGTAACTAATCCATTTTTTAGCAAATACATATCCGTATTTTTCTTCTTTATAAAATGGATCTTGTGCTAAGAAAAATAACCATTTTACTAAGAGATCTTTTGACACCAGATGTTTAATTACATTGTAGTAATAGTCATAATTCGATTCTCTATCGGAGCCTATTCTACCATCAGGAATATCTAATCGCCGTAATGCAGTATTTACATCATTTCTCTGGACATAGTTGTGTAGCATACTGTCACGTAACTCTATCATTTTACTTGGCTTTAACTTAATCCACTCATCACTGTAGATAATGGTAATACAAAAGGATAATGCAATTAATATTTTTCTCATTGTTACCTCTTATTTTGGAGGAAAAATAGCGTATCTCAAAATTTCATACTTGCCATTGTTTTTTTGGCGCCTACATTTTTCGTATGTTGTTATGTGATTACATCCGTCAAGATGATATATACTTAAAGTGTTAGGCAGATTTCTATCTGGCAATTTAGTGTCTGACTCATATACAAACCACATTACAAGAGTTTTGTCCTCTAAATCACTAGAAGGCATTATTTTAATTCTATTTCGATTTGTGAAGTTTTCGCAATCTGTTTCTTCATCTTCGTATTCTTCTTTTTCTCCTGCTTTTCTTAATTCCCAACTCCAATGAGGTCGAATTTTAGAAAATAGGTCATCATTATTATTATCGAGTAATAACTCTGGATTGAAAGATTTTTGTAAAAAGGCTTTTCTCACTACTTTTGAATGTTGCAAATCAGAAACTCTATCAAAATATTCTACATCAGAAACATCCCACTCTACATATTGAACTCTAGTTATTTGCGAAAAATCTGCTATTTCTTCTGTTTGTTTCGCGTTTGGTTCAGGTGGCTTATTGATTATTTGATTTTGAGTGCATGAACATACCAGTATAAAAATTATAATATAAATAAACTTCATGAAAATTTTTATCTCCATATAAACATTTGTATTTATATAATTATATTTTGTATTATATATTGTATCAAAATAATTTTTTTAATAAATTTTAGTTTAATGTTCTTCTCTTTTCACAAATATGTTCTAGATATGTTATTAATGGAGAAACAATGGAAAATTATTCAAGACGTTCTTTTTTAAAATATTTACTTGGAACTATTTTAGTAAACGGTTGTTGCTCAACAAATTCTCTTTGTAGTTTAGAAAAGTCTACTTCAAATTCAAAAAAATTACCGATTATTATTGATACCCACGCGCACGTTTTCAATGCTAATGATCTACCAATATACGGATTTATAAAAAAAGTAGGCCTAGGATTATATAATCATCAAAATACTGGTTTAACAGATGAAATGAAAGATGGTTTGGCGTATATGCTTACTGAAATCGCTCATGGCATAGGATATTCAGCAACGGAAGAGTATGAATACTTGAGTAATCCAAACCGAGAAAGTGTGAGTTTTAACAAAACGGATTTTGATAAAAAATTGCAAGAAAAACTTTTACAGTATAAAGTTTCAAACGACAAAAAAGAAAAGCAAATTTTTAAAATTTTAGCAACGGAATTAAAAGAAATTCAAAGCAAAAAGTTAGGTACCGAACTCGATATTAATATTGATCAGATACTCAAATCGTCCGACTCCGATAGAGAGTTTGTAGAAACTTTGGAAGTAATGTTTGACTTACCTTTTTTTATTATACGCCATATTGAATGGGTAAGCCTTCTTACTCAACCTAGATATAAAATTACGGAACAACTAATCAGTGATTTTGATAATAAAATAGATTTATTTTTAGGGGCAATGGTTGATCTTGATCATTGGGTTGAAGAACCTAGTCAAGTAAGGCCGACTTCTTATATAGAAGAGCAAATAGCGGTTATGAGCATAATTGCAAAAGAACAACAAGGTAGAATCCATTTATTTGCTCCTTTTGATCCATGGAGATTAGTTGAACGTAGAGAAATGGAAAAACAATCAGGTGAAAAAAATGCTCTTGAGGTAGTGCAGGATGCTGTTTTAAACCATGGATTTATGGGCGTTAAATTATACCCTCCGATGGGATTTAGTGCCACAGATAATATTAATCACAAAGATTTTCCTAATACAAGTACACCAGAAGAAGCTCGAGCATTTGGTAAAAAACTAGATGAAGTTCTTGAGGAATTGTTTGTATGGTGCGCGAAACACAATGTTCCGATTATGGCTCACTGTAACAATAGTAATGGTGCAGGAAAAGGTTACGCAGAGCGCGCGGCTCCTAGCTATTGGGAATCTCTTATAAAAAAACCACAATTTGCAAAACTTCGCATTAATTTAGCTCATTTTGGAGGAGCGGAGTCTCTTGTTAGTAACTATAACAAAGGTTGGGCGCTGCAGGTAGGACGGTTGATGCAAGAGTATCCGAATATTTACGCAGATGTCGGATATCACGAAGGTGTTGTACACGGTATTGGTAAAGAGGAATCTTATGTTGAAAAATATTTTTCCAATCTTCACAAAATGACGCGCGAATTTCCTCTTGTAAAGAAAAGATTAATGTATGGTAGCGATTGGTCAATGATTGCGAAGGAAAAAAATTATCAAAACTATTTGAAAGACTATTATGAACAGTACTGTGACAAGTTTGATGCGAATGAAATTGCAGATATGTTTGGTTTAAATGCTGTAAACTATTTAGGATTACCAAATGAAGATGTGAAAGCTAGAATTAGGAACTTTCATGGAGGTGATGGACCTGGGTGGTTAAAGTGTATTTGAGGCAAAAAGATACAGGAATTCCTGTATCTTTTTAGCGACAATATTTCCAAGTTAGAGAGTTATTATCCCAAAGGTTCACGAGAAATTAAAGTGAGTAAGATTTCTTGATGTGTTTCTATCTTACCTAATAGGTCTTCTGTTAATTTGCCTAAAGAAAATCCTTCTTGTGAGATTTTACTGCCTAGTAAAAGTTTTAAACTTTCTAAGGTCACTAACAGACTTTGTGACTTCAAATTACAACCAAGAAGGCCAGAGGTGAAAAACAGAATTTTGTCATTTTCTTTCCAAGTGAGCCTTTGCTCATAACCTAGAAAATTTTTATAGCAGCCAATTGGCATTCCCTTAGAAGATTGGATGATACTTTTTCCCTCTAAGTAAGCTATCGGTGAACATACACCATCTCCTACCCAAATAATATTATCACGGTGTAGCATGATAAGAGTTCCATTAATACTAAGGCCTTTGTATTTTGAGTAGATGATTCGATTAAAGTCTTTCATTATTTGCAGTGGAATAGTTTCGTATTCTAGTATTGTTTCAAAAATTCCTTGTATTTTAACTAGGTAGGGATCAATTGTCGAGGAGGGTAGGTCGTCTTTGTTTCCTATAATTTCCCCTAGGAACATGTATTTACTACTGTCGACATCTTTTGTGAAAAATACATTTTTCAAAAAAGGACTTGGCGCCCCCATAAATTGATACTCGCCTTTTAACTGCAAAGCAGAAGAGTCCAGTATCACAGTTTCACCGGGAAGTTCTGGGAAGAATCGCATTGGAAAAGCATTGTTTTGAATTTCTTCTAGCATAATTTTTTGTAAATCTGCGACTTCTTGAAATCCAGAGAAAAAGTGAAATTTATATTTTCCTGTGCTAATAATAGAATAGTGGTCTAATTCTTCCATATTTTCAATAGGTGTACCATTACAACGAACCTCTTTATCTCCCATATTTTTTAAATAATATTTATTTGATTTTTTATTGAATAGAAGCGCAAAATGTACTTTAGAAAAATATGGATCTGCTATTTGAATTTCATTAATAGAATCAAAACCGATATAAATAGCTTCTTTTGTTATGGGCATGCATTGTCGTGTATTTTCACATAAAATGTGCGCATCAAGGACTCTACTCACAACATTGACTACTGGAGGCGCTTCTTCAGTAAATGTTACAGGATTAGCAAAAGGTATTTCACTTAGTGGCATATCTAACGATTCACCTGTTGATAGAGGTGCCTCTTCTATTTCGACTTGCTCTTTATCATCAAGAACATCTTCTACGCTGGCAAAAATATCGCTTACTTCTGCTTGTATTGGCGCATGAATATCGTCCTCTTCTCCCTTTTGGTAATCTCCCTTAAAAGTATACTGAACTTCTTCGAGAACGTGCTGTTCTTCGGGTTTTAACTTTTCTAGTAGAAACAAACTTTTTACATTACCAAGTTGTATGATGTCTTTGTGTTTTAGATTTTTAGGGATTTGAATAGTACCTTTGTTTAAATATGTTTTTTGAAAAGTACTGAGGTCTTCTAAAAAATAACTACCATCTCTGATAAAAATTTTTGCATGTAATCGCGAAATAGTGGGTTCGTTAATCACAATACTTTGATTAACACCACGCCCGATAGTCATATTCTCTTTGTTGAGAATAAACTCTAATTTTTGATCTCGCAAGAATACAATCAATTTAGCGCAAGGTTCCATAAGAAACTAGCCAAGATTACTATACTTGACTTCCTTTCTGGTTCTGACATGAAATATAGTTTTGAATGTTTATAAACCCATGGAATTAAATTAATAGTTAGGTTATAATTAAGTGATGGGTCAGGTCACTTACAATGTATTTTGTACAGCCATTATCTAAATTGTACTAGATAAAATATAAATAGTAAAAGAATTTTGACTAGATGCCGCTTAAAAAATTTGGGAAAAAGTGATGAACTTTACGATAGAAGAGTTGCAATTGTCAGGTGTTTTGCTAATAAAGAGTAAAGCGTTTCACGATAAAAGAGGTTATTTTCAGGAAATTTTTAAAGATAGTGTAATGGAGAAAATAGGGTTAAAATTTGTTCAGTGTAACTATTCTTTTTCCCCGAAAAATGTTATACGTGGTTTACATTATCAGCAACAACCTTTTTCTCAAGGAAAAATGTTGATACCTCTTCAAGGACATATTCAAGATGTTGTTGTTGATTTGCGTACAAAGTCTCCGACTTTTGGACAGCATCTTTGTGTAGAACTACAAGACTTATCTGCAATGCTATTTATTCCTGAAGGTTTTGCTCACGGTTTTGCCGTAGTTTCAGAGCATGCTGCTGTTATGTATATGTGCACAAAAGAATACCAACCTAGCGCTGAATGTGGAATCAAGTTTGATGATCCGGATCTCAATATTCCCTGGAAACCACAAACTCCTATTGTCTCATCAAAAGACAATTCTCTACCGTCTTGGAGAGAACTGAATTTCTAGAGTTTTCATTTAAAAAGGACCACAATAACATGAAACAAAAGCAACTGCTAGATATAGGTGTAGATCCCGATGATATTGATTTTGCGCTTGAACTTGTTCAGAAAGCGCGAGAAAAAGGTCTTAACAAGAAAAAAATCCACCGACAATTACAACTAGCAATAAGTAAACCAGATGCGAATTTTACCAATCCTTATTTTGGTGTTCTTGCCAAAAAAGTTTTTAAAGACCGTGCTTTCAAAGAACGTAAACAACCAGCACCATGGGAAATTTGGGGAGAAGATCTTCCTGAAGGAGCTGTTAAACAAATGGAGAATGCTTGTCGTTTGCCAATATCATGGCGCGGAGCACTTATGGCAGATGCCCATCAGGGTTATGGCCTTCCAATTGGCGGAGTTTTAGCAACAGAAGGAGCTGTAATTCCTTATGCTGTAGGAGTTGATATTGCTTGTCGCGTGAAAATGACAGTTTTTGATTCACCAGCGCAGGACGTGGACGATAATAAAGACTTTTTAATTAAAACGCTTGAAAAAGATACACTGTTTGGTATTGGCAAAGCCTTTGATAGATCTCACGATCATCCTGTTTTGCAAGAAGATTGGTCTTTTTCCAAGGTGACAAAACATGTAAAACCTCGTGCAATTAGGCAATTAGGTTCTAGCGGTTCAGGGAATCACTTTGTTGAGTTTGGTGAACTTACTTTAACGCACGGTGCTCTTGGTTTAGAGTCTGGATCTTATTTAGCTGTTCTGTCACATAGTGGCAGTCGCGGCGCTGGTAGTGCGGTAGCAAATCACTATTCAAAACTCGCAATGAAATTGCGCCCGAATTTACCAAAAGAATTGCAGCATCTTGCTTGGTTATCTTTAGATAGTGAGGAAGGTCAAGAGTATTGGCAAGCAATGGAGCTTATGGGAAAATATGCTGCAGCTAACCATCACATTATTCATAAAAAAATCTGTAAATCTCTAGGAGCCAAACCGCTCTTGCAAATAGAGAACCATCATAACTTTGCGTGGAAAGAAATGCACGATGGCAAAGAAGTTATTGTCCACCGTAAAGGAGCAACTCCAGCAGGAGAAGGAGACATTGGCATTATACCAGGTTCAATGGTAAATTCATGTTATGTCGTTCGTGGTAAGGGAAATGAAAGCTCTCTGTTAAGTGCGCCTCATGGAGCAGGAAGAGTAATGTCGCGTCGTCAAGCAAAAAGAAGTTTTAATTGGACAGATGTTAATCAAGTAATTAAGAGCAAAAATGTGACGTTGTTAAGCGCTGGTCTCGATGAAGCACCAAGTGTTTATAAAGATATCGACATGGTCATGCGTCACTCCGAAAACTTGGTAGAAATCCTTGCTTGTTTTCAACCGCGAATTGTCAAAATGGCGAAGGACGGTGAGCGTCCAGAGGATTAGAACTAGCTAATGGCACTCTTTAAAAATCAAAAATGGCTCTTTTTTAAAGTCCAATTTTGGCTTATGCTGATCAAATGAAATATTTGTTTTATTTTCTTAGATAGGATTAGCCATGCAAAAAACACAGCGTACTACAATTAAACGCGTTCCACAGAGAGCAAATTACGATTTACCAACAATACATAAAATTATTGATGAAGCTTATGTGTGTTCACTGGGTTTCCAGAACGAAGATAGTGTTCATGTGATTCCAACAGTTCATTGGCGTATAGGCAATACTTTGTATATACATGGTGCAACAAAAAGCCGATTGATTCACTGTGCGATTTCGCAATCAGTGTGTATTAACATTACTCTTCTTGATGGCCTTGTTTTGGCGCGTTCCGCTTTTCATCACTCAATGAACTATCGGTCGCTCAATATATACGGACGAGGTTTTCAGGTTGTTGATGCGGAAAAAGAAGATGTGCTTACTACTTTTGTTGAAAAGATTACGCCGGAGCGCATTGGCGAAATACGTATGATGAACAAGCAAGAACTTAAAGCAACTACTGTTGTAGGCTTTAACATTGAAGAAGCAGTTGCCAAGATTCGCACTGGTCCACCAGTCGACGATAAAGAAGACTATGCTTTGCCTGTTTGGGCAGGAGTAATTCCTTTACGTTTACAACAAGGTGAACCTGTGGAAGACAAATAAGTTCTATTAGCTTTTTGTTAGCTCTTTGTTACACCTTAATAGAATGTTCATAAGGTTATATAGAGAAGGGTGTTAGTGGTTAATATATCTATTGTTGATAAATAATAAAAAATACTTGCCAAGTATGAAACAAGTTGTTATCTTATTAAGGCAAGTAATCTAACTAAATCGCACTCTTACTTATATTTATAAAAAAGAGCTAACAAAATGAAACTCATTAGTTTTTTGTTTGTATTAGTTATTTCTTTTTCCTATTCAGAAGAGCTCTGTATTATTTCGTGGAATGTGGAATCTACAGGGGCGGATGCGCATGTTGTTGCAAAGCGTATTGCCGATTTCCAGGGATATGATATTTGGGGATTATCGGAAGTAGAAGGAAAAAGTGCCGCGCAGTTATTTGAAAAAGCAGCAGGAAAAGGTGAAGAGCATAAATTTGACTCTATACTTGGCTCTACAGGTAGAGACCAAAGACTACTTATTGTTTACAACAAAAGTCGCCTGAAGATGCTGGAGTCGTTCGAGCTTCATGAAGTAAATATAAACGGTCGAGTACGTTCACCGCTAGTTGCAAAATTTTATGACCGCGAAACAGAAGAAACTTTTTTGTTTATGGTTAATCACTTATATCGTAGTAGATGGTATTATCGTCATAAACAGGCTAAACTTCTCAATAATTGGGCTAGCCGACAGAAAATACCAGTGATTGCCGTTGGAGATTATAATTTTGATTGGGATATTTCTCGTGGTGAAAAAAAACATGATCGTGGTTTTGATTATTTGACTAAAGATGGTGTTTTTAACTGGGTGCGTCCAGATGAATTAGTAAAAACCCAGTCACATCGATTTTTTAATTCTGTTCTTGACTTTATATTCACAACAATAAAATCAGAGAATTATGAATGTGAAATCATCGTTGAGTCCGGAGACTTTCCTGATGATCATTTAACTAGCGACCACCGACCTATCTCTGCAAAAATTACCATAAGCAATGAATTTCTCAAAGCAAGTAGTTCAAGCTTAAAACAAGTCAAAAAACACAACAAGCTAAATCTAATTGAACAGTAATATTTGTGGTTCTTTGCTTATGTAAAGAACCATCCGCTTCTCAAAAAATATCCATTCCCTAAACCAACCTTTCTTTCCTACATTAATTGTTCTAAAACTAGGACATGTTATTGATTAGTTATTAGCAACTATTGTAATTGTAGTCGCGACGCTAACTATAACTAATACCTATCTAAGTTAAACTTACCAAAAGCCATTTTTGGCATTATAAGTTTTGTGTGAGAACAAAATTTTCGTCCGAATATAAGTTAATCCGCCTTTGCTTTTACAAGTACTTTGAATAAAAGCTCCTAACGAAAAATCCAAACAGAAGTTATTTTTGAAATAAAATGCTTGTAAAACAGAAACAATATAGTAGTATATATGTGACTTTATCAAAAGCCGTCTGTTTGTTATTTCGAAAATACAATGTTGAGTCCTTTGGACTCAAATCCCATGTTTTACTTACAAGATCTCTCATAATGTATATTTTATCTATTTTAGCGATAGAAATAGAGATTTTGTATGTGCCAATTCTCATCCAACACATATTTTCTTTAAACTTTCACACAAAATGTGGTTTCATTTGCGTACTTGAATAATCTATAAAAAATATAGACTGATCTCTATTTCTACTTACTTTGTGTCTTACAAAATTGTGATAGAAAGAGCCATGATGTCTATATATCAAAAAAACGTCAAAGTATGCATTGACAGTGAAATTAAAAAAGCCTTAGCTTCTTGCCAGAACAAAAAACAAAGAAGCTTTTTTATGAAGATTATAACTCACGTAAGGCAGTATTCCTGCTTGTTACGGCCACAAATAAGAGGGACCCAGCAACAATATTTTCAAGGCGTTTCTTTTGTAAAATCTTTGCGCGCGGTTATTTCGCATCGTAATTCTTGGATAAATTCCTTCTTCATATGGAAACCTGAAAAATGCGGAAGTGCCAATAGGCAGTTTTATTGTTTACTTACTCATTTATTTGCAAAATATCCAGTCCCTTCTTTTATGATGTCGATATGGTTTGAAGATCCTTCTCCTGATGTTATCCGCAAGCAAAATTGGTTTAAGCATATCGGTAGTGGTCAAAATTTGCGAACAGTAAATGATCTCCCACTGCGTTTCACAAAAAAAATGTCTCATTATTTTGTGCATGCCCCTGGTGATCTCTCTATAAATCAAGCTTTACGGTGGTCACAAGTTCGTGGTATGGGAGGAGATGAAGTTCTTGCAGATTTGGTTGTTTGTAGTCGAATAGGAAACAATTTCGATAATGAAAATTTCTGGGAAAAATTGATTGTTATACTTTGCAATAGTGAATGCTTACCGTATCATAAAATATCTGAAATTATAGACTATGTTTACCAAGCAAAATTTACAGATACAATAGTTCTTGAGTCTAATTTTTCTTTGAAAGGTCAGACAGACAATTCTTTGCTAAATAAAGTGAATAATTGGCATCGATTTCTTTCTCTAGAAGTTTATTATCATACTAAGTATCGATCGTGGAAACAATCTGGTATTAATGGTTATAATCAACAAGACAGTACACTAAAATTTTGCAAGTTGTCCATTGATGAATTGCAAAATAACTGGTCATTGATAGAAGAAGGGCGAAAAATGAGAAATTGTGTTGCAAATTATATTCCCAAATGTCTTAGAGGCACTACTTCTATTTGGTCAATGGCAATACTAAAACAAAATATTCGCAAGCGAATTATGACTATTGAAATAGACAATGATCAAAAGTTGATATGCCAAGCAAAAATGAAATGCAATCAGGCACCGGATAGAGATTCTCTAGAAGCTTTACAATGTTGGGCTGATAAAGAAGGTTTAAAAGTAGAGCTTCAGTAAAAATAGATTTTAAGCAAGTCGCAAAGACTTTTTGCGGCTTGCTTAAAACGCAGACAAAGTCGAATTATTTTGAATGATTCAATAAATATGCGAATGTTCATGTTAGATACGATTGTAATTTATATTTCTACAGCTTGGGTTACTTAATTTTTTGCTCTATTTTTTCTTGAAAACCTGCAAGACCAAAGCTCGATCCATTGAAAATAAGCAAAGAAGGTGAGTTTTGTGTAACGGTGTTTTTCGCTGTTAGAAAGTGTTTTGCTGAATATATTGGGTCAACAAGCATTCCTGTGGTGCGTGCGATTAATTGAATTTCGTTTAAAACAGTAGTATTCACAGCTCCAAATGATTTTGCTGTGGGAGGAGTATGAAATGTAATATTGTACTTGCTTGTATCAATAGTGGTTGATAAAGTATTTTCAATGTAGGAAGTATATTTTTGCAAGAGATTTCTGTAAGTACTTTCGTTACCTGCGATCATTGTTATGTGAAAATTGCGGTTATGTTCTTGCATAACAGCAAAGCCTAAAATCATTGCAATTGAGGTAATCCCCGTGCCGCTATCAATAAAAATATCTGAAAAATTTAGGGAATTCTGTTGTTCGTTTCGCAAAATGTCAATAGCAAGAGTCATTGCTCCCCATAGAGCACTTTCGTGGTTTCCGCCTTCTTCAAGCACAAAAGTTTTGTGTGTTTGTCTGTTGCAATATGCATAGGCGATATCGTTTACTCGCGTCCAATCTTTTCGTTCTATCCAGTAAATTTCATTTTCAGGGCACAGTAGACGTAGCCACAGTGAATTGCCGCGTAAGTTATGTTGGTTTTGCTTTAATAGAAATGGTTTGGCTGTAAGATTATGTTCATTTAAGAACTGTAAAATACCAACGATATTGTTTGAGTTTTCCCCACCAATTATCGCAACTTCAGAAAAATTTTGTTGTTTTAAAAATGGAATAATACTTGCGTACTTACGATACTTAGAGCCAACAATACTCGCACTTAACTCGTCTTCGCGTTTTACATAAGTGTTTGATCTATATCTGTTTATCGAATGAATACGCGTGAAAAGTTGTAATGGTAACAGATGTTTAGCGATAAACGTTGGTAAAGTTTCTTTGTTTTGGTACAAATAAACCACCACTACTCCCAAAATCCATTGGCAAAATTGAAAAGCTCACCCCAACTTCATCGTCAACATTATCGATTTCTAGGGAAATATCAAATGCAAAACGGTGAAAGATACGACGTACGGTAAAATTACTTTCTCGTAGTGTTTCGTCTCCATCAAAATCAAATTGTTGCGAAATTTCAAAACCCCATTTTTCATTGAAGTCATTACGCACCCTGTATGTTGTGATGAAGTTATTATCTCGTTGGTAACGAAAATCAAGGCTTAAAAACAAATTGCTTAATGGTTGTGAGATAAGAGAAGAAGATAATACGTCTAAACCATCTACCTGAAAATCATATTCAGCATTACCAATAAGACGTAAATTGTTGCGAATGTTCCATACTAAGTCAATTTCTAGATTGGATAACTGCTCGCGAAACCCTCCTTGTTCTTCTGGTAAATAGGAAAGTTCTAACTCAAGGAGAAAAAAATCGTCACTACCACTTTCGCGGACGGTGCGTAAGCGATTGATTAAGCGCAAGGTTACTTGTTGTAAATCGTCTACTTCTTCTACGGCATTAAATGGTATGAGTTCATTAGAATCAATGGTCGTGCGCAAAAACTCGTAGCGTACTTGTGGTGTGAAAACGTGTAAAAGTTGATGAATATCGAGAAGGCTGTTTTCTACATAAAATAAACGGTAAAAATTAGTGGAAATTTCTGCTCCTGTAGAAAAAACACCGCGCACTTCGTTAAAATTATCTATACTTTTTTCAAAATAAGTACTGCGTCCTTCTAGGAAAGGTACAAATTGAATGCCACCAGCAGATATTTTATAATTGAGAGTATGTATTGAATCAAAGCGAATAATGCGCTCGCCATCAAATTGTGAACGATTTTGTTCGTCGTCTTCACGGCGAACATTTGCTAATTCGACATCAGTACTATAATACAGACCACCACCCCATTTATCTAAGAAAAGTTGCTGTTTAATAAGATGGTATGTTCCTCGTGGTAAGAATACGATTTGTTCTTGAAAATCATTTAAGTTAGCACTTGCGAGAAATGTGACTCCATGGTTTTTCCATACTTTTTTGAGATGCGCATAGGTTTCTTGTTCTTTTTCTTCGCGGGCTTCATTTTCAAAAAAATCAAACAATAATTCTTCATCCGAAATATGTGAAAGTTCTATGTCTAAAAACCAATCGTTTGGTAGTTGATGACGATGTTGCCAGTAAAAGCGATATAAAATTTCAAAAGTAGCTTCTTCTTCATCTAAAGGATCACCGTCAAGTGTGTTGCCTAATTCGCGAAGTGGTTGGTCATGTACATAATACGTTTTGAAAAAACCAAGAAAGGAGTCTCCCTCATAATTAAATCCTGGCCCTATACCAAAACCTCTCTCTTCATATACATCTAGATTTAAATCCCAATTCATACTTTGTAACCAGTTTTGTTTGTTACGATAGAGTTCTCCACCCCACAGCGTAAGTAAATGATTACCAAAACGCGAAGAACTTCCCACCCGAACATTACGTAGAGGAAAGTCTTCTAAAGAGTGTCCTGCTATATATGGAATATAAAAAATAGGGGTGTTTTGTGCATACAATGTATTTTCTTCTGATACAATGTAGGACCTTTCGCTATTTTTGCGCATTTCAAGATGGTCTACGGAAAAATGATAGTGCGGTTCTCCAAATTGACAAGTTGAAATATCTGCATTATGAGCTTCTATATGGTTTTTGGAATGTATACGCAGGGTTTGGGCGCGAAGAAAGAGAGGGGTTTGTTCTCTCGTTCCTCGAACGATGCTTTCTGTAAGGACACCCGTTTGTTTACTTGTATCAAAAAACATCGCTTTAGAGCGCAAAGTCTTGTTTCCCCAAAAAAAATGGACGTTGCCTTCAGCGTATATTAAAGCGTTTTTTACCTGAACTTTTTTGCTATCTTCGCCAAAGGACTGTTTTTCTCCAGGAAACCATATTACCGCTGACTCACTATACAACTCTAATACTGTTTTAGGCTTTTCATTTTCTACTGTTTCTTGCCATAAATGTACACCTTCGGTGAGTACCCAGACATTTTTTCCTTGGTATTCCTGCATTTCCACAGCGCCAAAATCCATATTTAAAGGAAGCTTCTCTGGATTTGAACTAGCAGGTTCTCCAAGTAGTTTTACCCACTTATCTGTTTTTGTGGTTTTTTGCGATTTTTTTTTGGTGGAATCTTGGGCTATAGATTCTTGCTGTCCATAGATCAGAGTCAATAGAACAAACGCGACAATGATGTTTTTCATAAAATCCTTGATTTCTAACGATGTTTTTGTTTAAAGTTGTGAAAACATATGGAAATATTTTGTAATAGGGTGCGCTCTAATTATTTATATAGGTCCCTTATCTTCCTTATACTACAAAAGATACTTTATTAAGTCAAACTCCTCATTATAATTTTAGAGAATTTGGATTTACTATGGAATTTATATACCCTTCTCTGCTCATACTACTCTTTCCTCCAATGCTACTCTTTCTCTATAAAATTTTAAGAAAATCGTGGAGTAAGAGCTTGATTTTGTGGTTAATAACAATAACTTTTGTTGTTGTTGCCATTTCTTTGCCCGTATGGAAGTATCAGAAAAAGCAGCGACAAACAATAGTTTGCTGTATCGACACCTCGTTAAGTATATCACCACAAGAAATGCAAGACTTCCTAACGCTACCCATACATAAAAAATGGTCCTCTTCGGAAAATGATATACATTTTATTCTATTCGGCGATGAGTTATCTATACACAAGAAGTTTCCCAAAAAGATTTCTCCTACAAGTAATTTTTCCGTTTTAGAAGAAGCTCTTCAGGGAGCGTTAGCTCTTATTCGTAGGAATAAAAATCCTGGGAAGATAATTGTGTACAGTGACGGAACGGAACAAATACTATCTTCAGAAGTACTAGGAAAATACCAGTCCCAAAAAATTCCTATTTTTGCAATAACACCAAGCGAGCGCACCAGGGAATTTTATTTTGATAAATTGTCTATTTCTCCGCAACTTTATCCTCGTGAGCGTCCCGAATTTACTCTTAACTATCGCAGTACCTTTTTTGGAAGTGTGCGCGTTAGAGTGCTTGCAAATCAAAAACCATATATAATGCGCGACATTGTTGTTCAAAAAGGTAAAAACAATATTACTTTCTCAGGAAATATTCTTAGCCCAGGTGATTATTTTTTTGAAGCAACAATCGACGCCAATGATCGACCTCAAAACAATAAAGGTTTTGCTGCAACAACGATTATAAAACAACCAACTGTTCTTATAATAGGACAGGTAAACAACGATTACCTTGCACAATCTCTTGCGTTTTATAATATTAAAACGACGACACATTTTAATGCTCGTGTAAGTTACGATGCAATTGTGGTTATCAATCGCAAACAACTCTCTAGCAAAATGAATACTTTTTTGCAAAAATACTTAGAGCAAGGAGGTAGTGTTCTATGGATAGGGCAGGGAAACAGTAGTTGGCTACCAGGAATGTATGTTCCGCAAAAGAAAAAAGATCCTCCAGTAAATGATAAAACTCCCAAAGAAAATAAAAAACCAAAAAGTGACAATAAAAAACCACGTAAAATACAAGCGCGTTCTGCCGCTTTTGTTTTTATTATTGATCGTTCGGAAAGTATGAAAGGTGAAAAGCTACAGTTAGCGCAACAGTCAGCACTAGAAACTATTTCGCGTTTATGGATAAAAGATAGTATTGGAGTGATTGCTTTCGACGTTGAGCCAAACTGGATTATACCTTTGGGGCCTATTGTTAGCTTTGATTGGGCACAAAAACGTTTAAGTCAAATTTCCTCTCAAGGAGGTGGAACAATAATCAAGTCGGCTCTTGAGATGGCTTTTACAAAATTGCGTCGTATTCCGACTCATATCAAGCACATTATTTTACTTACTGACGGATTTGGTGATGTTCTTTCCCGAGGCACTATTGTTAAAATGGTTAATGAAATGAACGATAGCAATATTAGTGTGACGACAATAGGTGTTGGTGAATTTCTTGATGAACCGCTGTTGTCGGCCATTGCTCATGAGGGAGAGGGGAGTTTTTATATAACAGAAGATCATCTCAATATACGTGCTCTTGTGGTAAAAGATGTTGACCGTATATTAAAAATTCGCGGTCCAATTCCCAAAAATGAGCAGCCAAAAGAAAATAAAATAAAGCTTCCAAATATACCAGACTTTAACAAACCAGAAAAAGAACCGAAGAAAGACAGCAAAAAATATTTTACTGTAGATAAAACGGCAGCAACTCCTATATTTGCTAAATTTCAAAAGTTTCCAGGGATCAAGAAATATAATCATTACAAAACTAAAAGAAATAGTAAAGTTGAATTGGTTGTTCGCGAAACAAAAGAACCTCTATTACTACAGTGGAATTGGAAACTTGGACGTGTAATGTTGTGGGCAGGTGAATATGAAACTTGGCAAGAGTGGCAAAAATATCCGCAATTTTGTAGCACTCTCACTTATAACTTACTAGCTAAAAATGTTGACACGCCGCATGCTTTACTTGAAATAGAAGAGATCACTGGCCGCGGCGCAAAGTTGTTACTTACAGTTACACCACCACAAAACTATACTATTATTTCGTCGCAAAAATTTTTGCAGGTATCGGCTACAAAGTGGAGTGCATTTGTTCCTCATAATGGCAAACCTCAGAAAATAGATGTGGTTGTGAAGAAAAAGGAACAAGTCGTCGCACGCGCAACAACTACTTTTGCACCACCATACAAGAAAGAGTATAAAAATTTAGCTATCAATAACTTGTTATGGTCAGAAGTTTGCGAACAAACAGGAGGAGCCAGAATTACAAATGACGATAGCAAAATTTTTGCGCTAAGCTTTATCGAAGATCGTTATCCTCTACAAAATATATTTCTGTGGTGCAGTTTATTCTTAATATTTTTACTAATATTTTCGGCAATGAGAAAACTATGAACAAAAAAATAGCGCTCATCATCTTTTTATTACAAATTGCTATAACAACTTACTTTGTTTTTCCAGCAACAACAATAAAACAAAATAATTCAGTAGCAACATTTATGGTAAATTCGGCAATAGCAAAAAACAATGATTTGTTATTTTCCCAAAACTTTCCCCAAGATGAAACAACTGTACTATCTATAGAACTCCAAGAAACAAATGACGAAAGTATTCGTCTCGCTGAGAAAGTTATCAAGGAAATTGTCAGTGAAAATGGTGTTGTTCGTTACCATTCTTATTTACTAGATACACCTCTGTCTTTGCAGTCTCAATTGAAAGAGACTATCAGCGGCGAACAAAGTTCTAAAGAGCTTATTTTTCCTTTTGTTAAAGATAAGTTTTATACAGCATTAGTTGTTTTCGAACGCGACAATGAGCTACAACAGGCTGCGATTGCTCATATTGTACAGAAAATTCCTTTTTTCATCAAAACCCATCCGCAGATTGCGAACATTTTTTTTGCTGGAGAGCCTGTTGTCGGTTACTATTTAGGGCTGAGTTCTTTAGAAGTGAAAACCAAGTTTTTTCCAACGCTTATTGTATTTTGCTCACTTATTATGGTGTGGGTATTTCGCAGTTTTCGCGTTGTAGTTGCTTGGTTACTTGCTATTGTAAATGCCTTAGTGGTTTCTATGGGAATTTTTTCACTAATGGGCAATAGTCTTAATCTTATAACGAATTTAATTCCAGTACTCATTTTTGTGCTTTCGACAGCAATGCATATGCATATACTCCTTAGTCTAACTCATTTCGAAGATTATATTGCTGGTTTAAAGGAAAAATTGATTCCCAATTTCCTTGTAGCACTTACAACCTCAATTGGGTTTGGTTCGCTCATGGTATCTAATGTCAAACCTATTTATCTTTTAGGGAAATATACGTCGATATCTGTGTGGATTATCTTTGCTAGTTGCTATATCACTCATTTGGGGTTTTCGTCTTTATTTCGTTTAACTCTTTATGACAAAAAAATTCATGGCAAAGGTTTTACACAGAGCAAAATTTTTGCCTTAGGTACCAAAAATGGCACATGGCTTCTTGTGCCAGTTACAGTTATAATATGTGGAGCGATTACTGTTCTTTATAATTCTGCAGAATCAAATGGTTTAAAATATTTTGCATATGAGCACACTTTGCGAAAGAATACTAAGCATATCCAAGAAAGTATAACTGGAAGCAGTAGCATTGAAATATTGATACCAAAATCACAAGGAAAATTTATAGACTATACTTTTTATACGAAGGTCGCATCTTTTGAAAAGGAACTTAAATCTTTAAATAATATTCGCCATATCATAAGTCTAAACCAATATATCTTATTTGTGAACAAGTCTGCCATTGGTTTTGACCAATATGAGGAAGAAGATTTAACTATTTCTACTTCTGAGACGTTACACAATATGCAGAAACAGCTTAGAGAAACAAATGCTAATGTGTTTGTAAATTTTACAAGTGACCATTACTACCGTATTCAGATTTTGAGTAATGCTATTGGTAGTGAACACTTTCATATGCTAAAAGAAAACATAACTCAGATATATGAGCAGCAAAATTTTTCTGGTGATTTTGTATTTACTGGAACATTAGATCAGGTGATCCAAATTCAAATGTACTTGCTGCAGTCAATGGGAGAAAGTTTATTTTTTACAATAGCATTTTCATTGTTACTGATGACTGTTTTTTTGAAAAATTTACATATATTATACCTTGCAATTATTCCTAATCTTTTTCCTTTAGGATGTATGGCATGTGCTCTAAAAGTCTTTGATTTTCCAACAACTATTGGTACGGTGATGGTTTTTTCGATTGCTTTTGGTATTGCAGTTGATAGCACTATCCACCTTTTCCATTCATTTTACCACTACGAGCAAAAAGGTTTTTCTCAAAAGTGGTTGCATAGCCTATCTATGAATAGTAGTGCTATATGGATTACATCTTTTATTCTATTTGGAGCTTTTTTGCTCATCGGTTTATTGTCCGCGTTTTTACCAACAACGCAATTTGGACTTTTGTTATCTGTGGGAATGATTAGCGCATGGATAGGGGATGTTTCTTTTCTTCCTATCAGTTTGAGACTCTATACAAAGGGGCGAAGAAAAGATGAGAAATAATTGCATTATAATAACTATTTTTATTCTATTTTTTATTTGTTGTGACACTTCTCACGCACAAAACTCTTGGGAAAAACGCTATCACAATGCTCATATTGATCCGCAAAAATATATCAGTGACCCTCATTATTTAGTGCGTGGTAGAACACTTGCTTCGCCAAATATAAAAATCGAAGATTTGCAAATTTTGATGAACGATTCGTCGTGGTATGTGCGCTCAAAAGTGGCAGAATGTAAAATGGCAACGGCTGAAATATTGTCTTTTCTTGCGAAAGATAAAAATTTTCACGTGCGTAAAAGCGTTGCTGAAAATGACAACACGCCAAGTAGTGTACTATCGATATTGGCTCTAGATGAACGTTGGCAAGTAAAATTTTCGGTTATTGAAAGTAAGAGTATTCCAATATCGATACTGTATTTCTGGAGTACTTCAGAGTCACACTTTACCAAAAAAGAGTCCATGTACCGACTTGCGCATAAGTTTTCATTATTTAAAAAGCTAATTGACTTTATAAATGAAAAGCAAGAAGTCGAAATGGCAGATAAAATCTGCGCAGAGATTGCTGCTTATAGCTCTGTAGATCCAAAAATACTTGAATTTTTAGCAGATCATCGTAGTTGGGAGGTACGATTAGAGGTTGCGCAGAATTCAAAAACACCTATCAACTGTTTACAGAAATTAGCAACAGACGAAGATGATTCGATAAGAACAGAAGTTGTAAGCAATTCATCAACGACAATCAAGATTTTGCAAGACATGGCTTCTTGTGAAAAAGACGAGGATATAAAAGAAGAAATCGAAGAAATTCTAAATGAAAATTTATCAGGAGAAAGTAATGACTGAACAAATCGAAGAAAAAGTAGTAAAAAAAAGAGGTTGTTTTCATTATCTAGGTTGTTTTGTATCTATATGTATACTTTTAGGTTTAGCTGGTTTTGGATGGATTAGTTATGCTGCATTCACTAATTTTACTGATGCAAAGCCACTTAGTTTTAATTATGAAGTAACAGAAGAACAGCAGAACTCCACACAACAAAAGATAGCTGAGTTTCAGGAGACCATAGAGAGCGGCAAGGAAGTGACTTTAAAACTGCACTCTAGTGATTTAAATGTCATTATTGAGAACAACGAGGAACTTAAAGATCGTCTCTATATGGAAATAGAAAATGGCAGAGTAAAAGGGCAGCTTAGTTGGCCTTTCGAGAGCAGCTTTTTCGGTAAACGTTATATTAATGGAACAGCGGTGTTTAATTGCTCGCTCGAAAATGGTGTTCTCATCATAACTCTAGAGTCTTTAGAGGGAAAGAAGCGCGCCTTACCCGAAGCTCTTATGGAGCAAATACGTCAACAAAATTTAGCAAAAGACCTTTATAAAGATCCTGAAAAAGCAAAAGCTATCCGCAGAGTGAAAAAAATTGAAATCAAAGACGATTATGTTCTTATCACTCCAAATTTAGAAGGAGAGTAATTATTTTTACGCGTTTATTCTTTGCTGTTGTATTTTTTAGCATTTGTGTTAGTTGTGATGCAGACAAAAAAAATCCAACGATTACAATCGCTTGTGCTGCTAATTTTTTTCCTACTTTACAAGAAGTTTGTCAAAGATTTGAAATGCAAGAAAAAATAAGAGTAAATGCTGTTATGGGAGCGTCGGGCAATTTATACGCCCAAGTTTTATCAGGCGCTCCATATAACATATTTTTTTCTGCTAACTGTGAATATCCCCAAAAAATACATAAAGATAACACAAAAAATTACCCGCCACCAACAACATATGTTGTTGGTAAGTTAGTTATGTGGACTATGAAAAAAGAGTTAGATTTGAGCAAAGGAATGGAGTTACTTGAAGACAAGGAAATAAAGACTATTGCGATTGCAAATCCTGAATATGCACCTTACGGACAAAGAAGTAAACAAGCACTGAAATTTTTCAAATTGTGGGAAAAAATCAGTCATAAATTAGTATTTGGCAAGAATGCAAGCCAAACATTTCAATTTGCACAAACAAAAAATGCAGATATTGCCTTTGTTCCTCTTTCTTTTGCAAAAAAGAGCGGCAGATATTGGCAGCTTCCACAAGAAAGTTACACTCCTATTAACCAATGTTATGTGGTTTTACAACAAGATATACTTGTTGACAAGTTCTTACTTTATTTTCACAATTCTGGCGCGATTTTACAAAAAAATGGCTACGATTCTATAATAAAGTAGACTTTACACTCCTTCTTTCACTTAGCGTTTTTTGGGATTAACTCATGTACGATTGGCAACCTATCATACTCACTTTACAATTAGCAGCTACCACTACATTTATTCTATTTTTGATCTCTATTCCTGTTGCTTATTGGCTAGCATTTTCACCAAAAAAACACACGTGGATTGAAACCTTGATCTTACTCCCTCTCATAGTTCCTCCTGTTGTTTTGGGGTTTTATTTGCTTATTGTTTTCGGTAAAAATAGCTATATAGGAAGTGCAGTCAATACAGTAACAGGCTTCCAATTTGTTTTTACTTTTGAAGGACTAGTGTTTGCTTCGATTATTTATAGTTTACCTTTTATGGTAAAGCCTTTGCAATCAGGGTTTGAGTCCATTCCGCGCGCATGGATAGAGACAGCTTATTGTTTAGGAAAGTCTAAGTGGGAGACGCTTTATTTTGTGATGTTTCCCAATATGAAATTTGCGATTCTTTCCGCAATTGCTCTTAGTTTTGCGCACACTGTAGGCGAGTTTGGTGTAGTGCTCATGATCGGTGGCAGCATACCAGGAAAAACAAAAGTAGCATCAATTGCTATTTATGATGCTGTGCAAAGTTTAAATTATCCGCAGGCAAATTTCTACTCTTTGGTTCTAGTGGCTATTACTTTTGTAATTTTACTGTGTATATACAAGCGTGGAGAAAAAATCAATTGAGTGTTGGAAATAGATTATCCAGTCCTTTTAATTTTGGTTTTATTAATATAAAACTACGAGCTATTGCGAATTGGAAGATATGCTTGAAGAATGAGGAATTAAAGTCGACTACACAATGATCTATAGATTATGCTCTAGAAGTGGAGAAGCCTCTAAAGTGGTATACAAAAAACTCTTTTACTACTAAAGTATACTGAGTGTTTTGTTTGCAGTTACTGTTTGTATAGTAAGCGAAAGAGATAACTGGTTAGAGTATGTACGTTTTGGAGGCGCTTAGCTAGAGTTAGATGGTTTTGGGAATATGCCATAATCTATGGACTTTACAAATTTATTCCTAGGTGGTCAGCGAAAATAATAGCCAACTGTTGCAGGATAAGAGGGCAGTTGCGAATCGGCATGGTCCACTTGGTCTGCGCCTTTTGTATACCAAGGTACGCGGGTTTGAAGACCGCTTGGTCGTGAGGAAAGATTTTTTTAGTTAATGACACTTTCTTCTCAACATAGTATATTATGGGATATTAGTAAAGAACTACGAATTTGTAGCTCGACAAAACAAAACATACAAATCATTTGAGGGATAAAAAGTGGATATTTTGAAAGGTCGATACGACATAAAATATATGTTTGAACAAGGGGGAATGAGTAAAATATATAAAGCTCTCGATCTTTTTTTTGACCAAATGGTTGCTGTGAAAGAAATTTGCATACCAGAAGAAGAAAAAGAATACGAATTAGAATTACGTAAACGTTTACAACGCGAATATCGTTTACTAGGTAATCTACAGCACGAAAATATAGTAAAAGCCATAGATTTTTTTGAAGAGAACGATACTTTATATTTGGTGCTAGAACTTGTGGATGGAGAACCTTTAGATAAACTATTGGGTTTTGAAGAAGATACTTACGATTTAAAATATAAAGTTAATGTTGCTATACAATTAGCAAGTGCTGTGAAAACGATAAATGACGCAGGTATAGTTCACCGTGATATAAAACCATCAAACATTATCATTGATAGTAAGACCGGAAAACCAAAAGTGTTAGACCTTGGTATTGGAAAACCACTTGAAGCAGACAACTTTACGCAACTTACTATAGATGGAAGTGTTTTAGGTACAGTTGATTATATGAGCCCTGAGCAATTAAGAGGGGACACTGATTTAAAAACGGATGCTTTTTCTTTAGGAATAACTTTTTATCAGTTCTTTCTTTGGGAACCGAAGTCGCCTTTTTATCATTCTGATGTTATGACATGTGCACAAAAAATTATTGCTGAACAAGTGCCTCTTCTTGTGAGTAAAATAGATCAGGAGGAACTAGAACAACACAACGATACCTATCAATCACTGTCGACTACTATATCTGGAATGCTAATAAAAGAGCCAATGATGCGCACTTCTTTAGAGAAAGTAATTGAAGATTTAAACCTGGTGTATCAATCATTATAAAGGAAACTATGTGAATACTTATGCTTGGATTATTTTAGTAACTATTGTATTTAGCTATATCTTAAATTTGGTCTCTGATTTGTTAAATTTGAGTGCTTTAAAAGATAACTTGCCAGAAGAATTTAATGGAATATATGACGAAGAGAGTTATCAAAATTCTCAAAAATACACAAGAGTATTAACCCGATTTTCATTTATTACCGACTTATTTGATCTTATTGTTTTTCTTGGTTTTTGGTTTTTAGGTGGATTTAATTACTTGGATCAATATGTTCGTAGTTTCGAATTTGGTCCAATTCAGACAGGTCTTTTATTTATAGGTATTCTTCTTTTTGCTGGACAGATTATATCTATTCCTTTTCGCCTCTACCGTATTTTTGTTATCGAAGAAAAGTTTGGTTTTAACAAAACAACGCTCAAAGTGTTTTTTACTGATTTGGTGAAAGGCATGATTCTCGGAGTTATTCTTGGTGGAGCTCTTATCTCTGGTATATTAGCTTTTTTTACTTACGCTGGTCCGTACGCATGGGCTTATGCATGGGCAGTAACGATTACATTTATGCTTGTTATTCATTACATTGCTCCTGCATGGATTATGCCGATGTTTAATAAATTTACGCCTCTAGAAGAAGGCGAACTTCGCGACAAAATCATGAGTTATGCCAAGTCGGTTAATTTTCCATTACAAGACTTATATATAATAGATGGTTCTAAGCGCTCGACGAAAGCCAATGCTTTTTTTACTGGTATGGGGAAAAATAAACGCATTGCTTTGTTCGATACTTTGGTTGAAAAACAAACAGTTCCCGAATTAGTTTCTGTTGTTGCACATGAGGTTGGGCATTTTAAATTGAAGCATATTTTTCAAGGTTTCATGATAGGAATCATTCACACGGGAATTACGTTTTACTTATTGTCGATTTTTTTGAACCATAAAGAACTATTCGATGCGTTTTATATGCAGGACACTTCTGTGTATGCAGGATTAATCTTTTTTGGAATGCTATTTAAACCTATTGAAATGATACTCTCTATTTTTATGCAACTTTTTTCGCGAAAAAATGAATTCGAAGCGGATCGTTATGCTGTGGATACGGCGAAAGAAGAGCCACAAGCTCTTATTGGTGCTTTAAAAAAATTGTCTCGTGATAATCTATCTAATTTAACACCGCATCCTTTTTATGTATTTCTTCACTATTCTCATCCTCCTGTACTGACGAGAATTGCTGCCATTCGAAATCACCTACCAAAAAACTAGAGGTAGCTCTGCTTTGATTAAGGAATGCCGCCAAAATAAAATACCTCACTGAAATTTGTATTTGTTTAGACATAAGATCATTATTTTTGTCAGACCATTATAATACAAAAGAATATGAGATGATTTATCTTGGCGGCTGTTTTCGTTTATTTGACAAATTTTATGATAAAAGGATTCATATGCACACCACAATATTAGCCATTGATACTTCTTGCGATGATACAGCTGTTGCTGTTCTAAAAGATGACATGGTATTTGCCAATATTGTTTCTTCACAGGCTGATATTCACAAAGAATGGGGAGGAGTTGTTCCTAATCTTGCTAGAAGAGCTCATCAAGAAAAAATAATGCCATGCATCGATTTAGCTTTACAACGCGCGCAATTAACAATGGAAGAAATAAGCGCGGTAGCGGTAACCTATGGACCTGGTTTAGCTCCGTCACTTGAGGTAGGTGTTGATACAGCGAAAACCTTAGCTTTAAAACACGATAAACCACTCATTGGGGTTAACCATATGGAGGGTCATATTTTGTCTCCGCTACTTAAAAATAGCAAAGGAAATCCATATACTCCTATTCCAGAAATAGAATATCCTATTCTTGCAATGTCTATTTCTGGTGGTCATACTGAAATCGTGCAAGTGAAAAAAAAAGGTCAATATGAAATTGTTGGTCAAACCCTAGATGATGCTGTAGGAGAAGCTTTTGACAAAGTAGCGCGTATGCTAGAACTTGGCTACCCAGGGGGACCAATTATAGAAGAAATTGCTCTAAAAGGAGATGAAAATAGCATACCTTTGCCGCGACCAATGAGTCAAAATACAGGTTACGATTTTAGTTATTCAGGGTTAAAAACAGCTTGTCTTTATAAATTACGCGATTTAAAAAAAGAAAAAGAGCTGAGCTCTTTTTTAGCAGATTTTTGCGCTTCATTTCAAGAAGCCGCTATCGATTCATTACTTATAAAATTGAAAAAAGCCTGTAAAAAAATACGACCAACAATGGTTTTAGTGGCAGGAGGAGTAAGCGCTAATAATCGTTTACGTCAAAAATTTCGCAAAGCGATGGGGAAATTTAATCTACCAGTTGTGTTCCCTCATAAAAAGTTTTGTATGGACAACGCGGCGATGATTGGTCTCGTAGCATACCATAAGTATTCATGTGGTGAATTTATAAAAGACAAAGAAAAGCTTGATCGTAATCCTTCTCTTGTTATTGGGCAAAAAAATATTTATGAAAATTAAACGTCATGTCTGAATTAGTATCATTTTCTATTGATATAATTGAAATTCACTTGCCTTGTGAGCAAAAACTTACTTCAATGCTTCTCATTCCAGGTATACTTCGTATTGGACAACGCGCAAAAAATGTAGCAAATTCATTCGTGGCTGCTGCGGAAAAAGAATTGGTAGAGCATGGCAGGTATTTAGAGTTGATGCGCTATTTAACTGTTAATAATGTCCATAAAGAAATTATAACAATTAGTATAAAAGCGAAAAAATTTCACCCAGATCTCGATTTGTCATTTGCGTATTTTTACTGCACAACATTCCAAGGTCATTTTCTAAGTTTTGTGCCTGTGTTGGGAATAGAGTCTTTTGGCAAAACATTCGAAATTATGCAAGAAAATCTTCGTGAAAATATTGAGTTGGAGTTTGCGCGAAAAAAGCGGTTCCAAAATGTGAAATATCTAATAGAGACACAGTGGTATAACGATATAGAATTGAAGAAGTGTCAAGTAGACGTAGGTTTTTACACGCTATTTGAATTAGAGAATATTCAATTGCGTAAGAAAAAAAGAATACTGCCAGAGGTAGCTTCAGAGATGTTTTTTGGCAGTCAGATATGTTTTGGCCGTCTCCAGGAATGGGAAATGCTTAAAAGAGCTTTGCTTGGGCGCTACAAACGCAGCATACTTATTGTTGGATCTGGAGGTAGTGGTAAAACAGCACTTGTTGAAGAATTGGCAAGGCAGAAGCATTTATTTGGTATTAAGAACACAATATGGGAAACAAATGCTGCGCACATGATTCAAAAATTGACGAATGAAAATGGATGGCAAGAGAATCTGCATGTTATTTGTTGTGAACTTCGTGATCAGCAGGATTTATTGTTTGTTCATAATTTGTCTGAACTTTTTGAAGTCGGACAATATGTTGGCAATAGCATCAGTATGGGAGAATATTTAAAAGAATACTTACAACGTAGAGAAATTCAAATTATTGCTGAGTGTAGCGAAGAAGAGCTCGCTAGCATAGAGATGCGCGTTCCTGGTTATAGCTCTTTGTTTACAGTAATCGAACTTTCTTCTTTAACAGAAAAAGAATTAAAAGAAGTTATTATTGCCAAAGTACTCTCTCTAGCGGGTCGTCGTCGTATACATATTGCAGAAGAAGCTATAGATGAGGTTATTCGTTTACAAAAGCGTTATACACCGTACTCCGGTTTTCCAGGCAAGCCTATACGTTTTTTAGAATCGGTAATGTTAAGTGTGACCGAAAAAGATGCGCAAATTTCTCGCGAACAAATACTAGATGCGTTTTACGAAGAAACAGGAATGCCTGCTTTTTTAATTGACGCGCAAAAACCTCTTCCACTAGAAAAAATGCGCGCATTTTTTTACAAAAATATCTACGGACAATCCACGGCAATTAACACTGTTATTGATTTGCTGTCTATGGTAAAAACTTCGTTAACTCGAGGGAATAAACCGATTGCCTCTCTTCTATTTATCGGCCCAACAGGCGTTGGTAAAACTGAAATGACGAAAGTACTTGCTGAATTTGTTTTTAGTAATCGCAATCGAATTAGTCGTTTTGATATGAGCGAATTTTCAGATACTTATTCTGTGATGCGTCTTACTGGTGAATTTAGTAGTCAAGAAGGATTGCTGACATCTGTGGTTCGCAAAAATCCATTTTCGGTGATTTTATTTGATGAATTAGAAAAAGCACACTACTCATTTTATGATTTGTTATTGCAGATACTTGGAGAAGGACGTCTTACCGATTCAAAGGGGAATGTGGCTGATTTTTGTAGCACCATTATTATTATGACATCTAATATTGGGGCTAAAAGTTATGGAAAAGGGCTGGCGGGCTTTCACGAAGATCTTTCTTCTTCAGTACAGCAACATTTTATTAGCGAAGTCCAAAAATACTTTCGTCCTGAATTATTTAACCGAATAGATCAGGTAGTTGCTTTTTCTTCTTTAGATGAAGATATAATGTCACTTATTATTGATCGCGAAATACAAAAATTTACTCAGCGCCAAGGTATAAAACACCGTAAATTAGAACTCGATATTACTCAAAAAGCAAAAGATCTACTTTGTAAACACGGTTACAATCCGAGGTATGGAGCACGACAATTACAGAGAACTTTGCGCAAAGATTTTGTCATACCACTGGCAAAGAAGTTAAATCTTTACGACAAGAAAACAGATCTCTATGCTAAAGTAGATACATCAAAAAAGCATATACAAATAGAAGTGAAAGCTCCGCAAGTTCAAGTAGAAAAGCAAAACCTCACTCCTATATATTTAGCTACAGATTTACGCCGAGAAAGCCAAGCCTTAGAAGAAAGTGAATACTACACATCTCTTCAGAATAAATGGGATTTACTTGAGCGCAAAAAAAGAAAGCAAGGCGATAATTTTTGGAAAAAAGAACGTCGAGTACGTGAATATCAAAAAATTTCAGAGATACTAATAAAAGGCCAACAGCTAATTAAAAATATAAGCGACTACGAAAGCAATATATTACTTTCGTATTTACAATCACAGCCTAATGTAGAACAATGTGCAGGTGAAGGACAGAAATATAAAGAACAACTATTTCAATTTAAAATTCAGCTTTATTCGAATCTGGCAACAGAGGACAATGAATGTTTGATTGGTGTTTATGGCGGAGAATCGCATCTACTTTCTATCAAAAATTTGTATGAAACAATTGCATTAAAATATCAATTTAAATTTTCAGCATACAGCGTGTGGTTACGTCAGGAATTTTATCAAAAAGTTGAAGGTTTACATACGCAGCTCGAAGTATTCAAAAAAGAATATAAAGAAAATGAGGGGTGGACTGCTAAGACTCGAGTAAAAAAAGCCAAAAAAATCCAAGAATTAGAAGAGGTAATTAGCCGCGAAGCAGCCAATTATTACGTTAAGGCACCATTTGCTCATAATATTATTCCACAGGAAAAACAAGACAAACTAGTAGGAATAGAGTTAGAGATAATAGGGCCATGTGCTTATTTAAAGTTTGGTTCTGAGGGAGGGATACATAGTTGGTTTGTAAAAGAAGACGAATTCAAATATATTGTTTCTGTGCATAAAACGAAATTTGAAGATTTTACGACACCAAATTTTGTACATCGTCGGCAAACGGAGGAAAAAGTGCGCAGAAAATATGGTAGTATTCCTTTGTTTATAGATAAACTTTATGACAGTTCTAATGAAAAAGATTATGTAGAGGTTCTAGATAAAAACTTATCGATAACATTTTCAAAACTCCTAAACGATATTATTTTTAATGAAAGAGATTAGATGGGATCTGTTACACTAGAATTTCCTGTGTTTATACAAACAAAACGCCTATGGGAAAAGAGCACATTCTACTGTGTACGTCCTCTTTTTACTGATTCTCCACTTTGCGAACATCCTCGCTATAGCAAAGCTCTTAGTAGTTTAAATAAAGAAATTCGTAAACAGTTTCGCGGATTTAAGAGCGGACGCAATAATATAAATGAGCTTTTATGGTTGATGTTCTTGCCTGACTTTCACTTTACTTGTCGCGAACTTTCTTTTCACGTTGCCCAAAAATATGTATCTGGAAAATTTAGCGCTGTTTGGTTTGAATTAAAAGGCCACCGAGTTGTATGCTTGCCAGCATTTGATAATTTTTTGTTTATTCTCCCCAAAAAAGAAAACGAACGCGTTAATTTATCACACGCAATGGAAAGACAGATTCAATCTTTATTTCGAGAGAAGCGCAAAAAAGAAGGAGATGACTACAATCCCAAGGATTATATGACGACGAAAGGAGAAAATGTAAGTGTTTTTAAAATGAACATTTATGTTGGCAATGCCGCATTTCCTTTCGAAGCTAACAACGATGCTTTTTTTGCATCGTTGTTTGGTGGTAGAGTAAAATTTGAAGGTGCGTGGGAGATTGACCGCGTTGGTTATGATTTGAATAATCTCTATCCTAATGATTTACAGCCATGTTTTTTTCGAGACCAACATATTGCGCGACTATCCCAAATAATCTACGCTAAAGAAAATACTCCTGTTGTTTTACTTGGAGAACAAGGCGTTGGTAAATCGTCGATTATCCACGAATGTATTTTTCGCTATTTAGAAAAAAACTCAGAATATGACATATCAAGTCTTGTAAAGGTATGGCATATTGATCCTACCAGAATTATTGCCGGAATGAGCGTTGTTGGTATGTGGCAAAAACGTTTTGAGGCTATTTTACAGTATGTGAAAAAACGCCGTAAGAAAGTAAAACGCGGTACTCCAAAAAATGACTGTATTGTTTTCGATAATGTTATAGCACTATTACGAGTAGGTAAAAGTGCGCAAAACAATATGTGTTTAAGCGATGTTTTGAAAACGTATATCGAAAAAAGACAATTGCAAGTTATTCTCGAAACAACTCCAGAAAAATGGAAGCTAGTACAAGAATGGGATCGTAGTTTTAGTGATTTATTTCAAGTTATTCGCGTGGAAGAACCAACAATACTCGATAGCACTAAAATGGTTTTAAAACAAAGAGCTATTATCGAAAAAGAAAACAATCTCACTATTGACCATGAGGCCCTATCGGCTATTTTTCACCTCCAGCGAACTTATTTGCGACGAGAAAAGTTACCTGGCAGCATAAGCCGATTTTTGCATCGTGCTGGAGTAAAATATAAAAATACATTGATTAATGAAGCTACAATACACGAAGAATTTAGTTTGATGAGCAACATGAACTTACACTTTTTCGATAAAAATGCGCGCTTAAAAAAAGGAGAAGTGCACAAAAAAATTGAAAAAATGTTGATCGGGCAATCTCAGGCAAGCGATGCAATTGCAAATTTAATACATCTAATAAAATCGGGTCTGTGCGATCCAGAAAAACCATTTGCCACTTATCTATTTATAGGACCAACAGGCGTTGGAAAAACCGAGGCAGCAAAAGTTTTGACGCGTTATTTGTTTACACAAGAAGATAAAATCGTTCGCTTTGATATGAACGAATTTATTGATTCAAGTGCTGTAAGTCGCTTAATTGGTGATATCGAGAAGCCACAAGGGCTGCTGACCGCACGCGTACTGCACCAGCCGTTTTGTGTTTTGCTATTTGACGAAATCGAAAAAGCCCATCCTGCTATCCACGATTTGCTATTGCAAGTTCTTGGGGAGGGGCGTTTAACAGATGCACTAGGTCGAACCATTGATTTTACTAATACTGTAATTATTATGACTTCAAATATTGGTGCACAAAGAGTTGGTCAACAAGTTGGTTTTCATGAACGAGAAAGTCAAAAGCAAGCGGTATACACTAAAGCTGTTGAAAACTTTTTTCGCCCAGAGTTTTTGAATCGCATTGATGAAATCATTGTATTTAGAAAACTAATTTTAGATGATTTGATCAAAATAGCACGCTTACAAATAAACAAACTATTACAACGCGATGGCTTTTTACGACGAACAGTTATTTTTAATGTTTCAGAAAAAGCACTTGCACAAGTGGCTCGGCAAGGTTTTGATCCAGAGTTAGGTGCTAGAGCTTTAAAAAGAAATATTGAAAAAGACCTTACTTTCACAGTTGCGGAGGAACTTGCTAGTACTTCTTCTACGACGCCGGTAATTTTTGATATTTTTTTACATAATGACGAATTTATACCACACATTGTCGCTCTAGAAAAAACACCGATATATTTAAAAAATTGTATTCCTGAAGGTATCCCAGAAGAAAATTTATTACCTTTTTTAAAAGATATGCAAAAGAGAACCAAAAATCTTCTTTATCATTATTTTAGTGAAAAAAATGTTTACAACGAAGATGAATGGTCGTATCACATGTTCAAAGATAAACTACAGGATTTTTATGAAAAAATTGAAAGTGATTTATGGAACATTAATGACTATGAAAGTAAAAAAAATATTGATGGAGTGGTTAATGCTCCACCATTGAAAAAAACGTTTTGTAGATCAATTTATGGCTATGACCCTGGTATTAACCCTAATGAATTAGTGTCTCATTATGATGTAGCGAGTTATATAAAAGATTTGTATAGTAATATTCCTGAGCTTGTTGCTGATAACGAAGTTAAGTCGATGGAGTATTTTTTGTCGTTTGCTCACTTGTCTTTTTTTGCAGAAAAAATAGCCCTGGGACATTTAGACACTGTTCATTTTCATTTGAGTTCGTGTGTTGAAGAACGAGGTAAAGATCATCTTATTTATCTTCGTAATTGTTATGAGAAATTTCTTATTTCTCTAGAAATGAATGTGGAGAAAATAGTTGATGCTAACAACGAAGAAATTTTTATTGCGGAAGGGTCGCGCCTGTGGGATTTTTTCCAAAATGAATCCGGAATTCACATGTTTTATTTACCACACGAACCTCCTGTTCCTGTACGTTTGCACTTAACAAAAATGCCTTTATTAAAAGATGAACGAGCAAAAAACAAATGGATTTTACAGCAAAACAACTGTTACCATAATTGGTTGAGTAATTTGGAAAAGGGCGCGGCAACAATAGAAGATTACCCTTACAAAAACAACAATATTTTACGGATCTACTGCCCAGAAGAAAATGGTGGAACTGTAACTGATTTACGCACAGGTCTTATCAATAAAATAGATATGTCATTGGAAGATTGGCAATTGATTTTTTTTGCAAATAGGAATATTGATGGAGATATTTAAGTACTACGCTCTATGTTGGAAATTACAACAAGGTGTTGTCTGTGGTCACTTGGTGGGATCTCATTACCAAGTGGTTAGTAAAAACGCTAAAAAAATAGTTACAGTACTAACTTCGCAATTACATCGCGATTTGGAAAAAAATCCTTATGATGCTGAACCACGCATTCACAAAGCTAGATTAAAAGTTCTTCCTGTCGAAGTACGTTCTGGTTACAAAGAAAAAGATGGGATGTATCCTACGACGTCAAAAATGAAAATTACCATTGCTGCTGTTTATGGCGAAAACTCTCAAGGATTTTATGAGTGCTTTATGCCTTTTCTTAATGAAAGTTTTTTCTTTTATAATATTGATCAAGTAAATAACTTAATTGAACATTTTTCCAAAAATATTTTTCAGAGTTTAACTCCTGAAGAGTTACATCGATATATCATGCCCAGTAAACCGTGGCTTGAAGATTTCTCTGTGCGCAATAAAGGGAGTAAAAAAATTTCCTCTTTCTTTTCACCTGAGAAAGAAGCTCCTGTACTTTCAAAAATCGCAGAAAAATTCCCTCGTTCGAGAAATGCCCAAAAAAATGCACATATATTTCCAGAGGTGGCGTGGGAACAAAGCGATATAGTAGATAAGATTGTAGGTAAAATTGTCAATGAGCAGGCGAACTTGATTGTTGTAGGCAATCGCGGTGTTGGCAAAAGTGCCATACTCCAAGAAGCAATGCGCAAGGTTTTTCAAAAAGAACGCGATAAAAATCCTTATGAAAAACGCCGTAGGTATTTTTGGAGAACTTCCCCTAATCGTATCACTTCTGGAGCAAAATATCTCGGAGATTGGGAGGATATATGCGAAAATGTATTGGATGATTTACAGCGAATACGCGGTGTACTTTGGTTAGTGAACTTTATGGAAATGTTTACTGTTGGTGGACAAGGAGCAGAAGATTCAATTGCTGCTTATATGTCTTCATATTTACGAGATAGGCGTATACAAATTATTACCGAACTTACTCCTCATGAATTAGATCGCGCCCAAACGCTACTACCTAGTTTCATTCAGTATTTCCAAATTGTTCATATTGAAGAAATGTCGCGCAGCAAAATTTTAAAAGTTTTGCAGAACTTTCAAAACTATACAGAGGACAAACTAAATATAAATGTAGAGCAACCAACACTAGAACTCATTTATCGCTTGTTGCAACGATTTGTAAAATACGAGAGTTTTCCTGGTAAAGCTGTCGTATTTTTAAGCCAGTGTTTGAATAATCTTTTTATTAGTGATAAAAGCACATTAAATAATAATGATGTTATAGATGCATTTATTGATAAAACAGGTATGCCAAAATTATTTTTGGACGACGACATAATCATTAATCAAAAAGATCTCCATTCTTTCTTTTCTTCGCGAATTATTGGTCAAGCAGATGCGATAAAAAAAATATGTAGAGTAATTAAAGTCTTTAAAACTGGATTAAATGATCCACAAAAGCCAATTGCAACAATGATGTTCTCTGGACCTACAGGAGTTGGAAAAACTGCGAGCGTTCGCGCTCTTGCTGAATATTTTTTTGGACATGGACAAAAAAAACATCCTTTAATTCGCTTAGATATGAGTGAATTTCAACACCCAGCGCAAATATCTCGTTTAATCGGCGAAGGGAAAGAAATTGGCAAACTCACTCGTGAAGTTCGCGAACGCCCATTTAGTGTAGTGCTTTTTGACGAAATAGAGAAAGCGCACCCTGCTATTTTTGATACACTCCTTACGGTTCTAGATGAAGGCATTCTTGTCGATCATTATGGTCGCGTGTGTGATTTTCGTAATACGATTATTATTATGACCTCAAATTTGGGCGCAAAATCATCGACAGCAGCAGGGTTTAACCCTCAAAAAGTATTAGAATACGAGGCGAGTATTCGCAAATTCTTTCGCCCAGAGTTTTTTAATCGTCTTGATATGGTTGTTACTTTTTTGCCTTTAGATAAAAGCGCCATACAAAAAATTATTTACAAAGAATTAGAAGAGATATCACTTCGCGATGGAATAAAAAATAATAATTTGCGACTAAAGTTTTCGCCATCTATTATTGATTTACTTCTGAAAGAAGGTTTTGATGAACTCTACGGCGCAAGACCTTTGCAAAGAGCAATAGAAAAATTTGTTGTTTCTGAGCTTGCCAAATATATTATGCAAAACCATCCAAGTAGCGCTGAACTACATATTGATTATCAACAACAAATCAGTATTGAGGAGCGAAAATGAATAAACTAAATAATCTCCGTAAAGAGTACGGAGAAGATAGTATTTGTAAAGATGATTTACATTCAAACCCCATTTATCAATTTGAATTGTGGTTCGATGATGCGACTACTGCTGAAATTCCTGAAGCAAATGCAATGGCTTTGGCAACAGTAAATGCCCAAAATATTCCTTCTGTAAGAATGGTACTACTTAAGCATTATGATGATCGCGGACTGGTTTTTTTTACGAATTATCTGAGCCGTAAAGCTCAAGATATAGAGTATAGTGGATGTTGTTCTGTTGTTTTTTGGTGGGGAAAACTTAATCGTCAAGTGCGAATAGAAGGAAAAGTGGGTAAAATTTCGCAACAAGAAACGCAAGATTATTTTTATAGTCGTGCGCGGGGAAGTCAAATTTCTGCTTGGGCATCTCCGCAAAGTTCTGTAATAAAAAATCGACAATTTCTTGAACAAACATCGCAGGAAATAGACAATAAATACCCTGATAAAATCCCGTGCCCTGATTTTTGGGGAGGCTATCGGATTGAACCGTCTTCATTTGAATTTTGGCAAGGAAGAACGAACAGGCTCCATGACCGCATTTATTTTTACAAAAAAGAAAATGCATGGACCAAAAAGCGTCTTGCCCCTTAGTCGAGTATAACAATGCTTTTTAATAGTACCATTTTTATCATATTTACGCTTATATTTATGCCTATCTACTTTCATCTTCGCGGAGAAGATCGTAGGTGGTGGATACTTCTTTGTAGTTATGTATTTTATGGCTGGTGGGATAGTCGTTTTTTACTTTTAATTGCTTTTTCTACAGGCATTGACTTTTTGATTGCTCGTTCTTTATATGAATCGTCATGTTCAAATAAAAGACGTATGCTGCTAATAACGAGTATTTGTACAAATTTGGCGATACTTAGTTTCTTTAAATATTGTAATTTTTTTATTGATTCAGCCTCTTTTTTAATGATAGAACTTTTTGGACAACATACTAACGTTAAGTCTTTGCAAATTATTTTACCTGTAGGGATTTCATTTTATACCTTTCAGTCAATGAGTTATACGATTGATGTGTACAAAAAAAAAATGTCACCAGAAAAAAATTGGGTTATATTTGCTTCGTATATCGCTTTTTTTCCACAGCTAGTTGCAGGTCCAATTGTACGAGCGAAACAATTATTACCTCAATTTCAGCAAGACCGAGAATTTAATTGGCAAGAGTTTACCTTGGGGTTTGCACAAATTTTAGTAGGGTATTTTAAAAAAATTGTTGTTGCTGATTCATTGGCGATGGTTGTTGACCAAATATTTACTGCTCCAAATAGTTTTAACGCTTTGAATATTTTTCTTGGTATATTTTTGTATTCATTTCAAATCTATTGTGATTTTTCGGGTTACTCAGATATTGCGATTGGTTTAGCGCGCATGCTTGGGTTTCATTTTCCACGAAATTTTAATACCCCTTATTTTTCGAAAAATTTTAGTGAATTTTGGACACGTTGGCATATTTCTTTATCCAGTTGGTTACGCGATTATTTATACATACCGTTGGGAGGAAATAGGTACGGAGTTGTAAATACATGCAAGAATTTAATGATAACAATGTTATTGGGAGGTTTGTGGCACGGAGCGAATTGGAAATTTGTTTTTTGGGGGCTACTTCACGGAATTTTTCTTATACTACAACGCTTTTCTTCTCCTATTTTCAATAAATGTTGCGAAGCTATACATTTGCCGAAAATATTGCGATTGCTGTTTGCTATTTTTATTACTTATCTCTTAACGTGTGTTGCGTGGGTTTTTTTTCGTAGCGACTCTTTTTCAAAGGCAATAAATGTTTTTTATTATATGTTCACTGGAAATTGGACGTTTGCGAATCTCAAAAATAAATTTCCCCTGGTAAAAGGAATTTTTGTCGTTTTTCTGCTGCTTAGTTGTGAAATTATACACTGGAAATGGAATTTTACTGATATTATTGTGCGGCGTCCATTTGTGCGAATTTTAATATTTGCAGTTATTTTGTGGAGTATTGCTTTGCTAGGAAGTTTTAATGAGACAACCTTTATCTATTTTCAATTTTAAAAATCCAAAATGTTGGTGCGTATTGTTCTTTTTGGTCATTTTTATAGGCGACCGCGTTATTGCTCAAGTTTTAAAAACAATTGTTAACCAAAGTCAGTTTCGCTACTCTAAATTGTATGGTCAAACAGCGCAAAGTGATTTTTTACTTATTGGCAATTCAAGAGGTCTAGTATTTCACCAACCAACTATAGCAAAACTAACGAAGAAAACGACTATTAATCTTAGCTATAATTCTATGCCTGTAGATCTCGCTTGTGCAATTATGAAAGATTATTTCGATTTGTATCCAGCTCCACGATGTATTTTTTTTGAAATTACCATGCTTAATTATAACAATAAAAAACTAATTTCTAATTTCATGATGTACCGTTCTTCTGCTAATATTAAAAAACTTGTTGAGAGGAACTTTCCCAAGTTAAATTGGTGGTGCAATTTTTCTCACATATATCAATATAACGGTGAAGTACTCCTTCGAACTTTGTATTACATGTTCAAAAGTGATCAAGATTGGGCTTTACGTCAACAAGCGAATATTTCTCAGGTTAAAAAAAATATTAATAATATGGAAAGGTTTCGCTACCAAGCAAAGCAAGAAGATTTAGAAAATCTACGCGACCTAGTGAAATTAGTTAAAAGCAAAGGCAGTGATATAAAACTCATTATTCAACCACTGTTCCCTGGTTTTGTGCAAAAAATAAAAAATTTCAATGATTGGAAGCAACGTATTTCAAAATTTACAGGCCTAAAAATATATGACTACTCGCAAATCGACTTCCCCGATCACTATTTTGTCGACCGAGTTCACCTCAATGTAAGTGGCGCAAAAGCCTACGCAAAATTACTATACCAAGATGGTATTTTTAAATAGGGCGCTCTAGTAAAGTTGATAATAATTAAGGATTTAATTTGTGCTTATTTCAGAAATATTTTATTCGTTACAAGGAGAAGGTTTGTATACGGGTTATCCTTCTGTTTTTATACGTACATCTGGTTGTAATTTGAGATGTTCATGGTGTGATACTCCCTATACTTCTTGGTATCCAGAGGGTAAAAACAAAAGCATGAATGAAATAATGATAGAAACTAAAGCGTGGGAGAGAGTTTCGCATTATGTTATAACAGGTGGTGAACCAATGGTGCAGAGTGAAATGGGTTTACTAATTACAAAACTAAAAGAGAGATCTCATTTTATTACAATTGAAACAGCAGGTACTGTATTCTCTGAAAGTATAAAGCCGGACTACTTTAGTATTTCTCCGAAGTTAAAAAATAGCTATCCTAGTAAGAAAGATTCAAAGGAATTAAAGATACATTCTAAGAATAATTTATATCATGCGCTGAAAGACTTTATTCAATGCGGAACAAAATATCAATTTAAATTTGTGGTTAAAAACAGAAAAGACACTGATGAGATACTAGAACTAGTAAATAAATATGACATTCCACGACACACTGTGTTTTTAATGCCCGAAGGAAGAAGTGTTGAAGAGTTAGCAGCAAAATCTCATGTTATTGCAGAAATTTGTAAAGAAGAGCAATTTAACTTTTGTAATCGGTTACAGATATACTTGTGGGGAGACACTAAAGGAACATAAATATTCCTAGTTGCGCACAAATAGATTAAGGCGTGTTAACACGCCTTAATTTCTAACTTTTATTTGTAGCGATTGGAAGCTCTGAATTACGACACCACTCGCTCCAGGAACCGACAAACAACTTTGCACCTTTTTTACCAATGTGCTCCATTGCTAAAATATTACGACATGCAGTAACACCTGAACCACAATAAAAAACAACTTTCTCGGGAGAGGTATTATTTAATAAGCATCCAAAATTTTTATGTAGTTGTTGCTGGGAAAGAAATATTTTTTCTGCGTCAACATTGTTCTCATGGCAATAATTAATTGCACCTGGAATATGACCTGCAATAGGATCAATTGGTTCTTGTTCACCGTTATAACGCTTAGTAGAACGAGAGTCAACAAGAACATAATGATGCCTGTTATTTACAACTTCTTGCAAGGAAAGCTTTTTTTGTTTTTTAGGTTTACCAACAAACTCGGTTTTTTTATTTTTTTGTAGACCCGATTCAACAGAGTATTTTTTTTGTTGCCAATGAGTCCAACCTCCGTTGAGTACTGCGACTTGTTGATGTTGTAGATAACGTAACATCCACCATAGCCGACTAGAGATGGCTCCTCCATTGTCATCGTAAACAACAACTTGCTTTGTTTGATCGATTCCCCAAAGACCTAGAGTAGTGCAAAAGTCTTGCATGTTAGGTAATGGATGTCGACCACTCTTGAGTGTGGTGATTCCAGATAAATCTATATTTAAATTAGCATACACTGCTCCGGGAATATGACTTTGCAAATAATTTTCATAACCCAACTGTTCATTTTTAAGATAAAAACGACAATCGATAATGACCCACGAGTCTTTGCAATATTTCTCTTGCAGTTCCTCTATATCAATTAATGTAGTGTACACTAGTTCACCTGTAAATTACTAAGGAATTGGCGATAAACAGCACTAAATTTACTCGGCGCTTCCATGTTTACACAATGTCCAGCATCTTTAATAAGGCTAAACTGCGAATTTTTAATATTGCGATGATATTCTTGGCCAATGACATCGTGAGGAAAAAGCCCATCTTGCTCTCCCCACGCGACAAGTGTCGGAACATTAATATCTTTTAGTCTGTCATTTAAAGCGGTGTCAGGGAGTTCACTTAACTGGTGATTTATATTGTCGCCAATGAGGTCATTCATGATTTTGTTGTACCAATTGTAGTTGTCAGCATAGCGTCTATAAATAAAATGCTTCACTGAACCTGGCATAAAAGGCTTTTTGTGAAAATTAGTATTTAAAAATTTTGAAAAGTCTTTCTTATTTTTTATAGAAAATAAGTTGTCTCCCTCTGCTAGGTTTTTATAGAAACCAACTAAAGGCAAAGTAATGACCCCACCACCACACAAAATGGTTAAAGACAACATACGATCACAACCCTCACTCGATATATATGCTGCGATTGCACCTCCCATTGAATGACCAATTAAATGAAACTTACTAGGCACTATCTTATTTAAAAAATCGTTCATCCATTCACTGTACTGTTCTATCGTATAGCTAAATTTCTCTTCTTGTTTATTTTCACCAAAACCAGGCATATCTGGTATTATCAAATGATAATCGTTCATCAGGCGCAGCGCGATATGCAAAAAACTTTCTTTGTTATCAGAAAAACCGTGAAAAATCACAATCGTTTCTTTTTCTGGATCTCCAATTTCTAAATATTTTATTTGTATTCCAAGATCAATTTCTTTTAAAACAGCGTTTGCGCTTTTTTTTCGACGTTGCACATCTAAGTTGTACAACGATTTTCCTAAGGACCAATACATATGAGAAAATAATTTAGCTGGCATAACATTCTCCTATTTGTTTTTTTTTCTGTTTTTTTTGCTTTTACGTTTTGATTTTAAATTGATTTTGGTGTCAGACTTAGTTTTGGGAATTTTGGTGTCAGACTGAATTTTGGTGTCAGACTTAGTTTTGGAATTGATTTTGGTGTCAGACTTAGTTTTGGTGTCAAACTTAGTTTTGGTGTCAGACTTAGTTTTGGTGTCAGACTTAGTTTTGGGAATTTCCTGAATTTGGGTGTCAGACTTAGTTTTGGTGTCAGGCTGCATTTTGGTGTCGGATTTAGTTTTGGTGTCAGGCTTAGTTTTGGGAATTTTGGTGTCAGACTGCATTTTGGTGTCGGACTTAGTTTTGGTGTCAGACTTAGTTTTGGTGTCAGACTGCATTTTGGTGTCGGACTTAGTTTTGGTGTCAGACTTAGTTTTGGTGTCAGACTTAGTTTTGGTGTCAGACTTAGTTTTGGTGTCAGACTGCATTTTGGTGTCGGACTTAGTTTTGGTGTCAGACTTAGTTTTGGTGTCAGACTTAGTTTTGGTGTCAGACTTAGTTTTGGTGTCAGACTTAGTTTTGGTGTCAGACTTAGTTTTGGTGTCAGACTTAGTTTTGGTGTCAGACTTAGTTTTGGTGTCAGACTGAATTTTAGTGTCGGACTTAGTTTTGGTGTCAGACTTAGTTGTGAAATTAATTATACTTGGTTTAGTTGTTTTAAAATGATTATTGTAGGTTTCCCAGTCCACGTTTATTTTAAATACCAACATTCCTAAAGCAGGAAGATTGAGTTTCAGTGTATGGGGCATATTGTATTTGGGGATATTCTCGACTTTCGCTTGCCCCATGTTTCCTATGTTTTGGCCACCGTAAATACTGGCATCACTGTTAAATATTTCGGTGTATTCACCAAAGTATGGGACTGCTAGTAAATAATTGTATCTTGGAATGGGTGTAAAATTAAAAACAAATAGGAGTATTTCTTTGTTTTGTTTGCGGAAAAAAGATAGTGTGCTAAATTCTGTATCTTTGTAGTCGCACCACTCAAACCCATTACTGTCGAAATCAGTTTCGTAAAGAGATGGATAGGATTTGTATAGTTTATTGAGGTCTTTTACATATTGTTTAATTTGACGATGGGATTCATAGTCCAATAGGTTCCAATCGAGAGCTTTATCGTGGTTCCATTCTTTCCACTGTGCAAATTCACCTCCCATAAATAACATTTTTTTTCCAGGGTGTCCATACATAAACCCATAGAGTAGACGTAGATTTGCAAATTTTTGTTCGTAGTTACCAAACATTTTATCAATAAGAGATTTTTTCCTGTGTACAACTTCGTCATGAGAAAGAACTAGCACAAAGTTTTCATTGAATGCATACCACAAGCAGAAAGGAAATATAGAGTGGTTGTATTTGCGATGAATAGGATCTGTTCCCATATACTTGAGAATATCGTTCATCCATCCCATATTCCATTTCATATCAAAGCCTAATCCACCAACTTGTGTAGAACGAGTAACTCCTGGCCATGTTGTTGATTCTTCTGCTATTATAATAACGCCTTTGTAGTTTTCGAGAACTTGAGTATTCAAGTCGCGTACAAAGCCTACCGCTTCTAAATTTTCATGTCCACCATGTTTGTTTGGTATCCACATTCCTTCTGGTTTTGAGTAGTTTAAGTGTAGCATGGAAGCTACGGCATCAACACGTAGTCCATCAAGATGATATTTATCTAACCAAAATAAGGCACTGGATATAAGAAAATTTCTTACTTCGTGGCGACCATAATTGTATATGTATGTTTTCCAGTCTAGGTGTTCTCTTTGTCTTGGATCTTCGTGTTCGTACAGATGGGTACCGTCGAAAAAGCACAAGCCATGGGTGTCTTTGGGAAAATGAGCAGGAACCCAGTCAAGTATTACACCGATGTCATTTTGGTGACAGTAGTCAATAAAATACATAAAATCTTGTGGTTCACCGTAACGACTTGTTGGAGCAAAATATCCAATTGTTTGATAGCCCCAGGACCCATAAAAAGGATGTTCTAGGACAGGCAATATTTCTATATGTGTGTATTCCATTTCTTTGACATAAGTAACCAAGGGTTCTGCTAGCTCTCTATAAGATAAAAAATCGCCGTTTTCCTTGCGTTTCCAAGATCCAAGATGTACTTCATATATTGACATAGGCGATGTATAATGTTGTTTTTTAGAGCGCTCTTCCATCCATTTGTTGTCGTTCCACTTGTATTTGTTGAGGTCGTAAACAATAGATGCTGTATTTGGACTAAGTTCAGAGTAAAAACCGTAAGGATCGGTTTTATCAAAATATCCACCTTGGTCGGTATAAACGCGATATTTATACAAATGGCCAGATGAAACGCCAGGAATAAATATTTGCCAAATCCCTGATTGATTTAAAATGCCCATCATATGTGTTTTCGAGTTCCAACGATTAAAATCGCCAACAACGCTAACCGATACAGCATTAGGAGCCCAAACGCTAAAATAGGTACCTTCTACACCACCAATATTGATAGAGTGTGCACCTAATTTCTCATATGTTTTGTAGTGAGTACCTTGTTGAATAAGGTGTAAATCAAAATCGGTAAGTTCAGGAGAAAAACTATATGAATCGAAAAATTCTTCCTCTGAATTGTCTTGTTGAATAATCTGTATTTTATACGAAAATAGTTTTTTTTGATTCTCGATAACTACTTGAAAAAATCCTTGGTCATGAATTCTTTTCATTGTATATTTTTTTTGTGTTTCTAAACAACATATTACTGCTTTTTTTGCATGTGGTAAAAACGAATTTATTGTTAGAATCCCTTTATTTTTATCGAATTTAGGACCTAAAACACTAAAAGGATCTCGATGCTGCTGATTGATAATAGAATTTATGACTTTTGCATCTATGGACATTGTTATACCTCATAACCGATGAAAAGAATATGTTTGAGAAGACGAAATACCACATTCTCTATATGCTTAAATTATTATTTATAGATATTGGTAGAGCTGTTAAATGTACGATTTAAGGTTGCTTTGCTAAGTCACTTTTATCGCCCGAATACTTTAATTCTACAGGAACTTAAACAATGACAGGTGGTGATAAAATAAATATTTAGAGTTTATGATAACATGTCTCGTGTCAAAAACAAAATTTCATAGCAATTGCAACATTTTATTTTGTTCATATCTTAAAGGATGTGCTATTATGTAAAAACTTTTCGCAATAACAATTATCATTTATTTGTTTGTGGTCAACAATAAAAAAAGAAATCTTAATGGAAGGAATAACAATATGTACATTAAAACATGGGTTATTATCATGCTATCTACCATGTTACTTTCTTGCTCTTCACTGCAATCGCTTTTAGAATCTGCGCCTAAACCGGGAGCTAATATTGTAGGGGTAAAATTAAGCGGCTTAGATCTACAACAAGCAAATCTTGTATTTGATATTGATATTTCAAATCCATATAGTGTACCTCTTCCATTAACTAATCTAGATTATTCTTTGGCAACAAACGGTAAAAGTTTTTTGTCGGGTAATGCTAAGGAATTACAAGGTTCTATACCTGCGAGTGGTAATAAAGTTATTCAATTACCGGTATCGATAAAATTTCTAGAAACGCTCAATGTACTATCTGGTTTCAAACCAGGATCAGTAGTTCCATATACTGCCAAAATGGATTTGTCTGTAGATGCTCCTGGAGTTGGGCCGATTTCTTTGCCATTACAAAAAGAAGCAGAGCTTCCTATTCCTACAGCACCAGATGTTAATTTAGAGAGTGTAGATTGGCAAGATATTGGTTTCTCAAAAGCAACAGCAACTTTGAATGTACGTTTAAAAAACAACAACGAGTTTCCTCTAGATTTAAACAAACTTAATTATGCACTAAAACTATCAGATACTTCTGTTGTTGAAAATAAGATAGAAAAAAGTACTTCTTTTGCTAAAGGTGAAGAAAATATAGTAAAGATACCTATTTCTATTTTACCTTCTAATTTAGGATTTGCATTATTTAATATGCTTAAAGGGTCTGGTTCTTCTTACGGCTTAGAAGGATCAATGGATGTACAAACGCCGTTTGGTCCCTTGAATTTACCGTTATCTGGTAGTGGGAATACAAAATTTAATCACTAAGGAGTTATTGAGATCGATGAATACTCGTGATTTTATCAAATTAAAAGAGGCTTACTCTCTTACTATTCGTGCTAACCAAGAAGATAAGTACCGTACAGGAAACTTAATTGAACTACCTGCTAAAGGCGATGTTGTTATTATGGGTGATTTACATGGTAACCGCGAAAATTTTGCGAAAGTGGTTAATGCCGTAGATTTAGGAAACCATCCCAAACGCCATCTTATTATTCAAGAAGCCACTCATACCTGTGAAGTAGGCGAAGATCATAGCTATCTCTTGCACGAAGATATCGCATTTTTAAAAAGTAAATACCCACACCAAGTTCATATTATACTGGGAAATCACGAACTCTCAGAACTAACAGGTAAAGAAATTTTAAAAGGTGGTATTTGTTATAACATTTTGTTTCGCCAAGCAATGAAGCAAGCTTATGGTGAATATTATCCGGCACTTTTAGAATTGTTTAACGATTACATTCGAACAATGCCTATTGCTTGTAACACTCACAATGGGATTTTTATGTCCCACTCAACACCTCCTGGTAAATACTTGAGCCATTACTCTCTAGACTTTTTTAAAAAGGGTACTGGAAACAAAGAAAAAGATGATGCGATGATTGAAAAAGTTGTTTGGGGAAGAGATTTGTCACAGGAATCAGCAGATCGTTTTGCAAAATGTGTTAATAGTGAAATTTTAATTGTAGGTCATACGGCCTGTAAGAGAGGCTATCAATTACCAAATACAAGGCATATCGTTATCGATAGCAAAGGCACATTTGGTACATCAATACATTTTCAATTACACAAAGAATATACCCAAAAGTCTTTAGTAAAAAAAGGCCTTCAATTTATCAATAAGAAAGCTGTAAAAACGGCGATCGCAAAAATGAAGGAAAAAAAAGCAAGGAAGTCTGCAAAATGAAGAAAGTCTACGTATTTATTATATGTTTCTGTTTCTCTTTGGTAAATGCAGATAGCTACAAGGGAGAAATAGAAATATGGAAAAAGCAGCGCATTAGTTCCCTCAAAAAAAATTGGTTAAGCCTTGTTGATCTACACTGGATTAATAAAGAAAATACACACATTGGCAGTGCAGAGAATAGCGATATTCGCGTGTCGCAAAAACGATTTCCGCAGCAGGTAGGTATTTTTACTAAAAGTAATAATCAAGTTTTTTTTACTCCGCAAGTACCAGGCATTATTTGTGACGGCAAACCTATTAGTACCAAAACAATAGTTTTTAAAAAAGAGAAGTCCTGTAATCTTCAATATGAGTCTTTATCGTGGTTTGTAATAGAACGAAGTGGCAAATTAGCTGTTCGCGTCCGTGATTACAAAAATGAAGATATTAGTAAACTTGATAAAGTGTTGTGTTTTTCAATAAAGAGTCATTGGAAAGTAAAAGCAAAATTTGTTCCTTACATGCCACCGAAGAAAATAGAAATCACTAACATTCTTGGTATGACCAGTGAGGACATAGTTCCAGGCCAACTTTTATTCGAGATAGAAGGTAAAGAGTATAGCTTGGATCCTGTTAAAAGTGGATCTTCTCTTTTTATAATGTTCCAGGACGTGACAACAGGAAAAACAACTTATCAAGTAGGACGTTATATATATGCAGATGCTCCAAATGAAAAAGGGGAAGTGATTATCGATTTCAATAAGGCATATAATCCCCCATGCGCATATACTCCTTATGCAACTTGTCCTATGGCTCCAGAGCAAAACAAACTCCCTGTAGCAATTACTGCTGGAGAAAAATATCTATTAAAAAATCACTAAACATATTTTGATAGCTCCTTATTCTGTCGTAGTAGGTGATACAATATGAAATATCACTTGTAGGGCATGTCCCTAAATACAGAAAAAAAATAAGGAGAGGGCCAATGAAATATGTTTTTTTTATATCAATTATTGCGTGCAGTTGTTTATTTGCAGAAAATAGTTTAAAACAAAATCATGAAAATACTTTACTTTATTATGGTGATGTAGAATTTTTACAGGGGCAACACCAAAACTTTACCCAGATGGATGTTGTAAATAACAACGATAAAAATAGTTCTATTTTTTTATTAGCAAACAGTTTTGCTTATTATTGTGCTAGTGAAAAAAATACCACTTATATTATTTGTAAAGCGGTGAAACAAAAAGACTCACTAAATTTAACCTTTACTAACAGATTATTAAGAGATAAATATTCGCAAACAATAAAATATACAACGATTTTTGACTTGAGTGATAATTTTAATATTCGCACATTTGTCGATAAAGAAATCACAGATGCACGTGCCGATTTCTTACATATAATCAGTTGTGTATTACAATTTGCTCCTGAATTTTTGCCAATTATAACAAAGTGTAAAGGCGATATTCTAAAGTGTATTCTTGAAATAGTAAGTCCTGCAAGTAAGCTATTTAAATGTATTTTCAAAAAAGATAGCCAAATTCAAAAACAAAGAGTTGGAAGATTTACTGAAATTCCTTTTCAATTTTTGCCTCCTTTTACTTCTGAATATACAATATATAAGTTAAATCGGCAAAAAATTGCAAATTACACAGTAGAAATAACCTCAAAATCACCTAATATCGTTGATTTTGAAATAGACGTCAAAATAGTTAATAATGTATTAAGAGTAGGTATAAAAAATATAACTTATACTGGAAATGGTCGCTTATATATAAATGGTAAGGTTATACTTTTTAGTGAAAAATAGCGACAGATAAACGGAGAATCCACGAAGTAAAGTTAACTTTATTTCGTGGATTCTCAGAACTAATTTACAAAGTAGAGAAAACAATGTTGAATAAAATAATCCTAGGAACACGTGGAAGTAATCTTGCATTATGGCAGGCAAATTTGATCCAATCGCTTTTACAGGAGAAATACCCTTCATATATTATTGAGATCAAAGTTATTGATACTAAGGGAGATATGATACAGGATAAGCCTCTCCCTGAAATAGGTGGCAAAGGTTTATTTACTCAAGAGATCGAAAATGAGCTTTTAGATGAAACTATTCATATTGCTGTTCATAGTTTGAAAGATTTACCAAGTGAACTGCCAAAAGGATTAATATTTGCAGGTTCTCCAACAAGAGGAAATCCTAAAGATGCTTTTATTTCTAGTAGGTGGTCATCACTCGCAGAAATGCCGAATGATGGTTGTATTGCAACAGGTAGTTTACGCCGAAAAATACTCGTTCAACAGCAAAAACCTCAAGTGAAATTTGTGGATCTACGCGGTAGTATAGAGACAAGATTGCGAAAGCTCGATGAAAATGGTTGGGATGGGATCATTATGGCTCATGCAGCATTAGAGCGCTTGCAAAAAGAAAATTTAGTTACCGAGTCGTTATCCCCTCAAATATTCACTCCAGCAGTAGGGCAAGGAGCAGTGGGGCTCGAAATAAAAGAAACGCGCGACGATGTATTAAAAATTGTGCAAAGTATTAGCAATGAAAAAACGATGTTCGAAGTCACTGCTGAAAGAAGTTTTATGCGTACACTCGAAGGTGGTTGTTCCGTTCCACTCGGAGCTTGGGCGCTAGTAAAGGGAAATGACTTAATTCTACGTGGTTTTGTTGGTAGTAGAAAAGGCGATGCTACGATTAATGAAAATATTACTGGAAATAAAGAAAACGCATGCGAATTAGGTAAGAAATTAGCACAGCAATTTATTGAACTTGGAGCAAAGCAACTTTTGGCAGAGTGAAATGAAATACAAAAAACTATCTATTGTCGTTCCTATTTACAATGAAGAAAAAACTTTAGAAAAGATTCTCAGTAAAATAGAATCTCTTTCTTTAAATATAGAAAAAGAAATCATTCTTGTAAATGACGCATCGAAAGATAATACACTGCAAATATTACAAAGATATACAGATAAAGATAATTTTATCATTTTACACAATGAGCAAAATTTAGGAAAAAGTCAGACAGTCAAGAAAGGTCTTCTGGAGTCGACAGGCGACTTAGTTGTTATTCAAGACGCGGATTTAGAGTACAATCCAGAAAACTGGCAACAATTTCTTCCTTATTTTGAAGAACATGGCTACGATATTGTGTATGGTAATCGCTTTGGTAAGAATAATAAGGTGATTTATTGGCAAAACTGGTTTGGAAATCGTTTTTTAAGCATTGTTTCTTCCTGCTTTACATACCCACGCTCACGTATGATGACTACTGACATGGAAGTGTGTTATAAAATGGCACGCGGTAGTATATTTCGCGAAATAGCAAAAACTATAAGGTCAAAATCTAATTTTGGTTTAGAGCCAGAAGTCACAGCTAAATTCTCAAAATTTAAAATCGATGGTAAGCACCTAAAGTTTAAACAAATTGCTATTGATTATGCCCCGCGTTCTGTAGAAGAAGGGAAGCATATGAAAGCTTTTTCTGATGGATTTAAAGCCTTATGGGAAATTTTAAAATTTAATTTATGGAGATAATTATCGTGGGATAGAGGGTATAGTATTTCCAAAGGAGATTTATCTTCTTGTCGTTTTAGTTTTTGAAAATTTTCTATTAAGCCTTTGCTTTGTAAAAATGATTGTTACCTAGGATTATTAAGGATAACAGCAATATCTATATCCAATTTTTATAGAACACAGGCATGGAAAGAAATAGAGTATAAGTGAGTAATCTGTAGGTTCAAGAAATCTTAATCTTAATTCTTAATCTAATCTTAATCCTTTAAAAAAACATGGTCTTTGGAAGTTCTTTTGATCAATTCAACGAGCATTGAGACAATTGACCGCAGCATATTTTTTCCCAAATTAATTTGCTCTTTAGGGTAGTATTCTTTGGTAATTATTATATCTAAAGCGCCAGCACTTTCAAGCGCAGATCCTCTAGCAATATCAAAGTAGCGATACAGCGCATTGCCACGGACATCATTATGGTGCCCGTGAAAAAAGAATCGAAACGTTTGTTTTCTTTCTTTACAGAAGCGCATTTTTAGTTTGTACCATTAGCATCGATCCCAGGAATGTATGCGCTTATATTCTGAATATGTTCTTGTAACTCAACACAATATTCCACGCCGACTTTCAACAAAATTGCGATTATGTCGAAATAAGAACCGTGTTTTTTCTTAGGAGACCATATACTGGCTTCGTACAGTTTCAAGCTATCGCGTATTTGGTAACGAACAACCACACCATCTACACCACCTTTAGGTTTACTCCCACAAAGAACTTGTAATTCGTAATTGTTAAAAAATTTCTTTATATGTGGTCCCTCCGCTACAACTTCGATTTTTTTATTGTCAAAGTTATAACAAACAAGTAAGTGATCATCTGCAATGGAGAATTGCCAACAGTGCTCGCCATGAAAAGCGGTTAGTATTGTTATTGTTCCTTCTATCACTATTTCTTATACTGTAAATTAATAAGCATGCTTTTCACTGGTATGTATTCTTCACTAAATTTTCGTGAAACGCTGTTTAGACTGCGTAACATTCCACGTAGTGTTTGTTCTTCAATCCACGAGCTTTTGATTTCTCGTTGTAGTTGGTATACTAATTTTTCAATTTTTTGCGTTTCTTGATTGATATCAACATCAATGTTACCAGAGGCTAGATAGCGTTTGAGTATTTTTCCTTTGAAACCATTTGGAATTGGTATTGACTTGTTATTGTTTTTTAAATCGTGTACTACTGCTTGCAATTCAGCCATCAAATCGGGATATTCGCGTACTTTTTTAATGGTCATTTGTATACGGTCGCGTATTAATAAACTACCACGGTCTTTTAATAATGGTTGTAGTGGTAATTCTTCATAGCGTCCTAACGAGTTTATTATACTTGAGTACCATGATCCGGGTGATTTACGCCACGCGCGCAGATTTTTTTCACGTTGCTCGACTTCTACATAATTTTTTTGTCTTTCGCGTCTTAAACTATCGTTGTTTCTTAGCTCGTTGTTAAAAGCCAAGGCTCGCGAACTATTTTTCATATAGGTTTTTAATAAAGGTAACATGGAAAATGTTGGATTATCTAGATATGGCGTTACCAGCGTTTGTAAATCAGCATAACGTTTTTGAATAAACATTTGTTTTGCTTCGTCTATTAATTCGTCAAGTTCGTCTGACTCTCCTTTGGCTTCTATTACATATTTTTTACTTTGTTTACTTAAATTCATGTAGCCGTCTTTAACATTGTATGAATTTAGTTTATCAATATTACTTAAAATATTTGGAATAAGAGTGTCTATTTCTTTTTTGCGTTCTTTTAGCTTCAAAACTAAATCGCGCATTTGATTTTGCTCTTGCTTTTGCCTTTTCTCTACTTTAACGATTTCTTCGACTTCAACAGTTCGCTCTTCAAGTTTTTTGAGCTTATTTAATAGATTTAAATAAGTTGCATTACTTTGATCTAAGGGCTTTATTAGTTTGATAGCCTGAAGATATTCGTTTTGTTTTAATAGGGTTTGTGCATTATTTATTTTGCTACTATATAAATTAACGATGTCTTTTGCTTCTTGTAGTGTATTAAGTAGTGAACTTTCTACCTGAGTGTAGCCTCTTGACGCTGGATAAATAGAAACTAAACGTTTTACACGTCCTTCTACAGGTAAAAAACTACGTTTTAGACGTTCACTTTGGGTTTCGACGCGTTTCAAAATGCGATTAGCTTGTGCTAACCACCTTGTCTTTTTTCTTTGACGTTGTAAACTTACAATTTTGTTTTTCAAATAGGTAACTAATTTTTCGAGATTTGAGGCGTACTTTTTACCTTTGTTAATATCTGTTTCTTTGCTTTTTAAAACTTTGAGTGCTTTTGCTAAATTATCTTGTTTTAGTTGTTCTTCTGCTTGTCTTACTAAATTAGATAAACCTTTTTCGTTGTTTTTTGCCTTTTCTAAAAAAGATTTTTGCTTAGAGGTTAGTGGCTGTTTTGTCAGTGAAAATTCTTCTTGTAAATATTCTAAATTCTTATCGACAGAAACATCGGCTTGCTGAATGCGCGACAAGTTTCTTTTTGCTGTTGATAGTAGTTTAATAATATCGTTTTTATTTACCTGAGGCGTTTTTGGAGCTTTAGCTATACGTATGCGGTCAACAAACTGTTCTTTAATTGATAGTAAATCCTGAAGCACGGTTTTTTTACCTTGAACATAAGGTTTTAACAGTTCTATCGCTTTTTCTTCTTCTACTTTGTCAAGCAAAACATTTACTTCTGTCACTAAATTTTTGACTTGTGTGATTTCATTTTCTGCTTGTTTAAAAAGGCTTTTAGGAGACTTCACTTTAAGTGATATCTTGCCAGCCTCTTTCCACTGACTTTTTGCTGAATCTAGTGCCTCTTGTAACTTTCCAACGCGTTCTTGTAGCATCACAAATGTTTGGTCGAGAATTCTGCGTTGTTGTCGTTCTTTATATATATTTTCTGATGAAGTAAATATCTGCTGTACCGTTTCGCGTGTATCTGTTAAATATTCTAAGTCTTCTTCGTTGGCTTTTTGATATGGTTTAGATATTGTTATTGCTTCTCCGTACTGATTATTCTTCATCTTACTTGCTATCTGAGCAACAACTTTTTCATATTTATCAACTTGTTGTTGTGCTTTTTTCAGATTGTTATAAATATATTCATCAACTGGTAAGTAACCTTTTTCTGTAGGAAACCGTTCTTGGAGTACCGCAAGTTTTTCCTCTATTAAGTTGACTTTCTCTTCTGTTTGTACAATATGCTCTTGTAGCAAGCGATATGTTTTACGCATCATTTTTTCTTCGTCGCGCGTTTTTTTCAAACTTTTGGCAATGCGTTGCGTAGCTGTTAGTTTATCAAATAATCGATCTAACATGTTTACAGCATTGCGATTGAAGTTGGTATAGTTCTTATATTTTTCTGCCCATTCAAAAGCAGCTTTAGGGTTTTTTTGGGTTTCTGCTTTGCCTTCTTTCATAATATGATCGAGAAGCGCAAGGTAATCTTTTTGTGCTTTAAGAATATTAAGTTCGCGGTTGTTAGGTTGCGGATATCCCTTTTTCGCAGGGTATTTGTTTTGAAGTAAATACACAACACTATTGGCACGCTCGACTTTATATATAATTTTATCGCGAAAGTTTTGTAAGTCTTTTTGGACTTGTGAGTAGGCGTTATTTTGCTGATATTTTTGTACTTGCTCTTTAACAAAAATTGTAACCTGTTTACGAAAGTGATATAAGAAAGGTGCAGAGATAGCTAAAAGTAGAACAAGAGTAACAAGTACGCGCTTTAAGAAACTTTTCTTTTTTCTTTGGATAGGTAAATTAGCAAGATTAAATTCTTGGGTTTGTTGCGCGCTTTTGGTCATAACACTGTGGCTAATTGCATTTGCTTTTTGGGCTAGAGTAAATGAACGTCGTAGATCAAGTAAAGCTTCCTGTGCTCTATCGTATCTTTTATCTGGTGACTTATGTAGTAGTTTCATTACGAATTCATTTAATTTGGGAGATATTTCCTCGCGAATTCGACAAGGTTCTATCGGAGTTTCTGAGATGTGCTTTTTTAGCGTTTCTAAATTATTAGTAGAAACAAATGGTAAATGTCCGACCAGCATTTCGTATGCAAGACAACCTACTGAGTATAAGTCAAAGCGATTATTTGTGCGCATGACTACTTGCGAAATGTTTTCTGATTTGCGAAAAATACCTTCTGGGGCAACATGTCCAGGGCTACTACCAATGAAAGACCATTTAGGTAGAGTTTGATTCATATCAAGAGCTGCCCATCCAAGATTAGTCAAACGCACTTCGAATTTTTTAGTTATGAGGATATTGCGAGGAGAGATGTCGCGATGGGTAATGTCTTCCTTCGCACAGTAATCCAGTGCCTGTAACAAACCATCGAGAATATACATTACGATTTTTAAAGAAATTTGTATATTTTTTTGCCGATACTCTTTGAGTAAATCGTCTAAACTAACGCCATCAATATAGCGCATAACCATAAATTCAATGCTTTCACTTTTTTCTTCGCGAACAAAGGTATCTTTTGCTGTAGAGAATTTATTGCGTTTTCCGCGAGCAAGTCTATATGCTTTAACGAAAAAATTGTCAATGGTTCGCTCACCAGCATCTATTTTTTGCGAGCGGTATTTTTGCAATTTCTCAAAAGACTTTGCTTCTTCGGCAAATCTTTGGTGATCTAATTTTTCACTTTCTGATAAATTGGTGTTTTTTTTGCTTTTGTGAATATATTTTATGAGAATCTGTTGATCAGTTTCTATATTAAGACCACGATAAATAGAAATAACACCTTCTTCTTTTATTTTTTCTATCAAAAGAAAGTGATTAGGGATAATAGAAAAATTGTTTTCAATTTCAATAGAGCGGTGGATATCTTTCTGGTCAATGACTTGTATTTGTTCTTGTCTAAGACGCGAAAGTGCTAGGCAATCCGTGAGTAAAAAACGTAGAGATTTGCCTTTATAGTTTTCTGGATTGATTTTACTTGGCAACGACAGAAATGTTTCACTTTTTTTCATAATTGTGAATAAATCGTCTTGAATTGCCAGTTGAAAATTACCAGGAAAGCGAAGTAAAACTTGTAAAAGCTGCCAGTATTTTATGGTTTTCAAACTAGGTAGTTGTTTTTTTAGTAAACCGATATTTTTTACAATTTGTTTTTGCTTGGCGTTTAAGGCTTTTGCTTCATAAATCTTTTGTTCCCACTCGACTACGTCATTAAATAATCTCTTTAAAATACCTAATAAATCAGATGGAACAGCTGAAAATAAAAAACGGTCAATGAGGCCCTTTTCTCTTTCGTACTTTTCTCTAATAGCTTTATATTTCACTTTTACTTCGTTCGCCTTCACTTTTTACTCCCTAATCGCTGAAATTTTTTCTTTGTTCGTTTTCCCAGCGATTACAAATATCAATACATCCCTGAATAATCTCTTTGATAGAGGCCGGAAAAGGTGGAGGAGAAAATATTTGCATTACTTCTACCATACGAAATACAATAGATTGTCCTCCTATACGAAATAAATATTTGATTAACATTGTTAATCGATTGATGTAATCTTGTTTCGAAAAGTTATGACTATATTTAAGAGCCAATTCTAAGCATTCAAAAAATTGATTTTGGTCAGTTATTTGATCTAACACTAATGGATATAAGTGAGTTTGGTCTATTTGTACTAGCCAACTCATAACTCGCTTCGGATTTTTTTTCGCTTGTTCTTGTAAAACGTCTTGATAATTACTCAAGTCGAATTGTTCAATTTTCTTTAGTATATTGAGAATGTCTTCCGGACATCTAAGTGCTACAGCCCGAAAAATAGCTTGTAGAGTTTCTTCTAAATCAATAAACCTATCATGTTCAATATACATAAAAAAGAGACGAAGAGTGCTCTTAGGATATAGATAGCTTAATTTCTCTAACGTTTCATTTGGAATTTCTACAGGAAAGCCAGAATCCCATTCAAGGGAAAGCCCTAAAAAGTTATAACTTGGTTTAATTCCTTTTATAGCAGTTTCTATTTTATTTTGATAGATTAAATATTCGGAATCATTGTTTTCCTGTAAATAAATTTCTGCTATTTCACAATATACTTTCAGTAAGATATTAAAATTTTCGATTTTCAAAATATAATCATGTGGTGATTTTTTTTGCTTAGCGCTAGCGACTGCCAATGCTCCAAAGACAGCATCTCCACATAAAAGATCGTCTACAATGTTCTCCATTTCGAAAACCTTTAATGGTTTGGACGTAACGAGAACATTAGCTATTTCTTCTAAGGCAGAGTTAACAACTTCTGGGTTGTCATGATTTTTAGCCATGTTTATAGATTGTTGTAAATTGTCTAGGGATTTCTGAGCGACGACTTTAACAAATAAATCTTCGTTATCTTCATAACTTTGTACAATTTTGTAAGCAAGCTCTATGTCTTCGTCGAGCAAACGCATAATTAAATCTTCTAAATAGTAACGTTTTTCTCGTTCTTGGCATATTTTTGTTAAACGAATAATTTCTTGCGTTAGTTTTTTGGCTTCGTACGAACAATTGATATCGAGCATTCGTTCTACAAGTTGACAATAGAAATATAAGAGATCGTTAGCGGATATGCATTTTGTAATAGATGCATTTTTTAACCATAACACAATTCTTTTGCACATTTTCTGCGTGAAATTTTTTGCAGTGCACAAGTATTCTAGTGCAAATTCTACTGATGAAGCGAGAATTTCTTCATCAAAAATACTATTGATTAAGGATATTGCAATATCAATATTGAGTTCTAACAGAGTAATAAAAATATTAGGCACACGTAGATACACGAGTTCGAAACCGCCATAATCATCAATTGTTTGGGCACATTCCTCGCAAAAACCACTGATTATAGGAAAACCTTGTTCGACAATTGATGTCGCGATTATTTCAAAACCTTCTAAACGATCTTCTTTACTTATGATTTTTTCAACCCAAAGCATTTGTTTTTGAGGCTGGTCAATGGTACTTATTAATACAAATGCAATAAAGTCCTGTTGGTCCCAATAACTTAGCCAGATTTCATCTACTAATTTTGGCTTAGCCCAAAACATAATTTTAAATAAAAGAGGAAAGAACTGCTTTTCTATGTCAATCTTTTCTGATTCTTTTTTGTAAAATTTCTGCGCAAAATATTTTAAATTACTTTCAAATCGCAAGCGATTAAAGCCACTGAGTTCTCTTGCAACCATAAATGTTATGTAATTTGTTAGCGATAATTCTTTGTGTATTTCTGCTGGAAATAGACTTAAAATCTCTTCGATATCTTTTTCTGACCAGATAGGGCTTAAAATATAAGGAAAAATATCTTCTAAACTCGGCAGGCGATTTATAGATAAAGTAATGAGGCGGAGAATATGTTTTTTATTCGCCGTTGACAGAGAAGGGTATTCTTCTTTGCTAAATTCAATTTGAATATCTAAATTTTTATCATTGATGATAACATAGGGAACGCTGCCTAATATGTAGAAAATGTCTTTTTTTCCGACAAGATAATTTGCCAGAGATATTGCTCTTTCTGGCATAGTAAATAACAAGCGGAAGCATAGTTTACTAAAAAGTCTTGGCGAAACCATCCAGCGATGAATACAAATTTCTGGTGTATAATTCCAAGATTTATCTTGCTGCATACATTTGATAACAGCATCTTCTATTTGGCATAAAGAAACTTCATCAATGATAAATTTTTTGATTTGCATTTTGGCATACAAGTATTGAAATAACTGATATGCTAGATCTTTTTTTGAATGACAAAGTTGCGAAATTAAGCTATATACAATTTTTTCAAGTATATTGTTTGAAAAACTAGCAGAAGCCTCTTGCAGCAATGTAAAAGTGTAGCTCGGTTTGCGATGAACGATAGTTGATAGTAGTAATGTGTAAATTTCTTCGCGATACAATATATCTGAATGTGCGACAATAATGTCATATATACTAAGCAGTTTTCTTAGCGAGAGTTTTTTAAGAGCTCGTAGTAGAGAAATAGAAACTGTAGAGTTATGAGTAAGGTCCCAACCACTTATATTTAGAAGAAAATCGCAACCAACAATTTCATTGTGGCGATATAATTTTAGAAAAATGTTCCCCATTTGCTCGCCAAAATCAAAGATAGCTTGCTTTTTTATCATGTCCATGAATTTTATCGCTTCTTCAATATTAAACTCTACAAGTAGTGGGATTCCTTTTGTTATGAGTCGATTTTTTAGTGTCTCATCTACCTTTGAATATAATGAGACAATATTTTGAGGAAAATTAGTAATGTGTTTTTCTAACCATATAACTTTGACGCGATCTATTTCGTATTTTTCAAGTGAAAAAAGATCTAGCTCTTTCAATTTTATGTTGGGATGAGCTTCTACAAGTTTTTTTACCGCATCTTCTTTGTCAAATAGCATATCTGGAATAATTTGCTCGATATAGTAGATTGCAATTTGTTTGTCTTTAGTCCAAAGTACAGTTGCCATTTCTGCAAGTAGTTGATTTACGGTGTTGTATTCATAACTTTGGCCATCTTCGCCTATTGTTTTTTCTGTTAAATCAAAAAGCTCTTGGAAGTTGTTTTGCGAACTATCTAAGAAATTCTTGGTAATGAGTTCGGCATTTTTTTGTAGATCTTCTATAGATAAAAAGCCTTTGGCTATTAGGTAACTAATATATATCGAAAAAAGGGAGATTTTTTTGTCTTCTTCCTCAAATTCTTTTTTTATACGAATTATATCTCCCGCATGGATATTTGCTAAAAATTTTTGGCTATTTTTCTTAATGTTATAAGTGCCTACAAAGTCTAGCAAGCCGTAGCTGTAGGTGTGAATAATTTCTACTAATTTATCTGTAAGGTCTTCCTCAACGCTTGGGTTTTTATCTAGATAATGAATAAAGAAACAGATACTTCCAATAATTTGTTCTGTGTTGTTTGAAAAAGAAATTTCGGAAACTATTTTCATGAATAAATCTATTTTGTTCATTGATAAAGCACAAACACCTTCTAAACGAAGGCGTGATACTGAATCGCTAATTTTATTAATAAATTCATACAACAACACAAAGTCATTTTTTTGATGAATAATATTATAAATGACGGTCCATCTTTGCCATTTTGCGTAATCAAATGAGCCAGGCTCTGCACCACTTTCTTCTACAAGCGCGATTGTTTTGTCTAAGGAAATGTAAAGCAAGTCTTTTACTACACTATCAATCCACTGGATGTCCCAGTTAAAAATAAATAGTCGACATACATCAAAACATCGTTGTGGTTCTATGACAACAAAGGCCTTAATTAGTTTAATAATTGTTGATTTGTTGTGAAGTAAGTCTTTATCACAATATAGGCTGTCGAAAAAGAATACCGCTTCCTCATTTAGCTCTTCTTCTAATAAAAAATCCAGTATCATCAGAAATACTTCTTCGCGATATTCGCTTGTCAGCTTATCGATATATTCAATCACGATATCCTGGTTAATAGTACACCAGACTAGCATCAAATGTTTTAAATGATCGTAAGATTTTTTTTGTAAAAAATTACGATAAAGTTTTATGAATAGACGATTGTCGCTCTTAATTTTTGTTTGTGTTGTTTCTAATATTTGAACGATATGTTTTTCTAAATCAGGATAAACATTACCAAGAGCCAGTACTTTATTACTAAAATCTAATTGTACAAGAATTTCTAAAATGTCATATGATAGTAACTTTTCAAGAAAAGCGTTGATGAAAAACTTACTTAAGAGTTCGTGTAAACAAGTTACGATGTTGAAGGAATTTTTCTTAAGACGTCGGTTGATTTTTTTATGTATATCGCGATAATCTGTTAATTTCTCTAAAGGAGGATAAAATGTTTCTTTGGCAAAAAAGATATCTTCCATTCCTTTGTATTCAGAAGAGTAAGGTTGTTTTTCTAAAAAGGTACATATGATAGATAATTCTTTTATTATAGAGCTGTCTGTTCGTTTTTCTTTTTTGAAATTATCATAATTGATATACTCTATTTGTTGTTTTTTGATATTAAAATAAGCAAAAAAATGAACCGACTTTTGCGTATTCATTGAGAAAAAAGGATATAGAGATAAGAATTGAGAATTAGAGTTGTTGCAAAGATAAAACTTATCTAAAGTACCATGTATTTTTGATTTGATATCTTGTAAAGAATGTTTTGGTTTTAAACCAACAAATGATAACACTGGAACGGTCGTTTCCTCATTTTGTTGCCAAGGAAAATCTTGATAGTATGTTAAAGAATAACTATTCCAAAACTTAATAAGTGGTATTAGGTGTTGAAAATGTTTTAAGTAGCGATTGTATTCTTTTGTCGAAATGTCTTTTTTCTTTTTATTTGCTGGGACATTTATTTGTAAGATTTTAGCAAAAGCATTTATTATTTTATCGGGATCAAGTGCCGAGATATTTGTTAAAAATGTTTCGTTTTTAGGCCATGTGCTTTCTAAACAATTTAACCAATTATTTGCCCAATTTCTTTTTTGAGTTAAACATTTATAAACAAGGGTATGGGACTGGTTATTATGTCTTTTTGTATGAGCCAAGTAGTCGCTTATATTAATAATGGTTGTATAGCGAAATAAACATTCTACTAAGTTTACAAGTGCTTTTGCTGATTTCTGAGAATTGGAATTTTTATGTACTTGTAAAAAAAAGACCCACCGCTTGCCTAACGGAGATGAAATTTTTTCCGTTTGTAATTTTTTATCCATCTGAAAGGTAGTCATCTTTTTCTCTTTATTTCTGTTTCCAGTTACGCGCTCGCAGCCAATTTTTCCAACGCTGAATAGTTGAATGATTTTGATTAGTGAATCTTACAAGAATGCTTTTTACTAGGGAAGAAAGCGATACGCTTTCTAAATTATTAATTAAGTAAGAAATCGCTGGCTTGAGGTTCTTGTTTTTAATGAAAAACGAAGAATAAAACAATACTTGAGAATAATTTTTTATCACAGCACCTTTAAAATAGGCGATGGGGTTTGCCATAACAACGTGGTATTTTTTAGGTAGCACCTTTATTGTTACTTTTGGAAATTCTATTTTAGGAAAATGGTTCTTACCAGCTTTTTGCAGTGTTGCTAGTTTAATTTGTGTTTCAACTTCAAATTCTTGATAACATTCTTTTTTCAGAAATTTTTGAGGAATATTTACTTCCGCTTTCCACCATTCCCCTCCTTTTATTGTCATTCTTTCATCTATTTTCGGAGTTTTTGTTGTGATATCTGTGCGATTATCTCCTGAAAGAAAAAACTTTGTAGAAGTGATTTTCAAATCTAAATGTTTTTTTCCGCAAATAATGGTGATAGGTTTAAAGCCGTTGTTTTTTATAGCAATTATAAAATTCAATTTGTCTTTAAATGAATAATATTTTGCAGTTGTATATGATTTTGTGATTATGACTTGATTCTTTATTTTTTGTTTTCGTTCTATCGTTTTTAATGACTTTTCCATTTGATTTTGAAAAGGAAGATTTTTCTCGAGAAGCAAGATAGCTTTTATAATTTTGCTAGCTTCTTCATACTTAGTTTGTTTTGCAAAATCAAGAGCTTGTTGGTAATGTTGCAAAAAATGATCGTTTTTTTCCCACTTGGTTTTTGTTTTTTTTTGGGAAAGTTGCTGTATTATATAAAAGTAAAGCGGATTTTGTGTTGTTGTTAGTCTTTTTTCAATATAGGGTTTTACACTTTTTCCCAAATTCACAATACGCTTTATTGTTTCATTTTGTAAGTTCTTATCTGTATTTTTATCTTCTAATACTGAGAAAAGAGAAAGCAAGCGCCCTTCGTTCACTTCTTGAGCGCTTAAACATAATGTCAATATGAATATATTAGTTATTTTCTTGATAAAAGAAATCAAAAGTGGGCTTTGCCAAAAATTCATTGAAGGTTTTCCTCAAACATATCGTTTTTTTCATATTAATATTCTGTTTTTGCCATATTAAATCTACTGATTTACACTGTAGCATTGATTCTGTAGTATCAAAGCCAATTAAAAATTTGTGAACCGCGCCAGTTACTATTTCTTTGTCATTTAACAGTAAGTCTGTGTATAGTGTACTGTTTTGTGGCTTTAGTATTTGATTTTGATGAGAGTTACTTTCGCAGTTGAATATACATTTTATCATTTCTGGCGCAAATTTTAGTGGTTGCTGGCCAAAATGAGCGATGTACAAAAAATAAAATTTGTATTTTTTTTTAAAAAAGCGATTAGTTATGTCGTTATTAAAATTATTTAACTCAATAGTATCACTGTGCGGTGTTAAAATTACTTGACTCTTAGAAGAAATATTTCCCAACCATATCGTTTTTGTGTTTGATACTTTAACCGGTTGAAAGTTAACAATTGGAGTTTCTTTGTCTTTCTCCAACAAAAAAATCTCTATTCCTCTTATAATTATAATAGGCATACAAAAAAAAGCCAAGCAATGTATTAAGTATTTTATTTTTTCTGAACCATTCATATTGTTATCCGACTTGTTGTGAAACTACAAATAAAAGAATGCTTAGAATACATGTGATCACCAAAACGTAAAATATTTGCTTTTCATCATTTATATCTTTGTTGCGTAAGTGTAGTATCGTACTTTTTTTGTGCACAAAGGGAGTAAAAACAAAATATATTATTGGAACAATTAAAATTATAATAGGGATAAAAAACCCTAGATTGCTGGATGTATACTTTATATCCATAGATGTTGCTGCAATAAGAAAGCCAAGAAAATAAGTACCAGATTTTCCAAGTAGAATCTTACTTGGTTTTATTTGATCAACAAAAACTCCGAGAAGTCCCCCCATTGCCGTTGCAAGAACAAGAGCATTTTCATATTGATCATTTACAACAGAAAATAAGAAAAAAATGGCACTCAGTACGATTAGTAAATTGGTAAAGAGTCCATCTATTTGATCTAAGATATCTAAACAGTTGATTACAAGTACTACCCAACAAATGGATAAAAATATATTTCCTAAATAAAAAGTACCTTCACCTAAATTAATAGGTAAAAAACGCAAGAAATCGTGGTCGAAAGAAATATTATTTACAATAAGAGTACAGGCAGCTAAAATTTGTATTACAATCCGTAGAAGAATAGAGTAAGGATATACATCGTGTATTAATCCTGAAAATGTAACGAGAATAGCACCTAGTAGCAAACCTAAAAATTTAGGATTTCCTAATGAAATACGTATTTCTTGGTCAGGGAATTCAATATAGAAAAATAAAATTAAGGTTAATATAAACCCCAAATATACTGCTACTCCACCAAAATAAGGAATTTCTCTACTACGAATATGATCTTTTCGGGAAACGATATTATAGTTCTTGGCGATTTTTTTGATTGGATAAACAGCTGAGTAGGTAAGAAAAAAAGATATCGATAAATAAATTAAATAATAAGTCATTTTTTCTGCCCTTAAAAAAAAAGAGGCCCATAGAAGACTCCTTCTAGGACCATTCTTCTAGAGCATATCGTGAGACAGAGAATACGCTCTTACAATTATTATTAATAAGTAATGAAAATTATAAGGTTGAGCAATGCTCAACGAGTTGCATTTACAGCACAATGTGCGTTTGTAAAGTGTTATTACTTTAGCTAAATAGGAGCCCTGTAAAATTCCTATAATGTTTGGAATAGATTTTTTGATAAGGTGTGTAATGGATATCGGTTTAGAGACAAATGCTGAAAATTCTACTGTATCTACTCTTTGGGGATTTAGGACAACATTACATCCTAATTTAAGCAAATGATTAAGTTTTGCTTTATCATATAGGGAATTCCAGAACTAGAACCTATCCTTCAGCTCCTAAACCTCTTAATTCATCGCACAAAGTTTTATATTGTCGAGCACCTTTGTGATTTTTATCTAGAGTTAGAATAAAATCGAAACTTTTGATTGCTCGGGTGTATTTTGAATTTCGGAAATTTTCTAGACCTTCTTGTAAAGATTGGTTTATTTGTACTTGATCTTTTAGCTTTTTTTCAGCGAGTTGCTTGTATTTTTCAGCGCCGATGTGTGTTTCCATATATTTGAGAACACGATCATAACATTTAACTGATTTTTCCCACTGCTGACTTTTGAAAAAGGTCATTCCTTGGTTATAGAAGAAAGCAATTTCTTCCATTTTATTGCCTTCATCAATGCGATCTTTTGTTTCTTTTAGTAGTTTCTCTGCATCTTTGTGCTGATCATCAACGCGTAAGACCTCTTCAAACATCTTAATTGCTTGAGTAAAATTCCATTTCTCATACGCTTCTACAGCTTGTTTGTATTTGTCATCTACTTCTGAACGATTTTTCTGTAAACGCGACAATTCTGCCTGCGCCATTTCCAAGTATTTTCTTGCATCTTTGTGTCCAGAATGTAGTTTTAAAACCGCTTCAAACCAATGTACTGCTTCATCATATTTTTCGTTTTTTAACGCCATAATTGCATCGCGATACATTTCCGCAATTTTTGCCATTTTAATTTTTTTATGACATAGTGATTGAAGTTTTTGAATTAGTTCGCTATAAGGATTTATAAGTAACGCTTCTTCGAATTTTTCTAGTGCTTCGTCAAAGTTATTTTGCTGAAACAACTTTTTCCCTATACGAGTTATTCTTTGTGAATTTTCTAGCTCTTCTTTCACTGAAACTTGTGCGCGGTGAAATGTTTCTGGCATACGGTTTTGTAAAGAATTAATATATCTTTTTACAGTTTTTGAATTTTGATAATGACATGCTAATTTTAAAAAGTCTTTAACATAGTTGTATGCCTCATCGTGCATAGAAGCTTCGTGGAATGCTTGTGCTTGATGAAACCATTCTTCTATAAGATCTTGTTCTTGATGCGTTTTAACTAACTGTAATGTTTCTTGTTTTTTTGTCTGAGCTTCTTTGTTGTGAGGTTCTATCGCTAATATTTTGTCATAAATTTCAAGTGCTTCGCCAAAATTTTCTCTATCAGCAGCTAGGTGAGCATCTATAATAAGTGGCGTAATCTTATTTTCTATTCTCGTTGTAGGTGATCCTTGATTTAGTAATACATCAATAAGTTCATCTACATTTTTGAAGCGATCTTTTTCATCTTTTGCTAAAGTTTTTAAAATAACATTGTTTAAAAACGTAGGTACTTGATCATTTAGTTCTTCTGGAGGGATAGGATCTTCGTTTAAATGTAGTTTGTACAAAGCAATGGGGGTTTCGGCATCAAAAGGAACACGTCCTGTAACCATCTCGTATAAAATAACTCCTAAAGCATACTGGTCAGTAAATGCAGAAACTGTTCCTTCGAACTGTTCTGGAGCCATGTAAGTTGGTTTACCAAGAACTATACCTGTTTGAGTTACTCGCTCAGAGCCTATTGTTTTTGCAATTCCAAAGTCCATAATCTTTACTACATCATCTGGGCGAATCATTATGTTATCAGGCGACAAGTCACGGTGAATAATTTGATGTTTTAGATTATGGGCGTATGCAATAGATTTACCAATTTGGATAAATACATCTAGTGCTGTTTGAATTGCAAAGGTGCCATCATCTTCAAGAATATCTGCTAGAGTTTTCCCTTCAACATATTCCATAATAAAACCAGTAATATCTGGTTCATCGATAGCACTTATAATGCGCACGATATTAATGTGATCTAACTGTGCAAGAAGGCGCATCTCAATTTCAAACCGTTGTCGAAAACCTTTTTCTTCTGATAAATGCGGATGAAATATTTTTAATGCTCTTGGAACATCGAGTTTAGTATCTATAGCTTTATAAACTGTCCCAAACCCTCCCACCGCAATCTTCTCTTTAACAACACACGAGCCAAAAGTGCGGTTGATCATCTTATCAACTTTTTCTATATTTTCCACAGTCATGAATTGCCTTTATTAATGAATGGATTTGATTGGATGGATTTGGTAAATAATGTAGATAGAAACAAATATAATTATGACATGTTTTGATTAAAACCCAATATAATTTTCCCAAATTTTATACTTTTATTCAAAGAAAAGTCAAGTTTTTTTTATGATTTCGCATTAGATATCTTTAATCTATACACTCATTTAAGGATTCTTTTGCTTTTTTAATATTTTTGCTTGGAACGTTTAGGTTTTTATTAGAGGCTATGATCAATTAGATCGTTAGCGTGACCTTCACGATGACTCTCGTTATAATCAGGTTTAGAAAAAAGTTTTATAGTTTCTTTTTAAGTGAGTCGCAAAAAACAATCATCGTTACTATATATTGTATTACTTATAAGGTATAGAATACAAATGAAAATGTGCTTTTTTCTAATTGATGAAGATCTACAAAGAAGATGAATGTTGACGTCCTAGGACTATGTTTAGGAACACACCAACAACAACGGCTACGACTACAGTGTTGCTTGTTAAAATTTCTACCGCTAGAGGTAAATTCCAGTTTTGGGTTTTTACAATAGAGGGAATTGATAAAGCACAAACAAGTGTGATTCCAATAATTAAAGAATTTTCCTGGGTATTTTTGGCAGCAGCTAGGAGCCGTATACCCGATACGCAAATCATACCACAAACAACGACAAAAACGGCACCTAGTACTGATCTTGGCATTGCAACAAGTAACGCACCAAATTTAGGACATAAACCGTATAATATTAAAATAACTGCTGCAATTTGAACAACAAAACGGCTTGCAATACGCGTAGTATTGATGATGCCGATATTTTGGCTATAACTTGTGCATGGCATTGCACCGAGTAAGGCAGATAACATACAGGAAAATCCTTCAGCAGCAATCCCTCTATTCATATGGCTTACTCTGTACGTTTCACCGCATGCAGCACAAGTCGCAGCGTAATCTCCTATTGATTCAAGAATAGAACCTGTGTAACCAGCAATAATTCCTACAATTGCCGCAAAAAAAGCTTCGTTCCAAGAAAATCCAGAAAAAGGATAAGGGTATATCTCAGGCAAAGAAAACCAAGGTTTTTGTGCGACGATTTCCCAGTTTACCATACCCCACAAACTAGCAATGCCTAACCCTACAACCCAAATAGAAATAAATACTGCAGCTCTAGAAAGTAAGCCGTTCAAAATATTTTTTGCTAGTATTTGTAAACCGAGAATCATTGCAATGACAGAGCAAGCGAGCATTAAATGCGAAGGATCTCCGCTGCCGATTGTCCATCCCATTGCAACTTGCCCTAAAGATAAACCAATACAAGTTACCACGCATCCAGATACTGCGATAGGAAATATTTTCCGCAAAAATCGCAGGGCTCCTACAACTCCCAGCAACATTTCAAAAAGACCGCCAATAAAGATTGCGAACCACATTGTTGCTGAACCGCAAATAGGCCCTACTGTTTTTAAAACAGCTGTATGTGTTGCTGAGGGACCTTGAATTATTGGAAGTCGATTGCCAAAAGTTGTTTGAATTAAGGTTGAAATTCCCATTGCAAATAAACAAAAGTTGACAAATTTTGCTCCTTGAGTTTGTGACATTTCCATTGCTGAAGCTACAGCAAGAGGAAGAACAAAAGGGGAAATATCAACTAAAGTATGTTGCCATGCGTATAAGATACTTTCTACTGATGATGAGGGTCTTTCGTCTATTTTGTAGATCGGTTCACTAACAACAGGAGTTTCATCCCAAACTTTTTCATCCATTACATTTGTGCTCTGTCAAAAGCTCGCTTCAAAGTTTTTTTTGTTAAAACCTTTGCCAAGTGGCGACGATATTTTGCTGATGCGTGTATATCAGAACCTGGTTCAATATCTTGTTCAGAAGCGACATTTGCTACGTTTTCTAGTAACTCATCGCTCAATTGTTCCTTTTCTAGTAATTTTGAAGCATTGTTTGCTAGTACTGGAGCATCTCCTACGCTAAAAAATACTATTTTTCCTTGTTCGCAACGTCCTTTACGGTCAACGCGTAAACTGACCGCTACACCAGCCATAGCATAATCTCCGTGACGACGTGAAACTTCATCAAAAGCAAATCCGTATCTTTTTGGTTTGTGAGGAATGGCAACTTCGACTAGAATTTCATTTTCAGTCATTGCTGTTCCAAACATACCAGTAAAGAAATCTGCGATTTCAACCCAACGTTCGTTATCTTTACTGCGCAAGCGCAGCTTAGCATCTAATGCTAACATAATTGCAGGTAGCTCAGCTGCTGGATCTGCGTGAACTATGCTACCACCAATAGTCCCACGATTGCGAATTTGAGGATGCGCAATATATGGCATTGTTTCGTGTAGTAGTGGACATTTTTCAGCGACAATAGAACTTTTCTCTACTTGAACATGGCGAGTCATAGCGCCAATAAGTAAACCGTGTTTGCGATGTTCGTTAATATAAGATAAGTCGTTTAAAAAATTAATATCTATGAGAATGCTGGGGTCTGCAAGTCTAAAATTCATTGCAGGAACAAGACTTTGTCCACCTGCTAGAATTTTTGCTTCAGATCCATACTGATGCATTAAATCAAGAGCTTCTTCTATCGTTGAAGGCTTGTAATATTCGAATGCAGAAGGCTTCATATATAAATTCCTATATTATTTATTAGGGGCATGCCCTAAAATCAAATTGCATATGCATTGTAGTTTCAGAGAACCAACCGCAGGGATGACAGTATGTTTTGTAATTATAGTTCTAGAAAGCACACTCTTTTATTTTGTAAAATACCAAATAGTTGCCGCAATACCAGCACTTGCAAGTATTATAAATGTCCAAAATTTGGGATTTTTCATTGAATCTCCAGCTACATCTTTTGCAACTCCCGCCGCAAATTTCGCTTGAGAAGGCGGAATATATTCTGTTTTGGCTCGCGGATCTATTTGATATTCAAGAGCGGTATTCATTGCTTCCAAACTTTGGCGAGCCATGCTTTTGCCAACAGTATCAAGAAGTCTTTGTCCTACACTTGCTAGTTTACCTCCCACTTGTAAATCAGCGGTGTATTTCATTAGAGTTTCATCTTGGGTTTTCTCTTCCAAGCAAATAGTTGCTTTTCCTTTGACAAATCCCGACTTGCCTTTACCATTTACCACCATTTTATAGCTTTCAGGTTCTACTTTGTCACTTAACTCGATATTACTTGAAAATGTTCCAGACACAGGTCCTACTTTTACTTCCATCTCTGCTTCGTATTTATCATCACCTGTTTTCTCCATTTTTTTGGCTCCAGGTAAAGCAGTAATAAGGACATCTGGATCTTGTAACAAGTCCCAAACCTCTTCCCTTGGTCCTTTGAAAGTAAATTCACCTTCTAACTTCATGGTCGCTCCTTGTTGATTAAAATATTTGAAGAGTGTAATTTTTAGAATTTAGTAGCTCTTCAGTATGTTGTTTACTTGCGATTTTTAGGGCGCGATGGAAATAATTTTTCCACTACACCCTTTAGCTTGAGAACTTCGTTTATTTTTCACCACATTCTTTAGCTTGAGAACATAGCTCGTATAATCTATTAGGACTTAGAGGGATTTCTAAAATTTCTAAGTCACAATCGCGAAAAGCATTTTCGATTGCCTGTGCATAGAGTGCACCTACAGGTATAGATCCTGCTTCTCCAGCACCTTTTACCCCCAAAGGATTAAGTGGTGAAGGTGTTTCTATATGGTCACCTTCTATTTTCGGAACATCTAACGAAGTTGGTATCAAATAGTCCATAAAGGAAGCATTTAATAATTGACCATTCTCGTCAAAGCACAACTGTTCATAAAAAGCATTGCCAATACCTTGTGCAACTCCACCTTGTATTTGGCCATCGAGAATCATTGGATTAATTACTCTTCCGCAGTCGTGTACTACAATGTATCTTTCTATGTTAACTAGAAATGTCTCAGGATCAACGCTAACTATAATGGCATGAACTCCACTAGCAGTTGTTCCCCGCGATGGTCCAAAATAAGATGTGGCTTCGAGCCCTGGTTCTGTTCCCGGTTTTACAGCACCACGTAGAGGGTTAGCACGTGCCGCTAGTTCTCCTAGTGAAATTGACGCATCTGGAACACCTTTTACTTGTACTTTACCATTACCTACTTCCAGATCTTCTTCGCTAGCCTCTAGTACTTCACTCGCTAATTTTTTAATTTTCTTTTTAACGGCAATAGCAGCTTCGTGACAGGCACTTCCAGCAACTACAGCGCCGCGACTAGCAAAAGTTCCTGAGCCCCACCCAAACTCTAGCGTATCTCCTGTAACAACTCGTACATCTGCAACAGGGACATCTAATACTTCCGAAACAATTTGCGCAAAAGAAGTAAAGTGACCTTGGCCTTGTGTACCAATACCAGTTACTAAATTTATTTTTCCGCTTGGTTCTACGGTGACACGTGCGCCTTCGTATGGACCAATACCTGTTCCTTCTACGTAGGAAACAATTCCTATTCCTAAGCGTTTTCCCTCTTTGAGTAGTCGTGGCTGTTCTTCTTTGATAAATTTATCGTATTCAATTAATTCAACAGCACGTTTTAAAGCAGGGGCGTAGTTTCCACTATCATAAATTAAAGGAGAAAAATCTTGGTAGATTATTTCGTTGTTGTATGGAAAGTCTTCTTGTTGGATGAAGTTTTTACTGCGAATTTCAACAGGTGTAATTCCTAGTTTTTGGGCTGCGAGATCTAATAGGCGTTCCATGACAAAAACACCATGCTGTCGTCCAGCACCTCTGTATGGAGTTACAATTGGTTTGTTGGTAAAAACAGCTGTAAATTCACTGTAATAGTTAGGTACATGGTAACAACCTAATAAAGTACACTGGCTATTGATAGGAACTGTTAAACCGTATGGGGCATACGCACCTGCGTCGTGTATAAATACATCGCGAACTCCCAATATCTTACCATCACTGCTTACAGCAATTTCAGCTTCGTGAACTTGCCCGCGTTCTTGGGTAGTAGAAAAAAAGTTTTCTTCGCGATCTTCGATCCATTTGACAGGTCGTTTGAGTTTTTTTGACACCCAAGGAATAAGAACTTCTTCAGGATAGAACATCATAATTTTAGGGCCAAAACCACCACCGATAAATGGCGCAATTACGCGAACCTGCGATTGGGAAAGACCTAACATACTAGCTAAACCATTGCGAATAGGAATTGGAGCTTGTGTTGTATCCCAGATAGTGAGTTGTTGGTTTCTTTCGTCCCAATTGGCAACAACACCTCTATTTTCCATTGCTGCTGCGGTTCCGCGATCATAGAGGAATTTTTTTGAAATCACAACATCTGCTTGGTCGCGAATGGCAGAATAACTTCCTTTTTCTTGGACTACATGCGCTGCCATATTTTTGGCGATATCATCATGTACTAAAGGACTTTCATCACTAAGAGCTTTTTCGATATCTACAACCGCATCTATTGGATCAATATCGACTTCTAAATCCTCAACGGCATCTTCTGCAATGTAGCGGCTTTCAGCGACAACCATAACAACAGCTTCACCTGCGTGACAAATTTTATCTTTTGCAAGTGGAACTTGTGTTCTTTCATTGAATACAATATCTTTTATAGGTGGCGGAGGAACAAGAAGAGGTCCTCTCTGCCAATAATCGCCTAGATCTTCTGCTGTGTAAACGCCAATAACACCTTTGCGCTTTTTAGCCTCTTCGGTGTTTATACTAATGATTTTCCCATGTGCATAGTCACTGCGGTAGAAGGCAACATGTAACATGTTAGGTAAATTTACATCATCTGTAAACAGTGCTTGTCCAGTTAGAAGACGAGGATCTTCATTGCGACGAATGCGCTGTCCAAAATATCTTGTAGCCACAAATTGCTCCTTATGTCAAAAATTACTTTTTTGCTGCCAATTTTACAGCTTCTACTATGTTTTGGTATCCAGTACAACGGCATAGATTACCTGATATTGCTTCGCGAATTTCCTGTTCACTTGGTTGAGTGTTTTCCTTTAAAAAAGGAACAAGTGTCATTAAAAAGCCAGGAGTACAAAAGCCACATTGTAACGCGTGTTTTTCGCGAAAGGCTTCTTGAATAGGATGGAGATTGTCTATTTCTCCTAACCCTTCAACAGTCGTTAACTCTTGTCCATCAACCTGGACAGCAAAAATAATGCAAGATCTAATTGCTTCTCCGTTTAATAAAATTGTACAAGCTCCGCATACACCATGTTCGCAACCTACGTGAGTACCTGTTAGTTCTAACTCATGGCGTAAAAAGTCACTTAGAAGTGTTCGCGGTTCAACATCTCTTTCATATTTTTGGCCGTTTATTGTTACGCATATTTTCATTGATCGCGTTTCTTTCCTTTGAAAAGGTTTGTGAAAATTTGCCACATGCTCTGTTTTTCGTCCATTTTAAACAATTCTTTTGCCAAAGAATCGGCGGTTTTAAACCTTTGAAAAGCATCTTTTTTTAGGCACTTCATACAAATTTGATCTATTTTTTTACTAATTTCAGGACGATCACTACTTGGTGGTGGAGGGTCGACGGTTAAGATGTTTTGGTATATCTCAACTGTACTATCTCCTTCGAAAGGGTTTTTTCCTGTTAACATTTTATAAAAAACAACACCCAGCGAATATATGTCACTTCTTGGCCCTATACGACCTAATTGTCCTTTAGCTTGTTCTGGAGACATGTACGATGGAGTTCCAAGCAAAGAACCTGTACGCGTAATTACGGTGATAGAGTCCATACATTTGGCCAAACCAAAATCAGTGATTTTTGGAGTACCGTCTTTATTAATTAGTATATTGGAAGATTTTATATCACGATGCACTACTCCGAGTTTATGAGCGTATTCTAGACCGCCACAAATATCCTTGACGATAGATACTGCCCTATCAATTTCTAAAGGTCCACGGCTAATGATATCCGAAAGAGCTTCCCCTTCAATAAAATCCATACAAAAGTACGGAATTTCATTTTCAATACCGACTTCTAGTATTGATACTATGTTGGGATGTTTCAGCATTTCAAGAGTTCTTGCTTCACGTGCGAAACGCTCTTGAGCTTCTCGTGAAGTTCGATGGCCTTCGCCAAGAACTTTTATTGCGACAATTTGCCCAGTAGATTTTTTTTGCCCACGGTATACAATTCCCATGCCACCTTCAGCGATTTGTTCTAAAAGTTCGTAGTTACCAAAAATTTCTTTTTCTATAACAGCCTGAGAAATCTCTTGTCCACGCTTGCATGCTGAAATTTCTTGTTCAATAGTAGGAGCACCAAATACTGTTTTGCAGTGCTTGCATCGTACTTTTTTTCCTGGGCCTAAATGCATCAAACGAAAGTTTTTTTGGCAACCAGGACATGCTAAGGTTTCTGAAGAAATAGAATGATAAGTTTCTAATAGTTTTACCAATGACATCTCTTGATTATTCAAAAGAAGTTCAATAAGCGAAGTACTTGTACCTCGATCTCTATATTGTTGTTGCTTACGCACATATTTTTCCAAACGTTCAACCTCAACGAGGTTTTTGCGTAATAACAAACGACACATTACGAGATCTTCGCCTTTTTCTCGGCTTTGTGTTACATTTATTTTTTTTTGTTGTTGCTTGATTAACTTTTCTAGATTCTGTTCATTAACGAACTTCTTTTTTAACATCACAATACCTAAGTGAGTACCTTGATGCTCTTGTGCTTCTAAGCAAAGTCGTAAATCCTGTTTACTTAAAGTTTTTGTAGCAATTGCTACTTTACCAAGCAATAAATCATATTTACTGTGCATACATTCTACATACTAAAATAAAGAAAAATGAGTTAATTAGGGACATGCCCTAGTTTTGGGTAGAGCTCATCAACAAACTGTACAGCAATCAACAAAAATTTTGCTTGATTACTTTACCTAGAGTACACCACATTCATTATTTCATAAACTTGAAAATATTGTATAAAAATTTGAATGTGGTACTCTAGTTTAAAAAAGTTTAGGGCTTGGAGTGCCCTAACCTTTTCGGCCTTGACTTTTTTGGCGTTTTTTTCCTGGAGTAAACATAACAAATATTTTTTTGAGGCCGCGAATAAAATTCGTATAAATCGTTTTGTTTTCTGGCTCCAAATCTCTCTCTGGATCGAACTGGTATTCGATGGTGTCTTCAAAAATTTCGTAATTTGAATCTTTTTTTTCTACCTCAGAACTTTGCTGTAGGGATTTCAGTAGTACTTCAGATTGCTTTGTTGGAATTATCTTCTTCTTATTAGGTTGTCCAAACAAAATGATGTACTTTTTTCCTTCAGAGGTCGATACAGTGCTTTCACCCATATACAACTCTTTCGACAAAATAAACAACAACTGCTATGCGCTTTTTTCTATATGATATCTATTTTATTTATGTATTTTTACTTTGTCAATCGCAAAACTCACTATCGAGAGGAAACGCTCTTGACAGTATTCTGTGGAATGATAAAATTTGATTAGTAATAATAGGGTGTATTTCTGTTTCGGTTTTTACAAAATGAAGTTATTTTGGGTATGCATAGAGCATATTAGCGTGCTTTATTAAGGTCCACCTAATTTTAAGAGCAACTTCTATTGTCATGGTTGAAAACAACAAATAATATATAATTTTCTAGCGCAAGGTATAAAACATGGCAAAATTTTATTTTTTTATCACAATAACTTTTCTTATCTTCGGTTGTGGTAGTCTCTCTCGTCAAAAAGATCTTGAATCGCAAAAATATTTAGGTAAAGAATTGTGGACAAAAACAAATTTACATTTATTTGAAAAACAATATCTGTATTGGCAGAACTATTTATCAGGTGAATTACTTCCTGTTGGGACAACTTTTCGGTTGAAGGAAGTGTATACAAAGGAAGCTATTTTAACAGATAATAGCAATAATGATTTTATTCTCTACTGGAAAGCGGATGAAACAACAAACTTTAAAGACGCATTTGATAAATACTTTTTAGAAGAAGATCCTAAAGCATCCATTCAAAAAATGAATGTGCAGATTGTTGAAAGTATTTCTTTAGGTGAAGTAAAGAGAGGTATGTCGAAACGACAAACAATAATCTCTCTTGGTTATCCTCCAAGAACGACAGACCCGTATGACAAAGATATCTGGATATATTGGGAATCTGAATTTCGCAAAAGAGCTATATATTTCGAAGATGATAAAGTAACGAACATAGTTTACAGTGAATAATCATGTTGAAACGCAATTATTCTAAGAGGAAATGGTAATCTTATGGTGAATACAAGCAGAACAACAGATTTTAATACTTTTTGTGCGCAGTGGGAAGAACGAGTGTTTATCCAGATTCTCTTAAATTGGCGTTTAGCTTCTCAGGAGCAAATCCAAAACGCATTACAAGAAAAATCATCTCCTCTATCTCCTGTAAATACGACATTAGGGCAAATACTTGTAAGAAATCGCGTGTTATCTCCCGTAAATTTTTCTAAAGCTAATAATCTTGTACGGCAACAATTACAAAATTTATATACAAAACAACAAGGGGATGCTGCGACATTAAACGTCTCTCAAACTGCTCACGTTGCTAGCCGTGAAGCGCAGCAACCATCTCGATCGCAAGTTAACACGCCTCAACCCCAACAAACGCGTCGATTTGGTTCTTACGAGCTGATTGAGGAAATAGCTCGTGGAGGAATGGGGGTAGTTTACAAAGCACGTCAAATGTATCTTAATCGAATTGTTGCACTCAAGTTATTGTTATCTGGTACTGCTGCGTCGGAGTCTGAAATCCTAAGATTTAAAAGAGAAGCGGAAGCCGCAGGAAGTTTGCAACACCCAAATATTGTTTCTATCTACGAAATAGGCAAACAAGATAACCATCATTATTTTACTATGGATTTTGTAGATGGAGAAACTCTGCAAGCGCTTATTAAAAAGAAAAAGCCAAGAAAAAAACTTCTCGAATATTTAGTGAAAATAGCCCTGGCTTTGGAACATGCTCATCAAAAAAAAGTTATACATCGCGACATTAAACCCTCAAATATTATTGTCTCTAAAGACGGAGAACCTAAAGTAACAGACTTTGGTTTGGCAAAAAAATTGGATGCAGAAACAGTGCTTACAGAAAGTGGGTCAGCGCTTGGAACACCTTTTTACATGTCGCCAGAACAAACAACAGGAGAAGAAGAAATTAGTGGAAAATCTGATATTTATTCTCTTGGAGTTATTTTGTATGAAATATTAACAGGACGTTATCCATTCAATGGAAGTACTCTTATCGAACTTTACCATAAAATTGTTAATGATGATCCTATCCCGCCGAGAAAAATAAATCGTAAGGCCGATAAAGATCTCGAAATTATATGCTTAAAATGCATGGAGAAAGTTCCAGAAATGCGCTATGCTTCAGCTAAAGACTTAGCTGAAGATTTGGATAACTATTTAAAAGGCGAGGCAATTAGTGCTCGTAGATCAAGCCTTGTTTATCGTCTTGGGCGAAAAATAAAAAAGAACAAAAAAACTATTGGGGCTGTGGTTTGGGGAATTGTTACTTTTAGTGCTCTAATTTGGTTGTTGTTTTTTGGGGCAGTTGATTTAGAACTATATAACGTTCCCAAAAACGAACGTCCTCAATATTTAAAAGCCAGAAAACATATGGAAGAAGGACGGCTTTTTATTCGTAAACACAAGTTAGAAGAGGCGATTAAGTCTTTTGAAAAAGCTATTGAAGATTATGCTAAGATGAAAGAAGCTTATATTAGTATCGGTGATATATACCAGGTGTATAAAGACTATCAAAAAGCTTTACAAGAATATAGCCGTGTTCTCAAAATAGACAAAAAATATGCACCAGCTTACTTTCGCAAGGGACACTCTTACATGGGTTTAAAAGATTGGGCTCTTGCAATTAAAGAATTTGATAAAGCTATTGAGTATAAACCCGATTTCACGGAAGCTTTCGATGGTCGAAGTCAAGCTTATCGTTATCTCGGCGACAAAAACCAAAATAGTGCTGATTTTGAAAAATCAATTAAAGATTATGAAAGAGCAAGAGAGCTTGAAAAAAAATGAATTTGCTTCTTTAAATTGCTTTACAAAACGTAGATTGTTAGTATACTTTAGTTATGAAAATAAAGAATTGTTCATTGACTATGCAGTCTTAATTCTAAAACAAGAATTGTTATTTTAAAATCATAAAATTACAGTCAAAAAATATGTTGAGATTTTTACCTTTATTTGTAAAGTCTCAATTTGAAAATCCAGTAAAATCAGTATTTATTGAGAAATTAAAATATTATGGATACACCTCTTTTTGAAATAAATGACGGCCATGAGCTAAAAATAGTAAGAAAAATAGCCTCTGGAGGAATGGGAACCGTGTATGAAGCCATCCAGATCGGGGCAAGAGATTTCAAAAAAAGAATGGCTATAAAAACTTTAATGGAAGATGCAGCGGAAGACAAAGAGTTTGTGGATATGTTTATTAGTGAAGCTAAACTAGTTGCCGACTTAATACATGAGAATATCACTCAAGTTTATCAGCTTGGGAAATTCCAGAACTCTTTCTACATTGCAATGGAATACATTAACGGTGTAAATCTTCAAGATTTCCAAGAAAGACATACTGCTATACAAGAAGTTACTCCTGAAGATATAAGTGCATTTTTAATAAGTCGTGTTTGCCGCGCGCTTGAATATGCGCATAACAAAAGAGATTCTGAGGGCGATTTATTAAACATTGTACACCGAGATGTATCGCCGAAAAATATAATGATATCTTTTGAAGGTATTGTGAAATTAACCGATTTTGGTATAGCAAAAGCTGTCCACCATATGGATAAAGAGGGAGATGTTCTTTACGGAAAAGTCCCTTATATGTCTCCAGAGCAAGCTTCTTTCAAAGTTACAGATTCTCGTTCAGATATCTTTTCTCTTGGGATATGCTTTTATGAGCTCCTGAGTGGGGAAATACTTTTTGGAAACCAAGAAACAATTATCACGATGCAAAAAATTATGCGCGAAGATGTTCCTCCTATTCGCGAAAAATGCCCTAACATATCGGAAAAACTAGAGCGAATTATTCACAAAGCTTTAGATCGCGATTTAGAAAAACGCTACCAAACAGCTGGTGAAATGGGAACAGATCTGGAGCATTTTTTATACGACGATGGTTATGGACCAACAAATTTGACTTTGAAAAAATACGTCAAAAACATGTTCCCTGAACGAGTACCACAGTATAAGTAATTAGTTAGTAACTCTGTAGAACATTAACATGTACCGTAAAATATGATAATTTAAGCCAATATCATTACGAATCTTCAAACATATAAAATTAACCCCCTAGGGCTGGGAGAACACGCAAATGAGCGGAGAAATTTCTATTAACTGTTCAAACTGTTCTAAAACATTGAGCGTTATTCCAAGTGACGTTGAACGCATCATAAAATGTAATTACTGCAATACTTTTCTAAAAGTACCTGCTCGCAAATCTAAAAGGTTAGAGATGCCTTGTCCTGCTTGTAGTGCCAATCTCAATATTCCACTTAAACTACGAGGGAAAATTTGTAGTTGCTGGAGTTGCGGAACAGAAATCACTATCCCTAAACCAGCCGAACTAATCATTGAAGAAATCTCTATCCCTCAATCGGTGGAACAAGGTGCGCAAAGCTGCGAAATAAGAATGAAAATTCTCAATGTTGGTATGCAAGCGGAAATTACAGGTATTGATGTGGCTTTTGAAAAAGGTGGTCAAGATTTAAATACCTATTTTACGATAAAAGATGTCAATGGCAGTTCTTCTACTGTAAGCGAAAAAGAGCCGGTAACTATCGTGTGTGTATTTGAAGTAGCAGAAAATGCTCCTGCTGGAAAAGTAAATATTCATATAAAAATAAGTGGCCTAGATAATGCTGATAAAAAACCTACAGCGATAGAAACACGAGTACAGACAAGTATTGGTTATAACAGAGTTTTTGCTGTAGTAACAGAAAATGAACTATGTGAAAAAGCAGGTAGTCCATTTGCTGTCCAATTATGGGCATGCTTGGAAAACGGAGAGGTTGATGCCGATTTTTCAGGAAACTACAATATCGCTTTTTCTATATCTGATACTCCTACGAGCTCTGGAATTGAAGCGCAGTATCCAAAAACATTGCAAATGGAATTTATCGAAGGGGTTGCGACGAGCGATAGCGATTTTATATTATATAATTGTGCTGATTCTACACAAATTATGGCAACGGAAAAAGATAGTGGAGTGGGAGAAGGCTATACAGATTACATTCAGTTAGAGCCGTCTGCTTTCTTAGGATTTGCTATTGATCTTACTTCGCCACAAATGAATGGCTGTTTATTTCAAGGAATTAACCAAATTCGAGCTGTAGATAAATTTGGTAATATTATTCCTGGTTTTGATAAAGATGTGTCGATATCTCCGTCTGGTCACAATGGTGAACTTTACATTGATGGTAAATCTTCATCTGTTATTGCAGGAAATCACTTCAAAAACGGAATTATTGATTTAACAAGTCTAAAATTGAGTTACACAACAACCCAAGAAAAACTACTCCCATGTCAAGAAAGTTTTGTTGTTTCGTGCCACGGCCAAGGAACAACTTCTTCTGAAATAGTAATAGAAAATAATATTCTTGAAATATTTATTGAAAAAGTGGATGCTCCACAATCAATAGAGCAAGGCCAAAATTTTTCAATGGAAATACAAGCTTTTAATTCATCGTCTATGGATGTAAAAATATCCAAACTAAGTATCGATTTTCAGCAGAATGGTCAACAAGTAAATCACTTTTTTGACATTTCTGCTCCAGCAGGGACAAGAGAATTAAAAGCTGCCGCGCGCAATACATTACAATTTCAAGTTAACCCTCACCAAGATACACCTTTTGGCGAATACAATATCGAAATTTATTTGGAAACACAGGATTCTACATCTGTATTTCGCGCAAAAAAAAGGCATTCGCAACAGTTGTATATTGAACCTTCTGGACGCGTCTTTAGTGTAAGTTCTACAGACGAGAATAAAATTGTTGCAGGAGATAACATTTCACTGACATTTGCTTGCTATCTTAGTAATGTTTTAGATACGAGTTACCATGGGAAAAAAAGATTACATTTTGAATCAAATGCGTCGCCTTCAGCAAATGCTTCTGAACCATTTATTCCTTCATTTGTGGATGTAGAGTTTAATAACGGAGTTGCTGAAGTTGTTGGACAAGTTTCTTTTACAAACGCACAAGAAAAACCAGTGTTGAAAATAGAAGATAGTGCTCCTGGAGGAGCAAAAGGAGAGCTTTCTTTTGATGTAAAAGCAAGTGAACTGGCGAGTTTTTGGTTTGTTCTTGAACCTACACAAAGAAATATGGAGCTCTTTGCAGGTAAAAACTTTGTTATGGCAATGGATGCCTTCGGCAACTTAAATCCAAATTTCGCAGAAAACTGTGAAATTCTATCTGCTAGTGGAAAAGGTTTGATTGCTTTTGGTGACGAAGCAGGAATTATTCCTGCCGAAAGTTTCAAAAAAGGAATTGCTGATTTAACAACCTTACAAGCTTGTTATCGGGCAGATGTAAGTGAAAAGCTTCCTAAAGAAGAGCAGTTAAAAATAGTTTACGGCGATGTAATAAGTACAAGTGAAAAAATAATAATAACACCAAAGCCAGCAGAGTTGTGTATTAATCGTATTACTGCCCCAGAAAAAGTAGATAGAGATTTGAGTTACCAAATTTCTTTAGAAATAGAAAATAAAGGTAACAAATCAGCAAGTATATCAACTATACTTTTTAATTTTCAAAATGAACATGATGTATCTTCTCACTATGTGGTGACTCCTGTAAACAACCATACAGAAGAATTGTTGCCTTTTGTTCCTTTTCTTGCAACTTTTAATGTAAAAACGGGAAAAGAAGCGCCCTCGGGAATGACAACAATAGAAGTCACTGTTGCAGGCATAGATAAAGAAAATATTCCTCTGAGATCTTCTAACGCAATACAATGGCTTGTAGAGGAAAAAGAACGTTCGATTGTTATCACCACGCAAAATAAAAATGTTGAGACCGCAGGAAAACAATTTGCTTTAAAGCTTGAAGTTCTTCGCGAAGATGTTCGCGACCAGTCATTTAATGGTTCCATCACTTTTCTTTGTACTACGAATGCTACAGCATCAAAAAATGGTGATTTACACCAAATACCTGATAGTATAGCTGTAAATTTTGTAAACGGTGAAGCGCATACTGAGCCTGTTTTTTTTCTAACAAATACATTGGAACAGCCATCTATTTATTTTAGAACAACTGATGGAAAAATGCAAACTTCCACCTCTAAAATACAATTACAAGCTGATACTATTGATTCTTTAGATTTTAGGATAGCGCCTAATATTCGCGTTGGTGAAGTGCTGATTGGTGAAAATGCTATCCACACTCTAGATAA